>NZ_JAMZEB010000004.1 GCF_024172165.1 Nonomuraea thailandensis | reverse complement strand
AGGCAGGTCACGCGTTCGTCACTATCAGTCCGGATGCATGCGTTGGGGAGCATTCTGGAGGCATGTCGAGCGCGGGCGACAACACCGGCATCTCCTCCACCGGTGACCAGGCGAGGAACGTACAGCTCCAGGCCAAGACCTCAGCGCAGGGCTCGGTGTTTCAAGCGGCCGGCGACCTGTCCGTCCACCACGACTCTTCCAGCCTGCGCCGGCCCTTGCCCCGCGCCGAGAGCGTGCCGGTGCCAGCCGGGATGAACGGCCTGCCGCGACGTCCGGCCGCGGCCTTCGTCGGCCGCGACGCGGCCCTAACCTCCCTCCGCCAGGTGCTGGAGGGCAAGCCGGGAACAGGTGTGATCAGCCAGGCCGTACTCGGACTGGGCGGTGTCGGCAAGAGCGAGCTGGCGCTGCAGTACGCCCACCGCCACCGCCAGGACTACGAGCTGGTGTGGTGGATCGACGCCGACAGCCCCGACCTGATCCGCACCGGGCTGGCCGCCCTGGCCCAGGCACTGGCGTGTGGCATCGACTCGGTGGCCGCCGAGCAGGCCACCGTGGAAGAGGCCGCCGGCTGGGCGGTGGGCTGGCTGGCCGCCCATCCGGGCTGGCTGGTCATCTTCGACAACGTCGAGGAGGTCGCCGACGTCGAGCCGTACCTGGCCCGCCTGGCCCACGGCCATGTGCTGATCACCACCCGCCGCGACATCGGCTGGCAGCACCTGGACATCACCCCCGTCCGGCTGCAGTTGCTGTCCCGTCCGGCCGCGACCACCCTACTGGCCGGCCTGATCGGCCCGCCGGACGCCGCCAACACCGGCGCACTGGAGGACCTGGCCGAGCAACTGGGGGATCTGCCGCTGGCGCTGACCCAGGCCGGCGCCTACATCGCCCGCACCCCCCGCATGACCCTGACCCGATACCTGGACCTGCTGAAGAACATTCCGGCCCGCATGTACGCCACCACTACCCCCGCCGGCGGCGACACCGAACGCGTGGTGGCCAAAGTGCTCACCCTCAGCCACACCCGCATCCAGCAGATCAACCCCCTGGCCATCCGCGTGCTGAACCTGCTGGCCTGCTTCGCCCCCGACAACCTGCCCTGCTCGATCCTGGACCGCCTGCCCGAGACCCACCCCCTCCAGGTCGGCGAGGCGCTCGCGTTGCTGGCCTCCTACAGCCTGATCACCCTCACCCCCAGCCCCGCCGACCTTCAGCCCGGCGAGCCGGAGGACCTGGTCAGCGTGCACCGACTCATCCAGGCCGTCACCCTGCACCAGCTCACCCCCGACCAGCACAACCACAGCCGCCAGGCTGCTGCAGACCTGGTCCTGGCAGCCCTCCCCAGCGATCCGGACACGATCGACGCCTGGCCCGCCTATCGAGCACTTCTCCCGCACGCCCGCACCGTGCTGCCGCCCGGCTCCCCCGGCCTGTACCTGCTGGTTGACTACCTCGATGCCAGCGGTGACTACAGAAACGCCCTCCAGCTCCAGCAAGACATCTGCATCCACGCAGTGGCCGCGCTGGGCGCCGAGCACCCCGACACCCTGACCACCCGGCACGACCTCGCCGTCTTGACGGGGGAGGCGGGGGACGCGGCCGCCGCCCGCGACCAGCACGCCATCCTGCTCCCCATCGAAGAGCGCGTCCTGGGCGCCGAACACCCCCACACCCTGACCACCCGGCACGAAATCGCCTCCTGGACGGGGGAGGCGGGGGACGCGGCCGCCGCCCGCGACCAGCACGCCGCCCTGCTCCCCATCGAAGAGCGCGTCCTGGGCACCGAACACCCCGACACCCTGAACACCCGGCACGACCTCGCCTCCTGGACGGGGGAGGCGGGGGACGCAGCCGCCGCCCGCGACCAGTACGCCGCCCTGCTCCCCATCGAAGAGCGCGTCCTGGGCGCCGAACACCCCGACACCCTGACCACCCGGGCCAACCTCGCCCGCTGGACGGGGGCGGCGGGGGACGCAGCCGCCGCCCGCGACCAGTACGCCATCCTGCTCCCCATCGAAGAGCGCGTCCTGGGCACCGAACACCCCCACACCCTGAACACCCGGCACGACCTCGCCTCCTGGACGGGGGAGGCGGGGGACGCGGCCGCCGCCCGCGACCAACTCGCCGCCCTGCTCCCCATCGAAGAGCGCGTCCTGGGCGCCGAACACCCCCACACCCTGACCACCCGGCACGAAATCGCCTCCTGGACAGGGGAGGCGGGGGACGCGGCCACCGCCCGCGACCAACTCGCCGCCCTGCTCCCCCTCCGCGAGCGCGTCCTGGGCACCGAACACCCCCACACCCTGAACACCCGGCACGACCTCGCCTCCTGGACGGGGGAGGCGGGGGACGCGGCCGCCGCCCGCGACCAGCACGCCGCCCTGCTCCCCATCGAAGAGCGCGTCCTGGGCGCCGAACACCCCGACACCCTGACCACCCGGCACAACCTCGCCTCCTGGACGGGGGCGGCGGGGGACGCAGCCGCCGCCCGCGACCAGTACGCCATCCTGCTCCCCATCCGCGAGCGCGTCCTGGGCGCCGAACACCCCCACACCCTGACCACCCGGCACGAAATCGCCTCCTGGACGGGGGAGACGGGGGACGCGGCCGCCGCCCGCGACCAGCACGCCATCCTGCTCCCCACCGTCGAGCGCGTCCTGGGCACCGAACACCCCCACACCCTGACCACCCGGCACAACCTCGCCTACTGGACAGGGGAGGCGGAAGGGCCGGAGTCGGGTAGTGGGTGATAGGCGCTTCATTTAACGATCGTTTTCTGAAGAGATGCGGGCCTTGAGTGGCGCATCGCCGCGCGGCCGAGCACTGCTCTGGCAGCGGCAGACCGCGGTTCGCGCGTGTCCGCGCCACCGCACGCGGGCTGACGCGACCGACTGGTCGTAAGCCCCCGACGAACGCGCCAACAGCCCATGAACGCGAGGATGAGCTGAGCGACTCGCCGCCGGTGACCACCTCGCGCTCATTTCCGCAGGTGGGGCTTAACCTGCAGAAACAGGATCAAGCGCAGATCAACTCATCCACCTGTCCGCGGACGTGACCGCGCGACGGGCACGGTCTCTGGACCGTCCCCACCGGTGCCGGGTGAGCCAGCCAGGAAAGGGCCATGACATGTCCAACCACTTCACCGGCCTCAGCCTCGGGCCGCCCCTCGGCGACCAGCGTCTCGACCTGTGCGACCTCTACGCCTTCACGGCACCCGGCGATCCGGGCAGGACCGCCATCATCCTCAACGCCAACCCGCCCGCGGACGCCCTGCACCCCGACGCCGTCTACCGCCTGAACATCGACAACGACGGCGACTACCTGACCGACATCGCCTTCAGCTGGGTCTTCAGCCCACCGGCCGCCGACGGCTCCCAGACCTACAGCGTCTTCATGGCGACCGGCGAGCAGGCCCGCAAGCCCGAGCCGACCGGCAACAAGATCGTGTCGGACGCCGCCGTCTCCTTCGGCCCCCAGGCCAACGTAGTCACCAGCGGCGACTACCAGGTGGCCGCCGGCAGCCGCAGCGACGCCTTCTTCTTCGACAACGACGGCATCACCAACCTGTTCGACACCAGCGGCAAGCGGAACTTCACCGCCCCCCATCTGGGCGGGAAGTCCCCGTGGACCGGCGTCGACTCCAACCTCACGGCCAACGTCTTCTCCATGGCCATCGAAGCGCCGACCGCAGACCTGGCACCCCAGCCCGAACTGCACATCTGGGGCCGCTGCAGCCTCCGGCGCGACGGCAAGCTCATCCACGCCGACCGCGCCGGACACCCATCCATGAGCAGCTTCTTCAACACCAACGACACCAAAGAGGACTACAACGCCAGCGAACCGGTCAACGACCGCGACACCTGGACCGACCAGTTCGTCCACCTGCTGGGCCACACCGGCGGATACTCACGCGAGGAGGCCATCGCCGCCATCGACGAGCACGGCCTCCTGCCGGACGTGCTGCACTTCGACCCGTCCAAGCCGGCCGCCTACCCCAACGGCCGGACCTTCGTCGAGGACGTCATCAACATCCGCGTCGCGCTCCTCACCAAGAACGAAGCCCCGCCCACCGGCCTGCGGCCACACACCGACACCCTGGACCGGTTCCCCTACCTCGGCAACCCGCACCCGGCGACCACGCGAGCCTGATCGAACGGTGCCTGCTTGGGCTTCAGCTTCTCCAGCTCGACGGCGATCTCTTCCAAGACCTTGGCACGGTTGGCAGCGATCTCACGCAGTTCCGCGAGCACCGCCCTCTCCTCGGGCCTGACCTTGGATTCCTTGCCGCTCTGCCGCACACCGGTCTCCGCGAAGATCCGGCTGCGCTGCCGATCGAAGCCGGCCCGCCACGAGGAATGTGTCGGAGGTGTGGCCTTGGGCAGGTCACGCGTTCGTCACTATCAGTCCGGATGCATGCGGTTCGGGAGCATTCTGGAGGCATGTCGAGCGCGGGCGACAACACCGGCATCTCCTCCACCGGTGACCAGGCGAGGAACATCCAGCTACAGGCCAAGAGCTCGGGGCAGAGCCCCATGCATCAAGCAGCCGGCGACCTGTCCATCCACCACGACTCTTCCAGCCTGCGCCGGCCCTTACCGCACGCCGAGAGCGTGCCGGTGCCAGCCGGGATGAACGGCCTGCCACGCCGTCCGGCCGCGGCCTTCGTCGGCCGCGACCCGGCCCTGACCGCCCTGCACCAGGTGCTGGAGGACAAGCCGGGAACAGGTGTGATCAGCCAGGCCGTACTCGGACTGGGCGGCGTCGGCAAAAGCGAACTGGCGCTGCAGTACGCCCACCGCCACCGCCAGGACTACGAGCTGGTGTGGTGGATCGACGCCGACAGCCCCGACCTGATCCGCACCGGACTCGCCGCCCTGGCCCAAGCGCTGACGTGCGGAATCGACTCGGTCGCCGCCGAGCAGGCCACCGTAGAGGAAGCCGCCGCCTGGGCGCTGAGCTGGCTGGCCGCCCACCCCGGCTGGCTGGTCATCTTCGACAACGTCGAAGAGGTCGCCGACGTCGAGCCGTACCTGGCCCGCCTGGTCCACGGCCACGTGCTGATCACCACCCGCCGCGACATCGGCTGGCAGCACCTCGACATCACCCCCATCCGGCTGGAACTGCTGTCCCGCCCGGCCGCGACCACCCTGCTGGCCGGCCTGATCGGCCCTCCGGACTCCGCCAACGCCCGCGCGCTGAACGAGCTGGCCGAACAGCTGGGGGATCTGCCGCTGGCCCTGACCCAGGCCGGCGCCTACATCGCCCGCACCCCCCGCATGACCCTGACCCGATATCTGGAACTGCTCAAGGACGTCCCGGCCCGCTTGTACGCCACCGCCACCCCCGCCGGCGGCGACACCGAACGGGTGGTGGCCAAGGTGCTCACCCTCAGCCACGCCCGCATCCACGAGATCAACCCGCTGGCCATCCGCATGCTCAACCTGCTGGCCTGCTACGCCCCCGACAACCTGCCCTGCTCCATCCTGGACACCCTGCCGGACACCGACCCCCTCCAGGTCGGCGAAGCACTCGCGCTGCTGGCCTCCTACAGCCTGATCACCCTCACACCCAGCCCCACCGACCTCACGCCCGGCGAACCGGAGGACCTGGTCAGCGTGCACCGGCTCATCCAGGCCGTCACCCTGCACCAGCTCACCCCCGACCAGCGCGACCACAACCGTCACGCCGCTGCGGAGCTGATCCTGGCCGCCCTCCCCGACAATCCGGGCACGATCGATGCCTGGCCCGCCTATCGAGCACTCCTCCCGCACGCCCGCAACGTGCTGCCGCCCGGCTCCCCCGGCCTGTACCTGCTGGTTGAATATCTCGGTGCCAGCGGTGACTACAGCACCGCGGTCCAACTCCAGCAGGACCGCTGCGCCCACACAGTGGCGACGCTGGGTGCCGAGCACCCGGCCACCTTGACCACCCGGCACAACCTCGCCTACTGGATGGGGGAAGCGGGGGACGCGGAAGCCGCCCGCGACCAACTCACCGCGCTGCTTCCCATCGTCGAGCGCGTCCTGGGCGCCGACCACCCCGACACCCTGACCGCCAGGCACGAAATCGCCTCCTGGACGGGAAACGCGGGGGACGCGGCCGCCGCCCGCGACCAGTACGCCGCCCTACTCCCCACCCGCCAGCGCGTCCAGGGCGCCGACCACCCCAACACCCTGACCACCCGGCACAACCTCGCCTCCTGGACGGGGGAGGCAGGGGACGCGACCGCCGCCCGCGACCAGTACGCCGCCCTGCTCCCCATCCGCGAACGCGTCCAGGGCGCCGACCACCCCAACACCCTGACCACCCGGCACAACCTCGCCTCCTGGACGGGGGAGGCGGAGGGAATGGAGCCGGATAGCGGGTGATGATCTTCAATTAACGATCGTTAGACGAAGGCAGCTCACCGATCTCCTGCGGGTATCCGTTAGGGGAACGCTCACCGGACAACCGCGATCGGCCCTCGGGCGAGATCTCGACCTGCGGCGACGCCGTCTCAGATGGGTAGTCCGCGAAAGTGTCCGGTGACCGGGGGCTAAACGATGCAGTCGGCGGATGGGGAGGCGGCCGTTGGCGGTGTCGCCGCCAGCGCCGTCGTGGACCGTCGATGTTGTCGCGGCCGAGGGTGCCGCTATGGCCCCGGAATCGGTACGGATCGGCTCCCGCTGCTTGACCCGTCTTTTCCGCGTGGCTGGTTGGGTGCGGTCAAAAATAGGAGGTCAGGGCGATGGCGTCTCATGCGTGAGCGTCTGGTGCCCCTGGTGTGGATCTGTGGCAGGAGAGACTCATGATGGCTGGGATGCCAGACTCGACCCCATCGGCTCAGCCGGAGCGTCCGGGTATGAGGGATGGGGTGTGCAGCGAATTCACCGTCTTCTCCAAGATCAAGCCGGGGCATGCGGATGCGCTGCGTGCGGATCTCGCCGCGCTCGCCGGCGGGTCGTCTGACGTGGAGGCCCGTGCGGCGCTGCGCCAGATCGGCACCCTGCACGACGCACGCCACGTGATATTCGACAACGACACCCGGCACATGTTCGCCAGCGTCTTCGACGGCTCCTGGGACACCTACATCGACGACTTCGGCAAGACAGCAGTCGGGGCCCGCTTCGACAAGGTCTTCTCGCACACCGAAGGGTTTCCTGGCGTCACCGATCCGGGGGTGAAGGACTGGTTCCTCGCCCGGCAGGCGCCTGCGGGGGTCTTCGTCAGCTCCTATCCCGATCTGACCGTTCAGCAGATCTGGAAGGACCAGCGCGTGAACGCGGCGTTCCAGGCAGTGCTGGACACCCCCGAGTTCCGGGCGGCGCTGGATAACCCGGCGAACGCCGAGCTGCTGGCCACGCCCGCCTTCCAGAA
Source organism: Nonomuraea thailandensis (assembly GCF_024172165.1). GTDB lineage: Bacteria > Actinomycetota > Actinomycetes > Streptosporangiales > Streptosporangiaceae > Nonomuraea > Nonomuraea thailandensis. The sequence goes on along the minus strand of NZ_JAMZEB010000004.1, from coordinate 91,814 downwards.
ACTGATGGAGGAAGCCGCAGGCTGATGCCTTGAAGACGAGTTCCCGGGCCCGGGCCAACGTCGCGGCGGGAGTGACGCGGGCAGCCGCACAAGTGGCACAACGCCGCGGCGGCGAGTTCCGGGCGCGTCATAGGCCGCGTCGGTGGGAGCGGGCCGGCGGGTTGTCCGGTGAGGCGTGGAGGCACAAGCGATCATGAACGTGGTGGCGAGCACGGGCGGAGCCGGTGTGCGCATCGAGGTCGACGACATCCAGAGCGGGGCGTTGCATCCCCGGCCCATGCCGTACGTGGGCAGGTTCGTTTTCCTGCGCGTGGATGACCGTCATGCCGGGCGTTCGTTGCTGCGCCGGCTGCTGCCGGCGGTCGAGGGTGGTTTCGCCAGCGTGGATCCGAGCCGGGATGCCTGGGTGGCGGTGGCGTTCACCTACCAGGGGCTGCGGGCGCTGGGGGTGCCGCAGGAGTCGCTGGACAGCTTTCCGCTGGCGTTTCGCCAGGGCATGGCCGCGCGTGCGGCCCTGATCGGTGACGTGGGCGAGAGCGCGCCGGACCACTGGGAGCCGCCGTTCGGGACGGGTGAGGTGCATATCGCGTTGAGCGCCCTGTCTCCCGATGTGGGGCGGCTGGAGAAGGCTCTGGAACGGGCCCGCGTCGCCTACCAGGACACACCTGGCGTCCAGGTGATCTGGCGGCAGGAGGTCCGCCAGCTCCCGACCGGGCGTACCACCTTCGGCTTCCGCGACGGCATCAGCCATCCGAACATCGAGGGCCTCGGGCTGCCCGGCTCCAACCCCCGGGAAGCCCCCCTCAAGGCGGGCGAGTTCATTCTCGGCTACCCCGACGAAACCGGCAATCTGCCGCCCATGCCCAGCCCCGACATGCTGGGCCGCAACGGGACCTACGCCGCCGTGCGCAAGATCCACACCAAGGTGGCGGCCTGGCGCCGGTACCTGCGCGCGAACACCTCCAGCGCCCAGGAAGAGACGCTTCTGGCGGCCAAGATGGTCGGACGCTGGCCCAGCGGGGCGCCGTTGACGCTGAGCCCGGAGCGCGACGATCCGGAGCTGGGCGCCGACCCGCGCCGCAACAACGACTTCCTGTACCGGGAGCACGACGATCGAGGCTTCCGGTGCCCTGCCGGCGCGCACATCCGGCGCACCAACCCCCGCGATGCCACCATCATCGGCGACGCACGGATGCACCGCCTCATCCGCCGCGGCACCAGCTACGGCCCGCCGTTGCCGGGGGGCGTTGTGGAAGACGACGGCGCCGACCGAGGCCTGATCGGCGTCTTCATCGGAGCCCATATCGAGCGGCAATTTGAATTCATCAAGGCCGAGTGGGTCAACGACGGCAACTTCATCGGCTTCCCCGGCGAGCAGGACCCGATAGCCGGGCATCACGGCGGAACCGGCAGCGTCACCATCCCGGAGCAGCCGATCCGGCGCCGTCTGCAGAACCTGCCCAGCTTCGTGGTCACCCGAGGCGGCGAGTACTGCTTCGTGCCCGGTCTGCGCGCCCTGCGCTGGCTGGCCGAACAGGAGGACTGAGAGCCTGTCCTACCTTTGCTGGTGGTGTTTCCACTGTTTCTGGAGTTTCCTCGACCTCGATTGCGGCATCCCACCGGTAGGTCGCCCGCGTGCGTTGAAACATCTCCCTGACCCACCGAAGCAGCCACATCAGACAGCGCCGGCCCGACATGTGACGGCAGCGCCGCGAGTGTAACCGTTACCAGCCAGACGGCCACGACGGCGGGACGGGCCATCCGCCTCCTACCACTTGCCACGTGCGCTCCATCCCCCCGTGTGAACATCAGTCCCCTCCCATGACCGTCAATACGACAACCCCCTTCCGGTTTTAACGTATTGAGGTGGTCTGAGACCCGTTCGCCAAATTCCCACCGCTCTCCGTGTTGCTACTTCCCGTGGAACCGTTCACGTTCTCGACGTTCCCGCTGTTAATGGGATCCCCTACGCTGTGATAATTCCCGCTGTTGGTGGAGTTCCCACTGTTTTCCGCCCCGTTGACGCACTTCACAGGAGAATGAGGAGCCGGAGAGTTGTAGCTGATCAGGCGGTTGCCGCAGAAGACGCCCGGGAGCATCCTGATCAATGTTCCTAGATCTGCTCCCACCAGTCGCGCGGGCAGGGAGCTCTCACGAGGCGACGCAGCAGCCGATGCACCGGCGACCCCACCTAGCGTCCCGCAAACCACGGCGGTGACCAAAGCGGCCCGCGCCAACATTCTCATCGCACCCTCCGCACGCCACTATCCGACTGTCGGTAACATACTGAAGTGATCTCAGCGAATTTCTGGTAGCCAGTTGTGTTCGAAATGAGTGAGGACAAGGGCCGCGCGGGCGATGTCGCCGATTGTGCTGGGGCTGGCGGTGATGTGCTGGAGGATTCGCCAACGGCCTTTGAGGGCCCGAAACGCCACCGCCGGCGTCCCGGAAATCCGCAATCGTCTGAATTATTTCTCTGAGATCACCTCACTCAACTCATAGAGAAGACGCCGGATGCCGCGCTACGTGTCACGCGTTTCATTGGACGAGTCGACGGGCAACCTTTCGTGCATCGAGTCCGCTAACCTCAGCTATTCCAACGAACAGAAACTGTGCTCCAGAACATCAGAAGAGGTGCCCTGGCCCTGTAAGTGCCGCGGCACAGGAACGCCATCCGCGTGTGGTATTCGCTGATCATGTCTGCGACAACGGGGTACGGCCATACCGGTGCAGTTCCTCAGCGATCAGAAAGCGGCCACCTAGGCAGTACGGTGCCCCGGAGGTCGTCCGGCTCCACGGTCACGGCGACACCTCATCAGCGCCGTGTGGCTCCCGGCGCTGCTGATGGTTGAGCCGGTGGCGTTGCAGCGAGGAGCGGCGGTAGACCTCCTTGCGCGCTCGCATGATCTCGCCGAGCGGGGCGTGTTCGGCCGTGACCCGCCACGGGGTGAAGGAGAGCGCGTCCATCTTCGCAAGGGTTTCCTCATCCGAGATGTCCTGCTGCGGCAGGCGCAGCTTGGCGACCGTGACGAACGGCGACAGCCGCTCGGGCCACTCCACGGTGAGGTCTTCCACCGGCATGCGCTCCAGGTCGGCGCAGAGCTGGACCTGGATGTCGAACGCGAAAGGCCGGGCTCTCAGCTCGGCCACCAGAGCCGGCCGGAACACCTCCTCCGCCGACGTCGGGTCGATGGCGCGGTGGACCACCGCGGCGGCACAGGCGGGGTCGGGCATAAGGCGCACCTTGGCGATGTAGTCGCCGTGCCGGACCGCGCCCATCGTCCAGTAGGCCGACAGCAGCACGTTCACCAGCGGCCGCGCCGCCACCGTGAGGAAGGCCAGGAACTCCTCCCACGCCCACGCCTCGGGTTCCAGGCTGCCCTTGCCGGTCACGAACTCGCGGTAGAAGCGATGCCGCCCGGGCGCGCCCTGAGCGAAGTACTCCGGCGCGTCCAGGAACAGCTCCTGGATGAACAGATAGTGCTTGACGGTGTTGCAGAAGAAGACCGGCGCGTTGATGAGGGCGTAGTCGAAGGTGCCGGTGTCGGGCTCGTCCTCCAGCAGGGTCGGCCCCGGGATGCCGAACAGCTTCAACGCCAGCCCGGTCGCGCGGCCGAGCCGCGCGTCGGCGCCCGCGTGCGGCGAGCCGTTGGAGAAGCGCACGAGCGCGTCATGCCGCCCTGGCGTGGCGTAGATGCCTTGCGCGTACTCCGCTGGGAGCCGGTCGAGGATCTCGACCTCGCCCCGGACGAGCCCGTACCCCTTGGCGTGCGCGTCACGGACCGCCAGGCCGGTGCCCTCGGCATCGACCGATTCGGCGATGAACCGCTCGGTCTTGGCGATCACCGTCTGCAGCATCTCGTCAAAGCCCGGAGAGACGGCTTCGACATCCGGCGTGTAGGGAATGAATCGCGATGGCATGCGCTCGACCAGCTCCGCTTGCCTGCCGCTCACTGCGGGACAACACCGTCGACGCAGACCCGGGGGCGGCAGGATCACACATATTCCCAGGTCACAGCTCAGCGTAGGCAGGCCGTGGGCCGAACGCGGACTCGAAGACAGCCATGCGGTGGTCAAATTGTCAGCGGATCGCCAAAGAATCGCTCATTCATGCCCCCGGGGAACCCGCCGCGCGTTGGCACAACGACTCGCCGCCGGATGGGGACCGCCCAGGGTGCGATGCGCCGGGTGAGACGATGGCAGGGAAGGGCTCCCCAGGCAGGTCAGCGGGTCAGGTCCGCAGTGCCGTGCCGACCAGGTCATCCCGACCGGCACATGGAGACCGTCATGGGTAAAGCTCTCGGGGACATCCTGGGTCTGGCCGCCGGCGTCGCGGTCAGCCCGCTCCCGATCGTCGCGATCATCCTCGTTCTGGCCACACCGCAAGGACGTCTCAACGGACCGCTGTTCACCCTCGGCTGGGTGGCAGGACTGTCGGCGCTGGGCGGCGTGATGCTGGCGATCGGCGGAGCGGGGGGCTCTTCCGCCCACCAACAGCCGGCCACCTGGGTGGGAGTGCTCAAGCTGATCCTGGGCATCCTGCTCGTCCTGGTCGGCATCCGGCAATGGCGACACCGTCCCGCCGGCGCCTCGCAGGCCGAACTGCCGAAGTGGATGGCCGCGATCGACCGCTTCAGCCCGGTCAAGGTCCTCGGCCTCGGGATCGCCCTGTCTGCGGCCAACCTCAAGAACGCCCCGCTGACCCTCGCCGCCGCCGCCTCAATCGGTTCCTCCGGCCTGGCGACCGGACAGCAGATCGCCTCACTGGCCATCTTCGTGATCATCGGCTCTCTCGGGATCCTGGCCCCGCTCGCCGTCTTCCTGTTCCTGGGCGATCGTGCCAGGAACGTGCTCGGCGGGTGGAAGGATCGGGCGGCACAGCACAACATCGCCGTCATGGCCGCCCTGTTCTTCGTGCTCGGGCTGAAACTGCTCGGCGACGGCCTCGGCATCCTCACCTCCTGAAGTCGGCGCCAACCAGGCGGGAGGGGCGGCCTGCGACGAAAGGCAACCCCTTGCCGTACCGGTGCACGTGCTGCGACTGCGCTGGTGGCCGGATGCGGCCACTGAAGGGCGCCGCCCGCATCGGTGACACCTCAAGTTCAACGAGACAGGACACTGTGCCGCCAACGCCTGGTGCGCAGCCAAGCTGATCTGAGAGCCGAGCGCTGGTCCAAATGTCATTCGTGATCGGAGCAACGGCCGAGAGTGACGAGCGCTCCCGACGGGGCGTGTTGTGCGGGGGTTGTCAGGCGTGGTCGTGGAGCTGGGTGCGGGTGGTTTCGGCTTGTTCGGCAATGGTGGCCAGCACCGGTGCCGGTACGTCTTTGTCGCGGAAGGCGTCGACGAGCAGGTCCAGGACGATGTCGGCTTGTTTGAGGTCGCCGGCGCGGGCATGGGCGCGGGCCAAACGGCGCATGGTCTCGTTCAGGGTGATGTTGTCGACGCCGGCGTCGGTGGTGGGGTCGAGGGTGATTTCCACGACGGTGCCGAGTTGTTCGATGCTGGTGTCAGTGTCGGCGGTGCGGACTTCGACGCCGCCTGCGGTGAGGGTAAGGAAGTGGCGTCCGGCGTTGGTGCCCTTGGCCATCCGCGCGTACACGGCCAGCGGGTGGCCGGGGTGGTCGGCGATGAGCTGGTCGAGGGCGGCGTTGCCAGCGGCGAGCTGGGGTGCGTCGGAGCCGAGCAGGGTCAGGAGTATGCCCTGCTGCTCACCCATCAGCAGGTCGCCGGCGGCCTTATCGTTCTCATCGGCCGGCGGGCTGATCTGGAGGGTGTGGTCGGGGGAAGTGACGGTGGAGCCGTCGGGGGCGTGGTAGCGGGCCTGCAGGGTGTAGGTGCCGGGCTGGTCGAAGGTGAGACCACCGGCGCCGAAGCCGATGTAGACGCTGTCGTACAGGGCGGGGGTGCCAGCATCCAGAGTGACACGCTGGGAGGCGCCGCAGGTGCGGGCGATAGGGGCGAAGGGGCCGGTGCGGCCGGCCGGGTCGGTGACCAGCAGGGCGAGGCAGTTGCCGCCCGGCCTGAGGTCGGCGCTGGCCTGCGCCGACGGCGTGCTGCCGTCCAGGGACAGTTTGATCTCGGCGGTGACGGGTTCGCCGTGGGAGTAGGCGGCCTTGCTCGACACCTCCAGGCGCAGCCCGGACTCGCTGGGCGCGGGCGCGGCGTAGGCAAGGGAGCCTTGGTGGGCGGAGTTGGTCGCCCAGGCGTCGCCGCCCATGACGACGTGCCGGTAGAAGCCGTGCCGGATGTGCCGCAGCTCGCGGGCGGTGAACGTCCAGGTGAACGCGTCGTAGAAGGCGGCTTCGCGGTCCCCTTCCTGACCGTTCGGCCCGCCCCAGTACTCATCGGCGTAGTTCATGAACGACAGGTCGCCGTGACCCTGCAGCGGTCCCAGCTGCGACGGCGGCTGCTTCTCCCAGGAGTGGAGCAGGTTGAGGGCGTGGCCGATCTCGTGGATCCAGCTGAACAGGCCCTCGCGCTTGCCGGTGTAGCCGAACTCCTTCGCGGCCTCGTAGAAGATGGCCAGGCCCTGACGCTGGTAGCTTTCTCCGAGGTAGTCGAACATGACGCCGTCGGTTGAGGGACTCGTGTAGCGGTTGGCGATGAAGCCCCACAGCTTCCACTGCTGGACGTCGCGGTGGAGACTGAACTGGCTGACCATCGCGGCGTGCAACTCGGCCGCCGACCACAGCAGGTCCGCGCCTGTCCCGGCCAGGGGCACCTCGTTGGGGACGCCCGCGGTGCGTAGTTCGACGCCTGCGTCGGCGAACGCCGCCTGAGCCGTCATGATCCGCTTGGCCAGTCCGGGCGGGCGCGGATGGTCGGTGGTGACGTACGGGGTGACCGGCTCGGTGCCCGCCACGTAGTCGACCTCGAAGTCGATGCTCCGCAGGAACCGGGAGACGTAGGAGCAGGTGAAAGTAGTGGGGTTCGATCCGTCGGGCGCGCTGCGGGTCAGGGTGGCGGTGCCGCCGGGCGCGAGCTTGTCCACCTCCACCGACACCATCGTCCTGCCGGTCGGGGTGGCGTACTCTGCGATGCCTTCGATGATTGCGGGCAGCTCGGCCGCTTCCTCGCCGTCCAGGACGAAGGAGTTGTAGTACTCCCCGTCGGAGACGGTGAACAGGTCACCGGAGACCACCGGCAGCTCGCCCTCCAGGTCGACGCGCAGATCGACCCGTACGTCGTCGGCCACGCCGGAGAAGCGCCCGGCGGCGGGCAGCCGGGGTTTCTGGAAGTCGGCGGGCAGGGCGGCCAGACCAGCCATCACCTCACCCCAAGTACCCACGGCTATGGGGCCCTTGTCCCAGTCGAAGTCCATCGCCTTCTCGCCCTTGATGAACAAGGTCCGCTGCACCCCGCCGGGCATGCACATGACGGCGTGATCGAAGTCGCCGCTCATGTCCGCGGGCAGTTTCTTCCACCCGGCGCCCTCCATGCCCGACAGCGGGCCCTGATAGCCCACGCCCTGACCCCACATGATGAGTGCGCACTGATCGCCCTTGATCAGCAGGGTGCGGCGTGTGGTGTAGAGGGCGGGTAACTGCACGGCGACGTCGAGGTCGCTGCGGAATGCGGCCGGGATGTAAGGCCCGACGCCCGGGTAGCTGGTGATCGGCCCCTGGTAGAGGACTTTTTTGTTCCAGTCCTGCTCCAGGCACTGGTCGCCGGCCAGGAAGAGCGTGGAGCCTTGGTTCAGGCGGATGAGGCCGTCGCTGCAGCTGGCGAACGGCTCAGGCAAAGTGGCGAACGCCCCGTCGAAGGCTTGTGCCAGCGGCTTGCGCCACTGCAGAGCCTTCGTGTCAACCAGCGCGGCGTCATCACCGCGTAGGAACCACATCGTCCATGGGGTGTTTAGCGTCGTGGTGATGACCGCGGAGAATCCGGTGGTCTTGCTGCGCAAAAATCCCATCGCACGCCCTCCCCTGGGCCCGGAAGGGCCCACGCCGATGACGCTAAGAGACCATCTCAATACAGACAATCAGCACACATTGTCAGGCCAGGCCGAAACAAACCGAACGACGTTCACTTTCCATTGCGGTCCGCCCCAATATCTTTCTGCTTCCCCCGCCACGACGAAGGGCCGCCTGACCGCCGTCTCGACCTGGCGCGCAGCAACCGGGTCCGCGATCGAAACGAAGCCGCAAGACGGCCGCCCGGGCCGTCAAGCGACACCGCCGGCCGCCCTCGCACCTCTTCTCGCCGCGCAAAGAGGCCATCCGAAATCGGCGCTACCCGCTGGCCGCATCCGGCCACACCCGACGCCCGGCCATGGGCGCCAGAGCAGCGCCGGTGGCAAGGTGGACGACCGCGAGCGCTGCGTTCTTCGCCCGGCGCGCCGAGTTCCACGGCTACATCGACGGCAACCGCGCCCAGATCCCCAACTACGGCGAACGCCACCGCCGCGGCGAACCGATCTCCAGCGCCACCGCCGAGTCCACGGTCAACCAAGTCATCAGCCGCCGCATGGTCAAGATCACGCGGAAGGGCTGGTCCGTCGTACGGTGATCGTTCCACCCACGAGACGACCAGCGGCGGCTACGTCGGCCAGACGGGCATAGAGCTCCTCCGCCGTGGCTGGCGCTCTATGAAGGTCAAGACCGGCACCCGCCATCAGCACGCACGAGCCCTGATCCGTGACGGCGGCCCGCCAGGACTCGTCAGGCCCAAGCGTGCCGTCAAAGACCAGCTCGGCGGTGGGGCTGAGCACCCGCAATCCATCCAGGCCGTCCAGCTCGGCGGCCCAGCCAGGCGCGGCCGGCGGCTGCAAAGTGAGCACGGCCACCAGATGCAGGCCATGGACCAGCAGCCAGGAGGCCAGGCCGTCCACCCGGTCGCCGGCCACCCGGTCACCCTCGCCAATGGACACCCTGGAGACAGGCTCCAGCAGCAGGACGGGGAAGGGCAGCCACGCCGCGACCACCCGGCTCGTTGTCGGCTCTTCCTCGGCGATGAGCCGGGCCTGCAAGCCGGGGATGTCGAACACGGCGCTCGGGGCGCACCACGGTGAGTCAACCGGGCCATGCTGAACGAGCCGTCACGCAGGAGAACGACCGCGGCCGGCTGGCCAGGTACGCCGCCGGCCTCACCACATGCCGCGCAGGTGTACGAGGTGGCGGCGTCACGAAGGTAATCAAGGTCCTTGGCCGGCGGCGACGCCGAGCGGGTGGTGGCCAAGGTGCTGACCCTCAGCCACGCCCGCATCCAGGCCATCAACCCGCTGGCCATCCGCGTGCTGAACCTGCTGGCCTGCTTCGCCCCCGACAACCTGCCCTGCTCCGTCCTGGACGCCCTGCCCGAGACCGACCCGCTCCAGGTCGGCGAAGCCCTGGCCTTGCTGGCCTGCTACAACCTGATCACCCTTACCCCCAGCCCCGCCGACCTCCAGCCTGGCCAGCCGAGGACCTGGTCAGCCGAGGACCTGGTCAGCCGGAGGACCTGGTCAGCGTGCACCGGCTCATCCAGGCCGTCACCCTGCACCAGCTCACCCCCGACCAGCACAACCACAGCCGCCAAACCGCTGCGGAGCTGATCTTGGCCGCGCTGCCCGACGATCCGGGCACGATCGACGCCTGGCCCGCCTATCGAGCGCTTCTCCCGCACGCCCGCAGCGTGCTGCCACCCGGCTCCCCCGGCCTGACCGTCGGTGCGCTGGGCGCAGATCTTCAGCAGTACGGCGAACGGCGATCCGCCGCCGCTGACGATGACGGTGTCGAAGGTTACGCCCTGGTGGTCTGCACCGCTGGGGTGACCGGGTTCCCCGAGGGCAGGTAAGCGGCGACCCCCCGCAATGCGACGTCCACTGCGGCCTGCAGATCCTCACGCCCCGCGCCGGCCGCTGCGTGGACGGCCAGACCCTGACCCAGGGTCACAACAAAACGGGCCAGAGCCGCAGTATCGGTGTCTGCCACGAGGTCACCCTCCTTCTCCGCCCGGGCCAGCCGCTGCGCGAGCTCACCCTCGAAGACCGCCCGGTAACCGGCCAGGAACTCGGAGATACCGCTGTTCGACGGCGCACAGGACAGACCACCCTGGATGGACAGACAGCCCGGCGGATGACCGCTGCCGGTCAGAGCATCGACAGCGGCGCGCAGATAGCTCTCGATCACGGCATACGCAGTCGGCTCCTCCAAGGTGCCCGCCGCGTAGGCTACATAGGTGTCCCCGTAACGGGTAACGGCACGCTTGAACAGCTCTTCCTTGCTGCCGAACACGATGTACAGGCTCGGCTTGTTGATGCCCATGGCCTTGGTGAGGTCACTCAGAGAAGCGCCTTCGTACCCGTGCTCCCAAAAAACGCGGATCGCCCGGTCGAGGGCCTCGTCCTCCACGAAAGCACGCGGGCGCCCCCTGCCGCGGTAGGAAGCGGTGCTGCTCATGCACCCACGATACCACCCGGTACAAAAATACGACTGCACCGCCAACCGATCGGTACAAAAAGCTGCTAGTGTGGCCTCGCAACCGAACGGTTCAAAAAGGGAGTCACACCATGGGACAGCTCGACGGCAAGATCGCCCTCGTCACCGGCGCAACCTCCGGTATCGGCCTCGCGTCGGCTCGGACGCTCGCGGCCGAGGGGGCGTACGTCTTCCTGACCGGGAGGCGCAAGGAGAAGCTGGACGAGGTCGTAGCCGGGATCGGCGCCGACCGGGCGACCGGGATCCAGGCCGACGTCACCGACCTCGAGGACCTCGATCGGGTCATGGCGGCCGTTGGGGGGACCGGCCGGGGCCTCGACATCCTGTTCGCCAACGCGGGCATCGCCGAGATCGCCCCGCTGGGCGAGATCACCTGGGAGCACTACACACACACGTTCAACACCAACGTCGGCGGCATCGTGTTCACCCTCCAGAAGGCTCTGCCGCTGCTGAAGGACGGCTCGTCGGTCATCCTCTGCGGTTCCAACGTAGCCATCAAGGCATCACCGGCGATGAGCGTCTACGCCGCCACCAAGGCCGCCATCCGCTCACTCGGCCGCACCTTTGCCGCGGAGCTGACCGGCCGGGGCATCCGCGTCAACACCATCGCCCCCGGGCCCACCGAGACCCCCGGCCTGCTCGGGGTGACGGGTGACGGCGAAGAGCAGCGCGCGGCCATGATCGCGACCGTCCCCATGAACCGCCTCGCTCGGCCCGAGGAGACCGCCGGCGTCGTGGCCTTCCTAGCCTCCGACCGCAGCAGCTTCATGACCGGCACGGAAGTCCACGTCGACGGCGGCGCCAGTCAGTTCTGACGCAAGGACAGCGCTGCCCTTGCGGGAACACGCGGCCGGGTCGCGACCCGGGCTGATGTTGGCCGCCTCGTCGGCGTGCCCGCCGGCGCCTGCTGATCAGTTTCGGCTCCAAGTACGGCTGCCCGGCCGAAACCGGGCCAGGCGACGGCGCAACCGTCCCACTGGAAGTTGAATAAAGGATCCATGACCGTCATCGGCATCATCGGCGCGGGTGAGGTCGGCAGCACGCTCGCGCGTGCGGCGATCGAGCACGGCTACGACATCGTCATCGCCAATTCCCGCGGACCGCAGACTCTGACCCGGCTCATCGCCGAGCTCGGCCCCTCAGCGCGCGCCGCGACCGCCGCCGACGCCGCCGCGGCGGCTGACTTCGCGATCGTGGCGGTCCCGCTCAAGCTGGTCAACAACATGCCCGTGGCACAGCTTGCGGACAAGATCGTGCTTGACACGAACAACTACATGCCCTGGCGCGACGGCCACTACCCCGTTGTCGACTCGGGCGAGAAGACCGTGCACGAGTTGCGTCAGGAGCAGCTTCCCACCTCGAAGGTGGCCAAGGCCTTCACGCACATCCAGGCCCCACGATTCTTCGCCTCGGCCAGCCCCGCGGGCACGCCCGGCCGCCACGCGCTGTCCGTGTCGAGCGACTTCCCCGAGGCCGTGGAACTGGTCACCCGCCTGTACGACGAGTTCGGTTTCGACACCGTTGACAACAGCCCGCTGAGCGAGTCCTGGCGCAGCGGCCCCGGCCAGCCCGCATGGAACGCGCACCTGCACCAGACACGTGAGGAACTGGCCGCCCATCTCGCCAAGGCACGTCCGATCGTGGTCAATGCGGCGCATGCGAGGGCGGTGGCGTAGGCCACGGTGTAGAGCTGGTAGGCGATCCGGTCACCGGTGCCGGTGCGTCGCAGCAGCGCCAGCGCGGCGCTGGCCCAGCTGACCGAAGCGAGCACGTCAGTTATCTCGTGTTCTTGAGCGAAGTAGCAGGTCAGCCGCTCGAAGGTCTGTAAGGCATGTCAGTAGGCCCGGTGAGGAGGAGTGACGCCGATGGGGTGAGCCGCGTGAGGGCCTGGGCAGATGGCCGGCTGTCGGCTCCGGCGCTCACCTCGGCGATGCTGGGGTCGTGGTCGCGGAGCCCCCGGCTCGCCGCCCTGCTCCCCATCCGCGAACGCGTCCTAGGCGCCGACCACCCCGACACCCTGACCACCCGGCACAACCTCGCCTACTGGACGGGGGAGGCGGAGGGAATGGAGCCGGATAGCGGGTGATGATCTTCATTTAACGATCGTTTTCTGAAGACCCGCCCCACCCGCCCTCAAAGGCCCCTGGAAGCCTTCAAAAACTCATTCAACAACCCTCATGGTTCAATAACCTCTCAACACCGTTTGTTGAGAGGGGATGGCGGCCACGTCCCCCGGGAGAGATGCGATGGCGAACAAGATGCCCCCCGGCGCCGGGGTCAGCTTCGGGATCAGCCTCGGCTTGATCTTCGGTGCCGTCTTCGGGATCGCCTTGGACAACCTCGCCATCGGCGTCTCGCTGGGTATCGCCCTGGGCGTGGCCTTCGGCTCTGCCTTCAGCGCGCGGAAGAAGGACGACGGCGAATCCTGAGCCATGATCGTGATGGTGGTTCAGCCGGGCTCGCTCTCGCCGGGCGGCGGCGCGGCCGGCGGTCTCGGTGCCGCGCGGATGGCCTGGATGGCCTCTTCCACCGACGCTTCGACGTGGAAGGCGGTGCGCAGGCCGGTGACGGTCAAGAGGCGTTCCAGACGGGGCGGGATGCCCGACAAGATCAGGGCGGCCTGCTGCCGGCGGCTTTGGCGCAGCAGCAGCACCAGCACGCCCACGCCCATGGAGTCGCAGAACGTCAGCCCGCTCAGGTCCAGCACCAGCCCGGCCGACCGCGTCGCCGCCCAGGCGTGCGTGATCTGCCGGTGCAGCAGGTCGGTGGAGGCGTAGTCGAGCTCGCCGACGGCGCGGGCGACGATGACGGCTTCGTGCAGGCCGATGGTGACGGTGAAGTGTCCGGCGGAGCGGCTCGGCTTCTCCGGGCCCGTGCTCGTGACCCACCATCTGCTCATGCCCCACCATCATCCCCGGTAGGAGCGCGTGTCCCGGTCGACGAAGATGTCGATCAGCAGGCGGACGGGCAGGCCGGCCTCGGTCCGGTAGCGGAAGTGCCCCTCCAGGTTGAGGCTGTAGTGGTTGCGCCGTCCGACGCGCTCGGGCGTCAGGTAGCCGGCCTGGTACAGGTCGGCGAGGATCTTCTGCACGCCCCGCTGGGTGATGCCGATGCGGTCGGCCAGATCGCGCACCCGCGCCTTGGGATCCCGGGCGACCGCGATCAGGACGCGGGCGTGGTGGGTGAGGAAGGTCCAGGTCGAGGGACGGTTCGCCGGTGTGTTCACGGTTTCGTCTGCCTTTTCCGGCCAGAGCTCCAGGTGTACGGGAAACGGGGAACATCTCGCTACACCGATCGTATGACGAAGCGGCTTTCCTGTACCAGCCTTCGCCCTTGAGGTGCCGGCGGCCAGGGGCGAACGCGGGCATGGGACCCAGGGCTGAGGAAGCCTGAGGAACCGGTCGGGGCGCGAGGGCCTGGCGGGCGGCGGCCGGGACCGGCCGCAGAGCCGCAGCCCGGCCGATCGATCCGCCAGGACCTCGCGCCCGGCGCGGGTCGCGCCGGGCGCTCTTGACTCTCATAAGAGCAATTGGGCAACGCGCCGTGGGCGAGCCGCGTGCTTTCCGTGGGATCGGCCGGCGTGCTCGGCGCCCGGCGGAGTGCCCGTGCCCGCTTGGTGCTGCTCGTCTGGGCGGGGCACACGGTCTCGACTTGAAGCCTGAAGTCACATGACAGTGTCTCGCCTGAGAGCCACGATGAAGATTCAGCTCTCGCGGGTCAGCGCCCGCCGCGCCCGCTTCGGATACCAGGCGGTGAACCCGGCGGGAAGGGCGAACGTGAGCGCCTTGATGACGATGACCAGCGTGGTCGCATGGGGGGTGACGGCGAGTACAAGTGCCAGGGAGACCGCCGCGGCGGTGAAGGCCGCCGCCCAGACCGCAGTGATGACCGCGTTGAGACGGTAGAACCGCATGGTCTCCCACACCTGCCTCGGTGCCATGGTGCGCGCGATGCCGAGCGTGAACGGCCTGCGGACGGCCAGCGAGCTCCAGGCCGTGCCCGCCAGCCACACGTTGACCAGCGCCGGCCCGTACGGCGTGAGCGGCGAGTCGGGCGCCACCAGAGAGAACACCGTGAGGCAGGCGAAGAAGACGACGGCGCTGGTCTCGATCACTATCTCGTCCCAGCCCCTGCCCGACCCGCGGTCGATGACCACGAGCGCGACGGCGACGGCGAGGCCGGTGATGGCGCCCCAGCGCCACTCGTCGCCGGTGGCGACGAACGCGTAGACGATCCAGGGCAGAAAACCGAGCAGGCCGCGCATCACAGAACCCCAACCTTCCTATATCGACATGTCGAAAGTAGAACCTCCTGTAGAGATATGTCAACATAGGAACATGAGCCTTCGACACGCCGTGCTGGGGACTGCTCTCCGAGGGGCCCGCGAGCGGATATGACCTGATGATGAAGACGTTCGACGTCTCGCTCGCCAACGTCTGGCCCGCGGACTGCACCCGGGCGGCGGCTTCCTTGTCCCAGGAAGTGTGTCTGCTCTGTTCGCGTGTTGCTGTCGGTACTCCTGTCGGAGTTCAGCTTGACGTGTCGGTTTTCGCCTTTTCGCCCGCGCCGGGCGCCGATCGGAACATGTACCGGCCCCTGTCGGAGTCCAGCGTCCATGCGTACGCCTTGAGGAAGCCGTGCGACACCGCGGCCGGCGGGACTCTCGCGCGAGATCCTCGCGCTCAGCGGCGCGAGGAGCACGCCATCGCGCACACCCTGGATCTGCTCGAACAGCCGGGCCGTCGGGCCGGGGTGAGGCGACGGGGCCAGTAGCTGGGGGCGTTGTGGAGCACAGCGGCCAGCAGTTGGCCGTACCGCATCAAGACGCGCTGCCACTCGCCGCTTGCGCTCCCCGGCCGTCCAAGCCTGCGTGTAGGCCCTGCCCGCCCAGGGCGTCGGTCGCGCAGACGCCCCGCCGGCCGTTGGCGAACGTGCTGGCGGGGTGTCTGCGCGGAGCCGGTGCGGCAGCCCCCGGTAGCCTGCGGTCATGACCGAGATGCTGACGCCGGATGATGCCGTGGCGATGCTGCTGGAGGGCAACCAGCGGTTCGTGGCCGGCGCGCCGGAGCACCCCAACCAGGATGCCGCACGGCGTGCTGAGACGGCGCCGGTGCAGAGCCCGTTCGCGGTGCTGTTCGGCTGTTCCGATTCCCGGCTGGCTGCTGAGATCATCTTCGATCGGGGGCTGGGGGATCTGTTCGTGGTGCGCACGGCCGGGCACGTGGCCGGCACCGAGGTGCTGGGCAGCATCGAGTACGGGGTGAGCGTGCTGGGCAGCCCGCTGGTCGTGGTCTTGGGCCATGACTCGTGCGGGGCCATCGCGGCGGCGCGGGCCGCCGCGGACGGCGGCAGCACCCCGGCCGGGTTCGTGCGTGACGTCGTCGAGCGGGTGATGCCGAGCGTGCTGGCGGCCCGCGCCGCCGGACACGATCAGGCCGAACAGATCCTGCACGAGCACATCCGGCACAGCGTCGAGTTGCTGCTGGAGCGCTCCCGGGTCCTGGCCGAGCGGGTGGCCGACGGCCGCCTGGCGGTGGTGGGCCTGTCGTATCGGCTGGCCGACGGCAGTGCGCGGCTGGTCGCCGCGCATGGCCTGAGCGGGGCTGCGGTCTCAGCGCACGCCTGACTACGGTGAAACCTGCCGCGGGGCCGCCCGGCTCGCCGTAGCAGCGACCTCGTCCTGCGCGGAATGCGGCAGCGGACGACAGCGGGAGGATTTCGAGGGTGACAGCAAGACCTGGTGACATCGACAGCGCCGCCATCGACAGCGCCGCCATCGACAGGGGGGCCATCGACAGGGGGGCCATCGACAGGGGGGCCATCGACAGGGGGGCCATCGACAGGGGGGCC
The DNA here is from genome assembly GCF_024172165.1 of Nonomuraea thailandensis. Classification (GTDB taxonomy): domain Bacteria; phylum Actinomycetota; class Actinomycetes; order Streptosporangiales; family Streptosporangiaceae; genus Nonomuraea; species Nonomuraea thailandensis. The sequence goes on along the minus strand of NZ_JAMZEB010000004.1, from coordinate 75,543 downwards.
ATCGACAGGGCGGCCGGGGTGCTGCGCGGCGGAGGTCTGGTGGCCTTCCCGACCGAGACCGTCTACGGACTGGGCGCCAACGCCGCCGACGGCGCCGCCGTCACGCGCGTCTTCCAGGCCAAAGCCCGCCCGCCCTCGCACCCGCTGATCGTCCACCTCGGCGGCCCTGCTCGGCCGCGTAAGCGAAGCCAGGAGCGGGTGCCGTTGGAGGGCGTCGGTCACCAGAAGGTGCGCCATCGGAGAGCAGGCGCCGTCAGAGGGGGTCGGCGCGGCTCTCCGAACGGCCGCCACATGACGCAGTGATGGTCATGATGGTGCTGGGGATGTCGAGCTGGATCCGGTGCCACCGCCCGCGCGGGACGATGGCGGCGGTGCCGGCGGTCAGTCTGATCTCCTCCTCTACTTCCCCCTGCCGTCCCGGTCGTTCTGGACGCAGGTAGAGGCGGATCTTGCCGATGACGCAGGACACGATCTCGTCGGCCTCGGTGTTCACGTGCCAGTGGTCGGCGTGGACGTCGGAGCCGGTCCTGGCGTGGAACGCCTTCAGGTGCCAGCCATCGCGCCCGGCGTCCGCCGGCCGGGCACCGGCGTGGATCCTGCCGCCCGGGGACAGATGGATGCCGGACGCGGAGAGCTCGATCGGGGTCACGGTCATGGGGTCTCGGCGGTGGCGGTCAGGACCGCGCGGCCGAGGAGGTGGCCGGCGATGGTGAAGCCGAGGTAGGCGGGGGTGGCACCGGCCGGGACGCCGATGGTCTCGGTGTCGAGGGCGTGCACCACGACGAAATAGCGGTGCGGGCCGTGCCCCGCGGGCGGGGCCGCGCCGAGGTAACGCGCCACCCGGGCGTCGTTGGGCAGCTGGTAGGCGCCGTGGGGGAGGCCGGTTCCGGTGTCGTCGCCCGCGCCTTCGGGCAGCTCGGTGACGGTGGCGGGGATGTCGGCCACGGCCCAGTGCCAGAACCCGGAGCCGGTCGGCGCGTCCGGGTCGTACACCGTGACGGCGTAGCTCTTCGTCCCCTCGGGGGCGCCGCTCCACGACAGCTGTGGCGAGATGTCCTTGCCTCCCGGGAGGCTTGCGGACATCTGTTCGGCGGGCCAGGGGGCACCGTCGGCCAGCGTGGTGCTGGTGAGGGTGAAGGAGGGCACCTGGGGCAGGCGAGCAAAGGGGTTGTTCATGTCTGGTCCTTCGAACAGGTGGTGAGGGTGTCCGCCGATGGGTCGGCAGACGTGGGCAGCGCCATCGGGGACGCCGTTCACACATCATCGACTGTAACACGAATAATCGATTATTTAGCAGATGGTCTATCCTGAGGGCATGACGGCCGACCCCTCGACGAAACAGATGCTCTCCGAGCGTGTTCACACCCGGCTTCAGGAAGCGATCATGAGGGGCGAGTACGCCCCGGGTGAGGCGCTCAAGCCGCAGCAACTGGCCCAGCAGCACCAGGTCAGTCTGGCCGTCGTCCGCGAGGCCCTGGTGCGGCTGGTGGGCGAGGGCATCGCGGTGCGGCTGCCCAACCGCGGCTTCGCCGTCCCCGACTTCTCCGACCGGCGGTGGCAACAGATCGCCGAGGCCCGCCGTACGATCGAGCCGGTCATGCTGCGCCTGGCGATCGAGCGCGGCGACCTCGACTGGGAGGCACGGGTGCGCGCGGCCCACCACCGCCTGACCCGCACACCGCCGTACGAGCCGGAGGAAGGCGAGTACTACACCAGCGCGTGGTCGGAGGCACACCGCGTCTTCCACCGGACCCTGCTGGACGGGTGCGGCAACCCCGTGCTGCTGGACACCTTCGACAGGCTATGGACGGCCGGCGAGCTGGCCCGCCGCTGGTCGGCGCAGCGCACACCCGACCGCGACGGCGCCGCGGAGCACCGCCGCCTGGAGGAAGCGGCGCTGGCCCGTGACGCCGACACCGCCACCGAGGTACTGACCCAGCACCTGACGCTTACCGTCGCCGCCCTCACATCCGCACCTGATCAGGTCAAGCTGCAGTCGTGACTTTCGACAGGCAGCGAGATCAACGCTGATCGATCGCTCTCCACACGTTCGAATGCCTTCACGCCGGAGCTCACCATGCTGGGCATGCTGAGCTCCACTTGCCTGACGTGCCGGACAGACCTTCACGCGGCTGACCAGCCAGGTCGCTTGACAACCCCAGATAACCATCGCTGTCTGGTCTCACGCGGCAAGTTGCCGAGTTGGTCTTATGAGGATCAAGAGCGCCCGGCGCGATCGCGCCGGGCGCGAGGGCCTGGCGGGTCGATCGGCCGGGCTGCGGCTCTCCGGCCGGTCCCGGCCGCCGCCCGCCAGGCATGGACCGAATCCGTGGTCCTCTGGCTCGGGTTGTGGCCTGGCTCAGGCCTTGCCCTCGTCGCGCACCCTGAGGCTCTGGGTCAGCCTGCCCTTTTGATGATGCCCGCGCTCAGGTTGGCCGTCATAGGCGGACATGGAACGTATGAGAACTTGCCGCTGCCCGCGTTTCGCCATTCTGCCGCGACGCGGTAAACGATGGCCCCTCCGCTATAGGGCAGGCAGTTGACCGTTGCCTTGAACTGCCCTGAGCCTGAAGAGCATTCTGCTCTAGCGCCCGATAGGTACAGGTAGTAGTCACATCCGGTCGGCCAGCCTGCGGTGGAAGCTGCTGAGGCCGTGGTGGCTACGGCCAAGGAGCCCATGGCTACGGTGCCGACCGCCAGCGTGACTCCGGCGAACAGTGAAAAGAATCGCTTCATGACGAAACTCCTGAAGGGGTCTAGTAGACGCGAGTTTCGAAACCGGCACTCGATGCGACGCTGTCACCGCCGCAATAGGCGATCGAAGTCGCGTCGCCGCTCCTCCACGGGCCGTAGTAAGGAGTTAGCTTTCCGCTCGACGGGCTCTTGCAGAGGGCGATGGCTCGCCATGATCCCCCATTGTCGTCGCTGCAGGTGGCCATGGCGCCCCACTTATTCCACACGTTGGAGTAGCAGCCGGTCGGCCTGGCCATGGTCACGGAGCCTGTCGCCGATGCGGGAGCGGCCATCAGCGCCCCCACAGACAGGGTGAGCGCCCCCGCAAGAAGCGGCTTCGTGAGCAGGTTTAGGAGTGGGTTCATCCTCGATCACCTTTCGCAGGACTCTTGTTGTGACCAAGAGGATCCGGAGCCTTTGATGTGTGACATTCGGACGTGCAAACTCCCGAGGGGGCGGATCGGCAGGACGGCTTCGACCGGTCCTGGCCCTCGCACCCAACAGGTTCCTCTCAGCTCAGCCAGCCGCATCCTGGCCCCGGTCAGTCAGCTACTGATCTCCGCGTTTGGCGTTCTCGCCAACGATCTGTCACACCTCGGCACTACAGCGAAGACGGCCGTCCGACAGACCAGGGTCTAGGCGCTAGATCCCTGGTCAAGGCGCATTTTCGGCTCTAGGGCAGCCTCTAGGCATAGAGGGGCCGGCCTCTAGACCTAGAGGCCGGCCTCGGGGCGGCATCCTCCTACGCCGGACCGAGGCCGGGCTCAGTGAAGCCAGCCACGGTCATGCGTTCGATCGCGGCCAGCGCCTGTTCGAGGTGGTCGTAGGTGCGCACGGCGGCCAGGGCACCGGTGATCTCCAGGATGCGGGCCACCCGCGGTTGCAGCCCGGCCAGGTGCACGGCGACGCCGCGGGCTTGGGCGAGGACGGCGGCCAGGAGGACGGCCAGGCCGGAGCTGTCCAGGAAGGCCAGCCGGCCGGTATCGATGACCAGGTGGTCGTCCAGGCTGCGGCGGACCAGCAGGATGTAGTTCTCCAGCTCGCGCGAGGTGGTGATGTCCACCTCGCCGTCGATGGTGATCACGCAGGCGCCGGGCAGGTAGCGATGGGTCAGCCGCATGACGGCCGCTCCAGACGTGTCGTCGGCCCGAAGGCGCTGGACAGGGCGGCGATCGCGGCGTCGGTGCTGGGGTGGATGTCGAGCGCGTCCCAGACCTCGGTGATCTGCAGCAGGCGGGCGGGCAGGTCTCGCACTGCGGCCAGGTGGAAAGAGCCGCCGTCCTGGCGCACCTGCCGGTGCACGCGCAGCAGGACGTGCAGGCCGGTGCTGTCCATGAACGTCAGAGCGCCCAGGTCGAGCACCAGGGGCCGGCCCGGATGCCGCATCCGGCCGATGGAGGACTCCAGGTCGTCGGCGTTGGTGGCATCCAGTTCCCCGGCCACGCTGATCACCACACCGGTCAGCGCGCCAGACTCCGGGGCGGTCTCCGTGCCCGCGGGCAGTGGGCGGCAGTCCAGGCGTAGGGGGGTCATGCCGGAACCGGCGGGGTGCAGGCCGTGCGAAGGCGGGCGATGGCGATCATGACCGTCTCAGAAGGTAGGCCCGGTGGGTGCGGCGGGTTGGTGCCGTCACCGCGAGCGTAAGGGTGAAGGCTGGTGCAGGAAAGCCAGTTCGCCATAGGATCTTTAGGTAGCGAGATGTATCCGTTCCGTATACCTGGAGCGCCTGGAGCGCCTGGGGCTCTGGCCGGAGAAGGCGAACGCGAACCGTGAACGCATCGGCGGACCGTCCCCCCACCTGGACCTTCCTCACCCACCACGCCCGTGTCCTGGTCGAGATCGCCCGAAATCCCGAAGCGCGGGTGCGCGACCTGGCCGGCCGCATCGGCATCGTGGTCTGGCATCGCGATCGGCATGGGGCTGGGCGTCACGCTGGACAACTTCCCGCTCGGCATTTCCCTGGCCGTATGTCTCGGCGTCGCCCTCTCCTACGCGCTCGGGGCAACCCGTAAGACCGGAGAAGAGTGACAGCCGACAGCAGCAAAGCTCAGGTCGGGCCGGCCGGCGTCGGTGACTGCCCAGGGCAGTGGATCGCGGCCGATGCCACCGCCGGCGGCGCGACCCCGGGGCTTCATCGCCCGCGCTTCATCCACAGCGACGTCACCCGCCTGCACGACCTCGGGGCCGGCGACGGCTACCGCCTGCTGGTGGACTTCGGCTGCTTGCGCACCCTGCCCGAGGACCGGCGGCCCCCGCCTACATCACTAGCGTGACGCACGCCGCGGTGGGGCCGACGAAGGAGGTCCTGCGGCGGCGATCGCCCCCGGCCCCGTGCGGCGGGTACCGAAGTCAAGCGATCGTGAGGCCTGCGCCACCTGCGGCGGCGTTCACTGTTGACCGTTCAGCAGCCGGTCGGCGGCGTTGCAGCAGGCGTGCTGGCTGATGTCGCCGGGGGTGGAAAGAGGCGCTGGCACCATTGTCGGCGGAAGTACCACGACCTCACCCTCCACACCGCCCTTCTCGTGCGCGCCCTGCTTGCCCGGGCAGCAGTGAAGGCCTCCAGCCGGATCCCCAGTCAGTTCAGGACGGTGCGGCACCCTCGACTCGCTGTATGAGACGGCCGCCCGGGCCGCGGAGGTTCTCGCGCTGAACGTCGAGGACCCCGACCCGCGAGACCTAGCAGATCGTCGCCAACGCAGCACAGGGGTAGAAGCATGCACGGGATCAGGACGACGATCCCCCAGAAGCTGGGCGAAGGAATCTGAAATCCGGCGAGGATGATCCATGCCACGGCTGGCTGAATCGCCACGGGAGCCATGGCGCTCACTTGCCATGTGAAAGTGGCCATGGGGTTCACGGGGCGGCCCGTCGAAGATGTCGTCCCGTGTCGGAGCTGCCGGTGCGCGTACACGACTGCGATGGTGCCGACGATCAGGGAGAAAATGCCGGTAACGCCGCTCAGCGCATCCCACTCCATTGAGGCTCCTTCCACCTTCCTGTAGGGCCGCCCTCAGCGGTGAGGCCGCCGACACGGCCCCTAACCGCCTGCCGGAGACGCCCGGGTCCGGGCCGTCTCCGGCTGACACCCCGGGATGCGGCTACCAGCACACACGCAAGGCCGACCCCTTTGATGGCGTGACGACGAGGGTCGGGCGGCCCCCGGGATGCTCCCGCTTCAGGCAGAGTCGCGCACGTCCCGGTCGATGAAGAGGTCGATCAGCAGGCGGACGGGCAGGCCGGCCTCGGTCGGGTAGCGGAAGTGCTTGTCCAGGTCGAGGCTGTAGTGGGTGCGCCGTCCGACGCGCTCACGGCTGAGGTAGCCGGCCTGGTGCAGGTCGGCGAGGATTTTCTGCACGCCCCGTTCGGTGATGCCGATGCGGCCGGCCAGGTCGCGCACCCGCGCTTCGGGATTTCGGGCGATCTCGACCAGGACACGGGCGTGGTGGGTGAGGAAGGTCCAGGTGGGGGGACGGTCCGCCGATGCGTTCACGGTTCGCGTTCGCCTTCTCCGGCCAGAGCCCCAGGCGCTCCAGGCGCTCCAGGTATACGGAACGGATACATCTCGCTACCTAAAGATCCTATGGCGAACTGGCTTTCCTGCACCAGCCTTCACCCTTACGCTCGCGGTGACGGCACCAACCCGCCGCACCCACCGGGCCTACCTTCTGAGACGGTCATGATCGCCATCGCCCGCCTTCGCACGGCCTGCACCCCGCCGGTTCCGGCATGACCCCCCTACGCCTGGACTGCCGCCCACTGCCCGCGGGCACGGAGACCGCCCCGGAGTCTGGCGCGCTGACCGGTGTGGTGATCAGCGTGGCCGGGGAACTGGATGCCACCAACGCCGACGACCTGGAGTCCTCCATCGGCCGGATGCGGCATCCGGGCCGGCCCCTGGTGCTCGACCTGGGCGCTCTGACGTTCATGGACAGCACCGGCCTGCACGTCCTGCTGCGGCGTGCACCGGCAGGTGCGCCAGGACGGCGGCTCTTTCCACCTGGCCGCAGTGCGAGACCTGCCCGCCCGCCTGCTGCAGATCACCGAGGTCTGGGACGCGCTCGACATCCACCCCAGCACCGACGCCGCGATCACCGCCCTGTCCGAGACTCCTGCACCGGCGCCGCGCCTGGGAGGGCTGCCATGCGACTGACCTGCCGGCACCTGCCCGGCGCCAGCGTGATCACGATCGACGGCGAGGTGGACGCCACCACCTCCGGCGAACTGGAGAACTACCTCGCCCTGGCCCGCCGCAGCCTGGACGACCACCTGGTCATCGACGCCAGCCGTCTGACCTTCCTGGACAGCTCCGGCCTGTCCGTGCTGCTGGCGGCCGCCGTCCTCGCCCAGGCCCACGGCGTGGCCGTGCACCTGGCCGGGCCGCACCCGCGGGTGGCCCGGATCCTGGAGATCACCGGCACCATCGCCATGGTCCACACCCACGACCACCTCGAACAGGCCCTGGCGGCGGTAGAACGCCTGACCGCGCCCGGCATCACCGAGGCCGGCCTGGGCCAGGCGTAGGAGAGCTCCGGCGGTCAGGTGGACGCGACGGCCTCGGGCGTCTGGGAGGCAGGCACCCATTGCACGGTGACGGCAGTGCCATACAGGCGCGCGGCCTCGAACAAGGTGTTGATGACGTAGCCGACGTACTCGGCGCGCGAGCCGCTGAGCCGCGTCCGCCAGGCCGAGGTGGCCGAATCCCACGCCATGACCGGTTTGATCGTCGCTACCTGGCTGTCGAACTCCGCCGGCTTCAGTTCGAGGTTGGAGCGCGCCGTGATGACGACATCGAAGGTGTCCACGCGGCCGTTATACGCCGTAGGACCGGCAGAATTACCCCGGCGTTGCGCCGCCACACCACGACGCGCAGGAGACCCCAAACCGATCAACCACTCCAGGTAGTCGATCGAAGTTGATATGTAAGGAAAGCGGCCTGCTGCGGAGGGAAACCCTGGCCGCAAGGCGAGTGAGCGTTCAGGGACGAGCAACGGCTGTTCACAACGTCCCCGGGTCGCTCCTCGTCCCACCCGCACGGCGGTCACCTCTGGTGACCGCCGTGCGGTGCTCAGCTCACGTCTCCAATAGGCGTCAAGATCGGCTCATGGCTGGTTTTACCGATATCTCGGGACCGACCGGATAAGCGTCGTCAGCGCAGATAAGGGGTCACTATCTGTGCTGGGAGACCACTTCACGACGGCGGCCTGACCCGAAGTCAGCGAGGGACCGCTCCTCCCGGCCAGTTGTCGAGATCCTCCAGCCGCACGATTCCGCTGTCGTCGTTACTGCTGCGAAAAAGGCTGTCGGCAGGCCAGCCGCCGCAGACGAGGGCCTTGCTGTCGGTGGTGAACACCACTGCGGTGAAGTCTCCGGTGTTGTCGGGATTGAGAGGGTCGCCGACCGGCTGACGGGTGGCCGGATCCAACAACCGCACTTCGTCGTTTCCGTTGGCATAATTGCCGGTGATCATGGCCAGGAGCTCGCTGTCCGGGCTGAACGCCACCGCTTCGACCCCGCCCTCCTGGCTGTTCAAGGGGCCGCCGATCGGCTGACGGGTGGCCGGATCCCACAACTGCACCTGGCCCTGGTCGTAGTCACCGCTACCGACGGCCAGGAGCTTGCCGTCCGGGCTGAACGCCACCGCGTTGACCTGCTGGTGGTGGCCGGTCAGCGGGTCGCCGACCGGCCGGCGGGTGGCCGGATCCCACAGCCGCACCTGGCCCTGGTCGTGGTAGCCGCCACTGCCGACGGCCAGGAGCTTGCCGTCCGGGCTGAACGCCACCGCTTCGACCTGTCGATTGTGGCCGGTCAGCGGGTCGCCGACCGGCTGACGGGTGGCCGGATCCCACAGGCGCACCGAGAAGTCGATGATGTCGGCGTCATCGACGAAGGAGTTTCCGCTGCCGCTGGCCAGGAGCTTGCCGTCCGGGCTGAACGCCACCGCGTTGACCTTCTGGTTGTGGCCGGTCAGCGGGTCGCCGATCGGCCGGCGGGTGGCTGGATCCCACAGCCGCACCTGGCCCTGGTCGTCGGAGCCGCCGCTGCCGACGGCCAGGAGCTTGCCGTCCGGGCTGAATGCCACGGCGTTCACCGGTTGGGTACCGGTCAGCGGGTCGCCGACCGGTTGACGGGTGGCCGGATCCCAGAACTGCACCTGGCCCTGGTTGTCGTAGTCACCGCTGCCGACGGCCAGGAGCTTGCCGTCCGGGCTGAGGGCCACCGCGGTGACGGCGTCAGGCGTCCAGCCCAGCACCGCGGGGTCGTACAACTGCCGGATGGTCAGCGTGCCGGGGACGGCTGCGGCCAGCAGGACAAGGGCCGACAGGAGGAGGGTGAGCCGGCGGGTGTCGCTCGACCGCTGCCGGGTGAGGGTGGCCGGCTGCGCAGATCCCCACTGCTCACCCGGGCCTGCGACAAGCTCGGAGGACGGTGCAGCGACACCTGTCCGGCCGGTGTCCGCGCTGGCAGAGACGGTGTCCGCATCGGCGAAGGCCGTGTGCCCAGCCATGTGCCCAGCCGTGTCCGCAGCCGTGTTCGCCAGGACGGTATCGGCACGGGCGTCGTCGCTCCGCCCGGGCAACGCGGCGTCGGCGTCGCGCTCTGGGGAGCCGATGGTGAGGTCGTGGCGCAGGCCCTGCAAGGTGGCGGCCTCGCCGGCCAGCACGTGGTCGAGGCGGGAGAGCACCTCGGCGGTGGCCTGCTGCTCACCCTCGCCCATCAGATCGGCCGCATCGTCCTCGGCTGCCACGCGGACACTGCTGGTCCCCGCCGCGGACAGCCCGGACGGCGCATCGGCCGCCCGCAGAACGGAGCGTAACTGCGCGAACGCCTGCTGCTTGAGCCGTTCGGCCTGCGCACGCTGACGTTCGGCCTGATCCAGCCGGCGGCTGGTCTGCTCATACAACTCCTCGGCGAGCTCCAGCCGCTCCTGGGTCTCCAGCAGTTCCTGACGAATGCGGGCCAGTTCCCCCTCCAGCCCCATCCGCTGGTGCTGAGCCCTCAGCAGCGTGTCACGCTCCGCCCGCAGCTCATCGCGTTCCTGGGTCAGGTCGGCCACCGCCTGGGCCAGCCGGCCCAGCATCTCCAGCAGGCCGGCGCTCAGGGCTTGATGCCGGGTCACCGCCAGCTGCGCGCGGGCCAGCATCTGCTGCTTGCCCGCCACTTCGGCCAGCATCGTCACCCATTGCCGCACCGAGGCCGGCACCAGTTCGCCGGCCTGCTCCTCATCCACCTCCACCGGCTCGTCCAGCACCGTGGCCACCGCCGGATCGGCCGCCTCCCACAACGGCCGGACCTTGGCCCGCAGCAGCTGCAGCGCCTGCCCGTCACGCCCCGCGCAGGCGGCCAGGAACGCCTCCACGAACGCCCACTCCGGCCGCCGGGCCCCGTTGAGATGGGCAGAGATCACACTGCGGCCGTAGGGGATCTTCTCCGCCAGCCCGCGCACGCTCTGCCGCTGCTGATCGGCGATCGCCCGCAACGTCATGGCCAGCTCCCGCGTCTGCACATACCGTCCGCGCAGCGGACCCCACTTCGCCACAGCCACGCCCCCTCGGCTCACCATGAACACCGCTGCGGACGTCCGGCACCGTCCGCGATCTATCTGGGCCTCTTGCTGGGAAAACACCGGCACGAACCGGGCGGACACATCTCATCACGCCTAAACCGTCAGTAGCAGCCCGACCACACCAGCGTGAGGAGATTGCAATGCACCGCCCCCTGCCCACCCGCCCCAAGCCCGCGCCCCGCCGCCACCGGCGATCGCCTCACCGCCCACCCCGGCAACGCCGCGGCGGCGCGGCACCCGTTCGGCGCCGATCCCGGATACCACCCCCACCGCGACCTTCTCTGCTTGCACGCCTCATGCCCGCCGTCAACACCGTCGCCACCCTCGTGACCGCCATCGCGGCGATGCTGGCCATCCTCTGGCCCGCGGCCGGCCGCTGGCTGGGCATCGCAATCGCCCTAACCGACCTCATCGTGGCCCTGATCGCCCTCTGGCAAACCCGGTGACCCATGGTTCCCTGCTGCCGCTGGTCATCATCGGCAAGGGCGTACCCACCCAGGCTTACCGTGGGATTAGCGGTAATAGTCCGGCGCCGGCGGGCTCTGCAGCATCACGTTCAGTGCCGCGTTCAGTGCCGCGTTCGCCGTCACGTCCCCAGGCGTGGGCGAAGTCGGCGAGCCGCTCGCGGACCTGCTGAGGGCTGGGCTCCGGCGCGGCGCGACCGGGCTCAGCCGCGCGCGCCGCGCGCGCGGCGCGCTGGCGGGCGATGGGCTCGGGTTCAGCGGTGACCAGGCGGTCGGCGCGGTCGCCTTGCAGGGTGGCGGCGTAGGCGGCGAGCGCGCGCTGCAGCTCGCTGCTCGTAGTAGTCGGTGCCGGACAGCGGCGCCTCCATGAACGTCGCGCTGACCACGTCGGACCGGTAGCGCAGCGCGTAGCTGAGCGCGAGCATCGACCCCAGGTCGTGGCCGACCAGCGACACCGGCCCCATCACGCCCAGGACGTCGTGGAGCAGGGTGTGCAGGTCGCCGGCCATGGTCCATTTGTCGTAGCCGTCGCGCGGCTTGGTGGAGGCGCCCGCCCCGCGGTAGTCCGGCGCGATCACCCGGTAGCCGGCCTCGGCCAGTGGGCCGATGACCTTGCGCCAGGCGTAGCGAGTCTGCGGGGCGCCGTGCACCAGCAGCACCGTCTTGTCGGGCTCGCGGTCGACTGGCACGGCGAGGGTGTAGCCCAGGCGCACGTTGCCGTCCTGGTCGACCCACGCTTTGCCGTGCCTGACGTGCACCCTTTTCTCGGCCGCGTCGAAGCGCTGGTGCATGGCGCGGTGATCCTTTCCTGTCATGCGAGGTCGCGGGCAGGTCGGTCAGCGGCCGGGCGCGGCAGGCTCCCGGTGCGGTGCCGCAGGGCGGCCGGTGTCGCGCGGGCGGGTGACGCGGGCCTGACGAGCGGCCTTGAACGGTTCGGGCAGAATCCGGTTGACCAAAGCGGTGAGCTTGGTGGCCAGGTCCCCGCCGACGACATGATGCTTGCCTGCCATGAGCGCGCGGAAGCCCTGTGCGGCGACCTCGACGCGGCTGTTCTTTTTGGCGCCGGGGCCCAAGCTGGTGTTGCTCATCCCGGCGTTGGCGTGGAAGTCGCTGTCGGTCGCGCCGGGCAGCAGCGCGGTCACGGTGACGCCGGGGGCGCGCTCCTTGAGCTCCTGGCGCAGCGACTCGGCGAAGGAGTAGGTGAAGGCCCGGGTCGGCCCGTACACGGTCTCGTACGGGGTCGGGGTGAGCGCCGAGATGGAGGAGGTGATGAGGATCCGGCCTCTGCCGTGCTCGGCCATGTGCCGCACCACGGGCTTGGCCAGCGACACCACCGAGGTGGTGTTCAGGGCGATGAGGTCGAGCTCGTCGTCCAGGTCGGTGTCGAGGAAGGCGCCACCGATGCTGCGGCCGGCGTTCAGGACCGCCGCCCGCAACGGCCGTCCGGTGTCCTGCACGGCCTGCCAGACCGTGCGCACGCCCTCACGTTCGGCCAGATCGGCTTGGACGGGAAAAACGCGGGCGCCGTGCTGCTCGAAGTCGGCGGCGATGCGGTGGATCTTGTCGCTGCGGCCGGTGGCCACCAGGTCGTAGCCGTCGCGGGCGAACAGCAGGGCCAGCTGGTAGCCGATGCCGCCCGACGCGCCGGTGACCAGCGCCAGCGGCCGTTCGGAGGTGTGGTGGGTGGTGTTCACGAGGTGCCCCTGTCGGTGTGTGCGGAGTCGGTGGCGGATCGGGCCGCCTGGCCGGGCGCCGGCTGCCTGATGGTGGCGGGGTCGGCGGCCCAGCTGGCCAGTAGTCGCCAGGCGTCCTGGTCGGCCTGGTCGTCTGCGGGCAGGTACAGGAAGAGGGTCTGGTCGTCCTCGCCGGGCATGGCGAAGGCCTGGTAGTCGATGGTGAGCGGCCCGACGAGCGGGTGCCGGAACCGCTTGCGGCCGAATGTGCGGGTCAGCACCTTGTGGTCGGCCCACCAGCGGCGGAAGTGCTCGCTCTTCATCGCCAGCTCTCCGACCAGCTCCGCGGTGCGGGCGTCGTCGGGGTGGCGTCCGGCGTCCAGCCGCAAGATCGCCGTCATCTCCGCGGCGATCTGCTCCCAGTCCACATACAACTCGCGGGCGGCCGGGTCCAGGATGATCCAGCGGGTGAGGTTGCGCTCCCGATACGGCATGGCGTCGAAGTCGGCCAGCAGAGCCCGGCACAGGTAGTTGGTGGCCAGGATGTCCCCACGCCGGCCCAAGATGAACCCGGCCTGGTCGGTGAACGACTCCAGGAACCGGTGCAGCCCCGGCCGGACCCGCTGCACCACCGGCACGCCGGACGGCTTTCCCCCGCCCGTGTGCGCTCGCATCAGGTCCGACAGGTGAGCGCGCTCAGCGTCGTCCAGGCGCAGCGCCGCGGCGATCGCCTCGAGCACCCCCGGCGACGGGCTGATCGGACGGCCCTGCTCCAGCCGCGTGTAATCGTCGGTGCTCACCCCGGCCAACTGCGCGACCTCCTCGCGGCGCAGGCCGGGCACCCGCCGGTAGGCGCCGCGCTCAGGCAGTCCAACCGATTCCGGACTCACCCGGGCGCGGCACCGGCGCAGAAACTCACTCAACTCCACATTCCGGGCCATACCTCCATGCTGCCCCGCCCGAGAGGCCTGACCGCCTCGCAACGTAGGACGCTGCGTCCCAGGAACCAGCTGACCAGGAACAACAGGGGACCTCATCGCGTCCCACGGCCCTGCGAGCGGCTCGCGTACTGGACATTGGGCCCGACCGGACCACCGGTCGGACACGCCCGCCCCGGCCCTGTCAGGCCGGGGGTACGCACCCCCGTCGCGGGCGTGGGCGTCCACGCCAAAAGGGGGACGACCGGGGATCTCCCTTCCCTTAAGGATCTTGCTGATCCGCTGAGGTTGAAGGGGACCCGTGGCCAGGTAGGCGGCAAGCTCGGCAGCCGTGGCGACGGCTCCATCGGGCGGCGTGCCGTTACCGGACAATGCCGGCTGCTGCGCGCTGTCCTCGGCCCTGTCATCGGCGGTGTCGTCACTGGTGTCGTTGGCGGGCTGGGCAAGCGCAGGGGCAGTGGATGGCGGTGCCGACTGGACGGGGGAGGCGGGGGACGCGGCCGCCGCCACCGACCAATACGCCGCCCTGCTCCCCATCCGCGAACGCGTCCTAAGCACCGAACACCCCGACACCCTGACCACCCGGAACAACCTCGCCTACTGGACGGAGGAGGCAGAGGGGACGGAGCCGGGTGGTGGGTGATAGGAAAAACTTGACCAGACTCCGGACTTCGAGCGCGCACCCTTGTTGGTCATGTCTCACGTCTCAGACGTCGCAGTGGATCTTCTCGGAGCGGCCGTTATAGAAGCCCATCTTCGGCTCCAGCCCGCCGTACCAGCGGGTGCCGCGATTGTCGAAAACCACCTCCACCCAGCTGACACGGGCATACATCCGGTAGCTGTGCTCGCCCGTCCGGCAGGCCACCGACAGATCGGCCGGGACCCGGCCGTACTCTGGGAGGTCCAGGAAGTGAGTCTTGGCCAGGTCCTTCCAGGTGCAGCCCCAGAACCCGCACACTTTGCGCTGGATCGAGAACTGCACCTTGGCCTTGGAACAGCTCCTGTTGTCGGTGACATCCACGTGGCCCGTGGCGGCCACGCTGCCGGTGGGCCGCCGCTGGCTCGGGTGGATGGGTCCCGTGACGCCTTCCGGGCGTGGGATGCCGAGACTGACCTTGAAGCGACCCACCGCGAAGACACAGTCGATCGGGCCGAGACGAGCCTGGGACGCCCCAACGACGGCTGGCTGGTGCTGAGCGGCCGCCGCGGCGGCCGGGCCAGCGGCGGCGGCGATACCCGCCCAGGTCAGCACGAGACTGGTCAGGGCTGCGGCGGTGTAGCGCAACGGACGTCGCGTCGAACCGGTGGACTTCATGCTTTCTCCCCTAAGCAGATGTCGAAGCGTCCCCGCACCACTGAGCGCTGTCGCACGGGTCGGGAGGGCGCCGTGGCGTGAACTTCGCATAGCAACAGCCCAGGCGACCAGGCAAAAATCCGCACAAGTGCGCTGTAACGCCCTCGACTATCAAGCCCGGCCCGCCGTCCGCCGTCCGCGAAGCCGACGTCCCCCTGGCAGGCCCTCGCGCCAGCGGGGCGTCGGCGGCCTTGGTCTCGGCGGCCGCGCGGGCGGCCTCGTGCGCGTTCGCCTTGCCCCAGGCGGCGTTCACCTGCCACCCGCAGCACCGGAGCGACGGCCTTCCACGCGTCCCGGGCCGCCGGGATCAGGTCGGGCTGGACCTCGGCCAGCCAGTCGCGCAAATCCGGGAGCAGGGTCAGGGCGGCCAGGGCGAGTGGAGAGGGTCAACTCCGCTGCTCATCGCCTAGCGAAAAAATCTTGGAACCAATTTCGACAGATGATCATGAAAAGGTGCCTCTCTCCGTATGACAGCAGCCACACGGCACCGCGGCCCCCGGGCCGCCAACCCAGGGGAGGCAACCTTGATCACCTACGAGATCATCGAGACGTTCTTGGCTGCAGGGGCCGGCGCCCTTGCCGGCCATCTGGCCCTCACCCTGGGCCGGCGTGTGATGCACTGGGGCAAAACCGCGATAGTCGGCCTCGCTGAGGCCACGATCGCCCGGTTCTCCCCCGCAGTTCCAGGCGAGGAACACGACCGGCTATGACCCCCGAGCACCTGGGGTTCGTCGAGGACGACGACGGCGGGCCCCTCTCCCCGCAGCCCGCAGCCGAACGTCTGACGTTCTTCCAGGGCTACCTCAAGTACCGCAAGCGCCTCCTGGCGTACGTCGAGTGCCGGGCCCGCGAGCTCAACCTGGCGGAGAACGTGGCCGACACCGAGGGCATCGTCCAGGAGACGTTCGAGAGGGCGCTGCCGTACTGGGACACCATCAACCCCCACGGGTACTACGCCTACCTCAGGAAGATCGCCAACGGGCTGCTGTCAGCACGGATCAAGGACGACAAGCGGCGAGGCCACGCCGACGACGACGACCAGGAGCGCCCCAGCCGTCACGTCGGCCGGCCCCGAGCTCGTAGCGCCGAAGACGTCCTAGACAGGATCGAGGTCACCGAGAGAATCAGGAAAATTCCACCACGTCAGCGCAAAGCCCTATGGCGGCGCGCTGTCGACGGCGACACGAGCGAGGAGATCGGCAAGGAACTGGACTGCCCAACCGATGCCGTGGACTCCCTCGTACGACGAGCCAGGTTAGGAGCCCGCGGCTCAGGCCGCTGGACGAGGTTCGAGCGCAGGCTGCTTGCCAGAGCCGCCATAGTTCTGTCCGACAGCCGGCGTCGGAGACTCGTCCTGATAGGCATCCGGGTCGTGGCTGCAGCACTGGGGCTGCTGGCCGCGAACGAGGTGTGGAAAGTGCAGGGTCCCGCAGGGGTGGTACTCGTACTGCCCGCCGCAGCAGCTGCGTGGCTCGCGTGGTCCCGCCTCAAGCAGTGGATCCAAGACCGGAGTCTCGAGCGAGCAGACATGGGTCGGGCGCTCCTGGACCGAGAGCGGATCTGGGAGTACGGGATCCTGAACCAGCCGTCCGGAATCTGGGTTTCCCAGAGTGCCGTCGGCCCGAGTGTCGCTCGCTATGCTCCTCCGCTGGGTATCCGCTCACTCCGGGCGGGTCGACGCGAGCCGGAGTTGGCGCTCGCGCATGTCTGCGACGTACAGCGTCGCCGGCATTGTTCCTACGACCTCCGGCCCTTGTACGTGCATCGTCGCTCGCGAGAGATCGTCGACGTCGCCATGCGGCGGAGAGCAGGAGCCCGCCTGCGGCGGTTCCGCATCGTAATGGGACCCATGCGCCTCGCGGCCGTCATGGCCCGCGCCGTCAGCGAGATCCGGCATAGGCGGCGCGCCACCAGGCGTGGGGTTCTGACCCCTCGATATGGATTTGAGTCAAGCAGGCGGGGCGAGCGCCGGCGGCAGCGGGTGCAGCCGTGGATGGTGGACAACAGCACCGTGTGGGTGTCGAATCGCGACGAAACTAGGGGCGTCGACTCCTCCGATACGGGCAGCTACGACAACCACCTGGATATGCTCCAGTCCTCTCGCCCTGGCGCGGTTCCCCACGCCGATCGGGCAGGCCGGCGCCGCGCACCGAGAGGATCGATGGGACGCTGTCGACTGCCCAGGCGGTCCAGAGAGCGGCGTTCGCTGTACCTTCACGGTCGCTCTCGAGAGCTCGTTGGCGTCGCGCTGCGCCGAACGTCGGCGGCCGTTCGGCGGCGACGGTTCCACCTGGGAGGCCGGTTCTCCAGGACGAGGACCTGGATGGTGGCCACGGTGATGGTCGGCACGGTCGCTCTCCTGATTGAGTGGCTGTGGTCGAGGGTGCTGTAGGCGCGCCCCTGCGGGACCACCGCCGAACAAGGCGGTGCTCCCGCAGGGCACGTGCTGGGTTCAGGAGGCGGCGGTGAGTAGGCCGGGGTTATCGGTGGGGCTTTCGTGGTTGGCTGAGCTTCGAAATCTACAAAGTACAGGGGCGCGCTGTGACGGCGCTCCGCCGACGGCTGCGCAGCAGTGCGGCACCGCGACGGCGGGCGCTTCCTGCATCGATGTCCGAGAAACAGGATGAGTGTCCGGTATAGGGAGGGGAGGGCCAGCCGCCGCGCGGCCGGTTCTCCCCACCCGGGTGTGCGGTCCGACGACCTTTACTTTGTAGATCACAGAAGCTCACCTGTCCCGCTCCTGCGCCGCCCGCCGGCGCGCCCGCAACAACGCCCCCGGCACCCGCGACTCCTGCGCGGCCGCCCACGACGTCCGCGCGGCCGCCAGCCGCTCCCGCAGCCCAGCCCGCACCTGCTCCGGCGGCGCCGAAGGCGCATGCACCGGCTCCGGCCGCCGCACCGGCTCCGGCACCGCGGCCGCGGTCTCCAACCGCTCCCGCCAGCGGGCCCCACGCGCCAACGCCTCCCGCCCCCGCGCCAGCACCTGCGACGGCAACTCGGCGACGAGCTCCCCGTCCGGGCCGATCCATGCCGCCACCCGCGCCTGGAGCAGGCCGCGCAGCCTCGCCAGGCCGCGCCAGCCGCCGCGGTGCTCACCCAACGCAGCGACCGGGTTCGCCCACTGCCCCTGAACGGGATGGGTGTTCAGCACATGCACCAGGTCGCCGAGCGTCGCCCCGAGCTCGAACAACGGGCGCCCAAGCCTGCCCAGGTCACGCGCCGACAACCCGCGCAGCACCTGGTGCTCGTCCCGGACCCGCTGCCCGGCCGCGATGCGCTCCCCCCTCGTCGAGGGGGTGGCGTTCAGCGGATACGGCGCGGTGGTGCATCGCGCGCCTACGCGTAGGAGAGACTCCTCACTAAGAGAAAGTCCGGACAACCTGAGGGTGCGAGTTTCCTCCACAGGCGAGCTGACCTGCGGCTCCGCACGACGGGTCAGCCTGGTCTCACACGGCCACGGCACCTCGTCCCAGGGGCCGGCAACGATCGACGCCTGGCTGCCCCGCTCCGGCTGCTCCACATAGCACGAGCCGTCCTCCACGCCGAGGTCCTCGGCCCAGAACTCGCCGTACAGCTCCCGCAGCACCGCGACCGGCACGATGAGCGCGTACTCGGCCGCGATGTTGCCCAGCTCGTCGTCCCAGCGGCCCCAGCCGGTGCCCTTGCGCGTCTCCACCGTCGAGCCGGTCTGCACCACGGCGAGCAGGCCATGCTCACGCCGCCAGCGCAGCCGGTCGGCGAGCGTGCGACGGGAGACGCCGGCCTCGGCCGCGAGCGTCTCCCACGTCATCCCGTAGCGAGTCTGCATCCACGCCTCAGTGTTCCGGGCCAGGGCCTCGCCCACGGCGTGGAAGTTGCGCAGCCAGTCCTTGCGATGCCAGGTAGCCCCCACCAGATAGGCGTCCACCTCAAGCCACACGATCTTGCTGGGCGCGAGGACATGCCCGTCCGGGATGACAGGGTCCAGCGGCGGTGAGACGTCCTGCGACACGCCCTCCGTTTCCGGGCGTACTTCACAGAACGCTTGGCGAGTGTTTATCGTGACTCCAAGCGCGAAACAGGGCGCAACGAACAGAGCTGATCGCCATGGCATCCGAAACCTGGGGCGAAACAGCAGGTCCTGCGCGATATGTGGTTAGGAGGGGGCCCCGCTCCGGCGGGGCTCTACTCATGCCAAGGGCAACTCCTCAACACAGGCGGGCACCGGGCCGCAGGGCACGGCCGGCGAGTCAGTGGAAGCCACAGGCGCAGCAGCCCTACGAGCAGGGCGCGCGTCGATGGAAGAAGAGGGCCGGACAACCGGCGGCACGGCACACGCGCCAGGTCCGGCGGCTGCACATAGAACCGACGGCACCCCGGCCGAAAGCGGACAGGGCGACACGCCGATGCAAGCCAGCCGGTGGCGCTCTGGACGTGCCGTTTTGCACGTGCCTGTCACGACACGCCCCGCCCTGACGCCGGGCATGCTGGCATAACCTCTCGTCCGCCGGTTATCATGGCGGAGCCTCCTCGATCCAGTGGAGGGACAACAAAGCCCGCGGACGGCCAGCCAGGCCGACGCGGTTACAGCCGGACGATCCTCCTTGTCGCTCAGCTCACGAGGCCGCCAAACCATCTGCGAGCCGAACGACGTAGTGGATCGCTCGTCCAAGAAACGCCCCGCTCTGCGGGGCTTTCTTACGTTCTGGGGATCTCCTTCATGGTGAAGCGCCCGCCGTACGGCTAGGCAGCCACCATCTCGTTGGGGGTGTCGCGGTCGAGCGGGAGCTGCTGCGGCGTGTTGACCGTGGGCGTCCGTGTGTGGTGCAGCGCCTCGGCAAGAAGCCGCTCGACGACCTTGGTCATCGGCAAGCCCCATTCGGTCGTGAGCTTCTTCACCCTGGCATACAGCTCGGCGTCGGTGAACGACTGCGAGTACTTGTGGACCACTGTGGGCGGGGGTCCCGGCTTGCTTCCGCTCATGGTCGCCAATCATGGCGCAAGCAATAACCGGGGTTCCAGGATTGCGCGGGCGTGTCGCGTAACAACTTTCTGTGCTTCTGATCATCGTCTGCCAGGTCACCACCGGTAGCGGAGAGGGCCACGGCCGGCACGGGGAGCGCGTCACGAGCGGCCTCCCGGGGTGCGGGTCGGCAGGCTGCGGAACAGCGCATGAATGCCGGGCTGGACGGATTCGATGCGGACCGCGACCTGCAGGCGCTCGGCGAACGTCAGGACGTCCCAGAGGCGCAAGGCGGCCGCCAGCGTCGGCGCCGGGGCGGGCCGGTGGACGGGGATGGGACCGGGCATGTGGATCTCCCTGGTGCGGATGGCGGACCGGTGGGCGGGACGGCGCAGCGCGGCCCCCGTGACGCGCTGCGCCGTACGGCGGGCCCCAGGTCCTCGCTCGCCGGGGAAGGCGGGAGCGAGGACCCGGGCCGCGGGAGGCGTGATCCGGCACGGTCAGGACCCGCCGAACGCGACGGCGCCGCCGCAGGCCAGCGGGTGCGGCAGGAATCGGCCGGTCAGCGTGCTCAGCACCGAGCACGGCGCCGGGACCTGGCAATCGGGCATGACCGCCTGGCCGCCGGTGCCGTCGTCGAGGCGGACGCTGCAGGCCGGGCAGGCCGCCGTCGCGGGGCAGGGCTCGCCGGCGCCGTGGTCGCCGCTGTGATCGCCGTGATCACCTTCGCTGCAGGTCTCTGAGACCAGCGCGACCGGCGCGTGCAGGGTCGCGGCGAGCAGCAGCTGGACGGTCTCTTCCAGCGGGCCCAGCGTGAGATCGCCACCGGCGGCGGCCCGGGTGACGGTGATGATCGCCTCGCAGAGGTGGCGGGCGATCAGCGGGTCCGGGATGAGCTGGGCGAGCATGGCCGCTTCCTGCTCGGTGGGGGTGAGCGCGTCGAGCTCGGCGTCGATCGCGTCGGGGCCGCCGGCGAGGGCGGCCGTCCAGGCGCACTCGGCGCACACGTTCAGGCGGGGGCAGGTGCGTTCGTCGCGACCGAGCCGCCTGCAGGTGGGGCAGGTCGGCGGGTGCAGGGTCCTGCGGTCGAAGGGAGCCGGGGTCAGGTGGACCTGCAGGCCGCACGCGGCCTGGGCGTGGCGCTCGCGGCCGTCGCGGTAGGCGGCCAGTGCTTCGAGCCGGTCGACGGCGTGGTCCTGGCCGCCCCGGGACTCGCCGCAGAGGTAGGGGACCTCGGGCAGGTCGGGCAGCTGGTCGCCGCCTTCCCAGTAGGTGATCGGCCAGGCGTGCGGGGTCGACGGCGGCACCAGCAGCTTGACGCTGAAGGCACAGAAGCCGATCGGGCGGGGATCGAACAGGGCGTAGCCGTGGATGATCCCCGCGCGCACCCGGGCAGCGCCGCCGATCAAGCTGGCCAGCGGGTCCTTCACCATCACGTCGGGCGCGAACTGGGTGTGCCGGACGTAGTCGGCCACCGCCTCGGCCATGCGCTCGACATCGACGTGGCCGAAGGTGAACAGGCTCTCGCAGTCCTCGCCGTCGTAGATGTTCAGGCCGGCGGCCGGGAAGCCGGGCGGCGGGTCGGTCAGCGGGTTGCGGGCCGGGATGACCTCGCCGCCGGTGGTGACGACGGCGATGAGCCGCTCCCGTTCGGGCGGGGTGAGCACGACGTCGGCGGCGTAGGCGTGCACGCCCGGGGCCGTGACGGTGTCGATGTGCAGGGTGCTGTGGCCGTTCGCGCTCTGGGTGACCGCGGCGATGAGCGCGGTGCCGTCGGCGAACTCCTCGCACTGATGGGGCTCGGGTCGGCAGTCGGCGAACTCGCGCTCGATGGTGTGGTCGTTGACGAGCGGGTCCGCCGGCGCTGCGGCGCGGTGGCTGCGCAATTCCTCGACCAGGTGGGCGCGGTTGCGGAGGTAGAGGGTGAGGCTGTGGCAGTGCCAGGTCCCGCCGGCGCGCCGGTGCCCGACGCTGAGGTGTATCCAGTCGCCGTCCAGGCAGGAGTCATCGATCGCATACGGCTCGGCGCCGCCGGCGGCCGCTCCGAGCGCGTTGGCGCCGGTCAGGGCGAACGAGTCGGCCGGTGCCGGCGTCGGGAGGGTGGTGTTGTTCACGAGCATGCCTTTCGTGGTGATGGCGAAGGGGTGATCTCGCAGATGGTGAGGGCGGGCCCAGATCCGGCGCAGGTCGTAGCGGGAGAGGCCGTCGATCACGGCGTTCGCGCCGTGGTGCAGTGCGTCAGTGAGGGACATGGGTCAGGCCACCCCGAGCATCTGCGTGAGGTCTTTCCAGTCCTGCTGGTCGTGGGCGAAGCGCTCGCACAGCCGCCGTACGGCGGCCGCCTCCTCCGGTGTGGGCGGTACGGGGCGGCACACCAGCAGCGCGTTCTCCTCGACCTTCAAGGCGGCATCGACGTGCGGGGCCTTGCGCTCCGGCGGGTCGGCCGGGGGCCGCCGCGCTCGCGGCTTGCGGGGGCGCGCGGCGGACGGTGGTGCCGCCTCGGGAGCCGGTTCGACCTGCGGTTCTGCCTCTGCGGCGGCGTCGACCCCGACGGATGCGGCCACGCTCGTGGTGTCGGCGTTTGTCGGGGTTTCAGCGGTTATCCCGGCCGTGCCGGGAGCGGGGCCGGTGGTGTCTTGTTCGGTGCGGACGCGCCGGTGCTCGGTGGCCAGCTCGGTGGCCACGACCTTGACCAGGCGGGTGCGGAGCCGTTCGATCGCGGCCGACAGTTGCCGGGCGGCCGGGCGCATCCCGGTGGCCGGGCAGGTGCGGGCCAGGTCGATCAGCTCGGCGGCGTCGGCCTGGGCCAGACGCTGCAGGAGCGCCTGGAAGGCGTCGGCCTCGCCGAGCGTGCCGGTCTCCGCGGGGGCGGTGGGGGGCGAGAGCGTCATGGGGTCACCTCGAACAGCGGCGTGGAAGGGAAGTCGTCCCAGGTGCGGCCGTCCAAAAGCCGGCCGCCGGCTTTCGGGGTCGGCCCACCGACCTGCACCGTTGACTGCACTATCTGGCTGTACTGCTGGTGATCACAGGGTGGAGGCATAGAGCATCTGTCCTTGTGTCTGGGAATGGTGAGTTCAATGGGGCCCATCGGGACCTGATGGATGGGCGTGCGGATCTCCCTCGGGTAGGGGCCGTGGTCGAGGGGGCGGTGCCGTCGCTGCCGTGGATGGTCGTGGACGCGGCCAACCGGGAGATCGAGGCAGTCAGCCGGTATCTGCGGGATCTGTACCTGGGTGATGTGAGCCCGCTGACCTGCCGTAGCTACGGACATGATCTGCTGCGGTGGTTCCGGCTGTTGTGGTCGGTGGATGTCGGGTGGCAACAAGCGACCGAGGCCGAGGTCGCCACGCTCGTCGGCTGGTTGCGAACGGCCCGGAACCCGCAGCGGCAGCGGCATCGCGAGGGCGGCTATGCGGCCGGTTCGGTCAATCCGAAGACCGGCAAGCCGACCCTGGCGGCCGGGTACGCGCCGGCAACCATCGCCCACAACCTGTCGGTGGTCCACGGCTTCTACGCTTTCCACCGACACTTCGGGCTCGGACCCCTGGTCAACCCGGTGCCCGAGAGCAAGTCCCGCCGGGCCGCGCTCGCGCACACGTCCCCGATCGAGCGGCCGCGGCCCTTCCGCCGGGCCCGTCTTCGCCCGAAGGTCCAGCCTCGCCAGCCACGGGCGATCCCCGACCCGCAGTGGGCGGAACTGTTCGCCCAGATGCGATGCGTCCGGGATCAGGCGCTGCTGGCCTGCTACGTCTCCTCCGGCGCCCGCGCCACGGAACTGCTCGGTATCCAGCTGTCGGACATCGACTGGACGACCGGACGGCTCTGGGTGATCTCCAAGGGCACTCGGCTCAGGCAGGCGGTTCCAACCTCTCCCGAGGCCTTGGCTTACCTGGCTGGCTACCTCGACCAGGCCGGACTGCCCGAGCCCGGTGAACCGGTCTGGCGCACTCGCCGGGGACCGGCCCGCCCGTTGAGCTACTGGGCCGCCCGACGAATCTTGCAGCGGGCCGCTGATCAGCTGGGAGCGAACTGGACGCTTCACGATTTGCGGCACACCGCGGCGACTCGCATGGCCAGAGACCAGGCGTTGACGTTGGTGGAGGTGCAGACCATCCTGCGGCACGCGCATATCACCACCACCGCCCTCTACACCGCGGTGGGCCTGGACGACCTGCTCGACAAGCTCGCCGAGCACTACCAGCGCCCCAGCGAACCGGCCCGCTGGTCACAGAGCTACGACGCCGACGACATCTCGGCGGTGTTCGGTGACTGATACCGCCGCCGGGCCGAACATGCGATCCAACGCGACCACGAACCGGATCCGTCGCCACGCCAGCGACCCGGGCGTGCTGTCCATTCCCTCCCAGACGACGCTGATCATCGCGGAGGAGCCGCCCGTTCCGGACAACCCTCCCCGGCCCGTGGGCGAGCTGTCGGCCGCCACGATCGACGAGGTCGTCACCGCCGTCAGGGACGCCTTCGCTGACGTTTCCCGCAACACGCTGGACAACTACCGGCATGGGATGCGGTGCCTGCTGGAACACCTGGCCGAACACCCCGGGCAGAGCTGGCAGCAGCGGTGGGAGGCCGCCGGGTTCAACGAGCGGGACCGTCCCGTCGCTGATCTGGCCGGCGACGACTCCAAAGGGCGCAGCCGGCTTCTCACCGCTACGGGTGCGGCCTTCGCCATGCGGCTGATCCAGCCGTCGATGGCGGCGATGCAGGCCAACGTCGCGCCGCAGTACGTCCGCAGGTTCCGCACGATCGCGGCCGATCCGCTGCTTGAGGAGTTCTTCGACCGCCTCGCCGCCCATCCGGTCAGCGCCGACCTGCGCAAGAAGGCCGCTGGGAGCCTGTGCCGAGCACTGACGGTCTTCGGCATCGACCTGGCCGACCTCACCCCCGGCGCCCTGATGAAGTACGCCCAGGACAACCCCGCAGCCGGGGTCAGCGGGGCCTGGCCGGTGCTGCACGCCATGGGCCGGTTCCCCGCCTGGGTGCCGCAGACCCTGCAGGACGCCAGGATCAAAGGCCGCCGTTCCATCGAAGAGCTGGTGGACCGCCACCAGCTGCGCAACACCGAGATCCGTGACCTGATCGTGGACTACGTCCGCCGCCGCTCCGTCGAGGTCGACTACTCGACCATGGAGAACCTGGTCCGCTCCCTGGCCCAGCTGTTCTGGAAGATCGTCGAAGAGGTCAACCCCGAGCAGACGGACCTGCGGCTCAGCGAAGAGACCGTCCAGGAGTGGAAGCAACGACTTCTGGTCCGCCGAGACGGCAAGCCCCGCGAGCACATCGACACGCCGTTCCTGTCGGTCCGAGCGTTCTACCTCGACCTTCAGACCTGGTCGGCCGCCGAGCCCGAACGGTGGGGACGCTGGGTCGCCCCATGCCCGATCCGCGACGCCGACCTGCGCTGGTTCCACCTGCGCCGCCGTCGGCTGCGGGAACGGATGGCCAACCGGACCCGCGACCGCCAACCGCTGCTGGCGATCCTGTCCCAGCACGTCAACGACGAATGGCAGCGGCTTCGCACCCTCCTGGACGCCGCTCAGCAGGTCGGACTCGGAGAACGGTTCGACCTCCACGGCGTCACCTGGCAGCGGGCTTCCAGCAAGACCGCCCAACGCCAGCCCAGCCTGCTGGGCAGCGAACCCGTCCGCGTCATCAACACCCAGACCGGCGAGCTGGTCCGCTTGTCCCAGGACGAAGACCGCGCGTTCTGGCAGTGGGCGATCGTCGAGACGCTGCGGCTTGCCGGGCTGCGCCGCGAGGAACTGGTCGAGCTGACCCACCTGAGCGTCCGCCAATACCAACGGCCCACCGGCGAAGTCGTCGCGCTGCTGGTGGTCAGCCCGTCCAAAAGCGACCGCGAACGCATCATCCCCATGTCCGCCGAGCTGTTCCACGTCGTCGCGCAGATCATCCGACGGCACCGCGCCGAGTACGGGACCGTCCCTGTCTGCCCCCGCTATGACCAGCACGAGCGCACCTGGTGCGAGCCCCTGCCCTACCTGTTCCAGCGCGTCCAGAGCGGAACACCTCGCGCCCTGTCGATCAGTGCGGTCCGAGTGATCGTCCTGGAAGCGGCCAAGGCCCTGATCCCCGCACATCCGCAGTTCGGCGAGATCCGATTCTCGCCGCACGACTTCCGGCGGCTTTTCGCGACCGAACTGGTCAACAACGGATTGCCGATCCACATCGGGGCGGCCCTGCTCGGCCACCTCGACATCCAGACCACTCGCGGCTACGTCGCGGTCTTCGACGACGACGTCATCGCCCACTACCAGGACTTCCTCGACCGGCGCCGAGCCCGACGGCCCGACAGCGAGTACCGGCAGCCCACCACCGAGGAATGGGACGATTTCCAAGACCACTTCGACAAGCGCAAGGTCGAACTCGGCTCCTGCGGACGCCCCTACGGCACCCCCTGCCAGCACGAACACGCCTGCATCCGCTGCCCGATGCTGTCGATCAACCCCAAGATGCTGCCTCGCCTGGAGGAGATGGAGCACGACCTGTTGGCCCGCCGCCAACGCGCGATCGAGGAAGAGTGGCATGGTGAGGTCGAAGGACTCGACCTCACCCTGAAGTTCCTGCGCAGCAAGCGGCTCCAAGCCCAGCGAGCCGCCGCCAGCGGCCCGGTCTCCCTCGGGATGCCGACCACTCGAGGCCCTCAATGAGGCAGTCAGATCAGCCACGGCTGACCTCGGTCGGGTACTCATCCCACGTCCGGCCGTCCAGCAACCGGCCGCCGGCTTTCGGTGTCGGCCCGCCGATTTGCTTGAAAAACAGGGCTGTGGGCAGGCCCGCACACCGGTCCCGGATCTCCCGCACCCATGCCAAGTCCAAGGGCCGATGTCCTGGGCCGCTCTCCCCACCGATGATCACCCAGTCGATCCCGGCTAGGTCTAGGGACGGCAGCGGGCCCAGCAACGGCTCCAGCGAGAGGAACCTGATCGCTGCCGGGGTCATACGCAATGCGTCGGCGCGCCAGCAGTAGTCGTCGGACTCGATCGAGGTGCCGACCCACACATTCGGAAGCGGCCACGGCGGCAACCACAGCGGTCCGTCGGCGGTTCGCTCCGTGCTCCACTGCGCGCCGAGACCCGAGTCGCCGGCGAGGCGCTGACCGTCCAGGTCGAGCTGCCACCTTCGCCAGAACCGGCTCGCGATCAACTCGCCGGCGTGCTCAGCGACTTCCCGCTGGAACGACGGACTGGCCAGTAGGGTCGCCAGCCGCTTGGGGCGCTTGGTGAGGACCTGGAATTGATGACGGGCCGTCAAGGCCATAACGGCCCATATGCGAGCAATCGCGCTATTCGGGATTCGGACGTGCCCGATGTCGCTCATCGAATTGACGAACACCTTGCGAGGGGTCCGCCAGTTCAACGGCTCGAGCATCGCCGTCTCGTGAACCGTGACGCCGAACCCGGGGCCAGACGTTCGTGGATCGCCGTCGTTTTGATACTTGGCCTGGCCCATGGCCTTGAGGCGCTTGGCCAGGGTCAGCGCATAGCAGTTGTCACATCCCGGCGAAATCCGGTCACATCCGGTGGTTGGATTCCACGTGACCTCGGTCCACTCAATGGACGTCGCGGTGCTCACGACGCCATCCCCAGCCCAGCGAAAATCGGGAGCCTGGGTTCGCTGATCCGTTCTACAGTTCTGCCATGAATCGGCAGTGGATGCGTCAGCGCCTCGAAGAGTTCGACAGCCTGGTTCTGCGCTACGAGCAGACCCGCCGTCCAGGCGACATTCTCGGTGACGACAAACTCCGCCAAGAGCTCTACCGAGCCGAGCCGACGATCAGAAAGATCCTGGGAGCTCTCGAGCCCAAGTTCGCCGAGGAACTCAACCTCGACCAGATGGCCGGCGAAGCCATGGCCCGCAACCTGGTCCATCGCGGGCTGGGCATCCTCGACGACATGGACGCGTGGGCGACCAACCTTGCTCCCGACGCTCCGACCATGCCCGCAGACCAGTTCCATCCCTGGATCTGGGACGCAGCCCGAACTTTCTGGGAGAGCAAGCACTACCGGAAGGCGGTCGACGTCGCAGCCAACGCCGTCAACGCCCACACCCAAGCCAAGGTCGGACGCACAGATGTCTTCGACACCGACCTGATGAACCAGGTCTTCACCGACAAGCCCAAGTCGGGACAGGTCTACCTGCGGCTGCCAGGCGACCAGACCGACCTGACGATCAAGAGCCGCAACCGAGCCCTTCGACCGTTCGCCGAGGGATGTTTCTCCGGCATCCGCAACCATGCAGCACACGAACACGGACCCGACTGGGACGAACAAAAAGCCCTCGAATGCCTCGCCGCCCTGAGCATCCTCGCCCGATGGATCGACGAATGCGCCGTCATGCGCGGAACCTGACCGATCAAGATCAGTGCAGAGAAGCTTGAAGAAGAGAGGAATGTGAAGATCGACACAGCGGTCCCGGATGTCCCTCACCCAGGTCAGGTCCAGCGGCCGGTGCTGCGGACCGCTCTCCCCGCCGACGATGACCCAGTCGATTCCCGACAGGTCCAGTGACGGCACGGGGCCCAGCAGCGGCTCCAGCGAGAGGAACCTGATCGTGGCCGGGGTCGCACGGAGCGCGTCGGCGCGCCAGCAGTAGTCGTCGGACTCGATGGAGGTGCCGGCCCACACGTTCGGCAGCGGCCACGGCGGCACCCACAGCGGCCCGGCGGCGGTGTGCTCCGTGCTCCACCGTGCGCCGAAACCCGAGTCTCCCGCGAGACGCTGGCCACCCAGGTCCAGCTGCCAGCTCCGCCAGAACTGGCTGGCGATCAGGTCGGTGGCCTGCTCGGCGACCTCGCGCTGGAAGCGTGGGTCGCCCAGCACGGCTGCCAGCCGCTTGGGGCGTTTGGTGAGCACCTGGAACTGGTGTCGCCCTGTGAGTGCCATGACCGCCCAGATGCGGGCCTGCGCCGCCCTGCCGACGCGCGCGTGCCCGAGGTCGCTCATCGAGTTGACGAACACCTTGCGCGGCGTGCGCCACCGCAGCGGCTCGAGCATCGCCGCCTGGTGAACCGTGACGCCGAACCCGGGGCCGCTGGTGCGCGGGTCGCCGTCCTGCTGGTACTTCGCTGATCCCATGGCCTTGAGGCGTTTGGCCAGGGTGAGCGCGTAGCAGTGATCACAGCCCGGGGAGATGCGGTCGCAGCCGGTCGTCGGGTTCCACGTGGCCTGGGTCCATTCGATGCGCGAGGTCGTGCTCACGAGGGCTCCCGGCGGTCGTCGGAGCGGGATGGCTCGGCCGGGGTGGCGCCGGCCTGTCCTTGCTCGTGGCAATCGAGGCAGACGCCGTAGCGTTTGGGCAGGCAGTAGTCCTTCTCGATGCCGCACTGCGGGCAGAGACGGCGGGCGCGCAAGGCCTTGGCGATCGCCTCCAGCTGGGCCGGGCTGGGCTCGCGCTTGGGCTTGGCCAGCGCCCGGTCATACAGGTAGGCGACACCGGTGGTCCGCGGGACGCCGGCGGCGCGGCCGCCGTTCGTGGTGGTGCGCCACATGACCTGCGCGCACACCGGCTGCCCGCCCGGGCGCAGCCCGTCGGCGGCCAGCTGGCGTTTCGTGGCCAGGTGGGGCGGGGCCATCTTCCACGGGTAGGTGGGCAGGCCGCCGAACCGGGACCCGGACGGGTCCCAGAACGGCAGCCTGGCCTTGCTCACGACGGACACTCCGCAGTGCCCGCCGCCTCCGGCATGGGATGGCACTGCGGGCACTGCGTCAGCCAGCCGCGCTCGTCCACCGTCTGGCGGGCGACGGCCAGGCAGTGCCCGCACCATGGTGGCCGCCCGTCCACGGGCGCCAGCGCGGCCAGCAGCGCTGTCAGCAGGTCCGTCAGCGGGAGCTCGCTACCGGGCTCGGTGAGCCGGGCGGTGAGCGCCTCCGGACTCCAGCCGGCGGCCAGCAGGTCCATGACGGGGTCGTAGTGGTCGTAACGGTCCTCGTCGTCGCTGGTGACGGCCTTGAGGATCGCGCCAGCGCGGTCGATCAGCGCCCCGCCCAGCAGCGCGTTCCACAGCCCGTCCGGCGTGCCGGTGGCCTTGAGGGTCTGGCTGGTCTGCCGCCAGTCGACGCCGAGCGCGCCGAGCCGGTCGGCGGCCATCAGGGCCTGCCAGGGCGAGGTGTAGTCGTGCCGGCCCTGGATCGCCTCGCCGTGCCAATGCACGACCAGCCAGCGCGGCCCGTCCTCGCCGTCTTCCGGGTTGCGGCTGCGCACCAGCAGGCCAGGCTCGCGTGTGGTGTAGGCGGTCGTGGTGACGACCTGGTCCTGGTCGTAGCTTTCGTAGGCGTACGGGAGCGGGGTGAGCACGACGGCGTCGGCCAGCGCGTCGACGGTCTGCAGGGGCTTCATGCGCTCCTCCCCAGCAGGGTCAGCGGCAGGGCGGTCGCCATCGCCGGCAGCGCGCCCAGCAGCAGGTGCACGGCCAGGCGCAGCCACCGGTACTTGCGGGCGGTCAGCTTGGATGCCTGCAGCAGTTCCTCGCCCAGCTGCTGGCTGACGCCGCTCGCGTCGCAGGCGAGCCCGGCGATGAGCTCGCCGACGTCGCCGGCGGCGGCGTGCCAGACGAAGCCGTAGCCGGCCCCGGCGCGGCCGCGCTGGCGCCGGGTGGGCAGGGCGGGCCGGATCACGCCCAGCAGCGTGGCCACCGCGGCGGCCAGCAGCATGACGGCGGTGATGACCGCCGCCAGCGCGGCCAGCGGCAGGCGGGTGATGCTCGCGGCCGCGGCCAGGATGGCCAGGGCGGTCCCGGCCCAGCCGATCAGCGCGGTGGCTTTGGCGTCGACGCGGGCCAGTTCGGCGCGTACGACCTCCAGTTCGCGCAGCAGCCGGGCGGGCGCGCCGGGGAAGGCGGCGTCGGTGGTGCTGGTGCTGGTGCTGGTGCTGGTGCCGGTGGTGCTGGTGTTGGGGCGGGTGGCGGTCATCGTCCACCCCCTGCGCCGAGCTCGGCGTACCGGGTGATCTGGGCGGTCAGCATGGCCATGACGGCCAGCTCGGCGAAGGAGACGGCCAGCACCGCCGGGCTGTGCGGGCCCACGGCCCAGACCAGCACCAGGGCGGCCAGCGGCGGCAGGCAGAACGCGGCGAGGTTCACCGCCAGCTGCAGCCGCCGGCGCGACGCACGCCGGCGGTCGGGGCTGCGGTGCTCGGTCTCCCACTCGAACATCGGGATGTCGGTGGCGTCGTCGACCAGGCCGTGCAGGCGCGGCCCCAGCCGCTCGCGCACGTACGTGCCGATCGACGTGATCATGTGGTCGTTGTGCGTGTGTGTCCAGCCGAGCACCAGCCCGGCCAGGGAGAGCACCAGCAGCAGCTCCAGCCGCTGCGCGGTGGCGGTGACGGCGGCGATCGCGGCGGCCGCGGTGAGCATCGCGTACAGCAGGTTGTCGCGGAACCTGATGCGGGAGCGTTGTTCGGCCTTGAGCGTCTCGTACTCGCTCAGCAGCACGGCGACGGTCAGCTCGGTGGCCAGCTCTGTGGCTCGCTCGGTGGCCGCGACGGCGCTGTTGGCGGTGTGCGTCATGATGGGAATCAGCCCTTTCCGGTTTCGTTCGGATCGAGTGGGCTTGGTGGGCGCGCTCGCCGCGGAGGTCTTGGCGGATTCGCCGCGGTGATGCGCGCCCGTCGTGCTGTGCGGGAGGTCAGAAGACGCCGGTCATGGCGCCGTACAGGGCGGCCGCGCGCATGAGGAAGGCGGCCGGGTCGTCGTCCGGGCCGACGTCGTCGGGGTCGTCGCCGCGGTCGTCGTTGATCCACTGCTGGTGGCCGGCGCGCCGGCGCAGCGTCAGGTCCTTGGTGTCGAGGGCGGCCTCGAGCCACTCGAAGATCGGCTCGGCGTTGCCGATGACGCTCAGCGGGTTGTGCCGCTCCTTGGTCAGAGAGCTGGCCCAGGCCAGGGCGTCGGCACGGGCATGAGCGCGGGTGTGCTCGCTGATCGGCGCCGGCGTCGGGTACGTGTTCTTCATGCGGTCCTCCGGGCGGCGAGCTGGGCGTAGACCAGGCCGGTCAGCGCCGCGTGGAACACGTCGCCGTCGGTGGCGGCGGCGCCCCCGTCGGCGACTTCGGCCGTCTTCTCGGCTTCCTGCAGGAGGTTGACGGCGTGCTGCTCGCAGCCGGGCAGCAGCGTGTACATCAGGGCCAGCAGGGTCTGGGCCAGCGCGGTCTCGGTCGGGTCGGCCTGGCCGCCGCGGTGGTTGCGGCGCAGCAGATTGCTGGCCGCAGCCAGGTGCTGACGGCCGCGCTTGCCCAGCAGCTCGGCGCTGGCGCCGAGCAGGCCGTGGATGACGGCGCGGTCCACAGGGTGGGTCAGCAGCGTGCTGCCGTGCCGGGCCACCTGGCGGGTGGCCGCGCCGACGAAGTGCCAGGCGTCGCCGGCGGTGGTGGGCGGCGATTCGATGAGGGTCTGGGTCATGCGGTTTCTACTCCTGGTGGGATCGGGCGCGGGCGTCGCCCGTGCGGGTGAGCGGGAACGGGGCCGGGCCTACGTCGGCAGCGGCTGTGGTCGAGGCCTGCTGCAGGTGGGTGATCACCCGGTCGTAGAGCGCCGCGGTGTGCGGGTCGAAGAAGGCGGCCGGCTGGTTGCGCGGGTCGCCGATCGCGGTCATGACCTCGTGGCCGGCCCACACCATGGCGGGCGCGTCGGCCTCGTACGGCTGCAGGCCGGTGAGGTCGGGCGCGAACTGATACAGCAGCGGGTCGGCGGCGCGGTTGCGGATGCCGAGGAAATACGGCCGCCAGCGGCGGAACCACAGGGCGTACCCGGACGCCGACGCGAGCGCCCAGGACGCCTGTTCGGCGAGGTTGCCGCCGGTGTGGCGGCCCCGGATCACGCTGCCGTCCTGGTGCACGAGGAACTGGCGTCCGGTCGCGGTGTCGGGGTAGGGCAGCACCTCGAAGACGCGGGCGGCGTCGTGGCGTCTGCTGACCACTGAGCTGTCCTCCTCGGTTCGCGGTGAGCTGGGGATCATGGCGGGTTCAGAACATGTCGCTCGGCGGAGGGGCGGGCTGGTGGTGCTGCTCAGCTCGCCTGCCGGCGCGGCGGCAGCGCAGGCGCCAGCGCCAGAAGACGACGCAGGCGATGGTCCGGGTCAACCTGCTGGCCTGGTGGTAGGCGGGCTGCGTAAGCCAGCAGCGGCAGCGGCGGCAGGCGAGTCCGCCTCCGCGCCACGTCCCCCATGCGGTGAGCTGCGGCAGCTTCCGCACCGGCAGATGCTCCTCCAGCTCGCAGGCCCGCCTGCGGGTGCAGTCCGGGCAGCGCCACAGCTGCGCGGCCGCGGGCACCTCGTGCGCCTCGCCGAGGCCGCCTTCGACGTCGTGGGCCCGGGTCCAGCCGTAGCCGGGCAGTTCCTCCACCGCCTCCTGCAGGCTGCGGAAGGTCGGCACGTTCGGCAGGCTGCCGGGCTTGATGAAGAACGAGGTGATCCAGCAGCCTTCGACGCATTCGACGCCGTATCCGGCGCGGACTGAGCCCGGCACCGTGCCCATGGGGTTGGTGGTGGCCGGCGGCTGCTGGTCATCGATGTCGTGGCCATGGTCGCCGTCGTGGTCGAAGGCCTCGCCAGCGTCCTGCGTGGGCGCGGATGTGCTGAGTGGGGTGCCGGGACTGGGCATGGTCTCCCCGTTGGTGTGGGCGATGGTGGGCGCCGGGGCGGCCGACGGCGCGTCATCGTCCGCGGCGGCCTCCGTTTCGCCGCAGACGATGACGTCCAGCAGCTCGTGCAGGTCAGCGACAGTCGTGGTGTGGCCATTGGTGTCGGTGAGCTCTGCCGTGGCCAGCCGGAAGCCGTAGGCGTCGATCGGGTAGCCGTGGGGGCGGCTGGTGTCCGGCGTGGGGTCGTAGGCCAAGGTGGCGTGAATGCTGAACCGGTGGCCGTGCTGCCCGGTGTGCGCGGTCAGGTGCAGGGCGGGCCGGTCGGGGTCGCCGCTCAGCTGGATGCTGGTCAGGGACATGCCCATCCAGGCGGGGTGGTCGAAGGCGGTGGCGTCGCCGGCGATGTAGGTGACCGTGGTGTCGTCGGTCAGGCGGGCGTGCAGTTCTGCAGCCCGGAAGTGGGCGCGTTCCTCCGGCAGGAGGCCGCGGTGCACGAGATGGTGGTGGGCGGCCGGGAAGGGCAGCGGCCGCACTTGGCTCGGTTCGGCTTCCAGCAGCCTGCGGGCGCAGGGTCCGCACCAGCCGAACCCATCGGATTCGGCCACCTGGGCGAAGCAGTCGTCGCAACCGCCCACGCACAGGAAGCCGTGGATGTCGCGGTTCCAGCGCGGAATCGGCGCCATGGCCAGGCAGAGGTCGTCCCAGGCGGTGAGCGGCTCCACGCCGGGCAGCGCGGCTCGGTGGTAGTCGCGCAGCCAGGCGGCGTACACCCAGGCGACGACGTCGCCGCCGTGCATGGTCTTGAGCATGCGGGCCTGGTCGACCTGCAGGAGAGCGGCAGCCGATTCGGAGGTGTCGGCGGCCAGGATCCGGTCGAGGTAAGCGCGGATCTGCCGCGCGATGCTGGCGGCCTGGTCTGCGCGGGCGGGGTGTGGCCTGGTAATGGTGGTCACGTAGTCCTCCAGGACGGGTAGCGCCGCGTGATCAGCGGTGGGTGCCGGACGGGAGCGGGGCCAGGCGGATCCAGCGGATCAGCGCCACGACGAACAGCACGGCCAGGACGATCACGACCGGTCCGGGAGCACCGCTCAGGGCGGCGATCAGCAGCGGGATTACCGTGATCATGCACTCGGCGTAGCCCCGCAGCGCCCGCCGCTGCAGCCGGTCCGCCGCGTCGTCGACCGGGTCGCCGGCGGGCGCCAGGACGCGGGGCAAGTGGGCGTGGCGGTGGTCGATCACGACCCGGTGGCCGCGCTCGCGCAGCCGCTCGCCCAGTAGCTGAACCAGAGCGCAGGCGCGGTGTTTGCCCCCGGCGCACCCGATCGCGATGCTGCGTGGCCCGGCGGGCAGTTCGGCGTAGGCGGTCAGGTTGTCGAGCAGTTCGGCGGCACCGGGCGTGGCCAGGACGATCTGCTGGACGCGCGGATCGCGGCCGTCCAAGTCGAGGATGCCGCCGTCGCGGGCGGCCGCCGGGTCACGCAGCCGCTTGCGGACGTCCTCGACCCGGTCGGCGGCCGGCGGCCTCTCGCCGGGCTGGTGCAGGTAGCCGAAGGAGATGAGCGTGATCGGGCGGTGAGCGCCGTCGGCACGCCCGGCGCCGGCGCGGGCGGTGTACGTGAGCGTCATCGATGTGTCCTCTGGGATCCGTGGTGGAGGGGTCAGGCCGGGGCGGAGACGGAGGAACGCAGGCTCTGCAGCAGGGCGGGCAGCCCATCGGGCTTGACGAGCACCTCGCGAGCCTTGGAGCCCTCGCTGGGGCCGACCACGTCGCGCTGCTCAAGCAGGTCCATCAGGCGGCCGGCCTTGGCGAAGCCGACGCGCAACTTGCGCTGCAACATCGAGGTGGAGCCGAACTGGGTGGTGACGATCAGCTCGGCGGCCTGGATCAGCAGGTCCAGGTCGTCGCCGATGTCCTCTCCGTCGACGGCCGCACCGGTGGTGCCGGGCCGCGTGGTCGTGTCGTCGAAGACGTCGCCATGGTGGTCCGGTGCGGCCTGCTGCAGCCAGTAGCCGACCACGGCCGCGATCTCCTTCTCCGAGACGAAGGCGGCCTGCAGCCGCACCGGAGTGCTGGCGCCCATCGGGGAGAACAGCGCGTCGCCCTGGCCGATGAGCTTCTCGGCGCCGGGGGCGTCGAGGATGACGCGGGAGTCGGTCAGGCTGGAGACGGCGAAGGCGAGCCGGGACGGCACGTTGGCCTTGATCAGGCCGGTGACCACGTCCACGCTGGGGCGCTGGGTGGCGAGCACCAGGTGGATGCCGGCGGCGCGGGCGAGCTGGGTGATGCGGACGATGGAGTCCTCGACGTCGCGCGGGGCGACCATCATCAGGTCGGCCAGCTCGTCGATGATCGTCAGCAGGTACGCGTACGGCTTGGCCAGGGTGCCGTCGTCCTTGGTCAGCTGGCCCGCGCGGGCGGCGGCGTTGAAGTCGTCGATGTGCTTGAAGCCGTGCCGCTCCAGGTCGTCGTAGCGGCGGTCCATCTCGCCGACGACCCAGCCGAGGGCTTCGGCGGCCTTCTTGGGGTTGGTGATGATCGGCGTGATCAGGTGGGGGATGCCCTGGTAGGTGGCCAGCTCGACCCGCTTGGGGTCGATGAGGATCATCTGTACTTCGTCCGGGGTGGCTCGCATGAGGATGCTGGTGATCAGGTCGTTGACGCACACGCTCTTGCCAGCGCCGGTCGCGCCGGCGATGAGCAGGTGCGGCATCTTGGCCAGGTTGGCCAGGATGGTGCGGCCCTCGACGTCCTTGCCCAGGCCGACGATGAGCGGGTGGCGGTCGTTCTGCGCGACCGCCGAGCGCAGCAGGTCGCCGAGCGCGACCAGGTCCTTGTCGGTGTTGGGGATCTCCACGCCAATCGCGGACTTGCCCGGCACCGGCGCCAGGATTCGCACGTCCGCCGAGCCGACGGCGTAGGTGATGTTCTTGGTCAGCGCGGTGACCTTTTCGACCTTGACGCCGGGCTCGATCTCGATCTCGTAGCGGGTGATGGTCGGGCCGCGGGTGTAGCGCTTGACGCCGGCGGCCACGTTGAACTCGGCGAGCACGCCGTCGATGGCCTCGACCACCCGCTGGTTGGCGTCGGCCCCGGCCCGGGGCATCGGGCCGGGGCGCAGCAGGCTCAGGCT
The DNA here is from genome assembly GCF_024172165.1 of Nonomuraea thailandensis. Classification (GTDB taxonomy): domain Bacteria; phylum Actinomycetota; class Actinomycetes; order Streptosporangiales; family Streptosporangiaceae; genus Nonomuraea; species Nonomuraea thailandensis. The sequence continues at coordinate 39,132 of NZ_JAMZEB010000004.1, read as the reverse complement.
GGGCACGACCGCCGGCCGCACCGGCATGGGCGTGACGGCGGCGCCTTCGGGGCCGCCGTCGACGGGCTGAGCGGCCGGGACCGCGTTCGTGGCGGCCGGGCTGGTGGTGCTGGTCGATGACGCCGGGTTCGGGGCCCCGGTCGGGGGCTGCTCACCCACGACGGGGCTGTCGTAGGGGGAGCTGTCGGTGAGCAGGTCAGGGTTGACCGGCCGCCGGATCGGCACGACGACCGGGCGGGTCGGCTGGCCGTGCGCGTCCACCTGGTCCTGATCGCCGGGGTGGTCCATGGGCGGCTGGGCGGGCGATGCGGCGGTGGTGGCCTGGGGGGCGCGCAGTTGCGCCAGGCGGCGCTGCAGGAGCCGCTGTGGGGTGCGGATCGCGGTCAGCAGTCCGCCGATCAGCGCGGCGACCAGGACGGTGATGACCCATCCGGTGGGCAGCACCGCCGCGGGGCTGGCGACGCTGATGCCGATCAGGCCGCCGGCGGCGACGATGGCGTGCACGTCCTGCAGATGAGGGGCGCCGCCGGCCAGATGCGCCAGGGCGGCGCCGGTGGCCGTCACGACGGCCCAGCCGACGCTGAGGCGCACCTTTTCGCCCTTGCCGGCCGGTCCGCGCAGCAGCTGCCAGGCCAGCACCATGGCGATCACCGGCGCGAGCATGATCAGGTCGCCGATCAGGGCCCGGGCCAGGATGCGGGCCAGATCGATGAGCGGGTTGCTGAAGGTGCTCCAGGCGGCAGCCGCCAGCAGCAGCGCGCTCAGCGCCAGGCCGAAGCCGATGCCGTCACAGGGGTAGGCGGGCGAGGTGGCGGTGCCGGTGCCGGCCGCCCGCACCGTACGGCCGACTCCGGCGGCGGCGGCGCGCCAGGCGGAGGCCGCCCGCTTGGCCGCTCTGGCGGTCGGGGACGGGGCGATGGCCTGGGCGAGGCGGTTGGTGGCTGCCGGACGCGCGGCGGGGCCGGCGCGGCGGGTCTTGATCCGGCGGGACGGGCTGGCGGTCATGACGTGCTCCTTGGTGATCAGCTGTCGGCGGGCGGGGGCGGAACTTTGCGGGGGCGGAACTGGACGGGCGGGCGGAACTGTGGGAGGCGGAAGTACAGGGCCTCGGGAGCGGAACTGGAGGCGGAACCGGAAGGGGAACTGGGGGCGGAACTGAGATCCGGCGGGGGCGGAACTGACGGCCTGCCGTGGGCGGAACTGAGGCCGGAACCGAGCCCCATGTGGGGGCGGAACCGAGCCGCGGAACCGGCCCGTCCTTCCCGGGTGGCAGAGCCGGTGTGGCCCCTGCCTCCCGCGGGTGTCAGGGCGGGTCCAGCAGTCCCGCCTCCCCGAGCAAGGTGTTACCGAGTGTGATCAGCCCGGCGATGATCAAGGCGAACACCAGAACGAACATGATCATGTTGAAGGCTGTGGGACGCATGAGATGCACTCCGTTTCGTCACGGGAAGGGACAGAGGACTGAGCGGGAGGACTCCCGGTCAGCTGCCGGGCCCCGTCGTCGCAGGTAGAGGCTTTAGGTGACTGCGCGCAGGCGGACGTCGCCAGTCGTGGAGAGGGGTTCCTCCTCCTGGGTTCCCTGGGCTTCTTCGGCCAGTTGTGCAAGGAGCGTGCGGCCGTACCGCTCGGACACGTCCAGCGCGCGGCCCAGCTCGGCGCCGGTGATGTCGGGCTTTTCGGTGAGCAGGGCGCGCGCCTGCTGCAGGCGGATCTCCAGGGCTTCTTGCCTGCTCAGGCCGTCAGTGGAGGTGCGCGGGGCGGGCCCGGCGGTGGTCTTGGCCCGGGCCTTGGGCCGGTCGCCGGCCATCTCCAGCCGGACGCGGGCCTCGGTCTCGGTCCTGGCCTGCTGCACGCGGGCCTCGGTCTCGCTCGCGGCACGCTGCGTGATCTGTTCCGCAGCCCGCTTCAGCCTGGCCGCGTACTCCTCTTCCAGCCGGGCGCGGACGGCCCTGAACTTCTCCTCCTCCTGTGCGCGGGTCTGGTCGCAGGCGGCCTTCAGTTCCGCCTCCCGGGTCCGGTCGGCTTCCGCCTTCAGTGCCGCCCGCGCGTTGGCGAGTTCCGTCTTCAGTTCCGCCCGGGCGGCGACGCGCTCGGCCTCCAGTTCCGCCTGAGCGGCGGCATGTTCTGCGGCCAGTTCCGCGCGGACTTCCGCCTCGACGCCGGGCCTCAGTTCCGCCCGCAGGGCGGCCAGTTCCGCCTCGACATCCGCCTGCCGGACGGCCTCGCGGGCGGTGGCCGCGCCCTTGATGATGAAGTTCAGGGCCAGCAGCGCGGAGGCGTCCAGGACCAGCGGGATGGACCATTCGGCGCCGTAGCCGCCGCCGTACGGCTTCATCACCGCCGCCTGCGAGGCGATCGAGGTCAGCATGGCGACCGCGAACAGGCTCAAGATCGCCATCCGGGTCCACAAGATCGCCTTCGTGGACCACGACGTGATGATGGGGCTGACCAGGCCGTGCGAGAGCATGGCCGCGAACAGCACCGGGACCAGGGCGAAGATGACGCCCAGCGCGCCCTCCGTGCCCGGCTTGTCCAGGGTCAGGGCGTGCCACATGTTCAGGAAGACCGAGATGGCGCATCCCGTGATCAAGATGGTCCACCACAGGCCCAGCCCATGGCTGGGCTGCGGGTGCGTGGTGGCCGTCGTCGGGCGGGTCATGACCGTCGTCCCTTCACAGAAAAAGTCACGGTTTGTAGTTGCCAGGAGGAGGAGCGGGCCGTACCCTCGCGCGCGCATGCGCACGGGCGGGTGTCGCTCCCCGGGTCCGGCCCTCCGGTAGGGGTGGAGGGCAGGAGGAGGAGTGGAGGAGGAGTACGCACCGTCACCGGCACGCTCACGGGCAGGTTCATGAGGCCGCCTTCCACCGGTAGCGGCCGCGCACGCCCTCGACCCGTTCGATGAGCTCCTTGTTCAGCAGCTCGTTCAGCAGGTCGTAGGCGCGGGAGGGAGAGCAGATCTCGGCGTTGCGGATGTCGGCGATGGTCACGTGCTCGCGCTGCTGGAACAGCTCGATCAGCGCGTCCTTGGCGGTCGGGTCGGCCGGGGAGCTGGGCACCGCGTGCAGGGTGCGGCCGCCGCCGTCGTCACCGTCGCCGGGCCGGCTGCTTGATCGCTGGCTCTGTTCGGCCAGCCGCTCGAGCTCGACGATGCCGCGCGCGTAGCCGCGCTCGAACGCCTCGCCGGTGCGGTCGTCGAACGGCGAGCCCATCGGCACCGTGCTGGTGAACGTCCGGGCGAGCACCTTGGCGGTGCGGGAGGGCAGCTCGCGCGGCGTGCCGGTAAGCACGTAGCCCAGGCCGGTGGTCAGCAGCTTCTGCTCCCGGTCGAAGTAGGGCGGCAGCAGGTGCGGGGCGACCTCGACGTCGCCGACCTTGATGTTGCGGGTGATGCGGTTGGAGGCGACCCGGAACAGCACCACGTTTCCGGCCAGCAGCAGGTCCAGCAGTTCACCGTTGTCGTGGAAGCCCTCTTCCACGCCCGGGTTCTGCAGCGCCACGGTCAGCTTGATCCACAGCTTGCGGCCCTCCCGGCCGATCGGGGTGAGGATCTGGCTGATCAGCGGGTTGCCCAGCACCGCCTGGTGGGAGGCCTCATCGATGACGGCGTGGATGATCGGGTGGCCGTACTCGGGACCCATGCGCGTCTCGCCGACCTCGTGCAAGATCGCGATCCGTTCGGCGTGGGCGGCCTCCAGGCCGCGCATCCCGGCGTAGATCTCGCCGGCGTCCAGGAACGAGCGGGTGGTGCGCGGCACCAGGTGCTCGAAGCTGCCGCCGCCGTGCGGGTCGTACAGCAGCACCGCGCTGCCGATGTTCAGCGACTCGCCGGCCACCAGGTGGATCAGGCTGGACTTGCCGGTGCCGGGCGCGCCGGCGAACAGGTCGTGCGGCACGCCCCAGCCCGGCACGTACAGCGGGTAGAACGCCCAGCCGGACCCGTCCGGGTAGACCGAGATCGGCACCAGCCCGCTGTCGGGGTCGAGGCTGGGGCCGGGCCACATGATCTCCTGGATCAGCGGGTTGCGCTCCAGCACGATCAGCTTGCCGCGCGTCTTGTACTGCTGCGGGTCCTGGTCCAGATAGATCAGGGAATCCACGTGCGGCCGGTCCAGCGTGGCCTTGATGTCCTCCATGGCGTTGCGCATGTCGCCGTAGGTGTGCCGGGCGGGCCCGCCGTCGATGATCCAGGCCGTGCCGTTCGGCTCGCCCCGGTGATCGGCGACCGGCTCGGGGTCGATCAGGCTGCTGAACTCCAGCTGGCCACGCGGGCCGCCGACGTGCTCGCCCCAGGCGACCTGGTGCGGGTGGGCGGCCTCGATCGCCGGTACCGGCGCGGCCGCCGTCAGCGCCAGCGGAGCCGCCGGGGCGGTGGGGCGGCGGTCTTCCCGTACGCGCAGCCGGTAGGTCCACCACCACGGGGCGGCCAGCAGGCTGCCGCCCGCCACCAGCGTGGCCGGCATGAGCGTGTCCAGGCCGGCTCCTCCGGTGGCCGCGGCCGCGGTCCAGGCCGTGGCGGCGGCCAGGCAGCCGGCCGCCCAGCGGGGCCGCCAGGGCGCCTTGGCCAGGAAGGTGCGCACCCCGCGCACGCACAGCCCGGCCACTGCAGTGGTGGCGCCGCCGGCCAGCACCCACAGCGGGTGCACGTCGCCGACCTCGTGCAGGACCGTCCCGGCCGTGTAGAGGGCGCCCATGGCGGCGACCGGGTACAGACCCCGGCGCGAGGCCCACAGCAGGCTCTTGGCGGCCCTGCCGAGCTCTTCCCCGACCGGCACCGTGACCGGCCCGGCGGCCTGCTCGGTGGCGGGCGCTTCCGTGCCGGGCAGGGCAGCCAGGTCCAGGTCCGGCTGGTCGTGGGTGGGCAGGGACGAAGAAGGGGCCTGCCGGTCGATGTGGATGGTCATTGTCGTGTCCCTCCTTCGCGGAAGATCAAGAGGTCGGGGCTGGTCAGCGCTTGCCGTAGTAGCGGGTCGACTCGGCGGCGGACTTGCCCGCGGCCTGGACGGCGGCCTGGATGTTGTCGCCGGTCTTGCGCTGGACGTTCATCGCGGCCGCGGCCACGTTGTTGGCCGCGGCGATGTCCTTGCGCAGCTGGGCGGCGGTCTGGGAGGCGGTCTCCAGGGCGATGACCGCGTCCGCCCACTTGTTCAGCACGGGGCCGCCGATCCCGGCGGCCGCCAGCGCGTCCAGGGCGTTCCAGGACGCCTTCAGCGACGCCCTGATCATCAGTTCGGCCTGCTCGGCGGGGTCAGCGGTCATGTCGACCGCGCGGACGATCTTCTTGGACAGGTCGACGGCGTCGTCGTGGGTGTTGCCGCCCACGTCCATGCTGGTCTTGGGCGCGTTGGCCCCCGGGATGGCGACGTACTTGGCCACGTCTTCGGTCCCTTCCATCTGGGGTTCGCCGGCGCGGACCGCGCCGGGGCCTGCTATGGCGGCCACCGCCCCGGCCGGGCGCGGTGGAAGCTCGGTCTGCACCGGCGGCGCAAGGTCACGCGGGGCAGAGGGCGTCGTGAGGGTTCCGCTGCGGGGATGCGGCACCTGGGGCGCCTCGCGGGGGCCGACCTCGATAGGCGCGATCGGCGCCGCGTCAGCCTCCGCCTCTGCCGCCGCGCGCTCGACCTCGACATGGCGGCGCATGCGCCACCGCCCCCACAGCACGGTGTAGTCGTCGCGCACGGTGTGCTTGGGAGCGGGCAGTTCGCCCGCACCACGGCGGTCATCGGGGTGGTCGTCGGACCGGTCAGGTAGGTCGTCGTACGACTCTTCGGGCCGGGCCTCGCCGTCCTGCGGCGCGGTCAGCTCCCGAACGGCCGGCCTCAGCGCACGGGGATCGGAGTCGCGATTGGGGTAGGTGCCGACGACCTCGACCTCGTAGTCCTCGCCCTGGTCCCCGTCATGGTCGGCGCCGTCGTGTTCGTCCGCCCGGCTGCGGCGACGTCGCTGCCACCACCGTCGCCAGTAGGCGGAGGCGTCGTCATCATCGTCGTCATCGTCGTCGCTGGCCTGGTCATCCTCGCCGCGCTCGGCACCGGGCCGTTCGTCGTCCTCCCGACCGTCGTCTTCGTCGCTACGGTCGTCGGCCTCACGCTGGTCACCGCCGCGCTGGTCGTCCTGGTCCTGCGCGCGCTGGTCATCGGCGTGACGATCGCCGTCGTTCCGACCGTCGTCCTGGCCGTCGTCGCGCCGGTCGTCGTCGCTGGCCTGGGCGGTGTCGCCGCTGGTGTCGTCGTCCCGGTCGAAGCGGTCGCGCACCCACTGGCCGCCGCGGCGCACGTCCGTGACGGGCTTCCAGGCCGCGCCCAGCAGGGCCCGCAGCCACCACCCGGGATTGCCCCAGTCGGTCTGGCGGGCGTCCTCGGTATTGGCGTCCAGCCGCTCGCGCAGGTTGCGGCGTACGGCCTCGGTGTTGTCCTGTTCGTCGCCGCCGGTGCCGGCGGCCTTGTCATCCGACTCCTGGGCCGCCTCGCCCTTGTCCAGCAGCATGCTGGTGACGCCCCAGCTGAGCCACAGCCAGATGATCACGCTGATGGGTTCCACAGCGGCCGCCTAACCCTGGCCGCCGGGCTTGACCAGCTGCGCGTTCTGCGTGACGCCCTTGACCCCGTTGACCAGGTCGTCGGGGTTGATGCCGAGCAGGCTGACCGGCGCCAACACGATCAGCAGCGGGGCGATGAACGCCACCATGACGGTGCCGCGGCCAGCATGGTTGTCCTTGCCCCAGCAGTCCAGCGCGACGCCGAGCCCGCAGAACACCGCGAGAAAGCCGACGATCGGCCCGGGCACCACCGCGGCGATCGTGGTGGCGAACCCCTGGAACCAGGAGCCGACCAGCCCGCACCCCGCGATGAACATGATCACAGCGGCCGCGCGATACCACTTCGCACGACGCTTGTCCTCTTTGATGAACTTCGCCTGCTTCATCAGGCGCATACCGATGGCGAGAAAAACAGCCGTGAAGCCGAGGCCCGCGAAGATCTGTCCCACGGTCTCGCTCCTTTCACTAGATCGTTTGGTGAGGCGGGTTGAGGGGCTGAGAGTCAGAGCGCGGCGAGCCAGCTCGCCAGGTTGATCACGATCACGAAGAGGCCGGCGGCCAGCAGGAACGCCCGGCCGGGCCGCTGGCACATCCACGCCAGCGCGTAGCAGGCCAGCGTCACCGGCAGGCCCACGAGCAGGCCGAAGACGATGTAGAAGCCGGCGTGTATGCCGTTGATCAGCGGGACCGCGGTGGCCAGGCCCCAGCCGCGCCGGCCGTCCGCTCGCTGCTCGCGCTGGGCGAGGTAGTAGTCCAGGTGGTCGGCCACGCTGGTGGGCTGCTCGCGCATCCACCGTGCTCCCCACCACCGGCCGCGGCCGCGCTGCTTGCGCAGGGCGCGGTCGCTGCGGGAGGCCTGCCACATCTGGCCGACCGGGCCCGCCGAGCGCTCGTCAGGGCCCGTCGGCGGCATCTGCTGGCCCGTGCCGGCCTGGGGGTGCTCGTGCGGCGGGACCGGGGGGTGCGAGTCCCCGGTGTGCGCTGCCGGCGGCGTGGACGGGTACGGGTGCTGGCCGGTCGGCGGTTGCGGCGCGGTGCGCGCCTCGTGGCGGCCGATCGGCATGGACTGGGTGCGCTGGTCGGTCATGAGGTCCTCCGGGGGATGCGGTCGCTGGCGCTGATGAGGTAGTCGATGGCCTCCAGGCCGATCTGCTGGGCCTTGGCCGGGTCGCCGTTCTTGATCTCGGCGCGCAGCAGCCCGAAGGCGGCCTCGAGCTTCTCCATCAGGCTCGGCGCGGTCTCGATGCGGTTCAGGTGGAAACTGCGGCGGCGGGCCCGCTTGTCGGTGGCCCGGGTGCGGGCGTCAGCCACGCTCTCCTCCTTCCGTGTCCGTGCTGTCCGTGCTGTCCTCGCTGCTGGCGTCGGTGGTGGTGCTGGCCATCGCCTTCGCGAGGGCCAGCTGCCACGTGTTCATCCGGGCCACCCGCTCAGCGAGGCGGCTCCGGTCGTCGTGCTCGGTGCTCACGCCGGGCCTCCGCCCCAGATCAGGCGGCAGCGCACCTCGCGGCTGGTAGGCGTCTGATCGGCGCTGTAGGCGTCGACCAGGGCTCGCACCAGTCGCAGGCCGCGGCCGCCCTCGCAGGCGTCCTCGCGCTCGTCCTGAAGGCCGGCCCCGGGCCCCAGGTCGACGCACGTCAGCTCGACCGCGCCGCGCTCGGCGGTGGAGCCGGGGTCGAGCGAGACCTGCAGGCAGTAGCGGCCGCCGCGCGCGCCGGACATCGAGTGCCGGATGGCGTTGGTGGCCAGCTCGGTCACCACCGTGGCCAGATCACTGGCGCGCGGGTGGCTCCTAGGCAGCGGCACCGCCGCCAGCGCCCACGCGCGGGCCGCGGCGACCTGATCCCGCGTGCCGAGGAAGGCCTGCCCGGAGGTGACGGGCACGGACAACGTGATCGACATCTACGCCACCCCCGCAACCAGGGCAGATATGCGCCTTTGGTCCCAGAGGAGGTCCAGGTGGGAGAGCATGCGTACATGCGAACCCCACGGATGGGCGCCCGGCTGTGGCGTGCCTTTCGCCGCCCTGAACCACCCGCTGCCGGGCTGAGCGCTGAGATCGCGGCCTACAACTGGCACACCGCCTTCGCCCGTAAGCGCCTGCATGACGCCTACGAACACCTGCGGGCGATCACCGCCACCGCCTATCGGGCTGCGGCTGAACACGACGACCAGGTGCTGGCCAAGGAACTCGACGCCATCCATGAGGACCTTCGCGCCGACCTGCTCGAAGCGAGCAGGAAGATCCGTCGCCAAATGGCGGCGCGTGGCTACGCCGACGATCTTCGTCATGACACACCGCCGGCAGAAGAGTCCGGCCACTCCTCGGCACTGAACAACCGGGCCAAGCGCCGCTGAGTCCGCGCCGCCGCCCTGCCACTACCGTCCCGCTCCGGCAGGACGTGCCTCCCGGCCAGATCAAGGAGGCCTTCGAGCGTGTTCTCGATGGTCTGAACTCGGTCGTCCAGTCCCTCAGCGCCCGGCACGCCAGCGGCGATCAGGGCGTCGATCCGGTTGTGCAGGGCGCTGCCGTCGTGGTCGGCGTAGACCTGGTACAGCTCCCACAACACATGCATCGTGTCGTCCACGAACATGTCCAGGTCGCTTCGCTGGTTCGCCACCGTCAGGTGCAGCCAGGTGCGCAGCCACTTCAACGGCGGGCGACGGCTGGACAGGAGGCCGATCTTGATGCGCCACCGCATCACGCCACCCCCGCCCGGGCCGGAGCGGCCAGCGCGAGCAACTGCGCAGGGCGCGCACCGTCGGGCGGCAGCTGGCCATGCTCTGCCAGGTAGCTGGCCAGGATGGCCAGCGGCTCGGGGTCACCGAGCGCGGCGGCTGCCACGGTCGCGCGGGCAGCGGCCAGCAGTTCGTCGTAGGCGGCGGTCATCGCCGGCTCGCGCGTCATGACCCCACCTCCGCGTGGCGGCGGGTCCGGGAGCCGCGCCCAGCGCCGAAGGCCACACCTGTGACCACGGCGGCGGAGGCGACGTCGGCGGACGCCGTGCCTCGCAGCTGATCGGCGATCGCCTGCAGGCGGGCCCGCTCGACCAGCAGCTCGAACCGGCCGCCCTCGGCACTCGCGTCCGGGGCCGGCACCGACAGCACCAGCTGTCCCGGCTCGGGCGAAGGACCGATGAGCACCTCGCCGTCACCGGCGGGCGCCGTCAGGTCCTCCGCGAGGGCCTCGGTCAGTACGTCGGTGGGCAGCGTGTAGACGAACGGGGTCTCGCGCCGGTGCGCGTCGACGAACGCCAGGCGCAGCAGGAACGGCACGTCGGCCTGGTAGGACACCACCGCCACCAGCGGCGCGTCCGGCTCGGCGAGCGGCCGCAGGACCAGGCCTTCCACCAGAGTGGGGAGGGTGCTGACGCTCATGCGCCACCTCCCGCGTCCAGCGTCTGGCGGCGCAGCGCCGACCAGGCGCCGTCCCAGTCGATGTAGTCGTCCTCGCGCTCGTCCGGCACCCTCTTGTAGGCCTGGGCCACGAAGGGGCCGAGTTCGTCACGACGGGCATACAGCCGCGTCGGCTTCGAGCTGCGGGGGTGTAGCACGATCTCGACGTAGTCGTCGGCCTCGGTCGGGCCGATCGTGATGTCGCCCTCGCCCACAGGGCCGCCCGCCAGAGACTTCAGGCCCTCCGCCAGCAAGTTGCGAGCGAACGTCCAGGTGGGCGAAGTGGGGAAGCGGAACTGGACGGCGTACGGGTCGCTCGGCTCAAAGATGGCCGTCACCCGCATCGACTGGTTCGGCAAATCCGCGAAGGCCACCGTCAACGTGACCTTGATCGTCGAGGTGGTCACGAGGCCACCCCCGCGGCGGCCTGGCCAGCCCTGGAGTGACGCGTGCGCGAGCGCAGCATCGCCTGGCGCTGCCAGGGAGCCTTGCCGCCCTGGACCCCGTGCACCCAGGTCCGGGGAAGCTTCGCCTCCTCCTGCAGCGCGAGCTCCAGGCACGCCGCCCGCGCCGGGCAGCCCCCGCACAGGCGTTCTGCGGTCTGCTCGTAAGCGGCGCGGCGCGCCTGCCACGCCTCCTTCGACTCCCGGCCCGACCGATTGGGCTCAGGCGGGAACCAGGCGTCAGGGTCGTCGGCAGTGCGGCAGACGCCCTGCTGTTGTACCTGCCGAGACAACTCGGCAGCGGCCAGGGTGTTCAGGTCCTGGCGCGCCAATGAGAGCATGGTGCTCATCCGGGGTTGTTCCCTTCGTAGAGGTGGTCCCGGTGTTCAGGGGTCTCGCCCGGGCGCAATCCGGGCGGGGCCCCATTTGATGTCTCGCCCGGGCGCAATCCGGGCGGGCGGGGGCCCATTGATGTTGTGGGGCTAGATGCAGTCACCCCCTACATGTGTGTGCAGGCCGTCAGGCCAGGCTGAGACGACGCTCACAGATCCAGCGTCGTGTAGACCCAGAGCCTGCTCACATGGACCTACGCGAGCCACCCAGCGTTTGGGCTGGGATGTGGGCTCTTCGGCCTCCTGTGCGCTGCGCTGTCGGGTCGTCACGAGATCAGCGTCCGACCCAAGCTCGCAAGAGTCAAGCATTGCGCGAGAATTGTGGCTTGGAGGCTACGATTAGGGAGCCAGGTTCCGACAACACCACGCAGATCCCCGCCTCTTGCACCTTTGGCGGGGATCATTGCCTTTGTGGCTGCAACTTGCGAGCATGGAAGCGTGGTGACGGAACCAGAAAGGTGAACCCCATGGAGATCACGTTCAAGTGGAAGACCTCCGACTCCGGCGGTGGCCAGTGTCCGGCCATCTACGACGCGCCGAGCGGCTACGTCGTTCAAGGCAAGAAGATCGACGAGGCCACGCGCGCACAACTACGAGACCTCGCCATGGACGAAGACGCCGTCTATGTCCCCGCCGACGTCATCGATCGCCTCGTTGAGGAGCGCCTCGCTCAGCGAGCCACGGTGCCGGCGTGATCCAAGGCCGGCCCATCGCGCCGGAGCGGTTCGGTGACACCCTCCATCAGTTCAAGCACACGGCGTTTCGCCTTGAACTGCAGCCGAGCTATCTGGTGCCCGAGGAGACTGAAATCCTTGCCGCGTTCCTCAAGGGCGAGCCTCGGTCTCCTGTACCGGTCTACCAAGATTGGTACGACCAGGTTGCTGAAGGCGTCCGGCAAGGCAAGCGCATCGAGCGGGTGCGTGTCCAGGATGATCCACCAACGCCGTACCAGAGGTTCGAACGGTGGCTCGACGCCTGGAATGTCGCGTCAGGCGAGATCATGCGATACCTCACCCGGCAGCAGGCTTTCGACATCGGCTTGCTGCCGGACGCGGGCAGCACTGACTGGTGGCTGCTCGATTCATCACAGCTGATCATCATGCGGTTCGATGAGGCAGGACGGCCTGGCACGCACGAGCTCGTTGATGATCCAGCAGTTGTGGTGCAGGCGTGCGCGTGGCGGGACCTGGCAGTCCACCACAGCGTCCTGAGTACTCCGGACGCGCCCGCCGACTAGAAGGAATGATCGTTGTGGAATCGCTAGAGGACTGGCTCACCCAGCCCGATGGGGTAGCAACCCGCCTGCGGAACCTGCGCACGCAGGCGGGGCTATCCGGAAAGAACCTCGCCGACTCGCACGGCTGGCAGCAGTCAAAGGTCAGCCGTATCGAGAATGGCAAACAACTGCCCTCTCCCGAGGACGTACGGACTTGGGCGGAGACATGCGGTGCTAGTGAAACCGAGGTGGACGAGCTCCTGCAGCTGCAGGAGAAAGGCCGCATAGCCCAACTCACGTTTCGCAGCCGCATGCGTGGCGGCCAGGCCGCTGTTCAAGAGAGCTACAACGCTCTCGTGCGGGAGGCGAGCCACGTCCGACATTTTGAGACGGTCTACGTTCCGGGACTGCTACAGGTACCCGCATACACCAAGCGGGTGCTAACCGAGATGATCTGGTTGCATGAACTCGACGTCGACGACGTAGACACCGCTGTCTCTACCCGCATGCAGCGCCAGCAACTGCTGTACGACCCGGCCAAACAGTTCGAGTTCCTCCTGGCCGAACCCGTGCTGCGCACGCTGATCTGCCCACCCAGTGTGATGCGCACCCAACTTGATCGTCTTCAAACCGTAATCGGGCTTGAGCGTGTTCGATTCGGCATCATCCCCATGGGCGTGGAACTGCAGGTCACCCCGCAAAACAGTTTCGGCATCTACGAAGGCGAAGAGTCGCTCGCAGTTGTGGAGACGTTCATCGGTGAGACGTTTCACCGGGGAGCTGAGGCCGCCGGATACAGGCGAGTCATGGACAAGCTCTGGGACCAGGCCGTCACCGGCGATCAGGCTCGTGATCTCATCATCGCAGCTGCCGACGCACTGTCCGGCAAGTGATGTTTGGTGGCCCAGCGCAGCTCCAGCAATACCTCGGCTTCTCCTCACATGCTCTCGGCCGCTTGCAAGAGAACTGTCGGTGGCCGCTTGTATCGTTCCGGACGTCGCCATCGTGAACACAGGTTGGAGGGCAAGTGGCCCGACAGCAGATCTTGCGGGCGTTCAAGTTCACGCTGGCCCCTTCTCTCGCTCAGGAGAGCGAACTTCGCCGGTATGCCGGCGCATCCCGGTGGGCGTTCAATCACGCACTGGCCGCCAAAGTGGCCGCGCACGAGCTGTGGCGCAGCAAGGTGGCCGCCCTTGTCGAAACTGGCGTGGAAGAGGCTGCCGCACGCAGACAGATCAAGGTCGCGGTGCCTACCAAACCAACTGTGCACAAGGCGTGGATCGCTGCTCGCGGTGACTCTCGAACCGGGGAGGATGGGGCATGCCCGTGGTGGCACGAAGTCAATACCTACTGTTTTCAGTCGGCGTTCCTGGACGCCGATGCCGCATGGAAGAACTGGCTCGCATGGGTACAAGGCGGGCGCACCGGGCGACGCGTCGGCTATCCAGTCTTCAAGAAGCGCGGCCGGTCTCGAGATAGCTTCCGCATCCACCACAACGTAACTAAGCCCGGCATCCGGTTGACCAGTCATCGTCGATTGCGAATCCCCAAGCTGGGCGAGATCCGGTTGCATGACTCTGGCAAGCGCCTCGCGCGGCTGATCGGTCGTGGGGACGCGGTTGTGCAGTCGGTAACCGTGTTGCGCGGTGGGCTTCGCTGGTACGCGAGCGTGCTGTGCAAGGTGACCGTCGAACTGCCCGAGCGGCCAACCCGTCGCCAAGCGGCGGCTGGGCTCGTCGGTGTCGATCTCGGCGTGACACACCTGATGGCGCTGTCCCAGCCTGTCGACTTCGGAGCTGGGCCCGTGGAGCTTGTCGACAATCCGCGCCACCTCCTGGCTATCTCGAGACGGCTGCATCGTGCCCAGCAGGCTCTGTCACGTACCCAGCCAGGTTCTGGCCGGAGGGAGAAAGCCAAGCAGCGGGTTGCTCACCTGCACAACAAGGTTGCTGTCCGGCGTGCCGGATTCCTGCACACGCTGACAAAGCGGCTGGCAACGGGGTTCCACACGGTGGCCGTCGAAGATCTCAACGTCACCGGCATGACCTCCTCCGCGCGTGGCACCGTGAAACGACCAGGTCGGCAAGTACGGCAGAAGGCAGGGCTGAATCGAGCGATCCTCGACGCGGCCTTCGGGGAGATCCGTCGGCAGCTCGCCTACAAAACCTCCTGGTACGGAGCGAAATTGGTGGTCATTGACCGCTGGTTCCCTTCCAGCAAGACCTGTTCGGCCTGTGGCAAGCAAAACCCACGCATGACCCTGGCCGACCGGGTGTTCACCTGCTCGTGTGGGCTCGTCTTGAACCGGGACATGAACGCGGCCCGGAACATTGCCATCCAAGCGCTTCCCATCCCTGCGCTTGGCCGCGGGACCGTCGCCTCCGATAGGGGGGAGACGTAAAACGCCCGCGGAGCTCCGGTAAGCCCTTCCGCCCCTCGGGGGTGGACGGGCACAGAGCGAGGAAGCGGGAAGACGTTGGCCCCCCTTGAGGGACCAGCGCCATCCCCAGCAGGGCAACCTGTTGGCGTTCCCTTGCAGCAAGGGTCTTGTACTGCGGGCGTAGGGAACGATCGCCCAAGTGGTACCGGGCAGGGCAGCGGAAACGATCAGAATCCCCGGATGGGCACACCGTCCCTCGGGGGACGGAGGAGGCCGTTTCGGGGCCGTCCGAACGCTGGCCGCCAAGATGGCTGTGCCCCTTACCAACGCCCTCTGACTCACCAGGGTCATCTCTGGGTACAGCACGTACAGCGAGTACGTGGAACTGCCTGAAACAGGGGGCCACGATGGGCGCGGTGACAGAGCGCGAACGGATGCTGGAAGCGTACCGATGGGCTTCCTGTCTGACTGAACGGTGTTGGGACCCAGCGGAGGTCTCGGATTCCGTAGGGCTGATCTACGAGTTCCTCAGCACGTATCGGAACGGCAACCGTGAAGACTTCACGTTCCTGGTGAGGTGCCTCGAACTGCAGATCATGAACTACGGCTTGCATCCGACCAACTGCCGTCCTGACGAGCGCGAGGCGCGACTGAAGCAGGTGGGTAAGAACGGCTTTGGTCGTCCGCTCGCCAAGGAGATCGTGAAGTCGTCCGAGAAGCTCCTCGAGTACGTCACGGACGATTACGGCCACTGACCTCTGCTGACACCTGTGCGTCGTGTCTCCAGCCCAGGGCGGCGAGCGCCGGAGGGGTGGGCGTCAGCTTACGGCTGGTCTACGGTGCTGTGCCCTTCGGCAATCTTGATGGTCTGCCAGCTTGAACGGACAATCCGCCCGTGAGGACCTTGACCTGGCGAGGGAGGTCTGATGGCGGAACCTGCGTTCCATGAAGACGACGAGGCCCATCGGCGGCTGGAGGAGTTGGGGCTGAGCTGGTCCGATATCGAGCATGCGCTGCTCGCGGCGGATCGTGAGGCGCGTTTGTACACCCATCTCGATCCGCCCAACACTCCTGGCATCGGCCGCTGGGGCAAGACCAACCGCTTTCTGCGGGAGCGGTTGACGATGCGCGGCTGGACATACGACAACCCGCGGAATCTGCCCCGGACGATCCATCCGGAGGGTGAGTTCGCGATCGTGGCCACCACGGGTGACGAGTGCACCGGTCTTCGTCTGCCCGGTATGCAGCCGACGACGAGGTACGCCAAGGGGCCAGCGACGGCGCATCTGGTGGAGAGGAACGAGCGCTTCGTGCAGCCTGCGCTGTTCGAGGAGGAGGTGCCGGGCGAGGAGATCGGTGAGGCGCTGGCGGAGGTGACCGGACCGACCGGCGGAGAGCCGCATGTCGTATGGCTGCTGCTGTACAACGCGATGCCGGCGGAGATTCGCTCGGAGTTGTCGCTGCCCCTGTCGATCACGTCGAAGGGGTACGTGGACAGCTGGAGCGAGCGGATTCTGCTGCCGGCTCTGGCGGGAAAGGATCTCGGAGAGGAGGCGTGAAATCAGTGACGGGAGAGGCTGAGGCGAGGATGATGGGTCGTCTCTCTTGGCCGATCAGCGGAGGATGCGCCACGGTGTAGTCCCCGTCCGAGCTTCCAACGTCTGGTTGATGTGATGAGTTCTCCGTCCGGGTTTTTCGCCCCCTCACGTCTGGTGTTGGCGCGCAAGCGCCGTGGGCTGACGGTCCTGGGCTTGGCTCAGCTCAGCGGTGTGAGCCCGCGCTCGGTGTCGGCATACGAGCGGGGCGAGCGCAGCCCAAGCCCGCAGGCCCGTTCCTGCCTCGCCGACGCTCTGGATTTTCCTGAAGGCTTTTTTCTCGGAGAAGACCTGGAGGAGGTACCTGAGCCGGCGATCAGCTTCCGCGCGGCCATCAAGCACACCGCGGGACGCAAGAACGCTGGCCGCAGCGCCGCCCGAATCGGCATTCTCATCAATGAGTGGGTGGAGGAGCGCGTCAGCCGGCCCGATCCGGACGTGCCGCGCTTGCCGGGGACGGACCCGGAGACGGCCGCGCAGGTGGTCCGGATCAGTTGGGGGCTGGGGCAGGCGCCGGTCTCGAACATGATCCGTCTGCTGGAGAGGCACGGGGTGCGTGTCTATGCGCTGCCGCCCGACTGCGCCGATGTGGGGAGCTTCTCGTTGTACTGGCGCGGTGTGCCGTTCTTGTTCCTCGGCCAGGCGGGCGGCGGCGCAGAAGCCCGGGTGGAGGCTGCCCACGAGCTGGCGCACCTGGTGTTGCACCGTGGTGAAGCATCACCGGCCAGCAGTGAGGCCGAGACGGCCGCGGACGAGTTCGCCGCCCACTTCCTGATGCCGGCTCCCGATCTGCTGGGCCGGACGCTGTATCGCGCCGGCAGCGACCGCATTCAAGATGTGAGCCGTGCCTTGAAGGTGCCCGGAATGGCGTTGGCTCACCGGTTGCGTGGCATGGGCCTGCTGGACGGGGAGGACTACCGCAGCGCGTGCGCCAACCTGCATCGGTTTGCCGCGCCGTTCGTGGGTGGGGAGACCTCGCAGGTGCTTACCGACCTGCTGACGGCCGGGCAGGGCCAGCAGGTGCGCCCGGCCGACATTGCCCGCCAGCTCCGGCTCACTCGTGAGGACGTCATCGGCCACCTGCATGGTCTGGCTCCTGTCTTGATGGCGGGTAACGGGTATCCCATGGGGCCGCCCCCAGGCCGTCCTCCCCTTCGGATGATCAGAAGCAGTTAGCCGGGCCGGCAGAGGTATCATCGCCGTAACTTCTGTGATGAGAAGCCTAGGAAGGCCGCCCCCGCTCGCCGGGGGCGGCCTTTCTGCGTGCCTGCCGGTGAGGGTCTCTCTAGGATGTCGGTTGTCACTGGCGTCAGTGACAACTCATCACAGGAGGACCACATGACCGCCCACTCCGGCCGACATGGCGAGATGATGCCGTGACGACTCCACCCTCAACCCCCGTCCAGCTCGATGCCGCAGCTGTCCAGGAACAGCTCGCTGGGATCTGGAGCCTCCTCACGCCCACCGACCGGGCCCAGTTCGAGAGCGTGGTCGCGGCCATTGCCGGTCGGCCCATCCGTATCACGATCGGCAACATGAAGGGCGGCGTCAACAAGACGACAACCGCCGTCCATCTGGCCCTGGCCCTCGCGCTGACCGGTGACCCCGTCCTGCTGGTCGACGGTGATCCGAAGAACCAGAGCAGCCTCATGTGGAAGCTCGGTGCCGGCGACGAATGGCCGATCAACCTGACCGTCATGCCCTGGGCAACTCCGGATCTGGCCAAACGGGTGACTGCCATGGAGGGGCAGTTCAAGCATCTGGTCATCGACACCAGCCCTCAGCACGACGACATCCTGCGCGCCGGGCTGATGGTGACCGATACCTTCGTGATCCCCTGCCAGCCGACGCCCATGGACACCGCCCAGCTCGACTCCACGTTCAAGGTGGCGGAGCAGATGGACGCTCTCAAGGGCGCCCAGGGTGGCGAGCTGGCCGCGATCGTTCTGTTCGCCCGGGCCAAGCAGGCGGGCGCGAACGACACGAATTTGCTCCGGACTTCCTATGCCCGGGTGGAGAAGAAGGACTACCCGGTGTTCTCCACGCCGCTGTACGACTCCATCCGCTACGCGGAGGCGTTCGGCATGTTCCCGCGCACTTTCCGGGAGTACGGCAAGGTAGTCGCCGAGCTGGCGGCGTTCGCGCTGGGGCTCGATGAGGTGCCCGGTGTGCAGGGAGGCCGTAGGTGACCCCTCCGGACACTCGCGAGCAGCATCGGCCGCCTCAGCGAAGGCGGGCCGCCAACCGGGGCAATGCGGCGGAGGACGCCTTCGATCGGCTGGAGAAGGCACAGCAGGAAGCTGCGGCGATGACGAACCGGGCCGATGACGCCTGGTCGACGCCGGCACCAGACGCCACCGGCGCAGAGGTTGTCCACGCACCGGATCCTGCCGCGCCGATGCCTGCAGACGCGTTCGTGGAGAAGCTGGCTCGCGGGGACGTGCCCACTCTGGAGGACTGCGAGAAGCACATCACCGCGATCACCACGCAGTGGCTTCTCGCTGTCGGCCGGGCCCTGGCCGCCATCCGTGACCATGAACTGTTCCGAGACAAGGGCTACACCTCGTTCACGGCCTACCTCAAGAACGAGCATCCTTGGCATCCGTCGTACGTGTCTCGCGTCATAGCCGACATCCCCGTCGTGGAGGCACTCGCCGAGCACGGCGTGGACAGGGATCTCAATGAGGGACAGGCCAGCGCGGTCCGGCCGGTATTGGAAGAGCATGGCCGCGAAGCCCTGTACGACGTGTGGGACTCCACGGAAGGCAAGAAGTCCGCGGCCGCCCTTGTTCGGGTCGCCCGGGCCAAGGGTTACCTCCCCCCTCCCGAGGAAGCCGAGACCGAGAGTGGGGCTGCCACCTTCTCGAAAAATTTGGCGCGCTTCCGCGAGTTCGCCGATCTGGTGGGCGACGGCCAGGGGAAGCGTCTCATCGAGGCTGCCAAGGAGGACCCGGACTGGGGCAAGGGCGTACTCTTTCCTGCTCTACGACAGGCAGTGGGGATACTGGAATCGGAGTTCGGGCCCGAAAGTTGATCTTGTTGACAAATTTGTCATCAGCAACGGAGGGCGCCCTGCGCACGGCGAAGGGCGCCCTCGGCGCTTTCGGCCCCCGAGTGCAGGCCACGTCCACAGAACCTGCGGAGACATACGGCCCAACCCCTACAAGACCCCCTCGACGCCCACAAGGCACCTCCCACTCCTTTGACTGCCCCCATCCACGACGTTTCGCGGAGGTTCCGCGGCGGCAATCATCTCGGGCCTCTGCAGCGCCAGCCGACGTCGAGCCGCCGCGAGAGGACTCAATCCGGTTCATCCGTGCTCTGTGCTGAAGGTGCCGCAGTTTGCGGTAGCGCATGCGGATGGAAGTTGATCAAGTAGAGCCCGGCATACTTTCGCAGCAGGTCTAGTCGCGATTCGCTGGTGTCGTCGGGTGCGGGCGAGGAGTCGTGCGAGCTGGGGCACAGGTCGGCGACCATGCTTGCGGCCACCCGGAGGATTGCCTTGACGACTCGATCAGCATCCGCTTCGTCCTTGAACGCCTTCCACAGGGCACGGAACGGGGTTTCGGGACAGTCCTCACATGGGTCTACGCCGTGAATCATTTGTAGTGCAAGTCGGAACTCCTTCAGGTCCTTCAGGTCACGCATCTCGGCCGATGTGATCATGTAGGCCGGATCTTTCGCCGGGTCCTGCGTGTGGGGTTGCTTCGATGTCTTGGTCGCCGTTACTTGATCAGTAGCCATGCGGCGCACCTTGTCATGAAGGATGTTCGGGTGAGATCACATCTGGCGGACGCGGAGACAAGACTTTGCTTGGCGGTGCCTCTTCCTTCCGACGCGCCACCCCGGAACCGAACAGATTTTCGCCCACACAGCGCGCACGAGCGAGGCGTGTGAGGCAAGCTGGCAGCAGCAGGCCGGACGAGCGACCCGGGCCCCACGCATAGGAGACCCATGCCCACCCTCGCTCCCGCCCACTGCCCTCGCTGTTCATGCAACGCCTGGTGGCGTCGCACGGCTCGGCGGCTCGCGCCGCATCCACCTCATCGGCCCTGCGTGGATGGCCGTGATCATTACCATCCCGCCGTCCATCGCCACGGTGGTGATGCTCTTCCTCACGTTGTTGCGCTGAACCGGGCATCGGCCCCTTGCTGACGAGGCTCGGCGTCAACTTCTCCCGTGTGCGCGCAGCGCCGCGCCCACGACCTTGATGGCGGCGGCGGCCTCGGTCAGCCGGCGGCCCTCGACGCGGTAGGCCTCCAGCGCATCGGCGATCGCGTGCGGCGGCAGGTGCGGCTTGAGGTCGACTGCCGCCGTGCGGTAACCGGCGCGGAGCGCGACCAGGGCGTGCTGGACGTGGCCGGCGGCCATCCAGGTCAGCACGCTGGGGTCGTGCACCACGGCGTGGGCTCTGAAGTCCGGCGGGATGCACTCCAGCAGCCACGCGGTTGCCTGGCCGGCCCAGCCGGGGTCGTCGTCGGGCAGGGGCATCTCTGCGGGCCAACCAGTGGGCCGCGGGCTGAGACGGGGGGCCCGATCGGCGGGCATCGGTCCGGCGGTGGAGCCGTCGGGGTTCGCGGTGAGGTGCTCGTGATCGACGCCGCTGTAGTCGAGTCCCTGCAGCAGTCTCACCCGCTCCATGGGCAGCCATTCCTCACGGGAAACCAATCCTCCCCGAGGCCCGGACGTGATGTCCGTCCAAGAGACCAGCACCTCCTGCCGTCCACTGGCGAGGGTGCGCCGCTTGAGCAGGTAGCCGGCCCTATCAGGCAAGATCTTTACCGCCGGTGGATCAGACATGGCCGAACCAATGTATCGAACACGCGTACGGCAGCGCAGGTGGGCTCGCGCGACTCCGCGTGCAGCCTGGCAACCCGGACGCGACGCGAGCGCGATGCTCTTTGTGTGCTTGGCCGTTAGCCCAGTTCGACGAAGTCGCGGACGGTCGCTCTGCCGCGGTGGACGACGTAGGTCCCGGGCTCTTCCTCAAGCTCGAACGAGCGAGCCTTCATATCTTCGATGTCGATCAAGGACGGCCACAGTGTGCCAGGCAGTGACCAGCGCACGCCTGCGAGATCGACATCGGCCAAGTCGAGGTCGCGCAGGTCGGAGGTTGTGAAGTCGTCGAGGAAGTCCTCCACCGATGTCGCGGTGAAGGCCGGCAGGTCGAACCGGCCAAGTACTGTTCTGATCGCTTCGTTGATCGCCTGGACGCGAGCGTCGATAGCGGCCAGCGACTGCCTGATGGCACATCCCCGTGCTGTCTCCAAGCCGGCGGTGATGCGGTGCCGCTGCTTGAGGAGTTGCTGGGCGTGGATGTGGTCGACGTGGCTCTCCTGGTGGGCGTGCCAAGCCTTCTGGCTGTCGTCGTACAAAGCACGGACGGTTTGGAGGAGCCCCTTCAGCATGTCGATGACGGACGCGGATTCGGTTGCGGCAGCATCGCCCAGTTCCTCGATCAGATCCTGAAACCTGATGATGATCTTTTCGAGAGATTCCTTGAGACTGAACAGCCACGAGGCCACCCGATCCCACTCGGCCTCCTCCGCGCTGTTCACCAGCGAGAAGAGATGGTTGGTGCTCGTCACGGCGCCGCCGAGTTCACGTTCTAGGGAGTAGACCAGTCCCTTGGTCCGGCGCAGTTGCCGCCACTTCGCAACGACGTTGGGATGCTTGCGGAGCAGAAGGCGGCTATGGGCCGACACGAGCTGGAGGATGTCGGTGGCAGCATGATCGAGCCTGGGCGGCCTCTGGGCGGCGCTTGAGGTGGGCAAGATTTCGCGCAGTCCCGCTTCGACGTCAAGGACGTGGTCGAGGGCGCGGGCGAAGGTGGCGTGCTGAGCGTTCAGCATGACCTCGCGTAGGCCTGCCTCGACGTCGAGGATGCGGTCGAGATCGGTCAGGAACTGCTGAGTGACGGCGTCGTGGTCGTCGGGCTGGCGTGCCATCGTCACGATTTCTCCTCACCTGGAGGCTCGGCGTGGTAGCCGGCCGCGCTGGGGTGTCGGCTGGCGGCGCGGCGGGCCTTTTTGAGGCTGGCTCTGACCGCGTCGGGGGTGATGCGGAGTTGTTGGGCGATCTCGCTGGGGGTGTAACCGGCGAAGGTCCAGGCCAGCACTTGGCGCTGCCGGATCGGCAGTCTGGGCAGTATGCGCAGCAGGTCCTGCCGGACTTCCCATTCGGCGGCCATGTCCGGAGCAGGGAGCAGCGAGGTGGGCTCGGGGGTTTGCTCGTAGGGGTCTTCTCGGATGTCGGCGACCTGGCGGACCAGTGCGCGGCCGGCCACCGTGTACACCCAGGCCTTCGGGTGAGTGACGGTGTTCCACCGCTGGTATGCCTTGATCATCGCCTCCTGGGCGATTTCCGCGGCGATGGGCAGTGAGGCGCCCTGGATGAGGAGGAAGCCGACCAGGGAACGGATCGTGGCGCGATAGAAGCACGAGAAGGCCTCGTTCGTGGCCGCCTGGCGGAGCGCTTCGGTGTCGTCGTCCGGTACGACGCCGGGCGGATAGGTTGTGCGCTCTGGGTCGTGGTCGCTCATCGCGTCGCCTGCCTCCCTGGTTTGGAGGCCCCGCGTACGACCTTCACGCTGAGGCGGCGCCCCTCGCCGCGTTCTTCGTCCAGCTCGATGCGGCCGCCTTCGTCGAGCACCGTGGCTAAGTCGGTCAGGTGCCTGCTTTGAACCTGCTCATGCCGTACCCACCAACGCAATCGAAGCCGCAGTCCGAGCAGCGCGCAGACGTGGACCAGGGCGAGCGAGACGAGAGCAACCATGATGGTCGCCATGTCCATGGGCGGATCCCCTCCAGCAGTGTCGTGGAGCCTCGGTCTGATTGACCTGCAGTCCCCCTTCTCATGAGTTAAGAGCCCGCCCGTGCCATGGGCGTGAACCTCAGCCTCAAGATTCTTTGGCGGTGACGTCCTCACTCCGCTCCAGGTGTGCGCGGACGATTCACGGAGGTTCAGGGACAGGGTGACGCCAGCGACTCTCAGGGGTCACCGTGTTGGCTGCGCTGCGAAGATCCCGCCAGCGGGAAGGAGGTCCACAATCGTGTCGACGAGCAGGCGGAACGTGATGGAGGGGGAGAGGAGCGCGATGAGGCACCCTGGACCGTTCGGGTTCCTGCTGGAGGGCTGGGAGGACCGCAGCGTGTGGGGCTGGGATGAGGGCACCGGCAGCTGGTGGGCGCAGCTGTGGCGCAACGATCTGCCCGACGACCCGGTGGCCGACGCCCCGCATGTGGGGATCGGCCCGCTGTACGGGCAGCACGTCTCCGCGGTGAGCGGGCTGGTGCCGCTGATCGCGGTCGCGACGGGGGAGACGCCGGACCACATCGACCAACTGCTGGCCGAAGGCATGCGCTGAGCCGATCTCGCCCTCCTGGTGGTGGCCGTCGTTGACACCAATTGGTGTCAACGACGGGGACGTGACACGCGGTCCGGGTCCTCCTGCCTGCGGTGGGGGCAAGGCATTCGGGTCAGCGGCTCAGGCCGGGCCCGCGGTCGATCCGGGGCGCGGGCGGCGGACGGTACGCCTCGCGTCGTTCGCGCTCACGTTGCCGGCCGGGCGTCGGGCGGGTCGGCCCGTCTCCCCTGTCTGCCGCTTCGCGCTGGCGCTGGGCGTGTTCGGCGCGGGCGGCGCGTTCGTCGTCGCGCTGATCGGGTGGCAGGTCGGCGCGGCGCTCGCGTTCGTCGCGTACGGCGGCCAGCTCAGCGCGGGCCTTCTGGTGGCCGTCCCGGGCCTGGGCGGCCTGATGGGCGGCGGCGTCGACGTCGCGGGCCCGGGCGCCGCGCTGGGCGGAGTCCAGGTCGCGTTCGAGGTCGGTGTGGAGGCGGCGGACCAGCGGCCAGGCGGTCGACGGCGGCGCCGCCGCGGCGGTCTGCTCGGCGGCCGCCTCCAGCGCCGGCCCTTCCTCCAGGACGGGCGCCAGGCGCTCGCGCACGGCGGCCAGGTCCTCGCGGATACGGGGCAGAGCGGCCTCCAGCTCTCGGCGGCGGGCCCGGTGGGAGGGCCGCAGGCTGCCCAGCCCGGCGAGCTCGCGCTGCATGTCGGCCTCGCGCTGGCGCAGCCGGCGGACCTGCTCGCGCCCGTCGATGACCGTCTGGCGGGCCTGCTGCAGCCGGTGGGCGGCCTGCTCGGCGGCGTTGACCTGGCGGACCTGCTCGGCGAGCTGGGCGCGCCGCTGCTGCAGCGCCCGCTCGGTGGGGCCGCCGCCGTCGCGGGCGTAGCGAGCAAGCTGCTGGTCGGCGGCCTCGATGGCGGCGGCCGCCGCAGTAACGCGCTCGGCAAGCGGCCGCACCCGGGCGTCCAGCTGGGTGTCGTCGAGCAGGCCGACCCCAAGCGGGCGCTGGGTCAGGGCCAGCAGGGCGCTGGCCCGGCGCACGGCGGCCATCGCCTCGCGCTCGGCGTCCTGCAGTTCCTGGCGGGCCCGGCGCAGGCCTTCGTCGTCTCCGGCGGCCGCATGCTCGGCGGCCGCCTGCGGCGTCTGTGCGGCTCGCTCAGGCTCGCTCTGGCGTCCGCCGGGGTCTCGGTCCGGTGAGGGCGCGCTGGCGGGCTCTACATCGCGTTGAGCGCCTCGGTCGGCGCCTCGGTCGGCGTCGCCGTCCCTGCTGCGGGCCTTGTCGTGGGCGTCGTCACGTCCCCAGTCGCGGGCGAAGTCGGCCAGCCGGTCGCGGATCTGCTGCGGACTGGCCGGCGCGGCGGCGCGGCCGGGCTCGGTGGCGCGCTCGGCGTGCTGGTGGGCGATGGGGTCGGGTTCGGCGGTGACCAGCTTGTCGGCGCGGTCGCCGCGCAGTGTGGCGGCGTAGGCGGCCAGCGCGCGCTGCAGCTCCACCTCGTAGCTGTCCGGCTCGCCGAGGCGGGCCCGGTCGGCGTCGGTCTCCAGCAGCTCGCGCGGCAGGTACAGGCGCACGCTCTCGCGGTCGCGGCTCATGGCCGCATACAGCGAGTGCGGATCGAGGCCATGGCCGTAGACCAGGGTGCGGTCGACGGTGGCGCCTTGGGTGGCGGCCACCGTCATGGCGGTGCCGTAGCCGAGCCCGCCGGCGGCGATGTAGTCCGGTTCGATCCACTCCTGCTCGATGCGGAGCCCGTCGGCGTAGGGGGCGCGCCATTCGACCAGCACCCGCCGCTGGTCGTCGATCGCCACGACGCGGCCGCGGTAGCCGTTGAGCACGTTGGCGCCCTGGCCGCGCCGGGCCCGGTAGTCGTTCTTGTGCACCCGCACGTGGTCGCCGATCGCGAGGGCGAGGGTGCGGCCGTCGGGCTGGCGGTAGCGCGTCTCGGGGCCGGTGATCTCGCCGGCGGCGCGGCGCACCGCCCGGGCCGCGGCGTTGAGCCGGTCGACGTCGGCGTTGCTGCCGGCCAGCAGCGCCACGGCGGCCAGTTCGGCGTGCACATCGCTTGCGTACGCGGCGCGAGCTTGCTGCCAGTCGGCCAGCATCGCGGCCATGGTGTCGTCGGCGGCGCGGCCGGCGTGCACCCGCCGGGCCTGAGCCCAGGTGCGCAGCGCCTGCTCGCGCTGCCCGTCGCGCCACAGCTGCAGGGCGGCCCGCTCGCCGTCGTGGCGCTGGCGCCGGTTCTCCCCGAGCACCAGCCCGTCGACCTGGCGGTGGATCGCGGCGAACGTGCCGCCGACGCCGATCGCGCGCAGCTGGACCGGGTCGCCGATCAGCACCACCTTCGTGCGCGTGCGGCGGGCCTCGCTGAGCAGGGTGGCGAGCTGGCGGTCGTCGACGATCGCGGCCTCATCGATGACCAGGACGTCCACGCCGTCCAGGCCGGGCCCGCTCTCGATGCGGCGCAGCCAGGTGGCGATCGTGTCGGAGCCGATGCCGGACTCGGCGGCCAGCCCCATGGCGGCCACCGCGGCGGTGGCCGCGCCGGCGACCACCAGGCCGCGGCTCTCCCACGCCGAACGGGCCGCGGCCATGATGAGGGTCTTGCCGGCGCCGGCCACGCCGATGACCGCCTCCACGCCGTGACCGCCGCCCAGCAGCCGCTCCAGCACCTGCCGCTGGGAGGGCGACAGGTCGATTCCGGCGCCGGCCTCGAACGTGCCCAGCGCGAGCTCGGCAGCCGCGTCGTCGACCACAGCCAGACCCGCGCCGTAGCCGGCACGGGCGGCGGCCAGCGCCGTCTGCTCGGCGGCGATGACGTCGCTGGAGGTGTAGCGCTGGTTGTTGGTCAGGTGCACCGCCCCGGCCGGCGGCAGCTCCACCACCGGCCCGTGGGTAAGGACCTGGTCGGTGAGCGCGTCGGCGTCGGCCAGGCCGGCGACGCCGTCCGGCAGCGCGTCCATCACTTCGGCGAGCACGTCGGCCCGGGTCACGATCTTGTCGTGGCCGGTCAGCCCGTCCTCGCTCCGCCAGATCCACGCGGCGATCTCCTCCGGCGAGGGACGTGCCGGCAGGCTCCGGGCGGCGCCGACGCACGCGGCGGTCAGCGCGGCCGGCTCGACGCCGGCGGCGCGGGCCTGGGCCGCCCAGGAGGTGCGCAGGTCCACCGGCGCCGTCGGCGCGGAGTTCTTGTCCTCCCGGGTCCTGGCGGCCGCGTTCTTGGCCTGGGCGGTGCTCGCGCTGCCGACCTCGAGGCCCATCTCCTTGAGGAGATCGGCGACCTGGCCGCCGCGCTTGCTGAACCGGCCGCGCAGGTCCTCCCCGATGCCAGCGATCTCCCAGGCGCCGGTGTGCGGATCGCGTTCCCAGGCGAGGCCGTACCGCTCGGTCAGCAGCCGGCGCAGGCGCGCCTGCACCAGCGTGCCGGCCGCCTTCACATGCCGGTGCACATCGCGGCCGCCGGCACCGAGCGTGGACCACTTGCCGTCGATGCCGCGCAGCATGTTCGCGATCATCACGTGGGCGTGCAGATGCGGGTCCGGCGCCTGGCCGCCCACGGGGCGGGCGGCCCGATGCCAGAGGATCCAGCCGAGCACGCCGGTGCCCGCGATGCGCGTCGCGCGCTTGCCGTCGCCGTGGCGGCCGCGCATGCCGTACCCGGCCCACTGCTCAAGCGCGGCCACCGTGTCGTACACCGCTTCGGCGAAGGTGTCCTCGACGCCTTGGGCCAGTTCCGGATCGGCCAGCCCGTACAGCACGCTCACGCTCTTCGGAAGCTCGAGGGTGAGGTCGTAGCCGCGGTTGCCGACCTGGACCCGCTCATCGCGGTGGGCGCGGGCCTGCGCCAGGCGGTCCGGCTCATACAGCGCATCGAGGTCGAGGCCGGCGGCGGCCGCCAGGCGTTCGGCGTCGCCGACCGGGATGCGGTGCGCCTCGCCCTCGCGTTCGACGCCGCGCTCCAGACGCCCGGCGCGCTTGGCCGCCCACTTCGCGCCGGCGAGCATGCCCTCCACGCTCTGCCCGCGCTCGACGGCGGCTTGCTGCAGCGCCTGCAGCAGCACCTCGCCGGGCAGCATCGCCCGCGGGTGCACGGCCAGCTTCGGCTTGACGAGCCGCTTGCCCGTGCCCAGATCGCGGCCGGCCATGAGCCGCCGGGCGGCCTGGTGGTCCTCGGGTGTCAACGGGGTGCCCGGCTCGATGCCGAACTCGCGCAGCCCGTCGCCGATCCACGTCAGGCCACGCCCGGGTTCGGCCCCGGCGGCCGCCTCCTGACCGGCTTCCTGGCTGTCGCCGTCGGCGAGGCGGTAGTCGACCTGGCCGCAGCCGGCGTCCGCACGCAGCCGGTAGTCGATCTGCGCCGCGGCGGGGCCGAGCACGGTGAGCCATGCCATGCCGTGCACCCCCTTCGCGCACGCGACCAGGCCGTCGGGCGGAGCCCGCGTATCGCCCCTGCGATACCTGGGTCCAAACGATCTTTTCTGCTCTGAGCTTGGAAGATAAGGATGACATGTGTGTTTCGGTTGAGCAATGACGGTTGTCAGGTAGCGGTGAGGTTCATGGTGGGGGTTGGGGTATGAGGGCATGCTTGGGATCTCGGTTGTCGCTCGGTGTGCCGGCCTCGGTCTGCCGCGCCGTACGACCCCTCCGCTCGGGGTTCGGCCAGACGCCCGTGCAGGGCCGTCCCACGAGCAAGCCCGCCCGCCCTGCAGGGGGGCGGGCGGGCTTGCTCGTGTCACTCCAGGGTGGCGAGGATCGTTCTCGCCAGGTCGGCCAGGGCCGCCGCTAATCGCGCCAGGACAGTCCAGTCGGGTCGTGGTCGTTCCCGCCTGCGCGGTGGTCGTCGTCTCATCGTCGCCTTCTCACGGTGGGTGGTTTCGGAGTTCCAGGGTGAGCGGCGGCGTTACGAGGTCGGTCACAGGATCATGAGGAGGCCGGGCATATGCGAGGGAAGGCGCGTGTGGATGCGCGCCGGACGGCGGGGCACCGAAGACGTTCCAGCCGCCGGGCTGAATGGAGCTGAAGCCCTAACGTGGGTCTCGGATGAACGCCAGGAAGGCGCTCGCGTGGTCGGTCGTCATCGGCTGCCACGCTCCGGCGGCCGTCATCATGCCGTGGATGCTGCCGTTGACAAGGCCGCCGTCGGCCAGCGGCGCGAAGAACCGCTCGATGATCGCCTGCCCTTGCGCGCCGAGATCCGGCAGCGCCGCCGAGATCAGCTGGACGCGGTTGGAGGACAGGCTGAACGTCGGGCGCGTCAGCTCGGGATGCCGATCGAACCAGCCCGGCGGGTCGTTCAGGAGCGCCAGCAGCCGCATGTGGGTCGGGGTCAGCCGGTCGATGAGGTCGAAGAACAGCTGTTGGATGTCCAGGTCCGGGGCGCCCGGCATGGCGGAGTTGAGGACCGCGTTGCGCAGCACCTCGATCTTGTCTTGCTGGGAGGTGCGGAACACGGTCTGGGTCGCCGTCATCACCGCGTCGACGAACGCGTCGTTGTCCACCAGCGCGTCGGGGTCGAACCCGTCCAGGCTCCGGCTCAGTTCCTCGACCGCCTCGGCGAGCTCGGTGAGCCAGCGCTCGCGCCGTTGGTTGAGCTTGTGGTTGAGGCCTGCCATCAGCAGCACCGTGATGGTGCTGCCCACCGCCGGCACGAGGTTGACGATCGCTTCGATGGCGGTCTGGGTAAGCTCGCGCCCCTTGCTGTGTGCGGGGGGATTCGTCTCCATGGGCCCCAGCATGTCGAGTCCGGACAACCGCAGCACGCTGCCGGCAGGGCGTGTCGCCCGGCGCCGGTGAGCGTGTTCGAGCGCGACGTGGGAGACCCGGGTGCGCCGTCCCACAAGGTCGGCGCACCCGGGTCCTGGGCGCTCGCGGGCCGCTACGTCGGAGTGCGCGCCGGATGCGTCCAGCCCATCTGCTCGCGCAGCCGGGCGAGCGTCTCATCGACCGGCAGCACGTCGCCGACGACGTCGTCGGAGTCGCCGGGGTCGCGCGGCGGCCGGAAGGTGAGACGCTCGCGAGCCGGCGGCGGCAGCGGCGTGGACCGCACCCGCGCGTGCCAGCGCGCCCAGCTGTCGGGCGTCCAGGCAGCGAGATAGCGCTGCCAGTCGGTGATGGTCTTGCCCTGCCCGATGAGATCGACCATCGCCTCGGCGTCGGCCTGTGAGCACGGGTAGAGGCCGCGCAGGATCTGCGCGGCCTGGGCACGATGCGGCGAAACGGGCTCGGCGAGGCCGCCGGCCACGCCGTCACCGACGCCGTCGCTGATGTCGTCGGCCGCCGTGACCCCGGTATGGGCCGCAGCGTGCTGGTCTTCGAGTTCGCCTTCGCGTTCGTCGGTCGCGGCGCGCGGCCGGGGGACTTCCGGCTCAGCCTCCGGCGGCGGGGCGGGCGCGCTCACTGACTGATGACTCTGTTGACGACACTCCTTATTCACTTGTGGCCAATGGTTGGACGGTGCTGTCCAACCATTGGCCAGGTCGCTGTTCAACGGTTGAACAGCGACCTGGCCAATGGTTGAACAGGTCGCCGCCTCGCCGGTGGTGTTCAACGGTTGGACACCACCGGCGTCGTCCTGCCCGTCGTCCTGCCCGTCGTCCGGGTGCTCGCCGGGTGCCGGTTCGGCGGCTTCGTCCCGGCCGGCCGAAGCGTCGGCGGGCCGGTGAAGCTTGCACGGTCCGCTGCCGGGCGTCGCGGTGCCCCAGCCGGCACGGCGGATGCACAGCTGCCCGGTCTTGGTCGGCGCCGCGCACCGCTCCGGGCCGTCGATGGGCGTCAGGCAGTCGCTCGGCGGCCAGGTCAGCCAGCGTTCCTTTCCGCGGCCGCCGGGACGGGGCCGCTGGGCGATCCACCCCTCATCGGCCAGCTCCTGCAGCACCGTGTTGACGGTGGTGCGCGACAGGTTGAGGTCGGCGGCCAGCTGACCCTCGGTGTGCCAGTCCTTCTTGGGCACCCCGGCGGGCTTGAACGCGACCGACAGGAAGACGCGCTGGGCGACGGACACGTGCGAGGCGTCCCAGCCGGCCCGCTGGTACAGCAGCGTGATCCAGCGCAACGCCGGCGACAGCGCCTGCTGCTTGGCGCTGAGGTGGTCACGTCCCCAGCCGGGCATCGGCGTGTCCTCGACGCAGCCGGGCAACTCGCCCATCAGGCCGCCTCCCCGGCGGGCCGTGCGCGGCGGCGATTGCGGGCATGACGGCATGAACCAGGCTGGCCTTCAGCCATTTTGCTAAGATCCCTTTCAGGGTGTTGGCGCTGCTGGGCGTGCAGAGAGAAGTTGCAGCAGCGTGACGATCAGGTCCCCTCATGCGGGCCCCGCCCTTGACGCGATGGCCGCCCCCTTGCCCGGGGCGGCCTTCTGCGTTCGCGGGCCCGCGCGGGTGCATCAGGCCAAGGCGACATCACCGCCCAGGCCGGCCCTCGCCGTACGGTCGCGGGGAACGCGCTTGGCCCCGTCCAGCAGCCAGGCCCGCACCTCCGAGCGGCTGTAGCGGATCGTGCGTGCGTTGATGACGTACTTCGTCGGCCCGATCCCCTTGCGGTCCCAGTGCCACAGGGTGGCCCGGGCACGCACGCCGACCAGTTGCATCAGTTCCTTCGGCGGCATGGTGGCGTCCTCGGGGAGGTCGGCGGCGGGTATGACCATGGCGGGCATCGGACGAAAGTTCACATCCTTCGCATGCGTTCAATGATTCATCGTCAGCCCCACCAGCATACCCGAAGATGATCACCGAAATATGGTCGCGACCTGCGCAAAGACGCGCACTATAGAACGTATGTCTGATTGCGTCCACAGCCCGCTTTCACCTCTTGAATCGAGTGCGGGAACGTCTACCGTCAAGGCATGACACCGGCTGGGTCGGAGCCGCCGCGGGCTTCGCTGGCGGCGCGGTGCCGCAGATACGTGCGCTCCCTGGCGGCGCTCAGCAAGACCCAGTACTGGCTGCTCACCCGTGCCCTGTGGGTGGTGCTGGCGTGTCTGGCGGTCTTCGTCGTCGATGGGATGCTGATCGGCTGGTCGACGGCGTACGAGGTGCTCATCGGCATCACCTCGCCGACGGACGCGGGCTCGGCTCCGGTGACGTGGCTGGTGTCCCTGGTGGGCTGGCTGGCGATCCCGGCGTTCGTCGGCGGCACCGTGGGCTATCTGGCCACCCGGCAGATCGAGGCGCGCCGCCGGCGCTCGCGGGCGGAGGTCATCGCCGAGCTGCGGCAGCGGGCCCGGGCCAACCGGCGGCCGGGGAGCCGGCGATGAGGTCCCTGGCCCAGCTGCACAAGCAGGACGAGGAGTGGGAGCGGTTCGTCGAGACATTCGTGACCAAGGTCCATCGGGGTCGCTGGGCGAAGGCGGAAGACTGCTGGGAGCGGACCGTGGTGGAGTTCCTCAACACCAGCGAGATGGAGGGGCGCTCGCCGTGGCTGGCCACCGACCTGGCCCAGCGTGATGCCCAGGCCATCCTGTGGGCTGCGGCCAAGTGGGGGTCATGTACGAGGTGTCACTGACCTTCCCGGCGGGGGTGGGACATCTGGCCGCCGGCCGCTACGTTGGCTGTATGGCGAGCACGAGCTCGGTGACGGCGCAGCAAGTCGCGGAACGACTGCTTCGGCGTGCGGCTCCGCCGTCAGTGAGCGCCGACGACATCGCCTCGACCGCAGCCGCCCTGCTCGACCTGGCCCGCGCCGGCGACATCACCGAGGAACAGATCGACCGGGTGATCGCCGGGCACATCGCCAGGCCCCGGTCTTCGGCGGGGGAGCGGCCGCTGTCGGAGGTGAACTTCCTGACGGTGCTCGAGGTGGCCACGCTCATGCAGGTCTCCAAGATGACGGTCTACCGCCTGGTCCACAGCGGGGAGCTGCCCGCCATCCGCGTGGGTCGCAGCTTCCGCGTTCCCGAACAGGCCGTGTACGACTACATGCGCGAACTGCACGATCACCACCCCGGCCAGGGAGCGCCCCGCGGCTGACCAGCCGCGCTCCGATCATCACCCTGCAGACGTGGTGGAAGCAGACCCTGGCAGGGGGCGGTAAAGCGCCTCCCGGGCCGGGGTCCGGGTTGTCCACCCGTCCGGCTGCTACCTGCTACCGACCTGTTCAGGACGTGGTTCAGGGTGCTAGCGGGGGTGCTTCCGGAAGCAGGAGGGGTTGCTTCCGGAAGCAGGGGGCGAACGCGTGAACAGCAACCCTCACTCCTCGCGCGCGTACGCGTAGAGGGGTCCGGAAAGTCCCGAAACTAACCCCTCTCCCATTGCACCCGAGGCCGGCGACCCGGGCAGACCGGTTTGCCTTCGGGAGCACGGGCGGGCAGGTGAAGATGGGCTCCATACGCCGTCAGCTACGGGGGCCGAAGGGTCGTGGGACATGCCACAGGCGGATCTGCTGCAAATCGAACATGACCTCATCCAGTTTCTGACCACTGCCGGGTTCCAGCCCGCCACCGATGAGACCGGCGGGTTCGTCCTCAACAGGCATGCCGACTCGATCAGCCTGTTCTGGAGCGTGGGTCCCAGGCTCGATGAGATGACCGTCGGTGTGGACGGTGATCACCCGGCGCAACGCTTCTTGCTGGAGGTCGTGAACATCATGGCGATCGCCTTCGCCCAACTCCTGGCGAAAGCCGGTTACGCCGTCACCTTGCAGGTGACCCATGCCGAAGATGGAGACATCACGGTCCGGATCACCTCGGGCCCGAACATGCGCAGCCAGTGAGGGGCGTCGCTGTTCCCCCCAATGACCGTGGAACGCGTTGACCAGGGCTCTCCACGATCTGCAGCGCCGGGGACGTGACAGCGCCTGGGAGCGTGAAAAGTCCCGAACCCGTCTTCCTTTCCAGGGAAGCGCGCACGAAGAGAGCCCCCCGGCCCTTCGCAGTTTCAAGGGGGCCGGGGGGCTCTCGTGGATCAGCTATGAGTTCTTGAGCAGGGGGTACCCGTCGGGCCCGAACCCCTCGGCCTCCAGCCTGCCCACCACGTTCTGCACATCGTCAGAGTCCCCCAGCAGCTCGGCTTCTTCCACCTGCAGGCGGCGCTGGGCGGCGTGCAGTTCGGCCCTGGCCTCGTCCAGTCTGCGTCCCATCGTGGTCGCGTCCTCTCGCGTCGGGATCTTGTACGTGAATCAGTGGCGACTTACTGACGTACGGCCGGGCCCCGTATCGAGGTCCGGGTCGTGCCAGCGCGCGACCGCCAGCGCGGCCGCGGTGCGGGTGCGCCAGTACCCGTCGGCGCTGCTGCGGCCGGGCTCGTCCCCGATCGGCTCGATGGGGATGGGGTCGTGGTGCCGCTTGGCCGGATCGCCGGCGGTGGCCTCCCACGCCTGGTGGTGCCAGCCGGCCTTGGTCACCGTCCCGGCGACGTCGCTGGTGGGGGTGACGACGTTCCAGCGGTGACGGTCGTGGTCGGCTTGGGTCTGCCTCAGCCGCCAGCCGGGCGCGCCGTCGAGTGCCACGTCGGCGTGCACGGTGCGGGCGCGGCGGCGGGCCTCGAAGTCGGCTGCCACGGCGGCCAGCGCCTTGATCCTGGAGGGATAGGCGCCGCGCTTGCCGGCGCCGGTGGCGATCGGGGTGTGCTGGGCGGTGCGGGCGGTCCAGCCGGGACCGGGCCAGGCCGGGGCCACGCTGCCGGCGCGGGTCCCGCGCCGCCACCACAGAACGTCGTCCTCGTCGGTGGCCCAGTCCGGCCCCAGCCGCGATTCGTTGCGCAGGCGTCCCGTCGGCCGGTCGGCTGCTTGCCGCTCTTCGGCTTCCGGTTGATCCTCAGCCGGGGTGATCTCGCTGCCATCGTCGGCGAGTTGCGGGGAGGGCGCCGGCGCGTCGTCCTGGTCGAGCGGCGGCGCGGTTTCCAGCGCGCGATAGAGCGTGCTGCGGCCGACGCCGAGCGCGAGGGCGATGGCGGGGATGGGCTGCCCGCCGGCGTGCCGGGCCCGGGCGTCGGCGAGCTGGTCGTCGGTCAGGGCGCGCGGGCGGCCTCCGAGGCGGCCGTGGGCGCGGGCGACGGCCAGGCCCTCGTGGGTGCGCTCGCTGCGCAGGTCGTGCTCCAGCTCCGCGGCCAGCGCGGCGGTGGCGAACAAGCCCATCTCGGCGCGCGTCCCGCGGGGCTCGTGCACGCCGGCACTCACGCCGGACAGGATCTCCAGGGCGATGCCGCGCGGGGCCAGCTCGGCGGCCAGCAGGGCCAGCAGCGCATGCGCGTCGGCGGCCAGGTGGCTGGGCCGCAGGACGACCAGGATGTCGCCGGCGGTCAGGCGGTCGAGAAGGGCAAGCAGCCGGGGCCGCTCCTGGCGGACGCCGACGGTCTCGGAGACGATCTCGTGGCAGCCGGCCGAGCTCAGGTCCTTGCCGGGGCGGTCGGGGGCGCCCGCCGGGGTGCGGGTGTAGCCGACGCGGTAGCGGTGCATGCCCATCGTCCGCGGCCCGTTCAGGCGATCAGGGACTGGGCGACCTGGTGCCAGTCCAGGCTGTGCAGCTGGTCGTAGGTGAGCGTGTCGTGGAGCTGGTGGACGTGTTCGCGGGCGTCCGCGTGCTCCTGGTGGTCGGGGTACTTCCACGGGTGGTGGACGATGTCGCGCAGTTCGAGCAGGTAGAGCCACTGAGCGTCGGGCTGGTCGGCGGCCAGGGCGCGTTCGGCCACCGTCGTGGCGTACCGGCGGACGTGGGCGACCTCGGGGGCCTGGAGCCAGCCGACGACGTACGCGGTCGGCATCGGATCGGGGGCGGGGTCGGTCCGGTCGACCGGCGTGTCCGCCGTCGCGGCGGGGCTCGGTGCGGGGCTCAGGGGCGTGTCCGCCGTGGCCTGCTGCACGACGGCGGCGATCTGCTGCTGCGTCTCCTCCTGGCCGCGCCGGGCGTGCTCGGCGGCCTGCGTCAGGTCGTGGCCGTACCAGCGGATGTCTTCCTTGGCGCCGGCGACGGCGTCGGCGGCCTTGTCCCAGTGCGCGGAGTGGGCGTCGTCGGCGATTCCCTCGACCACCCGGTCGATGTTCGCGACCGCGTCGTCGATGTTCACCAGGGCGGGGCCGATCTCGCCGAGGATTGCCGCGTAGTCGCCGTCGAAGTCGGCGAAGGCTTCGGTGTCAGGGTTGAGCAGGTCGCGCAGAGTGGCGGTGTCGGCGGCGATCCGGGCCGCCAGGGCCTGGGCCGTGGCGGTTGCCGCGGTGGTCGTGGCCATCAGGTCGTTCCCTTCATCTCGGGGACTCCACACGAGCGTCCCTAAAACGATCCCTGAATTCAAGCGGGAGGGCCCTCCTAGTTTCGGGATCGTTTTCGGGAAGCACTCCGGAGCTGGTCAGACCACATGGACGACGGCTCCGGGTCACAGTGTTGTCGCCACCCGGCCAGGGCCTCGGTCAAGACGCCGGGCGTAGCGTGCGCCGGGCAACCGCGGACAGGGCCCCACAGTCCCACCGCGTCGAGGAGTTGAACGCGATGCTGAAGACTCTGGTGAACATCGCTCTGAACTGGACAGCGCGCGGTGCCGAGCTGCGTCACGTACGCTGCGCTCGCTGCCACGAGGTCCACGCCGAGATGGTAGAAGGCCACTTCCTCAGGATCGCCAGCTTCACCATGCGCAGGGCGGCCGATGGCCAGGTGGTGACCGATGGGGTGCAGACCCCGGAGGAGTGGGTGTGCCCGTGCGGGCGCAGAGCTCCGCTGGAAGTGGGCGAGCTGCTGGTCAACGACACGATGACGCTCTGCCGCCGGCGGCTCTGCCGGAACCGATGGCGCGTCCCGGCAGAGGTGGAGCGGATAACGTGTCCGTGCTGCTGGAGTGACCAGCCGGGCCCGGCCGCGGGGTGACCAAGGTCTGCCACTTGGAGACGATCAGGCCGCGATGGCCTTCTCGACGACCGCGCACGGCCAGGCCGCCATCTGCTCGGCAATGGTGGCCTTGGCGTCCCTGGTGCACTTGGCGCAGGCGATACTGAGGCCGAAGTCGATCAGGGGGAATCGGGCCGGCCAGTGCTCGGCGAACACCTCGTGGAGATCGGGGCGGTCGGGGGCGGTGATGGTCGGCGGGTCGGTCACGAGGGTGACGACACGGGTCTCGGTGGTCGTGGAGCTACGGCCGTTCCAGACCCAGAGGGGGGCCTCGTAGACAGCCGCGCGGCGGGTGGCGCGCTGCTCCACGCGGACTTCGTGCTGCCCGCTGACGTCCTCGATGCCGTTGGCCTCCAGCCAGTCGGCCACCGCCACCACCTCGTCGGCGTCGGCATACAGGGCATGGTACGACGGCAGCGTCCACACGGTCGGGCCGGGCTCGTCATCACCGAGGCGCTCGCGGCGCCGTTCGGCCTCGCGACGCTCATCCTCTGCTTCCCGCTCCGCCTGCCGCCGGGCCTGTTCGGCCTGCTGCTCCGCGCGGGCCATCGCGGCCTGGCGGTCGTGACCGTCGGGATCGGTGACGTACTCACGGACCTGGGCGTGCTCGGCGGCCTCCCGCGTGGGGTGGCCGCACGACAAACCGCGCGGCCCCCACGAGGCCCACGACTCGCCGGGCAGGCCGCCGTCGTTGGATCCCCAGCCGGCGGAGGCCGCCGGGTTGTAGGAGCACCAGTAGGTGCCGCCGATCTCCGCGCCGTCGATAAGGATGAGGAACTCGTCGGGGGCCAGCTTGGCGGTGCCGTGCAGGTCGTCGTAGCCCTCGTAGCGGGGCCGGCGGGTGACGGCGAACGTCCTCACTAGCCCGCCCCTTCCGCGGAGACGACGATCTCGACGCGGGAGCCCTGGCGGCGGACGCCGACGATCCGCAGCTCACGCCCGTAGGCGTCGACGACGGCCATCGGGGACTCGTTGTCGCCGCAACCTTCGAGGGCCATGACGACCCCTTCGACGGTGAGGTCGGCGGGACCCCAGTCGGCCAGGTCCCAGTCGGGCTGGGTGATCCGGATCTTTTCCATCGCACCTCCAACTACTGATACTGCTCAATATCAGAACTTACGCTAGGCGGGAACTTCTGATATCGCAAGAGTGGGGCTAGGATTGGGACCCGAAATCACTTCTGATATCAGCGGGAGGGCGACGGTGGGGCGACGCCAGGAGGTGCCGGCCGCGTTCACCGCGGTGCACGACGACTACACCGCGGCGCTCGAACGCGCGCCCTTGGACGATGACACCCGCCGGGCCTACGCCTCCCGGGTCCGCTCCTTCCTGGCCTGGCTGGACGCCGCCGACCTCGACGGCGCCGATCCGCTGAGCGACGCGCACGGCCGCGACTTCGCCGTACGCGACTACAAGACCCACCTGAAGACGGTGGCCAAACGGAAGGCCAACACCGTCAACGCGCACCTGGCCGCGCTCGACCATTTCTTCACCCACCGCGGCCTGGGCCCGGTCCAGGTCCGCCGCGACACCCCGCCCAAGCTCGCCCCCCAGGCGCTCGACGCCCGCGAGCAGAAGCGCTTCCTGCGCGCGGTGGAGGTCCGTCGGCTGGCCCGCGACCGCGCCATCGGCCGGCTGCTGTTCTACTCCGGGCTGCGCGTCGCCGAGCTCGTCGCCCTGGACGTCGACGACGTGCCGCTCTCCGCGCGCAAGGGCAAGGTCATCGTCCGCAACGGCAAGGGCGAGACCTCCCGCGAGGTGCCCCTGCTGGATGTCACCGTGCGCGAGGCCGTCAAGGAGTGGAAGGCCGAGCGCAGCGAGTGGCCGGGCGCGGGCGGCCCGGCGCTGTTCCTCAACCGCTACCGCGGCGGCCGGCTGTCGGCCCGCGCCGTCGACCAGCTGCTCGACGAGCTCGCGGCCGAGGCTGACCTGGTGGACGAGAGCGGCGCGCCCGCCGCCTCCGCGCACACCCTGCGGCACACGTTCGGCACCAATCTGCTGCGCCAGGGCGTGGACATCGTCGTGGTCGCCGAGCTGTTGGGCCATGCTCGCCTGGACACCACGCGGCGGTACACCCTGCCCACCCACGGCGACCTGGAGGCCGCGGTCGCCAAGCTCCCCACCGACCAGTAGCCCGCGCATACCGGTGGCGCACGCCGAGAGGGCCGATCAGACTCAGAGGATGAGCGCGCCAGGCAGCCAGTACGCCTTCGTGATCCAGACGAAGGACGACCTGGACGGATCATGGTCGTGGATCACGAACTACGGCGACGCCGACAATCCCGTGGTAGGGCGCGGCGTGATCGACGACGCCCCGGGAAGCCCGCAGGACTTCGGCCGGGCGACGTTCGACGCCTACTTGAATCGCCTGGCCGCCGTCTCGCCCGAAGCGGTCGAGTACTTCCTGTTCGAGGACCACGACGACACATGGTGGCGCATCCAGGTCTGGGACGTTCCCGCGACCGGCTACGACCAGCGGAGTACCGTCCCTCCGCCCGGCGACCGCGCCCGCCTGCAGTACCCGCTCGCCATGGCCGCCGACGGGATCGAGCCGCAGGCCACAAGAACCTGGCCAGGCACCGTGGTCCGCAAGCGGCTCCAGGCCAAACAGGCCGCCCAGCAGGCCGCCGACAGGCGGCAGCAAGGCTCCGCGTGACGGAGCGGGAGGAGGAGCGGATCTGGTGCGAGGTGCGCCTGAACGACGTCGCCGGTGTCTTCGGCTCCTACGAACTGTGGAAGGACGGGCCGTGGTACCACCGCGTTGACTGGCAACGCGTCTGCGAGGCGTTCGGCGGCTTCCTGCAGCGCAACGCGATGGACGGTGTCGTCACCGATCTTCCTGCCCAGCTGCGCGATGTCGAGGATCGGCTGGGCCAGCACGAGCGGGAAGGGCTACTCGCCCTCGTTCTCGAGCCCATCACTCGCATCGCCCCAGAGGAGTACGTGGCAGGGCCGCGGCCCTGCTGCCGCTGGCCAGTGCCTCGGGGAGACGCAAACGTACTCGGCGAGGGACGTGACGGGGGTGTGGCCGC
>NZ_JAMZEB010000003.1 GCF_024172165.1 Nonomuraea thailandensis | reverse complement strand
GGATCGTCCGGCTGTAACCGCGCCGGCCTAACTGGCCGCCCGCGGGCTTTGTCATCCCTCCGAACAAGCAGGAGGCTTCACCATGGTAACCGGTAGACCACACGTCCTGCCAGCAGGACCGGCGACATGACGGAGCGTGTCGGGACAGCCATGTTCAAAACGGCACGTCAAATGCGGCGCTGGGGGCGGTTCTGGCCGGCTTGCTCCGGCGTGTCGCACCGCCGCATCCCGGCCCTGAGGCCTGTCGCATCCGGCGGCGGCCGGGCTGCGCAGATCGTCGTGCCCGGCATGTCCCGGCACGCCCACTGCAATGAGCCTTGCTCGCTGTTCGGCCCGTTGGCCGCCTGCTCGGGAAGCACACGCTCCTTCCGGCCTTCGCGCCCTGCCCTCCTTGACTCGCCGGCCGTGCCCTACGGCCCGGTGCCAGCTTCCTGCCTTGAGGAGCCGCCTTGACATGAGT
Source organism: Nonomuraea thailandensis (assembly GCF_024172165.1). Taxonomy (GTDB): domain Bacteria; phylum Actinomycetota; class Actinomycetes; order Streptosporangiales; family Streptosporangiaceae; genus Nonomuraea; species Nonomuraea thailandensis. Next base: position 28,485 of record NZ_JAMZEB010000003.1, on the reverse strand, counting down.
AGAGCCCCGCCGGAGCGGGGCCCCCTCCCAACCACATATTGCGCAGGACCTGCTGTCTCGCCCCGGTTTGCGATGGCCATGGCGATCAGCTCTGTTCGTTGCGCCCTGTTTGCGCTTGGAGCCACCATAAGTACTGACCCAGAGTTCTGTGAAGTACGCCCTGGAGCGGAGGGCGTGTCGCAGAGCGCCTCACCGCCGCTGGACCCCGTCATCCCGGACGGGCACGTCCTCGCGCCCAGCAAGATCGTCTGGCTGGAGTGCGACGCCTACATGGCGGGCACGAGCTGGCACCGCCGCGACTGGCTGCGCAACTTCCAGCTCGTGGGCGAGGCGCTGGTGCGCAACACCGAGCCGTGGATGCAGACCCGTCACGGGATGACGTGGAAGTCGCTGATGGCTGATGCCGGCGTGTCCCGCTCCACGCTGGGCGACAGGCTGAAGTGGCGGCGTGAGCGCGGCCTGGTCCTCGTGGTGCAGACGGGGTCGACGGTGGAGACGCGGGAGGGCACCGGGTGGGGGCGGTGGGATGACGGGCTGGGCAACATCGCGGCGGAGTACGCGCTGATCTGCCCGGTGGCGGTGCTGGAGGCGCTGTACGGCGAGTTCTGGGCCGAGGAGCTCGGCGTGGACGACGGCTCCTGTTACGTGGAACGGCCGCGGCGCGGGACGCAGGCGGCCATCGTGGCGGACCCGATGCGGGAGGAGGTTCCGTGGCCGTGTGAGACCCGGTGCGCGAGGCCCGGGTTTCCGCAGGTCGAGCAGCCTGTGGATGAAACTCGGACGCTCCGGTTGTCAGTGGCTGATCTTTCTTCCGAATCTGTCCCTAACGCGAGGCCGCCTCTTCGGACCTTGGCTCCGTTCCCGCTGACGGCCTCGCCGGCGACGCGGGGGGAGCGGATCTGGGCGGGTGAGCGGGTGCGGGCCGAGCACGTGACCGTGCGAGGGCTGTCGGCGCGGGACCTGGGCCGGATCGGGCGGCCGTTGTTCGAGCTCGGGGCGACCCTGGGGGACTTCCTGCACGTGCTCAACGTGCACCCGGTGGAGGGGCAGTGGGCCAGCCCTGTGACGGGGCTGGGCGGGCTCCGCGGCTGGTGGGCCCTGGTGCGGCTGCGGCGGCGGCTGGAGGCGCGGGTGGCGGCCTGGATCGGCCCGGACGGGGCTCTGGTGGCGCCGCTGCCGTCGCAGGCGGCCGCGGCCGCGCGCCGGCAGGCGTGGGCGGACGCCGGGGGCGGCTGGCTGGAGCGCCTGGAGCGGGTGGTCGTGCAGCCGGACCCGCCGCGGCCTCAGCAGGCGCGCGCGGCCTGCCCGCCCTCGGTGCCGCCGGAGCAGGTACGGGCGGAGCTGCGCGAGCGGCTGGCGGGCGCGCGTACGTCGTGGGTGGCGGCGCGGGAGTCTCGGGTGCCGGGCAGGCTGGTGGCCGCGCGGCGGCGGGCGGCCGGGGAGCGGGCTCAGGCGTGAGGGGAACAGTGAATCTACAAAGTACAGGAGCGCGCGGCCCCCAGCCCTTCCAGGTGAGCGCCCTGACGGAGACCGCTCCCCCTCCCCGCATACCGGACATTCGATATGTTTCTGGGACATCGATGCCGGGAACGCCCGCGCTCGCGGTGCCGCACGTGACCGGGTTCGTAGCGGTGGCGTGAAGAGCCGTCTTTCTTTACTTTGTAGATTCAACGGCTGGTGTTCCGGGCTCAGCGGGGCCTGGTGAGCGACCACAGGGACACCGCCATGAGCACGGCGGTCAGGCCGCCGATGAAGGTGCCGGCCGGGACGCCGAGCACGGAGCCCAGCGGCACCAGGCGGCCTGCCAGCCCGGCCCCGATCGACCAGAAGCCGCCGATGGTCAGGCCGACGAGCACCCTGGAGATCAGCATGACCTCGTAGGAGGTCGCCACCGCGGCCAGCACGTCGGCCACGGCGAGCACCGCCATGAGGACGCACAGCATCAAGCGACGGTCCAGGCGGGCCGTGGTCAGGGTGACGGCGGGTGCGGCGACCGCGGCGACGACGCCCGGCAGGGCCATGGTCAGCCCTGTGGTGCCGTCGGAGACGCCGAAGTCGGCGCCGATGGCGGGCAGCAGGCCGATGGGCAGGATCTCGCTGGTGACGATGGCGAAGATGCCCAGCATGAGCGAGGCGACCGCGAGCCGGCCGGCGAGGGGCGAGCGGGGCCGGGCGAGCGTGGTGGTGGACATGACTCCCGTTCAGGCAGGTGCGCGTGGCGTGCGGGCACCCAGCCAAGCAGGGACGAAGGAGCGGGCACCGGCACGTTTCGGACGTCACCACCGCCCGCCACGAAATGACCGAATGCGGTTCTAATGCCGGCCCCGGGCGCCGGCCGGGGCCGGGGCGAAAGCGCTCAGGAAAGACCGGGAAAGCGCAACATACTTGAGCGCGTGCTCTTGTCCCGGTAATGAATAGCGATAGCCTATAAACCCTTTCGACCTGGTATGCGATGACGTCGGGGGCGTCCGATATCCATGCGGGTTCGTTCGGGGGTGATTCACGCGTGCCCGCGGGCCGGGCGGGCGCGCAGGAATGCCGCTGTACGGCCCTGAGAGCCACGTAGAGCGACTCTGGGGAGGGGTGAGACGACAACGGCGGCCCCTTGTGACAAGGCCGCCGTGCCGTCCGGTGTAGCGGGCGAACGCCACGCCGGATCGTGCCCCCTCAACCACTCCTGAGCCCGATTGAGGAGGGATGGCGTGAGCGTATCCAACGCCGCCCGGAAAGCGCGCATTTCATTGTTAGCCGTCACGCTCCGAGGGCCGAAGGAGTGTGGTGGGTGAGCAATCTGTCCGAAGAGTGGGCGATGTACTACGCTCCGGTGCGCTCGCAGACCGAGAAATTGGTTCTGGTGGCGCTGGCGCAGCGGACCTCCGACGACGGTTGCAATGGCTTCAAATCCAAGAAGACGCTGGCGCAGGCGGCCATGTGCGACGTCAAGACGGTTCAGCGGGCGCTGGCGGAGCTGAGGGCGCGCGGCGTGATCGCGTCGGGGGATCAGAGCGCGGCCGCCTACATCGACCGGCGTTACCGGCCGCACGTGTACGACCTGCAGATCCCCTACTCCTGGTACAGCGCGGCCCAGATGGAGCACGTGACCATGGAACGGGCCGCGCGGGGGCTGCCGCCGCTCACCCCGCGGCAGCGGCCGGACCTGGACGCGGCGCCGCCCCGGGCGGCGCGCAGCGACAAGGGCAAGGCGGCGCCGCAGCGCCGGCCCAAGTCGCTGGGCCCTCGGGATCCGGAGGGCCCGGGCGCGGGATCGAGAGGGGACTCCGAGTCCCCCCTGCGCGGCAGGGGGGACTCTCAGTCCCGGCCAGGGGGGATTGAGAGTCCCTTGAGGGGGGATTCTCAATCCCCCGATTCCTTCAGTGACTCCCTGAAAAGAGATTCCGGGAAGGGTGCCGATCCCGCCGCAGGCGGCCCACCGGTACGTAGGAGGCGGGCCCGCGCGGCCGTCCCGGCCGGAGGGCAGGAGGGGCGTTCGTCGACGGTGGCGGCGGTCGCGGTGTTCGCGCGGCTGCCCGAGGACCTGCGCCGGGGCATCGGCGAAGGCGCTTCCGGCAGGGTGCTGGAGGTGATCCGGCGGGAGCTGGTCAGCCGGAGCGTGCCCGAGCTCGCCGAGCGGGTCGAGCGCCGGTGGGCGTGGTGGCTGGCCACCGGGCAGCAGGTCGGGGATCCGGTCGCGGCGGCGATCACGGTGCTGCGGGCGCGCAGGTGCGCGAACCTGCGGTGCGAGGACGGCCAGGACCTGGACCGGGGCGGCACCTGTGCGGCCTGCGCCGGGAACTCCTCCGCCCGCGGCTCTGCCCCGGCGGCCCCGGCGGCCAGGCCTGCGCGGTGGGCAGGGGCGGCGGTGGGCGGCGGCCCGCGATCCGCCGGCGCGGGCGATGAGCACACCGGGCAGCCGGGCGGGCCGGGCGAGCCTCCGGACGGCGCCCGGGCCGGTGGCATGGCCGACGGCGTGAACGGTGGCGTGAACGGTGGCGGCGGCGGTGATGGGCCGGGGCAGGCTGCCCGGCAGGCGATCGAGGAGGCCCGGGCGGCGCTGCGGCTCGTCGGCAGGCCGGCGCCGCGGCGGCAGGCGGAGCCGCTGTGAGCGGCCCGGTGAGCGGCGCAGGTGCGGCGTTCAGGTGCGGCGGCGCAGCAGGAACACCGCTCCCGCCACCACCGCGATCCCCGCGGCGACCAGCAGGAAGACGAACAGGGAGCCGTGGTAGTGGTTGCGGCCGCCGAGCAGCGCGGCGACCACGATCGCCAGGATCAGCCACGGCGCGAGCCGGTCGTGCCGCTGCTTCCGCCCGGCCCCGGCGGGCCCGCCAGGGCCGGTGGGGCCGGTGGGGCCGGTGGGCGGGCCGGGCATGGCGGGCCCGGGCAGGTCGGCGGTCACCCGGTGCAGGTCCTCGGCGTACCGGGCGGTGAGCACGGCGGCCAGGCGCTCGTCGAGGTCCTCGCCGGTGAGCCGGCCCTGGGCGTAGTGCTCGCGCAGGGCGGCCGCCACGGCGTCGCGCTCGGCGTCGCCGACGCGCACGGCATGGCCGTCGCGGCCGGTCCAGGGCCGGTGCGCCCGGGGCCGGTGGCCGGTCCAGGATCGGGGGAAGGCGAACTCGAAGTCGTCGTCATCGCTGGTCATCGCTCGCTCCAGGGGATGCGGGACGACGGGGCTCCTCCGGCGTCCCGGCGGAGCCCCGTCGTCGCGGAATATGAACCTCACCCTTGATCGTGATCAAGGAGCTTGGGAAGAAGAGCTGGTCACAAGGCGGGCTGTCAGCCGTGGCGGGGCTCCCAGCGGAAGTACTTGCGGGCGATCAGCGTCCCGACGACGATCCACGCCCAGATGAGCAGGAGCCGCGGCGCGGCCGCGCCCCACGACTCGGCGAAGCCGACCGCCGGGTGCGGGGCGCCCTCGGTGAAGTCGAGGCCGAAGTAGCCGATGCGGATGACGTCCACGACCGGGGAGAGCGGCAGGGACGCGGCGATGCGCTGGAGCAGCTCGGGCATGCCCGACAGCGGGAAGCTGGCCTGGGAGGTGGCGGCCAGGACCAGCATCGCCGGCAGCACGGTGATCTGCGCGGACTCGCCGCTCTTGGTGACGCCGGACAGGGCGGCCGCCAGCGGGACGAACATGACCGAGCCCAGGACCACGCCGAGGAACAGCAGCGGCAGGTTGCGGGGCAGGTGCCCGCCCAGGGTGGTGATGCTCAGGGTGATCAGGACGGCCGCCTGCACGACGTAGACCAGGGTGGTGGCCAGGCCGCTGCCGGCGAAGATGGCCGCCTCGGACAGGACGCTGCCGCGCATGCGCTTGAGGACCAGTTCCTCCCGGCGGACGGTGAAGACTGTCGTCAGGTGCATGAAGGTGACGAAGAAGCCGGCCAGGGCGAGCATGCCGGTCAGGGTGTAGAGGCCGGTGGAGACGCCGGAGACGTAGCCGCTGCGCAGCAGCAGCGCCACGCTGCCCAGCAGCAGGGGGAAGGCGATGGCGGTGAAGAACGCCATGCGGTTGCGGAAGAGCAGCGTCAGGTCGAGCCGGGCCAGTCTCCAGGTGTGGCCGATCAGCTGGGACGGGTCGAAGGCCAGGGGCTGGGGCTGGTTAAGCGCCATGAGCCACCTCCAGGAAGACGTCCTCCAGGGAGGCGCTGCGCACCTCGAGCCGGGTCAGGACGAGACGGTGTTCGGACGCCCAGGCCAGCAGGCGGGCCAGGGCTTGCTGGGTGTCGACGGGGTCGGGGCTGAGCCGGTACTCGACCGTGCCCCGCTCCACCTGGGGCTGCACGCCGCCCAGGACGGGCAGGTGGCGGGCGGCCACCTGGGCGGGGTGCTGGAAGCGGATGCTGTGCCCGTGGGCGGCCACCACCTCGGCGACCGTGCCGGACAGCTCGATCCGGCCGGCGTGCATGATGGCCAGCCGGCTGGCGAGCTGCTCGGCCTCCTCCAGGTAGTGGGTGGTCAGCAGGACGGTGGTGCCGGCGGCGACCAGGTCCCGGATGAGGGTCCAGGTGTTGCGGCGCGCCTCGGGGTCCATGCCGGTGGTGGGCTCGTCCAGGAACAGCACCTCGGGCTGGGCCAGCGTGGCCAGGGCCAGGTCCAGGCGGCGCTTCTGCCCGCCGGACAGCTGCCTGACCCGCACGCCCGCCTTGTCGGCGAGCTCGACCCGCTCCAGGATCTCCACGGCCGAGTGCGGCTTGCGCGGGGAGACGTCCCGCCAGAACCGGACGGTCTCGTCCACGGTCAGGTCGCCGAAGAACCCGCCTTCCTGCAGCATCAGGCCGGTGCGGGCGCGGACCCTGGCCCGCTCCTTGAACGGGTCGTGGCCGAGCACCTTCACGGCGCCGCCGGTGGGGGCCGAGAACCCTTCCAGGACCTCGATGGTGGTGGTCTTGCCGGCGCCGTTGGTGCCCAGCAGCGCGAACAGCTCGCCCGGCTGGACCTGGAAGGAGATGCCGCGCACGGCCTCGAAGTCGCCGTAGCTCTGCCGCAGGTCTTGTACCTCGATGGCGGGTGCGCCCCGGGTGCCGTCCGAGATCATCGCTGGTGAAACCTCGTGTGTGATCATGGATTTCTCAGCCTTACCTGTAGGTGGGGATGCTGTCGGCGTCGCCGAGGGCGACTCCGGTGAAGATTCCGGGGGCAAGGAACTCCTGACTCGCGGTGCGGACGTCCTCGTGGCGGACGGTGGCGAGCTTCTCGCTGTACTCGAACACGCCGGTGGGCGGCAGTCCGAGGGCGAGCCGTCCGGAGATGGTGTTGGCCAGGTCGCCCTGGCTGCCGACGCCGGCCAGCCACTGGCCGACCAGGTGGTCGCGGGCGCTTTCGAACTCGGCCACGTCGAACGGGCTCTCGGCGAGCTTCTCGATGAGGCGGTGGAACTCCGTGATCGCGGTGTCCGCGACCTCCCTCCTGGCCTCGAAGCTGACCAGCAGCATCGATCCGTCCGCTTCCGGCTCGATCACCGACCTGGCCGAGTAGGTGAGGCCGCGCTTCTCGCGCAGCTCGGTGGACAGGCGGGAGGAGAAGTAGCCGCCGAAGGCCGCGTTGGCCACCTCCAGGGTCGGGAAGCTGGGATGGTCGGGGGCGGGCCAGCGGGCGCCGAAGCGCACGTGGGTCTGCGCCGTGCTCTTGTCGTCGATCACCTCGAGCCCGGCCTCCTGGACCGGGGCGGGCCCGCGCGCCGGCTCCGGTTGTGCCCCGCAGGCGCGCCGCCAGGGGGCCAGCGCCTCGGCGACCTCGCCGAGGACGTCGTCGGGGTCGAGGTCGCCGACCAGCACGAGGCTGGCGGCCGCCGGGGCGATCCGGGTGGCGTGCAGGTTCTCCAGGTCCGCGGCGGTGACGGCGAGCACCTCCGCGGCGCCGGCGTGCTCGTCGGCCTGGCCGCCCAGCAGCCTGCGGCGCAGCGCCGTACGGGCGGCGGCCGCGGGGCGGGCGGCCAGGGCGGCGATCTGGCGGGCGATCAGCGTGCGGGTCGTCGCGACGTCGCCGTCGTCGTACCCGCCGGGGTCGGCCAGCGCCCCGGCGAGGACGCGCAGCACGTCGGCGACCGCGGTCGCGGGCCCGTCGCCGGACAGGACCAGCTGCCGGGTGTCGGCCAGCGGCACCACGGTCCATCCGGTCTGTTCCAGCTCGGCGGCCTGCGGGCAGCGGCTCTCGCGCAGCAGCATGGCGCCCAGGACCGCCTGCGCGGCGGCCTGCGCCGCGTCCGCGCACGGCAGGGCGATGCGCAGGCGCAGCGAGACGAGCGGCACGGCGGGCGAGCGGACCGCCACCACCCGCAGGCCGGTGTCGAGGACGACGTCGCTGAGCGGGCTCGGCTGGACGGGCTGCAGCGGCGCCAGCGGAGGCGGTTCGAGCGCCCGGCGGGACGGCCGGTCGGCGGGGACCTCGGCGAGCGCGCCGGGGTCGCGGGCCGGCCGGACCGGGACGCCCGTCTCCCGGTCGGGCGGGACCGGGCGGACGGTCACCCGCGCGCGGGCGCCGTCGAGCAGCCGTCCCGCCGCCTCCTGCAGCTCCTTGGTGGTCAGCAGCTCCAGCCGGGCGGGCAGCTCGTGGGTGAGCTCGGCCGCCCCGTACAGCGACTCCAGGCGGCCGTGGCTCCTGGCCCGCTCGCCGACCCGGCCGTGGGCGCGGCTCCACAGGGTGGCGCAGCGGCGGGCCGCCCCGGCCAGCTCCGCGTCGTCGGCGCCGTCGGACCGCAGCCGGTCCAGCTCGGCGTCGACGACGGCGATGATGCGCTCCTCGTCGAGGTCCTTGGGGTAGTAGGCGCTGACCACGAACGTGTCGGGGTCGCGGGCGCGCAGCGGCCCGCCGATGAGCCCGCACCCCGCCTTGACCCGGACCGAGCCGAGGTCGCGCTCGAGCAGGGCGCGGTTCAGCCGGGCGCTGACGCCGCCGGTCAGGGCGGTGCCCAGGACCATGTGGGCGAGGTAACCGGTCAGGTCGGTCTGCGGGTCCGGCAGGCGGTAGCCCAGGGCCAGGGCGGGCCCGGGAGCGTGCTCGTCGAGGTGGACCTGGTGGTATTCGCCGTCGCGGTGCGGTTCGGGGGTGTGCCCGTCCCGCAGCGGCCGGGCGGGGATGGCGGAGAAGTAGGCGTCGGCGAGGCCGGCCACGTGGCCCGGGTCGAAGTCGCCGCAGACGGACAGGACGCAGTTGCCGGGGTGGTAGTAGGCGTCGAAGAAGTCCCGGCAGTCGGCGGCCGTCGCGCTGTCGAGGTCGCCGAAGTCGCCGTAGCCGTCATGCGTGTTGGCGAAATGCTGATAAAGCGTCTGCGGCAGGACCGGCCAGGGGAAACGCCCGTAGGCCTTGCCGGTCACGTTCTTGCGGATCTCCTCCTTGACCACGGCAAGCTGGGTCGCAAGAGAGCGCTCGGTGAGCCGCGGCGCCCGCATCCGGTCGGCCTCGAGGAAGAAGACACGCTCAAGCGCCGAATGCGGGACCGTCTGATAGAAATTCGTCGCATCCGGGCCGGTGGAGCCGTTGAAGGAGCCGCCGGCGGCCTGGACCAGCCGCCCGTGCTCGCCCGGGGCCACGTTCTCGCTGCCCTGGAACATCAGGTGCTCGAACAGGTGGGCGAACCCGGTGCGGCCCACCGGCTCGGAGCGGAAACCGACACCGTAGTGCAGGCTGACCCCCACCATGGTGGCGCCCGGATCCGGGGTCAGCACCAGCCGCAATCCGTTGGGTAACAGAACGCGGATTACCTCACTCATTTCGCCCCTCCTGATCGCGGCGGCAGGTAGATGCAGTTTCCGTTGACGTGTTCAGCGAGCGCTTCGTAGCGTCACTTGACGGGTTTCTCGTGAGCTGACTCGGCGACCTGCGGAGTCACCGTCACCCTGCTGCGGCAATGGCCGGATGACGTCGTTGTGCCTCTGGGAGGCGATGGGAGCGGACATGCAGTGGACGCAGATGGGCGGGACGATCGGGACGGTCGGCGGCGGTGCGGTCGATGCGGTCGGGGCGGCCCGCGGGCCGCTCGGCGAGGAGACGGGACGCCTTCAGGCCCGCCTGGAACCGGCTGCGCGCGCCGAGCCGGTTCATCAGGTCGGCGGTGACCCGCCGGACGGTGCGCAATGAGACGTCCAGATTGCGGGCGACCATCTCGTCGGTACAGCCTTGGGCGAGCAGCTGCAGCACCTGCCATTCCCGGGCGGAGATGGCGGTGCTCGTACGCGATGCGGCGCCCGCCGGTCCGGCCTGCTCCGCCGGGCCGGGCGTGCCGGCCGGGGGCGGGCTCAGCTGCGCCTGCGCCCGGGACAGCAGGATGGACATGCCCGTTTCCGGATGGGCGACCGTGAACCGGCCGTCGCTGCCGTAGTGGAGCAGGCCGAGGTCGGCCAGCAGCCGCAGGCAGCGCTCCACGCTCTCGGGGTCGGCGCCGAGCACCCGGGCGATCTCCCCGGCCCGCCGGTCCTGGCCGGTCCGCAGCATCGTGTACACCTGCGCCGCGCGCACCTGCCCGTTCATCGCCGGGCCTCCGTCGTCGTCAGCCAGTGCGCCAGCGCGGAGCCGAGGGTCGCGGCGAACTCCTCCAGCTCGCCGGTCTCGACGTACTCGCCGGGCCGCCGGGTGCGGGACAGCTCGCCCGGCCCGTAGAGGACGACGGGGACGCCGGCGTCCTGGAAGGCCCGGGCGTCGCTGGGGCAGGGGTACTGGCACCAGCCCAGGGCGGGGTTGACGTTCCTGAGCACCTCGGCGAACGCGCGGTGGCCCAGGTCGGTGGCGGGGAAGCGGGGGGTGCCGCTCTCCCAGGAGGGCAGCGGGAGCCCGCCGGCCTCGAAGCGGTCGCTCAGGTGGCGCCGTACCACGTCGAGCGCCACCTCGTGGGGGAGCAGCGGCGGGAGGGCGACGGCGAACTCGACCACGGCGCTGGCGGCGGGCTCGGCGGCGTCGTGGCCGGCGTGCAGGAGGCCGGGCAGCACGTAGCGGAACTGCTGGCGGGTGGGGTAGAGCCGGCGCAGCTCCTGGTCGGCGGCGTTGAGCGCGAGCAGCGCGGTGGCGGCGTGGGTCGCGGCGTTGGTGCGGTCGGTGGCCATGGCCATGGTCCCGGCGTCGCCGGTCGACTGCAGTTGGTAGCGGGCCAGGCCGTAGGCGGCGGTGCACACGTGCCCGCCCGTGGGCTCGGGGATGACGGCCAGGTCCGGCGCGGGCAGCCCCTGCCCGGTGACCTGGCCGGCCAGGAGGCCTGCCAGGAGGTCGGTGGTGCCGGCGCCACCCTGGTGGGCGCCGACGACGAGCTGAACGGTGATCCGCCCCGTGAGGCCGTCGCGCGCGCTGAGCCCGCGCAGGACCGCGATCGTCGCGGCGATCCCGCCGAGCATGTCGCTGGCGCCGGGCCCGTACACGCGGCCGGGCTCGCGGGGCGCCTGCGCGGCGTTGTCGTGGAGGAACGGCTCGATGTCGATGTGCGCGTTCACGATGACGTGCGGGCCGGCGGCGGAGAACGCGTGGGTGGCGGTGATCTGCTGCGCGTCGCCATACGGGCGGACGTCGTGGTCGAGCCCGAGCCTGGCCAGCTCGGCCCCGGCCAGGGCGAGGGCGTCGGAGACGCCCGGGCTGTGCCGGATGGGCAGCCGCTCGACCAGCTGGGATGTCAGCTCCGTCGGGGAGAGATTCACCGTTTCACCTCCTAGATCTGAGACGGTAAGACGAGATGCGGAGCCAGGGGAGGGACTACCTGCCACCTGTCAGGCATATGCCAGCGCTCTGCCCGGGGCCTGTACCCGGCTGTGCATGAAGCAACGGGAGAGACCCTCGGTGAGCAGGGTGAGCGGGCGGAAGCCCAGCTCGGTGTAGGCCCGCTCGGTGGAGGGGATCTGGACGGTGACGGGCCGGTCGTGGGGCTTGCGGCGCGAGGACGGGCGCGGCGCCGTGACGACGCTGGCGCTGCCGATCAGGTCGATGGCCAGCAGCGCCGCGTCGCGGATGCTGAAGGTCTCCACCGAGGCGATGTTGTAGCAGGCACGCGGGGTGGTGGCGTCGTTGGTGCGGCCCATCGCCGCGATGATGCCCTGGGCCACGTCGTCGACGTAGGTGAAGTTGCGCAGCTGGGTGCCGCCGTCGGGCAGGACGATGGGACGGCCGGTCAGCGCGGCGGACATGATCTTCCCGAACACGGACCTGCCGGGCTGGCCGGGGCCGTAGGTGCCGAAGGGCCGGATGACGGTGGTCGCCTTGCCGGGCAGCAGGCCGAACTGCTCGACGATGCGCTCGCCCACGATCTTGGCCCGGGCCGCCCGGCTCTGCGGGGCGAGGGGGTCGTCCTCGTCCAGCAGCCGGCCCGGCCCGTCGCCGTAGACCTCGGCGCTGGAGCAGTAGATCAGGTGGCGGCAGTCCTTGGTGATCGCGGCGGAGGTGAGGGCGGCCGTCCCGCGGGCGTTGATCGTGTAGAGGCCGGCGCCGCGGTGTCTGCGGTGCGGGACCGTGGTCTCGGTGCCGAGATGGACGACGGTCTCGGCGCCCGTGACGGCCGCGTAGAGGGCGTCCTGGTCGGTGATGTGCCCGCGGACGTACTCCAGGCGCAGGCCCGGCACCTGCTCCGGCACGACGGGGCTCAGGACCCGGACGGTGGCGCCGGGCGAGCAGAGGGCGAGCTGCTGAAGGAGCGCCGACCGGAGGAATCCGCTCCCGATTACCGCTAGGGGTGCTTGCACGTGCTTTCTCCTTTGCGTTTCTTTTCCGGCAGGCGCGCTTACCCGGCACCGGTGTCTCGTTCGTTGCGAATGCCCTGGGCACTGGCGGGCACGACACGGCTTGGCGAATCGCACATTAGGCGGCGCGGCCATTCCGGAAGAGGGAGAAGATGCCGGATGGCAACAAGAAGCACACCCATTACGGGTAGAGATGATGCGGTTACGTACGGCTACCAGATAAATGTTCTCATGTGGCGGTGTTATAGTGCCCGCGCTGCTCACTGTCGCACTTAGAGCTCAGCGGGGGATCTGTGACGGAAAATGCACGGACCAAAGAGCACAACGAGAGCGCCGCGGTCGAGATGGGTGACCTTCTGGGCGGGCTGCTGCCCGAGCGGCTGGCCAACAGCTACGCGGCATTTCTGAGCCACGGTGAATGCTCCGAATCGGAGGCGGCGGAACGCGCGGGCTCGCCCGTTTCGCTGGAGGAGCTGATAAGCCGCGGCCTCGTCCACCGGGTGGTCTACAGCTCCTCGACCGCCATCCGGCCCACCGACCCCACCCTGGCCTTCCGCGACATCATCCACGACCTGCAGAGGCAGCTGATCGAATCGAGCGATCAGCTCGCCGCGGCCTACGGCCGGCTCAACGACATCCAGCGGATCTTCTCGCAGCGGGCCATCGAGCAGGCCCCCGAGGAGGGGATCAGGATCGTGACCGACCGGGAGGAGATCCACTCGCTGTCGCTGTCCCTGATCAACTCGGCCCAGTCCGACTTCCTGGGCCTGCACACCTGGCGTTTCAACACGCCGCTGCGCAAGGAGAGCTCGGCCCCGCCGCCGCGCAGCGTGATCTCGCGCAACGTCCGCTGCCGGTCGGTCTACTCCACCGAGTACTTCGACAACGAGGTCGGCTACTACGTCATCCAGAGCTCGATCGTCGAGGGCGAGGAGGTGCGGATCATGCGCAACCTGCCGATGAAGATGAAGCTCGTCGACGAGGAGGTCGCGATGCTCCCGCTGACCCCCAGCGGCGCCAGCGGGATCGCCCTGGTCAAGGCGCCCGTCATCGTCAAGGCGCTGCGGCAGTACTTCGAGCTGCTGTGGGCCAGGGCCACGCCGGTCGCCTCGCCCGCCGGCGCCGAGGTGGCTCCGGCGCCCTCCGCCCACAGCGGGCCCAGCGAGCTGCAGCTCCAGCTCGTGGGGATGATGGCACTCGGGCTCAAGGACGAGTCGATCGCCAACCGCACCGGCATGAGCCTGCGCACGGTCCGCCGCCACATCTCCACGATCATGGAAATGCTCTCGGCGGAGACCCGGTTCGCCGCCGGCGTCATGGCCTCCAAGCGCGGCTGGATCAAATGAAAAGAGAGAGAGCCAGAACCGAATTCGGTTCTGGCTCTCTCTTCTTCGGATATGAGGCCCGCGGGCCGGTGTGCCGAGGTTCGCGTTTCAGGGTCCAACCGCCTTCGCAAGTCCAGTCGTCTAGTGCCAGGGGTCGCCATCGGAGGTCACCGGGCCGCCCTCCGTCTCCTCACCCGGCTCGACCGGCTCGACCGGAGCCGCGGTCCACGGGTCGTCAAAAGCCACCGACGCCTGCGCGGGCTGGGAGAAAGAAGGCAGGGACGAGGCGAGAGCGGCCGCGGCGAAAATGGCGAAGAACGTCGTGGCAATGCGGCGGGACACGTTCATTTTAATTCCTTCCCGATGCGGGGCTTCCGGCTGATCTTTTCGGTGGCGATTGAAAAGATAGGATCCGGGCCCGCCACTCAGGGAGGCAGGACGTGCCACGTGACAACAAGTGGACGGCACAATCCGCCGCAATCTCCGCGCGGGTATCGGCGACCTGCGAGAACGCTCAGTCCATGGCCAGCCCCGTATAGGTGGCGCAGAAGGACAACGTGTCGGCGATGAGGTCGACCGCGCGGGCGGCGGCCCGGGTGCCGTGCCCGGTGCCGTGCTCCACCCGCAGCAGCACGGGGATGGTGTCGTCCACCGAGACCGTCGCCCACTGCAGCGCCGCGCACATCTTGCGGGCGTGCGCCGGATCGACCCGGGTGTCGGCGTCGGAGACGGTCAGCAGCGTGGCCGGGTAGGCGACCCCGGGGCGGACCCGGTGGTAGGGGGAGTAGCCGTACAGCCAGGCGAACTCCTCGGGGTCGGAGGCCGAGCCGTACTCCGCCCGCCACGCCGGCCCCAGCCCGGAGGTCTCGTAGCGGACCATGTCGAGCAGCGGGGCGGAGCTGACGGCCGCCGCGTAGAGCTCGGGCCGCTGGGTGAGCGCCGCGCCGACCAGGAGCCCGCCGTTGGAGCCGCCCACGATGGCCAGCTGGTCCGGGGTGGTCCAGCCGCCGGCGATGAGCTTCTCGGCCGCGGCGTGGAAGTCGTCGATGGAGTTCTGCTTGCCGCCGCGCATGCCGGCGCGGTGCCACTGCTCGCCCTCCTCGCCGCCGCCGCGCAGCTGCGCGATCGCGTACACGCCGCCCGCCTCCACCCAGGCCAGCGCCTGGGCCGAGAACCCGGGCGCCATGGAGCGGCCGAACCCGCCGTACCCGCTCAGGATGCAGGGGCGGGCCTGCCCGCCGCCCGGCGGGGACAGCACCCGCATCCGGACCGTCGTGCCGTCCTTGGAGGAGAACTCCACGAACCGGCTGACCACCTCCGGCCGGCGGGCCTGGCCGGCCGCCGCCCACAGCGTGGTCCGGCCGTCGCGCTCGTCGTAGCGCCACACCGAGACGGGGGTGACGTCGTCGGTGTAGACGAACCACGCCTGCGGCCCGCCCTCGGGCCGGGCCGACAGCGAGGCGGCGGACCCGATCCCCGGCAGGGGGACCGCGCCGAGCACCGCGCCGGTACGCGCGTCGTGCCGGGTCAGCTCGCTCACCGCGTGCCGGGTCCTGGCCACCAGGAGCACGCCGCCGTCCAGGAACGCGAAGTCCGACAGCACCGCCCGCCCGTCCTCGGGCACCAGGTCCCGCCAGGACTCGTAGCGCAGGTCGGACAGCTCGGCGGTGACGATCCGGCCGCGCGGGGCGTCCCGGTCGGTCATCAGGTACGCGCGCCCGTCCGGCCCGACCCGCAGCGCGGTGTGGGCGTCCACGCCCTCCTGCACGACCCGCAGCTCGGGGGCGTGCGGCGGCGCGGCGGACAGGTCGGCCAGCCACAGGTCGTTGCCGGGCGCGGTGCCCAGCGACGCGGCGACGGTCAGCCACCGTCCCCCGCCGGTGACGTTGAGCCGGTAGTGCGTCGTGGCGTCCCGGCCGGCGCCGAAGACCAGCGCGTCCTGCTCCGGGTCGGTGCCGACGCGGTGCAGGAGGACCGCCTTGCCGCCGGAGCGGCGGCGGACGTAGTAGAAGGCGCTGCCGTCGGCGAGCCAGGCGATCGGCGAGTACCGGGACCGGTCGATCGGGCCGTCGATGATCGCGCCCGTCTCGACGTCCAGGACGAACAGCGAGGACTCCTCCGTGCCGCCTGCGGAGATCTGGTAGGCGAGCAGGGAGCCGTCCGCGGACGGCTGCCAGGAGTCGATGATGGTCCTGCCCTCCGGGTCCAGGACGTGCGGGTCCAGGAGCACGCGCTCGGCGCCGTCCGCCCCGGCCACGTGCAGCACCATGTACTCCTGCTGCTCGTTCTGCCGCATGAAGAAGGCCCGCTCGCCGTGCCAGGAGGGCGGCCCGACGATCCCGGTGCGGTGCAGCTCGCCGGCTCGCCGGCGGAACCGGTCACGGCCGTAGAAGTCGGCCGCGTGCTGCTCGTAGCGGGCCTCCTGCGCGGCCAGCCACCGCTGGGTGGCCGGGTCGGAGGGGTCCTCCAGCCACCGGTAGGGGTCGGCGACGGAGACCCCGTGGATCTCCTCGACCAGGCCCAGCCGGGGAGCGGGCGGATAAGGGGTGGCGAGCATGGTCATCCGTCACTTTCCAGGGCCGGCCGGCCGACGATCGTCCTGGCCGCCTCCGCCCCGAGTCGCTGGTCGAACAGGCCGGCGACGATCTCCACGTACAGGTGGAGCTGGTCGTCCCAGCCGATGTAGGCGGCGTAGTCGCGGGCGTGGGTGAGCACCCGCAGCACCGCCAGGGCGCCGAGGGTCTCGACGTCCGGGACGCGGCCGTACCCCTCCAGCAGCGCCCCGGCCAGGCCGCGGTAGGAGAACTCCAGCGCGGGCGCGATGCCCGCCAGGACCGCCTGGTGCAGCTCGACGAGCTCGGCGACGAGCCAGCCGACGTCCAGCCACCACGGCCCTCTGGAGAGGTCCTCTCCGGCCAGCAGGTTGCCGCCGCCGCCCTTGACCGGGACGATCAGCGCCATGCTGGCCGCGCCGTGCAGGAGGCTTCCGGCCGGCGCCGCCCCCAGGTCCGCGCAGATCGCCTGCAGCCGCTCCCAGCGGGATCGGCCCAGCCGGGCCAGCGCGTGCTCGCGCAGCCGGACGGAGGCGGGGCTCTCGCAACGGCCGCGCAGCCAGGAGGCCAGCCGGGCGGGCCCCGGATGGCGCCGGCGGACCTCCCCGGGCGGCGGCAGGGCGTGCAGGGCCGCCAGCGCCGCCCCGGCCTGGCGCAGCGCGTCCTGCAGCATGGGCCGCACCAGGTCCTCGTCGAAGGCCAGCCAGCTCGCCGCCGGCAGCGTGCCGTCCGCGCTGTAGTACATGCTGCCGTCGACGTCGGGCAGCCGCAGCGCCGGATGGACCGAGCCCAGCAGCGCCCGCAGGTCCGCCGACAGCGCCGGCAGCGGCACCGGGTAGGCCGCTCCGGGGCTGCGCACCCAGGTGTACTCGGCGCCGTTGCGGTAGATCGAGGTGTGGACGGAGGAGGTGCCGAATTCGTGCAGCGGGGTGCTGGTGGTGGTCGTCATGGTGGTCGTCATGGTGGTCATGGTGACTCCGTGATGCCGGGGCGCGAGGACGGGCTCATCTCGTGTCGCAGCCGCTCGACCAGCCCCAGCAGTACGGGCATCGGCGCGGCGACCGAGGCGTCCATCTGGCCGGTCGAGACGCTGAACCCCGCCTTCGGCGAGGCGATGACGATGTTCGGCCGCTGGTCGAGCAGCCGCTTGTGACCCAGGTAGGCGGGGCTGGTGAGGCCGTGCGGCGGCAGTGACGGCGCAATCCCGATCGGCGCCGGCGTGCACTGCAGCGCCAGGATCGCCGGGGTGTCGCCCAGCCCGAGGGCCAGCCTGGCCAGGAAGTGCAGGCCGGCCGGGTAGACGAGGACCGTGTCCGGCCAGAGGCTGAGCTCCACGTGCGGAGCCCCCTTGGTGACGTGGGCCGGCCACTCGTCGGACATGGCCGGCTGCCCGCACAGCGTGCTCAGCGCGTCCAGGGTGATGAACCGCTGGGCGCTGCGCGTGACGACCGGCCGGATCTCCAGGGCGGGGTAGCCCGCGCGCAGCCACGACAGCCAGCCGGGCAGGAAGGCCGCCGACAGGGCGCCGGTCACGATGAGGAGCAGCCGCTCGCCGGAGAAGGCCGGGTAGGTGAGATCAGTCCGTGGCATCGCCTCTCCCCAGGCAGGTAAGGATCTCTTCGGCGTCGCGGACGGCGGCGTGCGGGCCCTCCGCGAGCCAGACGCCGGCGGTGTTGACGACCACCTCGTCCACCCCGGCCGCGTGGTAGGCCGCCAGCCGTCCGGCGACCTGCGCGGCGGTGCCGGTGACGAACAGGCCCGAGCTCACCAGCGCCCGCGCTCCGGCGCGGGTGTCGGACGGATCGGCGTCGATGCCGGCCGCGCGCAGCATGCCGGTGTAGTGGGCCGCCTGCAGGTGGGCGCCCGCCGCCAGATGGGCCAGGTGCGCGGGGTCGCGCCCGGGCCGGGCGACGGCCGCGTGCACCACGGTCACGATCCGCGGCCCTGTCCCCAGTGCCGGGGCCAGGACGTCCTTGACGTAGGACGGCGGGGTCAGCCAGGTGATGGCGGTATCCGCGCGCGTCCCGGCGGCCCGGGCCATGCCCGGCCGCAGCACCCCCGCCCCTACCTCCACCGGCGGGTGACGCAGCGGCGGCAGGGTGAAGCCGCGCACGTCCCCGCCGTCCAGCAGCGTGCGGACCGCGGCCAGGTACTCGCCCGCCGCCGTGGCCGGGCGCGCGGGGGCGGCGCCGGTGAGCTGGGCGACCAGCGCCGGATAGGAGGCGCCGAACCCTGCCACCAGGCGATGCCCGGTCAGCACGGCCAGTGACCGCGCCTGCGCCGCCGCCTCGGCGGGATTGCGCAGCGCCATCAGCGCCACCGACGTGCCCACGGGGATGCGGTAGCCGGCGCCCGCCAGGTAGGCGATGACCGCGTGGGTCTCCAGCCGCAGCGACTGCCCCAGCCACAACCGCGCGGCCAGGCCGCGCTTGACGAGATCGGCGTACGGCACGACCTCGCCGATCTTCCCGGGCTGGTGCGGGACGATGACCGACGACCGGCTCACAGCGGCACACCCCCGATCCGTAAGCGCGGCGAGGTGCGGTTGCGGAACGGCTCGCCGGGATCGATCCCGGCCGCGGCGAAGGCTCCGGCGACAGCCCCGGCGGGATCGCCGCCGGCCAGCAGCCCCTGCGCCAGGATCCGGGCGCGGTGCTCGCCGAAGCTCAGCCGTCTCATCCCCGGCCGGTCGTCGGCGGGATCCCACGCGACGGCCAGGCCCGGCCCGACCCGCCGGGCGAACCGCGAGGTGTCCTCGAGCCGGCCGGGGAACGCCGAGACCGCCGTCACCAGCGATTCCAGCGCCGGCCAGCCCTGCTCCTCCAGGTAGAACACCATGGCGTCGCGCCGCGGGTATCCGGCGGGATTGGAGAACGCCTTGGCCCGGTAGGGCACCTTGGCCTCCTCCAGGGCCGTCAGCGCGCCCGCCCAGGCGGGCGGGGTGAAGACCGGGTCGGCCAGGTGCACGTACAGCCGCAGGATGGGCCCGGCGCCCAGCACCGTCCCTGCGGAGCCGTCGCAGAGGAAGAACCCGGGGGAGAGCGCCGGCCTGATCGCGTCCGCCCGCACCACCGCCAGGCCGTCGCCCTCCACGGCGACCACCCGGTCCGCCGGCACCTTGACCCTGACGTCGAGCAGCTCGACGACCCAGTCGGGTTCGGACGCGTGCACCTTGGCCAGGGCGGTGGTGAAACGGTGCGGCACCCCGGCGGTCAGCGCACGCTCCAGGCCGGGGTCGCGCATCCCCGGGCGCATGCCGGGGTCGTGCTGGTGGCCGCTGTGGAAGACCTCGTACATGGCCGTCCCCAGCGCCGGCCAGAGCGCGCGCGGGCTGTCCACCTCGACCGTCCGCCCGCCCACCCGGGCGCTCAGCCGGTCCGGGGCGATGTCCACCGCCTCGATGAGCGAGCGCAGACCCGGGGCCAGCGCGGGAGCATCGGCCAGGACCGCCGTGCTGTTGCCGTCCATGACGAGGCTCCCCTCAGCTGCCGGCCGGCAGGACGTCGGCGTCGGAGCACCGCGGTTCGGTGTGGGCCTCGTGACCGTCGGCCAGCTGCTTCTTCGCCATCTTCTTCTCCCATATGAAGAGGGGCGGGGTGACCCCAGAAAACCGAAACCTATGGATCAACCAATAATGGGCGGAAAATGGAACCGCTGGCAAAAGAATGGCACCATCGCGCCACCGGGCGGCCCTGTTGAATTTCGCGCGCGGCTGGAAACACAAAGACTGTGCCCGCCGCCACCAGAGGGTGACGGCGGGCACAGTCCCAAGGAGTAAGGAAGGCCGGGACCGGTGTCAGCAGCCGGCCGAAGCGGTGATCACGATGCTCGCGATGCACCACGGGGTGCTGGGGCTCTCCTCGTCGCCGTTCTCGTCGAAGGCGAGCTCCTCGGGGTCGGTGTAGTTCTCGAAACCGTCGACCAGGTCCTTCTCAGCCATCTTTTTCTCCTATATTTGAAGTGCTCTTCGTTTTTCGTTCCGGCCGAACCGCTGTGCCGTTCGGATGGCTCAATAGTGACCGGCCCGCCGAAGCCGCCGCAAGCCTTTGTCACCTTGGTGTCATTGGCCCGTCCGCTTGGTGCCTTCTCCGCAGATAAAAGGCGTGGCCCCTGGCATCATCTCGATATGTCGACTACTGCCCTTCTTCCGAAAGAGCGGCTGCGCGCCTCCTCTCTGGACGATGCGCCCCAGGTCAACGACCTGCTGCACCGGCTCGGGCTGGGAACCCTGACCCAAGAGACCCTCGAATCCTTCGCCGGCCGCAACAACAACTGGGCCGGGCACACGAGCAGTGGCGCGCGGGTGTTCGTCAAGCGCCTGGACGGCGACCGCGACGAGGCGCTGATCCGGTTCCGCCGCGTCCTGGACCTGCAGGAGGCCATCTCCGCCGGCGGCACGGGCGACCTGCGCTGCCCGCCCCTGCTCGGCCACGACGAGGAGCACCGGCTGCTGGTCTTCGCATGGCTCGAGCACGGCCTGGCCGGCAACAGCCTCGCCGCCAAGGGCGAGTTCGACGCCCCCCTGGCCTACCGCTGCGGCCGCGCCATCGGCGCCCTGCACCGGCTGCCGCTGATCGCCGACCGCTCCGCGCATCCGCTGCCGCCCACCTGGGCCCTGCACGCGCTGCCGCTGAGCCTGTTCTCCTCCGCGCGCGTGGCCGAGCTGCACTACTGGACGCTGCTGCAGAACGACAGGCCGCTCATCACCGCCCTGGAGGCGCTGCGCGAGCGCGAGAAGTCCGTGGAGCTGCGTTCCTGCCACGGTGACCTGCGGCTGGACCAGTTCCTGCTCCACGACGACCGGCTCCACGTGGTCGACTGGGAGGAGGCCCGGGTCGCCGACCCCGCACGCGACGTCGGCGCCTTCGCCGGCGAGTGGCTGCACCACGCCATCAGGAAGATCAACTCCGATGTGGACAAGGTCTACGGGCCCGGTGTGACCCTCACCCGCGAGCTGATCCTGGAGCGGGGGGCCGCGGAGATCGCCGCGGTGCGGCCGCTGGTCGAGGCCTTCTGGCAGGGCTACCGCGACAGCGGCGTCACCGTGGACGCGGGGCTGGCCGAACGGGCCACGTCGTTCGCGGGCTGGCACCTGCTGGATCGGCTGCTGGCCACCGCGGGGATGCAGACCCGGCTGCGGCCGATCGATCTGGCCGCTGCGGGCATCGGCCGCAACGCGCTGCTCGACCCCGGCCGGTTCGTCGGGACGCTCGGATTCGCGCTCTGAGGGCCGCCTGGGGCCTGTCCTGCCGCCGCCACCCCTCTCACTCTGAAAAGGAGCGTCACATGCGCAACGGAAATCGCCTTCTCGTCATCGCGGCGTTCGCGGTGACCGGCGCCACCGGTTCTGTCCTCACCGCCGGCCCCGCCGCCGCCACCTCGGCCTGGACGCCGCCGCCTGGCTACGTGTTCGAGAACTCCTACTTCGGCTCCAGCGCGTGGTGCGACCAGATCGGCCAGGAGGGGGTCGTGGCGGGAAAATGGATCGCGTACGTGTGCCACGAGACGCTGCACGGCTACGAGTTCCCGAGGCTCTTCAGCGACCTGTACGTGAAGCGATGAGCGGGCGCGCCGGTCCGGCCCGCCTCCGGGCCGGCGCCACCGGCGGGGAGGTCGGTGAACCGGTCTTCATTTAACGATCGTTTTCTGAAGATCCGCCCGAACAACCCTCCAAGCCCCCTGGAAGCCTTCAAAAACTCGTTCAACAACCCTGGCGGTTCAACAACCCTCCAACACCGTTTGTTGAGAGGATGACGGGCGTGACCGACGTCCTCCAGCCGCCCGCCGACCCGCTGGCCGCCTTCCCCGCCCGGCCGACCGACATCCGCATCGGCTACGCCCGCGTCTCCACCACCGGCCAGAACCTCCAGCGCCAGCTCGACGCCCTCAAGGCCGCCGGGTGCCGGAAGGTGTTCGCCGACAAGAAGTCGGGCAAGACCGCCGAGCGCCCCGAGCTGGCCGCCTGCCACGCGTTCCTGACCGCGGGCGACACCCTGGTCGTGCCGTCGCTCGACCGCTACGGCCGCTCCCTGGCCGACCTCATCACCATGGTCGCCGGCCTGCGCAAACGCGAGATCGGCTTCACCTCGCTGCACGAGAACCTCGACACCACCACCCCTGGCGGCCGCCTCGTCTTCCACGTCTTCGCCGCCCTGGCCGAGTTCATCCGCGAGCTCATCGTCGCCGGCACCCGCGACGGCCTGGCCGCCGCCAAGGCCCGCGGCCGCACCGGCGGCCGCCCCACCGTCATCACCCCCGAGCTGCTCCGCGCCGCCCGCGACATGCTGCCCAACCCGGACAACTCGATCACCTCGATCGCCAAGCTGCTGGGCGTCTCGCCAGGGACGCTGTACAACCACATCCCCGACCTGCGCCGGCTCCGCGAAGGCGGCCGGGCCCGGGAGCTCGCCAGGGGCGAGAGGCCGTCGGTGTAGGACAACTCCCTTCCCCCTCAGCGGCTTGGCGGCCGACGCCCGTAAGGGATCTTCAACGAGCGCTCGCGACGGCTACTGGCGTGCGGCTCGTGCCCGCCCGCCGGAGCGCGGAAGTGGCTGCTCCCCCGGGGATCGCCGCCGGCGTCCTGGTGCTCGCCGCCGTCGCCGGCGTGGTGGCCCTCATGCCGGGCGCCGATCCGGTCGTGGTCGTGCGGTCATCGGTCAGGAGATCCGGCGCAGCGAGGTGCCCGACCAGCCGGCCGCGATCTCCACGGCTCACTTCGACGTCGAACGTGACGCCGGCGAGCCCCCGTCGAAGGAGCGCAAGAAGCTGCGCGGGCACATCGCCGGCTGGATGGCGGACGAGGACAAGGCGGGAGATCCTCCCGCCTTGTCCTCGTAGCGGTCAAGCGGCGCGGGCAACCGTACGCGGGGCCGGTATGCCGCGGGGTATGCCGCACCCGTTCCGTCACCGCTGATCGAGGTGCTCCTGCTCGCCGGCCGCGGCGCAGGCGGCCTCGAGACGCTCGAACGGGCCCGGGCCGTCGTACGGCCTCGGCGGGGCGCCGAGGTGGCGGGCGCGCAGCTCGTCCATGAGCTCCTCGACGAACGCCGGCCCCTCCTCGCGCATGAGCCGCTGCCGGGCCCGCAGGCCGGCGCTGCCCGGGCGCCAGTCGAGCCCCCAGTCGCCGAGGGCGCAGATGATCGGCAGAGTCCGGATGCCGGCTTCGGTGAGGCTGTAGCGGGCGCGCTGCCCCCGCATGGCGGTGCCGCGGGTGAGGAGCCCCGCCTCGACGAGCCGTACGAGACGGTCGGCGAGGATGTTCGAGGCGATGCCCTCCATCGACCCGGTGAGCAGCGCCCGGAAGTAGCGGCGGTCGCCGAAGATGACGTCGCGCAGCACGAGCAGCGACCAGCGGTCCCCGAGCACCTCGACGGCGGCGTTGACCGGACACCCGGACCGTGGTTCCACCATTCCTCCTTGACAGGTTTTTCGCCCTACCTATAGTAGTTGCAAAATACAAGCACTCCTGGGAAGAGGAGCTGATGGGCCGCTTCGTCTATTCGATGCAGGTGTCCCTCGACCTGCGGATCGAGCAAGTTCCCGGGGACAACGGCGCCGGCGAGTGGCTGCGCATCGGCGAGGAACTGCACCGCACGGCCAACGCGCTGACGCGCTCGCTCGCGCTCATGGTCCATGGCCGCGTCTACTACGAGGTCATGGAGGAGGCCTGGCCGCGGGCGCACGAGGACGCCTCGCTGCCGGACTTCATCCACGAGTACGGCCGGATCTGGACCGCCAAGCCCAAGGTGCTCGTCTCCCGCACCCGCCGCAGCGCCGGTCACAACACCCGGATCATCGGCGGGGACGACGCGATCGAGCAACTGGCCGCCCTGCGGGCCGGGACCGGCGGCGACATCAGCGTGGGCGGCGCGGCGCTCGCCACGCAGCTGCTCCGGGCGGGGCTGCTGGACGAGCTGCTGCTGTTCACCCATCCCGCGATCCTCGGCTTCGGCAGGCCGCTGTTCGACGACTACGACATGCCGGTCGACCTGGAGCTGATCGAGCAGCGATCGTTCGAGCAGGGCGTCACGATGCATCGCTACGCCGTCCAGGACGCCAAGGAGGCGGGCTCGTGCTGAGGCAGGTCGCGGACGGGGTGCTGGTCCACGAGAGCGCGTTCGTGCAGAGCAACGCCGTCGTGGTGCGGGGCCGGGACGGCGTGCTGCTCATCGACCCCGGGGTGACCGGCGCCGAGCTCGGCTGCCTCGCGGACGACCTCGGCGAGGCGGGCCTGCCCGTCGTGGCGGGGTTCTCCACGCATCCGGACTGGGATCACCTGCTCTGGCACGCCCGCCTCGGCCAGGCGCCCCGCTACGGCACGGCGCGCTGCGCGGCCGCCGTCCGCGACCAGCTGCCGGACGCGGAGGCCAAGGAGCGCATCGCCGAGCACCTGCTCGAGACGGAGATCGCCGGGCAGGTGCCGCTGGACCTGCTCGGCCTCATCACCGGCCTGCCCGCCGGAACCACGCAGATCCCGTGGGACGGCCCCCGAGCCCGGCTCATCGAGCATCAGGCGCACGCGCCCGGCCACGCGGCGCTGCTGATCGCGGAACGCGGGGTTCTCGTCGCCGGCGACATGCTCTCCGACGTCCTGGTCCCGATGCTCGACCTGGACGGCGCCGACCCGATCGAGGACTACCTGGCGGCGCTGCGGCTGCTCGAGGAGGTGGCGGGCCAGGCCGGCGTCGTCGTCCCGGGTCACGGGTCCGTCGGCGGGCCCGGCCAGGCACAGGCGCGGATCGACCAGGACCGGGCGTACGTGCTCGCCCTGCGGGACGGCCGGGATCCCGATGACCCGCGCATCGGCCCCTCGGCCAGGCCCGGCTGGGAGTGGGTGAGCGACGTGCACACCGGGCAACTGCAACGCCTCGCCCGGAGAAACGCCCGGTAGGTCAGCCGTCGACCCAGTCCATATGCCCGATCCCTCTGCAGCTCCAGCGCCGGAACCGCTTGGCCGCCCGCCGGGCGGGGAACCAGGCGGCGCCGGTGATTACGCCGTAATCACCGGGCCAGGAGAAGCCCGCCGTGGTGCCCGCCACCTGACATGGGGCTCCGGCGAGCCGGCCTTCCCTCCTCGCCCCGCGGACCAGCCGAGCAGCAGGTTCCGCACGGTCACGTCGCGCCCGGGCAGACCAGCCCGGTCTCGTAGGCGGGCACGACGGCCTGGACGGGATGCGGGCCACGTTGCTCAGCCCGCTGGCCGGCAGCCGCAGCACCTCCAGCTCCCGTGCGGTCAGCCCTGCATCCCCCTGGAGGTCTGAAGCCCTTCCCCGCCCGGGAAGCTGCCGTAAGCCTGCTTCCCCGGCACCATGCGGCCCGCCAAAGTGATTACGGCGTAATCACTTGATCATCTGAGAGAGTGGCTCTCGTCCGAAGTACCAGCCCGGCGGGCTGGGAAGCACACGGAAGAAAGCGGGAGCCGTAATGGCGAAAGTCCATGTCGTCCTCAATCAGAAGGGCGGCGTCGGCAAGTCCACCGTCACCGTCAACCTCGCGGCCGTATGCGCTGACGTGGTGGGTCTCACCTCTGAGGGGCAGCCGCCCGTCGTCACCGTCTCCATCGACCCCCAGGGCTCTGCGGTGTGGTGGTCGGATCGCGTGGAGGCGCTGCCCTTCCACTTCGTCCAAGCCCATGACGACATCGCGGGCCTGTCCAACCTGCGCCTCATCCCGGGCGTCACCGATGTGTGGGTCGACACGCCGGGCTGGATGCCGATCCTCTCCGATCGCGGCGAGGACCCCTTCGGCGAGGGCGACGCGGGCAGGGCGCTGCGCGCGGTCCTGGACAACGCCGACGACGTGCTCGTGCCCATCGAACCCGAGCCTCTGTCGTTCGAGCCGACGTTCAACACCATCGAGCACGTGCTGAAGCGGCGCAAACTTCCCTACCTGGTCGTCATCAACAACTGGGACCCCCGTGACGGGCGGGCCGATCTGGAGGAGACGCAGCAGTTCGTCCGCGCCCACGGCTGGCCGCTGGCCCGCACGGTGGTGCGCCACTACAAGGTGCACACCCGCGCTTCGGCGGAAGGCATCGTCGTCACCCAGTACGCCAAGAACCGGGTGGCCATGGAGGCCCGCGAGGACTTCTACCGGCTGGCGCTGGAGTTCCAGCAGCGCACCGGAGCGGACGCGTGATGGCGGGCAAGCGCACCAGCCTGGCCTCGCTGATGGTCGGCGCCACCGCCGAGTCCGAGCCGCCGAAGTGGCCGGACAAGATCAAGCTCAGCGAACTGGCCGACAACCCCGCCAACCCCCGCGAGCAACTCCGGGACCTCGAAGGGCTGGCCGCGACCATCGCCGAGGAAGGGATCCTCCAGCGGCTGGTCGTCGTGCCGCGCGACGCCTGGCTCACCGCGCACCCCGAACACGGCGGCAGGATCGGCCAGGAGCCCTACGTCATCCTCATCGGCCATCGCCGCCGTCACGCGGCCGAGCTGGCCGGCCTGGTCGAGGTGCCCGTGGAGGTACGCGAGTCCGCCGTCGCCTCACGGCGTACGGCCCTCATCGAGAACCTCCAGCGTGACGGCCTGGCGCCCCTGGAAGAGGCCCGGGGAGTCAGGGACCTGATGGAGGAGGAGAACCTCTCCCAACGCGAGGCCGCGGCCGTGCTCGGCAAGAGCCAGGGATGGATCTCCCAGCGCCTGGTCCTGCTGAACCTGACCTCCGAACTGCAGGACGCCCTCACGCGAGGGCGGCTGCGCATCGAGGACGCCCGCGAGATCGGCAAGCTGCCACCCGAGCAGCAGGCCATGCCCGCCCCTCCCGCCCCTCCCGCGGAACCGGAGGCCGGGCGGCCGCAAGCCGAACGCCGGCAGCCGGTGACGGGAGAGGCCGCGAAGGAAGGGCCGCCCGCCGAGCGCCAGCCGCGTCCGGCCGGCGACGAGGACCCCCTGGACGAGGCACTCCGGGTCGAGGCGGCCGCCCATCAGGTGGGCAACCTGCGCGTCCTCAGAAGAGTGGCGCAGCGGCAGCCCGCCAAGGCGCGCGCCATCTTGCAGATCTTGGAGACGGCGGTCAAGGAGCTTCGCGCCGGTCTGGCCGACCGGGAGTAGAGCTGGGTGCTGGGTGATTACGGCGTAATCACCGGCTGGTCTGGTGGGCCGGGGGTGGGGCTGGGTGCTGGGTGATTACGGCGTAATCACCGGCCGGTGGTGCAAGTCGCTGCCGTCCGGTTACGGCTGACGGCTGACGGCTGCGCCGGCTAGAGCTGTGGCAGCCGGTCCGTAGGTGTGGGTGCACGCCGCTCGTGGAGCCAGAAGAGATAAATCTGAAGGTGTACGGCCAACTCTCCATCGAGGTACGCCAGGTAGTCGTTCGCGGCGCCGGCACTACCCTGCCCGGACCTTTCATCGTCGGCCTCCCAGACGGATCGCCGAGCCATCAGATATTCGCTGATCCGAGCCCGGTCGCGCCACCATTCCCGTACCGCTGCCGGCGTCCAGTGGGCATCGCCGTCACAGCCGTAGCCGGAGAGCACTTCGGCCTGCGCGGCGTCGACCAGCTGCCGCAGTTCCTGCGCCGTCCGTGGCTGCCGGTAGACGTACTCCGTGAAGTACTCGCCCTCATAGAGCACGAGCGCCGGGGCGTGGGTCCGGCCGGTGCAGCAGTTGTCGGTGGCGGCGCCGTAGAACGGGCCGGGCACGTTGAGCCACTGACGATCCGCCCACTGCCCCTGGAACGTCGCTCGCGCCTCACCGAGCAGAGACACTGGATCGAAGTAGAGATCCACGGCGGAAGGCTAGCCGGTTGCTGGAGGATTCAACGGGGGCAGATCCCCGTGCCAGTGGCACTCAGGTCCCGAGGGGTCCTGTCGGTGATTCGGAGCATCACTGCCGGCTCAGGGCGGCGTACGAGCGAGCATCAGGAACGACACCTCGGCGGTGAATGTCCGAGCACAACGACAGCCTTTCGCAGCCACGGAGATTTGAAGGCTGTTCTGCATGCGTGCATGCGTGCATGCTTGTCAGCTTTGCGGTGATGGCGTTGCGGCAGCCGCGCGGACCATGCGCAGAAATGCGGGAAGTTGTTACGCGACACGCCCACGCAGCAATGGAATCGCGACTCATTCGTACGCCATGATTGGCGACCATGAGCAGCAAAGGCAAACCCGGACGGCCCAAGACCACGGTCTCCCAGGTAACGGTGCGTTTCAAGCGCCACGAGGCCGTTGAAGCGATCGACGCGCTGGAGCAGTCGGGCATGTCGCGTTCCGAAGCTATTGAGCACTTGGTCTTGATGGCGCTGGGACTCGCTTCGGCGACACCCGCCGTTCAGGCACAATCGCCCCTGCACACTGACAAGATGGTGGCTGCCTAGCCCTCGGCAGGCGCACCGCACGAAGGAGATTGCCCAGAACGTAAGAAAGCCCCGCAGAGCGGGGCGTTCTTAGATGACGAGCGATCCACTACGTCGTTCGGCTCCCTGATGGTTTGGCCGCCTAAGTGAGCTGAGCGACAAGGA
>NZ_JAMZEB010000002.1:12780000-12782631 GCF_024172165.1 Nonomuraea thailandensis | reverse complement strand
TTCCCATAAAGATTGTCCGGCGGTGACCTACTCTCCCACACCCTCCCGAGTGCAGTACCATCGGCGCAGAGAAGCTTAACTTCCGGGTTCGGAATGTAACCGGGTGTTTCCTTCCCGCCATAACCGCCGTAACCCTGCGAAACAGCCTGTTTGCTGTCTCAGAATTGCGTAGTGGACGCGAGCAAGAAGTACCTTGATGCGGCGCAGCTCTGGACCCGGCGAAGAGTAACAGAGCGCAGCACACACCAAGCACAATGCTTTGTGGTCAAGTCCTCGGCCTATTAGTACCGGTCAGCTCCACACGTTACCGTGCTTCCACCTCCGGCCTATCAACCCGGTCGTCTACCGGGAGCCTTACCCACTCTCGTGGTGGGAGACCTCATCTCAAGGCGAGCTTCCCGCTTAGATGCTTTCAGCGGTTATCCCTTCCGAACGTAGCCAACCAGCCGTGCACCTGGCGGTACAACTGGCACACCAGAGGTTCGTCCGTCCCGGTCCTCTCGTACTAGGGACAGCCCCTTTCAAGTCTCCTGCGCGCGCAGCGGATAGGGACCGAACTGTCTCGCGACGTTCTAAACCCAGCTCGCGTACCGCTTTAATGGGCGAACAGCCCAACCCTTGGGACCTACTCCAGCCCCAGGATGCGACGAGCCGACATCGAGGTGCCAAACCATCCCGTCGATATGGACTCTTGGGGAAGATCAGCCTGTTATCCCCGGGGTACCTTTTAGCCGTTGAGCGACACCGCTTCCACACGCCGATGCCGGATCACTAGTCCCAGCTTTCGCTCCTGCTCGACCCGTCAGTCTCACAGTCAAGCTCCCTTGTGCACTTACACTCAACACCTGATTGCCAACCAGGCTGAGGGAACCTTTGGGCGCCTCCGTTACTCTTTGGGAGGCAACCGCCCCAGTTAAACTACCCACCAGACACTGTCCCCGATCCGGATCACGGACCAGAGTTAGACGTTCAAAACGACCAGAGTGGTATTTCACCAATGACTCCACCCGAACTAGCGTCCGAGCTTCCCAGTCTCCCACCTATCCTACACAAGACGCTCCAAACGCCAATGTCAAGCTGTAGTGAAGGTCCCGGGGTCTTTCCGTCCTGCTGCGCGTAACGAGCATCTTTACTCGTAGTGCAATTTCGCCGGGTCTGCGGTTGAGACAGCGGGGAAGTCGTTACGCCATTCGTGCAGGTCGGAACTTACCCGACAAGGAATTTCGCTACCTTAGGATGGTTATAGTTACCACCGCCGTTTACCGGCGCTTAAGTTCTCACCTTCGCCAACCGAAGCTGGCTAAGCGGTCCCCTTAACGTTCCGGCACCGGGCAGGCGTCAGTCCGTATACATCGTCTTACGACTTCGCACGGACCTGTGTTTTTAGTAAACAGTCGCTTCCCCCTGGCCACTGCGACCCCCACCAGCTCCGAGTGCAAGACTCATCACCAGCAGAGGTCCCCCTTCTCCCGAAGTTACGGGGGCAATTTGCCGAGTTCCTTAACCACAGTTCACCCGATCGCCTTAGTATTCTCTACCTGACCACCTGAGTCGGTTTAGGGTACGGGCCGCCACAACACTCACTAGAGGCTTTTCTCGGCAGCATAGGATCATCCACTTCACCACAATCGGCTCGGCATCACATCTCAGGAACACGCGCGGCGGATTTGCCTACCGCACTCCCTACATGCTTACCCCAGGACAACCATCGCCTGGGCTGGACTACCTTCCTGCGTCACCCCATCGCTTACCTACTACCCGATCGGACCGAGCGTTCACTCTGACGGTCGTCCCGAAGGACAACCCGAGTTAAGGACTCTTAGCATCACGAGGTTCAGTATGGGCGCATTGAAGCGGGTACGGGAATATCAACCCGTTGTCCATCGACTACGCCTGTCGGCCTCGCCTTAGGTCCCGACTTACCCTGGGCGGATTAGCCTGGCCCAGGAACCCTTGGTCATCCGGCGCGAGGGTTTCTCACCCTCGATTCGCTACTCATGCCTGCATTCTCACTCGCACAGCCTCCACAACTAGATCACTCTGCTGCTTCACCGGCTGCACGACGCTCCCCTACCCACCAACAGCGCAAACTGTCAGTGCCACGACTTCGGCGGTGTACTTGAGCCCCGCTACATTGTCGGCGCAGAATCACTTGACCAGTGAGCTATTACGCACTCTTTCAAGGGTGGCTGCTTCTAAGCCAACCTCCTGGTTGTCTCTGCGACTCCACATCCTTTCCCACTTAGCACACGCTTAGGGGCCTTAGTCGGTGATCTGGGCTGTTTCCCTCTCGACTACGAACCTTATCGCCCGCAGTCTCACTGCCACGCTCTCACTTACCGGCATTCGGAGTTTGGCTGACGTCAGTAACCTTGTCGGGCCCATCGGCCATCCAGTGCTCTACCTCCGGCAAGAAACACGCGACGCTGCACCTAAATGCATTTCGGGGAGAACCAGCTATCACGGAGTTTGATTGGCCTTTCACCCCTACACACAGATCATCCCCCAGGTTTTCAACCCTGGTGGGTTCGGTCCTCCACCCAGTCTTACCTGAGCTTCAACCTGCCCATGCGTAGATCACTCCGCTTCGGGTCTACAGCATGCGACTCAAACGCCCTCTTCAGACTCGCT
>NZ_JAMZEB010000002.1:11677500-12777500 GCF_024172165.1 Nonomuraea thailandensis | reverse complement strand
CCGCCAGCGTTCGTCCTGAGCCAGGATCAAACTCTCCAAACAATGTCTGGATTATTCATCCGAGCAAAATCCATCAAGAAATCATGTCTTGACGAGGTGTTGCATGAAAATCATGCACTGGCTTTTGACACACTGTTGAGTTCTCAAGAAACGGACGCGTTCATCCGCACCCAAGCCCTTCCGGACTCCGGTGCGCGAGGCGCACATTTCATTTCCTTCAGTTTACCAGATCCGGACGATCCTTGTCAAACCGCCCGATCCGGGAGCTTCCGGACTTGCCTCTCTCCGAGGCAACCCTGCTAACTTACTCCAACTTTCGGCTCTTGTCCAACCGCGCGGCTGGAGCCACCCGAAAGTCGGGGTTTGTTCAGCGGGATGTCAGGGCCGAGTGGCCCTGCGTTGAAAACTGTAGCAGCCTCGGAGACGTGGAAGGTCCATTCTCGGTAACGAATGGACCTTCCCATCGTTCGTATGGTTCAAACACCCAGGGCGGCGAGCTGGGCCTCCAGCCGCTCGATGTCGGCCGACGCCTGCTCGGCCCTGCTCCTGACCTTGGCCACCACATCGTCCGGCGCCTTGGCCATGAACTGCTCGTTGCCCAGCTTGGCCGCCACCTGGGCGGCCTCCTTGCGCGCGACGGCCAGATCCTTCTCCAGCCGCTTGCGCTCGGCGGCGACGTCGATGGCGCCCGCGGTGTCGATCTCCACGGTCACCGCCCCCACCGTGAACCGCGCCGTGGCGCTGAACGACTCCGACGGATCCGTCAGCCGCAGCAGCGACCGGATCGCCGTCTCCTGGCCGGCCAGCGGCGTGCCGCTCAACCCGAGCCGCGCCGCCACCTTCTGGCCGGGCTTGAGCCCCTGGTCCGATCGGAACCTGCGGACCTCCGTCACCAGCTCCTGCAGCGACTCGATCTCCGCCTCCGCCGCCGGGTCGGCGTACCGCTCGTCGCGCACCGGCCAGGGCGCGACCACGATCGACTCGCCTCCTGTGACGGCCCGCCACAGCTCCTCGGTCACGAACGGCACCAGCGGGTGCAGCAACCTCAGCAGCGCGTCGAGGACGTGGCCCAGCACCAGCCTGGTGTGCTCCAGGCCCTCCCCGATCTGGATCTTGGCCAGCTCCAGGTACCAGTCGCAGACCTCGTCCCACGCGAAGTGGTAGAGCAGATCGGACGCCTTGGCGAACTCGAACTCCTCCAGGGCGGCGTCCGTCGCCGCGATCACCGACTGCAGGCGTGAAAGGATCCACCGATCGGCCGCCGTCAGGTCGGCGCCGTCGAGCGAGCCCACGGCGGCGCCGTTCATCAACGCGAACCGGGTGGCGTTCCAGATCTTGTTGCAGAAGTTGCGCGAGCCGGCCGCCCACTCCTCGCTCACTGCCACGTCCGCACCGGGGTTGGCGCCGCGCAGCAGGGTGAAGCGGGTGGCGTCGGCGCCGAAGCGTTCGATCCAGTCGAGCGGGTCGACCACGTTGCCGAACGACTTCGACATCTTCTTGCCGTACTGGTCGCGGACCATGCCGTGCAGCGCGACCGTGCGGAACGGCGGCTCGCCGTCCATGGCGTACAGGCCGAACATCATCATCCGGGCGACCCAGAAGAACAGGATGTCGTAGCCGGTGACCAGCACGGAGGTCGGGTAGAAGCGCTCCAGCTCGGCCGTGCGGTCGGGCCAGCCCATGGTCGAGAACGGCCACAGCCCGGAGGAGAACCACGTGTCGAGGACGTCGGAGTCCTGGGTGTAGCCGGCCGGCGGCTCCTCGTCGGGGCCCACGCACACGACCTCGCCGGCCGGGCCGTACCAGACCGGGATGCGGTGGCCCCACCAGAGCTGGCGGGAGATGCACCAGTCGTGCATGTCGTCGACCCAGTCGAAGTAGCGCTTGGCCAGCTCCGGCGGGTGGATGCGGGTGCGTCCGTCGCGGACGGCGTCGCCCGCGGCCTTGGCCAGCGGCGCGACGTTGACGAACCACTGCAGCGACAGCCTCGGCTCGACCACCGTCTTGCAGCGCGAGCAGTGGCCGACGGAGTGCAGGTACGGGCGCTTCTCCGCGACGATCCTGCCTTCGGCGCGCAGCGCGGCGACCACCGCGGGGCGTGCCTCGAAGCGGTCGAGCCCCTGGAACGGCCCGTGCGCGGTGATGACGCCGCGCTCGTCCATCACGGTCAGCGACGGCAGGGAGTGACGCCGCCCGATCTCGAAGTCGTTGGGGTCGTGGGCGGGGGTCACCTTGACCGCGCCGGTGCCGAACGCCGGATCGACGTGCTCGTCGGCGACGACCGGGATCATGCGGCCGGTCAGCGGCACCTCCACCAACGTGCCGATCAGGTGCGCGTA
Organism: Nonomuraea thailandensis; assembly: GCF_024172165.1. Classification (GTDB taxonomy): domain Bacteria; phylum Actinomycetota; class Actinomycetes; order Streptosporangiales; family Streptosporangiaceae; genus Nonomuraea; species Nonomuraea thailandensis. The sequence continues at coordinate 12,775,161 of NZ_JAMZEB010000002.1, read as the reverse complement.
ACGCTCGTCGGAGGGGTGCACGGCCACGGCGGTGTCGCCGAGCATGGTCTCGGCGCGTGTGGTGGCCACCACGATCTCGTCGGAGTAGCGGATCGAGACGAGCTCGCCCTCGTCCTCGCTGTGCTCCACCTCGATGTCGGACAGCGCGGTCAGGCAGCGCGGGCACCAGTTGATGATGCGCTCGGCGCGGTAGATCAGCCCGTCGTCGAACAGCTTCTTGAAGATGGTCTGGACGGCGCGCGAGAGCCCCGGGTCCATCGTGAACCGTTCGCGCGACCAGTCGACGCCGTCGCCGAGCTTGCGCATCTGGCCGAGGATCCGGCCGCCGGACTCCTCCTTCCACTCCCAGACGCGCTCGACGAACGCCTCGCGCCCAAGGTCGTGGCGCGACTTGCCCTGCTTGGCCAGCTCGCGCTCGACGACGTTCTGGGTGGCGATGCCGGCGTGGTCCATGCCGGGCAGCCAGAGCGTCTCGCGGCCCTGCATGCGCGAGCGGCGCGTGAGCGCGTCCTGGATGGAGTGGTCGAGCGCGTGCCCGATGTGCAGGACGCCCGTCACGTTGGGCGGCGGGAGGACGATGCTGTACGGCTCGCGCGAGCTGCCCGGGTCGGCGCGGAAGTAGCCTTCGGATACCCAGCGCTCGTAGCTACGGGTCTCGACGTCGGCCGGTGTGTATTGAGTAGGCAGCTCTGGCGTTGTCACAGCACCCAATTCTAGGGAGGCGGGCAAGCGAAACGCCCCATGGTTTCCACCACGGGGCGTTCGAGTGCTGCCAAGGCCCTGCTCAGGCCGACTTCTCCTGCGGCGTGTGCTGCTGCTTGGCGGCGAGCTGGTCGCGCGGGACGAGCGTCGGGATCGCGTGCTCCAGCACCGACTCGCGGGTGATGACCACGCGGGCGACATCCTGCCTGGAGGGCACCTCGTACATGACGGACTGCAGCACCTCCTCCAGGATCGCGCGCAGCCCGCGGGCGCCGGTGCCGCGCAGGATGGCCTGGTCGGCGATGGCCTCCAGGGCGCCGTCGGTGAACTCCAGCTCCACGCCGTCGAGCTCGAGCAGCTTGCGGTACTGCTTGACCAGCGCGTTGCGCGGCTCGGTGAGGATCTGGATGAGCGCCTCGCGGTCGAGGTTGTGCACCGAGGTGATGACCGGCAGGCGGCCCACGAACTCGGGGATCATGCCGAACTTCAGCAGGTCCTCCGGCATCACGTCGCCGAAGATGTCAGCGGTGTCGACTTCTTCCTTCGACCGGATGATGGCGTTGAAGCCGATGCCCTTCTTGCCGATGCGCGACTCGATGATCTTCTCCAGACCGGCGAACGCACCACCGCAGATGAACAGCACGTTGGTCGTGTCGATCTGGATGAACTCCTGGTGCGGGTGCTTGCGGCCGCCTTGCGGAGGAACCGACGCGGTGGTGCCCTCCAGGATCTTCAGCAGCGCCTGCTGCACGCCCTCACCGGAGACGTCGCGCGTGATCGACGGGTTCTCGCTCTTGCGGGCGATCTTGTCGACCTCGTCGATGTAGATGATGCCGGTCTCGGCCTTCTTGACGTCGTAGTCGGCGGCCTGAATGAGCTTGAGCAGGATGTTCTCGACATCCTCGCCGACGTATCCCGCCTCTGTCAGCGCTGTGGCGTCGGCGATGGCGAAGGGCACGTTGAGCATCTTCGCCAGGGTCTGCGCCAGCAGCGTCTTACCCGAACCCGTGGGCCCGAGCAGCAGGATGTTGCTCTTGGCCAGCTCCAGAACGTCGTCTCTGCCCCGGTCGCCGGACTGCACCCGCTTGTAGTGGTTGTACACCGCCACCGAGAGGGCCTTCTTCGCCTTGTCCTGACCGATGACGTAGGCGTCGAGGAACTCGTAGATCTCTCTTGGCTTGGGCAGGTTGTCCCACTTGAGCTCGGAGGACTCGGTGAGCTCCTCCTCGATGATCTCGTTGCAGAGATCGATGCACTCATCGCAGATGTAGACGCCTGGACCGGCAATGAGCTTCTTGACTTGCTTCTGACTCTTTCCGCAGAAAGAGCACTTCAGCAGGTCTCCCCCGTCGCCGATGCGTGCCACCCCAGATACTCCTTTGCGTGGGACCGCCCTGCTCCCGCGAGCAGTGTCTCCGGACATCCTCCGGACTAGGCCGAACCGCTCAGGTTTCGACGTTACCGTCTTCTGGGCCCTCAGTGAGCCCCCTAGCGGCGAGTCGCACCGGAACGTGCCCTATTGGGCAGCGCTCCGGTGCGTCACGTCTCGTCTAGGAAGCTACGGCCTGAGCTCGTTTCTTCCTGGACGGGATGATGTCATCGATCAGACCATACGCCTTCGCCTCGTCCGCGTTGAGAATTTTGTCGCGTTCGATGTCCTTGCGGACGTCGGCGGAGGTCTTGCCGGTGTGCCGGGCCACGATGTCCTCCAGCAGCGTGCGCATGCGCAGGATCTCGCGGGCCTGGATCTCGATGTCGCTGCCCTGGCCGCCGCCCTCGGTGGACGGCTGGTGGATCAGCACCCGGGCGTTCGGCAGCGCGAAGCGCTTGCCCGGGGTGCCGCCGGCCAGCAGCACGGCCGCGGCGGACGCGGCCTGGCCGAGGCAGACGGTCTGGATCTCCGGCCGGACGAACTGCATCGTGTCGTAGATCGCCGTCATGGCGGTGAAGGAGCCACCCGGCGAGTTGATGTAGATGCTGATGTCACGGTCGGGATCGAGCGACTCCAGCGTCAGCAGCTGGGCCATCACGTCGTTGGCCGACGCGTCGTCGATCTGCACCCCGAGGAAGATGATGCGGTCCTCGAAGAGCTTGTTGTACGGGTTCATCTCCTTCACGCCGTAGGACGTGCGCTCGACGAAGGAGGGGAGAACGTAACGGCTCTGAATGTTCATGTCAGCTCCCCCTAGGAAACCGGGCCCGCGGAGGGCACCTGACGCGCGCTGCGCACCACGTGGTCGATGAAGCCGTAGTCCTTGGCCTCCTCGGCCGTGAACCAGCGGTCACGGTCGGAGTCCGACTCGATCTGGTCCAGCGGCTGCCCCGTGTGGAAGGCGATCCGCTCGGCCAGCGTCTTCTTCACGTAGAGCATCTGCTCAGCCTGGATGGCGATGTCGGCGGCGGTGCCACCGATGCCACCCGACGGCTGGTGCATCATCACCCGGGCGTGCGGCAGCGCGTAACGCTTGCCCCGCGCCCCCGCGGTGAGCAGGAACTGCCCCATCGAGGCAGCCATACCCATCACCACGGTGGAGACGTCGTTAGGCACGTATTCCATCATGTCGTAAATCGCCATGCCCGCACTCACCGAGCCACCGGGCGAGTTGATGTAGAGCGTGATGTCGCGCTCGGGGTCATCGGCTGCGAGCAGGAGCAGCTCGGCGCAGATGCGGTTGGCGATCTCGTCGTTGACCTCCTGCCCGAGCACGATGATGCGCTCGCGGAGCAGGCGCTGGTAAAGCTGGTCCTCAAGCCGGAAGGCGGAGCCGTTCTCACGGCCTCGTGACTCGGGCTGATAGAAGGTCGGCGGGCTGGTCACAGCGTCACCTTCCGATGCGTCGTAATCGATTGGCTTTGCTTGTGACCTTAACGCGCGCCGCCCACAGGTCATGCCCGGTCCCCCGGACTGTTCGCTGACGGCGCAGGTTCGGATGGACCGGCCCCTGTTACTCTTCGCGGCTTGTCGCGGCTTTCGTCCCGGTTGCCGCCGGCGGTCCGCCGTGAGGCCGTTCGCCGCATTCCCTCCAGAGGGCCCTCAGACGGCGCTCGGGGTGTCGCGTACGGACGCGGTCGCGCAACAGGGCGTCCCGCGGCTGTGCTCGCGGCAGCGTCCATCTGAGCGCCACGGGGCCCTCGGTCGCCGCGGGAAACGTCGCGGACGGGCCACACCTCACTGGCGAGATGGGCATGTTCCCCTGGCGGCAAGGGCCCGGAAAGACGAAGAGCCCCCGGGCCGTGAGGCCGGGGGCTCCTGTTACAGCTGAAGCGTCACGCCTCGGCCTTGTCCTCGGCGGGCTTGTCGCCGGCCTCGGCCTCGGCGGCGTCGTCCTCGACGACCGGCTCACCGTTGATCTCGGTGTAGATCGCCTTGAGGTCGACCTCGTTGCCGTCGGTGTCGACGACCTTGGCGGCGTCGCCCAGCACGGACTTGGCCTTGTCGCGCACGATCTCGACCATCGCCAGCGTGAGCTGGTCGTTGTCGGCGAGGTGCTTGGCCAGCTCGTTGGGCTGCACGCCCATCTCCATGGCGCGGCGGACCACGAAGTTGGTCAGCTCCTGCTCGGAGACGCCCAGCTCCTCGGACTTGACGATCTTGTCGAGCACGAAGCCGACCTTGATGGCGCGCGCGGAGTTCTTCTCGAACTCCTCGAAGCGCTCCTCCTCCGACGTCTGGTAGAGGCGGAAGAAGGCGTCACGGCTGAGGCCGCTCTCGGCGATCTGGTGGTCGAGATTGTGCTTGCGGGCGTCGACCTCGGCCTTGAGCGCGCTGTCCGGCAGCGGGATCTCGATCTTCTCGAGCAGCGCGTCGAGGGCCTTCTCGCGGGCCTGGACGACCTGGTCGATGATCTTGTTGCGGCGGGCCTGCTCGCGGATGCTGTTCTTCAGCTCGTCGAGCGTGTCGAACTCGCTGGCGAGCTGGGCGAACTCGTCGTCCAGCTCGGGCAGGACCTTCTCCTTGACCGACTTGACGTTGATGATGACGTCGGCTTCCTCGCCGGCGTTCTCGCCGCCGACCAGCTCGGTCTTGAAGCCCTTCTCCTCACCCGCGGACATGCCCTCGAGCGCGGCGTCGAGGCCCTGCAGCACGGAGCCGGCGCCGACCTCGTAGGAGACCTCGCTGGCCTGCTGCTCCTCGATGTTCTGGCCGTCGATCTCGGCGCGCAGGTCCATCACGACGAAGTCGCCGTTGGCGGCGGCGCGCTCCACGCCGCTCAGCGTGGCGAAGCGCTGGCGCAGCGCGTCGAGCTGCGCGTCGACGTCCTCGTCGGAGACCTCGGCGGAGTCGACCGTGACCTCGATGCCCTGGTAGTCGGGGACCTCGAAGTTGGGCCGGATGTCGACCTCGGCGGTGAACTCGATCTGCTCGCCGTCGTCGATCTTCGTGACCTCGATGTCAGGCTGGCTGACGGGGAACACGTCGGCCTCGTCGACGGCCTGCCCGTACAGCTTGGGCACCGCGTCGTTGAGGGTCTCCTCAAGCACTACCGCCCGGCCGAAGCGCTGTTCGATGATGCGGGCCGGAACCTTGCCAGGCCGGAACCCGGGGACGCGCACCTGCTGCGCGACCTTCTTGTACGCCGCATCCATGCTCGGGCGCAGCTCGTCGAACGGCACCTCGACAGTGAGCTTGACCCGGGTCGGGCTGAGCTCCTCGACAGCGGTCTTCACGGAATGGTCTCCTTGATCAAGCTACGAGTGATCGCGGGCGCGTCCAATCGGTACGGCTCGCGCGCCGCGCCCACATGTGCGGTGTTGGGCATGCTCCGCAACGGCGGCATCCAACGCCGATGGCCAGTCTAGGGCAGATGCACACCCAACCACGACGCCGCCGCGGTCAGAACTCCTCCGCGATCGTCCTCAGGAGCTCGATCGTCTCATCCGGAGTGGTGCTCACGGCGCACAGCCGCTCCATCACCTCGGTGTATCGGTCCACGTCCTCACGCTTGTCCAGGTAGAGCGCGCTGGCGAGCTGCTCCACGTACACGACGTCGGGCAGGTCGTTGTCGGGGAAGCGCAGGATGCTGAACGCCCCGCCCTCCGCGCTGTGCCCGCCGAAGCTGAACGGCATGACCTGGATCGTGATGTTCTGCTGGCGCATCAGGTCGATGAGGTGCTCGATCTGCGCCCTCATCACCTCGGCCCCGCCGATGGGCCGCCTCAGCGCGGCCTCGTCGATCACGGCCCAGAAGACCGGCCCGTCGGGCCTGTCCAACATCCGCTGGCGCTCCAGCCGGAGATCCACCCTGCGGGCGATCTCCTCTGCCCCGATGCCCGCCGCACCGGCGGTCACCACGGCCCTTGCGTACTCCTTGGTCTGCAACAGTCCTGGCACGAACTGGACTTCGTAGGTCCTGATCCTGACGGCGGCCTCTTCAAGGCCGACGTACGCCTGGAACCACGTGGGCAGGACATCGTTGAACCGGTGCCACCAGCCAGGCTCGTTGGCTGTGGCGACCAGATCGAGGACGGCGGAGCGTGCCTGCTGATCCACGACCCCGTACAGGGTCAGCAGGTCCGCCACGTCACGTTCTTTGAACCCCACTCGGCCGAGTTCCATCCGGCTGATCTTGGACTCCGACCCCCTGATGAGGTGGCCGGCCTCCTCACGAGTGACATTCTTCGCTTCCCTGAGCTTGCGCAGCTGGGAGCCCAGGAGGATGCGCAGCGCCGTCGGCCCGGAACCCGGCTGGTTCTGCGTCACTTTGCCTCCTATCAAGGTCCGCACACACAGTGACACCACATTGCCGGGTATGACAAGGTCTCAACCTCGTGTCCGGATTCGGAGATTTATCCCGAAAACGTCGCTTGCTCCTGCACATTGCAACTGCACGTGCATTTGGGTCTTGCAGGTGCCGCGTTCGTGACCCATGATGGCTTAGTGCATATTGGGCCAAACATGCACTAACCAAGGCTGAACGGGGAGGTATCGGCGGCATGGTGGAGGACCCTCTGGCCACTGCCGATTGCCTGCAGATCACCCGGGAGGTGGGCTTCGACCGCCTCCTCACGGGTGGCAAGCCGTACACGACCTCGTGCCCGTTGCCTTTTCAGGCCGACTCGGTGAAGACCGCCAGGGACGTCACGCGCAGGACACTGCGCGGCTGGGGGCTGCACGACCTCAGCGACGACGCCGCCCTCGTGGTCTCCGAGCTGGTGACGAACGCGGTCAGGTACGCGATGTACGCGGCGGGCCGCAGGGAGATCGAGCTGCTGCTGATGCGGGTGGCGCCCCACGTGCTGCTCGCCGTGGCCGACCCCAGCGACGAGGTGCCCACGCCCAAGGAGCCGGACTTCGTCTCCGAGAACGGGCGGGGCCTCTACATCGTCGAGACCTACAGCCAGTGCTGGGGCTGGGACCCGCTGGCCCGCGGCGGCAAGGCCGTCTGGGCGCTGTTCCGCGCCGACGACTGACAGCCTCCTACTCGCCGGTCACGCCGTCGATGCGCTCGCGCAGCAGGTCCGCGTGACCGTTGTGGCGGGCGTACTCCTCGATCATGTGCACGAGGATCCACCGGTGCGTGCAGTCCTGCCCGTTGCGGTCGCCCACCGCGTCCAGCGGCTTGGCGCCGGAGATGGCGCGGGCGAGCCGGACCTCCTCCTCCCACGTGTCGAACGCCTCCTTCGCCGACGCGGTGTCGACCTCCTTGAAGTCGGCGTCGTTGTCACGGTCCTTGTCCCACAGCTTGGGCAGGTCCTCGCCGTTGAGCACGCGGCGGAACCACGAGCGCTCGACGTGCGCCATGTGCCTGACCAGGCCCAGCAGGGACAGACCCGAGGGCGGCGTGGAGCGCTCACGCAGCTGCTCCTCCGACAGGCCGGCGCACTTGACGGCCAGGGTGCCGCGGTGCCATTCGAGCCAGTTGTTCAGCATGGCGCGCTCGTCGCCGGAGAAGGGAGGAGGGGTTCGGTTGTCTGTCACGAGCCCCGACCTTATCCGCCTCCGGCCGGGCGTCTCACCGCATGTCCCGCTGTAGCAGCAGATAGGCCGCTTCCCGTACGGTGTCGTCCCTGACGTTGGCCACGAACTCCTCCGGCGTGGCCCCGCACAGGTGGCGCAGGGCCGCGGAGCCGTCCAGGAGGGACTGGATGAGCGCCGGCTGTGAGGTCAGGCGGCACGGCCGGCCGTCCGCCCGGGCCGTGACGCAACCGTGCCTGCCCTCGTACACGAAGGGCGGCGGGAGTCTCGTGCCGTCCTCCAGCGTGACCGGGCGGGCGAGCGGGCGCCTGCGGTAGTTGGGCTCGGTGAGGTCGAGGGCGGCGAGCTGGTGCTCGTCGAGCCAGAGCACGAACAGCCTGGACGTCTCCCCGGGCGTCTCGATGGGCGCGGCAGGCACGTACCCCCACTTGCTGACGTGCGCGGACACGCCGGGAGCGATCCCCGGCACCCGCGCGAGCGTCATCGGGACGACCGGGCGTACCCCGTGGTCGCGGAACTTCCTGCGCAGCTGGCTCGGCGCCGCGTTGGAGCCGACGGCGACGACGCGGTGGCGGGCCTCCAGCGGCGCCTGTCCCAGGGACGCCAGCAGCGCGGCGGTCGCCGCGCCGCCCTCCCGCCACTCGTGCGGCACGTACGCGTCGTCCGCCAGGACGCCTGAGCCGGGCGGGATCCGGCCGGGGTAGGTGAGGGGGAAGGTCATCGGGTCGTCCGCGAAGAGATCCACGCCCCCAGGATGCCCGCCCGGCGACCGCCGCCCGAAGAGATCCACGCCCTCAGGAAGCCCGCCCGGCGACCGCCGACCACAGACGCGCCGTGCCGTCCCAGCGCCCCCACGCGATCACCAGGCAGAGGACGAGCAGGGCCAGCGGCAGCACGATCCCTCCCCCTGACACGAACGCCTCGGTCAGCACCGCGCCCGCCATGAGCCCGGCCAGCGCCAGCGCGGCCACCCCGGCCAGCCGCGGCACCAGCAGCGCCACCGCCCCCGCCACCTCCAGCACCCCGACCGCGATCCGGAACCAGTCGCCGAGCCCGATCGCCTCGAACGTGGAGACCGACGGCTCGGCCCCCGCGAACTTCCCCAAGGCCGCCATCACGAAGAACCCGGCCCCGGCGATCTGCAGGATCCACAAGACGATGCGCACGAGCGTTCCCTCCCTGTCGTCGATGCCTCCGACGCTAGGGACCCCGCGCGGCTGGAGGAATCGAGCTACCTGCCCGGCCGGGGTGTACCTGGATGCACCCTGGTGAAATGGACACCGGAGCGCTTGTCAGGGCAGGCTGTAGAGCATGGCCACCCAAGCCGACCAGCGCCTGCGCGAGCTCGCACTGCTGCGCCGCGTGCGCGACAGGATCGACCGCGACTACGCGCAACCGCTGGACGTGGAGGCGCTGGCGCGTGGCGTGCACCTCTCGGCCGGGCACCTGAGCCGGCTCTTCCGCGCCGCCTACGGGGAGTCGCCCTACAGCTATCTCATGACCAGGCGCATCGAGCGCGCCATGACCCTGCTGCGGCGCGGCGACATGTCGGTCACCGAGGTCTGCTTCGCGGTCGGCTGCTCGTCACTCGGCACCTTCAGCACCCGCTTCTCCGAGCTGGTCGGCATGGCGCCGAGCACCTACCGCCGCCGGGCGGCCGGCGACGCCGCCGGGCTGCCCAGCTGCGTCGCCAAGCAGGTCATGCGGCCGATCAGGAACCAGGAGTCACCGCCTGCCGGCGCCCGCCTGTCGTGAGCGCCGCATCGCGCTCGCCCTCCCTGGGATGGCCCGCGCGCATGTCGCGCGCGGCCTGCCGATCGGCGGCCGCGCCGTCTCGATGCCGCAGCGCCGCGAGCCGATACTCCCCCTCCGCCTCGTCACTCCGGCCAGCCAGGCGTTCGTACAGCTCTCCCGCCGCGTCATGGGCGCGCGGCGTGGAAAAAGGCCTGCTCGCAGCGCAGTGCCGCGACCTGGGCGCGCTGCTCCGCCTGCTCGAGCCGCCGCGCGGCCGACCGCGCCCTCCTGCCCAGCTCCTCGGCCGGCGCGGCGAGCGACCACGCGCACGCGGGGCGAAGGCCGGACCGCCGGAAGTGGCCGGCCGGCAGGACGACAAGCAGGCGCTGACGTCACACCCAGCGCCCAGGATCAGGCATCGTCGCTTCCTCCTGCAGCTCACCCTCTTCGGAGCCATGAATGCCGCTCCTTACCAGGCGTGGACGTACTGCACGCCGACCGGGTCAGCAGCGACGAGCACGAGGCCGTCGCCACGTTCGGCGCGCACTACCGCGCAACCCTGACGCCGCTGCTGGAACACGGCTTCCACTGGAGCCGCTTCGACGGGTGAGACCTGACCGGAGCACACCCCACACCTGTCTGCGGCGTCGTGCGGGTACAGATCCGTCCCGTAGTCAGTCCGGAGCCGTGGCGATGGAGCGCGACTTGGGACGCTTCGGACGTCATAGCCGATCAGATGGACAAGCAGAAGGCCCCTCCCAGATGGGGAAGGGCCTTCGAGCTGGTCGGGGCGACAGGATTTGAACCTGCGACTTCTTGCTCCCAAAGCAAGCGCGCTGCCAAGCTGCGCCACGCCCCGTCTCGCCGAGTGCGCATGCGCTCCGGGACTCCGGTACGCTTACGCCCTGACGACCGGATGAAGTCTAGACCAGAGTTCGACCGGTTCGCGCGGACGTAGCTCAATGGTAGAGCCCTAGTCTTCCAAACTAGCTACGCGGGTTCGATTCCCGTCGTCCGCTCCAGTGCGTCGAAGGGCCAGGTCAAGTGCCTGGCCCGAGGCGTTTCCAGGCCACCTCGGTCGCTTCGGCCAGGGTGCGCATGCGTTCCCCGTAGGCCGCGTGTCCGTCGAGGATGAAGCCGCCGTCGCCGTACGGCAGGTCGGTGAAGCTCGTGCGGAAGCTGGCGGGCGGGCCGCCGGGCGGGAGCGGCGCGTACGGCTCCAGCGGCGCCAGGTCGTAGCCGGCCCTGGAGCGGTGGTTGTTGCGGGCCACCTGGTGTGCCCGGAGCCGGAGTGTCGCGTCGAGGCCCTGGTCGAGGTAGAGCTGCAGCCAGCGGAACTGGCCGTCGAGGTACTTCTCGTGCCCGCGCGACGGGTGCTGCAGGAGGTAGACGCACACCACGACCGCGTGCCACCTGTACATCTCGGGGTCGAGCTGCTCCTCCGCCAGGATCGTGTTGTAGTAGTCGGCGCACACGCCGAGCGGTCCCGCCGTCGCACCGCAGTCGCACTGAGCCATGGCGGGCACCCTAGCGAGGCGGCCCCGGGTCCGTCGAAGGCATTTCGGGCACTTCAAGGTCCGTGCGAGCTCAACGCCCCAAGGTCCCAAGGTGCCAAGGTCGTGCGATCGTGAGCCGCGATCGGGGCGCTCGTAAGCTGTGATCGATGCGTGTGCGACCGATCTCCCGTGAGGCCCTCGTCGAGGAGCTGGCCGAGCTGATCTCCGCCCGGCCGCGGAGCACGTGGGTGCGGGTGGCGGTGGACGGAGCGCCGCCCGCCCGGCCGGGCGCGCTGGCGGACGAGCTGGCGGCGCCGCTGCGGCTGCGCGGCCGGCCGGTGCTGCGCGTGTCGGCGGCCGACTTCCTGCGGCCCGCGTCCCTGCGGCTGGAGTACGGCCGCACCGACCCCGACGCCTTCTACGACGACTGGCTCGACGCCAAGGCGCTGCGCAGGGAGGTGCTGGAGCCGCTCGAACCCGGAGGGCCGGGGCGGGTGCTGCCGGCGTTGTGGGACAGCGGGATCGACCGGGCCTACCGGCTGCCGTACACCGCGCTGCCGCCGGGCGGGGTGGTGCTGGTGGACGGGGCACTGCTGCTGGGGCGGGGGCTGGCGTTCGACGTGAGCGTGCACGTGTGGCTCTCGCCCGGCGCGCTGGAGCGGGGCACGCCGGAGGACGAGCGCTGGACGCTGCCCGCCTACGAGCGTTACGAGCGCGAGGCGCGCCCCCAGGAGGCGGCCGACGTCGTGGTGCGCGCCGATCATCCGGAACGCCCGGCGGTGCTGGTCCGGTGAGGTCCGGCGGCGCAGACTGAGGCAATGATCCCCAGCGACTGGTACAACATCGTTCCCGATCTGCCCGCCCCGCCGCCTCCGCCGCTGCATCCCGCCACGCGCCGGCCCGTCGGGCCCGACGACCTGGCGCCGCTCTTCCCGGTGGAGCTGATCGGGCAGGAGGTCAGCGGCGAGCGGTACATCCCGATCCCGCAGGAGGTGCTGGACGTCTACCGGCTCTGGCGGCCGACGCCGCTGATCCGGGCACGCCGGCTGGAGCGAGCGCTGGGCACGCCGGCCAGGATCTACTACAAGTACGAGGGCGGCTCCCCCGCCGGGTCGCACAAGCCGAACACGGCCGTGCCGCAGGCGTTCTACAACGCGCGTGAGGGCGTGCGGCTGCTCACCACCGAGACGGGCGCGGGTCAGTGGGGGTCGGCGCTGGCGTTCGCCTGCTCGCAGTTCGGCCTGGAGTGCCAGATCTGGATGGTCCGGGCCTCGTACGACCAGAAGCCCTACCGCCGCTCTCTCATGCAGGTGTACGGCGCGACCGTGCACGCCAGCCCTTCCCCCGTGACGGGCGCGGGCAGCAAGATCCTGGCGGACGATCCCGAATCCCCGGGCAGCCTGGGGATGGCGATCAGCGAGGCGGTCGAGGTGGCGGGCGCGACGTCCGACGCCAGGTACGCGCTCGGCTCCGTGCTCAACCACGTCCTGCTGCACCAGACGGTGATCGGCGAGGAGGCCCTGGCCCAGCTCCCGGAGCTGCCGGACCTGGTGATCGGCTGCACCGGCGGCGGCTCGAACTTCGCCGGCCTGGCCTTCCCCTTCCTGAGGGAGAAGCTGGCGGGGCGCATCCGGACGGTGTTCCGCGCGGTGGAGCCCGCGGCCTGCCCGTCGTTCACGCGCGGCGCGTACGCCTACGACTTCGGCGACACGGCCGGCTTCACGCCGCTGCTCAAGATGCACACGCTGGGCCACTCGTTCGTGCCGGACCCGATCCACGCGGGCGGGCTGCGCTATCACGGCATGTCGCCGCTGCTGTCGCACATGTACGAGCTGGGCCTGTTCGAGGCGGTGACCCGCGCCCAGAACGAGTGCTTCGAGGCCGGCGTCCTGTTCGCCAGGACCGAGGGGATCGTGCCCGCGCCCGAGCCCACGCACGCGCTGGCCGAGACGATCGCCGAGGCGCTGCGCTGCAAGGAGAGCGGCGAGGAGAGGGTGATCCTGACGGCGCTGTGCGGTCATGGTCACTTCGATCTGGGGGCCTACGACCGGTTTCTGGCGGGTGAGCTGCAGGACTACACGCTGCCGCAGGACCGCATCGACCAGGCGCTGACCGAGCTGCCGTCGTGAGCCGGAGGTGGCCGCCGCGAGCAGGCGGCCACCCGCCGGTCATCGCGCTGTGGGGCGCTTGCCGTGGTTCGCCTTCTTCTTCTTGCGTGCCCTGCCCTTGCGTGCGCGCCTGGCCATAAGCTCGCCTCCGGTGATCGGTGAGCCCTCACCGTCTCCCGCCGCGCTGACCAGCGCAAGCGTTCTCGCCTAACTAACATTCCCCAACAATTCCGTGTCATAATTTGGTGGAATCTGTTGGAAGGAGCGGGCGTGCTCGCACAGCAGCGTCAGCAGGCGATTCTCGAACGCGTGCGCAGCAACGGCGGCGTCCGGGTGGCCGACCTCGTACGCGAGCTCGGCGTCTCCGACATGACGATCCGCCGCGACCTCGAGGTGCTGGCCGAGCGCGGCCTGCTGGAGAAGGTGCACGGCGGCGCGACCGCACTCGGCCCCGGCTCGACCGAGGAGCCCGGCTTCACCGCCAAGTCCGCCCGCCAGCAGCAGGAGAAAGAGGCCATCGCGCGCCACGCCGCCACGCTCGTCCGCCCCGGCACGGCCGTGGCGCTGTCGGCGGGCACCACCACGTGGGCGCTGGCCCGCCACCTGATCGGCGTGCCCGAGCTGACGGTGATCACCAATTCGATCCCTGTCGCCGACGTCTTCCACCGCAACCCGCGCGCCGACCGCACGGTCGTGCTGACCGGCGGCGTGCGCACGCCGTCCGACGCCCTGGTGGGGCCCGTCACCGTGGCCGCGATCCGCCGCCTGCACGTGGACACGCTCTTCCTGGGCGTGCACGGGATGAGCGTGCGGGCCGGGTTCACCACGCCCAACCTGCTGGAGTCCGAGACCGACCGGGAGCTGGTGACGGCCGCGACCCGGCTGGTCGTCCCCGCCGACCACACGAAGTGGAACACCGTCGGCATCAGCACCATCGCCGAGCTGAGCGAGGCCGACGTGGTCATCAGCGACGCGGGGCTGCCGGAGGACGCACGCACCGAGCTGGCCGAACGGGCCGGAGAACTGATCATCGCGGAGGCCTCGTCTTGAAGCGCACCATCACCCATCTGGCCGACGGCCGGGAGCTGATCTACTTCGACCGGCGTGACGACGCCGACAGGAGCGCGATCGACCGGCGGCACCTGGAGCCCCGCCCGGTGGCCTCCGAGCTGCGCTACGACCCGCTGACCGAGGAGTGGATCGCGATCGCCGGGCACCGGCAGACGCGTACGTTCCTGCCGACCGGCGGCACGTCCGAGTGCCCGCTGTGCCCGTCGTCGGACACGCGGTCGTCGGAGATCCCGGCCCACGACTACGACGTGGTGGTGTTCGAGAACCGCTTCCCGTCCTTCTCCACAAATTTCGGGACGTATGGGGAGCCGGGTGGGCTGAGTGAGGTCCGTCCGGCCGTGGGGCGGTGCGAGGTGGTGTGCTTCACCTCCGACCACTCCTCCTCCTTCTCCAGGCTCTCCGACTCCCAGGTCGAGCTGGTCATGGAGGCGTGGGCCGACCGCACGGCAGAGCTGTCCCAGATCGAGGGCGTGGAGCAGGTGTTCTGCTTCGAGAACCGGGGCGAGGAGATCGGCATCACGCTGGCCCACCCGCACGGCCAGATCTACGCCTACCCGTACGTCACGCCCAGGACCAAGCTGCAGCTCGCCGCAGCCGGGCGCTACACCGGGGGGAACCTGTTCGCCGACGTGCTGGCCGCCGAGCGGGAGGCCGGGACGCGGGTGGTGGCCGCCAACGAGCTGTGGACGGCCTTCGTGCCGGCCGCCGCGCGCTGGCCGTTCGAGGTGCACCTCTACCCGCACCGGCAGGTGCCCGACCTGGCCGCGCTCACCGAGGAGGAGCGGGCGGCGTTCGCGCCGCTGTACACCTCGGTGCTGCGGGCGTTCGACGGGCTGTTCGACCTGACGATGCCGTACATCGCGGCCTGGCACCAGGCGCCGGTGCGGGCCGGCAGGGAGCTGGGGTACCTGCATCTGGAGCTGTTCAGCATCAGGCGGGCGGCGAACAAGCTCAAGTTCCTGGCAGGCTCGGAGTCGGCGATGGGCGCGTTCGTGAACGACGTGCTGCCGGAGGAGGCGGCACGCATGATTCGATCACAGATAGATCACTAATAGATTTCTTGTTAAGGTCGCATTACTCGTGATCTACCACTAATATCCCCATAAGCACCGGCCGTAACGGCCGTGGCACGCCTAATCCCGGGCGCCTCGCCCGGGAGCCGGGGACCCAAACCGCACCTGGGGTGAATCCGCTACGGCGGTAGGGAATCGCACTCCCATGCCCGAACCCGTCAGCTAACCCGGCCGGCAGAGGGAGAGGAATCATCCACGTGGCGGCTTCGTCCCCCGCGATCCTTGCCATCGGCCTCATCACCGCCACCGCCGTCGCCCTGTCGGCGGCCCCTGCCTCAGCGGCGCCCAAGCCGACGGAAGCCCAGCTCCGCGCCCAGCTCAAGCAGCTCAACAGCAAGGTCGACAAGCTCATCGAGCAGTACAACCTCAAGCGCGTCGAGCTGGCAGAGGCGCAGGAGGCCGCCAAGACAGCCGCCGCCAAGCTGGCCGCCGCCGAGCAGACCCTGACCGGCGCCGAGCAGCGGGTCGCCGACATCGCCCGCCTGCGCTACCAGAACGGCGACCCCTCCTCACTGCCGGGCTTCATGCTCCCGACGGACGCCGACAGCGCCGCCCTGCTCGAACAGCTCACGGCCGAGCAGCAGGCCCTCGTCGCGATCGTGGCCAAGGCCCGCGACGACAAGAAGAAGGCCAGCGAGGAGGCCGCCGCGCTGACCACCAGGATCAAGGCGGACGCGGCCAAGGTGGACGAGCAGCGCGACGAGGCCGAGGACGTCATCGAGGACATCAAGGACAAGCTCGAAGACCTCATCCCGTACGGCACGGGCCGCAACTCCAACGGCACCTGGGCGCCTGAGCTGCCCACGGGCACCGACAACATCACCTCCCGTACGCGGCTGATGAAGGCGCAGGTGGAGAAGAACTTCTCGCTGCCGTTCGCGGTGGGTTGCTTCCGCTCGGGCTCCAGCGGCGAGCACCCACTCGGCCGGGCCTGCGACTTCATGATGAGCTCGGGCGGCGCGATGCCCACGGCCGCCAACAACGCGCTCGGCGACCGGATCGCGGCCTGGGCGATCCAGAACAAGGACAAGCTGGGCGTCAAGTACGTGATCTGGAAGCAGCGGATCAACCAGGGGTCCGGCTGGCGCGCCATGTCCGACCGGGGCAGCGTCACCGAGAACCACTTCGACCACGTGCACATCTCGATGAACTAGCGAGGTCAGGGCTGCTCGGGGGCCCGCGGGACGAGCAGTCCGCGGTTGAACGCCTCGGTGACGGCGGCGGCGCGGTCGCCCACGCCGAGCTTGGCGTAGATGTTCAGCAGGTGGCTCTTGACCGTGGCCTCGGTGATGAACAGCCGGGCGGCCGCCTCGCGGTTGGTGTTGCCGGCCGCCACGAGCTCGATGACCTCCAGCTCGCGCCCGCTGAGCAGTTGCGGCGCGGGCGTCCTGACCCGGTTCATCAGCCGTGCCGCCACCGAGGGGGACAGCACGCTGTCGCCCTTGGCGGCGGCGCGCGCGCCCCGCAGCAGGTCCTCCCGGGGGGAGTCCTTGAGCAGGTAGCCGGTGGCGCCCGCCTCGATGGCCGGAAGGACGTGGCTGTCGGTGTCGTAGGTCGTCAGGACCAGCACGCGGGAGGTGACGCCCAGCCGGGCCAGCTCCCTGATCGCGGTCAGCCCGTCCATGCCCGGCATGCGCAGGTCCATGAGGATCACGTCGGGCCGCAGCTCCTGGGCAAGCCGTACGGCCACGGCGCCGTCCGCGGCCTCCCCCACCACCTCGAATCCGGGCGCGGAGGCGAACATGCTGCTCAGCCCGTCCCTGACGACGGGATGGTCGTCCGCGACCACCATCCGGATCGGGGTCTCAGCCGCGTGATCGGTCATGAGTGGCTCCCGGCCGGCAGGGTGGGAAGGCAGGCTGAGATCCCGGTGCCGGCGCCGGGCTCGGACTCGATCTGTAAGGTGCCGGACAGCCCTTCGACGCGCTGGCGCATGATGGCCAGGCCGAAACCGCCGCCGGACGGCCGCCGTGACGGGGCCGGGCCGGCTTCGAGCCCCGCCGGGTCGAAGCCCTTCCCGTCGTCACGCACGTCCAGCGCGACCTCGTGCTCCAGGAAGGACAGCGTCACCCCGACCCGGGTGGCGTGCGCGTGCTTGGCCACGTTGGCCAGTGCCTCCTGTGCCGTGCGCAGCAGCGCGAACTCGGCCTCCGGTGTCATCGGCCGTACCGTGCCGGTCGTCGTGACGTGAACGGGGAGCCCGTGCAGCTTCGACCAGCGGCCGGCGACGTCGGCGAGCGCGTCGCTCAGGCGCGCTGTCCGCAGCGGCTCGGGCCGCAGCGCGTCGACCGAGCGCCGGGCCTCGGCCAGGCTCTCCCGCGCGAGGTTCTTGACGGCGTCGAAGGGCCGCCGCCACGGCCGCGGGACCTCGTGCATCTGCTCGGCCGCCTGGAGCTGGGCGATGATGCCGGTCAGGCCCTGCGCCAGGGTGTCGTGGATCTCGCGGGCCATCCGCTGGCGCTCGTCGAGCACGCCCGCCTCCCTGGCCTGGGCGAGCAGCTGCGCGTGCAGGCCGGCGTTCTCGGCGAGCGACGCCTCCAGCAGCCGGTTCGTCCGGCTCAGCTCTTCGAGGGTCTGCTCCCGCCGCTCCTCCTCCTTCTCGGCGATCCGCAGGACCCAGGCGCAGGCGCACATCATGGCGATGTTGAAGGCGACGATGGTCGCGTGCATCGTCACGCCGAACGTGTCCGTCGCGGGGACGCCGGACGCCTGCGCCGTGCCGGCCAGGACCGCCGTGGCGGCCACTCCCAGCAGCCGCCACGGCCAGCGCAGGACCGTGAAGGAGTAGATGTAGGCGGCGGGGGTGAAGAGCCCGGCGGCGGGGTGGCGGACCACCAGGACCGCGGTGATCGCGACCAGCCCCGCGACGAACACCCCCATGATCAGCGGCCGGTCCCACCAGCCGGGACGCAGGGTGAACATGCCGAGCATCCACGCGGCGGCCAGCCCGCAGAGGCCGAGGTCGAGGAGCAGGGGGCCGCCCGCCCAGCCCTCCACGGTCACCAGGATCGTGACGAGGGGCGCCAGCAGCACGTACGGCACCACGTTGACCAGAAGGAACGGCGGCTGTTGCGGCATCTTCCTGCTCAAGACTCTCTCCCACCCGGATTCTATTCCCAGCGGAACCAGCGGACGGCGACGGACGTGCACACCACCGCGTAGGCCGTCAGCGTCAGCAGCGGCACGGCGGACGGGAAGTGCCCGAGGTAGGCGTCCTGGAACGCCCCCATGCCGGCGCCGAGCGGGGTGTAGTGGGCGATGTTCGCCAGCAGCGGCGGCATCTGCGAGATCGGCACCCAGAGCCCGGCGAAGAACATCATCGGGAAGAACAGCACCGTGCCGATCGCCGTGGCCGGGCCGCGCCCGGGCGCGAGCGCGGTGATGAGCAGGCCGATCGAGAGCAGCGCGGCCGACGCGAGCAACCAGGCGAAGGCGAACCCGGGCAGGTGCTCCGGCAGGCCGACGCCGAAGCCGAGCCGGGCCACCGCGAGGAACAGGACCATCGCGACGACCGCGATGGCGAAGTTGGCCACGAGCTGGGCGGCGAGCACGCGGGCCGGGCCGACCGGCGTGGTGCGCATGCGCCGCAGCACGCCGTTCTCCCGGTACCCCGCGAGCGTGGTCGGCAGGGAGGCCGTGGCCAGGATGGCCAGGTTGAACAGGACCAGGACAGGGACGTAGAGGTCGAAGTACGTCAGTCCGCCGCCGCCCTCCACGGGCTGCCGCAGGTCGGAGACGCTGCCGAGGACGACCAGCAGGATCAGCGGGAAGCCGATGCCCCACAGGGGGCCGACCTTGTCCCGGACGCACAGCGTGCTCTCGGCCTTGATGAGCCGCCACGTCGCGGAGCCTCGCCGGGCGGTGACAGGGGGTGCGGTGGAGTGGAGGGCGGACATGGGCGTGAGGTCCTCTCGTCGTGGGTCGTTCACCGGGGGCCGGCTTCGGGGCGCCTGCCGGTCAGCCGGACGAACGCGTCCTCCAGGCTCGCCTGCTCGACGCGTAGCTGCTGGGCCACGATCTGGTTGCGGGCCAGCACGGTGGTGACGGCGTTGAGC
This sequence comes from Nonomuraea thailandensis, assembly GCF_024172165.1. Classification (GTDB taxonomy): domain Bacteria; phylum Actinomycetota; class Actinomycetes; order Streptosporangiales; family Streptosporangiaceae; genus Nonomuraea; species Nonomuraea thailandensis. The sequence continues at coordinate 12,756,006 of NZ_JAMZEB010000002.1, read as the reverse complement.
GCGTTGTCGTTGCCGTCGACGACGACCAGCTCGCCCCGGCGGGTGACGCCGGAGACGTCGGGCAGGCTCGTCAGCAGGCGGTCGTCCATCGGCCTGGACGGGCGGAACTGGATGCGCTGCCCGATGCGCGCCCGCTCGGTCAGGCCGGCGGGAGTGTCCACCATGACGACGCGGCCGGCGTCGATCACCGCGAGCCGGTCGCACAGCCGCTCGGCCTCCTCCATGAAGTGGGTGACCAGCACGATCGTCACGCCGCCGGAGCGCACGCCCTCGATCAGGTCCCAGGTGTCGCGCCGGGCCTGCGGGTCGAGGCCGGTGGTGAGCTCGTCGAGGATCGCCACCCGGGGGCTGCCGATGAGCGCCAGCGCGATCGACAGGCGTTGTTTCTGGCCGCCGGAGAGCCTGGCGTACCGGGTCCTCGCCTTGTCCGCCAGGCCGAGGCCGTCGAGCAGCGCGCGCCAGTCGGCGGGCCCGGGGTAGAAGGAGCTGTAGAGCTCCAGGGCCTCGGCGACCTGGAGCCGCTCGGGGAGGTGACCGGCCTGCAACTGGACGCCGAGCCGCCGGGTCAGCTCGGCGTGGTCCTTGAGGGGGTCGAGCCCGAGCACCCTGATCTCGCCGCGATCCGGCGTGCGCAGGCCCTCGATGCACTCCACGGTCGTCGTCTTGCCGGCGCCGTTCGGGCCGAGGATGCCGAAGATCTCACCCTCCTGGACGGTGAGGGAGACGTCGTCGACCGCGATCTTGTCGTCGTAGCGCTTGTGGAGGTTGCGTACCTCGATCACTGGTGGCATGCGTTCAGCGTGCTACGACCGGCGCCTTCCCGACATCGACCAGGAGACGGGACCTGGCCGGCGGACGGTGGAGGCGCGGGCCCCGCCGAGCGGTGGTGGCGATCCACCGATCGGTGGATCGCCATCCGGACGCCCGCCGTGGGAAGGTGGAGTCACCCGCACGCCGAGGGGCAGAACCTCACCTCCGGGTAGCGCGATGACGGCTGGTCCAGCAGTGGCCGCCGCTGCGCCTTCAGGTGCTGGTCGAGGAAGGCCGCCACGTACGTGCGGGTCAGCTCGGCCGAGCGCTGCGGGGACAGGGCGCCGTACGCGGGCGTGATGCCGAGCGAGCCCTGCAGCAGCGGGCTGTCGGTGAACGACTGGTGATCCGCGCCCGTCACCACGATCCAGCGCTTCCACCCGGTCAGCAGCTTCCAGTCACGCTCCCACGAGGGATCCCGTCCGCCGGGGACGTGCGGCGGCGCGCCCACAAAAAGGAACGGGCGGGCGAACCCGCTCTTCGGGATCCGGGCGTACGTGGTGCCGTCCATGTTGATCCCCGCGCGGATCCGCGGGTCCTGGACCATGGCCGCCAGGGCGCTCGCCCCGCCGATCGACTGCCCCGCCATCGCGACCTTCGAGTGGTCGAGCACCGCGGCGCCGTCCCACTTCGACGGGAGCTGGTCGAGCACGAACGAGACGTCCGCCGCCCGGCCCCGCACCACGCCCGTGCCGAAGCCGGGGTCCGCGTCGCTGTCGCACGCCAGGCACCCCGCGACCGTCCCGTCGGCCAGGGTCGTGGCGTAGCTCTCGTAGGGGTGGTCGATGCCTGCCACCACGTACCCGCGGCTGGCCAGGTCCTCGGCCAGGGACGTCAGCGTGCTGACCGGCTTGGTGAAGCCGGGCGAGAGCACCACCAGCGGCAGCTCCCGTCCGGCGGGCTCGGCGTCGGCGACGGCGTTCGTCCCCGTCTTGCTGAGCGTGTCGTAGGGCACGGCCGCGCTCCTGACCCCCTTCAGCACGAGCTCCGACTCCTCGGCCGACATGTACGGCGCCCGCTGCCCGTCCCGCTCCTCGGCCGGATACCACAGCGTGACCTTGAGCTCCCTGGCCTCGGCGTCCAGGTTCCAGGGGTCGGGCCGGGAGGTGTCCGTCAGGTGCAGGACGGTGGTGCCGACCGGCCGGTCGCCCGTGGGGGCGGGCAGGGTGGCGGGGCCGGACGGCGGGGGCGACACGGCGGCCGGTCTGGGCGGGGTGGGCGCTGAGCAGGCGGATGCCGCGAGGACGGCCAGCCCGGCGAGCGCCACCGCTATGGGTCTCATGTTCCCTCACTCGTGCAGCAGGGTCAGGGCCTGGGCCAGGGCTGGGTCGCGCCCCGCCGCCGCGTCGCGCGGGGTGGGGGCCACGTGGTGGTCGGGCGGCACGCCGATCCGGTCGACCAGCTCGCGGTTCGGGCCGAGGTGGTGCTTGGCGGGGAAGCTCAGCACGGTGTTGTTGGCCAGCAGGTACGGCTGAGACGGCCCGGAGATGACGCCGGCCGTCCTGGTGCCGACCAGGTGGCCGATCCGCAGGTCCTTCACCGCGGAGCCGACGTGCTCGCACGCCGAGGCGCAGCTGCGGTCGATCAGTACGGCCAGCGGCAGCCCCACCAGCTCGACGGTGTCGTCGGTGCGGAAGGCCTCGCACGTGCCGTCCGCGGCGCACTGGTAACCGGTGACCTTGCCGTGGGCGAACGCGCTCACCAGCCGCACCGCCTCCGTGGGGATGCCGCCGCCGTTGCCGCGCAGGTCCAGCACGACGCCGGTGAGCGTCCTGCCCTCGCGCAGCCGGGCGATGGCGGCCAGCGTGCGCTTGGCGGAGTCGGGGGCGAACCCGGCCAGCCGCACGTAGGCGACGCCGCCGTCCAGCAGCTTCGACCGCACCACCTGGAGGGCGGCGAGGTCCCGCTGGAAGAGGCCCGGTTTGAGCGTCACCGTCCAGCGGCGCCCGGTGCTCTCCCGCAGCAGCCGGAGCCGGACCGGGCGCGCCTCCGGGTAGCCGGGGTAGAGGGCGGCGATCGCGGGGGTGGGCTCGCCGTCGATGAAGGGCGCCGAGTCGTTGATCGCCTCGATGACGTCGCCGGGCCGCACCCCGGCGGCCTGCGCCGCGCCGCCCTGGACTGCGGTGACGAACAGCGGCGGGACGGCGGCCCCCGGGTTGCCCTCCACCTGGGGGCCGTTGACGTTCGCCTGGAGGCCCAGGCCGTAGCCGTCGCCGTCGTAGTAGTCGGGGTGCAGCCTGGCGTCGTGCACCCAGCGGGCGTGGTTGTCGCCGAGGGCGGCCACGACGGCTTCGAGGGTGACGACCGCCAGCCTGTCGCGCAGGTCGGGCACCTGGTCGGTGATCTTCCTGTAGACGGCCTCGAAGGCGGCCCAGTCGGCCTTCCTGTCTCCGTTCAGCGCGGGCATGGTGGCCTCGGGCACGTCGCGGCCGTTGCGGTTGAGCTCCTGGGTCAGGGCGACGAATCCCGAGGTGAGCAGCGTGCGGGCATCGAGCGTGGCGGCGCTGTAGTAGTGGGTGAGAATGCAGAGGTAGGCCTGCTCGATGACGTCGACCGTGGTGGCCGTCTCCGCTCCGGGAGCCGCTTGGGGGCTCGCGCAGACCGTCCCGGCGGCGGTGCTCGCCTGGGGGCGCGGCGGCGACGGCACGGTGCAGGCCGCCGCCAGGAGGAGGGCGAGCCCGGCTGTCACCGTCCTGATGACGGTCATGACAGGCGCCTCCTGATCCACCAGAAGGACGCCCAGGTGAGGCCGAGGGTGAGCAGGGCGTAGATCCCGGTCTCGATCCACTGCAGCGGCCAGAACCGTTCGAGGGGCTGGTAGGTCGCCTGCTGGCGGTAGCCGAGCCGGTTGATCTCGACCATGCACGCGTTGCCGCCCTGCGGCCCGGCTCCCGACAACGCGCAGGGCCCCGACGTGGTGGAGACGGGGACGACGCCCATCTCGCCGCTGGCGGCGACCGTGCGCCCTGACGGGTCGACGAGATGGCTGGACAGGACCCAGGAGCCCGTGCGCCCGGGGATCGCCGCTGTGAGGTTCACCGAGAAGACGCCCTCGCGGCTGATGCCCAGCCCGTCGATGTTCTCCCTGCCGAGCTCGAAGGTGGCCGTGACCGGCGGCATCAGGTAGGGCCTGGCCAGGAGGGGCACGGCGATCTGGACGGCGGCGAAGACGGCCAGGGTCAGTGCCATCGCGGGCAGGGTGCGGCGCACCAGCATGCCCACGGTCACACCGAGGGCGAAGGCGAAGGCCGCGTACCCGAGGGGGGCGATCCCCCGCGCGCTGAACACCAGGGGGTCCATGAGCGCGAACCCCTCGGGGGCGGACTGGTCCAGCGGCCCTGACCACCAGGTGACCGCCAGGCCGCTGATGCCGGCGGCGGCCGTGGCGACCAGGCCGGTGAACCCGAGCTTGATCATCAGCCATCGGGTCCTGGTGATGCTCTGGTTCCACACCAGCAGGTGCGTGCCCGACTCCAGCTCGCGGGTGATCAGCGGCGCTCCCCAGAAGAGCCCGACCAGGGCGGGCAGGATCAGCACGACGAGGGTGCTCGCCAGGAACGGGATCTGGTAGTCCTCGAAGAAGCGGTTGTAGAAGTTGCCGCAGTCGTCGCCCGGCGTGCAGGAGGCGATCCCGGCGGTGTAGTCGGCGGCGAGCCGCGAGCCGGTCATGAGCAGGACGGCGGCGAGCAGCACGAGCAGGGCTGCCGTCATCGTGGCCGCGGCGCGGAACTGCCGCCAGGTCAGCCAGATCATCGTGCGGCCTCCAGGTCGGCGGCGACGGAGTGGTCCATGTAGGCCAGGACGAGGTCTTCCATGCCGAGCCGGCCGACCGTCCAGGCGGGGTCGGCGGCCGGGGCGTCGCCGTGCACGACGAAGGTGCTCTGCCGGTCGGTGTGCCGGGCAGAGACGACCTGCCCGCCGGTGGGCGGGGTGCCGTCGGCGCGGCGCGGGCCGGTGAGCCGGTGGTGGGCGGCCAGCAGGTCCTCGGCCCTGCCGGCGATCCGGACGCGCGAGTCGACGAGCACGATCAGGTAGTCGCAGGTGCGTTCCAGGTCGGAGACCAGGTGGGAGGAGAGCAGCACGCTGAACCGGTGCTCGGCGGTGGCCTCCATCAGGCCCTGCAGGAAGTCGCGGCGGGCCAGCGGGTCGAGCGAGGCGACCGGCTCGTCCAGGATCAGCAGGTCCGGCCGTTTGGCCAGGCCGAGGGTGAGGGCGAGCTGGGCGCGCTGGCCGCCGGACAGCTTGCCCGCGCGGTGCGCGGGGTCGAGGCCGAGGCGCGCGATCCGCTCCCGCGCCAGCCCGGCGTCCCAGCCGGGGTTGAGCCGGGCGCCCAGCCGGAGGTGGTCGCCGACGGTCAGGGCGGCGTAGACGGGGGTGTCCTGGGCCACGAAGCCGACCCTGGCCAGCTGCTCGTGCCCGGCGGCGGGACGGCCGCCCAGCACGCCGATGCCGCCCGTGGTGGGCTCCAGCACGCCGGTGGCCAGCTTCAGCAGCGTGGTCTTGCCGGCGCCGTTGGGGCCCACCAGGCCGACGACGTGGCCCTGGGGGATGTCGATGGTGCAGTCGCGCAGGGCCCAGCGCCTGCCGTACCTCTTGCCCAGCCCCTGTGCCTCTAAGACAGAAGTCACGCGATGTCCTCCTGATCAGGCTTTATTACTTTATCTAGTGTCCTAGTACTTTAGGCAGGCAGATGTATGGGGCCGGTAAAGACGCTAGAACGGCAGCGGCGGGGCTGACGGCGGCTGCGGCGGGACCGGCAGCCGGGAGCGGGCGGGGAGCAGCGACTCGCAGGCCCGCAACGCCGCCCCGTACTTCCCGGACAGGACGTCCACGCGCTCGCCCTCGATCTCGAGGTTGATCAGGCCCTCGGAGGAGAACGTGACCTCGGGGAAGCCTGGCAGGCCGTGCGTGCGCATGCAGGCCGTGAACGCCCTGCCGTCACCGGCGGGCGCCGCTTCGGCGGTGGGGAGCGGGCTCAGCCCGGCGACGAGAATGACGCCGGCCAGGACCAACTTTCTGATCATCATGCCTCCGTTCGTTCGGGTGGCCTCAGCCAAGCCGGGCGGGGGTTACACGGCGGTGACGGCGATGGTTACCCCGCTGTGACCCCGGTGGCAGGCATCCCGGGGATCATGAGGGTGTTGGTGGTCGAGGACCACGAGGAACTGGCCCTGACGGTCGCCGCGGGGCTGCGCCGCGAGGGCATGGCCGTGGACGTGGTGCTGGACGGACCGGACGCGCTCGAACGCGCCGGCGTCCACCACTACGACGTGGTCGTGCTCGACCGGGACCTGCCCGGCCTGCACGGTGACGAGGTGTGCCGGTCGCTGGCCGCCTCGGGCAACCCCGCACGGATGTTGATGCTGACCGCCGCGGGCACGATCGACGACAGGGTGAGCGGGCTCGGCATCGGCGCCGACGACTACCTGCCCAAGCCGTTCGCCTTCGCCGAGCTGGTCGCGCGGGTCCGGGCGCTGGCCAGGCGGTCACAGCAGGCCCTGCCCACGGTGCTCGTCCACGGCGGCCTGCGGCTGGACCCGGCCACCCGGATCGCCACCCGCGACGGGCGCCGGCTGCCGCTGAGCCCCAAGGAGTTCGCCGTGCTGGAGCTGCTGCTGGCCGCGCAGGGCGCGGTGGTCTCCGCCGAGCGGCTGCTGGAGCGCGGCTGGGACGAGTTCGCCGACCCGTTCACGCACACCGTGAAGGTGACGATCAGCCGCTTACGCCGCAAGCTCGGCGACCCGCCGCTGATCGAGACGGTCCCGCAGGCCGGATACCGGATATGAGGCGGACCGTGCGCCTGCGCCTGACCGCGCTCTACGGCGGCCTGTTCCTGCTGGCCGGAGTGGTGCTGGTCGCGCTCATCCACTTCCTGGTCAGGTACTCCCCCTTCCCCGCGCCGCCCGCCGCCCCCGCGCCGTTCGGCGGCCTCGCCGTGGCCGTCCCCGCGCCTCGCGCGGCCCAGGCGGACACCCTGAGCAGGCTGCTGGTCAACTCCCTGATCGCACTGGCCGTCATGGCGTGCGCGGCGATGGCGCTGGGCTGGCTCGTGGCCGGGCGGGTGCTGCGGCCGCTGGGCGAGATGGCGGCGACCGTACGGCGCATCACGGCCGACCGGCTCGACCGGCGGCTGGCGGCGTCGGGGCCCGACGACGAGCTGAAGGGGCTGGCGGACACGTTCGACGAGCTGCTGGACCGGCTGGAGGCGGCCTTCACCGCCCAGCGGCGCTTCGTGGCCAACGCCTCGCACGAGATGCGTACGCCCCTGACGCTGCAGCGTGCCATGGCCGAGGTCGCGCTCGCCGACCCTGACGCCGACGCGGCGGCGCTGCGGGGCGTGCTGGAACGGGTCGTCGCCGCGGGCAAGCACCAGGAGCGCCTCATCGAGGCCCTGCTCGTGCTGGCCCGCAGCCAGCAGGGCCTGACCCAGCGGGAGCCCCTCGACCTGGCGGTGATCGCCGAACAGGCCCTCGACGAGCATCCGGGGATCGGCGTCTCACGCGATCTCGGCCCGGCGCCCGCGTCCGGCGACCGCGCCCTCATCGAGCGCCTGGTCACGAACCTGCTCGACAACGCCGTGCGCTACAACGTGCCCGGCGGCCGGATCGAGGTGACGACGGCCACGCGCGCCGGCCGCTCCGCGCTGAGGATCGCCAACAGCGGCCCCGTGATCACACCCGACCAGGTGCACCTGCTCGTGCAGCCGTTCCAGCGCCTGGAGGGCGGCAAGAAGGCCAGTGGCGACGGGCTGGGGCTGGGCCTGTCGATCGTGGCCGCCATCGTCGAGGCCCACCACGGCACGATGGAGGCCCGGCCCCTGCCGGGCGGCGGGCTCGGCGTCACCGTCGTCCTGGAGCAGGGGTGAGACGCCCGCCGCGGGCTCAGTTCGTGAGCGTGAGCGGGTTGACGAGGTCGGCGTAGACGAGCAGGCCCGCCATGATCATCATCACGATCGCGATCGCGTACGTCAGTGGCAGCACCTTGGCGATGTCGACGTACTTCGGCTCCGGCCGCCGCAGCATCCTGGCGAAGGCGCGCTTGACGCCCTCCCACAGGCCGCCGGCGATGTGACCGCCGTCGAGCGGCAGCAGCGGGATGAGGTTGAACATGCCGATCGCCAGGTTGAAGCCGGCCAGCAGGTTGACGAAGATGGCGATCTTCTTCTCGGTGGACAGGTCGGAGGCCAGGATCTCGCCGCCCATGCGGCCCGCGCCGACCACGCCGACCGGGCCCTCGGGGTCGCGTTCCTCGCCCGAGAAGGCGGCGTGCCAGACGCCGACCATCTTCTCCGGCAGGTTGAGCAGCGAGCTCGCCACCCGGCCCGTCAGCTCGCCCATGTAGCCGATGACCTGGCCGATGCTCTGCTGCTGCATGACCTCGGTGGGCAGCACGCCGAGGAAGCCGACGTTCTTGTCGATCTTCTGGGGGTCCTCGAGGTTGGGGCGGTCCTGGGCGATGAGCGTGACGGCGAGCGTCATCGGCTTGCCGTCGCGGACGATGCCGAGCTGCACCGGGCCGGCGCCGTGGGTGCGGATCAGCCGGGTGGCGTCCTCCCACGAGCCGATCTGCTTGCCGTTGAAGCTGACCATCCGGTCGCCGGGCTTCATGCCCGCCTGCGCGGCCGGGGTGGGCTTGTCGGTCGCCGTGCACTGGGTGCGCTGCTCCGAGATCGGGATCACGCACGTGTTGGTGTCGGGCGAGACGATCGGCGCCCAGGTCGGCAGGCCGATGCCGACCAGCAGGATGGTGAAGAAGATGAAGGCGAGCACGAAGTTCATCGCCGGGCCGCCGGACATGATGATGACCTTCTGCCACCACTTCTTGCGGTAGAAGACGCGATCCTCGTCACCCGGCCGCACCTCTTCCTGCGCGGCGTCGCGGGCCGACTCGATCAGGCCCTGCCACGGGCCGGTCGCCGTGCTCCTGAGCGTGCCCGGCTCGTCGCCGGGACGCGGCGGCAGCATGCCGATCATGCGGATGTAGCCGCCGAACGGGATCCACTTGATGCCGTACTCGGTCTCGCCCTTGCGCCGCGACCACGCCGTGGAGCCGAAGCCCACCATGTACTGGGTCACCCTGACGCCGAAGAGCTTGGCCGGCACCAGATGGCCGAGCTCGTGCAGCGCGATGGAGACCATCAGGCCGAGGAGGAACAGGATGATCCCCACGACGTAGAGCCAGTTCATCTAGGCGCGCTCCCCGGCAGACGACAAGGACAGACGAAAGGACCGACAGCCCCAGAGTAGTCGAACTCCCCACGCGTCATGGCGTACCGCTTTTCCTTGGCATTGACAGTCCGCGATCGCACGATCACCCTGGGAGACGACGGAGGGGGACGTCTTGATCCGCATACTGATCGCCGAGCATCTGCCGTTGGTGCGCCGTGGCCTGCACGCCACCCTCGGGGCCGAGCCCGACCTGCGGGTGGTCGCCGAGGCCGTACGCGCGGAGGAGGTGGTGCGCGCCGCGCTGTCGTCCGAGGCCGACGTGGCCGTGGTCGATCTCGACCTGCCGGGGCCCGCCGTGACCGGCGCCCTGGCCGAGCACGTGCCCCGGTGCGGGGTGCTGATCCTGTCGGCCACGCCCAATCCCGGGCAGGTGCGCGAGGCGCTGGCCGGGCCCGCGCTCGGGTTCATGAGCCTGTGCGTGCCGCCGGAGCGGCTGGCCGAGGGGGTGCGGCAGGTCGCGGCGGGCCGGCAGGCCATCGAGGCGGAGCTGGCCGTGGCCGCGCTGCAGTGCGCGTCCAACCCGCTGACCAGGCGGGAGCTGGACGTGCTGCGGATCGCGGCGGGCGGGGCGCGGTCGACGGAGATCGCCGACGAGTTGTTCCTGTCGGTGGGCACGGTGCGCAACCACCTGTCGCGCATCATGTGCAAGACGGGCGCGCGCAACCGGCTGGACGCCGTACGCATCGCCAGCGACTGCGGCTGGTTGTGAGGAGGATCCGGCGCTGGTGACGGGACCCGGTGGAGCCGCGCCGCTCCGCCGGGGCCCGAACACCTAGAGGATCTCAGCCGGGCCGGGCCGCTGCCAGTGACCGCCATCACGACCGGCCCATGTGAAACGTCACGGGTCCGCGGTCACTGCACGGGCTCCTGCACGCGCGCCCTCACGGGCACTTTCCCGGGCACTTTCACAGGCTCGTTCACGGGCGAATTCAAAGGCGCATTCACTGGCACCTTCAGGGGCACCTTCACGGGCGCCAGATGAGCACCAGCGCGCAGTCGTCGTTGTGGCCGGAGGCCATGGCGTTGACCAGCGCCCTGGCGCCGTCGCGGAAGCCGGAGGGCAGCAGCCGCTCCGCCTCGCCCAGCAGCCGGTCGAGGCCGGCGTCGATGTCGCGCCCCGGCTGCTCGATCAGCCCGTCGGTGAACAGCAGCAGCGCGTCGCCCTTGCGCAGGGTGCCGCTGTCGGGCTCGCAGTGCAGGTCGGGCACCACGCCGAGCACCACGCCCTTGGCCGAGGCGACCTGCCAGTTGCCGGTGCCCGCGTCGAACTTGACCACCGGCGGATGCCCGGCCGAGGTGATCGTGTAGTCGCCCGTCGCCAGGTCGAGCCGTACGTGCACCGCGGTCACGAACCCCTCGTCGCCCCGCTGCCTGTGCAGGTAGGCGTTGCACGCGGGCAGGAAGTCGTCGACCGAGCCCAGCAGCCCGCCGAACGTGCCCGACAGCAGCAGCGCCCTGGTGCCCGCGTCGACGCCCTTGCCCGACACGTCGACCAGGGCGATCTCGACGGAGTCGCCGTCGCGCATGGACACCAGGAAGTCGCCGCCGAACGACGAGCCGCCCGCCTGCTTGAGCACCACCTTGCCGCCCCAGTCCTTGGGCAGCGCGGGCAGCTCTCCCTGGCTCCTGAGCCGGTCGCGCAGCTCCAGCAGCATGGCGTCGCCGCGCAGGCCCTGCACGCCCAGCTTGCCCCTGGTACGGGCCATGAGCACGGCGAGCACGGCGGTGAAAGCGATGGTCACGGTCAGGCCCAGCCCGACCCGGCCCGCGCCGAGGTTGGCGGCGACGTAGGCGAGCGCGACCCCGACCCCCACGAGCAGCTTGACCAGGCTGGCCAGCCTGAGCTGCAGCCCGCCGACGAGCGTGACCAGGATGAGCAGGGAGGGCGAGAACCACTCGTTGGAGACCTCGGCCGCCAGGAACCCGATGACGAGCGCCACCACGACCAGCGTGCCGAGCAGGTTGCGGTCGCGGGCCAGCGCGCGCCGGACGAACCGCACGACAGGCACCAGACCAGGCACCCGCACCAGGGCCGCGCGGACCCGTGGCGGGATCAGCGGCGCCGGTCGGGAACTCATGATGCGCCTGACTGTATCGGTCTGACCCGTGTTTGGGCAGCCCACTTGACCAACGCCTTGATCATTAAGGCCGTATATTGGGTGGCCGTCCCCCTTTGCCCGCTCATACCGTGGACGGATGACGTATCCCATCCGCCCGATTGACGAGTCCGAGTGGCCGGCCTTCGCCAGGGTGAACGAAGAGGCGTTCGGCTGGACACCCCATCCCAAGCAGGCCGAGCGGTTCAAGGCGCAGACCGAGTTCGACCGGACCCTCGCCGCCTTCGACGGCGAGCAGATCGTGGGAGTCACCGGCGTCTTCAGCCTCACGATGACCGTGCCCGGCAGGCAGCTCCCCGTCGCGGGCGTGACCGCCGTCAGCGTGCTGGCCTCTCACCGGCGCCGCGGCGTGCTGTCGTCGCTGATGCGCAGGCAGCTCGCCGACATCCGCGAGCGCGGCGAGTCCGTGGCCGCCCTCTACGCCTCCGAGGCGCTCATCTACGGCCGGTACGGCTACGGCAGGGCCGCCGCGGAGCTGTCCTTCAAGGTCGACACGCACCGCTCCGCGTTCGTCCCCGGCGCGCCGCAGGACCCCTCGCTCAGGCTCAGGGTCGCCAAGCCCGCGGACGTCCGCCCGGAGCTGGAGACGCTGTTCGCCGCCGTCGTCGCACGCCGGCCCGGCCGCTACGAGCGCAAGCCCGAGTTCTGGACCTCGGTGCTGGCCGACGAGGAGTACGACCAGCACGGCGCCGGGTCGCTGCGCACGGTCCTGGCCGAGGACGACGGCGGCGTGCGCGGCTACGCCCTGTTCCGCATCAAGTCGTCCTGGGACGAGACGGGCGTCCCCGACGGGACCCTGAAGCTGCAGGAGCTGGAGGCCGCCGACCCCGCGGCCTACGCCCTGCTCTGGCGCAGCGTGCTCGACCGCGACCTGGTCTCCACGGTCGAGGCCGGCAGGCCGGTGGACGACCCGGTGATCGCGCTGCTGGCCGACCAGCGCCGGCTGCGCGCGCGGTGGGCCGACGAGCTGTGGGTACGCCTGGTCGAGGTCGACAAGGCGCTGACCGAGCGGGCGTACGCGGCGCCGGTGGACGTGGTGATCGAGGTCGAGGACGACGTGTGCCCGTGGAACGCCCGCCGCTGGCGGCTCACCGCCGACCTGACGGGCGCCGAGTGCAAGCCGGTGGAGGAGGAGCCGGACGTGACGCTGCCGGTGGCCGCGCTCGGGTCCGCGTACCTGGGTGACGGCATGCTGGGCGAGCGGCTCGACGCGGGCCTGCTGCGCGAGCACTCATCCGGCGCCGTGCGCAGGCTGGCCACCGCCATGTCGTGGAGCCCGAAGCCGTGGGCCGGGCTGACGTTCTGACGTAGGCTCGACGGTATGGCGCTGCAGAGTTTGCAGATCACGGCGGTCGTCGCCATGCGCGCCCGCGACGTGTCGAGGCCGTCGAAGGAACAGCAGGAGGCCGCCGACCGGCGGCCCCTGCGCGATGAGATGCCCAGGCGCGACTCCAAGCGCAAGGGCTGAGGGCCGGAGGGGCCCGCACCGCACGCCGGCGGGCCCTCCGGGCGCCTACTGGGGCAGCGAGGGCAGCTGGCCGATCGTCTCGTACGTGGTCAGCTGCGCGATGCGCCTGCTGTGACGCTCGCTGCCGGAGAACGACGTGCCCAGGAAGACCTCCACGAACCGGGTGGCCTCGTCGAGGGAGTGCATGCGGGCTCCGACGCTGACGACGTTGGCGTTGTTGTGCTCGCGGGCCAGGCTCGCCGTCTCCTCGCTCCACGCCAGGGCCGAGCGGATGCCGCGCACCTTGTTGGCGGCGATCTGCTCGCCGTTGCCCGACCCTCCGATGACCACCCCGAGGCTGCCGGGGTCGCCGGCGACGCCCTCGGCCGCCCGCAGGACGAACGCCGGATAGTCGTCCTCGGCGTCGTAGACGAAGGGACCGCAGTCGGTCACCTCGTGCCCGTGGTCCTTCAGCCAGGACACCAGGTGGTTCTTGAGCTCATAGCCGGCATGGTCGGCACCGATGTAGACACGCACCCGACCAGTCTTCCACAGCCCCGCCGATCAGGCTCGCCCGCTAGAGTAAGGGCCTCCAACCCAGTCCAGTCCTTACATCGCGAAAGCAGAGAGCCATGCGAGAGATCCGCGTCATCGGCGATCCCGTCCTGCGCACGCCCGCAGAGCCAGTGACGGACTTCGACCGGGAGCTGCGCCGGCTGATCGACGAGATGTTCCAGGCCATGTACGCGGTCAACGGCGTCGGTCTCGCGGGCCCGCAGATCGGCGTGTCGCGTCGGCTGTTCGTCTACGACATCGCCGGGCGCAAGGGTCACGTGATCAACCCGCTGCTGACCGTGGACGACCCCGAGGACGTGCCCGACGAGGAGGGCTGCCTGTCCGTGCCCGACCGCCGGACCCGCCAGCCGATCTACGCCACGGTCGCCCGCGCCGCCGGCGTGACCGTCGAGGGCCTGGACCGGCTGCAGCGTCCCGTACGCGTCAAGGCCCGCGGCTCGCTGGCCCGGTGCTTCCAGCACGAGACCGAGCACCTCGACGGCAAGCTGTACGTCGATCGCCTGCCGCGCGACGAGGCCCGGGAGATCATGCTCAAGGCATAGATTGACGGCATGAGCGTACTTTCCGGAAAGGGCGCAGTGGTCACCGGAGGCTCCCGGGGCATCGGCAAGGCCATCGTGGAGCGACTGACCAGCGACGGCGCGGAAGTCGTCTTCTGCTACCAGAGCTCGGCCGGGGCCGCCGAGCAGGTGGCCAAGGAGACCGGCGCGCACGCCGTGCGGGCCGACCTCGGCAGCAGGCAGGACCTGGAGCGGCTGTTCGCCGAGGCGGAGGCGCGGCTGCCCGGGGTGGACATCCTGGTCAACAACGCCGCCACCGACAAGCCGAAGAAGCTCATCACCGACCTCACCGACGAGGAGTACGAGCGGGTGTTCGCGGTGAACACCAGGGCCGTCTTCCTGTCCCTGCAGTGGGCCGGCCGGGTGATGCGCGACGGCGGGCGCATCGTCAACATCTCGTCGCTGAACACGCAGGTCCCCGCGCCGGCCCTGGCGCTCTACTGCGGCTCCAAGGGCGCGATGGAGCAGTTCACGAAGGTGGCGGCGCGGGAGCTGGGCCCGCGCGGGATCACCGTCAACACCGTCTCGTCGGGGGCCACCGACACCGACATGCTGCGGGCTGCCAACCCGCCCGAGGTGCTGGAGCGGACGCCCGCCATGACCGCGCTGCAGCGGCTGGGCAGGCCCGACGACCTCGCCGCGGTGGTGGCGTTCCTGGCCGGGCCCGACGGGCGGTGGGTCACCGGGCAGAACGTGCTGGCGACCGGCGGCCTGTTCCTCTAGGCATCGCTCCGGGGGGCCGGCCGCCCCCCGGAGGACCGGCTAGAGCTGCAGTGACTTGACCTCGAGGTACTCCTCCAGCCCGTGCTCGCCCAGCTCGCGGCCCACGCCCGACTGCTTGTAGCCGCCGAACGGGGCCAGCGGGTTGAACCGGCCGCCGTTGATCGACACCTGGCCCGTGCGCAGCCGGCGGGCGACCCCGACCGCGTGCTCCTCGGTGCCCGCCCACACGGCGCCGGCCAGGCCGTACCTGGTGTTGTTGGCGATCTCGACGGCGTTGTCCTCGGACGTGTACGGGATCAGCGACAGCACCGGGCCGAAGATCTCCTCCTGCTCGATCGTCATGCCCGGCTCCACGGCGGCGAACACCGTGGGCTCGACGTAGTAGCCGCGCTCGTGCGGCCGCTCGGTGCCGCCCGCCACGAGCCGGGCGCCCTCCTCCTGCCCGCGGTTGACGTAGCGGATCACGCGCTCGCGCTGCGTCGCGGAGACCAGGGGGCCGATCTTGGTGGACTCGTCGAAGGGGTCGCCGACCCGGTAGCCGCGCGCGGCCTCGACGGCCAGGTGCACGGCCTCGTCGTACTGGTCGCGCTGGACGATCATGCGACTCCACGCCGAGCAGGTCTGGCCGGCGTTGACGAAGCAGTTGGCCACGCCCACCTTGACGGCCAGCGCCAGGTCGGCGTCGGGCAGGATGACGTTGGCGGACTTGCCGCCCAGCTCCAGCGCCACCCGCTTGACGGACTCGGCGGCCAGCGCGGCCACCCTGCGGCCCGCGGCGGTGGAGCCGGTGAAGGAGACCATGTCCACCTCGGGGTGGGTCGCCATGGCCTCGCCCACCACCGGGCCCCTCCCGCTGACCAGGTTGAACACGCCCGGCGGCAGGCCCACCTCGGCGAAGATCCCGGCCAGCGCGTACGCGGCCAGCGGCGCCACTTCACTCGGCTTGAGCACCACGGTGCACCCGGCGGCGAGCGCGGGGGCGACCTTGCACACGATCTGGTGCAGCGGGTAGTTCCACGGCGTGATCGCGGCGACCACGCCGATGGGCTCCTTGACCACCAGGGAGTTGCCCACGCGGGCCTCGCGCGGGTGGCTCTCGGCGAGCTGGGCGAAGGAAGCCAGCACGGTCGCCGGCATGAGCGTCTGCACCTTGAGCGCGAAGCCGAGCGGCGCCCCCATGTCGGTGGCGATCGTCCTGGCTATCTCGTCGGAGCGCTGTTTCAGCAGGTCGGCCGCGCGGGCGAGGAGCTTGCCGCGCTCACCGGCGGCCGCCCGCGACCACTCGGGGAAGGCCCTTCTGGCCGCTGCCGCGGCCGCCTCGACGTCATCGGGAGAGCCCGCGGGCACCCGGTCGATGATCTCTTCGGTTGCCGGGTTGACGACCTCGATGGGCTCGTCCGATGCCGAAGCGGTCCAGGAGCCGCCGATGTACAGCTGACGCATAGGGCCATCTTGACAGTGACTCACGCCACATGCGAGGGCTCATCCTGACTGCGGGATAAGCCCTTTCCACCTTCACCGGCTTTCTTACTCCGGCGTATCAGTCGAACTGCGGACGCTTGGTACGCGTGCGCTTCAGCTCGAAGAAGTCGTCGTACTGGGTGACCATGAGCACGCCGTCCCAGAGCCTGCCCGCGTCCTCGCCCCGGAGGATCTTGGTGATCACGGGCCCGAAGAAGGCGTTCTCGCCGACGCGGATGATCGGGGTGCCGACCTCCTGGCCGACGAGGCCGATGCCCTCGTCGTGGGAGGCGCGGATGACGGCGTCGTACTCTTCGGAGTGCATGGCGTCGGCCAGGCCGCGCTCGAGGCCCGCGTCGTCCAGGGCGCCCTCGATGACCTCGCGCAGGCGCTCGGGGTCCTTGATGCCCTGGTTGTGCAGGCGGGTGCCGAGACCGGTGTAGAGCGGGCCGACGACCTGCTCGCCGTGCTTGGCGGCGGCGGCGGCGACCGTCCTGATGGACCCCATGGCCCTGGCGGCCCGTTCGAGGTAGTCCGCGGGGACGTCCTTCTCCTGGTTGAGGAAGTAGAGCGACATCATGCGCCAGCGAGGCTCGATGGGGCGGACCTGCTGCACCTCCAGCAGCCAGCGCGAGGTCACCCACGCGAACGGACAGGAGGGGTCGAACCACAGGTCCACGGGAATCTTCTCTGTCATGTCTGCCCGTAACCTGAGGTGGTTCGGGTCCTATTCCCGGCATGGCAGGATACGGACAACCCCGACGAAGTGGTGAAAAGGAGCGCAACTTGGCAGGCAACCTGACCCGGGAAGAGGCTCGTGAGCGCGCCCGGCTGTTGAAGGTCGAGTCGTACGAAGTGGCACTCGACCTGACGGAGGGAGAAGAGCGCTTCGAGAGCGTCACCAAGGTCCGCTTCACCAGCACCACGCCCGGAGCGTCGACCTTCATCGACCTCCACGGGGCGAACGTCCGCAAGGTCACGCTCAACGGCGGCGACCTCGACGTGTCGGCCTACGACGCCGACAGGGGCCGCTTCCCGCTCCCCTCGCTCGCCGCGTCCAACGAGCTGGTCGTGGACGCCGACTGCACGTACATGCGCACCGGCGAGGGGCTGCACCGCTTCGTCGACCCGGTGGACCAGAAGGTCTACCTGCACAGCCAGTTCGAGACGGCCGACGCGCACCGCATGTACGCGTGCTTCGACCAGCCCGACCTCAAGGCCACCTTCCAGCTCACGGTGCTGGCGCCGGCCGACTGGGAGGTCGTCTCCAACTCCGCCGCCACCGGCGTCGAGGAGCTCGCGGAGCAGCCCGGCAAGCACGGCACGATCCAGGCGGCCAAGCGGTGGGAGTTCGCCCCCACTCCGGTCATCTCCACGTACATCACCGCGCTGGTGGCAGGTCACTACCACAAGGTGACCTCCGAGCACGACGGCATCCCGCTGGGCATCTACTGCCGCTCCTCGCTGGCCGAGCACCTCGACGCCGACAACATCCTCGAGGTCACCCGCCAGGGCTTCGACTTCTTCCACCGCGTGTTCGGCGTGCGCTACCCGTTCGGCAAGTACGACCAGCTCTTCGTGCCCGAGTTCAACGCCGGCGCGATGGAGAACGCGGGCTGCGTCACCTTCCTGGAGGACTACGTCTTCCGCTCCCGCGTCACCGACGCCGTCGTCGAGCGCCGCGCGGAGACGATCCTGCACGAGATGGCGCACATGTGGTTCGGCGACCTCGTCACCATGCGGTGGTGGGACGACCTGTGGCTGAACGAGTCGTTCGCCACCTACATGTCCGTGCTCGCCCAGGCCGAGGCCACCCGGTGGAACAAGGCGTGGACCACGTTCGCGAACGTGGAGAAGTCCTGGGCCTACCGCCAGGACCAGCTCCCCTCCACCCACCCCATCGCCGCCGACATCCCCGACATGCAGGCGGTCGAGGTCAACTTCGACGGCATCACGTACGCCAAGGGCGCCTCGGTGCTCAAGCAGCTCGTGGCCTACGTCGGCCTCGACAACTTCCTGGCAGGCGTGCGCGACTACTTCGCCGAGCACGCCTGGGGCAACACCGAGCTCGAAGACCTGCTCAACGCTCTGGAGCGGACCTCGGGCCGCGACCTGTCCTCCTGGTCGAAGGAGTGGCTGGAGACCTCCTGGGTCAACACGCTGCGCCCCGAGTTCGAGGTGTCGGGGGGCCGCTTCACCAGCTTCGACGTGCTGCAGGAGGCGCCGGTCGAGCACCCGACGCTGCGCTCCCACCGGATCGCGATCGGCCTCTACTCGCTGGCCGACGGCAAGCTGACCCGCACCAAGCGGGTGGAGCTGGACGTCGTCGGCGCCCGTACGAGCGTGAGCCGGCTCATCGGCGAGGAGCAGCCCGACCTGGTGCTGCTCAACGACGACGACCTCACCTACGCCAAGGTCCGCCTCGACGAGGACTCGCTGCGGACCCTGGTGAACGGCGGCATCGCCGCGTTCACCGAGTCCCTGCCGCGCGCCCTGTGCTGGGCGTCGGCCTGGGACATGACCCGCGACGGCGAGATGTCCACCCGCGACTACGTCAAGCTGGTCGTCTCCGGCGTGGCCACGGTCAGCGACATCACGGTCCTGCAGACCGTGCTGCGGCAGGCGCGCCTGGCCGTCCAGCAGTACGCCGACCCCGCCTGGCGGGCCGAGGGCCTGTCCGTGCTGGCCACCGAGCTGCGCGCGCTGCTCGGCTCGGCCGAGCCGGGCTCCGACCAGCAGCTGTCGTTCCTGCAGGCGTTCGCGGCCGTGGCCACCTCCGAGCAGGAGCTGGACCTGCTGCAGGCCGTCCTCGACGGCACCTCGGTGCCCGAAGGGGTGAGCGTGGACGCCGACCTGCGCTGGACGCTCGTCCAGGCGCTCGTCTCCTGCGGCCGCCTGGCCGAGGACGGCATCCGGGCCGAGCTGGAGCGGGACCCTACGGCGAAGGGTGAGCGCTCGGCCGCGCAGTGCCGGGCCTCGATCCCGACCGCCGAGGCCAAGCAGGCGGCGTGGGCGCAGATCGTCAGCGGCACGCTGGCCAACGCCGTCGCCCGCGCCATGATCGGCGGCTTCCAGGACCCGCACCACCCCGAGCTGATGGGGCCGTACCGGGAGAAGTACTTCGCCGAGGTCGGGCGGATCTACCAGGAGTGGACGTTCGACCAGGCCTCGACGTTCGCCGTCGGGTGCTTCCCCGCGCTGCTCATCGAGCCCACCACGGTGCGGTCGGCGCACGACTTCCTGTCCACCGCGCAGCCGCCGCAGGCGCTGCGCCGGCTCATCCTGGAGGGCGCCGACGGCGTCCGCCGCGCCCTGCGCAACAGGGAGACGGACGCCGCCTCCGCCTGACGGCCCGGCCGGCCCCCGCCACGACGGCGGGGGCCGGCTGCGCCGACTTGACGCTGGCATCCGGGGCGCGGTGTTAGCCTCGAAACGTGCTAGGCCCGGGGTCCTCCCTCAACGACCGCTACGTGCTCGGCGCCCGCATCGGTGGCGGGGGCATGGGCGAGGTGTGGCGTGCCGACGACACGGTCCTCGGGCGCACGGTCGCGGTCAAGGTGCTGATGCCCGCGCTCAGCGAGGACCCCACGTTCGCCCAGCGCTTCCAGAACGAGGCCAGGGCCATGGCCACGCTCGCCCATCCCGGCGTGGTCGACGTCTACGACTACGGCATCTGCGACGTCGGGGGCCGGCGGGTGAGCTTCCTGGTCATGGAGCACATCCAGGGCGAGTCGCTCGACCGCGTGCTGCGGCGCGGGCCGCTCGGCGTCGCGACCACGATGCGGCTGGTCGCCGAGGTCGCCGACGCGCTGGCCGCCGCGCACGCGCAGGGCATCGTGCACCGCGACGTCAAGCCGGCCAACCTCATGGTCAGGCCCGGCGGCGGCGTCGTGCTCACCGACTTCGGCATCGCCCACTCGGCCTCGGCCGGCCAGCTCACGGCCACGGGGACGATGCTCTGCTCGGCCGGTTACTGCGCGCCCGAGATGGCCACCTCCAACGAGGTGACGCCCGCGGTCGACGTGTACGCACTGGGGGTGGTGGCCTACGAATGCCTGAGCGGGCGGCTGCCGTTCCAGGGCGACACTCCCATCCAGATCATCTTCAAGCACCTCAACGCACCCGCTCCTCGGCTGCCCGAGGACGTGCCCGCCGGGGTGCGGCAGGTGGTCGAGCGGGCGCTGGAGAAGGCGCCCGACGCGCGGTGGCTGACGGCCCCGCAGATGGCCGAGGCGGCGCGCGCGGCCCTGGCCGCGCCCGGCTCGCCCGTTCCCGCCTTCGACGAGACCCGGCCGGCGTCCGTGGCCGGCGCCCACGAGCCGGCGGACGCCCCTGCGGGCCCGTCGTCCATGGCCGGCGCGGCGGGGACCGCTCCCGCGAGCGGAGTGACCGGCGTGCCGCTGACCACCCCGGGCACGACGGCGACGTCGCGGCGGCGGACGCTGCGGGTGGTGGCGACCATGTCGGCCGCCGTCATCGTGTCGGCGGCCGTGGCCGGGTTCGTGTGGTTCCGGCCCACCCCGCAGGCGGTCCGCGACGAGGTGCCCCTTCCCCCGGTCAGCGTCAGCAGCCCGGCCGAGCTCGTGCCCACCACGCCGTCGGCCGTCGGCGGCAGGAGGCACACGACGGAGCCGACCAAGCGTCAGCCCACGCCGCGGGCGACGCGGGCGACGCCCGTGCCCTCCCCCAGCCCGACGGTCACCACGTCCAGCCCGGTGACCGAGAGCCCCACGGCCACGCCCACCACGTCCGAGCCGGAAGAGCCGACGCAGGAGCCGACCACGCCGGGCCCCGAGGAGCCGACGTCCGAGCCCACGATCACCGGCGAGCCCGGCGAGATCCAGTGCATCCGCTCCCCTTGCCCGTGACCACCCGCCCGCCCGCGCCCGCAGCCGCGACCCTGGCCGCGGGCGCCCTGGCCTGGGCATGACCGTGCCGCTCGCCCCGGGCCGGTCGCGCTCCGGAGGGCTCGGCCGGGTGGCGACACCCATGGGCCTCATGTCCGTAATCGCTCGCTGATCGTGAGAAAGTCATCGCGTGGACTCGACTCGTGACCTGTTCGTCGCCCTTGCCCGCCGTTACGCCTTCGCCGACCTCGGCGCGCTCGCGCCCGCCGCGGAGATCGCGGAGGTGTGCGAGTTCGGGCAGCGGCTGCTCTCGCTCGACGCCGAGGACTTCGCGGCCGAGGCTCGGGTGGTGCCCGCCGACCTGCGGCGGCGCGCCAGGGCCTGCCACATGCCGCAGACCCCGCGCGAGCAGCCACGGGGGGCGCTGGAGTCGCTGCGTCCGGCGTACGGGCTGCTGCTGGAGGTCATCGCCGTACGGTGGCACCGGCGCGAGCTGAGCCCCATGATCGCCGCGGTCCACATCGCCAGCGAGTACCTGCCGCTGCTGGCCTTCGAGCCGCAGCTCGGTCACGCCGGCGATCCGGCGAGGTGGCCGGTGGGGCTGAGCGCGGCGGGGAGCCGGTTCGGCGTGATCGGCGACCGGGAGTGCGACCACACCAAGTCCGAGCAGTCCGCCACGAACCGGACACTGCGGGTCTCGGCCGAGCCGAGCGAGGGCTGGCGGGCGTACTTCGACCGCCAGCACAGCCAGGTGGCCGGGGCGATGGGCGTCTGCGTGGCCACCTGCCGCAACCCGTGCACGGCCATGGACTGGATCGAGCCGGAGCCGCGTGCCGACCTGCAGTCGCGCGCCCGCACGGCGCTGGCCTTCGCCGAGACCCCGCTCGTCCGGCTGCGCCACGCGGCTCCGGTGGGGCACGGGTTCGGGGTGCCGTCGCCCGAGGAGGTGCTCGACGCCTGGGAACGCAGCCGTGCGGTGCTCGACAAGAACCCGATCGGCACCGCGGCGCTGAAGGAGGACGGTTTTCCGCTTCCCGGGCTGCCCTCGCTCTTCTCGGCCATCGCCGACGCGCCCATCGAGCCGGCGACCCTTCTGAACGGCGTCAGCGAGCACGTCGTCACCCTGCTCGAACGCCGGCCCTGACCGCACCCCGCCGCCCATCGCGGGTGACGGGCCCTCGGGAGAAGCGGTCGCGTGCCGGCCGGAGGACTCGCGCCATGTGCGACTCACCGCATGGCGAGGGCGCACCCCATCGCCGTCGCAGGCGACTCGCCGTGGCACACCGCATCGCCGTGGCAGGCGACTCGCCATGGCGAGCGACTCGCCGGTGGGGCCGGGGTCAGCGGCGGGCGGTGGCCTGTTCGCCGAGGGCGCCGATCCCGTACAGCAGGCCGCCGATCAGGTCGCCCACGCTGAACGCCGTGGCCATCGACATGGCCGTCAGCCGGCACGCGCTGTCGCTCAGCCGCCTGCGCGCGTTCTCGCCCGTCACGATCTCGATCGCCCGCCCGTCCGGGTCCACGAACACCACCACGGCGTCGCCGGCCTCCTCGCCCAGGGCGGCGTGCAGGCGTTCGGCGAAGTGCCTTCGCCCGCCCACCGGGTCACCGAGGAACACGCCGAACCGCAGCCCGCTGCGCCGCTCCGCGGTGTGCAGGGCCTTGCGGACGTCGTCGCCCTGGGCGGCGGTCAGTCCCTTCATGGTCACCTCACCATCCCGCCGAGGCGCCGCCGACGTGCCTGCCGGGCTCCGCCGTCTCGGCGGCGGCCACCCAGTCGTGCTCGGGCACCTCGGCCCAGTGCGCCACCCTGTCGGCCAGTACGAGGCCCGACGTGCTCACCCCACGCTCGCTCCTGGAAGGCCCTCCGAGCCACACGGGGCCCGCTTCGACGCGGCGCTGCGTCCCGCGCCCCGGCACCATGACGAGCAGGGTGATCAGCACGAACAGCCCC
Source organism: Nonomuraea thailandensis (assembly GCF_024172165.1). Taxonomy (GTDB): domain Bacteria; phylum Actinomycetota; class Actinomycetes; order Streptosporangiales; family Streptosporangiaceae; genus Nonomuraea; species Nonomuraea thailandensis. The sequence goes on along the minus strand of NZ_JAMZEB010000002.1, from coordinate 12,733,283 downwards.
ATGGACACGCCGATGAGAAAGAGCAGAATCTCCGCCGCGCTGTTCACACCAAGACCGTAATCCTCGTCAGCGGGCTCGGCCAGACCCGCCGCGGGTGTCGTGCTCTCACCGGGTTAAGATCTTTTACAGAGCGGGGCATCTCTAGAGAAGAACAGTAGACATACCCCGAAAACATGAGTGGAACACGATGAGCTGGGCCATAAAACTATGGACACGGCAACACTAGGAATCGATCGAATCCCCGGGCTACGGTGAGTTACGTGGACTCCGACAACCAGCGAGAAGACGGTCACAACGCGTCACCGATCTGGGTGAGCGATCGACCAGAGAGCGAGCAGACCGCCGCCGCGAAGCCTTCGGCGCCCACCTCCACGTACGCGCCGGTCGAGCGCGCGTCCGTGCGTAGCCTGCTGCAACAGCCCCGTTTCCGCCGCCTGCGCAACCGCGCGATCCTGGCGGTGGTCGTCGGCCTGGTGGTGGGCTTCCTCGTGCACGAATGGCGGATCGGCGTGACCGCGGGCGTGATCGCGGCCATCCTGGAGGCGGTCTACCGCGCCCGCTCCAACTCGTCCGTGCCGGCATGGCGGCGGACGTCCGTGGCGGAGCGCCGCACGGAGGCGCAGTTGCGCAGGTTGGAGCGCAGCGGCTACCGCACGCTGCATGCCAGGGCGATCCCGGGCAGCGAGGCCCAGATCGACCACCTCGTGGTGGGCCCGACCGGCGTGTACGCGGTCGACTCCGAGAAGTGGGACCGCAGGCTGCCCGTCCGCGTGCAGATGGGCAAGAAGCTGTTCCACGGCCCGTTCGACATGAAGCCTCGGCTGACCGAGGCCAAGTGGGAGGCGACGCAGGCCAGCGAGCTGATCAGCAAGTCGTTCGGCCGCGAGATCTCCGTCGTGCCCTCCCTGGCGATCTACGGCCCGCCGGTGCCATGGAAGATCATGAACATCCGGGGCGTGGACGTCTACCAGGGCGATCGGGCCCGCAAGTGGATCACCAAGCGGGAGCGCGCGCTGACGACCGCCGAGATCGACCGGATCTACGACATCGCCGCGCAGGTGCTGCCCGCCCGCTACGGCGAGGGCTGATCCTCCTTTCCCCAGGCCGCCAGCCTCGTGCCGAAGTCGTCGAGGCGGGCGGCCAGCTCCGTGCTCGGCGGCAGCCGGCGCGGCAGCCGCGAGTACATCGCCGCGCCGAACCCGGCCTGCCGGACGACGTGGTCGAGCAGTGCCTCCCTGTCGCGCGGCCACGGGAACGACGGTTGCGCGATGAGCAGGGAGACGCAGCCGTGCACGGCCGACCAGAGGCCGAGCGCGAGCTCCTCGGGGTCGCCTTCGAGCACCCTGGTCCGCACGCAGGCCGACACGGCGCTCACCATGTGGCGGAAGGCCTCGGCCGCGGCCGGCGGCACGCCAGGGGCCGCTGACGGCCGCATCATGAGCACCCTGTACTGCACGGGGTGGTCGAGCGCGAAGCGGGCGTAGGCGCGGGCGCACCTGCCCAGGGCGAGGAACGGGTCGCCGCCCAGGTTGGCGGTGAACAGGCGGCCCAGCTCGCCCCACACCCGCATGCAGACCGCCTCGACGAGCGCCTCCTTGTCGGCGAAGTGCAGGTAGACCGAGGGCGTGGACACGCCTGCCCGCAGCGCGACCGCGCGGACCGTCAGCGCGTCCTCGGTGCCCGACTCGGCCAGCAGCTCCTCGGCCGCGCGCAGGATCTCCTCGCGCAGCAGCGCGCCCTCTCCGCGCCTGGCGCGTACGCGTCTGGTGCTCATCCCCTCAGGTTGACGTCGTCAAGTTAACGGTGTCAAGCTGACCTTCTTGGGGAAGGGATGGCGAAAAATGGGGACTTTTCGGGAAGCGACGGCCGTGACCGCGTACGGCGAGGGCGAGTTCGGCGTCACGCTGGACCCCCAGTGGAGCGTCGGCACCCGGCTGCACGGCGGGTACCTGCTGGCGGTGCTGGCCAGGGCCGCCTGCGAGAGCCCCGCGGGCGCCGCGCACCCGCACGTGACGGCCGTCAGCGGCACGTTCGTCGAGCCTCCCGAGCCGGGCGCGGCGGTCGCGCGCGTCGAGCCGCTGCGGGTGGGCCGCAGCGTGGCGCAGGTCAGGGCCGCGCTGGTGCAGGAGGGCCGCACGCGCGTCGAGGCGCACGTCACGCTGGGCCTCCTGGACGACTCCGACCCGTGGTGGTCGGCCCACGAGCCGGTCGCCCTCCCGCCCGAGCAGGACTGCTTCCTGGCGCCCGTCGACCCGCCCGGCGCGGGCATGCACGTGCCGCTGATGGCGGTGATCGAGGAGCGCGTCGACCCCGAGCACCTGGCCTTCGCCTTCGGCGCCCCCTCCAGGCGCGGCACGATCGCCTCCTGGCAGCGGCTGGCCGACGGCTCCGACTGGGACCCGCTGAGCCTGCTGGTGGCGCTCGACCCGGTGCCGCCGGTCTCGTTCGACCTGGGCCTGTCGGGGTGGGTGCCGACGATCCAGCTCTCGGCCTACATCCGCCGCCTGCCCGCCCCCGGGCCGATCCGGGTGCGGCTGTCGGCGACGGACGTCGGCGGCGACCGGATGGACGAGGTGGCCCACGTCTGGGACGACAAGGGCCGTCTGGTGGGCCAGGCCACCCAGCTCGCCGCCGTCCGGTTGCCGAACCAGCCGTGACGCTGCGGATCGAGCCGCACCGGCCGGGCCGGCGGTAACGCTCCGGGAGCGCACGGGCCGGGCTAGCGGTAACGCTCCGGGATCGAGTCGCACCAGGGGAAGAGCTCCTCCTCGGTGGCGCCCGTGATGTTGCCGCAGGCGCCGATCTGGGTGGGCCGTTCCGCGCCCTTGACGTGCAGGATCAGCACGGCCTTGTCCAGCGGGTACTGCCGGGGGGAGTGCTCCCCGAAGTCCAGCCCGCCCGTGGCGCCCTCGATGGCGTGGCCGGCCGGGTCCGCGTTGTAGAGGGTGCTGAGCTGGCGCCAGACGGTGTAGGAGTTCACGGGCACCCGGTGACGCATGCCGCCCAGCCTGCGGATGGCGGTGATCATCGTCTCGGTGGCGTCGTACGACAGCGCGGCGTGCCCGTCCAGGGTGCGGCCGGGGCCGGGCTCCTTGCACTCGAAGGGGAACGTGGCGAAGAGCTCGGCGTAGAAGTCGTGCCGCTGCGGCTCGCCGCACTTGCTGGGCGCGACGGCGAACGACTCGTAGTAGTAGGCGATGCCGCCGACGGCCGACCTGATCTGCACGTCGGCGACGTACCGGGTGACGTCGTCGCCCCCGAGGATGACCGGCGGCGACGACGCGCACTTGTCGGCCACCCCCTTCACGAACTCGGCGAAGTCGGGGATGCCGCGGCCGGCGAAGTACACGAGCCCGTCGAAGCCGCAGGCCGACACCCCGGCGTCACGCGGGTCGCCCGCGTACGGGTCCTGGCTGCGGTCCCCCGCGCCCGGCTTGGCCGTGCCGATGGGCGTGAAGCGGTGCGCCTCGACGGCGAAGCCCTCGTCGCCCCGGAGGCTGGCCACGACGCGGGCCTTGAGGTTGGAGGCGTAGTAGTCGGTCTCGTCGTGGGAGTAGTAGACGCGGGCCCGGCGGGTCACCTCGCCCTTGCGGGCCAGCGAGTCGGCGAAGGCCGCGGCCATCCACGCCTGCCTGGAGTTCTGCGGCGCCACCTGGAAGTAGAACGGCGACTCGCCGACGAGGCGGTCGGCCGACAGCGTGGAGGCCACCATGGGCAGCCCGGCCTTGCCCAGCTCCTGGATGGCCGCGACCGTCTCCTGCCGGCTCTGGTCCAGGCCCACGACGCCCACGATGGGCGCCTGCCCATCCTGGTAGCGCAGCAGCAGCCGGGCGATGCGGGAGCCGTGCTGCATGCGCCCGCCGGCGTTGGCCAGCAGGATGCGGACGAGCGGCTCGCTGGGGCCCGCCGCGCTGTTCTGCCGCTTCTGGGCGATGGCCACGCCCGCCAGGCCCTCACGGGCGGCGGCCAGCGTGTCGTTGTCGGAGGAGGTCAGCGCCGCCAGGTAGACGATCGTCACGTACGGCCGGCCGCTGCTCTCGCTCAGCCGGGCGGCCCGCTCGTTCTCCTGCTGGAGCACCGCCTGGACCTGCCGCATCTCGGCGTTGCCCGGCGTGAACAGGTAGCCGGGCTCGGCCACGCCCACGCACTCGGTGCCGGCGAGCTGCCTGCCGCTCTCCGTCCAGGGGGTCCACAGGCCGGTCGCGCAGGCGCTGCGGTGCCAGGCGGCGGTCTGGCCCGCGTACGCGCCCACGGCGCCCGCCAGGGCCATCCAGAACAGCGTGATGGCGATCCAGGACGACCACCAGGGCGCCACGCGGGCGGGCGGCACCCAGGTGAGGTCGGCGACGTCGTACCGGGACAGGTCGGGCGGCAGCGGCGGCGCGCTGATGGCCAGCGGGTTGCGCAGCACCTGGTGCCAGGTCGCCGCGTCATCGGCGGTGACGAGCTCCCTGCGCCAGCGGATGAGCGTCCACAGCGGCTCCTCGTCGTCCTCGATCCGGACGGCGTCCTGCGTGTAGGAGACCACCACGACCGGGTCGAACCTGTCGAGGTCCGCGCGCCGTTCCGCCATCAGGTCCACGAGCTCGCCGGCGTGCTCGTTGAGCAGCAGGAGGGGGTAGAAGACGTGGGCGGCGCCGCGCACGTGGGCCGGCGAGCGCCTGTACTGGCGGGTGAGGTCGTCCATGAACGCCCGCAGCAGCAACCGCGAGACGCGCTCCTCGTCGGCCGGATCGAGGCCGGCCAGGAGGGCGGGCACGCCGGGCGCCGTGCGGTCGTCCTGCGACAGGGCCGCCCGCAACCAGCGGAACCTGCCGCCGAGGCCCGGCACGCGCCCGCTCAGCCGCAGGTCGTGCAGGAAGCCGGGCACCAGCCGCAGCATCAGGTTGAGCGGGAACGGCACGCTCTCGGCGCCCGTGTTCGCCGTGTCCACGCCCCAGCCCCAGTTGCGGTCGGCCTCGCGCAGGATGCGGCGGGCGTGCTCCTCGCTGCCGTGCGTCTCGGCGAGCTGCTCCACCAGCAGCGCGGCCAGCCGGTAGCGCGGGAAGCGGAGCCGGTTGCTGCGCAGCTCGGCCACGATGCGGGCGAGCATCCTGGGCACCGGCTCGCCGGGCTGGATGTCCGGGTGGGCGCGCGGGATGTCGGGCGAGATGACGTGCGTGACGGCCCTGTCCCGGGGATCCCTGGGGGCCAGCGCCCGCGGCCAGGAGCCGGCCTCGCTGAGCCGGACGAGCGGGATCCCCCTGCGATCCGTGTGCTGCCTGGCCTCCGCCCCCTCGCGCCATCCGGTCAGCAGCGGCCGCCTGGCGACGTGCGGGGAGTCCTGCACGCCCTCGCCCCTGGCAGGTCTGCGGCATAAGCGGTCTATCGTATGAATGAAGTTGCCGACCCTTGCGGGGTCGTCCAGCATGGCTGCCCCGTGACTCATTTGATCTCTGTAACACGAGTTCAGGTGTCAGCGGCCGCGGATTCCGGCACGATCCGGTAACCAACCGTCCGAGGCATGGACAGTCGTCTCATTTACCGGGCGGTGGCCGTAACATGTGAAGACTCGCCAACGATGGGAGATGCCCAATGCCCGCCCTCAGGTCACGCACAGTCACCCACGGCAGGAACATGGCCGGTGCCCGGGCCCTGCTCCGGGCGACCGGCGTAGCCGGGAGCGATTTCGGCAAGCCCATCATCGCGGTGGCCAACAGCTTCACCCAGTTCGTGCCGGGTCACGTGCATCTGCGCGAGGTCGGCGACGTGGTGTCCGCGGCGATCAGGGAGGCCGGGGCCATCCCCCGCGAGTTCAACACGATCGCGGTCGACGACGGCATCGCGATGGGCCACGGCGGCATGCTCTACTCGCTGCCGTCGCGCGAGCTGATCGCCGACGCCGTCGAGTACATGGTCAACGCCCACTGCGCGGACGCGCTGATCTGCGTGTCCAACTGTGACAAGATCACTCCGGGCATGCTGCTGGCCGCGTTCCGGCTGAACATCCCGACGATCTTCGTCTCCGGCGGCCCCATGGAGGCCGGCAAGACCCCGGGCAAGAAGCTCGACCTGATCGACCCGATGATCGCCGCCGCCGACGACTCCGTCTCCGACGCCGAGCTGCTGGAGATGGAGGAGAGCGCCTGCCCGACCTGCGGCTCCTGCTCCGGCATGTTCACCGCCAACTCGATGAACTGCCTGGCCGAGGCCATCGGCCTGGCGCTGCCGGGCAACGGCACGATCCTGGCCACGCACAAGGCGCGCAAGCAGCTCTTCGAGGACGCCGGCCGCCAGCTCGTCGAGATCACCCGCCGCTACTACGAGGACGGCGACGAGTCGGTGCTGCCGCGCTCGATCGCCACCCGCGAGGCGTTCGAGAACGCGATGACGCTCGACGTGGCGATGGGCGGCTCCACCAACACGATCCTGCACATCCTGGCCGCCGCCCGCGAGGCGCAGGTCGACTTCGGCCTCAAGGAGATCAACGAGATCTCGCTGCGGGTGCCCTGCCTGTGCAAGGTCGCCCCGGCCACGGCCAAGTACCACATCGAGGACGTGCACCGCGCCGGCGGCATCCCGGCCATCCTGGGCGAGCTCGACCGCGCCGGGCTGCTGCACCGCGACGTGCCCACCGTGAACGGCGGCACGCTGGCCGACCTGCTGGCCCAGTGGGACGCCATGTCCCCCACGGTCAAGCCCGAGGCCGTGGAGCTGTGGCACGCCGCGCCCGGCAACGTGCGCACGGTCAAGGCGTACTCGCAGGACAACCGCTGGGACGACCTCGACCTCGACCGCGAGGCGGGCTGCATCCGCGACCGCGAGCACGCCTACACCGCCGACGGCGGACTGGCCGTGCTCTACGGCAACATCTCGCGTGACGGCGCGGTCGTGAAGACGGCCGGCGTGGACGAGTCGATCTGGAAGTTCAGCGGGCCCGCGGTGGTGTTCGAGTCGCAGGAGCAGGCGGTCGAGGGCATCCTCGGCGGCAAGGTCAAGGCCGGCGACGTGGTCGTCATCCGCTACGAGGGCCCCAAGGGCGGCCCCGGCATGCAGGAGATGCTGTACCCGACGTCCTTCCTGAAGGGCAAGGGCCTGGGCAAGGTGTGCGCGCTGGTCACCGACGGGCGCTTCTCCGGCGGCACCTCCGGGCTGTCGATCGGCCACGCCTCCCCCGAGGCCGCCGAGGGCGGCACGATCGCGCTGGTCGAGGACGGCGACATCATCGACATCGACATCCCCGGCCGGTCGATGGAGCTGCGGGTGCCCGAGGCCGAGCTGGCCGCGCGGCGCGAGCGGCTGCTGGCCGAGCTGGGCGGGTACCGGCCGCGTGACCGCGACCGGCAGGTGAGCGTGGCGCTGCAGGCGTACGCGGCCATGACGACGTCGGCCTCGACGGGCGCCTCGCGCGACCTGTCGCAGTTGTCGCGATAGTCACCGTTCCCTGTGCGGTGGGCGAGTGGGTTCTCGCCTGCCGCACAGCCATCTGTCTTCCCGGACAGACTTTCGAAAATTGTCGGTGCTCATCCCTATTCTTGGGGTATGACGACAGTCGTGAAGCACGATACTCGCCCGCTGACGACCGCCGAGATCGCCGCACTCGCCCTCTCCCTCGCTCACCTCGGAGCGGGCCCCCAGGCCGTCACCGCCAGGCGTGGCCTGCAGCACGCATTCGAGCACCTCGACCTCGACGACGACGTCATCGCCACCACGCTCACGACCCTCACCGAGCCGCTGCCCGTCGACGTCGCCTCCCGCGCCCGGCTGATGGCCGACGCCATCACCAGCCGGCTCATGGTCCGCCTGCACTACCGCGACGCCTCGGGCGTCATCACCTCTCGCGACGTCGAGCCGGTGACGTGCCTGGTGCACCGCGAGTTCTGGTATCTGGTCGGCGTGTGCAAGCTGCGCCGGGGGATCAGGGCGTTCAGGTTCGACCGGATCATCGCGGTCGAGCCCACGCTCACGCCGTCCCGTCCGCATCTGGCCGACCGGTTCCTGCCGTTCCAGCGCCGCAAGCGCCGGGCCGTCACGGCGGCCGAGACCGGTCAGCGCAGGCTGACCGCCTAGCCACGCCGGAACTGACCGCTGTTTGACCATCGGCCCCCCGGCCGATGGCCTGGCGGATGGCAGGCTCCCGCACATGCGCGTACGGGAGTTCTCGCTCTTCGCCGTCCTGCTGCTCGCCTCGGCCGGCTCCGCGGCGCCTTCCGGCGGGGCGCCGCGCCCGGCTCCGCCCGCCAGGCGGACGCCGCCGGCCGTGAGCGTGCTGCCGGCGGCCGAGCGGCAGGCCCTCGACCGGGCGCTGGAGGCCTACCTGCGCGAGCGTCCTGGACGGGCGGCGCTGGCCGTCCACGACCGCACCACCGGCGCCAGGTACGCCTTCCGCGAGCACACCCCGTTCATGCTGGCCAGCGTGGCGAAGGTGGACATCCTGCTGGCGTTCCTGCTCGGCGAGCACGGCCGGCGGCTCAGCGCGTACGAGCGCAGGCTCACCTCGCGCATGATCCGCTACAGCGACAACGACTGCGCGCACGAGCTGTACGTGACGATCGGCGGCCGGGACGGCCTGGACCGGGCACTGCGGCGGCTGGGCGTGCACCACACGCGGCCGGGCTCCGGGCTGTCGTGGGGCGCCACCCACAGCAGGCCGTCCGACCAGGTGAAGGTCCTGGAGCGGCTCACCGACCCCGGAGGGCCGCTGCCCGCCCGCAGCCGGCGCTACGCGCTCGGCCTCATGTCGTCGGTGGCGCCGTCGCAGGCGTGGGGCGTCAGCGCGGCCGCCTCAGGGGGCGACGTGGCGCTCAAGAACGGCTGGCTGCCCGCCGAGGCGCACGACGGGCTGTGGACGGTCAACAGCGTGGGGCGGCTCGTCGTACGCGGGCACGAGCTGCTGATCGCCGTGCTGTCGGAGCGCAACCCCGCCATGGACGACGGCGTGGCCACCGTGGAGCGGATGGCCCGGCTCGTGGTCAGGACGCTGACCCGCGACGGCGCCGCCGTCGGGGTCTAGGAGCAGCACCCGCCGCCGCAGCACCCGCCGCCACCGGCGGCGGCCCTGGGGGCGGCGGCGCCGCCCGTCATGGCGACCGTGGACAGCAGCTTGACCGTGTCGCCGTGACCTTCGGGGCAGGTCGCCGGGTCGTCGGAGGCCGACATGGGGCGGGACACCTCGAAGGTGGAACCGCAGGCGCGGCACCGGAAGTCGTAACGCGGCATGGGCCAATCCTACGAGACGGGACCGGCAGGCACAGCCCGTCAGCCGTAGGTGATGTGCGCGTAGTCGGCCACGGGCTCGTAGCCGATCGCCTGGTAGATGGCGTTGCTGGTGGGGTTGGCCAGGTCGGTGAAGAGCACGACCTGCTCGCAGCGCTCGGCCAGGCCGGTCGCGGTGGCGTACGCGGTGACGGCGGCGCCGTAGCCGCGCCTGCGGCGGGACGGCGGCGTGTAGACGGGGCCGATGCGGCACACCCCGCCGGCCGCCGGGGAGAGCGCGGCCAGCGAGACCGGCGCGTCCTGCGCCTCCCACACGAACAGCTCCCGGCCCTCCAGCCGCCGCACGACCCGGTCGACGACGTCGCCCTCGCCCATGCCCGTCTCGTCGCCGAACGCCTGATACCAGCTCACCAGCAGCGGGAGGTCGCCGGGCACGGCGAGCCTGCCCCTGCCGGGCACGTCGGGGACGTCGAGCGTGCCGAGCCGGAAGAGCCGCTCGGACACGACCCGCGCCGGGGTGCCCAGCAGCCGCACGGCCTCGCCGGTCACCTCCAGCGGGCCCACGAACATGGGCAACCGGCCGTCGAGCGCCTTCACCAGCGGCGCGACGGCCTCGACGGGGACGGCGAACAGCCCGGCGGGATACGGCGGCGTCTGGAAGACCGCCCCGCGAACCTCGCCGTCCACCGTCCACCAGCCGAACACAGGGTCCTGGACGGGCATGCCCTCCCGGAGGTTGGCCAGGACGGTCAGTGGCACGGTGTTGCGCACCGGGTCGCCGAGCAGGAACGGCTCGGCGACCGCGGCGTACTCCTCGACGGATGAGGTGAAGGTCCACATGCCTGCTCATGGTGTCAGGCCCGCGGCCTCGCCCTCAACGCGGCATCAGGCTGCGGCTTCCAGGTAGGGCGCCCATTGCGGGTCACCGACGAGGGAGGCGCCGATGAGCCGCCAGTGGGCGCCCCGTGGCACCGCCGGGCTGACGCTGAGCGTCCATCCCAGCTCCTCCAGGTACTTGTCGGCCTTCCTGTGGTTGCAGGTGGTGCAGGAGGCGACGCAGTTCTCCCAGGTGTGCGTGCCGCCCCTGGACCGGGGGATGACGTGGTCGATGGTCTCGGCCTTCTGCCCGCAGTAGGCGCAGCGATAGTCGTCGCGCCGCATGAGGGCGGCCCTGGTCAGGGGGATGCGGGACCGGTAGGGGATGCGGACATATCTGCGGAGCCTGATCACCGAGGGCACGTCGAGCGTGCGGCTGGCGGACCGCAGCACAGCGCCCCGGCCGTCGCGGTGGACGACGTCGGCCTTCTCCCGCAGCACGAGCACGACGGCGCGGTGCAGCGAGAGGGTGGTCAGTGGCTCGTAAGTGGCATTCAGCAGCAGGACTTGGCGCATCATCGGGCCTCTCCCCGCTGCGCGCGTATCAAAGGGGACATGCCGCGGCATGTCCCTGCTGTCGGCCCCTCCTGGGGCACTCGTGCTTCCGTCACGTGGACCTCCGCCGGACGGTCCAGCGGATGGTCACCACGGCACCGTCCTGTCACCAAGTCTGGCGTTTGCACCGTGGTCCCCGCCACCCCAAAAACCTTCTGCCGGAATGACCAGAGGGACGCACGGTACGTTTTATGCCCGCTCTACCAGCGCTTTACGCATGCCCTTTGGCAGTAGGGTTCCTGGCATGACGCGAGAGCCGTACCCGACAGCACGTCGCGAAGACATCGTCGACATCCTGCACGAAACGCCCGTCCCCGACCCCTACCGGTGGCTGGAGGACCCTGACAGCCCCGAGACCAAGGGATGGCTGCTCGCGCAGGCCGAGTTGTTCGGCAAGGAGCAGGGCGAGCAGCGGTTCAAGGGCCGCATCGCCGAGCTGCTCAGGTCCGGCTCGGTGGGGGCTCCGGCCTGGCGCGGTGAGCGGTACTTCTTCGCGCGGCGCACCCCCGACCAGGAGCACGCGGTCTACTACGCGGTCGAGCCCGACGGCACCGAGCGGGCGCTGGTCGACCCGATGGCCATCGACCCGTCGGGGCTGACCACGCTCGACGCGGTGCAGCCCGACAAGGAGGGGCGCCTGCTGGCGTACCAGATCTCCGTGGGCGGCGACGAGGAGTCGATCCTCTACCTCATCGACGTGGCCACGGGCGAGCGGATCGAGGGGCCGATCGACCGCTGCCGCTACTCGCCGGTGGCGTGGCTGCCCGGCGGCGAGGCGTTCTACTACGTGCGCAGGCTGCCGAGCACCGAGGTGCCGGAGAACGAGAGGCAGTTCCACCGCCGCGTCTACCTGCACCGCGTCGGCACCTCCACCGAGGACGACGTGATGATCTTCGGTGACGGCCTGAAGATGACCAACTACTACGGCGTCTCGGTCTCGCGTGACGGCCGCTGGCTGCAGGTGTCGGCCCACGAGGGCACCGCGCCGCGCAACGACGTCTGGGTGGCCGACCTGACCGCCTCGCCGATCGACCAGCCGGCGCTGAAGGTCGTCCAGGAGGGCGTGGACGCGCAGGTCGGGCTGTCCTTCGGCCGCGACGGCAGGCTCTACGTGCACACCGACCGCGACGCGCCGAGGGGCCGGGTGTGCGTCACCGACCCGGCGGAGCCGGGCTACGACACCTGGCGCGAGCTGATCCCCGAGGACGCCGAGGCCGTGCTGAGCGACTTCGCGATCCTCGACGACCTGGAGCGCCCGGTCATGCTGGTGGGCTGGACCCGCCACGCGATCAGCGAGATCTCCGTGCACGACCTGGCGACCGGCGAGCGCGTCGGCGAGGTGCCGGCCCCCGGGCTCGGCTCGATCGGCGGCATCGCCGAGCGCCCCGAGGGCGGCCACGAGGCGTGGTTCGGCTACACCGACAACACCACGCCGCCCACCATCCAGCGCTACGACGCCCGCACGGGCGAGACCACGCTCTGGGCGGCCTCCCCCGGCGCGGTCGAGGTGCCCCCGGTGCGCACCGAGCAGGTGGTCTACCGCTCCAAGGACGGCACCGACGTCCGCATGCTGGTCATCTCCCCCGTCGGCGAGTCGCCGGGCCCGCGCCCGACCATCCTGTACGGCTACGGCGGCTTCGGCGTGTCCATGACCCCCGGCTACTCCGCCTCGATCCTGGCCTGGGTAGAGGCGGGCGGCGTCTACGCCATCGCCAACCTGCGCGGCGGCGGCGAGGAGGGCGAGGACTGGCACCGCGCGGGCATGCTGGCCAACAAGCAGAACGTCTTCGACGACTTCCACGCCGCGGCCGAGCACCTCATCGCCACCGGCGTGACCACGCCGCAGCAGCTCGGCATCTCCGGCGGCTCCAACGGCGGCCTGCTGGTGGGGGCCGCGCTGACGCAGCGCCCCGAGCTGTACGCGGCCGTGGTCTGCTCCGCGCCGCTGCTCGACATGATCAGGTACGAGCAGTTCGGGCTCGGCGCCACCTGGAACGTCGAGTACGGCTCGGCCGAGGACCCCGAGCAGTTCGGCTGGTTGTGGGGCTACTCGCCCTACCACCACGTCTCGGAGTCGGTGGCGTACCCGGCGACGCTGTTCACGGTCTTCCAGTCCGACACGCGGGTGCACCCGCTGCACGCGTGGAAGATGTGCGCGGCGCTGCAGCACGCCTCGACGGCCGACCGGCCGGTGCTGCTGCGCAACGAGACCGAGGTGGGCCACGGCGCCCGCTCGGTGAGCAGGTCGGTGGACCTGTCGGCCGACACGCTGACCTTCCTGGCGGCGCACACCGGTCTGTAGTCTCGACGGCATGGGCACGACGCCGGGTCTGGCCATGGTCGAGGCCGCTCCCAGCGCTGCCCTGCGCCCCTACGTGACCCGCCTGTGCGCCTACCGCGAGCACTACGCCGCGCCGGTGACCAGGTCGGAGATGGCGATGCCCGGCTCCGTGCTCATCCTGGCCTTCGGCACGCCGATGGAGGCGGGCGGGCAGCGGGTCACGGCGTTCGGCGGCGGCCTCGGCGACCGCTTCACCGTCACCCGCGTCGCCGGGCCGTCGGAGGGTGTGGAGGTGTTCCTCACGCCCTTCGGCGCCCGCCGCCTGTACGGCATGCCGATGCGGCACCTGACGAACCGGGTGGTGCCCGTCGCCGACCTGCTCGGCCCGTGGGCGGGCCTGCTGGTGGAGCGGCTGGCGGCGACCTCGTCCTGGCGGGCCAGGCTGGCGCTGGCCGACCGGCTGCTGTGCGAGCGGATCGCGGCGGGCCCCGCGCTGGGGCCCGAGCTGCCGTGGGCGTGGGCACGGCTGGTGGAGTCGGGCGGCCGGCTGGGCGTGTCGTCGCTGGCCGAGTCGCTGGGCTGGAGCCACCGCCATCTCGTCGCCCGCTTCCACGACCAGGTGGGGCTGGCGCCGAAGGCGGCGGCCCGCGTCATCCGGTTCGGGCGGGCGCTGCGGCTGCTGCGCGCGGGCACGGCCCCGGCCGAGGCGGCGGCCGAGTGCGGCTTCTACGACCAGGCGCACATGAACCGCGAGTTCCGGGTGCTGGGCGACACCACGCCGGGTCAGATTCGTCCAAGACCCGGCGGCGCGGCCGGGGCATCGTGGGCCTCATGACACGCACCGTTTACGCACTGGCCCGCTACTCCGACTGTCAGGCCGCGATCGGCTTCCTGACCGGCGCCTTCGGCTTCGGCGTGCACGAGGCCACCAAGAACGACGAGGGCGTCGTCCACCACGCCGAGCTGCTCGCCGGGGACGACCTGATCATGATCGGCCAGGGCGGGCCCGGCGGCCCCGGCATCTACGTCGCGGTCGACGACGTCGACGCCCACCACGACCGCGCGAAGGCCGCGGGCGCCACGATCACCATGGAGCTGACGGACCAGCCGTACGGCTCACGCGAGTACGCCTGCCACGACCCGGAGGGCAACCCGTGGTTCTTCGGCACCTACCGGCCGTGACGATCACCTCGGGAAGATGATGGTCTTGTGGCCGTCGAGCAGCACCCGCTGCTCGGCGTGCCACCTGACCGCCCTGGCCAGCGCCAGGCACTCGACGTCGCGCCCCATGGCCACCAGGTCCTCGGGGGAGTGGCTGTGGTTGACCCTGGCCACCTCCTGCTCGATGATCGGCCCCTCGTCGAGGTCGGCGGTCACGTAGTGGGCCGTGGCGCCGATGAGCTTGACCCCTCGGTTGTGGGCCTGGTGGTAGGGCTTGGCGCCCTTGAACGACGGCAGGAACGAGTGGTGGATGTTGATCGCCCGCCCCGCCAGCTTCTCGCACAGGTCCTCCGAGAGCACCTGCATGTAGCGGGCCAGCACGACCAGGTCGACCTGGTAGTGCTCGACCAGCGCCAGCACCTCGGCCTCCTGCTTCGGCTTGGTCTCCGGGGTGACCGGCAGGTGGTGGTAGTCGATGCCGTTGGACTGGGTGAGCGGCCGCAGGTCGGGGTGGTTGGACACGACGGCGGCGATCTCGATGTCGAGGGCCTTGGAGCGCACGCGGTAGAGCAGGTCGTTCAGGCAGTGGTCGAACTTGCTCACCATGATCAGCACGCGCGGCTTCCTGGCCACGTCGCGCAGCTTGAACTCCATGGCGAAGTCGGGCGCGAGCGCGGCGAAGGCGGCGTTGAGCTCGTCCTCCCCCAGCGCTCCCGCGAACTGCACGCGCATGAAGAAGCGCTGCCCCACCCTGTCGCCGAACTGCTGGCTCTCGATGATGTTGCATCCGTGCCCGGCGAGCAGGCCGGAGACGGCGGCCACCACACCGGGCCGGTCGGGACAGGACAGCGTCAGGATGTATTCGGCGGGGCTGGTCATGCCTTCACTCTCGCGGACGTCGACGTGCTCGAACGTTGTGGTGCTCGAAGCTTGAGACGAGAGTACCGGCGACGGGGGGCGGCGGGCGCGTGACCGAGATCGCAGACACCTTTCGTCCTTTTTGGGTAGTTATTCGGAGTCAACCCCTGAAACGCCTGTGTCCCGCCGAGACGGGGCGGGATGGAGTGCATGCCGTTGGACGCCTTCGTGCTGATCCTGGTGGCCGGCCTGTTCGCCGTCGTGGCCGGGATCAACGACGGGGGCGCGCTGCTGGCGACCGGGCTCAAGCTCCCCGCGGTGCGCCCGGTGACCGGGATCGTGGTGCTGACGGTGTTCGTGGCGGTCGTGCCGCTGGTCACGCACCAGGTGGCGCTGACGTTCGTGACCCGGCTGGGCTCCTTCCAGGGCTCCGGCGGCCGGTTCGCGATGGTCATCGCGGTGCTCTCGGCGCTCGTCGTGGTGAGCGTGCTCAGCGCGAAGGGCCGCCCGACCAGCCTGACGCTGGCCGTGGTGGGCGGGCTCACCGGGGCGGGGCTGGGCTGGGGGCTCCAGGTCTCGCCCGAGTGGGTCGCGCTGGTGCTGGCGTTCGGGCTGGCCGCGCCGTTCGCCGGCGGGCTGCTGGCTTGGGTGCTCATCCGGCTGCTGGTGGCCACGACCACGGCGCGGGGGTTGTGGCGCTGGCACTGGGCGGGCTTCCTGCTCCAGACGCTGGCGTACGCGGCCAACGACGCGCAGAAGATGCTGGCCGTGTTCATGATCGCGCTGGGCTTCACCGGAGCGCCGGTCGAGTACACGGTGCTGGCGGCCGTGCTGTTCGCGTTCGGCACCCTGTACGGGCTGCCCAAGGCGGGCCGCACGCTGAGCCGCGAGATCATCGTCTCCCGGCCCCCGCACGGCGTCGCGGCCGAGCTGGCCGCGGGCGCCGCGGTGATCGGGTGCGCGGCGGCCGGCATGCCGGTGAGCATGACGCAGGCCATCGCCGGCGGCCTCATCGGCGCGGGCGTGGCGCAGGGCGGCGGCCGGGTCCGCTGGTACGCGGCCGGCCGGATCGCCGCCGCCTGGCTGCTGACGCTGCCCGCCAGCGGCCTGCTGGGCTGGGGGCTGGCCCTGCTGGTGAAGGGGTTCGCGAGCGTGAAGGTGTCATGAAGGGAGCCGGGGTGAAGCGGCTGCGGCGGATCAGGGATCTCATGACGGGGCGCATGGACGGCGCGCTCACGGAGGCTCTGCTCGGCCAGCTCGAAGCCACCAAGGAGGGAGCGTGGCTGGCCATGGCCATGATCGGCGGCGAGGTCGGCAGGACGGGCGCGCACGAGCAGATGCGCGCGATCGAGCACCTCGGCGACGAGGAGCGCGCCCGGCTCATCGACGAGCTGAGGACCGCGCTCGTCACGCCCATCGACCGGGAGGACCTGTTCCGGCTGTCGCGCTCGATCGACGACGTGCTCGACTCGTTGCGGGACTTCGTCCGCGAGTCCCATCTGTACCGGGTGCCGGACCAGATCCGCTTCACCCCGATGCTCGACCAGGTGATCGTGGGCATCGAGGCGCTGGAGGAGGCCGTGCGCAGCCTGGCCTCGCGGCCGTCCGTGGTCTCCCACGACGCGCTGGAGGCGAAGAAGGCGGGCGGTGCCATCCGGCGGATGTACCAGTACGAGATCTCCCGCATCTTCTCCGGCGAGATCACCACGAACGCGATGAAGGAGCGGGAGCTGGTACGCCGGCTGGAGATCGTGGGCGTGGCCATCGGCGAGGCCGCGGACGCCATCGCCGACGGGGCGATGAAGCGCTGAGCTCGCGGCCGCCAAATGATCTCCTCGGGCTTGGTTGCCTGCCCGGCCTCCGTCAGGCTGCAATGGGAAGGGTGATCAACGAACCCGGGACGGCGGAGGAACAGGCGGTGCACCCCCGGGTGGCCGTCTCGGCCTGCCTCCTGGGCGAGCCGGTGAGGTACAACGGCGGGCACAGCCGCGACCGGTTCCTGACCGACGCGCTCGGCCCGTACGTCGACTGGGTCCCGGTCTGCCCCGAGATGGAGGCGGGCCTCGGCACCCCGCGCGAGACCCTGCGGCAGGAGCGCTCCGAGGACGGCCCCCGCCTGATGACGCGCACGACGCGGGTGGACCTGACCGACCGCATGACCGGCCTGGCCGCCCGCCGCGCCGCCGAGCTCGCGGAGCTCGACGTGGACGGGTACGTGTTCAAGGCCAAGAGCCCCACCTGCGGCATCCACGGCGTGCCCGTCTACCGCCCCGACGGCGCGCCGGCGGACCGGCGCAACAGGGGGCTGTTCAGCGGGGTCGTCATGGAGCGGCACCCGCTGCTGCCGGTGGAGGACGAGGGCCGCCTGCACGACCCGCTGCTGCGGGAGAGCTTCGTGGAGCGGGTGTTCGCGCACGCCAGGCTGCGGGTCCTGCTCGACGGCGACTGGCGGCCGCGCGACCTGGTCGCCTTCCACGCCCGGCACAAGATGCAGTTGCTCGCCCACGACCCCGGGCTCTACCGGGAGGCGGGCCGCGTGGTGGCCGCCGCGGGCGGAAGGCCGCGCGAGGAGGTGGCCGCCCGCTACACGGAGGCGTTCCGGCGCGCGCTGGCCACGAAGGCCACCACCGGCAAGAACGTCAACGTGCTGCAGCACTGCCTGGGCATGCTGGACCTGGACCCGGTCAGGCGGGCCGACGTGGTGGACGTCATCGACGCCTACCAGGGGGGCCTGGTGCCGCTGAGCGTGCCCACGACGCTGCTGCGCCATCACGCCCGTGGAGAGGCCGCCGCGTACGTGCGCGACCAGACCTACTTCTCCCCCTACCCCGACGCCCTGCGCCTGCGCCACCACGTCCCGAGGTAGCCTCTGCGAGCGTGACGGGCTTGGACGAACGCCCCGCCGCGCGCGTGGTCTGCCTCGACCGCGACGGGCGGGTGCTGCTGATGCACTGGTACGACCCGGTCGATGACGTGGAGGTCTGGGAGCCGCCGGGCGGCAGGCTGGAGCCCGGCGAGACCCCCTTGGAGGCCGCCAGGCGGGAGCTGACCGAGGAGACCGGGCTGCCGGGCGCGGCGGTGCTGGACCGCCGCGTCGAGGTCGATCGCGACTTCCGCTGGCTGGGCACGCGGTTCATGAAGCGGGAGCTGTTCTACCTGGCGAGGTTCGCCGGGGCACGGCCCGAGGTGGCGCCGGGGGCGCTGACGGAGGAGGAGCGCGCGGCCTTCCGCGGCTACGTGTGGGCCGAGGAACTGCCGGAGGGGGTCGAGCCGCCCGAGCTGGCGAAGGTCGTCGAGCGGCTCACCCGAGATCCACGGTGACGCCGGCCGTGGCGACCGACAGCTCGCCCGCGTACGACGCCTCCGCGGCGGCGAGCGCGGGCTCGGCGGAGGTGTCCGGCCACAGGTGGGTGAGCAGCAGGCGGGCCGCTCCCGCCGATGCCGCGGTGTGCCCGGCGTCGCGCGCGCTGGACAGGTAGGGGGCGTCCTCCTCCGGGACGCGCTCCGGATAGGTCGCCTCGGCCAGCAGCAGGTCGGCGTCCTTGGCCAGGGAGACCAGCTCGGTCGACGGGCCGGTGTCGCCGGTGTAGGCGATCACCCGGCCGGCCGCGCCCGTCAGCCGCAGCCCGGCGTTCGGCACGTGGTGGGGCAGGTCGAAGACGTCCAGGCGGAAGGGGCCGAGCTCGCACGCCAGGCCGGGCCGCAGGTCGTGGCGCGTCAGGGCGGCGGCCAGCATGCGCGGCTTGTCCAGCGCCATGACGGCGTCGAGCGCGCCGGGCGGGGCGTGGACGGGCAGCGGCGGCGCCGGCTCGCCGGCCAGCGCGCGGGCCCGCAGCAGCGGGTTGAGGTCGGCGCAGTGGTCGGGGTGGCCGTGGGTGACCAGGACCGCGTCCACCTCGGCGGCGCCCATGAGCGCCAGCAGCCTGGGCAGGGTGGCGTATCCGGGGTCGAGGAGGACGCGGAAGCCTTCATCCTCCACGAGGTAGCCACTGCACGCCTGACCGGCGCCCGGCCACGCCCCGCAACCGCCCAGCACGGTCAGCCTCACGAGCCCAGCTCCTCGCAGGTCGTCGTCATCAACCCGCGCAGCAGCGTGCCGGACACCTTCTCGTGCTCCGCCTCCACGGGCAGGCCCTTGCCCACGTGCTCGCGGTAGGCCTCGCGCTCGTGCGGGTCGGTGTAGGGCAGCGCGGTCATCGCGACGATCACGCTCACCCTGGTGCCGCCGCGCGGCTGGACGGCCACGGCGTGCGTGCGCAGGACGGTCTCGTCGGGCGCGCCGTACCAGCCGCACTTGACCGCGGACTGCGGCCAGCCCAGCGCCTCGCGCGCGCCGAACGCCTGCGGCTCGGCCACCTGCCCCATCCACTGCAGCACGGTGCCGGCCACCGGGTCGCCCGCGACGGCCGACTGGGCGAGCACGGCGTAGGCGGCGCACACCTCGCCGGCCGTGACCTCGACGGAGCCGAACCTGGACGGGTCGCCGTTCGGCAGCGCCCAGGCCACGCCCGTACGGTCGCGCAGGTCGTCGAGGATGACGCGGGGGCCGACGGCGAGCCACAGGTTGAGCGTGTCGGAGTTGGAGGAGACCACGACGGCGGGCTCCGCGTGGCGGCGCCACCGGTCGGCGTCGGGGATGCGGGCCGCGCTCACCCACGCGTACAGGGGCTTGAGCAGGGAGGCGCAGCGCAGCCGGGTCATGCCCGCGGTGAAGCTCACCGCGCGCGCGGGCGGCCCGCCATAGCCGCGTCTGATGCCCGCCGCCTGGGCGGTGGCGCTGTGATCAAGGTCGTCTAGCAGCTCGTTGAAGCCCACGCACCCCACCGTAGACCTACGGAGGGGTCCCCCAGCGCCGTTCGTACCACTCCATGGCCGGCGCCTGACCCGGCAGCTCCGTCAGGCCGGGCGCGCGCAGGCCGTCGAGGGCGATGGCCAGCAGGCGCTGCTTGACCTGCTCGTGCTCCGGGTGGGCCGGCCCGGCCGCCGGGCGGCTGAACTGCTCCATGAGCAGCGAGATGTCCAGCATGCTCACGTCGCTCCTGAGCACGCCGGCCTCGTGCGCGCGGGCCACCAGCCGCTCGGCGGCCTCGTCGGCCAGGCGGGAGGTGCGCCACATCTCGTCGGTGACCTCGATCGTGCCCGCGACCGGCGCCAGCGCGCCCGACCTGTTGGCCACGCAGGTGCGCACGTAGAGCGCCAGGCCCTGCCACGGATCGGGCTCCGCCAGCCCCGCCTGCGCCGCCTCCACCACCCGCTCCATGGCGATCAGGCACAGGCGCTGGAGCAGCTCCTCCTTGGTGCGGTAGCGGCGGTAGAGGCTGCCCATGCCGACGCCCGCCTGCTTGGCGATGGCCGACACGGGCGCGTCGAAGCCCTGCGTGGTGAACACCTCGTGCGCCGCGCGCAGCAGCCGCAGATCGTTGCGCGCCGCCTCGGCCTGCCTGCCGCGTGTGCCCATGCGGTACAGGATATTCAGGCCAGCGCGGCCTCGAACCTGGCGCGCAGCCCGGCCAGGCGCTCGACCGGCTCGTTGCTGAAGACCAGGCGGACGAAGCGCGGCGCCACCGTCTCGCCCCACGCCGTCATGGGGGTGGCGGCGACGCGCCCCCGGTCGAGCAGGCGGGCCGACAGGTCAGCGGCCGTCAGCCCCATGGCCTCGGCGTCCACCAGGCACGACCAGCCACCGCCCGCCCGCACCAGCGGCAGGCCGTCGAGCTGGGCGGCCACCGTCTCATGGCGGGCCTGGTACTCGGCCACCGCCTCCGCCACGCCCGACGGGCCGCTGAGCGCGGCCGCCGCGCCGAGCTGGTGGAAGCCGCTGGCCACGGTGGTGTTGTAGACGGTCGCCACCATGACGCGGGACATGACGTCGGCGGGGCCGGCGACCCAGCCGATCCGCCAGCCGATCATCCGGTACTCCTTGGACATCGAGCCGATGACGATCGTGCGCCCGGCCAGGCCCTCGACCTGGCACGGGTTGATCCGCGGGTGACCGTCGAAGACGATGCGCTCCATGGCGGCGTCGTAGATCAGGTACGCGCCGGTGCGCTCGCACACCTCGGCGACCTGCGCCCAGTCCTCCCGGTCCAGGACGACGCCCGACGGCATCGAAGGGCTCATCAGCAGCAGGGCCGCGGCCCGGCTCACCCCGGCGAGCGCCTCGCGGTCCAGCCGCCAGTGCCCGCCGTCCACGCGCAGCGGCACGAGGTGCGGGCGGGCGCCCGAGAGCCGTACGCGCTGGAGCAGCCCCGCGTACGTGGGGTCGGTGAGCACCACCGGGTCCCCCGGCTCCGTGGTGGCCAGCAGCACGGGCATGACGGCCGACGTGCCGCCCGAGGTGATGGCGATCTGGCGCGCCGGGTCGTAGTCGTGCCCGGTGCGGACGCGCAGGTCGGCGGCCACCGCCGCGCACAGCTCGGGCAGACCCGTGAACGGCAGCCAGCTGTTGCCCGTGCCCTCCTCCAGCGAGCGTCTGGTGGCCTCGACGGCCGCGGGCGGGGGTGGCACGTCGGTGTCGAGGTTCTCCATGCGCAGCACGTCGGGGTCGGCTCCGGCCGCGGCGGCCACCCTGTCGATGTCGAACGGCTGGACGTGCGCGAAGCGGGAGTTGGGTCGCATGACAGCACCTCCGGGCAGTGTTCCGTATATGGAACAGTCCGCCGCCGCGCCGCCGCTGTCAAGAGAGCACTGCCGCCGAGGATCCTGTGGAGAGCTGAGGCTCAGATCGTGCCTGGTGAGGGCGGTGACTCAGAGGCCGTGCCTGGTGAGGGCGGTGACGAGCGCGACCGGCAGCAGAGCGGCGACGGCGAGCGCGGTCCACATGCGCCGCCGGCGGGACGCCCCGGCCTCCGTCACGAAGGCTGCCAGCGCCCCGGCGCCCGCGAAGGCCGCCCCGGCCACGGCCGCGTCGGCGAGGGACGACGTCCAGGAGGGCAGCGACTCCCCGGCCAGCCGGAACACGACCAGCACCCCGGCCGCCGTCAGTGCCACCCGCCGCCCCGGCCGCACCGCCACCCGCTCCAGCGCGAGCGCGGACCCGGCGAGCAGGGCCAGGCTGATCACCACGACGACGCCGACGGCCGGCACCAGGCAGCCCCAGTCCTCGCAGCCGACGCCCGCCCAGGCCAGCCGTACCGTGGCCCACCACAACACGCCGAGAGCGGCGCACACCGCGGCCGCTCGCCCTGTTCGCCCCTTCATACACCAATGGTCCCATCAGCCGCCCCCGCCGCCCGATGGTCGTCCGCCTCCGCCTCGGCGTGACGGCCCAGGGCCCGCAGGGCGATCGCGCGGTTGGCGTACAGGTCGGGCTGGGGGGACAGCGCGATGGCGTGCGTCAAGTCGCCGACCGCGCCTTCCAGGTCGCCGGTCGCGTACCGGAGCACCCCCCTGCTCCCCCAGGCCGACACCAGCTCCGGCGCCCGCTCCACGGCCCGCTCCAGCGCCGCCTCGGCCTCGGCGTAGCGGCCCGCCGCCGTCTCGATCTGGCCCAGCACCGTCAGCAGGTACGGGTTCCCCGGCGCCAGCCGCAGCCCCGTCTCGACGTCGGCCCTGGCCTCCTCGTCCCGCTCGCATCCGGCCAGCAGCCCGGCGCGGTTGATGTAGGCGTCCACGTAGCCGGGGTCGAGCTCGATCACCCGCCCCAGGTCCGCCAGCGCCGCCTCGACCTCCCCCTGCACGGCGCACAGCTCCGCCCGGTTGTAGAACGCCTCGGGCAGCGGCGGCCCGGCCCGCATGGCCTGCTCGAAGTCCGCCATCGCCTCCTCGTGGCGGCCCAGCTTGAACAGCAGGTTGCCGCGTTCCACGTACTGGTCGGGAAAGCCGGGATCGATCGCGATCGCCGCCCCGTAGTCCTCCAGCGCCTCCTTGGTCCTGCCCAGCCCGGCCAGGAGCTGGGCCCGGTTGGCCAGCAGCACCATCCGGTGCGGACGGTGACGCTCTCCCAGCTCGCGCGCCAGCTCGATGGCCGACTCCACCAGCTCCAGCGCGGCGTCCAGCCGGCCCTGCCGCAGCTCGATCAGCGCCAGCCCGTTGCGGTCGAAGCCGAGCTTGAAGGCCCGTTCGGCGGGGTCGGGCAGGATGGTGGAGATCGCGATGGCCTCGTTGATCCAGGCTCTGGCCCGGGTCAGGTCGCGCCGGGCGGGGTCGGGGTGGCGGGCGTCGAGCATGGCCGTGCCGTACGCGGCGGCCGCGTGCATCGCCGGATCCTGGCTGGCCAGGCGCACCCGGTCCCAGATGGCGCGGGCGTCGTCGGTGCGCCCGAGGCCGCCGAGCGCGGTCGCGGTGCGCTGGGCGAAGCGCCACCAGCTCTGGCCGCCCGGGGCCGAGGCCGCCATGCCGAGCTCCCCCAGCTCCGCCACGGCGTGCAGGAAGCCCTCGCGGGTGCAGCGGTCGACGACGGCCCACAGCCCGTCGGCGTCACGGGTGTCGGGCGGGGGCTCGGGGCCTCCGGAGTACGTCATGATCGTCAGAGTGCCGGGAGGGATGCGCCGCATCATGACGTCCAGCAGTTCGGTGTCCGTGGGGTCGGCCGCGTCGGCGTTGCACACGACGAGCGCCCGCCCGGGCCGTACGGCGTCGCGCACGAACTCCGCGATCCCGTTGGCCAGCCGCAGCGTGCGGCGGGGCGCGGGCACGAGGATGCGCTCCTCGTCGGGCAGCTCCGCGTCGACGGCGACCCGCCTGGCGGGCACGGTCCCGGCCAGCTCGGGGGCGGCCGCCAGGATCTCGATGTCGTGCGCGGCCACCAGCTCAGGGGAGCGCCGCAGCACGGGCGGCACCAGCCGGCGCAGCAGGGCGGCGGCGAAGGTGTAGGGGCCGTGCGGCCGGCGATGCGCGTCGATCAACGGCGTCAGCAGCCGCACGGCCCCCCATCGGGCGGGTGGTTCGCCCTGGACCCTGAGGTGGGACCTCTCCTCAGTCACCCCTTGTGAATGACACTGGAGGTCCCTGCCAGCCGCGCGGTTCCGGGCTTGCGGACGACGATGCGCTTCATGACATGCCTCTCCACTTGGGGTTGAACACCCATTATTGGGTCACCCCACCGAATATCAAGGTTTATCGCGAATAAGTGGGAGACTAATGGATAAAATGCACTTGCCTTTTGTGGGGCATGTCTAACCTATTAGGACCGAAACCAACGCTGCAATCGTGTGGTATGCACCTGCTCGGATTCCTCCATCAAGTCGCACAGGCACCTGCCCAGCAGCGTGACCGACTGGCAGCAGCCGGGCCCCGGGAGGTTCTTCGCCCGCACGATGTGAGTGGCCCGCTCTATCAGCCGCTCCAGGCTCGGCTCGGCCCCTCCCTTGAGCGAGCGGGTCTGCCATGGACAGGACGCCGAGTTCGAACAGGCGCTCTTGGCGATGTACGGCGCCGCACCGCGCTGGAGGCGCAACGGGTCCTCACGCTTGACCCGGTGGCCGGCGAGCACCAGCGAGGCCCGGTGGGCGGCGAACAGCAACCGGCGCCGCTCTTTTCCCCTGGTCTCACGTCTGGTGGGCAACGCGAGCAACATCGCCCCGGCCATCAGCACCCCGCCCACGACCATGCCCCACCCCAGCCGCTCCTGGAACCAGATCACCGCGATCGCGGCCACCCAGAGCGGCTGGGACGACATGAGGATCTGGCTGGGCACCGCCGGCAGGTGCGCCTGGGCGTGGGAACGTGCCAGGAAGCCCAGCGCGCACGAGATCACGGAAAGGTGCAACAGGATCACCCAATCGGACGGCCCGACCGGAACGGAGATCCCGTCGCGTACGGCGAAGCCACCCGTGAGCACCCCGATGGTGAAGAGCTGGATCACGGTCAGCGCGTACGCGGGGAAACCGGTCGGACGCTCGGACAGCCGGCCGAGCAGGAGGGTATGGCCGGAGTAGAGCGCGGCGGCGGTGAGCGTGACCCCGAGGGCGAGCAGCGAGATGCCGTGTTCCTCCACCCCGCGCACCAGCGTGAAGACGGCCATGCCCGCCACCGCGAGCGCGACCCCGGCCCAGATGCGCCGCCGCACCGGCTCCCTGAACAGCATCAGCGACAGGATCGGCGTGATCATCACGCTGCACCCGACGGCGAACCCGGACACCGCCGACGGCAGGCTGCCGAGCGCCATGGCCTGCCCCACCTGCCCCGCCCCGAACATCACACCCAGCAGCGCCCCGTTGAGCCAGGTGTCGCGCGACAACCCCCGCAGGCAGCCGGGCTTGATGAGGAACAGCGTCAGCGCGGCCAGCAGGTAACGCTCGGCGAGCAGGTCCTCCACCGGTAACCGGTGGATGAGATCTTTCATCAGCGGGAAGGCCGACCCCCAAGCGGCGCTGACGAACAACAGAAGCACGGCTCCCAGAAGGGGGCGGGGAGCGGCCACGACTGCCATAGGAAAAGCATGGCACTACTATTCGCAGCCTTAGATGTACAGGGAGCAGCCGGTGATGGTTGCTTACACCTGGGTGGTAAGAGCCTCACCCGCGGGTTCGTACATCCTTATCCGGCGACGCCGCTTTACGGCGTCTCCGACATATCGCTCACGAGAATTTCGCGGAAGATGTCGGGTTCGGTGGCCGGGGAAGCGTCACCTACCGTGACGGCGAAGGCTCGGCGGCTACCTCACGCCGAGCGTGCCCGGGACCAGGTCACCGGGCGGCCCCAGGAGGGGGAAGGGTGGGGCGCCCCTGCTTCGATGCGCGCTCTAGTGCTCCAGAACTGCCGGCGGGACCAGGCGTTTCTCACCGTAGACGACCGTCAGGCCGCCCACCCGCTCCCTTGACAGCTCGCGCCAGCCCTGGCGTTCGTACAGCGCCAGCGCGGCTTCCTGGTTGAGTGTCGTGTCACCTCTGACGCTGTGGAATCCGAGCTCCACCGCACGCCGTTCGAGCGCGATGAGCATGGCCGCGCCGTAGCCGCGCCGCTGGAACTCGGGATGGACCCTTAACCGGCAGATCTCCGCCGTGCCCGTGTCGACGGGTCTCAGCCCGCCCATGGCCACGACCCGCGAGCCGGTCACCCCCACGAGGAAGTCGCCGCCGCAGGCCAGGTAGATCTCCTGGATGCGTGGGAAGTCGTCGTCGTAGTAGACCCCGTCACCGGGCACCAGACCCACCTCCGCGAGGCAGATCCGGTGGAGTGCGAGGATGGTGTCGAGATCCGACCACCGATAGCGCCTGATCCTCAGGCTCATCCACCGCCCCCTTTCAACTCGGGCTGCTTGGACCGCCGCAGGACGGCCGCATAGGCGTCCAGCCCTGGAGCACCGGCGTCCCGCGCGAGGATCGCCCGTTCGAGCTGGAAGGCGGGCCGCATGATGAGGTCCGTCCGGTATTCGTCGCTGACCAGGCTGAGCGCCCTCGTGGCGATGGACACCGCCTCCTGGACGTCACCGTCGATCAGCCGGCACTGGGCCTGGTCGAGCCTGATCAGCGTCTGGTCGAGGATGTGGTCCTCGTACTTCTCCAGCGCCTGGTCGAGCACGACCTCGGCCTCGATCGTCTGGCCCAGCTTGGTGAGCACGTCACCCTGGTAGAAGTAGAGCTGCTTCTCGGTGTAGCCGAAGGCGACGTCCTCCTGGTCCTCGGGGCGCATGTGCGCGAAGGCGTTCCTGGCCCGGGCCAGCGCGCGCTTGGCCTGGTCGACGATCTCCTTCTTGCTCTCGCCGTTCGACATCATGGCCAGCGCCCTGGCCTCGACGACCGGCGCCATGGCCTGGGCGGCGCACGGCATGGAACCGGCCATGTCGCGGCTCTTCTTGGCCAGGGTGAGCGCCTCGCGGGCGTCGCCGAAGTAGAGGGGCACCAGCGACTCGCGAGCCGCGATCCACGCGCGCAGCGCCCGGTCGCCGGTCTCGTCGGCGGCCGTGCGGCCCGTGCGGAAGAACGACCGGGCCAGCCGGTGATCGCCCAGGTTGATCATGATCATGCCGGCCAGCCCCGCGAGCTGGGCGGCCATCCTGCACAGGCGTTCCTGCAGGTCGATGGGCTGACGCCGGGCCATCGCGGTGCGTACGGCGCTGAGCTCCAGCAGCACGTCGCACAGCAGCCGCAGCGGGGCCGCCGTGGTGTACTGGCGGCCGAAGCTGACCGTCGACTCCTCCCACTGGTCGAGCATCGCGGCGGACACGGAGGCCGAGACCAGCGTCTCGTCCATCCGACGCCTGATCCCCTCGCACGCCCCGAGCACGGGGCCCTCCAGATCGGCGAGGTTGGCGTCGGCCTGGAGTGAGTTTAAAAGGGTGCGGCGGAGGATGTTCTCGTTCTCCTCGTCCTCCGGCTCGGTCTCCATCGGCTGGATCACCAGCTCGCGCTCCGGTGGCCGCTGCGTCCGCTCCTTGGCCTCCACCGCGCCGAGCACCCCCGGCATCCGGTGGCCGTGGCCGCAGATGCAGGGCGAGTCGTAGCCGAGCGCCACGGGCTCGACCCGATAGACCGTGCACAGGTAGTGCAGGTATTCGGGCCCGGGGCGCTTGAGCCCGCTCTCGTACGCGGACAGGAGCGTCTCGCCGATGCCGGGCATCGCCTTGCCGTCGCGCTCGAACAGGGCGCGGACCTGCTCGATGACGTCCGCCAGCGCGATGCCGTAGGCCAGCCGATGGGCTTTGATGCGACTCGTGCTGAAACCCGCGCACGCCTCGTGGATCTCGTCAGCTATCTGAGCAGACGTGCGCCCGGCGGCCAGGCCCTTGGCCCTGATCCGCCGGGCGATCTCCGTCTCCCTGTGCTGTCTGCCGGACATCCCGGCCCCTCTCACGCATGTCTCGACCGGTCCGCAACTGGTGACTCAGCGTAGCCCTCAAGTTGCCCTGCGCCTACCCATGACTATGAAGCAATGCCGAGTTGATTGGAACGCCCATGACCAACCTACGGTTAAGGAACATCCTCCCCGGGACTGTTTCTTACAACCCATGAGGAAGAAGCGACTCCCCGTGAGCGAATCCGCTCGTTGCGCGAACTCTTGACTTGGGCCATCTTTGGCCCACCAGCAACGATTCCCGAGGGAGGAACGAACGGTGGGGGACGACAACTTCGAGCACCTTGAGCGTCTCGTGGCCGAACTGGACGCGCGCGGGTTGCTCGCACGAGTGGTCCGGACCCAGAGCGGACGCACGTTCGTACGGGTCATCAACCCGAGCGCGACGAGCCTGTCCGAGAACGTCACCTGCCGGTCGGCAGCCGTCTCCGACATGCGCGACTGGTGGTACTGCTGGTCCTGGGGCGAGCGCATGCACACGGCCGACGACCCGGCCGGCGCCGCGACGAAGGTCGCCCGCGTGCTCGCCGTCGTGGGGGAGTGACGACCCGGTGAACCGGGTGGAGCGCAGCCACCGCGGCTCACCGCACCCACGACGGCCACTGGGAGCCGGCGGAGTGGCCGGTGCGGAGGGTTATCCGCACGTCGGAGCCCTGGTCACTCCGCCGGTTCCGGCCCATCGGCACACCATGCGGCGCCGCGCGCCGCGTCCACAAGCCGCCCGCCCGGATCAGCCTGGCGGGTGTTCGGGGGATCCCTCCCGGAACCGGTACGGGACACGCTTCCGGGTGCGTGTCCCGTTCCGAGCCGTCCGTCATCGGAGCGTCTGCTCTCTCCCTCCGCGGCCCAGAGAGCCGGCGACCCCGTCTTCCCCGGCGTGATGTGACGGCGGGCGGTTCGGTCAGCGGTATTTTTGGATCGAAACGGTCCAAGAACGTTGATCGAACCGCTTCCGGAGGGGGATCCACCATAGTGTTACTGCTAGGGCCATCGCCATCGCCGTCGTCCTCGTCGTCATCGGTGTTGCCCGATCCCGACAAGGTGATTTCGGATGTGGCCGTGACCTGCCAAAACGATCCGGTGTGCTCTACGCTTGCCGGGATGTTTTACAACGCGTGGTGGTCACCACTGGCGGCGAGCGCTGTCGTCGTCGTCCTGATCGTCCTGCTCGCCTTCGTGCTGCGCAACATCGCGCACCGGGTGATCACACGGGTGGTCAACCGGGCGGCCACGGGCGGCGCCATCACCAGCCGCTTCCGGAAGGGGGCGGCGACCGACGGCATCGACGCGTTGCTGCACGAGCGGCGCAAGCAGCGGGCCGAGACGATGGGGTCGGTGCTGAAGCACATCGCCTCGATCGTCATCCTCGGCACCGCCGTGCTGACCGTGCTCGACAGGCTGACGATCCCCATCGCGCCGTTGCTGACCAGCGTCGGCATCCTGGGCGTGGCGATCGGCTTCGGCGCGCAGGAGCTGGTGAAGGACTTCATCGCGGGCATGTTCATGCTGCTGGAGGACCAGTACGGCGTGGGCGACGTGATCGACGCCGGCCCGGCGGTCGGCACGGTCGAGGCGGTCACCCTGCGCGTCACGAGGCTGCGCGACGTGGACGGCCGCGTCTGGTACGTCCGCAACGGCACGATCACCCGGGTCGGCAACGAGTCGCAGGGCTGGTCGCGCGCGTTCATGGACGTGCCGGTGGCCTACGACGCCGACGTGGTCAGCGTGCGGGTGCTGCTGGAGCACGTCGCCGAGGAGACCTGGGCCGACCCCGAGCTGCGCGAGTCCAAGATCGTGGAGCCGCCGCAGGTGTTCGGCGTCGAGCAGCTCTCCGACAGCTCGCTGGTGTTCCGCATCACGGCCAAGACGCTGCCCTCCGCGCAGGCGGAGGTTTCGCGGGAGCTGAGGCTCCGGGTCAAGACGGCACTCGACAACGCGGGCATCCCCATGGTCGCCACCGCCTAAGCTAGGAAACGTGACAGAGACCTCCTTTTACGACGCCGTCGGAGGCGAGGAGACCTTCCGGCGCCTCGTGCACCGCTTCTACGAGGGGGTCGCGGAAGACCCGACCCTGCGGCCGCTCTATCCGGAGTCCGATCTGACGGGCGCCGAGGACCGGCTGCGGGGCTTCCTGATCCAGTACTGGGGCGGGCCCAACACCTACAGCCAGCAGCGCGGCCATCCCCGGCTGCGCATGCGGCACATGCCGTTCGTGATCGGCAAGCCCGAGCGGGACGCCTGGCTGAAGCACATGCGTGACGCGGTCGATTCGCTCGATCTGCCCGACGAGCTGGAGACCAGGCTTTGGGACTATCTGGTCTACGCTGCCCACAGCCTGGTGAACTCGCCCACATAACGGGGCATGACACGCCACATGGATATCCCCTGGTGGCGTGACGCAGTCGTTTACGAGATCTATGTCCGCAGCTTCGCCGACGCCTCGGGAGACGGCGTCGGCGATCTGGCAGGGGTGCGCGAGCGCCTGCCGTACCTGCGCGGGCTGGGTGTCGACGCGATCTGGCTCACCCCGTTCTACCGCTCCCCCATGGCCGACGGCGGCTACGACGTGGCCGACTACCGCGACGTGGACCCGCTGTTCGGCACGCTCGGCGACTTCGAGGCGCTGGTCGCCGACGCGCACGAGCACGATCTGCGGGTGATCGTGGACATCGTGCCCAACCACAGCTCCTCCGAGCATCCCTGGTTCCAGGCGGCGCTGCGGGGCGAGGGACGCGACCGGTACATCTTCCGCGACACCGTCAACAACTGGCAGTCCACGTTCGGCGGCCCGGCGTGGACGCGGACGCCCGACGGGCAGTACTACCTGCACCTGTTCGCGCCCGGGCAGCCCGACTTCAACTGGCGCAACCCCGAGGTGCACGCGGAGTTCCTCGACGTCCTGCGGTTCTGGCTGGACCGCGGCGTCGACGGCTTCCGCATCGACGTGGCGATGGGCCTGTACAAGGCGGAGGGACTGCCCGACGTGGGCGACCAGTCGTTCAAGTCGGTCTCGCCGGTGTGGGGGCAGCCGGAGGTGCACAACGTCTACCGCGACTGGCGGCGCGTGCTGGACGCCTATCCGGGCGAGCGGATGGCCGTGGGCGAGGTGTGGACCGACAGCCCCGAGGACCTCGCCCTGTACCTGCGGCCCGACGAGCTGCACCAGAGCTTCAACTTCGCCTGGCTGCAGGCGCCGTGGTCGCCGACGGCGTTCAAGAAGGTGATCGACGACACGGTGTCCACGGTGCCGTTCGCCACCTGGGTGCTGTCCAACCACGACGTCGTACGGCACCGCACCCGCTACGGCACGGCCGACCCGGGCACGGGCCTGGCGCGGGCCAGGGCGGCGCTGCTGGCGATGCTGGCCCTGCCCGGTTCCGCCTACCTCTACCAGGGCGAGGAGCTGGGGCTGCCCGAGGTGACGGACCTGCCGGACGAGGCCAGGCAGGACCCGGTGTTCTTCCAGTCCAAGGGCAAGCTGCCGGGGCGCGACGGGTGCCGGGTGCCGATCCCGTGGACGGTGGACCCGCCCTCCCACGGCTTCTCGCCCGGCGGGGCCGAGCCGTGGCTGCCGCAGCCGGAGTCGTTCGCGGAGCTGAGCGTCGAGAAGCAGGAGGGGGTCGCGGACTCGACGCTGGAGTTCTACCGCCGGGCCTTGGCCTGCCGCCGCGAGCTGGTGCGGAGCATTCCTTACACGCTGGAGTGGCTGAAGTCTCCCGAGGGGGCGCTGTTCTTCGCCCGGGGACCGCTGATCTGCGCGATCAACTGCGGCACCCGGCCGGTACGCCTGCCGAAGCACGAGGAGGTGCTGCTGTCGAGCGCTCCGCTGCGGCGCGGGCTGCTGCCGCCCGACACGGCGGTGTGGCTCAGGAGCGCCTCGACCGCTCCCAGCGCCGAGGAATGACGGGCAGCGAGGCCACGGCACAGGCCAGGCCCGCCGCGAAGCCGGCCCAGTAGCCGGCGCCGACGATCAGGACGCCGGCCACCGGCGTGACGGCCAGGGAGACGGTGTTCTGGATCGTGTTGTGGGTGCCGAGCACCTTGCCCGCCCAGCCGGGCCCGGCCAGCTCGCCCGCCGCGAGGTAGGCCAGCCCGTTGCCGGACACCGTCATCACCGAGGCCAGCACGAGCGCCGCCACCCCGAGCCGGGTGGCGGTGAGCGTGCCCGCGACCAGCAGCGCCAGCACCGTGAGGTTGCCGAGGGTGAGGATCAGCAGGGGCCGCATGCGCAGGCCGGTGCGGTCGGACCAGCGGCCGGCCACGACGCGGATCGCGGCCCCGCCGATCGCGGCCACGCCGAAGAGCCGGCCGGCCGCGACGTCGTCCCAGCCGTAGGTCGTGACCAGGCAGTCCACGCCGTACGTGCTGACCACGACCTGCGGCACCACGTGCAGGGCGCTGGTGGCGTGCACCCGCCACAGAGCGGGCTGCCGGTACGGCGAGCCCGCCCGCTCCGCGCCCGGCCCGGAGAGCGCGCGCGGCGGCTCGGCCATGAGCAGCGCGGCCAGCACGGCGGCCAGCAGGCTCACCCCGGAGCAGAGCAGCAGCACGCCCGGTAACCCGTGCGCCCGCGCCATGGGCGGCAGCGCGAAGGCGGCCAGGGCCATGCCGAGGGTGAAGGAGACCTGGCGCACCCCCATGGCGACACCGCGCTCCGCCGGCTCGAACCAGCGCAGCACGATGCGCCCGCCGCCCACCATCGCGGCCGAGCCGGCGGCGCCCGCCAGCGCGAGCAGCGTGATCACCGCCCAGGTGCTCCCGGCGAAGGCCGTGGCGGCCATCAGTAGGGCGGCCAGCCCCACGCCGGCGCCCAGGATCACCCGCTCGCCGTACCGGTCGGCCAGGGCGCCCCAGGCGACGAGGGCGAACATGACACCGATGGCCGGGGCGTTGGCGATGAGGCCGCCCACGGGGAGTGAGACGTTGAAATATCGCAAGATTTCGGGCATGACCAGCGGCAGGCCGAACAGGCCCAGGGTGACGCCGGCGTGCGCGTTGACGCCCAGCGCCAGCATCCACCAGCGTTTCATTCCGCCGCGTAGCGCTTCAGGTAGGCCCGTTCGTTCTCGGTCAGCCTGCGCGGCGCGGCCCGCTCGACGTCGTAGGCCGCCATGACGGACTTGGCGGTGACGTAGAGCCCCTCGTCGTCGCGGATCTCGTACTGCAGCGTGAAACGCACCGCCCTGATCTCCGTCACCCAGGTCTCGACCCGCACGGGCTGCGCCCGGAAGCCCAGCGGGCGGCGGTAGTCGATCTCGTGCCGGGTCACGACCAGGCCCTTGAACGGCTCGTCGCCCGCGACGTACGGGTCGATGCTCAGCATGCCGAAGCGGGCGTCCTCCAGGTAGTCGAGGAAGCGCACGTTGTTCACATGCCCTTGGGAGTCGATGTCGCCGAATCTCACCACTCGGGGATAGACGTGCCGTTCGGCCGGGGTGCTTTCGGACGGGGTGCGTTCAACCACGTCCGCCACCGTACCCGCCCCGGTCAGGTGGCCCTGCGCCGGGCCAGGCAGGACAGCACGGTCAGCACCGAGATGGCGGCCATGGAGCCCAGCGCCCAGCGGTAGCCGGTGACGAGCTGCTCGACCGCCCCGCCCGGCAGGTGCGCGAGCGTGCCGGCGAACACGCTCTGGTGCAGGGCGGCGGGGAGCGGCGCGGTGATGATCGACAGGACCAGGCCGGTGCCGACGACGTTGCCGGTGTTCTGCAGCATGAGGCGCATGGCGTTGACGATGCCGAGCCGGTTGGAGGGCAGGCCGTCCAGGATGGCGGTGGTGTTGGAGGGCAGGAACGCGCCCGAGCCGAGCCCGATGAGCACGAGCCCCGCCGCCACGGCCGGGTACGGCATGTCCGCCGACATCACCGAGAGCATGACGACCAGCCCGCACGTGGTCGTCGCCGCGCCGGCCACGGCGAGCGTGCGCGCGCTGGTCAGGCGCTGCAGGAAGCCCGAGCTCACCGAGCCGATCATGGCGGCGACGGCCAGCGGCAGCACCTTCAGCCCCGCCTGCACGGGGTCGTCGCCGCGCACGGCCTGGAAGTAGAGCGCCACCAGGAAGACCATGCCCATGCGCGCCACGGCGTTGAGGAACGAGGCCAGCGTGCCGAACGCGAAGGCCCGCTCCCTGAACAGGCTCAGGTCCACGACCGGATGAGCCGCCCGCGACTCCCTGAGCAGGAACAGCGGCAGCCCCGCCACGAACGCCCCCAGCCCGCCCAGCACCACCGGATGGTCCCAGCCGAGCCGGGTGAACTCCGACAGCGCCAGCAGCAGCCCACCGAGGGTGACCAGGACCAGGACGTTGCCCGGCCCGTCGAGCCCGCTCTCCCGCTCGGCCCTGGGCGGCCTGGGCAGCACGAGCACGCCCCACAGCAGGCAGAGCAGGCCGATGGGCACGTTGAACCAGAACACCCACCGCCAGCCCAGGCTCTCGGCCAGCAGCCCGCCCAGCGTCGGCCCGATCAACCCGGCGATCGAGAACGAGGCCACGTACACGCCCATGCCCTCGCCCAGCCGCTCGCGCGGGAAGGCGTCGCTGATCAGGGCGGCGCTGTTGGTGAGCAACATCGCGCCGCCCACGGCCTGCAGCACCCGCATGAACACGATCATCCAGGCGTTCGGCGCCAGGCCCGCCAGCAGGGCCGCCAGCGTGTACGTGGCCAGCCCCAGCAGGTACATCCTGCGCCTGCCGAACAAATCGGCCAGCCGGCCGAATACCACCATGAGCACGGTCGTGGTCAACTGGTAGCCCAGGAGGATCCAGCTCGCGGCCGTGGCGCCGGCCCCGGTGTGCCTGGCGATCTCGGGCAGCGCGACGTTGATGGCGCTGCCGCTGAGGCCGGTCAGCACGCTCGCCAGGCTCACGACCGACAACGTTCGCCAGGCGTCGCGGGTGGGGGTGGTCGTCGCCAGCAAGGGCCCTGTCCTTTCTAGATTTTAATACTAGAATCCAATTCAAATCGTCAGCCGGTCAAGGATCGAGGTGTCGGATGAGCGGGATCGTCGAAGGCCGCGTGGTGATCGTCACCGGTGCGGCCAGGGGCATCGGACGGGGACACGCACTGGAATTCGCCAGGCAGGGGGCCAAGGTGGTGGTCAACGACCTGGGCGCGGAGGTGGACGGCACCGGCTCGTCCGGCGCGGCCGCCGAGGTGGTGGCGGAGATCGAGGCCATGGGCGGGCAGGCCATCGTCAACGGCGAGGACGTCTCCGACTTCGACGGCGCCGAGCGGCTCGTCCGCGCCGCCATCGACCACTTCGGCGACCTGCACGTGCTGGTCAACAACGCCGGCATCCTGCGCGACCGGATGCTCGTCAACATGACCGCCGACGAGTGGGACGCCGTCATCAAGGTGCACCTGCGCGGCACCTTCGCCCCGCTGCGCCACGCCGCGGCCTACTGGCGGAACAAGGCCAAGGCGGGCGAGCCGGTGGACGCCCGGATCATCAACACCACCTCGTCCTCGGGCATCTACGGCAACCCGGGGCAGGGCAACTACGGCGCCGCCAAGGCCGGCATCGCGAGCCTGACGATCATCGCGGCCAAGGAGCTGGAGCGGTACGGCGTCACCGTGAACGCCGTCGCCCCCGCCGCGCTCACCCGCATGACGGAGAACCTCATGCCCGCCGGCGCCACCGGCGCCGACCCCGACGACATCGCGCCGCTGGTCGTCTGGCTCTCCAGCGCGGAGGCGCGCGGGATCACCGGGCGCGTCTTCAACGTGCGGGCCGGCAAGATCAGCGTGGCCGAGGGCTGGCACGCCGGGCCGGAGGCCGACAAGGGCAGCCGGTGGGACCCGGCCGAGCTGGGCTCGGTCATCCCCGCCCTGGTCGAGAAGGCCGCGCCCAACGCGCTGACGAACGGCCGCATCCCCGGACGGGAGGACTGATCCGCCATGGCACTCGACCACTCGCTGATCGGGATCGACGGGCCCGCGTACGAGCGCACGTGGAGCGAGAAGGACACCATGCTGTACGCGCTCGGCGTCGGCGCGGGCACCTCTGAGCTGGAGTTCACCACCGAGAAGGGGCAGCGCGTGCTGCCCACCTTCGCCGTCCTGGCCGCCCAGGCCCCGGGGCGGCGGCTCGGCGACTACGACCCTGCCCTGCTCGTCCACGCCGAACAGGGCTTCGAGCTGCACCGCGAGCTGCCCGCGGCCGGTGGCGTGCGGACCACGTCACGGGTGACCGGGATCTACGACAAGGGCTCGGGCGCGCTGGTCACCTCGGAGGCGCGCGCCGTCGACCTGGCCACCGGGGAGCTCGTCATCGCCTCGCGGAGCTCGGTGTTCATCCGGGGCGAAGGCGGCTTCGGCGGGGACCGGGGGCCGCGCGACACGTGGACGCCGCCCGACCGGGCGCCCGACCACAAGGTCACCTACTCGACGCTGCCCGAGCAGGCGCTGATCTACCGGCTGTCGGGCGACTACAACCCGCTGCACAGCGACCCGTCGTTCGCGGCCAGGGCCGGGTTCGACCGGCCCATCCTGCACGGGCTGTGCACGTACGGGGTGACGGGGCGGGCGCTGCTGCACACGGTCGCGGGCTCCGACCCGGGGCGGTTCAAGGCCATGTCGGGGCGGTTCTCCAGCCCGGTGTTCCCCGGCGAGTCGCTCACGGTGTCGATCTGGGTGGACGGCGCCGACGTGCTGTTCAGGACGGCCAAGGACGACGGGACCGTGGTGATCGACCGGGGACGCGCCACCATCACCTGACCCTCCGCCTCCCCGCGGGCCGGTGACCCCTCCCCCGCCACCGGCCCGCCGGTGTGCCTCACCACGGGTCACGGCCGGCGGGGGCGCGCCCGTGTGCGGCGTGCCCGCCCCACTGCCGCGCTGCTCGCCATCCCCGCAACGCGCTGCTCGCCATCCCCCCGCGCCGTCCACCAGCGCCCTACGTCCGGCGTCCCGGCGTCCCGGTGTCTCGGCGTCCCGGTGTCTCGGCGCCCGTAAGGCGGGGAGGTGCGGGAAGGGGTCAGGTTTCGTCGAGGGCGCGGAGGGGGTCGAGGCGGTGGATCAGGGTCATGGCGGCCTCGATGACCTCCCGGGCCTCCTCCTCGGTGTCGGAGGTGGCGACCTCCCGGGCGGCCTCGCCGATGATGCTGGTCAGCACGGCCACGGTGAAGCGGTCGAGAGGGTCGCCCCCCGCGCCCAGCAGCACCGCGTTCTGGCGGACCCACTCGCGCCCCCGCGTGCGGCGGATGAGCTCGAAGCCCGGCGGGCCGTCGCCGTCGATGAAGAGCCGAACCAGATCGCGCCGCTCCCACGCCCCCGCGAGGTACGCCCGCGCCCCCGCGATCAGCAGCTCCACCGGATCGGAGACCCCCGCCTTCCTGGCCTTGGCCACGCTGGAGGCGGACGCCTGCTCGTGGGCGGCCTGGTGGTCCTCGTACAGGGCGAGGAAGAGCTCGGTCTTGCCGCCGAAGTGGTGGTAGAGGCTGCCGACGCTGGAGCCGGCGCGGGCGACGACCTCCGAGACGTTGGCCTCGGCGAAGCCGTGCTCGCTGAAGACCTCGCGCGCCGCCTGCAACATGCTCTGGCGGGTCTGCGCCGTACGGCTCCACTCCCACGAGGACTTGCGTGCCATGCCGACATCCTAGCCGCCGAAATTCTAGAATCAGATTCTTGACACAGAGCCGTAACGGTTGGAATGTCTTCCTAGAGAAAGATTCTAGAAATAGCACCAGGGAGACGGCTGTGGACTTCTCGCTCACCCCGGAGGAACGCCAGATCCGCGACACCGTCCGCGCCTTCATCGAGAAGGAGGTCATGCCGCTGGAGCCCGAGGTCCTGCGCAACGAGCGCGAGGGCCGCCCGGGCTTGGAGCCCGACATCCTGCGCGACCTGCGCGCCAAGGCCAGGAAGTCCGGCTTCTGGGGGATCAACACCCCCGAGGAGTACGGCGGAGCCGCCCTCGGCCCGATCATGTCCGCGATCATCGCCATGGAGATCGGCCGCACGTTCGTGCCGTTCTCGTTCGGCGGCAGCGCCGACAACATCCTCTACGCAGGCACCGAGGAGCAGCAGCAGCGCTACCTGCTCCCCACCATCGAGGGCGAGCGGCGCTCCTGCTTCGCGATCACCGAGCCCGGCGCCGGCTCCGACGCCCGCAACATCCGCACCAAGGCCGTGCGTGACGGCTCCGAGTGGGTGATCAGCGGCGAGAAGACGTTCATCACGGGCGGGAACGAGGCGGACTTCGTCATGGTCTTCGCCGTGGCCGAGGAGCACGGCGTCACCTGCTTCCTGGTGGACCGCGAGATGGGCTGGAAGTCCGAGCCCATCCCCACCATGGGCCAGTGGGGCCCGGCCTCGCTCGTGTTCGAGGACGTGCGGGTGCCGGAGGAGAACATCCTCGGCGAGCTCGGCAAGGGCTTCGAGCTGGCCATGCAGTGGATCGGCCAGGGCCGCTACATGATCCCGGCGCGCGCCATCGGGTCGGCCGAGCGCATGGTGCAGATGGCCATCGACTACGCCAAGATCCGCAAGTCCATGGGCCAGACCATCTCCAACTACCAGGCCATCCAGTGGATGATCGCCGACTCGCAGGTGGAGATCGAGGCGGCCAAGTGGCTGACGCTGTACGCGGCCTGGCGGGTGGGGCAGGGCCTGGACGCCCGGCACGCCTCCTCGATCGCCAAGCTGAACGGCGCCGTCATGGCCAACCAGGTCGTGGACCGGGTGCTGCAGATCCACGGGGGCATGGGCTACACCAAGGAACTGCCGATCGAGCGGTGGTACCGCGAGCTGCGCCTGCTGCGCATCTTCGAGGGGACCGACGAGATCCAGCGCCGTACGATCGCCCGCAACCTCATCAAGGGTCACGCGCGGCTCGGACTCATCGGGGAATGACGCACATGTCGGTTGGGGAGCTGTTCAACCCGCGCTCGATCGCCCTGGTCGGGGCCACCGACAAGTCGGGGTGGTCGATCAGCACGCTGGCCAACCTGCGTGCGCACGGCTTCCCCGGGCCCGTTCACCTGGTCAATCCGCGGGGTGGCGTGGTGCACGGCCAGGCCGCCCACCGGAGCCTGACGGAGATCCCCGAGCGGGTGGACCTGGCGTACGTGATGGTGCCGACCGCCGCCGTGCTCGGTGTGCTGCGGGAGGGGGCCAAGCTGGGGATCCGGTGTTACGTGATCCTCACGGCCGGGTTCGGGGAGGCCGGCGAGGAGGGCGCGCGGCTGGAGGCCGAGATCACGGCCTTCGCCGCGGAGCACGGGCTGACGATCCTCGGGCCGAACGGCAACGGTTACATCAACGCGGCCGCCGGCGTGACACCGTACGGGCTGCCCATCCCCTCGCCGTTGCTGCGCGGCGCGGTCGGCGTGGTGTTGCAGAGCGGGGCGCTGGCCAGCTCCGTGCTGGGGTTCGCGCAGGCCCGCAACGTGGGGATCAGCCTGCTGACGTCGATGGGCAACGAGTCGGTCGTGACCGTCACGGACGTCATCGACCATCTGGTGGACGATCCGGCGACCAGGGTCGTGGCGCTCTTCCTGGAGACGATCAGGAACCCGGCCGAGTTCTCGCGCGTGGCGCGGCGGGCGCTGGAGGCGGGCAAGCCGATCGTGGCGCTCAAGATCGGCCGTAGCAGGCTGGCCTCGCACACCGCGCAGGCGCACACGGGCGCGCTGGTGGGCGACGACGACGTCATCGACGCGGCGCTGCGGCAGCTCGGCGTGATCAGGGTGCGTTCGCTGGAGGATCTGATCATCACGGCGGGGCTGCTCGCGTCCTCGGGGCCGCTGCCGGGGCGGCGGGTCGGGGTCGTCACCCCGTCCGGCGGCGCCTCGGAGATCATCGCGGACCGGGCCGAGGACGAAGGGCTGGAGCTGCCGCCGTTCGCGCCGGAGACGGTGGCGCGGCTGGCGGAGATCGTCCCGTCCTTCGGCACCGTGCAGAACCCGCTCGACGTCACCGGGTACGTGCTCATCGACCGGACCCTGCTCGGCCGGGCGCTGGAGGCGGTGTCCGCGGACCCCGGGATCGACCTGATCATGCTGCTGTCGGAGCCGCCCAAGGTGGCACCGCCCGATCCGGCTCCGGTGCTGGCCATGTACACGGCCAGCGCCGGGCGGATCGCCTCCTCGCCGGTGCCGGTCGTGGTGGTGAGCAACGTGCTGACCGACGTGACCGAGTTCGGGCGGCGGGTGCAGGCGGAGACCGGGTTCCCGTACGTGGCGGGCGGCATCGAGCACGGGCTGCAGGCCATCGGGGCGGCCGTGCGCTGGTCGGAGCAGCGCGAGCGGGCCCTGTCCCGGACCGCCCCGCTCCCCCGCGCCGTCGCGCCGCCCGAGGGGGCGAGCGGGATGTGGGCCGAGCACCGGGCCGCCGGGCTGCTGGCCTCCGCCGGGCTGCCGGTGGTGCCGTCGGAGATGGCCGCCGACGAGTCAGGGGCGGTCGCGGCGGCTGAGCGGTTCGGCCATCCCGTGGTGCTCAAGGCGGCGGCCGAGGGCCTCGGGCACAAGAGCGACGTCGGCGGGGTGCGGCTCGGGCTCGGCGGGGCGGAGGAGGTGCGGCAGGCGTACCGGGAGATCGTCGCCGCGGTGCCGTCGCTGGACGGCGTGCTCGTCCAGCCGCAGCGCCGTGGCGGGATCGAGCTGCTGGTCGGCGTCGTACGGGATCCGGCCTGGGGCCTGACGCTGGCCGTGGGGCTGGGCGGGGTGTGGGTGGAGGTGCTGCGCGACACGGCGCTGCGCGTGCTGCCGGTGGACGCCGGCGAGGTGCGTACGGCGCTCACGGAGCTGCGCGGGGCGGCACTGCTGGACGGGGTCAGGGGCGGCGAGCCCGCCGACCTGGACGCGGTGGCGGACGTGGTGGCGCGGGTCGCGGCGTTCGCCGAGTCGCTGGGTGACGGGCTGGAGTCCCTGGAGATCAACCCGCTGCTGGTCAGCGGCTCCCGCGTCGAGGCCCTCGACGCGCTGATCACTTGGCGCTGAGCCGATTCGAGCGGGACCGATCGGTGCGGAACGGGCGGCTCTGGGGCCGCCCGTTCCCCTTTCCGGTGACTACTCCACCTCGATCGGCAGCTCGTAGATCTCCGTCGTCGGGTGCCCGGCCTTCTCGTGCACCCGCAGCACCGCCTCCTTCGACGGCCCCGACGACAGGCAGAACACCTTCCCCGAATCCGGGTCGAGCCAGGCACGCTCGAAGTGCACGCCCTCCGCCTCCTCGATCGCGAGGTCACGCTCGTGCGCGGCGCGAAGCTGCTCCTCGGTGGCGCCGACGAATCCACTGTGCACGTCCATGAACTTCGGCATGGCGCATCCCTCCTCCGGGTCAGAGTGTCCCTCTACCCAGGAAGGCGTTCCATCCCGTGCCACCGGCTCAGGGCAGGCGGTTGGCCAGCACCAGGGTCGCGGCCGAGGCGAACATGCCGCCGTTGCCCAGCACCACGCTCACCTCCACGTCCGGCACCTGGGCCGCCGCCTCGCCGCGGAGCTGGCGTACCGACTCCTGGATGGCGAACATGCCGTACATGCCGGTGTGCGTGTACGACAGGCCGCCGCCGTTGGTGTTCAGCGGCAACCGGCCGCCGGGCGAGGTGTGCCCCTCCGCGATGAACGCGCCGGCCTCGCCCCGGCCGACGAAGCCCAGGTCCTCCAGGCCGTAGATGGGCACGTGGGCGAAGGCGTCGTACACCATGAGGTGGTCGACGTCCTCGTGCGTGATCTTGGCCTCGGCGAACGCGGCCTCGCCCGACAGGCGGAAGCCCTTGGAGGTGGTGAAGTCCTCCATCTGCGAGATGATCGGCGACTCGGCGGCCTCGCCCGAGCCGAGCAGGTGGACCGGGGAGCGGCGGGCGCGTTCGGCGGAGGTGACGATCAGCGCGCCGCCGCCGTCGGTCACCAGGCAGCACTCCAGCAGGTGGAACGGGTAGGCGACCAGCCGTGACGCGAGCACGTCCTCGACGGTGACGAGGTCGCGGTACATGGCCCGCGGGTTGCGGTGCGCCCACCGCCGCTGCGCCACCGCGACCTCGGCGAGCTGCTCGTGCGTGAGGCCGGTCTCCTTCATGTAGCGCAGCGCCGTGATGGTGAACGAGGTGGGCGGCCCGACCACCCCGTACGGCAGCTCGAACTGCCCCAGCAGCGAGTCGGCCCCCAGTCCGAACCGCCCGGCCCCGACCCGCGACCGCCCCGACTCCCCATGGGTGATCAGCACGGTGTGACACAGCCCCGCCTTGACGGCGGCGGCCGCGTGGCGGACGTGGAAGAGGAACGACGAGCCGCCCACTCCCGTGCCGTCCAGCCACGCGGGCGTGATGCCGAGGGCGTGGGCGATCTGGATCGGGCCGGGGGTGCCGACCGTGGCGACTCCGTCGATGTCGTGGATGGTCATGCCGGCGTCGGCCAGGGCGTTCCTGGCGGCCTCCAGGTGCAGTTGCATCGTGGAGTGACCGGGCAGGCGGCCCACCTCGTCGGTCTCGGCGGCGCCGGCGATCACGATGTTCATGCTGCGCCTCCGGCGGGCTCGAAGAGCGGCACGCTGACGTCCCCGCGCCGCTCGAACACCACCTGGAGCTCCATGTCCAGCTCCAGGTGTTCGGGGGTGTTCGGCACGCCGACGAGGTTCGTCATCATGCGCACGCCTTCCTCCAGCTCGACGACGGCGATGGCGTACGGGGCCTCGTCCTCGAAGCCGGGCGCCGGACGGTGGTTGATCACGTAGGAGTACAGGGTGGCGCGACCGCTGGCGCGCACCCATTCGACCTCGTCGCCGCCGCAGCGGGGGCAGCTCGGCCGCGGGTAGAAGTAGTGCCGCGCGCACGGTTTGCAGCGCTGGATCCCGAGCTCGCCCGCGGCCGTGCCGTCCCAGAACGGCTGGGTCTCCGGTGTGGGCTTAGGTGCCGGCTTCATCGGCCTCCCCAATCCTAGTTCTAGAATCACACTCTAGATCTAGGTTCTGCCGGGGCTCAAGGGCTGGGGATGCCGTTGCCGTTCCTGCCTCGCCCGGCCAGCACCTCCTCCAGGCTCGGACGCGGCTCCCCCGGGTCGCGCGACCCCGGCTGGGCGAGCTGGATCAGCACGCCGTGCGCCTCCTTGGGGTGCAGGAACACCTCCTGCCAGCGCACGTCGGAGCGGTTGAGGCCGTGCAGGCGGAAGCCGCGCCCGGTCAGCCTGGCCACGGCCGCGCCCAGGTCGTCGACGTGGAAGTTCAGGTGGTGCACGCCGCCGCGGCCCCTCGTGAGCTCGAAGAAGCTGTCGAAGAACGTGGATCCGGCCAGCGGCTCCATGAGCTCGACCTTGTTGCCGTTGCCGTAGGTGAGCTGGAAGGTCCGGTAGCCGGCGATCCGGTTGTCGCCACCGCCGCCCAGGTGACGGCCGCCGAGCAGGTCACGGTAGATCGGCAGCAGATCCCTGATCCGGGGCGCGGCCACCGCCGTGTGGTCGAAGTGCACTTCCAGCCCGTCCAGTTCCAGGTCCACGCGGGGGCTCCTCACACATTCGGAATCCTAGAATTTCATTCTAGCCACTCACCCTGACGGGTACTCGATGTGAGGAGCAGCGTCGCAGAAAGGAATTCTAGAGTGCACTTCTAGAACGTAGGGGGCCCGGCCCGAGCGGAAAGGTTGGCCATGAGGCTGTCCTACGTCCGCGAGCTCGACGAGCACCCGACCGGCGCCCGCCGCATGAAGATCCTCGCGATGGCCGTGCCGGCCATCCTCATCGGCTTCTACGAGGGGCAGATCGCGCCCGTCGTCCCCCTGCTCCTCAAGGACCTCGACATGACGCTGACCACGTACGGCGCCGTGTCAGGCACCGCCGCCGTGGCCGGCGCGATCGCCTCCGTCCTCGGCGGCCGGCTCACCGACCGGCTCGGCCGGGTCCGGCTGCTCATTCCGCTCATGGCGCTGACGGCCGTCTGCTGCTTCGCCATGACGCTCGTGCACAGCCCCCGCGACCTGCTGATCGCCAGGATCGTGCTGGCGTTCGTGGACGGCGTGGCCATGGCCAGCACCGCACCACTGATCCGCGACTTCTCCCCGCGCCTGGGACGGGCCCAGGCGTTCGGCTTCTGGACCTGGGGCCCCGTCGGAGCGAACTTCCTGGCCGCCGCCGTCGCCGGATGGACGCTGCCGATCTTCAACGACTCGTGGCGCTCGCAGTTCGTCATCATGGGCTGCTTCTCGCTGGTCATCTCGGCGGTCATCGCGTTCAACATCGCCGACCTCTCCCCCGAGCTGCGCGCCAGGATCCAGCACACCGAGCGGGCCGGCGCCGACGTGGTGGACCTGACGCAGCCGGCCCGCGTGCGCTCGCTGTTCGTGCCCGTCGTGGGGTACTACATCGCGCTGCTCGTCCTCACGCTCGGGTCCGTGGTCGCGCTCGCTCGCCGCACCGGGCACGATCAGCACCCTGCCGCAGCGCAGCCCGCTCTGACCAATCCCTGAACAGCCATTTCAGCCCACCCACCAGCAACCCAGCCGTTCAGGTTCGCAGCCGTCCAGTCTGCACAGCCCACGCAGCACGCACCGCCACCGTCCAACCGCACAGCTCTCTGCGCTGTCATCCAGCAGCACAGCCGTACATGCGGACAACCCGTGGACCATGCCGCCGAGGGCATGATCCACGGGTTGTCAGCCGGCCTCAGCCGATCAGTCGCGGTGCAGCTTCCGGTAGGTCACCCGGTGCGGACGCGCCGCGTCGGCACCCAGCCGCTCGATCTTGTTCTTCTCGTAGTCCGCGTAGTTGCCCTCGAACCAGAACCAGTTCGACCCTTCCTCCCAGGCCAGGA
The DNA here is from genome assembly GCF_024172165.1 of Nonomuraea thailandensis. GTDB lineage: Bacteria > Actinomycetota > Actinomycetes > Streptosporangiales > Streptosporangiaceae > Nonomuraea > Nonomuraea thailandensis. Next base: position 12,688,883 of record NZ_JAMZEB010000002.1, on the reverse strand, counting down.
TGTGGGTCGCGATGCGGTCGAGGAACCACCGGTCGTGCGAGGTGATCACGGCGCAGCCCGGGAAGTCGAGCAGCGCGTTCTCCAGCGACGACAGGGTCTCGGTGTCGAGGTCGTTGGTGGGCTCGTCCAGCAGCAGCACGTTGCCGCCCTGCTTGAGCGTGAGCGCCAGGTTGAGGCGGTTGCGCTCGCCGCCGGACAGCACGCCGGCCTTCTTCTGCTGGTCGGGGCCCTTGAACCCGAACGCCGCGATGTACGCCCGCGACGGCATCTCCACGTTGCCGACCTTGATGTGGTCGAGCCCGTCGGAGACGACCTCCCAGACGTTCTTGGTCGGGTCGATGCCGCCCCGGCTCTGGTCGGCGTAGGAGATCTTCACGGTGTCGCCGATGACGATCGAGCCCGTGTCGGGGGTCTCCCCGCCGGTGATCATGCGGAACAGCGTGGTCTTGCCGACGCCGTTCGGGCCGATGACGCCGACGATGCCGTTACGCGGCAGGTCGAACGTCAGGTTCTCCATGAGCAGCCGCTCGCCGAAGCCCTTGGTGAGATCGTCGGCCTTGATCACCGTGGTGCCCAGGCGCGGGCCCGGCGGGATCTGGATCTCCTCGAAGTCCAGCTTGCGGAACTTGTCGGCCTCGGCCGCCATCTCCTCGTACCGCTGGAGTCGGGCCTTGCTCTTGGTCTGGCGAGCCTTCGGGTTCGACCGGACCCACTCCAGCTCCTCCTCCAGGCGCTTCTTGCGCTTGGCGTCCTTCTGGCCCTCGACCTTGAGCCGCTGCGCCTTCATGTCGAGGTAGGTGGAGTAGTTGCCCTCGTACGGGTAGCACCGGCCCCGGTCGAGCTCGAGGATCCAGGTGGCGACGTTGTCGAGGAAGTACCGGTCGTGGGTGACGGCCAGCACCGTGCCCGCGTACTTCTCCAGGTGCGACTCCAGCCACTGCACGCTCTCGGCGTCGAGGTGGTTGGTGGGCTCGTCGAGCAGCAGCAGGTCGGGCGCCTCCAGCAGCAGCTTGCACAGCGCGACCCGGCGGCGCTCACCACCGGACAGCTTGCTCACCTCGGCGTCGGGCGGCGGGCAGCGCAGCGCGTCCATGGCCTGCTCGAGCTGGCTGTCGAGATCCCACGCGTTGCGGTGCTCGAGCTGCTCCTGCAGCTTGCCCATCTCGTTCAGCAACTCGTCGCTGTAGTCGGTGGCCATCTGCTCGGCGATGTCGTTGTAGCGCTGGAGCATCGCCATCGTCTCGGCGACGCCCTCCTGCACGTTGCCGAGGACGGTCTTCTCCTCGTTGAGCGGCGGCTCCTGCTGGAGCATGCCCACCGTGAAGCCAGGCATGAGCTTGGCATCACCGTTGGACGGCTGCTCCAGGCCGGCCATCATCCGGAGCAGCGTCGACTTTCCGGTGCCGTTCGGCCCCAGGACACCGATCTTGGCCCCGGGCAGGAACGACAGCGTCACGTTGTCAAGCACAACCTTGTCGCCGTGCGCCTTGCGCACGCGCTGCAGCGTGTAGATGTACTCCGGCATGCCCTCTAGCTTAGGGGCTCACAACCCAGGCTTCCGCCGCTCCTCCCCGGTCGCCCCCCATCCACGTCGGCGAGACCCCGCTCCCACCGCAGAAGCACTCTCTGCGACTCGCCGCGTCGAAGAACCGGCCAGCATACGGATCCGCCGCATCGACCATGCCGGGCAGGCGGTGGCACGAACAGGGGCTGCCTGCGACGTAGCGAGCGATGGAACGATGCCGCCGGTCCAGCCAGACGGCACACACCGGCGAAGCGGCGGCGGCAACCCTGGGGGTCAACAGGGCGCAGGCGTCGAAGCGAAGGACGCCGAGACGCGGCTCCGGGACAGAGCATCGCCGAGAAGGGGCATGAAAGGCAGCTACGGGGTGGAGGGGTCGTTGGGGAGGGGGCGGGGTGGGGGTTGGACGGCGGGGATGCAGACGCGGTCCCGGCCCAGCTCCTTGGCACGGTAGAGAGCCAGGTCGGCTGCCGTCAGCAGGTCGATGAGGTCGTCACCGTGGACGCTCATCAGCGCCACCCCGGCCGAGATCGTGACCCTGACCAGGGTGTCGTCCACGGGGATGGCCATGTGGCCGATGCGGACGCGCAGGCGTTCGGCCACCTGGCAGGCCTCGTCGATGTCGGCCCCCGGCAGCAGGACCACGAACTCCTCACCGCCGAACCGGCCCACCACGTCATAGTCACGCAGTTGGCTGCGCAGCATGGAGGCCACCCCGACCAGCACCTGATCGCCGACGAGGTGGCCGTAGGCGTCGTTGACGCGTTTGAAGTGGTCGATGTCGATGATCAGGAGGGCCAGGGTGTCGCCGGTGCGGCGGGCCCGGACGATCTCGGTGTCGGCCTCGCGCTGCCAGGCCGCCGCGTTGAGCAGCCCGGTCTTGGCGTCGGTACGGGCCGCGGCCTGGAGCTGCGCGTGCAGGAGGCTGCGCTGCAGCAGCACCACCGGCGGCAGCGCGAGAATGAGCAGGCCCAGGTTGAGGCCGCAGCCGATGGAGACGATGACACCCAGGCAGAGCTCCACGACGTCGAGCATCACGCTCTCCCTGTCCCACAACACCTCCCGCCAGGCGGTGTCGGGGTTGGCGATGTACGCGGCGATGGCGATCAGCGCGATGTTGAGCAGGGAGAACAGCACGGCGGCCAGCACCGCGTAGAGGATCGGCGGCCCGCTGCCCTGCGACAGCACCCATGGATCCTCCACGAGCCCGTGGAACACGATGGATGCCGTACACCCGGCCAGCCCGATGGCCGCGGAGCTGAACACCCGGCGGTAGAGCACCGTCGCCCGCACGCGCACCTGAAGCAGTATCTGCAGCACGACAGGCGCGAACAGGGCATACATCGGAGGCAGGAGCAGCGCCACCGGCAACCACCAAGCCGACAACAGGTCACGCGACACACCGGCGGGCATGCCCAGCCGCCTGCTCGCCTCGATGCACACCGCGCCGCAGCCCATGAGCGCGGCGAACGTGAGCACGTCGCGCCACTGGAAGACGGTGGACAGCGAGAGCGCCACGATCGCCACAAGATCGAGAGCGACAATCGCGCACAAATAGACAACAAGTGGCCGACGTTGCCCTAGCAACGGAAAGCGGTCGGCCAGAGTTGACACACCGTCGCGAGACTTGATCGATGCGTGACTGGTCACCGCCATCTTGTCCCCTCTCCGACTAACGATGTGTAACACAATAATTGCGGAGTGTGCGATGTGCGATGGGAACCGATACGTTGGCAGTGACCACACCTGCTCGCTTTTATGAGCGGGCCGTGACAAGGAGCCGTGCTGGAAAGGAGCAGCCATGGTGCGGGGCGTGACCTGGACCTGACAGATGCTCTAGCCATCTGACGCGGGCAACACCCATCGGCCGCCCCTCGGGGTGTCATCGGGACCCGGCCGGTGCCCCCCTCCCCCCTCCATCCCAACTGTTCCCCGCGCCCCTCCTCTACAGCTTCCCTGCGCTCTCTCCCGCTTCCCCGCTTCCCCGCTTCTCCCCGTGCCCGCTTCTCCCCGTGCCCGCTTCTCCCCGTGCCCGCTTCTCCCCGTGCCCGCTTCCCCGCTTCTCCGACGTGCTCCCTTCTCGTCTCTCCCGCGCGGCCCTTCCCGCTTCTCCCTGCCTCCTCTTCCAGCGTCTCCCGCGCGCCTCTCCCACTTCTTCGTCGCGACCTGCCGGTTTCTCCGCATCCCCCTCACCAACCCGCAACGCGGCGGACCACCCAACGGCTCAGCACCGCACTGGCCTGCTGCCTCGCTGATGGCCGCCCAACGCGTGGAGGCACCTCACTGGCGGAGGCGCCCACTGGCGCATGGGGCACCTCACCGAGGAAGGCGCTCACTGACGGAGGCGGCCACTGAGGGAGGCGCCTACCGGCGTGGGGGCACCGCGGTGGCGGGCGGTGCCCCCTGTGCGTGCTCGCTGCTAAGCCGCTGCCTTCTCCGGCATCGTCAGCTGCTTGCCATCCCTGCCGGACTTCCTGCCTCCCGCATCGCGTCCCTTCCCGCCCGCGTCGCTGCCCAGGTTGCGGGCCGTGCCGCCCTCCGCGCCCGCTGCTCGGACAGCTGCGCCCTTCGGCCCCCGCTTCCGTACCGGGCTGCCCTCGGAGTGCAGAGCTCGGGTCGCCTCTGCGTTCGGGCTCAGCGCTCGCCTCATCTCGCCGTCGGAGGTCGGCGCCGGCGTGGCCTGGTCATTCGGGCCCACCGTCTGGTTGGTGTTGTCGTCCGGGTCGAGCGCCCGCACGGCATTCTCGGCCGATGCCGATGCCGATGCCGAGGCCGGTGACGGCGCTCGCACGCCCACGTCGCCGTCAGCCGACCGCAGCTCGCGTGCGGCCTCCTCGCCCGATCGACCGGTGCCTTCCTCCTGCGTGAGCGATCGCACGGTGCCGCCAGCCGAGGCCGGCACACGGGTTGTGTCGTCACCCGGCCCCAACGGACGGGCCGGGTCCCCACCCGGTCCCAGCGGGCGCGCCGGGCCGGAGCCCGAGGCCGAGGCGTGGGACATGTCGGCGCCCGAGACTGAGAAGTGAGGGGTGTCGGCGCCCGGAGCCGAGAGGTGGGGTGTGTCGGCGCCCGGGGCCGAGGCGGGGGCGGTTGCCGGGTTGAGTGTGCTCGCCGTTCCGTCGAACGGCTCAGGGGCGAGTGCGGAGCCGTCGTTGGGGAGGAACGTGGGAGGCAGGCCGTCGTCGGCGGTCGCAGGACGCATCCTGTCCGCACCGGCGTCGGTGGTGTGGAACGGGTTGGGCTCTTCGCGGGAGCCGGAGCGGGTCAGGGAGCGCTGGGCGCGGGGGCCCATGGCCCAGTCGCGGGTCTCCTCGTCCAGGCGGTCACGCATCTCCTTGCTCACCGACCCGCCCCCGGCCCGCTCCGGCTTGGTGAAGGCGCCGGTACCCCAGCGCAGGTCGTGGCCTACCGCGCTCGCCTCGATCTCCGGCATGAAGCGGCGGTCCCCCTCGGCGCCGAACTCACGGATGCGCAGCTTGCCCGACACCACCACGGGCTGGCCCGCCCGTACGGATGCCGCGACGTTCTCCCCCAGCGCGCGCCAGCAGCGGACCGCGAAGCAGACCTTCTCCCCGTCCACCCACTGGCCTGTCTTCCTGTCGAAGTAGCGGTGTGTGGTGAGCACCCTCAGCGAAGTGACCTTGACGCCCTCGTCGAAGCTGTACTGCCTCGGCTCTGCCGCGACGTTGCCGGTGAGCGTGATGTAGATGTCGTTCATCCCGTGCCTCCCATGTGGCGGGCCGGCTGCCCGCGGTCTGGGGAACACGGTGCCGCGGAGGGAGGGGGACGGGGACGGCCGAACGCGGTTCTGTGGATGAGGGGGCGAGGGGTGGTGGCGGCTGTGGGTGGCCTCGCGAGGGGGCGGTCGAGGTTGTGGAAAAGGCGCCCCCACTGCCGCGATCGCGGATCACGGGGCGACGGGGCTCCCGCGTCCGACGAGGTCGACTTCCTGGTGGTCGACACGGTGCCACGTCGTCGAGTGCGCGATCGACCGGCTCAAGGGCTCAAGCGTCACCGCGGTGCGGCCACGCGCCATGACGGCATCGCCTCCGACCTGGACCGCGCCGATGTCGACGCCACCGTTCGGACCGCTCAGACATCTCGAACACACGAGAGCTCCCAGCCGAGACGACCGAAGCAGGTCCGCGGGGAGGTGGCGGCGCGTTGCGCCGCCCCCACGTCATCTCAGACCGAGAGGTCCCGCATGGCCGTGTAGAAGGCGTGGTGACGGGTCAGCTCCCGCTCCACCGGCTCCACCACCATCGTGCCCGCCACCGCCGCGACCCTGCGGCGCATCTCGCGTTCCAGCCGCTCCCGCTCCCGGGACGCACCGAGCTCCACGAAGTTGCGGGACGCGATGCCGGACAGCGCGCCGAGCCCGAGCACCGAGGCCATCATCAGCCCCACCCACGGCAGCGTGGCCGTGTCGCCCAGGAGCTCCAGGGACGGCGGGAGCTGGCCGGGCATGAGGAGGCCGACCGCCAGCCAGGCCAGCCCGGCCACGAACGCCACCACCAGGAAGTACTGCCACACCTTGAGCGCCCGCCACCAGCCCGGCACGCGGTCGAGCTGCGGCGCGACCTCCGCGAGGTCCTCCGTGAGAGCCTGCGGGAGCTGGGCGGCGCGGGATCTGGCCGCCTGGTGCACGGACGTGCGCCACACCGGGTGCATGCCCATGGACAGGCCGTCGGCCAGCGCCTGGACCGCGTTGGTGACCTCGGCCGACTGGGCGCTCACCGAGGTGGTGGAGATGCCGCGGATCTCGTCGCTCACGTCGTCGAGCCGCAGGCTCTTCAGCGGGTCGCCGCGCAGCTTGCCGATCCAGCGCGGGTACGGCCAGCCGACCCACCGGCTCGACCGCTCCGCGTACACGTTCTCCATGGCCTCGCCCACGGCCGGCACGCCGACCGCGTCGCACAGCGCGTCCGTCAGCCCCATCCTGCGGGCCTCGTCGACCGCCGAGGGCGCCGACAGCGCCTCCCCCAGGGGCATGGCCTGGCTGAGCTTCTGCTCCAGCCGCTGCAGGTCGGCCTCCAGCTTCTGGAGGGCGGCGCGCCGCCGGGCGACCGAGGTGGCGATGACGCTCTTGAGGCTCTCGATGCCGCGGCCGGTGACCGCGGAGGTCGGTACGACGCTCGGATGCTCGACGCCCTCCCTGCGCAGGAGGTCGTTGAGGTCGATGACCAGCTCGGCCAGCTCCTCGGTGGTCAGCCTGTCGGCCTGGTTGAGCGCGAACACGGTGACCGCCTCGTGCCCGGCCAGCTCCGTCACGTAGCGCCGGTGCGTGGAGGCGTCGGCGTACTTCTGCGGGTCCAGCACCCACACCACCAGGTCGGCCAGCCCGATGAGCCGGTCGGCCTCCGTGTCGGTGAGCGCCCTGATCGAGTCGTGGTCGGGCAGGTCGAGCAGGATCAGCCCGTGGAGCTGGCTGTCGGCCTTGTCGAGCGCGCTGGCGCGGGAGAAACGGTGACGCCATTGGATCTGCAGCCAGTCGAGCAGCGGGGCCGCGCCCTCCAGACCCCACACGCAGGCGTGGGTACGGGCGGTGGTCGGCCTGCGTACGCCGGTCGGCGACAGCTCCAGCCCCGACAGGGCGTTGAACAGCGACGACTTGCCGCTGCCGGTGCCGCCCGCGAGGGCGACGACGGTGTGCTCGGAGGAGAGCTTGAGCCGGTTGCCTGCCCGCTGGAGCAGCGCGCCGGCCTCGGTGAGCAGCTTCTTGTCCAGCCGCCCGGGGCCCAGCTCCACCACCTTGGTGAGCGCGGTCAGCCGCGGGGCGAGCCCCGGCCTGGTGGTCGTGGTGGTCATCGCGCGACCTCGAGGTTGTACGTTGCCTGGTAGAGCCGGGTCGCGACGGACTCGTCGGGAATGCCGGCGGAGTCGAGCGCGTGCACGTAACGCATGGCCTCCTCGTCGAACAGCATGCCGATCCTGGCCCGCAGATCGCTGAGCGCCTTGGCCCCGATGCCGCGCAGCGACTCGGCGCCGAGCAGGGCGTTGACCAGCCGGTGCGGCACCCCTTCGCCGTTGCCGCCGCTGAACATGGCGACCATGAAGATCAGGGCGAGCGACTCGGGATCGAACGAGACCAGCTTCGACACCGACCGCTTGGCCACGCCTTCCGTGCGTACGAGCTCGCCCAGGTGCTCCTGCCAGGACGCGATGGCCCGCCCGGTGTGCCGGATGAGGTCGTCGGACGGCCGGTCGAGGTCCTCCCCGAGCTTGGCGCCCAGCTCCGCGCGGTGCCGCCAGCGCGCCACCACCTCCTCGGAGGCGCGGTTCGCGGCGGCGACGATGACCGACTCCAGGCCGGTGCGGATCGCCGCCTTGAACGCCAGCACCCGCTCCGGGGCCTGCTTGGCGGCCCGGCCGCGCTTGCGCAGCTGCAGCGAGCGTACGAGGTCGCCGGACCCGGCGAAGTCCTGCCACCGGGCGAGCACCTCGCCGTGCAGCAGAGAGCCGTTCCTGGAGGCCTTGTCGATCTCGCTGAGCGCGCTCAGGAAGGCCGCCTCCACGTCGCTGCGCAGCTCGGCCCTGAACGCGACCTGCGTCTCCAGGTGCTTGGCCAGCGCGGGCACGCGGGTGCGGAAGCTGTTGAGCACGCCGTTGAGCGTCTCGCGCACGGCCTGCGCCCGGCGCTCCTCGTCCACCGACAGCTCGGCCAGCCAGAGCCGCAGGTCGGTCACCTCGGCGTCGGGGAGCCTGCCGTCGGTCACCTTCGCCTCGTGGACGACGAACCGGTCGATGTCGCCCAGGCCGTACTCGGTGAGCATGCGGACGAAGTGCTTGAGCACCACGTCCGCGGAACGCTGCTGCACCCGCGACAGGACGATGGCCAGGCGGGCGCCGCGCTCCTTGGCCAGGCGCAGCAGGTTCCACGCGGGGGCGTCGGCGTAGCGGGCGGCCGTGGTCACGAAGATCCACAGGTCGGCGGCGTCGAGCATGCGGTGGGCGATCTCGTGGTGCTCCTCGACCACCGAGTCGATGTCGGGGGTGTCGAGCAGCGCGACGCCCTGCGGGAGCTTCTCGGTCGCGACGATGACCAGGCTGCCCATCCCGGCCTCGGGGGACGGCTTGTCGAGGCGCTGGAGGCCGCCGAGCAGCTCGCCGTCCGCGAACCACTCGCGGTCCTCCGGGTGGCAGACCAGGACGGGGGTGCCGGTCGTCGGGCGGCGTACGCCGGTGCGCGAGACGTTCTTCTCGGCGAGGCTGTTGACCAGGGTGGACTTGCCCGCGCCCGTTGAGCCTGCGATCACGATGAGGGCCGGGGCCGTGCGGGTGCGTACGCGGGGCAGGACGTAGTTCTCGAGCTGGGCCAGCAGGTCGGCCTTGGCCTGTCTCGCCTCCTCTGAGCCGGGCAGGTCGAGGCCGAAGCGCAGGTCGGCGACGCTTTCGCGGAGGGCGTCGAGGGCCGCCATGAGCGCCTCCGCGGCCTCGGCCGGCAGCTCCTCCAGGCTCTCCCCCGGCTGGGCCTGCTCCTCGCCCTGCTGCCGCTGCTCCTCGCCCTGCTCTGCCCGCTCCTCGCCCTGTTCTTCGGCTTCGGGCTCCGGCTCGGAGGTCGGGCCGAGGTCGGCCGCGTGGGCGCTGTCTGACTCCGCCTCCGGGTCGGGACTGGGGTCGCTGTCGAACCGCGACTCGGGATCGGTGTCGGGGTGGCCGCCGGTGCCGGACCGCGGCTCCAGGTCGGTGTCGGGGTGGCCGTCGGTGTCGGATCGCGGCTCGGGGTCGGTGTCGAGCTCCGGATCGCGGACGGTGTCCGGCTCCGACTCGGGGTCGGACGCGAGCTCCACCCCGGAGACGAGGTCAGGCGTGGGCCCCGGCTGGAAGGCGGAATCGGACTCGCCGGTGAAGTCGGAGTCGCCGAAGGCGTCGGGCTCGGGCTCGGGCTCGGGCTCGGGCTCGGGCTCGGGCTCGGCCGCAGTCTCCGGCTCAGATGCGGCTTCGGCGCCGGAGGTGGCCTTGGCATCGGAGGTGGCTTCGGCGCGAAACATGGCTTCAGCGTCGGAAGCGGCCTCAGCGTCGGACGTGGCCTTGGGGCTGGACGCGGCGTCGGGATCGAGATGGGGTCGGGGGCCGGGATCGGCTGTGGTCTCCGGCTCGGACGCGGCCTCGTCACGGACGTCCGGTGACGGTGCGGCCTCTGCCTCCTTCGCGACCTGCGCCGCGCCGGGCCCACCCAGCGCGGCCGGCTTCACGAAGAGAGAGGGCCGCTCGGGTGAGGGCCGCTCGGGTGAGGACTCGTCGGAGGCGGGCCGCGACGGCTGGAACATCGAGGACGGCCGCTCGCCGGACGGGGGCTGCCGCAGGATCGCCGGCTTCTCGAAGAGTGAGGGCCGGCGAGCGGGCGGCTCCTCGCGGGTGTCCCGGCCTCCCCGCGGATCTCCGGCCTCGTCGCGCACGCCCCACACCGACGTTCCGTCTCCGGGGTCGCCGCCGAGGCGTTCAGAGCCGCCGTGGAGGCCGTCGGGGCCGCCGCCGGAAGGCATGTCGGAGTGGCCACCGGGAGCCGCGTCGGCGGCGGTCTCTGAACGACCGCCCGGAGCGGCGTCGGATCGGCCGCCGGGGGCGGTGTCGGCGGCGGTGTCGGAGTGGCCGCCGGGGGCGGCGTCGAGGACGCCGTCAGGCCCGTCGTCGCCCCGGGCCTCGGCGTCGAGGTCCTCGTCCGTCACCGCCCGGAAGCTCAACGTCTGCTCCCCGGGTGACTCCTGCCGCCCGTCATCCATGGCCGTGTTCACGGCAAGCGCTCCGCTCGTACCATCTCGACCTCCTGGCCGACCCGCACGACGTCTCCGACGATGACGATCGCCGGCGGCCGTATCCCAGCCGCGGACACGCGGTCGGCCACGGTGGAAAGCGAAGCGATGACCGCCCGCTGGGTCGGAAGGGTACCGTCCTGTACCACCATTACGGGAGTCTCCGGCGAACGTCCGTCGCGTACGAGGGTCTCGGCCACCTTCGCCAGGCGCTCGACGGCCATCATGAGCACCAGCGTGCCCTGGGAACGGGCCAGGCCGGGCCAGTCGACGGTGGACTTGGGGTCGTCGGGGGCCACGTGCACGGAGATGACGTGGAACTCCTGGCTGACGCCCCGGTGGGTCACCGGCACCCCGGCCGCGGCGGGCACCGCGACGGCGCTGGTGATGCCGGGCACGACCAGCACGGGGATGCCGGCCTCCGCGCAGGCGATCATCTCCTCGCCGCCCCGCCCGAACACGAACGAGTCTCCGCCCTTGAGCCGGACCACGAACTTGCCCTGCCTGGCGCGGTCCACGAGCAGCTCGTTGATCGTCTCCTGGGACAGGGACCGGCCGTAGGGCACCTTGGCGGCGTCGATGAGCTCGACGTCGGGGGCCAGCTCGTCGAGCAGGGCGCGGGGCGCGAGGCGGTCGGCGACGACCACGTCGGCCTGGGCGAGGAGCTGGCGCCCGCGCACGGTGATGAGGCCGGGGTCGCCGGGGCCGCCGCCGACGAGGGCGACGCCGACCGGCTTGGTGCGGTTGCGCCGGGCGTCGACGGTGCCGTCGCGCAGGGCCTCGACCACGGCGTCCCTGATGCCGGCGGCCCGGCGTGGGTCGCCGCCGGCGGTGACGGCCACGCTGATCTCGTCGACGCGCCCGGTGGCGGGTGTCCAGGCGGCCGAGGCGTCCTTGTCGTCGGCGCGCACGCACCACACGCGCTTGGCCTCCGCCTCGGCGGCGACCGCGGTGTTGACGGCCCTGTCGTCGGTGCAGGCCTGTACGAGCCAGGCCCCGTCGCAGTCGCCGACCTCGTAAGGCCGGGCGTGCCACGTGACCCTTCCGGCGGCGATCAGATCGTCGAGGGCCGGCGTGACCGACGGCGACACGACGGTGACCTCCGCACCGGCCTCTAGCAGCGCGGGCACCCGTCGCTGCGCGACGCGGCCGCCGCCCACGACGAGGACCCGGCGGCCGGAAAGCCGCAGGCCGAGGAGGTAGGGACCCATGGGGGGAATCTCCCGTTCGCGAAGGTTGTGTTAGGAGGTAAACCTACCGGCTCCGCATGTGTCATTTGCTGCGCACGGGTCAACGCCCGTCAAGAAGGGGCTGCCGCGGATCCCAGCGAGGCCCGCCCTCATCGTCCTTGCGGCGTCTGGCCATCGCTGACAAGGCTTCAAGGATAACCCGGTTGCCGAGGAACGCGGTGATGTCCGCGTGGTCGTACGGCGGCGCCACCTCGACCACCTCCATGCCGGCCACCGGCATCTCGTAGCAGATCCGGCGCACCGCATCCAGGAGCTGCCGGGCTGTCAGGCCGCCCGGCTCGGGTGTGCCGGTGCCGGGGGCGTGGCCGGGGTCGCAGACGTCGATGTCCACGGACAGGAAGATCTGGTCGCACTCGTCGAGCGCGATCCGGAACGACTCGGTCAGGCATTCGTCCAGCCCGCGAGCCACGATTTCCGTCATCTCATAGGAACGCATGTTTTGCTGAGCCATCCAGCCGAGCGTCTCCGGCTCGGGCCAGTAGCCGCGCAGGCCGATCTGCAGGAACCGATCGCCCCTGATGGCGCCGGACTCGATGAGCCGCCGCATGGGCTGGCCGTGCCCGTACAGGTGGCCGAAGGTGATGTCGCCCGTGTCGGCGTGCGCGTCGAAGTGGATCATCGAGGTGCGCCCGGCCGCGTACGCCCTGGCGGTCCCCCGCGCGTCCGGCAGCGCCACCGTGTGGTCGCCCCCGAGCACCAGCGGGATCGCCCCGGACGAGGCCACCCGGTGCACCGCCTCCTCGATGGCCGCCAGCGAGCCCTCGACGTCCCCGGAGTAGCACTCCACGTCACCGGCGTCCAGGACCCGCAGGTCGCGCAGGGCGTCCACGCGCAGCGCGAGGCTGGGCCTGGAGCCGTCGTGCGGCAGGTAGCAGGCCTGGCGCAGCGCCATGGGCCCGAACCTCGCGCCGGGCCGGTTGGACGTGCCGCCGTCGAACGGGGCGCCGATGATCACCACGTCGGCGCCCGCGTAGCTGGCGGAGTCGTTCACGTCGCAGCGGTCCACCCCGAGGAACGTGATGTCGGGGCCGAACATGGGTCCATAACGAGACACTGTGCCTTACCTCCAGTGCCCCATCATCACACGGGCTTTTCCGTCACTCCTGCCCAGTCGGGGCATCGCCACGTCCATCGCACAGGCCCTGTCGGGCCGGACGTCGTCACGTCTGTCACACGGGCTTCTCGGTTACTCCCGCCGAGTCGAACGTCGCCACGTCGTGCATCACGCGTACCGCCGCGCACACCATCGGGTGCGCCAGCAGGCCGCCCGTGCCCTCGCCGAGCCGGAGCTCCAGCTCCACGAGCGGGCGCAGCCCCAGGTGGGCCAGCGCGGCGGCGTGGCCGGGCTCGGCGGAGCGGTGGCCCGCCACGCAGTGGTCGAGCGCGGCCGGGTCGAGCGCGGCGGCCACCAGGGCGGCGGCTCCGGCGATGACGCCGTCGAGGATCACCGGCACGCGCAGCGCCGCACCGGCCAGGATGAAGCCGGCGATGGCCGCGTGCTCGAACCCGCCGACGGCCGCCAGCGCCCGCAACGCCTCGCTGGGCGAGGAGGAGGCGTCGGTCACCGCGTTCGCGCGCAGGGCCGCGCGCACGATGCCGACCTTGTGCGCGTGCGTGTCGTCGTCGATGCCCGTGCCCCGGCCGGTCACCTCGGCCGGGTCCCTGCCGGTGAAGGCGGAGACGAGGGCGGCGGAGGCGGTGGTGTTGGCGATGCCCATGTCGCCGGTGATCAGGCAGCGCGCGCCCTTGGCGACCAGGTCCCTGGCCACGACGATGCCGGCCTCCAGCGCCTGGACGGCCTGGTCGACGGTCATGGCGGGGCCCTGCGAGAGGTCGGCGGTGCCGTACGCGATCTTGTGGTTGACCAGGTTCGGGGCGTCGGGCAGGTCGGCGGCGACGCCCACGTCCACCACGGTCACGGACGCCCCGGCCTGGGCGGCGAAGGCGTTGGCGACGGCGCCGCCGGACAGGAAGTTGGCCACCATCTGCACCGTGACCTCCTGCGGCCACGGGCTGACGCCGCGCGCGTGCACGCCGTGGTCGGCGGCGAAGATGGCCAGCGCCGCCGGCTCGGGCATGGGCGGCGGGCTGACGCCGGCCGCGCCCGCCAGGCGGACCGCGACCTCCTCCAGCACGCCCAGCGAGCCGCGCGGCTTGGTGAGGCGGTCCTGGTGGGCGCGGGCCTCGGCGAGCGCCTCCGGGTCGGCGGGACGGATCGCCGCCAGCGTCTCAGCGAACACGGAACCTCCAAGAGCCAAGCGTCACGATCCGAACCTCCAAGAGCCGAGCGTCACGATCCGAACATCCAAGGGCCGAACGATCACGGTCCGAACCTCCAAGAGCCGCACGACCAAGAGCCGCACGAGCCGTAGACGTCAGTGGACGAGCTGGAGCGCTTCCTCGTACCGGTCGATCACGACGTCGGCCAGGGTCTCGCAGTCGCCGATCACCTCGGCGCAGCGGATGTCGAGGTCGGGGTGGCCGGCGCCGTACGCCAGCGCCTGCGCCCACACCCGCTCCAGCAGGCCCCCCGCGAACAGCAGGTACGGCACCACGATCACCCGCTTGGCCCCCAGCCGGCGGCAGCGCTCCAGCCCGCCGGGCACCCCGGGCGGGGTGACGGAGACGAACGCGGTCTCGACGGTCATGAAGTCGTAGGCGTGCGTCTCCCAGAACAGCCGGGAGACGCGGTGGACCTCGGCGTTGGCGGTGGCGTCGGTGGAGCCCTCGCCGACCAGCACGACGGCGGTCTCCCCCGGCTCGATGTGCTGGTGGAGGTCCTCGGCCGGCGGGGAGTCGACGGCGCGCAGCCGGGGCCTGGCGCCCGCCAGCTCCAGCGCGCGCGGCCTGGCCAGCTCGGTGGCGGCCTCGTTGAGCCGCTCGGCCAGCAGCGCCAGCACCCGCGGGTCGGGGCCGAGCGGGCGGCCGTAGTCGTACATCAGCGTGGGGTGGCGCTGCTGCTCCAGCGCCATCGCGGCGGGGAACTCCTCGCCCAGCCTGCTCAGGCTGAGCGGCAGCGCCACGAGCCGGTGATGCCCGCGCGCGACCAGGGAGGCGACGGACTCGCTCAGCCGCGGCGTGGCCCGCTCCAGGTAACCCCCCGAGACGTCGGCGCCGGACTGGTCGAGTCGGCAGCGCAGGCGGTGTACGAACCTGCCGAACTCGGCTGCGTAGGCGTCATCCTGGGAGCCCTGCCCGATCAGCAGGAGCGGCGGCTTCATCGTGAGGGTTCTCCGGTGCGGTGGACAAAGACACGCGAGGATAACCGATGCGCCCCTGTGCGGAACAGGTCACCCTGTGTGCGCGGGCGTCGCGTGCACCACGAAGACCGGGTCGCGGGCGGCCAGGCTGTGGGTGCCGTCGGGGTCGAGCACCAGCTTGGAGACCAGGATCTGGGTGCCCTCGCCGCGGTACCCCTGCTCGCGCAGCCGCCCGAGCACGGCGGCGACCTGCTCGACCTTGCGCAGCGCGCACACGAGCACGCGCGGGCCCCTGGCGGCGCACGCGACGATCACGTCGAGGCCGCCGCCGCCCACGAAGACGGCGTCGGGGTCGGGCAGCGGCTCCAGCGCGGGCGGCGCCTGCCCCCTGGTCAGGGCCACTTTGACGCCGTGTTCGAGCACGTTGGCACGCAGCTTCGCGCAGCGTTCCTCGTCGCGCTCGACGGCCACGACGGCCGCGCCGAGCCGGGCGCACTCGACGGCGATCTGGCCGGTGCCCGCGCCGACGTCCCACACCAGGTCGCCGAGGCGGGGCCCCAGCTTGGCCAGCACGTACGCCCGCGCCTCCGGCGGCATCCCGCCCTCGAACGGCAGCGCCCACTCCGACGGGCCCGGCTGCGCCCCGGCGACCCAGCCCGGCTCCTTGGGCTGGTGCAGCGGGTCGATGACGAGCACCACGTCGGGGTCCTTCCACGGCCTGGTCGTGGCCTCGCCCATGCGGCTGTGCGTGACGCGCTCGTCGGGCCCGCCGAGGTCCTCGCAGACGATCAGCGCGCGCGGCGTGGTGGGCGCCAGCTCCCTGGCGAGCTCGCCGGGGCCGACGCCGGGCGCGACCAGCAGCGCGACCTTGGGGTGGGCGCGGCAGGCGTTGACCGCCCTGTTGAGCTGGCGCGGGCCGGACGGGGCGACGACGAGCGCGTCCTCCCAGTTGAGCCCGGCGCAGGCGAAGGCGCGGGTGACGAGCGAGGTGGCGGGCAGCACCTCGGGCTTGAGCCCGTGCGCGCGCAGCCTGCGCACGGCGCCGAAGAAGCCGGGATCGCCGTCCGCGAGCACGACGGCGGGGCCCTCACCGTGCTCCAAGTGGTCGTCGAGCGCCTCCAGCAGCGCCCCGTCGGCCGCGGTCGCCGCGGTCAGCTGGAGCTGCCCGAGAACGGCGTCGGGGCCCACGACGAGCCTGGCCTCCCGCAGCCTGCCCACCGCCTTGGCCGAGAGCTCGGATCCGTCCCAGCCGACAACCGTGATCATTGCGCCTCACCGTCCTCACCTCAAGGGTGACGGCTGCGGGGTGGTTTCACAAAGGGTGCCGGGGTCAGTCCGGTGTCCCCTCAGGCCAGGTCCGAGGGGATGAGGCTGTAGACGACCAGGTCCTGGCCGCCGAGCGAGGCGCGGGCGACGCCCTCGCGGACGAATCCGGCCTTCTCCGCCACCCGCTGGGAGGCGGTGTTGGCGGGGGCGGCGCGGAGCTGGAGCCGGCTGAAGCCGTGCTGCTCGAACAGCCAGCGTGCGATCTTCCGCACGGCCTCGCCCGCGTACCCGTTGCCCCTGGCCCAGGGGGCGGTCATGTAGCCGACCTCGGCGGTCCTGCTGCTCCAGTTGACGTCGCGCAGGTCCACGTTGAGCGCGAAGCGGCCGGTGGCCAGCTCCTCGCCCGTCCAGGCGGCGCCCAGGCCCCTCAGTTGCGTGCGCTCGGCGTGGGCGACGTAGCCGCGCGCGTGCTCCTCGTCGTAGCCGCGCGGCACCCCCGTGTACGCCTGGGTCAGCGGGTCCGCCCCGGTGACGGCCAGGTCGGGGACGTCCGCGAGCGTCTGCGGGCGCAGGAGCAGCCGCTGGGTACGCAGCTCCGTCCTCGGCAGGGTGACGGCGGGCAGGCGCCTGTCATGGCGCAGCAGGCCGAGGATGACGAGGTCGTGCGCCCCGTCCTCGTCCAGCACCGCGTCACGCAGCACGCCTTCCCAGGTGAAGCCCGCCTTGGCGGCGACGCGGAGCGAGGCGAGGTTGTCCAGCCTGGCGGTCAGGTCGATCCTGCGCAGCCCCATGGTGTCGAGTGCCCAGGCCGTCAGGCCGCGCACCGCCTCGGTGGCGAAGCCGCGGCTCCGGTAGAGGGGGTGGACGCCGTACCCGACCTCGGTCGTGCCCGCGCTCCACGAGGTCCTGAACAGGCTGATCGCTCCCACGATGATCCCCTCGGCGTCCGTCATGGCCAGGTGGACGCCCTGGCCCGAGCGGCGCAGCTCGTGCACGCCGTGCATCAGCCAGGGGGCGATCCCCGAGACCCTGTCGGGCGCGCCCGGCGGGAGGAAGCGGGCGCCGGACTGCACGATGGAGCGGATGCGGAGGGTGTCCTTGGGGCCGAACGGCCGGAGCGTAAGCCGTTCCGTGGCGATGCTCACGTCGGGATCGAACACGCTGTGGAGGGTACACAGTCGCGATGTTTGCCCACGAAAGCGGGGGTAGGGGCGCATTGAGGGGAGTGAGGCTGATTATGGAACGTGGGAGCGACAAGCACGGGCCCCGCCTGGACGACGAGCAGAAGCACGAGACCGAGGGCATGGTCCGCGGCGGCGGCACGACGCATGCCGAGGAGTGGAAGGAACCCGAGGCCATGCCGGCGCCCGGTGAGGAAACGCGTAGCTCCTACCCGCCGGGACACGAGCCAGGCGTGCCCGAAGGCATGACGCAGCGGGACGTCAACGTCCGCAGCGACCTCGCCAAGTGGCTGAGCGACACCCACTGGCCCTCGTCCAAGCGCGAGCTGCTGGCCCGCGCCCGCCGCGAGGGCGCGCCCGACCCGGTGATCGACATGGTCGAGTCCCTGCCCGAGCGCGACTACACGAACATGGCCGACGTCGCCAAGGCGCTCGGCATCGGCGTGGAGAAGCGGAGGTGGTGACCGGTGCGGCTCGACTTCATCAGGCCGCTGTACGAGCGGCGCGGCCCGTACGCCTCGGTGTACCTGGGCGCGCTCACCGGGCCCGAGCGCCGCAGCCACTGGCGCGGCGTGCGCGACCGGCTCAACGGGCACTCCGGCCAGGCCGACAAGGCGACGCTGGACGCCCTGGAGGACGAGGCGCTGAGCGCCGCCGCCGGGCGGGCGCTGTTCGCCACGCACGGTGACGTGGTGCTGGCCGAGTCGCTGCGCGAGGCGCCGTACGAGCTGGCCACCTGGACGACGCTGCCGCACGTCACGCCCCTGCTCATGCGGCGCGGCGAGAACGTGCCGCACATCAGGGTCATCGTGGACCACGCGGGGGCGGAGCTCACGGTGTTCGGCGGCGGCTCGCCGCGCAAGGCGACCGTCGAGGCCGCCTCGTGGCCGCTGCAGAAGACCGCCCAGGGCGGCTGGTCGCAGAAGCGGTACGAGCGCGCCGTGGACGAGGTCTGGGAGAAGAACGCCCAGGCCGTGGCCCGGGAGATCGACGAGCAGGTACGCAGGATCGGCGCCGAGCTCGTCCTGGTCGCGGGCGAGCCGAAGTCACGCTCGTACCTGCTGCACCACCTCGGCACCAAGTCGGCCGACCGGGTGACGATGGTGGAGCACGGCAGCCGCGACGACCACGGCCAGTTCGAGCAGGACGTGGAGCAGGCGCTCGACGAATGGCTCGACCGCAGGCGCGCCGAGCTGCTCGAACGCCACCAGGAGGCCTCGGGCCCCACCGGGATGGCGCGGG
Source organism: Nonomuraea thailandensis (assembly GCF_024172165.1). GTDB lineage: Bacteria > Actinomycetota > Actinomycetes > Streptosporangiales > Streptosporangiaceae > Nonomuraea > Nonomuraea thailandensis. The sequence goes on along the minus strand of NZ_JAMZEB010000002.1, from coordinate 12,670,469 downwards.
TGTCGCAGGCGCTGCGCGAGGGCCGGGTGCACGCGGTGCTGCTGCCCGGCGAGCGGCCCGGCCCCGTGTGGATCGGCGAGGGCGGCACGCAGCTCGCCACCGACCGGGGCGAGCTGCAGCGGTGGGGCGTGGACGAGCCCGTTCAGGAGCGCTCGGACTCCGCGCTGGCCAGGGCGGCCGCGATGACGGACGCCGAGCTGTGGTTCACCGACTCGGTGACGGACGTCGCCGCGGTGCTCAGGTACTGATGATCACTTCGAGGGTGCGGGGGCCGTGCACGCCCTCGACCCGGTTCAGCTCGATGTCGCTGGTGGCCGAGGGGCCGCTGATCCAGGTGAGGGGTCGGGCCGGGTCGAGCCGGGCGACGGCCTCCGGCACGCCCGGCACGATCTGGTCGGCCCGCACCACGCACAGGTGGTAGTCGGGGACCAGCGTCTGCGCCCTCGTGCCCTGGCCGGGGCCGTGGTCGAGGACGATGGTGCCGGTCTCGGCGATGGCCACGGCGCAGTTCGTGACCACGCCGTCGGCGGTGTTCACGTCGTCCCAGCCGCCCGCCCGGTCGAAGCCGTCGGGGACGATCATGCGACGCTCGCCGAGGCATTCGTCGATCTTGCCGGGGACCTCGGCCGCCGGGACGACGTGCACGATCGCCCGGTAGTCGTCCACCCGCTCGGCGAACAGCCCGACGATGTCGTCGAGCCGCCGTTCCGTCCGGTAGGCGCGGGGGATCTCGACGTCCTCCGCCCCGGCGACGGCCTTGCGGACCCTGGCGAGGATCTCCTCACGCGCGCTCATTCCGCTCCCACCAGTCTCTGAAGGATTCTTCGGGAATCTCGGGCAGGTCCCGGGTGTCCGTCCAGGCCGCCAGCGGCCCGGGCAGCCGCTTCGGGACCAGCTTGCGTACGCGGGTGGCCGCGCGCTGCGCCTTGGCCAGCCGCTCGTGGTCGTTGAGTATCCAGCCGGCCACCTTCATGCCGGCCTTCTCCGCCGCCGCGTGCGGCGCCTTGGCCCGCAGGTCCACCAGGACCTCGGGGATGTCGATGGCCACCGGGCAGGCCTCGTAGCAGGCGCCGCAGAGGCTGGAGGCGAACGGCAGCGAGGCGTCCAGCTCGGAGGACATGCCTCTGAGCTGCGGGGTGAGGATCGCGCCGATGGGGCCCGGATAGACCGAGCCGTACGCGTGGCCGCCCGCCCGCTCGTACACGGGGCACACGTTCAGGCAGGCCGAGCAGCGGATGCAGCGCAGCGCCTGGCGGCCCACCTCGTCGGCGAGCACGTCGGTGCGGCCGTTGTCGAGCAGCACCAGGTGGAACTCCTGGCCCTCGACGGCGCCGGTCCACATGCTGGTGTAGGGGTTCATCCGCTCGCCCGTGGAGCTTCTCGGCAGGAGCTGGAGGAACACCTCCAGATCCCGCCAGGAGGGCAGCAGCTTCTCGATCCCGACGACGCTGATGAGGGTCTCGGGCAGGGTCAGGCACATGCGGCCGTTGCCCTCGGACTCCAGCACCACCAGCGTGCCGGTCTCGGCCACCATGAAGTTGGCGCCGGAGATCGCGACCTTGCTCCTGAGGAACCGTTCGCGCAGGTGAAGCCGGGCGGCCTCGGTGAGGGCGGGCGGATCGTCGCTCAGGTCGGGGGTGACGTGCGGCATCTTGTCGAGGAAGATCTCGCGGATCTCCGACCGGTTGCGGTGGATCGCGGGGACCAGGATGTGGCTGGGGAAGTCGTCGCCGAGCTGCACGATGAGCTCGGCCAGGTCCGTCTCGTACGCGGTGATGCCGTGCGCGGCCAGCGCCTGGTTGAGCTCGATCTCCTGGGTGGCCATCGACTTGACCTTGACCACCTCGGTCTCGCCGGTGGCCTTGACCAGGTCCGTCACGATGCGGTTGGCCTCGGCGGCGTCCCTGGCCCAGTGGACGGTGCCGCCCGCCCGCGTCACGGCCGCTTCGAGCTGGAGCAGGTAGCGATCGAGGTTGCGCAGGGTGTGGTCCTTGATGGCCTTGCCCGCCGCGCGCAGCTCCGGCCAGTCGGGCAGCTCGCCGACGACGCCCGCCCGCTTGCCGCGGATGGTGTGGGTGGCCTTGCGGAGGTTGAAGCGAAGCTGCGAGTTCTGTACGGCCTCCCGGGAGTTCTCCGGGAAGCTCCCCGGCATGCCGAGGAACGTCGCGCTCATTGGGCCTCCTCCGTCGATGCGAGGATCTCCGCCAGGTGCATGGTCCTGACGCCGGTCTGCTGGCGGCTCAGCGTGCCGCCGATGTGCATGAGGCAGGAGTTGTCGGCCGCGCACAGCACCTCGGCGCCCGTGTCCATGATGTTGCGGGTCTTGTCGGCGCCCATCGCGGCGGAGACGGCCGGGTTCTTGACCGCGAACGTGCCGCCGAAGCCGCAGCACTCCTCGGCGCCCGGCAGCGGCACGAGCTCCAGGCCGCGTACGCTCCGCAGCAGCCTGGTGGGCCGGTCTCCGAGGTGGAGGCCGCGCAGCGAGTGGCACGTCGGGTGATATGTCACCCGGTGCGGGAAATATGCGCCGACGTCCTCGACCTTCAGCACGTCGATCAGGAACTCCGACAGCTCGTACACCCTGGGCGCGACCTCCGCGATCGCCACCGCTCCCCTGCTGCCCGGCTTGGCCAGCTTCGGGTACTGCTCGCGCACCATGGCCGCGCACGACCCCGACGGCGCGACGACCGCGTCGTACCCGGCGAACACCTCCGTGAAGTGCCGGGCCAGCCGCACGCCCTCCTCCCGGTAGCCGGTGTTGACGTGCATCTGCCCGCAGCACGTCTGGGCGGCGGGGAAGTCCACGTCACAGCCGAGCCTGCGCAGGAGCGACACCACGGCCTTGCCGGTGCCCGGGAAGAGCGTGTCGTTCACGCACGTGATGAACAGGGCGACTCGCACGCCTCTCCTTCCGAAGTATGGTCCGACCACAGTATGGTCAGACCATATCGAACCACAACGTTTCCGGCCAGCATGAGGAGGCTCCGGGTGGAGGACACCGGCTGGCGTCCCGTCAAGCGGACGCGGACGTTCGAGGACGTGCTCGCCCAGATCGAGCGGCGCATCACCGAGGACGGCCTCACCGTGGGCGACCGCCTGCCCGCCGAGCGCCAGCTCGCCGAGCAGCTCGGCGTCAGCCGCTCCTCGGTACGCGAGGCGATGCGCGTGCTGGAGACCCTCGGCGTGGTCTCCTCCCAGGTCGGCCGGGGCCCCGACGCGGGCGCGGTGCTCACCTCGCGCCCCGACTCCGCGCTGACCGACCTGCTGCGCCTCCACCTCGGCCTGGCCAGCCTGGAGATGCGCGAGGTCATCGACACCCGGCACATGATCGAGCAGTGGGCCGCCGCGCAGGCCGCCACGGCCGGCGCCGACACCTCCGCCCTGGCCGCCGCCCTGGCGGGGATGGACGGGGCGCGGACGGCCGAGGAGTTCGTCGAGCACGACACGGCCTTCCACTGCGCGATCGCGGACGCCTCGGGCAACCGGCTCATCGCCGCCATCATGCGCTCGCTGCGCGACTCGATGCGCAGGTACTCGGTCGAAGCGGTGCAACGCCTCGGGGACACGTCCGTCCTGCGCGCGGACCACGTACGGATCCTGGAGGCCATCGGACGCGGCGAGGCGGGCGAGGCGACCCGGGCCGTGTCGGAGCATCTCGCGCACGCCTACCCGTCACTGTTCCGCTAGCCCTGCCTGTCGGCCTGGCGGCAGGCCGCTCCCGCGCACCCGGCCATCGCCGCCAGCCGCTGGTCCAGCCGCGCCACCAGCGCCGGGTCGGCGGTCTCCGCCAGGTTGGTGAGCTGGTAGGGGTCGGTGTTCAGGTCGTAGAGCTGCCGCTCCCCCGTCTCGTACCGGACGTAGGTGTACTGCTCGGTGCGCAACGCCCGGTAGGCGGGCACGGGCGTCTGGGCCGCCGACGAACGGTCGGCGGGCCGGGTGAACTCCACCAGCACGTGCTTGCGCCATTCGGCGGGCGGCGTGCCGCGCAGCAGCGGCACCAGCGAGCGGCCCTCCGCGAACGACGGCACCGTGGCCCCGCCCAGCTCGGCGAAGGTCGGGGCGAGGTCGATCGTCGCGCCCATGTGGGTGATCGTCGAGCCGGCCGCGATGCCGGGGCCGCGCACGACGAGCGGGATCCTGATCGCCTCCTCGAACGGGGTGGTCTTGCCCTGCTTGAGGCGATGCGTGCCGAGGTGGAAGCCGTTGTCCGAGGTGAAGAAGATGTAGGTGTCGTCCAGCTTCCCGGCCTCGCGCAGGGCGTCGACCACCGAGCCGACGAGGTCGTCCACGCCGAGCATGGCCCGCAGCCGCCTGCGGTAGTTCTCGTCCACGTCGGCCTGGGCCTCCAGCGTGAGCGGGGGCCTGTCGCGCAGCCAGAGCGGCTCGGCGCTCACGTCCTCCTGGTTGAACGAAGGCGTGCGCGGCGCCATGGCCAGCGGGAAGGCGTGCGCGTGCCGGTGGGCGGGGTTGGCCGGGTTGTGCGGGCCGATCGGGGACAGGTGGAGGAAGAACGGCTGGTCCGCGCCGGCGATGAAGTCGCGGGCCTTGCGGGCCAGCACGTCGGACAGGTAGTCCTGCTCCTCCCAGCCGTAGTCGCGCGGCACGCCGTTCTCGTTGAGCCGGTAGCCGTACTCCTCGTAGAGCTTGCGCACCGGCACGTCCCACTCGTTCCAGCCCGGCGGCACGTACGCGCCCCCGGCCGTCGCGCCGGGATAGTGGTTGAGGAACTTGCCCATCAGGCCGGTGCGGTAGCCGGCCTGCTGCATCCAGGTGCCGATCGTGGAGCGTTCCAGACCCAGGGTGTGGAAGCGGTCGAAGCCCCCTTCCGGGGCGGTGTTGGTCAGCACGCCGTGGCTGTGGACGTGCTGGGAGCGCAGGATCGACGCCCTGGAGGGGCAGCACCAGGAGTTCGTCACGAAGAAGCGGTCGAACGAGGCGCCCTGGTGGACGAGATGCCGCGTGATGTTCGGGAAGAGCGGCAGGGTGCCGGCCTCGAGGTCGTCGGCCAGGATGAGGACGACGTTGGGCCGCGAGTCGCCCGCCGCGATCGTCGGCTCGGCTGCCGGCAGGAGCAGCAGCAGCAGGCAGGCGAGTCGACAGAGAGCCTTGAGCACAGATGGTGACTACCCCGGGAGATCCTCCATTGACACTTGGGACATCCCCGGCCGTAATAGAACTTAATTCCGGAGGTGGTCTCATGAAGCTCGGCTTGAACCTCGGTTACTGGCAGCGCGACGCCGACGACGCGACCGAATCGGTCCTGGCGGCCGAGCGGCTCGGCTACGACTCGGTGTGGACGGCGGAGGCGTACGGGAGCGACGTCTTCACGCCGCTGGCCTGGTACGGCGCGCGGACGTCCCGCATCAAGCTGGGCACCTCGATCGCCCAGATCTCCGCCAGACCCCCCGTCACGACCGCGATGACCGCCATGACCCTCGACCATCTCACGGGCGGCAGGCTGCTGCTGGGCGTGGGCGCCTCGGGGCCGCAGGTGGTGGAGGGCTGGTACGGCCAGCCGTTCGCCAGGCCGCTGGCCAGGACCCGCGAGTACGTCGAGATCATGCGCAAGGTGTGGCGCCGCGAGGAGCCGGTGACCGGCGACGGCGAGCACTACCCGCTGCCGCTGCCCGGCGGCCTGGGCAAACCGCTCAAGTCCATCACCCATCCGCTCCGCCCCGACATCCCCCTCTACCTCGGGGCGGAGGGGCCGAAGAACGTGGCGCTGGCCGCCGAGGTGGCGCAGGGGTGGCTGCCGCTGTTCGCCTTCCCCGAGAAGATCGAGGAGATGTACGGCGAGGCGCTGTCGGGCGCCGAGCCGGGCTTCGACGTGGCCGCCATGGTGATGGTGCTGATCTCCGACGACCTGCGGGGCGCGCTCGACGTGGTCAAGACGATGCTGACGCTCTACATCGGCGGCATGGGCGCCAGGCAGCGCAACTTCCACGCCGACATCATCGGCCGGATGGGCTACGCCGAGGCGGCCGAGCACATCCAGGCGCTGTACCTGGCGGGGCGCAAGGACGAGGCTTTCCGGGCGATCCCGGACGAGCTGGCCGACGGCATCTCGCTCGTCGGCCCGCCCGGCCGGATCAAGGAGCGGCTGGAGCTGTGGCACCGCAGCCCGGTCACGAGCCTGCTCGTCATGGGGGTGCGGGACGAGCCCTCGCTGAAGCTCGTCCGCGACCTCGTGCTCGGTTAGTCGGGGCGGGGCGCCGGGTCGGCGGTGACCGAGCGGAGCAGCGGGCGGCTCAGCGCGCCCGCCGCGATCACCCCGGCGAAGCCCGCCACGACGCAGCCCGCCAGCGTGAGCGTGCCGACCACGTTCATGCCGCCGATCATGAACGGCACCGCGCAGAACGCCCCCACGAGGATCGCCCCGCCGCCCATGACCGTCAGCGGGACGAGCGTCTCGGTGCGGCGGGCCCGGTCGAGCACCTCCAGCGGCGTGCCCGCCAGGCGCAGCAGCCCGTACGTCTGCCGCCGGTCCAGGATCGACGACGTGGCCGTGATCCCCGAGCTGGCGATGGCCACCAGGAACGACACCGACAGCACCACGATCGTGCCCACCCGGACGTCGGCCAGGATGTCGATGCCGAAGCGCCGGTCGTCACGCTCGGTGGTCGGCGTGCGGCCGGGCACGAGGCCGGCCAGCGCGGTGCGGGCCCGGTCCAGGGTGGCCGCGTCGGCGGAGCTGCCCAGGGCCGTGACCACGACGTCCTCGACGGGCTTCACCGTGGCCGTCACCCCCGCCGCGCGCAGCCGTTCGCGGGCCTGCGTGGCCACCTGCGCGGCCTGTCCCGCCGGGGCGGTGACGCGGAGCTGGGGCGGGCCGGTCACCTCGGCGCCGAACCCCGTCGGGCTGAGCAGGCCGAGGAAGCCCGCCACGAATCCGGTCAGCGCCACGCCGCTCACCGTGCGCCAGGCGGAGCGCGGGTCGTCCACGAGCCGGCGGCCGGCCAGCAGCCGGGCGGGACCCCGTGCGGTCGCCGCCGTGATCCGGCCGATCAGGCCGACCACCCACGGCCCGGCCAGGTTGATGCACAGGAACGCCAGGGCCAGCGCCACCGCCACGACCGCCACGCTGGTGCCCCTGGTGACGATCGGGAACGCGACCAGCACCGCCAGCAGGGCGAGCACCCTGACGAACCGCATGGCGGGCGGCGTCTCCCGCTTGGCCACGCCGAGCGGGCTCACCACGACCCGGCGCAGGCCGGCCACCGCCGACAGCCCCACCAGCAGCGGCACCGCGACCAGCACCCCCGCCAGCACGAGCGGCCCGGGGAACAGGTCGGCGGCGAACCACGGCCCGCCCTGCATCTCGATCCCGGCCAGCAGCGGCACGGCCAGGGCGAAGACGACGGCCCCCGCCAGCGCGCCCGCCAGCGCGACGATCACCGCCTCCGCCACGGTCATCGCGACGACCTGCCCGGGCGTGGCCCCGATCAGCCGCAGCGCCGCCAGCCGCTGGTCACGCCTGGCCACCGTGAGCCGGGCCGCCGCGCCCCCGAACACCAGCAGCGGCACGACCATGAGCACGCTGGCGACGAGCGAGAGCGCCTGGTACGCCTCCGCGTCCTCGCTCGGCTCGCCCGCCAGGTTCGCGACCTTGACGGGCGGCTTGGCGATGATCCAGTCGCCGGACCGCTGGGCGGTCATGGCCGGGGCGTCCGCCTCCTGGCCGACGACCGCGACCAGCTCGTCCGGATGGACGAGGGCCTCGTCGCCGAGCACGCCCTTCAGCCCCGGATAACGCTCGGCCAGCTCGCCGGCGGGCAGCTCCTCGGCCAGCTCCGCCAGGGCGGGTGACAGCCACACCTCGCCGGGCGCGGGGAAGCGGGGCAGGCCCGGCGGCGGCTCCGGCGCCTTGCCGGGAAGCGCGGCCAGGTCGACGACGGTGATGGTCCGGTCGCGGACGAAGTCGAAGCGCGACGCCTCGACGGCCACGGCGGCGCCGGACGCGGCCGGCACCGGGTTGCGCCAGGCGCCGCGCTCGGCCCTGGCCTGGAAGGCGGAGTTCGCGGCCACGGCGAACAGCAGCAGCGCCGTGGCCACCGCGACGGCGCCCAGCGTGAGCCAGGTGCCCAGCATGCCCTTGCGCCCGCCGCCCCTGAGCAGCCGCCAGGTCAGGTCGAGGTTCACGCGTAGGCTCCGCTCACCAGCAGCCGGCCGTCGCGGACCTCGACCGTGCGGTCGCACCAGGCGGCCACGTTCGGGTCGTGGGTGACGACGATGAGGCTGGCGTCGTTGTGCTTGGTGGCCTCCACCAGCAGCCGCATCGTCTCCTGCCCCGTCTGCTGGTCGAGCGCCCCCGTGGGCTCGTCGGCGAAGACCACGGCCGGCCTGGTGACCAGCGCCCTGGCGATGGCCACCCGCTGCGCCTGGCCGCCGGACAGCTCGCCCGGCCGCCTGGACTCCATGGAGTGCAGGCCGAGCGGGCCGAACCACTCGCGGGCCTGCCGTACGGCCTGGGTCCTCGGCACGCCGCCCAGCATGAGCGGGAGCGCCACGTTCTCCTCGGCGGGCAGCTCGGGCAGGAGCTGGCCGAACTGGAAGACGAAGCCGAAGCGGGTGCGGCGCAGCGCGCTGCGCTTGCGCTCGCCCAGCGCGTCGATGCGCCGGCCGAGCAGGTGCACCTCGCCACCGTCCGGCTTCATGATGCCGGCCAGGCAGTGCAGCAGCGTCGACTTGCCGGAACCGCTCGGCCCCATGATCGCCACGGCCTCGCCCGCCCGTACCGCGATGTCCACGCCGCCCAGGGCGACCGTCTGCCCGAACCGCTTGGCCAGGGCTCGTCCAACAAGCACGTCGTTCATGCCGTCCAGGCTCCCGCCGGAGGGGGTGCCGGCGGATCGGCCGTGCGACCATATCCGCCTCGGCCGAACGGCTGATCCCTAGAGTTGAGGCCGTGACTATTCGGGTTCTCATCGCAGACGACCAGCAACTGGTGCGCACCGGCTTCCAGATGATTCTGGACGCCCAACCGGACATGGAGGTCGTGGCCGCCGTCTCCGACGGGGCCGAGGCCGTCTCGGAGGCCAGGCGGCTGCGTCCGGACGTGTGCCTGCTCGACATCAGGATGCCCAAGCTAGACGGGCTCGAGGTGACCCGCGTGCTGGCGGGCCCGGGCGTGGAGAACCCGATGCGGGTCGTCATCGTCACCACCTTCGACCTGGACGAGTACGTGTACGGAGCCCTGCGCTCCGGCGCCACCGGCTTCCTGCTCAAGGACAGCGGGCCCACGCTGCTGATCGAGGCGGTCAGGGCCGCGGCGGCGGGCGACGCGCTGGTGTCGCCGTCGATCACGGTGCGGCTGCTGCAGCACCTGGCCCAGCCCCGCCGCCGGGCCGCGCCGCCGTCGAACGACCCGCTGACGGACCGCGAGCTGGACGTCGTGCGCCTGGTGGCCAGGGGGCGGACGAACCAGGAGGTGGCCGGAGAGCTGTTCGTCTCCCTGTCGACGGTGAAGACGCACCTGGGCAGCATCCAGGCCAAGCTCGGTGTCCGCAATCGGGTTGAAATCGCAGCTTGGGCGTGGGAATCCGGCGTGGTGAGCTGATTAACAGCGGGGCTGCCGGGATACAAGTGAATCAGAACCTCAGCGCATGGCCCGGGGGGAGATCAACGTGCGCTACACCCAGGCATCGCCCGCCAGAGCCGCCTCTGCCGTCTACGTGACGCTCACCGCCCAGATCCTCTCCCTCGGCGCTCTCGTGAGCTTCGAGCTGTCGCGCGGGCGCCGGCTCGCCGCCGAGCTGGCCGCCTTCGGCGGACGTCCGCAGGGCGCCGACGCCGAGGCCGTGGTGGGGGCGGTGACGATGTTCGCGGTGCTGATGATGCTGGTGGCGGGCACCACGATCGCCGCCGCTGCCGCCTACGCGACCTGGCTCGTACGCGCCAGGCAGGCCAACGACCGCTCGGCCGCGACCGGCCCCGTCGCGGCGGCCTGGCTGCTTCCCGGCGTCAACCTGCTCGCGCCGGCCGTGCTGGTCGACGAGGTCTGGCGCGGCACCCGCCCGCCTGCCGGACGCCGCGGGCGGTGGCTGGCGCTGCTGGCGGGGTGGTGGGCGGCCTGGCTGGCCACGCTCGCCCTGGTGACGATCCGGCTCCCGCTCGACGCGTCCGCGGGCGACCTGACGGGGGTGGGGGTGCCGGAGCTGGCCTGCGCCTCGGTGGCCGCTCTGCTGTGCGCCTGCACCGTACGGGAGCTGACCCGGCTGCAGCGGGCGGCCCGCTCGGCCCGCACCGCCGAGCCCGGCACCATGCGCACGTTCTCGCCCCAGCCGCCGCAGCCCGCCCCGGGCTCCACGGCGGTGGGGCGCACCGGCTGACCCGGCGCTAGGCCGCCGTGGGGCCGGAGCTGCCCGGGCTGGCGTGCCAGAGCTGCCTGGGCGGGTTGGCGGTGATGGCCGGGCCGAGGTCGGAGTAGGGCGACAGGCGGAAGCCGTTGGCGTACTCGATCTTGCGCCCGCCGACCCCCGCCAGCTCCTCCGGCGCCCGCTCGATGACGGCGCGCACCGCCTCGATGCCCCGCGACCGCCACAGCGCGTCGAGGTCGGCGAGGTTCCAGCAGTCGACCGCCCGCAGCGACACCGCCCGGGTCCCCGTGCGCCGGACCACCCCCCTGGCCAGCATGAGCCACGAGCCGAACACGATCGACGCGCACCGCCCCTGCACCGACTCGAAGAACGTCAGGTCGACCGGCCCCGTCGAGTCGTCGAGCGTGGTGAAGATGACGCGCTGGCCCGAGCGCACGGCCGGTGTCTGGGTGGCCACCTTGACCCCGGCGACCAGGATCTCCGCCCCGTTGCGCTGGGCGAGCAGGTCTCTGGAACGCACCACCCCCAGCGCGTCGAGCAGCTCGTCGTGGAAGCTGATGACGTGCCGGCTGACGTCGATGCCGAGGATCTCCAGCTCGGCCTCGACCATCTCCGTCTCCGTCATCTCGGGCAGCTCCCCCGGCGACAGCCTCTCGCCGAACCCGAGCGGAAGCTGGACCGCCGGGGGAGCCGCGTTCCTGGAGAGATCCATGTGGGAGTGGTAGCGCTTGGACTTGCGCGGGCCCGCCTGCACGCCGATCGCCGAGGCCCGGTCGAGCACGCCGACCTGGGCGATCAGGTCGCGCCTGGTCAGCTCGCCCGGACGCCAGCGCCGGCGCCCGCCCGGGTGCAGGTCGTGCAGCGCGTCGAGGCCGCCGACCTGGACGATCCGCTCGATCGTGGGCCGCGAGGGCCTGGCGCGGTCCCAGAAGTCGGCCAGCGACGTGTACGGCTGCCCCGCCACCATCCGCTCGACCTCGGCCTCGCTCACGCCCTTGATCGCCGAGAACGGCACCCGCAGTGCGTACCCCTTGCCGATGTCGCCGGCCTTGAAGTCCCTGACCCGCCGCCGCGCGTCGTCGGGAGAGCCCAGCTCAGCAGGCCGCACGCGGAGCTGGACGCGCGGCCCGAGCCGCTCCACCTGCCAGTCCTTGCCCGACTTGTTGATGTCCAGCGGCAGGATCTTCACCCCGCACTGCCTGGCCTCGTCGATGATGACCCGCGGCGGGTACATGCCGGGCTCGTGCGTGAGCACCCCGGCGAAGAACGCCGCCGCGTGGTGCCGCTTGAGCCAGGCCGACTGGTACGTGGGCAGCGCGAACGCCGCCGCGTGCGCCTTGCAGAACCCGAACGAGCCGAACGCGTCCAGCACCTGCCAGGCCCGCTCGACCGACGCGTCGTCGAACCCGTTGGCCTTGGACAGGGGGACGAACGCCCGGCGCACCCTGGCCCGCCCCTCGGGGATGTCGAGCGTGCGCCGCAACATCTCGGCGTAGGACAGGTCACGCCCCGTCATCACCGAGATGATCTTCAGCACCTGCTCGTGGAAGACGACGACGCCGTGCGTCTCGCTCAGCGCCCCCCGCAACCGCTCGTGCGGATAGTACGGCTGCCGCCACCCGTGCCTGGCCTCCAGGTAGGGGGTGACCATGTCGGAGTTGACCGGCCCCGGCCGGAACAGCGAGATGTCCACGATCAGGTCGTGCATCCTGCGCGGCTCCAGCTTGGCCACCAGCTCGCGCTGCCCCGGCGACTCGATCTGGAAGCAGCCGAGGGTGCGGGAGGCGCAGATCATGTCGTAGGTGTCCTGGTCGTCGTGCGGCACGTACTGGACGTCGGGGTCGTCGCCCTGCTGGGTGTCCAGCTCGATCACGACGTCGTCCACGCGCTTGACCTCGCTCAGCGCGTACGCCAGGGCCGACTGCATCCGCACGCCCAGCACGTCGAGCTTGAGCAGCCCGGCCTCCTCCACGTCGTCCTTGTCGAACTGCGACATCGGGAACTCCAGCAGGCTGCGCTCCACCGGCGTGCGGTCGTGCAGCCCGGCGTTGCCGATCAGCACGCCGCACGGGTGCAGCGCGATGTGCCTGGGCAGGCCGTCGAGCTTCTCCGCCAGCCGGAACACCCGGTCGAGCCCGGCCTCGCCGAGCCGGCTCTCGCGCAGCTCGGGCAGGTCCTCCAGGGACGCGGTGATCTGCCTGGCCCTGATGTGCGGGAACGCCTTGGCGATGGCGTCGATCTCGTGCGGCGGCAGGCCCATCGCCCCGGCGACGTCGCGGATGGCGCTGCGTGCCCGGTAGGTCTCCATCATCGACACGCAGGCCACGCGGGACTCGCCGTAGCGGTCGAAGATGGCCTGGTAGCAGTCGAGGCGGCGGGCCGACTCGACGTCCACGTCGATGTCGGGCAGCCCGATGCGGCCCTCCGACAGGAAGCGCTCCATGAGCAGGCCGTGGTCGAGCGGGTTCACCTCGCCGATGCCGATGAGGTAGTTGACCAGGCTGCCGGCGCCGGAGCCGCGGATGGCGCAGCGGATGCCCATGCCGCGGATCATGTCCGTGATGCCGGCCACGGCGATGAAGTAGCCGGACAGGCGCTTGCGCTCGATGATGGCCATCTCGTCCGCGAGCCGGCCCCTGGCGTCGGCGGAGCGGTCGAGGCCGCGCCTGAACAGGCCGTCCTCGACCCGGTGGCGCAGCAGCGGCACGGGGTCGCGGCCGATCTCCGGCAGGTGCAGATCGGGCGGGTCGTTGCGGAGCGCGAGCAGGTCGAGCGGGTCCATCGCGCACGCCTCGGCCAGCCGCCGGGTGGTGAACAGCAGCCTGGCCACCCGCTCCTCGTCCGCGCCGCACACCTTGGCCGCCACCTGCCGCATCTCCTTGGTGCTCTTGAGGTAGGCGTGGGAGGTGGTGCGCTCCAGGTGGCGCGGGTGCAGCGGGACGAGCTGGCGGGCCGCGTCGAGCACGTCGCCGACCTGGTGGTCGGCGGGGTCGAGGTAGCGTACGGCGTTGGTCAGGACCGCCGGAACCCCCGCGGACTCGGCCAGGCCCAGCATGCGCACGGCCGTGGTGGCGTCGCGGAAGCCGTACTGGTCGACCAGCTCGATCACCACGCCGGGCACCGCGGCCCGCCACAGGCCGAGCAGCGCCCTGGCGTGCTCGTCGCGCCGCGCGGCCACCGCGCGGCCCACGTCGGACCTGGGGCCGAGCAGCACCACGAGCCCTTCCTCCGCGCCGAACCCGTGATCTCCGCCCTGACCGCCCGCCCACTCGCCGATCAGCTCGCGGGTCACCCTGGGCGCGCCGCGCTCCCCCGCGCGGTGGGCGGCCGTGACCAGGCGGCACAGGCGCGACCAGCCCTTGCCGCGGGCCAGCACGGTGACGCGGTCCTCGGCGTCGGGGCCGGTGCGCGGGCGTGGCGCGCGGACCCCCGGCACCGGCGTGAAGGCCGGGGCGGGGGCGTCGAGCGCCAGGTTCACGCCGAGCACCGGCGCGATGCCGGCCTCGGCGCACGCCTGGGCGTGCTTGATCGCGCCGTAGAGGCCGTCGCGGTCGGTCAGCGCGAGGATGTCCATCCCGTGCTCCACCGCCCGGTTCACCAGCGCTCGCGGGAACGCGGTGCCGTAGCGCATGGAGTAGGCGGAGCATACGTCGAGGTGCGGGAACGGGGGCGCCATCAGTCCCACGCCCTCAGCAGCAGCCAGCCGTTGCCGGCGGTGTCGTACCGCAGCTCGTAGGAGCCCACCTCGCGGCCCGGGCTGGCCTCCACCCGCCAGAACTGGCGCTCGCCCGGGTCGCCCTCGCCGGTCTTCCACCACTCGCGCGCGACCACCCACTGGTCGAGGACGCGGCGAACGAGGTAGAGCCGGTCGCGCCAGACGAACTGGGTGGGCTCCCCGTCCCTGGTCCACACCTCTATCGGATCGCCATAGAGTCTGCTCAAGATCGCTTCTCCCCGCGGCTCTGGTCCGTATGCTGAGCCACCCGGGGGAAGACGGGCGCTTATGACTCGAACATATGTTCTCCGGCGCCGAAACGCAAGTCGCCCGCCTGCCGTACGAGCGGGTTGGCGCCGATCGAGTTGCGGATGCTGAAGGCCACGCTGCCTGCGCGGTAACGGTCGTCGGAGGTCTCCACGGGGCGGCCCTCATGGGTGGTGGTGGTCCTGCGCTGGCGCAGCAGCGGGCTGCCGCGGCGCACCCCCAGCAGGCGGGCGTCCTGGGCGCCGGCGGGCACCGCGTCGATGAGATGCTCGCCGTAGGCGAACACCAGGCCGATGGACTCGTACAGCGCCTCGGTGACCGACTCGCAGTCGGCGGGCAGCTTCTCGACGGCGCCGGCCACCCACTCCGCGTACACCGTCCGCTCCAGCAGCACGGGCTCGCTCTCCAGCGTGCGCACCCGCAGCACCTCCAGCACCTGCGCCGAGCCCAGCCTGGCGGGCTCGGGGCCGCGGGCGGCCCGGCGGCGCTGGGCGATCACCTGACCGCCGTAGCGGTAGCCGTTCGCGCGCGCCCACTGCGCGAAGCTGTGCAACTCGGCGAAGCTCTGGCTGCGCGTCCTGCCGAGCACGATCCGCCTGGCGCCCTGCCGGGAGCCGACCAGCCCCTCGGCGGCCAGCACGGCGATGGCCTGGCGCACGGTGCCGCGGGCCGCGCCGTGCCGTTCGGCCAGCTCCGCCTCGCTGGGCAGCTGGGAACCGACCGGATGCGCGCCGGACAGGATCTCGTCCCGCAGCTCATCGGCTATCCGTTCATAGCGCGCAACCATCCCCGATCCTTCCCATTCATGAAAGTGCAACATTGATGCGACTTACTGGGGCTCGCTTGTTTGTACAAGTTCTCCTAGGTTCTTGACATACCCCCTGGAAAGTGGAGGCGTCGTGTTCACACCTCGCGCCCGAGCGGCCGGCGTTGTCGCAGCCCTAACCGTAGTCACCGCGGCGTGCGGCGCCGCCCCGAGCACCCAGCAGACCACCCAGGCCTCGCAAGGCGGGGTGAACGCCGCCACCGCCACCTCCGCCGCGGACTTCGGCGGGTTCGACAAGCTGGTCGAGGCGGCCAAGAAGGAGGGCGCCCTGCACGTCATCGCCCTGCCGCCCGACTGGGCCAACTACGGCGAGATCATCGAGAAGTTCCAGGCCAAGTACGGCATCAAGATCGAGAGCGAGACCCCCGACGCGGCCAGCGCCGACGAGATCAACGCCGTCAAGACGCGCAAGGGCCAGGACCGCGCCCCCGACGTGCTCGACCTCGGCCAGTCGTTCGCGATCAGCGGGGCCAAGGAGGGGCTGTTCGCGCCGTACAAGGTGCAGACGTTCGACAAGATCCCCGAGGGCCAGAAGGAGCCGACGGGCCTCTGGGTCAACGACTACGGCGGCTACGTGTCCATCGGCTGCGACGCCAAGAAGATCAAGACCTGCCCGACGAGCTTCGCCGACCTGCTCAAGCCCGAGTACAAGGGGCAGGTCGCGATGAACGGCAACCCGACCGAGTCCGGCTCGGCCTTCGCCGGCGTGTACGCCGCCGCGATCGCCAGCGGCGGCTCCTTCGACGACATCCAGCCCGGCATCGACTTCTTCAAGAAGCTCAGGGACGCCGGCAACTACAACCCGGTCGAGACCACGCCCGCCACCATCGAGAACGGCGAGACCAAGATCAGCATCGACTGGGACTACAACAACGCCGCCTACGCGCCCCAGCTCACCGCCAAGGGCATCGACTGGAAGGTGAACGTGCCGTCCGACGGCAAGTACTTCCAGATGTACGCCCAGGCCATCAACAAGGACGCCCCGCACCCGGCCGCCGCCCGCCTGTGGCAGGAGTACCTCTACAGCGCCGAGGGCCAGAACCTCTACCTCAAGGGCTTCGCCCGGCCCGTCCTGCTGCCCTCGATGACCGCCGACGGCAGCGTGGACCAGGCGCTGGCCGCCAACCTGCCCAAGGTGGACGGCGAGCCCGCGTTCCCGACGACCGAGCAGGTGGACGCCGCCAAGGCCAAGCTGGCCGCCGGCTGGGACACCGCGATCTCGGGATGAGCCGCACCGGTGCAGAGGCGGGGCCGGGCGCCGTCGCGAAGGTGCGGCGGCCTGGCCCCGGTTGGCGGGGCTGGGTGGGGGCGCTGCCGCTGCTGGCGTTCTTCGCGCTCGTGTTCGGCGTTCCCGCCGTCGTGCTGGTGGCGGGGGCGTTCACCGCGCAGGGGCGGCCCAGCCTGGCCAACCTGGCGCAGAGCCTTCAGGGCGGCTACCTCACGGCCATGCTGGGCAGCGTGCGGCTGTCGGCCGTGGTGGCGCTGCTGGGGGCCGTCCTCGGCACATTCCTCGCCCACGCCGTCGTCACCTCGCGCAGCACGATGCTGCGCGAGGCCGTGCTGACCGCGTCCGGCGTGCTGGCCAACTTCGGCGGGGTGCCGCTGGCCTTCTTCTGGATCGCCACGCTCGGCAACTCCGGCGTGGTCAGCGGCCTGGTCGGGCTGCCCTCCGGCTCCCTGTACACGTTCTGGGGGCTGGTGGTGGTCTACCTGTACTTCTCCGTCCCGCTCATGGTGCTGGCCATGGCGCCGGCGCTGGACGGGCTGCGCCCGCAGTGGCGCGAGGCCGCGGCGAGCAGCGGGGCCACCTCCTGGCACTACTGGCGCTTCGTCGCGCTGCCCGTGCTGGCCCCGGCCATGCTGGGCGGGGTGGTGCTGCTGTTCGGCGGGGCCTTCTCCGCCTACGCCACCGCCAACGCCATGGTGGGCACCGTCGTCCCGCTCGTCACGCTGAAGATCGCCAGCGCGCTGACCGGCGACGTGCTGGTCGGCTACGAGAACATCGCGCTGGCGCTCAGCCTCGACATGGTCGTGGTGGCCGGGCTGGTCATGGCGATCTACCTGCCGCTGCAGAGGAGGACCTCCCGATGGCTGCACTGACCGGCCTGGAACGGGTCTCGGGCGCCGCGCCGCGGCGGCCCGGGGCGTGGTGGCGCGGGCTGGTGTTCCTGCTGGCCGTGATCTACTTCCTGGTCCCCCTGGGCACCGCCTTCTGGTACACGGTCCACACGCCCACCGCCGGCGTGTCGCTGTCGGCGTACGGCGAGCTGCTCACGGCCGACGGCTTCGTCCGGTCGCTGTCGCTCTCGCTCGGGCTGGCCCTGGCCACGATCGTGGTCGTGCTGCTGCTGGCGCTGCCGGCGATGCTGGCCGTCCGGCTCTTCGCGCCCCGGCTGCGGCCCGTCATGGAGGTGCTGTGCACGTTGCCGCTGGTGGTGCCGCCGATCACGTTCGTGGCGGGGATCGGCACGGCGCTGCGCGGCGGGACCGACCTGCTGGCGCCCACCCCGTTCTGGGCCACGCTGATCGCCGTGCAGGACCCGGCGTTCCCCGTGGTGCTGGTGCTGGCGTACGTGGTGCTGGTGCTGCCGTTCGTCTACCGGTCGCTGGACGCCGGGCTGCGCACCATGGACGTGCGGACGCTGGTCGAGGCGGCCCGCAACCTCGGCGCGTCGTGGCCGTACGTGCTGGCCCGGGTCATCGTGCCCAACCTGCGCCCGGCCCTGGCCAGCGCGTCGTTCCTGACGCTGGCGCTGGTGCTGGGCGAGTACACCGTGGCCAGCCTGCTCGGCTACGAGCCGTTCGCCGTGTGGATCGTGACGGTGTCGGGCTCCAGGGGACAGCTCTCGGTCGCGGTGTCGATCCTGAGCCTGCTGCTCATCTGGCTGCTGCTGCTCGCGGTGTCCACCATCTTCAGCAAGGAGAAAGGGAAATGACCGCATCGGTGGAGTTCCGCGCGCTGCGGCGGACGTTCGGCAGGACGGTCGCGCTGGACGGCCTGGACCTGGTCGTCGCGCCCGGCGAGCTCGTCGCCCTGCTCGGCCCCTCGGGCTGCGGCAAGACGACGGCGCTGCGCTGCGTGGCCGGGTTCGAGCGGCCCGACTCGGGGGCCGTGCTGGTGGACGGCAAGGACGTCACGAACGTCCCCGCCAACAAGCGGGACGCGGGCATGGTCTTCCAGTCCTACTCCCTCTTCCCCAACCTGAACGCCCGCGACAACGTCGCCTTCGGCCTGCGCGTGCGCAAGGTCCCGGTGGCCACCAGGCGGGCCAGGGCGGACGAGCTCCTCGAACTCGTCGGCCTGCCCACCCACGCCGACCGCTACCCGCACCAGCTCTCCGGCGGCCAGCAGCAGCGCGTCGCGCTGGCCCGCGCGCTCGCCCTGGAGCCGCGCGTGCTGCTGCTGGACGAGCCTCTGTCGGCACTGGACGCCAAGGTACGGGTCGCGCTGCGCGAGGAGATCCGCCGTCTCCAGCTCGACCTCGGCATCACCACCATCTTCGTCACCCACGACCAGGAGGAGGCCCTGTCGGTCGCGGACCGGGTCGCGGTGCTGCGCGACGGGCGCCTCGAACAGGTCGGCGCGCCCGCCGAGGTGTACGACCGGCCGGCCACGCCGTTCGTGGCGGAGTTCGTCGGCACCATGAACCACCTGGCCGGGCGGGTCTCCGGCGACCAGGTGACGGTGCTCGGCCAGCTCCTCCCGGTGGACGGCCCCGTTCCTGCGGATCCGTCCGTGGACGTGCTGATCCGTCCGGAGGCGGTGCAGGTCGTCCCGGCCGAGGACGGGCCCGCCGAGGTGCTGGCGGCCTCGTTCCGCGGCGCCTCCGTACGGCTCAGGCTCGCCGTGGAGGGCGGCGAGGTGCTCGCGGACGTGCCCGGCCACGAGGCCGCCAGGCTCGGCCCCGGCGCGCGCGTCTCGGTGCGCCTGGTGGAGCGGCCCGTCCTCGTGGCGGCCCGCACCGTCACCGCCCCCGCACCCGTCGTGGCCGCCGATGCGGTCTGACCCGGCGGCCGTCCTGCTCGACATGGACGGCACCCTGGTGGACACCGAAGGGCTGTGGTGGCAGGCCGTCGCGTCCGTCGCGGGGCGCCCGCTCACGGCCGGGGACCTGCCCTTCGTCCACGGCCGCACCATCGAGGACGTGGCCGCCTACCTCGGCTCGCCCGAGCTGGCCGGCCCTCTCACCGACGCCTTCGCCGACCGCGTACGGCGGGACCTGACGGTGGTGCGGGGAGCGCCCGAGCTCCTGGCCGGCCTGGCCGCCGGCGCCGTCCCCACCGCCCTGGTCAGCGCCTCCCCCCGGAGCATCGTGGAGCTGGTGCTGCCCCGGCTGGGGCACACGTTCGACCTGGTGATCGCGAACGAGGACACGGAGCGGGGCAAGCCGTGGCCGGACCCGTACCTGGAGGCCGCCCGGCGTCTCGGGGCCGAGCCCTCACGGTGCGTGGCCATCGAGGACAGCCCGGCGGGGATCGCGGCGGCCAGGGCGGCGGGGTGCCGGGTGATGGTGGCGTCGCCGGAGAAGGGGCTGCCGTCGGTGCGTGCCGTACGCGGCTGGGAGGAGGGGTGAGGCCCGCCGTTGTGCCAGGCCGTACGCGTGTCTTGGCGCTGGATCTGCGGCGGGAAGCCCCGCATCGGTAAGCTAGCGCGCCGTGAGCGGTGAAACCTCCCACATCGGGCGCTACAGGCTGCTTGGCGTGCTCGGGCGCGGCGGGATGGGCACGGTCCATCTCGCCGAGGACCCCACTGGGCAACGAGTCGCCGTCAAGGTGATCAATCCGGAGCTCAGCCAGCACGAGCAGTTCCGCATGCGCTTCCGCAGGGAGGCGGACTCGGCTCAGCGGGTGCGCAGGTTCTGCACGGCCGCCGTGATCGAGGCCGCGCTCGCCGGCGACCAGCTCTACGTGGTCACCGAGTACGTGCCGGGCCCCAACCTCGAAGAGGCCGTACGCCAGTCCGGCCCCCTGCGCGGCTCCAGCCTCGACGCGCTGGCCGTGAGCGTGGCCACCGCGCTCACCGCCATCCACGCCGCCGGGGTCGTGCACCGCGACCTCAAGCCGTCGAACGTGCTGCTGTCACCCGTCGGCCCTCGCGTGATCGACTTCGGCATCGCGCGGGCGCTCGACACGCTCGGCGGCGTCACCGGCACCGGCGAGATCGTCGGCACGCCCCGGTACATGGCCCCCGAGGTGCTGCGGGGCGACCCGGTCTCCCCCGCCTGCGACGTGTTCTCGTGGGGCTGCCTGGTGGCGTTCGCGGCCAGCGGGCGGGCGCCGTTCGGCGGCGACACCCTGCCCTCCATCGTCTACCAGGTGCTCAACAGCGAGCCGAACCTCGACGCCGTCGAGCCCGGCCTGCGCGAGCTGGTCGCGGCGGCGCTGCGCAAGGACCCGGCCACGCGGCCCACCGCGCAGCAGCTGCTCGACCACCTCGTGGGCCGGGCGGCGGCGCCGGAGCAGGCCGCGCACACCGTGCAGGTGGCCTGGCAGACCACTCCCTACACGTCCTCCTCCCCGGCGGTCGCGGGGCGGCGTCCTCGCCGCGGGCGGCTGTACGGAGCGCTGGCTGCGGCCGTCGCGGTCCTGGTGGCCGGGGGCGTGGCCGCGTGGGCGGTGCTCGTGCCCGGCGGGCCGCCCGACGACATGGGCGTGCTCTACCGGGAGGACTTCACGCAGACCTCCGGCGGCTGGAACGGCGTGTACGACCCCGAGGACACCACCAGCCAGGGATACCGGGCGGACGGGACGTACGGGCTGGACGCGGAGTGGGACGACGGCCTCGACGAACGCTGGGCCAAGGCGCCCGTCCCCTTCCTGACCAGCACGCCCACGGGCACGCCCGACCCGTCGGCCACGCCCACGCCGATGTTGCCCTCGTCCGTGGTCATCGCGGTCACCGCCAACGTCACGAAAACCGTCGGGTCCGGTGAGTACGGCATCTACTGCCACAACTTCGACGAGGACGACTACTACGAGTTCGGGCTGGACACGAAGGGCAGCGCCAGGATCCGGCGCATCGTGGACGGGGCGGGCGGGACGCTGGCCCAGCCGGTGCAGGTGAGCGATCTGCGGGGCAAGGCGCGGCTGGTGGCGGCGTGCGAGCAGTCGGGGGCCACCGTGCGGCTGCGGATGTGGGTGAACGACGAGCTGGTGCAGGACGTGGAGGATCCGAACGGGATCGGGAACGGGTCCCTGGGATTGTTCGCCCGTACGCCGGAGGATGGGCGGTCGTTGCTGAAGACCACGTTCGACGACTTCGAGCTGCGGGGGAACAAGGAGCCCTGACGCCCGTTCGCCGGGGCTCGAACGGCCGCGTTTCGCATCGGGGGGCGGCGGCGCTCAGAGGACGCCTGCGCGGGCGGCGGCGCTCAGAGGACGCCTGCGCGGGCGGCGGCCAGGGCGGCGTCGGCGGCGCGGTCGGCGTCGCGCTCCGTCACCGGCTCGTGGGCGACGAACAGCCGGTAGTAGACGGGCGCGACCGCCACCCTGATCACCTCGCTCGGGTCCACGACGTCGGGCAGCTCACCGCGCGCGACCGCCCGCCGCACCACCACGGCCGACTGCTCGTGCCTGGCCGCGAAGAACCCGTGCAGCGCCCGCGCCGCGGCGGCATCCTGTACGGCCGCCGCCACGAACGCCGTCGACACCGGCCCCAGCTCCGGATCGGCGAACCCGCTGCGTACGAGCTGCACCACCCCCCGCAGATCCCCCTCGACGGACCCGGTGTCGGGAATCGGCCAGGGCTCGTCCCCGGCCAGCTCCAGCGCGTCGGAGACCAGCCCCTCGACCCCGCCCCAGCGCCGGTAGACGGTCGTCTTGTGCACGCCTGACCGCTCGGCGACGTTCTCCACCGTCAAGCCCTGGTAGCCCCGCTCGGCCAGCTCGGCGAGCGTGGCCTGCCGCACGGCGTCACGGACCCGCGCGCTCCGTCCTCCAGGGCGCTTGCTCGTTTCCAAAAACTACTCCAGTTGCATTAGCTTTGCCCGCATGGCACACTAACGCTACCTCAGTTGCGATTGGAGTTCCATCCTGATCAGTCTCCGCAGAGTCTTCAAGTCCTACGGCGAGCGCGCCGTCCTCACCGGCGTCTCCCTGTCCGCGGGGCCGGGCGAGCGCGTCGGCATCGTCGGCGAGAACGGCTCGGGCAAGTCCACGCTGATGCGCCTGCTGGCCGGGGTGGAGCGGCCCGACGACGGCGAGGTGCGGGTGTCCGGCGACGTCGGCTATCTCGGCCAGACGCTCGGCCTGCCGCCCACCCACACCGTCCAGCAGGCCGTCGACGCCGCGCTGGCCGGTCTGCGGGCCATGGAGCGCAGGATGCGGGAGCTGGAGTCCGCGCTGACCGAGGAGGTCATGGACGAGTACGGCGAGCTGCTCACGGCGTACGAGCTGCGCGGCGGCTACGAGGCGGACGCCCGCGTGGACCGGGCGTTCCACGGCCTCGGGCTGGCCCACGTGGGCCGCGAGCGGCGGCTGTCCAGCCTGTCGGGCGGCGAGCAGGCGCGGCTCGGCCTGGCCTGCGTGCTGGCCGCCGCGCCACGCGTGCTGCTGCTCGACGAGCCGACCAACCACCTCGACGAGCCGGCGCTGACCTGGCTGGAGGGCCGGCTGCGCGAGCACAGGGGCGCGGTCGCCGTGGTCTCGCACGACCGCGTCTTCCTCGATCGGGTCGCCACGGCGGTCGTCGAGGTCGAGCACGGCTCCGCCACCCGCTTCGGAGGCGGCTACACCGGCTTCCTCGCGGCCAAGGCGGCGGCCAGGGCGCGCTGGGAGCAGGCCTACGCGGCATGGCGCGAGGAGGTGCGGCAGGTCCGCGAACACGCCTCCACCACCGCGCACCGGGTGGCCGCCGGCCGGCTGATGCGAGACAACAACAAGATGGCCTACGACCGCAACGCCGGGCGCGTGCAGAGCTCGGTGGCCGCCCGCGTCCGTAACGCACACGAGCGGCTGCGCCGCCTGGAGGCCGACCCGGTGCCCCGCCCACCTGCCCCGCTCCGCTTCCACGGCACCTTCGGCACGGCCTCGGCACCTGGAGGGCCGGACGAGGCGGCAGCCGCCGCCGAACCCGCAACCCCACACGGCGGCGCTGCGGGGCACGCTGCTGACGGCACGAGCGAGGGCATGGCGGCGCGCGGCGTGAGCGGAGGCGCGGCGGCTCGCGTGCTCGTGGAACTGCGCGACCTTCGGGTCGGCGACCGGCTGCGGATCGAGTCGCTGACGATCAGGCAGGGCGAGCGGCTCCTGGTCCGGGGCGCCAACGGGGCGGGCAAGTCCACGCTGCTCCAGGCCCTGGCCGACCGGGCCGATTGCAGGGTCGGCCACCTGCCGCAGGAGGTGACGTTCGATCCCGGGCAGAGCGTGCTGGAGGCGTACGGGGAGGGTTACGCGGACGAGCGCCGCGCCATGCTGCTGAACACCGGCCTGTTCAGGGCGCACACCCTCGACCAGAAGGTGAGCGAGCTGTCGGTCGGGCAGCGGCGCAGGCTGGCGCTGGCCCGGCTGCTGGCGCGCGAGCACGACCTGCTGCTGCTCGACGAGCCGACCAACCACCTGTCACCGGTCCTGGCCGAGGAGCTGGAGCGGGCCCTCGACGCGTACCGGGGCGCACTCGTCCTGGTCTCGCACGACCGCGCGCTCGTCCGGCGCTTCCGCGGGGCGGAGATCGAGCTGGCGGGAGGCCGCCTACGTTGACCGACACCCCGGCCACCGCCGACCGGCACTCATCGAGACCGACCACCACCATCGGGGGGCATCCATGTTGACCATGATCGAAGCAGGCGCGCCGTACGGCATCGCGACCGCGGCCGACGGGGCCATCTGGTTCACACTCGCCCACCAGGGCTGCGTCGGCAGGCTCGTCCCCGGCGAGGAGCCCGTGATCCACCGGCTCGACCCGGCCGACGGCCTGCCGACGGTGATCACGCCGGGGCCCGGCGGGGCGATGTGGTTCACCGAGTACAAGGGCGGGCGCATCAGCCGCATCACCACCGACGGGCAGCTCACGGTCCACGAGGCGACCACCCCGTACGGCATCACGGCCGGGCCGGACGGGGCGATGTGGTTCACCCAGATCGAGGCCGGAAAGATCGGGCGAATCGGGGCCGATGGGGCGTTGACCGCGTTCGAGGTGCCGGTGGAGGGCGGCATGCCGTCGTTCATCACGGCGGGGCCCGACGACGCCCTCTGGTTCACCCTCAACCAGGGCAACGCCATCGGGCGCATCTCACTCGCTGGCGAGATCACCGTACATCCGCTGCCCACCGAGGGGGCTGCCCCGGTGGGGATCACGCTCGGGCCCGACGACGCCCTCTGGTTCGTCGAGATCGGGGCAGGCCAGGTCGGGCGCATCGACACCACCGGCAAGATCACCGAGCATCCGCTCCCCGACCGCGCCGCCCGCCCGCACGCCATCATCACCGGGCCCGGCGGAGCCCTCTGGTTCACGCAGTGGGCCGCCGACCGCGTCGGCCGCATCACCGTGGACGGCACCATCGAGGAGCACGCGCTGCCCAGCGTGCCGGGCAGGGATGGGGACCAGGGCAAGGGCGAACCTCACGGGCTGACCGTCGGGCCGGACGGGGCAGTCTGGGTCGCGCTGGAGGCAGGCGCCCTGGCCCGCCTCGGCTGACGACCACTACGCTGCACGCTCCGTTGTGGGCTGCGCCGGATGCGCCCGCGCGCCGCCGCGGGCTGCGCTGAGTGCGCCCACCCACCACGGCAGGCTGGGCCGGGTGCGGCCCACACACCACCGCGGGCCGAGCCGGATGCCCCACACACCACCGCGGGCCGAGCCGGGCGCGCTCAGACACCACCGAGGGCGAGCCGGGTGCGCCCACACGCCGCCGCGGGCCGAGCCGGGTGCGCCCCACACGCACCCGGCCCAGCCCAACGCCACAGCCCTGCGACCGCACGTCCCTCCGGCCCTCCGGCCCTACGCCCTACGAAGCCACGCCCCACGGCCTCACAGCCCGCCGCCTCACGGCCACACAACCCGCACAGCCGCCGTCTCACGGCCCCGCCGCTCCACGGCCTCTACGGCCCCGCAACCCTGCGACCCCGCAATCCCACGACCTCACGACCCCGCAGACCCACGGCCTCGCAGCCGCACGGCGTCTGCCCTCTTCGGCGGTGGTCAGGGAATCAGGAGCAGCTTTCCGGTGGTGCGGCGGGCGGCCAGGTCCTCGTGCGCCTGCCGGGCGTCAGCCAGCGGATACCGGTGCGAGATGTTGATCGCGAGCTCTCCCCGGGTGATCCACCCGAACAGGTCGGAGGCGCGCTGCAGCAGCTCCTGCCGCTCGGCGATGTAGTGGACGAGCGTGGGCCTGGTGAGGAAGAGCGAGCCCTGCTTGTTGAGCGTCTGGGGGTCGAACGGCGGGACGGGCCCGCTGGCGGCGCCGTACAGGGCCATGAGGCCGCGCGGACGCAGCGCCTCCAGCCCGCCGTCGAACGTGGACCTGCCGACACCGTCGTACACCACGTCGATCTGGCCGCGCAGCGCCTCGGCGAAGTCGTCGTAGCGCAACACCTCGTCCGCCCCCGCCTCCCTGGCCAGCTTCTCCTTCTCGCTGGTGGAGACCGTGGTGTACACCTTGGCACCCTTGAGCTTGGCCAGCTGGACCAGCAACTGCCCCATGCCGCCCGCCCCGGCGTGCACGAGAACCTGGTCGCCCTCCTTGACCTCGTGCGTGGAGTGGGTCAGGTAGTGGGCCGTCATCCCCTGCAACATCGCCGCAGCCGCCACCTCGGCCGACACCCCGTCCGGCACCGGCACCACCCGGTGCGCCGGCACGACGGCCTTGTCGGCGTAGCTGCCGAGCACGTTCGCCCAGGCGACGGTGTCGCCCACGGCCACGTCCCGCACACCGGCCCCGACGGCCGACACCGTGCCCGCGCCCTCGGAGCCGATGGGGGTGGGCAGGGGGAGGGGGTACGCGCCTGAGCGGTGGTAGATGTCGATGAAGTTCACGCCACTGGCGGCGACGTCGACCACGACCTCCCCGTCACCGGGGACAGGGTCGGGCCGCTCGACGTATTCGAGAGCCTCTGGGCCGCCTGGGGCGGAGACGATGATGGCATGCATGCTCCTAGTCAACCCCTCCCCTCGATCCCGACGCCACCCGGGGCCAGCCCCACCGCGCACCCCCATGAGGACTCCCGCCTGACCACGATCCCCGCCTGAGCCGGACTCCCGTCGGCCGTGTTCCCCGCCGTGCCAAGTTCCCCTTGGCCGTGGTCCCGCCGTGCCAGGGTTCCCGTCGTACCTTGGTTCCTGCCGTGCCATGGTTCCCACCCGCCGTGGCATGGTTCCCGCCCGGGACAGGCCGCTCGCCCGGACAGGACGCTCGCCCGGACAGGGCGCTCGCCCGGACAGGGCGCTCGCTCGGACGGCACCGGACGGGCACCGCTGTGGCCGGCGGATCTGGTCGCTGGAACGGGCCGACGGGAGCGCTGCCCGGCCACGACGCTCATTCAGCCACGATTCCTGCCTGGCCACGCCGTTCGGGCGCACTCCGCAGTGAACGTCACCAGGGTGTGGCGAGTGCCTGTTGTAGCCTCACTTGCGTGGACATCGCAGGATCTATCTGGTCATTCGCCGCCGTGGTCGCGCTGCTCACGCTGACGCCCGGCCTCGACACCGCCCTGATCCTGCGTACGTCCGTGCTGGCCGGGCGGCGGCCCGCCTGGGGTGTGACGCTAGGCATCCAGCTCGGCACGCTCTGCTGGGGCGTGCTCACCGCCGCCGGGCTGTCGGCGCTGCTGGCCGCCTCTCAGGTGGCCTACGACGTGCTGCGCTGGGCCGGAGCGGCGTACCTGGTGTGGATGGGGCTGCGCATGCTGCTGGCCAGGCACGAGCAACAGCCTGATGGGCAGCAGCAGGAGGAGATGCGCTTCGGCAAGGGGTTGCGGCGGGGGCTGCTGACGAACCTGCTCAATCCGAAGGTGGGCGCGTTCTACGTGGCCATGTTGCCGCAGTTCATCCCCGCGGAGGCGCCGCACGTGCTGATGGGGCTGACGCTGGCCGGGGTGCACGTGGTGGAGGGGCTGGTGTGGAGCGCACTGCTGATCGGGTTCGCGTCGTGGATGGGCGGGATCCTGCGCTCGGCTGCTGTCCGGCGGTTCCTCGACCGGCTGACCGGCGTGGTGATCGTGGGGTTCGGGATACGGCTCGCCGTGAGCGACTGAGCCAGGGTGAGCGATCCGGCGCCCTCGGAGCGACCGAGCCGGACACGACTGACTGAGCCGAACGTTTCCGGCCCGACCCCGCCGAAGCGGCTGAGCGCCGCATGTCATGAGATGTCAGCCGTGGGCGGGCCAGCCCATGAGGCGGGCGCCGAGGACGGCCGTTTCCAGGGTGAAGCGCTGGGTCGGGTCGTCGGGTGAGAAGCCGGTCAGGCGGCGGATGCGTTCCAGCCGGTACGTCACCGCCCGCGGGCTGACCCCCAGCCGTCGCGCCGCGGCCGTCTGGTTGCCATGGGAGGCGAAGATCGCTTCCAGGGTCTCCAGCAGCGGCTCGTGCCCGCCCCGCGCCTCCAGCAACGGGCTGAGCACGCTGTCCACGAGGTCCTCGATGGCGCTCCTGTCGCGCAGCAGCACGGGAAAGACCAGCAGGTCGGCGGCCTTGACCACGTCGATCTTGAGGCGGAGCCCGTCGGCCAGATCCAGGGCCTGCGCCGCTTCCCGGTAGGAGGTCACCACTCCCCCGGGCCCCCGATGTGCGCGGCCGACGCCGACGCGCCAGCCGGGCGGGAAGCGAGCGCGTACGTGATGGGTGAACTCCCCCACGGCGGCGGGCAGGGCGGCGGGGGCGACGCACACCAGTAAGCCGTCGCGTACGGCGACGAGCACGTTGTGGGAGCCGAACCGGGCGATCAGGTCGCGCTCGATGCGGTCCCGATCGCCCTCGACACGGTCCCGATCGCCCTCGGCACGGCCCTGGCCACGCGCCACCCGCGCCGCCCGTCCCACCCGGCCAGGGTCAGGCTCCACCTGGCCGGCCTCACGCCCCACCAGGTCAGCGTCGGACCGGTCCTGGGGAGAGGAGCGCGGGCCACGGGCCACCGTCACCACGTACGACTCGGCCAGCCGCAGCCCGAAGTGCTCGGCCCGTTCCGCCAGCCGCTCCGCCCGCCCCTGCAGCAGATCGTCCACGAACTCCCTGCGTGCCCCCTCCTCGCTCCGGATGGCCGCGAGCTGCGCCCCCTCGTACCCCTCCATCAGCGCGAAGACCGCCTTGCGCAGCGCGGGCAGCACCCCCGGCAGCTCCTCCCCTGCGGCGAGCGCGGCGTCGACCAGGGCCCGCAGCGACAGCCCCAGCTCGGCGGCCCTGGCGCCGGCGGCGCGGTAGGCGTCCAGCGCCTCCCGGTCGGGTGACCGGCCGGTCGCCGCGTGGTCCGCCAGCCGCTGCCAGTGCCCCTTGAGCAGGTCGGCGGGCAGCTCGGAGATCGCCATCAGACTCCTACGTCACGCCTGTCGAAGGCGAGCACCGCGGTGAGGGCGAGCACGGCCGTCGCCCCCGCGAGGACAAGGTAGTCCCCGACCGGCAGCCCTTCGAACAGGGGCCTGCCGTCGGCGTAGTAGTGGAACGGCGAGACCCACTTCAGCCAGGCGATGGCGTCCACGGACCGGCCCACGGTGACCACGGTGTAGCCGGCCGCCGCCCACACGCCCACGACGGCGGAGGCGACGAGCCTGCGCCCGGTGGCGGCGCCGACGGCGAGGGCCACGGTGCCGGCGAACAGGCCGAGCAGGAGCACCCCGGTGTGCCCGGCGAGGATCCGGTCGAACGGCACCCCGGTCTCCATGAGCGCGCTCATCCCCACGGCCGCGACGAACGTCACGGCGGCCACCAGGAGCAGCCCGAGGGCCAGCGCGGCGAACTTGTCGAGCACGAGCCGCCGCCGGTCCACCGGCAGCGTGACGACCAGTTCGAGCGTGCCGGTCTCCTCGGGCCCGGCCAGGGCCCGGTTGGCCAGCAAGGTCGCGCAGGCGATGAACAGCATGGGGACGAAGAGCTGGTAGACGACCGTCTGGAGGAAGCCGGCGCCGGACACCATGTCGGTCATGCCGCCCATGAGATCGCGCAGCGCGCCGGGGAACTTGGCGACGGCGGCCGGCCCGTACGTCTCCGGGCTCTCCTTGATGCTGCCGTAGACGGTCAGGTAGAGGGTGATGAAGGCGCTGATGCCGATGGTCCACCAGATCAGCATCCGCCGGCAGTCACGCAGGCTTCTGGCGATCATCGTGCTCCTCCTCGTCGCTGTAGTAGGTCAGGAAGATCTCCTCCAGGTCCGGCTCGGCGCTGACCAGGTGGACGACCGTGAACTGCGCCGCCGCCTTGATCAGCGCGTCGGGGCGGCCGTCGATCGTGCAGCGCACGCCGGCCCCTTCGACGCGCAGGTCGCGTACGCCGGGCAGGTTCTCGAAGGCGGCGGGCGGCACGGGCGACTCGAAGTGCAGCTCGACCCTGCGCACCGCCTTCTCGCGCAGCGCGGCGACGTTCTCGACGGCGACGAGCCGCCCGGAGCGCACGATGCCGACCCGGTCGGAGACGCTCTCCACCTCGGCCAGCACGTGCGAGGACATCAGCACGGTGCGGCCGGACGTGCGCACCTCGCGCACCAGCGCCAGGAACTCCTGCTGCACCAGCGGGTCCAGCCCCATGGTCGGCTCGTCGAGTATCACGAACTCCGGCTCGTGCATGAACGCCTGGATGAGCCCGATCTTCTGCTTGTTGCCCTTGGAGAGCTTGCGCATGGGCACCGTCAGGTCGGCGTCGAACCGCTCGGCCAGCGCCTCGATCCGGGAGGCCGGCACACCGCCGCGCACCCGGCCCAGGAAGCGCAGGTAGTCGACGGCCCGGTCGCGGCCTTCCAGCACCAGCTCGCCCGGCAGGTAGCCGATCCTGGCGCGGGTGGCGGGCTCGCGCGGGGCCCCGCCGAGCACCCGTACGGTGCCGCTGGTGGGCCTGATCACGTCGAGCAGGAGCCGCAGGGTCGTGGTCTTGCCCGCGCCGTTGGGCCCCAGGTAACCGAAGATCTCCCCCGGCTGGATCTCCAGGGTGAGGTCCTCCAGGCCGCGCCGCCTGCCGTAGTACTTGGTCAGCCCTTCGGCCTGCACTACTGCTGTCATGCCCGCATCGTCCCGCTTGCCGGGCCTGGCGTCATTGAGTGAGTACGGCAGGTTGTGCCCGGGTTCGCTTCCGGAGCCCGGCAAACATCATTCGAGGCCCCGGGGGTAGGGGCAAGGATCGGAGTCCGAAGGAACGGGGAATTGGTCATGAGCCGCATCGGAGACTGGCTGAAGAAGGCGGAGAACCTTGCCAGAGGGCACTCCAAGCAGGCCGACCAGGTGCTTGACCGCGCCGAGCGGTATGTGAAGGAGCGCACCGGCCACAAGTACGACGACCAGATCAGCAAGGGCGCCGACGCCGTGCAACGCCGTTACGGCGGTGGTGGAACCGCCACCGGCGAGCAGCGTCCGCCGTACCCGCCCCAGCAGCCGCCGCAGTCGTACTCCCAGGAGGAGCGCGAACGGCGTACGCCGCCGCAGGGCTGAAAAGGAGGGGGCGTGGCCGCGCGCCACGCCCCCGGACACATCCGCGGATCAGCGGCCCGCGGCCTCCATCACCTTGCGCGCGTCCCGCTCGAACGAGGCCCGGGCGCCCAGCGTGAGCAGGCCGCCGACGGCCATGGGGATCACCAGCACGTACATGCCGGTCAGCAGGGAGCCGGACTCGTCCGACACGATGCCGACGACCAGCGAGCCGAACGCGCTGCCGGCCGTGAGCAGCAGTTGCAGGACGGCGAAGCCGAGGCCGCGCGAGGCGGCGGACACGACGTCGGCCAGGCAGGCCGTCATGTTGGGGATCGCGATCGACATCAGCGAGCACGCGACGAGCACCAGGATGGTCAGCCCGCCGAGTGAGTCCATGGACAGGGCCGCGGCCAGCACCAGCGAGCCGGCCGCGATGCCGCTGCCGCCGGCCAGAAGCCGGCCGCCCTTGCGGGTGCCGTGCCACTTCCTGCCCAGCCACGAGCCGACCAGGGTGCCGATGAGGGTGCCCGCGATGGTGATCAGGCCGCTGATCGAGCCCGCCGTGCCGACGCTCGCACCGAAGCCGCGCACCATGAGCGTGGGCAGCCAGAAGAAGATGCCGGCCAGGCCTAGGCTGAGCAGCGCCAGGCCGGCGCAGACGAAGAGCAGGGTCGGGATGGCCAGCACCTGGCGGAGCTGCGTCCAGAACGGCGGCTTCTCCTGCGCCTGCGGGGTCTCCGACGGCGCTGCCTCGCCGGTGGCGACGAGCCGGTCGAGCTCGCCGCGGCGCGGCTCGCGCAGGAACCACACGAGCAGCGCCGTGAGCACGCCGGGCACGACCATGATGAGGAACGCGGTGCGCCAGGAGAACGCGTCGGCCAGCACGCCGCCGAGCAGGGTGCCGACGCCGCCGAGGTAGGTGGTCACCCGGGTCAGCCCGTACGCCTTGGCCCGGCTGACCGGCGGGTAGTAGTCGGCGAGCAGGCTGCCGGCGGCCGGGTTGTCGATGTTCTCGGCGGCGGCCAGGAACACGCGCATGAGGTAGAACATCGCGAAGCCGGTCGCCATGCCGGAGCCCAGCGTGGCGATGGCCCAGCAGAAGACGACGATCGCGATGATGCGGGTGCGGCTGAAGCGGTCCGCCAGGTAGCCGGCGGGCAGCGACACCACGACCGCCGCCAGGGCGGCCGCCGTGGGGATGGAGCCGGCGGCGGTGTCGCTGAAGCCCCATTCCTTCTGAATGAGGGGGAGCACGCCTGACAGGAGGTTGTGCTCGATCCGGTCCACTAGTCCGACGATGAACAGCACCACGAGGGGTGCCCAGCCGAATGGCGCGCGGGACTGCGCGTCGATGGTGCCTGTACGCGGCGAACCGAACGTCCCGACCATGCCCACCCTTTCCGTAGGGAAATCTAGAATTGCGTTCTAGGGCAATGTTCTAGCCAGAGTGGCAGAAGTCACAGCGTTCGTAAATGGGGAATTACCGGGAATTTGCCTCCGTGTACCGTGATCCCATGGTCAAGGGGGCGGTGCTGGTCGCGGGCACCACATCGGACGCGGGCAAGAGCGTGGTGACGGCGGGCATCTGCCGCTGGCTGGCCCGGCAGGGCGTGCGCGTGGCGCCCTACAAGGCGCAGAACATGTCGCTGAACTCGTACGTCACCGCCGACGGCGCCGAGATCGGCCGGGCGCAGGCCATGCAGGCGCAGGCGTGCGGCCTGGAGCCCGTCGCCGACATGAACCCGATCCTCCTCAAGCCCGGCAGCGACCGCCGCAGCCAGGTCGTGCTGATGGGCAGCCCGGTGGCGGACGTGGACGCCATGGAGTACGGCGCGCTGAAGGACCTGCTGCGCACCACGGCCCTGGAGGCGCTCGACCGGCTGCGCGAGCAGTACGACGTGGTGGTCTGCGAGGGCGCGGGCAGCCCGGCCGAGATCAACCTGCGCCGCGGCGACATCGCCAACATGGGCCTGGCCAGGGCCGCGAACCTGCCGGTGCTCGTGGTCGGCGACATCGACAGGGGCGGGGTGTTCGCCGCCTTCTACGGCACGGTGGGCCTGCTGGACGCCGCCGACCAGTCACATGTCGCCGGCTTCGTGGTGAACAAGTTCAGGGGCGCGAAGGAGCTGCTGGAGCCGGGGCTCGACATGATCAGGGAGCTGACCGGGCGCCCGGTGTACGGGGTGCTGCCCTGGCTCGACGGGCTCTGGCTGGACGTGGAGGACTCGCTGGCCCTGGACAACCGCCATGTCGCCGTCCGCGCCCCGTACGGCAGGCAGACCCTCAGGGTGGCGGTCGTGCGGCTGCCCAGGATCTCCAACTTCACCGACGTGGACGCGCTGGCCGCCGAGCCGGGCGTGGTGGTGCGCTTCGCCACCGATCCGGCCGAGCTGGACGACGCCGACCTGGTCGTGCTGCCCGGCTCCCGGGCCACGGTCTCCGACCTGGCCTGGCTGCGCAGGACCGGCCTGGCGGCGGCCATCGGCGCCAGGAAGGGGCCGGTGCTGGGGATCTGCGGCGGGTTCCAGATGCTCGCCGAAGAGATCGTGGACGAGGTCGAGTCGGGGGCGGGGCGCGTCGCGGGGCTGGGGATCCTGCCGGTACGGGTGACGTTCGGGCGGGAGAAGCGGCTGGCCAGGCCCGAGGGGACGGCCTACGGGCAGCCGGTGCGGGCCTACGAGATCCACCACGGGGTGGCCACGGTCGAAGGGGGCGAGCCGTTCCTCGACGGCTGCCGGGTCGGCGACGTCTGGGGCACCACGTGGCACGGCGCCCTGGAGAACGACGGCTTCCGGCGCGCCTTCCTCGCCGACGTGGCGGCGCGGGCCGGGCGCGACTTCGTCCCCGACCCCGCCACCGACTTCGCCGGGCTGCGCGAGCAGCGGCTCGACGCGCTCGGCGACCTGGTCGAGCAGCACCTGGACACGGACGCGCTGCTCCGCCTCATCGAGCAGGGCCCGCCCGCGGGCCTGCCCACGCTGCCGCCCGGCACGGTGCGGTGAGAGAGCTACGGCTTGCGGCCGACGATCCCGTACTGGAACACCTCGCGATCGGTGAAGCTGGTGCCGGGCTCGGGCCGCCACTTCGGCAGCGACACCAGGCCGGGCTCCACGAGGTCCATGCCGTCGAAGAAGGCGAGCAGCTCCTCCTCCGTACGCAGGGTGAGCGGGGTCGCGCCGGAGGCGTTCCAGCGGGCGGCGGCCTCGTCCATCGGCGGGCACTTCAGGCTGTGGGCGATGGCCATGTAGCTGCCCGGCGGCAGCGCCTTGAGCAGCGTGCCCACCGAGGCGTGCGCCTGCTCGGCATCGGGGACGAACTCCAGCACGCCCATCAGCATCAACGCGACCGGGCGGGAGAAGTCGATCGTCCGCGCGGCCTGGCGCAGGATGGTGTCCGGCTCGCGCAGGTCGGCGTCGATGTAGTCGGTCTCCCCCTCCTCGGTGCCGACCAGCAGGGCCCGGGCGTGGACGAGCACGATGGGATCGTTGTCGACGTACACGATGCGGGCCGCGGGGTTGACCGCCTGCGCCACCCCGTGGGTGTTGCTCTCCGTCGGGATGCCCGTGCCGACGTCGAGGAACTGGTCGACGCCGAGCTCGCCGGCCAGGTGGCGGACGGCGCGGCCGATGAACTCCCGCTCGGCACGGGCGTTGACCGGCAGGTCCGGCATGATCTTGACGATCTCGTCGCCGACCTCGCGGTCGGGCGCGTAGTTGTCCTTGCCGCCCAGCCAGTAGTCCCACACGCGCGCAGGGTGCGGGACGGAGGTGTCGATGCGGGCCAGCTCCGCGGCCCTGTCGATCTTCTGGGGCTCCTCGCCCATCGGTGCCTCCCCGTAGGCATCCAGGTTCCTGGTGTCAGAGATCAACATAGACGCCCAAGGCCGGGCATGCGGGACGAATCGGCTCAGCCGTGCCTGGAGGCCATGCGCTGGGCCGTGATCCACTCGTCGATCCGCTCCCAGTGGTCGTACAGCCAGCGGATGCGCTCCTCGCGGTCGCGCGGGATGTCGGCGGCGGGCACCCGCCACCACTTCGCGGTGATGTGCGCGCGGATGGGCAGGTAGCGCCAGATGTCGTGCAGCGTGACCAGGTCGTCGAGGCCGGTGTGCGCGACGAAGACGACGTCCGCCGACGGGCACGCCTCGATGGCCGCGATGGCGCCGTTCGGGCGGGGCGGGAGCAGGTGGTCCATGCCGCGCGCCCGCTCCGCCTCGGCGAGCAGCCCCTTCTCCTCCAGGCGCGTGATCGCCTTCTGGCGGCGGCGCGGGGTGAAGTTGCCGCCCTCGGGGAAGATCACCAGGGCGTCCTGGCCGCTCATCGTGGCGGCCAGGCGGCGGATCTCCTCGATCACCAGGGTCTGACCGGACTTGCGGGGGACGAACGCGTTCGGCAGCCGGTTGATGACCACGTCGAGCGAGGGGTCGTACTGGAGCGCGGCCTTCATGACGATGCGCGGCCTGCGCTCGTAACGGTCCAGCAGGTGATGGATCAGCAGGAAGGAGTCGCCGGGGCCCGCGTGCCGGGACAGCACGATGATCGGCTTGGCCGACCGGCCCTCCCGCTCCCCGGGATCCGGTTCCTCGACGTCCACGCGGAGCTGGAAGATGTGCACAGCGGTCGTGTACACCTTCTCCAGGAACCACTTGATCAGCGCGTAGTGGTGCTCCTGCCGCCGGGCCCCGCCCGCCACCCACAACCACGCGCAGGCGACCAGCACGGCCGACTCCAGCGTCAGCCACACCGTGGCGAACCAGACGAACCGCGCGCTCCTGCGCTGCGGCGGCGGCAGCCGGAGCGCGGCTGCGGCGGCGACGACCAGCCAGAACGGCAGCGTCACCACCATGAACACGGTCAGCACGATGACCAGGGGCGCCAGCACGAGCCTGCGCAGGATGCGAGGTGGAAGCACCCGGGCCTCCTTCAGGGGTCTCTCTTCATCCTGCCCTGTTCCGCAAATAGCTGGAAGACGCCTCGTAGGCCCGGTCGATGCAGGCGGAGATCTGCGACACGTCGCGGTAGCGCAGCGGCGAGAGCGGCTCGGTCACCCCGGCCGGCAGCACGTGCACCTCCACGCCCGGCGGCAGCGTGGCCAGGTCCTCGGCGAACCGGTGCCGGCGGGCGATCTCGAACGCCACCATGCCCACCTCCCAGAACCGCCGGGGCGGCGCGAGCGGGCGCTCGATGCGGCCCACGTGCAGGACGAAGACCCGGCTCGCCCCGAGCGAGACGGCCCGCCCGATCGGGATGCTGTGCACCAGCCCGCCGTCGTAGAAGTGCTCGCCGCCGATCACGACGGGCGGCAGCAGCCCCGGAACGGCGCACGACGCCAGCACCGAATCGACCAGCGGCCCGCCGGTGAACCAGTGCGCCGCCGCCCGCTCGACCGAGGCCGCCACGCACTGGAACGGGACGGCCAGCTCCTCGATCCGCGAGACCCGCACCGTCCTGCTCAGCACCGCGCGTAACGGGCCGATCGGGTGCAGGTGGGTGCCCGTCCTGGCCAGCGTGGACAACCGGGACACCCAGGACCCGGCGAACGCCGTGCGGACGACGTCGGACTGCCACAGGCCCGTCAGCCTGGCGACCGCCTCGGCGGGGTCGGCGGCGATGACGGCGCCGTTCAGGGCACCGACGGACGTGCCCACGACGAGGTCGGGACGGATGCCCGCCTCGTCGAGCGCCCGCAGCATGCCCACCTCGTGCGCGCCGAGCACCCCGCCGCCACCGAGCACGAACGCGGTCCCGGCCATGCTGGAATTCTGCACCCTACGCGCTCACCTGGGACAGGTCCGCCCTTCGTAGCGCGACGCCACGGAGATGATCGAGTCGAGCCTTTCGCGGGTCTTGACCAGGTCGTCGATCCGCCCCTCGATGCGCTCCCGCTCGGCCCGCAGCCGGTCCAGCAGCTCGGGCGTCACCTCGCCCGACATCACGCACGGCATCAGCGGCTCGATCGACCGGCTCGGCAGCCCGGCCGCGTACAGGTGCTGGATCATCCACACCAGGTCCACGGCACTGTCCGGATATACCCGCTGCCCGCTGGGGCTGCGCTCCGAGGTGAGCAGCCGCTGTTCCTCGTAGTAACGCAGCGCGCGCACGCTCACCCCCGTCCGGGAGGCGAGCTCGCCGATCCGCATGGTGATCCCCCTCACACCATTTGCCTCTGACGTCAACGTCAGGTCTTAGCGTATCCGCACATCACCCAACTCAGGAGACAACCATGAACATTTCCGGATCTGTTGCGCTCGTCACCGGCGCCAACCGCGGCATCGGCAGCCACTTCGCGCGGCAACTGCTGGAGCGGGGCGCCAAGAAGGTGTACGCGACCGCGCGCGACCCCCAGCGCATCGACCTGCCCGGCGTGGAGGCCCTGCCCCTGGACATCACCGACCCGGCGTCGGTGGCCGCGGCGGCGCGGGCGGCCGGGGACGTCACCCTGCTGATCAACAACGCCGGCATCGCCACCTACTCGAACCTCGTCACGGGCGACCTGGACAAGATCCGCCTGGAGATGGACACCCACTTCTACGGCACGCTCGGCATGATCCGCGCCTTCGCCCCCGTCCTGGCCGCGGGCGGCGGCGGCGCGATCGTCAACGTGCTGTCCGCGCTGTCCTGGTTCGCCTACGACGGCGCCAACGCCTACGCCGCGGCCAAGGCCGCCGCCTGGAACCTGACGAACGGCGTCCGCCTGGAGCTGCGCGGCCAGGGAACGCTGGTCACCGGCGTGCACCTGGGCGCCGCCGCCACCGACATGATGGCCGGCTACGAGGGCGACCTGCTCGACCCCGCGGACGTCGCGCGGGCGGCGCTCGACGGCGTGGAGGCGGGCTCGTACGAGGTCGTGGTGGACGCGTGGTCCGCGCACGTCAAGGCGTCGCTGTCCGGCGACCCGCGCGCGTTCTACGACGCCGCTTGAGTCTCCACCGGGGGGAGACGCCAGAGTGAGCACATGGACGGGGACACGCTCTACTCGATCGGCGACCTGGCCCGGCGCACCGGGCTGACGGTCAAGACCGTCAGGTTCTACTCCGACGCGGGGATCGTGCCGCCCACCTGCCGCAGCCACGCCGGCTACCGCCTGTACGACCGCGCCGCCGCGGCCCGCCTCGACCTCGTGCGCACGCTGCGCGACCTCGGGCTCGACCTGCCCACGATCCGCAAGGTCGTGGACCGGGAGGCGTCGCTGCCCGAGGTCGCGGCGGCGCACGCCGAGGCCCTGGCGGCGCAGATCCGCACGCTGCGGCTGCGGCGCGCGGTGCTGACGGTGGTGGCCGGGCGCGGCTCGACCCCGGAGGAGATGGAGCTGATGCACGAACTCGCCCGACTGTCGGAGACCGAGCGGCACCGCCTGATCGGCGACTTCCTCGCCGACGCGTTCGCTGACCTGAAGGAGGATCCCGCGTACAGGGGGATCATGACCTCGCTGACCCCCGAGCTGCCCGACGATCCCGAGCCGGAGCAGGTGGCGGCCTGGGTGGAGCTGGCGGAGCTGTCCCGCGACCCGGCCTTCCGCGCGAGCATGCGCCGCATGTCCGAACTCCTGGCCGCCGACAGAGCCGCCGACAGAGCCGCCGACAGAGCCAGCGACAGGGCCGGCGACAGAGCCGGCGACAAGGCCGGAGGCCGCACCGGCGACAGGGCCGGGGGCCGGGCGGGAGGGCAGCCCGTGCTGCGGCCCGATCCCGCCGCGACGGCGCGCGACCTCGCCGCCCCCGCCCTGGCGGCCGGCGTCGACCCCGCGTCCCCCGAGGCCGAGCCGTACGTCGCCGCGCTCCTCACCGCCCACGGCGAGGACCGCGCCCGGCTGGCCGCCCGGCTGGAGGCGGCGGCCGACCCGCGCAGGGACCGCTACGTCCGCCTGCTGGCCGTGATCAACGGCTGGCCGCCACCGGACCCCCTGGCCCCGGCGCTCGCCTGGTTCCTCCAGGCGTTGCGCGCCCGCCGCCCGTAGTCGTACGGGCCGCCTACCATACGCGCATGACCACGCACGGATTCACGCTCACCGCCGAGGGCCCGTTCGACTTCGCCGACTCGCTGCGTTTCGTCGAGGACTGGCCCGCCACGAGCGCGCTGCCCTCCGACGGCCGGGCGCTGCGCTTCGCGTACTGCGCGGAGGCCGACTGGCGGCCGATCGGCGTGACCGTGACAGGTGCGCCCGGCGGGGTGGCGGTCACCACCACGCGCCCGGCCGGGCCGGGCATCCGCGCCGAGGTGGCGCGCATCCTCTCCCTCGACGTGGACGGCGCCGGCTTCGCCAAGCTGGGCGAGACCGACCCGGTGCTCGGCGACCTGCAGCGCCTGCGCCCCGGCCTGCGGCCCGTGTGCTTCTGGAGCCCGTGGGAGGCGGCGTGCTGGGCGGTGATCGTGCAGCGCTCCTCCATGCTCATCGCCTCCCGGATCAAGCAGCGCATCGCCGAGCGCTACGGCGCGCTGGTCGAGGTGGACGGGCAGCCGTGCACCGCCTTCCCGCCGCCCGTCTCGCTGCTGGACGCGGGCGGGCTCGGGCTCCCCGCCCAGAAGGAGGTGTGGGTGCGCGGGCTGGCCAGGGCGGCGCACGACGGCCTGCTCACCACCGAGCACCTGCGCTCGCTCGCCCCCGAGGAGGCCCTGGCCGAGCTCCGGGCCCTGCCCGGCGTGGGGCCGTTCTCCGCCGGTCTGATCCTGATCCGCGGCGCGGGCGCGCCCGACGCGTTCCCCGGCGACGAGCCGCGGCTGTTCGCGATCCTGCGCGAGGCGTACGGGCTGGCGCAGGACGCGCCCCCGTCGGCGTACAGGAAGCTGGCCGACTCGTGGCGGCCCTACCGCTCGTGGGCCTCGTTCCTGTTCAGGGCGACCGCGTACGGCGTCATGGACGATCGCGACTGAGCTCGTCCGGCTTGGGGGTGTCCGGCAGGTCGTGCTGGGTGAACATGTCGATCAGCAGGCTGATCGGCAGGCCGGCCTCGGTCGGGTAGCGGAAGTGCTGGTCCAGGTTGAGGCTGTAGCGGTTGCGCCGCCCCACCCTGTCGCGGCTGAGGTAGCCGCCCTCGTGCAGGTCGCGCACGATGTTCTGCACGGCCCGCTCGGTGATGCCGATGCCGGTGGCGATGTCGCGCAGCCGGATGTCGGGGTCCCGGGCGATCTCCACGAGCACCCGGGCGTGGTGGGTGAGGAACGTCCAGCTGGACGCCCGGTCGTCGGCTGCGCTCACGTCCGTCGCCTCTTCGCCCCGATCCTGGCCCTCAACGGGCGAGTGAAACACCTTTCATGAAGATCCTATGACGAAAAGTCTTTCGGGTATCTATCTACGGGCATAGAGTTTGCGACAACGACAGGCATACCGCGGTAACCGTTCACCCCCACCATCGGTCCGCCCCACCGCCAGGAGTGCCCGTGAACCTCACCTGTCGCCACCTTCCCGGCGCCACGCTGATCGCCGTGGCCGGGCAGGTCGACACCAGGACGTCCGCCCAGCTCGAGGACTACATCGACCAGGAGCGCGAGCGGCTGGACGAGCATCTCATCATCGACATGAGCGAGCTGTCCTTCCTGGACAGCTCGGGCCTGGCCGTGCTGCTGGCCGCCGCCACGCTCGCCCGCGCCCACGGCGTGGGCGTGCACCTGGCCGGGCTGCAGCCGATGCCGGCCCGGCTGCTGGAGATCACCGGAGCGCGGCGCGCCGTGACGGTGTACGACCACGTGGAGCAGGCCATCGCCGCGATCGAGGATCTCGGCCTGGTCAACCCCTCGGAGCTGGCGTAGGAGGGCTACGCGGGCCGGCGGTGCACCCCCACCAGGTGACCGTTGTGCCGCACCTGTGCCTCGTCGTAGGGGCACAGGGGGCGCGTCACGTACGCCTCGGCGATGCTGTCGGCGTGGCCGCGGTCCACGCCCCAGCCGATCGTGTGCCAGCGCGCCTCGCCGTCGCCGCCCGTGGTGTCCAGGACGGCGATCTCGAACAGCTCGGCCGCGGCGGGAGGCGTGCAGCGGACCCGGACGGGGCCGTGCCCGTCAACGGTGCCAACGTCACTGCCGCCGATGCCCCGCTGGTCCATGTGGATCTCCCTTTCGGTCCTGCAACCCTGGTGCGGGATCCATGCCCCGATCATCGACGGGTCAGTCATGCCGCAGCACGCGGGGCACCCCTCAGGGCTTCTTGCCCATCGCCTGACGGACCACGTCGCGGATCCGGTCCATCATCGCGACCGGGGTGCCGACGAGCACGTTCTTGGTGGCCGACTCGGTGCCGGGGTGCGGGTGGGTGGGCGCCATGGCCTCGGCGGCCTTGACGCCGACGGCCATGCTGCGGCGCTCGGCCTCGGTGGTGTGACCGCGGAGCTGGGTGAACTCGTAGCGCTCCTCGCTGCGGGCGTGCGCCTCCACGGCGGCGCGCAGCATCAGGAGGTTCTCCGTGAAGCCGGGCGCCTCGGGACCGGCCTCGTCCATGCGCATCAGCAGCTCCTTGGCCTCGCGCTCCTCCTCCAGCCGGTCGTCGACCACGCCGTCGCCGCCGTCGATCTTGCGGCGGGCGTAGGGGTGGACGATCTCCTCCTCGGCGGTCTCGTGCACGGCGAGCATCCGCACGAGCCGGGTGAACGCCTCCCCTCGCTGGTCGGCGGGCGCCTGCTCGACCTCGTCGAACAGGTCCCTGATCATCGCGTGCTGGGCCAGCAGCAGGTCGATGACATCCGTCTCGGACATGGTCTCTGGCGCGGTTCTCGTCATGGGATGCGTGCCTACCCGGCGCGACCCGGGTCACGCCGGGTACGCCGAGATCCTTACCGAGTGCGGGGGTTTCGCCGAGAGCGCCCAGAGATTGGACCGGGAAGCCTCGGGTAGGGCGGGCGGGCAGGTCGCACGCCGACGACTAGCGTGAAGGATCCCACGGACATGACCTTCAATCCACTGCGTGAGCGGGGCATCCCGCTGGACAAGCAACTGCGCAACTGGCGGGAGCTGAACGTCACGCCGATCGACCCGGACCACGCCGACCCGTACACGCGGTGCCGGATCATCACCATGAACGGGATCGAGGTGGAGGCCGTCCTGTTCAGCCACCAGCTCGCCCGCCACTGCCCCGACCTGGAGATCAAGCAGCACCTGGCCCGGGTGCGCTACATCGAGGCGCAGCAGCAGAAGGTGGTCAACTGGCTGCTGCCCGGCCTGGCCTCCGTGCTGGAGACCACGATCGCCTACGAGCAGGTGGCGGTGGACCTGACCGCGTGGGTGGCCCGGATGGAGCCGGACCCGTACCTGCAGCAGGCCTACCAGTTCGGGGTCCTGGAGGACTTCGACCACCTCTACCGGTACGCCAACCTGTACGAGATGATCGAGCACCGCAAGGCCGAGAAGATCGTCGACAACCTGACCGAGGTCATGCCGGGCCGCCCCACGTACCTGCACCACCGCGACCCGATGGACAACGTGCGCGAGCCCTACGACCGTGAGAACACCGCGCCGATCAGCAAACTGCACGCGCTGACGATCATGTCGGCCGAGCAGCAGACGATGAACTTCTACATGAACGTCGGCCCCACCTACATGGAGCCGATCGCCCGGCAGCTCTACCAGGAGATCGGCCTCATCGAGGAGGAGCACGTCACCCACTACGAGTCGCTGGTGGACCCCGGCGAGAGCTGGTGGGAGATGCTGCTCAACCACGAGTACAACGAGTGCTACCTGTACCACTCGTTCATGGAGACCGAGTCCGACCCCAAGGTGAAGAACATCTGGGAGCTGCACCTCAACATGGAGCTGGAGCACCTGCGGCTGGCCGCCGAGCTGTTCAAGAAGCACGACGGCCGCGACCCCGAGCAGGTGTGCGCGCCGGAGCTGCCGCAGCCGGTGACGTTCGAGCCGAACAAGGCCTACCTGCGCGAGCTGATCGCCAC
This sequence comes from Nonomuraea thailandensis, assembly GCF_024172165.1. GTDB lineage: Bacteria > Actinomycetota > Actinomycetes > Streptosporangiales > Streptosporangiaceae > Nonomuraea > Nonomuraea thailandensis. The sequence goes on along the minus strand of NZ_JAMZEB010000002.1, from coordinate 12,627,930 downwards.
CCAGATCGACTACACCACGCTGGGCACCGGCTACGTCCAGGACGCGCACGAACGCTTCGAGAAGATGCAGGAGGCGCTGATGGGCGGCGAGAAGGCGCCTTCCGAGCGGATCATCGACGACAACCGCGCGAAGTCCGGCGAGGAGTACCGGCTGCAGACCGAGGGCGAGCACCCCGTGCACAGCCTGCAGATGCAACGCTGACCCGCGTCAGGCCTCCTGCACCGGCAGCCTGAGCACGAACCGGGCGCCGGTGTCGGAGTCCTCGATGGTCAGCGTGCCGAGGTGCGCGGTCGCGATCTCGCGGGCGATCGGCAGGCCGAGCCCGGTGCCGCCGGCGTCGCGGCTGCGCGAGGCGTCCAGGCGGGTGAAGCGCTCGAAGACCTTCTCGCGGTGCTCGCGCGCGATGCCCGTGCCGTCGTCCACCACTTCCAGCACCGCCTCGTCGCCCTGCCGCCGCACGGTCACGATGATCTGCGACTCGGCGTGCCGCTCGGCGTTGTCGAGGAGGTTCGTCAGCAGGCGGGCCAGCTGCAGCCGGTCGCCGTCCACGATCACGCCGGTCTGCAGCGTGGTGACGACCCGCTTGACGCGCGGCCTGGTGGTCTCGGCGGTCACCAGCTCGGCGAGGTCGAGGGGCTCGCGCTCGTCGGGGGCGCCCGCGTCCAGCCTGCTCAGCGTGAGCAGGTCCGCCACGATCGCCTGCAGCCGCTCCAGGCTGGTCAGCACCTCGCCGCCGGTCTCCGCCCAGTCGGTGTCCTCGGGGTGGAGCATGGCGTCCTCGATCTGGGCGCGCATCGCCGTGATGGGGCTGCGCAGGTCGTGGGAGGCGTCCGCGGCGAACTGGCGCTGCCGCTCCATCGCCAGCTGAAGCCGCTCCAGCGCCGACTCCAGCCGCTCCAGGGTGCGGTTGCTGGTCTCGGCCAGGGCCTTGATCTCGTCATCCGTCTCGGGCACGGGCACGCGCATCCCGCCGCCGCCCTCGCTGATCTCCGCCAGCCGCTTGGTGATGCTGCCGACCGGCCGCAGCGTCCTGTCCACGACGCGGGAGACCCCGAACCAGGCCAGCGCGACCAGCGTGGCCGTCACGGCGACCTGGAACAGGATCACCTGCGGGGCGACGTACCAGGGCACCGCCGGGTCGAAGGCGTAGATCAGCCACTCCCCGTCCGGCTGGAACGCGACCAGCACCACGACGACCTTGCACTCGCCGGAGAAGCGCGGCAGGTCGCAGAGCCGGGTGACCTCGTTGGCCTGGTTGCGGTGCGGGATCTCGCTCGTCAGGCGCGGCGCGCCGGCCAGGTTCGGCGTCCACGCGACGGGCCGGCCGCGCGGGTCCACCACCTGGATGCCGTCGAGCCCGTGTTGTGGCAGCACCTGGGGCAGCTTGTTCCGCTTGACCATGAGGAGCACGCGCACGGCCTTGCCTGCCACGTCCCGCGCCTTGATGTCGGCCACCTCGCTGCGGATCCCGAACAGCACGAAGGCGCTGACGATGACGTTGAGCAGCAGCATCGTGATGCTCGCCCACAGCGCCAGCCGTGTCCGCAACGAACGGCCCAACCGTCTGCTCACGCCCCTCCCCCGAGGATCAGCAGAACACAACGGGTGTGTTCGCCGCCAACCTCGGGAGATTCCCCGACAAATCCGCCTACCGGCGTCGCCGTCTGAGCACGGGGAGGAGCGCGGCGACGGGCACGAGCAGCGCCCCGAGCAGGAAGAGCCCGGTGGTCCCGCCGCTCTCCGCGCGCTCGCCGACCTTGAGCGTCGGGCTCTCGGCGACCAGGACCACAGTGCCGCGCTCGCCGCCGAGGTCGTAGCGGACGAGCGTCTCGGTGCTGTGCACGAACGTCTCGGCGTCGGGGAACAGCGCGCTGGAGATCGCGTGCGTGCCCCCGGGCTCGCCCTGGCAGGCGAAGGCGAAGCCGAGCACGGCGAAGCTCTTCTTCTCGCGCGGGCGCACGTCGGCGTCGCGGGTCAGGGTGGGGGCGCAGGGCCGGTCGTCGTAGGCGACGGCGAAGCGGTCCGTGACGTACCGAGCCACGGCGTCGCGGTTGAGCCGGAGCTGGCGGAGCTGCTCGGCCCGCTCCTTGGCGTCGTAGGCGGTGGCGTAGAGCCAGGCCGACTTCATCAGCAGGTCGTACTCGAGCTCCAGCACGACCCGCACGTTCACCCCGGCGCCCGTCACCTCGGCGCGGGCGGTCGTGGTCGCGTCGTGGGCCGCGGCGGAGGCGGGGAGCAGCAGGACGGCCGGCAACACGAAGGCGGGCAGCCAGCGCAGCATGTCAGGTCTCCAGGAGGGGATGCCGCCCCGGGCCCTGCGGCCCGGGGCGGCGGGTCGGACTAGCGGTTGAACCAGCGGTGCATGGGCGAGTCGGCGTCCCACCTGCCGGGGCGGCCGTGCTCGTCCTTGGTGACGAAGACACTCGGCTCGGAGGCGGTCACGCCGCCGCCGGCGGAGCGGGCCGTGACGAACCAGGCGTAGGCCGTGTCGTCCTTGAGCCTGTCCCACTTCACCGAGGCCACCTGGCCCGAGGCGACCCTGTCCCGCCCGATGACCCGGGTGGGCTTGTAGAGCGCCAGCGAGTCGGTCTGCAGGGTGGTCGTCCGCGAGGTGAGGTCGACCGGCAGCACCATGTTGTCCTCCAGGCCGTTGTAGCGGCGCAGCGGGTCGTACTCGGTGGCGCCGAACTCGTTGAGCAGCGGCGAGAAGGTGTCGACGATCAGCTCGGAGCGCTTGACGTCGAACTGCAGCATCCGCAGGAAGCTCGCGCCGAACTGGAGCTGGTCGGCCGGGTCGTACCCGCCGATCTCGGTGAGCCCGAGCCGGTCGGCGGAGACCGTGTAGAACTGGTAGTCCGCCAGCAGCTCGACGACTCCCTTGCCGACCTGGCCCACCTTCGGCTTGACGTTGGTGCCCACGCCGTGCTCGTGGCCGGCCAGGATGAGGAAGACGTTCGCGTTCTTCTCGACGACCGTCTTGTACAACATCGAGCCGTCCGGGGCGGAGAATCCGGCGCCGCGGCCGTCAGGGTTCGTGCTCGGCACGATGTAGTCGTGCGAGAGCAGGATGCCGTTGCGGTTGGGGTACTTCTTGAAGATCGAGCCGGCCCATTCCGCCTCGTCCCTGGTGACCCCGTACGACAGGCCGACCACCACGAAGTCCAGCCCGCCCGCGGAGAACAGGTCGTAGTGGTTCTGGTTGTCGCCCTCCTTCCACGGGCCGCCGTACTCCGCGTGCTGCCAGCCCTGCGAGGCGGTCTGGTAGCGCGAGGGGCCGTAGTACTGGTTGTACAGGGCCCCCGGGCCCTCCTCGGTGCCCGACTGGTTGTCGTGGTTGCCGGCGATCACGCCGTTGGGGATGCCGGCGTCGTCCAGCACGCGCTGCTGCTTCGAGGAGACCTCGAACTCGCCGGCGATCTGCCGCTGCATGGACTCGTCGGCGGGCTTGCGGATGTTGTTCTCGATGATGTCGCCGGTGTGCGCGACGTACGAGATCTTCCGCTGGTCCTTGTTGTCCTTGATCCAGTTCACGATGCCGGCGTAGGCGGACTCCCACACCGCGCGCTCCTCGGCCGTCTCCTGCTCCACCGCGCCCTCGCTGATGTACTGCGTGTCGGTGAAGTGCACGATCGAGAAGTCGTACGTCGAGGGGTCGGCGAAGCCGTTGGGGTCGCCCGGCTCGATGTCGTCGGCGAACGGGTCCTCACCCGTCACCATGACGTGCACCTTCTGCCGGTCGATGTACTTCGGGTCCACCACGGCCGTGAGGGCGGTGCTGCCCTCGGGGGCGCCGCGGGAGCTGGTCAGCAGGTCCCACGCCTTGTCCCCGGTGTTCCAGACCCGCAGCGACGCCAGCCGCTCGGGGTCGATCGAGCCCTCCCAGCGCAGGACGGGCGCGTCCGCGTGACCCTTCACCTGGACGTCGAAGCGCTGGTAGACGAGGTCCTGCCCGGCGGGCGCGTCGAGCGTCTGACCGTCGGCGGGGTCCAGCCCGCGGGTCCTGACCTTCTTCTCGCCGGGCACCTGGAGGGTGGTCGGCAGGGACGTGGCCGTGCCCTGGTACACCTCGTCCGGCGCCAGGATCTCGGCCTGCGAGAACGTCGCCGTGACCGGGCCACCGTCCGGCTCGGCCACCTTGGCCGAGAGGGTGGCGGGGTCCGACACGTCCACGGCGCCCAGCGCCGGGCTCAGCTCGGCGGGCACGTCGGGGATGCCCGCCGACTCGAAGACGATCTCCCTCGTCGCGGTGTTGCCGAGCCCGTCGGCGCCGGTCACGGAGAGGGTGTGCCGGCCGGCCTTCAGCCCCGGGCCCACCTGGGCGCCGGGCTGGATCGGCCGGCCGTCGAGCTTGACGTCGGGGCCGGAGACCACGCCGGAGGCGTCCTCCAGCCTGACGTCCAGCACGACCGTGGCCCTGATCTTCTCGCCCGCGGCCGGGACGCTCCTGGACACCTCGGGCGCGGAGTTGTCGGTGAGGAGCAGGCGGGTGGCCCTCTCGCCGGTGCTCGACTCGGCGGCCAGCGTGTGCTTGCCGTCCTTGACGGCCGTGGTGTCGAGGTCGGCGCGCAGGCCGCCGGCGGGGGCGTCCACCAGGAACTGCAGGTCGATCTCGGTCAGCGGGTTGACCGTGTCGCCGCAGTTGCCGTCGCCCATGCTGTACGAGCTCTTCAGCATCTGGCCGGTGGCCGTGCCCCGCGCCGGGGTCAGGACGAGGTTGGAGATCGCGTAGTCGTCGCGGTTGTCGCCGCAGGACGTCGGGAACGTGCCGGCCACGAAGTCGATCGTGTTCCAGCCGGGCACCAGGTACTCGTTCGGGATCGTCAGGTCGACGCGCCTGCTGACGAAGTCGCCGTCCACGATGATCTTCTGACCGTTGACGAGCAGGTAGCTCTGGTAGCGGGCCTCGATCGAGTTGCTGCCGACGTTGAAGCTGAGCTTCGCCTCGCCGGAGCCGAGCGTCTCGACGAGGTGCACGGCGGGGGCGTCGATCGCGTAGCGCAGCTCGGCCTCCCGCTTGGCCGCCTGGTCGCTGCCGCAGGTGCCGTCGCCCATCGTGTACGACGGCTCGACGCCCTGGCCGCCCACCGTGGCGCCGTCGAGCGTCAGGGCCAGGTTGGAGATCGTGAAGTCGTCGCGGTCGTTGCCGCAGGACTCCTTGTAGTCGCCGGTGACGACCTTGATGATGTTGTCGCCGGGCGTCAGGAAGCGGGCCGGGACGGCGACGGACGCGCGGCCGTTGACGTACGAGCCGCCGAGGTCGATGCGCTTGCCGTTGACGAGCAGGAAGTTGTTGTACTTGTCGTCCAGCGCGTCGGCGCCCACGTCGAAGGCGAGCGTCGCGGCCCCGTTGCCGAGGGTCGCCTTCGTGACGGGCTCCCCGCCGTCCACGGTGAGCTTCTCTACGCCGCCCGGGCTGCCCGCCGGTACGGTCGCGAAGACGGCCTTGGTGCCCGCGACCAGGGTGCCGTCGGTGGGCATCAGCCGCGGCGCGCCCGCCGGGGCGTTGTTGACGGTCACGGTGTTCCTGACCGTGACGCCCGCCGCGGTGGTGGCGCTGAGCACGTGCGTGCCGTTGGACAGCTTGGTGGTGTCCACGTCCGCGGTGAGGCCGGTGGTGCCCTGCGGGTCCGACTGGGTGAAGAACTTCAGGGTGGCGCGCTTGAGCAGCGAGGTGTTCGTGCCGCAGCTCCCGTCGCCGAACGAGAGAGTGTACGGGTTGTCCTCGCCGTCCGCGACCTCGCCGAGCAGCTGGAGGCCCACGTCCGACAGCACGAAGTCGTCGTAGTTGGTGCCGCAGGACGACGGGATGGCGCCGACGACGATCTCGACGGTGTTCTCGCCCTTGACGAGGTGCTCGTTCGGGATGTCCAGCGTCGCCCGCTGGCTGACGTAGTTGCCGATCTCGACCTTGTACGCCCCGTTGACCAGCACGTAGCTGTGGTACTGCGCCTCGGTGGAGTTCGAGCCGACGTCGAAGGCGAGCTTGGAGACGCCCACCGTACGGGTGGCGCCCTCGATCGCGGCGTCGTCCACGGCGAGCTTCGTGACGCTGTCGCCTGCCGTGGCCGGGACCGCCGCGGCCTTGACCGTGCCTTCCAGGTAGGAGCCGTCGGCGGGCGTGAGCGCCGGCGGCGTCTGGGAGGCGGTGGGGGTGGGCGTCGGGCCGGGGCGGCCGCGCTCCTGCTGCTCCGGGTCGGCGTGCGCCGCCGTCACCAGGGTGTTGACCAGCAGCGCGGTGAGCGCGGCGGCAATGGCCAGCCGCCCTCGCTTGCGTAATCTTCGTGATGCCGTTGGCTGCATCGGGTGCAGTCCCTCCTCAGACGTTCAGGGGCGCCGGTCAGGCGGCCCCCGGGCACCTTGGGGCGCTTGCGTGAACGCTGAGCGTGGAGTGACTGAAGAGAACAGGAAATGTCTACTCATTCTGGTCATTTGTCACGAAACAGTGACGGGACCCACCGATTCTCCCGGCACCAGCGTGCAGGGGATGAGCGTGTGCGGCGGCGCGTCGGGGACGCCTTCGAGCTGGTCGATGAGGGCCTCCACGGCCAGCCGGGCCAGCTCGGCGGCCGGCGCGGCCATGACGGTCAGCTCAGGCTCGATCATCTCGCCCAGCTCCCGCGTGGTCGAGGCCGAGATGATGGACAGGTCACCGGGGATGGCGCGGCCGGCGGCCCGGATGCCCTTGGCCAGCCCCGCCGAGGCCCCCTCGTTGACCAGGATGGCGGCGGTGCAGCCGGGGTGCTCCTCGCACAGCGTGCGCGCGGCCTCCCGCCCGCCCGCCGACGTGCCGGCGACCGCGATGATCACGGGCGGCCCGCCGAGCGGGGCGATCGCGTCGCGGTAGGCCGACTCCACCCGCATGATCCGGCCGGGGCCCGGCCCGCCCTTCGCGCGGTCGGTGATCAGCGCGATGCGCTCGTGGCCGTAGGAGCGCAGGTGGGCGACCGCCTCGCCGATCGTGGCGGCGAAGTCGATGTCGACGTACGGCAGGTCGTCGTTCTCGGTGCGGCCGATCAGCGCGAACGGGATCCCCGAGGCCACCAGCCGCTCGACCCGCGAGTCGCGGATCTGCACCTCCATGAGGAGCGCGCCGTCGACCAGCCCGCCCGCCAGCAGGTGCGACATCTGCTCGTCGTCGTTGACCGGCCACAGCACCAGGTCGTAGCCGCGCTCGCGGGCGCCGTGCGCGGCGCCCATGACGAACTGGATCACCGTGGCGTTGGCCCGCGACTCCAGGTCGGGGTGGAGCAGGGCGAGGATGCGGGTGCGCGAGCTGGCCAGGGCACGGGCCACGACGTTGCGCCGGTAGTTGAGCTCCTCGATGGCCGCCTCGATCCGGGCCCGGGTCTCCGGCGCGACCCTCTTGGTGCCGTTGAGCACGAAGGAGACCGTGGCGATGGAGACGTTCGCCCGCGCGGCGACGTCGCGCATCGTGACCATGGCTGCCGGCTCTTTCCGTGAGGAAGCACTGCGACTATATCTCCCGGCGACCTTCGGCAAAACGCTTAACTTGTTGTTGACATCGCAGACAGATCAGCGCAACATACACAACAAGCAAGCGTCGGTTAAGCGCTTTGATCGATCAGCGCCCCGCTGGCCTCTCACCCCTATCTCCCCTGCTCGCAAGCCCTCCACGGCCGATTTCCGCGACCCGCGTCAACGGGACAGGAGTCTTCACATGGAGACAGCACAGAAGCGTCCGGGAATGGCGCCCAAAGTAGCTGTCGCGGCGGCGGTGCTCGCCCCTCTCACGCTCACCGCGTGCGGCGGGGCGTGCGGCGGGGCGTCCGCCTCCGGCACGGAATCCCCCGACTTGCTGACCATTCAGGACTACTACGACGAGACCCAGGACCCGATCTACCACTCCTGCGCGCGCAACATCGGCGTCTCCATCGAGATCAGCCATGTCGCGGGCCCCGGCCTGATCCCCAAGGTGCTCCAGCAGAGCTCCTCCCGGACCCTGCCCGACGTGCTCATGCTCGACAACCCCGACGTGCAGCAGATCGCCGAGTCCGGCGCGCTCTCCCCGCTGTCCGACTACGGCGTGAACGGCGAGGGCATCCTGCCCGCCGTGGTGAAGGCGGGCACGTACGCGGGCACGCTGTACGGGCTCGCCCCCGCCGTGAACACGCTGAGCATCTTCTACGACAAGGACCTGTTCCGGCAGGCCGGCATCACGACTCCGCCGGCGACCTGGGACGAGTTGCGCGCGACCGCGAAGAGGCTGACCGGCCAGGGCCGCTACGGCTTCGCGATGAGCACCGTCAACACCTACGAGGGCACCTGGCAGTTCCTGCCGTTCATGTGGGGCAACGGCGGCACCGAGCAGGACATCACCACGCCGCCGACCGTGGAGGCGGTGCGGTTCCTCGTCGACCTGCAGAACGACGGGTCGATGTCGAAGAGCTCGATCATCTGGAGCCAGGACGACGTGATCGACCAGTTCATCGCCGGCAAGGCGGCGATGGTGGTCAACGGCCCGTGGCAGATCCCCGCCCTCCAGGAGCAGCAGGGCGTGAACTGGGGCGTGTTCACGATCCCCGAGCGGGACCCGTCGCAGACCACGGTCGCCCCGCTCGGCGGCGAGGTCTTCACGGTGCCGCGCACCGGGAACCAGGCCAGGATGGCCAAGGCGGGGCAGTTCGTGAAATGCCTGGTCTCCTCGGAGAAACAGCTCCAGACGGCGAAGATCAAGCAGATGGTGCCGTCGGACCCCGAGGTCGCCGAGCAGGCAGGCGAGGAGAACCCGGCGCTCGCCCCGTTCGTCACGACCGTGCGCACCGCGCGCTCGCGCACCGCGCTGCTCGGCCCCGACTGGCCGAAGGCGGCGACCAAGATCTACAACGCCGTGCAGATCGCGCTGACGGGCAAGGCCGCTCCCGCCGAGGCCCTGCGCCGGGCGCAGGGCGAGCAGTAAGGAGCCTCGCTGATGACCTCAGCCCATCTGAGCCTGCCGGTCGCGGCGGGCGAGCGGCGCGCGATCCTGCGGACCCGGCTGCTCCGGCGGGCCACGCCGTGGCTGTTCTGCCTGCCCGCGGTCGTGTTCGTGGCGATGTTCTTCGGCTATCCCGTCGTCCAGAACGTCGTCATGAGCTTCCAGGAGTACACGACCTCGACGTTCTACAGCGGGCAGGCGCCCTGGGTCGGCCTGGCCAACTACGTGACGATCCTGTCCAGCTACCTGTTCACGACGACGCTGGTGAACACCGCGCTGTTCACGATCGGGTCGATCACCTTCCAGTTCGTCATCGGGCTCGCGCTGGCGCTGTTCTTCCGGCGCAACTTCCCGCTCAGCGGGCTCCTGCGCGCGATGCTGCTGCTGCCGTGGCTGATCCCGCTGATCGCCTCCAGCGCGGTCTGGAAGTGGCTGCTCGACCAGGAGAGCGGCGCGCTCAACCAGTTCCTCGGCCTGTTCGGCGTCCCGGCCGTGCCGTGGCTGGTCGATCCCACGCTCGCGCTCGCCGGCGTGATCGCCGTGAACATCTGGCTGGGCATCCCGTTCAACGTCGCCATCCTCTACAGCGGCCTGCAGGCCGTGCCCAGGGAGCTGTACGAGGCGGGCTCGCTGGACGGCGCGACCGGCTGGAAGGCGTTCCGGCACATCACCTGGCCGAACCTGCGGCCCGTGGTGAGCGTCGTCATCGTGCTCGGCGTGGTCTACACGCTCAAGGTCGTCGACATCATCCTCGGCCTGACCGGCGGCGGGCCGGCCAACTCCACGCAGACGCTGGCCACGAACGCCTACAACAAGTCGTTCGTGGAGTTCAACTTCGGCGAGGGCGCCGCGATCAGCAACGTCCTCATCGTCGTCTCGCTCGTCTTCGCCGTGGTCCACCTGTACCTCTCGCGCCGGGAGCCGTCCGAATGAACCCGAACGTCCGCCGACTCCCGATGACCGCGCTGGGCGTGCTCTTCCTGGCCGTGATGCTCTTCCCGGTCTACTGGATGGTCAACAGCAGCCTGCAGTCCAGCTCCGGCGCCACCACCCGGGACTGGTTCCCCCTCGACGCGACGCTCTCCGGCTACGCCAGGGCCATCACCGAGCAGGGGCAGAACTTCGTCACCAGCCTGCTCATCGCGCTCGGCACCGTGGTGCTCACCCTGATCATCGCCACACCCGCCGCCTACGGCCTGTCGCGCATCCGGTCGCGGGGCGCGAACACGTTCGTGCTGGTGCTGCTGATCACGCAGATGATCCCCGCCATGGTCATCGCCAACGCGCTCTACCCGCTGTTCAACTCCCTCTTCCTGATCAACAACGTCTTCGGCCTGATCCTCGCCAACACCGCCGCGGGCATCCCGTTCGCGGTGCTGCTCATCCGGGCGTTCATGGGGTCCATCCCGCGGGCGCTCGTGGAGGCGGCGATGGTGGACGGGGCCGGTCAGCTCCGGGCGTTCGTCTCGGTCGTCGTTCCGATCAGCAAGAACGCGATCGTGACCGCCGCCCTGTTCACGTTCCTGTCGGCGTGGAGCGACTTCCTGTTCGCCCTCACCCTGACCAGCACGCCCGAGGTACGGCCCATCACCCTCGGCATCTACGACTACATCAGCGCGAACACGCAGGACTGGGACACGGTGATGGCCACGGCGGTGCTCGCGTCCGTCCCCGCCGCCCTGCTCCTGATCTTCGCGCAGCGTTACATCGCGGCAGGCGCCGTCGCCGGCGCCGTCAAGTAAGGAGATTCGCGAACATGACGATCCGTGTCCTGGTGTGGGGCGAGAACCGCCACGAGCAGGCCGAGCCCGAAGTCGCCGAGATCTATCCGGACGGCATGCACAACGCCATCCGGCGCGGCGTCGAGGCCCGGCTCGGCGAGCGGGCCACCGTACGGACCGCCACCCTCGACGACCCCGAGCACGGCCTGACGGAAGAGGCGCTGGCCGCCACCGACGTGCTCACCTGGTGGGGGCACGCCGCCCACGCGGAGGTCGCGAACGAGGTGGTGGAGCGGGTGCACCGGCACGTCCTGTCGGGCATGGGCCTGCTGGTGCTGCACTCCGGCCACTGGTCGAAGATCTTCACCAAGCTGATGGGCACCACGTGCACGCTGCGCTGGCGCAGCCAGAACGACCGCGAGCTGGTCTGGACGGTCAACCCGACGCATCCCATCGCCCGAGGCGTCCCGCATCCGATCGTGATCCCCGCCCAGGAGATGTACGGCGAGCAGTTCGACATCCCGACGCCCGACGAGCTGATCTTCATCAGCTCCTTCACCGGGGGCGAGGTGTTCCGCAGCGGGTGCACGTTCCGGCGCGGCAACGGGAAGATCTTCTATTTCAGCCCCGGCGATCAGGACTATCCCGTCTACCACCATCCGGACGTGCTGCAGGTCATCGCCAACGGCGTGGAGTGGGCGGCGGGGGATCCGGCGCGACGGGAGCTGCCCACGTTGCTGCGGTACGAGACGGGCGACTTCTTCAACGGGCACGGGTATCGGGGGGCGATGCACAACAAGGAGGGCTCGCAGTGAGCGGGCGTCCGCTTCGGGTGGTGCAGGTGGGGGCGGGGGCCATGGGGGTGGCCTGGCTGCGTACGCTGGCCGCGGCCGAGGACGTCGAGCTGGTGGGGGTGGCCGATCTCGACGTGGCGCGGGCGGAGGCGGCCGTGCGCACAGCCTGTGGCTCGGGCGGTGGCTCGGGCGGTGGCTCGGGCGGTGGCTCCGTTGTGATCGCCGGCTCACTCGGGGAGTTGCTCGCGGCGACCGAGCCCGACGCCGTCGTGAACGTCACCGTCCCCGCGGCGCACAGCACGGTGAACATCGAGGCGCTCTTCGCCGGGCTGCCCGTCCTGTGCGAGAAGCCGGCCGCACCGACCCTGGCGGAGGCGCTCGTCCAGGCGGCGGCGGCCGAGGCCACCGGGCGGCTGCTGATGATCAGCCAGTCGCGCCGCTACTTCGCCGCCCTGACCGCCTTCCGGGAGCGGATCGCCGAGCTCGGCACGCCCGGCCTGCTCACCACGGGCTTCTTCCGCGCCCCGCACTTCGGCGGGTTCCGCGACGAGATGCCGCAGCCGCTGCTGGTGGACATGGCCATCCACGCGTTCGACGCCGCCCGCCACCTGCTCGGGCAGGAGCCGGTCTCGGTCGTGTGCGAGAGCTGGAACCCCTCCTGGAGCTGGTACCAGGGCGACGCCTCCGCCACCGCCACCTTCCTGTTCTCCGGCGGCACCCGGTACGTGTTCACCGGGAGCTGGTGCGCGGAGGGGCGGGACACGTCCTGGAACGGCGAATGGCGGGCCGTCGGCGGGGGCGGCACCGCCACGTGGGACGGGGAGCGGTGCGTCACCTCCAGCGCCGGCGGGCGGGCCGAGGACGTGGCGCCGGCGGCGCACGAGCAGATCGCCGGGGCGCTCGCCGAGTTCGTGAGCGCCGTACGGACCGGCGCGGAGCCGGACGGGGCGATCAAGGGCAACCTGCGGAGCCTGGCGATGGTCGAGGCTGCCGTGCGGTCGGCCGGGACGGGGGAACGGGTGGGGATCGGGGCGTTGCTGGAGCGGGCGTACGAGGAGGCGCTGGCGTTGCCGGTGCGGGATGAGGTGCGGGAACGGCTGAAGTCCTGGGGGGCCGCGGCGACCGTCCTCTGAACGGCCGGCCGCGGTCGGCCGCAGTCGGCGGGCCGCGGCGACGACCGTCCGCCGAACGGACGGCGGCGCGGGTCACGGCTTCTGCCCGAATCCGTGATCCGCGCGCTCAGCCGGGCGGGCGAGCGCCTGACCGACATGCCGGCCTGGCGCTCGACTGACCGACGTGCCGGCCTGGCGCTCGACTGACCGACGTGCCGGTCAGCGGGTGTGACGATCCGGAAGCATCGGATCGTCAGGAAGGGACGGCGCCGCCTCCGGGGCTCGCCGGGCCGGCGACACGTCCGCCCAGCGCAGCAACGTGGCCGTCGCCGCCGCCCGTTCCTCCTCCGGCAACAACGCGATGGAGGCTCCGTGGTTGGCGCCCGGAGCCACGTACAGGTAGGAGTCATGCCTGCTCGGCGTGAACCGCTCGGCACTCCACGGATCGTTCTCGCCGTAGACGAACAGCATGCGCTCCGAGCGCGTACGCACCCAGTGGTCCACGTCCAGCATCGGCCACGGATCGTGCCGGGAGCGCAGCTCGGCGGGCAGCACCGAGTTCGGCTGGTAGAGCCCGCGGTGGCGGATCAGCCCGCGCAGGTGCCGGAAGGCCAGGTCGGGCCAGCCGAGCTGGGTGGCCGCCTGGTAGTAGTACGGCGCGTAGTACTCGATGCCCTGGTCGGTGTAGAAGGCGAAGGATGCGACGTTGTCGATCCAGGCGTACAGCTCCTCGTCCGTCGCGCTCGCGGACGGCACGGACGGGCAGTCGGCCACCGACAGGTACTGCCAGAACGCCCACGCCGTGTCGAGCACCGTCATCTCGAACGACCGGTCCGCGCTGCCGAGCGTCCTGGCGAAGGTGTAGCCGTTGCGCGCGGCGTCCGCCTCCAGCATCGCCACCATCCGCTCGCGCCGCTTGAGCGCCTCACGCTGCACGTTCTCCAGCGCGGTACGGCACTCCTCGGTGCCGACCCGGGCGAAGAACCGGTCGTAGGCGTGGTCCAGCGGGTTGATCGGATCGTTGGGCGCGACGTAGGCCACCACCCCGTCCACGTCGCCCGGGTAGAAGCGGCGGTGATAGACGGAGGTCATCCCGCCCTTGCTCCCCCCGGTCTGGATCCACTTCCCGGAGTAGATCGTCTTGAGCGCCCGCACGATCCGGTGCTCGTCGGTCGCCTCCTGCCAGATGGTCAGGTCGTCCCAGTCGGCCGGGGACGGGCGCGAGGAGCGGAAGAAGCGGTGCTCGACGGAGACCTGGTTGCCGTCGATCAGGCGGGTGGGCTCGGTACGCGAGGCGCCCGGGTTGACGGGCAGCCCGTACCCGCTGGTGGCGAGCACGACGGGCGCCTGTTCCGAGCGGTGGAGCAGGGTGAGGCGCTGCTGGAAGGTGCCCTTGCCGGGGTTCCGGTGGTCGGCGGGCTGCGTGTAGGACAGGACGAAGAACCGATAGCCGGACGGCTGGGTCTCCGACACGACGGTCAGTCCCGGGATGGCCTTGAGCCGTTCGAGCAGGTCGTCCTGGGCCGCGGCGGTGGCCGGCGGAGCGGGCAGGACGAGAGCCAGCAGGGCCGTCAGCGCGGCCAGAAACCGTGATCGCACGGTACGCGCCCCTTCGGAGGAGGAGGACCGGTATCGCCCGAACGTATACCGATCATGCCCCTCCGACCACCCCACCCTTCATGCCCCTCCGGCCGCCCCGCCCCTCACCCCATCACCCGGCCCGCAGCCGCCGGAGCCCCGCGAACTCGAGCCCTGCGTAGACAGCGACGACCAGCGCCCCGACCAGCAGGAACGCCACCCCCAACCCGGTCAGCGGCATCACCTCCGCGAACGCCAGGACCAGCAGCGCCACGCAAGACAGCGCGTTGCCCGCCACGACGAACGCCACATATCGCGCAGGAATCCGCGGATGGCCGGCGATGAGGCCGAGCGCCGCCGCCCCGCCCAGCATGGCCACGCCGAACGGGATGGACCAGGCGGTCGGCAGGCCGAGCGGGCCGCTGAGGGGCTGGGCGGCGGCGAGCATGATCACCCCGAACACGGCCGTGCTCCATCCGTCGATCCGCAAGATCGTGCGCAGCGGGCCCGCGGTGTCCGTCTCCGGGTGCCCGGTCGGCGTGCTCATCCGAGATCTCCTTCTCCTGAGTCGGTCGTCACCGGAGAAGACCATGTCACCGCGGTGGTTACGCGCTCAATAACCTCCGAGGTCATGGCGGCGCCCACCTGGGGGTGGCTTATCCTCCTCGGATGGACGTTGAACAGCCGTCTCGCGTGGGCGCCCTGCTGCGGGAGTGGCGGCAGCGCCGCAGGCTCAGCCAGCTCGATCTCGCCAACCTGGCCGAGACCTCGGCGCGGCACCTGTCGTACATGGAGACCGGCCGTGCCCGTCCGAGCCGCGCGATGCTGCTGCGCCTGTCCGCCGCGCTCGACGTGCCCCTGCGCGAGCGCAACACGCTGCTCCTGGCCGCCGACTACGCCCCCGCCTACCGGGAGAGCAGCCTGGACGACGCGTACATGGCCTCGATCCGGGCCGCGCTGGAGACCATGCTGACGGCGCACGAGCCGTACCCCGCCGTCGTGGTGGACCGGGTCTGGAACGTGTTGCAGGGCAACCACGCCATGGGCGTCCTGATGGACGGCATCCCGCCCCACCTGCTGGAGCCGCGGCCGAACGTGTTCCGGCTGGCTCTGCATCCCGACGGGCTGGCCGGGCGGCTGGCCAACCTGGAGGAGGTGAGAGAGCTCTTCCTCGAACGGCTGTCGCGCCAGGTCAACGCCACCGGCGACATCGAGCTCCGCCGTCTGCACGAGGAGGTGTCCCGCTACCCGATCCCGTCGAGCGGCGAGGAGGCTCCTCATCACGCAGCCTCGCGCCACCGGCCGAGCCCGATCCAGGTGCCCCTGAGGATCCGCACTCCGTTCGGTGAGCTGGCGATGTTCAGCACCATGGCCACGTTCGGCGCTCCGGCCGATGTGACGTTGTCCGAGCTGGCGATCGAGCTCTTCTACCCTCTCGACGACTTCACCGCCAACGCCCTGCGCGCCCTCTCAGCCAGCGGCCCCGCGCCGTCCGAACCCGTCCCCTTCCCACCGGCGACGCCCTGACGATCACCTCCCTGCCCCCCACCACGCCCTGACGATCACCCGTCCGCCCCGGCCCCGCCCCGAACAGCCGCCGTTGGACCCGGACCGCGCCCGGACGATCGCCTTTCCCACGACCCACGCCTGCCCATCGCCCTCCATCACGAGCGCACACTCTCAGCGCAGCGCCGCTGCAGGCGGCGAAGCGGAACAAACCGCAGGCCGCGAAGCGGGACAGACCTCAGGTCGGCGATCCGTGGCAGGCCTCGGGCGGTGCAGCACGACAGACCTCAGGCGGTGAACTGCGGACAGGCCCCCCGGGGGCGAACCGTGGACAGACCTCAGGCGGCGTCGCGGGGACAGACCTCAGGGCGTGAGCCGTGGACAGACCTCAGGCGGTGAAGCGGGACAGCAGGATGGCGAGCCTTCTGTCATGCCCCTGACTGGGCAGCCTCCCGGAGCGCATGAGCGTCGTCAGACCGTGCAACGCGGCCCAGAACGTCTCCACCACCAGCCCCAACTCCCCCTCCTCGTCCGCGAACGGCCGCACGGCCTCCTCCAACTCGCCGTACGCCGCCCACAGGGCCGCCGGCGCTTCCGGATCGGCGAACGGCAGGTCCACCTTCTGGTGGAACATCGCGTCGTAGAGCGCCGGCCGCCAGCCCGCGAAGGACGTGTACGCCTGCGCGACACCCGCCAGAGCCCCCGCCGCGTCCACCCCCTCCGTACGAGCAGCCCGCAACTCCTCGGCCATGACGGCGAACCCCTCCACCGCCACGGCCGCCACGATCGCGTCCTTGCCCTTGAAATGGCCATAGAGCACCGGCTGGCTGTACCCGACCCGCTCAGCCAGCCGCCGGGTCGTAACCGCCTCCCACCCCTCGGCCTCGGCCAGTTCCCTGGCCGCCGTGATGATCAGCTTCTCCCGCTCGGCACGCAGGCGTTCCATACGCGTCTGTTTTGACATGCTCTCAAATCTAGCACCGCTAGAACTTCTGCCACCGCTAGTGCTAGCGTTGCTCGCATTCCTAGCACCGCTAGATCCAAGGAGTCCGACATGCTCGCTTACCTTGCCTATGGCCTGGCGATCGCCCTGAACCTGATGGTGCTGTTCATCGGCGCCCGCTTCCTCCTCGTGCCGCGCCCCGCTGCCGCCGGCTACGGTGTCCCCGCCAAGGTGGACGGCGATCCGGCCTATCTCACGATCAAGGGACTGCGTGACGGCAGCTTCGGCCTGCTCGGCCTGGCGCTACTGGCCTTCGTCGGCCCTTCCGCCGGAGCGTGGTTCATGCTGGTCGTCGCCCTGGTGCCGCTGGGCGACACGGTGATCGTGCTGCGGCACGGCGGCACGAAGGCGGTGGCCTTCGGCATCCACTTCGCGACCGCGGTCGCCGTCCTGATCAGCGCCGCCTTGCTCTTCGCCGTGAGCTGACAGCGCCCGTCCAACCCCGCACGCAGCCCTCGTGCCACCACCCGGCCCCGACAGTTCGGAGCCGCACCTCACCCGCCACCACCCGCCCGACCACGACAGCGCGGAGCCGCCACCACCCGCCCGACCACGACAGCCGGGCGCCGCACCTCGCTCCCCACGATCCCTCCCGACCACGACGACACCGACCGCGACGACCGGGCAACGCGCCTCACTCCCCGTCGCCCCTCCGACCGCGGTGGCAGGCACCGGCCCCTCACTGCCCACCATCCCGCCAACCGCGACCACCCCGGTGCCGCGCTTCGCCCCTGCCTCCGCCCGACCACGACGGCCGGCGCCGCAATTCGCTCCCTCTCACCGCCGACCCGCGGCGGCCCGCCCCCGCACCGCCCCCGCACCGCCGCCCGGCAGCGTTCCCGTGGGCAGCGCGGCGTGCAGGTTCGGCGGAGGCGCGTTCAGTGGGCAGCGGCGGCGGCGCGGACGAGGCCGTCGAGCCAGTGCTGGTGCCCGTTGAGCATCGGGGTTGGGCCGCTGCCCGGCCAAGGCCGCAGCGGGCTCACCGAGCTGGGACTCCTGAGTCAGGACCCCGTACGCGCCCACCAGCCAGATCCTCCACCAGCCACGCATGCAACACATCGAGCCGCTCCGCGGGCGGCCCGTCCTGGCGCGCGGTCCAGGACAGGCGAGCGGCCTGACCCTCGACGGGCGGCACGTACTGGACGACCCGCGCCACCAGGGGCGGGAAGCCGAAGGTGGCGAAGCTGAAGTGCGGGCCGGGAGCCGGCACGAGGCCCTCGCCGTCCGGGAACGAGATGTGGGAGACGTTGCCGTAGTACGACTCCCACCGCGAGGTGTCGACCAGGTGCGGCCACACGTCCGCCGCCCGCGGCCCCTTGACCACGGCCTCGTTGGAGACGAAGTCGTCGGTGGTGCCCGGCAGGTAGCGCTCGGGCCAGCCGATCGCGCTCCGCACGCCCATCGCGCACGTCCCCTCGAACCTGCGCACCAGGTTACGGACGCGGCTCCGCAGGCTCGTGCCGACGCGCCGCCGGCACGTCCGCCCCCATGTCGACCGTCACCATGCGGCCCCAGGGAAGGCGCAGAACAACCACGTCAGCAGGCTCGATCTGCACGGCGGGAGCAGGCGGGTCCTGCTCCGTTCCGGCCAGCCAGACGAGGCTGACGTAGAGGGCGGTGCCGCCGGGGTGGGACGTCGCGAAGGCGTACGGGGTGGCGGAGTGGTGGCCGAAGGCGTTGGCGCCCGCGGCCGTGACCAGGCCCGTGCCGGTGAAACCGCTCAGCGCGCGCACGGCGCTGGTCAGCCCGTCCGGGCGGGCGGCGAGCGCCAGGCCGTCCTTCTGGCGGAGGGCAGGCGGGGCCGGGGCGGCGAGGGCGTGGCCGCCGTCCCGCACCTGGTGCCCGGCCGGCGCCGTGACGCGGTGGATCCTGATCTCGGCGGCGCCGTCCACGACGGAGGCGGTCACCACCCGTACGGGACCGTCCTGGTAGGCCGAGGCGGCGAAGCCGTCGCAGACGGCGAGCGGCTCGATGAAGCGGCGCAGCGAGGCGGTGCCGTCGGGCGCGATGACGGCCACGTGGTTGTCCACGCCCCGGGCCTGCTCCCCCACCTCGGGGCCCGTGTGGCTGGTGTAGGCGAGCTTGACGTAGTACGGGTCGGGGGCGCCGTCCGGGGGCTGGACGCGGTCGCGGTCGCTGCCGTGGTTGATCAGGCGTACGACGCCGTCGGCGCTGGTGGTGTGCAGCAGCCAGCCGGGGGCGGGCATGGCCAGCGAGCGGTCGGCCAGCTCGACGGGCGCGGGCTCCTCGGGCGCGGTCCAGACGGGGTGCTCGGGCGGGAGCAGCAGGCCGAGGAACGCCTTGCTCGCCCAGTACGGCGACGCCGGCCCCGAGTAGGACTGCGCGATGGGCGGGAACGGGTCGTACCAGCCGAGGGACAGCAGCCCGCGCTCGTCCGGCGCACCTCGCTCGGCGAAGTGGCGCAGCACCCGCCCGGCGATGCGCCGGGTCCGGCCGGGCGGCAGCGGCGAGGCGCCGGTGAGCGCGCCCAGCCACAGCGGCGCCGCCGTCGCGAACCGGTACGTCAGCGAGCGTCCCTGGTGCACGGGCCCGCCGTCGGCGGCGAAGAAGTGCTGGTACTGCTCCAGGAAGCGGCGCAACCGGCCGGCGTACAACTCCTGCCTGGCCGTGTCGCCGCTCATCCTGGCCCACAACGACGGGTACAGGTGCAGCGCCCAGCCGCAGTAGTAGTCGAAGTTCTTGCCCTTGCCGTCGGAGTACCAGCCGTCGCCCGCGTACCACTCCTCGACGCGCTCCAGCCCGCCGCTGATCTCGTCCGGTTCGTACGGCCCGCCCACCCCGGCCAGGAACTGCTCGACGATCACCCGGAACATCACCCAGTTGTTCTCCGGCGTGCGCCGCCCCACGAACCCGGCCAGCCAGCCCACCACCCGCTCCTGCTGCGCGGGCGAGAGCCGGTCGAACAGCCAGGGCCGCGTCTCGTGCAGCGCCAGCGCGATCGAGGCCGCCTCGACGAGCTGCTGCGACATGTCGGTCAGCGCGGGCCACGCGTACGGGTGCGCCGGGTCGGTGCCGGCGGTCAGGCCGCTCGCGTACCGCTCCAGCAGCCCCGGCGGCACGTCGCCGCCCGCCCCCGCGATCCTGAACGCGGCCAGCATGAACGTGCGCGCGTACCCTTCGAGACCGTCGCTCACCGGCCCCGACCTGCTGGCCCTGCCGGGCAGGCGGTACTGGGCGAGACCGTCGGTCGCGTACGGCAGCACGGCGGCCAGCAGGTGGTCCGCCATGGCCTCCCAGTGTTCACGAGGGTTCTCATCGGGGATCGGCATAAAGCGGATACTAGGCCAATATGCCGCGAAAATGGAGCCTAAGAACGGCTTCCAGCGGTAAGCGTTTCACTCTCCGTCTCGAATGTGACAGTGCACGGCGTGATTTGACAGCGTGACGGCCGGGCGGAAACATGCCATGTAAGCGGTTTACCCATATGTTTCACTGGGAGGTGGCATGGTCCGGCGTGCGGCGTCCGAGAGCGGCGAGCGGCGGCCGACGACGATCCGCGACGTGGCCGCGCACGCGGGCGTGTCCGTGGCCACGGTCTCCCGCATCCTGTCCGGCTCCTATCCCAGCGCCCCGGCCACCCGCAGCAAGGTCATGAAGGCGGTCCGCGAGCTCGACTACGTCGCCAACGCCAACGCCCGCAACCTCGCCGGGGCCAGCAGCCGCAGCGTCGCCATCATCGTCAACTCCGTCGTCTCCCCGCACTACGCCCACGTCGCCCAGGGGGTGCAGACGCAGGCCGCACTTGAGGGCAAGCTCTGCATCGTCGGCACCACGGGCGGCGATCCGGAGCGCGAGCTGGCCACCGTCCAGCTCATGCGGCAGGAGCACGCCGAGTGCGTGATCCTCGTCGGCAACGTCGTCAACAACGACGCCTACCGCGAGCGCATGGCCGACTACGCCCGCGCGCTGGCCGCGGCCGGCTCGCAGCTCGTCCTGTGCGGACGTCCCACGCTGGGCCCCGACGTGCCCGCCCTCGTCGTCGAGTACGACAACACCGGCGGCGCCTACGCCATCACCAGCCACCTGCTCTCGGCGGGGCATCGGCGCATCCTGTTCCTCGGCCGGCACGAGGGTTACACCACCTCCGACAGCCGCATCACCGGCTACCGCAACGCGCTCGCCGATCACCGCGTCCCCCACGACCCGGGCCTGGAGATCGACGGCACGATGGAGCGCAGCGAGGGCTACCGCATGATCCGGGAACGGCTCGCGGCCGGGCCTCCCGACTTCACCGCCGTCTTCGCCGGCAACGACCTCATCGCCGCCGGCGCCCGCCAGGCCCTGCGCGAGCACGGGCTGCGGGTGCCCGACGACATCTCCATGGTCGGGTTCGACGACCTGCCGCCGTCCGCCGACATCGACCTCACCACCGTGCACGTTCCGCACGAGGAGCTGGGCCGCACCGCCGTCCGCCTGGCGCTCGAACGCGGCCAGGACAAGGCGGCGCCGGCCCGGCACGTGCTGCTCGGCACGCACATCATCGTCCGCGACTCCGTGCGGCCGATCCGGCCCGACCTGGGGTGAGGAGCGGCGACGCCCCTGAGGCCGCCGCCGCTCACCCAACCCCGCCCGGGGCTCAGTCAGGCTCCACGTCGCCCAGCCAGACGTAGCCGTTGTCCACGTTCAGCCAGGCACTCTCCGAGGTGCTCGGGCCGAGCGCGTTCGCGACCTGCTGGACGACGTAGGCGGCCGGGTAGGTGGTGGTCGGTTGTGCGGGGACGGCGATGGAGGGGGCCAGGTCGTCGGCGGTCATCTCGCTGTACACGTCGTGCGCCGCGGAGTCGCCGGAGAGGCCGTTGTCGGTCGCCATCTCACCGGACGGCATGTCGCCGGTCGTCATCTGGCCGGTCGTCATCTGGCCGGCCGCCATCTCGGCAGCCGCGGCCTCGGAGGCCGTCAGCTGGGCCGCGTCTTGGGTCGCCGGCATGGCCGCGCCGGGTATGGCGTCGCCGACCAGCAGCTCGGCGATCTGGGCCGCCTCCTGCTCGGTCATCTCGACGTAGCCGGTCGTCTCGTCGTACTGGACTGGATCGCCGTAGTTCATGCGGTCCACGACCTCGTACGCGGGGCCGGGCCCCGCACGCACGGGTGCGCCCTCGGGGTCGGCCACGCGCAGGCCGTCGTCATCGTCGTCGTCCGGTATCGGCTGGGCGACCTGAGCCCGCACCTGCCCCGCAGCCGTGTCGGCCTGGGCCCGTACCTGCCCCACAGCCAGGCCGGCCGGAGCCTGCACCTGACCTGCGACCACGTCGGCCTGGGTCCGTACTTGCCCCGTGCCCACGTCGGCCTGCGCGGTCGCCGCCGCGCCGAGCAGGCCCGTCACACCTGTGGCGCCGGCGATGGCGAGCTTGGTGATGGTGGTCCGCATCGCGGGTACCCCCGATTCCTGCTTCTTCGCGACCGCTGCTCCCCACGGAGAGCCGTCGCCTTGCAGTCACCTGTCGGGCTGCCCCACGACCGGGAGGTCCCATCCCGCTCCGGCGTCAAAACCGGCCCAACTACCCCCGCGGCTCATCCGCAACTCCAGTCCCAGAGACCACCCTCCTCGCGCAGGGAGGCCAAGAGCTGACCGAGGAGGGCGTCGGGGCTCCCCTCAGGTGCGGGAAGTGGTTGTCACCCACGATCGCCAGGCGGACTGTCGGCGGCCAGAGGTGCGCAGGTAGCGGCGGACTTCCAGGGCCTCGCCGTCGGCGAAGGCGTACAGGCGCTCGACGCGGGCCTTCGTGGCGGCGTAGTCCGGATCGCGGGAGGTCGTCCAGGTCTTCATGCCGTGAGACGAGACTTCCTCCTCGCGGAGCAGTCCCCGCAGGCCCTCGTGGCTGATGTCGTCGACCACGCGACGCTAGCCGAGATTCAGGACCTCATCGTCCGCGTGCGTGCCGAACTCGGCGACGCGCACCTCCGCGATGTGCTCGTACCGGCTGATCCGGTCGGTCCACTCCGCTTCGACGCCGAACGCCACCTGCGCGAAGCCCACCCGCCTGATGGCCTCGGCCAGGCCCGGATCGCCAGGTCCCACCAGTCGCACCGGCGCGTCGAGCGCCACGGTGTGCGGCGGCACGAAGTACTCGTCCGGCAGGACGGTGCGCGCATGGACGAGCGCGCCGACAGCGACAACCGAGCCGGCCCCCAACCGTGCGCACTGCAGGACCGTCGCCGCGGTCGCCACATAGACGCACCTGCCGACCTCGCAGCCCAGCAGCGTGGCATGCGGCCCCACGAAGACGTGGTCGCCGACAAGCACCGGCTGATCGCCGGCGACCGCGGACCCGCGCAACACCGCGTTCTCGCAGATCACCGCCGCCTCCCCGACCTCGATCCGAGACCCCTCGGCATCGAGCACCGCACCGTACATCACCCGCGCCCTCGGCCCCACGCGGACATCGCCGACGAGCGTGGCCGTCGGGGCGACGTACGCGGTGGGATGGACCTGCGGTTCATGCCCGCTGTGCCGGATGCGGATTCCCTGCGCTTCAGCGATCACGAGCGGATTCTCGCCCGACCGACCGCGAGCATGCTGGCGGGTTTCAGACGTCGCGTTCGCCGAGACCTGTGCCACCCGCGATCTGAGGCACTACACACAGGGCGAACGCTGGCTGATACGGCACTAGCAGGGCGTCGAGGCGTTCGCCCTGACCAGGGGCGCCGAGATGCCACGGACCAGCAGCTCGTCGACGGAGCACCTCCGGTTGAACGAGAAGTGCCGCAACATGTCGTTCTGCGCCTCAGGGGCGAGGATCGGGATGTCGGGCGCGAGGCCGGGGATGGTGGCGTCGATCAGGACGAGGCGATCGACGGCGGGCCTGCGCGGCGGGGCTCCCGGACGCCGACCCGGCCCGAGCCGCGCTCGCCGTCGTCGCGCTCGCCCTCGTCGCGCTCGACGCCCGCTCGACGCTCGGAGGGCAGGTGGATGGTGCGATCAGCGGTGCGAGCAGGCCACGTGCGGAGGTCTCTTCGTGGACGCCGGCCGTGGCGGGCGGGCGGTGGTGTGGGCTGGTGGTGCTCGATGGCGACATGCGGCAACAGGATGAAGAAGGCCAACCTCAAGTCAAGCCCGGGCCCGAAGCTCGGAAGCTGCCTCGGTCGGAAGCTGCCCTGGTCGGAGGCAATGATGATCGAGCACGCATGGCCAGGCCCCACCACCACACCATCGTCGTAGCCTGCTGATCAGCGTGGGCGGCTGAGGGCGGCTTCGGCCAGGTCCGTCCACTTCCCGGCCGAGGAGTGGGGCACGACCACCCAGTCCTTCATCAGCCTGCCCTGCCCCGAGGGGTCGAACAGGGACGCCTCGGGCAGTTGGAGCGCGGCCGCGTGCTCGGGTGTATCCCTGACCAGCCGGAACACCATCGCGCCGTCACGCTGCAGGCTCGCGAACACCTTCCCGGCCTGATCTTTGAGCGCGGGACTCCCCATCATCCTGGAGATCCGTACACCCAGATCGGCCAGCTCGGCGCCGACCTGCTTGAAATCCTCTTCCGCGCTCATCTCCGGTCACCCCCGAACTCCATGGCGGCGTGATCGGGCAACTGGGCACGACCGGGGCTCATCCCGCGTGACACGATCGCCCGGCCCCGCCGTTCCGTCAGAACGGCGATCACGCTAGTCGTCCTGCCGGCACCGATCAAGGCCGGGTGCGGAGGGCGCCCTACCCAGCGACGAGAGCCCGCCATGGCGTTGTCACCTTCTCCCCGTGGACGATCTCGCGGGCACCGGCGAACGCGGCCATGCCGGTGATCGCCTCCGTGACGGCCTGGACGGTGCTCGGGTCGATGGTGGTGTTCGCTTCCGGGAACACGCCCTCGATCTCCAGCACCCCGCGCCGCCGGTCCATGCGCGGGACGAGCCGCCCGATCAGCCGTTCCTCGTGCAGGATCGGCATGATGTAGTGGCCGTACTGACGCTTGTGCTTGGGGACGTACATCTCCGTGCGGAACGCGAAGTCCCAGAGGCGCAGGGTGCGTTCGCGGTCGCAGATGAGGTTGTCGAACGGTGACAGCAGCGTGGTGTGCGGCTGCCAGGCGTCGCGTTCCAGGAGAGCGAGCGCGTCGACGTGCGCGTACCAGACCTCGTCGCCTCCCTCCACCGTCACCTGCACCACGCGACCCGCGCGGTGCAGGCCGGCGAGCGCGTCGGCCAGGCCCGGGTAGCGGGCGCGGGTGAAGTGGCGCTCGATGTCGGGGACGCGGGCCACGCCGAGGGCGCGCAGGGCGTGCTCGGTCGCTCGGCTCACCGCCTCCTCCTGGGAGAGCCGCTCGGACTGCGCCCAGTCGGGGAGCCAGCGCTCCGTCAGGTCCCAGTGCCGGGTGCGGCCCCTCCGGGCCGCCACCATGATGTGGCCCTGCGACCACAGGAAGTCCAGCATGCGCTCGACGTTGCGGCCGTTGGTCCAGCCCGTGGACTTCCACGGCACGGCCGCGAGGTCCTCGAACGCACCCGGCGGGAGCGGGCCCTCGTCGCGCAGGCGGTCGAGCACGTGGCGGCGTAAGGCGTCGTTGGCCTCGATCCAGCCGCGCACCATGCGGGCGTAGTCGGACTCGCCCGTGGCGTAGCGGCGCATCATGAGGTGATGGATCGGGTAGTCCTCGGCCAGCACGATCGAGGCGGCGTGGGCCCAGTATTCGAACAGCCAGCGCTCCCGCCACAGCAGCGCGTCGAGGTCGGCGGGGTCGTAGTGGCCTGCCCGGCTCCAGAGCACGAGCAGGTGACTGCGGGCCACCGCGTTGATCGGATCGAGCTGGAGGCAGCGCAGGCTGCGCAGGACGGCACGCAGGCCCTCCAGGTCGGCGGCGGGGCGTGGGCCTGCGAGGTGCTGGCACATCACGGCCAGCCGCCGGGCCGACTCCAGGGTGAGGGTTAGGGCCACGAGGCAGGAGCGTAATCGAAAAGACGTTCGACGGCAAAGCGGGGTTACGTCGTCGGCGCTGGGCGTCGGTGGCGGGACTTGGCGCCGGGGGTCGGTGGCAGGGTTTGGTGCTTGCGTCCGTGGCGGGCTTGGTGCTGGGCATGGCAGCACGGCGGGGCGCTGAGGCAGCGGGCTTGGATACTCGGTGACGCGGTGACGCGGTGACGCCGCGATGGGGTGGCGCGGTGACGCCGCGATGGGGTGGCGCGGTGACGGGGCGGGGTAACGGGGTGGCGGGTGACGAGTGGCGGGTGACGGAGTTGGATGACGGGGCGTGGTGCGGCGACGGCGTTCGCCCTGGTCGTGGCCCCGGCCCGGTCCAGAGCCGGGGGCCGGCGTCATCGGGCCTCGACGCCTTCGCCTGTCGCCCGGAGCGACGCCCTCACCTGCCACCCGGAGTGACGATCATGGCTTGGTGTCGGTGAGGTTCTCGCGGGCGTCGCCGGGGAGCAGGTAGCCGGCCTTGACGTTGCGGGCGTCCGCGCGGACGACCGCCGCCACATAGTGGCCGTGCGTCGGGTAGAGCCGGTCGAGCTGCGCCTGGTCGAAGGGGATGTGCGTGCCGAACAGCACGCAGAACGTCTCCCCCGAGTTGTCGCCGGTGTTCAGCGCGGTGGGCGCCGCCACCTGTGACAGGCGGATGCCGCCGCGTGCCAGCCCCAGCTCGTCGCGGGCCTTGGTGCCGTCCGCGGCGAACTCCAGCGGCGGCGCCGTGGGCGGTGCGGTGCCGCGCCGGGCCCAGCGGGTCAGGTGGTCGTAGGCGGCGGCCAGGACGTGGTGCAGCGGGACGCGGCTGAACGGCGGCCTGGCGCACGTGTACGTCGGCGGGGCGCCGAGGTCGCGGGCGAGCAGCGGCACGCGGGCGCTGTAGCCGTGCCAGCCGGAGTGCGCGCTGCCGGCCACCTCCCAGCGGCGGAACCGCTCGGTGTCCGGCGGACGCACGGGCGAGCGCACGTCCGTCTCCGACAGCACCTGGAAGACCGGCTCCGTGCCGGCGCGGGTGGGGGCGGGGCCGACGATCTGGCCGTACCCGTCGAAGACGCTCTCGATGTGCGGCAGGACGGCGTCGTAGTAGACGGTCAGCCGGCCGGCCGATTGCGAGGCGCCGATGGCCAGCACCGTGTCGGCCCGCAGGCGGCCGAGGAGGGCGGGGCGGGCCGATGCCCTGATGGCCTTGGCCGCCTGGGAGAACACGTCGTAGGAGAGCTGGTCGGTCATGTACAGGCCGGCGCCGGTGACGTCGAGGGTGCCGTAGCGGGCGGGGCTCCACTGGCGGAGCTGGTTCACGCCCACGCGCTGGGCGGAGACGCCGACCCACGCGTATCCGGCGCGGGTGAGCTGCTCGGTGCTCCAGAGGGCGTCCAGGTCGTATCCGGCGGTGACGTTCTGCCACTCCATCAGCACGGTGCCGTTGAACGCGGCCTGGCTCGCCGGGCGGCGGACGATCACCCTGGTCCGGTACGGGACGTCGGCGGCGAGCAGCTCACCCGTGGCGCTGTAGGCGTCGGCGTTGCCTGACAGGTGGAACTCCTGCTCGACGTAGCCGAGTGCGCGCAGGTCGGCGTCGGTGGCCAGCCACGGGTAGGTCTCCGGCAGCTCCGGCGAGGCGGGATCACCGGGCGGCGCTCCCGGCAACGGGCCCTCGACTTGAGGGACGTCGACCGCCGCGGCCGAAGCGCGTGAAGAGGCCCAGGGGGCTGAGGCTGAGGTGGTCGAAGCGGCCGAAGCATGCAAAAAGGCCCAGGGGGTCGAAGCCGAGGTTGCCGACGCGACCGAAGCGGGTGAAGCGGGTGAAGCGGGTGAAGCGGGCAGCAGGGTCGCGGTGAGCAGTGCCGCGCCCGCGACGCGTGCCGTCCTGACGAATGGCGCCATCGCGCGATCTCCTTCCGGATCCGGGGAGCCAGGCGCCAGGCCGTGCCAGGCATGGAGGAACCCCGGCCCCGCCCGATGCTCCCCCGCCCACCGGCTTCGCGCATCGGCACAATCACCGGCGCCCGGCTCAGGAAGGCGGCAGCGCGTCGATGCGGTAGAGCGAGTGGAACAGCGGCCAGGTCAGCGCGGCCATCTCGGCCGGGGACCGGGGGCAGCCGCCGCGCAGCCACTCGGCGGCCACGCCGATGAGCGCCCCCGCCGTGAACGCCGCCGGCACGTCCAGCGGCAGGTCCAGCACGGCCCTGGCCCGCTCGGGCACGCCGGCGCCGTCGATGGCCTCCCGCAACCGTTCCTGGATGGCCACCGTGCTGCGGTGGCGGATGTGGTCGGCCACGCGCGCGCTGCCCTGCGGCCCCAGCAGCGCGCGGTAGAGCCCGGCGTGCTCGGCGAGGCTGGCGAAGAACGCCTCCAGCGACTGGGTGGCCTCCTCGGCGGGGTCGGCCACGTTGAAGTCGCCGGGCAGCGCCTCGATCAGGTTGTCGATCATCGCCGTGCAGGCGGCCTCGGCCAGCTCGTGCACGTCGCGGTAGTGGTCGTAGAAGGTCGAGCGGCTCACCCCGGCGTGCTCGGCCACGTCGGCGACGGTGATCCGGGACAGGTCCTGCTCCTCGACGAGCTGGAGCAGCGCCCGAGCCAGGGCCGCCTGGGTGCGGCGCACGCGCCGGTCGCCCGAGGTGGGGGTGCTGCTTGCTCTGCTCGTTGCCACGTCTTCACCCTACCTTCTACCTACATGTGCAGGTTTTCCTACAGATGTAGGGTAATCTGTGGGCGACACGAGGGAAAGGACTACGTCACATGCGGATTCCTGCAGGTAGGGCCACCTCTCGCCGGAGCGGAGCGGCGTGACCCCGCCCGGCAGCGTCCTGATCGTCGGCGTCTCGGCCGCCGGCCTGAGCACGGCCGAGGCGCTGCGGCGCCAGGGTCACCAGGGGCGGCTCACGCTCCTCGACGCCGAGCCGCACCTGCCCTACGACCGGCCGCCGCTGTCGAAGCAGGTCCTGGCCGGCGACTGGGAGCCCGCCCGGGCCCAGCTCCGTACGCAGGCACAGCTCGAGGCGCTGGACGCGGAGTTCGTCAGGGGCGAGCGGGCCGTCTCGATCGACGCCGCAGCCCGCGAGGTGCGCACGGCCACCGGCCGGGCGCTGCGCGGCGACGCCGTGGTCATCGCGACGGGCCTGACCCCGTGCCGCCTCCCGGGGCAGCAGGGCCTGGCGGGGGTGCACGAGCTGCGGGGCCTGGACGACGCGCTCACCCTGCGCGCCCACCTGACCGCGGCCAGGCGGCTGGTGGTCGTGGGCGAGGGCGTGCTGGGCGGCGAGGTCGCCGCGACGGCCCGCAAGCTGGGCCTCGACGTCACGCTCGTCGGCCTCGGCCCGGCGATCCTCGCCGACCAGCTCGGCGGCCCGGCGTCCGAGCTGCTCACCCGCACGCACGCCGAACGCGGGGTCGTGCTGCGGCTCGGCGTCGCGGTCGAGGAGCTGACCTCGGCCGACGGCCGGGTCACCGGCGTACGGCTGGCCACCGGCGAGCTGCTGCCCGCCGACGCGGTCGTGGTGGCCATCGGCTGCCGCCCGGCGACCGGCTGGCTGGCGGGCAGCGGGCTGTCGCTCGGCGACGGCGTGGAGTGCGACTCGCGCTGCCGCGCCGCCGAAGGCGTCTACGCCGTCGGCGACGTGGCGTCCTGGCGGCACGAGGGGTTCGGCAGGCGGCTGCGCCTGGAGAACCGCACCAACGCCACCGAGCAGGCCCAGGTGGTGGCCGCCAACGTGCTCGGCGCCGACCGCCCGTACGAGCCGATCCCGTACTTCTGGACCGACCAGTACGAGATCAAGATCCAGGCCCACGGCCTGCCGTCGGCGGCGGCCGAGGTGAGCATCGCGGAAGGCGACCCGGAGCAGGGCCGCTTCGCCGCGCTCTACCGGGAGAACGGCCAGGTCACGGGCGTGCTCGGCTGGAACATGCCGAAGCAGGCCCGCGTACTGAGACAGCAGCACCTCGCCACCCGGCCCGTCACGACCGCGTGACAGGCCCTCATCAGCGATCCAGGCATGACACGAGGCCGCCCGGGGGCGGCCGAACGATCCGCGCACGAGGAGAATGCCGAATGAGTGTGAACGAGCAGGTCCTGAGCTACCCGATCCCCAACGACGCGGCGCTGGACCCGCCCGCGGAGTGGGCCGAGCTGCGCAGCGGTTGCCCGGTGGCCCACGTGAGGCTGCCCAGCGGCGACCCGGCCAAGCTGATCACCCGCTACGAGGACGTCAAGCAGGTGCTGGCCGACCCCCGATTCACCCGCCAGCTCACCGCCCCCGACGCGGCCCGGCTGACGGCCGACGGCACGGGGGTGTTCAACAGCGCCCTGGCCGAGATCATCCCGGACAGCGGCGACGGGCACCTGCACTGGCGGCGCCTGGTCGGCAAGTGGTTCACGGCCAAGCGCATGGCCGCCATGCGGCCGCAGATGGCGCAGATCGCCGAGGACCTCATCGACGACATGGTCAAGCGGGGCGCCCCCGATGACCTGCGGGCGGCGCTGGGCTTCCCGCTTCCGGTGTACGTGATCTGCGACATGCTCGGCGTGCCGGCCGAGGACCGGGACAGGTTCTCGTACTGGTCGGACACGCTGCTCAACCTGACCCGCTACGGCAAGGACGAGATCGACGCCGCCCAGGCCGAGTTCTTCCAGTACATGTCCGACCTCATCGCCGCCAAGCGCGCCGAGCCGGGCGAGGACCTGCTGAGCGAGCTGCTCGCGGCCGGTGGCCCGGACGACGGCGGGCTGGCCGACCTCCAGATCATCGTCACCGGCATGGCGCTGCTGGTCGCCGGGCACGAGACCACCGCGAACATGATCGGCAAGATGGTCTCCATGCTCCTGGCCGACCGCGCCCGCTGGGAGGCGCTGCTGGCCGACCCGTCGCTGATCCGCGGCGCCGTCGAGGAGACGCTGCGCATGGACGCCAACTCCGGCTTCGGCCTGCCCCGCTACCTGCCCGTGGAGGCGGAGATCGGCGGCGAGACCCTGCCCAAGGGCACGACGGTGATCTGCAGCATGGCCGCGGCCAACCGTGACGAGCGCGCCTTCGAGGGCGCGGCCGAGCTGGACCTGACCCGCAGCCCGAACGCGCACCTGGCCTTCGGCTCCGGCGCCCACTCCTGCCTGGGCCAGTCGCTGGCCCGCACCGAGCTGCAGGTCGTGCTGGAGGTGCTGCTGCGCAAGCTGCCGTCGCTGGAGCTGGCGGTGCCGGTGACGGAGCTGGAGCGGGTGGAGGGGCTGGCGGTCGGCGGCCTGCGTACCGTGCCGGTCCGCTGGTGACAACGATCAACGAGGAGGGAGTCAGGAGATGAAGGTCACCGTCGACGAGGACAAGTGCTGCGGCGCCGGATCGTGCGTGCTGCTCGCGCCCGAGGTGTTCGACCAGCGGGAGGATGACGGCATCGTGGTCCTGCTGAACGCCGAGCCGGGCGAGGACCAGCACGCGGTGGTCCGCGAGTCCGCCGCGGTCTGCCCCGGCGCCGCCATCGAGGTGAGCGAGTAACGCAAGGTTCGAGGGCGCGCGTGCGGACGGCCGCACGCGCGCCCTTTGTCATGTCCGGCCGGTGAGGCGGGACCTGGTGCGCTCCGGCGCGTACGCGGGCAGCTCGGCGAGGATGTCGGCGAGCGAGACCCCGGCGAGGCTGCCCCGCCACGCCCGGTGCGCGTCGGCCATCTTCTCCGCCAGGACGCAGGCGCGCCGGCACTCCTCGGGCGGCAGCGCGCCCCGCCCCTGCTGACGGATCTCGCGGCACTCGTACGGCATCGCCGCGCCGTCCACCGCCTCGACGATCTGCAGCAGCGTGATCTCGGACGCCGCCCGCGCCAGCCGGAAGCCGCCCCGCGGCCCGGTCGTCGCCGACAGCACCCCGGCCCTGACGAGCGACTGGAGCTGCTTGGCCAGGTAGGGGGCCGGCAGGTCGTAGTAGTCGGCGAGCTGCGCCGCCGAGGCGGTGGCGCCCGGGTCGAGCTGGGCGAGGGACGTCGCGCAGTGCAAGAGCCATTCGGTGCTCACGGGCAGCTTCACGATCGACAGCATATCGCGGATATTGCGGATCGATTTAGTCCGAGATACGGTCGGGACGATACGAGATCGAGAAGGAGATCATCATGCGGATCGCCGTTGCCGGCGCGACCGGGAACATCGGCGCCCTGACCGCCACCGCCCTCGAACGGGACGGCCATGACGTGGTGCGCATCAGCCGCTCCCTCGGCGTGGACCTCGTCACCGGCGAGGGGCTGGACGCCGCGCTGACCGGCGTGGACGCGGTGGTGGACGCGGTCAACGGCCAGGGAGCCACGCGCGAGGAGACGGTGGCCTACTTCGCCGACACCACGCGCAACCTGCTGGCCGCCGAGGAGCGAGCAGGGGTGCGCCACCACGTGCTGCTGTCGATCGTGGGGGTGCACCGCGTGGAGGGCAACGCCCACTACGCCGGCAAGCGTGAGCAGGAGCGCCTGGTGGAGGCGGGCCCGGTGCCGTGGACGATCGTGCCGGCCACGCAGTTCCACGACTTCGCCGCGATGGTGTCGAGCTGGACCGAGCAGGACGGCGTGGCCACGATCGCGCCGCTGCTCGTGCAGCCGATCGCGCCCGCCGACGTGGCCGGGGTGCTGGCCGAGATCGCGGTGGGCGACCCGAAGGGACGCTACGCCGACGTCGCCGGGCCCGAGCCGCAGGACCTGGTGGACATGGCCCGCCGGACGCACCAGGCGCGCGGGCGCGAGGTGAGGCTGGTGCCGACGTGGTCGGCGTTGTTCGGCACGGAGATGGCCGGCGACGCGCTGCTGCCCGGCGAGGGCGCCCGCCTCGCGCCGACCACCTTCGAGGAGTGGCTAGCGCAGCAGAGGTAGGGTCGAGGGGTCGAGCAGGGAGGGCTGGGATGAACGAGCTGGTGGATCTGTCGCATGTCGTCGAGCACGGCATGATCACCTACCCGGGGCTGCCGGGGCCCGAGATCGCCGACCACGTCACGCGGGAGTCGTCGCGCGGCACGTACGCCCCCGGCACGGAGTTCCAGATCGGCCGCATCGGCATGGTGGCGAACACCGGCACCTACCTCGACACTCCTTTCCACCGCTACCCGGACGGCCAGGACCTGAGCGAGCTGCCCCTGTCGAAGCTGGTGAACCTGGAGGGGGTGCTGGTCTCCGCCGGCGACCCGAGGGCGATCGGGCCGGAGGCGTTCGACAAGCACGAGGTGCGCGGCAGGGCGGTGCTGGTGCACACGGGCTGGGACCGGCACTGGCGCACGGAGCGCTACGGCCACCCGTCGCACCCGTTCCTGACCTCCGGCGCCGTCGAATGGCTGGCGGAGCAGGGGGCCGCCCTCATGGGCATCGACTCGGTGAACATCGACGACGTCGGCGACCTGTCCCGCCCGGCCCACACGAAGCTGCTGGCCGCCGGCATCCCGGTGGTGGAGCACCTGACCGGGCTGGAGCGGCTGGCGGGGCGCTCGTTCACCTTCCACGCCGCTCCGCCCGCCGTCCGCGGCATGGGCACCTTCACCGTACGCGCGTACGCGCTGCTGCACGGCTGACCGGGGCGCCGGAGCCTACTGGCGCAGCTCGCGGCGCTGCTCGGCGTACTCGGTTGCCGAACAGCACGTGCCCGCCCAGGTGGAGCGCCGCCCCGCCGAACAGCGCCGGCGCGTAGAACCCGCCGAGCGGCGCGCTCTCGCCGACGTGCGCCTGGTTGCCCAGCCAGGTGCAGGCCTCCACGTCGACCACAGCAGGGCCGGCAGCAACAGGCCCTGGAGCACGCCGTGGGCGCTGTGCTCGTGCGCCATGAACCCGTGCGGCGCGATTTCGCCGACCCGAGGGTATGGGGATCGCCTGCGCCGGGCTCAGCCGGGTCAGAAGTACTGCCGGACGCGGAACTCCCGGACGAAGAGCGGCTCCGAAGCGCGGCTGAGCACCTTGACCTTCCTGAGGTGGGTGGCCTTGTCGATGGTCACCTTGACGCACTTCATGCGCACCTCGTGGTGCCCGGGCGGCGCGTACCGGGAGATGATGATGCCCCGCCTGCCGAAGTTCCGCCCTGTGAGGCCGACGCCCACCTCGCGGTAGGCGCGCCAGGAGCCCTTCAGGGGGAAGGCGGTGGAGCCGACGATCGCGTGGTTCGCCTCGTCGGGGCAGTGCAGGAGCACCCGGATGACGTCGTTCTGGTGGGGCGCGTACGGCGTGACGAAGAAGGACGTGAGCTTGCGCCACGGCGGCGTCCCGGCGTGGGCGGCCCCGGGGGCGGCGAGGACGAGGACGACCGCCGCCGCCGTGCCGACGATGGCCCGCATTCGCCCTCCCGGTACGCTGTGACCTGGCCTTTCCTCATTGTGGCCAGGCCGCCGCCCCCTGCGGGTGACGCCACGCCGCGCCGGCCGTTCCTTCATGCTCCGAGCAGGAACGCGCCCACCACCGGAGCCAGGTACAGCAGGGGGAAGGGCAGGTGGGCGTACGAGCGGGCCCTGGCCACGGTGACGAGGGCCCCCGTGAAGTAGATCACCAGGCCGATCGTGGCCAGGACGCCGATCACCGGCACGAACAGGCCGGCCAGCAGCCCCAGGGCTCCGGCGGCCTTGGCGGTGCCGAGCCACGGCCACCAGCGGCGGGCGACGCCGTACTCGGCGAGGGGCTCCACGACCCACTTGGCGCTGATGAAGACCGACAGGGCCGAGAAGCCCACCCAGAGGGCGGCCAGGACGGTGACGACGGTGTAGGCGATGTTCATCGGGTGCTCCTTCATGGTGCGTTCGAGGTCTTCATCGCCTTGACCCCCGGCGCCGCGAAAGTGTGACTCAGTCGCGCGGGACGATTTCCAGGCCGAGATCCGGCTGTCCCAGCCAGTCGAGCCGGACGTTCGCGGCCGCCGCCCGCTCGTCCAGCTTCAGCCGCACCTTGTACACGCTCAGCAGGAGGGCCTGCAGCGAGTCCACGCCGAACGCCACGCCGACGCTCTCCTCCCCCAGACCCGTGATCCGGTGCGGGCAGCACCAGTCGCCGTTCGCGCTCAGCTCGTCGGGACGCGGCCTGCCGAGCCTGATCGTCACCTGGGAGCGGGCGCCTTCGGTGGTCACGGCGTCGAGCTGCCGTTCTGCCATGATCTCGCCGAGTTCGTACGTCATCGCCATGGTCATCAGTCTGACCGAGGAGCGCGCGGCCGGCGGCGACGTACGTCGTGCACGACGCCGCCCCGCTGGCCGGCGTGGCCGTGGCGTGGACCGCCTGCTTCGACGGCACCGGCGTGGCCGGCGCTCTCGAGGTGGCCATCGAGGCGGCGCGGGGCGAGCTGCGGGCCGGCCGGCCCGCCGCCGGCGCGGCACTCACCTGACCGGCCGGGGGGCAAGGCCGCACCACCGGTCCGCCGACGGCGCCGACCGGACCGGCCGGTCAGCTCACCCGCTCCAGCGTCTCGGCGAGGCGGCCGAGGCCGATCGGGCCGAGGCCGACGGCGGCGGTGTGCCAGCCCTTGAGGTCGAACCCCGGCCGCCGCATGGCCGTCTCGCGGGCCGCCAGCCAGGCCCGCTCCCCGAGCTTGTAGGAGATCGCCTGGGCGGGCCAGCCGAAGTAGCGCACCACCTCGGGATGGACCCGGTGGGAGTTGGCGCGGCCACGCTCGCTCAGCACCTCGCACGCCTTGCCGAACGTCCACCGCGACCCGTCGGGCAGCGGCAGCTCCAGATGCACGCCGATGTCGATGACCACGCGCGCCGTGCGCAGCGCCGACCCGGCCAGCATGCCCAGCCGGGTGCCGGGGTCGGCGAACCAGCCCAGCTCGTCCGCGAGCCGTTCGGCGTACAGCGCCCAGCCCTCGCTGTGCCCGCTCACCCCCTCGATCCGGGCGAAGCGCGACAGCGTGTCCCCCGCGGCCATCACGGCGCCCATCTGCAGGTGATGGCCGGGCACGCCCTCGTGGAAGACGGTCGTCAGCTCCCGCCAGGTCGCGAACCGCTCCCGGCCGCCGAGCGGCCACCAGGTGCGGCCGGGCCGGGCCAGGTCCTCGGTCGGCGGCGTGTAGTA
Source organism: Nonomuraea thailandensis (assembly GCF_024172165.1). Taxonomy (GTDB): domain Bacteria; phylum Actinomycetota; class Actinomycetes; order Streptosporangiales; family Streptosporangiaceae; genus Nonomuraea; species Nonomuraea thailandensis. Next base: position 12,592,372 of record NZ_JAMZEB010000002.1, on the reverse strand, counting down.
GGGGGATCCGGCGGCCGACGCGGCGGCGATGGTCACCTCGACCGTCCGCAGCGGCGGGGCGATGTCGAAGTGCGTGCCGTCCAGCTCGCTGATGGCCCGGTCGTGCCGCTCCTGCAGCCAGCCCCGGTAGGCGTCCACCCCGGCCACGCAGTGGGTCTCGTCGAGGAACGCGCTCACCTCCGGCCAGCTCGCGCCCGGCCGGACGCGCTCGATCTCGGTGGCCATCTCGGCCTCGATCCGTTCCAGCTCGGCCCAGCCCCAGGCGTAGGCCTCCACCGGGTCCAGGTCGGCGCCGAGGCTCTGCCGGGCCGCCACGGCGTAACGTTCCGCGCCGACCCCGTCCCGTTCCGCCGCCCGGGGCGCGTAGTCCGCGCGCAGGTAGCGGGCCGTCTCGGTGTAGGCGGCGTGGGCCGAGGCCGCCGCCGCGGCGAGCTCGCCCGCCAGCGGCCCGTCGCCGTAGGAGGTCACCAGGGCGTCGTGCACGCCGGCGAAGCGTTCGGCCTGGGCGGCGGCCTCCAGCGCCTGCCGCCGGGCCGCCGGCAGCCCCCTGTCCAGGCCCAGGTCGAGGCCGGCGCGCCAGCTCGCCAGCATCACCGGCACGGCCTCCAGGCGGGCGGCGACGTCGCGCCATCGGTCGTCGTCACCGCGCGGGAGCAGGTCGACGCTGTCGCGGATGAGGTTGACCAGCCCGAACTGGCCGCGCAGCTCGCGCAGCGGCTCCCCGCTTTCGTGCCAGGCCGACTCCGCCTCCAGGCGTTCGCGCAGGTGGTCGGCCGCGTGCCGGTCCGCCTCCGAGGTCACGGCCAGCCCGGACAGCTCGGCCAGGGTGCGGCGGATCAGCTCGGCGCGGGCGGCGTGGCCGTCCGGGCCGAAGTCGGTCGCCGGGGCGAAACCGGCGGAGACTCCGGAGATCTCCGCGCTGATCGGATCGAGTTCGGCCGACTTCCCGACATACTGCTCACAAAGCCTGAAGATCGGTGTCATCGGGTCACAGTATCCGGACGGCCGGGCGTGCCGGTAGATCGTCTCGCCTGGTCCGGGGCCGCCTCGCGCACGGGTCCATCGGACCTGTTCTGAGGGACTTTGGTCCCTGCCTCGGGCCTGGTGGATCACGACATCTTGGGTTCATGTCTGCTGATGTCCCCGTGACCGATCCCGGCGCGCCGCCGTTCGCGACGCGTGCCGGGGTGCGCAGGGCGGTGGGCGCCGCCGTGGCCGCGCCGTCCGTGCACAACACCCAGCCCTGGCGCTTCCGCCGGGTCGACGACGCCACCATGGAGCTGTACGCGGACCTCGACCGGTTGCTGATCGCCACGGACCCGATGGGGCGCGGGCTCGGCATCAGTTGCGGGGCCGCGCTGTTCAACCTCAGGCTGGCGCTCCGGATGACCGGCCACGACGCGCGCGTGACGGCCCTGCCCGATCCGGGCGAGCGCCCCGACCTGCTGGCCACCGTGCGGGCCGTGCCGGGAGAGCCGCCGCGGGCGGACGAGTGCCTGCTGTACGGGATGATCCCGCACCGGCGCACGAACCGGTTCCCCTTCGACGGGCAGCCGCCGCCCAGGGACGTCTTCGTCGAGCTGGTCCACGCCGCCCACGCCGAGCGCGCGACGCTGGTGCCGGTGACGGGCAGGACGGCACGGCGGGTGCTCGACATGGTGGGCGCGGCCGAGGACACGCTGGCCGCCGACGCGTCGTACCGGGCCGAGCTGGCCCGATGGACCGGCTCGGACGTCCGCTCCGACGGCGTGCCCGAGCACGCCTTCGGCCCGCGCCCCGTGCGCGGCGCGCTGCCCCTGCGGGACTTCGCCCCCGGCGCCGCGCGGCCGAGCGCGGTCTTCGAGCCGGAGCCGCGGCTGGCGGCCCTGTTCACCAGGCAGGACGGGCCGCGGGACTGGCTGCGCGCCGGGCAGGCGCTGCAGCGCGTGCTGCTCACCGCCACCGCGCACGGCCTGGCGGCGTCGCTGTTCAGCCAGCCGCTGGACCTGCGCGCTCCGCAGCACCGCGGCGACCGGGCGGGGCCGTTCGGGCACGTGCAGATGCTGGCCAGGTTCGGCTACGGGCCGCCGGTCGCGCGGGTGCCGCGACGGCCGGTGTACGAGGTCGTCGACCTGCGGGAGGCCCGGCGTGGCTGACCCGACGCACGTGACGGAGCCCGCGCCGATCCGTCCGGTGCTGATCCAGGGCGGGATGGGCGTGGGGGTGTCCGGGTGGCGGCTGGCGCGGGCCGTGGCGATGACCGGCCAGCTCGGCGTCGTGTCGGGCACGGCGCTGGACGTCACCCTGGCCAGGCGGCTGCAGCTCGGCGACCCCGGCGGAGACCTGCGCCGCGCGCTGGCGAGCTTCCCCGTGCCCGAGATCGCCGAGCGGGTGCTCGGCCGCTACTTCGTGCCCGGCGGCACCGCCGAAGGCGTTCCCTACCGGCCGGTGCCCAGGCTCGGCCTGCGCGGCAGCCGCGCCCGTGACGAGCTGACCGTGGTCGCCAACTTCGCCGAGGTGTTCCTCGCCAAGGAGGGGCACGGCGGCCCGGTCGGCGTCAACTACCTGGAGAAGATCCAGCTCGCCACCCCCGCCGCCGCCTACGGCGCGGTGCTGGCCGGAGCCGACTACGTGCTGATGGGCGCGGGCATCCCGGCCGAGATCCCGCGCCTGCTCGACGACCTGGCAGGGCAGCGCCCCGGCCGGATCTCGGTCGCCGTGGCGGACGGCGAGGGGCACACGGCCGGGATCGACCCGGCGGCCCTGCTCGGCCGGCGGCTCGCGCCGGTGCCCAGGCCCCGGTTCCTGGCGATCGTCTCGTCGCACGTGCTGGCCGCCTACCTGGCCCGCGCTCCCCTGACGAGGCCGGACGGGTTCGTGATCGAGACGCCGGTCGCGGGCGGCCACAGCGCGCCGCCGCGCGGGCGGATGGTCGTCGACGCGGCGGGCGAGCCGGTGTACGGGCCGCGCGACGAGGCCGACCTGGCCAAGGTGGCCGCGCTCGGGCTGCCGTTCTGGCTGGCCGGCGGCTACGGCACGCCCGGCGGGCTGGAGCGCGCCCTGGCGGCGGGCGCCGAGGGGATCCAGGTGGGGTCGGCGTTCGCGCTGTGCCGGGAGTCCGGGCTCGATCCCGCGCTGCGCCGCCGGCTGCGCAGGAAGGCCGGGCTCGTGCGCAACGACCCGCGGGCCTCGCCCACGGGGTTCCCGTTCAAGGTCGCCGCCGTGCCGGGGACGTTGTCGGAGCAGGACGTGTACGAGGCCCGGCCCCGCCTGTGCGACCTGGGCTACCTGCGGACACCGTACGAGAAGGCGGACGGCTCGCTCGGCTACCGCTGCGCCGCCGAGCCGGTGGAGGTCTACGTGCGCAAGGGCCGTCCCGCCGAGGAGGCGGAGGGCCGGCGCTGCCTGTGCAACGGCCTGCTGGCCGCCATCGGGCTCGGCCAGCACCGCGCCGACGGGTACGCCGAGCCGCCCCTGCTGACCCTGGGCCAGGACACCGGCTTCCTCGACGGCCTGCCCGACGACTACTCGGCCGCCAACGTCGTGGCCCACATCCTGCTCGAAGCCCACCTCTGACAGCCGAGGGCGCCGTCGCGCGGATCGCGCGGCGGCGCCCTTTCGCATGCCCCTGGCTCAGCCGGGCGCGACCCCGGCGGTGCGGCGGGTGGCCGCCGTGCGGATCACGGTGACCGTCAGGGCGAGGGTGATCACGGCCGTGACCGCCAGGAGCGCCAGGCCCAGCCCGTACGAGCCGAGCTCGCCGTAGATGAAGCCCATGAGCAGCGGCGGCACGAACCCGCCGAGCCCGCCGGCGGCCCCCACCAGCCCCGTGACCGAGCCCACCTTGTCGGCCGGCGCGACCTGCGCGACCAGGGCGAACGTGGCGCCGCTGCCCGCTCCGAGCGCGGCGGCCATGGTCAGGAACGCGATCGTGCCCATCGGCATCAGCCCCGGGGTGAGCGCCTGCACGGCGGCCATCACGGCGATCACCGTGAACCCGCCCGCCAGCACGGGCACCGGGCCGACGCGGTCCGACAGCCAGCCGCCGATCGGCCGCAGCAGCACCGCCAGCACCACGAACCCGGCCATCCGGTTGGCGGCGTCGGCCTGTTCGAGGCCGTAGCCGGTCTGGAGGTAGGCGGGCAGGTAGACGGAGAAGGCCACGTACCCGCCGAACGCCACCGCGTACAGCACGCACGCCTGCCAGGTGATCGGCAGCCGCAGCGTGGCGGCCATGCGCGCGGCGAGCGGCTCGGTCGCCACCGTACGGCCCGGCGCGTCGCGCAGGACCAGCCAGGCGGCGGCGGCGTAGCAGGCCAGCACGGCGGCGGTGATCAGGAACGGGGTGGCCGCGCCGCCCGTCCTGACCAGGCTCACCGTGGTCAGGGCGCTGATCGCGGTGCCGCCCATGCCGGCGCCGAAGACGCCGACCGCGAGCCCGCGCCGGTGCGGCGGGAACCAGGCGTTGACGAACGGCACGCCGACGGCGAAGACCGTCCCGCCGACGCCCAGGAAGAAGCCGCCGGCCAGCAGCGCGGCGAACGACGTCTGCCCCGCCACCCCGATGAACAGCACGGGCACGATGGTCGCGACGGAGATCAGCGGGAACATCACGCGCCCGCCGAACCGGTCGGTGAGCGCGCCCACGGGGATGCGGCCCAGGGAGCCGACGATCACGGGGACGGCCACCAGCAGCGCCTGCTGGGCGGCCGACAGGCCGAGCGACTCCTTGAATCGGGGGCCGAGCGGGCTGAGCAGCGCCCACGCCCAGAAGTTCACCGCGAAGCCCAGCGTCGCCAGGGCGAGCATCACCGCCGGTCGGCGGCCCGCGGGTGAGGTGCCGGCGGGTGAGGTGCCGTGGGGTGAGGTGCCGGTGGGTGAGGTGCCGGTGGGTGAGGTATTCGTCATGTCTTCCTCACAGGGATTGCGTTGCGAGAGGTTGTGGGGCGGGCCCGCGGGGGATGCCCGTGCCGCCCGGCCCGAGCCGGGTGTGGAAGTCCTCGACGGCGGCGCGCACGCCGTCGGCGGTGCGGGGGGTGCAGCGGCCGGTCAGCGCCCGGTGGTAGGCGCGGGCGGCCCGGACGGCCGCGGTCATGTCGGCCAGCGGCTCCTCCGCCAGCCGCCCGCCGGCCACGGCCGCCGCGATCCAGGTCAGGTAGCCGCGAGCGCGCCGCAGGTAGACGGCCCTGCTGGAGGGGGCGAGGCGGGAGCCGGCCAGCGCGGCGGCGTACGCGCCCAGCAGGATCGCGGCCGCGCTCCGCACGGCGCTCACTTCCCGGCCGCCGCGTGCACGGCGCGCCGCCGGTAGACGACGTACGGCCGCCACAGGTAGGCGATCGGCGCCGACCAGACGTGCACGAGCCGGGTGAACGGCCAGATGGCGGCCAGCAGCCAGGCCGACAGGGCGTGCAGCTGGAAGATCGGCGGCACGCCGGTCATGAGGTCGGGGTCGGGCCGGAAGGAGAGCACGCCGCGGAACCAGACGGCGATGGTGGCGCGGTAGTCGTAGCCGCCGCCGAGCAGGTTCTTGCCCACGGTGGCGCTCATGCCGAGCAGGATCACCACCGCCAGCACCGCGAACAGCACCTTGTCGGCGCGGGTCGTGGTGCGGCGCACCCGTGGGCTGGTGAAGCGGCGGGCCAGCAGCAGCGCGAGCCCGGCCACCACCATGAGCCCGGCCACGGTGCCGGCGCTGACGGACACCAGGTGGTACAGGTGCTCGTCCACGCCGACGGCCGCGGTCCAGCTCTTGGGGACGAGCAGCCCCAGGACGTGCCCGCCGATCGCGGCGAACGCGCCGAGGTGGAACAGCGGGGAGCCCAGCCGCAGAATCCGGCTCTCCAGCACCTGCGTGGTGCGGGTGGTCCAGCCGAACTGGTCCACCCGCCAGCGCCAGACGTGCCCCACGACGAAGATCGTCAGGGCGATGTACGGGACGACGACCCAGAGCGCGACGCTCACGGCCGTACCTCCATTTCGTGGAGCGGCGGCCCGTAGGGCGCACGCGTCTCGTCGAGCGGCGGGCCGTAGGGTGCGAGGCCGACCTCCTCGGCGGGCGGCCCGTCCAGCGCGAGGCCGGCGACGGCGGCTCGGTCGGCCGCGGACAGCTCGGGCAGCTCGGCGCAGAGCGCGTCGAGCACCAGCGAGTACGGCGACGCGGCGGAGCGCAGGGCGGAGCGGATGAGCTCCAGCCCCCTGCGGTGCTGGCGCAGCGGCGCCTCGCCCGTGACGGGCCCCGCCAGGGCGGCGAACTCGCAGACCACCGGCAGGAAGTCGGGCAGCTCGCCCTCCGGCGGGACGAGCCCGGCCACGCGGTAGCGCTGCTTGAGCGTGAGCAGGGCCATGCCGCGGCGGCGGGTGTCGCCGTGCAGGTAGTAGGTGAGGTAGAGGCTGGATCTGCGGCGCAGGTCGAACGTCTCGACGTAGGAGCGGGCCAGCGGCAGCGGCTCGCACTCGCGGTACCAGCCGGTGAACGCGACCAGCCTGTCCCGTCCCGGCGAGCCGGGCAGCGCGTCGGCGGCGCGGCACAGCTCGTCGCGGGCGGCGAGCAGGCCGTCGTCGGGGTACTGCAGGAGCAGCGACACCAGCCGCAGGAACGCGGCCCTGCCCCGCGCGTCCGCGACACGCGAGCCCTCCGGACGCGCGGCGGCACGCTCCTCGGTGTGGCGGAGCTTCACGCCGCACCTCCCCTGCCGCCGGCGAACAGCTTCAGCCCGAGGCGCCCGTCGCTCCGCCGCCCGGTCAGCCCCCGCGGGTGGAAGCCGCCCATGCCGGGCCCGCCCTCCCCGTCGAGGCTGCACCCGTCGGCCTGGGCGGACAGCGCGGCGGCGTCCTCTCGGTGCGCGGCGGGCACGACGTAACGCTCGTCGTACTTGGCGATGGCCAGCAGCCGGTACATCTCCTCCATGTCGGCCGCCGTCATCCCCACCGCCTCCAGCAGCTCGCCGGACTGGCTGCCGTCGATGGTCCTGGCCCGCATGTACGCCCGCATGGCCGACAGCTTCATCAGCACCCCGGCCACCACCTCGGTGTCCCCGGCCGAGAACAGGCTCGCCAGGTACTCCAGGGGGATCCGCAGGTCGGTGATGGCGTGGAAGACGTTGTCGGGGTCGTCGGCGTCCGCGCCCACGCCGGTGACGGCGTCCAGCACGGGCGACAGCGGCGGGATGTACCAGACCATGGGCATCGTCCGGTACTCGGGATGCAGCGGCAGCGCCACCCGGTACTTCACGGCAAGCCGGTGGATCGGCGAGCGCCGGGCGGCCGCGATCCAGTCCTCGCTGATCCCGGCGGCGCGGGCGGCGGCGATGACGGCCGGGTCGTCGGGGTCGAGGAAGACCCGGCGCTGCGCCTCCAGGAGGTCGCGCGGATCCTCGACGCGGGCCGCGTCGAGCACGGCGTCGGCGTCGTACAGGATGAGCCCGATGTAGCGCAGCCGGCCGACGCAGGTCTCGGCGCACACGGTGGGCTGCCCGGCCTCGATGCGCGGGAAGCAGAACGTGCACTTCTCGGCCTTGCCGGTCCGGTGGTTGACGTACACCTTCTTGTACGGGCACGACGACACGCACATGCGCCAGCCCCGGCACCGGTCCTGGTCCACCAGGACGATGCCGTCCTCCTCCCGCTTGTACATGGCGCCCGACGGGCAGGCGGCCACGCAGGCCGGGTTGAGGCAGTGCTCGCAGATGCGCGGCAGGTGGAACATGAACGTCCGGTCGAACTCCAGCCGCACCCGCTCCGCCATCGCGGCCAGGTTCGGGTCCGCCGGGGCGTGCTCGGGGGCGCCGCCCAGGTCGTCCTCCCAGTTCGCGCCCCAGGTGATGGCCATGTCCTCGCCGGTGATGGCGGACTTGGGGCGGATGACCGGCGTGTGCGGGCCGGCGGGGGCGTTGAGCAGGGTGTCGTAGTCGTAGGTGGCCGGCTCGTAGTAGTCGTCCAGGCCGGGCAGGTCGGGGTTGGAGAACAGGTTGGCCAGGCGCTTGATCCGGCCGCCCGCACGGAGCTTGAGCCGGCCGCGCCGGTCGAGCTGCCAGCCGCCGCGCCAGCGCTCCTGGTCCTCGTACCGCTTGGGGTAGCCGACGCCGGGCTTGGTCTCGACGTTGTTGAACCAGACGTACTCGACGCCCTCCCGGTTGGTCCAGGTCTGCTTGCAGGTGACGGAGCAGGTGTGGCAGCCGATGCACTTGTCCAGGTTCATCACCATGGCCACCTGTGCCATGACGCGCATCAGTAGGTCACCTCCTGGCCGCGGCGGCGGATGACCGTGACCTCGTCCCGCTGGTTGCCGGTCGGCCCGTAGTAGTTGAAGGCGTAGGTGAACTGCGCGTACCCGCCGATGAGGTGGCTGGGCTTGAGCAGCAGCCGGGTGAGGGAGTTGTGCACGCCGCCGCGCCGGCCCGACTTCTCGGTGAGCGGCACGTTCACGTTGCGGTCCTTGGCGTGGTACATGTACACGGTCCCGGCCGGCATGCGGTGGGAGACGACGGCCCTGGCCACGACCACGCCGTTGCGGTTGTAGGCCTCGATCCAGTCGTTGTCGGCGACGCCGATCCGCGCGGCGTCCTCGACGCTCATCCAGATCGTGGGCCCGCCGCGCGACAGCGCCAGCATGTACGCGTTGTCCTGGTACTCGGAGTGGATGGACCACTTGGAGTGCGGGGTCAGGTAGCGGACCGTCACCTCGGTGGCCTCCCCCTCGCCCTGCTCGCCGTAGTGGCGCAGCAGGTTGAGCGGCGGCCGGTACGCGGGGAGCTGCTCCCCCAGCTCGATGATCCAGTCGTGGTCGAGGAAGAACTGCTGCCGCCCGGTCAGCGTGTGCCACGGCTTGTCCCGCTCGACGTTGATCACGAACGCCGAGTAGCGGCGCCCGCCGGTCTCGGAGCCGGACCACTCGGGCGAGGTGATCACCGGTTGCGGCCTGGCCTGCGTGTCCGCGAACGTGATGCGCTTGCCCTCGTGCTCGGCGGCCAGGTCCGCCAGCCGCGTCCCGGTGCGCCGCTCCAGCGTCTGGAAGCCCTGCGTGGCCAGGCGGCCGTTGGTGGTGCCCGACAGCGCGAGGATGGCCTCGCACATGCGGTCGGCCGTCTCCAGCGAGATCCGGCCCTCGGGGGTGAGCCCGTTCTTGCCGCGCAGGTGCACCAGCTCGGGCCCGACCTGGTAGGTGATGCCCTTGGTGGTCAGCCCGAGTCGGCCGAAGAGCGGCCCGATGCCGCGCATGCGCTCGGCGACGGCCGCGTAGTCGCGCTCGATCGTGACGATCTTCGGCATGGTCCTGCCGGGGATCGGCTCGCACTCGCCGTGCTTCCAGTCGAGCACCCGGCCGCCGGGCTGGGCCAGCTCGTCGGGGGTGTCGTGGGTGAGCGGCACGGCCAGCACGTCGGTACGGGCGCCGAGGTGGGTCGCGGCCAGCCTGGAGAAGGCGTCGGCGAGGCCGAGGAAGGTGTCGTAGTCGGAGCGGGTCTGCCAGGGCGGGGCGATGGCCGGGTTGAAGGCGTGCACGAACGGGTGCATGTCGGTGCTGGAGAGGTCGTGCTTCTCGTACCAGGTGGCGGCCGGCAGCACGACGTCGGCGAACAGCGCCGTGGACGTCATCCGGAAGTCGATCGTGGTCAGCAGGTCGAGCTTGCCCTCGGCGGCCTCCTCCCTCCAGGTCACCTCGGCCGGGCGGTCACCCTCCTCGTTGCGGGTCTCGGCGTCGGCGCCGAGCAGGTGCCGCAGGAAGTACTCGTTGCCCTTGCCGGAGGAGCCGAGCAGGTTGGCCCGCCAGACGGTGAGCACGCGCGGGAAGTTGGCCGGGTCGCCGGGGTCCTCGGCGGCGAAGCGCAGGCGGCCGGCGCTCAGCTCGTTCACCACGTGCTCGGCGACCGGGATGCCCTGCAGCTTGGCCTCGTCGGCGAGCACGAGCGGGTTGCGGTCGAACGTCGGGTGCGAGGGCAGCCAGCCCAGCCGGGCGGCCTGGGCGTTGCAGTCGGCGAACGACCGTCCCTCGAACAGTCCCTCGCCCAGCGGGCTGGCCAGCTCGTCCGCGCCGATCCGCTCGTAACGCCACTGGTCGGTGGCCAGGTACCAGAACGCGGTGCCGGCCATGTGCCTGGTCGGCCGCTGCCAGTCGAAGGCGAAGGCCAGGTGCTGGAAGCCGGTGACGGGCCGGACCTTCTCCTGGCCGACGTAGTGCGCCCAGCCGCCGCCGTTGACGCCCTGGCAGCCGGTCAGCGTGGTCAGGGTCAGGAACGCGCGGTAGATCTGGTCGGAGTGGAACCAGTGGTTCGTGCCGGCACCCATCGCGATCATCGAGCGGCCCTCGGTGACCTCGGCGTTGCGGGCGAACTCGCGGGCGATCCTGGCGGTCGTCGCGGCCGGCACCGAGGTGATCTCCTCGGCCCAGGCCGGCGTGTACGGCTGCGCGGCGTCGTCGTACCCGGTCGGCCACTCCCCCGGCAGGCCGTCGCGCGGCACCCCGTACTGCGCCATGAGCAGGTCGAACACGGTCGTGACGAGCTTGCCGCCCACCTCGGCGACGGGCACGCCGCGCCGCATGGCGGAGCCTCCCTCGGTGTCGCCCTCGTCGAAGCGCGGCAGGTCCACCTCCACCGCGCGCCGGCCGAGCAGCGTCAGGGCGGGGGCGGCGCCGTCAAGGTCGAGGTTCCAGCGGCCCTCGCCCTCCTCGCCCCAGCGGAAGCCGAGTGAGCCGTTGGGCACGACGGGCGCGCCGCTCGGCTCGTCCAGGAAGACGGTCTTGAACTCCGCGTTCTCGCCGCTCTCGCCGAGGTCGGCGGCGGTCAGGAAGCGGCGCGGCACGTAGGCGTCGCCCCGCGGCTCCAGCGTGACCAGGAACGGCAGGTCGGTGTACTTGCGGGCGTACTCGGTGAAGTAGGGCACCTGGCGGTCGCGGAAGAACTCCGACAGCACGACGTGCCCCATCGCCATGGCCAGCGCGCCGTCCGTGCCCGGGTGCGGGGACAGCCAGTCGTCGGCGAACTTGACGTTGTCGGCGTAGTCGGGGCTGACCGCGACGACCTTGGTGCCCTGGTAGCGGGCCTCGGTCATGAAGTGCGCGTCCGGCGTCCTGGTGACCGGGATGTTGGAGCCCCACATGATCAGGTAGCGGGAGTTCCACCAGTCGGCGGCCTCGGGCACGTCCGTCTGGTCGCCCCACACCTGCGGGGAGGCTATCGGCAGGTCGGCGTACCAGTCGTAGAAGGACAGCAGCGTGCCGCCGATCATCGACAGGAACCGGGTGCCGGCCGCGAACGAGGCCATCGACATGGCGGGGATGGGCGAGAATCCCACGACCCGGTCAGGACCGTACTGCTTGATCGTGTGCACGTGCGCGGCGGCCATCAGCTCCAGGACCTCGTCCCAGCTCGACCGCACGAACCCGCCCTTGCCGCGCGCCCGCTTGTACGCCCGCGCCCGCTCCGGGTCGCCGGTCAGCTCCGCCCACGCCAGCACGGGGTCACCCAGCCGGTCGCGGGCCTCCCGCCACATCTCCAGCAGCACCCCGCGCACGTACGGGTAGCGCACGCGGGACGGCGAGTACGTGTACCAGGAGAACGACGCGCCACGGGGGCACCCGCGCGGCTCGTACTCGGGCGATTCCGGCCCCACCGACGGGTAGTCGGTGGCCTGGTGCTCCCAGGTGATCAGGCCGTCCTTGACGAACACCTGCCACGAGCACGAGCCCGTGCAGTTCACCCCGTGGGTCGAGCGCACGACCTTGTCGTGCGCCCATCGGTCGCGGTAGAAGCGGTCCCACGCGCCTGAGTCGATCTGGTGCAGGGTGCGGCCGTCGGCCGACACCTCGGCCTTGGTGAAGAACGTCCTGGCGGCAAGCAACGGCCCCATGCCGGGAACCGCGTCGATATCGGGCATGGCACCAGCCTCGGGGCCGGGCCGTGGCGGAAGGCAGGGACCAAAGTCCCTAGTGAGGGGTCCGATGGACCCGTCGCGGCGGGCCGGTCAGGGTGCGAGCGGCCCGCCGCGGCCGGTCACCAGGTGACCCAGACGTCCTGGAGGCCGCCGGAGATCATGCCGGTGCGCAGGCGCAGGTCGCCGGGGTGGTCGCGCAGCCCCAGGCCGGGCAGGCGGCGGGTCAGCGTGCCGAGCACGACCTGGAGCTCGAGCCGGGCCAGCGGCTGCCCGAGGCAGTAGTGCGGGCCCGCGCCGAAGGTCAGGTGCTGGGCGCTGTTGTCGCGGCGCGGGTCGAACCGGTCGGGGTCGGCGAACCTGGCCCGGTCGCGGTTGGCGGCCGGGATGTGCGGGATCACCGTGCTGCCCGCGGGCACCGTGACCTCGCTCAGCTCGACGTCCTCGGTGCAGAACCTGGGCACCCCGCCGAGCACCGACAGCGTGCTGTCCAGGCGCAGCACCTCCTCTACGGTGCCGGGGACCAGGCCGGGGTCGTCCACGACGTCCTCGTAGCGGCTCCTGTCGGCCAGCAGCATGGCCGTCATGATGGCGATCATGTTGGAGGTGGTCTCGTGGCCGGCCAGCAGCAGCGCCCGCACCGTGGCGATGAGCTCCTCCCGGCTGAGCCGGCCGTCCTCGGCGTCGGTGATCTGGGTCAGCTCGCTGAGCAGGTCGTCGCCGGGATCGGCGCGGTTGCGGTCGATCATGTCCGAGACGTAGGCGTTGAACTCCCGGTAGGCCTGGTCGACCTCGTCCTGGGTGTAGCGGGTCAGCGTCAGCATGACGCGTGACCAGTGCGCGAGCCTGTCCTGGTCCGTGGCGGGCGCGCCGACCAGCGCGCAGATGACGCGTACGGGCAGCGGCAGGGCCAGCCCGGCCGACAGGTTGCCCGGCGAGCCCTTGGCCAGCATGGCGTCGAGCAGGTCGTCGGTCATCGCCTGGATCCGGGGACGCCAGAGGTCCATCCTGCGCAGGGTGAACCAGCCGCTGAGCAGCCGCCGCCAGCGCAGGTGCCCCCGGCCTTCGCGGATTCCGGCGGCGCTGGCCCTGCGGCGGTTGAAGAGCCCGCCGTCCTCGGTGGTGGACAGCCTGGCGGCGCCGTCCCTGGCGAGGTTGCGGCTGAAGCGCGGGTCGGCCATCACCGCGCGGGCGTCGTCGTACCTGGTCACCACGGTGGCCACGTCGCCGCTCGGCAGTCGTACGTGGGCCACGGGGCAGCGCTCGCGCAGCTCCGCGAGCTGCGGCGGCGGCTCCAGAGCGGTGGGGCGGTCGAACGGGAAATCGGGGATCGCGTCAGCCATCACCTTTGTCCTCCGACTGGGGAGTCCGACCTCTCCGAATATAAGAAGATCGTCTATTGCTGACAATCGTCCTGACTCGATGAGGACGGATCCGGCGCCGCCACCACTCGGAACCTCTAGTGAGCGGCTTCGTACTGCTCCACGACGGTGGAGGCGATGCGGCCCCGCTCGCTGACCGGCAGCCCCTGGGCCTTGGCCCAGCGCCGGATCTCCGTGGCCTTCTCGCGGCTGACGGCGCGCGGGGACAGCGCGCCGGCGCGCCGGCCACGCACACCGCGGTCGCCGCGGACCGCGCGGGCCTTGGTGATATAGGGGGCCAGAGCCTTCTCCAGCTTCTCCCTGTTCGAGCCCGACAGATCGATCTCGTAGTTCACTCCGTCGAGCGCGAACCTTGTCGTGCCCTCGGCCTCACTGCCGTCGATGTCATCGATAAAGGACTCAACAATACGCTTCGCCATAAGGGTGCTCCAATTAACGTCACGGGCTGCAGGTACTGTAGCCCGCTTCAGCACATCGTGCATCACCGAGGGGGTCGATACCTGCGCAAACGACTTTAGCGAACCGGCCCCGCACCGGGACGTGACTTGCGCATGATGGAAGCAGACAGATGCTCGTCCGGGTCAACCCGTACGCGTGCGCGGCCCGAGATCCGCCGAACGCACCGCAGCTCGCACCGGCTCCGCGGGCAATGGCGGCGATTCCTCGGTATTGAAGTCGAATTCAAAGTTTCCCTTGCTGCATAGGGCTTTGCGGCAACGGCCGGGGCCGCGTCAGGAGTCTTCCGGCACGCGCGCCGGCGCCTCCACCTGCCGCGCCGTTTCCCAGAGATAGTCGAACTGCTCGACCCAATAGGCGTACCAGCGCTCGTCGCGCTCGCGGGTGAGGTCGACGTGCATACGCGCGAAAGTCGACTGCCCCGCCCCGTGCAATTCGACGATGGCGCGGCCCTGCCAGGCGTCGGGATCGGTGAGCACGAGGCTGAAACCGGGGTTGCAGGGGAACAGGCGGTACTCCACCCTTTCCCGGCGTCCGCCAGCCGCTCATGCGCGCGAGCCGTTCCAGCACCGCGCCGAGCGCGACGGGCAGGCTCTGGATCTGGTGGTCGTCGGACTCGTCGAGCTGGCCGCGCGCGATCCTGATCGCCTCCTCCTGGCCGGGGTCGAGCACGACGACGCGGACTGTGGCGTCGCGGTGCTGGAGCACGCCGGAGCGCAGGGTCTCGCAGACGTACGGGGAGAGCAGGTTGGCCGCGGACGGCGCGAAGACGCGCACGTCGCGGACGCCCGGCACTGATTCCATTCTGGAGCGCCGCGCGCCGGGCCGCCCGTGAAACTTTCATGCCGCCGATCATGCGCCGGGCGGCCACCGACCTGGGGGGAACGCAGTGCGGCCCACCGGATTTGCAAACGGTTGCAGCCGACGCTTCCCGCGGGCGATCCCGCTGTGATTGACTCGCCCTCGCCTCGGGAAAGCGCTTACCCACCTGGCTTCAGCACTCATCTCGAAACGGAGTTCGGCGTGCGCGAAAAGGAACGAATCGGCAGAAGGCTGGCGGTCGTGCTGGCCACCGGCCTCCTCGCGACCGGAGGACTGGTGGTCGCGCTCAACGGCCCCGCCTCGGCCGCCCCGTCCAACGGCAACTACACGCTGGTCAACGCCGGAAGCGGACTGTGCGCCGCCGTACCCGACCAGAGCACCGGCGACGGTGTCCAGCTCGTGCAGAGCGCGTGCTCGGGCGGAGCCGGGCAGGTCTTCGCGCTCACCGCCTCGGGCAGCGGCTTCCAGATCAAGGCCCAGCACAGCGGCAAGTGCGCGGGCGTGCGCGACGCCTCCACCTCGGCGGGCAAGGCCGTCCAGCAGGAGGGCTGCACCGGGGGCACGTCGCAGACCTGGCAGCTCACCACGTCCGGGTCGGCGTACCGGGTGGTCAACGCCAACGGCGGCAAGTGCCTCAACGTCAAGGACAACTCCACCGCCTCCGGCGCCCTCCTGCAGCAGAACTCCTGCGACTCGGTCGCCACCAAGCAGTGGACGCTGCGGGCCGCCGACGGCTCCGGCCCCGACCCCACGCCCACGCCGACGCCGACCGTCACCCCGACCAGCGGCGGCGGGGACGGCAGCGGCGCGTGGCCGACCGCCACCGGCAGCGTCAAGCTCGCCGACACCCAGCAGGTCACCAACTTCGACGGTGGCATGAAGAGCTACTACGGCATCGGCGACGGCGGCCAGAGCGAGAGCCAGGACCCGATGTTCGAGGTCGCCAACGGCGGCACGATCCAGAACGTCATCATCGACGCCCCCGCCGGCGACGGCATCCACTGCCTGGGCTCGTGCACCATCCGCAACGTGTGGTGGAACGACGTGGGCGAGGACGCGGCCACGTTCATGAGCTCCAGTTCCTCGGCGACCTACCTGGTGGACGGCGGCGGCGCCAAGTCCGGCTCCGACAAGGTCTTCCAGCACAACGGCGCCGGCAAGGTGACCATCAAGAACTTCCAGGTGCACAGCTCGGGCAAGCTCTACCGCGCCTGCGGCAACTGCTCCTCCTCCTACCAGCGCCACGTGGTGATGGACGGCGTGACCGCCCGCTCCACCAAGGTGCTGGCCGGCATCAACACCAACTGGGGCGACACCGCGCGCTTCAGCCGGATCACGGTGTACGGCAGCGCGGTCATCTGCGAGAAGTACAAGGGCGTGCCGAAGGGCAGCGAGCCCACCAAGATCGGTGAAGGCGCCGACGGGGTGAACTGCATCTACTCCCCGTCCGACATCACCTACCGGTAGATCTCCCCTGGAGCCCTCGACCACCAGGCCGGTCGAGGGCTCCTCGCCTGTCAGCCCTCCCGGTCGTCCGGGATGGTGGCGAGCTTGTCGGGATTGCTGACGACGTAGACGTCCCCCACGTGCTGGCCGTCGTCCGCCAGGCCGAGCACCATCACGGCGACCGCGCCCTCCTCCGAGAACAGCACGACCGACGGCTCGCCGTTGACCTGCCGGTAGCGCAGCTCCAGGCTCTCGTTGTGGCGAGTGCCGGCGACGATCGTGCGGGCCACCTTGTCCCGGCCGTGGATCGGGCGCGGCCCGCCCACCGCCGACTTGCCGCCGCCGTCGGGCCACAGCGTGACGTCGGGCGCGAGCAGCCGCATCAGCGCACCCAGGTCGCCGCCGAACGCGGCCGCCACGAACCGCTCGGTGACCGCCTGGTGCGTACGCCGGTCGATGCGGGCCCTGGGCCGCCGGGCCTGCACGTGCTCCCGGGCCCGGTGCGCGATCTGCCGCACCGCGGCCGGGCTGCGGTCGATGATGTCGGCGATCTCGGTGTGCCGGTAGGCGAACACCTCGTGCAGCACGAACACCGCCCGCTCCAGCGGGGTGAGCGTCTCCAGCACCACCAGCATCGCGATCGACACCGACTCCGCCCGTACGGCGGGCTCCTCCGCGTCGGTGGCCAGCGGCTCGGGCAGCCACGGGCCCAGGTAGGTCTCCTTGCGCCTGCGCAGCGTGCCCTGGTGGGCCAGGGCCTGGTTGACCGCGATGCGCGCCAGGTAGGCGCGGTGGTTCTCGACCTGCGCCAGGTCCTTGCCCGACCAGGCCAGCCAGGTCTCCTGGAGCACGTCCTCGGTGTCGCCGACCGTGCCGAGCATGTTGTAGACGATGGAGAACAGCAGCTCGCGGTGGTCGGCGAACACCGCGGAGGCCCTGTCTTCCCGTGTCGTCCCGGACATCGTCATCCCGCTCCCCGTCTCGGTCTCTCCGGATCGTCAATCAAGGAGCTCGCCGGGGCCGCCGATTGTGACGCGTTCGGCGAAGATGTGATCCGCGTCATAGGGACCCGCCCGAGATGTCACAAACGCGCGCTCAGCAGCGTCTTAGAGAGTACCTGAGTACAGCGAGGTGAATCATGGCCTGGCGGATCGCCATGGACGCCACAGAGGCGACGCTCTCCACGAGCACGTCCGACGACCCCCTCTACCAACTGCCGGGTCTCACCGGCGCCTTCTACCTGCGGCCCGGCGGGGCGCTGGCGGGATTCGCGTTGCGGCTCCCGTTGCCCGCGCGCCACGGCGAGCCGCAGGATCTGTGGTGGGAAGCCGCTGACCTGGACCGCGACGGGCGGGCCTGGTTGCGGTTCGGGCAGCAGGAGGTGTGCCGGGCCGTGTCCGTGTTGTGCGCGGAGATCCCCGGTGAGCGGCCGTACGAGAAGATCGTCCTGGAGACGGCGTTCTCCTCCTGGAGCCTGCGGTTGCCCGGCGTCCCGATGCTGCGGCCGCGCCGGCTGACGTTGCGGCTGTTCAGCGAGCTCCGCACGACGGAGAGCACGCCGCTCTGAACGGCACGCTCCCCGCACCACCGCTTCGGCGGCGCCCACGTCTTCGCCGCGCTGTGCAGGGGGCGCTCCCCGTTCGTCAGAGCGTGGCGAGGTCGATCGCCCTGGCCATGGCGTCGAGGCCGGCGTCGTTGGGGTGCAGCCAGTCGCCTTCCTGGCCGTCCCGCGTGTTGTACTCGGGACGCAGCCGGTCCGGGTCGGCGGGGTCGGCGAGGACGCGCTCGAAGTCGGCCACCGCGTCGTACTCGCCCCCGGACCGGATCCACTGGTTGACGGCGTCGCGGGTCCGCTCCATGGCGAGCGTCTGCGCGTTGTCCTCGGGGTAGAGCCACGGATTGCCCTTGAACGGCATGATCGTGCCGCCGATGACCTTGACGCCGCGGGCGCGGGCCGCGCGGATGAGCGCCCGGTGGCCCTCGATGATCTGCTCGGCCGTGACCGCCGGGTTCGGCCTGCTGCACGGGGTGTCCATCAGCGGGTACGTGATGTCGTTGATGCCCGCCATCACGATCACCGAGCGCACGCCCGGCCGGTCGAGCACGTCTCGCTGGAAGCGCGCGGTGGCCTTCTCCCCGAAGCAGGCGGAGTCGTTCAGCAACCGGTTGCCGGACAGCCCTGCGTTGAGCACGCCCAGCCGGCTTCCGGAGGCGGCCAGGCGCTCGGCGAGCTGGTCGGGGTAGCGGTTGTCGGCGTCCTGGGTCGATCCGGTGCCGTCGGTGACCGAGTCGCCGAAGGTGACCACCGAGCCGGCGTCGCCGAGGACGTCCACGCCCGTCAGGTAGTACCAGGAGGACGAGGTCTCGGTGAAGGCCCGCGGGCGCGGGTCGAAGCGGTGGTCGCCGCGGGCGCGGTAGACGGTGGCGGAGGCGATGTCGTGGAAGCTCGCCGGGCCGGTGCTCCCCCTGACGTAGAGGGTGACGCTCAGCCTGTCGAGCGCGGCGGTGGGCAGCGCGACGGCGTCACTGACGGCCTCCCGGCCCGCGGGGATCACGGTGCCGCGGCCATGGCCGAACGTCACGGGCCGCAGCGTGAGCGGGCGGACGGCCGCGCCGTCTCCCGCCTTGCCGACGGTGACGCCGGTGACCGTCAGCGGGGTGGTGCCGTACCGGTTGGACAGCCTGATCCTGAGCTTGGCGCCGCCGGTGCTGAGGCGCACCACCTGACGGACGGAGTGGTCGGCGAAGCCGGCCTCCGACCAGTTGGCGCTGCCGGGCATGCCGCCCGGGGACGGCTGCTGCACGGCGGCGGCCCACGTGCCGGTCCAGGGCCGCTCGCCGGCCCGGGCGGGGGTGGTGACGGCGAGCGCCGCCACGGCGGCGGTCGCGAGCGCGGCGGCGCGGGTCAGGGTGGTTCTCATGGGGTGGGGGTTCCGTTTCTCGGTGCCGGAGTTCCCGGCGCCGGGGTCTTCACGGTGCCGCCAGCGTGGGCGGCGCCGGCGTTCTTGGTGCCGCGGTGTGAGCGGTACCGGGGTCATGGAGTGCCGCAGTCTGGCGGTGCTGGGGGTTTCCGAGGGCCGGGACGTGGCGGTCAGCTGAAGTCGGCCCGGTGGTCGGCGGCCCACTGCGCGTACGTGCGGGCGGGCCGGCCCGTGAGGTCCTCGACGAGGGAGCTCACCGGCGCGGGCTTGCCCACCGTGGCCTCCATCAGGTCGAACAGCGCGTTGACGAACGCCGGGTCCATGAACCGGCCGAGCTGCTCCCTGACCGGCCCGGCGTCGAGCTCCTCGAAGCGCAGCGGGCGGCCGAGCACCGTGCCGAGCACGCTCACCTGCTCGGCCTGGGTCATGGACGCGGGCCCGGTCAGCTCGTACACCTTGCCCGCGTGCCCGTCACCCGTCAGCACCCGGGCCGCCACCGCGGCGACGTCGCCCTCGTGGACGGGGGCGCCGGCGGCGCCGGCGTACGCGCCGCGCACGACGTCGGAGCCGCCGAGCTGCATCGCGTACGACAGGGAGTTGACGGCCGGGAAGAAGATGCGCAGGAACGTCCACTCCGCGCCGGTGGCCTTGACGGCCTGCTCGACGCCGTGGTGGTAGGCGGCGATCACGTCGGGCTGCTCGCCGGCGCCGTCGGTCACGGCGCCGGACGACAGGAACACGATCCGCCCGACGCCGGCCCGCCGCGCGGCACGCAGCAGCGGCGCCGCGTCCATGCCGTACGGCAGGACGAGGAAGACGGCGCTCACCCCGCTCAGCGCCGGGGCCAGCGTCTCCTCCCGCGTCAGGTCCCCGCGCACGACCTCGACGCCCGCGGGCAGCCCGGCCCTCTCCGGATCGCGGCTCAGCGCCCGGACCCGGTGGCCCTCGGCGGCGAGCGTTTCGACGGTCTGCCTGCCGAAGTGGGCCGTGGCCCCGACAACCAGGATCATCTGGTCCTCCTCTGGTGAAGTTGACTCCAACATATCAGAACGGAACGCTTTGTTCCATTCGGATCGAACTGGTGGACGCACGCCCTGTTGCCGCCCCGAACCGGGGCTCGGCCCGGCTCGCCCCGCACTCCCATCCTCAGGCCGCCGTCCGGTTCGGGCCAGTGTGCGATGAATCGATGGACATGCAGATGGATGAGACGTTTGCAGCCCTTGCATATGCTTCGTGTGCATTTTGCAGATCGAGGGGGCCGGGGTGGATCGGAGACCGTGGCTGGCGACGGCCATGGCCGCCGTCGTGCTGCTCGGCCTGCTCGTCGCCAGGCTGGTCTTCCTCTACACCGCGGACACGACGCCGGGCGGGCTGGGGGCGGCCGGGCGGGCGATCGCCGTCGCGTCGATCGTCACGCTGGCGGCGCTGCACGCCCTGGTGATGCTCCGGCCCGGCTCGCGGACCCGATGGCTGCTCGTGGCGGAGGCGGTGCTGGTCTTCGCGCCCTACCCGGCCTGCGGCGCGGCGTGGGGGCCGATCGCGGGCGTGCTCGGCTCCGCCGTCCTGCTGACGCTCGCGGCGCCCGCGTCGTGGCTGGTCTTCGCGCTGGTCCTCCTCGCCGACACCGCCGCCAGGATCGTCTTCGGACCGGACGAGCCGTGGATGGTGCCGATCGGCTGGCTGTTCGTCGATCTGAACGTGGGGCTGACCCTCTTCGCGATGGCCCGGCTGGCGGACCGGGTCCGGCGGGAGAGCGCGCAGCGGCGGCGCCTGGTGGCGCTGGCCGTGACCAGGGACCGCCTCTCCACCGCGAGCCTGCTCCGCTCGGGCATCGGCACCGACCTGTCGGCCGTGATCCGCCTCGCCCGCCGCGCCGGGCGCGCGGAGCTGACCGAGATCACGGAACGCGCCAGGAGGTCGCTGGCCGCCGCCCGTGAGATCGCCATGGCCCAACGCGAGCTCGGCGAGGCGCGGCGCGGCGGCGACGAGGCGCCCCCGGCGGGGCCGCCGGTGCCGGTGATGTTCCGCTTCTGCTGGTGGACCCTGCTCTTCGTGGTGCTCAACCACCACGAGCTGGTGATCAGCAACCTCGCGGAGCTCCAGCCGCCCGGCGACGCCCGCGGCTGGGCCCTCGTCGGCGCGGCCGTGGCCGCGCTCACGGCGCTGCAGCTCTACCACGGCCTGCCGCGCAGGGACGGGTCCATGCCGCGCGCCTGGCGGTGGGCGATGGCCGCGCAGGTGGCGATCCTCCTGGTCATGCTGCTGCGGCTCGGCATGCTCGCCTCGTCCGCGGTGCTGCCCCTGCTCGGCACGGTCGCGGCACGGGCGCGGGCCCCGTGGTCCTGGCTGCTCGCCGGGCTCGGGCTGGCCGGGATGCTGGCCCTGCCCATCCCCCATGGATTCGCCGACCGGCCGTACTTCGCCGCCGCGGGCGTCGTCACCGTGCTCGAGATGTACGCGCTGTACCGGCTGCCGGAGGTGGCCAGGAGGCTGAACGAGACGGGAGCCGAGCTGGCCAGGATGGCGGTGCTGCAGGAGCGCCTGCGCGTCGCGAGGGACGTTCACGACCTGCTCGGAGCCGGGTTGTCCGCGATCCGGCTGAAGGCGGAGCTGGCCCTGCGGCTGCTGGCCGGGCAGCCGGAGCGGGCCCGCGAGGAGGCACGCGGCATCGGGGCCGTGGCCGAGCGCACCCTGGGCGAGGTGCGCTCGATCACCGGCCGTCCGGCGGAGCTCACGTTCCTGGACGAGCTGGGCGCGACCCGCGCGCTGCTGGAGGCCGCCGGGATCCGGCTGTCGGCGGACGTCCGCACGCTGCCTCCCCTGCTTCCAGGGACGGACGCGTTGCTGGCCACCGTCCTGCGCGAGGCCGCCACCAACGTCGTACGCCACTCCGCGGCCCGCGCCTGCCAGGTGGAGGCCCGCGTGCGCGGCGGCCGGATGCGGCTGCGGATCACCAACGACGGCGCCCGCCCTCCCGCGACCGGCCTGCGGCGCGGCACGGGCCTGGACAACCTGTCCGCCAGGGCGGAGGAAGCCGGCGGCCGCCTGACGGCCGGCCTTCCGGGCGAGCGCCTCACGGCAGGCCGCCGCGAGGATGCGGATGACGTCTTCGTGCTCACCCTGGACGTGCCCGTCCGCGCGCGCGTGCCTACCTGACCAGCGCTACAGCCAGCCGGCCTCGGTGGCGATGCGGATGGCGTCCACGCGGTTGCGGGCGTGCAGCTTGGTGACGGCCGAGGCGAGGTAGTTGCGCACGGTGCCGTACGTGAGGTGGAGCTGCCCCGCGACCTCCCTGGGCGTGGCGCCCCGCGCCGTCAGCCGCAGCACGTCGGCCTCGCGCTCCGACAGCGGGCTGTCCGCCGCGCCGAGGGCCGCGTAGGCGAGCTGCGGATCGAGCACCCGCCCGCCCGCGGCCACGGTGCGGATGGCGGACACGAGCTCGTCCGGGCCCGCGTCCTTGAGCATGAACCCCGCCACCTCGGCGGCGATCCCGCGCCGCAGGTTCGCGGGGCGGCCGATGGCGGTCAGGATGAGCGCCCTGCACGCCGGCAGCCGCTCGCGCAGCCGGGCGGCGGCGTCCAGGCCGTCCATGCCCGGCAGCTGGATGTCGATGACCGCCACGTCGGGACGGTGCTCCAGCGCGGCGGGCACGATCGCGTCGCCGTGCTCGACCTCGGCCACGACGTCGAAGTCGGCCTCCAGCCGAAGCAGCCCGGCCAGCGCCTCCCGCAGGATGCGCATGTCCTCGGCCAGCAGCACCCGAATCATCCGGCGACCCCTCCCTCCGAGGCGGAGGATATCCGAGCCCGCCAATTTGCCTAAAGCTTTTAGGAAGTTGCATACTCACTTATGGCAAATGGAGGAAAGGTTATGGCACGAGCGGGGCTGACCACGGAGCGCCTGGTGCGGGCGGGGGCCGAGCTGGCCGACGAGGTGGGGTTCGAGCAGGTGACGGTCTCGGCCGTGGCCAGGCGGTTCGACGTCAAGGTCGCGAGCCTGTACTCGCACCTGAAGAGCTCCCACGACCTCAAGACCAGGATCGCGCTGCTAGCCCTGGAGGAGATGGCCGACCGGGCCGCCGAAGCCCTGGCCGGCCGCGCGGGCAAGGACGCCCTGATCGCCTTCGCGAACGTCTACCGCGACTACGCCCACGAGCATCCGGGCCGCTACGCCGCGGCCCAGCTCAGGCTCGACCCGGAGACGGCGGCCGCCAGCGCCGGGGTGCGGCACTCGCAGATGACGCGGGCGATCCTGCGCGGCTACGACCTGACCGAGCCCGACCAGACCCACGCCGTACGGCTGCTGGGCAGCGTCTTCCACGGCTACGTCAGCCTGGAGCTGGGCGGCGGGTTCAGCCACAGCGCACCCGACACCCAGCAGACCTGGTCACGCACCATGGACGCCCTCGACGCCCTCCTGCGCAACTGGCCCGCCCACACGCCATGAACGCCACCCCCGGCCCCGTACCTGAAGCGATCGGCTGACACCATGCTCATCACCACGCCCATCACCGCCGCCCTCCTGCGCGGCGCCCTCGACCTGGAGCGCACCGCGCACGGCCTGCTGCCGCACCGGCTGCCCGCGCGCGCCCGCGCCCAGAGCGCCGACGGTCAGCTCGCCATGGCCGAGTCACAGCCCTCCGGCGTACGGCTGGCCCTGCGCACCCGCGCCACCACCGTCGAGCTGGACACATTGCCCACCAAGCGGGTCTACCTGGGCGCCCCGCCACGCCCCGACGGCGTCTACGACCTGCTCGTCGACGGCCGCCTGACCGCCCAGGCCACCCTGGGCGACGGCAACACGGTGACCGTCGACCTGGCCACCGGCTCGGCCGAGCACCGCACCGGCCCGATCGGCACCGTGCGCTTCACCGGGCTGCCCGACGGGGTCAAGGACGTCGAGATCTGGCTGCCGCACAACGAGACCACCGAGCTCGTCGCGCTGCGCACGGACGCCCCCGTCGAGCCCGCGCCGGACCGCGGGCGCAGGGTGTGGCTGCACCACGGCAGCTCGATCAGCCACGGCTCCGACGCGGCGAGCCCCAGCACCACGTGGCCGGCGCTGGCCGCCTCGCTGTCCGGCCTGGAGCTGATCAACCTCGGGCTCGGCGGGAGCGCGCTGCTCGACCCGTTCACCGCCCGCGCCATGCGGGACACCCCGGCCGACCTGATCAGCGTCAAGATCGGCATCAACCTGGTCAACGCCGACCTGATGCGCCTGCGCGCGTTCGGGCCGGCGGTGCACGGCTTCCTCGACACCATCCGCGAGGGTCATCCGGCCGCGCCGCTGCTGGTCGTCTCGCCCATCTACTGCCCCATCCACGAGGACACCCCCGGCCCCGGCGCCTTCGACTTCGCCGCGCTCAGCACCGGCAAGCTGCGCTTCCGCGCCACCGGCGACCCCGCCGAGCGCGCCGCGGGCAAGCTGACGCTGGGCGTCATCCGCGACGAGCTGGCCCGCCTCGTCGAGCAGCGGCGCGCCGAGGACCCGAACCTGCGCTACCTCGACGGCCGCGACCTCTACGGCGAGGCCGACCACGCCGAGCTGCCGCTGCCCGACGGGCTCCACCCGGACGCCGCCACCCACCGCCTCATCGGCGAGCGCTTCGCCAAGCTCGCCGCCTTCTGACCCGGCGCCCCTCAACGGCCGGGCTCAGCGGTCGAGCTCAGCGGTCGAGCTCAGCGGTCGAGCATGGAGTCGCGGGCGCCGGCCAGCGCGTCAGGACTCTCCCCGCCCGCCGCGTCGTCGCCCGAAGCGTCGTCGTCGATGAGGAAGCCGCCCGACTGGTGCCGCCAGAGCCGGGCGTACGGCCCCTGCGCCTGGAGCAGCTCGCTGTGGGTGCCCTGCTCCACGACGCGCCCCTTGTTGAGCACGACGAGCCGGTCCATCCGGACGACCGTGCTCAGCCGGTGGGCGACCACGAGCGCGGTGCGCCCCTGCATCAGCCGCCACAGGGCCTCCTGCACGAGGATCTCGCTCTCGGAGTCGAGGGCGCTGGTCGCCTCGTCCAGCAGCAGGATCGGGGCGTCGCGCAGGATGGCGCGGGCCAGGGCGAGGCGCTGCCGCTGGCCGCCGGAGAGCTTGACGCCGCGCTCGCCCACCAGCGTGTCGAACCCGTCGGGCAGCGACTCGGCGAACTCGGTGACGTGCGCCGCCCGCGCCGCCCGCAGGATCTCGGCGTCGGTCGCGCCCGGCCGGGCGAAGGCGATGTTGTCGCGGATCGACCGGTGGAACATGGCCGGCTCCTGCGGCACGTACGCGATGAGGCTGCGCAGGTCGGCCTGGCGCAGGCGGGCGATGTCCTGGCCGCCGATGAGGATGCGGCCCCCGTCGATGTCCATCAGCCGCAGCAGCAGCCGGGTGAGCGTGCTCTTGCCGCCGCCTGACTGGCCGACCAGCCCGATCCTGGTGCCGCTGGGGATGTCGAGGTCGAGCCGGTCGAACAGGGGCGGGCCGTCGTTGTAGGCGAAACGCACCCGGTCGAAGCGCACGCCCGCGTCGGCCGGCCGCAGCGGCTGCGGGTCGGGCGGGTCCACCACGGTGGGCGGTTCGAGCAGCAGCTCGGTGAACTGGGCGGCCTCGGTGAGCACGCTCTCCAGCCGCCGGTAGATCTGGTTGAACTCGAACATGATGCTGATCGTGTTCGTGTAGTACGTGAAGGTCACCACGATGGCCTCCACGCCCAGCCCGCCGCGCAGCGCCACGGCCAGGAGCAGGCCCACGGCGCTGGTGATGACCGACATCGGGGCGACGACGGTGTCGACGCGCAGGTTTCCGTAGTCCCACGAGCGCAGCGACAGCCTGGTCTGCTCAGCGATCCTGGCGCGGTGCTCGGTGGCCTCGCGGTCCTCGGCGGCGAACGCGCGGACCGTGTCCATGTTGGACAGCACGTCGGCCACGTGACCCGACACCCGGACCTTGGCCGCCTCGCGCTCGTCGACCAGCGCCTGCCGGCGCCGGATGAGCGGGGTGACGAGGAAGCCGGTGACGACGATGAGCCCCAGCAGCACGATGACCAGCAGCGGGTCGTAGCTCCACAACACCACCGAGGCGAAGGCCAGCGGCACCAGCTTGGCCATGATGGAGAACGTCATCGTGTCGACGAAGTCCTCGAACCTGCTGGAGAAGCCCAGCACCCGCTTGGTCAGCGAGCCGGCGAAGTTGTCGTGGAAGAACGCGGCGTCCTTGACGAGCAGCTCGTCCATGCCGACCACGCCGAGCCGTTCGATGCCGCGGGCGTCGGTGCGGTTGAGGAAGTGCAGGCCCACCCGCCAGAACACCTCGCCCGCCAGCAGCAGGCCGCCGAAGCCGAGCACGTACGGCAGCAGCGCGCCGATCGCGCCGTCGCCGCCGCCGGCCAGATGCCCGACCAGCCCGGCCACCGCGAGCGGCGCCAGGTAGTAGAGGCAGACGTTGCCCAGCGCCGGCAGCGTCAGCGCGGGCGCGGCGACCGGCCACTGGCGCTTCAGCTCGCCGAAGTAGTGCCGCAGGACCAGCAGGATCGCCGATTTACGGGGGGACGGAGCGTCTCCGGAGCCCTCGCGTGTTCCGAGCACAGTCATCCGCCCTCCCCGAAGCCGGCACCCGCCGTCATCATGCTGCCGCAGCGCGTACGCGAGGAGCCAATGATTTTTGCCCGCCCGGGTCAGCGGCAGCGATCATCCCCCTCGGCGGGCGGAGCCGCGTTCTCCAGGAAGTCCCTGGTGGAGGTGGTGTAGGCGGAGCAGAGCACCTTGCCGACCCGCGTCGCCCTGCCGTCACCCAGCCGGGCGGTGCGCACGCCCATGGCGTTCACGCTGCGCTCCAGGGCCACGCTGGACACCGCGACGATCGTGTCGCCGTGCCGGTCCACCCACCGGAACGCCTCCCAGAGCAGCGCCCTGGCCAGTGAGCCGAACCCCGCCGTCAGGGTGCGGGACCAGCCGGGGCGGATGGCCAGCCGGCTGAGCTCCCAGACGGCGGGGTCGCGCGGGGCCTCGCCGCCGCGCAGCGCCTCGGCGAAGACGTCGCGCAGCATGTACGGGCCGTGGGTCGGCAGCAGCCGGCAACATCCCGTGACCTGCCGGCAGCCGTCCGAGTAGGCGATCACGTAGACCGGCCCGCAGTCGTCGTAGAAATCCCGTTCCTTCCCGTGCAGGCTGGTCACGTCCCAGCGCAGCCGCTCGTAGAACACCTCGTGGCGGAGCCGGAACATGCCGTCGATCAGCCATTCCGGCAGCTCGGCCGCCCGGCCCGCCACGATCGTCCGCGTGCACTTCTCCATCGTCGCGTCGTTCAAGCGCACTCCCGGAAACCCGGATCGGCCCTCTGGCCGATCAACCGTTTCCGGTTGTTCGCGTGACGGCGATCTCCGGACGACGCGGGGGCGTCAGAAGGCCAGATCCTTCCAGGTCTTCACCTCGTCGGCGGTCAGCGTCCTGGCCAGGACGGCGGCGCGGTCCACGCCGCCGGTCAGGCGCTGGCCGCCGCCCTGGTCGGCGCCGAAGCGCAGCGGCCTGGCGGTGCAGCCGGTGATCCCGTCGGCGGTCACCTGGCCGGTCGCCGCGCGTTCGCCGTCCACGTAGAGGGCGAGCGTGCCGGTGCGGTCGAGGGTGACGACGAGGTCGAGCCAGCGGCCGGTGGGCAGGGTGGCGTTCAGGGTGACGTTCGCGCCGGCGCCGATGAAGCGCACCTTGTTCGCCGGGGTGACGTCGATGAGCACGCCGTCGGTGCCGGGGTCGCCGGACGGCTGGGAGTCGAACAGCCGCCGGTAGCCGCTGCCCGCGACCTTCACCTCAGCGGCGAACGTGGCCTCCCGGACCACGCCGAGCGTGGTGTTCGCGGTGGTCAGGTACGTGTTGCCGTCGAGCGTCAGCCCGCTGCCCGTCGGGGCGCCCTGGTCGTAGGAGGCGGTCCCGGTGACGGTGGCGTGGCGGCCGTTGCCCGAGGTGTCGGCGACGGTGCCGCCCTCCTTCGGGTCCCAGGCGACCAGGACCGATCCGGCCGGGGCCGGCGCGCAGGGCTCCAGGGCGAGCACGGCGGTGGCCGCGCCCTTCCAGGAGTCGCCGGTCACCGAGGCGCCCAGCACGGCCTGCCGCGAGCCGTCGGCCGGCCCGGGCGTGACGGTGAAGGTGGCCGTGCGCGACCGGCCGGGCGCCACACCCGCGAGGTGGTGGGTGGCCGGCTCGGCGGTCCAGCCCCGCGGCACGGTGAGCGTGACGTCGGAGGCGGGCACCGACCTGCGGCGGGTGGCGGTGACGGTGACCTTCGCCTCGAACGGCGTGCCCGGCATGGCGGTGCCGGGCGCCGTCAGCGTCACGGCGGCCTCGTTCTGGATCGTGTACGCCTTGCCGGCGCGGGCGTTCCAGCTCAGCGTGTCGCCGTCGCGGCGCGGGCCGACCTCGTGCCCCTGCTCGTCGTAGACGCGGTAGCGGCCGGCGACGAACGACGACCTGACCTTGATCGGCCCGGTGCGTCCGGGCCGGACGGTGATCGTGTCGGGGGCGCCGTTCTTCCAGGCGGCGTCCACGGTGACGTCGCCGCGGGCGCGCAGCCCGGTGACGGAGCCGTCCCGCCAGGTGCTGGGCAGCGCGGGCAGGACGTGCACCACGTCGTGCTGGCTCTGCAGCAGCATCTCGGCGATGCCGGAGGTGGCGCCGAAGTTGCCGTCGATCTGGAACGGCGGGTGGGTGTCCCACAGGTTGTCCAGCGTGGAGGCCTTGAGCTGCTCGGCGAGCATCTTGTGCGCGTGGTCGCCGTCCAGCAGCCGCGCCCAGAAGTTGATCTTCCAGGCCTTGGACCAGCCGGTGCCGCCGTCGCCGCGCGCGGTCAGCGACACCTTGGCCGCCTCGGCCTCGGGCGTGCCGGGCGTGATCTGGTTGCCGGGGTGCAGGGCGTACAGGTGGGAGACGTGCCGGTGGGTGTCGGTCCTTGAGTCCCAGTCGCTCTTCCACTCCTGGAGCTGGCCCCAGGAGCCGATGCGCAGGCCCGGGTCGAGCTTGGCCAGGGCCGCGCCCACCTCGGCCCGGAAGCCCTCGTCCACCCCCAGCCGCTCGGCCGCGGCCAGGGCGTTGGTGAACACCTCGCGGACGATCTGCTGCGACATCGCCGCGCCCGCCGAGAAGTCGCCGTGCTCGGGCGAGTAGCTGGGAGAGACGACCAGCTTGCCGTCACGCGGGTCGGTGTGCAGGAAGTCCAGCCAGAACTCCGCCGCCCCCTTGATCACCGGGTACGCGGTCTCGCGCAGGTAGCCGAGGTCGCCGGTGAAGCGGTAGGTGTCGTACAGGTGCTGGGTGGTCCAGGCCGCCGCCTCGGGGAACCAGAAGGAGCTGGCGTAGGTGTGCACGCCGGTGAAGCCGAACGGGTTGGTCTCGTTGTTGACCACCCAGCCGCGGGCGCCGAACATGTCCTGGGCCGTCTTGCGGCCGGGCGCCGTCATCGAGGTGATGTAGCGGTCGTACGGTTTCGTGGTCTCGTGCAGGTTGGTCTGCTCGGCGAGCCAGTAGTTCATCTGCAGGTTGATGTTGACGTGGTAGTCGGCCGACCAGGGCGGGTTGGTGACGTTGTTCCACACGCCCTGCAGATTGGCCGGGAGCAGGTCGTTCTCGCGCGAGGAGGAGATCAGCAGGTAGCGGCCGTAGGCGAAGAACATCGCCTCCAGCGCGCGGTCGTCGGGCGAGGCGCCGCCGGTGTAGTTCCTGCGCAGCACGTCGGTGGGGACGGCCGGGGCCCGCTGGCCGAGGTCCAGCTTCACCCGGTCGAACAGCTCGCGGTAGTCGGCGACGTGCGCGCGCCTGAGCTCGTCGTAGCCCTTGGCGGCGGCGGCGTCCACCGCGGCGGTGACCGCGGCGTGCGGGTCCTCGCCCCGGTAGGCGGGATACGTGCCGGCGTAGTCGGTGCCGGCCGACAGCACGACCACGGCGCTGTCCGCGCCGGTGACGGTGATCCTGTCGCCAGCGTCGGTACGGGTGCCGCCCTCGATGATCACCTGGACCTGCGCCTCGAACTTCATGCCGTTGTCGCGCAGGGCGCCCCGGATGGTGAGCCGGCCGCCGGTGGCCGTGACGGTCTTGTCGTTGCGCGGCGAGGTGTGCCGCAGCGTGAACGACACCTTGCCGCCCTGGTCGGCGCCGATCCGGCCGACGATGACGTTGCCGGGGTTGCTGGCGAAGAACTCGCGGGAGTGGCGCACGCCGCCGGCGGTGTAGCCGACCCGGGCGACGGCCTCGCGCAGGCTCAGCTCGCGCCGGTAGTCGGCGGGGTTCGCATGGCCGAAGTCGAGGAACAGGTCGCCGAACGTCTGGTACGCCCCGAAGCCCGTCTTGGGCTGGCCCAGCTTGGCGGCCACGGCGTCGGGCGTCATCCTGCCGTCGCGGTCGATCTGCTGCTGGACCTCGGCGACGACGCCCGGCCGCGGCGTCTTCCAGTTGCCGAAGTCGTAGCCGGAGACGCCGGGCCCGCCGGTCCATAACGTCTTCTCGTTGAACTGGAGCTGCTCGGACGCCACCCCGCCGAAGACCGTCGCGCCCAGGGGGCCGTTGCCGATGGGCAGGGCCTGAGTCTCCCAGTCGGTGGCGGGCTTGTCGTACCAGAGCGTCAAATCATCGGGTGTCTGAGCAGTGCCGGCGGACGCGCCTAGCGGGACGGACCAACCGGCGGCGAGAGTGAAGACGGCGATCAGGGCACTGCTGATGCGTCGTCGTGGGGGGTGCGGCACGGAATCCTCCGATCACAGGAGCCTTGATCCAAGGAGATAGCACCGAAACCCGTACGTAACAAGTCTTCCCATCCGATGTTTCTGGATGGACACTCGGTGAAGCACCGCCGAGCCCACACATCGGATCACCAGAGCGTTAAGCATCCGTCAACGATCCGTCGACACGCGGGCCCTATCATCGTGCGCCATGTCCACTGACCAGGTCGCGGTAGAACGCGCCGTTCCAGATACGCTCCCCGCGAGCGACGCCCCCTCCGCGGAAGAGGGCAACGGCGGCGTCCTCTACCTCCTCGAACGCATCGGCTCCGTCATCGTTCCCATCGGCGTGACGCTCTATGCGGTGCTCTACCTCGGTGTCGAGGCGATGTACGACGTCTTCGGCATCAGCCCCCAGCAGGCGGGCATCGACCAGTCCGTCCTGCTGGGCCGCCTCATGGGCACGCTGATCCTGATGCTGCTCATCCTCATCCCCGCGCTCGGTCTCGTCGTCGGCCTGTTCTGGGTGGCCGACAAGCTGACCAGGGGCGCGTTCGGCAGGCTGATCGAGGCCGTCCGGCGGCGGCCGTGGGTGGCCGCGCTGCTCGCCGCGTTGTGGTGCGGCGCGACGTACTGGGGGCTGTTCACCCTCTTCGGCGACCTCGACCTGTTCGTCATGGTGGTCGTCGCCGTGGGGCTCGGCGTGCTGACGTTCCTGGTGCCGTTCCGGCTGCTGCGCCGCAGGCCGGTCGGGCGGGCCGCCACGAAGGTCCTGCTCGGCGCCCTCACCGGGGTCGGGCTGGGCTTCCTGCTGATCCTGGCGATGGTGCAGGGCGCGCTGGAGGTCCAGGAGACCGGCCAGGCCAACGAGCTGCTCGGTTACGTCGGCTTCCAGGACCAGTGGGCGATCATTCACAACGCCGAGGACGACAAGCCGCTCTACGACGGCCGGTGGATGATGCTGCTCGGCGAGAGCGACGGCACGTACGTCTTCTACGACTGCGACAAGTACGAGACCTTCCGCCGCCCCATGGAGACGACGAACCTGGCCTCGATCCAGCTCGACCCGGAGCGCGAGAAGGGTTACACCTGCGGCTCGCTCGCCGAGCAGTAGACCGGGGAGTCCAGGCCGGCCAGCAGGGCACGCACGTCGTCCGCCTCGGGCAGCCCCTGCCCTTCCATGATCGCGAGTGCGCGGGTCAGGCAGGCCCTGGCCCTGCTGCGCCGGCCGAGCCCGTGCAGGGCCCGGCCGAGCACGGCGAGCGCCTTGCCGCGCATCCAGCCCTGGTCCGCCTCCTGCAACATGGCCAGCGACTCCTCGGCGTGGTCCACGGCACGGTCGGGCCGGCCCATGGCGAGATAGGTCTCGGCCATCCGGCGCAGGGTCAGCACCTCCCAGGCGTGCTGCCTGAGCCTGCGGAACTCCGCGCGGCCCTCGCCGAAGCGGGCGAGCGCCTCCGCGTGGCGGCCGGCGGCGCCCAGCGCGACGGCGAGCTGGTAGAGGATCTGCGGGTTGGGCCTGCCGCCGCTCAGCTCGCGGGTGATCCCGTCGGCCAGCTCCGCGACCTCCACCCCCTCCTCGCCCCGGCCGGCCTCGGCCAGCACGAGCGCCAGGTTGCCCGTGCAGATGGCCTCCTCCGAGCGGTGGCCGAGGGCGCGCCAGGTCTCGATCGCCTCGTGGTACATCGCGATCGCCTCGTCGTGGGCCCGCCTGTCGTGCGCCAGCATGGCGAGCAGGTTGACCGCGCAGGCGTGGTCGGCCGGGCGGGCGTCGGGACACTCCCGCACGGCCGCGGCCTCCTCGGCCGCCGCGCCGGCGGCCCTGCGGGCGTAGAGGATCTCGCCGCGCTTGCGCCGGGCGTGCGCCTCGGCCGTGCGGTCACCGCGGTCCGCCGCCGCCGCGACGAGCCGCTCCACCGCCTGCTCGTAGCCCGTCGTGCTCGACTCGAAGTCGAAGACGAGGGTCATCATGTCGAGCAGCGACACCGCCTCCCGCAGCGCCGCGCCGGGCGTCTCGGCGATCTGGTGCAGGCAGCCGAGCATGCCGTCCTCCTCGACCTGCCCCCACTCGATCGCGGCGTCGAGATCCGCGAACGACCGCCGCGGGCCGGCCGCCGGGACGGTGCCGAGCACCGGGTCGCCGGGGTACATCACGTCGACGATCCACGCCATGGCCGCCAGGTAGTGGCCGAGCAGCCGGTCGAGCGCGGCCCGCCGGCTCTCCTCCTGCCCCTCCAGCCGGGCGCGGGCGTAGAGCTTGAGCAGGTCGTGGTGGCGGTAGCGGCCGGGCGCGGGCGACTCCACGAGGTGCACGTTCACCAGCGCCTCGCAGAGCTCCTCCGCCTCCGCCTCCGTGACGCCCAGCACGGCCGCCGCGGCCGGGACGGGCAGGTCGGCCGCGTTCGGCACCGCCAGCAGCCGGAACGCCGCCGCGTGCGCCTCGTCGAGCTGGTCGTAGCCGAGGGCGAACGTCGCCTCGACGGCCAGGTCGTCCACGCGTAACTCGGCCAGCCGGCGGCGCTCGTCGGCCATCCGGTCGCGCATCCTGGCCAGGCTCCAGCCGGGACGCGCCGCCAGCCGGGAGGCCACGATCCTGATCGCCAGCGGCAGGTACCCGCACGCCCGCATCAGCTCGTGCGCCGCCTCCCGCTCGGCGGCCACCCGCTCCTCGCCCACCACCTTGGCCAGCAGCACCAGCGCCTCGTCCGGCCGCATCGCCGCCAGCCCCAGGTGCCGCGCGCCGGAGAGCCCGGCCAGCCGCGCCCGGCTGGTCACCAGCACCGCGCACCCGGCGGAGCCCGGCAGCAGCGGGCGCACCTGCACCGCGCTCGCCGCGTTGTCCAGCAGCACCAGCACCCGCCGCTCCGCCAGCACCGAACGGTAGAGCGCGGCCCGCTCGTCCAGCTCCTCGGAGACCGTCGCCATGTCCACCCCCAGCGCGCGCAGGAACCCGCCCAGCACGGCCCGCGCCCCCAGCGGCCGCGGCCCCGCGCCCTGGAGGTCCACGAAGAGCTGGCCGTCGGGATAGCCGGCGGCCAGCCGGTGCGCCACGTGCACGGCCAGGGTGGTCTTGCCCATGCCGCCGGCGCCCGCCACGGCCGAGATGACCAGCGCCGAGCCGTTCCCCCCGGTCAGGGCCCGCGTCACCTGCTCGACGTCCGGCCGCCTGCCGGTGAAGTCCGTCATGTCCGCCGGAAGCTGGCGCGGCACCGGCGTCGCGGCGCCGCCCCTCCCCCCGGCTGCGCGCCGAGCCCCGGATCGGCCGTGATGATCCGCTGGTACAGCTCCCCCAGCTCCGGCGACGGGTCGACGCCCAGCTCCTCGGCCAGCAGCTTCCTCAGGTCGGTGAACACGCCGATCGCCTCGGCCTGCCGGCCCGAGCGGTACAGCGCCAGCATCAGCAGCCCAGCCAGCCGCTCCCTGAGCGGGTGCTCCGCGCGGAGCGTGGACAGCTCGGCGACGACCTCCGCGTGCCTGCCCGCCTCGACGTCCTCGCCGAGCCTGAGCTCCAGCAGCGCGAGCCGCCGCTCCGCCAGCCTGGCCCGCTGCGCGTGCGCGTACCCGCCGTCCAGCCCGGCCAGCGGCTCTCCCTGCCAGAGCGCCAGCGCCTCGCCGTGCCGTCCCTGCCGTGCCAGCTCGTCCAGGACGACGAGGTCGCAGGCACCGGCGGTGAGCGCGTACCCGCTGCCCACCGAGGCGATCACCTCGGCGCCGAGCACGGCGCGCAGCCGGGACACGTACGTGCGCAGGTGCCGACGGCGCTGCGCGGCCGCGCCAGGCCCCAGACCGCGTCGAGCAGCTGGTCCTGGCTCACCACCCTGCCGCCGGCCGTCAGCAGCACCGCCAGCACCAGCCGCTGCTGCGGCGAGCCGACGTCCACCTCGACGTCGCCGCGCCACGCGCGCACCGGGCCCAGCACCGAGAACCGCAGCTCAGGATCACTCATCGGGCAACACGGCGACGCGCTCGTCTCCTCCGGGGGGCGCTACCTGAACAAGGCCAGCATCATAGGGGACGGCCGCCACGCGGCGTGGCCCGTCCCGCACTCCCCCGGCCCAGGGTTTCCCCGAGCCGCCCGCGGCCTGCCACGGCGCGTACACATGAGCGTCACCGCGCTGCCCCAAGCTGCACGACGTGTTCAAGCACGTGTTCAAGCGCTGGTTGTCGTCGCTCGCCATGGCGACGCTCGTCCTCCTCGTCAGTGCGGTCCCGGCCGCCGCGTCCTCCGCGTCCTCCGCGTCCTCCGCGGACGGCACGCTGGCCGTCGCCGCCCCGGTCGTCCGTCGCGGCGAGCCGATCAGGCTGACGTACACCACCCCGAATCCCCACCCGGCCAACTGGCTCGGCCTCTACACCGACCCCGGCAACGGCCCGGTGGAGGAGAAGTACGTCGGCCCCTCGACGCGGTGGGTCTACATCACCGAAGGCGGCGGCGAGGCCACGCTGCCGACCGACGGGCTGGAGCCCGGCGACTACATCGTCTTCGCCCTGGCGCAGGACGGCTACCGGTGGCTGGCCGCACCGGTGAAGATACGGATCATGAGCGACGAGCCGCTGCACTTCATCACCGACGCCTTCGACCTGCGCAACGCCCGCGCGCTCGCGCCGTACCAGGCGAAGGTGGGCGGCCTGGTACGCGGGGACACGGAGGGGCTCACCTTCCGCAAGGTGAGCGGGCCGAAGTGGGCCAGGGTGTCGGCCGACGGCGAGGTGACCGGGACGCCGCGCCCGCTCCACTCGCTGCGCCCGGCGTCCCTGCGGATGGAGGCCCGCAACGCGCGCGGCGAGACCAGCACCGCGACGGCCGCCATCGAGGTCCGCCGGCCGGGCCAGAGCCTGGTGCCCGAGCTCAAGGCGATGAGCTTCAACCTGTGGCACGGCGGCAGCCAGGTGGACGGCGGGCGGGAGAAGGAGCTGCGCTTCCTGCTCGAGTCCGACGTGGACGTTGTAGGCCTGCAGGAGACCTCGGCCGTCTCCACCCGCGAGCTGGCCGAGGCGCTGGGCTGGGATCACCACCAGGCGGGCACCGACCTGGGCGTGATCAGCCGGTATCCGATCACCGAGCGCCGGGAGCCGGTGGCCGGCGGGCCGCTGTCGGTGGCGACGAAGGTGCGCGTGCGGATCGGCGAGCGTCAGGAGGTCGTGGTGTGGAACGTGCACCTCGGCTACACCCCGTACGGCCCGTACGACGCCTGCTTCGGCAGGATGGCGCAGGACGAGCTGCTGGCCAACGAGGAGCGCTCCGGCCGCACGCCGCAGATCGAGGCCGTGCTGGAGGCGATGAAGCCGGACCTGGACGCGGCACGGCGCACGCCGGTGCTGCTCACGGGCGACTTCAACGCCCCGTCCCACCTGGACTGGACCGGGAAGGCGGACCGCTGCGGCTACGCGTCGGTGCCGTGGCCCGCCTCGGTGCTGCCGGCGAAGGCGGGGCTGCGCGACTCCTACCGGGTGGCGCACCCCGACCCGGTGGCCTCGCCCGGCATCACCTGGTCGCCGATCTACCCGGTGTTCACCGGCGGCTACGGCCACGACTCGCACAAGGGCGAGCCGGAGCCGCAGGACCGGATCGACTTCGTCTACTACGCGGGGTCGCTGCGCGTGACGGGGTCGCAGGCCCTGGTCGAGGGCACGCCGACCGCCGTGCCGAACCACCGTGGCAACGAGTGGAGCTCCGACCACGCCGCCGTCCTGACCACGTTCCGCACCTCCTGGCCATGAGTCGCGCCTGCTCAGCAGCTTGGGCAGGGCGGCGAGCGTCGCACCGCCCGCCCCGCCGCCGCTGAGCAGGGCGCTCGGCCACTGCGCGCCGGCGGCGAGGACCAGCGCGCAGGTGATGGCGGCGATCGTGATCGACAGGGTGAGCGTGAGGAGCTGGCGCGTGGTGAACATGGTTCCTCGGATTCGGTCGGCTGTGATGGTGCGGCCCACCATGCGGCTTCGTGAACGCCACCGGCCAGCGGTCCAAACGTGCTCGGACGGGGCCGAACAAGGCCGAAACTTCCGCATCTTTCCGATCACGTCCGAACTCATCCGGATTAATCGTGAAATTTAGGTCTGACGCCATGCTTGGGTCGGATGGGCAGGACATCAGTGGATGTGACCTGCGATACCGGATGAGACGGGATCTGCGAAGTGGCACCTATCGCGAAAACTCTTCTGGAAGCATGACGGCACCAGTCGACCTCTCGACTCCACCGAATCCTTCCAGAATCGATCATCAAGGACGATGACTGACACTCATAGGGCGGGAGCCCATCGCGATTTCATAGCCGCGCTCAAGGAGCTGCGGGAAGCGGCCGGCCAGCCGACCTATAACCAGATGAAACGGTTGTCACGCGCCGCGGACGTCCCCAAGGACCTGCCGGAGAGCACGCTCAACGACATCCTCAACGGCAAGCGCGAGCGCCTGCCCGACTGGCAGCTCGTCGCCTCCTTCGTGATGGTCTGCCACCGCCACGCCGAGCAGAGCCGCCTGCCCACGGACGCGCTCGGCAGCCTCGCGCTGTGGCAGGCCCGCTGGCTCGCCGCCAGGAACGAACGCCCCCACGCCATCGGCTCGTACGACCTGTACGGCACCCCGGCCGACGAGGCCGAGCGGCGCACCACCAGAACCGTGGCGCGCCTGGTCCGGATGGCGGGCGACGGCGACGTCGAGGCCGCCTACCGCCTGGCCGTCATCAAGGTGCTGACCGGCGAGAACGCCGAGGCCGGCTACTGGCTGCACGCCGCCGGGAGGCAGGGCCATCCCGGCGCCGAGGCCCTGGCGGGCACCGCCCGGCCGGCGGAGTTCGCCGCCGACCAGTGCTTCGCCTACGGGCAGGACTACGAGCAGCGGGGGCCCGCCAAACAGGACATCGCCAGGTTCTACTACAAGCTGGCCGCCGACCACGGCCACCCGCGGGCCACCGAGCGCCTGCGGGCCCTGCGCGCCGTCCCGTTCGGCAAGCTGCTCCCCGCCCCCGTCACCTGACCCCGGGCCGGGGGTCACGCCAGGAAGAGCTCCACCACCGGGACCGTGACGTCCGGGCGGGTGATGGGCAGTTGCAGCGTGAGCGTGTCCTCCGGCAGGCCGCGCAGGTAGTGGTGGAAGGGCTCCTTCGGGTCGATCGCGACCATCGGCACCTCGGAGGCGTCGTGCAGGAACTGCGCGTACCTGACCCGGCCGCCGAGCCCGGCGAGGTGCACGTACTTCATGGGCCAGGACAGCAGGTGCAGGTAGAGGCGGTCGCCGCGCTGGGTGTAGCGGCAGTCCTGCGGCGGCTCGTACGCGGAGGCGCCCGCGCCGTGGATCGAGCGGGAGTGCAGGCGCATCCACCGCCCGATGCCGCGCAGCCGCTCGATCGCCCGGGGCTCGAACTCGCCGCGCGCGTTCGGGCCCACGTTGAGCAGCATGTTGCCGCCCTTGGAGACGGTGTCGACGAGCATCTTCACGAGCAGGTCGACCGGCTTCCAGTCCTGGTTGTCGCGGTGGTAGCCCCAGCTCCCGTTCAGCGTCTGGCAGGACTCCCACGGCGTGTGGCCGGGCACGCCGCCGGGCGGCATGACCTGCTCGGGGGTGGTGAAGTCGCCGGTGCCGAGCCCGAGCCGGTTGTTGACCAGGATGCCGGGCCGCAGCTCGCGGACGAGCCGCTCCAGTTCCTCGGAGCGCCACTCCCGCGGGCCCTTGGCGCCGAAGCCGCGCCCCTCGTAGGAGAAGTCGAACCACATCGTGTCGATGTCGCCGTACCGGGTGAGCAGCTCGCGGACCTGGCCGTGCATATAGTCCGTATATTTCCGGATGTCGCGTTCGCCGAGGTCCTCGTCGCGCTGCGGGTGGTAGAGGTCGTTGGGGAAGTCCGGGTGGTGCCAGTCGAGCAGCGAGTAGTACAGGCCGGTACGCAGGCCCCGCTCCCTGAAGGCGTCGAGCATCGGGGCGAGCAGGTCGCGCCGCGCCTTGTAGCCGGTCAGCTCCGAGTCCCACAGGCAGAACCCGTCGTGGTGCTTGCTCGTCACCACGGCGTACTTCATGCCCGCGTTGACCGCCTCGTCCGCCCACGCCGCCGGGTCGTAGAGGTCGGGGTCGAAGTGGTCGAAGTAGCGGCGGTACTGCTCCTCGGTCAGCCGCTCGTACGAGCGCACCCATTCGTGCCGCGCGGCGGCGGCGTAGATGCCCCAGTGGATGAACAGCCCGAACCGGGCCTCGGTGAACCAGCTCATGTTCCGTCCCTCTCATGGACCGCGACTCCCGAGAGCCCGATCCGTCCCGTACCGGTCCGCTGAACGCGCACGTACCGCCCCTCCGCCTCCACCGTGACCGGCGACGGGCGCAGCACCCTGCCCGGCAGCGGCACCACGGTCGCGCCGGCGAAGTCGGGCGTGCGCGACACCAGCACCTGGACGTCGGCCGTGGTCATGCCCGCGTCGTTCCAGAGCTCGACCGTGCCGATCGGGCGCACCTGCCCGAGATCCACCTGCCACCAGGAGCCCGGCGCCGAGGTGGTCCTGCTGTCGGTGACGGTGGAGCCGTCGATGGCGTGGGCGGCGTCCGCCGTCCCCTCGGTGGCGGACTGGCTCGCGCTGCCCGCCCTGGCGAGGTCGGGTTCGAGCTGTTCGACGGGGCCGGGCCGGGCCCCGGCCGCGGCGGCGACGCGCAGGGCGGCCTCGGGCAGGCGCTCCAGCGCGGTGGCGTTGTCCACCTGCCGCGAGCCCCGCCCCGACAGCTCGGGCGCGGTGGTGTCGGTCCAGTTACCCGTCGCGAGGTTCTCGATCCCGTAACCGGCCCAGTTGGAGATCCACTTGTAGCCGACCCGGGTGATCACGTTGCCCTCGACCCTGATGTACGAGCTCTGCTCGTCCAGGTAGACGCCGTTGCCGTCGCGCTCGGTGTTGCCGTAGGCGGAGCGGTTGACGTAGTTGCCGGAGATCACCGTGCCCGGCTGCGGGCCCTGCGTGTAGATGGCGCCGCCGTCGTGCTGCTGGTCGGCGACCATCATGACGTCCACGAT
The DNA here is from genome assembly GCF_024172165.1 of Nonomuraea thailandensis. Classification (GTDB taxonomy): domain Bacteria; phylum Actinomycetota; class Actinomycetes; order Streptosporangiales; family Streptosporangiaceae; genus Nonomuraea; species Nonomuraea thailandensis. The sequence goes on along the minus strand of NZ_JAMZEB010000002.1, from coordinate 12,552,843 downwards.
CCGGTTGCCGGTCACCTGGTTGTCGCGCATGTCGGGGCTCTGGGCGACGGGCTGGTTCCAGCCCCAGCCGACGGAGATCCCGGAGTACGGCAGCCGTTCCAGCGTGTTGTGGTCCACGCGCAGGCCCGTCTCGTAGCCGGCCCAGATGCCCACCGCGTCGGTGAACTCCCGGCCGGCGAGCGTGATGGTGTTGCGGGCCACGGTGTTGCGCTCGCCGCGCAGCTCGGCCGGCGGGTTGGGCTCGGTGTCGCCGACGTAGACCGCGCCGGAGGACAGGTCCGTGAACGTCGATCCGGTGACCGCCGAGTCCTTGGTGCCGGCCTGCATGATCACGCCCGCGCCGCCCAGGTGCGCGAACTCGGCGCCGGTGATCTCCACGTTCCTGCCGCCGTTCACGACCACCGCGGCGGCGGGTTTGGTGTAGTGGCGGCCGGCGTGGTCCTCGGGGCCCGTGGCGCCGGTCAGGGTGAGCCCGGCCTGGGTGCCCGCGTATCCCTCGTCGGTGCCGGGCTGGTGGTAGGCGGCGTGCTGGAAGCCCAGGCCCGCGATCCTGATCCGGCTCCCGCCGTCGATCCGCAGGAGCGTCTCGCCGGACGGGACGATCGCCTCGCCGAGATCCTCCCCGGGCCGGGGCAGGTACGTGATGGTCCCGTCCGCGCGGTCGTGGACGAACTCGCCCGGCTCGTCGAGCAGCTCGCGGGCGTTGTCGAAGAAGGCGACGCCGCCGTAGCGGGAGGAGTCGACCGTCGTGGTGTCCCAGGCGGGGCCGGTGCGGCCGGTGCCGCTCGCCGAGTTCGCCCAGCACGGCTGCGCGAAGGTGATGGCATCGCCGTCCACGCGGTCGATGCGGCACCGGTAGTTGCGCCACCTGACCTTGATGACCGCTTCGGCGTTCGCGGGGGCGCTCCAGCCGGACACGCCGCTCTGGACGGCGCCGGTCATGCCGGTCTTCGTCGCGTCGCAGACCGCCGCCGGGCACGCGGCGCCGCGGGCCCGGATCGCGCGGGCGCCGCCGACGAAGAGCTGGCGCGGGGTCACGCCCTCGGGCGCCCGCGCCACCATGAAGCGGCCCTGACGCGTCCAGCCGGTGATCCGCACCCCGCCGGACAGGACCGGCCGGGAGCCAGGGGCCGCGGTCCAGGTCACGGTGTGCCCGTCGGGGCCGGAGTCGCGCCCGTCCAGCAGGAGCGGCTCGGCCATCCGGTAGACGCCGCCGGTCAGGCGCACCTCGATGTCGCGGCTCATGCCGCCCTCCACGGCCTGCCTGACCTTGTCCCTGGCGGCTTCCAGCGAGCAGGGGCGGGCCTGGCTGCAGGCCGGGGAGCCGCCGTCGGGAGCCGCGTAGTAGATCTTGGGGCCCGGTGCCACCGCCGGGGTCGTCGTCAGCAGCAGGACGAGGGCGATCGCGCTGTTCACATGCCCTCCAGGGGAGGGTTCTGGGCGCCGTAGAGCCAGTCGCGCAGGAAGCCGTCCAGGCCGGGCCGGTGCGTGGTGGCGGCGGCGTGGGCGATGAAGTCCTCCGTGGAGGCGTTGCCGTCCTTGTACCGCTGCACCCACCTGCGCATGATCCGGTCGAAGGCGGCGTCGCCGACCTCGGTGCGCAGGGCGTACAGGACGAGGGCGCCGCCGTCGTAGATGTTGTAGCCGCCGAGCGCCCTGGGCCTTCCCGGCGGGCCGTCCTTGGCGCGGACGGCGTCGAGCTTGCCGTACACGGTGCGCATCCGCTCCGGCATGGACTGGCCGCCGTGCTCCTCGGCCCACAGGGCCGCGTAGTAGACGGCCGGCCCTTCGTTCAGCCAGGCGTCCTGCCAGGTCGCCGGCGTGACCGAGTCGCCGAACCACTGGTGGACCAGCTCGTGCACCATCGTGTTGGAGTAGGTGGGCTGGTCGAACCAGCCGGTGCCGAACAGCGACAGCGTCTGGTTCTCCAGCGCGTTGCGGTACCCCGGGTAGATGTGGACGCCGTAGGTGGAGAACGGGAACCTGCCGAACTTCGCCTCGGCCCAGGCGATCTGGTCGCCGGTCTCGGCGGCGACGGGGCCGTAGCGGTCCTCCTGGCCCTGGGGGACGACGTGGCGCAGCGGCAGGCCGTGGGGGCCCTTGCCGTACAGGTAGGTGCCCTTCACCACGGCGAGGGCGATCAGCTCCGAGGCCATCGGCTCGCGCGCCTCGAACCGCCACACGTTCCCGCGCCTGCCCGCGAGCTCGCCGTTGGCGGTGGCGACGTACCCTTCGGGGGCGGTGACGCGGAAGGTCCAGGTGGCCTTGTCCGAGGGGTGGTCGTTGACCGGGAAGAACGTGTCGGCCCTGCTGGACTGCGCGGCGGCGGCGAACCCGCCGTCGGGGCCGAAGTTCCAGCCCGTCAGGCCGGCGCGCGGCGCCTTGCCGTTGCCGCGGAAGCGCACCTCGGCCGTGAACGGCACGTGCTCGCGCAGCGGCGCGGCCGGCGTGACGGTCAGCTCCTGCCCGCTCTGGCCGAGGGAGAGCGACCATACGGCGGGCTCACCGTTGACGGTGACCGCGTCGATGGTGTGGCCGTCGGTGTCGAGGTTGAAGGACGACAGCGCCTGGGTGGCCTTCGCGGTGAACGCGACCGCGCCGGAGAAGTCGTAGGTGACCGGGGTGAAGTCGAAGGAGACGTCGTAGTGGCGGACGTCGTAGCCGCCGTTGCCGAGTGTCGGGAAGAGCGGGTCGCCCAGCCCCGCGGAGCCGGGCGAGGGGGTGGCCGGAACCGCGGCGGCCGTGCTGAGCAGCGCGGCGGCGGCGAGTAAGAGGAGGTGCTTCTTCACGGTCAGCCTGCCTTCGGTGTCTGCTTGAGCGCTTCCTCGAACTCGGCGCGCGCCTTGTCCCCGCCCTTGGCGCGCCAGTCCTTGATCATCTGGTCGAGGTCGCTGACGGGGGCGCGGCCGGCCACGATGGAGGTGACGCGGTCGTTGCGCATCGTGTAGAGCGACTCGTAGCTGTTCTCGTTGGCCGGCGAGTACGCCCCCACGGTCGGGTCCTCGACCCCGACGGCGATCATCTTGCTGATCGCCTCGTGCATGGTCTTCACGGCGTCCGCCGAGGAGGAGTCGAACAGGGGCTGGGTCGGCGCGGCGAGCATCTTCCACGGCACCGTGGTGTCCCTGCTGCCCTGCTCGGTCAGCACGGGGTTGCCCCTGCCGTCACGCGTGTGGTCGGTGCCCTCGACGCCGTAGTTGAACAGGGTGTACTCCTCGCTGCCGAACGGCGAGGCGAAGAAGTCGGCCACGCGCAGCAGCTCCTTGGCGCGCGTCTCGTCGCTCTTCCTCATCATGGTGATCGAGACGACGATGTTGTTGAGGTGCGCCTTGGCGGCCCGGCCGATCGGGATCATCGGCCTGGGGTCGGCCTTCGGGTCGATCTTCTTCGAGGTCTGCAGGTAGCCGGTGGGGCCGAGGTAGGCGGGCAGGCCGTCGTAGACGAGCGCGGCGCGGCCCGCGTTGAACTCGTTCTTGCGCTTGAGGCCGTCGAAGCCCTCGGAGCCGGGGTAGATGACGCCTGCCTCGCGCAGCTTGCGCACGTACTCGACGGCGGCCTTGTACTCCTCGGTCTCGATCTGGTGCACGAGCCTGCCGTTCTCCAGCCGCCAGGCGTTGGGCGCACCGAAGAGCTGGGAGAAGATCGACAGGCCGTAGACGCCGCCGGTGTGGGTGACCAGGCCGTACCGGTTGTCCTTGGGGCTGGTCACCTCCTTCAGCAGCTCGAACAGCCGGTCCAGGTCGGTGATCTGCGCCAGGTCGGTGACGCCCGCCTCGGCGAACATGTCGGCGCGGTAGAAGCCGAGGCCGCCGACCATGTTGCGGGGCACGGGGATGCCGTACAGCTTGCCGCCGACGATGCCCTGCTTCCAGAACACCTGCGGGATCGCCGCCAGGTTCGGGTACGCCTTGACCGCGTCGCCGCCGAGCAGCGGCGTCAGGTCGGTGCACTGACTGGCGACGAACGCGGGCAGGTTGTTGACGCCCTGCGTGGAGACGTAGGTGAACAGGTCGGGCAGCGTGCCGCCGGCGACCATGGTGTTGAACTTGGTCGGCCAGTCGTCGGCGGTGACGGGCTGCATCTCGGCGGTCCCGCCGAGCCGCTTCTCGACCTCCTGCCAGGCGGGGTTGTCGGCGCGTCCGGGCGGGGGCGGCGAGAACGTCTGCACCGCGATGCTCACGGTACCGCCCGACATGGGCGGCTTGGCCACCGCCTTGAACAGCTCCTTGGGATAGGTGAAGTACCCCTCGGGCACGCCGGTGGCGTTGCCGGGCAGGTCGGGCTTGAGCGCACCGGACAGCGGCGTGTACGCGGGCAGCTTGATGCTCAGCCCCTGGGCCTTGGCGGCGGGGGCGGCCGAGCCGCCGCCGCAGCCCGCCAGCACGGTGGAGGCGGCCGCGGCGGCGCCGAGGCGCAGGAAGCCGCGGCGGGAGACGGGTTCTCTCATGAGGGATCTTCCTTGGGGTTCGGGGGGTTCAGCCCTTGATGGCGCCGGTGAGCACACCCTTGGTGAAGTAGCGCTGGAGGAAGGGGTAGACGAGCAGGATCGGCACGATCGCCACCACGAGCACGGCCATCTGGATCGCCTGCACCGGGGCGGGCGCCTCCGCGGCGGCCAGGGCCTCCAGCGTCCTGCCCTGCAGCACGAACGTGCGCAGGATCAGCGGGAGCGGGAACTTGTCCGAGTCGTTGAGGTAGAGCAGGGCGTTGAAGAAGGCGTTCCAGTAGCCGACGGCGTAGAAGAGCGCGATGACCGCGAGCACCGCCTTCGACAGCGGGAGCACGATCCTGACGAGGATGCCGAAGTCGCCCGCCCCGTCGATGCGCGCGCTCTCCAGCAGCTCGCGGGGCAGGCCCATGAAGAACGAGCGCAGCACGACCAGGTTGAACGCGCTGACCAGGCTGGGCAGGATCAGCGCGCCGAAGCTGTCGATCAGGCCGACCTGCTTGACCAGCAGGAAGTTGGCGATCAGGCCGGGGTTGAAGAGCATGGTCAGCAGGGCGATCAGCAGGATCCAGCGGGCGCCGGTCACCTCGCGGCGGCTCAGCCCGTACGCCATGCCGATGGTCGCCAGCATGCTGGCGACCGTGCCGGCGACCGTGACCAGCACGCTGACCAGCAACGCCCTGGTGACGGTGCCGCCGCTGAAGATGGTCGTGTACGCCGACAGGCTCGGCGAGCCGGGGAGGAGCACGAACCCGCCACTCCTGGCGATGTCGCTCTCCGTCGACAGGCTGGTGCCGATCACGCCGACGAACGGGTAGGCGACCAGCAGGACGACGGCCGTGAGGATCACGCCCTTGACGATCAGGCCCGCCGTCGAGGGCCGCTCCATCCAGGCGGGGCGGCTACTTGTCGGCACCGCGGTACACCCCCTCGTGGCCGAACAGATGGGCCACCTTGTTCGCGCCGAGCACCAGGGCGGTGCCGACGATGGTCTTGACCAGGCCGACCGCGGCGGCGGCGCCCCACTGGCCGTCCTTGACGCCGTTGAAGTAGACGAAGGTGTCGAGCACCTCCCCTGCCTCGGGGCCGACGTTGTCGCGCTGGAGCAGGATCTGCTCGAAGCCGACCGACAGGATGCTGCCGAGGTTGAGGATGAGCAGCAGGACGATGATCGGGACGATGCCGGGCAGCGTGACGTGCCAGAGGCGGCGCCACCTGCCCGCCCCGTCCATGGCCGCGGCCTCGTACAGGCCCTGGTCGATGGAGAGCAGCGCGGCCAGGAAGATGATGGTGGCCCAGCCGGCGTCCTTCCAGATGACCTGCAACGTCACCAGCAGCGGGAAGACGTCGGGGTCGGTCATCATGTCGTAGCGCGGCAGCCCGATGCTCTCCAGGAAGCTCGGCAGCGCGCCGGCGCCGCCGAGGATCTGCTGGAACACCGAGACGATGATCACCCAGCCGATGAAGTGCGGGAGGTAGACCACGCTCTGCACGAACCTGCGCACCTTGTCGTTGAGCACGCTGTTGAGCAGCAGCGCCAGCGCGATGGGCGCGGGGAAGAACAGCACGAGCTGGGTGATGGTGATCTTGAGCGTGTTGCCCAGGGCGTTCCAGACGCCCGGGTCCGCGAAGACGCTGACGAAGTTCTGCAACCCCACCCAGGGGCTGTCCACGAACCCGATGTAGGGCTGATAGTCCTTGAACGCGACCACGTAGCCGAACAGCGGCCCGTAGTGGAAGACCAGGAAATAGAGCAGCCCGGGCAGCGCCAGCAGGAGCATCACCCGGTCGCGCCAGACGCGGCGCCACAGCGGCAGCTTGCGTGGCGGCTCTCGCCGCTCGGAGGCGGCCGCGGTCGAGGGAGCGTCGAGGGTAGCGGTCATGCGCTGGGTCCTTCCAGTTGGCGAGGAAGTTAGTAAGCGCTTTCGTTCCCGTCAAGTCCCAGACCGGAAAATCCCCCTTCTTTCCGCACTCTGCTTGACCTTTTCGCAGGTGGGGTCCTAACGTGCCACCTCAATGCATAGAATGCGCTTACTATCAGAGAGGGAGCCGGTGAAACCTCCGCAAGCCCGGCTGAGACCGCGCGCCGTCCTCGCGATGGCGCCCGGAGTCCGAGAGGAGGTGTTCGGGCACGCGACGCTGCGCAGGCTCGCCGACCTGGCCGAGGTGGACGACCGGGTGCTGCACGAGGTCGGCTCGGCCGGCGCGCTGCGCGCGATGGCCCGCGCCGAGGTCCTCGTCACCGGCTGGGGCTGCCCGAGGATCGGCGCCGACCTGCTCGACCAGGCCCCCGGCCTGCGCCTCATCGCGCACGCGGCGGGCACGGTGAAGACCTTCCTCGACCCGGCGGTGCTCGACCGCGGCGTACGGGTGACCAGCGCCGCCGACGCCAACGCGGTGCCCGTGGCCGAGTTCGCCTACGCCGCCATCGTCTTCGGCGCCAAGCGCGCCTTCACCCTCGCCCACCGCTACCGCGAGACGGGCACCCGCCGTGACTTCACCGGCCTGCCCTGGCTCGGCACCCGCGACATCACGGTCGGGCTGATCGGGCTGTCGCGGATCGGGCGCAGGGTCATGGAGCTGCTGCGCGGGCTCGACGCCGAGGTGCTGGTGTACGACCCGTACGCCGGGGCGGCGGAGATCACCGCGCTCGGCGGCGCGGCCGTGGACCTCGACACGCTGGTCAGGCGCTCGCACGTGGTCAGCCTGCACGCGCCGGAGACCCGCGAGACGTACCGGATGCTCGACGCCAGGCGGCTGTCGATGCTCAGGGACGGCGCGGTGGTCGTCAACACCGCCCGCGGCGGCCTCATCGACACCGAGGCACTGGTCAAGGAGGTACGCAGCGGCCGGCTTGACGCGATACTGGATGTCAGCGACCCGGAGCCGCTGCCGCCCGGTCATCCGCTGTTCGACCTGCCCAACGCGTTCGTGACCCCGCACCTGGCCGGCGCCCAGGGCAACGAGCTCGCGCGGCTGGCCGAGTCGACGCTCGCGGAGATCGCCCGGTACACCGCCGGGGAGCCGCTGCTCCACGAGATCCATCGCGACGAGCTCGACCGGATGGCATGATCGTCAGCCACGGAAAGGAGGGGACGTGACCGAGCAGAGCCTGGCGACCATGGCCGATGTGGCGGCGCGCGCCGGGGTCTCCAGCGCCACCGTCTCCCGGGTGATCAACGGCAACTACCCCGTCTCCGCCGCGACCAGGCAGCGGGTCGAGCAGGCCATCGCCGAGCTCGGGTACGTCGCCAACGCGCACGCCAGAGCCCTGGCGGGAGCCACCAACAGGACCGTCGGCATCATCATCAACGACCTGGTGGACCCCTTCTACGCCTACATCGCCCGCGGCGTCGAGCGCGAGGCGACCAGGCACGGCCGGCTGTGCATGGTCTGCTGCACCCAGGGCAGCCACGAGCAGGAGCTGGCGCTGATCGACCTCCTGCACGAGCAGCGCGCCGACGCGGTGATCCTGGTGGGCGGCGCCCACGAGGACCGCTCCTACGCCGCGCAGGTCGCCCGCAGGGCCCGCGCGCTGCACGCCAGCGGCTCCACGCTCGTGCTGTGCGGGCGCCCCTCGCTCGGCGAGGACGTGCCGACCAGGACCGTGGAGTACGACAACGAGGGCGGCGCCTTCGCCATCACCGACTACCTGATCACCCAGGGGCACCGGCGGATCGTCTTCCTCGGCGGCCCGCCGAACCTGTCGACCACCGTCGCGCGCCTGGCCGGCCACCGGCGCGCGCTGCGCTTCCGCGGCCTGCCCCACGACAAGGGCCTGATCCACACGGGGCAGCTCAACCGCAGGTTCGGCTACGACAGGATCAGGGCCCTGCTGGCCGACAGGCTCGACTTCACCGCCGTGTTCTGCGCCAACGACACGGTCGCGGCCGGCGTGATGCAGGGGCTGGAGCTGGCCGGCGTGCCCGTGCCCGAGGCGATCTCCGTGGTGGGGTACGACGACGTGCCCATCGCGCAGGAGCTGCGGCCCCAGCTCACCACGGTGCGCATCCCGCTGGAGGAGATGGGCCGCCAGGCGGTGCGCATCGGCCTGGACGTGGTGGAGGACGACGCGTACCTGTCGCCGGTGCAGACCGCGGCCATGGTCGGCACGAACATCGTGGTCAGGTCGTCGGTCGCGCCTCCCAAATAGCAAGCGCTTACCGCCTTATCCGGCATAACCGCCCGTAGAAGCGGGACAGAAAGCCGTAGAAAGATCCGGTAAGCCCTTGACCGTGATAGAAAGCGCTTACAAACTCCCTGCCATGACCCCCCTCAGTCGCAGATCCTTCCTGGTGGCGGGCGGCGCCGGCGCCGCCCTCCTGCTCGCCCGGCCCGCCCTCGCCGACGGGCCGCACCACACCGTCGTGCTCAGGGCCAGGCCCGGCGCCGAGAGCGAGCGCCTCCGGCTCCAGCAGGCGCTCAGGACCACCGAGTTCCGCCCCACCGGCGTCCACCTGCCCGCCAGCGCCCCGCTGACCGTCGAGGTGGCGGCCCCCGACGGGCTCCTGCCCACCCTGCACGTCGGCGCACCAGACACGCACGCCGACGTCACGTACAAGAACCCGCGCGCCTACCCGCTGGCCGCCGGCGTCAACACCGTCACGGACCCCGGCGGCGGCCTGGTCTACCTGTCGCTCACCGGTGAAGGGCAGCGCGCCCGCGTCAAATTCCGCTCGGGCGGGGTGCGCGTCCCCACCTTCAGGCTCGGTGAGACCAGCGAGGAGAGCTTCCAGGCGCAGCTCGACTCGCTCACCGGCGCGCCCCAGGTCGAGCTCGTGTCCGAGCGGGCCATCGTCACCGTCACCCGGGACGGCATGCTCGCCTGGCGCGACCAGGACCACGCCGCCCTGCTCCGGCTCCTGGAGACGATCATCTCCTCGCACGCCGCGATCTCCGGGCTCTCCCGGGCGGAACGCTCGCCGCTGCCGTTCCACCTCGTCGAGGCCCCCAGGATGCCCGCCGGCGCCGGAGCGTACGCCACGCACGGGTGGACCGCCTACCCGCGTACCTACCTGGACCGGCTGATCACCGTGACCGGCCTGCGCACCAGGGGCTGGGGCGTCTACCACGAGCTCGGCCACCAGCACCAGCAGATGGCCTACAAGCCGAACGACCTCACCGAGGTCACGGTCAACATCTACGCGCTGGCCGCCCAGCGCACGCTCGGCCAGCCGTCCAACCTGGTCGTGAACGGCGTCTACGCCACCGCCCTGGCCAAGCTGCCCGCCGCCGACTACCTCAAGCTGGGCGCGTACGAGAAGCTCGTCCCCTTCCGCCAGCTCGAACTCGCCTTCGGCGAGGACTTCTACCCGCGCCTGCACCGCCTGGTGCGCGCCGAGCGGCCCGCCTCCGACTACACGGAGTCGGCCAAGCGCTGGGGTCACCTCGCGCTCTACACCTCCAGGACCGCCGGCGCCGACCTGTCCGCCTTCTGGCGGCGGTGGGGCGCCCCGCTGACGGACGAGTACCTGGCCCAGGTGGCGGCGCTCGGGCTGCCCTCCCCCGGCACCGATCTGACCGCCCTGGCCGAACGATGACCGGCGACTCCCGACCCCGATCAGAGGGCGCCGACGCGACCACGACCAGCAGCGCCCCACCCCGATCAGACGGCACCGAAGCGACCACGACCAGCGGCGCCCCACCCCGATCAGACGGCGCCGACGGAGGGACGACCAGCCGGCGGGCCTTCCTCGGTGGCCTGGCCGCCGCCACGCCGCTCCTCGGCCTGCACCTCGGCCCGGACGCGGCGCAGCCCGGCCCGGACGCGCCGCTCCCCCGCCCGGCCGCACCGCTCCCCGGCTCCGATGTGCCGACTCCCGGCTCCCAGCCCGGGCAGGATGCCTTCTCCGAGCTGCGGGCCAAGGCCGCCGCCCTGCTCACGGGCGGCGGCATCGACCCGGACGACCCCGTCTTCGCCGGTCCCCTGGCCCGGCTGGACGCCGCCGCGCGGGCGCACCGCTCGGCCATGGACCTGTCGGCCGGTCGCGCCTTCCTCTGGCCGGACCTCCCCCTCACCGGCGTGTCGGGCGACATCGCGGGCAGCTACCAGCGCCTGCGCACGCTCGCCGCCGCCTGGGCGAGCCCGGGCACCTCCACGTACGGGGACGAGCCCGCCGCCCTGGAGATCCTCGGCGGCCTCGACTTCCTCTACCAGCGCGCCTACAACGAGGCCGCGCGCGAGAGCGGCAACTGGTGGCACTGGGAGATCGGCGCGCCCCGCGCCCTGATGGACACCGCCGTGATCATGCACGACGTCGCCGGCGCCGGCCGGCGGGCCGCCTGGATCCGCGCCGTGGACCGCTTCTGCCCGAACCCCGACCGCAGGACCAACCTCACGAACTTCGCCGAGACCGGCGCCAACCGGGCCGACAAGGCGCTCATCGTGGCCCTGCGCGGCATCGTCGGCGCGGACGCCGGCAAGCTCGCGCTCGCCCGCGACGGCCTGTCCGACACGCGCGACGCCGGCAGGCACACCCTGTTCGGGCACGTCACCTCGGGCGACGGCTTCTACGCCGACGGCTCGTTCGTCCAGCACGGCGTGGTCGCCTACACCGGGTCGTACGGGGTGGTGCTGCTCCAGTCGCTGGCCACGACCCTGGGGCTGCTCGGCGGCAGCGCCTGGGCGGTCACCGACCCGGCGGTGCGCGTCGTGCTCGACGCGGTGGAGAACGCCTACGCGCCGTGGATCCACGACGGCCTGATGATGGACAGCGTCCGCGGCCGGGCCGTGTCGCGGCAGTTCAACCTCGACCACGACTCCGGTCGCGACACCGTCGACGCGATCCTGCAACTGGCGGCGGGCGCCGGCGAGCCCTACGCCACCCGGTTCAGGCAGCTCGCCAAGGGGTGGATCCGGCGGGGCCGCTTCCTCGACGCCGCGAACGTCGCCGCCACCGCCAGGGCCGCCGCGCTGCTGGGCGACGGCGCGGTGGCCGCGGCGCCGCGGCCGAGCGGCCACCGCGTGTTCGCCGCCATGGACCGGATCGTGCACCGGCGACCCGCCTGGTCGTTCGCGATCAGCCTGTCGTCGCGGCGGATCGCGATGTACGAGTGCGGCAACGGCGAGAACTACCGGGCCTGGTACCAGGGCGACGGTGCCACCTACCTCCACCTGGACCTCGACCACTACAGCGCCGGCTACTGGCCGACGGTGGACTCCTACCGGCTGGCCGGCACCACCGTGGACACCCGCCGCCGCGACCCCGCCGTCTCCGCCGGCGGCACGGGCACGTTCCGGCCGGCCAACGCCTGGGCGGGCGGCGCCACCGCCGACGGGTACGGCGTGGCGGGGCTCCACCTGATGGCCGCGGGCACCTCGCTGACCGCCAGGAAGAGCTGGGTGTGCCTGGACGACGCGGTGGTCTGCCTGGGCGCCGGCATCAGCAGCTCCGACGGCCGCCCCGTCGAGACGGTGGTCGAGAACCGCGCCACCGCCGCCGCCCTGACCGCCGGCGACGGCTGGGCGCACCTCGACGGCGTCGCCGGGTACGTCTTCCCCTCCGGCCCCGCGCCGCGCACGCTCCGGGAGCGCCGCACCGGCGCCTGGCTGGAGATCAACGACGGCCCCAGCACCAAGGGCACGGCCGATCCCGTGACCCGCGACTACACCACCCTCTGGTTCGACCACGGGACGAACCCCACGGACGCGGCCTACGCCTACATCCTGCTCCCGGCCGCCACCCGCGAGCGGACCAGGGGCTTCGACGGCGTCGAGATCCTCGCCAACACCGGCGCCGCGCAGGCGGTCCGCGCCCACGGACGCTCGGCCGGCGGTGGCGAGCTGCTCGCGGCGATCTTCTGGACGCCCGGAAGGGTGAGCGGCGCGAGCGCGGCCGAAGCGGGCGGCGCCTCCGCAACGGGCAGCGCGGTCCGGGCGGGCGACGCGCCGGAGGAGGGCGGCGCGGTCCGGGCGGGCGACGCGCCGGAGGAGGGCGGCGCGGGAGAAGCAGGCGGCGCGGCGGAGGCAGGCGGCGCGGCGATGGCAAGCCGTGCGGCGATGGCAGGCGGTGTGGCGGGCGCGGGTGGGGAGGCGGGTGAGCTGTCGGCGTCGGCGCCCTGCGCCGTGCTGATCCGGCGGGCGGCCGGGCGGATCACGGTGGCGGTCTCCGACCCGGGCCGCACGGTCGCCACCACCACGATCACCCTCCCCCACCCGGCGCACCGCCTGATCAAGGCCGACGATACGGTCTCCGTGACGACGGGCGACCGGCCCCGGATCACGGTGAACCTGGCCGGCTCGGCCGGCCGCACGCACACCGCCGTACTCACGACGGGCCGGAAAGGCTGAACATGATCCCTCCTTACCTTCCGCTCCCGCCGTCCGACCGCGTGCTCTCCCCGCGCACCGGCTGGACCCGCGCCCACTGGGAGACCCTGGCCGACCACCTGCTGGAGGCCGTCACGCCGTACGCCTCGCCGGGCCAGGCGCAGATCCGGCTGCCCGGCAGGGCGAGCTGGTCGGGCGTGGCGCTGGACGGTCTGGAGGGGTTCGCCCGCACGTTCCTGGCGGCGGCGTTCCGGATCGCGGGCGCGGGCGGGGACGTGCCGCACCTCGCCGAGCGGTACGCCCGAGGGCTCGCCGCGGGCACCGACCCGTCGAGCGGCGAGTCCTGGCCGGTGCTGACCGACTGCTCGCAGCAGATGGTGGAGGCCGCCTCGATCGCGATCGGCCTGCACGAGACCCGGCCGTGGTTGTGGGACCGGCTCGACGACGGGGTGCGGGAGCGGGTCGTCGAGTGGCTCGGCGGCTTCGTCGGCAAGCGGACCTGGGACAACAACTGGATGTTGTTCCAGACTGTGACGGAGGAGTTCCTGAAGTCCGTCGGCGGGCCGTACGAGCAGCGGGAGATCGAGCGGGGGCTGGAGCGGATCGAGGACTGGTACGTCGGCGACGGCTGGTACACCGACGGCGGGTCCAGGAACTTCGACTACTACTGCGGGTGGGCGCTGCACCTGTATCCGCTGCTGTGGACCCGCATGTCGGGGGACGCCGAGCGGGCCGCGCTGTACGCGGGGCGGCTGCGCGAGTTCCTGGGGACGTACCAGCACTTCTTCGGCTCCGACGGCGCGCCGGTCCACCAGGGCCGCTCGCTCACCTACCGCTTCGCCGCGGTCGCGCCCGTCTGGCTGGGCGCGCTCGCCGACGCCACCCCGCTCACCCCTGGCCAGACCCGCAAGCTGGCCTCCTCCGTCGTGCGTCACTTCGCCGAGCGCGGCGTGCCCTCACGCGACGGGCTGCTCTCCCTCGGCTGGTACGAGCCGTTCCTGCCGGCGACGCAGGCCTACTCGGGGCCGGCGTCGCCGTACTGGGCGTCGAAGGCCTTCATCGGGCTGCTGCTGCCGCCCGACCACCCGGCGTGGACCGAGCGGGAGCAGTCGCTGCCCATCGACGAGCACGACGTCACCGCCGCCATCCCGGCCACCGGGCTGCTCCTGCACGGCACCCGCCACGACGGGATCGTCCGGCTGATCAACCACGGCAGCGACCACGGCGCCCCGCCCGACGACCCGCACTACGCCAAGCTCGCCTACTCGACGCGCACCGGGCCCGAGGCCGCCGAGCACGCCTGGGCCCGGGCCCTGGACAACCACCTCGCGCTGATCGGCCCGGACGGCGTCCCGTCGCGCCGGGCCGCCGTCCGGCCGCTGTCCTGCCACGACGCCACCGCCTCCTCCTCGTCCGAGACCGGGACCGGGACCGGGGCTGGGGCTGCGGCTGAGGCTGGGGATGAGGCTGGGACGGGGGCCGTGATCACGACCACCTCCGCCGTACGCGGCCCCTGGGAGGTGCGCGTGCACGAGATCACCGGCGGAGCGGGCAGCACGGTGCGCGAAGGCGGCTACGCACTCTCCGACGCCGACCCACCGGCCTCGGCCACCGGCGACGGCTGGGCGCTGGCCCGCCGCGCCGACGGCCTCACCTCCGCGGTGATCGGGCTGTACGGGTGGGCGCGCGCGAGCGTGTCGCGGGAGGTCGAGTCGAACGCCTTCGGCCCGCACTCGGCCGTCCCCTGCCTGCACTCCGACGCGCCCGGCCTGCACGTCTCCCTGGTGGTGCTGTCGGGTGACGAGGTGCACCCCGGCGCCCTGCGCGACGCCGTCACGGTGGACGTCTCCGGCGACGCGGTCGTGGTCACCTTCCCCGGTGGCACGTCCGCCACGGTGGCCCGGGGCTGACCCCGGGGCCTCAGACGCTGCGCAGGACGGAGACCACGATGCCCAGCACCACGGCCTCGTCGCCGTCGATGACGTCGTAGGCGGGGTTGCGCGGTTCGAGCAGGACGTGCCCGCCGCGCCGGCGGAACACCTTCACGGTGGCCTCGCCGTCGATCATCGCGGCGACGATCTGGCCGGAGTGCGCCTCGGGCTGCTGCCGTACCACGACGATGTCGCCGTCGCAGATCGCGGCGTCGATCATCGAATCGCCGCGCACCCGCAGGCCGAACACGGTGCCCCGCCCGGTGAGGTCGCGGGGCAGGGTCAGCGCCTCGTCCAGGTGCTCGTCCGCGAGGATCGGGGCGCCCGCGGCGATGTCGCCGACGACGGGCACGCTCACCAGGCCGGCGGCCGGCTCCGGCGCCGCGGCCCGCAGGAAGGGGCGCACGTCGATCGGCCTGGTCACGGTCGTGCTCCGGCGCAGGAGCCCCCGCTCCTCAAGGCTCCTGAGGTGCTTCGACACCGACGAGGGCGATCTCAGCCCGACCGCGCGGCCGAGCTCGCGGGTGCTCGGCGGGTACCCGTGTCTGGCCACCCAGTCCCGGATCGTGGCCAGGATGCGCTGCTGGCGCTGCGGCAGGGCCGAGAAGTCCACGTACTCGAACGCGTCATGATCGTCGTAGCTGGTCACCAGCGAAATGCTAGGCCCATCGGCGTGCTGGGCGCTTGTCCAGGAGGCACTCTTGGCCACCGGGCGAGCTCATGTCAGCGTTGAGGTCACGGACCACGCCGACAGGAGAGACCGCCATGGCCGAAGCCTCCATCGACTCCGTGACCGCCTCCGAGACCGGCGCGTCCTTCGACGCCGTCGTGATCGGCGCCGGGTTCTCCGGCATGTACATGCTGCACCGGCTGCGCGGCCTGGGCCTGACCGCCCGGGTGTACGAGGCCGGCGACGGCGTGGGCGGCACCTGGTACTGGAACAGGTATCCGGGCGCCCGCTGCGACGTGGAGAGCGTGGAGTACTGCTACTCCTTCTCCGAGGAGCTGCGGCAGGAGTGGGACTGGACGGAGCGGTACCCGTCCCAGCCGGAGATCCTGCGCTACGCCGAGCACGTCGCCGACCGGTTCGAGCTCCGCCGCGACCTGCGGTTCCGCACGCGGGTCACCCGCGCCGCCTACGACGAGGCCGCGTCGCGCTGGCGGGTGGAGACCGACCGCGGGGACCGGGTCACGGCCCGCTTCCTCATCACGGCCGTGGGCTGCCTGTCGGACGCCCGCGTTCCCGGCATCCCCGGCGCCGGCTCCTTCCGCGGCGAGAGTTTCCACACCGGGCGCTGGCCGCACGAGGAGGTGGACTTCACGGGCAAGCGGGTCGCGGTGATCGGCACGGGCTCCTCCGGCATCCAGATCATCCCGGTCATCGCCGAGCGGGCCGCCCAGGTGACGGTCTTCCAGCGGACGCCCAACTTCACCATCCCGGCGTGGAACCGGCCGCTCCAGCCGGAGTACGCCCGCTGGGTGAAGGAGAACTACGCCGAGATCCGCAGCACGATGCGCGACTCCCTGTTCGGCATCGCGGCGTCGTTCAACACCGGCTCGGCGCTGGAGGCGTCGGAGCAGGAGCGGCTGGCCGAGCTGGAGGCGCGCTGGGCGCACGGCGGGCCGGGCTTCCTCGGCGCCTTCGGCGACACGGCGGTGGACCCGCGGGCCAACGAGCTCGTCGCCGAGTTCGTCCGGGACAAGATCCGCCGGACCGTCGCGGACCCGCGGGTGGCCGAGCTGCTGTCGCCCCGCGACCATCCGATCGGCACCAAGCGCCCGTGCTTCGACACCGACTACTACGCCACCTTCAACCGGCCGAACGTGCGGCTGGTGGACGTCCGCGCGACCCCGATCGAGGAGATCACGCAGACGGGGCTGCGCACCGCCGGGGCCGCGTACGAGGTGGACACCATCGTCTACGCCACCGGCTACGACGCGCTGACCGGCGCGCTGCTCGCCATCGACGTCACGGGCGCGGGCGGGGCTTCACTGCGCGCGAAGTGGGCGGCCGGCCCCCGCACGTACCTCGGCCTGATGACCGCCGGGTTCCCGAACCTGTTCACCATCACGGGCCCGGGCAGCCCGTCGGTGCTCAGCAACATGTTCGTCTCCATCGAGCAGCACGTGGACTGGATCGCCGGCTGCCTGCGGCACCTGGCGGAGACGGGCGCGGCCGTCATCGAGGCCGGCCCCGGCGCCGAGGACGCCTGGACGCGGCACGTCGGCGACGTCGCGGCGCAGACGCTCTTCCCGCTGGCCGACTCCTGGTACCTGGGCGCGAACGTCCCCGGCAAGCCCCGGGTCTTCCTGCCCTATCCCGGTGGCGTCGGCGCCTACCGCGTCATCTGCGACGAGGTGGCGGCCAAGGGGTACGAGGGCTTCGTGTTGTCGCCCTGACGAACCCGAGGGCCGCTCGCGCCGGCTTCGCATCGTGCGAAGCCGACACATCCGTGCCCCTGAATGGACACGAAGTGTCAATGTTCAAGATTTCACGACGCGTCCACGCCTAATACAGGGTTTTTCACCGTATGTCGGTTTACGCTCCCCGGCATGCGTGTTAAGTCCCGGGTCCCGGCGATCCTCGTCGCGGCCGGCGTCGCCGCCGGCTCGATCGCCGCCCTGTCCTCACCCTCCGTGGCCGCCGCGGCGCCTGGCACCGTGGTCATCAGCCAGGTCTACGGCGGGGGCGGCAACTCCGGCGCCCCCTTCTCCAACGACTACGTCGAGCTGTTCAACCGCAGCGCCGCCCCGGTGTCGCTGGACGGCTGGTCCGTGCAGTACACCAGCGCCAGCGGCACCGGGAACTTCGCCGCCAACAGGGCCGCCCTGTCCGGCGCCCTGGCACCCGGCCAGTACCACCTCGTCCAGCTCGCCGCGGGCACCACGCCCAGCGCCGCGCTGCCCCAGCCCGACAGCGTCGGCTCGATCAACATGAGCGGCAGCGCGGGCAAGGTGGCACTGGTCCGCTCGGCCGAGGGCCTGGCCTGCAACGGCTCCTCCACCCCCTGCTCCGCGGACCAGCTCGGGCAGATCGCCGACCTCGTCGGGTACGGCGCCGCGAACTTCTCGGAGGGGGCCGCCGCCCCCGCGCTCACCAACGCCACCGGCGGCTTCCGCAAGAGCGGCGGCTGCGCCGACACCGACGACAACGGCGCCGACTTCGAGAGCGCGGCACCGGCTCCGCGCAACAGCGCCACCGCCCCGGCCCCCTGCGGCGACGGCGAGCCGACCCCGACGCCCACGCCGACCCCCACCGAGAGCTGCGAGACCCCGGCCACGCACCAGATCTCCCAGGTGCAGGGCAACGGCGACGCCAGCCCGGTCGCCGGCCAGAACGTCCGAGTCGAGGGCGTCGTGACCGGCTCCTTCCAGGGCTCCGGCGGCCTCGGCGGCTTCTCCCTGCAGTCCGCCGCCCCGGACGCCGACCCGGCGACCTCCGAGGGCCTGTTCGTCTTCTCCTCCTCGCCGGTCAAGGCCGGTGACCGGGTGCTCGTCTCCGGCAAGGCGATCGAGTACAACGGCCTGACCGAGATCTCGCCGGCCACCGCGGTGAACGTCTGCGGCACCGGCACGATCAGGCGCACCGAGATCGACCTGCCGCTCAGGAAGGGCCTCACCTTCGAGCGTTACGAGGGCATGCTCGTCACCTTCGACGACGACCTCGCGATCTCCGAGACCTACAACCTGGCCCGGTACGGCGAGCTGCTCCTGGCCGAGGACGAGCGGCTCTACCAGCCGACCGACCGCGAGGGCGTGGACACCGACAGGGACGCGCGGCGCCGGATCCTGCTCGACGACGGCTCCAACGCGCAGAACCCGGCCACGCTGCCGTACCACACCGAGGGCTCGAACACCGTCCGCCTGGGTGACGAGGTGCGGAACCTGACCGGCGTCCTCACCTACGGCTTCGACGTCTACCGCGTCCAGCCGACCGAGCCCGTGGTCTTCCGCGCGAAGAACCCGCGCCCCACCCGCCCCGAGCGGGTCGGCGGCGACGTCCGGGTGGCCAGCCTCAACACGCTCAACTGGTTCACCACGCTCGGCTCGCGCGGCGCCACCGACGCCGGGGAGCGCGACCGTCAGCTCGCCAAGCTGGTCGCCAACATCACCACGCTCGACCCCGCCGTGGCCGGTCTGATGGAGGTCGAGCGCAACGGTGACGTGGCGCTCAACGCGCTGGTGGACGCGCTCAACGCCAAGGCGGGCGCGGGCACGTACAAGGCGATCCCGCACCCCAATCCGGGCACCGACCTCATCCAGACCGCGCTGATCTACCAGCCGGCCAGGGTCACCCCGATCGGCCCGGCGCGCTCCTCCGCCGACCCGATCTTCAACCGGCCGCCGCTGGTGCAGACGTTCGGCAGGGCCAAGGGGCACGGCAGGACGTTCACGGTGCTGGTGAACCACTTCAAGTCCAAGGGCTGCACCGACGTGGACGGCCCGGCGACCGGCGCGGACGCCGACCAGGGTGACGGGCAGAGCTGCTACAACGCCAAGCGCGTCAAGCAGGCGCAGGCCGTGCTGTCCCTGATCGGCGAGCTGAAGCTGAAGAACGCGCTCGTCCTCGGCGACATCAACGCCTACGGCGAGGAGGACCCGATCCACACCTTCGAGGACGCCGGGCTGACCAGCCTGAGCAAGAAGTACGTGGAGCGGGACGAGCGTTACAGCTACGTCTTCGAGGGCCTGTCCGGCGAGCTCGACCACGTGCTGGCCGACAAGGGCGCCCGCAAGCTGGTGACGGGCGCCACGATCTGGCACGTCAACTCCGACGAGGGCCGGTTCATGGACTACAACACCGAGTTCAACCCGCCCTACCTGTACGCGCCCGACCCCTTCCGCTCCTCCGACCACGACCCGCTCCTGGTGGGTCTGCGCCTCTGAGGAACGCCCGCACCCCGGCCGCGGCGGAGCTCGTCCCCGCCGCGGCCGGCGCGTCTCAGGCCGGTGACGGCCCCGTCTCCAGCAGCCGGCCGCCGGACAGCTCCAGCCACCGCTCGATCCCGATCTCCGCCAGGAACCGCTCGTCGTGGCTGACCACCACGAACGCCCCCTCGTAGGCCGCCAGCGCGCTCTCCAGCTGGGCCACGCTGACCAGGTCGAGGTTGTTGGTCGGCTCGTCCAGCAGCAGCAACTGGGGCGCCGGCTCGGCGCACAACACGCACGCCAGCGTCGCCCGCAGCCGCTCGCCGCCGGACAGCACCCCCACCGGCAGGTGCGCCCGCGGGCCCCGGAACAGGAACCGGGCCAGCAGGTTCATCCGCTCCGCCGGGGCCATCCCGGGAGCCGCCGCGGCCAGGTTCTCCGCCACGGTGCGGTCCAGATCGAGCAGGTCCAGCCGCTGCGACAGGTAGGCCACCCGCCCCTCGGCCCGCCGGGTCGTCCCGCCGTCGGGCTCCAGGTCTCCGCTGACCAGCCGCAGCAAGGTCGACTTGCCCACGCCGTTCGGGCCGGTCAGCGCGATCCGCTCGGGCCCGCGCACGACGAGGTCCACGCCCGGCCCGGCGAACAGGCCGCGGGCCTGGAGGTGCTCGCCGTGGAAGACCGTACGGCCGGCGGGCACGTGCGTGCCGGGCAGCTCCAGCGCGATCCTCTGATCGTCGCGCAGCGCCCGCCCCGCCTCGTCCAGCCTGGCCTTGGCGTCGCTGACCCGGGCGGCGTGCATCTGCCCGGCCCGGCCGGCCGACTCCTGCGCGCCGCGCTTCATGTTGCCGGCGAAGATGCGCGGCAGGCCGGCGTTCTTCAGGTTGCGGGCGGCGTTGCTCGCCCGCCGCTCGGCCCGCTCGCGGGCCTGCTGCAGCTCCCGCTTCTCGCGCTTGAGCTCCTGCTCGGCGCTGCGCACGTCCCGCTCGGCGGCCTCCTGCTCGACCCGCACGGCCTCCTCGTAGGCGGTGTAGCCGCCGCCGTAGAAACGCACCTCGCCGCGGTCGAGCTCGGCGATGCGGTCCATGCGGTCGAGCAGCGCGCGGTCGTGGCTGACCACCAGCAGGCAGCCGTTCCAGTCGCCGAGCAGGTCGTGCAGGCGGCGCCGGGCCTCCAGGTCGAGGTTGTTGGTCGGCTCGTCCAGCAGCAGCACGTCCGGCCGCTTGAGCAGCTGCGCGGCCAGGCCGAGCGAGACGACCTGGCCGCCGCTCAGCGTGCCGAGCGTGCGGTCGAAGGCGAGCCCGGCCAGGCCGAGCCGGTCGAGCTGGGCGCGGGTGCGCTCCTCGATGTCCCAGTCGGTGCCGATGGTGGTGAAGTGCTCCTCGCTGGCGTCGCCGGACTCGATGGCGTCCAGCGCGGCGATCACCGGGGCGATGCCCAGCACCTCGGCCACGGTCAGGCCCTGGGTGAGGGGCAGGCTCTGCGGCAGGTAGCCGAGCACTCCCTGGACCGAGACGTCGCCGCCCGACGGCCGCAGCTCGCCGGCGATCAGCTTGAGCAGCGTGCTCTTGCCGGCGCCGTTCGGCGCGACCAGCCCGGTACGGCCGCCGCCCACGCTGAAGGACAGCCCGGTGAAGACGGGAGTGTCGTCGGGCCAGGAGAAGGAGAGCCCGGAGCAGATGACGAATGCGTCAGACATGTGACAGACCTCTGAAGGTGACCCGGGCACACGAAAGGAGGGCCCGGCAGGGGAAACAGGAACGAGGGAACGACGACCTGGGCCACGCCGGCGACGGTCTTCGCGCGTCGGCCGGGGCCGGGTCAACCTCCGGTATCACCCGGAGATGTCGTCGTCACCTGCCATGTCTGGTCTCCTAGCTGTCACGAATGTGCGCCTTTCACTCTAGCATCCGCCGCAAACAGCTTCCGCCACGTCACCAGCTTGACAGGTGATGCGCTCGATCGTCACCATCTTAACGGGTGACGAAGGTGGAGGGCGGGCGGCCGTGGAGTACGACTACGTGGTGGTGGGCGCGGGCGCCGCGGCCGGCGTGCTGGCGGCCCGGCTCTCCCAGGACCCGGACGTGAGCGTGCTGCTCCTGGCGGCGGGCGGCGCCAGCGAGCCCGCGATCCGCCCCTTCACCCGCGGGCACCGCTCCGGCTACGACGCCTGGGCGGCGCGGGGATGGAGCTTCGACGACCTGCTCCCCTACCTCAAGCGCAGCGAGCGGGCGCCGGGACGCGACGCCAGATGGCGCGGCCGGAGCGGCCCGCTGAGCGTCGCCCCCACCGCCGGGCCGAGCCCCGTGATCGCGGCCTGCGTGGCCGCCGCCGAGGAGGCCGGGCATCCCAGGGCCGCCGACATCTCCTCCGGGCTGGAGGAGGGCTTCGGCCTGCCGGACCTGAACCTCACCGGCGCCGCCGCCTACCTGGCGCCGGCCTCCGGCCGCCCCAACCTGCGCGTGGTGCCGGGCGCGCTCGTCCACCGCCTCCTGGTCGAGGGCGGCCGGTGCGCGGGCGTCGTCTGCACCGTGGACGGCGAGCAGGTCACGGCGCGGGCCGCCAGGGAGGTGGTGCTCGCGGCCGGCGCCATCGGGACGCCGCACCTGCTGATGCTGTCCGGCATCGGGCCGTCCGGGCACCTGCGCGAGGCGGGCGTCGCGGTCGTGCACGACCTGCCCGGGGTCGGCTCGAACCTTCAGGACCACGTCACGGCCGGGCTGGTCTACACCCCCGCCCGCTCCCTGCTCGCCCCCAGGAACGGCCACGGGCAGGCGCTCGGCCTGCTGCGCGGCCCGCACGCGCAGGACGGGCCCGACCTGCAGATCACCTTCCTGGACGTGCCGAGCCACTCCCCCGCGCTCGGCGGCCCGCGCCAGGGTTACACGATCCTCGTCACCCTGGCGCGCCCGCGTGGCCGCGGCACCGTACGCCTGGCCTCCGCCTCGCCCGCCGGCCCGCCCGCCGTCGCCCTCCGCCCCTACGCCGACCCCCGCGACCTGGCCACGATGGTCGCCGGCCTGCGGGCCGCCAGGGAGATCGGCCGGGCGCCCGCGCTGGACGGCTGGCGCGGCGGCGAGGTGCTGCCCGGCGCCGACGTGCGCGACACCAGGGCCCTGCGGGCGTACCTGCGCGCAGGCCCCGGCTCCGCCGCCCACCACGCCGGCACCTGCGCGATCGGCGCGGTGGTGGACGAGGAGCTGCGCGTACTCGGCCTCGACGGCCTGCGCGTGGCCGACGCCTCCGTCATGCCGTCGATCGTGTCCGGCGACCCCGGCGCCGCCGTGTACGGCATCGCGGAGCGCGCCGCCGAGCTCATCGCCTGACACGCGCCGCCTCCTCCTCGGCCCACTGGGGATGGTGCTTCCTGGCCCACCGCCACGTCACCGACCCCGAACGCATCCCGCGCCGCGCCTCCCTGTCCCGGTAGGCCAGCCGGACGTGCCCGAGCACGACGACGGCGATCGCCAGCGCCGTCAGGTCGTGCACGAGGATCGCGCTCGGCCGGGGGATCCACGGCAGCAGCCCGGAGAACCACATCAGCAGCCCGGTGAACGCCATCACCGGCACGGCCCCGGCGATCCAGCCGGCCCAGATCTTCTGCCCGGCGTTGAACTTCCCGGCCGGCCGCGGGCCCGGAAGGCCCCTGCGGGCCGCGCGCAGCCACTCCCGGTCGTACGGGGCCAGCCGGTTGAGCCTGCGCAGGTCCGCGCGGAACGACCGGGCGGCCAGCCCGAGCAGGAACGGCGCGGGCAGCAGCAGCCCCGACCACTCGTGCACGACGACCAGCAGGTGGCGCCGGCCGACGAGCTGGGCCAGCGGCCCGAAGTAGAGGAACGCCGCCGACCCGGCGCACACCAGCATGAGCGTGGCCGTGGCGCGGTGGACCAGGCGCTCGGCGCGGGTGAAGCGGCGCAGCCGCTCAGGCGCTCCGGCCGAGCCAGCCGTCGACGTCATAGCCGTACTCCTCCCAGTATCCCGGGACGACCTTCTCCGTGACGGAGATGCCGGACAGCCACTTGGCGGACTTGTAGAAGTACATCGGGGCGACGTAGAGCCGCACGGGGCCGCCGCGCTCGTGGGTGAGCGGCTTGTCCTGCATGTCCAGCGCCACCACCACGTCGGAGCGGCGCGCCTGGTCGAGCGTGAGGCTCTCGGTGTAGACGCCGTCGAAGCAGGTGAAGCGCAGCGCCCTGCCCTCCGGGCGCACGCCCGCCAGGTCGAGCAGGTGCGCCAGCGACACGCCCGTGAACGGGGTGCGCGGCACCCGCCAGCCGTCCGTGCACTCGACGTCGCCGACGACCCGGGTCTGCGGCATGGCGCGCAGCTCGGCCAGCGTGTACGTCACGGGCCGCTCGACGAGGCCGCCGATCCGCAGCTCGTAGTCGGCCGCCGTCTTCTCCGGCACCGAGCCCGCCACGCTGAAGTAGCGGAAACCGCCCGGGCCGGGCAGCAGCCCCGTCGGGTCGGTCGCGGCGAGCCGTTCCCAGCCGTTCTGCACGAGAGGGGCGGCGGCGAGGGCGGCGGCGCCCAGGCCGAGCATCGAGAGCATCGCCCGGCGCGCGATCGGCGGGCCGCTCTCCTCCGGGTGTCGTTGATCGGTCACGCCTGCGATTCGAGCAGCCGCCGCCTGCTCCCGCGACGAACGACCGGTCCGGTAATACTTCCGTCAGTCTTGCCCCGCACGGGACACCTCCTGTGGCATGAACAGTCCTCTCTCCGCCCACAGCTCCTCGTCCAGATGGTGGTCACGCCACACCTGCGGCGGGTCCGCCAGCCAGTCGTGACCGAAGATCGCGTACGGGTGGCCCGCGCCCGCGTGCGTCAGCTCGTACTGACCCAGGTACTCCATCAACGGCCGCCACAGCGGCCCGTTGGCGACGATCAGGTACGAGGCCGCCAGCCCCGGCTCGTGCAACCAGCGGCGCAACATCCACGCCTGGAACACGTCCGTGATGGGGGACGGCTTGGCCTCGTAGGCGGGGCAGATCAGGTGCCGGGCGATGCCGACGTGCCCGTCCGGGGGCAGCGCCGTGCGCCGGCTCACGTCGTGCCAGATCTCCCCCACCACGGGGTCGGCGTCCAGCTCCTCCTGCTCGGGGCGGCGCAGCGTCAGCCAGCTCATGAAGGCCCGCAGCCGGCCGCTCCCGCGGGAGCGCAGCAGGGTGAACGCCTCCGGCCTGCGCTCCAGCCAGAACCGGACGGTCCCGGCCGCGACCTCGCCCTGCGACTCGCGCGCCATGGCGACGACCTCGCCGTGGTCGGCCGGGGTCAGCCCGCACGCGCGCACGTCCTCCTCGCCCACCTGCGACACGTACCGGCCCAGGACCCCGCCGCGCCCGCGCAGCCGGCTGATCGTGCGCATCACCGCCACGCCCGCGTGCGGGTCGCGGGCGCCGCGCAGCGGCTCGTCCAGGACGTGGTGGCGGATCGCGCGGTGCATGCGCTCGTAGCCGGCGGGGTCGCGCCAGCGCAGGTGGTGGTCGAGGGCCTCGCTCAGCACGCCGCCCACCTCCAGGCCGCGGGCGGCGGTCTCGACGTACGGCCGCGCCCTGAGCCAGTCGAACAGCTCCGCCGCCCGGCCGCCCGGCAGCACCGCGGCGAGCAGGTCCTCCGTGGTGTGGCGGGCGTGCGCGCACACGTGCAGCGCCCACCGGTGCAGATCGGACGGCACGTCGCCGGCCAGCAGCGCGAGCACACCGTCGACCACGTGCCTGGCCGCCTCGCGGCGCGACGGCTGTCCGGTGGCCGACATGCTCCTGCCGACCTCGGCGGCCAGCGACAGGGCGAACGGGTGGCCGGCGGCGAAGTCCGCGATGGACCCGCGCAGGCCGGGCTCGACGCCGCGGGCTTCGAGCAGCGCGGCCGACTCCACGGCGGTGAGGGGTTCGAGATGCCTGATCACGATCGCTCCCGACCAGGCCGGATCGGTGAGCCAGGCGGCGCTCGGCCCGCTCCTGCCCGCCACCACGACGACCGTGTCGGCGGGCAGGCGCCTGAGGTAGTCGTCGCGCAGCCACGGCTCCAGCTCGGCCAGCTCCTCGAAGGCGTCGATGAGCAGGACGGGGCCCGCCGCGCCGGCGAGCTCCTCCGCGAACCGTTCGAGCCGCTCGCGGGACGGATGCGGGGGCCGGATCGACCGGCCCCCGGCGGAGGCGTCCAAGCCGGCCGGCCGGCCCCCGGCGGAGGCGTCCGGGCCGGTCGGCCGGGTCTCGGCGGGCGCGGGCAGGTGCCGTACCTGGCGGTCCTCGGCGGCGGCGTCCGCCGCCAGCCGGTTCAGCAGCGCCGATTTGCCGATCCCCGCGGGCCCTCGGACGAAGAGCACCCCGGGGCGGCTCTGCCGCAGCAGGTCCAGGAAGGCGGCGCGTTCGGCGACCCGTCCGACGAAACGGGCCGTGGCGGGCTGCTCCCACGAGCCGGGCCGTCCCGCCCACAGCGCGGGCCGGACAGGCGAGGCGGGCGGCGCGGGCTCGTCCACGGGGTCCGCCTCGGCACGCAGGATCCTGTCGTGCACGGCCCGCAGCCGCGGCCCGGGGCTGACGCCCAGCTCCTTGCCCAGCAGGTCGTAGACCATCCGGTAGACCTCCAGGGCCTCCGCCCGCCGCCCGCCCCTGTACAGGGCCAGCAGGTAGATCTCGTACAGCGGCTCCTCGAGCCGGTTCCGCTCGATGAGCAGCGGCACCTCGGCCGCCACCTCGGCATGCTCGCCACGCTCCAGCCGCAGCCTCAGCAACTCCTGGACGGCCACCAGCCGCAGCCGCTCCAGCCGGAACCGCTCGCGTTCGGCCGCCTCGCCGGGAACCCCGGCCAGCGCCGTGCCCGTCCAGAGGGCCAGCGCCTGCTCCAGCAGCTTCACGGCCGCCGGCACGTGCCCGCCCTCGCGCTCCTGCCTGGCGGCCTCCAGCAGGTCGGCGAACTCGACGGCGTCCACCGCGAACGTCTCGGGGTCGAGCATGTAACCGCCGGACCTGGAGCTGATCACCGCGTCCAGCCCGTGCGCGGACAGCAGCCGCCTGATGCGGGAGATATACGTCCTGACGACGGCCTCGCCGGTGGCCGGCGCGTGCTCGCCCCACAGGCCGTCGATCACCTCGCTGATCCGTACGAAGCTGCCGCTGTTGGCCAGCAGCAGCATCAGGACGGCCTGCTGCTGCGGCGTGCCGAGGTCCAGGCGGGCGTCACCGCAGTCGAGGCCGGGCGGTCCGAGGATGGTGAACCTGCAGGGAGGCGGAAGCATGTGCCCGAAGGTAGGTTCGGCCGGATCCGCGCCGCGAGCGTCAGGTGACTGCATGTGTGTACGTCACGTGTACGTCCCGCGGATCCCCGTCCGGCGACCGAGACCTTACAGACTGCGGACAAGCCCGGCAATACGCCAAAACCACGACGCGGCGTCAGTAGGGTCGGTCAGAGATGCCCTCCGGGGCGTCGGCGACGAATCACGCGAAGCAAGAGGTGGGGGAACCTCGATGGGCGGGGTGAGTTTCGGGCTGCTGGGCCCGGTCAGCGTCTGGAGCGGCGGGGAGGAGCTGGACGCGGGGTCGCCGCAACAGCGCGGGGTTCTCGCCCTGCTGCTGCTCGGCGAGGGGCGCCAGGTCTCGCTCGACGAGATCGTGGGCGCGCTGTGGGGTGGCGAGGCGCCGCGCAGCGCCGTCGTGAGCACCCGCACGTACGTCTCGCGCCTGCGCCGGGTGCTGGCCGACGGCGGGGGCGCCGGGCTGGGCACCGAGGCGGAGATCAGGTCGGCGGGCGGCGGCTACCAGCTCCTCGTGGACCCCTGCGCGGTGGACGTGACGGTGTTCCGCCAGACCACCGCCGCCGCGCGGCGGGCCCGCGAGCGGGGCAACGTGGCGGAGGCCTCCCGGCTGCTGCGCGGCGCGCTGGCCCTGTGGCGCGGGCCGGCGTTCGACGGGCTGGGCGGGGGCTTCTTCGAGGGGCGCCGTACCTGGCTGGAGCAGTTGCGCGCCTCCGCCATGGAGGAGCGCTGGGCGCTCGACATCGAGCGGGGCGACGGCGGCGCGGCGATCGCCGAGCTGACGCTCGCGACGACGGCCGAACCCTACCGGGAGCGGTTGTGGGAGCTGCTGATGGGGGCGCTCGACCGCGACGGCCGCCCGGCGGACGCGCTGGCGGCCTACCGCCGCATCGCCCGGTTGCTCGCCGACGACCTCGGGCTCGACCCGGGCCCGGGCCTGCGCAGGATGTACGCCAGCATCAGCACGTCGGCCGGCGCCTCACTGGTCTGACCGGCGAACACCCGGCCCGGCACCCCCGCCGCTCTCACCGGCGGGCGCCCGGCCGGCCCGGCGCGGTCACCCGCGCTTCACTCGTCCGGCCCGGCGCGGATGCCCGCACGTCACTCGTCCGGCCTGTAGGTCTTGAGCATCCGGCCGAGATCGGCCCGGGAGCTCACGCCGAGCTTGGGGAAGATCCGGTGCAGGTGGGTGCCGACCGTGCGGTGGGACAGGTAGAGCCGCTGCCCGATCTCCCGGTTCGTCAGCCCCTCGGCGGCGAGCCGGGCGATGCTCAGCTCGTGCGGGGTGAGCCGGTCCCACGCGTCCGGGTCCCGGGTCGGGCTCGACTCGCCCGCGCCGCGCAGCTCCAGCCGCGCGCGCTCGCCCCAGGCGGCCATGCCGAGCGCGTCGAAGGCCTCCCTAGCCGTACGCAGGTGCATGCGGGACTCCACGGCCCGGCGCCGCCTGCGCAGCCACTCGCCGAACGCCAGGTGCAGCCGTGCCCGCTCGGCGGGCCACCCGGACAGGTCCGCCCGCAACGCGGCCGCGTACAGCTCCTCCGCCTCCTCGCCCGGGGCGAGCACGGCGCGCGCGTACCGCAACCCGATGTGCAGCGCGGGCGACGGAGTCGAGGCGGCCAGGGGCTCCAGGTCGCGCAGGACGTCCCGCATGGCGTCGGCCCGCCCGGCCCGCAGCGCGGCCTCGGTGAGCTCGGCGAGGAAGTAGGCGCGCAGGGCGAGCTGGTAGGCGGGATCGGTCGGGTCGAGGATCCGGCTCAGGTCGGCGAACGCGTCGTCGAAGCGGCCCTCGCTCATGGCCGCCAGACCGCGGGCGAGCTGCACGGTGGCCAGCACCGGCCGGGCGCCGGCGGGCAGCGCGACCCGCTCGGCCTCGTCGGCCAGCGCTCTGGCCTGCTCGTTCTCGCCCCGCAACGCGGCGATCTCGGCCTGGACGGCCGTGGCCAGCCCGTACATGAACGGCTGGCCGGTCTCCGCGGCGAGCCTGGCGGCCTCCTCCGCGGCGGGGACGGCCGTGGCCAGATCGCCGAGCCTGGTCAGGCTCCACGCCTGGACGGCCAGCGCCCTGGGGAGCAGCCCCAGCCTGCCCTGGGCGCGCAGCCCTGGCGCGGCCACCGCCGAGAGGCGGCCCGCCAGGTCGAACGCCCCCACCTGGAGGGCCGCGCTGCCGAGGTAACGGTCCACCTCGGGGTCGGCGCCCGCGGCTCCGGCCAGCTCGCGCAGCCCGCCGATCACGGTGAAGCCCCGCTCGAACGGCGCGGCGTACGCGGCGATCGCGACCATGCGCGGGTCGCCGGCGGGCAGCGGCAGCCCGTCGGCCACGCGCAGCACCAGTCGGCGCGCGTCCTGGCCGGGCTCGGACCAGAAGCAGCGCATCGCGGCGCCCCACAGGATCCGGACGGCCGGCTCGGCGTGCCCTTCCCCGGCGATCGACGCGGCCAGCCCGGCCAGCTCGGGCACCCGGGAGACGTCCTCGCGCACGCCGTCCTCGAAGCCGCTGAGCAGCCAGGCGGCGGTGGCCCGCCGGCGCGGGGACAGGTCGAGTTCCCGAGCGGCGCGCACCAGGCGCTCGGCCGTGTCGCGGCTGCCGGACTCGACCGCGAGCTCGGCCGCGCGCAGCAGCCTCAGCGCCTTGCCCTCGCGCTCCTCGCTCAGCCGGGCCGCCTGCTCCAGTGCCGCCACCGCGGCGGCGACCGCGCCCCGGCCCCGCGCCTGCGCGGCGGCACGATCGAGCTCGGCCGCCACCTCCTCGTCGGGCCCGGCCGTCGCGGCGGCCCTGTGCCAGGCTCGCCGGTCGGGATGCTCGCACAACGTCTCGGCCAGGGCCAGGTGCGCCCGCCCGCACTCGTCGAGCGCCGCGGCCGCGGGAATGGCCGACCGCATCAGCGGATGACGGAACCTGACCGCGCCGCCCCCGACCTCGACCAACCGCGCCTCGACGGCCGGCGCCAAGACCTCCAGCCCCGCCTCCGAACCCCGCGGCGGGCCGATGTCCGCCGTCCGCGGCTCCGTGCCGGCGATCGGGCCGATGCCCGTGAGCGGCTTCGAGCGGAGGAGCAGGCGCGTGGCTGCGAGGGTCTCCGCCACCGACCCGCTCTCGTTGAGCGCCGCGACCAGGAGGGCGGTGCGCGTCGGCAGCGGCAGGGTGGTGACCCGGGCGGTGAACGCGCGCTCAAGGCGCTCGCCCAGGGGCGCCGGCGGGCCGATGCCGCCCTGGTCGGCCGTGGCGGCGGGCAGCTCGGTCAGTGCCAGCGGGTTTCCCGCGGCCTGCTCCAGGATGCGCTCCCGGAGCGCCGGGGTGAGGCCGGGGGCGGTCGCGTCGAGCAGCTCGGCGGCGGCCTGTCCGGACAGCCTGCCGACGGTCATCGCCGGCAGCCCCGCCTCCCGCAGGGGCGAGCGCTCGCCCTCCCGCAGGGTCGCGACCATCACGATCGGCTCGGACTCGATCCGGCGCGCCACGAAGGCGAGGACGTCGGCGCTGGCACGATCCAGCCAGTGCGCGTCCTCGGCGACGACCAGCAGCGGCCGGGCGGCGGCCAGCTCGGCCAGCAGGGTCAGCGTGGCCAGCCCGACGAGGTAGACCCCGGCTCCCGCCGCGCCGAGGTGAGCACCCGCCCCGGCACCGCCGCCAGGCCCGGTGACCGCCCCAGCACCGCCACCAGACCCGGCGCCGCCGCCAGGCTCCGCGACCGCCCCAGCAACATCGCCGGGCTGGGCGCCTGGTCCGGGCGGGTCGTCCAGGCCCAGGGCGCCGCGCAGGGCGGCGCGCTGGCGGGCGGGCAGGGCGTCCATGCCCGCGCGGACCGGGTACAACAACTGGTGCAGCCCGGCGTAGGCGAGGTTCCGCTCGGCCGCCACGCCGGTCGTCGTGAGCACGCGCAGGCCGGCGGCCGACGCCACCGACGCGGCAGCCGCCACCAGCGCGGACTTGCCGATGCCGGCCTCGCCCTGGACGAGGACGCCACCGCGGCCCCGAAGACCCCGGAGGCCACTGTCCCGGACGTCGTCGATGAGCCCGGTCAGGGCCCTCAGCTCGGCCTCCCGCCCGAAAAGCGGCATGGTGGTGCGACTCCTAACCTCGGCAGCGCGAGTCCTGGGGACCATACCCGAACGCACGCGCCACGCTGCAACAGGACGTATACATCGCAGACGCCGCCCCGCCCCGCACGCCGACCGTTCGTCAACGGAGTCTTGCGCCGCCGCTCCTACGCTGCCATGACATGTCCACCAACACCGAGGCCGTCAACACCGAGGCCGTGGCCGTCGTAGAGACCCGCCTCATCCACGCGTTCCACCGGCGCGCCACGACGCTGCTGTGCGAGGCCGCCGACCGGCGCTCCGTCCCTCTCGCGGCGCTGGCCGAGCTGCGCGAGTTCCTCGTCAGGAACCTGCGGCACCACCACGAGACCGAGGACCACCTGCTGTGGCCGATGATCGCGGCGGTGGCGCCGGAGGTGGCGGCGCGGTTCGGCGGGCTGAGCGAGGAGCACGACGCGCTCGACGTCGCGCTCGACGCTCTCGCGGACATGCCGATCGGCGAGGACGGCGACCGCCCCGCGTTCCAGCGGGCGGCGGAGGCGGTCAGGTTCCTGGTGCACCGGCACCTGGAGCACGAGGAGCCGCTGCTGTTCCCCGCGCTGCGCGCGCACGTCTCCCCGGAGGAGTGGACGGCGTTCTCGCGCGAGGTGGTGGCCACGTCGCCGACCGAGGCGGCGCACCTGATCGTCGGGTTCCTCGACCAGGTCGGTACGCCGGAGGAGGTCGCGCTCGTCCTGGCCGGCCTGCCCGAGCCCGCGCAGCAGTTCGTGCCCGTGATGCGCGCCCAGGCGCACGCCGCCCTCGCGGTCCTGGAGGGCACGGCCGGCACAGCGAGCACGGCCGACACATCAAGCACGATCGGCACAGCGAGCACGGTGGGCACAGGGAGCACGGCGAACACGGCGGGCGCGGCAAGTGCCGCGGGCGCGGTGGAAGGCTGAGGCGGGCGTGAGTCTAGGACTGGCGGTGCCCTTCACCGATCCGGCCGCGCTGGTGGCGTGGGCCCGGCGGGCGGACGCGGGCCCGTACGGCAGGATCGGCGTCCCGGACCGGATCGTGTACGACAATCCCGAGCCCATGGTGATGCTGGCCGCGATGGCGGCGGTGACCGAGCGGATCCGGGTGCAGTCGGAGGTGGTGCTCGCGCCGCTGCGCGACCCCGTGCTGCTGGCCAAGCAGAGCGCGACGCTCGACCGGTTGTCCGGCGGCCGGTTCGCCCTCGGCCTGGCGGTCGGCGCGCGGGAGGACGACTTCCTGGCCGTGGGCGCGGACCACGCCTCGCGGGGGCGGCGGATGGACGAGCAGCTCGCGACCATGCGCCGGGTCTGGGCGGGCGAGCCGGTCGCGCCCGGCCTCGGCCCCGTCGGCCCCGTCCCGCTGCGCGCCGGCGGTCCCGAGCTGCTCTTCGGCGGGTTCGCGCCGCGGGCGCTGGCGCGCGTGGCCCGGTGGGGCGGCGGCTACGTCTGCCCGGCTCCGCCCGAGCACGCGGGAGGGCTGTTCGAGCTGGTCAGGCGGCAGTGGAAGGACGCGGGACGGCCAGGCGAGCCGCTGCTGGTCGCCCAGGTGAACGTGGCGCTGGGGCCGGAGCCCACCGTGGCGGAGTCGCGGGAGGCGCTGCTGCGTTACTACGGTTTCGCGCCGGAGCCGGCCGCCCGGTCGGTGGCGGCGATGGCGACCACGGCCGCCGGCATCCGGGACGCGGTGGCGGCGTACCGGGATCTCGGCGCGCACGAGGTGATGCTGAGCTGCTGGTCCGACGACGTCGCGCAGATCGACCGCCTGGCGGACCTGCTGTCATGACCGTTCCGGGGGGACAGGCGACGGTGGAACAGGCGACGGCGGGGGCGAAGACGGTGAGGCAGGCAGCCGCGGGGGCGGCGATCGTGGGGCGGGACGGGGAGCGGGCGGAGTTGTCCGCGTTCCTGGCGTCCGCCCAGGGCCAGGCGCTCGTCCTCAGAGGCGAGACCGGTGTCGGGAAGAGCGCCCTGCTCGACCACGCCGCCACCCTCGCCGCCCCCGCGCACGACGTGATCAGGGCCGCCGGCGTCGAGGCGGAGTCCGAGCTGCCCTACGCGGGCCTGCACCAGCTCCTCTACCCCCTGCTCCCCCACCTGTCCGGGCTGGATGATGGGCACCGCGCCGCCTTCGACGTCGCCTTCGGGCTGCGCGAGGGCGGGACGCCGTCGGTCATGTCCCTCGGCATCGCCGTTCTGGACCTGCTGACCCTGGCGGCGTCGGGCAGGCCGCTGCTGCTGTTGCTCGACGACGGCCAGTGGCTGGACGCCTCCAGCATCGAGGTGTGCGGGTTCGTGGGGCGCAGGCTGGCGGGCAGCGCGGTGAAGATGCTGATCGCCGTGCGGTCGGACGTCGGCTCGCGCTTCGACACGGCCGCGCTGCCCGAGCTGGCGCTGGAGCCCCTGCCCGACGAGGCCGCCGGGCGGCTGCTGGACCTGCGCCATCCGGGGCTCGGCCCGCACACCAGGCGCGTGGTCCTGGAGCACGCCATGGGCAACCCGCTGGCCCTCGTGGAGCTCCCGCCGCACGTGGGGGCCGAGGAGCTGCCCGGGTTCGGCGCCGTCCCCCTGTCACGCCGCCTCCAGCACGTGTACGGCATGCGCATCGACCGCCTCGGCGCCCCCGTACGCGAGGAACTGCTGCGCGGCGCCCTCGACGGCGTCGGAGCGGGCCAGGGCCGCACCCGCGCCCCCGGCAGGCGCTACCGCATGCGCGACACCGGCGAGGCGGTGGCTGCCGGCCTGCTGGACACCGACCCCGTCACCGGCGAGCTCGTCTTCCGCCACCCGCTGGTCCGCTCGACCGTCGTCCAGCTCGCCACGCCGAACCAGCGCCGCGCGGCGCACGCGGACCTCGCCCGGCTGCACCAGGGCGACGTCGAGCGGCGCGCGCGTCACCTGGCGGCCTCGCGGGTGGACCCCGACGAGGAGGTGGCCGCCGCGCTGGAGGCGGCGGCCGAGTCGGCGACCCGGCGCGGCGGCGCGGTGGCGGCCGTGGCCTGGCTGACCCGGGCGGCGGAGCTGAGCGAGACCCCGGCCGACCGGTCCAGGCGGCTCGGCGACGCCGCGTTCATCGCCGGGCACGCCGCGCTCCTGGACCAGGCGCAGAGACTCGTCCGCTCGGATCCGGCGCCGGGCCCGGCCGAGTCCCCCGCCACGGCCATCGCCGGCGCGTACGTCGCCCTGTACGAGGACGGCGACGTGCGCTCCGCGCACCACCGGGTCGCGGCGGCGATCGAACACCTGGCGGACGAATCCCCGGAGGTGCTCACCCGGCTCGTGGACCTGCTGCTCGCCACCAGCCAGTACGCCGGCGACGCCGTCTCCTGGCATCGGGCGGAGGAGCTGCTGCGCGCCCTGGGCGACCGCGTCCACCCGCGCTCGGCCCTCTACCGCGACGCGTGGAGCGACGTGGTCCGTCACGGGGCGGGCGTGGACGAGCGGGTCGAGCGGGCGTTCGCCGACGTGTCGGCCCTGGAGCCGTGGGACGTCTCCCGCCTGGCCGTGGCCGCGTACCACGTCGACACGCTGAGCAGGTACCGCCCCCACCTGCAGCGCGCGGTGGACCGCGAGGTGGAGACCGGCGCCGTGGCGAACGGCATGACGATGCTGCACCTGATCATGCTCGACCAGCTCGCCGCGGGCGAGTGGGACGACGCCGAGCGGACGGGCCGGCGCGCGCTGGAGCTGAACACCGCGCACGGGAACGTGCTGTTCGCCCACCACACCCGCGCCTACCTGGGCCTCCTCGCCGCCGTGCGCGGCCGGCTGGAGCAGGCCCGCGAGGCCCAGGCGGTCGTGGACGCCTGGGCCCGCCCGCGCGGCGTCGGGTTCCTGACCCAGATCGCGGACGCCGTCGGCACGGCGGCGGCCCTCAGCGAGGGCGACTACGAGGCCGCCTACCTGCACGCCATCGGCATCACGCGGCCGGGCTCGTTCGAGCCGTACGCGCATCAGGCCGCGCGCACGCTGCTCGACCTGGTCGAGGCCGCCGTGCACACCGGCCGCCTCGATCAGGCCCACCGGCACGCCAGGGCCGCGCTGGACGCGGGTCTGCCGGGCGTCTCCCCCCGGCTGGCCGTGATCACGTACGGCGCGGTGGCGATGACGAGCGGCGACGAGAAGGAGGCGGCGGACATGTACGCGCGCGCCGAGGCCGAGCCGGGAGCCGCCGGCTTCCCGTTCGAGCTGGCCCGCATCCGCCTGGCCCGCGGCATCCGGCTCAGGCACACCCAGGGGCCCAGGGCGGCGCGGCCGCTGCTGGCCCGCGCCGCCGAGTCGTTCGACCGGCTGGGCGCCGCCGGCTGGGCGGAGCGGGCGCAGGCGGAGCTGCGGGCCTCGGGGGCGCCCGCCGGCGCCGCGTCGTCGCACCTGGCCGAGCTGACCTGGCAGGAGCGCCGGATCGCGGAGCTGGCCGCCGGCGGGCTGACGAACAAGGAGATCGGCGAGCGGACGCACCTGTCCCCGCGTACCGTCAGCTCGCATCTCTACCGGGTCTTCCCGAAGCTGGGCATCACGTCCCGCGCCGCGCTGCGCGACGCCCTGGGCAAGCTCCCCCGTTGAGTGCCGGTCAGGCACGGATGCCCCGTTCGGCGAGCCAGCGCAGGACGTAGTCCGCGACCGCCCGCCATCCGCTGTCGAGCACCAGCGAGTGCCCGCGGTCGGGGAACTGCTTGAGTGCGGTCACCGCCGTCGAGTCGCCGTACAGCTTGTACACCGCCCTGGTGGCCGAGTCGGGCACCAGCAGGTCCTCCTGCCCCGAGATCAGCAGCAGCGGGCCGCGGGCGGTGTTGCCGGTGTCCACGGTGGCGCGGGGATGCGGGTCGTCGCCGCCCAGCTCGGCCAGCAGCCGGGACGGCGCGGGGACCGCGTGCCGCTCGAAGAGGCGGGCCGACTCCTCCCGCGTGACCGCGTTGGCGAGCAGCCGGTGGAACAGCTCCGCGTCGAGTGACGCGGGCCACGGCTCCCGCGCGACCCCGTTCGCCGGGGCGGGCGCGATGGCGACCGCGGCGCGGCCCAGGTCGGCGCCGAGGAGGTGCTGGGCGATCAGCCCGCCCACCGAGTGGCCGACGATCACCGGCGGGGTGTCGAAGGAGCGCACGATGCCCGCGTAGTGCTCGGTGAGGGCGTCGAGCCCCAGCTCACGGCTGCTCTCCGGCTGCCGGCGGGCCTCCGCCACGGTGGCGGGCTCCCCCGGCCGCAGCGGTGCCGCGACGGCGTAGCCGAGGCTGGAGAAGCGCTCGCCCCACGGCTTCCAGGACAGCGCGTGCAGCCACGCGCCGTGGATGAAGACGACGGGAGTGGGGTTCACGGAGCCTCCGGAAGCGCTGGACGTGGGCCGCTGGTGAAGGGGAGGACCCCGTCCCGGGGCCGCCGCTGGACGGCCCCGGGGCGCGGATCGGTCAGTGCCGGGGCTTCGCGCACCGGTAGCTCGCCGCGTCGGCCTGGTCGCCGTGGCCGGTGTAGCGGGAGACGGACGGGTAGAGGCACAGCTCGCGCGTGACCGTCCTGCCGGAGGCGTCCTTGATGGCGGCGCTCAGCGTCTGCGGGGCCTTGCCCTGCTCGACCCAGGCCGTCAGGGCGCCCAGGGCGTCGGTGGGCACGGGGCCGGTGCTGGTGACGTTGCCGCAGTGGTCGACGCCGGGGGCGAGGAACAGCCGGTAGAAGTCGTCGACGCGGTGCGAGCCGCCCATGGCCCGCTCCACCCGCTCGCGGTAGTCCACGGTGCCCTGGGTGGGGATGAGCTGGTCGGATCCGCCGTGCCAGGTAAGGAGCCTGCCGCCGGCCCTGCGGAACGCCGACAGGTCGGGGTCGTCGGTGCCGATGACCGCGTCGTACTGGGCCTGGGACTGCGCGAACAGCTTGGCGAACCCGGCGTACGTGATCGTCGTCAGGTCGAAGGCGGGCCGGCGCTTCAGCCAGGTCGCGACCCAGGCGGCCGGGACCGGGAACGGCGCGCCCACCCGGTCGCCGTCGGGGCCGACCTGGGTGCCGGCGAGGTCGAAGCCGGCGCCGACGGGAAGACCGGCCCAGAGCTTCTTGCCCGACGGCGTACGGGGGCCGTCCCAGATCTTGCGGACCACGGTGGCGTCGGCCGCGGTGATGGTCACCTGCTCGCCCTCGCACTCGACCGTCTTGCCGACGAGCTTGCGCGGGTCGAAGTCGCACTTGGCGGGCTCGCCGATGACGCCGTCACGGACGCCGTCGAGCGGGTCGCACGCCTTGACGGCGGCCTGGTTGAAGGCGGCGAGCTCGCAGGGGGCGGGGAAGTTGCCCTCCTCGTTCATCACCACCTGCGGCCACAGGGTGGCGACCTCGAACTCGTCCCAGTTGATGGCCGGGGCGGTGGCGAGGATGCCGTCGTAGTCGCCGGGGTGGCGCTGGGCCTCCATGTAGCCCTGGCGCCCGCCGGTCGAGCAGCCGTTCCAGTACGAGTAGGAGGCCGGCTTGCCGTACACCTCGGCGATGACCTGCTTGGCGACGACCGTCATCTCGTGCTGGGACCGGTCGGCGAAGTTCTTCAGCAGCTCCTTGTTCACCTCGCCCGCGCTGTTCAGGGCCCAGGCGGTGTCGATGTAGGTGCTGACGCCGGCGTCGGTGGTGGCGGCGG
This sequence comes from Nonomuraea thailandensis, assembly GCF_024172165.1. Lineage (GTDB taxonomy): Bacteria > Actinomycetota > Actinomycetes > Streptosporangiales > Streptosporangiaceae > Nonomuraea > Nonomuraea thailandensis. The sequence goes on along the minus strand of NZ_JAMZEB010000002.1, from coordinate 12,515,419 downwards.
CGTACCCGGTCTTGACCGCGCCGGCCAGCGCGGCGCCGTAGTCGCCGGCGGCGAAGGCGCTGCCGCCGACCGCCTGGAACCGGCCGTTCCAGCCCGTCTCGGGCAGCCAGACCTGCACCTTGGCGTGGTCGCCGACGCCCGGGTGGGCGAGCGTGACCGTGACCGCGCAGTGGGCCGGCACGCCGGGGACCTCGGTGCCGGGCAGCGGCGTCACCGGCGGGACGGTCACGGTGCCGGCCTCGCGGCGCTGCGCCGTCACGGATTCCACCGTGGTGCCCGCCGGCGCCTTCACGGCGATGGACGACGAGCAGTCGAACGGCGCGGCGACCGCGGCCACCGCGGCGCTGGTCGGCAGGCAGATCGCCGCCGCCAGCGGCACACCGGCCGCCAGGACGGCCAGGAGTCTTTTCATGAGGTTCCCATCAATCGAGTAAGCGTGTCGCTGAGCAGCAGGTCCGGCCGGTCCCTGGTGCGGTGCCCACTCTGGCCCGCCCGGCGGGCGCGGCACATCAGTCACATGACGGCCGGAACCGGCGGGCCGCTCGCGTACGGCCCGACGCACGACGGCGCCCTGGACTTTTCTCACCGCAGCCGAATGACCGTCATGTGACTGATGTGGCCGAGCCCGGCCGCGGCCCAGAGTGAGGGCGCCCCCCTTGGATCCACCTCTTCGGAAGGAAGTCTCATGGTCAGCATCAAGCGGCGGCTCCTGCTGGGCGCCCTGTCGGCGGGTGTCGCGATCGGCGCGCTGGCGGTGACCGGGCCCGCGGGCGCCACCACGGCCGGGCGGGCCAAGCCCACCGTCGTGCTGGAGCACGGCGCCTTCGCCGACGCGTCGAGCTGGAACGGGGTGATCGAGGAGCTGCGCCGGGACGGCTATCCCGTCGTCGCCGCGGCCAACCCGCTGCGCGGACCGGCGTACGACGCGGCCGCGCTGCGCAGCGTCCTCGACCACGTCAAGGGCCCCAAGATCCTGGTCGGGCACTCGTACGGCGGCTCGGTCATCAGCACGGCCGGCGCGAACGACCCCGAGGTCAAGGCGCTGGTGTACGTGGCAGCCTTCCTGCCGGCCCCCGGCGAGACGGCGCTGGAGCTGACGAACAAGTTCCCCGGCTCCACGCTCCCCGACGCCCTCGACCCCACGCCGTTCACCCTGCCCGGCGGCGGCACCGGCACCGACCTCTACATCAAGGCCGACAAGTTCCGCCACCAGTTCGCCGCCGACGTGCCGGCCGGCCAGGCCGCGCTCATGGCCGCCACCCAGCGGCCCATCGCGCAGTCGGCCCTGGAGGAGAAGGCCGAGGTCGCCGCCTGGCAGGACAAGCCGAGCTGGGACGTCATCACGACCCAGGACCTCAACATCCCGGCCGCCGTGCAGCGCTTCATGGCCGAGCGCGCCGGCGCCCACGTCACCGAGGTGCGCGCCTCCCACTCCGTGGCCGTCTCCCACCCGAAGACCGTGGCCAGGGTCATCGAGAGCGCCGCGCGCGCCACCGCCGGGTAGCGGAGGCGGAAATTCTCCGGGGCGATGTCGATTCCGGCGGCGCACGATCGACGCGTTACCGAAACCACCTTCGAGCACGCTCTGGAGATGTGATGAGCAACGTGATCATGCACAACGTCGTCTCGGTCGACGGCTTCATCGCCGACGCGCACGACGAGGTCGGCCCGCTGTTCGACTGGTACGGCAACGGCACCGCCGACCTCGGCGGCATCGGCAAGGTCTCGCAGGTCTCGGCCGACTACGTCAACCCGGTCTGGGCCCGCATCGGCTCGATGGTCATCGGGCGGCGCCTGTTCGACATCACCAACGGGTGGGAGGGCAGGCCGCCCACGGGCGACCACGTGGTCGTGCTCTCCCACCGGCCCAGGCCCGAGGGATGGCACCCCGAGGCGTCGTACCACTTCGTGGACGACGTGACCCGGGCGGTCGCGCTGGCCAGGGAGCTCGCGGGCGAGCGGGACGTCGCCGTCGCGGCGGGCGAGGCCGGCGGCCAGGCCTTCGCCCTCGGGCTGGTGGACGAGGTGGCGATGGACGTCGTGCCGGTCGTCTTCGGCTCGGGCAGGCGCTACTTCGGCTCGGTCGACGCCCAGCACCTGCTGGAGGACCCGCACGTGGTCGTCCGGGGCGACCGGGTCCTCCACCTGCTCTACCGCGTCCGGCGCTAGTCCTGCTCCAGGCGGAGGGGGAAGTGGCAGGCGACCTGGTGGGCGCCGCCCTCCAGGACGGGCTCGGTGGCGCAGACGTCCTGCGCCAGCGGGCAGCGGGTGCGGAACCGGCAGCCGGTCGGCGGGTTGAGCGCGCTCGGCAGCTCGCCCCGGATGGTCGTGTCCGGGCTGGGCGTGTGGCCGGGGTCGGGCGAGGGCACGGCGTCCAGCAGCGCCTGCGTGTACGGGTGGCGCGGCGCCCGCACCACCTGGCCGGCGGGACCCACCTCCACCAGTTTGCCCAGGTACATCACGCCGATGCGGTCGGCCATGTAGTCCACCACGGACAGGTCGTGGCTGATGAACACGTACGACAGGCCGAGCTCGCCCTGCAGGTCCCGCATGAGGTTGAGCACCTGCGCCTGAACCGACACGTCCAGCGCGCTGACCGGCTCGTCGGCCACGATCAGCCGCGGCCGCAGCGCCAGCGACCTGGCCAGGCCGATGCGCTGCAACTGCCCGCCTGAGAACTCGTGCGGGTAGCGCTCCAGCGCCCGCCGCGGCAGCCCGACCTGGTCGAGCAGCTCGCTCACCCGGGCGCGGCGGGCGGCGGCGTCGCCGACCTGCTGGATCTCCAGCGGCTCGGTGAGGATGGAGTCGATGCGCATGCGCGGGTTCATGGCCGCGTAGCTGTCCTGGAACATGAGCTGCACCTCGCGGTGCATGCGGTGGCGGGCGCGCCGGTCCAGGCCGGCGAGGTCGGTGCCGTCCACGACGATCCGGCCGCCCGTGGGGGCTTCGAGGCCGGCGACGAGGCGGCCGACGGTGGACTTGCCGCAGCCGGACTCGCCCACGATGCCGAGCGTCTCGCCGGGCCTGACCTCGAAGGACACCCCGGCCACGGCGCTGACGCGCCCGGCGGTCCTGCGCAGCCCCGCGCCGCCGGCGTCGTACTCCTTGACCAGGTCCCGCACGGTCAGGATCGGCTCGGCGGCGGCGCCGGACGCGGCCCGGCCGTGGCCTGCCGACGCCGCGATCGCCACGGGCTCGGTGACCGGGTGCAGGCAGGCGAACGCGTGCCCGTCCCCGGTGAGGGTGACGTCGGTGGTGCGGCACTCGTCGGTGGCGAAGCCGCAGCGCGGCGCGAAGCGGCAGCCGGTCAGCGGCCGTGACAGGTCCGGCGGCAGGCCGGGAATGCTGTAGAGGCGGCCGTCGGCGGCGGACTCGGGCAGGGCGCGCATGAGCGCCTCGGTGTAGCGGTGGCGCGGCGCGCGGAACAGCTCGGCGGTCGTGGCGGTCTCGACCACGCGTCCGGCGTACATGACGGCTACCCTGTCGGCGCGGCCGGCGATCACTCCCAGGTCGTGGGTGACCAGGATGACCGCCATCTTGAACTCTTCGCGCAGGTCGTCGATGAGCTCCAGGATCTGGCGCTGGGTGGTGACGTCCAGCGCCGTGGTGGGCTCGTCGGCGATGAGCAGGCGCGGGGAGCGGATGAGCGCCATGGCGATGACGACGCGCTGGCGCATGCCGCCGGAGAGCTGGTGCGGGTAGTCATCGACGATCTTGTCGGGACGGGGCATGCCGACCCGGCGCAGGATCTCGACGGCCCGCTCGCGCGCCTCGGCCTTGCTCACCTTCTGGTGCACGCGCAGCGGCTCGGCGACCTGGGCGCCGATGCGCATGGTGGGGTTGAGCGAGGTGAGCGGGTCCTGGAAGACCATGCCCATCTCCACGCCGCGCACCCGGCGCAGCTCGGCCGCCTCCATCGTGCGCAGGTCGCGGCCGTCGAACAGGATCTCCCCGCCGACGACGCTGCCGCCGGAGGGCAGCAGCCCCATGACCGACAGCACGGTCATGGTCTTGCCGCTGCCCGACTCGCCGACGATGCCGAGCGTCTCGCCCTGGTTGACCTCAAGGTCGACCTGGTCGAGCGCGTGCACCGTGCCGCGCCGCAGCGCGATGTCGGTGCTGAGGCCGCGCAGCCGCAGCAGCGGCTCGCTGGGAACCTCCATGTACGAAACCTCCTGCTAGCGCCGCCGGAGGCGGACCTCGAAGACGTCCCTCAGCCCGTCGCCGATGAAGTTGAAGGCGAGCACGATGAGGATGATGGCGATGCCCGGCGGGTACAGCAGCCACCAGTTGCCGCTGAAGGTGTCCGACAGGCCGTCGGACAGCATGCCGCCCCAGTTCGCCGCGGGTGGCGGGACTCCCAGGCCGAGGAACGACAGGTAGGCGACGTACAGGATCGCGTCGGCCACCTGGAACGTGGCGTTGACGATCACCGTGCCGATGGCGTTGGGGATGATGTGCCTTCGCACCGCGCGCCCGCCGGTGCCACCCATGCCGCGCATCGCCATGACGTACTCGCGGGTGCGCAGCGTCAGCGCCTCGCCGCGGACCAGCCGCGCGGGGCCGAGCCAGGCGAAGGCGCCGATGATGACGATCAGCATCGGCACCGTGGGCGTCACGATCGAGGCCATGAGCATGAACAGGAACAGCGCCGGGATCGACATCATCGCGTCGACCACGCGCATCATCACCGCGTCGACCCAGCTCCCGGCGAACCCGGCGATGGCGCCCCAGACGGTGCCCACGACCGTGGCCAGCAGACCGGCGGCCAGGCCCACCACGATGGACGTCTGCCCGCCGAGCATCAGCCGCCCGAGCTGGTCGTAGCCGACGCCGTCGGTGCCGAGCGGGTGCCCGTCCGTGCCGGGCGCCAGGTACACCTTGGTCAGGTCGGTGTGCACCTGGTCGGTCTGGTAGAACAGCGGCCCGAGGAAGGAGAAGACGGCCAGCAGCACGAACAGGCCCACGCCCACCAGGGCGAGCCGGTTCTCGCAGAAGACCTCCAGGCCCTGCCGCCACATCCCGCGTACGGGCCGCGCCTCTTCCTGAGCGGTCATGAGCGGCCTGCCTTGAGTCGTACGCGCGGATCGACCGCGGCGTAGAGCACGTCCGCGACCAGCGCGCCGAGCACGGTGGCCACCGAGATCAGCAGCGTGACGCCGAGCAGGATCGGATAGTCCCGCTTGAGCGCCGCCTGCCAGAACAGCAGCCCCATGCCCGGGTAGTTGAACAGCCGCTCGACCACCAGGGCGCCGCTGAACAACGCGGGCAGGTACATGCCGAGCAGGGTGATGACGGGGAACAGGCCGTTGCGCAGCGTGTGCCCGACGATCACCCGGCCCTCCGACAGGCCCTTGCTGCGGGCCGTGCGGACGTAGTTCTCGTTCAGGTTGTCGACCATGGACGAGCGGATGTAGCGGGAGTAGACCGCGACGGTGAGGATCGCCAGCGTGAGCGTGGGCAGCACCAGCCCGGCCGGGTCGGCCAGCACCTCCGCCATCGTGAAGCCCTGCGGGGCCTCGGGCGGCAGCACCGGCCACACCTGCGAGAACAGAATGATCATCATGAGACCCATGAAGAAGATGGGTGTGGCGTACGCCAGCAGCGACAGCCCGTTGATGGTGTAGTCGGGCCAGCGGTTACGCCGCACCGCCTGCACCACGCCCAGCGGGACGGCCACCACGACCGCGATCAGCGTCGAGGCCAGCGACAGCAGCATGGTCTTGGGCACCCGCTGCCCGATGGCCTCGGCCACCGACTGGTTGAGCTGGAAGGAGTAGCCGAGGTCGCCCTGGACCAGCCGCTGCAGGTACATCGCGTACTGCTGCCACAGCGGCCGGTCGTACCCCATCTCGTGGTTGAAGGCGGCGATCTGCTCCAGCGTCGCTTCCTTGCCCAGGATGGCCCTGGCCGCGCCTCCCGGCAGCAGGTGCAGGATCACGAACGTGATCAGCGTCACCAGGATCACGATGACCAGGGCCTGGCCCAGGCGCGTGAGGAGGTACCGGGTCAACGGTCAGCTCTTCCAGGACCAGTCTTGGAAGTACATCAGGTTCATCGGGTCCTGCGGCTCGACGCCCTGCAGCCCCGACTTGTACGCCGAGATCTGGTAGACGGGGTTCGGCATCCACAGCACCGGCAGGTCCTTGGCCAGGAAGTCGTTGTACTCCTGCAGCGCGGCGGCGTCGTCGGAGAACTGCGCCTTCTCGATCAGCTCGTCGGCCTCGGGGTTGCTGTAGCTGCCGAGGTTGACGGGGGCGTCGGTCTGGAACAGGCGCTCACCGGAGGCGAAGGCCGGGTAGTACCAGCTGCCCTGCGAGCCGAAGAACGACATGTCCCAGTCGCACTTGGACTCCTCCGGCTTGCAGGCCGGGGTGACCGCGACGGAGTCGGGCACCTCCTTGATGGTGAGCTGCACGCCGACCTTGGCCATCGCCGACTTGATCTCGGCGAACATCTTGGTGGTCGCGGCGAAGCCGGACTGGCTGGTGACGGTGAAGCTCAGCGGGGCGTCCTTGGCGATGCCCTCACCGCACAGGGCGGGGTCGGCGCAGGTGGTCTGCCCGTCGGGCGTGACCTTCCAGCCGTGGCTCTCCAGCAGCTGCTTGGCCTTGGCCGGGTCGAACGGGTAGGCGCAGCCCTGGCCGGCGGGCGAGCCCTGCTTGGCGGGAACCGGGCCGCAGGTGGGCGCGGCCATGCCGGACCAGATGACCTTGCTGATCGTGGGCTGGTCGACGAGCATCTGCAGCGCCTGGCGCAGGTATGGCTGCTTGAACAGCACCCCGGTCTTGGGGTTGTTGAAGTTCAGCTGGAGGTAGGTGATCGACCACCCGTACCAGGGGGCGACCTTGTAACCCTTCGACTCCAGGTAGGCCTTCTGCGACAGGTTCGCCGGCGGGATGTAGCCGTAGTCGATCTGGCCGGCGCGCAGCACGTTGAACTCGGCGTCGTCGCCGGTGAACGGCCGCAGCACGATCTTGTTCAGCTTCGGCTTGTCGGTGCCCGAGTAGGTGTCCTGCTTGGCCAGGACGACCTCGCCGCTGGGCACGTAGCTCTGCAGCTTCCACGGGCCGCTGTTGGTCTTCCACAGCGGGTTGGTCGCGTACGACTTGGGGTCCTTCGAGGCGGCGGTGAGCTCCTCGAAGGTCTTCTTGGCATCGCCCCGGTCCCAGGCGTGCTGGGGCAGCGGGACGATCCGGTTGAGCTGGTTGCCGACGAACCAGGCGGCGTTGTACGCCTTCTTCGTGGTCAGGGAGAAGGTCTTGTCGTCCTTGACCTTGAAGCTGTCGATGTTGTCGGGGAAGCCGCCGGGCTTGTAGGACGCCCACTTGTCCTTGTTCGCGGTGACGAGGTCCCACCAGAACTGCACGTCCTTGGTGGTGATCGGCTTGCCGTCGGACCAGGTGTTGTCCTTGAGCGTGATGGTCAGCGTCTTGCCGCCGTCGCTGACGGCGGGCGGCTCGGCGAGCGAGCGCTGGGGGTCGACGTTGTCGGGGCTGGATCCGTCGAGCTTGTAGCTGTACAGCTTGCGGTACAGGGCGGTGGAGAAGATGTCGTTCTCGCCCTGGGTGAAGCCGGGCGCCGAGATCGGCAGGATCCAGTTGGGCGTGCGGAACGCCACGGTCGCGGTGTCCGTGCCCTGCGCGCCGCCGCCACTCTGCTGCGCGCCGCCGCCGGCGCCGCCTCCGCTGCAGGCGCTCAGACCCAGCCCGATGGCCACCACGCCGCACACGATGCGGGTTCTCGTCCCCATGATTCTCCTCGTCGAGACGTGGGCTGCCCTCCAGGGGCCGTTCAGCCGGAGAATGTATAGAGGTACAAGTGGTAAGTCAATGCGAAAAATCTACTTTGTTCGTGACACTTATTTCGATGTAGAGTCCGCGGCGAAGGCATCTAGTGGTGATCGTCTTCTTGCTCGATGATGGTCTTCCTTCCAGGGAGAGGAGAGGCATGCCGGAGGAGCCCGCCAATCTGCGTGAGCAGGCGTTGAGCCTGCTGGCCAGCGGTAAGGCCGTCTCACGCGCGGATCTGGTGGAGATCCTGCAGGTGGCTCCCTCCACGGTCTCCAGCGTGGTGCGGCGCCTGCTGGAGGACGGCACGATCCTGGAGGAGGGCGTGGGCGCCTCCACCGGCGGGCGCCGGCCCAGGATCCTGCGCCTGCGCGAGGACGGCGGCGTCTTCGCCGTCGCCGAGCTGGGCGCCCGCCACGCCCGCGTCGGCCTGTGCTCGCCCTCCGGAGCGCTGCTGACGGCCGAGGAGTTCGCCGTCGACATAGGAGCGGGCCCCGAGGCGATCTTCGACCGGATCGCGGGAGCCTTCGACAGCGTCAGGACCGCCCACGCGCCCGGCCGGCGGCTGCTGGCCGTCGGCATGGCGCTGCCCGGCCCGGTGGACTTCCCGCACGGACGGCTCGTCGGCCCCGCCCGCATGCCGGGCTGGAGCGGCTACGACGTCCAGAGCGACCTGCGCGCCCGCTTCCAGGTGACCGCCGTCGTCGACAACGACGCCAAGGCCGCCGCGATCGGCGAGTACGTCACCCGGCGCGACACCGGCGACATGATCTACGTCAAGGCCGGCAGCGGCATCGGCGGCTGCCTGGTCAGCGGCGCCCGGATCTACCGCGGCGGGCGCGGCCTGAGCGGCGACCTGACCCACGTGCGGGTGGCCGACAGCGGCGAACGCGAGTGCTCCTGCGGCGGCAGCGGCTGCCTGGAGACCGCCGCCAGCGGCGCCGCGCTGGCCCGCGAGCTGGCCGGGCGCGGCCTGCCCGTGGCCGACATCCGCGACGTCATCGCCGCCACCATCAACGCCGACCCGGCCGTGGTGACCCTGGTGCGCCAGGCCGGCCGGCTGCTCGGCGTCGCGCTGTCGGGGCTGGTCAACTTCCTCAACCCCGACAGCGTCGTCATCGGCGGCGCGCTGTCGAGCCTCGACGTCTACGTGGCGGCCGTCAAAGGCATGCTCTACGAGCGGTGCCTGCCGCCGCTGACCCAGTCGTTGTCCATCGAGGCGAGCATCGCCGGCCCCGACGCGGCCCTCATCGGGCTGGGCCAGCTCCTGCGGGAGACGGCCGACATCCGTCCCTCCTAGAAAGCACAGCGGTAAACGTGTCCTTGCGCATCGCCATCTGCGGCGTCCACATCGAGTCCAGCACCTTCTCGCCGCACCTCAGCGGCACCGCCGACTTCGAGGTCACCCGGGGCCAGGCCCTGCTCGGCAGGTACGACTGGCTCGGCGAGCCGTGGGCGGCCGAGGTGGAGTGGGTGCCGATCGTGCACGCCCGCGCCCTGCCCGGCGGGGCGGTCGAGGCCGCCGCGTACGACGCCTGGCGGGCCGAGATCGTCCAGGGCCTGTCCGACGGCTCCTTCGACGGCGTGCTGCTGGACATCCACGGCGCGATGAGCGTCGTCGGCCGCCAGGACGCCGAGGGCGACCTGATCAGCGCCGTCCGCTCCGTGATCGGCCCCGAGCCGCTGGTGTCGGCGGCGATGGATCTGCACGGCAACGTCTCGCACACCCTGTTCGCCGGCTGCGACCTGCTGACCTGCTACCGCACCGCGCCCCACGTGGACGTCTGGGAGACCCGCGAGCGCGCCGCCCGCAACCTCGTCGAAGCGCTCCAGCGAGGCGGACGCCCGCACAAGTCGCTGGTCCACGTGCCGATCCTGCTGCCCGGCGAGATGACCAGCACCCGCGTGGAGCCCGCCCGCGGCCTGTACGCCCGCATCCCGGACATCGAGGCCAGGCCCGGCGTGATCGACGCGGCCGTCTGGATCGGCTTCGCCTGGGCCGACGAGCCGCGTTGCACCGGCGCGGTCGTCGCCACCGGCACTGACGCCGCCGCCACCGAGCAGGCGGCCCGCGAGCTGGGGCAGGCGTTCTGGGACGCGCGCGACGACTTCGCCTTCGTCGCTCCCACGGGGTCCATGGACGAGTGCCTGGACGCGGCGCTCAAGGAGGGCTCGGCCCGGCCGTACTTCATCAGCGACTCCGGCGACAACCCGGGCGCGGGCGGCGCCGACGACGTCACCTACGCCCTGGAGCGGATGCTGGCCAGGCCCGGGATCCGCGACGGCTCCGTCCGCGCCGTCTACGCCTCCCTGTTCGACGCGGAGGCGGTGGCGGCCGTCGCGCACCTGCCGGTCGGCTCGCCCGTCAGTGTGCGCGCCGGCGGCCGGGTGGACGCCCGCCCGCCCGGGCCGCTGCCGCTGGAGGGCACGCTGGAGGCCGTGGCCGACGACCCCGACGGCGGGCGGGTGGTCAGCGTGCGCATCGGCGGGCTGAGCGTCTTCCTGACCTCGCGCCGGATGCAGTACCGGCTGCTGGAGTCGTACCGGCGGCTCGGGGTGGACGTGGCCGGGGTGGACGTGGTCACGGTCAAGATCGGGTACCTGGAGCCGGAGCTGTTCGAGGCGGCGGACGGCTGGATGCTGGCGCTCACCCCCGGGGGTGTGGACCAGGACCTGCACCGGCTGCCGTACCGCAACCTGAACCGGCCGATCTTCCCGCTGGACCGGGACGCCGTGCTGGGAGGTTGACACGGGCGCTGCGGGAGCGATAGTCCCGTCGCTCGTGTCGTACAGAATCGCCTTACCCGGCTTATGCGCACTGGCGCTCCTGGTGCCGCTGCTGCCCGCGGTCATCGTGCCCAGAGCCGCGAACCTCGCCGCCGGCGCGGCCATCACCGCGCTCCTGGTCGTGCCCGTCGTGGTGCTGCGGCGCAGGCGGTGGGCGCCGTGGCTGGGCGCCGGGCTGCTGACGGTGCTCGCCGTGGCCGCCGCCGCGCCGCTGATCACCGGGCTGGGCCTGCCCAGCGAGGAGGAGGTCAGGAACGCGGCCCTGATCCAGCACGCCGTGGGCGGGCCGGACGCCGCCCTGACCCTGATCTCCGGCGGAGCGCTGCGCTTCCTCCCCTGGGACGGCAACGACCTGCTGCTGATCACGCTCGCCTGCCTGGCCGCGGCGGCGCTGCTCACGGCGCTCGGCAACGTGCCGGAGATCCTGACCGTGGCGGCCGTCCTGTCACTCCTCCCGCAGCCGCTCGTGGTCGCCCGTGGGCTTCGGGCTGTGGGCGCTGCTGGCGCGCACCGGCCACCGGCCGGCGGGCCGGTGCGTGGGCTGGCTGACGGTGGTGCCCCTGGTGGTCAGTGACCTGATGATGAGCTGGCTGCCGGTGCTCGGATGCACGTCGTCCTCGGCGGAAGTGATCAACCCCGTCACACCCGGATGGGTGCTGCACGTGCTCCTTCCCGTCGTCCTGATCCTTCTCGCGGTACGGGTGCGCCGGGCCCGCTAGCGCCCGGCCTCCCGCTCCTGCCACTGCCGGACCCAGGCGCGCCCGTAGTCGTTGCCGTGCGGGGTGCGCAGCACGGTGTGGACGTGGAACGGCTTGGGTGTGTCGTAGTCGAGGAACACCCCGCAGTGGTGGTCGAGCTCGGCGATCAGCACCGGCGACTGCAGGCGGTAGTAGAAGACGTCACCCGGCCGGTGACCGCCGATCCAGCAGAACCAGGTCTCGTCGAGGTGCCCGGCGATCTCCCGCATCCTGGCCGCCCGCGGCCCCTCCGGCAGCAGCCGGACGAACGACTCGGCGACGGCCAGCGCGTGCTCCCGCGCCTCCGCGGGCACCCCGTCGAGGCGCACCCCCTCGACAGGGATGACCCGGTTGTCCTGGAACGCCCCGGCCAGGTGCCGCTCGTCGCCCGGATGCACCCGGCCCTCCGGCATCGCCGGGTCGACCATCCGCTCGTACACGACGGCCTGGCGCCGCTGCTCCTCCGGCAGGGCGGCCATCAGCCGCAGCCCGAGCTCCACCCGGTCGGCGAACAGGTCGCGCAGGCCCGCGTGCGGGCCCGCGTCGATCTCGTCGGGCTCGGCGCCGAGGAACACCGGCGACAGCGCCATGCGCCCCTCGACGACCAGGCAGTTGATCGCGCAGTGGTGGCCGTAGAGCTGCCAGCCCCACGGGGCCCGCAGGTCGGGGGCGCCGTAGAGGGCGAGGTTGTAGCTGTACTCGTTGAGGATGCTCTCCAGGCCGACGACCTCGCCGAGGAAGCCGTTGACCAGCATCATCGCGTGCGCCAGCCGGAAGCCCTCCGGGGAGAGCGAGGCGCGCACCAGGGCCAGCGCCCGCTCGCGCACCGCCTCCGGCTGCAGGTCCAGCCGCAGGCCGGTGTCGAACTGCATGAACTCCGGGTTGGCCCAGGTCTGCCACTCCGCGGCGTCCACCGCGTACGAGACCCGCTCGCGGCCCTCGCCGTCCAGGGCGGCGAGCAGGTCGTCCGCGGCCGCCACCATGGCCTCGACCGGCGCCTCCTCACCCGGCTCCGCGGGCCTGAGCGGGTGGAGGCCCCCGCGCAGGACGCCGTTCTCCGTGACGCCGTGGAAGTCGTTCCTGTAGAGCGGCGTCCAGCCCTCGACCAGGCCGCCGGTGAACGTGCCCGGCTTCCTGGCGAACTCGCGGTAGGCGTACGGGTCGAGGCCCCGCACCCCGGCCAGCCTCGGGTGATCGTGCGGGAACAGGTACTGGCGGTACTCACCGGGCATGCGGGGCCCCTTCTCACGTGGTGGTGTTGTGCCGGGCGACGGCCGCGCGGACGGCGGCCTCGTCGCCACCCGCGATCGCCTCGACCAGGTCGGCGTGGACCTGGTAACGCTCGGCGCGGTAGCCCGCGGCGGCGGCCGGGTCGTCGTCGAAGCGGGACGACGCGGCGCCCAGGTGACCCAGGGTGCCGGTGTAGACCGCCCGCGCCATCGCGTTGGGGCTGATCGCGGCGATCCGCTCGTGCAGCGCCCAGTTGGCGCGCATGAAGCCGTTCCAGTCGGGCGCGGCGCGCAGTCGCCGGAGCAGGCCGCGCAGGTCGGCGATGTCCCGGCCGGTGCGGTGGCGGGCGGCGCCGACGTCGATCAGCTCCTCCAGGTGGTCGCGCAGCTCGATGGCGTCGGCGACCGTGCCGGGCTCCTCCTCGACGCTCAGCAACGTGTGCCGCAGCCGCACCACCGGCCCGCGCTCGGCGACGAACAGCCCGCCGCCGCGCCCCGGCCGGATCTCCAGCACGCCCCGGTCACGCAGCAGCCGGACGGCCTCGCTGACCGTGGCGTAGGCGAGGCCGGTCTCCGCGCGCAGCGACTCCAGGGTCCCCACCGGCTCGCCGGGGGCCAGCCCGCGGGTGCGGATCCGGTCGTCGAGCAGGGCTGCCAGTTGCTCGGCACGCGTACGAGCGCCCTGGCCCAGGCCGGTCAGGGCTTGTCCGGAGGAGGAGCTCTGCGGCATAGTCCGACATCTAAGCACAAACCTGCGAACCTTTAGAAGGGTTCGTACCCTTCCGTACCAGAAGAGGTGACCGATGAGAATCGTGGGCATCCGCCGGAACGGCGGCCCGGTCGAGGTGGCGTCGCTGTCGCCCGACGGCGCGGAGGTCGCGGTGCTGGCGTCGCTGGAGCGGTTCTGGGCCGACGCGCGGAGCCTGCTGTCCCGGGAGCCCGCCGGTGACACGGCAGCCGCCGCGGAGGTCACGTTCGTGCCGCCGGTGCTGCCCGGCGCCCGCGTGATCTGCATCGGACTGAACTACCTCAAGCACGTCGCCGAGGGCTCCTTCGCCGGCAAGGACCTGCCGCCGCACCCGACGCTGTTCGCCCGGTGGACGCAGTCGCTGACCGTGGACGGCGCCCCGGTGCCGGTCCCGGCGAACGAGGACGGCCTCGACTGGGAGGGCGAGGTCGTCGCGTACGTCGGCGCGCCGCTGGTGGACGCCGGCCCCGAGCAGGCGCTGGCCGCCGTCGTCGGCTACTCCGCCTTCAACGACCTCACCTCGCGCAGGGCGCAGAAGCTGACCAGCCAGTGGATCCTCGGCAAGAACGGCGACAGCTCCGGCCCGCTCGGCCCCATGGTGCCCGCCGCCGAGGTCGGCGACCTGCGCGACGGCCTGCGGGTGCGTACCCGGGTCAACGGCGAGGTCGTGCAGGACGGCAGCACCGACGAGATGGTCTACACCGTCGGCGACACGCTCTCGCTGATCTCGCGCACGTTCACGCTGCGGCCAGGCGACCTGCTCGCCACCGGCACGCCCGCCGGGGTCGGCTACGCCCGCACTCCCCCGTGGCTGCTGCAGCCGGGCGACGAGGTCGAGGTCGAGGTCGAGCGCCTGGGCACGCTGCGCAATCCCATCGTCGGCAACGACGCCCGGCTGCGGCCCGCATGACCAGGCCGTCCGCCCGCGCCCTGATCGAGGCCACGGTCGATCCCGGCAGCTTCCGCTCCTGGGACGAGCCGATCGATCGTGCGGCGTATGATGCCGGCTATCTCGCCGTGCTCCGGCGCGCGCAGGAGCGGGCCGGCACCGACGAGGCGGTGCTCACCGGGCGGGCGTCCATCCGCGGGCACGCGGCGGCGCTCGTCGTCAGCGAGTTCGGCTTCCTCGGCGGCTCCATCGGCGTGGCCACGGCGGAGCGCATCGTCGCCGCCGTCCGGCGGGCCACGCGCGAGCGCCTGCCCCTGATCGCCGCGCCGGCCTCGGGCGGGACCCGCATGCAGGAAGGCACGCCGGCGTTCGTCCGGATGGTCGAGATCAGCCGGGCCGTCGTCGCGCACAAGGCCGCCGGGCTGCCGTACCTCGTCTACCTGCGCCATCCCACGACCGGCGGCGTGTTCGCCTCCTGGGGGTCGCTCGGGCACGTCGCGGTCGCCGAGCCAGGGGCGCTCATCGGCTTCCTCGGGCCGCTCGTCTACCGGACGCTGCGCGGGGAGCCGTTCCCGGAAGGGGTTCAGGTGGCCGAGAACCTGGTCGACAAGGGGATCCTGGACGCGGTCGTGCCCGCGGGCGAGCTGGCCGACATCGCCGCCCGCGCCCTCGCCCTCCTCTCCGGCACTCCCGGCCCGGACGCTCCTGCGCGCGCGCCGCGCGCCGCGGGCGGCGACCCGGGTTCCGCGCTCACCGGCGGCGACGCGGAGGCTTCCACCGGGGAGCGCGCTGCATCCCGGCCCGCCGGGAGTGACGCGTGGTCCTCGATCGGGAGTGACGCGTGGTCCTCGATCACCCTGACCCGGCGCCCGGACCGGCCCGGCGTGCGGGAGCTGCTCCGGCATGCCGCCGACGACGTCCTGCCGCTGCACGGCACGCAGCTCGGCGAGACCGACGACGCGCTCCTGCTGGCGCTCACCTCGTTCTCCGGCAACCCCTGCGTCCTCGTCGGGCAGGACCGCCGCACCCAGTCCCAGCACCGCCCCCTGGGCCCGGCCGCGCTACGCGGCGCCCGCCGCGGCATGCGCATCGCCCAGGAGCTGCGCCTGCCGCTGATCTGCGTCATCGACACCCCCGGCGCGGACCTCTCGGCGGCGGCCGAGGAGGGCGCGCTGGCCGGCGAGATCGCCCGGTGCCTGGCCGAGATGGTGGAGCTCACCGTCCCCACCGTCTCGGTGCTGCTGGGCGAGGGCACCGGCGGCGGCGCGCTGGCGCTGCTGCCGTCCCGCCGGGTGATCGCGGCGGGCAACGCGTGGTTGTCGCCGCTCCCGCCGGAGGGCGCGAGCGCGATCCTGCACGGCGGGCCCGAGCAGGCGCCCGCGGTGGCCAGGCGGCAGCGGGTGCGCGCGGCCGACCTGCTCGCCGAGGGGATCGTGCACGCCGTCGTGCCTGAGCACGTGCCCGCGCACGAGGACCCGGCCGGGTTCGCCCGCCGCATCGCCGACGAGTGCGTCCGCCAGATCGCCCTCCAGCGCTGAAGCAGACGCACGCGCTCACCAGCGCCGAAACACGCACTCGCCTTCCAGCGCCGAAGCCCGCACTCGCCCTCCGGCACCGAAGCGGGCATGCTCGGTCCGCCAGGCCGCCTTCAGCGGGGCGCCCGGGCGCCGGGTCAGGCCGGTCGTTGCAGCAGCTCGCCGATCTGGGCCAGCTCCGCCGCGCTCAACGCCCCGTGCCGGAGCGCGCCCGCGTTCTCCTCGGCCTGGGCCACCGTCCTGATCCCGGGGATCGGCACCGTACGATCGCTGCGCCCCAGCAGCCAGCCCAGCGCACCCTGCGCGAGGGTGCGGCCACCGGAGGTCAAGATGTCACGGATCGCCTCCATCATGGCAAGGAACTCAGGGGCGGGCCGGCCGTCGCGGAAGAGCGTCATCCACCCCGGCGAGTCCCCGCGCACGTCGTTCATCGGCAGCCGGGACTGCGGGCCGTACTTGCCGGACAGCAGCCCCATCGCCAGCGGCCCCCGGTTGACGGACGCGAGCTCGTGCGTCCCGCACACCGCCAGCATCGCCGGGGCGTCGCGCAGGACGCTGAGCTCGTGCTGCACCGCCGCGCAGTGCGGCCCCTTGGCGAAGGCCGCCGCCCGCTCCGGGTCGTCGGTACTCCACCCGTAGGCGCGGATCAGCCCGTCGTCGACGAGCCCCTCCAGCGTGGCGACCAGGTCGTCCACCTGCTCCAGCGGCGCGTCGCCGATGTGGAGCTGGTACAGGTCGATGCGGTCGGTGCCCAGTCGTTCCAGCGACGCCTGACAGGCCTGGCGGATGTAGCCGGGCGAGATGTCCCGGCCGGTGACGGTACGGGTGCCCGCGTCGAAGACGTTGCCGAACTTGGTGGCGATGACCACCTCGTCCCGCCGCCCCGCCAGCGCCCTGCTGAGCACGCGCTCGCTGTGGCCGGTGCCGTAAACGTCGGCGGTGTCGAAGAACGTGACCCCGAGGTCGAGCGCGTGGCGCACCGCCGCGACGGACTCGTCGTCGTCCACCTCTCCCCATCCCGCCGGCTTGCCACCGGAGACGAACGGCCCGCCGATGGCCCAGGCGCCGAACCCGATGGCGCTCACCTGGATGCCGCTCCGCCCCAGCTGCCGAAAAATCATGTCAGGCTCCCTCGTGCCATGGCCGCTTCCGAGGACGACGCTGCCACCTGGAGCAGGCTCCAGGTCAAGAAGCACTGGCGTCCGATATGTCATCGGGCGGAGCATTCGAGTCATGACCACCCGCGATGACGCCATCCTCGTCGGGACTCCCGACTTCAAGGCCGACGCCCACGCCCGTTACGCCGAGCTGCGCGAACGGGGCCCGATCCACCGCGTGCGCTCCGCCGACGGCTCGGCCGTCTGGCTGGTCGTCGAGTACGAGCTGGGCCGGGAGGCGCTGGCCCACCCGAAGCTGAGCAAGGACCCCGAGCCGTTCGCCGAGCGGCTGCGCGCCGCCGGGCAGCACATCATGCTCGCGGGCTCCGGCTTCGGCGGCAACATGCTGACCGCCGATCCTCCCGAGCACACCAGGCTGCGCCGCCTGGCGTCCAAGGCGTTCACCGCGGGCGCCGCCGAACGGCTCGCCCCGCGCATCGAGCAGCTCTCCCACCGGCTCGTGGACGCCTTCGCCTCCACCGGCGCGGACACCATCGCCTCCACCGGCGCGGACACCTTCACCTCCACCGGCGCGGACACCATCGCCTCCGCTGACGACGGGGACGCCTTCGCCTCCGCCGGCGCGGACGCCTTCCTCACCGGCCAGGCCGACCTGGTCGCCTCGTTCACCAGGCCGCTGCCCATGGCGGTCATCTGCGAGCTGCTCGGCGTCCCGGAGGAGCGCCGCGCCGACCTCCAGCGCTGGACCCGCGAGGGCATGAGCAGCCCTTCGGAGCGGCAGCGGGCGGCCCTGCTCTCGCTCAACTCCTGCCTGCGCGGCCTCCTCGCCGACAAGCGCCGCGCCCCCGCCGGCGACCTGCTCTCCGAGCTCATCCGCGTCCACGACGACGACCACGGCCGCCTGTCGGACACCGAGCTGCTCGGCACCGCCGTCCTGCTGGTCGTGGCGGGCCACGAGACCACCGTGAACCTGCTGGGCAACGCCCTGGCCGCCCTCCTCGACCACCCGGAGCAGGCCGCGCGTCTCAGGGCCCGGCCGGAGCTCATCCCGGGGGCGGTGGAGGAGTTCCTGCGCTACGACGCTCCCGTCGAGACCACGCCCGCCCGCTTCGCCACCGAGGACCTCACGCTCGGCGGGCAGCACATCCGGGCCGGCCAGGCCGTCGCGGTCGCCCTCACCTCGGCCAGCCGCGACGCCCTCCCGCCGGACGAGGCCGGCCGCCTCGACGTGACCCGCTCCGAGCCGCGGCACCTGGCCTTCGGTCACGGCATCCACTACTGCCTGGGCGCGCCGCTGGCCCGCGTCGAGGCCGCCGTCGGACTGCGCGTGCTGCTGTCCCGGCTGCCCGAGCTGGCCTGGGCCGACCCCTCGGCCGAGGTGCGCCGGCTGCCCGCCGGCATCACCCGCGGCCCCGTCGCCCTGCCGGTGCGTTTCACCGCATCCGTCATCCACCGGGCCGTCCCGGGCGAAACAACGACAAACGGCTGACGCCGCACACATATCAGGTGGTGGTCCCGGCGCGCGGGGTGGCCGGGACCCGCCACCCGGGGGACGCACCGGGGGCGGTGCGCACAAGGGGGATGCATGAATGTGAAGGCGCGCGCGCTCACCACGGCCGCCCTGGCGCTGGCGATCACCGGAACGACCGTTGGAACGGTCCAGGCGGCGGCCTTACTCGGCACTCCCGTCTGCGGATCTGCCCCGTGCGCGGCGGACGGCGCTCCCGGCCGGTACACCCTCGCGCTGCGGCGCGGGCTCGACGGTTACCGGATGGCGGCCACGTTCCTGGCCCTGGGGCCGCAGGTCG
The DNA here is from genome assembly GCF_024172165.1 of Nonomuraea thailandensis. Lineage (GTDB taxonomy): Bacteria > Actinomycetota > Actinomycetes > Streptosporangiales > Streptosporangiaceae > Nonomuraea > Nonomuraea thailandensis. Next base: position 12,496,778 of record NZ_JAMZEB010000002.1, on the reverse strand, counting down.
CCGCCGCGTATCCGTCCGTCCTGCGCGGGACCGTCGCAGGTCTGACCGCCCCGCTGGGCCGCCCCTCGTCCGGGAGACCGCTGGGCCGTCCCTTGTCCGGGAAGCCGCTGGGCCGTTCCTCGTTCAGGAAGCCGCTGACCCGGACGATCGGCCGCTACCTCGGCGCCGTTCCCGGCCAGGTGGCGGTGTCGGTGCGGGACCTTTCGACCGGCCTGTCCTACTCCTACAACCCGGGGCTCAGGACGGCCACGGCCAGCATCGTCAAGGTCGACATCGTGATGGCGCTGCTGCTCAAGGCCCAGCGCCAGCGCCGCGGCCTGACCGCCGCGGAGCGGGGGGCCGCCGCGCGGGCCATCAGGGTCAGCGACAACGCCGCCGCCTCGGCGCTGTGGTCGGCGATCGGCGGCGCGCCGGGGCTGGCCGCCGCCAACCGGCGGTTCGGCCTGCGAGAGACGAGGCCCGACCCGAGCGGGGCGTGGGGTTCTACCACCACCAGCGCCGCCGACCAGGTCCGGCTGCTGGCCGCCCTGACCTCGCCGCGCAGCCCGCTGTCGGCGAAGAACCGCCGGTACGTGCTGGGGCTCATGGGCGGCGTGACCCCAGGGCAGGCGTGGGGCGTGAGCGCGTCCGGGCGGCAGGGGGCGGAGGTCGCGCTCAAGAACGGCTGGCTGCCGCGTGCCCGGCATGGCGGGCGGTGGACGGTCAACAGCATCGGGCAAGTACGGACGCGGGGGCACACGTACCTGATCGCCGTCATCTCCGACCGGCACGGCTCGATGGGCGCGGGCGTGCAGGCGGTGGGCAAGGTGAGCCGCCTCGTCACCGACACCCTGGCCCGGCAGGGCTGAGGCGGCGTGAAGCCTTGGCATGAGTTGAGGCGGCGCGAAGTCCCAGCCGGCTGAGGCGGCGCGAGATCTCCCTCGGCTGCGGCGCCACCGTGAGACCGTCCTTCAACTCCGGCGCAGCCGCCGCAGCGTGGACAGCAGCAGCGCCAGCACGACCGCGCCCGCCATCCCCAGAGCACCGTAGACGGGGAACGCCCCGCCCGCAGGCACGAACGCGGACAACCCGCCCGCCGCGGCGGCCCCCAGGGAGACGCCGACGGTGATCTGCGCGGACCACAGCGCCGCCAGCCGGCCACGGTACTGGTCGGGCGTGTGCTCCTGCACGATCGTGTAGCGCAGCACGTCCCCGACCACCCGGCCCGCGCCGAAGAGCACGAGGCCCGCGATCGCCACGGCGAACCACCCGGTGAGCCCGACGACGACGAGTCCGGCCCCCGACAGCAGCAGCGCGCCCATGACGAACCGGCCGGGGCGGGCGACGGAGCCCATCCAGCCGCTGGTCAGCGAGCCCACCAGGGCGCCCGCGGCGGGGGCGGCGTACAGGAGGCCGAGCCCGTCCGGCCGCAGGCCGAGCACCTCCTGGCCGAACGCGGGCAGCAGCACGTTCCAGCCCGACAGGAGCCCCGCGACCAGCCCCGCCAGCAGCGTGGGGCCGACGATCCTGTCGCGGCGCACGTACCCGGCCACGGCGCGCAGCGCCTGGGGCAGCGACTCCCTCGTGGCGGTCTCCGGCGGCGGCAGGGGCGGGAGCCGGCCGAGCAGTGTCACGGTGAGGGTCCCCGCGACGGCGCACACCGCGTAGTTGCCCCAGAACCCGGTCGCGGAGACGAGCAGCCCTCCCAGCGCGGGCGCGGCCACCGAGCCGAGGTCCGCCATGACCGCCATCAGGGCGCCGGCCGCGGCGAGCTTGTCGCGCGGCACGATGCTGGGCGTGGCGGCCATCAGCGCGGACCCGGACACGCCGTTGGCGACCCCCTCGGCGATCCCGCACAGGTAGATCACCCAGAGCTGGGGCTCCGGCAGCAGCGCGTTCCCGGCCAGCACCGCGAACGCGATCGCGGCCGTGGCGCGAGCGCCGATGATCAGCCGCCTGCGGTCGCCGCGGTCGGCCAGCATCCCGCCCAGCATGGTGCCCGCCAGCGCGGAGCCGCCCACCGCCACGCTCACGAACGCCACCCCGGCCGTCGAGCCCGTCAGCGCGAAGACCTGCAGCGGCACCGCGACCATGACGAACCCGATGCCGAACAGCGCCACGGTGCGGGCGAGGAAGACCCGGCGGAAGGCCGGGTTGCGGAGGGGGGCGACGTCCAGGGCGAGGCGCATGGGCCCCTCTCTTCTGCTATATGATCAAAGTTAGGACCACCTTAGTTAATAGTGAATCTGATTCGCAATCTTTCGGTCAGCCGCCCGTGGACGCGAAGATCTGCCCCACGTCCGGCCTGGCCTTGAGAAATCCGAAGCCGTGCATGAGATCGGCCAGCTTCTGCACGCTGGCCCGGTCGGCCTCCATCGTGAACTCGCCGACCCGCATGGCCGCGGCCACGTCCGCGGGGATCTGCGTGTACGTCGGCACGACCTCGTCGATGGCCTTGCGGTCGGTCCCGGCGACCTGCTGCCCCTTGGCCAGCGCCCGGTGCAGGGCGGCGGCCGTCTTCGGGTACTTCGCCAGCCACTGCTCCGTGACGCCCCACCCGTCGATCGGCACGCCCTCCGTGGGCCCGCCGATGGTGTCGACGATCTGGACGGCGCCGTCCTTCTTGGCCGCGCTCAGGAACGGCTCGGCCAGCCAGGCCGCGTCCACCTTGCCCGCGGCCAGGGCGCCGAGCTGGTCGGCGAACGGCACGGCGACGAACTTGACGTCGTCCGGCTTGAGCCCGGCCTGCTGCAGGTGGGCGTTGACCACCGTGTGCCCGAGCGTCCTGAGCACGTTGACCGCGATCGTCCTGCCCTTGAGGTCGGCCACGGTCCTGATCGGCGACCCCTCGGACACGACCACCGCGCAGAACCCCGGCGCGCCTCCCATCGTGTGCTGGAACAGCTTGAGCTTGGCCGCACCCGAGTCGTTGATCGTCATGAGCGAGACGTAGCTCGTCAGGAACGCGTCCATGCTGCCGTTGACGATCTTCGGCATGACCGCCGTCGGCGCCTGGATGATCTCGGTCTTGACGGTCAGCCCCTCCTCCTTGAAGAAGCCCCGCTTCTCGGCGATGAACAGCGACGCGGACGACGCGACCGGCACCACGCCGATCAGCAGCTCGGTCTTCTCCAAGCCGCCGGAGGACGCGCCGCCCCGCCCTCCGCCGCCCCCGCCCGCATCCCCGCCGCCGCCCCCGCACGCGCTGAGCGCCAGCGCCACTGCCATGCCCACGACTACGATCCTGGTCAGTCGCATCGCCACTGCCTTTCCGAGTCCGGTGGTGCTCGTGGAACGCGCCTGCCAGGGCCCTGTCCGGCAGGCGGTTTGCACAGGATCTTGACTGCCTTGACAGCGTACGCCGGAGGTGTTTCACCCTGCATTCACCCGCCGAAAGGCGAGATATGACTCGTATTTTTTCGGTACGCTTGGCGGCGTGACGATCGAGAGCACACGCTCGGGCGCTACCTGGGCCCGAAAGCTCGCCTGGGGAGCGCTCGCCCTGTTCCTGGCCGCCTTCGCGGTCTTCGAGAGCGCCAAGTACGGGCTGCCCACCACGGCGGCCGCGCTCGGCTTCTTCGTTCTGCCCGACGCGGCCCGGCTCGCCGGCCCCCGGCTACCGGGCCCGCTGCACCAGGCCGCGCACCGGGTGTGGATCCCGCTGGTGGTGCTGGTCGGCTACTCCTTCGGCCCGATCGTGTGGCCGCCACTCTTCACCGCCGGCCTGGGCTGGCTCACCCGCATCGCCCTCGACCGCACCTTCGGACACGCCCCCTCCTCCTGACCGGGCCGAACACCCACCCGCCGCCTTCCTGCCCCGGCGTTGTCGCCCAGCCGCCCTATTCCCGACCCGGCCGCTCGCCCAGCCACCCTCCTCCCGACCCGGGCTAACACTCATCCGCCCCTTCCTGCCCCGGCCGGGCACCCACTCGTCCCTTCCTGACGCGGGCGGGCCCCAGCCGCCCTCCTCCCGACACGGACAAACGCCCACCGCCCCATTCCCGACCCGGGCGAACACTCAGCCCTCCCCGCAGCCGCAGCTACGCCTCCTGACCAGCGACGCGCTCGGCGTGTATGCCGGAGCCGCGCCATCCAGCAGCAGGTCGACGGCCTGCCGCGCCATCTCCGCGAGAGGCTGCCCGGTGACGGTCAGCGACGGGGCGGTGTAGGCGCTGTCGGGGGTGCCGTCGAGCCCGATGACGGCCATCCCGCCGGCAACAGGCAGCCCGGCGGCACCCGCGTCACTGGGACCAGGCAGCCCGGCAGCACCCGTCCCACCGGGATCACGCAGGCCGATGGCGGCCATCCCACCGGGATCACGCAGCCCAGTGGCACCCATCCCACCGGGACCAGGCAGGCCAGCGCTACCCATCCGGCCAGGAACGGGCAGGCCGGTGGCACACGCGCCGGACAACAGCCCGATGGCCTGCTCATCCGTGGCCGCGATCACCGCGGACGGGACGGCACCCGTCGCGACCAGGTCGCGGATCAGGACGTCCGCTGCGGCACGGGAGTAGCCGGAACGCAGGAGCATGCCCCGCCCGCCCGTCGCCTCCTGCCAGGCCTCCCGCCGCCGACCCACCGGACCGGTGTCCTGCGGACCGGCCAGAAAGGCGATGTCGCGGTGACCGTGCGCCCGCAGGTGCGCGACCGCTTCCTGCACCGCTCCCTCGTTGTCGGCGGTGACCACCGGCGTGTCGCCGTAGACGGGCCCGTTGTGCAGGTAAACAGCAGGCACGCCGGCCGTCCGGGCGTACGCGGCCACGTCGTCGCCCGCGTCGGCGGAAGCGATCACCAGGCCGTCGACCCGGGCGTCGAGGAAACGTTCGACAAGATCACGCTGGCGGTCGGCGGAGTAGCCCGCGTTACCGATGAGCATGAGCCGGCCGCGCCCCGCCAGCGCCTGCTCGACGTGCCCGGCCAGCGCGCCGAAGTAAGGGTTCAGTGCGTCCGCCAGCACCAGGCCCACCACGCCGGTGGTGCGTGAGCGCAGCGCGCGGGCAATGCGGTTGGGACGGTAACCCAGCTCTTCCGCAGCGGCCAGCACGCGCTCGCGGGTCGCGGCGGCTACCGGGCGAGGGCCGTTGTTCATGACGTAACTGACGACCGCCGTCGAGGTGCCGGCCAGCCGCGCCACATCGGCCACGGTGATCTGCCTGCTCATGGGCTTTACATTCTCGCATCTAATCGATTAGATGATGCATCCGGATCTAATCGATTAGAAAAGGTGACGCGTGCCGGGACTCTCCCTCCTCATCGACACCGACACCGGCTCCGACGACGCGGTGGCCCTGCTACTGGCGGTCGCCGGCGTCAGCTCACCTGCGGCCGACTGCGTCAGCTCGCCTACGGTCGCCGACGGCGGTTCGCCTGCGGCTGGCGGTGGGGACTCGCCTGCGGCCGACGGTGGCGGCGTACTTGCGACCGGCGACGGTGACCTGCCCGAGCTCGCCAGCAGCGGTGCGCCACCCCTCAACGACTGCGGTCCACCCACTGCCCAGAGCGGCAACGTGCCCGCGGTCGCAAACAGCGGCGCCCCAGCCGCCCCCGCCAGCAGCGGTGCGCCACCACTCGACAACGACCGTTCACCCACTGCCCAGAGCGATGACGTGCCCGCGGTCGCCAGCAGCGGCACACCACCCGCACTGGCCAGCAGCGACGTGCCCGTCCTCGATGGTGACAGCGGTGCGCCCACCCGGGGCGATCTGTCCGCAAGCGGTGGCGACCTGACCGCAGACACCCGCGGCGGTACACCCGGCGTCAGGGGTGGCGCATCCGGCGCCGACGGCGGTGCACCCGGGGGCAGGGGCGGCGATGTGCCCGTGGGCGGTGGTGGTGACGTCCGTGCCGTGACCACCGTGGCGGGCAACGTGCCGCTGGCCACGGCCACTCGCAACGCCCTGATCACGCTGGAGCTGGCCGGGCATGCCGATGTCCCCGTCCACCCGGGTTGTGATCGGCCGTTGACGCGGCCGCCGTCCACCGCCCAGCACGTTCACGGGCTCGATGGCATGGGCGACGCCGGTCTGCCCGACCCGGCGCGCGGTCCTGCGGCCGGTCACGCGGTGGACGTGCTGTTGTCGCTCCCCCGCCGCCACCCGGGCGAGCTGACGCTAGTCACTCTGGGCCCGCTCACCAACCTCGCCGCCGCGCTGCTCCGCGACCGTGAGCTGCTGACCAGGTTCCGTCACGTCTACTGCATGGCGGGCGCGGCGGACCTGCGCGGCAACATCTCCCCCACCGCGGAGTTCAACGTCTGGGCCGACCCCGAGGCCGCCCGCGTGGTCCTGCAGGCAGCCACGCCCGACCGGGTCACCTGGATCGGGTGGGACGTCTCCCGCAAGTACGCCGTCATGACCCCCCAAGACCAGCGCCGACTGGAAGGCCTCGGCACTCCCCTGGCCACCTTCGCCCACCGGATCAACCGGACCGTCGCCGACTGGGCCCGCGACGTCACGGGCCTGGCCGGCTACGACCTTCCCGACCCCGTCGCGACGGCGGTGGCCCTGCGTCCCGAACTGGTCCTCGACAGCGAGCAGGCCCACGTGGACGTGGCGGTCGGCGACGAGACCCGCGGCCAGCTCATCATCGACCGCCGTCGCGCGGCGCCCCCACCGAACGTGACCCTGGTCCGCCGGGTCGACGAGCGAGGCTTCAAGCACCTGCTCTTCGCCGCCCTCACCACAACCCCCAAGGACACCCCCACCCCCAGTCCCGCACCTCGGCACGTCCGCACTCCCGCACCCCAGGACGCCCACACCCCTACACCCCAGGACGCCTGCGGCCCCGCGCCTCAACACGTCCGTGCTCCCACACCCCAGGACACCCGCACCCCTACACCCCCGGACGCCCACACTCCCGCGCTCTGGGACGGCCACGCTCCCGAGCGACTGACGGAAGGATCCGCATGACCGGCCGCCATGACCTGCACTGCCATCTCGACGGCTCCGTACGCCCCGACACGATCGCCGAGCTGGCCCGCGAACAGGGCATCGCCGTGGACCGTCCGGTGGCGGAGTTGGTCACAGCGCCTGCCGACTGCGGCAGTCTGACGCGCTACCTCACCTACTTCGATCTGCCGCTACGGGTTCTGCAGACGCCCGAAGCACTGCGCCGGGCGGCGCGGGAGCTGGTGGAGGACTGGAGTGCTGACGGTGTCGTCCACGGTGAGGCGAGGTTCGCGCCGCAGCAGCACGGGCGGCTGGGGATGACGCCGGACGAGGCGGTGTCGGCGGTCGCCGCGGGGCTGGCGGAGGGGCGGGCCGCGACGGGCGTGCGAACGGCGCTGCTGCTGTGCTGTCTGCGTCACCAGAGCCCCGAGGAGAGCCTCGCCGTCGCCGACCTCGCCGTACGGCGCCGCGACGTGGTCAGTGGGCTCGACCTGGCCGGCGACGAGCGGGTGTACCCGGGCACGCCGCACCGGCCCGCCTTCGACCTGGCGCATCGGGCTGGGTTGCCGTGCACCGTGCACGCGGGCGAGGCGGCAGGGGCCGAGAGCGTGTGGGAGGCGATCGACGTGCTCGGCGCCCGGCGGATCGGCCACGGGGTGCGTTGCGCCGAGGACGGCGCGCTGCTCGAACGCCTGCGCCGGGATCGGATCACGCTGGAGACGTGCCCGATCAGCAACGTGCAGACCGGCGCCGTCCCCAGCCTGGTGGCCCATCCCGCCACCCGGCTGCTGGCGGCGGGCCTCGCCGTCACCGTCGGCACGGACGCTCGCACCACGTCCGCCACCTCGCTGACGCGGGAGTTCGCCGCCCTGCGGGAGGCGGCCGGCTGGACCGGGGAGCAGGAGCGGCTGGTGCAGGAGCACGCCGCCGCCGGCGCCTTCGCCTTCGGCTAGAGGCCGGCCGACGAGGGCTGGTCCTGTAACCCGCCGGTTGAAGGCGCGTCGACCCGATGACCGGCGCGCTGACGACCGGCGCGCTGACGGCTCGATGACCGGCGCGATGTCGGCTGGCGCGGTGATGGCTCGTTGCGGCCGCGCCGACGACCGCCAACCCCAACACGGCCGGGCCGGCGCCCACCGCCTGAACGGCCGCCAACCCAATGACAGCCGGGCCGATGACCACCGCCTAATCGGCCGCCGATTCAATGGCGGCCGGGTTGATGGCCGCCCTGCCCATCGATGGCCGGGCCAATGGCCGCCCGGCCGACGATGGCCGGGCCCGCGACGGCCGATCCAACGATCGCCGACTTACTGACCGCCAGGTCCACGACGGCGGGGCCAACGGCTGCCTGGCCCACGACCGCCGGACCTACGACCGCCGGACCCACGACCGCCGGACCTACGACGGCGGGGCCGACGGCTGCCGCGCTGACGATCGCCGGGCCGATGGCCGCCAACCCCGTCACCGCCCCACGTCCGCACGCCGCCGGTAGACCCCGTAAACCCCACCCGCCAGCGAGATCCCCATGATGGCAAGCAGGCGAATCCCATCAGAGCCTCCGGTGACACTGAGCTCCCCGACCGGATGAATGAGAAAGCCGGTGGCCAACGTCCAGGCCAGCACCCCCGTCACCGCAGCGGCCCAAAGATCGGCCGCCACCACGGCGTACAGGCACGCAGCCACCCCCATGACGGCGAAGCGCGCCTCGACCTGGGTGTCGGGAACCAGCAGGGCGGTGATCGCGCAAGCGGCGACCACCACGAAGAACCCGATCCCGATCAGGAGTTCGGTGGGGCGCCGGCTGAAGGGCTTGGGGCTGCGGAGGAACATAAGTCCCCATTCAAGGGGGGTTGGAGGGTTCGAGCAACTGCCCTCCGGTGATGGGGCCGGGTACGCCCGGCCTCCCGAGTGTCACTGGGAGGAGATCGAGTCGATGGTGACGGTGCTGTTGCCGCCGTACCGGAAGCGGTTGACGCGGTGCCGAACCAGCCGCAGGTGTCGCAGCGCAGACCGAGCGCCCAGCCGGACACCGCACCCGGGTCTTCGCCACCGACGGCAGAGAGACGAGCAGAGAGACGAGCAGGGAGACGGCGGGGAGGTGGGCTTCGGCTCGGTCGTCGCGCCTGACGGGCAGTGGTGTCCGATGTCCTGTGGCCGCACTACCCTCTTTGCCAAGAGCGCATCGTTAGCCAGAGATCTAGGGGGCTGCGGTGACCGAGCAGGTCACGACCGCGACGGACGTGAACCGGATGCGGGAGCTCAACGCTCTCAGCATCGTCAGGGTGCTGCGGGGCAACCCGCCGTCCACCGTCACGGAGCTGGCCGCCCGCACCGGGCTGTCCCGGCCGGGCACGGACGTCATCGTCCAGGGCCTGGTCGCCGACGGCTGGCTCACCGTCGTCGAGCCCGACGGCAGCAGCATCGTCGGGCGCCCCGCCCGCCGCTACCGGTTCAACGCCGGCACCGGTCACGTGGTCGGCGTGGACGTCGGCGCCCACAAGGTGCTGGCGATGCTCTCCGACCTCGACGGCACGGTGGCGGCGACCAGCCGGCTGCCGGTCGACCCGGGCGCCGGTCCGGCGGAACGGCTGGCCGTCGCCGACGCCGCCGTGGACGAGTGCCTGGCCGCGGCCGGCCTGCGTCCCGACGAGATCTGGGCGATCACCGTCGGGGTGACGGGGCCGGTCGACGCCGGTGGCCGCACCGCCCTGTTCACGCCGCTGCCCGGATGGGAGAGCGTGAGCCCGGCCGAGCACCTGGCCACCCGTTTCTCCTGCCCCGTCCAGGTGGAGAACGACTGCAAGCTGGCCGCGCTCGCCGAGCGCTGGCAGGGGGCGGCCCGCGACGCCGACGACATCGTCTACCTGCTGGCGGGCATGCGCACCGGCGCCGGTCTGATCATCGACGGCACGCTGCGGCGCGGCTACGGCGGCGCCGCGGGCGAGATCGGCGCGCTGCGCGCCGTCCGCTGGCTCACCGCGCCCTCCCACCTGGAGAGCTGCCCGAGCCTGCCCGCGGGCATCGGCACCGACGACGCCGCCGCCTGGGTGTTCAACGCCGCCCGCTCCGGCGACAAGGCGGCCAAGACGGCCGTCCGCCGCTACACCCGCGACCTCGCCGTCGGCACCGCCGCCCTGGTGCTCACCCTCGACCCGCAGCTCGTCGTCCTCGGCGGCGGCTTCTCCCGCTCGGCCGACCTCATCCTCGACCAGCTCGCCCGCGAGCTCGGCCGCACCTGCCTGCGCGTCCCGGAGATCCGCGCCTCGACACTGGGCGCCGAGAGCGTCGCCCTCGGCGCGCTGCGCCTGGCGCTCGACGAGGTGGACGCCCGCCTGTTCGAAGCGGGCCTGCCCGCGCCCGCCGCACCGCGCGCCTGACCCCCACGTCAGAGGCGGGCCCTGCCCGCGCCCGCCGCACCGCGCGCCTGACCCCTACGTCAGTGGCGGGCCTGGCCGGCACCGCAGCGGTCAGGTGGTGTCGCGGCGCTTGCGGGGGGCGGCGGAGCGGGGCGGCTGGGCACGCAGGTTGTCGCGTACGCGGGTCATGATGTCGCCGAGATGACGTACGTCGTCGTCGGTCAGCGGGTCGAACAGCAGGCGGCGGGAGAGCTCGACGTGGCCCGGAAGGACGCGCTCGAACAGCGCCCGGCCCTCGGCCGTGATGCTGACCAGGGTGGCGCGCTCGTCCTCCGGCGCGCGGGAGCGGGCGACGAGCCCGGCCTTCTCCAGCAGGCCCGCCTGGTACGTCAGGCCGCTGCGGCTGTAGACGACGCCGTCGGCCAGCTGCGTCATGGTCAGCGGCTCCGAGGCGTGGTGGAGGCGGGCCAGGAGCTGGAACTGCACGTAGCTGATGTCGCCGTCGGCGTGGAGCTGCTGCTCGATCTGATGCTCCAGCAGGCTGACGGCCTCTCTGAGCACGAAGTACGCCCCTAGCTGGCGGGGATCGAGCGGCTCGTGCGTCACGGCTCCCACCCTACCTGTTTCGAATTCAAAGCAATGTGACGAGCGTCACTCCCCCGCCGGGATTGCTTCGAACTCGAAGCGTGTTCTCGTAGATGCTTCGACTTCGAAGCGATGATCGAGGGAGTTCATCATGAAGGCAGTGCGTTTCCACGCCTACGGCGACAGCTCCGTGCTCGTCCACGAGGACGCCGACCGCCCGGCGGCCGGGCCCGGGCAGGTGCTGGTGAAGGTGGCCGGCACCTCGTTCAACCCGGTGGAGGTGGCCATCCGCGCCGGTCATCTCCAGCAGGTCTTCCCGCTGGACCTGCCGCACGTCCCGGGCTTCGACCTGGCGGGCGTCATCGCCGAGGTCGGCGAGGGCGTGACGGCCTGGAGGGCCGGGGACGCGGTGGTGGCCTTCCTGCCGATGAGCGAGCCCGGCGCCGCCGCCGAGTACGCCGTCGCCCCCGCCGAATCGCTGGCCCCGGCGCCGCGCACGGGCGACCTGGCCGACGCGGCGGCCCTGCCCGCGGCCGGGCTGACCGCCTGGCAGGCCCTGTTCGAGCACGCCGGGCTGGAGGCCGGGCAGACGATCCTGATCAACGGCGCGGGCGGGGCGGTCGGCGGGTACGCCGTCCAGCTCGCCAAGCGGGCCGGCGCCGCCGTCACCGCCACCGCGAGCGCACGCAGCGCGGCCCGGATCCGGGATCACGGGGCCGACCGGATCATCGACTACACCGCCACCCCGCTCCCCCGGTCGGCCGGCGGGCGCTTCACCGTCGTGCTCAACCTGGTGCCGACCTCGCCTGAGGAGACCGCTCAGCTCGTGGACCTGGTGGCCGACGGCGGCACGTTCGTCAGCACCACCACCCCCGGTCCCGAGGACGCCGGGCGCGCGGTGCGAACGGCGCAGGTCTTCGTCCGCAGCGACGCCGCCCAGCTCGCCGGGCTGGTCGCCCGCGTGGACGCCGGCGAGCTGAAGATCGACGTCGCCGGGCGCCGGCCGCTGACCGACCTGGCCGCCGTCCACGACGAGGCCACGGCCGGGCAGCTGGCCGGCAAGACCGTCCTGACCCCCGCCTGAACGGGGCTCAGGTCACCAGGCCGTTGCGGTAGGCGTAGACCACCGCCTGCACGCGGTCGCGCAGATCGAGCTTGGTGAGGATGCGTGACACGTACGTCTTGACGGTCTCCTGGCTGATCACCAGCGTGGCGGCGATCTCGCTGTTGGACAGGCCGTCGGCGATGAGGCGCAGCACCTCCAGCTCGCGCGGGGTCAGCGCGACGTCGTCCTGGGCGTGCTCGGCGGGGCGGATCCGGGAGGCGTACCTGCCGACGAGCTGCCGGGTCACCTCGGGGGCCAGCAGCGCGGCGCCGGCGGCAACGGTGCGGATGCCGTGCAGGAGCTGCGCCGGTGGGGCGTCCTTGAGCAGGAATCCGCTGGCGCCCGCGCGCAGCGCCTCGTAGACGTACTCGTCCAGGTTGAACGTGGTCACCACGAGCACCTTGACGGGGTCCGCCACCCCGGCGCCGGCCAGCAGGCGGGTCGCCTCGATGCCGTCGAGCACCGGCATGCGCACGTCCATGACCACGATGTCGGGGCTCAGGCGGCCGGCGAGGTCGACCGCGGCGCGGCCGTCGCCGCACTCGCCCACCACCTCCAGATCGGGCTGGGCGTCGATGATGGTGGCGAACCCGGTGCGGATCAGCGCCTGGTCGTCGCACACCAGGACCCGGACCGGCGCGGTCACGCCAGGCCCCCCTCTGGGACGCCGGCCCGCCGCATCACCCGACTCCCGACGGGGGCGCCGGCCCGCCCCATCGCCCGGATTCCCGCAGGAACACCGGCCCGCCCCATCGCCCGGATCCCCGCAGGGGCGAAGGCCCGCCCCATCGCCCGGATCCCCGCGGGCTCTCGACCGGACCGGCGCGTCATGCCGGGCTCCCCGCGGGGACGCGGGCCTTGACGAGGAAGCCGCCGCCCGCCTGCCGGTCGGCGCTGAACTCGCCGCCGAGGGCCTCGACCCGCTCGCGGAGCCCGGCCAGGCCTCGCCCGCTCCCGCCGGGAGAGGCGGCCCGGGATCCCGGTCCGTCGGTGCTGACCGCCACGCTGATCTCCTTGGGGCCGTAGCGAACGTGGACCACGGTGCGGCTGCCGTGGGCGTGTTTGAGGGCGTTCGTCAGGGATTCCTGCACGACCCTATAGGTCACGAACTCGGCGCTGCCCGCCGATTCCGCACGATCGCCCTCCTCGGCGAGCTCCACGGGCTGCCCGGCCCGGCGCGTCCGCTCCACGAGCGCGTGCAGGTCGCCGGCGGACGGTGTCCTGCCGTCGCTGTCGTGGCCGGGATTGAGCAGGTCCAGCATGTGCCGCAGGTCGGTGATGGCCCGCCGGCCGGTGTCGGTGACCGCGCTCAGGGCCGCGTCGAGCCGGTCCGGCGCGGCGGTCAGGTAGCGGGCGGCCTCGGCCTGGACGACCATCGCCGTCACGTGGTGGGTCACGACGTCGTGCAGCTCGCGGGCGATGCGGGTGCGCTCGGCGGCGCGGGTGGCCTCGGCGACGTGGCGGCGGCGCTCGGCCTCGGCGGCCCGGGTCGAGCGCAGCCAGGCGCCGATGCCCCAGGCGAGGGCCAGCGCCAGGTAGAACACCACGTACCCCTCCGGCCGCTCGGTCGCGCCGAGCCGCTCGAGCGCGACCGCCAGCGGCAGGTACGCCGCGGAGAGCAGGAGGACGGTGGCGCGCCGGCCGCGCTCCAGGTGGGCGCCCGCGCTGATGAGCGCGATGGGCATCGCGTTGCTCGCCAGGACGTGGTACGCGCGGATCTGGTCGAGGGCGAAGCCGAGCGACACCAGGACGAGGCTGACGGCCGGCCACCGCCGTCGCACCGCGAGCGGGAGGGTCTCCAGGGCGATCACCAGGAACGCCAGCTCGTCGAAGGGCCGGGCCGGCAGGTCGCCGACCTGCGTTCCCTTGCCGTGGAGCGCCGGCAGCAGCGACGCGACGGCCAGCAGCAGCCCGAACGGCAGGTCCCGGACGGTGACGTCGCACCGCTGCCACAGCTCAGCGGCGCGCCGGTAGCGATCCTGCCGCTCCGGAGCTCGCCCCAGCCCGGTCGCCGAGGGAGCTCGCCTGAGGCCGGTCACCGGGAGAGCGTAGCGGTCGCGCGGCGCCGGACAGGGACCAGGTTGCCGCGCCGGCGGGCCAGCCACAGGAACACGACCGTCAGCAGCAGCCCGAACACCACCGCGTACGGGCTCCCCTCCGGCCCGAACTCGCCGCCGGTGAGCAGTGCCGGCCCCGACGTCACCCCGTTCAGCAGGCCCTGCGACGCGCCGTTGCCCGAGACCACGGTGGCGAAGATGCCGCCCCCGGCGAAGTTCCAGCCGAAGTGCAGGCCGATCGGCAGCCACAGGCTGCGGGTGGCGGCGTACGCGGCGGCGAGCATGCCGCCGGCCTCGATCGCGATGGCGATCGCGCCCCACAGCGTGGCGTGCGCGTTGAACAGGTGCATCAACCCGAACAGCACGCCCGTCAGCGCCAGCGCCGGCAACGTGCCGATGCGCTCCTCGACGATCCTGAACAGGATGCCGCGGAAGATGACCTCCTCCGTCACGGCGGCGGCGGCCATGAACCCGGCGATCGCCACGGCCCCCGTCACCGAGCCCATGCCGTCGACCCGGTAGCCGCCCACGAAGGCGATGTTCAGGATGACGGCCGCGAACATCCCGGCGCCGATCAGCATCCCGCGGCCGGTGGCAGCGGCGGCGCCCTTCGCGGCCACCTCGTCAGGAGCGCGGCGCTCGGACCAGCGCACCGTCCAGGCGTACACGAACAGCGCGAGCGCGGCCGTCGCGACGCCGAGGACCAGGGTGAGGTACGGATTTCCGCCCACCGCCTGCACGCCCGCATGACCGGCGGCGGCGACCACCACGGCGGGCACGAGCTGCTTCAACAGACGCATGACGACTCCCCTGCGACCTCCCGCGGCCGGTCGCCGCGCTCACGCCGAGAACGCTAGGGATCCGGCGGCCTGGAATCGTCACCGCCCGGTGGACAGTCACGCGTAGCTCTCATGGGGGACAGACGCCCCGCGACCGGCCGCGGCGAATCGGCTCGCACGCCCGGGATGAATGGCTGTATTCAGCGCTCCCGATCAGCCGGAAATAAGCTCACCCGCCGGCGTCAACTCTTTCCGAGCCGTAATTCGCACGGCCATTCACGGCTCGCCGGCCGGCGCTGTGATGGACCGCCCGCGCGGCCTGTCGCGGGTGCGTGCCGGGCGTGTACTCTGTGGAACGGAAAACGCAGAAGTCCTCGTTCGTCCGCCCGGGATCCTCGCTTCGGGCGGAAGGTCAGGGCAAGCGGACGTCCGCCGCCACCGCACCTTGACCTGCGAATTTCTCCCTTTCCCAGAACCTGTCACGGTGGGTGGTTTTCGGGCCGGGCAAAAAGACCCGGCGAAGGAGCGATGGAAATGGCGCGCCTCGGTGATCGTGCGGACCAGCTCAAGTGCTCGTTCTGCGGCAAGAGCCAGCGGCAGGTCAGGAGGCTCATCGCCGGCCCCGGCGTCTACATCTGCCAGGAGTGCATCGAGATCTGCAACGAGATCATCGAGGAGGAGGCCGAGGAGACCTCCGAGGTCAGGCGCGACGATCTGCCCAAGCCGCACGAGATCCACGCCTTCCTCGACGCGCACGTCGTCGGCCAGGAGAAGGCCAAGAAGACGTTGTCGGTGACCGTCTACAACCACTACAAGCGCATCTTCTCCGGCAACACCGGCTCGCGCGGCGACGACGTCGAGCTCGCGAAGTCCAACATCCTGCTGCTCGGGCCGTCGGGGTCGGGCAAGACGCTCCTGGCGCAGACCCTCGCCAAACTGCTGGACCTGCCGTTCGCGATCGCCGACGCCACAGCCCTCACCGAGGCCGGCTACGTGGGCGAGGACGTCGAGAACATCCTGCTCAAGCTCATCCAGGCCGCCGACCACGACGTACGCAAGGCCGAGACCGGCATCGTCTACATCGACGAGATCGACAAGATCGCCCGCAAGAGCGAGAACCCCTCGATCACCAGGGACGTCTCGGGCGAGGGCGTCCAGCAGGCGCTGCTGCGGATCTTGGAGGGCACCACCGCGTCGGTGCCTCCGCAGGGCGGGCGCAAGCACCCGCAGCAGGAGTTCATCCAGCTCGACACCACCAACGTCCTGTTCATCTGCGGGGGCGCCTTCGCGGGCCTGGAGCAGATCATCGAGCAGCGCGTCGGGCACAGGAGGATGGGCTTCGACTCGGTGCTGCGCCCGGCGGGCGAGCACCCCGGCGGCGGCCCGCTGGCGGCGCTCATGCCGGAGGACCTGGTCAGGTACGGGATGATCCCGGAGTTCGTCGGCCGCCTGCCGGTCATCACTACGGTGCACGATCTCGATCGCCCGGCCCTGATCCGGATCCTGACCGAGCCCAGGAACGCGCTCGTCAAGCAGTACGCGCGGCTGTTCGAGCTGGACGGCGTGGACCTGGAGTTCACCAGCGGCGCGCTGGACGCGATCGCGGAGCTGGCGCTGCTGCGCGGCACCGGGGCGCGCGGGCTGCGGGCCATCATGGAGGAGGTGCTCCTGCCGGTGATGTACGACGTGCCCAGCCGCACCGACGTGACCCGCGTGCTCATCACCGAGGACGCGGTGCTGCAGAACGTCAATCCGAGCCTGATCCCCCTGGGCCGCGCCGCCATGGTCAGGAAACGCGGCCCCCAGGAGCAGTCGGCGTAAGCGCGGGAATTACTGAGCGCTCTTACACCGGCAATAACGTGCCGGAACATCTCGACCAACGCCATTGCCGACGACGCGTGAATACGCCGTAATCGAGTGAAAGCCGTTCCGGCGGGGCTCGCGAAGATTGTTCGCGTCAATGCCGGGTATTCGCCTGACCATGCGACTCGGCGTTCTCGACATCGGTTCCCATGCGGCCCATCTGCGTATCGCCGACCTCACGGCCGGTTATCCGCCGCAACCGGTGGCCACGCTGAAACGCCAGATCCGCCTGGCCGAGGCGATCAGCAGGGACGGGGTCATCGGGCGCGCGGGCATCGACCGGCTGACGGAGGCCGTCAGGGAGGCCGCCGCCGTCGCGGCCCAGCACCGGGTGCACGAGCTGGTGCCGTACGCCAC
Source organism: Nonomuraea thailandensis (assembly GCF_024172165.1). Lineage (GTDB taxonomy): Bacteria > Actinomycetota > Actinomycetes > Streptosporangiales > Streptosporangiaceae > Nonomuraea > Nonomuraea thailandensis. The sequence goes on along the minus strand of NZ_JAMZEB010000002.1, from coordinate 12,479,807 downwards.
CGCCGTGGTGCGTGACGCCGCCAACCGCGACGCGATCCTGACGGAGATCCGGGCCACCTCGGGGGTCCGGGTCGGTTACCTGGACGCCGAGCAGGAGGCGAGGCTGACCTTCCTGGCGGCACGGCACTGGTTCGGCTGGTCCGCGGGGCCGATCCTGCTGGCCGACATCGGCGGCGGCTCCATGGAGCTCGCCTACGGCAGCGGCGAGAACCCCGACCTGGCGCTCTCCCTGCCCCTGGGCGCCGGCCGCCTCACCCGCCACCACCTGCCCGACCCCGAGCGGGTGAAGCGCAAGCACCGCAAGCGGCTGCGCGCGCACGTGGAATCGGTGCTCGCCAGGGGCGTCGGCGACATCTCCGCCAGGCACCGCATCGGACAGGCCACCGCGGTCGCGACGTCCAGAACGTTCGCCCAGCTCGCCCGGCTGTGCGGGGCGCCGAAGGCGAAGGCGGGGCCCCACATCGTCCGCGAGCTCCACCGGGTCGACCTGGGCGGGGCCATCGAGCTCCTGGCCGCCAGGACGCCGACGGAGCGCGCGCAGCTCCCCGGCGTCTCGGCCGCCCGCGCCCGCCAGATCCTCGCCGGCGCCATCGTCGCCGAAGCCACCATGGCCGCCCTGAACCTGGCGGTGGTGCGCATCTGCCCCTGGGCGCTGCGCGAGGGCATCCTGCTGGACCGGCTGCACCACTCGGCGGGGCACGCCCGGCATCTGTACGCGATCCAGGGCGAGAGCGCCTGACCGGAGATCACGCCCCCACGGCGTCGGCCTTGGGGCCCTCCGCCTGCTGCAGGAACCCGCCCGAGCTGGACCGGTCGTCCAGGCCGCCCACCGAGAGCACGTCGGAGCGGAACACCGCCCCGCCCAGCACCTCGGTGACCCGCGGGTCGGCCCCCCGCGCCTGCTTGTGGCCCGGCGGGGTGAAGGGCAGCTGCCCGCTGTCGTGATGGGCCTGCAGTGCCTGCAAGATCGGCGCCTGAGAATGATCCATGAGCCCGCACGTGACCCGTCACGAGTGCCGGAAACGGACGAACCCCCTGATTGCTCCTGTCACCGGTGGGCAGGGGTGCGGGATGCGCGCCCCACCGTCACCCCATGTCGCCCTGCCCGTGATGTACCAGCGGTGGTCGCGCATGACGTTCGTCCACTGGCGCTACCGGCCGGAGCGGGTGCAGGCGCTGCTCCCGGCCCGGCTGCAGGTCGAGCCCTTCGACGGGGCGGCGTGGGTGGGGCTCACCTGCTTCCTCATGCGGGACGTGCGGGTGCCCGGCGTTCCGGCGCTGCCGTGGCTGTCCACGTTCCCGGAGACGAACCTGCGGACGTACGTGCGCGACGCGCGCGGCCGTACCGGGATCTGGTTCTTCTCCCTCGACGCGGGGCTCCTGCCCGCCGCGCTCGGCGGGCGCGGCGGTTACTGGCTGCCCTATCACTGGTCCGGGATGTCGGTCGAGGCCGAGAACGGCCGCACCCGGTACAGGTGCCGCCGGCGCCTGCCCGGGCCGGTCGGCGCGCGGTGCGACGTGGACGTGGAGATCGGCGTGCCGCTGGTGGAGCGCGAGCGCGACGAGCTGGCGCACTTCCTGACCGCCCGGTTCCGGCTGTTCAGCCTCGTGGCCGGCCGGCTCGCCGCCGCCAGCGTGGAGCATCCGCCGTGGCCGCTGCACCATGCCCGCCTGAAGCGCCTGGACCAGGACCTGGTGCAGGCCGCGGGACTGCCCGCTCCCGAGGGGCAGCCCGTGCTGCACGCCTCTCCCGGGGTGCGGGCGCGGATCGGGATGTGGAGCTGGTGACGAGCGGCCCTGCGGCGCCGGGCGCGCGCCAGCACCGCCCCGGTGACGGCGCTTCAGGCGTGCGCCTGGGTCGCCTTCCTGACGGCCTCGAACAGGCGTGCCGCCCGCGTGTCCGGGACGCCGTCCCTGACCCGGTTCATCACGTAGCCGAACGCGAGCCCGGTCCGCGGGTCGGCGAAGCCGAGGGAGCCGCCGAGGCCGCCGAACCCGAAGGCCGTGGGCGAGTACCAGAACGCGTCCGGGGTGGGCAGGCCGAAACCGGTGCCGATGCGTACGGGCACGCGCAGGATGCGGTCGACGCCCGCGACCTGTTCCGCGGTCGCGGCGGCCAGGGTGGCGGGGGTGAGGACGCGGTGCCCGTTCACCTCCCCGATGAGGGCGGCGTAGAAGGCGGCCAGGGCGCGCGCCGTGCAGACGCCGTTGGTGGCGGGCATCTCGGCGGCCTGTTCCCTGGGGTCGTTGTGGTCCAGCACGGGCTGGACGACCATCATCGCGCGCACGGTCAACGAGGACGGGTCGGCGTAGGCGGCCACCACGTCCCGCATCGGCTCGGGGACGGCGGCCAGGTCGACGGCGGAGGGGTCGAAGCCGCCCGGGTCGGTGACGATGCGGCTGACCCGGTGGTGCTCCCGCTCGGGCAGCCCGATCCACAGGTCCAGGCCGAGCGGCCGGGCGATCTCCTCGGCGAGGAACGTGCCGAGGCTGCGTCCGCAGACCCGGCGGACCACCTCGCCGACGAGCCACCCGTAGGTGTGCGCGTGATAACCGTGCTCCGCCCCCGGTTCCCAGAACGGCCGCTGGGCCGCCAGCGCGTCCACGACGGGATGCCAGGCGATCGCCTCGGCCGGGGTGACCGGACGGTCGAGGGTGGGCAGGCCGGCCTGGTGGGTGAGCAGCCACCGCACCGGGATCCGTTCCTTGCCGTTGGCGGCGAACTCGGGCCAGTAGCGGGCCACGGGCGCGTCGAGGTCGAGCTCACCCCGCTGGGCCAGCAGCAGCGCGCACGCCGCCGTCACCGCCTTGGTGGTGGAGTAGACGATCTGCAGGGTGTCGCGCTCCCACGGGCGGCCCGTCTGCGGATCCGCGATCCCGCCCCACAGATCGACGACCTTCCGTCCGCGCAGGTAGACGCTGACCGCCGCGCCGGCCTCCGCTCCCGAGGCCAGGTTGGCCGCGAACGCCTCGCGCACCGCCTCGAACCCCGGCGCCGTCTCCCCGCCCACCTCTGAACCGTTGTCGAGCATGCCTCATCGCCTTCTGTCCGTGATGCGAAAGACAAGCGGGCGTCAGCGGCGGAACTTCTCGATGAGCCACGCGCACAGCTCAGGCTCGCTCATCTCGGGAAACTCCTCCTGGAACGTCGCCAGCGCGCGCAGCGCCTCGTCCCGGTCGAGGCCGCGGGCCATCGCCGCCTTGAGGTACTCCTGGCGCGCCGCGACCGGACGACCGCCTCCGGCCCCGCGCCCCGGCAGGCCCTCCCGCCAGCGCACGATCTCCTGCACCCGATCGGGCCGCCAGCCGGGAGCCCCGTCCACCTCGACGTCCGGCTCGGGGAACGCGTGCTCGGAGCCGCCGGGGTAGCGCGTGCGCCACTTGTGCACCGCGTGCCGGGTCACTCCCAGGGCCTCGGCCACGCCGAGGACACCGAGATAGTGCTCGGTCATGGGCGCACCAGCTCGTCCTTCCGGCCTCCTTCGCGGATCTCCAGTAGTACCACGCCCGGCGCCTCGCCCTCCGAGGCGCCGAAAACATTGTCTCTATAAGAGACGATGTTTTCAACCCTCCGGCTCACGGCAGGGCCCTGACGCGGGCGGCCTGCTCCTCCTGGACCCTGCGGGCCGTACGCAGGAAGTCGAGGACGGTCGCCAGCGCGTCAGCCCCGTACGCCCGCAGCGCCTCGGCGCCCGCCCGCCCAACAGGCAGGAAGATCTCCGCCTCCGCGGAGCGGGCGGCCTCGGTCGCGGCGACCAGGACCCGGCGGCGGTTGCCCGGATCGGAAGAACGGGACACCATGCCCGCCCGCTCCAGCCGGTCGATGACCGTGGTGGTGGCCGCCGGGCTCAGCTTCAGCGCGGCGCTGATCCGGCCCGCGGCCACCGGCCCCTCGCCCAGCACCACGTCGAGGCAGCGCAGGTCGGTGCGGTTGAGGCCGACGCCGAGGCGTTCGGAGCGCTGTTCACCGACGACTCCGACTACGTCTCCTACGACGGCACCGTCGCCCGCGGCCGGGCGCGGCACCAGCACAACCACGACAAGCTTTTCCGGGGCGTCCTGGCCGGCTCGGCCCTGGTCGGCGACCTGGAGTCGGTCCGCTACCTCACGCCGGACGTGGCCGTCGCGCACGGCACGGCCTCCGTCCTGATGCCGTGGCGGTCCACGCTCCCCAGGCGGCGGCTGTCGCGGCAGACCATCGTCGTGGTGCGCACGGAGACCGGCTGGAAGATCGGCGCCATCCACAACGGCCGCGTACGGCCGGTCACCGTTCCCGAGCCCGGCTCGTTCCCGTCGAAGATGTCCCGGCTCATGGCCCGGGGCGCCCGCCGGCTCGGCCTCACCGGGTGACGGTCAGCAGCTCCTGCTCCTCCGCCCGATCGTCGTAGGCCGAGCGCGCGTCCGAGATCCCCCGCCGGTGCTCCTCGGTCCAGATCACCGGCGACCTGATCACCTCGTGCAGCGAGACGCCGAGCGCGGTCAGCTCGCACTCCACCCGGGGCGGCACCACCGAATGCACCGTCCGCCGCTCCAGCAGCGCGATCACCAGCAGCGACCATTTGTCGGCGGCGTTCCCAGCAGCGGCAGCCACACCTCGTCCACGATCTCGGCGATCGCCTCGTCCGGCACCGGGCGCATCGTCATGAACAGGTCGTGGCGCAGCAGGTCCAGCGGCAGGTTCACCACGCGGGCCCGGCGGGGCACGTCGGGCAGCTCGCCGCGCTCGACCGCGCGGGCCACGATCGTCTCGAAGGCGGTCGGGTGGCCCGGCGGCAGGAGGGTGTCGCGGAGCTCGCCGAGGCTGGTGCCGGTGTCCTGGAAGTAGTCCACGAGCTGCACGCTCATCAGCGTGATCATGCCCGCGCGGTCGGCGTCGGCGTTGCGCAGGAAGCCGATCGCGTCGCCGCGCAGGCTGCCGGTGTCGGGCACCGCGATCGGGCGCCAGTACCTGGTGAGCGTGGCCAGCAGCAGGTCGTCGCGGTGGGCCCAGCGGCGGTAGAGCACGGGGCGGCTAGTGCCGGCCCGGGCGGCGACGGCCTCGAAGGTGAAGCCGTGGTATCCGTGTTCGAGCAGGACCTCCCAGGCGGCGTCGAGGAGCGCGTCCTCCAGCTTGGCGCCACGCCGGCGGGACGCGTCGCGCTCGTCCCTGCGACTCATCCGCGTACCTTATCGCGGTGACCCCGCCCCGCCGCGAGGCGACGCGGCGCCGGTGTGTGACCATGTTCACCGAGCACCTGAGCCGGCCGCCGGGCCTCGAACCGGCCTGGGGCCCACCGCGTCCGGCACCCCCGGAGAGAACATGCCGCACGTCCCCCGCGATCCGCTCCAGAGAGCTCCCCGGCGGGTCGCCCTGATCGTGGCCGTCGCGTGGTTCATGCAGAACCTCGACACCACGATCATCAACACCTCCCTCCCCCAGATGGCGCGGACGTTCGGCGTGGACGCCGTCAGCGTGAACATCGGCATCACCGCGTACGTCGTGGCGGGCGCCGCCTTCATCCCGCTCGGCGGCTGGCTGTCCGACCGGTACGGCGCCAAGCGGGTGTTCGCGACCGCGATCGTGGTGTTCGGCCTGGCCTCGGTCGGCTGCGCGGCCTGCACGGAGCTGTGGCAGTTCGTCCTGGCCCGTGTCGTCCAGGGCGTCGGCGGCGCCCTGATGATGCCGGTCGGCCGCATCATCGTGCTCAGGAACGCCGGCAAGGAGGACCTCCTGCGGGCCACGGCGCTGATCACCTGGCCGGCCCTCATCGCGCCGGTCATCGCCCCGGTCGTCGGCGGCGCCCTGACCACCTGGTACGGCTGGCAGTGGATCTTCCTGCTCAACGCGCCGCTCGCGCTTATCGGCACCGCGCTGGTGCTGGCCTACATCCCCGGCCTGCGCGAGCCCGACCCCAGGCCGCTGGACCGCACGGGAACGATCCTGATCATCGTGGCGCTGAGCCTGACGATCTACGGGCTGTCGGAGCTGGCGCATCCGTCGGCGGTGGGCCTGGACCTCGCCCTGCTCGCCGTCGGCACGCTGGTGGGCGTGGCCGCCGTCCGGCGGTTCCGCCGGGCCGCCCATCCGCTGATCGACCTGGCGCCGCTGCGGGTGCCCACGTTCGCGGCCTCCACCCTGCACGCCGGGAACCTCATCCGGCTGGCGATCAGCGCGACGCCGTTCCTGCTCCCGCTCATGCTGCAGGAGGCGTGGCGGCTGACGCCGCTGGAGGCGGGCCAGATCGTGCTGGTGTACTTCCTGGGCAACCTGGTCGTCAAGACGATCACCACGCCGCTGCTGCGGCGGCTCGGGTTCCGTACGGTGCTGATCGGCAACGGCGTGGCGGTGGCGCTGTCGATCGGGGCGTTCGGGCTGCTGGACGCCCGTACGGGGTTCGCCGTGGTGGCCGTGGTGGCCTTCGCCGCCGGGGTGACCCGGTCGATCGAGTTCACCGGCATCAACACGCTGTCGTTCGCGGACATCGGCCCCACCGACCGGGCCTCGGCCTCGACGTTCTTCAGCATGATGCAGCAGATCTCCATGGCCCTGGGCGTGGCCGCCGCCGCGATCGTCCTCCAGGTCGCGCACGGCCCGGCCGCGACCCCGCTCACCCAGGGCGACTTCGCCCTCGCGTTCGCGCTGTCCGGCGCGGTCGCGCTGGCCGGCGCCCTGCTGATGGTGCGGCTGCGGCCCGACGCCGGGCACGAGGTGACCGGGCACCGGCCGCGCAGGAAGGGTGAGGTCCCCACCCGCACCTGAGCGGAGGCCCACCGCTATCCTCTCGACGGTGGAGGTGGCGAGGATGCGCATCGGCGTCGTGGGGGTCGGCGAGATCGGCCGGGCGATCGTGACCGGGCTGTGCGAGGGCGACGGCAAGGCGCCCGAGGTGTTCCTCTCGCCCCGCGGCGCCCGCACGGCCGCGGAGCTGTCCGAGCGCTACGGGAGCGTCCAGGTGTGCGCGGGCAACCAGGACGTGGTGGACCGCTCCGAGGTGGTGATCATCGCCGTACGCCCCCAGGACCGGCACGAGGCGCTGACCGGCCTGCGGGTGGGCGACGACAAGATCGTGATTAACGTGATGGGCGGCGTCGCGAACGACGACGTGCGCCGCGCGCTGGCCACCGGCGCGCCGCTGGTGCGGGCCATCCCCCTGCCCGCCGTCCGCGAGCGCCGCTCCGTCACGGTGACCTGCCCGTCGCATCCCGTGGTGGACGCGCTCTTCGAGCCGCTGGGCGGCGTGCTTCCCGTTCCCGACGAGGCCGCCTTCAACGTCTTCTCGGCGCTCACCGCGACGCTGACCTCCCACTACTGGTACCTCGCCACGCTCACCTCCTGGGCCGCCGGGCACGGCATGACCGCCGACGCCGCGGACCGCTACGTCCGCGGCCTGTTCCAGGGCGTCGGCCGGAGCCTGAGCGACGAGTCCCGTTCCCTGGACCGGCTCGCAGCCGACCACGAGACCCCGAACGGGCTCAACCAGCGCATCCGCACCACCTGGTTCGACCAGGCCAACTCCGACGCGCTCCGCGCGGCTCTCGACGCCCTTCTCGCCGACCTGAGGTGACCCCGGCTCAGGCGGGCTCCGTGGCCCGAGCTGCCGCGCAGGGGGCGTAGCCCTTCCTCGACGTGGCCGGCGCGATGCGCCGGCTCGCGATCGAGCGTGCCTTCGAGCGCTTCCGGGCTCATGCTGCCGACCTCGATCCCTCCCCTCGTGCGCCATCGAATCTGAAAGTCACTTTCTCAAGCGATTGACTAGCCGATAGCGGAATGCCTAGAGTCACTCGCTGGAGATAGTGACTGTCTCGAATCTGAAGGGACTCGCGCAATGACGCTGGAACAGAGATCACGCAGCCGGATCGTCCTGGTGGCGATGTACGTCGGAGCGGCACTCACCGCGCTCGCCGCCCTCTTCCCGTTCGCCGACCGGTCGGTGCTGGCGGATCACCTCAGGGCGAGCTACCCGAGCTACGACCCCGGCGCGATCGACGCGGCCGTCTCCGCGTACCTGGTCATCCTGGCCACCGTGGGGGCGCTCGGGCTCATCGGCTGGTTCGGCACGATCCTGGCGGCGCGCGCCGGCAAGCGCTGGACCCCGTGGCCGGCGACCGGACTGCTGGTGATCGCTCTGTCCATCGCGATCGCCGGGCTCACCGTCCAGGACGTCTCCGGCGATGTCGGCCTGGCGCCGCTGCTGGGCTGGCTCCTGGTACTGCCGTGCGTACCCGGCCTCGTCGCGGTCGCGATGTGGAAGAGAACGCGATGAGCGAAGACCGCCCGGGGGCGCGAGGCGCCGGCGGGGCCGTGACGCGGGGGCTCGCGGCGCTCAAGCGGGCGATGTACCGGGGCGGGCGGCCGAACACGATCATGCGGTGGTGGAACCGTCTCGACGCCCTCGCCTACGGGGTCCGCTGGTTGTCGCCGGGCCATGCCGCCGTCCTGAAGGTGGTGGGGCGCCGCAGCGGGAAGCTCACGTCGGTTCCGGTCGCGGTCACCCGCCACCGCGGCGCCGACTTCCTCGTCTCGATGCTCGGACCGGACGCGAGCTGGGTGCGCAACGTCGAGGCGGCGGGCGGCAGGGCGGCGCTGCGCCGGCAGGGCCGCGAGTTCCCCGTCCAGCTCGAGGAGATCCCGACCGGCCAGCGCGCCGAGATCCTGCGCCGCTACCTCGCCGGCGCGCCCGGCGCCCGGCCGCACCTCGGCCTGGCGCCGTCGGCGCCCCTGCCGGAGTTCCGCCGGATCGCGCCGCGGCACCCCGTCTTCCGCGTCCACGAGCTCTAGACGGAGCCCGGGGGCCTCAGCGGAAGGCCGGCAGGACCATCTCGACCAGCGCGTCCACGTCGGCGTCCACCATCGGCTCGCCGGTCATGCCGAGCCGGTGGAGCAGCGTGCCGACGATGACGTCGATGAAGAACAGCACCCGGCGCTCCGGCTCGCCGAGCACGTCCTGGAGGGCGAGCCGGTAGGGGTCCTGCAGCCGCGAGGAGAGGATCTCGCGCAGCTCCGGGTCGCTGACGGCGTCACTGAACACGCCCGCGAACGCGTCGCCCACCCCCGGCTCACCGATCTTCCCCGCGATCCACCGGATGGCCGAGGACAGGATCTCGGCCCGGTTGCCGCCCTCGAGCGGCGCCGGGCCGAACGCGTCGAGGAGGCAGTCCACGATCAGCGCCCCCTTCGTCGGCCAGCGACGGTAGATCGTCGTCTTCGCGATACCGGCCGCGGCGGCGATGCGCTCGACGGTGGCACGCGCGTAGCCCAGCTCGTGGACCGTGCTCAGCGTCGCGGCGAACACCACGGCGTTGACGCCGGAACGCGGGCGGCCGGGCGGCCGGGCGGGTGTGCTCGAGGTCATGCGCACACGATACCTTTTTACGCTACCTTGGGTTTCGAAACCTTAGGTAGCGAAACCTGAGGTAGCGAAACTCGCCGACCAAGGAGGGACATGAGCGACATCACCATCGCGGAGCGGCCGTCGGAGCCGGACTGGCCGACGCTGACCGCCGCGGAGCTGATCGCCTACCGGGACGCCGAGAACCGGGTCCGCGCGTCCGCCGCGGCCCGGGCGATCACCGGCGAGCCGGATTCGGGCGCCGCGATCGAATGGCGCCGGGTGGCGCTGCCCGGCCGCGAGCTCCCGGTCCGGGTGTACCGCCCCGCGGCCGGCGGCCCCCTGCCGCTCGTGCTGCACGTGCACGGCGGCGCCTTCGTGGGCACGGCGGCGCAGAGCGACTGGGTCAACAGCCACCTCGCCGCCCACCTGCCCGCGCTGGTCGTCTCGGTCGAGCACCGTCTCCTCGACTTCGCGACCCCGCTGTCCGCCGCCGCGGACGACGGCTGGGACGTGCTCGGCCACGTGGTGGGCCACGCCACGGAGTGGGACGTCGATCCCGCGCGCACCGCCGTCTTCGGCGAGAGCTGCGGCGCGCTGATCAGCGCCCTGGCGGCGATCAGGGCCCGCCGGGCCGGCCTGCCCCTGCGGGCGCAGGTGCTGGTCAACCCCGCGGTCGACGTCACCCCGGCGGCCCTCGGCCACGAGTCGATGAGCCGGTTCGCGCACACCCCCACCCTCACCATGCCGCAGTTGCGCTTCTTCCAGCGGCTGGCCGTGCCGGACGGAAGCGACCCCCGGGTCCTGTCACCGCTCCACGCCGGCGACCTGAACGGCCTGGCCCCGGCGCTCGTGGTGGTGCCGACCCACGACCCGCTGGCCGACCACGGCCGCCGCTACGCCGACCGGCTCCAGGCGGCCGGGACGCCCGCGCGGCTCAGCGAGTACCCGGAGGCGGGGCACGCGTTCCTCAGCATGCCGGGCGTGGCGCCCCAGGCGGCGCCGGCCCGGGCGGAGATCCTCGAGTTCCTCCGCGAGGCCCTCCATGGATGACGACCCGCTCGGGGGCGCCCCGCCGCGGGTGTCCGGGGCCGGCACCGTGGCCGGCCTGCTGCGCCCGCACGCCGGCAGTTTCGCCGCCCTGGTGATCCTCCAGGTGATCGGCGCCGTGGCGGGCCTGGCGCCGCTGCTGGCCGTGGTGGAGCTGGGCCGCGCGTTGTTGTCGCCCGGCCCGCTCGACAGCGGTCACGTCTGGTTCGTGGTGCTCGCCGGCGCGGCCGGCCTGCTGGTCCGGTTGCTGTTCACCTCGGCCTCGTCCGGGATCGGGCACCTGCTGGACGGCCGGGTGCAGCTGGCGTTCCGCCGGCGGCTGGCCGCGCACCTGGGGCGCGTGCCGATCGGGTGGTTGTCCCGGCGCCGGACGGGTGAGCTGGCCAAGCTGGTCGGCGACGACGTGAGCGCGGTGCACCCGTTCGTCGCGCACACGCCCGGCGAGCTGGTCTCGGCGTTCGTCGTGCCGCTGGTGTCGCTGGTCTACCTGTTCGCCGTGGACTGGCGGCTCACGCTGATCACGCTGATCCCGGTGCTGCTGGCCCTGGCGATGGTGCCGCTCATGATGACCGCCGCGCGGCAGCGGGAGCAGCGCGAGTTCGACGCGGCCATGGGGCGGATCGCCGGCTCGGCCGTGGAGTTCGTGCAGGGCATCGCGGTGGTCAAGGCGTTCTGCGGGGCGGAGCGTACGCACCGGAGGTTCCTGACGGCCACGGACGAGTTCGCCGATACGTTCCTGCGGTGGGCGCGCGGGCTGGCCCCGATCGCCGCCGCGATGCAGACGGTGCTGGCGCCGCCGTTCGTGCTGCTGGTCGTGCTGGCCGGGGGCGCCGTCCTGATCGGCGGCGGCGGCCTGGCCCCGGCTGACCTGCTGCCGTTCCTGCTGCTGGGGCTGGGGCTGACCGCACCGGTGGCGGCGCTCGGCCACGGCTTCGACGACATGCAGGCGGCCTGGCGCGCGGTCGGCCGGATCCGGGACGTGCTCGCGGTCGAGCCGCTGCCCGAGCCCGCCCGCCCCGTCGCGCCGCACGGGCACCGGGTGGAGCTGCGGGACGTGCGCTTCGGGTACGACGCCGGACGCGAGGTGCTGCGCGGGATCGACCTGGTGCTCGAACCGGGCACGGTCACCGCGATCGTGGGCCCCTCGGGCAGCGGCAAGTCCACGCTGGTCCAGCTGCTGCCCCGGTTCTTCGACCCCACCGGCGGCTCGATCACCCTGGGCGGCGTCGACCAGCGCGAGCTCGGCAGCCGCCGGCTCTACCAGGCGGTCTCCTTCGTCTTCCAGGACATCCGCCTGCTGCGCGCCTCGGTCGCCGACAACATCGCGCTGGCGGTCCCGCACGCCGGCCGCGACCAGGTGGTCCGCGCCGCCCGCCTGGCGGGCGTCCACGACCGGATCCTGGAGCTGCCGCGCGGCTACGACACGGTGCTCGACGAGGAGGCCGGGCTGTCGCGCGGCGAGGCGCAACGGGTCGCCCTCGCCCGCGCGCTGCTGGCCGACACCCCCGTGCTGGTGCTCGACGAGGCGACCGCGTTCGCCGACCCGCAGACGGAGCAGGCGGTGCGGCGAGCGCTGGCCACGTGGCAGGGCGGCGAGCGGACGATCGTGGTCATCGCGCACCGGCTGGAGACGATCGCCGACGCCGACACCGTCGTGATGCTGGACAACGGATCGATCGTCGAGCGCGGCACACCGGCCGAGCTGCTGCACCGCGACGGCAGGTTCGCCGCCTTCTGGCGGTCACACCGAGGAGACGAGCCCCGATGATACGCATGCTGCTGCGCGTGCTGGGACACCAGTACGCGCGACCGGTGCGCCGCACCGTGGCGCTGATGACGACGACCGCGATCCTCGAAGGCCTGTCGTACGCCCTGCTGGTCCCCGTGCTCGCAGCCCTCTTCGAGCGCGACGCCGCAGCCGCCCGCCCGTGGCTGATCGCGTTCGGCGCGGCGGTCGCAGTCTACGCCGGGCTCCGCTACGTCAGCGACCTGTCCGGGTTCCGCGTGGGGACCACGCTGCTGCGCGGCACGTACCGCCGGCTCGGCGACCACCTGGCCCGCCTGCCCATCGGCTGGTACGGCCCCGGCCGCGTCGGAGAGGTGTCGCTGCTGGCCGGCCGGGGCGTGCTGCAGGCGATGAGCGTGATCGCGCACCTGCTGACGCCGTACGTCTCCGCCGCCGTGACCCCGCTGACCATCGTGGCGGTGATGCTGGCCCACGACTGGCGGCTGGGCCTGGCCGCGCTGCTCGCCGCGCCCGCCGTGGCGGCGGTCCAGCTCTGGACGGGACGCGCGACGGCGGCGGCCGACGCCGAGCGCCACCACCGCGACCAGCAGGCCGCCGGCCGGGTCGTCGAATACCTCCAGGCCCAGCCGGTGCTGCGGGCCGGCGGTCGCACCGTCGAGCGCTTCGGCCTGCTCGACGACTCGCTGCGCGAGATCCGGCGTGCTTCCCGCCGCTCCGCGCTGTCGGCGCTGCCCGGCGTTCTCGGGCTGTCCCTCACGGTGCAGGCGATCCTGACCGCGCTGCTGGTCCTGGGCACGTACCTGGCGCTCGGCGGCGGCATCGGCGCGGCCGAGGTGCTGGCGATCCTGGTGCTGGCCGCCCGCTGCGCCGACCCGCTCCTGTCCCTGGCCGACCTCGGCGGCCAGCTCCGCGGCGCCCGCGCCGAGCTGGCCAAGCTCGACACGCTCCTGAGCACCCCGCCGCTGCCCGAGCCCCGCGAGCCGGTCCGCCCGGACCGCCACGACCTGGAGTTCGACTCGGTCACCTTCCGCCACGGCGACCGCACGGTGATCGACGACCTGTCGCTGACGCTGCCCGAAGGGCGGCGGCTGGCCGTCGTCGGCCCGTCGGGCGCGGGCAAGAGCACCCTGCTGCAGCTCCTGGCACGTTTCCACGACGTGGACTCCGGCGCGGTCCGCATCGGCGGCGCGGACGTCCGCGCCGTCGACACGCGGACGCTGATGTCCCGGATCGCCATCGTCTTCCAGGACGTCTACCTCTTCGAAGGCACGATCGAGGACAACATCCGCCTCGGCCGCCCCGACGCCACGGAGGCCGAGGTCCGCGAGGCGGCGACCGCCGCCCGCCTGGACGAGGTGATCGACCGTCTGCCGGACGGCTGGGCCACCGACGTCGGCGAGGGCGGCGCCCTGCTGTCGGGCGGCGAGCGCCAGCGGGTGTCCATCGCCCGCGCCCTGCTGAAGGACGCCCCGATCGTCCTGCTGGACGAGGTGACCTCCGCCCTGGACCCGGTGAACGAGGAGGCGGTCCATGCGGGCATCGAGCGGCTGGTGGCGGGCCGGACGGTCGTGATGGTGGCCCATCGCCTGCGCACCGTCCGCGACGCCGACCGCATCGCCTTCCTGGACGCCGGCCGCATCGTGGAATCAGGCACCCACGACGACCTGCTCCGCCGCGGCGGCCGTTACGCGGCCTTCTGGGAGATCTCCATGGCCCCGGCTGCGAACGGCGGTGTGGACGTCAGAGCGTCCGGGTCATGAAGGCGCTGTGCGGGTCGGGGCCGTAGCCGGCGAACGCGCCGCAGGGCTCGAAGCCGAACTTCTCGTACAGCCTCCTGGCCCGCGCGAAGTGCTCGGTGGAGCCGGTCTCCAGGCTGAGCCGTTCCAGGCCCATCGCCTTGGCCTGCTCCAGCATGTGGGTGAGCAGCAGGCCGGCGATGCCGTCGCGGCGGCGGGCGTAGGCGGTGCGCATGGACTTGATCTCCCCGTGCGCGCCGCCGATGCGCTTGATCGCGCCGCAGCCGACGAGCTCGCCGTCGTCGTACACCACCCAGAACGTGACCTCGGGGCCGCGCAGCGCGTCGAGGTCGAGCGCGTGCACGCTGCCTTCGGGGGTGATGGAGCGCATCTCCTCCAGGTGCTCCTCCAGGAACGCGGCGATCTGCGGCCCGCGCAGATCGTCGACCACGATCGTGAACGCCATCGCTCTCCCCCGTGCGGCCCGGCCCGTTCCCCACTCACCATGCGGTCGTGCATGCCGGTGGCACCAGACCGCAACCAGGCGACATGCATCTGGTCGGGCAGAAAGCGGGGATACGCGAAGATCAGGGTTCCATATCCTATTACGCATGGTGATCCACCCCCTCAGCCGACGTTCCGCCCTGCTGGGCGCCGCCGCCACGGCCGGCCTCGCCCTGTGGGACAGCCCGGCCGAGGCGGCCGGCAGCACCCTAGGGGCCACCATCGGGGCCGCCGCGTTCGACGCCGCGCGGGAGCGGTGGGTGGGTCTGCTGGCCGGAGGGGAGTACAACAGCGCCTACGCCGACAAGACGCGGGCGGTCGAGGGCTCGGCCAACGCGGTGCTGCGCAAGCTGCGCTTCTCCTCGGGCCGCCGCCCGAGCCTGTGGCCCGACCTGCCGCTCGACGACCCCCGTACGGGCAACTTCAACCGCGCCTACAACCGCATGCGCACGCTGGCGCTGGGCTGGGCGACACCGGGCACCACCATGCACGGGGACGACGAGGTCGCCGAGACCGCGGTCAGGGCGCTGGACTTCCTGTACGAGCACGCCTACCACGAGCGGCTCGACCCGCGCGGCAGCAACTGGTACTGGTGGGAGATCGGCGTCCCCCGCTCGCTGACCGACACCTGCGCCCTGCTGTACGACGGCCTGCCCGAGGACCGCCTCAAGCGCTGGCTGCGCCCGTTGCGCCGCTGGTGCCCCGACCCGGAGCGCCGCGTCAGCCACCACGGCGTCGTCGAGACCGGCGCCAACCGCGCGGGCAAGGCCATGGCGGTGGCCATGCGCGGGCTGCTCACGCACGACGCCCGCCTGGTCAGGCGGGCCAGGGACGCGGTCTCCGACCTGCTGCGGCCGACCAGGGGCCCGGGCGACGGCTTCCACCGCGACGGCTCCTTCATCCAGCACGACGTGTACCCCTACACCGGCGCCTACGGCGTGGACTATCTGGAGAGCGTGGCCAAGCTGATCGTCATGCTCGCGCGGTCGCCGTGGGAGATCTCCGGCATCGAGAAGGTCTACGACATCGTCGATCGCTCCTTCGTGCCGTTCGTCTTCGACGGGCTGATGATGGACTGCGTGCGCGGCCGGTCCATCTCGCGCCAGGGCCACCGCGACTACCACTCGGGGCAGAAGACGGTCGAGGCCATCCTCACCTTGCTGGACGCGGCGCCCGAGCGTCATGCGCGGCGCTGGCGGCCGCTGGTGAAGGGCTGGCTCACCCGCAACCAGGCCATCCCGTACGACACGGTCGCCCCGCTGTCGAGCATCGCGAAGGCCAGGGCGCTGCTGGACGACCCATCGGTCGAGGTCGGCGCGCGCACGACCGGCACGTACGTCTTCGCCGACATGGACCGGGTCGTGCACCGCCGCCCGGGCTGGGCCTTCGCGATCGCGATGAGCTCGCGGCGCATCGGCGCGGCCGAGGCCATGAACCGGGAGAACCTGCACGGCTGGCACACCGGCGACGGCATGACCTACCTCTACACCGGCGACCTCACCCACTGGAACGACGAGCTGTGGCCGACGATCGACCCGTACCGGCTGCCCGGCACGACGGCCGACACCCGCGAGCGGGCCGATCTCCAGCACGGTCATCGCCGCCTGCCGCCCACCCCGTGGGCGGGCGGCGTGGCCCTCGACGGCGAGTACGGCGTGGCCGCCATGGAGCTGGTCGCCGGCGGCTCCTCCCTGCGGGCCAAGAAGGCGTGGTTCCTGCTCGACGACGTGGTGATCGCCCTCGGCGCCGGCATCTCCGCCTCCGACGGCCGCCGCGTCGAGACCATCGTGGAGAACCGCAACACCCACGACCGCCATCCGCCGCTGGCGCGGGGCGACGGCTGGATCCACCTGCCCGGGGTGGCCGGCTACGCGCTGCTCGACGGCGACAGCGCGGGCGCCGAGGTGATCCGCGAGAAGCGCACCGGCCGCTGGCGGGACATCGACCAGGGCGCCACCACCGGCGGCGACCGAACCCCGGTGACCAGGCACTACACGACGATCGTCATCGACCACGGCGTCGATCCGCGCAAGGCGCGCTACGCCTATGCCGTGCTGCCCGGCGCCTGCGCCGCGCAGACCGCGGCCTACGGCCTGCAGCTCAGGATCCTCGCCAACTCCGGCTCCGTGCAGGCCGTCGCCCGCGGCGACCTGCTGGCCGCCGTCTTCTGGCGCGCCGGAAGCGTCGAGACCGCGCACGGGACGCTCGCCGCCGACGGCCCCTGCACGCTGCTGGTCCGCCGGGACCACGAGCTGGTACGGCTCGCGGTCTCCGACCCGTCCAGGACCGCCGACGAGGTGAGGATCACGCTGCCCTGGCCGGTGCGATCGGTCAAGAAGGGCGGCCGCGGCGTCCGTAAGGCCAAGCGCTCGATCAAGGTGGAGCTCGGCGGCAGCCGCGGCCGTACCCACACCGCCGTGGTCCGGGTCTGACGCCGGTGCTCAGCCGCGCCCGCCGACACGTTCATCAGCGGGCCGTGAACGAGAGGATCTCCCGCACCACCGCCTCGGGGTTCTCCTCCGCGAGCCAGTGCCCCGACTCGGGGATCTCGGCCGCGCGCGTGATGTTGCGCAGCAGGGGCGCCACGGCCGGCCGGGTGGCGGCGAGTGAGCCGGTGGCCGTGAGGAGCAGCGTCGGGGTGTCCACGCGGGCGGCCGCGGCGTTGTCGCGCTCGTCCGCGTCCAGGCTCCGGTAGAGCTCGAATCCGGCGCGCAGGACGTCCCGGCGGCTGTAGGTGCGGACGAACTCCTCGACCTCCGCGCCGGTGAAGGGCTGCTTCGTCCTCGTGCCGCCGAACGCCGCCCCGCCGTGGGCGACCTGCGGGTAGAACGCCGTGAGGTATTCGCGCACGTCCGCCGGATCGTCGATGAGCCGCTCGGGAACGGCCCGCTGGCTGTTGAAGGCCATGTGCCAGGAGAAGGTCCGGTACCGCGCGGCGGGCAGCTCCGGCCCGGGGAGCGGGTAGTCCATGTGCACGTAGGACCTCACCTGCTCGGGGAACTGCGAGACGTACTGGAATCCGACCCCGCCGCCGAGGTCGTGCGCGACCAGGTCGAAGCCGCGCAGCCCGATCCGGTCGCGCAGCAGGCCGTGGACGTAACGGGCCAGGGTCTTCTTGTCGAAGCTCGCCGGGCTGCCCTGGCTGTCGCCGAGGCCGGGGAGATCGAGGGCGTAGACGGTGTGACGCTCGGCGAGCGCCGGCAGGACCTTGCGCCATTCGTACCAGGTCTGCGGCCAGCCGTGCAGCAGCACCAGCGCCGGGCCCCTGCCGCCCGTGACGTAGTGCATGCGCACGCCGCGCACGGTCGCGAACCGGTGCTCGAACGTCGCGTTGAACGCCGCGTCGTGCCTGGTCGCCGCGTCGTACGAGGCCGCCGGCGGGGTCGTCGAGGCGGCGGCGGCCGGCGCCCCGCCGGGCGGGTGCCATCCGGCGGCGCCGCCCGCGGCGAGTGAGAGGGTCAGCGCGGCGGCCGTGAGGAGCAGCCGCCGCCGGCTTCGAGTCGGTGTCATGCCCCCAGCTTGAGCTGCGGCCTTGCGGTTGTGCACACTTTTTTGCAGGATTGCAAGAGTGACGGAGGACCAGGCGGTACTGCAGAACGTCGGCCCGAGGCTGCGGCACTTCCGCAAGGCTCTCGGCATCACCCTCGCCGAGCTGGCGGAGCGCACGGGGCTCACGCCGAGCACCATCTCCCGGCTCGAACGCGGGCACATCCGCCCCACTCTCGAACAGCTCCTGCCGCTCGCCCGGGCCTACTCCGTGCCGCTCGACGAGCTCGTCGCCGCCCCGGCCACCGGCGACCCGCGGGTGCACCTGCGGGCCTTCCACAAGCACGGGCTGACGTTCGTGCCGCTGGGGGTGAAGACGGGGGGTGTGCAGGCGTACAAGGTGATCTATCCCCCCGTCTCGCAGCTCCCGCCGCCGAAGTTCCACAGGCACCCCGGCAGGGAGTGGTTCTACGTGCTGCACGGGGCGGTCCAGCTCGTCCTCACCGACACCCGGACGGTGCTGACGGCGGGCGAGGCGGCGGAGTTCGACACCGGCGTCGCGCACTGGATCGGCAACGCCCGGGACGACATGCCCGCCGAGACCATCGCCCTCTACGGGCGGCAGGGCGAGCGGGTGCACATCACCGACGTCTGAGCCGCTGGCGCGGGTCAGGGCCAGCCGTACACCTTCCTGACGGCGGCGGCGACCTCGGTGACCAGGCTCGTGCTGCTGCCGTTGGCCAGGACGGCGAAGCCCGCGCCGAGCTTCGGGTAGCCGGTGAACACGGACCTGAAGCCGTAGTTGGAGCCGTCGTGGCCGTAGGAGAAGCCGTCGGTGCCCGCGCCGGCGAGGAACAGGCCGCGGCCCATGCCGGGCTGGGGGCCCTGGCTGAGCAGCGTACGGACCGAGGCCCTGGTGAGCGGGCCGGCGAGGTCGCCGGAGGCGGTGTAGGCCCGGTTGAGGTAGGACACCAGGCGGCACAGGTCCAGCACGTTGGTGTAGAGGCCGGCGGCGGCCGACTCCGGGTAGCGGTTGCGTTCGCCGGGGATCACCGCGCCGGCGGCGGTATGGCCGGCGGCCTGCTCGAACCCGGGGCTGAGGGCGTAGGAGCTGGTGGTCATGCCGAGCGGCGCGAACACCTCCTGCTGCATGTACTGCGCCAGCGTCAGGCCGGTCTGCTGCTCCACCATCCGCTGCAGGAGCACGAACCCGGCTCCGGAGTAGTGGTACTCGGCGCCCGGCGCGGTGGTCAGCTCGATCTTCGGGGTGTTGCCCCCGCCGTTCATGATCTGCAGCAGCGTGGGGACGGCCGCGTCAGGGCCGTAACCGGGGAAGCCGCCCCCGCCCGCGTCGAACCCGGTGCAGGCGCTCGCCGGGGTGGTGGAGCCGCGGCCGATCACGCCCGCGCGGTGCGTGAGCATCCGGTCGATCGTGGGCACCGCCGTGGAGGTCACGCAGGAACGGCGCGGCAGGGTCCAGCCGAGGTAGGGGCGGATGTCGGCGCCGAGCGCGATCTTCCGGGTCTGCAGCAGGCGCAGGACGCCGATCGCGCTGACGGCCTTGCTGATCGAGGCGGCCTGGAACGCGGTCTCGGGATGGGCCGCCGCGGCGCCGCCGGCCTCCAGCCGGCCGTACCCGGTCGACCAGGCGATCTTGTTGCCGACGACCACCGCGACCGCGACCCCGGGCGTCCGGTACGCGTTCATCCGCTGCCAGATCGTCGAGCCGCCGACGGCGTTCTCGACCTGGCGCACCTTGTCGGCGGGCAGCGACGGCACCTTGCCGCGCGAGGCCAGCGCCCAGCCGCCGGACGGCGAGAAGGCCATACCGTGCACCTGCCAGCCGCCGGCCGCCAGGGTGTTCATGCGGTCGAAGCAGGCGTCGGGGATGCCGCGGGCGTGGAACTCGTCCTGGGCCACGACCGTCCAGCCGCCGGCGCGGGGGAAGGCGACCCGGGTGATGCGGCGCCCGCCCTGCGTGAGGTTGCGCATCATCTGGTAGCACTCGTCGTCCACACCCTTGGCGTAGTAACCGGCGGAGGCGGCCACCACCCAGCGGTCGCCGCCGGCGGGCGGGAAGGCGACGTCCACGACCTGCTGCCCGGCCTGGTAGAAGGCGTCGATGCGCAGCTCGCACGCCTCGGGGATGCCGCGCGCCGTCACCCCCCGGTCCGTGGCGATCACCCACCGGTCGCCGCCCTCCGGCGGGAAGGCCACACAGTTGATCTTCCTGCCTGCCTCGCTGAGCCTGCCGATCTCGGCGAAGCAGGCGTCGGGGATGCCGCGCGCGAAGTACCGGCCGTCCTGCGTGACGACGACCCAGCCGCCGGACGGGGTGAACGCGAGCGCCGTGACCCCGTACGCGGCCAGCTCACCCAGCTTGGTGTGCGCCTCGTCGGGAATGCCGCCGTCGTAGTAGGGGTAGCTCGCGGCCTGGGCGGGGGCGGCGACGTGTCCGGTCGCGGCGCCAAGACCGGCGGCGCCTGCCAGGGCCAGGAAACGTCGGCGTTCCATGGGTCACTTCCTCCTCAAGCCGGGCCCGACGATCTTAGGGGTGTTCGAGAAGGTTGTTCATCCCTGGTGGGGATCCGGGGGTTGCAACCCGAATCGGTCCGCTTGCACACGCCCGTCTCGCAGACCCCTCCTGCGCAGGCCGCGGCAAGCGTCCGCTCCTCCGGAACAGGGATCCCGGGCCGCTACAGTGACGCCTGCTCGTGATCACGATCAGGGCTCCGGGGCAGAACGCCTGGAAGGACAGGGAGATGGCGCGACGCGCGGTGAGGACGAGTGCCGGAACGCCGGCGGTCGCACTGGGTCTCCTGGCAGCAGGCACGTGCTGGCACACGCCCATGGTGATGGCGACGCCGGTCGCCGGCCAATCTGCCAGGTCCGCAGAGGCTCCGCCCTTCGGCAGTGAGCTGCGCGGACCGCTGAAGGGCCACGCACGCGGCATCACCGCGCTGGCGATCGGCGAGCGCAGCGACGGCACTCCTGTCATCGTCTCCGGCGGCGAGACGGCACCGTACGGATGTGGAACCTCAACACCGGCAAGCTCATCGGCAAGCCATGGTGGGGGCACTGTTCCACGGTCATGGAGATCGAGGTCACCAAGAGCGCCGATGGGAAGCCCATCTTTGTGACCGGCAGCACTGACTCAAGGATGCGGATCTGGAGCCTCGACACGCGTAGACCCATCGGCAAGCCTTTCAACACCTGCTTCACCTGCATGGTGTACGGGATCGCGATCGGGGCGCGCAGCGATGGACAGCGCATCGTGATCTCGGCGGAGATCCCGTACTTCCCGCTGGACGAGGGAAGCCCACCAGCGACGCTGCGTATCTGGAGCCTGGAGTCGGGCCGGCCCCTCGGGGAGGCCCTCACGCATGAAGGAGACGCCCACCATCCCGTCGTCGTGACGGCCAAGGACGGCGACGGCACCCCGGTCATCATCTCGGGTGGCGACGACCGCAACGTGGTCGCGCGCAACCTCGACAGCGGCCGGCCCCTTGGCGGCTCCTTCACCGGCCACACCGGCGACATCAGCGCTCTGGCCGTGGGCACCCGCGAGGACGGCACCCCGTCGTCGTCTCCGGCAGTCTCGACGCCACGATCCGGATGTGGAGCCTCGCCTGAGCACACCTACGCCGCATGAGCCGCCGTCGCCGGTCCACCTCACGTGGCCGGACAGAGAAATCTCAGCACAGACGTAATATGCGACTTTTGACGCGGTACACCGTACGTTTTAGCCTGTCGGCGTGGGGTCCACTTTGGTGCAGATCACCGCGGTAAGGAGCCACATCCTCCTTGTCCGGGAGGCTGTGTGACAGCAGGTGACGAGCTCGCGCCTCGAGACGACGAGGAATGGCCGGCCACCCTGGATGTTAAGGCGCTCCGAAACACGGGCTGGGAACCGACACCATTCCGTGAATTCGTGCTCAAGATTCACAGCCGATGCAATCTTGCCTGCGATTACTGCTACATGTACGAGATGGCCGACCAGAGCTGGCGGGGCAGGCCGGTCCGCATGTCACCTGCCGTCGCCGGCCAGACCGCCGCCCGGATCGCCGAGCACCTCCACGACCATGGCCTCACCTCCGCCCAAGTGGTGTTCCACGGCGGAGAGCCGCTGCTCGCGGGCCCCCGGCTGATCGAACACCTGGTGAATTCCATACGCCGTCAGGTCGGCCCCGATATACGGATAACCTTTCATGCGCAAACCAACGGCGTGGAGCTGGACACCGGATATCTCACCCTCTTCGACCGCCTGAACATCCTGGTCGGCGTGAGCCTGGACGGCGCCGCCGCCGCGCACGACCTGCATCGCCGCTTTCCGAGCGGCCGCGGCAGTCATCAGGCGATGATGCCGGCGCTGGAGAACCTCACCGGCACATTCAGGCACCTGTTCGACGGACTGCTCTGCACGATTGATCTGGGCAATGATCCATGCGAAACATATGAGGCGCTGCTGGCCTTCGACCCGCCGGCCGTGAATTTCCTCCTGCCGCACGGAAACTGGTCCGCTCCCCCGCCAGGCCGGGATACCGCCTCACCGGAGGCCCCGTACGGTGAATGGCTGACGTCCGTGTTCGACCGCTGGTACCACGCGCCGCGCAGGGAAACGCAGGTACGCCTGTTCGAAGAGATCATGCAGGTGCTGCTCGGCGGTGTGCCGGCCAGCGAGGTCGTGGGCCTGGCCCCGGTGGCGATCATCGTGGTGGAGACCGATGGAGCCATCGAGCAGTCCGACGCGCTGAAGTCCGCCTACTCCGGAGCCGGCGCGACCGGCTTGCATGTCTCCCGCAACTCCTTCGACGAGGCCCTGACGCTGCCCTCGATCATGGCGCGGCAGATCGGCGAGCTGGCGCTGTCCCCGCAGTGCCGGTCCTGCCGGATCAACCGGGCCTGCGGCGCCGGTCTCTACGCCCACCGCTACCGCGTGGGAACGGGTTTCGCCAACCCTTCCGTCTACTGTCCAGATCTGTATCGTCTGGTGACCCACATCGCCGGCGCCTTGCGTACCGATCTCGCGGCGCGCGTGCAGTACCTGCGGGACCGCAGATGATGCCGCCTGCCTGCGACATCCCCGACGACGTCTTCACGGCGCTGGCCCGCGGCGCGGGAGGTTACCGGGCAGCGCGCCGCCTCACGGCGGTCGAGACCAGCAAGACCCTGCTGTTCCTGCGCGGCGTCGTCCTCGAATCCGAGGCCGCCCGCCACCCGGAAGCAGAGGCCGCCGCCCGGGCCTACGACCTGCTCGCGTCCATCCAGCACATCTCGCCCGGCGCTGTCGAGGCCGTCCTCGCCTACCCCACGACCGGCGCCTGGGCCAGGAGCACCGTGCTGGCCCTGCGCGACGTACATCCCTTCCGTGCCCATCCCGGGCAGCTCGCCGCCTTGGCGGCGGCGGCCGCCATCAGGGCTGGGTCACGGCACTCCATCCCCGTCGTCGCACACGGACGGGTGCTGACGCTGCCCTCACTCGGGCAGGCCCGGCTGAGCACCGACCGCAGCGCACTGCCGATGCGCTACGAAGTGACCATCCGCACGGGACCGTCCGGAGCCGAGATCATCGGGCGGCATGGCCAGGTGCGCTTGCCGTCCCTCTCGCACCGGGACGCGGACGACTGGCGAGGGCTGCGCCGTCTGTCCGCATCCGCCGACGGCGCCAGCCTGACCGTCACTCTGGACGATCTCGACCCTCATCGCCTGAGCGACCAGACTGACTTCTCCGAGCGGGTGTCCCCTGCCGAGCTCACGCTCTGGCAGTCGAGGCTGGAGGCATCCTGGACGATCCTCGTACGCCACCACTGGACCACCGCCGCGGAACTGCAAGCAGTGCTACGGACCCTGATCCCGCTGCGCCCGCTTCCCCAGGGACAGCGCAGCGGTACCGACCCCCGGCTCTTCGGTGCATCCGTGTTGTCCCTTCCGCCGAACGCTCTCTCCTTCGCCCTGACCCTCGCCCACGAGCTTCAGCACGCCAAGCTCGTGGCTCTGCTCGACGCCCTCCCCCTGATGGACCCCGAGGACGAGCGGCGCTACTACGCACCCTGGCGCGATGATCCGCGGCCGCTGGGCGGCCTGTTGCAGGGCGTTTACGCCCATCTCGGCGTCAGCGGCTTCTGGCGTCGCCAGCGCTGGCAGGAGTCAGGGCAGGCCGCGGCGCACGCTCACGCCCAGTTCGCCCGCTGGCGCATGGCGGCGTTGTCGGGTGCGCGTACCTGCACCGCCGCCGACGGGGTCACGCCGTCCGGCCGGCGCTTCCTCGCGACGCTCACCCGCACCCTGCGGGCGTGGAACCGGGAGTGGGTCCCGGAGCCGGCGCTCGACCGGGCACGTCGTGAGGCGTGGCACCACCTCATGACGTGGCTGGCACGGAACTCCGCAACGAGCGCCGCCCGCCACTCGCCCGGCGACTGAGCCGTGCAGTCCTGATCAGATCGGGGGCGGGTCGAAGTCGAAGTCCAGCGGACGGATCTCCTTGGCCACCACGGTGTCGGGGTGCGCGGCACCGAGCAGCTCGTCGTACGTGCTGAACGTGGGTCCGGCGAGCACCTCCGCCTCGTCCTCCCTGTCCTGCCTGCGCAGGATGCTCACCAGGTTGGCCGCGCAGCCCAGCGAGAGGGGATGGGCCTCACCGAACAGCTCTCGTGCCGTGTCCATGGTCTGCTCAGCGAGGGCACGCGCCCGTTCCAACTGGCCGAGGGCGGCCAGGTCGCTGGCCAGGTTGATGGCGACCGTCAACGAGTAGTGGTGCTTGCGCGTGAGAGTGCTGTCGAGGCCCTTGAGGCACTCCTCGTTGAGCCTGGCCGCCGCCGGCGCGTCGCCGCGCACGCGATGCAGGAGCGCGAGGTTGCCGGCACAGCTGTAGTTGTAGGGGTGTCTCTCGCCGTAGATCCGGGGATAGCGGTTCACGATGTCCCTGGCCAGCCGGAAGGCCTGGTCCACGTTGCCGATGGTGCGCAGGATGTTGGTCTGGTTCATCGCCGCCGCGAGAGTGTCGGGCTGGTTCTCCCCCAGCACGTGGTTGCAGCGGTCGTGGACCTCGGTGGCGATCTCCAGCGCCTGCTCGTAGTCGCCGTTGCGGCGCAGGGCGATCGACCGGTCCTTGCCCGCGCGCAGTGTCCAGATGTGGTTGGCGCCCAGCTCCTTCAACGCGTATTCGTGCACGTCCTGCCCCAGGTCGCAGGCGGCGGCGTAATCACCGCACAACCGCACCAGGCGGGCCAGGCCGTTCCAGGACGTGACGAGGGTGACGGCAGGCACGCTGGGGGTCATCTTCCTGAGCTCGTCGTACGCCCGGCGCTGCAGCTCGCGTGCCTTCACGTACTGGCTCACCAGGCCGTAGTCGAGTGCCAGGTTGTTCATGACGCGCAGCGTCTCCAGACCGTTCTCGCCGAAGACGCGCCCGCACCGCTGCAGCGTGTCCTCGTCCTGCGCGAGTGCCGCCCGGAACTCACCGCGGCCCCGCAGGTCGGCACCGAATCCGTTCGCCAGGCTGAGGGTGACCTTGTCGTCGGCGCCCAGGACCCGCCCGGCGAGGTCGAGAGCCTCCCTGCTGTTGTCGTAGGCCTCGGCGTACTCGCCCTGCTCTCGCAGGACGTTGCTCAGGTGCCGGTGAGCGGCGATGACCTCCGGGTCGGCGGGACCGGAGTCGGCGGTCCAGCCGTCGATGAACCTCTCGGCGAACGCCCGCGCGGTCTCCCAGTCGCCTGCCCGGTGCAGGTAGCGCACGGCCTTGTTGGCGAAGGCCCGCACCTGCGGGCTGCGGCACGCCCCGACGGAGGCGGCGGTGATGTGCCCGATCAGATCGTCGTAGCCGGACCAGTTGGCCTCGGTGTCGGGATCATCAGGGGCGGCGCTGGCGAGCAGCAGGTGGACGGTGTGCCGGAAGTACTCCTGATCCTCCCCGGAGAGCTCGCCCCGCAGCAGTGACTGGATCAGGCGGTGGACCTGGATGGTGCGCGTGGCCGGATCGATCTTGGCCAGGGCGAGGCTGCCGATCAGGCGGATGGCGCGGCTGTGGAGGATGGGATCCGCCAGCACGTCATGCAGCCGCTCTCCGGGCTCGGTGACGCTGCGGCGGAACACCTCCCGGGGGATGGGCTCCGGGCCGAAGAAGGCGCAGCAGCGCAGCAGGTCGACCGCTACCGGCAGTTGTTCGTCGAGCTGCGAGACCGACAGCCGCCAGGCCGCCGTCATCGAGCGTGGGTATTCGCGTGGCTTGTAGTCGTCGAGCACCGCCGCCATCTGCTTCTCGAGCAGCACGAGGTAGTCGTCGACTGCCATGCCGGTGAAGGCCTGCATGGCGCCGGCCTGCTCCAGAGCGAGCGGCAGGTCGCCGAGCTCGTGCGCCAGCCGACCGGCCTCGGCGTCACTCATCTGCCTGGGCACGCGCTTGCGCAGGAACTCCACGCTCTCCCTGCGGGTGAACACATCGACCAGGACGATCTCAGCCGCGTCCTGCCACTCCTGGTTGCGCGAAGTGATCAGAACGCGCCCTGGGCCGCCGGGGACGAGCCGGGCGACCTGCTCGGGCTGGTCGGCGTTGTCGAAGACGAGCAGCCATTTGTCGTACGGCTTGCCGGTACGCAGCGCTTCGATCACGGCGGCGGCCGCCTCCGCGATGCTCTGAGCCCTGACGCTCTGCAGGCCCAGGCGCGGCGCGAGAGCCGCCAGCGAGGCGTTAATCAGCTCGGGACGATCGGCAGAAACCCACCATACCAAATCGTATTCATACTGATATCGGTGCGCATACTCAACTGCGATCTGCGTCTTGCCGACGCCTCCCATGCCGTGCAAGGCATGCGGGAGCACCGCGGTGACTCTGGAAATGCTCTGATGCAGGACGTCGAGGAGATCTTCGCGCCCAGTGAAGTTCTTCAGACGAGGCGGGATCTTCTCGCCCCACACTTGCGGTCGGCGCTCTTGCATCCCGGCCATGCCCTTCCTCTTCTGGTGGAGCAATTCTAAGCACTTTTCGCGCCCAGCCCTACCCGTGTTCCTGCGACTCGCCACCGGTGTCCGGTGAATCCGCGCATGGCCGCTGATAATGGTCGCCTGGTCTCCGCAATACGGGACACCCGAAAACCGGTGCAGCCCGTTGAGGTCGATTCACACCCATGCTCTCACCACCTCATACAGAAGTGCGTCGCCACCGGGATGGGCAACACCTTGATCGAGCGGGACGCTGACGAGAACATGCTCCTGTAGCTCCCCGTTCTCTCTGCACCGCGACGCGGAAGGCAACGTGGTTGACAAGACACACGCGTACCGAGGGCGAGCAGGCCGATGGGCACCCAGAGGGGCTGCCCGATTTGTCGTCTGTTGACCTGGATGCACTGAAAAGAATGGCCAGTGAAGACCCTACGGCATTCGGGCGAGCCCTGCATCGCGCACTCACAGGAGGTGAGATCAAAACGAGGTTAGGTTTTGATTCCGGCATATAGCATGTCCAGCATGCCGCGCATGCCGAGAACTCGCCTTAGCAGGGATCGTTCATGGAACCAATCACTCACCCAAGGGGACCAGGACCGCATCACCGGACGACTGCATGCTCCAATATCCCGAGGTCCTATTGTTGCCGAAAAGGGACACTTTATGATTTGTCGGCGCCGGGTCGATCCGTCGCATGCCGGCATTTTTCGATGAGTGTTCGTTTCAGCATGCCGTGCCTTGGCGAGGCGGCCTCATGACGATCCCTCTGATGACCAACGGCGTGTATCAGGGCCCCTATGTCGGCCAACGCCCTTTTCGGGAAGACGAGGACTCGCGGTTCTTCGGCCGCCGGCAGGAGTCCTCCACGATTGCCGATGCCTGGCGCAAGCAGCGGCTCCTCATCCTGCACGGCCCCTCCGGCGTGGGCCGGACAAGCCTGCTGCGTGCCGGCGTGCTCCCGCTGATCGAGTTGGGCGCCACCGGAGTGCTGCCCGTCGGCAGGGTCACCCGGCGAAGGGTCTTCCCGAGCGCCGCCCTGCCTGAGCACAACCCGTACGTGCTGGGACTGCTGGCCTCCTGGTCTCCAGCCGACTCCGTCGGCCGGCTGGCAGGGCTGACCCTCACCGAGTTCCTCAAGCGCCAGGGCGACAGGGCCAGTATGTTCAGCGAGCCTGTCCCTCTGCTCGCAGCGGTGGACCAGATCGAGGAACTCCTCGATGGCCCGCCGGGCTCTCAATCGCACCGCGACGAGTTCCTGACCCAGCTCAACGAGGCGGTGGCGAAGCTGCCCGAGCTGCGCCTGCTGATCGTCGCACGGGACACCGACCTGCCCTGGTTGCGCGACAGGCTGCAGCTCTCGCCCGCGCTGATCCGTATGGAGCCACTGGATCACGCCGCGGCCGTCGAGGCGGTGAGCAGGCCGCTGCACCACACCGGCAGATGGTTCGCCGGCGACACCGCCGCCGAGATCGCCGCCGACCTGCGTGGTGCCACCCAGGTGATCGAACCGGCCCTCCTCCAGGTCGTGTGCTCGCGGTTGTGGGAGGCGCTACCGGCCGAGGTGGAGGCGATCACGATGGCCGACGTCGGCGAGCGTGCCGGGGTCGACCGGTCGCTGGCCGCCTTCTGCGGCGAGGTCGTGGAGTACGTCACGGATGGCCGCGGCGTTTCCGCCCCGTCCTTGATGACCTGGTTGCAGCAGCACTTCACCAGGTCGGCGGCCGAGCCGGTCGCCGAGGGCGAATCCGAGACCCGCGGCATGCCGAACGGCCTTCTGCGCGCCCTCGAGGACCGCCACCTGCTGAAGGCGGAGCTGCAGCGCGACGGGCGGGTCTACCGGCTGCAGCACGAGCGGCTGGCCGGCCCCTTGCTGCAGGCTCGTCCCGCCGGCCGCGCGGCGCTGGACACCGATTCTCGCGAGCATCTGGAGGCCGCCGCGGTCGCGCTCGCCAAGGGTCTATGGCCGGAGGCCGAGCGCGAGCTCCGGCTGGCTGTGCAGTTCGGTGAAGAAGAAGATCTTCGGCTGCAGGCGGAGGTCGAATGCCTATGGGGAGACATCGCCCACGCGCGCAAGGATCACGAGCGGGCGGGGAAGCACTACCGCGAGGCTGCCATGCTCTTCGAGGCGTTGCAGGACACTTTCGCGGTGGCCTGGCTTCTTGCCGCGGCCGGCGCCGTGCTGCTGCGCGACGAGGAGCGGGGCGCCGAGGTCATGGCGGTGATGCGGTCGGCCGCCGACCGGCTCCCCGACGACCTGTCCCTGCAGGTGCAGCTCGGCAGGACGCTCTGGCTGCTCGGCCGGGACGACGCGGCCAAGGCGATTCTGGGCGGAGTCCTGGCCGCCGACGCCGCCATGCCACAAGCGCTGCGCGCACGTGGCGAGATGCTGGCAGACCTGGGCGATGTCCGGGCGGCGCTGGCCGACCTGCACCGCGTGCGCGGTTACCGGCCGCCCACCACTCGCGCCGCCCACGCGCTGGTGCTGTCGGCGCTCAGCAGGGAAGGCGAAGGGGAGAACGACCTGCTGTCGGCGCTCGGCGACGCGCCGGAGCACGGCCTGGTGCTCCTGTACGCCGCGCGGGCCAGAGCCGCGCAGGGCGATCACGCGGAGGCCGCCGCACTGGCCAGGCGAGCTCTCACGGCCGACCCGCCACTACTTCCTGCGCAACGCGAGAAGGCTCTTCAGCTTTCCCGCTCTGTTTCCGGCGGGTTCCAGAGCTGACGAGTTCCTGACCATTCCGGCCTCGGCCGCGGCGGCCTCGTAGAAACGATCCACTTTTGCTTCGAGCGTCTTGAAATCGGGCGAGCTGAGCAGTTCTCCGCCGAAATGCTCGCCGTTGGCCGCGTCGTAGATCAGATTCGCCGAACCGACGATGCTTGTCACAAGGCTGCGTGCCTGTTCTCCGAGGTCGCGCGCGGCGTCCCCCACCGCGCCTGGTTTGAGGAGCGCGACCTGGCCGGCGTGTACGACCACCTGGATCGCTTGTTCCTGCATGTCCACCAGTTGGGTGCTCAGGTCGGCCCAGGCTCGCTGGCCCGTGATGTCGGCACGCATGCGCAACCGGGCGACGGCGCCCAGCAACTCGGCCGCGCTCTGCTGACATGACTGCTCCCAGCGCTCCAACGCCTGCCTCTCCGCCTGACGCTCCTCTTTCCGGAGATTGGCCCTGTTGGTGAGGGCTACCCCGGCGAACGTGCTGAGAGCTCCGAAGACCACGCCCAGGACCGGGATCAGCGCGAGGAGCACGTTCTGGTCCAACATAAATACATGCTGCCACCCATTGGCCAACGTCGGAATATGGCATGATTTATCGAAATAGAGATAACCCTTACTGCTAATATGCGACAGCCGTTGCTCGTCGGGACGGCCGCCACCGATTGGGGCCTTTGCCCGAATTGCCGTAACCGGTGAGGGGAAGCGTCGGGGACATGGAGCTTTGGAGCGGATTCCTTGGTCAAGTGATGGATGACCGGCCGTCCGTTACGGAATCCTGGACGAGGCGACAACGACGCAGCCCGCCGGACCGGCTGCCCCCCGAAGCGATGTACGAGTGCGATGGCGGATCCGTGGAACAGCTGGAATACCGAAAGCTCATCAAGGTGCTGGAGCAGGTGGCCGCGGCTCGTCAGGGGGCGCTGTATCCGGTGCTGGCCGAGGCCCTGGCCGTCCACCTCGGGTGGATCGACGCGTTCGTGGCCGAGAACCCCGCGTACCTGGCGGTGGGCTGCGGTGGTGAGGAGCAGTATCTGACCACGTTCCGGCCGGACTTCGTGGAGGAGTACGTCGAGCGCTGGCGCTACAACAACCCGTTCGCCTCGCACGACGGGGTCGCCTGCCTGACCCGCCACGGCGTGGCGACCCTCGGGCAGCTCCGGCTGCGGGCGACCGGGCCGGAGCGGGACTTCGCCGACAAGTTCCTGCGCCGCAACGGCATCGACGACATGTTGAAGATCGTCGTCAGGTCGCGGGCCACGGGGACGGTCAGCACGCTGGGGGTGCCGTTCGACGGCGCGCGGCGGGCCATCGGGCCGGGCGACCGGCTGATGGCGGCCACGCTGGGGCCGCTGCTGAGCCCGTACTTCGACGCGGACGCCGGTGACTACCCGCCGGCCAGCCAGGCGCGGTAGCGCCGCAGCAGCCGGGCGCGGCGGCGCGCGTCCAGGCGCAGCGCCGCGTCGGGGTCGGTGGTCTCCGGAGCGGTTCCGCGGGCGGCGGTCCGTCTCAGGATCCAGCGGACCGCGGCCTGCTTCGCGGCGGAGACCGTGGCCTTGTCGGACGCCGAGGAGGGCGGCAGCGGCTCGGGGCCGGGACGTCCGCACGACCAGTCGCGGGGAAGAGTGGGGCGTTGCGCGAGGGCGGTGGCGACCCCGACGACGGCCACCCCGGCGCGCAGGACCTCCTGGGCTCCTTCGGCGGTCCTGATGCCGCCGGTCAGCATGATCGGCATCGGGGAGGCCGCGACGACCTCGCGGGCGAGGTCGAGGAAGTACGCCTCCCTCGCCAGGGTCCGCTCGTCGAGAACGCCGTGCATGACCGGGCGCTCGTCGAGAACGCCGTGCATGACCGGGCGCTCGGCGCTGCCGCCCGAGAGCTCCACCAGGTCCACCGGGTGCTCGCCCAGCAGCTCGACCACCCGCAGCGCGTCCTCCTGCTGGAAGCCGCCGCGCTGGAAGTCCGCCGTGTTGAGCTTGACGCCGAGCGCGGCGCCGGCGGGCATGGCCGCGCGCACGGCCCGCACGACCTCGATCAGCAGCCGGGCCCGCTGCTCGATCGGGCCGCCCCAGCGGTCGGTACGCCGGTTGGCGAGCGGGGACAGGAACTGCGAGAGCAGGTAACCGTGCGCGGCGTGAATCTGCACCCCGGTGAAGCCGGCCTCGATCGCGCGGGCCGCGCCGGAGGCGAACATCGTGATCACGGCCCGGATGTCGTCGTCGTCCATGGCGACCGGCCGGGCGAAGCCGCCGGTCCCGGAGATCGGGACGCCCGACGGCGACCAGGCGACGCCGCCGAGGTCGGCGCGTACCTGCCGTCCGGGGTGGTTGAGCTGCATCCACGCGGCGGCGCCGCCGGACCGGGCGGCGGCGGCCCAGGCGGCGAACGGCTGGAGCGGCGCCCGCGCGTCGAGGACGACTCCGGCCGGCCCGGTCATCGCGCGGGCGTCCACCATGACGTTGCCGGTGATGAGCAGCCCGGCGCCGCCGGCGCCCCAGATGCGGTAGAGCCTGCGCAGCCGGTGGTCGGGAATCTGGCCGGGCGCGGCGAGGTTCTCCTCCATCGAGGCCTTGGCGACCCGGTTGCGCAGCACCGCGCCGCTGGGAAGGGTCAGTGGGGAGAACAGCACTTCAGCCTGGTCCGAGCCTTGCACGTGTTGCAGCATAAGCAACGGTTTGGGCATTATGCAATCTATGACAACGCACGGGATCACTCCGGCCACCGGGCCCGCTCCGATCGTGCTCGGCGGCAACGTGTTCGGCTGGACCGCCGACCGCGAGGCCTCGTTCGCGGTCCTGGACGCCTTCGTGGCGGCGGGCGGCACGCTCATCGACACCGCCGACTCCTACTCGCAGTGGGCCCCGGGCAATGCCGGCGGCGAGTCGGAGACGATCATCGGCGCCTGGCTGGCCGGGCGCGGTGACGGGCCGCCGGTGTCGATCGCCAGCAAGGTGAGCCAGTCGAAGCACCGCCCTGGGCTCGCCCCGGACAACATCCGCGCCGCGGTGGCCGACTCCCTCGCCCGGCTCGGCCGTTCGTCGATCGAGCTGTACTACGCCCACTTCGACGAGGAGGACCGGCCCATCGAGGAGATCGCGCGGGCCTTCTCCCGGCTGCGGGACGAGAAGCTGATCGCCGAGATCGGCGTGTCGAACTTCAGCGCGCAGCGGATCGCCGCCTGGCTGGACGTGGCGGAGCGCGAGGGGCTGCACGGCCCGACCGTGATCCAGAAGGAGTACAGCCTCGTGGAGCGCGGCATCGAGGCCGACGTCGTCCCGCTCGCGCGCGAGCGCGGCCTGACCGTCATGACGTACTACTCGCTCGCCCGTGGCTTCCTCACCGGCAAGTACCGTGGCGGCGCGACGGTGGACAGCCCCCGGGCCCAGGCCGCGGCGGCGTACCTGGACGAGCGCGGCCACGCGGTGCTCGGGGCGCTCGACGAGGTGGCCGCCCGCCACCAGGCCGCGCCGGCGGCCGTCGCCCTGGCGTGGCTGGCCGTCCGGCCCGCCGTCAGCGGCGTCATCGCCTCCGCCCGCGACACCGGCCAGCTCGGCGACGTGCTCGCCGCCGCACGGGTGCGGCTGAGCGAGGAGGACGTCGCGCGCCTCGACGCCGCCTCAGCGACGGCCACCTCGGCGGGCCGATGACGCGAACCGGCAGCCACCTCGGCGGGCCGGCGAGGCGAGCCGGCGGTCACCGCCGCGGCCGGCGAGGCGAGCCGGCGAGCGTCCGGGGGTCGCTGTGCCGGCGGTGACGGCGTGCCTGAGCGCGATCGCGGCTGACTAGGATCCAACCATGGGCGATTGGACCCCACCCACCGCCGGAGGTGACCGGCAAGCCGGGCAGAACGTCATCGTCGCGCTCCGCCGCGGCCTGGACATCCTCGACATGTTCAGCGCCGACCGGCGGGTGGTCGGCATCACCGACATCGCCCTGGAGCTCGGCATCCACAAGTCCAGCGCGTCCCGGCTGGCGGCGACCCTGGCCTCGGCCGGATACCTCGTTGCGGCCTCGGCGGGCAACTACACGCTCGGGCCGCGGCTGGCCGTGCTCGGCTCGCTGCTGGCCGCCCGGCAGGATCTCGCCTCGGTGGTGACGCCGTTCCTGCGGGAGCTGGTCGAGGTCACCGGCGAGACCGGGCACCTGGCGGTGCTCGACGACACCGTCGCCAAGACCGTGCAGGTGGTCGACGGCTGGCACACGGTGCGCATGCACTCGTGGGCGGGCAAGCTGTCGCCGGCGCACTGCAGCTCGATGGGCAAGGCGCTGCTGGCGGGCCTGTCCGACCCCGAGGTCGCCAAGCGGTACCCGGACGCGGAGCTGCCGGTCCGGACGGTGCACACCATCGGCACGGTCGAGCGGCTACGCGCCGAGCTGGCGCGCATCCGCCGCACCGGGGTCAGCCTGGACAACGAGGAGCTGGAGGCGGGGCTGCGCTGCGTGGCCGCGCCGGTCTTCTCGCCCGAGGGGGGCGTGGACGCCAGCATCAGCATCTCCGGCCCCGCCCAGCGGATGACCCGCGACCGCATGGCGGTCCTGGCCAAGCTGGTCCGCTGGTACGCGTGGCGGGCCAGCATGGCGCGCGGCGTGCTCGCCGTGCCACCGGGCTGGCCGGCGGCGCCCGCGGAGGAGCCGCCGGCCCCCGACTGGATCGAACGGCCCGGCGCGGCCGGCCACCCCGACACCTGACCGCAGCGCCGGCCGTCGTTCAGCGGGCGGCGTCCAGGCCCGCGAGGTAGCCGAAGGTCATCCCCACGGCGAGGGTCGCTCCCGGCCCCGGGTAGCCGTCACCGGTCCAGAAGGCCGCCGCGTTGCCGACCGCGTACAGGCCGGGCAGGGGCGATCCCTCGCGGGTGAGAGCGCGCCCGGCGGTGTCGGTGACGGGCCCGCCCTTGGACCCGATCACCCCGGAGTACACCCGCATCGCGTAGTAGGGCGCCCGGTCGATCGGGCCGAGGCAGGGGTTGCCCTCCTGCCAGGGGTCGCCGTAGTAGTCGTCGTAGGCGTCGCCGCCGCGCCGGAAGTCGTGGTCCACGCCCTCGGCGCAGAAGCCGTTCCAGCGCTCGACGGTCGCGGCGAGCCCGTCCGGGTCCACGCCGATGCGGCCGGCGAGCGTGGCCAGGTCGCCGCCGCTGACGATGTGCCCGGGCAGCGGGCCGTCCGGCGTCAGCCCGGGGAGCGGGTAGCGCTCGCGGAAGCCCTCGTCGAAGATCAGGTAGGCCTCGTCGCCGGGTTCGAGCCGGTGCATGGCCTTGCCGAACTCGTTGTACGGCACCGCCTCGTCGACGAACCGCCGGCCCTTCCGGTTGACCACGATCTGCCGCGGCACCCCGCGCTCGCGCACCAGCCCGCGCGGGTACGGCACGCCGTCGACGAGGTCGCCCTCGGGCCGCGCCATGGGCATCCACCAGCCCTCGGACAGGTTGTCGACGGGCAGGCCGAGGTCGTCGGCGACGGTGAGGGCGATCCCGGTGTCGCTGGGCGCCGAGGCGGACACGCCGAGCCCGGCGGGCAGCAAGCGGTGGCGCAGTTCGTCCATCGCGTCGAACGCGCCGGTGGCCAGCACCACCGAGGACGCCCGGATGGTCCGCTCGCCACCGCCGGTCCGCACCCGCACGCCGATGACGGCGTCTCCGCCGCCCGCCCGCACCCCGGTGACGGCGTCGTCCCCGCTGCCCGCCCGCATCTCGGTGACGTCGCCGGTCAGCACGGCGGTCAGCGCGGTGCCGGTGCGGACCGTGGCGCCGGCCCTGACGGCCCCGTCGAGCAGCGCGGCGACCAGGCCGAGGCCGCCGGTGCGGATCCCCCGGGCCATCCTGTCCGCGAGCAGGTCGTGGTCGATGCGGGCCGGGTAGCGCCACCTCTCCCACTCGGCGTGGGTGATCGGGCTGTATCCCGGCGGCTGCCGGATCGACCGCACCTGGGGGACCAGCTCGTCGAGGTGGACCGGGGCGACGTCGAAGCAGCGCCCGCCGCGGGTGGCTCCGGCGTGGTCCTGGTGGTAGTCGGGGTAGTTCGGGCAGACGACGAACCGGTGCGGGGAGTGCTTCTCCACGAAGGCGGCCATCACGCGGGCCTCCCGGACGAACGTGCGGATCATCGGCTCGTACCGGGTGTCGAAGATCTGGTCGAGGTACCGGTTCGCCAGCTCGTCGGAGTCGCCCGCGTTCTCGGGCGTGCCGTTGGCGGGCAGCCACACCCGCCCGCCCGAGAGCGCGCTGGTGCCGCCGATCTCGTCCGCCGACTCGATCACCAGGGTGCGGGCGCCGCTGGTGGCCGCCGCCAGGGCGGCCGTGAGGCCGGCGGCG
The DNA here is from genome assembly GCF_024172165.1 of Nonomuraea thailandensis. Classification (GTDB taxonomy): domain Bacteria; phylum Actinomycetota; class Actinomycetes; order Streptosporangiales; family Streptosporangiaceae; genus Nonomuraea; species Nonomuraea thailandensis. The sequence goes on along the minus strand of NZ_JAMZEB010000002.1, from coordinate 12,444,018 downwards.
CCGCTCCCGGCGACGACGACGTCGTAGGTCTCGCTCATGGAAGTTCCTCTCATTCCGGCCGGCGCAGGTTGAGCACGACGATGCGCGGGTCGGTCATGTCCTGGACCGCGTACCGGGGCCCCTCCACACCGTGCCCGCTGTCCTTGACCCCGCCGTACGGCATGGCGTCGGCGTGGTAGCTGGAGGTGTCGTTGATCATGACGCCGCCGACGCGCAGAGTGCGGGCGGCGTGGAAGGCACGGTCGAGATCCTGGGTGAAGACGCCCGCCTGCAACCCGTACCGGCCGGCGTTGACCCTGGCGATCGCGTCGTCGAGGTCGCGCACCGGGACGACGGACACGACCGGCGCGAAGATCTCCTCGGTCAGCACCTCGCTCTCCTCGGGCGGCTCGGCCAGCAGGGCCGGCGTGAGAACGCTACCGGTGCGCTCGCCTCCGACCCGTAGCCGCGCCGATCTGCCCGCCGTCTCCACCCAGGTCGCGGCGCGCCGGGAGGCGGCCTCGGAGATGAGCGGGCCCACGTCGGTGCCCGCCGCCCGCGGGTCTCCGGCCTTGAGCCCGGCGACCCGGTCGGCCAGCGCCTCGGTGAACTCGTCGAATCGGGTGTGCTCGACCAGGATCCGCTGCACGCTGGTGCACACCTGGCCGGCCTTGCGGAAACCCGCCGTCGCCACCAGCCGCACCACGTCGTCGAGCCGGGCGTCGCCGGCGACGATCGAGACGCTGTTGGAGCCGAGCTCCAGATGGGTCCTGGCCAGGCCGGCGCCGGCCGAGATGACGCGTCCCACCGCGGTCGAGCCGGTGAAGGTGTAGAAGCGCACCCGGTCGTCGCCGAGCAGCGCGGGCCCGATCGCGCCGCCCGGCGCGCACACCAGTTGCAGCAGGCCCGGCGGCAGCCCCGCGTCGGCGAACGCCTGCACGACGTTGATCGCGCTCAGCGGGGTCTTCTCGGCGGGCTTGAGCACGACCGCGTTGCCCGCCGCGATGGCCGGGCCGACCTTGTGCGCGACGGTGGACAGGGGCGCGTTGAACGGTGAGATCGCGACGACCACGCCGACGGGGACGCGGGTGGTGAAGGCCAGGCGGTTCTCGCTCCCGGGCGTCGCGGCGAGCGGGACCTGCTCGCCCGCGATGCGCAGCGCCTCCTCGGCGCTCAGCCGGTAGATGCCCGCCGCCCGCCGCAGCTCGCCGCGCGCGTCGGACTCCAGGAAGCCGGTCTCGCCCATGTAGTCGCCGACGAGCAGGTCCGCCCGCTCCTCCATCAGGTCGGCCACCCGGAGCAGGATGCGGGCGCGCTCGCCCTCGTCCAGCGGGCTCTGCGAGGCGCGGTACGCGCCGGCGATCGCGTCCCCCGCGTCGGCCGGCGTGGCCTCGGCGACGCCGGCGAGCACGTCGCCGGAGTACTTGTCCAGAACCTCGATCCGGCCGGCCGCATCCCGCCACTCACCGTCGATGTACAGGCCGCTCGCGCGTGCCGCTGTGCTCATTCAGGTCTCCTTCACCAGCACGACCCGTTGACGTGCGACTCAGAGACTACCTACGATCTCACATCATGCAAGGCGTTGCGTGTGATGCAATGCAACGGAGATCGCTGTGCTCCTACCAGCGGAATCAATCATGGAGGTCAGCTGTGAGCCTCACCGGCGCACAGATCATCACCGAATACCTGGTTCGCGAGAACGTGCCCTACGCCGTCGGTCTCTGCGGCCACGGGGACCTCGGTCTGCTGGACGCGCTCGTGGAACGGCAGGACGACATCACGACGATCTCGGTCCACCACGAGTCGCTGGCGGGGTTCATCGCGGACGCCTACTACCGGATCACGCACCAGCCGCTGGCGACCTTCACCTCGTGCGGCCCCGGATCGGCCAACCTGCCCATCGCCCTCGGCTCCGCGCTGATGGACGACTCCGCCTTCCTGGCGATCACCGGCAACGTCGCGACGAGCCAGTTCAACCGCGGGCCGTTCCAGGAGACCGGGCGCCACTTCCAGGCCGACTTCCCCAGCGTGGTCCGGCCGTACGTCAAGCGCAGCTACCAGGCCACCCGCGCCGAGCAGCTCCCGCTGATGCTGCGGCAGGCGTTCGCGCAGATGCGCGGCGGCCGCCCCGGCCCCGTGCACCTGGACGTGCCGCTGGACGTGTTCGTCGACCGCACGGACGAGCCGGTCCCCGACCCCGCGGACTGGGGCACCGGCCGGCCCTCCGCGCCGGGGGCCGGGCGCGCCGAACTCGACGCGGCCTGCGCGCTCATCCGCGACGCGGCGCGCGTCGTGATCGTCGCCGGCTCCGGGGTGGAGGGCGGTGAGGCGGAGGCGGAGCTGCTGGCCTTCGCCAGGGAGCACGGCTTCCCGGTCGCGACGTCGCCGCTGGGCAAGTCGGGGTTCCCGGGCAGCGATCCGCTGGCGCTGGGCGCGACCGGCCGCAACGGCACCTACCAGGCCAACCACGCGACCAGGAACGCCGAGGTGGTGCTCGCGTTCGGCACCCGGTTCGACGACCGCTCGACCAGCTCGTGGCTGCCGGGCTACACCTACTCCTTCCCGCCCGCCAAGCTCGTCCACGTCCACGTGGACGAGCAGGAGCTGGGCCGCAACTTCCCGCCCGCGCTGGGCATCTGCGCCTCGCCGCGCGAGGTGCTCGCCCAGCTCCGCGAGCGCCTGCGCGACTTCCCGCCGGCCGGCGCGGTCGCCGAGGGCCGCCGCCGCTGGCTGGACGAGCTCGGCGAGGCGAGGGCGAAGTGGGCCGCGCACACCGAGCCGCACGACCACTCCGACGCCTCCCCCATCCGCCCCGAGCGCGTGCTCGCCGAGCTGCGCGGCGCGCTGCCCGCGGACGGCATCCTGCTCAGCGACGTGGGCGTGCACCACAACTGGATCGTGCAGAACTGGCGCACCGACGCGCCCCGCACCGTGCTGCAGAGCTGGGGTTACGCCTCGATGGGCTTCGGCGTCGGCGGCGTGCTCGGCGCGCACCTCGCCGCGCCCGACCGGCCGGCCGTCGCGGTCGTCGGCGACGGCGGGTTCCTGATGTTCCCGAGCGCCGTGGCGACCGCCGTCCAGTACGACATCCCCGCCGTCTGGCTCGTCTGGAACAACGGCGGGTTCATCTCCATCCGCGACCAGCAGAAGCTCTACTTCGGCGCGGACCGGCAGCTCGCCACGAGCTTCGAGCACGCCGCGAGCCGCACGCCGTACTCGGCTGACTTCGCCGCGCTCGCCCGCTCGATGGGCGGCGAGGGCCTCACGGTCACCGAGGCGGCCGACCTCGGCCCGGCGCTCAAGACGGCGATCGACCTGCGCCGTCCCGTGGTGGTGGACGTGCGCGTCGACGACGCGGTCGGCCTGCCGGCCGCGGCCACCTGGGAGCTGCCGCCGCTCCCCCACCCCGCGCCGTCGTTCGGCTGGCCGGAGGCACAGGAAGGAGCGCGATGAAAGCGCTGATCAAGACCGCTCCCGGCCCGGGCGCGCCGGAGTGGGCCGACCGTCCCGAGCCCCGGCCGGCGGCGGGAGAGGTGCTGCTCGAACTGGTGGCCGCCGGCCTGTGCCACACCGACCTGGGGATGATCCACGGCGACTACGGCCCGGGCAGCGGGTACGCGCCCGGCTTCCCGCTCGTGCTCGGCCACGAGTACGCGGGCCGGGTGGTGCAGGCGGGGCCCGGCACCACCGTCCCCGTCGGCAGCCGCGTCGTGGGCAGCGCGCACCTCACGTGCGGCGCCTGCGTCTGGTGCCGCCGGAGCCGGTCCATGTTGTGCGAGAGCCGCAAGGTCCTCGGGCTCGACGTGGACGGGGTGTTCGCCGAGCGCTTCGTCGTGCCGGAGCGCAACCTCGCGGTCCTGCCCCCGGGCCTGCCCGACCGGCTGGCCGTCCTCGCCGAGCCCTTCGCCGTCGCGGCGCACGCCGTGGACGTGGCCCGGCTCGGCCCCGACGACGACGTCTGCGTCATCGGCCCGGGGACCATCGGCCTGCTCACCCTCGGAGCCCTCGCCGGCAGGCGGGTCACCGTGGTCGGCAGGGCCGAGGACACCCCCCAGGCGGCCAGGGCGAAGGAGCTCGGCGCGGCCGGGGTCGTCACCGCCCCGGACGAGGTCGAGGCCCTGCACGGCCGCTTCGACGTGGTGTTCGAGACCGCGGGCACGGCCGCCGCGGTGACCACGGGCACCAGGCTACTCGGCCGCGGCGGGCGGCTGATCTGCGTGGGGCTGCCGGCCGAACAGGCCCGCTTCTCCTCCGCCCAGCTCTCCTGGAACGAGCAGACGATCGTCGGCTCCCGCGCCTACGACGTCTCCACCTGGGCCTCCGTGCCCGCCCGGCTCGGCGCCGCCCCCGGGCTGGAATCCATCGTCACGCACACCGTGCACCTGTCGGACCACCGGCGCGCGCTGGAGCTGGTCGAGTCCCGGCAGGCGACCAAGGTGCTGCTGCATCCCTGAGAAGAGGCAACAACGTTGAGCGAACATTCACCCGGCCGCGCGGACGTCGTCGTCGTAGGCGGCGGCAACGCCGGTTTCTCCGCGGCCCACGCGGCCGCCGAACGCGGGCGCCAGGTGGTCCTGCTGGAACGCGCCCCGCGCGAGCAGGCCGGCGGGAACAGCTACTACACGGCGGGCGCGACCCGCATCGTGCACGCCGGCCTGGACGACCTGCTGGACTTCGTCGAACCCGACGAGCGGCACTCCCGCACCGTGGTGCCCGCCTACTCGGCGGACGAGTTCGCCGCCGACCTGGCCAAGGTGACCGGCGGGCGCAACGACGCCCGGATGACCGAGCTGCTGATCGGCGACAGCGCGGCGACGATCCGCTGGCTCGCCGCCAAGGGCGTCCGCTACCGGCTCATGTACGAGCGCCAGGCGTACGAGCGCGCCGACGGCGGCTACCTGTTCTGGGGCGGTCTGCACGTCGGCAACGTCGGCGGCGGCGTCGGTCTCGTCGCCGACCACACCCGGGTCGCCGAGGCCGCGGGCGTCACCATCCGCTACGGCCACCAGGTGACGGGGTTCCTCACCGGCGACGACGGGAGCGTGACCGGCGTCCGGTACGAGAGCGCCGACGGCGCCACCGGGGAGCTGCGGGCCGACTCCGTGATCGTGACCTCGGGAGGGTTCGAGGCCAACCCCGAGATGCGGGAGCGGCACCTCGGCGCCGGATGGGCCAGGGCGAAGGTGCGCGGCACGCCGTACAACACCGGTGAGCTGCTGCTGCGCGCGCTGGAGCTCGGCGCCGCCCGCGGCGGCGACTGGACGACCTGCCACAGCGTGGCGTGGGACGCCCTCGCCGAGCACAACGAGAGCAACCGCGAGCTGACCAACCGCCTCACCCGGCAGAGCTATCCGCTCGGCATCGTCGTGAACGCCGAAGGCAGGCGCTTCCTCGACGAGGGCGCCGACTTCCGCAACTACACCTACGCCAAGTACGGCCGGGAGATCCTGCGCCAGCCCGGCTCGATCGCCTACCAGATCTACGACGCCGCGCTCCGGCCGCTGCTCCGCACCGAGGAGTACGACATGCCGGGCATCAGCGTCGTCGAGGCCGGCAGCATCGAGGAGCTCGCCGGCGGCCTCGGCATCGACGCCGCGGCGCTCTGCGCCACCGTCAAGGAGTTCAACGCCTCGATCGAGACGGACCGCCCGTTCGATCCCACCGTCAAGGACGGCAGGCGCGCCCACGTGACTCCCCCGAAGAGCAACTGGTCCTCGCCGATCGACCGTCCGCCCTACTACGCATACCCGGTAACCTGCGGAATCACCTTCACCTTCGGAGGACTGAAGGGCGACGACCACGGTCGCGTACTGCGCGAGGACGGCACCGCCGTTCCCGGGCTGTACGCCGCGGGCGAGGCGCTGGGCGGGCTGTTCAGCGGCAACTACCCGGGCGGCACGGGCCTGACCGCCGGCATGGTGTTCGGCCGGCGGGCCGGCTCCGTGGCCTGACCACTCCCGGCGGCTCACCGGAACCGCCGGCCCTTCGACCCCCCTGCGAAGCGGAGACCATCATGACCACCGACCCGACTCCAGCGGACCCGACTCCAACCCCGACTCCGACCGGCTCGACTCCGACCGGCTCGACTCCGACCGAGACGTCCCCCGACCCGAAGGACGTCCGCACCGCCGTCTCCTCCGGCGTCATCGGGACCGCCGTGGAGTACTACGACTTCTTCGTGTACGGCACGGCGGCGGCGCTCGTGCTCAACGAACTGTTCTTCCCGACCTTCTCCCCCGCCCTGGGCACGCTCGCGGCGTTCGCGACCTTCGCCGTGGGCTTCGTGGTGCGGCCGATCGGCGCCATCGTCCTCGGCCACATCGGTGACCGGGTCGGGCGCAAGAAGGCCCTGGTGTTCTCGCTCGTGCTGATGGGCGTGGCCACGTTCGCCATCGGCCTGCTGCCGACCTACTCCTCCGCGGGGGTCCTCGCGCCGATCCTGCTGGTGACGCTGCGGCTGGTCCAGGGGCTGGCCCTCGGCGGCGAGTGGGGCGGCGCCACCGTGCTCGCCTCCGAGTACGCCGGGCGGGGCAACCGCGGGTTCCTCGCGTCCTTCGTGCAGCTCGGCTCCCCGCTCGGGCTGCTCATGTCCAGCGGCGCGTTCGCCCTCGTCGGCCTCGGGTCGGACGAGTTCGTCCAGAGCTGGGGCTGGCGGATCCCGTTCCTGGCCAGCGCGATCCTGGTCGCGATCGGCCTGTACATCCGGGTCCGGATCATGGAGTCGCCCGAGTTCAGGCGCGCCACGGCGGCGGGCGAGATGTCCACCCGCACCCCGCTCGTCGAGGTGTTCACCTACTCGTGGCGGCAGGTGCTGATCGCCATCGGGATCCGCTTCGTCCCCGACATCGGCTTCTACATGGCCGCGACGTTCCTGGTCAGCTACGCCACGACGACGATGGGCTACCCCCGCGGAGCCATCCTGAGCTGCGTGATGATCGCCGCGGCGATCGAGCTGATCACGATCCCGCTCTTCGGCCGGCTGTCCGACCGCATCGGCCGCAAGAAGGTCTACCTCTTCGGGGTCGTGTTCCTGACCCTGCTCGCCTTCCCGCTGTTCGCCCTGGTCTCCAGCGGCTCGATCCTGCTGACCGGGATCGGCGTGGTGCTGGCCCTGGCCGTCGGGCACGCCGCCACCTGGGGGCTGAGCGCGGCGATCAACTCCGAGCTGTTCCCCACCCGCTACCGGACGACGGGCGCCGGCCTCGGCCTCAACGTCTCCAACATCGTCGGCGGCGGCCCCGCGCCCCTCATCGCCTCCTCCCTGGTCATCGCCGCCGGCGGCGGGTCGTGGCTGGTGTCGCTCTACATCGTCGCGGCCGGCGTGCTCAGCCTGATCGCGATCGTGTCCATGGCCGAGACCTCCGGCCGGGACCTGTCCGAGGACTACAGCAGCCGCACGGCCCCGGCTCCCACCGGGATCACCCCCGAGGTGAGGGGGCAGACCCTGTGACCGTGCTCGTGACAGGCGGCGCCGGCTTCCTCGGGCACCCGCTCGTATGCGGGCTCGCCGCCCTCGGCGAGCAAGTGGTCAGCTTCGACCGGCTCACCCGGGGCTCGTTCCCGCCGTCCGTGACGGAGATCGCCGGTGACATCACCGACGGCGCGCGCCTCGAACACGTGCTGCGGACGTACGCGGTGACGGAGGTGGTGCACGCCGCGGCGGTCGTCGGCGTCACCGCCAGCGTCGCCGGCCTGCCCGCCGCCGTGAACGTCAACGTCGACGGCGCGGTCGCCCTGTTCGAGGCGGTCTGCCGCGTCGGCGGGGTCCGCCGCGTCGTGGACCTCTCCTCCGAGGAGACCTACGGCCACTTCGTCAGGGACCCGATCAGGGAGGACGACCCGGCGCTGCCCGTCTCCCCCTACGGCATCACGAAGTACGCGGTCGAGCGGCTCGGCGAGTACTACGCCGACCAGCACGGGCTGCCCTACGCCGCCGTCCGGCTGTGCTGGGTGTACGGGCCGGGCTTCCCCCGCCGCCGGCTGCCTCACCCGTGGCTCCAGGACGCGGCGGGCGGCCTCGCGAGCCGGCTCGCCCGCGGCGGCGACCAGCGCATCGACTTCACCTACGTGGACGACGCGATCGACGGCATCCTCCTCGTGCTGAACGCGGAGCGGCTCGGCCACCGCGCCTACAACGTGGCCACGGGTCACGCCGTCGGCCTGCGCGAGCTCGCCGCCGAGATCGCGCAGCTCCGCCCGGGCTGGCAGGTCGATCTCGGTGACGGGCCGCTGGAGATGGCGCCGGGCGTCGCCGCGGCCCGCAAGGGCGCGCTCGACATCACGCGGGCCCGCGCGCTCGGCTACGCCCCTCGTGTCCCGCTGTCCGAGGGGCTCGCCCGCATCCTGTCCGGCCTCGAAGCCGGCCATCCGCTCACGCAAGGGAGCCACCCATGACCCTCGCCCTCGGCGGCACCACCTACAGCTGGCTGCACCAGGCGCCGTTCTACGACGCCCTCCGGGGCCTGGCCGCGACCGGGTTCCGGCAGATCGAGATCACCACGGCCGCGCCCCACCTGCAGACGAGCGGCTTCGGCGCGTACGAGCGCCACGCGCTGCGCCGCGAGCTCGCCGCCCTCGGGCTGACCGTCACCTCGGTCAACCCGGGCTTCCTGGACATCAACCTGATCAGCCCCAGCAACGACTTCCGCCGGGCCGGCCTCGACGCCGTCCTCGGCGAGATCGAGCTCGCCCACGACCTCGAGGCCCCGATCGTCATCCTCATCCCCGGCCGCAGGCACGCCCTGTCCCCCGCGCCGGCCGACGCCTGCCGCTGGTGGCTCGACCAGGCCCTGCGCGTCCTGCTGGACCGGGCGGAGCGGCTGGGGGTGACGATCGCCCTGGAGACCAGCCCCTACGGCTACCTCGGCGACGCGCGGCAGCTCTCGGAGGTCGTCGACGAGATCGGCGCCCCGAACCTCGGCATCGCCTACGACGTCGCCAACACCATCAACCAGGAGGATCCGATGGACGGCGTCCGCACGGCCGGCCACCGGATCCGGATCGCGCACATGAGCGACACCTGGCGCGGCCAGTGGGCCCACACCTCACCGGGGCGGGGTGAGGTCGACTTCGCCCGCTACGCCGAAGCCCTGCGCTCCATCGGCTTCGACGGCGTCACCGTCTTCGAGCTGATCGACCTCGAACCGCCGCTGCCACGCCTGCACGACGACATCGCCGCCTTCGAGAAGCTGGGCTGGAGCCTGGAGCGGACGGGCGCGGTGCCGTGGCACCCGTCCGGCCGGCGATGAGCGGCGTGGCCGGTCAGCCGGTGTAGCGCAGGATGTGCACGCCCTGGTTCTGGTCGGAGATGTAGATGCAGCCGCGCCGGTCCACGACCACGTCCTCCGTCTGGGCCACGAGCCTGTCCTCGGGCACCGAGCCGGTCGCCCTGCCGCTGCACGTCCGGGTGGTGCTGATGGTGTGCGGCGCGGCGCCCTTGCCGTAGGAGACGTCCACGACGCTCCAGCCCGAGTGCCAGAAGTGGCCGGTGTAGAGGTACCACCTGCCCCTCACCTGGCGAACGGCCATCTTGAAGGCCGGCCGGTGATCCATGTCGGTGTAGCCGACGACCTCCACGTTGCGGGCGAACTGCCCCCTCGGGCCGGCGGTCACGGCGTCGGCCCGCGCCGGCGCCGTGACGGCCAGGGCGGAGGCCGCCGTCAGCGAGGTGCGCAACGCCTGCCTCCGCGACACCCCGCCGGCCGAAAGATCATCTTTACGCGGTCGCGCTTCCCCTCAGGACGCGGCGGCGGCCCTGATCCGGTCGGCCAGGGGCGACAGCGACGACAGCGGCAGGTCCCGATGCGTCCAGGCCCGCTTGAGATCCTCGGGGGTGTAGCGCGGCAGCAGGTGCAGGTGGAAGTGGAACACGGTCTGCCAGGCCGTGGGGCCGGTGGCGTGCCAGATGTTCATCCCGCCCGGCTCCAGCGCGCGGCGCAGCAGGGCGGCGGTGTGCACGGCGGCCCCCATCAGCAGGCCCGCCCGGTCCGGGCCGATGTCGGTCAGGTCGCGGCAGTGCTCGCGGGGGACGACCAGGGTGTGGCCGCGGGTCGCCTGCGAGATGTCGAGGAAGGCGACCGCGTGCTCGTCGGAGTAGACGATCTCCGCGGGGATCTCCCCGGCTACGATGCCGCAGAACGTACAGGTTCCGGTCATGACCGCCCTTCCTTCCACATGATCGAGCCAGAGTGTAGCGACGCCCGCACGGCCGCTGGTCAGGCGGCGGCGTTCCGGCGGGCCCGGAACCGGTCCGGCTGGTCACCGAACCAAGAACATGTCCGCAACGTCTTCTATGACGTGATTACTCCAGACACGGTGCTGGCCGGCCGGTATCGCCTCTTGTCACGGCTCGGCAGCGGCGGGCACGGTGAGGTCTGGCGCGCGCAGGACACGCTGCTCGCCCGGGTCGTCGCGGTGAAGACGATCCGCGCGGCCCTGGCCGACAACCCGGAGTTCGCGACCCGGTTCCAGGCCGAGGCCCGCTCGATGGCCACCATCGACCATCCCGGCGTGGTGAGCGTGTTCGACTTCGGGATCGCCGGGACGGCCGGCGGGCGCACACCGTACCTGGTGATGCAGTTCCTCGACGGCGAGCCGCTGCACCTGCTGCTGGCGCGCCGGGGACGGGTCGCTCCCGGCGCGACGATGGACCTGGTCGCGCAGGCCGCCGCAGCGCTCCAGGCGGTGCACGAGGCAGGCGTCGTGCACCGGGACGTCAAGCCCGGCAACCTCATCATCCGGCCCGACGGAACGGTCGCGCTGACCGATTTCGGCATCGCCAGGGCGGCTGAGGGGCACAAGCTGACCGCCTCGGGCATCGTGCTGGGCACCGCCACCTACTGCGCCCCCGAGCAGGCCGAGGGCTCCCCGCCCACGCCGGCGATGGACGTCTACGCGCTGGGCGTGGTCGCGTACGAGTGCCTGGCCGGGCGGGTGCCGTTCGCGGGCGACAACGCCGTCGCGATCGCGCTCCAGCACCTGAACGAGACGCCCCCGCCGCTGCCCGGCGACGTGCCCGGCCGGGTCGCGGAGGTCGTCATGCGTGCCCTCGCCAAGGATCCGGCGAGCCGATGGCCGAGCGCCGCCGCCCTGGCCGCGGCGGCCCGCGCGCTGGTCGACGATCCGGACGCGGGGCACGGCTCCATCAGCGGGACGCGAGCCCGTCCGGCCGCGGGCACCGCGCCGGACCCCGCTCCGGCCGCCGCGGACGCCACGGGTGATCCTGCTCCAGCCGTCCCGGGCATCGCGCGGGATCCTGCTCCGGCCGCGCCGGATCCTGCTCCGGCCGTCACGGGCTCAGGCGAGGACCGGGTCACCGAGCCGCGAAAGGCCCGTCGCTCCCGGCGAGGGATGGCGCTGGCGGGAGGCACGCTCGCCGCGGCCATCGCGGCGGCACTGGCCTGGAACCTGCTGCAGGCCGACCCACCGGCCCCGGCCGCGACCCAGGCGCGCACCGGAGAGACGCCGCCGAGCACCGGGGCGGACCCCACGCCGGATCTCGGTACCCACACCGAGGACGAGACGTCCGCGAAGCCCGAGAGGTCGGCGAAGCCGGATGAACCCACGAAGCCGGCCACGTCGGCAAAGGCTCAGGACCGCCCCACCACCGCGGCCACCGGCCTGATCGTCGGCGGTATCCTCCACGTCGGCGGGCCCTCGTCCGGAGGATCGGCCGCGGACGGCTACCAGCCCGGACTGGTCGAGGTCTTCACCGAGAAGAACAAGCGGGTCAAGGGCGAACGCGCGGACCAGGGCGGATTCCGCTTCGCCTTACCGCAGGGCGGCTACCGCCTCCAGACCGCGATCGGCAAGCAGACGTGCTCGACCACGGCCGAGGTCAAGCAGGGCAGGACCACGCGGGCGGACCTGAAGTGCGCCGTCTCCCAGCCTCCGACGCCGGACGCGGGCTCGCGGAGCGCCACCGTCCAGGACAGGCGCGGCGACGCCAAGGGCGGCCCGAACGCGGGCGAGGCGCCTCCGCACGCGGATCTCGTGAGCGCCGTGGTGCGGGGCGGCCCCAAGGGGGCGACCGCCGAGTTCACCACCGCCGGCGCGGTTCCCGGGAGCGCCCCTTCCGAGGGCAACAGCCGCAGCACCTGGACCGTCTCCGTCGAGCAGGACGGCAGGACCGCCACCGTCTCGCTCACCGGCGCCAAGGGCGCGTGGACGCTGCAGTGGGCGGCCGGGAACGACGAGGGCGACCAGGTGACGGCCGCGGCCAAGCCCGTGATCTCCGGGGCGCGGATCTCCGTCGCCCTCGCGCCCCGCGCGCCGCTGAAGACGGCGCCGATCGACTTCGCCAAGCCGTACCGGATCGTCAGTGCCGGCTCGAACGTGATCCACGTGTTCCACGGCTGGACGGACTCCGCCCCGTGACCGTCAGGCGGCCGTGCTGGAGCCGCGTACCACCAGCTCGGTGGCGAGTTCGAGGTGGCGGGACTCGACGCTCTCGCCGCCGGCCAGGCGCAGCGCCATGCGCAGGGCGACGGCGCCCATCTCCCGCAGCGGCTGGCGGACGGTGGTCAGCATCGGCGCGGTCATCGTGGCGATCTGCGTGTCGTCGAAGCCCACGACGCTGAGGTCCTCGGGGATGCGCAGGCCCCTGCTCCTGGCGACCTGGATGGCGCCGAGGGCGATCTCGTCGCTGGCGGCGAAGACGGCCGTCGGCGGGCTCGGCAGGTCGAGCAGGGCGGCGCCCTCCTGGACGCCGTGGGGATAGCAGAACCCGGAGGTGCGCACGTACTCGGCGGGCACGGGCACGCCCGCCTCCTCCATGGCGGCCCGGTAGCCGTGCATGCGCGCCTGGTTGGAGCCGGCGGTGGCGGGACCGCCGAGGTAGGCGATGCGGCGGTGGCCGAGTGCCAGGAGATGCCGCGTCGCGGACATGCCGCCGGCGAAGTTGGTCGGGCCGACGCTCGTCACAGGGCCGGCCGGCACGTTCAGCGGGTCGATCACCACCACCGGAAGGTTCGCCTGGATCAGCACGCCGAGCTGGTCGGGCGTCGGCTCGACGGCCAGCGTGATCACCGCTCGCCGCCCGGCCTCGACCAGGCCGCGCGCCCAGGAGACGCCGTCGGCCAGGTGGTCGGTGCTGGTCACGACGACCGCCGCGCCGGATTCCGCCGCGGCCTGCATCGCACCCTGGACGATCTTGTCGGAGTACGCGCACAGGGGCCCTTCCACCTGCAGTTCGACCGTCGCCACCGGCTCCCGGAGCGCTGATCGGTGGACGTAGCCCCGCTCCACCAGCAGCTCCCGCACCAGCTCGCGGGTGGCCGGAGCGACGTCGCTGCGGCCGTTGAGCACCTTCGACACCGTGGCCACGGACACGCCCGCCGCGGCCGCGATGGTGGCCAGCGTGACCTGTCTGTGCCTGCTCGGCATGTTTCCCTCCTTGCGGCCCGAGTGTCGCGACAGGGGCCCGAAACGGCGAGTCGCGCACATTATGACCTGCCGAGGCACGAGCCGACGGCGACGATGGAAATTGCCTGCTTCATGCATATTTGTCTGATTAGTGAGCTGATCACCTCCCATCGATGATCTCGTCTCTGGTCCGTGAACCCGCACGTCAGCAGGCTTGAACCCATGAAGAACACCCTGAAGATCGCGCATCGGCCGCTGCTCTTCTGCACGGCCGCGATGGTGGCGCTGGCGATCGTGAGCGGCGTCGGGCTCCTCGTGGACGAGCGGACCGTGCTGGGCGAGGCCGTCTGGCTCAAGCCGTTCAAGTTCTCCGTGTCCTTCGCGCTGTACGCGATCACGCTGGCCTGGCTGATCGGCCAGGTGGACCGCTGGCGGCGGACGATGTGGTGGCTCGGCACCGTGATCGTCGCGGGCTTCGTCGTCCCCGAGGTCTCCGCCATCACCTTCCAGGCCGCCCGCGGGGTGAGCAGCCACTTCAACCTCACTCCCGGGCTGGACGAGACCGTGTTCATGGTCATGGGCGGCGCCGCCTACCTCGGCTGGCTGTCGACCCTCGCGCTGGGTGTCCTCCTGATGTTCCAGCGCCGCGTGGACCGGGCCATGGCCTGGGCGATCCCGCTGGGGTTCGTCATCTCCCTGGCAGGCATGTCCGTCGGCTACCTGATGACCGCCCCGACGCCCGGCCAGGCGCTGAGCCTGGCCGCCGGGATCGACCTGACCACCATCGGCGCGCACGGCGTCGGCGTCACCGAGGCCGGCTCCGGCATGCCGCTCACCGGCTGGGAGACGGGCGCCGGCGACCTGCGCGTCGCGCACTTCGTCGGCATCCACGCCCTCCAGGTGCTCCCGCTGCTCGCCATCGTGCTGGGCCGCCTGTCGTGGCCCGCGCTGGACGGCGCCAGGACCGGCCTCGTGGTCGTCACCGCCGCGGGCTACGCGGGCCTGACCGGCCTGCTGCTGTGGCAGGCCCAGCGCGGCCAGTCCCTCATCCACCCGGACGCCGGCACCCTGGCGGCGGCCGCGACGCTCGCCGGGCTCGTCGCCCTCGCCGCGGCGGCCGTCCTCCTCTTCGCCGCCCGGCGTGCCCCCGTCGCCCCCGCGCCGGCGCCCGCCGCCGGTTGACCCGTCCGGGCGCTCGCCTCGACCCCGCACCGCGGCCGGACGTTCGCCCATGCCCGGCCTGGCCGCGGAGTCAGGGGTCGCCCACGCGGAGGGCCGCGTCGAGGTTGCGGCGGCGGCTCATGGCGGTGTGCGCGTACGCCCCGAGCACCGCGCACAGGCCCAGCCCCGCCGCCAGCGCCACGGGCGTGAGCAGGCCCGGCGTGTGATCGGCGACGGGCAGGCCACCCGCGAAGGCGGACATGTCCACCCCCGGCCCGAGCGCGGCCGGCAGGCCCATGCCCAGAGCCACGCCCACCGGTGCGGTGACGAGGACGACGGGCATCAGCTCCAGCAGGGTCAGCCGCCGGGCCTGCCGGTCGGACAGCCCGAGCGTGCGCAGCAGCGAGACCGCCCTGGCCCGCCCGGCAGCCCCCGCGGCCAGCGACAGCACGATCGCGACCAGCGCGTACGCCCCCAGCGCCACCGTCACGACGACCATCGTCGCGCGGACCGTCCCGGTGAGCGGGTCGGCCTGGATGGCCGCCAGCGCCGCCTCCTGCGTCTCCACCGTGGCGGCCGGCACCAGCCGCGCCAGCTCGGCGGGCGAGATGTCGCCTCTGATCAGCAAGGTGTTGGCCGCGGGCCACGGCAGCACCTCCCGCGGCACGAGCAGGAACTGCCCGTCGGCGTAGAACCCGGGCACCGCGTCGATCACGCCCTGGACGGTCAGCCGCACCGCCGACAGCCACCTGACCTCGACGGCGCCCTGCCCGCCCAGCGCGGGCGAGACCAGCGCGGACGCGGGCCCGGACAGCTCGGGCAGGCCCATGGGCGCGCCCTCGTTGACCCGCCGCCACTGCGCGAGGTCCACGGCGACCGCGTACGGCCACTCCCCGGTGGCCCCGAGCTGCACCCGGCCGGTCAGCGCGAGCGCCACCTGCTCGACCCCGGGCGCCCGGCGCACCCGTTCGACGACGTCGGGCGGGATGTTCGCGGCCGACGTCAGCTTGATCGGCGCGCCCACCTTCTGCCAGGACGCCAGCCGCTGCGTGGCGGTGATCCCGTCGTGGACCACCGCGGCGAACACCGACAGGCTCAGCGCGGGCAGCAGGATCAGCACCGGCAGCGCGCCCACGGACCGCTCCCTGGCCGCCCTGGTCGACCCGAGGAACGGCACGGCCGCCCGCCCGCGCGCGGCCAGCCGGACGAGCAGCCGCAGCGGGTACGGGTAGCACCGCAGGGTGATCAGCGCCGCCGCGAGCGTCAGCGCGACCGGGATCAGCAGCAGGAACGGATCCTGCTGCCCGGTGCCCGACTGCCCGCGGGCCCGCAGCAGGTACGCCCCCGCCAGCGCGAGCACGACGACCAGCGCCTCCACCGTCACCCGCCGCGCGGACGGCCGGACGGCGACCAGATCGGCACGGTGCTCCCGCAGCGGCGTGCGATGCGCCAGCACCAGGCGTGCCACGGCGAAGGCCACGACGGCGACGACCACGACCGCGGGGCCGAGGTGCACGATCGGCAGCACGGGCCCCGGCAGGAGGAACGACAGGGCGTACCCGGCGAGGGCCGCGGGCCCGACCAGGACGGCGGTCAGCGCGCTCCCGGCCGACACCACCTGCCACAGCGAGGCGCCGCGCGCCCGCGCCAGGGCCAGCGTGCGCTCCATGCGGTCGGTCAGCAGCCGCGCGGCCAGCGCGATCACGCCGAGCGCGACCGCGAACAGGCCGCCGAGCACCAGGTACATGACGGTCTGCGCGGCGGACATCGCGGCCTTGAAGCCGGTGAGCAGCTGGGGCAGCCCGGTGACCAGGCGGTAGCTGATGGTGCCCGTCCCCTGGACGTCCACCTGCCGCTGGAACTCGGCGGCGGCGGCCTCGACGCCCGGCACGTCCAGGGCGCTCGCGGCCCGCCCGTCGAGGGCGAGGACCCAGCGGTAGGTCAGGGTGCGGCCCCTGTTGGTCAGCGCGCCCAGCCCGTCGTCCGACATCAGCGCCGTCGTGTGCAGCTCCTCCGGCCCGTCCACCGGCACGACCTTGGTGACGTGCAGGACGTCGGCGTCGTGGCTCCAGGAGCGGCCGGCCGGGTCCCTGGCCCTGAAGACGCCGACGATCCTCACGGCCGTGTGCACGCTCTCGCCGAGCATCCTGGTCTGACCGACGTCCAGCCCCATCCGGGACACGGCCTCCTCCACGACGCCCACCTCCACGACCGGGATGGTCGCGCCCTGGTACCGCATGGTGGACGGCTTGCCGGGCGCCCGGCCGCGCACCCAGTCCACGCGCCGGGCGGCGTCGGACAGCCAGCCGAGGTTGACGAAGTTGCGGAACGCGCTCGTCTCGTTGACGGGCGTGCGGTGGGTCTTGGCGCTGATGTGGCCGCCGGGCCCGATCAGGGGCCGCAGCGCCGGCGGAAGGAGCCGCCGCCAGTGGAGGTCGCCGCCCTCGAACTGGGCGCGCGAGTACAGCTCGCCGGCGGGCAGGGCCGGAGCGCCGGTGACGGTCAGGTCGGTCCGCACCGCCTCGGCCTCGGTCAGCGACCGGCGCAGCGCCTCGTCGAACGACGCCTGCATCGTCCTGGGCAGCCCGGCCACGAGCAGGCAGGCGATCACCGTCAGCACGACGAGCAGCGCCGACGTGCCCGCGTGCGCCCGGACTCCCAGGGGGATCCTCACCGCTCCTCCAAGCTCTGCCCCCGCCACATGCGCCGGGCCAGCCCGGCGACGATCGCGACCAGCACCGCCGTCACCAGGGCCAGCATCAGGGCCACGGACGCCCACGGCACGTGGAACAGCACGTCCGGCGTGACCGCCGACGCCTGCCCGGTCAGCACGATCCGCGGCACCACCAGGCTCCCGACGACCACGGCGAGCCCGGTACCGGCCGCGAGCGACAGCCCGATGACGAACGCCTGCTCCGTGGCCAGCATCCCGAACACCTGGCGGGAGCCGGCGCCGAGCGCCCGCAGCACGGCGAACTCGGCCCGCCGCTCCCCCGCCGCGACCACGGCGTTCACCAGGAACCCGAGCACCGCGAACCCCAGCGCCGCGGCGAACCCCAGGGTCAGCCCGCCCTGCAACGATCCGACCAGCGGATCGTCGCGCAGCTTGGCCGCCAGCTCCCGCCGGTCCACCGTGGTCACGTCCCATTGCGGGTTGCGGCGCAGGACCTCCCGCGCGGGCGCGGAGCCGCCGGTGGCGAGCCACCACTCGGTGGCGGGCCTGGACGGCTGCGCCGCGGCCAGCTCGTACGCCTGCAGCGTCTCCCAGTCGGCGAGCACGCCCTGCTGGTCCGGGGTGCTCGTGGGCATGCTCGTCACGAGGCCCGCCACCTCGATCCGCAGGACCCGGCCGGCGAAGCGGACATCCGCGCTCTGCCCGGCGTGCAGCTTGAGAGCGGCGGCCAGGCCGGAGGTGAGCACCACGGGCAGCGGCCGGGGCTCCCGCGCCGGCCCGAAGGTGATCACGCCGTGCGGATGGGTGACGGCTCCGGTCACCTGCACGTCCCGGCCGTCCGCGCTCAGCCCGGTCAGTCCGAGGCCCGCCTGCTCGCCCGGCACGAGGCCGCGTACCGACAGCGGATAGGCGATCGTGCCGGCGCGGCCGGCCAGCGGGGCCAGGTCGAGCTCGATCCGGTTGCCGCCCGGCCGCAGCTCGCCGAGCGGCACGTCGCGCCACGCGCCCAGCGCGTCGGACAGCACCAGCCGGGCCCGCACGGTGGCGCGGGACTCGACCCGCACGGTCAGGGCGCGCGGCCGTCCGGGCAGCTCCAGCCGGCCCGCCCGGTCACCGGCGAGCGCCGCGGACAGCTCCGCCACCGGCCGCGCCGACAGGTCGGGGCGCAGGCGGAACAGCTCGCGCAGCCTGCCCGCGTCCAGGGCGAGCAGCAACGCGCTCTGGCCCCCCACCTCGGTCGGCGCCCGGAAGGCGGGCGAGGCGGCGGTGACGCCCGGCAGCGCCGTGAACGCCGTGCCACGGCCGAGCGCCCCCAGCTCGGGCCCCTCGGCGGGCCCCGACAGGCGCAGGTCGGCCGCCGCCTGGTGGTCGGCCTGATCGCGTTGCGAGGCCTGCCAGGTGGAGGTGGTGGCCATGGAGACGACGCCGATCGCGATGGCCAGGGTCAGCAGCAGCGCGGGACCGGCGTACCTGAGCGGCCGTCTGCTGACCTGCCACGCCCCCATCGCGGGGGCGAGGGTGGGGCGGCGCGAGGTCAGCCGCTCGGCCAGCCGCGACACGCGCGGCACCAGCCGCAGCCCCAGCAGGCCGCCCGCGAGCAGGGCCAGGACCGGGCCGGAGATGATCAGCGGGTCGATGCCGAGCCCGCCCGCCGCCGTCGCGGTGACCGGCGCGCCGTAGCGCTGGAGCTGCCAGATCGCCAGCGCGGCCACCGCCAGCAGGGCCAGGTCCGCGCCCGCCCCCTGGATCAGGCCGCGCCGGGCGCCGCGCCCGCGCGCCGACTGCTCCTCCACGTACGTGCGCCGCGCGCCCGCCACGGCCGGCAGCGCCAGCAGCACGGCCGCGGCCAGCGCCACCCCGGACGAGACGAGGTACGTCCCCGTGTCGGCCGCCGGCTCCAGCCGCACCCCCGAGGACCTGATCCACGGCAGCAGGCCGATCAGCGCGAGCAGCGGCGGCCCCAGCAACGGCGCCACGACCGCGCACGGGAGCGCGACCAGCAGCGCCTCGCCGCCGGCCAGCGCCGCCAGCCGGGGCGCGCCCGCGCCGCGCGAGCGCAGCAGCGCCACCTCCATGCGCCGGTGGTCGGCCAGCAGCCGAGCGGTCAGCATCAGCGCGTACCCGGCGAGCAGCAGCAGTTGCAGCACCGGGATCAGCATGGTGGAGCGGGTCACCAGGGACGCGGTGCCGAGCTGTTCGAGGAGCCCGGGAAGCTCCCCGGCGGTCAGGCAGTTCGCGCAGCCGGCCGCCGGCAGCCGCTCGCCGACCCGGCCGACGGCCTCGGCCAGCGGGCGCAGCCGCTCGGGCGTCAGCGCGCCGAGCTCGGGCTCGGCCGCCCAGACGGCCCTGACGCCGGTGGCGAAGCGCGCGAGGAACGTCTCCCGCGTCACCATCAGGGGCCCGTAGGTGGTGTACTCGCCGCGCTCCACGCCCCTGCGCAGCAGCTCCTCCCCGGCCCAGCGCTCGCCCACGGGGTCGTCGAGCCGGAAGACGCCGACGACGCGGACCCGGACCGGCCGCCCGTCGAGCCGCGCCCTCGTGACGAACTCCTCGCCGAGCTCGAAGCGGGTGCCCGCGGCCGCCGGCTCCGAGATCACCGCCTCCACGGCCTGCCCGCCGGTCCGCGGCCACCTGCCCCCGACCAGCCGGGCGTGCCGGTCGAGCCCGTCGTGGCCGCCGAAGCGCAGCAGCTCGGGCAGCTCCTCGCCGTCCTGCCCCGGCATGACGTACGAGTCCGAGCGCAGGCTGGTGGTGACGGCCGGCGGCGACCCGTAGGCGGCGGCGAGCTCGTCGCGCACGATCCGGTCGTACTTCGGGAAGGTCCTGGCGTCGACCTGGGCGCTGACGGTGGTGGTCGTCTGGCGGTACGAGGCCGTCTCCATCGCCCTGCGCACCCCCGCGCCGGCGATGGAGGAGGCGTACATCGTCAGCGCCGCCAGCGTGGTCGTCGCCAGCAGGATCGACCCGAACGCGGCCAGGAGCAGCAACGGCTCGTCAAGGGCACGCTTGACGACCAGCGGCGCCCGCATCCCCGCTCTCCTTCCCCCGGTGATAAAGACCTTCGGGGGCGGGCAGGACCAGGGCAAGGGTGCGGGCGCACCTGATACGCGCATGTGATCGAGCGCCCGGCCGGCCGTCCTGGGATCGGCTCTGGCGGCCCCGCGTAGTGAGGCCGTCAATATTCGGGCTGCGGCCGTATGAATCCCGTCAAGAACGGCAAAACACCCCAAATCTCGGCGTTTGCTTGATCTGCGGGCCGCCCGTCGAGGGCGGCGGCGATCTCATCAACGAGCTGAGGAGTGGGGATGGCAGACGTCATCTTCGTCGCCCTGACGATCGCGATCTTCGTGATCTTCGGGCTGGTCGTGAAGGCGGTGGAGCGGCTGTGAGCACTGTCAACGCCACCGGCCTCGTCGTGGTCATCGGTCTGGTGATCTTCATGGTCGCGGCCCTGCTGTTCCCGGAGCGGTTCTGATGAGCACGCCGCTCGCCGGGATGATCTTCATCGCCTCCCTGATCGTCGCGCTGGCCCTGGTCTGGAAGCCGTTCGGCGACTACATGTACCGCGTCTACTCCGGCGCCCGGCACAACCCCGTCGAGCGGGTGATCTACCGGCTCCTGGGGGTGCGCGCCGACGCCGAGCAGAGCTGGCCCGTCTACGCGCGCAGCCTGCTGGCCTTCTCGGTGATCTCGATCCTGGTCGTCTACGCCGTCCAGCGACTGCAGGACAAGCTGCCGCTCAGCGTCGGCATGGCGCCGGTCACCGACCACATCGCCTGGAACACCGCGATCAGCTTCGTCACCAACACCAACTGGCAGGCCTACTCCGGCGAGTCCACGATGGGCCACCTGACCCAGATGGGCGCCCTGGCGGTGCAGAACTTCGTCTCGGCCGCGGTCGGCATGGCGGTGGCGATCGCCCTGGTACGAGGCTTCGCCCGCCGCAGGTCCGGCACCATCGGCAACTTCTGGGTGGACCTGGTCCGCGGCTCGATCCGCATCCTGCTGCCGATCGCGTTCGTCGGGGCGCTGGTGCTGGTCGCGGGCGGGCTGATCCAGAACTTCGCCGGCCCGCACGAGGTGACCACGCTGACCGGCGGCACCCAGGCGATCACCGGCGGCCCGGTCGCCTCCCAGGAGGTGATCAAGGAGCTGGGCACGAACGGCGGCGGCTTCTACAACGTCAACTCCGCCCACCCCTTCGAGAACGCCGCCACCTGGACGAACTGGTTCGAGATCTTCCTGATCCTGGTGATCCCGTTCTCCCTCACCCGCACCTTCGGCCGGCTGGTCGGCCAGGTCCGGCAGGGCTACGCGATCCTCGCCGTGATGGGCACCCTGGCCCTGGCGAGCGTCCTGCTCACCAACGCCTTCGAGCTGTCGGGGAACGCGACGGTGCCGCAGGCCGTCGGAGCGGCCATGGAGGGCAAGGAGGTGCGCTTCGGCGTCTCCAACTCCGCCACCTTCGCCGCCGCCACCACCCTCACCAGCACCGGCGCGGTGAACTCCTTCCACGACAGCTACACCCCGTTCGGCGGCATGATGACGCTGTTCAACATGATGCTGGGCGAGGTCGCGCCCGGCGGCGTCGGCGCCGGCCTGTACGGCATGCTCGTCCTCGCCGTGATCACGGTGTTCGTGGCCGGGCTGATGGTCGGCCGCACCCCGGAGTACCTGGGCAAGAAGATCGGCGCCCGCGAGATCAAGCTGGCCTCGCTCTACTTCCTGGTCACCCCGGTGCTGGTGCTGGCCGGCACCGCGTGCGCGATGGGCTCGGCGGAGCAGCGCGCGAGCATGCTCAACACCGGCCCGCACGGCCTGGCCGAGGTCCTGTACGCCTTCACCTCCGCCTCCAACAACAACGGCTCCGCCTTCGCCGGTCTCACCGTCAACACCCCGTGGTACGACGTGGCGCTCGGCCTGTGCATGGCCTTCGGCCGGTTCCTGCCGATCATCCTGGTGCTGGCCCTGGCCGGCTCGCTGGCCGCGCAGTCACCCGTCCCGGAGGGCGCGGGCACGCTGCCGACACACCGGCCGCAGTTCGTCGGCATGGTCATCGGCGTCACCGTGATCCTGGTCGCCCTCACCTTCCTCCCGGCTCTCGCGCTCGGCCCCATCGCAGAAGGACTGTCCTGACATGTCGACCCCCGTGCTGGAGAAACCCGCGCAGGCCCGTGTGGGGGGTGGCCTGCTCGACCCGAAGCAGATGCTCGCCTCGTTGCCGGACGCGCTGAGGAAGCTGAACCCGGCCACGTTGTGGCGCAACCCGGTGATGTTCATCGTGGAGGCCGGCGCGGTCTTCACCACCGTCCTGGCCGTCTTCGACCCGTCGTTCTTCGCCTGGGCGATCGTCGTGTGGCTGTGGCTGACCGTCCTGTTCGCCAACCTGGCCGAGGCCGTCGCCGAGGGGCGCGGCAAGGCGCAGGCCGCCACGCTGCGCAAGGCCAAGACCGACACGCAGGCCCGCCGCCTCAAGGGCCCCGCGTCCGGCGAGTGGGACGTCATCCGCGCGCCGGACCTGCGGCAGGGCGACCACGTGATCGTCGAGGCCGGCGAGATCATCCCGGGTGACGGCGACGTCGTCGAGGGCATCGCCAGCGTGGACGAGTCCGCCATCACCGGCGAGTCCGCCCCCGTCATCCGCGAGTCCGGCGGCGACCGCAGCGCCGTCACCGGCGGCACGAAGGTGCTGTCCGACCGGATCATCGTGAAGATCACCCAGAAGCCGGGAGAGAGCTTCATCGACCGGATGATCGCCCTGGTGGAGGGCGCGAACCGGCAGAAGACGCCGAACGAGATCGCGCTCAACATCCTGCTCGCCGCGCTGACGATCATCTTCCTGGTCGCCACCGTCACCATGCAGCCCCTGGCGATCTACTCCAAGCTGGCCAACCCGGGCGTGCCCGACTCCCTCGCGCTGAACGCCGACGGCGTCACCGGCGTGGTGCTGGTGTCGCTGCTGGTCTGCCTGATCCCGACCACGATCGGCGCGCTGCTGAGCGCGATCGGCATCGCCGGCATGGACCGCCTGGTGCAGCGCAACGTGCTGGCCATGTCGGGCCGCGCCGTGGAGGCGGCCGGGGACGTCTCCACGCTGCTGCTGGACAAGACCGGCACCATCACCCTGGGCAACCGGCAGGCCGGCGAGTTCGTCCCGATCGCCGGGGTAAGCGAGCAGGAGCTGGCCGAGGCGGCGCAGCTGTCCAGCCTGGCCGACGAGACCCCCGAGGGCCGCTCGATCGTGGTGTTCGCCAAGCAGCGCTACGGGCTGCGTGAGCGGGAGATCCACGGCGCGGAATGGGTGCAGTTCACCGCGCAGACCCGCATGTCCGGCGTGAACTTCGAGGGCCGCGAGGTGCGCAAGGGCGCCGCCACGGCGGTGATGAAGTGGGTGCGCGACGCCGGCGGCCACCCCACCGACGACATCGGACACCTCGTGGACGGCATCTCCGCCTCCGGCGGCACCCCGCTGGTCGTGGCCGAGCGCGGCCGGGTGCTCGGCGTGATCCACCTCAAGGACGTGGTCAAGGAGGGCATGCGCGAGCGCTTCGACGAGATGCGCCGCATGGGCATCCGCACCGTCATGATCACCGGCGACAACCCGCTGACCGCCAAGGCCATCGCGGACGAGGCCGGCGTGGACGACTTCCTGGCCGAGGCCACCCCCGAGGACAAGCTCGCCCTGATCAGGAAGGAGCAGGCGGGAGGCCGCCTCGTGGCGATGACCGGCGACGGCACCAACGACGCCCCCGCCCTGGCCCAGTCGGACGTCGGCGTGGCCATGAACACCGGCACGTCGGCCGCCAAGGAGGCCGGCAACATGGTCGACCTCGACTCCAACCCGACCAAGCTCATCGAGATCGTCGAGATCGGCAAGCAACTCCTCATCACCCGGGGCGCGCTGACCACGTTCTCCATCGCCAACGACATCGCCAAGTACTTCGCGATCATCCCGGCCATGTTCGCCGCGGTCTACCCCGGCCTGGACGCGCTCAACGTCATGCGCCTGTCCAGCCCCCAGTCCGCGATCCTCGCCGCGGTCATCTTCAACGCGCTGGTCATCATCGCGCTGATCCCGCTGGCGCTCAGAGGGGTCCGCTACCGGCCCTCCAGCGCCTCCAGGCTGCTGTCGCGCAACCTGTACGTCTACGGGCTCGGCGGCATCGTCGCACCCTTCATCGGCATCAAGCTCATCGACCTGCTGATCCAGTTCCTTCCGGGGATGTCTTAAATGGAACGCCTGCCAAGCTGGCTGCGCCAGCACCTCGCCGCCCTCCGGGCGGTCGCCGTCCTGACCGTGCTGCTCGGCCTGGTCTACCCGCTGGTCACCACCGGCGTCGCCCAGGCCCTGTTCAACGACCGGGCCAACGGCTCCATGGTCGCGGGCGGGCACGGCAGCTCGCTCATCGGCCAGTCCTTCACCGACGCCGACGGCAACCCGGTCAGGACGTACTTCCAGTCCCGCCCGTCGGCGGCCGGCGACGGCTACGACCCGACCTCCACCTCGGCGAGCAACCTCGGCCCCGAGGACGTCATCGACACGCGGGATCGGCAGTCGCTGCTCACCCAGGTCTGCGCCCGTTCCAAGGCGGCCGGCGAGCTGGAGGGCGTCAGCGGCGCCCGCCCGTACTGCACCCCCGACGGGGCCGGCGCGGTGCTCAAGGTCTTCCCCGACCGCGCCGTCAGCGTCAACCAGGCCTGCCCCACCACCCCCTTCATCGCCGCCTACCAGGGCCTGAAGGTCGAGTGCGCCCGGCCGGGCGAGGACTACGCGGCCGGCCGCACCGTCCCCGTCCGCGGCGACGTGACCACCGTGCGGGTGCCCGCCGACGCGGTCACGGCCAGCGGCTCCGGCCTGGACCCGCACATCTCCGTCGCCTACGCCGAGCTCCAGGCGCCCCGCGTCGCCAAGGAGCGCGGCCTGCCCCTCGACAGGGTGCGGGCGCTGATCGGCGAGCACACCACCGGCCGGGCGCTGGGCTTCATGGGCGAGCCCGCGGTCAACGTGCTCGAACTCAACCTCGCCCTCGACCGGGGCTGACGTGCGGGGGCGGCTACGGGTCTACCTCGGGGCGGCGCCCGGGGTCGGCAAGACGTACGCGATGCTCGGCGAGGGGCGCAGGGCCGTCGAGCGCGGCCGGGACGTGGTCGTGGGCCTGGTCGAGACCCACGGCCGCCCCCGCACCGCCGCCCTCCTGGAAGGCATGGAGATCGTCCCCCGCAGGATCGTCGTCCACCGCGGGGCCGGCTTCACCGAGCTCGACGTGGCGGCCGTGATCGCCCGCCGGCCGAAGGTGGCGCTGATCGACGAGCTGGCCCACACCAACGTTCCCGGCTCGAAGAACGCCAAGCGCTGGCAGGACATCGACGAGATCCTGGACGCCGGCATCGACGTCATCTCCACGGTCAACATCCAGCACCTGGAGTCCGTCAACGACGTCGTCCAGGAGATCACCGGGGTCCCGCAACGCGAGACCGTGCCCGACGAGGTCGTCCGCCGCGCCGACCAGATCGAGCTGGTGGACATGTCACCGGAGGCGCTGCGCCGCCGCATGGCGCACGGCAACGTGTACGCGCCGGAGAAGGTCAGCGCGGCCATGTCGAACTACTTCCGCGTCGGCAACCTGACCGCGCTGCGCGAGCTCGCGCTGCTGTGGGTGGCGGGCAAGGTGGACGACCAGCTCGACCGCTACCGCGCCGACCACGGCATCGCCACCACCTGGGAGACCCGCGAACGCGTCGTCGTCGCGCTCACCGGCGGCCGGGAGGGGGACACGCTCGTCCGCCGGGCCGCTCGCATCGCGGCCCGCACCAAGGGCGCCGACCTCCTGGCCGTCCACGTGACCAGCGCCGACGGGCTGGCCGGCGCCGACCCGGCCAGCCTGGCCCGCCAGCGCGCCCTGGTCGAGAGCATGGGCGGCACCTACCACCAGGTCGTCGGCGACGACGTCCCGCGCGCGC
The DNA here is from genome assembly GCF_024172165.1 of Nonomuraea thailandensis. Taxonomy (GTDB): domain Bacteria; phylum Actinomycetota; class Actinomycetes; order Streptosporangiales; family Streptosporangiaceae; genus Nonomuraea; species Nonomuraea thailandensis. The sequence continues at coordinate 12,417,881 of NZ_JAMZEB010000002.1, read as the reverse complement.
TGCTCGACTTCGCCCGCGGCGTCAACGCCACCCAGCTCGTCCTCGGCGCCTCCCGGCGCGGCCGGTTCGCGCAGATCCTCTCGCGCGGCGTGGGGGTGGAGACCACGAGCCGGTCGGGCTCGATCGACGTGCACCTCGTCACCCACGAGGAGGCCAGGAAGGGCCGGAGAAGGCGCGAACGCGCCCGGGCCGCCCTGACCCGCGAACGCCGGCTGGCCGGCTGGGCCGTGGCGGTGACCGGCATGCCCGCGCTGACCGCCACGCTCGCCCCCTTCCGCGACGTGCTGCAACTGCCCAGCGAGATCCTGCTGTTCCTCTGCCTGGTCGTGGGCGTCGCCCTCATCGGCGGCATGTGGCCGGCCATCGTCGCCGCCGTCGGCGGCTCCCTCCTGCTCAACTGGTTCTTCACCCCGCCCATCGGCCGGATCACCATCGCCGCCCCGGAGAACCTGCTCGCCCTGATCGTGTTCGTCCTGGTCGCGGCAGCCGTCAGCACCATCGTGGACCTGGCCGCCCGCCGCACCCGCCAGGCCGCCCGCGCCGGCGCGGAGGCCGAGGCCCTGTCCACCCTGGCCGGGCACGTCCTGCGCGGCGAGGCCGCCCTGCCCTCCCTCCTCGGCCGCCTGCGCGAGACGTTCGGGCTCGACTCCGTCACCCTGCTCGAACGCATCGGCGAGCCCACCCCGGACGACCAGGCCCAGCCCGGAGCCTGGCGCATCGTCGCCACCTCCGGCGGCACCCCCTGCACCGCGCCCGCCGTGGCCGACACCGACGTCGTGATCAGCGACGACCTGGTGCTGGCCGCCCGCGGCCGGCTGCTGGACGCCGGCGACCGCCGCGTGCTGGAGGCGTTCGCCGCCGAGGCCGCCGTCGCGCTGCGCCAGGAACGCCTCCAGGAGGAGGCCGAGCTGGCCAGACCGCTGGCCGAGGCCGACAAGATGCGCACCGCGCTGCTCGCCGCCGTCAGCCACGACCTGCGCACTCCTCTGTCGGCCGCCAAGGCCGCCGTCGAGAGCCTTCGCAACCAGGACGTCACCTGGACCGACGAGGACCGCGACGAGCTGCTCGCCACCGCCGACGAATCCCTGACCCGGCTCGACCGGCTGGTGGAGAACCTGCTCGACATGAGCCGCCTGCAGGCCGGCGTCCTCGGCCTGTCGCCGCAACCCGTCGCCCTGGAAGAGGTCGTGCCCCGCGCCATCGACGACCTCGGCCCGCTGCGCGACCGCGTCGAGGGCGACATCTCCATCGACCTGCCCGACCTCGTCGCCGACCCCGCCCTGCTGGAGCGCGTGCTGGTCAACCTGATGAGCAACGCCGTCCGCCACAGCCCGCCGGACCGCAGGGTGCTCATCACCGCCAGCCGGCACGACGACATGGTCGAGATCCGGGTCGTCGACCGCGGCCCCGGCATCCCGCCCGAGCACCACGAGCGCGTCTTCCTGCCCTTCCAGCGGCTCGGCGACCGCGACAACGGCACCGGCGTCGGGCTCGGCCTGGCTCTCTCGCGCGGGCTCACCGAGGCCATGGGCGGCACCCTCACGCCCGAGGAGACCCCGGGAGGTGGTCTCACGATGATCGTCAGCCTGCCGATCCACTCCAGGGCGGCACGGCCTTCCTCGGCACCCTGACCGTCCGGACCGAGCCGGTCCGCCCCAGCCTCGGTTAGGGCACATGCCCGATACCTTCGGATGACCCGCGCTTCTACCGTCTTGACCAGTACCAAGGGGAACAAGACGAGGAGCGTGGCGGCCATGGAACTGGCCATCGAAGTGGAAGGACTGGTCAAGTCCTTCGGCCGGGCCCGGGCACTGGACGGGCTGGACCTGAGCGTACGAGCGGGCGAGGTGCACGGCTTCCTCGGCCCCAACGGATCCGGCAAGTCGACCACCATCAGGACCCTGCTGGGCCTGCTGCGCGCCGACTCCGGCCGGGCCGTGCTGCTGGGCGGCGACCCGTGGCGCGAGGCGGCCGCGCTGCACCGGCGGCTGGCATACGTGCCGGGCGACGTGAGCCTGTGGCCGGGCCTGACCGGCGGCGAGGTGATCGACCTGCTCGGCCGGCTGCGCGGCGGCCTGGACCCAGCCCGCCGGGCGCAGCTGCTGGAGCGCTTCGAGCTGGACCCGCGCAAGAAGGCCAAAACCTACTCCAAAGGCAACCGGCAGAAGGTCGCCCTGGTGGCCGCGTTCGCCTCCGACACCGAACTGCTCGTCCTAGACGAGCCCACCTCCGGCCTGGACCCGCTGATGGAAGCGATCTTCCAGCAGTGCGTGACCGAGGAGAAACAGCGCGGCCGGACCGTCCTGCTCTCCAGCCACATCCTGTCGGAGGTCGAGGCGCTGTGCGACCGCGTCACCATCATCCGGCGCGGCCGCACGGTCGAAGCCGGCCCCCTGTCCCAGCTGCGCGGCCTGGCCCGCAACCGCGTCACCGCCGAGCTGGCCTGCCCGCCCAACGGCCTGACCCGGATGCCGGACCTGCACCAGGTGCGGGTCCACGGCAACCGGATCTCCTTCGAGGTCGACCGCACCCGGCTGGACGCGGCACTGGCCGAGCTCATCCGGGTCGGCGTACGCGACCTGACCTGCACCCCTCCCTCACTGGAGGACCTGTTCCTGCGCCACTACAACAGCACCAAGGCGGAACGATGAACGGCACCTGGACCCTGACCAAACTCGTGCTCAGGCGCGAGCGCTTCATCGCCCCGCTCTGGATACTGCTGCTGGCCGCCCTCGCGGCCGGACAGGTCCAGCGCTACGCCACCGCCATCCCCGACATCGCCGCCTTCGCCCGCGAGATGGCCGCCAACCAGGCCCTGACCGCCTTCGCCGGCCAGGTGCACTCCGCCACCCTGGCCGGCATGGCGGTCTGGAAGAACGCCGACGCCATCTACACCATCCTCGGCCTGATCATGATCCTCACCGTCATCCGGCACAGCCGCGGCGAAGAGGAGTCCGGCCGCGCCGAACTGGTGGGCGCCGGCGTGGTCGGCCGCCTGGCACCACTGACCGCCGCGCTCGCCGTCACCTGCGGCTCGGCGGTGGCCGCCGGACTGCTCACCGCCGCCGCCATGACCGCCACCGGCGCCGACCCCGGCGGCTCCCTCGCCTTCGGCGCCGCGATCACCGCCGCCGGCCTGGTCTTCGCCGGCCTGGGCGCGGTGGCCGCCCAGCTCACCCAGACCGCCCGCACCGCCGTCGGCGTGGCCGCACTCGGCCTCGGCCTCAGCTACGTCCTGCGCTTCCTCGCCGACGGCAGCGGCCTGACCGCCCTCAAGTGGCTGTCCCCGCAGGGCTGGTCACACCTGGTACGCCCCTACGGCGACGACAACGTGGCCGTGCTGCTGCTCAGCCTCACCTTCACCACCACGGCCGTCGCCCTGGCCTACCGGCTGCTCACCCGGCGCGACCTCGGCCACGGCCTCATCCCCGAACGTCCCGGCCCGGCCTCCTCCGACCGGCTGCGCAGCCCGCTGAGCCTGGCCTGGCGGCTGCAGAAGGGCCTGCTCGGCGGCTGGATCGCCGGATACGCCATCGCCGGGCTGGTCCTCGGCGCCCTGGCCACCTCCATCGAGGAGGTCGCCCGGCAGGGCGCCGCCGTCGAGGAGTTCTTCCGCCGCTACACCGCCTCCCCCGAGGCCACCATGACCGACGCCTACCTGTGGCTGATCGTGCTCAGCCTCGGCTACGTCTCCGCCCTCTACCCACTGCTGGCCCTGCTACGGCTACGCAACGAGGAGACCACCGGCCACGCCGAACTGCTCCTGTCCGCCCCCGTCTCCCGCCTGCGCTGGGTCACCGGCCACCTGCTCTTCGCCCTGGCCGGAACCGTCCTGATCCTCGCCGCCGCCGGCCTGACCATGGGCCTGGTGGCAGGAGCCCCCGGCAAGGTCCTCACCGGAGCCCTGGTACAGGCACCCGCCACCTGGATCCTGGCCGGAGCCGGAGCCCTCGCCTTCGGCCTGCTCCCCCGCGCCGCCGCCGCGATCTCCTGGACGGCCTTCCTGTTCGTCAACCTCTTCGGCGAAGTGCTCGGCCCGATCCTCGGCATCGACTACTGGATCGCCAAGTACGCCGTGCCCTACCCCAACCTGCCCATGGTCATCTCGGGCGAGCCCTTCACCGCCACCACCGTCCTGATCATGGCCGGCATCACCACCGCCCTCACCGCGACCGGCCTCGCCGCCATCAGGCGCAGAGCGGTCGGCTGAACGATCGGCGTGGCGCGATCCCGTCCGGCTCACCGGGCGGGATCTGCGCGCGTCAGCCCCGCATGAGGCTGGCGAGGCGGTCCCAGGCCGGGGACGAGGCTCCGGGCTGGGACTGCTCGGCCAGCCGGGCGACGGCCTCGCTGTGGACGGGGCGGGCCTCGGATCGGCTGTGGTGCCGGGCGTACCAGCTCCGGGTGCGGTCCGCCAGGGCGGGCAGGCGGGGATCGTCCGGCGGCCAGCCGTAGGCGGCGTCATGTTCGAGGTAGAGGGCGCGGAACTCGGGGTCGCCGAGGAGCTCGCGCTTCTCGGCGACCCACACGGAGGCGTCCTCGGGCGAGGCGGTCTGCATGAGGATCCAGCCGTCGCGCTCCAGGCTGCGCTGGCGCTCGCTCACGCCGGCCCGGCTCAGCTCGTCGAGGAAGTCGGCCACCTCGGGAGAGACGAAGAGCCGGTCGCCGCCGCGCAGCTCGGCGAGTTGCTCGCGGGTTCGCCGCAGCCGCGCGATGCGGTCATCCAGGTCACGGTCGATCTCGGCGATGGCCGCCGTGAGGGTGTCCGTGTCGGCGTCGAGCAGGTCCTTGATGCGGGCCAGGGGCACGCCCGCCTGCGCCAGAGTCCTGATCTTGACCAGCTCGATCGCGTGCTGGGCCGTGTAGCGGCGGTAGCCGGAGGAGTCGCGGGCGGGCTCGGCGAGCAGGCCGCGCTCGTGGTAGTGGCGGATGGCCTTGGTGGTCACTCCGGCGTAGTCCGCGAGCCGGCCGATCGTGAACATGCCGGACATCCTCCCACTCCGTCGGATCAGGCCCGCCGGGCCAGCCGGCCGCCGCCGTTGCGGAAGCGCGCCTGCCCGTCGCGGACGTCATGGTAGGAGACGAGCAGCAGCCGCAGGTAGCCGTCGAACGCCTCCAGCGGGAAACCGGCGGGCGCGAACAGGCCGGGCCGGATCGCCACGTAGCGCTGCGGCGGCGCGGAGGTGGTGCCGCCCGCGAACTCGGTGAAGACGCGCTCCTGCGAGGGGTCCGCCGGCTCGTACGTGGTCCGCTCCTCCAACTGGCCGTCGACGATGCTGACGTCGATGCGGAGCTGGTCGGAGCGGTAGGTGCCCACGTACGGGGTGAGGTCGACGTCCTGCTCCGTCTCCGTGATCAGCGTGGGGATCGCGACGCCGAGATGCTCGGTGAGCAGCCACTGCAGGAGCTGGTCCTGCAGCATGATCGCGCCGGGGGTGTTGCCGAAGGAGGCGAGGACCAGGTCGTGCTCGGGGATGACGCACAGCAGGGACACCCCGCCGGGCGACGCGCCGGACATGGCCAGGACGGTCGTGTCGCCGAAGGGATAGCACACCCAGCCCATGCCCATCGGCGGGGTGTTCGGCGACCCCATGTCGTACGAGATCTGCCGCATCAGCGCGGTCGAGGCGGCGGACAGGACGCGCGTGCCGGAGGGGGACACGCCGCCCGCGAGGTGGGTGCGCCCGAACGCGAGCAGGTCGGCGACGGTGCCGATGGGCGTGCCACCGGCCGGCCCCCAGGTGTCGGGCAGCGTGAACATGCCGGTGGGCCTGGCCTCCATGGTCTCGGGGTCGGGGAAGTGGCCGATCGCCGTGCCGCGCAGGATGGCCTGCTCGGCCGAGGTGCTGGAGTCGTGCATGCCGACGGGGGTGTAGATGTCGCGTGCGAGCAGTTCGGGGAACGGCAGGCCGGTCACCACCTCCAGCAGGCGGCCGGCGACGATCATGCCGCCGTTGGAGTAGCTGAGCTGCTCGCCCGGCTCGAACAGCACGCCGCAGGCGCCCGCCAGCCCGGCGACGTACGTCTTGAGGGCGTCGCGGCCCTTGGCGTCGGGGAAGTACAGGTCGGCGTCGATGCCGTTGGTGTGGGAGATCAGGTGCCGGACGAGGATCTTGTCCGCCGCGCCCGGCGCGTTCAGGGCGAATTCCGGCAGGTACGTCACGACCGGCGTGTCGAGGTCCAGCACGCCCTTGTCGACCTGCTGCAGGACCAGCGTGGTGGTCAGGACCTTGGTGACGGAGCCGAACAGGAACCCGGTGTCCTCCAGCATCGGCGCGCCGGTGGTGAGGTTCGCGGTGCCGTGGGCGACGACGATCTGCTCGCCGCCCTGGTGGACGCCGGCGACGAACCCGGGGACGTGGTTGGCGGCGCAGTAGGCGGCGGCCTGCTCGCGGATCCGGGCCGCGGCGGTGTGCAGTGCGTTGTTGTTCATGGGGACGATCGTCGAACCTTGCCCCTGGGGCAAGGTCAACCCCCGCACCGGGAAATCCCCTCAGAGGTCGCCGCAGCCCGGCCTGACGGTCCCGGCGACCGGCCTCGGCGGTGCGGCGTTCAGAACCGGAAACGTACGATGCGGGTGGATCGCTTCAAGCCCGGCAGCAGGTTCATGAGCCGGTACGCGCGGCGGACGTTCGCGGGGGCCTTGGCCATCAGGATCGGCGAGTCGGACAACGGCGCCTCGTCGACGTACCGGAGCCGGGGGTGCCACTGCGCCAGCGCGGCCGGATCGTCGAAACCGCAGTGGAAGCGGGCGTCGTACTTGCGCAGCGTGGGATCCCACTTCGAGGTGCGCCACGCCCAGACCGGCACCGTGTCGAGCTGGATCTGGCCGGTGGGGAAGGCGTCGACGACGCCGGTCAGCAGCCGCCGGACGTCCGGCTCGGTCAGGTAGGGCACCAGCCCCTCGGCGATCATCAGCACCGGCCGGCCGCGGGGCACACGTTCCAGCCAGGCCGGGTCGGTGACGCTGGAGCCGATCACGGTGTGGTGCTCGCGCGGCGGCAGGAACTGCTGCCTCAGCTCGATGACGGCGGGGTAGTCGAGGTCGTACCAGTCGACGGTGGCGGGCGGGTCGATCCGGTACACCCGGGTGTCGAGCCCGCACCCCAGGTGCAGGACCACCGCGTCGAGGTGATCGGCCAGGAAACCCCGGGCCCAGTCGTCGTGGGCCTTGGCACGGACCACGGCCACGAGGCCCATCTGGCTGGTGCCGAACCGGCGCTGGTCGTAGCCGGGGTCGAGGCGGCGCATCACCTCCTCGGCGCGCTCGTCACCGAGAATCGGGTCCGGCAGCCGGTTGTCCAGGGCCTTGGCCTTGAGGACGGGGGTGAGGGTCTTCTGCACCCCGACGAGTTCGCTCTCCTTCACACCAGCGACGTTATGCCGTGGACGGCCGCGTGTGCATGCCGCGCTGCCGGCCGCCGGCTCCGGCAGGCTGTCGCCCGGCGATCCCCTCGACGGCCGGGCCAGGAGACCGCCCTTGTCCAGCATCCTCCCCCCGCCGTCACCGTACGCCGCGACGCCGGGTGCCGACCGGAGCCCGCGCCGTCTCCCGTGTCTCGTACGCGAGTTCCTTCGTCGCGGGCGGAGGACGGTGCCGCGGCATGCGTCCCGGCATCGCCTCGCCAGGTGGCCGGCGCCGGGATCAGCGGAACACGACGCAGTCCGCCCGGTTGTCGAGGCCGCTGTTGCCCAGGTCGCTGTCCGACGTCCATGGCTGGGACACGTACTGCCCACCGGTGCGGTCGGTGGTGAGTCCACGACCGCATCGACCATCGCGCCGCGCGTGGCCTTCTCAGGGACTCGACGGCACCGGATGAAAGAGATGGCGGTCAGGCGGGCTCCTGGCGTCCCCTCGTCGAGCTCGTGATCAGACGGCCTCCGGTCACGCTGCCCGCCAGCAGTACGAGCCCGGACAGCACACCACTCACGAACGGCGTCCAGTCCGCGGCGGACGTCCACGCCATCGCGAAGCCCGCCACGCCGAGCAGCGCGAGCACCGCCCCCGGAACGGCGATGACGCGGTCCTTCCAGATCGGGGCCAGGGCGAGGAAGTGCACGCCCACCACGAACGCCACCCAGGCCACGTTCGCCTGCGCGGGCGCTCCGAGGGCGGCGAGCACCGGGATGCCGCCGAACAGCAGGACCGCCTCGGCGGCCACCACCGCGAGGTAACCGGGGGTGAACATGCTCTTCGGCCGGGAAGAGCCCTGGCCGCTCGCCGCGGAGGCGGGGACGGGGGCGGTTCGTTCGGCGCGGGCCGTGGCGAACCACAGGACGAGCACGAACCCGGCCGCCAGGACGGCGATGATCCGGAGCACGGTCGCCACCGCGCTGTTCAGCGGCTCGTGCGCGTTGACGAGAACGAAAACGGCGCCGAAGACCGCGCCGACCAGCAATCCTGTCATGCGTTGCATGTCGATCATTCAACTGTGTTCCGGACCGCCTCCGCATGGGCCCTGGACGGAGGACGAGGTGGGCCTGGCCCTACCCGCCCCACGCCATGCTGTACGGCTCCGGCTTCACGACCTCGACCGGCGGCGGAACCAGTGGCGGCGCGTCCGGACGAAGGTCACGACGAACAGCACCTGTATGCCGCCCTCGACCAGGATGAGCAGCGCGGCGTCGACCGCGGCGAGGAGGGGGCCGCCGTGGAACCCGGCCCACAGGGCGGTCAGCGCGTTGGTCAGCCCGCTGACGATGATCGGGGCGCCGTAGAAGGCGAAGACCGTCAACGTGACGGAGCTGCCCAGCGCGAGGGCGACGGCGTAGATCCGCACGGCCCGGCGCTCGTGGACGGCGAGGTCGCCGGTGGGGTCGCCGGTGGGGTCGGTCGCCGGCGAGCCCGGCTTCCTGAGCGGTGCCACCGCCCTGGCGAGCAGGTACCGGACGTATCGCAGACCGTCGCCGAACAGGTCCTTGCACCGGAGCAGGTCGCGCAGCACGAAGTAGAGGTCGGTCCGCATGTAGATCTGGGCCTGGAGGGGCAGGCACAGCAGCGTGGTCAGGATGAAGGCCCGCAGCAGCGCCTCGGTCGGGCCGGGCAGCGGCAGGTAGGCGACGGCCAGCACCATCGTCGCGATGAGGAACACGTCGGACGCCATCCCGGCCAGATACACGCGGTACCGGTGCCGCCGGGGAACTCCCCAGATGGCGGTGACGTCGGTCTGCACGACGAGGTAGTGCAGCCTGGTGCCGAACCCGATCCTCGCCGGCGCGCCGAGCGAACGCGCCGCGATCAGGTGCATCAGCTCGTGCACGCTCGCGACGAGAGAGAAGAACGCCGTGTTGACCAGCACGGACAGCCCGGTGTAGCCGCTCCAGAAGAAGTCCCGGTGGTGGGGGAACAGGCTGGGCCGGGCGAGAACGGTCAGGGACGCGGCCGCGACGACGGCGACCCAGAACAGCTTCATCGGCCTGGAGAAGACCCATCGGACGTGCCGCTCGGTGACGCCCTCGAAGTGGCCGGCCACCGGCGCCGACTCCGGGCCGGGGAGCGCGCGCCCGTCGATCTCGGCCACGAACGCGAGGTCGGCGAGCGAGTCGACGAAGTCGGCCACGTCCAGCTCGACGTCGTGCTCGGCGGCGATCGCGGCCTCGACGTCCGCGACCGGCCGCCCCTCGCGGAGCAGCCGGATGACCTCCCCGCACACCGCGGGCAGCTCGACGAACTCGCCGAGGTCCGGGCGGCCGACGATGACCGCGTCCGGGTCGTCGTCGTCGGGACGGACGACGAGGTGGTGGAACCGTACGACGCTGCCCGCGCCGGCCTCGGCCGCCTGGGCGCTCACCGTGTCCCCGGCCCGCAGACCGGGCACGCGTCGTCACGCGGGACGTCGATGGAGTACTGGTGGTCCCAGACGGCCAGGTTCCAGTGGAAGACCCTGCCGCGGGTCTGCGCCGGCAGGCCGCCGAGCTGGTACAGCACCTCCAGCGCGCACAGGTGGCCGCTGATGTTCGCGCTGGCGGCGACCACCGCGTTCGGCCGCGACTCGGCCAGCAGCCGCCCGAGCTCCTTCTCCTTGCGCGCCTCCTCCTGCCGGTCCAGGCAGGCCCAGCAGCCTGTCTCCCCGGGCACGAACGAGCCCACGACGACCATCGGCCCGGTGTACAGGCTCATGAACCACGGGGTGCCGGTCCGCAGGGCCGCTTCGTTGGTCCACTCGACGATCTCGGGGTGCGGTTCGTCAGCACACAGGACGAACACGTCGCAGTCGGTCATCAGCTCGGCGACGTCGCCGGGGCCGCCCACCTTGGTCTCGCTCCCGGTCACCAGGACCGAGCCGTTCATCGCCCGCAGCCGGGCGGCCGCCTGGCCGACCTTGGACCTGCCCACGTCGGCCTCGGCGTACAGGAGCTGGCGGGTCAGGTTCGACTCTTCGACGTCGTCGAAGTCGGCGATGCGCAACGCGCCGATGCCGCTCGACACCAGCCCCGCGGCGACGGCCGATCCGGTGCCGCCCACGCCGAGCAGGCTCACCCGGGCGTTCCTGATCGCGGACTGGACGTCGTGGGGTGACGTGCGCGGCGAGGTGTCGATCCAGCTGAAGAAGTGGCGTGCGGACTCGTACCGGGCGACCTCCCGCTCCGTGAGGTTCGCCGGCACGGGGGCGCCGGCGTCCTCGACGAAGCCGCTCTCGACCAGGTCTTCGATGACGGCGCGCACGCTGTCGTCGTCCACATCGGGGTGGGTCTTGCCGAAGTCGGCGCAGATCTCCCCGACGGTCCGGGTGCCGTCCATCAGGGCCAGGATCGTGGCGATGCTGCCGTCCTCGTCGTCGGCTATCTCGGAGGCCACTCCGAACTGGGACAGCCCGATGACGATGCGGTTGCCGGGCAGCACGAACGGCTGGTGGACACGTTTCACCCTGGGCAGACGCACTCGGCCACCCTCTCCTTCACACACTGGAGGCGGAACCGGCCGGACCACGGCCGGCCGGTTCCGCGTGTCCGTGAATCAGCCGCTGGCTCCGCCGCGGTTGATGGTGGTTTCGATCTTCTCAAGCTTCCTGATCTTGACCTCGAGCTTCTTCTTCTTCATCGCCATCTCCTCGCTCTCGATCGCGAACCGGGTGACTCCCGAGAACAACCGGTGCAGGCAGCACAGGAAACACGAGTCCCGCTCATCACCGTTTTACCAGCAAGATCATCACACGCGGCAAGCACGACCGTCAATGTCGCCCACCGGCCCGGGCCGCGGGGAGGCCGCCGTCCCTGGGCACACCGGCGGGGCCTTCCAACGATCCCGGCGCGTGGCGTGGCCGACTCCGCCGTCCTACCCTTTCTCCCGCCTTCGCTCGACATTGACAGGAATCGGTGAAGATCCGTAGCGTGTCGAGCAAAGGCCGATAATAATGGACGCCATCAGGCGTCCCGCGGAAAGGAAAAGCGTGCGACGCAGATTGGCGCAAGCAACCTCAACGCTTATGGCAGCGGCATTCCTGACGGCCGGAGGAGCCTTCCTCTCCGCCGCTTCCGCGGAGGCCGGGTCAACGCGGCAGAGCCACGCCGCGGCCGGCTGGTCACCGTACAAGAATTACGCCACCCACGCGGCCTGCCAGCGAGAGGGCGGCGAGCTGCTGAACGCGGGCATCATCCAGGACTACGACTGTTCATGGGACAGCCCGTACTGGCTGCTCAGCGTTTACAGATAATCCCGCGGCAACCGATCGAGGATGGCGGGCCACGCCCGCCACCCTCGATCGCGACCTGCGGCCCAGTTATTCGATACGTACGCGCAACAACCAGTACGGGCTGTCCCACGAGCATTCATAGGCGATGACGACCCCGCCACCGAGCATTTCCCGGCCCTGCTGACGGCAGGCCTCATAAGTGGCGTAGTTCTTGTAGTCCACCCAGACCGCGGCCGGGGCCACCACGTCTGCCCGGTGTGCGGTTTCGGCTTGCGCGGAAGCGGTTGCGAGGAAGGCTCCTCCCGAGGTCAGGAATAGTGCTGCCAGGAGCGTTGAAGCGACTTTCGCCAGTCTGCGTCGCACGCTTTTCCTTTCCGCAGGACGCCCGATAGCGCCCGTCATTTCGACCTTTGCCTCGACACGTTACGGATCTTCACTGAAGCATGTCAACACCGGGATTCGAGCGCTTCACATCACCCCAAGAGCCACGTCGACGGCAGGAGTCATCAAGACAAGGCCGCCCATATGATGATCTTGATCATCAGTCTTGGATCTTGACCCTCAGCAGGGTCCGCGGCCGGGGCGCCTTCCACGCCCTCCGCGCCGCCGTGCTCGACATGGTGGCCCTACCGGCGGGCGGGGCGACCCTGCTGAGCGCCGCGGTGGGTGAGGCGCATCCTGCTGGCGTGGCCATCGGGCCGGCCTGCGCCAGTGTGCCCTCCCTGGCGCTCATCCGCCGCATGCGCGAGCGTTCGGCAGTGCGGCCACCCGCTTGATCAGCCACTTCGCCTGTGCCCGGGCGGGCAGCGGGCCGGTGCGCCCCCCGCCTTCCAGCGCCGATTCGAAGACCACCACCTGACCTCGCCTCAGCTTCGCGCCGGCGCCGGGGGACGGCCAGAACGCCGACGGTCAACGCCGGCAAGATCAATGCGTACCACACGGGCTCACCCCGGCCGCCACCGTCTCCGGACGGCTCCCGCTGAAACTTTCCCCGGCCGCAACCCCTCCACCAGCACCGTCATCGGCCGCTGCCGCCGCGCGCCCTCCCCGGAGCGCCGGATGGCATACCTTACTCCCGCTCACCCCCGCTCGCGTCAGAGGAGTCGCCGTGCGTACCTGGCCTGCCCGCGTCGTTGTGTCCCTCCTGCTGGTGCCGCTGGCGGCCCCCTCCGCCTCGGCGCAGGCGGAGGCGCGCCCGTGCGCGAAGGCGAACCTGCTGTTCTGCGAGGACTTCCAGGCCATGCCGGTCGGCGGCGCCAGCAGTCTCCGCTGGGGAATCGACACCGAGCACGGCACCCTCACCGTCGAGCGCGCCGGGCGGCGGGGGGAGAAGGTGCTGCGGGTGCACACCGAGGGCAACGGCCGCGCGTTCCTGAAGGTGGACGACTTCGCCGCGCCGGGCAACAGCTTCTACGGGCGCGTACGGTTGCGGGTGAGCGCGTTCCCCACCGCGCCGGACTGGGCGCACTACACGCTGGTGGAGGCGACAGGCGACGGGCCCGAGATCGTCCGCCCGCTCGGCGGCCAGTACGCCCCGCCGCCCCACAGGGGAGCCGCCTACTGGGGCGTCGGCGCGGACGGCGGCCCCACCGGGGACTGGACGAACTGGCGGGCCACCGCCCCCTCCGTCGCCGGGGCCTGGACCTGCGTGGAGTGGCACATGGACGCCACCGGCAACCGGGTCTCGCTGTGGTTCGACGGGGTGGCCAAGCCGGAGCTCACCGTGTCCACCCGGGAGCACGGCGGCAACCCGGTGGACTTCGTCTTCCCGCGGTTCGACACGGTCAAGCTGGGCTGGCAGCTCTACCAGGAGAACCCGGCTCCGGCCGGCTACGACGTGTGGATGGACGACATCGCGCTGAGCGGCCGGAGAGTGGGCTGCTGACCGTGCACGAAGCCTGCTCGGCATCCCGCAGCCGGTCATCGTCCGCCTGCTCGAAGAGCATGCGGACGAGCTGGGCGCGCAGATCCGGCACGGTTGCGCGGTGGCCGGTTTCGAGCAGGACGACGAGGGCGTGACGGTCGAGCCGGCCACCGGCGAACGCCTGCGTTCGCGCCACCTCGTCGGCCGTGACGGCCGGACCTGCTCGGCCGCCGCCTGCCCGACCCCGACGTGAAGCAGAGCCGTCTCTACGGTCTGCTGCATCGCGGCCGCGGCCTGCTGCTGGACCGCACCGAACGCCTGACCCCGGCGGCCGGCCGGACCGGGTCGATCACCTCGCCGATCCCACCGCGGCGCCGGACGTCCCGTGCGTCCTGCTCCGCCCCGGCGGCCACGTCGCCTGGATCGGCGACGATCAGCAGGACCTGAACGGCCATCTCACCCTCTGGTTCGGCAGGCCCGCCACCTGATCAGTGGTCATCCCGCACGCGCAGAGCCACGAGGGCCGTTACCCGAGGGAGTCGAGACGCTCGCGCCCCTTGTCCGTCAACGACGCCAGATGGACTCCCACACCGAAGCTGGTGAAGCCCGATCTGGCCGCCTTCGTGAATTCTGCGACCACCACGTCGGAGGGGAACTCCTTGACCAGGACGTCATAGGCCGCGAATCCGTGGTCCCGGACGGCGGCGAGGACCATGTCCGTGTTCAGCTCGGGGTGTGCCACGATCTCCTCCAGCGGGTCGCCTTGCCCCTACAGTCCCACCATCCGCCGAGACCCTGTCATCCTCAACGACTTTCGCGATCCTCCTCCCGCCGATCACGAGGGATCGGGCGGCCCCGCGCCGGCGCCCGCCCTTCCCGGGCGGTTCCTTCGGCCTGGCGGTCTCCAGCCTGGCGGGCGGCTGCTCCGGCCGGCGAACAACTCAGAGGTCCTTGACGACTCCTCCATGCCCTCCTTAGGCTCCCGAAATGGTAATGATTATCAATTCATGGAGAGGACGAGCATGGCGGACGAGTACGAGCGATCCGCGGAATTCGTCGACCTGATGCTCGCGGCGCCCTGGCGAGGACTGGGTCCGCCGCTCGCGGAGGCCTTACGGGGGGTCACCGGCCCGATCGTGGACGTGGGCGCCGGCGGCGGGCACGGCACCCGGGTGATCGCGGAGGCGGTGGCCGGAGCGGAGATCGTGGCCGTCGAGCCGTCGACGGCGCTCCGGTCCGTCCTGCTGGCCAGGGTGGGCGAATCGGCGGAGCTGCGCGAGCGGGTGACGGTGCTGCCGGAGCACCTCCTCTCGGCGGCGCTGCCGCCCCGGCCGGGCGCCGTCGTCCTGATGAACGTCATCGGCCACTTCGACCCGGCCGACCGGCAGGCGGCCTGGGCGATGCTCGCGGATCGGCTCGCTCCCGGCGGCCGGGCGGTGCTGAACCTGCAACCGCCCGCCGAGCCGGCGGCGGTGCCGGAGACGAGGTTCGCCGACGTGCGGATCGGGCGGCGCCGCTACGAAGGGTGGGGGCGTGCCGAGCCCGCCGGCCCGGACCGGATCGTCTGGCACATGACCTACCGCACCTACCAGGACGACAGGCTCGCCGACGAGCTGAAGACCCACTACGACTGGTGGGTGCTGGACGAGCGGCGGCTCAAGGAGGAGGTCGGCCGGCACGGCCTGGTGCAGCACCGCACCGGCCCGGACGAGCTCGGCATGCACGTCATCGACAGAGGAGACGCGTGATGTACGAGGTGGTCGTGGTCGGCGGCGGGCCCGCCGGGCTCAGCGCGGCGCTGGTGCTCGGGCGGCAGCGGCGCCGGGTCCTGGTGGTGGACGCCGGCCGGCCGCGCAACGCGCCGGCCGCGGAGATGCACATGTTCCTCGGCCGGGACGGCGGCTCCCCCGCGACGTTGCTGGCCGATGGCCGCACGGAGGTGAGCGCCTATCCGACGGCCGAGCTCAGGCAGGGGCGGGTCAGCTCGGCGGAGGGCGAGTCCGGCCGGTTCACGCTGTCCCTGGAGGACGGCGAGCGCGTGGAGGCGTCCCGGCTGGTGCTGGCGAGCGGGCTGACCGACGAGCCCGTCGCGATTCCCGGGCTGGCGGAGCGGTGGGGCAGGAGCGTGTTCCACTGTCCGTTCTGCCATGGCTACGAGACGAACGGGAAGGTGCTCGCCGTCATCGGCAACGGCTTCGAGGCGATGCTGGCCGCCTACGTCGCCGATCGGTACAGCGACGACGTGGTGCTCTGCACGAACGGCCCGAGCGCCCTGCCCGAACCGGTGGCCGCGGCCGTCAAGGCCCGCGGCGTCCAGGTGGTCGAGACCCCGCTGGCGGGCCTCGACGGCGAGCTGGACGCGCTGACCTTGCGCTTCGCGGACGGGACGGAGCTGGCGCGCGAGGCCGTCTACCATCGTGCGCCCACCCGGCCCAACACCGACCTGGCGGTGCAGCTCGGTTGCGCGTTGCTGCCCGATGGCTGCGTCGAGGTGGACGAGTACGGGAGGACCAGCGTGCCGGGCGTCTACGCGGCCGGGGACGCGGCGCACCTGAAGGCGGTGCCGGACCCGGTGACGCTGGTGGGGCCGAGCGCGGCCGACGGGGTGCGGGCGGCGGTCTGGCTGGAGCAGGAGCTGTTCCGCGCCGGCCTGCCGGTGGCGCCGGGCTGACCCCGCCGACCGGTACGACGGGCCCGCGCGCCCGCCGTACCGGCGTTCTCAGAGCCTCGTCGCGACGAACAGGTGCTGGGCGGGCGAGGCCAGCGGGGAGCCGGCCCGCGGCAGCTCCAGGATCGGGCGCAGCCCGGCCTCCGCCAGCTCCGCCGGAAGCTCCCGCCCGGTCAGGAACACCCGGCCCGTGCCGCCACGACGGTCACCGGCGCCGAGCTCCGGCCTCCCCTCCCTGGGGGACAGCAGGAACTGCATGGTGGCGAGCACCAGGTAGTGCTCGCGGATCGCCTCGGTGACCACGACCAGCCCGCCGGGGGCCAGCAGCTCCCTGATCCAGCGCAGGGATCGCCCGGCGTGCCGGGCGCAGTGCAGCACGTTGGCGGCGATCACCACGTCGGCGCCGCCTCGTACGGCTCCCTGGGCCACGAGGTCGGCGTTGATGTCCAGCAGCGCGTAGCGGAGCCGGTCGCCGAACCGGTCCTCGGCCGCCATCGTGAAGAATCTGGACACGTCGGTGAAGAGGTAGTCCGCCTGGGCGTCGCCCAGCCCGTCCAGCGCCGCGGCGGTGCTGCCGCCCGCGCCCGCGCCGAGCTCCACCACACGCAGGGGCGCGGAACGGGTGGCCGCGGCCCGCCCCACCAGGTGACCCATGGCGGCGTTCAGGTAGGTGTTGCTGACGTTGTTCTGGTCCTTGCCGAGCGAGGTGAGCAGGTCCCCGTCGGGGAACAGCAGTGCCTGCGCCATGATCTCGTCCCGGAGCAGCTCGGGCAGGCGGGCGAGAGCGGTGCGGTAGAAGGTCGCCATCTGGCCGGGGTAGCCCAGCTCGGCGCAGGCGCGCTCCAGGCCGGCCGCGTCGTCCTGCGCCGCGTCACCCGGGCTCACGGTGTCGAGGCGGCCGCCGGGGTGGCGGCGGGCGAGCCCTTCGGCGCCCAGCACCTCCAGCCAGCGCCGGACGATCCATTCGTGCCGCGCGGCCACGCCCAGCGCCGCCATGATCTGCTCGGCTGTCCGGGGCCTGCCGGGAGGCGCGACGCCGGCGACCAGCCGGTTCAACGCCCGCAGCGCGATCTCGTCAAAGCGCCGGACGGCGTGCGGCAGGTGGGTGAGCGCGGAGTCGGGCACCGGCTCCGGTGTCCGCCCGGCCATCCGCGCGAGGGCGAGGCGTCCGGCCCGGTCGGCATCGGCCGCCTCGCCTGCCACGCTGACGGCGTCGTGACCGGGGCCGCTGGGGATCCGTACCGTCAGGTCCTCGGGGATCGGCAGGCCGGCACGCCTGAGCTCGCGGCGGGCCACCTCGGCCAGCCGGGCCCGGGCGAACGCGCCGAGCGGCTCGTGCGGCCGGCCCGTGCCCGCCAGTTCGTCGGGAGGCGTGGCGGCTGCCGCGGCCGGAATCGCGACCTGCAGCCGCACGGGGTCGTCCGGGTCGAGCAGCACCGCGCCACCCGCGTCCCCCAGCGCGGCCCGCAGGCTCGCCCCCGTCGGTGCGCCGGGCTCGAACAGGCCGTTGGGGATGCCGGTCACGCGGACGGGACCGTTCTCGCGGGCCAGGGCGGCCATGGGCTCAGGCCCGAGTTCGTCCCACCGGCGGAGGGCGGCGGGCGGGCTCCGCGGCGGCTCGACGTGGAGCACGGCGTCGAACCGGTACCGGGTCAGCTCGGTGTCGGCCGTGAGCGTCTTGGCGAACAGGCTGACGGTCACCCGCCGGCCCGCGCTCGCCGCCACCGCCGCGAGGGTCGCGGGGTCGAGAAGCAGCTCGGTGTCGGCGGCGGCCCGGTCCGCCGATCCGGGTCCGAGCCGGCGGTAGTGCTCGCCGAGCAGCCCCGAGTGGCGTACGTCCCCGACGACGACGGTGCCGCCCGAGGTCACGAGGCCGATGGCGTCGTGGAGCACGGCCGCCAGGTACTCCACGCCGGGGAAGCACTGGGTGACGGAGTTGAGGAGCACGCAGTCGGGCCGGTCGCCGAGGCGGGCCAGGGCGGCGCGTACGGCACCGCCGTTGATCTCGTGGGCGGCCGCCCGCACGACCGTGACGCCGTCCAGGCCGAGCCCGGTCAGCCGCGTGACGACGTGCCCGGCGATGTCGGTCCCCACGTAGCCCTTGAGGTGCGGGTGGAGGCGGTGCAGCAGCAGGCCGGTGCCGCAGCCCAGTTCGAGCAGGCGGGACGGCCGGTGCCGCAGGACCAGCTCGGCGGTGCGGTCGGCCCACTCGGCCATGTGGTCGGCAGGCAACGGACGGCCGGTGCCGGTGGCGCGCCAGCCGGCCAGGTCGAGGTCGGGACGGTGTGCGCCCTGGCCGGACCCGTAGGTCCACTCGTAGACCTCTCCCCAGTGTTCGAGGTGCTCGGCCACCAGGTCGCCGAGGACGGGCGGCCGTCCCGGCTCCTGCCGCACCGACAGCGCCGCGGGATCGGCCGTGACGACGAGCCCGCCTGTTCCGGTCAGGTCCGCGCGGGTGATCCAGGGGTGGGCGAGCAGGGATTCATAGGGCGTCAAGGGATGGCCTCCGGTGATCGTCGTGAGAGCAGGGACGGGGGTGCAGCCGGCCGCCTTCTACGCGGAGCACGCGATCGGCGCGGGCGGCGACGGCCGGATCGTGGGTGACCGCGAGCACGGCGAGGCCGCTTTCGCGGCGCAGCGCGTCGATGAGGTCGAGGACCTGGGCGGCGGTGCGGGTGTCCAGGGCGGCGGTGATCTCGTCGGCCAGCAGCACGGCGGGCTCTCCCGCGAGCGCCCGGGCGAGCGCGACCCGCTGGCGTTGCCCGCCGGAGAGCGCGCCCGGGTAGCGATGCGCCAGCTCCTCCGGGAGCCCGACGGTGGCCAGCAGGTGGAGGGCCCGCGCGCGGGCGGCCCGGCGAGACAGCCCGCGCAGGGTGCGCAGGGGCCGGGTGAGCGCCGCGCCGACGGTGCGGGCCGGGTTGAGCACGTCGAGGGGGTTCTGCCCGGCCAGGGCCAGCGCCCGCAGGGCTGCGGGGCTCCGCTCGCTCACGGGCCAGGGCAGCGGTTGTCCGGCCACGGTGGCCTGTCCTGCCTCGGCGGGGTGCAGTCCGGCGAGCGCGCGCAACAAGGTGCTCTTCCCCGAGCCGGACGGCCCGAGCAGCGCCACCGCCTCCCCCGCCCGGATCGTGAGGTGGACGTCCGAGAGCAGGGGTGCTCCGCCGGGCGGCTGCGCGACGGTCGTCCCGCGCGTCTCCAGCACCGGTCCGCCGCGCATCACCCTGGAACGGATCGGTGTCGTGGGCGCGGGGCCGGGCCCTCCGCCCGGGCCGAGCCGTACGACGTGGTCGGCCAGCTCGCGCACCACCCCCATGTCGTGGGAGACGACGAGGGTCACCGAGCGGCCGTCGCCGCGGCGCCGCCGTACCCGCTCCAGGACGAGTGCGAGCGCGGCCGGGTCGAGCGCGCTGGTGGGCTCGTCCAGCACGAGCAGCTCGGGGCCGGCTGCCAGGGCGCGGGCGAGCGCCACCCGCTGCGCCTGCCCGCCCGAGAGCTGGTGCGGGCGACGGCGGGCGAGGCCGGCGGGGTCCAGGCCCACCTCGGCGAGCGCCCGTTCCTCCGCTCCCGTGCCGCGCGCGGATCGGGGCAGCGCCTCGCGCACGGCCGCCCGCGCGTCCAGCAGGGGGTGCAGCGCGGAGGCGGGGTCCTGGCCGAGGAAGCCGACGGTGCGCCGCCGCCAGCGACGCGGGGCCCGTACCGGGGCTCCGTGCCATTCGATCCGGCCGCCGGCCTGCGTCAGTCCGGGGGGCAGCGCGCCCAGGACGGCCCGCAGCACGGTCGTCTTGCCCGCACCGGACGGTCCCACCAGGGCGAGCACCTCGCCGGGCGCGATCCGCAGGTCCAGCCGGTCGACGATCACGGTTCCCGCCCTGCCGGTGACGGTGAGCCCGCGAACGGTCAGCCCGTCCCGGTTCATGACAGCCCGCCCCGGGCGGCGAGGGAGTGGGCGAGCACCGCCACGCTGCCGGCCAGCACCGCCAGGGCAGCCGCCGGCGCGATCGTCGCCGCGGCGTTCAGCCCCAGGCCTTGCAGGTTCTCGCGGAGCATGGCGGCCCAGTCCGGCGCGGGCGGCGCCGGGCCGAAGCCGAGGACGTTCAGCGCGGAGGCGAGCTGCACGGCCAGCACCACCCGCTGGCCGAGGTCCGCGCCGACGAGCCCGGCATGCGCGGGAAGGACCTCGCGCAGCACTACGGCACCGCCCCGCTCCCCTCGGGCCAGCGCCGCCTCCACGTAGCCCGCGTGCCTGGCCGCGGCTGTGGCGTCGGCGACCACCCGCAGGGTCAGCGGCGTGCCGCCGAGCACGGTCCCGGCGACCACCGCCGCGGGGCCCGGCAGCGCCACCACCGCCAGCAGGGCGAGCAGCAGCAGGGGCAGGGCCAGCAGCAGGTCGGCGGCGCCGGCGGCGGCCCGCCCGAGCCGCCCGCGGCTCCATCCCGCCCAGAGCCCGCCCGCCACGCCCAGGGCCGAGGCCGTCAGCGCGGCCGCCAGCGAGGTCAGCGTCAGGTCCCTGCCGCCGGCCAGGACCCTGGCGAGCACGTCCCTGCCGAGCGCGTCGGCGCCGAGCGGCAGCCCGGGCGCGGGCCCGGCCCATGGGGACGCGACGATCGCGGCCGGGTCGTGCCCGGCCACCGCCTCTCCGCCGAGCGCTGCCAGGAGCACGGTCCCGGACACCGTTCCGAGGACGAGCACGGTACGCGGACGGCGCCCGTTCACCGGGTCCCGCGCGGCACGGACCTCCGGAACCGGCCTGGTGAAGCCGTTCACGGGCCCGCCGTTCCCCGGCGGGCGCCGTCGGCGGCGGCGAGGCCGGCCACCACGACGGCGGCGGCCAGCAGGGCGACGCTCTGGACGACCGGCACGTCCCTCGTCGAGATGGCCGTGACCAGCAGCTCGCCCAGCCCGGCCAGCCCGAACAGGGTCTCCGCCACGGCAGTGCCCGCGACCAGCCCGCCGAGGGTGACGGCGAGGAGCCGGGTGGCGGGCGCCGCGACCATCGGCAGCACGTACCGCAGCGCGATCGTGGCCGGCGGCAGGCCGCGAAGCTCGGCGTCGAGCACGTAAGGCCGGGCCGCCACGTCCGCGATCGCCCCGCGGAGCAGGGCGGCGCCGTACGCGGCGATCGGGAGCGCGAGCGTGAGCACGGGAAGTGCGAGCAGATCGGGCCGGCTCCAGGCAGGCTCTCCGGCGGGCAGCATCGAGACCGGCGGGAACAGCCCCCATCCCGCCGACAGCCAGGCCACCAGCGCGGCGGCCACCACGGCCTGGGGCAGTGCCGCGCCCGCCACGATGACCGCGTTCGCCGGGTGCCGCAGCCACCTGGGCCCGCGCGCGGCGGACCAGGCCAGGGCCGCGGTCAGGGGCGCGCTGACCGCCAGCGCCGCCGCGGCCAGGACGAGCGTCACGCCGGCCCGCTGCGCGACGAGCTCGCCGATCGGCCGGCCGGTGATGAGCGATGTTCCCGGATCACCGGTCAGCACGCCCGTCAGCCAGTCCAGGTAGCGGACGTGCAGGGGCCGGTCCAGCCCCTGCTCCGCCCGCAACCGGGCCAGCTCCCCGGGGGCGGCGCGGCCGCCGCCGAGGACGTCCGCCGCGTCACCCGGGAGCGCCGCCGTGCACAGGAAGATCACCACTGAGGCGGCGGCCATCAGCAGGACACCCCTGGCCGACGCGCGGACGGGCCACGGCATTCGGGACACCTCAGCCGTCCAGGCTCACCTGGTCGATGAACGCCGAGGCGAAGCCGATCCCCTCGGGCACGCCGCTCACCCCGGCCCTGGCCAGGTCGAGGCGGTCGCTGAGCGCCCAGATCGCGTAGCCGCCCTGGTCGCGGAGCCTGGCCTGCAGCTCGCCCAGGAGCCGGTGCCGCTCGGTGTCGTCCGGCTCGGCCAGGGCCTTGTCGAGCTCCGCCGACCAGGCGCGGTCCTGCCACGCCGTCTCGTTGGTCGGGGAGCCGGGCGTGAGCGCCACCCTCACCACGTCGAGGAACGGGATGCCGCCCAGGTAGCTGATGTAGAAGGGTTCGCGGGCGTAGACGGCGGAGAAGTAGGTGTCGGCCGGCTCGACGGCCACCTTCACCCGCATCCCGATCTCGGCGAGCTGCCGGGCGATCAGCGTGGCCGCGCTGTCCATGCCCGGATAGGCGGTGGTGGTGCGCAGTGTGAGATCGACGCCGTCCGCGAGGCCCGCCTCCGCCATCAGCTTCCTGGCCCGGGCGAGGTCGCGGGTGCGCTGTTCCAGCGTCGCCGGGCTGGTCGGGTCCTTGGGGGTGATGAGGTCGTTGCCGGCCTCGCCGTAGCCGAGGAAGACGGTGTCCAGGAGCTGCTGCCGGTCGAGGGCGAGCCGGACGGCCTGGCGTACCCGCAGGTCGTCGAAGGGCTCGGTGTCCATGCGCATGACCAGCGGGTACAGGGTGGCGCCCGGCCGGCGCAGCAGCCGGACCGCGCTGTTGCCCTCCTGCTGCTTGGCCAGCGTGGCGGGCACTCCCCCGGCCAGGTCGACCTGGCCGGACAGCAACGCCTGCGCGCGTGCCTGCGGGTCGGGCACGGCACGCACCTCGATGATCCTGGCGGGCGGCTCGGGACCCCACCAGTCGTCGTTGCGCTCGTACACCACCGCCTGGGCGCCGCCCCTGTCCGTCGGGCGGAACGGGCCGGAGCCGGGCACCGGCTTCCCGAAGTCGTCGCTGCCCTCGGGCACGACGAACGTCGCGCCCTCCAGCGCCTTGCCGACCTCGGCGTAGGGCTTCCTGGTCACCAGCTCGAACGTGGTGTCGTCGATGGTCGTGGAGGCGTCGAGGTCGAACATGGCCATGCGGCCGAAGTTCTCCGCCGCCTTCTTGCCCATCCGGCGCAGCGAGAACAGCGCGTCGGCCGCCCTGACCGGGCGGCCGTCGGAGAAGGTGGCGTCGCCGCGGAGGGTGATGCGCCACTTGGTCAGGGTGGCGTCGGGCCGCCACTCGGTCGCCAGGCGCGGCTTGGTGCCGCCGTCGGCGCCGGGAACGGTGAGGACGTCGTAGGTCAGGGCCATCCTGACCACGTCGCTCTCGCCGGGCAGCAGGCCGTGCGGGTCGGTGACGGCGTTGGAGGGCGAGCCGGGCGCGGCGTAGCGCACGGTGCCTGTGCCTGTGCCTGTGGCGGCCGGTGCCGGGCCGGACGTGGTCGTGGAACAGCCCGCCAGGAGGGCGACCGCGGTGACGACCGCCGCTGACCGGCGGCGGAGCTGCGTGTGCATGGTTACCTTTCTCGAAGTCGCGCCAGCGCCCTGTCGAGCGCGGCGTTGATCAGCCGGGCCACGGCGGGCAGCACCGGAGGGTGCAGCAGGCCGTAGTGGTGGGCGTCGACGCCGGTGGCCTCGACGGGCCCGGCCAGGTGGCGTCCCCAGCCGAGGTCGGGCCGGCCCGGCGGAGTGTCGTCGACGCCCATGCCGATGCCTGAGTTGCGAGGTGAGGGCCGCTCCGCCCGGATCAGCAGCGTGACCGTGCCCCGGTCGGCCAGCCGCCGCGGGGTATGGGCGGCCAGCGCCCGCAGGTGCCTGGCGAACACGGCCACCCGCCCCGCCAGGTCCTCGCCGCGGCCGAGCAACCGGTGCTCGCGCAGCCGGTCGGCGGCCGCGGCCATCCGCCGCTCCTCCGGCACGTCACCGACGCTCAGGTCGATGCCGAGGTACGCCTCCAGGGCGTGCAGGTGCCGGACCGTCACCTGCCATTCGACCTCGGCGGCGTCGCTGCCGGGAACCTCGCGGATGAGCGCGGGGTCGTTGGAGTCGAGCAGCGCCAGCAGCGCGGCGGGCCGGCCCCCGGCGTGCAGCTGCCGGGCCATCTCCTGGGCCACGGTGCCGCCCATCGACCAGCCGCCCAGCAGCCAGGGGCCCTCCCCCGGGCCCCCGGAGGCGTCGATCGCGCGCACGTACTGCTCGGCGATGCCCTCGACGGTCTCCGGCCCCGGCCCGTACGCGCCCGCCAGCTCGGGGTCGGCGAGCGCCACCACGTCCACGCGGGGATCCAGCAGCCGGGACAGCTCGGCATAGCACAGCACGTCCCCGCCCGAAGGGTGGGCGAGGTACAGGGTGGGGCGGGCCGCCCCGCCGGGCTCGGCACGCAACGGCAGCACGATGTCCCGCACGGGGACCGCCTCGGCGCGCACCGGCGGCACGGGGACCGCCTCGGCGCGCACCGGCGGCACGCGGCTCGGCTCGGCGCGCAGCGGCAGGACGATGCCCCGCACGGGGCACGGCTCGGCCGGGGCGGGTGTGACGTGGCCGGAGGAAGGAACGTCGTCGCCGGGCGGTCGTGCCGCGACGGTCTGCCCGGGTTCGGGCAGGGTCGTCCAGGCGGCGGGCGACGCGGCCAGCTCGCGCACCCGTGCCGCGTGCCCGGCGATCACCGCCTCCAGCTCGTCGCCCGGCAGGACGCCGTCCAGCGCGTCCCATTGCAGCCGCAACTCGCCGTCGTGTTCGAGCACCTGGTGGTCGAGCCAGGTCTGCGGGGTCTGCGAGAGCGCGTGCACCTGCTCGCCCGCCCACTCCAGCCGGCCGCCGCCGTCCACCATGTCGGTGATGCCGAGCGCGCTGGTGAACACCACGGGGACCGGCCGTACCTCTCCCGTCCTGGCGGCCTGCTCGGCGAGCACGTCCAGTGCGAAGAAGCCGCGGTGGTCGAGGTCCGCGAACATCCTCGCCTGGGTGGCCGCGGCCCGGTCGGCGAAGACGGCGGCGGGCTCGGCGGGGACCTCGTGCAGCAGCAGGGAGGTGAAGTCGCCGACGACCCGGTTGACGTGCGGGTGGATGGCCGGGCGGTCGAAGAGGGTCAGCGTCACGCAGAACCCGGCCGATCCTGACCAGCGGGCCAGGGCGTCGGCGTAGACGGTCAGCAGCGCCGCCGCCGGAGTGACCCGGTGCCGGGCTGCGGCCTGCCGGAACGCCGCCCACTCCGCACGGTCCAGCCGTGCGGAGCGTCGTACGAACCTGGGAGGCGTCCCGTCCGGGTCGCGGACCGGCAGGCGGGGCGGGCCGGGAAGCGTGTCGAGCCGCTCGCGCCAGTAGCGCGCGGCGCGGTCGTCGCCCCGGCGCTCCAGGGCCGCGGAGCAGGCCGCCGGGTGCAGATCCAGCGGCGGCAGCGGGACGCCGGGGCGGGTGTAGAGGGCGTGCAGCTCGGACTCGATGATCCACCAGCTCGCGGCGTCGCAGATGAGCACGTCCACCCCGATGAACAGCCTGATCAGGCCGCCGGGCAGCCGGGCCGCCTGGATCTGCGCCAGCGGCCAGCGGTCCGGCGGGCCCGGCCTGGTGGACAGCCTCTCCCGCAGGGCGGCCAGCCGTTGCGTCCGGCGCTCCCGCGTCAGCGTGGTCAGGTCGTGCGCCCGGATCCGGTAGCGCGGCAGGTCGTCCAGCACGCGCAGCCGTCCCTCGGGGGTGGCCACGGCGCGCAGCATGGGGTGGCGGGCCACGACCTGGTTCCACGCCTCCTCGAAACGGCCGAGGTCCAGGCCGTGGCAGTCGTACTCGAGGGAGAAGTGGCAGGGCAGGTCTCCCCACTGGTAGCCGCCGTTGCGCCCGATCCAGTAGGCGTGCTGGACCCGGGTCATCGCGAAGGTGCCGTCACCGTCGAGGACGTCCTCCTCCAGCGTGACCTCCGGGTCCGGCCCGGTGCCCGCCGATCCGACCAGCTTGGCGATCCCCGCCACGGTGGGCGCGGCCAGCAGGTCCCGCATTCCCGGCCGCGCGCCGAAGCGCTCGCCGAGCGCGGCCAGCATCCGCACGCCCAGCAAGGAGTGGCCGCCGAGCGCGAAGAAGTCGGCGTCGGGATCGGTCACCGGGACGCCGAACAGCTCCGACCACAGCTCCGCCACCACCCGCTCGGACGGGGACAGGCGCGCCACGTCGCGGCCGGTCCCCGCGATCGTCCTGGGCCTGCCCGCCTCGGCGATGCGCGGGTCGAGGCCGGTCGCGGCGACCGACACGACCGGCGGCAGGATGCCGGACTCGCCTGCGGCCAGCAGCCGGTCCAGCGCCCTGGTGCCGGTGGGGGCGTCGAGCGCGCCGGTGAGGACGACGGTGGCCTCGGCGCCGTCCTCGGCCACCCGCCAGCCGTCCCAGACCGCGCTGATCCACCGGGTGGGGCCGGGTGCGGCGAGGCCGAGCGCGTCCATCGCGGCGTTGGCGGCCGCGTAGGGCCCCATGCCGACGCCTCCGACCAGCGTGGTGAGCGAGGACATGAGGAGCACCGTCCGGGGACGGCGCTCCGCCGGCAGCGCGGTGATCGCGTCCCGCAGCGCGAGCACTCCCCCGGCCTTGGCCCGTACGTGCTCGGTGGCCTGCTCGGCGTCGAGCGATCGCAGCGGATCCAGCCTCGCCCCCGCCACCACGCCTGCCGCGTGGACGACGAGCCCGATCGGCCCGCCGGCGGAGAGCTCCCCGATCAGGGCCGCGGTCGCGGCGGGATCGGCGGCGTCGCAGACTCGCACGTCCACACCGGCCCCGGCGAGCGCGGCACCCCGGCGATCGGCCGTCCGCGAGGTGACGACCACGCGATGCCCGCGCGCGGCCAGGTGACGTGCGAACAACTGCCCGACGGCCCCGAGCCCGCCGGTGATCAGCACGGTGCCGGGCGGCGTGGCGTCTCCTCCGGTGACGGGCGGGGTCCACGGCGCCAGGCGCCGTCGCCATCTGGACGCGCCGCGCAGGGCGGTCTCCGTTCCCGTTTCTTCTCCGCTCGCGAGGACGCCGAGCTCGCGCAGCACGGCGCCCGCCTCGGCGGCGGGATCGGCCGGCGCGCCCAGGTCGAGCGTGGCCCACCGCAGGCCGGGCTGCTCCTGGCCCAGCACCCGTGGCAGCACGCGGACGGCCGCCTGCGCCGGATCGGGCGGTGGATCGCCGCCCACCTGCTCGCCGTACCGGGTGACCAGAAGCAGGCACGGCTGCCCGGGCTGCTCCGCCGCCACGGCGGCGACCTCCCCGAACGCCAGCACGGCGGCGGAGACGGCGCCGCCGCCCGGCTCGGCGTCCGTCGCGACCGCGACCAGCCCGGCCAGGGGAACCGTGGGATCGGGCGATTCGAGGCGGACACGCAGCTCGTCCGCCAGCGCGCCGGCGCCGATCACCGCCCAGCGCCCGGCCGGGACCGGGGCCGAGCCGGTGGGGACGACCTGGGTCCAGACCGGGACCTGCAACGGCTCGTCCGCGTCGATCTCCGATGGCGTGTCCGGGGAAGGCGGATCGATCCACAGGCGGCGGCGCTGGAAGGCGTACCCGGGCGCGTGCACCCGCCGCCCGCCGGCCGCGGGCAACGCGGCCAAGTCCACCGGCCTGCCATGGGCCCACAACGTTCCGGCGGCCTGCCGCAGGCCCGCCGTCTCCGGCTCGTCCGGCAGCAACGTGGTCACGACCGACCGCAGGCCGGGCAGGGCGTTCCTGCGGGCGAGAGCGGACAGGGCGCTTCCCGGCCCGGCCTCCACGAGCAGGGTCTCGCCCTCCGGGCCGGCTGCTGCCCGCAAGGCACGCGCGAACCGTACGGGCTCGCGCAACTGCCGCGTCCAGTGACCGGCGTCCGCCAGCTCGGCGCCGATCGAGGCGCCGGTGACCGTGCTGAACACGGGCACGTCGGGCGCGCCGCCCGTCAGCCCGGCCAGTGCCGCGCCCAGGCCGGGCAGCTCCGGCTCCATCAGGCGGGAGTGCATCGCGGCGTTCACCCGCAGCCTCGTGCCCGTGATCCGACGTCCGCGCAGTTCGTCCGCCAGCCGGTCGATGGCCGCCGCGGGCCCGGACACCACGCACGCGGCCGGGGCGTTGACGGCGGCGATGTCGAGATCGGGGTGATGTGCCAGCAGCTCGCCCACCGCTTCCTCGCCGAGCGGCACCGCGAGCATCGATCCGCCGCCGGCGGCTCTGGCCGCGGCGGCGCACCGGGCGGCGACCAGCCTGGCGGCTTCGGGGAGCGGCAGCGCGCCGCTCACGGCCGCGGCCGTGCACTCGCCCAGGCTGTGCCCGACGAGGGCGTCGGGCACGATGCCCCACGACGCCAGCAGCCGTGCCACCCCGTACGACACGGCGAAGACCGCCGGCAGCCCGAATCCGGCGTCACGGACGCGGGCCTCGGGGATCGCCGGATCCAGGGCGTCGCGGACGTCGGCGCCGAGCAGCGGGAGCAGCCGCTCCGCGCACTCGTCCACGGCCCGGGCGAAGACCGGTTCGTCCCGGTAGAGCCCACCGCCCATCCCGGGATACGCGCTCCCCGCGCCAGGAAAGGCGAGCACCAGGCGCGGGGCGGCGGCCTTGACGGGGGTCGCCGCCGCCAGGCCGGCCCGGCCCACGCCCGCCACCCGGTAGGCCAGCTCGGCACGCCCTGTGGCCAGCGTGCGGGCGAGCCCGGCCTCGTCGGCTCCGGCCCGGGACGCTACGGCGCGGGCGGTCGCGACCGCGGCCTCAGGGGTGGCGGCCGAGACGGCCAGCAGCTGGGGCCGCCGGTCGGCGGGCACGGGCGGCCGGCGCGGTGCCGGCCCGAGCACCGCATGGCAGTTGGTGCCACCGATGCCGAACGAGCTGACCCCGGCCAGGGCAGGCGTGTCCCAGTCCCTGGTCCCGGCGACGACCTCGAACGGCGAGCCCTCCAGGCCGAGCAGCGGGTTGAGCGGATGGGCGTGCAGCGACGCGGGCAGCACCCGGTGCCGCACCGCCAGGACCGCCTTGATGAACGAGGCGATGCCGGCGGCCGAGTTGGCGTGGCCGATGTTGCCCTTCACCGAGCCGAGCCCGCACCACGCCGGCCCGGTGTCGCCGAACACCCGCCGCAGCGCGGCCACCTCGATGGGATCGCCGAGCGCGGTGGCGGTGCCGTGCGCCTCGATGAGCCCGATCTCGTGCGGTGACGCGCCGGCCACCGCGAGCGCTTCGGCCACCGCCCGGGCCTGGCCGCGCATGGACGGCGCGGTGAACCCGGCCTTGTCGGCTCCGTCGTTGTTCACCGCCGAGCCGTGCAGCACGGCGAGCACCGGGTCGCCGCCGGCCAGCGCGTCGGCCAGGCGGCGCAGCACCACCACGCCCACGCCCTGCGTGTAGACGATGCCGGTGCCGTCCGCGCTGAACGGCCTGACCGTCCCGTCCGCCGCGTACACGCCGCCGGCGACGTGCACGTACCCCTGGCCCTGCGGCACGATCAGCGACACCCCGCCCGCGAGCGCGGTGTCGCACTCGCCGGACAGCAGCGACTGCGCGGCCAGGTGCACGGCGACCAGCGAGGTCGAGCAGCTCGACGCCACCGCCACCGCGGGCCCGGTCAGGTTCAGCCGGTAGGCGGTCTGCAGCGGCAGGTAGTCGGCCTGGGTGGAGATCGCCGTCTGCAGGCTGCCGAGCGGGTCCCGCCCCGCGCCTGTCGGGTTCCACCGGCCGGCGAGGTTGCTCGCCAGGTAGGCGCTCTGCATGGCGCCCGCGAAGACACCGACCGCGCCCGCGCCGCGCCCGCCGCCGTGACCGGCGTGTTCCAGCGCGTGCCAGGCGCATTCGAGGAACAGGCGGTGCTGGGGGTCGAGCAGGGCGGCCTCGGCGTCGCTGAACCCGAACGGCTCGGGGTCGAGCTCCTCCTGTCCCTCGATGAGCCCGCCCACCGGGACGAAGCCCGGGTGTGCCCGTAGCCTGCCCGGCACGCCCCTGGCGGCCAGCTCGCCGTCGGTGAACCTGGTCAGCCCTTCGCGGCCGTCCCGCAGCAACTCCCAGTAGGCGTCGGCGTCAGGCGCGCCGGGGAAGCGGCAGGCCAGGCCGACGACGGCGATCCGATCCTGCGCGGCGCTCATCCGGCGAGCTCCGCCGCACGCGCCCGAGCCGCCCGCCGGGCGGCGGCGTGATCAGGGGCGGGCTGGTCGGAGGCGGGCTGGTCGGAGGCGGGCTGGTCGGAGGCGGGCTGGTCGGAGGCGGGCCCGGATGCCGGCGGCGGGCTCTGCCTCGGTGGCGGGGTGGCGTCGCGGGACGCCTCCTTTCGGGTGGTGATGAAGGTGGCGAGCTCCCTGACCGTTGGCCGGGCGAACATGTCCACCACCGTCAGTTCCTCGTCGAGCTCGGCTCGGAGGGCGCGGTGGGCGAGCACCATGGTCAGGGATGAGGCTCCCAGCCGGAAGAAGGGCGTGCTCACGTCGACCGGCGTCTTGAGCAGCTCGCTGAAAACCCTGGCCACGGCCCGCTCCACCTGCGGATCGGGACCCGCCTGCGAGGCGGCCGGGGCGGGAGACGGCGGTTCCGCGTGGGGCGCGGGCTGCGGGTCGGCGCCGGGCGTGACGGACGGCAGCGTCGCGGCGGACGGCAGCGGCGTGGCGGGTGCCAGCGTGGTGGCGATTTCATGGGTGAGCGGCCCGTCGGTGCCGCCCTCGACGACGAGCTCCATCACCCCGTCGGGCGACACGGTGAGGCTGAGTCGCAGCCCGCGGGTGACCGTGGTGCTGATCGCCTTCGCCTCGGGCGCGGTCGTGGGAGGCGCCTGCTCGTGGAGCGCGGCCTCCGGCGCGGGAGCCTCGTCCTCGGCCGGGCTCCCGGATGGCCGGTAGGGGCTGGCGAGCGCCTTGTAGTCGATCTTTCCGTTGCCGGTGATCGGCAGGCTGTCCATGAGCAGAAACCGGTTGGGCACCATGAAGCCGGGCAGGCTCGCCCGAAGGGCCTCGGCCAGCTCGTCGTCCGACGGCGGCGCCGCGGGGTCGGCGGGCACCACGTAGCAGACCAGCCTGGGCCGTTCGTCGGGCCCGGGCACGGCGCGGGCCACGGCCTGACGTACGGCGGGATGCCGGTCGAGCGTGGCCTCGATCTCGCCCAGCTCGATCCGGTGGCCCCGGATCTTGACCTGCCGGTCCAGCCGGCCGAGGAACTCGATCGTCCCGTCGTACCGCCAGCGGCCGAGGTCGCCGGTGCGGTAGAGGCGGCGGCGCAGGATCGGGTGCGTGATGAACCTCTCGGCCGTCTGCCCGGGATCACCGACGTAGCCGCGGGCCAGCCCGTCGCCGCCGATGTGCAGCTCGCCGGGCTCACCCACCGGGCAGGGACGGCCGTGCTCGTCGAGGATGTGGAAGGACTGGCCGCCCAGCGCCCTGCCGTACGGGATGCTCGGCCAGGACGGATCGACCTGCCCGATGGGGTGGCAGATCGACCAGATCGACGCCTCGGTCGCCCCGCCCAGGCTGACCACCTCGGCGCCGGGCGCGAGCGCCCGCAGCCGGTCGGGCAGCGTCACCGGGATCCAGTCGGCCGACAGGAACACCAGCCGCAGCGTGGACAGCGCCTCGCGGACCGCCTCCGGCTCCAGCTCGGCGTACTCCACCAGCATCTCCAGCAGGGCGGGAGCGGTGTTCCACACGGTGACCCGGTGGCGGGCCATCAGCTCCAGCCAGTGGCCCGGGTCGCGCTGGCGGTGAGCCTCGGGCACCACGACGGCGCCTCCCGAGCCGAGCACCGAGAAGATGTCGTAGACCGACAGGTCGAAGCTGTACGCCGACAGGGCGAGCACCCGGTCGTCCGGGCCGAGCGGGAATCGATCGTCCAGGTCGTCGAGGGTGGTGCGGGCCGCACGATGCTCGACGGCCACGCCCTTGGGCCGCCCGGTCGAGCCGGAGGTGAAGATCGCGTAGGCGAGATCGTCCGGCGCCGGCCGTCGCGGCTGCGCGGAGTCCGCTCGCCGCAGCACGCCGTCGGCGTCGAGCCGGTGCGCGCCGACGTGTTCCGGCCAGGCCGTGTCGTCGGCCTCCGGCGCCAGCAGCGCCGTCCGGATCGACGCCTGCTCGCTCAGGGAGGCCACCCGGCCGGCGGGCCAGGAGGGCTCGACGGGCACGTACCCGGCTCCACTGGCCAGAACGCCGAGCAGGGCCGTGACCTGGGCGATGCCCTTGTCCGCCACGACCGCCACCAGGTCGCCCGGTCCGACGCCGAGCGCGGCCAGCGCGCGGCCGGTACGCAGGGCTCGCCCGGCGAGGTCCCGCGCCGTCACCTCGCGGGTCAGGTCGAGCAGGGCGGGCGCGGAGGGGGCCCGCCTGGCGGCGGCGCGCAGCGGCTCGTCCAGGAGTGGACCGGCCCCGCCGAACGCCCCGCCCGCCACGTCCTCGTCGGCGAGGAACGACGGGTCCCAGCCGAGCGCGGGGTCGGTCCACAGCTCCGGCTCGGTGGCCAGCCGCCGCAGCAACCGGACGTGCGCGGCCAGCATGCCGTCGACGAAACCGGCCGGCAGCGCGCCGTCCACGGCGTCCCACGCGATGCGGAGCCTGCCGTCCTCGTCCCAGACGATGTGGTCCAGCATCACCTGGGGCGTCTGCGAGACGCCGAAGACCTCGGTGCCGAGCCAGGCGGCAGGTGGCTCGCCCGGGCCTGCCAGGCCGACGCCGCTGGTGAAGACCACGGTGTGGGTGGGCAGGGGCAGACCGGTGGCCGGGTCGGTCACCCGGGGGCGCTCCCCGGACTCGATCGCGGCGCGCAGCGCCTCCATCCCGGAGACGGCCCGGTGGTCGAGATCGGTCCAGAATTGGCGGTTGACGGCCGCGGCGTAGCCGGCGAAGCCGTACCAGCGGCCGGGGTCGGCGACGGGGACCTCCACCAGGACGGTGCTGGTGAAGTCGCCGACGATGCTGTCCAGGCCCGGGGTGTCGTCGCCGAGGGCGAGGTCGTCGCGGTCGAAGAGGGTGGTGTTGAGGCAGAAGGGGTCGCGGGCGCCCCAGCGCTGCAGCACCAGGCCGAAGGCGGCCAGCAGCAGGCCGGTGGGGCTCAGCCCGTGCGCCGCGCCCTGCTTGCGCAGCTGCGCCCACTCCTCGGCGGGCAACTCGGCGGCGTGCCGGACGAGGCGGTGGCCGCTGAACTCGGCCGGACCGCGGGTCCAGGGCAAGCCGGGGCCGTCCGGCAGGCCGGGTGCGCGGCGGGCCCAGTAGGCGGAGGCCTGCTCGCGGCGCCGCAGCTCGGCCGGATCCTCCAGCCGGCGCCGTACGAGATCGGCGAACCCGAGGGGCGGCGCGGGCAGCTCCAGGCCGGGATCGGCCGTGTACCGGCCCCACTCCCTCATCAACCGCATCCAGCTCATGAGGTCCAGGGCCAGCACGTCCACGCCGACGAACAGCCGGGTACGGCCGTCCGGCAGCAACGCCGCACGCAGGTCGAACAGCGGCCAGCGGTCGGTGGGCAGCACCTGGTGCGAGCACTCCGCGCGCAACGACTCCAGCGCCTGCCCGGCCCGTTCCGGACTTTCACCACGCAGGTCGGTACGGGTGATGGCGTAGCCCGGCACCTGGTCGAGAACCGTCTGCCGGGCATCGGCGCCCACGACCATGCGCAGCATCGGATGCCGCCGGACGAGCCGGTTCCACGCGGTCTCCAGACGGTCGAGGTCCGCCTCCTGAGAGCCCTGCGGCACGCGGTCGTACTCGAAGTAGTAGAAGGTCGCCACTCCCCCGAGCGGGAACGCGGGATCCCGGCCGACCAGGTAGGCGGTCTGGATCGGGGTCAGCGGGAAGGACTCACCGTCCCCGGCGGGCTCGTCGGGGACGATCCCGGCGGCGACCGTCCGCGCGGTCGCCGACCCGAGGAAGGCCGTCAGCGGGAATCCGAGCCCGGACTCCTCCAGCAGGCGCCGGCGCAGGCGGACGGCGGTGAAGGACTCCAGACCCAGGGTGGTGAGCGGGGCGTCGGGGTCCAGGTCGGAGGGCCGGAGTTCCAGTACGTCGGCCAGGCAGGCGAGCACTTCTTCGACGGTGGCGGAACCCAAGGGTGACCCCTTCCACAAGCGGCGGCAATGGAAACGGTTTTCATTGCTACACAACTTGGCCGGTTTGTCCAGATCTTGAAAATGATTACCGTTATTTCGTACGATCTCGCCTCATGCCGCCCTTGAACGACCGTGCCGACACCGCCGGGCAGGCCGCCCTCGCAGGCGCCGACCCGAGCGCCGCGGCGGGAGCCGTCCACGACCTGGACCGGCTGATCCTGCTCGGCCTCGCGGCCGACCTGCACCGGCGCACCCGGCTGGAGCGGGGCACCCGGCTGGGCCGGGGCGCGGCGCGCGAGGCCGACGCGATCGCAGGCGACCACGGCGGGGCGCATGAGGCCGACGCGATCGCAGGCGACCTCCGGGCCGCGCCCCGGCACCGCTGGATCGCCGGCCACTGGCTCGCCGCGCTCCACGAGGCCGGCCTGGTCTCCAGGAACGCCGCGGGCCGCTACCACGACCTGCACGCCCCGCGGCGCGCGGAGCTGGCGGCCGCCCGCACCCGCGTGGAAGCCGCGCGGCTGGCGCTCGGCTACCCGGCCGAGCTGAGCGAGCTCATGCTGCGCTCGCTGCGGCTGCTGCCGTCCCTGCTGCGCGACGAGGTCGGCGTGCAGGCGCTGCTCTACCCCGACGGCGAGCCCGCCACCGCCGAGGCCGTCTACCGCGGCAACCTGATCAGCCGCTACCTCAACGCCGCCGCGGCCGAGGTGCTCACGGATCTGGCCGAGCGAGCCGTCCGGCCGCTGCGGATCCTGGAGCTGGGCGCCGGCATCGGCGCCACCACCGCGGACCTGCTGCCGGTGCTGACAGGCAGGCCGGTCGAGTTCTACCTGTTCACCGACCTGTCTCCGTTCTTCCTCGACACCGCGCGCCGCCGCTTCGACGCCGGCTTCCTGCGCTACGCCCTGCTCGACATCGCCCACGACCTGCCGCGCCGGCCGGGCGAGCTGGACCTGGTCGTCGCGGCGACCATGGCGCACAACGCCCCGCACGCCGGCCGCCTGCTCGGCCAGGTCGCCGCGTCGCTGGCGCCCGGCGGGCGGGTGCTGCTCATCGAGACCGTCCGCGAACATCCGCAGTCGCTCACCACGATGCCGTTCGCCCTGTCCACGCAGGACGGGCCGCCGCGGCGGCTCGACGGCCGGGCCGGCAGCACCCGCACCTACCTGTGCCGGGAGGAATGGCTGAGCGCGCTGGAAGGCAGCGGGCTGCGGATCGAGGTGGACCTGCCGCGTCCCGGCGACCCGCTGACCGCGCTGTCGCAGCGCCTGCTCGTGGCCACCCGCTGATCACCCGACCGTTCACCCGATGATGGGAGTACACGCATGAAGGAGCTGGCCGAGATCTGGTCGGAGCTGCTCGGCCTGCAGCCCGGCGAGATCCCGCACGACGTCGGGTTCCTGCGCCTGGGCGGGGACTCGGTGCTGGCGGTCCGCATGTCGGCGCTGGTCCGCAAGCGGCTCGGCGTCGCGCTCGCCCTGTCCGACGTGCGGGTCGAGACCACGCTGGGCGACCTGGCCGAGCTCGTACGACGGCACACCTCCGGCGACGCGCCCGCGACCAGGGCGCTGCCGCTCACCGTCACGCCGCGCCCCGACCCGCACGCCGAGTTCCCCCTGCTCCCCCTCCAGCAGGGCTACTTCGTCGGCCAGCAGGACGGCTGGGAGCTGTCCTACGACTCGGCCCACTACTACCTCGACTACGCGCTGACCGGGGTGGACGGCGACGAGGCCGCCGACGCCCTGGCGGACGCGGTCGAACGGCTCGCCGCGCACCAGCCCACGCTGCGCGCCCGGGTCACCTCCGACGGCCGCCAGCACGTCCTGCCCGCCGGCGCGCCCGGCGCGGTGCCCCGGGTCCGGGTGTACGACCTGCGAGAGGCGAGCCCGGACGAGGTCGCCACCGCGCTGGGCGACGTACGGCAGGAGATGAGCACCAACGGCCCCGACCCCACGAGCGGCCCCGGCATCGACGTCCGGCTCACGCTCCTGCCCGGGGACGAGGGACGGCTGCACCTCGGACTCAGCCTGCTGATCTTCGACGGCTGGTCGTCCAGCGTGCTCAGCCGCGACCTGCTCACCTTCGTCGCCGACTGGAACGCCGCTCTTCCGCCCCTGGACATCCACTTCGGCGACTACGTCACCTCGCTCGCCGGCCTGCCCGCCACCGAGGCCTGGCAGGCCGACCGGGACTGGTGGTGGTCGCGGCTCGACACGCTGCCGGGACCGCCGGCGCTGCCGCTGGCCGCCGACCCGCAGGAGGTGCGCCCGGTCACCATGGGCAACCGGGAACACCGCTGGAGCGCAGAACGCTGGGCGGCGCTGCGGCGGCAGTGCACCGACCGGGGCGTGACCCCGTCCACCGCCATGCTGACGGCGTTCGGCGTGGTGCTGGCCCGCTGGGCCGGGCACCGCCGGATGTTGCTGAACTCGCTCCAGCTCAACCGCCTGCCGATCCACCCCGAGGTGCAGCGCGTGGTGGGCGCCTTCGCCGCGACCATGCTGCTCCCCCTCGACCTGGACCCCACGGCCACGTTCGCCGGGCTCGCCACCGCCGCGCAGGCGACGTCCGGCGAGCACGCCGCCCACAACCTGATCACCGGGGTCGAGGTCGGGCGCGAGGTGGCCCGCCGCCGCGGGAGCTGGCGGCCGGTCGGGCCGGTCGTGTTCCAGAGCGTGCTCGGGGTGGACGCGGCCATGGGCGGCGGGCCGCCGGAAGACGCGGGGCCGCTGGGCCGGGTGGTCGCCTCCGACTACTTCCACCAGCTCCGCACGCCACAGGTGGCGATCGAAATCCGCTGCTTCGAGCTGGGCCCGGAGATGGTGGCGGTCTTCTCCCTGGTCGAGGAGCTGTTCGAGACCGATCAGGTGACGGCCGCGTTCGCCGAGTTCGTGGCGCTGGTCGACGCCCTCGCCGAGGGGAGCGGCTGGGACCGGGTGCCCGGGCTGCCCCCGGACGCGGAGCCCGGCTCGGCGACCGTTCCGCGGCTCGGCCTGCTGCCCGAGCCGGCCGTCCGCCACCGGGAAGGGCCGCCGGCCGACGATCCGGAGCAGGCCGTCGCCGACGTGTTCGAGGAGCTCCTGGAGGTGCCGGTGCTCGACCGGGCCGCCGACTTCTTCCGCCTCGGCGGGGACTCCCTGCTCGCCGTACGGGCGGTCGTGCGGCTCGCCAAGGAGGCCGGCGTGTCCGTGCCCGTACGCGAGTTCCTGGCCGACCCCACGGTGGCCGGGGTGGCCGCCATCGTCCGCTCCCGCCTCGGTGACCAGCGGTGATCGGAATCCTGGGCGCCACCGGCGCGGTCGGCCGCACGGCCGCGCAGCGCATCGCCGCCTACGGCCTCGGGCCGCTGCGCCTCGGCGGCAGGAACCTGACGGCGGCCGCGGACCTCGCGGCCTCGCTTCCCGCTCCCGCCCACGCGGTCAAGGCGGACCTGAACGACCCCGCCGAGCTGGCCGCCTTCTGCGAAGGCTGCCGGATCGTGGTCAGCTGCGCGGGGCCCACGTACCAGGTGCTCGACACGGTCGCCCGCGCCGCCTTCGCCGCCGGCGCCGACTACGTCGACATCGGCGGCGAGCTGGCCGCCAAGGACGCGCTCACCGGCGAAGGCGTCGCCGGTGGCCGGACCGCGGTGTTCTCCGCCGGGGTCATGCCGGGCCTCTCCGGCCTGCTGCCCCGGCTGCTGGCCGAGGGACGACCGCTGCGCCGCCTCGACGTGTACGTGGGCGGAGCCGCCGTCTTCACCCCGCTGTCCGCGGTGGACGCGTTGCTGACCAGGGGGCCGCGGTTCGGCGAGCCCATGGCGGCCTGGCGCGACGGCCGGGTGGCCCCCGGCACGCTGGCCCCGCTGCACCAGGTGCGGCTGCCGGGCTTCCCGGTGCCCGTGCACGCCTGGCCGTACCTCACCACCGAGGCACAGACCCTGGCCGCCGGCACCGGGGCCGGCGAAGTGCGCTCCTACAACGTCTTCGCCTCCAACCGCCTCCCCGAGGCCCTCGCCTCGGCCTGGGCCGAGACGCCGGACACCCGTCCCGAGACACTGGCGCCACACGCCGAGACGGTGGTGCGCGCCTCCCTGCGGGACAACGCCGACTTCGGCGCCTTCTACGTCATGCTCTTCACCGCGCGTCCCCGCCCTGGCGCCCCGCCCGGGCCCACGAGGGTGCTGCTCACTGCCGTGGACTCCTACGCGCTGAGCGGGGTGGTGATGGCGCTGGCCGCCCGCGCGGTGCTGTCCGGCTCCGTACCGGCCGGCGTCCACCTGGCGGCCGAAGTGCTGGACCCCGGCGCCACGGCTGCCGCGCTGCGGAAGGACGCGCTGGTGGGAGGCATCACCATCGAGTAGGGCGGCGCCTGTGCCGCACCCGTGGGACATGCCCGCGCATGGACCGAGCCGCTATGCGCAGGTCTTCTTCTCCGGGACGCAGAACTCGACCTCCGGGTACCTCGCCGACGGCTTGTCGAGCAAGGGCCGCGGCTTCTTGCGCAGGTGCCGGTCGAAGAAGGCCGTGACGTACTTGCGGGTGATCGCCATGGCGCGGGCGCCGGGGATGTCGGCGCCGTCCTCGATGCCGAGCTGGTCGACCAGCACGCCGAGGTCGGTGAAGGACGTGTGCGCGGCCCCGGTCACGAGCAGCCAGCGTTTCCAGCCGTGCAGCCCCGCCCAGACGCCCTCCCAGTTGGCGCCGGTGCCGGGCCGGCCCGGCGTGTACGTGGCCGGCTTGCCCAGCAGGAGAAACGGCCGGGACAGCCCGGCGTCGGGAAGCGGGGTCTCGACGGTGCCGTCCACGTCGATGCCGGCACGGATCCGGGAGTCGGCGGCCATGGCCGCGAGCGTGCTCGCGCCGCCGGCGGACTGGCCGGACATGGCGATCCTGGAGGTGTCGATCAGCCGTGCGTGCTTCCACTTCGGGTGCGCGCCGGTCAGCTCGTCGAGCACGAAGGAGACGTCGGCGGCCCGGCCCCGCTCCAGCTTCCACCACACGGTCAGGTCCTTCTTCATCTCACAGGTGACGCAGGTCGTGACCCTGCCGTCGGGGAAGGTCTGGGCGACGTTCTCGTAGGTGTGATCGATGGCGGCCACCACGTACCCCCGGCTCGCCAGCTCCTCGGCCAGGGCCGTGAGCTCGGATCTGGGCTTGCTGTGCCCCGGGGAGAGCACGATGAGGGGCAGGCTGCGCGCGCCTCCTGCGGGGCGGGCGTCGGTGAAGGCGTGGGTGCGTACCTTGCTCAGCGTGTCGGCCGGGACACTGGTGATGTCGCCGTCCGCGAGGAGCAGCTCGGACTCCTTGGGTGTCATGTACCGCGCCCGGTGGCGGCCCGGCGCCTTGGCGGGGTACCACAGCGAGACCATGAGCTCGCGGGCCTTGACGCCGGGAACCCAGGGGTCGGGGCGCGAGGTGTCCTTGAGGTGCAGGGACGTCGTCCCGACCGGCTGCGAGCCGGTGGGCTTGGGCAGGGACAGCTCGCGGGCGGCGGAGGCGGGCTCCGCCTGGCCCAGGCCGGTGGCGACCATGGCGGCCACGAGCCCGGCGACAGCGGCCAGCCTGCCCCGCCGCCAGGGTTTGCGCAGCTCCCGGGGCTTGGCCTGGCCATGGTGGTCGATCATCTGACTCATGCCGATCGACTATACCCTGAGAGTATACGCGCGGCGTTTATGTGATCGAACGCTTGAGGATGCGTGGATCCACCACTTGGAGATCATCTGATCGAATCGAGCCAGAGGCCACGCACGGCGAAACCCCGGCTCTTGACCGCCGTCAGCATCCGTGTCTAGATCGAAAAGGCCGCCCCGCCGCACCCCTCTGGAGGACCCCTCCCATGGCCGCAGCAGCGACTCTCAGACCACGATGACCCGGCCGGACCGCCCCACCACGCAACCACCCCGCCGGGGACAGGCGTTACGCATCTCCACCGTCCTGGCCGGGCTGCTCAACCTCGCCCTCGCCGCCCTGCTGGCCGGCATCCCGTCCAGCTCCCCCACCCTCGACGAGCTGCCCACCCCCGAGAACCACGCCGCCGCCCCGCTCCCCGCCGACGCCACCCGCGTCCATCTCACCGCCTCCCCCACGACGAGCGCCGCACGCCCGCGCCGCGTCACCACCGCCCCGACGACCACCCCGGCCCGCGGGCACAGCGACCACCGCCCGACAGTCACCCCCAGCCCTCAGCGCTCCACCCGGCCCGCCGTCCTCCGCACCACACCGGCCGGACCGACCCCGGTGGCCGCCGCACCGACCACCTCGCACCGCCCGGCGCCGGCAACGTCCAGCCCCTCCAAGGCCGAAGAGACACCAGAGTCACCGGATCCGGAGACGACCTCCCAGCACACCCCGCCGGGACAGACCCGAGAACCCCCGGGAC
This sequence comes from Nonomuraea thailandensis, assembly GCF_024172165.1. Lineage (GTDB taxonomy): Bacteria > Actinomycetota > Actinomycetes > Streptosporangiales > Streptosporangiaceae > Nonomuraea > Nonomuraea thailandensis. The sequence continues at coordinate 12,377,649 of NZ_JAMZEB010000002.1, read as the reverse complement.
AGGTGGCCAAGGAGCAGCGAGCGGAGAACGACGAGGACACGCACACGCCACCCGGCCAGGCCAAGAAGTCCGAGCCGTAGCCGCCCGGCCTCCGTCATGCCTGGCCACCGACTCCCCGCAGGTATCCGACGAAGTCCCCCACGTACGCGTTGTAGCGTTGACGCCAGCGGGACAGGTCCTCGGCGATCACCTGCTTCCCGATCAGCTCGGTCAGATGACTCATCAGGAACTCGTCATCCTGGCTCGCGTCGAAGGTCACCTTGTTCGTCGAGATCTCGAACCGCCTGATCAGATCCAGTCGCAGCGTCTTGTAGTGGAACGAGTTCGCCGAGAATCGCATCGACTCCGGCATCTCCCGTCCGCTCGACTGGGGGCCGTGAAACCACGACACGTAGACGGCGTCGTCGAACATCTCGAACCGGTAGACGGCGGTGTCCTCGGTGTACAGCAGGTCCACCGGGCAGATGTGCCGATAATCGAAGAGGGAGATCACGGACATCACCAATTCGTCGTAGACCTCGGCCTCCAGCGTCTCCGGAGTCTTGCCGCGCGAACGGGCCCAGAACCTTCTGTCGCTCGCTCTCCTCGCGATGGACCTGCGGTCGCCGGGCCGCAACATGGCCACCTTCACCTGCTGCGGGATACGCTGGCTCTCTCTGAGGCGCGCCGCGACATAGCGAGCACTGGGCCCTCGGAAGGCGTAGAAATCCGTCCTCCCGAGGCTGCGGGTCATGTCCACGTTGAACTTGTCCCCGTAGCCCTCGACCGGGTCGAGAGGCGGATAGACGTCGGTGGGCAGGAAACTCTCGTTCGCCCTGGCGAGCTCGGAATTGAACCGGGCGGAGAAGTCCTGCAGCTGCTCGCCGAGCGCCTGTTCCAGACTGCGTTCCTGCACCCGGGTGCTCAGCAGCGTGAAAATCGCGGCGAACACCACGCTCGCGATGAGATTGAGACCGATCGCGGAAAGGACCGAGCCGGCCGTCAGAGTCTCATCCCGCGTCACCAGCACGATGCCCACCACCAGGGTCGACACGCACGCCAGCGCGAAGGCGTACACCACCAGCGTTCGGCGAAGCCCCTGGTTGCCGGAGCTCATGAGCGACCTGCCTTCACGAATGCTCCCGTTCACGGCCGTGATGAGAAGGCGGCAGGGAGCGCCTCGCCATGACAACCGTCATGAACTGAGCGAGCCTCTCCCGGCGCGACGAGACTCTCCGCTGGAGCATCGGCTTTTGCCTGCCGCCACGTTACGTTCGGTGGCCGCACGCCCGCCACGTCTCCATCCCGCACGCACTCGCCACCATCCTGCGGGCCCATCCTGGCCGCCTCGCACGACAAGAACCCCTGCGGCCACCTCTTCCGAGGCACGCGCAGCGGCGAGCTGCCGGCCTCACGCGATGCCCCCTGTCGTGGGCGTGAGGAAACGACGCATGCCCACGGCTCCGTGACGTCCCGAAATCAGCGAACGTGAAGTACGCCGGCGAACAGCCGACGTACTTCACAATGAGAGCGATGTCAGCTCATCTCCCTGCGCGGGCCACAGCCTCTCTCCACGGCTTGGCTCTCGGCGACGCCTTCGGTTCCCAATTCTTCGTTCCGGCCAATCGTCACACCCTCTCCTCTCGCCTTCTTCCACCAGCTCCGTGGCAGTGGACGGATGACACCGAAATGGCGTGTTTCGTCTACCGCGTCCTGGCCGATCACGGCACCATCGACCAAGACGAACTCGCGACGAGTTTCGCCACCCGTCATGACTTCGACCGCGGGTACGGCCCTGCGACGAACCGGATGCTCCGGCTGGTCCGTGAAGGAGGCGACTGGCGGGCGCTCTCCGCGGGGCTCTTCGACGGCAAGGGCTCGTGGGGCAACGGTGCCGCGATGCGGGTGGCGCCACTCGGCGCCTGGTTCGCCGGCGACCTGGCCGAAGTCGTCCATCAGGCCACCCTGTCAGCGCAGGTCACCCACACTCATCCCGAAGCGGTGGCCGGCGCCGTGGCCGTCGCAGTGGCCACAGCCGTCGCCGTCGGCGACCCCGGCCTGTCCGCCGGGCGTTTCCTCGATCGCATCAGCGAATACGTTCCCGCGAGCGCGGTCCGCGACGGCATCGCCGAGGCTCGGCAGCTCCTCACCATCAGCGACCCCACGCTGGCCGCCCGGATGCTCGGCAACGGGCGGCAGGTCACCGCGCACGACACGGTCCCGTTCACCCTGTGGGTGGCAGCCCGTGAACGCCATGACTTCGAGGCGGCCATGTGGACCACGGCGGCGGCCGGCGGTGATGTCGACACCACGTGCGCCATCGTCGGCGGCATCGTCGCAGCTTCCGAGAGCAATCACCTCCCACCGCAGTGGAGAGGAAGATGCGAGCCGCTACCGGGCTGGGCAGGCACCCCGCCACTCGACTCCGAGCCCGCCTGAACCCCGGGAAGAATCACCCGCTGTTCCGCTGTCTGGCGGTTCGTGCCACTCTCCGCGCGGTTCGCATGTCAGGCGGTGCCGTGTATTTACGACGCGTGATGGGGCGTACGAGCGCTCACCGAGCACGGCCGCCGCCCCACACGATCAGCCCATCATGGCTCCGCAGGATGGAGTTCGCGTCCCACAGCGCACGGTGTCCCCCAGGCGCAGAGACCAGCGGTGACAGTGCCGCTGAACGCCCCCGGTTGCGCCACCGGGAGGCCGAAGCAGATCGCCGGCAGCAGCACGATCTGGCACAGCAACGCGACCACGGCCGCCTTCGGATACCGGCCCACCCGCCGGAAGTCGTCCAGGGTAAGGCTGAGGCCCAGGCCGAGCATGACGATGCCGATGGCGAGGGGCAGACTGGATAGATCAACGAGGAGCCCATGGCGGACATTCTCGGGCATTCCCACAGGTCCCGATAGGGTTCAGAGCTTGCCCTTGCGAGAGTGCGAGCCGAACGGCGCGGCTCGATCGACGACCCGGGCCGTCACCAGGATTCCCACCTCCTTCGGGCTCCGGCAAGGGTCGGCGTCGAGGCGCGCCGTCCCTCGCCGCGGAAGCACCCGGTGATCCGGCTCGCCTGCCGCCGGGCATGCGCGGGCCCGGTGCCGGCGCGGATGCGGGGGCGACGGTTGCGCAACGCCGCGCGACACGATCGGAGCGTCGTCGGGCGGCAGAGCGCCGCCCCGGATGCGAGGAGTGATGCGGCATGTCTGCTGCGATTCTCAAGAAGGTACGCGGACGGCGAGCGATCTGGGTCGCGGCCGTGGCCACGCTCGCCGGCATCGGCTTGGCGGTCCCGGCGTCCGCCGCTGTGCCTCCCGAAGTGATCATCGTCGACACGTTCGCCACCCGGACGGCGACGGGCGCCGCGAACATCTTCTTCGACTTCACCGTCCCGGCCGGGAACTGGACCGCCGAGGCCACGCTCACGGGCCGCAACAACACGGCCGTGGCATCCGGCCTGGCCTGCACGCTGCTGATCATCAGCGAGAGCAGCACCAACAACAGCCGCACGGTCGCCTCGCTGGGCCCCAACGGTCAGCTCGCCAGCCTGGCAGCGGTCACGGCGCGCACCGTGAGCACCTCCGGGCTCGTGCGGTTGTCGTGCAACGCGACCACGACCTCGAACATCTCGATCTTCAACGTGAGCATCATGGCGACGCGCGTCAACTCCCTGACCCGCGTGAACCTCGGCTGAGCCCGCGGCCGGCCCGGTGGCTCCAGCGCCCATGAGCGAGCGCCCGGCCACGTCACGACGGGGAGCGCTCCTGTCGCCGGGCCGCCGCGGCCACGTTGACCGGCATCCGGCCGAAGATCAGGCCGTGGAAGGGTGCGATCGCCCACCAGTACAGGTGGCCGAGCAGCCCGTGCGGGTGGAAGATCGCCCGCTGCGTGTAGATCGTACGGCCGCCGGAGCGGGTGACACCGAGCTCCAGCCAGGCCAGACCGGGCAGCCGCATCTCGGCCCGCAGCCGCAGCAACTCGCCCGGGACCACCTCCTCCACCCGCCAGAAGTCGATCGAGTCGCCCACCCGCAGCCGGGCCGGATCGCGCCGGCCGCGCCGCAGGCCCACGCCGCCGACGAGCCGGTCGGCCAGCCCGCGTAGCTGCCAGGCGACCGGCAGGGAGTACCAGCCGTTGCGGCCGCCGATGCTCTCGATGACCTGCCACAGCGCCTGCGGGCTCGCGGGTACGGCCAGGCGCCGGTCGTCCACGAAGAGGCTGCCGCCCGCCCAGTCGGGGTCGGTGGGCAGCGGATCGCTCGGCGCGCCCGGTGTGGACGCCGAGGACCACCGGGTCGCGACGTCGGCCTCCTTGATCTTCTTGAGCGCCAGGCCCACGGCCCGGCGGAAGCCGATCAGCCCGCCCTCAGGGTCGGGCACGTGGCGTGCGATGTCGTGCTCGCCGCACACCGCCTCGTTGCGCAGCGACTCCACCAGCGGGCGCGCGATGCTCGCCGGGACCGGCGTGACCAGCCCCACCCACAGACTCGACAGCCGGGGGCTGAGCAGCGGCACCGGGATGATCACCCGGGGCGGCAGCCCGGCCACGGCGGCGTAGCCCTGCATCATGTCGGCATAGGTCAGGACATCCGGGCCGCCGATGTCGAACCCCCGGTTCACCGTTCCCGGCACCTGTGCCCAGGCGACCAGGTAGCGCAGCACGTCCCGCACCGCGATGGGCTGGGTACGGCTGCGCACCCAGCGCGGCGTCGTCATGACCGGCAACCGCTCGGTCAGGTGGCGCAGCATCTCGAACGAGGCCGACCCCGACCCGATGATCACCGCGGCGCGCAGCACCACCGCCGGCACGGCTCCGCGCAGGAAGATCTCCCCCACCTCGGCCCGCGACCGCAGATGCGGCGAGAGCCGCTCGTCCCCGGCGGGGCCGCCCAGATAGACGATCCGCCGAACCCCCGCCTCGGCCGCCGCCGCCGCGAACACGCGCGCCGCCAGACGGTCCCGCTCGGCGAACCGGCCGCTCGCGCCCATCGTGTGGATCAGGTAGTACGCGACGTCCACCCCGGCCAGCGCCCGGCGCGTCCGCTCCAGGTCGGTGGCGTCGGCCTCGGCGACCTCCGTGCGCGCGGCCCAGGGCAGGTCGCGCAACTTCCCGGCCGAGCGCACCATGCAGCGAACGTCGTGACCGGCGGACAGCAGCTCCGGGACCAGCCGCCCGCCGATGTAGCCGGTCGCCCCTGTGACCAGGCACAATGGCATGGCTCTGGACGTTCCCTCTCCCGCGCGGGTCATGCCCGGCCGACGCGCGGCCTCGCTGCTGTCAACGGAAGCTCAGGTGCCGCTCCGAGCCTTCACGCCGGCCACGCCGGTGTGCCTGCCTCAGGTCAGGAAGCCGGCGTGGCCTGCGGCTCCCTGAGCGGGAAGTGGCACGCCGCCGAGTGCCCCGGATCGAACCCGAGCAGCGCCGGTTCCTCCTCGCCACACCGTGCCCGCGCCCGCGGGCAGCGGGTACGGAAGCGGCATCCCGACGGCGGGTCGAGCGGGCTGGGCAGCTCCGAGCCGATGTCCATCGGGTCGCCGGCCTCGCCCGCGGCGGGATCCGGCACCGGGATGGCGGCGATCAGGCTCGCGGTGTACGGGTGCGCGGGACGGAGATAGATGTCGTCCGCCGACCCGACCTCGACGAGCTTGCCCAGGTACATCACCCCGACGGTGTCCGCCAGGTACCGCACCACAGTCAGATCATGAGAGATCACGACGTAGGTGAGATCGTGCTTGGCCTGCAGCCGCTTCATCAGGTTGAGCACCTGCGACCGGATCGACACGTCCAGCGCGCTCACCGGCTCGTCCGCCACGATCACCCGCGGGTTGAGCGCCAGCGCCCGGGCCAGCGCGATGCGCTGCCGCTGGCCGCCGGAGAACTCGTGCGGATGGCGTTCCAGCACGCTGTGCGGCAGCCCCACCTCGTCGAGCAGCTCCCTGATGGCCTCCAGTTGCTCATCGGCGGTCCCGATGCCCTGCGCCTCGAACGGCTCGCGCAGGATGGCGCCGATGCGCATGCGCGGGTCCAGCGCGTCGAGCGGGTCCTGGAACATCATCTGCAGGTTGCGCCGATGCCGGCGCAGGCTCCGCCCGCGCAGCTCGTTCAGCTTGCCGCCCAGGGCGGTGACGCTGCCCGAGGAGGGCCGCTCCAGCGCGACGATCATCTTGGCCAAGGTGCTCTTGCCGCAGCCGCTCTCGCCGACCAGCCCGAAGGTCTGGCCGGGCCGGACCTCGAACGACACGCCGGACACGGCCTTGACGCTGCGCGCGGGGCCGAGCAGCGGGAGGCGGCGCGGCACGCCGTACTCCTTGACGAGGTCGTCCACGGCCAGCACCGGCTCCTCGGGCCGCCCACCGCGCGGCTCCCCAGCCAAAGCGGGGCTGGTCACGGGCGCCAGCGGCCCTTCGACCGGGTGCCAGCAGGCGAGCAGATGCCCGGGGCGCGCGTCGGCCGGCGGCGGCGCCTCGACCGCGCACCGGTCGGAGGCGTGCGCGCAGCGGGCGGCGAACCGGCAGCCCGCCGGCGGGTCGGCCAGGTCGGGCGGGAGGCCGGGGATGGAGTACAGGGTGTGCTCGCGCTGCTGGGTCAGCCGGGGCGTGCAGGCCAGCAGCGCCTGCGTGTACGGGTGCCGCATCCCCGTGAAGAGGTCGCCGGTCCTGGCGCTCTCGACGATGCCGCCGGCGTACATGACGCTGACCCGGTCGGCCCAGCGCGCGATCACCCCCATGTCGTGGGTGATCAGCAGCATGGCCATCCCGAGGCGGTCCTTCAGATCGTGCAGCAGCCGCAGCACCTGGGCCTGGACGGTCACGTCGAGCGCCGTCGTCGGCTCGTCGGCGATCAGCACCTTGGGCTCGCAGGACAGGGCCATGGCGATCATCACCCGCTGCCGGAGCCCGCCCGAGAGCTGGTGCGGGTAGTCGCCGTACCTCTCGGCCGGACGGGCGATCCCGACCAGCGCCAGCATCTCCAGCGCCCGCTCACGCGCCTGCCTCGGGCTCGCGCCGCGGTGCAGCCTGACCGGCTCGGCGACCTGCTCACCGATGGTCTTGGTGGGGTTGAGCGAGGTCATCGGATCCTGGAAGACCATGGCGATCTCGTTGCCGCGGACGCGCTGGTAGTCGCGTTCGGGCAGGCCGGCCAGCTCCCGTCCGTCGAGTTTGATCGATCCCTCGGTGATCTGCCCGCCGGGCGGGAGCAGGCCCATGATCGAAAGGCCGGTCATCGACTTCCCGCTGCCCGACTCGCCCACCAGGCCGAGCGTCTCGCCCCGGCGCAGGCGCAGGTCGACGGCCTTGACGGCCTCGACCGTCGACCTCCTCAGCCGGATGCCGGCGGACAGGCGCTCGATGGCCAGAACGTCACCGTCGTCGGGCATCACTCGCCCCTTTCCGTGCGGGCGGCCATCAGCGCCGCCTCAGCCGTACGTCGATCGAGTCACGCAGCGCGTCCCCGACGAAGTTGAACGCCATGACGATCAGCACCAGGCAGCCCCCGACCGGATAGATCAGCCACCAGGCGCCCTCGAACAGGTGGCTCACGCCGTCGGAGAGCTGCGTGCCCCACTCGACGTCGGGATAGTTGAGCCCGAACCCGAGGAAGCCCAGCAGTGAGACCGCGATGATCGCGTCGGCCACCTGGAAGGTGATGTTCACGATCACGACGCCCAGCGCGTTCGGGATCAGGTGCCTGGCGATGATGCGCGGCCTGGTCGCTCCCATCACGGTCGCGGCGGAGACGAACCCCCGCGAACGCAGGGAGAGCACCTCGGCCCTGACCAGCCGGGCGGGCGCCAGCCAGGAGAACGCCCCCAGGATCAGGCTGAGCGACAGGACCGAGGAGCTGAACCGCGTGGCGGCGATCAGCACGATGAACAGGAAGGGGATCGACAGCAGCGTGTCCACCACCCGCATCATGATCCCGTCCACGACGCCGCCGGCCAGGCCCGCGACGGTGCCGTACAGCGTGCCGAACGCGGTGGCGATGAGCGCCGCGAACAGCCCGATCTGCAACGACGCCTGGCCGCCCTGCATGATCCGCCCGAGCACGTCGAAGCCCTGGGCGTCGGTGCCGAGCGGGTGTTCGGCGTCCGGCGGCAGCAGGCTGTTCACCGGATCGACGGCGGTCTGCTCGGTGACGTACAGGTGCGGGCCGACGAAGCAGAACAGCGCGAGCAGGACGATGATGCCCACGCCGAGGACGGCGAGCCGGTTCTGCACGAAGGAGCTCAGCGCCAGGCGCCATCCGCTGGTGGCCCGCGGCGCGGCGGGCGTGGTCGGCGTCTCGGTCATGCGCGCTGCGTCCTCGGGTCGCTGACCGCCACCAGCAGGTCGGCCAGGAGGTTGCCCAGGACGGTCAGGGTCGCGGCGACCAGCGTGTAGCCGAGCAGAACCGGATAGTCCTGGTTGTTCAGGGCGTTGAAGAACAGCAGCCCGAGGCCCGGGTAGTTGAAGACCGACTCGACCACGAGGTTGCCCGCGAGCAGCAGGGGGATGGTCATGCCGATCAGCGTCACCAGCGGCAGACAGGCGTTGCGCAGCAGGTGACGGGTCAGCACCAGGCGCATCGACAGCCCTTTCGCCCGGGCCACCCTGATGTAGTCCTGGGCGAGCTGGTCCAGCGCCGCGGAGCGCTGATATCGGGAGTACAGCGCGACCGTGACGCCGGTCAGCGTCAGCACCGGCAGCAGCATGGCGCGCGGTTCAGTGAAGATCACCCAGGTCGAGCTCGACTGCGAGGCCTGCGCGGGCAGGATGCCCAGCCCCAGCGCGAAGACCTGGATCAGCAGCATCGCCAGCAGGAAGACGGGCATCGAGTAGGCGACGAAGGTGAGCGTGGTCAGCACGTTGTCGCCGATGCTGTTGCGCTTGACCGCCTGGAAGACGCCCAGCGGCACCGCGACGGCGATCGCGAGGACCAGGGCCGTGCCGGCCAGCATCGCCGTCCGCCCGGCGTTCTCGGCCAGCAGCGCGTTCACGCTCTGGTTCAGCTTGTAGGAGTAACCGAGGTCACCCTGCAGCAGCCGGCCCAGGTAGGTGAAGTACTGCACGATCACCGACCGGTCGTAGCCGTGCTCCCGGTCGAAGGCGGCCACCGCTTCCGCGCTGGCCTGCACGCCGAGGATCGCGCGGCCGGGCGAGCCGGACATGCCGTGCAGCATGACGAAGGTGATCACCGAGACACCCAGGACCACGATGACTGACGTCGCCAGCCGTCGCAGCACGAACTGGAGCACGCTGCCCCTCCTTCCTGTCGTTCTGTGGTGCTAGCGCAGGTACCAGTACTCCGGCGTCAGCACCGTGGTGGGCAGGGCGGCGAAGGTGTCCCGCGGGCCGGACAGGGTGTTCTTCCAGGCCCAGATGGTGTGCGCGGTCGGCAGCCACAACACGGGCAGCTCGCTCCGCAGCCGCTCGATCTCCGCCTGGACGGCCTGGCGGTCGTCGCCGTGCACCGAGGCGCGGATCAGCTCGTCGGTCTGCGGGTCGCTGTAGGCGCCCACGTTGCCCGACCCCTTGGAGTCGAACGTCCCGGTCATCGTCGGGTACGGGGTGGTGCTGAAACCGCCCCAGGTGGACATGGCCCACTCACCGGCCTTCGACGGGGCCGCCGGCACGTTGTAGTTCTGGATCAGGAAGCTGAACGTCTTCGGCGCGACCGTGATCGCGATGCCCAGCTTGCGGGCCTCCGAGGCGAACGCCGTGCTGACCGCGCCGTGCAGTTGCGGCTCGCTGCGGTAGAAGAGGTTGAACTTGATCGCCTGGCCCTGCGGGATCCCCTCCCCGCACTCCGACGGCCCGCTCCCGGGGCGTTCGCACGTCGTGGTGCCGTTCGGCACGACCTTCCACCCGTGGTCCTCCAGCAGCTTGCGCGCCGCCTCGGGGTCGTAGGGGTAGGGCGCGGTGGCGACGTCCTTCGACGCGTACGGCGAGCTCGCGGGCGCCGTGCCGTAGCTCTCCGCCGCGGCGCCGTTGTACATGCCCTTGCTGGCGATGTAACCAGGCTGGTCGATCAGGTGCTGCAGCGCCTGCCTGACGTAGAGCTGGCCGAGGATCTTGTCGACGTTGTCGGTGGTGTCCTTGAAGTTGAGCATGATGAAGTTGAAGCCCAGCCGGGGCGCGCCGTAGACGTTGTACCCGGCCGCCTTGAGCGCCCGTACCTGGCCCACGTGGCTCTGGTCCACCGTGCCCATCGTCAGGTTGCCGCTCAGAAGCTGGTTGAACTTCGCCGTCTCGGAGGTGAACGGCCGGAAGTTCAGCGTCTTGATGCGGGGCTTCTGCGGGCCGGTGTACGCCTCGTTGGCGGTCATCGAGTAGAAGTTCGTGGTCACGTCGAAGCCGCTCAGCCGGTACGGGCCGTTCACCGTCTGCCAGAGCGGGTCGGTGGCGAAGCCGGCCGGATCGCGCGAGGCCTTGTCGAGGTAGGTGTAGATCGCCTCGGCGTTCTCCGGCTCGCCCGGGTCGAGCAGCGGCCCGTCCGCCGAGGCGCGGGCCCACTGCTTGGCCGGCAGCGGCACGACCGAGGTCAGCTCGTCGGCGGTGAACCACTCGGGGTTGTAGGCCTCCGACAGCTTCAGCGTCACGGTGTCGGGCGAGGACGCCTTGACGCTCGTGACGTTGTCGGGGAACTGGCCCGGCGTGTAGCCGCCCCAGTTGGCGGCGTTCTTCTTCAGTGCCGCCTTCAGCAGGTCGATGAAGAAGACCACGTCGCCGGCCTCGACCGGAGAGCCGTCGGACCAGGTGTAGCCCGGCTTCAGCCTGATGGTCACCGTCTTGTTGCCGTCGGAGAACTCCGGCGGCTCGGCCAGGCTGAGAGCCGGGTTGACCTTGGGGCTGGCGCCTTCGGGGAACCAGTAGAGCGGCCGGTACATGAGCCGCTGGAACTGGTAGGTCACGTAAGTCGAGTTGAACGCGCCGGGCACGATCGGCAGCATGTAGTAGGGCCCGGCCCCGGGCTGCTGCGCGATGTCGACGGTTCCGCCGTCCTTGGGCGTGCCCGACTCCGCCGGCAGCTCGCCGAACGTCTGCGAGCCGGACTTCCGGGCGGCCTGGTCGCCGGCCGTGGCCTTGCCGTCGTCACGTCCGCCGCCGCTGCACGCCGCGAGCGGCAGGAGGACGGCCAGCGTCGCCGCGACGAGCGCGCGCCGGCTTCGGGAGCCGCTCATGGCCGCTTCACCGCGGCTCGATATCCGGTCAATCGGTAGGTGTCCACGTCGTCCGTTCCTGTTGCCGTCGGGGGGTTGGGAGGAGAGGTCAGGGGTCGCTGCCGCGGAGGCGGGGCAAGGGTCATGGCCGGGCCGTTCGTGGCGGAACGTCACGGCACGGCGGCCGTCAGCCGCCCCAGACCGCCTCCGCGTAGGCGCAGAAGTTGCGGCCGAGGATCTTCTCGATCCTGGTCGAGGAGTAGCCGCGCTCCTTCAGCAGCCGCGCCAGCTCCCGGAACTGGTCGACCCCGCGCAGGTCGACGACGAACGGGAAGGTGTCGCTGCGCTCTCCGGCGGCGGAGGCCCCGGCCTGCCGGCGCAGCGCCACATGCTCCGCGAGCCGGGCCCGGTAGGCGTCCAGGTCGTCGACGGGGGTGATCGTCCCGTCGGTGCCGATGCCCACGTGGTCCTCGCCGCACACGTTCACGGCGTGCACGATGTGGTCCACCACGTCGCGGGCGCGGGCGTGCCCGGAGGCGTTGAGGAACGGCATGAAGTAGATGCCCACGAAGCCGCCCTGCGAGGCGACCAGCCGCAGCTCCTCGTCGGTCTTGTTGCGCGGCAGGTCGACCAGCGCCCGGCAGCCGGTGTGGTTGATCGAGACGGGCTGCCGGGACAGCCGCGCGGCCTCCAGGCAGGTCCGCTCGCCGCTGTGCGACAGGTCGACCATGACGCGCTGCTCGTTGAGCGCCTCCACGACCTCCCGCCCGAGCGGCGTCAGGCCCCTGTTGCCCGGCGCCATCGAGCCGTCGCCGATCTGGTTCGCCTGGTTGTAGGTGAGCTGGATGATCCGGACGCCCTGGCGGGCGAAGGTGGCGACGCGTTCGGGCCGGTCCTCGACCGCGGCGGCGTTCTGGAATCCGTAGATGATGCCGATCTTGCCTGTGCGCTTGGCCTCGGCGATGTCCGCGGCCGTGTCGATCCGCATCAGGTGCTCGTGGTGGGTGGCGATGATCGAGCCCCACGTCTCGATCTCCCGCAGGGTGTGCGGGTAGGGGTCGAAGTCGCCCATCGTGTAGCCGAGGGTGACGTTGATCGCGGTCACGCCCGAGGCGTGCGCGTCGGCCAGCGTACGCGCGTCGATGGTCAGCGAGCCGCTGGTCTGGACGAGCGTGCCGGTTTCGGCGACGTTGGGGTTGTCCAGCACGCCGAGCGCGTTGACGACGAGGTGATCGGTGATGTCGACGCTCATGCTCGCGTCCCTTCCTCGACGCCGCCGGCGCGGGAGCGGTCGTAGTCGGCGCGGTCATGGCGCCGACCGCGCTTGACCGTGGTGATGATGCGGCGCAGATGGCCGATGTCCTCGTACGGGTCGGCGGCGACGACGACCAGGTTGGCCAGCTTCCCGGCCTCGACGCTGCCCGTCGTGGCCCGCTGCCCCAGGGCGGCCGCTCCCGCCAGGGTCGCCGCGCGAACCACCTCCCGGGGCGGCATTCCCATGGCGTGGACGAGGTGGTCGAGCTCGTCGTGCAGCGAAGGGTAGGGGTCGTCCGGCGGGGTCTCGTAGTCGGTGCCGGCGCAGATCTCCACGCCCACGTGGCGGGCGCGGTCGATGAGCCGCCGGACCACGTCGCGCGCCATCCCGGCCGCGTCCGGCGGGCTGAGCGGGATTCTGCCGACGACGCTCGCCGTGGCGTCGAGGACGGTGCCGCGCCGCCGCATCTCGCCGAGCAGCACGTCGATCGCGTCCACCGGCGCGTCCAGGAATCGCCGGTACACCTGCGCGAGGTGGGCGCGCTGCCCCCGGTACGTGTCGGGCCGGACGCCCGCGAGCTCGTAGGCGAGCATGTGGACGTGGGACACCACGTCCACGCCGGCCGCCACGACGTCACCCGGCAGGGCGGGGAACACCGACCCGTGCGCCCACACCCGCATCCCCTGCCGGTGAGCCTCGGCGGTGATCCGGGCGATCAGCGAGGCCCCGAGGTCGGCGTAGACCTTGATGGCCACGGCGCCGGTGCCCCGGGCTCGCGCGACGGCGGTCACCAGGTCGGTGTCCTCCCCGATCGCCTGCATCCACGGCGCCGTGCCGGGCGTCGTGCCCTGGGTGACCTGCCACGTGCGCGGGTCGTCGAAGAAGCTCTGGCCGGCCATCAGGGCGGCGTTGTGCACGTCGGGGCCGGGGATCTCGCCGATCAGCGCGGCCCGCTCCAGGTCGGCCATCTGCCGCAGGTCGCCGGCCATCTCGCGGATCGCGGTGACGCCGCCGTAGAGCTGGCGGCGCATCGTCTCCTCGGCCCGCCGGCGGTTGGGCGGGGTGGACAGGTGCTGGTGAGTGTCGATGAGGCCCGGCAGGAGGAAGGCCCCCGCCAGGTCGACGACCTCGGCGCCGTCGAGGTCGGACGCGCCGAGCTCGGTGTCCGGCACGACCTTCCTGATCATCGCCCCGTCGGTCACCACCGCCATCGCGCGGCGGACGGGCGCGCCCGTCCCGTCGATCAGCGACACGTCGCGGTAGACCGTCACCTCACCTGGCGCGGCGGGCGCGAAGGGGGTGGGCGCCGGGTCGTCGCCCGCGACCGGTCGTTCGTCTCTGTCGGTCATGGGGGTCGCTCGGTCTCCGTTTCAGAGCTTCGTCGAGAGGGAGATTCTCGACGCGATCTGTTACGTACAGCGTAACAAGTGTTGCAACACTAGCAACGTCTGATAACATGCGTCAAGCGTGGAATGATGGCTCCGACGACCGTGGAGGGGGACCTTTGCCCAAGCCGGCCAGCTCTGCCGTGGACAAAGCCCTCGACCTCATCGAGGCCGTCGTCCAGGCGAACCGCCCGTTGAGACTCAGCGAGTTGGCGAACCTGGCGGGGATGCACCGCGCCACCGCCTACCGCATCCTGGTCGACCTGGTCCGCCGCGGCTGGATCATGCGCAGCCAGGACCACTACCTGCCCGGCACGATCGTGCTGCAGTTCTCCCAGGCCGCCGCCGCCAACTCGCTCGTGGTGCTGAGCAGGCCGGCGCTCCAGTCGCTGTCCGACCAGACGGCGATGATGGTGAACCTCCAGGTCCTGGAGCCCGAGGGCGCGCGAGTGATCGACGTCGTACGCCCGCCGCGGCTGGCCATGATCACCGACCTGCTGGGCGAGCTGCTGCCCATCCACAAGTTCGCGGGCCCCATGGCCCTGGTCTCCGCGCTCGACGACGCCGCGCGGGTCCCCTACCTGCGCGTCGCCGAGCAGCAGCGCGACCCCGCCACGGCCAGGGCCGAGCTGCTGAGAGACCTCGACCAGGCCCGCCGCACCGGCTTCGCGCTGGAGCGCGGGCGCAACGAAGAAGTGATCGCCTCGCTGAGCCGCGCGGTGCTCACCGGCAGCGGGCGCCCGATCTGCGCTCTGACGATCGTCGGCCTCGACAGCGAGTTCGACGACGCCACCCTGGCGAAGCTGAAGGACAGCCTCATCACCGCGACGAACGAGCTGCGAGCCACCCTGAGCGGCACGACCCCCGGAGCCGACCTTGATTGACACCGCAGTGAGCGGAGTTCTCGTCCTCGACCGGGACCAGACCAGGGCGGCCTTACCCCCTGACGCGCTCCTCGCGGCGGTGCGCACCGCCCTGATCGCCGTCAGCCGCGGCGAGACCTCCGCCCCGCCCCGCGTCGCGGCCCGGTCCTCCCACGGGCTGCTGGGCGCGATGCCCGGTTACGTGCCCCGGCTCGGGCTGGCCGCCAAGCTCGTGACGGTCTTCTCCGCCGTCACGGCGGGCGGGCACGGCGCCCACCGCGGCATCGTCGCCTACTTCGACGAGGAGAACGGCCGGCCGCTGGCGGTCATGGACGCCGAGACGATCACCGCGCTCCGCACGGCGGCCACCGCGACCGCCGCCATGACGGCGCTCGCGCGGGCCGACGCCCGCCACATCGCCGTCATCGGCACCGGCACGCAGGCTCGCGCCCAGATCGGCCTCGTCGCGGCGATGGACTCCGCGCGGCTCCTGGTCGGAGCGCGTGACCGCGCCGCCGCCGAACGCCTCGTCGCGGGCGTGCCCGCCGCCCGGGCCTGCGGCATCGAGGAGGCGGTCAGGCAGGCGGACGTCGTGTTCTGCTGCACCTCCAGCCGGGAGCCCGTTCTGCGCTGGTCCTGGCTCGGCGACGGCGTACACCTCAGCTCGGTGGGCGGCTCCGACGGGCCGGAGTTCGGCGACGACACCCTGCGCGCGTCCTCACTGTTCGTGGAGTGGCGGGGCGCCGTCACCGAGCCGCCACCGGCCGGCGCCTGGGAGCTGCAGGGCGCCGACCCGGTCGCGGCCCGCCTGATCGGCGCCGTGCTCGACGGCGCGGATCCGGGCCGCGGCTCAGCCGAGGAGCTGACGCTGTTCAAGTCCACCGGCCACGCCGCTCTCGACGTCGCGGCGGCCTCGGTGGCCTACCGGGTGGCCCGCGAGCGCGGGCTGGGGCTCAACGTGGACCTCTAGGCCACCTCTAGGCCACCTCTAGGCCGTCGATCCTTCAGCCGGCGCCGCGCTGACCGGCCGGTGGGCGAGAGGGCTGGAGAAGATCATGGTGCTCGACGGCGTCCCGTAGGCGGCCAGGCGATCGATCAGGGCCTCGAACGCCGCCATCGAGGGCACCGCGATCTTGAGGATGCTGCACACGTCACCGGTGACCCGGTGGATCTCCCGGATCTCCGGCCAGTCCGCCACCCCGGGGTCGCGCAGCACGCAGGTGGGCCCGTAGCAGGTGAGCTGCACGAACGCGGACACCCCCCAACCGGCCCGCGTCAGGTCCACGGCGGCGTGGTAGCCGGTGATCACCCCCGTCTCCTCCAGCCGCCGCACCCGCTCGGCGACCGCGGGCGGTGACAGGTGGACGCGGCGCGACAGCTCGTTGAAGGAGAGCCGGGCGTTCTCCTGGAGCTCACGCAGCAACTCCCAGTCCATGGCGTCCACCAGGGGATCCTTTCGCTCGAAAACGGTATGGGGCAAATAGGTACCAGACATAAGGCGATTCGCGAAAAGGCCGTTGAACCGGCATTCCTTCCCCGCCCTCACCGCACCATCATGAGGTGCCGCTGAACGAAAGGAGCGCGGCACATGGAAACGACAGCACGGGTGCGCCCGACCTCCGCCGGAGAACGGGCCGAGCGGGCGCAGGCCGGCGGCGGCCTGCCGACCCTCGATTTCGAGCGGGAGCTTCCCTACGACGCCTACGTCCGCACCGACATCCTGCACGACCTGCAGCGCCCGTTGAGCGACGCGCCGGGCGAGATGTCGTTCCTGGTGATCACCCAGGTGATGGAGCTGTACTTCAAGCTCATCGCGTACGAGCTGCTCTCCGTCCGGGAGGCGCTGCGGGCCGACCGGGTGCCCGCCGCTCTCGGCGCGCTGCGCCGCACGGCCCTGCACCTGCAGGCTCTGAACGCGAGCTGGAACGGCCTGCGCTGGATGACGCCCGCGGACTTCAACAGGTTCCGCGACCTGCTCGGGGAGGCGTCGGGGCTGCAGTCGGGCATGTACCGGCTGGTGGAGTTCCGGCTGGGGCTCAAGAACGAGGCGCTGCTGCGGCCGTTCAGGGGCGCGGCGGTGAGTGACAGCCTGCGCCGCGCGTTCGACGAGCCGAGCGTCTGGGACGCCGCCACCGCACTGCTCGCCAGGCACGGTTACGCCCTCCCGGCCGCCGTACTCGACCGGGACCACGGCTCCGAGTACGAGCCCAGCGAGGCGGTCGAGCAGGCCTGGGTGCGGGTCTACCGCGACGACGCCGAAGCGGGCGACCCGGAGCGCGCCCGCCTCCGGGAGCTCGGGGACGCGCTGACCGAGGTCTCCGAACGCTTCGCGGAGTGGCGCTACGCGCATGTGGCGGCGGTGCGCAGGTCGATGGGCGCGAAGCCGGGCAGCGGCGGGTCCAACGGGCTGGCCTGGCTCGAACGCAGCATGACCCGAACGGTCTTTCCCGAGCTCTGGTCCGCCCGTACCCACATGTGAGGCCGCCGGCTCCGCGTCCGGCACCGGCGGTCTCTTCCTGACTCCGGCCGTGGACGTGATCAGGAGAGGCTGGAGTTCCGCCGTCGGCTCTCCGGTCTCCGGCGAGCCGGCGCCGGCCCGCGCTGCGTCACTCGCCCCCGCCCGGACCCGCGGCAAGGGTGCCGCGGCGTTCCTCCGGGCCCGCCGGGCAGCAGCGCCGTCCCGGATGCGAGGCCAGAGGCCACCGCTTCATGCCTCAGGAGGCGGCCGACGCCTGGCGGCGCGTGAGGAGACGCTGGGCGAGGGACGATGATGGTGACGTCCATGCCGAGGTGTTCTCCGCCACCGGCCGGTCCTCGCCCGTGACCAGATCCGCCGGCTCCCCCTGCTGGCCGGGATCGGCACCATCCTTCAGCGCGAGAACGATCCCGTCGACGTTCGGGCGGCGGCGGACCGGGGGCTCACGGTCGAACGGCTGCGGAGTCGACTGCGCGGCGAACAGCGAGCTCCGGGTGGTCGCTGTTCGCCGGTGCTCGCGTCTGGCATCGGGCTTCGGCGACCACGTCCCCGCCGCTGGAGGCCAGGCGAGGCACTTGATGCACCTCGGCCCACGGCCCGGATCGACTGGTCCGCTCGGCCGTCCCGTGGCGGGCTGCCACCCCTCCTTGTCGCAGATCAGCAGCCCGTGACTCTCCCAGGAGTCCCACTCACCGCGATGCCACGTCCACGAGGCCAGCACCAGGCGGCGTCCTGCAGCGCGCACCCACCGCTCGGCACCGGAGCTGGCCGAGAGCTTCCTTTCCGACCTGCGACGGCGAAGTCCCGTGAGGGCATGACCGACACCCTCGCCACCGCCACCCGCGTCCTGGTCGGCGAACCTGCCCGGACGTCCGTCCGACAAGATCATCCGGCGGGCACTACGCGAGTACTCCTTCCTGCCGAGGACCGCAGGCGGGAGCCGGCACCGGAGATCGCCCGCGCTGTCCGCTGGCTGGAGGGCGCTTCGCTCCCGCTGAGTGCCCTGGAGGAGACCAAGCACGCCCGGGCGGCGTTGGAATCCCTGGCGCTGTGCCTGGACGGCAAGCCTGCGGCGACCTCGACGTACCGGCGCAAGCGGGCCGTCTTCCATCACGCGCTTGAGTACGCCGTGGAGCCGGAAGAGCCTTCGGCGAATCCGCTGCACAAGGTCAAGTTCCGCAAGGCCAAGGTGAGCGGCGAGATCGATCGGCGCTCGGTGGTCAGCCCCAGGCAGGCTCGGAGTCGCGCTCGGACGTACCAATACCGTCGGGGCGTGGCCAACAACGATGTCGAATGCTCAGCTGAGGCACCCGTCCTGGCCATGCACACCCATACGAATCTCGAACCCGGCCCGGCAGCCGGACCGCGCTCCCCGAACCGGCCGGTAATCCCGCTGTCCCTGCTCAGGAGCTCTCGCTGCTCAGAGCAGATCTGCCCCAGGCAGATCGTGTCGACGCCGGTCCGGATCGCCTCACAAGATGGACGCATGAGCGAAGAATCGAACCTTCCGCTGTTCAACCCACGAATGAGACGCGAGCTCTATGAGCAGCGGGTTCTCGTTCTCGACGGCCCTCTCGACGACGACAACGGGACACTGCTGGCCACCCAGCTGATGGCACTCGCCACGCAGGACGCGTCGTCCGACATCGCCTTGTGGATTCATTCCCCAGGTGGCTCGGTCCCGTCGATGCTGGCGATCCGCGACATCATGCGCCTCATTCCCTGTGACGTATCGACCCTCGTCCTGGGCATCGCTTACAGTGCCGGGCAGTTCTTGCTGTCGTCGGGGGCCCGTGGGAAGCGCCGCGCTCTACCGCACTCACGAGTCCTGATGCACCAAGGCTCGGCGGGAATCGGTGGCACCGCGGTCGACATCGAACTGCAGGCCGGCGACCTTCGGCATACGCGCGACACGGTGCTCGGTCTGATTGCCGAGGACACAGGTCAGCCTGTCGAGCGCATATTCGAGGATTCTCTGCACGATCGCTGGTACACGGCACAGGAAGCCCTGGACTACGGCTTCATCGACGCCATCGTGCAGAACTTCGACGAGATCGCGCCGCAAAACCGCCCACGGCTCGGATTCGGCGTCACCCAAGGAGTCGGCCAGTGACCACATATACGATCCCGAACGTCATCGCCTCGAACCCTCGTGGCGAGCGGATCATGGATGTCTACTCGCACCTGCTCACCGAGCGGATCGTCTACCTGGGCACCGCAATCGACGCGGGCGTCGCGAATGCTCTCATCGCGCAGCTGATTTTTCTGGAATCAGACAACCCCGAGGCGGAGATCCAGTTCTATATCAACTGCGAAGGCGGAGACCCGAGCGCGATGCTCGCGATCTACGACACCATGCGCCACATCCGCCCGCGGGTCTCGACGACCTGTGTAGGACAGGCCGTCGCGGTGGGTGCCGTGCTTCTCGCCGCGGGCGCCGAAGGCAAACGTGCCGCTCTCCCACACGCACGGATCATCCTGCACCAGCCGGCGGCCCAGGGGCGCGGAGCGATCCCCGATCTCATCTTGCAGGCCGACGAGGTCGTACGGGTCCGGGCGGACATCGAGCGCATACTTTCACGGCACACCGGCCAGACGGTCGAGACCCTGCGCGCCGACACCGATCACGATCGCGTGTTCACCGCTACCGCGGCCTTGGAGTACGGGCTCCTCGATCAGATCATCGAGGAGCGTTCATAGGCCCGTGGACAATCCCGGCAAGCCGCGCTACGCGGCCAGAGCATACGCTGCCGAGCAGGTGGCACCTCTCGACGCGCCCTGCTGAGCAGGCCGCAAGCTCTCGGCAACGGCAAGGGTCAGATCGACCAGGGTCACATCCAGCGCCCCGGCGACCGCGGCGATCATTTCGCTCGACGGCTCCTTGACGCCTCGTTCGATCTCGGAGAGATATTGCGGCGAGACTCCGGCGCGGCTTGCCGTCTCGCTCAACTTCTCGCCCCGCTCATGGCGAAGCCCTCTCAAGCGCTCACCGAGCACCTGCCGCCACAGCGGCTCGCGAGCCGGAGACGGCTCGGGGGCGGTCCGATTGATCACTGGACGCGACGGCAGGGATGAGGCCATACCTCACCATAGGTCGATGGCGCGTTCGAGTTCTGCCCGCTTCGCGCAGAGCAGAACCGTCACCGCTTACCCTTGCCCAGCCTCAGGCCATTCGCGCGCTCACCGAGCGGTCGTCGCGGCGGCGACCACTCGGTGAAGCCGAAGACCGGCCACGTGAGCACCGCTTGCCCAGGTGGTGTTCCTTCATGATGAGGATCCGGTCGAGTCCTGCCGGAGCTGAGCCGCCCCACGCAGCAAACCCAGATCAAGCCCTGTGACCCACCATTCGGCTCTGGACCTGCCTCTCGTGCGCAAGAACGTCGAGAACACCAGAGCTGAGAGGGCTTCGGGTGCCGTACGCGATTTCCGGTCACCCGGAGGCGGAAACGCGTACGGCAGGATGATCCGCTGTGCTGCTCCTGGCCGGTGAGCTGCTTGGACACCACCTCAGCTACCGGGAGCCCGCTCCTGTTCCCCGGTCAACAGCCCACCGTGACCACACCTCGGCACTCTTCTGACTCAACCCCGACACCGGATCCCCTTGCCGGCAGGCTCCTGGTCGTGGCGGTCTCAGCGGTTGCCGGCGCCGGGGCACTTGGCCGCAGGAACTACCGCCCCCCGCAGGACCGAGCGACAGTGACGTTCTCGAACGAGCTCTCCGTGGATGCGTGAAGCCCGACGCCGCCGCTGCGCACAACGGTGTCGCGACCCTTCAGGACCTGAACGCCGTCCAACGTCACGGTGATGCGGTCGCCGTGAATCGCCGCACCCAGTCGCACGGGACCCGTCAACGGGTTGCTGATGGATGCCTTGGCCACTGTGACGGGACCCGACGCGTGAGCCTCGCGGATGATGCTCGCGTACTGGGTTCCGTCGCTCGTCTTGCCGACGTGGATCCGATACCCGTAGGCGTCCGTGGTGTCGCGCAGCGAGATCCCTGCGTTACCGACGGATCCGTCGACCGTGACCGTGGTCTCCACGGCATAGTCGCACGCCTCGGAGAAGCGGGCCGGCAGGGTCGAGTCGGCCAGTACGTGCGCCCGGCCACCGGCAGGCGGCGTGAGGTGCAACTTGCCCGAGGCGACGGACACAGACCCTGTTGTTCCCCGCCAACCGGCCTGATCGAGCCCTTCCCTGATCACGATGTTGTCGAAGGTCGCGGCCCGCCGATGGGTGAAGGCGGCGGCGCCACCCGTCGGCAACTGTCCGTCGTCCGCGGAGATCGACGTGTCTCCGACCTTGGCGCTCAGATGCTTCCCGATCGCGGATACGACCAGCTTGTGCGGGACGTTGGCGCCGCTCGGCAGTGCGGTCTCCGCGAGAACCTCCGTCGTCGAGTCGTATATCTTCACGAGCTTCAGCGTCGCTCCCGACGTGGAGTTGAGCACTTCGGCCCGGTAGTAGTTGCGGGAATCGTGGTAGCGGAACACGAGACCGGTACGGGCCGTCGTCTGGCCGCGTAGTCCGGGAACGATGTCCGCGGCCATGACCACGTCATCGGGTACGTCCTGCAGCGCCGCGAACGACATCATGTCCGCAGTCGAGGTCTGTGCCAGCTGCGTGTCCGGCTGTGCGCCGGTCAGCGCCCAGGTCCCCTGGACCGGCGTCCAGCCGCCGAAGGTTCCGTTGAAGTCATGGACGGTGCGGTCCAGGCCGGCGTCGTCGAACTCGTCGTCGAGCACGGGTGCCGGGGCGAAGTGTTCCTCGAGTGACACGGTGATGAGGTTGCCCGTGCGGGTGAACGCGATCGGGGTGTCGTTCACCATCACCACGTTCGCGTTCGGCGCGTTGATGGAGAGCGTGCCGGTGAACGGGTCCCCGAGCGAGATCCGGGCGGTCGCGCCGCGCAGTTCCACACTGACGTCGGACACCGGTGCGGATGCGCTGATGACGGTGTTGTCCTGGTCGATCAGCGACGACCCTCTGGTCAGCGCGTACCTGGTGAGCCCGCCGCCCGAAGCACGCTCGAGGTACGCGGTCTCGGCGTTGGTCGTGGCGACTCCGAACGCCCTCGACGAGGGAGTCGCCTCGCGCGAAAGGTAGAAGCGTCCGGTCGCGTCCGGCAGGGTGATCTCCATCGCCGTCGCCACGGAGTGGCTCACCCCGGGCATGGCGATGCGCTTCGCCGTCACCGAGGGCGCCGCGCCGGCCCGGCCGGGAACCACGACCGTGTCCAGTCCCGTCGGCCCGGTGGAGGACCAGTCGTACGACAGGTAGTCGACGTTGGTGAGCACCTGCTCGCCGACGCGTACGGCGCCATTCTCGTGGACGCTGGGGGTTACCGCGGCGCCGGCCGTGGCCACCGGGATGAGCTGCACGCCGGCGACGGGTGCGGATCCGGGCACGGTGTCGAACCCGACCGTGGCGACCTTCGTCGTCGGATTGACGGTCACCGGATCACCGGGGAAGTGCCAGAGCTGCCGGTAGTCGTGCGCGGCGGTGTCACCGGTGAGGTCGTCGGAGACGATCCAGAAGCCGGGCTTGACGAAGTAGACCGCGCGATCGTGCGCGACCGGCCGGTAGCCCATCGCCGCACCGCGGTAGATGTCGAGGCCCGCGTTCGAGCGCCACAGCGACGTCGTGCGGGGAACGCCTTTGGCCTGCGGCTCTCCGTCGACCTCGACGGTGTTGTGCGCCTCGGTCTCACGGCGCATCCAGTCGTTCGTCTGAGTCGCGCTGTAGTCCCCCACCCCGGAGTCGACGATCAGCGGACGCCCGTACGCCGCCATCACCATGCTGAGGTCGTCCGGATGCCGATGCGAGGCGGTGTAACTGGAATTCTGGTTGTTGATCAGCATGTACCGGGCATCGGCGTCCCAACCGGAACGCTGAACCGCGAAGCTGATCGGAAACACCGTGGACGACAGCGTCGGGGCGGTCCCCTGCGTTCGGCCGGAGGCGACCCAGGTGAAATCGGGCCAGGAGTTGCGTACACCGCTCCTGCGAATGGCCGACGTACCCGCGTAGTTGTTCGGCGTGTCGCCGATCGCCGCGGGTTCGAGATTCGGCTGACGGGTCGCGAACAGCGAGTCCGCGATCCAGTCCGCCCCCTGGACGAGCGCATCAGGAACGGTTCGCCCGTTGGCATCCGCGACCGCTATGAGGGAGTTGAGCATGTCCGCCACGTATGCCTGATAGTTGAACGCCGGCTCGCGGTACACACCGTCGCCCTTCACGTGCGCGCGCAGGAACCGCTCGGCCGAGCGCACCGCGAACCACTCCCAGCCAGATGATGACGAGAACTCGGGCAGGAACACGGCTGCCGCGTGGACGGAGCGGGCCATCGACATGTACCAGTTGTTTCCGACATGAATCTGCATCACGCCGACGAGGTAGCCCGTCGTGGCGTGCACGCCGGACAGGTACGCCACGAGATCGCTCGCGTCGATGCCAGGATCGGTCCGGAACACGGAGAACGCGCTGACCAGCTGGGCGAGCCGCTTGGCCGCCGACAGGTTGCGGCCCTGCGGCCAGCTCTGATTGTCGGCGAAGAAGTCCAGCGAGATGTCCATCCACGCCGCCGCGTACGCCGCACGCTTTGCCGGGTCATTCTCGGACACGTAGGCGTATGTCAGTTTGGGCATGAACGTGAAGTCGCTCATCAGGGTCTGCGCGCCGCCCGGGGTGGTCTGCGTCCCACCCCACGGGTCCTGCCAGTCGATGTCGATCCGCTGCTCGGCGCTGTTGTAGAAGTTGCGGGTCTCGGCGCCGAACCGGAAGATCCCCGCCGCGAGCTCGTCGGGGCCGGAGTCGCCACCGCCCAGGCCCTCGGCCGGAGCCGGGTACTGGACGTCGTCGCGGCCCGCGTAATAGACCTTGAGCTCGCGCGCGGCGCCCTCTTCATCACCGGCGGCCAGCTCGGCCGCCACCGCGCCGAGCCCCGGGCGCGTCAGGTCGAGCAGCCGGCCGAGATCCGAGATGTCGGCGACGGCGGCACTACCCGGCGACAGAAACGCCGCCACCAGAGCCAGCACGACCGCCGCACGGACCCGACGACGCGTGTACCAACGTAACGTGCCCCGTCTCACCACGGTCTTCTCCCTAACCCTGTGGAAGTGTCAGCTGCGTCCACGTCAACCACCCGCCTGCTCCTCGTACTCGGCCTTGATCTTGTTGCCCACCCGGTCCATGAACTTCTTGATGGCCGGCTGCCACGCCGAGACGGGCTTGTTCCCCAGCTGGATCTCCAGCAGCACCGAGTCCAGTTCCTGCTGCTCGCTGGCAGCCTTGCTGGCGGCGGTCTCCGAGTACAGCCCGAGGGCCGGGTCCGCGACGGCGAGCGGGACGCCGGCGACCTGATGGTCGTGCTGGTCCTGTACGGCCTGGCGGTTGCCCGGCTCGTAGATGACGGGCGATGCCTCGGCGAGGTACCGCACCGGCAGGAATATCTGGCTGCGCGCGGCCTCGGTGAGGGTCGGGTCGGAGCCGTTGCGGGTGAACGTCCGGCCCTCGACGCCGTACCGGAGGGCCAGGTACTCGCTGCTGCCGAAGGGTGCGCACAACCAGTCGAGGACCCTGAGGATCTGCTTGATCCGGTCGGCGTTGTCGGTCTTGGCCATGGCGGTGAAGCTGGACAGGGTCGGGCCGGGCGTGCGTACCTGCGTCCCTGTGCCGTCGCGGGTGGGCGAGAGCATGCCGGTCAGGCGGAAGCCGGGCACGTCCTTCGCCTGGCCGTAGAACTTGCCCCACCCGGCGTACCCGCCGATGGTGAACGAGGTCGTGCCGGCCAGCATCCACGCGTTGCGCTTCGTGTTGGGCGCGCCCGCGTGGTCGGGATGCACCACCCCCGACTTCACCAGCTCGACGGTGTCCTCGAGGGCCTGCGTGAACTGCGGTGTCGTCCCGGAGTGGGTGAAGACGCCACCTTCGGCCTGCCAGACGCCGGCGCCGCCGGGCCAGTTGCCGGTGATCCCGTTCATCTCAAGGATCGTGTTGAACGGGATCTGTCCGAACGCCCACCGGCCGCCCCGCTCGTCGGTCAGCGCGTCCGCCATCTCCTTGAACTCGGCCCACGAATCGGGCTGGAGGCTGAGCCCTGCCTTGGCCAGCAGGTCGGCCCGGGTGTACAGCACGGTGCCGATCCGTGCCCGCGGCACGGGGATGCCCCAGATCCGCCCGTCGTAGACGGTGCTGCGCCAGGCATCGGTGGGCAGGGCGGCGAGGTTCGGGTAGGCGAGGACCGCGTCCCCGGACAGGTACTCGGTGAGGTCGGTGAATGTCGCCTTCAGCATGGCCGGCATCTGCTGGACAACGCCCTGGATAGCCACGATGTCGGGCAGATCTCCACCGGCGATGGTGGTGGCGACCTTGCTCTTGTAGTCGGTCGAGGCGACGTACGTGATCTTCAGTTCGGTGCCGAGTTTGCTGTTGAGGTTCTGCCAGTAGGGGTTCGAGCCGAGCGCGGGGGCGATCGGGTCGTAGGTGTACGTCAGTGCCGTGACGGCTTCGCCCCGCACCGGTTGTGATGCGGCGCTGGAGGCGGCCGGGTAGGTGAAGTATCCCGGCGACACCCCGGCCGGCTCGGCGATCAGGTCGGGCGTGGCCGCGGTGACGGGCTTGTAGGTGGGCAGCTTGACCGGCCCGGTCGAGCTGTTCGGCGAACTCGGGCTGCCGTCGCCGCAGGCCCCGAGCAGCGGGGCCAGCCCCGTTGCCGCGCCGAGTGCCAGGACGTGGCGGCGGCTGAAGATGGGTGCCATGACGTCTCCTTTCCACATGGCATGGACGACCGGTCAACCCTTGACGGCGCCGACCATGAGTCCCTTGGCGAAGTGCTTCTGGATGAAGGGGTAGATGAACAGGACGGGCAGGACGGAGATGACAAGAATCGCCATCTGGACGGAGATCTGCGGTGGCAGGTTCTCCAGGTTCGAGCTGAGCTGGTCGGATCCGATCGGGGTGTTGTTGACGACGTAGGTGCGCAGCACCAGTTGCAGCGGCCACTTTTCCGACGACTGGAGGTACAACATCGCGGAGAAGAAGGCGTTCCAGTACGCCACTGCGTAGAACAGCCCGATCACGGAGACGACCGCCTTCGACAGTGGCAGGACGATCCGCAGCAGGATGCGCATCTCCCCGGCACCGTCGATGTAAGCGCTCTCCCGCAGCTCGCCGGGGATTCCCTGGAAGAACGCGCGCATGACGATGACGTTGAAGGCGTTCACCAGGACCGGCAGGATCAGTGCCAGGTAGCTGTCCAGCAGGCCGAGCTGTTTGACCGTCAGGTACATCGGGATGATGCCCGGATTGAACAGCAGGGTGAACACCGTCATCAGCAGGATCGGCTTTTGCAGCAACGAATCCGGCCGCGACAGCGCGTACGCCAGAGCGATCGTGCTGACGAGGCTGAGTGCCGTGCCGACCACGGTGATGCCGGCGCTCACCAGCAGCGCACGGGTGACGATTCCTCCGGACAGGACGGCCCGGTAGGAGTCCAGCGTCGGTTCGTTCGTCCACAGCACGAAGCCGCCCGCCCTGTTGACCTCCTCCGGGGAGGCGATGCTGGTCATGAGCACCGCCCAGAACGGCACCAGAACCGCCAGGCAGCCCAGGCCGAGCACGAGTCCCCGCGCACCGACCCCCAGCTTGCTGGGCTCGCCCATCCAGACCGGGCGCTGGCTGCGGCCCGAGCGTGGCCGCGGCCCTGTGCCCGCGGCGGGGCGCGCCACGGACACCGCAGTCGGCGCAGATCGGCTCGTCACTTGGCGTACACCCCCTGCTCGCCCAGGGCGTGGGCCAACCGGTTGGCGCCGAGCACGAGCGCGACACCGACAATGCCTTTGATCAGCCCCACCGCGGCCGCGGTGCCCCAGTCGCCGCCGACGATCCCGTGGTTGTAGACGTAGGTGTCGAGTACTTCGCCGGCACCGGCACCGACCTGTGCCTGCTGCAGGATGATCTGCTCGAACCCGACGGACAGCGAGTCACCGAGCCGCAGAATCAGCAGCAGGACGATCACCGGGCGGATGTAGGGCAGGGTCACGTGCCACAGCCGGCGAGCTGCCGAGGCGCCGTCCACCACAGCGGCCTCCATCTGCGCCGGATCCACTCTGGACAGTGCGGCGAGGAAGATGATCGTCGACCAGCCGGTGTCCTTCCAGATCACCTGTGAGGTGATCACGAGTTTGAACAACTCGGGTACGCCCACGATGTGGAACGTGGACAGGTCGGCCGAGCGCAGCCAGGCGTTGAGCATCCCGCCGTTGCCGAACATCTGCTGGAACAGGGCGACCACGATGACCCAGGACAGGAAGTGCGGCATGTAGAGGATCGACTGGGCGAGGCGTTTGAGCCGTTCGCTGATGGTCGCGTTCAGGATCAACGCGAGGCAGATCGGCAGCGGGAACACGAAGACCACCTGGATCAGCGTGATGATCAGTGTGTTGACGAGGGCGTTGAGGAACACCGGGTCGCCGGTGAGCACCGGCTCGAAGTTGTCCAGCCCGACGTACGGGCTGTGCCAGATTCCGAGGAACGGCTGGAAGTCCTGGAACGCGATGATGTTCCCGCCGAGCGGCAGATAGTGGAACAGCAGCAGCGCCGTGACCCCGGGAAGCGCCAGCAGCAGCAGGACCCGGTCACGCCGCCAGCGGTCGCGCAGGCTACGCATCGCCGGTCTCCACCGGTGCGGGCAGGCCGATGGGCCGGCCCGCGACGCAGGCTCGCACCGCCGCCCGCAGCCGGTCGTCGGCATTGGCCGCGACCCTCCTGCTGCGGGCAATCGCGGGCGCCGGGTCGGTGGCGATGTCGGTGACCGCCGCGACGACCGTCGCCGCGGCACGATGGTCGAGCTCGATCACCAGGTCGGGGGCGCCGAGGTCGGCGAACATCTGAGATTTCGTGGTCTCGGTCGGCTGCCGGAGGTAGACGGTCGGGATCGCATGTCGTGCGGCCAGGATCGGCGAATGACACTCCATGCTGACCACCAGCGACGAGACGGCGTAGACCCCGGTCGCCTCCTCCAGCGGCCAGTACCGGTCCAGGAGCCGGACCTGACCGAGTGTCTGTGGACTGAGCAGGCCGGGAAGCTGCTCGTGAGCGAGCTCGACGGCATAGCTCATCTCGGGCACCACGACGGCCGGCAGGCCGCTGACGCGTACCCAGGTCTCGATCGCCGCCGCCAGCACCGCCAGGTCGTGCGTCGCGGTGGCCCGGTTGACCGCGTCGCGCCGCATCTGCTCGCGGGTCGGCTCCGTGCCGTAGATCTTCGCATAGGGGGCGTAGCGCAGCCGCGGAACGAAGCAGGCGAACCGACCGGGCTGCAGGCCGAAACCCTCCAGCAGGCGAGCGGCAGCGACGGCGTCGGTGTGGTCGAACGCGAACGTGCCATCCGGCCCGAAGGCGAGGTCGGGCCCGGTTATCTTCTGGCCGCGCAGGGTGGCCAGGGTCAGCGTTTCGCGGCAGTACACGAAGTCGGCGCTGTCGAAACGGTCCTTGACGTCGTCCTCGAGATAGGACGGTGGGAGCAGATCGACCATCTGTGCCAGCTCCGGCAGCGTCGCCATGGTCGGTGGGCACAGCGGATCCACGGTGACCCCGAAGTACCCGTACGGGCGGCCCACGTGCTCGCGCCACCAGTCGATCTCGGTGCTCTGGAAGGCGTCGGCTCCCGATCCGTGCATCAGGACGTCCGCGCCGTCGATGGCGGCGGCCAGCTCCGGGGTGCTCGGCCCGTCCCCGCCGAGAGTGCCGTCGACGACGCGCAGGTCGGGAAACGCGTGCCGCAGCATCGATCGTTCGCGCTCCTCCAGCCGCACCGGCCAGAGGACGACCTCCACGCCGGGGGCGAACCGCTGAAACGCCCGCACCACGCCAGGGGAGTGAGCCACGTCGCCGATGTTCACCGTCGCCCAGGAGGACCGCAGGAGGACGGTGCGACGTGTCGATGTCATATGTACTCCTTGTTGACGTAACGTTAATTCAAAATAGGGTTGGTGAGACGTTACGTCAAGGACCGAGTAGGCTGTAGTCATGGCAACGCAACGTGACGTCGCACGGGCGGCTGGGGTGTCACTCGCCGTGGTGTCGGCGGTGGTCAACGGCACGAGCCACACCCGGATGAAGGAATCCACCCGCACCCGGGTGCTCCAGGCGATGCAGGAACTGGGCTACCAGCCGAACCGGACGGCGCGCTCGCTGCGGCTCAACCAGACCGACATGATCGCGATGATCCTCAACAAGATCGACAACCCGGTCTACGGACCGCTGCGGCACGGGGTCTACGAGGCGGCGGCGGAGCACGGCGCGACGGTCCTGCTGGGCGATGCCGAGACGATGCGCTCCGGCAGCCAGTTCCTGACCCGGCTGCTCAGCCAGGGCACGGTCGACGGTATCTTGATCCGCGGCGAAGGGCTGCTGGACGACGACGTGATGGCCGAGCTCCGCTCCCACCCCAAGCCGATCCTCATCCTGGAACACGCACTGGACCATCCCTGGATCGACGTGGACGATCGCCGCGCGGGCGAGATCGCGACGCGGTTCCTGGTCAACCTCAGCCACCGCCACATCGTCTTCGTCGGGGGTTCGGGGTACCTTTCCCAGCAGCGCTACCTGGGCTACCAGCAGGCGATGGACGCCGCCGGCCTGACACCGGCTCCGCACCTGGCCACCGGGTTCGGCGAGCAGGCCGGCGCCGACGGGCTCCGGCAGGCCATGCAGGCGGCAACCGCGCCGACCGCCATCGTCGTCAACAACATCATGAGCGCGGTCGGGGTCCTGGCCGCCGCACGCGACCTCGGCATCGCCATCCCCGACCAGCTGTCGGTGGTCGGCATCCACGACGTCGACCTGATGCAACACCTGCGCCCGGCCGTCACCGCAGTCCGGATGCCCATGTACCAACTCGGCCGGGCCGGCGTCGAGGCGCTTTACGACCTGATCGCGGGGCGGCCAAGCGCAGGCGGTGTCATCACCGACCCCGAACCCGAACTGGTGATCCGTGACTCAGCGACTGCTCTGACCCGGGTCCGCGACTAGCGTTCGCATGATCGCGTCCCGCTCGGAAACCCGATTTCGTACCGCGAGCTGAGGTTCTGCTGCACGATCAGGACGGCGACTGCGACCGTCTCGCGGTTGTTGTCTTCGCTTGTCTACCGGTTGGTGAGGGGCTTGTTCGGCCTGCTGACCGTGCTGATTCGTGCTGATCTGTCCAAGGAGGTTGAACTGCTGGTGCTCCGTCAGGAGAACCGGGTGCTCGGCCGTCAGCATGGTGAGCGGCCGGGATGGAATCACGTCGACCGGCTCTGGCTCACGGCGTTGTCCCGGCTGACCCGCCACTACCGGGAAACCTGAATGCCGAGCAGCTTGTCCACTGTCGTGAATCCCGCCACATCGGACGGTATCGACGCCTGGCGCAGCGTGATGACCGCGAGGAGAGCAGCGGCGAGTTCGAGAGGGCTCGTCCGGCTGTCCGTCCACGAGCCGCAGGCGCGGTGCCGCGCCACCAGATAGCCGAGGACGAGCAGAAGCGGCAGCGGCATGATGCCGTAGGCGAAGGCCAGTGTTTTCGGGCTGCGCACGATGTCGAAGGTGACCGGGCCGTCCAGATCGGGCCGGTTGCTGGGGCTGCCGTCGAATCGCGGGATGCCCGTGCCGGTGTCCTGTTCCAGGACACCTGGCCCCTGCGGGGGTCAGACAGATACGGAACGGAATCCGGCGCTTTAGTCCTTTCCATCTGGGCGGCCGTGCCGACCCGGCAGCGCGACTCTGTCGGTAGTCCCGGCACGCCCTCCGAGGTGCACGCCGACGGCTCCGCTCACGTCTACGTCGAGAGCAGGGGACCGACACGGCTTTCTCCACTGTTCCCCTCAGCATCGGTATGGCCCTCCCCTTCGAGGCCTCCCTCGACGGCAGCCCGATCTCCTACCCGCATGACGACTACCGGACGCGCTTCCGGCTCAGGATCGGGCCATCTCGCCGCCGAACGTGCCGGGCCGGCGAAGCGCCTGGTTGAGCCGGTCTTCGAGGTAGGCGCGAATCTCGGTCGCCGATCGTGGCCCGAGGGCGGTCGTCATGATGCTCATTCCATGTCGCTGCTGTTCAGGCGTGGTGCGTGATGCGTTCGAGCCATCGGCACAGAAGGGCGGCCTCGACCGGTTCCAGGGCCTCGGTCCCGGTGAGTTCGAGCTGCGCGTGCAGGCGCAGCGCCGCGGTGTGCAGCGGGTCGGCGTCGTTCGCGCCGGCCGGTTCAACCAGTACGTGTGAGAACACGGCGTCCCGCATGCGATGGGACAGCGCGGGGTCGCCGAACAGGGCGGGTCTGGCGATGTGGTCGAGGGCGGTCCCGACGTTCGCCGACAGGATGAGCTGGGCGGCGGTGTGCGGCTCGACCTTCAGCGCGCCCGCCGCCGCGCACTGCGTGAGCGCCGCCACCAGCAAGTCCATCACGCGCTCTCGAGCCGACGAGTGCGACCACGGCCTCGGGGTGAACATCAGCTGGTAGAGGGCCGGGTTCGACTGCGCGAAGGCCATGTGGCCGTCCCAGCCGGCGTGCAGGTCGGCCACCGGGTCGCCAGTCTGCTCCTGGGCGGCCTTGAGCGCGGCGTAGCGCTCGTAGCCGTGGTCGGCGACGGCGTCCAGCAGGCCGCGCTTGTCGCCGAACAGCCGGTAGAGCACGGGCTGGCTGACGCCGACGGCCTCGCAGACCGCCCGTGTGGCGACCTCGTGGTCGGAGGACGACGCGAGCTGCCGCTCCGCCGCCTCGATCATCGCCGCGCGAAGCGGGTCGTTCTCTGACATGCGATCAATGATAGCGACAGGCGCTAGCGGGGTTACGGAGCTGTGCTATCGTATGACCGTAGCAGCGATACGATGGAGCCGTATCGCCGATAAGATCAAGGGGTCTCCCATGAGTGCTCAGCGTGTGGCGGTCGTCGGCGGCGGCTCCCGTGGAACAGACAAGACGATCACGGTGCCGCTGGGGCACGGGGCTGCGCGGTCGCGGCGGGTTTCCACGGGCCGGACTTCCCGCGGCACCTTCGTCATGGCCAGGGAGGCCGCACGCCGCGTGCGTGCCGGGGGCGTGATCGTCAAGATGTCCACCTCCGCGGTCGGCCTGCAGTTCCCGGCTACGGCGCGTACGCCGCCGGAAAGGGCGCCGTCCAGGCGACGACACTGGTGCTCGCCCGAGAGCTGCGCAGACGGGACATCACGGTCAGCGCCATCGGTGCCTCCAGCGAGTACGGCCGGCTCACGGCCGTGGCCCTGGCACGGGCGGGGCACACCGTCGTGCTCGGCATGAGGCGGTTCCGCAGCCATCTCGATCCCGGCAAGAACGGCAGCGACGTCGTCTCGATCGTCGCCGACCGCGTCCGCGCCGAGTTCTCCCGACGTGTAGGCATCGAGGACCTGCTGTCCTCAATCGCCTCACTCTGAATCACCACTACAGGAAAGGTCATCACCATGCCATTCGCCAACCTCAAGGTGCCCGCAGACACCCTGACCCCCGAGTCCAGGAAGAAGCTCATCGACGCCGTCACCGACGCCTACGCCGCGGTCTACGGAGAACGGGCCCGCGCCACCACCCTGGTCCTCTTGGAGGAGGTCCCGGACGGCGGCTGGGGCCTGGGCGGCAACGTCCTGACCGCCGAGATGCTCGGCCGTAGCTGACCCGTCCGGCGGTAAGGCCGCACCCCCGGACTCGCCCGCCCGTTCTCTCACCTTGGAACGGGCGGGTTCAAGCCGGGGCGAACCATACGGTGACGGTCAGGCCGCCTCACGGGCGCGGGTGCGGTTCGGCGGTGAGGGCAGCGCGGCGGGCCCCGAGCCCGCGGATCAAGCGCGGAGGGCGTCGATCAGGGCGTCTATGGCGGCGAATGCGGCGGAGGTGTCGAGGCCTGCGCGGGAGACCAGGGAGAGGCCCTGGACGGTGAACAGCAGGAGTTGCGCCTGAGCCTCGGGCGTGGCGGCCCGGGTGACCTCGCCGGTGGCCTGCGCGCGCCGCAGGGCGTCGGCGACGATCCGGGTGAAGCGGACGTGTGAGCGGGCCACGATGTCGCGGGCCTCGGCATCGTGCGGGACGAGCTCGGCGGAGGTGTTGCCGATCATGCACCCTTGCGGAACGCCGACGTCGGAGGCGTACTCCTGCGCCCGGGCCGGATGGGTGAGCACCTCGCGCAGCGCCGGCAGCACCGGCCCGTCCTCCAGTGCCGCGAGCAGCCGGCGCTCGTAGGTGTCCCAGTAGAGCTGGACCGCCGCCAGGTAGAACTGCCGCTTGTCGCCGAAGGCGCCGTACAGGCTGCCGCGCTCCAGGGCGAGGGCGTCGACGAGGTCCTGGACGGAGGTCTCTCCGTAGCCGCGGGACCAGAACAGCAGGAGCGCGCGCTCGAGGGCCTGGTCCTTGTCGAATGCGCGGGGGCGTCCTGTGCGTGCCATATCCCCAGGGTACGACTTTTTGACCGCTTGCACGAAATACCGTACGGTGACGACTGAGCGACTTCTTGAACGTTCACACAGAAGTCGGCGCGCGTGAGCGCGCCGACGGACGAGAGGCAGGACCCCATGGACTTCAACGGGAAGACGGCCCTGATCACCGGATCGGGCGCCATCGGCGGGCTCGGGCACGCGGCGGCGAGGATCCTCGCCGCCGGCGGGGCCGACGTGATCATCACCGGCACCGACCCCGGCCGAGGCGCCCAGGTCGTGAACGACGTACGGGCGAGCGCGACCGGCACCGTGCGCTTCATCCCCGCCGACCTGGCCGACCCGCGGGCCGTGCGACAACTGGCCGAGGACGCCGGGACGGTGGACATCCTCGTCAACAACGCGGGCGTCGTCCCGTTCGGCGCGACCGCCGACCAGGACCTCACCGACTACGACGCCGCCTTCGCGGTCAACGTGCGCGCGCCGTTCGTCCTGGTCGCCCGGCTCGCGCCGAAGATGGCCGCCGGCGGGGGCGGCAGCATCGTCAACGTCAGCTCCACCGCGGCCACCCTGGGCATGCCGGCGATGGCGGTCTACGGCGCCACCAAGGCGGCGCTGGAGTCGCTGACCCGTACCTGGGCGGCCGAGTTCGCCGCCTCCAACGTGCGGGTCAACGCCGTGGCGCCCGGCCCGATGACCACCTCCAAGGTGGTGGCCGCCATGGGCCCGGACCTCGGCGGCATGGGGCTGACGACGGCGCTGAAGCGCACCGCCGACCCGGCCGAGGTCGCCCAGGTGATCGCCTTCCTCGCCGGCGACGGGGCCGGCTACGTGACGGGCGCCGTCGTGGCCGCCGACGGAGGCCGCACCGCCATCTGACCCGGCGCGCGCTCCAGCCCCTTCGCACCACCACCCTTACCAGAACCACGCGCTTGGGCGCGAGTGAGGAGATCCAGGTCAATGGGTCGTCTTGAGGGCAAGTACGCCCTGATCACAGGAGCGACGAGCGGCATCGGATTCGAGACCGCCCGCGAGTTCCTCGCCGAGGGAGCGGCCGTCGCGATCACCGGCCGCTCGCGCGAACGACTGGAGGAGGCCGCCCGGCGGCACGGCGGCGACCGGGTGCTGCCCGTCCTGTCCGACGCCGGCGACGTGCCCGGCCAGGCGGCACTCGCGGCGCGGCTGCGGCAGGAGTGGCCGCGGCTCGACATCGTGATGAGCAACGCCGCCGACGTCACCCACCTGCCGATCGAGCAATGGACGGAAGAGGCGTTCGACCGGCTCGTCGCCACCAACCTCAAGGGGCCGTTCTTCCTGGTCAAGGCCCTGCTGCCGCTGTTGTCCCGGCAGGCGTCCGTCATCCTCGTCGGCTCCGTCTCCGCCTTCATCGGGCACGAGAACGCAGCGGTCTACGGCGCCGCCAAGGCCGGCCTGCTGTCCCTGTCGCGCGGGCTGACCTACGAGCTGAAGGAGCGGGGCGTCCGCGTCAACGGGCTGAGCCCGGGCCCGACCCTCACGGACACGTTCGCCTCACTCGGCCCCGAGCGGCAGGCCGCCCTGTACGACGAGCTGCGGCGGACCGTGCCGCTGCATCGCATCGGCACCGCCACCGAGCTGGCCAAGGCGGCGGTCTACCTGGCCTCTGACGAGTCCGCCTACACCGCCGGCACCGTCCTGCGCGTCGATGGCGGCATCGGAGAGCTCGCCTACTGACCTGGATTCGTCAGCGGTCCTGCACCACACTCCCGGTTGTGCGACCTTGCTGAGATGCCTCATAGGCGACCGGCCACGAGACACCGCGCGAAGCCGAGCACGGCCAGGGCGAACACCGTTTCGGAAGGCGGTTAATTTGTAGGTGTTCGTCCTAGTATGTTCCTCGCCAGGTCGGGGTGGATTCGTCGGTGATGCGCTTGCCGGCATTGTCGATCATCGCTATGCGGATCATGGCCTCGGAGCTGGCCAATGCGATCTTCGAATACCTGGAGATCTGGCACAACCGGCAACGACGACACAGCAGCCTCGGCATGCTCACCCCGATACAGTTCGAGAACACACCCACCGTGGCATGAAATCCGGAAACGCGACTCCATCAAACTCGGGGCACACCAGCTGGCCCTGGGCGAGGCATGGAAGGACACCGGGTTCGCCTTCACCCAACCGCACGGAGATCGGCTGCATCCCCAGAACGTCACCGTACAGTTCCTGTGGCTGGCCTACCTCGCCGGCCTGCCACCCATCCGGCTCCACGACCTCCGCCACGGCGCAGCCTCGCTCATGCTGGCGGCCGGGGTAGAGATGAAGGTCGTACAGGAGACGCTGGGCCACACCTCCAGCTCCTTCACCGCCGACACCTACACCTCGGTCTTCCCCGAGGTGGCGATGGCGGCCGCGGAGAAGACCGCAGCGCTCCTGCTCGCCGAGGAGGAGAACACGGGGAAGCCAGCAGAGGTGAGTCCGCTGCGGGTCTGACCCGCCACATCAGCAACCGGCCCCGTGATCGCCGCGACCAGACGGCGGGACGGGGCCGTTCCGTTGCCAAGGCAGCCCCAGAACACCCATGCCGATCATGGTGTGGACGGTGTTGGCGCGCGCGAGCACGTACGGAGCACGCAGCCGCTAGACGAAAGTTCTAGAACGCGATCCGATCCCGCATTACCGCAGATCAGGCCATGATCAAGGCGCGCCCTGCAGGATTCGAACCTGCGACCGTCGGATCAGAAGCAAGATCTTTTAGTGCCGCGCCGTGTCCTCGGGTAATGGTTCGTGCCACCTCAGCACGTTATGTGTGTCAGACGGAGCCAGATCCTGACGGCACGTGACGGGGCGTACGAGCACGCACCGAGCACGATCGGCCCTCGCCCTAGCCACCATCGTTGCGACCGTCCGCTCAAGCCACGCCTTCAGAGCCGCATCGATACCACCTGGCGAGATCGCACCCCGGCAGGTCAGCCTTGTGCGCGTACAACGGCGACGGCTATCTCCCCGTTAACCGCATAGGACGCGACCGTGGGAGCGACGACGCCGTCGACGACGACGGTTGCCAGGCCCGCCGAGCCTGCCGAGTAAGTCACGCTTTCGACCAGCGCGTCCTCCACGACAACCGTGGCCTCCTCAGGGCTGCTCCTGCGACCGGACACGTGGATGAGCTGGACATGTTCTCCACGCCGCAGGTCATAGGGCGCCTGGCCTGGCTTGAGGGCCAGCCCCACTTCGACGGGCTTTCCCTCGGCTGCTCCGTTTCCGCCGACGGCGGCCATCGGCCCGGTGAGCAAGGTGCCAGGAAGCACCGCAACTGTGGCTACGGCGGCCGCGACCTCGTCACGCTGGGACCAGGACCAGTAGGAGCCCCCGTCATCGGCGACACGGGCCTCTTGCAGGGCGCCGCTACCGAAGGGATGCCCGGCGCCGATACGCTGCGTGACACGAATGACAGAGACGCGTTCGTCAGCCCGCAGTACCAGCGAGGTGGTGGCCAGGGCGCCGCCGAGCACGAGCAACACCGCCAGCGCGGCCAGCGCCGGCCTGCGCTGCCGAACCGGCTGAGGCAGTGCGCGGGAAGCGGCCTCGGTCAGCACGCTCATTCCTCCCCCTGTCTCCAAGACCGGCGGCTTCAGATGTTGTGCGCCGGATTGCACTTACGCATCGAACCAGCGGGCGCGACGTCCGAGCCATAGCAGAACTTCGCACGCTTGATGGAGCCGAAGAACACCGAATCCAGGACACATCCGCTCTTCGGGCCAGCCTGCAGCAGAATCGTCCGGCCGATCGTGGTCCTGTACTGCACGGCCACCTTGTTCTCGTCATCGAGCCGGTCACACAGTGCGACATGTTTGCGATCGGCGCTGATCTCTACGTCGCCGAGCCGGCCGTAGCCATCCGTCCACGGCCCTGTGGACGCCCACGCGGACGAGGACATCAACAACGCGCACGCCAACGCTCCCTGTACAACTGCAGCACACCGCAGCACCGGCACCCCCTCCACCAACCCACGCCATCACCAAGAGTAGCTAATCTACATCTGAAAGTAGTCGCACAACTCGAGAACGCTCCTCCTTTCTGAACGCAGTCGGCCGCTCGGCCGGATACCGGCCAGCCCACCCCTGCACCCTTCACGCCAGTCGAGTTCGACAACAAAACCCATACCTGCACTCCGCGGTCAGTGCAACAAGACGAACGATCGCAAGGACTGGTCCGGACGACCCGCGGCAATCTTCCGATCGGGCCTCGATCCTCTCGGCGACGGCATCTCCGACGGCTTATGGAAACCGCCATCGCGTCCAGGCATGGAGCTCGGCTCCTCATGGGATCGAGTGCGTGATCGCCGTACCACGCCTCCGTACAGGCGCCCCGGCTGCTCTGTGCTCAGCTCGTCGTCGACGGACCCGCCGCCGAGCAGGTCATCGCCCCCTGCCGCCGATCAGCCTCGCGCGGAAGGGTGTCCCGCTCGGAAAGTCGGTTTCGTGTGAGCTGGGGTATTGCTGCATGATCAGGGTTGCAGAACCCCATGTCGTACATGCCGGTGGAGTTGTCCCAGGACTTGGCGTTGAAACGGTAGGGGTTGTACTCCTCCTTGGCGGCCGGGTCGCGGGGGCCCGCTACGCGTCGAGATCGCAAGCCATCTCCGATTGCCGGTGCCGGACGCACGGTAGGCCACGTTCCACGCCTGCCGGAATTGTAGAGATGTTGTAGTGCTTGCGTAGAGGTGCCGGAAACAATCGACATCGCAACTTCCTCACAGCCGAAAGGGGGTTCAACATGAAGGCTGAGAGCAAGCCGGTCAAGAAGGTTTCGCTGCAGATCCGCAAGCTGGAGAAGGTCGAGACCACGCTTTGGCGCGATGGCGGCGGCTGATCTATAGCGCATCGGCCGACCGGGCATCGCCTGGTCGGCCGATGCTCGTTTCCCCCGACATTCTCAGCTGAAAGGCCGTCGTGCTCCGCCCGAAGATCAAAAGCGTACACCAGCCCGTCGCCCTGCCCGGCGACCGCATCATCATCGGCACGATGCAGCTGGGCGTCTCCTCCGAGATCCAGGACGACGAGGACGGCACGATCGCCAGGCTCATCACCCTCATGGACGGCACGCGGACGATCGACGAGATCTGCGCGGCCTGCCCGGACGTCGATGAGCAAGACGCTCGCGAGGTGATCGCGGGCCTGATCGGCAACGGTTTCGTGGAGGACGCGGCTGCTCCCCTGCCCGTCGGCCTCACCGAGCGCGAGGCCGCCCGATATGAGCCGTCAAGGCACTTCTTCTCCTGGATCGACACCAGCCCCCGCAGCTCTCCGTACGACGTCCAGGCCCGCATCAAGCACGCCAAGGTGGCGCTGCTCGGCATCGGCGGCACCGGCTCGGCGGTCGCGGCCGGGCTGGTCTCCAGCGGCGTCGGGGCGCTGGCCATCGGCGACTTCGACACCGTCGAGGAGCCGAACCTCACCCGGCAACTGCTCTACAGCGAGGCGGACATCGGGCAGCCGAAGGTGGACAGCGCGGTGGCCCGGCTGCGCGCCATGAACAGCCTGGTGGACGTGACCGGCACCATCCTCAAGGCGGGTGGCGCCGATGACATCGCCAAGCTGATGGAGGGGTGCGACGTCTTCGTGCTCTGCGCCGACGAACCGCAGCCGGACATCATGCTCTGGACCAACGAAGCCGCGCTGCGCACCGGCACCCCCTGGTTCGTCAGCTTCTACACCGGGCCGATGGCCGTCGTCGGGTCGCTGATCCCGGGCGAGACCGGCTGCTTCGCCTGCCTGCGCCGCCAGGAGGACCAGCGCGAGTACCGCTCCGAGGGAAGGCCGCTCACCACCGAACGGCCGAACGCCGTGATCGCCGCAAGCGCCAACATCAGCGGCCACCTCTGCGCTCTCGAGATGATGTATCACCTCGCCGGGCTGCCCGCGCAGACGCGCGGCAGGTTCTTCCACTGGAACTACGCCATGTGGACCCACTCGTACTCCATCGACATTCCCCGCTACGACGACTGCCCGGCCTGCTCGTGATCACCACCAGCACCCGGGTCGACCTGCACCCTCTGATCTCCCGTCCCGACGACGACGATCCGGACCTCATGGTCTTCGGCCGGGCGGAGATCGGTGAGTACGTCGAGCTGCCCACGGTGTACGGGGAGGCGCTCCGGCTGCTGGGCGAAGGCCATCCGGCCGGTGCGGTCGAAAAGCGCATCGCCGATGAGCAAGGCGCCGAGATCGACGTCGCCGAACTCGTCGAAGCCGCCACCGGTCTGGGGTTCATCCGCGCGATCGACGGGGAGCCGGTGCCCGACCCCGCGACGGACGCCCCGCGCAGCCATTTCCCATGGCTCACCGCACGGCACGTCGGCTGGATCTTCAGTCTGCCGATGAAGGTCCTGTGGGCCGCGACCACGGTGGCGGCCCTGGCGTCCCTCGTCATGCGGCCCGAACTCGTGCCGACATACGAGCATTTCTTCTGGAGCGACTATGTCGGCCTGGCGGTGCTGGTCAACACGGCGATGATGTCGGTGGCGATCAGCGCCCACGAGATGATGCACCTCATGGCGGCCCGCTCGCTCGGCGCGCCGGGGCGGATCGGGTTCGGCACCCGGCTGTACACCCTGGTCGTCCAGACCGACGTCACCGGCGTGTGGGGCGTGCCCAGGCGCCGCCGCTACCGGGCCTACCTCGCCGGGATGACCTGGGACTTGTTCCTCATGGCCACGATCATCCTGCTGGTGGCGTACGTGCCGATGCCGTCGCTGGTCGCGGCGTTGCTGCAGGCGCTGCTCGTGACGGTGCTCATGACCATCCCGTTCCAGCTCCAGGTCTACATGCGCACGGACCTGTACTACGTGCTGCGCGACCTGCTGCGCACCAGCAACCTCTTCGACGACGGCCTGGCGTACGCCAAGTACCTGCGAGCCAAGGTGTGGGCCGCGGTGCGGCGGCGTCCCCCGCCTGCGGAGGATCCGACCACCGGCCTGGACCCGCACGAGCGGCGGGCCACCCGCGTCTACGCTGTCGTCCTCGTGGTCGGAGGAACCTTCGCCCTCGGCAACTACGCTCTCTTCGCCATCCCGATCGCGATCGAGGCGGTGCTGCGCGCGGTGGACGCCCTCGCCGGCTCCTTCACCGGCGGGCCGATTCTCCCGGCGATCGACTCGGGCCTGCTGATCCTCGTCGAGGGCGGCATCCAGGTGCTCTTCGTGATCACCTTCATCCGCACCCACCCGCACTGGTTCGGCCGGATCAGCCGCCGAGCAGGTCGGTGACAACGCCGTCCGATCAGCAGGAGTCCCCATGCGATTGATGCCGGCGTCCAGCAGAACGGCCGGCGCAGCTTGGCGAGCCCGAGGTCGAGTCAGCCGGCCGCCCAGAGGCCGGCGAATCAGCTGCTGAGTGCGCTGGAGAGGGTGACCACCGCACTGACGAGGAGGGCCACCAGCACCACGTTGCGGAAGCGATCCGGGTTGATGCGGCTGAAGACCGCGTTGCCGGCGAACCACCCCGACCGCACGACCGGCAGTCCCACCAGGCCGATCCAGATCGACTGGGAGTTCACCTGGCCGGCCACGGCGAACCCGACCAGGCTGAGCACGCTGGTGCCGGTGGAGGCCGAGAGCGCGCCGGAGACCAGGCCGGCGCCCACCAGCACGGAAGCATTCCCGGGCACCTTCACCCGCCGCCACACCATGACCGTGCAGCCCAGGACTCCGATCCCGATCAGCACGCTGAGCACTTGCGGGGACATCACCGCGTACACCCAGAGGCCGAGCGGCATTGCGCCTGCCGATAATTACATCCGTCCAGGTCATGGCTCTGCGAGGGCTTCGCGTGGCGTACGCGAGCTCCGGTCACCCGAGAGACGGAAGCGCGTACGGCAGGATGATCCGCTGTGCTCCTTCGCCTGGCCTATCTGACCGTCACGAACGCCTTCGCCGCGCTGCGGCTACTGCCCATGAGTGATCGGGACAAGGACGTGGAGATTCTCGTCCTGCGTCACCAGATCGCCGTCCTTGAACGCCAACTCGGTGCTGACACCCGAGTGAGATTCGCACCCGAGGACCGGGCCCTTCTCGCCGCGCTCCTGACCTCGCTGCCGCGCGAGGTCCTACGCCGGCTGCGGCTCCTCGTCCGGCCCGACACCGTCCTGCGCTGGCACCGCGATCTGATGCGACGGCGCCATGCCCGTACCTGCCGACCGAAGCGGCCCGGGCGCCCGCCCACCGTCCGCTCTATCCGCGCTCTCATTCTGCGCCTGGTTCGGGAGAACCCCGGCTGGGGTTGTCGGCGAGTGCATGGTGAACTCACCACGCTCGGCATCAAGGTCGCGCCGTCCACGGTCTGGGAGATCCTCCAACAGGCGGGCCTTGGCCCGGCGGCCGAACGGGCCTCCACCACGTGGGCCGACTTCCTGCGCTCGCAAGCCGACGCTCTGCTGGCCTGTGATTTCATCGAGACCGTCATCTTGAACGGGCAACGCCAGTACATCCTGACCGTCATCGAGCACGCCGACAGGCGCGTCCGCGTGCTGGGCACCACCGCCCACCCGACCGCCGACTGGGTCATCCAGGCGATCAGGAATCTGGTGATGGATCTGGAAGATGCGGGCCGCCGGGCGCGCTTTCTGATCCGAGACAGGGACGGCAAGTTCCCCGCCCTCATGGACGAGATCTTCGCCGAAGCCGGCATCAAGACCGTGCTCACCGGTATCCAGATGCCGCGGATGAACTCGATCATGGAGAGGTGGGTGCAGTCCTGCCGCCACGAACTCCTGGACCGCTGCCTCATCTGGAACGAACGCCACCTACGGCACGCTCTACGCGAGTACGAACACTTCTACAACCACCACCGAGCCCACCAAGCCCTGAACCAAGCCGCCCCACTGCGTCCCGTCCCGGACCCGATCGCAGACCCCGAACGAATCGTCGACCTGAACATTCGCCGACGAGACCGACTCGGCGGAGTCCTCCACGAGTATTCACATGCCGCTTGACCTGCACGGAAGGAGTTTTCGGCAGGCGCAGTGTCGGACTCGTCGGTGATGATCAGGACGGTATGCGTCACGATGTGTCCCTTTAGTCCTTGACCTTTTCCTCGTTCGGGCCGGCCCCGTCCGAACTGGTTTCGCTGGTCTCGTTGCTGCCGTTGCCGCCGTGCGAGCCGTCGTCGGCGGTGACGGGTGCGACCAGGAAACGTAGCCCCCATGGGCGCACGTCGCTGGCCGGCGTGTTGGCGGCTGACAGGATGTGCTTGGTCGGGGACATGGGGAAGACATCGCCAGTCCGGAAGATCTTGGCCCTCGATTCCCCGTCCGGAGAGTGCGTGATGAGGTCGAGGGCCGACCGGTCCTGCATGGTACTCGTCAGCATTCTGATCTCCTGCTTGTGCACCCTGTGGGTGCTGGCCGTTGGCGTGCGTTGTTGAAGCGGTGGGTCTCTTCGGGTGCCGAGAGGCAGCTGAAGGGCTGGTCTCGTTGGCGGGTACCGGCGTCTCCTGGATGCGCTCCTCTCCGCGTTCTGCAGTTGGTGACGGCGTAGCGGACGGCGGTCATCAACGGACGTGCAGCGCGTTGGAGGCGTGGTGTCACTAAAGAATGATTTCGTTCGTTCGTGAGAAGTGACCGCGGATGTTCGCGGCATTCGACCGCACCAAGGCGACTGAAGGGTGTGCCGGCGTTCGCGAGAAGGGACCGCAGTCACGGGCTCAGGGGCTTTGGCAGCTACGAGAGGTAGGGCGTTTGCTCTCGATGTGAGGTCCCAGGACATGCTTAACCGTTTGTCATCGGGAGATGCTTAACGTCCGTCGGGCTGGGTGCCCTTGCCTCGGACGTAGAGACGGGTGACGGGTGTGGTGTCGCGGCGGGGCCTGATCGCCAGTTCTTCCTCGCCATGCAGGACCCGATAGTGCGTGTCTTCGATGACGACTGTGACGAGCTTGCCTGCGTGCCGGGGGCCGAGTTTGATGAACTGCTTGTTCACCATGAACCGGCCGCTGGCATGGACGCGCCGTTGCACTCGGATCGATCCCGCCGGCAGCGGCGGTGGTGGCAAGGGAGTCGCTGCGGTGCGCGCGCCCGGTAGCCGGGCGGCGCGGTCGGCGGTGATGGGGCAGGGCCAGGTGCCGACCAGGGCGTTGTCGGCGATGGCGTGCATGAGGTGGCCGTCCAGCCGGATGGTGATGGTGCGCCGGGCCAGCGCGAAAGCGATCTGGCACTTGATTCCGGCGATGGTGACGTGGCCGTCGCGTTGGACTATGCGATCGATCTCGACTGCCTCGCCTGCGGCCAGCTCGGTGTTGCCGTTGATGCGGCGCAGCGCCGCCGCTGCCGGCGCTG
Source organism: Nonomuraea thailandensis (assembly GCF_024172165.1). Classification (GTDB taxonomy): domain Bacteria; phylum Actinomycetota; class Actinomycetes; order Streptosporangiales; family Streptosporangiaceae; genus Nonomuraea; species Nonomuraea thailandensis. The sequence goes on along the minus strand of NZ_JAMZEB010000002.1, from coordinate 12,333,833 downwards.
GTCCAGCGGGGTGGGCTCCGTAGCGCATTACCAGGTAGGCCAGGTCGTGGGGCAGGAGCCGGGAGACGATGGTGCGGACCAGGTGGCCCTCGAGCAGGACGTGCAGGCTGCGCAGATCGGCCCAGACGGTCAACGTCCGTCCGGCCAGTCCCCTGGGGACGGAGAACCGCTGCCGGCCGGGAACGAGCGTGACCTCTCCGCTGGGCGGGACGCGGATCTCGAACTCCACCGCCGACTCATCCGGGCGGTTCGCTGGTGGTTCGATCACATCAATCCGCAGCGGCGCTGCTGTTTGGCCGGCCTCGTCGGCGAGAAGCTGCCCGTCGGAGTAGGTGGGGGCGTGCGGGCGGAAGACGCTGGCCGGGGTTGCCATGTTCAGCGCCTGGTGGGGCCGTTGATGGTTGTAGGCGTGCACCCAGGCATCGATGGCGTCCTGGGCGGCGGTCAGCGACTCGAACGGCGCCACATGATCCAGCAGTTCGTGGCGGAGCGTTTTGTGGAAGCGCTCGATCTTCCCGGTCGTGGTGGGCGAGCGGGGCTTGGTGAGCCGCTGGTTGATGCCGTTCTCCCGACACACCCGCGCGAACAGCACCTCCACCGGCTGCGGCCGATTGTGCCGGCCGGTGAACTGCTTGCCGTTATCGCTGAGCACCTCAAACGGCACCCCGTAGCGGCGCATCGCCGCGGTGAACGCCGAGCACACCGCTCGTCCTGATGGCACGGCGACCACCGCTGCGATCACCACGAACCGCGAATGATCGTCGATCCCGGTGACCATCTTGCACTCGCGGCCATCGGCCAGCGGTACGCCGCCGACCAGGTCGAGCTGCCACAGATGCATCGGTGCCTCGCGCTGCCAGCGCCGGTACTTGCGCTGATGCTCCTGCTCCTGGCGCCGCACCAGCCCGTTGCGGACGAGCATCCGATGCACCGTCGCCCGGCCGGGAACCGGATCCACTCCCCGCGGGCGCAGCTCATGCACGATCCGCCGGGCGCCCCATCGTGGGTGCTGCCGCCGCAGCTCACACACCAGCGCCTCGACCTCGGCCGGCAGCCGGTGCGGGCTGGACTTGGGCCGCCGCGACCTGTCGGCCAGTCCCGGCATGCCTTCCTGCTCGAACCGTTTCCGCCAGCTGTGCAGCGACTGCCGCGAGACTCCGTACCGGGCCGCGACCTCCCCGATTGGTGACCCGCCGAGAACCTCCCGTACAGCCCGGTACCGGTACTCCACCAGAGCCTGCTGATCCACGCTCGCCACCCGACACGAGAGTCACTCTGGGCAAGCATCATGCCACGATCTGTCAAGAGTGTCCCGAGAACGAATGGTTAAGCATGTCCTGAGGCCTCACATTGACATTTGCCTAGGTCAGAGCCATCCACTCGCGTGGCGGCCGAGTGCGGTCAGGACTGGCGAACATCAACTCCACCGGATCGGAGGTGCGGTCGCTCGTCACGAACAACTGCGGTCGGAACTGGCCAACAAAACCAAAAGAACGTCTCGTGTCGTCATCCGAACGCTCCTGGCCCGACGGCCAAGAGGGAAATGACCGTGGGCGGGTACGCCTGGAGCGCCTCGGCGATGTCAACCCGCAGCGCGTCGTCAGCGGCGATGATGCCGCACCACACCTCCCGCAAGCAGGTCCCTTCCACCGGGGCGATCGCGGTCGCGTCGAACGCCGGAAACGCCTCGAACTTGCACAGATCGGGCTCCCACACGACCAGCCAGCGCCCTTGGCATGAGTCCTGCAGGCGCTCAGCAAGGCGCAGGCCCTTTTCAACGGTCAGCGCACAGGCCGCGCTGCTGACGCTCATGCCGCATCCCTTGCGGACGTGACGACGTACTGGCCGAACTTGGCGACCGCCGCGAGGAAATACGCGTCGCCAACGTCGATCCGCCGATCGTTCGATCGCCACTGCGATGCCTCGACCAAACCGGGCTCCTGAACGTCCAACCCGTCGAGCATCACGGCGATCTCGGCCGCGGTGCGCGGATAGATCGGCATGAAATACCGCTGGTAGATGGCGCGGAGCCGGGCGAGCTTCGCGGGCTCCACCTTGTCCCAGCAGCAGTGGGAGAAGACCAGATAGCCGGCGGGAAAGGCCCGCATGTACTCGTGCAGGACGCCTGCGGGGTTCTCATCGTTTCTCCACAAGTGCAGTAGCGCCGTGGCGACGATGCACACCGGTTTGCTCTCGTCGAGCAACTCCCTGGCTTCGTTCAGCACGCGGGCAGGGTCGCGGGCGTCCGCGTGGACCAGGAGAACATTGTCCACCCGGGCGAGCATTGCTCGGTCGGGGACGGCCACCCCCTGGGACCCATCCACGTGGACGACACGGGCGAGCGGCTGATGGTGTCGTACGACGTCATTCACGGAGACACCGCCCGGCGTGGGGAGCCCGGCCCCGAGGTTGAGGATCTGATCGACATCGCCGAGGGCGGCGGCCGTGACACCTCGCAGGGCGAAGTGCCGGTTCTCCGAGACGGCTACGGGCAGGAGCGGTGCGATCTTGAGCAGTTCCTCGAGCGCAGCTTTGCCGGATGTGCAGTGGTCCTCGCCACTTGCTCCGGCATCAGGGCCCCTGCCGGACAAATCACGCTTGTCGAGACCTCTCACGAGTGAGTGGTCGCCAACTGGGACGGTGCTCGCTGCGGTAGGACCGTAGACGAGCTGGGAGACGGTGGGTACGTCGGTCATCAAGGAGCCTCGGAACGGGTTTCAGGGGGCGGAAGCAGACAAGGACGTCCTCGTGCTGGCCGATTCCTCGCTGGTCTTGCTTACGTGGTCCAGCAAATGCGTTGTGTAGCCACCCGGTCACCCAGGGCTGCGACATACTTTCTATGCATTCCATACACATGCTGACCTGCGGGTTTCCGCTCATGCGGGGCCGTTCCATGTCGGCGGAATCGACCGTGCCCGATATGCGCGGTTGCCGAACGGCGCGGCAAACGGCAACCCTTCTGGCAGAGCCGCATCAGGGGGAGCCTGGCGATGGTCAACGACATCAGGCGCAGGGTCAATCGCCTTCGTAAGCAGATGCTCAACCAGAACCGCACGATCGACGACATCGCGGTGGAGATCCGCATTCAGTTCGGCTTGACGCCGTTGGCCGCCTACAGGTCGGCGCTCGGCATGTCTCAACCCGAGGTCGTGGACCATTACCGGGAGCAGTCGCCCTCGGCGGTCATGGACCAGCCGCTGCTGTCCAGGCTGGAGATGTTCCCCGCCTTCGGCTCCAGAGCACCGCTGGCCACGCACATCATCACCCTGGCGAGCGTCTACCGCACGACACCGCTCACGCTTCTGGACCCGAACTCCCTGGACCGGCTCGCCGCACAGGAACGGGACATCCTCATCCGGTGCAACGCGGGATTCGCTGCTGCGCCGCCCCGCCTGGGCGAAATCGCGCTCCCCTCATCATCAACCGTTCAGGTACGGCTACCGGCACCCGGCAGCCTGCAAGAGGAGGTAGAAATGATCGCTCGCCGAGCCATGCGGTTCGCCACTGGGGCGGAAGGCAGCAACGTCGGCCCTGAAACGCTGCAGCAGATCCGCTCCGAGGTCGCCCATGTCGCGCAGCTCTACCCCCGGCAGCCGCTGGTCCACCTCCTGGGCAGCCTCGCGGAGCTACAGGACATGGTCTTCCGGCTCTTGGAAGGCCGTCAGCGACCCACCGAAAGTGCTGACCTGTACCTGTTGAGCGGGATCATCTCGGGCATGCTGGCCAAGGCATCACACGACCTGGGCAATCCGCATGCGGCCATGACCCAGGCCCGCGCCGCGATCGTATGCGCCGAGAACGCCGGCCACGACGGACTGCGCACATGGGTCCGCGTCCTGCAATCCATGATCGCCTACTGGGCGGGCAACCCCCACGAAGCGGCCCGCTACGTCGACGCGGGAGCCGAGCACGCCGCCCGTACCGCAAGTACATCTGCCGTCTGGCTCCCCGCTCAGGCAGCGAGAGTCTGGGGCGTGCTCGGCCATGCCGAACGGGTCAATGAAGCGATCACGCAGGCAGAGGAAGCGCGGGAGCGGGTCCAGCGAGATGAACTGGACGAGTTCGGCGGCATCATGACGTTTGCACGCCCGCGGCAGCTCTACTACGCCGCCGACGCCCAGGTCTGGCTGCCCGACAGGAACGCCGCGCCGCCGACACCGCGACAGAGGCGATCACCGCCTACGAGAACGCCGATGACGACGAGCAGTCGTTCAGCGATGAGGCCGGCGCGCGGGCGGACCTCGCGCTCGCCCGCGTTCATCTGGGCGAACTCGACGGCGCCGCCGACGCCCTGACCGATGTCCTCGATCTGCCCGTTGAGCAGCGCATCGGTGGCGTCGTGGCCAGCGCCCGACGCATCCACTCGGCGCTGCTGGCCCCCAACTTCCGCGGCGGCTTCACCGCGATCGACCTTCAGCAGGCGATCGAGCAGTTCGCCGGAGTACCCGTGCAGAGTGCGCTACCGTCCGGCCATTAAGGTCGGCGTCCATGTACCCGGTAACGGTCACTTCGCCAAGGCTCACCCTCCGAGAGTTCACCGCGGCCGACGTAGACGCCCTTCTGGCCATCTACGGGGATCCGCAAGTCGCCGAGCACATGAGCTTCGAACCCAGGTCCCGGGAACAGGTCGAGCGCACCATCGCGAGCGTGACGGCGGCGGCCCAGGCCGAACCCCGCACGGATTACTCCCTCGCCGGTGTTCAGCCGGACGGAGAGCTGGTGGCGTTCGCCCGGATAGCGATCGACGCCGGCCACCCGCTCCAGAACAGCGCGCAGATCGGATTCGCCCTCCGTGCCGACCGCTGGTGCCAGGGCCTCGGCTCCGAGGCGGTCCGGCTGCTGCTGCGGCTCGGGTTCGAGCAGCTCGGCGTCTACCGCATCTGGGGAGCGCGCAGTCCCCTCAACGAAGCGTCCGCCCACGTCATGGCCAAGGCCGGCATGGTCGAGGAAGGCGTTATCCGCGGGCATCTCAAGCTTGCGTCAGGATGGCGGGACTCCATCGTCCACTCCATCCTTGCGCCCGAGTGGGATCCCCCGACCACTTGACCATCCAGCAGCGTCACGGCTCTTCCTACAGGGCCGGCCACACCAGGTGCTGTGCCGCTGCCGCTGCGCGCCGCGCTCGCATCTGCGGGTGCCTCATAGGGCTCGCGCATCCGAAGAGGCCTATGGGCTCTTGGCCTCGCCCGGCGACACCTCGGACGGCGTGCGGCGCATCTCCTCTTCCAGAGTTGCGAGAACCGCCCGTGCCACCGCTCGCACCCGAGTGCGATGCCCGGCCAACTCCCTGGCGAACCCTTGAGCGGTGCGACCGACCCAGATGGCCTGGCCCGCGAACTGGTTACAGGCGGGATCGAGCGCCGTCTCCAGCCGGTCCACATGCGCCCTGGCCTGAGCGATGAGCTGCTGTAATTCCGCACGACGCGGATTGGGTACCGGAGCCATCGGCTTCCTAGAGGAAAACGTTGAATGGCTTGCAGTGACCTATCGAACATTATGAGACTGGTCCGGAAGCTGGCCTGCCTTCGAAGGAAAATCAATGACGAATCCGGCATGGCGCATGATTTCGGCACCCCTAATCGCACTTTTCGTGCTGGCCGGGTGTGGAGGGACCGATAATCCCGAAGCGCCGACGGCTGCCGAAGCGGGCGCGACCCTCAAGGAGCACATCACCCGCACCTTTGAGGGCGCCCAAGCCAAGGACGTCCAAATCACAGATCCGGGCGGCAAGGATGTCCCGTGCAGCGAGGGCAAGGTCAAACGCACGTACGCGGCCACAGCAAGGAATGACATCGGTTCAGGGGACCCGAACTCGATGCTCCTGGTCATGGCCGGCGCCCTCGATCTCGTCGCCGAATACGAACTGAATGCGCCCGGACAGCGCACGATGCAGGATCTTGTCAGCAAGGAGTTCAGGACGCATATCGTGCTGTCGTCACCGGCCAAGCACGTCATGGTCATCAGCGGCGAGACGGACTGCCTTCTGCCTGGCTGAGTTCATCGAATCGCTTCCACTCGTCCTCCGCCGTGTCCTTGGCTCCGCGGAACAGCACGTCCAACTGCTTCGTCGCCTCGCCGATGCGGCTCTTGTCAGTCAAGCCGGATCCATTGGCGATCAGCCAGTTGTTCAGGTTCCGGAGCGCTTCCTTGCTCTGAGCGATCTTTTCGAAGGGCAACAGCTGTCCGTTCTCGTCAACGATCGGCGGTACGTTGAACCGTTCGTCCGCCGCCGATACCTGCGGTCTGAACCCTTCCGCCATCAACGTGTCCACCAACCACCTTCCTCTCGCCAACGCAGCCAGCCTGGACTTATCGTCAAGAGCGTCCAGCCGCGTCTTGTCGACCTCGGTCAGGTCGTTGAGCATGGCTCCCGCAATCGTGCTCACTGCGATCCACAGCGGCTGTCCCTGCAAGGCCACGGGCGCCCCCGCCACGTTGATGAAGAGCCCGAGCTTGGCGGCCTGCTGTTCACGGAACTCCTTGTCCCGTTCGTCGAGCCGGCCTTGCACCGCTCGTTCGGCGGCGAACTGCATGCCTGCCGTGTAACCGAGCGCCTTCATCACCCGTTCCAGGTGGTCGATGCCTCGGTCACCGTCAGCCCGAGCCGCTGCGGTCATGAGCCGATCGGTCAATTTGCCCATGCCCTCTTCGAACGGCGCGATAGTGGCCGGAGAGGTTGCGAACAGCCTGAGGAACGCGTACGTCTCCTCCGGCGACAGCCGGAAGGCTGGCTTCAGTCCCGGCACGACCGTCTCCACCGGCCCGAAGGCACTGCCCTGCGTACGGTTCGTGTCGCCCAGGTTCGCACCCTCGGTGACCTCCGTGGCATACGCGCCGGCGATCTCGGCCAGGTGCTTCCTGGTGGCATCGTCGAGGTCCACGGGCCTGATCCCCTGCCGCTGCTCGGCCGGGGTGGTGTTGGCGAGCTCGGGCAGCGCCCGCATGAGATCGAAGGCGAATCTCGCCGATTCGGGAGAGTGCTCTCCATCCTTCTCGTCGTAGGCTCCCGCCGCTGTCGCGAGCATTCGTCCGAAGGCGTTCGCCGCCTCGGGGCCAGAGGACACTTCTCTGCGGGTCCTCCAGGCGAGGTCTCGCAGCAGCGTCGACAGCGGCACGCCGTCCTTCCGCACGGCGGCCAGGGCCAGGCGGGCGGCGGCGGGATTGTTGCCCAGCGCGTCCAGGTATCCCGCCATCTCCTTGCCCTGGAGCCGGCTGTCCGGAGTCAGCGCGTGCGCCTTCACCACCTTGGCCAGCCACTCAGGAGGAAAGTCCCCCGCCCGGAGCAGCCAGCCCAGTGAGCGATCGCCGGGCTTGCTGGGCCCGCGCGCGAACTCGTTCTTGAGCTTGGCGAAACCAGGCACATCCGTACCTGTGAACACGCCGGACCGCTCACCGTACCCTCGGGAGACCACGTCCGCGCCCCGCACTGCGGTGCCGAAGGCACGGCTCACCACATCGATGGCCTTCTCCGGGTCGCGCATGCCTGCCCGCAGCTTGCCGACAATGCCGAGCGTGCCCTCGACGCCCAGCCCGGCGAAGAACGCCGCGGTAAAATCCGGGTCGTCGCGATGAGCGTCCAACTCGGTCATGAGCGTGCGAAGCGCGTCATCGTGGGGCCGCTCCATGAACGATCCGGAACCCGACTTCGCGTCCCTGAACCGCTCGGCCAGCTCCGCCCCCTTCTTCCTGGCCTCGCTCTGCGACAGGAGCCGGCTCTCGTCGAACGGCAGCAGACCGGTCCGCCAAGGAGTCAAAGCGTTCGCCGCCCTGGCGGCCTGGGCACGGCGGCGCAACTCCGGCAACTTCACCTCCAGCCACAACAGGGTGGCTGCGAGCGGCTGCAGATCCGCCGTGGTCAGCCTCGCCTGCTCCAGCAGCCTGCGCAGCTCCCCGGCCTCCTCACCGACACGGTCCCCACCGCTCTTGAACGTGGTGATAAATCTGTCCATGAGCTCGGGATCGAGCCCACTGTAGTCAAGGGACATCGGGCCGGTACCCGGCGGCGTCATCCCCACGATCGCCTCCCGCCTGTTGGCAGCGCCCTCAGGGTAGGGGCAAGAACGGCCATACCAGCATCGATCGACCGGTTCGGCATACTCTGACGCGCATGTCCAGCTGCCGCCTCAGACAGGATTGGTCGTGTCCCCCTCGGAGGGATGCCATTCTGTGAACTAGGGTTTTCCTGCCGACCCCGGGTCACTGTCGACGTCGAACGCGTACAGGTGCTGCCCGGCCCAGACCTCCTCCGTGGTCCTGCTCATCGAACCGACCGGCGCACGCACGATCATCGGCAGCCACCCCGACCTACTGCACTGCCTCACCATTCCCGTCACCGCCGTATCTCCACGCGACATCGTCTACCTCGCAGCCTGGCGAAACATCTTCACACCAGCCGTACAAGCACTCGCAGCTCAAGACGCCCAGGTCGCCGGTGTCCCCCCAGAGGCCACATCTGCCACGCGGTACCTGATCGGCTCACGCAACGACTTCGCAGCCATCCCACCGCCAGAAGCCACAGCCGTCGTCACTGATGGCGCCAACGGCGTAACCGTCTATCCACTCGGGAGAAAGCGACCACTACCCAGCGCATCCCGTAGAAGCTGTAGACGTCGCTGGCGCAAGTGACGCCTTCGCCGCCGGGCTCCTGTGGGAAGTCGGCAACGGAAGCCCTCTCCAGGAGGGTATTCACCGCGGCCTCGCTTGGGCCGCTGCAACCGTCGGCGTGAAAGCCTCAGTGCCAATCATGGCTCGTGAGTAGTTCGGGAGAACGGTACGACGGTTATTAGTGAGCGTTTAGTCCTGTCTGATCTCAAGGTTCAGGTGCATGCCAAATGGTCCGCCACCACCGAAAGTGGAGCAGATTCAAAAACCGTACAGTCCTCACCATCACGGGTCAGATAGCGCCCTCAGTGGGAGGCTGAAAGCTTAGCTTCAAGCTCTTGGAGTCCGCGTTGACAGACTGCCCATTGGATATGGCCGCTACCAGCATCAGCAAGAACGACGCTTGCGACGATATCAGCGTGACAGGGGGGAGTTCCATGCTGGCTGCAACCACCCCGCGCGCCCGTACTCTTGGGGTTCTTGTACCACGTCGAAGGCTGGGGGTCGAGAATTTGGACGATGCGTGCCTTCACCGCCAAGAGATCGTTGAGCGCGGCAATCACAACCTCTGAGGCATCAGGTTGTGCGAGCGCGTCCGCAGCGAGGGATGGGCGCTTTGCGTAGTCCGCAGCCAGCAGCTGACCACGGACCTGCGCCCACCCCGGAAAGCCACTCAGAGCGTTGACGAGTCGCTCTAGTCGACCTTGAGATACTCCACGGTTACGCATCCATTCAAAGTTGATAGAAAGGACCGATTTGCGTACGCCTGTGTAGATACTCCAGACCGCCGCCTCATCGGAGCCGAGACTGAACCACGCCGTGGCGGAGGGATATTCGGCTTCACCGAAGTAGTACCCACGGAAAGACGGATGGCTTTCCGCGTGCCGGTAAACCGCCAGCAGGGTGTTGGCCACGTCCTCAGGGCAGTATTGCTCAAGCGCACGGAGAAGGCTGCCCTCATCCCACTTGCTCTTCCCTCGCGATACAGCCGCACTTCGTTCGTTCGTCATCGCCGGGACGGCACCGATGCTGCCCGCTTCAGGCGGCGCGGCATCGTAGTCTGTGGCGGGCAGCGGGTCGCCGAGCGCCAGCTGGATGGCGATCGCGATCGATTCAAGCCAGGAGATGGTCTCTTCCGCCTCCCGCGCGCTGATGGCTGCCTTCTGCCCGGGCTGGTTCGGGTCGTGGTCGGCCGTGTGCGCAATGTTGTTCCGGCGCCATGCGATCTCCCGCAGTTTGCTCCGCACGCCGTCAGAAGTGATCGGCGCCGCTGCGTCCTGAGCAGTGAGGATCTCTGCGACCTTCACCCAGAGGTTGACGGTGCTGACATGGGCGAACCCTTCCTTGATCTTGTCCGGGTTCTGAAAGGTCATGAACGCGAAGGTCTGCTCAAGGTGGGCGCGGAAGGCCTCGTCGAGAGGCTCATCGTGATGATGAACCTTCTCAAACAGTTCGACGGGGATGGATAGCTTGCTGAACTTCGGAGGACGAGCCACGCCCGGCTGCAACGCGAGAGCCACCGCCCGATCTATGATCTCCCGCGTGATCCAGTGGTCCAACGCCGCTACGGACTGAGTCCAGGCGGCTCGGTAGAGATCGCCGACGTCAAAAGCTCCCACCCGAAGCCGTTCCAGGTTCTGGCCCCCGTGTACGAGTTGCCGAGCGTATCCGAGGTTCTGCTGAAACTGCTCGAACGCCGGCGGGATGTCGTCGGGTAGAGACGCAGACGATGCCCCGCTGGTCCTCCCTGAGATCACCCCTGCTTCGATGAATACCTTTCGAAAATCATTCGCCGTAACGCGACGTGCCGGGTTCGCCCGCCCGGCTTGGTCGAAGGTCAGTCCTTCCTGCTCCAAGACAGTACGCGGTTCTTCGGTCCGCTTGGGGTCCAGCCAGCGAAACTGCGGCGAGATCCGACCTCCCGCTTGGAGAACTCGATGAGCGTTGTACCCCTCGGGGGCCTCGGCCATGAATCCGCCGACCGACTGAGCTGACATACCCACCAGCTCGGCCAAGTCACCATAGGTCGTCCAGCTACCAGGCTTCAGGTGCTCCAGGGCCTTTAACACCACGTTCCAACGGGGATCGGCATACTTGCGGCCCTGCGCAGGTAGTCGCCGCGCTCGGTATTGACGCCCCAACTCCCGATAGAGCTCAACCCCCGGAAAGTCTTCCAGCGCCTGGATTCCTGCCGATGTGATCGACCACCCGTTCCGTTTAACCATCCAGCCGAGCGACGCCGCTTCCCCCGTCCGGAATCCCAGCTGTGCCCACCAGCGTGTCTGGCCGTGCGCGTTGGGACCCTGGTGCTCCGGAGCGATGGAGATCCTTTCGGTAACTGCTTGCCGCACTTCATCGGGCTGGAGCGGGCGACCAGCCTCGTGAAGGACCTCCAAGGTCGTGCGAAGAATTGGTGCGATGTGCTCGGCGAAGGACATCAGGACTCCTTGATCTCAGGCGCTTATTATGCCTAATTAAGGGTCTGGGCCACCACCAACTGAGCAGATCAACGGAGGCACCGCGGATCGGCAACACGAGGCAATCTCTCCGAGGCGATCTAGACAAATGGGGTGCAATGCCTCTAGAGGGTACATAAGAGAAGAGAGAGAAGTGGGAACAGAGCACAGTTGCCATATATAGGCGGAGCTCCGGCAGAGGATGCCTCACCAAAAGTATCCGCCGCTACCGGAATTCACGTAGTCACCCATCGTGCCACGCCGGATGCCCCGCGAACTATCTCCGTGGTCACAACCATCTGAGCCTGTTGATCAAAGAGTTGGTCGCTGCCCTGCTCTCGCGCCCGACTCGCGTGTGCGTCGACGAGGTGTCCCGGTCCGGAGCCATGGCGCAGGTCCGGGCCAGGATTGGCAGTGTGGAGGCCGCATTCCCAGCCTGCGGGACGTCGTCGCAGCGGGTGTATGAACGGCGGCTGTCCGGTGCCACGGCCCGGGGCCAGGAGGTTCTCATCCACCTGCGGGTACACCGGCAGGCAACTGGGAGTGTCCACTGAATCATCTACGCCTGATCTGAAAAGACGACATTTGCGCTGCCGAGGCCCGCGCGCCCTAGGTCGATGAGAGTCGCTCCCTGTTCTGCAACTCTGGCGACGATCTTCTCCAGTCTCTCAAGCCGGGTGAATGCCGCACCGAGTCGACGTTGTTCCTCGAGAGGAAGCCTGGGGATCTCGACCTTCCTGATGTCGGATCGCGAGGTTCCGGACTGGCTGCGTCCGGCGGCCTGAGATCCGGCGATGCGGAGAAATCCAGCCAGGCAGGCGGGGTCGATTCGCGATGGATCCACTCGGAAGAGATGAAGACCGCTGCCAAGGACAGCATCTTCTTCGTGAACGATCCGCGCGATGAACGCCCTGCCTCCTGAGGGCACCACCACATCTCCGGGTTCAAGCCTGACCATGTCCGCCGAGGGAGATGTGCGACCGCCGGGACCACGGCCGGCGAGCACGTCATCGACGGTCAGCACGGGTAGCTTGCCGGAACCGGCTTGCTGTCGAGGAGCCTGATGCACGGTGACCGCGCCTGCCTTCACTTGCTCGGCGATCGTCGTCATGGCCAGCTCGGGATGCGTGACAGAAGAACCTTGGATGTCGTGCAAGGCCTTCTGCAGCTCGGTCACAGACTCCGCGAGATTCTGATACGCGGAACAGAATGTCCTCCCGGAAACATCCGTCAACTGCGGCGGAGTGAGGTCCACCTCCTCATCCAGCAGCTCGATGAGAGCTCTCCCCCCTTGACCTCCCGTGTCGGAAGCGAAGTCCCGCCAAGCGTCCAGGACCCTCGCGCTGAGCTGCGCCCACCGTACGTCTGAGACATCGATCATGAGCACGTGTGAGGGTATGGGATCGCCGGGCGCTGGCTTACGCAGCATCCACAGATGCGGCGCGCTCAGGGCGTGCGGGGCCGCGCCCACAGGCAGAGAGATCACCCCCCGAAGCGTGCCGCTGCGTAGCAGTTGGGCGCGGATACGGCGACCGGATCGCCGGTTGGCGGCCGCAGCCGGCATCAGGACAACAGCGTGCCCACCGGGCTTGAGGTGGGAAAGACAGTGCTGGACCCAGGCCAGCTCCGACTCGCCGCGTGGCGGCAGGCCGTATTGCCAGCGCACATCGCTGGCGAGCTCCTCGTATCCCCAGTTGCGGTCACCGAACGGTGGTGCACATACCACCGCATCAGCGAGAACTTCTGCGAAGCCATCCGCGCGAAGAGAGTCTCCGGCTCTGATGACGGCATCATGCCCGTGCAGCAGGAGGCGCGCTGTCGCGATCCGAGCCGCGTCCTCGTCGCGATCCTGCCCGCAGACGTGGGCAGCGCCCGCGCCTGCAGCCGAAACCAGCAGGCTGCCCAACCCACACGTCGGGTCGATGACCGTGCCCCCCTTCGGCACAACGAGGGCCGTCATCAGATCCGCGACTTCGGGCGGCAGCGTGACGACGCGCCGAGAATGCGCCTCCAGGTAACGGTCGTAGAGGAAGTCGAACGTCGGTGCGGCACCGCGTTCGGCCACTAGTTCGGACACGGCATCGAGCAGCGACCGCGGGAACGCCGACGACACTTCCTCGGTCTCACCGGACAGCAAGAATGTTCCGATACCGCCGACCACATGCGCGAGCTGGAGATCTTCGACCCCGGCACGGAGTTGTTGCCAGACCCGTTCGTCCAGCGGGACCTCGGCGATCTTTCCCTGGCGGCGCAGCCATTCCTCGACTTCGGCCAGGGAGAACAGAGGACTGCTGGATGTCCCGCCGACCGGCTCAGGGAAGTCGTCGAATCTGCGACGCCAGTTGCTGACGGCGGCGCGCCCAACCCCCGCCAACCTTGCGATGTCGGCCGCTGCGACCGTGGCGCTGTCCTGCAAAACCTTCACTCCAACCCCGATAGAGCCGCCGCGTACAGGTGAACGGGGTCTGCGGAAACATCCCGATCCACCCATCCGTGCAGCGGCGGTAGATCACGTATCCATGGGCGAAGCCCTTGATAACCGGTCACCGCGCTGTCCGGACGTTGCTCAGGTGTCTTGGCAAGCAACTGCCGGATCAACGCCTCCAAGCCGGCGGGAACCCCCTCCATGGCAGGGGGATCCTCTGTCCTACTGCGCGTGATTTCCCGTAGCAGATCGTCGTGCTGGAACGGCCGGGATCCTGTGCACAGTTCGTACAGCAGGCACCCGACCGTGTAGAGATCACTGGCCCGGCTGGCAGGCTTCCCGTCGAGTAGTTCGGGCGCCATGTAACGAGCCGACCCGGGGATTTGCCCGTAACCGGTGATGGTGGAGAACTCGCCCGCGCCGAGCGAGGTGGCGACGCCGAAATCGATGACCTTGACCATGCCGTTCGGGCAGAGCACGAGGTTTTCCGGTTTCACATCGCGATGAATCAGCCCGGCGTCGTGCGCTGCCGCCAGCACCGCGCATACCTGCGCGCCGATGAAGGCGACCCAGGGGTACGGCAGGCGTTCGTACTCGTCATTGAGCTTGCCGACGCTGTCGCCGGGCAGCGACTCCATCACCATGAACAGGTCGCCGTCGTTGCCGAAGTCGTAGACCACCGGTACGCCCGGGTGGCTCAGTCTGGCGGTGATCCGGGCTTCCCGGCTGAACCGCCGCCGCGCGTCCTCGGCCGAGGCCAGATCGGCCGTGCTGATCAGCTTGATCGCCACGGGTCGGTTGAGCCGCAGGTCCTTACCTTCCCAGACCTCTCCCATTCCTCCTTGCCCGATGGGAGAGGTGATTCTGTAACGATCGGCGACGGTTCTCATGGCAGGAACCGGCTCTTTCTGCCATGCCACGAGATCACGATGCTGTCCCTGGCTCGCGTGCTGGCGACGAACAGCAGCGACCGGGCTCGTCGCATCTCACGCCGGAACCGCAGCGGGTCGCTCTGCTCGAAGTCCATATTGCGGGGCACCAGCCCTTCAGCCACGCCTGCGATGATCATTCGCTGGTACTCCAGGCCCTTGAAGCGGTGCATCGTCCCGATGTGCACGGGTGCCTCGACCAGCCGGGGGCCGTCACTGGTGATGGAGCATGAAACGATCTCGGCTTTCCCTAGGCGGTTCTCCACCTCGGACACCATGGAACGCCTGGGCACTGCGATGGCGATCGAACCGCCGTCCCACTCCTTGACCTGCCTCACGATTCCGTCCAGCTCGGCATCCCAGGTGGAGTACGGCACGAGCGAAGGCTCGGGACCGCGCAGCACCGACCGGTAGCCGGCCAGGTCGTCGCTGCCCTCGTCCAGGTCGTCCCATTCTTCGTGGCCCAGCAGTCGTACGGCGGCGCCGAGAATCTCGTGTGTGGTGCGGTAGCTGAGCGTCAGCTTGGAGGATCGGCCCCGGATGTTGATCCCCAGGCTGCCCAGTGAGACGTAGTTGCCGTAGATCCGCTGGTGAGTGTCACCTGCGATGAACAGATCGTTCGGACCTTCAGGAATCATCGCCCGCAGCATCTTCCAGTGCGCGACGGACAGATCCTGGGCTTCGTCGATGACGATGTGGCTGTAGCGGGGCCGATGCCAGATGCCGGACTCCCGTTGCAACCCCGCGTTGGCCTCGTAGGACGCCCTGTCCCTGGCTTTCTCCATCTCCAGCCGGGCCGCACGCTCGGCGAACTGCTGATTGGTCCAGACACCTTTCGCGTCAAGCCGCAACACGTAGCGTTCGGCCAACCGCCAGATGGCCGCACGATCCTCCCTGCTGATGGAACGGCCACGACCCACACGGCGTACGCGGAAATAGTCGGCTCGGGTGGCGCACGCCTGCCCGAGGATGACCTGGGACCATTCGGCGCGCATGAAGTCGGCGTCCCAGCGGGATTCCCCCTCCTCCAGCAGCAACTCCTCCCATTCCTTCAACGCCTTGGTGTCGTCGATCCGCGTCCGGTGCCCGCCTGAATTCGCTTGGGCGACGATCGCGCCGGCGACCTTGTCGACGTTGAGAATGTCCACGTACTGGAGAATTTCGGCACCGGCCAGGGCGATCAGCCGCTGCCTCAGATCCGCGGCGAGGTTGGTGTTGAACGTGGTGAGCAACACTTTGCCCGAGCCCGGGCCGAGCCGGTCCACTAGATGCTTGACCCGGTGCAGGGCGACGATCGTCTTGCCGGTGCCCGGGCCGCCACTGACGCGGGTCGGACCGCTGTAGGACCGTTCGACGATCTTTCGCTGGGTCGGGTGCAGGAACACCCTCCAGCGGCCGAAGTCCCCCTGTTCCAGGATTTCCTGCAGATCGGCGTCATCGGTCGTGACCGTGGCAGGACGTACCAGTGCCGCCTGGTAATCCTCGGCGTCGATCTCCTCGGTGACCGCGACCGGGGTGGTGATCTGGTCAAGGACCTCTTCCGGGGTCTTGCCCGAGTACAGCGCGAGCAGGACTTCCCCGGTCAGCTGGGGCGCGTAGGAGGCCAGACCCAGGAGTTCGTCCTCAGTGGTGATCTTCGCGATCAGGCCGAGCAACGGCTCGGCCACGCCCAGGTCCCGAAGCTGTTCAGCGGAGAACTTAGCGAACAGCGGCTCCGGCCCCGCCGGCTTCTCGACGACCGTGGCCTCGATGGTGACCAGGTCGACGAACTCGATGCCGCCCGTGACCGGGTTGATCTGGTACGCGAACTTGTCGAGGTTGTCGTAGACCTCCTGACGCGCCTTGACCGCGACCAGGATGTAGTCGTTGCCGCCCGCGTGCAGCAGCAGCGCCCGATAGTCGAGGTTGACCCGCGCCGAGTACAGCCGTGGGTGCCCCTCCAGCCGCTTGAACCTCAGGCCCGGATTGTTGAGGTCCTGCCGGAACTTGTGCTGGAAGTCGTAGATCGCGCCCTTGACCGCCCGGGGCAGTTTGAGGATCTCCTTGTCGGCCTTGTCCAGCAGCCGAAGAGTCGCCCCACTCACGCGATGCCTCCCATAAGCTCCTCGGGCGTCCAGCCCGCCACGGTTCGTGCGTCCCATCCAGCCTCGGCGAACGCGGCGTCACGCCTTCGAGCCTCGTCGTCGTCTCCGGCGAGCACGATCGCCACCTTGGCCGTGGGCCAGGCCAGCTCCGCCTGCCACAACTGCTCGCCCAGCTCGAAGCCCACCTGCGGCGCGGGTGCCCCCAGGGCGGCCAGCTCGTGCACGAGGCCGGCCAGGCCCGGTTCGTCCGGATCCAGCAGGTCGAGCACCTCTTCCCAGCGTTCGGGCATCTCTGGCGCGGCTCCCGTCTGCCGCACCACGGTGACCTCGGCCTCCGAGCGCAGCTCCTCATCGAGCGGCACCAGGCTGAGCGCGGTCAGGAATCCGCCGCCACCCGCGGCGGCGAGTTGCGCCGGGTCGAACAGGTCCAGTCCGGTACGGGCGAGTTGCGCGCTGTCACCCTCCCCGGCGTCCAGGAACTGCAGCAGGTTGCCCCAGTAGAGCCAGTCGGCCCAGCGGCGCTTGTGGGATCCCTCGCCGGCGATGATCGTCTCGTACCGATCGTCGATCACAGTGAAGGCGCTGAAGACCCGCTGGTCGAGGACGATCGTCAGCGATTCGCCGCGGCAGACCGCGATCTTGCCGGGCGCCGCGGCCGGAAGCGGAAGCCCCCGCAACGAGGCGTTGACCCGCTCGGCCACTCCCCCGGTGTCACAGACGCTCTTGTCCGTCGACACCGTCAGTGCGCCGGCGACCACCGCCTCGGCCCTGCGCAGCCACAGCTCCGCATCCGGAGAGCCGAGGTAGGCCAACAGCATCTCGATCGGGTTGGACCACATCGTGCGTACCAGGTCATCCGGATCGCGACCGGTGAGCTTCTGGTAGTAACCGCGGGCGCTCGCCTGGGCGTTACCGAGGTACGGCGCGTGTGACGCTTCACGCGAGGAACTGGGCGCGAACCCGATCTCCTCCCATGCCTCCAGGTTGTCCCAGGTGAGCTGGAAGACCAGCCCGCGATGCGCTCGCAGCCGGGAGCGCTTCTCCGCGTCATCCGCAAGCCGGTTGATCTCGGCGGTCGCGTGGTAGGCATAGCCGTCGAGGTAGACCGAGACCTCCTGTGGTTCTGAGTCGACCAGTCGGAATACCACGTCCGGCCGGGTGCCACGGATGGTGTTCTGCAAGGTCATCCGCCAGTGCCGGATCTTGCCGTCGGGTGCTTGGATCCGCAGGTCGGCGGTCTTGCGCCCGTTGACCACTTCTCCTCGGGCGAGGGTTTCGGGGGTGTCGAACCTGCGCGCCCACGATTCGAGCCCGCCGAGGAACCGCGCTTCGAGTTCGCTCTCGACCTGGTCCCACAGCGAGATCTCGCTGGTGTCGACGACGTCGGTGACCTGCCAGTCGTCCAGCAGCTCGGACAGCATCTCCTCGGCGTCCGCCCTGCTGACCTTGTCATAGTCGCTGCCCGGCACGTGCGAAAGCAGGCAGCGGTGGCAGGCGCGCTTGGTGCTGTCCTGCTTGCACTGGCACTCGGAAACGATCTTGTGTGCTTCGGTCAGCACCTCGCGGAAGCCCTCGGGCGCGGCGAGCCTGTGCAGGTAGCCGGTGCCACCGGGCAGGGTGTCATGCAGTACAAGAAAGCGTCGGCGGCGTCCGGTGTCGTGGTCGGGCATCGTGGCCGTGACGATCGACAGGTGGTCCGGATCTCCGCCGTACTTTGCGGCCACGCCGGCCATCAAAGCGGCGGCGAAGGTGACGGTCCGTTCCGTGGCCATCAGCGTGGCGATCGGGAGCAAGATGCGCAGCGCCTCGGTGTGCAGTTCGTGCGCGAGGATCACCTTGACGTGATCGGTGTCCTGGGCCGCCCGCCGGAAGGTGCACCACGGACGGTGGTGGCGACGGCTCTTGTCCGCCCACGAAGCCGCCAGCAGGCCGTCCGACTCGGCGACGGGAGGGCCGTCCACGGTGGTTCCGCCGCAGGCCGGGCAGACGTGGAACGGGTTGAGCCGGGCGTCTTCGCCGGCGAACTTCTTGTAGTCCTGCCGGTCGTTTCGCATCGTGCCCAGGTTGAACCGGCGGATGGCGGCCTTGCGGGTGAAGTCCACCCCGAAGACGACCTTGTGATGCCGCCACGAGCCCTGCTCGATGTCGGCGGTGTCGATGTCGACCGCGACGGCTCGCTCGTAGTAACGCTGCTGCCGGTCGTCGCTGTCGTCCCCAATCTGGGCGTCGTCCCTGCGGTCGTGCGCGTAGACCCTGGTCGGCCGCAACACCTTGTAGAGCGACTCGATCTCCCCCAGACCGGCGCTGGTGCAACGTGGGCAAGCCGAGGTGTCCTCGATCGCCTGGCTGGTCCGCACGTAGCCACAGCTTCCGCAGACCCGCCAGTCCTCCAAGGTCGACCGTGACGGCGTGCCAATGTCCAGCCCGCTCACCTTATGCTCGTAACCGCGCATGTAGAAGGAGTTGCCGGGCGCCAGTTCGGTCAGCGCGAGCCGCGCCGACCGCTGGTACTCGCGAATTTCGGAGTGATACTGCTTGTCACCCGCAATCGTCTCCTCCCAGGTGATGGTCGCCTCCAGCGTGGTGGCGGAGTCGATCAGAGAGTAATTCGGCAGCAGTCCAAGCTCGACGAGCGTGTTGTGGGCGTCCTTTCTGCCGATCTCTCCGATAATCCTGATCACCTCCCGTCGCTCTGCGTTCAGGGAGCGTTTGGCCGCTCGTTGCAGCTGATCCGCCTCGACCAGCGCTTCGATCGCCTCTTTCATGGCGGTCAGTCGCTGCCGGAGATCGGCCAGTCTCTGGTCCCACTCGTCAGCGGCATTCCGTACAACCTGCTCCAGGCCGGACTCGGCGAACGCGCGAAGATCCGAGGCAGCCTCAAACGTCACGTCGTCCCCGAATAGGTCAAGGAAGCCCTCAACGGCTCGCGACCCGAGCGCTACCGGGACGAACGAAGCCAGCCAGCCATTCTCCCCGAACAGCGCGGAGGCCCGGCGCGGCAACGCCAGCACCCCGGGAATCTGCCCACGGGCGCTGAGGTCGACCAGGTGCGCGAAATACTGCCTGCGCAGGATCTCCACCGCCGACAGATAACTGCCGGGCGGCACGATCTCTCCGACGATCATCTCCGTCGGCTCGTTCAGGAAGTACAGGTCCCGAGGGGAACGTCCGACCATCGTGACCATCAAGGCGTTACCAGTCCGGCGTCCCGCCCGCCCGACTCGCTGCACGTAATTGGCCGGTCCGGGCGGCATGGAGGCGAGGATCACCGTCGACAGGTCGCCGATGTCGATGCCCAGCTCCAGCGTGGGCGTACAGGACAGGACGTTCGGATCGTTGTAGCGGGTTCCTGCTCTGAAGCGCTCCTCGACCTGCTCACGTTGGCGGCGGGTGAGCGCGCCGGTGTGCTCGGCCGTGACCACGCGGAACGGCTCGTATCCCATGTAGAGGCGCCGGTAGTAGTCGTCGCGGTACTTCCTGGTGCCCCGATCGGTCAGCTTGCCGCCACAGCGGTAACGCGGGCACGGCTGGCCGTACCACTCCGCGACCAGCTCGGGCCGGATGGTCTGCTGCCAGGCGCACTGATCACAGCCCAGGCCAGCGTCATTGACCTGCCCGTCCTGCAGCGCGTACACCATGATGTGCCCGGGCTGCAGGCCGTACACGCCGGTCGAGCCATCGACGACCCTCTTGGCGACAGCCCCTTCCGAAGCGAGGACCGGCAGCAGTCGCGCCAGGTACTCCCCGGCCTGGCCCTTGCCCAGCTCGAGGCACCGGGTCGCCCAGTCCTGAGGCCAGCCCTGGTCCGCGTCGATGCGGTCGAACTCGGAATTCTTATTCTTGAACCGGTCGAGCAGGAACGTCGGGGCGCTCAGCCCGCGCGGGAACGCCGGCATGCCGTCGGGACGCTGCCCCCAGATCGCCCGGTAGCGGTTGGTTCCGGCGATTCTGATCCACTCATCCAGCCAGGTGTGCTTGATCGCACCTCGATAGCGCAGCCGGTCCAGGAATCCGCGGATGAACGCGAGATAGCGTTCGTCGTCCTGCCGCTCGATCATCCCGGACAGCCCGACGTGCACGTCTCGCGCCAGCTCAGCGATCTTCTGCGGGTCTTCGAGCACCACCTCACCGACCGCGGTGCGGGTCAGGTCGAGGGTACGGCCCTGCCTGCTGCGTAGCCCGAACTCCAGGATCGTCTGGAAGGCCAGCCGTTGCCCGATCAGGTCCCATGCCTGTGGGGTGCCGCTGGTCGTCTCGGCCAGGATCGCGTCGATCTCCGGCCGGTCGTGCAGATCGGGGGGAACCACGGCGGGCAGTACACCGGACTCGCTGGCCGCGGCCGCCAGGTCGCCGATCAGGTCGTTGAGCAGGATAGGCGCCTCGGTGTCCAGGCGGGAGTTGATCAGCCTGCGCAGCGAGAAGGCGAACGATCGGTTGGCGACGAACCCGGCGCGGTGGGCCGCGTCCTGCACCGAGTCGTTGAACAGCAGCGTCTTGCGCTGCTCGGCCTCCAGCTGGTGGCCCGCGAACAGTTGCGTGACCGCCACCGAAGCGAGTGACGCCAGGCCGGCGCCGAGGAAGCGGATGCCCTGCTCCATGTCGCAGGCCGGGCAGCGATCCTGTTTGGCCGCGTGGTTGCCGTCCTGCTTGGTGCTCAGGTTCGCCAGCACAAAGACGATGTCGCCCTTACCGTACTCGTCTCGATCGGGGTCGTAGGGACGGACCCGGTCGCCGTCGAGGATTTGCAGGCCCTTGGCGTTCGCCTCGGCCTCGCCCTTGGTCGCGTGGATCAGTGCCCGAACCCGTTTCTTCTCCGGGCCGATCGCGGAGCGGTAGATCTTCTCAGGGCTGGTGATCAGCTCGGCCGGATCCTTCTCCGGGGAGAACGCCGCCCAGCCGGAGCGTCCGCAGTGGCGGCAGTAAATGGCCGGAAGCCGGCTCTTGCCCATCACGCTTAACGTCGAGTCGGCGTCGGTGACCGGCTCTTCGCCGATCCATGCGAACGCCGGGGTGTGGTGGACCAGGCGCAGCAGCCGCGACACCGCCCGCACCCACATGTGCGTCTCGATCATGAGGAACGGCCTGTTCGGGCGTCCCAGCACCTCGCTGGGAATCCGCGCTTGCGAAAGCAGGGCGACGAACCTCGCCAGCGCTCTGGCCGCCTGGCCGGGGTTGGCCTGGATGGAGGCGCCCCAGCTGTAGGCACCCTTCTTGGGCAGGCGCTCCAGCATCTCCTCAAGAGTCTTCGGCTTCCCGTCGCCGAGGAGGTCGAGCACGGCATGGGTGAGGATGTGCTGCTTGAGGATATTACCGAGTTCGACGTCACTGATCGTGTTCTTGCCGGTGACAGCAGCGGCGAGCTGATCCATCGCTCCCTGATGAATCAGTGGATCACCGCAGGCGATCAGATCCTCGGGTCCGGGGAGCGGCAGGGCGAAGTCGATGTCGCCCATGAACTCCTCGGCGGACAGCCGATCCTCGGCCACCACGGCAGCCTCGGGGAACGCCGTGCCGAAGACCTGTTCGGCCACCTCACGGATGACCTTGCCATCCCCGCCCTCGCCCAGGGTCGCCGAGGTGGCGACCGGGCAGATGTCGCCGAGCGGCCTGCCGGGCTGCGAGTGCCCTGTCGCGGCGGCGAGCCGCCGGAGAAGCATCGCGACGTCGGTGCCCTGCGCGCCGTCGTAGGTGTGGAACTCGTCCACTACCACGTAGGCCAGTTCGGCGTCCTTCCAGAGCGGGAGGTCGTCGGCCCGCTGGAGGAGCAGGTCGAGCATCTTGTAGTTGGTGATCAGGACGTCCGGCGGGTTACGCCGGATCTCCGACCGCTGGGTCATCACCTTCGGATAGCCGACCTCGGGCGTGTCACCGATGTAGAGCGCGGCGGTGACCTCTTCCATCCCGGTCTGCTGGAGATAGTCGTTGATTCGTTGCGCCTGATCGGTCGCGAGAGCGTTCATCGGGTAGAGCAGCACGGCCTTCACCCCATGCCTGCCCTGCGCCCTCTGCCTCCGACAGTGATCCAACACCGGCACCAGGAACGACTCCGTCTTGCCCGAGCCCGTGCCCGTGGTGATCAGCGTCGGCTCGGCCTGCTTGCCGAGCGTGCTCAGCCGCTCGAACGCCCTCGCCTGGTGCCGGTAGGGTGTGAACCCACTCGGCACCCACTCCACCCGCTCCTGCCACCCGTCCTCCGCCGCCCGGAACGGCGTCCTGATCCGCAGGTACGGGCCGCGGAAAATGCCCTGTTCCGGGTGCTTCAGGAAAAGCTTCAGAGCTTCCTGCGTCCTTGGATCCGACAGAGCGAACGTGGTGGTGAGGTACTGGGTCAGGCTCTCCCGCAGCTCCTCGGCGGCCAGCGTTGGCTTCATTCGTGCTCTCCCGGCATATCCAGACGGCTGAGCAGGCTTTCGGCCAGCTGCTGAAACTCGGCCCGGCACTTGGCCACATAGGCCTGGGTACTGCCCAGCGCGCCGTCAGCGGCCCTCAGATCGAACATCGGTTTACGGGCATCGTGCGAAAGCGGCATCAGGCTCTGGTAGTTGCGCATGGTCGCGACCTCGTAGGATTCGCCTGCTTGTTGAGGAGCGCTGGTCAGAACCGAGTCGGCGAAAACGTGCGGGATGCGCTCCAGCCATCGCCGGTAGGCCTTCACCGGGCGATCCAGGCGCATGGTTGGCTGCATGATCACGTATCCGATGGGACGCATGGCCCCCGAGGGTGCCGAAATCTCCGGCGGAACTCTCGGAAGCACCGTGTTCTGCCAGGTGCTACGCCATGTTCGCAATGCCGGCCCCAGGTTCCGCAGCCCTCGAAGTGAGAAAAGATCCGCGGCCAGGGGCATCAGTACGGTGTCGGCGGCGAGCAGGGCGGCGCGGTTGATGGCGCCGAGATTCGGTCCGACATCGATGAGGACGAGGTCGGCATCCACTCGCTGTGCGGCGTCCCTGATGATCCGGTGAAAGGCGGTTGTGGTCCGGATGGCAGCCGGGTCCCCTATGAAGCACGAGGGCCACGCAGCCGAGAGCCGATCCTCGAACGCACTCAGGCCCAGATCTCCAGGGACCAGCCACAATCCGTCAGCGATGTCGATCGGCGCGTGGAAGGTGACATCTCCCAGACCCTCCATGATCGGCTGCACCGAGGCCGCGACGGTCCCGGCATCGTTCATCTCGACCTTTGCCATCGCGGCGCGGATCCGTTTGATGAGATCCGATTCGCCGCTGTCGCCCCACGCGGGGAACTCCGGCTCGGCCCATAGCGCCGCCAGATACTCCTCATCAAGGAACATCGAGGTCAGGTTCGCCTGAGGATCGAGATCCACGGCGAGGACCCGACGACCGAGACGCTGGAGCATGTGGGCCAGGTGGTAGGTGAGCGTGGTCTTGCCCACTCCGCCCTTGTTGTTAAAGAGCGCTAGTGAGATCATCCGGCTTTCCTCAACGTCACGGACCACGAGGAGGCATCCACCTGGAATACCGCGGGCGGATTCGTGTTACCGGCCAGTTCCGCCTGGATTCGAGTGATGCCCCGCCCGAAACGGTTGACGTAGCCGAGTGACTTCATCGCCGCCGCCAGGGACGGGTTGCGGTAGTCGTTGACCCGGTCGAAGTTGTCCTCACGCACCTGCCCATAGGGTCCACCCGGATTGGAGACCTCGATCCGGTCAGCGAACCACAGGATGCGGATCGGCGCGTTGGAGCTCTCGTAGTTGCGGTGCATCACCGCGTTCATGCAGACCTCGCGCAAGGCGCCGATCGGATAGTCGGGTTGAGACTTCTCCCGGAAGCCGGTCTCCTCCACCACCCGGGTGTGAAGATGCCCCTTCAGCAGGGATTCCAGCCGTTCGGCGAGACCGACCGCGTTGAGGCGGATCTCCTGCTCGTCCAAGATGGCAGCGTCCATGCCGTCACCGTCGTACCGGACGAACTGTACGTAGGCTCCCGGGATGAAGGCACTGGGGTCGTATCCCAGCACCAGCAGGCCAAGCACGGTGGGCGTGCCTGTCGCGTCGGCCATGCGAAGGCTGTTGAGCTGGAGAAGTTCCGGTCTGCCGTTCTCCTCGATCACCTCGGAGGCAACCTCCGAGGGAAGGTAGGTTGAGCGGAAAAGTCTTAGGTCGACGTCGTTCAGCGTGCTTCCTGTGGCCGACCGGCCATCGAAGGGGCCGTCGCCGGCGCGTCGGCGCTCTGACAGGATGCGCTCGTCCTCGCGGTTGGCCTTGCGCGTGGTCGGGCCTGGACGAACCCACACGACGCCGTCGTAACGGACCGGTGGCGTGGTGGATGACTCCACCCGCACCCGGATAATCACCTTCCCCTTGAAAACGGCCTTTTCTACCGTCATCGACGGCCTGGGGAGGATTTTTCCGCTGTCTCGATGCTCGGTCACTTTCAACAGATCGCTGTCGGCGGTCTTCACGTCCGACAGTGGCCGCCCGTGTTTGTCCACTCCGATGAGCAGATCGCCACTGCCGCGACCGCAGAGGTCGTTGGCAAGCGCGCAGATCGCCTGTCCAATCTTCTTGCCGTCGCCAGCGGACTCCTTGAACTCAAGGACGGTGCTCTCCTGGTCGCCCAGCTCATGGAAAAGATCCGAAGTCATGCCAGACATTGTGCCGCCTCGCAGCGACGAATTCCGCAGATCGGCTCCCCGCTCACTGGCTGCCTTCCTGTACGGCCTGGGCCTGCTTCAGGCGTTCGGCGAAAACCGCATGGGCTTGGCGGTATTCGGCTTCACGGTCGGCCTTGTAGAAGGGTGCCGCGTAGCCATCGGGGGCCGGGCCGTTGATCTCGGGGTCGAGGTGCGCCATGAGCGTCTCAAAGTCTGCCTTGGTTTGGCCGTGGCCATAGGCGTTGAAGTTCTCGGCCAGCCTTCGACCCTTCGCGTCAAACCACATCGCGCTCTCGTAGGTCACCAGGTGCGCGAACCGAGCCCGGTAGGCGGCGATGAGTTCATCGACGCCCATGCCGAGCATGACGGAGACCAAGACGTCCAACTCCACTAGGCCAGCACGACGCTGGTACTCACTGCGTAGCGGAGTAACCGTCTCCCAGATGGGATTGATCTCGCCAAGTGGCGACATGCCGGGCCAGTCGACGACCCACGACTCACGAGTCCAGTCGTCGTTATAAAGCTCGGCCCAGAGATCCGCGTAGGCCGTGGTCAGACAGTTAAGGCGCATTGTTCGCAGTAGGAGCGCTTCCGCCATATGGTGGCCAGGGTCGGGGGCAGGCATGGTGCGTGCCCCCGAGATATCTAGGTGGCCACGCCCGGTAACCCGCAGGAGATAGTCCAGCGGAAGCCCAGTCCAAAACCCGGCCACCAGCACAGTCTCCCGATTCGAAGCCAGCGCCATACTTCGCACGAGATGGATGTGAGCAGGACCGGGTGGGATTAGTACAGGAAATAGACTTCTCTCGGTGCTGTTCGGGATCATCTCGCGCCAAGCCAGCCGATAGAACTCGGTGTATCTACGGTTTTCACCGTCGCGAGTGGCCCATCGATCCTGAGCAGCAAGATAAGTCTCCAGGTCGCAGGCCCGCTGGTAGTCAGTTGAGGGAACTGCATCGTCTGCGAGAGTGGCCACGTTAACCACAGGATCGTTTCGCCCCATAAGCGGAGGCTGCTTGGCGAATGGCGTGGCAACGCTAAATTGCGGACCACGCAGAATTACTTCTGACCAATTGTCGGGACGCGCAGCCCGCCAGACGATAAGACCATCTTTCTTAGCGTTCGTCTCATTGTAGCCGGCACTAATTCGAGGGAAGGCCGCGCCAAGTCGCCGATCGACTTTTGATAGAGCAGTGATCGCTGCCTGCTCGGCAACTGTTACTGGGTAGAGAAGTTTGGTTTGCTCAACGGGCACATCTGTCTCACCGGTAAGGAATTGCCACATAGAGAGTACCGCTTCGTCGACATGGACGAGTCGATCACGGTGAGGGCGTAGATCCCAATAGCCGTTGTGCTTGATACCAGGCGATTCTCCCGAACCGTCATGGCCGAAGGATCCCACCAGGGGCGCGATATCATAGAGCCAGCTTACATGCGTGAAATAAATATCCCTTTCTGTTCCATAGATCTGAACGGCGTACTCGACGTTCCAGTCAATATCCGCAAACAATAGCCGCCGGTTATGAAAATGTGCATGAATTCGAAGATGTCGATATGCAGCTCCTCGAAGACGGCCTTCCTGAGACCCTACGAAGTGACTGTCAGGGTGCAATAGCCCTGCAATTCCCTGACCAGACAAGTTCCGCCAGGCTCGGATCATGAACGCGCGGTATAGGTTCAAACGAGTTCCTGCAAGCAAATCATATGCCGCACGTGAACCCAGAAAGGAGACCATGCCCGTGTTGGCTGCCAACTCGCCTAGCAGATATGAGCGACAGCGTATTTCCGCCAAGATATCCCGCTTGCGGCTATTCAACTCTGCCGCCGACGGCTTTTCAGCTAGTATGAACCATGGATCCAATTCGGCAAGAACCGAGGCTTCCACCCATTCAGGCCTGACCCAGGGCGGATTGCCGACTTGAAGGTCGAAACCACCCGCGGTGAAGACATGTGCGAACTGCAATTCCCAGTGAAAAAATCCCTGATCCTCTGTGATGTCTTCGGCCAGGCCCAGCCAAGGGAAGCGCTCCGACAGCTTGAACGCTGAGTCCATCCCCATCCAGGCAGGAAGCTGGTCCTCGTAGGTCTCAAGATCCGCCAGCGACGCGAAGCTTGCGACCAGCGAGTCCTCCGGAATGTCCGCCCGGCCGAGTACAGCCTCGGCAAAGTCGAGCCAGTCGTTCAGGTCCGACAGCGGGATGACCTTGCGCACCGGGTCCGGCTGTGATCGTGGCTTGGCAGTTCTCTTTGGGCCGCCTCCAACCATGGTCTTCGCGTCGGCGAGGTCGAGCTGCTCGTCCCCGGTCTCAAACAACGAGTCCGTGACGTACACCTGGCCGAACCCGAGAGACTCCTCCGGCTCAGCCCGTACAGCTGACTCGGCGAGAACCACCTGCTCCAGCTCAGCGGACGTAGTGGGCCCGTAGATCGGGCCTGTGCCGTCGAGAAGGCCGGCCTTGTCGAGCGGCCAGAACCACAGCGCACACCAGGCGTCCATCACCTTCTTGAGGCGCCAGTACGGCGTGCCCGGTGCGGTCAGGTCTTCGTAGACCTTCTCCTTGGGGATGGCCTGCGATGGCTGGGTGATCCAGTCGGCGCCCCAGACGTCGATCTTGCGGCTGATCTCCCGTTCCGAGATGGTGAGGCGCTGGACGACCAGGTCCCACAGGTATTCGGCCCGGCCGGATAGCGCCTGGAGCCGCTGGAGCTGGGACAACCGCCGACCGGCGGACTTCTTGTCGGAGACCTTGGCGCGAATTTTCTTCTGCCAGGCCTTGAGCTGCTTGGCCTGCTCCGGTGCGAGGTTCTTGGCTTCCTTGGCGTCGGCGACCGCCGCCCAGCCCTCGGCGGGCAGCAGGAAGTGGTGAATCTGGCCCGAAGGGACCGCCCCGGCGGAGAAGGGGAGGTCGGCGGGGGCGGTCTTGAGCCACTCGCCCTTGGTGAGCTGTGCGGCCTCGTAGACCCGGCGTCCTGCCCCGATGAGGGAGTTGCCCCGGCGCAGGTGAAGACCGAACCACGGTGCCTGGAGGCCGGGGTGCATGACGTTGAGCCAGACGGAGACCTCGGCCAGCTCGATCGCGGTGTCGTTGAGGTCGACGCCGTATGAGTTGTGCAGGGCGACGTACGCCTTGACCCGCTGCAGTTCCTCCTCGTACGACTCGGGGTCGATGGAGAGGCCGAGCTCCTGCTGGCGGCGCTTCAGGTAGAGGTCGGCGACCTGGTTAATGGCTTCGTTGAGGAACGCCCCGGAGCCGAGCGCCGGCTCGCAGATCTTCCACGACAGGATGTCGCGCGCCGTGGTGTCCTCGGTGACCCGGTGCTGGAGCGCGAGCTGAACGGTGACGCGGGTCAGCGACTCAGGCGTGTAGTAGGAGGCGCTGGTCTCGCGATCACGACCGGCCAGACGGTAGACGAACGAGCCTGCCGGGTAACGCACGTACTCGTCGGTCTTGTTGCCGTCGTCGTCCGTCCGGATGACGAAGACCTCGGAGGGGTAGTCATCGACCTTGGACGCCGGGATCATCCAGGAGCCGTCCTTGGGGTCGCCGCCCTTGGCCACCTCGTACAGCTCCTCGGTGGCGATGAAGCCGGTGTAGGACATCAGGCCCTCGTAGACCGCGCCAAGCTGGTTGATCCCGAGCTGCGCGTACGAGATGAACCCGCCGCGTTCCTTGCGCCGTCCGCGCGTGAGCATGAGCTTGCGCAGCACCTTGTAGAGGATCTCGTTGCGCAGCCGGGTGTCGATCGTGCGCGGGTCGTCCTCGTCGAGGGGCAGGTCGCGCCGAATGAGGCCGGTGGAGGGCGATTCGAAGAGGCCGGATTTCAGCGGTTCGAAGCGCAGCCCGTCCTCCTCCGAGACCTCGTCGCCGGTGCGCGGGCGGTGCCCCTCGTTGACCATGCGGAAGAGCAAGTCGAGGGACTCGTATAGGTGGAAGCCGTTCCTGGCCTCCTCGCCGGTCAAGTCGCGGACGACCAGGTCGCCGAGGCGGGCCAGGCTGTAGCCGCGGGTATAGTCCTCGTCGTCGGTCGGCAGGATGCCCAGCTCAGGCCGGGCCTCGGCGTACAGCAGGAAGAGGATCCGATACAGGTAGCGCAGCGACTCCCGGCCAAGCTCGCGGGCCAGGGCGGAGGGCTCCATGATGCCTCCGGGCTGCACCCCAGCGGCACGGATGCGAGCGAGGACCTCGTTGGCGATGAGTTCCACCGACTCCTTGAGCCCGTCGCGCAGTTCCTTGGACACGCCGACCGCGTGGTTGCGTGAGCTGGCCAGCAAGTCGGCGAGCGGCTCGGAACCACCCTCGGCTGGGGGCAGCAGAGAGTCGGCGCCGAAGAGAGCGGCGATGACCTCCAGTTCGGCGGGATCGTTGCGGCCGAGCGCGACGTCGAGGGAGACGGCCAGGTAGCGGCCCTCACCCCAGGTCGCCCGGTCGGCGAGGATGACCACGCCGCCGGCCAGGATGAGGACGTAACGGGGCGGGTTCTCGCTGGCCAGCAACCAGGAGGCCAGCTTGGTGGCGTCCTTGATCTGCTCGCGGCCGTCCAGCTGGACGGGGTGCAGGAGCTGCCCGTCGAGACCGGCGTCGACCTCGGCAGCCCAGCCGCATTCGATCGCGATCAGGTGGTCGTCGGCATAGGCGACCTGGACCGGGTAGTCCTTCCCCGCCCGCTCGACGGTGATCTCACGGGGCTGGGCCTGGTAGCCGAGTGCCTTGAGCACGTGGATGTGCAGCTCGCCGAGCTGCTTGCGCCACTGCGGCAGGTCCTCGGGGAGCTCGTCCTCGCGCAGCCGTACGTCCATGTCGGCGAAGAACGGCCGGTCGGTGAAGTACGGCTTGCCGAGGGCCCGCAGACCCTTGCGCGGCGTGGTCCGGCCGTCCTTCTCCTCCGCCGTCCAGCGGGCGAGCAGGCCGTCCTTCTTCTTCAGGTCCTTGGGCAGCACCTCGGCGAGGTAGTGGGCCGAGAAGTAGTCGCCGCGGTTGACCAGCGAGTCGAGTCTCATCACACATCCTGAGGAACGAGGACGGCGAGAACCCGCAGCAGCGGTTCGCCGGTGGTCTGCATGGAGTCGAGCAGGCGCTTCTGCCGCTCGACGGTGTCCTGGACGCTCCGCTCCTTGCGCGTGCGCTGGGAGACGTGCACGCCGTCGAGGGTGAGCTGCTGCCAGGTGTCGAGGTGACCGCGGTAGCTGTCGAGCGGGGCCACGACCACCGCGTCGTACTCGGCCCGGCGGGCTTCCAGGTGCTCGCGGGCGACGGCGACGGCCTGCGGGAGGCGGGCCTGGAGCGGCTGGAGGTCGATGGGGCGGCCGGTGTTGGTCATAGGCGGCCCGACCTCGGCTTCGGCGAGGATCTCGGTCATCGGGTCCTGAAGGACTCCTTCGCCGGTGACCGCCATCCACTCGACCACGGTGGGCTGGCCGAGAGCGTTGGAGTAGATGCCCTGGATGAGGAAGGTCGGCTCGTCCACCTTCGCGGTGATGACGGGAGCCTTCTGGCGGCCGAGGCGTACGAGCACCTTGTCGGTGATCCAGTCGACCAGCGGGTGCAGGTCGGACAGGTAGGCGATCTCGGGCCACATGGTCTTGGTACGCCGGGCCTCGTTGAGTTTGCGCTGCGCGAGCGCGCGGTCGAAGGTGACTTTCATCCGCTTGCGTACGTCGTGGGTGCGCAGGTAGTCGGCGGGCAACGCCGAGAGCCGGTGGACCAGGTCCGGCGGCGGGGTGAACGCCATCAGCTCGCCGTCGTCCTCCAGGTCCTTGAGCAGGCCGAGCGTGGTGATGGCCTCCTTGACGAAGGTCTCGGAGGTGTCGAACAGCCTGGGGACGTCCGCCTTGAGCGGGTCCGGATTGGCGGGCTCGGCGCCGACCGAGCCGAGCAGGTCGGCGAGGAAGTCATCGATAGGGCGGTCCTCGATGGACTCCTCGACCGTCTTGCCTTCGAGCAGGTCCTGGATGAGGCGGCGTTCCTCGCGCTCGGCACGGTATTCACCCGTGACGGCCTCGGCGGTGCCGAGCGTGCAGTGTGCGGTGGCCTCCTTCTCCAGGAGTTTCTCGGCGACGGTCCTGTCGTCCTTGGCGCCCTCGACGCCGGAGGTGAGAATGAGCGCCTTGAACTGCGGCTGGTGCTCCTGGCCGTAGCGGTCGATACGGCCGTTGCGCTGTTCGATCCGGATCAGGCTCCACGGCACGTCGAAATGGATCATGTGGTGGCACTGCCGGTGCAGGTTGACGCCCTCGCTCGTCACGTCGGTGGTGACGAGCAGCCGGACCGGGCTCTCGGCCAGGCCGAAGCGCTCGATGACGTCCTGCTGCTGCTGGTCGGTCATGCCGTTGCCGAGCATCATGTCGACGGCGTCCTGCTTCAGGCCGAGGCGTTCCGGGAGGACGTCTGCCAGCCACTTGACGGTCTCGACGCTCTCGGAGAAAACGACGACCCGGTTCTTCTTCAAGTCGATCGCCCGGAGTTCGCCGATCAGCGCGGTGAGTTTGGCGGGTTCGTCGATCTGAGCGGTCAGGTGCTGGAGGGACTTCAGCGCGTCGATCTCCCGGGCCTCCGTGGCGTTCTTCAGCCGGTTGGCCACCGTCTTCGCCAGGGCCTTTGGGCTGGACAGGAACGCCTTGAGCAGTGTGTAGGGGAAGAGCCGGTTCTTGGCGGAGACGACCGGGCCGCCGGTGCGCTGCTCGCCCGCGAGCCAGACCTGGGTGAGCTCCTCGAAGACCTTCTCTTCTGCGGCGCCGGCCGTGCACCTGACGGGGATGGAAGGCCCACGGTCAGGCCACTTGCCGCCCATCTGGTCGCGTACCTCGGGGCTGATCTTGGTGCGGCGGATGTAGAGGTGGTCGATGTCGCCGGCCGAATACTTGCTGTCGTCGGCGATCGCCGCAGGGTCGAGCATGCGGATCAGCTCGGCGAAGGACTCGCTGTTGCCGTTGTGCGGGGTGGCGCTGGCCAGCAGGAGCGCGTCGGTCTGGCGGGCCAGCAGCTTGGCCAGCTTGTTGCGGTCGGTCTTCTCGCCCATCAGGTTATGCGACTCGTCGATGACGACCGCGTCCCAGTGCAGCTTCTCCAGATGCTGGCCGTACTTGCCCGCGTTCTTCAGCGTGTCGATGGAGACGATGATCCGCTTGTAGTACGTGAAGGGGTTTCGGCCTGCCGGAATGTCACGTTGAATGCGCTCGACGCCGACGGAGTCCAGGCGAATCAACGGGATGGCGAAGCGGGTCCAGAGTTCGTGCTGGAACTGTTCCAGAACCTGTTGCGGGGTGACAACCAGGATGCGCTCCCCCCGGCCACGCTTGATCAGCTCCGCGAGGATGAGGCCGATCTCCAGGGTCTTGCCCAAACCGACCACGTCGGCGATGAGAATGCGCGGGCGCAGGCCCTTGAGGGCGAGCTCGGCGGGGCGCTGTTGGTAGGGCAGCGGGTCGAGGAGAAATCGGTCGGCCAGCGCCAGGCCCTTTTCCGTCTGCGGAAGCGGAGTCCTGCGAAGGACGGCTTCCAGGAACAGCCTGCTCTTGGCGAAGCGGGAGGTCTCGTCCTGTTCCAGGACGGTCTCCTCGGGCCTGAGCAGACTGACCTCCTCCAGCGCGGTGAAGAAGACCGCGTCCTCGTCACGGACGAACTCCGACGCGCCGACCGCCGTGATCTTGTATCCGTCGTGCGCGGTCTTCGCGCAGGTACGGACGATCCACTCGGCGTCCCGGACTTCGATCCGGGCGCCGGGGGGGTAGGAGGTCTCGGTCACTGGGGCTGCTCCTAGAAGGCGGCGTTGACGGAGTAGATGGAGCGCAGGTGGTCGGCCAGCTTGGCGACGACCGAGCCGGGGACCACGACCTCGGACAGATCTTTCCTCGGCGGTCTGGGACGCGGCGCGACTTCCTCGGGATCGCTTTCGCGCTCAATGTAGGTGGCTTCGACGAGCCGCTTCAACGGGGCACGACCACACAGCTTCGTCAGCCGGTCACGTGCCTCTGCGACGGTCGGGCGTGCGGCGGGGTCGTGCGCGAGCATCTTCTCGATCAGGGGCCTCGTGCTGTCGGGCAGACCGTCGAGATTCGGATGGGTGTCGGCACTGATGATGTTCATGAGCATCGCCGCGACATTCCCACCGTCGTAGGGGTAATGCTTGGCCAGCGCGAACAGCAGCGTGGCGCCGAGCGCGTAGACATCGGCGGCGGAAGTGATCTGCTTGGGCGTGTTCGCCTGCTCGGGCGACATGCAGGCGGGGGTTCCCAGCGTCGACTCGGTGGTGGTCAGGTCGGTGGGACCATCGGCGAAGGCAACCAGGCCCAGGTCGATGACCTTCGGCCCGTCCTGGCCGAGTAGGACGTTGGCGGGCTTGAGGTCGCGGTGAAGCAGGCCGGCGGCATGGATGTCCTTCAGCGCGCCGGCCAGGACGACGCCGAGCGCGGCCGCGTCTGTCTCCGTCAATGGGCCGCGAGTCTCGACGAACTCCTTCAGCGTCAGACCGCGGACGAACTCGATCGCAAGCCAAGGTCGCTCGTCGTCCTCGTCCGAGGCGTCCACGAGCGAGGCGAGGTGCGGGCCCTGGATCGTGCGCAGCGCCTCCGTTTCGCGCGCGAAGCGGGTTCGCACCTCGGCTCTGGAGATCAGATCCTCACGGATGACCTTGACCGCCACGGCCTCGTGGTCGGCGGTGACGCCGTAGAACACGCGCCCCATTCCACCGAATCCCAGGCGACCCCGCAGCGTAATGTCGCCGATCCGCTTGGGATCGGAGCGGTCCAAAGGGTCCATGCTCACCTGCCTCCACGACAAAGAGCCTCAGGGTATATGGCGATGTTCCTTCGGCTGCTCACTTTCACCCATGCAGCACCTCGCACCACACAGTAGCGAATATGAGCGTTGCGGACCACACAAAGAACCTGTGTACCGAATTTACACATTGCCTATCACGCCGGAGCAGCGTGCTGGTAACCGGTGAGGTCGGTGGAGGCGATGATCTGCTGGTAGCCCTTGGCATCCGCGTCGTGCGCGCCGAGCACGAAGAAGGAGACCTTGGACTGCGGCAGGTGCCAGATCTTCATGGTGTAGGACCCATGGTTTGAGCACGGTATCTGCCACTTCCTGTAGTACGCCTTCCTGCCGTCGGCCATCTTGGCCAGCCCCGAGTAGTCGAGCTGGGCGCCTTCGTCGTACGTCCATTCATAGAGTGCGTACTCTCCGGTGTAGATGTCGTAGGTGCCCTGCGGGTCGCGCCAGGTCCGCCCGTCTCGCAGGCAGGGCATCGGATGGTCGATGAGCCACCCCCACCGCCTGTTCTCGATGGCGCTGCCCGGCCAGACCTTGTCGCTGGAGCCTGTCTTGATCGCCATGGCGTCGGGCCTGCAGGCGAAGTCCCAGGGGCCGCTCGACCCCCGCGAGCGAGGTGATTCGACGCAGATCAGGTCCTTGCGCGCCTTGATCATGCGCCACCCCTTGGGCAGCGTCATCTTGATCCCCTTGAACGTGACGGCCTTGCCCTTGAAGCGGGGCTTCTTCGACGGTGCCGGAGAAGATGGTGCCAGAGAAGGGGTGGCCGTCACCGTCGCAGTGGGCATCACGGTCGGCGTGACCGAGGCCGCTATCGGGGCTTTCGCCTGGGTCAGGGTTTCCGTGGCGGAGCCGGGGGCGAAGGAGACGATCGCGGTCACAGCGATCAGGGTCACGGCCACGGCGGTGACGACGTAGGCGAGCACCCAGGCCGGACGCCGCGCCACGACCTGTGCCGGCGCGGCCGACGGCACCGTCGTCGGCTCCGGCGGGACGGGATCGGCCACGGTCGTCGGGCGGGAAGCCTGGGCGCCGGTCTCCGCGGTGGCTGCTTCGGACCAGGCGGGCGTCTCATACGGCTGCATCACCCAGGTGCGTTGGAGCAGCGCGGTGGCGTCTTCGATCCGCTCCGCCTCCGCTTCCCGGCCGGGCCAGGCCTGCAGCGTCGCCGCCAGCACCTCGTCGGCGAGCGGTCTATCGGCCGGCGTCTTGCCCAGGGCCCGCCGGACGAGGTCACGCAGCCCCTCCGGGACGGCGTCCGTTTCCGGCATCTCCTCACGTACGCGGTAGGCCAGCACCTCCGGGCGGCCGAGACCGTACGGATTCTCCGCGGTTGCGGCGAAGAGCACCAGCATCGCCCAGCCGTACACGTCGGCGGGAGTGCCCGACGGGCCCTCACCATACTCCTCGGGGCTGATCCAGCCGGGCGAGCCAACGAGCTGGCCGGTACGCGTCATCGACGTGCCGTCCAGCGCCTTGGCGATACCGAAGTCGATCAGGCGAGGCCCGCCGGGCGAGAGGATCACGTTCGATGGCTTCAGGTCCCGGTGCACGACCTTGGCCGCGTGCATGGCCACGAGAGCTTCCGCCAGCCCGGCGGCCAGGCCGTATAACGCGGTTTCCGGCAGTGGACCTTCGGCCTGCACGTGCTGCTCCAGCGTGGGACCGGCAATGTACTCGGTGGCCAGCCACGGCCGCTCGGTGCCGGAATCGGAGGAGAGGACCCGCGCTACGCACGCGCTCTCGATGTCGCCGATCACCCGGATCTCACGGCTGAACCGGCGGCGGAACTCCACGTCCACCGACAGAACCTCGTGCACAAGCTTGACGGCCACCCGCCGGCCTGTAGCGTCTACACCCCCGTAGACCACGCCCATGCCGCCGGAACCGAGCCGACCTACCAATCGGTAGGGCCCGATCTCACGGGGGATCGCTCGTCAGCAGCGGCAGCACTCGCCCTCCGGGAAGACTTATAGCGGTTCGGTAGAGATTGGGAGATCATCTCTCAGATGGTTAGTGTATTGGATTCACGGGACAATTCTCGCAATCTCGTTGCGCCACATGTCGGTGATCGGTAGCATTCACCCCACATTCCGGTTGTCGATGGGCCGGCACGGAGACCCCAAGCTCGTCACCTCAGGACATCGGCGACTCGTCTGCGCTCCTGCTGGAAGATCTGGACCGCCACAAGCGGGCCCGCCGCACCTGTCCCTCGAAGCCAGCTCGGTCAGCGTCCCGACCTGTACGAAGCAGTAGCCATCCCGTGACCCAACGTTCCTATGGTCAAAGGCACGCGAAGAAGGGCGGCGACACATTGCAGCAACGCTCCAGCGCTAAAAGCTCGCACGGCTCGCATACAAGACCTCTGGGCAGCGTCAGCACCCTGTCGGCATTCGGGCAGGCCGATGTGATCATCGCGGAGGCGGCGGCCAGGGTGACAGATGATGATCTCCTTGCCATCCGCACGTATCCTGCACCGTTCCGTAAGAGCATCCTGAGCCATGTCGGGCTTCGTGACATGCGATCGATCACCAAACTGACGGCCGCCAGCCTCGCCAGGACGCTACGCGGCAACGACAATCACCGGCGCCGCTCGCTGATCCACCACTTGAGCGTGCCTTTCATCCCAGTGTTCGAGAATCACGAGGAACTCTCCCGGGACGAGTGCCTGAAGCTGCTCAACCCTGCCTCCAACGTGCTCCCGCTCCCCAAGGCGCGCACGCTCGTGGAGATGATCGCGGCCACCAGGGTTCTGGGCGATTTCCTGACCGATCTCGTTCTCGCGTACATCTACCGGCTCGACCTGCCGCTGTCCCCCATCGCGCTCGCGCTTCTCACGCATTCGTGCCCAAGCATGACGCCGGCCGCCACCACGGCGATCAATTCGGCCTGGGCCGGGCTTCGCACCCTCCATCCCGAGCTTCCCGAACAGCCGATCTCGTTACACCAGCTCAGAGACGCCGCGCTGTCCCTCCCCTCCCGATCAGACCCGATCGGCGATGAGGGCAGCGCGCAGGAAGGGAGTGAGATGGCTCCTCATGAGCCAGGTCAGGTAGACGCTCCGTCCCCGGCCGACGCTCTGCGGGCGGAGTTGGATCTACTGCGGGAGTCGTTCCTGAAAGCGGCCGCTGCCGCTGAACGCGCGCGAGCGGCCTTCGCTGACGGCACACGTCCGTCAGACCAGGACATCGACATGATCACCCTCGGTGTCCAGGACTTCGACGGTCTACGCAACAGACTGGAGTCCGCACACGACACTCCCATCACCGCCCCCACTACTGATGCCCTCGATGAAGCGCTCACCGTTCTCGAGTCGGCCGGTGCGGCGCGCCACGCGGTTCTCGCACTCGCTCACGTCAGCGGCCCACCTCAACTGGAAGGGCTGCTTCAGGAGATACGCGAAGCGACCGCCGTCCCATCACCCGCCCTGGAGATCCTGGCCGAACTCATCCGCCTCGCCCACGATGACGAGGCCATCATGCAGGTGTTCGCACTGCAGGAACGCTTTAGGGAAGAGGCGCCCCGCCACTGGGTGCCGCTGGCCATGGCCGCCGCCAAGGGCATGCTGGTCGTTTCCTCCGTTCCTGAGGTGACTGACGAGGGTGCCGCGCCTCGGCCCGCCGAAGAGGACGAAGATGCGGGTGGAGCCGCAGACAAGCCACCGGATCACCCGGCACCCCACGCACTGGAGGCGGAGCCGGCCGAGGAGGACGAGCTGGCGGACCTGGACGTCTTCATCGCCGGCAATCGCACGCAGCTGGCGCCGTCGAAGGCCGCCCGGTCGCCGAAGGCGGAACCTAGCTCCGCTTCGCGAAAGCAGGAGCAGCCTCCGGCCGCGGACGTACAGAGCGAGCCCGTTCGTACCTCGGACGAACCGTCTCCGCCGTCCTCTCCCGCTCCGACTGTGAGCGGCCCGAGCATGACCGGTGACGTAGCCGAAGCCGAAGCGCTGGCGCTCCGTTCCGGGCGGTTCGGGTTGGCGGCCTGGCTGCATGACGCCGCGGGCAGGCCGTCGGCCGAGGCGAGTGCCCGGCGATGTGCCGCGATAGCGGCGCAGATGAGCGAGTTCTCCGGTCGGCTGTCCGCCGCCTTCACCGAGTGCGCCCGCGAGGTGTCGATGAAGGCTCTCGGCGATGACACGCCCGGCCAGTTGCTGACCTGGGCAGCCGCACTCCGTACCGGACTGATCCACCCAACGTCGGAGGCCGCCCATCTGCTGGACGAGTTCTCCTCGGTCCTATCTCCCTACCCCGGGCTGGCCGCGTACGGCGAGGCGTTCAGCGGGATGGCCCGAGCCGGCGCCTACCTTGTCCCGGGCTTGTCCGGGCGGATGCACGACGCGTCGCAGGCCGAAGCCGACCGAGACCGGGCCGCCGCGGCCGCCGCCAGGTTCCTGGAGGACGGCCCATCCCAGAAGATCAAGTTTGCCCTGGCCACCGAGGTGTGGAAGTCCCTGCTGCAGGACGATCTGAGCCTGGGCGGGCTGCTGTCCATCGCCGCTCAGGACGACGCCTCCCGGATACGTGAGGTGACTCAGAAACTCGACGCCCTCAGAGCCGGAGGCGCCATCGACCGGATGATCGACGAGTCCACCAAGGCCAGGACCTCCCGGAAGAGAAGCAACCACATCCACTCCAGCGCACGGGCCAAGCTCGTCGAGAAGATCGACAGAGCACTCGACCTCGTGGCGGACTGGGTGACGGCGATACGTGAAGAGAAGTCGCTGCGGACGGACGACGCCGGCGTCTCCAGGGTGGTGAAGGAGCTCGACGAGCTGCGCACGATTGTCGGCCGCAACCGGTCGAAGGCCCGCGAAGAGCTCGCGAGCCTGGCGAGCTCCCCGGACCCGCTCATCGCCGCGGCGGCGGCCGGAGCCTCACTGCTCGTGAATGACACCCTGCGGTTGCTGGACGGCGGCGCGCTTGGGCAGCCGGAGCCGTCCGCCGCACAGGTACTCAACGCCGACCTGCTCCTCACGCCCGCGATCCGATTTGATGGAGACACCGTTTCCCCGCTGGACGAACCGACGCCGGCCGACCTGCTGGCCACCTGCACCGACGGTGAGCGGGACTGGCGTGCCGCCTTCGAAGCCCGGGCCGCTCGCGGCGACCACGCCGGCACTCGGGCCGTGCTGTCCGTACTGGCGCACGAGGACCCGGCGCTGGCCACGGAGCTTCGCGGGCGCAGGGAGAAGCTCGTCGATGCGGCCCGGCACGACCGTGACAATAGGATCGAGGACATTCAGGACCGAATCGCTGAATGGCGGCGGGACGGTGTGCTGCCTGAGACGATCGCCACCCGCTTCGTCGGGATGTTGCAGGCGCTCGGCAATGACGACCGGGACGACTTCGATGCCATTTTCGACGCCCTTGGCCTGCTCGCGCAGGAGGCGGCGGGGATCCGCCAGGAGCAGATCGCTGCCGAACTCGCCGCGCTGGATGGTCTCAGTGCCGAGAACACCGACGTCGCCGCGGTCCAGGAACGGATCCGGGCCTACATCGAGAGCGGAGACCTGACCACCGCCCGCGAGTTCACCGCTCAGGCCAAGGCCGGCAACCAGCTTCCGGAGATCTCCGACGCGGTCGATCACTTGGAACGATACTTTCCGCATTTCCCCCAGGCGTTCGAGGCCATGTCCGCCAGGCTGCCGGGCAAGCAGAAGGGCCGTGAAGGAGAGGAGTGGCTGCGGAGACTCAAGGACGCGCTCCACAGCGGCAACGAGATCGGTGAACCCGCGCTGAGCGACCTACTGCTGCGCAGCGGGCTGTCCATCGCCGCCATTCCCCGAGGCCGCCGCGGAGTTTCCGAGAACGCGCTGCGCGTCTGGCAGCACATGGCCCAGGGGCCGAAGTCGGCGGGCAACTTCAGAAGCACCGTCACGGGAGTGCTGCAGATGATCGGCCTCGAAGGCGATCAGGAAGGGTCCCGTGAGGAGCAGAACCGGATCTGGATCACGTTGAACCGGGTCCGTACGATCGTCGACCCGCTACTGCCCTCCTTCGGGTCCCGGATGAGCCCATCGGGCGACCGGCTTCGCCTTCTGCTGGTGTGGAAGTCGCCGGGGCCTCAGCAGGTGATCGAGTGGCTCAAGGACCAGCCTGGAGACCAGACCGTGCTGGTCTTCTACTTCGGCGTCCTCACAGTCGAGCAGCGGCGCCAGCTCGCCGCGGCGAGTCGTCGCCGACCGGCGCCGGTCGCGGCGGTGCTCGACGACACCGCGATCAGCTATCTCGCCTGCCTGCCCGAGGCCAATTGGGCCTCGACCGAGAGCCTCCTGGCCCCGTTCACCTCCACCAACCCCTATGCGCCGACTGGCGACGTACCTGAAGAGATGTTCTACGGTCGTGCGGACCAGCTGCACGAAGTGACCAGCAGGACCGGCTCCTCGTTCGTTTACGGGGGGCGCCAGCTCGGGAAGTCGGCCCTGCTCCGCAAGGCCGAACGGAACGTTCACAAGACCGATGAGAACCGTAAGGTCATCTCCGAGATCATCCAGAACATCGGCAGGAGCACCCCTGTCAAGGCCCTGTGGCCGATGCTCGCGGGCAAGCTCGCCGAGGCCGAGGTACTCCCCGGCACCTCGGGCAACCTGTCCGACCCGAAGGAGATCTGCGACGAGGTGAAGGCATGGATCGGCGCCGATCCTGCCCGGCAGCTGCTGATCCTGCTGGACGAAGCCGACGAGTTCCTCAACACCGACGCCCGAGACGCGGATGCCGCCTTCAGTAACGTCATCACCCTGCGCAATCTCATGGTCGACACTGATTATCGAGTCAAGGTCGTCTTCGCGGGCCTGCACCAGACAGCTCGGTTCAAGAGCCATTCCAATCAGCCGATCACTCACCTGGGCACTCCCATCGCGGTCGGACCGCTCGAACCGCAGGACGCCTACAGCTTGCTCACCAAACCGCTCCAGGCGCTGGGATTCCGCTTCGCCCCACGACTGGCGGCACGGGTCATCGCCGAGGCGAACAACGCCCCAGCTCTGATCCAGCTGTTCGCGGACGCCCTCTTGACGCGACTGCGCCGGATTCCTACGACCCACGCAAAGATGCCGTACGAGATCACGCGCGAAGACGTGGACAAAGTATGGCGGGACAGCAAGCTCGCACAGGGTTTCCGCGACCGCT
Source organism: Nonomuraea thailandensis (assembly GCF_024172165.1). Classification (GTDB taxonomy): domain Bacteria; phylum Actinomycetota; class Actinomycetes; order Streptosporangiales; family Streptosporangiaceae; genus Nonomuraea; species Nonomuraea thailandensis. The sequence goes on along the minus strand of NZ_JAMZEB010000002.1, from coordinate 12,292,824 downwards.
TCGAGTGGACGCTGAACCTGGACAAGCGGTACAAGGTCATCGCCTATTCCGTTGCGTTCCGGGCGCTCAATGAGGGAACAGACGTCACGTTGACGGCCGGCGAACTGCGGTCCGAGTGCCAGGAGTGGTGGCCGCAAGGGTTCCGCGACTCCACCAGCGACGGCTTCCGTGGCCTGCTCGAGGAATGCGTCAACCTGGGCGTGCTTGCCGCTGACGGAGAGGGCTACCGGCTGCGTACCCCGCACATTCTCAACCTGCTCGGCGGGGCCGAGGAGGTCGAGGCCGTGCTCGTGCAGGCCGAGGCCTTCGAGCGCCCCGACTCCTTCGACGCGCAGTCGTACCGGGACGAGTACAAGAGCAACGGCGAGTGCTCGCCACTGACCGGCAGCCAGGTCGCTCGGCTGCTCAGCCCGCGCAATGTCCTGTATCTCATCGCCGGTTCTCCGGCGTTGCAGATCGACAGGGTCGCAACCGCTCTCGAAGAAGCGGCGTCACGGCACAAGCAGGCCCAGACGTGGCGGGTGGAGCCCGGTGGTTTCACGTTCGAGGGAGCGCTGCAACGCGCCGCGCAAGGCTCGGATCACGACGTGGTGATCGTCGACCTCACGGGACAGCCGCACAAAAGGGCAACCGCGATGTACCGAGCGGCGGCCGGCGCGCTCTCCGCACCCACTCGGGGCACCATCTCCATCGCGCTGATCGCACCGCCGGAACATGCCTCCATGTGGCTTTCCACCAGCCGAGGGGCGGCGAACGGGGACACCGAGGCCACCGCGCAGACGGGCACGGCCGAACTCATCGAGCTGCAGCGGTTCAACCGCCCCGCGATCCGGCAGTGGATGTACGAGGTCGGGCTCGGCTTCCAGGAAGACCCGAACCGCGCCGAGCTGCTCCGCACCACTGGAGGCTGGCCGCTGCTGATCAGCAAGGTAATCAACACTCTTGCTGACGGTGACACTGATCGCGAACACGCTCTGGAGTTCTGCCGGGCCTATCTGGAACGGGAACCGGAGCAGTTCGTGCAATCGTCCGGGGTCCTGTCCAGCATGGCGGTCAGCACCGCTTGGCGCATGCTCGTGGAGATCTCCGACATCGCCGACACACCCGAGACGCTCGCCGGTTTCCTGGCCTCAGGGGATGACGGGCATCCACTGGCAGAGGCGGGCTTGCAGGAGGAGGGCTACATCTCCACCGCAGACCTGGTCGAGGTGTTGCGGATCCTCGGCGCGCTCGTGCCCCAGGAGGACGGGATGCTGAAGCTGGAGCCCGTCCTCTCAGAGGCCACTCAGCGGATGGGACTCTCCAGGTGACCTCCGATCCCTTGCTGCCGATTCTCCAAGCGGCGGCGCGCGTACTCCTGTCGCGGCCGGCCATGGCCGGGACAGAGCACGACGCTGAGCAGTTCGCCGCCGAACGACGCCACGTCATCATCGACGCGCTGATCAAGGTTCCGGCGCTCAGAAACAAGATCCGTGGGGAACTGGAGCTCCGGCGTGACCAGCCTGAGCTCGACGCGTCCTCCACTCTGGTCCTATCCACGGACGATGACGTCGTCCGAGCCGGCCTGCGACTGCTCGAACTACTCAACAAGTCGGACACAGTTCGCGAGACTCTACGCGCCCGCCTGCAAGCCAGGATCAGCGGGTTGAGGAGCAAACTGGAGATGGAGAAGGGCCGTCACGAGCACACCGTCAAGGCCCTGCAGAGCGCCGGCAACGCACTCGTCGACGCGGAAAAGCGTGCGGAGGAATTGGAAACGCAGGTTGCGGCGCTCCAAGGCCGTCTGCACGACCCTCGTGTCCTGGCCTCCAACCTGCTCGCGGTCCTTCAGCCGTCTCCTGGCCTCACTCGCGACAGTGCGGAGGCGCGCGATCCGCGTAACGAGCGCCTCGATGGTCAGGACCGGTCTCCTGTCGTAGTGGCTGCCGAGATCGCCGGAATCGAGCCGGACTCTCTCGTCACCGCGCTTCAGGCGATCATCTCGCCGCCGCAGCCTCACCTGAGTCCCCAGGTGACCGTCTCGCGAGAGCGGACCCTGCGCGTGCGCCCCCTCGGAGGCGCCACCGAGATCGGCGGCTCGTGCGTCCTGATTGAAGCGGGTGAGACTCGCCTCCTCGTGGACGCGGGACTGATCCCGGGCGATCCTGCGCTGCCTCCACGTCACATCGATGAGGCCTTGTCAGAGCCCATCCAGGCCGTAATGATCACACACGCTCACACCGATCATTGCGGGTACGTTCCAGCGTTGGCCACGCGTTTTCCGGACCTGCGCATCCTCGCCACACCCGAGACCACCGCCCTGATGCCGCGCATGTGGGCGGACTCGGCGAAACTCATGGGGGAACGGGAGCGGCTTCATCGCCGGTGGGGCACCGACAGCGAGCCGCTGTACCAGCGTGATGCCGTCGAGCTGACCGCGCGGCGGTGCGAAGAAGTGCCCTTCGGCGTCACGCGCACGATCGGCGACCTCACCGTCGAGTTGTTCCCCGCCGGGCACATCCTCGGCGCGGCCGGAGTCGTCGTCCGAGCCGGCGACCAACGAGTGGTCATCACCGGCGACATCTCAGGCTTTCGGCAGGAGACCGTGGACGGTTACTCGATTCCGGACTCCGCGCGCGAAGCGGATCTCCTCGTCATGGAGTCCACGTGCTGCGCCGAGGAGCACAGTTCCCGGAAGACCCGCGTCAAGGACCTGGTCCGTGCCGTCGAGGACGTGTACGCGGCCGGAGGGCGGGTGCTCATCCCCGCCTTCGCGCTAGGCCGCGCTCAGGAACTCGCCATGATCATGCGGACCCGTATGCCGCACGTCCCTGTGCTTCTCGATGGTATGGCGGCCGATCTGGCGTCGTCCTTCGAGAGCGTGACAGCAGACCGGCATTCGCCCTTGCGTATCTTCGGGGGCAACGTCAGCCGGGCTGAGCGGCCGGAGCACCTGGACCTCTTCACCTCTGGTGTCGTGATCACGACCTCGGGGATGCTCACGGGCGGCCCTGCCATCGAATGGGCGGCCCGGATCCTTCCCGAAGCCCGAAGCGCCCTGTTCCTGTCTGGATACCAGGATGAGGAATCCGGCGGGGCCAAGCTCCTCAGGCTCGTCGAGGACCGGGCCTCCCATCTGACCATCGACGATCGCGGCACGAAGAAGGAGATCCCGCTCAGAGCGCGGATCGAGATGATGCGCTTGTCCGCCCATGCCGACAAGCGAGGTCTGCTCGACATCGCCGACGAAGTCAGCGCCCGTCAGACCATGCTGGTCCATGGCCTCCCGCGTCGCCAGGAGGACTTCCGGCAGATATTGGGAGTTAGAGGGCATCGTTGCGTGGCCACGGGGTCCTGGCAGTAGTCATTGTCGTCCGGTCAACCATTTCCGGCTCTGTGGCAGCGCGCGGGCAAGCAACGGCTGCCGTACAAACCGGCCAGGGCACTCAAGGTGACCGCCGGGCACTGGCGCGAGCATGCTGTGGTTGATCGTCCTGACCTTTCACGCACTCTCGGACCTGGCCACGCTCATGGAAGGACACTTGTGAACACGCCTGGCCCCCGACGGGAACGGCTTCCCGAGGACTGCCTGTACCCCAGCCGTCCGCTCAGCCCGCTCGGCGAGACGCTGCTCGATATCCGCGCCTGGCGCATGTACGACAGGCGTGTGGCGCCCAGGCTGCACCGGTGGCAGGGACGCCTGGAACTGCTGACCCGTCGAGGCAAGGGCTCGACAGAGCGCCTGGACCTCGGTTCGGACACCCAAGACCCACTGCTGACAGCACTTGCACGGGTGCCTGACCTGCTGACCTTCCCGGCGGAGGCGGCTGTTGAGATCACCTGCCTCGCCGAGTTGGAGGAGCGTGTGGCCGAGCTTGCCGAACCGTTCGGCGAATTTCAGGACGCGTGGACCCTGTTGGGCGACGAGCACCTGCCGCCCCAGGAAGACTGGGACGAAGAGGACCTGGCCGACCATGCTGCCGGCCACGATCGGGTGCCGCCGCACGACGAGCGAATCTATGCCCGCTACGACGACCTCGCGCCACTGCTGATCTCCATCAACGGCGTCCCCTACCTGGCTGCCCAGGTGGCCGGCCGCTGCACGCTCATTCCGATGGATCCAGGCCAGGACTCTCCGCCGCTCCCACTCGTCCGGCGCGTACACGCCACATACGGCTACGCCTGGGACGGCGGATCGCCAGCATCCAACAACAGTTGGTGGGAAGGCGCCGGTGAAGTCCGCACCGGGCTCCACATCGCCTGGGCCGCGTACAACGAGGGCGGCTACGTCATGATCGGGCGCGGTACCGCCGAGGAGTTCATGGCCGAGGTGCACGCTTCCGACTTCTTTGCCAATTCCTCAGACCTTGACGAGGAAGAATGACAGCGAGCCTTTCTCACTGTTCAGGTTGAAGGTAACGACGAGCTCATGCTCCGGCTGCGTGACAAGCGGCTGGAACTGCTACGAGCCGATGTGAGGAGTATCGTGCTGGGTCGCGCCTCCAGCCCTGAAGTCCACTCTCGATCCGATGTCGCGAATGTTGCCGATTCTGCTGACATTTCTGCTGGGCCCAGCGGTACGTACCGCCACGGACGTCCTCTTCGCGGCGGCCACGGGCCTTGGTTCGTCCCAACGGGGCGACGGAATTTAAACGACAATCCGTGGACCACACTAACCGTTGTGCCAGTTCTTGCAGGTCGTTAAGATCGCTCCGCAGTCGGGACCTGTGCGGGTGTATACCGATGTGCGCTTGGAGTAACGGGTGAAGACTGGAGCTCATATGGCAGGCCAGGGACGGCCGAATCTTGTCGCCGTTATACAGAAGGCTTTGGCAGATGGGCCCGTCCCCGCTGATGAGCTACTCGTATCAATCCACCAAACAGGATTCCGGCGGGTGGACGCCGGGATGTTATGGGAAACGTGTGCTACACATGGCCTCGCTGATCTCCGAGACGGCCAGTGGGTGCCTCGAGGTTGGGCGGATGTACCCACTGAACGTGTGCCTCCGAACGGGTCCGTGGAAGAACGCGCTGTCGCAGAGGCCACCCGTCTCGCCACATCTATTGGACTACCCGCGCACGAGCCTCTGGCACCCGTCGGGCCTGTGCCCCCCGAGTGGCCCGGGACAGCCAGAAAGACAGCGGCCGCGCTTCGTCACGAGTTGACCGCCGTCTCCCAGCGCAGGGTGCAGACCGACGTTCCGTTAGTGGCGGTCACAGGCCTCGCGGTTCCCGGAGGTCGCCTGAGGCGTTTCGAGGCGCAGGGAGAGATCGGCGCCGCCGAGGGCATGAAGGCAACGCTGATCGTGCAGGGTCTGCCGTTCCAGGTTGAGATCATATCGGTGTTCGGCAGCGTGGTCACTCTCTCGACGCCCGCCGAGATGCCGATGACCAACGAGGCCACACTGCGGACCGACCTGTCCTGGCTGTTGAACGAGCAGAGCAAACGGCTTTCCGAACTCGTCAACGGCGGTCCAGGCTTCAACGCCGTGGCCGCTCTGGCTGCTGTGACACCGCCTGATGCCGGCGCCCCCTGGCACCAGCCACTTCCATCGGGCCCCTCTGGCCTCAATCAGGGTCAGCGGAGAGCGGTGCAGATCGCGCTCACTCATGGTGTGACCTGGTTGTGGGGGCCGCCGGGCACGGGCAAGACGACAACGCTGGCGGCCCTGATCGCCGAACTCTGTTCGCGGGGAAAGCGGGTGCTCCTGGCCGCGCCCACCAATGCCGCCTTGGACGTGGCGATCCAGGCTTTGCTCAAGCGGCGCCCCGATCTCGCAGCCGGTACACTCGTCCGGATCGGGCAACCCGCCGATCAGACGCTTACCCGCAGCGTGCTGGCTGACGAGATCGCGGCAGCCCGCGGTGCTCCGGTGGCCCAGCGTCGGGTTGAAGCGGGCACCGAGCTACGCGAAGGCCGCAAGAATCTCGACGCGCTGAAGAAACGGGAGCTTACCCGTACGGAGGAGACCTCCCGGCTGCGACTGGAGACACAGATCGCCGAGTTACAAGAACTCGTGTCCGCACTGGACAGCAAGCTCAAGGAGGTGCGCCGACAGGTCTGCCGGGACGCGACTGTCGTAGCCGCCACAGCCCACCAACTCCCGCTGGAGACCCTGAAGGGGCTCACGTTCGACGTCGTCGTGCTCGACGAGGCGAGCATGACTACGGCCGCGCTCGCCATGCTGGTTGCCGGAGCCGGCAACGGTCACACGATCATCGCCGGCGACTTCCGGCAGTTGCCTCCGGTCGTGGTTGCCGATACGCCTGAGGCGCAGGCCTGGTTGCATTGCAGCCCGTTCGAGAAGGCGGGCATTCCGGGCATGGTGTCGGCGCGCAAGGACCCTCCCAGGCTGGCTACCCTGACCCGGCAGTACCGCATGCGCCAGGTCATCGGTGACATCGTCAGCACCGCCTTCTACGACAACCGCCTCCAGACCTCCAGCACCACGGCCGGCAGAGCCGTGCGCAGCAAAGCTTCATGGGCCAAGGGCGAGCTCGTGGTCATCGACACCACCTCGCTGTGCAGCAGGACCGCACGACGGCAGGGCAGCCTCTCGCGGTACAACCTTGCGCACGCCCAGCTGGCAGCCTCACTCGTCGACATCGCCCTCCCAACAGCTCAAGACCTGGGCTTGATTACGCCCTTCGCCCCTCAAGCCCGCCTGCTGGAATCATTGCTGCCCGAGGACCGTCTGAAAGACTGGGCAGCCTCCACCGTCCACCGCTTCCAGGGTGGGGAGCGGGATATCATCGTCTACGACACCGTTGACACCGGCCTCGGCGTCAAGCCGCTCAACCGATGGTTCACCGAGGGCCACGAAGGCAGCGAAGGCACTCGCCTGCTTAACGTCGCAGCCAGCCGCGCCCGTGACCATCTCGTCGTGATCGGCTCCATGGACACGCTGCATAAACGTGGCGCAGCCCGCGACTCCGTGCGGACGTTCTTCGCGCATCTCATCGACTCGGCGGTCCAGATGCCCTGGCAGGCCGCCGTCTCCACGGGCATCACGGAACTCATCGAAGATGACCTCTTCGGGCGCCTACAGGACGACATCACACGAGCCGCGACCGTTGACATGTGGCTTCCCCGCGGCTCTCTCAGCCTTCTGCCGCGGCTCCTCCCCGCCCTCACCTCTGTGCCCAGTGGAGACTCAGAAGCAGTAACGATCTGGGTAGAGCCGGTGCGCGACGGCCACTTGCCGGACGAAGCCCTCCAGGCCCGCCGGGAGAGAGTCAACATCCGGCCCTGTATGCCCATCCTCGAATCAAGCGCCATCATCGGGAATGTCGTCTGGTCTTCGTCGACTTCTCTGCTCAGTTCCCATCCAGGAGTGGTGCTTCGGACCGAGCATCGTGCCTTCGCCGATGCGGCGCGCCGAGCCCAGCGCCGCCGTCCCAGCGCGGGAGCCCCGGGAAGCGGGCAGCTGGGCGACGACTGTGGACGTTGTCGGCGCATGCTGGTCCGTTACGAGCAGGACCGCCGCGGCCGGGCCGGTCTCCGCTACGAGTGCGCGGCCTGCGGTCCGTAGCTCCTCCCAATGATGCAGAAATTCCTTCGGCGATTAGCGTCGGCGGGATTGCTACCGGAGCTCCGCGTGGTCACCAGCACAGCGGGTTCGGGCGGAAGTGGGGCTGACACTGACGAGATTTGGCACGGTCACTGGCAGGCCGGCCACACAGCAATACGACACCGACAAGAGCCGCGTCCACAGCGATCAACACAAACTGAGCTTCGTCACTCGGCGACATCAGGGTCTCAGATACTGACACTTTGTCCGATTGTTTTGGTCAAGCCTTTGCTTCGCGTGCTGTCCGAATCTGGGCCTGAGCGCAGGTATTTATAAGAGTGACAGGGATCAGGTGGTCCAGGTGATCGGGCCACACCGACATGACTTCGCCGCACGACACCGCAACACCACCGAACCACTCCATCCGCCGTACCAGGCGGACTGCGGGCTATACCGTTCAGCACGACCGACGGCGCTCATCTGCTGATCGAAGCGCCCCCTCGGGCACCAGCGGCTGCGCGGTCTTCCAGGCCGGCGCTCTGGAAACGGCTTCTCATCTCGCTCGCACACATGGGTGCGTTCCTGCAGGAAAGCCGTCCTTGCGCTATGGCGACTCGAAGCGAAGAGCGCTGAGCCGACCGCGACGCCGTGCGGCGACCGCCGATAACCCGGCCCGGCGTTGACCGTCGGATTCGGCCTTGACCAACGCCATCCAGGTGGGCGTCGATACGCCCTGTCCGGCGCGGCCATCGATGCGGCGGGGTGACGACCACGGGCGTGCTCGCCCGATCACGCCGCCGCATCGGCCGTACCGGGCGGGAACATGGCGGTCCCGGCGCTCGACACCGCACAGGCGGCGGCACGGGCGTCAGGACCGCCGTACGCCCGTAGCCCGCGACCACCGGGGCCACGGCTGAGCGGGATAGCGCGGCATGTATCCGGGCCGGGACTTCCCCAAGGCACGCCCTTCGGGGATGGCAATCGGTCCCTTCACCGGCCCGCCTCCGGGGCTCGGCGCAGCATCCCTGCGCCAAGTGCCACCCGCGCAATGCCGCACCAACCCGATCCAACAGCACCACATATGAAAGAGGACAGGCATCACGATGGCTGAGGGAAGCACCTTCAAACGCTGTTCCTGCCGCGACGGCGACGGCAAGGCACTCGGGCAGCGATGCCCCAAGCTGCGCCGCGCCGACGGTGGGTGGAGCTACCGGCACGGTATCTGGAACTACCAGATCGAACTGCCGCCCGGAGCTGATGGTAAGCGGCGCGGGCCGCTGCGCCGGGGCGGCTTCGACTCCCAGGACGCCGCCAAGGCTGAGCTCGGCCGGGTGCGTGACCTGCTCGCGCTGGCCGACCCGCGCGAGCCAGCCACCCGCATCCAGATTGCCGACCTGATCAAGCGGACGCTGGCCGAAACCGACATGCTCCCGGACGTGGAGACGGTCCGCCGCAAGGTCAAGACCGGGCAGCATCTGACCCGGGAGATCACCGTCGGGCAGTGGCTGGCGGAGTTTCTCAACCGTAAGAGGAAGATCGAGGAGACCACTCGCCGTTCCTACGAGGGCCACATCCGCCTCAACCTCACGCCGTATCTGGGGGGGCTGCGGTTGGATCAGCTCAAGGTCAGCGACATCGCGTTGATGTTCGAGCAGATCGAGGAGTTCAACGACACCATCGCTGAACGCCGCGCCGACCCAGACCCGCAGGTGCGAGCGAGCGTGAAGTTCCGGCGGCCGATCAGCATCGCCACCATGCACCGCATCCGCGCGACCCTGCGGCACGCGCTCAACGTGGCCATGCGCCAGGACCGGCTGATCGACTTCAACCCCGCCGCGGTCTTGGAGATGGCCGCCTACACCCGGCCCAAGCCACTCGTGTGGACCGAGGACCGGGTCCGCACCTGGCAGGAGGACTTCCGCACTTACCGGGAGACCGAGAAACAACGCCGGGGCGGGCGGCGGGTCGATCCCATCGACGCCTACACCAGCGTGCCGCGACCGTCCTCAGTGATGGTGTGGACGCCCGCGCACACCCGCCTGTTCCTCGAAGAAGCCCAGCGTCACCGCCTGTTCGCCCTGTACCAGCTGATCGCGCTGCGCGGGCTGCGCCGGGGTGAGGTGTGCGGGCTGCGCTGGAACGAGGTTGATCTCAACGGCAACACTCTGACCGTGAACTGGCAGCTCGTCCAGCTGGCCTGGGGAGGTGCATGAGGGCACCCCGAAGACCGACGCCTCCGTGCGGACGATCGCTCTGGACACCGACACCGCTCGGGTGTTGCGTGCCCATCGGCAGCAGCAACTACAGGAACGGCTGGCCATGGGCGAGGCATGGACCGACACCGAGTTCGTGTTCACCCAGCCCGACGGCAGTCGGCTGCATCCTCAGCACGTCTCCGACCAGTTTCTCTGGCTGGCCTACCTCGCCGGCCTGCCACCCATCCGCCTTCACGACCTCCGCCATGGCGCGGCCTCACTGATGCTGGCGGCCGGGGTGGAGATGAAGGTGGTGCAGGAGACACTGGGCCACACCTCCAGCGCCTTCACCGCCGACACCTACACCTCCGTCTACCCACAGGTCGCCATGGCCGCGGCCGAGAAGACCGCGGCTCTGCTGTTCGGCAAGGAAGACCAGGCCCGGCCTGGGCAAGTCATCTCGCTGAGGAACTGACAGTCGGATTAAGCATCCGGCCCCGCGTTCGCCGCCTGCTCCCGGCGAGGCGGGGCCGCTGCTCTTGGGCCGAGTGAGAGGACGGCAATGGATCATGGAGTGTGCGGGGTTGGTGCGGGCGAGCACGTATGGAGCACGCAACCACTAGACGAAAATTCTAGAACTAATCCGAACCCGCAAAGCCGCAGGTCAGACCATGATCAAAGCGCGCCCTGCAGGATTCGAACCTGCGACCGTCGGATTAGAAGTCCGGTGCTCTATCCAGCTGAGCTAAGGGCGCTCCCGCCTTATTGTGCATGATCCGGCGACATGTCACGCACACGTTTTCCCCGTGTCAGTCTGTCAACCCGATCACACCCCACATGAACAGCGGTCCCAGCGCGGTTACCGTCAACGTCCATCCGGTGGCCCGGCTGGGCGTATGGGCCTCAGGGAGGATATCGGACGCGGCGAGGCGGAGGAGGAATCCGGCGAAAAGGCCGAGGTGCGCGCCGAGGGTGGCGTTCGGGATCGTAAGGGGGGTGATGGTGGCGCCGGCTATGGGGGCCAGGGCGAGCGTGAGCATGGGCGTGGGGACGTCGTACACGCGTAGGGGGTCGAGGGTCAGTGCCTTCGGGGGGGAGTCGAGGGGGACCACGCCGAGCATGACGGCGTCCCGGGGAGCTGAGGACGAGGGGGTGGCGGGTGCCGATGCGTCGGGGACGAGGCCGGCAGCAGGGTCATGGCGAAGGTGGCCGGCGACAGCAGGATCGGTATGAAGTCGCACGCTAGCGGGGCGCGACGGGGAACTGCTGAGTTGGAAAAGGCCAGGCGGGGGTGGGGCAAATAGGTCTAAGCTGTCTGGGCATGGTCGCGACGCTCCTGCATGAAGTTCCGCTGCAGGGCGGGGACGTGACAGACGGGGTGGTGCGTGTCGGTGACACCGTGCGCAGACCGGCCAGTATGTCCACACCTGCCGTGCATGCCCTGCTGAGACACCTTGAGGCCGTCGGGTTCGACGGGGCGCCGAGGGTGGTGGGGATGGACGAGTTCGGGCGGGAGATCCTCACCTTTCTTCCTGGTACGACCGGGCTTCGGTTGGAGAGTGTGACCGATGAGGCGTTGGTTCAGCTTGCCGGGCTGTTGCGGCGGTTTCATGATGCAACCGCCGGGTTTCCGCTGACGGGGGTGGGGTGGGAAGGGGGCTCGAATGATGATCGGTCGCCGGAGGTGATCGGGCATTGTGATTTAACGCCGGAGAACGTGATATTTCGGCATGGGGTGGGTGGTCGATCCGGGGCGGCCTGGGGTGGTGGAGTCTCCGGTGGTGGAGTTTCGGATGCCGCGGGTGGCGCGGGTCGCGGGGCCTCTGGCGGGATCCCGGGTGGCGGGGGCTCGGGTGGCGGGGGATCGGCCGCCGCGGAGGGCGTGGGTGGTGCGATCTCCGCTGTCGCGGGTGGTGGGGTCTTGGGTGCCGCGGGTGGTGAGGTCGGTCCGTACGCGTTCATCGATTTTGATCTGGCACGGCCGACCACCAGGCTCTTCGACGTCGTGACCACCCTGCGCCACTGGGCCCCCATCTCCGATCCCGTCGACCGCGCCCCTCTCCTCCGCTCCGTCGACGTGGGCGCCCGGCTCCGGCTGTTCTGCGACGCCTACGGCGTGCCGCCCCGCGACCGCCGCCGCCTCCTGGAGCTGGCCAGGCTCCGTTTTCACCGCTCCTACGCGGTCATGCGCACCCGCGCCACCGTCGGCGGCAACTGGGCCAAGATGTGGGCGGGCGGCGCCGGTGAGCGCATCCGGCGGGCCGCTGCGTGGCTGGATGTGCACGAAGATGAGCTTCATGCCCATTTGGTTTGACCCTCTGGGGCTCGCCCTCGGCGTCGCCCTCGACCGGCTCCTCGCCGACCCGCAGAGCCCTGCCCACCCGGTCGCGGTGTTCGGGCGTGGCGCGGCGCGGCTGGAGCAGGCCCTGTACGCGGACGACCGGCGGCGCGGCGTGCTGCACGTCGCCGTGTGCGTCGGCGGCACGGCCACGCTCGGCGTGCTGGCGGTGCGGGCGACCTCCCGCAGCAGAGTCCTCCGTACGACCCTGACGGCCCTGACCACCTGGGCCGTGCTCGGCGGCACCACGCTGGCCAGGGAAGGCGCGTACATGTCCGACGCCCTGGAGAGCGGCGACCTGGAACGCGCCAGGGCCCGCCTGCCCCACCTGTGCGGCCGGGACCCTCGCGGGCTGGAGGCTCCCGAGCTGGCGCGGGCCACGGTCGAGTCGCTGGCCGAGAACACCTCCGACGCCGTCGTGGCGCCTCTGTTCTGGGGTGCGGTGGCGGGGGTGCCGGGGATGCTGGCGTACCGGGCGATCAACACGCTGGACGCCATGATCGGGCATCACTCACCCCGCTACGAGAGGTTCGGCTGGGCCGCCGCGCGGCTGGACGACGTGGCGAACTACGTGCCGGCGCGGCTGACCGGCGTGCTCACCGTACTGACCGCGCCCGATCCGGGTGGTGCGCGGGCCATGCTGCGCAGGGACGGTCACCGCCATCCCAGCCCGAACGCCGGGCGGTGCGAGGCCGCGTTCGCCGGCGCCCTCGGGGTCACACTCGGCGGGAAGAACGTCTACGGGGGGAGGGTGGAGGAGCGTCCGACGATGGGGGACGGGCCTTCGCCCCAGGTCCGCGACATTCCCCGTGCGGTACGGCTGACGCGGGCCGTGAGCCTCGCGGCCGCCTGCGTGGCGGGAGCGGCCATGATCGGCGCGTCCTTGGCGGGCGCTTGGACACGCCGCCGCTGATGAGAGGCTGGGGCGGGGGCCTCAGGCCGCATCGCCGCCGAGAGCAGCCATGAGAGCGGGGCGAAGGCGCAAGAACGGGAGCGGAGGTGCGGACGCGGGGACAGGGGCGGAGGTGACGGTGCGGACGCGGGGCCGAGAGCGAAGGTGACGGTGCGGACACGGGACCGCGAGCGAAAGTGACGGTACGGACGCGGGGGCGAGAGCGAAAGTGACGGTGCGGGGGCGGGAGCACAGGTGGAGGGTGTCCGCCGTTCAGATGTAGAAACCATGGCAGGGAAGAAGCACCATCTCGCGACCGCCCGGTGATCCGCCCCGGACCGAGAGAAGCGGTGGTGCGCTGTGCGGCCCCGCCCAAGTGCCGCACAGCGCGCCATGAACCCGCCTCGCGCCACCACACCAGCACGCGCCCCCCCGTGACGCGCGCCCCGCCTACATGATGCGGTTGAGGTTGAGCACGAGCCAGATCACGAAGATCACGACCAGCGTGATCCCGATCATCGACTTGGCGGCGTTGTGCGCGGTCGTCCTCCTCGCCATGACTTGCCTGGCGCTCTGCTTGTAGACCTGACGCATGATGATCATGGCCTGGAACCGGCGCCCGAGGGCGAACACGGCAAGCCCGATCAGGATGAACAAGATGACGCGGCCGTCTGCAGGTTCCACGGGAATCCCCCCTGTGGTCCGCTGGAGTTGCTTACCGCCCCCGAAACTGTGAGAACACACAATACTCGGCCGACAGCGATTTGTGACTATATTTATGCGCCCAGGTCAACCACGATCGGCGCGTGATCCGACGGCCCCTTCCCCTTGCGCGCCTCCCGGTCCACGTACGCCGACCGCACCCGCCCGGCCACGTCCCCGCTCGCGTACACGAGGTCGATCCGCATCCCCTTGTTCTGGTGGAACATCCCGGCCCGATAGTCCCAGTACGTGTACGGATGCGGCCCCTTCATCGGCGTCGGCACCACGTCGTGCAGCCCGAGGGCGCGCAGCTCGGCCAGTGCCTGCCGTTCGGCGGGCGTGACGTGGGTGGCGCCGACGAACAGGGCGGGGTTCCACACGTCGGCGTCCGTGGGCGCCACGTTGTAGTCGCCGCAGGCCACCACGGGGCCGGCGGCCACCTCGGCGGCCAGCGCGTCGCGCAGCGCGGCGAACCAGTCGAGTTTGTAGGCGTAGTGGGGCGAGTCCGGCGTGCGGCCGTTGGGTGCGTACAAGGACCAGACGCGCATCCCGCCGCAGGTCGCACCGATGGCGCGGGCTTCGGGGCGGGCGGCGCCGACCCCTTCGAGCTCGCCGAAGCCGGGCTCGCCGGGAAAGCTGGGCGTCACGTCCGACAGCCCCGCCTTGGACAGGATCGCGACGCCGTTCCAGCGGCCGTCCCCGTGGGCGGCGACGGCGTAGCCGAGGGCCTCCACCTCCGCCGTCGGGAACGCCTCAGCCGGGCATTTGGTCTCCTGCAGGCACACGATGTCGGGCGCGGTCTCCGCCAGCCAGTCGAGCAGGCGGGGCAGCCGCGCCTTGACGGAGTTCACGTTCCAGGTAGCCAGGCGCATCCCTCTAGCGTGCCACCACGGCCCGCGGAGCCGGGTCAGACCGCCTTCATCAGCGCGCCGGACACCTCCTCCAGCAACCCACCGGCACCCCGGTCCATGGCCTGCTTGGCGTGCCGGGCCGCGTCCAGCGCGTTCCCCGCGGCGCTGGGCGAGTCCTCGACGACCAGGCGCAGCTCCAGCTCCAGCGGGGACCCGCCGAACCCCTCGCCGTCCAGCCTGATGTAGGCGACCTTGCGGTCGTCCATGAACGGGACGTACTGGGCGCCGACGTGGATGGACGCGCCCGCGCCCGTCGCCTTCGTCGCCTGCTTGCTCCGCATCCGCCCGGCGTCCTCCAAGTTGACGAAGTCCATGTTGCCGCCGCCCAGGAGCTGGTGCCCTCCGGTGAGGCGGACGCCGTTGCCGGTCAGGGCGTCGACCAGGGCGCGGTGCACGAGCGTGGCGCCGAACGAGCTCTTCAGGTCGTCGCCGATCAGCGGCAGCCCGGCCGCGGCGAAGCGGGCGCGCCACTCGGGCGAGCGGGCGAGCACGGCCGGCATGCAGTTGACGAACGCGCACCCGGCCTCGACGGCGGCCCGCGCGTAGAGCTCGGCGGCGCGCTGCGCGCCGGTCGGCAGGAAGTTGAGCACCACGTGGCTGCCCGTCTCCCGCAGGTGGGCGGCGACCTCGGCGGGCGTGGCGGCGCCGCGCGGGTCGATCAGGTCTGCCGAGCCGGGCCCGACGCCGTCGGCCAGGATGCCCTCCACCACGGGTACGCCCAGGTGCGGCACGTCCGCGAACCGGCGGGCGTTGTTCGGCGCGGCCCAGATGGCCTGCGACAGGTCCTGGCCGAGCTTGGCGCGGCCGACGTCGAAGGCGGCGGTGAAGCGGACCTGGGAGATCGCGTAGCCGGCGCAGACGGGATTCGGCAGGCCGGGGGCGTCGCCGTCGCGGTAGTGCTCAACGCCCTGCACCAGCGAGGACACGCAGTTTCCCACGCCGATCACGGCGACGTTCACAGAACTCATGCCCGGATTAGATCAGGCCCGTGCGCCGGGCACGCGCGACGGCCTCCACGCGGGAGGCCGCGCCCAGCTTGGCCATGATGTTCGACACGTGCACGCCCGACGTCCTGGCCGAGATGAACAGCCGCTCGGCGATCTGCCGGTTGCTCAGCCCCTCGGCCACCAGCCCCAGCACCTCCCGCTCCCTGGCCGACAGCAGGGGCTCCTCGCCGAGGGGCACCCGCAGCGTGGCCGCCGCCGACTCGGCCGCGTGCCGCAGCGGCTCCGAGCCGAGGCCGCCGGCGATCGCGACCGCCTCGCGCAGCCGCTCGCGGGCGTGCCCGGGATCCTGCTCGGCCGCCCGCACCAGGGCCTGGCCCAGCGCGTACGGCTGCCCGACCGCCCGCCAGCCCGCCACGGCGACCTCCCAGGAGCCGCCGCACTCCGCCTCGAACGTGGCCCGGTGCGCCTGCTGCACCCGCCCGGTCGTGGCCACTCCCCCGGGCGCCTCGCGGACGCGCCCGAGGCCGGCCGCCAGCGCCAGCAGCGGCCAGGCGTAGCGGCGGCTCAGGGTGAGGTCGTGCTCGGCCAGCACGTGGTCCACCACGCGGCCGGCCCGCCGCGGATCGGGCCCGGCCAGGGCGAGGCGGCATTCGAGCAGGTCGGGCTCCAGGCAGGAGTCGTAGCCCCGCGACCGGCCGCGCATGAGCGGCCTGACCCGGCCGACGATCTCCTCGGCCTCGCCGAGCGCGCCCTCCCAGACGGCGACGGTGCCGAGCACCATGAGGATCCAGGCCCGGTGGATGGGCGGCGGGTCGAGCGCGAGGGCGCTCCGCATCACCTCGCGGGCCTCCTTCCAGCGGCCCAGGGACGCGAGCGGCTCGGCCAGGTTCGCCGCCAGGTGGCCGCCCCTCGACCTGGCCAGGCCCAGGCGGCGGGCCCTGGCGATGCCCTCGCGGGCCACGGACTCGGCCCTGGCGTGCTCCCCCGCCGCCTCCAGCACGTCGGCCTCGCTGGCGTAGGTGATGAGCAGGCTGTCGTCGTCGGGGGCGGTCGCCCTGGCCTCGGCGTACAGCCTCGACGCGGCCCCGAGGTCGCCGTCCAGGGCGGTGAGTGCGGCCAGGGTGGTCAGGGACCTGGTGTCGCCGAGCGCGAGCGCCTCCTCGGCGTGGGTCCGGGCCTCGGTGTCCTGGCCGTTCCAGGCGAGCATGGTGGCCAGGGCGCCGATCAGCCTGGACTCGCGGGGCGCCAGCCGTACGGCGGCGCGCAGGTCGTCCAGGCCCTCCTCGCCGAGCAGGTCGCGGACGGCGACCCGCAGCTCCAGCAGGCGCGCCGAGCGCAGCGGATCGTCCGCCTCCTCCAGTGCCCGGGTGGCCAGCTCCTCGGCGCGTTCCGCGTCGCCCTCGCCCAGGGCGTCGCGGGCGGCCAGCTCCAGCACCTGGACGTGGTCGGCGCCGTCGCCGGCCTGGTCCCACAGCTCCAGCACCCGCTCCCAGCGGCGGGCCGCCCGGGCGGCCTCGAACGCGCGCGGCCGGTCCCCCGCCGCGTACCAGTGGTCGGCGGCCAGCTCGGGGTGGGCCTCGGCGCACCGGGCGTGCAGCCGCCGCCGCTCCCCCGGCAGCAGGTCGTCGTAGACGGCGTCGCGGATGAGCGCGTGCCGGAAGGTGTAGCCGTCGCCGTCCACGAGCAGCAGCCGGGCGCGTACGACGGGCCGCAGCGCCTCGTCCAGCGCCAGGTCGTCGAGCCCGGCGACGGCCCGCAGCACGTCGTGCGGCGTCCTGCGCCCGGCCACGGCGGCGATGCGCAGCACCTCCAGCCCTTGCGCGGGCAGCCGCTCCGCCCCGGCGAGCAGCAGCTCACGCAGCGAGGCGGGCGTGGCGGCACCTGCGCCGACACGGGCGTCGGCGAGCGTGGCGGCGGCCGCGTCGGCGAGTGCCTCGGCGAACAGCGGGTTGCCCTCGCTCCTGGTCACGATCACGTCGAGGTCCAGCGGCTCGCCCTGCCGCCCGAGCAACTGGGCCACCTCGTCGCGCCCGAGCGGCGGCACTCTGATCACCTCGGCGCCCGGCAGGCGCAGCGGCTCCCGCGAGGTCGCGACGACGA
This sequence comes from Nonomuraea thailandensis, assembly GCF_024172165.1. Lineage (GTDB taxonomy): Bacteria > Actinomycetota > Actinomycetes > Streptosporangiales > Streptosporangiaceae > Nonomuraea > Nonomuraea thailandensis. The sequence goes on along the minus strand of NZ_JAMZEB010000002.1, from coordinate 12,275,249 downwards.
GCACGCCGGGGGCCATCAGGTTGCGCGCCAGGAACACCAGCAGGTCGACGCTGGCCTGGTCGGCCCAGTGCAGGTCCTCCAGGACGAGGACGAGGGGCCGCCGCTCGGCCGACCGCTCGACCAGCAGCAGCACCTCCTCGAACAGCCGGGCCCGCCCCAGGTCCGGCAGTTCCTCGACCTCGCCCAGCTCGGGCAGCAGCCGGGCCAGCCCCCTGCGCCCGCCGCCCGGCACGAGCCCGGCGCCGTACTGCCGGACCAGCCCGCGCAACACCGGGACGAACGGCGCGTACGCGACGCAGCCCGGATCCGCCCCGCCCTCGGCCACGAACGCGTCGGCCCCGGAGACGAACTCGCCGACCAGCCGCGTCTTGCCGATGCCCGCCTCGCCGACGACCAGCACGACGCCCGGCGCACGCTCCCGCGCCGCCGCCAGGCGGGCCAGCTCCGCCGCACGTCCCACGAACACGCCCCCCATTATGAAGAGGCGGCTAAGCATCATGCCCGATGTGCCGGAAACGGGTTTCCGCGACCGTCGAGGACATGATGACGCGCGAGATGAACCTCATGATGGCCGCCTCGACGGCCGGCCTGCTCGGCTTCTACCTGCTGTTCTCCTCCGTCCCACTCTACGCCGCGACCGGCGGCGGCGGCGGGGTCGGCGCCGGGGCGGTCACGGGCGCCATGATGCTCGCCACCGTCGCGGCGGAGCTGGCGGTCCCGTGGCTGCTGTCCCGGCTCGGGTACCGGTCGGCGATGGGGCTCGGGCTGGCGCTGCTCGGCCTGCCCGCGCTGCTGCTGCCGGTGTCGGCGGAGCTGAGCTGGGTGGTGGCGATCAGCGTGCTGCGCGGGGCCGGGCTGGGCGTCCTGGTGGTCGCGGGCACCGCGCTCGCCGCCGAGATCGTGCCCGAGGAGCGCCGCGGCGAGGGCCTGGGGCTGTACGGCGTGGCCGTCGGCATCCCGTCCGTGGTCGGGCTGCCGCTGGGGTTGTGGGCGAGCGACGCGCTGGGGTTCGCGCCGGTGTTCGCCGTGGCCGGGCTCGTGCCGCTGGCCGGGCTCCCGGCCGTCCTGGGCCTGCCCGTGACCAGGGCCGGGCACGGCGAGCAGCCCACGCCCGGCACCGCGCCCGGCACCGCGCCCGCGGCGGGGCCCGCGGCGGGCGGGCTGGCTAGCCTGGCGCTGGTCTTCGCGGCGGTGACGACCGCGACAGGCGTCCTGGTGACGTTCCTGCCGCTGGCGGGCTCACCCGAGCTGGCCTCGGCGGCGCTGCTCGTGCAGTCGCTGGCCACGCCAGCGGCCCGCTGGTGGGCGGGCAGGCACGGGGACCGGCGCGGCTCGGCCGGGCTGCTGGCGCCCGGCGTGCTGGCCTGCGCCGCCGGCGTCGCGCTGCAGGGCTGGGCCGGCGGCCCGGTCGCGGCGGTGGCCGGGATGGCGCTGTTCGGGGCGGGGTTCGGGGTGCTGCAGAACGCGACGCTGGCGCTGATGTTCGAGCGGGGCGGCGCCGCCAGGGTGAGCGCCCTGTGGAACCTGGCCTACGACGCGGGCATGGGCGTGGGGGCGATGGGGTTCGGGCTGGTGCTGGGGCACACCGGGTACGCGGCGGGGTTCGGGCTGGTGGCCCTGCTCGTGGCGGCCACGCTGCCGCTGACCAGGGTCAGGGCCGCCGGTTGCGCTCCACTCCCACGGTGATCTCGTTGCCCAGGCGGCGGCCCAGGAGCAGCTCCAGGTCGTCGCCGCTCCAGAACCTGCCGGGGTCGTACCAGTTGGGGCGGCGCCCGCCGGGCAGCAGCCCCATCGCCTCGTAGGTGACGGCCACCACCTCGGCGCAGTAGGCGCTCTCCAGGTTCGCCTCCTTGCGGCTCCTGCGCGGCACCCGGCCCCGCATCCAGCGCGCGGCCAGCCTGGCGGTGGACGGGAACGGGGTGCCGTCGAGCCTGGCCACCGTGCGCAGGGCGGCGTCCTCCATCTCGGGGGTGGCCTCGGGGTCGAGCTGGCGCAGCCAGGCCCGCTGGTCGTAGCGGTCGGCCCACACGGTCACGGCGTCGCGCAGGTCGTGGAGCTGCACGCCGCGCTGGTGGGTGCCCGACCACAGGTCGAGCAGGGACTTGCCGAGCTCGGCGTGCCACATCATCGGCGGCATGTCCTCGATCACGATGGCCATGCCCACGTGGTTGACCGGGCTGTTGGTCATGGTCTGGATGGCGCGGTCGGGCACGGAGCGGCCGCGGAAGATCCACAGGTCGCCGGTCCTCGTCACCTTGACGGCCTCGTCGAGAGTCAGCACAGGGCTAGCCTAGGCAACATGCGCTGGTGGAAGATGCTCGGATTGGCGGGAATCATGGGTGTGGCGGCCACGGGAGTGGTGATCGCGCGGGCGGAGCGGCGGCGCCGCGCCTACACCCCGGAGGAGATCAGGGCGCGGCTGCGCGAGCGGGCGGGCGGCGATCAGCCCGACGGCCGCAGGTCGTAGACGAAGACCACGTCCTGGTAGGCGGGATTGTCGTCGTAACCCTGGATGCCACCCAGGTAGGCCCGCCGCGACTTGACCACCCAGGGCAGCGCGGCGGCCGCCCGCTGGTCCAGCACGCGGGTGGTGGCCTGCTCGTAGGCCCGCTGCGCCGCCGGCTTGTCGGTCACCGTCAGCTCGGGCAGCGTGCCGAGCAGCGCGTCGAGGGTGCGGTCGTTGAGGTAGGACAGGTTGAACACGGGCGGGTTCGCGCTCTGGAAGACCTGGCCGAAGTAGGAGTAGCCGTCGGCGTAGTCGGGCCACCAGTACATGACGAAGATGTCCTGGCCGCGCTTCTTGCCCAGCTCCCACTGGGCGTTCCAGTGCATGCCCCTGACTTCGAGGGTGACGTTCAACGTGCGCAGCGTGGCCCGTAGCCGCCGGGCGAGCACCTGCTCGTCGGCCTCGCCCTCGCCGTAGGTCAGCCGTAGCCGCAGCGGCCGGCCGCCGGGGCCGTAGCCGGCCTGCTGGAGCAGCCGGGTGGCGCCGGCGAGGTCCTGCTCGGGCACGCGGTCCGGCACGTGGCCGAGCAGCCCTTCCGGCACGACGCCGCTGGCCGGCATCACGGAGCCCTTGAGCGCCTTGATCAGGCCCTGGTAATCGACGGCCTTCTGGACGGCCTTGCGCACCCTGATGTCCTTCATCGGCCCGGCGGCCGTGTTGAACAACATCACGGCCGTCGTGAACGACGGCCGGTCGGAGGTGCGCAGCCCGGACGCGGCGGAGGCGCGGGCGAACAGCCGCGGGTCGAGCCGGTCGACGAAGCTGGCCTCGCCGTTCTGCAACATCCGGTACGCCCGCTCGGTGTCGGGCACGACCTTGTACCTGACGGTGTTGTAGTGCGGCCGCTGCCAGCCGCCCCAGTACCCGTCGTACGCCGAGAGCGTGAGCTCGTCCTCCTTGCCCTTGTTCCACTTCGTCACCGTGTACGGCCCGGAGCCCGCGTCCCTGCCCTGGCGGAAGAACGCGGTCAGGTCGGAGGCGGCCTTGGTGTCGTAGATGTAGGCCGCGTACCCGGCGGAGGCCACCAGGTCCAGCGGCACGGGGTACTTCAGCGCGAACGTCACCGTGAGCGGCCCCTCGACCCTGATGGAGGAGACGGCGTCCCAGATGTAGGAGGCGCCGGTCTTGGCCCGCATCGTGCGCTCGATGGACGCCTTGACCGCCTCGGCGTCCAGCGGCCTGCCGGTGTGGAAGGTGACGCCGGAGCGCAGGGAGAAGGTCCAGGTCCGGCCGTCGGCGGAGGATCGCCAGGAGGTGGCCAGGCGGGGGGCGGACTTCTTGGTGACGGGGTTCCAGAGCGTGAGGGTCTCGTAGACGTTCTGGAAGGCGATGATCTCGTTGGAGTAGGAGCGGCTGGGGTCCCACTCGGTGACGATGTCGGTGTTCTTGACGTAGACGAAGGGCGACTCCCCCGCCGGCGCCCGCTGTGGCTCCTGGGGGGTCGAGCAGGCCGCCAGGAGGGTCAGCGCGACGGCCGCAACGAGTCGACGGCGCAACGCAAGCTCCCTCTGTGGCCGATGTGATTCCCGGGAAACCTACTCCAAGATTCAGCAGAGGCGTGACACGTGTCCAAAAGTCCCGAAAAATTGGGCATTCCGGTGATCGAATTGCTATTCTCGGGGCTTGTCCCGTCCGGGGTTGCCAGCTTGGGACCGACCGGAGTGAGGTGCCATGGGTCGTAGCCGAACGATCCGCATGAAGATCATCGGACTACTACTGGTGCCGCTGACCTCCATGGTGGTGTTGTGGGGGGTCATCACCGCCGTCACCGCCGGCGAGAGCTTGGAGCTGCGTCAGTACAAGACGGTCTGGACGAACCTCCGCCTGCCCGCGTACAAACTGATCAGCGAGATCCAGCGCGAACGTCTCATCTCGGCCCAGCTCCTGCGTAACGTGGCGGACGAGTCCGCCGTCGCCGCGCAGCGCACCAAGACCGACGCCGCCCGCGACTCCTTCACCCAGCTCTCCAGCACCATCAAGGACAGATCGGAAGAGATCCGCACACAGGTGAACGCGGTGTACACGCAACTCGACAGGCTCGACTCGGTCCGTGGGGAGATCGACGCGGGTCTGTCGGACCGTCTGCACAGCGTGGAGGCGTACAACTCGGTCATCGACACCCTGTACGGCCTGCACCGCAAGGTCGCGCTGATCGACGACATCCCGATCTACGAGCAGTCGCGCGTGGTCATCGAGATGGGCTACGCCAGGGAGCTGCTGAGCAGGGAGCAGGCCATCGGCCTCGGCACGGTCGACGCGGCCGAGCGCAGGCTGTTCACCCAGATCGCGGGCAACCGGCGCTTCCTCATCGACCAGGGTCTCGGCGAGCTCGACCCGGCGCTGCGCGATCCCCAGGTCGCCCTCATCAGCTCCCCCGCCTACCAGCGGATGCGGATGATGGAGGACCAGATCATCGCGGGCGGCACGCCGCAGGGCTGGCTGAGCACCACCGAGGGGCTGGCCAAGTCGTTCAACGAGGCCCAGATGAAGGCCAGCACGCTGCTGAACGAGCGCGCCGACCCGGTGGCCGACGAGGTGCTGTCGCGGGCGTTCCTGCTGGCGGGCACGGCGCTGGCGCTGGTGATCGTGTCGATCGCGTTCTCGCTGCGCATGGGTGACCGCCTGTCGAAGGAGCTCGGCGCGCTGCGGCTGGCGGCGCTGGAGGTCTCCCAGGAGCGGCTGCCGCACGTGGTCGCCAAGCTGCGCAAGGGCGAGAAGGTCGAGATGCCCGAGCTGTCCGTGGCCAGCACCACGGTCGAGATCGACGACGTGGGCCAGGCGTTCTCCACCGTGCAGCAGACGGCGGTGGAGGCCGCGGTCGGCCAGGCGCAGCTCCGCGAGGGCGTCGGGCACGTCTTCCGCAACCTCGCCAGGCGCAGCCAGACGCTGCTGCACCGCCAGCGCATCCAGCTCGCGGACATGCAGCACCGGGCCACCGACCCCGAGCAGCTCGACGACCTGTTCAAGCTGGACCACCTGACGACGCGCATGCGCCGCCACGCCGAAGGCCTGATCATCCTGTCGGGCGCCACGCCCGGACGCGGCTGGAGCCGGCCCGTGCCGCTGCTCGACGTGGCCCGCGGCGCCGCCGCCGAGGTGGAGGACTACCAGCGGGTCGTCATCGAGCCGATGTCCGGCCAGCGCCTGGCCGGCACCGTGGTCGGCGACGTGATCCACCTCATCGCCGAGCTGATAGAGAACGCCACCGTCTACTCCCCCGCGCACACCACGGTCATCGTGCGCGGCGAGGGGACGGCCCGGGGCTTCGCCTTCGAGGTCGAGGACCGGGGATTCGGGATGGAACCAGAAGAGCTGGCCGAGTACAACGAGCGGCTGGCCAGCCCGCCGGAGTTCGACCTGGCCGACAGTGACCGGCTCGGCCTCTTCGTCGTCTCCCGCCTGGCCGCCAGGCACGACATCCGCGTGACGTTGCGCGGTTCACCATATGGAGGGACCACCGCGATCGTGTTGATCCCGGAAGAGCACGTGGCGGAGCCGGAGCCAGAAGCCCCGGCGATCGCCGTGCAGAAGGAGCCCGCCGCTCGCCCCATGCGGGTGGTGCGTAGTGACTGAAGAGCGCTGGCTGGACGAGGACGCCGGTCCGATCGTCCCCGCCTACCTGCTGACCAGGGGCCGTACGGTGCCCGCGAGCGAGGCCATCGACCTCATCGCGGTCATCATCACCGCCGGCGGCCTCACGCCGCCCCGCGGCCTCGACCCCGAGCACCTCATCATCCTGCAGAAGTGCACCCAGCCCACGCGGCTGGTGGACGTGGCGGCCGAGCTGAACCTGCCCATCGGCGTGGTCCGGGTGCTGGTCGGCGACCTGCACGCCCAGCAACTCGTGCAGGTCGAGCTGCCGCCGCCCGCCCCGGACGCCAAGGTGCTGCTGGAAGTGATCAGTGGCCTGAAGGCGCTGTGACCGGCCCGCGGTTGAGATAGCCGTACCCGGCCGCGAACAGCGCGGCCACGACGCCCGCTCCGGCGGCTGCCCCGAAGACCCAGGGGTAGCCGCCGCCCGCGGCCAGCACGGCGGCGATCGCGGCGCCCGCCACGCTGCCGCCCACGATGCGGACCAGGGCGTTCACCCCCGCCGCCACGGCGGTCCTGTCCGGAGCCACGTGCTCCACGGCCATGGTGCCCAGAGCCGCGTAGCCGACGCCGAGGCCCACGCCCATCAGCGAGGACGCCACGTACAGGTGCGCCGGCGCCGTGTGCTGGACCACCAGCCAGAGCCCGGCCAGCGCGGTGACCCCCGAGCCGATCGCCACCATGGCGGACGCCGGCAGCCTGCGCATGATCCGGCCCGCGAACAGCGAGATCACCAGCATGAAGAGCGTGCTCGGCAGCAGGTAGATCCCGACCTGGAGGACGGTGGCCCCGAGCCCGCCCGCCGCCTCCGGCGCCTGGGCGAAGCCGGACATGCCGGTCAGCAGGGTGAAGAACGAGAACCCGAGCAGGAACGAGGACACCGTCGCCCCGACCGTTCCCCTGTGCACCAGCATCGCCATCTCCACCAGCGGCTCGGCCACCCCGCGCTCGACCAGCACCCACACGACCGCCAGCACGGCGGCCGCGGCGAAGAGCCCGAGCACGCCCGGCGAGGTCCAGCCCCAGGAGCCGCCCTCGCTGACGGCCAGCAGCAGCGCGACCAGCCACGCGGTCAGCAGCGCCGCCCCCAGCAGGTCGGGGCGGCCCTTGACCGGCGGGGCCGAGTCACGCACGAGGAAGGCCACGACGATGCCCGCCACCAGGGAGATGCCGCCGGTGATCCAGAAGACCAGGTGGTAGTCACCGGAGGCGAGCCCCGCCAGGATCATGCCGCCGCCGCTGCCGAACCCCATGGTCGCGCTCAGCACCCCGATGCCGGTCGCGAGCTGCTGCCTGGGCAGGGAGTCCCGGACCACCCCGATCGACAGCGGCACCAGCGCGGACACGAAGCCCTGCAACACCCGTGCCACGATCAGCCAGGTCAGCGAGGTCGCCAGCGCGCCCATGACGGAGCCGATCACCAGGAGCGTCAGGGCGGCGAGGATCATGCGGCGTCTGCCGTACATGTCGCCGAAGCGCGACAACAGCGGTGTGGACACCGCGCCCACCAGCAGGCTCAGCGTGAGGGTCCAGCTCACGGCGCTCAACGACGTGTTCAGCTCCCGTTGCAGCACGGGAAGCAGCGGAACCACCGCGGTGTTCTGGAGAGCGGCGATGGAGGCGGCGAAGGCCAGTGAGATCACCGCGGGCCAGGGGTTCCGGCTGGTCGTTGCCCGTGACGCGGGCACGACGACTGTCGCCATGTCGGCTCCTTTAGATAACTTGGGTAAGTAACCGAGAACCGATAATACATACGTAAGTTAGGTAATCAAGCGGATGGACGAGAATCTGCACCGTACGGTGGACGCCTATCGCCGGCTCGCGACCTCACTCAACCGCGCCAAGACGCACGAGCGGCTGACCGAGGCCGCGGGCATCCGCCTGGACCGGCCGGACGTCCAGATCCTCGTCGACCTGCTGGACGCGGGCGAGCCGCGCAGGATCGGGAAGATCGCCGAGAGCCTTCAGGTCGAGAGCCCGCACGTGACGCGGCACGTGGCCGCGCTGGAGCGGCGCGGCCTGGTGGAGCGGGTACGCGACCCCGACGACGGGCGGGCCTGGCGCATCGCCCTCACCGAGGACGGCGGCCACGCGGCGCTGGCGTGCCGCCGGGCCGCCTCGCAGTGGTTCGAGGCCGTGCTGTCCGGCTGGCCCGAGCCGGAGCGGGCGGAGCTGGCCCGGCTGATGGGCAAGCTCGCCGACGACATGTGCGTGTACCTGAGGAATCAGGCGGAGAGCACGTCCTCCGCCCGGTGACAGGCCACCTGGCGGCCGGCCACGTCCCGCGGCGCGGGCGCCTGCTCGCACCCGGGCACGGCCAGCGGGCAGCGCAGCCTGAACGGGCAGCCCGTCGCGGCGGGGACCGCTTCCGTCCTGCCCGTTGCCTCCGGCGGGGCGCCGCCCAGCCTGGGCACCGCGTCGCGCAGCGCCCTGGTGTACGGGTGGGCCGGGTTCGCCAGGAGCTGCGAGGTGGGGCCCGACTCGACCACGCGGCCCGCGAAGAGCACGTGCGAGGTGCGGCAGAGCCGTTCCACCACGGCCAGGTTGTGCGTGATGAGCAGGCGCTCGGTCTCCAGCGAGGCCAGCAGGTCGAGGATCCTGGCCTGGACGGTGACGTCCAGCGCGCTGGTGGGCTCGTCCAGGATGAGCAGGCGGGGGCCGACGGCCAGGGCCCGGGCGATCACCACGCGCTGGCGCTGGCCGCCCGAGAGCTGGTGCGGGCGGCGGCCGGCCAGCTCGGGGTCCAGGCCGACCTGTTCCAGCAACTCGGCGACACGGGCGCGGGCGGCGCGCGGGAGCGCCTCGGCGATGGAGCGGCCGACGCGCATCCTGGGATCGAGCGCCTCGGCCTGGAAGACGGGCTGCACGTCCTTCCTGAACGCCCTCAGATCCGCCTTCTTGAGGTTCTGGTCGCCGTACCAGATATTTCCGGACATGGGGCTCAGGAGGCCCAGGAACGCGCGCGCCAGCGTCGTCTTGCCCGAGCCGCTCTCCCCGATCAGGCCCACGCCGCCCTCGGTGATGTCCAGGCTCACGTCGTGCACGACCGGGCGGCGGCCGTACCCGAGCGTCACCCGTTCGGCCCTCAGCGTGGTCACGGCAGCGCCTCCAGCAGCTCTCGGGTGTAGGGGTGGGACGGCTGCGCCAGCACCTCGGCGGCGGGCCCCGACTCCACGACCGCGCCGTCCTTCATGACGAGCACCCGGTCGGCGATCGTCGAGACCAGCGCCAGGTCGTGGGAGACCAGCAGGAGCGCCAGGCCCCGCTCGGCCCGCAGCCGCCGCAGCACGCCGACCACCTCGGCCTGTACGGTCACGTCCAGCGCGCTGGTGGGCTCGTCGGCCAGGATGACCTCGGCGCCCAGGGCGATGGCCAGCGCGATGGCGAAGCGCTGGGCCTGGCCGCCGGAGATCTCGTGGGGGTAGCGGCGCAGGATCTCGCGGTCGAGCACGACCGCCTCCAGGGCCCGCGCCATGACCTCGTCCGTGGCCGGCCTGCCGTGCAGCTTGAGCGCGCGGCGCAGGAGCACGCCGAGGCGGGTGGCGGGGCTGAGCGCGGCCTGCGGCGACTGCATGACCAGGGCCGCGCGGGCGCCGCGGATCTCGCGGAGCGCCTTCTGGGAGGCGCTGAGCACGTCCACGCCACATACGCGTACATGTCCTGAAATTTCGGCGTTCTCGGTGAGGCCGAGCAGCGAGAGCAGCGTCGTGGACTTGCCCGACCCGCTCTCCCCCACGATCGCCACGCACTCCCCCGCGCCCACGTCCAGCGCGGGCACGTCGGCGACGAGCCGCCCGCCGTACCGGACCTGGAGATCGCGTACCTCGATCACCTGACCTCCGCTCGGGGGTCGAGCGCGTTGCGCAACCCCTCGCCCAGCACGTTGAACGCGAACGCCGTCACCAGGATCGCCAGCCCCGGGAAGGTCACCACCCACCAGTTCGTGGTGAACAGCGTCTGCCCCTGCTGCACCATCAGCCCCCACTCCGCCGTCGGCTCCTGCGCGCCCAGCCCCAGGTACGACAGCGCCGCCGAGGTCAGGATCACCCCGCCCGCGTCCAGCGAGAGCTGCACCAGGACGGGGGTGAGCGAGTTCGGCAGCACGTGCCGCACGATGATCAGCGGGGCGGGCACGCCGAGGCAGCGGGCGGCGTCCACGTACGGGCGGGTGGCGATCGAGGCGGCCACGGAGGCGGCCAGCCGGGTGTACCACGGCCACCAGGTCACCGCGATGGCCAGGATCACGGTGTTCACGCTGGGCTGCAGCACGACGGCCAGCGCCAGGGAGAGCAGCAGCGCGGGGAAGGCCAGGAACACGTCCGTGACCCGCATGATCACGTCCCTGAGCCAGCCGCCCGCGTACCCGGCGACCACGCCCAGCGTCACCCCGACGGCCGCCGAGACGCCCAGCACGGCCACGGCGATGGTCAGCGAGGTGCGTCCGCCGTACAGGATCCGGGTGAGCACGTCCCGCCCGACCTGGTCGGTGCCGAACCAGTGGGCGCCGCTCGGCGGCAGCAGCCGCTCCAGCGGGCGCGGCTCGTCCAGCGGGTACGGCGCCAGCCACGGCGCCAGCAGCGCGGCCAGCACGACGACCGCGAGCAGCACCGCCCCCAACGCGGCGAACCGGTCGGGGACGCGGGGCAGCAGGCCGCGGCGCAGCGGTTGCGCATCCGTCGTCATCGGGACCTCGTGCGGGGATCGACGAAGCCCTGGAGGACGTCCACGACCAGGTTGGCCAGCACGTACACCAGGGCGACCAGCAGGGTGACGCCCGCGATGCCCGGGGTGTCGAGCGCCCGGATCGACTCGGCGGCGTAGCGGCCCAGGCCCGGCCAGTTGAAGACGGCCTCGACCAGGAAACCGTTGACGATCGCGTACGCGAAGACCAGCGCGATCAGCGACAGCACCGGGCTCAGCGCGGGCCGCAGCGCGAACCTGGTCAGGATCGACGTCTCGCCGAACCCGAGCGCCCGCTCCAGCCTGGCGTGGTCCTGGCCCGACTCCTCGATCAGCGCGGCCCTGGTCATCTGGGCGATCACCCCCGTGGGGTAGGCGGCCACGACCAGGGCGGGCAGCACCAGGTGTTCGAGGGTGCTGGTGAAGATGGGCCAGTTGCCGGTGATGAGGGCGTCGACGATGGTGATGTTCGTCCAGAGGGTGAGCGGGCTGGTGGTGTCGAGGGAGGTGTCGTACTCGCCGGCGATCGGGAACCAGCCGAGGTTGCCGGCGAACACCGTCTGCAGCGCCAGGGCCAGCCAGAAGACCGGCACGGAGACGGCCAGCATGCTGCCCAGCCGCACCCCGAAGTCCGGCAGCCGCCTCTTGTGGCGGGCGGCGAGCACCCCCAGCGGGACGCCCACCGCGATCGCGACGAGCAGCGCCGCCCCGACCAGCTCCAGGGAGGCGGGGAAGGCCAGGTAGAGGTCGTCGCGCACGGGCTGCCTGGTGCGCAGGCTCGTCCCCCAGTCGCCGGTGACCAGGTCGCGCGCGTAGTTCAGCAGCTGCACGGGCAGCGGGTCGTCCAGGCCGAAGCGGGCGCGGGCCTCGGCGAGCTGCTCAGGCGTGGCCTTCGGCCCGGCGAACGCGACCGCCGGGTCGCCGGGCACCAGCCGCATGATCGCGAAGGTGAGCACGACCACGCCGGCCACGACCAGGAGGGCCTGGCCGAGCCGGCGGGCCAGATGGCGGAGCACGGCCTAGCTTGCGCGCGTGAGGTCGTAGAAGAAGACCACGCTGGGATAGGCCGGATTGTCCTGGTAACCCTGGACGTCCGCCGACAGCGCGCGCTGGTAGCGCTGCACGTACGGCGCCGCGACCGCCGCCTCCTCCTGGATGATCTTCTGCTGGAGCTTCCTGTACTCCTCCTCGGCCGCCGCCCGGTCCGTGGCCGTCAGCTCGGGCAGCTTGCCGATGGCCGCGTCGATCTCCGGGTTCTTCAGGTAGGACAGGTTGAACTGCGGCTTGTCGGCGCTCTTGAACACGTTGAGGAACCAGGAGTAGGCGTCCGGATAGTCCGGGTACCAGTACATGACGAAGACGTCCTGGCCGCGCTTCTTGCCCAGGTCCCACTGCGCGCCCCAGCTCATGGGCTTGGCCCGCAGCGTCACGTTGAGCTGCTTCAGCGTCGAGCCGAGCAGCGTCACCAGCAGTTTCTGGTCCTCGTCGCCGACGGCGTAGGTCAGGTCGAGCTCCAGCTCCTCCAGGTCGGGGCCGTACCCGGCGTCGGCGAGCAGCTGCTGGGCCCTGGGCAGGTCCTGCTTGGGCGCCATGCCCTCCACGTGGCCGAGCAGGCCCTGCGGCACCAGGCCGCTGGCCTTGACGCCCGAGCCCTCCAGCGCCGCCGCCAGGCCGTCGTAGTCGATCGCGAGCTGCAGCGCCTGCCGCACCCTGACGTCCTTGGTGGGGCCGTCGGCGGTGTTGAACAGCACCAGCAGGTTCTGGAACGACTCCGTCTGCGCGCTCTGCACGCCCGGCGTGCTGCCGGCCTGGGCGAAGAGCTGCGGGTTCAGCCGCCTGACCCAGTTCACCTCGCCCTTCTGCAGGAGCTGCCAGGCGGTGGTGATCTCCGGGGTGACGCGGAAGGCGACCTTCTTGTACTGCTCGGGCTTCCAGCCGCCCCAGTAGTCCTGGAACGCCTTCAGCGTCAGCTCGTTCTCCTCGCCCTTGCGCCAGGAGTCGATCGTGTACGGGCCGGTGCCGGCGGTCGTCCTGCCGTCGGCGTCCACGGCGTCCACGTCGTAGATCCAGGCGGCGTAGCCGGAGGAGCTGATCAGGTCGAGCGGGGCGGCGTACTCGAGCGTGAACTTCAGCGTGCCCGCGTCCACCGCCTCGATCTTCTCCACCGGGTCCCAGATGTAGGCGGCGCCGCCCTTCTTCTCGATCGTCCGCTCGATCGCCTTCTTGGCGGCCTCGGCGTCCATCGGGTCGCCGGTGTGGAACTTGACGTTCTGCCGCAGCTTGAACGTCCACTCCTTGCCGTCGCCCGAGGAGGTCCACTCGGTCGCCAGGCGCGGCTCGGCCTGCTTGGTCTGGGAGTTGTACCTGGTGAGACCCTCGTAGATGTTGGCCAGGGCGACGATCTCGTTGGAGTAGGAGGTCGCCGGGTCCCAGTCGGTGACCACGTCGGAGTTCGGCGCGTAGACGAACGTGCTGTCGTTGGCCTGCCCGCCGGTCTGATCCGCCGGACTGCCGCTGCTCGCCTGCGGCCGGGGCGTCCCGCCCGCGCCGCGCACCTGGCCGCCCGCGCACGCGGAGGCCGTCAGGGCGAGGACACCGGCTACCCCGGCGACGAGCAGACGCTTGTGCCAGCGCATGGTGGGGGGTCCTTTCGATGTGTCACCGGGCGAGGGGTCCGGCTGCTTTGACGTGCACCCGCACGGCGGGCTCGGAGAGATAGCTCAGCGGCACCTCCAGGAGGTCCACGATCTCGACTCCGGCGGGGTCGGCCCCCGCTGCCACGGCCCGCGCCCGCGCCTCCTCCTTGGCGCTCTCGATCGCCGCCGCCCGGCTGTCTCCCGCTGGCAAGATCGTATCGACTCTGCCGCTCGCCAGGGCGATGGCGGCCCCCACGGCGTTGGCCACCTCGGCGTGCTCCGGCCTGATCACGCGGCTCACCCCGGGGATGTGATCGGGCAGCAGGAACGCCCCGCCCCCCACCGCCACCAGGGGCCGGTCGGTCCTGCCGAGCGTCATCCGGTCCACGGCGTCGATCATCATCTCGTCGGCGAGGGTAACCGCGCTTTCCAGAATGTCTGCCTTTTCTTCCGACATGTCACCCTGCCTGTCGCCCTGCCTGTCGCCCTGCCCGTCGCCCTGCCCGTCAGCCCGCCTGTCACCCCGGAGGCGGTCGCGCCAGTCCTCGGCGCCCGGCGGGGTGCGGCCCGCCGCGACGGCCGCGTCCGTCATCGTCGCCGTCGCCCCGCCGAACACCAGCGCCTCCCGCACGATCCGGTAGCCGACCGAGTCGGGGCCGATGCCGTGCCGGCGCACGACGGTGCCGCCGCCGAGCGCGATGGCCAGGATGTCGGGCATGCGGAAGTTGGTCAGCACCCCGCCGATCTCCACCGCCGCCGCCGACTCCCGGGGGAAGCCGCCGGTCAGCACGCCGAGGTCCGTGGACGTGCCGCCCACGTCCACCACGACCGCGTCGGCCACGCCCGACAGGTACGCGGCGCCCCGCAGGGAGTTCGCCGGGCCTGAGCCGATCGTGGAGACGGGCAGCCGGGCGGCGTGCTCCAGCGTCATGAGCGTGCCGTCGTTCTGCGCCAGGTACGGCCGCGCTCCCAGGCCCCGCTCCGCCAGCGCCGTGACCAGGGCGCCGGTGACGTGGGCGGCGACGCCGTAGAGGGCGGCGTTCAGCACGGTCGCGTTCTCGCGCTCCAGCAGGCCCAGCGAGCCGATCTCGCAGCTCACCGAGACCGGCAGGCCGTACTCGGTCCCGACCAGCTCCGCGACCCGCCGCTCGTGGGCGTCGTCGGCGGGGCTGAACACGCTGGTGACGGCCACGGCGTCGGCCCGTACGCCGTCCAGGAAGCGGCGGACGGCGTCCAGGTCGAGCGGGCTGATCTCGCGCCCGTCCACGTAGTGGCCGCCGGGCACGACGGCCTCGCCCGCCGAGACGGCCTTGCGCAGGTCATCCGGCCAGTCGGAGAGCGGCGGCACGGCGGTGGTGGCGGGCGCGCCCAGCCGCACCACGGCCACCCGGCCGAGGCCGCGCCGCTCCAGGATGGCGTTCGTGGCGTGCGTGGTTCCGAGCATGACCCGCGTGACGTCCTCCCGGCCGCCGCCGAGCTCCGCGAGCACCGCGTCGAGTGCCGCCCGCAGGCCCTCGGTCACCTCGGGGGTGGTCGGCCGCTTGGCCTTGGCGATCACCCGGCCGTCGGCGTCGAGCACGACCGCGTCGGTGTTCGTGCCGCCGACGTCGATCCCTATGCGCAGGTCAGCCATGTGACAGCTCCTCGACGGGCACGTAGTCCAGGTCGTAGCCGAACGCCCGTGGCCCGGCCGTCTCCAGGCCCCTGGGGGTGCGCCAGAGCGGGTCGCAGGGCCAGGCGAGCACCGTGACGCGCTGGCCGTACCGCAGGCCCTCGGTCTGGACGGCGGCCGCGGTCTCGGTGTCCACGACCGTGATGAGGTCGGGCACCATGGCGCGCACCCGGCCGTCCTCGATCGCGACCAGGTTCTCGTTCTGCAGCTCCAGGCTCAGGCGGCGGCCACGGTCGTCGCCGGTGCCCTCGATCGTGGCCGTGCCCCGGACGAAGCCGCCCGTGGTGCGCCGCTCCACGTCGGTCAGCTTGCCGGTGATCAGCCTGGCGGCGCCGAGGCGGTCGCGCAGGGCGCCGAGCGGGTCCGCCGTGCCCTCGGTCGCCCGGCCGATCTCCAGGGCGCGGGTGACCGTACCCTCGATGACCGCGCCCCTGGCCCGGCCGGCGGTCAGCAGGTAGTCGGACATCAGCGCGTGCGAGCCCGCCGCCACGCAGACGGCCCGCGCGATGCGCTCGGACCAGAGACCGTCGACCGGGCGGATCGTCACCACGTTGCCCGCCACGTCGGACATGATCACCAGGTCGGCCGGGATCCCCGCCACGTACATCGAGACCATCTGGACCTCGGGGAAGGCCCGGCCCATCCCGTCGGCGTCGAGCAGCGGCACCCCGAGCTGGGCGGCCCAGGCGACGGGCGCGACGCCGTTGGCGCCGCCGATCTCGGAGGACATGATCGCGCCCGGCGGCCGGCCGAAGATGCGCTCGGCCTCCTCGGCGATGCGCTTCGGCTCGTCCTCCCCGTGGATCATCTCGTGGCTGACGGTCGGCGCGCCGATGCCGGACAGCGGCAGGATCAGCGCGTCCGCGGGCAGGTCGCCGAGTGTCAGCAGGGGCACGGGGCCGTACTCGCGGATGGCTCTGATCGCGGCCAGCGACCCCGTGCGCACGTCTCCCCCGCCACCGGTGCCCAGCACGGCGCAGCCGCGGGCGAGGGCCGGAATGTCGTTCATTTCAAGTCGCATATGTCGCCACAACCAAGCACATACGGCCTTCTGACGCCAGTCTCACGGCCGCGTGCCGCCTCTACCCTGGAAGGCGAAGGAGGAGGGACGCATGCGGATTTCCGTGGCCGCCGACAGCACGGACGGCGTGGCCGAGCGGGTCGTGTCCGAGCTGCGCAGGCGGGGGCACGAGGTCGTGACCCACGGCGCGCTCGGCGACGGCGAGCGCGACGACTGGGCGTGGGCCTGCGAGCTGGCCGCCAGGGACGTCAGCGAGGGCCGCGCCGAGCAGGCGGTCGTCTGCTGCTGGACCGGCACGGGCGCGTCGATCGCCGCGAACAAGGTGCCCGGCGTGCGCGCGGCGCTGTGCGTGGACGCCTACACCGCCGACGGCGCCCGCAAGTGGAACGACGCCAACGTGCTGGCGCTCAGCCTCCGCCTCACCTCGGACGTGGTGCTGGACGAGATCCTGGACGCGTGGCTCGCGGGGCGCCCGAGCACCGACCCGGCCGACGTGGCGAACGTCGCCCACCTCGACGCCATCTGATCAGGGCTTCAGCACCCGGGAGAGCGCCTTCTCGACGGCGGCCCTGACAGTGGCGGGGTCGTCGAGGTCGAAGCCGACCACGAGCCCGTCCCTGACCAGCATGAGCACGTCGGCGGTGCCGTCGGGGTCCGGGTGGCCGTCGGCGGCCAGCAGGTCGCGGTAGAGATCGCGGTTCCAGCGCCGGTGCGCGGCGATGGCCTCGCGCACGGGGTGCCCGGGATCGGGGTATTCCGCCGCCGTGTTGACGAAGGGGCAGCCGCGGAAGGCGGGGCCGGCCCCGAACTCGCACATGTAGGCGAAGACGGCGTGCAGGCGCTGCCTCGGTGAGCCCTCGCGCACGCTCTCCGCCAGGCCGCGCTGCGTCGCCGACTGCTCGACGATGTAGGCCCTGACCAGCTCGTCCTTGCTCGGGAAGTGGTGGTAGAAGGTCGCCTTGGCGACCCCCGCCTCCGCGATGATCCGGTCGATGCCCACCGTGTGGACGCCCTCGCCGTAGAACAGGCGGGAGGCGGTCTCCATCACCCGGGTCCGTGCCGGGCTCGCCGTTCTCACGCTCACCCGTTGACGATACCAGACAGATCTGTCTACTCTTGGCTGCACAGACAGGTCTGTCTACTAAGGAGCAGCGACATGTACACCGCCATCGCCACCGCAGCCGGCCGCGACGGCCGCGCGGTCTCCTCGGACCGCAAGCTCGACGTCAAGCTCGCCCGGCAGAAGGAGCTGGGCGGCAGCGGCGAGGGCACCAACCCCGAGCAGCTCTTCGCCGCCGGCTACGCGGCCTGCTTCGCCTCCTCGCTGCAGTTCGTGGCCGCGAGCAGGAAGGTGGACATCGCCGACGCCGCCGTCACGGCCGAGATCGGCCTGGGGCCCAACGGCAAGGGCGGTTTCCAGCTCGCCGCCACGCTGCGGGTCGAGCTGCCCGACGGCATCGCGCCGGAGGTCGCGCGGGAGCTGATCGAGGCCGCTCACCAGGTGTGCCCGTACTCCAACGCCACCCGCGGCAACATCCCGGTCGAGCTGGTCGTCGAGTAGGTCTTCAGAACCGTCACACCTGAGGCAGGGAAATCGTCGGTCCCGCCCTTTAGGGTGCTGGGCATGACCGACGTGCTGCTGCGCGGCGGGCTCCCCTGGGGGCTCGGGGCGCCTGCCGACATCCTGGTCCGCGAGGGCCGCGTCGACCGGGTCTCGCTCGGCCCGATCGAGGCGCCCGGCGCCCGGGTCTTCGACGTGGCGGGGCAGCTCGTCCTGCCCGGCCTCGTCGAGGCGCACTGCCATCTCGACAAGACCCTCTACGGCGGGCCGTGGGTGCCCCACTCCGCCGACGACACGCTCTCCGGCCGCATCGCCAACGACCTCGGCCGCCGCGCCGAGCTGGGCGTGCCGAGCGTGGCCCGGATCGCCGCGCTGCTGGAGCGCATGAGCGCGGCGGGCACCACGCACGTCCGCACCCACACCGACATCGATCCGGTGGCCGGCCTGCGCGGCGTGGAGGCCGTGCGCGAGGCCGCGGCCGGCTCCCCCGTCGACGTGCGCCAGGTCGCCTTCCCCCAGCACGGCGTGCTGACCAGCCCGGGCACCGCCGAGCTGCTGGAGGAGGCGCTGAAGAGCGGCGTGGAGGCGGTGGGCGGGCTCGACCCGGCGGGCATCGACCGCGATCCGGTGCGCCACCTCGACCTGATCTTCGGCCTGGCCGGGCGCTACGGCGCCCACCTCGACATCCACCTGCACGACGGGGGCTCGCTGGGCGGGTGGGAGCTGGAGCTGATCATCGAGCGGACGAAGGCGCTCGGGCTGGGCGGCAGGGTGGCGGTGAGCCACGCGTACGCGCTGGGCCAGCTCGACGACGCCCACCAGGACCGCCTCGTCGAGGGCCTGGCCGAGGCCGGGGTCGCGGTGGTCACCGCGGCCGTCTACAGCTTCCCCGTGCCTCCCGTCAGCAAGCTGCGGGCCGCCGGGGTCACGGTCGCGTGCGGGCACGACGGCATCCGCGACCTGTGGGGCCCGTACGGCAGCGGCGACATGCTGGAGCGCGCCATGCACCTCGCCTACCGCAGCACGTTCCGCAGGGACGACGACATCGAGCTGGCGCTGGAGGCCGCCACCGTCGGCGGCGCGCGGGCGCTCGGCCTCGACGACTACGGCCTGGCTCCCGGCGACCGCGCCGACCTCGTCGTGGTGCCCGCGGGGAGCCCGGCGGAGGCCGTGGTCGTTCACCCGGCGCGCACTCTGGTCATGAAAGACGGCGTCGTCCTGCACAATTGACCGGCGGGACCATCGAAAGGCAGGCAAGTGCTCTCTATTCACCAGCGGATCGCCGCAGAGCTCGGCGTACGCGACGGGCAGGTGCAGGCGGCCGTCGACCTGCTCGACGGCGGCGCGACCGTGCCGTTCATCGCGCGATACCGCAAAGAGGCCACCGGCACCCTCGACGACGCGCAGCTGCGCACGCTGGAGGAGCGGCTGCGTTACCTGCGCGAGCTGGAGGAGCGCAGGGCGGCGATCCTGGAGTCCATCGAGTCTCAGGGCAAGCTCGACGACGAGCTGCGCGAGCAGATCATGGCCGCCGAGACCAAGGCCAGGCTCGAGGACATCTACCTGCCGTACAAGCCCAAGCGGCGCACCAAGGCGCAGATCGCGCGCGAGCTCGGGCTGGAGCCGCTGGCCGACCAGCTCCTCGCCGATCCCACGCTCGACCCGGCGGCCACCGCGGAGGGCTTCGTCACCGAGGGCGTCGCCGACGCGGGCGCCGCGCTCGAAGGGGCCAGGGCCATCCTGATCGAGCGCTTCGCCGAGGACGCCGACCTCATCGGCGGGCTGCGCGAGCAGTTCTGGAGCCACGGGCGCCTGGCGTCGAAGGTCCGCGAGGGCAAGGAGGAGGCGGGGGCCAAGTTCTCCGACTACTTCGAGTTCGGCGAGCCGTTCACCAAGCTGCCCTCCCACCGGATCCTGGCCATGTTCAGGGGCGAGAAGGAGGAGATCCTCTCCGTCACCCTGGAGCCCGACGAGAGCCCCGACTACGAGCTGCGCATCGCCTCCCGGTTCGGCATCTCCGACCAGGGCCGCCCGGCCGACAAGTGGCTGGGCGAGACCGTGCGCTGGGCCTGGCGCACGCGCATCCTCGTGCACCTGGGCATCGACCTGCGCATGCGGCTGTGGCAGGCGGCCGAGGAGGAGGCGGTGCGGGTGTTCGCCACCAACCTGCGCGACCTGCTGCTCGCCGCTCCGGCCGGCGCGCGGCCGACGATGGGGCTCGACCCCGGCCTGCGCACGGGCGTGAAGGTCGCCGTGGTCGACGCCACCGGCAAGGTCGTCGAGACCGCCACCATCTACCCGCACGAGCCCAAGCGGCAGTGGGACCAGTCGCTGGCGGTGCTGGGGGCGCTCGCGCAGCGCCACGGCGTCGAGCTGATCGCCATCGGCAACGGCACGGCCTCGCGCGAGACCGACAAGCTGGCCGGCGACCTGCTCAAGCACATGCCGGGGCTCACCAAGATCGTGGTCTCCGAGGCGGGCGCGTCGGTCTACTCGGCCTCCCCCTACGCCTCGCAGGAGCTGCCCGAGCTCGACGTGTCGCTGCGCGGCGCGGTCTCCATCGCCCGTCGCCTCCAGGACCCGCTGGCCGAGCTGGTCAAGATCGACCCCAAGTCGATCGGCGTCGGCCAGTACCAGCACGACCTGGCCGAGTCCAAGCTCTCCCGCTCGCTCGACGCGGTCGTCGAGGACGCGGTCAACGCCGTCGGGGTCGACGTCAACACCGCCTCGGCGCCCCTGCTGACCCGCGTGTCCGGCATCGGCTCGACGCTGGCCGAGAGCATCGTCCGCCACCGCGACGCCAACGGCCCCTTCCGCACCCGCGCGGCGCTCAAGAGCGTGCCCCGCCTCGGCCCGAAGGCGTTCGAGCAGTGCGCGGGCTTCCTGCGCATCCGTGGCGGAGACGACCCGCTCGACATGTCGAGCGTGCACCCCGAGTCCTACCCCGTGGTGCGCCGCATCCTGACCTCCGCCAAGACCGACCTCAAGGCGCTGATCGGCAACACCTCGGCGCTGCGCACGCTGCGGCCCGAGGAGTTCACGGACGAGACGTTCGGCCTTCCGACGGTCACCGACATCCTGCGCGAGCTGGAGAAGCCGGGCCGCGACCCGCGTCCCGCCTTCAAGACCGCCACCTTCAAGGAGGGCGTGGAGAAGATCTCCGACCTCTCGTCCGGCATGATCCTGGAGGGCGTGGTCACCAACGTGGCGGCGTTCGGCGCGTTCGTCGACGTCGGCGTGCACCAGGACGGGCTGGTGCACGTGTCGGCCATGTCGCGCAACTACGTCAAGGACCCGCGTGACGTGGTCAAGCCCGGCGACATCGTCCGCGTCAAGGTCCTCGACGTGGACATCCCGCGCAAGCGCATCTCCCTGACGCTGCGCCTGGAGGACGAGACGACGGCCCAGCAGGGCGGCGACGGGCCCCGCAAGGGCGCCGGCCGGCCCGGGGGCGGGCGCGGCGACGGCCCGCAGGGGCGTGGCCAGGGGGCTCGTGGTGAAGGCGGGCGCGGGAACGGCGGTCGCGGTGAGGGCGGCCGTGGAGATGGCCGCGGTGACGGCGGTCGCGGTGACGGCGGTCGCGGGAACGGTGGCCGTGACGGTGGACGTGACGGCGGCCGTGGCAGGGGCGATGGTCAGCGCGGTGGTGACGGCGGCCAGCGCGGGCGCGGCGACGGCCGGGGCGGCCAGCGCCGCCAGGACCGGCCCGCTCCGAGCGGCGCCATGGCCGAGGCCCTGCGCAAGGCCGGCCTGACCGGCGACAACCGCTAGCACGAACGCACGGCCCGGGCCACGACGCACCTGCGCGTCGGCCCGGGCCGCGGCACGCACACCTGCAAGCGGCGCACTTTCCAGCCTCGGCGCCGCGTGGGCGGCGCCGCGCACGCGACTGTGCCCCGAAGCGTCGCGCACGCCAGGCCGATCACGCGAAGCCGGCCGTGGACCGGGCCGGTGGGTGTGCGGGGTGCCCGCAGGTCGTACGCGGTGCCGGGCCGGGGGTTCGGGGGCCGGCGGCGTGACGGGGCGTGCCTGCACTAGTGCACAGCCCGACGATTTCCCGCGTGGCGCTGGGCCGAGGCGTGCCTCTCCGTACGGTGCTCACATGAAGTATCTGGAAGGGCCCTTCGCCCCCGTCACCGAAGAGATCACCGCCTTCGACCTCCCCGTCACCGGACGCGTCCCGATCGAGCTGAACGGCCGCTACCTGCGCAACGGGCCCAACGCGCTGAACGTGGAGGACCCCGCCGTGCACATCTGGGGCATGGGCCAGGGCATGGTGCACGGGGTGAGGCTGCGTGACGGCCGGGCCGAGTGGTACCGCAACCGTTTCGTACGGACACCGGGCTTCGCGCCCATGGTGCACGTGTTCGAGCACGCCCGGCGCGTCTTCGCCCTGGCCGAGGGCGGCCTGCCGCCCGCCGAGCTGGACGCGGAGCTGAACACGGTGGGCCTGTGCGACCTGGGCGGGACGGCGCAGGGGTTCACGGCGGGGGCGCACTCCAAGCACGACCCGCTCACCGGCGAGCTGCACTCGCTGTCGTACATGCCGGGCCACGACTTCGTCCAGCACATCGTGACCGACGCCGGGGGAAGCGTCGCCCGGACCACCGCCATCCCCATGACCCGCACGCCGTTCCTGCACGACTTCGCACTCACCGAGTCCCACGTGGTGTTGTGGGACACCCCGCTGGGTTTCGACGGGTTCGAGTGCCGGTGGCTGCCGGAGCATCCGACCCGGGTGGGCGTGATGCCGCGGGCCGGTGGTGAGGTGCGCTGGCTGGACCTCGACCCCGTGCACGTCAGCCACACGCTCAACGCCTACGACGACGGCGACTGCGTCGTGGTCGACCTGGTCACGGCCGAGGGGCCGTTCGATCCCGCCGACCCCGGGGCGATCCGGCCCGTGCTGGACCGCTGGACGATCACGCCGGACGGGGTCCGTCAGCGACGCCTCGACGACCGGCCCCAGGACTTCCCCCGCGTGAACGAGGCGCGGGCCACCCGGCCGTACCGTTACGGCTATTCGGCCGCGACCGCCCTGTACGGGATCCCGTTCACGCCCGAGGGGCAGCCGCCCGACGACGCCTTCACCAACGCCCTGGTCAAGCATGACCTGGAGCGGGGGACGGCTGAGGTGCACGGGTTCGGCGGGGACGCGGCGGTCGGGGAGGCCGTGTTCGCCGCCACGGGCGCGGGCGAGGACGAGGGGTACCTGCTGACGTACGTGCACGACGCCGGGCGCGGCGCCGCCGACCTGGTGATCCTCTCGGCCCAGGACTTCACCGGCGAGCCCGTCGCGCGGGTGCACCTCCCCGTCAGGGTGCCGCTCGGCCTGCACGGCAACTGGCTGCCCGATCACTGAGGCATGGCAGCATGACGTCGTGAACGATCCGCGACCGCCGTACCTGCGCATCGTGGCCGACATCGAGCGCCGCATCGCCGAGGGGGAGCTGCGGCCCGGCGATCCCGTCCCCACGACCAGGGCGATCATGAGCGAGTGGGGTGTCGCGATGGCGACGGCCACCAAGGCGCTGGCCGCGCTCAAGCAGGCGGGCGCCATCGAGTCCACGTCCCGGGTCGGCGCCGTGGTCGCGCCCCGGAGGCTGCCGGCGCGGTCGGCCGGAGGGCTGGAACGCGACCGGCTCGTCCGCGCGGCCATGGAGATCGTCGACGCCGACGGTCTGGCCGCGCTGTCCATGCGGGCGGTGGCGGCCAAGCTCGGGGTCGCCACCATGACCCTCTACCGGCACCTCGACGCCAGGGCCGAGCTCACCCAGCTCATCGCGGACGCCGCGTTCGCCGAGATCGAGTATCCGGAGCCGCCGCCGGGGTGGCGTTCCCACCTGCGGGTGGCCGCTCAGCTCCAGTGGGGCGCCTACCATCGCCATCCGTGGTTGCCGCGGCTGGTGTCGATCACCCGGCCGGTCGCGCTGCCGGGGCTGCTGGCGTACGGGCAGTGGACCTTGCGCGCGCTCGACGACCTCGGCCTGGATCCCGGCACCCGGCTGCACGTCTACGGCACGCTGGTCAACTTCGTGCGGGGCACGGCGATCAACATCGAGAGCGAGGCGGGGGCCGAGCTGGACACGGGGCTGACCAGCAAGCAGTGGGTCAAGGCGCGGCTGCCCTTCGAAGGGGCGCTGATCGCCCGGATCACGGAGCCGGGCGCGGAGCTGGACCTGGAGTCGCTGTTCGCCTTCGGCCTGGAACGCCTGCTGGACGGGCTGGCCACCGTCATCGCGCCGCGGGACCTCCGGCGGTGAGGGCCGCCGCCGGCAGGTCGCAACGGTACGGGTGACGGCGCGCCCCCCGGTACGGGTGACGGACTGTGCCGGTGCGCCGCGACGATACGGTCTAAGGGTGAGCACGACTGCGTTCGAGACGGCGATCACTCAGGCCCGCGACCTGCTCAGATGGCGTTCCCCGCTGCGCACCGAGCTCTGGGCCGCCCGGCTCACGGCCGAGCTGGAGGCGTCGGAGCAGGCGGAGGAGTTCCTGCGGCGATCGGCGGAGGACGGCGGCCAGGAGGCACGCCTCGCCCAGGCCGCCCTGGCGGCGGTCAACGATCGGGGGGCGGACAACCCGTACGCGGCGGCCGGGAGCGCGGTGATCGACAGCCTGCCCGGGTGGGTGCGCCGCATGGGCGCGGTGACCTGCGACGGCGGCTGGTACGGCAAGGCCGACCCCTATGGCGAGCAGGTCCTGGCGGCCCTGTCCTTCCGCTACGACAACGGCAAGGAGCCGCACGTCCTCGTCGTCGGCATCGACCAGCCCAGCGGCGGCCTGGCCGTCGACGCGGTGGTCGAGGAGGCGAAGTTCCTCGACGAGCTGGACCTGCGGCCGACGCCGCCCGAGAGCGTGGCGGCGCGCATCCTGGACGCCTTCGAGCTGACCGACCGCGTCATGGGGGCGCAGGTCGCCGACACGCTGCCGGCCGTGCGCCCGTTCGCGCTCACCCGTGCCCGCACCGCCCTCACCCGCACCCGCGACACGACGCCGAGCCGAACAGCCGAGCCCGCGGACGGTGATGTGCCCGGTCGCACGCGTGACACCGCGTCCGAGATCACTCTGGACACGCTGCCCGACGTCCCCGGCGCCCAGGAGGCGTTCGGGAAGCTGGTCGAGTTCGTCGGGGACCACCCGCTGTGGTGGAGCCCGGCCAGGGCCGCGCAGTTCCTGACGCGGTGGCTGCCCAGGGAGGCGATCCTCTCGGAGGCGGCGATCGCGGCCATGCCCGAGGTCGTCCGCGCCTGGACCCGCCACCAGGGCGGCCACCCCGCCGTGCTGCGCCAGATCGACCAGGACGCGCCCCGCCTGCCCGCTCTCATGGCCGACGACTCCCTGGCCTCGCTGAACAAGCGCCTGGCGCGTGGCCGCTAGAAGGCGTACCGGATGCGGCAGTACGGCAGCCGCTCCTCGATCAGGCCGGTGAGCGCCGCGACGTAACGCCCCTTGTGCCCGTTGCGGTAGCGCACGTTCCAGCCGCCCGTCTCCGACCGCTTGGCCTGCTGCAGCTCGGGCCGCCACAGCACCTCCTCGGCCTTGGGATGCCAGCCGAGGTTGACCTGGTGCAGCCGGTCGTTGTGGGTCAGGAAGATCACCTCGGCGGCGAGCTGCGCGCGGGCCTCGGCGCCCAGGGCGTCGTCGAGCTGTTCGAACAGCTCCGCCCAGTCCTCCAGCCACCCGTCCCGTACGACGACCGGGCTGAAGTTGACGTGCACCTCGTAGCCGGCCGCCACGAAGTCGTCGATCGCCGCGATGCGGTCGGCGATGGGCGAGGTGCGGATGTCGAGCAGCTTGGAGTCGGCCGCCGGCATGAGGCTGAACCGCACTCTGGTGCGGCCTCTGGGCTCCCAGCCGAGCAGGTCGCGGTTGACGTGCTTGGTGGCGAAGCTGGCCTTGGCGTTGGGCAGCCGGCCGAACAGCTCCACCAGGTCACGCACGTTGTCGGACACCGTGGCGTCGAGCGAGCAGTCGGAGTTCTCGCCGATGTCGTAGACCCAGGCGTGCGGGTCGATCTGGCCGGCCTCGGCCATGACGCCCTGCCGGCCGGCGTGCCGCTCGACGTACCCGAGGATCTGCTCGATGTTGGCGAAGACCGTGATCGGGTTGCTGTAGCCCTTGCGGCGCGGCACGTAGCAGTAGGCGCAGGCCATCGCGCAGCCGTTGGCCGTGGAGGGGGCGATGAAGTGGGCGGAGCGGCCGTTGGGGCGCGCGGTCAGCGACTTCTTGACCCCGAGCACGAGGGCCTCGGTCTTGATGCGGACCCAGCGGGCCACGTTCGCCTCATCGCCGTAGAGCTCGGGGATGCGGTGGTGGCTCTCGACCTCGACACGCTCGGCGCCGGGGAAGCGGGCCAGGATCTCCCGGCCGCGCGGCAGCTCGGCGGCGGCGGGCTCGACGTAGATGCGCCGGATGTCCAGGAGCGGGTTACGGATCGTGGTGGCCATGTCACTGCTCAGGCTACCTGGGCTGGTCGAGTGGGCAGGCGTACGCGGTCCTGGAGGCGAGCTGCCAGGTCTCCACGGGCGTGCCGCAGCGCCGGCAGTGCTCGCGCTTGTAGACCCAGCGCTCGTCGGGCGCGGCCGGGTCGCTGACCACCTGCCCCGCGTCCCTGCCCAGGGCGAGGTACGTGACCGCCGCCTCCCACAGCCGCAGCGCCGTCTCCGCGTCGAGGCCGCGCGTGCCGGGATGCAGCCCGAGGAGGAAGAGCAGCTCGGCCCGCCAGGCGTTCCCGATGCCCGCCCACACCCCCTGGTCGAGCACCCCGGCCCCGACCGGCCCCCGGAACCCGGTCAGCCGCCGCACCGCCTCGGGCGCGGACGCGTCCTCGCGCAGCGGGTCGGGCCCGAGCGAGACGAACAGCGCGCCGACGCCGGCCGCGTCGAGGGGCTCGCACCGGGAGGGGGCGATGAGGTCGTACGCCACCTCCCCCGTGGCCAGCCGCAGCCGGGTGCCGCGCCGGGGCTCTGCCGCCGGGTCGTCGTACCGCAGGAAGATCCCCCGCATGCCCAGGTGCACGTGGATCGCCGGAAGGCCGCCCTCGAAGTGGTAGAGCAGGTGCTTGCCGACCGCCTCGACCCCGGCCAGCGCCCGCCCGTCGTAGGGCCGGGCGTCGAAGCGCCCCTGCGGGCCGGCGGCGCGCACGACGTGGCCGGCCAGGGCCGCGTGCTGCTCGCGGGCGTGGCGGTGGATCAGATGGCCTTCCGGCATACCCGGAGCCCTACCCCGCGAGCTGGGCCGCCGCGCTGGCGAGCAGCAGATCGAGCGCCGTCGGGTAGGCGCTGTCGTTCATCCTGGCGACCAGCAGCGGCGCGGTGGCGGCGATGTTGGGGTGGGTGCTGGCCGGCAACCGCGCGTACGTGTCGCGCCACACCTCCTCGTCGGCCTCCCTGGCCGCCTTCGGCAGGGCGAGGGTGGCGGCGTCGAGGATGGCGAAGGCCAGGCTCTGGTCGATGAACGCGTGGTAGATCCGCACGGCGTCCCGGTCCGCGAACCCGGCGCCGCGCAGGATCCCGATGATCGTCTCGTCGCTGGCCACCTCGTTGGGCCGGCCGGTGACGCGGCTGGCGGTCAGCACGGCGGCCTGCGGGTGCGCCAGGTAGGCGTTGTGGATGCGGGTGCCCAGCTCGCGCAGGTCGGCCCGCCAGTCGCCGGTGGGCCGGAAGGAGGCCATGGCGCGGCCGAACAGCTCGTCCGCGATGGCCAGGAGCAGATCGTCCATGCCGCGGAAGTACCGGTAGACGGTGCTGGCGTCGGCGCCGAGCGCCAGGCCCAGCCGGCGGGCGGTGAGCCCGGCGGCCCCGTGCTCGCTCAGCATGCGCAGCGCGGTCTCCACGATGAGCGCGTGGGTGAGCACCTGCCCCTGTTTGGTGGGACGCCGCCGCCGGCGTGCCGCTTCCGGCACCACCCGCTTGGCCATGGAAGGCCTCCTTATGCCAACGCCATTGACGTTGATGACCCTACGCGCGTTTGATGTAGGACACACCCCCCAAAAAAGCCATAAAAGGGGATCTATCGTCATGCGTATCCTTCTCGTAGGAGCAGGCGGTGTGGGAACCGCCATCACGCGGATCGCCGCCCGCCGACATTTCTTCGACCACATGGTGGTCGCCGACTACGACCTCCCCCGGGCCAAGGCCGCCGTCGCCGCGCTCGGCGACGAGGCCGCCAGGTTCACCCCCGCCAGGATCGACGCCGCCGACACCGGCGCCGTGACCGCGCTGCTGGCCGAGCACCGCTGCGACGTGCTGCTCAACGCCACCGACCCCCGTTTCGTGCTGCCGCTGTTCGAGGCCGCCCTCGCGGCGGACGTGCACTACCTCGACATGGCCATGTCGATGTCCAAGCCGCACCCCGACCGCCCGTACCAGGAGGTCGGCGTCAAGCTGGGCGACGAGCAGTTCGCCCGCGCGGCCGAGTGGGCCGCCCGGGGCAGGCTGGCGCTGGTCGGCATGGGCGTCGAGCCCGGCCTGGCCGACGTCTTCGCCCGGTACGCCGCCGACGAGCTCTTCGACGAGATCGAGGAGATCGGCATCAGGGACGGCGCGAACCTGACCGTGGACGGCTACGACTTCGCCCCCTCCTTCTCCATCTGGACCACGATCGAGGAGTGCCTCAACCCGCCCCTCATCTACGAGAGGGGCCGCGGCTGGTACACCACCGAGCCGTTCAGCGAGCCCGAGATCTTCGACTTCCCCGACGGGATCGGCCCCGTGGAGTGCGTGAACGTCGAGCACGAAGAGGTCGTGCTGGTGCCCAGGTGGATCCCGGCCCAGCGGGTGACGTTCAAGTACGGGCTGGGCGAGGAGTTCATCGGCACCCTGAAGACCCTGCACGCGCTGGGCGTGGACCGCACCGAGCCGGTCGCGGTCAGGACCGACGAGGGCACCGCCAGGGTGTCGCCGCGCGACGTGGTCGCCGCCGTGCTGCCCGACCCGGCCGAGCTGGGCGAGCGCATGCACGGCAAGACGTGCGCCGGCACCTGGGTCAAGGGCGTCAAGGACGGCCGGGCCCGCGAGGTGTACCTCTACCACGTGGTGGACAACCAGTGGTCGATGCGCGAGTACGGCTCGCAGGCCGTGGTGTGGCAGACCGCGGTCAACCCGGTGATCGCGCTGGAGCTGCTGGCCGGCGGGGTCTGGGAGGGCACGGGCGTGCTGGGGCCCGAGGCGTTCGAGCCGCGCCCGTTCCTGGATCTGCTGGTCGAGTACGGCTCACCCTGGGGCCTGCGCGAGCAGTGAGGGGGGCCGGGAGGCGACACCGGATCCGGACATTGGATCATTGAGGTGCCGCAACCCGTACATCGGAGGAATCCTCTTGAGCATCGCCGACGATCCCGACCGCGCACCGGCCCGCTCCCACCTGTACGCCATGGGCATGTCGGAGGAGGAGATGCGCCGGCCCGTGGTCGGCATCGCCTCCACCTGGACCGGCACCATGCCGTGCAACCTGACCCACCGCGAGCTGGCCGCCGAGGTGGCCGAGGGGGTGCGGGCGGCCGGCGGGCTGCCGATGGAGTTCAACACCATCGCGGTCTCCGACAACCTCACCATGCACACGCCCGGCATGCGCACCTCGCTGATCAGCCGGGAGGTCATCGCCGACTCGATCGAGCTGATGGGCCGGGCCCACCAGTTCGACGCGCTGGTGGCGATCGTCGGCTGCGACAAGACCGTGCCGGCGGCCATCATGGCGCTGGCCCGCCTCGACGTGCCGTCGGTGGTCCTCTACAGCGGCAGCATGATGCCGGGCCGCTGGCGCGGCCGTGACGTGACCATCCAGGACATGTGGGAGGCGCTCGGCGAGCGCGAGGTCGGCCGCATGGACCAGGCCGACCTCGACGACCTGGCCCGGCACGCCTGCCCGGGCGCCGGCACCTGCGCCGCGCAGTACACCGCCAACACCATGGGCACGGTCGCCGAGTTCCTGGGCCTGGCGCCGTTCGGCCTCGGCGACATCCCCGCGGTGGCCGAGGAGAAGAACGCCGCGGCCCGCCGGGCCGGCGAGCTCGCCCTGCGGGCGCTGGCCGACGACGCCCGCCCCTCGCGCGTGCTCACCGAGGACGCCCTGCACAACGCGATCGTGTCGGTGGCGGCCATGGGCGGCTCCACGAACGCGGTGCTGCACCTGCTGGCCATCGCGCGCGAGGCCGGGCTGCCGCTGGAGATCGACCGGATCGGCGAGGTCTGCCGCCAGGTCCCGATCATCACCGGGCTCAAGCCGAGCGGCGGCGACGCCACCGCGCTGGACCTGTGGCGGGCCGGCGGGACCTCGCTGGTGGTGCGCCGCCTGCTGGAGGCGGGGCTGCTGCGCGAGAGCGTCACCCTGGTCGACGGCCGCTCGCTGGCCGACGTGGCCGCCGGCGCGCGGGAGACGCCGGGGCAGCAGGTGGTGGCGAGCGCGGAGCAGCCGTTCAAGCGGCGTGGCGCGCTGGCCATCCTGCGCGGCTCGCTGGCACCCGACGGGTGCGTGCTCAAGCTGGGCGGCAAGGAGGACTTCCGCCACGAGGGGCCGGCGAAGGTGTTCGACTCGGAGAGCGACTGCTACGTCGCCATCCAGGAGGGCCGGATCGTGGCCGGGGACGTCATCGTGGTCCGGTACGAGGGCCCGGCGGGCGGCCCCGGCATGCGCGAGATGCTCTCCATCACCGGGCCGCTGGTCGGCCGGGGCCTGGGCTCCTCCGTGGCGCTGGTCACCGACGGCCGCTTCAGCGGGGTCTCGCACGGGCTGGTGATCGGGCACGTGGCGCCGGAGGCGTACCACGGCGGGCCGATCGCGCTGGTGCGCGACGGCGACACGGTGCGCATCGACAGCGCGGCCGGCACCCTCGACCTGCTGGTGCCCGAGGCGGAGCTGGCCGGGCGGCGGGCCGCGTGGGTGCGGCCCGAGCGGGCGGTCGAGCGGGGCGTGCTGGCCAAGTACGTGACGACCGTGGGCTCGGCCTCCGACGGGGCCGTGACGGTGTGAGGCCGGGGATCGAGCAGCGGGCGGGGGCGGCTATGCTGCGCATGGACGTTTGCCCCGCCCCCTGATGCGAAGGAGACTTACGCGATGTACAAGGAGTTCGCCGGCGAGGTCGTGATGTGGCTCGTCCCGGTCGTGGTGCTGATCGGAGTGGCACTCCTCGTCACCGCGTGAGCCCCGGAGGGGCCGGGCGTCCCGGCCCCTTCAGCCGACGTCAGCGGTAGTACTTGTACGCCACGCTCGTCCTGGCGTAGGTGCGGAAGTCCCCGTACCCGTCGATGTGGTCGTTCCACGCCTCCGACAGCTTCGCGGTGCGCACCGTGCAGGCGGCGTAGCGCACCTTGCGCGCGTTGACGCGGCCCACGTTGTCGTAGCACGAGCCGACCTTGCGGCCGTTCACCTTGAGGGTGACGGTGAGCTTGACGTTGAAGAGGTTCTTGCGGGAGATGTTCGTGATCCGCACCTTCACGCGGCACGTGTTCTCGCAGTGACCCCAGGAGGACTTGGTCCGGATGAGCTGCGCGCTGGACGTGGCGGCTTCGGCGGGCGCGGCCATGAGCGTGGTCGCGGCGGCCGCCACTAACGCCGTGGCGGCAAGGCTTTTGAACATTTCGCCCCCATAGTCGAGACTGTCGCTCCCCCCTTGGCAGCGACACATACGTGTCCCGACTACTACCAGGCATCCCGATCGACCGGGTTTGGTGGGCATGATCCGATACGAAACGGTTATCCCTTTATTTCGGGCTTATCTGCCCGCAACCCGGCCAGGTCAGGAAGCCCACGCCAGCAACGGCCCCCCTTGCCTGAGCCGTCTCAACGCCTGTTTCTCCAGCTGCCTGATGCGCTCCCTCGTGAGGCCGAGACACTGTGCGATCTCCGTGTAGGTGTGGACCTCCTCTCCGGTCAGCCCGTACCTGAGCCTGATCACGAACGCCTCCCGCGGCGGCAGGGTCGTGACCACCTGGCGCAGCTCCGCGCTGAGCGCCCGGCGCTCGGTCAGCTCCTGCACCTGCAGCCCGTCCTCGTCGGCGATCATGTCGCCGATCCGGCCCTCGCCGTGCTCACCGACGGGAATGTCGAGGCTGACCATGTCCTGGCCGAGCTTGCGTAACGCCGCGACCTGACCGGTCGAGCGCTCGGCCACCTCGGCCAGCTCCGCGTCGGTGGGCTCGTGGCCGAGCTCGGCGGCGAGCTGGCGCTCCACCCTGATCAGCCGCGACAGCTCCTCCGCGACGTGGATCGGCAGCCGCACGGTACGGCTCTTGTCGTGGATGCCGCGCTCGATGGCCTGGCGGATCCACCACATCCCATACGTGGAGAACTTGTATCCACGCGTGTAGTCGAACTTCTCCACCGCCCTGATCAGCCCGAGATTGCCCTCCTGGATGACGTCGAGCAACGGCAGCCCCCGGAAGGAGTACCGCCTGGCGGCGGACACCACGAGCCGGAGGTTGGACCTGATCAGCAGGTCCTTGGCGCGCTTGCCATCGAGCGCGACGAGTTCGAGTTCTGGCGTGCCCTCACCACGCTCGATCAGATGGCCCGCGTACAGGCCTGCCTCGATCCGCCGGGCCAGCTCCACTTCGTCCGCGGCGGCGAGCAAGGGGGTCTTTCCGATCTGCTCGAGGTACGTACCGAGCAGATCGGGCTCTTCGGCCGACATGCACGGGCACTACCCGGTAAACGGCGGCGAATTCCCCTCTTCGTTCAGCTCGGCGATGGCCAGCTCCGCCGTACTGCGGATATCGAAGAACTTGTCCAGCGCGGTGATCGCGAACAAATGCTTGCAGCGGCCGTTCAGCCCCGACAGCAGCAGCCGCCCGCCGGAGGCCGTGACCGCCTTGTGCAGATAGACGAGCACGGAAAGACCGGAGGAGTCGCACACGCTGACGGCCTGCATGTCGATGACGAGCATCGGGGGCTGCGTGAGATCGAGCGCCTTGGTGACGCGGTCGCGCACCTCCGCCGCGGACCCGAAGTCGAAATCCCCCGTCAACCGCGCGATGACGCAAGGCCCCTGGAGTCCCAGGCTGATCGACAAGGCCTGCTCCGAAGTCACCCAGCTCCACCTACCCGCGTCGCTCTCCCGATCCACCCACTTTACGAGAAGTAGCGCTTCGGGTTGAACACCAGCATCTGCTCAATCTGGTCATCGGTCACACCCGAGTCCAGCAGGGCGGCCAAGACGTCGTCGTGAATGTGATCGTAGCGCCAGTTCGGCGCCAGCGCGGGCCGGGCCTCGTCCCAGGCCCCGCCGAAGTAGTCCATGAAGCAGGCGGTGTCGTGGCTGAGGACCATGCGGTCGGCGTATCCACGCCGGCAGAGGGCCGCGATCGTGGCCACGCGCTGTGCCGTCGGGTTGTAGAGGTCCAGACCGAACCGGTCCATCCCGAGGATCGCGCCCGTGTCGGCCAGCCGCATGAGGTAGTCGAGGTCGTTGCTGTCGCCCGCGTGCCCGACGACGACCTTCTCCAGGTTCACGCCCTCCTTGGCGAACAGGTCGAGCGCGATCAGGCCGCTCTGCGTGAACGCGTTCGTGTGGACGGTGATCGGCGCGCCGGTGCGCACGTGGGCCTGCGCCACGGCCCGGCAGATGCGCTCGACGCCGGGCGTGAGCCCCTTGGCCTCGACCACGCACTTGAGGAAGGCCGCCTTGACGCCGGTGTCGGCGATGCCGACGGTGAGGTCGCGGACGAAGTCGTCGATCATCGGGTCGGGCAGGTCGAAGGCCAGGCCGGGGCCGCGGTGCTCGTACTGGTGGGGCAGCTCCTCGAAGGCGTAGATGCCGGTGGCGGCGATGATGTGCAGGCCGGGCACCTGTTCGGCGATCCGCTGGACGCGCGGGAGGTAGCGGCCCAGGCCCCACACCGTCGGGTCCACGATCGTGCGCACGCCCTTCGCGGCCACCGCGGCGAGCTTGGTGATCGCGTCCGCCACCCGGAACTCCTCGTCCCACCAGGCGCCCCTGCCGTAGTTGTCCAGGTGCTCGGTGGACACCACGAAGACGTGCTCGTGCATCAGCGTCTGCCCGAGCTCGTCGACGTCCACAGGTCCGCGCAGGGTCTCGACGGTGGGCATGCACGCCTCCATACCGGCTGGTCGGTGTGGCCGCAAACCTAGGCTCTCCCAGGATTCCCGTCAACAGCCACACCGTGTGCCGCGCCGGATCAGCGCGCGTGCCGGGGGAACAGCGGCTCGGGCGCGGGCAGCCGGTCGCCGGAGACCGCCGTCGCCACGCGCGCCGCCGCCGTCGGCAGGAAGGGGGCGAGCTGCGCGGCCAGCGCCCGGCACGCGTGCACCAGCGTGCCCAGCGACTCCTCCTGCCCGCTCCTGGACTGCTGCCAGGGCCGGGTGCGATCGACGTAGCGGTTGGCCTGCTCGACGATCGTCCAGACCGCCAGCGCGGCCCGCCGGAAGTCGAGCCCGGCCAGCGCCTCGGCCACCCCGCCTGCCACCCCGCCGTCCAGCGGCTCACCGGCGGGCGGCACGTGCCCGTCCAGGAAGCGGTGCTCCATGGTGACCACCCGGTTGACCAGGTTCCCCAGGCCGTTGGCCAGGTCCTCGTCCGCCCTGGCGATCAGGCGCGCCTCGGTGAAGTCGGCGTCGCCCACCCGCGGCACCTCGCGCAGCAGCCACCACCGCACGGCGTCGGCCCCGTACGCGTCCACGAGCGCCGCGGGATCGGCGGCGTTCCCCGACGACTTGCTGATCTTGCGGCCGCCGGCCGTCAGGTAGTCGTGCACGAAGATCGCCGACGGCAGCGGCAGCCCGGCGGACAACAACATCGCCGGCCAGTACACCGCGTGGAAGCGGATCACGCCCTTGCCCACCAGGTGCACCTTGTCCGGCTCCCGCACCCACCACCGCTCGTAGTCCTCACCGAGGGCGGTCACGTAGTTGGCCAGCGCGTCCCACCACACGTACACCACCTGCCCGGGATCGCCCGGCACCGGGATCCCCCAGCCCCTGGCCCGGGCGGCGGAGCGGGAGATGCTGATGTCGTCCAGCCCCGCCTCGACGAACGCCAGCACCTCGTTGCGCCGCGCGGCCGGCTCGATCCTGAGCTTTCCCGTGCGGATGAGGTCGAGGAGCGCGTCCCGGTAGCGGGAGAGCCCGAAGAACCAGTTCTCCTCCGAGACCGGTTGCAGCGGCGCTTCGTGGCCGTCCGGGCAGGGCCCCTCGGGGTAGAACTGCTCGCAGCCCACGCAGTAGAGCCCCGCGTAGTGCCGCTGGTAGAGGTCGTGCGCGGTGGCCCGCCAGATCCGCTCGACCCCGGCGCGGTGCCCCGGGTGCGTGCTGGTCCTGACGAAGGCGTCGAAGGACAGGTCCAGCGTCTCGCGCAGCGCCTCGAACGCGGCGGCGTTCCTGTCCACCAGCTCCCGTACGGGCACGCCCTCCGCCTCGGCGGCCAGCACGTTCTTCAGCGAGTTGTCGTCGGTGCCCGTCTGGAACCGCACGGGCTCGCCCCGCCGCCTGTGGTGCCTGGCCAGCACGTCGGCCTGGACGAGCTCCAGCGCGTGGCCGAGGTGCGGCCTGGCGTTGACGTAGGGGATGGTCGTCGTGATGTACATCGGGTGCCTCCCGAGGGGCCCCGGACACGACGCGAGGCCCCGGCTAGCAGGGCCTCAACGTGGACGCGCCGATGAACCCCCTAGGGGGCCGTCATCACCGGGCACGCCGTCATGCCGCCATGGTACGCCCTACCGGCCGGCGCGCGCTCGCCGTACCGCGTAGATCGCCAGCCCGGCCGCGAACACCGCCAGGCCCGCCACCACCGAGGCCAGGGGCAGCGTGGCCGCCAGCGCCAGGCACAGCGCCAGCCCCAGCACGGGCACGGCGCGGTGCGGCGCGCCCTCGTCGCGGCGGAGCGTGAACGCGCAGGCGTTGGCCACGGCGTAGTAGACGAGCACGCCGAACGAGGAGAACCCGATCGCCTCCCGCAGGTCGGCCACGAGCAGCAGCACGATCACCGCGCCGCCGACCGCCAGCTCGGCCCGCCTCGGCACCTGCCGCACCGGGTCCACGGCGGCCAGCGCGCCGGGCAGGTCGCGCTCGCGCGCCATCGCCAGCACCGTACGCGAGACGCCCAGCAGCAGCGCCAGCAGCGCGCCCAGCGCCGCCACCGCCGCCCCCGCGCCCACCACGGGCGCCAGCCATCCGAACCCGGCCTGTCTGACCACCTCGGCCAGCGGCGCGGCGGACGTGGCCAGCAGCTCCGGCTGCAGGGTGCGCAGCGCGGCCACGGCGACCAGCGTGTAGACGGCCAGCGTGATGCCCAGCGCGATGCCGACGGCCCGTGGGATGGTGCGGGCGGGATCGCGCACCTCCTCGCCGAGGGTGGCGATCCTGGCGTATCCGGCGAACGCGAAGAACAGCAGCCCGGCTCCCTGCATCACCCCCCAGCCGTCGGCCTGGTACGGGCCGGCCGCGTTGCGCAGGAACACCTCGGTCTCCGGCGTGCGGGCGAACCAGCCGAAGGTGGCCGAGTCGTCGCCGGTCAGCCCGGCCAGGATCACGACGGCCAGCACCGCCAGCACGAACGCCACGATGATCCGGGCCACGCCCGCCGAGCGCTGCACGCCGAACAGGTTGAGCAGGGTCAGCACGGCCACCGCGGCGATCGCGAGCGGCCGTTCGAGGCCGGGCAGCACGTAGGAGCCGAAGGTGAGCGCCATGGCCGCGCAGGAGGCGGTCTTGCCGATCGTGAAGCCCCAGCCCGCCAGGTAGCCCCACAGGGGGCCGAGGCGGCGCCGGCCGTAGACGTAGGTGCCGCCCGACTCGGGATAGAGGGCGGCCAGGCGGGCCGAGGAGGTGGCGTTGCAGTAGGCGACGACGGCGGCCAGCGCCAGCGAGGCGAGCAGCCAGTGGCCGGCCGCCGCGGCCGCCGGGGCGAAGGCGGCGAACACGCCCGCGCCGATCATCGCGCTCAGCCCCACGACGACCGCGTCGGTGGTGCCCAGCCGCCTTGCCAGCTCCTCCGGCACGCCCGGCCTCCTCTCACGTTCTCAGGAGGCACCCACTCTGCCGCACCGCACCGGCGTCCCGCGCCAACGCCCGGGTGAACGCCTTGAGGCGACCTGTCGCCGCAGGTGGCGCCGGGGTCAGCCGCCCTTGCCGTTCGGGCCGGGGACCACCAGCACCGGCCGGTGCGCGTGGTGCAGCACCCGGTCCGAGGTGCTGCCCAGCAGCAGCGACCGCACCCCGCCCAGCCCTCTGGTGCCGGTCACGATGAGCTGGGCGTCGATCTCGTCCGCCACGTCCACGATGGTCGACCAGATGGCCACGGAGTCCGCGTCGCACCGCGGCGTCGCGTCCAGCCCCGCCTGGCGGGCCAGCTCGGCCCCCTGCCCGGCCAGCTCGCTCATCGCCTGCCCGATGGCCTCGTCCTCGACCCCTGACTGGTCGAGGGCCACCATGAGCCCGGCAGACGCCCTGGCCGAGGTCATCGCCAGCCGCTCCCACACCGTCAGCACGACCGCCTGCTGGCCGCGGAACAGCTCGCCGGCGAAGGCGATGGCGGCCTTGGAGTCGTCGGATCCGTCGTACGCGATCAAAATCGTCATCTCAGCCACTCCTGGAAAGAGGTCGGGGACCTTCCTCTTTCCAGAGCGGCGCAGTTCAAGCGTGGTGCGGCCTCACGCCATGACCGCCGACACCGCGCGCCGGGCCGACGGCTTGAGCAGCGCCAGCCCGGCCAGTGCCAGCACGGCGAGCTCGGTCACGACCACGAACCTCTGGGTCAGCCCCGCCGGGATGTCGTCGTTGCTCAGCGGGATGCCGAACATGCGCACCACGTACGGGATCACGACCAGCACCAGCGCGCCCAGGGCCAGCCCGCTGAGCAACCGCATCGCCCCGGCGTAGCGGATCCTCGCCCTGGCCAGCAACATCCCGGCCACCGGCATCACCAGGAAGGCGGCGAAGGCGGCGTAGCGATGGATGCCGCCCGACAGCGACAGCGGCACGCCGGGCCTGTCGGTCGGGAAGGCCCCGATCAGGAACATGCTCGCCCCCCACGCCAGCAGCAGCGCGACGATCCAGCGGCTCATGCCGGCCCGCCGCACCGCCTCGGCGATCAGCGCGGCGCCCGCGGCGAACAACGTCAGCGAGGCGGGCAGCAGCCAGCCGGCCGACTGCCACACGTACTCGCTGATCACGCTGTGGAACGGGTCCAGGTCGGAGCCGGCGTGCAGGCTCAGCATCGCGCCGCTCCCGGCGCCGATGGCCGCGAAACCACTGACAAGCAATCCCTTCATGCCTCCAAGCTCGTGGAACGCGGACTTTGCGAACATCGGAGATCGGCCCGAACCGGCCCTGAAGTACCCCCTAATACCTTGGTCTGACCGACCCCTAGATGGGGCCGATGACCTGCCCGTACGTGACCCCCGGTAGGGGCAGCCCCCTCAGGGTGGCGGCGGCTGCCCTGACGGCGATTTGACTTCGAGTGCGCTCTAAGGTCCACCCTGGACGCATGACGATCCAGCCTGTACGTCAGGGGGCAACCGGCATGAACAAGCGCACTCTCGGCAGGGAGGGCCTCCAGGTCTCCGCGCTCGGGCTCGGCTGCATGGGCATGTCCGAGTTCTACGGCCAGGGCGACGAGAAGGAGTCGATCGCGGTCATTCACCGCGCTCTTGACCTTGGCATGAATTTTCTGGACACCGCCGACATGTACGGCAGCGGCGCCAACGAGGAGCTGGTCGGCCGCGCCATCAGGGACCGGCGCGACGAGGTCGTGCTGGCCACCAAGTTCGGCATCAGGCGCGACGGCGCCACCCGCACGGTCGAGAACAACCCGGAGTACATCAGGGCCGCGTGCGACGCCTCGCTCCGGCGCCTCGGCGTCGACCACATCGACCTGTACTACATGCACCGCCGCAACCCCGGCGTCCCCGTGGAGGAGTCGGTCGGCGCCATGGCCGAGCTGGTCCGGCAGGGCAAGGTGCGCCATCTCGGCCTGTCGGAGGTGAGCGCCGACACCCTGCGCAAGGCCGACGCCGTGCATCCGATCGCGGCCCTGCAGAGCGAGTACTCCCTGTTCACCAGAGGGCTGGAGGCGGAGATCCTGCCGGCGGCCAGGGAGCTGGGGGTCGGGCTGGTGGCGTACTCGCCGATCAGCCGCGGCCTGCTGTCGGCCACGCTGCCGAGCGCCGACGAGCTGCCCGCCGACGACTTCCGCCGCCACCTCCCGCGCAACACCGGCGAGAACGCCGAGCACAACCGGGCGCTGGCGGCCGGGGTGAAGCGGATCGCGGACGCGGCCGGGGTCACGGCCGCCCAGCTCTCCCTGGCCTGGCTGCTCGCGCAGGGCGCGGACATCGTGCCGATCCCCGGCACCAAGCGGCTGAAGTACCTGGAGGAGAACGCCGCCGCGGCGGACCTCACGCTCACCCCCGAACAGCTCGGCGCGCTGGCCGCCGCCGTGCCCGCGGACGCCGTGCGCGGCACCCGCTACCCGAGCATGGGGGAGATCGAGCTCTAGGGCAGGTCGAAGTAGACGCGTACGGCGGTCGCGCCCGCGCGGGTGTGCACGCGTACGAGGTCGCCGAGGAGGTTGACGATGAGCAGGCCGCGCGAGCCCGCCTCACGCGGGTCGACCGGCCTGCGGCCCACCAGCGGGTCGGTGATGTGCCCCGCGTCGCTGACCTCGCACACCAGCCGGTCGTCCTCGGTCCACACCCGCAGCAGGCCGGAGCCGCCGCCGTGGTCGAGGCTGTTGGCGCCGAGCTCGGCCACCGCGAGCCGGATGTCGTCGAGCCTGTCTCCCCCGAAGCCCAGGGCGGCGGCCTCCCTGGCTGCCAGCGCCCGCACCGCCGACAGGTCGGTGTGGTCGAAGCGCAGCGAGACGGCCTTCTCCGGCTCGCGCAGCGGCCGGTTGTGCCCGTCGACGACCAGCTCGGGCGCGTAGTCGCCGCTGGCCCACTCCCCCGTCGCGTCACGCAGCACGGGGTGGGTGCGTTCGGCCTCGCGGATGACCTCGCCGGTCAGCCCCTCCAGGTCGTACGGGCACAGGATCGTCACCCTGCGCCCCGTGAACGCCAGGTTGATCAGCGCCTCGTGCTGGGCGCAGGCCGGATACTCCGTCTCGGAGCGCCCCGCCCAGATCGGCTCGCCGATGATCCGCACGTGGTGGTCGGGATGCCGGTCGGCGAAGGCCCGCAGCACGCCGGGGATGATCCGCCCGGGATTGCGCCCGGCCCGCGTCATGTCGAGCAGGAGCACGTCCCCGGCCTGCGTGCCGAGCTCCGCCTCGATCAGCGCGAGATTCCACGGCGGGACGGCCACGGCGACGGGCTCTCCGGCTGCCAGCCCCTCCCGGATGAAGGTCGTCGTGGCAGACACGTACTCACCGGCGCCCCGATAGAAGAGCGCCGGATGCACGAAAGGTTCCGGCCACATCAGAACCACGCTACCTAACGTTGATGACTTCACGGCAATCCGTTGGGTACCTATTGAGATGTGAAGAGAGTCCAGCTCATCCGCCGTCCCCGCCCCGAACGCCGTCCCGACCCCCTCGACCTCCGCACCCCTTCCGGACGACGCCTCCCGTTCTGACCCCGCCACGCCTATGCTCGGGACATGTCGGAATTGCAGATGCGGGTCTCCGACGAGGACCGGGAGCGCACCGCGCAGCAGCTCCAGCAGGCGTTCTCCGAGGGCCGGCTGACCCGGGCCGAGCTCGAGGACCGGCTGGAGGCGGCGCTGTCGGCGAAGACCTACGGCGACCTGCTCGACCTGATCACCGATCTGCCGAGCACACAGCCGCAGGTCGACGACGTGGTGGAGCTGGGCTCCAAGAACGGCAACGTCAGGCGCTCGGGCGACTGGGCCGTGCCGCGCCGGCTGCGGATCGCCTCCAAGTACGGCAGCGTCGAGCTCGACTTCACCGAGGCCGTCGTCCCCCACCAGGTCGTGGACATCGAGCTGGACCTCACGTACGGATCGGCCAGGATCATCCTGCCCGAGGGCGCGGTGGCCGACGTGGACGGCTTCCAGAGCGACTGGGGGCAGCCGACGTCCAAGGTGGCCGGCAGGCCCCGCCCCGGCGTGCTGTGCGTGGTCATAACCGGCCGGGCCAAGTACGGCGGCCTCACGGTGCGCTATCCGCGCAGGCGCTGGTTCACCCACTGATGGAACAGGGCGATGTGGTGCTCGCTCGGCACGAGCACCCCGCCCTCCCGGTACGCCCGTGACGACATGCCGGGCTGGGTGCGCTCGCAGGCGTCGAAGTCCTGCTCGTTGACCCGGTGGAAGAGCTCCACCGACCGCGTCAGGTCGGCCCCGGAGGCCACGACGTCGGGGTGGTAGAGCCAGTCGCACTCCACCACCGTGCGGTCCGCGGCCATGGGGAACATGCGGTGCAGGATCACGTGGTCGGGCACCAGGTTCACGAACACCTGCGGCCTGACGGTGATCGCGTAGTAGCGGCGGTCCTGCTCCTGCGACACGTCGGGCAGTTTGCCGAAGCCGGGGCCGCCGTCCACCGTGAACCCCTCGGCCCGCTCGGCGAACTCGGCGCCGTGCCCCACGTAGTACTGCGCCGCGTACCCGCCGGCGAACTCGGGCAGCACCGCGGTCAGCTCGGGGTGGATGGTGGCGCAGTGGTAGCACTCCATGAAGTTCTCGACCAGGAGCTTCCAGTTGGCCTTGACGTCGTAGACGATGCGGCGGCCGAGCGCGAGCCGGTCCACGTGGTAGTGCTCGATGGCGGCGGGGTCGCCGAGGCGCTCGGTGGCCGCGTACGTCACGCCCTCCTCGAACGAGGGCGGCTCGGCTGCCAGGCACACCCACGCGTACCCGAGCCATTCACGCAGGTGCACGGGCGCCAGCCCGTACGCGACGCGGTCGATGTCGGGCATCCTCGCCAGGTTGGGCGCGGCGGCCAGCCGGCCGTCGAGGTCGTAGGACCAGGCGTGGTAGGCGCATCTGATCGTCCGCCTGACCTCGCCCGACTCCTCCAGGCACAGGCGGGCGCCGCGGTGGCGGCAGACGTTGAGGAAGGCGCGCAGCAGGCCGTCGCGCCCGCGCACCACGATCACGCTCTCGCGGCCGACCTGGACCGTCCTGAACGCGCCCGGGCCCGGCAGGTCGCCGGA
This sequence comes from Nonomuraea thailandensis, assembly GCF_024172165.1. GTDB lineage: Bacteria > Actinomycetota > Actinomycetes > Streptosporangiales > Streptosporangiaceae > Nonomuraea > Nonomuraea thailandensis. Next base: position 12,233,520 of record NZ_JAMZEB010000002.1, on the reverse strand, counting down.
TCTGACGGCGCAGAACCAGAGGCTCTCGAAGATCCTGGCCTGTTCCTCGGCGAAGATCTCGGGGTCGGTGTAGGCGCGGCCGGGAAGCGTGGAGATCAAGCTCGACGTGGTGGTCAACCGACACCCCTTGTTGCGTATTACGCACCGAGTTGCTCTATATGCGACATCGTCAGACGGCCTCAGGAGGCTGTCAAGAGGTAGTTGCTGTAGCCGCGCAGCATCGAGGCGTACACCTTCGTCGCGAGCCCGTCGGGGATGAACCGCACGATCGGCCCCTGCCTGTCGGTGAGCTCCGTGCCCGCCATCCTGGCGGGCCTGCGCACCACCTTCGACCTGGCCCGCTCGTACGCGCGCAGGTCACCGAGCGAACGGGCGAGCAGCCAGGCGTCCTCCAGCGCCTGGTTGGCGCCCTGGGCCATGGTGGGCGGCATGGTGTGCGCGGAGTCGCCGGCCAGCGTGGTCGGGCCCCTGCCCCACACGCCGGGGATCGGCTGCTTGTGATGGGGGAAGAAGTCGACGTCGGTCATCGTGCCGAGGATGCCGGGCACCGGGTCCACCCAGCCGCGGAACCGCTCCCGCAGCCGCTCCACCACGTGCGGGTCGTCGGCCCAGAACGGCTCGCCGGGCGCCGACCTGACGTCGAACCACCACAGCAGCCGCCCGCGCCCCGCCGGGATCAGCCCGCACAGCCCCTGCCTGCCCGCGATCATCACCGCCCGGTGGTCCTCCGTCAGCGCGGTCGGCCTGGTGGTGAACCCCTGCCAGGTGACCCAGCCGCTCAGCTTCGCCCGGTCGTCGCCCATCAGGGCCTCGCGCACCACCGAGCGGCGGCCGTCGGCGCCCACCAGCACGTCGCCGCGCACCGTGCGGCCGTCGGACAGCCGCACCTCGGCCCGCTCGGGCACCACGTGCTCGACCCGCGCGCCGTACGTCACCGGCATGCCGTCGGAGAGCAGCTCGACCAGCTCGCGCCGGGCCACGTGCACGACGGGGTGGCCGTAGCGGCGCTCGGGCACGGTGAGGTCGACGGTGAGCAGGCGTCGCCCGTCGGGGGCCCACGACTCCAGGGTCTCCAGCCGCCGGCCGACGCCGGCGTAGTCGGCCTTCAGCTCCTCCAGGATGGCCGTGCTGCCCGGCCAGAGCGTGACGGAGCCGCCCGCGGTGCGCAGCTCGGGGGCCTCCTCGTACACCTCCGCCTCGTGCCCGGCGTTGAGCAGGCCGCGCGCCAGGGCGAGCCCCGCGACGCCCGCGCCGACGACGATTACCCTCATTACGTCTCCCCATACTGAGACTCTGAATATCAGATACTAGGAGTATCACAATGTCTGCGCGCGGCCGCAAGCCCGACCCCACGGTCGACCATCGCATCAGGCAGGCCGCGGCCGGGCTGGTGCTCTCCCACGGCCTCGACTTCACCATGGACGACGTCGCGACGGCGGCAGGCGTGGGCAGGGCGAGCGTGTTCCGGCGCTACGGCTCCAAGCGCGACATGCTGCTCGAAACCCTCACCGGCCTCATGAACGCGCACGTCGCCATCCCCGACACCGGCTCGCTGGAGGGCGACCTGCGCGTGGTGGTCGCCGACACGCTCGGCCTGTGGCACCAGCCGGGCGTCGCCCGCATGGCCAGGCAGGTGTACGGCGAGGCGGGCCGCGACCCGGCGGTGGCCGAGCTCATCCGCACCTCGATGCGCACCCGGATGGAGCGGTCGTGGGTCGTGTACGAACGCGCGATCGAACGCGGCGAGCTGCCCCCGAACGCCGACCTGTGGCTGATGACGGACCTGTTCACCGGCCTCGTCGCCTACCGGGGACTGCTGGATCTTCCGCTGCCCGAGCCGGAGGAGATCGTCCACGTCCTGCTGCACGGCTTTACACCCGCTTGACACCCCTGGTGTTAGTGGGGTGCAAGCGGCGATCAAGTTTGGCCCCATAATGTTCCCTTCGTTCGCTAAACCTACGAAGGGCACGGAACATGACTCCCCCTCGTCGTCGCCTCGCCGTCGCGGCCGCGACGCTGACTCTTGCCGCCCTCACCACCGCCTGTGGTGCGATCGGCCAGGCGGTGGACTGCACGCAGGCCACCCAGGAGATCAACAAGATCACCACTGAGTACAGCAGCTCGCTGAGCAGCGCCGCCACCGACCCGAAGGCCATCGAGAAGGCGAGCCAGGAGACCGCCGACAAGCTCAAGACGCTCGCGAGCAAGTACGACGGGGACCTCGCCAGCGCGGTCAACGACATGGCGGCCGTCTTCGAGAGCATCAAGGTCGACGACATGTCCGGAGCCACCGAGGCGCTGGGCAAGCTCCCCGAGATCCAGGCCAAGGCCACCGCGGCCTGCGGCTGATCGGCTCGCGGCCGTCGCGCGACCGCCTGTGGGGGGCAGGTCGGAGTGGACGGCCGCGTCGTGGCGGGCGGGACGGCAGCGGCGCGCATGGGGGGCGCCATCGCCGAGGTCGTGGCGCAGCTTGGGGGAGAGCGCCACCTCCTCCCCCGCCACAGGCTCACCGGCCACCGCGTGCGAGCGTCGCGCTCGCCGCGGTGGCCGTCCGCGTTTCCGGACAGCCGGGCCCGGGCTGTCGCGCGCCTGCCGGCCGTGGTGGCGCTAGCGCTTCCCCGAGGGGCCCCGACGGCCGCGCGCCAGCTCGGACGCCTGCTCGTACGCCCGCTCGAACCCTTCCAGCACGGTGGGCCACGAACCGGCGGCCGGCACGGTCGCCCGGTTGTGCGCGGCGATCGACTCGCGCAGCCCCGCGTCGGTGCACAGCCGCGCCACCGCCCGGGCCAGCTCGCCGAGCGTACGCCCGAGCAGCCCCTCGGTGCCGTCCTTGACGAAGTCGGCCACCCCGCTCTGCGCCCTGGCGACCACCGGCACCCCCGCGGCCCGCGCCTCCAGCGCCGCGATGCCGAACGACTCGCGTGGCGCAGGCGCCACGAACACGTCGGCCGACTCCAGCACCTTCGCGATCTCCTCGCGGGTGTGCCGCCCCGGCAGGGAGACCCAGCCGGCCATGCCGTGCCGATCGAGAAAGCGCGCCATCTGGCCCCGAGCCGGCCCGTCGCCGACGATCGTGGCCCGCATGGGGATCCGGGACGGCACGCGCGCGCGGGCCGCCTGGAGCAGCTTCAGCAGGCGCACCGGCTGCTTGCGCGGCGCCAGCCGGCCCACGGCCACGATGTGCACGCCGTCGCGGGGGCCGGAGGCCGGGCTGCCGGGAGGCGGCGCCCAGCCCGACAGGTCGAGCCCGTTGGAGACCACCCGCACCGGCACGTCCGGCCCTGCCACGGCCCTGATGGGAGCCGCCGCCGCGGTGCTGACCGTGGTGGCCACCAGCCGCCACCGCTGCCAGCCGTACACCAGCCGCAGCAGCCGGTACATCGCCCGCGTCACCGGATCCCACATGCTGTGGACGGTCACCACGCACGGCACCCCCGCCCGGAACGCGGCGCGCACGCCCATCCACGCGAACGGCGAGACCGCCCCCGCGTGCACGTGCACCACGTCGGGACGCGCCGAGGTGATGCGGCGTGTGAGATGACCCACGCCGAACGGGTGCACGGGCAGGTCGAACGGCATCTTCGCGACGATCCTGTGCACCCCGGGCAGCGGCTCGCCCCTGGTCGCGGTGGCCACCGACACCTCGTGCCCCGCCTCCCGCTGCACCCGCACGAGATCGGCGACCTGGACCTCGATCCCTCCGAGTCGCGGCAGGTAACAGTCACTCACGTGAAAGATCCGCACCCCTCCCAGACTAATCTGGGCGTGTGCCTCCACGTACCGCTGTGTTCTTCCATGCCCATCCCGACGACGAGGCCTTGCTGACCGCCGGCACCATGGCGATGCTCGCGGCCGAGGGACACCGCGTCGTGCTCGTGGTGGCCACGGCGGGCGAGCGCGGCCTGGCCGAGATGGAGCCGGGCGAGGCGCTGGGCGAGACCCGGCTCAAGGAGCTGTACAAGTCGGCCGCGCTGCTCGGCTGCGCCCGCGTCGAATGCCTCGGCTACGGCGACTCCGGGCTCAGCCCCAAGGGCGGCAGCGCCGAGGAGCGGCCCGACAACGCCTTCATCGACGCCGACACCGAGGCGGCGGCCAAGGCGCTGGCCGCGATCCTCCAGGAGGAGCGGGCCGACCTGCTGGCGATCTACGATCCGGCGGGCGGCTACGGGCACCCCGACCACGTCCAGGTGCACCGGGTCGGCAAACGGGCGGCGAAGATCGCGGGAACGGAGATCGTCCTGGAGGCGACGGTCAACCGCGACCCGCTGCTGTGGCTGCTGCGGGTGGCGGGCCGGTTCTACAAGTTCCCGCCGGAGTTCGACGTACGGACGTTCGAGAGCGCGTACTCGCCCGGCGAGGCCATCACCCACCGCGTCAACGTCCGCAGGTACACCAGGCAGAAGCGCTCGTCCATGGCCGCGCACGCCTCCCAGGCCAGCGGCGGCGACAGCGACCGCACGCTGGCTGTCATGCTGAAGGTCCCCCGCCCCCTCTACCGCTTCGTCTTCGGCACCGAGTGGTACGTCCGCCGCGACCTGCCCCCGGGCGCCCGCCTCACTCATCCCTTCGACCGGTGGCCCACCTAGTACTTCAGAACGACGAGGCCGCCCGCCGCCACCCGGCAGACTGGACCCCGATGAAGAACAAGTGGCTACAGATCGCCCTGTCCGTGCTGTCGCTCGGCCTGGCCGTGCTGCTGGTGGTCTACCTCCCCCAGATCGTGCAGGCGCTCACCGGCAAGCCGGTCTCCTGGGCGGAGATCGGCAGGGTGTTCGGCACGCTCGACGCGGGCGAGATCGCGCTGATGGCCGCGCTGTGGCTGCTGAGCCTGCTGTCGTACACGTTCGTGCTGACCAACTCCCTGCCCGGGCTGAACAACCTCCAGGGCCTGACGCTCAACGCGGCGGGCAGCGCGGTCAGCAACCTGCTGCCGTTCGGCGGCGCGCTGGGCGTGGCGCTGTCGTGGGCGATGACCAAGGGCTGGGGGTTCACCAGCCGCGCCTTCGTGGTCATGACGCTGGTCAGCGGCGTGTGGAACACGTTGTTCAGGTTCATCCTGCCCGCCGTCGGGATCATCGCGCTGCTCATCGCCGGGCAGGCGCCGAACGCGACGGTCGCCAACGCCGGCTGGACGGGCGCGATCTCGATCATCGTGCTCTGCGTGGTCGTGGCGGCGGCGCTCTACTGGGAGCGCGCGGCCGTCTGGCTCGGCAAGGGCCTCGACGGGGTGACCCGGCTGCTGCGGCTGAAGATCCACGCGTCCGAGGCGTTCCACCGGCTGCGCGCCGACACGGCGGGCATCGTACGCGGGCGGTGGCCGGGGCTGTCGCTCGGCATGATCTTCTTCCTCGGCTTCCAGTGGGCGATCATGGCGGTCTGCATGCAGATGACCGGCGCCTGGCCCGGCCTGGCGCAGTCGATCGCCGTCTTCGCCCTGTCGCGCGTGCTCACCAGCGCCCTGATCACGCCCAGCGGGGCGGGGATCATGGAGGGCGGAGTGGTGCTGCTGCTGACCTCCGCCTTCGGCGTGGCGGCCGCTCCGGCGACCGCGACCGCACTGCTCTTCGGCTTCTGGACTTACACTATCGAGATCCCGTTCGGCGGCCTGGCACTGGGCGCATGGGCGCTGCTGCGCAGGCGCAACGGCCGGAACGCCGGCGCGGAGCCCCCGTCCGCGATCTCGAAGGCCACCCAGTGACAATCCCAAACCCATCGCGTGCTAATCGACCACGGGCCTTGTGCGTGATTCGCAGGCCCGCATAGCGTGGCGGCTGACATGGTGGCGTTCCGAGTTCTGGGGCCAGTCGAGGCGTACGAACACGACGACGAACTCGACCTCGGCGGGTTGCGGCAGCGGGCCGTCCTCGCCCGACTTCTCGTGGCCAGAGGTCAGGTCGTGCCGGTTGACACGCTTCTTTACGATCTGTGGGACGACGACGCGGCCAAGGGCGCTCAGTCGGGCCTGCAGGTCTACATCTCACGCCTGCGCCGGGTGCTGGAGCCCGGCCGCCCGCGCGGCGGGCCCAACCGGCTGCTGGTGACGGTCGCCTCCGGCTACGCGCTGCGCGTGGCGCCCGACCAGGTCGACGCGCTGCGGTTCGAGCAGCTCGTCCGGGCGGCCGGCGAGCACCTCGAAGAGGGCGACCCGCAGTCCGCGCGCGACCGCCTGGAGAAGGCGCTGGGGTTGTGGCGCGGCACCCCCTATTCCGACTTCGCCGACCAGGCGTGGGCCGAGGCCGAGGTCAACCGGCTCACGGAGCTGCGCCTGGTGTCCAGGGAGCGGCACGCGGACACGGGGCTGCGGCTCGGCCTGCACGCCGAGACCGTGCCCGACCTGGAGGCGCTGACCACCGAGCATCCGCTGCGCGAGGAGGGCTGGCGGCTGCTGGCGCTCGGCCTCTACCGCTGCGGCCGGCAGGGCGACGCGCTGGCCGCGCTGCGCCGCGCCAGGAACATCCTGGCCGACGAGCTGGGCATCGACCCGGGCCCGGCGCTGCGCAAGCTGGAGTCCGACATCCTGGCCCAGGCGCCCGAGCTGGAGCTGGCGCCCCCTCCCGCGCGGGCCCCGCGCCCCGCCGCGCCGGTCAGCGACACCTGGCCGCCGCGCCCCGCCGCGCCGATCGAGCCGCCGCCGCTGGAGCCCGAGCCGTTCGTCGGCCGCGACGCCGAGCTGACCAGGCTGACCACGGCCGCCTCGCGCACCGGCCGGTTCCAGGTCGCGATCGTGACCGGGGTCGCCGGCGCGGGCAAGACCACGCTGCTGCGCCAGCTCGAGAGCAGGCTGGGCGCCGACGGCTGGACCACCGCCTCCGGCGCCTGCCCCGACTCCAGCGCCACCCCGCCCGGCTGGGCCTGGGTGGAGATCCTGCGCACGCTCATCGAGGTGACGGGGCCGGGCGAGTACGCCCAGCTCCTCGCCCCGCTGCTCGACGACGCCGCCCCCGACCCCGACGAGGACGAGGCGTCCGGCGGGTTCCGGCTGCACCGCGCGGTCGGCGGCTACCTGGCGGGCGTCGCCCGGCGCAACCCCGTCCTGCTGACGCTCGAGGACCTGCACTGGGCCGACGACCAGACCCTCGCCCTGCTGCGCGCGCTGCCGAGCCTGCTGGCGACCAGCCGGGTGCTGCTCGTGGTGACGTGCAGGGAGAGCGAGCTCGACGACCGCCAGTCCGACGTGCTGGCCGCCCTGGCCAGGCTGGGCCCGTTGCGGGTGGGCCTGTCGGGGCTCGACCCGAAGGCCGTGGCCGAGCTGGTCAAGGCCACCTGCGTACGCGAGATCGACGAGGACGCGGTCGAGTCGATCGTCGAGCGCACGGGCGGCAACCCGTTCTTCGTCCGCGAGACCGTGCGGCTGCTCGACTCCGAGGGCGCGGCCGACCGGGCCAGCGCCACCGAGGTGCTCTCGCAGGTGCCGTCGGGCGTGCGTGACGTGCTGCGCCGGCGCATCTCGCGGCTGCCCGCCGGGGCGCAGCAGATCCTGCTGCAGGCCGCGGTGATCGGCCGCGACGTCGACCTCGACGTGCTGGTCGCGGTGGCCGTGGACGAGGAGTCGGTGATCGAGGCCGTCGAGGCGGCGCTGCTGGCCGGGCTGGTGACCGAGCCGGGCCCCGGGCTGCTGCGCTTCGACCACGACCTGGTGCGCGACACGATCTACTCCGACGCCTCCAGGCTGCGCCGCACCCGGTTGCACGCGGAGGTGGCGTCGGTCATCGAGCGGCGCACGCCGTCCGACGTGGCGGCGCTGGCCCACCACTACTTCCTGGCCGACGCCGCCGACAAGGCCGTCCACTACGCGGGCCTGGCGGCCGAGCAGGCCGAGCGGCGCTTCGCGCACCGCGAGGCGGCCACCCTGTGGGAGCAGGCCATCGCGGCCTTCGACCGCTCCCGCAGCGACGAGCAGGGCGGCGAACGGGGCGGCGAGCAGCGGCCCGAGCGGGCCAAGGAGCGGCTGCGGCTGATGCTGCGCCAGATCAGGGCCCTGGCGCTGTGCGGCGACATGCACGCCGCGCGGCTGCTGCGGCGCCAGGCCATGGACGCCGCGCTGCCGCTGGGCGACCTGGAGATCACCGCGAAGGTGGCGGCGTCGCTGGCCGTGCCGCACAAGGGCATGGCGCGCGACTTCACCCGCACCGCGTGGGAGATCGTGGACGTCACCGAGAAGGCGCTCATGGAGCTGCCGGCGGGCGAGCAGCGGCTGCGGGCGAGCCTGCTGACCACGCTGGCCCTGGAGCTGGAGGGCTCCTCCTCGCCCGAGCGGGGGCGGCAGGCGTCGCTGGAGGCGCTGGAGCTGGCCCGTCAGAGCGGCGATCCCGTGCTGATCGCGGCGGCGCTGAGCGGGCGGCTGCGACAGTCGTACGACATCCCTGCGGTCGACTCCCGCGAGAGCATCGGCAGGGAGCTGCTGGAGGTCGCCCAGCGCTCGGGGCAGATGGCCACGCAGGCGCTGGCCCACCTGGTGCTGCTGGAGTGCGCGGCGGCGCGCGGCGAGTTCGCCGTGGCCGACGAGCACGCCGCGGCGGCCGACCGCCTGGCCAAGCAGTATGACCTGTCGGCGCCCACCGCGGTCGTCGTCTGGTACCGGGGGCAGCGGCTGATGATCGCCGGCGACTACGAGGGCGCCGAGCGGGCCTACTCGGAGGCGGCCAGGATGACCGCGCGGGCGGGCATGCTGGAGGGCCGCCAGGACCTGCCGCTGATCACCAGGTTCTGCCTGCACCTGGTGGCCGGCCGGGCGGCCGACATGGTCGACCCGCTGGCCGAGGCGCACATGCGGGGCGCCAAGTGGACACTCGACGCGTACGCGCTGGCCCTGGCCTCGGCCGGGCACCAGAAGGACGCCAGAGCCGTGGCCGCGACCCGGCCGCCGGTGCGTCCCGACTTCCTGTACGAGCTGGCGATGACCTGGCGGGCGCTGGCCGGGATGCTGCTCGACGACCGGGAGCGGATGGTCGACTGCTACGACAAGCTCAAGCCGTTCTCCGACCGGGTGGCGGGCGCGGGGACCGGTGTGGTGGCGCTGTGGCCGGTGGCGCTGACGCTCGGCGACCTGGCCATCCGGTTGGGGCAGCCCGACGCCGCGCGGGAGCACTACGCGAAGGCTCTGGAGGTGGCCGAGCGGGTGGGGGTGCCGCGATGGGTGGAGGCCGCGCGGCAGTCGGTCGGCAGCTCGCTCGGAAACGGCCGCTCCTGATCGGTGAGCTCACTCGGGGCGGTCGCTTCGGATCGGTCAGCAGCTTGCCTGGAAGCGGTCGCTCCTGATCGGCTCGGCGCCTTCGATCGTCAGCTCGACGCGGTACCACCCCGGGTTGCCCGAGACCTGGGGGCGCCACTCGACCGTGCGCTCCGGGGCGGCGAAGCCGTCGTGGTCGGCCAGGTACGTGCGCCACGCCTTGGCCGACGGGCTCCAGCGGGCCAGTCTCCAGTGGTAGGAGACGGGCGCGGCCGGGTCCGGGTTGGCCACGAGGCTGCGGGCGACGTACGACTTGGCGCAGCCGGCGCCGCCGTCGGTCAGCACGCTCACGGTCACCTTGCCCGCCGTGGCGAGCTCCTCGGCCGGGGCGCTGATGGGCAGCTCGCGGGCCGACAGGGTGACCTGGGTGGTGGGCTCGGGTGTGGAGCTGGCGTTACTGTAGGCGGAGAGGCCGACGTACGCGCTGGTGAACGCCAGGGCCGCCACGAACAGCTTGGCGGCGGTGGTGGTCCCGCTGGTCAGGACGGCTGCGCTTCTCGTCGGCATCTTCAACACCCCTCTTGGCTCACCCCTAGAGTGGGGCCGGGCGGTTGAGCGCTGGTTGTCGGCGGGTTGCACCTTTTGCGGGAGGCTTGCACCCGGTGTGGCCTTCGCTTGCATCCGAGGGGTAAGGTAAGCCTGGCCTAAGGCTTGTGGAGGGGTGGTGGGTCCGGACATGTGGCATGCAGCGATCGCCGTCCCCGCGCCGACCTCCTCGTACTGGCTGGGGCTGCCGTACTGGCTGGTGGGGGCCATTCTGATCCTGGCGCTGTTCGGAGCGTTCCAGGTGTACTACTGGGTCGGGCGCAGGCTCGGCGAGAGGCTGTACGAGTCGCGCATCGGCGTCAAGGTGGGGCGCGAGCGGATCCAGAAGATCGAGGGCGTCGTCGAGCGCTGGGGGGCGCTGGCCGTCTACGGCTGCTTCTGGGTGCCGATGTTGCGGCACACGCTGCCGTGGGTGGCGGGGGCGCTGCGCGTGTCCTACCCCTGGTACGTCGTCGCCAGCGCGCTGGGCTGCCTGACGTGGGCGCCGCTGTGGTGGTTCGGCGGCACGGCGGCCGTGTTCGGGTGGCTGGAGCTGGCCAGGCGGTCACCGGTCATGGCGGCGGTCGTGGCCGTGGTCGTGGTGGGGCTCGTCGCCTGGTTCGTGATCCGGCGCAGGCTGAAGCGACGTCGCGCCGCCGACGACCAGGCCCTGACCTCCTGAACCCCCGCCCTCGCCGCCGACGACCGAGCCCTGGCCTCTTGAGCGCACCGGGCTTCTTCGTTGACGGCCCGTTCCCGCATCCCAGCGGGCCCGCTCCTGATCCCGAGGGGCCGCACCGCGTGCGGCGGGAAGGAGCGGGCGGGCGGGCCGGTCAGGCGCCGACGTAGTCGGCCAGGTGCTCCCCGGTGAGGGTGGAACGGGCGGCGACCAGGTCGGACGGGGTGCCTTCGAAGACGACCCGGCCACCGTCGTGCCCGGCCCCCGGCCCCAGGTCGATGATCCAGTCGGCGTGCGCCATGACCGCCTGGTGATGCTCGATCACGATGACCGACTTCCCGGCCTCCACGAGCCGGTCCAGCAGCCCGAGCAGCTGCTCCACGTCCGCGAGGTGCAGGCCGTTGGTCGGCTCGTCGAGGACGTAGACGCCGCCCTTGTCCGCCATGTGGGTGGCCAGCTTGAGCCGCTGCCGCTCGCCGCCCGACAGCGTGGTGAGCGGCTGTCCGATGGTGAGGTAGCCGAGCCCGACGTCGGCGAGCCGCTGGAGGATGACGTGCGCGGCCGGCGTGCGCGCCTCGCCCGCGCCGAAGAACTCCTCTGCCTCGGTCACCGGCATCGCGAGCACCTCGCTGATGTCGCGCCCGCCGAGCTTGTAGTCCAGCACCGCGGCCTGGAACCGCTTGCCCTCGCACTCCTCGCAGGTGCTGGACACGCTGGCCATGATCCCGAGGTCGGTGTAGACGACGCCGGCGCCGTTGCAGCCGGGGCAGGCGCCCTCGGAGTTGGCGCTGAACAGCGCCGGCTTGACGCCGTTGGCCTTGGCGAACGCCTTGCGGATGGGCTCCAGCAGCCCTGTGTACGTGGCCGGGTTGCTGCGCCGGGAGCCGCGGATCGGGCTCTGGTCTACCGACACCACGCCCGCGCCCTTGGGGATGGACCCGTGCACGAGCGAGCTCTTGCCCGAGCCGGCGACGCCGGTGATGACGGCGAGCACCCCGAGCGGGATGTCGACGTCCACCTCCCGCAGGTTGTGCGTCGTCGCGCCGCGGATCTCCAGCGTGCCGGTGCGCTCGCGCACCTCCTGCTTCAGCTTGGCGCGGTCGTCGAGGTGGCGCCCGGTGATGGTGCCGGCGGCGCGCAGGCCCTCGACGGTGCCCTCGAAGCAGACGGTGCCGCCCGCCGTGCCGGCGCCGGGGCCGAGGTCGACGACGTGGTCGGCGATCGCGATCACCTCGGGCTTGTGCTCGACGACGAGCACGGTGTTGCCCTTGTCCCGCAGTCGCAGCAGCAGGGTGTTCATGCGCTGGATGTCGTGGGGGTGCAGGCCGGCGGTGGGCTCGTCGAAGACGTAGGTGACGTCGGTGAGCGAGGAGCCGAGGTGGCGGATCATCTTGGTGCGCTGGGCCTCGCCGCCCGACAGCGTGCCGGCCGGCCGGTCGAGCGACAGGTAGCCCAGCCCGATCTCCACGAACGACTCCAGGGTCCGCAGCAGCGCGGTGAGCAGCGGCCGCACCGACGGCTCCTCCAGGCCGCGGACCCAGTCGACCAGGTCGGTGATCTGCATGGCGCAGGCGTCGGCGATGTTGATCCCGGCGATCCGCGACGACCTGGCAGCCTCGCTGAGCCGCGTGCCCTCGCACTCGGGGCAGGTGGTGAAGGTGACCGCCCGGTCCACGAACTCGCGGATGTGCGGCTGCATGCCCTCGCGGTCCTTGGACAGGAACGACTTCTGGATCCTCGGGATCAGCCCCTCGTAGGTGAGGGTCGAGCCCTCGACCTTCACCTTGGTCGGCTCCCGGTACAGGAAGTCCTGCATCTCCTGCTTGGTGAAGTCGCGGATGGGCTTGTTCGGGTCGAGGAAGCCCGACGCGGCGTAGGTCCGTACCGTCCACCAGCTGTCCGACTTCCAGCCGGGGATGGTGAACGCGCCCTCGGCGATCGACTTGGAGTCGTCGTAGAGCTGGGTGAGGTCGATGTCGGAGACCGTGCCGCGGCCCTCGCAGCGCGGGCACATGCCGCCCAGCCGGGTGTACGTCGCCCGCTCGGCCTTCTTGTTGCCGCGCTCGACGGTGATCGCGCCACTGGCCCGCACCGTGGGGACGTTGAAGGAGAACGCGTTGGGCGAGCCGATGTGCGGCTGCCCCAGCCGGCTGAAGAGGATGCGCAGCATCGCGTTGACGTCGGTGGCGGTGCCGACCGTGGAGCGCGGGTCGGCGCCCATCCGCTGCTGGTCGACGATGATCGCGGTCGTCAGCCCGTCGAGCACGTCGACCTCGGGCCGTGCCAGCGCCGGCATGAATCCCTGCACGAAGGCGCTGTAGGTCTCGTTGATCATCCGCTGCGACTCGGCCGCGATCGTGTTGAACACCAGCGAGCTCTTGCCCGAGCCGGACACGCCGGTGAACACCGTCAGCCTGCGCTTCGGGATCTCGATGCTGACGTCCTTGAGGTTGTTCTCGCGCGCGCCGTGCACGCGGATCAAGCCGTGGCTGTCGGCAACGTGCTGCGCGCTCCGCTGGGTGTCCGTCGTCGTATCCATGCTCATCGTGTCTCCATCCATCGGGCCCGGCTGGGAGGCGGGGCCGCTTTCACGGGCGCTCAGCGGTCCTGGTGCACACCGAGGACGTTGCCGTCGGGGTCGGTGAAGGTGGCCACCACGCGGCCGCCGCCCACCTCCCTGGGCTTGTCCTTGATCGTGGCGCCGGCGGCGGTCACCTCGGCCAGCTTCGCCTCGATGTCCTCCACCTGCCAGTACGCCACCGGCGCGGTCATGCCCTGTGCCGCGCCGCCCGGGACCAGGCCGATGTGCTGACCCTCGGCCTCGAACCCGACATAGTAGGACTCATCGGTCTGGGGCGGGAAGCCGAGGAGGGCGGTGTAGACCGCCTTGGCCGCCTCCAGGTCGGAGACGGGGTGCAGCACGGTCTTGATGCCCTGGGTGGATGAGTTCGCCATGGTTCGCTCCTGCAGTCGGGGGTCGGTTCGACCCGATGTGCGCCGCCGGGCCGCGAAGACCCGAACGTCGATGTATCTGCAGGTTAGGTGGGCCGCGGCGCGTGGCGCTTCTCGATTCCTGATCGGGTTCGCGGCCGGCGGAGAAGAGCTCGCGATCAGTCCGGTTCCGGGCCGCTCCGGTCGTCGATGGAGGCTTCGGGGGCGTTCCTGCGCACGGTCTCGATGCCGTTCACGCATGCCAGCTTGTTCGGGAACCCCTCGCCGACCGCCAGCGTCTGCCCGTTGTTCGCGACGAGCGCGAAACGGTAGCCACCCTGGCCGTCCTCGCTGATGATGAATCTTCCTGCCATGGCCCGCCGCCCCCCGCCATATCGGATCTATCAATGATTTACCCCCATCTGAGGGCGACGCGTGGCCCAGTCAGGCAAACGCAGCGTCCGGCTCTGTCAACATGATGGGCATGCGTATCGGGCGTTTGATGGGCTCTGTCGTGATCGCCTTGGTCGTGGGGGTCTCCTCCCCCGCCATGGCCGCCGACGAGCCGACCGTGGGGGCCAAGGCGGCGTACGTCATCGACTCCGCAGGAACGATCCACTTCGGCAAGCGGGAGACGAAGCGGGTGCCGGTGGCCAGCCTGGTCAAGATCATGACCGCGTACGTCGTGCTCAGCGAGGGCCGGCTGAGCGACACGATCACGATCACCGCGGCCGACGTCAAGTACGCCGCCAAGGGCGGCGCCGCCACGGCGGGGCTGCGCAAGGGCGAGCGCTTCACGACCAGGGACCTGCTGTACGCGCTCATGCTGCCGTCCGGCGCCGACGCGGCCAACGCCCTGGCCCGCCACTACGGGCCGGGCAAGACGGCCTTCATCGCCAAGATGAACCGCACGGCCCACACCCTCGGCCTCGCCGACACCCGCTACACGAACGCGGACGGCATGCCCACCCTGGCCGGCGGCTACTCCACGGCCGTCGACCAGGCCAGGCTGGCGCAGCACGCGTTGCGGAGCAGCGTCTTCACCACCGTGGTCGGCAGCACGGCGCACAAGGTGACCAAGAGCAAGGTGCACCGGGCGCACACGTGGCGGAACACGAACAAGCTGCTCACGCAGGCCGACGACGTGCTGGGCGTGAAGACCGGCTACACGGACGCGGCGGGCTACTGCCTGCTGTTCGCCGCCGAGCGCAACGGGCTCCAGGTCGTGGGCGTGCTGCTGGACGACCAGAACGAGCGCCGCTTCTCCACCGCGGAGAAGCTGCTGAACTACGCCGGCGACCAGATCGGCCTCGGCTGACGGCGCGCGAGGCCACGTCAGCCGAACACGATGCGGCCGCTGCCCGGCAGGGTGGCCATGCCCCGGGTGGCGCAGCCGAGGAGGGCGGTGGCGGGGCTGATGCCGCCGCTGACCCGCTCCTTGGCGAGCCGGCCCGCCGCGACGGTGCCGGTGAGCAGGGTGTCGGCCGGGCGCTGGGCCACCAGCCGGTCGGCCCTGACGCGCAGCCTCGAGGTGCCGACGGGGCGCCCGTTCACCCCGAACCAGGTGATCACCGCGCTGCCGCGCACCTGACGGGCACTGGTGCACGACGCCTGGGCGGTGGCTCGCACGCTGCCCCACCCCGAGCGCAGATACGTGGCCGTGCCGTCGGGCGAGGTGCACCCGGTGAGCTCCAGGTGCCCGCGCGCCTGGACGTGGCGGGGCGTGAGCCCGACCTCGGGCTCGAACACCAGCGGCCGCGCCGTGGGAGTGGCGACGGCGCAGCTCAGCGCGGCGGGCGCCGCGGTGCTTCCGGCGCCCGCCGCCGAGCTCAAGGACCCCGCTGTGGCGGTCAACGCGATGATCCAGGCCACGTTCATGGAGCCCCCGCTGCTGCACGTGTTTCTGTAATCGATCGCTCACATTGTGCATCATCGGGCCGCCCGCCACGCCGAATACAGCCGCCCAACCGGCACGAGAAGGGCGTCCTGCCCCTCTGACCTGGGGACCCATCCCCACGAGACGAACTAACCGGGAAATCCCCGCGAAATCCGGCCTCCCCCTCGTTTCCGCAGGTAGGGTGAGGTCCATACCTCTCCACTAAGGACAACTCATGGCGGAATTCGTCGAGGTCCGCATGACGATCGGGAGTCACGAGAGGGCGGCCGAGCTCGCGCACGGCATCCTCCTCGCGGGCCTGGCCACGTCGATCGACATCGCAGAAGCCCCCGACCAGGCCCTTCTCCGCGATGAGCTCGCCTGGCAGCTCACGCTCATCACGACGGACGAGCAGGTCCCGGCGCTGGAGCGGCACGTCAGGGACGCCGGCGCAGAGGGCCCCGTCGACTGCCGGCCGGTGATCCACGACTTCGAGGGACACCCCGACTGGCTCACGGGCGACCAGCAGTGACGGCGCCCCGGCTCAGTGGCCCCGGTGCTGGAAGGTCTGCGCGCCGGCGCGGTGCACGGCGGCCTTGACCAGCCCGAAGATCGCTCCTTGCAGGGCGGCGGCGACGAGGACCTCGGTCCAGCCGCGTTCGAGGTCGTCGGCGTCCGGGGCGTCGTCCTGACCTGACGCCACCTTCCAGGCCCGCTTGAACAGCGCGGACGCGAGCACGCCGCCCAGCAGACCCATTCCCAGCGACGTGGCTTTCTCTACCGGTTGCATGGCATCTCCTTACCGTGACGTGGTGTCTGCCAGTGCCCCGTGCCAGCCGCTTAAACCCTGATCACCCGACTCGGCGCATCAGGCCATGGCAGGCGATGGCCGCGGCGGCCACCACGTTCAGCGAGTCGACCCCGGCGGCCATGGCCTGCGCGCTCATCGGGATGCACACCGCCTGGTCCGCCTCCTCCAGCCAGTGGGACGACAGGCCGTCGCCCTCCGCGCCGAGCAGCAGCGCCACCCGGTCGCCCAGCTCGACGCCGTCGATGGGGGCGGCGCTCTGGTCGGGGGTGAGGGCCAGGGTGCGGTAGCCGGCCGCGCGCAACCGGTCGAGGCCGGTGAACCAGTCGTCCATCCGCGCGTACGGGATCGAGAAGACCGCGCCCATCGAGACCTTCACCGCCCGCCGGTAGAGCGGGTCGGCGCACCGGGGCGACAGGATGACGGCGTCCACCCCGAGCGCGGCGGCGGACCGGAAGATCGCGCCGACGTTGCTGTGGTCGACCAGGTCCTCCAGGACCAGCAGGCGGCCGGTGCCGCTCTTCACCAGCGACTCCATGGGAGGCAGCGGCAGGCGCTCCATCGAGGCCAGCGCTCCCCTGTGCACCTGGAAGCCCGCGATGCCCGACATGATCTCGTCGCTCACGACGTAGACGGCGGCCTCGCCGAGGACGTCCTCCAGCGAGGCGAGCCAGCGGCGGGTGGTCAGGACGGAGCGGATCGGGTAGCCGGCTCCGATGGCCCGTCGGATGACCTTCTCTCCCTCGGCCAGGAACAGGCCGCGCTCGGCCTCGAGGCTCTTGCGCAGCTCGACGTCCCTGAGCCGGGTGTAGTCGGTCAGGCGGGGGTCGTCGGCGTCGGTGACGTACTCAAGCACCTTCCGATACTGCCACGCGCCGCCTGACCTGCCAGACCACGGCGTAGCAGAGCAGGACCGCGGCCAGGCCGATCACCGTGCCCGCGCCGGTCTTGGTGATCACCGCGGCGATGCCGAACCTGGGGTCGGGTTCGTCGATCACGGGCCAGAACAGGGCGCCGGCCAGGACGCCGGCGCCGGCCGCCGCCAGCACGGCCCAGCGGGCGCGGGAGGGCATGCGCAACCGCTCCGGTACGGGCGCCGCCACCATGCGCGACAGCCCGCGCCAGCCCCACCACACCACCACGGCCAGGCCGACGGCGGAGGAGACGTACTGCAGGAGGCGGAAGAGCCTGATCACGCCGAAGACGGAGACCGACAGCCACGCTCCCCACTCGACGGGCCCCGTGGAGTGGGTGAAGGAGTCCCACAGCACGTGGGTGGCGGCGCCGATCACGGCCCCGGCCAGCATCGGGAGCAGCCGGAGGCGGTCGGGCACGAGGAGCGCGGCGCGTCCCGCCAGACCGGGCGGGAGCAGCGCGATCAGGGGGTCGCGCAGGACGGCGTGGAAGAGCGGCAGCAGGATCAGGACCGCGAGCGGGTCGATCGTGACCACGCCCACCCAGGAGTGCGTGTCGGTGTAGTCGGGCATGAACGGCAGGAAGACCGGCAGGTCGGGCACCATGGCCCCCAGCGCGAGCGCCCACGGGTCGACGAACCCGCGGATCCGCCGCGAGCCGATCATCGGCAGCACGGCGGCGACATGGCTGGGCGTGAACGGCACGGCGTCTCCCCCTCGTGGACATCCCCCAGCGATCATTATGCGGCCCGAATTTGACCTTGCTTTGCCGCCGCCCTACCAGGTCACGGGTGGTAGTGGGTACCTTACGTATCGCTGTCGACGGCCGGATAGCCGGGAGTTCGGGGGTTCATGGTGCCTGATCAGCGGATTCAGGAGCATCCGGCCGCGTCAGCCGAATGGTTGCGTGACGCGCGCGCCGCTCGTTCGCTCTCCGTGGTGACGCTGGTCTGGCTGGGCGTGGAGAGCACGCTCGGCCTGGCCGCGGGTCTGGCGGCGCACTCGGTGGCGCTCATCGGGTGGGGGCTGTCGGCGTTCGTGGAGGCGGCGGCCAGCCTGATCGTGGTGTGGCGGTTCACCGGGGCGCGCACGTTGTCGCCGAGCGCCGAGAGCACCGCCAGGAAGGCGGTGGCGGTGAGCTTCTGGCTGCTGGCGCCGTATCTGATCATTCATGTCGCGCACGACCTGGACGCGGGGCATCGGGCGGCGCCGAGCGTGCTGGGCATCGTGGTGACGGCGTTCAGCCTGGTCAGCATGCCGGTGCTGGGGGTGGCCAAGCGGCGGCTCGGAGCGCGGCTGGCCTCGGCGGCGACCTCGGGCGAGGGCACGCAGAATCTGATCTGCGCGGCCATGGCGGCGGGGGTGCTGGGCGGGTTGTGGCTCAACACCGTCGGCTGGTGGTGGGTGGATCCGCTGGTGGCGGTGCTGCTGGCGGCCGTCGCCGTACGGGAGGGCGGGCGCGCCTGGCACGGTCACGACTGCTGCCATTGACAGCAGATCACGATCACGCTCTCCATAGCTCACAACCACATAACGTAATCGTCGCACCAAAAGGGCGGTTTTGCCACATAGACCGCACCGAGTATCGTTCCCGAAGTATTGCGGAGCATCTCCCGCTAGGGTCTCCGGAAGGTCACGAGAACACCTAAGAGGACATCGTGGGGCGACACCGCACAGACGATCTCGACGGCGGATACAGAGCCAGCGAACCGCCACCACCGCGCAGACGCGCCCGGCGCGGCCGCGGCAGAGTGCTCGTACCGCTGGCCGGTGCCGTCGCCCTGGCCGTGCTCCTCGGCGTCGCCGCGTTCGTGATCTTCAACCGGGACCATGACTGCTCGGGAGGCAAGCTGCCGCTGCGCGTGGTCGCCACCCCCGACATCCAGCCGTCCCTGAACAAGATCGCCAGCAACTATAACAAGGCCCTGCACTCCATCGACAGCAAGTGCGTCGAGGTGACGGTGGCCAAGGAGGCGGCGGCCAGGACGGCGAACTCGCTGGCGGCGGGCAAGGTCGGCGCCGACTTCTGGGTGGCCGACTCCAGCCTGCTCATGGAGAGCATGCGCAGCAGCGGGGCCGGCGACGCGCTGCCGCAGGTGGAGGGGTCGATCGCGACCTCCCCCGTGGTGCTGGCGGCGGCCAAATCGGCCGCGTCGAAGCTGACCGGCACGCTCCAGCCGAGCTGGGTCTCCATGATCTCGGCCGCCAACGTGGCCAACGTGGACGGCCCCGGCAGGAAGGTCCGGGTGCTCGCCCTCGACCCGCAGAAGAACTCCGCCGGCCTGGCGGCGCTGCTGGCCGCGGCCGGCACGGCCAGGGAGGCGAAGCAGGACAAGGCCCTGGTCGGCGCGCTGAAGGAGCTGTCGGGCCAGCTCGCCTCCGACTCGACCGCGCTGCTGGCCAGCCTCACCGTCAAGTCGGGCAGCAGGGTGCCGGTCGGCGTCACCTCCGAGCAGGCCATCTACGCGCACAACACCAAGAAGCCCGAGTCGCCGGTCGTCGCCCTCTACCCCAAGGAGGGCACGCTCAGCCTGGACTACCCGGTCACGATCCTGACCAAGGACCCCGAGGTGCTGAAGGCCGCGGCGGACTTCAAGCAGGCCCTGACCGCCGAGTCGGCCAAGAAGATCCTGCGTGACGCCGGCTTCCGCGGCACCGACGGCAAGGCCGGCGACGCGCTGACCGAGGACAAGGGCTTCACCGCGGAGACCCCGGCGGCCCTGGACCCGCCGGACGGCGCGACCGTGGCCCGCATGGTCCAGACCTGGACCCGGCTGAACCTCGGCACCCGCCTGCTCACCCTGCTCGACGTCTCCGGCACGATGGCGCTGCCCGTCCCCGGCACGAGCATGACCCGCATGCAGGCCATCAACCGGATCGCCACCGAGGGCCTCGGGCTCTTCCCGCCGGGCTCCGAGATGGGGCTGTGGTCGTTCTCCACGCATCTGGACGGGCAGGGCAAGGACTACAAGGAGCTTGTCTCGGTCGGGCCGCTCAGCGAGTCGATCGACGGGGCGACCCGCAAGGAGATGCTGGTCAGGACGTTCGCGCAGCTCCAGGCCAAGTCCACCGGCGACACCGGCCTGAACGACACGATCAAGGCGGCCTACACGGAGCTGACCAAGACGTTCCAGGAGGACAAGGTCAACACCCTCCTGATCCTCACCGACGGCGCCGGCAACGACGACCCGGACGGCGGCGTCAGGAACGCCGAGCTCCTGCAGTTCCTGAAGAAGACCTACAACCCGAAGCGGCCGCTGACCATCCTGCTCATCGCGTTCGGGCCGGACGCCAAGAAAGGCAGGGCGCAGATGGAGGCCGTGGCCAAGGCGACGGGCGGCGAGGCGTACATCGCCGAGGACATCCTCCAGGTCCGCGACTTCTTCCTCCAGGGCATGGAGCGCCGCCTCTGCATGCCGAACTGCGACGGCTGACGACCGCAGGCCCGCCATGCTCGTTGGGCATGGCGGGCGAACCTGGCCGATCGAGGCGGCGTCCTCTCCGCGTGGGGCTTGAGTGAGCGTCCTACCTGCGGGGAGGGAAATCCGTGCCTGGATGGCCGACCGTCGATCGCGCGGGCGATCAGGAGCTGGTCGAAGCTCTGCGGCGCGCGGAGACCGCCGCTCCCGCCACGCTCTACGACTCCTACGCCGAACGGCTGCACGACTACGCGTTCACCCTGTCCGGCCAGAGCGACGTGGCGGCCGACTCCGTCCATGACGCGCTGGTCACCGCGCAGGGCTGCGCGGCCAGGCTCAGGGAGCCCGCCCGGCTGCGCGCCTGGCTGTACGCGCTGACCAGGTTCCAGGTACGGGCCAGGATGGCGCGCCGCTCCGGCACCCCGTCGGGCGGCATGCCGCTGCCCGAGTTCCCCGAGCCCGGCGAGCACGGCGACACCGAGCTGGCCGACCTGGTCCACGAGGCGCTGGGCGAGCTGAGCAAGGGCCAGCGCGAGGTGCTGATGCTGTCGCTGCGCCACGACCTGACCCCCTCGGAGGTCGGCGCGGTGCTCGGCCTGACCTCCAGGCAGTCGGCCGCCAGGCTGGGCCGGGCCCGCGACCATCTGGAGAACGCCGCCGCGGCCGTGCTGCTGGCCAGGACCGGGCGGGCGCACTGCCCCGACCTGTCCGCGATGCTGGACTCCTGGGAGGGGCCGCTCACCCCGCTGCTGCGGCGCCGGCTGTCGGGGCACATCAGCGGGTGCGAGGTGTGCACGGAGGGCAGGCACCGGCAGGTCTCGGCGACCAAGCTGCTCGACATCGTGCCGGTCGCCCATCCGCCGATCTCGCTGCGCCGCCGGGTGATCGACACGTGCGTCAGGCCCGAGCTGGACGACACCCGCGTCCTGATCACCGATCGCGGTGACAGCCTCGACCGGTCGGGGTTCCCGGTGCCGGCCGATCGCCGCTCGCGCCGCAGGCCGCGGCGGCTGGCGCCGCTCGTGCTGGCGGGCGCGTGCCTGCTGGCCGCGACGGGCGCGGTCGTGGTGCTGAACGGCGGCGGCAGCTCCGGGACGACCACGCTGCGGCCGGTCCCCTCCACCGCCACGACCTCCCTGGAGGAGAGCCCCACGCCGGAGCCGGTGGCCGAGGAGGACGAGCCCGGCCCGTCGCCGACGCCGAGCGCGACCCCGAGCCGCACCCCGTCGGCCAGGCTCACGCCGCCGGCCGCCGCCCCGCGCAGGAGCAGCAGGCAGGCCGCCGCGCCCACGACCTCCCGGCGCAGGCCCGTGCCGGAGGCCCGGCTGCGCGTCTCGTGCCCGCAGGCCATCGTCGGCGTGGCACGGATCGGGATCGGCGCCCGCAACGCCGCCGTCTCCTGGGTGGCGACGGCCTCGCAGGGCCTCGACGCGCACCCGGCGAGCGGTTCGGTCAAGGCGGGCGGATCGGCCACGGTCCTGGTGACGGTCGTCGAGCCGAACGCCTCCGGCACCGGCCGCGTCACCTTCACCTCGAACGGCGGCACCGCCACGTGCTCCCTGTCCTGGCAGGGCGACGACGCCCCCGAGCCGCCGACCGACGACCCGCCCGCGACCGAGGAGCCGACCGAGTCGCCGAGCGCCGGCGTGGCCACCACATCGGCCGGTGGAGCCGTGGAGGAGCCGAGCGCGGACTCACAGTAACTCCACAGTTTTAACACGACAAACAGCTATAAATCGGACCCTGACTCGTGAACCCTAGGCTACATAGGGCATTCTGGTGTGCTTGGGGAACGCGCCGGAGCAAGCCGATCTCTTGACCATGTGGCGAAGGTCACATGAGAAACCTCGGCATGCCGGTAAACCGAAGCGCGTCGCCAAGCGTCGGCATTGACGTGTCCTAGCGTGGATTGGTCCCATGAACTGCGATCAGAACGCGCTACAACCAGCAAGGGCAGGAGAGAGACAGGAGATGCTCAAGCAGCACCGCAGAGCGCTGGCCTGGCTGGTCGCGCTCGCCTGCATCGCGGGAGCGGTCATCGCGCTGTTCGATATCGAGACACCGCTGCGTCCGTTCCTGATCTCCTTGTTCCTTCTGGTCGTGCCAGGAGCGGCAGTGGTGGGACTGTTGCGTGATCGTGACCCCCTCGCCGCCCTATCCGTAGGAGCCGCGGCGAGTCTCGTACTCAATGTGCTCCTCGCCGAGGCCATGCTGCTCTTCAACGCGTGGTCGCCCCGCGCCGGCGTCGCGACGGTCGCCGTGCTCGGAGGGTTCATGTACGTGCTTCGGGTGTTGTACCGGGGGAAGAGCATGCAGACCGAACAGGGGGCCAGGGCAAGGTGAACATCCAGGTAGTTCGGCCGGGAGAGCTCGGGGACTCCGAGCGGGCCCGATGGCGGGAGCTGCAGAAGGCCGACCGCAGTCTGGACAACCCGTTCCTGTCCGTCGAGTTCGCCGTGGCGATGGACCGCTTGCGCGACTACGTGAGGGTGGCGGTCATCTCCGACGGGCGCGGCATCCAGGGGTTCTTCCCCTACGAGCGGCACAGCTTCGGCATCGGCAAGCCGCTCGGCGGATTCCTCACCACGTGTCACGGTCTGATCTCGGTTCCTGAGCTGAAGCTCGACGCCAAGGCTCTGCTGCGCGCCTGCAAGCTCAGCGTCTTCGACTTCGACCACCTGGTCGCGGGGCAGCCGACGTTCGCCGAGTACGAGTCGGACGTCCGGCCCGCGCCGGTCATGGACTTCACCGCCGGCTTCGAGGCCTGGATCGAGCAGGTCAAGGCCAACTCGCCGAAGAACCTCAAGACCGTCCGCTACAAGGAACGCAAGATGGGGCGGGAGCAGGGCGACCTGCGCCTGGAGTGGGCCTCGGCCGACCCCGAGGTGCTGCGCACGCTGCTCGCCTGGAAGTCCGACCAGTACCAGAGGACTGGCCGTGTGGACAGGTTCGCCCAGCCGTGGATCGTCGAATTGACGAACATGATGCATGCCGAGAACTCATCGGACTTCGCGGGTGTCCTGACCATGCTTTATGCCGGTGACGTCCCGGTGGCGGGGCATTTCGGCCTTCGTACGGCGACCACGCTTGTAGGGTGGTTCCCCGCCTACGACACCGAGTACGCCCGTTACTCGCCGGGCATCGTCCACCACCTCCAGATGGCCGAGGCCGCCGCGAACGCGGGTCTGCACATGGTCGACATGGGCAAGGGCGGCAAGGAGTATAAGGACTGGCTGAAGAGCGGGACCCTGTACGTCGCCGAAGGCCGCATCTCGCGTCCGTCCGCCTCCGCGGCCGTTCACTGGATGGGCCGAACTCCTTTCAACAAGGCCCGAACAATTGTCATGGATCGGCCGTCTCTTTATAGGGCGGCCGACCGTGTCCTGAAGGGCTTCGGTCGGGTGCGCACCTCGATGCAACGTCAGGAGCCATCCAACGCAGTGACCCAGGAACCAACGGGAGCGCGCTAGCGATCCCGGACCCACCCCCCGGCACCAGCACCAACACCCTCACACTCCACACAGGACCCTTCGATGCACCGTTCGCCGGCTTCGCCGTTCCCGCAGCACCCGGGGGTGGTTCCGTCCGGCCCGCAACGCGGGGTCCCGGAAGGATTTCCCTCGCCATGAGTCCCGAGATAACCAAGCACAACGGCAAGGTTCACTCCTCGCCCCTGCGGTCGATGCCGCCGCCCACCAGCTTCACGCCGGTGACCCCGCACCTGGCCATCTCCCCGACGGTCAGCGTGGTCGTGCCGGCGATGAACGAGGCGGAGAACTTGCCGCACGTCTTTGCCACCATCCCGCAGTGGGTTGATGAGATCGTGCTCGTCGACGGCAACTCCGTCGACGACACGGTGGCCGTGGCCAAGCGGCTGCGGCCGAACGTCAAGGTGGTGACGCAGACGGGCAAGGGCAAGGGCGACGCCCTGTCCGCCGGTTTCGCCGCCTGCACCAGCGACATCATCGTGATGATCGACGCCGACGGCTCGACCGACGGCCGCGAGATCATCAACTTCGTGGGCGCGCTGGTGACCGGTGCCGACTTCGTCAAGGGTTCGCGCTACGCCGCCGGGGGCGGCAGTGACGACCTGACGCTGAACCGGCGTCTTGGCAACAAGGTGCTGACCGGCATCGTGAACGTGATGTACCGCACCCAGTACACCGACCTCTGCTACGGCTACAACGCCTTCTGGGCGCGCCACCTTGATGTGCTCGACCTCGACTGCGACGGCTTCGAGGTGGAGACGCTGATGAACGTGCGCGCGGCCAAGGCCGGGCTGAAGGTGCACGAGGTGCCCAGCCACGAGCGCAACCGCATCCACGGCGAGAGCAACCTGCACGTCGTACGAGATGGCTTCCGCGTGCTCAAGACCATCCTGAAGGAGTGGCGTCGCCAGCCCACCCCCTCTCAGCCTGAGCCCGCCGCCACTCCTGCCGCTGACCGAGGCGTCGCATAAAAAAGGGATCGTTGTGAACACGTCTGTTGTCATCTGCGTCTACACCGAGGAGCGGTGGGAGGACATCAGGCAGGCAGTCGAGTCGGTCGAGAACCAGACGCGCCCGGCACACGAGCTGATCCTGGTGGTCGACCACAACCCCGACCTGCACCTCAAGCTCAAGCACGAGTACCCGCAGGCCATCGTGGTGGAGAACACGCACGAGCAGGGGTTGTCCGGTGGCAAGAACACCGGCGTGGCCACGGCCAACGGTGAGATCGTCGCCTTTCTCGACGACGACGCGGTCGCCGATCCCGGGTGGCTGGAGGCTTTGGAGGAGGGCTTCCAGGAAACCGGTGTCGTCGGCGTGGGCGGCCGTACCGACCCCATCTGGGCATCGGGGCGGCGGCCTGGCTGGTTCCCGTACGAGTTCGACTGGACGGTCGGCTGCACCTACCGCGGCATGCCCGCGGTCAGGGCGCCGATCCGCAACGTCATGGGCGGCAACGCCGCCTTCCTGCGTGAGGCCGTCTCCGAGGTGGGCGGCTTCCACAGCGGCATCGGCCGCAGCGTGCAGGGCCGCAAGTCGCGCCCGCTCGGGTGCGAGGAGACCGAGTTCTGCATCAGGCTGAGCCAGCGCAAGCCGGGCTCGGTCATGCTGTTCGAGCCGCGCGCGGTGATCGGGCACAAGGTGTCCAAGCAGCGCGAGCGGTTCGCCTACTTCAGATCCAGGTGCTACGCGGAGGGGCTGTCGAAGGCCCTGGTGACGCGGGAGGTCGGCACCCAGGACGGCCTGTCCAGCGAGCGCGCGCACGCGATGAAGACGCTGCCGCTCGGGGCGCTGCGCGGGGTCGGCGAGGCCGTGCGCGGCGACGTGGGCGGGCTCGGCAGGGCCGCCGCGATCGTGATCGGGCTGGCCTGGACGACCTGGGGTTACGTCGTGGGTTCCGTACGGCTGAAGGCGGCACGATCATGATCCGCGTACCGATCCTGATGTACCACTCGGTCACCGACGCGCCCAACGACGAGACCAAGCCGCACGCCGTGCGGCCCTCCGACCTGGAGGAGCAGCTCGCCTACCTGGCGGAGAGCGGCTTCACGCCGCTCACGCTGGGTGACCTGGTGGCCAGGTTCAACAAGAACAACGGGCTGTCGCTGCCGGACAAGCCGATCGTCGTGACGTTCGACGACGGCTACGCCGACTTCCACAGCCGCGCGCTGCCGCTGCTGGAACGCCACAATTTCCCGGCCACGGTCTTCCTGACCAGCGGCTGGGTGTCCGACGCGGGCAGGGACGCGGCGGGCCGGCCCCTCGACGACATGCTGTCGTGGGGCCAGGCCCGCGAGGCCGCGCAGACCGGCGTCGAGATCGGCGGCCACAGCCACAGCCACCCCCAGCTCGACCAGCTCCGCACCGAGGACCTGCGGCAGGAGCTGCGCAGGAACAAGGGCCTGCTGGAGGAGAAGATCGGCACTCCGGTCGCCACCATGGCCTACCCGTACGGCTACTCCAGCGCCCGGGTCCGCCGTGAGGTGCGCAAGGCCGGCTACTTCGCCGCCTGCGCCGTGAGTAACACGATCGCCGCCGATCGTCATGACATGCTCGCCATCCCCCGGTTGACGGTCGGCAAGAACACGACCATCAACATGTTCAAGCGCGCCGTCGAAGGCAACGCCGTACCTCTCATCTACATGCGCGAGCGCATCCTCACCAAGGGGTACGCGGTCGTCCGCAGGACGAGGTACGGGCTGCAGCGGGTGCGCGGAAATGTCTGACCTCCGGGGGAAGATCCTTCGCGACCTGCGTAACCCGCTGTTCCTGCAGGGTTACGCGCTGATGGCGAACACCGTGATCACCGGTGTGCTCGGCATGGGCTACTGGCTGCTGGCCGCGCACTTCTACTCGCCCGAGGAGTTCGGCCGCGGGCAGGCCGTGATCACGGCGATGCGGCTGTTCGCGTCGCTGACCGCGCTCGGCTTCGTGGGCGCGCTGGCCCGGTTCCTGCCGGTGGCCGGCCGCCGCACGCCCGAGCTCATCCTGCGCGGGTACGGCCTGGCCGCCGCCACGGGCGGGGTCGCGGCGCTGGGGTTCCTGCTGACGCTGCCCATGTGGGGCAAGACGTACTCGGTGCTGGCCGGGTTCGGGCCCGGGCTGTTCTTCCTGGCGTCCGTGGTGGTGTGGGCCGTGTTCACGCTCCAGGACGTGGTGCTGACCGGCCTGCGCAGGGCCACGTTCGTGCCGTTGAACAACCTGATCTTCGGCCTGGTCAAGATGGGCCTCCTGGTGGCCGTGGCCGGGGCGCTGCCGTCCGGCGGGATCTTCGTCTCGTGGGTGATCCCGACGGCGCTGGCCCTCATCCCGGTCAACTGGCTGATCTTCGGCGTCGTCGTGCCGCGGCACGTCAAGCAGGCCGATCCCGTCCAGGAGCCGCCGAAGCTGCGCGAGGTCGGCCGCTTCCTGGCCGGCGACTTCCCCGGCACGCTGTCGATCCTGGCGATCGTCTACCTGGTGCCCGTGGTGATCGCCACGCAGGTGGGCGAGGCCACGTTCGGGCGGTTCTCGATGGCGCACACGCTGGCCAGCATGATCGAGCTGCTGGCCATGAACATGGCGGTGTCGCTGACCGTCGAGGGCTCCTTCGACCGTGCCCGGCTGGCCGAGAACTGCCGGCGGGCGCTGCGGCGGGCCTTCATGATCGTCACTCCGATCATCGCGGTGGCGATCCTCGGGGCGCCGCTGATCCTGACCATCTTCGGCTCGGCCTTCGCCGAGGAGGGCACGACGCTGCTGCGGCTGATGGCGCTGGCGGTGCTGCCCCGCGTGCTGATCGAGGTGTACCTGAGCGCGCTGCGGGCGCAGAGCAAGGCGCGGACGCTGGCGATCGTCCAGATCGGGCTGGCGGTGCTCGTGCTGGTGTCCACCGTGGCACTGTTCCCTCACTTCGGGGTGAACGCCGTGGGGTACGGATTGCTCTTCAGCGAGGTGCTTGTCGCACTTTTGATTTTTGGAAATCTACGTAAAATTCTCAAATTCGACGAAAGCGGTAGGTCGACTGTCACCCAGGGGTCGTCCGGGGCTTCATGATGGTCAACGTGAGGCAACGGGACGGCGATGGCATGCAAACGGGGATCACGGGCTCCTCGGACGTGCGGGGGGACAAGGAGGAGTCAGACGTGCCCTTCGATCCGGAAGCGACGGGAGTCATCCCCAAGCTGACGTTCCCGCCCGCGGGCGAGGAGGCCGGCTCGGCCGAGGACTCCGCGGAGAGCTCCGGCGGCGAGGGAACGGCCCCGCCGGAGGCGGAAAGGACGACGGCCATCCGGCTGCCCGGGCCTCTGCACATCGGGCATCCGCCCACGGCCGACGACACCGCCGACCCCTCGGCGGCCGGCACGGTCTCCATGCCGATCCAACCGGCGACCGGCGGCCCTGAGGCGTCCGACGAGGGCGACACCTCCCCCGGCCTGCGCCCCCAACCGGCCAGCGGCCCCCAGCCCGCAACCGGCACCGGCACCGGCACCGGCACCGGCACCCAGCCCGGCACGGGTACCCGGCCCGCGAGCGGGACCACGCCCGGCACCGGTGCTCAGCCTGTCTCTGGTGCCCGGCCTGCTGTGGGTGCCCAGCCCGCCAGTGGGCCGCAGCCTGCCGGTGGGCAGGGCGCGGCTGCCGGTGAGGCGGGCGCGACCGGGGCCGGTGCGACGTCCGGCGCTGCCGGCGCTGGTTCTGCCACGCCCAGCGCTGCACCTGGCGCTTCCGGCGCGAAGCCGGGCGCTTCGGCTGCCAAGCCGGGCTCTGCGGGTGCGAAGCCCGCGACCGCTGCACCGGCCGGAGGGACGGCCGCCGCAGCCGGTGCCGGAACGCAACCCATGAGCACGCATCCCACGGGAGCGCCCACCACCGGCACTCCCGGTGCGGGCGGGCCCGGCACCGGAGGACCTGGTGCCAGCGGGCCCGGCGCTGGAGGAGCCGGTGCCGGAGGGCCCGGTGGTGGGGCGCGGCCGGTGGCCGGGTCGCAGGGGTTGGCGAATCTGGTGCAGCCGTCCCCGGGCGCCTCCCCCGCGCCGGGCATCGCGCCGCAGGGTCCGTCAGGGCCGCAGGCCGTGCCGGGTATGGCGCCCCAGGGCCCGTCGGGGCCGCAGGCCGTGCCGGGGCAGGCGCAGCAGGCCGCGTACCAGCAGGCGCCGCCGCGGCAGGCCCAGCCCGCGCAGGCGCCGGGGCAGGCCCCCGGGCAGGCGCCCGCCAAGCCCCGCGCGACCAGGGGCAGGGTCGGGGCGTTGGTGGCCAGTGCGCCCAAGTGGCTGCCCGTGCTGCTGGTCCTAGAGGGCCTCATCATGTACGTCCTCGCCCTCAAGGTCCCCCCGGGCCCGCTGCGCGGCGTGAATCCGTCCGACATCGACGGCCTGGGCCTGATCTCGGCGCTGCCGACGACGGCGTTCATCGCCATCCTGATCATGATCGTGTCGTTCTTCATCACGGTCACCCAGAGCACCGACCGCAAGTTCCTGCTGCTGTTCCAGATCGCCGCCATCACGTTCGCCCTGCACGGCGCGGGCGCGCTGGTGGCCGACGAGCCGCGCTTCCCGACCGCCTACATCCACGCCGGTTTCGTGGAGTTCATCGGCAGGACCGGCGAGACGGCGATCAACATCGACGCCCGCATGGGCTGGCCGGGCTTCTTCGCGTTGTTCGCGTTCGTGACGAAGGCCGCCGGGATCACCGACCTGACGCCGATCCTGCAGTGGACGCCGCTGCTGTCGAACCTGCTCTACCTGCTGCCGTTCGTGCTGATCCTGCGCCAGGTGGTGGCGACCACGCGGGCGCGGTGGTTCGCGGCGCTGCTGTTCGTGCTGGTGCAGTGGATCGGCCAGGACTACTTCTCGCCCCAGGGCTTCACGTTCGCGCTGTATCTGGCGTTCGTGGCGATCCTGCTGAGATGGTTCGGGCGCGTGGAGACGCGCACGAAGCCGGTCCCGCCCAAGGGCCTGCGCAAGCTGATCGGCAAGCTCGACGCGATGACACCGGGCGAGCTGGCGAACACCGGCACGTTCAGGGCCGACAAGCTGCTCATGCTGATGATGCTGGTGGCGCTGTTCGTGGCGTCGGTGGCCTCGCACCAGATCACGCCGTTCATGATGCTCGGCGTGGTGACGGCGTTCCTGATCTTCAAGCGGACCACGCTGACCTGGGCGCTGCCGTTCTTCCTCGGGCTGGTGGTGCTGGCCTGGATCAGCTACATGACAGTGGGCTTCTGGGCCAGCCAGATCGACACGATCTTCGGCGGCCTGGGCAACATCCTGCAGAACCTGCGCAGCAACACGGGTGACCGGATCGAGGGCACCGACCCCGCGCACGCGATGGTGCTGCAGGCCCGGCTGGGCATCCTCGCGGTGATCCTGGCGTGCGCGGCGGTGGGCATCTTCCGCCGGTTCCGGCGCGGGGTGTTCGACCGGTCGGCGCTGATCCTGCTGTGCGTGCCGGTGCTGGCGCTGGGGCTGCAGAGCTACGGCGGCGAGATCGGGCTGCGCATCTACATGTTCGCGCTGCCCGGCGCCTGCCTGCTGGCCGCGTACGCGTTCTTCCCGAACCTGCCGGCCGACAGCGCGGACGTGCGCGAGGAGACCGTGCCGCTGCGCAAGCGGAACGTGCGCTTCAACCCGGAGCTGACCAAGAAGATCTCGCTCGTGCTGGCGGCCTGCTTCGCGGTCGTGTTCGCGTTCGCGTTCCTGGTGGCCAGGTACGGCAACGAGAAGTTCGAGCGGGTCACCACCGGCGAGGTGGCCGCCCTGCACTACGTCTACGACCACGACGAGCCCAGCGCCCGGGTGCTCTACCTGGTGCCCAAGGAGGGGCCGGAGGTCACGCCGACCCTGCCGTGGGGCGAGCGGGACGTGGAGAAGGTCAGCTTCAACCTCCAGGCGCTGGTGCACAAGGATCCGGCGCAGATCGCCGACGCCGTGCAGGCGCTGAAGGAGGCGTCCAGGAACTCGTACCTGATGGTGAGCCGGGGCCAGGTCAGCTACCTGCAGCTCAACGAGGGCTTCCCGGCCGACTGGGGCGAGAGGTTCCGCGCGGCGCTGGACAAGTCACCCGATCTCAAGCGGGTCTACTCCAACGAGGACGCGGCGCTCTACACCTGGAAGAACTTCGTCAGAGGCACCGAGATCCCCGAACCGAACCCCTACAAGGGCCGCGGCGACCCCACCTCACCGTGGACGCCGGTGGGCCTCGGCGCGCTCGCTGTGACCTGGGTCGCACTCTTCGGGTACGAGATCATCCGGTTGAACGGCCCGAACCGGGCGCCGAAGGCCCGCAAACGCCTGCTGTTCCTGGCGATCCCGGCCTTCGCGGTGGCCCTGGCAGTGATCATCGAGCGGTTCATCTATATCGCGCAAAATAACTGAATTCACAGGAAACACTCAGGTTGTGCGGGATGATGCTCTCCGATGAGGACACAGGAGACACATCCCGCCAGGCCGGACGTACGCCTCGCCGCAGCGAGAATCGCCTCCGTCGACGCCTTACGGGGTTTCTCGCTGCTGGGCATCCTCGTCGTGAACATCGCCTTCCTGGCCTCCGGCTACCGGATGGCCGGGCTGGCGGAGCCCGCGTTCGACTCGTCCCTCGACTGGGGCGTGCGGTGGGTCGTGACGCTGTTCCTGGAGAACAAGTTCTACCTGCTGTTCTCGTTCCTGTTCGGGTACAGCTTCACGCTGCAGGCCGACTCGGCCCGGCGGCGGGGGCGGCCGTTCACGCCGATGTTCCTGCGCCGGCTGGCCGGGCTGTTCCTGCTCGGGCTGGCGCATGCCGTGCTGCTGTTCCCCGGGGACATCCTGACGACGTACGCCGCCGTGGGGCTGGCGCTGCTGCTCTTCCGCCGGGTCCGGCCGAGGACGGCGGTGGCGCTGGCCGTCGCGCTCACGCTGCTGCTGGCGCTCGCCTTCGTGCTGCTCGCGCTGCTGGCCACGGCGGGCCTGGACCTGTCGGGCCGGGTCGCCGACGGGCAGGCGCAGGCCGCCGCCTCGGACTCGGCGCTCGGCGGGGTGTTCTGGCAGATCGTCTCCGAGCACCTGAGGAAGCTGTCGCTGATCATCGTGGCGCGGGTCTTCTTCCAGGGCCCGGCGGTGCTGGCCGCGTGCCTGATCGGGCTGGCGGTCGGCAGGCTGGGCGTGCTGCGCGACGTGTCCGCGTACACGGGGACGCTGCGCCGGCTGCAGTGGACCGGGTTCACGGTGGGGCTGGGTGGCGCGCTCTTCTACACGGCGTCGGTGTGGAACGGCTCGGTGCACAAGTTCTGGGGCGAGGCGGTGGACCTGGTGACGGCGCCGCTGCTGGCGGCGGCGTACGCGGCCACGTTCCTGCGCGTGCTGCCGCACGTGCCGCGGCTGGCGCGGGCGCTGGCGGCGCCCGGCAGGATGGCGCTGTCGAACTACCTGGCGCAGTCGCTGGTCTGCTCGCTCATCTTCACCGGGTACGGCCTGGCCCTGGTGGACCGGGTCAGCCCGCCGCTGGAGGTGCTGATCGCGCTCGGCATCTTCGCGCTCCAGGCGGCCTGCAGCCGCTGGTGGCTCAAGGGGCACCGGTACGGGCCGGTGGAGTGGCTGCTGCGCCTGCTGACGTACTGGCGAAGGCCCGGGATAACCAGGTGAGGCGGGCGGGGCCGGCCGGGAAGAATGGGCAGGCATGCGCAACTGGCCCGTGCACGACCTGAGACTGACCACGCCCCGCCTCACGCTCCGGCTCCCCACCTTCGACGACCTCGACGAGCTGGCCGACCGTGCCGTTGAGGGGGTGCACGACCCGGACCGGATGCCGTTCGGGGTGCCCTGGACCGACGTGCCCGCTGCGGAGCTGCCCGCGAAGGTCGTGCTCTACCACCTCGGGGTCATGGCGGCGTGGCGGCCCGAGGAGTGGTGCTGCAACTTCGCCGTCGTCCACGAGGGCCGGGTGATCGGCGTCCAGGACGTCAAGGGGGTCGACTTCGCGCTCACCCGCGAGGTGCACACGGGCTCGTGGCTGGGGCGCGCGTACCAGGGCGAGGGGTTCGGCACGGAGATGCGCGCCGCCGTCCTGCACCTGGCCTTCGCCGGGCTGGGGGCGCTGACGGCCACCTCCAGCGCCTTCCTCGACAATCCGGCCTCGCTCGGCGTCTCGCGCAAGCTCGGCTACCGGCCCGACGGGCTGGCGGTCCAGTCGATGCGCGGGCGGCGGGCGACGCAGCAGCGGCTGCGGCTCGACCGTGAGGACTTCGGCTGCCCGGTGCCGGTGGAGATCCACGGGCTGGCCGCCTGCCTGCCGCACTTCGGGCTGGAGTGAGCGGGCCGTCCCCGTAGTACTCCAGAGCTACGTCGCAGATCCACTCCCAGGCGGGACGCCGACGACGGGGCGTGATCCATAGGTTCGCCGCATGTCCACCCGTTCGCGCCGCCCCCCGTCCGCCCGCCTCCGCGGGAAATTCTTCACCGCCGTCCTGGCCACGTCGGTGGTCGTGCCCCTGTCGGGCTCCGAGGTCGCCGCTCCCGCGCCGAACCGGCCCTCCGGAGGTCTGACCGAGGCCCGGTACGCCGCCGTCCGCCAGGACATCCTGGCGGCCGGGCGGATGGCCGCCGCGCGCGGGCAGTCGCGCCGGGCCGGGACGCTGCGCGCGATGGCGGAGCCGGGGCGGCGGTTCCTGTTCTTCGACGGGCGTGACGGGGGGCGCTCGGCTGAGGTCTTCGGCGACCTGGCCGGGGCCGCGCGGGTGGCCGTGCTGGTGCCCGGCTCGGACACCGGCCTCGGCAGCGGGCGGCTGCGCGCCGGCGCGCTGGCGCTCCAGCGGGAGCTGGGCGACGGGGCCGCGGTCGTCGCCTGGCTCGGCTACCGGACCCCGAGCACGCTCGGCGCCGCCGTCCTGACCACCGGCCGGGCCGACGAGGCGGTCCCCGGCCTGCGGGCGCTCGTCCGCGAGCTGGGCGCCGCCAGGGTGTCGCTGCTGTGCCACTCCTACGGCGCCGTCGTGTGCGGGCGGGCCGCGGCCGGGCTGGGCGACGTGGCGAACATCGTCCTGTACGGCGCCCCCGGCACCGGCACGAGCTGCCCGCTGCGCACGTCCGCCCCCGTCTGGGCCGCCCGCGGCACCGGCGACTGGATCGCGAACGTGCCCCACGTGCAGGTCCGGCTGCCGTTCCTCACCCTGGGGCCCGGTCTGGACCCCGTCTCGCCGACCTCCGGCGCGCGCGTCCTCGCGGCGGGCGACGGCGGCCACAGCGACTACCTGCGGCCGGGCTCCCTGTTCCTGCGCAACGTCGCCGCCGTCGTGTCGGGGGCGGCTCCGCATGCGTGACCTGCTCGAACGCGTCGAGAAGGCGACCCCGGCGGATCGCGACCGCGGGCTGGACGGGCTGCGCGCGCTGGCCATCCTCGGGGTGGTGCTCGGGCACTGGCTGGTGACGGCCCTGGTGACCGACAGCGGCACCGTGCGCGCCGCCAGCCCGCTGCGGGAGCTGCCGCACCTCGCGCCCGTCTCCTGGCTGTTCCAGACGCTGGCGGTGTTCTTCCTGGTGGGCGGGATGGTGGCGGCGCGAGGCCGGGCCGCCGGCCACCGGGCGTGGCTGGGGCGGCGGATGGCTCGCCTGTTCCGGCCGGTGGCCGCCCTGGTGCTGGTGTGGGCGGTGATCGCGGTCGCGATGCTCGCCGCCGGCGTGGGGCCGGGGAGCGTGACCTCGCTGGCCAGGCTGGTGTGGTCGCCGCTGTGGTTCCTGCTGGTCTTCGCCGTGCTGACGGCCGCGACCCCGTGGGCCGCCAGGCTGGGCCCGGCGTGGCCGCTCGCCGTCGTCGCGCTGGTGGACCTCGTCCGGTACGGCCTGGACGGCCCGGCCTGGCTCGGCGGGGTGAACGTGGTGGCGGGCTGGGCGGTGCCCTACTGCCTGGGCGCGTCCTGGGGCCGGAGCGGCGGCCTTCCCGGCCGCGGGACCGGATGGGCGCTGCTGCTCGGCGGGGCAGGCGCCACCGCCGGGCTCGTCCTGTGGGCGGGCTACCCGGCGGCCATGGTGGGCGTGCCGGGGGCGGAGATCTCCAACCTGGACCCGCCCACGCTCGCCGCCGTCACCTTCGGCCTGGCACAGTGCGGAGCGGCCCTGCTGCTGCTCGGCCCCCTGCGCCGGGTGCTGCGGCGCCCGGCCGTCTGGGCCGCCGTGGCGCTGGCGAACCTCTCGGCGATCACGATCTTCCTCTGGCACCAGACTGCCATGATCGCCGTCACCGCCCTCGGGCTGCTCTCCGGCCAGGCCCTGCCCGGCCTGCACACCGTCCCGGACTCGGCCGGTTGGGTGGCGGCCAGGCTGGCCTGGTTGCCGGTGTTCGCCGTGGCGCTGGCCGCGTGCTGGGCGGCCTTCCGCGGCCACGAGCGCCCGCGCCGCGGCTCACGGACTCACGCGCCCCCGCGCCCCGACCACTTGATCTCGTAGGGCCGCAACGTGACCTGCCGCCCGTCCACGGTGGCGGAGACCTCCTGGTCGGAGGTGTTCACCATCACGACCTGGCTGGCCTGGCCCAGCGCCTTCACCTTGGGGTCGGAGGTCTGCACCTCCTGCACCTCCACCCCTGAGGGGAACCACTTGGTGAACCCGCTGAGCAGCCCCGCCATGGGCAGCTCGCCGCCCACCTTGGGCCCCCACAGGCATCCGGCGCACTCGCCCTCACCCTTCATCTGCGGGTTCCAGTAGAGGGCGGTGGTGACCCCGCTCTTGGCGAACTCCATGAGCGCGGCGGCCTGGACGGCGGTGCGCTTGTCCTCGGTCCACTGCGAGTTCTCGGGCTCGACGTACCACTCGGCCCACCACACCGGCAGGTCGTCGCTCTCCTCGCGCAGCCAGGTGGTGATGGCGCTGAACTTGCCCTGGGCGGCGAAGTCGTTGGGAACGTTCCCCTTGTCGTTGGTCATCGAGGCGCCGTCCACGACGATGAAGTCGGCGCCCTTCTTGTGCTCGATCCAGTACTTGACGGCGTCCAGCGCCCGCTGGTCCACCGTGCCCCACGGGCCGCTCAGCTCGGACGGGCCCTCGGCGCGCGCGGTGCTCACGATCGGCACGTAGGGGCCGCCGATCTGGATGTCCTTGTTCACCTTCTTCAGCGCCGTGTAGACCTTGTTGTACAGCTCGGTGTACGCCTCGGCGTCCCACCGGTTGGTGGCCGGGTCCCAGAAGCCCTTGAACTCGTTCCACACCATGTAGTGCTTGACCGTCGGGTACTGCTTGGCCACCCGCACCGCGAGCTTGGCGAAGTCGTCGAAGTGCTCCCGCTCGGGCGCGACCGTGTGGTTCTTGCTCCAGTCCGTACGCCCTGCCTGCCCGCCCTTCATCCAGTCGGGCGCGCAGCAGAGCGTGATCACCGGGACGCCCCGCGAGGACGAGACGAACGTCATCCGCCGGTCGAGGTCGACGAAGTTGAACTGCCCGGGGCTGGGCTCCGGGTTGCCGACGCCCCAGCCCATGATGTGCTGGTTCTGCAGCATGGGGACCCGGCCGAGCACGCCTCTGGCCTCCTCGACGACCGCCTGCGGCTCGTTGTCGGCGCTGTACTGCGTGTGGGTGATGCCCCAGCGCGGCCAGTTGTCCAGCGCGGGAGGCTCCGAGAGCTCGGGCGCGGGCTCGGTGGGCACCTTCGTGGCGACCTCGCCGCCCCTGAACACGCCGCGCTCCTTGGTCCGGATCGCGGCGTACACCATGATGCCCGCCACCAGTACGACCGCGAGAATGCCGGCTCCTAGAGCGATCGGCCATGGCGATCGTCGGCGCGCGTGTCGGCCGTCGGTCGGAATCACTGAAGGCTCCTCATCCTCGCAAGACGTCGGGGGGAACCACGAACCTACAAGGTTCGCGAACGTACAAGGGCTGGACAGAAGTCCAGCCCTGTTTACGCTAATCGTCCCGCTTGCAAGCCACTTACGGTCAATCTTGACGTGGCGGCCGCTGCCCACCCGCCGGACCGGGTACGCCGGCGTAACGATACGGGACGGGCTGCCGGCCCGGCTGCACGATGAGGAGCGTGCCGGGGGTCTCGGCGTAGAAGGCGCTCTCGACGGCGGCGGCCACGTCCTCGACGTTGAGCAGCGGGAAGCCGGCGTTGACGAACATCTCCCGCGCGTCGGCCACCAGCGGAGTGTCGGTGAAGCCGGGGCAGACCGCGCCGATGCGTACGTTCTGCGCGGCCAGCGGCTCGGCCAGCGCCCTGACCAGGCCGACGACGGCGTGCTTGGTCATCGTGTAGATCGGGTCGCCGGAGAAGGCGGCGAGCCCGGCCAGCGAGGAGGTGACGACGATCGCGCCGCCGCCCGAGCGCAGGAGCAGCGGCATGGTGGCCCGTACGCCGAAGACGACGCCGTCCATGTTCACCCCGACGACCTTGCGGTAGCGGGCCAGGTCGAAGTCGGCCAGGTCCACCCGCCCGGAGATGCCGGCGTTGAGGTGGACGAGGTCGAGCCGCCCGTATCGCTGCTCGGCCAGCGCCACCGCCTCCAGGGAGGCCTCCTCGGTGCTGACGTCGGCGGCCAGCCACGCGCCGTCGAGCTCCTTGGCCAGCCGTTCGGCACCCTCGCCGTCCATGTCGACGAGGACGCACTTGACGCCGCCCGCCGACAGGCGCCGGGCCACGGCGGCACCGATGCCGCTCGCGGCTCCGGTGATCAGTGCAACAGTGCTCATGACGCTCCTTGCGGGGGATGGAGAGGCCGAGGTGGTCAGTGCTGGTCGAGCATCCGGTGCGCGCGGGCGATCAGAGTGGGCACGGCCGCGCCGATGCGGTCGAACCCCTCCCCCACGGTCTTACCCTGCCGGAAGCGGGCGTGGATACCCTCCACGATGACGGCGAGCTTGAAGTTGCCGAAGGCCACGTAGAACCCGAGGTCCGAGATGTCCCGTCCGGACACCTTCGTGTAGTGGGCGGCGAACTCCGCGGCGTTCATGAACCCGGGCGCCACCGTCACGTCCCCCGCCACCGGGATGCTCGCCCGCTCCTCGTCCCCGCGATCGTGCCAGTACGTCAGCGTCAGCCCCAGGTCGGCCAGCGGATCGCCGAGCGTGGACATCTCCCAGTCGACCACGGCCGCGATCTCCAGGTCGCCGAGCCGCAGCAGCGTGTTGTCCAGCCGGTAGTCACCGTGCACCAGCGTGCCCGCCGCCTCGGCGGGCAGCCGCTCCCGCAGCCGCGCCACGAGCCGGTCGTAGTCGGGTAGGTCGGCCGTCTTCGAGCGCTCCCACTGCTGGCACCACCGGTCGAGCTGCCTGGCCATGTACCCC
This sequence comes from Nonomuraea thailandensis, assembly GCF_024172165.1. Lineage (GTDB taxonomy): Bacteria > Actinomycetota > Actinomycetes > Streptosporangiales > Streptosporangiaceae > Nonomuraea > Nonomuraea thailandensis. The sequence continues at coordinate 12,195,426 of NZ_JAMZEB010000002.1, read as the reverse complement.
TCGGGCCGCCCGAAGTCGCCGAGCCCCACCTCGCGGTAGTCCACGGCGTGGATGCCGGCCAGCACCTCGGCCAGCCGTTCCGACAGCCGCCGCGTCTGCTCGGGCGTGCGGTCGCCGAGCTGCTCCCGGCTCCGCACGGCCTCCCCCTCGACGTGCCCCATGAGGTAGAACGGCGCGCCGATCACGTCCTCGTCGCCGCAGAACGCGACGGGCTCGGGCACCGGCACGGGCGTCGGCGCGAGCGCCGAGATGACCCGCCACTCGCGGCGCATGTCGTGGGCGGTCGGCAGCACGTGGCCCAGGGGCGGGCGGCGCAGCACCAGCCGGCGTTCCCGGGCCTCGACCAGGTAGGTCAGGTTCGACCGTCCGCCGGAGATCAGCGAGACGGACAGGGGCTCGCCGGCGTCGGGCACGTTCCGGCCCATCCAGGCGACCAGCTGGGGGTGGTCGATGCCAGGTACGGTCATGGTCACACATTAGAACGTCACTCGGTCCTGAAGACATACTGGGAGTTCTGTAACGTTCCGGAGCTGCGGCTATGGCATCCGGTGAGATCCTTTAATCTGGCAGTACACCCTGGCCCTCCCCTTGCCCAGAGAGTGTGCTGACAGTAGGAGCCCATGCACGTCACCCTTGCCCTACCCCGTGAGCTGGGCGAAGTCGAAGTGAGTCGCTGGCGTGCCCTGCAAGAGGCGGACACCGCCTTCGACAATCCCTTCTTGTCCCCAGAATTCACCCTCACTGTGGGCGAACTCCGAGATGTCGTACGTGTCGCCGTCGTCCACGACGGCCCGGAGATCGTGGGATTCTTCCCCTTCGAACGACATCCGCTGGGCATCGGCAAGCCCGTCGCCGCCGGGCTCACGGACGCGCAGGGCCTCGTGCACGTCAAGGACGTGCGGATCCATCCGCTGTGGCTGCTGAAGCAGTGCGGGCTGGCGGTGTACGAGTTCGACCACCTCGTCTCCGGGCAGCCGCTGCTGGGGGCGCGCCACGAGCGTCACCCCTCACCGATCATCGACCTTCGTGACGGCTGGGACGACTACACCGAGTCGCTCCGCAGGCACTCGGGAAAGACGTACAAGACCACCCTGGCCAAGTCGCGCAAGCTGCAGCGCGAGGCGGGGCCGCTGCGCCACGACTACGCGACCACCGACGTCGAGCCGCTGCGCACGCTGCTGGGCTGGAAGACCGACCAGTACCGCCGCACCGGCCGCGCCGACCGGTTCGCGCACCCGTGGATCGTGGAGCTGGTCGAGCGGCTGCTGGCCACCCAGTCCGACAGCTTCGCCGGCGTGCTCGACATGGTGTACGTGGACGGCCGCCCGATGGCCGGGCACTTCGGGCTGCGCACGCGTACGACGCTGGCCGGCTGGTTCCCCGCCTACGACACCCACTTCGCGAAGTACTCCCCCGGCCTCATCCACCACCTGGCGATGGCCGAGCGCGCCGCCGAGGCCGGCATCGAGGTCATCGACATGGGGCGGGGCCAGAAGGAGTACAAGGACAAGCTCAAGAACGGCGAGCTGGAGGTGGCCGAGGGCCGGGTGGCCAGGCTCGGCCCGGCGGCGGGCGTGCACTGGGTGATGCGGGTGCCGGTGCGCAAGACGCGCGCCACGGTCATGGCCAACCCCTTGCTGCTCAAAACGGCGGACAAAACCTTGAAAACGTACGGAAGACTGCGTACCGTCCTACAACGGTGAAACACATCGCAGAGCGAACGGGCCGTCACTGCCTGTCGCTACCGTCCAACCGCCTGGGGCTCTACCTGGCACTACGCCACTGGTGCCTGCCCGGGCAGCGGCTGCTGATGTCCCCGATCTCCGCCGACGAGATCCTCTTCCTCGTGCTCGCCGCCGGCCTGCACCCGGTGATCGCGCCGCTGTCCCCGCGTGACGGCAACATCGACGTCTCCCGGGTGAACCTCGACACGGTCGACGCGGTCCTGACCACCAACCTGTACGGCCTGCCCGACGACGCCCCCGCCTTCGCCGGGAAGATCCTCATCGAGGACGTGGCGCACGCCATGGAGAGCGACCTCGACGGCCGCCCGCTCGGCACGTTCGGGCACGCCTCGGTCTTCAGCCTGTCCAAGCATCCGAGCGCGGGCTCGGGCGGGGTGCTCGCCGTCGAGGACGAGTCCGACCTGCGGGCCCTGACCCGCGCCCGCGACGAGCTGCTGACCCGCGGCTCCCTGCGGGCCGACCTGCGGAGCGTGGCCACCTCCACGGCCCGCCAGGCGGCGCTCAAGCTCGACCTCGTGCGCCCCGCGCTCAAGCTCATGCGCCGCCTCGGCATGCAGGAGCCCCGCGAGGGCTACCGCATCTCCGTGCGCGCCGAGGAGCTGGAGCTGGCGCTCAAGCAGGCCCCCTCGCTGCCGCCCTTCGACACCTGGGTACGCGCCGACCTGCACCACTACCGCGCCCGCCGCGGCCGGCTGGTCCGCTGGTACCAGGAGCGGCGGGTGGCCCGGGTGCCCCGCGACCGGGCCCGCCGGCTGGCCGGCGTGCAGCGCCTGGCCGAGCTGCCCACGGTCGCGCCCGCCGTGCTCGACGACCTGTCCCGGCCGCTGTTCCGGGTGCCGCTGCTGGTCCGCGACAGGGACACGGCCATCGAGGAGCTGGAGCGGCACGGCGTGTCCACGGGCTACCTGTACGACCCCGCCTACGACGACTACGCCCCCGGCTACACCGAGCACTCCCACGACCCCGCCCCGGCCCGCTGGTGGGCCCGGCACGTGCTGCCGGTGGACCCGATGTACACCGCCCGCTCGCTCCCGGTCCTGCGCCGGCTGGAGCCGCCTACGAGCCTGCCCGCGATCGGTCCTGCGACCGGGCCTCGCGGATGAGCTCGGCGACGATCTCGCAGCCCCGGCGGACGTCGGGCAGCGAGGCGGAGCCGTACCCGATCACCAGGCCGTGCAGCCGGGTGCGGCCGTGGTGGTGGCGCTCGGTGGAGTCGAGCATGACACCGCGCTGAACCGCCCGGTCGACCACGCCGGGCACCAGCGCCGCGGGCAGCTCCGCCAGGACGTGCAGCCCGGCCGTGTCGCCGCGCAGGCGGCAGGCGGGGCCGAGCAGCTCGACGACGACGGCGCGGCGGCGCGCGTACTCCAGGCGCATCCTGCGCAGGTGCCGGTCGATGTCGCCGCGCTCCAGGAGGGTGGCCACCGCCTGCTGGACGGGGCCGCTCGTGCGGTCGGCCACCGCCCAGCGCAGGGCGGCGATCCTGCTCACCAGCCCCGGCTCGCCCACCAGCCAGCCCACGCCCACGTCCGGGGCGAGGATCTTGGACAGCGTGCCGAGCAGCACCACCCGCGAGGGGTCGAGGCCGTAGAGCGCGGGCAGCGGGGCGACGTCGTAGCGGAACTCGGCGTCGTAGTCGTCCTCCACGATCGTCGCGCCCGTGCTGCCCGCCCAGGCCAGCAGCCGCTCCCTGCGCGGGATCGGCAGCCGGCCGCCCAGCGGGAACTGGTGGGCGGGCGTGGTGTAGAGCACGCGCAGATCTTCCGGCAGGCCGTCCACGATCACGCCGTCCTCGTCCACCGGGCAGGGCACCACCTCGGCGCCCCTGGCCTCGAACACCGTGCGCGCCACCCGGTAGCCGGGGTCCTCCACCCCGGCCCTGGCGCCCGGGGCGAGCAGGGCCATCGCGCACAGGTCGAGCCCGTTGCCGGTGCCCCGGGTGACCAGGATGTTGTCCGGGCCGACGGCCATGCCCCTGGCGCGCCTGAGGTGGTCGGCGAGCAGCTCGCGCAGGCGCGGCAGGCCGTAGGTGTCGGGCGAGTCGCCGGGCGGCAGGTCGGCCGCCCTGCGCCAGGCCCGCCGCCACGCCGCCTGGTCGTAGTCGCGCACCCAGGGGGAGCCGGACGTGAGGTTGATCAGGCCCTCCGGCGGCTGCTGGGCCGGCACGTACGCGTCCTTGGCCGGCGGCCGGGGCGCCCGTCCCGTGCCGGACCCCGTGCCGGACCCCGTGCCGGACCCCGTGCCGGACCCCGTGCCGGCCTCGATGTCGGCCACGAACGTGCCCGACCCGTGCCGGCCGTCCAGCCAGCCCTCGGCGTAGAGCTGCTGGTACGCCTCCGTCACCACGGTCCTGCTCACCCCGAGCTGGGCGGCCAGGGCCCGCGTGGACGGCAGCCGCTCGCCGGACGCGAGCGTGCCGTCCAGCATGGCGCCGCGCAACCAGGTGACGAGCTGCGCCGTGAGCGGTTCGGCCGCGTCGCGGGAGAGCGAGACCGGCAGGTCAACATGGGTACGCATGGAAGTGGTCTCTTGAAAGGGGCTGGTAGTGACCCTACAGGATAGGTCCACTTCGTCGTTACCGTCGAATCATGCTCTCCACCACACCACGCACCACGCTGGGCCGCTCGAAGGAACGCGGCAGCACCGACAGGACCGACCTGTACGACGTGCTCGACACGGGCCTGATCTGCCACCTGGGCGTGGTCGTGAACGGTCACCCCATGGTCGTGCCCACCGGCTACGGGCGCATCGGCGACACGCTCTACCTGCACGGCTCCACCGGCGCGGCCTCCCTGCGGGCCGGCGGCGGCGGCGCCGACGTCTGCGTCACCGTCACCCACCTGGACGGCATCGTGCTGGCCCGCTCGATCTTCCACCACTCGGTCAACTACCGCTCGGCCATGATCTACGGCACGGCCCGCCTGGTGACCGACCCCGACGAGCGCATGGCGGGGCTGCGCGCCCTGGCCGAGCAGCTCGCGCCCGGCCAGTGGGACTACGTGCGCCGGCCCTCGCGCAAGGAGCTGGCCGCCACGGCCGTGCTGGCGCTGTCGCTGGAGGAGGCGTCGGTCAAGATCAGGCGTGGCGCGCCGAAGGACGAGGAGGAGGACTACGACCTGCCGGTGTGGGCGGGGGTGCTGCCCCTGGTCACGAGCTGGGGCACGCCCGAGCCGGATTCGGTGCTCCCAGAAGGTATCGAGGCACCCGTTCACATCCTCCATCGGGAGTAGTTCCATAAATCCGGAACCACCTGGAAAACCTGACTCCTTGATCGTACGTCTCATCAGGTGGGCCGGCTCCTGATGGGAGAGGCAAATGGAGTGGAGCGCTCCCGGTTATACGGAAATCAACCAGCTCGGGGCGGGCGCGAGCGGACGCGTCGTCCTCGCCGTGCACGACGAGACCGGCGTCAAGGTCGCGATCAAGTACCTGTCCCAGGAGCTGTTGCGGGATCCCTCCGCCCTGGCCAGGTTCCAGTCGGAGGCCCGGCTGCTCACCACGCTGCGCGATCCGAACATCGCCACGATGTGGGAGTACATCCAGGACGACGGCGGCGCCGCCATCGTGATGGAGCTGGTCAACGGCGTCTCGCTGCGCGCCCTGTTGCGCGAGAGCGGGACGACCGAGCCGGAGGCCGCGCTCGTCGTGCTGAAGGGCTCGCTGCTGGGCCTGGCCCGGGCGCACGCCATGGGGCTGGTGCACCGCGACTACAAGCCCGAGAACGTGCTCGTCCGGGACGACGGGGCCAGCAAGCTCGTCGACTTCGGGATCGCGGTGCGCCAGGGCACCGCCGTGCATCCGGAGGGCACGCCGCCGTACATGGCGCCGGAGCTGTGGGAGGGCGGGACGGCCTCCCCCGCGACCGACGTGTACGCGGCCACGGCCGTCTTCTTCGAGTGCCTGACCGGGCACCGGCCGTACCGGTCCACCGAGCCCAGCGTCCTGGGGTACCAGCACGTCCACGCCCCGGTGCCCTTCCACGACGCGCCGGAGCCCGTGCGTGACCTGATCCGGCGCGGGCTGGCCAAGGACCCGGCGCGGCGGCCCGACGGGGCGCTGACGTTCGTGGCGGAGCTGGAGGCGGCGGCCGCGGCGGCGTACGGGGAGGACTGGGAGGAGCGGGGAAGGCGGCGGCTGGCCGCGCTCGTGGCCCTGCTGGCCCTGCTGCTGCCCATGCCCCAGCCGGCCCCGCCCGAGACCGCCACGTCGCTGGCCAGGACCGTGTTCGACAGCGTGCGCGGGAGGATCGGCGGGAGCGCGCGGCGCATGGTGCGCACGAACGCCCGGCGGCTGGCCATGGGCGGCGCGGTGAGCGCGGTGGCGGCCGCGGCGGTGGTGGTCGTCCTGACCAACAGGCAGCCGCCCGAGCAGCCGGTCGGGGCGGCGGTGGCCGTGCCGCCGAGCCGCATCGCGACCGCGCCGGTCGCCGGGACGCCCAGCACGGACGAGCCCGCACCGCCCGAGTCCTCACCTCCCGGATCGGCGGATCCCGACCCCTCGCTCCCGGAGCCCGGCCTCACGCCCCAGGTCGTGCCGCAGACCTCGCCGGAGGCGGACCCGCCGGAGGATGACCCGGAGACCTCCCGGCCGCAGCCTCCTGCCGGCGCCACCCGCCCCGCGACCAACCGGCCCACCACCAGCACGCCCACCACCCCCGCCACCACCCCGACCACCACGGCTCCCACCACCCCGACCACGACACCTCCCACCACGCCGACCACGACACCTCCCACGACCCCGACCACGACACCTCCCACGACCCCGACCACCACGCCTCCGACCACGCCGCCCACCACGCCCACCACCGAGGAGCCACCGCCGGTCACGTCGGTGCTGGCGGTGACCGTGGGCGAGATCACGATCGGCGAGAACGGCGTGGCCGCCGCCACGATCGGCCTGCGCACCAGCGGCACCGGCGCCGTCACCGCCGTCGCGACCTGGACGGCGACCGGCGAGGACGGCCGCACCGAGCGCGTACGCCTCAGCGGCGCGAGCACCTACAGCCGGCGGCTGACCTGGTCGATGGGCGAGCGCCCGTGCGGCGGGACGGTCACGCTGACCGTCACCACCACCCCCGCGCCCGCCGGCGGCCCCCGCTCGGCCTCCGTGACCCTGCCGGCCTGCCCGACCAGGGTGACCGCGCTGAACGTCACGCTCAGCGTGCCCGCCGCCCCCGCCCGCACCGCCACCGCGCGGGTCCGGGTCACGGCGAGCGGCACCGGCGAGATCCCGGTCAGCGCCCGGTTCGCGGTCAACGGCGACCCGGTCTCCACCCGGTCCGCGACGTTGTCGGGGCGCACCTCGTACAGCGAGACGTTCAGGCACGTCTTCAGGGCCCGCCCCTGCGGCTCCACGCTGTCGGTGCAGGTGAGCGCGGGCGACAGGACCGACACCGCGCGCTTCTCGGTGCCCTGCCCGCCGCAGGTGCGGCGGGTCGCGATCGGCGAGGTCGGCACCAGGGGCGGGCTGACCGCGCCCGTCAGCGTCACGACGGGCGACACCCGGCCGGTACGGCTCACCGTGAGGTTCAGGGCCGGCGAGTCCACGAACACCCGGACGGTCACCCTGTCGGGCGAGACCTCCTACAGCCGGACCCTCGGCTACGAGGTGCGGTTGCCGTGCGGCACGAGCTGGTCCGTGACGGCCTCCACCGCTCCCGCGGCGGCCAACGGCACCGCCACCCGCAGCGGCACCACGCCGAAGTGCCCGGAGGAGGAGCCCACCGAGGAGCCCACGAGGCAGCCGACGAAGGAGCCCACCAAGGAGCCCACCAAGGAGCCCTCCAAGGAGCCGACGAGGGAGCCGAGCCCTGACTCCACGGACACCATTGAGTGATATTCCTCCAGTTGTCGTATATCGGTAGCGGGAAAGCGGTTCCCTCTGGTTAAGCTACGGACCGTTTGATGAGGGTGGGGGCCCACTGAACTCCAGAGGAGTCCGTTATGTACGGGATTGGGCCATGGGGGGTCCCCGGCTACACCGAGGTGCGCGAGCTCGGCTCGGGCGCGGCCGGTCGGGTGGTCCTGGCCAGGCGTGACCACGACGGCGCGGAAGTCGCCATCAAGTACCTCAGCGACGAGCTGAGGGCCGACGTCGGATTCGTCGCACGCTTCCGGCACGAGGCCCGCTTATTGGCCACGCTGCAGAGCCAGTACCACGCCAGGCTGATCGACTACGTCGAGGCCGGCCAGGGCGCGGCCATCGTCATGGAGCTGATCAACGGCGTGTCACTGCGCGAGCTCCTCCGGTCCGAGGGCCCCACAGGCCCCGAGGCGGCGCTGGCCGTGCTCAAGGGCTCGCTGCTCGGCCTGGCCTCGGCGCACGCGATCGGCGTCGTGCACCGCGACTTCAAGCCCGAGAACGTCATGGTGCGCGGCGACGGCACCAGCAAGCTCGTGGACTTCGGCATCGCCGTCCGGGTCGGGGAGGACGCCAACGCCGCGGGCACGCCGCCGTACATGGCGCCCGAGCAGTGGTCGGGCTCCCCGTCGGGGCCCGCGACCGACGTGTACGCGGCCACCGTCGTGTTCTTCGAGTGCCTGACCGGCATGCGGCCCTTCCGCGCGCCCAACATGGCGGCGCTGGCCCGCCAGCACCAGAGCGCGCCGCCGCCCGTCGAGGAGGTTCCCGGGCCTCTGCAGGGGCTGGTCGAGCGCGGCCTGGCCAAGGACCCGGCCGAGCGGCCGCCGTCCGCCGAGGCGTTCCTGACCGAGCTGGAGGCCGTCGCGGCCGAGGCGTACGGACCTGACTGGGAGGAGCGCGGACGGCGGCGCCTGGCGGCCCTGGCCGGCCTGCTGGTGCTGCTCTTCCCCAGCGCGCTGGAGGAGCCGGCCGAGACGCAGACCTCACTCGCCGAGACCCGCTTCGCCGAGCCGACGCGGCTGCTGAGCAAACTGCCCGCCAAGCTCGCCCTGGCGGGGGTGGGCGTCGGCGTGCTGGTCGCGGCGGTCGTGGTCATCCTCACCGCCGGGTCGGCCGAGCCGGTGCTGCAGGCGGGGACCAGCACGGTCACGCCGGCCACCACGGAGGCGTTCACGCCCGAGCCCGAGGAGACGGCGCCCGAGGAGACCACCGAGCCCACCCTCGACCAGACCACTCCCGACCCCACCCCGACGGACACGGCCACCGCCGCGCCGCCGGTCGTCCAGCCGACGAGCGCCACGCCCACCAGGACGGCCACCCCCACCCCGGTGAAGACGCCGCCCAAGACCAGGAAGCCCACGCCGACCCGCACGGCCACGCCCACGCCGACCCCCGAGCCGGACGTCAGCGGCGACGTTGAGGACCGCACGCCCTCCACCAGGCCGACCACCCCGCGCGCGACCCCGACCCCGGTCCCGGTGCCCCCGACCCCGACCCCGACGCGCACGACCTCCTCGCCCACGCAGACCCCCACGAGCGAGCCGACCGAGGAGCCGGGCGGCGGCGGTCAGGAGCCCACGTTCACGCCCGAGGAGCCCCGGCTGACGGCCGCCGGTGCGCTGGCCGGGCTGGGCCTGGTGACGACGGGCGCGCTACCGGTCACACTTGCGGTGAGGCGCCGCATGGCGGGACGCCACAGAAGGAAGCGCTAGACGCGGCCGGGGGGCAACGGCGATGGACAACCCTGGAAACGGTATCGCCGGATTCCGGCTCACCGAGCACACCTGGATGACCGAGCTCGGCAACTGGATCGACGCCATCTCTCCCGACGGCCGCAGGGCGGGCGCCCTGCTGTTCGACCCCAAGGTCATCGGCCTGCCCGGCGTGCGCGACCGCGTCGTGCAGGCGGTGATGACCGACCAGCGGCTCGTGCTGGCCGGGCTGACCGGGCTGATCCCCGTGGCCGACGTGGTGGCGGCCGGCGACCAGGTGTGGCTGCTCACCGCGCAGGCGGTCAGCCCCACGCTGGCCGACCTGATGGCCGCCGCGCCCATCGACCCGAACGGCGCGGCGTCCCTGCTGGTGGAGACCGCCCAGACGCTGCTGGCGCTGCACGCGGCCGGGATCACCCACGGCTCGGTGCACCCGGGCACGGTGGTGATCACCGCGGAGGGCGTCTCGCTGCTGTCGGAGCGCGGCCTGTCCGACGCCATCCGCGCCCGGGTCTCGCCGCGCGAGCGGGACGCGGCGGGCTGGTCGTCGCTGGCCCGCGGCCTGGCCGCCTCCTTCGGGCGCGGCGCTCCGGAGTCCGCCGAGCTGTTCGAACGCGTCGCGGCCACCGCCCAGACCCTGGGCCTGGGCACCGCCCGCGACCTGCTGGTCAACGAGCGGGGGCGGCTGCCCGGCGGCAGGATCAGCAGGGACGGCCTGGCCAGGGCGGCCCGCGGGCGGTCGGCGTTCGCGCAGCCGCCGTCGTACGCGCGGCCCCCGGTCCCGACCCCGCGGGACGAGGGCGACATCGTCACGCTGCTGCGCGTGCCGGGGCAGTCGGCGGGGCCGCTCCGGTCCGGCGGCGGCGTCGGCACGCAGCCGCAGGGGCCGCCGGCCGGCCCGCTCCAGTTCGGGCCCGGCATCGGCACGCAGCCGCAGGAGCCGGAGACGCCGGCCCAGCGGATCTGGCGGGAGGGGCGCGACGAGGCCGCCACCGTGCACCGCCCGGGCGGGCGCCTGGCCAAGGCGTCGCGGGCGCGGCGGCGGCGCACGGTCCTGGCCACGGTCGTCTTCGCCGTGATCATGGCGGGGGCGGTCCTGGCCTGGTTCAGGCTGGGGAACGCGCCGGACCTGGCGGTGAAGTCGATCAACGTGGTGGCGCCGAAGAAGACGCAGGGCTGCGGAAGCGCGGTCATGATCACCGGCACCGTCGTCACGAACGGGGCGCCCGGGGAGATCACCTACGAGTGGCGCAAGAACCTGGACAAGGAAGTCGTCAAGGGAACGCTGCGCACGAAGGCCGACCAGACCTCGTACACCGTGCCGCTGCGCTGGACGTTGCAGGGCAGGAGCAGTGTCAAGGCCACCGCGACGCTGCGGATCATCACGCCGGGTCCGGAGATCACCGACAGGGCGACCTTCACGTACAAGTGCTGATCGCCGGATCCGCCCATGCACCTCGAAGCGATTTCTTACTAATCTGGCGAACATGACCACGCAGACCCCCGCGGGCTGGTACCCGGACCCCTACGGCGAGCCCCAGCTCCGCTGGTGGGACGGCAACCAGTGGACGGACGCGACCCATGCGCAGGAGCAGGGCGCGTCCCAGCCCCAGCCGTCCTCCGGGCCCCAGCCCCCTTCGCAGCAGCAGCCGCAGCTCCAGCCCCAGTCCGGCCCCGGCTGGGCGGCGACCCCGGCGAACCCCACGGCCCAGTTCGGCCAGCCGACGTACGGGCAGGGAGCCTACGGCGCGCCCACGGCGCCCACCCAGCAGCAGCCGCAGTGGGGCGGCGCGCCGCTGCCCGGCCCCGGCTACGGTCCGCCGCCCAAGCAGAGCAACCCGCTGCCCTGGGTGTTCGGCGGTCTGGCGGCGCTGGTCGTGCTCGCGTTGATCGTGGTCGCCGGGATCTTCTTCCTCAACAGCGGCGACTCGGGCAGCGCGGCGCAGCCGAGGCGGTCCGACACGTTCGAGCCGCAGCAGCCGCCCACGAACGAGCCCCCGTCGCAGCAGCCCCTGCCCAGCCAGGGCGGCGAGTTCCCGCAGCCGGCCAACGGCACCGTCACCGACCCGCGCGCCGGCGTCTCCTTCCTGGTGCCGGACGACTGGGGCGTCGCGGCCCCCGGCGACGTCAACAACGGCAACCCCGCCGAACAGCAGTGGACCGCCGGGGTCAAGGCCGTCTCCCACGAGAACTACAAGGGCGAGGGCGACTGGATCGGCAACGTCTACACGGGCGTGCTGAACGAGCTCTACCCGTACAGCGGCGTCGCGGGCATGGGCGAGACGGCCAAGGCCGTCTTCGTGCACTTCTCCACGCAGTACTACGAGCCCGCGCACGAGAGCGAGATCGTCGCCGACAAGGCCATGAAGATCGGCGACCGGGACGCCTGGGTGCTGCAGTTCGAGCTCGACTTCACCAAGATCTCGGAGGAGAACGGCTACAAGTGGAAGAAGGAGAACGGGGCCATCGTGCTGATGGACCGAGGCGAAGATCAGAGCCCGGCGATCGTCTACGTGAGCGTTCCCGACAATCTCGGCACGGACGTGGTCGGCAAGGTTCTCAGCTCGCTCAAGCCCGCCTGACCGGTGGCACTAGGCTGGTGGGGGTAACAAGCGGGCGGATCGCTCCGAGCCGCTGGGCGAGGAGATCGTATGAGTGACTTGCTGGTCTGGATCGACTGCGAGATGACCGGGCTCGACCTGAGCCGCGACGCGCTCGTCGAGGTGGCGTGCGTCATCACCGACAGCGAGCTCAATCAGCTGGACGAGGGCGTCGACGTGGTCATCAAGCCGCCGCCGGAGTCGCTGGAGCAGATGTCGCAGGTCGTGCGCGAGATGCACACCGCCTCGGGCCTGCTGCCCGAGCTGGCGGGCGGCGTGACGTTGTCCGAGGCGGAGTCGCTCGTGCTCGACTACATCCGCCGCCACGTGCCCGAGCCGAAGAAGGCGCCGCTGTGTGGCAACTCGATCGGCACGGATCGCACGTTCATCGCGCGCGACATGCCCGGGGTGGATGCGTATTTGCACTACCGGATGATCGACGTCTCGTCGATCAAGGAGCTGGTGCGCCGGTGGTACCCCCGGGTCTACTTCGCCGCGCCCGAAAAGCAGGGCGGACACCGGGCTTTGGCGGACATCACGGAGAGCATCAGGGAGCTGCGCTACTACCGCGCGGCCATCTTCGTGGGGCAGCCTGGGCCCGATTCGAGCACGGCCAGAGCCCTGGCTGAGCGCGTCAGCGGTTAATCGGGTGGCGTAAAGACTCCCGAATCCCGCTACACTTTTCCTGTGCCGCCACACAGCGGGTGGCCATGGTGGGTGTAGCTCAGTTGGCAGAGCGCCAGGTTGTGGTCCTGGATGTCGAGGGTTCAAGTCCCTTCACTCACCCCAAGGCGAACGGCCGGTCCGTCAGGACCGGCCGTTCGCGTTTTCTCCCGGGCAACGGCCCCAAATCATGACAATGCGGGTTATGCTCGCTGTCTAACGCTAACGCCGGCAGCACGGGGGCCATCGGCGATCTTGACAGTCTGCGCGCCCCCGGAGGCCGGATGAGAGTCGACGACGCAGCTTTCGAAAGCGTGTTCACGTCGCTGAGCAAACGCGAGGCCGAGGTCATGGACCTGATCGCCACCGGTCAGTCCAACGGGCAGATCGCGCAGCGGCTGTTTCTCAGCGAGAAAACGGTCAAGAACCACGTCAACCGGATCTACGCCAAGCTCGGCGTGGACTCCAGGGTCACGGCCATCGGGCTCTGGCGGTCGCGGCGGCAGTAGCGATCGGTGACGGCTGTCACCGATCCTCGGGCGCACGATCGGCCACGAGGCCACCTCACCACGCCCCACCACCTTGCGTGACACGGCCCTCATGCCCGATGCGCGCCCGCCCCGGCCACCGTGCTCGCCGGAGCACGGGCGCACCAGGCGCGGCACGCAGGGCACAGCCGGGGCGATGCGCCGGCCGAGGCGGGTGGTCACTTGCTGAGGCATGCGGCGATCTCCCCTTCCGGGCCACGGTAGCCACGTTTCGCCGCCGGATACGGGACCGGACGATCTGGGCGCTTCCGGCCCGGGCGTGTTTAAGAGAAGCTGGCGGTGCCATTGACATCCATGAGCCCGTTGAGGGGGAAGGAGAGATCATGGTGCAGAGAGCGCGGGTCGTCGTGGTGGGCGCGGGTTTCGCCGGGCTGGCCGCGACGAAGGAGCTGGCCAGGAGCGGAGCGCTGGTGACGCTGGTCGACCGGAACCCGTACGCGACCTTCCAGCCCCTGCTCTACCAGGTGGCCACGGCCGGAATGGGCACGGCGGACGTGTCCTTCCCGATCCGGACGTTCGCCGCGAAGTGGCCGAACGTCCGGGCACGCCGGACGGCGCTGAGCAGGATCCTGCCGGACAAGCGGCGGGTGGAGTTCGACGACGGTGGCGCGCTCGACTACGACTACCTCGTGCTGGCCACGGGCGTCACCACCAACTGGCTCAACGTGCCCGGCGCTCCGGAGAACGCGCTGCCGATCTACTCGCTGGGCGACGCGGCGGGCCTGCGGCGCCGGCTGCAGCACTACCTGGAGGACACCGCGACGGGGCGGCGCGAGAGCACGCACGTCGTGGTGGTGGGGGCGGGGGCGACCGGCGTCGAGACGGCGGGCACCCTGGCCGAGCTGCGGCGCAACACGCTGCCGCTGACCCATCCCGAGGTGCGGCCGGACCAGACGAGCGTGACGCTGGTGGAGCGCTTCGACTACGTGCTGGCGCCGTACAAGCCGCGGCTGCGGGACGCGGCGGCGCAGGCGCTGCGCAAGCGGGGCGTGAACCTGCGGCTGGGCGCCACCGTGGCCGGCGTGGAGCCGGACGCGGTGCTGCTGGAGGACGGCACGCGGCTGGAGAGCGACGTGACCGTGTGGGCGCTGGGCGTCACCGCGCCGCCCGAGGTGGCCGCGTGGGGCCTGGAGCAGGGCAAGGGCGGGCGCATCAAGGTGACGGACGCACTGAACGTGCCCGGGCATCCGGAGATCTTCGTGGTGGGCGACCTGGCCGGCGCGCCCCACGCGCTGCCGCAGCTCGCGCAGCCGGCGATCCAGATGGGCAAGCACGTGGGCAGGCAGATCGCCGCGATGGCCAAGGGCGGGCAGCCACGGCCGTTCTCCTACCGGGATCCGGGGATCATGGCGACGGTCGGGAAGGCCGAGGCGGTGCTGCAGCTGGAGAACGGGCTGACGATGCGCGGGCTGCCCGCCTGGCTGGTGTGGATCTTCATCCACGTGGCGTACCTGCTGGGCGGGCGCAACCGGATCAGCGTGCTGCTCAACTTCTTCTGGCGCTACGCCGGCCCGCACCGCAGCCGGGCCAGCGTCACGCAGTAGCGGGGCCTACAGCGCCGCGGACAGGGCGGCCAGGCCGTGGTCGAGGTCGGGCTCGGGGATGTTCAGGGCGGGGCGCAGGCGTACGGAGCTGGGGCCGCACGGCAGCACCAGCACGCCGTGCTCCTCCCGGAGCCGGGTCACCAGGGCGTCGCGGGCCGCCTGGTCGGGCAGGTCGAAGGCGCACATCATGCCGCGGCCGCGCACGTTCGACATCGCCTGCGGGCGCTCGGCCTCCAGCTTGCCCAGGCGTTCGAGCAGCACGTTGCCCACGGTGGCGGCCCGGGCGATCAGCCCGTCACGCTCGATGATCTCCAGGAGGCCCCGGCTGCGCACCATGTCCACCAGGCCGCCGCCCCACGTGGAGTTGATCCGGCCACTCTGCTGGAACACGTTGTCGGGCACCTCGTCCACCCTGCGTCCGGCCATGATCCCGCCGACCTGCACCTTCTTGGCGAACGCCACCACGTCGGGCTCCAGCCCGAGCTGCTGGTACGCCCACGCGGTGCCGGTCGTGCCGCCGCCGGTCTGCACCTCGTCGAGGATGAACAGGGCGTCGTGCCGGTGGCACAGGTCCTGCATGGCCCGCAGGAACTCGGGCCGCATGTGGTTGTCGCCGCCCTCGCCCTGGATGGGCTCGGCGATGAAGCACGCGATGTCGTGCGGGTGGCGCTCGAACGCCTCCCGCGCCTGCGCCAGCGCCCGCTCCTCGGCGGCCTCGACGTCGCCGAAGTGGATGGCGGGCACGTCGATCCGCGGCCAGTCGAACTTGGGGAAGCGGTCGGTCTTGCCGGGCTCGGTGTTGGTCAGGCTCAGGGTGTAGCCGCTGCGGCCGTGGAAGGCCTTGGTCAGGTGCATGACCCTGGTGCCCAGGTCGCGTGAGCGGCCCGCGGCCTCGTTGCGGCGGCTCTTCCAGTCGAAGGCGGTCTTGAGCGCGTTCTCGACGGCCAGGGCGCCGCCCTCGACGAAGAACAGGTGCGGCAGTTCGGGGTCGCCGAGCACGCGGGCGAAGGTGTCGACGAAGTCCGCCAGGTGCTCGGTGTAGATGTCGGGGTTGGCCGGTTTGTTGCGGGCCACCTGGCCGAGCAGCCGGACGTGGTCGGGGTCGAAGGGCGGGTTCACGCCGAGCGGGGCCGAGGCGAAGAAGGTGTAGAAGTCCAGGTAGCGGCGGCCGTTGCGGGCGTCGACCAGCCAGGAGCCGCGGCTGAGCTCCAGGTCGAGCACGAGGCGGTAGCCATCGGTGAGCAGGTGGCGGGCAAGGCGGGTGTGTACGTCCATGGCACCTCCACAATGGGCGGAAGCCGGGCATTCCTCTTGAATAACACGGCTATATATACAAAATTTACGGCACACCAGCCCTTGGCGTGAAGTTCTTCACGCGCAAGGACAACGCAATCATGGCGATGCCGTACAGGACCGCGAAGGCGCCGATGAGCCAGACGAGGCTGAGCATGCCCGCGCCCGGCCAGATGAGGAGCAGCACACCGAAGATCACCGACAGCGCGCCGCCGACGATGAACATCCACTCGTTGTCGATGAGCTTGCGCAGGTGGATGCCGGCCACGATCTCGGAGACGCCGGTGAAGATCGCCCAGAAGGCCACGACGTAGAGCAGGGCCAGGGAGGTGATCCCCGGCCAGACGAGCGCCACGATGCCGGCGAGGATGCCGATGACGCCGGAGACGATGAGCCAGGCCCGCGACCGGGCGCCGTGCCGGAATCCGGCGAACAGCGCGAAGAGGCCGCTGACGAGGGCGTACGCGCCGAAGAAGATCACCAGGACGAGGAGCGTGATGCCCGGCCAGATGAGGGCCAGGACGCCGAAGATGACGGCCGCCAGCCCTCTGACGAGCAGAAGCCACCAGGATTGCGAGATTTCCCCCATGCTGGTCTGCTTTCCGACTCTTACCCGGAAAGAGACCAGCAGTGGGTCAAATGTCGGTGATCCGTACGGCCACGGTGCCGGTGTCGCCCCTCCGAAGCCTGCTGCCCAGCAGGACCAGGCGGCCGACGAGGCCGTACTTGCGGCGGATGAGACCGCGTACACGCTCGGTCTCATCCGCGCCGAGGAGCTCGGCCCGGCCCTTGACCGGCGGCGTCCTGACGTTGCCGCGGACGTCACAGCCGGCCACGGTGACGTCGGGGTTGTTCCTGATGCGTTTGATCTTGCCGGAGTCGGCGGTGGTCCAGATCACGGCCGCGTCGCCGTCCTGGACCACCCAGACGGGAGTGGCGACCGGGGTGCCGTCCTTGCGGTAGGTCGTCACCGAGATGTACTGCTCTGTGCCGAGATTCACACCTTCGAGTATGACAACGACCTGATCAGGACCCCGTCACCAGCCCGAACGCGGCACGCACCACTCCGAGCTGCTCGTCGGTCACCGACGGCTTGATCGGCGCGCCGGGGTCGACCGCCATCGTGGTGACGACGTACGTCTTCCCCTCCGCGGTACGCGCCAGGAAGCTCAGGTCCGACACCCCCGGCTCCGACCCGCCCTTGAACCACCGCGTCGGCCACTTCGCCCGGTCCAGCCCGATCCCGGCGTCATTGATCGACATGACCTCGCCGATCCGCGGGTCGCCCAGCTTCACCAGGCCCGCGTACGCCCGGCAGATCTCGTTCGGCGAGGCGAACCACTCCAGCGAGTCCAGCTCGCGCGGCTGCGTCCACGCCTGGATCTTCGACAGCGGCACACCGGCCACGACCTTCTTCAGGTAGGCCCGCTGCCTGGCGTCGTTCAGCGCCAGGTACCGCTCGGCGTGGCGCGGATACTCGGCGCCCTTGAGCGCGAACAGCTCCCGCGTCGTCAGGAGCGGCACGTTGCGCGCGTCGCGGACGCCCCACTCGCGCATCGTGCGCTCGACCGCCTTGCGGCCCACCTTGTGGATCAGCAGGTCGGTGGCCGTGTTGTCGCTGATGGAGATCATCAGCCTGGCGGCCTCCAGCACCGTCACCCTGCTGCCGTCGGGGCGGTCCTGGAGCACGCCCGACGGCAGGCTCTTCAGCTCAGGCGTGATCGTGAGCCGGGTGTCCCAGCGCAGGGCGCCGCTCTTGACGCGCTCGGCCACCGCGCCCAGCACGTACAGCTTGATCATGGATCCGAGAGGCCGCCGCTCGCCGGCGGCGACGGCGTGCGCGGGGCGGCACGTGCCGTCGGCGGCCAGCTCGGCCGCCAGGAAGGCGGGCTTCGGTGAGATCCCGCGCAGCCGCTCGTCCACCTCGGCCCAGGTGCGCGGGTCCGCCGCGCTGAACAGCAACCCGGCCATCAGGCCGGCGGCGTCCACCGTGATCACGACATTGAACGACTCGGCGCCCACGGCGGCCTGGGCGACCAGCTGACCGTTGCGCGAGGACAGCACGCGCTCCAGCTTCATGCCCTTGAGCCCGGCCAGGCTCTGGTTGATCTGCGCGGGCGGGATGCTCTTGAGGAAGTCGGCGGTGAAGTGCCGGGCCAGCTCGCTCTCCGCGATCGGCGCCCGGTTGACCGCGTCGAGCAGCCAGCCGAGCTGCCGGCCCGCCGGAGTGCCGGGGACCTCGGGCGTGGCGCTGATCACCGTGCCCGTGGCCTGGGCGGGGACCGGCTGGCTGACGCAGGCCGTCACGGCGATCGCCGCCGCGGCCGCCGCGAGGACCCGGACGGGCTTCGACGGAGTGTGCATGAGAGGGGCTCCATTCGCAGAGATCGGCTTCGTCTCCGCCAAGCCAACCCCGGCGGGCGAGCTCGCCACCACGGGGTGAGCCACCGTTCCGGCTGGTGCGGATGACCGCAGGAAATATGCGGATAACCTCGTAGACGCTTCCTCTGAACACCCTTCACGATGGGGCCTCATGAGTTCCAGGCTGGTGGCCGGACCACTGGCGTTGATCGCCGCAGGCGGGATGGTGGCCGGCCCGCTGCTGGAGAGCGGCCTGCCCGCCCCGCCTCAGCAGTGGGCGTTCATCGTGCTCACCCTGCCGCTGCCCGCGCTGGGCTGGCTGCTGGCCGTCAGGCGGCCCGAGCTCCGCTACGGCTGGTTGCTGCTGGCCGCCGCCCTGGCGCTGGGGCTCGGCACCTTCGGCGTCGGCCTGTCTGCCCGTGGTGACGCGCACGCGCTCACCACCGCCCTCGGCTCGCTGAGCGCGGTGTTCTACGGGCTCACCTGGATCTTCGTGCCCCTGCTGTTCCCCGACGGGCGGCTGCCCTCACGCCGTTGGCGGGCCGTGGCCTGGATCTCGGGCGGCGCGATCGCCCTGCACGCCGGAGGGAACCTGGCGTTCGGCTACAACCCCTACCACCCGCCCAGCGGGCCGCTGTCGGCCACGCAGTGGGCCGGTGTGTACGCCTCGTCAGCCGGGCAGCTCACCACCTGGGTCATGGCGGTGATCGTGTTCTGCGGCCTGGTCGTCCGGTGGCGGCGCAGCGGCCGGGCGGAGCGCGGGCAGTACGCCTGGATGGTCGGCGGCATGGCGGCGACCGCGGCGGGAGCGGTGCTGCTGTCCCTGTTCCACTTCGCCGGGCCCCGGTACGGGGTCGCCGGACTGGTCGGGATCCTGGCCGTGGTGGGGTCGTTGCCGGCCGCGATCGCGGTGGCGGTGGTCCGCCACCGGCTGCTCGACGTCCGCGTCGGGCTCCGCGGCTCGCGCCTGCACCTGGTGTTCGACCTGCGGCCGACGGTGGACGAGGTGCTGTCCGACCTCGGCACGGCGCTGGAGGAGACACCCGAGCCGGTGGAGCAGCTCGCCCGGCTGGCGGCCGCCGTACGCGCCGGGCTGGACCTGCGGTGGGCGGCGGTGACGCTGACGGACGGCACCCGCGTGGTCTCCGGCGAGCAGGAGGGGCGGGCGGTGCTGGAGCTGCCGGTACGCGGCGGGCGCATCGAGTGCGGGCCCCGCGGCACCGGCCCGCTGACCCGCGTGGACAGGAGGCTCCTGGAGGCGCTGGCCGTGCCCGCCGGGCTGGCCATCCAGAGCGCCGGCCTGGTCACCCGCCTGGTCAACGCCCAGGAGGCGGAGCGCCGCCGCATCGAGCGCAACATCCACGACGGCGTGCAGCAGCAGCTCGTCGCCCTCATCGCCGGCCTGGAGCTGGCCAGGGCGACCGGCGCCGGCCCCGACATGCTCGCCGGCCTGCGCGAGCAGGCCCGCCAGACCCTGACCGACCTGCGGGAGCTGGCCGCGGGCATCCACCCGTCCGCGCTCAGCCAGGGCGGCCTGGTGGAGGCCGTGGAGGAGCGCTGCTCCCGCCTGCCCGTACGGACGACGGTGACCTCTCCCCCGTCGCTGCGGGCCAGGCGCTTCACCGACGAGGTCGAGGGCGCGATGTACTTCACGGTGAGCGAGGCCGTGACCAACGCCCTCAAGCACGCGGGCGCGGCCACCATGGAGGTACACCTGACCCTGGACGGCGGCCGCCTGCGTGCCACCGTGGCCGACGACGGCAAGGGCTTCGACCCGCGCACGCAGGCCCGCCGGGGGCTGGCCACGCTCGCCGACCGGCTCGACGCGCTCGGCGGGAGCCTGACAGTGGACAGTGAGCCGGGAAAGGGGACACGGGTGAACGCGTGGGTGCCGGTCGATGGGTGAGCTGATCCGTACGGTGGTGGCCGACGACCACTACCTGGTGCGCGAGGGCACCCGGCAGTTGCTGGAGATGTCGGGCGAGGTGGCGGTCGTGGGCGCGGTGGGCGACGCCGACGAGCTGCTCGACGCCGTACGCAGGCTCGGCCCCGACGTGGTGATCACCGACATCCGGATGCCCGGAGGGCAGTGGCGGCAGGGCTTCGAGGGCATCGACGCCGCCCACCGCATCCGCTCCGCGCATCCTGGGGTGGGGGTGGTGGTGCTGTCGCAGTTCTCGGACGCGCTGTTCGCGTTCGAGCTGTTCAAGCACGGCACCGAGGGGTTCGCGTACCTGCTCAAGGACCGGGTCGGCGACCTGGACGAGCTGCTCGGGGCGATCAGGGCGGTCGTCTCCGGCGGCTCGGTCATCGACCCGAAGGTGGTCGAGGGCCTGCTGGCCAGGCGCGACGTGCGCGGCCAGCAGGAGGCCCTGACCACCCGCGAGCGGGACGTGCTGCGCGAGATGGCCCACGGCCGCACGAACTCCGCCATCGCCCGCGCCCTGCACCTGTCGATCTCCTCGGTGGAGAAGCACGTGAACTCCATCTTCACCAAGCTCGGCCTGGAGAACAGCGGTGACGTGCACCGGCGGGTGGCGGCGGTCCTGGCCTACCTGGGGCCGGAGCCGTCCTGAGTCAGCGGTAGGCCAGGCGGCGCAGCAGGATCTCCGCCGGGCCCCGGTAGCCGACGCGGCGCATGAGGTCGGCCAGCAGCAGCGAGAGCAGCCACGTGCCTGCCGCCACGAGCGTGGCGCCGACCAGGCCGAGGTCGTCCTGAAGGCCCAGCCCGTACGGGTAGAAGATCACGATGAACGCGATCGACTGGAAGAGGTACAGGCTCATCGAGCGCTGGCCGAGCGCCTCGACCATGGTGGTGAGCCGGTTGCGGCGCCGCCCGGCGCGGATCGCGACGAGGGCCACCAGGCCCGCCGTGCCGATGCCGCCCGCGTACGCGGTGAGGGGCTGGGCCACCACGGCCGCCCACACCGCCGCCGGCGACGGCTCGGCCCACACGCCGGCCTGGATGAGGGCGGCGGGCAGGGAGCCGGCCACGGACAGGACCATGGTGACCACGGTGGCGCGGACGAGGAAGGGGCGGTGCCGGTCGGGCTCCTCCAGGTAGCGGCGGCGCGCCGCCCACATGCCCAGCACGACGCCGGGGACGACCGAGAGGCCGCCCACGACCAGGCCGAAGGGCCAGACGGAGAGCCGCTCGACGAGCATGGGCAGGAAGCCCTGGCCGTCAGCGGCCACGCTGCCCTTCGTCAGGGTGGAGATGCCCCGCGACAGCGGGAACCACATGCCGACGGCGACGAGGGCGGTGGCGGGGACGAACGTGAGCCCGGCCGTCCACAGCAGTGCCGAGTCCCGGCGCCGCAGCAGGCCGGTCAGCACGACGGCGGCCAGGCCGTAGGTGGCGAGGATGTCGAGGGGGACGAGCAGCGCCACGTGGGCGAGCCCGATGGCCACCAGCCACCAGCCACGCCGGCGCAGCAGCTTGCGGGCGCTCACCCAGTCGCCGCCCGAGCGCTCGAGCTGCCGGTCGAGCAGTTGCACCAGCGCGTACCCGAACAGGAAGGCGAACATCGGCCGCGCGTGGTTGTTGACGAAGAGGAAGTGGAAGATGTCGGTGATCGCGTTGAGCACCGCGGGACCGCGGTGGACGTCGGTCACGAACAGCGGCGCGTGCGCGAACGCGATGGCCAGTAACATCGCGCCGCGCGCCAGGTCGGGGGCGAGGGCTCGCCCGGCGGTGGCGCGCGGGCGGGCCGGCGCCTCGTTCAACGTGGTCATCTGTCGCCCTCCTGGTAACGGCATGTGCGTCAACCCGCCGCGCTCGAGCTCCTGTGCGCGTCCACGCTCTTGCGCAGCGCGGTGGCGATGGGCTCGACGGGCACTGACAGTTGCTCGATCCGGTTCCGGTACTGATGTGCCTCGCTCGATCCCGGAACCCCCTTCATGCGAGCCGCGGCGGCCAGCGCCGCCAGGACGCGGACGTCCCGCTCCATCCGCCCGACCGGCCGGCCCCCGCGGATGGCCCGCCCCACGCGCTCGGCGAGCCTGCGCGACAGGTACGCCTTGCGCGGGACGATCCGCTCCACCGGGATGAACAGCACCCGGTGCCGCTCCACCCGGATCAGCCGGTCGGCGGCCAGCTCGTCACGCACCAGGCGGACCGCCTTCGCGGAGTCCTTGCCGATCCAGCGCCGCCACGTACGCGGCGGCGAGCCGGAGATCTGCTCCCAGACGAGCGCGCGCAGCGAGCCCGTGCCCGCGTCCGCGGGCTCCGCCAGGGCCCGCGCCTTGCCCGACTCGTCGGCCAGGCTCCCCTCCAGCAGCAGCTCGGCCATGGCGGTGGCGCGCAGCAGGTAACCCAGCTCGCTCCGGTTCGCCAGCCGTTCCTTGCGCAGGTCGAAGGCCAGCAGGAAGGCCGAGTGCGTCAGCGTCTCATTCCGCTTCACCGTCGTCTCCATCCGTTCGCTCCCCTTCTTCCTCCTCGGCGTCCCGGCGCGGCCGGCCGCGCGGGCGCATCCGCCCGACCCCCTCGGGCAGCCGCCCCGCCTCTGACAGCGCCCTGCGCAGCAGGAACTCGATCTGGGAGTTCGTGCTGCGCAGCTCGTCGGACGCCCATCTGGCCAGCGCGTCGTGGACCACCGGGTCGAGCCGCAGCAGAAGCTTCTTGCGCTCGGCCATCACTGGTAGAGCGTGCCCGTGTTGACCACGGGCTGGGTGTCGCGATCACCCACCAGCACCACGAGCAGGTTGCTGACCATGGCCGCCTTGCGCTCCTCGTCCAGCTCCACCACGTCGTGCTCGGCGAGCCTGGCCAGCGCCATCTCGACCATGCCGACGGCGCCCTCGACGATCCGCTGCCGGGCCGCCACGACCGCGCCGGCCTGCTGGCGGCGGAGCATCGCGTGGGCGATCTCCGGCGCGTACGCCAGGTGGATGATGCGCGACTCGATGACCTTCACCCCGGCCGAGGCGACCCTGGCCGCGATCTCGGTGGAGAGCTGGTCGTTGATCTCGTCGGCGTTGTCGCGCAGGGACAGCCTCGGCTCGCCGTGGGCGTCGTACGGATAGGTGCCCGCGATGTGCCGCACCGCCGTCTCGGCCTGGATGGCCACGAACTCCACGAAGTCGTCCACCTCGAACACGGCCTGCGCGGTGTCCTCCACCTGCCAGACCACCACGGTCGCGATCTGGATGGGGTTGCCGTCGGCGTCGTTGACCTTGGTGACGTCCGTCTCGTGGTTGCGGATCCTCGTGGAGACCCGGCGGCGCACGGTGATCGGGTTGACCCACTGGAAGCCGGGGTTGCGCAGGGTGCCGACGTAGCGGCCGAGGAGCTGCACCACCCTGGCCTCGCCCGGCGCCACCGCGGTCAGCCCGAACAGCATCACGAACCCGGTCGAGATCGCCAGGACGCCCACGATGAGCGCCGTGAGCCCGGCCGCCGCCGACCCCGACACCAGCAGGGCGATGCCCATGACGACCAGCGCGATGCCGGCCAGCACGATCAGCGTGGCCACGCCCAGCATCACGAACCCGTTCGCGGCCCTGACCTGGCGCTCGTAGGTGTGGGGTGCGGGCATGTCGACCACGCCGTCGAGCGCGCCCCCACCCGATGTGTCTGCCATCGTCTTTCCTCCCGCTCTGTGTGACTTCATCTCGATAGCAAAGTGATATCACTTTTTCGGTGGCGAGGGAAGGGGCGGTAGGGCTGGCCCTACCGGGCATCAGGGTGGCGGCGGCAATGCCGCGGCTCCCACCAGCGCCCTAGGGTTTCTGTCATGAGGAGAACGGCGTTGATCGCGGGCCTGCTGGGGCTCGCCACGGTGCTGGCCGGCTGCGGCGTCGGTGAGCACAGCGAGGACACCGTGTCGTACGACGTCACGGACAAGGTGGCGGCCCTGCACGTCGAGGCCGACTCCGGCACCGTCGAGGTGGTCGAGTCCGACCGCAGCGGCATCCACGTCAGCGAGCGGCTGGTCTGGCGCAAGGACAACAAGCCCAAGGCCACCCACCAGGTACGCGGCGACACGCTGGAGTTGGCGTTCACCTGCCCCACCACCTGGGGCTTCGGCGCCGTGGGGGTGTCCTGCGACGTGAGCTACCGGATCGAGGTGCCCAAGGGGCTGCGCGTCAGGGCGGGCACCGACTCCGGGGACCTCACGCTGAAGAACCTGTCGGGCGAGCTGGATGCCTCGAGCGACTCGGGCGCCATCGAGGCCGGCGGGCTGACGGGCAGGCAGGTCGTCGCCCGGACGGACTCGGGCGACATGACGCTGACCTTCACCGGTCAGCCCGACAAGGTCACGACCTCGACGGACTCGGGGCGCACCGAGATCCACGTGCCTGACGGGCCGTACGCCATCGAGGCGCGGACGGACTCAGGGGGCAAGGAGATCACCGCGACCGCCGACCCCTCGGCGCCGCGCTCGATCGAGCTGACCAGCGACTCGGGCGACCTGGAGGTCGCGACCCCCTGAGGGCGGATCAGCCGTGGGAGTAGACGACGATCGACACCGCGATGTACTGCACCAGGTAGGCGGCGATCGTGAACGCGTGGAAGACCTCGTGGAAGCCGAACCAGCGGGGTGACGGGTCGGGGCGGCGCAGGCCGTACACGACGGCGCCGGCCGAGTAGAACACGCCGCCCACCGCCACCAGCACGACGGCGGCCACCCCCGCGCCTTCGAGCAACTGCGGCATCACGAAGATCGCGGTCCAGCCCAGCGCCAGGTAGAGCACCGTGTAGAGCCAGCGCGGGGCGCTCATCCACAACACCCGGAACATCACTCCGGCCAGCGCCCCGCCCCAGATCACCGACAACACCGCCACCCGCGGCACACCGTCGAGCGCCAGCAGGGCGAACGGGGTGTAGGTGCCCGCGATGATCAGGTAGATGTTCGCGTGATCGATCCTGCGCAGGAACTCCGCCAGCCGCGGGCCCAGCGTGCTGCGGTGGTAGGTGGCGGAGATGCCGAACAACAGGGCCGACGTGATGGCGTAGATCGTCGAGGCCAGACGGGCCTGCAAGGTGGGGCCGAGCGCCACGAGCACGAAGCCGGCGATCAAGGTCACAGGCAGCGCTCCGGCGTGCAACCAGCCTCGCAGCCTCGGCTTGACGGTGATGGTCGTCATGCAACCTACGGTACCGTAGGTTGCAAAAGCCGCGAACCTGTGCCGTCCCGCTGAAAGCGGGCCGCCAGAGGTTAGAGCCCCTTGAAGAAACGGGCGGCAATGGGGACAGCGGTCGACCTTCCGGACCCGCCGTGCCGGACGAAGACGCAGAACGCCAGATCATCGCGGTAGCCGATGAACCAGGCGTGCGACGTCTCGCCCTCCACCTCGGCCGTCCCCGTCTTGCCCGCGACCCCCTCGGGAAGCCCCGCCTCACCCGCCGTCCCGTAGTCGACGACGGCCGCCATCATGTCCCTGAGCGCCGCCACGACGTTCTCGTCCATCGGGACGTCCTCGTGCGGGGTGCCGTCGATGCGGCGCACCTGCTCCGGCGACAGCAACCGCGGCGAGCGCCAGGTGCCGCTCTGGACGGCGGCGGCGAGCGCGGCCATGCAGAGCGGGGTGGCGACCACCTCGCCCTGGCCGATGGCGTCGGCCGCCAGCATGTCGAGGTCGTCGGTCCGGGGCACGGTGCCGCAGGTGCCGCCGATGCCGGTCGCGATCGGCCGGCCGAACCCCCACTCGTCCGCCGTCCTACTCAGCTCCTCCCCCGTCAGCCTGGTGGTCGCCTGCTCGACGAACGTGGTGTTGCAGGAGTGGGCGAAGGCGTCGGTGAACGTGACGACGCCGCGGTCCACCTCGCCGTCGTTGCTCATGGCCCCGTGGAACGGGATCTGGTACGTGCCGGGGCAGCCGACCTGGGCCGCCGGGTCGAGCCCGCCCTTGAGCAACGCCGCCGCGGTGATCGTCTTGAAGGTGGAGCCGGGCGGGAACACGTCGCGCACGGCGCTGTAGTTGTCCCCCAGGCGGTCGGCCAGCGCGAGGATCTCGCCGGTGCTCGGCCGGACGACGATGATCGTGGAGTCCGCCACGCCGTCCAGCGCCCGCGCCGCCGCCGCCTGGACGGCCCGCGAGAGCGTGGTGCGCTCGACGTTCGCCTTGGGCTCGCGGTGCAGCAATGTCCGGTCCGGCTGACCCGGCACCTTCGACACCAGCGCCCAGCCGTAGTTGACCTCCTCGAACTCGGGCTTGAGCGGGTCCAGGTACGCCTCGGCGTAGCTGTCGTTCGGGATCTTGTCGCCCTCGCTGGTGACCAGCTCGGCCGCCGAGGTCTCCACCTCCTCCAGCGCCAGCGTGCCGCCGTCCTTGAGCAGCGGGTGCAGCGTCTCGGGAGCCCATAACACCTTCCACGAGCGGTCCCGCACGGCCAGCCGCAGCGTGCCGTCGAACGGCCAGTCACCCAGCTCGCTGAGCCTGCGCAGCCCCGAGAACGGCACCTCGGCCGTCTGCTCGCCCCTGCTGCGCAACTGGCCGGGGGTGAGCTGGAGGGACTCCACGTGCAGTTCGTCGCTCAGTTTCCGGTGCCGTACGGAGAAGTCGGACGGAGCCTGGTACACCAGCCGCTCCATCGCCGTCACGTTCCCCCGGCGCCAGGCGTCGAAGTACGCCTCGGCCGTCTGGGCGGCGCTGCCCTTGACCCGGTTCGACGCCACGATGGCGAAAGCACCCGCCCCGACTACCGCGACAAGCGCGATAACGAGCACAATCAGCCTTCGCCGTGCCATACGGTACTCCCAGGGAGGGGATCAGACGTGGCTCGTGGACAGCGTGAACCGATGCCTGGCCTGTACCCGGTGACGTTCGGCGAGGTCGAGCTGCTCCGGGATCTGGACAGGCAGGACGGCTGGGTGCTGTCCAAGGATGGCGTACCTCAGTCGTATGTAGATCTTCAAGACCCGACATTTCTGGAATTCGAGTATGTACGACTCATGGCGGATGTGATCGACCTTTTGTCAGAAGGGCCGTTGAGCTGTGTCCACGTGGGCGGCGGCGCCTGCACGATCCCCCGCTACGTCACCGCCACCCGCACCGGCTCCAGGCACATCGTCATCGAGCCCGACGGCCTGCTGGTCAACCTGGTGCGCGAGCAGCTCGACCTGCGCTCGGTGCCCCGGCTGAAGGTCATCGTCGCCGGCGGCAGGGAGGGCACCGCCAAGGTCTGGGACGAGACGGCCGACCTGGTGGTGCTCGACGCGTTCACGGGCGCGACGATGCCGGTGGAGCTGGCGACGGCCGAGTACATGGGCGACCTCGCCAGGATCCTCCGCCCCGAAGGCACCCTCCTGATCAACATGGCCGACGGCAAGGGGCTGGCCTTCGCCAGGCGCCTGCTGGCCACGGTGACGGGCACGTTCAGGCACGTGGCCCTGATGGCCGAGCCGGGCATCATGCGGGGCCGCCGCTTCGGCAACCTGATCGTGGCCGCGTCGAGGACGGAGCTCCCGCTGGAGCTGCTGACCAGGAGGGCGGCGGGCGGCCTCACGCAGGCGCGGTGCGTGCACGGGGAGGCGCTGACCAACTTCGTCGCCGGCGCCGCGCCCATCAGGGACGGCGACCCGGTCATCGCGCCCGTCCCGCCTCCCGCGGTCTTCGGCTGACCCCCGGCGGGGTCTCGCCAGGAATAGTTGAATAATCAACTTGGTTGAGCCGGGCAGACCCGCTGGAAGGAGCGCGACATGCCCGCCGTGACCGTAGAGAACCCGCTCA
Source organism: Nonomuraea thailandensis (assembly GCF_024172165.1). Lineage (GTDB taxonomy): Bacteria > Actinomycetota > Actinomycetes > Streptosporangiales > Streptosporangiaceae > Nonomuraea > Nonomuraea thailandensis. The sequence continues at coordinate 12,167,423 of NZ_JAMZEB010000002.1, read as the reverse complement.
CCCTCCCCCGCCTGCCCGAGCCGCAGGCCGGTACGCCGGGACGCAAGGTGCTCGCCGTCGAGACCGCGCCCAGCGGATTCGAGGGCGAGGGCTTCCCCGTGCGCCGCGCGCTGGCGGCGATCAAGCCGGAGTACCTGGACCCGTTCGTGATGATGGACCAGATGGGCGAGGTCGACTACGCCGCGGGCGAGCCCAAGGGCACGCCGTGGCACCCGCACCGGGGCTTCGAGACCGTCACGTACATGATCGACGGCGTGATGGAGCACCTCGACTCCAACGGCGGCGGCGGCACCATCACCAACGGCGACACGCAGTGGATGACCGCCGGGGCCGGGATCCTGCACAAGGAGGCGCCGCCGGAGTGGCTCGTGCAGCAGGGCGGGCTCTTCCACGGGATCCAGCTCTGGGTGAACCTGCCGGGCGCCAAGAAGATGATCGCGCCCCAGTACCAGGACATCGGCGGCTCCAGTGTCGTGCTGCTGAGCAGCCACGACGGCGGGGCACTGGTGCGGCTCATCGCCGGCGACCTGGCCGGGCACGTGGGGCCGGGCAGCACGCAGACGCCGATCACGCTGCTGCACGCCACCGTCTCGCCGGGGGCGCGGCTGGTCATGCCGTGGCGCAAGGACTTCAACGCCCTGGCGTACGTGCTGTCCGGGCGCGGCACCGCGGGCACGGAGCGGCGTCCGCTGAGCGGCGGGCAGCTCGCCGTGTTCGAGGGGTTCGGGAACCGGCCGGGGCTGGCGACGCAGGCCGGAAGCATCACGATCTCGGCGGCCAAGGAGCCGCTGGAGGTGATCGTGCTCGGCGGCGAGCCCATCGGGGAGCCGGTGGCGCACTACGGGCCGTTCGTCATGAACACCAAGGCCGAGCTGGTGCAGGCGTTCGAGGACTTCAAGGCCGGACGGCTCGGGAGCATCCCCGCCCAGCACGCGTGATCACACCTCTTCCTCATTTGCAGCGCGCACCAGGGCGTGGAGCGCATGCGCGCGCACGGCAGCGAGGGGCGCGGGCTCAGCTCGGGCGCGATGGATCTGCTGCTGCGGCTCAGCTCGGCCGGTGACGGCGGCACCGGCATCGGCGAGCTGGCCCAGGCGGCCGGCGTGAGCCCCAGGAACGCCACCGGGCTGGTCGACACCCTCGAACGGGACGGGCTCGCGCGGCGCACCCCCGACTCGGACGACCGGCGGGCGGTGCGGGCGGTGATCACCGATGACGGGCGGGCCTGGATCGAGGCGTTCAGGCAGCCGTCACGGATGGCCATGAAGGCGATCTTTCACGGCTTCACGGAGGAGGAGCTGGCGACCCTGCGGCACCTGTGCCTGCGGCTGGCGGTCAACCAGGAGCGGCTGGCCGAGCACCTCAGCGGGCAGGTGAGCGCCCAGTGAGCACGCGGGAGGTGGTCAGGGGCTACCACGACGCCCGGTATCGCGGGGACGTGGCCGCGGCGGTGGCGCGGGTGTCGGCCGAGTCGTTCTCGTTCCGCAGCCCGTTCGTCACCTCCGCCGACCCCGCCGGGCATCTGGCGGGGCTGGAGGGCTTCCTGCGGGTGGTGGCGGAGGTGGAGCTGATCAGCGAGCTGTACGGCGAGTCGGAGGCCACGCTCGTGTACGACGTGCACACGGCGACGCCCGCCGGCGTCCAGCGCACGGCCGAGCACTTCCGGCTGCGCGACGGGAAGATCTGCACGATCATGCTGATCTTCGATGCCGCCCCGTGGCAGCCGATGGCCGCCGCGATCAGGTGAGCGGCCCCGTCATTTCAGGGTCAGGCAGGCGACCCTCGCCCCCGCCTGGCCGACCTCGGGCCCGGAGGTGGTGGTCGGCTGGGAGTGGATGACGAGCGAGCCGGGCAGCTTGGCACGTTCCAGCATCCAGTCGTTCCGGGCGCTGGAGCGGCCCGCGCCCTCGTCGTCGGTGGTGAAGTCGAGCCAGACCTCGCTGTCCGCGTCGATCCGGCCCGGGTGGTGCTGGTAGTGGGGGCCGGCGTCGTCGGGCTTCCTGCCGCACGGCTTGGTGTGCAGGTGGGCGCCGTAGCGGCGGCCGGGCAGCAGGCCCTCGACGACGAGCGAGGTGCGCGTCTGGCCGTCGCCGGACTCGATGGTGACGCTGGCCTGGGCGCCCTGGGGGGCGAGCTTGCGATCGTAGGCGATGGCGCCGGGGTCGTCGGCGCTGAACTCGCCGGCGGCGTTGAGGTTGACCGTCTCGTCCGGCGCGGTCTTGGCGTTCTGGACGGGGGCCGGCGGCCCGGCGCACGCCCCCGCCAGCGCGGTCGTCGCGGTCATGAGGGCGAGCAGGAACGCGGGCACGCGCATGGGACCTCCCACGGGTCGAGCCCCTCCGGCAACGGGGACTCCGAGAGGCCACCACTCTAACGAGTGATCGGCCCGCTACGTACCGTCATTCGGCCTGGGCGCCATGTTTTGCCGCGATGTCATCGATCGCGGCGGCCAGCGTGAAGTCGAGGTCGGTGAGACCGCCCTGGTCGTGGGTGGTGAGGGTCAGGTGCAGGTCGCGCCACCGGATGTCGATGTCGGGATGGTGGCCGAGCTCCTCCGCCCTGACCGCGATCTCGTCGACGATGCGGATGGCGGTGGGAAAGTCGGGCGCGGCGACCGTGCGCTTGATCGCCTCGCCCTCGCGCCGCCATCGGGGCAGGTCGCGCAGCTTGCTCTCGACGTCCATGCCCACACGTTACTTCAGGGCGCCCGAGCTGAGCCCGGACTGGATCTGCCGCTGGAACACGATGTACACGATCATGACCGGGAGGATGGTGATGGACAGGGCGGCGAACAGGCCGGGCCAGTCCGCCTCGTAGCCGGCCAGCGTGGAGATGCGGGCGATGCCCTGGGTGAGCACCCACTTGTCGGGCGCGCCCGCGAGCAGGACGAGAGGCAGCAGGTACTGGTTCCACTGGCCGAGCACGTTGAAGATGGTGATGCTGACCAGGCCCGGCCTGGCCATCGGCACCATGATCTGGAAGAACGTGCGGGTGTGGGAGGCGCCGTCGATCAGCGCGGCCTCGGCGACCGCCTCCGGCAGCGTGCGGAAGAACGCCGCCAGGAAGAACACCGTGAACGGCAGCGAGTAGGCGATGTAGACCAGCACGAGCCCGACGTGGCTGTTGAGCAGCCCCACCTGCTTGACCACGAAGAACAGCGGCCCGAGCGCCAGGAAGACCGGGAAGGCCAGCCCGGCCACGAAGTAGTAGTAGATCAGCCTGCTCCCGGCGAACCGGTAGCGCGCCAGCACGTACGCCGCCATCGACCCGAACACCATCGTGCCGGCCGTGCCGAAGACGACCACGACGACGGTGTTCAGCATGTACTGCCCGATGTGCGCCTTGTCCCAGGCCCGGCCCCACGCGTCCAGCCGCAGCGCGCCGGGCAGTTGCAGCGGGTCGCCGAAGATCTCGGTGTTGCTCTTGAACGAGGCCAGGAACGTCCACAGCAGCGGCGCGACGATCAGCAGGGCCCAGACGGCCAGTGCCACGTGGGAGAGCCCGCCGAGCAGGCCGGGGCCCTTGTCCTTACGCGAGGCCATCTCTACAGCTCAACCCTCTCACGCCTGGTCGTACGCAGGGTCAGCACCGCGAACGTCACGGTGAGGAAGAACAGCGCCACGCCCATCGCGGACGCGTATCCGACCTTCTGGTAGGAGAAGGCGGTGTTGTAGATGGTGATCGGCAGGATGGTCGTGGCCCCGTCGGGCTCGCCCTTGTCGCCCGCCAGCACCTGGACGAGCGCGAACCCGTCGAAGGCCGCGATGCCCAGGTAGATCCAGCCGACCTGTACGGTGTCGCGCAACAGCGGCAGCGTGATCGAGAAGAACAGCCGGACGCGGCCGGCCCCGTCCAGCGCGGCCGCCTCGAAGTAGTCCTTGGGGATGGCGGCCATGCCCGCGGAGAACAGCACCACGTAGAAGCCGACCGCCTGCCAGACCATCACCGCGATGATCGACCACAGGGCCAGGTCCGGCTCGATGAGCCAGCCGACGGGATCGATGCCGAACCGGGCCAGCACGCCGTTGACGACGCCGTCCGCGTCGGGGCGGTAGACGGCCTGGAACAGCACGCCGACCACGGCCACGGCCAGGACCTGGGGGAAGAAGAACACCACGCGGTAGAACCCCGATCCCCAGACCCCCCGCATGCCGGCGCCGCGGGTGCCGCCGCCGAGGTTGAGGAGGAAGGCGAACGTCAGCGCGATGACGATGGTCGCCAGCGGCAGCACCAGCAGCAGGATCCCGTGATTGCGCAGGGCCCGCCAGAAGACCTCGTCGTCGAGCAGCCGGCCGAAGTTGTCCAGCCCCACGTAGCGGACGATCGAGCTGTATCCGTTCCAGCTCGTCAGCGAGAGCTGGAACGCCTGCACGTAGGGGCTGATGACGAAGACCGTGTAGAGCGCGAGGGGAACGGCGAGGAACGCGGCGACGAAACCGTACGTGCGCAACCGCTGCATCTGTCACTGGCTCCGCGTCTGCTTGGTGACCGCCTCGTCCTGCTTGACGGCGTCGGCCTTCTTCTGCAGGTTGGCGCAGAACTCCTCGGGGGTGATCCGGCCGGCCATGACCACGTTGATCTGCTCGGTGCCGTAGTCGAAGAGCTCCTTGTACCAGCCCTCGAAGCGCGCCTCGGTGATGATGTTCTGCCCGGCCTTGTCCTGGGCGCGGGCGGCGCTCAGGAGGCCGGCGGGCAGGTCGACGCCCTCGGCGGCGCCGTTGACGACCGTGACGTTCCTGGTCTTCTCCGTGAAGCTGCGCGCGCCCTCCTTGGAGAGCATGATGCGCAGGTACTCCAGGCCGCCCTGCGGGTTCTTGCCCTTGGCGGCGACCACGAAGTTCTCGCCGACGCCGACCTGGATGGCGCCGTACGGCATCCTGTCGGAGCCGGTGACCTCGGGGATCGGGGCGATGGCGTACTCGAAGTCCTTCGGCTTGTCCTTGGCCATCTCGTTCTCGATCCAGGAGCCGACCGGGTAGAACAGCACCTTGTTCTGGAGCTGCTTGATCTGGGTCTGCGTGTGGTCGAGGCCGAAGTACGCCTTGTCGCCGTACCTGGTCTGGACGTCCACCCAGACGGTGACCGCCCGCTTCATCGGCTCGGCGTTCCAGGCGTTGTCGACGAGGTTGTCGATGTCGAGGATGACCTGGTTCCCGCCGATCTTCGCGGCGGTGTAGAGGACGTTCCAGAGCTGGTAGTACGGGCCCTTCTGCCCCGGGTAGGCGAACAGCAGGATGCCCTCCCGCTTGGCCGTCTCGCCGAGCGCGGTGAACTCCTCCCAGGTCGTCGGCACCGTCCAGCCCTTGTCGGCGAAGAGCGCGGCGTTGTACCAGAGCGCGCGGTGCGACACGGTGTAGTTCAGCACCAGGTCCTTGCCGGTCACGTTGGCGTTGACGAGCACGGCGGGCGTGACGGTGTCGCGCACCTTCTTGGCGGGGTCGTCGATCGAGGGGGCGTCGAACAGGGGGGCCAGGTCGGCCAGGTGCCCCTCGGCGGCCAGGGCGGCCAGGTCCATCGACTTGGGGCCGGAGTTGTTGATCACGTCAGGCGGGTCGCCGGCGACCAGGCGGGGGCGGAGCTGGGTGCCGATCTCCTGGGTGGCCGTGTGGGTGATCGCGACGCCGGGGAACGCCTTCTTGTAGAGCTGCTCGTGCAGGTCCTTGGCGTAGGAGTCGCCGTACGCGCCGCTGAAGATGGCCACTTCGAGCGGCTTCCCGGCGTCCACGCCGAACGGGTTCGCGGGATCGGCGGAGACCGGGAGCGAGGTGGCGGGGGCGGCCGAGGGCTCGCCGCCGCCGGCGGTGGCGCAGGCGCTGAGCAGGCCCGCGCCGGGGCCGGCGACGAACGCGGTCATGCCGATCCGGCGTATCAGCTGGCGCCTGGTGATCTCGCCCGGGTGGGTCATGGCGGCTCCTGAATTAGGAAAGTTTCCTAAACGATTCCCCGCAACGTACGAACGGGTTCCGACAGCCGTCAAGAGGGCGCAATCGAGACGTGACCTTGCCGTGATGCCTTGCCTAGAACGGCGTTCTAGAAGCAGAGTGGGTCACATGATCGAGGAGTACGCCGACCAGGTGTGGCGGGGCGAGGCGGACGACAGCATCGTCGACGCGGGCATGACGGGGAAGGGCGTCCTGACCGTCACCGAGGGAGTGGGCTGGTGGTCGGGCTTCGGCAACGTCATCGCCTTCGAGAGCGGGGGCGAGCTGGTGCTGTTCGACACCAGCAGCCCGTTCTCGGCGGCGCGGCTGCACGAGGACGTGCGCAAGTGGACACGGGCGCCGTTGACCACCGCCATCTATTCACACGGGCACATCGACCACGTCTTCGGCACCGCGCCGTTCGAGGAGGAAGGCCATCGAGCAACCATTTACGCGCATAAAGCCGTGGTCGAGCGCTTCGAGCGATATTTGTTGACTAATGGCTATAACTCGGTGATCAATCAGCGGCAGTTCCAGGCCCCGAACCTGCGCTGGCCCGACTCCTACCGCCACCCCGACGTGACCTACACCGACACCCTGACCGTGAGGCGCGGCGACCTGACGTTCGACCTCGTGCACGCCAAGGGCGAGACCGACGACGCGACCATCGGCTACGTGCCCGAGCACCGGCTGCTGCTGCCCGGCGACCTGTTCATCTGGGTGACGCCCAACTGCGGGAACCCGCAGAAGGTGCAGCGCTACCCCCGGGAATGGGTGCACGCGCTGCGGCTGATGGCGGCCATGGACGCCGAGATCATGCTGCCCAGCCACGGCGCTCCGATCTTCGGCCGCGACCGCATCAGGCAGGCGCTGCTGGAGACCGCACAATGGCTTGACTCGCTCGTCACGCAGACCCTGGAACTGCTCAACTCCGGAGCCCGGCTCGACGAGATCGTGCATTCCGTACGGCCGCCGGAGCACCTTTCCGACCGGCCCTATCTGCGTGCCCGCTATGACGAGCCGGAATTCGTCGTACGCAATCTGTGGCGGCTCTACGGCGGCTGGTACGACGGAAATCCGGCCCATCTCAAACCCGCGCCCGAGGCCGTTCTGGCGAGGTCCGTGGCCGCACTCGCGGGCGGCCCCGCCGCACTCGCGGACGCCGCGCTGCGGGCCCTCGCCGACGGCGACGAACGGCTCGCGGGACACCTCGCGGAGCTGGCCGCCCTGGCGGCTCCGGACGACACGGGCGTGCACCGCGTCCGCGCGGAGGTCTTCGCCGCCAGGGCGGCGGGCGAGCTCTCGCTCATGGCCAAGGGCGTCTTCACCTGGGCGGCGGAGGAGTCGAGGCGGCGCTCCTAGTCCTTCCACCAGGGAGACCGCCGCGGCCCGTCGATCTTGGGGAGTGAGTCCTTCGGCACGTCGGCGGGAGCGGCGACGTGCACGGCCACGGCGTCGGACGCGATCCGCCACGCGGTCTCGACGGGCCAGTCGTCCTTGACGTGCGCGACGTCGACGTCGTAGCCGCTCCCGCTGCCATCCGGGTCGACCCACATCACCACGTAGGAGATCTTCTCGATCCCGGCCCGCTCGTAGGTGTCCCTGACCTGCCCCACCGGCCTGCCACGCGGGTCGTAGCCCCCGACCACTCCCCCATCGGCGTAGAAGTCGGCCTGCACCGGCGTGGACCAGAGCTCTCCGGGCGCGGCGGGCCGGCCGATCCCGAAGACGACCTTCCCGGTCAGGCCGACGGGCATGGAGACCCTGCCGCACCAGGCGGAGCGGCAGCCCTCCTGATACGTGTGGATGGTGATGCCCGTGCCCGGCGGGAACTTCCCCTCGGTGTACGGGCCGACCAGCTTGCCCACGTCCTGCGGCGCGACAGGGGCCTTGCGCACCTCCGCGTCCAGGCCGACGGCGCGGAACGCCTCGGTGAACGTCGCGGCGTCGGCCTCCGGGTCGTTGATCCGGACCTCGACGAAGTCCTCGCCGGTCCTCAGCGAGACGGCGGCGTTGGCGTACTCGGTGGCCGGCCCGCCGAGCGGCGTCCAGACCACGAGCGCGGCGGCCAGCCCGGCCGCCACCACCCCGAGCCCCACCCCGCGCGCCACACTGCGCGCCACACTGCGCCGCGGCGGGACCCGCCTGCGCCCGGCGGGCTCCCGCCCGGTCGCCGTGATCGACTCCATCAGCGCCCGCGCCCCCTCCCCGGACGCCTGCCCCGCGGGCTCTCCTGCCAGGTCCTCGTCCCGTACGCGGGCGAGATCGGCGATGTTCACAGCCTGCTCCCTTCGAACGCGACGGCGCGCGAGTGGTGGATGCCCGCCTCGGTCAGCCGCCGGGCGAACCGCCTGCGGGCGCGATAGAGCCTGACCCGGACGACGTTCGCCGACGTGCCGAGCACCTTGGCGATCTCGCCCGGGCTCAGCCGCTCCCAGGCGACCAGCGCGAGCAGCTCCCTGTCCGCCTCGGGCAGGGCCCTGAACACCTGCCCGAGCCGGGAGAGCTCCTCGCCGGGTGGCTCGGCCGCCAGCGGCGAGGCGGCGAGCTGCGCGCGCAGGGCGGCGGTGCGCTGCTCGTGGCGGCGCTCGCCGCGCCGGTGGTTGGCCAGCACCTTCCTGGCCACGCCGAAGAGCCACAACCTGGCCTCGTCCCCCTGCGGGACCGCCTCGATGCGGCGCCAGGCGACCATGAACGTCTCGGCCACGACGTCCGCCGCGTCGTCCAGGTCCGGACAACGGCGCAACGCGTACCCGAGCAGGGGACGGTACGAGGACGCGTAGAGCTCCTCGAAGCGCCTCTCGGGATCTGCTCCCACTTAGGCTCCTCAGTCGGGGCGGTCAACACTCAACCCCATGTCCGGGATGTCGGGAGCATTACGCGTTGGAGGGAACTTTCGTGAGGGTTGATCGTGTCATCGGAGTGGGTGTGGTGCTCGTCGACCCCGATGGGCGGGTGCTGCTGGGTGAGCGGGTCAAGGCCGGGGAGCCGCCGTCGTGGTGCCTGCCCGGAGGGGCCGTCGAGCCCGGGGAGAGCTTCGAGGAGGCGGCCGTGCGGGAGCTCCGGGAGGAGACCGGCATCCACGACGCGGGGACGCCCCGGGTGACCGCCGTGGTGCTGGATCATCCGGCGGGCGGGGTGCGGGTGACGGCCGGGGTGAGCATGGCGGCGGGCGCCGCGGCTCCGGTGGTGACGGAGCCGCACGTCTTCCGGTCGTGGCGGTGGTTCTCGCCTGACGGGCTCCCTGAGCCGTTGTTCGAGGCCAGCGCCCGGTTGCTGGGCGCGGTGGAGGCCGGGGGCCGCTATCGGGTCGCCGCCGGCCAGCCGAACTCGAGGTCGAGAACGGCCAGGAACGTCGCGTAGGCCTCGGGGGACCAGTCGGTGTTCACGTGGCAGGCGACCAGGTGCGTGCCGTCACGGCTGCCCAGGACGAGAGTGAACGTGCCGTAGTCCGCGCCGCCGTTGCCCCACACGTGCACGCCGCTGCCGAGCTTCTGCTCCACCCACACCCCGAGCCCGTAGCGGGTGCCGGGCAGCCAGCCGGAGCCGTCGGTCGGCACGGTGGTGTACATCTCCGCGAGCTGCGCCGGGCCGAACAGCCGGCCGGAGAGCAGGGCCGAGAAGAACGTGAGCAGGTCACCGGTCGAGGAGATCATGCCGCCCGCGCTCCAGCCGGTCGTGGTGTTCGACTCGCTGGCGTCGTGCAGCGGCGCCGCCGGGTCGTCCACGTACAGCCTGGAGTAGTGCACAGGATGCGGCCCGGGGATGAGCGTCCGCGTGGTCGGCAGCGACGTGCCGGTCAGCTCCAGCGGCCGCAGGACGAGCCGGTCGAGCACCTCCCCGTACGGCTCGCCGGTCGCCCGCTCCACCATCATCGCGGCCAGGTAGTACTGCGTGTTGGAGTACCGGAACGCCTGGCCGGGCGGGTTGACGGGCGGATGGCGCAGCGCGATCCGCACCAGCTCCTCCGGGGTGAAGGTCGTGAACCGGCGTTCGTACCAGGCCTCGCCCTGGCCGGAGGCGAAGAAGCCGGGGTCCATGCTGAAGTTGTAGAGGCCGCTGGTCTGGTTGAGCAGCTGCCGTAACGTGATCGCGCGGCCGTCGTAGGGGCTGCCGTCGAGCAGGCCGGGCAGCCACTTGTGCACCGTGTCGCCGAGGCCGAGCACGCCTTCGCCGGCGAGCTTGAGCACGGTGGCGGCGGTGAACGCCTTGGCGGCGCTGCCGATCCTGAACAGCTCTCCCGGCCGGCGCTCGCGGCCGGTGGCGAGGTCGGCCTTGCCCGCGGAGGCGAACCAGCGGGCGCCGTCCCGCAGGACCTCGACGACGATGCCCGGCGTCACGCCCGTGGACACCGCCTCGTCCAGTACGCGCCGCACCGCCTCGTTGTCCGCCATGGTCTGTCTCCCTCCGCGCATGTGTTTCTCAGGCCGGAAACGCTACGTTGCGTTTGCGAATCAGTCAACGATAAATGCGCAGGTGAAATACATTGTTGCGCTGGCTATGGCGGTGAACGCAACAGTCGTTGCGCTGACTGTGGTTGAATGCAAGCGACCGAGGAGGGGGCGGCGGATGCCCGAAGGCCGGTTGACGCTTGAGGATCGCGAAACGATCGCGCAGGGCCTGGCGGAGGGCCTCGGGTTCGCCGAGATCTCCCGGCGGCTGGGCAGGCCGACGTCCACGGTCAGCCGCGAGGTGAACCGCAACGGCGGCGCGGGCGTCTACCGCCCGGAGCAGGCGCACGAGGCGACGCGCGAGCGCGCCCGGCGTCAGCGCCCCAGGGCGGCCCCGGCGCCGGAGGCCGCGCCGGCCGGGATCCGCGAGACGGAGGACAGGCTCACCGGGGTCCTCGTCGCCTCCGGGCTGACGAGGATGTCCTCACGGGTGCTGGCCTGCCTCTGCCTCACCGACAGCGGCGGCCTCACCGCCGCCGACCTCGTCCGGCGCCTGCGAGTGAGCCCGGCGTCCGTCTCCAAGGCGGTCGCCGAGCTCGAAGGCATGAGCCTGATCGGCCGCGAGCGGGACGAGCGGCGGCGACGTGACCGCTACGTCGTCGACAACGAGATCTGGTACCGCTCGCTCCTGGCCAGCGCCCGCTTCAACACCGACATCGCCGAGGTCGCCCGCCAGGGCGCCGAGGCGCTCGGCCGCTCGTCACCGGCCGGCGCCAGGATGCGCGCCATGAGCGAGTTCTTCGAGCAGGTGGGCCGGGAGACCGTCGCCGCCGCCCGGCGCTACCGCCACCTCCTCGGCCACTGAGCGGTCGCCCGGGTCAGCCGAAGTGGGCCCGCGTCTCGGCGAAGGCCCGGTCGGTGCCCTCCAGGGCCGCCGCCACGTCCGCCTCGGTGTGGGCCGCCGACATGAACCAGTTGTGCCAGGGATGGATGTAGACCCCGTGGCGCAGGCAGGCGTCGCTCCAGTGCATGGCCACCGACAGGTCCGCGTCGCCGTCGAAGCTGAGCCACGGGATCGTCACGGGGCCCGTCTGGTTCACCACGAAGCCGTGGGCCTTGGCCTGGGCGTGCAGGCCCTCGCGCAGTTGCGAGCCCGCCCGTTCCATGGCGCCGATGCCGTCCTCGTCCCTGAGGGTCTCGATGGTGGCCTTGGCCGCGGCCATGGCCACCGCGGAGAACCAGAACGAGCCGGTCGAGTACAGCGTCTGGGCGGGGCCGCGCAGGGCGTCGGTGCCGGTGACGGCGGCGATCGGGTAGCCGTTGGCCATGGCCTTGGACCAGGCCGTCAGGTCGGGGCGGACGCCGTACGGCTCCCAGGAGCCCCGCAGGTCGATGCGGAAGCCGGCCCGCACGTCGTCGATCACCAGCGCCGCCCCGAGGCGGTCGGCCAGCGCGCGGGCGCCGCGCGCGAAGGCGGGCTCCACCAGCTCCTGGTCCTCGAACGAGTCGTGCTTGAACGGGGTGACGATGATCGCGGCCACGTCGCCCTCGACGGTCGCCGCCGCGGCCTCCAGGGACTCCAGGGAGTTGTAGGCGAACTCCACCAGGTCGGCCCGCTCGTTCGGCGTCGTCCCCGCCGGGGACGGCGTGCACCACGGGTCCGCCCCGTGGTACGCCCCGTGCGCCATCAGCACCTTCGTGCGGCCCGTCGCGGCCCTGGCGACCATGAGGGCCTGCGTGGTGGCGTCCGTGCCGTTCTTGGAGAACATCGCCCAGTCGGCGCTCGGCACGGTGTCCACCAGCAGCTCGGCCAGCTCCACCATGATCGCGCCAGGGCCGTTGAGGCAGTCGCCGAGCGCGGCCTGGCGGGCGGCGGCCTCCTCGACGCGCGGGTGCCGGTGGCCGAGCACGACGGGGCCCCAGCTGCACATGAAGTCGATGTAGGAGCGGCCGTCGACGTCCCACTGGCGGCAGCCCTCGCCGCGTTCGAAGAACTGGGGGTAGCCGGGGGCGAAGATGGCGGCGTTGAGGTGGCCGTACATGCCGCCGGGGACGACTTTCGCGGCGCGCTGGCGGAGGTCGGCGTCTGTGGTCATGAAGCTGGGTCCTAAGTGAGGAGGTCGAGGGTGGAGGGGAGGTCGGTGAGGCCGGCGTCGGAGCCGAGGCCGGTGGCGACGCGGGCGGCGGCGGCCGTGCCCCAGCGGGCGGCCGTCGGCACGTCCTGGTCGTGCAGGAGGCCGGTGAGGAAACCCGCGCAGTAGGCGTCGCCGCAGCCCGTGGTGTCGGAGACGTCCGTCTTGAGCGCCGGCACGTGCCGCGCGCCGGCCTCGGTGACCACCAGGCTGCCGGCGGCGCCGAGCGTGACCAGCACGCCGCGCGGGCCGTCGGCCAGCAGGGTGCGGGCGGCGGTCTCGACGTCCGCGGCGCCGGTCATGAGCAGGGCCTGGGACTCGTTCGGCAGGACGTAGTCCACGTGCGGGAGGAACGCGCGGGCCATGCCGAGCAGGTCGGGCATCTCCGACAGCAGGTCCATCGTGATGACGGCGCCGGCCGCGCGGGCCTCGTCCAGCAGCGCGAAGAAGGCCGGGTCGCCGAGGCCGAACGTGACGTCCATGCCGCCCAGGTGGATGGCGCGGGCCGAGCGGAGCAGGCCCTGGTCGAGGTCGGCGGGCGTCACGCCGAGGTTCGCGCCGGGGACGTGGAAGCTGGGGCGGCCGCCGTCGGGCCGGATGGGCAGGATGGAGGCCGCCGTCTGCTCGCCCGCCCTGCGTACCAGGCGGGAGATGTCCACGCCGCGCTTGGCCAGGATCATCAGCAGGAAGTCGCCGAGCTCGTCGTCGCCGATCGCGCCCATGGTGACCACCTCGTTGCCCAGCTTGACCAGGTCGACGGCGGTCCCGGCGGCGGCTCCGGCCGCGGTGAGGCGGATCTGGTCGACCAGCACCGTGTCCTGGCCCTGCGGGATGTGATCGACGGGTCTGGCGAGGATGTCGACGATGTGGACGCCGACTGTGACGACGGTCATGGTCTTAAATAGACAGACGTCCGAATAAAACGTCAAGAGGTGGGCGATGCCGAAGATCGTTGATCATGATGAGCGCAGGCGCGAGGTGCTGTCGGCGGCCAGCAGGGTGATCGTCAGGGACGGCATCGACGCCGCCACCACCCGGGCCATCGCGAAGGAGGCGGGCTACTCCAACGGCGTGCTGGCGCACTACTTCGCCGACAAGGACGAGATCCTGCTGTCGGCGTTGCGGCAGTCGCACCGGCGCATCCGGGGCCGGCTGACGGGCAAGGTGGCGGGGATGACGGGGCTGGCGGCGCTGCGCGAGGTGCTGCTGGACAACCTGCCGCTGGACGACGAGCGGGCCGGGGAGACGCGGCTGGAGGTGAGCTTCTGGAGCCGGAGCCTGGCCGCCGAGCGGCTGGCCGAGGTGCAGCGGGCGGAGGCGGGCGAGTTGCGGGCCGCCGTGCGGGAGCTGCTGGGGCAGGCGCGGGAGGCCGGGGAGCTGGCGGGGGACGACGACCTGGACGACGTGACCGAGCGGCTGCTCGCCCTGGTGGACGGCCTCAGCCTGCACCTCCTGCTCTACCCCGACCGGCTGGGCAGGGACGTCGTCGAACGCCTGATGCTGCAGGCGCTGGAACGGCTGTAGCCTCACGCGCATGAGCATTCGCGAGCAGTTGTGCGAGTACGGCCGGCGAGCCGTCGAGCTCGGCCTGGTCATCGGCACCTCGGGCAACCTCAGCGTGCGGGAGGGCGACCTGGTGACGGTGACGCCGTCGGGCGCCGCTCTGGACCGGCTGACGCCCGAGATGTGCCCGGTCGTGGATCTGACGACCGGCAGGCGGGTGGCGGGCGAGCTGCGGCCGTCCAGCGAGACGCCGATGCACCTGGCCATCTATCAGACCACCGACGCGCGGGCGATCGTGCACACGCACTCCGTGTTCGGGACGGTGGTGGCCACGACGATGACCGAGCTGCCGCCCGTGCACTACAACGCCTTGATGCTCGGCGGGGTGGTGAAGGTGGCCGAGTACGCCACGTACGGCACTCCTGAGCTGGCCGCGAACGTGCGCGAGGCGCTGGAGGGCAGGCGGGCCGCCCTGATGGCCAACCACGGCGGGGTCACCATCGGGGCGACGCTGGAGGAGGCGTTCGAGGGCACCCGCCTGCTGGAGTGGCTGTGCGAGGTGTACGTGCGGGGGCTGAGCGTCGGCAAGCCGAACATCCTGACGGAGGAGCAGCTCGCCGCCGTGGTCGAGCGGGCGCTCAACCTCCCGCCGCTATGAGGGGAGCGCGGCCTGCTCGGCCAGCCCGAGCGGGAGCCCGCCCGATCCGGCGATCCGGTCGTGGAACTCCTTGAGCGAGCCCTGGAACGACTCCCGGATGCGGTCGATCTCGATCGCGCCCGTGAGGTAGGAGGGCGCCTGCGTGGGCCAGGCGCAGTAGCGGTTCACCTCGCCCTGCGCCGTGCCGGGCGACAGCGACGCCTTGGTGGCCATGAACGTCTCGGCCTCCTCGATCGTCATGTCCTCGCAGTGCAGCGCGGTGTCCACGACGATGCGGGCGGCGCGGAAGACGCGGCAGTCGAGGTGGGCCAGCTCGGTGGCAGGGGTGTCGAAGTAACCCTGCTCGTGCAGCATCTTCTCCACGTACAGGGCCCAGCCCTCGGTGAAGTACGGCGTCCTGAAGACCTTCCTGGCCGTACGCGGGTTGCCCGCCATGTACGACAGGTGCCAGTGGTGGCCGGGGTAGGCCTCGTGCACGGCGATCGAGGGCATCTGGGCCCGCGAGTTCGTGCGCAGCCGCTGGCGCACCTGCTCGGGACTGAAGTCGTCCGGCGTGTACGGCACGAAGAAGATGCCCGTCCGCGACGCGCTGAGGGGCGGCGGCGCCAGGTAGTGGGCGACGGACAGGACCGGGCGGGTGTACTCGGCCGACGGCAGCACGTGGCACTCCTCGCCGTCGGCGAACGTCACCAGGTCCCGCTCCCTGACGAACTCGCGCGCCCGCAGCGTCTCGGCCTCGTACTCGGCGCGCATGTCGGCCAGCGTCGGCGGGTGGTCGTCCATGAGCTGCTCCAT
This sequence comes from Nonomuraea thailandensis, assembly GCF_024172165.1. Classification (GTDB taxonomy): domain Bacteria; phylum Actinomycetota; class Actinomycetes; order Streptosporangiales; family Streptosporangiaceae; genus Nonomuraea; species Nonomuraea thailandensis. Next base: position 12,152,023 of record NZ_JAMZEB010000002.1, on the reverse strand, counting down.
GGCGGCCCGCCAGTCCTGGGTGCCGTTGACCTGGAGCGCCACCTCGCGCATGCGCGTGTCCAGCTCCGCCCAGGCGGCCTTGCCCTTCTCGTGCAGCTCGGCGGCGCCGTACCCGAGGAGCTCGCGCTCGCGCAGCAGCGTGGAGTAGAGCCGCTCCCCCATCCGCCAGGTGCCGCCGCACTCGAAGCCGTCGAGGAAGGTGACGAGCTCGTCGAACGCCCGCGCGGCCGGCTCGGCGGCCGCGGCCAGGTCGGCGCGCAGGCTCTCGTCCTCGACCATGGACGGGATCGTGCGGGTCAGGAAGTTGCGGCCGGTGCGCGCCTGGCCGAGCCCGCGCTGGATCAGCAGGGGGGCGGCCAGGTCGGGGTCCAGGTTCGCGCGGCAGGCGGCCAGCACGCCGGGCACCTCGGCCAGGCGGAGCAGCGCCGAGGCGACCAGCTCGGGCTCGGGCTTGAGCCGGCGCTGGAACGGCGCGTACATGGAGGTGAAGATCGCGCCGAGGTAGACGCTCGGGTCGCGCCGCCACTCGGGCCAGGACGCGAGCGCGATCGAGCCTCTGAGCTGCGACAGGACGAGATCTCTGTCGATCGCGTCGTCCAGGGTGGGTGCCTCGGCGGCGGACAGGCGGTCGAGCCAGAGCACCTGCTCGCGCTCGCGGGCCTGCCAGGCGGAGGCGGTGAAATCGCCGAGAGTGTGATCGTAACCGTCGGCCCCTAGCGAGGCGGCGACCACCGGACGGTCGGAAAAGTACCACTTGAGAAACTCGTCCACCGATGCACCATATCCTGAGCAAATGCCCCTGCAGATCACTGGCGCGCTAGGCGACCCTGACCTGATCCGCCTCCCCTGGGAGACCCCTCTCGAAGACTGGCCGCAACACCATCTGGTCGATCTGCCTCGCGGCATCTCGCGGCACGTGGTGCGCTTCGCCCGGCTGTCCGGCAAGGTGTACGCGATCAAGGAGATCAGCGAGCGCTACGCCAAGCGGGAGTACCAGCTCCTGTGGGATTTGGCCAGGCTGGACGCCCCGGCCGTGGAGCCGGTCGCGTACGTCACCGGCCGCGAGGACGGGTTGGACGCGGCCCTGATCACCCGGCACCTGCAGTTCTCGCTGCCCTACCGCGCGGTCATGTCGGGCACCCTGCGCCCCGACACGCTGACCCGCCTGCTGGACGCGCTGGCCGTGCTGCTGGTGCGGCTGCACCTGAACGGGTTCTACTGGGGCGACTGCTCGCTGTCCAACACGCTGTTCCGGCGCGACGCGGGGGCGTTCGCGGCCTACCTGGTGGACGCCGAGACCGGCGAGATGCACCCGATGATCAGCGAGGGCCAGCGGCTGACCGACATCGACAACGCGCACACGAACATCTTCGGCGAGATGCTCGACCTGGAGGCCGGCGGGCTGCTGCACCCGTCGATCGACCCCATGGAGACCGCCGAGGACATCGTCGCCCGCTACCACCGCCTGTGGAACGAGATCAACGAGAGCGAGATCATCGAGGAGGTGGACTGGCACCGCGTCGAGCAGCGCATCAGGCGCCTGAACCTGCTGGGCTTCGACGTGGCCGAGATGATGGTGCGGCGCAAGGTCGGCACGGGCCGCCTGATCGTCCGCCCCAAGGTCGTGGACGCCGGCCACCACCAGCGGCGGCTGCTCCGCCTGACCGGCCTCGACGTCGAGGAGAACCAGGCGCGGCGGCTGCTCAACGACCTCGACGGCTTCCGGGTGGCCAAGGGGCTGCGGCACGAGGACGAGGCGATCGTGGCGCACCGGTGGCTGGCCGAGGTGTTCCAGCCGACCGTGGACGCCATCCCCGCCGAGCTGCGCGGGAAGCTGGAGCCCGCGCAGCTCTTCCACGAGCTCCTGGATCACCGCTGGTTCCTGTCGGAGCAGGAGGGCGCCGACGTCGGGCTGGCCGAGGCGGTGAAGTCGTACGTGGACAACGTGCTGGTGCACAAGCCCGACGAGCGGGCGCTGCTGCCCGAGGAGGCCGATCAGTAGGCCACGCAGACGCGCTGCCGGAGGTGGGCGTTCTTGTCCACCTCGTCGGCGATCGCGACGGCGAAGTCCTCGGCGGTGATGAAGCTGCGGCCCTCGGAGTCGGTCATCAGCAGGTCGCCGCCGAGCCTGAACACCCCGGTGCGCTCCCCCGGCGCGATCTGCGCGGCCGGGGAGACGAACGTCCAGTCGAGGTCCTCGACCTCCCGGAACAGGCGCAGCAGCGAGCGGCCGGCCAGCGCCTCCTTCTTGTAGACCTCCGGGAAGTCCGGCGTGTCGACGAGGTCCTGGCCCGGGGCGACCTGGAGGCTGCCCGCGCCGCCCACGACGACCACCCGCCGCACCCCTGACGCCCGCGCGCCGTCGATGAGCGCGCGGTAGGCCGCCAGGAAGGGCGGCTCGGGCTCGGTGCCGTCGCGCGGCGGGGCGATCGCGGAGACGATCACGTCGTGGCCCTCGGCCAGCGCGGCGGTGTCGTGGACGTCGCCCTTGTCGGGGCCCTTGCGGCTGAGGCCGGTGACCTCGTGGCCGCGGTCGCGGAGCTCGGTGGCGATGCGGCTGCCGACCATGCCGGTCGCGCCGAAGAGAAGGATCTTCATGCGGCCAAGAGTATCCATCGGATACTGGTTACTTCATCGTGCTATAAGTACCTCATGGATACCGGCGATGTCTTCGACCCCAATTGCCCGACCAGGGTGGTCCTGGACCGGATCGGCGACAAGTGGTCGGCGCTGGTGCTGCTCTGCCTCGACGGCGGGCCCATGCGCTTCACCCAGCTCAGGACCCGGATCGGCGGGGTCACGCCCAAGGTGCTGACCCAGACGCTGCGCGCCATGGAGCAGGACGGGCTGGTGACGCGGGAGGTGTTCGCGGAGGTGCCGCCGCGGGTGGAGTACACGCTGACGGAGCTCGGGCGCTCGCTGCACGGGCCGATCTCCGTGGTGGCCGACTGGGCTGAGCGAAATGTCGCCGAGATCATGCGCTGCCGCGAGAAGTTCTCATAAATCGTACGTTTCTCCGTAGTAGTGGTGTTTTTCTACTCCACGGCCGTATAAAACCTCCACGCCCATGACCGGCCGTCACGTGAGGTTGCCCCCTTCGCCCTACGCTGTCTGCGTTCCACCACGGTGAGGGAGGTCACGTGCTGGGAATCGACGGCTGCCTGGCGGAGGTCATGTCCATACCGGGCGCGCTGGACGCCATGCTGGTGGACCACACGAGCGGCATGGCGGTGGCCTTCAGCACGGCCGTGGGCGTGGACGCCGACCGGTCGGCCGCCGCGCTGACCGAAGCCCTGCGCGCCACCACCGACGGCCTGGCCCGCACCTGTCCTGGCGACGTCATCCGGATCGACGACATGCTCGTCACCACGGACAAGGGCCACCATCTGCTGCGGCTGCTGGAGACGGTGTTCGAGGGGCCGCTGGTCATCTACGTACGCCTTGACCTGGAACGATCCAACCTCGCCCTGGCCAGGCACCGACTGCGGTCCATCTCCAGCCGGTTCGCGACGTGACCCATGACGAAGCTGGACACACTCCTGGCCGGGCTCGCCCGCGAGCGCTCCACCGGCGCGCTCCAGGTGGGCAGGAGCGGCACGATCTTCCTTTCCGACGGGCGCGTGACGTACATGGAGTGCGCCCAGGCCCCCAGCGTGGAGCGGCTGCTCGCGGCCAGAGGGCTGATGAGCGAGGCGGCGCTGCGGCGGCTGCCGACCGACGGCGGCTGCGAGCGGCTGCTCGCCGAGGGGCCGCTCACGCAGGGCGAGCTGCAGTACGCGGTGCTCGGCGGCGTCCTGGACGCGGCCTTCTTCCTGCTGCCGGTCAGCGGGGCGCGCCCCAAGTTCCGCCCCGGGGAGCGGCACTGGCTGGGCGGGCAGTGGTTCTTCGACGTGCCGGGGCTGGTGCGGGAGTGCGCGCGGCGGCGGACGCAGCTCGCCGAGATCTGGCCCTCCGCCGACGTGGACACCCTCCCGGTGCGGCCGCTGCCACGGCTGCCCGGCCACGGGGTGACGCTGAGCCGCGTCCAGTGGGAGGTCATCGTCAGGGCCGACCAGAAGGCGACCCCGCTGGAGCTGGCCAAGCAGATCGGCCGGCCGGCGTACCCGGTGCTGCTGGCGGTGCGCCGGCTGGCCGCCTCGGGGCTGCTCGCCGCGCCCGACCTGCCCCAGCGGCGCAAGCCCGGCGAGCGTCCGCCGCACGACCCGCAGGCGCAGGCCCAGCCGCTGGGCCCGCCCGTGACGGGTGACCCGACCGATCTGGCGCTGCTGATGCGGCTGAAGAAGGCGCTCGAGGAGCTGTCGTGAGGTTCCCCTCACTCAGGAGGAGGCCACCTGTGGAGCTACGACAAGAGGTCCTGGAGGAGATGGCGCTCCTGCGCGAGCGCACCCCGGACGTCCAGGGCAGCGTCGCCTGCACCGTGGACGGCCTGCAGCTCGCCTGCGACCTGCCCGGGGAGTCGGGCGAGCAGGCGGCGGCCCTGTCGGCGGCGCTGCTCGCGATGAGCAGGCGGATGCTCGTCATCACCGGCCAGGGAGCGCTCGAGGAGACGCTCATCTCCGGCACCGCCGGCTTCACGGCCTTCTACGCCGCCGGCCCCACCATCGTCCTCACGGTCCTGGCCGGACCCGGCGCGAACGTCGGGCTGCTGAGGCTGGAGGGCAGGAAGACGGCTGCCGCCGTGGCCGCCGTCTCATCACGTAAGCACTGACGAAAGGAGCAAGGGCATGGCCGGCATGGACGTGTCTCTCAAGGAGATGATGACCATCGACGGCTCCATCGGAGCGGCGATCGTCGATCACGGCAGCGGCATGGCGCTCGGCGCGCTCGGCGGCTCCAAGGATCTGGACCTGCAGATCGCCGCGGCCGGCAACACCGAAGTGGTCAAGGCCAAGCTGCGCACGATGGACTCGCTGGGTCTCAAGGACGCCATCGAGGACATCCTGATCACGCTGAGCGGCCAGTACCACATCATCCGCCCGATCACCGGGCGCAGCGGCAAGGGCCTGTTCCTGTACCTGGCGCTCGACCGCAACCGCGCCAACCTGGCGCTGGCCCGCCACCAACTCCGGGGCATCGAGGAGAAGCTGGAGGTCTGACGCGCGTTCCGGTGGCCCGGCCCCCGCGAGGGGCGGGCCACCGGCGGCGTCAGGCCGAGGTCAGCTTGGTGATCTCGGCGACGAAGGCCGGCCAGAGCTCGCGCGGCAGGTCGTGCCCCATCCCCGGGTACGTCACCAGCCGCGCCCCCGGGATGGCCGCGGCCGTGGCCCTGCCGCCCACCACCGGGACGAGCGGGTCCGCCTCACCGTGCAGCACGAGCGCGGGCACCTTGACCTGGGCGAGCAACTCCGTACGGTCGCCCGAGGCCATGATCGCGGCGAGCTGCCTGGCCGTGCCCGCCGGGTCGAAGCAGCGGTCGTAGGCCAGCCCGGCCATCGCCTTGATCCGCTCCTGGTCCAGCTCGTACCCCGGCGAGCCGATGGTCGACCAGGTCAGCACCGCCTGCTCCAGCACCGCCTCGCGGCCCTCGGCGGGCCTGCCCATCAGGATCGCGGCGGCGGCCTCCGTGGGAGGGGCCACGGAGGGGCCGGGCGTGGACATGATGGAGGTCAGCGTCAGCACCCGCCCGGGGTGCCGGATGGCCAGTGTCTGGGCGACCATGCCGCCCATCGAGGCGCCCACGACGTGGGCGGCCGGCCAGCCGAGCACGTCCATGAGGGCCGCGGTGTCGTCGGCCAGGTCGTCCAGCAGATAAGGCGGCGCGGCTCCCCTCGCGGGCACGCCGTGCTCGTGGAAGTGCGTGGACAGGCCGGCGTCGCGGTTGTCGAACCGTACGACGTGGTGTCCCTGCTCGGCGAGGAGCTCGCAGAGCCCCTCGTCCCACTGGATGAGCTGGGCGCCGAGCCCCATGATGAGGAGCAGCGGGCGCCCGGAGGGGGAGCCGAAGCTCTCGTAGGCGATGTCGATGCCGTTCACGGCTGCGCGGGTGGTCACGACGACCAGAATGACATTCTGGTGCTCGCCGCGTAAAGGCCGGACGACGGGTCGAGGAGTGCGGTCAGCGCTTGAGGAGCGTGCGCAGGCGCTCGCCGCCGAGCAGCACGCCGCCGCCCGCCGCGGAGAGCACGCCGGCCATCAGCGCGCCGGTGACCACGCCGGACTCCTCCGGCTCGGCCGCGGGAGCCTCGGGGAGGCTGCCGCCCGCGGCGGAGGAGTCCTCCTCGGGCTGCGGCGGGGTCGCCGGGTTGCGGTCGCGCTCGGACCAGGCGCCGGTCGAGAACGGCACCGGGTAGTTCTTCTTGCCCACGCCGTCGCCCCACTTGGTGATGACGTAGTCGACCTCGATGTGGCCCTGGCCGCCGATGCCGTCCACGCCCAGCGTGCTGGAGTTGAACTCGCCGCCGGTCAGCTCGGCGAACGTCTTGGCGTCGAGGTCGAGCATGATGCCGCGGTTGGAGGGGGTGCCCGGCCCGCGGTCACCCACGAAGAAGGGCATCTTCTTGCCCTTGTAGACCACGTAACCCTCGGTCAGCAGCGGCCAGCTCGGGCTGGCGGCCAGCCCCTTCTGCATCGGCTTGCCACTGGCCGGCAGGCCCGTGTCACCGGCGCGGCCGGAGGCGTCGTCCCAGAAGTACGAGGCCGTGGTCGAGCCCTTGAGCAGGATCTTCTCACCGTCGGTGTCGGTGTCGGTGTCGGCGTGGGCGGCGGTGCCGGCGACGCTCAGCGCGCACAGGGTGGAGGCGGTCAGCACGGCGAGGGAACGCAGGCCAAAGCGGGCAGACATGAAGAAGCAAACCCTTCACTGGGGGACAGGGAGGTTGCACTCAGGGGATGAGGGGCGCAGCGGGGCAGAGCGCCGCGAGGTCGCTACGCGGAGCGCAAGATACGAGCCTTTGGGGAAGGGGGCCGCTCAGGAGGCGCCCGTCAAGACGCGGTCCGGGGGTACGACGCGCTGATGCATGGGGTGACTTGTCCTCTCCATCACGCCTACCGGGTTAGCTGACGGGTTCGGGCGGTGGAGTTGCCCTACCGGCACGGAGCCGGATTCACCCCAACAAAGGTGGTTCCCCGGTTCCCGAAGGTTCGGGATTCGGCGCCAACCGGCCGTCCTTCTGGGGTAAGGACTGGGTCACCGGCTGGTAATGGCGATTACAGTAGCCACGGAAACGGACATCTGCAAACGATTCTTCACGAATCGGGCGAAAGATCTACCTGTCCAGGTAAAGGAAAAGGGGGCACGGCACGCCGTACCCCCGCAGAATTCCAGCCTCAGCCGCCGCTCTTGCGCCTGAACGATCTTTTGCTCGCAGCCGGACCGTGCGCCCCGTGGATCTTGGATGGGTCGCCGCCCCTGCCACCCGCGCCCGATCCCGCCTGCTGGTTGCGCTTGCGGTCCAGCGCCTCGCGGAACTTGCGCTTAAGCTCGTCCTCGGGAGTTTCGCTGACTTCCGGCTCCGGTGTATCCGCCATGAGGACCTCCATGGTGTTGGGGACAGTCACAGCTTCGCACGACCCCGCTTATGACGCGAAACCGGGCTCACTGTGAAGTGAGAGACAGCAAGCGGAAGACAGGGCCGGGACCGCCCGAACGCCCTGCCCGTGACCGGCGAACCGCGCCTCCCGCTCGGCCGCAGCCATCGCGCGCGGAAGCCCGCCGCGGGTCGTGTCGTGACACCCGGCTTCGCGGTCGTAGTCGATCACACTCCACTACTGACAGGTAAAGCGGATCCGTTCCGTTCGTGGTGTTGTGTTGGAACGGATCCGGAAAGTAATCCCGCGATGAGACTCCTCGGTCGTGACCTGGCGATGGATCTGGGAGCGGCGAGCACGCGGATCTACGTCAAACGCAAGGGAATCGTGCTCGACGAGCCCTCGGTCGTCGTGTGCGACGACCGCACGGGCAAGGTCGTCGGCTTCGGGGCGGAGGCGGTCGCCGACTCCGGCGGGCGCACGCACCGGCCTGTCAGCGGCGGGCTGCCCGCCGACGCCGAGCTCGCCCGGCGCATGATCCGGCACTTCCTGCGCAAGGTGCACTGGCATCCGTACGCCAGGCCGCGCCTGGTCATGGCGCTGCCCGCCGACTTCACGCCGATCGACCGCGAGGCGCTGCAGGACATCGCGTACGAGGCGGACGCCAGGACCGTGCGCCTGGTCCCGCACGCGCTGGCCGTGGCGCTCGGCGCGGGCATCTCACCCGCCGACCGCACCGGGCGCATGGTGATCGACATCGGCCTCGACGCCGCGCGGATCGCCGTGTTGTCCGGCGAGTCCGTGGTGGCGACCGGCGCGGTGCCGTACGGCGGGCAGGCCGTGAACAGGGCCATCGTGCGCTTCGTGGAGCGCGAGCACGGGCTGCAGCTCGACGACCACGAGGCCGAGTCGGCCAAGCGGCACGCGCACGACGGGCACGTCGTCGTGCGGGCCCGCGATCCCGGCACCGGCCGCGAGCGGGAGCTGCGGCTGGCCGTCCAGCACCTCTTCGAGGCCACCGGGCAGCCGGTCGAGTCGATCGCGCGGGCGGCGATGGAGACGGTGGAGCGCTGCCCGGCCGAGCTGGCCGCCGACCTCGGGGAGCACGGCGCGGTGCTGGCCGGCGGCGGGGCGTTGCTGCGCGGGCTCGGGCGGCGGCTGCGGGAGACGCTGTGCATGCCCGTGCGCAGGGCCGAGCGCCCGCTGGAGTGCGTGGCGCTGGGGCTGGGCCGGTGCGTGGACGAGCTGGGCCTGATCGGGAGGCTCCGTGGCGGCCGTACATGATCGACGACCTGTTCCACAGCGGGGTCTCCCTCGCCGACAAGGCCATCAGGACCGTCGCGGTGTACGTGACCGTGGCGGCGCTGCTGCGCATCGGCGGCAAGCGGGGCATCGCCCAGCTCAACAACTTCGACTTCGTGGTCATGCTGCTGATGAGCAACGTCGTGCAGAACGCGATCATCGGGCCTGACAACTCGCTGGCCGGCGGCCTGGCCGGGCTGGTGATCCTGATGGCGGTGAACGCGGTCGTGGTGCGGCTGGCGGCGACGGTGCCGGCGGTCGGCAGGCTGGTCGAGGGCAGCCCGATCGTGCTGGCCCGCGACGGCGGCTACCTGCCCGCGGCGCTGCGGCGGCTGGGCGTGCGGCAGGCCGACGTCGACGTGGCGATCCAGCTCAGAGGCGGTACGAGCGTGGCCGACACGAGCCTGGTGCGGCTGGAGCCCGGCGGCGCCGTGCTCGTCAGGCTGCGGCCCGACGAGGAGAACGCCGAGCGGGGTGACGTGGCGGAGCTGCGTACCCGGCTCGACCGCATCGAGCGCAAGCTCGACGCCCTGGCCAGAACAGGAGGCAGCGCATGACCGTCCGCGGCATCGACCACGTCGGGGTGACGGTGCCCGACCTCGACACGGCCACGGAGTTCTTCGCCCGCGCGTTCGGCGCCGAAGTGCTCTACGACACCCTTCCCCGCGCGCAGGGCCCCAAGGGCGGCTGGGCGACCGAGCGGCGGCTCGGGGTGCCTCAGGGCACGGCGGAGGTCGCGGTGCGCATGCTGCGCCTGCCGAACGGGCCGGGGATCGAGCTGTTCGAGTTCAGCGGGCCGCGGCAGGGCGGGGCCGCGTTGCCGTGCGACCTGGGGTGGCAGCATGTCGCCCTGTACGTGGACGACCTGGACGAGGCGTTGCGGCTGGTCGCGGAGGCGGGCGGGATCCGGCTGTCGGAGCCGGTGCCGCTGCCGGGGCCCGAGTCGGGCGAGGGCAACCGGTTCGCCTACTGCCGGATGCCCTGGGGCGGGACGGTGGAGCTGCTGACGTATCCGGACGCGCAGCCGTACGAGAAGGACACGGACCAGCGACGCTGGCGGCCCTGACCTGGGTCAGAGGCATACGCGCAGGCCGGGAGCCTGCTCCCAGCCGGTCAGGGCGAGGACGCGGCGGACCGCGGGCGAGATCGGGTCGAGGATCAGCTCGCGGTCCGCGGGTAATCGGGCGGCGGCGACGATGACGAGGCGCAGGCCCGCCACGTCGATGAAGGTCAGGCCGGACAGGTCGAGCCGGATGTCGTGGCTGCCCGCCAGCAGGGCCCAGCCGAGGGCGCCGGCGAGCAGGTGACGGTTGCCGCGGTCGATCTCGCCGGTGATGCGCAGGCCGAAGGGGTGCGCGACGAGGGTGACGCGTGCTCGGTCAGCTGTTTCGAAGGTCATCCGGCTCCGTGGGGGCGGACTGCCGTACAGTCTGGCCATCTGCCCTAAAAGGACCGGTTTATGCCGATGCGAGCTGGCGCCGCCGTGCTTTTTGCGTGATTCACTCGTTAGCTCACGGTGATCTTCGATAGGGTCCATTCGTGCGCGCCCGCCGACACGCTCTGTCCGCGATGCTCATCTGTGTCGCGGCGGTCACGGCGTGCGCCACCGCGTCCGAGCTGCCCACCCTGGAAGCGGCCACGAGGCGGCTCGATGCCGACGCCGACGCGCTGATCAGGGCCTCGGAGCTGCGGCTGACGTCCTTGCGGCGGGCCGATGACGACACCTGCGTGCCAGGGCAGCTACGGCATTTCGTCCAGGCGGAGAGCGAGCTGGCCGACGCGGCGGACGGGCTGCTGGCGCGGTTGCGGACGCTCGGGTACGACAAGGTCGTCGACGATCTCGACCTGCGCGACGACGAGCAGGGTGTGGCGGTGCTGCGCCATCCCACGACGCGGCTGGAGTTCGAGCTGACCGTGCTGTCCGGGGAGAGGGCAGGGGTGCGGGTGGTGGGCAAGACGACCTGTTACGCGGCCGGGTAGCCGCCCCCCTGCGGCTACCCGGCTCGCTGCTCGGCTACCTGCGGCTGCCCACCGTCCCGTGACTGCCCATCTTCCTGTCGGCTGCTTCCCGCGGCTGCGCGGCTTCCTGCGGCCCCCGGCCGTGGTTACGGCGTGGACAGGGCCTCGGTCGGGGACAGGCGGGAGGCACGGATGGCCGGGTAGAGGCCTGCGACGGCGCCGATGAGCAGGGTGGCCGCGAGGCCGCCGACCGTGGCCCAGGCCGGGACCACCGAGGGCCAGCCGCTGTAGAGCGCGTACCCCATCGTCACCCCCGTCCCCAGCAGGACGCCGCCGGTGCCCCCCAGCGCCGACAGGAGCAGCGACTCGGCCAGGAACTGCGTCCTGATCTGCCCCCTGGTCGCCCCCAGCGAACGGCGCAGGCCGATCTCCGCGCGGCGTTCCAGGACCGAGATGACCATCGTGTTGGCCACGCCGACCCCGCCCACGAGCAGGGCCACCGCGCCGACGCCCAGGAGCAGGTTGGCGAACGCCTGGCTGGTGGCCTGCTTGGCGGCCAGGGCGTCGGACGGGCGGGAGATGTCCACCTCGTTCGGCGCCTCGGGGTTGGCCGTGCCCGCCAGCACCTGCCGTACGGACTCCAGCCTGGACTCCTCCGAGCGGGTGTAGAGGGTGGTCGGGTGGCCGTCGAAGCCCAGCCGCTCCTCCGCCACCGGCCAGCCGACCAGCACGCCGCTGTCCAGCTCCGTGGCCAGCGCGACCGGCTCCAGGATGCCGACGACCGTGAACCGCACGCCGCCCACGACGATCTGGGTGTCCGGGCCCGCCGCGCCGATGCCGAGCCGCTGAGCGGTCAGCGAGCCGATCACGGCGGCGGGGTAACGCTCGGTGGCCGCGTTCAGCCAGGCTCCGCCCCGCAGGGTCGCGCCCACGGTGGCGGGCAGGTCGAGGCGGGCCGCGTACGCGGTGAGCCCGCCCGTCTGGGCCTCCGGGATCTGCTCCGAGCGGTAGACCTTGGCCTCGCCCACCTTGCCGATGGACGAGACCCCCTCGACCGGCCCGATGCGCTCGATCATCGCCTCCGCGTCCTTCGGCATCTGGGCGGCCTCGCCCGTGATCGTGGATCCCGCCGAGAGGGTGAGCAGGTTCGTGCCCAGCGCGGAGAGCTGGCGGTCGAGCTCGGCCCCCGAGGAGGACGACAGCCCGACCACGCCCACCATGGCCGCGATGCCGATGGCGATGCCCAGCGCGGACAGGAACGCCCGCAGCGGGCGCGTCCGCAGGCCGACCGCGCCCACCCGCATCACGTCGGCCGACCGCATCCGGGCCGGGAACAACCGTGGCCGCTCGACGGGCCGCTCGATGGCCGTCATCACGCCACCCCGGATTCCACGGGCCCTACCGGCTCTCGCGCCGAGTCGGAGATGATCTCGCCGTCGCGCATCCGCACCTGCCGGGGCAGGCTGGCCGCGATCTCCCGGTCGTGCGTGATGATCACGATGGTGGTGCCGGCCGCGTTCAGCTCGTGCAGCAGCTCCATCACCCCCGTGCCCGAGACCGAGTCCAGGGCCCCGGTGGGCTCGTCGGCCAGGAGCAGCGGCGGGTCGCCCGCCACGGCCCTGGCGATGGCCACGCGCTGCCGTTCACCGCCCGACAGCTCGTGCGGCTCGTGGTCCATGCGGTGCTCCAGCCCCACCCGCTTGAGCGCGCCGGCCGCGCGGCGGCGGCGCTCGGCCCTGCTCAGGCCTGTGTAGACCAGGCCGTCGGCCACGTTGTCCAGCGCCGGGACCTTCGCGGCCAGGTGGAAGGACTGGAAGACGAACCCGATCGTGGTCGCCCGCAGCGCCGAGAGCTGGTTGTCCGACAGCTTCGAGACGTCGTAGCCGTCGATCTGGATGGTGCCCGACGTCGGCCGGTCGAGGGTGCCGACGACGTTCAGCATGGTCGACTTGCCCGACCCGGACGGGCCCACGATGGCCACCAGCTCGCCGTGGCCGATCCGCAGCGACACCGACTTCAGCGCCGCCACCCCGCCCGGGTACGTCCTCGACACGTCCGTCAGAGCGATCATGGGGTACGTCATTTCGGCATCCCCACGGTCATGCCCTCACTCAGCCCGTCACCCGAGACCTCGACCTTGCCCCCGGCGAACAGCCCCGTCTCGACGGCGACGTACCTGGAGCCACCGCCTTCGACGACCTCCAGGCCGAACCCGCCCTCCTGCAGCGCCACCAGCGCCGCCACCGGCACCGTCAGCACGTTCTTGCGCTGCGACGCCGTGAACGTCACGTCCACCGACGCCTTGTCCAGCCCCTTGGCCGACTTGGCGCTCCCGATCGAGACCAGCGCCTCCACCCGCGTGTCCGGCTCCTCCTGCCCCTCGCCGGGCACGATGACCGTGGCCACCTCGGTGACCTTGCCCTTCACGCTCTTGCCGTCCGGCAGCGTGACCTCGACCTTGGCGCCCTTCCTGGCCATCCGCTGGTCCTCGGCCTCGAGCTGCACCGTGATCACCTTGGACGTGCCCGTGTACGTCAGCACCTTCTGGCCCGGCTGGGCCGGCTGGCCCTCCTCGGCCTCGACGCTCTCCACGCGCACCTTGCCGTCGGCGAAGACGACCTGGCCCAGCTTGACGACGCCGGTCTCGTCCAGCCCGCGGTCCTCCTGCCATTCCAGGACGGCCTCGTAGGTGTCGTAGGTGAACTCGTCGTCCACCGTGAAGCCGTCGTAGCCGAGCTTGTCCAGGTTGCGCTCCAGGTTCTCGACGTCCTTGCCCTCCGTGCCGATCTTCAGGTCGCGGTAGGCGGGCGTGTCGCCGTACATGAGCGTGACGGGGTCGTTGTCGAGCCGGTACAGCGACTTCCCGCGCGTGACCGTCGCCCCGCTCTCGGGCAGCCAGGTGATCGTGCCGGGCGCCCGGCTCACGGCCGTGGTCACCGGGCCGTAACCGAGCTCGCCGTCGGCGTCTCTCGTGTCGTTCAGGGTCTGCCTGGACACCGTGGCGGTGGCCGGGGGCAGGGCGCTGGCCGACCTGGTCGGGCCGGCGCCGCCCTCCAGCAGGCCCGTGCTGTTGACCGCGACGAACCCGCCGCCCGCCGCCGCCACCGCGATCAGGAGCCCGGCCACCAGCCTGCCCCTGCCGCGGCGGCGGCGCTGCCGGGCGGGCGTGGCCTCCGGCTCCGCCCTGCCGTCGACGGTGGTCCTGTCCGTCATTGGGCCCATCAAGAACCTCCCATGCCGGCCTCAGCGGACTCCTTCTGGCACTTCTCCTGGGCGGCCTTGAAGTCGGGGTCCTCGCCGACCTCGGGGGTGAGGCGCATCATGTTGCCCTCGGGGTCGGGGTAGGCCTCGACGCCGTTGTCGCGCATGCACTGGGCGAGCTTGCGCATGTTCTCGGCCTGCTTGGGGTCGCCGCCGCCCTGACGGGTGCCGCTCGGGGCGTACTGCTTGCACGCCTCCTGGGCCGCCTGGACCTTCTCCTGCGGCGTGTTCTTGTCGAACTTCATCATCACCCTGCCGCTGGGGTCGGGGTCCGGCATGTCGATGCCGTTCTCGCGCATGCACTGGGCGAACTTGAGGCCCTTGGCCTGCGGATCCTCGCTCGGCTTGGCGCTGGCGGCCTGGTTGCCGGTGCCGGTGCCGGTCACCGAGGCCACGTCCGAGCCGCCGCTGTCGCCCGAGCCGCAGCCGGTCAGGACCAGGGTGAGTGCGAACGGCGCCGTGACCAGCGCGCTGAGGACTCGTCGTCGCATGAAGCTCTCCTCGTCGAAGAAACCGTCGGATGAACGTCGTTCGATGGGAGATGCAATAGGGGGCGATGTTTCCTCAGCGTTTCCACCTCCACGGCCCTCGAAGGTGCGGCCGCGCCGGCGTTGCCCGGGCTTGTTCGGAGCAAATGCGGCGGCGTTGCCCGGGCTTATTCGGAGCAAATGCCGCCTCCGTCACACTCGGCTCTGTAAGCGGATGGAAGACCTGAGGTGCGCGATGCGGGTGCTGGTGGTTGAGGACGAGCCGATGCTCGCCGACGCGATTGCCGAGTGGCTGCGCGAGGAGACGCACGCGGTCGATCTGGCGCACGACGGCGAGGCGGCGCTGGAGCGGATCGCGGTCAACGACTACGACGTGGTCGTGCTGGACCGGGACCTGCCGCGCGTGCACGGCGACGAGGTCTGCCGGGAGATGGTGGCCTCGGAGTGCGACGCGCGGGTGCTGATGCTCACCGCAGCCGCGCAGCTCGACGACCGGGTGACCGGCCTGTCCATGGGGGCCGACGACTACCTGACCAAGCCGTTCGCCTTCCCCGAGCTGGCCGCCAGGGTGCTGGCGCTGGGGCGGCGCTCGCGGCCCGCCGCGCCGCCCGTGCTGCGGCGGGCCGGGATCACGCTCGACCCCGCGCGGCGGGAGGTGTTCAGGAACGGGCGGTTCGTCCCGCTGTCGAAGAAGGAGTTCGCCGTCCTGGCCGAGCTGCTGCGGGCCGGCGGCAACGTCGTCTCCGCCGAGCAGCTCCTGGAGAAGGCGTGGGACGAGAACGCCGACCCGTTCACCGGAGCGGTCCGGCTCACCATACTCAAGCTGCGCCGCAAGCTGGCCGACCCGCCGGTCGTGGAGACCGTGGCGGGAGTGGGGTACCGGATCGCGTGAACCTCCTGCCGTCGTCACTGCGCAGCCGCGTGCGGCCCACGCTGCGGCTACGGCTCACGCTGGTGTACGGGGCCGTCTTCCTCCTGGCCGGGCTGGTGCTGCTCGGCGCCACGTACCTGCTGTTCAACCAGCAGCTCGCGCAGACCTTCGACGACCGGTACGCCGCCCCCATGGAGCCCGGCCGCTCCAAGCAGCTCTTCATCAAGCAGGACGGCGTCATGCTGTACGGCGACGCCGCGGTCGAGTGGCTGTGGCGGCAGCAGCAGGAGCTGCGCGACGCCGCCGTGACCTCCCTGCTCACCCAGGGGGCCATCGCGCTCGTCGTGGTCGGCGGCGCGGCGGTGGCCCTGGGCTGGTGGGTGGCCGGCCGTGTGCTGGCCCCGCTGCACCTGGTCACCGAGACCGCCCGCAAGATCGCCGCCGCCCCCATGGCCGAGCGCGGCCTGCACGAGCGGATCGCGCTGCGCGGGCCCGCGGACGAGGTCAAGGACCTGGCCGACACGTTCGACACCATGGTGGAGCGGCTCGACCACTCCTTCGACGGGCAGCGCCGCTTCGTGGCCAACGCCTCCCACGAGCTGCGCACGCCGCTGACGCTCAACCGGGCGCTGGTCGAGCTGGCCATGCACCGCCGTACGGCCTCCCACGACGTCAAGGAGCTGGGTGAGAGCCTGCTGGAGATCAACGCCCGCCACGAACGCCTGATCAGCGGCCTGCTGCTGCTCGCCAGGTCCGAGCAGGAGGTCGCCGACCGCTCGCCCGTGGACCTGGCCGACATCGTCACCCACGTGGCCGCCCAGGCCGCCGGCCAGGCCGCCGACGCCAAGATCACCGTGTACGAGGTCGTCGCCCCCGCCCCCACCACCGGCGACGCGCTGCTGCTCGAACGGCTCGTGCACAACCTGGTGGAGAACGGCATCCGCTACAACCTCGACGACGGCACCGGGTGGGTGCGGGTCGTCAGCCGTACCGTGTCGGGGGACAAGGTGGAGGTGGAGGTCAGCAACACCGGGCCGGCCGTGCCACCGTACGACGTGCCGCTGCTGTTCAAGCCGTTCCACCGGCTGGCGGGCGAGCGCGCCGTGACCGGCACCAGTGCCGGGCTCGGACTGTCGATCGTGCGGTCGGTGGCCGTGGCCCACGGCGGCGACGTGCGGGCGCGGCCCCGGGAGGGCGGCGGCCTGATCGTGGCCGTGTCGCTGCCCCGGGTCACCGCCCGCTCCTGGTGAGCAGCGCGCGAGCCCTCCGCTCCAGGTAGGCCACGTGACCCGGCACGTGCGGGGTCACCTCGCCGGGCGGGGCGGTGCAGCGGACGAGCAGCACATGCAGCATGTCGTCATTTCTCCTTATATATAGAGGTGTCCGGGAAGGGTCCCGCGCTCGTGCTGACAGGGTTCGCCGTGACAGGCGGTGCTCCCATCGATGCGCAGGAGAACGAGGCCATGCATCTCACGCTTTCCTCCCGGTACAGTGCGGCGCTGGTCGGGGGCGTCCTCATCCCCCGCGTCCTCGACCTCGGCTTCGGCCTTCGCTTCGGCCTCCGCCAGCCCCAAGGTCGCGAAGGCCGCGGACGGGCGGAAGCTCTCGGCGTGCCGGAACCTCCGGTGCGAGGTCGAGGTGAAGGGCGGGACACGATCCGGTTCGCCGCCAGGTACGACATCCAGGCGTTCCACGTGCAGCAGATCGCCAGGCAGACGCTGTACTTCGCCACGGCCGACAGCGA
This sequence comes from Nonomuraea thailandensis, assembly GCF_024172165.1. Taxonomy (GTDB): domain Bacteria; phylum Actinomycetota; class Actinomycetes; order Streptosporangiales; family Streptosporangiaceae; genus Nonomuraea; species Nonomuraea thailandensis. The sequence goes on along the minus strand of NZ_JAMZEB010000002.1, from coordinate 12,134,931 downwards.
CGGCGGGGTGCACGGTTACGTGGGCGGCTCGGGATCCGTCAGCACGGCCGACGCCCACGTCGAGATGACGCCGCTGGGAAGCAAGCGGACGATCCTCAAGATCCGCCCGAGGTGACCACCTCTTCCCCGCCCGCCCCAGCACCCCCTTCCCGCAGCCGGCCCGCCCGGACGCGCACCCGGCGGGAAGATGTCGGCACCCCTTCCGGCTCGTGGCTCCGCGGCCCGCGCCCCTGCGGGAGGGGGCGCGGGCCGAGGGTGCCACCTTGCCAGGAGCCACCGACGGAATCGGCTCACGGCCGGTCACGGACGTAGTAGTGGCCGAGGGTGTCGTCGTACCGGCCGGTGGGGCGGCAGCAGCGGCGGAAAGCGGCGCCCGGAGCCGCAGGGGCACGGGTCGTTGCCGCCGAGCTTCTCGATCAGCTCCTTGCCGCGGCCGGTGCCACGGTCGCCGCGCTTGACGTGCGTCTCGCTAGAGGGAACCCCCTGCGGCGCTTGCTGATCGGCTCAAAAGGACATCTCGTCGCGGTGCATGGCGGGCCTCCTCGATCCGGGGCTGACGGAGGTCACGATAGGTCGCCGGTACGCCGGGCGGCGACCGGTTTTTCCGGCGCGTAGTAGGAGTCGACGGCGGGCTGGCCGGTGTAGTTCGGGCCGGCCTGGTCGTCGGCGCCGAGGTAGCGGTAGGGGAGGTCGAGGGTGCGGGGGCCGGTGCAGCGGATTCTTCTCGTACGGGCGTCGTACGTCAGGCCCTGCGAGCGGAGGGCGGAGGTGAGGCGGCGGCCGGCGGGAGAGCCGTCCTCCAGGCGCCGACGATCTCGGCGTGGCGGCCGAGGAGGTGGGTGGCCTCGCCGAGGGCGTACGCGGCGCCGCAGCACAGGTCGAGCCAGCGGGCGGGCCCGGTGGCCGAGGCGCGGCGCAGGAGGGCCGGGACATCGATGCCGAGCTCCCGGTTGTAGGCGGGCAGGCGGCGTTCGCGGTTCATGAGGTTGTTGGCGACCACCGTCGACTGCTCCAGCTCGGCGTCCGTGGTCAGGCGCACTTTCGGCTCCTCGCTGCCGGACTGCCGGGAGGATTTCGGACAAGTACTCGACTTCACTACAAATCCTGATTCGGGTCGCTATCGTACGTAAGATCCACCGCACCCGTCCCAGGAGTCACTTCTCTCATGGCGCACATGGAACCGCTGCGGGAGGACGACCCGGCGGCGGCGGGGGCTTATCGGCTGCTCGGCCGGCTCGGCTCCGGCGGGCAGGGCACCGTCTACCTCGGCCAGGCGCCCGACGGGCGGGCGGTGGCGGTCAAGGTGCTGCGTGAGGGGCGGGCGGGGTTCGGGGAGCGGCTGGCCAAGGAGATCGAGGCGGCCCGGCGGGTGGAGCCGTTCTGCATCGCGCAGGTGCTCGACGCCTCGCTGAGCGGGCCGCGGCCGTACATCGTGACCGAGTACGTCGAAGGGCCGTCCCTCCAGCAGGCCGGCCGGCACACCGGGGCGGACCTGCAACGCCTGGCCGTCGCCACGGCCACCGCGCTGGCGGCCATCCACCAGGCGGGCATCGTGCACCGCGACTTCAAGCCCGCGAACGTGCTGCTCGGGCCTGGTGGGCCGCGCGTCATCGACTTCGGCATCGCCCGGGCCGTGGACGAGGGCGTCACGCACACCAGTGGCGTCGTGGGGACGCCCGCCTACATGGCGCCCGAGCAGCTCGCGGGGCAGGCCGTGGGTCCGGCGGCGGACGTGTTCGCGTGGGCGTCCGTCATGGTGTGGGCGGGCACGGGGACGCCGCCGTTCGGGCAGGACACGTTGCCCGCGATCATCAACCGCATCCTGCACAACGAACCTCAGCTCGGCGAGCTGGCCCAGCCGCTGCGGCCGGTCGTGTACGCGTGCCTGGCCAAGGACCCGCACCGGCGGCCGAGCATGCGCGACGTGCTCCTGCGACTGCTGAGCGGCCCGAACGCGGCGCCGGGGCAGGGCGCCGGGTTCCCTCCCGGGCCGATGAGCACGCCTGGACCGCACGCCGGCCGGAGGCCCGGACCGTACCCGGGGCCCGGCGCAGGACCGATGCCCGGCGCAGGACCGATGCCCGGCGCAGGACCGATGCCCGGCGCGGGACCGATGCCCGGCGCGGGACCGATGCCCGGCGCGGGACCCGTGAACAGGAGGGGGCGGCGGGCCTCGCGGGGGGCGTTGGGGCGGGTCGGTGCGCCGATGGCCGTCGGCATGGCCGTGATCATGGTGGTGGCGCTGGTCGGCGGGCTCGTCTGGCTGAGTCCGTGGACGGGTGAGCCGGGCGCCGAGTCGCTCGCCGCCGTCTCCCCCGGCTCGTCCGCCACCCGGAGCCCGTCGGCCACCCCCACGAAGGACCCCACGGGCCGCCCCGCGACGCCGAGCCCGCGCAGGACCGCCCGCAAGACCCGGAGACCCACGCGGACACCCACTCCCACGAGCACCCCGAAGACCACGCCGACGACGGCCGCGAAGACCCCCACCCCCACCCGGACCACCAGGAAGCCGGCCACCGGCGCCAAGGCCAGCATCCTGGAGATCGAGCTGTTCGGCGGCCCCGGCCAGTCGGACGCCGACGGCTGCTACATGCCGCCGATCCACTTCCAGACCAACGTGGAGTCGACCCGGCCCGGCGTCTGGGTCTCCTACGCCTGGGTCGTGGACGGCAGGACCGTGGAGAGCCGCAGATCCTGGGTTCCCGAGGACGGCTACACGGCGTTCGTCACGGCCGGCCAGTACATGCTGGACGCGGGCAGCCACACGATCACCCTGCGCGTCACCTCGCCCTCCGCCACCAGCAAGAGCGTCTCGGTCGAGATGTGCTCCCTGGACGACTACTCATGACACCCCAGGCCATCGGCCCGTACCGGGTGGTCGAGCTGCTCGGGGAGGGCGGCCAGGGAGTGGTGTACCTGGGTGTGGCCCCGGACGGCACGCGGGTCGCCATCAAGGTGCTGCGCGACGGGGTGGCCGGTGACGGGCGGTTCGCGAAGGAGATCGCCGCCGCGCGGCGGGTGGAGCCGTTCTGCATCGCGCAGGTGGTGGACGCCTCGCTGGGCGGGCGGCCGTACATCGTGACCGAGTACGTCGAGGGCCCCTCCCTCGCCAAGGCCGGCGTGCACACCGGGGCGGACCTGCAACGCCTGGCCGTCGCCACGGCCACCGCGCTGGCCGCCGTCCACCGGGCCGGGGTCGTGCACCGCGACTTCAAGCCCGCGAACGTGCTGCTCGGCCGCGACGGGCCACGCGTCATCGACTTCGGCATCGCCCGGGCCGTGGACGACGCGGTGACCCGTACCAGCACGATCGTGGGGACGCCCGCGTACATGGCGCCCGAGCAGTTCCTGGGCGCGCCCGCCGGGCCGGCGGTGGACGTGTTCGCGTGGGGGTCGGTGATGGTGTACGCGGCCACCGGCGCGCCGCCGTTCGGCAACGACTCGCTGCCCGCGGTGCTCAGGAGGATCCAGTACGAGGAGCCGCGCCTGGAGGGCGTGCCGGAGCCGCTGCGGTCGATCGTGTACGCCTGCCTGGCCAAGAACCCCGCCACCCGCCCCGCCATGCAGGACGTCCTCTTCCGCCTCATCGGCGCCCCCGCCCAGAGCGGTCAGCGCCAGGCGCACTTTCCGGACGGTGCAGGCGAGGCGCACGTCCCACGCGGCCCAGGCCACATGCACGTTCCAGGCGGTCCGCCGCGTGGCGGCGGGTTCTCCGCCGAGTCCGCGCAGGAGCCTCCAGCCTGGAACGGCCGCGGGCCGATCTCCCATGCCCCCACCGGCCCCGTCCGCGGGTCCGCACGCGGCCGGCTGATCACCGGGCTCCTGGCCGGTGGGACGGCGGTCCTCGTGACCAAGGGCGCGGCGGCGGCGTGGGTCCTGCTGCCCGCCTCGCCCGGCAACGGCACCAGCACCGCCGCGATCACCACCACGGACGCCACCCCCACCACCCCTCACCCGGCCGGCAAGGCGAAGAAGTCGGCCAAACCCCTGCGCCCCGGCAAGACGCCGACGCCCACCACCGTACGCACGAAGGCCCCCACCACGGAGCCCACCCGGACGCCGGCGACGACCGGACCGGCGACCACCAGACCGGCGACCACCAGGCCCGCCACCTCCAAGCCCGCCACCACCAGGCCCGCCACCGGCGGGGTGCAGTCGGTGGCCTTCACCTACGAGGGCATCAGGGTCGGCGACTGCTGGCGATCCGACACCAACATCTGGGCCAGGGTCACCGCCTCCGGCACCTACAGCTACCGCTGGCTGGTCAACGGCCGGAACCAGGGCAGGCAGCAGGGCACCTCCGCCACCAAGCCCCTCCTCCCGTCGATCACCTGGAAGCAGGGCGGCACGTACCGGGTGGTGTTCGAGGTCGTCACCCCCAACCCCAGCCGCAGGAGCATCACGGTGGACATCTGCGACTTCGACCAGGGCTGGTGACGGGCCGGACGGCGTACGGGGGCGGACTCCCGGGTACTGGAGTGATCACCGATACGGAAGGACCTCGCATGGAACTCCCCCGTTTCCACCTCGCCGTCCCCGTGGACGACCTGGACGCCGCCCGCCACTTCTACGGCGACCTGATCGGCTGCGCCCAGGGCCGCAGCTCCGAGCGCTGGATCGACTGGAACCTGCACGGCCACCAGTTCGTCACCCACCTCGCTCCGGCCCGCGCCGAGCGGGTGCACAACCCGGTGGACGGCCACGACGTGCCGGTCCCGCACTTCGGGCTGATCCTGACAATTCCGGAATTTCACAAGCTGGCCGACCGGTTCCGCGCGGCGGGCACCGCGTTCGTCATCGAGCCGTACCTGCGCTTCGAGGGGCAGCCCGGCGAGCAGTGGACGATGTTCCTGCTGGACCCGGCGGGGAACGCGCTGGAGTTCAAGGCGTTCGCCGACGACTCGCAGGTGTTCGCCGTCTAGGATTTCGCGGAAATAACCTCGACATCCAGCCACATATTTCCATTTTTCGGCGGCTTACCGATTGTCCGGGAAAAAGAGTGCGTCCCTGACGCGTCGACCATCATCCAGCCGGCCACGCACCTCGCGCCCCGGAGAGCCGGTCACGGTGATCGGGACGCTGACGGCGACGGTGCCGGCGGGATCGGCGTCCGGAACGGACACCCGCCGCCCGGAGGTGGCGCACGGGTCGTCGCCGCTGACGATGCCGGAGGTCTCGGGCGTGCCGGAGGTCTCGGGCGTGCCGGAGGTCGCGGGCGTGCCGGCCGCGTCGGCCCGTCGAACAAGCCATGCAGATTACCGCCAGGCCCGCATTTCACGCAGCGAATCATCCGAGGAAGAAATCGCGACAAATTAGGAGTATGACTCTTTTGCGAGGAGTTCCGCGAAGCTGGTGGCCGGACGACCGGTGAGCGCGGGAATGTCGCCTGTGACTGCTTCGAGCTCCCCGGCCGCGATCGCGAGGTACGTGGACACCCACGCCTCCACCTGCCACCCCGGCGCGCCGTAGATCTCGCGGGACGCATACGCCTCCGGCACCGTCTCGGCGTGATAGGTGACGTCCCGCCCCGTCGCCGCGCTGATCGTGGCCGCGACCTCGTCCAGCGTCAGCGCCTGCGGCCCGGTCAGGTGGTAGGTGACCCCTTCGTGCTCCTGCGGCGCCAGCAGCACGTCGGCCGCCGCCAGCGCGATGTCGTCCTGCGCCACGGCCGCCACCCGCCCCTGCCCGGCCGGCCCCCTGATCACGCCGTCGTTGCCCGCCATGCCGGGCAGGAAGTCGGCGTACAGGTTGTCGCGCAGGAAGGTGAAGGTCAGGCCGCTGTCGCGGATGTACTGCTCGGTCGCCCAGTGGTCGCGCGCCAGCGTGAAGGTCGCCTCCGGGGCCGCGCCGTAGAACGAGACGTACACGAGGTGGGAGACGCGGGCGTCGCGGGCGGCGTCGACGAACGTACGGTGCTGGCCCAGGCGGTCGGCGCTCTCCGACGCCGACACGAACAGCACGGTCGAGGCCCCGTCGAGCGCCTGCCCCATCGCCTCGCGATCCCCGTAGGAGGCGGCGGCGGCCGTGGCGCGGTCGAGGCGCGGGGCGCGGCCGGCGTGCCGGGAGACGAGCCGCTGCTCGGCACCGGCGGCGGCGAGCAGCGCGGCGACCCGGCCGCCCAGCCGCCCGGTGGCGCCGGTGGTGACGATGAACGACATAACGGCACCCTAGCCGGGGCGCCGCTCAGACCCCGAACGCCGCGCGCGTCCATCGGTACTGGGCGTCCAGCAGCTCGCCCAGCAGGTCGTACAGCGTTCCCTCCGGGGACTCTCCCACCCGCCGCGGCAGGGCGTGCTCGCCTTCGGAACCCCGCTCGGCCATCAGGATCACCCGGCCGTTCCGCCGATCCACCCCCAGCCCCACCAGCGCCCGCCGCGCGCCCGCGCACGCCTCCGCGTCGCCCTCGCGGTAGTAGCCCTCGACGAGGTTCTCCAGCAGGGCGCGGGCGGGCGGGCTCTGGTCGGGGCTGAAGGCCCGGCCCGAGAAGACCATCACCATGGCGTCCACCCGCATGGCGGCCGCGCTGCGCCGGTAGGCGTCGTCGTACGTGCCCTCCGGCGGCACCGGCTCCGCCCGGAAGGACTCGGCCAGGAACCGCAGCACGGAGGCGAGGTCGCGCTCCGCCATCCTGGGATCCATCTCGTACTCGATGAACCCCGCCAGCGGGAACGGCGGATCCGGCAGCGTGTTATAGCCGAGGAAGAGCCGGGGCCGGCCGGGCTCTTCCCTTGAGGAGTCGAGCGGTGCCGTCAGCGCTCCATGCGCCACCCTGCCGAGCGCGCCGCACCCGTGATCGGGCAGACCTTCAGCCGACCGAAACATACTCATGAGCGAAGTGTGGCAGGCGCATTACTCAGCGTACAGCTCAGCGGGCAAACTTCGGCCCCGGTCATGAACGAGCGAGCACCGCCACGGCCTCGACCTCGACGAGCTGGTCGGAGTAGCCGAGCACGGTGACGCCGAGCAGCGTGCTCGGGACGTCGTGCTCCCCCATGTACTCCCGGTACACCTGCCACGCCGTCACCAGGTCGCTCTGCCGAGTGGAGGCCACGTACACGGTGGTCTTGACGACGTCGGTCAGTGAGGCCCCCGCGCCTTCGAGGGCCGTGACGAGGTTGCGCATCACCTGGTGGGCCTGGCCGGCGTAGTCGCCGACGGCGACCGTCCTGCCGTCGAGGTCGAGGGGGCAGGCGCCCGCGACCCAGATCGAGCGTACGGGGGCGTCCACGGTGGCGGCGTATGCGTAGTCGACCTGCTGCGTGAGCTGGTCGTTGCGCAGGAGTCGAACACCTGATGTCATGGCTGTTCTTCCTATCACTCGGCAAGCTGGGAAGCTTCCGAATTTTTCGCCACTTCAGGCGGCGCCGATACCATCCTTCATGGCACCGTCCGCTCAAGGGAGAGTCGCCGTGCGTGTCCACCTGGCCGTCTTAGCCGCCGCCACGATCCTCCCGTTCGCCGCCGCACCGGCCGCGGCGGCCGCCCCCGTGACGTACGAGTGCACCACCGCCTCCACGGGCGAGAAGCAGGAGGTCGGCCTCGACGTCGAGCTGACCGTGCCCGCGCAGGCGACCGTGGGGCAGCAGCTGACGATCGGGTGGAGCGGCGTGTTCGTCACGGGCAAGGAGCTGGTGGCCCCCGCCACGGGCATGGAGGGCGAGCTGAACATGTACGTGTACGCCGGGATCAGCGGCATCGACGACCTGACCTCGGCCACCGGCGTCGCCGAGCTCGGCACGGTCATCCCCGGCGAGCCCGTCTCGATCCCCCCGACGGCCACGATGACGACCACCCCGCGAAAGTCCGGCAGCGGCACGGTGCGCGCGGCCTCCGTCAACTTCGGCCTGACGCCCCAGGACCGCCTCGTCGAGTGCGAGCTGAAGAGCTCGGGGCCGGAGTACCCGCTCACCGTCACCGGCGCCGACGGCTCCACCAGCAGCCCCGACCCCTCCGGCAGCCCCGACCCCTCCGGCAGCGCCACCACTCCCGGCGCCGAGGACGACACCAACGGTGGCGGCAGCGAGCCCGACAGCACCGCCACGACCACCTCCGCCGACGTTCCGTCCGGCGGGGTCGACACGGGCGCCGGCGGGATGGCGGGCCCCGACGGGCGGGCACTGATGCTGACCGGCCTCGCGATCATGCTCGCCGCCGCCGTCGGCCTCCGCCTGCGCAGGCCCCGCTCCCGCACGTAGCGCATCGCGCCCCCGCGGCGAGCGGGCCCATGATGCCGTTCAAACCATTGAACTCTGACGCCGCCGACGTTACGGTGCCACAGAAGTGACTTTCTGACCGCCTGTAATATTGTATCGATTACACCCCGCGAGGTCTGCTTCAGCATGCCAAGAAAAGCGATGATCCCCCTGCTGGCAGCGGCTCTGGCGACCGGTGTCGGAGCGTGCCCCGCCGCCGCCACCCCACCCGCCCAGAACGTCGTGTACGTCGCCAAGAACGGTGACGACAACGCGGCCGGGACGGAGAAAGCCCCGTTCGCCACGATTGAACGCGCGCGCGACGCACTCGCGGGCAGGACGAGCGCGCGCTCCCCCGGGACCGTCTACATCCGCGAAGGCGTGTACCAGACGTCCAGGACGATCGAGGTGACCGGCGCGGAGCAGTCGTACGTCACCTACGCCGCCTACCCCGGCGAGCAGGTGGAGCTGGCCGGGGTCACCACCCTCGCGCCGGACCTGTTCCGCAGGCTCGGCGACGTCCCGGCGGGCGAGGCCAAGTGGTCGTCGAAGTCCCGCGTCCCTGCCGCCGCCGCCCCCCACGTCTTCGTCTACGACTTGGGCGCGCAGAACATCCCCGCCGGAACCCTCAACAAGAACGGCTTCAACTGGAAACCGCAGCCCTTCGCCCCCGCGCTGATCACCGACGACGTCACGCAGACGCTCGCGCAGTATCCCAACGGTGACGCGAAGCTCGACCGCACCCACCTCACCGTGAAGGTGGCCCCCAAGGGCGCCCGCGACTACTTCTCCGACAAGACCGCCGACGGCACGACCATGCCGTACGAGGACATGCTCAAGCTCCCCGGCCCCGTCTACACGGTCAAGGACCCGGAGCTGGCCGCCCGCTACGAGAAGTGGGCCGTACCGGCCGGCGCCGACAACACCGCCTACGAGACCGACGGCTGGCTGTCCGGCTACTTCGGCAACAACTACGCCAACGACCGCCTGCGCATCGAGTCGGCCGCCGGCGGCGACATCGGGACCGGTTACCCGACCATGTACGTCGCCACCGACAAGTGGTCGTCGTTCGTCGCCCAGAACGTGCTGAGCGAACTGGACGCCGAGGGCGAGTACTACATCGACCGCCACCAGGGCCACGACACGCTCTACTACTACCCGCCGGGCGGCACCGTCGAGGGCAAGGAGATCAGCCTCACCTCCTTCGACGCCCCGTTCTTCACCTTGGAGAACGTCAGGAACGTCACCCTCAGGGGCCTGAAGCTGAACGGCACGACGGGCACCGGCGTGCGCCTGCTGGACGCGGAGTCGTGCACCATCGACGGCCTGGAGATCCTCAACGTCAGCATGGACGCGGTCGCGATCGGCCAGGCCAACGACGCGATCACGGCCATCGCCGAATACCGCACCAGCAGGGGCGGCCACCGCAACCGCGTCGTCAACAGCAGGCTGCACGACCTGGGCGGCGGCGGCGTCTTCACGGCCGGAGGCGAGCGCGACTCGCTCGAACGCGGCGGCCACGTGGTCGAGCACAACGAGATCTACGACTTCTCGAAGCTGGCCACGTACACGCCCGCCGGCTACATGTACGGCGTCGGCAACACCTTCCGGCACAACCACGTCCATGACGCGCCGCACATGGCCGTCCAGATCATGGGCAACGACATGGAGATCAGCCACAACAGGTTCGAGCGTCTCGTGACGCACGCCTCGGACCAGGGGGTGATCTATGCGGGCCGGGACTACACGTACCTGAACAACGTGGTGGCCTACAACCTGTTCAAGGACATCGGCGCGGACGGCAACCAGGCTATCTACATGGACGACGGGATGACCGGCATGGTCGTCCACCACAACGTCTTCGACAACGTCCAGCACGGCCTGTTCTACCAGTCCGGTCACAGCAACGTGGCCTCGGACAACGTGTTCAAGGACGTCAAGTACATCGGCCACGACAAGCTCTACCACGAGGGCGGCAAGCGGCTGCCGGTGGCCAACCAGAAGGTCGTGGTCGAGCGCTTCAACGACATGCTGAAGGTCGGCGACGGCACCGGATTCACCAACACGCGCAAGAACGTCGAGAAGTGGCACCGCCGTTACGCCAGGCAGTACCCGAACATCCGCGACTGGTACGTCCCCGTGGACTCCCAGGGCCGGGCGTGCACCTCGGTCGGCGCCACGGAGTGCACCGACGAGTACGTGTGGAGCAATCCGAACTCGGTGTACGTCCCGGCGAACAACGTGCTGACTCGCTCGGTGAGCATCGGCACGGGCGACTTCGCCTACACCGACGACGCGGGCGGGCTGAGCAACAAGACCTTCAACCCGGACTTCGACTCCTACAACGTGAAGAGGGCCACGTCCGCCGAGCTCGCCTTCGACCCGGCCACCGGCCGCTTCGACGCGCGGGCCACGCCGCTCAACGACACGGACGGCTTCGGCCCCACGTGGGTGAAGGAGTGGAACAGGAAGTTCACCCTGGAAGGGATCGGACCTCGCACGTGAGGTGAAACGACATCGGGCACCCTCACCGAGGGTGCCCGATCGCTGGGTGCGCCGCCAGGGACTCGAACCCCGGACCCGCTGATTAAGAGTCAGTGGCTCTTGTGCCGGATGCTAACGCAATGTGCCCAACGCATCGCTCCGTACAGAAATGCCCGTGCCCAAAATATCCAAAAATGTCGCTTGGTGTTTTAGGGTGCTGTTAGCCGAAGAGCAACTATCGAGCAACCCACGGCGTGATTGCGCGGCCTTGACCATTCCGATTTGATCGGATTTGGGGTATCGGTCTCGCATAATCGGTGTTCCTGGAAGGTCTCCTCGGCGATGACGAACCTTGCCGCGGATACCGTTAAGAACGTGCACCACTGCGCCTGCCGAAAATTCCATCCATGCATTTCAAGCCGCTTGTGAGTCCTCGTTAGGACGCCGCCGAGCCGGTCTCGTCGGCGTATGTTCAGGTCGATGATTCGCTCGGGGTCCGTGATCGGGTCCGGGATGGGACGCAGCGGCGCTGCTTGACCCAGGGCTTGATGGGCTTAGAGCGCCTAACGCAATGAAGTGAGGCGCCGCCAGCAGATAAGTGCGCAGGCCAGCTTGAGGAAGGCTTCGTGGATGTCGGCGCGGACTTCCCAGCGGATGCGCAGGCGACGGAAGGCGTGCAGCAGGGCGAAGGTCTGCTCGACGACCCATCGCTGCTTGCCCAGGCCGGAGCCGTGCTCGGTGCCGCGTCGGGCGATCAGCGGGCGGATCTGCAGCTCGCGCACCAGGGCGCGGTACTTGTCGTGGTCGTAGCCGCGGTCGGCGAGCACCACGTCGGGACGCTGGCGAGGCCGGCCGCGCTTGCCGCGCACCTTCGGGATGGCCTCCAGCAGCGGGCGCAGCTGGGTGACGTCGTTGCGGTTGGCGCCGGTCAAGATGACGGCCAACGGGATGCCGGTGGCCTCGGTGATCAGGTGGTGCTTGCTGCCGGCCCGCCCTCGATCGACCGGGGATGGGCCGGTCTGCGCCCCCCTTTTAACGCTCTGATCTGCGAGGAGTCCACCGCGGCGCGGGAGAAGTCGAGCACGTCGGCGGCCCGCAGCCGATCGAGCAGTATCTCGTGCAGCCGCTGCCACACGCCGGAGGCGTTCCACTCGGCCAGCCGCCGCCAGCACGTCATGCCCGAGCCGTAGCCGAGTTCCTGCGGCAGGTGCTCCCAAGCGATCCCGGTGTGCAGCACGAACAAGATGCCCTGCAGCGCCAGCCGGTCATCCAGCCGCTTGCGTCCCGGATGCCGGAACCGCCGCTGACGCTGCGGCAACAACGGCTCGATCACCGCCCACAGCTCGTCGCTGACCTCCCACGGCTTCAGCCTGGCCACCCGCTCTCCTCCCGCTCGGCTACAGCGAGAGATCAAAGCACAACAAAGATCATTCTGTTAGGCGCTCTTAGTGCTGGTTGTAGAAGTGTTCGTACTCGCGCAGGGCGTGGCGTAGGTGGTGTTCGCTCCAGAGCAGGCAGCGGTCGAGAAGCTCGTGGCAGCATGACTGCACCCACCGCTCCATGATCGAGTTTCATGCGCGGCATCGGAATACCGGTGAGCACCGTCTTGATGCCGGCCTCGGCGAGAATCTCGTCCATGAGGGCGGGGAACTTCCCATCCCGATCTCGGATCAGAAAGCGCGCCCGGCAGTTCGCATCGTGCAGATCCATCACGAGATTCCTGATCGCCTGGATGACCCAGCTCGCGCTCGGGTGCGCGGTGGTGCCGAGCACACGGATGCGCCTGGTGGCGTGTTCGATGACGGCCAGGATGTACTGGCGCTGCCCGTTCAGGGTGATGGTCTCGATGAAATGGGCGGCCGGCAGGGCGTCGGCTTGCGAGCGCAGGAAGTCGTCCCATGTGGTGGAGGCCCGCTCGGGCGCCGGATCGAGACCTTCCTGCTTGAGGATCTCCCACACCGTGGACGGCGCAACCTTGATGCCGAGCGTGGTCAGTTCTCCATGCACCCGCCGATAGCCCCAGCTCGGGTTCTCCCGAACCAGACGCAGGATAAGAGCGCGGATGGAGCGGACCGTGGGCGGGCGCCCACGTCGCTTCGGCCGTCAGGTACGGGCATGACGCCGTCTCATCAGATCGCGAATGCCGGCGCAGCACGGCATCCGGCCGGACGAGAAGCCGCAGCCGGCGCAGGACTTCCCGGGGCAGCGAGGTCAGGAGCGCGGCCAGGAAGGCTCGATCCTCGGGTGCGAACCTCACTCTGGGGCGGCGCTGAGTTGGCGTTCAAGGACGGTGATCTGGTGACGCAGGGCGTGGATCTCCACGTCCTTGTCTCGGCCGCCCATGGACAGCAACCGCAGCGCGGCGAATGCGTTCGTGACGGTCAGATAAGCCAGGCGAAGGAGCACAACCGATCATCCTGCCGTACGCGCTGCCGTCTCCCGAGGGAGCGAAGCTCGCGTACTTCACACAAAGCCCTCGCAGGGCCACGACCTGGGCGGATGTAATTGTCGGCAGGCGCAATGCCCGCGGCGACAGACCGGTAGCCTCCAAGCGCACCTGTTCACGCCTGGCTCGCGCCGCCGGGGTAAGACCGCCGCCATCCGGATAACGCATCCTTCTGGCATGCACCCGAACGCCACCCCGAGCAGGCAACCGCGCGATGACACCTCAGACTTTCAACCTCTGTGATGCAGATGGCCGAATGGCGGGAGCTTGGGATCGTCTTAATGAGTGACGATGAGTTTCCGCAGCTGCGGGCCGCTCTGTGGAATCAGATGAGGATAATCTCGAATGAGCAGCTTCGCCACGAGATCGTCGACACTTTCCCTGAGAAGGCTGCTGTTCATACTGAGAAGCTCTTCGCAGATGCCGAGGAAGGAGTTAATCACGTCCTCGTCATCGTCCTCCACCGCTGGCATAAATACTTCGGCAACGACCTCGAGTAGATAGTCGAACATGCTGATGTAGGTTTCGCCGGCTTGCTCGGCCTCCGCGTCGAGCTCCTGAATGAATCGTCGCGCAGAGGGCATCTTCCAAAGGATCTCCCGAGTTCGCAAAATCTGTTCTTCCAGGCTTACGAACTCGTTGAGATCAAAGTCATTCATGGTCATCCCCGAGGGAATATTTGCCGAATATTGGAGTGATAGATCAAGAAATTCTCAGTCTGATACGCAAGCCCGATGCACAGGCCCATTCGTTTGGCAGAATGATTATATCATTGCCGGCTTGGGCAGCCCGAACTCTTCATCGAAATAAGCATTCGCACATTGAGGATCAGCTACGCAGCCCACACTGGTGAAAACGAAGAGTAGGTCACCCAGAGCGCCTAGCGCATTACCTAGCCCCACCATACCGCGAAGGAACCCCGTCGGCTTCTTGCCCGCCCCGGGAACATGATATTTCTTCGCATTGGGATTGCGTTGCTGCCCGGGCTTGCGGACGGAATTCTTGGCCCGTCACACTCTTAACCGCCTCGGTCTTCATTATTTTAGCGATAGTGTTATTGAAATCCTTCAGTCGATCAGAATTGGCCTGAAAAAAGCTTATGACATTGGGGTGATATTGTGCACGATTAAGCACTTGCCAAATCCCTGCAAACTCCTTCGCCGCATAATGTGCGTCGCTTGGCGACAACTTGATCGTGCCCTTTTTGTGGTCCTCCAGTAGTTTAGCTAGTGCGTTAGCCAGCGCCGCCGCTTTGTTTGCGTGATAAATACCCTTTATTTTCTGTCCAGTTCTGAGTTCAAATTCGAGCGCGGATCCGACCTTGCCGTCTCCGACCACTCCGCCCTTCACCTTGTCCGTCTCGTAGATGGCGTTCAGCACCGCTTGAAGCTTCTTATTGGTCACTTTGGGCGGCTTGACTGGCTTGTTGGCAACCCACTTGTTGCCCCTGATGTGATGTGATTCGTAGAAAAGTTTGCATTTGTCGCTAGCTGCGGCCCCACATCCAGGATCCGGCATCGAGCCGTAGCCGACGGAGCCGCCGGCGGAGCCACCGTTGCCTTGCGACGGGTCTGGCTCACTGATGGCGAGCCACAGCAGGTACAGCTCGAAGTCCTCGGCATCCGGTGAGTAATAATTGAGTCCTTTTCATCCTGAGTAGCGGCCCTCTTCGATGAGCTGCAGGACGAGGATGGCCTGCACGATCGCGGTGGCGCGGTGCGGGCAGCAGCGCAGCCGGGTCAGAACCTTCCAGGTCTTCAAGGTGGCAACGGCACGTTCTTCGCAGGCGCGGATGCGAGCGTGCGCGCGGTTGACCGAGCGCTGATGGCGCGACAGCGGCGGCCGCAGCCGATGGCCTTTGAACGGCGTGCGGATGCTGCCGCCCGCACCCTGATATCCCTTGTCGGCGAGAGTCTTGACCCCTGCGGCCATCAGGGCGTCGATCAGACCGGTGGCACGCGCCGCGGTCAGGTCATGCGTGGCACCGGGCAGCACGGGTGAGGCCCAGACGAGCCGGCCGACCGGATCGGCCAGGACTGCACGTTCACACCGTGACGTCGGTGTTTGCCGGAGTAGTACGGCCGTTCGTCGGCCAGCCTGTCAATTGGGATCAGGGTCCCGTCGAGGATGGTGTAGGCCAGCCGGCCGACGCGTAAGACGGCGGCGTGGACGTCGTCAGCGAGCATGGCGAGAAGGTCGATCGCTTCGCGGACGTAACGCCAGGCGGTGCTGGCGCCGACGGCGAAGCCCGCGGCCAGGCGTGCGTAGGTGTCGCCGTTTCGCAGGTGGGCCAGGACCAGTAGAGCTTGCCGTGACGCATCCAGGCGCCGCCAGCGGCAGCGGCGCTCAGCATGCCGGGCACGGAGCAGCTCGGCCAGGCGGGTCAGGGTGTGATTGGACAGCGGAATCGCGGCAGGATATGACAGCAACGAGGCTCTCCGGTAGAGGCATCGGATCTTGGTCGACTGCTGTCTTACCGGGAGCCTCTTCTCATGCCAACCGGTCCTGGTGCTGCCCCTGCTGACCAGCGCGATCAGGTTGGAAAAGCCTCATTCTCCATGAAGTCCATCTGGGATGCCTCGCTGGCCTGCCAGAAGTCCTCCATGCCTTCGACGAGAGGGCGCCCGTTCGGCATGATCTTCCAGCCCAGCCTAGCGAGCTCCCCTTTCCGAGCCAGGATTTCTTTTCGTTCTCCAGCTCGATCATGCGGGCCCAGCTCGGATCGACGGTGGCGCTGCCGCATGTTCGGCCGTCGCAGGCTACGGCTCCGCCCCCGATGTCTTGCCTGCTATCGGAGAAACCGAAAGATGAACCGGTCCGGGTTTCGTGGAGGCCCTGGTGTGCCCGGGGTTGAGTGGAGGTGGATTTCTGGATTCTTGTGCCGCTTGATGAGAGGAAAGTGGCATGGGACGACGGGGCTACCCGCCGGAGTTCCGGCGCAAGGTACTGGACCTGCTCGAAGCAGGCCGCGCGGCCACCGAGCTGGCGCATGACCTGGACATCAGCACACAGACGATCTACACGTGGCGACGCCAAGACCGCATCGACCGCGGCCTGGAGCCGGGCCTGACCAGCGGCGAGAAAGCCGAGCTAGCGGCTGCCAAGCGGCGCATCGCCGAGCTGGAGACCGAACTGCAGGCCACCCGGCGCGCGATCGAGCTCGTCCGCGAGGCGGCGCCCCCAAAAGACGGTTCGCAGCCATCGCGGTGATGGCCGGCGAAGGCATCCCGGTCGAGATCGCCTGCCGCGTCCTTGCCGTGTCGGTGTCCGGCTACTACGCCTGGCAGGACCGGCCGCCCTCGCCGCGGGCCATTCGGCACGCCTGGCTGACCGACCTGATCCAGCAGATCCACCAGGACTCACGCGGCACCTACGGCGCCCGCCGGGTGCACGCCGAACTGACCCTCGGCCACCAGGTCACGGTCAGCCACGGAGCAGTGGAGCTGCTCATGCGCCGGGCCGGGCTGGAAGGCCTCAGCGGCCGGCCCAAGTGGCGACGCGCCAAGCCCGACCAGATCGCCACCGACCTGGTCGACCGCGCCTTCACCCGGACCGGCCCCAATCAGCTGTGGATCACCGACATCACCGAACACCCGACCCGCGAGGGCAAGGTGTACTGCTGCGTGGTGCTGGACGCCTACTCCCGCCGGGTGGTCGGCTGGTCGATCGACTCCACCCAGACCGCCACCCTGGTGACCAGCGCGTTAGGCATGGCCATCGACAACCGCACGCCACCCGCAGGAACGATCATCCACTCCGACCAGGGTGTCCAATTCGGATCCTGGGCCTTCACCCAGCGGGCCAAGGACTCCGGCCTGCTGCCCTCGATGGGCAGCGTCGGCGACTGCTTCGACAACGCCATGATGGAGTCGTTCTGGTCCCGGATGCAGGTCGAACTCCTCGACCGTCAGCGCTGGAACACCCGCATCGAACTCGCCAACGCGATCTTCGCGTACCTGGAGATCTGGCACAACCGGCAACGACGACACAGCAGCCTGGGCATGCTCACCCCGATACAGTTCGAGAACACACCCACCGTGGCATGACAATCCAGGAACGCGACTCCACCGAACCCGGGGCACACCACTGGACCATCAACGTCGGTTGGATGCTGGCCGCTAACCTCGGCCACGACCTGGACTGCTGGCTGCGCCTGCTGACCCTGCATGACCAGGACGCCCTGGACCGCGCTGAGCCGGACACCATGCGTTACCGGCTCTACCATCTGCCCGCCCGGGCCCGGCTGGCCGCTCACGCCCGCCGCCGTCACCTGCGCCTCGAGCGCACCTGGCCTTGGGCCGGGGCGTTCGTCCTGGCCTGGCAGCGCCTCACCGACCTGCCCGCTCTCGCCTGAGAGCCGGACCGGCCGCAACGATCCAGAAAGGAGCCTCATCCGGGCCCGTGGAACCCGGCGCCCCCGCAGCGTCATGCGACGGCCCGCCCCAACCGCCTCGGGGACATTACGGGCAAACCGCGGAGCCGCTCAGGCAACCGAACCAGCTGAAGAATCGAGGCTAGGTGTCGCTATTTAACAACCATTCACCAGCAAGCGAGGCGATCCCTGGCATCTTGGCAGTATTGCACCCCGTGCTGAAAGCCGATGCTCTGGTATCCCTCCTGAGCTACGGCATACATCTCGCATGCGAGCGTTGACTGCTTTTGAGCCTCCGCTAATTTGGCGAGTCCCACAAAGACGTTGGCTTGGCCGCGCTGGTTCCCGACCTCCACATACAGAGTACGAGCCAGCTGATAAAAGTGAGACGCCCGCACGTACTCGCCTCGCATCCGTTCGGCATCCCCCAGACCCAGCACTGCAGTGGCCTGGCCGCGCCGGCTCTCGATCTCCTCATACAGAGTTCGGGCCAGCTGGTAGAACTGAGATGCCCTCAGGTAGTCGTCCTGCAGTCGGGCTACCTCTCCCAGACCCATCACCGCGGTGCCTTGTCCTCGCCTATCTCTGATTTCCGCATACAAGATGCGGGCTTGCTCGAAGAACTCAGCCGCCTTCCCATACTCGCCTCTTATCCGCGCAGCATCTCCTAGACCCCTCGTCGCGTCAGCCTGGCCGCGTATGTTTCCAATCTCCGCATATAGAGTGCGGGCTTGCTGATAGAACTCAGCTGTCTGCATATACTCGTCCTGCATCAGAGCGGCATCCCCGAGACCTCTCAACGCGTCAGCCTGGCCGCGCCGGTCCCCAATGTCCGCATACAGAGTGCGGGCCTGCTGGTAAAACTGCGCTGCCTCCTCGCACTCGTCCCGCAGTCGGGCGGCATCCCCGAGACCTCGCAACGCGTCAGCCTGGCCGCGCCGATCTCTAATCTCCGCATACAAGATGTGGGCCTGCTCGAAGAAATGGGCCGCTTGTGCGAACTCATCTTGCAGCCGGGCAACCTCTCCTAGACCCCTCACCGCGTCGGCTTGGCCGCGTGTGTTCCCGCTCTCTGCAAATAGGGTATGGGCTTGCTGGTAGAACTGCGCTGCCTGCATGTACTCGTCCCGCAGCCTGGCGACATCCCCTAGCCCCCAGACGGCGTGGGCCTCGCCGAGTCGATCCTCCATGCTGCGCGCTCGCTCTCCCAAGCGCGTGTAGAGATCGCGGGCACTGATCGCTCGATCGTCCAGTCGCAGCCACCGCGCAACTTCAATCACCAGATTGTTGGCGTCGTCCACGCTGGTCTGCAGAGCCATTTCAGCAACGGTGATGAGTTCGCCAGTCGCGGCGCTCAGCCATGCTCGAGCCTCAGCGGGTGTAGCGAATAACGTAGGTGCGCCGGGGGTATCAGAAACGGAGGTGAGGGTAGCTATCGCTGCTTTCACTCGCTGTTGCAGAAGCGTGGCCAAGCGGTTGTACGCGTCGAATTCCTGTTCCGGGGCGGCGTCGAGATGGGTGCCATGGGCGGCGGCGTTATCGGCGTATTCGGCAAAGAGGTCGTGAAAGGTGTAGCGATCGGTGGGCAGCAGGGACAACAGAGCTTGACCATGCAGCTCATCCAAGCGCAACGCGCTGACATACATCGGCTGGCCACTAAGTGCGCCGATGGAGTGGGCGTCAAAATCGGGGCCGGGGTGGCGGGCACACCACCGGACTATCTGTTGCTGGGCGGGGTTAAGGGCCTGGTAGGACACCGTGAACGCGGCTCGTACCCGCTGATCGATGTCGAACAGATGGTGAAAGCGTTCCCGCCCTTGGGCCATCGCTTCATGCAGGGCATCACGAACATGCTCCGGAGCTACGCGGGCCAAACGACGGCCGATTGGGTCTAACGTCAGTGGCAGATACCCGCACAGTCGGGCAATTTGCTCCAACACGCTTGATGTAGGCAACGGCCGGTCGCTACGGGCTCGTAGCAATTTCACCGCATCGGTCCGAGTCAACGTGTCCAACCGAAGCCGCTGTACCTCATCCAGGTCAACCAGCTCATCGCGGCTGGTGATTAGGGCGAGACAGCCCGGCGCTGCGTGCGGAAGAAGCGGCTGGATGTGAGCGGTGTTACGGGCGTTGTCCAGCAGGAGCAGCACGCGGCGCTCGGCCAGCCACCCCCGCCACAACCGTTGCCGCCCATCCAAACCGTCGGGAATTTGAGCGGCTTCAAAGCCCGCCCAACTTAACAAATCAGCCAGCATGTCTTTAGGGGTGGGGGGAATCGTGCCGGGGGTGAATCCATACAGATCGGCTTCTAATCGCGCGTCAGGAAAATCGGCTGCAATGGCGGCTGCGACTGCGCGAGCCAGCGCGGTTTTTCCCACCCCCGCCATCCCATGCACCGCAGAAATTACTACTGACTGCCCCTGCCCACGGGTCGCTCGCACGCGTTGTACTACGTCTGCGACTTCTTGGTCACGGCCCACCATCTGGGGTGGGGCCACAAGCGGCAGCAGCGATATACGCGGGCGCACTACATCGGCAAAGATGTTGATCTGGGTGCCGCTGCCCTGAACGGCCTGCTGGGCGTGCCCCTCAGCCTTGGCGTCTACCCCACCCGTTTCCGGGGCCTGCCATGCAGGGTGTTCGGCGGTCACGGGGCGGACGAGCGGAATGTGTTGCGCTGAGTGCCCTGGCCCTGAACTGCTTGCTGCGCTTGATCATGGGCAGAGGCGTTCAACTGCACCGCTCCAGCCTGCACCGTGCCAGAGGCGATGTGGGACTCGATAAAAATCACCAGTCTATCGAGCGGAGGGGCGATGGAGGGATCGTCCTCCAACATATCGATCAAGCGGGTCCGCCATATCGTCTGCTGCTCGTCTGCCACCCGCGTACGGTCATCGGCAGACAGCAGCTCTTGTCTAGAGTCCTCCAACCGGACTGCCTGTCGTTCTTGCGCTTGCGGATCGCCGCGGCTCAGCAGACTGGCAGTGCGAGTCTTGATCTGCTCCCACGCGTCCTCGGTCATAGCCGACACCATCGCCCCTGCCGCAGTCCCCGCCAGTACACTCAACGCCTCAGCCAGCATGGCCGTCCCCATCTCCTCTGTGCGCCTGTTCGTGCTCCTTACGCGCCATCCCTCTATAACGTGATACCGCACCGAGGCCGGTCTTTCACCAAACTTGGCCGACTAGCATCGCGCGGCCCCGGGATCAGTGAACCTTTTTCATCCTCGTGCGACCTCGTAGTCCTGCCCGAGCGCATGTGAAGATGACCGCATGATCGAGACGAGCCGCGGGGAAAAGCCTGCGGTACGCAGAGCCGCGTACGTGGGTGCGACGCTCCTGGCTGGCATCCTTGTCGTGGCCCTGATCTGGGCTGAGGACCTGCGCTTCATGCACTCGTCAGGGGATATGGAGGCGGTCGCCCGCACCTTGGAGGAGGGCGTCGAACTCAGGGATCAAAGCATCGGAAGCCTCTCGTTCGAGTTCGTCCGCCGGGAGGACGAACAGGTCTACTTCTACCGAGGCAAGGGGGGGAGGGGACGGCTACGGCTATGTCTGGAGCCCCGTGAGCCGACCGGGCGATGTCCGGCACGTGAAGGGGCCTTGGTACGAGTTCCGGGACGACGCGCACCAGTGAGCTGCTCCGCCCTCAGGCGGCCTGGGCGACGCGGTGGTTTTGAAGGACGGCGATGGCCTTGCACAGGGGGCCGGCCTTGGACAGGCTGCAGCGTAGCTTTCGGAGGATCTTCCAGCTCTTCAGCTAGGCGTTCGCGCGTTCGCCAGGTCCGCGGAATTTGGCGTGGGCGCGGTTGGCCTGCTTCTGAGATTCAGGCTTGTCCTTGCCCTTGTACGGGGTGAGAACCGGACCTTCGGCCCCTTGATACGCCTTATCCGCCAAGGTGACGATGCCGCCTGCTCCAGTGCACGCAGGATGCCCCAGATGCGAGCAGCGCTCAGATCATGGGCCTTGCCGGGCAGGGCTCCAGACGTCCACAGGATGGTGCCGTCCGGGGAGGCGATGACCTGCACGTTCATCCCGTGCACCCGGTGCTTGCCGGAGAATTACGGCCGATCGGCGGCGATCCGGTCGGTGCGGATCAGCGTGCCGTCCAACACCAGGTAGTGCAGCCCGTCCCGCTTCGCCTTGCGCAGCGCCTGGCCCAGCTTGGGCGAACGCGCCGACAACAGTGCCACCGTCTCCTCCACGTACCGCCACGCGGTTGCCGTTGACACCCCGAAACCGGCCGCGAGCTCGGTATAGGTCTCGCCCTTGCGCAGATAGACCAGGACCAGCAGCGCTTGGCGCCCCGGGTTGAGCCGCCGCCAGGCCGACCTGATCGCCTTGCGGTGCCGGCGGATCACTCCGGCGACGTAGTTCAAGGTCTGATGCGACAAATCGACGGCAGCACGATAGAAAAGCATCCGAGGCCCCTGGTTGTGACGGATCTGGTTGTGGTGATCAATCCATCTACCAGGGGTTTCTTACGCCGCCAGGCGAACGCCAGGCTCGCGATCACGCTGTGACCAGCGCCCCGCCGCCAAGGGGATGCAAAAGCCTCAATAATGGCCAACCTTCGGGGGCAAAAGGAGGAGGCCGCAGTCGCCTCCTGTGAAGAACGGCGCGCCGACTGCGGCGAGGGGCCGCCTGCCCCGGACACTGCGGCCGCTGGTCGGCCGGGTGGTTGGTAGAGGTCCGGGCGTGGCCGCCGTACCGGAGAGCTCCGGCGACGCCGGAGCATCTCCGCTCCCAAACAAGGCGCTGTGGGCCCGGGTCGCGAGCGCGGTAGGCGTCAGCGGTACCGCCGGTGCCCTGGCGCTGAGTGGTGCGCTTCTGCTGGCTGTGACATTCCTCGGGGTACTCACCGTGCTCACGGGCGTCGTAGTTACGATCTCGCTCTTGCGCGACGATTCGCGCATGTTCGAACGATTGGTGTGTCTCACCGGGCTGCTGCTGGGCCGACGTGTCCAGAGCTACCTGACCACCTTGCGTGAGACAGACCACACCACCCCCGTTGTGATCAAAATTGAGGAGGTCAGGCCGACGCCGCTGCCACCAGCCGACCCGAGCGCCGAGGACAAGTAGCCCAATCGCCGGGTACGGAGCCCGTCCGCACCCGGCGATGCCCTCGCGCAGCGCGGCGGCCTGCCCCAAGATCCAGCGAGCGTCCGGCGTGGGGATGTCGAGCAGCCCCGCGATCACTCTTCCTGATGGGCGGGCGCCCCGGCCGCTTCGGCCAGCAGGCACGGGCATGACGTCGGTTCATCAGGCGCGATGCCGGCGCAGGATGGTGTCCGGTTAGATGAGGAGCCGCAGTTGGCGCAGAACCTCGCAGGCAGCGCGATCAGAAACACAGCGAATCATCCTGCCGTCCACGCCTCCGTCTCCCGGGTGACCGAAGCCCGCGTACGCCACGCGAAACCCTTACAGAGCCATAATTTAGGCGGATGTAATCATCGGCAGGCCCAGAGCAAGCCAACATCAGGAGCGCGCGTTACGGCCAATTTGATCATGTCTTGAGCTGGGGCAAAAGACAACTCGCCCCAACACGCAGCCAAAGCCTTGCAGGCTGCCCATGCCTGGATGTCCACATGGGCCGGTGTTGACGATCGGGTCCATGGCGAATGCCACGACATCCTGTCGCGTGCCGGAACCGTGCCGAAGAGCAACCACCGAGCAACCAATGGCGCGTCTCGGTCTCTCCAGGGGCGGGCGGAAGCCCTTCGAAACCGAGAAACCCCAGCTCAGCGTGCTGAGCCGGGGCTTCCGTATGGTGCGCCGCCAGGGACTCGAACCCCGGACCCGCTGATTAAGAGTCAGCTGCTCTGACCAACTGAGCTAGCGGCGCGCTGGCAGATAGGAATATACCGGTGATCCGCATCCTGGTCGAATCGGTATCCGGGGCCCATCTCCGGCTAGAATAAAGTTCGGCTCACAGGCACCGGCAGACAGGATCATGCATGTTCGACTCGCCCGCCGACGTGACGGAGCGGCTCGCCGCCGTGGACTACCTCTCCGACGACGCCATCTCCACCTCGGTGTTCCTGGCCGCGGCGCTGGGCAAGCCGCTGCTGGTGGAGGGCCCGGCGGGAGTCGGGAAGACGCAGCTCGCCAAGGCGGTGGCCCGGACGACCGGGGCCGAGCTGATCCGGCTGCAGTGTTACGAGGGGCTCGACGAGGCCAGGGCCCTGTACGAGTGGAACTACAAGAAGCAACTCCTCAGGATCCAGGCCACCAGCGACGACGACGACATCTTCACCGAGGAGTTCCTGCTGGAGCGGCCGCTGCTCAAGGCCATCAGGGCCGAGGGGCCGACGGTGCTGCTCATCGACGAGATCGACAAGGCCGACGTCGAGGTGGAGGGGCTGCTGCTGGAGCTGCTGTCCGACTTCCAGGTGACGATCCCCGAGCTCGGCACGATCGGCGCCACGCGCAGGCCGTACGTGGTGCTGACCTCCAACGCGACCCGCGAGCTGTCGGAGGCGCTCAAGCGGCGCTGCCTGTACCTGCACATCGAGTACCCCACTCCGGAGCGCGAGCGGGACATCGTGCTGGCCCAGGTGCCCGACATCCGGGCCGAGCTGGCCGAGCAGCTCGCCAGGACGGTGGCCACGCTGCGGGCGCTGGAGCTGAAGAAGGCGCCGTCCGTGGCCGAGACCGTCGACTGGGCCAACACGCTGCTGGCGCTGGGCCGGGACGAGCTGGACGAGGCGACCGTGGCCGGGACGCTGGGCGTGGTGCTCAAGCACGCCTCCGACCACGAGCGGGCGGCCAAGGAGCTGGGGCTCCCGGATGCCTGAGCAGCGGGGATCGCTCGTCGACCGGCATGTCGGGTTCGTGCACGCGTTGCGGGCGGCCGGCGTGCCGGTGTCGGTGGCCGAGGGGCTCGACGCGGCCAACGCGATGCGCGTGATCGAGCTGGCCGACCGCGAGTCGCTGCGGGCCGCGTACGCGGCGACGCTGGTGAAGAAGCCGGCCTACCGGCCGGGGTTCGACGTGCTGTTCGACCTGTGGTTCCCGGCCTCGACCACCGGCCTGTCCGCCGTGCGCACGGGCAGCCGCGTCGATCCGGGGACGGCGGAGCTCAAGGAGCTGCGCGAGCACCTCGCCGGCCTGCTGACCGACTCGACCGACCAGGAGATGCGCGAGTTCGCGCAGGCCATGGTGGAGCGGTTCGGCAGGCAGGACTCGGCGGGGCCGGGCCGGCAGAACTGGTTCTCCTACAGCGTCATGCGCGCCCTGTCGCCCGAGACGCTGATGGCCTCCATCCTGCGCAACGTGCTGCAGGGCCGCGAGCGCGGCGGGCTGGCGGAGAAGACCGTCCGCCAGCAGGTCACCACCGGGATCAGGCGCTTCGAGGAGGCCGTGGCCACCGACGTGCGCCGCCGCATCGCCGAGGAGTCGGGGATCGAGCGGATCGCCCGCTCGGCCGTGCGCCCGCCGCTCGACCAGATCGACTTCCTGCGCGTCACCAAGGCCGACCTGGCCAGGCTGCGCAGGGAGGTCTACCCGCTGGCCAGGCGGCTGGCCGCGCGACTGACGATCAAGCACCGCAAGGGCCGGCGGGGCCGGCTCGACTTCCGCCGGACCGTACGGGCCTCGTTGCAGAGCGGCGGCGTGCCGCTGACCACCCACTTCAAGCCACCCCGCCCGCACAAGCCCGAGCTGGTCATCCTCTGCGACACCAGCGACTCGGTCTCGTCGTTCGCGCACTTCACGCTGCTGCTGACGTACGCGCTGCGCGAGCAGTTCACGAAGGTGCGGGCGTTCGGGTTCGTGGACACGGTGGACGAGATCACCCGGTTCTTCCTGCCGGGCTCCGACGTGGTCGAGGCCGTGACCAGGCTGGTGAACGAGGCGGACATGGTGCGCTTCGGCCGCACCAACTACGGGCACAGCCTGGAGCGCTTCGCCGAGCGGTACGCCGACGCGCTCGGCCCGAGGACGACCCTGCTGATCCTGGGCGACGCCCGCTCCAACTACCAGCCACCCGCCCTGGACGTGCTCAAGTCGCTGGTGTCGAGGACCCGCTCCGCCTACTGGCTCAACCCCGAGCCGCGCCCGCAGTGGGACACGGGCGACTCGGTCGCGAGCGAGTACGGCACGGTCGTCCCCATGTCGGAGTGCCGGAACGTCGCCCAGCTCACCGCGTTCATCGAGACGCTGGCCTGACCCTCAGACGCGCTGGAGCTCCCGGGCCGCGGTGCGGGCCAGCAGCTCGATCTGCGAGTCGTTCAGCGCGCCCGTGTCGGTCGCCTTGATCAGGCGGGCCGCCGTGCGCGGCCTGAGCAGGGTGAGGCCCTCGGCCGCCACCACGCCGTTCCTGGGCAGGACCCCGCAGTGGACCGCGATCATGGGGTTGATCGTGACCGGGACGCCGGTCTCGCGCGTGAGCAGATCGGCGAACGCCTCGGCCTTCTCCACCAGCGCCTTGGCGGTCTTGCTGCCGTACTTCTCGCCGAAGAACAGCCGGCCCGCGTAGCACGCGATCTCGATGTCGGGCGCCCAGGACTCGTTGTCGACGATCCAGATGCCGCCCGGGCCGATCACGAGGTGGTCGATGGAGGCCTGGCCGCGGATGGCCCGGCCGTCCAGGACCTGGTAGCCGTGGCGGCGCAGGGAGCGGCGCAGCACGCGACCGGTGATCGCCTCGCCACGCCTGGCGCCGCGCCACACGGCCGTGCGGTAGAAGGAGTACCAGTCGAGGAGCCAGTCCCCGCCGTAGACGAGCGCCGCGAGCAGCAGGCCGGTCAGCGCGGAGACGCCCGAGAGGTCGAACCTCAGGCCGAGCGCCACGCCGATGATGAACCCCACTCCGGCCTTGACATAGCGGTACTTACGCCGGTTCGGCGCGTCCTCGCGCCAGAACTTCTCGTACCACCACTGCGGGGAAGACCCTGTGTACTTCTCGTTGGGCTGCACGTAGATAGAGCCACCGGGCACGGCAAACTCCCCGAATGAGTAGATGTTGTGCAGGATCTGCCACGCCGAAGATCCCTCGCCGGTCAAGAGATACCCGCTCCCCAACCAAGGTGAGCCTAAGGTGACGGAATTAGTACCCGCAAGACCATCAACCGACCAGTCGGTATGCTAAGGCGGTGACCAAGGGGGACGATGTGAAAGACGAACCGGTCAGACAGCGACTGCTGGCCGAGGCGACCAGGCTGTTCGCCGATCGGGGCTTCGAGAGCACCTCCGTGCAGGAGATCGTAGTGGCGGCAGGTGTCACCAAGGGTGCGATGTATCACTATTTCGACTCCAAGGATGATCTGCTCCACGAGATCTACGCCCGGGTGCTGCGCATGCAGATGGACCGGCTGACGCAGATCGCCGACGGCCCCGGCACCATCCAGCAGCGGCTGCACAGGGCCGCGGCCGACGTCGTGGAGACGACGGCCGCCAACCTCGACGACTCGAAGATCTTCTTCAGGTCGATCCACCTGCTCGCGCCCGAGACGCAGAAGACCGTGCGCGCCGAGCGCCGCCGCTACCACGAGCGCTTCCGCGGGCTCGTGGCCGAGGGGCAGCGCACCGGCGTCTTCAGCGACCGCGTCCCGGCGGAGCTGGTCGTGGACTTCTTCTTCGGCTCGGTGCACCACCTGGGCTCCTGGTTCCACGCGGCGGGGCCGCTGACCGGCGCCCAGGTGGGCAGGCACTTCGCCGACCTGCTCCTGACCTCCCTCGACGCCCCGCCGTCAGGAGGGCCCGGGCACGTCGACCAGTGAGGCCAGCGCCTCCCGGTGGTCGCCGGGCGTGCCCAGCGCGATCTCGGTCGCCTTGGCGCGCTTGAGATACAGGTGCACGGGGTGCTCCCAGGTCATCCCGATCCCGCCGTGCAACTGCAGGGCCTCCTCGGCCGCGTGCACGGCCACCCCCGCGTTCCACGACTGCGCCACGGCCACGGAGATGGACGAGGCGTCGGCCACCGCGTTCCTGGCGGCGGCCCTGGCCCGCACCACGTCCAGCCACAGGTCCGCCAGCCGGTGCTTGATCGACTGGAACGAGCCGACCGGCCGGGCGAACTGGTGCCGCTCCTTGACGTAGGCCAGCGTCGTCTCCAGGCACCACTCGGCCACCCCGAGCTGCTCGGAGGCCAGCAGCCCCGCCCCGAACCTGAGCACCGCGGCCAGGTCGCACCCCCCGACGCGCCGCGCCCCGGTCCTCGCGAACGTGACCGTGGCCACCGGCCTGGTCAGGTCCAGCGAGGGCACGACCTCGACGGAGGCGCCCTCCACCGCGTACAGGTCGCCGCCGACCGGCACCAGCAGCACGTCGGCCACCTCCGCCCCGGCCACGCCGGTGACGGTCCCGGACAGCCGCCCGTCGCCGTCCACGGTCACGGACGAGCCGCGGGCGGGCGCGTACGGGGACGCGGCGAACGACACGGCCAGCGCCGCCGTCCGCCGCCCCTCGGCCAGCTCGCCGAGCAGCGTGTCACGCGTCGGCAGCAGCGCCTGCGTGGCCAGCACCGCGCTGGTGAAGAACGGCACCGGCGCCACCGCCCTGCCCAGCTCCTCCAGCACCACGGCCGCCTCGCTGGCCGACGCGCCCGCGCCGCCCAGCTCCTCGGGGATCAGCAGCCCGGCCACGCCGATCTCGCCGGCCAGGGTCTTCCACAGGTCCAGGTCGCTGGGCTCGGACTCGATGCGCTTGAGCACCGCCGCCGGCGGGCAGCGGTCGGCGAGCAGCCCGCGCACGGAGGACCTGAGCTCCTCCTCGACCTCGGAGTACAGCAGGGTCATCGCGGCAGGTCCTTCCAGGGCACGTCCTTGTCGACACGGGGTTCGGAGGGCAGGCCGAGCACCCGCTCGGAGATGATGTTGCGCAGGATCTCGGAGGTGCCGCCCTCGATGGAGTTGCCCTTGGCCCGCAGGTAGCGGTAGCCGGGGCCGCGGCCGTAGAAGTCGACGTCCTCCGAGCGGCGGAACGCCCAGTCGTCGTAGCCCAGGTCGCGCCGCAGCTCGACGTCCACCCCGGTCAGCGCCTGGTTGAGCCGGGCGAACGACAGCTTCATGCCCGACCCCTCGGGCCCCGGCTGCCCGGCGGCGAGCTGCTCGCGCAGGCGGGCCCCCGACAGGCGGGTCACCTCGGCCTCCACCCACAACGACAACAGCCGCTGGTGCAGGTCATGGGTGCGCAGCTCGGGCTGCTCACGCCAGGCCGACAGCACGGTGGCCATCACGCCGCCCCCGCGCCGCGTGGGCGCCCCGCCGATGGCGACGCGCTCGTTCATCAGCGTGGTCTGCGCGACCCGCCACCCGTCGCCGACCTCGCCCAGCCGCAGGTCGTCGGAGAGCCGCACGCCGGTCAGGAACACCTCGTTGAACTCGGCCTCACCGGTGATCTGCCGCAGCGGCCGCACCTCGACGCCGGGCGCCTGCATGTCGCACACGAAGTACGTCAGGCCGCGGTGCTTGGGCACGTCCGGGTCGGTACGGGCGACGAGGATGGCCCACCGGGAGTGGTGCGCGCCGGACGTCCACACCTTCTGGCCGTCCACCACCCACTCGTCGCCGTCCCTGACGGCCCGCGTCGCCAGCGTGGCCAGGTCGGAGCCGGCGCCGGGCTCGCTGAAGAGCTGGCACCAGATCTCCTCCCCCGTCCACAGCGGCCGCAGGAACCGGCGCTTCTGCTCGCCGGTCCCGAACGCCAGGATCGTCGGCGCCGCCATGCCCAGGCCGATGCCCTGCTTCCCGCCGTTGATCTGCGGCGTGTCGGCCAGCTCCCGCTCGACGACCTGCTGTAGCTCGCGAGGAGCCGCCAGCCCGCCGAGCCCTTCGGGGAACCACACCCACGCCAGCCCGGCGTCGAACCGGGCCCGCAGGAACTCCAGCCGGTCCCCGCTCGGATCGTGCTCGCCGAGGAACGCGGCCACGCGCTCCTTGATCTCCGCTTCGTTCACATGTACCTCTTCAGCTCGCGATAGGCCAGTGACCGCTTGTGCACCTCGTCGGGCCCGTCGGCCAGGCGCAGGGAGCGGGCTCCGGCCCAGAGGCCGGCCAGGGGGAAGTCCTGGGAGACGCCGCCCGCGCCGTGGACCTGCACGGCCTTGTCGAGGATCCACTCCACGGTGATGGGAGTGGAGATCTTGATGGCCTGGATCTCGGTGTGGGCGCCCTGGTTGCCCACCGTGTCCATGAGCCAGGCCGTCTTCAGCACGAGCAGGCGCGCCTGCTCGATCCTGATCCGGGACTCGGCGATCCAGTCCTGGATGACTCCCTGCTGGGCGACGGACTTGCCGAACGTCGTCCGGGCCAGGGCCCGCCTGCACATGAGCTCCACCGCGCGCTCGGCCATGCCGATCAGGCGCATGCAGTGGTGGATGCGGCCGGGGCCGAGCCTGGCCTGGGCGATGGCGAAGCCGCCGCCCTCCTCGCCGACGAGGTTGCCGGCCGGGACGCGGACGTCCTCGAACACGATCTCGGCATGGCCCCCGTGATCGGCGTCGGTGTAGCCGAAGACGTGCATGCCGCGCTTGATGTGCAGGCCGGGGGTGTCGCGGGGGACGAGGATCATGCTCTGCTGGCGGTGCTTGGGCGCGTCCGGGTTCGTCTTGCCCATGACGATGAAGATCTTGCAGTCGGGGTTCATGGCCCCGGAGATGAACCACTTGCGGCCGTTGATGACGTACTCGTCGCCGTCGCGGGTGATGGAGGTGGCGATGTTGGTGGCGTCGGAGGAGGCCACGTCGGGCTCGGTCATCGCGAACGCGGAGCGGATCTCGCCGTCGAGCAGCGGCTGGAGCCACTCCTTGCGCTGCCACTCGTTGCCGAACATGGACAGCACTTCCATGTTGCCCGTGTCGGGCGCCGCGCAGTTGGTGGCGACGGGGGCGATGGAGGGACTCCGGCCCATGATCTCGGCCAGGGGGGCGTACTGGAGGTTCGTCAGGCCGGCGCCGTGCTCGCCCGGCAGGAACAGGTTCCACAGGCCGCGCTTCCTGGCCTCGTCCTTGAGGTCGTTCAGCAAGGGCGGCGGGCTCCAGCCACTGGTCTGGGCCTGCTCCTCGAAGGCGGGCTCTGCCGGATAGACGCATTCGTCCATGAAGCGGAGCAGGCGCTCGCGCAGGTCCTCGGTGACGGTGTCAAAGGCGAAGTCCATGGGCGTGAGCCTACCGACCGGCCGGTATGAGTGTCGACAGGTGGTTCCCCGCAAAAAGGGGCATGTGGCCATAAAAGTGGCACATGGGGTCTCATAAGGTTGCCCACATGACCGCGAAGCTGCCTGCGCCTGTGGTGCTCGAGAACGACGTCGTACGCCTCGAGCCCCTCACCATGGACCACGTACCCGACCTGTTCGCCGCCGGTGGCGGTGACGAGGAGCTGTGGCGCTGGCTGCCCATCGACGCCCCGCGCACCGAGGAGGAGCTGGGCAAGGTCGCCAGGAAGCTGATCGACGACGACGTGCACGTGCCGCACGCCGTGGTGTGGAAGCAGAGCGGGCGGGCCGTCGGCTGGACCACGTACGCCGACGTGCCCGGCTTCGACGCGAGCGTCGAGATCGGCTGGACCTGGTACGGCAGGGCCGCCTGGCGCACGGCCGTGAACACGAGCTGCAAGCTGCTGCTGATCGACCACGCCTTCGCCCTGGGCTACAACCGCGTCCTGCTCAAGACCGACAACCTCAACCTCCGCTCGCAGAACGCCATCAAGCGCATCGGCGGCGTGCACGAGGGCACCCTGCGCCGCCACCGCAAGAGGCCGGACGGCACCTGGCGCGACACCGTCTGTTTCGGCATCCTCGAAGAGGAATGGCCGCAGCACCGGGATCGGCTGACGGCCCGGTTGAACCTTTCCTAGAAAGGCGGCGTCTCACCCCGCATGACCGACCGGCTGGGGGGCTACTGGCTCGGCGCCCGGCTCGACGGCGGCGGGCAGGTCGTCGTGCGCGAGGCGTACGACGAGTCGGGCGCCCGCCACGCGCTGGGGGTGCCGTGCCTGCCCGACGCCGACGCGCGGGCGAGGCTGGCCGCCTCGGCGCAGGCGGCGGAGCACGTCCGGTCGCTGTCGGTGGCCAAGCTGACCGCGATCTGCCTGGACGGCGAGCCGCCCTACCTGGTCAGCGAGTACATCGAGGGCCCGGCGCTGAGCCAGGTGGTGGAGCGGCACGGCCCGTACGCGGGCGACGACCTCTACCGGCTGGCCGCCGCCACGGCCACCGCGCTGGCGGCGGTGCACGAGGCGGGCGCGGTGCACGGGGCGCTCACGCCGGAGAAGGTCGTCCTGGGGGCCGAGGGGCCCCGGCTGGTCGGGCTGGGCCTGGCCGGAGACGGCGGCGGGCCGCCCGCGGACGTGCACGCCTGGGGCCGGCTGCTCGTCTTCGCCGCCTACGGGCCGGGTGACCGCTCGGACGGCGTGCGATTAGACGGCGGCGAGCGCTTCGACCGGCTGTTACGCGGGCTCGTGGCCGCCGCGCTGCACCGGGACCCGGAGCGCCGCCCGAGCGCCCGCCAGCTCCTGATGTCCCTCCTGGACGCGCCCCAGTCGCAGCAGGGCCGCCTGCTGCCCCCCGAGCCCGTCGACGACCCGCCGCTCGGAGCCCGCGCCGAGGCCGTCTACGCGAAGCTGAGCCCGGCCGAGCAGGACCTGGTGCCTGACGTGTTCCTGCGGCTGGTGGGCCTCGACGCCGAGGGCGCCGACGCCGTCGTGAGCGCCGGCAGGGACGAACTGGTCGCCGGGCGGGGGCCCGACGAGGTGGCGGCCATCGACGGGGTGCTGGCGGCGTACGGCAAGGCCGGGCTGATCGGGGAGCCTCCGGCGATCGCGTACGGCGCGCTGTTGCGGGCCTGGCCGCGGCTGCGGGAGTGGCTGGACGGCGAGCGGGCCGGGCTGGCCGTGCACAGGGAACTGGCCGAGGCGGCGCGGCGGTGGGAGGCGGACGGGCGCCGCGAGTCGCTGCTCTTCCAGGGCGAGCCGCTGGACAGGGCGCTGGCGTGGGCGGCCGGCGGGCGGCGGCGGGTGACGCTGAGCGCGGGTGAGCAGACCTTCCTGGACGCGGGCCTGGCCTACGTGCGGCGGCGCGCCCGCGCGCGGCGCACGGTCATGGCGGGGGTGTTGTCGGTCGCCATGGTGGCCGTGCTGCTCGCGCTCTGGCAGCGCGGTGTGGCCGACGACCGGCTGGACGAGGCGATGGCCAGGGTGGCGGCCTCGCGGGCCGAGGCGCTGCGGGTGGCCGACCCGGTCACCGCGCGCAGGCTGGGCCTGGCCGCGTGGCTGCTGGCGCCGACCCCCGAGAGCAGGCGGGCCCTGGCGGCGCACGATCCGGCGGTTGAGGCGTTCGCCGACCCGCACGCGGGGCCGCGCACCCTGCACGCCATCACCGCCGACGGGGCCACGCTGGCCGCCCTGGACGAGGGCACGCTGCGGCTGTACGACCTGACCTCCGGCGGCCGGCCGCTGGCCACCACGGGAGGCCCCACGCAGAGCGTGCGGGCGATGGCCTGGTCGCCGGACGGCCGGACGCTCGCGCTGGTCGGGGTGGACCGCTCGTACCTGTACGACCTGCGTACCGGGATCCTGGGCCGTCCCTTCGGCCGCGGGCTGGGCGCGGCCGGGGAGCAGTCGGCCTGGTTCAGCCCGGGAGGCGGGCTGCTGTTCGCGGCGGCCAGGCAGTCGGGCGAGCGGTGGGCGTGGGACCTGCGGGCGGGGCGGGCCGCGTACGTGGGCGAGTACGCGGTGATCGGCCCCGGCGACCGGGTGGCGCTGGTGTTCGACGGCAAAGACTCGCAGATCAGGCGGGCCGGCCGGTCGTCGCCCGCGCCGTGGCTGGACAGGATGCCGTGGGAGTACACGACGTTCGCACCCGACGGCGTGCGGGTGGCCATCGCCGAGGAGACCGGCATCCAGATCTACGGGCTGGACGGCGTGCCCACGCGCAACAGCCGTTACCGCCCCTCCCCCGGCCACCTGCGGTTCAGCTGGGACGGGCGGCTGCTGGTCAGCACCGGCAGCGACCGCGTGCGGGTCTGGCGGCTCGACCACGGCACGCAGATCGCCGACCGGCAGGTGCCGGCCGCCGCGGAACGGCCCGCGCAGGCGGCGATCTCCGCGGACGGCCGCTGGCTGCGCGTGCTGGCCGGGCGCGGCACGGTCCTGACCGTCGACCTGGCGGCGCCGTCCGCCCCGGCCGACCCGGCGGCGTGGGTGTGCGAGCGGTACGGCCCGCTCTCGGCCGAGGAATGGCGGCGGCACCTGCCGGAGGTGCCGTACCGGGAGACGTGCTGAAGCGCGGCTGGGACGAGACGGCGCCGTGACGCGGGGATGGTTGTGTACTTCTTCGTATGCGAACCTGGTTCCCGGAGGGATGCATGAAGACGGGCGCGACGCTGCGGGCGGTGATGAGCGCGCTCGGCGGACCGGTGACGGGGCTCGTCGCGGCCCCTGGCGGGCTGGACGTCGAGC
The DNA here is from genome assembly GCF_024172165.1 of Nonomuraea thailandensis. GTDB lineage: Bacteria > Actinomycetota > Actinomycetes > Streptosporangiales > Streptosporangiaceae > Nonomuraea > Nonomuraea thailandensis. The sequence continues at coordinate 12,101,040 of NZ_JAMZEB010000002.1, read as the reverse complement.
TGCGCGCCGTCGTCATCGCCGAGCCCGGCGACCCGGTCGGGCCCGGCGACCTGGTGCTGGTGGCGGGGGCGCGGGGCGAGGCGGCCGTGCCGGTGATCGAGGCGGCCGCCGGGTGCGGCGCGGCGGCGGTCGCGGTGAAGGGCACGCCGGTCGAGGCGATGCGGCAGGCCGGGATCGCGGTGCTGAGCGTGGCCGCCGGCGCGCGCTGGGACCAGGTCGAGACGCTCGCCAGGGCCGCCATCGAGGGCGCCGGCGGCGACAGCCACCAGGACCTGTTCTCGCTGGCGCAGACGGTCGCCACGCTGACCGGAGGCGCGGTCACGATCGAGGACACCGCGCACCGCGTGCTGGCCTACTCCGAGTCCGACGACGACGTGGACGAGCTGCGCCGCCAGTCCATCCTGGGCCGCAACTGCCCCGAGTCCTACCTGGCCCACCTGCGTGAGTGGGGCGTCTACCAGCGGCTGTGGGCCGGCGAGGAGGTCGTGGACGTCGCCGAGCGGCCCGACCTGGGCGTGCGCCGCAGGCTCGTCATCGGCGTGCACGCGGGCAGCCGGCCGCTGGGCAGCATCTGGGTGCAGGAGGGGCGCGCGCCGCTGGCCGGGCGCGGCGTCGAGGTGCTGCGCGGCGCGAGCCGGCTGGCCGCTCTGCACCTGGCCCGCCTGTACGGCGGCGCCGCCACCGCCCGCACCGAGCAGGACCTCGCGGTCGGCCTGCTGACCGGCCGCTTCGACTCCGAAGGGCTGGCCAGGCACCTGGGCGTCGATCCCGGCACGCCCACGGCGGTGATCGCCGTGGACCTGCGGGAGCGGCCCGACCGGTCCTGGCTGGAGCTGCGCAGGACCCAGGCCACCGAGATCATCTCGGTGCACGCCGCCGCCTACCGCCGCGACGCCATGGTCATCCCGGCCTGCGGCCTCGTCTACATCCTGCTGCCCGACCCGGCGGGCGCCACCCTGTCCACCTGGACCACCGACCTGGTGGCGGCGCTGCGGCGGCACCTGGGCACGCCCGTGCAGGCGGCGGTCTCCGGCGTGGCGGCGCACGTCAGCGAGGTGCCGAGGGCCAAGAAGGAGGGCAGCAGGATCCTGGAGATCATCGCCTCCGCGCCCGAGCGGCTGATGGCCACCGTCGCGGAGGTGCGCTCCTCCATCGTGCTGGGAGACATGCTGGACGTGCTGCGCGGCAGCGGCCTGCACGACCCGACGCTCGACGCGCTGGAGCCGGAGCTGGCGCACACGCTGCTGGCCTACCTGGACGCGTTCGGGGACGTGGCGGCCGCGGCGGAGGTCCTGCACGTGCATCCGAACACCGTGCGGCACCGGATGCGCCGCGCCGGCGCGCTCACCGGGCTCGACCTGTCCGACCCTGAGCAGCGCCTGGTCGCGATGATCCAGCTACGGCTGGGCTCCTGAGGGGCCTACTCCTCCGCCGACTTCATCAGCTTCGCGTAGGCGAGCTGCAGCCAGTCCGAGACCGCCACCGCCGTCATCGTGGCCCCCACGAGCCTGGTCACCCGGGGAGCCAGCACGAGCCCGGCCGCGTACGCGGTGGCCACCCACTGGGCCAGGCAGAAGGGGCAGGCGAGCAGCTCGCCGATCGCCCCGCGCGGCTTCTCCTGCACCTCCGACGGGCCGCCCTGCCCCTCGTACTGGGTGAACGGGGCCCGCAGCGGGCTGGTGACCGGGTCCTTGGCCAGGCGACGCGACACCTTGTGCGTGCAGGCCGCCATCAGCGCCAGGTCCATCACGCCGACATGGTCGGGGACCTTGCGCCCCGCGAGCATCGCCACGGCGGCGGCCACACCGACCGTTCCGCCGTACGCGCTGAGGAGGCCGACGTACCCCGCCAGAGGCCGGTCGTGCCCGTTCTCGTAGGCCCGTTCCGTCTTTTCCAGAATGTCGGTCATAGCTTCCCGCGCTACCCGGAACCCCTGACATCCAACGTCTAGTTGACGATCGTTTGGGTAGCCCGTTCGCATGAGTAGCCACGGTCACGCGGTCACTGACGCCATCCTCGACACGCTCAAACGTGCCAGCTCAGGGCTGAAGGAGGCCGGAGTGAAATTCGCGCTCGCCGGCGGGTGCGCGGCGTACGCGCGTGGCGCGGCCCCCTCGCTGCATGATGTGGATTTCGTCCTCACCGAGCACGACGTGCCCGCCGCGCTGGAGGCGCTGCGCGGACTGGGCTTCCAGACGGCCAAACCGCCGGAGGACTGGCTGGTCAAGGCGTACGACGACGGCCGGCTGGTGGACCTGATCTTCCGCGTCTCCGACCTGTCGATCACCGACGCGTTGCTCGACCGGGCGGAGCCGCTGAAGGCGTCCGCGGTGATCGTCCCCGTGCTGGAGGCCACCGACCTGGTCATCTCCTGGCTGCTGCCGCTGTCGGAGCACGCCTGCGACTACGGCGCGCTGCTGGCGCAGGTGCGGGCGCTGCGCGAGCAGGTGGACTGGCCGCGGGTGGCCGCCGTGACGGCCGACTCGCCGTACGCGACCACGTTCATCACCCTGCTGGAGCGGCTGGGCGTGCTGAACGGGCCGGTCGTGCCGTCCGGCGACCCCAAGTGGCCCTGATCAGCCGCGCCGCGTGGCAGCCGTGACCCGCTTGAGGATGCGGTCCCACTCGGTGCCGAACGGGTTGTCCTGCACCAGGTACGTCCACGTCGCCGTGGGCCGCTTCAGATCCGGCTCCGGCGCCTCGAACGACTCCAGCGAGCGCTTCTCCACCTCGGCCAGCAGCGATTTGTACTCCGCCACCGCCTCCCGGTGGAACTCGTCGATCGGGCTCATCCGGCCCAGCGCCCGCAGGTGGATCCCCTCGCGCAGGTCGGTCAGGAACGCCAGGTGCTCGGTCCAGCAGCGGTCGATGGCGTGCAGGACGATCTGGCGGGCCGTCTCGTCCCTGGTGTCCTCGGGCATCGACGCCCAGCGCTCGGGGTCGGCCTCGGCCAGCGCCTTCGCGGCGGCGTCGCCGTGCAGCACCTTGTCGCGCCACTCCAGGATGAGCTCGCGCTGGTGCTCCAGCAGCCGGGTGTAGCGCCACGTGTTGCGGTGGATCTCCAGGTTGACGCCCTCGGCGACGCGCTGCGCGTGCCCCACGAGGTACGCGCCGCGCCGATGGCGCACGACACCGTCGGCGTCGGCGGCGGGCGGGCGCTCGTCGGGGACGAACTGGGTGATCAGATCGTCCTTCGTGCTCACGAAGAAGACCGAGCCGCCCGGGTCGCCCTGGCGGCCCGCGCGGCCGCGGAGCTGGTCGTCGAGGCGGCTGCTGGCGTGCCGGCCGGAGCCGATCACGTAGAGGCCGCCGAGCTCGGCCACGTCGTCGCCGAGGCGGATGTCGGTGCCGCGGCCGGCCATCTGGGTGGAGACGGTGATGGCGGCGCGCTCGCCCGCCCTGGCGATGATCGCGGCCTCTTCGGCGTCGTTCTTGGCGTTGAGCACGACCGGCTCCAGGCCGCGCCGCTGCAGCAGCTTGGCGAGGTTCTCCGACTCGGCCACGTCGAGCGTGCCGATGAGGATCGGCCGGCCGCTCTCGTGGACCGACTGGATCTCCTCCACCAGCGCCGCGTCCTTGTCGGGCACGGTCGGGTAGATGCGGTCGGGCTCGTCCACCCGCACGCACGGCCGGTTCGGCGGGATCACCGCGACCTTGAGCCCGTAGAACTCGCCGAGCTGCTCGCTGACGGCCACGGCCGTGCCGGTCATGCCGCAGATCTGCGGGTAGCGGCGGATCAGGCCCTGCACGGTGATGGAGTCGAGGATCTCGCCCTTCTCGCTGGGCGCCAGCGCCTCCTTGGCCTCCACGGCCGCCTGCAGGCCGTTGGGCCAGCGCTGGAGCAGCGCCACCCGGCCGCGGGAGGGGTTGATGAGCTGCACCTTGCCGTCGCGCACGATGTAGTCGACGTCGCGGGTCAGCAGGGCGTGGGCGTGCAGGGCGAGGTTGAGCTCGATGAGCGTGCCGGGCTCGTGCTCGTCGTAGAGGTCGACGCCGAGCAGGTTCTCGACGCTGTCGGCGCCCTTGGGGGTGAGGTAGACGTTGCGGGCCTGCTCGTCGATCTCGTAGTGGTAGCCGCGCACGAGCTGGCGCACCAGCGCCGCCATCTCCGGCACCGCGTTGCCGGGGTCGGCCGCCCCGGCCATGACCAGCGGCACCCGGGCCTCGTCCACGAGCACCGAGTCGGCCTCGTCGATCAGGGCCACCTCGGGCGCGGGCACGATGATCTCGCTCGCGTCCGTGCGCAGGCGGTCGCGCAGCACGTCGAACCCGATCTCGCTGACCGGCCCGTACGTCACGTCCTTCGCGTACGCCGCCCGCCGTTCCTCCGGCGTGGAGTTCTGGTCGATCCAGCCGACGCTGACGCCGAGCGCCTCGTAGAAGGGGCCCATCCACTCGGCGTCGCGCTTGGCCAGGTAGTCGTTGACCGAGATGACGTGCACGCGCTTGCCCTGCAACGCGTATCCGGCCGCCGCCATGGCCCCGGACAGGGTCTTGCCCTCGCCGGTGGCCATCTCGGCGACCTTGCCGTCGAGCAGGGCGAGCGTGCCCAGCAACTGCACGTCGTAGGGCCGCAGCCCGAGGGTCCGGTCGGCGGCCTCGCGCGCGACGGCACAGAACTCGGCCAGATCGCTCATGTCGGGTTTGGGCAGCTCTTCGAGCTCGCGGAGTTTCTCCGCCCGGCCGTCCGCCGCTTTGACGATCTTCTGATAGGGCGTCAGAGGGACGCCTCCCGGACGGTCCAGGAGGTTCCTCAGTATTCCCTTAAACGAGGCCACAGTTCCTCCAACGCACGCTTCGCCGACACCGTTCCCTTCATTCGTCGGGGCCCGTCGCTTGGCTTTGGGGCGGGGAGCGGAGCGACGATTCGGCAAGCGTCGCCGTACCGGACCTTAACTCATCCGGCGGCCAGGACCGTCACATCACGCGGTTTCCGCTCGTGCGGCGAGCACCGTGACGGCGGCCAGCAGCAGCACGCAGCCCGACCAGGCCAGGGGCGTCAGCCGCTCGCCGAACAGCAACACGCCGAGCAGCGCCGCGCCCACCGCCTCGCCGAGCGAGATGATCGACACGGTGGTGGCGCGCAACGCGGTCAGGGCGCGGAAGAACAGGCCGTACGCGAGCGCGGTCGGCACCGCGCCCAGGTAGACCAGCAGCGCCACGGACGACCAGCTCACCTCGGGCACCACCCCTTCCGCCAGCGCGAACGGCGCCAGGCACACCGCGCCGACCACGAACCCGCCGACCGCCGCGGCCCGCGGGTCGTCGTCCCTGCCCTGCCGGGACAGCAGCGTGACCCCCGCGTACCCGGCGGCCGAAACCAGCGCGAAGGCGATGCCGGCCGACGAGCCGGCCTGCATCGCGGCCTCGCCGGTGAGCAGGAGCAGCCCGGCCAGCGCGGCGGCCAGGGCGCAGAGCGCGAGCCGGCCGAGCCGTTCGCGCAGCAGGAAGCGGCTGCCCAGGGCGGTGAAGATCGGGCTGGCGCCCATCGTGACGACGGTCGCCACGGCCACGCCGGAGTGCGCGATCGCGGCGAAGTACGCGGTCTGGTAGACGGCCATCCCGGCGCCGACGAGCACGGTCCTGACGTTCCACGCCAGCGGGGCGCTTCTGGTGATGAGGAGGAGGAAGGCGGCGCCGAGGAGGTAGCGCCACAGGGAGACGCCGACGGGGCCTAGGCCGCCGGTGTCGAAGAGGAGGGATCCGGCTGCGCCGCCGGTGCCCCAGGCGGTCGCGGCCACGGAGACGTACAGGGCGCCCCGCCGGGCGGAGACATGGGTCATGACAGGAGTTCTCCGGGTGGAGTGGTCGGAATCGGGCCCGGTGTGCGGGCAGCAACCACCCCCGGATCGCTCGGGACCCGGAGAGCTCAGGAAACGCCGCCCGCTAGCGGGCGGGAGGCGGGGAACAGATCAGGCGTCTCGGCACGGGGCACAGCCTACGGGACTCGCCGGCCGGGCACGCACCAGGTCACGGCTTGCGGGCGACCCCGCCCAGCAGCAGCTCCTCCCAGGGCGCGAGCGGGCCGGGAACGCGCTCGTCCGGGTGCCACTCGGGGAAGTGCACCACGCCGGGCTCCACCAGGCGCAGGCCGTCGAAGAAGCGTTCGATGGCCGGGCGGTCGCGGAAGTGCCCGGTGCCCATGGTGGCCTGGAGCATGACCTCCAGCGCCTTGGCCTTGGGGCTCTCGGAGGCCAGGAAGTTGGAGACGGCCAGGTAGCTGCCGGGCGGCAGCGCGTCCACGTAGGCCCTGACCAGCGCGTGCGGGTTCTCCTGGTCGGAGAACAGGTGCAGCAGCCCTACGGCCAGGACCGCCGTGGGCTGCGACAGGTCGATCAGGCGGCGCACCGCCGGGTGGCCGAGCACGCCCGCCACGTCGCGGGCGTCGGCGGTGACGGCGTCGGCGCAGGGGTTGCCGTTGAGTATCGCGCGGGCGTGCGGCTCGACCATGGGGTCGAGGTCCACGTACACGACCCTGGACGTGGGGTCGGCGAACTGCGCGACCTCATGGGTGTTCTCCACCGTGGGCAGACCGGCGCCGAGGTCGATGATCTGCCTGATGCCCGCCTCGCGGACCAGGAAGTCGACGACCCGACCGATGAAGGCGCGGTTGCACCAGACGAGATCCACCACCTCGGGGACCGCGGTCCTGAGCTTGCGCGCCACCGAGCGGTCGGCGGCGAAGTTCTCCATGCCGCCCAGCAGCGCGTCGTGCACCCGGGCCACGCTCGGCCGCTCCGGGTCCACGCCGGGAGGCGCCCACTCAACGCTCATCCGACCTCCTCGCGCGGATCGTATCCGCACCTGGGGCCCCGGCGCCCGGACTGGCGGTCAGTTGTCAGGAGAGTCAGATCACCAGTCGGGCCGTCAAGGAGCGGCCAAGGCATCGTCACAGGTTTATGCGGATATCGACGGGTAGTTGAGGGCTTGCCCGAGAAAGACGGAAGAAGAGAGGAAGAGAGCACCAATGGAGCTCTGGGACTATCGACCTGACGTCTACGACCGCGGGCAGGCGCTGGATCTGGTCGGGTACCACGTCCAGGCCACCGACGGCAAGATCGGGTCCGTCGATGAGGCGACCTACGAGGTCGGCGAGAGCTACATCATCGTCGACACCGGTCCGTGGATCTTCGGTAAGAAGGTCCTGCTCCCGGCCAAGGTGATCACGAACATCGATCCCCAGGAACGCAACGTGTTCGTGGCCCGCACCAAGGCCGAGATCAAGGACGCGCCCGAGTTCGACGAGGGCACGTTCAAGGAGCCCGAGTACCGGTCGCGGCTGGGGGACTACTACGGCCGCTTCCCCGGGTGACTTGATGCCGCAAGCGGAGGGCCGCGCCGAGAAGGCGCGGCCCTCTGGCATACCTGACAGAGGATGGCAGGTACGGCTGGAAGGCTGGTCCGCATGACGACGAGAGCAAGCCTCATGGCCTTCACCATCGACTGCGACGACCCCAAGGCCCTGGCCGCCTTCTACCACGAGGTGACCGGGATGGAGGTCACCTACGCGGAGGACGAGTACGCCGCCATCTCCGACGGCACCGTCAACATCTACTTCGGCCGCGTCCCCGACCGTAAGCCGGTCCGGTGGCCGAGCCCCGACAAGCAGTTCCACCTCGACCTCCAGGTGCCGGACGTGGAGCAGGCCGCCGCGGAGTACGTGACGCTCGGGGCCACCAGGCCCGAGTTCCAGCCCGGCGTCACCGAGGAGGGGACGCGGTGGATCGTGCTGCAGGACCCCCAGGGGCACCTGTTCTGCGTCTGCCGCAAGTCCTGATCCCGCGAGCCGCGGGCCACCGCCGGCTCAAGGATGCGCCACATGTTCGTGCAGGTCGGGAGCAACATATGCCGACTTTTCAGCCGAAAGGATGATTCTGGAGGTTCTGCTGCCTCTTAAGCTGGAGCAATGCTCCTGAAAGGATCCCTGCTCCTGCGCGGGCCGCGATGACCTGGGTCGGCATGCTGATCGCCCTGGCCGGAGCGCTGGGATACGCGCTCGGCGCGGCGATGCAACAGTTCGAGGTCGTGGCCGAGGGCGCCTCGCTCAGCCTGGTGAGACGCCCTCGATGGTGGGTCGGCGGCATCATCTCCTTCAGCGGTGCCTGCCTGCACGCCGTCGCGCTGAGCTTCGCCCCTCTGGTCGCCGTGCAGCCGATCAGCGTCGCCACGTTGGTGTTCGCCGTGCCGCTGGCCGCGTTCATGTACGGGCGCAGGCCGTACCGCGCCGAGATCCTCGGCTCGATCGCGGTGGCCGTGGGCCTGCTCTGGCTCATGCTGCTGGTGCCCGCGCACAACGTCACGCCCGTGCTCGGCGACGGCGCAGCGCTGGCCTTCATCGCCGTGATCGCGGCGATCGCGCTGGTCACGCAGCTCATCGCGAGCCGGGTGCACGGGCCGCTGAAGGCCATGCTGCTCTCCGTGGGGGCGGGGGCCGTGACGGCGAGCGTGTCCACGTTCGTGCGCGTGGTCGGCGGCGGGATGCAGGGCGACTGGGGGCGGTTGATCCACTGGTTCAGCCTGGCCGTGCCCGTGCTGCTGGTCTGCGCGGTGGTGCTGCTGCAGCGCTCGTACGCCGTGGGCTACTTCGGCATCGCCTACGCCGGAGTGCAGGTCATCGACCCCATCACCTCCGTGCTGGCCGGAGCGATCCTGCTCGGCGAGCCGCTGCCGACGTCCCCCTCGACGGCCGTGCCCGCCGTGCTGGCCGCCGCGCTGACCATCGGCGGCACGATCACGCTCGGCCGGCTGGCGCCCGACCACCACGCCAAGCCGGCCCCTGCCGCGCCGCCCGCGCCGGCGCCGGTCCCGCTGGAGCGCCCGGCGGCCACGCCGGCCGCCCGCCAGACGTCGGTCACCGTCCAGCCCCAGCCGGTGGACGCCAGCTCAGCACCTCGTCCATCGACCGCAACATCAGATCTGGGCTGAGGCGCGCGGCGGCCGACAGCCCGAAGTCGCGCAGCCCCACCGCCAGCGGATTGCGGAGCTTGCTCATGCGGCACAGGCTCCAGGAGCGCTGGACGATCTTCGCGGTCCGCTTCACGCGCGCGGCGCTGTAGGCCGCGAGCGCGCCGTCGGGCAGCGCGCCGCCCGGGCCGCGTGAGGCCTGACCGGCGTGGTGCGCCAGGACCACGCCGTCCTCGATCGCCTGGCAGGCGCCCTGCCCCAGGTTCGGCGTCATCGCGTGCGCGGCGTCGCCGACCAGGGCGACCCTCCCCCGGTGGAAGGCGGGCAGCGGCTCGGCGGTGCGATAGACGTCGTTGCGGATGATGCGGGCGGGATCGGCCGCCCGCAGCAGGGCCGGGATCGGGTCGTGCCAGTCGCCGAACCTGCGCAGCAGCTCCGCGCGCTCGTCGGCGTGCACGGTGCCGGCGGGCAGCACGTCGGTGGCGTAGACGTAGACGACGTCGCCGGCCAGCAGGTGGATGCCGAACACCGTGCCCCGGCCCCAGCTCTCGCAGCGCGGGACCGTCAGCCCGCCGCGCGGGACGAGCCCGCGCCAGGCCGTCACCCCCGAGTACACCGGCTCCGGGTGCGCGGGGAAGAGCGCGCGCCGGGTGGCCGAGCCGATCCCGTCGGCGCCCACGACGAGGTCGGCCTCCAGGTCGCCCGCGTCGGTCCGCACGAGGCCCTTGTCCGCGTCCACCTCCGAGACGGTCGTGCCCAGGCGCAGGTGCTCGCGGCCGAGCGCGTCCATCAGCACCTCCAGCAGCGTGGCCCGGACCATGAGCACCACCGAGTCGCCGTACTTGGCGTCCGCGACGGCCTCCGTGGTGTGCGTCAGCCACCTGCCGTCCGCCCGGCGCAGGCCGAGCCGGCCCTCCACGGTGGCCAGCTCCCTGATCCGGTCCCCGACGCCGAGGACGTCGAGCGCCTTGAGCGCGTTGGCGGCGATCGCCAGCCCGGACCCGACCGGCTCGATCGCGGGAGCGCGCTCCAGCACGGTCACCTCCCAGCCCCCGCGCCGCAGCGCCGCCCCCGCGGCCAGCCCGCCGACGCCTCCGCCGATCACCACAGCCCTTGCCATCACGGTCTCCTTCAACTACGTCTGTAGTGTCAGCCTACTACGCCTGTAGTTCGGGGTCACTACCGCTGTAGTATCTGGTCCCGTGAAACGCTCCGACCTCGTCGCCGACACGGCCATCACCCTGCTCGCCGAGCGAGGCATGCGCGGGCTCACCCACCGGGCCGTGGACGAGGCGGCGGACCTGCCGCCCGGCTCCACCTCCAACCTCGCCCGCACCCGCGCGGCGCTGCTGGAGCTGACGTTGTCACGGCTCACCGAGCTGGAGGTGCTGGCCCTGGCCGGGGCGTACGGCACCGACCCGTTCGAGCTGGCCTGCCTGCCCGCGCGCATGGCGCAGGCGCTGCACGTCCAGCTCATGGACCGGCGCCGGACCCTGGCCCGCTACGAGCTGGCCCTGGAGGCGACCAGGCGGCCGGAGCTGCGCCGGATCTACGACGAGGCCGGGCGGCGCTTCCGCGACCCGGCCGTCACCATGCTGGCGGCCCTGGGCTCCGCCGACCCGGTGACGCACGCGCGCAACCTGGTGGCGTTCGGGGAGGGGCTGATGTTCGACGCCATCGCCGGCGCGGGCAGCGTGCCCACGCCGGAGGAGCTGGAGGCCGCGCTGGACGACCTGCTGGCGGGCATGCTGCGGCCCGGGGATCAGCGGACCAGCGGCAGGACCTCGCGCTCGTAGAAGTCGAAGAACGCGTCCTGCTCGGCCCCGATCTGGTTGACGTAGACCTCGTCGAACCCGGCGTCCACGTACTGCTTGATGGCCTGGGCGTGCACCTCGGGGTCGGGGCCGACCGGGCTGCCCGCGACGGCCTCGTCCTCCGTCACCATCGCGGCGAGCTGCTCGAAGTGCCGGGGCAGCGGCAGGAGCTGCGAGGCCTCGCCCTTGACGCCCTGCGTGGGCCACAGGCGGTGCACGGTCCTGCGGGCCGCCGCCTCGTCGGTGGCGTAGCAGGCCTTGAGCCCGCCGAGCGCGGGCTTGCCCTCGCCGCCCGCCTCGCGGAAGGCGCGTACGGCGTCGGCGTCCGGCGCGACCGAGATGTACCCGTCGCCCAGCCGCCCGGCCAGTGACGTGGACTTCTTGCCCAGCCCCGACACCAGGACGGGCGGCGGCTCGTCGGGCAGCGTGTAGAGCCGGGCGGTGTCCACGCGGTAGTGCCGGCCCCGGTGCGTGACCAGCTTGCCGGTGAACAGCTCCCGCATCAGCCCGATCGCCTCCTCCAGCATCTCCAGCCGCTCGCTCAGCGGCGGCCAGCGGGACTCGATCACGTGCTCGTTGAGCGCCTCGCCGGTGCCCACGCCGAGCCGGAACCGGCCGCCGGTGAGCGCGGCCGTGGTGGCCGCGGCGTGCGCGATCACCACCGGATGCGTGCGGACGAGGGGGCAGGTCACGGCGGTGGCGATGGGCAGGGACGTGGCCTCGGCCAGCGCGCCGATCACCGACCAGACGAACGGGGACTGCCCCTGCTCGTCGAGCCAGGGGTGGAAGTGGTCGGAGATCCACAGGGCCTCGAAACCGGCGCGTTCGGCGGCCTTGGCCTGGCGCACCAGCTCCTGGGGGCCGTGCTCCTCACAGGACAGGAAATAACCGAAGGTCGTCATGGGTTTTTTCCCTGCCCTGACGCGTTATGTTATGCGGCGCCTCCTGAGGGCAGATGCCAGCGCATGGCTACTTTGCTCTGGATCATCGCAGTAATTCTCGTCATCTCCGGGATCTATGTGATCCTGGCCCGGCGCGACCTGCTCTGGGGGATCGTGCTCATCGTCCTCGGTTTCCTGGTCGGGCCTGGCGGGGTCAGCATCTTCAATGTTTAGGGGCGCCGTCCGGTTCGTTCAACGCCCCTTTCCTGCCGCTGGGCCGATCCCCGAGAACGGTCCAGCGGTCTCTACGTTTTGCTGAAATATCGACAGTGACGCTCCTCGATTCCCGCGTGCCGGGAATGAGGAGCACGTGAGTAGATTTCCGCCGTTCAGCCGCTACGAGACCGGCGCGGCCTCGGCGAGAGTCCGGGACCTGCTCGTACGGCTGCGCCTGCACATGCGCGACGAGGCCATCCTCGACGAGGCCATCGCCCGCCTCGCCACCGAACTGAACGTCCGGCCCGGCGAGGCGGCCGAGCAACTCGCGCGGATGGCCAAGCACAGCGGCCTGGAGCTCGTCGAGGTCGCCAGGGGCATCGAGCGCCCCCCTGACGAGCCCAGGCAGGCGCACGAGGTGCCCGCCTGGGTCACCGGCATGCTGGAGGCCATTCACGCCTCCGCGCTCTACCTCGCCCCCGTCAGGGACGCCTCGGGCCGCGTCGTGGACTTCCTGATCCTGGCGGCCAACCGGCACGCCAGGACGGCGGCCGGGCGTACCGCCGCCGAGGTGGCCGGGCGCCGCCTGATGGCGGTCAGCCCCGGAGTGGCCGGCTCGGGCCTGCTCGACGACTACATCAGCGCCTTCGAGACCGGCGAGCCCGTCCACCGCGAGGGGCTGGAGTTCGTGGAGGTGCTGGACTACCTGCTCTGGCCCGCCACGCTGAACGTGCGCGCAGCCCGCGTGGACGACGGGCTGCTGGTGAGCTGGCGCCCCCTGGACGACGAGGAGCTGCTCGTCTCCGGCTGGGAGCGCGCTCAGCGCCTGGCCGAGCTGGGCTGGGGCGAGTGGAACCTGGCCACGCAGCGCACGCTGTGGACGCCCCAGATGTATGAGATGTTCGGCCGCGACCGGAACGACGGCCCGATGTCGCTGGAGGACCTGCCGACCGTGGTCGTGCCGGAGGACCTGCCGATCGTGGAGGACCTGATGCGTTCCCTGCTGGAGCACAGGGAGGCGGTCGAGACGGAGTTCAGGATCCAGCAGCGGCACGGGGTGCGGCACCTGTGCGTGTTCAGCGAGCCGCTGCTCGACGCCGACGGCGTGCCGGTCAAGGTGCGCTTCCTGGCCCAGGACGTGACGAAGAACCGGCGCAGGGAGCGGGCCCTGGCGGTGGCGCACGAGCAGGCCCACCGGCAGCGCCAGCGGGCCGAGGAGGAGCACCGGGTCACCGTCCGGCTCCAGGACACGATCCTGCCGATCCGCCGCGGCCTCATCCACCTGCCGGGGCTGGCCGTCGGCGTGCGCTACCTGCCCGGCGAGGAGCTCATCCGGCTCGGCGGTGACTGGTTCAAGGCCCGCCTCCTCCCCGACGGCAGGGTGCTGATCGCCATCGGCGACGCGATGGGGCACGGGCTGACGGCGACGAGCATCATGCTGCAGATGCGCTCGGGGCTGGCCGGCCTGGCCTACACGCAGCAGCCCGCCGGCCAGCTCGCCACCTGGCTGAACGATCTGATCGTGCACTCCAACCAGGGCGTCACCGTGACCGGGACCGCCATCATCGGCCACTTCGACCCCGGCGACTGCACGTTCCGCTGGACGAACGCCGGTCACCCGGCACCCGTGCTGATCAGGGACGGCAGGCCCGAGCCGATCGACGGGGTGCAGGGGGTGATGCTCGGCGCGTTCGACGTGAGCGAGTACCAGATGACGACCACGCAGCTCCGGTCGGGGGACGTCCTGCTGCTCTACACCGACGGGATCGTCGAGCGGCGCGGGCAGGACCTGGAGGTGGGCATGGAGGCTCTGCTCCAGGCCGCGCACCTCTGCAGCGACGACGACCCCGAGCGAATGATCGACTGCCTGCTCAACCGGCTGGGCGGCGACGCGGCCGAGGACGACGTGTGCGTGCTCGCCGTGCGGGTGCTGTAGCCACGGGTGCCGTGGCGGGGACCGCGGCTAGTGCTCGTGCGGCTGCATGTCGTCGGAGCAGTTGAGGCAGTACACGGCGTACGCCCTGCTGAGCACCGGCAGCGCCACGTTGCGGACCCGGATGCCGCCGGGGGTCATGCCCTTCTCGCTGCCCTTGTGCGCGTGCCCGTGCAGGATCAGATCGGCGCCCGCCGTGTCCACCGCCTCCGCCAGCAGGTAGCTGCCGAGGAAGGGGTAGATCTCGTGCGGCTCGCCCTCCAGCGTCTCCTTGATCGGTGAGTAGTGCGACAGCACCACCCGGTGGTCGGCGACGATCTCCTTCAGCGCCACCTTCCACGCCTCGGCGATGTAGCGGGTGTGGGAGACGAAGTTCTTGATCTCGCGCTCGCCGAACTCGCTGGCGCACTTGCCCGCGAACCCGCCGCCGAACCCCTTCCCGCCGACCACGCCCAGCTTCTTGTCGCCGCACTGCACCACGACGCCGTCGTCGTCGAGCACGATGACGCCGGCGTCGCGCAGCTCGCTGGCGATCTCGTACTGCAGGTCGGAGTGGTAGTCGTGGTTGCCGAGCACCGCGACGACGGGGATCGACAGGCCGCGCAGCTCGTCGGCCACCACCCGGCCCTCCTCCAGCGTGCCGTGCCGGGTGAGGTCCCCCGCCAGCATGAACACGTCCGCGCGGTCCTCGATGCCGTTGAGCTTCTTCCTGTACTGGCCTCTGACGTCCTCGCCGAGGTGGATGTCTCCCACGGCGGCTATACGCAGGTCAGTCAAGATGCTCATCCTCCCCCGGCGCGTTCGCCTCGACGACGTTGATCTCGTTGTGCACATGGAGCTCGGGCGCGACCTCGTGCGCCACCTGGCCGAGCCGCTCCCGCTGCTCGGCGCCGCTCACCTGTCCGCGCAGGAAAAGCTGGTCGCCTCTGATGTCGACGCGAATTCCGAGCTCGTGCGTGCGTCCGTCCTCGGCCAGCGCCTGCTGGACACGGGCCGCGACGTACTGCGGAGCTTCCATCGCTCGCCTCCTTCTTCTGTCGGCGCATGCCCAGGTGCGAACCGCTCAAACGGCACGAATCAGCTCAATGACCGCCCGTTCGACGGGGCCCGCCGTCGCGAGCTGCCCGAAATCCGCGTCCGCCCCGAGGTCGGTCAGCGCCGCCGCGATCGTCCTGTCCTGGTCGTACGCCTCCACCACGCGCGGATCCACGTACGACGCCCGCGCCACGGTCGGGGTGTTGCCCAGGTACTCCGACACCTCCCGCATCACCCGGGTGACGGCGCGCTTCTTGCTGGTGACACCCGCACGAGCGGGCCTGGACACCGCCAGGCCCACCGCCGCCAGGACGGTGGCGTGCCAGGTGCGGAAGTCCTTCGCCGTGACCTCGTAACCGATGATCCCGCGCAGGTACTCGTTGATGTCCTCGCTCCTGATGTCGCTCCACCCGCCCCGGTGCCGGTAACGCAGCAGTTCCCCGTCCGCGCCGAGCGCCTTGAGCGAGCGCAGCACCTTGCACGCGGCCGGGTCGGCCACCTCGACCTCACGCGCCACGTCGCCCTTGGCCTGGTAGGAGCAGACGACCAGGCCGCCCGAGCAGGTGACGTGCTCCATCCTGAGCGTGGCCAGGCCGTAGGTGTCGTAGCTCTCGCCGCCGATGCGGAAGAAGCCGATGTCGAGCAGCCTGGCCGCGGCGGCCAGCACCCGCTCCTTGGTCAGCCCGCGCCCCTGGAGCTGGTCGTCCACGGCCTTCCTGAACGCGGGCAGCCGCTCGGCCATTTCCAGCACCCGGTCGAACTTGGCCCTGTCCTGCTGCTCGCGCCACAGGTCGTGGTAGCGGTACTGCCGCCGGCCCGCGGAGTCCGTGCCGACGGCCTGCAAGTGGCCTTTGGGCGAGGTGCAGATCCACACGTCCTTCCAGGCAGGAGGGATGGCCAGCGCCCTGATCCGGGCGAGCGTGGCCGGGTCGCGCACCGGGCGGCCACGGGGGCCCTCGTAGCTGAACCCGCGCCCGCGCCGCCGCCGCACGATGCCCGGCTCGCTCTGGTCGCTGGGGTGCAACTCGTCGGTGCGTTGATCTCGCTCGGGCACGCCACCGGGCTACCCCGGACGTTAGGCGGCAAACGGTACGGGCAGGTGAGCCGCATGTCTGACAACGGAGATTGGCGCGAGGAAAGGGACCGGAGAGGCCATGCCATGGTTCCCGCCACCCCGCGCGACATCATGCACGTCAGGGTGGGGTCGTTCATCCTGGTGTTCCTGTTCGCGTTCGCGGTGCTGGGCCTGCTCACCGGGGCACTGCTCATGACCATCATCGCCGTCGTGCTGGCCATCGCCACGGCGGTCGACATCGCGCTGGCCGTACGGCGCCAGAAGCAGCGACGAGGAACGGACCGAGAGGCGGGCTGATCACGACATGGCACCACTTCGTGGACGCGTGGTAGTGGTGACGGGCGCGAGCGGCGGGGTCGGGCGCGCGGTGGTACGCGAGCTCGGCGCGCAGGGCGCCAAGGTGGCGCTGATCGCCCGCGGCACGGCGGGCCTGGGCGCGGCCGCCGTGGACGTCGGGGTGGAGGGCGGCACGGGCCAGGTGTACGAGGCCGACGTGGCCGACTACGAGCAGGTACGCGCCGCGGCGGAGCGCATCGAGAAGGAGATGGGCCCGATATCCGTATGGATAAACACCGCCTTCTCCTCCGTCTTCGCCAAGTTCACCGACATTTCCCCAGATGAGTATGAGCGCACCACGGCGGTGACGTACCTGGGCTACGTCTGGGGCACCAAGGTCGCCCTCGACGTGATGCGGCCGCGCAACGCCGGCGCCATCGTCCAGACCGGGTCCGCCCTCTCGCAGCGCGGCATCCCGCTGCAGTCCGCCTACTGCGGGGCCAAGCACGCCATCAAGGGTTTCACGGAGTCGGTGCGCACCGAGCTCCTGTCCGACGGCAGCAACGTGCGCGTCACCCTCGTCCAGCTCCCGGCGGTCAACACCCCCCAGTTCGACTGGGTGCTGTCCAAGCTGCGCCGCCACCCCCAGCCCGTCCCGCCGATCTATCAGCCCGAGGTGGCCGCGCGGGCGATCGTGCACGCCGCCACGCATCCAGAGCGCAAGGAGTACTGGGTCGGCAGCAGCACCGTCGCCACCATGCTCGCCCAGCGCGTCGCGCCCGCTCTGGTCGACCGCTACCTCGCCCGGACGGGCGCGCAGTCGCAGGTGACCGACGAGAAGGCGCCCACCGGGGTGGCCAACCTGTGGGAGCCCGCCGACGAGAGCAGCGACTACGGGGCGCACGGCTCGTTCGACCACCGCTCGCACGGGCGCAGCCCGCAGCTCTGGCTCTCCCAGCACCGGGGCCCGGTCCTGCTGGCCCTCGCGGGCACCGCCACGGCCGCGGCCCTGGCCGCCGTACGGCGCACCCGGCGCGGCTGACCCACCCGGCCTCCTCCTGAGGACCCCGGCCGGAGTGCGGCGGCCGGGGTGATCGGGCCCGTGCACCGAGTTAACCGGCGGCGCCGGGGTAGACGGGGCGGAAACCATCTCAGGGGAGGTCATGATGCCTGACCGCGATCTTCAGTACCTGGCCGAGCTGGCGGCGCAGTTGCGGGTGGACTCCGTACGGGCGGCGGCGGAGGCCGGCTCCGGCCATCCGACCTCGTCCATGTCCGCGGCCGACCTGATGGCCGTGCTGTTCGCGTGCCACCTGCGCTACGACTTCGACAACCCGGCCAATCCGGCCAACGACCACCTGATCTTCTCCAAGGGACACGCCTCGCCCCTGCTCTACTCCCTCTACAAGGCGGCCGGCGTGATCAGCGACGAGGAGCTGCTGTCGTTCAGGCGAAGAGGCAGCCGGCTGGAGGGGCATCCCACGCCCCGGCTGCCCTGGGTGGACGTGGCCACCGGGTCGCTGGGGCAGGGGCTGCCCGTCGGGGTGGGGGTGGCGATGGCCGGGCGGCTGGAGCGGTTGCCGTACCGGGTCTGGGTGTTGTGCGGCGACAGCGAGCTGGCCGAGGGCTCCATCTGGGAGGCGGCCGAGCACGCGGGCGCCGAGGGGCTGGCGAACCTGACCGCGATCGTGGACGTGAACCGGCTCGGCCAGCGCGGCCCCACCAGGCACGGCTGGGACACCGGGGCGTACGCGCGCCGGTTCGGGGCGTTCGGCTGGCACACGATCGAGATCGACGGGCACGACCCCGGCCAGATCGACTACGCCCTGGGCAACGCCCGCAACACGCGGCGGCGGCCGACCGTGATCCTGGCCAAGACCCGCAAGGGCGAAGGGGTCCTGGAGGTCGAGAACCGCGAGGGCGCCCACGGCAAGGCGCTGAAGGACCCGGGCAAGGCCGTCGAGGAGCTCGGCGGGCCGAGGAGCGTGCGGGTCGAGGTGCACAGGCCGGAGGCGGGCGCGGCGCCGTTCCGGTTCGGGAGCAACGGGATGGAGCTGCCCTCGTACCCGGTGGGCGAGAAGGTGGCGACACGGACGGCGTACGGGGCGGCGCTGGCGGCGCTCGGCTCGGCCCGCGGGGACGTGGTGGCGCTGGACGGCGAGGTGGCGGACTCGACGAAGACGGAGACGTTCGGCAAGGAGCATCCCGAGCGGTTCTTCGAGATGTACATCGCCGAGCAGCAGCTCGTCGCGGCGGCCGTCGGGCTGCAGGTGCGGGGGTGGAAGCCGTACGCGGCCACGTTCGCGGCGTTCCTGACCAGAGCGCACGACTTCATCCGGATGGCGGGCGTGAGCCGGGCGGACATCCGGCTGGTCGGCTCGCACGCGGGGGTGGCGATCGGCGAGGACGGGCCCTCGCAGATGGGCCTGGAGGACCTGGCGATGATGCGGACCGTGCACGGCAGCACCGTGCTGTACCCGTGCGACGCCAACCAGACGGCGGCCCTGATCGCCGAGATGGCGGACCTGGAGGGCGTGTCCTACCTGCGGACCACGCGGGGCGACACCCCGGTGATCTACGAGCCGGGCGAGCGGTTCTCGGTGGGCGGGTCGCGGGTGCTGCGGCACTCGCCCGGCGACCGGGCCACGATCGTGGCGGCGGGCGTCACCGTGCACGAGGCGCTGGCGGCGGCCGACGGCCTTCAGGCGGAGGGCATCCCGGTGGGGGTGATCGACCTGTACTCGATCAAGCCGGTCGACGCGGCGGTGCTGGTCGAGGCGGCGACCACCACCGGCAACCTGATCACGGTGGAGGATCACCGGGTCGAGGGCGGGCTCGGTGACGCGGTGATGGACGCGGTGAGCGAGCTGGGGCCTCGGGTGGTGAAGCTGGCCGTGACCGATCTGCCCGGGTCGGCGACGCCGCAGGAGCAGCTCGCCGACGCCCGGATCGACCGCCACGCCATCGCCGGCGCGGTCAGGCGGCTGCTGTGAGCGGGCATGAATGAGGGCCGGCGATCCAGCTGGATCGGCGGCCCTCTGTTGTGTCGGTCGGTGTTGTGTCGGTCGGTGGCGCAGGCGCCCCGCTGCGTCAGCGGGACTTCTTCGCCGTGGAGCTCTTCTTGGGAGCGGACTTCGTCCTGGACGTCGACTTCGACGCCGGCTTGGAGGCCGACTTCGACGTCGACCTGGACGTCGGCTTGGGCCCCGACTTGACCTTGGACGTCGTCCTGGTGCCCGACTTCGACGAGGAAGCCGCCCTCGTGCTGGTGGACTTGCTGCCGGACTTCGTGGTGCCGGCCTTGGTGGTGCCGGACTTCGTGGTGCTGGCCTTGGTGCCGGCCTTCGTGCCGGTGGACCTGGTCGTGCCGGTGGACCTGGTCGTGCCGGTGGACCTGGTCGTGCCGGTGGACTTCGTCCCGGTGGACTTCGTCGCGCCGTTCGACTTGGCGCCGTTGGACTTCGCGCCCTGGCGGGACTTCGCCGTGGCCGTCCTGTTGGCCTTCTTGATGGCGCCGACCAGCTCCTGCTTGGTCATCTTCGACCGGCCGGTCACCCCCAGCCTGGCGGCCACCTGCTGCAGGTGGTCCTTGCTGGCGTTGGCGTCCACGCCCTCGGCCGTCCGGCCGGAACGGTCGGTGGCGCCCTTGTCGGAAGGGCCCTTGCCGTTCTTCGCCTCCCAGTGGTCGCCCACCTTCTCGAAGGAATGTTTCAGCGCGGCGAACGCGGTCATGTGGGCGCGCCGCCCCTCGCCGTACTCCTTGACGGCCGAGTCGTGCGCCTTGATCCACGTGTTCTGCGCCTTCTTCGGAGAACGCTTGATGGTCGACGGCAGCTCTTCAACAGCTGGCATGTCGATTCACCTCCTACAGCGGTGGTTCGTCGTAGTGGCGACGCTCCTCGTAGACCGTGGTCCTGCGCGTCTCAGGCTCCTCGTAGATCTCGTGCCGGACGACCGGCTCGTCGATCGGGCCGACCGCGCGGCGCGTGACGGTGATCCTGTAGATGCCGAACAGGAGACCGACCAGCCCACCGAGCATGAGGATGACGCCCACTACGTTGATGTCGAGGCCGGCGAGGTCGAACTCGACGGCCCAGGTGAGGATCGCACCGAGCATGATGAGGATGATGCTTCCGGCGATGGTCATCAGATTTACCTCCTTGACACGAAGGAACCTCTATCCACATGTCGAAAAACAAACCAGTCGTGATGATCGGGCTCATGGGCGCGGGCAAGACGACCTCCGGCGTCCTGATCGCTGAGGCCCTCGGGCTGCCCTTCACCGACAGCGACCGGTACCTCCAGGACAAGCACGGCGCCACCTCCGCGCCGATCGCCGCCCGCGAGGGCAAGGAGGCGCTGCACCGGTACGAGGCCGAGCACGTGCTGGAGTCGCTGGCGGGCGAGCCGAAGGTGATCGCCGCGGCGGCCAGCGTGCTGGAGAACGCCGAGGTGCGCGCGGCGATGCGCAAGGCGTTCGTGGTCTGGGTGGACGCCGACGACGCGGTGCTGGCCGAGCGCATGCGCACCAGCAAGCACCGCCCCGACTACGACCCCCGGGAGATGCGGGCCCGCCGCGAGGCGTACTTCCGCGAGGCGGCGGACCTGATCTGCGACGTCGGCATGCTCACCCCCGAGCAGGTGCGCGACGCGGTGCTGCGGAAAATGGGTTTGCCCGACGTTGATCGCGACTGATAGCCAGAAGAGATGTTCGCCGAGAAACCCACGCTGAAGGGCGAGCGCGTGACGCTGCGCCCGGTCGGTCCCGAGCACGTCGAGGGTCTGCTTGAGCTGGTCTCCGACCCGGACGTGCGCCGGCTGACGGGCTCGCACGCCGGCTTCGACGCCGAGCAGCTGCGCCTGTGGTACGCCACGCGCGGCGGCCACCCCGACCGGCTCGACCTGGCCATCATGGCGGACGACGAGTACGTCGGCGAGGTGGTGCTCAACGAGCTCGACGCCGCCAACCTGTCGTGCAACCTGCGCATCGGGCTGATCGGCCCCCGCGTGTTCGGCAAGGGTTACGGCACCGAGGCCATCGAGCTGGTGCTCCGCCATGCCTTCACCACCACGCCGCTGCACCGGATCAGGCTGGGCGTCTACGCCTTCAACGAGCGGGCGCGGCACGTCTACAAGAAGCTCGGCTTCGTCGAGGAGGGCGTCGAGCGCGACGCCCTCCTGTGGGACGGGGAGTGGCACGACTGCGTGCTCATGGCCGTGCTCCGGCGCGAGTGGCAGGCCGGATCGCGAAGCCTGGCATAATGATCATGACGCGCATGGGTCCCCCGAGGCGCGCGGGGGACCTGTGGCGTCCCTCCCGGTTACGTGGCCCCGGACAACCAATGGGCGGTGTCGTGCATCTAAGCTCCAGTGACGATGCGCTTGGTGCCCGGTGACCCAGAAAGGCTTGGCGGCTATTGGCTGGCCGCCAGGCTGGGTGCCGGTGGCCGCGGCGTCGTCTACGACGCCTACGACGACGAGGGCCGCAGGTTCGCGGTCACGGTGCCGCGGGGCGAGGTCGGGCGCCGGTACGAGCGGGTGACCTGCCGCCATCTGGCGGAGGTGGTCGCCGTCGGGTCCGACGGGGGCGTCCCGTACGTGGTGAGCGAGTTCGTGAACGGGCCCGACCTGCGGCAGGCCGTCGCGCTGCACGGGCCGTACACGGGTGACGAGCTGGTCGCGCTGGCCGGGGCGCTGGCGCAGGTGCTGCGCGCGCTGCACGACGCGCGGCTGACCCATCGGGGGCTGAACCCGGAGAGCGTGCTGCTGGCCGACGACGGCCCCAAGGTGATCGAGCTGGGCCTGCCGGTCTCCGGGCCGGTGGGCGCGTACACGTACCAGGCGCCCGAGGTGCTCACCGGCCAGGCGGCCGAGGCGGCGGCGGACGTGTTCGCGTGGGGCGCGGTGGTGCTGTTCGCGGCGACCGGGCGCGACCCGTTCCACGGGGAGAGCCTCGGCGGCATCATGCACCGGCTGCTGACGGTCGATCCCGACGTGAGCTGCCTGCCCGACTCCCTGTGCGAGCTGGTCGGGCGGGCGCTGGCCAAGGACCCGGCCGAGCGTCCCACGGCCGCCGAGCTGCTGGTGGACGGCGGGGCGGAGCTGAGCCCGCCGCAGGCGTACGTGCGGCAGCCCTCCCTGGGCGAGCTGGCCGAGGAGGTGTACGCGGGGCTCACGCCCGCCCAGCAGCAGGAGGTGCCCGGCCTGCTGCTGCGCCTGCTCGACGGCGACACCCCGCACGACGAGGGCGACGTGCTGCGGCCGCTCATGGAGGCCGGGCTGCTGGTACGCCGCAGCGTACGCGTGCCGGGCGTCGAGACCTCGGTCGGCAGGCTGGTGGCCGTCAGCGACGACCGGGTGGCGCCGGCCAGCGCCGCGCTCTACCGGGCGTGGCCGCGGCTGCGCGGCTGGGTGGCCGACGAGCGCGAGGGCATGCTGGTGCACCGCCGCATCCGCGAGGCCGCCAGGCACTGGTCCGAGCACCGGCGCGGGCGCGGCCACCTGCTGCGCGGGCACGAGCTCGACACCGCGCTCGGCTGGGCCGCCACCAAGCGCCGCCACGTGCGGCTGAACCAGCTCGAACGCGACTTCGTCAACGACAGCGTGGCCCTGTCCAAGCAGCGCAGGAAGCTGCTGGTGCCCTCGCTGGCGTCCGTGGCCGCGGTGCTGGCGGTGGCGGTCACGATGACCGTCGTGTCCGTTCACGGGCAGAACGACCTGCGCGAGCGCCTCATCGAGGCCGACGCCCGCGCCGTGGCCGCCAGGGCGCAGGCCCTGCGCACCTCCGACCCGCGCACGGCGATGCGGCTGAGCGTGGCCGCATGGCGGCTGGCGCCGGTCTTCGAGGCGCGGTCGGCGCTGCAGGCCTCGCTGGTGCAGCCGGAGCTGGCCGTGTTCACCGATCCCGAGGCCGACGCGCAGGCCCGCTACCTGCTGAGCGGGGACATGCTGGTCCGGTGGGACACGAGTGCGCTCACCGTCTGGGACGTGCCGGCGAGGCGGCGGGCGGCGACGTACGCGCTGCCCGCCGGGGCCACCGCGCTGAGCGACGACGGGCGGTACGCGGAGGTGGGCGACGGCGGGCCGATCGACGTGACCACCGGGCGCGCGCCCGCCGCTGCCGTCTACGCCATCAGCAAGGGGAACAGGACGCGGGTCTATCGGGGGACACGCGTGTCGCTGGACGTGACGGACGCGAAGGTGGCGCTGTCGCCCGACGGGACTCGGGCGGCCGTCTCGCGGCTGACCGGGCGGGTCGAGCTGTGGGACCTGGCGCCGCGCCGTACCAGGACCGGGGTGGTCGAGGTCGAGCCGTCCACGGGGGCCGCCGCCCCAGCCGTCGCCTTCAGCCCCGACGGGCGCACGGTGGCGGTGGCGGGGCGCGACGGGGTCGCGCTGGTGGAGGCCGGGGGCGTCCGGTCGCGTACGGGGAGCGCGGAGACGTTCGGCGCGGCCGGGGAGCCGGGGCCCGACACTCCCTCCGACCTCGCTCACGGCCCGGAGCCCGCCCCGGCCGCCGCCGCGCAGAGCCCTGGGGTGCTCGCCCTCCCGACCCCCGCCCAGGCCCGGCCCTCGGCCCCGCCCGCTACCCCGGCTCCCGCCTCGCACCCTCCCGCGACGGCCGCCTCACAGGCTCCCGTGGCAGGCGCGTCCGCGAGCACCGGCGCGCAGGCGACCGGCCCGGACCGGGCCGAGACCTCCGGCGGCGGCCAGAGCGCCGAGCCGCAGGCCCGCGCGACCGGAGCGGACCGGCCGAACGCCGAAGACGGGGGTGCCGGGCAACCCGACGGCGGTGAACCCCAGACGGCGCGGACCCGTGGCGGGGAGGCGGGGGCCGACCGTGACGGCCGGGCGGGCCGGCCGGGCGACGACACGGGGGCCGCGCCGGGCACGGCACGGGAGAGCGAGGCCGGGACCCCGCAGGACGGTGCGTGGGGCGCCGAGGTCGTGGACGGGCTGGAGACGACCCCGGGCGCGTCCGCGGGCCCGCTGGTCTTCAGCCCCGACGGCCGCCTCCTGGCGCTCCCCGGCGACGGCGAGGTCCGCGTGTGGAACGTCGCCGAGCGCCGCCTGGCCGGCTCCTACCCTCTCCAGAACCCCGGCCACGGCCTGGCCTTCTCCTCCGACGGCCGCCAGTTGCGCTACCTCAGCGGCCTCGGCTCGGTCGTCTCGCTCGACGTGTCCGGCCTGCCGGCGCCGTCCGACGACGGGCACGTCGCCGCGTTCTCCGGCAACGGCCGCGTCGCCGCCAAGGAGGTCGGCGACGCCATCGAGCTCACCGACACCGAGGAGCACAGGAAGCTGGGCCGCATCGCGGCGGCCGGCGACCTGGCGTTCGACGCCGGCGGGCGGCTGCTGGCGGTGGCGGGCGACCCGGTGACCGTGTGGGAGGTGGCCGGCGGCAGGCAGGTGTCCACGATCACGGCGGGCGGCGACGTGCCCGCCGTGGCGCTCTCCCCCGACGGCGGCACCCTGGCCACCGCCCGGGGGACGCTGCTGGAGACGTGGGACGTGCGCACGGCGCGGCGGATCAAGGCGTACGCGGGCGCGGGCGACCTGGCGCTGGCCTTCAGCCCCGACGGCTCCACGCTGGCCGCGGGCCCGAACCTGCTCGACCTGTCCACCGGCCGGATCACCCCGCTCGACCTGAGCGACGGCGCGGCCCCGACGGCGCTGGCCTTCTCCCCCGACGGCGGCAGGCTGGCGATCGCGCTGGACGCCGGCAGGGTGCTGCTGTGGGACGTGCGCGAGCGCGAGCCCATCGGCACGATCGAGACCGGCTCGGCCCCGGTGGACGAGCTGCGCTTCTCCCCCGGCGGCGACCTGCTGGCCGTCGACGCCGCCCGTACCTCGCTCTGGGACACCGCGGCGCTGCGCGAGGTCGGCCAGGTCGGGTCGTGGGCCGCCGGGCCGGCCTTCAGCCAGGACGGCAAGCGGCTGCGCGGGGTCACCCTCGACGGGACCGTACGGGAGGTCGCGGTCGATCCGGGGCTGACGGCGCGCGAGGTGTGCGCGCGGGCGGGCGGCGCGCTGAGCAGGGCGGAGTGGGCGCGCCTGATCCCGGAGAGCGGCTACCAGGAGAGCTGCTGACCCCGGCGCCGCCTCCGGCCTGCCTGCCCGGTCAGCTGACGACCTTGAGCACCTTTCCCTGCGGGCTGGCCACCAGGTAACCACCGCGGCTGTAGGTGTCGGAGGCGTAGACCAGCAGCACCTGCTTCGTCGAGGTGAACGAGTAGTCGGGCTCCACGATCATGTGGTGGGAGATCGGGGCGCGGGCGCCGAGGTCCTGCTTGGCCTTCTTGAGCAGGTTCGGCAGGGCGTTCCAGTTGAACGTGGCCAGGTCCACCAGGGGCGTGTCGAACGTTCTTCCCGTCCGGGGGCCGGTGACCTCGCCGTCGCGGTAGTCGTAGCTGTCGAAGACCTCCGGGTCGTCCTTGCGGGGGACGTCCACGGAGGCGTGGGTCGGGTGGATCGTCATCCTGACGATCCTGGTCCCGCCGATGACCGGCTTCAGCTTGGCGATCATGCCGCGCATGCCCGCGGGGGTCAGCAGGTCCTTCTCGGCGGGCTCTTCCGTGGGCTCTTCCGTGGACTCTTGCGTGGGCTCCTCGGCGGGGTCGTCGGCCGGCTCCGTGGGATCGTTCCCGAGGCTCAGGCTGGTGGACCGCGGGTCGCCGTCGCGGCCCGCGGTGGCCGGCGGGAGGGACTGCCACACCAGCACGGCCGCCACCACCGCGATCGCCACCGCGGACGCGGACACCGCCACCACCGCTCCCCGCGCGCCGCGCCGGCTGCGGCGCGTGTGCGCGGTGTCCGCTCCCTGCACCGGCCCCCGACCCCACGGGGGCTGCTGCGGGGCCTTCCCGTACCCGGGCGGCACGGTCTGCCCACCGGGCGGGAAACCGGACGCGGACGGCCCGGTCTGCCCGGCATACCCGGCGGGAGGGAAGGCCGGAGCGGGGCCGGGGAAGGAGGGCGCGGGGCCCGGGAAGGCGGGGCCGGAGGGCATGGGTTGCGGCGTCGCGGGGCCGGGGAAGGCCGGGCCGGGGGGCATGGGCTGCGGCGTCGCGGGGCCGCCGGCGTAGGGGCCGGGCAGCGCGGGCGGGCGGCCGGCCTCGGCCTCCGCCAGCATGCGGTCCAGGGTCTCGGGGTCCGGCCGGGCCGACGGCTCCCGGACGAGCAGGGCGCCCAGCACGGGGCCGAGCGCCCCGCCCCGCTCCGCCGGCGGCACGTCCTGGTTGAGCACCGCCGCGAGCGTCGCCAGCGTGGTGCCGCGGCGCAGCGGATGCCGCCCCTCCACCGCGACGTAGAGCATCATGCCCAGCGACCACAGGTCGGAGGCGGGATCGCCCTCGACCCCGTTGATCCGCTCGGGCGCCATGTACTCGGGCGAGCCGATGAACGACCCGGTGGCCGTGAGGCTCGTGGACTCCCGCATCGCCGCGATGCCGAAGTCGGTCAGCACCGAGCGGCCGTCCTCGCGCAGCAGCACGTTGGCGGGTTTGACGTCGCGGTGCTGGATGCCGACCGCGTGGGCGGCCCGCAGCCCGGACAGCACCTCCCGGCCCAGCCGCGCCGCCTCCCTGACCGGCAGGGGGCCGTGCTGGAGGAGGTCCTGGAGCGAGCCGCCGGTGACCAGCTCCATGACGATCCAGGGGTAGCCCTGCTCCCCCGGGTCCACGATGTGGTGGATGGTGGCCACGTGGGGGTGGTTCAGCCGGGCCAGGGCGCGGGCCTCGCGCAGCACCCTGGAGCGCAGCTCGCGGGCGAGGGTGGGGTCGTGCTCCTCGATGGCGGGGTCGGGCGGGCGCACCTCCTTGAGCGCGACCTCGCGGTGCAGGGCCACGTCCCAGGCGCGCCACACCAGGCCCATGCCCCCGCCACCGAGCCGCTCCACGAGCTCGAAGCGGCCGTCGATCACCCTCTTGTCCATGCGGGAAGCGTAGGGCCGGCCCGCCGGGGTTCGCTACGCGCCCGGCCTGTCCTCCAGCCGCGGGAACAGGATCGCGCCCTTGGTGATCGTCGAGCCGGGCGGGAGGCCGCCCCACTCACCGGCGTCCTGGACCCGCTGGCCGGCGAGAGGGCCGAGGGCGGGCTCCGCGCCGAGCGACTCCCAGAGCCGCTGTGAGCTCTCGGGCATGAACGGGTGCAGCAGCACCGCGACCGCGCGCAGGGACTCCGCGGCGGTGTAGAGGATCGTCGCCAGGCGGGCCCGGCCCTCCGGGGAATCGTCCTTGGCCACCTTCCACGGCTCCTGCTCGGAGATGTAGCCGTTGACCTGCTTGACGAAGTCGAAGATGGCCTGGATGCCGGCCTGGAACTCGACCTCGTCGCCGATCTTCCTGTCGGCCTGCGCGACAGTCCTCGCCAGGCTGTCGTGCACGGCCTTCTCGGCCGCGCCGCCGGCGGTCGCCTCGGGCAGGACGCCGTCGAAGTACCTGCCGACCATGGCGGCCACGCGGGAGGCGAGGTTGCCGTAGTCGTTGGCCAGCTCGGAGGTGTAGCGGGCGGCGAGGTCCTCCCACGAGAACGAGCCGTCCTGGCCGTAGGCGATCGCGCGCAGCAGGTACCAGCGGAAGGCGTCCACCCCGAAGTGGGAGGTGATGTCGCGCGGGCTGATGCCGGTCAGGTTCGACTTCGACATCTTCTCGCCGCCGACCAGCAGCCAGCCGTTGGCGACGACGCGGCCGGGCAGCCGCAGCCCGTTGGCCATCAGCAGCGCCGGCCAGATGACCGCGTGGAAGCGGAGGATGTCCTTGCCGATCAGGTGCACGTCGGCCGGGAACCGGCCCTCGAAGGCGTCCTGGTTCTGGTTGTAGCCGACCGCCGTCGCGTAGTTGAGCAGCGCGTCCACCCACACGTAGATGACGTGCCGGTCGTCCCACGGGACGGGCACGCCCCAGTCGAAGGTCGAGCGGGAGATGGACAGGTCCTGCAGCCCCTGCCGGACGAAGCTGACCACCTCGTTGCGAGCCGACTCGGGCTGGATGAAGCCCGGGTTGGCCTCGTAGTGGGCGAGCAGCCGGTCGCCGTACTCGCTCAGCCTGAAGAAGTAGTTCTCCTCCTTGAGGATCTCGACCGGCCGCTTGTGGATCGGGCAGAGCTGCGCGCCCGCGTTCTCGCCTTCGCCGGGGAGCAGCTCGCCGGGGAGCTTGTACTCCTCGCAGCCCACGCAGTACGGGCCCTCGTACCCGCCCTGGTAGATCTCGCCCTTGTCGTACAGGTCCTGGACGAACTCGCGCACCCGGTCGGTGTGCCGCTTCTCGGTGGTGCGGATGAAGTCGTCGTTGTCGATCTCCAGATGCCGCCAGAGGGGTTTCCACTCCTCCTCCACGAGCCTGTCGCACCACTCCTGCGGGCTGACCCCCTTGGCCTCTGCGGTGCGCAGGACCTTCTGGCCGTGCTCGTCGGTGCCGGTCAGGAACCACACCCGCTCGCCGCGCTGCCGGTGCCAGCGCGTGAGCACGTCGCCCGCGACGGTCGTGTAGGCATGACCCAGATGCGGAGCGTCGTTGACGTAGTAGATGGGAGTGGTGACGTAGAACGCCTTTCCACTCTGACTCCCGGATGCGGTGGCCACCATGCGCGAGATCCTAGTGGCCGCCCGACCGTCGTTCCGGGTGAACGGCAGACGCCGGATTCGCCCGGCGAGCAGGGCGGACCCGGTCAGGCGAGGGTGGCCAGCTCCTCCGCCGCCACTCCGTGCGCGAACGGCAGGCCCCGGGCGTACCTGTCCAGCTCGTCCACGGCCAGGTCGGCGATGCGGGCCAGCTCCCCGCCCAGCGAGCCGGCGATGTGCGGGGTGAGCAGGACATTCGGCAGGTCGTACAGGGGCGAGTCCGCCGGCAGCGGGTCGGGCTCGGTGACGTCGATGACCGCGTACAGCCGGCCGGAGGCCAGCTCGGCGACGAGCGCGTCCTGGTCGACGAGCGCGCCCCGGGCGGTGTTGATGAGGGTGGCGCCGTCGCGCATGCCGGCCAGGCGGGCGGCGCTGACGAGGTGGTGGGTCTCGGGCAGCGCGGGCGCGTGCACGCTGACCACGTCGCACCGCTCGAACAGCTCGTCCAGCTCGACGTGCGGCACGCCCAGGTCCTCGCTCAGGTACGGGTCCGCGACCAGCACGTCCAGCTCGAACGGCCGCAGCAGCTCGATCACCCGCCGCCCGATCTTGGACGCGCCGATGATGCCGACCGTGCGCCGGTAGTTGCCGAACCCGGGGAACATCCCGTCGTAGTCGAGCCGCGTCCCCCGGTGCTCCCGGTAGAGCCGGGCGATGTCCGTCACCCGCTTGTTGGCGAACAGGATCGCGGCCAGCGTGTACTCGGCGACGGGCTCGGCGTTGGCCGCCGCGGCGGAGGAGACGAGCAGGCCGCGCTCCCAGCACGCCTCGGTGACGTGGTGCTTGACCGAGCCGGCCGCGTGCACGACGGCCCGCAGGCGCGGCGCCGCGGCCAGCACCTCGGCGGTCAGGGGCGGGCACCACCAGCTCGTGTAGAGCACCTCCGCCTCGGCCAGCGCCGCGGCCACGGCCGGATCGGCGAAGTCGGCGGCCACCAGGTCGGGGTCCACGTCGGCGATCGCGAGCAGGCGCTCGCGCACCGGCCCGGCGATGAGCCGGGCGGCGATGTCGGGCCCCATGGCGAGCAGGGTCTTCGGCCGCGAAACGGTCATCACGCTCCCCCGGACATCACTATGGTCAAGGCGATCATAACGATCACTCTCGGGCCGGTCCCGCGCGGGCCGCCCCGACGGGAGGTGGCGCACGTCCGGCTCGCTGGCGCCACCGTGCGGCACGTCACTCACCGAGATCGCTGAGCTTCCCGATCAGCGCCGTGCGGGAGGTGATGCCGAGCTTGGTGTAGATGTGGCTCAGGTGGTATTCGACGGTCTTGACGCTCAGCACCAGCTTGCGCGCCGCCTGCCGGTTGGTCAGCCCCCTGCTGATCAGCACCGCCACCGTGTGCTCCTGCGGCGTCAGGCCGAGCCTGGCGGTGTCCTGCGGGCGCAGCACCGCCCGCCCGCTCGCGGCCAGCTCCAGGTCGCACTGCTCCAGGTACGGCAGCGCGCCCAGCCGGGAGAGCGTGAGCTGGGCCGCTTCGAGCTGCTCGGCGGCGGCCGAGCGGCGGCCCCTGCGGCGCAGGAACGTTCCGTACGCGAGCTGGATCCTCGCCTCCTCGAACGGTGTCTCGATCTTGGCGGTGTGCTCCAGAGCCACCTGGTAACAGGTCTCCGCCTCGCCCGGCTCGTGCCTGGCCGCGTGCAGCCCCGCCCTGGCCCGCGCGGCGGCGGCCAGCACGCTGCGCCGCTCCCTGTCCAGGGCCAGCAGCTCGCACGGCACGAGAACCCCTTCCGCCTCCTCCGGCAGGCCGGTGTTGACCAGGGCGTCGGCCAGCAGCGTGCGCCAGAGCACGACGGCCGGCTCGTCGGCCAGGTCCATCCTGGTGAGCGGGGTGAGCGCGGTGACGACCGCGTCGTGCTCGCCGCGGGCCGTGGCCACCAGGGCCTCGGCGGCGGCCGTGCTGACCTGGGCGGAGACGTTGCCGGGCGAGCAGGCGGCGCGGGCGGCGCGTACGTGGGCGGCGGCCCGCTCCCACTCTCCGCGCGCGGCCGGCACGAGGGCGGCCACGGCGTGCGCGTAGCTGGCCAGCCACGCCTGGCCGAAGTCGTCGGCGGTCGAGGCGCCGAGCTCGGCGTGCCCGGCGGCGTCGTCCCACCTGCCGAGCCGGTACTCGGCCTGGGCCAGCGTGGTCGCCACCAGGAGCTGGAACGGCGCGGACCTGCCGGCGCCCACGGCGAGCAGGCCGAGCAGGTCCGCCTGCGCGCCGGCCAGGTCGTCGGCCCACAGGCGCAGGGTGCCGCGGCCGAGCAGCGCGTCCAGCTCCCCCGCCGTGCCCTGGGCCGGCGCCGGCAACTCGGCGCTCTCCGCCAGGCCGTCCTCGACGTCCCCCGCCAGCCCCATTCCGACCAGCCGGGCGAACCGCACGAACGCGCGCCCGCCACCCTCGGCCACCTCGCCGCGCGCCCCGCCCTCAGGGGTGAGCGCGGGCGCCGGCGCCCGCGTGGCGCGCCCGCCGTCCCGGGCGGTGGCGCGTTCCGCCCAGCGGGCCGCGTCCGCGCCGCAGCCGCGCAGCAGGCCGGCCATCGCCTGCCGGGTGGCGATGGCCGAGGTGAGCCAGGCGTCGCCGCTCCCCTGTGACGGCGCGGCGCCGCCTCCCCGCGCCGGGCCGCTGCCCGGCGGGTGCGCGCCGCCGCCCGCGTGCGTCCAGGCGTCGTCGAGCAGCCGCACCGCCTCCTCCACCCGCCCCGCCACCAGCGCCACCGAGCCCTGCACGTAACCGTGAACCCCGGGATCGCCGCCGGGCGCCACCTGGGCTCCCAGCGCCCCGGCGTCCGCGGGCCGGCCGGCGGCCAGCAGGGCCTCCACCGCCTCGGCGATCAGCCGGTCCCGTTCCGGCCCGTCCTGGGTGAGCTGGACGGCCCGGGTCAGGCACCCGCACGCGCCGGCCCAGTGCCCGGCCGCCGCCTGCCGCCGCCCCACCAGGGCGACCTCGCGGACGAGCTCGTCGTCCACCTGATCGGCGGCGGCGAGCCTGTGGTGCAGCCGGTGCACCACGTCGTCCACCAGGGAGGCCGCCAGCAGGTGCAGCCGCCGCCGGGTGGCGGGCCCGAGGTCGTGGTAGACGGCGGCCCTGACCAGCGGGTTCGGGAAGCCGACCGACACCCCGGCCCCCGTGCGCCACTCCACGAGCAGCTTGGCGGCGGTGAGCTGCTCCAGCGCAGGCAGCGGCTCGGCCAGCCCGGCCATGCGGGCCACAAGGTGCAGGGGCGCGGACGTGCCGAGCACGGCGGCGGCCGTGAGCAGCCGCTGCGCGGAGTTCTCGCACCCGCCCAGCCGCCCGCGCACCAGCGTGGCGTACGCGCGCGGCGCGGGCAGCGGGGCGTCCACGTCGGCCAGGGTCTCGGCGCGCACCTGCTGGAGCAGCGCCCGCGCGTGCAGCGGCACGCCCTTGGTGTGCTCGTGCAGCCGATCGGCGGCCTGTGGAGTCAGCCGTACGGGGCCGAGCCGGGCGCTGAGCGCCTGCAGCTCGCGCGCGCTCAGCCCGCCCAGCGGCAGCCGCAGCGCCGCGCTGCTGCGCAGCAGCCGCCGCAGCCCCTCCGGCAGCCGGGGATGGTCGCTCTCCCTGACGATCACGACGGCGAGCACCCGGTCGGTACGCAGCCGCCGCAGCGCGAACGTCAGCGCCTGCAACGAGGGCAGGTCCGCCCAGTCCGCCCCGTCGATGGCGACGACCACGGGCGCGGTGAGCTGGAGCTGAGCCAGCAGCTCCAGCAACGCGGCCCCCACGGCCAGCGGGTCGGGTGCGGCCCCGGCGGCCAGCCCGGCCAGCGCCTCGGGCACCTGCTGCGCCTGGGCTCCGAGCTGCGCCAGCACCCCGTACGGCAGCTCGGACTCGCCGTCGTCCCCGCTGACGTCCAGCACGACCGCGTTCTCGATCGCGGACAGGAACTCCCCTGCCAGTGCCGTCTTGCCGATCCCGGCGGGCCCCTCCAGCACGACGAGGCTCGACCGTCCTTCGCACACCCGCCCGAGCTGGGCGTGGAGCACCGCCAGTTCCCGGCACCGGCCGACGAACTGTTCGTCCCGGGAGCGCTCGGGTCCAGTGCGGAGGGCGCGGGCTGCCATCGGACTCACCCCCTCGCCGGATGTTCCCTAGGCCAAAGTTCATCGTGGGCCTTGGCCCGGCGGGCGTCCAGTGTCCTTGACCCGAGTCAGCTCTTTCGGTCATTAGGGAAACGCCCCGGGGTAATCCCCAGGGCGTTCCCTGATGCTCGCGACAGAACCCATTCATACCGTCCAACGTGGACGAATGCCCCAAAACGCCGGGAGAACATCATGCCGTCCTACATCGCAGAGGAGCAGCGGGGAGCGGAGGCACGGATTCTCAACGTGCTGTTTCCCACGATCCTCCAGGGACTCCAGCTGACCCACCAGGCAGCGGACCAGTTCGGCGCACGGCCGCAACAGGCGCACATGCTGCCGATGAGGCCGCACATGGAGCACCGGCCCGTGGAATACCACCAGCAACAGCAGCGCTACGCCGGCCCGGAGACCTACGCCCGGCTCGCCGCCGACCGCTCGTTCATGGACGTGGCCGCCGTCGTCATGCCGGTCGTGCAGGCCATCATCCCGCCGCTGGTGGAGCAGCTCCTGTCGTTCGGCCCGGCCAAGGCCGACACCGACCAGAACGAGGAGGACCGGTTCCTGCAGTTCGTGCCGCAACTGCTCGGCACGGTCACCCCGATCATGATGCAGGTGCTGCCGGGCCTGCTGCAGTCCATGCACGGCATGCGGGCCGAGCACCCCGTACGCGTGACCGACCGCGAGCTCAACCAGCGCTACTTCGGCCCCATCGTGCAGGCCACGCTACCCGCGATCGTCTCGCAGCTCCCCGAGCTGCTGGCCATCGTGCACGGCGACCAGCGCTCCCCCATCCGGTACGAGCGCATGCCCGGCCGCGGCCCGATGCAGCTCATGCGGATCACCAGGACCGAGCTCGCCAACGCCCACCGGCTGCGCGACGGCGACGTCCTGCACCTGACCGAGACCCCGGCCCAGCCCGGCACCACCGAGGTCCGCATCACGGCGGCGCCGCACAGCATCTGGTGGAAGGGCGTCCAGGTCACCGACGAGACCGACAGGCAGCTCTGCTTCGTCGAGACCGACGGCGACCGCTACGCCGTCTTCGAGTCCAGGGCCGTGCAGGCCGGCGGCTCGATCGTGTTGTGGAAGGCGCGGATGTTCGGCGAGCACGCGCCGATGTACGTCATCCCGATCGGCGACCTGTCACCGGACGGCAAGTGCTTCACCTTCCACTGGGCCGCCGACTGATGGCCGGGCCCACGCTGCGGCTCGGCAGCAGAGGGGAAGAGGTCAGGCGGCTGCAGGAGCTGCTGCGCGCCCGCGGCCACCGGCTACGGGCCGACGGGTACTTCGGCGGCGCCACCTACGGGGCCGTGCTGAGCGTCCAGCAGCGCGCCGGGCTGCCCGCCGACGGTGTGGCGGGCCCCGACACCTGGCGGGCGCTCGGCCGGACCGCGGCGAGCACGGCCGACGAGCCCCGCCCGGACGAGCCGGCCGAGTGGAACGTCATGATCTACATGGCGGGCAACAACAACCTGTCCGACGCCGCGGGCCGCGACCTGGAGGAGCTGCGCGCCGTCCAGTCGTACAACGGCGTCCGGGTCACCTGCTTCGTCAAGCGGCAGGACGCCGGGGGCCGGGCCCAGCACCTGGAGATCAGGGCGGGCGGCGCGCCCGACCTGGTCGAGGAGCTGCACCCGCCGGTCGACTCCGGCCACCCGCAGACGCTTCTGGACTTCGTGCGCTGGTCCGTCGCCCGCGCGCCCGCCCGGCGGTACGCCCTGGTGATCTGGAACCACGGCGGCGGCTGGACCCCGGACGACCTCGACCAGATCTACACCCACGTCAGGGGCCGCGCGGTGCGGCGCGACGTCGAGAGCGGCTACGTCCGCAGGGCTCCGCGCGCGGCGATGGCCGACGGCGAGCCGGCCTTCTCCGAGCTGTCCAGGCTGACGGAGTCGCAGGAGATCACCAAGGCGGTGTTCACCACGTCGCTGACCGAGGTGCTGCGCCTGCCGACCGGGCAGGACCGGGCGATCGCCGGCGACGACGGCACGTTGCACTCGCTGGACACCATCGAGCTGTGCAACGTCATGCGGGCCGTCCACCAGGACCTCGGCCGGCCGATCGACCTGCTCGGCATGGACGCCTGCCTGATGAGCAACCTCGAGGTCTGCTACGAGATCCGCGAGCACGCGGGCGTCGTGGTGGGCTCGGAGGAGCTCGAACCCAACGAGGGCTGGCCGTACACCGAGATCCTCACCGCCATGGCGGCCGACCCGCGCATGGACGCGCGCGAGCTCGGGCGGATCGTGGTGGAGGAGTACGTCAAGTCCTACCGCGGCACGCCCCGGACCGTCACCCAGTGCGCCGTGGACGCGACGCGCATCGAGGAGTTCATGCGCGAGTTCCAGACGCTGGCCGAAGGCATGCGCCGGCAGGTGCGGATCAACCGGTCCGTGGTGGACAGCGTGCAGTCGGTCGCGACCCGCTTCCACATCGACCGGTCGCTGACGGACCTGCGCACGATCTGCCTGGCGCTGGTGGCCGACTCGCGGACCGACCCGACGCTGGCCTCGGTGGCCGACAAGCTGCTGGCCATCCACGGGCCCGGCGGCTTCGTGATCAGCGAGGGGCACCAGGGCGAGAAGGTCGAGGAGTGCGGCGGGCTGAGCGCGTACTTCCCGATGGAGCGCACGATCTCGCGCTACTACGGGGACCTCCAGATCGCCCAGCACACCGAGTGGGACGAATTTCTCAGGGACTACGCGAAGGCGCGTACCATCAGGCGATAGGAGGGCGTCGCAGGCCACATGCCGGCGTCCCGCCGGCGTCGCTGGGGCTATTGCGGCCCGGGACCGGCCGCAATAGCCCCTACCTTTACTGTCATGGATCCCCTCATCAGCCGCAGGGCGCTCAACCGGGCCACGCTGGAGCGGCAGCACCTGCTGCGCCGCACCGGCGGCTCCGTGACCGAGGTCGTGGAGCAGGTGGGCGGGCTGCAGGCGCAGACCCCGCACACCTGGTACACCGGCCTGTGGAACCGCATCGCCGGGTTCAACCCCGCCGACGCCGCCGACCTGCTGCTCTCGCGCGAGCTCGTGCGCATCGCGCTGCAGCGCTCCACCATCCACCTGGTCTCCGCCCGCGACTGCCTGGCCATGCGGCCGCTGCTGCAGGTGGTGACCGAGCGCGGGACGCGCACGACGTTCGGCAAGCGGCTGGCGGGCGTGGACCTCGACGAGCTGGCGGCGGTGGGCCGGGCGCTGCTGGAGGAACGGCCGATGACGTTCGCCGACCTGGGGCGGGCGCTGGCCGAGCGCTGGCCGGACATCGACCCGCACGCGCTGGGCCAGGGCGTGCGCTGCCTGGTGCCGCTGGTGCAGGTGCCGCCGCGCGGCGTGTGGGGCAGGAGCGGGCCGATCGCCCACACGAGCGCGGAGTCCTGGATCGGGTTCGAGGTGCCGCCGATGACGCCGGCCGAGCTGGTGCGCCGCTACCTGGCCGCCTTCGGGCCCGCGTCGGCGCAGGACGCTCAGACGTGGTCGGGGCTGACCCGGCTGGGCGAGGTGTTCGACTCGATGGACCTGGTCAGGTTCAGGGACGACGCGGGCAGGACCCTGTACGACCTGCCGGACGCGCCCCGCCCCGGCGAGGACGTGCCCGCCCCCGTGCGGCTCATGTACGACTTCGACAACCTCTTCCTGTCCTACGCCGACCGTTCCAGGGCGATCACCGAGACCGGGGCGGCGGCGCTGCAGGGCTTCATGGGCACGAACGTCATGCCGCGCGTGATCCTGGTGGACGGCGTCACGGCCGGAGACTGGACGGTCACCCGGGCCAAGGGCGTCTCCACGCTCACCCTCCACCAGTGGGAGCCGATCAAGGTGCTGGACGAGGCCGAGGAGGAGGGGCGGCGGCTGCTGGAGTTCCTGGCGCCGGGCGACGAGCACGTCGTCTCAGTCCTTGACGGCCCCTCCAAGCCCTGACACCAGCCGCCGCTGCACGGCGACGAAGAAGATCAGCACCGGGATCGTCATCAGCGTCGAGGCCGCCATGATCCCGCCCCAGTCGTTCTCGTCCGGTTTGAAGAAGACGAGCAGCGCCGCGGGCAGGGTCTGGTTGTCCTTGGCGGAGATGATGAAGGTCCTGGCGAAGACGAAGTCGTTCCAGGCGGTGATGAAGGAGAACACGCTGGTCGCCACCAGCCCGGGTGCGACCAGCGGGAACAGGATCCGCCACAGCACGGTCGCCCGCCCGGCCCCGTCGATCATCGCCGCCTCCTCCAGTGCCTCGGGCACGGCGGCGACGAACCCGCGCATCATCCAGATCGCGAACGGCAGCGTGAACGCGAGCTGCACCACGACCAGCGAGGCCAGCGTGTTCAGCAGCCCCAGGTCCCGCACCACGAAGAACAGCGGGATGGTCAGAGCCTCGACCGGCACCATCTGCGCGATCAGGAACATGATCAGCACGGTCGTCCTGAACCGGAACCTGAACCTGGTCACCGCCACGGCCGCGAGGAACGCCACCGCGGCCGACAGCACGACCACGCTCAGCGCCACGCCCGCGCTGTTGAGCAGGTAACGCCCGAAACCCTCCCCGGTCAGCACCCTGACGAAGTTGTCCAGGGTCGGGTGCGACGTCCACGGCCTGACGTCCAGCGACTGGATCTCGCCGTCGGGCTTGAGCGCCGACAGCACCATCCAGTACAGCGGGAACGCCGTCAGCAGGGCGACCACGCAGGCCACCGTGTTCGGGACGATTCTCCTCACAGCCGTTCCCCTCCCCGATGCAGCGCCCGGATGTAGAGC
Organism: Nonomuraea thailandensis; assembly: GCF_024172165.1. Lineage (GTDB taxonomy): Bacteria > Actinomycetota > Actinomycetes > Streptosporangiales > Streptosporangiaceae > Nonomuraea > Nonomuraea thailandensis. Next base: position 12,063,450 of record NZ_JAMZEB010000002.1, on the reverse strand, counting down.
AGGGTGAACACCAGCAGCACGAGCGTCATGACCACGGCGATGGCCGAGCCGAGCCCGTACTCGGAGGAGCCGAACGCGGTCTGGTAGGCGTAGACGTTCAGCACGGTGTTCTGCCCGGCGACGCCGCCGCCGTTGGTCATCACGTAGATCTGGGTGAACACCTTGAAGTCCCAGATCACCGACTGGATGACGACGATGGTGATCAGGGGCCGCAACATCGGCACGATCACTTTCCAGAACGTGTGCCACGCCGAGGCCCCGTCCAGCGCCGCCGCCTCCAGCACCGAGCCGGGGACGGCCTGGATGCCCGCGTACAGGGTGAGCATGACCAGCGGGAACGAGTGCCACACGATCGTCGCCCCGACCACTGCGAACGTGACCCACCGGTCGTAGAACCAGTTGAAGCCGGCGAGCCCCAGCACCTGGTTGACCAGCCCGAGGTCGGCGTCGAACAGGAACATCCACACGGTGGAGCCGGTCATCGCGGGCGCCGCCCACGCGCCCAGCGCCGCCAGCGACAGCGCGGTCCTCGGCACCGGCCCGGCGCGGGTCAGCAGCACCGCCAGCGCCGCCCCGACCGCCAGCGTGGCCAGCACCAGCGCCGCCGCGAAGCCGATGGTCTGCAGCAGCACCTCCCGGAACCGGCCGTCGCCCAGCAGCGCCGCGTAGTTGCCGAACCCGACGAACGTGCTCGGCTGCCCGCCGCTGACCTGGGCCTGCCGGTAGTCGAAGACCGACAGCAGGCCCAGCATGTAGAGCGGGTAGCCGAACAGCGGCACGAGCACGGCCGCGGCGGGCAGCAGGTAGAGCCATGGGCGATGGCCGGACCCGGCTCTCACGAGCGGCCGAAGGCCGTCTTGACGGCGGCGGCCGCCTCGGTGGTGGCGGCGTCCACGGTGGCCTGGCCGGTGGCGATCTTCTGCAGCATCGTGGGGATGACCTTGCCGTTGTCGATCTTCACCCAGGCGGGGTCGATCGGCACGAACTTCGTGCCCTTGGCCACCGTGTCGAGGAACGGCTTCAGGAACGGGTCCTTGGCCGCCAGCTCGTCCCGCACGGAGGTCAGCGTCGGCAGGTTGCCCATGGCCTCGTACATCCTGGCCTGGTACGCCTTGCCGCCCAGCAGCTCGACGAACTCCACGGCCAGCGTGCGGTGCCTGGCGTGCTTCATCACGCCGAGGTTGTTGCCCCCGGCGAAGGCCGGCGCGATCGAGCCCTCGGCCGAGCCGGGCAGCGGGACGACCGCGTACTTGCCCGCCGCCGCCCCCGCGTCCACGGCCGAGCGGCTGAAGTTGCCCAGGATGCCCATCGCGGCCTTGCCGCTCGCGAACAGCTCGACGGTCTTGCCGCCGGTGAGCGACACGCAGGCCTGCGGCGGGCAGATGTCGTCCGTCAGCAGGTCCGTGTACGCCTTGACGCCCTTGCGCGAGGCGGGCGAGTCGAGGGCGGTGATGTCGCCGCCGGCGTCCCAGACGAAGGGCAGGGCGCCGAAGGTGTACTCGCCGCCGACGGCGATGCCGTACAGGTCTGGCTTCTTCGCGCGGATCGTGCGGGCGGTCTCGGTCAGCTCGGCGATCGACGACGGCGGCTCCAGCTTCAGCTCGTCGAAGACGTCGGTGCGGTAGTACAGGGCGCGGATGCCGATGAACCAGGGCAGGCCGTACTGCTTGCCGTTCACGGTGGCCGACTCGACCAGGCCCGGCGTCAGGTCCCCGGCCGGGAGATCGAGCTCGGCGAACCCGCCGGCGGCCGCGTACTCGGCCAGGTCGGTGTTGCCGTACTCGGCCACGTCGGGCGAGCTGGACGGGTCGTTGAAGGCGCCCTTGAACTTCTCGTGCCTGGCCGGCGTGGTCGGGATGTAGGTCACCTCGACCTGGACGCCGGCGTGCGCGGCGGTGAACTCCTTGACGGCCTCGGCGACGACCTTCTCCTTGGGGGCGCGGTTCGGCTCGTCGAAGAGCCAGACGCGCAGCGTGCCGGTCTTCTCGTCGGCGCCGCCCGTAGCGGGGGCGGTCGAGGGGGCGCAGGCGGCCAGCGCGAGCAGGGCGGCGCCGGCGGCAACATAGTTAAGAAACTTCACTATTACCTCCCGAGCGTGACCCTAGGAAGCCGCGCGCGGGACGGAAAGCGCTCTCGCACGTTGTTGTGCACTGCACAACCTCATGTTGCATAGCGATTTCCCCCGCTATCGTGGGCGACGTGCAGGAACGCAACCAGTCCGCCTCGCTCAGGCGCGCGCTGACGTTGCTCGACCACGTACGCGAGCACCCGGGCCTGACGCTCACCCAGCTCGCCGAGGCGGCCGGCCTGTCCAAGAGCACGGTGCTGCGGCTGACCGTGCCGCTCGTCGAGGCCAAGCTGCTCGACCGCGACCGCAGGACCGGCGTCTACCGCCTGGGCCACGGCACGCTCCGGCTCGGGCAGGCATACCTCGCCACCCTCGACCTGCGCGCCGTGGCGGCCGGGGAGTCGCACCGGCTGATGAGCGAGGTGCGCGAGACCGTGCACCTCGTCGTCCACGACCACCCGCACGTCGTCTACATCGACAAGGTGGAGAACGAGGCGAACGTGCGCATGGCCTCCCGCATCGGCAGCCGCGGCCCCCTCCACTCCACCGCCGTCGGCAAGGCCATCCTGGCCTGGCTGCCCGAGGAGCTCCTGGCCGAGCTGGTCCTGGAGCCCAGGACCAGGCACACGATCACCGACGCCGAGCGGCTGCGCGCCGAGCTGGCGCACATCAGGCGCCGCGGCTACGCCGTGGACGACCGCGAGAACGAGCCCGAGGTGCGCTGCGTCGCCGCACCGATCTTCAACCACCACGACGCCGTCGCCGCCGCCATCTCCGTCTCCGGCCTCACCTCGCGCATCACCGCCGCGCGGGTACGCGAGCTGGGGCCGCTGGTGGCGGGGGCGGCGGTGCGCATCTCGAGAAAGCTGGGTAGTACGAGCCGATGACTGAGCTGGTGACCTTCGGCGAGACCATGGCCCTGTTCGCCGCCCGCCGTACGGGCCCGCTGCGCTTCGCCCGCGACTTCGACCTCGGCCTGGGCGGCGCCGAGTCCAACGTCGCGATCGGCGTGGCCCGGCTCGGGCACGACGTGACGTGGATCGGCCGGGTGGGGGCCGACGAGTTCGGTGACCTGATCCGGGCGACGCTCGCGGGCGAGGGCGTGCACGCGCACGCGATCCCCGACCCTGCCGCGCCCACCGGGCTGATGATCAAGGGCAGGCGCACGGCCGACCTCATCGACGTGCGCTACTACCGCAGGGACAGCGCGGGCTCGCGGCTGAGCCCCGCCGACCTCGACCCCGGCCTCATCCGCGCCGCCAGGGTGCTGCACGTCTCCGCCATCACGCCCGCGCTGTCGGGGTCGGCGCGGGAGGCCGTGCGCCACGCGATCTGCGAGGCGCGCTCCGCCGGGGTGACCGTCTCGCTCGACGTCAACTACCGGCGCGCGCTGTGGACGCCCGAGGAGGCCGGGGCGTGGCTGCGGGAGGTGGTCGGCGAGGTGGACGTGCTGTTCGCGACCGAGGCGGAGGGCCGGCTGATCGCCGACGCCGAGGGGGCCGAGGAGCTGGCCGCGGCGCTGGCGGGGCTCGGGCCGCGGCACGTGCTGCTCAAGTTCGGCGCCGAGGGGGCGATGGAGCTGTCCGGCGGCGTCGTACGGCGGGCGGAGCCGTACCGGGTGACGGAGGTCGACTCGGTGGGCGCGGGAGACGCCTTCGCGGCCGGCTGGCTGGCCGACTGGCTGGCCGGGGCGGAGCCCGGGCAGCGGCTGGCCACCGCGTGCGCGGCGGGCGCGTTCGCCGTCACCAGCCAGGGCGACTGGGAGAGCCTGCCCCGCCGCGCCGACCTCGACCTGCTCCGCCGCCCCGCCGACGGCGTCAGCCGCTGACCACCACACCAAGTCCGCATATGTCGTAGCCTGCCGGAATGCTTGATCACCATCTCGACGCGCTCTTCCAGGCAGCCGCCGACCGCGATCCCGACCGGCTCTTCGAGCACGCCTCGCAGCTCTACGCGGCCACGGAGACCGCCGACAGGGCGACCCTGTCCGCCGTGGCGGCCCGCTTCGGCGAGGTCTTCGACCTGGTGCCGCCCGGCGTCGGCGCCCGCCTGGGCATCGTGGCCGGCGCGCTGGCCGAGCGCGGCGCCGACCCGGCCCCGCTGGCCGAGCCCCTGGTCGAGCAGCTCACCGGGCTGCTGGAGCAGTCGGCCAGGTTCGCCGCGGCCTGGCGCTCGGCCACCGGCGAGGAGCCGCCCGAGCCCGACGACAACGACCCCGGCTGGTTGCCGAGCACGGCCGGCCGCCTGACCGGCCTGCCGGAGCGGGAGGCGTTCGGGCTGGCCGACGCCTGGGCGAGCGTCCACATGGCGCACATGCCGGTCCTGTCCATCCTGCAGCTCTCCCCGGAGGTGCGCGCCGGGCTGCCCGGCCGCGAGCGCCTGGCAGCGGCCCTGTCGGCGGTGGCCGACGACCGCGAGGACCTGGAGTGGCTGGCCGGACTGCTGGCGGTCCTGGAGGACGAGCACCTGATCGTCCTGCACAGGGAGACCGGCCGCGGCTACGAGGTCGTCATCGGCGGCATCGGCGACAACTTCCAGCTCCACACCCTGCTGGCCGACGTGGTGAGCGGCCCGTCCGACCACGGGCTGATCGAGGGCGTGCAGCCGGACCCCGAGTGGGTCATGGCCGCCACCGACGGCGACGTGGACCCGGAGGACGGCCCGGTCCACGGCCAGTTCAACCTGGTGGACGCCTACGGCAAGTGGATCTGGAACGAGGGCGTCCCCGCCGACATCCCGAAGCTGGACGGGGTGCGGGTCGTCGTGCTCGACCCGCCGCCGTACGCGCGGTCGTGGAGCCCCGGCAGGCGCTACCCGATGATGCCGGGCGTCATCCGCCTGGAACGGATCCTGCCGTCCGACGAGGCCGCGGCCTGGATGTCCAGGATCGTCCCCGAGGGCGGCGGCGAGTAGGCCCACCGGCTCCCGATCGGCGAGGGGCCGATCGGGGCCGAGCCCTTACCATGTGGGACATGAAGCGCCCGCTCGGAGAGCTCGAATCCACGATCATGGACAGGATGTGGTCCTACCGCAGGCCCGCCTCCGTCCGTGACGTGCTCGAAGACCTCCGCACGGAGCGCGAGATCGCCTACACCACGGTCATGACCGTGATGGACAAGCTGCACACCAAGGGCCTGCTGCGGCGCGAGCCGGTCGGCCGGGCCTACGTCTACGAGCCGGTGGCCACGAAAGAGGCCTACACCGCCGAGCTGATGCGGCACGCGCTGGCCACCAGCGGCAACCAGGCCGCGACCCTCGTGCACTTCCTCGAGCGCCTCACCCCGGAGGAGGCCACGGCCCTGGAGGCGGCCCTCCAGGTCTTCCCGCCGGGCAGCCGCCGCCCGTAGGAGCAACCTTTGCCCGTTTCCGCTCCGGCCTTGAGGGCAGGCGGGGAAAACTCGTCCCGGGGGAAGGAACGGTGCAATGACAGACGTTTCGGGCATGGGTTCGCGGCCTGACGACAACCGTGAGGTGCTCACCAACCGGCAGGGGCACCCGGTCTACGACAACCAGAACCAGCGCACGATCGGCCCGCGGGGCCCGGCGACGCTGGAGAACTACCAGTTCCTGGAGAAGATCAGCCACTTCGACCGGGAGCGCATCCCCGAGCGGGTGGTGCACGCCCGGGGCACGCTCAGCTACGGCTACTTCGAGGCGTACGGCAGGCTCGGCGACGAGCCGATCGACCGCTACACCCGGGCCAAGCTCTTCCAGCAGGAGGGCAGCCGCACGGACGTCGCGGTGCGCTTCTCCACGGTGATCGGCGGGCGCGACTCGGCCGAGACGGCCCGCGACCCGCGCGGCTTCGCCATCAAGTTCTACACCGAGGACGGCAACTGGGACCTGGTCGGCAACAACCTGGCCGTCTTCTTCATCAGGGACGCGATCAAGTTCCCCGACGTCATCCACGCGCTCAAGCCGGACCCCGTCACCTTCCGGCAGGACCCGAACCGGATCTTCGACTTCATGTCGCAGACTCCGGAGTGCATCCACATGCTGGTCAACCTGTTCAGCCCGCGCGGGATCCCGGCCGACTACCGGCACATGCAGGGGTTCGGGGTGAACACCTACAAGTGGGTCAACAAGGACGGCCAGTCGTTCCTGGTGAAGTACCACTGGATGCCGAAGCAGGGCGTGCGCAGCATGACCGAGGCGGACGCGGCGGCCGTGCAGGCGCACGACCTGGGCCACGCCACCAAGGACCTGCACGACGCGATCGAGCGCGGCGACCACCCGGAATGGGAGCTGCTGGTCCAGGTCATGAGCGACGACGAGCACCCCGAGCTGGACTTCGACCCGCTCGACGACACCAAGGTGTGGCCGGAGAACGACTTCCCCGCGCTGCCGGTCGGCCGGATGGTGCTGAACAGGAACGTGGAGAACCAGTTCGCCGAGAACGAGCAGTCCGCGTTCGGCACCGGCGTGCTGGTGGACGGGCTGGACTTCTCCGACGACAAGATGCTGGTCGGCCGGACGTTCTCCTACAGCGACACGCAGCGCTACCGGGTCGGCCCGAACTACCTGCAGCTCCCGGTCAACCAGACCAAGGCGCCCTGCCGGACGAACCAGCGGGACGGCCAGATGACGTACTTCGTCGACACGGCCGGCGAGAGCCCGCACATCAACTACGAGCCCTCGGTCCGCGACGGGCTGCGCGAGGCCCACTACCCGCACCCGGACGAGGTGGGCCCGGTCGTCACCGGCCGCCTGACCCGCAAGCGCATCCCGCGTACCAACGACTACGTGCAGGCGGGCCAGCGCTACCTGCTCATGGAGGAGTGGGAGCGCGACGACCTCGTCGCCAACCTGGTCACCAACCTCAAGCAGTGCGACCGGGTCATCCAGGAGCGCATGGTCTGGCACTTCCTGCTCGCCGAGGACGACCTGGGGCTGCGCGTCGGCGAGGGGCTGGGCATCACGCCGGACGACGTGGCGGGGCTGGAGCCGCTGCAGAGCCAGGACCTGACCGACGAGGACCGCGGCCGGCTGTCCAAGCTGGGCAGGAACGGCCCTCGCGACGTCGAGAACCTGAAGATGACCCACTGCGTGCCGAACGAGCGGGCGGCCCACGCCGACCGCTGACCACTGACCTTTACGTCCGCCTCTCCTGGAGAGAGGCTGGACGTAGGGAGGAGGTCGTCATGGACTACAAGCAGTGGAACGTGCAGATCTGGATCAGCGAGGATGACGACGACGCCGTGACCACGGCCACGGTCGTTCTGTTCACCCCTGACGGGAAGCGGCACGAGAGCGTGGCGCACGCCCGCCGCAACCCGGACGACCGGCCCGTGCCCGGGATCGGGGACGAGCTGGCCGTCGGCCGGGCCCTGTCCGACCTGGCCTCGAAGCTGATCGAGGACGGCGCCAAGGACGTCGCCGAGCTGGCGAGCCATGTCTAGAGGAGCCGCGGCTGGAGCGGCCGCGCCTGGAGGAGCCGGGCCTAGAGGAGCCCGGCGCTCGCCAGGAGCTTGCCGATCCGGCCGACCTCGTCCTCGTTGAGCGGGACCTGGGGCAGCGCGGTGATCGGGCAGTCGATGACGCCGCGCAGGTGCAGCGCGGCCTTGAACGCCCCGAGCCCCGACGAGCTGCCGCCCATCCGGTCGCCGCCCACGTGGACGATCTCGAACAGCCTGACCAGGCGCTCCTGCTCGGCCCTGGCCGCCTCCCAGTCGCCCTGGGAGGCGCAGCGGTACAGCTCGGCGTACCCCTGCGGGTCCACGTTGCCCAGCCCGGGCACCACGCCGTCGGCGCCCATCCACAGCGCGGAGTCGACGGTCACCTCGGACCCGGTGAGCACACTGAACGGCGCCTCGCGGCCCATGACGACGGCGCGCAGGCCGCCGTCGTCGCCGCTGGAGTCCTTCAGCCCGGCCAGCACCCCCTCGGCGGCCAGCTCCAGCACCAGCGCGGCGCTCAGCTTGGTGTGCACGGACACCGGCAGGTCGTAGGCGTAGACGGGCAGCCCGCCCCGCGCGGCGATCGTCCTGAAGTGGGTGCGGATCTCCTCGGGATGCGTGCGCGTGTAGAACGGCGCCGTCACCACCAGCCCGGACGCCCCCGCCCCGGCGGCGACGCGCGCGTGTTCGAGCACCCGGGGCGTGGTCATGTCGATCACCCCGGCCAGCACCGGCACCTGACCGGCCACGTGCCCGACGACGGTGTCCAGCACCGTCCGCCGCTGGGCGTCCGTCAGGTAGGCCACCTCGGAGGAGGAGCCCAGCACGAACAGCGCGTCCACCCCGCCGTCGATCAGGTGGTCCACCAGCCGCACCAGCGAAGCCGTGTCCACCTCGTACTCGGAAGTCATGGGGGTGCACACCGGTGGGATGACACCGGACAAACTCATACTCGCTCCTGGATCAGTTCGATGTCGGTCGCCCCTGCCGCCACCGGATGGTGGCAGTGGAACAGGTGCTCGCCCTCGACCGTCGCCTCGGGCATCTCGGCGGCGCAGACGTCGTCCGCGCGCCAGCACCGCGTGCGGAACGGGCAGCCGCTCGGCGGCCTGGTGGCCGACGGCACGACGCCCACCAGCGGGATCGGGTTGATCGGCGAGATCAGCCCGGGCGTGGCGGAGAACAGCGCCCTGGTGTACGGATGCCGCGCGCCCAGCGGCACCGACTGCGCCGGCGTGCGCTCCACGATCCTGCCCAGATACATGGTGACCACGCGGTCGCTCATCCTGCGGACCGTCTGGATGTCGTGCGAGACGAACACCAGCGCCAGCCCGAGCCGCTCCTTCAGATCCAACAGCAGGTTGAGTATCTGCGCCCGCACCGACACGTCCAGCGCGCTGGTCGGCTCGTCGGCCACGACGAGGTCGGGTTCGAGCGCCAGCGCCCTGGCCACGGCCACGCGCTGCCGCTGGCCGCCGGAGAGCTGGCCGGGCAGCGCGTCGGCCGCGCCGGCGGGCAGCCCGACCAGGTCGAGCAGCTCCCGTACGCGGGCGTCGCGCTGGGCGGGGGTGCCGCGGCCGTGCACGTTGAGCGGGTCGCGCAGCACCTGCCTGATCGGCAGCCGCCGGTTGAGCGCCGTGGACGGATCCTGGAAGATCATTCCCACGCTCGACCCGACGAGCTCGCGCCGCTCGGACTCCTTCATCCCCCACAGGTCCCGGCCGCGGAAGGTCACGGTGCCCGCGGTCGGTTTCTGCAGCCCCACCAGCACCTTGGCCAGCGTGGACTTGCCGCAGCCCGACTCGCCCACCACGCCGACCGTCTCGCCGGGGCTCACGGTGAGGTTCGCGGCGGTCAGCGCGTACACGCGGTCGCGCCCCAGCAGGCCGCCCGAGCGGGCCCTGTGCACGACGTGCACGTCCTTCAGCTCAAGCATGCTGCTCGCTCCTCACCAGCGTCGGCGCCGGGTGGTGGCAGGCCACCTGGTGCGTGGCGTCCCCTTCCAGGACCGGTTTCTCGGTACGGCACACGTCCGAGGCCATCGGGCACCGGTCGGCGAAGCGGCAGCCGGGCGGGAAGTCGGCCGGCGCCGGCACCACGCCGCGGATCTGCGTGAGCCGCTCGGCCCCCGACTCCAGCGACAGCACCGAGCCGAGCAGGCCGCGGGCGTAGTGGTGGGCGGGCCTGCCGACCAGGGACGCGGTGACGCCGGTCTCGACGATCTGGCCGCCGTACATGACGACCACGCGGTCGGTCACGTCGGCCACCAGCGCCAGGTCGTGCGAGACGAGGATCAGCGCGAACCCCAGCTCCTCGCGCAGCCTCAGCAGCAGCTCGATGACCTGCGCCTGCACGGTCACGTCGAGCGCGGTGGTGGGCTCGTCGGCGACGATCAGCTTGGGGTCGCGCGAGAGCGCCATCGCGATCAGCACGCGCTGCCGCTGCCCGCCCGACAGCTCGTGCGGGTAGGCCGACAGGGTGCGGCGGGCGTCGAGGCCGACGAGTTCGAGCAGCTCGGCGGGGGTGCGCCGGCCGCCTCGCCGGGTGAGCTGCTTGAGCTGGGCCTTGATGGTCATGGCCGGGTTCAGCGAGGAGAGGGCGTCCTGGTAGATCATCGCCATCTCGTGGCCGAGCAGGCGGCGGCGGGCGCGCCTGGACTCGGCGAGCAGCTCCCGCTGGTCGAAGCGCACGTGTCCGCTGACGCGGGCCTCGCGCGGCTGCAGGCCCATGATGGTCAGCGCGGTCAGCGACTTGCCGCAGCCGGACTCGCCGACCAGGCCCAGCACCTCGCCGGGGCGCACCTCGAAGCCGATGCCGTCCACGATGTCGACGCCCTCGGCGAACCCGATCCGCAGCCGCTCCACGGAGAGGATCGGCGGGCCCTGCGGCAGCGGGCGGGCCCGCTCGGCGAGCCTGCGCGCGGCCTCCTCCAGCCCCGGCAGCTCGACGATCTCGCCGGAGCCCGGCCGGGCCTGCTCGAACGCGTCGTCGTCCCTGCGCACCTGCGCCTTGCGCGCCGCCGGGGCGGCCCAGGCGTCGGAGATGCCCTCGGACAGGATGTTGAGCGCGAGCACGGTGATGAGGATGAGCAGGCCGGGGAAGACCGTGGCCCACCAGCCGCCGAGCAGCACCAGGTTCTTGCCGTCGGCGATGACGCTGCCCCACGACGGGTTCGGCGGGCGCACGCCGGCGCCGATGAACGACAGCGACGCCTCGAACACGATCGCGTCGGCCACCATCACCGTGCAGAACACCAGCACGGGCGCGGCGCAGTTGATCGCGACGTGCTTGATGACGATGTGCGGCGTGCGGGCGCCGATGATGCGCTCGGCCGCCACGTAGTCCTCGCCGTACTGCGCGATCACGTTGGCCCGCACGACCCGGGCCACGGACGGCATGTAGAGGAACGCCATGGCCATGACCAGCACGGGGATGCTGCCGCCGAACACGGCCACGAGCACCGCGGCCAGCGCGATGCCGGGGAAGGCCATGATGACGTCGAGCACGCGCATCAGGGTCTCGTCCACGGCCCTGCGCGAGGTCGCCGCGACGGCGCCGATGACCGCCCCGGCGACCAGAGCCAGCCCGGTCGCGCCGAGGCCGATGATCAGTGACCAGCGGGCGCCGTACAGCAGCCTGGACAGGATGTCGCGGTTGGCGCTGTCGAGCCCCATCCAGTGCTCGGCCGACGGGCCGCCGCCGGCGGCCTCCTGGAAGTACGGCGAGTGCGGCGCGATCCACGGCGCCAGCACCGCGGCCAGCACGACCACGGCGATGATGCCGACCGAGACCCACGACAGCGGCTTCAACCGGCGGAAGCCGAGACCGGGCCGCGCAAGGCGCTCTGTCGGTCCACGTCTCATGTGGCACTCCTGAGGCGGGGGTTGACCAGCAGGTAGAGGATGTCGACGACCAGGTTGACGACCATGAAGCCGACCGCGATGGTCAGCACCACGCCCTGGACGACGGCCGGGTCGCCGTCACGCACGGCGTTGATCATGAGCTGGCCCATGCCGGGCAGCCCGTAGATCGTCTCGATCACCACCGTGCCGCCGATCAGGTAGCCGATGCGCAGGCCGAGCACGGTCAGCGGATTGATCAGGGCGTTGCGCAGCACGTTCCGGCCGACGACCACGATCATGGGCAGGCCGCTGCCGATCGCGGTGCGTACGTAGTCGCGGTCCAGCTCCTCCACCATCGAGGTGCGGATGATGCGGGTGAGCTGGGCGGCGATCGGCAGCGACAGCGACAGGGCGGGCAGCGTCATCGACTGCAGCCAGCCGGCCACCGAGTCGGCCGGGTTGATGTAGCCGCCGGTCGGGAAGAGCCCCTCGCCGACCGCCAGCCACTGGATCATCAGCAGCGCCAGCCAGAACGCCGGAGCCGCCACCCCGATCAGCGACACCATGCGGATCACCTGGTCGGGCCACCGGTCGCGGAACAGCGCCGCCGTGACGCCGAACACCAGCGACAGCACCACCGCCACGGCCAGGCCGAGGAAGGTGAGCTGCAACGTCAGCGGCAGCGCGGTCGTCACGGACTCCAGGACCGGCTTCCTGGTCAGCACGCTGGTGCCCAGGTCTCCCTGCGCCAGGTCGGCGACGAAGCGCACGTACCGGACGGGCAGCGGGTCCAGCAGGCCGTTCTCGACCTGGAACTGGCGGATCTGCTCGGGGGTCGGGTTCGCGCCCTGGAAGTAGGCGTACTCCGGCTTGACGCCGGAGAAGCGCATCACGATGAACACGAATGCGATCACGCCGAGCACCAGCGGGATCAGGATGAGGAGCCGCCGCAGCAGCATCCGGGCGACGAGCGTCATGTCCTCTTGGCCTGCAGCAGGTTGATGCCCGGGTACGGCTGGGCGCGGATGCCGGACAGCTTCTTCGGGTCGTAGGCGGTCATCAGCTCGTTGTGCACGACCGGGTAGAGGATGGCCTGCTCCGCCACGAAGTCCAGGTACTCGTGGATCAGCTCGGTGCGCTTGGCCTTGTCCGTCTCCTTGGCGGCCTCGTCCATCATCGTGAAGAGCTTCTCGGCGTCCTCGGTGCCGTCCCAGTGGGCGTACTTCATCCACAGGCCGCCGGGCACGTAGTTGTAGTGCAGGATCAGGTCGGCGTCCATGCCGAACTGGTTGGGGTTCGAGGCCGCCGCGACGACCTGGTACTCCTGCATCTGGTCCATCTTCGTGAAGAGCGCGGCGGTGTCCTGCGGCTCCAGCGTCGTCCTGATGCCGACGGCCTCCCAGGAGGAGGCGATGGTGGGCAGGCAGTCGGCGATCCAGCTCACGTTGACGGCCATGAGGTTGATCGTCAGGTTGCTGACGCCGGCCTCCTTCAGCAGCGCCCTGGCCTTCTCCGGGTCGTGGTCGTAGACGACGGAGGCCCGCTTGTGGTCGGGGTGGCCCTCGTTGAGGAAGGAGCTGGAGGCGGTGCCGTGGCCCTTGAGCGCCACGCCGATCATCTTCTGCTTGTCGATGGCGTAGTGCAGGGCCTGGCGCACCCGGATGTCGTCGAACGGCTTGGTGGCCGTGTTGAACATCAGGAACATGTGGTTCATGCCCTTGCCGCCCTCGACCGTCAGCCCCTGCTGCTTGAGCTGCTCGACGTTGGCGTACGGGATGTTGTCGGCGATCTGCGCCTCGGCGGACCCGCCGGAGATCTTGGCCACGCGGGCGGCGGCGTCCACGATCGTCAGCCAGTTCATCTTCTTGACCGTGGCGGGCCGCGGCCCGTTGTAGCCGTCGAACGCCTCGAACGAGGTGTTGGACTTGGGGTTGTGCGCGGTCAGTCTGTACGGCCCCGACCCCACCGCCTTGCCGCCCTTGGCCTGGTCCCAGGCGCCGGCCTGGCTGAAGACGTGCTTCGGCATGATCTTCGCGATGGTCAGGCGGGGCGCCGCGTCGGGGAACGGGAACTTGAGCACCAGCTCCACGTTCCTGTCGTCCATCTTCTTCACCTCCTGCAGCCAGGACTTGAAGAAGTTGCCGGCCAGCACGTTGTCGGGGCCCAGGATCCGCTCGAAGGTGAAGACCACGTCGTCGGCCGTGACGGGCTGCCCGTCGTGCCACTTGGCGCCGTCCCTGAGCGTGAACGTCCACGTGGTCGCGTTCGGGTCGGCGGGCAGCGCGGTGGCGAGCGCGGGGTAGGGCTCGCGGCTGATCGGGTCGGTGTCCAGCAGACCCTCGTAGACGTGGTTGATGCCGGCCATGGCGAAGGCCGAGGCGGTCTGCGTCGGGTCCCAGCTCTGGTCGTTGCCGTATCCGATGACGGCGGTGATCAGGTCCTTGTCGGTTCCGGCACCGACCGAGCCGGTCGAGGCCGGGCCTCCGGAGCAAGCGGAGAGCGTGGCCGCGATGAACGCCGCCGCACCGGCCGCCCCGCTGTGACGCAGGAAGTCGCGGCGACTGAACTCAGAGCTCACGGTTGCCTCCTGGGAAGAGATATAGGACGTGGGACATCCCATGTCCTACGATGTGCGTAAAGTGGACGCTAATTGCCACCCAGGCTTGAGGTCAACGGAAGATTTCCGGATTGTTACCTGTGATGAAAGGATTCTTCATGACCACAGTCCCGCGTCCGGCGCGCCCCAGCCGCGCCGTCGAGGCCCAGGAGGGCGTCAAGGACCTCATCGTCAGACGCGGGCTGGTGGCGGGCGACTCCCTCCCCACCGAGTCGGAGCTCATGGAGGAGCTCCGGGTCAGCCGCAACTCGGTCCGGGAGGCGCTGAAGGCCCTGCAGGCGGTGGGCATCGTGGAGATCCGCCACGGCTTCGGCATGTTCGTCGGCCGCATGTCCCTGGCCGGGCTGGTGGACGAGCTCACCTTCCACAGCCGCATCACCCTCCAGAACGGCGCCAACCACCTCGCCCACCTGGTCGAGATCCGCGAGATCCTGGAGAGCGGCCTCGTCCAGCGGCTGATCGAGCTGGGCCCCGAGGTGGACCTGACGCCGGTCGCCGACGTCATGGCCCGGATGGAGGGCGAGGCCCAGGCAGGGCTGGTCTCCCCCGAGACCGACCGCCTCTTCCACGACGTCCTCTACCGGCCGCTCGGCAATCCCCTGGTCAGCCGGCTCCTCGGCGCGTTCTGGGACGTCTACTACCAGCTCCGCGACGCCCTCGGCGCTCCCGACGAGCCGCCCGCCGACGTGGCCAGGCGGCACCGCGACATCTACACCGCCGTGCTCAAGGGCGACACGGACGCCGCCGTGGCCGCCGTGCACGCGCACTTCGAGGGCGTACGCAACCGCACGGCCAGGATCGGCGGCTGATCCAGGAGGCGGGCACGTCCAGGAGGCGGGCGCTCAGGAGACCGGCGCGGGCATGACGTGGGCGCTCAGGAGACCGGCGCGGGCGGAACGCGGCCGCTCAGGAGGCGGGCCAGCGCTCGACGCGCCGCCACCTCCCCCGCCACTCGCCGAACCACTGCGCGAACCACGGGTGCGCCCCGGCCAGCGGCATGATGTGCGCCACGGTCTCCAGGTAGTAGCGCCGCTGGAACCGCCACGCCATCCGCTGCAGCTCCTGCACGTTGCTGACCCGGTCCGACAGCTTCACCAGCACGGCCCGCGGCGGCGCCTTGAGCAGCGAGGCCAGGTAGTCGGCCTTCGAGCCGCCACCCGGCTTGGTCACCCACCGCACGAGCGCGGCGACCTCGGGTCCGAAGCGCCGCGCGACCTCGCCCTCGGTGCACGGCGTGTCCTCCAGCACGTCGTGCAGCACGGTGGCCACCAGCACCTCCCGGTCGCTCAGCTCCGCGCCGACGACCGCCACCTCCAGCGCCTCCAGCAGGTGCTCGACGTACGGCCTGCCGGTCGGCCGCTGCTGCACCCCGTGCATGCGCCGGGCGAACGCGACAGCGTCGCGCAGGGAGGCCACGGTGGACGCCGGGAGCGCCCGGGTCAGCGGGCCTTCCGCGTGCGCCCAGGACGGCCAGCTCGTGAAGATCTGCATCCCGCTCCTTCGCATGGGTGGTGCCGCGAGCGTGTCCTAGGCTGAGAATATGGCCGAGATCGCTGTCCCAGACGGGTCATGGACGTTCAATGGGGAAATGCTGCGGATCGTCCCCGGCAGCGACAAGGACATCGAGGAGCTGCGCCGGGCACTGGGCGAGGTGCGCGTGCCGCTGGAGGCGATCGCCGGCGTGGCCTTCGAGCCCGCGCGCAAGGGCGGCCACCTCCGCCTGCGGCTGCGCAAGGGGGCTGACGCGCTGTTCGACGTGGCCGCCGGGGCGCTGGGGCCGCCCGCCGACCCGTACCGGCTGGCCGTGCCGAAGGCCCGGGCGGGCGCGGCCGAATACTTCGCCGACGAGATCCGCGACACCATGGCCGTCCACCAGACGCCGGGCGGCCCCTGCGACGACTACCTCCTGCCCGTTCCTGACGTGCCGATCTCGGCCACGGCCGGCGACGGCGCGGTGCTCTTCGACGGCGAGCGCGTCCGGCTGGAGTGGACCGGATGGGCGAGCTCGGAGAAGGAGAAGGCGGGCCCGCAGGAGTTCCCGCTGTCCGATGTGTCCGGCGTGGAGTGGAAGCCGCAGTCCGGCATGGGGCACGGCACGCTGCGGTTCCGGATCAAGGGCGAGGCGCCGAGCGCCAGGCCGCCGCAGAAGGACCTGCGCTGCGTGTCCTGGGGCATCCAGCGCTTCGGCGGCGCGACGGCCCTGGTCGCCGCCGCCGTGCTGGCCCGCCTGCCGAACGAGCAGCCCGAGCTGCCCCCAGCCGCTCCCCCGCCGGTCGCCGACGACGTGCACGACGCGGTCCTGCGCCGCCTGGCCGAGCTGGGCCGGTTACATCACTCGGGGGTGCTCACGGACGAGGAGTTCGCCACGGCCAAGCAGGCGATGATCCGCCGGCTCCAGGAGTCGTAATCCGCTTTTCCCGTCGCCACTTCTTGCGTACGCTCGACCACGCACAGTGACTTCGGGAGGGGCAATGATCGCAAGATCACACATCGCGGCGGCGGCGACCGGAGCGGCCTTCGCGCTCACGTCGGCGGGGCTGCCGACCTCGGCGTCGGCGGCGGCCACGGTGCTGCGGTGCGACACCTACGTGCACGCCAACGACAACGACCTCGGCATCGCCGCCTGCAGCAACCCCACGGGCCAGACGTGGATCTTCCGGGCCGTGGTGGTCTGCGGCAGGGCGCCCGACGTGGTGGGCGAGTGGGTGACGCTCCCGCCGGGCGGCTACGGGCAGTCGCAGGGTTACTGCGGCGGCATCTTCACCAGCGGGGTCGGGGCCGTCGGCGTGGACGAGCGGCCCGCCTGAGCGGAACGACGAAGGGCACCGTCGCCGGACGGTGCCCTTGTCAGTGGTGGTGCGCCGCCAGGGACTCGAACCCCGGACCCGCTGATTAAGAGTCAGCTGCTCTGACCAACTGAGCTAGCGGCGCAACAAGGGAAACTCTATCAGCCGCCGGGCAGTGGTCGCGCCGGGTCACCCCAGCCGGGTGGCCAGCTTCTCGTACGCCCCGATCACCAGGTCCCAGAACGCGGGCACGTCCACGGACGTCGCCACCAGCGCGTTCGTCTCGCGGCCCGCCACCCTGAAGTCGGTCACGGTCATGCCCCGGGTGAACTCCCCGGCGGTCTCCACGTTCACCACGGCCGGCACGCAGGTGAACAGCGTCGGATCGAGCACGTACGCCACCGCGCACGCGTCGTGGATGGCCGGGCCGCCCTCCGCCGTCACCGCCCCGTAGAACTGCGCGGCCGGCACCAGCAGGTCGGCCAGCCGGCCGAGCGGCCGCATCCGGTCCAGCACCCCGGAGTTGACCACGGCCTTCAGCGTCACGTCGAGCCCGAGCATCGTGACCGTCCACCCGGCCTCGAACACGATCGCCGCCGCCTCGGGGTCGGCCAGCATGTTGAACTCGGCCGCCGGGTTGTGGTTGCCGCGGGTGTAGGAGCCGCCCATGATGACCAGGTCGCGGGCCCACTCCACGACGCGCGGCTCGCGGCGTACGGCGAGGGCGAGGTTCGACAGCGGGCCCACGGCCACCAGCGTGATCTCGCCGGGGGCGGCCCTGAGCGTCTCCACGATGAAGTCGACCGCGTGCCCCTCGGACGGGCCCCGCGCCGGCGTGGGCAGCACCACGTCCCCGAGCCCGGTGGTGCCGTGCACGGCGGTGGCCCTGACCGTGCGGCGCAGCAGCGCGCCCGCGCTGCCCGGCGTCACGGGCACGTCGCCCAGGTGGAGGAAGTCGCGCAGCGCCAGCGCGTTCGCGGTGGTCAGCTCCAGATCGACGTTGCCGCCGACGGTGGTGACGCCGACGAGGTCGAGGGAGTCGGCGGATCCGGCCGCCAGGGCGAGGGCGAGGGCGTCGTCGATGCCGGGGTCGCAGTCGATGAGAACTTTCTTCACGTAACCGGAGGATACGCATGGATCGGGCCGGGCAGTTCCCCCAAAGCTGCCCGGCCCGATCACTGGCGGTCCAGGCCGGCGCTTTCCCCCAAAAGCGCCGGCGGTCCCGCACTTGCGAACCGCGGTCCCCCTCCGCGTCCGCATCGGTGAAGGTCCTCCGGCCAGTCGCCTGAGCTCCTGACCTGCTACAACGCTACCGAGACGAATGCAACGCTCGCGTCATAACGGGGTCGAATATCTGTCTTATCCGCCTACGGAAGCTCCAACCGCACCTCAGTGCCCTCCTCCAGCGACCGGCTCACCGTGCAGTACTTCTCGTGCACCCGACCGGCCACCGCCCTGAACACCTCGTCGGCCTCCTCGGACGGCAGCTCCACGTCGTACGTGATCGTCACCGGGCCCAGCTTGTTCTGCTCGACCTTCTCCGCCTGCACCGTCATCGCCAGCCGCACCAGCCGATGCCCGCGCTTGGCGGTGAGCGGCTCGACGGTCACGATGTTGCACCCGCCCACCGCCGCCAGCAGCAACTCGACGGGGGTGAACACCCCGTCCTCGTCACCGCCTCCGATGAGCACCTCGGCACCACGGGCGTTGGTGGCCCGGAATCCGCCCTCTTCAGTCCGCTCGACACGTACGTTAGCCATGTTTCAGACCCTACTCAGGAACCTTTAATGTTCGTTCAGCATCGTGAGGTCATGGCTAGCGAGGTGAATGTTCGTCAGGGCCCGATCCTCTTCTGGAGCGGGGTCGCGGTGGCCGAGTTCGGCGCGATCGGGCCTGGTTTCGGTTACCCCTGGTCCCCCGCCGCTGTCACGGCGGCGGCGCTGCTCGTGGCGCTGGGCTTCCTCAGCGTCAAGGCCGCCGACTACCTGCGCACCGAGGAGGCCAGGCAGCGCCTGCGGCTCGGCGGCTACCTCGCGGGCGCGCTGCTGGTGGCGCACCAGTTCAGCTCCACCGCCCACGTGACCAGCCTGAGCCGGGTGGGCTCGCTGCTGCTCTACGCCATGGCGGCGGTGATGGCCGTCTGGAGTCACCGGGTTCCCCACGGCACGAGGCCGGCCCTGCTGATCGCGACCGGGCTCGACCCGGGCTCGCTACGCGAGCGCCTGGCCGGCGCGACGGACACCGTGGCCGTCTACCGCGCCGAGCGCGCCACCGACGAGCTGCGCGACCTGGAGCGGAGTTACGGCCTCATCCTCGTGGTGGGCGACGAGCACGACCCGCGGGTCAAGGAGCGTGTGAGCGCCTCCGGCCTGAGCCGCGAGATCCCCGACATCGCCGAGCGCGAGGTGGTCGTGGCGGGTCCGCGGCGGTTCAAGCGGTACGTGGGGGGCGCGTTGTCACGCCTTGCCATCCCCAAGTCACAGATTCATTTCAAATCAGGGCAAAAGGTTTAGGCTCACCATACGCCTCACCTGACAGCGTGGATACCAGGACAAGGAGGCAAGGTGACGACTTCTCAGATCGCCCGGTCCGCGACGACGTTCCCCGGCAGCGCCCGTGTCGAGATGATCATGGGCAGGCCGGTCAGCGTGGACATCCGCACGGCACTGCCTGCTCGTGAGCTGACCCCCCTGCTCGATGACGCGTTCGCCTGGCTGAGGTGGGTGGACGACACCTTCGGCCCGGCCGGCCCCGACAGCCAGATCGCCCGGCTCAACCGCGGCGGGACGATCAGGCAGGTCCCGGAGCTCATCGAGGTCCTGCACCGCTGCGACGAGCTCAGCGAGGCCACCGGCGGCTGGTTCGAGCCCCGCATCGGCGGCGTGATCGACCCGTCGGGCTACATCAAGGGCTGGGCGCTGGAGCGCCTGTCGCGGGCCCTGTCCAACGCCGGGGCCGGCGACCACCGCATCACCGCGGGCAACGACGTCAGGGTGCGCGGCTCCTCCGCGCCGGGCAGGCGCTGGCGCGTGGGCATCCGCGACCCGCGCACCGACGTCGTCCGCAAGGTCGTCTTCGCCCACGACCTGGGCATCGCCACCTCGGGCGGCTCGTCCGTCGTCGACCCGCACACGGGGCAGGTCGCCGAGGGGCTCGGCTCGGTCACCGTGATCGGCCCTGACCTCGGCATGGCCGACGGCTACGCCACCGCCATCTACGCCATGGGGCCCGCCAGGGGTCGCCGCTTCGCCGCCGACCTCGCGGAGTCGGGGCCGTACGAGACGATGATCGTCACCCGGGACGGCCAGGAGCTCACCACGCCCGGCTTCCTCGGCCACAGCTGCCCCCAGGCCCGCCTCGCCGGCTGACCCGCCTCGGCCCGGGCCACACCCCGGCCCCGGCGCGGCCACACCCGGCCCTGCCTGACCTTGGCCCTGAGCCTGTCCGGCCCGGGCCCTGTCCGGCCCTGGGTCCTGCCTGGCCCCGCCTGGCCGGGGCCCCGGCTCAGGCGTCGGGATGCTTGCGCAGGTAGTCGAGGTACACCGGCCGCAAGGCCTCGCCCAGCTTGCCCTCGCCCGCCGCGATGGCGTCGCTGAGCAGCGCGGAGACCTTGCTGAGGTCGTTGGCGGTCTCGTTGGCGTGACCGCTGGCGGCCTCGGCGGCCGGGATCACCTTCAGCAGCTCCCACAGGAACCCCAGGTCCCCATGCCGTACGGCATACCGCACCGCTCGCTCGTGCAACTCGTCGGCCGGCAGCGACTCGAGCCCGTTCGCGTCCATTTCGCTTCCTCCCCTGCACGCCTGTTCCCCGGTTGGCGCGCCGATAACCGGGACTACGCACAGTGACGGCCGGGCATCGTTGTGACTGCGCCCTCTATCGAGCGCCGATCTCAAGTGGGAGGATCAATCAGCGTGAGATTCATCATCAGAACCCTCGCCGCCGCGGTGGCACTCTGGGTGGCCATCCAGTTCATCGACGGCATCGACGTCGACGCTCCCACCAACTCGGCCAGGTACTGGGGCGTCCTGCTGCTCGTGGCGCTGATCTTCGGCATCGTCAACGCCATCGTCAAGCCCATCGTGAAGGCACTCGGCTGCGCGGTGATCGTGCTGACCCTGGGCCTGTTCCTCCTCGTGATCAACGCGGCCATGCTCTACCTGACGAGCTGGATCGCCGGCGAGCTCGACATCCCGTTCCACGTGGACAACTTCTACCCGGCGGCGTTCTGGGGCGCGGTCATCGTCAGCCTGGTGAGCTGGCTGCTCGGCCTGCTCATCCCCGACAAGGACTGACCCTCCCCGTGGAGCTCGACGGCGCCGGCCTGACCTGCGCGCAGGTCCACGAGGCCGCGTACGGCGGGGCCCGGGTCACGATCGCCTCCCTCGATCGCGCCCGGGCCGCGTGGGCCACCGCCAGGGAGCTGACCGGCCCCGTGTACGGCAGGAGCACCGGCGTGGGCGCCAACCGCGACGTCGTGGTGGCGGGCGCGGGCCTCGACCTCCTGCGCAGCCACGCGATCGCCGCCGGGCCGCCCGTCCCGCCCGCCCGTGCCAGGGCCATGCTGGTGGTCCGGCTCAACCAGCTCCTCTCGGGCGGCTCCGGCGTGGACCCGGCCGTGTGCCTGGCGCTGGCGCGCGCGATCAACCACGGCTACACCCCGCCCCTGCACACGTACGGCGCCATCGGCACCGGCGACCTGACCGCCCTGGCCACCACGGCCCTGTGCCTCCTGGGCGAGCTCCCCTGGCGCCACGACCCGGCGCCGCCCGCGGACGCCTCCCCCACGGCGTTCCAGGGCGCTCCCCGCCATCCCCTCACCTCGGACGACGCGCTGCCGTTCATCAGCTCGGGCGCCGCCACCCTCGCCGACGCCGCCCTCGCCTGTCACCGTCTCGGCCATCTCCTCGACGCGGCCATGGACGTGGCCGTGCTGTCGTTCACCGCCGTGGACGCCTCGGCCGAGCCGCTGGCCGCCGTCGTGCAGGAGGCCCGCCCGCAACCGGGCCAGGCCGCCGTGGCCGCCCGGCTGCGCGGCCTGCTCGCCCACGAGCCCACCCCCCGGGTCCAGGACCCGTACGGCTTCCGCGCCTTCGCCCAGGTGCACGGCGCCGCCCTCGACATCCTCGGCCGGGCCGTCGCCACGATCGAGACCGACCTCAACGCGGCCACCGAGAACCCGCTCTTCGCCGCCTCCCTCGCCTGGCACAACGGCAACTTCCACTCCGCCCCCGTGGCCCTGGCGCTCGACGCGCTGCGGGCCGCGCTCGTGCAGACGGCCCAGCTCAGCATCGCCCGCCTGGCCACGCTCATGGACCCGGCCTACACCGCCCGCCTGCCGTTCCTCGCCGACCGGCCGGGCGCCTCGGGCGCGCTGATCCTCGAGTACGTGGCCCAGGACGCCCTGGCCGGCCTGCGCCACCTGGCCAACCCGGTGACCACGGGCACGGCGACGATCTCGCGCGGCGTGGAGGACCACGCGGGGTTCGCCACCCAGGCCGCCCGGCACGCCCTGCGCTGCGTCGAGCCGCTGGAGATCGTCCTGGCCTGCGAACGCACCGCCGCCCTCCGCGCCCTGCACGCCCCGGCGCCCGACCGCCCGCTCACGGCGGACCTGGAGGACTCCCGCCGCGCTCTGTCACCCGGCTAACGGCATCCCCCGGCCCGCCCTCACGACACCGGCGGGATCTCAGGGCACCCGGGCGACCGACCCGCGCTCCCTGAGCGTCGGTCTCTGCATGACGCGCCGCCGCCGGGCCCCGCCGTCGGCCGCCGCCGAGATGAGCCGCACCGCCGCCCGCACGATCCCGTCGATGTCCCAGTCGACGGTCGTGAGCCCCGGTGACAGCAGCCCCGACATCGGATGATCGTCGTAACCCATGACGGACACGTCGCCCGGGATGGACAGCCCCAGCTCCTGCGCCGCCGCGTACACGCCGTAGGCGATCGAGTCGGCGAAGCAGAACACGGCGCTCGGCTTGTCGCCGCCGAGCAGCTCGTGGGCGGCCGCGGTGGCCCCCGCCAGCCCGTGCGGGGCGGTGGCGACCTCGATGTCCAGCCCCAGCCGGTCGGCCTCGGCCATGACGTGCACGTCGGCGGGCCGGTCGGGCGTGCTGGCCTGGGTCGAGGTGAGCACGGCGACGCGGCGGTGGCCGAGCGTGCGCAGGTGCTCGAGGGCGAGCGTCACCCCGCTGCGGTTGTCGAAGACGACCTCGCCGGCCGTGCCCGCGATCGAGTCGCCGATCGCCACCACCGGCAGCGACTCGCACAGCTCGGGCCAGAACCCGGCGGCCGGGTCGATCGGCTGGACGATCATGCCGTCGACCCGCTGGTCGCGAAGCTGCTGGGCCAGGGCCCGCTCCCTGGCGGGATCGCCGAACGCGTCGAGGATGAGGGCGTAGCGGTCTTTCTCCCGCAGCCCCCTGCTGATGCCGACCGCCAGCGACTGCTGCCAGAGATCCTCCAGCGAGCCGCACAGCAGGCCGATCATGCCGGTGCGACCGCTGGCCAGCGCCCTGGCGATGGGATCGGCCTCGTAGCCGAGCTCGGCGGCGGCGGCGCGGACCCGCTCCATGGTCTCCTCCGACACCTGAAGGCCGCGTAGCGCGTAGGAGACGGCCGCCGGGGACAGGCCTGTGGCCTGGGCCACCTCACGGATGGTCGCTCTCTTGCGAGGCATTCCGCCAGCCTATTGCGTGACACCGACAGAAGCAGATTCCCTGTCATCGATTTGTCAGGTTTGCCGTCATACCGTGAATCCGTGCTCACCAGCCCGCACCCCGTCGTTCCCCGGGTCGAACGCCGGCACCGCCTGATCGAGGAGTTGCGGGCCACCGCGCCGCGCAAGCTCACGGCGCGCTCCCTCGCCGAGCGGACCGGCGTGAGCACCAGGACGGTCGAGCGCGACCTGGCCGCGCTCCAGGCCGCCGGCGTGCCGATCACCGGCCCCGCCGCCCGTTGACAAGGGCTAAGTGAAGCGGTTCACTGAACCGTATCACTGAAACGGTTCACGCTAGGGACGTCGCAGTACAGGATGTTTACATGTATTGTGAGTAGGAAATAGCGGAAGGAGGCGGCCGCCGGTGACTGTCGACGTGCACCAGCACCTGTGGACGAGCGCGTTCGTCGAGGCCCTGCGCGCCCGCGACACCCCTCCGTACCTCGACGGCTGGACGCTGATCCTCGACGGCGAGCCGCCGTACGAGGTGGATCCCGCCGATCACGAGCGGCGCGACACCACCGGGCTGGAGCTGGCGCTGGTGTCGCTGTCGAGCCCGCTCGGCATCGAGTTCCTGCCGCCCGAGGAGTGCTGGCCACTGCTCGACGCCTACCACGACGGCGCCCTCGCGCTGGGCGAGCCCTACGGGGCGTGGGCGGCCACCTGCCACAGCGAGCCCGACCCCGACCGCCTGGCCAAGGATCTCGACCGCGGGTTCGCGGGGCTGCAGATCCCGGCCACGGCCGCGCCCGACGACGAGCTGCTGGAGGTGCTGACCGGCCGCGACCTGCCGCTGTTCGTGCACCCGGGCCCGGCCGGGCCGGCGATCGGCACCCCGCCGTTCCCGCGCCACGCGCACGCGCCCGCCACGCCGCCGTGGTGGCCCGCGCTGGTGCCGTACGTGCAGCAGATGCACGCGTCGTGGCACTACTTCCACGCCGTCGTCCGCCCCAGGCACCCGCGCCTGCGAGTGTGCTTCGCGCTGCTCGCGGGCCTGGCGCCGCTGCACTCCGAGCGCCTGATCGCCCGGGGCGGCGGCGGGCGCGGCCTGGTCGACCCGGACTTCTTCGTGGAGACCTCCTCGTACGGCCCGCGCGCCATCGACGCGATCGTGCGCGAGCTGGGCATCGACGTCGTCGTCAACGGCTCCGACGCCCCCTATGCCAGAGCACCGGAACCCGGCCTCGGCGCGGCCGCCGACCACGCCATCAAGGTCGTCAACCCCCGTCGCCTCATCAGCGGAAAGGAGACTCGTACGTGAACACTGAGCAGATCCAGGACGGGGGCACCTGTGCCAGGCTCCCCGAGCGCGTGCTCGACCGGCGCGAGCTGCGCGACCTGGTGAACGAGCTGGCCGCCCACCCTGAGGAGTGGCACGACCAGGTGGACTTCCCGGCCGACGGCGGCCGTCACTACGCCTCGCTCTACCGCGACGCGTACGTGGACGTCTGGCTGCTGTGCTGGCGCCCCGAGGACGACACGGGCTGGCACGACCACGACATCTCCTCGGGAGCCGTGCACGTGGTCCAGGGCGCGCTGAAGGAGTGCAACCCGCGCATCGGCGGCGAGCACCTGGAGACGGTGGTGCCCGAGGGGCAGTCGTTCTCGTTCGGGCCCGACCACATCCACCGGCTCACCGGCGCGGTGGAGCACAGCGTGTCCATCCACGCGTACTCGCCGCCGTTGTGGCGGCTGGGCCAGTACTCGATCGACGGCACCGGCGTCATGCGCCGGGTCTCGGTGAGCTACGCCGACGAGCTGCGGCCGATGGACAGCGGGCCCGAGCCCGTCGCCCCCGAGCCCGCGGGCGCGACGGCGATCAGCCCCGAGCCGGTCGGCTCCGTGGCCTGAGCACGCAGCAGCTCCCGCAGGGCTCCACGTCGGGCAGCGCGATCCACAGGCAGCAGGTCCTGCGGAAGTAGCCGTCGCCGGCGGGCTCCACGAGCCCGTCGAGCGGCGGCCCGAGCTCCCTGAGCAGCCTCATGTAGTCGCCGGGGACGACCGAGGTCAGCGGGTGGGCGACGGCCTCGGCCGTGGAGCCCCACAACGTGCGCTCGCCCACCTTGGCCAGGGAGCCGATGGCCTCGACGAGGGGCCGCTGCGACTCCTCCAGCGCCTCGCGGATCGCGCCGGCGCCGGAGGCCCAGCTCACGCGCGTGGCCCCGAGCGTCACCCCGGCGCCGGACACCTTGAAGTACGTCCGCGCCGCCCGCATGACCGGCACCCGCCCGTCCAGCGCCCACCCGAGCACCATGGGCAGCGTGTGCCAGTAGCCGTAGGTCTTCCAGAACAGCGCCGCGCCGACGTGCCGTGGCGCGTTCCAGCGCGCGGCCGTCTCGTCCACCAGGTGCGTGAGCAGCGTGTACGGCTGCCGAAGCAGCTCGCGCACCGGGGTCCAGCTCTCGTCGGGCTCGATGACGAGGCCGGGCTCCACCCCGAGCACCCCGCCCCGCCCGTCGGCCATCCGCTGGAGCGTCTCGGTCAGCACGCTGCAACTCCTGGAGGGTCTAGGGGTCGGCTCTGCTCAACGTAGCAGGGCGTCCGGCGAACCAGCCCGCCAGGATCTGCCCCGCGAGCACTCCCAGCCCCGCCAGCAGCGGCACCGTCCACCCGCCCGAGACCTGCCGCAGGAACCCGAACAGCAGCGGCCCCAGGGCCGCGATCACGTACCCCACGGACTGCGCCACGGCCGACAGCGCCGTCACCTCGGCGGGATCCGACGGGCGCAGCGCGATGATCAGCAGCGCCAGCGCGAACGAGGCCCCCTGCCCGATGCCGAGCACGATCATCCACAGCCACGGCAGGGTGGTCGGGGCCAGCAGGATGCCCAGATAGCCGAGGACGGTCAGCACGCCGGCCCCGACCACGTACGGGACCTGCGAGGCGCGCCGGCCGGCCAGGACGGGGACGGCCAGCGAGGTGGCGACCTGCACCGCGTTGGTCAGGCTGAGCAGGTAACCGGCCTGGTCGGCGGCCAGGCCGGCCTCCAGGAAGATCGTCGGCAGCCAGGCCAGCATGACGTAGAAGGTGAGCGACTGCAGGCCCATGAGGGCGGTGACGTACCAGGTGACGCGGCTGCGCAGCACGGTGCCGAACGGTCGCGGCCCGTTCTGCCCGTCCGCCCGGCCGCGCAGCGCCTGAGGGAGCCAGAGCAGCGCCGCCAGCAGGGCGGGCACGGCGAGCAGGGCCGAGACGCCGCGCCAGTCGTAGCCGGTGGCGTGCTCGATCGGGATGACCAGGGCGGAGGCGGCCGCGGCGCCGGCCACCACGCAGGAGACGTAGACGCCGGTCAGGAGGTTGACCCGGGTGGGGAAGTGCTGCTTGACGACGCCGGGCATGGAGACGTTCATGACGGCGATGGCGGTGGCGGCCAGGGCCGAGCCGAGGTAGAGCATGGGCGCGCCGTCCAGGCCGCGCAGCGCGACGCCCGCGGCGATGACCAGCAGGCCCGCCATCAGCGTGCGGTCGAGCCCGATCCGGCGCGCGAGCAGCGGCGTGAGCGGCCCGAACACGCCCAGGCAGACCACCATGACCGTGGTGATCGCGCCGCCGCCCGCGGGCGAGAGGCCGACGTCGTTCATGATCTCGTCGAGGAGGGGGGAGACGCCCGCGATGGCCGGGCGGAGGTTGAGCGCGGCCAGGGCGAACCCGGCCACGAGCAAGGCGGATCTCAACGACATAGAGGACCACTCTCGCACAACGCCTTGACAACGTTGTCTGCCCCTCCCGCATGAGACATGATCCAGGCGTGAGACCGACGATGAAGGACGTCGCCTCGGCGGCGGGCGTGGCGCTCAAGACCGTCTCGCGCGTCGTGAACGGCGAGCCCGGCGTGCACCCCGCCACGGCCGAGCGGGTGCGCGCGGCCATCGACCGGCTGGGTTACAGCCGCAACGAGAGCGCACGGGTGCTGCGCAGGGGCAGGACCGCCACGATCGGGCTGGTCATCGAGGACGTCGCCGACCCGTTCTACTCGGGGCTGAGCAGGGCCGTGGAGGGTGTGGTCATCGACCACGGCTGCCTGTTGCTGAGCGGCTCGTCCGGGGAGGAGCCGGGCAGGGAGCGGGAGCTGGTCGAGACGTTCTGCGCGCGCCGGGTGGACGGGCTGATCATGGTGCCGGCGGGCGACGACCACACGTACCTGCGGCCCGAGCTGGAGGCCGGCACGCCGGTGGTGTTCGCCGACCGGCCGCCGGGTGCGGGGATCGACGTGGACACGGTGCTCACCGACAACGTGGGCGGGGCCGGGCAGGCGGTCCGCCACCTCATGACGCACGGCCATCGCCGGATCGCCTTCCTCGGCGACGACCCGGCCATCTTCACGGCCGCCCAGCGGCTGCGCGGC
The DNA here is from genome assembly GCF_024172165.1 of Nonomuraea thailandensis. GTDB lineage: Bacteria > Actinomycetota > Actinomycetes > Streptosporangiales > Streptosporangiaceae > Nonomuraea > Nonomuraea thailandensis. The sequence continues at coordinate 12,035,680 of NZ_JAMZEB010000002.1, read as the reverse complement.
TACCGCGAGGAGCTGGGCGGGCTGTTCGACGAGCGGCTGGTGTCGATGCGGCCGCCCGCGATGGAGGCCGCCCGCGAGGACCTGGCGCGCATGTTCGCCCTGGACGATCCGCCGACGGCGCTGTTCACCGGCAACGGCCGCCACACCGTGACCGCGCTGCGGGCTCTGGACGGGCGGCGGGTGGCGCTGGTCGGGTTCGACGACTTCGAGCTGGCCGATCTGCTCAGGCCGGGGGTGAGCGTGGTGGCGCAGGATCCGTCCTGGATGGGGCGGGTCTCGGCCGAGCTGCTGTTCCGCCGCCTGCGCGGCGACGGCGGCCCGTCCGAGCATCTCGAACTCCCGGTACGGCTCATCCCCCGCGGCTCCGGCGAGCTTCCTGCCGAGGGCTAGCCCCGTCTCCAGGAGCCGCCGGAGGCGCAGCCGCGACGTGGTCCGGCGCGGGCCGCAGCACGCGCGCCAGCGCGAGCGCGACCAGGATCCCCGCCGCGCCCGACACGGCGATGGCCTGCCCCGGCGCGATCACCTCGCCCAGCCCTCCGATCAGCGCCGCCCCCACCGCCTGCCCGGTCATCAGCCCCGCCGACTGCAGCCCGAACGCCTGCCCGCGCACGTCCTCGGGCACCGCGTCCACGAACCGCCGCTGCAACCCGAGCTGGTACGCCAGCCCGGCCGCCCCCACCGCCGCCAGCGCGGCCGCCCAGCCGATCCCCGGAGAGGCGGCGAACCCCAGCCACGGCACCCCCAGCAGCACCGCCAGCGGCATCGACAGCCGCTCCCGCAGCGCGGGCGCCGCGAACCGCCCCACCACGAACTCGCCGACCGCCATGCCGCCCGCCGCCGCGGCCAGCACCACCCCGGCCTGCCCCTGCCCGCCCAGGTAGGGCACCACCATGGCCTCCGCGCCCGCCAGGCACACGCAGGGCAGCCACCCGGCCAGGAGCAGCCCGCGCACCCGCCCGTCGGCCAGCAGCCGCCGGTTGACCTGCAGCGTCTGCCGCACCGCCCCCTGGTCGGCGGCCTTGCGCGCCGCCCGGTACGGCAGCCCGAACCGCAGCACCAGCGCCGCCACCACCGACAGCCCGGCCGTGACCGCCAGCGCCCCCGGCGGCCCGGCGAAGGTCAGGAAGGCGCCCCCGGCGGCCAGCCCCACGATCTGCGCCCCGGCCGAGGCCACGTTCAGGACCGACCGTCCCAGCACGAACGCGTCGCCCGGCAGCACCTCGGGCAACATCGCAGCCCGCGCCGCGAAGAACACCGGCGAGAACAGCCCCGTGGCCACCACCAGGGCCAGCATGCCCCACACGGGCAGCCCGGCGTAGGCCAGCAGCAGGCAGGTGACCGCCCTGATCAGCTCCCCCGCGATCATCAGCGCCCGCGGCGACAGCCGGTCGGCCAGGGAGAGCAGGAACAGCCCGCCCAGGAAGAACGGCAGCCACCCGGCCATGTACGCCGCGGCCGACAGCCCCGGCGACCCGGTCCGCTCGTACACCAGCACGGACAGGGCCAGCATCTTGATCCCGTCCCCGGCGATCAGCAGCACGAAGCTGCCGAAGATCACCTTGAACTCCCTGACGGCGAACACCTCGCCGAACGTCGCACCCTTCACGCTCACGATGCTGGGTCCGGCCCCTGCTCCGGAGCGACTTCTTCGGATATAACCGAAAGATGCTGGTGACGATCGAGGTCGTTCCGCAGGATCTCATGGCGAGCAGGTTCGCGATCTCACCCCTGATCGAGACCATGCACGCGCAGTGGGTGCTGACGGGCCGCTACCGGGCGGGCGCGCACGGCCCGTGGGTGGCGCGGTGGCGGGAGACGTACAGGGAGCTGGCGCGGCGCCATCCCGTGCTGCGGGCCGCCGGCGCGGTCAGCGGCAACCGGGGGGACGCGAACGTCGACTTCATCGCGCCTCCCCCGACCGCCGTGGACGTGCCGTTCGAGGCGGAGCTGGCGGCCATGCGGGCGACCGCGCCGGCGCAGGCGCACGCGGAGATCGAGCGGGTGCTGGCCAAGCGCCCTCCGGTGGCCCGCTGGGTCAGGGAGCTGCTGCTGGGGCCCGAGGTGGTGGCGCGGTTCGCCGACGCGTACGAGGCGTTGTGGACGGAGATCCTCGCCCACGACTGGCCGCGCTTCCGGGCGATCCTGCAGCGGGACGTGGCCTACCGGGCCGGGCGGCTGGCCGCGTACGGCTGGCAGGCGGCGCTGGAGGACCTCAGCCCGAAGGTGCACTGGCGGGCAGGCGGCCGGATCGAGATCGAGATGACCTCGACGGGCAGCCACCGGCTCGACGGCAAGGGGCTGCTCTTCGTGCCGTCGGCGTTCATGGAGACCATCGGCACCTACCTGGAGGACGACTGGCCGTACGCGATGGTCTATCCCGCCAGGGGCATCGCGGCCACGCCCGCCCCGCCGCCGCGGGACCTGGCCACGTTGATCGGGCGCAGCCGGGCCCGCATCCTGGCCGAGCTGGCCGAGCCCGCCACCACCACCCAGCTCGCCGTCCTGCTCGGGCAGAGCGTGGGCACCGCGGGCGAGCACATCGCCGCGCTGCGCAGGACGGGGCTGATCGCGGGCACGCGGACGGGCCGCAGCGTGGTGTACGCGCGCACGCCCCTCGGCGACGCCTTGATCAACGGCTAGCCTGGGCTCCGGAGCACGAAGCTATAGTGGTTGCGCATCAGTTCTGCAAAAATGTTCACGCACCGACCCAGGAGCGCGCGAATGAATGCCGCCGACGTCGCCCCCGAGGCTCAGGCCCGGTTCCCTCACGAGCTGATGTACGCGGCGGCCCAGCAGTACTACCTGGAGGACGCCACCCAGGGTGACATCGCCAAACGCCTGGGAGTCAGCAGGGCGACGGTGAGCCGGCTGCTCACCGAGGCCCGCAAGCAGGGCATCGTCGAGATCAGGGTGCACCGCCCGGCAGCGCTCGGCGACGGCCCGCTGGCCGCCGAGGTGGCGCGGGCGCTCGGCCTGGACCGCGTCCACCTGGTGCCCAAGGTCAGCGGCCCGGCGCTCGGCCCGTGGCTGGCCCCCGGGGTGACCCGCGCGCTGGCCACCGTCGGCCTGGAGTCGGGTGACGTCGTGCTGGTCTCCTCCGGCACGACGGTGTACGAGTGCGCCCGCGAGGGCCTCGGCCACTACCCGGGCGTCACGATCGCCCCCGCCGTGGGCGGCCAGGAGGAGCCGCAGCCCTGGTTCCAGACCAACGAGACCACCCGCATCCTGGCCGAGCGCGTCGGCGGCGTGCCCGCCTACCTCTACGCGCCCGCGCTGCCGGGGCCGGAGCTGTTCTACTCGTTGCAGCACGAGCCCTCCGTGCGCCGGGTCATGGACCTGTGGGCGCACGCCAAGTGCGCGGTCGTGGGCGTCGGCTCGCCCCCGCTGACCAGGCAGATGGTGCCCTCGCTGATGCCCCGCGACGCCGAGGGCCTGCGCCAGGCGGTGGGCGACGTGTGCATGCGGACCTACGACCGCGACGGTGCCGCCGTCACCTACCCGGGCAGCGAGCGCCTGGTGGCCGCCAAGCCCGAGGAGCTGCGCCGCATCCCGCACACGATCGCCGTCGCGGTCGGCGCGGAGAAGGTGCTCTCGATCGTGGCCGGCGCGAAGGGCGGCTACTTCAACCAGCTCGTCACGGACACCCCGACCGCGGAGGGCCTTCTGGCAGCCGCCCACCAGCTCTGAACACTTTTGCTGGACAAAGTTTCTGAACGCGCGCTAACGTGAGCCGCACCACAGGGTGTGCGCTCGTGTGAAGGCGTTCCCTGTGTCGGGGGCAGGTTGCGTTCGGACCCGGCGTAAGTGAGGAAGAAAACCGTGAACAGAGCTCAGATGCGGACCTCCGCGTTCGCCGCAGTGGCAGTGCTCGCAGGCTCCGTGCTGGCGGCCTGCGGCTCCGGCTCGGACGCAGGCGGGGGCACCGGCGGCGGTGACGGCGGCGTGCAGAACGCCAAGGTCGCCTTCCTCATGCCCGACCTCGCCTCCACCCGGTACGAGCTGCAGGACAAGCCGCTGTTCGAGGCCAAGATGAAGCAACTCTGCCCGACCTGCGAGGTCATCTACCAGAACGCCGACTCCGACGCCGCCAAGCAGCAGCAGCAGGCGAACTCCGCGCTCGCCCAGGGCGTCAAGGCCATCGTGATCGACCCGGTCGACTCCGCCGCCGCGGCCACCATCGTCAAGTCCGCGCAGGCACAGCAGGTGCCGATCATCGCCTACGACCGGCCCATCCCGGCCACCCCGGCCGACTACTACATCTCCTTCGACAACGAGAAGATCGGCTCGCTGATCGCCCAGTCGCTGGTCGACCACCTCAAGGCGGAGAACGCCGAGGGCGGCATCCTCCAGGTCAACGGCTCGCCCACGGACGCGGCGGCCGGGCTGATCAAGAAGGGCATCCACAGCGCGGTGGACCCGAGCGGGTTCAAGCTGCTGGCCGAGTACGACACTCCCGACTGGCAGCCGGAGAAGGCGCAGACCTGGGTCAGCGGCCAGATCACCCAGTTCAAGGACCAGATCGTCGGCGTGGTCGCGGCCAACGACGGCACCGGCGGCGGCACGATCGCCGCGTTCAAGGCCGCCGGCGTGAAGGTGCCGCCGGTCACCGGCAACGACGCCGAGGTGGCCGCCGCCCAGCGCATCGTCGCGGGCGACCAGTACAACACGATCTCCAAGCCCATCAAGATCGTCGCCGAGGCGTCGGCCAACGTGGCCTGGGAGTTCATGCAGGGCAAGAAGCCCGCGGGCAAGACGACCCTTTACGACACGCCGTCCGAGCTGTTCGTCCCCACGGTCGTGACCAAGGAGAACATCAAGGAAGTGCTGTTCGACAGCGGCATCATGAAGGCCGCCGACGTCTGCTCCGGTGAGTACGCCAAGGGCTGCGAAGAGCTCGGGATCAAGTGATGACCGTCCTGTCCCTGCGCGGGATCAGCAAGACCTTCGGCGCCGTGGCCGCGCTCACCGACATCGAGCTCGATGTCGCGGCCGGCCAGGTCGTCGCCATCGTCGGCGACAACGGCGCGGGCAAGTCGACGCTGGTCAAGATCCTCTCCGGGGTTCATCCGCCGGACGGCGGCACGATCACGTTCGAGGGCCGCCAGGTGGAGATCCCCACCCCGGCCGCCGCCCACAAGCTGGGCATCGCCACGGTCTTCCAGGACCTCGCGCTCTGCGAGAACCTCAACGTCATCCAGAACCTGTTCCTCGGCCAGGAGATCCGCCCGCTGCGGCTGAACGACGTGGCCATGGAGACCCGCTCGTGGGAGCTGCTCCGCCAGCTCTCCGCGAAGATCCCGAGCGTGCGGGTGCCGGTCGCCGCGCTGTCGGGCGGCCAGCGGCAGACGGTGGCCATCGCCAGGTCGCTGCTCGGCGACCCGAAGATCATCATCCTGGACGAGCCCACCGCCGCGCTCGGCGTGGCCCAGACGGCCGAGGTGCTCAACCTGGTCGAGCGGCTGCGCGAGAACGGCCTGGGCGTCATCATGATCAGCCACAACATGGCGGACGTGAAGGCCGTCGCCGACACCGTCGCGGTGCTCCGGCTCGGCCGCAACAACGGGCTCTTCGACGTCGACAGCGTCTCCACCGAGGACATCGTCGCCGCCATCACCGGCGCCACCGACAACGTGGTGTCCCGGCGCGCCCAGAAAGGACAGAGGTCGTGACGACAACGGCGACCGACCGCCAGGACGAGCGGCTGCGGAGCCGGGAAGGGCTGCGCGGCGCGCTGACCGACGTGGTCGAGCGGGCCCGCGGCGGTGACCTGGGCGTCATCCCGGTCGTGGTGGGGCTCATCGTCATCTGGTCGGTGTTCCAGATCCTGAACCCGATCTTCCTGTCCAGCGCGAACCTGGTGAACCTCACCCTGGAGTCCGCCGCCGTCGGCGTCATCGCGCTCGGCATCGTCTGCGTGCTGCTGGTCGGCCAGATCGACCTGTCCGTCGGCTCCGTCAGCGGCCTGTCGGGGGCGGTGCTGGCGGTGCTGTTCGTCAGCGAGGGCTTGCCGGTCTGGCTGGCCATCCTGGCGTCGGTGCTCATGGGCGCGGTCATCGGCTGGCTGTACGGGCAGCTCTTCAACCGGTTCGGCGTGCCCAGCTTCGTCATCACGCTGGCCGGGCTCCTGGCCTTCCTCGGGCTCCAGCTCTACGTGCTGGGCACCAAGGGCTCGATCAACCTGCCGTTCGACTCGGGGCTGGTGAACTTCGCCCAGCTCGACTTCGTGCCGGCCTGGCTGTCGTACACGCTCGCCGTGATCGCGGCCGTCTGGCTGTTCGCCAGCGGATACCTGCACGCGCGGGAGCGGCGCAGGGCCGGGCTGTCGGCCAGGGGCGTCTCCACGCTGGCCGTCAGGAGCGTGGCGCTGCTGGCGGTGCTGGCGTTCGTGGTCTGGTACCTCGGGCAGACGCGCGGCGTGGGCTGGATGTTCGTCTTCTTCGTGGCGCTCGTCCTGATCATGCACTACCTGCTGTCACGGACGAAGTGGGGCCGCGCCGTCTACGCCGTGGGCGGCAACGTGGAGGCCGCGCGCCGGGCGGGCATCAACGTCAGGGCGATCTACACCTCCGTCTTCGTGCTCTGCTCGACGTTCGCCGCGGTCGGCGGCATCCTGGCCGCGGCCCGGCTGGCCGCGGCCAACCAGAGCAGCGGGTCGGGCGACGTCAACCTCAACGCCATCGCGGCGGCCGTGATCGGCGGCACCAGCCTGTTCGGCGGGCGCGGCACCGCGTTCGGCGCGCTGCTCGGCATCATCGTGATCCAGTCCATCTCCAGCGGCCTGACCCTGCTCAACCTGGACTCCTCGATCCGGTTCGTGGTCACCGGGGCGGTGCTGCTGCTGGCCGTCATCGTCGACTCCGTCTCGCGCCGGTCCAGGACCTCGCACGGCAGGGCCTGATGGCGATCATCTGCGTGGACGCGGGCACCACGGTCATCAAGGCCGTCGGGTACGACTCCACCGGCGCGGAAGCGGCCGTGGCCAGGCGCGCGACCGTCGTGTCCAGGCCCGCGCCCGGCCACGCCGAGCAGGACATGCACGCCGTCTGGGACGCGGTCGCCGCCACCGTGCGCGAGGTCGCCGGCCAGGTCGGCGGCGCCGACTTCGTCGCGATCACCGCCCAGGGCGACGGCTGCTGGCTGGTGGACGCCGACGGTGAGCCCACCGGGCCCGCCGTCCTCTGGAACGACGCCAGGGCCGCCTCGATCGTCGACAGGTGGACCCGCGACGGGCTGGCCGCCGAGGCGTTCCGGATCAACGGGTCCTCGGCCGCGTCCGGGCTGCCGCACGCCGTCCTCGCCTGGCTGGGCGAGCACGGCCCCGGGCGGCTGGCCCGGTCGAGCACCATGCTGACCTGCGGCGGGTGGATCTTCTCCCGGATGACCGGGGAGCAGGTGGCCGACGAGTCCGACGCGTCGGCGCCGTTCATGGACCTGCGGGCACGGGCGTACGCGCCTGAGCTGCTGTCCATGTTCGGGCTGGGCTGGGCCGAGCGGCTGCTCCCCGAGATCCGCCCCTGCCCCGTCGCCGCGCTCACCGCCGGGGCCGCCGCGGCGCTCGGGCTGGCCGCCGGCACTCCGGTCGTGATGGCCCCGTACGACATCGCCTCGACCGCGCTCGGCGCGGGGGCGGTGGAGCCGGGGCAGGCGTGCGGCATCCTCGGCACGACGCTCTGCACCGAGGTCGTCGTCGACACCCCCGGCCTGGACGGCGAGCCGATCGGCATCACGATCGCGCTGCCCGGCGGCTACCTGCGGGCGTTCCCGACGTTCGCCGGCACCGAGGTGGTGCAGTGGACGTGCCGGCTGCTCGGGCTGTCGGAGCCCGCCGAGCTGGGCGAGCTGGCGATGTCCAGCCGGCCGGGGGCGGGCGGGCTGGCGTTCCTGCCGTACCTGTCGCCCGCGGGCGAGCGGGCGCCGTTCTCGAACCCGCTGGCGAGCGGGGCGCTGCTGGGCATGTCGTTCGAGCACGGCCGCGCGGACGTGGCCAGGGCGGTGCTCGAAGGGCTGACGATGGTCATCCGCGACTGCCTGGCGGCCACCGGGGCCGCGCCCGGCGAGCTGCGGGTGTGCGGGGGCGGCTCGAACAGCGCGCCCTGGCTGCGGCTGATAGCCGACGTCACCGGGCTGCCCGTGCACCGCTCGGCCGACACCGAGGTGGGGGCGCGGGGGGCGTACCTGGTGGGGCTGGCGGCCACGGGCGCCGCGCCGTCCGTGGCCGCCGCCGCGTCGCGGCACGTACGGCTGCGCGACGCCGTCGAGCCCGACCCCGGCCGCCGCGCCTTCTACGACCGGCTCTTCCGGGACTTCCTCACCCTGCGCGACAACAGCTCCGGCGCGTGGCCGCTGCTGAGCGACCTGAGGAGCCGTACATGAGCGTGTGGATCGGCATCGACCTCGGAACGCAGAGCGTCCGGGCGATGGCCGTCGCGGGCGACGGCCGGGTGCTCGGCACCGGCAGCCGCCCCCTGACCAGCCACCGCGACGGGCCCCGGCACGAGCAGGACCCCGAGCAGTGGTGGCGCGAGCTGGCCGCCGCCACCCGCGAGGCTGTCAGCACCGTCACGGAGCCCGTCGAGGGCGTGGCGGTGGCCGCGACCTCTGGAACGATCCTGCTCACGGACCCTTCCGGCCGCCCCCTGACCCCCGCGCTCATGTACGACGACCGCCGCGCCGACGCCTCCCTCGCCAACGAGGTGGGGGCGCGGGTGTGGGAACGGCTCGGCTACCGGCGCATGCAGCCCAACTGGGCGCTGCCGAAGCTGCTGTGGCTGCTGCCCGGCGCCCCCGCCGGCGCCCGGCTCGCCCACCAGAACGACTTCGTCAACCGGCGGCTGACCGGGCACGCCGTCGCGACCGACCTGAGCAACGCGCTCAAGACCGGCGTGGACCTCATCGCGGAGCGCTGGCCGCTGGACGTGCTCGACGCGCTGGGCGTGCCCGGCGCGATGTTGCCCGAGGTCGTCCGGCCGGGAACGACGCTCGGGGTGGTGTGCGCGGCGGCGGCCGAGGAGACCGGGCTCCCCGCCGGCACCCCGGTGATCGCCGGCACCACCGACGGCTGCGCGGCCCAGCTCGGCGCCGGAGCCCTGCGGCCGGGGAGCTGGAACTCGGTGCTCGGCACGACGCTCGTGCTGAAGGGCGTGACGAAGGAGCTGATCCACGACCCGCTCGGGGTGGTGTACTCGCACCGCGCCCCGGACGGCTCGTGGCTGCCGGGCGGCGCGTCGAGCACGGGCGCGGGCGCGCTGACCCGCGACCTGCCCGGACGCGACCTCGACGCGCTGAGCGCCGAGGCGGCGGCCCGCTACGGCGCGGACCGCCCGCCCGCGGCGCCGCGTGCCGGTGGCGGCGGCCCGGCCGGGTGGCGGGTGCCGCCCGCGGTGACCTACCCGCTCGTGTCGCGCGGCGAGCGGTTCCCGTTCGCCGCCCCCGACGCCGAGGGCTTCACGCTCGGCGAGCCGGCCGACGACGCCGAGCGGTACGCCGCCATCCTGCTCGGGGCGGCCTTCGTCGAGCGCCTGTGCTTCGACTATCTCGACCTCCTCGGCGCCCCCGTGGACGGCGAGCTGGTCCTGACCGGCGGCGCGACGAGGAGCGCCTACTGGACGCGGCTCAGGGCCGACGTCCTGGAGCGGCCCGTGACGCTGCGGGAGAACGCCGAGCCCGCGCTGGGCATGGCCGTCCTGGCGGGCGGCGACCCGGCGAGCATGATCAGGACCAGGGCGGTCGTGGAGCCGTCGGGGGCCGACCTGCGCGAGCCGTACCTGCGGTTCGTGACCGAGCTGGAACGGCGCGGCTGGCTCGACGCGACCGCCGCCGCACACGCCCGCGAGAGGACCACCACCCGATGACCGACCTCGTGCTCGTCCGCCACGGCGAGACCGTCTGGCACGCCGAGAACCGCTACGCCGGGATCACCGACGTCGAGCTGACCCCGCGCGGCCTCGACCAGGCCGCGCGGCTCGCCGGCTGGGCGGCCGGCGCGGGCCTGGACGCGGTCTGGGCCTCCCCGCTCAGCCGCGCCCGGATCACCGCGGAAACCGCCGCTGCCAAGGCCGGTGCGACGGTACAGCTCGACGAGCGGCTGCGGGAGCTGGACTTCGGCCAGGGCGACGGCCTCACCTCGGCCGAGATGCAGGCCCGCTTCCCCGAGGCCCGCGCCGCGTTCGAGGCCGACCCGGCCGCGCACCCGCTCCCGGGAGGCGAGGACCCGCACCGGGCCGCCGACCGTTTCGTCGCCGCGCTGCGCGACATCGCGGCCGCGCACCCGGGCGGCCGCGTGCTGGTGGTGGCGCACACGACCGCCATCAGGCTGGCCCTGTGCCGGCTCATCGGGGTGCCGCTCGGCGAGTACCGGCGGCTGTTCCCGCGCCTGGACAACTGCGCCCTGACCGAGCTGCGCCTGCGCGACGGGCAAGTGGCGATGCTGCAGTACAACTCCCCGATTGGAGCCGTTCGTTGACCATCCGAGTCCTTGCCGCCGGCGATCACTTCGTCCAGAATCGCCTGCTCATCGACGCCATCCGGCACGCGGTCCCCGGCGAGGTGGACTTCCGCGAGCTGACGCTGCCGTGGCCGGTGGTGCCGTTCGGCCGGGTGGGAGAGGTGGACGAGGCCTCCGACGTGGAGGAGGAGCTGATCGAGGCGCTGCGCGGCGTCGAGGTGTGCGTGACCCAGATGGCCCCGCTCACCAAGCGCGTCCTGGACGCCTCCCCCGACCTGCGGTTGTTCTGCGTGAGCAGGGGCGGCCCGGTCAACGCCAACCTGGAGGCCGCCGCGCGGGCCGGGGTCGCGGTGACGTTCGCGCCGGGCCGCAACGCGGTGGCGACCGCCGAGCACACCCTGGCCATGCTGCTGGCCGCCACCCGCCGCATCCCCCGGACGCACGCCGACCTGGCCGCCGGCGTGTGGCGCGGCGACTACTACACCTACGACAACGTCGGCCCGGAGCTGGAGGGCAACACGGTCGGCCTGGTCGGCTACGGCGCGATCGGCCGCCGCGTGGCCCGCATGCTGGAGGGCTTCGGCGCGAACGTGCTCGTCCACGACCCGTACGTGGACGCCCCGAACAGCGTCGGGCTGCCCGAGCTGCTCGAACGTTCGCTGTTCGTCTCCCTGCACGCCCGCGCCACCCCGGAGACCGCCGGCCTGATCGGCGCCGCTCAGATCGCCGCCATGCCGCGGGGCTCGGTCCTGGTCAACTGCGCCAGGGGGGCGCTGCTCGACTACGACGCCCTGTGCGACGCGCTCGGCTCCGGCCACCTGTTCGGCGCCGCGATGGACGTCTTCCCCGAGGAGCCGATCCCTCAGGGCTCGCGCCTGCTCACGGCGCCGAACCTGGTCATGACCCCGCACCTGGCGGGAGCCAGCAAGGAGACGGCGATGAAGGCCGCCGCGATCGTGGCCGCCGACGTGGCCCGCTACGTGCGCGGCGAGCCCCTGGCGCACGTCGCTACCCCTTGAGCGCCCCCGCCATGAGCCCGCGCATGAAGAAGCGGCCCAGCAGGACGTAGATCAGCATCGTCGGGATGGACGCCAGGATGGCCGCCGCCATCTGCTGGCTGTACGGGGTGGCCTGCGCGCCCGCGATGTTGTTCAGCATCACGGTCGTGGGCCAGCTCGTCGGCCCGGTCAGGAAGACGGCGAACAGGAAGTCGTTCCAGAGCGAGGTGAACTGCCAGATGATCACCACGGCGATGGCCGGCCCCGACACGGGCAGCACCACCGACCAGTACGCCCGCAGCATGCCCGCCCCGTCCACCCGCGACGCCTCGATCAGCTCGTCGGGGATCGTCACGTAGTAGTTGCGGAAGATCAGCGTGCAGATCGGGATGCCGTAGACCACGTGCGCCAGCACCAGCCCGGGGATGCCGCCGTAGAACACCCCCTGCAGCCCGGCGAACTGGTCGATCGACACCAGGAGCTGCACCAGCGGGATCATCACCCCCTGGTAGGGGATGAACATCCCGAACAGGAACAGCGTGAACAGCACGTCCGCCCCGGGGAAGCGCCACTTGGACAGCACGTACCCGTTCATGGAGCCGAGCGCGCACGACAGCAGCGAGCCGGGGACGGCGAGCAGCACGCTGTTCCACAGGCCGGGGGCGAGCTTCTCCCACGCCACCCGCCACGCCTCGGTCGTCCACGTCTGCGGCAGGTTCCAGGCCTGGCCCGGGTCCGCCTCGGTGAGCGGCTTGAAGCTGGTGACGAGCAGGACGTAGATGGGGATCAGGAAGACCACCACGAACAGCACCAGCAGCCCGAACCTGGTCCACCCGAACACGGCCGCCCTGCGCCCGGCCACCGCCGTCATGAGCGCCTCTCCTTACGCACCGACCAGATCAGGTACGGGATCACGAAGATCGCCACGCTGAGCACGATGTACGAGGCGATCGTGGCCCCCTTGGCCGGATCGTTGGAGTCGAACACCGCCACCCACATGAACACCGCCGGCACGTCGGTGATGATCTGCTTGCCGGACACCGCCACGATCAGGTCGAACACCTTGAGCGAGATGTGCCCGAGGATGATCAGCGCGGAGAGGGTGACCGGCCGGAGCAGCGGCAGCACCACGTGCCGGTAGACGCCCCACTCGGTGCAGCCGTCCACCCGGGCGGCCTCCCGCAGCTCCTCGGGCACCCCCCGGAAGCCGGCCAGGAAGAGTGCCATGACATATCCGGACATCTGCCAGATGGCCGGCAGCGCCATCGCCGCCATCCCCCAGTCCGGGTCCCGGAACCACTGCCACTGCGGCAGCCCGATCCAGTCGAAGAGCCGGTTCAGCCCGACCGCCCGCTCCTGCGTGCCCGAGTTCATCAGCCACCGCCACACGATGCCGGTCGCCACGAACGAGATGGCCATCGGGAACAGGTAGATCGCCCGGAACGTCCCCTCGCCTCTGATTCCCTTCTCCATGAGGAACGCCAGCAACCACCCGAGCACCAGCGCGCCCGCCACGAACACGACCGTGAACATGATCGCGTGGTTCACCGAGAGGTGCCATCGCTGCTGGTCCCAGATGTCGATGAAGTTCTGCAGCCCGACGAACTCCCCCTCGGACACCGCGTCGTGCTGGTCGGTCATGGCGACCCGGAAGTTCCAGCCGAGCATGCCGTACACGAACACGCCGATCAGGATGATCGACGGCGCGACGAGGAGCAGTCCGGGCAGCCACGTGCGTGCCCGCCTCACAAGCGTGTCCCTCCCGGGGGACGGCCGCGGCCGTCCCCCGTGTGCCGAAAGTCACTGGGCGTTGGCCGTGGCCGCGTCGGCCAGCCCCTGCTGCAGCGCCTTGACGTCCTTGCTGCCGAGGTAGAGCCCGACCGCCTCGTTGATCGCGGCCAGCCACGGCTGGTTCACCGCCACACCGTGCTGGATCGACCCGGCGAGCTTGTTGCTCGACCAGTCCTTCAGCGCGTCGGCCAGGTAGTCGGTGTAGAGCGACTGGTCGGCGTCCTTGCGGGCGGGGATGGAGCCCTTCTTCGGGTTGAAGGCGTCCTGGCCCTCCTTGCTGGCCGCGACCTTCAGCCAGGCCATCGCCCCGTCACGGTTCTTCGCGCCCTTGGGCAGGGTGAAGCTGTCGGACAGCCACAGGTAGGTGCCCTCGGTGCCCGGCGCGGGCGCCCAGTCGAAGTCCGTCTTCGACTGCTTGCCCAGCCCGCCCTCCGGCGGGTTGTGGAAGTAGCCGTACGCCCAGTCGCCCATCACGTTGAAGGCCGCCTGGCCGTCGGCCACCTGCTTGGCCGCGGGCTGCCAGTCGTCCTGCGGGTCGCCCGCGTACTCCATGATCTTGGCGAAGTTGTTCAGCGCCGTGGTCACCTGCGGGCTGTTCCAGTCGGCGCCCGGCTTGAACAGGGCGTTGTACGCGTCGGCGCCGAGCGAGCCGAGCAGCACGCTCTCCATCAGGTGGGTGACCGTCCACTCCGAACCGATCGACAGCGGGATCTTTCCCTTGGCCTTGACCTTTTCCAGCGCCGCGACGAACTCCTCGATCGTCTTCGGCGCGGCGGCGACCCCGGCGTCCTTGAGCACGGCGGGATTGAACCACAGGACGTTCGAGCGGTGGATGTTCACCGGCACGGAGTAGATCTTGCCGTCGACGCTGATCTGCTCGACGAGCTGGGCCGGGAAGACGTCCTTGAGCTTGAGCTCGTCGTAGAGCGGGGTGAGGTCCTCCAGGTTGCCCGCCTTGATGTAGCCCTGCAGCTCGGCGCCCGCGTGACCCTGGAAGGTGTCGGGCGGGGTGTTCGCCTGGAGCTTCGACTGCAGCAGCGCCTTGGCCTTGTCACCGGAACCGCCGGCCACCGCCGCGTCGAAGAAGGTGAGGTTCGGGTTCTGTTCCTCGAAGATCTTTCTCATCGCCTGCAGGCCGTCGGCCTCACCCGGACCCGTCCACCAGGAGAAGACCTCAACCTGCTGCTTCCCGCCGCCGCTCGCGGCGGGCGCCTGCGTGGCCTGTCCCGCGCCACCGCCTCCACAGGCCGCCAGGCCCAGCACGCTCGCCATCGTGATCGATACGGCCGCTAACCACCGTCGCATCCCACACCATCCCTTCGAAATCCCCCGAAGTTGGTGATTTGACAACGTTGTCAACAACGGCTATCAACCCACTTCGGGCCGCGCGTCGTCAAGGGATGGGCGGTAACAGCTCCGCATACTCGGCCGTCAGGCCACGCGCTCCAGCGTGCCGTCGGCGCCCGCCACGACCGTGACGCCGAAGTCGTGCCCGGGGCCCGCGAGATCGCCGCCGCCCGCGGCCACCACCAGCGCGCCCTTCGACACGCCGAGCCCGACCAGGGCGAGCAGGCCGCAGCCGCCGTCGGGCGGCTGCGTGGTCAGCACCACGTCCGTCTCCGACAGCCCTACCGGCAGGTCGAGGGCGGCCATTCTGGCCAGCAGGCCCGCATGGGACAGGCGGGCGCCGTCGGCGAGCAGCACGGCGGGCTGGCGCTCGGCGTCGAGCGCGGGCAGCGCGGTGGGCTCCAGCGTGAGCAGGCAGCGGAAGTCGATCGTGCCGGGCGCCGGGCCCAGCGAGACCACCTGGCGCACCCGCGACTCCCCGGCCGCCACGATCGCCGTCTCCGCCAGGTCGGGCGTGGTGATCAGGACGCGGGCGTCGCACTCGCGCAGCCAGGCCGCCATCTCGTACGCGCCGAGCCCCGGATCGATCGGCGCCGCCACCCCTCCGGCCGCCACCACGGTGTGGACCGCCAGCGCCTGGGCGCCCGCCGTGGACACGTGCACGCCCACCACCTGGTCACGCCGGGCGCCCTCGCGCACGAGCCCGGAAGCCGCCCTGGTCACCTCGGTCACCAGCCTGCGGTAGCCGTAGACGTGGCCACCGCGCAGGTCGATGAGGGCAGGGCGGTCGCCGCGCTCGTAGGCCCGGCGGAACACTTCATGGATCACGGTGCCGGTGGCCGAGGCGGTGGGTCTCATCCCGTCAACGTACGACCGCCGGTACGGCCCTGGCATCCACCGGATTATGTAGGCCGCTGTGCATTCCCGCGCTGAGTGTGCACTTCTCCTGCGAGGTGGGCGGGCCCGAGCCCTGCGCGGCTCGAGCCCGCTGCCACGCGCCCGGAGCCGGGCCCCCACCCCTCCGAGAAGGCCCAGCCCCACGTGGACGCGTGACGTCCCCGATCGATCGGCCGCGGCGCCCCGTCGCGAGGGGCGAGGTACGCGCGGTGCGGTCGATCACGTAACGAACGGTAGGCGTGCAGAGGGCGCCCGCACATGCGCTGACATGGCCATTCGACGATGTACGCGCGATGTGTAGAAGGCCCGGCGGCTGCCGGTCATCCGTGCGGCGATCTGTGTACGCGCGGCGGAACCCGGCCCGGCGGGCGGCATCGGCGGCTTGTTCGATGGAGAAGTGCCGCTCCGCGTGGGCACACTCACACCATGGCCGATGAGCCGCTCGAACTCGGGGAGATGTCGTTCTCCGAATGGTATGCCCACACCGACAAGATGGCGGAGGTCGGCTTCCTGACCATCGCCAGGAAGCTGCCGTCCCTCATCGGGCAGGCGATGCGGATGGCCTGGCGGGCCAGCCCCCGCGACACGGCGGCCGCGGTCGTGCTCAACCTGCTCGGGGGCGTGTTCACCGCGTTCGGCCTGCTCGCCACCACCGGCGTGCTGACCGCCCTGTTCAGCGAGGGCCCCACCCCCGGCCGCGTCATGGCCGCCCTGCCCAGCCTCGCCCTGGTCGCCGCGGCGGCGGTGCTGCGCGCGACCATGCAGGCCGGCGCGGGCTGGGCGCAGTCACGCCTCGACCCGCAGGTCACCCGGCTGACGGAGGAACGCCTGTACGGCCTGACCAGCCGCGTGAGCCTGGTGGCCTACGACGACCCCGACTTCCACGACGCCCTGCAGCGCGCCAGGCTGCGCGGGGCGGCCATGGCCGACTCGGTGGTCACCTGCACCATCGACGTCGTCACCGCCGCCATCGGCATCGCCGCGGTCGCGGGCGTCCTCGGCGTGCTGCATCCGGTGCTGCTCCCGCTCCTCCTGCTGGCCGTGCTCCCCGACGCCTGGGCCGCCGTCCGCAGCGCCCGCATGCAGTACGCCACGATGTACTCCCTCATCCCCGCCAACCGCCGCAAGTGGATCATCGGCCAGCTCCTGGCGGAGCGGGAGCCGGCCGCCGAGGTGCGCTCCTTCACCATGCGCGGCTTCCTGCTGCGCATGTACGACGCGGTGGCCAGGGCCGAGCAGGACGTCATGCTCGGCCTGGCCCGCCGCCAGACCCTGGCCCGCCTGGCGGGCGAGGCCCTCGGCGGCCTCGGCGCCGCGCTCGTCTACGTCGCGCTCGGCGTCCTGCTCGCCGTCGCCGCCATCCCCCTGGCCGTGGCCGGCACCGCCGTCCTGGCCATCCGCTCGGCCCAGGGATCGCTCGGCCGGCTCATGTACGCCACCAACCGCCTCTACGAGGAGGGCCTCTACTTCACCGACTTCCTCGACTTCTGCGCCGACGCGGAAAGCCGCATCCCCGGCTCCCGCCACACCCCCATCCCCGAGACGTTCGAGCGCATCACGGCCACCGACCTCACCTTCACCTATCCGGGCGCCTCCGCTCCGGCCCTGCGCGGGGTGTCGATCGAGATCAAGCAGGGCGAGGTGATCGCGTTCGTCGGCGAGAACGGCTCCGGCAAGACCACCCTGGCCAAGATCCTGTCCGGCCTGTACGAACCCGACACCGGCACCGTCCGCTGGGACGACACCGACCTGCGCCAGGTCAGCCCCGAAGCCCTGCGCCTGCGCACCGCCGTCATCGCCCAGGACCACACCCGCTGGCCCCTCACCGCCCGCTACAACATCACCATGGGCACCGGCAAGGGCGAGCCCGCCCTGCACGCCGCCGCCGCGGTCGCCGGCGCCGACGAGGTCATCGCCGGCCTCCCCCACGGCTACCGCACCCTGCTCGACCGCCGCTTCAAGGACGGCCACGAGCTGTCCGGCGGCCAATGGCAGCGCATCGCCGTCGCCCGCGGCTTCCACCGCGACGCCGACCTGCTCATCTGCGACGAACCCACCGCCGCCCTCGACGCCCGCGCCGAACACGCCCTCTTCGAACGCATCCGCCACCACGCCGACGGCCGCACCGTCCTGCTCATCACCCACCGCCTGGCCAGCGTCCGCTACGCCGACCGCATCTACGTCCTCGACCACGGCCGGATCACCGAACAAGGCGACCACGACACCCTCATGTCCCTCGACGGCCTCTACGCCGACCTCTACACCCTCCAGGCCACCGCCTACCGCTGACGCCCTCCGGCGTCACCGCAGCGCGGCCTGGATGACGGCGCGGGCGATGGCGGCCACGGCGTCCACCCGATCCCCCGGCCGCTCCAGCACCACCCCCACGGCCACCTCGGGGGCGTCCGCGGGCGCGAAGGCCGTGATGACGGCGTTCTCCCCCGGCACGCCCTGCGACGCGGACGTCTTGGCCGCCATCCGCACCTCCGTCCCGGTCCCGGTCCCCTTCCCGGAAGCCGGCGAGACGGCCGTCATCATGGCCGCCAGGTACCGCGCCAGCATCGGCGGCACAGCCGTCCGGTACGGCACCGGCGAGGCCCGGTTGATGACCGCCCCGTCCGGCAGCCGCGCCTCCTCCACCAGGTAAGGCCGCATCAGCACCCCGTTGTTCGCCACGGCCGCCGACAACATGGCCACCATCAGCGGCGTCACCCGGTTGTCGTGGTGCCCGATGGCCGCCAGCGCGATCTGGGTCCTGTCCAGGGCCGGCGGGTACCGGCTGGGCGTCGCGAGCAGCGGGATCCGCAGCTGGCCCGCGTTGAAGCCGAACGCCTCCGCCTGATCCCGCAGCAGGTCCTGCCCGAGCTGCAGGCCGATGGCGGCGAAGGCGGTGTCGCAGGACGCCTGGAACGCGTATGCGAGCGTCGGCCGCCCCTTCCCGCACCGCCGGGCGTCGAGGTACGCCGGCGCCCCCGGCAGCCGCAGCCGGGCGGGCGCGTGCACCGCGCCCGTCGGCGTGTACTCGCCGGACGCCAGCGCCGCCGCCGCGGTGACGAGCTTGAACGTGGATCCGGGCGGATAGAGCCGGTTCAGCGCCCGGTTGAGCAGGGGTTGCGAGGGCGCCTGCCGCAGCCGCCGCGCGGTGTCGGCCAGCAGCCTCCGGTCGAAGGTGGTCAGCGCGTTCGGGTCGTAGGTCGGATAGGTGGCCAGCCCCAGGACCGCCCCGGTCGCCGGGTCGAGGGCCACCACCGCCCCCGGAATGCCCGCGGCCCGCAGCCCCTGGTACGCCGCCCGCTGCACGCGGTCACGGATCGTCAGCCGGACGTCGGCGCCTCCGACCCTCCCGTTCCCGACCAGCGACCTGACCCTGACCTTGGCGTCGTCGCCGGACAGCACCGCCTCCTGCGCCTGCTCGATGCCGGTCGTGCGGTGCAGCGCCACGTGCCCGGTGACGGCCGCGTACTCCTCGCCACCGGGATAGGTCCGCCGGAACCGGTACGGGCCTTCGGCGGCCAGGCTGGTGGCGATGGCCGTGCCGTCGTAGGTGAGGATGTCGCCGCGCGGGCGGCCGTACCTGTCGATCAGCGTGCGCTCGTTCCTGCGGTCGGCGTTGAGCGCGGGCGAGCCGAACGCCTGGATGATCGTGACGTGCGCGAGCAGGGCGAACAACATCACGGCGCACACCTTGGCGACCCGGCTCAGCGGGACGTCGAGCCACCTCCCCCTCGATCCAGCCATGGATCGAGGTGTAGCAACCGGGCCGCAAAGGCAGGGCTACAGGAGACTGCGGTAGTAGGAAATCTTGTGGTGGATGTAGCTCTGGCGCCCGGCGAGGTTGGCGATCTGGGCCTGGACCTGCCGGTCGTGCTCCTCCAGGAGCTCGATGCGGTCGGGGATCGTGTGGTCGCCCGCGCGTACGAGCTCGGCGAAGCGCAGCATCGTGGCGATGGGCATGCCCGTGTCGCGCAGGCAGCGCACCATGCCCAGCCAGCCGACGTCCTCCTGGCTGAACCTGCGCTGCCCGGCCGCGTTGCGGTCGACGCGCTCCAGCAGGCCGATCTTCTCGTAGTAGCGGAGGGTGTCGATGCTGAACCCGGTCTCCTCGACGACTTCCGCGGGGGTGTACACGCTCACGTGTCCAAGAATCTCACCTGGAGCGCACTCCAGGTCAACCGCTTGACATGGAGTGCGCTCCAGGTCCCAGAGTCATGCGCCATGAACATCGCACTGGGCACGATCCCCTTCGGCACCGCCGTGGACCTGGGCACCACCTTCGCCATCCTGGACCGGTTCGTGGAGGCCGGCGGCACCAGGATCGACACGGCCAACAACTACCCGTTCTGGGTGGAGGGCTGCACGGGCGACGAGAGCGAGCAGGCCATCGGGGCGTGGCTGGCCGCGCGGGGCAACCGGGACGAGGTCTTCATCAGCACGAAGGTCGGCGCGCGCCCCACGGTCCCCGGCGCCGTCACCCTGGACTCGGCGGAGGGCCTGTCCGCGGCCACGATCGCCGAGGCGGCGGAGGGCAGCCTCACGAGGTTGCGGACGGACTACATCGACGTGTATTGGTCGCACATCGAGGATCGTTCCGTCCCGTTCGAGGAGACTCTGCGGGCGTTCGACGAGCTGGCCCAGGTCGGCAAGGTCCGGGCCATCGGCGCGAGCAACATGCCGGCCTGGCGGCTGGAGCGGGCCAGGAACGTCTCCGCGGCGCACGGCTTGACGCCCTACACCTACGTGCAGCAGCGCCACACCTACCTCCGGCCGCGCCCGGGCGCCAAGCTGCCGGAGTCGGGGCACACGCTGGTGTCGGACGACCTGCTCGGCTACCTGGCCGCCGAGCCGGACCTGACGCTGTGGGCGTACAACACGCTGATGTTCGGCGCCTACACGCGGCCCGACCGGCCCGTCCCCGAGGTCTACGACCACCCGGGCACGACGCGGCGCCTGAAGGTGCTGCAGGAGGTCGCGGACGAGCTGGGCGCGACCAGGAACCAGGTGGTGCTGGCCTGGCTGATGGCCGACGGGATCGTACCGATCGTGGGGGTCTCCACGATGGAGCAGCTGGAGGAGGCGATCGGGGCGGCGGAGCTCAAGCTGGACGAGGACGCGCGCGCCCGCATGGACGCCGCCGCCTAGGCAGGCATCAGGGCAGGTGGTCGGCCAGGTAGCGGCGGACGAGCTGCTTGCACTCGGCGATGAGCTCGGGGTCGCCGGCGGGGTCGGCGCGGAAGGCCAGCTTGAGCACGGCGTCGGTGGCCTCGACCGCCACCAGCAGCGCCCGGTCCAGCCCGGGGCCGACGGGGGCGTCGAGCAGCTCCATCGACAGGGTGCGCAGGCGCTCGGCCACGACGACGTTGTTCTCCTGCGTCTCGTCGAGCGAGCGCTTGCCGCCGTCGCCGGGGGCGCCGAGCACCTCGCCGAAGTCGACCACGGCGAAGCCCGGGGTGGTGCGCTTCATGTCGACGAACTCGTCGATGGCCAGATCGACCAGATCGGTCCAGTGGCCGAGGTCGGCCGCGGGGATGAGCTCGATGATGCGCTGCAGGAACGCCTCGAGGTTGCGCCGCGCCAGCGCCCGCACCAGCCCCTGCTTGTCGTGGAAGAACTGGTAGAAGGTGCCGATGGGCACCTCGGCCCGGCGCGCGACCTCCTTCGTGGTCAGCGCGTCGTAACCGACCTCGTCGAGCAGGAGCGCGCACTCGTCGAGCATGCGCTCCACGCGCTCGACGCTCCGGCGCTGAGCGGGTCGGCGGCGCAGGGTACTGGTCATGCCTCCATCCTTGCGCATTCCCGCCACGATGAGTCAGAGTCTTTGACCTCGGATAACATGAGCCACCCTCGCATAGGAGGCGGGAATGTTCTTGTGGGGCACGGCGACGGCGGCCTACCAGATCGAGGGCGCGACCAGCGAGGACGGCCGGGGCCCGTCCGTCTGGGACACCTTCTCCCACGAGCCCGGCCGCACCAGCCGCGGGCAGACCGGCGACGTGGCCTGCGACCACTACCACCGCTGGCCCGAGGACGTCGCCCTCATGGAGGGGCTCGGCGTGAACGCCTACCGCTTCTCCATCGCCTGGCCGCGTGTGCTGCCCCTGGGCTCGGGCCAGGTGAACGCGCCGGGCCTGGACTTCTACGACCGGCTGGTGGACGCCCTGCTGGCGGCCGGGATCCAGCCGGTGCCGACGCTGTTCCACTGGGACCTGCCCCAGGCGCTGGAGGAGCGCGGCGGCTGGCTGAACCGCGACGTCTGCGAGCTGTTCGCCGGCTACGCCGCCGTGACCGCCGAGCGGCTGGCCGACCGCGTCCCGCTGTGGATCACGCTGAACGAGCCGTTCGTGCACATGGCCTACGGCTACGCCATGGGCGTGCACGCCCCCGGCCGGGCCCTGCTGACCGGCGCCCTGCCCGCCGCCCACCACCAGCTCCTCGGCCACGGGCTGGCCGTCCAGGCGCTGCGGGCGGCCGGCGCCCGCCAGGTGGCGCTCACGAACAACTGCACGCCCGTCTGGCCGGCCTCCCAGGAGGAGCCGGACCTGCGGGCGGCCGAGGCGTACGACATCCTGCACAACCGCCTGTTCAACGACCCGGTGCTGCTCGGCGCATATCCGGACCTGTCGGCCTACACGCCCGAGCCGGACTTCGTCCGCGACGGCGACCTGGCGACCATCGCCGCACCGCTGGACGCCCTCGGCGTCAACTACTACAACCCCACCCGCATCGCCGCCCCGACCGGCGACGGGCTCCCCTTCGACGACGCCGGCATCAGCGGCTTCCCGACCACGGCGTTCGGCTGGCCGGTAGTCCCCGGCGGCCTGCGCGAGCTGCTCACCGGCCTCAAGGCCCGCTACGGCGCCGCTCTGCCGCCGATCCTGATCACCGAGAACGGCTGCTCGCAGGAGGACGTCCCGGCCGCGGACGGCACGATCGACGACCTCGCCCGCGTCGACTTCCTGGACCGGCACATCGCCGCCATGCGCCAGGCCATGGCCCAGGGCGTGGACGTGCGCGGCTACTTCGTCTGGTCGCTGCTGGACAACTTCGAGTGGGCCGAGGGTTACGACCAGCGCTTCGGCCTGGTGCACGTGGACTTCGACACGCAGCGCCGCACGCCGAAGCGCTCCTACCACTGGTACGCGGAGTTCCTCGCAGGTCAGAACACCGACACGTGAACGTGGTCGTAGTGGTTGGCGGTCACGCCGCCGCGGTCGGACATCGGGTCCCAGCCGCCGCCTGAGCGGATGTCGTAGTAACGCTGCTTCCAGATGATGTACATGACGCCCAGCCGGGGGCCGTTCTTGATCAGCCAGGCGGCCAGCGCGTCGCCGTTGGCCCCGTCGGAGCCCCCGGCCATCCTGCCGCCGCTCGACATCATGAAGTCGCAGGCCCGGCCCTTGCCGTGCTCGCCCGGGTCGCCGGGGCGCAGGCAGCCGACGCCGTACTTCATGGGGAAGTTCGCCATGATCTCGGCGCGTACGTTGATCATGCGGGGTGTCAGGCCCTCGGCGCCGCCCGGCTGCTGGAAGCCGTACTTCTGCAGCAGCTTCTGGATGTCGTCCTTCTTGTTCTCGAGAGCCTTGATCTCCTTGCGCAGCTTCTCGATCTTCTCGTTGGCGTTGAGCTTGGCGTCGTCGGACTTCTCGATGAGCTTCTTGATGCTCTCGACCCGCTCGGCCCGCTCGTTGGCCATGTAGGTCATGTTGGCCGCTCCGCCCAGCATCGCGTACGGGTCGCCGCTGGGGGTGAGGAGCCGTACGCCGTCGAGCGGCCCGAGCATGTAGGAGGTCTGCGCGATCCGGCTCACCTCGGCCTGGGCGGCCCTGAGCTGCGCCTCCAGGCTGCCGGAGTTGTCGGTGGCCCTCTTGGCCTGGATCCTGATCTCCTCCAGGCTCTGGATCTGGCCGCGGTAGAGCTCGTTCAGCCGGGCGGCCTGCTTGGTGAGCCTGCGCAGCTCGGCCGGGCTGGGATCGGCCAGAGCCGGTGCGGGAGCGGGCAGCCCGAGCAGCCCGGAGAGTACGGCGACGAGAACGGCGAGCCGCCAGATTCTCACACCCGTCCCCTCCCCTCATAGACGGACCGAAACTATAGAAGATGATCTTGATCTCTGTCATCTGAACGACCGAACTGCTGCACCTTTGGCGAAACTTGTAGGGTTTTGTCCGAATCCGCGGGCGGTGAAAGTTGGGCCTTGTCTAGATCGCTCCAAACGTCTGAGATGGCGATCGATTCCGTCTCTGCGAAGGGGCAGACCGTGACTCGAACCACAAAACTCGCCGCGGCCGTCATCCTCGGCTTAGGCACGTCCCTCGTGGCCACGACCGCCGAGGCGGCCGTGGACCCGCTCCCGCCCGCCGACCGCATCGAGCTCTACCAGCTCCAGAGCCCGCCGGGCACCGCCCAGGCCCTCAGGGAGAAGGGCTTCGACGTCGTCCAGCAGGAGTTCGGGGACGGCAAGGAGCACATCGAGCTGACCGCCGCCCAGGCCGACCTCGCCGTCCTGGACAAGCTCGGCCACAAGCCCGAGCTCGTCCGCAACCCGCAGGGCCAGTCCCAGCTCCAGGCCGCCAGGGCGCAGGCCGCGGCCGGCTACGACGTCTGGAAGTCCTACTCCGAGCCCGGCGGCATCGCCGACCAGCTCAGGGCCCTGGCCAACGCCAACAAGGACGTCGTCAAGCTCCAGTCGATCGGCAGGACGCTCAAGGGCCAGGACATCCTGGCCGTCAAGGTGAGCACGGGCGCCAGGCTGCTGCCCGACGGCATCAAGCCCGCGACCCTCTACTCCGCCACCCAGCACGCCCGCGAGTGGATCGCCACCGAGGTGGACATGAGGCTGCTGAAGCACGTCGTCGCGAACAAGGGCTCGCTGCGGGACCTGCTCAACAGGACCGAGCTGTGGTTCGTGCCGGTGGCCAACCCCGACGGCTACGACTTCACGTTCACCGACGGCAACCGCCTGTGGCGCAAGAACCTGCGCGACAACAACGGCGACGGTCGGATCACCCGCGGCGACGGCGTGGACCCGAACAGGAACTTCCCCACCAACTTCCACTACGACGAGGAAGGCTCGTCGAGCATCCCCAGCTCCGACACCTACCGCGGCACGGGTCCGGCCAGCGAGCCGGAGACCAGGGCCATGGACGGCCTGCTGCGCCGCGTCGGCTTCGAGATGCAGCTCAACTACCACTCCTTCGGCCCGCTGCTGCTCTACCCGATGGGCTGGCAGATCGCCACGACGACCGCCGACAACCCGATCTACGAGGCGATCACCGGCGACGACGCGAACCCGGCCGTCCCCGGCTTCGACCCCGATCTGGGCGCCGAGCTCTACACCACCAACGGCGACACCAACGACCACGCCCACCGGCAGTACGGCACGCTGTCGTGGACGCCGGAGCTCAACGAGGGCTGTGACGGCTGCGGCTTCGTCTTCCCCGACGACGAGGCGCTGGTGCAGGCGGAGTTCGAGAAGAACCTGCCGTTCGCGCTCGACGTGGCCAGGTCCGCGGTCAACCCGGTCGAGCCGGTCAGCCACCTGGGCAACAGGACGCCCGACTTCGAGCTCGACCCGTTCGAGACCAGCCACGGCAGGACGCAGGTCGTCCAGGTCAACGCCAAGCGCAAGCTCGGCCCCGTCCTCCTGAACTACCAGGTCAACGGCGGCCGCACGAAGACCGCCCTGACCAGCGAGTGGAAGGGTGGCGAGCGGTACGGCAAGGGGTACGACCGCTACTACCACCGGCTGCGCGGCAAGATCACCGGCACCGGGCCGGGTGACAAGGTGAAGGTCTGGTTCAGCTCGATCGGCAAGAAGAGCGCCGACTTCACCTACACCGTCGCCTCCGACATCGGCGGCCAGGTGCTGGTGCTCGCCGCCGAGGACGTCACCGGCCTGAGCCCCGCACAGGGCGTGACCGAGGCCAAGTACGCCGACGAGTACGCCGCCGCCCTGCAGAGCGCCGGCTACACCTCCGACGTGTACGACATGGACAAGGCCGGCCGCAAGGCCCCGCACCCGCTGGGCGTGCTCAGCCACTACAAGGCCGTGGTCTGGGAGACCGGCGACGACGTCATCCCGAGGTCGCAGGGCCAGGTGCCCGGCACCACCTCCAAGGGCGGCGTGGACACCGAGCTGGCCGTCCGCGACTACCTGAACGAGGGCGGCAAGCTGCTGCACGCCGGCAAGTACCCGTCGTACGCGGCCAACTTCAACGGCTCCTACTACTACGAGCCCGACCAGCCGGAGAACCCCGAGTGCACGGTCGCCGACGACCCGCCGTGCATCCCGGTCTTCAACGACTTCCAGCAGTACTACCTGGGCGCCTACGTCTTCTTCGACAACGCGGGCACCGATCCCGCCACGCAGCAGCCGTACGCGCTGCAGGGCAACGGCGGCAGGTTCGACGGCTTCTCCGCCACGATCGACCCGGGCCACACGCAGTCGTTCGTGGCCACCTCGGCCATCCTGCCCGCCGACCGGTTCCCCAGGTTCGCCGGCTCGGCCCAGGTCAAGTGGGTGCGCCCGTCGGGCCCGTTCGACCCGCACACCGGCTCCTGGGACGTCTACAGCGGCATCTCCGACCAGTCGTGGAAGCGGCTGACCAGGACCATCGACCTGACCGGCAAGTCAAGCGGCGACCTGTCGTTCTGGACCTCCTACGACACCGAGTTCCACTGGGACTTCCTGACCGTCGAGGCGCGCACGGCGGGCGGCGACGACTGGACCACGCTGCCGGACGCCAACGGTCACACCAGCCAGGACACCGGTGACAGCTGCCTGGTCGAGAACAGCGGCGGCTGGCGCACGATCCACCCGTTCACGCAGCGCTACCAGGGTGTCGGTTGCGAGCCGACCGGCAGCTCCGGCGCCTGGCACGCCGCCTCGGGCAACTCCGGCGGCTGGCAGCAGTGGAAGATCGACCTGACCCCGTACGCGGGCAAGCAGGTCGAGATCTCCATCTCCTACCTCAGCGACTGGGCCACCCAGGGCGCGGGCGTCTTCCTCGACGACTTCGCCGTCACCCTGGACGGCGCGGTCACCGAGTCGACCTCGTTCGAGTCGGACCTGGGCGGCTGGGCCGTCGGGGCGCCGCCGGAGGGCACCTCGGAGTCGATCAACAACTGGTTCCGCACCGACCAGGTCTTCGAGGAGGGCGGCGGCATCGTCACGCAGGACACCGTCTACCTCGGCTTCGGCGTCGAGACCGTGACCGACCCCGCCAAGCGCGCGGACCTGGTCAAGAGGTCCATGCGGCACCTGCTCGGCGACACTCGCTGAGAACCCGTGAGGGGCGCGGCGCGTCGTCGCCGCGCCCCTCTTGCGCGTGCGGACAGAACATGATTCGGTCGCCTTGGGACATGCCGAAGACAAGCAAGCATTCGGTCAAGCAGGAGGCTCACGACATGCGCCAGCACGACAAGCTGTTCATCGGGGGCGAATGGGTGGCCCCCGCGGGCACCGGGACGATCGACGTCATCTCGCCCCACACCGAGGAAGTCGTCGGCCGGGTGCCCGACGGCACCGCCGAGGACATGGAGCGCGCGGTCGCCGCCGCCAGGGAGGCCTTCGACCACGGGCCGTGGCCGCGGATGACGTTCGCCGAGCGGGCCGAGGTGATCGGCCGGCTGGCCGCCGTCTACAACGAGCGGCAGGGCGAGATGGCCCAGCTCATCACCGAGGAGATGGGCTCGCCGATCACGTTCTCCAACCTCGCCCAGGCGCCGCAGCCGCTCGGCATGCTGCAGTACTACGCCGAGCTCGGCAGGACGTTCCAGCAGGAGGAGCAGCGGCCCGGGCTGTTCGGCCCGATCACCGTGCGCCGGGAGCCGGTGGGCGTGGTGGCGGCCGTGGTGCCGTGGAACGTCCCCCAGTTCGTGACCATGACCAAGGTAGCGCCCGCGCTGCTGGCGGGCTGCACGATCGTGCTCAAGCCGGCTCCGGAGACGCCGCTGGACGCGTACCTGCTGGCCGAGTGGGCGGCCGAGGCCGGCGTGCCCGCGGGCGTGCTCAACATCGTCGTCGCCGGCCGCGAGGTCGGCGAGCACCTGATCTCGCACAAGGGCGTGGACAAGGTGGCCTTCACCGGGTCCACGGCGGCCGGCCGGCGCATCGCCGCCGTCTGCGGCGAGCAGCTCAAGCGGGTCAGCCTGGAGCTGGGCGGCAAGTCCGCCGCGATCATCCTGGACGACGCCGACCTGGCCGCCAGCATGGGCTTCCTGTCGATGGCCTCCCTGATGAACAACGGCCAGGCGTGCGTGGCGCAGACCCGCATCCTGGCCTCCCGCAACCGCTACGACGAGGTCGTGGACGCGATCGCGGGCATGGTGAGCTCCCAGGCCGTCGGCGACCCCGCCGACGCCACGACCGGCATCGGCCCACTGGTGGCCAAGCGGCAGCAGGAGCGGGTGGAGAGTTACATCAGGCTCGGCATGGACGAGGGCGCCAAGATCGTGGTGGGCGGGCTCGACCGGCCGTACGACAGGGGCTGGTACGTCGCGCCCACCGTCTTCTCGGGCGTCAGCAACGACATGCGCATCGCCCGCGAGGAGATCTTCGGCCCGGTCCTGGCCGTGATCCCGTACGAGGACGAGGCCGACGCCGTCCGCATCGCCAACGACAGCGACTACGGCCTGGCCGGCACGGTCTGGACGGCCGACGCCGAGCACGGCATGGAGGTGGCCCGCCGGGTCCGCACGGGCACGTACGGCGTGAACTGCTTCATGCTGGAGACCAACGCGCCCTTCGGCGGCTACAAGGCCAGCGGCATCGGCCGCGAGCTGGGCCCGGAGGGTCTCAACAGCTACCTGGAGTACAAGACGATCAGCCGGCTCGGCTGAGCCTCCGCACGAAGCAGAGGGCCCCGCCACCCATGGCGGGGCCCTCTTCGCGGATGGTCACCCAGCGCGCCCCCGCGACGCTGGGCTACCGCCCGACTACAGCAGTATGTCCCACGTCCACCGCACCAGCGGTTTTCTTCCCCAGGGACTTTCTCCCGGCGGTTTCCTTCCATCCGCCCTAGGTAGACGTGTTTTACTCAGGAAAAGTTCGAAGAGATCCATTTGCCGATCCGGCGGACGAGTTCGGGGGTCGCCGCGGCCTCCGCGTGCCCGAATCCGGGCTCGATCCAGAGCTCCTTCGGCTCCCTGGCGCCGTCGTAGAGCTGGCGCGCGTGATCCAGCGGGAAGAACGTGTCCGCGTCGCCGTGCACGATCAGCAGCGGCGCGGGTGAGATGAGCCCGGCGGCCTCGTGCGGCGGCATCGGGATCGGGTCCCACTCGCCCCGCGCGATCCTGGTGCGCTTGGCCACCCGCGCCGCCCACCGCCCGAACGGCTGCTCGATGGCCCAGTGCACCCGCCTCATCGGCTTGGTCCCCCGGTAGTACCAGCGGGCGGGACCGCTCACCGCCACCACCGCGTCCACCCTGCCGTCCACCCCGCCGTCCACCCTGCCGTCCACCCTGCCGTCCGCCCCGCCGTCCACCCCGCCGTTCACCCTGCCGCGCAGCCCGGCGTGCCGCACGGCCACCGCCGCGCCCATGGAGAAGCCGACAACCGCGATCTTGGAGTAGCCGGCCACGCGGGCGTGCCTGACCGCGGCCTGCACGTCGAGGATCTCCAGGTCACCGACCGTGGTCTCGCCGCCGGACCTGCCGTGCCCGCGGAAGTCGAAGGCGATCACACCGCCGTATCCGCTCAGCACGTGCACGATGCGGCGCACGGTGCGGTCCCGCCACGACCCGGTGAAACCGTGCGCCAGCACGATCCCCACGTCGGTGCGGGCGGAGGGGGTGTGCGCGGCGTCGATGCGGACCCCGTCCTCGGTTCTGAGCATGACGGGGAAGTTGGGCGCGAGAGGCATGGCTACGAGGTTATGTCCGCTGGGCGTCGATCCCGCGCTCGGCCGCCCACACCGCGATCTGCGAGCGTGCGTCGAAGCCAAGTTTGTCCATGATGTTGGCGATGTGCCGGGCCACGGTGGCCGGGCTGATCACCAGCTCCCCGGCGATCGCGCGATTGCTCATGCCCCTGCTGAGCATCGCCGCGATCTCACGCTCCCTCGGCGTCAGGCCGGAGTACCGCGAGCCCGCCCCCACCTCCGCCGGCAGCGGCCCCCGCCCGGCCTGCCTGGGCCGCCCGCCGGGCACCCGCCCGGCCGCCTCGCCGGGCACCTGTCCGGCCGCCTCGCCGGGCACCCGCCCGGCCGCCTCGGCAGGCAGCCCTCGCCCGGCCTCGTCGCGGAGCACCCGCCTGGCCACCTCCTCCGGCGGCCACTCCACGCCCCTGGCCCACAGCAGCCTCACCCGGCCCTCGCCGAGCCTGTCGCGGGCCGACGTCAGCAACTCCTGCACCCGCCCGGGCGTGCCGAACTGGCCGATCGACTCGCGCAGCGCGGTGGCCGCGGCGCCGGCCAGCACCGCGCCCTCCAGGTCGCCCTGCGCCTGCGCCAGCGCCGACAACGCCGACAGCGCCCGCACGATGCCCCTGCGCTGCCCCGCCTTCCTGCTCAGCTCCAGCCCCGCGGCCACGTGCTTCTTGGCGGCGGCGTGGTCGCCCAGCCCCGCCGCGACCCGGCCGAGCCGGGCGTGGCAGCGCGCCAGCTCGACCCGGTTGTCCATGCCCTCCAGCAGCGGCAGCGCGCCGGCGTGGCAGGACATGGCCGTCTCCAGGTCGCCCGCGGCCTCGGCCACCGCGCCGAGATGGGTCAGCGCCCTGGCCTGGGTCCAGTGGTGACCCGCCTGCCGGCCCAGCGCGAGCGCCTGCTCGCCGTACCGCCGGGCCTGCCGCAGCCGCCCCTGGAACAGCGCCAGGTTGAGCTGGGCGATGCGGACGGTCGCCAGGTTGAACAGGTCGTCGTGGGCGGTCGCCGCCGCCTCCAGCTCCTCCAGGTAACGCAGCGCCCGCTCGCTCTGCCCCGTGCGGAAGAACACGGTCAGCGCCACGCTGTAGGTGATGCCCAGCCAGTGCGTGTACGGGTGCCGCTTCTGCTCCTCCACCCCCTGCACGATCAGCTCCTCGGCGCGTACCA
This sequence comes from Nonomuraea thailandensis, assembly GCF_024172165.1. Taxonomy (GTDB): domain Bacteria; phylum Actinomycetota; class Actinomycetes; order Streptosporangiales; family Streptosporangiaceae; genus Nonomuraea; species Nonomuraea thailandensis. The sequence continues at coordinate 12,005,180 of NZ_JAMZEB010000002.1, read as the reverse complement.
GCTCGTCGGCCAGCTCCAGCCCGTACGCCAGCGCACCCGCCGCCACCGCGACGACGTCGTCGGGCACGTCCGCCAGGTCCAGCGTGAGCAGCCGCTCGTGCCAGCCGACGCTCTCGCCCAGGTCGCCTCGGACGGCCAGGATCGCCAGCGCCGCCCGCGCCAGCCGCAGCCCCACCACCGCCTGGCGCGACTCCACCGCCCAGTCGATCGCGATCCGGCAGTCGGCGAGCAGCGTGCGCCCCCTGGTGAAGTGCGCGAACCGGGCCGGCCACGGCATCCGCGGCTCCAGCGAGCCGCCCTCGTAGCAGCGCTCCATCTCCTCGCAGACCACCCGCAGGTGCCGGTCGCGCAGCCGGGCGACCTCGCCCACCTCCGCGAGCCGGTCGGCGGCGTAGCGGCGGATGGTCTCCAGCAGGCGGTAGCGCCCCGAGCCGCCCTGGTGCAGCACCAGCGACTTGTCCACCAGGCCGCCGAGCAGGTCGAGCAGCTCCGCCCTGCGCAGGATCCCGCCGTCGGCGCACACCCGCTCGGCCAGCCCCAGGTCGAACAGCCCCGCGAACACCGACAGCCGCCGCAGCAGCACCCGCTCCTTGGGCCTGAGCAGGTCGTGGCTCCAGTCCACCGCGGCCAGCAGCGTGCGCTGCCGGGCGGGCGCCGTGCGGTGGCCGGTGGTGAGCAGGGTGAACCGGTCACCGATGCGGTCGGCGATGCGGCCGGGGCTCAGCAGGCTCGTCCGGGCCGCCGCCAGCTCCAGGGCCAGCGGCAGGCCGTCGAGTGCCCGGCACAGGCGTACGACGTCGCGCATCTGCTCCGTCACCCCGCGCGCCCCGGCCGCCAGCGCCCGCTCCACGAACAGCAGCACCGACTCGGCGTCGGGATGTTGCTCGTCGGGCAGCTCCAGGGGCGGCACCCGCCAGACCAGCTCCCCCTGGATGTGCAGCGGCTCCCTGCTGGTGAGCAGGAAGCGCACGCCGCGGCACTCGGCGACGAGCTCGGCCACCACCTCGGCGCAGCTCTCGACCAGGTGCTCGCAGGTGTCGAGCACGATCAGCGTGCTGGCGTCGCGCAGGCGCACGCGCAGGCCGTCGAGCAGCCGCCCCGGGATCTCGTCGCGCACGCCGAGCACGCCTGCCAGCTCGCCGGCCACCAGGGCCGGATCACCGATGCGGGCCAGCTCCACCAGCCACACGCCGTCGGCGAACCAGGGCCGCGCCAGCGCCGCCACGCGCAACGACAGCCGGGTCTTGCCGATGCCGCCCACTCCGCTCAGCGTGATCACGCGTTCCTCGCGGACCAGCGTGCCCAGCTCGGACACGTCGCGTTCGCGGCCGATGAAGCGGTTGGGCTCTACGGGGAGATTGTGCGGGGCTTGCACGGTCATGTCGGGGCCCAGGGTGGTCGCGGGAGGCTCTCTCCTACGGCCTAAGTGTCCCCCGCGCCGGAGCCCCGTGCGATCACTTTGCGTGCAGACTCAGCAACCGGTCGGATACGAATGTGAGGCGCTCAGGTCTGCGACGCTCAGGTCCGCGACGCTCATGATGATCCGCACGCGTGACTCGTCGGCCGCGTCGAGGGCCTGGCGGACGTTGGAGATCATCACGCGGGCGCCGCTCTCCTGGATGCGGTCCCGCAGCGTGGCGGTGTCGAGATCGGGCGGCAGGGGCCAGACGACGCCGCCCGCCGCGATCACCGCGTTGGCCGACACCAGCAGGTCGGGCCCCACGGGCAGGCAGATGAGCACGGTGTCCCCAGCGCGCACTCCCCTGCGTCGCAGCTGGACGGTCGCGACCGCGGACCTGTCGTCCAGCTGCTCCTCGGTGAGCTTCAGGCCCGTGCCCGAGTCCACCATCACGATGCGCTCATCCATGGGGCCCACCGTAGGGAGGGCATCTCGTGCACACATGGGGCGGAATATGCAGATCCCTATGCAGAACTCGGCACGGCTACGGAGCGCCCTTCTGATGCTCCGTGGCCCACACCGCGATCTGCGCCCGCGAGGTGTAGCCGAGCTTCTCCATGATGTTGGCGATGTGGCGGGCGACCGTCGCGGGGCTGATCACCAGCTCCTCGGCGATGGCCCGGTTGGACAGCCCGCGCGTGAGCAGCCCGGCGATCTCCAGCTCGCGCGAGGTCAGCAGCGAGTGCTTGACCGGCTCGGCCGCCACCGGGGCCCGGGACGTCAACCGCTCGCCCTCCAGCACGTGGCGGGCGGCGTCGTCGGGGCTCATCGTCCGGCCGCGTGACCACAACGAGGTCGTGCGGCCCTCGCCCAGCTTGGTGCGGGCCCGCCCGAGCAGCTCCTCGATCCTGGTCGTGGCCGAATGCTGGCCGATCGACTCGCGCAGCCCCGCCGCCGCCGCCGCGGCCAGCACGGCGCCCTCCAGGTCGCCCTGGCACTCGGCCAGCACCGACAGCCCCACCAGGCAGCGGGCCACGCTCTGCCGCTGGCCGGTGGCCCGCGCCAGCTCCAGGCTGGCCGCCAGCCGCTCGCGGGCGGCGCCGAACTCGTGCAGCATCGCCGCCGCCCTGCCGATCCTCGCCAGGCAGCGGGTCAGCTCGGGGTCGCTGCCCAGCTCGCTCAGCCAGGGGACGGCCATCTCGTACTGGCTCCTGGCGGTCATCAGGTCACCGCGGGCCTCGGCCACCGAGCCGAGCTGGACCGCCGTCCTGGCCATCAGCCAGCGGTGCCCGTGCTCGCGCGCCCGCGCCAGCGCCTCCTCGCCGTGCCGCTGCGCCTCCCGGAGCCTGCCGCGCACCAGCGCGACCGCCGACAGCCCGAGCAGCCCCGCCGCCTGGTTCCAGGTGTCGCCGGTGCGGGTGGCCAGGGCCAGGCCCTCCTCGGCGTGGTGCAGCGCGTCGTCGGCACGCCCCATCCGCAGCAGCACGGTGACGACCAGGCTGTGCATGACGCAGCGCGGGAACACGTCGTCGCGCGACATCCTGGACAGGCTCTCCTCGGCCACCTCCAGCGCCCGGCCCAGCTCGTCGCGTGCCTCCAGCCCGTAGGCGAGGTACGCCCTGGCGTGCGCGATCTGGCCCGCGGGCACCCCGGCGGGATCGAGCGAGAGCAGCCGCTCCAGCCGCCCGACGATCTCCACCACGTTCCCCGCCAGGGGCAGCAGCCCCGTGCTGTTCCTGCACAGGCGCAGGCCCGCCGCCACGTTGCCGGACTCGACCGCCCAGTCGAGCGCCACCCGCTGGTCGTCGATGAGGTCGCGGCTGGCGGTCAGCGCCTCCAGCCGCGCCGGCCACGGCACGTCCGGCTGCACCATCTCGGTCGTGAAGTGGCGCTCCTGGAGCTCGCACAGCACGTCGAGGTGCCGCTCGCGCAGGACCTCGCGCTCGCCGGCCTGTTCGAGGCGCTCGACGGCGTAACGCTTGATGGTCTCCAGCAGCCAGTAGCGTCTGCGGCTCTCGTCGCACAGCACGAGCGATTTGTCCACCAGCCCGCCGAGCAGATCGACGATCTCGCCCTCGGGGATGGGCCGCTCGGCGCAGACCTGCTCGGCCAGCTCCAGGTCGAAGTCACCGGCGAACACCGACAGCCGCCGCAGCAGCACCTGCTCCTTGGCCGAGAGCAGGTCGTAGCTCCACTCGACGGCCGCCAGCAGCGTGCGCTGGCGGGGCGGAGCGGTGCGGCCTCCGGTCGTCAGCAGCGAGAACCGGTCGTCGATGCGGTCGGCGATCTGGCCGGGGCTCAGCAGGCTCGTACGGGCCGCGGCCAGCTCCAGCGCCAGCGGCAGCCCGTCGAGCGCCCGGCACAGCCGCACCACGTCGGGCAGGCACTCCGCGCCCAGCCGGGTGCCCGCGGCCGCCGCGCGGTCCATGAAGAGCGTCACGGACTCGGCGTCGGTCGTGGCCCGGTCGGGCAGGTCGAGCGGCGGCACCCGCCAGATCAGCTCGCTGGCGATGCGCAGCGGCTCCCTGCTGGTGGCCAGGACGCGCAGCGACGGGCACGCGGCGACCAGCGCGGCGGCCACCTCGGCGCATCTGTCGACCAGGTGCTCGCAGTTGTCCAGCAGCAGCAGGCAGCGCTGGTCGCGCAGCCGGGCCGTCATGGTGTCGAGCAGCGGCCTGGCGGCCTCCTCGCGCACGCCGAGCACGCGGGCCACCTCCTGCTCGACGAGCTCGGGCCGGCCGAACCTGGCCAGCTCCACCAGCCACACGCCGTCCGGGTACGACGGCACCAGCCCGGCCGCCACCTGGAGGGCCAGCCGCGTCTTGCCGATGCCGCCGACCCCGCACAGCGTCACCACCCGCGTCTCGCCGATCAGGTCGTGCAGGTCATCGAGGTCGCGCTCGCGTCCGACGAACCGGTTGGGCTCTGCCGGAAGGTTGTGCCGGGGGGTATTTGGCATGTGCTCACCCTGCGTCGCGGAAGGATCACACTCTCCCACAGTGTCGCACTTTTCACAGGCCAAGCGAGCTCACGACCGCCCTTTCGTCCACGACACGCAGAACGGGGTCCCCCAGCAGTCTCCTGGCCAGGTCGTACGGCGCCACGACCATGGTGGCCCGCCGCTCCTGGGCCAGCACGCGGCAGCCGACCAGGCTCGGCCCGTGGGCGACCACGACCTGGGCGCCCGCCGTCATCGCCAGGTCGATCACGCGCAGCCCTCTGAACGGCTCGCTCACCGCGCTGATGACGACGTCGTCCTTGCCGACCACGAGCCGGGCGGCGAGCCTGCGCAGGTCGGTCGCCAGCTCGGTGTTGTCGAACAGGCGCGCGCCGTCGAGCGTGAGCGCGGGCCCGGCCAGCGGCCCGAACTCGACCGCGCCCGAGGTCAGCAGCTCCGTGAACGACCTGGCCCCCGGCGTGGGCCGGAAGGCGAAGACCTGGTCGACCTTGACGGCGGCGGGGTCGTGGTGGTCCTGGGTGATCATCAGGCGCCCGGTGCCGGTGCCCGAGAGCACCGCCACCCCGCCCGCCCAGGCGACGGCGTGCACGGCCACGGGCAGGGTCGCGCCGAGCGGGACGTTGACGAGCACGTGGTCGCCGTACCGCAGGCCCTGGGCGCGGAGCCCGGCGGCGGCGCGGGTGACCCGTCTGGCGAAGGTCGTGTAGGACAGCACCTCGCCGGTCCTGACATCGCTCACCGCCGGCTGCTCGCCCTGAATCGGTGCCGCCGCCATCACGAGCTCTGTCCAGGTCATGACCATAATCTAGGGACCAGGACCAAGATTGCCATGCGCACAATTGTGCAAGCCCCTATGTAGGTGGGGCTCATCCTGCGGGAAAACACCGTCGCTTCACCCGCGCGTACGCTCGCCGCCACCTTGTCCGCTCTCGCCATCAGAGGGGATCAACTAGACTTAGTAGGTCGCGACTTCGCGCGGCGGCCCCCACGACACAGAGCGAGACGTCATCATGCCTTTGAACAGCCGCGACGACCTGCGGAACATCGCGATCATCGCGCACGTCGACCATGGCAAGACCACGCTGGTCGACGCCATGCTCTGGCAGTCCGGGGCATTCCGCGCCAACCAGGACGTCGACGACCGCGTCATGGACTCCAACGACCTCGAGCGCGAGAAGGGCATCACCATTCTCGCGAAGAACACCGCCGTCCAGCACGGCGGCATGACCCTCAACATCATCGACACGCCCGGCCACGCCGACTTCGGCGGCGAGGTCGAGCGCGGCCTGTCGATGGTCGACGGCGTCGTGCTGCTGGTCGACGCCTCGGAGGGGCCGCTGCCGCAGACGCGGTTCGTGCTGCGCAAGGCGTTCGCCGCCAAGATGCCGGTCATCCTGTGCATCAACAAGGTCGACCGGCCCGACGCCCGCATCAAGGAGGTCGTCGACGAGGTCTACGAGCTGTTCATGGACCTCGACGCCACCGAGGAGCAGATCGACTTCCCGATCGTCTACGCCTCGGCGAAGGCGGGCCGGGCCTCCCTGGAGCGCCCCGCCGACGGCGGCATGCCCGACTCCGAGGACCTGGAGCCGCTCTTCGACATCATCAAGTCGACGATCCCGGCGCCCACCTACGACCCCAACGCTCCGCTGCAGGCGCACGTCACCAACCTCGACGCCTCCTCCTACCTGGGCCGCATCGCGCTGTGCCGGATCCACCAGGGCGTGCTGCGCAAGGGTCAGCAGGTGGCCTGGTGCCGCACCGACGGCTCGATCCAGAAGGTCAAGATCACCGAGCTGCTCATGACCGAGGCGCTGGAGCGCAAGCCCGCCGAGGAGGCCGGGCCCGGCGACATCATCGCCATCGCCGGCATCCCCGAGATCATGATCGGTGAGACGCTGGCCGACCCCGACGACCCGCGCCCGCTGCCGCTCATCACGGTCGACGAGCCGGCCATCTCGATGACCATCGGCACCAACACCTCGCCCCTGGTCGGCAAGGCCAAGGGCTCGAAGGTGACCGCCCGCATGGTCAAGGACCGCCTCGACAAGGAGCTGGTCGGCAACGTCTCGCTGCGCGTGCTGCCCACCGACCGCCCCGACGCGTGGGAGGTCCAGGGCCGTGGCGAGCTGGCGCTGGCCATCCTGGTGGAGCAGATGCGCCGCGAGGGCTACGAGCTGACGGTCGGCAAGCCGCAGGTGGTCACCAAGGTCGTCGACGGCAAGGTGCACGAGCCGGTCGAGCGGCTGACGGTCGACTGCCCGGAGGAGTACCTCGGCGCGGTCACCCAGCTCCTGGCGGTGCGCAAGGGCCGCATGGAGCACATGACCAACCACGGCACCGGCTGGATCCGGATGGAGTTCGTGGTGCCGGCGCGCGGCCTGATCGGCTTCCGCACCGAGTTCCTCACCGAGACGCGCGGCACGGGCCTGGTGCACCACGTCTTCGACTCCTACGAGCCCTGGTTCGGCGAGCTGCGCACCCGCAACAACGGCTCGCTGGTGGCCGACCGGTCGGGCCCGGTGACCGCGTTCGCCATGCTCAACCTCCAGGAGCGCGGCGTGCTGTTCGTCTCGCCGACGACCGAGGTCTACGAGGGCATGATCGTCGGCGAGAACTCCCGCTCCGACGACATGGACGTGAACATCACCAAGGAGAAGAAGCTCACCAACATGCGCTCCTCCACCAGCGAGGAGACGGAGAAGCTGATCCCGCCGCGCGTCCTGTCGCTGGAGCAGGCCCTCGAGTTCATCCGCGAGGACGAGTGCGTCGAGATCACCCCTGAGGCCGTGCGCATCCGCAAGGTCGTGCTCGACGGGGCCACCCGTGGCCGCGCCGCCGCCCGCGCCAAGCGGAGCTGACGGAAATCTTCAAACCGAGCCGCGTTTTGCTCGCTTTTCGCGAACAAAGCGCGGCTTTTCGGTTAGTACGGGAAGTAAGCCTCCCGGCTCGGCCACCTGCGATGGATGAACTCTCCCGGGTCACGCCGTAAAGAAAAGTTGTCATGGGAGCAGCTGTAATCACACCGTGACCCTGAGAGATAGAACAATCCCGCATGCCGGAGAATCATCCAAATTGTGGGAAAGCTCCGGATGGCAATCGCGTTCGGGCTGGCGCTGGTGTCGTTGGGGGCGATCGTTTGGTGCACCGTTGCAGCCAGACCAGTAGCGGAGCCTGCTCCGCCGAAAGGCACCGCAGGCCCCAACCCGTGGGTGGCCGCGGCCACCCGCGCCGACCCCGACGTGCAATGGGCCCGCAGGGCCGAGAGCACGGTGATGATCACCAGGGCGGGCGCCGCCGACCTGGAACCGGTCCCTGACGGCCGGCTCGATCCCCGGCAGCGCCACGTCAAGGTGACCGTCGAGCACCGGCTCCATCTCGCGAGCCGTGACACCCTCATCGAGGCGTTGCGCCAGGGCAGCGGCTTCCCCGGCACGCTGCAGCAGGTCGTCGACTCGGCGTTCGGCGCGATCAAGGTGGACGGCCCGGGCCTGGCACCCACCACGCGCCTGGCGCCGGTCCTCATCTCCCAGGGCGGGCGCACCACGGCCCGGTTCACGGTGACGCTGTTGCGCCAGCTACGGCCCGACCAGTTGCTGAAGCTGAACTTCGAGGAGCCCAAGGCGTTCCCCCTCATCGTCACCAGCCGGTCCATCGCCGTGCTGCCCGCCGAGTGGACCGTGCTGCGACTGGAGGGCATCACGCCGGAGCAGGAGGAGGCGGAGCGGCTGGCGTTCACCGTCGGGGCGTATCCGGTGAGCATGACGCTGGCTCACGACTCCTTCGGCTTCGCCGACGTGGTCGTCGAGGAGGACTTCTCGTGGGCCACCGCGCTCGGCGTGCTCACCGCGGTCGCGCTGACGGTCTTCCTGGTGCGCGCGCTCGGCGAGGGCTGGTGGGCGCGGCTGGCCAACAGGGAGCTGTTCGTCGGGCTGGCGCTGGCCGCGCCCGCGCTGCTGATCCCGCTGTTCGCGGAGGACTGGTCGGCGGTCGCGTACGTGATCCTGTTCATCGCCGTGCCCCTGCTCGCGCTGCGGCACGCCGGCCGGGTGCTGCCCACCAGCCCGCCCTGGGACACCCGCGACCTGCTGGTCGTGACCGGCGTGGGCGTGGTGATCGGCCTCGGCATGCTCGTCTGGTCGTGGCTGCACGGGCAGCTGTCCGGGCAGGCGCTGCTGGCGGGCGGGGCGGTGGCGGCCGTCGCGGCGGCGGGCTCGGCCGTCGCGTTCAGCGTGGACCTGGGGGTGCGGCCGGTCGTCGTGCGGCTGGCCGTCCTGTCGGCCGAGGCGGCGATCGGGCTGCTGGCGCTGGCGCTGTGGCTGCGGGCGCTGGCCGGTGGCGTGTACCCGCCCGACAGCATCCGGCTGGTGTTCGCGCTGAGCTGGGCGCTCATCCCGATCGCCGCCATGGCCGTGGCGACCAAGCAGTGGAGACGCCAGGCCGTCGTGGGCGCCGTGTTCATCAGCCTGCTCGTGCAGGGGTGGCCCACCGAGTGGCTGGACGCCGGGTCGTGGAGCCTGGCCGTCGCGCAGGAGGAGCCGCGGATCGGCAACCTCGTGCTGACCCCGATCGTGCGCGGGGTGCTGGGGCTGCTGCTGCTCGGGTTCGTGATGCTGGTGCTGCGGCTGCGGCGGCTCGGCGGGCAGTGCTCCGCGGTCGACAACCCGGTGGCCGAGTCGACCATGATCTGCGTGCTGATGGTGCTCTACATCACGCCCAGCGGCAGCACCACGCTGGCCGACATCGACGTGCCGCTGCCCCTGCTGGCCATCACCTCGCTCGTGGCCTGGGCGAGCGCCCAGTGGCTGCTCACGGGCCCGCGCATGGCCATCCCCGAGCCGATGGACCTGGAGGAGCACCGGGCCCTGGTCAGGGCCGCCCTGCACAAGCGGCTGCTGCTCGTCTCCGAGCAGGAGCTGTACCGGATCGGGCGGGGCAGGATCGGCGCGGGCGAGCTGACCATGGCCGAGTTCGACCAGCAGCGCAACACGCTGGAAGCGGCCATGAACCGGCACGGCAGGCACCCGGAGACCGCGTTCGCCACCTCCTCCGGCTGCACGCCCTGGTACAACGGCATCCACGCGTTCACCGTCAGCCTGCTGCTCAGCCTGCCCTTCGCCCTCGTCTACGGCTGGCCCGAGGGGGTGGACCTGACGAGCTTCGTCTTCGACGGGCGTTACCTGATCACGCTGCCCGCCTTCGGGTTCCTGTTCGGCTACTTCTACCCGCGGGTCCGGGGCACCCAGCCGATGACCAAGGCCCTGCACCTGACCGCCGCCGCCCTGCTGACGGAGCTGTCGGGCTACCTGTCGACACTCGCCGAGCCGGACATCGGGCCGATGGACAAGGCGCAGGTCGTGGCCATCGTGGTGGGGCAGGTCATGATGGTGTGCATCGGGCTCGGGCTGTTCTGGGAGTGGCGCATCATGCACCTGGCGGGGGAGCCGTGGGCGCGCGTGCGCAACCTGCGCAGCGTCCGCAGCCTGGCGGCGCCGACGCTCGCGCTGGTGCTGGCGGCGGGCACCACGGCGGCCTCCTCGGCCGCCGGGCAGACGGTGGACCGCATACTGAAGGGCGACCAGATCGTGACGATCCAGGCACCCCGCTGACCTGCGGGAGTGAGCCGGCCCGCGGCCGGGCGCCGACCGGGCACCGGCCGGGCCGGCTCGGCGCGCCCGGGCTAGCGCCGGGGCAGCTCGCTCCCCCGTACGTGCGTGCACAGCCACTCCACCAGCGGCCCGTACGCCCGCCAGGCGTGCTCGACCCGCCCGCGCGCCTTCGCCGTGTGCACCCACTCCTGCGGCTCGAACCGTTTCCCGGCGAAGAGCGACCGGTGCCGCAGCAGCTCGATGCGCGGATGGTCCTGCTCGAAGCCCCGGGGCCGCGTCTTGAGCCGATCGCCCAGCAGCTCGTACCCCTCGACCACCAGCGCGCCAGTGATCGCCTCCAGCGGCTTGCCCGACAGGTCCTCGTCCACGGCCGCCCGGTAGCGGGCCACCTGGTCGGAGGCCGTGGAGTAGACGCCGCCCGCGGCGAACAGCCCCTCGGCGCTGATCTCCACGTAGAGCCCGATCCCCGGCATGGCCTCCACGAACGCGCCCTGATGGGTCTTGTACGGCGCCTTGTCCTTGGAGAAGCGCACGTCACGGTAGGGGCGGAAGAGGTGGGCGGGGCCGAACTCCGCGGCCAGCTCGTCGGTCAGCGCCAGCATGGGCGCCCGCACCGCCTCCTCGTAGAGGTGCTTGTGCCGGCCGAAGTACGTCTTGGAGTTGTCCGCCTCGAGCCCTTCGTAGAACAGGAACGCCTCGTCGGGAAAGCCGCTGAAACCCATGCCGACAAGAGTGCCACGCCGCACCGACAGGTCCGCGCCCAGGTCAGCGCCCAGGTCAGCGCCCGGGTCAGCGCCCGGGTCAGCGCCCGGGTCAGCGCGCGGTGTAGGTCCTGCCGGGCGCGGGCGTCCTGCCGTACAGCTCCGACACGGTGACGAACGTGTACCCCTTCCTGCCGAGCGTGTCGAGCATCGCCGGCACGGCGTCCACCGTGCTGCGGTGGATGTCGTGCAGCAGGACGATCGAGCCGGGCTTGGCGGCGCCCGCCCGCTTGGCCACGGTGGTGGCGACCCGGTCCTGCCAGTCGAGGGTGTCGAGGTTCCACAGGATCTGGGCCAGGCCCTCGCGGCGCGTCTCGGCCGCGACGTCGTCGTCGGTCGACCCGTACGGCGGCCGCATCACCCGCATCCGCACGCCGGTGAGCCGCTGCACGATGTTCTCGGTGTGCTTGAGCTCCTTCTTGAGCGCCTCGTGCGGCAGCTCGGCGAGCGGCGGATGGCTCCAGGAGTGGTTGCCGATCTCGTGGCCGTCGTCCACGATGCGCCGGGTGGTCCGCCCGCCCTTGTCGGCGGCCACCATCTGCCCGATGACGAAGAACGTGGCCCGCACGTCACGCTGCCGCAGCATGTCCAGCAGCCGCACGGTGTGCTCTCCTGGGCCGTCGTCGAAGGTCAGGGCCACGCACTTGAGCCGGGCGCAGTCGAACTTACGGCTGGCCGGCCAGCCGTGCTGCATCGATCTCAGCCGTTTGGCGAGCGCCAAGGGATCGACGACGACCGGCCTCGACGGCACGATCTGCACCCTGGCCTGCTGCGGGCGGCGCGGCACCGACGCTGTCACGCAGCTCACCAGGGCGACCAGGGCCAGCGGCAGGGCCCATACGCGCATGCTTCCCCCCGAAACGCCGCATGCGGGGGCCTACGGATAATCCTGGACCGGTACCCCCCGCAGCTCCCTGGCCAGGTCATCCCACCAGAGTGGGATATCCGCCTGCAATTCCTGGAAGCGGCGCGCCACGCGCATGGCACATCCGACCGGATCCGTACCCAGATGCCGACGTTTCACCGGTCCTTCCTGCCACCGGTAAAAACCATCCCTGTAACGGACGACCAGGCCGATCCACACCGAGATGGTCTCGTCGTCGCCCACCTCGTACGCGCTGGTGACGCCCAGACCATGAAGCTCCGCATGGAGTTTCTCCGTCGCCGCTCGGGCCTCACTCACACGCCACCCCCTGCCGACGTTCCGCGGCGCGGTGATCGTCGCAGGCGTTCACCGCACACAAGGGATGTACCCAGCAACGGGCATCAGCCGTCCAAGACATGGAGTAATCATGAAACTCCGGGGCGTGATCAGGGGGACTTTCGCGCTTATTGCTCGCGCGGGTCCTGGGAGTCCAGAGGATAGCGGGAGTCGTGGGGCTCGCGTGGCTCGGCCACCACCATCACGAACCTGAGCTCGGTCTCCGCCCTGTTGGCGTACCGGTGGGGGCGGTCGGCCGTGAAGAGCACGGCATCATCTTTCCCTATCACGTGACTCTTGCCGTACACCGTGAGTGTCAGCTCCCCCTCCAGCACCGTCAGCATCTCGCGGGTGCCGGCCGGGTGGGCGTCGCCGTCGTGGTGCTCGCCGGGGGCCAGCCGCCAGTCCCACAGCTCCAGGATCATCGGCATGTCCGCGCCCACCAGCAGCCGCGCCTCGCCGTTCCCCTGGCGGAACGCCACCACGTCCGCCTTGTCCACCACCCGCACCATCGGCACGTCGGCCACCTCGACCAGCCGCGCCACGGTGACGCCGAGCGCCGAGGCGATCCGGGTCAGCGTGGACACGCTGGGGTTCGTCCGCCCCTGCTCGACCTGCACCAGCATGCCCCTGCTCACGCCCGACCTGGCGGCCAGCGCGTCGAGCGTCAGCCCGCGGTGGGCGCGCTGGGCGCGGACGTTGTTCGCGATGGCCTGTGTGATGAGCTCCGGGTCCTCCATGGGAGTGCAGTCTAGTGAAATGAATTTGCAGTGGAATGTACCCTCTGTGTTGTACTGACAGTCCACTCCATTGAACCGAGAGGAGATCACGGTGACGGTGCTCCTGGCGACCGCCTGCGCGATCGTGTACGGCACGGCGGACTTCTTCGGCGGCCTGGCCACCCGGCGCTCGCAGGTGCTCTCCGTCGTCGTGATCTCGCAGATCGCGGGCTTGGCGCTGATCCTCGGCCTGCTGCCGCTGCTGCCCGGCACGTACAGCCACGCGGCACTGCTGTGGGGCCTGGCCGGAGGGCTGTCGGGGGCGGCCGGGCTGGTGCTGTTCTACCGGTCGCTGGCCACGGGCGTCATGTCGGTGGTGGCCCCGACGACCGCCGTCACCTCGGCGGCGCTGCCGGTGGTGTTCGGGCTCGTCACGGGCGAGCGGCCGCAGGTCTGGGCCCTCGTGGGGGTGGTGCTGGCGCTCGGCTCGGTGCTGCTGGTGAGCCAGGAGAAGCCCGGCGGCGGGCACGGCTCGCTCTCCTCGGTGCTGACCGCGCTGGCCGCCGGCGCCGGGTTCGGCGGGTTCTTCATCCTGCTCGCCATGGCTCCGCACGAGGCGGGCCTGTGGCCGCTGGTCGGCGCGCGGCTGTCGTCGGTGTCCACGGTGGCCCTGCTGGCGCTGCTGACCCGGCGCGCACTCAGGCCGGGGCCCGGCTCGCTGCCCGTCATCCTCGCGGCCGGCGTGCTCGACATGGCGGCGAACGTGCTCTACCTCCTGGCGCAACGTGACGGCCTGCTCAGCCTGGTCGCCGTGCTGGTCTCGCTCTACCCCGCCAGCACCCTGCTGCTGGCCAACCGCGTGCTCGGGGAGCGGCTGCGGGCCGTCCAGGTGGTCGGCGTGGTATGCGCGCTCGCCGCAGTGGCGCTCATAGCCGTTGCGCAGCACCTCTAGCGCTTGCTACGTTTCGCCCGTGCGCCCTGTGCGGGCACGTTCCGATGGTGAGTCGTTGAAGCACGTGGCCGTGCCGTACGACTCTGATGAGTGCTTTCTGGATCTGACGGTGCCGCGGGTGCGCGCCGCGCTGGACGAGGGCAGGCGGGTGCTGGTGATCACCGGCGCCGCCAAGCTGGCCCACCTGCGCGAGGCCCTCGGGCGCGAGGCCGAGTACATCGACAGCCGCGTGCCCGCCTCCTGGTACGACCACCCGTACCGGATGCTGGCCGCCTACCACGAGTACACCCGCGGCCGCCGCACCCTGGTGATCGGCGAGCCGAGCTGGACGGGCAGGAGCGGGCGCCAGGTCAGGGAGCTCATCCGCAGCGACTCCGTGATCAACGCCGCGCTCCGCGCGACGGCGGTCATCATGCTCTGCCTGTACGACCTGCGCCGCGTCCCGGAGAGCGTGCTCCACTACGGCCCGGTCAACCACCCCGTGCTGCTCGGCTCCGACGGCGAGATGACCAGCAACCGCTTCGTCGAGCCGCACGAGCTGGTGCTGCACGACGACCGGGCCCCGCTGCCCGAGCCGCCAGGCGACGCCGGCACCTTCCGCTTCACCGCCAGGGAGCTGAAGAAGCTGCGCCGGCACGTCGGCGACTACGCCGGCTCCGCCGGCATGGACCGCAACCTCATCACCTCGCTGGTGATCAGCGTGTCCGAGATCGCCGCCAACAGCGTCGAGCACGGGGCCGGGCACGGCACGATCACGATGTGGACCGGCGACGGCGAGCTGGTCTGCGAGATCGCCGACCCCGGAGGCGCGCTCGACGACCCGTTGCCCGGCTACATACCACCAGAGCCCGAATCCCCACGGGGATACGGGCTCTGGATCAGCAGGCAGCTCTGCGACCTGGTGGAGTTACGGGCGGAGGACGGGCTGTTACGCGTCCGCCTCCATCTCAGCATGCGGACCTAGGCGGCACGCTGCGCGGGCAGGCGCACGGCGCCCTCCTCGCGGGCGTACTCCTCCAGCATGCCCCGCAGCTGGCGGCGGCCACGGTGCAGCCGCGACATCACGGTGCCGATGGGCGTGCCCATGCGCTCGGCGATCTCCTTGTAGGCGAACCCCTCGACGTCGGCCAGGTAGACGGCCACGCGGAAGTCCTCGGGGAGCGAGCGGAGGGCGTTCATCACGACGCTGTCGGGCAGCCGGTCGAGCGCCTCGGTCTCGGCCGAACGCAGGCCCGTCGAGCTGTGGGACTCGGCGGCGTGCAGCTGCCAGTCCTCGATCTCCTCGGCCGCGGACAGCTTCGGCGAGCGCTGCTTCTTGCGATAGTCGTTGATGAAGTTGTTGGTCAGGATCCGGTGGAGCCAGGCCTTGAGGTTGGTGCCCTCACGGAACTGGTGGTACGACGTGTAGGCCTTGGCCACCGTCTCCTGCACCAGGTCCTCGGCGTCGGCTGTGTTACGGGTCAGGCGCATGGCGGAGGCGAACAGCTGCGACGTCACGGGCACGACATCGCGCTCGAACCAGTCCTGACGCTGCTCATCGGTCATAGTGATCAAAATTCATTCCCCCTTGCGCTATCCCCCGTACCGGCACAAGCCGTCTGACAGCGGTCCCATCTTCGCAAGTCCCTAGTAAGGGACGCGTTAGAGAGCTCCGCCATGGTCAGAAGGGGTTGATCGTCCATCTGCTCGCGGCGTGCGTGGTCACGTCCACGGCCGGACAAGTCTCATTATCATAACACTAACCCACCAATCCTGCAGTAATAGTGGCGAGAGTCACATGGGATAGCGTATGAGGATGAGATTCGTGGACCGGCACCATTCGGGTACACGCCGCTGGGTGGCTGAGGCCATACGCAAGGTCGAGGCCGATGCCAACCGTAGTTGCGACACACATCTGCACGTCTTTCCGCTGCCCTCGCACTGGGGAGTAAACCTCTACTTGAAAGACGAGTCGGTGCACCCAACAGGTTCACTGAAACACCGTCTGGCCCGCTCGCTATTCCTCTACGGTCTGGCCAACGGCTGGATCGGCCCGTCCACGACGATCGTGGAGGCCTCCAGCGGCTCCACGGCCGTCAGCGAGGCGTACTTCGCCCGGCTGCTGGGCCTGCCGTTCATCGCGGTCATGCCGGCGGCCACCTCGCCGGAGAAGATCCACCTCATCGAGTTCTACGGCGGCAAGTGTCACCTGGTCGACGACCCCGGCGCCATCTACGACGAGTCGCACCGCCTGGCCGCCGAGACCGGCGGCCATTTCATGGACCAGTTCACCTACGCCGAGCGGGCCACCGACTGGCGCGGCAACAACAACATCGCCGAGTCCATCTTCTCCCAGCTCTCCCTGGAGCCCCATCCGGAGCCGGCCTGGATCGTGGTGGGGGCCGGCACCGGCGGCACCTCCTCCACCATCGGCCGCTACATCCGCTACCGCCGCCACGCCACCCGCCTGGCCGTCGTGGACCCGGAGGGCTCGGCCTTCTACCCGGGCTGGACCTCGGGCGACGCCTCCGCGACCGCCCCCGGCTCACGCATCGAGGGCATCGGCCGCCCCCGCGTGGAGCCCTCGTTCCAGCCCACCGTCATCGACCGCATGATCGCCGTGCCGGACGCCCGCTCGATCGCCGCCATGCACTGGACCCGCGAGGTCACCGGCCTGGACGTCGGCGGCTCCACGGGCACGAACCTGGCGGCCTGCGTAGAGCTCGTCCAGGAGCTGCGCGAGTCGGGCGAGCAGGGCAGCATCGTGACCCTGGTGTGCGACAGCGGCGACCGGTACAAGGGCACGTACGGAAACCCGCGCTGGCTGGCGGAGCAGGGCCTGGACATCGAGCCTCACCTGGCGGACCTGCGCGCCTTCCTGCACCGGGATTAGGTAAGGCGAGCCTAAGCTGTCATACTTCAGCGGAACGAGGCAGAGCTGAGGAGGACGTGGGTGAGCGCAGTGGCCGTCGCCCCGCGCCTCCACGGCCTCCGCCGGCGCCGCGTCACCGTGCTGCTCGCGCTGCTCGGCTGCGTGGCGGTGGCGGTCGTGCTGAGCATCACGATCGGCTCCAAGTCCGTGCCGCTCGCCGACGCCTGGCACGCGCTCACGGCCCCCACCGGCACCGAGAACGACCTCGTCATCCGCTCCCTGCGCCTGCCCAGGACCGCCCTGGGCGTGCTGGCCGGGATCGCGTTAGGCGTGGCCGGCGCGCTCATGCAGGGCCACACGCGCAACCCGCTCGCCGACCCCGGCCTGCTGGGCGTCACGCAGGGCGCGGCGTTCGCGATGGTGGCCTCGATCATCCTGCTCGGCGCATCCAGCCTGCTCGCCTACATCTGGTACGGCCTGGCCGGCGCCCTGGTGGCCAGCGTGGCGGTGTTCGCGCTGGGCATGGTCGGCGGCCGGGGCGGCCCGACCCCGGTCACCCTGGCGCTCGCCGGCACCGCCGTCAGCGCCCTGCTCTACGCCCTCACCTCGACCATCGTGCTGCTGGACGAGCAGGCGATGGACGTCTTCCGCTTCTGGCAGGCCGGCTCGATCGCCTCCAGGGGCGGCGACGTGGTCTGGCAGGTGCTCCCGTTCGTGCTGGCCGGGCTGGTGCTCGCGCTGGTCAACGCCCCCGGGCTCAACGCGCTCTCCCTCGGCGAGGACGTGGCCCGCGGCCTCGGCCAGAACATCCCCAGGACCAGGACCATCGGCGTCGCCGCCGTCACCCTGCTGTCGGGCGCGGCCGTCGCCGCGTGCGGCTCGCTGGCCTTCGTCGGGCTCATCGTGCCGCACCTGGCCCGCCCCCTGTCGGGCACCGACCACCGGTGGCTGCTGCCGTACTCGGGGCTGATCGGCGCGGGCCTGCTCCTGATCGCCGACGTCGTCGGCCGCGTCGTCGCCCCGCCGGGCGAGCTGGAGGTCGGCGTGGTGCTCGCGCTGCTCGGCGCCCCGTTCTTCGTCGCCCTGGTCCGCCGCAGAAAGCCCGTACGCCTGTGACGACCCTACGGATGTCCGCCGTCTCCTGGCGGGTACGGCCACGCGGTGTCACGCTCACCCTGACGGGGCTCGTCCTGCTCGTCCTGCTCATGGCCCTGAACATGCGCATCGGCGACATCGGGCTGACGCTGCCCGAGGTGCTCTCCGCCACCTTCGACGTCGACAGCGCCGCCCACTTCGTCGTCATGGAGCTGCGCCTGCCCCGCGCGCTGACCGGCGCCCTGGTCGGCGCCGCGCTCGCGCTGTCGGGCGCGATCATCCAGTCGATCGCCCGCAACCCGCTGGCCAGCCCCGAGATCCTCGGCGTCACCACCGGCGCCTCCGTCACCGTGGTGGCCGGGCTCGTGGCCTCCGGCAGCGCGTACGGCACCGTCAGCGGCCTGCTGGCCACCCTCGGCATCCCCGTGCTCGCCCTGCTCGGCGGCCTGGCCGGCGCCGCCGTGGTGTACGGCCTGGCATGGCGGCGCGGCCTGGACGGCTACCGCCTGGTGCTGGTCGGCATCGGCGTGGCCGCCGTGTTCACCAACGTCAAGTTCTGGCTGCTGACCATCGGCGACGTCAACGACACCGCCCGGGCCA
This sequence comes from Nonomuraea thailandensis, assembly GCF_024172165.1. GTDB lineage: Bacteria > Actinomycetota > Actinomycetes > Streptosporangiales > Streptosporangiaceae > Nonomuraea > Nonomuraea thailandensis. The sequence continues at coordinate 11,987,034 of NZ_JAMZEB010000002.1, read as the reverse complement.
TGGTCTGGATCAGCGGCTCGCTCAATGGGCGCGGCTGGGAGCACGTGACGCCCACGGCGCTGGCCCTGGCCGTGCTGGTGCCGCTGACCCTGCTCGGCACCCGCTCGCTGGACGCCCTGCGCTTCGGCGACGACACGGTCACCGGGCTCGGCATCCGCATGAACCTGGCCCGCGCCCTGCTGATCCTGGCCGCCGTGCTGCTGGCCGCCGTGGCCGTCGCGTCGGCGGGCCCGATCGCGTTCGTGGCCCTGGCCTCGCCGCAGATCGCGCTGCGCCTGGTCCGGTCGGGCCGGCCGCCGCTGCTGTGCTCGGCGGTCGTCGGCGCCGTGCTCACCACGGGTGCCGACCTGATCGCCAGGACGGCCTTCTCCCCCATCGAGCTGCCCGTCGGCATCGTCACGGCCGTGCTGGGCGCCCCGTACCTGATCCACCTGATCTGGAGGTCGCGGAAGTGAGACTGCAGGCAGCCGGCGTCAAGCTCGGGTACGGCGACCGCGTCATCGTGGACGGGCTCGACCTCGGCATCGAGGCCGGCACGGTGACCACCATCATCGGCCCGAACGGCTGCGGCAAGTCCACGCTGCTGCGCGCCCTCGGCCGGCTGCTCAAGCCGCAGGGCGGCGAGGTGCTGCTGGACGGCAAGCGCATCGACCAGATCCCCACCCGCGAGGTGGCCAAGATCCTCGGCGTGCTCCCGCAGTCGCCCTCCGCGCCCGAGGGCCTGACCGTCGCCGATCTGGTGGCGCGCGGGCGGCATCCGCACCAGACGTGGTACCGGCAGTGGTCCTCCGACGACGAGGGCGCGGTCGCGGCGGCGCTCGACATGACGGGCCTGGCCGACCTGGCCGAGCGGCCGCTGGACGAGCTGTCGGGCGGCCAGCGGCAGCGGGCGTGGATCTCCATGGCGCTGGCCCAGGGCACGGACCTGCTGCTGCTCGACGAGCCGACCACGTTCCTGGACCTGGCCCACCAGGTGGAGGTGCTGGAGCTCGTCCGTCACCTGCACGAGGAGGCCGGCCGCACGGTCGTCATGGTCCTGCACGACCTCAACCTGGCCGCGCGCTACGCCGACCGCCTGGTCGCCATGCGCGCCGGCCGGGTGATCGCCTCCGGCACCCCGCACGAGGTGCTCACCGAGAACCTGCTGCGGGAGGTGTTCGAGCTGGACGCCAAGATCATCGCCGACCCGGTGGCCGGCACGCCGCTGGTCGTCCCCATCGGCCCGCTCCACCACGACAGGGGCGGCGCGCGCGGCTAGGACGAGCCGCGCCGTAAGAGCGCCCGCTGGACGTCCTCGTCCTCGGGAGCCAGCTCCGCGGCCCTCAGCAGGTCCTCGCGCTCCTGCGCGTCCAGGCCGACCGCCCGGTACACCAGCGACCGGTTGAACAGCAGCTCCGCCGACTCCTCCAGCTTCAGCGCCCGCGTCAGGTCCGCCAGCGCCGCCTCGTGGTCGCCCCGCTCGAACGCCAGCTCCGCCCGGCCCGCCCAGGCGGGCACCAGCTCGGGATCGAGCTCCAGCGCCTGGTCGAAGGCCATGCGCGCCTCCGGGTAACACTCCTCGGCGAGCTCCACCTGGCCCAGCACGCACAGCAGATGGGCGTCTCCCGGCGTCAGCGCCAGGCCGCGCTCCACGTCCTGCCTCGCCCTGGCGTGGTCGCCGGCCGCCGCGTGGATGCCGCAGCGGTTGACGTAGGCGGGGGCGAACGCCGGATCCAGCTCCAGCGTGTGGTCCAGGTCCGCGAGGGCGCCCTCGACGTCGCCGGCGGCGTAACGCACCTCCGACCGGTTGTAGTACGCCTCGGGGAAGGGCGGGCTGAGGCGCATGACCGCCTCGTAGTCGGCCAGCGCCTCCTCCTCGCGGCCCAGCTCGTGCAGCAGGTTCCCTCGGTCGAGGTAGTAGTCGGGGTAGCCGGGGTCGGCCTCGACGGCGCGGGTGTAGTCGGCCAGCGCCGCCTCCCGCAGCCCGGCCATGGCCAAAAGCTGGGCCCGGTTGGCGTACAGGACGAGCCGGTGGATCGGGTGCGCCCGCGCCAGGCGCGTCTCGGCCAGCTCGATGGCCTGTCCCACCAGCTCCATGGCGGCGTCCCTGCGGCCCCTGCGCAGCTCCACCAGGGCCTTGCCGTTGAGGTCGAACCCCAGGTGGAAGGCGCGCTCCCCCTGGTCGGGCAGCAGCGACGTGATCGTCACCGCCTCGTTGATCCAGGCCAGCGCCTGCTCGGGGTCGCGCTGGGCCGGGTCGTGGTGGCGTACCAGGATCATGGCCGTGGCGTAGGCGGCGGTGGCGCGGTGCTTGGGGTCGGTGCTGAGGCGCCTGATGCGGTCGTAGAGCTCGCGGGCCTCCTCCTCGCGCCCGACGGCCTCCAGGGACCCCGCCACCCGCTGCAGCAGCCGCTGCCAGCGCTCGGGGTCGTCCTCGTACGCCAGCCCGCGCAGCACCTCCAGCCCCGACTCGGCCATGGCGTGGTGGAAGCCCTCGTCGCGGTACCGGTCGAAGTCGGCGGGCAGCGGCCCCGAGCCGGGCCGGGAGGGCCCCTCCTCGATGGCCAGCAGGCCGGGACCGAGCCTGCGCCGCAGCACCGCCACCAGCTCCGCGTCGGTGTGGTCGGCCTCGCCGAGATTCGCCACGCGCGCGGTGAGCGGCCCCGATCGGCTCAGGCAGCCGCGGGCGAACTCCGCCAGCCCGTTCGCGATCCGCAGGCTCCGGCGCACCCCTGGCACCAGCACCCGCTGCTCCCTGGGCAGCTCGTCGGCCAGCGAACGCCGCCGGGCGGGCACCAGGTGACGCAACTGTGGCGCCGCCGCCCTGATCTCGATGTCGTGCGCCGCGACCAGCTCCGGCCGGTGCTCCAGCTCTGCCGGCACCAGGTGCCCGAGCAGCGCGGCGGCAAGCGTGTACGGGCCGCCGATACGGCGATCCGCGTCGATGAAGATCGTCTCCACGCGGTCCCTCTCCCGTGGTCAGACACGGCCGACGCCCCCACGCGGCACACCCCTCCGCCGGCCGTGCCCCACCACGGCCGACGCCCTGTCACGGCACCAGCTTGAACCCCGTGACCCTGCCACGGCCAGCCCCGGCCGCCATCCGCCCGCCCCGGCCCCTCCGCCGGGACCCGCCGAAGCCGGCGGGCGGGGAGGGGACGGAGGCCCGCACAGCGGGCTACGAGCGGATCAGGCGCTGTGCCTGGGCGCAGCCCCGGCAGTCGGCTTCACGGTGCCGGGCTTGTGAACAACGATCTTCTTCATGGACGGGCCTTTCACGTTCCAACGGGACCGAACGATCAATGACCGGTACATGTCAACACATTGAAAAGTCGCCGATCAAGGTTTCATCTGGTAAAGGCCCATTTCAACGACATTTTGGACGAGCCCGAAAGCGTCACTCCCCGCCGAGGATCGCGTCCACGAACACCTCGGGGTCGAACGGCGCCAGATCGTCTGGCCCCTCGCCCAGGCCCGCCAGCTTGACCGGGACGCCCAGCTCACGCTGCACCGAGATGACGATGCCGCCCTTCGCCGTGCCGTCGAGCTTGGTCAGCGCGATGCCCGTGATGTTCACCACCTCGGCGAACACCTGCGCCTGCCGCATGCCGTTCTGACCGGTGGTCGCGTCGAGGACCAGCAGCACCTCGTCGACCGTGGCCTTCTTCTCGATGACCCGCTTGACCTTGCCCAGCTCGTCCATCAGCCCGGTCTTGGTGTGCAGCCGCCCGGCGGTGTCGACGATCACGACGTCGACCTTCTCCTCGATGCCCTTGGCCACCGCGTCGAACGCCACGGACGCCGGGTCGCCGCCCTCGGGCCCGCGCACCGTGTCGGCGCCCACCCGCTCGCCCCACGTCTGGAGCTGGTCGGCGGCGGCGGCGCGGAAGGTGTCGGCCGCGCCGAGCACCACCTTCTTGCCGTCGCCGATCAGGGATCGGGCCAGCTTGCCGGTGGTGGTGGTCTTGCCGGTGCCGTTCACGCCCACGACCAGGACGACCGCGGGCCGCTCGCCGTGCTTGCGCACGTGCAGCGTGCGGTCGAGGTCGGGGTTGACCTGGGCCAGGAGCTGCTCCCTGAGCAGGCCGCGCACCTCGTCGTGGGTGCGGCTGCCCAGCACCTTCACCTTGGTGCGCAGCTCCTCCACCATGGCGCGGGTCGGTGCGACGCCCACGTCGGCGGTGATCAGGCTCTCCTCGATCTCGTCCCACACCTCGTCGTCGAGGCGGTCGCGGGACAGCAGCTCCAGCAGGCCGCGCCCGAGCGCGTTCTGCGAGCGGGCCAGGCGCGAGCGCAGCCGCACCATCCGGCCGGCGGACGGCGGCGGAACCTCGACCTCGGGCTCCACGACCATCGGCTCGGCGGGCTTGACCGGCGGCGGAAGCGTGGTGGTGGCGCCCTCGGCCTCCTCACCCGCGCCGGCGGGCCGCTTCTCCTCCTCGGGAAGCACGGGGGCCTCTGGCGGCTTGACCGGCGGGGCCGCCTTGCGACCCGGCCTGAACAGCAGGAAGAGACCGCCGGCCGCCAGCAGGGCGACGACGGCCACGATCACGATGACGCCGAGGTAACCATCCACAAGATGTCAGTTTTCCAGATCGACCACCATGGTCACGCCCAAGGCCACACCGATCAGGCCGTTTCGCGTTCCCTCAGCCGCTGGCTGACGACCTGTGTCACGCCGTCACCGCGCATCGACACGCCGTAGAGCGCGTCGGCGATCTCCATCGTGCGCTTGTTGTGGGTGATGACGATGAGCTGTGAGCTCTGTCGCAGCTCCTCGAAGAGCATGAGCAGCCGCTGCGTGTTGGTGTCGTCGAGGGCGGCCTCGACCTCGTCCATCACGTAGAAGGGCGACGGCCGCGCCTTGAAGATCGAGATCAGGAACGCCACCGCCGTCAGCGAACGCTCGCCGCCCGACAGCAGCGACAGCCGCTTGACCTTCTTGCCCGGCGGCCTGGCCTCGACCTCGATGCCGGTGGTCAGCATGTCGCCGGGGTCGGTCAGCACCAGCCGGCCGTCGCCGCCGGGGAACACCCGGCCGAAGATCTGCTCGAACTCGCGGGCCACGTCCTCGTACGCCGAGGCGAACATCTGCTCCACCCGGTCGTCGACCTCCTTGACCACGGTCAGCAGGTCGCGCCTGGTCTTCTTGAGGTCCTCCAGCTGGGAGTTGAGGAAGGAGTGCCGCTCCTCCAGGGCCGCGAACTCCTCCAGCGCCAGCGGGTTGACCTTGCCGAGCTGGTTCATCTGCCGCTCGGCCGCCCTGGCCCGCTTCTCCTGCTCCTCGCGCACGTACGGCACGGGCGGCTCGCCGGGCACCGGCGCCTCGGGGCCGTACTCGGCGATCAGCGACTCGGCCTCGACCCCGAACTCCTCCAGCGCCCGCTGCTCCATCTGCTCCAGCCGCAGCCGCTGCTCGGTGCGCGCCACCTCGTTGCCGTGCACCCGGTTGACCAGTTTGTCCAGCTCCTGGCCCAGCTCGCGGACGCGCAGGCGGACCTGCTTGAGCTCGGCGTCCACGGCCACCCTCGCCAGGTCGGCCTCGTCGCGCTCCCTGGAGGCGAGCTGGACGGACGCCGCGAGGGCCTGCAGCACCTGCTTGGCGCCCTTACTGACGGCCTCGGCCAGCGCGGCCTGGCGCCTGCGCCTGGCGCGCTGAGCGGCCGCCTGGGCGCGTTCCTCGCGCTCCCGCCTGGCGGCCCGCAGCAGGCCGTCGGCGCGGCCCTCGATGCCCTTGACGCGCTCCTCGGCGGTGCGCACCTGCAGCCGGGTGTCCATCTCGCGCTGCCTGGCGCCCTCCACGGCGCTCGCCAGGTCGTCGCGCAGGTCGGTGGTGGGCTCCGACTCCAGCTCCTGGGCGTACTCGGCCTCGGCCAGGCGGATCTCCAGCTCCGCCAGCTCCTCCTGGCGCTCGGTGCGGGCCTCCTCCGCCCTGGCCACGCTCCTGGCCAGGCGCTCGGCCTCGTCGCGGGCCGCGTCGGCGGCGGCCTCGATCTGGGCGAGCCGCTGGGCCGCCGCCGCGTTGCGCTGGTCGGCCTCGCGCTGGCGGGCCCTGATCTGGTCGAGGCCGCCCTGGGCCGCGCTCACCCCCGCCTGGGCGGTGGTGACGGTGGTCTGGGCCTCGCCGACGTGCGCCTGGGCGGCCTCCAGGGCGGCCTGCGCGGCCTGCTCGGCCTCGATCGCCGTGTCCAGGGCCGTGGCGGCGGACTCAGCCCTGGCCTCGGCCTCCTCAAGGTCCGCGACGGCCTCGTCGAGCGCGGCCCGCACCTGGAGGACGGACGTGCCCGCCTCCGCGCCTCCCGCCGCCAGGTGGGCGCTGACGAGATCGCCCGCCTCGGTCACCGCTCTGAGATGGGGGTGGCGGTCGGCGACGGCCCGGGCGGTCTCCAGGTCGGCCACGAGCACGACGTCGGCCAGCACGTGCTCCAGGGCGGGCCGAAGGTGGTCGGGCACCGTCACCAGGTCGGCCACCCACCGGCCGCCGCCGGGAGCCGCCGCCCGCGGGCCGCCCCCGCCGTACGCCTCCTCGCCTCCGCCGAAGCCGTTGCCCGCCACCAGGAGCGTCGCCTGGCCGGACCCCTGCGAGCGCAGCAGCTCCAGCGCCTCCACGGCCGTGTCGAGGGTCTTGACGGCGATGGCCTCGGCGGCCGGGCCCAGGACGGCGGCCACCGCCTGCTCGGCCCCCGGTGTCACCTGCATCGAGGCCGCCAGCGGCCCCAGCACCCCGGCCAGGTCGGCGTCCAGCACCGCCGCGCCGCCGTCGCCCTTGGCCAGGCCCAGCTCCAGGGCGTCACGGCGGGCGGCCAGGGCGGCGACCGAGCGCTGGGCCTGCTGGTCGGCGGCGCGAGCCGTGCTCACGCCGGACTTGGCGGCCTGAAGGGCGGAGCGGGGCGCGTCGAGGCCGGACTTGGCCTCTTCGAGGGCGGCGCGCGCCTCGTCGGCCACCGCCCTGGCCTCCTCGACCATGGCCTGCGCGGCGGCCAGCTCCTCGGCCAGCCCCGGATCGACGGCGGGCTCCTCCAGCCGCTGCGTCTCGAGCTCTTCCCTGGCCTGCCGCTCCCGCTCGCCGGCGTCGGCCACGGCCTGCTGGAGGCGCCCGATCTCCTCGCCCGCGGCGCGGGCGCGGCTGCGTACGGAGTCGACCTGCCCGCGCAGCTTGGCCAGGCCCTCGCGGCGGTCGGCGGCGGCCCTGGCGGCCATCGCGAGCCGCTGCTCCTCGGCGCTCAGCCCGGCCTCGGCCTCGGCGCGCCGCTGGACGGCGTCCTCCAGCAGCTCCTGGGCCTGCTCCAGCTCGGCCTTGAGGATGAGCTCCCGCTCGCGCACCTCGGCGGCCTCGCGTTCGAGCTCCTCCGGGTCGCGGCCGCGGCGCTCGATGGCGGCGGCGTCGAGGGCGTGGCGGTGGCGCTCGGCGGCGAGCTGCTCCAGGCCGGTGATGCGCTCGCGCAGCGAGGACAGCCTGAAGTAGGTCTCCTGGGCGGCGGCCAGCCGCGGCTGGGCCTCGGCCTCGGCGGCCTCCAGCGCGCCCTCGCGCTGCTGGGCCTGGGCGAGCTCGGTCTCCACCTGCTGCCGCCTGGCCGTGATCGCGGCCTCGTCGGCGGCCTCGCGCTCCAGCGTGCCCCTCAGGATGCACACGTCGTCGGCCAGCAGCCGCAGCCTGGCGTCGCGCAGGTCGGCCTGGATGACGGCGGCCCTGCGGGCGATCTCGGCCTGGCGGCCCAGCGGCTTGAGCTGGCGGCGCAGCTCGGTGGCGAGGTCCTGGACGCGGGTCAGGTTGGCCTGCATAGCGTCGAGCTTGCGCAGCGCCTTCTCCTTGCGCTTGCGGTGCTTGAGCACGCCCGCGGCCTCTTCGATGAAGGCCCGCCGGTCCTCGGGGCCCGCGTGCAGCACGGCGTCGAGCTGGCCCTGCCCGACGATCACGTGCATCTCGCGGCCGATGCCCGAGTCGGACAGCAGCTCCTGGATGTCGAGGAGGCGGCAGGTGTCGCCGTTGATCGCGTACTCGCTCTGCCCCGACCGGAACATCAGCCGGCTGATCGTGACCTCGGTGTAGTCGATCGGCAGCGCGCCGTCGGAGTTGTCGATGGTCAGCGTCACCTCGGCGCGGCCCAGCGGGGGCCGGGATGAGGTGCCGGCGAAGATGACGTCCTCCATCTTGCCGCCGCGCAGCGACTTGGCGCTGTGCTCGCCCATGACCCAGGCCAGGGCGTCGACGACGTTGGACTTGCCGGACCCGTTGGGGCCGACGACGCAGGTGATGCCGGGCTCGAAACGCAGGGCGGTGGCCGAGGCGAAGGACTTGAAGCCGCGCAGGGTGAGGGTCTTCAGGTACAAGCGCGACCCCCTTCTCCTGAACGGACCTTGAACAGACCTCGGAAAAGCCTACTGGTCCTAGCTGCCCCGGGTGGGCATCTACAGTCGGGTCCGCGCTCCGCCAGGAGTTTCAGGGCAAATAACAAGGGACGCCTCTCAGAGACGTCCCTGGGTCTTGCGCTCCGATCACTCTCAGGTGAGTGCCGGCTCGCGCTCCTGCACGCGGCTTAGCGCCTCGTCGCGGGTTTGCGCTGCAAGAGCGTCATTCGTGGCCTGAAGTCGGATGAGTTCTGCCTCCAGATCCCGGATACGCTGCTGCAGGCGGCGCATCTCCGAGACCATCCGAGGGTCAGGACCGCCGACGTGGCCGAGTAGAGCCTTCGCCATGGTAAAGGGTCCTCCACGCTGAGTGACCAGACTGGTTCGCGCACTTCTATTCCGCGGGAGGGGTGCGCGTGGTACCTAACAAGAGTCGCACCGGCAGTGTGGGCGGTCAAGTCGAACGAACCGCTGAGCCCTACTGATGGGCACTCCCGACATACAACTATACCCTATTTGGGCGGTTTGGCGAAACGGGCTACCTCTCCGTGAATCCGCCCAAACTACCTCGGGGTTCGCTCCAGCGTTCCACTACTCCATCCACCCTGCCCGGCGTGTCGCAACCTCTGAGCAGCTCCAGGAGCTTGACGCACGCCTCGCGCTCCCCCTCCGCGACCACCTCGACCCGGCCGTCGTCGGTGTTGCGCGCCCAGCCCACCAGGCCGAGCTCCAGCGCACGCGCCCGCGTCCACCAGCGGAAGCCCACCCCCTGGACGCGGCCCCTGACCCAGGCCGTCAGCCGGACGTCCTCGCCGCCCTCCGCCATGTCATCCCCCTCACGCCACCAGTGCCATGGCCGACTCGCGGACCGCCGCCTCGTTGAACGCCCTGATGGCGGCCGTCTCCCTGCCCCGCGCCCAGGCCAGGCCCAGGATCGACGGAGGCAGCCCGGTGACGGGCACGAAGCTGAGGTCGGGACGGGCGAGCTGAAGCGCCGTGGGCGTGCAGAACAGCATGCCGCCCCTGTTGAGCGCCACCTGAGTCAGGCCCTCCTGCGTGGTGGCCACCTTACCGGCCCGGGGAATCGGGCGCCCGGAAGGGGTTACGGAGGGTGCCATCCGCTCGTGCCACGCGCGCGGCGCCGGCCCGTCGAGACCGATGAGCGGGACGGAGGCCAGCTCCTCCACCCCCATGCCCGTCCGGCTCGCCAACGGGTGCCTGACGGAGACGCCGAGCAGGTGGGACACGTGGTTGAGCCCCTCACCGGTCACCAGGTCCGGCTCGTCCACCGGCAGCAGCGTGAACGCGATGTCCACCAGCCCCGCCCGCAGCTTGCTGAAGGGGTCGGAGAGCGGGATCTCCACCAGCTCGACCACGCATCCCGGATTGCGCAGCTCGAAGGCCCGCACGCTGCCCGTCACGACGTCCGTCGGCGTGGCCAGGAACCCGACCCTGATCACCCCCGTCACCTCGCGCGCCGCCGCCTTGGCCCTCGTCACGGCCTGCGCCATGCCGTCGTAGGCGGGCCGCAGGTCGGCCAGGAAGCGCTCGCCGAGCGGCGTGAGGCGCACGCGCCTGCTCGTCCGGTCGAAGAGCCGGCCGCCGATCCTGGTCTCCAGGGAGCGCAGGAGCTGGCTCACCCGGCCCGGCGACAGGTAGAGCCGCTCCGCCGTACGGGCGAAGTGCAGCTCCTCGCTGAGCACGATGAAGCACTCCAGCTCCCTGAACTCCATGCCCCGACCTCCGGCTCGATCGCTTAGCCCACCTAAACCAAGCCTTCGGGCTTCGTCATTGTTCCCGCCCGCGGCCGGCAGAAGGCTGGGCCGCATGACTGTGACAGATGTTCCCGTACGGGCCCGCTGGCTCGCCGTGACCTCGGTGGCGGTGGGCACGTTCACCGTGGTGACCAGCGAGATGTTGCCGGTGGGCCTGCTGACCACGATGGCCGCCGACCTCGGCGTCTCGGCGGGCACGGCCGGCTTGACGATGACGGCGCCCGGGCTGGTGGCCGCCGCCGCGGCGCCCGTCCTGGCGATCACCGCGCGCCGGGCCGACCGGCGGCTCCTCCTGCTGGGGCTGATGGCGCTGCTGGCGGTGGCCAACCTGGCGGCAGCGGCGGCCCCCGCCCATCCCGTCATGCTGGCCGCCAGGGTGCTGACCGGGGTGAGCATCGGCGGGTTCTGGGCGTTCGCGGCCGGGCTCGGGACGCGGCTGGTGCCGGAGCGGTCCGTCGGGCGGGCCACCTCGATCATCCTGGGCGGGGTCTCCGTGGCGTCGGTGCTGGGGGTGCCGGCGGCGACGTTCGTCTCGTCGTTCGCGGGGTGGCGCAGCGCGTTCGCCGCGGCGGGGGTGCTGGCGCTGGCCCTGCTCGCGTTGCTGGCCACGTCGCTGCCGCCGTTGAAGCCCGCACCGGAGCCTGAATCGTCACCCGTGCCGGAAAAGCGCTCCTCGTGGCTCTCAGGGCCGCTCAAGCTCGTCCTGGTGCTGACGGCCCTGACCGTCTCCGGCCACTTCGTGGCCTACACCTACGTCCGTCCGTTCCTGGAGGAGGTCGCGCACGCCGGCCCCGCCTTCGTGAGCACCGCCCTCCTGCTGTACGGCGCCGCGGGCGTGGCGGGGAACTTCGCCGCGGGCGCCCGGGCGGCCAGGAACCCCCGGCTGACCCTGATCACGCTGGTCACGCTCATGGCCGTGGCCATGGCGGCGCTGGTGCTGACCGGCGTGCCCGCGCTCCTCGCGCTCGTGGTCTGGGGGCTCGGCTACGGCGGAGTCGGGGTGACCCTGCAACTGTGGATCATGCGCTCGGGCGGCGGCGAGCTGGGCACGGCGCTGTTCGTCGGCGCCTTCAACGTCTCCATCGCGCTCGGCGCGCTGGCCGGCGGCCGGATCGCCGACGGGCTGTCGGTCTCCGCGGTGATGTGGGCGGGGGCCGGCCTGATCGTGATCAGCGGCGCCGTCGCCGCCGTCGGAGGCAGGGTCAGCGCGGCCGCCGCTGGCACCGGGGGCAGGAGTAGGACGAGCGGTTCATGAACGCCTCGCGCCTGATGGCGCTGCCGCACCGGGAGCAGGGCAGGTCGCGCCGCCCGTACACCTCCAGCGAGCGCTCGAAGTACCCGCTCTCGCCGTTGACGTCGACGTACAGGCTGTCGAAGGAGGTGCCGCCCTGTTCGAGCGCGGCCCCCATGACGGTGCGCACGGCCGTCAGCAGCTCCGACACCTTGGGCCTGGTCAGCGTCTCCGTCGGCCGGGCCCAGTGCAGCCGGGCGATCCACAGCGCCTCGTCGGCGTAGATGTTGCCGACACCGCTGATCAGCGACTGGTCGAGCAGCGCCCGCTTGATCTCGGTGCGCTTGGCCCTGAGCCTGCGGGTGAACTCGGCCTCGTCGAACGCGGCCTCGAACGGGTCGGGGGCGATGTGCGCGATCGGCGCGGGCACGCCCCCGGCCAGCGGGCTGAGCATGACGTGACCGAACGTGCGCTGGTCCACGAAGCGCAGGTCGGGGCCGCCGTCCTCGAAGCGCAGGCGTACCCGCAGGTGCTTCTCCAGCGGGGTGTCCGGCTGCACGACCAGGAGCTGGCCGCTCATCCCCAGGTGGGCCATGAGCGCCTCGTCGGCGCCCGACAGCGGCAGCCACAGGTACTTGCCGCGGCGTTGCGCGGACAGCACCGTGCGGCCCTTGAGCCGCGCGGTGAACTCGTCGGCGCCGGGCACGTGCCGCCTGATCGCGCGGGGGTGCAGCACCTCCGCCGAGGCGATCTCGCGCCCGGTCACCCATTGCGCCAGGCCGCGCCTGACGACCTCGACCTCCGGCAGCTCAGGCACCTGTGACCTCTTCCGAACGGGGGTACACGACTCTCACCCTGTGGCCAACGCCGGGCGCCGCCCGAACCTTCCCGGGGGGGCTCAGCCCGCGGGCTGGCTCTCACGCTGGTCGCGACGGGCCCTGATGCGGGTCCACGCCGCCTCGGCCGCCTGCTGCTCGGCCTCCTTCTTGCTGCGCCCGGTGCCCGACCCGTACGACTCGCCGCCGACGCGGACCATGGCCGTGAACGACTTGGCGTGGTCGGGCCCGCTCTCCTCGACGTGGTACTCGGGCACCCCGAGCGCCTCGGAGGCGGTCAGCTCCTGCAGCGAGGTCTTCCAGTCGAGCCCGGCGCCGAGCGAGGCCGAGCGCACGATCAGCGGGTCGAACAGCAGGTGCACCACCCGGAACGCCTCGTCGAGGCCCTTGTCGACGTAGATCGCGCCGATCAGCGCCTCAAGGGTGTCGGCCAGGATGGAGGACTTGTCGCGCCCGCCGGTGCCCTCCTCGCCCCTGCCGAGCCGCAGGAACCGGCCGAGGCCGAGGCCCCTGGCCACGTCGGCCAGCGCGCGCATGTTGACCACCGCGGCACGCAGCTTCGCGAGCTGGCCTTCCGGCAGGTCGGGGTGGTTGCGGTAGAGCGTGTCGGTGACCACCAGGCCCAGCACCGAGTCGCCGAGGAACTCCAGGCGCTCGTTGGTGGGCAGGCCGCCGTTCTCGTACGCGTAGGAGCGGTGCGTCAGCGCCCGCTCCAGGATGTCGAGGTCGAGCCCGACCGAAAGGACCCGCTCCAACTCGTCTCTGGCGACCTCGACGGCCACCGGCTTAGGACCTGCGCCCACGTGCTTCCTCCTCGGACATCTTCCTACGGCGCGCCGGCTGCGGAAGATGCCCGAAAACGTGGTGGGCGTCGGGGTAACACGTTAGCCCCGGCGTCCACCACGGCCGCGGGCGAACCGCCGCCGCACGCATCTGAGACGTTAACGCCGACCGAGGCACTTTGGCACCCGGTCGGCATCACGTCAACTGCTACTGAATCAGGCGGACGGCTCGATGACCTGACGACGGTTGTAGGTGCCGCAGGTGGGGCACGCGATGTGCGGCTGCTTGGGCGAACGGCACTGCGGGCAGCTCACCAGGGCGACAGCAGTCGTCTTCCACTGGGAGCGACGGGCGCGGGTGTTGCTCCGCGACATCTTTCGCTTCGGGACGGCCACGTCACTTCTCCTGATCGTTATCTTTGTCGGTAATCAGACCTTGCAACGACGCCCAGCGGGCGTCGATCTTCTCGTGCCGGTGATCGTCGCCGGCCTCGGCCAGCTTGATCCCGCACTCCGTGCAGAGCCCCTCGCAATCCTCACGGCACACGGGGCTCAACGGCAGTGCGAGCACCACCGCGTCGCGGAACGTCGGCTCGAGGTCGAACAGCTCACCGTCGAGCAGCGAATCCTCCTCCGAGGCGTCCTCGTCGGAGTAGAAGAACAGCTCCTGCAGATCGACGTCGATCTCCAAGGAGACCGGGTCGAGACACCGCGCGCACTCCCCGGCGAGCGGAGCACGCGCCGTGCCCGAGACGAGCACGCCTTCCATCACTGCTTCGAGCCGGAGATCCAGCTCGACTTCGGCGTCCTTGGGGACACCGATCATGTCGACGCCGAGGTCCGCCGGAGCCGGGAGCGTCAGGGTCATCTGCCGCATCGTCCCCGGTCGCTTACCCAGGTCATGAGTGGAGATCACCCACGGGGAGCGGGGGTCGAGGTGCTGAGTCATCCTGCTCTCGCTAGGCATGGCGAAAACAATCGCCGTCGTACAAGGCCGAAATGAAAGGATAGCAGCTCGCGGTCAGCCCCTGAGCCGCTCGATGAGCAGCGTGTGCACCAGATCGGGCACCAGACCCGAGACGTCCCCACCATACCGGGCGATCTCCTTCACCCGGGAGGAGGACAGGAACGAGTACTCGGGGTTCGTGGGCATGAACAGCGTCTCGACCCCCGACAGGCGGTAGTTGAGCTGTGCCATCTGCAGCTCGTAGTCGAAGTCGCTGACCACCCTGATGCCCTTGACGATGGCGGGGATGTCGTTCTGCCTGCAGAAGTCGACCAGCAGGCCGTGGAACTTCTGCACTTTGACGTTCGGGTATTCCTTGGTCACGGTCTGCAGGATCTCGATCCGTTCGTCAACCGTGAACAGGCTGCTCTTCTCGACGTTGATGAGGACTGCCACGGTCACCTCGTCGTACAGCCGTGCGGCACGGCCGATGATGTCGAGGTGGCCATTGGTGATGGGGTCGAACGACCCCGGGCAGACTACGCGGCGCAAGACGCCTCCCAGGTCTACGGGTTCCCGGCGGCGCGACCGTACCAAACGGACGCTTCGCCATAACGACGGACCCTCTCCTCAACGTAACCTTCCGGCCACATCAAGGGCTTTCCCCTGCTTTCCCTCTCGAACGCCACCAAAGCCTCGTCCGCCAGCCAGCCGTTGTCGCGCAGCAGCGCCAGCACCGTCTGGACCTCGTCGTCCGCCACGACGTAGGGCGGATCGGCGAAGACGATCTCGAACGGCGCCTCCGGGGGCCTGCCCAGCAGCCGCTCCACCTTGTCGGCCACCACCTGCGCGCCCTTCAGGCCGAGCGCGGCGACGTTCGCCCTGATCGTGCGGACCGCCTTCGGGTCGGACTCGACCAGCACCGCCTCGGCTGCGCCCCGTGACAGCGCCTCCAGGCCGATCGCGCCCGAGCCGGCGTACAGGTCGAGGACGCGGGCGTCGCGCAGCCCGTACAGTGAATCGAGCGTCAAGAGGATGCCTTCCCGAGCTCTGTCGCTGGTCGGCCTCGTGCCGCGCCCCGGCGGCACGGCCAACCGCCGCCCACCTGCCACGCCTGCGATGATCCGCGTCATGTGACCCATTGTTCCGCATGTTCACGCAGGTCAAGAGTGGACAAGTGTCTGCCTCGACTGCGCAAGGGTGATTGGCATCGGGGTGCCCGGCCCGCAAGATGATGACTGCGGCCTTCAAGGTGACCCACGTGAAGGCCGACCGGCGTGATCGTGAGCCCTTCCGCACGCCGGTTCCCTCGGCACCTGACCCGAGGGTGGGCCCAGCCGGGGACGGCATTCGGGGGGAGGCCGTCCCCGCGGCTGGGTTCGCAGGATCGCAGGTCCTTCCCAGGCACGCGGCCGGAGCCGCAGGCTCTCAGGTCTTCTCCAGGTACTCCGCCCGCTCGTCCGCCAGCAGCCGGTCGATCTCCGCCCGCAGCCCCTCGTGCCGCGCGAGGTCGGGGTCCGCGTCCAGCAGGGCGGCGGCCTCGTCCCTGGCCGTGGCGATCACGTCCTCGTCACGCAGCAGTTGCAGCAGCTTCAGCGACGACCGCTTGCCCGACTGCGCGGCCCCCAGCACGTCGCCCTCCCGCCGCTGCTCCAGGTCGACCCGCGACAGCTCGAAGCCGTCCAGGGTGGCCGCCACCGCGTCCAGGCGAGCCCGCGCGGGAGTGCCCTCGGGAAAGTCGGAGACCAGGAGGCACAGGCCGGGCAGGCCGCCCCGGCCGACGCGGCCGCGGAGCTGGTGGAGCTGGGAGACGCCGAAGCGGTCGGCGTCCATGATGATCATGACGGAGGAGTTGGGCACGTCGACGCCGACCTCGATGACCGTCGTGGCCACCAGGACGTCGAGCTCGCCGCGGGTGAACGCGCGCATGATCGCGTCCTTCTCCTCGGGCGGGAGCTTGCCGTGCAGGGTGCCGACGCGCAGGTCGTGGAAGGGGCCCTCGGTGAGCAGCTCGGCCACGTCGAGGACGGCCAGCGGCGGGCGGCGCTCGTCGTCGGAGGCCGCGCCCGCCAGGTCGCCCTCGTCGCCCTCCAGGTCGCCGATGCGGGGGCACACGATGTACGCCTGCCGCCCCAGCGCCACCTCCTCCCTGACCCGCTGCCAGGTGCGCTCCAGGTAGTGGGGCTTCTCGGCGGCCGGGACGACGTGGCTGGTGATGGGCGCGCGGCCCGACGGGAGCTGGGAGAGCGTGGAGACCTCCAGGTCGCCGAAGACGGTCATGGCGACCGTGCGCGGGATCGGGGTCGCGGTCATGACCAGCACGTGCGGCCGCCCGCCGCCCCCCTTCTCGCGCAGCGCGTCACGCTGCTCCACCCCGAACCGGTGCTGCTCGTCCACCACGACCAGCCCCAGGTCGGCGAACTGCACGTGCTCCTGCAGCAGCGCGTGCGTGCCGACGACGATGCCCGCCGTGCCCGAGGCCGCGTCGAGCAGGGCCGAGCGGCGGGCGGCGGCGCCCATCGAGCCGGTCAGCAGCGTGACCGCCGTGCCGCCGAACATGCCGCCCTGCGCCAGGTCGCCCAGCATGTTCGTGATCGAGCGGTGGTGCTGCTGGGCCAGCACCTCCGTGGGGGCCAGCAGCGCCGCCTGGCCGCCGGCGTCCACGACCTGGAGCATCGCCCGCAGCGCCACGACCGTCTTGCCCGCGCCGACCTCGCCCTGCAGCAGCCGGTGCATGGGGTGCTCGCGCGCCAGGTCGTCGGCGATCTCCTCGCCGACCTGCGCCTGCCCCTCGGTCAGCGAGAACGGCAGCCGCGCGTCGAAGTCGGCCAGCATCCCGTCGGCGCGCCGCGGCCTGGGCCTGGCGGGCCAGGCGGCGGCGGCCTGGCGCCGCTGCAGCAGCACGGCCTGCAGCACGAACGCCTCGTCGAACTTCAGCCTGTTGCGCGCCCGCCCCACCTCCGCGATGTCCTTCGGCCGGTGGATGGCCACCAGCGCCTCCCCGAGGTCCTGCAGCTTGTGGCGGGCCCGCAGGCTCGCGGGCAGCGGGTCGTCGAGGGGTCCGAGCGTGTCGAGCACCATGCCGATGGCGCGCCTGATCGCCCACGGCGTCAGGTCCTTGCCGGCCGGGTAGATGGGCACGGGCGCCGCCGCGAACTCCTCCGCGCTCGCCTCGCTCTCCTCGAACA
This sequence comes from Nonomuraea thailandensis, assembly GCF_024172165.1. Lineage (GTDB taxonomy): Bacteria > Actinomycetota > Actinomycetes > Streptosporangiales > Streptosporangiaceae > Nonomuraea > Nonomuraea thailandensis. Next base: position 11,969,948 of record NZ_JAMZEB010000002.1, on the reverse strand, counting down.
GCTCGAACTCGGGGTGCGTGAGCTGCCAGCGCGGAGTCGCGCGGGCTCCGAACAGCCCCACCTTGCCGGCGAACATCCCGCGCCGCCCCGGCTTGAGCCGCGACTCGGCCACGTGGGAGCCCTTGCCGAAGAACGACAGGTAGATCTTGCTGCCGCTGCCGTCGACGACCTCGACCTCCAGCCAGGTGCCGCCGCGGTTGCGCATGGGCTTGCGCATGAGCCTGGTCACCTCGCCGACCACGGTGACGTGCTCGTCGACCTCCAGCGCGTCCAGCGAGGTCAGCTCGCCGCGCTCGGCGTAGCGTCGCGGGTAGTGGCGCAGCAGGTCGCCGACCGTCTCCAGGCCGAGCACGCTGTGCAGCAGCTTGGCGGTCTTCGGGTCGAGCGCCTTCGTCAGAGGCTCGTCGAAACGGCTCACGGCAATAAGTTCTACCGCCTGCGGCCGACAGGAATCCCCGATGACGCCTTTCCCGGGGAGTCCGGGGTCACTCCACGCCGATCAGGAGCGGGTAGCCGCCCTGCTCGCCGTCGTACACGACCAGGTCCACGTCCGGCCGCGTGCGCCGCAGGTGCTCCTCCAGCCCGCCCGCCAGCCCCGCCGGCGCCGGCGCGCCCGTGACCAGCGTGACCAGCTCGCCGCCGCCCGCCAGCATCCGGTCCACGACGACGGCGGACACGCCGGCGACCGAGCCGCCGATCACCGCCACGTCCCCGTCGATCAGGCCGAGCACGTCGCCGGGCCGGCACACCCCGGCGCTGGTGAACGCCTCCCTGTCCGCCACCGTCACATGCCCGTACCGGGTGTGCCCCGCCGCGTCGGTCATGGCCACCACGTCGTCGTCGAAGCGGCGCAGCGGGTCGTGCACGGCCAGCGCCGCCAGCCCCTGCACGGTCGCCTTCGTGGGCAGCACGCTGACCGTCACCCCGTCCTCGCGGGCGATCTCCGCCGCCGCGGCGGCGACGGCGCGCACGCCGTCGTCGTTCGGCAGGACGGCGACCTCGCTGCCCGCCTCCCTGATCGCGGCCAGCATCGCGGGGAGCGCCGGCCGGGTGCCCGGCGCGCGCCGCACCACGACCGCGCCGCACTCCTCGAACAGCGCCGCGATCCCGTCGCCCGCCGCGACCGCCACGACGCCGCGCCCCGCGCTGCCGCGGTGGACGCGCTCGGCCAGGTACGTGATCCGGATCCGGTGCGGCCTGCCCGCGCGGATCCCGGCCTCGACGGCGGGCCCGGCCTCGGGGACGTGCACGTGGACGTTCCACAGCCCGTCGCCGCCGACCACGACCAGCGAGTCGCCCATGGCGTCGAGCTCCCCGCGCAGCCACGCCACCGCCCCGTCGTCGGCCTCCAGCAGGTACATCACCTCGTACCCCGCCCCCACCTCCGTCATCGGCGACACCCTGGAGGTGGGCGCGGGCACGTCGTAGTGGCCGGCGGAGGAGCCGCTGATCACCTCGGCGAGGGTCTCCAGCACGATCGCCGCCCCCGCGCCGCCCGCGTCCACGACGCCGCTGCGGGCCAGCACCTCCAGCTGGCCGGGCGTGCGGCGCAGGGCCGCCCGCGCCTCCCCGGCCGCCTGCCTGGCCACCTCGCGCAGATCCCCCTCCACGTCCTGTACGGCCCGCGCCGCCGACTCCAGCACGCTCAGCACCGTGCCCTCGACGGGCCTGGCCACGGCCTCCCTGGCGAGCACGGCCGCCCTGAGCAGCCCGGCGCGCAGGTCGGGGCCGTCCTTGAGCACCTCGGCGAGGCCGCGCAGCGCCTGGCTGACGATCACCCCCGAGTTGCCGCGCGCCCCCACCAGCGCCCCGTACGAGAGCGTCTGCCACACCACGGCCACGTCCACGTCGTCGGGCAGCGACTCGACGGCCTCGGCGGCGGACAGCATGGTCAGGTGCAGGTTCGTGCCGGTGTCGCCGTCGGCCACGGGGAACACGTTGAGCGCGTCGATCTCCGTCCTGGCCTGGCCGAGCGCGTCGGCGGCCCGGCGGGCCCAGCGACGCACGGCGGGCGGTTCGAGGATCTTCATACGACCTCCCGCCCGGCCAGGATGCGCTACCGTTGTGCGTGGAGAATATCGCCGCTCGGGACCCGGTCCAGATGCTCTGGTTCGCGTCCATCGGCGTGGATCAGATATTCTCGTCTGGCTGGCCGGTTGTCCCGGCATGCCCTCCGCCCGGAAAGCATCAGCGGACAGGGCTACATCGACTGTTTTAAGGAGCGATACCGTGGCTTCCGTCTGCGATGTCTGCCGCAAGGGGCCGACCTTCGGCAACAACGTGTCCCACTCGCACCGCCGCACCCGCCGTCGTTGGAACCCCAACATCCAGACGGTCCGCGCGGTCGTGGGCGGCACGCCGAAGAAGCTGAACGTGTGCACGTCGTGCATCAAGGCGGGCAAGGTCACCCGCTAGTTCATACTTCCACGAAGGCCCGCTTCTCCCGGTGAGGGAGCAGCGGGCCTTCGTCATGCCCTGGGGCGCGCACGGCCGCTCGCACGTGCGAGCGCTTCCGGCCCGCCCGCCGCCACGCCCCCAGTGGGTCGGCGCGCGCCCCGAAGGGGTCTGCCACGCGAGCGGCAGCTGACCGCACAAAAAAGGGCCGCCCCGGATGCTGACGGCCTCCTGCACCCGCTGACGGCCTTCTGCGGCCCGTTGGGGTCCTCACGCCGGGGCGAGGCCGTAGCCGGTCTCGCCCCTCGTGCGGTCGTGCGGTCGTGCGGGCGCGGCTCAGGTGACGACGCAGTCCCCCGCGACCAGGCCGCAGTTCTGCGCCTCCGAGCCCCTGCCCGTGGCCGTGAACGTGACCTCCACCGAGGCCCCGGCCGCGATCGTCGCCGTCAGGTCCAGGATCAGCAGGTCGCCGTCCTGGGTCCATTCGGCCCCGTCCACGTCCGTGACCCGGCCGTCCACCGGGACGGAGACCGTCGGGTTCTGGAGCGTCTGGGGCGAGGTGTTGGAGAGCGTCAGGTTGGCCGAGTAGGTGGTGATGCGCTGCTTGATCGTCTGCCTGACGTTGACCGAGCTGCCCGCGCCACTGCCCGACGAGCCCACCGTGCCCGTGGAGGTGGGCGCGGGGGTGCCGCCGGTGGGCGAGCCCGCTCCCGTGTCGGTATGGGAGTCGTCCAGCGTCGAGACCTCCTCGCTCGGGGTCTCCGACGCGCTCTCCTCGACCGGCGGGTCCTCGGTCTCCTCGTCCACGGGGTCCGCCGGCCTCTTCGTCTTGCTCTTGCTCGGCGTGGGCGTGGGTGAGGCGGTCGTGCGGGGCGGCGTGCGGACGTTGGAGGAGGCGGTGGGCGTCGGCGTCTGCGCGGGCTCGCTGTCCTCGGCGGCGTCCTCCACGGGCTCGTCCTCGGACGGCGCCTCGGACTCCTCCTCCGCGGGCTCGGACACCGACGGGCCGGGACCGCTGCTGGTGACCTGCACGGCCGCGCACGTCGTGCCCTCGCACTTGGCCGGGTCACCCGACGAGCTCATGAACTTGACGCCCGCCACGGTCCCGCCGAGCACGACCGCCACGGCGGCCACGGACAGCAGGGCCACCCTGCCCTTGCCGGCGCCCGAGGGGGCGGCCAGCACGTCGTCGCCGCCACCGCCGCCGCGCCCCGACTTGCGGCGGCCACGGCGGCCACGGGGCTCGTCGTCCGGCGCGTCGGAGTCGTTGGACCAGCCGGAGCCGAGGAAGCCGGTCTCGGCGCTCGCCCAGGCCGGGGCCAGCGCGGCGGTCGGCTCACCGGCCACCTTGACGTCGCCCGGCTCGGGCGGGGCGCCGTAGACACCGTTGGGGCCGGAAGGCGAGTCGAACCTGGCGGTGCGCTCGGAATCGTCGAAGGAGTCACGGCGACCGGCGTCCCCGTCGAACGCCCCAGGCCCGTCGAACGGACCGGAATCGGCACCGGTCCGGCTGAATGGGCCCGACCCGTCGCCGGGCCGGCCGAACGGTCCAGGCCCATCTCCGGGCCGGCCGAAGGGACCCGTCCCGCCGCCGAAGGACCCGGGCCCGTCAGCAGGCCGGCCGAAGGGGCCGGCACCGTCTTCAGGCCGGCCGAAGGGGCCAGGTCCGTCGCCGGGCCCAGGATGCCCAGGAGGCGGTCCGTCGAACGGCCCAGGACGTCCAGGCGGCGGCCCGCCGGGCGCGCCCATGCGGTCGGCGGGTCCGTCGAAGAACGACGTGCGCTCAGCCGGCACGTCGAAGAAGCTGGTGCGCTCGGCGGCGGCGTCGAGCGGGCTCGGCCGGTCGAAGGGACCGGAGCCCTGCGCGCCCGGAGCGCCGAAGGCGGCCGGCTGGTCGGGGCCGTGGAAGGCGGGCTCGCCGGGCCCGTTCGCAGCCGCGGGGAAGTCGCCGGTGGAGGGGCCGGAGAAGCCGCCGTGACCGGGGGGCTGGTCCCACTCGGGCGGCCGGGCGAAGGCGCCCGTCGTCTCCAGCGGGCCGACCTCGTCCTCCATGGGCCCTCTGTTGGGCGGGAAGCCGGGTGCTGGGTCGTTGGCAGGGGGGAAGCCGCCGGCGAGGTCGTTGGGCAGCGCGAAGGCCCCGGTGGTCTCGAACGGCTCCGGCTGCGGCCCACGCGGCGGCGGCGCGTCGGTGCGCCGCGGCATGGGGGCCCACTGCCCCGTCACCTCCGGTCGGTCCGGCAGCGATGGCCAGCCTGGCGGCTCGGCCTGCTCGTCAGGACCCCAAAAAGCGCTGTCCCCCCGTTCATCCCCGTCGTCGGATCCACCTGTGCCGTGGCGGCCCATGGCTGCCCTTTCTTCCGGTTACAGTGGCCGCCAATCTTCATAACACCTTTGCTACGCCGTTGTCACAGCAATCCCACTAGTCATACCCCAAACACGGAAAATATCACTTAAATCGGGACAGATCATCACCCAAAGTGATCCCAGCCACGGTGTCCGATTTCTCGCCCGTACACCAGCACGCCCTCGCCCTCGGCCACCCGGCCCACCACGTGCCATCCGGCCGGCAGCCGTACGTCCGGAGGGAACACCGCCGCCAGAGCGTGATCCTCACCACCCGCCAGCACCCACTCCAGCGGATCGGCCCCCAGCTCCTTGGCCGCCGCCGCCACCGGCTCCGCCACGGGGAACGCCTCGGGATCCAGCTCCACCCGCACCCCGCTGGCCTCGGCGACGTGCCCGAGGTCCTGCAGCAGCCCGTCGCTGACGTCCAGCATCGCGCTCGCCCCCAGCTCGGCCGCCACGGGCCCCATCGCGTACGGCGGGCACGGCGCACGGTGCCCGGCCACGGCCTCCAGCAACGGGCCGTCGTCCACGGGCACCCCGGCCTCCAGCAGCGCCCATCCGGCGGCGGCGTACCCGAGCCGGCCCGCCACCGCCACCACGTGCCCGGGTCTGGCGCCCGAGCGCAGCACGGGAGCCCTGCCCCCGAGGTCGCCCATCGCGGTCACCCCGATGACGACCAGGTCGCACCGGGTGACGTCACCCCCGGCCACGCTGGCGCCGACCGTCGCGCACTCGTCGGCGAACCCGTCGGTCAGGGCGTCGAGCCAGCTCAGCGGCAGGTCGGCGGGCAGGCCGAGCCCGACCACGAGCGAGGTCGGGGTCGCGCCCATGGCGGCGACGTCGGCCAGGTTCTGGGCGGCGGCCTTGCGGCCCACGTCGTAGCCGGTGGACCAGTCGCGGCGGAAGTGCCGGCCTTCGAGCAGCAGGTCGGTGGAGACGACCACGCGCCCGTCGGGTGCGCGGATGATGGCGGCGTCGTCCCCCGGACCGAGCATTACCGCCTCACCTTGGGGCAGACGGGTGGTAATACGATTTACCACACCGAATTCGCCGAGATCTCCGACTGTGATGACGCACCTCCTGACGCACACAGGGTACGGTGGGCGTTCGGCGTGATCCAATCGCCCGGGAGGACGTGATGGTGCAGGCCTACATCCTTATCCAGACCGAGGTCGGCAAGGCCGCCGCCGTGGCCCGCGAGATCTCCGGGATTCCGGGGGTCACTCAAGCGGAGGACGTGACGGGGCCCTACGACGTGATCGTTCGTGCGGAGGCGAGAAACGTCGATGAGCTGGGCAAGCTGGTCGTCGCGCAGATTCAGGCGGTGAACGGGATCACGCGTACGCTTACGTGTCCGATCGTCCATATCTGAAGGTAGTTCTCGCATGCGTGCCGCCGCCGTCCTGCTCGTTCTCCTAGCACTCGCCGGTTGCGGCGGCACCGTACAGGTCGAACCGCCCGTCCCCGAGGGCGAGGCGGTCGCGGCCTGCGACAAGCTGGCTACCCTGCTGCCGCGGACCCTCGACGGCGACGAGCGCGGCACGTCCACGCCCGAGTCGCCGTACGTGGCCGTCTGGGGCTCGGGGGCCGTCGCGCTGCGCTGCGGCGTGCCCCGGCCCGCCAGGATGGCGCCCACCGACACGCTCCAGGAGATCGGCGGCGTGGGCTGGTTCCCCGATCCCGCCAGGCCCGCGCTCTTCACGGCCGTGACCGACACCGCCTACGTGGAGGTCACGGTCGGCGGCGAGCACGTGGCCGCCGAGGTGCTGGCCGACCTGTCGAAGCCGATCGCCCAGCTCTCGCCCCAGGCCGGCTGAGCCCGGCCACTGCCCCCGCGGGCAGCCTCACCGCAGACCTCACCGCAGTCGGTCTCACCACAGTCGGCCTCACCACAGTCGGCCTCGCCGCAGACGACCTCACCACAGACGGCCTCACCGCAGACGGCCTCAGGGCAGGCGTTCTCACCGCAGGCCGGGTGAGCGCGACAGGGCGAGCTGGATGAGCCGGTCCACCAGCGCCGGGTAGGACAGGCCGGAGGCCGCCCAGAGCTGCGGCGCCACCGACAGCGACGTGAACCCGGGCATGGTGTTGATCTCGTTGAAGACCAGCGTGCCCTCGGGCGTGTAGAAGAAGTCGACCCGCGCCAGCCCCTCGCACTCCAGCGCCTCGAACGCGCGCACGGCCATCGCCCGCAGCTCCTCGGCCGTCTCCTGCGGGATGTCGGCGGGCACGGTCAGCGACATCTGGTCGGGGTAGTACTTGGCCTCGAAGTCGAAGAACTCCTGCCCGCCCTCGACCCGCACCTCTCCCGGCATCGACGCGGCGGCCGGCTCGTCGCCGAGCGACTGCAGCACCGCGCACTCGATCTCGCGCCCGGCGATCGCCGCCTCGACGAGCACCTTGGGGTCGTGCTGCCGGGCGAAGTCCACCGCCGCCTCCAGCTCGGCCCTGTCGGAGGCCTTGGAGATGCCCTGGGACGAGCCCGCCCTGGCCGGCTTGACGAAGACCGGGTAGCCGAGCTCCTCGGCCTCCTTGAGCACCTGCTCGCGGTTGAGCCGCCAGTCGCGGTCGCGGATGACGACGTAGGGGCCGGTCGGCAGCCCGGCGGCGGTGATGACGGTCTTCATGTACGCCTTGTCCATGCCGACGGCGCTGGCCAGCACGCCGGAGCCGACGTAGCGCACCCCCGCCATCTCCAGCAGCCCCTGGATCGTGCCGTCCTCGGCGAACGGCCCGTGCATGACGGGGAACACCACGTCCACCGAGCCCAGCTCGACGGGGATGCTGCCGGGGTCGTAGGCGACCAGCGAGCCGGAGCCCGAGGGCAGCGCCAGCGCCGCGCCGGTGGTGTCGACGACCGGCAGCTCCCCGGCCTCGATGGCGAACCGCTGGTCGGAAGCGGCCAGCACCCACCTGCCGTCCTGGGCGATCCCGATGGGGACCACTTCGTACTTGCTCCTGTCGATCGCATCCAGCACGCTGCCCGCGCCCATCAGGGACACGGCGTGCTCGGAATTGCGGCCTCCGAAAACGACGGCGACGCGTGGCTTGCTCATGGTGTCCGAATCTACCGGGGTGTCCCTGTCACAGCGAGTCGAGCACGCCGTATTCAGGTCATTCTCACACTCCGTAACGCTCCGGCTTGGGCGAGCGGGACATGAGCAGCATGCCCGCCTCCGACGGCGACATGCCGTCGTGCACGACGCCCACGACCACCTCGGTGATCGGCATCTCGACGTCGTGCTTCCTGGCCAGCTCCAGCACGGACTCGCAGGACTTCACGCCTTCGGCGGTCTGCTTGGTGACCGCGACGACCTCTTCCAGGGTCATGCCGCGGCCCAGGTTCTCGCCGAACGTACGGTTGCGCGACAGCGGGGACGTGCACGTCGCCACCAGGTCGCCCATCCCGGCCAGGCCCGCGAACGTGTGCGCGTCGGCCCCGAGCGCCGCCCCCAGCCGGGAGATCTCGGCCAGGCCCCTCGTGATGAGCATGGCGCTGACGTTGTCGCCCATGCCCATGCCCGCGGAGACGCCGACCGCCAGGGCGATCACGTTCTTCACCGCGCCGCCCAGCTCGACCCCGACCACGTCCGGGTTGGTGTACGGGCGGAACCACGGCGGCAGGTGGCAGATCGCCTGCAGCCGCTCGGCCACCGACAGGTCGGCGCAGGCCACGACGGTGGCGGCGGGCTGGCGGGCGGCGATCTCGGGCACCAGGTTCGGCCCCGAGACGACCGCGACCCGCTCCTCCGGCACCTCGGCCACCTCGCGGATGACCTCGCTCATCCGCTTGGTGGTGCCGACCTCGATGCCCTTCATCAGGCTGACGAGCACCGCCCCGTCCGGGATCATCCCGCGCCAGCCCGTCAGGTTGGCGCGCAGCGTCTGCGACGGCACGGCGAGCACGACGAACTCGGCCTCGTCCAGCGCCTCGGCGGGATCCGTCGTCGCCCGCAGGCCCTCGGGCAGCGTCACGCCGGGCAGGTAGTCGGCGTTGGCGTGGTCGCGGTTGATCGCGTCGACCACCTCCTGCCTGCGGCCCCACAGCGTCGTGCGGCTGCCGGCCTCCGCCAGGATCATCGCGAACGTGGTGCCCCACGAGCCCGCGCCGAAAACGGCCACCTTCGTCATTCCTTCACCGTCCGGCCGGGTCGTAGGGAGTCGCCGGTGCCTGCTCGCCGCGCAGCTCGGCGAGCTGCGCGGTGATCGCGGCCATGATGTCGGCCGTGGCGTCGCGCAGCACGTCGGCATGCGGCTGCTTGCCCGCGTACTTGGACAGGTCCACCGGCGGCCCCACGCTCACGTGAAACGTTTTGCGCGGGAACAGCCTGGGCTTCTTCTCACCGTACGGCAGCAGCTCCTGTGCTCCCCAGTGGGCCACCGGGATGACCGGCGCACCGCTCTCCAGCGCCAGCCGGGCCGCGCCCGTCTTGCCGACCATGGGCCACAGGTCGGGATCGCGGGTGCAGGTGCCCTCGGGGTAGAACAGGATCGCGCACCCGTCGGCGAGCCGCTCGGCGGAGATGCGCAGCGACCTGGCGGCCTCGCTGCTGCCCCGCTCGACCGGGATCGCCAGCAGCGCCCGCACGGCCCGGCCCAGGAACGGCACCCTGAACAATCCGGACTTCGCGAGAATCACCGGCCACCGCCCGTTGTTGTACAGGAAGTGCGAGAGCAGGACGGGGTCGGTCCACGACAGGTGGTTGGCGGCGATGATCACGCCGCCGGTCCGCGGGATGCGGTCGCCCTTGCGCCAGTCGCGCTTCACCAGGAGCCGCGACAGTGGCTTGACCACGACGACGGCGAAGGTCTCCCAAGGACGCGACGGTCGCGTGAGGCGGCTCATGGTCTCCTCCAACACGTACGGGACGAGCCCCAAGTCTCCCGGTTGGCCGCTCGGGATGTCGAGGCGCGATGCTAGGCCGCGTTGACAGCCCGGTCGTGCACCGTACCGCAGGCGCGGGCCTGCTTCCGCCCGCGCCGGGCGCGCTCGCGGGCCCTGCGCCCAGGGGCCCGATAGCGGCGATACTGGTACGCCCGCTGCACGAGCAACGCCGGCATCACGGTCCCGTGTCCGATCCCTCACCCTTCATGCACCCGTTCGATCTTGCCGAGCCGTTTCACGGCCTCGCCGCCCTGGGGCCCGGCGCGGGTTCCACGCTCAAGGAGACTTGATGAGCATCCGCTGGTCCCTGGTCATTCCGGTGAAGACGCTGGTCGCGGCGAAGACCCGGCTGGCCGCCGCGACGGGCCCGCACCGCACCCGCCTGGCCGTGGCCGTGGCCTGCGACACCGTGTCGGCGGCGCTCTCCTGCCCGGCGGTCGCGCGGGTGATCGTCGTGACGGCCGACCCCGCCGCCGCGGGGCCGCTCGCCGCGCTCGGCGCCGACGTGGTGCCCGACCCCGACCGCGGGCTGAACACGGCGCTGCGCACGGGGGCCGCGCACGCCGTGCGCGTGGCGGCCGGCGACGCGGTGGGCGCGCTCCAGGCCGACCTGCCCGCCCTGCGGCCGGCCGAGCTGGCGGTGGCGCTGGAGGCGGCGGCCGAGTTCGACCAGGCTTTCGTGCCCGACGCGCTGGACGTCGGGACGACGTTCTACGGGGTACGGCCGGGCAGTCCGTTCACGCCCCGGTTCGGCGGCGAGTCGCGGGCCAAGCACCTGGCGGGCGGGGCCAAGGAGCTGTGCGTGCCCGGGATCGACTCGGTCAGGCGCGACGTGGACACTCCCGACGACCTGCGTGCGGCCATCGCGCTGGGGCTGGGCCGGCACACGGCGGCGGTGGTCGCGGACCTGTGGCCGGACACCGGTGTCACCGCGCCTCCACCCGCACCCGCCTGACCGCGCAACGAACGTCGCCGCGCCCGCGTGCCTGACCGCGCAACGATCGTCACCGCGCCCGCGCGCCCGCGTGCCTGATCGCGGGGGCGGTGACGATCGCCAGGTACGACAGCCCGAGCAGGGCCACGCCGGCCGCGAACACCCCCTGACCGCCCAGCCACTCCCCCAGCGCGCCGCCCGCCAGCCCGCCCAGCGGGGTCGTGCCCCACATCAGGAAGCGCATGCTGGCGTTGACGCGGCCGAGCAGCGGCTCGGGGGTGATGCGCTGGCGGTAGCTGAGCTGGGCCACGTTGAAGACCACGGCGGCGGCGGCCGCCAGGGCCGAGGCGACGGGGAAGATCAGCAGCCGCCATCCGGGGCCGGTGGCCACGGCGGGGAGCTGGAGCGCGATGACGAGCGCCGCGGAGCCGTACAGGGTGGGGCCGGCGCCGTGGCGGCGCGTCACCCGGGCCACCAGCAGCGCGCCCGCCAGGGCGCCGACGGCCGGCGCCGACAGCAGCAGGCCGTAGGTGGTGGCGTCCACCCCCAGGTCGACGAAGAGGTAGAGCGGGTAGCCGACCGCGCAGACGCCGAGGGCGATCCGGGTGAGCGCGCCGCCGAGCGCCACCCGGTTCAGCACCGGCTCCCTGATCACGAACGCGACGCCCTCGCGCACGTCCGCCCATAATCGCCGTCCCTCCGGCGGGCGGGGCCGCTCCTCCACCCGCACCCCCGACAGCAGCAGCCCGGAGGCGAAGAAGCCGGCGGCGTCGGCCAGCAGCGCGAACGGCGCCGTCAGCACGCTCACCAGCCATCCGCCCGCCCCCGGCCCCGCCAGCACGGACACCTGCCGGGTGACCTCCAGGCGCCCGTTGGCCTGCTCCAGCCGCTCCTTGGGCACGACCGCGGGCAGGAAGCTCATGTGGGCCACGTCGAAGAACACGGCCCCCACGCCGAGCACGAAGGCGACCGCGTACAGGTGCGGCAGCGTGAGCACGCCCAGCCAGGCGGCGGCGGGCACGGTGAGCAGCAGCGCGCCCCTGACCAGGTCGGCGCGGACGAGGATCGGGCGGCGGCGCAGCCGGTCCACCCAGACCCCCGCGGGCAGGCCGATCAGGAGGAACGCGGCCGCCTGCGCGGCCGACAGCAGGCCGAGCTCGAAGGCACTGGCCTCCAGGGTGACCACGGCGGTCAGCGGGAGGGCGACGAGGGTGACCTGGGTGCCGAAGCCGGAGATCCCGTTGGACCACACCATGCGCCCGAAGTTCCCCCGAGGCCCCATGCCGCGATCATGCGTGCTCGTCCGCCAGGGGGCAACCGATTACGCTGGACGCGTGCAGGCGACCGTACGGAGTTTCGACGAGACCACGCGCTCGGGCACGGTGTTCCTCGATGACGGGACCGTGCTGGAGTTCGGCACCTCCGCCTTCGACGCGGGGCCGCTGCGGCTGCTGCGCTCCGGTCAGCGGGTCAATCTCGGGATGTCGGGCGGCCGGATCGCCTACGTCACGCTGTCCACGTTTCCCGTTCCCGAGGATTTCCAGCGGGCGTGACAAACGTCACGCCCGGGCCGTGGCCCGGGCGTGCTGGTCATCCTTCGGCGGACTTACTTTCTCTTGCCGATTTTCTTCCCGCCCTCGTTCACGAGGTCCTTGAAATCGGATCCGGGACGGAACTTCGGCGCCCAGCTCTCCGCGACGTTGATTTCCGCTCCGGTCGACGGGTTCCGTGCCGTGCGAGCGGGCTTGTTCACCATCTCGAACGCGCCGAAGCCCGTGATCGAGACCTTGTCGCCGCCGGCCACGGCCTTCTGGATGGCGTCGATGACGGCGTTGACGGCCTCCGTGGCCGTCTTCCTGTCGCCCACCCGATCCGCGATGGCCTCGACGAGTTCACGCTTGTTCATGAAAGTCCTGCTCCCCCAGTTACGGCTCGGGGTTCCAGCTCACGACTTCGACGTAGAAACCCCTTACGCGCTCGAAAGTAGGCGGGATCGCGGGGGAACTCAATCACCCAGCGTGTTTTCCCCCTCGCGTGGCGTGTCGAGCGCCCCTGGAAGGAGCTCGTCAAGAGCCGCCAGAAACGCCTCGAGGCGGGCGGCGGCCCTTTCCGGATCACGCTTGGCCAGATCGCAGATCGCCAGATATCGGCGCGCGCTGCGTTCCTTGTCGGCGGCGGGGAGCATGCGGACGCGGCGGTGCGCATCGCGCAACCGCCGCGCCAGTTCGTCGTCTTCTAGACGGTCGTCGGCAGCCATGGCTGCCGACCATTCTCGTACGAGGCCACCTCGCCGGCGTGACGCAGGGTCAGCCCGATGTCGTCGAGGCCCTCCATCAGCCGCCAGCGGGTGTAGTCGTCGATCTCGAAGGCCGCGACCTCGCCGGCCCACCTGACCTGGCGTTCGACCAGGTCGACGGTGATCTCCAGCTTCGGGTCCGCCTCGACGGCCGCCTGCAGGGCCTCGACCCGGTCGCCGGGCAGGATGACCGGCAGCAGGCCCATCTTCGTGGAGTTGTTGCGGAAGATGTCGCCGAAGCGGGCGGCGATGACGACGCGGAACCCGTACTGCTGCAGCGCCCACACGGCGTGCTCGCGGGAGGAGCCGGTGCCGAAGTCGGGGCCGGAGACCAGGATCGAGCCGCCCTCGTAGGCCGGGTCGTTCAGGACGAACGTCGGGTCCTCGCGCCAGGCGGCGAACAGGCCCTTCTCGAAGCCGGTGCGGCTGACCTGCTTGAGCCAGACGGCCGGGATGATCTGGTCGGTGTCGACGTTGCTGCGGCGCAGCGGCACCGCCGTACCGGTGTGGGTGGTGAAGGCTTCCATGGAACGTGGTCTCCCTTACAGGTCGGCGGGCGCGGTCAGGCGGCCGGTGACGGCGGTCGCCGCGGCGACCTGCGGCGACACCAGGTGGGTGCGGCCACCCTTGCCCTGGCGGCCCTCGAAGTTGCGGTTGGAGGTGGAGGCGCTGCGCTCACCGGGCTGGAGCGTGTCGGGGTTCATGCCCAGGCACATCGAGCAGCCGGCCTCGCGCCACTCGGCGCCGGCGGCCTTGAACACCTCGTCCAGGCCCTCCTCCTCGGCCTGCTTCTTGACCATCATCGAGCCGGGCACGATGAGCGTGCGCGTCCTGACCTGGCGGCCGCGCAGGATCTCGGCGGCGGAGCGCAGGTCCTCGATGCGGCCGTTGGTGCACGAGCCGACGAACACGGTGTCGACCTCGATCTCGCGCAGCGGCGTGCCGGCGGTCAGGCCCATGTACTCCAGCGCGCGCTCGGCGGCCGAGCGGGCGACCGGGTCGGCGAACGACTCGGGGGCCGGGACGGACTCGCCCAGCGGCAGGCCCTGGCCCGGGTTGGTGCCCCACGTGACGAACGGGGTCAGCGTCGAGGCGTCGATCTCCACGACCTTGTCGAACACGGCGTCGTCGTCGGTGCGCAGCGACTTCCAGTACTCGACCGCCTGGTCCCACGCCTCGCCCTCGGGGGCGTGCTTGCGGCCCTTGAGGTAGGCGAACGTGGTCTCGTCGGGGGCGATCATGCCCGCGCGGGCGCCGGCCTCGATCGACATGTTGCAGATCGTCATGCGGCCCTCCATGGAGAGCTTGCGCACGGCCTCACCGCGGTACTCGACGATGTAGCCCTGGCCGCCGCCGGTGCCGATCTTGGCGATGATGGCCAGGATCAGGTCCTTGGCCGTGACGCCGACGGGCAGCTCGCCGGAGACCTCGATGGCCATCGTCTTGGGCCGGTAGGCGGGCAGCGTCTGCGTGGCGAGCACGTGCTCCACCTCGGAGGTGCCGATGCCGAACGCGATGCCGCCGAACGCTCCGTGCGTGGAGGTGTGAGAGTCGCCACACACGATGGTCATGCCCGGCTGGGTCAGGCCGAACTGCGGGCCGATGATGTGCACCACGCCCTGACCGGCGTCGCCCATCGGATGCAGCCGGATGCCGAACTCGGCGGCGTTCTTGCGCAGCGTCTCGACCTGCGTCTTCGACACCGGGTCGGCGATCGGGCCGAGCACGGTCGGGACGTTGTGGTCCTCGGTGGCGATGGTGAGATCGGGCCGCCGCACCTTCCGGCCGGCGAGACGGAGCCCGTCGAACGCCTGCGGGCTGGTCACCTCGTGGATGAGGTGCAGGTCGATATAGAGCAGGTCCGGCTCGCCCTCCGCGCGACGGACTACGTGTTGCTCCCAGACCTTCTCGGCCAGTGTGCGGCCCATGATCTCCTCCTTGAGAATCCTCCGACTTGCTTTCTCATATGTCGAGACTGCAGTATCGGTGTATGGACAACTCTAGCGGAGTCGGAGTACTCGACAAGGCAGTTCTTGTACTCAATGCCCTGGAAGCGGGACCCGCTTCACTGGCGCAGCTCGTCCAGGCCACCGGCCTGGCCCGACCCACTGCCCACCGGCTGGCCGTCGCTCTTGAGCACCACCGCATCGTGAGCCGGGACACACAGGGCCGGTTCGTGCTCGGCCCGCGGCTGTCGGAGTTGTCCACCGCGGCCGGTGAGGACCGGCTGCTGGCGGTGGCCGCACCGGTCTTGATGCAGCTCAGGGACCTCACCGGGGAGAGTGCGCAACTCTACCGCCGCCAGGGTGACGAACGTGTCTGCGTGGCCGCCGCCGAGCGGGCCAGCGGCTTGCGCGACACCGTTCCCGTGGGCTCCGCGCTGCCCATGTCGGCCGGTTCGGCGGCGCAGATATTGCTGGCCTGGGAGGAGCCCGACAGGTTGCACCGCGGGTTGCGCGGCGCCAAGTTCACCGCCGCGACGCTCGCCTCCGTCCGGCGCCGGGGCTGGGCCCACAGCGTCGGCGAGCGGGAGCAGGGGGTGGCGAGCGTGTCGGCGCCGATAAGGGGCAGCGGCGGAAAGGTGATCGCGGCCGTGTCCGTCTCCGGCCCCATAGAGCGGCTCACCCGGGCGCCGGGAAGGCTCCACGCGGTGCCCGTCATGGCGGCCGCCGAGCGCATCACGGAGGCGATGCGCCGCACGTCATGATCGGGAAAAGGATGTATTTGGGGAGCCGACTGCCTCCCCGGCGCACTAGCCTGAGTGCGTGACAGATCGCATCGAGGTAGCCGCCACTGAGCTGCGACCCCTGCTCGAAGAGTTCATCATGTGGGCGCGTGCGAACGCCCCCGGAAGCGACCCCGAGCTCGTGGGACCAGCCGCTCTGTGGCACCGTCTCGCCTTCTCGCAGGACCTCGGCACGTGGAAGCGCGCCGACCTGCGTAACCTGCTGCTCGACCGCATGCCCAAGGTCGTGGAGGATCCCGACGCCGCCGCCGACGGGATGCTCCCGGCCGTGGACGCGTACCTGACGTTCCTCTCCCAGACCGGCCGGCTGAACCAGGGCTCGGACAGCCTCGCCGATCTGCAGGCAGAGCTGGACGACGTCGAGGACGAGTTCGTCGATCTCATGGAGGAGCTGCTCGACGACACCGAGGGCGACGACGAGGAGGACGAGGCCGGCGACCTGGGCGACTTCGAGCCGTTCGCCGACGAGCTGGCCGAGCTCGACACGATCAGGCTGCGGCCCGACTCCGAGCTGGCGCAGGCGGCCCGCCAGGCGCCGCTGATCGCCAAGGCCCGCGATCTGGCCGTCTGGGTGGGCTCGGGCCGCAAGGTGGGCGAGGAGACGCTGCTCACCGACGCCGAGGTCGAGGAGGCGCTGGCGGCCACCGGGCTGCCCAGGCCGGAGACCGACGGCCCCGTCGCCGAGGCCGTCCCCCAGCTCTGGAACATCTGGAACCTCGCCGTGGACCTCGAGTTCCTCGAGCCGGGCGAGGCCGGCACGGTGGCCGTCCAGGACGACACCGCGGAGTGGCCGTTCGACGACGACGAGGACGTGCTCGACGCCTGGATGCTGGGGCTGCACTCGGTCGACTACGGCGACCCCGAGCTGGAGGACGACGACCTCACCATGGCCCTGGCGGGCCTGACGCGGGGGATGCTCATCCGGCTGCTGCTGGCGGGCGGCTCGCGCGAGCGCGCCGACCTGGCGCGGGACCTCGCGGAGGCGGCGGCCGACCTCGACGAGCTGGGCTCCGACGCGTGGGAGGCGGCGGGCGACCCGCTCGCGCCCGCGATCGACTGGCTGATCGGCTACGGCATGATCGAGCTCGACGGCGAGACCGTCCGCCTCACGCCGCTCGGCACCGAAGGCGTCGTCCACCTCGTCGACGACGCCGACATCGAGGTCGACGCGCGGCCCGCCATCGAGTCCATGACCGCCCACGAGCTGCTCGCGCTGAGCGCCGAGCTGCCCGAGGAGGAGGCCGACGCCGAGTTCGCGGCCTGGATGCAGCTCCGCGAGCCCGGCAAGGCCGCCGAGGAGCTGCTGGAGGCGGCGGCGGAGGACGACAGCGACGCGCTGATCAGGGTGCAGGCGGCCAGCGTCGTCGGCACGCTGGGCGAGGCCGCCGTCCCGGCCTGGCAGGCGGCGCTCAAGCAGCCGTCGCTGCGCCCGTACGCGGCCACGCACCTGAGCCAGCTGGAGGTGGAGGGCGCGCCCGAGCCGACGCCGGACGACACGCACTGGCTCATCCTCGACATGTGGACGATCTCGGCCGGGCTGGGCCGCTCGGAGTTCGTGAGCAGCCTGCGCGACATCGGCCCCGAGATGGTCAACAACCTGCTGGAAGTGATCTGGAAGATCCCCCACGCGCACGTGGAGGAGCTGCTCGACCTCATCTCCCAGGTCCACCCGGACAAACAGGTCGCCAAGGCTGCCCGCAGGGCCCTGTTCAAGGCCCGCTCGGTCTGACGTCACAGAAAACGCCCCCACCATCGCGGTGGGGGCGTTTTCGACTTCATCGGTCAACAGGGCGCGCGTAACGGCGACCAGCGAGTGAACCGGCGGAGCGTCTCCCTGGACGGGGCCCGGCCAGGTGCGGCGGGTGGCGTCGCCCACCGCTTGCCGTAGAACGCAAAAATGCTCTTCTCAGAGAGAAGAGCACGTAGTCCCGACCGGATTCGAACCGGCGCTACCGCCTTGAGAGGGCGGCGTCCTGGGCCACTAGACGACGGGACCTTTGCGGGCTTGTGGCAGTGGTAGTCCCGACCGGATTCGAACCGGCGCTACCGCCTTGAGAGGGCGGCGTCCTGGGCCACTAGACGACGGGACCTTGCCCACAAGCTGCGTTGCCGGGCCTCCCCGGCAACGCAGGTAACTCTACCGCACCCGGAAGACCACACCAAACCGCTTATCCGCCCACCAGATCAGCCGAGCAGCCCCCTGCGGAAGGCCTCGGCGACCGCGGCGGCGCGGTCGCGCACGTCGAGCTTGGCGTAGATGTGCAGCAGGTGCGTCTTGACGCTGGCCTCGCTGATGAACAGGCCCGCCGCCGCCTCCTTGTTCGTGGCCCCGCCGGCCACCAGGCGCAGCACCTCCAGCTCCCGCTTGCTCAGCTTCCCCCTGGCGGGCCTGCGCAGGTGGTCGGCCAGCCGCCCCGCCACGGCCGGGGCGAGCACGGTCTCGCCGCGGTGGACGGCCCGGACGGCGGCGGCCAGCTCCTGCGGCGGAGCGTCCTTGAGCAGGTAGCCGGCGGCGCCCGCCTCGAGTGCCGGCAGCACGTCGGTGTCGAACGTGGTCAGCACCAGCACCCGCGGCCCGGTGCCGCTGAGCAGGCGGATGGCGCTCACCCCGTCGAGGCCCGGCATGCGCAGGTCCATGAGCACGACGTCGGGGGCGAGCTCGGAGGCCAGGCGCACGGCCTCCGCCCCGTCGGCCGCCTCGCCGACGATCTCCAGGTCGGGCTCCCCGCCGAGTGCCGCCCGCAGGCCGTCACGCACGATCGGGTGGTCGTCGGCGATCAGCAGGCGCAGTGGCATCAGTCCAGCCTCTCATCGTTCGGGATGGCGGGGACGGCGGCGGCGACGGTGGTGCCCTGGCCCGGCTCCGACTCGATCTCCAGGGTGCCGCCCACGCTGCGGGCCCGCTGCCGCATGCCGTCCAGCCCGAAGCCGTCAGCGGGCCGCTGCGGGTCGAAGCCCGTCCCGTCGTCTCGGACATCAAGAAGGACAGTTTCGTCCGTGTACGACAGGGTGAGGGCCGTCCTGGTAGCCCCCGCGTGCTTCGCCACGTTCGCCAGGGCCTCCTGCGCCACGCGGAACAGCGCCGCCTCCACCTCGGCGGCCAGCGCGACCGGGGTGCCGGTGACTTCGAGCCGGAGGTCCACGCCGGCCGCCTCCGCCCACGACCCGGCCATGCGGCCGACCGCGTCCGGCAGCCCCGTGTCCTCCAGCGCCTCGGGCCGCAGGGCTCGTACGGATCTACGCGTCTCGGACAGGCCGCGGCGGGCCAGCTCGGCCGCCCGGTCGAGGTGGCGGCGGCGGGTGTCCTCGTGCGGAGCGCGGTCGGCGGCGGAGAGCTGGCCGATCAGCGCGACGAGGTCCTGCGCGAGCGTGTCGTGGATCTCGCCGGCCACGCGGTGCCGCTCGTCCAGCACGCCCGCCCGCCGGGCCTGGTCGAGGAGCCTGGTGTTGAGCTCGGCGTTCTCCTCCATCGCGGCGCGCAGGCGCTCGACGAGGCGGCGGCGCCTGTCGTGCTCGGCGGAGACGTACCAGCCGGCCGCGACCAGCGGCACGGCCACGCCGGCCATGACGGTGAGCAGGGTCGTCCCGGCTCCGGGGCCCGCCTGGGTGGTCACGTTGACGAGCGCGGTGAGCGTGACGCCGGCCATGACGAGACGGCCCGGGAGCATCGCGATGGCCAGCGGGTAACCGGCCGAGACGAACAGGACGAAGGCCGGGCTCTTGACGGCCAGCGCCCCGGCGAGGGCCACGAGCAGGAGGTAGTGGGCCACGACGAGCGCCCTGTGCGTGTCGCGGCGCCGGTGGAGCCAGGGAACGGGAGCCAGCCACACGGCCGCCGCCAGGGCCGGCACCGGCCACGGCACCCCGGCCCAGAGCGCCCCCACGCCCCCGCCGGGCCCCGTGCCTGTACCCGTGCCCGTGCCTGTCCCTGTTCCTGTCCCTGCGCCCTGCCAGGCCGCCGCGATCGCGGAGACGGCGAGCAGCGCGTACGCCAGCGCCGCGTGGACCCACCTCTCGCGCCCGTCGATCCAGCTCATGCCCCCAAGCCTGGCATGCCGTCAACCGATCGGTGGATGGCCGCCGTCAACCGCTTCTCCGCCCTGACGGGCGATGTGGCCCGCATGCGGCCTCGGCGAGCATCGAGGCATGACCGATCTGACTCGCAGAACCGCTTTCCAGCTCGCGACCGCCGCCGGCGCGGGAGCCGCCGCCACGTCCGTGACCAAGCGGAAGGAGGTGACCACGTTCGTCTTCGTGACCGGCTCGAACGGCGTGGCCAGCGGTGACGCGGAGCTGACGCTGCGCGGCCACCGGACCGTGGGCGTGAGCCTGCCGGGCCACGGCCCCGAGGACCAGCTCCATATGGCCTACCAGGCTCCGCAGGACCTGGCCGAGCTGGCCGCGCTCCCCTCCCCCATGGCCGGGGTGACGCTGGACGACTACGTCGAGGCCACGGTGGACGTGGTGCGCAGGGCCGCCCGGTACGGCCCGGTGATCCTCGTGGGCGGCAGCCTGGGCGGCTCGACCGTCACCAAGGCCGCCGACGCGGTGCCCCACCTGATCGACCGTCTCGTCTACATCGGCGCCTACTGCTGCACCAAGCTGCGCTCCCCCGCCGAGTACCTGGAGACGCCGGAGGGCAGGACGAGCCTGGGCGCCGCCATCCTGCCGGGCGTCATCGGGGACCCGCGGGTGCTCAAGGCGGTCCGGATCAACTGGCGCACGAACGACAGGAAGTTCCTGGACGCGGCCAAGGCGGCGTTCATGGCCGAGGGCACCGAGGGGGAGTTCCTGGCGCTGCTCAACTCGTCGCTGCCGGACGAGAGCCTGGAGGTGTCGAGCGCGGACGCCCGTGGCCGCAGGGACGCCTGGGGGCGGGTGCCGCGGGTGTACGTGAGGCAGTCGCTGGACCGGGTGATCCCGCCGGCCCTGCAGGATCGCATGATCAGGGAGGCGGACGAGGCGACGCCGGGCAACAAGTTCGAGGTGTTCACGGTGAAGACGCCGCACGCGCCGACGCGCAGGGCCTACGCGGAGATCACAAAAATCCTCGACGGGCTCGCGAAATAAAAAACGGACATCTCCGAAGGAGACATCCGTTGAAATGCTGGGGTACCAGGACTCGAACCTAGACTAACTGAACCAGAATCAGTCGTGCTGCCAATTACACCATACCCCACCGCTGCGATCTCCTCGCGGAGCGCTTTGGCGACGTCCGAAAGAATAGCCCAGCTCCGGGGCTAAGACCAAAACGATTAGCCGACCCGTCCTCCGGAGCCCCCACCACGTGCCCGGTCGTGCCAAGCTGAAGGGGACAAAACACCACGTGGAGGAGCCCGAGCGTTGGCCGAGAACCCGTTCTTCGCCCCAAGCGACCTGCCGTACGAGCTGCCGCCCTTCGCGGACATCCGTGAGGAGCACTACCTGCCGGCGTTCGAGCGCGGCATGGCGGAGCAGCTCGCCGAGGTCGAGGCGATCGCGAGCAGCACCGAGACTCCGACGTTCGAGAACACGATCGCCGCGCTCGAACGGTCGGGCCGGATCCTCGACCGCACGGCCACGGTCTTCTTCAGCGTCGCCGCGTCCGACACGACCGACGGCATCATGGAGATCGAGAAGGAGATCTCTCCCCAGCTCACCCGGCACGGCGACGCCATCCGGCTGAACCGGGCGCTGTGGGCCAGGATCAAGCAGGTCAGCACGGCGGACGCCGAGGAGTCCTGGCTGCTGGAGAAGTACCGCGACGACTTCATCAGGGCCGGGGCCGACCTGTCCGAGCCCGAGCAGGACCGCCTGCGCGCGCTGAACGAGGAGCTGTCGAAGCTCTCCACGCGGTTCGCGCAGAGCCTGCTGAAGGCCTCCACGGAGTCGGCGCTGGTGGTGACGGACCCGAAGGAGCTCGACGGCTTCGACGAGGCCAAGATCGAGTCGCTGCGCCAGGACGACGGCACGTGGGTCCTGCCGCTGCTCAACTTCACCAGCCAGCCCGGCCTGGCCCAGCTCACCGACCGCGAGGTGCGCCGCCGCCTGTACGAGCTGAGCGTCGGCCGCGCCCCCGGCAACTTCGAGGTGGCGGCCACGATGGCGGCGCTGCGGGCCGAGCGGGCGGCGCTGCTCGGCTTCCCCACGCACGCGGCCTACACGGTGGCCGACCAGACGGCCAAGACCGTGGAGGCGGTCGAGGAGATGCTCGGCCAGCTCGTCGGCCCCGCCGTCCGCAACGCCAGGCGGGAGGCCGAGGCGCTGGCGGAGCAGGCCGGGTTCCCGATCGAGCCGTGGGACTGGTCGTACTACTCCGAGAAGGTGCGCCAGACCCGCTACGACTTCGACGGCGCGGCCATGCGGCCGTACTTCGAGCTCGGCCGCGTCTACCGCGACGGCATCTTCTTCGCGGCCACCGAGCTGTACGGGATCACCTTCACCGAGCGGCCCGAGCTGGCCGGTTACCACCCCGACGTGACCGTGTTCGAGGTGTCCGACGAGGACGGCAGCCCGCTGGGGCTGTTCGTGCTCGACCCGTACGCCAGGCCGAGCAAGCGCGGCGGCGCGTGGATGAACAACCTGGTCGACCAGTCGCTGCTGTTCGGGCAGCGGCCGGTGGTGATGAACAACCTCAACGTCACCAAGCCGGCCTCGGGGCCGACGCTGCTGACCTACGACGAGGTGAACACGGCCTTCCACGAGTTCGGGCACGCGCTGCACGGGCTCTTCTCCCAGGTGCGCTTCCCGCGCGTGTCCGGCACCAGGGTGCCCCGCGACTTCGTCGAGTACCCGTCGCAGGTCAACGAGATGTGGGTGACCTGGCCCGAGGTGCTGGCCAACTACGCCAAGCACCACGAGACGGGCGAGCCGATGCCGGCCGAGCTGGTGGAGAAGCTGCAGGCGGCCGAGAAGTTCAACCAGGGCTTCAAGACCGTCGAGTACCTCGCCGCCACGCTGCTCGACTGGGCCTGGCACAAGCTGGCCCCGGGCGAGACCGTGGCCGACCCCGAGGCGTTCGAGGCGACCGCGCTGGAGGCCGCCGGCATCGCGTTCCCGCTGGTCAGGCCGCGTTACCGGACCAACTACTTCGCGCACATCTTCTCCGGCGGCTACAGCGCGGGCTACTACTCCTACATCTGGAGCGAGGTGCTCGACGCCGAGAGCGTGGAGTGGTTCAAGGAGAACGGCGGGCTCACCCGGGCCAACGGCGACCACTTCCGCCGCGAGCTGCTGTCCAGGGGCGGCAGCCTCGACCCGCTGACCGCCTTCCGCAACTTCCGCGGGCGCGAGCCCAGCATCCAGCCGCTGCTCAAGCGCCGCGGCCTGGACTGAACACCTCGACGTGCTCTGCGGCCCACCGCGCGAACGTGCGCGGTGGCCGCCCCGTCACCTGCTCGACCGTGGGCGTGACCTGGTAGGCGCCCTCCGGCACGTTGCCGAACACCTCGATCTGGAACTCGATCATGTGCTCCGGCACGCCCTGGGCCCGGTAGCGCTCGCGCATCTCGTCCACGGTCAGCTCCCTGAAGGCGATCTCGCGGCCGATCGCCTCCGACAGGATCCGCACCTTGGCGGGCACGTCGAGCAGCTCGGGGCCGGTGAGGCCGTAGGAGTGGCCCTCGTGGCCGTCCTCGGTGAGCGCGGTGGCGACGACGGCGCCGATGTCGGCCTCGTGCACCATGGCGGTCCTGGTGGCCGCGAACGGCTCCTCGATCACGCCCCTCGTCCGTACGGCCTCGGCCCACGCCAGCGCGTTGGCCATGAACTCGGTCGGCTGCACGTACGTCCAGGCCAGGTCGCTGCCGGTCACCGCGGCCTCCAGCGTGCCCGGCGACCAGCCGCTGAGCAGCGTCACCCTGCGCACTCCCGCCTCCCGGAGCGCCGCGACGATCTCCGCGCCGTTCCGGAGCGGCGTGTACGCCGAGTCGGCGACGTCGATGAGGTGCACCCCCTCGACGCCCTTCAGGGCCGGCCCGAGGCTCTCGACACGGCTCAGGTCGCCCTGGACGACCTCGGCCCCTTCGGGCAGCCGCGCCCTGGACGGATGCCGGGTCAGCGCGCGGACACCATGGCCGGCTTCGAGGAGGTGCGCGACGACGTGCCTGCCTACGGAGCCCGTGGCTCCCGTCACCAAGAAGGTCATGGCGACGACGTTAGGAGCTATTGCGGCACGTTCAGTTCCGCGATGCGCTGCCGGAGCCATTCCTTCTCCGCCCGGCTGGAGGCGCGGGCGATCAGCAGCATGCCGCGGCGGTACGGGTCGGGCTCGTCGCGCGCCCTGACCGGCTCGCCGCCCTCGTAGAAGAAGCTCGCGGGCGCCTCCAGGAAGGCCAGCCTGCGGCCGAGCACCTTCGCCTGCTCGGCCGGGTCGGGCAGCGCCGACAGGAACGTCAGCAGGGCGAAGAACCTGGTCTGGTCGCTGATGTCGAGGTCGGCGGGCTCGCGCAGCCGCCGAAGCAGCTCCTCGCGACCGGTCCCGGTGATCGTCAGCACCTGGCGGCGCGCGGCCGCGGCGCCCGCCTCCTCGTGCCGCTCGACCAGGCCCTTGGCCTCCAGCCTGGCGATCGCCGGGTAGAGCGCGCCGTCGCTGACCGGGCGCAGGTGGCCGGTCAGCGCGGTGAGGCGGGACTTGAGCTCGTAGCCGTGCATGGGGCGCTCGTTGAGGAAGCCCAGGATCGTGAGAGCGAGGTCGCCGCCGCTTGCCATGGGGTGCATCGTAACGCTATACCTCTAAACGACATACATCGAAACGAGGTATTGATGATCAGGCTGGCGCTGCCCGTCTACGTGGAACTGCTCACCGCGGTGGTCGCGGTCGGGGTGATCGACCTGCTCTGGGTCTCGGGGCTGGGCGAGGCGGCGATCGCGGCGGTCACCGTGGGCACGACGGCCGAGTTCCTGGCCTACGGGCTCTTCCTGGCCGTGCCGACGGGGGTGACCGTGCTGGTCGGGCGGCGTGACGGGCACGCGCCGCTGGGGCCGGTCATCAGGGCGGGGTGGGTGTTGTGGGCGGTCATCTCGGTGGCCGTCGCGGTGCCGGGGGTGCTGCTGCGCGAGCCGCTGGCGGCGCTGTTCACCGACTCGCCCGCGCTGACCGCGGGCTTCTTCCTGATCTCGCTGGGCGGGCTGCCGGTGTACTTCGCCCAGGCGGTGGTGGACGGCGTGCTGAAGGGGCTGGGCGACACGAGACGGCCGATGCGGCACGCGATCGTCTGCAACGTGCTCGTGGTCGTGCTGGACCCGCTGTTCATCTACGGGCTCGGGATGGGGGTGCAGGGTGCGGCGCTGGCCACGGTGATCGCGCGGGCGCTCACGCTGGCGGTCGCGCTCAGGTCGGTGACCCGCCTGCGCGACACGACCGAGCGCCCACCGGACGCGGCCGAGCGCCCACCGGCGGGCGACCCGGCTGACGGCGATCAGGCTGACGGCGATCAGGCTGACGGCGATCAGGCAGCGGGCGCCCCTTCCGGCGGCCGGCCGCCGGCGAGCGGCTTCACCGAAGGCGATCCGGCCGAGGGCGGTCGGATCACGGGCGGCCTCGGGCGGGTGGCCGGTGAGGTTGTTCGTACCGGGCTGCCCATGTCCGGAGATTTCCTGGCACGTGCGCTGGTGGGGATGGCGCTGGTGGAGGTCGTGGCCGGGTTCGGGACGGCGGCGGTGGCGGGTTACGGGATCGGGCAGAAGATCATGCTGGCCGGTGTGATGGTGTTCTACGCGCTGCGGCAGGCGGCGATGATCCGCACCGCCCGGTCCGAGGCCGTGCGGTCGCCGCTGGCGCTCGGGCTCGGGGCCGGCGTCGTGGTCGCGGTCGTGCTGAACGTGCCGGCCGCGCCGGTCGCCGGGCTGTTCACCGGCGATCCGGCGGTGGCCGTGGAGTTCCTGCGGTGGATGGCGCTCTACCTGGTGCCCTTCGGCGGGCTGATCGCCGTCGGCGGGGTGCTGCAGGCGAGCGGGCGCGGCAGCCGGCTGCTCGCCGCCACGCTGGCGGGCTTCGCGGTGCAGCTACCCCTCGCGTACGGCCTGAGCGCGTGGCTCGGCATCACGGGCGTCTGGCTGTCGATGGCCGCGGGAGCCGCGATCAGCCTCACCGGCGCGCTGGTGGTACGGCGCGCCGACGACCGCCGCCCGGCGGGGCCTGCGGGGCTCAGCCCTTCAGGCGCGTCAGGGCGGCGCGCAGGCGGTCCTGGGCGCGTTCCCGGCCCAGCACCTCGATCGACTCGAACAGCGGCAGACCCACCGTCCGGCCCGTGATCGCCACCCGCACCGGCGCCTGGGCCTTGCCGAGCTTGAGCCCGTGGGCCGTGCCGACCTCCTCCAGCGCCTGCTTGAGCGACTCAGGGTCCCAGCTCACGGACTCCAGGCGGTCGAGGTAACCGCCGAGGATCTCCTCCGGGGCGTTCTTCATCGCCTTGTCCCACGACGCCTGGTCGAAGACCGGCTCCTCCAGGAAGAGGAAGTCGACGTTCTGCCGGATCTCCGACAGCACCGCCAGGCGCGTCTGGGCCAGCACCGCGACCTTGCTGAACAGCTCGCGGTCCCAGGAGGCGTCGAGGTAGGGCGCGCAGCGCTCCTCGAACGTCTCCAGCGGCAGCGCCCGGATGTACTCGCCGTTGAAGGCCCGCAGCTTCTTCTCGTCGAAGAACGCGCTCGCGGAGTTGACGTCCTCCAGCCTGAACAGCGGCGCCATCTCCGACCACGGCATGATCTCGCGGTCGTCGCCGGGGCCCCAGCCGAGCAGCATGAGGTAGTTGACCATCGCCTCGGCCAGGTAGCCCTCGGCGCGGTAGTCCTCCAGCGCCACCTTGTCGCGGCGCTTGGACAGCTTCTTGCGCTGCTCGTTGACGATCACCGGCAGGTGCGCCCACACCGGCGGGGTCGCGCCCAGGGCCGGCCAGAGCAGCATCTGCTTGGCGGCGTTGCCCAGGTGCTCCTCGCCGCGTACGACGTGGGTGATGTTCTGGGTGATGTCGTCGACCGCGTTGGCCAGCACGTACAGCGGCGAGCCGTCGGTGCGGGCGATGACGAAGTCCTCCTGCGCGGCGTTGGGGAACTCCACGTTGCCGCGCACCAGGTCGGTCACGACGGTCACGCCCTCGTCGGGGGTGCGGAAGCGCGCGGCGCCCTCGGTCAGGCCGCGGTCGCGGCAGTGGCCGTCGTAGCCCTTGTGCTCGGAGCCGGTGCGGGCCACCAGTGCCTCGCGCGTGCAGTCGCAGTAGTAGGCCCGGCCGTCGGCCAGCAGCTTGGCCACGGCCTCGCGGTGCTGCGGCTCGTAGGCCGACTGGAAGTAGGGGCCCTCGAACACCGGGTTGGTGCCGTTGATGCCGATCCAGTCGAGGGCGGAGATGATGCCCTCGGTCCACTCCGGCCGGTTCCTGGAGGCGTCGGTGTCTTCGATGCGCAGCACGAAACGGCCGCCCGACTGCTCGGCCAGCGCCCAGTTGAACAGCGCCGTGCGGGCGCCGCCGACGTGGAACATGCCGGTTGGGGACGGTGCGAACCGCACCCGTACGTCAGTCACGGGAGACCACCTTGTTCGTGAGTGTGCCGATGCCTTCGATGCCGACGCTGACCTCGTCGCCGACCTCCAGCGGGCCGACGCCCGCCGGCGTGCCGGTCAGGATGACGTCGCCGGGGATGAGGGTCATGACCGCGCTGACGTACGCCACCAGCGCGGGGATGTCGTTGATGAGCTGGCTCGTGCGCCCGCTCTGCCGGATCTCGCCGTTGACCGTGGTCGTCAGCGCCAGGTCGCTCGCGTCGAGATCGGTCTGGATCCACGGGCCGAGCGGGCAGAACGTGTCGAACCCCTTGGCCCGGGTGAACTGCACGTCCTTCTTCTGCAGGTCGCGTGCGGTCACGTCGTTGGCGCAGGTGTAGCCGAAGATGACGTCCTTCACCCGCTCGACCGGGACCTCCCGGCAGAGCCTGCCGATCACCACGGCCAGCTCTCCCTCGTAGTCGACGCGGTCGGACAGCGACGTGGGGTAGGCGATGCTCTCACCGTGGCCGATCACCGTGGTGGACGGCTTCATGAAGATGAGGGGCTCTTCCGGCACCTCGTTGCCCATCTCGGCGGCGTGCTCCGCGTAGTTCCTGCCGATGGCGATCACCTTGCTCGGCAGCATGGGGGCCAGCAGCTTCACCTGGGAGAGCGGAAGGCGCTCGCCGGTGAACTGCACCTGGCCGAACGGGTGGCCGGAGATCGCGGAGATGAACTCCTCGCCGGGCCCGCCCTCGACCACGCCGAACGAGACGCCTTCGCCTGTGGAGAACCTCGCTATACGCACCTGACAAGGCTATCGCCGCCGCCGGAGGGGTCCGTCACCTTTTTCGCGCGCCACCCCGCACGAGTCAGGGGCTGTCCATTTTTATGCCCAGAGTCCGTTTTGCAGTGCTTCGGGAGTGTAACAGCGGTTATCTCTGCCTTGGAGAAGACACCTGAGGGGGGTGACGGATCGTGTCGGACACGATGTCCAATCGGCCCACGGGAGCCGGCGCGACGGGGACCGTGCCACGGGCCAGGACCCAGGAGAGCACGTCCTCACTGGTCACGGAGAGGGGCAGCACGAGCATCGACGACGGGGTCGTCGCCAAGATAGCCGGTCTCGCGGCCAGCGAGGTGTCCGGCGTGTACGCCATGGGCGGAGGCGCGGCACGGGCACTCGGCAGCATGCGAGGCATCGTCGGCGGGGACAGGAACGTCGCCCAGGGCGTATCGGTCGAGGTGGGCGAGCGGCAGGCGGCCGTGGACCTGGACCTGGTGGCCGAGTACGGCACCGCGATCCCCGACCTGGCGGCGGCCGTCAGGAAGAACGTCATCGGCGCCGTCGAGCGGATGTGCGGGCTCGAGGTCACCGAGGTCAACATCCGGGTGGACGACGTGCACCTGCCGGAGCAGGACCGCGACCGCGACCGGGGGACCGACGGGCAGCGGGGGGACATGGAGCAGGAGCCCCGGGTCCAATGACCGCCGCCGCCCCGACCGGTCCCGGCGGCCCGGCGAGCCCCGGCGGCCCGGCGAGCCCCGGTGGCGCGGCGAGCGCCACCGGCGAAGCGCGCTCGGGAGCCGCCACCGAGGAACGGCTGATCGCCGACCGGGCGCTGGCCTGTCACGGGGTGGTCCGGCTGTCCGGCGGGCCGTTCGGGACGGTGGCCACGTACCTGCCCGGTGAGCGCCTGATGGGCGTGTCCGCGGACGAGCGCGCGGTGGAGATCGCCATCGTCGCCACGCTGGACCGCCCGCTGCCGCAGACCGCCGACGAGGTGCGCGGCGCCGTCGCGGACCTGGCCGGGGACCGTCCGGTGCACGTGCGCATCGACGACATCATCGTGGAGGGATCATGAACAACATCCAGTGGATGCCGATCATCGGCATGGCCGTCGGCATCGTGCTCGGGCTGGTCGGTGCGTTCGGGGGGCTGGGCGCGTTCCTGCTCGTCCTGGTCCTGGGCGCGGTCGGCTTCCTGGTCGGGCGGATCGCCGAGACCGGCGAGATCGACCTGTCCGGGCTGTCCGTGAGGCGTAAATGACCATGACGGTGCCCGCCCAGCGGCGCGCTCCCCTGCCCGCGCCCGAGCGGCGCGGGCGCACGGAGGTCGCCGACCGGGTGGTCAGCAAGATCGCCTGCGTGGCCGCCGCGGAGGTGCCCGAGGTGCGTGACGTGCAGCCGCGCGGCCTGCCGTGGACGCCGTCGGCCGGCGAGGTTCACGGCGACCAGGCCGTCGTGCGCCTCAACGTGAGCGTGGCCTACCCGTCGCCGCTGCACGCAGTGGCGGCGCGGCTGCGGGAGCACGTGATCCGCCGCGTCCGCGCCCAGACGGGCCTGAACGTCACGCGCCTGGACATCACCATGACCGACGTGGGCGGAGACCTGCCATGACAGCACACGAGACCACCCGGCACGTGGTGGACGAACCGCCGTCGGGCGCGCACCGGGCGCCCGATCCGCCGCAGCGTTCCAGGGCCGCCGACCGGGCCGCGGTGCGGGCCTTCCGGCCGTCGCGGCGCGTCCCGGCCGTCGTGGTCGCCACCCTGCTCGCGCTGCTGAGCCTGCTCGTGCTCGCCGAGACGATCTCCGCGCTGCTCGGG
Organism: Nonomuraea thailandensis; assembly: GCF_024172165.1. GTDB lineage: Bacteria > Actinomycetota > Actinomycetes > Streptosporangiales > Streptosporangiaceae > Nonomuraea > Nonomuraea thailandensis. The sequence continues at coordinate 11,940,277 of NZ_JAMZEB010000002.1, read as the reverse complement.
CGGCCGCTGCGCTGGATCCCGTACGACCGCATGCTGGCCTGGGCGGGCTCGACGTGGTGGTCGGACCCGCGGGTCCTGCTCGGCGCGGCTGTCGCGACGCTGCTCGGGCTGGTGCTGCTGGCCGTCGCGCTGGTGCCGGGCCGGCCGAGGATGGTGCCCGTACGCAGCGGCGACCCCGATCTGATCATCGGCCTGCGCCCCAGGAGCGTCACCCGGGCCCTGGCCCACGCGGCCGAGCAGGTGCCGGGCGTGCGCTCGGCCCGCGCCACCCTGCGCGGCCACACGTTCGCCGTCACGCCGACCACGTGCGGCCGGGACGTGGACGGCTTCGGCCAGGACGTGCGCGGCGCCGTGCTGTCCAGGCTGGCCGCGCTGGACCTGGTGGAGCCGTACCGGGTGTCCGTGAACGTCAGGGAGCAGCGGTGAACAGGAAGACAGGACGGGGCAACCGGTGGGGGCTGGCGCTGGTCGGCCTGGCGCTGACCCTCCTCGGCGGGGCGTCGCTGGCCCGCGGGCTGGGCGCGTTCCCGCAGAACTGGGCCTCCGAGCGGACGACCCTCGTGGACGGCAACGTGGTCTCCTTCTTCGCGCGGACCAGCCCGTGGATCTGGTGGCTGCTCGCGCTGGCCGCGCTGGTCGTGGCGGTGCTGGCGCTGCGGTGGCTGCTCGTGCAGGGGCGCAGGGACGCGCGGCGCGTGCTGCGCATCGAGGACGGCCCGACCGGGGTCACGGAGGTGTCGGAGCACGGGATGGCGCAGGCGGTCGCCGCCGACGTGGAGTCGAGCCCGGCCGTGTTCCACGCCGCCGCGCACCTGGTGGGGCCGCGCCCCGAGGTACGGCTGCGCGTGGTCGCCGACGAGTCGGTCCCCATGGAGGAGCTGAGCCGGCACCTGTCGACGGTGGCGTTGCCGCACGTGCGGGACGCGCTGGACCGGGATCGGGTGCCGGCGGTGGCCCGCGTTAGCCTGGAGCCCTCACCTTCGCCGCACCGAGTCGTGCGCTGACGAGAGGGGTTCTCTGGTGTCCGTCGTGAAGATCAACGTGCTGACCGTGCCCGCCGAGATGCGGGAAGAGCTCGAACGGCGCTTCTCCAACCGCGCCGGGATGGTGGAGTCGGCCGACGGGTTCGAATGGTTCGAGCTGCTGCGGCCGGTGGAGGGCACGGAGCGGTACCTCGTCTACACGCGCTGGCGCTCGGAGGAGGACTTCCAGAAGTGGCAGCAGGGCCAGGCCTTCCAGCGCGGTCACGCCCAGGCGGCGGCGGCCGGTCAGGGGCAGGGGCAGGGGCAGGGGCACGGTCATGGGCAGGGGCCCGCGGCGACGGGGTCCGAGGTGTGGACGTTCGAGGTCGCCGAGAGCACCGGCCCCAAGGCCTGACCAGGAGCTCGGCCGAGAGCACCGGCCGCGAGACGCGGCCGGGGGTCAGGCGTCCAGCGGGTTGCGGACGATGCGGTCGACGATGCCGCCCCGCACGAACCGCGCCGCGAAGCTCGACGGCTTGCGCGCGCCCTGGTCGGCGATGCAGACGCTGAACTCCTTGGCGATCTCCAGCCGCGGGTGCCGCTCCAGCACCTCCCGCCGCACCTCGGCGGGGATCTCGTCCGTGCGGCGGCCCGAGATGTCCATGCCGGTCGACAGCTCCAGCAGGTGTCCCTCGGGGTCCTCCTCCAGGGGCACCTCCTCCCACATGTGCCGGATGATGACCTCGCAGGCGCGGGCGCGGCGCTCGGGCGACCAGCCGGCCCCGGCGCAGAAGGCCCAGGCGACGTGCCCGCCGGCCTCCTCGTACGGCACCGTGTGGCTGTCGAACTCGGCCGCCAGCCCGATGTCGTGCAGCATGGCCGACACGTACAGCAGCTCCGCGTCGAACGCGATGCCGTTGCCCTGCGCGTAGGCGGCCGCCCACAGGTAGGCGCGCAGCGAGTGGTTGAGCAGCGAAGGCGTGTGGTACTGGGCTGCCACCTCCAGCGCGCCGCGAGCGGCGGGCGTGTCGGGGATCACCAGGTCGTCGTATCTCACAGGCACCAGCATCTCATCGGGCGGCTAACGAATCGGGCACTCAACTTGACCAGTTGATCGAGATTCCGAAAGCATGTCCCGCCTTCACCTTTTTGTCCCGAAAGGAACCCGGCGTGCGCCGCCTCGCGATCCCTCTTGCCCTCATGCTCGCCACCGGTGCCGTCGCGGGCCCGGCGCAGGCGGCCGACAAGGTGACGCGCACCGCCGAGTGCCAGGGCGACTGGCTGCCCGGCACGCCGACGGCCGAGGACGTCATGAAGGGCGAGATCTCGCTGGTGGGCCTGCCCGCGTACAAGCTGGGCAAGACCATCGACTGGGACGCCAGCCCGTACAAGAACCGCTCGTGGGAGTTCGTCTTCCAGTCGCTGCGCTGGATGGGCACGCTCGTCGTCGAGTACGAGAACACCGGCGAGCAGCGTTACCTGGACCGCGCCGCCGAGATCACCAAGGACTGGGTGGAGCACAACAAGTACGGCGCCAGGGGCACGCAGTCGTACGTCTGGAAGGACCACCCGGTCTCGCTGCGCACCCAGCCGCTGCTCTGCCTCAGCAGGCACGTGAACGCGAGCTGGCTGAAGGACAGCCTGGCCGCGCACGCCAAGCTCCTGTCGAACCCGAGCCTGTACAAGAAGGGCCACAACCACGGCATCGACCAGGACATCGCGCTCATGGGCATCGGCTGCAGGTACGGCCGCAAGGACTGGGCGAACCTGGCCTCCAGCCGCCTGACGAGCACGGTGAAGCTGGACGTGGACTCCCAGGGCGCGCTCATGGAGCAGGCGCCGAGGTACGCGGTCTACGTGTACGGCCGCCTCCAGGTCGCCATGACGAACATGAAGGCGTGCGACCGCAAGGTCCCCGGCGAGATCGCCGAGCGGGCCGAGGCGCTGAAGACCTTCATCGCCCACTCGACGATGCCCAACGGCTACATGGTGCCCATCGGCGACGGCAGCGCCGAGACCGAGCCGAAGATGGAGACGGGCACGCCGAAGGAGGAGGTCAAGGCGTACCGGGCCGGCTACGTCTTCGGCCGCACCGCCTGGGGCAAGCCGGAGTCGGCGTACTACTCGATCAGGTTCGGGCCCGGCATGAAGTTCCACGGCCACGAGGACCACCTGGGCGTGACGTACTACGCCGAGGGCCGCGACATCCTGGTGGACGCCGGGTTCCATTCCTACGAGAAGAGCTCCTACCGCTACTGGACGCTCTCGCCCGAGGCGCACAACGTGCCGACCGTGGTGGGGGCGAAGTTCCGGCCGAGGACGGCCAGCAAGCTCGTCGACACCGCCTCCGGCAAGGACCGGCAGGCGTTCAAGGTGACCGACAAGGCGTACGGGGTCAGCCGTACCAGGTCGGTGCTGGTCAACCACGGCGACGACGTGATGGCGGTGCTGGACACGGCGTCGGGCGGCAAGAAGGTCGCCAACATCTGGCGGTTCGCCCCGTCGCTCAAGGTCGTCTCCAACGGCGGCGGCAAGGTCGTGCTGGGCGACGGCAAGTTCAAGGTCACCCTGCTGCAGTTCTCGTCGTGCGACAGGGTCGGCGGCCAGAAGGTGGAGCGCGGCGGCAGGCTGGGCTGGGTCTCCCCCACGTACCTGTCGAAGCAGGCCACGAACGTGGTGGTGTCCCCGGCGGCGAAGTCGCTGCTGACGGTGATCGTGCCGGGGACGGACTCGCCCGAGGTGTCGTGCTCCGGCGGGAAGGTCACCGTGAACGGCGTGTCCTTCTCCGCCGGGCTGATCTGAGCTAGTTGCAGTCGCGGCCCGCGCGGAGCAGGCCGTACGTGACCGCCTGCTCCAGCGCCTGCCAGGAGGCGTCGATGATGTTCTCGGCGACGCCGACCGTGGCCCACTCGGCCGTCTCGTCGCTGGAGGTGATGAGGACCCGGGTGATGGCGTCGGTGCCGTGGGTGCCTTCGAGGATGCGGACCTTGTAGTCGACCAGCTCCAGCTTGGCCAGCTCGGGGTAGAGCTTCTCCAGCGCCTGGCGGACGGCCTTGTCGAGGGCGTTGACGGGGCCGTTGCCCTCGCCGGTGGCCACGATGCGCTCGCCCTTGGCGTGCAGCTTGACCGTGGCCTCGCTCACCAGCTCGCCACCCTTGGTGCGCTCGACGATCACACGCCAGGACTCGACCTCGAAGTGGCGCCTGCGCTCCCCGTGGACGGTGTCGCGCAGCAGCAGCTCGAACGAGGCGTCGGCGGCCTCGAAGGTGAAGCCCTTGGACTCGAGGTCCTTGACCCGGTCGACCAGCGACTTCGTGTGCTCGGGGGTCAGCTCGTAGCCGAGCTCGCGGCCCTTGAGCTCCACCGAGGCGCGGCCCGCCATGTCGGAGACGAGCATGCGCATGTCGTTGCCCACCTGGGCGGGGTCGATGTGCTGGTAGAGGTTGGGGTCGACCTTGATGGCGCTGGCGTGCAGCCCGGCCTTGTGGGCGAAGGCGGACATGCCGACGTAGGGCGCGTGGGAGTTGGGGGTGACGTTGGTGACCTCGGTGATCGCGTGGGCGATGCGGGTCATCTCGGCCAGTGACTCCTGGGGCACGAGGTCGAAGCCGCGCTTGAGCTGGAGGTTGGCCACGACGGTGAAGAGGTTGGCGTTGCCGGAGCGCTCGCCGTAGCCGTTGGCGCAGCCCTGGACGTGGGTGGCGCCGGCCTTGACGGCCGCCAGGGTGTTGGCGACGGCGCAGCCGGTGTCGTCGTGGCAGTGGATGCCGACGCGGGCGCTGGTGCGTACGGCGTCCTGGACGATCTCGGCGAGCTCGTCGGGGAGCATGCCGCCGTTGGTGTCGCACAGGGCGATGACGTCGGCGCCGGCCTCGGCGGCGGTCCTGATGACCTCCAGCGCGTAGGCTGGGTTGGACTTGTAGCCGTCGAAGAAGTGCTCGGCGTCGAGGAAGACTCGCTGTCCCTCCGCACGAAGGTGAGAGACCGTGTCGCGGATCATCGCGAGGTTCTCCTGGAGAGTCGTGCGGAGGGCCAGCTCCACGTGCCGGTCGTGACTCTTGGCGACAAGGGTCACGACCGGCGCGCCGGATTCGCGCAAGGCGGCCACCAGTGGGTCGTCGGCGGCCTTCACACCTGCCCGGCGGGTCGCGCCGAACGCGGCTAGTTGCGCGTGCTTCAGGTCGAGCTCCGTTCGAGCGCGCCTGAAGAACTCTGTGTCCTTGGGGTTGGCGCCCGGCCAGCCCCCTTCGATGAAGCCGACGCCCAGACCGTCCAGGTGGCGCGCGACGGCGAGCTTGTCGGCGACGGTGAGGTTGAGCCCCTCCTGTTGTGCGCCGTCACGCAGCGTCGTGTCGTATACGTGGAAGCGGTCGTCGGCCATGAGTCTCTCTTCTCTGCGGAAGTCCGGGTGCGTTCGGGAAAACAAAAAGACCCCTCACGGACGTGAGAGGTCTGCGCGCTGGCGGTGTCCCTGCGTTAGCCAGCGCGCCTGCCGATAATGAGCAGACCGTAGAACATGGTGCCGTCCAGTCTGCCATACGTATTCACCATTCGGCACACCGGTCTCACCACATGGGACACCGCAGCTCACACCTGTACGCCGACGCCTCCCGTGATGAGGCGCTCCAGCGCGGCGGGGTCGAACGCCTCGTTGCCCAGCATCTGGCCGTCGAGCACCACGGTCGGCGTGCCCTGCAGCGGGATCTTGGCCGTCTCCGCCAGGTGCGCCTCCGCGTGCGTCTGCGACGTGACGCACGAGTCCACCGACGCGCCCGCCTTGCGCGCGGCCCCGATCAGCTCCTCCACGGTGAACCCGGACGCCGTGCCGTGCGGCGCGGGCTGCATGGCGTACACCTCGTCCCGGAACGCCAGCCAGTTCGCCGCCGGGACGCAGCGGGCGGCCGCGGCGGCGCGGATGGAGTTGGAGCGCATCGGCTCGTCCCCGAAGATCGTCACAGTGTGGAAGACGACCCTGACCTTGCCCTCCTGCGCGAGTTTCCTGATCGTGGCGTCCACCTTGGAGTGCATGTCCTTGCAGACGGGACAGTCGAAGTCCTCGTACACGTCCAGCACGGGAGCGTCGCTCCCCAGGTCGGCCAGGATCATCGAGCCGTCCGCCTGCCGGGTGAGCGTCACCTCGCCGGACGACGACGCGCCCGCCTGGGTGAACGCCAGCACCCCGAGTACGGCGATCGCCACGCACGCCAGCGCGACCGCCACCAACCGCTTCTTCATCAGCCCACTCTCACCTCATTGATCGCGCAGACCCTACCTGAAACGGAAACAATGGCCGCATGAAGGCATACCTCCTCGACGCCGCCGTCGCGCGGTACGTCTCCGACCACACCACCGCCCCCGACGCCCTGCTGGCGGCTCTGGAGCGGGAGACCGCCGAGGTCGCGGGCGAGGACGCGACCATGCAGATCTCCTTCGACCAGGGCCGGCTGCTGACGATGATCACGCAGCTGATGGCGCCCCGGGTGGCCGTGGAGGTGGGAACGTTCACCGGATATTCGTCCGTCTGCATCGCTCGCGGGCTGTCCGGCGGCACGCTGCACTGCTTCGACGTGAGCGAGGAGTGGACCTCCGTCGCCCGCCGCTACTGGCACGAGGCGGGCCTCGACGATCGGGTGACGCTCACGATCGGGCCGGCCGCCGACACGCTCGCCGCCTTCGGCGAGCAGGTCGACCTGGCCTTCCTGGACGCCGACAAGCACAACTACCCGGTCTACTACGAGCTGCTGATGGACCGGCTGCGGCCGGGCGGGCTGATCCTGGTGGACAACACGCTGCGCCGGGGCTGGGTGGCCGATCCCGCGCACGAGGAGCCGGAGACCGTGCGGATGCGGCAGTTCAACGACCTGGTCATGGAGGATCCCCGGGTGACCGTCGTGACCCTTCCCGTGGCCGACGGAATGATGCTGATCAGAAAGAACTAGCGCCGCACGCCCTGTCATCACACCCCCGTTCCGGCATACGCTCGGTCACTCCGCCGCCAGAAAGGACGGAGTGCATGGCCGCGCCCCTCGAAGAACGATTCCGCACCGTGCGTGAATTGCATCCCGAATATCGGGTGGAAACGGTGAGCGGCCGGATCGTGGTCAATGAGGCGGGCACCTGGCAGCACAACACGTGCATGTTCCGGGTGCTGCGCGGGCTGCTCGCGCCGGCCGTCGAGCGGGGCTGGCAGATCTGGCCGAACATCACCGTCTACCTGGGCCGTCAGGCCGATCGGTACGTGCCCGACCTGACGGTGGTGCCGCGGGCGCCGCGCTTGCACAAGGATTACGCGGTGCACGGGGATTCGACGCTGCTGCTCGTCGACATCGTTTCTTCGAGCAGTTCCTACGACGACCACTACGTCAAGCCGCGCAGTTACTCACCGGCCGGGGTGCCGCTTTATCTGGTGGTCGATCCGGCGCAGCGGACGGTGCGGCTCCTCAGCGAGCCGGGAGGCCGCGCATATGGCCGGGAAACGGTCGCGACGCTCGCCGGGCCGTTGTTCCTGCCGGCGCCGTGGGAATTGTCGCTGGATACCGGGGAATGGTGGTGAGCCCTCCCGGGAGGGCTCACCGCCGGTGGTTCAGCCGATCTTGTGGATCCAGTCGTGGGTGTCGGGGCGGGCGCCGTACTGGATGCCGACGAGCTCCTCGCGCACCCGCATCGTCACCGGGCCGGGCGTGCCGTCGGCCACCGTCCAGGAGCGGTCGGCGCCCTTGACCGTGCCGACCGGCGTCACCACGGCCGCCGTGCCGCAGGCGAACACCTCGGTGAGGTCGCCGGACGCGCTCGCCTCCTGCCACTCGTCCACCGTGATGAGCCGCTCCTCGGTCTCCAGCCCCAGGTCGCCGGCCAGCTCCAGGATCGACTCCCGGGTGATGCCGGGCAGCAGGGTGCCGGTGAGGGAAGGGGTGACGAGCTTGTCGCCGAAGACGAAGAACAGGTTCATCCCGCCCATCTCCTCGACGTAGCGGTGCTCCTGCGCGTCCAGCCACACGACCTGGTCACAGCCGTTCTCCACCGCCTGCCGCTGCGCCACGAACGCCGCGGCGTAGTTGCCGCCGCACTTGGCGAAGCCGGTGCCGCCGGGGGCGGCGCGGGTGTACTCGGTGGACAGCCAGACGGAGACGGGCTTGATGCCGCCGGTGAAGTACGAGGCCGCCGGCGAGGCGATGACCATGTACTTGTAGGTCTTCGACGGGTAGTTGACCCCGAGCCCCGCCTGGGTGGCGATCATGAAGGGGCGCAGGTAGAGGCTGTGGCCCTCGGTGGTGGGCACCCACTCCTTGTCGGTCTGGACGAGCAGCTCCAGCGACTCGACGAACGTCTCCTCCGGCAGCTCGGGCATGGCCATGCGGGCGGCCGAGCGGTTGAAGCGGCCGGCGTTGGCGTACGGGCGGAAGGTGACGATGGAGCCGCCGATCTGCCGGTAGGCCTTCAGGCCCTCGAACAGCTCCTGCGCGTAGTGGAAGACCGAGGTGGCGGGGTCGAGCGAGAGCGGACCGTACGGCATGAGCCTGGCGTCGTGCCAGCCCTCACCCTCGGTGTAGTCGATCGAGATCATGTGATCGGTGAACGTCTGCCCGAATCCCGGGTTCGCCAGTACCTGCTCCCGCTCGGCTGCGGTGCGAGCGTGGTCGGATAGCTGCACGTCGAAGCTGAGCTTCTGAGCGATGGTCATGACGGCGGTCCTTCTCTCTACGGTCTACCGAAATCTACCGGAATCCGGTCACTCCTCCGGGTGCCGTGTGGCGCCCGCGGAGCTGTCCGTACTTCCTATTGTCTCGCTATATGGGATGGCAAGCGGTTGACGGGGTGGGTTGGCCCGATTGCCGCCGCGTTCCGGGGACACGAAAACGCGCCCGGCAGTCCTCCTCGGACCGCCAGGCGCGTACGGGGCTAGGCGGTCCTAGCCGGATACTCGCGCGGTGATGTCGTCGCCGATCTCGCTGGTGCTGCGGCTCCCGCCGCGCTCGGCGATGTCGTCGGCGACCGCCCGCTCGACCCTGGCCGCCTCGTCGTGCAGGCCGAGGTGGTCGAGGAGCATGGAGACCGACAGGATGGTCGCGGTGGGGTCGGCCTTGCCCTGACCGGCGATGTCGGGGGCGCTGCCGTGCACCGGCTCGAACATGCTGGGCGCCGCGCCCTCGGGGTTGATGTTGCCGCTGGCCGCCAGGCCGATGCCGCCGGCGATGGCCGCGCCGAGGTCGGTGATGATGTCGCCGAACAGGTTGTCGGTGACGACCACGTCGAAGCGCTCGGGCTGGGTCACGAAGAACATCGAGGCCGCGTCGATGTGGCAGTAGTCGGTGCCGACCTCGGGGTACTCCTCGGCCACGCGGTTGACCGTGCGCTGCCACAGGTCGCCGGCGAAGGTGAGCACGTTCGTCTTGTGAACGAGGGTCAGCTTCCTGCGCGGCCGGGACTTGGCCTTCTCGAACGCGTAACGCACCACGCGCTCGACGCCGTGGGCGGTGTTGAGCGACTCCTGGGTGGCGATCTCGTGCGGCGTGCCGCGCCGCATGACGCCGCCCGTGCCGGCGTAGAGGCCCTCGGTGCCCTCACGCACGACGATCATGTCGATGTTCTCCGTCGGCGTGCCGGCCAGCGGGGTCGCGACGCCGGGGAACAGCTTGACCGGCCGCAGGTTGACGTAGTGGTCGAAGGCGAACCGGAGTCGCAGCAGCAGGTCGCGCTCGAGGATGCCGGGCGGCACGCTGGGGTCGCCGATGGCGCCGAGCAGGATCGCGTCGTAGCCGCGCAGCTCGTCGAGCACCGAGTCGGGGAGCGTCTCACCGGTACGGTGGTAGCGTGCGGCCCCCAGGTCGTAGTGCGTGGGCTCGATCTTCGTGCCCACTGCCTCCAGGACCTTGAGCCCTTCGGCGACGACCTCGGTGCCGATGCCATCCCCGGGGATGACGGCCAGACGGATGTTACGCGACTCCATGTCGGCAACCATACCGGCTCGTCTCGTCTGACGAACACACCATCTCATTTCGCGGACGTCCGTTTTGGGGGTATTGCGACCTTTTGACCGTTTCGTTAGAGTCCGTCGAGCCTAATCCACGCAGCCGCTGCGTGGAGCCGGGGACCCACTTTCCCCCCGGGGCGAATCGGCGGTCATCGCCGTAGGGCTGTCTTCCAGGCCCGAGCCCGTCAGCTAACCCGGTCGGCCGCATGGAAGGACAGTCCCCTGTCTCGCATCGCCATCGTCCTGGCAACAGCTTCCGCCGGACTCATCCTGGCCACCCCCGCCGCCCAGGCGGCCCCCGGCGACGACGTCGCCGCCCGGTCCGCCACCGACAAGGACACCACCACCCTCACCGGCGCCGAGATCCGGCGCATCAGACAGGCCCAGGCGCCCAGACCCGCCTGGAAGGTCGCCCTCGAATTCGCCATGGACAAGCGCGGTATCCCGTACGTCTGGGGCGGAACCAGCGATCGAGGGTACGACTGCTCGGGGCTCATGCTCAGGGCGTACGAGAAGGCGGGCATCGACCTGCCGCGCACGGCCCGCGAACAGTACGGAGCCTTCTCCAGGAAGATCTCCTGGAACGATCTGAAGCCCGGCGACATGGTCTTCTTCAGCAACCTGGGCCACGTCGGAATGATCTCCAAGCCCGGTTACATGGTGCACGCGCCGCACTCGGGCGACGTGGTGAAGGAGGAGAAGCTGTCCGACTGGCGCAGACAGGCCTTCGTCGGCGCCGTCCGGCCGGACCCCAAGGGCGTGCGCCAGTGGACCCGGCAGCTCGAACAGCGCGACGAGCCCGTCTCCGCCTCGCTGACCGCCACCCTCTGAGAAGGCCCGGGCGGCCCCGCTTCCCCCGCGGGGCCGCCCGTCCGGGCGTAGCGTGTCGGTCATGCCGTCCGAGAAGGTGCACCTGACCGAGGAGAAGGCGACCCTCCTCGCCACCCTGTACGGCAGGGCGCTCGACGCGAGCTCCCCGCACCCGATCCTCGGCGACCGGATGGCGGCGGAGGCGATCGAGCGGATCGACCACGACTTCCGCAAGACGGGGCTCGACGCCAAGATGGCCAGGGCCGTGGCGTTGCGGGCGCGCCTCATCGACAGGTGGGCGGGCGGGTTCCTCGACGCCCACCCCGGGGCGACCGTGCTGCACCTGGGCTGCGGGCTCGACACCCGCGTCCACCGGATGGACCCGCCGCCGTCGGTGCGCTGGTACGACGTGGACTACCCGGAGGTCGTCGAGCTGCGCCGGCGATTGTTCCCCGAGCGGCCGGGCCACCACCTGATCGGGACCTCGGTCACCGACCTGGGCTGGCTGGAGCGGGTGCCCGCGGGCGCTCCCGTGCTGGTCGTGGCGGAGGGCCTGCTCTACTACCTCGACCCGGCCGGAGGGCCCGCGCTGTTGCGGGCGATCGTGGACCGCTTCCCGGGCGGCGGGTTCGTCTTCGACGCCCTGAGCCCGCTCGGGCTGCGGCTCCAGCGGCTCAACAGGCCCGTGCGCAAGGCCGGGGCCACGATGCGCTGGGCGATCGACGGCCCCGCCGCACTACGGGCCGTCCATCCGGGGCTGCGCTGCCTGGAGGCGGTGAGCGCGTTCGACATCGACGGCTTCGATCGCCTGTCGGGCGTGCACCGGGCGGTGGCCTCGATCGTCAGGGTCGTGCCCGCGTTGCGGCGGACAGCCGTGTTCTACCGGCTCGAATTCTGAGGGGCGCCGCCGTTGTCGCGGCGGTCCAGCGCGGTCTGCAGGGCCTCGGCGGCCTCGTCCTGCTGCTCTTCGGTGCGGTTCCAGGCGTACATGTCGTACATGTGACTCAGCTCATCTCGCGGACGTGTTCCAGTGGGAAGCCGGACTCCGGTCGCGAATCCGACCGGGCCTGATCTCGCGGTCCGGGTCACGGACCGGACGAATGGGACTTACTGGCCGACACGACGCCGCTCACCGCGGCGGGTCGTCGACCTGCCCTAACAGGCCCCGCCGCGGCAGGCGATGAGTACGAACACCTGGCGCATTAGCAGCCACAGTACCCGAGGATCTGCTCGGAAGTCCTAGTATCTTGCATGCTGAGACAAGAAAGGCCGCCACCCGGACGGGTGACGGCCCTTCGAGAGGATCCGGCGGATCAGTCCTCCAGGTCCACCGAGCGGCCGCTCTCGGCGCCGATCTCGGACCCGATCTGCTCGACGACCTCGGCAGGGATGGCGGAGTCGACGGTCAGGGCGATGAGCGCCTTGCCGCCCTTGACGTCACGGGCCACCTGCATCGAGGCGATGTTGATGCTGTGCTCGCCGAGCAGCCTGCCCACCACGCCGACGATGCCGGGGCGGTCGGTGTAGGTGAAGAAGCACAGGTGGGCCGTCGGCTCGATCTCCATCTCGTAGCCGTTGACCTCGACGATCTTGGTGATCTGGCGGGGGCCGGACAGCGTGCCGGAGACCGACACGGTGCGGCCGTCGGCGAGCACGCCGCGCACGGTCACCACGTTGCGCCAGTCGGGGCTCTCGGAGCTGGTGACCAGCTCCACGATGATGCCCCGGTCCTTGGCCAGCAGCGGCGCGTTGACGTAGGTGACCTGCTCCTCGACCACGTCGGCGAAGACGCCCTTGAGCGCGGCCAGCTCGACCACCCGCACGTCCTGGGCGGCGATCTCGCCGCGCACCTCGACGTCGAGCTTGGTGGCCACCTCGCCGGCCAGCGCGGTGAAGACGCGGCCGAGCTTCTCGGCCAGCGGCAGGCCCGGCTTGACGTCCTCGGCCACGGCGCCGCCCTGGACGTTGACGGCGTCCGGCACGAACTCGCCCGCCAGCGCCAGCTTCACGCTCCGCGCGACCTGGGTGCCGGCCTTCTCCTGGGCCTCGTGCGTGGAGGCGCCGAGGTGCGGCGTGACGACGACCTGGTCCAGCTCGAACAGCGGGCTGTCGGTGCACGGCTCCTTGGAGAAGACGTCCAGGCCGGCTCCCGCGACCCGGCCCTCCTTGATCGCCGAGTAGAGCGCGCTCTCGTCCACGATGCCGCCGCGGGCCACGTTGACGATGCGGACGCTCGGCTTGACCTGGTGCAGCTCCTTGTCACCGATGAGCCCGACCGTCTCCTTGGACTTGGGCAGGTGCACGGTGAGGAAGTCGGCCTGCTTGAGCACCTCTTCGAGGCTGAGCAGCTTGACGCCCATCTGCGCGGCGCGGGCCGGCGGCAGGTAGGGGTCGTAGGCGATCAGCTCGACGCCGAACGGCTGCAGGCGCTGCGCCACGAGCTGGCCGATCTTGCCCAGGCCGAGGATGCCGACGACCTTCTCGTCGAGCTCGACGCCGGTGTACTTCGACCGCTTCCACTCGCCGTTCTTCAGCGCGGCGTGGGCCTGCGCCGTGTTGCGCGCGCTGGCCAGGATCAGGGCGATCGTCTGCTCGGCGGCGCTGGTGATGTTGGAGGTCGGGGCGTTCACGACCATGACGCCGGCCTTGGTGGCCGCATCGACGTCGACGTTGTCGAGCCCGACGCCGGCGCGGGCGACCACGCGCAGCTTGGGGGCCGCGGCGATGGCCTCGGCGTCGACCTGGGTGGCGGAGCGCACGATGAGCGCGTCCACGTCGGCGAGAGCGGGCAGGAACTGGGAACGGTCGGCGCCGTCGGTGTGGCGGACCTCGAAATCAGCACCGAGTACGGCGAGGCCAGCCTCGGACAGCTCCTCTGCGACCAGAACGACGGGCTTGTTCACGTCTGTGCATCCTTAAGGCACGGCGGAGGGGGGTCACCGTCCACGGAACCCCCCAGCGGTCCCACAGAGTGTATCCGCAGCTTGTGAACGTATTCACGAGGGGCCAGCATGTGAGACGGATCCCGGCGTACCCACCTCGCCGGAAACTCATCCACTCTGCGCACATCTTTGTCTTGATCGGGAGATTTATTCGCCATTAGCCTGATAAGCCGTGGCCGACTACCTATGGTTCGTCATATGAGCATCGGGAATCCTGCGCTTGCCGACGTGCTCGCACAGCATGGCACGCCCCATCGCCTGCTGGGCGCTCTTGCCGACGGTGGAGTCCTGGTGGCAGTGCGACCAGATCGTTCCGTCGTCCTGGGGACGACCCAGGCCGGTGACCGGGTCCTGCTCGGATACACCGGCCCCGCGACCTATGCCAGACACCGCGGCAGCCATTCCCTGTCGGCCTGCGACGCCGACACCATCCTGGACATCCAGCGCGTCACCGGGGTGCGCGAGATCGTCATCGACGCGGCCGGACCAGCCGCCGCGGCCGTGCCCATCGACGATCTCCAGCACTTCATGACCACGACACGCACCGGGCCCACGCCCGTCCTGTCGGGGGCCGTTCCGGCCGCCTACGCGACGGGCGCGATGGCCACCGTGTCGCGGGGTGCCGCGCTGGCCCAGGTGGCCCCGCCGAGCCCGCACGCCCCCTCGCTGCCCTGGGTGCCCGCGCCCCGGCCGCACCTGTCGGGGCCGATGCAGCAGGTGGATCCGGGGTACCGCCGGTGCACCCACCCGATCCTGCCCGCGCTGCGGCAGGCGATCGCGTACCTGCTCATGGACTTCCCGCTCGTGCACCACGTGTGGATCTCCGAGGCCGGGACCGCGTCCGGGGCGACCGGGATCATGCTGCACGTGAAGGTGCACATGTCGGCTGCCGAGGACGTCGTCCGCGATCTGCACCGCCTGGTACGCGCCCGGCTGCCGCAGTTCGCCGCCTCCGGGGCGCCCATCCTCATGGCCAGGGTGGCCGACGCGCGCAGCGAGCGCCGCATGATCGAGATCGGCGCGCACGTCGTCTGCGCCAACGTCTCGGACTAGCCACGTGGCGGAGGGCCCGGGAAAAACTGGGCCCTCCCAAACAAGCCCTCGCTCAGTTGTAATGAGGGGATGATCACACCGGCGGTGGGCGCGACCACCGTCCCGAAGGGCGTGCGCCTCGGCTATGGGGTCGGCTCGTTCTGCACGGCCACCTTCAACGGCGTGCCCGGGCTGCTGCTGCTGTTCTACATGACGAACTTCCTGGCCGTGCCCGCGTGGCTGGCCGGGGTCGTGGTCACCGCGCCCAAGGTCTGGGACCTGTTCGTCAACCCGCTGGTGGGGCGCTGGTCCGACCGGACGGTCTCGCGCTGGGGGCCGCGCCGCCCGTGGCTGCTGGCAGGGGCGTGCACCTTGCCGATCACGTTCTTCCTCGTGTTCGCCGGGCCGCCGCTGACCGGGGTGCCCGCGGCGCTGTACGTGGGAGCCTGCTTCCTGGCCGCGGCGACGGCGTACGCCCTGTTCGAGGTGCCGTACAAGGCCATGCCCGGCGAGATGACCAACGACTACCACGAGCGCACGTCGCTGCTGCAGTGGCGGATGGTGTTCATCGGGGCGGCCACCGCCATCAGCGGCATCCTGGCGCCGGTCCTGGCCACGAGCGAGGGCGGGGATGGCACGCTGGGCAGCTACCGGCTGATGGCGGTCACGATCGCGGGCATCCTGCTCCTCGCCATGCTCGGCTCGTTCTTCGGCACCGCCCGCGCCCCCATGACCGGCGCCCCGGAGCCGGACCGCGGCGGGTGGCGCGAGCAGTTCGCCGCGATCAAGGGCAACCCGGCGTTCCTGTGGCTGACGGTGCTGGCCTGCGTGCAGATGCTGGCCGTCAGCATGATGCTGGCCGCCGCGCCCTACTTCGCCACGTACACGCTGGGCTCGGCCGCGGCCACGCAGACGCTCTTCGCCGTGCTGGTCGGCCCGATCCTGCTGACGATGCCCCTGTGGGTGCGGGTGGCCAGGCGCTTCGACAAGCGCGGCGCGATGATCCTGGCCGTGCTGCTGTTCGGCGGCGGCACGACGGCCGCCATGGCCACGCCGCTGTTCGGCCCGCTGTGGGCGCACCTGACGATCCTGGTGGTCGGCGTCGGGTACGCCGGGCTGCAGCTCATGCAGTTCTCCATGCTCGCGGACGTGATCGCGGCGGACGCGGCCACGACGGGCAAGCGGCGGGCCGGGGTGCTGACCGGCCTGTGGACGGCCATCGAGAGCGGGTTCAGCTCGTTCGGCGCGCTGATCTTCGGCATCATCCTGACGATCGGCGGCTTCATCGAGTCCGACCCGAGCACGCCCGTGCGGCAGCCGGACAGCGCGGTGACCGCGGTCCTGATCGGTCAGACCGCGATCCCCGCGCTGATCATCTTCGCCTCGGCGCTGATCACGCTGAAGTACCGGCTCACGCCACCCGTCGCGCCAGCTCCATCCTCGTCCGGGTGAACAGGCCCGACAGCAGCGCGGCCAGCAGTGGCAGGCCGAGGACGAGCGCGGCCAGGAACGCCCACGGCACGACGACCGGGCTGTCGCCGCGCCACATCGAGGCCATGGACCGCGACAGGGCGCTCCCGGTGACCGCGCCCGCGACCAGCCCGATCACGGCGCCCAGCCCGGCGATGTAGCCGGCCTGCGCCGCCACCACCAGCCGGCGGGTCAGCGGCCGGCCGCCCACGGCCGACAGGGTGTCGAGGTCGCGGCGCATGTCGGCCACGGCGAGCCCCGTCGCGGCGAACGTGCCGCCGAGCACCAGGAGCACCGCCGCGCCCAGCGCCGCCGTCAGCAGGATCGTGAGCTTCTGGCCGGTGTGGTCCTCGGCCAGCGTGACGAACACGTTGCCGGCCATCGATTGCAGGTCCAGGCCGAGGCGCTGCACCTCCTTCTGATCGCGGAGGTGCGCGGCGGTCGAGGCGGCCGCGACGTAGATCCGCCGCTCGACCGTCCTGAAACCGGCCGCCGTCAGCACCGAGGCGGGCACCACGGCGCCGCCCTGCTCGGCCTGGGCACCCCTCGCCACCACGGCGGGCACCCGGATGGTCGTCCTCCTGCGGGAGCTCTCCTCCTCCTCGGCCCTGCTCATCAGCGTCACGCTCACGGCGCCGTCGCTGACCAGCCGGGGGTCGAAGACCACGATCTTGCCGGCCGCGAGGGCCGCCGCCGCCTGAGGGTCCTTCCGCCCCTGGAGCAGGGCGAGCAGCCGGGCGTCGCCGACCGGGACGTCGAAATAGGCCACGCCGTACTGCTCGCAGGAGCCGGGGCAGTCCTCGCGCACGAGCTGGAGCAGGGCCGCCATGCTCCGCCCGTCACCGTCCACGCCCTCCAGCGCGGGCACGGGGTCCGCGCCCGGCACCCGCTCCTGGACGACGGCGCGCAGCTTGCCCCAGGTCGCCTCGTCGACCCCGGACGCGCTCATGGTCAAGGTGCCTTCGGGGGCTTCGAGCCGGTTCATCTGCTTCTCCGCGGTGTACGTGCTGGTGTAGGCCAGACCGACGGTGACCGCGCCCATCGTGGCGGCCATCACGGCGGCCACCGCCGAGACGGTGCGGGCCCGATGACGGGTGGCGTCACGGACCGACAGGCGCGCAGGCAGCGGCAGGCGCGCGGCCAGCGACCCCGTGCGGCGGACCAGCCAGGGCATCAGCGCGATGAGTCCGAACAGGGCCACCGTGGACGCCGTCACCACGGCCAGCTCACTCCCGGGCGCGAGGTAGATCGCCGCGCCCGCCCCGATCACCAGCAGCACGAGGCCGAGCAACGGGCGGGCCGCGCGGTCGCGCACCTCGTCCGGGCGGCCCGCGAGCACCCGGGCCGGGCTCTGCCGGGCCGCCCGGATCGCCGGGGCCAGGGCCGCGACCAGCGCGCTGAGCAGGCCGAGCGCGGCGACGCCGAGCACCGGCGCCCACGGCACGTCGACCGGGCCGCTGCGCCAGTCCAGCGCCCGGGCCGCGATCGACTCCGCCACCGCCCCCGCCCCGATGCCCAGCGCGACGCCGAGCAGGGCCGCCACGCCACCCAGCACGAGCCCGTCGGCCAGCACGATCGTGCGCAGGTGCCCGGCGGAGCCGCCCTGCGCGGCGATCGTGGCCAGCTCCCGCCTGCGCCGGCGCAGCCCCACCGCGAACGCGGGGCCGGCCAGCAGGACCGTCTCGGTGACGACGAGGAGCACGGCGATGGCGAGCCAGAGCAGCTCGTCGTCCGAGCCGGGAACGTAGCGGTGCTCCTCGGAGCGCGGGCTCTCGGCCACCGCGCGGGAGGCCACGCGCAGCCCCAGCTGGTTCAGCTCGCGCACCTTCTCCCAGGTGACCGGCGCCGGAGTGTCGGCGAGCCAGCCCTCGCCCTGCGGGTCGCTCTTCTTCGCCAGCACCGAGCCGTACAGGCCGACCACTTCCATGACGCCCGGCCGGGTCGGGTCCTCGACGACGCCGACCACCCGCTTCGGCTGGCCGCGCTTGGTGAGCGGCAGCGTGCCGCCGACGGTCACGCCGCGGTCGAGCAGCGCGGGCGTGACCGCGATCTCCTCCGGCGAGGCCGGGAGCCTGCCCTCGGCCAGCGTCCTCATGCCGGTGCTGAGCGGCTCGCGCAGGTCGAGCTCCAGCAGGTCCACCCTGTCGAAGCCGTCCGGGAGCCGGGCGTCGGTGGTGTAGTCGTAGAACGGGATCACCCTGCCGCCGATCAGGCGGCTCACCTCGGCGGCCGTCCATCGAGCCGGCGGGCCGGGCTTGTTCGGGTCCTGGTTGCCGAACCGGCCTGCCGGGTCCTGCTGGATGGGCAGCGTGGTCATGTGGGCGTGGACGGCGGCGTCGGCCACCGAGCCCAGCCGGGACGGCAGCTCCTCGCGCACCGTCAGGTCCGTGGTCTCCGACAGCGTCAGCAGCGCCGTGATGGCCAGGACGGGCAGCCCGATCATGATGATGACCAGGGCGGTGCGGCCCTTGGCGCGCAGGGCGTCCCTGCGGGAGATGCGCAGAGCGGCGCGGAAGGCGCTCATCTGGCGCTCTCCAGCCGCACGGCGCTCGACTCGGCGACGAGCCCGTCGCGCAGGTAGGTCACCCGGTCGGCCCAGGCGGCGTAGCGCGGCTCGTGGGTGACGAGCAGCACGGCCGCGCCGGCGTCGCAGCGGGCGCGCAGCAGCTCCAGGATCTCGTCGCCCGTCGCCGTGTCGAGCGCGCCGGTCGGCTCGTCGGCCAGCAGCAGCCGCCGCTCGCCGACCAGCGCCCTGGCGATGGCGACGCGCTGGCGCTGCCCGCCGGACAGCTCCTCGGGGAAGCGGCCGGCGATCTCCTCGACGCCCACCTCCGCCAGCACGGCCAGCGCCTCGGCGCGGGCCCGCCCGGCGCGCACGCCGTCGAGCTCCCTGGGCAGCATCACGTTCTCGGCGGCGGTCAGGGACGGGATCAGGTTCAGGTCCTGGAAGACGTACCCGACGTGGCCGCGCCTGAGCGCTGCCAGGTCCTTGACCCGGGACAGGTCCTCGCCCTCGATCGTCACCACGCCCGAGGTGGGCCGGTCGAGGCCGCCCGCCAGGTTGAGCAGCGTGGACTTGCCCGAGCCCGACGGGCCCATGACCGCGACCAGCTCACCCGCCGAGACCTCCAGGCTCACCCCCTTCAGCGCGTGCACCTGCCCGTGCTCGCGGGTGACGTCCCGCAGCTCCACCACACTCATCGGTTCTTCTCCTTGGAAACGGCCTCGCAGTGGTCCAGCCAGCGCTGCTCCGCCTCGGCCTTGAAGATCAACGAATCCAGGACCAGCCGCTGCGCGAGACCGCCGGCGGCGGCCCGCTTGGCCCTCGTGAGCTCCTGCAGCGCGCGCATGGTGGCGGCGCGCTGCGTGTGGATGACCTCGGCGACGTCCACGCCGCCCGCCACGGCCATCGCGATCTTGATCGCGAGCTCGTCCCGAGGCCGGTCGGTCTGGGCGACAGGGGTGCTGAACCATCGCACCAGGTCATCCCGACCGGCCTCGGTGATCGTGTAGACCGCGCGGCCCTGCTCGTCGGCGCCGCCGGGCGCGACGAGCCCGTCGCGCTCCAGACGGGAGAGCGTCGTGTAGACCTGGCCGATGTTCAGCGGCCAGGTCGCCCCTGTGGACGCCTCGAACTCCACCCGTAGCTGATAGCCGTACCGCGGTCCGCTGCTCAGCAACGCCAGCAGCCCGTGCCTGATCGACATGGATACTGAGTATGCATACTGAGTATGCCTAGGGCAACCTGATCCGCGTATTCTGGACACGAGCCGGAGTTGAGGCCGATACTCGCTCTATGAGCTCCACGCATCCGCCCTTTCGCGCCTCAGATGGGGAACGTGACCGTGCGATCGACGAGCTCAGGGAACGCGCCGTGGAGGGCCGCATCTCGCACGACACCTTCGTGGGCCGGGTCGACCAGGCGTTGCGGGCGCGCAACAGGGGCGAGCTCGACGAGCTCGTCGCGGATCTGCCGCGCAGGCCCACGCTCCGGCAGCGGCTGACCGACGCCGTCTCCTCGGTCTCGGAGTTCACCACCAGGCTGCAGTCCGCCTGGCGGCGGCCCCGGCTGCCCCGGCTCGCGCTGCCCGACGACGAGCGCCTGCGTTACGTGGTGGGCCGCGGATCGGCCTGCGACCTCGTACTGTCCGACCTGACGGTCTCCCGCGTCCACGCCGAGCTGCGCCGCGAGGGCGACGGCGGGTGGATGCTGGTCGATCTCGGCTCGCTGAACGGCACCCGGCTCAACGGGTGGCGGCTGGTGGGCCCCGCCCGGGTGAAGTCGGGCGACGAGGTCTCGTTCGGCGACTGCGGGTTCATGGTGACGTCGCAGCAGCCCACCTAACGGACCCCCACAAATACGGATATTTGCGGATTACAGGTCGACTGCGCTGATCCATGCTCTCATGCGATCCCCCAGTCGACTTGGAGACCCCATGCGGCGCACCTCAGCCTCCCTCGTCGCGGGCGCGCTCGTCGCGGCCCTCGCGTGGGCGTCCGGACCGTCCACTCCCGCCGTCGCGCTCGACCCCTCCGTGGGCGCGGCGGACCTGACCCAGGACATCAACCAGATCCTCAGCGACTCGCGGCTCACGATCGCCAGGGCGGGCGTCGTGGTCAAGAGCGCCCGGACCGGCGAGGAGCTGTACGCCACCGACGCCGGCAAGCTCCTCATCCCGGCCTCCAACACCAAGCTGTTCACCTCGGCCGCCGCGGCGGAGACGCTCGGCCTGGACTACCGCTTCCCCACCACCGTGCTGAGCACCGGCCGCAAGGCGGGCTCCCTGCTGACCGGCGACCTGGTGCTGCGCGGCACCGGCGACCCGACCATGCTGGCCGAGGACTACGACGCGCTGGCGGCCGAGGTCGCCGAGGCGGGCGTCAAGGTCGTCACCGGCAAGCTGGTGGCCGACGACACCTGGTTCGACTCCCAGCGGCTCGGCAACGACTGGGCCTGGGACGACGAGACCGCGTACTACGCGGCGCCGATCTCGGCGCTGACGGCCTCGCCCGACAGGGACTACGACGCCGGCTCGGTGATCGTGTCCGTGGCGGCCGACGGGGACGAGGTCAAGGTCTCCACCACGCCCGAGACCGACTATCTGAAGATCGTCAACCGGGCCACGGTGGGCGCCGAGACGGACGTGCTCATCGAGCGGCAGCACGGCACGCGCACGGTGGTGATCACCGGCACGGTCGCGGACCCGTACCAGGAGTGGGTGGCGGTGGACGACCCCACGGCCTACGTCTCCTCGCTGTTCCGCAAGTCGCTGGCCAGGCACGGCGTCAAGGTGCTCGGGCCGACCACCTCCGGCGCGGCGCCCTCGGGGGCCAAGGAGCTGGCCCGGCACGAGTCGATGACGCTGGGCGAGCTGCTCGTGCCGTTCATGAAGCTGAGCAACAACATCCACGCCGAGATCCTCACCAAGGCCATGGGCCGCAAGGTGTCGGACCAGGGCACCTGGTCGGCCGGACTCAAGGTCAGCACCGACTTCGCCAGGGCGAACGGCGTAACGGTGATCAACATGCGGGACGGCTCCGGCCTGTCGCGCCGCGACGGCTTCTCGCCGGGCTCGATCGTGCAGCTCCTGTCGGCCGTACGCGCCAAGCCGTGGTTCTCCACCTGGTACGAGTCCCTGCCCATCGCGGGCAACCCGGACCGGTTCACCGGCGGCACCCTGCGCAGCCGGATGCGCGGCACGCCCGCCGAGAACAACGTGCACGCCAAGACCGGCTCGCTCACCGGCGTCACCTCGCTGTCCGGCTACGTCACGAGCGCCGACGGCGAGCCGCTGATCTTCTCGATCATGCTCAACCAGTACCTGTCGGGCTCGCCGAAGGACATCGAGGACAAGATCGCCGTACGGCTCGCGCAGTTCTCGCGGTCGGCCGCCGCGGGGGACGCCGCCGGGCTCCGCACCGCGACCGCGGGCGCGACGGGAGACCTGGAGTGCTCGTGGCTCAAGCCCGCGCCATGCTAGCCACCCTCTGACGGAAAGAATCTCGCGGCCCCCTGACGCTCAGGGGGCCGCTGTGGTTTACCGAGATCAGAATGGGTGAGATCACGATTCAGCCACTTGGAGCTCCAAGTAAGGGCGCTAATTTCCGTACATAGCCGACTTGGGGGGACCAGAATGCGGGTTCGACGCACAGTCGAACCCCTCATCGGAGGATGGTATGCGTAGAGAGCTCCAGGCGGTGGCCTGTGTCGGATGTCTGACGGCACTGAGCCTCCCCGCGCCCGCCGCCTCCGCCCAGCAGACCTCCCACCAGCAGGCGACCGCCCAGC
Source organism: Nonomuraea thailandensis (assembly GCF_024172165.1). Lineage (GTDB taxonomy): Bacteria > Actinomycetota > Actinomycetes > Streptosporangiales > Streptosporangiaceae > Nonomuraea > Nonomuraea thailandensis. The sequence goes on along the minus strand of NZ_JAMZEB010000002.1, from coordinate 11,917,801 downwards.
AGGCCACCGCTCAAGAGGCCACCGCCCAGCAGGCGTGCCGGGTGCTCGCGCTCACGCCGTCCGTCGTGCGGGGCACGGTGCGCGCGACGGCCGTCCGGTCCGGCTGCGCCGACCAGGCCCGGCTGAGGGTCCGCATCAAGGTCGCCGCGGCCGGCCCCGACCGGGTCGTCAAGAGCGGCTCCCAGATCGTCGGCAACGGCCGGATCACCGCCAAGGCGAGCTGCGGCAGCACCCCGCGCCGCTACTACGCGGTCGCGCTCGACTCGCAGGGGCGCACCGGGCAGTCGCGCTCGGTGAAGCTGTCGTGCGGGCGCCCGGCCGCCGGCGGTGGCTTCGCCTCCGCGCCCGAGACGGCGGTCGTCACCCTCACCAACCGCGCCAGGGCGCAGAACGGCTGCCGCCCCCTCGTCCACGACGCCAAGCTGCACCTCGCCGCCGAGCGCCACTCGGCGGACATGGCGCGCAACGGCTACTTCTCGCACACCTCGCGCGACGGCCGCACGTTCGGCCGGCGGATCCAGGCCACCGGCTTCGCCTTCCGCTCGGCCGGCGAGAACATCGCCAAGGGCCAGCCCACCGCCGCCGCCGTGGTCAAGGCCTGGCTCGACAGCCCCGGGCACCGGGCCAACATGCTGAACTGCGCGTTCACCCACATCGGGGTCGGGCACAACGCCAAGGGCCCCACCTGGACACAGGACTTCGCCTCCCGTTAGCGAGCATCACTCCCCCGACCAAGGGAGCGTCGGGCTTTCACCGGCCCCACCCCGAGCCGGTTCCCACCGCACGCCCATGCGCTCCCCTCCGGGCGGACCCGGCCGCGCCTCCCCCCGCACACAGGACCGCGGCCGGGTCCGCACTACCCGGCGCCTCCAGGACCACGTCCGGGTCCGCGCTAACCAGCGCCTCCAGGGCCACGTCCAGGTCCGGGCTGACCGAGTGCGGATCGCAGCTCGCCGTATCCAGGTGCGAGCCGCCGCAGCCCCGCCGCCACGGCCGCGTCGTCGCCCGTGACCAGCGGAAGTTGCAGCCCGCCGAGCACCCGCGCCTGTTCCCAGGCGATCGCCGCCGGCTCCGCCAGCCCCAGGTGCGCCAGCCAGGTCGCCGCGTCGGCCAGCCGCCGGGCGCCCACCCGCACCCCGAAGTGCACCAGCATCCCGCGCGCCGCCCCACCGAGCCCGGCGTCCACCTGCTCGGCCAGCCGCAGCGCCGCCTTCTCCCCGCCCAGGGTGCCGGGCGGCACCGGCAGGTCGTCCCGCCCCTCCAGCCACCGGGCGGCGGCGGGCAGCGAATCGCGCAACGCCCGCTCGACGGAGATGTCGCGCACCCGCACGAAGCCGGCGCGCATGACGTACGACGTGTCGAGGTACTCCACCGCCTCGGCCCGCCAGGCGGCCAGGAAGCCGGCGGCGGGCAGCGTGGCGAAGGGATGCCCGTGCGGGTCGTGCAGCACGACGGTGTCGCCCTCCACGGCCAGCACCACCACGTAGTGGTCGCCGGCCCCGCCCGGCGTGTACGGCAGCAGCCCCATGTCCACCGGCCCCACCAGAGCCGGGCACGCGGCCCTCAGCCGCTCCAGCGCCTCCTCCTCCGTGCCCCCGTGGCTGCGCTCGCACCTCCAGCCGAGCAGCGAGACGGCGGCGTCGAGCCCGAGCTCGGGGTCCCAGCCGTAGGGGTCGAAGAACGGCTGGGTGCCGCCGGCGAGGTGCATCCCGAACGGCGAGCCCGTCAGCGTCTCGATCGCCCCCGCCGGGGGCGAGGCCGGGCCGAGCATCATGGCCAGCGAGTTGGCGTAACAGTAGGGTCCTGATCCGGTGTAGGGCAGCATGGTGCCCAGCCAAGCGCCTGACACGGTGTCAGGCGCAACTCAGTGGGGCCGCCGGTCCGAGAAGCGGACCAGGACGAGCGACTCGACGACGCCGACGACCGCGTACGCCAGGATCGACACCCCCGTGACGACCACGATGTGCGCCCACACCTCGTCGTAGCGGAACCCGCCGATCGCCCGCAGGATCTCGGCTCCGATGCCCTCGCCGGTGGCCAGCCACTCGGCGATCAGCGCCCCGATGATGGAGGCCGGCACGGAGATCCTGGCCGAGGCGAACACCGAGGGCATCGCCGTGGGCACCGCCACCTTGCGCAGGACGGTCAGGCGGGTGCCGCCGTACGCCATGATCAGGTCGGTGGCCTGCGGCGAGGCGGAGCGCAGGCCGAAGGCGATGTTCACCAGCGCGGGGAAGAACACCACGATGCCGCCGATCACGGCCACGCCGGCGAGCTCGCGGCCGAAGACCAGCGTGATCAGCGGGGTCATCACCACGAGCGGCACCGAGCGCAGCAGCATGGCGACCGGCATGAACGTCTGCTCGACGGTCCGCATCAGCACGAAGGCGACGGCGACGGCGATCGCGGCGGCCATGCCCGCGACGAATCCGATGGCCGCGTCCCTGATCGTGATCCCGAGCGCGCCGAACACTGCCTCCCGGTGCGCCTGCGAGGACGCCAGGTACTCCCAGACCTGCGGCGGGCGCTTGCCGACGAGCGGGCTGATCCCGAACGCCTCCAGCGCCAGCCACCACGCGGCCACGACGATGACGACGGAGGGCGCCAGCGGCCCCACGATCCGCAGCACGGTACGGCCGATCATTGGGCTTCCCCTCTCGACCAGGGCGTGACCACGCGGGCGACGAGCGCGACGAGCGCGTACCCGAGGCCCGCGATCAGGCCGGACACCAGCGCGAGCCCCCAGGTGCGCGGCACCTGGAACTGCTGCTGGGAGATCATCAGGGACACGCCGAGCCCCTGATCGTTGCTGCCGAGGTACTCGCCGATGATGGCGCCGAGCAGCGCCGACGGGGCCGAGATCTTCAGGCCGGCGAACGTGCCCGGCAGGGCTGAGACGACCTGCACGTAGCGGAGCCTGGCCAGGCGGCCGCCGCCGTACACGGTGACGAGGTCGAGGCTGACCCGGTCGGCGGAGCGCAGCCCGAGCAGGGCGCCGATGAGCGTGGTGAAGAAGACCGAGATGGCCGCCAGGAACACCACGGTCGCCTCGCCGCCGAAGACGACCAGCACGATCGGCCCGATGGCCAGCAGCGGGATGCAGTAGCTGATCACCGCGAGCTGCGTGGCGACCGCTTCGAGCCGGGGCACGAGCAGCACCAGCAGCGCCACGCCGATGGCCAGGCCGTTGCCCCACAGGAAGCCCTGGACGGCGGCGGACAGCGTGGCCGAGGCGTTGGGGCCGTAGAAGGCCATGCCGTCGGAGCCCATCGACCGCAGCACCGCGACCGGGGTGGGCACCGCGCCGCCGTCGGCGAACACCGTCACCGCCAGCAGCCACCAGATCGCGACGAGCGCGACGACCCCGATCAGCCCCTGCAACCGTCTCATGAGCCGTGCCCGAACAGCAGGTCGCTGAGGTGGTCGTGCAGGGCGTGGAACTCGGGCGTGCGCATCATCTCCGGCGTGCGCGGGCGGGGCAGGCCGATCTCCACCAGCTCCACCACCCGGCCGGGGCGGGGGCTCATCACGGCCACCAGGTCCGACAGGAAGATGGCCTCGCCGATGCCGTGGGTGACCATGAGGGTGGTGGCGGGCTTCTCCGTCCAGATGCGCAGCAGCTCCAGGTTGAGCCGCTGGCGGGTCATGTCGTCCAGGGCGCCGAACGGCTCGTCGAGCAGCAGCACGCTGGGCCTGACCACCAGGGCGCGGGCGATCGAGACGCGCTGGCGCATGCCGCCGGACAGCTCGGCCGGGCGGGCCTTCTCGAAGCCCTCCAGGCCGACCAGCTTGATCAGGTCCTCGATCACGCCGGGCTCCGGCTTGATGCCGGCCACCTCCAGCGGCAGCCGGATGTTGGCCGCGACGCTGCGCCAGGCGAGCAGGGCCGAGTCCTGGAAGGCGATGCCGAGGTGGTGGCTCCTGCGCAGCTCCTGCGGCGTCTCGCCGTTGACCAGGATCTCGCCCGTCGTGGGCTCCTCCAGGCCGGCCAGGATGCGCAGCACCGTGGACTTGCCGCAGCCGGACGGGCCGAGCAGCGACAGGAACGAGCCCTTCGGGGTGCTCAGGTCCACGTTCTCGACGGCGGTCAGGCCCTTGCCGAACGTCTTGCTCAGGCCGGAGACGGCGATCCCGCTCATGCGAGCTTCAGGCTCGGGTCGGCCTGGTAGATCTCGTTCAGGATCGACAGGTCGAAGAGCTGCTCGGCCTTGATGTTCAGGCCGGCCTTGGACAGCGAGGAGATGTTCTGCTCGATCAGCTCGGGCGTCATCGTGAACAGGCCGTTGGCCTTGGCGTCGTCGGTGACGACGAGCTCGTTCTGCATCTTGGCCTCCTCCGTCTGCTCCTTGACGTCGAGGTTCTGGTCCTTGCCGTAGACGGTGGCGGCCAGCTCGGCGGCCTTGGCCGGGTCGGCGACGGCGTCCTTCCAGCCCTTGATCTCGGCGGTCAGGAACGCCTTGAGCTTGTCGCGCTCGTTGTCGATGGTCTCCTGCGTGACCGTGAACGTCTCGGCGACCAGCGGCAGGCCGGCGTCGGCGAGCAGCAGGTACGCCGGGTCGTGCCCCTTCATCCGCAGGTTGACCGGGCCGCTGGTGACGAAGCCCACGTACCCGTCGAGCTGGCCGGAGGTGAGCATCGACGGGTCCGACTGGAACGGCACCCTGGTCACCTTGGCGGCGTCGATGCCGTTGGCCTTGAGCAGCGCGTTCCAGACCAGCTCGTTGGAGTCCTGGACGCCGATCCTCTTGCCGGCCAGGTCCTCGGCCCGCTCGATCGGGTTCTTGCTCAGGGAGATGACGGCGAACGGGTTCTTCTGGAACGTGGCCCCGACGATCTTCAGGGGCGCGCCCTGGAGCACGGCGGGCGCGGTGATGGTCGGCGCCGACAGCCCCGCCCAGCAGCGCCCGGTGGCCAGGCCCGACTCGACCGAGGTGCCGGAGCCTCCGCCGGACAGCAGCTCGACCTGCGAGAACCCGGCGGCCTTGAAGTGGCCGTTGGTGTCGGCGAAGTACTCGCCGGCGAACTCGACGTTCTTCTTCCAGGAGAGCTGCAGCTTGACCGCCCCGAATCCGCCGCCGCCACCGCCGGACGAGGAGTCGGTCGTGCCGTTGCCCCCGCAAGCGGCCAGACCGAGCGCCAGCCCTGCCAGGCCGGATGTCCGCAGGAACGCGCGACGGTCGAGGGTAGCCATAATTCTCCTTGAACGGCCGTGAACATGCAGGTCAGGAAGGTATCCCTCGATTATTACCGTCGTGTGACGATGGTTTCGGACATCACGGCCCGGGGAACCGCCGTGCATCGGGAAGCCGGGAAAACCGCTGGCGGCCCCTGTAGGTCCCTACGAGAGCGCCGCGCGAGGACCGTAGATCCCTCCAGCCGCCCAGGGGCTCCGGTAGCGTCGAGCCCGAGATGAGACTCGACGCAATCCCCCTTTGGGACGGTACCGAATTCCGCGGCCCGGTCGATCTGACCTGGGAGCCCGACCGGATCACCGGCGTCACCCCGGTGGCGGCGGCACGGCACGCCGATCTTTGCGTGCTGCCCGGCCTGGTGGACACGCACGTGCACCTCGTCGGCCACGCCGGCGCCGGTCAGCCCCCGGACTTCGCGACCTGGCCGCTGACCACCACCCGCGACGAGCAGGTGCTGCACGGCGCCGCGCACGCCCAGCGGGCCATGCGGCACGGCGTCACGACGCTGCGCGACCTGGCCGGCGACGAGGCGCAGATCGCGCTGCGCCGGGTCTTCGACGCGGGGGTGCTGCCGGGGCCGCGCATCCAGGTGCACGGCGTGGTGGGGATGACGGCCGGGCACAACGACCTGTTCGTGCCGCCCGCGTTCCCGATCAGGAAGCCGACGGCCGACGGGCCCGACGAGTGCCGCAAGCTCGTACGCACCTGGGCCAGGGCCGGCATGGACGGCATCAAGCTCACGACCAGCGGCGGCGTGCTGTCCATCGGCGACAAGAACGTCTGGCGCAACTACACCCGCGACGAGATCAGGGCGGTCGTGGACGAGGCGCACGCGCTCGGCATGCTCGTCGCCTCGCACGCGCACTCCGAGGACGGCATCCGCGTGGCCGTCGAGGAGGGGGTCGACTCCATCGAGCACGGCACGCTGATGAGCCGGGACCTGGCCGAGACGCTGGCCGCCCGCCGCACGCCCGTCGCGCCGACCCTGCTGATCAACGAGGCCATCGCGCAGGGCCGCGTCCCCGTCACGGCCGAGGCGATGGCCAAGGCCGCCGAGCTGGTCGCCACCCGCGACGTGCTGCTGGCCCAGGCCGCGGCGCTGGGCGTGCGGTTCGTGCTGGGCACCGACGCCAACGGCCACCACGTGCAGTTCGGCGACCAGCTCGCCGAGGTCGTGCACATGACGCGGATCCTCGGCATGGACGCCGAGTCGGCGCTGCGCGCGGCCACGTCCGACGCGGCCGACTCGATCGGCGTGCCCGTGGGCCGTCTCGCGCCCGGGCTGGGCGCCGACCTGGTCGTGCTGCGCGGCCGGCCGTGGGAGCGCATCGAGGACCTGGCCACCGAGAACATCGTGGCCGTCGTCTCACGTGGCCGGGTCGTCGCGGGCCGCCTGCCCTGACCTCAGCGCCAGGTAGAGGTCCGTACGGTCGCGCATCGACGACATCCGCCGCCCGGTCAGCTCCTCGATCCGCTGCATCCGGTAACGCAGCGTGTTGACGTGCACGTACAACTCGTCGGCCGTGCGCTGCCAGGATCCGCACGTCTCCAGGAACGTGTCGAGCGTGCGCAGCAGCTCGGAGCCGTGCCGCGCGTCGTACTCCGCGACGGGGCCGAGCAGGTGGTCGCGGAAGGAGCGGCGCATGCTCGACGGGAGCGAGGCCAGCAGCAGGTCGAAGCTGTCGATGTCGGCCACCGACATGATCGACACGGGCCCGGGGCCGCCGCGCGCCGACTCCATGCCGCGCCTGGCCGTCTCCAGGGCCTCGCCGAGCTGCGACACGCTGGCCGTCATCTCGCTGATCCCGGCCGCGATGCTCACACCCTGCCTACCGGCGCCGCCCGCATCCTGCCTGCCGGCTGCGCCCGCTCCCGCACCCTGCCTGCCGGCGCCGCTCGGCCCCGGCCGTCCCGCGGCTCCCGAGGCGTCCGCCGCCCGCTGCCCCGCGATCAGCGCGCGCAGCTCGTCGGCCAGGCTCTTGCGCGAGGCGCGGCCGTTGACCAGCACGGTCGCCTCGCCCGGCGTGCCGCCCACGATCAGGTGGCGGCCCTTGCGCGCCAGGCCCTCGTGCAGCAGCTCGGGCAGATCGAGCTCGGGCCCGCCGGTCTGGGCGACCGCCATGGCGGTGGTCGGCAGGCCGGGATCGGCGCCGAGCAGCCGCAGGTGCGCCGACACCTCGCCGGGCGGGATCTGGCCGAGCACGTCGAGCAGCGTCTGCGCCCTGACCCGCTCGGCCCTGCGCTGCTCGGTGGCGAAGCCCTCGGCGGTCACCACCTCGCTGATCGCGCCGAACGCCTGGTCGGGCGCGGCCAGCAGCAGCGGCAGCCGCCTGCGCGCGCACGCCTCGACCAGCTCCTCCGGCAGCTCGCCGAGCACGATCAGGCCGACCACGAGACCGGCCACGCCCGCCGCCCACAACGCGTCGGCGAAGCGCTCGCAGTCGGACGGCCGGGTGTACCAGACGCCGCTGGTCAGCACGAGGTCGCCGGAGCGCAGGTAGCGGCGGGGGTCGGGCAGGTCCGTCGGGTACGCCCGCAGCACCTCCCGATCGGTGGCCTCGGCGCCCGTCACCAGCGTCAGCCGTAGGTCCTCGCGGGCGAGCAGATCCGACAGCCTCATGAAATCTGATGTTATGCCAGCTCAGAGCATGAGAGTTCAGAGGTTCGCACGAAGCCTCCACTCTCCGGGGTCCGGTTTACTTCATGCATGCGTCCCAAAGCGGAACTCCACCTGCACATCGAGGGCACCCTGGAGCCCGAGCTCGTCGTCGAGCTGGCCCGGCGGAACCGGATCGACCTGCCCACCTTCGATGTGGAGGCCATCCGCGCGCGGTACTCCTTCGCGAACCTGCAGTCGTTCCTGGACGTGTACTACGAGAACATGGCCGTCCTGCGCACCGAGGCGGACTTCTACGACCTGGCCACCGCCTACCTGCGGCGGGCCGCCGGGCAGGGGGTCCGGCACGCGGAGATCTTCTTCGACCCGCAGGCGCATCTGAGCAGGGGCGTCCCGTTGCAGGTCGTGTTCGACGGGCTGTCGGCGGCGCTGAAGGAGAGCGAGCTGTCGGCGGCGCTGATCCTGTGCTTCCTCCGGGACCGGGGCGCCGAGGAGGCCGAGCAGGTGCTGCGGGCGGCGCTGCCGTACCGGGAGCGGTTCATCGGGGTGGGCCTGGACTCGGCGGAGGTGGGCTATCCGCCGTCGTTGTTCCGGCGGGTCTTCGAGATGGCCGCCGCCGAGGGGCTGCACCGGGTGGCGCACGCGGGCGAGGAGGGCGGGCCCGACTACGTGTGGGAGGCGCTGGACATCCTGCGCGTCGAGCGGGTTGACCACGGCATCAGGGCGATGGAGGATCCGCAGCTCGTGGCGCGGCTTCGGGCCGAGCGGATCCCGCTGACCGTGTGCCCGCTGTCGAACGTGCGGCTGCGCGCGGTGCCGTCCCTGCGGGACCACATCCTGCCGGCGATGCTGGACGAGGGCCTGGTCGTGACCGTCAACTCCGACGACCCCGCCTACTTCGGCGGTTACGTGGACGACAACTACGAGGCGCTGCGGCGCGAGCTGGGGATGACGGACGACCAGCTCGACCGGATCGCGCGCCACTCGTTCGAGGCGGCGTTCGTCAACGGAGCGTGAGCACGGCGGCGGGCACGGCGGCGGGCACGGCATAGGCACGGCGAAAGGGCACGGCAAAGGGGCCCACCTTGCAGGTGAGCCCCTTAGCTACACTACTCGGTCGCCGAAAACCTGGCTTCAGCCGATCGTGCAGTTGTTCTCTTCCTTCTTGATGCCGAGGATCTGGCTGAGAACGTCGCCGACCTCAAGGACGAGAACGCCCTCCGTGCCCTTGTCAACGTCACCCTGCGCGAAGATGGCATCGCCGATGGCGCAGACCTCGAGGTTACGTGCGCTGGAGTGGGTGGCGTTGGCCTCGACCTCGTCGTTGGCGAGCGCGGCGCCGCCGGACATGAGCAGCCCTCCGACGAGCCCGGCCAAAATCAGCCCCTGCTTGTACATTTCGATTCTCCCTTGATAACCCTCGACTACTCTCCGTAGCTATCGGAGGAAGGTCTGCCCCCGCCCCAACTTCGACAAACGCTGCCATTTTGCTCTTGACCTGCTGAAATACACGCATGACCGAATGGTGGATGAAGATCGTCCTACTTGACGATTCTGCACTCCCAGGCGGTAAGCGCCCGCCTTCTCCCTTACCGGCCCATGACCCTGGATCACGCTCCCATGCGACGTCTGACTGGCGCACATCATGGGAAGGTAGGACATCATGGCCACGCATTTCGGACCATTAGTGCAAACTTTCGAACGGGGGCTCTACCGGGCACCTACGGCAAGGTCAGGATGACCGGGCCGTCCTCGGTGATGGCCACCGTGTGCTCCACGTGCACGCTCCTGCTGCCGTCGCCCGAGCACACCGACCACCCGTCGGAGGACATGTAGTACCGGTCGCCGCCACCGGCCATCAGGCTGGGCTCGATCGCGATCACCAGCCCGGGCCGCAGCCGCAGCCCGCGTCCGGCGCGGGCCTCGTTGGGCACGAACGGCTCCTCGTGCATGGCCCGGCCGATGCCGTGGCCGCCGAAGTCGTTCTGCATGCCGTAGCCGGCGCCGCGCCCTACGGTGGACATCGCGTGCCCGATGTCGCCCATCCGGCCGCCGGGCAGGGCCGCCTCGATGCCCGCCGCCAGCGTCTCCTCCGCGACCCGGATCAGCTTGAGGTCCTCCGCACGGGACTCGCCGACGGTGAAGCTGACCGTGCCGTCGGCGTGCCACCCGTCGATGTACGCCGCGCAGTCGACGCTGATCAGGTCACCGTCACGCAGCCGGTACGGCGACGGCAGCCCGTGCAGCATGACCCCGTTGACCGAGGTGCAGATCACGCCGGGATACGGCATGGCCCCGAACGACGGGTGGTAGCCGAGGAACGACGCCTTCGCCCTGGCCTCCGCGATGACCGTCCTGGCCACCTCGTCCAGCTCCTTGAGCGACACCCCGATGGCGGCCTGCTCCCGCACGGCGGCGTGCACGGCGGCGACGACCTTGCCGGACTCCCGCATCGCGGCGATCTCACCGGCCGACTTGTACTCGATCACGACCCCTCCTTGCCGATAACTATACCGGTATTATTATCACGGATCATGGCCGCGAAAGACTACGGAGGGGTCTTCTACCCGGCTCAGTCCATCCCTCTCCTGCCGGGGGTCCAGAACGGCTTCGTCCGCACGTCCCTGCGCTGCCAGCCGCGCTCGCCGACCAGATGGGCGCGCACGGCCTGGATCGTCCGCGCCTCCCCCGCCAGATAGGCCACCCCGGGCCCGTCGGGCAGCTCCAGCTCCCTGACCGCGTTCACCAGCACGTCGGACCCCGCCGCGGACGCGCCGCCCCGGCACACCCGCACCAGACCGCCGGGCAGGTCGAGGTGGTCGTCCGGCGAGCCGGCCTCCACCGCGCCGTACACGCCCGCCCCTTCGGGAAGGGCCCGGAGCATCGCCCCGAACGCCACCGACGCCGTCTCCTCGCCCGCGAACAGGTGGTAGGGCGCCTCCTCCCGCACCACGAAGCTCCCCTCGGGGCGGGTGAAGGAGATCTCCTGGCCGGCCCGCACGTCCCTGATCCACGACGCGCCGGGCGAATCTCCGCCGTGGTCGAACCCGATCACGTCGAGGGCCTCCCAGTCGGGGTCGTACCGCCAGATCGAGTACGTACGCAGGACGCCGCCGAGCGGGCCGCCCTCACCGACCAGCAGCCGGACGTGCTGGCCCGGCGTCCACCGCAGGCCGCTCAGGCTCTCACCGCCGATCCTGACGCGCCGCATGCGGGCCGTGACCTGCTCGGCCTCCACCACCTCACCGGTGAGGAACATCCGGTCGAGCAGCCTGCGGGCGAGGGTCTGTCGCACAACTATCTCCTTCGGGGGTCGAGCTGCTCGATCCGGTGGCGGGCGTCGACGAAGATCTCCTGGATGCGCTCGACCACCCGGGGGTCGCCGTGGGCGTGGGCCAGCGTCTTCACGGCGGCCTTGACCAGGCGCAACGCGGGGCCGACGATCTCGGCGGCCTCGGGCTCGCGGAACATCCCCCACTCACCCCTGCTGGCCGCCCTGGCCCACAGCCGCTCGATCCGCCCGGCCTCCTCCTCGACGACCCGGCGGCCCTCGGCGGTGAGATGGTGCACCTTGCGGCCGTCCGCCGGCTCGACCCGGACGAGGCCCTCGTCCTCCAGCAGTTGCAGGGTCGGGTAGATCGAGCCGGCGCTCGGCTCGTAGGTGCCGTTGAAGCGGCCGGAGAGGCGGCTCATGACGTCGTAGCCATGGCCGGGCTGCTCGGCGATCAGGGCGAGGATGGCCAGGCGCAGCTCTCCTGGCCCGAAGAAGCGGCCCGTGGGGCCCGTCCCGCCCCCTCCCGGGTTGCGGCGCGCGTTCATCATGTGTCGAATGCTATATCGAACGATATATCGCCGTAAAGACGTACTATCGCGTCTCGTGCCGGTCGCGCAGGTGCAGGGCGAGCTGCGTGCGGTCGCGCAGGCCGAGCTTGCGCAGCATGCTGGAGACGTGGTTCTTCACCGTGCCCTCGGTGATGAACAGCCGGGCCGCGATCTCCTTGTTCGTCGCGCCGACCGCGATCATCCGCGCCACGTCGAGCTCCCTGCCCGACAGCGCGGCCTGCCCCCCGAAGCCGCCCGTCCCCGGCGCGGGGCGCAGCCGCAGCTCCGCCACCAGGCGCGCCGCCACCGGGCCGTCGAGCACGGTCTCCCCCTCATGCGCCTTCCTGATGCCCGCCACCAGCTCCTCCGGGGAGCAGTCCTTCAGCAGGTAGCCGCGGGCGCCGGCGCGCAGGGCGCCGAAGACGTACTCGTCCTCCTCGAACGTGCTCAGCACCAGCGCCGCCAGCCCGGGATGCGCCGCCGCGAGCGCGGCGACCAGCTCGACGCCGTCCATCCGCGGCATCCTGGCGTCCACCAGGACGACGTCCGGCTCGCAGCGCGGCACGGCCTCCAGCGCCTGCCTGCCGTCGGCCGCCTCCCCCGCGACCGCGATGCCGTCCTCGACCTCCAGCAGCTTGCGCAGCGCCGCGCGCATCAGGTCCTGGTCGTCCACGATCAGCACCCTGATGACGCGATCCGGCCCTCCTCCGCCGCCCGGCGGCACGACGCCGCCCCGGCTCACGTCCGCCGTCATCGTCGCATCACCGTCGCATCACCGGCGCATCACCGGCGCATCACCGGCGCATCACCGGCACCTCGGCGTGCAGCTCGAACCCGCCGCCGTCCGCGTCGCCCGCGCGGAAGGCCCCGCCGAGGCCGCGCACGCGCTCGGCCAGCGACGACAACCCGAACCCCGCCACGTCCGCCCGGGCCTCCGCCCCCGCCTCCACCGTCGCGTCCGCCGCGTCCGCCCGGGCCTCCGCAGCCGTCGCGTCCGCCGTCGCCCCCGCCGCGCCCGCCTTGTCCGCGGTGTGCGACGTCCCCCGCCCGTCGTCGCCGATCGTCAGCGCCACCCGGTCCTCCCCGTACGCCAGCCGCGCCCGCACCCGCCGGGCCCCCGCGTGGCGCAGCACGTTCGTGAGCCCTTCCTGCAACACCCGGTAGAGGACCAGCTCGGCGTCCGGGTCGATGCGCCGCTCGGCCCCCTCCACCTGGAACCCGACCTCGACTCCGGTGCCGTCGAACGAGCGGGCCAGCCGCTCCAGCGCGCCGCTGCCCACGTGCCCGTCCAGCGCGAGGGGACGCAGGGCCCGCGCCCAGCGGCGCGACTCGGCCAGCGCCTGCGCGGTCACCTCCTTGGCCTGCCCCACCTCCTCCCAGACCGCCTCGGGCCGCCGCAGCCTGAACCGCTCCGCGTTCTCCAGGCTCATCTTGATCAGGGTGAGCTGGTGCCCGATGGAGTCGTGCATGTCCCTGGCCATCCGGGCGCGTTCCTCGGCCACCGCCAGCTCCCTGATGCGCTCGATGAGCCGCTGGGCCGCCTCCCGCTGGGTGCGGGCCTCGATCAGCGCGGCGGCCATGGCCAGCGAGAACACCGCGAACAGCACCAGCAGCACGATCTGCTCGGCCATGACGCCCCAGTCGCCGCCGGACAGCACGGCGATCACCGCGCCCATGGCGGCGACGTAGGCGCAGACCACGCGGACGGCCACGCGCATGCCGTACAGGAAGGCCACGTGCACCATGGCGATGAGCAGCATCGCCGAGTGCAGCCCGCCGACGAACTCACCGGCGAACGGGACCACCACGAGCAGTCCGGGGGCTGCCAGCTTGCGCGCGGCGCCGGCGTCCCGGCCGGCCGGCATGACCAGCCAGAGCCCCGCCACCAGCACCATCGTGAGGGCGAACAGCGCCGTCCCGGGCAGCCCGCGCACGGAGACCGCGCCGCCGGCCAGCATCACGGCGTACACGGCCCAGAACGTCACGGTGAGGACCCGCGGCTGCCCCGTGTCACGAAATTTCACATCTTCGGACCATACGTGGCCGAAGCCCCGCCCGGCATCCTCCTTCAGGCACCATGACTTCCGTCATGGCCGGCTCTATCCCGGGCTCGATGTGCACACGCGGGGCCACGCCTAGCGTCGGACAGTATGCGAATCCTGGGTGCCGTCCTGGCTGCGATCGCGATGCTCCTCGCGGTCACGTTCGGCGTGATGATGATCGTCAATGTCCTGCCCGAGAACGCCGGGGGCTTCGTCGCCCCGCCGCTGATCACCCTGGCGACCCTCGGCCTCCTGTACGGCTACCGGCGGCTGACGGGCCGCCCGCCGTGGGCGGGGCTGGGCCTCACCCGTACCTGGTTGGCGCTCCCGCAGGCGGTGCTCGGCGCGGTCGTGGGCGTGGCCGCACTGCTCGCGGGCTGCGCCGTCACCGTGTGGACGGGCGCGGCGGCCTGGGGACAGGCCGTCGCGGCGCCTCCGCCGATGGAGCTGGTCGCCGGCTTCGCGCTCATCGTGCTGCGGGCGTCCTTCCCCGAGGAGCTGCTGTTCCGGGGCCACCTGTGGGACGTGCTCTCCGACCGGCTCGGCCCGCGCGCCGTGCTCGTGGTCACGTCGGTGTCGTTCGGCCTGCTGCACCTGTTCTCGCAGAGCCCCGCGTCCGGGGCCGGGGAGAAGGTGCTGTTCATGGTGCAGGCCATCGCGCTCTTCCTGCTGTGCGGGGCCACCAGGCAGCGTACGGGCGCGATCTGGACGGCGGTCGGCGTGCACACCGCGATCTACCTGGGCCAGTTCATCCCGATCAGGCCCACCGACTACGGCGTGCAGCTCGCCTTCCAGACCGTGACGCTGGCGCTGGCCGCCGTCCTGGTCCTCGCCGTCCGCAGGCCGGGATCGGGCCCGCGGGCGGCCCTGCCGGACGCTCGGCCGGACGCTCGGCCGGGTCTCATACGCTGATCACCACCTTGCCCCTGGCGTGGCCCCGCTCCACGTGCGCGATGGCCTCGGCGACCTCGCTCAGCGGGTGCGTGCGCTCGATGACCGGCGTCAGCTTGCCGGCCTCGATGAGCTCGCGAAGCGTGGCGAGGTCGTCGGCGTTCTCGCGGGTGACGAAGAACGGGAGCTTGTGGCGGACGAACAGGTTCATCACGTTCAGCCTGATGATGCGGCCCATCGGGCCCAGCCAGCGGCCGCCCGAGCCGCTGTTGTGCAGGTAGACCCCCGCCGGGGTCAGCAGGCGCCGGCAGTCGGCCACCGACCGGTTGCCCACGTTGTCGAGGACGACGTCGTAGCGGCGGCCGGTGCGGGTGAAGTCCTCCTTGGTGTAGTCGATCACGTGGTCGGCTCCGATCGAGCGCACCAGCTCCACGTTCGCGCTGCCGCACACGCCGGTGACCTCGGCGCCGTACGCCTTGGCGAGCTGCACCGCGAACGTGCCGATCCCGCCCGCCGCCCCGTTGACCAGCACCCGCTGCCCCTGCCTCAGCCCCGCCTTGTCGCGTAAGGCCTGCAGCGCGGTCAGCGCCGACGTGGGCACGGCCGCGGCCTGCTCGAACGTCAGCCCGGCCGGCTTCCCGGCCAGCGGGCCGCTCTCGGGGACCGCGACGTACTCGGCGAAGGAGCCGGGGGCGCAGCCGTACACCTCGTCGCCGGGCGCGAACCGGCTGACGCCCTTGCCCACCGCCTCGACGACGCCGGCCAGGTCGGCCCCCAGCCCGTGGGCCTTGGGCCGCCTCAGGCCCGCCACGGCGCGGAAGACGTACGGGCTGCCCCGCAGCAGGTGCCAGTCGCCCGGGTTGACGGCGGCCGCCCGTACGCGGACGAGCACGCCGTCGTCGCCGAGCTCGGGCTTGCCGGTCTCCTCCAGCTCGATGACGTCAGGCGCGCCGTAAGCGTAGTACCGGATGGCCTTCATCGCAGCTCCTCTGACACGTGAAAGAAAATGCTGACATATGAAAACCATACCTCGCGCTACTCCTCCGCGAGCACCCCCGCGAAGGGATCTCCGCCCTCGCCCGCGAACGAGTACGCCCCGCCCTCGATCCGCTCGATCAGCCCCCGCGTCCACTCGGCGCCGTTCTCGGCCGAATGCGCCCACAGGCGGGTGATCTCGCCGATGTGCCCCTCGGCAGTGCCGACGACCGTCACGGACTCCCGCCAACTCCGCAGGCGCTCCATCCGCTGCCGCAGCAGGGCCAGCACCTCGGCGCGCGGCAGGTCCGCCATGAAGCCGAGACCGGCCGACAGCAGATCCATCCGGTCGTGCGTGGTGAGCGCGCCGCGCAGCAGCGAGAAGTACTCGGCCGTGCCCTTCTCCGTGAGCTCGTACTCCGTGCGCGGCGGGCCGCCCACCGTGCTCGGCGCGATGTCGTAGGCGTGCAGGAAGCCCTGCTTGGCCAGTTGTCTCAGCGCGTGGTAGATCGAACCCGGCTTGGTGTTCGACCACTCGTCCGCGCCCCAGAACTCCAGGTCGTTGCGTACCTGGTACCCGTGGGCGCGCCCGTGCCGCCGCACCGCGCCCAGGACCAGCAAGCGAATCGCCGACAATCTATTCAACCTTGACTAGTTGGGATGAACGATGGCGGACGGGGAGCAGGCCCCGCCCGCCGCCGTACCGGACTCAGGCCTTGAGCCAGCTCATCATCGGGCGGAGCTTGGCGCCGGTCTTCTCGATCGGGTTCTCGGCCAGCTCGTCGCGGTAGCGCTGGAACTCCTTCTGGCCGCTGTCGAACTCGTCGACGAGCTGGCGGGCGAAGGTGCCGTCCTGGACCTCGGCCAGGATGCGGCGCATCTCCTGGCGCGACTCCTCGTTGATGACGCGCGGGCCGCGGGTGTAGCCGCCGTACTCGGCCGTGTCGGAGACCGACCAGTACATCTTCGAGATGCCGCCCTCGTACATGAGGTCGACGATGAGCTTCATCTCGTGCAGGCACTCGAAGTAGGCGACCTCGGGCTGGTAGCCGGCCTCGATCAGGGTCTCGAAGCCCGCCTTGATCAGCTCGGAGACGCCGCCGCACAGCACGGCCTGCTCACCGAACAGGTCGGTCTCCGTCTCCTCCTTGAACGTGGTGCGCAGCGCGCCGGCGCGGGTGCCGCCGATGCCCTTGGCGTAGGAGAGCGCGAGGTCGAGCGCCTTGCCCGAGGCGTCCTTCTCGACGGCCACGAGACACGGCACGCCGCGGCCGGCCTCGAACTGGCGGCGGACCAGGTGGCCCGGGCCCTTCGGGGCCACCATGCAGACGTCCACGCCCTCCGGGGCCTCGATGAGGCCGTAGCGGATGTTCAGGCCGTGGCCGAAGAACAGCGCGTCGCCCTCGACGAGGTTGGGGGCGACGTGCTCGGCGTACAGGTGGCGCTGGATGTGGTCCGGCGCCAGGATCATCGTGAGGTTGGCCTCCTCGACCGCCTCCGACGGGGAGAGCACGCGAAGGCCGTCGTTCTCGGCCTTCTCCCGGCTCTTGGAGCCCTCGGGCAGGCCGACGCGCACGTCCACGCCGGAGTCACGCAGGGAGAGCGCATGGGCGTGGCCCTGGCTGCCGTACCCCAGCACGGCCACGTGGCGTCCCTGAATGATCGACAGGTCGGCCTGGTCGTCGTAGTAAATCTCGGTCACTTGCTCAAAACCTTTCAGGCGGTACGGTCCAGTGCCCTGAGGGACCGGTCGGTGATGGAGCGGGCGCCGCGGCCGATGGCCACCATGCCCGATTGGACGAGTTCTTTGATCCCGAACGGCTCGAGGACCTTGACGAAGGCCTCCAGCTTGTCGGGAGTGCCGGTGACCTCGATGGTCACGGCGTCGGCCGCCACGTCGACGCAGCGGGCGCGGAAGAGGTTGACGAGCTCCAGCACGTGGGAGCGGCTCTCGGCGTCGGCCTTGACCTTGATCAGCATCAGCTCGCGCTGCACCGACTGGGACGGGTCCAGCTCGACGATCTTGAGCACGTTCACCAGCTTGTTGAGCTGCTTGGTGACCTGCTCCAGCGGCAGCTCCTCGACGCTGACCACGATCGTCATGCGGGAGATGTCGTCGTGCTCGGTGGGCCCGACGGCCAGGGAGTCGATGTTGAACCCCCGGCGGCTGAACAGCGCCGACACGCGCGCAAGGACACCCGGCCTGTTCTCGACAAGCACGGACAGCGTGTGTCTACTCATCCTCGTTCTCCCACCTCGGCGCCATGTCACGGGCGATCTTGATGTCGTCGTTGCTGGTGCCCGCCGCGACCATGGGCCAGACCATGGCGTCCTCGTGGACGACGAAGTCGACCACGACAGGCACGTCGTTGATCTCCATGGCCTTCTTGATCACGGCGTCCACGTCCTCGGGACGCTCGCACCGCAGGCCCACACAACCATAGGCCTCCGCGAGCTTGACGAAGTCAGGGATGCGGCGGGGGGCCTGCAGGTTGGTGTTGGAGTAACGCTGCTCGTAGAACAGCGTCTGCCACTGGCGGACCATGCCGAGGTTACCGTTGTTGATGACGGCGATCTTGATCGGCACGCCCTCCAGGGCGCACGTGGCCAGCTCCTGGTTGGTCATCTGGAAGCAGCCGTCGCCGTCGATGGCCCACACGGTGGCCTCGGGGCAGCCCATCTTGGCGCCCATCGCGGCCGGCACGGCGAAACCCATCGTGCCCGCGCCGCCGGAGTTGATGAACGTGCCCGGGTTCTCGTAGTCGATGAACTGCGAGGCCCACATCTGGTGCTGCCCGACCCCGGCCACGTAGTAGGCGTCGGGGCCGGCGATCGCGCTCAGCCGCTCCATGACGTACTGCGGGGCCAGCGAGCCGTCGTCGAAGGTGTCGTAGCCCAGCGGGTAGGTCTGCTTGTAGCCGTTGAGGATCGTCCACCACTCCGCGTAGTCGCCCTTCTGGCCGGAGGCCTGGACGGCGGCGATGAGGTCGGTGAGGACCTCCTTGCAGTCGCCCACGATCGGCACGTCGGCGTGGCGGTTCTTGGAGATCTCGGCCGGGTCGATGTCGGCGTGCACGATCTTCGCGTACGGGGCGAACGACGACAGGTCACCGGTCACCCGGTCGTCGAAGCGCACCCCCAGACCGATGATCAGGTCCGACTTCTGCAGGGCGCCCACGGCGGCGACGCTGCCGTGCATGCCGGGCATGCCCATGTGCTGCGGGTGGCTGTCGGGGAACGTGCCGCGTGCCATCAGGGTGGTGATGACCGGGATGTTCGCCAGCTCGGCGAGCTGCAGCAGCTCGGCCGAGGCGCGGGCCTTGTGGACGCCGCCGCCGACGTAGAGGACCGGCCGCCTGGACTCGGCGATCAGCTTGGCGGCCTCGCGGATCTGCTTGGAGTGCGGCCTGGTGACCGGGCGGTAGCCCGGGAGCTGCATGGTGGGCGGCCAGCTGAAGGTGGTCTCGGCCTGGAGGGCGTCCTTCGAGATGTCCACCAGGACCGGCCCGGGGCGGCCGGTGGAGGCGATGTGGAAGGCCTCCATGATCGTGCGCGCGATGTCGCCGGCATCGGTGACCAGGAAGTTGTGCTTCGTGATCGGCATGGTGATGCCGGAGATGTCCGCCTCCTGGAAGGCGTCCGTGCCGATCATCGGAGAGGCCACCTGACCGGTGATCGCCACGATCGGCACCGAGTCCATGAAGGCGTCGGCGATCGGGGTCACCAGGTTCGTGGCGCCCGGGCCGCTGGTCGCCATGCACACCCCGACCTTGCCCGTGGCCTGCGCGTAGCCCTCGGCCGCGTGACCCGCACCCTGCTCGTGCCGTACGAGCACGTGCCGGACCTTGGTCGAGTCGTAGAGAGGATCGTAGGCCGGCAGAATGGCACCGCCCGGGATCCCGAACACTGTGTCGACTCCAACGTGCTCCAGCGCCCTGACCAGGGCCTGTGCACCTGTCATCCGTTCGGTCATCGGCTCGTTCCTTGCGTGGCTACTCGCTTAAGGACATAAAAAATGCCCCTTCCCACCAGGCGGCGGGACTGGGGCGGCGCGCAGGTCGTCGTGCTTCGCTATCGGCCTGCGCGCCGGCGAAGTACTACGAGAATCTCACTGCGAAGCATGGCCTACACCATAGCCGCTCCGAACGCCATCGCGCCAACTTCGTGGACACAAGTCTCAAACAGTGAGACTCGTCCGCATCAGCGAGTCGACCCCGCGCGCCGCCATCGGCCGCGCCACCAGGAAACCCTGCCCCCTCGTGCAGCCCATCTGCTTGAGCAGCTCGAGCTGCTCGGGACGCTCGATCCCCTCGGCCACCACGATAAGCCCGAGGTCGTGCCCGAGCCGCACGATCGTGCGCGTGAGCAGGGTCAGCGTGTCGTCCCTGCCGAGCCCCGACACGAACGACGGATCGATCTTGATCATGTCGACGGGCAGCTGCCTGAGGAAGGCCAGCGAGGCGTAACCGGTGCCGAAGTCGTCGATCGCCAGCCGCACGCCGAGCGCCCGCAGCTCCGACAGCCGCTTGATCGTCTCCTCGGCGTCCTCGACCAGCATCTCCTCGATGACCTCAAGGGTGAGCACGGAGGCCGGCAGCCCGCTCTCGGTCAGCGCCTCCTCGACCGTCTCGACGAACCTGGGGGCCATGATCTGGCGCGCCGACAGGTTCAGCGACAGCCCGATGTCCCAGGAGGAGGCCCGCCAGGCGGCCACCTCGCGGCACGCCTCGCGCAGGATCCACTCGCTCAGCGGCACGATCAGCCCGGTGTCCTCGGCCGCGCCGAGGAACTGCTCCGGCGGCACGAAGACCGACCCGCGCCACCATCGCACCAGCGCCTCCACCGCGGTCACCCGCGAGGTCGCCAGGTCCACCACCGGCTGGTACTCGATCGCGAACTGCTGCTCGATCAGCGCCCGCTGCAGGTCGGCCGCCAGCTCCAGGCGGCGCATCACGTCGGCGTGCATCTGCGCGGCGAACACCTCCACGCGCCGCCCGCCCAGCTCCTTCGAGCGCGCCATGGCCACGTCGGCGTTGCGCATGAGGTCGCCCGCCGGCACGTCGTCCTCGGTGAAGGCGACGCCCACGCTCGCGGTCAGCGCCACGTCGCGGTCGGCCACGCGGAACGGCTCCTGCGAGACCGCGCGCACCAGCCGCTCGGCCAGGTCCACCGCGATCTGCGCGTCGCCGCCGGTCTCCACGAGCACCGCGAACTCGTCGCCGCCCCACCGGGCCAGCGTGTCGTCGGCGCGCACGGCGCCGCGCAGCCTGCGGGCCGCCTGCCCGAGCAGGTAGTCGCCGCTGGCGTGCCCGACCGAGTCGTTGACCGAGGTGAACCCGTCGAGATCGAGGAAGATCACCGCGACGTTCGCCGTGCCGGGGCCCGCCGTGCGGCCCGACAGCACCTCGCGGGTGCGCTCCTCGAAGTAGGCGCGGTTGGGCAGCCCGGTGACGCCGTCGTGGAAGGTCAGGTGGGCGACCTGGTTGCGCAGCGCCTCCTCGTCGCTGACGTCCCTCGTCGTGACGAGCATGAGGTCCTCGCCGCCGGCGTGGCGGGTGGCCACGGACTCGGTGGGGCGCCAGGTGCCGTCGGCCGCGCGGACGCGGCAGGCGATCAGGCAGGCGCCGGGGGCTGCGTTGTCCTCCTCCAGGTTCATCGCGCGCATGGCGACCTGGATGCCCGGCACGTCCTCCGGGTGGATGTAGTCGAAGATCGACCCGCCGACCAGCTCCTTCGGGCTGTAGCCGTAGGTGACCTCGACGCCCGCGCCGATCTCGCGTACGACGCCCTCGTAGTCGCAGGTGAACACCACGTCGCCGGTGCTCTCCGCCAGCTCCTTGAGCTGGCGCTCGCTCAGCTTGACCAGGCTGCGCAGGCGCACGTTGGCCGCCGAGACCACGAACAACCGCACCAGCAGGAGCAGCACCACGGAGACCGCGACCACCACGACGCCGGTCACGGGCGCCCCGGTGCGCCCGCCGGCCTGGTGCACGAGCAGCGTGCCGGCGGCCACGGCCACCAGCGCCAGGGGCACGAGCGCGACCACGTGGCCGACCGCCGGCCGGCTCGCCTGCCTGATCCGCGGCCCCCAGGGGACGGCGGCCAGCAGCAGGAAGGCGACGGGGGCGAGCATCACGCCCCAGAGCTGCGGCTCGGCGTCCATGAGCCGGGCCACCGCCGCCGACATCCCGGCCACGGTCATCGTGGCCAGCGCGCCCACGCCCGCCAGGGCGAGCAGCCAGGACGACGACCTGCTGGTCAGCACCGACGGGATCACGGCGAAGGTCACCAGCAGCCCCACCAGCGGCGGCAGCATGACCAGCGTGAACACCGCCGCGTCGGCCGTCTCGGCGTAGACGTGACGCAACGCCACCATCCAGCCGATCAGGAAGAGCGAGGCCGTGCACAGGTAGGCGTCGGTGAGCTGCCGTAAAGCGGCCCTGGCCGGGAACCTGCGGTCGGCGGCCACCAGCGCGCCGCTCGCCGTGATGACCGTGCCGAGCAGCATGAACATGTCCGCGAAGCTGTCGACGAAGCTCTCGGTGAACGGCCGCAGCGCCACCCCGGCGGTCCAGATGACGGCGCCGCCGCCCATCCAGCGCGCGCCCAGGGCCGTCGGGCGGTGCGTGGCCGCCTGCTTCACCGAGGCGATCAGCAGGGAGGCGGCGGCGACCAGCGCCGCGATCCCTCCGGCGACCGCTCCGGTGACCAAGGCCGGGCTCTCCGTCAGGAGGGCGGCGGCGAACGCCACCGCGCCGGCCGCCGCAGCGGCGGCCGGCGGCACCCGGGGATCACGCCAGCGGATCACAGTCGTTGCCCATCCCGTCTCGAACTCTGCACCAGTGACCGCCGAAGCCCGGTCGATCACTTCGCCAGTGTGTGCTGTCGTGGGTGCGCGGGTGGTGACAACGCCGATGTCGTCACCGATCTGATAACCAGACAGACCAATTGCCGCCAAGAGCTCCTTGACAGTGAGTCAGGAACTCCCTGCAAACGTAACCGTACGCACCGAAGGTCACGGACCAGCCACGTTCCGGGATCCTCTCAGTACGAGTCGGTGATGACATTCACCAACGGCTCCCCTGCCAGGTATCTCTCCACTTGAGCGCGTACGAGCCGCAGCGTGCGCCGTACGGAGGCGGGGGTGCTGCCGGCCACGTGCGGGGTGATCAGCACGCCCGGCGCGCTCCACAGAGGGTGACCCTCGGGCAGCGGCTCGGGGGCGGTCACGTCCAGCGCGGCGCGCAACCGGCCGGTCTTGAGCTCGGCGACCAGTGCGTCGGTGTCGACGACCCCGCCCCTGGCGGCGTTCACCAGCACGGCGCCGTCCTTCATCCGGGCCAGGAACGCGGCGTCCACCATCCCGGCCGTCGCGGCGGTGGCGGGCACGAGCAGCACGACCACGTCCGCCTCCGGCAGCAGCGCGGGCAGCTCGTCCATGGCGTGCACGCCGTCGCGGGCGGTCCTGGCCACGCGGACGATCTCCACCTCGAACCCGTCGAGGCGCCGCTCCAGCGCGGCCCCGATGGAGCCGTGCCCGACGATCAGCACGGTGGAGTCGGCCAGCACGCCGGTGTGGTGGTAGGTCCACTCGCCCCTGCGCTGGGCGTCCACGAACCCGGGGAACTCCCTGAGCACCGCGACCATGGCCCCCACCGCCCACTCGGCGGTGCCCGCCTCGTGCACGCCGCGCGCGTTGCACAGCACCGCGCCCTCGGGCACGTGCGGCCGGTACGGCTCAACGCCCGCGGTCACGGTCTGCAGCAGCCGCAGCGAGCTCATCCTGGCCAGGGTCCCCGGCACGTCGGGCACGGTGACCAACGGGGGGATCCACACCTCCACTTCCTCCACCCCGTCCGGCATCGCGGACGTGCCGTCATAGACAGCACATTCGACGCCGGGAAGCTCGGACAGTACATCAGCCACCGAATCGGACGGAACCCAGGTCTTCATGCCGAGAACCTTACGACTACGGGGTAAGTATGGAACACATGAGGAAGCTTCGGACGATCATGCTACTGACCGCGCTCACGGCATGCTCCGGGCTCACGGCCTGCGCCGGCCGCAGTGGAGAGGTGCTCCCCACCTCGGCCGTGTCGGCGGGCGCCGCCCCGGGTGCACCCCAGGACGTGGTGACCGGGCTGGCCGTGCCGTGGGGGATCGCGTTCCTGCCCGGCGGGGACGCCGTGGTCACCGAACGCGACACCGCCCGCGTGCTGCGGGTCACCCGAGCCGGCCAGGTGACCGAGCTGGCCAGGATCGAGGACGCCAGGCCCGACGGCGAGGGCGGCCTCATGGGCGTGGCCGCCAAGGACGACCAGCTCTTCCTCTACTACACCGCCGAGGCGGACAACCGGATCGTCCGCTACCGCCTCACCGGCGGCGGCCTCACCGACCAGCAGCTCCTGGTGCAGGGCATCCCCAAGGGCGGCATCCACAACGGCGGCCGCCTCGCGTTCGGCCCCGACGGCTTCCTGTACGCCACCACCGGCGAGATCGGCGACCGCGACCTGGCCCAGCAGCGCGACTCGCTCGGCGGCAAGATCCTGCGCATGACCGTGGACGGCGTGCCCGCGCCCGGCAACCCGTTCGGCACGCTGGTCTACAGCTACGGCCACCGCAACGTCCAGGGCCTGGCCTGGGACGGCTCCGGCCGCCTGTACGCCTCGGAGTTCGGCGCGAACACCTACGACGAGGTCAACCGGATCGAGCCGGGCGGCAACTACGGCTGGCCGGAGGTCGAGGGCCGCGGCGACGACCAGCGCTACGTCAACCCGATCCTCACCTGGTCCACGGCGGAGGCGTCGCCGTCGGGCCTGGCGTACGCCAACGGGTCACTGTGGATGGGCGCCCTGCGGGGGGCGCGCCTGTGGCAGATCCCGCTCGGCGAGGACGGCTCCGCCGGCGCCCCGGTGGCCCACTTCACCGACCGCTACGGCCGGCTCCGCGCGGTCGCCGCCACCCCGGACGGCAAGCTGTGGGTCGGCACCAGCAACAAGGACGGCCGCGGCTCCCCCAGGGAGGGCGACGACCGCATCATGTCCGTCACCCCGTCCTGACCTCCGCCGGCGCGCAGGCCCGGGGCCTTACTGGGTTACGGCGGTACACGTCGTCTGGGTCTGCGGGCGGTACTTGGTGGTCAGCTTCTTGTCCTTCTTGACCACCTTGCCGTCCAGGTGGAACACCCGGGTCACGTCGATCGTGAACCCCTGCTCCCCCACCGTGGGCAGGCAACCGGCCGCCGCGCTGCTCTCCCGCCGGAACGGGGTGAAGTCGCGCCGCTCCGAGGTCACGGCCTCCACGCGGTCGTACCGCTTCGTGCTCCACAGCGCCACCGTCACCGACGTCTCGGTGGCCGTGGCCTTGATCAGCACCCCGTACTCGGAGTCGTTGCGCCACTTCAGGTCCAGATCCGGGTACAGCAGCGCGACGTCCCGCCCGGCCGGGTAGCGCGGCGCGTAGTAGTCCATCGGCTGGTGCTCCACGTCGTCGAACCCGCCGAAGAACGCCGCGTTGTACAGGGTGGTCGCGAACTGCGACCCCCCGCCGCCGACGATGTTCACCATCCGGCCGCCGACGATCTGCCCGGCCTCGACGTACCCGTCCTCGACCGTCCGCTCGCCCAGCACCTCGTTGACGGAGAACGTCTGCCCCGGCCTGACGAGGTACCCGTCGATCTCCTGCGCCATCCGCTGGATGTTCTTCACCCGGGGCTGGCAGCAGTCGAACGTCGTGCTGAACTCGCCCACCAGCTCCTTGATCCCGAGCCCCTGGACCTGCGTGGTGTCGACGGACGGCGCGACGGTGCCGAGCCGGACCGGGATCGTGCGCTCCCCGCCCTCGGCGAACACCTTCTCCGCGTCCCTGGCCAGCAGCTTGTCGTTGACCCCGCGGCCGGCACGGGCGGGCACCAGGACGGGCTTGCCGTTCACGATCTGGTAGGAGGCGTCGCGCGGCTGCTGCGCCGCGTCCACCAGGCTGCCCTCGACGGAGGCCAGCACCCGCTCGGCGTCGAACTGCGGCACGAGCGCGCCGTCACCGTCGGCGTTGTACGTGAGGTTCGCCGCGATCATGGCCGGCGGGATCTGCACCTGCTTGCCGTCGAGCGTCAGCGTCACGGGGGCGGCCACGGCGGCCCTGGCCTTGGCCATCGCCTCGGTGACGGCCTCGGGGGTGGTGGCGGGCTTGGCGGGCCTGAGCGTGAGGGCGACGGGGCCGCCGCCGCTCAGGAAGGCCTGGCTGATCCTGCGTACGGCGTCGTCGCGGTCGAGCAGCACCCCGTCCTCGGGCCGGCGGGCCCTGGGCAGCAGCCCGGAGTAGGTCACCCGGCCCTCGACGGCGGGCTTGTCGATGCTCTCCGCCAGCCCCTCGACCGTCCTGGTGAGCTGGGAGGAGTCGACGCTGATCCGGGGCTGCAGCTCGGTCGTGCCGACCAGCCCCCGCCACACCTCCACCGGGCTGGGGAACCCGCTGGGCGCCTGCCCGATGGTGGCGACCACGTCGAGTTCGAGCCCGGCCTCGTCGGGCTGGATGGTGTCCTTCTTGCCGCCGATGTCGGCCACGACGGGCTTGCTGAGCTTGGCGCCGAGCTCGGACCGCAGCTTGTCGGCCGCCTGCGTCACGGTCAGGCCGCCGATGTCCACCCCGGCCACGCGCGTGCCGCGCAGCACCGAGCCGGACATGAGCACGGCCGGCACCACGTACGCCAGGGCCGCGAGCACCAGCACGAGCACGATGAGGCTCGGCAGCAGCCGGCCGCGCCGGGGCGGCTCCGGCTCGAACGGCGAGGGGCGTTCCGGCGCGCCGAACGCGGTGGCGGGCCGGCTCGCCGGCTGCTTGTCCGCGGCCATCGGCCAGGGCTGCGCGGGCGGCACCGGTGGCAGCGTGCCCTTGCCCGACGGACCGCCCGGCGCGCCCGGGCCCTGGGCCGGCTTCTGCTCCTGCTTCTCCGGCGGGCCGAAGATGTCCCGGGAGACGCCCGGGGGCAGTCCTTCGATCCGCGGCCTCCGGGTGACGGCCGACGTCGGTAAGGGCACCGAGGCGAACGGGTCGGTCGGTGATTCGATCGGTCCGGCGTTTCGCACGCCTCAATCTCCTCCCGGTCCGCAGCCAAGTCTCAGGCAACAGTAAGGCACGCGGATCCGCATATGTCACGGGAAATGGCTACGGAAATGTGTCAACCTAGCCACCGGTAGCGATGTTCCGGCCGACCGGCCGTGCCGTACCGCGGCCGGAACTCCGCCTGCCCCGCCGCGCACAGGTGTTCCAGATAGCGGCGGGCGCTGACCCGCGACAGGCCCGTGAGCTCGGCGGCCTCGGCCGCCGACAGGTCGCGGCCCGCCTCCCTGAGGGTGTCGGCGACCAGCGCGCAGGTGGCCGCCGACAGCCCCTTCGGCATGGGGACGGCGGTCTTGGGCGTGCCGAAGAGCCGGTCCACGTCGTCCTGGCGGGCCTCGGGGCCGATGGCGGTCAGGCGGTTGCGGGTGTCGGCGTACTGCCGCAGGCGCTCGGCCAGGGCGGCGGCGGTGAACGGCTTGATGAGGTAGTTGACCGCGCCGCCCCGCATGGCCTCCCTGACGGTGGGCACGTCGCGGGCGGCACTCACCACGAGGACGTCCACGTCGTGCAGCGACTTGAGCACGTCCAGGCCCGACATGTCGGGCAGGTAGATGTCGAGCAGCACGAGGTCGGGCCGCAGCTCGGCGACGGCCGCCAGCGCGTCGGCGCCGCTGTGCGCGACGGAGACCACGCTGAAGCCCGGCACCCGGCCCACGTAGCCGCTGTGGATGCGGGCGACCATGAAGTCGTCGTCGACGACCAGCACGCGGATCACGAGGAGCCCGCCTTCGCCGGGAGCAGCGCGGTGAAGACCGCTCCGCCCGCGTTCCGCACGCGTACCCATCCGCCCCTGCGCAGGCACACCTGCCGGGTCAGCGCCAGCCCCAGCCCGCGCGGCCCCGCCTTGGCGGCCTTCGTCGTGAACCCCTCCCTGAAGACCTCCTCCACCAGGTCGGGCGCGATGCCGGGCCCCGAGTCGCCGACCCGTACGCGCAGCCCGCCCGCGTCGGCCTGCACCGAGACCTCGATCGTGCCCTGCGCGCCGTCGAGCGCGTCGAGCGCGTTGGCCACCAGGTTGCCGACCACGAGGACCGCGTCGCGGGGATCGCCGAGCAGGCCCTCGGGCACCGAGGAGTCCTCGGCGAGCACGAGCTCGGCCCCGCGCTCGGCCGCCTCGGCGGACTTGGCCAGCAGCAGGGCGGCGAGCGTGGGGTCCTGGATGCGCTCGCGCAGGCCGGTGGCGTAGGCGCCGTGGGTGGTGCGGGTGATGAAGCCGATGGCCGCCTCGTGCTCGCCCAGCTCCAGCAGGCCGACCACGGTGTGCATGCGGTTGGCGAACTCGTGTGCCTGGGCCCGCAGCGCGTCGGTGGCGCTGCTGGCGTCGTCCAGCTCGCGGGCCAGCCGGATCAGCTCGGTGCGGTCGCGCAGGGTGACCACCCAGCCGCGGTGGCGCCCGCGCACCCAGACGGGGGTGCGGTTGAGCACCAGCACCCGGTCCCCGTGCAGCACGATGCGGTCCTCGCCGGGGTCGGCGCCGCCGAGCACGTCGCGCATGCGCTCGGAGACCGGCATCTGCGTCAGGTCCGCGCCGACGTCGCCGAGCAGCTCGCGGGCGGCGTCGTTGACCAGGGTCACCCTGCCTGCCAGGTCGAGCGCGAGCACGCCCTCCTTGACGCCGTGCAGCACGCCCTCGCGCTGCTCCAGCAGCGCGGCGATCTCGCGCGGCTCCAGCCCGAACGTCTGCCTGCGCACCCGCGCGGTGATCAGCGCGGCCAGGGCGAGCCCGGCCAGCAGCACGGCCAGCGCCGTCCACAGGAGCGGCGGCAGCGCCTGGAAGACCTGGCTGATGACCGTGGTCTCCAGCACGCCGACCGAGACGAGGCCGATGACCGTGCCGTACTCGTCGCGGATGGGGGCCTTGCCCCTGACCGTGGTGCCGATGGTGCCGGTCTCGGTGCCGACCCAGCTCCGCCCCGTACGCAGGACCGTGCTGCCGTCGGTGGACAGCCGCTTGCCGATCAGGGAGGTGTTGGGGTGGGCGTAGCGCTCCTGCTCGTTGTTGGCGATCACCACGTAGTCGGCGCCGGTCTCCTGCTGCACGCTCATGGCCAGGGGCTGCAGCACGCTCTCCGGCCGGGCCAGCCCGAAGGCGCGCCTGACCTCGGGCAGGCCGGCGACCGACTGCGCGATGGCCAGCGCCCGCTGCTGGTGCAGCTCGTCGAGCTGGTCACGCGTGTGCTCGGCCCACACGCCTCCGGTGCCACCGACGGCGAGCAGCACGATCACCATCTGGAGGACGAACAGCTGCGTCCCCAGGGAGGCGTCACGAACCCGTCTCACCCGGCCCATGGAAACACTCCCAGGTCACGTCCGGGTCGCGACCAATACGACCACTATGACGGCAAGCGCGCAAAGCCTCGACGGGCCGCGGACGGCACTTCACCATGCCAGTTCCATAACAGTGAAAATCCCCCCTGGAGTGATCATGCGCTTGCGCGTACTCGCCGCCCTCGCGGCACTCTCCCTCGGCGCGCTGACCGCGTGCGGCCAGTCGGGCGGCACCTCCGCCGCCGGGCCCCTGCGGATCATGGCCCCTGCCGCGCCGGGCGGCGGATGGGACCAGACCTCCCGCACGGCGGAGCAGGCGTTCAAGGCGGCCGACCCGCAGCGCAAGGTCGAGGTGTACAACGTGCCCGGCGCCGGCGGCACGATCGGCCTGGCGCAGCTCGCCGGCGAGAAGGGCAACGGCAACCTGCTGATGACCATGGGCCTGGTCATGGTGGGCGCCATCGAGCAGAACAAGTCGAAGGTCACGCTCACCGAGACCACGCCCATCGCCAAGCTGACCGAGGAGTACGAGCTGGTCGTGGTGCCGGCGGCGTCCCCGTACAAGTCGCTGGCCGACCTGGTGGCGGCCTGGAAGGCCGACCCGGCGAAGGTGTCCATCTCGGGCGGCTCCGCGGGCGGCACCGACCACATCGTGGCCGGCCTGATGGCCAAGGCCGCCGGCGTGGACCCCAAGCAGGTCAACTACATCGCCCACTCCGGCGGCGGCGAGGCGCTGAACGAGCTGCTCGGCAACAAGGTCAGCGCCGGCATCTCGGGCGTGGCCGAGTTCGCCGAGCACGTGAAGTCCGGCAAGCTGCGCGCGCTGGGCGTGACCTCCGCCGAGCGGGTGCCCGGCCTGGACGCACCCACCCTCAAGGAGGGCGGGCTGGACGTCGAGCTGGCCAACTGGCGCGGCTTCGTCGCACCCGGCGGGCTCTCCGAGGCCGACAAGAAGACCCTGACCGACGCGGTCACCAAGATGCACGACTCGCAGCCGTGGAAGGACGCCGTGGCCAAGAACGGCTGGATCGACTCCTTCCAGACCGGCCGGCAGTTCGCCGACTTCCTGGCCGCCGAGCAGACCCGGGTCAAGGCCATCATCGCCGAGATGGGGCTCGTCTCCTGATGATCAGGTCCCGGTGGCGGCCCGAGCTCGGGCTGGCGGCCGTGGTGCTGGTGCTGGGCGTGCTCGTCGTGGTCGGCACGCTGGACGTGTCGGCCGCGGCCTCCCAGCTCGGCATCGGGCCGCGCTTCTTCCCCATGCTGGTCGGCGGCGCCATGGTGCTCATCGGCCTGTTCTACGTGGCCGACGTGCTGCGCGGCGGCCACGGCGACCCCGAGGAGAGCGAGGACGTGGACGCCGAGGCGCCCACCGACTGGCGCAGCCTGGCCCTGGTCAGCGGCATCTTCCTGGCCTTCGCCGCGCTGCTCGACCTGCTCGGCTGGATCGCCGGCGCGAGCCTGCTGTTCTTCGGCCTGTCGGTGGCGCTCGGGGCCGAGCACAAGCTGCGGGCCGCCGTGATCGCCGTGATCATGGGCGTGGCGACGTACCTGCTGTTCGTCAACGGCCTGGGCGTGAACCTGCCGGGCGGGGTGTTCGCGCCGTGACCTCCTTCCAGCTCCTGCTCGACGGCTTCGCCGCCGCGCTCACCCCCGTCAACCTCCTGTACGCGCTCATCGGCGTCACCCTGGGCACCCTCGTCGGCGTGCTGCCCGGCATCGGGCCCGCGATGACCGTGGCGCTGCTGCTGCCGATCACCTTCACGGTGCCGCCCGCCAGCGCGTTCATCATGTTCGCCGGGATCTACTACGGCGGCATGTACGGCGGCTCCACCACCTCCATCCTGCTCAACACCCCGGGCGAGTCCGCGTCGATGATCACGGCGTTGGAGGGCAACAAGATGGCCCGGCACGGGCGGGCCGCCCAGGCGCTGGCCACGGCCGCGATCGGCTCGTTCGTGGCCGGCACCATCGCCACGGCGCTCCTGGTCGTGGCGGCGCCCGCGGTGGTGAGCTTCGCGATCGCGTTCGGGCCCGAGGACTACTTCGCGCTGGCCGTCCTGGCCTTCACGGCCGTGTCGTCGGTGTTGTCCCGCTCCATCGTGCGCGGCCTGGCCTCGCTCGGCCTCGGCCTGGTGATCGGCCTGATCGGCATCGACCAGCAGACCGGCCAGGCCCGGCTCACGCTGGGCATCCCGCAACTCCTGGACGGCATCGACGTGGTGATCGTCGCGGTCGGCCTCTTCGCGCTCGGCGAGGCCCTGTACGTGGCCTCCCGCCTGCGCCACGCGCCTCCCGAGGTGGTGCCGGTCGGCCGGGCGTGGATGGGCCGCTCCGACTGGCGCCGCTCCTGGGCGCCGTGGCTGCGCGGCACCGCCCTGGGCTTCCCGTTCGGCGCGCTGCCGGGCGGCGGGGCCGAGATCCCCACGTTCCTGTCGTACGCGGCCGAGAAGCGCCTGGCCCGCGGCGTGGCCCGCGAGGAGTACGGCAAGGGCGCCATCGAGGGCGTCGCGGGCCCCGAGGCGGCCAACAACGCCTCCGCGGCCGGCACCCTGGTCCCGCTGCTCACGCTGGGCCTGCCCACCTCCGCCACGGCCGCCATCCTGCTGGCCGCCTTCCAGCAGTACGGCCTGCAGCCGGGGCCGCAGCTCTTCGACCACAACCCGGCGCTGGTGTGGGGCATGATCGCGTCGCTGTTCATCGGCAACGCGATGCTGCTGGTGCTGAATCTGCCCATGGCCCCGCTCTGGGCCCGCGTCCTGCGCGTCCCCCGGCCTTACCTGTACTCCGGGATCGTGCTCTTCGCCGCCCTCGGCGTCTACGCGCTGAACGGCACCGTGGTGGACCTGTTCGTCCTGTACGTGCTCGGCCTGCTCGGCTACGCCATGCGGCGCTTCGGCCTGCCCGTCGCGCCCGCCGTGATCGGCATGATCCTGGGCCCGATGGCGGAGATCCAGCTCCGCCGGGCGCTGGCGATCGGGGCCGGCGACGTGAGCGTGCTCGTCCGCAGCCCGATCGCGGCCGTGCTGCTCGCGCTGTCGCTGCTCGCGCTCCTGACGCCCCTGTTCAGGAAGCTCCCGGCCCGGCTTCGCGCCGCCGGCGCTTGCCCGCGCGGGGAGTAACCCGAGCTCCGGCCGGGAATCCCTGAGGAGTGGTTCTTGGAGTGGCCCCGCCGATCTGTCCGGATCGGCGGGGCCAGCCTGTCTTACTCGGAGACGCCCAGCTTCTCCAGGATGAGCTCCCGGGCCCGGGCCGCGTCGGCCTTGCCCTTGCTGGCCCGCATGACGCCGCCCACGAGCGCACCCGCCGCGGCGATCTTCCCGGACCGCACCTTCTCGGCCGCGTCGGCGTTGTCGGCCAGCACCTGGTCGATGATCGCCGACAGCTCGCCCTCGTCGTTGACGATCTTCAGCCCGCGCCGCTCGACCACCTCGTCCGGCGTGCCCTCACCGGCCAGCACGCCTTCGAGCACCTCGCGCGCCAGCTTGTCGTTGAGCGCGCCCGAGGCCACCAGCTCGGTCACCCGGGCGATCTGCTCGGGCGTGATCGGCAGGTCGGCCAGCGGCGTGCCCGTCTCGTTGGACCGGCGCGCCAGCTCGCCCATCCACCACTTGCGCGCGTCGGCCGCCGGCGCGCCGGCCGCGACCGTGGCCTCGACCAGGTCGATGGCGTCGGCGTTGTGCATGGCCTGCATGTCGAGGTCGGACAGCCCCCACTCGGCCTGCAGCCGCTTGCGCTTGACCGACGGCAGCTCGGGCAGGGCCGCCTTCAGCTCGGCCACCCACGCCGTGTCGGGCGCGATCGGCACCAGGTCGGGCTCGGGGAAGTAGCGGTAGTCCTGGGCCTCCTCCTTGGACCGGCCGGACGTGGTGGTGCCGGTGTCCTCGTGGAAGTGCCGGGTCTCCTGCGTGATCGCCCCGCCACCGGCGAGGACGGCGGCCTGCCGCTCGATCTCGCTGCGCACGGCCCGCTCGACGCTGCGCAGCGAGTTGACGTTCTTGGTCTCCGTGCGGGTGCCCCACTCGGACGAGCCGCGCGGCATCAGCGAGACGTTGACGTCACACCGCAGCGAGCCCTCCTCCATGCGCACGTCGGAGACGCCCAGCGAGCGCATGATCTCGCGCAGCTCGGTGACGTACGCCCTGGCTACCTCGGGCGCGAGCCGGTCGGTGCCCGGGATGGGCTTGGTCACGATCTCGACCAGCGGGATGCCCGCGCGGTTGTAGTCGACGATCGAGTAGTCGGCCCCGTGGATGCGCCCGGTCGAGCCGCCCACGTGGGTGGACTTGCCGGTGTCCTCCTCCAGGTGCACGCGCTCGATCTCGATCCGCACGGTCTGACCGTCGACCTCGACGTCGATGTAACCGTCGAAGCAGAGCGGCTCGTCGTACTGGGAGATCTGGTAGTTCTTCGGCATGTCCGGATAGAAGTAGTTCTTCCGGGCCATGCGGCACCACTCGGCGATCGAGCAGTTGAGCGCCAGGCCGATGCGGATCGTCGACTCGATGGCCTGGGCGTTGGCCACCGGCAGCGCGCCGGGGAAGGCCAGGCAGGTCGGGCAGACCTGCGTGTTGGGCGGGGCGCCGAAGGTCGTCTTGCAACCGCAGAACATCTTCGACCTGGTGCCCAGCTCGACATGCGTCTCGAGGCCGAGCACCGGCTCGAAGCGCTCGAGCGCTTCGTCGTACGGCATGATCGTGCCGGCAGTCATCGTGAGGTCCTTCGTTCGGATCGTTGCGGCATGTGCGGGACGCCCTACAGCTCCGGGGCCTTGGACAGCAGGCTGCCGCCCCAGCGGCTCTCCAGTGCCTGCTCCACGGCCGCGCCCACGCGGTAGCAGCGGTCGTCGCCCAGCACCGGGGCCATGATCTGCAGGCCCACCGGCAGCCCGTCCTCGTCGGCCAGGCCGACCGGCACCGAGATGGCCGCGTTGCCCGCCAGGTTGGACGGGATCGTGCACAGGTCGGCCAGGTACATCGCCATCGGGTCGTCGGCGCGCTCGCCGATCGCGAACGCCGTGGTCGGCGTCGTCGGCGACACCAGCACGTCGACCTGCTGGTAGGCGGCCTCGAACTCGCGCGCGATGACCGTGCGCACCTTCTGGGCCTGGCCGTAGTAGGCGTCGTAGTAGCCGCTCGACAGCGCGTACGTGCCCAGCATGATCCGCCGCTTGACCTCGGGACCGAACCCGGCGGCCCTGGTCAGCGCCATGACCTCCTCGGCGCTGCGGGTGCCGTCGTCGCCCACGCGCAGGCCGTAGCGCATCGCGTCGAAGCGCGCCAGGTTGGACGAGCACTCCGAGGGCGCGATCAGGTAGTACGCGGGCAGCGCGGTCGTGAACGACGGGCAGGAGACCTCGACGACCTTGGCCCCGAGCGACTCCAGGAGCTGCACGGCCTCGTGGTAGCGGGCCAGGACGCCCGCCTGGTAACCCTCGCCGGCGAACTCCTTGACGACGCCGATCCGCATGCCGGCGACGTCCGGGGTCTTCGCGGCCTCGACGACCGAGGGCACGGGCGCGTCGATCGAGGTGGAGTCCATCGGGTCGTAGCCGGAGAACGCCTCGTGCAGCAGCGCCGCGTCGAGCACGTTGCGGGCGAACGGGCCCGGCGTGTCGAGCGAGCTGGCGAAGGCGATCAGGCCGTAACGGGACGAGCCGCCGTAGGTGGGCTTCATGCCCACGATGCCGGTCACCGAGGCGGGCTGCCGGATGGAGCCGCCGGTGTCGGTGCCCGTGGACAGCGGCGCCTCGTACGCGGCGACCGCCGCGCTGGAGCCGCCCGACGAGCCGCCGGGGATCTTCGTCAGGTCCCACGGGTTGCAGGTGGCGTGGTAGGCGGAGTTCTC
This sequence comes from Nonomuraea thailandensis, assembly GCF_024172165.1. GTDB lineage: Bacteria > Actinomycetota > Actinomycetes > Streptosporangiales > Streptosporangiaceae > Nonomuraea > Nonomuraea thailandensis. The sequence continues at coordinate 11,883,029 of NZ_JAMZEB010000002.1, read as the reverse complement.
CGTCGAGGAGCCCATGGCGAACTCGTCGAGGTTGGTCTTGCCCAGGATGACCAGCCCGGCCTCGCGCAGGCGCGCGGTGACGGTCGCGTCGTACGGGGGCCGCCAGCCCTCGAGGATCTTGGAGGCGGCCGTCGTCGGCATGTCGCGGGTGGTGAAGATGTCCTTGTGCGCGATCGGCACGCCGGCCAGCGGCCCGAGCTGCTCACCGGCCCGCAGCCTGGCGTCCACGGCCCGCGCCTGCTCCAGCGTGACCTCGCGGTCGACGTGCAGGAACGCCTTGACCTTGGGCTCCACCTCGGCCATGCGGTCGAGGTGCGCCTCGGCCACCTCGACGGCCGACACCTCGCCGGCGGCGATCATCGACCCCAGCTCGGCGGCGGTCTTACGGATCAAGCTCATGCCTCCTCCCCGAGGATGCGCGGCACCCGGAAGCGGTCGTCCTCGACGGCGGGGGCGCCGGCGAGCGCCTGGTCGGGCGTCAGGGACTGTCGCACCTCGTCGGCACGGAAGACATTGGTCAGCGGAAGCGCGTGCGACGAAGGCGGCACGTCCTCGGCGGCGACCTCGGCCACCTTCGCGACCGACTCGATGATGGCATCGAGCTGGGTGGCGTAGTGATCGAGCTCGTCGTCGGTGAGCGCCAGCCTGGACAACCGGGCCAGGTGTGCGACCTCGTCGCGGGTTATGGCGGACATGAGTCGTTGAACCCGTTTCGTGGATGGAGTCTTTGGACACTGCCATCCTAGGGGGCTTGACCAACAAGCCCCGAACCATTAAGCCTCAGGCCGAGCTGCTGACCTCAGGCTGGTAGCCGTACTCCACCGCGCCGCCCGCGCGGTCGCGCAGCCAGCCCGCGGCCTCCTCGGCCGGCATGGGGTGGCAGAACAGCCAGCCCTGCCCCACGTCGCACCCCATCTCCACCAGCCGCATCGCCACGTCGTCCGACTCCACGCCCTCCGCGACCGAGCGCAGCCCGAGCGAGCGGACCAGGTCCACGATGGAGCGCACGATGCGGTAGTCGTCCTCCGACTCCGCGATCCGGCGCACGAACGAGGCGTCGATCTTGACCTCCGACACCGCCAGCCGCTGGAGCCGGATCAGCGAGGAGTAGCCGGTGCCGAAGTCGTCGAGGGCCAGGGGGACGCCGAGCGTGGCCAGCGCCTTGATGGTCTCCTGGGTGTAGGCCTGGTCGCCGGTCAGGATGCGCTCGGTGACCTCCAGCTGGATGGCGGCGGGCGGCAGGCCGTACCTGGCCAGGCCGACCTCCAGCTGCTCGGGCAGCGCGGAGGCGAGCAGGTCGCGGGCGGAGATGTTCACCGAGATCTGCACCCGCAGCCCCGTGTGCCACCAGGCCGCCGCCTGCTCCAGCGCCTCCTCGATCACGTACGCCGTGAGCTGCCGCATCAGGTACGACTGCTCGGCCAGCGGCACGAAGTCCGACGGCGCGATCGGCCCGTGCACCGGGTGCCGCCAGCGCAGCAGCGCCTCGACCCCCTGGATGTCGCCGCCGCCCAGCCCCACCTTGGGCTGGTAGTGCAGGCGCAGCTCGCGGTTGTCGATGGCGCGGCGCAGGTCGCCGAGCAGGGTGAGGCGCTCGGGCGAGTTGCGGTCCTTGTCGGGCTGGTAGAGCTCGACGCCGGTGCGGCCCTCCTTGGCCAGGTACATGGCCACGTCGGCGCGTTGCAGCAGCAGCTCGAAGTCGGGGGCGTGGTCGGGGTAGAGCGCGATGCCGACGGAGGCGTCGAGGTCGAAGGTCATGCCCTCCAGGCGTACGGGCTCGGTCAGCGCCGCCCGCAGCCGGGCCGCCACCTCCCTGGCCGCGTGCGCGTCCCTGATCGAGGGCAGCAGCACCGCGAACTCGTCGCCGCCCAGCCTGGCCACGACGTCGCCGGGCCGTACGGAGTGGGTCAGCCGGTGCGCGATGAGCTGCAGCAGCCGGTCGCCCACCGGGTGCCCCAGCGTGTCGTTGACCTCCTTGAACCGGTCGAGGTCGAGCAGGAACAGCCCCACCCGCTCGTCCTGGCGCGCCTCGGCCAGCGCCTCCTCGGTGCTGACGATGAGCATCTTGCGGTTGGGCAGGGCGGTCAGCTCGTCGTGCAGGGCCTGGTGGTCGCGGCGCATGGAGAGCGTCGCGGTGAAGTAGACGGCGGCCAGCGGGGCGACGAAGAGCGGCACGAGGCCGGGCGAGTGGCTCATGACCACCACGACCAGGGGCGCCAGGCCGAGCAGGCCGGTGTAGACGAGGCTCTGCGGGCCCACGGTGGCCTTCAGCACGCGCATGATCGAGCGCCGCTCGTGCAGCGCGACCGCGCCGCTCACGAGGGTGGCCCTGGTGACGAAGTACGCGATGCCGGCCAGCGCGATCGCCAGCAGGTCGCCCCCGCCGGGCACCCATGGCGCGGCCGGGCTCGGCACGATGCCGAACGTCCCCAGCACCACGGCCGCGGCGGTGAGCGCGAGCGTGGACTGGGCGATGTTGAACATGATCCGGTGCCACGACCTGCGCGTCACCACGCCGTTGATCACGACGGCCACGGCCTGCATCAGCACCGCCACGGGCAGCCCCAGGTGGAGCAGCACGGCGAAGGTGAACATGGTGGACGGGTACGTGCCGCCGACGGTCGTCGCGGACGACACCATCACCGGCCGGAGCTCCCCCAGGATCACCAGCACCGCGAGCACCCAGAACAGCGGCGTGCGGGCCAGGCCCGCCACCCCGGCCGCGTCCAGCCTGAGCATGGCCACCACCAGGGCGGTGAAGCCGATCACAGTGATGCCCGCGAGGTAGCCCCACAAGGGTGTGCCGACGCGTGGTCCGGTGTCGCGGGTGTCGGTTGGGTCAGTCATCGGTAACAGAACCCCCATTAGGTCACTATGGGAGGGTACGACCTTCACCCCACTTCGCGAAACCAAGCGCGTACGTTCCGTCACTTCTCCTTCCCGACATATACCCAAAAAGCACCCTCAGTAGCAAACCGAGCACACAACGACGAAGGGGCCCGCCCTTGACGGGCGAACCCCCTTCCGGCAGCCGGAACGTCAGCCCTCCGGCGTGACCGCCACCCCGGCCGCCGCCTCCGGCCCCTCGTTCAGCAGCACCTCGAACCCGGCGCCATCGAGAATCGGCACGCCGAGGGTGACCGCCTTGTCATACTTCGACCCGGCGTTCTCCCCCGCCACCAGGAACGACGTCTTCTTCGACACCGACCCGGAGACCTTCCCGCCCCGGCTGGTCAGCGCCTCGGCGGCGGTGTCACGCGTGTAACCCTCCAGCGTGCCCGTCACCACGAACGTCAGCCCCTCCAGGGTCTGCGGCCCCTTCTCGGGGGCCGGCTCGTCCTCCATCCGGACCCCGGCGGCCCGCCACCGCTCGATGATCTCCCGGTGCCAGTCGACCTCGAACCACTCCTTGATCGTGGCCGCCACCCTGGGCCCGATGCCCTCGACCGCGGCCAGCTCCTCCTCCGAGGCGTTCATGATCGCGTCGATCGAGCGCATGGCGTCGGCCAGCGCGCGGGCGGTCGGCGGGCCGACGTGCCGGATCGACAGGGCCACCAGCACCTGCGCGAGCGAGCACTCCTTGGCCCGCTCCAGCTCCTCCATCAGGCGCAGCGCGTTCTGGCTGGGCTCACCGCTGAGGTTGGAGAAGAAGGTGACGACCTTCTGCTCCCCCGTCCTGGGATCGATCTTGGGCAGGCCCTGGGCGTCCTGGTCGCGGACCACCGACCGGATCGGGATGAGCCGCTCCAGCGTCAGGTCGAACAGGTCGGCCTCGGTGCGCACCACCGGCTCCTGCGGCGGCAGCGGCTGCGTCAGCGCGGTGGCGGCGACGTAGCCGAGCCCGTCGATGTCGAGCGCGCGCCGGCCCGCCGCGAAGAAGATGCGCTCGCGGATCTGGGCCGGGCAGCCACGCGCGTTGGGGCAGCGCAGGTCGGCGTCGCCCTCCTTCTCGTACGCCAGCTCCGTGCCGCACTCCGGGCAGTGCGTGGGCATCACGAACTCCCGCTCGGACCCGTCACGGAGCGCCGTGACAGGCCCGACGATCTCGGGGATGACGTCGCCCGCCTTGCGCAGCACCACGGTGTCGCCGATGAGCACGCCCTTCTTGACCACGATCGCGGCGTTGTGCAGCGTGGCCCGCTCCACGGTCGAGCCCGCCACCACGACCGGCTCCATCAGCCCGAACGGCGTGACCCGCCCGGTGCGCCCCACCCCCACCTGGATGTCGAGCAGCTTGGTGTTGACCTCCTCCGGCGGGTACTTGTACGCCATCGCCCAGCGCGGCGCCCGCGAGGTCGAGCCCAGCTCCCGCTGCGTGCGGAAGTCGTCGACCTTCACCACGACCCCGTCGATCTCGTAGGCCGGGTCGTGCCGGTGCACGCGGTAGTGCTCGATGAACGCGTTGATCCCGCCGAGATCCGGCACCACCTCGTACAGGTCGCTGACCGGCAGCCCGAACTCACGCAGCCGGTCGTAGCAGTGGGACTGCGTGCGCGGCTCCTGCGTGCCCTCCCAGACGCCGATGCCGTGCACCAGCATCCGCAGCGGCCGCTGGGCCGTGATGCGCGGGTCCTTCTGCCGCAGCGTGCCCGCCGCGGAGTTGCGCGGGTTGGCGAACGGGGGCTTGCCCTGCTCCACGAGCTGCTCGTTGAGCTTCTTGAAGTCCTCGACCGGGATGTAGACCTCGCCGCGGACCTCGACCAGGCTCGGGATGTCGTCACCCTCGAGCCGGTGCGGGACGCCCTTGATCGTGCGGACGTTGGCCGTCACGTCGTCACCCGTGCGCCCGTCGCCCCGGGTCGCGCCGCGCTCCAGCCTGCCGTCACGGTAGATCAGCGCCACGGCCAGCCCGTCGATCTTCAGCTCGCACAGGTAGGGGCCGGGATCGCCCTCGGCCAGGCGCTCGGCGCGCGCCTGCCAGGCCGCCATGTCGTCGGCGTTGAAGGCGTTGTCGAGGCTCTCCATCTTGTTGAGGTGCTGGACCTTGGCGAAGTCGCCCGACGGCGCCGCACCCACCTTCTGCGTGGGCGAGTCGGGCGTCTGGAGCGTCGGGTGCGCCTCCTCCAGCGCGAGCAGCTCCTTGAACCACCCGTCGAACTGCGCGTCGCTCACCGTCGGCTGGTCGAGCACGTAGTAGCGCCAGCGGGCGTCCTCGACCAGCTCGCTGAGCTCGGCGTGCCGCTTGAGCGCGCTCACCGGGACACCCTCGACCTCATCCACGTGAGCCTCCTTCCGTACGATGACCTGTGCAAACGCTATCGTCGAGCACCGACGAAACCACGGCTCACCCCTCTCGCGGATCGTCCCTGAGCACCTGCGCCGCCTTCCGGCAGGCCGCCAGCGCCGCCCGCGCGTACGCCGGGGAGGCCCCCGCCAGCCCGCAGGCCGGCGTCAGCACCACCTGCGCGGCCAGCCGGTCCGGCTCGAACCCCAGCCGCCGCCACAGCTCCACCGCCGGTTTCGCCACCACGCCGGGGCCGGCCAGCCGCGTGTCCCTGCCCGGCACGACCCCCATGAACAGCGCCGTCCCGGCCTCGAACAGCTCGCCCAGCTCCTCCTCGTCCCTGCGCCGCAGCAGCGCCGCGTCCACGGACACGGCCCGCACCCCCGCCCTGCGCAGCAGCGCGTACGGCACCCCCGGCGCGCAGCAGTGCACCACGGGATCCTCGAACGAGCGCAGCGACTCCTCCACCCGCCACTCCTCGACCGCCGCCAGCCGCCCGAACCCGGAGGCGGTCGGCACCGTCCCCGCCAGCACCCCGGGCAGCCCGGGCTCGTCGAGCTGCAGCACGATCTCGGTCACGCCGGGCAGCCGCCGCCGCACCTCGGCGCAGTGCTCGGCCACCCCCTGGGCCAGCGAGGCGGTCAGGTCGCGTACGGCCCCCGCGTCGGAGAGCATCTTGTCCCCGAACTTGAGCTCGATCGACCCGGCCAGCGTCCACGGCCCGCAGACCTGCAGCTTCAGCGGCCCCGTGTAGTCGTGGCCGATCTCCTCCAGCCCGTCGAGGTCGCGCCGCAGATGGTCGACGGCCCGCTGGTGGTCGCGCCCCGGCCGGTCGGCCAGCCGCCACCCGGACGGCTGCACCTCCACGGGCAGGTCGACGAGCAGCGCCGCCGTGCGCCCCACCATGTCGGCACCGACGCCTCTGGCAGGCAGCTCCGGCAGGTACGGCAGCCCGGGCACCTCGCCGAACACGACCCTGATCGCCTCAAGATGATCCTCACCCGGATGCGAACCGACCCCGGTGGCTTCCCACGTAGACATGGGCACAAGCGTAGGCTCTGCCGAATGAAGCTCACGAAATTCGGCCACGCCTGTGTGCGTGTGGAGAAGGACGGCAAGGTCCTGGTCATCGACCCGGGCACGTTCACGGACGGCGCGGCGCTCGACGGCGCCGACACGGTGCTCATCACCCACGAGCACGCCGACCACGTGGACGTCGACAAGCTCAGGGCGGCCTCACCCGACCTGGAGATCTGGACGTGCGAGGGTGTCGCGGCGGATCTGACCGAGGTGCCGGCCAAGGTGCAGGTGGTCCGGCACGGCGACGGCTTCGAGACGGCCGGCTTCCGGGTGAAGGTGTTCGGCGAGTGGCACGCCAAGAACCACCCCGACCAGCCCATCGTCCAGAACGTCGGCTTCCTGCTCGACGACGAGCTGTTCTACCCCGGCGACGCGCTCACCGTCCCGCAGGCCGAAGTGGGCACGCTGCTGCTGCCGACCGGTGCGCCGTGGCTGAAGCTGTCGGAGATGGTGGAGTACCTGCGTGAGATCCGCCCGGCACGGGCGTACTCCACCCACGACGCCCTCTACAGCGAGATCGGCCTCGGACTGGTGGACCGCTGGCTGGCCATCGAGGCCAGGCACTCGGGCGCCGACATCCGCCGCATCCCGGTCGGCGAGTCGACCACGCTCAGCTAGCCGAGACGATGGTCGCCGAGCCGATCACCGTCGCCCCGGAGTACAGCACGGCCGCCTGGCCCGCCGCCACGCCCGTGGCGGGCCGGGCGAGCTCGATCGTCAGCCCTCCCCCGCGCTCCTCGAACGCGCACGGATAGACCTCGCCGTGCGCCCTGAGCTGCACGGTCAGGTCGTCACGGCCGGACGGGCCGTTCCACACCGGGGCGCCGCAGGTGATCGTGGTCACCTCCAGCGCGGCGCGCGGGCCGACCGTCACCGTGTTGGACACCGGCTCGATGGACAGCACGTAACGCGGCCGGCCGTCGGGCGCCGGCCGGTCGATGCGCAGCCCCTTGCGCTGCCCGACCGTGAACCCGTGAGCCCCCTGGTGGCTGCCCACCACCTCGCCGCTCTGGTCGACGATGGGCCCCTCGGCCGCGCCGAGCCGCTCGGCCAGGAAGCCGCGTGTGTCACCGTCGGCGATGAAGCAGATGTCGTGGCTGTCGGGCTTGTCGGCGACGGTCAGGCCGCGCCTGGCGGCCTCCTCGCGCACCTCGGCCTTGGTCGAGCCGCCCAGCGGGAAGATCGCGTGCCCGAGCTGCTCGCGGGTGAGCACGCCGAGCACGTACGACTGGTCCTTGCCCTGGTCGACGCTCCTCGACAGGACCCCGTCGACCAGCTTGGCGTGGTGGCCGGTGGCGACGGCGTCGAAGCCCAGGGCCAGCGCCCGGTCCAGCACCGCGGCGAACTTGATCTTCTCGTTGCAGCGCAGGCAGGGATTGGGGGTGCGGCCGGCGGCGTACTCGGCGACGAAGTCTTCCACCACGTCGCGCTGGAAGCGCTCCGCCATGTCCCAGATGTAGAAGGGGATGCCGATGACGTCGGCGGCGCGGCGCGCGTCGCGCGAGTCCTCGATCGTGCAGCAGCCCCTGGCTCCCGTGCGGTGGGATTGGGGGTTGGCCGACAGCGCAAGGTGGACACCAGTGACGTCGTGACCGGCCTCGGCGATCCGAGCGGCGGCCACGGCTGAGTCGACGCCGCCCGACATGGCGGCAAGCACACGCAGTCCCATGACCGTTCCAGCGTACTGTCCGCCCGGGAGTGCGCGACCATGGCCTCGGTCTGGGAGTATTCGACCATGCGACTGTTCGGGCGCAAGGACGCAGACGAAGGGGCCGCCGGGCCGGCCGAGGCCATCGCCGGATTCTGGGCGTGGTGGCAGGAGGCGAGGCCGCGGCTCGACGCCCTGCTGGGAGCGGGCGACGTCGAAGGGGTGGAGGAGCTGCTCACCCCGGCGGTCGCCGCGATCGACGCGGGCCTGGCCTACGAGGTGGCCCCCGGCAAGGAGGCCGCGCACGCCCTGGTGGTGACCGCGGCGGGCGACGCCGAGCTGCGCTCGCTCGCGCACCGCTGGGCCAAGGCCGCGCCGCCGTCCGACCTGCTGTGGGAGTTCCATCCGTCGCGGCAGGCCAACCCGCTGGCGGCGGAGCTCAGGATCGACGTGGGCGACCACGAGTTCGGGCTCAGCAAGCTCACGCTCGGCCTGCGCGTGCCGCGCAACCAGCCCAGGGTCGACGTGGCCGCCTACCACCCGATCTTCGGCGAGCTCGACGAGGACACCCGGATGGAGACCACGCTGCTGGCCCTCGACTGGCTGCTCGGCGAGGACGACGTGGCCAGGTGGGTCGGCGAGATCACGGCGGTCACGTTCGAGCCGATCGACTCCGTGGCGGCGGCGCACCTGCCCGCCGTCGTCGCCGACGTGGCCTCGGGCTACTCCGAGGAGGAGTGGCTGCTGCTGGAGGGCCAGACCGGCACCGGCGCGCCGCTGGTCGCCACGGCCCGCCACCCGCTGCGGCCGGTGGACCATCCGCTCTTCGACCAGCACATCGCGATCACGCTCCCGTACGCGCACCGCGACGAGAACGGCCTGCCGGTCGGCGACTCCCTGACCGCGCTGCGCGACTTCGAGGAGCGCCTGGCCGCCCGCCTGCTCAAGCTGCGCGACGACGCCGTGCTGGCGGCGCACCTCAGCGCCGAGGGGCATCGGGTCATCCACGTGTACGCCGACCCGACGGGGGATGCGGCGATCCACGCCAAGGAGCTGATCGTGGGGTGGGAGGAGGGCGAGCCCCGGGTGGACGTGGGCTCCGACCCGGCCTGGACCGCGGTGGCGCCGTTCCTCACCTGACCCGCCCGCGCGGCCCCGCGCCCGGCGCCGCCACACGGCGGACGGCCGGGAGGCGGGTCTAGCCGAGGCCGGCGCGACGGGCGCGTTCGACCGCGCCGGGGAGCACCTCGATCAGCCGGTCCACGTCGTCGCGCGTGGAGGTGTGCCCCAGCGTGAAGCGGAGCGAGCCGCGGGCCGCCGCCGCGTCGGCCCCCATGGCCAGCAGCACGTGGGACGGCTGCGCGACGCCGGCCGAGCAGGCCGACCCGGTCGAGCACTCCACCCCCTTGGCGTCGAGCAGCATCAGCAACGCGTCGCCCTCGCAGCCGGGGAAGGAGAAGTGCGCGTTGCCGGGCAGCCGGTCGACGGGATCGCCGTTGAGCACCACGTCGGGCACCGCGTCGCGGACGCGCCGGATGAGCTCGTCGCGCAGCTCCGCCAGCCGCCGCTCCAGCTCCTCCTGCTCCCGCACCGCGCTGCTGACGGCGGCGGCCAGCCCCGCGATGGCGGGCGCGTCGAGCGTGCCGGAGCGCACGTCGCGCTCCTGCCCCCCGCCGTGCTGCACGGAGACCGGCGTCATCCCCCTGGCCAGCAGCAGCGCCCCGACCCCCATCGGCCCGCCGATCTTGTGGCCGGTGAGCGTGAGCGCGTCGGCCCCCGAGCCGGAGAACGACACGGGCAGCTGGCCGACCGCCTGCACCGCGTCGGTGTGGAACGGGATGCCGTGGTCGTGCGCGATGGCGGCCAGCACGTGGACCGGCTGCACGGTGCCCACCTCGTTGTTGGCCCACATGACGCTGATCATGGCCACGCCGCCGGGGTCGCGCTCGACGGCGGCGCGCAGCGTCTCGGGGTGCACCCGGCCGTGCTCGTCCACCTCCAGCAGCTCCACCTCGGCGCCCTGGCTGTCGGCCAGCCACTGGGCGGGGTCGAGCGCGGCGTGGTGCTCCACCGAGCTGATCAGCACGCGCCTGCGCGGGCGGCGCGCCCAGTAGAGGCCCTTGATCGCGAGGTTGTCGGCCTCGGTGCCGCCGGAGGTGAACACGACCTCGCTCGGCCTGGCCCCGAGCGCGCCGGCGATCGTCTCGCGCGACTCCTCGACCACCCGGCGCACCTGGCGACCGGCCGCGTGCAGCGAGGAAGCATTTCCGACGCGTTTGAGTTGAGCCGTCATGGCCTCGATCGCTTCGGGCAGCATGGGGGTGGTCGCCGCATGATCAAGGTAGGCCGACGGTCTGGTCACGTGCTCAGGGTATCTCGTTTGCAACTGTACCGTCCGGACGGTACAGTTGGGGTATGCGAAGGGACGAGCTGTTGGACGCGGCAGAGGATCTCCTCTGCGACCAGGGCTCGGCCGCGCTCACCCTGGCGGCCGTGGCCGACCGGGCGGGCGTGAGCAAGGGCGGTCTGCTCTATCACTACGGCTCCAAAGAAGCCCTCATCAAGGGCATGGTGGAGCGGTTGATCGAAGACTTCGACGCACTGATGGCCGCCCAGCCCGGCGACACGTACACCGAGCGCTACCTGGGTGCCACCCTGGCCGCCGTCCGCTCCGGCAGGCTGCGACGATGGGCGGTCGTCACGGGGGCGTCGGGCAACCTCTTCCTGCTCGCGCCGCTGCGCGAGGCCATGACCCGATGGCATCGCGAGGAGCTGAGCCAGGAGCCCGACCCGGTGGCCTCGCAGATCGTCCGCCTCGCGTGCGAGGGGCTCTGGGACGTGGCCAGCCACGACCCGGAGCTGAACACGGAAGCGGATCTCCAGGCCCTGGAGCAGCGCCTCAAGGCGCTCATCACACCTACGTCCGCCTAGGTCCCGCCCCCTTCGTCCCGGGCCGCCGCACCGGCCGGCCCGCCTCTCACCCTGCCTCGACGTCGCGGCCCGCATCCGGGCCGCGGCCCACGGCGTGCCCGCGTGCCGCTCCCATCCGGTACGGCACCACCCCCGCACCAGAGCAGGCCCTCGCCGCCGGCCTCCCGACCGGACGGAACCGCCCCTTGACGCGCGCCGCCCGCCCCCGGAAGGCGCCAGAAGAGCGGCGTTCGGCGGCCCTCGGTGCGCGCCCCCGCAACCCGCCCACCATGCCCGATTTATCCAGAAAATTATGAACTTGAGTGAGGTAGCCATATGACCCGCGAGCTGAGGAGCGCCCGTTACGGGGCGGTCCTCACCTTTGTCCTTGCCGGCCTGATGGTGGGCACGATGACCGTGCGCATCCCCGCCCTGACCGACAAACTCGGCCTGTCCGAGGCCATGGTCGGGACGATCCTGCTGGTGTGGGGCCTGGGCGCTCTGGTGACCATGCAGTCCATGCGGCGCGTCATGGCGCGCGTGGGCAGCCGGACGCTCCTGCGGGCAGGCGGCCCCCTGACGGCGCTCGGCCTCCTCGGCGTGGCCCTGGCTCCCGACCTTCCCCTGCTCATGGTGGCCGTGGCGCTCTTCGGCATGGCCTTCGGCACCGTGGACGTCGCCATGAACGCCCAGGGTTCCGCTGTCGAGCAGGCGTACGGGCGCCCGCTGATGAACGGCATGCACGCCGGCTGGTGCGTGGGCGCCATCTCGGCGGGCGGGCTGGGCAGCCTGGCGATCGCCGCCGGCCTGCCGTTCACCGTGAACGTGGCGCTGATCGCCCTGGTCTCGCTGCCGGTCATGGTGCTGCTCGGCCGCACGTACCTGCCGGAGCCCCCGGTGGCTGAGAACGCGCGGCAGGGCCGCCGGCGCATGCCTCCGATCGTCTACCTGCTCGGCACGATCATGTTCTTCGCGTTCATGGTCGAGGGCACCGTGGCCGACTGGAACGGCCTGTACATGCGCGACGAGCTGGGCGCGCCCGAGGCCGTGGCGGCGCTCGGTTACCCGGTCTTCGAGGCGGGCATGCTGATCGCCCGGCTCACGGGTGACCGGCTGCGCGTCAGGTTCGGGGTGCGCGGGATGATGACCGTGTCCGGGGTGGCCACGGCCGGGTTCTTCGCGGTCGTGCTGCTCGCGCCGGCGGCGCTGGTGGCGGTGTCCGCGATGTTCTTCGTCGGCCTCGGCGTGGCGACGATCTCGCCGCTCACGCTGTCGCTGGCGGGCACCGCGACCGACGCCCCCGGGCCCGCGATCGCCCAGGCCGGCGCCATGGGCTACGCCGGGCTGCTGCTCGGTCCCGTGGTGATCGGGTTCCTGTCGGACGCGACCTCGCTGCGTACGGCGCTCGGCATCGGCGTCGTGCTCGGCGTGCTGATCGCGGTGGCCGGACGGCTGCTCCCGCGCCAGGAGCCGGCCGAGCCGGGCGCCCTGCCCGCACGCGAGACCGTGGAGGCCGCCGCCTGACATCATCAGGCGATGGATCTTGAGCGGAAAGTCCCCTTCGACGTCGCCGCCTACGTGGAACGCGTGAAGTCCCGCCCCTGCTTCATCTGCGCCATCGTGGCCGGCGACCCCGGCCACGCCGACGAGCAGATCGTCTACGAGGACGAGCGGCACCTGGCGTTCCTGCCCCGCCACCCCACCGTCCCCGGCTACGTGCTCGTCAGCCCCAAACGGCACGTCGAGCACGTCGTGCGCGACCTCGGCGAGCACGACTTCCACGCGATCATGGGCTTGGTCAGGAGGGTGGCGCTGGCCGTGGAGTCGGTGGTGCCGTCGGAGCGCACGTACGTGCTCTCCCTCGGCAGCCAGCAGGGCAACGCGCACCTGCACTGGCACGTCGCCGCCCTGCCGCCCGGCATCCCGTACGAGGAGCAGCAGTTCCACGCGCTGATGTCGGAGAACGGCGTGCTGCCCCGGACCAGGGAGCAGGCCGAGGAACTGGCCGCCCGCCTCAGGGCGGCGCTCTCCTGAGACGTTCCCCGCCGCCGCTGCCTAGCCCTGCTGGGTGAAGTCGCCGTACGTGGGCCTGCCCGCCGGCCGGTAGACGCTCAGCACGCAGCCGCTCCCGGTCGTCCTGGACTCGGCCAGGCCCATCGCCACCGGCGTCCGCCCCGGCTCGAACAGCCGTCGGCCACTGCCCAGGACGACCGGGTACGTCCACAACCGCAGCTCGTCGATCATCCCGTGGTCCAGCAGTGTCCCGGCGAGGGCGCCGCTGCCGTGGATCTGCAGCTCGCGGCCGGGACGCGCCCTCAGCTCCGCGACCTCCTTCAGCACGTCGGACCTGATGATCGTCGTGTTGTGCCACGCCGCCTCGTCCAGCGTCGTCGAGACGACGTACTTCGGCAGGGTGTTCAGGCTGTGCGCGACCACGTCGTCCGCGCCGGTGACGGCCGGCCAGTGCGCCGCGAAGATCTCGTACGTCCTGCGGCCCAGCAGGAACGCGTCCGCCTCGGCGAACCACCGCTCGGTGTAGGTCTCCAGCTCCTCGTCGGCGTAGGGGAACTGCCAGCCGCCGTGCTCGAAGCCGCCGCTGGGATCCTCGGTGGGCGTCCCCGGCCCCTGCATGACGCCGTCCAGGGTCAGGAACGTGGCCAAGGTGATCTTCATGATCGTGCTCCCATCGGTCGCCGGACGTCTGTACCGATGATGACCTGCCCGGCGGACGGAACTCATCGTCAGCTCGGCTGCCCGGTGGGCATGATGGTGACCTGCTGGAGGTTCGCCCGCGGCGGCAGGCAGGCCAGGAACCCGATCGTCCGCGCGACGTCCTCGGGCGTGAGCCACTCCATCTCCTGCTTGGAGCCCTCCAGCCAGGCCCGCGCGCCCTCGTCGGTGACGTGGCCCTGCAGCTCGGTGCCGACGATGCCCGGCTCGATCGCCGAGACCCGCACGTTCTTGGCGCCCAGCTCGGCCCGCAGGTGCCGCGACAGGTGCGTGACGAACGCCTTGGTCCCGGAGTAGACGGCGAAGTTCGGGAAGATGTTCTGCGCCGCGATCGACGAGGTGTTGATCAGGTCGGCCACGCCGCGCTCGCCGGCCGCCGCGACGAGCTGCGGGACGAACGCGCCGATCGCGTTCATCAGGCCCGTGACGTTCAGGTCGATCTGGCGCTGCCACTGATCGGCGGCCAGCTCCTCGACCGGGGCGGGCAGCATCACGCCCGCATTGTTGAACAGCAGGTCGGCGCCGCCCAGCTCGGCCGCCACCCGGTCGGCGGCGGCCCGTACCGCCGCCGCGTCGGTGACGTCGGCCGCCAGCGCCAGCGCCCGGCCCCCGGCCCGCTCGATGCGGGCGACGAGGTCGTCCAGCCGCTCCGCGCGCCGCGCCAGCACGGCCACCCGCGCGCCCAGCCCGGCCAGGTGCTCGGCCGTGGCCTCGCCGATCCCGCTGGAGGCACCGGTGACGACGGCCACGCGTCCGGAAAGAGAGGTGTTCATGGTGTCCACGCCCTTCGACGTCCCGCGCGGCCGGTCGCCGCGCTCCTCCAACAGCACACCAGCCACGACCCCCCTCGTGGGGTGTCCGACACGGCCCTGACCAGGCAGGTAACCGCGAGACAGGTACTGGCAGGGCCACCCCGGCGACCCCGCCGGTCCGCGGGCGGGGTCACACTGGAGGCATGGACCGCAGCCGCGAGCTCGCCGACTTCCTGCGCACCCGCCGCGCCCGGATCACGCCGGACCGCACGGGGCTGCCCGCCGACGACCGCCCCCGCCGCGTGCCCGGCCTGCGCCGCGACGAGGTGGCCAGGCTGGCCGGGGTCAGCACCGAGTACTACACGCGGCTGGAGCAGGGCCGCGCCGGCAACCCCTCGCCCGAGGTCACCGAGGCGCTCGCCCGGGCGCTCCAGCTCGACCCCGCCGAGCGCGAGCACCTCACGAACCTGCTGACCCGGCCCGCCCGCCACGCCCCCATCAGCCCGCAGCGGGTCAGACCGGGCCTGCACCTGATGCTGCAGGCCCTCGACCACGTGCCCGCCTTCATCCTCGGCCGCCGCACCGACGTCCTGGCCGCCAACCGCCTGGCCCGCGAGGTGCTGACCGACTTCGACGCCCTGCCCGCGACGCAGCGCAACCTGGCCCGGTACTACCTGCTCGACCCCGAGGCCCGCACCCGTACCGGCGACTGGGAGCGCATCGCCGCCGAGACCGTCGCCATGCTCCGCCTCGAAGCCGGCCGCCATCCCCGCGACCGCCGCCTCGCCGACCTAGTCGGCGAGCTCACCCTGCGCTCGCCCGAGTTCGGCACCTGGTGGAACGACCACCGCGTGCTGCGCCGCACGCACGGCGCCAAGCACTACCACCATCCGCTCGTCGGTGAGCTGCACTTCTCCTACGAGTCGCTCCAGCCTCCCGGCGACCCCGACCAGACGTTGTGCGTCTACAACGTCGAGCCAGGCTCCCCGACCGCCGACGCCCTGCGCCTCCTGACGAGCTGGACGGCCCCCGCCCCCTCGTCCTGACCCGTCTGACCCGATCACCGGGCTGCCGGGACGAACGAAGGCAGGCACCTGCTGGGCGTGCCCGAGGCGCGGATCGAGACCGGTCCTGAGCCGCCCGCGAGGCCTGACACCGCACCGTCCGAGTACCGCCCCTTCACCCGCCCGAAGTGGCGGCGCGCTGCCTGAGGATCTTCGCCGTGGCCTCGTCGGCGGGCAGGAACGCTTCGAGCCGCAGCTCGGACAGCGTGACGTCGACGGCGGTCGCGAACGACGTCAACGTGGTGATCAGCCGCAACTCCCCCTCCGGCGCCCGCAACCGCAGCGGCACGGCGAAGCCGAGATGTTCGGCCGGCGCATCCGGCTCCGGCAGGTACCCGTCCAGCTCGGCGATGAACTCGTCGAGCCCCGGATCGGGGCTGCGCAGCGCCTGCTCCCGCAGGCTCCCGGTGATGTGCCGCCCCCACTCGGCCAGGTTCCCGACCCTGCGGGCCATCCCATCGGGATGCAGGGCGAGGCGAAGCACGTTGACCGGCGGCTCCAGCAGCGCGGGCGCGACCCCCTCCCCCAGCACCATCCCGAACGCCGCGTTGGCGGCCACGAGCTCCCCGTACGGCCGGACCACGACCGCCGGATACGGCAGATGCCCTTCGAGGATCCGTTCCAGCGCTTCCCGCACCGGACCGAGCTCAGGCGCGTCCAGCCCCGACTCGGCATAGACAGGGGCGAACCCGGCAGCGAGCAGCAGCCCGTTCCGCTCCCGCAGCGACAGATCCAGCGATTCCGCCAGCCGCACCACCATGGCCCGCCCCGGCCGGGACCGCCCCTGTTCGAGGAAGCTCAGGTGGCGCTGAGTGGTGTCCGCCCTGATCGCCAGATCGAGCTGGCTGAAGCGGCGCCGCGTCCGCCATCGCCGCAGCTCGCGGGCGAACCGATCAGGCTTCGTCGACACCGTCATGCCCCCATTCATACTGCAACCCCGCCGCTGCGCCATTCCCTGCGGGGAATCGCGGGACCGCCTGCCCTGACCGCAGACTGCCGGACATGAGCAACACCTTCGACGTGCAGCAGTGGGCCGGCCGTTACGTCGCCCAGTGGAACGAGCCCGACCCGGCGACGCGCAGCGCCCTCATCCGCGAGTTGTGGGCGAAGGACGCCGTCCACATCCTGACCGACCCGCCCGAGGCGATCCGCGACGCCGCCGCGGCCATCGCCTTCCCCGTCCCGCCGCTGGAGGTCCGCGGCCACGATGCCCTGGACGCGCGGGTGACGCGCGCCTACGAGATGTTCGTGGAGCCGGGCGAGCATGTCTTCGAGACGGCCGGAGAGGCGGTCGCGCTGCTGCCGCGGGTGGTCGGGGTGCGGTGGTCGATGGTGTCGGTGCGTACGGGTGAGACCGTCGGCGGTGGGCTGGACGTCCTGGTGCTGGACGGCGACGGCCGGGTCCTCAGCGATCACCAGTTCATCGGGTGAGGTGCCGCGTTCTCACGAGATCGCCCGTATGGGGACCGCGAGTCCGCGTTCGAGGACGGACGGCGAGATCGCTCGAACGGCGTTCGCTGGTGATCTGGATCGCCGGCGCGGTGGTGACTGCCACCGGTCACCAGTACGCCGCCGGGGCCGAGAGGATCTAGATTGAGCGCGCTGCATCCGCGAGGAAGTGAAGCCCCGACCGGCGTACCCTCCTAGCCCGACCCTCGGTGAGGCCATGACGCGCATCGAAGACCGCACGCCCCCGCTCCCGCGCCACCCCGTCCGAACGGACAAGATCGCCCGCGTTGGTGCGTCCTGGCGCCACCGGATCTCGGCTCCCTTCATCCTTACCGCACTCCTGGGCGTTGCCGCCTTGGCCTGCGCCATCCTCCTCCCTCGCCACCTGCTCGCCTGGGATCTGGGATCGGCGCAGCCGCCGGCGGACTACGCGGCCGCCGTGAACAACGTCCGTACAGGCCTGCTTCAGGGAGTCGGAGGTCTGGTGCTGCTGATCGGCGCCTACCTCACCTGGCGCCAGCTCCAGCTCAACCGCTATGGACAGGCCACCGAATCGTTCGCCACCGCGATCGCCCACCTGGGCGACCCCAGCGTGGACGTCCGGCTCGGCGGCATCTACGCATTGGAACGCATCGCACGGTCCTCCACCGCCGACCGCCGCACCATCGGTGAGATCCTCACCGCGTTCATCGGCACCCGCACCCGCGCCCCTCACAGGACCGCCCACGACGCCCGGCGCACGGCCGCGGCCTCCGGCGATCCGGTCAACCTCGCCCTACGAGCTCCCGACATCCACGCGGCACTCACCGTCCTTGGCCGTCGCCCATCGGTGAGGGGCCAGGTGCTCGCTCTGGACCGGGTGGTCCTGCCCAAGACCAACCTCGCCTCCGCCCGGCTTCACGATGTGGATCTCCACTTCAGCGATCTGACCGAATCCTCCCTCGTCGGCATCGATCTGACCCGTGCGGATCTGTCGGGAGTACGGCTGGCCGGTGCGATCCTGGCCGACGCGGTCCTCTATCAGGCCGATTTACGTGACGCCGTCCTGACGGGCATCATCGCCGAGGGTGCCGACATGCGCGCCACCGATCTGAGCAAAGCCGACCTGCGCAACGCCAACCTGCGTGGCGCCCGCCTCGATTACAGCGATCTCCGCGGAGCCGCTCTGAGCGGAGCCGTACTGACCGACGCCTCCCTGAAGCGGGTGGTCTTCGATGAGAGCACCGTCTGGCCTGACGGCTTCGAGCCCTCCTTGATCGAACCAGCACGGCTGCGATCGCTTCCACCCGTCCGTCCTCGGTCCTACGACGATTTCGCCGTCCGGGACGAGTCAGCCGAGTGAGCGAGCGCGTATGACGGACTGGCCCTGATGTCGGTCGTCGGGCGGGCGGCAGAGCAGCGATCAGCTTCTCGGCTGCGATCCCTGATCTCGTCGCGGATCGCTCGCAGCCAGGGTGACCCGGTGTCTGCGGCCCCGTCGGCCCACGCAGCGGCGCAGCGGCTTCTGAGCGGGGGTTCGGGGGGCCGCGCCCCCCGATGTCACAGCCCGGACCGCATGGCGCGAAGCGCCCCATCGGGAGGACCGCGCTTGTAGAGCCGGGGGTTCGGGGGGCCGCGCCCCCCGATGTCACGGCCTGAGCCCCATGCGCGTAGCGCCGAGGCGGGAAGACCGCGCTTCCCCCGGGAACACCTCTACTTGCGCTTCGTGACCTCCTCGGTGAGCTGGGGCACGATCTGGTGGAGGTCGCCCACCACGCCGTAGTCCGCCAGCTCGAAGATCGGGGCCTCAGGGTCCTTGTTGATGGCCACGATCGTCTTCGCCGTCTGCATGCCGGCCCGGTGCTGGATGGCGCCCGAGATCCCGGCCGCGATGTACAGCTGCGGCGACACCGTCTTGCCCGTCTGGCCCACCTGGAACTGGTGCGGGTACCAGCCGGCGTCCGTGGCGGCGCGGGAGGCGCCCACCGCGGCGCCGAGGGCGTCGGCGAGGCCCTCGATGACCGAGAAGTTCTCGGCCGAGCCGACGCCGCGGCCGCCGGAGACGACGATGGCGGCCTCCGTCAGCTCCGGCCGGGCGCCCTTCTCCTGCTTGACCCGCTCGACCACGCGGGCGGCCTTGGCGGCGTCGGAGAGGGTGACCGCGACCTCCTCCTCCGTCCCGGCGCCGGCGGCGGCGACGGGGGCGGTGGAGTTGGGGCGTACGGCGACGATGGGCGTGCCCTTGCGCACCCGGGAGTGCACGTTGACGCCGCCGCCGAAGATGGACTGGTCGGCGACGAAGCCCTCGCTCAGGCCGACGGCGTCGGTGATGACGCCCGAGTCGGTCTTGATGGCCAGGCGGCCCGCGATCTCCTTGCCCTCGGCCGTGGCGGCCACCAGCACCGCCGCGGGCGACTTGCCGGCGACGAGCTGGGCGAGCAGCTCGGCCTTGGGGGCGACCACGTACTCGACGATGTCGCCGGCGCCGGCGACGTAGATCTTCTCGGCGCCGTACTCGGCCAGGCGGGCCTTGGCCTCGGGCGTGATGCCGGGGCCTGCCCAGACAGCGGCGGGCGTGCCGAGGGAGCGGGCCAGGGTCAGCAGCTCGAGCGTGACCTTCTTGACCTCGCCTTCGGCGTGCTCAACGAGAACGAGAATTTCCGACATTTCCGTTTAACCCCCGTTCTCAGATGAACTTCTTGGACGCCAGGAAGTCGGCCGCCTTCTCGCCGCCGTCACCCTCGTCCTTGACGATCGTGCCGGCCGCGCGCGGCGGAGCCGCGGCGAAGTCGACGACCTCGGACCAGGCGGCGGCCAGGCCGACCTGCGCCGCGTCGATGGAGGCGTCGCCGATGGCGAGCGTCTCGACCGGCTTCTTCTTGGCCGCCATGATGCCCTTGAACGAGGGGTAGCGCGGCTCGTTGATCTTCTCCACCACGGAGACGACGGCGGGCAGCGGAGCCTCGACCCGGTCGTAGCCGTAGTCGGTCAGCCGCTGGATCGAGATGGCGCCCTTGTCGACCTCGACCTTGTTGGCCAGCGTGAGCTGGGACGCGCCGAGCCGCTCGGCCAGCATCGCGGCCAGCACACCGGTGCGCGCGTCGGTCGACTCGGAGCCCAGGATGACCAGGTCGAACCCGATCTTCTTGAGCACCTGGGCCATCGCGTACGAGGTGGACAGCGCGTCCGAGCCGTGCAGCGCGTCGTCGCTGAGGTGGACGGCCTTGTCGGCGCCCATGGCCAGCGCCTTGCGGATGGTGTCGGTGGCCTTGCCCGGACCCATGGTCAGGACGGTCACCTCACCGCCGTGGGCCTCCTTGAGCTTCAGCGCCTCTTCGACCGCGTACTCGTCAAGCTCGTTGACCACGCCGTCGGCGGCGTCGCGGTCGAGCGTGTTGTCATCGGACCGCAGCTTGCGCTCGGTCGCCGTGTCGGGGACCTGCTTCACGCAGACGACGATGTTCATGGCCGGTGGCCGACCTCCCGTAGTTCGCGTGCGCCCCCGCCTCGCTGCGGTGGCGCCGAAATGCATCTGTCCAGACTGCCAGGTGCCCGCGGGGCATCCGACAGAGGGTCTGCCGTGGTTTCGCCGTTATGTTACCCATCGGTAGCTTGCGCGCAAACCACCGGCACGTGTGATCCGCGCGTTACCACCCCTACCATACCGAACTTTATTCGGTTGCTGCTCACGCGGACAGCAGGAACACGACTCCCACCACCAGGGCGGTGCCCGCGAACAGCGCCAGGGTGAACGTGCTGAACATCGCCGCCAGCCCGAAGCAGAGACCCACCGCCCCCGCCACGCTGACCACATCCGCGATCAGGCGGCCCCGCCGGAACCGGCCGCGGGAGAACAGCGCCACCCCCGCGTCGGACACGACACCCAGCGCGTACGCCGCCAGCAGGAACAGCGACACCTCGGGCAGCGGCTCACGGGCGGCGGCCGCCAGCAGCGACACGAACAGCCCCGAGCCGATCAGCCAGCGCCTGCGCACCTTCTCCCGGTGCCTGGCCCTCGACTCCTCCACCGAGCGGCGATAACGCTCCTTGCCGGGCTGCCACTCCCTGGTGTTCGTCTCGTCGGCGACGGCCTGCCGGGCGCGGGCGCGCGCGGCGCGCGGCGCGCGCGGGACCGGTTCCACGTTCAGCCTGGCGCAGATCTGCGCGGCCGTGGGCCGCGCGGCCGGATCGGTGGACAGGCACTCGCGTAACAGCGGCTCCAGCCACTCCGGCACGCCCTCCAGATCGGGCGGATGGTGCACGACCCGGTAGGCGACCGCGGAGGCGGGCCCCTGCCCGTACGGCTGCCGCCCGGTGGCCGCGTACGCCAGCGTCGCCCCGAAGGCGAACACGTCGGCCTCAACGCCCACGGCCCGCCCTTCGAGCACCTCGGGCGCCAGATAACCGGGCGTGCCGACCACCGCGCCGGAGGCGGTGACGGACAGCGAGTCGAGCGCGCTGGCGATGCCGAAGTCGATCACGACCGGCTCGCCCTCGGTCATCATCACGTTGGCGGGCTTGAGGTCGCGGTGCACGACCGCGGCCTCGTGCATCGCGAGCAGCGCGTCGGCCAGCCCCGAGGCCAGCCGCCGCAGGTCCGCCACGGGCAGGGGCACGGAGCTGAGCGGGCGGCCCTGCACGTACCGGGTGACGAGGTAGGGCCTCGGGCCCTCCAGGGAGGCGTCGAGCACCTCCGCGATGTGCGGCCCGCCGACCATGCGCATGGTCTCCACCTCGCGCGCCAGCCGCGCCAGCGCCACGCCGTCGGCGGCCACGTGCGGGTGCAGGACCTTGACCGCGACCGTACGGCCCTCAGGGTCGAGCGCCAGGTGCACCTCTCCGAACCCGCCGGCCCCCAGACGGGAGAGAAGCTCGTACGGGCCGAGGCGCTCGCTCATACCTCATCTCTCCCCCGCGGGACCGGCAGGGACACTCAGGACCAGGGATTCAGCCACCCCAGCCCCAGCCCGTTGAGCAGATCGCCGATCAGCCCTGTGATCAGGCCGATCGTGCTCTGCCTCGCGTCGCTCGCCAGGTCGTTGATCACCGATTCCGGCGCCCGCCACGGCGCCCACGAGGTGTCCTGCCCCAGCGCGAACATCACCGCGAACAGCGCCGCCGTACCCACCAGCACGACCGCCACCAGGGCGGCGCCGGGGCTGCGCAGCACGCCGGTGAGCGTGCGCGTGACGGCCTGACGAGGCGCGCCGCCTCCCGGCAGCACGAACAACCCTGCCGCGAAGGCGCCCGCCGCGTACGCCGCCGCCTCGTTCACGCCCATCTGCCCGGCCCAGTACAGCACGCCCCAGACGCAGACGCCGAACAGCAGCGCCAGCGGCACGTGCACCACGGTCACGAGCGCGGACTTGACCAGCGCCCACGGCGTGCCGACCAGGGCGAGCAGCGGGTCGGCGGCGCTGCTGCCGCGCACCTGGCGGCGCTTGACCAGGTCGCCGAAGAGGTATTCGCCGATGCGCAGCACGAACGCCAGCGCGATGGCCACCGCTCCGGCCATGACCGGCATCATGACGGTCAGCGCCACCAGCGTGACGAGCAGCAGCAACCCGACGACCTGGCTGCCGAACAGGTAGCGCTTGCGCTCCGACGGCGGCGTGTACTGCGGCGGCGGGGTGTAGGGCCGCACCGGCGACGGCGAGGTGGGTGCGGGCACCAGCCGCCGGTCGGGCGGCGGGTGGCCGGCCACGCGCTGGTCGGGATGGGGCGCGGGCCTGGCGGACATCGGCGCGGGCACGTACGGCGGCGGCCGCTCCTCGCGCCGCTTGGGCCGCTCCTCACGCCGCTTGGGCCGCTCCTCGTGCCGCGTCGGCGTCGGCGAGGGCGGCGGCGCAGCCTGGCCGTACTCGACCGGCGGCAGCAGGTCGGAGAACGTGTCCATGGTCCGCGTGCGGCCCACCGGTTTCGTGCCCGTCGGGCCCTCGTTGAACGTGGTCACCGACGGGTCCAGCGCCTTGGCCATCCGCAGCAGCTCGTGGGCGCCGGGCCGGGCCGACGGCTCGACCTGCAGCGCCCGGCTGAGCCAGCCGCGCAGCCACGCGGGCGCCTTGTCGATCTGCGCCCGCCCTTCCATGATGTTGAAGCAGACGGACTCGAACGTGCCCGTGCCGAACGGCGGCGCGCCGGTCGCGGCGAAGAACACCGTCGAGGCCAGCGCGTGCACGTCGGCCGCCTGGGTGATGTCGGAGTCGCGGATGATCTCGGGCGCCAGGTAGCCCGGCGTGCCCACGAACATGCCCGTCTGCGTCAGCCGGGTGGCGTTGACCAGGTGGGCGATGCCGAAGTCGATGACCAGCGGCCGCTCGTCGACCAGCATGACGTTGGACGGCTTGAAGTCGCGGTGGATCACGTCGGCCGCGTGGATGGCCACCAGCGCCTGGCACAGCCCCTGGGCGAGCTGGATGACCTGGCGGGCCTCCAGCGGGCCCTCGGCCAGCACGGTGTCCTCCAGGGTCCGGCCGGGGGCGAAACGGGTCACCACGTACGGCTGGCTCCCGACGAGCTCGGCGTCGATCACCTCCGCGACGAACGGGGAGCGCACCCTCCGCATCGTCTCGACCTCGCGGGTCAGCCGGTCGCGCGCCTTGAGGTCGGCGGCCACGTGGGGATGCAGCACCTTGATGGCGACTTCGCGTCCCTCACCGTCGAGACCGAGGTGGACGACCCCCATGCCACCCTCGCCGATCTTCCTGACGAGGCGGTACGGGCCGAGGCGTTCTGGTGCTTGGGTGCTCATCGCCACCTTCCCCGCGTCATCCCCCGGAATTCCCCCCTAGCTGGTTGAGTTGCCTCGCCACTTCTCCGACGTTCAGCGGAGTCCATACGGCCTCCCCCTCCGGCTCGTCCCCGAAAGTGCTGGATGCGAGGCCCAGCGAGAGCGCGGCACCCGCCGCGAGGACTCCCGCCATCACCATCGCCGCTGTTCTCGAGGGTACGAGCGATGAGAGCGTTCTGCGCATCTGTTTGCCCGGACCTTCGACGCCGGGGCCCGCGCAGACCGTCCACAGTGCGATCGCCGCGCCCCAGGCCAGGGCGTAGTAGGAGTCCATCCCGGCCACCACGGTGAGCAGCAGGGTGACGGGCAGCCCCAGGATGAGCGCGTAGAGCACGAGCGCCAGCGTGATGCCCGCCGACTTGGCCAGCGCGCCGGGGAAGGCGAACACCCTGACCACGTCGAGCGCCGCCGCGCCCGCCGACCGCCTGGCGGCGAGCTGGGGCTGCGCCAGGTCGGCCGCGCGCAGCAGGATCGCGACGGGGACCGCCACGATCGCGACCAGCACGGGCTTGAACACGGCCGCGACGATCATCAGGATCAGCAGCATGGCGCCCGCCACGCCGTACGCCCGCGAACGCTGCAGCGGCTTGCCCGGCTGCGCGCCCGGGATGTACGGCTCCCGCTTGGTGCTCAGCCGGTCGGGCTGGGCGGGTGGGAACTGCGGCTGCGCCGGGATGTAGGGCGGCGGCTGCATCGGGATCGGGTTGGGCCGGCCGTAGTCGGGGGTGTCAGGACGCCCCTCGGGGCCGGCGGGCCTGCCGAGGTTGGGGCCCGACTGGGGGCCCGGGTTCATCCTGCGGTAGTCGGGCGAGTCGGGGCGCACCCGTCTCGTGGGCACGTCGGTCTCGCCGTGCGCGGGCGCGGCCGGGCCGTTGCCGCCGGCCTGCGGCGACTGCGGCGGGTAGACCCCGGCCTCGCGCTGGATCTGCCGCAGCTCCTCCGGCGACACCCTGCGGGTCGGCCACGGGTCGGGCTGGTTGGGCAGCAGCGAGACGTACTGCTGGTCCTGCGGTTGCGGCTGGGGCGGCTGCTCCTGGTTCTCCAGCAGCCGCTTCGGCGTCACCGGGGGCGTGGAGATGTCGTACGACGGCCGCTCCGTCACCTTGGGCGGCTCGGGGCGCGGCTCAGGACGCGGCTCAGGACGCGGCTCAGGGCGCGGCACGGTGGAGATCTCGTCGGGCGAGGAGCCCTGCGCCGGCTTGGGCAACATCCTGGCGGTCTGCTCGGCCAGCTCGGCGGCCTTGGGCCGCTTGTTGGGGTTGCGCTGGAAGGCGGCCTTGAGCAGCGGCTGCAGCTCGGCGGGGGCGGCGCTGATGTCGGCCTTGCCCGCGGTGATGTTGTAGAAGATCATCTCCAGCGTGCCCTTGCCGAAGGGCGGCTGGCCCGTGCCCGCGTACAGCAGCGTGCCGGCCCACGCGTGGATGTCGACCTCGGGGCCCGCCTCCTGGCCCTCGATGATCTCGGGCGCGAGGTAGCCGGGCGTGCCGATGAACATGCCGGTCTGCGTCAGCCGCGTGGCGTCGACCGCCTGGGCGATGCCGAAGTCGATGAGGACCGGCTCGCCGTCGAGGATCAGCACGTTACCCGGCTTGAGATCGCGGTGGATCACGCCCACCGAGTGCACGACGGCCAGCGCCGAGGCCACCCCGTGGGCGACCCTGAGCAGCGCGGGCAGGTCGAGCGGCCCGTCGTTCTTGACGATCTCGTCGAGCGGCGGCCCGGGCACGTAACGCGTCACGATGTACGGACGATGACCGGTCACATCGGCGTCGAGCACCTCGGCGATGTACTTGCTGCGCACCCGGCGCATGGTCTCGACCTCGCGCGAAAGCCGTCGCCTGGCGACCTCGTCACCGGCGACCTCTCCGCGCAGGACCTTGATGGCCACCTGCCGCCCCTGAGGGTCGACAGCGAGGTGGACAACGCCCATCCCGCCTTCACCGAGCCGCCTGAGCAGCCGGTAAGGGCCTAGTCGGTCATCGTTCATGGCATGAAGCACCATACCGGCTTAATCCCCGCCCACGAGATGAACCATGAGGCCACATTCCCACTCGTACAACGTCCAGAACGGCCTCATCGGTTTCCCATCCAACGGTCTCGAATCGGCCTCAGTTTGCCTTCAGCCGGCCAGCGAGAGCACCTCTGCCCTCTTCAGCCCGGCCAGTGCGGCGCCGGAGACGGCCAGCTTCGATCTGCGCACACCGCTTCCGATCACCACCCTCGGGTGCTCCGCGACGTGCGTGTCCACCAGGATCGGCCACTCCTCGGGCAGGCCGAGGGGCGTGATGCCGCCGTACTCCATGCCGGTCAGCTCGACCGCCTCCGCCATCGGGGCGAAGCTGGCCTTGCGGGCGTCGAGGTGCCTGCGCACCACGCCGTTCACGTCGACGCGCATCGTCGCGAGCACCATGCACGCGGCATAACGCGTCTCGCCGCCCCGCTTGGCCGCCACGACGACGCAGTTGGCCGACTCCTCCAGGGTCACGCCGTACCTCTCGCAGAACGCCGCCGTGTCGGCCAGATCGGGATCGATCTCGGCCACCTCGGCGCCCTCCACGTTCGGCACGGCCCGGACCACAGGATCGGCCAGCAGGTCGGTCCGTCCGGTCGCGGGCACCCAGTGCAACGTCATTCCATCTCCTCGATCGCCTCTCCCAGGAGCCTACTTGCGCTTCCGGGAGCAGCGGGCGACGTCACGGAGACTGCAGGACTCTCCTGTGCAACTGAGTGACGGCGCCGCGTGCGGACTCCATGGCCCCCGCCTGCCAAGCGATCAGATGGGTGAGCCAGTCGCCCGCGAAGTAAACCCTTCCGGCGGGGCGTTGCAGAAGAGTGAAGGACGAATCAAAGGACGGCCAGCGCACCCAGCCTCCCTGGATGTGCTCCTGGCGTTCCCAGGCGATGGAGACGCTGGACAGCACGTTCTGGCGGTACTTCTCGCCGTGGATCTTCTTGCCCTGGGTGAGCGCCCTGCGCCGCCTGTCCTCCGGGGTGAGCGCGCCGTACAGCTCGGCGACGCCCTCGGTGTTGTAGTAGCCGACGAGCAGGCCGCGCTCGGCGTGGTAGTCGTGCGACGGGTACCAGATGTGGGTCAGGTCCAGGTCGGTCTCGGTGACGCCGCCGTAGATGCGGTCCTCCAGCTCCCACCAGCGCCTGCCGTACTCCAGGCCGATCTTGCCGGCGGCGATCGGGACGGGGGTGCTCAGCGCGGCCGTGATCGGGGCGCCGAGGTTGTGCGGGATCTTGGCGAGGAGGTGGGGCGGGAGGGTGGCGACGCAGTAGTCGGCCTTGAGGGCGCCGCCGGTGTAGGCGACCTCGACGCCGTCGTCCAGGGTGGTGATCCCGGTGACCTTGGCGCCTGTCCTGATCCTGTCCTGGCCGACGGCCCGCTGGAGCCCGGTGACGATGGCGTCCATGCCGCCGACGGGCTGGAACATGGGGGTGGCCTGCTCGTAGCCGAAGTCGTTGGTGATGGCGCGGCCGGTGCCGGCGGCGAGGACCTGGTGGAGGGTGCCGGGGTCGGGCATGGGGATCCCGCCGTCCACGGCCGGGAATCTCGTGAATCCGCGGCGTGCGGAGCCCTCGTAGTCGAGCTTGGGGCCCAGGTCGCCGAAGCGCCTGAGGAATTCCAGCAGGCTTTCCCTGTCGTCCTTGGTGAGGGTCTTGTCCAGGGCGCCGAGGTCGGTGGCCTTGGCCAGGAGTTCGGCGATGTATCCGTACATGTCGGCGCGGGCCGTGCGGGCCCTGACCGTCCGGCCGTTGGTGTGGACGTAGGCCGAGGCGTTGTTGTTGATGAAGGTCTCGATGGGGATGCCCAGCTCGCGGCAGTAGTCGAGGGTCACCATCCACTGGGCGATGCGGCCCGGGCCCGCGTTGAAGTAGACGCCCGGGCCGAACCTCACGTCCTGGGCGGGGCCGTTCAGCTCGGTCAGGCGGTCGCCGGCGCGCAAGGTGAGGTTGCGTCCGCCGGGCTTCTGCCGGGCTTCGAGCAGCGTGCAGTCGTAGCCGGCCTTGCCCAGCTCGTACGCGGCGGTCAGCCCCGCCACGCCGGCGCCGATGATCACGACCTTGGCCGAGGCCCTGCCGCTCAGCGTGAAGTCGCCCTGGCGCGGCGGCGTGTACTCCTTGTCCTGGCCGGTGGGGGCCAGGCCGAGCGCGCCCATGGCGGCGTACATGGCGCCCGCGCCCCCGGCGGCGCCGATCCCGACGAGCAGCCCCCGCCGGGTCAGCGCCCCGCTCCTGCTCCTGACCCCAGGGCCTGCAGAGGCGGGGCTGCCGGGCTCGGGCCTGTCCGGCTCGGGCGTGCCGGGCCCGGGGGTGCCGGGCTCGGGGGTGTCAGCCATAGGGCCCGCTGCCGCAGGCGACCTGGCCGGCGATGCTCGCGAACAGGCCGAACAGGGCCATGATCTCGTTGAAGTCGCCGGTGGTGAACTCCGTGTGCCGCGGGCCCGCCGACTTCACGCCCGGGATCAGCGACACGGCCGCGGCGATGGCGGTGGAGTTCCACTCCACCCCCAGCGTGTACGGCGCCTCCACCACGTACGGCGTGAAGTCGTTCAACCGCCCCAGCGCCCGAGCCGTGGCCTCACGGATCCGGGCCTGGGCGACGCTCGGCGGCAGCAGCTCGGCCGAGAACTTGTCGATGCCCTTCTTCACCGCGACGGTCTCGACGTCGCCGAGCAGTTCGCGGGCCTCCTCGCCCACGGCCTCGTCCCCGGTCACCAGCACCACCGGCACCCCGTGGAACCCGGCGCAGGCCGCGACCAGCCGCGTCTCGCCGCACAGCTCGCCGTTGAGGTGGACGTTCTGGATCTCCTTGCCCATCCACGTGTGGTTGAGCACCCCGTGCGGCACGCCGGCGCGGGCGTGGTAGCCCACGAAGCCCGCCGCCTGGAACGAGCCGTCGAGCCCGTGCGCCATCCGCTGCGCCTTGCCGGGGCCCCTGATCAGGCTGGCCCGGGGGTCGAGGAGGTCGATGCGGAGGTTCTTGGTGGAGCCGTGGGCGTCGTTGACCAGCACGCCGCTCGCGCCGGCCTCGAAGGCGCCCGCCACGGCCGCGTTCGCGTCGGCCGTCATCAGCTCGCAGCCCCGCTCGTACCCGCGTTTGCCGGCGTGCATCTCCTCCGGGTCGGTCAGACCCGTCACGCCCTCCATGTCGACCGACAGATAGACCTTCACGCGCTCCCCCACGACTCGACTCTGCGCACCTCGGACTCCGTCATCAGCCCCACGTTCGCCTCGATGAACCCCGCCGCCTGCGCCCGCCACCGCTCCGGGATCTCCTCCAGGGCTGGCGGGTAGCAGTGCTCCAGCCAGCTCGTGGACTCCTCCGACACGTCGAAGTAGTCGAGCGCCTGGGCGAACAGCGTGTTCTCGATCCCGGGAACGCGGGCCAGCCCGTACTGGATCATCTCCTGCCCCCCGTACGGCGGCTTCCTGAGGTACTTGCGGGCCATGGGGCGGTCGGCGGTGATCGGCGTGTCGAGCGGGCGGCGCTCCACCGCGGCCTGGATGAGCTCCTTGTACAGGCACTTGCCGCAGTTGCGGCACGGGCCGTCGGTGCCGCGCAGGCACCAGCGCACCTGCTCCCTGAGCGGCGAGCCCAGGGCCAGGCGCATCGTGACGGCCTCGCTCACGCCGCCCACGGGCAGCACGATGTGCACGCCCGCGGCGGCGAACAGGCGGCCCCACCTGCCGTGCGGCGCCCACATCGGGTTGTCGGGGGTGAAGCGCCACAGGTAGCGCCCGCCGCCGAGCCAGCGGGAGCCCATCTCGTAGCCGAAGCCCAGGCCGCCCAGGTCGAGCCGGTCGGCCAGGAGCAGGGCGCCGGCGGCCACCGCGTGGTGCTCGGGATAGCCGGGGCGGGGCTCGGCGAGCGTGTACTCCAGGTCCGAGGTGACCGTGCTCAGCTCGCGGCCGGTCCCGGCGGCCAGCTTGGCCAGCACGTCGGAGCGGTAGTGCGGCCAGCGGTTCGGGACGCGCGGGTGGGCGACCCGGCGGAAGTGCACGAACGGGGCCTCGGGGAAGATCGTGGCCGCCGCCACGGAGTCCGCGCCGCCGCTGTAGGAGATCGCCAGCCTGGCCCCGGGCCGCCGGGGCTCCGCGCCCACCGGCCCCGCCTCGACCCCCCAGCCGTCGTGCAGCGCCTGAGCCAGCTCCGCCGAGACGGCCCTGTCGAACGTGATCCGCCTCCTGGTCCAGGGGGCGACGATCGTCCAGGCGGCCACGGCGTACAGGTCGGGGTGCGCGTCGCCGGGGACCCCGCCGATGGAGCAGGAGTTGATGGCCAGCTTGATCGGGTGCTCGTCGGACGCCCGGCCGGTGATCTCGTCCTCCGGGTGGAGCCGGAAGGTCAGATCCGTGCCGGCGCTCCAGGTCACGCGCACGGTCGCTCCTCGGGCCTGCCCGGCTCGTCGCGACGGGCCCGCAGGTCGTCGATGGCCTGCCAGACCAGGACCTCGTTCTGCAGCACGCCGTCCAGCGCCCTGGCCGTCTCCTGGGCGAGCCGGTGGGTGTCGTCGAGCCTGGCCTTCAGCGCCGGGTCAGGCTTGGCAGCCGCCGCCGGGCGGGCATTCCGCAGCCGCTCGACCTCGCTCTGCAGGGTGGCCATCTCCCGTCTCAGGGTCTGGACCTCCCAGAGCGCGTCCCTGATGTCCTGGCGATGATCGGCGATCGAGATGTACCGGGAGTCGAACCATGTGCGCACGGCCTTTCTGAGCCGGGCAGGGACGGGGACGCGCATCATGAAACGCCACCATAGTGGCAAACCAACATCGGAATGGACGACCCTTACCGAATGCGTTGACTTCTCGTTGCGCCCGGCACGGCGGGCCGATTCGGGCGGCCGGACCTGCCGGAAAGTCCGACACGTCTTGTGCGCGACTGGTAACGTTCAGCGACATGCCCTCCTCCGTGCATGAGGCGCTGAACGCCTTGTTTCGGAACCGGCCCTCCCTCGCCGTCGACCTGCTCTGCGACGTGTTCGACATCGACCTGCCCTCCGACACCCTGGTCGAGGTGGCCTCGGCCGGCCCTGGCGCACCCGCGCCGCCGGCCTGGTGCGAGCCCGCGCACGGCGTCATCGTGGAGCTGCAGCACACCGTGTCCGAGGAGGACCGGCAGGGCTGGGCGCGGCGCAGCGCCGCCCTCTGGTTGCGGCTCAGGCGCCCGGTGCTGGTGCTGGTGCTCGCGCCCGACGCCGGGGTCTGCGACTGGGCGGCGCAACCCGTCGTCACCAGCCTGCCCGGGTACGTTCTGCACCCGCTGGTCGTCGGCCCCGACCAGGTGGCGCCGATCTCCGATCCCGCGCAGGCCGCCGAGTGCCTGGAGCTGGCGGTGCTGTCCGTGCTGTCACACGGCGGCGACGAGGCGGTCGCGGGGACGTTCCTGGAGGCGCTGGCGAAGACGGAGGAGAGCCACGGCGCCCGCTACTACGAGTACGCCTACCGCCTGGCGTCCACCGACGTCCGGCGGGTTCTGGAGGAGACCATGTCGTCCGCCACGTGGCCGGTCTACAGCCCGTTCGCCCGCGAGCACTTCACCAGGGGGCGCGCCACCGGGCTGTCGGAGGGCAAGGCGCGGGCCGTGCTGGCCGTGCTGCGGGCGCGCGGCGTGAGCATCACGGACGAGGCCCTGACGGCCATCACGTCGTGCGCCGACCAGGAGCAGCTCGACGAGTGGGCGCATCGCGCGGCGACCGCCCTGACCATCGACGAGCTGTTCGTCTGAGCCCGTCAACGCTCCCCGCCCAGGGCCCTCGCCGACGTGCGACCGGCCCCCTCCCAGAGACCCCACCGTCCCGCGGGATCTCACCGGTCCCAGGAACCTCACCCCAGGCACTTCACCCGTCCTCCTCCCAGGGACCTCACTCGCCCCCTCCCCTCTTGAAAGGACCTCGCCGAAGTGCGGCGGGGAGGGGACGGACGCAGGCCCGCCGATGACGGGGTTACCGGCCCGTGAACTTGGGCTTGGCCTTCTCCGCGAACGCGCGCAGGCCGATCTTGGCGTCCTCGGTGGCGAACATCCCGGAGAACTGCAGCCGCTCGATCTCCAGCCCCCTGTCTAGGTC
Source organism: Nonomuraea thailandensis (assembly GCF_024172165.1). Lineage (GTDB taxonomy): Bacteria > Actinomycetota > Actinomycetes > Streptosporangiales > Streptosporangiaceae > Nonomuraea > Nonomuraea thailandensis. Next base: position 11,851,335 of record NZ_JAMZEB010000002.1, on the reverse strand, counting down.
GGTCTCCAGCCCCTGGTCCACGGCCTGCTTGGCGGCGCGCAGCGCGACCGCCGGCCCGCCCACGAAGGTCGCGGCCCACTCGAGGGCGGCGGTGTAGACCTGCTCGTCCGGCACCACCCGGTCGACCAGCCCGATGGCCAGTGCCTCGGCGGCGGCCACGTGGCGCCCGGTGTAGATGAGGTCCTTGGCGCGGGCGGGCCCGACCAGGCGGGGCAGCCGCTGGGTGCCGCCGGCGCCGGGGATGAGGCCGAGCAGGATCTCCGGCTGGCCCAGCTTGGCCGACTCGCCCGCGACCCTGAAGTCGGCGCACAGGGCCAGCTCGCAGCCGCCGCCCAGGGCGTAGCCGGTGATCGCGGCGATGACCGGCTTGCCGATCTTCGCGACCGCGGTGAAGCAGGCCTGGAGCGTGCCGGAGTGGGCGGCCATGTCGGCGTACGACATGTCGGCCATCTCCTTGATGTCCACCCCGGCGGCGAACACCCGCTCCCCGCCGTACAGGATCACCGCCTGCACCTGCGGGTCGGCGTCCACGATGCCCGCCGCCTCGGCGAGCTCACCCTGGACCTGACCGTTGAGGGCGTTCATCTTCGGCCGGTCGAGACGAATCGTGGCGATCTGGTCGGCCACCTCGACGCTCACAAACTCACCCATGTGATCGAACCTAACAGGTGCTCACCCGGCCGCCGCCGCGGACTTGACCTCGTCCACCGACTTCTTGCTGCGCGAGACCCGCACCAGGGCGGCCGACAGGCGGGCCAGCTCGTCGCCCGAGTGCGCCAGCTCGGCCAGCGGGCGGGCCTGGCGGGGCAGCCCGAGCTTGCCCGCGCCGTCCAGCACCCGCTTGTCCAGGTGCGGCGCGACCTGCGGCCAGACGGCCTGCGCCTCGCGCAGGAAGATGTCGGCGCCGGTCGGCCCGATGCCGGGGAACTCCATCAGCAGGTCCGTGAGCCGCCGCTCGTCGCCCCCCGCCTCGTCGCGCAGGCGGCGCAGGTCACCCCTCCAGCGGTCGATGATCAGATCGGCGCCGTCGCCGAGCATCGTGGCGGTGCGCTCGTCGTAGCGGCGGTAGTGGCCCCGGCCCAGCGCGTCCACCCGGTCCTGCCAGCTCGCCTCGCGCATGCCCCTGGGCGTGCCGTACCCGGCCGCGAACAGCTCCCTGGCGGCGGCCACGGCGACGTCGGCCGAGATGCGGGCGCTGAGCAGGGTGGCCAGGACGAGCAGCTGGTAGAGCGGTTTGGGCTGGTCGGCCAGCTTGATGCCGGCTTCTGCCGCGTACGTGCGGCCGTAGCGGTCGAGCAGGGCGTCCAGCACGGCTCCATCCTTCTTCCCCATGCCGCTGCGCCTACCCGCGACCCGCCCGGGCATGCCGCGGCGGTGTTTGGGCTGGTGGAGGCAGGGGAGGCGGAGTTCTCACGCTAGTGAAGGAGCAGGTCGTGCTGACATTGACCGACAACGCCGTGGTGGCCATCCGGGATCTCATGGTCGGGGAGGACGTGCCTGCCGATGCCGGCCTGCGCATCTCCCCCAAGGCCGACGAGGCGGGCACGCTGGAGGTCTCGCTCGCGAGCACCCCGGAAGCCGGTGACCAGGTGGTGGAGAGGGAGGACGTGCGCGTGTTCGTCGCCGAGGACGCGGTGCCGATCCTCGACGACAAGTCGCTGGACGCCCAGCCGGGCGCGCCGGGGCACCCGACGTTCCGCCTCGACCGCCGGACCTGACGCCCCGGTTCGCGGACCCGACGCCCGGTTCGCGGACCCAGCGCCCGGTTCGCGGACCCGGCGCCCGGCTGGTCGGGTCCGGGGTGGGCGGACGGGGCCTGGGCCGGGATCCGGGCCGCGCCGGGCCGGGATGGTCAGCCCTGGTCGGAGTCGTTCTCGGGCGGGCGGGTGTCGCCGAGGCCGAACAGGCCCACCAGCGTCCCGTCCGCCTGGGTGACCACCACGTGGTCCACCTTCGCCCGGTCCATGCGCTGGACCAGCGGGTCGATCTCCTCGCTCGGGCGCACGGTGGTGGCGCCGACCCGCATGACGCTCTCGGCGGTGCCGTCGAGGTCGCCGCCCCTGAGCTCGCGCGAGCCGATCACCCCCTGGACGACGTCGTCCTCGTCCACCACCACGGCCATCCCCGCCGGGTCGGCGATGATGCGCTCGGTCAGCATGCCCAGCGGGTCGTCCAGCCCGGCGGTCACCGGGTCCCTGCGCACGTTCCTGGACACCAGGGCGGCGTGGCCGTCGTACGGCAGGTCGGCGGACAACCAGTCCATCTTGCCCACCCCGTAGTCGTACACCTCGCCGAACCCCAGCCGTTCGAGCCGGTGCGCGGCCCGCGGGCTCAGGTCGCAGAGCCAGTCGTGGCAGTACACGATGACCGGGCGACCCCGCTCCAGCGGCGGCTCGCCGTCGATGCGGCCCAGCGGCAGGTTCACGGCGCCCGGCAGGTGCGCCCACTCGAACTCACGCTTCGGCAGCACCTCGACGAGCTGCGCCTGCCTGGTGGCGAGCAGGTCGTGCACGGCCTCGCGATCGATGATGTGCGTCATGACCTCCCCGTACCCAGAGTCGGGGGACGCAGCGGACGATTCGTGTCACGATGACGGCGCGTCCTCTTCAGGGAGTATCCGATGTGTGACGATCCGCTGCTGCCTCCCGCCGTCGCCGCCGCGCTGGTGGACTACCGATCGCTGCGGGACACCCACGACGTGCGCTGGGGCGAGCCGCCCCTGGGATACGTGGTGCAGGCCTGGGCCACCGTCTTCCTCGACAACCGCTACGGCTACTGGGCCGCGGCCCTGCGCCAGGTGGCCGAGGGGCACCCCGGCATGCGGGCGGGCGACCTGGAGGACCACCTCGGCGAGGTGGATCCCGACCGGGTGGTGCGCGACGCGCTCGGCGGTGACGTCCTGGACAACCTGGCCGCGCTCCGCCTGACCCCCGAAGGGTGCCTGCTGGAGGCCGACACGCAGGTCGTGCTGGGCGACGCCCGCTTCCGCACCGGGTTGCTGCTCGACTCCAGCCGGGACGAGCCGGTCACGGTGGTCGTGGACGGGATCCCGTACACGCTGGGGCCGCGCGGCGCCAAGGTGGTCGAGGTGGCCGAGTCCGTGCTGGTGAGCGGGCGGCCGGTCGATCTGTCGCCGCTGAGCAGGCGGGCGGAGGCGGCTCTGATCAGGGTGCGGGCCGGGCTCCCCTGCCGGTGGAGCGTCATGGGAGCGAACGGGCAGGGCTGGTATCCGCGGGGCGCTCCGCCCAAGCGGGACGCGCACCGGCGGCCGTACTTCCACGGTGACGATCTCGTCGTCGAGGTGCCCGCCGAGGAGCCGGTCACCGTGAGCGTGGCCAGGGGCATGGAGTACACCACCGCCGAGATCGTGCTGACCCCGGAGGCCGGGGCGCCGACGCTGGTGGAGCTGACGCCCGAGCGGCTGTACGACGCCGCCGCCCGCGGCTGGTACGGCGGCGACCTGCACGTCCATCTGAACTGGATGGGCGAGGAGCCGGCCGCGCCCGCCCTGGCCGCCGCGGCGCAGCACGGTGAGGACCTGCACGTGCTCAACCTCGTGGCGGGCAACGTCGCCGGTGAGCGGGTCTACGACGTGGAGGCGCTGGAGCACTGGGCGGGCGAGGACCTGCCGTGGTCCGACGACCGGCACCTGGCCAGGCTCGGCGTCGAGTACCGCAACGACCTGATCGGCCACTGCACCGCGTTCGGGCTGCGCGAGCCGCCGCGCCGCTACCACTCGGGCTTCCGCGACACGGCCGACTGGCCGCCGAACGCCGTGGCGCTGGAGGAGCTGCGGGCGCTGGGCGGGGTGACCGGGTACGGGCACCCGTTCCACACGCCGTTCGACGACGACGACCCGCCGGACATCGCGATCGACCGCGGACGCTCCTGCGCGGCCAGGGAGATCGTGGCCGACGCGGCGCTGGGCCTCATCGACACCCTCGACGTGCTCAACCACTCCTCGATCGCGGCCACCGCCGCCGTCTACCGCCGCCTGATCGGCGCGGGCAACCGGCTGGCGGTCACGGCCGGCACCGACGCCGTGCTGTCGTTCTGCCGCCGCGGCACGGCCTCCTCCCCGCCCGGCTGGGAACGCGTGTACGCCGACGTCGCCGGCCCGCTCACCGCCGAGTCGTACGCCGAGGCGATCCTGCTCGGCCGCACGTTCGCCACCACCGGGCCGTGGCTGGAGCTGACCGTGAACGGGCACGGCCCCGGCGACACGCTGCAGCTGGCGCGCGGGCAGGAGGTGGAGATCGCCGTCTCCTCGATCGGGCCGGAGGTCGAGACGCTGGAGATCCGCACCGCGGACGGCGTGCTGGCCAAGGGCCCGCCCGGGCGGCTGACGGCCCGCGTGGCGATGCGCGAGCCGACGTACGTCGTCGCCGTCGCCTCCGGCGGGCCGCACCCGCGCAGCATGCACCGCTCCGGCGCCTACGCGCACAGCAGCCCGGTGTACGTGGACGTCGCGGGCGGGCACGTGGCCAGGGAGGCGGACGTGCGGTGGTGCCTGGCCTGGCTGGATCGGCTGGAGGTGGTTCTGCGCAGATTCGGCACGTTCGAGACGCCCGAGCAGCTCGGCGACCACCTCGCCCTGTACGAGCGCGCCAGGGAGGTATACCGGCGACGGCTCCCCTGAGGCGCCGGTTTCCTGAACCCCTCGGCGGGCCTGGCTCGCCTCAGGGCACGCGCGGCTCGATTGGGGACACGCCGGCGAGAACCCGTTCCAGGCCCCAGCGGAACTGGTCGGTGGAGACGTAGGCCGCGATGGCGTCGGCGGCGGCGTGCGTGCGGGGGAAGGCTTGGTCGTCCGCCGCGGTGGTTCATCGCGCTGGGTGCGGCCTCCGCCGTGGCCGTGGCCGCCGGGGTGGTGGCGCCGCTGGGCGCGCCGGGGGCCGATCTGGCGAACTTCGCCGGGTATGTGGCGTGGAGCGGATGGGTGCTGGCCCTCGCCGTCCTACGCGACCGTCTCCTGCCCGCACCCGCCTGAGTCTCGCCTCACCTCAACCATGCCTCACCCCAGCCTCACGCCACCCTCACCTCAGCCTCGCCTCGCCTCATCCGCGTCCACCGGCCGCCTCGCTCCCCTGGTCGCGTCCTGCGGTCACCCCTGTTGGATCGTCTGGATGTACGCGGTCGCCGTCGCCACGGCGACGGGCTCGCCGTCGGGGGCGAGCAGTTCGCCGGACAGGAAGCACACCTGGCGCCCCCGCCGCACGACCCTGCCCCGGCCCACCAGCCGGCCGGGGCGGGCCGGGCGGAGGAACTGGACGTGCAGGTCGAGCGTCGGCGCGAACTGCCCGGGCGGCAGCATCGCGCCCAGTGCGGGCCCGAGCGTGTCGTCGAGCATCGCCGCCAGGAAGCCGCCCTGGACCACGCCCATCGGGTTGGTGAAGCTCTCGTCGGCCGTGAACGCCACCTCGATCGTGCCCCCGTCGGGATCGACCTGCAGCAGCTCCCAGCCCAGGGTGGTGGCGGCGGGCGGCGGGGGCAACCGGCCGGCCATCACGTCCCAGAACGGCCCTTCGCGGGTGGGGGTCTCCATGCGGGATATTCAACGTCAGGGCACCGACAGTTCCGGGTCTGGTCGCCTGGCCTGCGGAAACCGGCTTCGCACACCCGGGGTTAGGCTGCTGTGAGGAAGCCGATGGACGAGCAGAGGAAGGCGGCTGACCGCATGAGCGCGCCGGGCCATCTGACAGCGGAGGCCGGAAGTAACCAGGGGGCCACGCTCGCCGACCAGGTGAATCGCATGATCGCGCTGGCGGAGGAGGCGCGGGCGGAGGAGACGTGGGCGTTCGATGCGCTCAGCCGGTTCGTGGCGGGGTGTGCGGAGCTGGGGCTGGATCCGCTCGCGGCGGTCGAGGGGGCGCGCGCCCGCGAGGCTGCCGTCGGCGCTGCCACGCGCGAATCCGGCAGCGCTTCGGCGCATGATGGCGACAGCGCTTCGGCGCATGATGGCGCTGGCGGCGCTGCGGCGCAGGATGTGGCCGGTGCTGCACGCGATGCGGACGCCGCGCCGGAGGTCGGTGCGGTGAGTGATCGCCTGTTGAAGGTGCTCGAAGACATCGTGCGGGCCGGTCACGACGAGGGTGCGCTGCGTGCGGACGTCGGCGCGGGTGATGTGGCGGGGGTCGTCGGGCTGCTCGTCCGGGGGCTGCCGACTGTGCCCGCCGGGTTGGGCGAGGAGTTGCGGGTACGGGCAGCGCGCCTGGTGCTCGCCGGGATGCGTGCCCATCCCGCGCCGGTCCCGCCGGGTGCGGCGCTGACGGCCGGGGAGCTGGCGCGGCGCGTTTCCGGCTAGGGCTTGGCGCCGTCCGCTTTGCGCCGAGTCCCACCGCACGACAACGCGCCGACCCGGCGCGTCAAGACAACGCGCCGCCACCCGGCGCGCTTGGGAACATGCCGCCCCGGCACGCTTGGGGGCATGCCGCCACCCGGCGGGCCATGGCAACGTGCCGCCAGGTGCTGCGCCAAGGCGACACGTTGCCGGACAGGGGCGCCGGGCCGGCGTGACACCGGCTCGGCGCGGTGGCGGGCCGGGGCCCGTGGCGGGTCAGGTGGGCGGGTGGAAGCCGGTCAGGCCGTCGGGCATGCCGCGCCGTACGGCCTGGACGATCTCCTGGTGGAGGCGCGGTCCAGGACCGGTGGCCCGCCCCAGGGGGCTGCCCTCGACCTCGTACCACTCGTCGGCGTCCAGGTACTGCACGCGTACCGTCACCAGCTCGCCGACCACCACCGTGCGCACCGTCACCTCACCGGTGATGACGCCGACCTCCTCGGTCATCACGCCACCGGGCCCGGCGACGACGTTGCTCTGGTAGGCCTCGGCGCCCACTCAGACCCCGGTGCGCCCGTAGCAGGTCGCCACCATCTCGCTCAGCGCGTCCCGCTCGGCCTCGGTGACGGTGAGGTCGTAGCGGGACTTGACGTCGATCCAGGCCCGGCTGTACGTGCACCAGTACGACCGCAGCGGCGGCTTCCACTGGTCGGGTGACTGGTCGCCCTTGGAGCGGTTGGAGGCGGCCGAGACCGCGAGGAGCTGCGGCCCTTCGAGGTCGTTGGCGAACTGCCTGCGGCGGGCGTCGGTCCACGTGTTCGCACCCGACCGCCACGCCTGGGCCAGCGGCACCATGTGGTCGATGTCGAGGCTCGAAGCGTCGGTGAAGTCCTTGCCGTCGTAGACGCTGTGCCAGGTGCCGCTGTAGGCCCGGCAGTTCTCGTCCTGTTTGACGTCGACGCCGTCGCGGGCGAGGACGGTCTCGCGGGTGTCGCAGGAGTACCCCTGCGCCGTCCAGTGCGGGAAGCGGGAGCGGCTGTAGCCGGCCATCGCACGGGGTTCGGCGATGACGAGCTGCTGGAGCTGCGCCTGCGCGGCCGGGGCGGAGAGGGTGGGCGGGAGTTCGGCGGGGGAGGCGGCGCCCGCGCCGGCCGCCGGGACCAGGGCCAGGATGGTCATGGTCGCGGTGGTCGCCGTGCGGGCGGGCCATGATCGCAATGAGAACATGGCCCATGACTACTGCGATGATTACGCTAAGTAATCAATGGCGCGCCCCCCTTGTCACTTAGAGTGACAGACTTGGGTTTGACTTGATCAGGCGGTGCCCGAGAGGCGTTCGACGCCGCGCAGCAGCGCCGAGTGGTCGAGGGCGCCGTCGCCGACCGCGTTCGCCGACGCGACCAGCTGGGCCACCAGGGCGCCGAGCGGTAGCACGACCCCGGCCTCGCGGGCGGCCGAGGTGACGACGCCCAGGTCCTTGTGGTGCAGCTCGATGCGGAAGCCGGGCTCGAAGGAGTGGCCGGCCATGTTGGCGCCCTTCTGCGCGAGCACGGCGGAGCCCGCCAGGCCGCCGCCGAGCACTTCCAGCGCCGCCTCCAGATCCACCCCGTACGCCCGCAGGAACACCACCGCCTCCGCCAGCGCCTCGATGTTGGCCGCCACGATGAGCTGGTTGGCGGCCTTCACCGTCTGGCCGGAGCCGCTCGGCCCCACGTGCACGACGGTCCTGCCCACCGCCTCGAAGACGGGCCTGGCGGCCTCGAACGCGTCCGCGTCCCCGCCCACCATGATCGACAGCGCCGCGTTCCTGGCGCCGGCCTCGCCGCCCGAGACGGGGGCGTCGAGGTAGCGCAGGCCGCGGCGGCCCGCCTCCTCGGCCAGCTCACGCGTGACGTCGGGGCGGATCGAGGAGAAGTCGATGATCAGCGTGCCGGGGGCGGCGTGCTCGAAGACGCCGCCGGGGCCGGTCAGCACGTCCTGGACGTCGGGCGAGTCGGGCACCATGAGCGCGACGACCTCGGCGCCCGTCACGGCGTCGGCGATCGACTCCGCCGCCCGCCCGCCGGCCGCCGTCAGCGGCTCGGCCTTGGCGGGCGTGCGGTTGTAGCCGGCCACGGCGTGCCCGGCCTTGACCAGGTGTACGGCCATGGGGCTGCCCATGATGCCGAGGCCGATGAAGGCGATGGCGGTCACGTCGGAAGGTCCTTTCGTGTCGAGTTCGGTGGACGTCACGCGGACGGTCGCTGCTCCCTGGGCAGCCAGGCGAACGCGTCCGGCCCCTTGGCGAGGTATTCGAGGCCGACGTGCCCGTCGTACCCGCCGGCGCGCAGGTCGTCGATCCACTGCCGCAGCGGCAGCTCGCCGCTGCCCGGCGCGCCTCTGCCCGGCGCGTCGGCGATCTGCACGTGGGCGACGCGCGAGCCGTACCGCTGGATGGCGGCGGGCACGTCGTCACCGTTGACGGCCAGGTGGTAGAGGTCGGCGAGCAGCCCCGCACCCGGCACGCGGTCGAGCACGGCCACCGCGTCGGCGGCCGTCAGCAGCGGGTAGCGCGGCGCGCCGCTGACCGGCTCCAGCAGCACGGTGCCCGGCACCCCCGCCACGCAGGCGGACAGCAGCTCGACGGCCAGCTCGTCCTGCTCCTCGGCGGCGGCCCCCTCGACGCGGTTGCCGTACAGGGCGTTGAAGGCGCGGCAGCCCAGCCGCTCGCCGATGGCCGCCACCACGGGGATGTTGTCGCGCAGCTCGCGCGAGCGGCCCGGCCACGACACCACGCCGCGGTCGCCGCCGGGCATGTCGCCGGCGAAGAAGTTCAGCCCGGTGAGCCGGACGCCGGCGTCCTCGATCGCCCGCACGAACGCGTCCACGTCGCGGTCGCCCGGCGCCGCCACCGGCCACGGCCACCAGAACTCCACCGCCGTGAACCCGTCGGCCGCCGCCGCGGCGGGACGTTCGAGCAGCGGCAGGTCGGTGTAGAGGATGGAGCAGTTCACCGTCCACTTGGTCACGCGCGGGCCTCTTCCGGATCTTCAGGTCGTTCGCGGCGGAGCCGGCTCGGGGCGCCGTCGCCGATCCCTTGAGTATGTCGCCGTGCTCGCGCGCGGCGTTCGCCAGGGGCCGTGCGAGCCGGGCATGGGGCGGGTGTGTCATGCGGGCAACATGAAGCCGCAGCGGGTCTATGATGTTGGAAAGTAAAGCGGCGGGAGGTCGGGCATGCGGATGTCCCAGTGGGCCCACGACACGTTCGGGCAGCGCGTTCCCCTGATCAGACAGGGCGTCGCCGAGGCGCTGTCGGTGGCGCTGGAGAATGCGCTCGACGCCCAGAAGGTGGCGCAGACCGATCATCTGCATCCGTTCGGGTTCACGCTGATGTCGCGCAAGTTCGAGGCGCTGGCCGAGGCCTTCGAGGACCTGGGCGACGTGCGGGTCGTCAAGCCCGGCGGCTCCCAGCACGAGCTGGTGCTGCTCGACGGCAAGCTGCTGTTCCCGTTCCGCTACGCCAAGGACCGCTCGATCAGCGTGATGAGCGCGCGCATCGGCGACGGGCGGCCGTCGGCGCTGGTGCAGGCGCTGTTCAACCGGTTCGGGCCCGAGCCGCGGATGCGGCAGCTCGCGCTGCACGACGTCGCGCCGCACGCCGTCCCGGTCGCCGAGGCGCTGGGCGACCTGCCCGAGGACACCCGGCTGGTGCTGATCGCCTACGCCTGCAACGCGCACGCCGGGCTGCTCGACGCCTGGTGGGGCGAGGCCGAGCTGCTCGACCGCACCGGCAGCCTGCGCTGGCACCACTGCGAGGAGATCCCGCTGGCGCAGGAGAGCGCGGCGCCCGCCCGGAGCGAGGGCGAGGCCGCGGCGTTCGACGAGGGGGTGCCGCCCGCGCCGGCGCTCAATCCGCGCAGGGGCGCCGCGCGCCTCGTGGCGCCGGTCAGCGAGCAGCTCCCGTTCGGGCCAGAAGCCGCCAGCGGTGCGTGACTCCGGCACGGGCGGGCGGCCGCCGCGTGACGCGAGCGGCCGGGGCTCCAGGGTGGGCGGGCCGAGCCCGCAGGCGGTCGCCGACGCGTTCGACGCCACCCGCCTCACCCAGGCCCGCCACCTGGCCGCGCTCACCAAGAAGGAGGTCGCCGAGCACCTCGGCGTCTCCCCCGCCGCGGTCGGCCAGTACGAATCGGGCGTCACCCGGCCCCGCCCCGACCTGATCCCCCGGCTGGCCGAGGTGCTGTCGGTGCCGGCGGCGTTCTTCCTGTCGGGTCGCCCGCACGGCAAGCTCGACGGCTCCATGGCGCACTTCCGCAGCCTCCGCTCCACCCGCGCCTACCAGCGGGCCAAGGCCGTGGCCTTCGTCGAGCAGGTGTGGGAGCTGACCTACGCGCTGGAGAAACGCGTCCAGCTTCCCCTTGTCGACCTGCCCGGGTTCGCGGGCGGCGAGATGCACTCCGACCTGCCGCGCGACCCGGCGGGCGCGGCCCGCGCGCTGCGCGCCCACTGGGGGCTGGGCACCGGCCCGATCGGCCATCTCGTACGCCGCATGGAGTCGCACGGCATCGTCGTGGCCTTCCCCCGCCACGACCCCGACGCGGTCACCGTCGACGCCTTCTCCACCTCCAGCCTGCCGCGGCCCATCGTGGTGCTGACGCCGAACCGGTTCGACGACATCTACCGCCACCGCTTCACCGCGGCCCACGAGCTGGGGCACCTGGTGCTGCACGGCGACACGGCGGCGGGCGATCCGCAGCAGGAGCGGGAGGCCGACGCGTTCGCGGCCGAGTTCCTCACTCCGCGCGACAGCATCCTGCCCCGGCTTCCGCTCCGCGCCGACCTGCGGCGGCTGGCCGAGCTGCGGCAGACGTGGGGGGTCTCGGTCGACTCGCTGCTCTACCGGTGCAGGGAGACGGGGCTGCTGTCCGACTCCGCCGCCGGTCGTGCCTACCAGCGGCTGGCCGCGCTGCGCGATCAGCCGGGCTTCACCAACGAGCCGGTCTCCGGCTATCCGGGCGAGCAGCCGGTGCTGCTGGCGCAGGCGTTCGAGCTGGCCGGCCGGGAGAGCGGGCTGAGTGTCGCCACGCTGGCGCAGGAGCTGGCCTGGCCCGTCGCCCGCGTACGCGAGCTGATCGGCCTGCCCGACCGGCGCCCCTCGCTGACGCTCGTGCCCTGACCCGCGTCCGTCCGGGCGCCTGGGCCGGGGTGCGGCGGGCGCGTCGAGCGCGGGTGAGTCGAGGTGGCGGGGTGGTCAGCGTTCTTCCGGCCGCGGGGTGGCGGGGTGGTCAGCGTTCTTCCGGCTGGGGGGTGGCGGTCAGGGCGAGGCTTCCCGGCAGGGCCGCCACCGCGTCGCGCACGCGATCGGCGAGCGCCGGCACGGAGGGCCGCTCCCCCGCCTCGGCCACCCACTCGCCGACCGCGACCCGCCACGCCGCCACCAGCATGTCGCCCGCGAGCCGGGTACGCCGATCGCCGAGCAGATCGAGCCGCCGGTGCAGCACCTCCACCACGGACCGCATGGTGCTCTCGCAGAAGTGCAGGTTGTACGCATCCATCGTGGACGTCTCCTGGGACAGCCGGTAGCTCAGCGCCGCCCGCCCGGCCCACGCCTCGTCGGCCACCCGCTCCAGCGCGCCCAGCAGGGCCGCCTGCATCAGCTCCACCAGCGGCCGCCCGTCGGCGGGGATGGTCTCCAGCTCCACGAGGAAGGCCCGCCACATGTCCTGCAACGGCGCCATCGCCACGTCCTCCTTGCCGGCGAAGTACCGGAAGAACGTGCGCTTGGACACCTCGACCTCCTCGCACAGCTCGTCCAGGGTGACCCCGCCGAAGCCGCGGCTGCCGAACAGGTGCAGCGCGGCGTCGATCAGGGCCTGCCGGGTGCGCTGCTTCTTGCGTTCGCGCAGGGGCGGTGCGGAGGTCATGCATGGAAGTGTAGGCGAGCGGCGAACGCCACTTGCGCGCTTATGCCACTGAGTGGCATAAATGAGCCGTTCCTCTCTTCCGAAAGGCGTGAACTCATGCGTGCTCTGCTGATCGACCATTCCACCGCCTCCGGCCTGCGCCTCGGCGAGACCGCCGATCCCGTACCGGAGCCGCACCAGGCCCTGGTCCGGGTGCACGCCACGTCGCTCAACTTCGGCGAGGTCAGGCACGGCATCGAGCACGCCGGCGACGGTGCCGTGCTGGGCTGGGACGCCGCGGGCGTGGTCGAGCGCGCCGCGGCCGACGGCTCGGGCCCGGCCGCCGGCACGCCGGTGATCACCATCGGCTACGACGGCGCGTGGGCGGAGCTGCGTGCCGTGGACACCTCGATGCTCGGCGTCGTGCCGGCCGGAGCCGACCTCGGGGCGATCAGCACGATCCCGGTGGCGGGCGCGAGCGCGCTGCGCGCGTTGCGCAGGATCGGGCCGCTGCTGGGCAAGCGGGTGCTGGTCACGGGCGCCACGGGAGGTGTGGGCCGGTACGCCGTGCAGCTCGCCCGCCGCGCCGGCGCCCACGTCGTCGCCTCGACCGGAGACCCGGCGGGGCACGGCGACGGGCTGCGCGCGCTGGGCGCCCACGAGGTGGTCGCCCGCCCCGAGCTGGCGGACGGCCTGGTGGACGGGGTGGTGGACAACGTCGGCGGGCCCCAGCTCGTGGCGGCGTTCGACAGGCTCGCGGCGCACGGCACGCTCGTCTCCGTCGGCCACGGCACGGGCGAGGCGGAGGTCTTCCCGTTCGGCGCGCTCTTCGGCGACGAGGGGCGGCACGACCGCTCCGTCGTCACCTTCTACCTGCTGGACGGCACGGACCTCGTCCCCGACCTGACCTGGCTGGCCGCCCGCGTGGCCGCCGGCGACCTCGACCCCGGGATCTCCTGGCGCGGCGAGTGGAAGCGGGCGGACGAGGCCGTCGCCGCCCTGGTGGAGGGTCGGCTGCACGGCAAGGCGGTGCTCGACGTCGGCTGACGACTTGACCTGAAGCAAAGTTGAGGTTGCACGCTCGTAGGGAGCAACCGGACAGAGCCCTACGGGAGAACACCATGCACGCCGTCGTCCTGCACGCCTTCGGTCCCGCCGAGAACCTGAGTTACGAGACCGTCCCCGATCCCGAGCCCGGCCCCGGTCAGGTGCGCATCGCCGTCAAGGCGGCCGGGGTGCACCTGGTCGAGACCATGATGCGGTCCGGCCTGGCCAGTGACTCGCTGCCGCCGCTGCCCGAGCTGCCGGCGATCTTCGGTGGCGAGGTGTCCGGGCAGGTGGACGCCGTGGGGCCGGGAGTGGACCCCGCCTGGATCGGCCGTGACGTGGTCACCTCGGGCGGACAGCCCGGCGGGTACGCGGAGCTGGCCGTGGCCGGCATGGACGGCCTGCACCGGCTGCCCGCCGGGGTGAGCCACGAGGCCGCCGTCGCGATGATCGTCACCGGCGTCACCACGCTGCAGTTCCTGGACGTGGCCGAGCTGACCTCCTCGGACGTCGTCCTGGTGACCTCGGCGGCGGGCGGGATCGGGCGGCTGATCATCCAGTACGCGCGCCGCCTCGGCGCCCAGGTGATCGGCGCGGCGGGCGGTCCCGGCAAGGTCACGGCCGTCCGCGAGCTGGGCGCCGACTTCGCCGTGGACTACGACGCGCCCGCCTGGCAGGAGGAGGCCGGCGCGTGGCTGGGCGGCAGGAAGGTCACCGCCCTGCTCGACGGGGTCGGCGGCGGCAAGGCGCGGGCGGCGTTCGAGCTGCTGGCCGACGGCGGCCGGTACGTCACCATCGGCAACGCCTCCCAGGGCGACTTCACGCCGGACCCCGAGACCGTGCGCGAGCGCGGCCTTACCGTGACCAACGCCCTGCTCCTGCTGCTCGGCCGACCGGACGACCGGCCCGCGTACGAGGTCAGGGCGCTGGCGGCGGCGGCCGACGGGACGCTGGTGCCGGACGTGCAGGTGTTCCCGCTGTCGCAGGCGGCCGCGGCGCACGCGGCGCTGGAGTCCCGGCAGACCACGGGCAAGGTCGTCCTCGTGCCGTGATCGCCGGGCGTCCGCTCGCGGTGCCCCTACCGCTGGATCCGGACTCGGCGCTCAATAGGGTGCAAGACATGGCGGAACGGACGATGAATCCGGGCACCCCTGACTGCCGCAGCGCCGGGCGGTACCTGTGGTGGCTCGTCACCCAGCAGCGCGGCCGGGTTCTGGCGGGAGCCTGCCTGGGCACCGCCTGGATGGTCTGCCTGACGCTGCCGCCGTACTTCCTGTCCCGCGCCATCGACGACGGCCTGGCCAGGGGGCGCTGGCCCGTGCTGGCCGGATGGACCGCCGCCGTGTTCGGCATCGGCCTGCTGAACGCCTGGCTGGCCATCATGCGCCACCGGACGATGACCCGGGTGCGCATGGACGCCGCGTTCCGGACCGTACAGGTGGTGGCCCTCCAGGCGACGCGCCTGGGCGCGGCGCTGCCACGCAAGGTGACGGCCGGGGAGGTCGTCACGATCGGGTTCGGCGACGCCGCCATGATGAGCAGCACCCTCACCGTCACCGGCCCGGGCGTCGGCGCGGTCCTGGCCTACGCCGTGGTGGCCGGGCTGCTGCTGACCGTCTCCCCGCTGCTGGCCGCCGTGGTGCTGCTGGGAGTGCCGCTGCTGGTCGTGCTGCTCGGCCCGCTGCTGGGCCGGTTACGGGGCGCGGAGACGGCCTACCGGGTACGGCAGGGCGAGCTCGCCGCCCGGTTCGCCGACATCGCGGGAGGGCTGCGGGTGCTGAACGGCATCGGCGGCAAGGACGTCTACGCCGCCCGCTACCGGCACGACTCCCAGGAGCTGCGGGAGCAGGGTTACCGGGTCGGGGCGGTGACGAGCTGGATCCACGCCCTGGGGGTGGGCCTGCCCACGCTGTTCCTGGGCGCGGTGACGTGGCTGGCGGCCCGGATGGCGGTGCAGGGGGACATCACGGTCGGGGAGCTGGTGGCGGTGTACGGGTACGCCGCCGTGCTCGTGGTGCCGGTCTCGTTCTTCGTCGAGGGCGGCTACGACATCGGCCGCGGCCTGGTCGCCGCCCGCAGGGTCGTGCACTTCCTGACCCTGAAACCCGACACGCCCGGCGGCGAGCTGGACCCTCCGGCGTCGCCCGCGCCGTTGCACGATCCGGCGTCCGGCGTCGAGATCGCGCCCGGCAAGCTCACCGCGCTGGTCAGCGCCCGGCCGTCGGAGCCGGTCGCGGTGCTGGACCGGCTGGGCGGCTTCGCCGCGTCGGACGCCACCTGGGGCGGGATGCCGCTGCGCGACCTCGATCCGGTACGGGTGCGCGAGCGGATCCTGGTGGCCGACAACGAGGCGGACCTGTTCGCGGGCACGCTGCGCTCGATCGTCGCCAGCCGCCACGACACGCCGGACGCGGCCGATGCCGGCCGCCCACACTCGCCGGGCCAGGCCGATGGAAGAGACCCACGCCCCTCACGCGAGTCCCGTGCAGGCAGCACGCACCCGTGCCACGAGGCCGGCGGGGATCGCGTGCGTTCGCTGGACGAGGACGTGGCGCGCGCGATCCACGCGGCCATGGCCGACGACATCGTGCAGGCGCTCCCGGGCGGGCTCGCCTCGGCCATCGCCGCCCAGGGCCGCAACCTGTCGGGCGGGCAGCGGCAGCGCCTGCGGCTGGCCCGCGCGTTGCTGGCCGACCCGGAGATCCTCCTGGCCGCCGAGCCCACCTCCGCCCTGGACGCCCACACGGAGGCGACGGTGGCGGGACGGCTGCGCGCGGCCCGTGCCGGCCGCACCACGGCCGTCGCCACCACCTCGCCGCTCGTCCTGGATCGCGCGGACGTCGTGCACTACCTGGTGGACGGCGCGGTGGCGGCGTCGGGCTCCCATCACGACCTGCTACGCGACCAGCCCGGCTACCGAGCGCTGGTCTCGCGCGGAACGGATGACGACGAGAACGGCATGGACACCGACGGCGCTGACGGCGACAGCGGGAGCGGCGTCGAGCGTGGCGACGCCGACGGTGGTGGCGGGAGCGGCGGCCGGCGTGGCGGCGTTGCGACCGAGGAGCGGGTCCGATGAGCACCGCCGGTCCGCGGTCGGCCGGTGCCGCCCAGGGCGACGACACCGGCCGCCTGCCCATCGCCGAGGCCAGGCAGACCCGGCGGGCCGCGCTGCGCCTGATCCGCGTGGACGGTCGTGCCTTCGCCTGCATGCTCGCCCTCAACGCCCTGGCCGCCACCGCCGGCCTGGCCGCGCCGTGGCTGCTGGGGCGCATCATCGACGAGGTCAAGGCCGGTGCGAGCCTGACCACGGTGGACCGGCTGGCGCTGGCCATCCTGGTCTGCGCGGTGGCCCAGCTCGTGCTGTCCCGGTACGCGAGCTACGTCGGCCACCGCTTCGGCGAGCGCACGCTGGGCCGGATCAGGGAGCAGTTCGCCGAGCGGGCGCTGGCCCTGCCGTCGCCGGCGGCCGAGCGGGCCGGCACGGGGGACCTCACCACCCGGGGCACCACCGACGTCGCCTCCGTCGGGGCCACGCTGCGTGACGCGGGGCCGGACGTGGCGATCGCCGCCGTGCGGGCGGTGTTCGTGCTGGTCGCCGTCTTCGTGCTGAATCCGCTGCTGGGCGCGTGCGGGCTGCTCGGGCTGGTGGGCATCTGGTTCGCCTCCCGGTGGTACCTGCGCCGGGCGGTCACGGCGTACCTGGACGAGGGCGCGGCGAACTCGGCGCTGGCCGAGGAGCTGGCCTCGACGACCGGCGGCGCCCGCACGATGCAGGCGCTGCGCCTGGAGCGCCGCCGCATCGACGCGTGCCAGGGCGCGATCGAGGAGTGCCGCCGCACCCGGCTCAGGACGTTGTCCCTGCGCAGCGTGCTGTTCCCGGTGGTGGACGTCTCGCACGTGCTGCCGGTCACCGCCGTCCTGCTGCTCGGCGGCGCGCTACTGCTGCGTGAGCCGAGCGCCGTGTCGCTGGGGACGGTGGTGGCCGCGGCGCTCTATCTGACCCAGCTCTCGGAGCCGCTCAACACCATCCTTGAGCAGCTCGAACGCCTGCAGAGCAGCACCGCCTCGTTCGCCCGCGTGGAGGGGCTGGCGCTGACCTCGCGGCCCGCAGAGGTCTCCCCCGTGCCGGCCGACGACCGCATCGAGGTGTCCGGCGTGAGCTTCGCCTACGACGGCGGGCCCGACGTCCTGCACGGGGTGGATTTCCGGGTACGCCCCGGCGAGCGCCTGGCGATCGTCGGCCCCTCCGGCGCGGGGAAGACCACGCTGGGCAGGCTGCTGGCGGGCATGGACGTCCCCGGACAGGGCTCCGTCACGGTGGGCGGCGTGCCCGTGGCCGACCTCGACCCGGCCCGGCTCCGCGAGCGCGTCATCCTCGTCACCCAGGAGCACCACGTCTTCCTCGGCACCGTGCGCGACAACCTGCGCATCGCCGCCCCTTCCGCCACGGACGCCGAGCTGCGCGCGGCCCTGGCGGCGGTGGGCGCGGACTGGATCGGCGACCTCGCGGACGGCCTGGACACCGACCTGGGCCACGGCGCCCACCGCCCGGACGGCGCCCAGGCCCAGCAACTGGCGCTGGCCCGCGTGGTGCTGGCCGACCCGCACACGCTGATCCTCGACGAGGCGACCGCGCTGCTGGACCCGCGTACGGCCCGGCACACCGAGCGCGCCCTGGCCGCCGTGCTGCGGGGCCGCACGGTCATCGCCATCGCGCACCGGCTGCAGACGGCGCACGACGCGGACCGGGTGGCGGTGATGCGGGACGGGCGGCTCACGGAGCTGGGGACGCATGACGAGCTGGTCGCGGCAGGCGGGGCGTACGCGGACCTCTGGCACTCCTGGCACGGCCGATGAGCGCACCCGATGAGCCGGAGCGCGGTGCGCCGGAGCCCGGTGCGCCGGAGATCAAAGGCTGAAAAATATCTTCGCAAAGATCTCGCCTGAGAAGGAAAATGTTGAGACGCTGAACTGCACCACGCGCCCCAGCCCGAGGAGTGCCCATGCGCAGACTGTTGGCGATCTCCCTCGTCGCCGTCCTCCCGTTAAGCAATATCAGCGCAGCCCACGCCCAGGAGCCCGCCGACCGCCAGCAGGCGTTCGCCGCGGCCGCCGAGGAGTTCCAGGTACCGCAGAGCGTGCTGCTGGGCGTCTCCTACCTGGAGTCCCGCTGGGACGCCCACGCCGGCCAGCCCTCCAGCGACGCCGGCTTCGGCCCCATGCACCTGACCGACGCCGCCGCGTTCACCGCCGGCAACCACCACGACGACGGCGCGGAGGACGCCCGCGGTGACGAGAGCCGCCCGCTGCCCGCGCCCGCCGAGCAGCCCGCGCCCGCCGACATCCCCGCCTCGCTGCGGACCATGGAGCGGGCCGCCGCGCTGACCGGTGAGAGCCACGAGAAGCTGCGCACGGACGACGCCGCCAACATCCGCGGCGGCGCGGCGCTGCTGGCCGACTACCAGAAGGCGCTCGGCGCGCCGCTCAGCGACGACCCCGGCGAGTGGTACGGCGCCGTCGCCCGCTACTCGGGCGCCGAGGAGGCCGGGGCGGCCAAGTTCTTCGCCGACGAGGTCTTCTCGGTGATCGAGCAGGGCGTCACCCGGACGACCGACGACGGCGAGCAGGTCGCGCTCAGGGCCGTGCCCGGCCTGGACAAGATCGAGAAGTGGCTGGAGAAGCTCGGCCTGCGCCCGACGCGCACCGACGGCGTGGAGTGCCCCGCCTCGATCTCCTGCGAGTGGATCCCGGCCGCCTACCAGGAACTGCCGGGCGACGACTACGGCCACTACGACCTGGCGAACCGCCCGTTCAGCCAGAAGGTCGACTACATCATTATCCACGACATGGAGGGATATTTCCTGCCCTCCATCCGCCTCAACCAGGACCCGAACTACGGCGCGAGCTGGCACTACTCCCTCCGCTCGTCGGACGGCCACATCGCCCAGCACATCAAGACCAAGGACGTCGGCTGGCAGGCCGGCAACTGGTATGTCAACGCCAAGTCCATCGGTCTCGAACACGAGGGCTTCCTGGCCGAGGGCGGCACCTGGTACACCGAGGCGATGTACCGGTCGAGCGCCCGCCTGGTCCGCTACCTGGCGCTCAAGCACGGCGTCCCGCTGGACCGCGGGCACATCCTGGGCCACGACAACGTCCCCGGCACCCTGCCGACGACCGTGCGCCAGATGCACGAGGACCCGGGGCCGTTCTGGGACTGGGCGCACTACTTCCGGCTCATGGGCGCCCCGATGCACGCCTTCGGCGGCCCCGGCGCCGGATCGGTCATGATCAGGCCCGACTTCGCCACGAACAAGCCCTACTTCTACGGCTGCGACCGCAAGAACCCCGAGGCCGCCTGCCCGCCGCTGCCCGCCGGCACCGTCTGGCTGCGTACCGAGCCGCGCGCGGACGCGCCGCTGGTCAAGGACATCGGCAAGCACCCGACCGGCGAGTCCCTCTACAGCGTGTACGACCACAGCGCCCGCGCGAGCACCGGCCAGCGCTTCGCCGTGGCCGAGCGCCAGGGCGACTGGACGGCCATCTGGTACCTCGGCCAGAAGGCCTGGTTCCACAACCCGGCGAGCGCGCCGACCGCGGTGCCGTCGATGGGCCTCGTGGTCACGCCGAAGCCGGGCAAGGCGACCGTCCCGGTGTACGGCAGGGCGTACCCGGAGCAGGAGGCGTACCCCGAGGGTGTCCCGTACCAGGCGGTGACGCCGCTGCAGTACACGTTCTCCGCCGGGGAGAAGTACACGCTCGCGGGCCCGGCCGCCACGGAGTACTACCGCGCGGTCACCTTCAACCTGGAGGACCACCAGGTGGTCCGGGGCAAGACCAGGTACCTGGAGATCCAGTTCGGCCACCGCGTGATGTTCGTCAAGGCTGACGACGTGCGGGTGACGTTCTCCGGGTGAACTCCTTGACGGCGCGCCTGGTGCTCGCCAGCGCCTCCTGGGAGGAGTCGAACGTGCGCTGGGCGACGCCGACGAACAGGCAGTCGACCACGAGGAGCTGACTGATCCGGCTGGCCAGGGCGCCGGGACGGAACTCCGTCTCGCGCCCGGCCGAGATCAGCACGTGCTCGGCCAGCTCCGCGATGGACGAGCGCGGGTTGTTCGTGATCGCGACCGTGGTGGCCCCGGCCTCCTTGGCCCGGCTCAGCGGCTCGATCACGTCGGGGGTCTCGCCCGAGGTGCTGATGCCGATGGCGACGTCGCCCTCGCGCAGCAGCACCGCGCTGGTCAGCGCCAGGTGCGCGTCCTGGAAGGCGTGGCTGGACAGGCCGATGCGCAGCAGCTTCTGGGCGACGTCCTCGGCGACCAGCCCGGAGGCGCCGACCCCGAAGGCGTCGATCCGCCTGGCCCCGACGATGGCGTCCACGACCAGGCCTAACCGCTCGGAGGTGAGCTGGGCGACGGTGTCGTTGATCGCCTCCGACTCGGCCCGCGCCACCTTCTGGATGACCTCCGACAGGGGGTCGTCGGGGGCCAGGTCGCCGGGCACGAGCCGGTCGGGCTGCGCGGCCGCCGCCGCCAGGGCCAGCCTGAGCTGCGGATATCCGGCGAAGCCGAGCAGCCGCGCCGTGCGTACGATCGTGGCCTCGCTGGTGCCCGAGGCGGCGGAGAGCTCCGTGATGGTGCTCCTGGCCACCGTCGCGGGATCCTCCAGGATGAGGCGGGCGACGGTCTGGGCGGCAGGCGTCAGGGACGGCAGCACACCGCGGACCGTGGCCACCAGAGTGTCGGCGCGCAAGCCGTTCCCACTGTCGTCCACGGACCGATTATGCCGCCTGTGCCCGATAAGCGAGCGCCACGTCTCCCGCCGTACCGCTCCTGCCGCAGGATGCCTCCCGCCGTGCCGCCCGGCGCAGCGTGCCTTCCGCCGCTCCGCTCCTAGCGCAGCGTGCCGTTCGTCATCCCCGCCGGCTCCTCCGGAACGGCGATCAGGCCGAGCTCGGCCGGGGTGGCGAGCAGCGCGTGACTCGGGACCACGCGCACCGTGTAGCCGAAGGCGCCGGTGCGGTCGAGCGGCACGGCCCCGGTGTAGTGGGCGCGGCCGTCGTCGTCCACCGAGCGCACGGTCAGCTTCGTGTACGAGGGGTGCACGAGCTCGTCGTGCGGGCCGACCTTGCCGTGCGCGGCCTCCACCAGCACGTCGTCCGGCTCCAGGTCGCCGAGCGCGATCGTGGCGTGCAGCTCGATGGCGGCGCCGACCTCGGGGGTGTCGCCCACGCCCGCGGCCTCCACGTGCTCCACCCGCACCCCTGGCCAGGCCCTGGTGACCCGCACCCGCCAGGCGGCGAACGCCTTGGCCGGAGCGTAGGAGTCGGCGCTCAGGGCGCGGGCCGCGGCGGCGGCCGGGTTGTACAGGTCGACGACGTAGTCGCGCAGCATGCGCCCGGCCAGCACCTTCGGCCCGAGAGAGGTCAGCGTGTGCTTGACCATCTCCATCCAGCGCCGCGGCAGGCCGTCGAGCGCCCGGTCGTAGAACCGGTCGGACACCTCGTGCTCGATCAGGTCGTACAGGGCGGCGGCCTCCAGCTCGTCACGCCGGTCGGGGTCGCTCACCCCGTCGGCGGTCGGGATGGCCCAGCCGTTGGTGCCGTCGTACCACTCGTCCCACCAGCCGTCACGGATCGACAGGTTGAGCCCGCCGTTCAGCGCGGACTTCATGCCGGACGTGCCGGACGCCTCCAGCGGCCGCAGCGGGTTGTTCAGCCACACGTCGCAGCCCTGGACCATGAGCTGCCCGAGCGTCATGTCGTAGTCGGGCAGGAAGACGATCCGGTGCCGCACACCGGTGCGGTCGGCGAACTTGACGATCTGCTGGATGAGCTTCTTGCCGCCCTCGTCGGCGGGGTGGGCCTTGCCCGCGATGACGATCTGCACCGGCTTGTCGGGGTCGAGCAGCAGCTCGCTGAGCCGCTGGGGGTCGCGCAGCATGAGCGTGAGCCGCTTGTACGACGGCACCCGCCGGGCGAACCCGATGGTCAGCACCCCGGGGTCGAGCGCGTCGTCGATCCAGCCCAGCTCGGCGTCGGAGGCCCCGCGCTCGCGCCACGACCGGCGCAGCCGCGCCCTGGCCCCTTCGACGAGCCGGCGGCGCAGCACGCCGCGGATCTCCCAGATGTCGGCGTCGGAGATCTTCTGGATGGCGTCCCAGCCGCGGGCCCGCTCCAGCAGCGAGGGCACCTCGCGCCCGGCGAGCTCCATGAACTCCCTGCCGACCCAGGTCGGCGCGTGCACGCCGTTGGTGATCGAGCCGATCGGCACCTCGTCGAGGTCGAATCCCGGCCAAAGATTCTTGAACATCTCCCGGCTGACCTCGCCGTGCAGCTCGGACACCCCGTTGACCCGCTGGGCCAGCCGCATGCCCATGACGGCCATGTTGAACCGCCCGGGGTCGGATTCGGCACCCAGCGCGAGGATGCGCTCCACCGGCACCGTCGGCCAGGCGTTGGCGCCGCCGAAGTGCCGCTCGATCATGTCGACGGGGAAGCGGTCGATGCCGGCGGGAACGGGGGTGTGCGTGGTGAACACCGTGCCCGCGCGCACCGCCTCCAGCGCCTCGTCGAACGTCATCCGCGCCTCGGTCAGCTCGCGGATGCGCTCCAGGCCGAGGAAGCCGGCGTGGCCCTCGTTGGTGTGGAAGACCTCGGGCTCGGCATGGCCGGTGATCTTGCAGTAGGCCCTGATCGCGCGCACGCCGCCGACGCCGAGCAGCAGCTCCTGCATGAGCCGGTGGTCGGTGCCGCCGCCGTAGAGGCGGTCGGTGATGTCGCGGGCGGCGGTGTCGTTGTCGGCCACGTCGGAGTCGAGCAGCAGCAGCGGGATCCGCCCGACCTGCGCCACCCACACCTGCGCGTGCAGCACCCGGTCGTCGGGCAGGGCCAGGCGGATCTTGACGGGCGCGCCCTCGGCGTCCTTCAGCAGGCTCAGCGGCAGCCCGCCCGCGTCGAGCGACGGGTAGTGCTCCAGCTGCCAGCCCTCGGGCGACAACGACTGGGTGAAGTAGCCGTGGCGGTAGAGCAGGCCCACCGCGAGGATCGGCACGCCCAGGTCGCTGGCCGCCTTGAGGTGGTCTCCCGCCAGGATGCCGAGGCCTCCGGAGTACTGCGGCAGCGCGGCGGCGATGCCGTACTCGGGGGAGAAGTACGCGATGGCCCGCGCGCCCTCGGGCAGCGTCTGGTACCACCGCGGCGATGTCATGTATTCGCGCAGGTCGTCTGCGGCGTCGGCGAGGCGGCGCAGGAAGCGGCGGTCGGCCGCCAGCTCGCTCAGCCTGGCCGGCGTGACGGCGCCGAGCAGCGCGACGGGATCGTGCCCGACCTGTTCCCACAGGGCGGCGTCCACTTCCGCGAAAAGGTCCATCGTCTCCGGGTGCCAGGACCATCGGAGATTGTGGACGAGCTCGCCGAGGGCGGCCAGCTCCGCGGGTAGGACGGTGCGGACGGTAAACCGGCGGATAGCTCTCACGTTTCTGCACCCTACGGGCTAGGAGGGACCTCTGAGTCCTTCACCCTCATGAAGGCCGTTCAAACCCCTTCCGGGAACAAGCATGAAGAGGGACTATTGGGGCAACTTTCCAGGTTGTTGGGCTCTCCCGTACACACCGACGGGAGGTCTATCCGCTGCTGTCCACAATTTACATGCAAGGATCGTTCCTGCCAGGGAAGCCTCCGGCGGCACCGGGAGTGCCGCCGCAAACTCTCGAATGCGATGATCGGACGAATTCCCATCACGGACATCTCCCCCGTCGTCGACTGCGGGCAATGGCCCGCCAAGGCGGTCGCCGGCGAGACCTTCCAGGTCTCGGCGACCGTGTTCAGAGAGGGCCACGACGCCGTGGCCTCGGGAGTGGTGCTCACCGCGCCCGACGGCCGGCGAGGCCGCCTGAAACCCATGCGTGAGCTCGCCCCGGGCACCGACCGGTGGGGCGTGGACGTGAGCCTGCCCACCGAGGGCGATTGGCTGTTCCGCGTGGAGGCGTGGAGCGACCCGATCAGCACCTGGTTGCATGACGCCGAGATCAAGATCCCGCGCGGCATGGACGTCGATCTCATGTGCGAGGAGGGCGCGCGGCTGTTCGAGCGCGCCGCCAAGGCCGTGCGCGCCGCCGACTGTCCCAACGGCGCGCCGCCGGCGAGCGAGGCGTCCAAGCAGAACGGCACGCGCAAGCAGAACGGCAACGGCGACACCGCCTGCGGCCACCGCGCGGCGCTGCTGTCGATCTCGGCCACGCTGCGCGACCAGAACCTCGACCCCCGGGCCAGGCTCTCGATCGCCCAGCTCCCCGAGACGGCGGCGCTGCTGGACGCGCATCCGTTCCGGGAGCTGGTGACCAGGTCGAAGTCCCACAAGGTCCGGGTCGACCGGCGCAGGGCGCTCTACGGCTCCTGGTACGAGTTCTTCCCGCGCTCGGAAGGCGCGGTGGTCAACGAGCTCGGCATCTCCAAGTCCGGAAATTTCCAGACAGCAGCGAAGCGGCTGCCCGCGATCGCCAAGATGGGCTTCGACGTCGTCTACCTGCCGCCCATCCACCCGATCGGCACGACGTTCCGCAAGGGCCGCAACAACACGCTCAGCCCCGAGCCCGACGAGCCGGGCTCGCCGTGGGCGATCGGCTCGGAGGACGGCGGCCACGACGCGGTCCATCCCGACCTGGGCACGATCGAGGACTTCGACGAGTTCGTCGGCCGGGCCAGGGAGCTCGGCATGGAGGTCGCGCTCGACTTCGCCCTGCAGTGCTCCCCCGACCATCCCTGGGTCAAGGAGCACCCCGAGTGGTTCACGGTCAGGGCCGACGGGTCGATCGCGTACGCCGAGAACCCGCCGAAGAAGTACCAGGACATCTACCCGGTCAACTTCGACAAGGACCCGGAGGGCGTCTACACCGAGGTCAGGCGGGTGCTGCGGCACTGGATGGACCACGGGGTGCGCATCTTCAGGGTGGACAACCCGCACACCAAGCCGGTGGCCTTCTGGGAGCGGATGCTGGCCGACATCCACCGCACCGATCCCGACGTGATCTTCCTGTCGGAGGCGTTCACCAGGCCGGCGATGATGCGCGCGCTGGCCAAGACCGGTTTCCACCAGTCATACACGTATTACACCTGGAAGAACTCCAAATTCGATGTGGAGACATATCTGACGGAGCTCGCCCACGAGACCTCCTGCTATCTGCGGCCGAACCTGTTCGTGAACACGCCGGACATCCTGCACGAGTACCTGCAGCACGGCGGCGTGCCCGCGTTCAGGATCAGGGCCGTCCTGGCGGCGCTCGCCTCGCCCACCTGGGGCGTCTATTCGGGGTACGAACTCGGAGAAAATGTCCCGGTTCGCCCGGGTAGTGAGGAATACCTCGATAGTGAGAAATATCAATACAAACCGCGCGACTGGGCTGCGGCTGAACGTGAAGGATGGAGCCTGGCTCCCTTCATCACGCATCTGAATTTGTTCCGAAGAGCGCATCCGGCGCTGCAGGAGTTGCGTAATCTACGGTTCCACAGGGTCGACCAGGCGGACATCGTCTGCTTCTCCAAACGACTCCCGGGCGCCTATGACACGGCCACACGAAGGCACGGGCTGGGCGACGTCGTTCTGGCGGTCATCAACCTTGATCCGCACCATACCCACGAGGCGACGGTCGACCTTGACCTGCCCGCCCTCGGCCTCGACTGGAACGCCGAGTTCGTCGTCGACGACGAGCTGTCAGGCGAGTCGTACCGCTGGCGGCAGAGCAACTACGTACGCCTCGACCCCCACATCCAGCCTGCCCATATTCTCACCGTACGAGCCGCGCCACGGTAGATACTGAATTCAGCGGGGAGTCTTCAACGTGTGTGTCAGCGCCTCCCTCATGAGCCACCTGCGGGGCGGCTCATGAGCTCCACACCCATTCCCAACACCTTTGACGAGGAAAAGCCGCGCGATCCTTACTGGTACAAGCGCGCGGTTTTCTACGAGGTCCTGATCCGCGGGTTCGCGGACTCCAACGGCGACGGGACCGGCGACGTCAGAGGGCTCATCAGCAAGCTCGACTACCTGCAGTGGCTGGGCGTCGACTGCCTCTGGCTGCTGCCGCTGTACGAGTCGCCGCTGCGTGACGGCGGCTACGACATCGCGGACTTCATGAAGATCCTCCCCGAGTTCGGCGACCTCGGCGACTTCGTGAAGCTGGTCGACGAGGCCCACAAGCGCGGCATGCGCGTCATCGCCGATCTCGTCATGAACCACACCAGCGACGCCCACCCGTGGTTCCAGGCCTCCCGGCACGACCCCGAGGGCCCGTTCGGCGACTTCTACGTGTGGTCCGACACCGATGAGAAGTACCAGGACGCCCGGATCATCTTCATCGACACCGAGACGTCCAACTGGACCTACGACCCCGTCCGCGGCCAGTACTACTGGCACCGCTTCTTCCACCACCAGCCGGACCTCAACTACGAGAACCCGGACGTGCAGGAGGCGATGCTGGAGGTGCTGCGGTTCTGGCTGGACCTCGGCATCGACGGGTTCCGGCTGGACGCGGTGCCGTACCTCTTCGAGGAGGAGGGCACCAACTGCGAGAACCTGCCGCGCACGCACGAGTACCTCAAGCGGATCAGGGCCGACGTGGACCGGCTCTACCCCGACCGCGTGCTGCTGGCCGAGGCGAACCAGTGGCCCTCGGACGTCGTGGAGTACTTCGGCGACCCGGTCGGCGGCGGCGACGAGTGCCACATGGCCTTCCACTTCCCGCTGATGCCGCGCATCTTCATGGCCGTGCGCAGGGAGTCGCGCTACCCCATCTCCGAGATCCTCGCCCAGACGCCGAAGATCCCCGAGCACTGCCAGTGGGGCATCTTCCTGCGCAACCACGACGAGCTGACGCTCGAGATGGTCACGGACGAGGAACGCGACTACATGTACACCGAGTACGCCAAGGACCCCCGCATGCGGGCCAACGTCGGCATCCGCCGCCGCCTGGCTCCCCTGCTGGAGAACGACCGCAACCAGATCGAGCTGTTCACCGCCCTGCTCCTGTCGCTGCCCGGCTCCCCCGTGCTCTACTACGGCGACGAGATCGGCATGGGCGACAACATCTGGCTCGGCGACCGTGACGGCGTGCGCACCCCCATGCAGTGGGACCCCGACCGCAACGCCGGCTTCTCGGACTGCGACCCCGGCCGCCTCTACCTGCCGGTGATCATGGATCCGATCTACGGCTACCAGGCGATCAACGTCGAGGCCCAGCAGAAGAACGCCGGCTCGCTGCTGCACTGGACGCGGCGCATGATCGAGATCCGCAAGCGGCACCCGGTCTTCGGGCTGGGCGGTTACGCGGAGCTGAACTCCTCCAACCCCAGCGTGCTCGCGTTCGTCAGGGAGCTGGGCGACGACCGGATGCTCTGCGTGAACAACCTGTCACGCTTCCCGCAGCCGGTCGAGCTCGACCTGCGGAGGTTTGTCGGCGTCTCCCCCGTGGAAACCATGGGAGGCGTACCATTCCCGGCAATTGGCGAACTTCCGTATCTTTTGACGCTTCCCGGGCATGGGTTCTATTGGTTCACACTCCCGCCGGCCATCACCCAGGAGGAGTAAGCCGTGCTTGACGAGCTCCTTGCCGCATGGATCAGCCGCCAACGTTGGTTCGGCGGCAAGGGGCGCCCGATCGACGAACTGTCGATCGACTCGGACGTCGAGCTGACGCCCGGACTGAGGCACCTGATCATCGCCGTCTGGCAGGAGGGCTCGCGGGACCGCTACCAGGTGCTGGTGGGCGAGCGGGACGAGCTGCCCGACCGGCTCTCCCACGCCCTCATCGGCACCGTCGGCGACACCTACCTCTACGACGCCGTGCACGACAGCGGACGCACGGGCTGGCTGCTCGACGGCATGGCCCGCGACGAGACCCGCAGCGGCCTGCGCATGCGGCACGTGCCCGGCGTCACCATCGACACCACCCCGCGCAGCCTCGTGCTCGGCGCCGAGCAGTCGAACACCTCGCTGGTGTACGGGGACTCCTACATCTGCAAGCTCTTCCGCCGGCTCATCCCCGGCGTGAACCCCGAGCTGGAGATCATCACCGCGCTGGCCGGCCGGAACGCGCCGCACATCGCGCAGCCGTACGGATGGATCGAGACCGACCTCGACGGCGCCAACACGACGCTCGCCATCATGCAGGAGTTCCTGACGCCCGCCAACGACGGCTGGGACCTGGCGCTGGCCAGCGTGCGCGACCTGTACGCCTCGCTGCCCGAGCTGCCGGCGGCCGAGGCGGGCGGGGACTTCGCGGCCGAGGCGGTGCGGCTGGGCAGCGCCACCGCCCGCGTGCACCACGAGCTGGCCGCGGCCTTCCCGACGGGCGTCGTGGAGATCCACGAGGTCAAGCGCATGGCCGAGGGCTTCAGGCGCCGGCTGGGGCGGGCCGTGTCCGAGGTGCCCGAGCTGCGCGAGCATGTGAGCGCCATTGAGGAGGCCTACCACCAGGTCGAGCTGCTCACCAACGAGGTGCCTGTGCAACGCGTTCACGGCGACTTCCACCTCGGGCAGGTGATGCGGACGCCGATGGACTGGATCATCCTCGACTTCGAGGGCGAGCCGGGCCAGCCGCTGGCCGAACGGCGGGCGCTCTACTCGCCGCTGCGCGACGTGGCGGGCATGCTGCGCTCGTTCGACTACGCGGCCAGGCACCTGCTGGCCGGCCACGCCCGGGCCGAGGAGCTGGAGCCCAGGGCCCAGGAGTGGGCCGACCGCAACCGGGCCGCCTTCCTCGACGGCTACACCGAGGGCGGCGGCGTCATCTCCCCCGCGGACGCGGCGCTGCTGCGGGCGTTCGAGCTGTCGAAGGCGGTCTACGAGGTCGTGTACGAGGCCCGCAACCGGCCCTCCTGGATCCCGATCCCGCTCGCCGCCTTCCGCCCCCGCTAGGGCTGGAGCTCCTCGACCAGGCCCGACAGCCCCTCGTGGCCCAGCCCCCTGGCGGTGCGCTGGTCGATGACCGCCTTCAGGGGCAGCAGCAGGTCCGGCTTGACGCCCTGCTCGTAGAAGGCCCGTACCAGGTTCTCCACGCCGGCCCGGTTGATCTCCAGGTTGGAGACCTCGGTGCTGTGGTCGCCCGACTCCATCTTCCCGGCCCACAGGGGCTGCTGCGCGGCCATCGCGTTCAGCCACGGCACCAGCAGCGACGAGACGAAGTCCGTGAGCGGGTAGCCAGCCGACCTGACCAGCGCGGCGGCCTCCAGCAGGCCGGCGATCTGGCCGTACATGCCGGTCAGCATGGCCAGGTCGAGCAGCGGAGCCAGACCGGGATCGGCGCCGGTGAAGCGGGCCTCCGCCATCGCGGCCAGCGCTGCCTCGTACCGCTCGAAGGCCGGCTCCGAGCCGCTGTAGAGGATGAGCGCGCCCGGCTGGGCGATCATCTGGGGGACGGCCATGATGCCGCCGTCCAGGTACTCGCCGCCGCGCCCTGCCACCCACGCCGCCGTCTCGCGGGCCTCGGCGGGGCGGCCGGTGGTGAGGTTGGCGATGATCCGCCCCTCCAGCCGCGCGCCCGCCAGCGTGGCCGTCACGGACGGGTAGTCGAGCAGGCAGACGATCACCAGCGGGCTCGCCGCGACGGCCTCCTCGGGGGTGGCCGCCTGCTTGGCGCCCTTGGCGAGCAGGGGCTCGGCCTTGGCGGGCGTCCGGTTCCACACCGTGACCTGGTGCCCGGCGGCCAGGAGGCTCCCGGCGAGCGCGGTGCCCATGAGCCCGAGGCCGAGCACGGAGATGTTTTCCGACATTTCGGTGTTCCTTACAGGTGAGGATGTCTCTGCGACCCACCCTGCTCGCGGGCGGTTATGGTCGCATTCGGAGTTGGTTATGGGGGGGCTTGATGCGGTTCGGGGTGCTTGGTCCGCTCGCGGTGTGGACGCCTGACGGACGGCCGGTCCAGGTGCCCGAGGTCAAGGTCAGGGCGCTGCTCTCCGGGCTGCTGATCCAGGCGGGGCGGACGGTCTCCGCGGACCGGCTGATCGAGGACCTCTGGGGCGACCGGCCGCCCGCCGACGCCCCGGCGGCGCTGCGGGTCAAGGTGTCCCAGCTGCGGCGGGTGCTGGGCGATCGGGAGCTGGTGGCGTACCGGGCGCCCGGGTACGTGCTGCGGGCCGAGCCGGAGTCCGTGGACGCCGGGCTGTTCGAGTCGCTGCTCCTGCGCGCCCGGCGCGCCGGCGACCTCGACGCCCGGGCGGCGCTGCTGCGCCAGGCGCTGGAGTTGTGGCGGGGCGGCGCGTACGCCGAGTTCGCCGACGAGCCGTTCGCCAGGGCGGCGGTGGCCCGGCTGGACGAGCAGCGGCTGGTGGCGCTGGAGGAGCTGGCCGAGACGCGGCTCGGGCTCGGCGAGCACGGCCCGCTCGCCGCCGAGCTGGCCGACCTGGTGGCCGGGCATCCGCTGCGGGAGCGGCTGCGGGCCGTGCACATGCGGGCGCTGTACCGGGCCGGACGGCAGGGCGAGGCGCTGGCGAGCTACGGGGACCTGCGGCGGCGGCTCGCCGACGAGCTGGGGCTGGATCCCGGGCCGGAGCTGGCGGCACTGCACCAGGCGATCCTGGAGCAGGACCCCGGGCTGGACGCGCCCGCCGCGCGGCCCCGGACGAACCTGCCCGCCCCGCTGACCGATCTGGTGGGGCGGGACGAGGCGGTGGCCGAGGTGCGGGCGCTGCTGCGGGCGAACCGGCTCGTCACGCTCACGGGCCCCGGCGGCGTCGGCAAGACCCGCCTGGCCCTGGCCGCCGCGTCAGAGCTGGGCGGGTTCGACGGCGGGGTGTGGCTGGTGGAGCTGGCCTCGCTCGGGGCCGGGGCGCAGGCGGTCGAGGTGGCCGAGGCGATCGCGGGCGTGCTGGGCCTGCGCGACGACGCGCCCGGCTGCATCGTGGAGCGCCTGCCCGGCGCCCTGGCGGCCAGGCCGACGCTGCTGGTGCTGGACAACTGCGAGCACGTGGTCGAGCAGGTCGCCACGCTCGCCGCCACGCTCCTGCGGGCCGCTCCCGGGCTGCGCGTGCTGGCGACCGGCCAGGAGTCGCTGCGGATCGAGGGCGAGGCCCTGTGGAGCGTGCCGCCGCTGGGGCTGGAGGCGGCGATGGAGCTGTTCGCCGCGCGGGCCGGGATCGAGCCCGACGGCGACGTCGCGGAGATCTGCGAGCGGCTGGACGGGATCCCGCTGGCCCTGGAGCTGGCGGCCACGCGGATGCGCGCGCTGACCCCGAGGCAGCTCGCCGACCGCCTCGACGACCGCTTCCGGCTGCTCGCCTCCGGCCTGCGCGGCGCTCCGGCCCGGCAGCAGACGCTGCGCGCGATGATCGACTGGAGCTGGGAGCTGCTGACGGAGGCCGAGCGGGTGGTGCTGCGGCGCCTGGCCGTGCACGCCGACGGCTGCACGCTGGAGGCGGCCGAGGACGTCTGCGCCGAGCCGGGCCTGGACGTGCTCGACCTGCTGGCCCGCCTGGTCGACCGCTCCCTCGTGGCGCGCGCGATGGGCACGGGCCGCGAACCGGCGCCACCCCTGGCAGGGCCGCGTTACCGCCTGCTGGAGTCGGTGGCCGCCTACTGCCAGGAGCGGCTGCGGGAGGCGGGCGAGCTGGACACCGTGCGGCTCAGGCACGTACACCACTACGCCGCTCTGACCGGACGCCTGGAGCCGGCCCTGCGCGGGCCCGGGCAGCACGGCGCGCTCGCCCGGCTCGACGCCGAGGCCGCCAACCTCAGGACGGCCCTGGACACGGCGGTCCGCGTGCGGGCGGCGGGCCCGGCGCTGGCCCTGGTGAACAACCTGGCCTGGTACTGGGTGCTGCGCGGCAGGCTGGGCGAGGCCCGCCGCGCCCTGGAGTCGGCCCTGTCCGTGGCGACGCCGGGTGACCCGGCCACCGCCCAGGCCGGCGTGTGGCTGGCCGGGTTCGAGATGCTCGGGGGCCGCCTCGTACGGCGGGACACCGCGCTGATCGAGAGCATCGAGGACCCGCAGGCGCGGGCACGGGCGCGATGGTTCGCCGGGTTCGCCCTGTTCGGCTACGAGGACCTGACGGCGAGCCACGACCTGGTGGAGACGGCGCTGGCGGAGTTCGGGCGGCTCGGCGACGCGTGGGGCACGGCCGCCGCGCTCACCCTGCTCGGCCGGCACGCCGCCATGCGGGGTGACCTGGCGACCCTGCGGGACAGCGCGGAGCAGGGCCTGAGCCTGTTCCGCGGGATCGGCGACCGGTGGGGCGAGCTGCGGGCCACGGAGAACCTCGGCACGCTGGCCGAGATCACCGGCGACTACGAGCGGGCGACGGCGCTGCGGCTGGAGGTCCTCGCGATGGCCGAGGAGCTCGGGCTGTGGAGCTCGGTGTCGGAGGCGCTGTCGCGGCTGGGCAGGATCGCCATGCTGACCGGCGATCACGTCCGGGCCGACGACTACCACGAGCGGGCCAGGCGCCTGGCGGCGGCGCAGTCCAACCGTCCGGCCGAGGAGTTCGCCGAGCTGGGCCTGGCGCTGAGCGCGCGCAGGCAGGGCCGGCTGGACGAGGCCGAGCGACGGTTGCGGGCCTGGCTGGGCTGGGTCGAGGACGTGTCGGGCGATCCCGGCGCGGCGCTGATCCTGGCCGAGCTGGGGTTCGTGGCCGAGCAGCGCGGCGACGCGACGGGCGCGCTGGACCTGCAGCGCCAGGGGCTGGCCGTGGCCAGGAAGGTGGGCGACCCGCGGGCCGTCGCGCTGGCCCTGGAGGGCCTGTCGGGCGCGCTCGCGCTCGGCGGGCGGCCCGAGGAGGCAGGCCGACTGCTGGGCAAGGCCGCCGCGCTGCGGGAGTCGGTGGGCGCCCCGCTGCCGGAGGGCGAGCGCGGCGACGTCGAGCGCATCGCGGCGGCGGTGCGGCGCGCGTCGGGAGCGGACGCCCTCACGACGGCCATGAGCGCCGGCGCGGTCCTCGCGCTGGAGACGCTCCTCTCCACGGCGCTCGGCCCGGAAGCCGGCGCCTGACGCCCGTCAGTACGCCGGGTAACCCCCGCGGGCGTCCGGCATGGGAGCCGGGGCCTGGAGGTGCCGCTCCTGGGCGTTACTGATCTTGCGGATGACCCCGATCGCCAGCACCGCCGCGACCAGCAGCAGCCCGATGCTCACCACGTCGAACCGCGCGGCCCCCGCCAGGGTCTCCAGGTCGTCGGCCGCGAACAGCAGCCGCCCGGCGAAGTTGCTCACCAGGCTGCCCACCAGCCACGCCGCCCACCAGGCGTTGATCAGCCCCCTCGACGGGGAGCCGGGCTGGGAGGCGTACCAGATGTCGTCCACGATCTGCTTCGGGTACCAGAAGTTGATGATCGGCACCACCCAGCCGAAGATCACCCAAGGCCGGGTGCGCCGGTGACCGCCCGGCGAGAGGAGCTCCGCGTTGGCGCGCACCCTGGACAGCCAGACCAGGAACGCCACGACGGCGACCACGTAGACGCCGAACTCCGCGATGCCGGACAACCCGTAGACCAGGTCGGCGGTGTCGATCTCCGAATCGCTCACGGAGTCGAGATCCGCGATCATGCGATCCACGAACGCCCCGTACCACAGGCCGATCCCCGCCGAGAAGAGGCCGACGACGGAGTCGCACACCAGGGCCACGATCGCGAACAGCGCGACGCCGCGGACCGGGCGTAAGGGGGGCGGGGGCGGCGCGTATGCCTGCGGTGGGTACCCGGGCGGGGCGTAGCCCTGCTGAGGAGGTCCGGGTGGCGGGTAGCCGTGCTGGTCGGGCGGAGGAGGGTACAAGGCTCGCCTTTCTGAGAGGGGGGACGCGAGCAGCACCCCAGTATGTCGAGCCAAGAACCGGGAAAGGATCTCTCGGCCACCTCGGCATCTTCCTGTGATAAACCCGGGATTTTGCACATCCGGTGATTGTCGCGGTGAAAGCGGGCAGTGCCTGGGATGGACGGTCATCTTAGGGCAGTGTTGGGAGCATGCCGATGAGGACAGAGCTCGACCGCCTCGCGGGCGGTGCGCACCACGACCCCCACTCCGTGCTGGGAGCACATCCAGCGACCGGCGGAGTGGTGTTCCGCACGTTGCGACCCCTGGCCGAACGCGTGCGGGTGGTGCTGGAGGACGGCTCTGCCCACGACATGAAACACCAGGCCCACGGGGTGTTCGAGGTGACGGTGCCGGGGCTGGACAAGGTGCCCGCGTACACGCTGAGCGTCAAGTACTCCGGCGCGGAGCCGTACGAGGTGCGTGACCCGTACCGGCACTGGCCCACGCTCGGCGAGGTGGACCTGCACCTGATCGGCGAGGGGCGGCACGAGCGGCTGTGGGAGGTGCTCGGCGCTCGCGTGATGGAGCACGAGGACGTCCAGGGCACGGCGTTCGCCGTCTGGGCGCCGAACGCGCGCGGGATCAGGGTCGTCGGCGACTTCAACCACTGGGACGGCGTCGCCTACCCGATGCGGTCGCTGGGCCGGTCCGGGGTGTGGGAGCTGTTCGTACCCGGGCTGCAGGCGGGCCAGCGGTACAAGTACCAGGTCCTGGGCGCCGACGGGGTGTGGCGCGACAAGGCCGACCCGATGGCCAGGCGGACCGAGGTGCCGCCGATGACGGCGTCGGTGATCGACAAGTCCGACTACAGCTGGCAGGACGACGCCTGGATGGTCGAGCGGCGCGGCCGGCAGGCGCAGAGCGGGCCGATGAGCATCTACGAGGTGCACCTGGGCTCGTGGCGGCCGGGGCTGTCGTACGTGGAGCTGGCCGACCAGCTCTCCGAGTACGCCGCGGACCTGGGCTTCACCCACGTGGAGCTGCTGCCGGTGGCCGAGCACCCGTTCGGCGGGTCGTGGGGTTACCAGGTGACCTCGTACTACGCGCCGACGGCGCGGTTCGGCACCCCCGACGAGTTCCGCCACTTCGTGGACCGCATGCACCAGCGCGGCATCGGCGTGCTGCTCGACTGGGTGCCGGCGCACTTCCCGATGGACGAGTGGGCGCTGGCCCGCTTCGACGGCACCCCGCTGTACGAGCACGCCGACCCGGCCAGGGGCGAGCACCCCGACTGGGGCACCTACGTGTTCGACTTCGGCCGCAGGGAGGTCAAGAACTTCCTGGTGGCCAACGCCCTGTTCTGGCTGAAGGAGTTCCACATCGACGGCCTGCGCGTGGACGCGGTGGCCTCGATGCTCTACCTCGACTACTCGCGGCGCGAGGGCGAGTGGACGCCGAACGTGTACGGCGGCAGGGAGAACCTCGACGCGGTCGAGTTCCTCAAGGAGATGAACTCGGTCTGCTACCGGGAGGCGCCCGGCATCACGACCGTGGCCGAGGAGTCGACGGCCTGGCCGGGGGTCTCGCGGCCGGTGCATCTGGGCGGCCTCGGGTTCGGGTTCAAGTGGAACATGGGGTGGATGCACGACACGCTCAAGTACCTGCAGCACGAGCCGATCTTCCGCCAGTACCACCACCACGAGATGACGTTCTCGCTGCTGTACGCCTACTCGGAGAACTACGTGCTGCCGCTGTCGCACGACGAGGTCGTGCACGGCAAGGGCTCACTGCTGGGCAAGATGCCGGGCGACGAGTGGCAGCGGTTCGCGCAGTTGCGGGCGCTGCTGGCGTTCATGTGGGCGCATCCGGGCAAGCAGCTGCTTTTCATGGGCGGCGAGTTCGGCCAGGGCTCGGAGTGGTCGGAGAGCCGCGGGCTCGACTGGTGGGTGCTGGAGTTCGACGGGCACCAGGGCGTGCAGCGGCTGGTCCGCGACCTGAACCGGATCTACCGCGACACCCCGGCGCTGTGGGAGCAGGACGCCAGGCCCGAGGGCTTCCGGTGGATCGACGCCGACGACGCCTCGGGCAACAC
Organism: Nonomuraea thailandensis; assembly: GCF_024172165.1. Taxonomy (GTDB): domain Bacteria; phylum Actinomycetota; class Actinomycetes; order Streptosporangiales; family Streptosporangiaceae; genus Nonomuraea; species Nonomuraea thailandensis. The sequence goes on along the minus strand of NZ_JAMZEB010000002.1, from coordinate 11,815,301 downwards.
GCTGTCGTTCGTCCGCTACGCCGGCGACGGGTCGGCGGTGGCGTGCGTGGTGAACTTCAGCGGCGGGCCGCACGAGAACTACCGGCTCGGGCTCCCGTACGCGGGCCAGTGGGCGGAGGCGGTCAACACCGACGCCTACGACTACTGGGGCAGCGGCGTGGGCAACCTGGGGGTGGTCGAGGCGGCGGACGAGCCGTGGCACGGGCTGCCGTACTCCACGACGCTGCGCGTGCCGCCGCTGGGCGCGGTGTGGCTCACGCACGAGGGAACAGGCTGAACGATTGAGGTGCACCCGCTGAAAGTTCGGTGAGAAACCGCCCTGAGGCCTGTGCCTCTGGGGCAAATCGCCCTAAACTCCGAGATCATCCCCTTCGGAGGACGCGTGCGATTCCGCCCCCTGATCGTCAGCACGATCGCCCTGGCCCTGCTGCCGCTGTCGGGCCCCGCGTACGCGCAGGACCCGGCACCGACCCCGGCGCCGGGCGCGACGCAGACGCAGACACCGACGGAACAGCCCCCGGTGGAACAGCCCGCGGAGGAGACCCCTCCCGCGGAGGACCCCGCCGACCCTGAGAGCAAGGTCGAGGACGGCTTAGGCGTGGACGGCGGCACCGAGCGCGCCATCGTCGAGCTGACCGACCCCGCCGAGACCGCGCCCGTGGCCACCCAGGCCGCCGCCGAGAGCGTGGACGTGGTGCTGCAGCCGCAGAGCCAGCCGTTCATGGTCGTGGAGGGGACGGCGGAGGAGCTGGCCAAGCTGGCCGAGGACCCGCGGGTCTCCTCCATCCACCGCGACCGGACGTACACGCCGGCCGAGGTCGCCCCCAGCCTCTCCCTGATCGGCGCCGACAAGGTGCACGCCGCCGGCACCACCGGGACCGGCCAGGTGGTGGCCGTGATCGACACCGGCATCGACGTCGACCACCCGTGGTTCCAGGGCCGGATCGTGGCCCAGGCGTGCTTCTCCGCCACGGAGGACAGCGGGGTCGTCTCGCTCTGCCCGAACGGCCTCAACCAGCAGACGGACGGGAACGCGGCGGACGCGACGACCCCCAACTGCCTGCTCGACGGCGTGAACCTGTGCGACCACGGCTCCCACGTCGCGGGCATCGCGGCCGGCACCGGAGGCGTGGCGCCGGGCGCGGGCATCGTGGCGGTGCAGGTGTTCAGCCGGCTCAACGACGAGGACAGCTGCGGCGAGCCGGCGTGCCTGGTGGCGTACGAGTCGTCGCTGCGCCAGGCCCTCGACTACGTGGCGGGCCTGAACCAGCCCCTCGCGGCGGTGAACATGAGCCTCGGCGGCATGCTGTACGAGACGAGCTGCGACGCCACCGAGGAAGGCGCGATCTTCAAGGAGAAGTTCGACGCGCTGCTGGCCAGGAACATCGCGACCGTGGTGGCCGCGGGCAACGAGTACTTCGAGGGCACGGCCCACCCGGCCTGCGTCTCCACGGCGGTGACCGTCGGCGCGAACGACAACGCCGACGCGATCGCGGAGTGGTCCAACCGGGGCTCGCTGCTCGACCTGTTCGCGCCGGGCGTGGACGTCGAGTCGGCGGTGCCCGACAACACCACGACCGTCTACAGCGGCACCTCGATGGCGACCCCGCAGGTGACCGGCGCGCTGGCGCTGATGAGGGCGGCCGCGCCGGACAAGCCGATGGCCGAGCTGATCGAGACGCTGAAGACGACCGGCAGGCCGTACGTGTACGACGTCGCCGGCGCCCAGGTCACCACCCCGCGTCTGGACCTGGCGGCGGCCCTGACCGGCGCGGCCGTGCAGCCGCCCGTCACCCAGAGCCCGTCCCCGGTGGCGGACGGGCCCGCGGACGACAGCGCGCCCGAGCCCGACCCGAGCGACAGCAGCGGGCCCACCCCCGAGCCCGGCGACCCGGCGGAGCCGGCGCCGTCGCCGTCCTCCACCCCGGTCCCGCTGCCGACGGTGACGGTCACGGTGACCGTGACGGAGACGGCCAAGGTGCCTGCCGCGGTCTGCACGCGGGGCACCGACGCGCGGAAGCTGACGACCGCGAGGTGGGCGGTGGAGCTGCACCGCGCCAGCGGCACGATCTCGGACGAGACGCTGACCTGCTACCTGAAGCTGATCGGCAAGTCGAGCAAGGTGTTCCCCGAGCTGACGAAGGCCTCGTCGCTGGGCAAGGCGTACCGCGTGCTGAAGAGCCCCAAGACCCGCAAGGCCAAGCTGGACAGCGCCCTGCTGACGGCCTGGCTGAACTGGGCGAACGGCACGAACGGCACGACGGCGCTGGGCGCGGCCGAGAAGGTCAGGCTCAGCAGCAAGCCCACCGCGGCGGCGTTGAAGAAGGCCACCAGCAACATCCTCAAAACCGTTAAATAGCAGCATTTCCGAAAAGGCCGGTCACTTCAGACCGGCCTTTTCGCTTGTGTCGCATAAATGCAAAATAGCCTCCAACGTTTAATCGGGTTACATACGTCACTGACATCACAGATGTCACAGGTGGGGAGGTAAGCGGCTGTACGCAGCCGAGGGAGCCGGAAACGCTTCACGGCTCCAGCCTCCGGGAGGAAGAAGTGAGGCTACGGTCTCTGCTGGTCGGCGCAACGATGCTGGCCATGACGTCCGGCGCTCTCTGCGCCGGTCCGGCTCTCCAAGCCGACACCACCGACACCGGTGACCCGATCATCAGTCCCGCGCTCGTCTCGGAGATCCAGGAGAAGAGCGCAGTACGCTCCATCATCCAGCTCAAGCCCGGCCAGAGCGTCGAGGCCGTGGCCGCCGACATCGAGCAGGCCTCGGAGGGCAGCCGCGTCCTGGAGGCCGCGGAGTCGCCCAACTTCTTCGTCGCCGAGCTCGACGGCGCCACGCTGGAGAAGCTCAAGCAGGATTCCCGCGTCCAGTCCGTCTACAAGGACGAGCTGAGCATGCCCCTGCTCGACGCCAGCACGGCCAGGATCCGCTCGGTCCAGGCGAACACCGCGGGCTGGAACGGCACGGGCACCACGGTCGCCGTCATCGACACGGGCATCGACAGCGACCACCCGTTCTTCACCGGCCGGATCGCGGACGAGGCGTGCTTCTCCTCGTCCAGCGGCAGGGACGGCGCCGTCTCTCTCTGCCCGAACAACCAGCCCAGCCAGACGGGCCCCGGCGCGGCCAACGTCGAGATCCCGCAGTGCACGGTCAACGGCCAGAACGCCTGCTCGCACGGCACGCACGTGGCGGGCATCGCGGCGGGCAAGATGGTCACGGGCGCGCCGGGCAACGGCGTCGCGCCCGAGGCCCGCCTGATCCCGATCCAGGTGTTCAGCCGCATCGACAACCCGCTGACCTGCGGGATCGGCGGTTCCACCGCGCCCTGCTTCCTCAGCTACACCTCGGACCAGAAGCTGGCGCTGGAGTACGTCACGCGGGTGGTCAGGACGTTCAACATCGCGGCCGTGAACATGAGCCTGGGCAGCGCCCGCGGCTACACCGAGGCCTGCGACACGGACACGACGGCCGCGGCGGTCAAGCCGGAGTTCGACGCCCTGGTGAGCCTGGGGGTGGCTCCGGTCGTCGCGGCGGGCAACGCCGGCCTGCCGAACGCCGTCGCCTCACCCGCCTGCATCTCCTCGGCCGTCTCCACCGGCGCCACGGACGACGCCGACGCGCTGGCGACGTTCACCAACCGCGGCAACCTGCTCGACCTGTTCGCGCCGGGCGTGGCCGTCAACTCCGCGGTGCCGGACGACGTGTACGGGGTCAAGGCCGGGACCTCGATGTCCGCGCCGCACGTGGCGGGGGCGTTCGCGCTGATGCGGCAGCGGTACCCGGAGTACACGGTGGCCCAGAGCCTGCAGCGGCTGCAGGACACCGGCACGCCCATCCAGTTCGACTCCTCGGGAACAGCGGTGATCAAGTCGCGGATCGACCTGGAACGCGCCACCACGAGCACCCAGGGGCCCGCCAACCCTGGCGTCTGATCAGGATCCAGCGAGGGGCCGGGCCACCCGGCCCCTTTCCCATGTCCGGAGACATGAACAAGAAGCTATAACGGAACACACCGCCCCCTCTGACATCAGTTGTCCGATTACTACACTTCTGCTGACAAAAACCCCCCGAACCCCCGGAGGAGCAGTTGAGACTCGCGTCTCTGCTGGCCGGCGCCATCGCGTTAGCCGCCACCTCGGCGGCGCTGGTGGCCACCCCCGCACTCGCCGACCCGGAAACCAAGCTCGACCCCGCGATCACGGCGAGCGGCGAGCACCGCGCGATCGTCCGCGTCCGCCAGCCCGCCCAGGTCCCGTCCGCGCAGTCCAGCGCCGAGGCGGTCGAGCAGGACCGGAGGAACGTCGGCGCGGCGCCACCCGCCGACGTCGCCGGCAAGCTCGACTTCTTCGTCTACCGCGGCACCCGGGCCGAGCTGGAGCAGATCGCCCAGCAGTCCGACGTGGTCTCGATCCGCAAGGACAAGCTCAACGGCGCCACCCTGGTGGAGAGCATCCCGCTGATCGGCGCCGACAAGGCGCACCGCCTCGGCTACACCGGCAAGGGCACCGCCGTGGCGATCCTCGACTCCGGCATCGACACCGACCACCCCGCCTTCGGCGACCGCATCGTGGCCCAGGCGTGCTTCTCGGCCACGGACCCGGTGGACGGCTCCACGCCGCTGTGCCCGAACGGCAGCCAGTTCCAGATCGGCGACGGGGCCGCGGACGCCGGGACGGCGGCGTGCATGACGGGCGCCCCGCAGCCGCAGTACGGCCTGTGCTACCACGGCACCCACGTGGCGGGCATCGCCGCGGGCCGGCGCACCGCCGAGTTCGCCGCCGACGGCGTCGCCCCCAAGGCGAAGATCATCCCGGTGCAGGTCTTCAGCCGCTTCGACAACTCGCCGTACTGCGCGGGCCGCCCGGTCTGCGTCCTGGCCTACGACTCCTCCATCCTGACCGGCATGGCCTACGCCGACCTGCTGGCCGACCAGTACAACCTCGCCTCGGTGAACCTGAGCCTGGGCGGCGGCCAGTACGACACGGCCTGCGACGAGGGCGACGGCGCCGACTTCAAGGCCGAGGTGGACAAGCTCCTCGCCAAGGACGTCGCCACGGTGGTCGCCTCCGGCAACAACGGCTTCGAGGCGTCGGTGTCGTGGCCCGCGTGCGTCTCCAACACGGTGGCCGTGGGCGCCACGGACAAGCAGGACGCGGTGGCGAGCTTCTCCAACCGGGGCCCGCTGCTCGACCTGTACGCCCCGGGCGTCGCGATCACGGCGGCCATCGCGGGTGACACGTACGCGGCGCTGAACGGCACCTCCATGGCGACCCCGCACGTCACGGGCGCGTTCGCGCTGCTGCGCCAGAAGAGCAGGCACGCCACGGTGGACAGGCTGCTCAGCGCGTTGCGGCTGACGGGCGAGCCGATCACGTACCCGAGCGCGGGCGACGAGGTCACCACGCCGCGCATCGACGTCCGGGCCGCCCTCCGCAAGGTGTAGGCAGCCCGGAACCCGGGAGAGCCCCGCCGGATCGAGCCGGACCGGCGGGCGCTCTCGTACCATGATTGCGTGCAGGGCCTCCTCCGCTCGCTGTGGGACGAGCCCCGTCCGCCCCAGGCGCCGCGCCGCGTGTGGCGAGACCGGGCGCTCGTGGGGCTGCTCGCCGTGGCCATCGCGCTCGAAGGCGTGTTCAGGACCGACCTCCAGTGGCGGCCGATCTCCGTGATCTTCGCCGCGGCGATGTTGCCCACGCTCTTATGGCGCCGTACGCAGCCGCTGCTCGCCGTGGCGATCCCGGTCGTGCTCTCGACCGTGGTCCAGCTCGTCACGGCGGCCGATCCGGCCGAGATGGGCTCCGCCGCCTACATCCTGATCCTGCTCTACGCGCTGTGCCGCTGGGGGTCGGGCCGGGAGGCCGCCGCGGGGCTGGTGCTGATCACCGTCGCTGTGCTGGCCGGCGTGGTGTCCGGGCACATCCACGCGGGCGACGTCGCCGGGGCGTTCGCCGTCGTGTTCGCGGGGATGACGCTGGGCGGCACCTTCCGCTACCGGGCCAGGGCCAGGATGCGCGAGCTCGACCAGGTCAAGCTGCTCGAACGCGAGCAGCTGGCCCGCGACCTGCACGACACCGTCGCCCACCACGTCTCGGCGATGGCGATCAGGGCCCAGGCGGGCATCGCGACCGCGAGCGCCGACCCCGCCGCCGCCGTCGACGCGCTGCGGGTGATCGAGGCCGAGGCGTCCCGCACGCTCGCCGAGATGCGCACCATGGTCCGTGTCCTGCGCCGCGACCAGGGAGGCTCCGCCCCCGAGATGGCGCCGAACCCGCACCTCGCCGACCTGTGGGAGCTCGCCGGGCGCGGCCGGGTCGGCCCCGCCGTGGACGTGCGGATCGACGGCGACCTCGACGGCGTGCCCGCCTCCGTCGGAGCCGCGATCTACCGGATCGCGCAGGAGTCGGTCACCAACGCCCGGCGGCACGCCCGGCACGCCACCCGGATCGAGGTCCGCGTGGCCGCCGACGACGCGTCCGTGCGCCTGCGCGTGAGCGACGACGGCGACAGCACCGCGGGCCGGCCCGTCACCGCGTCCGGCTACGGGCTGCTCGGCATGATCGAACGCGCCGGGCTGCTCGGCGGCACCTGCGAAGCCGGTCCCAACCCCGGTCGCGGCTGGACCGTGACCGCCGAACTGCCTCGAACGGGAGCCTCCACATGACCACAGGGCCGGCGGAGCACCCGGGCGTCCCGCAGGAGAACGCCGGGATGCCGGGCGGACCGGGCCACGACGGTCCCGTCCGGGTGATCGTCGCCGACGACCAGGAGATCGCCCGCACCGGCCTGCGGATGATCCTCGACGCCCAGCCCGGCATCGAGGTCGTCGCCGAGGCCGCCGACGGTCACCGCGCCGTCGAGCTGGCCCGGCGGCTGCGGCCCGACGTGTGCCTGTTCGACATCCGCATGCCCCGCTGCGACGGCATCGAGGCCACCCGCGCCCTGGCCGGCCCCGACGTGGCGGACCCGATGGCCGTCGTCGTGATCACCACGTTCGACCTCGACGAGTACGTCTACGCGGCGCTCAGGGCGGGCGCCCGCGGGTTCCTGCTCAAGGACGCCGGCCCCGCCCTGCTCGCCCAGGCGGTCCGCGCCGCGGCGGGCGGCGACGCGCTCATCGCGCCGAGCATCACGGCCCGCCTGCTGTCCGCCTTCGCCGGCACCGGCCCCGCCCGGCCCCGCCTGCAGCCGATCGAGGCGCTCACCGAGCGGGAGGAGGAGATCCTGCTCACCGTGGCCCGCGGGCGGACCAACAACGAGATCGCCGACGAGCTGCACATCTCGCTGAGCACGGTCAAGAGCCACGTGGCGAGCCTGATGACCAAGCTCGGCGTCCGCAACAGGGTGGAGATCGCCATGTGGGCGTACGAGACGAACCGCGTCAGGCAGCGCTGACCCGCCACCCCCGCCGCCGGATGATCGCCTCGGCGACGGCGGCGTTGATCGCCCAGGCCGCGCCCAGGAGCAGCGCCCGGGTGAGGTGGTCCGGCTCGCCGGCGGCCGCGATCCACACCCCCTGCGTCACGGCCTGGGTGCCGGCGCCGGCGCCGATGGCGTACGCGCGCATCATCCAGGCGCGGTGCCGGCGCACCTCCCCGCGGCGGACGGCGACGAAGCCGAGCACGAGGGAGCCCAGCATGGCCGTCCCCGCCACCCACCGGAACACGCTCAGCAGCCCGTCGTCACCCGGCGGCAGCTCGGCGAACGCGGTCATCCACAACCCCGACAACGCCGCCACCAGCCCGAACCCGACCAGCGCCCGCCCAGCGGCCCGGTGCCACCCGCGCCTGCGCCGCCGGAACCGGGGCGCGAACTGGAACGCGCCCACCGCGCTGTAGACGGAGACGGCCACGATGTGCGCCACGACCGGCGCTGGCGCGGCGAAGAAGCGGGCGTTGGCCTGCGTGATCTCCGCCCCTCCGGTCAGCTCGGTGAGGCGGATGCCGCCCGCGAGCAGGGGGACGAAGCTGAGGGCGATCAGTCCGGCAGGCACGAGCCAGCTCGTCCTGCGTGCGGCGGCGAGGTCTTCGGGCATGCCCCGATGGTGTCCGCCGGGGCCGCTGCGGCTCATCGCCCTGGAGGCCGGACCTGGATGAGCCGATCGGCCGGTCAAGAGGTCGTACTTTCGACCGTTATGCCGCCCCGCAGGTCGCGCCCACACTGAGGCCCATCGACCCTCCCGGAAGGAGATCCCGATGAAGGCCTACGTCCTCACCTCGTACGGCTCCCCCGACGCCCTGGAGCTCAAGCACGTCGCCCAGCCCGCACCCGGCCCCGGCGAGGTCCTGGTACGGGTGCGCGCCGCCTCCGTCCAGCCCGCGGACTGGCACCTCATGCGCGGTGAGCCGTTCATCTCCCGGCTCATGCCCGGCCCCCTGGGCCTGCGCAAGCCCAAGATCACCATCCTGGGCGCGGACGTGGCGGGAGAGGTGGAGGCGGTCGGGCCGGGCGTCACGCGGTTCCAGCCGGGCGACGAGGTGTTCGCGATGACCGCCAAGGGCGGCGGTTTCGCCGAGTACGTGTGCGTGCCGGAGACCGAGCTCGCGCCCAAGCCCGCGAAGCTGTCGTTCGAGGAGGCGGCGGCCGTGCCCCTGGCCGCCGGCACCGCCCTGCTGGCCCTGCGCGACCAGGGCCGGGTGCGGCCCGGGCAGCGGGTCCTGATCAACGGCGCCTCGGGCGGCGTGGGCACGTTCGCGGTGCAGCTCGCCAAGGCGTACGGCGCGCACGTCACGGGCGTGTGCAGCACGCGCAACCTGGACCTGGTGCGCTCGCTCGGCGCGGACGAGGTCGTCGACCGCACGAAGGAGGACTTCACCCGCGCCGGGCAGGTCTACGACGTGCTCCTCTACATCGCGGGCAACCGCTCGTTCTCCCAGTGCCGCAGGGTGCTGGCGCGCAAGGGCGTCTGCGTCCTGATCGGCGGCGCGGCCAGCCGCTGGCTGCAGCCCGCCGGCCACGTCTTCGCGACCCTCGCGGCGTCGGCGTTCGTCCCGCAGAAGGCGGTGCTGACGGACGTGCTGGGCGCCAAGGGGAACCGGCGCAACCTGGAGGAGCTGACCGGGCTCGTCGAGGACGGCAGGCTCGCGCCGGTGGTGGACCGCGTGTACGACTTCGAGGAGCTGCGGGCGGCGATCCGCTACCAGGAGGAGGGGCACGCCCCCGGCAAGGTCGTCGTCCGGGTGTGACCGGACGCGCGCCACCTCTGCGCTCGGTGGGAACACGCCCCAGCCCATTTCGGAATGTGTCGCTTAGGGTGGCTTCTATGGACGCAGGCAAGGCGATCTTCGAAACCGTCGACAAGCTCCGTCAGCGGCGGACGGCCCCGCTGATCCTGGAGCTCGATCTCACCGAAGGCCTCACCGAGGGCCCGCCGGCGGATCCGCTCGCCGCGGTGCTGTCCATGCGCAAGACGCGCCTGGCCGACGTGCTGTCCGGGCTCAAGCGGGCCCGGCAGGACCCCAGGGTCAAGGCGCTGGTGGTGAAGATCGGGGGGCAGCCGCTGGGCCTGGCCATGGTGCAGGAGCTGCGCCAGGCCGTGATCCACTTCCGCGCCTCGGGCAAGCTGACCGTCGCGTTCTCCGAGACGTTCGGGGAGTTCGGCGGGGGGACGGTGCCGTACTATCTGGCGACCGCCTTCGAGCGGCTCTACCTGCAGCCCAGCGGTGACGTCGGGCTGACCGGGGTGGCGCTGGAGCAGCGCTTCGTCAAGGGGGCGCTGGGCAAGCTGGGCGTCGGGTTCGAGGCCGGGCAGCGGCACGAGTACAAGACCGCGCCCAACACCTTCACCCAGGACCACATGACCGACCCGCACCGCGAGTCCATGGCGCGCATCGTCGAGTCGGTCACCGAGAGCATGGTCGCGGGCATCGCCGACGGCCGCCGCCTGGACCCGGGCAAGGTGCGGGAGCTGATCGACCGCGGCCCGTTCACCGCCGCCGAGGCGCAGGAGGCCGGGCTGGTCGACGGGCTGGCCTACCGCGACGAGGTGTACGACGAGCTCAAGCGGGCCGCGGGCGACGAGGCGCACCTGCTGTACGTCTCCCGCTACGCCAGGGGCGCGGCCGTGCGCAAGCTGCCGCACCCGATGGCCGACGCGATCGCGCTCGTGCACGCCACCGGCATGATCAGGACCGGCCGCAGCGGCCGCAGCCCGCTCGGCGGGGGCGGCGCGATGGGCTCCGACACGATCAGTGCGGCGCTGCGCGCGGCCAGGCGCGACGACCACGTCAAGGCGGTCGTGTTCCGGGTGGACAGCCCCGGCGGCTCGTACGTGGCCAGCGACACGGTCTGGCGCGAGGTGACGCTGACGCGCAAGGTCAAGCCGGTGATCGTGTCCATGGGCGACCTGGCGGCCTCCGGCGGCTACTTCATCTCGATGGCGGCCGACGTGATCGTGGCCCAGCCCGGCACGCTGACCGGCTCGATCGGCGTGTACGGCGGCAAGCCCGTCTTCTCCGAGCTGCTGGAGAAGGCCGGGATCACCTCGGAGATGGTGGCCGAGGGCGCCAACGCCGGCATGTTCTCCACCTCGCGCGGCTTCTCGCCCGAGCAGTGGGAGCGCATCAACGCCTGGCTCGACCGCATCTACGACGACTTCGTGGGCAAGGTGGCCCAGAGCCGAGACCTGTCGCGCGAGCGCACCCACGAGCTGGCCCGCGGCCGGGTCTGGACGGGCGCCGACGCCCGGGCGAGCGGGCTGGTGGACGAGCTGGGCGGGCTGGAGGACGCGCTGGCCATGGCCAGGAAGCGGGCCGGTCTGGCCGACGACGCCCCGGTGCGCACGTACCCGCGGCTCAATCCGCTGGAGCGGCTGCGCGGGCCGGAGTCGAGCGAGGACAGGTCGGCGGCGCTGGCCAGGATCCGGATGGACGCCTGGGGGCCGCTCGCCCGGCTGTCGGCCGAGCTGGGCCTGCCCGCGGTGGGGCCGCTGATCCTGCCCGGCTGGTACTCCATCCGCTGATCCTGCCCGGCCGGCGCTCCGTCCGCTGACCGCGTGACGGCTTTGCGGTCGAGAAGCCGGTCAACTCTCGGACACCATGAAAGCGCAGGTCAGACACCCTCATTTCGAGATATATCCGCATTCGGCGGACGAATCTGATCTTGCGCGGTAATCTTCCTGCGTCATTCGCCGGGCCCCGGAGAGGCATGCCTCTCCGGGGCCCGGCGGCGTGTTCATGGACACGACGAAACGAGGAAGGCTCGTGATCCGACCCTCCAGGGCTCTCTTACCCGCAGCCGCCGTCCTGCTGGCCTGCACCGCCGCGCCACCCGCCACCGCGGACGACGCCGGCGCTCCAGGATCCGCGATCGTACGGCCCGTCTCGGGCGTCAGCCCGCTGCCCGCCGACTGCGGGCCTCCCCCCGCCGACGGCTACACCCTGAACCCGAACACCGAGGTCCTGCCCATGCTGGCGCGGGACCCGAACCGTCCGGAACGCCTCGTCACGGTGTTCCAGCAGGACCGCTGGAACCGTTACGGCAGCAACGGCACGGGCGTCGCCGTGTCGGACGACCGCGGCCTCACCTGGCGGCAGTCCGCCGACCGGCCCGCCTTCTCCCGGTGCGACGGCGGGGACTACGACGTCGCGACGGACCACTGGGTCACGATCACCCCGTCCGGCACGGCCGTGGCCGCCGCCCTGTCGATGTCGCGCGCCGGCGACGTGACCGCCATCCTGGTGTCCCGCTCCGGTGACGGCGGCCGTACCTGGGAGGCGCCGGTCACCCTGCAGCGGGACGACAACGTGCGCTTCTTCAACGACCGCCCTGCGGTGACCGCGGACCCGTACCGCCCCGGCGTGCTCTACACCGTGTGGGACCGCATCGACGACCAGTCGACCAGCACCACGCCGAACTGGGTGCAGCCGGTCTACCTGGCCAAGTCGACCGACGACGGGCGCACCTGGACCACGAGCAAGGTGTACGACGTGCCCGCGAACAGCGGCGTCATCGGCACCCAGCTCGTGGCGCTCCCGGACGGGACGCTGCTGATCGGCATGCACCACGAGACGATCACCGAGGGCTCGACCCAGGTCATCCGCTCGACCGACGGCGGCAGGACCTGGTCGGCGCCGACGCTGAACGTCCCCGCCCCGCTCGCGGTGGGCCCGCGGATCCCCGACCCCGACGACTCGGGTGACCCGATCCGCAACGCCGCCCTGCCGCTGCTGGCCGCCCAGCCGGGCACGCGCATGGTCAACGCCGTCTGGCCGAGCCAGGACCCCGACGGCACCTTCCACGTGGCCTACTCGCGGTCGGCGGACGGCGGGAAGAGCTGGTCCAGCCCGATCCGCGTGGACAAGACGCCCGCGGGCTCGGCCGCCGTGCCGGTCATCGCCGCGTCCAGGACGGGCACCGTGGCGATCACCTACTACGACTTCCGCAACAACACGCCCGACCCCGCCACCCTGCCCACCGACCTGTGGGCCATCACGTGCGCGAGCGGCTGCACCAAGCCGGGGGCCTGGCGCGAGCGGCACGTCGAGGGGCCGTTCGACACGCGGAAGGTTCCGCTGACCAGCGTGGGGCGCCTGCTCGGCGACTACACCGGGCTGGTCTCCACCGGCAGCGCCTTCACGGCCGTGTACGGCGTCGCCACCGACGACGACGCCAACCCGGTGGACCTGCACAGCGCGATCTTCGCCGGCTGAGCGGCCGTGCGCGGGGTCCGGCCGGACCGGGCCCCGCCTCCGGTCAGGAGGCGGCCGTCGAGCGGTAGCGGCCGCGCAGCCGTACCAGGGGCTGCAGGGCCGAGTCGACGTAGTCGACGGCCAGCACGGCGGCGATGAAGATGGTGTGATCGCCGGCCGGGACCACCTTGGTGGTCTCGGCCTCGATCGCGGCCACCCCGCCCTCGACGACGAGCGCCTCCGTCAGCTGCCCCCGATGGTGCGGGGTGCCCGCCACCAGCAGCCGGGCGCTGGGCCGCCCCGCGGTGGCGAAGCGGCTGGCGATCGCGGCCTGCCCGGACGACAGCAGGGAGGCCGCCCAGCGGTCCTGCCGGAGCAGGACCTCGTTGAGGTAGCCGCGGCTGGCCAGGCTGACCAGCACCAGCGGCGGCTCCAGCGAGACCGACATCAGCGCCGACACCGTGGTGCCGAGGTCGTCGCGCCCGTCGCGCGCGGTCACGACCGCCACGCCCGCGGCGAGCTGCGCCATCGCCTCCGTGAACAGCTCGCTCATCGCGCGGGCCCCCGGCGGCCGGGGGCCCGCGGCACGGGGGTCATCCGAGACCGTTGGTGGTCAGCCAGTCCTTGGCCACGACCGCGGGCTCGTCCTTGTTCACGGAGATCTTCTGCATCATCTGCAGGAGGGAGTCCGTCGTCAGCTTCGCCGAGATGCCGTTCAGGGTGGTCCTGATCGTCTCGCTGGCCGAGGCCTTGTGCAGCAGCGGGGTCACGTTCTGGGCGGGGAAGATGTTCTTGGGGTCCTGCAGCGCCACGAGGTTGTTGGCGGCCATCTTCGGGTCGGTGGTGAAGACGTTGCCGACCTGGATCGAGCCGTCCTTGATCGCGTCGGACGTGGTCGGCCCCGTCGGCTTCCACTCCTTGAACTCCAGGCCGTAGACCTCCTTGAACCGCGCCTCCCACCGCTTCTTGAACTCGGGCGGGCCGCCGACGACCATGTCCTTGGAGACCTTGGCGAGGTCCTCGATCGTGTTGAGCGACTGCTTGGTCTGGGTGTCCTTGGAGACGGACAGGCTGTCCTTGTCCTCGGCCGGGGAGGCGTCGAGCACCTCCAGCTCGGCCGGCAGCTTCTCCTTCAGCGCCGTGTTGACCTCGTCGGTCGTGGCGGCGGTGGCCTGCGGGTCGATGAAGGCGAGCAGGTTGCCGTTGTACTCGGGGACGATCGTCAGCCCGCCGCTCTTGACCTGGTCGTAGACGACCTCGCGGCTGCCGATGCGGGGCTTCTCCTCCACCTGCACGCCCTTGGCCTCCAGCGCCTGGGCGTAGATCGAGGCGAGCAGCACGCTCTCGTCGAAGTCGAAGGAGCCGATGACGGCCTTACCCCCAGCGCTCGAGGCCGAGCCGGTGGGAGCGGCGCTCGTCGTGTCGAGCGGGTTGCCCCCGGTGCTGCCTCCGCCACCGCAGGCGGCGAGGGCGAGCATCGCCGTGAGGAAGACCCCGGCGACGCCGTACGTGCGTCTCATCTTGCTTTTCCCTTCTAAGCGGGAGGTAATACAGGAGAACCTATCGAACCTTCAGTCGCCGGCTCACCCCAGGAGAGACCGTCACCCTCTGGGCGAGCGCGAACAGGACCTGCACCAAGAGCGCGAACAGCACAATCAGTACTGAACCGCCGACGACGCTCGCGTAATCCTTGGTCGCGAAACCGTCGATCACGTAACGCCCGAGACCGCCGAGCCCGGTGTAGGCGGCGACCGTGGTGGTGGCCACGACCTGGATGGCCGACAACCGGCAGCCGAGCAGGATCAGCGGCAGCGCCACCGGCACCAGCACCCGGCCGAGCACCTGCCCGCCGCGCAGCCCCATCCCGTACGCGGCGTCGCGCAGCTCGGGATCGACCCCCTTGATCCCCTCGAACGTGTTGACCAGGATCGGCGGCACCGACAGCAGCACCAGCGGGATGATCACCGGCCAGATCGAGGTCGTGCCCAGCAGCAGCACGAACATCACCAGCAGACCCAGCGTGGGCAGCGCCCTGGCCAGGTTCGCGGACACCACGACGAGCAGCTCACCGCGCCCGGTGTGCCCGATCGCCAGGCCCAGCGGCACGGCGATCAGCACGGCCAGCAGCAGGGCCAGCGCCGAGAACTCCAGGTGCTCCAGCAGGCGTACGGGGATGCCGCCGGAGCCCGACCAGTTCTCGCCGTTGCCGAAGAACTCGCCCAGCCAGGTCAGGAACGAGGTCAGCCAGTTCATGCCACCGCCCCCTTCCTGGCGCGCACGCGGCCGGCCTTCCGCTTCCGGCGCGACTGCCCCTTCCGGGCGCGCACCCAGGGGGTGAGCAGCCGCTGCGCCAGGACCAGCAGCCCGTCGGCGATCAGCGCCAGCAGCACGATGAGCACGATGCCGACGATCACCGGCGGCATGAACGGGTTCTGGTACGCCCGCGTGAACAGCCCGCCGAGCCCGCCCTGCCCGATCAGCGCTCCCACGCTGACCAGGCTGATGCTGGAGACCGCCACCACCCGCATGCCCGCCAGCACCACCGGCGCCGCGATCGGCAAGTCGACCAGCAGCAGGCGGCGCAGCGGCGTGAAGCCCATCGCCACGGCCGACTGGCGCACGTGGTCGGGCACCGAGTCGATCCCGTCGACCACGGCCGGGATCAGCACCGCCATGCCGTAGAACGTCAGCGGGATGATCACCGTGGTCTGCGACAGCCCGGTCACCGAGATCAGCAGCATGAAGACCGGCAGCGACGGCAGCGCGTACACGACGTTCATGAACCCCGCCGTGGGCTGGTAGAGCCAGCGCCAGCGCACGGAGGCCAGGCCGAGCGGGAGCGCGAACAGCAGCGCGAGCACGATCGGCACCAGCGACATCGTGAGGTGGTCGGTCAGCAGGTTCCTGATGCTGTCGGCCCGGCCGGTGTCCCAGTTGCGCCCGATCCACTCCCAGATGGAGGGAGGCCCGTCACCCATCTGCGGCCTCCGCCAGCGCCTCGTCCAGCGCCTGCCTGGTGGCCACGCCGACGGCCCTGCCCCGCTCGTCCACGGCCACCGCGCAACCCGACGGCGACAGCAGCGCCGCGTCGAGGGCGGAGCGCATGTTGTCGCGGCCGTGCTCGTACGTGCCGGCGGGCTCCAGCTCGCCCGGCCGGTCGCCGCGCCGCCAGCCCACCGGCCGGCCGTCGCCGTCCACGACGAGCAGCCACGGCTCGGACGTGCCGCCGTCGAAGCCCTCGGCCACCGTCAGGTCGGTACGCAGCCGCAGCCCCGCCGTGGAGATGAAGCGCAGCCGCCTGATCCCCCTGTCCTGCCCGAGGAACTCGCGCACGAAGTCGTCGGCCGGCTCCGACAGCAGTGTCCTGGGGTCGGCGAGCTGGGCCAGCCTGCCGCCCACCCGCAGCACCGCCACCCGGTCGCCGAGCTTGATGGCCTCGTCGATGTCGTGCGTGACGAACACGATCGTCTTGTTCAGCTCGCTCTGCAGCCGCAGCAGCTCGTCCTGGAGGTTGGTGCGGACGATGGGGTCGACGGCGCTGAACGGCTCGTCCATGAGCAGCACGGGCGGGTCGGCGGCCAGCGCCCTGGCCACGCCGACGCGCTGCTGCTGGCCGCCGGAGAGCTGGAACGGGTAGCGGCCGGCGAGCGCGGGGTCGAGGCCGACGCGCTCCAGCAGCTCCATGGCCGTGGCGCGGGCCTTCTTCCGGTCCCAGCCCAGGAGGTAGGGGACGGTGGCGATGTTGTCGATGATCTTCCGGTGCGGGAAGAGGCCGGCCTGCTGGATGACGTACCCGATGCCGCGCCGCAGGGTCGGCGGGTCGATGCCCTGCACCGGCTTGCCGTCGAGGAGGATCCGGCCCTCCGTGGCGTCGATCATCCGGTTGATCATGCGCAGGGAGGTCGTCTTCCCGCAGCCCGACGGGCCGACGAACACGGTGATCTCGCCGGTGGGCGCCTCCAGGCTGAGGTCGTCCACGGCGACCGTTCCGTCCGGATAGCGTTTGGTGACAGACTCGAATGTGATCACGCGCGAACTCTCGCTTCGGGGCCTCCGGCGGCAGCGCCGCAGCCCCGTGCCACGACCGCCGCATGATCTGCTGAACCCACAGACTACGGCGGCGCGGACCGGCCTGTCCCCTCGGGTTTTCCTGAAGCGTTTCACCTGAGCTGCGAGATTTCGTATGAAATCTGGATCTGGTAGTGCGCCGGACCACCGTGTGTTGGCATGATTACCCTCACCATTCCTGACGCATCAGCTCACAACTCCTGACGCGCCCCTCACCCCCCAGCGTCCGCATCCAGCAAGAGGAACCGGCCCCGTGTCTCAGTCGCTCACCGATCAGCGCCAGCGCGCAGAACTGATCGCAGAGCTCTACGACCTCCATGCCGCCGGGCTGTTCGCGTACTGCGCCGACCAGCTCGGCGACCTCGGCTCGGCCTCCGATGTCCTCGTGGCCGTGCTCAGCAGCGTCCCCGACACCGCGCCGCCCCGCGCGGCGCTCTACGCCTTCGCCCGCCGCGAGATCCATCGGCGGGACATCGTCTACTCCCCGCCCGCCGTCGACCCGCTCATCGACCCGGCCACCGCACTCGTCGAGCGTTCCCTGCGCGAGCTGCGCCCGCACCAGCGCGAGGTGCTGATGTTGTGCGCGGTGTGCGGGCTCAGCAAGGCGGAGCTGGCGTGGGTGCTCGACGTCGCGCCCGACACCGCCGAGGAGCTGGCGGTGGGCGCGGGGCACCGGTTCAGGCAGTCGCTGGGAGCGGCGCTGGCCTCGACCGGGGTCCGCGTGCCCAAGCCCGTCGCCGACATCTACGGCGCGCTCGGCGTCGCGCCGCTGCGCGACGTGCTCGGCCGCCTGCCGTGGCCGCAGCCGCCGGGGGCGCTGCGCATCCACTTCGCGGGCTCCCGTACGGCGGCGCCCGCGCCGCTGTTCGTCAAGCCCCGCTGGCCCAGCCCGCCCGTCTGGCCGCAGCCGCTGGCGGACGCCGATCCGGCGACCAGCACGGTGATCTTCCCTGCCGAGCTGCTGACCCCGCCCTCCCCGTCGCACGCCCCCGTGCACGAGGCGACCACGGCCCCGATGCCCAAGTTCCGCGACCCGCTCTCGCCCCCGAGGGACGTGCTGGATCCCGGCCCGCCGTTGCGGGATCCGCTGGGGTCGGCGCGGGCCCTGCGCGATCCGCTGGGCGGCTCCCGGCCCTCCGCGCCCTTCACGCCCTCCACGCCCTCCGCCGGAGAGCGGCCGGGCGCCGGCGATCGTCGCGCGGACGATCGACGGGATGGCGATCGGCGGGATGGCGCGCCGTACGCCGGGGACCGGTGGGTCGCCGGGCCGTCCTCCGGGGCGTCGCCGCGGGAACGGCCGTTCTTCATGGCGGCTCCCGACCCCATGGCCGCCGAGCCGTTCGCGACGGGTGACGTGATCCTGCCCAAGGACGCGCCTGACCCGTACATGACCGGCGACGTGCTCCTCCACGAGAGCTCCTCCCGGCCGCTCCCCCCGCCCCGGCGGGCGCCCGCCGAGGAGCGCCGCAGGCCGCCGCTGGAGCCGCAGCCTGCTCCGGAGGAGTTCCGCCGGACGTTGTCGGCGCAGGCCGCCCCGGCCGCACCTGCCGTCCCGGCCACCCAGCGCCGGCGGGCGTCGCGGTCGGAGGAGCCGGTACGCGGACCGGCGGCCCCGCTGTTCAAGCCCCGGGCCAAGCCGCGCTCCAAGGCCGGATCCGAGCCGGTGTACCGGCTGCCGGACCCGCGCGGGGACGAGCCGGACCAGGCGGGATCGCTCGGCCGGCCTCTGGAGAGACCCCTGGAGAAGCCGCTGGAGAAGCCGCTGGACCGGCCCCGGCAGGACGGGGATCCGCGCAGGAAGGACGGTCCGGCGGACAGGCCGTCCGGCTCGTCCGTCCTGGCGCCGCGCCCCGTACGGGCCAGGCCCGCCCCCAAGCGGCGCCCGGAGAGCGGGCGCCCGCCGAAGAAGGTGCGCCGCCGCAGGGACCGGCACCACGACTGGGTCTGGGAGCTCGTCGGGTTCCTGCTCTGCGTGGCGATCGCGATGATCGTGTTCTTCTCCATGCCGGTCTTCACGAATCCGTGACGACCGCTCCGGTGGCGGGCCGGAAGGCTCCCGCCCGCCACCGGATGCGCGGTCACGGAGAGACCCGCCACCGGATGCGTGGTCAGCCGAGAGGCCCGCGCCCGATGCGCGTCAGGGCCGGCCGGTGAGGGCGGCCACGTCGAGGGCCGCCAGCCGGGCCGGGTCGCCGAGGATGTCCATGGTCAGGATCTTGCCGTCGGCGATGGTGAAGGCTCCCACCGCGGTCGTCCGCCCGTCCAGCACCATGAGCGCCCCCGCGACGCCGTTGACCAGCACGGGGCGCGCGTAGGGCGCCATCCGCCGGAACATGAGCGCCTGCTGCGCCACCGTGAGCGCCCCGCGCAGCTCGTTCCAGCCCCGGGCCGCCGAGGGCCCCACGTCCGTGCGGAGCACGATGTCCGGGTGCAGGAGCGACACGAGCGTGTCGAAGTCCCCGTCGCGGGCCGCCGCCATGAACGCGTCCACCACCTCGCGCTGCCGCGACACGTCCGGGTCCGGCGACGGGGCGGCCCCGCGCACCCGGCGGCGGGCCCGGCTGGCGAGCTGCCTGGTGGCGGCCGGCGTGCGGTCGAGGATCGGCGCGATCTCGTCGAACGGCACCGCGAACATGTCGTGCAGCACGAACGCCAGCCGCTCCGTCGGCTCCAGCTGTTGCAGCACCACGAGCAGCGCCAGCCCCACCGAGTCCGCCAGGAGCGCCTCCTGCTCGGGATCGACGCCGTCCGGCGAGCTCACCACCGGCTCCGGCATGCGCTCCTCCAGCGGGTCCTCACGCCGGTGCTCGCGGGAGCGCAACATGTTCAGGCAGATGCGGGACACGACCGTGGTGAGCCAGCCTCCCA
Source organism: Nonomuraea thailandensis (assembly GCF_024172165.1). Taxonomy (GTDB): domain Bacteria; phylum Actinomycetota; class Actinomycetes; order Streptosporangiales; family Streptosporangiaceae; genus Nonomuraea; species Nonomuraea thailandensis. Next base: position 11,795,726 of record NZ_JAMZEB010000002.1, on the reverse strand, counting down.
TGTTCCGCACGTCGCCGGTGTCGGTGCGGTTGAGCCTGAGCCACGTCTCCTGCACCGCGTCGTCGGCCTCGCTCACCGAGCCCAGCATCCGGTACGCCACGGCCCTGAGCTGCCCGCGCTGCGCCTCGAAGAGCCGGGTCAGCGATTCGTCGTCGTTCACCTGTCACAATCCTTCTTCGTCCCGCGTCATTGCTTCGACCCATGAAAGCGGGTCGATGTGACGTCATCGGCCCCGGGACCCCTTGGAGTGACCGATGGATGCACGGATGGGCCAGCCCGCCTTCGTCCTGCCCGATGCGCTGCAGTCCCTGATGTCCCTGGAGAAGACCATCACCGCGAGCGGCGTCTCCAAGCAGTTGCTCAACCTCGTGTACCTGCGCTGCAGCCAGATCAACGGGTGCAGCGTGTGCGTCGACATGCACGCGCGGGACCTGAAGAAGCACGGCGAGAGCGACGAGCGGCTCTGGTCGGTGGCCGGCTGGCGGGACGCGCCGTACTTCACCGACGAGGAACGCGCCGCCCTCGCCCTGGCCGAGGCCGCCACCCGGCTGAACGACCGGTCCGACCCGGTGCCCGACGACGTGTGGAGCGCCGCGGCCGACCACTTCGGCGAGACCGAGCTGGCGGCGATCATCATGGGCATCGGCCTGGTCAACCTCTGGAACCGGCTCAACGCCGCCACCCGCCAGGTGGCGGGCGCCTGGACGGGCTGAGCCCCCGAGGGGGCGCAGCCCGCTCAGCCGGCCGACAGGATGAGGCCGCTGGTGGGGACGCCCGTCCCGGCCGTCACCAGGACGTTGGTGACGTCCTGGAGCTGGTTGACGGCGGTGCCCCTGATCTGGCGGACGGCCTCCGCGATGCCGTTCATGCCGTGGATGTACGCCTCCCCGAGCTGCCCGCCGTGCGGGTTGACCGGGAGGCGGCCGTCCAGCTCGATGCCGCCGTCGGCGAGGAAGCCGGGGGCCTCCCCGCGCCCGCAGAAGCCGAGCTCCTCGAGCTGGGTCAGCACGAACGGGGTGAAGTGGTCGTACAGGATGGCCGTCTGGATGTCGGCGGGCGACAGGCCCGAGATCTCCCAGAGGCGGCGCCCGACGACGGACATCTCGGGCAGCCCGGTCAGGTCATCCCGGTAGTAGCTGGTCATCATCATCTGACCGGCCCCCGCGCCCTGCGCCGCGGCGGCGATCACGGCCGGGGAGCGGCGCAGGTCGCGGGCCCGCTCGGTGGAGGTGACCACCAGCGCCACCGCCCCGTCGCTCTCCTGGCAGCAGTCGAGCAGGTGCAGCGGCTCGGCGATCCACCGGGACGCCTGGTGCTCCTCCAGCGTGATCGGCCGCCCGTGGAACCAGGCGGCCGGGTTCGTGGCCGCGTGCCTGCGCATGGCCACCGCCACGCGGCCGAAGTCCGCCGAGGTGGCGCCGTACACGTGCATGTAGCGCCGCGCGAACATGGCCACCCACGCCGCCGGCGTCATCAGCCCGAACGGCACGTGCCAGCTCATCTCCAGCCCCTGCGAGCTGGGCTGCCCGGTGAGCCCCGCGTTCGGCTGGCCGAAGCGGCGGCCCGAGCGCTCGTTGAAGGCCCGGTAGCAGACCACCGTGCGGGCCGCGCCGGTGGCCACCGCCATGGCGGCGTGGGCGACGGTGCCGCAGGCCGCGCCGCCGCCGTACTCGACGCGGGAGAAGAAGGTCAGCTCGCCGATGCCCGTCTCCCTGGCGACGGCGATCTCCTGGTTGGTGTCCTGGCTGTAGGTGACCAGGCCGTCCACGTCGCCGGGTGACAGGCCGGCGTCGTCCAGCGCCGCGAGCACGGCCTCGGCGGCCAGGCGCAGCTCCGAGCGTCCCGACCGCTTGCTGAACTCGGTGGCGCCGATGCCCGCGATGGCCGTGCTCACGTGCCCTCCAGCGTGACGGTGCCGGTGGCGTGCTCGCCCAGGCTCACCCGGCCGCGCACCTCGACGGTGACCCGGTCGCCCTCGCCGCCGACGACCGTGCCGCTGAAGGTCAGGCGGTCACCGGCGTACGCGGGGACGCCCAGCTTGACGTCGATGCTCCTGATGACGGCCCCGGGGCCCGCCCAGTCGGTGACGTAGCGCTCGACCAGGCCCATGGTGGTCAGGATGTTCAGGAAGATGTCCGTGGAGCCCTGGGCGCGGGCGAGTGCCGTGTCGTGGTGCACCGGCGTGTAGTCCATGGTGGCCAGGGCCGTGGAGACGACCATGGTGGGCGTGAGGTCGATCGACAGCTCCGGCAGCGCGGCCCCGATCATGGCTCCTCCGGCGCCCACATGGGCAGGACGAGCCGGTCGTCCATCCGTCGGTACGTCACCCGCAGCGGCATGCCGATCCTCACTTCCTCGACGGGGCAGTCCACGACGTTGCCCACGACCCGCACGCCCTCCGGCAGCTCCACCACCCCGACCACGAACGGCGTCTGCCTGCCGGGCACGGGCGGATGGTGGTGCACGACGTAGCTGAACAGGGTGCCCGTGCCGCTCGCGAGCCGGTACGCGCGCTCGGCCGAGCGGCAGCGGGGGCACAGCGGTCCGGGCGGGTGGCGCAGCTCGCCGCAGTCGGCGCAGGACTGGACGCGCAGCTCGCCCCGGTTCACGCCCTCCCAGAAGAACGCGGTGTCCTGGTTGACGGCGGGCTGGAGCGGATACGGCTCGGCGGCCTTCTTCGCCGGTGGGCGGAATTTCAGGACCCGGAACATCATGCCGGCGACCGGCTCGTCGTCCTCGGTGTACCAGGTGATGTTCCAGGTGGCGAAGTAGCCGACGCCGAGAGCGGTCCGCTTGGGGCCCGCCAGCCCGGCGAACCTGGTGGCGGGCGTGAGGCGCTCGCCGACGCGGACGTACCGGTGGTAGGTCTGCTCGCAGTTGGTCGCCACCACGCCCGTGTAACCGCTGTCGTTGAGCGCGCTCATCATGTCGTCCACCGGCGAGCGTTCCTTCTGGCCTCTGGACAGGCCGGGCATGGTCCACACCTGGGCCATCGCGGGCGGGGCCAGGCCCTGCTCCAGGTAGAGCGGGTTCTCGTCGCCCATGGCGGTCAGCCAGTGCCTGATCATGGGGACGTTGACGGGGTCGGCGGCCGGGGCGCCGCGCACCTCGCCCAGCGCCGCCTGCTTGCCCGCGAGCTCGTGCAGCTCCTCGTCCGTCATCGTCCTGCGCCGGGTGCCGTCGCCGGGACCGGTCATCGCGGGGGCCTCGGCAGGTTCAGGCCGAGCATGGCGATCAGCTCGCGCTGCACCTCGTTCACCCCGCCGCCGAACGTCAGCACCACCGCCCCCTTCACCCCGTGGTCGAGGCGTTCGAGCAGCTCGGCCGTCTCCGGGTCCGACGGGTCGCCGTACCTGGCCAGGACGTCCCCCACGATCCTGCCGATCTCCTGCATGCGCTCGGAGCCGTAGATCTTGGTGGCCGACGCGTCCGGAGCGCCCAGCCAGCCTAGGTCCATGTTCGCCGCCACCTGCCAGTTGAGCAGCTCGTTCGTGCGGAAGGCCGCCCACACCCGCGCCAGCGCCCGCCGCACGTCGGGCTCGGCGTCCAGGCCGGTGCGGCGGGCCCAGGCGCGGAAGCGGTCGTAGGTCTGGCCGAGGTTCCCGGCGGGGCCGAGCGTGACGCGCTCGTGGTTGAGCTGGTTGACGATCAGGTCCCAGCCCTTGTCCACCTCGCCCACCACCATGTCCGCGGGGACGCGCACGTCGGAGTAGTAGGTGGCGTTGGTGTGGTGGCGGCCGTCCATGGTCACGATCGGGGTCCACGAGAAACCGGGGTCGTCCGTCGAGGCGATCATCATGGTGATGCCCTTGTGCTTCTTGGCCGTGGGGTTGGTGCGGGCGGCGAGCCAGATGTACTGGGCGTAGTGGGCGCCGCTGGTGAAGATCTTCTGGCCGTTGACGACGTAGTGGTCGCCGTCGAGCACCGCCGTCGTCCGCAGCGAGGCCAGGTCGGTGCCCGCCTCCGGCTCGCTGTAGCCGATCGCGAAGTGGCACTCGCCGGCCAGGATGCGCGGCAGGAAGTGCTCCTTCTGCCGCTCCGTGCCGTACTGCATGAGCGTCGGCCCCACGGTCTGCACCGTGATGATGGGGTACGGCACTCCGGCGCGGGCGATCTCGTTGGCGAAGATCTGCTGCTCCAGGGGGCCGTAGCCGCTGCCGCCGTACTCCTTGGGCCAGCCGAGGCCCAGCTTGCCGTCCCGGCCGAGCCGCCGGCAGTGCTCCATGTACGCCCCGCCGAACGGATCGGCGGCGATCTTGGCGCGGTCCTCGGCGGTGAGGCAGCCCTGGAAGTACTCGCGCAGCTCGTCGCGGAGCCTGCGCTGCCCGGGGGTGAGGTCGATGAGCATCAGACGAGCGCTCCGATCAGGTCGAGCTGGGCGTCGGCGCCGCCGAGCAGCTGTGACAGGTGCCTGGCCTGGGCGAAGTAGCGGTGCAGCGGGTAGGTGACGTCGAGGCCGAGGCCGCCGTGCAGGTGCTGGCAGGTGTAGAGCGCCCTGGACGCCTCGCTGACGTGGTACGCGGCCAGCGCCAGGTCCTCGTCGGCCGGCAGCCCCTCGCCCAGCCGCCAGACGGCCGACCACATGGCCACGTCCAGCGCCCTGGCGGCGATGTAGACGTCGGCGATCTGCATCGTCACGGCCTGGAACTCGGCCAGCGCCCGCCCGAACTGTTTGCGCTGCCTGATGTAGGAGGTCGTCAGCTCCAGCGCGCCGGCCAGCACCCCGCTGGCCTGCGCGGCGACGGCCGCCATGAGGATCCGCCGCGCGTCCGCGACCGCCTCCTGGCCCGCCACCCGCTCCGCCGGGGCGCCGTCGAGCACGATCGTGGCGGCGGGCTCACCGGTGGAGGTGAACTCGGCCGCCGTCACGGGCTCCGCCACCAGGAACAGGCCGCTGTCGGCGGTGACCAGCACCTCGGCCGAGGGGTAGGGGACCGAGACCTTCCGCCCGGTCAGCACCCACCCGGCTCCTGCCACCGTCGTCCCGGCTCCGCCCGTGGTCGCCGTGGCGGCGGTCGTGGGCGGGTCGGCGAGGGCGCGGGCGGGCTCGCGGAGGGCCAGGGTGAGGCGGCCGGCGCGGCCCCGGCGGCCCGGGGCGCCCTGGCGGGCCAGGAGCAACGTGGCGGCCAGCGACGGCAGCGCGGGCACCATGGCCGCCCGGGCACCTACCTCGCGCAGGACCACGGCCATCTCCACCGGCCCGAGCCCGGCTCCGCCCGCCTCCTCCGGCACGCACACGTCCAACAGCCCGGCCTGCCGCAGCCGCTCCTCGTCCCCTTCCTTGGCGAGGACCTCGGCGGCCAGCTTCTTCAGATCCTGCTGGGTTTCGTCCAGGTTGAAATCCACTACGTCTCCAAGAGGTGTTGCCTGCCGTGCCGTACGAACTCCTCCTCGATCCCCTTCACGTCCGCCTCCGTCAGCAGCCGCAGCCCGTCGGGGCCGCGCACCCAGACCGGGTCGGTGGTGCGCCAGGCGTCCCTGGCGAGGTGCCGCTTGATGACCTTGTGCGAGGCCGTCTGGGGTAACTCCCGACACAGTCGGACGAAGCGGGGCAGGGACTTGGCGCCGAGGTCGCGGCGCGAGGCCAGGAACGCGGCGAACGCCCCCGGATCGAAAGCGCCCGATGCGGCGGCCCCAGCAGCCCCCGAGCCTGCGACCTCCGCACCGGCGGCCCCGGAGCCGGCAGCGCTCACGGCGGCGGTCTGCGCACCGGCGGCGCCTTCCAGGACGAGTGCGGCCATGACCTGGTCGCCGGCCGCCGGGTCGGGCACCGGGTACACCGCCGCCTCCACCACCCCGCCGAACTCCCGCAGCGCCGCCTCGATGGGCGCGACCGCCAGGTTCTCGCCGTCCACGCGCAGCCGCTCGGTGCCCCGGCCGGCGAAGAAGACGTAGCCGCCGGCGTCCTGGTAGGCCAGGTCGCCGGACCAGAACGCGCCGTCCCTGATCCGCTCGGCGTCGGCGTCCGGGTCGTTGTAGTACCCCTCGAACAGGCCGAGCCCGCCCGTGTTGACCAGCTCGCCGATGGCCTCGTCCGGGTTGAGCAGGCGGCCGTCCTCGATCCGCGCGGGCGGGCAGGGCCGGGCGGTGAACGGGTCGAGGATCCGCACGCCCTCGGGCAGGCGGCCGAGGCAGCCCGGCGGCCCGGCGGGGTCGGGGGTGAGCGAGATGGCGGTCTCCGTGGAGCCGAAGGCGTCGATGACCAGGCATCCGAACCGCTCCCCGAACCTCCTGACGGCCACCGCGCTGCCCTCGTTCCCGAACGCGATCCTGAGCGGGTTGTCGGCGTCGCCGGGCTGTTCGGGGGTGGCCAGGACGTAGGAGAGCGCCTTGCCGACGTAGTGGAGGTACGTACAGCCGTATCGCCTGATGTCGGGCAACAGCCCCGAGGCCGAGAAGCGCTGCCGCACCACCAGCGCCGCCCCGGACGCGACGGCGGGGGCGTAGGCGGCCATCAGCGCGCCGGAGTGGAACAGCGGCATGGAGCAGTAGACGGCGTCGTCGGGGGTGAGCAGCGCGGCCAGGCTCGATCCGGGCACGGCCAGCTTGCGCTGCGTGATCCGCACGGCCCGGGGACGGCCGGACGTGCCGGAGGTGAAGATCAGCATCACGAGGCCGCCCGGGTCCGGACCGGCACCCGCCGCTCGCACAGCACCTTCAGGCACAGCCTCGCGCGCGGCGGTCCGGGGCGCGGCGCATGGCGCCTCCGAGGCGAGCGGGAGCGCCGTCACGCCCAGCGCCTCCGACACCGCCCGCGCGATCCCGCCGCAGGACCCGTCCGCCAGGACCAGGTCCACGTCGGTGGCGCGGGCGTCGCGGATCAGCTCGTCCACCGACCGCGTCGGGTTCAGCGCCACGACCACGTGCCCGGCCAGCGCCGCGCCGCCGATCAGGACGACCAGCTCGGGAACGTTCTCACTGAGCACCCCGACGTGCGTCCCGGCCCCGCGCGCGGACAGCCGGTCCCCGGCCGCCCGGCAGGCCGCGACGTGCTCGCGCCACGACCACACCCTCCCCTCGTACACCAGCCCCGGCCGGTCGTCCTCGGCCCGGGCGAGCAGCAGGGAGGCGAGCGTGTCCGCGGTCATCGCTCCTCCAGCAAGCGCTAGGTAAGCCGATTCGCAAACTAGAACAGATTCTAATACCTGTCCAGTATCGACTTTTGGAGATAAGCCCGGATATATCCGTGTAACGCCGGAGACATGGGCCGATACGGCTCGTTTGTGACCCGCGAGTAACAAGCCGCGTAATCGAGAAATCAGATAACGTGTTCTTATGCGTACCCCGCGGCCCGCAATCGCCGTGCCCCCGAGCGAGACCGAGGGACCCTTGGAGAGCCACCCCGCGCCGGGCGGGCACAGCGTCCGGACGCGCAGCCAGCACCAACGCCGCAAGCGCATCGTCCAGGCCGCCGCCGCGCTGGCCTCGCGGGGCGGCGTGGAGGCCATGCAGATGCGCACGGTGGCCGAGCGCGCGGGCGTGGCGCTCGGCACGCTCTATCGATACTTCCCCTCCAAGATGGACCTCGTCGTGGCCGTCGTCGGCGAGGAGATCGACCTGCTGGAGAGCAGCATCGAGCGCCGTCCGCCGGGGGCGGCGACCCCGGCCAGCCGCGCGGTCGACGTGCTCATGCGGGCCACGCGGGGGCTCATGCGCGAGCCCGAGCTGGCCGACGCGCTGATCCGGTCGCTGATCCTGGCGGAGGTGCAGACCCCGTTCGGCGACCGCATGACCGGGCTGCTGCTGCGCGTCTCGGCCGACGGGCTGACGCTGGAGGAGGCCGGCGAGGAGCAGCTCGACCTCGCGGGGTCGCTGTCCAGCGTGTGGGTGCAGGAGCTGCTGGAGATGCTGCGCGGCCGCCGCACCTACGATCAGATCCAGCGCCGCATCGAGACCGCCGCCGCCCGCCTCCTCGCCGACATCTGAGCCCGGGGTCCGATCAGGGCCCCGGCCCGCGGGCGTGGCGGGGCATCAGCCCTGGCGCTCCACGAAGGCGGCGACCCCCTCGTAGTGCGCCTGTGACGCCTGGCCCGCCGGCTCGTACTCCAGGAGCAGCAGCCCGCTCGCCGTCGCCTCGTGCCGGACCAGGCGCAGGCCGGACGTGGCGCCCTGGCCGGCCAGGAGGCGCCGGCCGGTCCGCAGCACGGTGGGGGCGACCACGAGGCGCAGGGTGTCGATCAGGCCCGCCGCCAGGAGCGTGTCCCCGAGGCGGGCGCTGCCGTGGATCTGCAGCTCCCGTCCCGGCCGGGCCCTGAGCGCGGCGACCGACCGGGCGGGGTCGCCGTCGAGCACGGTCGTGGGGTGCCAGGAGCCCTCGGTGAGGGTGTTCGACACGACGTACTTCGGCAGGCCGTTCATCCGCTCGGCGTACGGGTCGGCCGGGTCGGTGATCTTCGGCCAGTCGCGGGCGAAGGCCTCGTACGTGCGCCGCCCGAACAGCAGGCCGTCGGCGAGGCCGAGCCATTCGGAGGTGCGCCGGACGAACGTCTCGTCGAGGTGCGGCACGAGCCAGCCGCCCCGGGTGAAGCCGCCGGCGGTGTCTTCGTCCGGCGAGCCGGGGCCCTGGCTGACGCCGTCGAGCGTGACGAACTCGGTGAGGGTGATCTTCATGGGGTGATCGTCCCTTCGGCGAGCGCGGCGAGCTGGGCGGTGACCGTGCCCCAGCCGTCGGCGAAGCCGAGCTTCTCGTGCAGGTCGCGGGCCTCGGGGTCGCCGTGCCGGACGAGGATCCGGTAGCCGGTGCCGTCGGGGTGGTCGTTCAGCGTGATGGTGGCGGTCATGGCGACCGGGGCGGGGTTCGCCGGGCGCCAGGTGCTGGTGATCGCGTTGGTGAAGACCAGGCGTTCGTGCTCGTCCACCGCGAGGAAGCAGGCGTCCAGGTGCGGGGCGAACGCGTCGCCGCCATCGCTCAGCCGGGTCACGAACGCCCCTCCGGGCCGCAGGTCCAGCCGGTCCACCCGGCAGCGGGCGGGAGCGGGGACCCACCACTGTTCGAGCCTGGCCGGGTCGGTCCAGGCCCGCCACACGGTCGTGCGCGGGGCGCGGATGATCCGCTCCAGGACGAGGTCGAGATCGGGATTCACGGGTTGCTCTCCTCCGGGCCTGTGACGAACCGTTCGAGGCGGTCGGTGCGCTCCTCCCAGATCCTGCGCTGCTCGGCGAGCCAGTCGTCGACGAGGGCGAGGCGCTCGCGGTTGAGCACGCAGGTGCGCACCCGGCCGGACTTGGCCGTGCGGATGAGGCCGTGCGACTCGAGCGTCCGCACGTGCTTCATGAACGAGGGGAGCGTTATCGGGAACTCGCGGGCGAGGTCGCCGACGCTAGCGGGCCCGTGGCCGAGGCGCCGGACCACGGCGCGCCGGGTCGGGTCGGCAAGGGCGACGAACACGCCGTCCAGTTGCGCCGAATACTGTGCCATGAGGCTAAGTATTAGGAGAGGGCGACAGTAAGCGCAAGGGCTAAGTTTTCAGCGGGCTTGTCCAGGGTTTCGGTTTTCTGTCGGTGGCGGGAGCTATACAGGGTGGTATGACCGACAAGCCGACGAACGAGGACTTCCTCCGGCTGGCTGATCCGATGCGGCGCGAACTGCTGGCGCACTGCTACCGCATGATGGGGTCGGTGCACGACGCCGAGGACCTCGTGCAGGAGACGTATCTACGCGCGTGGCGCGGCTACGACAACTTCGAGGGGCGCTCCTCACTGCGCACCTGGCTCTACCGCATCGCCACCACCACCTGCCTGACGGCGCTCGACAACCGCGCCAGGCGCCCGCTCCCGACCGGGCTCGGCGCACCGAGCCTCGACGCGAGCGCGCCCCTGGTGCAGGACGGCGAGGTGCCGTGGCTGGAGCCGGTGCCCGACACGCTGGCGGGCGTGTCCGGCGACGACCCCGCCTCGATCGTGACCTCCCGCGAGAGCATCCGGCTCGCGCTCGTCGCCGCGCTGCAGCACCTGCCGCCCCGGCAGCGGGCCGTGCTGATCCTGCGCGACGTGCTGAAGTGGAAGGCCGCCGAGGTGGCCGAGGCCGTCGGCACCTCCACCGCGGCCGTCAACAGCATCCTGCAGCGGGCCAGGGCGCAGCTCAGCGAGGTGTCGCCGAGCCTCGACGACCCGGTGGAGCCGCTGACGCAGGAGCAGCGGGCCCTGCTCGACCGGTACGTCGCGGCGTTCGAGAACTACGACGTCCAGAGCCTGGTGGACCTGTTCACCAAGGACGCGGTGTGGGAGATGCCGCCGTTCGTCGGCTGGTACCAGGGGCCCGAGAACATCGCGGAGCTCGTCGCGACGCGGTGCCCGGCCGAGCGGGCCGGCGATCTCAAGCTGGTGCCCATCGGGGCCAACGGCCAGCCGGCCTTCGCCGTCTACCACCGGCGCGACGACGACGTCTACGAGCAGTTCGCCATCATGGTGCTGACGTTCTCCGGCGAGCGGGTCGGCCACGTCGGCATGTTCTTCGAGGGGTCGCTGTTCGAGACGTTCGGGATGCCGGCGAAGTGGGAGGGTTCCGAAACAAAGTAGAACGCGTTACAGTCGCGCCAGAGCGTTGTTCTGGAGGCGGCCATGGGCACACCGGTAATAGTCGAGGCCGTTCGCACGCCCATCGGCAAGCGGGCGGGATGGTTGTCGGAGCTCAAAGCGCAACAGGTTCTGGCCGCGGCGGTGAACGGTCTCGTCGAGCGCTCCGGCCTCGATCCCAAGGCCGTGGAGCAGGTCTTCGCGGGCTGCGTGACCCAGGCCGGCGAGCAGGGCGGTCACGTCGGCCGTCACGCGTGGCTGTATGCCGGGCTGCCGTACCAGACGGGGGTCACCACCGTGGACGCCCAGTGCGGCTCCTCGCAGCAGGCGGTGCACCTGGCGGCGGCGATGATCGGCGCGGGCGTGATCGAGGTCGGCGTCGGGTGCGGGGTCGAGGTGATGAGCCGGTCGCCGCTCGGCAGCAACGTGCTCCCCGCCCGGCCCAGGCCGGACGACTGGAGCATCGACCTGCCCGACCAGTTCACCGCCGCCGAGCGGATCGCGCGGCGGCGCGGGCTCACGCGCGAGCGGCTCGACTGGTTCGGGGCACGCTCGCAGCAGCGGGCCGGCAAGGCGTGGGCCGACGGGCGGTTCGAACGGGAGATCGTGCCCGTCGGCGACGTCCGCAGGGACCAGGGCCTGCGCGAGACCACCGAGGCGGGGCTGGCCGGGCTGAGGCCGGTGGTCGAGGGCGGGCTCCACACGGCCGGCACCTCGTCGCAGATCTCCGACGGGGCGGCTGCCGTGCTGGTGATGAGCGAGCAGGCGGCGCGGCGGCACGGGCTGCGGCCCAGGGCCAGGATCCTGGCGCAGGCGCTGGTCGGGGCCGAGCCGTACTACCACCTGGACGGGCCCGTGGACGCCACGGCGCGCGTGCTGGCGGCGGCCGGCATGACGATCGGCGACATCGACCGCTTCGAGGTGAACGAGGCGTTCGCCTCGGTCGTGCTGTCCTGGGCGAGCGTGCACGAGCCCGACCTCGACCGGGTGAACGTCAACGGCGGCGCCATCGCGCTCGGCCACCCCGTGGGCGCCACGGGCGCGCGGCTGATCACCACGGCGCTGCACGAGCTGGAGCGCTCGGACTCGGCGACCGCGCTGGTCACGATGTGCGCGGGCGGCGCGCTGGCCACGGCCACCATCCTTGAACGCATCGGCTGATCAGGTATCTGATCGTCATCTCCGGCGCTCAGAGCACGTACGCACTCATCTCTCGGGGGGCACATGAAGTCCAGGCGGAGGCCGTATGCGGAGCAGCGGCCGCAGGACCTCGGCGGCGGGGTCTGGAGCGTGCCGGTGCCGATACCGGGCAATCCGCTCGGCTACACGCTCGTCTACGCCATCGAGTCGCCCCGCGGCCCGGTGCTGGTCGACGCCGGCTGGAACCACCCCGAGGCCTGGGAGGCGCTCAGCGGCGGCCTGGCCGCGGTCGGGCTGGACGTGAGCGCGGTGAGCGGGGTGGTCGTCACCCATTTCCATCCCGACCACGCCGGGCTCGCCGGGCAGGTCAGGGAGGCGTCGGGCGCCTGGATCGCCATGCACCAGAGCGACGCGGCGCTGGTCAGGCTCATGACCGAGTACGCCGACGGCAAGCACGAGGCGTTCCAGGCCGACATGCTCAGGCGGGCCGGGGCCGATCCCGGCGAGGTCAGGCAGGTCGCGGGCGAGCGCCCGGCCCCGCCCGCGCTGCCCGACAGGGAGTTGCGCGACGGCGACCTGGTGGACCTGCCGGGCCGCAAGCTGCGCGCGGTGCACACCCCCGGCCACACGCCGGGTCACATCTGCCTGCACCTGGAGGACGCCGACCGGCTGTTCACCGGCGACCACGTACTCCCCGACATCACCCCACATGTCGGGATTTATCCCTATGATCGGGACGACGTCGATCCCCTGGGCGACTTCCTGGACTCCCTGGATCGGGTGAGAGACCTCGGGCCGCTCGACGCTCTCCCCGCGCATGAGTGGATATTTCCTGATGTGGCCGCACGGGCCGTTCAGATCCGCCACCATCACGAGGAGAAACTCGAACGGCTGCGCGCCCTCCTGGTCCAGCGGCCGGAACCGCTGACCATCTGGGAGGTCGCCGCGATGATGACGTGGAACAGGCCGTGGGACGAGCTGCCGCCCCCGCTGCGGGGCATGGCGGCCGGCGAGGCCGCGGCCCACCTGCGGGCCCTGGAGGCCAGAGGCCAGGTGCGCCGCGTCCCGGGTGTCGATGCCGTGCGCTTCCACGCTCTAGACTCCTAGACATCCGATGTCTAGGGAGAAAAGCGTGGCGGTCACCGATGCGGCCATCGACAAGATCAAACACATGATCCTCTCCGGCGAGCTGGCGCCCGGCGACCGGCTGCCGAAGGAGGCCGACCTGGCCGAACGGCTCGGCCTGTCACGCAACTCGTTGCGCGAGGCCGTGCGCGCGCTGTCGCTGATCAACGTGCTGGACGTGCGGCAGGGCGACGGCACGTACGTCACCAGCCTGGAGCCGCGGCTGCTGCTCGACACCATGTCGTTCGTGCTGGACCTGCACCGGGACGACACGGTGCTGCAGTTCTTCGAGGTGCGCCGGATCCTGGAGCCGGCCGCCACGGCGATGGCCACGGAGCAGATGACCGACGCCGACATCGCCGAGCTCCGGGTGATCCTGGAGTCGCTGCCCGAGCGGCCCACGGTGGAGGAGCTGGTGGCCAACGACCTGCAGTTCCACCTGCGGATCGCGCAGGGGTCGGGAAACAGCGTGCTGTGCTCGTTCATCGAGAGCCTGTCGGGGCCGACCACCAGGGCGCGGATCTGGCGCGGGCTCACGCAGGAGGGCGCGATGGACAAGACGCGGGAGCAGCACACCGCGATCTACGAGGCCATCGCCGCGCGTCAGGCCGACGTCGCCCGCTCCTGGGCGACCGTGCACGTGGCGGGCGTGGAGTCGTGGCTGCGCCGGGCGCTGGAGCTCGACTGACGCATCCGGCCTGGTCACGGGCGCCAGGGGGCCGCGTAGACACATCGGAGGACTCGTCTGCGCGCCTCGCCGGCCCGGCGCGGGGCCTCGCCGGTGGCCTGGCCCGGGAGGTGCGAGTGCCGTACCGGCCGGTGATCAGGGAGAGCACGAGCGGGTAGTACCGGTGCTGTGTCCGACAAACTCTCGAAATACCGGAGCAAACGCGACCCGAAACGTACCCCGGAGCCCGTCCCCGACGCTCCCTCCCCCTCCCCCGAAGGCAACGCCTTCGTCATCCAGGAGCACCACGCCCGCTCCCTGCACTGGGACCTGCGCCTGGAACGCGACGGCGTCCTCGTCTCCTGGGCCGTCCCCAAGGGCCTGCCCGCCGACCCCGGCACCAACCACCTGGCCGTGCACACCGAGGACCATCCGATGGAGTACCTCACCTTCCACGGCGAGATCCCCCAGGGCGAGTACGGCGGCGGCACCATGACCGTCTGGGACACCGGCACCTACGAGACGGAGAAGTGGTCGGAGCGCGAGGTCAAGTTCGTGCTGCGCGGCGAGCGGGCCTCCGGCCGGTTCGTGCTGTTCCGGACGCGGGGCAAGAACTGGATGATCCACCGCATGGGCTCCGCGGTCCGCGACCCGTTCCCGCCCCTCTCCCCCATGCTCCCGACCGAGCGCGCCAGGCTGCCGAAGGACGTCGCGGCGTACGCCTTCGAGTTCGCCTGGGGCGGCCGGCGGCTCCTGGTGCCCATCGACGGCGGCCGCACGGACGCCGCCCGCGAGCACCCGTGGCTGCGCGGGCTGGCGGAGTCGTTCGGCAGCCGTACGGCGGTGCTGGACGGGGAGGTCGCCACGCTCGGCGGCGCGGAGATCCTCCTCTTCTACGACCTGCTGTACGACGACGGGCGGGCGCTGCTGGACGAGCCGTACACGGCCCGGCGGGCCGCCCTGGAGGCGCTGGAGCTGACCGGAGCCCACTGGCAGACCGCGCCGTCCTGGCCGGGCGAGGCGGGCGCGGTGCGGCAGGCGGCACGCGAGCAGGGATTGCCCGGGGTGGTCGCCAAGCGGCTGGACTCGCCGTACGAGCCGGGGCCGTCGAAGGCGTGGCTGTTCGTCGAGTCCTGACCGGTGGCGACCGGCCCATCAGGTGGCCGCCGCCAGCAGCCCCTCCCCCTCCAGGTCCGCCCACAACTCCTCGGGCACCGGCCGCGACCACAGCCCGGCGTTGCGCCGGACCTCGTCGGGCGTGCGGGCCCCCAGCACGATCGTGGCGACCGCCGGGTGGCGCAGCGGGAACGCCATCGCCGCGTGCGGCAGCGTGACGTCGTGCCGCTCGCAGACCCGCGCGATCCGCGTGGCCCGTTCAAGCAACTCCGGCGGCGCCGGCGCGTAGTCGTAGGTGCCCGCGGGCTCGCGGGTGGCCAGGATGCCGCTGTTGAACACCCCGGCCGCCAGCACCCGCACGCCCCGCTCCGCGCACTCCTCCAGCAGGGGCAGGCCCGACTGGTCGAGGAGCGTGTAGCGGCCGGCGAGCATGACGACGTCGATGTCGCTCTCCCGGACGAAGCGCAGCGGCGCCTCCCACTGGTTCATGCCGACGCCGATCGCCCGCACCCGGCCCTCGGCGCGCAGTTCGGCCAGCGCGGGGGCGGCCTCGGCGATCGCCTGGTCCACGTGGTCGTCCGGGTCGTGGATGAGGGCGATGTCCACGGCCGGGAGCCCCAGGCGTACCAGGGAGTCGTCCAGGGACGCGCGGACGCCGGCCGCCGAGAAGTCCCACACCCGCTCCAGGTCGCCCGCGACGTCGAAGACGTCGTCGTCGCGGCCGTCGCCGGACGCCTTGGGCCGCAGCAGGCGGCCCACCTTGGTGGACAGCAGGTAGCCCGACCGGCCGGCGAGCGCGGCGCCCAGGCGGCGCTCGGACAGGCCGAGGCCGTAGTGGGGCGCGGTGTCGTACAGGCGCACCCCGCTCTCCCAGGCCGCGTCCACCGTGGCGCGGGCCTGCTCCTCGGCGACCTCGTCGTACAGGTTGCCGATGGGCGCGCCGCCGAAGCCGTGGCGGGGCAGGTCGATCGCCATCAGTCGTGCACCCTTCCACCCGCGATCGCCATCAGTCGTGCACCCTTCCACCCGCGATCGCCATCAGTCGTGCACCCTTCCACCCGCGGTTGCCATCAATCTTGCGCCTTTCCGCCCGCGATCCGGCTGATCATGAGGGCGATGAGGATGATCGAGCCGTAGATGACCGGCTGCCAGAAGCCGGAGACGCCGATGAGGGTCAGGATGTTCTGGACGAGGCCGATCACCAGCACGCCGGTGAGCGCGCCGAGGATCGTGCCCTTGCCGCCGTCCATGCTGACGCCGCCGATGACGGCCGCGGCGAACACCATGAAGATCCAGCCGACGCCCTGGTTGTTGCCGATCGCCCCGAGGCGTCCGGTCTCCAGGATGCCGGCCAGCGCCGCCAGTGTCCCGCCCAGGATGAAGACGCCGTACAGGACCCGGTCCACCCGGATGCCGGCGGCGCGGGCCGCGTCGATGTTGCCGCCGATCGCGTAGAGCGCGCGGCCGATCCGGAGGTAGCCGAGGCCGAAGATGCCGGCGGCGAACAGCAGGCCGGCGATCCAGATGGCGGCCGGCAGGCCCAGCCACATGGCGCTGCCCAGGTAGAGGATCGACTCGGGGAGCTGGAACAGCGTCTTGCCCTCGGTCGGGCCCTGGAGGAACCCGTGCACGATGATCAGCATGGCCAGCGTGACGATGAACGCCGAGAGCTGGAACCTGATGATCAGGAAGCCGTTGAACGCCCCGATCGCCGCCCCGATGAGCAGCGCCAGCGGGATCACCAGCGCCCCGGGCAGCCCGATGCCGAAGCCGCCCGCCGCCACCGGGACCACCAGCATCACCGCGATGGCCGGCGCGGTGCCGACCGTCGACTCCAGCGAGAGGTCGAACTTGCCGGCGATCAGGATCATCGCCTCGGCCAGCACGAGCAGCGAGATCGCCGCCTGCTGCTGGAGCACGTTCGTCAGGTTGCCCGCCGTCAGGAACGTCGGGTCCAGGAACGCGCCCACGATCAGCAGGAGCACGATCACCGGCACGAGCGTCAGGTCGCGGAACCTGGCCAGCTTCAGCCGGGGGGCCGGCGCAGTCAAAGTCGTCACTCTTCCATGCCTTCCATCACGGCCACGAGCTCGTGGTCGGTCCAGCCACGTGGCACGTCCTTCACCACCCTGCCGTGGAACATCACCAGCACCCTGTCGCAGATCCGCAGGTCGTCCAGCTCGTCGGAGACCACCACGGCGCCCGCCCCGCGCTCGACCGCGTCCTCGACGGCGCCGAGCAGGGCCTGCTTGGCCTTGACGTCCACGCCGGCGGTCGGGTTGATCACCACCAGCACGGTCGGGTCGTCCACGAGCGCCCGGGCGAACACGACCTTCTGCGCATTTCCTCCGGACAGGTCGCCGACCGGCTGGTCGGGGCCCTCGGTCTTGATGTCCAGCGTCCCGATCATCCGCTCGGCGGTGGCGCGACGCCTGGCCGGGGAGACCATGCCGTAGCGGCCCAGCTTGCGGGCGATCGGGAACGTGGCGTTCTCCCCCACCGAGAGCAGCGGGACGAAGCCCTCGTGGTGGCGGTCCTCGGGCACGAACCCGAGCCCGGCCTTCATGGCGGCCGGCACGTCGCCGGGCCTGACCTGGGTGCCGTTCACCGTGACCGTGCCGGTGTCGGGCCTGCGCAGCCCGACCAGGGTCTCGGCGAGGCCGACCTTGCCGCTGCTCGCGGAGCCGGCCAGGCCGACGACCTCGCCCTCCCGGACGGAGATGTCGATGTCCGTGTAGCGCCCCGCCAGGCTGAGGCCCGCGCCCCGCAGCACCACCCGCTCGCCGGGCGTGTGCTCGCGCGCCTCGTACGCCGCCGTGGCCTCCCCCGTCATCGCGGCCACCAGCTCGTCGTGCGGCAGGTCGGCGACCGGCCTGGTCGTGACGTGCCGGGCGTCGCGGAAGACGGTGACGCTCTGGCAGATCTCGTAGACCTCGTCGAGGTGGTGCGAGATGTACATCATCGTGACGCCCTGCTCGCGCAGCGACCGCATGCGCGTGAACAGGCGCTCGATGGCCGGGCCGTCCAGCCGCGCCGTCGGCTCGTCCAAGATGATGAACCTGGCGCCGAACGACAGCGCGCGGGCGATCTCCACGAGCTGGCGCTGCTCCACGCTCAGGTCGCCGGCCAGCGCCTGCGCGTCCACGTCCACCTCGTAGGTGTCCAGCAGCTCGCGCGCCCTGGCCCGCAGCCCCCGCCAGTTGATCCTGGCGCCCTTGGCGGACTGGCGGTTGAGGAACAGGTTCTCGGCGACCGTGAGCGCCGGGATGATCGTGGACTTCTGGTAGACGCAGGCCACGCGCTGCCGCCAGGCGTCACGGTCGGCCAGGGCGGGCGCGGCCTGTCCCGAGAACCGCACCTCGCCCTCGTCCGGCCGCTGCAGCCCGGTCAGGATCGACACGAGCGTGGACTTGCCCGCGCCGTTCCTGCCGACCAGCGCGTGTGTCTCGCCCTCGGCGATCGCGAGCTCCGCGCCGTTGAGCGCGGTCGTCGGGCCGAAGCGCTTGACCACGTTCCGGGCTTCAACGTGAAGGTTCATCTACTTGACCTGGTTGCCCCAGAGGGCCTTGTCGTCCACGTTCTCCTTCGTCACCAGCGGCGCGGGGAGCTGGTCCTCCAGGCCGTTGGGAAGCTGGATGATCGTGCTGTCGTGGTCGGTCGGGCCAGGCTTGAACGTCTTGCCCTCCGCCGCGGCCTTGGCGTAGAAGAGGGCGTACTTGGCGTACAGGTCGGCCGGCTGCGACACCGTCGCGTCGATCTCGCCCTTGCGGATCGCCTCGAACTCCTGCGGGATCCCGTCATTGGAGATCACGAAGATGTGCTTGGGGTCCTCCGGCGCGACGAGCAGGCCCTTCTGCTTGAGCACCTGCAGCGTCGGCGCCAGGTGCACGCCGCCCGCGTGCAGGTAGACGCCCTTGATATCCGGGTTCTGCTCCAGGCGGGTCTGCAGCATGGACGCCGCCTTGCTGCCCTCCCACTCCGTCGGCTCGCTGAACACCGTGATGCCGGGGAACTTCGTCTTCATGCACTCCAGGAACGCCTCCGACCTGTCACGGCCGTTGATCGAGCTGAGCGCGCCCTGGAGCTGCACGACCTTGCCCTTGCCGCCGAGCTTCTCGCCGAGGAACTCGCACGCCTTGGTGCCGTACGCGCGGTTGTCGGCGCGCACGACCATGTAGACCTTGCCCTTGTCCGGACGGGTGTCCACGGTGACGACCGGGATCTTCTTGTTCTCCAGCTGCTGGAGCGTGTTGGCGATCGCGCCGGTGTCCTGCGGGGCCATGACGATGACCTTGGCGCCCTGGCCGGTCAGCGCCTGCACGTTGTTGACCAGCTTGGCCACGTCGTTCTGCGAGTTCGTGGCGGGCATGAGGTCCACCTTGAGCTCGCCGGCCATCTGCGGGACGTACTTGATGTAGGAGTTCCAGAAGTCGGAGTCGGCCCGCGGGTGGTCGATGCCGACCTTCCCGCCGCCGCTTCCTCCTTCTGCCGTGGTGCCTGAGCCGCACGCGGTCACGACCGCCAAGAGGGCCGCTGCCGCGACCGCCCGTCCGAACTTCATTGGGGGGGTTACCTTCCTTGAGTTGCTTGGCCCTAGTTGGCGGGCCGGAGCCGCAGCCCCTGCATGCCGCCGTCCACCGCGAGCGCGGTGCCGGTGGTCGAGGCGGAGTCGGGGCTCGCGAGATACGCGATCGCCGCGGCCACCTCCTCCGCGGTGACCAGGCGGCCCATCGGCTGCCTGGCGTTGAGCGCCGCGCGCTCCGCCTCAGGGTCGTCGGCCGCGTCCAGCAGCCTGCCCACCCACGGCGTGTCGGCGGTGCCCGGATTGACGCAGTTGACCCGGATGCCCTCGCGGATGTGGTCCGCCGCCATCGCCAGCGTCAGCGACAGCACCGCGCCCTTGGTGGCGCTGTAGAGCGCCCGCTGCGGCAGCCCGGCGGTGGCGGCGATCGAGCAGGTGTTCACGATCGCGGCGTGCTCGGACCTCCTCAGGTACGGCAGCGCCGCCCGCGCCACCCGGACCATGCCGAGCACGTTGACGTCGAACACCTTGTGCCACTCGCTGTCCGGGTTGTCCTCGATGGTGCCCTGCGCGCCGATGCCCGCGTTGTTCACGAGCACGTCGATGCCGCCCAGGCGCTCGGCCGCCTCGGCCACCGCCGCGCGTACCTGCGCGTCGTCGGTGACGTCGGCCTTGATGCCGACGAACGGCTCGCCGGGCGGGTTCAGGTCCAGGCAGGCGACCGTCATGCCGCGCCCGGCCAGCGCCTGCGCCGCCGCCAGCCCGATGCCCGACCCGCCGCCGGTCACGACCGCTTTCAGACTCACGCCTCTTCCCTCCAGACCTCGCCGCCGGGGAACGTGTGGGCGGCGATCGACTCCGCGTGCATCTCCGCGCTGAACCCGGGCCTGGACGGCGCCACGTACCGGCCGTCGCGGATCACCACCGGGTCCACGAAGTGCTCGTGCAGGTGGTCGACGTACTCGATCACGCGGCCGTCCATGGTGCCGGTGACCGCCACGTAGTCGAACATCGACAGGTGCTGCACCAGCTCGCACAGCCCGACCCCGCCCGCGTGCGGGCACACCGGCACGCCGAACTTGGCCGCCAGCAGCAGGATCGCCAGGTTCTCGTTGACACCGCCGACGCGGGCGGAGTCGATCTGCACGTACGAGATGGCCTCGGCCTGCAGGAGCTGCTTGAACACGATGCGGTTCTGGACGTGCTCGCCCGTGGCCACCGGGACGGGCGCGATGCCCCTGGCGATGGCGGCGTGCCCGAGCACGTCGTCGGGGCTCGTCGGCTCCTCCACCCAGTGCGGCCTGAACTCGCGCAGCGCGTTGATCCACTCGATGCCCGAGCCGACGTCCCAGCGCTGGTTGGCGTCGATCGCGATGGGGAAGTCCGGCCCGCACACCTCGCGCGCCACCCTGAACCGCCGCCGGTCGTCCTCCAGATCAGCGCCGACCTTCAGCTTGATCTGCCCGAACCCCTGCTCCAGCGCCTCCTTGCAGAGCCGCCGCAGCTTCTCGTCGTCGTAGCCGAGCCAGCCCGGGGACGTGGTGTAGGCCGGGTAGCCCTCCTGGATCAACCGCTCGATCCGCTCGGCCTTGCCCGCCTCGTTCCTCTTCAGGAGGTCGAGGGCCTCGTCCTTCGTCAGGGCGTCGCTCAGGTACCGGAAGTCGATCAGCTCGACGATCTCCTCCGGCGCCATCTCGGCCAGCAACCGCCACAGCGGCCTGTCCGCCCGCTTCGCCTTGAGATCCCACAGGGCGTTGACCACGGCGGAGATCGCCATGTGCATGACGCCCTTCTCCGGGCCCAGCCAGCGCAGCTGCGAGTCGCCCACCATGTCGCGGTAGAGCGCGCCGAGGTCCTCGACGTCCCTGCCGAGCACGTACGGCTCCAGGGCGCTGATGGCCGTGGTCTGGATGTCGTTGCCGCGGCCGATCGTGAACGCGAACCCGTGGCCCTCGTACCCGTCGTCCGTCTTGAGCACCACGTAGGCGGCGGAGTAGTCGGGGTCGGGGTTCATCGCGTCGGAGCCGTCCAGCTCGCGGGAGGTCGGGAACCGCACGTCGTGCGTCTCCATCTCCACGATCCGGTACGCGCCTGCTGCCGTGGTGGACGTGCCTGCCGTGGCGGTCATGCCTGCCCCACCGTCTGACGCTGCCGCCCGAGCCCTTCGATCTCCAGCTCCACCACGTCACCGGCGCGCAGGTACGGCTGCCCTGGCATCCCCATGGCCACGCCGGCCGGCGTACCGGTGTTGATCACATCGCCCGGCTCCAGCACCATGAACTGGCTCAGGTACCGCACGACCTCGGCCACATCGAAGATCATGTTCTTGGTGTCGCCGTCCTGCCGCAGCTCCCCGTTCACCCAGAGCCGCATCGCCAGGTTCTGCGGGTCGCCCACCTCGTCGGCCGTCACCAGCCACGGGCCCATCGGGTTGAACGTCTCACACGACTTGCCCTTGTCCCACTGGCCGCCCCGCTCCAGCTGGAACTCCCGCTCGGAGACATCGTTGGAGATCGCATACCCGGCGACCACGCCGAGCGCCTCCTCCCGGCTGCCGAGGTAGCGGGCCTCCTGCCCGATGACGATGGCCAGCTCCACCTCCCAGTCGGTCTTCACGCTGCCGCGCGGGACGAGCACCTCGTCGTACGGGCCGACCATGGTGTTGGCGGCCTTCATGAACACGACAGGCTCGGCCGGCACCGCCGCGCCGGACTCGGCGGCGTGGTCGCTGAAGTTCAGCCCGATGCAGACGATCTTCCCGGGCCGTGCGATCGGCGCCCCGATCCGCAACCCTTCGCTCTCGACCACGGGCAGATCACCGCGCTCGAGCGCCTCGCGGACGCGCGCCACTCCCCCGGAAGCGAGGAAAGCCCCGTCGATCTCGGGCTCTCCGATGTCGCGCAGGTTACCGGCGTCGTCCATGACCACCGGCCGCTCCTGACCGACGGGTCCTACTCGCAGCAGCTTCACACCGCATCCTTCTTATCGATACATCGGATGTCTCGATTCAAGATGCTGGGGCTGGGGGTGGGAGCATGTCAAGGGCCGCAAGACGGATACATCCGATCCGTGACCACGACATACACCCCCAAACTCCCCCTTGCTGCCTGTGAACCCACTTAACCGCCTCAACCCGCCCGTTCCCTGAGCCGAGAGGTCGTCCCCTCATACATCGGACCACAAACCACCCACTGGGCGCTGGCGGCTGGTGTGAAGCGGCTGAAACATGGGGGCGTCGCGAAGGTGCAATGCCAGGACACCGCCCACCTCGGTCTCGGCAAGGGACGGCAGCGAGCGATCGCGGCGCACGACAGCACCGCACGACAGCACCGCACGACAGCACCGCACGACAGCACCGCACGACAGCACCGCACGGCAGCACCGCACGGCAGCACCGCACGGCGGTGAGCAACGGGAAGCAAGCGGCGGGTCAGCGGTGGCAACAAGCGGCGGTGAGCTCCCACAAGCGACGCGACGGCGCCGGCCAGGGCGAGGACCAGCGTGCGACACGACAGCGACAGATCTAAACGTCCGGCCCGGTCGAGCCCCCATACGTGGCGATCTTGTACTCGATCGCCGTGAGAGAAAGAGTCAACTCACGAATCCGCCGCCGCACGGTATCGCGATGTTCGAGCAGCAGGTCGAGCCGTTCGGGCACCGTCCGCTCCCCAGCATCAGCCAGCGAGAGGTAGTGCTGAAGGTCTCGCATCGGCATCCCGGACAGCCGCATCCGGGTCAGGAACACCAGCCGCCGCACCGCCGCGGCATCGTACAGGCGATGACCACTGCCGTCGCGAGCCACCTCCACCAGCCCGGCCCGCTCGTAATAACGCAGCGTATGAGGCGAGATGTCGAGCAGGTCAGCGACCTCCGCGATCGTCATCGGCTCAGACACCTCCGCCAGGTCGGCCAAGCGAAGGATCGCCTCGATCGACGGCGGTCCGTCCTCCAACGTTTCGAGCGCCCTCGTCATCAGGTCGTCGGTCGTCATGCCGTGAGCCTAAATCGGCCGTACCGACGCCGGCGCATCCGCGAAGTCGGCGCTGCGGGCGATCTCGGCCCACCGCTCGACCTCCTGCAACCCACGCCGGTGGACGCCCGAGATGCGTTCAACGGCTTCCCGCCCCAGCGGCAGCCGCAACGGCACTTCCTCAGCGTGCGCGAGGTACACGATGATCTCGGCGGCCCGCTTCGGGTTACCTTCCTGCCGGCCGTCGGTCCCGGCCATGTCCGCACGAACGCCGGCGAGCACGTCCCGATAAGTCTCGGACGCCTCAGCGAACTCCAGCACGCCGGCCCCGTTGAACCCGGTCCGGAACCGGCTCGGCTCAACGATCAGCACCCGGATCCCGAACGGCGCCACCTCCCCCGCCAGCGACTCCGACCAGCCTTCGAGCGCGAACTTCGACGCCGAGTAGGTCGACACCCCGGGGAACGACATCCGCCCACCCTGACTGCTCATCTGCACGATCGTGCCGAAGCCCCGCCCACGCATGGCGGGCAGCGCCGCCCGTACGAGCGCGGCAGGCCCGAACAGGTGCAGCTCCATCAGCTCACGCAACTGCGCGTCCCCGACCTCCTCAACCGCCCCCACCACGGCCCTGCCCGCGTTGTTGACGAGAACATCGATCTGACCGAAACGGTCAAGGGTGTCGCGCACGAGCCCCGGAGCCGCAGCGACCTCTCGAACATCGAACTCCGCGACCATGCAGTCGTCCGGATGGGCGGCCTGCAGATCCGCCACACTCTCGGGCCGGCGCACCGCCGCCACCACACGGTCACCCGCCTCGAGCGCCGCTTCCGCCAACGCACGCCCGAAGCCACGGGACGCGCCGGTAATGATCCAGGTCTGTGTCGTCATGGCGGCGACGCTATGCCTTCGAGCGCACTCAAACGCAAGCCATCCACCCGTGGCCCGACCTCCAGCGACGCAAGCCATCCACCCGCGCGGGCCCGAGTTCCAGCGACGCGACACGGCCCCCACACGACACGGCCCCTCGCCACACGGCCCCTCGCCACACGGCCCCTCGCCACACGGCCCGGCGGCGACATGGCCCGGCGCCACGTCAGGCGACGGCACCCGGCACCGTCCGACGCCGCCCTACGCCATCCGAGACACTCCGACACAAGCCGATGCCCGACAGCGGTAAGTGATCCGGCGAGCGCAACGTGCGGATCACCCGAGATCAGAGGCATCCCGGGCGCGGACGAATCAGGAACGACACACGCCCGTCCTTGACGACCGTACAGCGCCGTAATAGAACACGTTTCAGAAAGGCTAACCAAGCGCTTGATCAAGAGGTGACCAGCGTGCACATCGACCTTGTCGACAGGGACATTTACGCGAACGCCGGACCACCCCACGACCAGCTCACCTGGCTGCGCGCGAACTCTCCCATCCACTGGCACGAGGGCGAGCCCGACTTCTGGGCCGTGACCCGCTACGAAGACGTCGTGCACGTGTCGCGGCACTCCGACCTCTTCTCCTCGCACCGTAAGCTCGCCCTCTTCGATGACCTGCCGGAGGAGCAGATCGCGCTCCAGCGCCTCATGATGCTCAACCAGGACCCACCGGAGCACACGAGGCGGCGCTCCCTGGTCAACCGGGGGTTCACCCCGCGGACGATCGGAGCGCTCGAACAGCACATCCGCGACATCTGCGACGACCTCCTCGACAAGCTGACCGACGAGATCGACTTCGTCACCGAAGTCGCCGCGCCCCTGCCTCTCTACGTGATCTGCGAGCTGCTCGGCGCCCCGGCATCCGACCGCGACAAGCTGTTCAACTGGTCCAACCGGATGATCGGCTCCCAGGACCCCGACTACGCCGCCAGCCCCGAGGAGGGCTCGGGCGCCGCCATGGAGGTCTACGCCTACGCCAACCAGCTCGCAGCGCAGCGCAGGGCGAACCCCAAGAACGACATCGTCACCAAGCTCCTCCAGCCCGACGAGCACGGCGAGACCCTGGGCGAGGACGAATTCGACCTCTTCGTCCTCCTCCTGGTGGTCGCAGGCAACGAGACCACCAGGAACGCGGCCTCCGGCGGCATGCTCGCGCTCTTCGAGCACCCCGACCAGTGGGAGCGCCTGGTCGCCGATCCGAGCCTGGCGAAGACCGCCGCGGACGAGATCGTCCGCTGGGTGTCCCCCGTCAACCTCTTCCGGCGCACCTCCACCACCGACCAGGTGCTGGGCGGGCAGGAGATCAAGGAGAACGACAAGGTCGTGGTCTTCTACTCCTCCGCCAACCGCGACACCTCCGTCTTCCCGAACGCCGGAACCTTCGACATCGCCCGCGACCCGAACCCGCACATCGGCTTCGGCGGCGGCGGAGCGCACTTCTGCCTGGGCAACCATCTCGCCAAGCTGGAGCTCCGCGTCCTCTTCGAACAACTGGCCCGCCGCCGCCCTCGCCTCCGGCAGACGGGCGAGGCACGGCGGCTGCGCTCCAACTTCATCAACGGCATCAAGGAGCTGCCGGTGACCATCGGCTGACCCACCTGCGTCTTCCCGCCCCCGGCCCTACGCCCCTCGCACTCCGCCTTCCACCCGTTCCCGAGCTGCGGCGGCGATGAGGAACAGCCGCCGCCCTGGGGTAGAACGAGCCGGCCGTTCAGCAGCGATGCGGCGAGGGTGCCGGCGCTGGGGACCAGGACTGCCGGCACCAGCGCCGGCGTGCCGGTGCCCGACTCTCGGTGCCGGCGCCATGGCCGGTGCCGACTCTCGGCGCCGGTGCTGTACCGGCGTGCCGGCGCGGTGCCGGGAGTGCCGGCGCGGTGCCGGAGTTCAGGTGGAGTGCCGGCGCGGTGCCGGAGTTCAGGTGGAGTGCCGGCGCGGTGCCGGAGTTCAGGTGGAGTGCCGGCGCGGTGCCGGAGTTCAGGTGGAGTGTCGGTGGGGTGCCGTGAAGGTAAGCGGTAGCGGCGGCTGCGGCGGGCTGCGCGGATACGGCTCAGGATGCGGATCGTGCCTTGAGGGCCCGGGCGCCAGCCGCGTTCGATCAAGGCGCTGGCCACGTAGTGGAGGAGGTCAGCGATCTGGCCGGGTATGACGTCTCGGCGGACGGCGATCACCCGCCAGCCGTGGCGGCGTAGCTCCTCACGGCGGTCGGCGTCGTGCTGTTGGTCGCGGGGTGAGGTGTGGTGTTCCTGGCCGTCGTACTCCACTGCGACCTTGAAGTCCTCCCAGCCCAGGTCCAGGTAGGCGAAGCGGTCTTCGCCCAGCTCCACCCTGATCTGGGTGGTGGGTCTGGGGAGGCCGCCATCGATGAGGATGACCCTGAGCCAGCTCTCCCGGGGAGAGGCTGCGCCGCGGTCGGCGAGGCTGAGGGTTTCGCGGAGGGTCCAGGTGTTGAGGGGGCGGTGCCACAGGGCTTTCAGGTCCATGCCTCTGCGAGCGAACTGGTCGAGGACGGCCACGGCTTCCACGCGGGGCAGCCAGCGGGCGCAGTCGAGGGCCGTGCGTTCCATGGTGGTGAGGCGGATGCCCTTGTGCTCCGTTATGTCCTCGGCGGGGAGAGGCACCATGTAGGTGACGCAGCCGGGCATCGCGAGGTGGTTCGGGGCGGTCAGCTCCACCGGCCAGTCGTCCTCCGGGGTGGAGAGGGTCTTGATGCCCCAGATGTGTGCGGCGGTCTGACGGCAGACGGTGGCTTGGGGGGCTGCTCGGGTGATGCTGCGGGCGCGCTCCATGAGGGAGGGCGATGGCAACGCACGGGGTGATGGCGAGGTACGGGGTGATGGGGAGGTACGGGGCGGGTGAGGAAACGACGGTGGGGAGGTGACGGGTGTAGGAGGCTGCGGGTTTGAGGGCGGTGAGGCATTCATGGCGCCAAGGGTGCCGGGGCTGAGGTGGAGGGGAAGGGACCGAACGGGGTTCTGTGGATGACGCGCACACGCACCGTCACATGTAGTGCCGTGCACGCATGCGCCGTCCAACCGTCCCGTCCCCGCCCCCACGCCAGGCAAGCGCCACGCGCCACGCGCCACGCGCCACGCGCCACGCGCCACGCGCCACGCGCCACGCGCCTACGCCATGATGACCGGCTTCCAGCCGGGCACTTCCAGGTAGCGACGCAGCTCGGCCAGCCCGGAAAGGAAGCCGCCCCACGCCGCGTACGGAGGGTGCGCCTGGTCGAAGCCGCTCTGCACCAGCGTCAGCCGCGTCTTCCCGCCGGACCCCGCCAGCTCCCACGTCCCGACCCCGCCGTCGCCCCAGTCCACGGAGAACTTGCGGTCGGGCACGACCTCCAGCACCTTCGCCGGGTCGGGGTTGTTGTCGAAGCCGCCCATGGCCAGGCGCCCGCCCTCGTACGGCTCGATGTCGATCGTGTAGCCGAACCACCGCGACACCGCCTCGGAGTCGGTGATCGCGTGGAACACCTTCGCCGCCGGCGCGTCGATCGAGACCTCGACCCGCATGTCCGTGGAGGTGTAGTCCTGCATGGGCGTCAGCGCGCGGCCTTCCAGGTGCTCGGCCAGGTTGGTGAGCACCTGGCACCAGTACGTCTGCAGCACGCCCCGGATGCTCTTGCCCGTGATGACGTCCTGGAAGTCGAAGTGCGTCTGCGACAGGGTGAGGGTCGTCCGGTCGTCTCCGGCGGCCTCGATCGACAGCTCGGTGGTCGTCTCCTCGCCGTCGAGCAGCCACGCGAAGCGCAGCGTGCGCTCGTCCGCGTGCAGCAGCCGCTGGTGCGGCGCGTCGCCCTCCGGCGTCGTACGCCCCCAGAACGCGAACCGTTCCGGCAGCTCCACCTCGACGTGCTCGGCCAGCCAGATCCGCAGGTCGGCCGGGTCGGTCAGCGCGCGGCTCACTCGCTCGACCGGCGCCGGGATGTCGGCGCGCACGATCAGGGGCTCAGTCATGGTCTCGTTCTCCTCTGGGCTCTTGAACGGTCTGCGGATAGCAGGCGAGGGCCAGCTTGAAGGCGTCGCCCTCGGCCCCGCCGTAGCGGGTGAACAGGTTCTGCAGCATGCTCTGCAACTCGGTCAGGAACTCCTGGCGGTTCTCCGGACGCACGCGGATCTCGCCGGACAGACCGATCGACGGCAGCTCAGGGGCTGTCCTGTCGAGGGCCGCTATGTCGGCCTGGACCTCCTCCATGAGGTCGAGCAGGTAGCCGAGGCTGAGCTGGTCCCGGGCCTTGCGCAGCCCGAGGCGGCCGACGAGCCGGGGCGACAGCCAATAGGAACGGGCTCCGGCCTGGTAGATGCCCTCGTGGATGCCGCGCACCTTGCGCTCGGACACCTGGTCGACCAGGCCCGCTTCGACCAGCCGCTTGACGTGGTAGTAGACCCGCTGCGGGGTCTGGCCGAGGCGTTCGGCGACCTCTGAGCAGGTGCGCGGCTCGGCGAGTTGCCGCAGCACTTCTATGCGCTGCGGCTTGAGCAGGGCCTCTGCCTGCTCGATCACTTCGAGGTACAGGACATCTCTCATCGCAAAAGCGATTTTTTACATAAAAATCTGGTTTGTCAATGGCCGACGCGTGAAGGCGACCGACAGGCAAGCGGTACGGGTTGGAGGAACGGCGCACACGGAGGCCGGCCGGAGGAGGGGACGCAGAACGGGCGCCCGCGGGAGACCGCGAGCAAGGCAGGGCGCTCCCGAGCAGGGCGCCATCGGGGCAGGGCGGCGCCAGAAGGGACGCCTCAGTCAAGCTCCGAGAGACAGGGTCAAAAGCCGGAGCGCCGCGCGCAGGACAGGATCATCACCGGCTCAGGGCCAGGAGCTGTCGTCGTGCGGGTCGCCGCCGTCCGCGAGCAGTCGCAGATCGGCCTCGACCATCATCGCCACCAGCTCATCGAACGAAACCCGGGGCTCCCACCCCAGCTGCACCCGCGCCTTCTTGGGGTCCGCGCACAGCAGATCCACCTCGGCCGGCCGATGCAACGTCTGATCGGTGACGACGTACTGCTCCCAGTCCAGCCCGGCCGCGCTGAAGGCCGCCTCCACCAGCTCCCGGACCGACTTCATCCGCCCGGTCCCGATCACGTAGTCCTCGGCCCTGCCGGCTTGCAGCATCAGGTGCATGGCCTTGACGTAGTCGCCGGCGTACCCCCAGTCGCGCCGCGCCTCCAGATTCCCCAGCCGCAGCTCGCCGGCCAGCCCCAGCTTGATCCGGGCCACCCCGAGCGACACCTTCCTGGTGACGAACTCGGCTCCGCGTCGCGGCGACTCGTGGTTGAACAGGATCCCGGACACGGCGAACATCCCGTACGACTCGCGGTAGTTCTGCGTGAGGAAGTGCCCGTACGCCTTGGCCACCCCGTACGGCGACCGCGGGTGGAAGGCGGTGCGCTCGTTCTGCGGAGTCTCGCTGACCTGGCCGAACATCTCGGAGGACGAAGCCTGATAAAAGCGGATCTGCCCGCCTGCACCCGGAGAGACCCCCCGGGACACGCCCGAGCACACCCGGATCGCCTCAAGCATCCGCAGGACGCCCATCCCGGTCACCTCGGCCGTGAGCTCGGCCTGCTCCCACGACATGGGCACGAACGAGATCGCCCCCAGGTTGTACACCTCGTCCGGCTGCACCCGTTCGACGGCGGAGATCAGCGACCCCTGGTCGAGCAGGTCGCCCCGCACCACCCGGACCTCGGTCAGCAGCTTCCGCATCCGCGACACGCGCGGGTTCGCCTGCCCGCGGGCCAGCCCCCAGACCTCGTACCCCTGCTCCAGCAGGTGCTCCGCCAGATAGGAACCGTCCTGGCCGGTGATGCCGGTGATCAGAGCGCGCCTGGCCAAGGGGTCCTCCAACTATCGCCTGCCCTGTCCCTTTGAGACGGGAATGTACAGCTAAGCACCCCACAAGGACATCAGGCCACATAGAACACGTTCCACCGAACCACGCTCGGTTACGGCAATGTCGCAGTTCGCACGCCCTGCGACGGCCATTGTGAACAATTCCAGCCGACCTACCGAATGGTAGCCTTCTCGGACTAAGGTCATCTTTCACGGTACACGCCCGTCCCTGGGCCCTACCGGCGGAGAAAGGGGTGTCCGTGCGGGAGCGAAGGCTGCGGATCGCGCTTCTGTCCTACCGCAGCAAGCCCACCTGTGGTGGCCAGGGGGTCTACCTCCGCCACCTGAGCCGGGAGCTGGTCGCGCTCGGGCACCACGTCGAGGTGTTCTCCGGCCAGCCCTACCCCGAGCTGGACGAGGGCGTCGTCCTCCGGAAGGTGCCCAGCCTCGACCTCTACCGCGACGAAGACCCGTTCAGGACGCCCAAGCTGCACGAGTACCGCGACTGGATCGACTGGCTGGAAGTCGGCACCATGTGGACCGCCGGGTTCCCCGAGCCGCTGACGTTCACGCTGCGGGCCCACCGCGAGCTCAAGAAGCGCGTCGGCGACTTCGACGTCGTGCAGGACAACCAGACCCTCGGGTACGGCCTGCTCGGCATCCAGAAGCTGTTCCCCGTGGTCGGCACCATCCACCACCCGATCAGCGTCGACCGCCGCATCGAGCTGGAGGCCGCCCAGGGCGCCAAGAAGCTCACCATGCGCCGCTGGTACGGCTTCGTGAAGATGCAGTCCCGCGTCGCGCCGAAGCTGAGCCCGATCCTGACCGTCAGCGAGTCGTCGCTGGCCGACATCCACCGCGACTTCAACGTGCCCCAGGCGAACATGCGCCTGATCCCGCTCGGCGTGGACACCCGCTACTTCCACCCGCGCCCGGACAAGCCCAGGCGCAAGGGCTCGATCGTGGCCGTGGCCAGCGCCGACTCCCCCATGAAGGGCGTCGCGACGCTGCTGCGCGCGGTGGCGAAGCTGGCCACCGAGCGCGACGTGAACCTCACCGTGGTCAGCAAGCCCACCCCCGGCGGCCCGACGGAGCAGCTCGTGCAGGAGCTGTCGCTGCAGGAGCGGGTGCGGTTCGTGCACGGCATCTCCGACGACGAGCTGGGCGAGCTGATCGCCACCTCGGAGATCTCCGTCGTGCCCTCCCTGTACGAGGGCTTCTCGCTGCCCGCCGTCGAGCACATGGCCTGCGCGACGCCGCTGGTCGCCAGCCGTACGGGCGCGCTGCCCGAGGTCGTCGGCGACGCGGCCGTCCAGGTGCCGCCGGGCGACCCCGAGGAGCTGGCCGCGGTGCTGCGCCGCCTGCACGACTCCCCGGAGGAGCGCGAGCGGGTGGGCAAGGCCGGATACGACCGCGTCATGGAGCGCTACACCTGGCACGTCGTGGCCAAGCGGACCGTCGAGGCGTACCACGAGGCCATCGAGAACCACAAGAGGAGAGGCTGACCAGTGCTGACCGTGGACTTCGCCCGGCTGCCCGTGGGTCCGGGCGTGCGCGTGCTCGACCTGGGCTGCGGCGGCGGCAGGCACGCCTTCGAGGTGCTGCGCCGCGGGGCGGACGTGATCGCGTTCGACATGGACCAGTCCGAGCTGGACGGCGTGGCGAGCATGTTCGTGGCGATGGACAAGGCGGGCGAGGTGCCCGACGGCGCCACCGGCGAGACCGTGCAGGGCACCGCGCTGGACATGCCGTTCGAGGACGACAGCTTCGACCGGGTCATCGCGGCGGAGGTGCTGGAGCACATCCCCGACGACATGGCGGCCATGCGCGAGATCTTCCGCGTGCTCAAGCCGGGCGGCACGGCGGCCGTGACCGTGCCGAGCTTCCTGCCCGAGCGGATCTGCTGGGCGCTGGACGAGGACTACCACACCGCTCCGGGCGGTCACGTGCGCATCTACACGCTCGCCGAGCTGTCGGCCAAGCTCAAGTCCATCGGCTTCGAGATCGGGCCGCACCACCACGCTCACGGCCTGCACGCGCCGTACTGGTGGATCAAGTGCGCGGTCGGCGTCAACAACGACGGGCACCCGCTCGCCAAGGCGTACCACGAGCTGCTGGTCTGGGACATCATGAAGCGCCCCGCCGCCACCAGGATCGCCGAGACCCTGCTCAATCCGATCATCGGCAAGAGCGTGGTCCTGTACGTGCGGAAGCCATGATCTCCCGAGAGGAGGTCGTACGGACGGCCGGCAGCATCGCGGCGATCCAGCAGGACGACGGCGGCGTGCCCTGGCCCGAGGGGCACGTGGACGCCTGGAACCACATCGAGTGCCTCATGGCGATGTCCGTGGCGGGGCTCGACGAGCCGGTGCGCCGCGGCTACGCCTGGCTGGCCCGTCACCAGCGCGCCGACGGCGCCTGGCCGATGAAACTGGTCGACGGCGTGCCCACGGAGGCGAACGGCGAGACCAACCACGCCGCCTACATCGCGGTCGGCGTGTGGCACCACCACCTCGTCACCGGCGACCGGCGCTTCACGGAGGAGAGCTGGCCGATGGTCAAGGCCGCGCTCGACTTCGTGGCGGGGCTGCAGACCGAGCGCGGCGAGATCGTCTGGGAGCGCGACGCGCACGGCAGGCCGGCGGCGTACGCGCTGCTGACCGGCTGCTCCTCCATCCACCAGGGGCTGCGCTGCGGCGTGCTGCTGGCCGACCACCTGGGCGACCCGCAGCCGCACTGGGAGCTGGCCGCCGACCGGCTGGCCCACGTGCTGTCGGCGCACCCGGAGGCGTTCGCGGACAAGAGCCGCTTCTCCATGGACTGGTACTACCCGGTGCTGGGCGGCGCGGTGCGCGGGCAGCAGGCGCTGGAGCTGCTGGAGCGCGAGTGGCCGACGTTCGTGGTGCCGGGGCTGGGCATCCGGTGCGTGTCGGACCAGCCGTGGGTGACGGGGGCCGAGACGTGCGAGCTGGTGCTGGCGCTCGACGCGCTGGGTGACAAGGAGCGGGCGCACGCGCTCTTCGCCGACATGCAGCACCTGCGGCACGAGGACGGCTCGTACTGGACCGGCTGGCAGTTCGCCAACCGCAAGCACTTCCCGCACGAACGCTCCGGCTACACCGCCGCCGCCGTCGTGCTGGCGGCCGACGCGTTGCTCGGGCTCTCGCCCGGGGGCGGGCTGTTCCGCGACATCGACGGGACCGCCGTGTTCGACCCGGAGGTGTGCGGCTGCGCCGCGGTGCACACCGAAGGCCTCTGAGGCGCCCGTACAACCGCTTTTGCGGGTTCTTTGCCAACAGGGGCCGGTGCGCCGCCGATGGGTCGCTCAGCGGGCTTACTAGCTTCTGAGTGACGTACGAGGCGTCTTCGGGGGAAGCGTGGGCGACACGGGCACACCATCGTTCTTGGACCAGGCCAGGACCGAGCCGACACTCTCCGGCCCCAGGGGGCTGCGGCGGTTGCTGGCCAAGGATCCGCTGGAGTCCGATCTGAGCCGGCGCAGGTTCCGGCACAGGGGCGCGCAATCGCGGACGGTCTTCACCAGGTCCGAGCGATCGTACGTGTTCGGTTACAACGCGGTGATGTCACAAGAAGCCGAGAAGGTCGAGGAGATCCCGGAGGACCAGCGGCCCTTCGCCTACGAGGGGGCCGCGGCCGCCTGCACGATGCTCGACCTGCTCACCCTGACCCGGGGCCGGCGCCTTCACGAGCTACTGGCCGGCCCCGCCCAGCATCACCGCCACGCCGCCTACCTCGGCGCCGGCCGCGCGTACGCGCTGCTGCGGCTGCGACCGGTGTGGGGCGCGCGGCGGGCCCATCCGCTGCTGCGGTGGCTGGCCGTGGACGGGTTCGGCTTCCAGTGGAGCCTGTCCAGGGCCGACCGCATGGTGGGCGAGCGCACCATGCCCGACCTGCTCACCAGGGCGCACTGCGCGGTGTTCGACCAGGGGCTGGGGCGGCTGCTCTGGTACCACGAGGGCGGGGCTCCGGACGACGTCTCCGCCAGGATCGGCGGGTACGCGATCCCGCGGCGGGCCGATCTGTGGAGCGGGGTCGGGTTCGCGGCGGCGTACACGGGAGGGGCCGAGGCCCACGAGCTGTGGTGGCTGACCGAGCGGGCCGGGGCCGACGGCTTCCGCGCGTACCTGGCGCAGGGCTGCGCCTTCGCGGTGGCGGCGCGGCTGCGTTCGGGGGAACTGCCCGACCACACGGCGCAGGCGGCGCCGATCCTGGCGGGCGCCGGCCCTGAGGAGGCGGCCTCGTGGACCGACCGGGCGCTGATCGCGCTCGGCCACGAGGCGCACACCCACGAGGACTTCCAGCGCTGGCAGTCGCAGATCCGCGGCTCCTGGACCCGCCGCCACCACTACTGAACGAGCCGGACGGCCGACGGCAGTGGCGCGGCGACGGGGGCGGGGGCGGCGCGGAACGACTGGAGCGGGATCGGGCGGGTCCAACTGATCAGATGCCCGGCCCGACGCGCTCCAGGACGCGCATGGAGCCCGTGACGGCCACCTCCTCGAACGCGCCGGAGTCCAGCGCCCGCCGGTACACCCGGTACGGCGCCTGCCCCCCGTCGGCCGGATCGGGGAAGACGTCGTGGAAGACGAGCGCCCCGCCCGTCATCACGTGCGGCGCCCAGCCCTCGTAGTCGCGGGTCACGGGCTCCTCGGAGTGACCGCCGTCGATGAACAGCATGCCCAGCGGCGTGTTCCAGAGCCCGGCGACCCGCTCCGACCTCCCGACGACCGCGATCACCTCCTCCTCCAGCCCCGCGGAGGCGATCGTGGCCCTGAACGTGGGCAGCGAGTCCATCTTCCCGAACCGGGGATCCACCAGGGTCGGGTCGTGGTGCGCCCAGCCGGGCTGGATCTCCTCCGAGCCCCGGTGATGGTCGACCGTCACGACCACGGACCCGCTCTGCCGGGCCGCCGCGCCGAGGTAGACGGCCGACTTGCCGCAGTAGGTGCCGATCTCGCAGATGGGGCCGAGCTTGCCGTACCGGCAGGCCGTCTCGAACAGGGCCAGCCCCTCGTCGGGCGGCATGAAACCCTTGGCATGTTTCGCCGCGTACAGCAGCTCTGACGGCATCGTCATGGGTATGCACCCTAGCCGAACCGAACAACATTCCAAACGGCTCTTGCAGGGCTGATCTGCAACCTGTTCTACTTGGCAGCGTGAATCAGCGCGCTCGCATCGCCATGTCGGACGACGAGGTCACCGCCTTCCTGGAGGGCTCGCGCAAGCTGCAGCTCGCGACCATCAACCCGGACGGCACCCCCCACCTCGTCACCATGTTCTACGGCCTGGACGAGGGCCGTATCGCCTTCTGGACCTACGCCAAGGCGCAGAAGACCCGCAACCTGGGCCGCGATCCCCGGGTGAGCTGCCTCGTCGAAGCCGGCGACGACTACGACGAGCTGCGCGGCGTCCTGGTGTACGGCAAGGCCGTGCAGGTGGACGACCGCGACCGGGTCCTGACCGTCGGCCTGGCGATCGCGCGCCGGATGACTCCGGGCGTACCCGACGAGCTGTTGCGCCCGTACGTGGAGAAAACCGGCGCCAAGCGGGTTGCGTACGTCGTCGAGCGCACGAAAGTGGTCTCATGGGACCACAGGAGGCTCTGAGATGAAGGTCAAGGTGGACGAGCTGGTCTGCGAGGCCAACGCCGTGTGCATGGGGCTCGCGCCGGAAGTGTTCGAGGTCGACGACGACGACCAGCTGCACATCCTGCTCCCGGAACCACCCCCCGAGATGCGGGACCGCGTCCGCCACGCGGTCAGGTCCTGCCCGAAAGCCGCTCTGTCCCTCGAGGAATAGCCCCGCAGGAAACGAGGAGGAACCCCCATGCGCGCCGCGATCCTGCACGCCGTAGGCAACGACAAGCTCGACATCCGCGACGACGTCACCCTGGCCCCCGTCGGGCCCGCCGACGTACGCGTCCGGATCAGGGCGACGGGCGTCTGCCACTCCGACCTGTCGGCCATGACCGGCGTGCTGCCCCAGCCCGTGCCGCTCATCCTCGGCCACGAGGGCGCGGGTGAGGTGGTCGAGGTGGGCGAGCACGTGACCTCGGTCAAACCGGGCGACCACGTCGTGATCAGCTGGCGCCCGGCCTGCCAGGAGTGCGACCTGTGCGTGGGCGGCCAGCCGTTCCTGTGCATGAAGTACGTCATCGAGTCCTTCAGCAAGGGCAACTTCCGGCTCGGCGACGGCTCGACCGTGTTCGGGATGGCCGGGTGCGGCACCTGGGCCGAGGAGATCGTCGTGCCCTGGCAGGGCGCGATCAAGATCGACGACGACGTGTCGTGGGAGGCGGCGGCCCTGATCGGCTGCGGCATCACGACCGGCGTCGGCGCCGCGCTCAACACCGCGAAGGTGCGCCCCGGCTCCACGGTGGCGGTGGTCGGCTGCGGCGGTGTCGGCCTGGCCGTCATCCAGGGCGCGCGGATCTCCGGCGCCAGGACGATCCTCGCGGTGGACCCGCTGGCCTCCAAGCACGAGCTGGCCAGGAAGGTCGGCGCCACCCACGCCGTCACGCCCGAGCAGGTCCCCGACGCGCTGAACGAGCTCACCGCCGGCGGCGGCTTCGACTACGCCTTCGAGGTGGTCGGCAAGTCCGCCACGATCCAGAGCACCTGGCAGCTCGCCCGCCAGGGCGGCGACGTCATCGTCGTCGGGGCCGGCGCGATGGACGACATGGTCTCCATCTCCGCCTTCAGCCTGCTGTTCGAGGGCAAGAACCTGCTGTCCAGCCTGTACGGCGAGGCCGACGTGCGGCACGACTTCCCGTACTTCGCCAAGCTGCACAAGTCCGGCCTGCTGGACCTGGAGTCGATGATCAGCTCCCGCATCCGCCTGACCGACCTGAACGACGCCGTCGCGGCCCTGAAGGGCGGCGAGGTGCTGCGCCAGATCGTGCTGATGGACTGACGACCGCGCGCATCCTCCCCCGGCCCCTGGGGGAGGATGCCGATCATGACCAGATCCCGGCGGATGCCTCCCTCCGCGTTCCTCCGGCTGCTGCGCAGGCACACCAGCGGGCCGTTCCGCCTCGAAGGCGTCACCGTCACCGGCGACCTCGACCTGAGCGGGCAGTCGTTCGGCTTCGACCTGGAGCTGCCGGGCTGCCGGATCGAGGGCGCGCTGATCCTCGACGGCGTCACCGGCCAGTCGATCGACCTGACGGGCCTGCACGCCGAGGCCGTGCAGGCGTTCCGGCTGCGGCTGAGCACCGACCTGACGCTGCGGCAGGCCGTGATCGGCTCGGGGAACGGCACCGAGCCCCTGGCCGACCAGCGCGTCACGGGCAGCGGTGACGAGGTCGCCGGCCCGTTCGGCGTTCCCCGGCACAAGGCCGTCTCCTCGGCGGTGCTGGAGCTCAGCGACGCCCGGATCGACGGCGATCTCATGCTCGCCGACCTCACGCTGGGCTCCTCCGGCCAGTGGTCGTTATACGCCGACCAGCTCCAGGTGACCGGCTCCGTCACGGGGACCGGCCTGTCCGCGACCGGTGCGGTCCATCTGCGTGCCGCGAACATCGGCGGCGCCGTCTACCTCAACGGCGCCAGGATCGCCGGCATGGAGGCGTCCGTGGCCCAGATCCGCCGCGGGCTGTACGTGGACTGGGGCTTCACCTCCACGGGGCAGGTCCGGCTGCGCAGCTCCGAGGTCGGCGTGCTGGTCACCTTCCACGACGCGGTGATCACAGGCGGGCTGAACCTCGCCCGGCTGCGCACACCCCGCCTGCGGCTGGACTTCCGCGACCGCCCCGAGGGCCGGATCGTGCTGCGCGACGCGCAGGTGGACGCGTACGTGGACAACCGCGAGAGCTGGCCCGAGCCCGGCCGGCTGGACCTGGAAGGCCTCACCTACCGCCGGCTCGCCGAGGGGCCCGGCACGGACCATCAGGAGCGCCTGCGCTGGCTCCGGCTCGACCAGCACGCGGGAGCGGGCTCGTACGAGCAGCTCGCGCTCTGCTACGCCCGTGCCGGTGACGAGCGCGCCGCCCGCCTGGTACGGCTGGCCAGGCAGCGTCGCATCCGCAGGGGCGACCGGCTGCCCGCCAGGGTGTGGAGCGTGCTGCAGGACGTGCTGTTCGGCTACGGCTACCTGCCGGGACGGGCCCTGGCCTGGCTGCTGTTCCTGGTCACGACCGGCGCCCTGTGGTTCGCGGCCCATCCGCCCCGCAGGGTGAAGAACGACGGGCCCGCCTGGGACCCCGTCCTGTACGTGCTCGACCTCATCGTCCCCGTCGCGAACCTGGGCCACCGCACCGCCTGGGACCCGGCCGGGATCGACAAGGCGGTGTCCGTGGTGCTGATCCTGTCGGGCTGGCTGCTGGCCACGGCGGTGATCGCGGGCGTCGGGCGCGTGCTCAACCGCGGTTGAGCACGCGCCCGGCGGCTGCCGCTTACGTGGTGGAGAAGGCGGCGTCGAAGGCCGTCGTCGGCGGGGTGATGGAGTTGAGCTTGCGGATGTAGCCCAGCGCCTCCTTGGCCCCGTCGAGCCGGTCCATCCCGGCGTCCTCCCACTCGATCGAGATGGGTCCTTCGTACCCGATCGAGTTGAGGGCGCGGAAGCAGTCCTCCCAGGGCACGTCGCCGCGCCCCGTCGAGACGAAGTCCCAGCCCCTGCGCATGTCGGCCCACGGCAGGTGGGACGACAGGCGGCCCCGGCGGCCGTCGCCGACCCGCATCCGCGTGTCCTTGCAGTCCACGTGGTAGATGCGGTCCTTGAAGTCGAGGATGAACCCGACCGGGTCGAGGTCCTGCCACACCATGTGGGACGGGTCCCAGTTCAGGCCGAACGCGGGCCGGTGGCCGATGGCCTCCAGCGTGCGCACGGTGGTGTGGTAGTCGTAGGCGATCTCGCTCGGGTGCACCTCGTGGGCGAAGCGCACGCCCACCTCGTCGAAGACGTCGAGGATGGGGTTCCAGCGGTCGGCGAAGTCCTGGTAGCCGGCGTCGACCATGGACGCCGGCACCGGCGGGAACATCGCCACCGCGTGCCAGATCGACGAGCCCGTGAAGCCCACCACGGTGTCCACGCCGAGCAGGGCCGCGGCGCGGGCGGTGTTCTTCATGTCCTCGGCCGCGGCCTGGCGCACCGACTCCGGGTCGCCGTTGCCCCAGATGCGGGCCGGGAGGATGGCCTTGTGGCGCTCGTCGATGGGGTGGTCGCAGACCGCCTGGCCGACGAGGTGGTTGGAGATCGTCCACACCTTCAGGCCGTGCTTGTCGAGCTGGGCGCGCTTCTGCTCCACGTACGCGGGGTCCGCCACGGCCTGGGCCACGTCGAAGTGGTCGCCCGAGCAGGCGATCTCCAGGCCGTCGTAACCCCATTCGGCCGCCAGCCTGCACACCTCCTCGAACGGCAGATCGGCCCACTGTCCGGTGAACAGCGTGACTGGTCGCATCAGTCCTCCACGTTCGTGTAGCGGCTGCCGTCAGCCGCGCTGCGCTCGACCGCCTCCAGCACCCGCTGCACCCGCAGGCCGTCGGCGAACGACGGTGACGGGTCGGCGCCGGTGGCGACCGCCTCCAGGAAGTCCTTGATCTCGTGGGTGAAGGTGTGCTCGTAGCCGAGGCCGTGGCCGGGCGGCCACCAGGCGCCGACGTACGGGTGGTCGGGCTCGGTGACCAGGATGCGCTCGAAGCCGCCGCCACCGGTGCTGAACCACAGCTCGTTCATGGCCTCGAAGTCGAAGGCCAGGCTGCCGAGCGAGCCGTTGAGCTCGATGCGCATCGCGTTCTTGCGGCCGTTGGCGAAGCGGGTCGCCTCGAACGAGGCCACCGCGCCGCCCGACATCCGCCCGATGAACAGCGCCGCGTCGTCCACCGTCACCTCGCCCCTGGCCGCGGACCCGGTGGCCCCGAGGCCGGCCGACTCCGTCGCCAGGGGGCGCTCCTTGATGAACGTCTCGGTCAGCGCCGACACGCCCAGCACGTTCTGCCCGGTGATGAACTGGGCGGCGTCCACGATGTGCGCGCCGATGTCGCCGAGCGCGCCCGAGCCGGCCTTGTCCTTCTGCAGCCGCCAGACCAGCGGGAACTCGGGGTCGACGATCCAGTCCTGCAGGTACTGCGCCCGCACGTGCCTGATCTCGCCGATCCGGCCCTCCTCGACGAACCGGCGGGCGAGCGCGATCGCGGGCACCCGCCGGTAGTTGAAGGCCACCATGCTCCTGCCTTGCGCGGCGGCCGCCGCCGCCACCATCGCCTCGGCCTCGGCGACGGTGTTGGCCAGCGGCTTCTCGCAGATCACGTGCTTGCCGGCCTGCAACGCGGCGATGGCGATCTCCGCGTGGGAGTCACCGGGCGTGCAGATGTCGACGATCTGCACGTCGTCGCGCTTGACCAGCTCTCTCCAGTCCGTCTCGACGTCGGCCCAGCCGAGCTGTGCCGCGGCCGCCTCGGTACGTTCCTTCGACCGGCCCGCGAGCACCGCCATGCGGGGCGCGAGCGGCAGGTCGAAGAACGCCCCGACGCTGCGCCAGGCCTGGGAGTGGACACGGCCCATGAAGGCGTAGCCGACCATGCCCACGCCGATGGTGGTTCTGTCTGACATGCAACCCCCGATCAGGATCAGGATTCGAAGCCGAGTGCCAGGTACTTCTCGACGTTCTCCTTGGTAATGGTCTCGGACGCGAGCGTGATGGACTGGGGAACCTGGTTCTCCACCAGATCACTCATGCCCTTCCCCTGTGCTATCAGACGCGCCAGCTTGATCGCCGAGGAGGCCATGGTCGGCGAGTAGGTGACCGTGGCCTGCAGCACGGAGCTGCCCGACTGGATCTCGCGCATCGCGTTCAGCGAGCCGGCGCCGCCGACCATGATGAACTCGTTGCGGCTGGCCTCCTTGATCGCGGCCAGCACGCCGACGCCCTGGTCGTCGTCGTGGTTCCAGAGCGCGTCGATCTTCTTGTGCGCCTGGAGCAGCGACGTGGCCACCTCGTTGCCGGTCTCGACGGTGAACTGGGCGTCCTGCTTGGCCGTGACGCTGAACCCGTACGACTTCAGCGCGTCGGCGAAGCCCTTGCTGCGGTCCTGCGTCAGCGGCAGCGTGGCGATGCCCTGGATCTCGACGATCACCGGGTTGGACACGCCCTTGTCCTTGAGCTGCTTGCCGATGAAGTGCCCGGCGGCCACGCCCATGCCGTAGTTGTCGCCGCCGATCCACGAGCGGTAGGCCAGCTTGTCGGGGAAGATCCGGTCGAGGTTGACGACCGGGATGCCGGCCGCGGTGGCCTGCAACGCGACCTGGTTGAGCTGCTGGCCGTCGTTGGGCAGGATGACCAGCGCGTTCACCTTGGCCGCGATCAGCGACTCCACCGCGGAGATCTGCTGGTTGATGTCGTTCGTCGGCTCGACCGGCTTGAAGTCGATGTCGGCGTACTGCTTCGCGGTGGCCTCGGC
This sequence comes from Nonomuraea thailandensis, assembly GCF_024172165.1. Lineage (GTDB taxonomy): Bacteria > Actinomycetota > Actinomycetes > Streptosporangiales > Streptosporangiaceae > Nonomuraea > Nonomuraea thailandensis. The sequence goes on along the minus strand of NZ_JAMZEB010000002.1, from coordinate 11,754,487 downwards.
GTTCTTGGCGATGGCCGCGATCCAGCCGTGGTCGGCCGCGGGCGCGGAGAAGCCGATCGTCACCTTGGTGCCCGGCTGGTCGTTGCCGCTGGCCGCGGGGGCGGGCGCCGGGGCGGCGCTGGTGGGGCTCGCGGCGGGCTCGTTGCTGGTGCAACCCGCCGCTAACAGCGCAGCTCCGCCGAGTCCGCCGATGAGGAATCCCCGGCGCGCGACGTTGTCACTCATGGTGCTCTCTCCTTCAGATTCCGCCGCTGGAGAAGGACGGCGACGACAATGATCAGGCCCTTGGCGATCAGCTGGTCGCTGGTGTTGAGCCCGTTGAGGATGAACAGGTTGGTGATGAGGGTGAAGATCAGCAGGCCCAGGATCGAGCCCACGATCGTGCCGCGGCCGCCGGTGAGCAGCGTGCCGCCGATGATCACGGCGGCGATGGCGTCGAGCTCGTACAGGTCGCCGTGGGTGGACGAGCCGGTGGTGGTGCGGGCCATGATCAGGATGGCCGCGATGCCGCAGCACAGGCCCGACAGCGCGTACAGCAGCATGGTGTGCTTGCGTACGTCGATGCCGGCCAGGCGGGCCGCCTCGGGGTTGCCGCCGACCGCGTACGTGCGCCGTCCGAACGTCGTGCGGTTGAGCACGATCCAGCCGAGCACCACGACCAGCGCGAAGATGTAGACCAGCAGCGGGATCCCGAGCAGCCGCGTGGTCGACAGCTCCACCATGGCCGAGTTGTCCGCCCCGATGAGCTGCGTCTTGCGGTCGGACATGCGCTGCGCGAGCCCCCGGGCGGCCACCAGCATGGCCAGCGTGGCGATGAACGGCACCAGCCGCCCGTAGGCGATCAGTAAGCCGTTGACCAGCCCCGCTCCGGTGCCGACGAGGATCGCGCAGATCGCCATGACGACCGGCCCGTACGACTGCGTGGCCAGGGTCGTGGCCCACACGCTGGCCAGCGCCATGACCGCGCCCACCGACAGGTCGATGCCCCCGCCGATGATGACGAACGTGGCGCCGACCGTGATCACGCCGATGGTGGCGGCCAGCGACAGGATGCTGACCAGGTTGGAGGTGGTCAGGAAGTTCTCGGGGCGGGTGATCAGGCCGACGACGACCAGCAGCGCCAGCGCGCCGAGCAGGCCGAGATGGCGCATCTCGCTGACCCCGCGGATCGACGGCAGAGCCGGCGCCGCCTTCGTCGTGGGCTCGCCCATCAGGCCGCCCTCCCATTCATGATCATGTCCAGTACGCGGTGCTCGTCCAGCTCGGCTGCCTCTCCCTCGTGGATGACGGCCCCTTCCCGCAGCACCAGCACGCGGTCGGCCAGGCCCAGCACCTCGGGCACCTCGCTGGAGACCAGCAGCACGCCGATGCCCTGCTCGGCCAGGTCGTGGATGACCGCGTACAGCTCGGCCCTGGCTCCCACGTCCACGCCGCGGGTGGGCTCGTCGAGCAGGAGCAGCTTGCGCCCGCCGAGCAGCCAGCGGGCGAGCACGGCCTTCTGCTGGTTGCCGCCGGAAAGGGTTCTGATCGGGCGTTCGGGATCGGGGGGGCGGATGCTCAGCAGCTCCGACAGCCGCCTGGCCTCGTCCCGCTCCCGCTTGCGGTCGATCCAGCCGAACCTGGCGAAGCCCGGCAGGCTGCCCAGCGTGATGTTGGCCGTGACGCTCTGGTCCAGGAGCAGGGCCTGCGCCTTGCGCTCCTCGGGAGCCAGGCCCATGCCGCTCCTGACCGTGCCGACCACGCCGCGGCGCACCTGGCGGCCGTCGAGCAGCACCCGGCCCGTGGCGGGGCGGGCGCCGTACACGGCCTCCAGGATCTCCGAGCGGCCCGAGCCGACGAGGCCGGCCAGGCCGACGATCTCGCCCGCCCGCACGGCGAACGAGACGTCCTCGAAGACGCCCGGCGAGGACAGGCCCTCGACGCGGAGCACCTCCTCGCCGAGCTTGCGGCCTCCCCTGGGCGGGAAGACGTACTCGACGTTCCTGCCCGTCATGAGTGAGACGATCTGCGTGGTGGGCGTGTCGCGGGCGGGCAGGCCGACCGCGACCGTGCGGCCGTCCTTCAGCACCGTGACGCGGTCGCCGATCTCCCGGATCTCCTCCAGGCGGTGCGAGATGTAGACGACGGCCACGCCCTGGGCGGTGAGCTCGCGGATGATGCGGAAGAGGTTGGCCACCTCGTCGTGGGCGAGCGCGGCCGACGGCTCGTCCATGATGATCAGGCGGGCCTCGTGGGAGAGCGCGCGGGCCATCGAGACGACCTGCTTGGCCGCCGGCGACAGCCGCCCGACCTCCACCGAGGGCCGGATCTCGGGGTGTCCCAGGCGCTCCAGCACCTCGCGTGCGGCGCGCCGGCCCGCGGCCCTGTTCACGAAGCCGAGGTGGGCGTGCTCGTGGCCGAGGAAGATGTTCTCGGCCACGCTGAGGCCGTCCACCAGGTCGAGCTCCTGGTAGATGGTGGCGAAGCCGAGCTTGATGGCGTCGATGGGGCTGCCGGGGCGCACCTCGGCCCCGTTGAACGAGATCGTGCCCTCGTCCGGCTGGTGAACTCCGGCCAGGACCTTGATCAGAGTGGATTTGCCGGCGCCGTTCTGGCCGAGCAGGCAGTGCACCTCGCCCGCCCGCACGTCCAGATCGACCCCGTCCAGCGCTCGCACGCCGGGGAACTGCTTGACGATGCCCTTCATGACCAGCATCGGGAGGTCCCTTTCAGGCGTTGACGATGCGGTTGATGTTGTCCGGTGACAGGTAGTGCTCGATGGCGAGGATCCCGGCGCCGAGTGCGGCGGCGTTGATCCCCGTACGGCTGGGCGTGATCGACAGGTGGTGCGTGGCCAGCGGCAACGATCTGCGGTAGACCGTCTCCCTGATCCCGGCCAGCAGGTGCTCGTGCACCCGCGACAGCGCGCCGCCGATCACGATGACTTCGGGGTTGAAGAAGTTGACCAGGCTGGCCAGCACCTCGCCGATGAGCCGGCCGGCCTCCCTGACCAGGCGCAGCGCCTGGGTGTTGCCCGACTGCACGAGAGCGACCACGTCGGCGCCCGTCTCGGCCGCCAGGCCCAGCTCGGTCAGCCGCCGCGCGATGGCCGCCCCACCGGCCACCGCCTCCAGGCAGGCGCTGTTGCCGCACCGGCAGCCGGCGTCCTCGTGGCCGCTGACCCGGATGTGGCCGATGTCGCCCGCCGAGCCCTGCGCGCCCCTGTGCAGCTTGCCCTCGGCCATGATGCCGCAGCCGATGCCGGTGCCGACCTTGACGAACAGCAGGTGCCTGGTGTCGCCGAAGGCCTCCCGGTGCTCGCCCAGCGCCATCACGTTGACGTCGTTGTCCACCAGGACCTCGACGCCCTCGAAGTAGTCGGGGACGGGGTAGTCGTTCCAGCCGGGCATGATCGGCGGGTTGTTCGGCCTGCCGGTGGCGAACTCCACCGGCCCCGGCACCCCGATCCCGACCGCCCGCAGGGCGCTCCTGGGCCTGCCCACCCGGCCGAGCAGCTGGTCGAGCCGCTGGTCCACGTGGGCGAGCACCTTCTCGGGACCCTCGCCGATCAGCAGGCCGTCCTCGCACTCGGCCAGCACGTTGCCCGAGATGTCCATGAGCGCGACCCGGCAGTGGGTGGCGCCCAGGTCCACGCCGGCGAAGGCGTGGTCCTCGGTGTGCAGGCGGAGCTGGCGCGGAGGACGGCCACCGGTGGACTCGCCGCTCTCGGTCTCCTCGACCAGTCCGCGCTCGATCAGCGCGTCCACGCGCTGGGAGATCGTGGACCTGGCCAGGCCGGTGAGCCTCGCCAAATCGGAACGGGTCGTCGCGGAGCCCGCGCTGATCAGCGTGAGCACGTCGCCGGCGGAGCCCGGCTGGGGGGTCATGCCGCGACAATAAGATCACCGATGGGGCAAATCAAGAGTGAGGATCGACCAAACTCCCCCAACTTCCGCCGAAGATCGAACAAAGCCCGCTTATTGCCCGGTTTGTCCTAGAATGCGAAAGCGCCGGCCCCCCGATTCCCGGGGACCGGCGCCTGGGCTTCCGTCGATCAGAGCATGGCCTTCATGGAGTCGCCCGCCGTCAGCACGTACGGCTGCTCGGCCATCACCGACCCCCAGTTGCCCGCGATCGTCTCGGGCGTCAGGTCGTCGCTCTTCCATCCCGGCCCCTCGGCCACGAACACCCGCGCCACCTTGCCGCCCCCGACCGTGAACACCTCGCCGCTGGCCTCGCACGACTCGTGCACGAGGTAGGCCACCAGCGCGCTGACCCGCTCCGGGGTGAACTTGGCCTCGAACTCGGCGGGCAGCAGCGCCTCGGTCATCCGCGTCCACGCGACGGGCGCGATCGCGTTGGCCTTGATGCCGTTGCGCGCGCCCTCGATGCCGATCGTCTTGGTCAGGCCGACCAGGCCCATCTTGGCGGTGGAGTAGTTGGCCTGACCGAAGTTGCCGAACAGGCCGGCGGGGCTGGAGGTGTTCACGACGCGGCCGTAGCCGGCCGCCTTCATCAGCGGGTACGCGGCCTGACTGACGAGGTAGGAGCCGCGTACGTGCACGGCCAGCACCGCGTCGAACTCCTCGACCGTCATCTTCCCGAACGACTTGTCCCGCAGGATGCCCGCGTTGTTGATGACGATGTCCACCCTGCCGAACGCGTCCGCCGCGGCCTGGACGATGGCCTTGGCGCCCTCGGGGGTCGCGACGTTGTCGGTGCTGGCCACGGCCTGGCCGCCGTTCTTCGTGATGAGGTCGGCCACCTCGGCCGCGGGGCCCGCCGAAGCGCCCGTGCCGTCGAGCGCGCCGCCGAGGTCGTTGACGACGACCTTGGCGCCCCGCTCGGCCAGCAGGAGCGCGTGCGACCTGCCGAGGCCGTGCCCGGCCCCCGTGATGATCGCGACCCTGTCATCGAACCGCAGCATCGAACCTCCCAGGCGAGGAGAACAACATTCTAGTCCTCAGTACGATAACCGCCCCTACCCCCGGTTTCGAGGCCGAAGACCGCCTTTCCCCGTACGCGTCGCCCGCGCACCGGAGGCGTCCAGGCCCAGTGGCGCTCCGACCGGGACGCGCCCGGAGGTGGCGTCGTTGATGTCGGCGTAGTCGGGCGAGGCGTGCAGCACGTCGACCAGCAACTGGCCGGGGCCGGCGACGGGGTCCGAGGTCCTGGTGCGCCGGCTCGCCTACCGGCAGGTCAGGGCAGACGCCACAGATCGGGCTCGCCCGGCTCCTTGACCAGGCGGCCCTTGGCCTCCAGCCACGCCAGGTGCGCCAGCGTCTCGTTGTTGGCCGAGCGCCGCATGAACGGCGGGATCGTCTCCCACGGGCGCGACCACGTCAGCCGGGTGGCCACGTCCCAGCAGGCGGCGGCGCCGGCCTCGCCCACCACCCGCTCGATCTCCGCCAGGCGGTCGTCGTGGTGCGCCATCACGGTGTCCACCCGCTCGGCCAGCTCCAGGAACCGGTACTCGTGCGCGGGCAGCACCTCCTCCACCTCCAGCTTGCGCACGGCGTCCAGCGAGTCGAGGTAGTCGGCCAGCGGGTTCGGCCCCGACTGGGGGTGCACGGCCACGATGGGCGTGATCTTCGCCAGGACGTGGTCACCGGAGAACAGCACCTTGCGCCCGGGCGAGACGAAGCACAGGTGGCCGGGCGAGTGGCCGGGCGTCCAGATGGCCCGCAGGTCCCAGCCGGGCAGGTCGAGATCGTCGCCGTCCTCGACCAGCCGGTCCGGCCTGGCCATGGTTACCATGTGCCTGATCATCATGGAGGCGCCGGCCAGGTCGTCCAGGGTCAGGTCGGGGACGCCGCAGCGGCGCAGCAGCGCCCGCTCGCGCTGCACGAGGGAGTCGATGGCCTCGTCGTCGTAGCGCTCGCGGACCAGGCGGGCGTCCGCGGGGTGCAGCGCGATCCAGGCGCCGGAGCTCTCCCTGACGCGGCCCGCCAGGCCGTAGTGGTCGGGGTGGATGTGGGTGACCAGCACGCCCTTGACGTCGGTGATCGCGTATCCGGCCACGCCCAGGCCCGCCACGAGCGCGTCGTACGCCTCGTCGGTGTTCCACCCGGCGTCGATGATCGCCACGCCGTCTGGCAGCTCGAGCGCGTAGACCAGCACGTACCTGAGGGGGTTGATCGGGATCGGGACCGGGATGGACCACAGGCCAGGACGCACCCGCTCGACGCCGGGGATCGTCCCGCCGACCCACGCCTCCCGCTGTGCCGGGTTTGCCGGGGTCACCACAAATTTCGCCACATGCCCGAATATAGTTCTGCGTCCGAATCATGTTCTACTTGGGGCATGAAGCTGAGCCGCGAGATCTCCGATGATGGCCGCTTCGTCCGGCAGCCGAACCGCTTCACGGATCGGCTCGGCCCTCCCGAGCCCGGCCGCTACCGGGTCTACGCGTCCTATGCCTGCCCGTGGGCGCAGCGCGTGCTGATCGTGCGCAAGCTGCTGGGCCTGGAGGACCTGCTGGACGTCACGATCGTCGATCCCATCCGCGACGAGAAGGGCTGGCGTGTCCCCGGCGGCGACCCGGAGTACCTGTCCGAGCTCTACCACGCCACCGACCCCGGCTACACGGGCCGCTACACCGTCCCGTGCGTCTGGGACACCCGGGACGAGCGCATCGTCACCAACGACTTCCCGCAGATCACCCTGGATCTGGAGACGTCGTGGGGCACCTCCCCCAACCTCTATCCGGAGCGCCTGCGCCCCGACATCGACATCATGAACGACCGCCTCTACCACGGGCTCAACAACGCGGTCTACGAGGCGGGCTTCTCCCGTGACCAGCAGGTCTACGAGGAGGCGGTGGCGCGGGTGTTCACCACCCTCGACTTCCTGGAGGTGCGGCTGGCCGAGTCGGAGTTCCTCTTCGACACGCTCACCGACAGCGACGTGCGCCTCTACACCACGCTGGCCAGGTTCGACGTGGTGTACTACGCGCACTTCAAGTGCTCGGTGCGGCGACTGACGGACTATCCGGCGCTGTGGGCGTACGCGCGCCGCCTCCACGCGATCCCGGCCTTCCACGAGACCACCGACCTCGACCAGATCAAGCGGCACTACTACGTCACCCAGACCAACATCAACCCGAGCCGGATCGTGCCGGTAGGGCCTGAGCTCGACTGGAGCCTGTAGGCGCGGGCATCCGCACGAACAACAGCGCCGAGGCCAGCATCACGGCGGCTCCGACACTCCAGGCGGCGGCGAGGCCCGCCTGGGCGGCCAGGGAGCCGAGCGTGAGATTGGCCACGATCCCGCCGGACTGCAGGGACAGCGAGCTCGTCGAGGAGACCGTGGTGCGCTCGGCGGCGGTGACCTCGTTGTGCGTGAGCTCCAGGCACAACACGCCCGCCACCGACAGGCCCACGAAGAGGGCGACGTAGGCGAGCCCGGCGCTGAGCAGGCCGGGCAGGCCGTCCAGGCCCGCCGTCGCCGCGAGCGCGGCGACGGACAGGGCCGTCAGCGCGGTCCCCGCGATCGCTCCCCTGGCCGACCCGCCCGCCAGGCGGGCCGCGCGGGGAGCGAGCGAGCTGCCCGTCGCGCTGCCCGCGAACCCGAGCGCCGCCACCACGGCGTAGGCCAGGCTGCCCTCCTCGGCCGCGCCGGCGAGCTCGGCCAGGCGGCCGGGCGTGAGCAGCTCGATGGACATCAGCACCATGCCCGACACGGCGGCGGCGAGCATGAGCCTGCGCAACACCGCGCCGCCCAGTGCCAGCCGGACACCGCCGACCACGGTGGCGGGCACCGCGCGCAGCACGCCCGCCGGCGAGCGGCGGCCGTGGGCCGGCTCGGGCAGCGCGAACACCACCACGACCAGCAGGACCAGGGCCGCCATCGCGCCCACCAGGGGCGGCGCGGCCAGCGGGAGCATCAGCGAGGGCGGCACCAGGAGCGGCAGGGCGCCACCCGCCAGCACCCCGAGGCACAGGGCCACGGACTCCATCGCGCCGCCCCTGGCCAGGCCGGGCTTGAGATCGGCCGCGGGCCCCTCGATGCCGTGCAGCGTGTCGACGTACCAGGAGGTGGCGGGGCCGCTGGACAACGCCCGGGCGACGCCCTTGAACACCCCGCTCAGCAGGAACATCCAGAACGTGGTGGACACGCTCATCAGGGCCAGCCCCGCCACGGTGAACGCCGCCGAGGCCGCCAGCACCATGCGCCTGCCGACGACGTCGGCCAGGCCGCCCGTCGGCAGCTCCAGGCTCACGGTCACGACCGAGAACACGGTCACCACCAGCCCGATCTCGGCCAGGCCGAGGCCCCGCCCGGTCATCAGCAGGACCATGGTCGCCATCATGATCCCGGGCGGCAGCCAGGTCAGGAAGCAGACGAGCATGTAACGCCGTAACGCCGATCGCGCGGTCACGGCTCCTCCCTCCGATTTCGGGGGAATCCCCCCACCCAGATCCGGACCTGCTCGGCGTCGGGCGCGCCCCCGTGGCGCGCCTCCAGCTCCCGCAGGATCTCCTCGGTACGCGCCATGAACTCGGCCAGCGCGGCAGGCGGCAGCTCGGTGATGTGGTCGCTCATGCCGGCGATCTCCACCCACTCGGCGGACCACGCGGACTCGTCGAACTCCTGCACGATCCGCCCGAGGGCATCGGCCTGCCACAGCCGCATGACCTTGACCGCCTCGCGGCCCTCGGCCGTGCCCGACATCTCCCGGCTGTTCCACGAGGTGTAGCGGTGGCGGGCCCGCCAGCGCCGCTCCCGGCCGTCGCGCTGCTCGGGGTCCTCCTCGATGAAGCCGTACTTGAACAGCTCCCGCAGGTGGTAGCTCGTCGAGCCGGAGCTCTCGCCCACCTTGCGCCCCAGCTCGCTGGCGGTGGCGGGGCCGTCGGCGCGCAGCAGGCCGAGCATGCGGGCTCGCAGCGGGTGCGTGACCGCCTTGAGCACCTGCGGATCGCTGATCTTGTATTGCTCCTCCATGCGATAGACGATAAATCGCAAAGACAATTTTGCAAAGTGAATTTTGCGGTTTGTCGGCTCCCTAGACTGTGGGGATGCTCGACGACATCTGGGTGGACGACTCCGTCCTCGCACTGCGCCCCGACTTCGCGGTGCTCATCGTGACCGCGCACGGCCTGCGCAACGGCCCCACCGACGACCGCTCCCGGGCGTGGCTGGAGGCCGCCTCCACGGTGGAGGTGCAGACGGACAAGATCGACGCCTGGAAGGACGCCTACCGGGCGTTCGGCGCCAAGCCGCAGCGGACCCGCCCGTCGGTCGACGCCCTGACCCGGCGCATGCCGCTGCCGGAGATCAACCGGGTCGTGGACGCGTACAACTCGATCAGCGTCAAGCACGCGCTGCCCATCGGCGGCGAGGACCTCGACAAGTACGCCGGCCCGGCCCGCCTGGTGCGCGCGACCGGCGAGGAGGCGTCGGAGGAGGCGCTCGGGCAGCCGGAGCCCGGTGAGGTCGTCTGGCGTGACGACATCGGTGTCACCTGCAGGAGATGGAACTGGCGCCAGGTGGTGCGGACCCGTCTCACGGAGGAGACCACCAACGCGATCTTCCTCCTGGAGCGCCTGGAGCCCATGTCCCTGGAGGAGCTCAAGCAGGCCGGCGAGGAGCTCTCAGACCTTCTGTCCGAGTTGTCCCCCGAGGTGCGCATCGCAAGCCGACTGGTGTCCGGCGGGAAATAAACCTCTTGTCGAGGTGTTGATACCAAAGAGTAATAATCGCTACACCACCCGGATTGACGAGGCGGGCGTGACCTCTTTGCGCGCTCCTGAGAGGATCGTTCGAGGCGGCACGGGTCCTTCGGCGCGCGCTGCCAGTCCGGGCGAGTAGCCTTGGACAGGTTCTCTAACATCAACGCCGATCTGCGGAAGAGGGCGATTTCCGCCGTGTCGTCTGAGTCGTCGCGGACAAACCCGCTGGCAAGCTTTGGTCAGAACGAGTGGCTTGTCGACGAGCTGTACCAGAAGTACCTCCAAGATCCAGAGTCTGTCGACAAGGCCTGGTGGAACTTCTTCGCTGACTACAACCCTGATTACGGACCGGGGCGAACCCCGGTCAGGGAGGCGGCGAACGGCACGGTGACCGCGCCCGCCCCTCCCCAGACCCCCAAGGCGCCACCCAAGGCTCCTGCCAAGACACCGCCGGCGGCCGAGAAGCCGAAGCAGCCGGCCACCCCGGTGCCCAAGGGCGCCGAGGAGGTCAAGCTGCGCGGCGCCGCCGCGCGCACGGCCGCCAACATGGACCTGTCGCTGACGGTCCCGACGGCGACCAGTGTGCGGGCCATCCCGGCCAAGCTGCTCATCGACAACCGCATCGTGATCAACAATCACCTCAAGCGGGGCCGCGGCGGCAAGGTCTCCTTCACGCACCTGATCGGGTTCGCGATCGTCAAGGCGCTGAAGGCCATGCCGGAGATGAACTACTCCTACGCCGAGATCGACGGCAAGCCGACGCTCGTCAAGCCCGAGCACGTCGGGTTCGGCCTGGCGATCGACGTCCAGAAGAGCAACGGCGAGCGCCAGCTCCTCGTGCCCTCGATCAAGGGCGCCGAGGAGATGGACTTCCGGCAGTTCTGGATGGCCTACGAAGAGGTCGTGCGCAAGGCCCGCGCGGGCAAGCTCGGCGTCGACGACTTCTCCGGCACCTCGATCTCCCTGACCAACCCCGGCACGATCGGCACCGTGCACTCCGTGCCGCGCCTGATGCCCGGCCAGGGCACGATCATCGGCGTGGGCGCGATGGAGTACCCGGCCGAATACCAGGGGGCCTCCCCCGACACGCTCTCGCGCCTGGCCGTCTCCAAGGTCATGACGCTGACCAGCACCTACGACCACCGGATCATCCAGGGCGCCCAGTCGGGCGACTTCCTGCGCCAGATCCACCGGCTGCTGCTCGGCGAGGACGGCTTCTACGACGAGATCTTCGAGGCGCTGCGGATCCCGTACGAGCCGGTCCGCTGGATCCAGGACATCTCGGCCACCCACGACGACGACGTGGCCAAGTCCGCGCGCGTGATCGAGCTGATCCACGCCTACCGCGTGCGCGGCCACCTGATGGCCGAGACCGACCCGCTGGAGTACAAGCAGCGCAAGCACCCCGACCTCGACATCCAGTCGCACGGCCTGACGCTGTGGGACCTGGAGCGCGAGTTCGCGACCGGCGGCTTCGGCGGCAAGCCGCTGATGAAGCTGCGCGACATCCTGGGCGTGCTGCGCGACTCCTACTGCCGCACGGTCGGCATCGAGTACATGCACATCCAGAACCCCGAGGAGCGGGCCTGGATCCAGGCCCGGGTGGAGAAGCCGCACAAGTCGCCCGAGCGCGACGAGCAGCTCAACATCCTGTCCCGGCTCAACACCGCCGAGGCGTTCGAGACGTTCCTGCAGACGAAGTTCGTCGGCCAGAAGCGCTTCTCGCTGGAGGGCGGCGAGTCCCTGATCCCGCTGCTCGACTCGGTGATCAGTGACGCCGCCGACGAGGACCTCGACGAGGTCGTCATCGGCATGGCCCACCGCGGCCGGCTCAACGTCCTGGCCAACATCGTGGGCAAGTCCTACGCCCAGATCTTCGGCGAGTTCGAGGGCAACATCGACCCGCGCACGGCGCACGGCTCCGGCGACGTGAAGTACCACCTCGGCGCCACGGGCCGGTTCACCGCGCCGAGCGGCAAGACGATCACCGCCTCCGTGGTCGCCAACCCCTCCCACCTGGAGGCGGTCGACCCGGTCCTGGAGGGCGTCGTCCGCGCCAAGCAGGACCTGCTGGAGCGCGGCGAGGAGGGCTTCACCGTCCTGCCCGTGCTCGTCCACGGTGACGCGGCCTTCGCCGGCCAGGGCGTCGTGGCCGAGACGCTCAACCTGTCGCAGCTGCGCGGGTACCGCACCGGCGGCACCGTGCACGTGGTGGTCAACAACCAGGTCGGCTTCACGACCTCGCCCGCCTCCTCCCGTTCCTCGGTCTACGCGACCGACGTGGCGCGGATGATCCAGGCGCCGATCTTCCACGTCAACGGCGACGACCCCGAGGCCGTGGTGCGCGTGGGCGAGCTGGCCTACGAGTACCGCCAGGCGTTCCGCAAGGACGTCGTCATCGACCTCATCTGCTACCGCCGCCGCGGCCACAACGAGGGCGACAACCCCGCCTTCACCCAGCCGCTGATGTACGACCTGATCGACGCCAAGCGCTCGACCCGCAAGCTCTACACCGAGGCGCTGATCGGCCGGGGCGACATCACGGTCGAGGAGGCCGAGCAGGCGCTGCGCGACTACCAGGCCAAGCTGGAGCAGGCGTTCACCGAGACCCGCGAGGCGGCCAAGAAGCCGGCCGAGGCGGCCGCGATGCGCGTGCCCCCGACCGAGGTCGTCAAGTGGTCGCACGACGACACGCCGACCGGCATCACGCACGAGACGCTCAAGCGCATCGTCGACACCCAGCTCAACCTCCCCGACGGCTTCACGCCGCACCCGCGCCTGGCGCCGGTGCTGCAGCGCCGCGGCCAGATGGTCGAGCAGGACGCGATCGACTGGGCGATGGGCGAGACGCTGGCCTTCGGCTCGCTGCTGATGGACGGCCACCCGGTGCGCCTGGTCGGCCAGGACTCCCGGCGCGGCACGTTCACCCAGCGCCACGCCGTCCTGGTGGACCGGATGACCGGCGCCGACCACACGCCGCTCAAGACCTTCAACCAGGGCACCACGAAGTTCTACGTCTACGACTCGCTGCTCAGCGAGTTCGCGGCGCTCGGCTTCGAGTACGGCTACAGCGTCGTGCGCCCTGACGCGCTGGTCCTGTGGGAGGCGCAGTTCGGCGACTTCGTCAACGGCGCCCAGACGATCATCGACGAGTTCATCTCGTCGGGCGAGCAGAAGTGGGGTCAGAAGTCCTCGGTCGTGCTGCTGCTGCCGCACGGCTACGAGGGCCAGGGCCCCGACCACTCCTCCGCCCGCATCGAGCGGTTCCTCCAGGTCTGCGCGCTCGACAACATGACGGTCGCGCAGCCCACCACCCCGGCCAACTACTTCCACCTGCTGCGCTGGCAGGTGGAGTCGGAGCGGCACAAGCCGCTGGTGGTCTTCACGCCCAAGTCGCTGCTGCGCCACAAGGCGGCCACGTCGAAGGCGTCCGACTTCACCGCGGGCTCCTTCCAGCCGGTCATCGGCGACACGACCGCCGACGCGGCCAAGGTCACCAAGGTGGTGCTCACCTCCGGCAGGCTCTACTACGACCTGGCGGGGCACCGCGACAAGAGCGGTCGCGACGACGTCGCGATCGTCCGGCTGGAGCGCCTCTACCCGTTCCCGTCCGAGGAGCTCGCCACCGAGCTCGCCCGGTACGGCGACCAGGTGGAGCTGTTCTGGGCGCAGGACGAGCCGGCCAACATGGGCCCGTGGCCGTACCTCACGCTCAAGCTGGCCGAGGACCCGCAGACCCTGGGCGGCCGGGCGGTGCGGCGCGTCTCGCGCACGCCGAACAGCTCGCCGGCGACCGGGTCGCACAACTCGCACGACACGGAGCTCGAGGAGATCCTTCACCAGATCTTCGGCTGAGCCACCGGCATCCGAGCCCCCGGCCCGCTCATTCGGGCGGCCGGGGGCTCGCTGCTGCTCAGGCAGGCTAAAGTGCAGGCCGGGTGCCTGCTGACGTTGTGAATGGAGAGCGATGTACTTCACCGATCGGGGGATCGAGGAGCTGGTCGAGCGGCGCGGCGAGGAGGAGGTCAGCCTGTTGTGGCTGGGCGAGCGGCTGCGCGAGTTCGTCGATCTCAACCCGGAGTTCGAGACGCCCGTCGAGCGGCTGGCCACGTGGCTGGCGCGCCTCGACGACGAGGAGGACGACTGACCGCCGCCGCGGCTGCCTGCCGGATGCCGTAGTCTCGAATAACGCGATACATCTTGAGTTTCGACGAAACGCGACATATCGTGATTCGTGAGAAGCGGTGTCGCCTAGAGAGGGGCGGGGGAGCCATGCAGCAATGGACCATCGACGAGCCGGGGCAGCTGACGTTCGGTGAAGTGGAGACGCTGGACGTCCGCATCGTCGCCGGCCGCCTGGACGTGCTGGCCAGCGACGGCCCGCCGACACTGGAGATCACCGACATCGAGCCCGCCTCACCGCTCACCGTGACCTACGACGAGGCCACCCGGGCGCTCACCATCGCCGACCGCGACCTCACCTGGGACGGCGTGCTCGGCTGGCTGCGCCGCGACAGGCACAGGTCGGTGCTGTCCATCGCCGTGCCCAAGACCTGCAAGGTCAGGGCGGGCGTGGTGTCCGCCCCCGCCGTGCTGGCCGGGTTCGAGAAGATGACGCACGTCAAGAGCGTCTCCGGGGACGTCGTGCTCGACGGGGTCAGCGGCGACGTCGCCGCCAACACCGTCTCGGGCGCCGTCGAGACCCGGGCCATGGACGGCGACCTGTCGTTCATCAGCATCTCGGGCGACCTGACCGTAGCCGACGGCACGCCCCGCCGGCTGAAGGCCAACACCGTCTCGGGCCGCATCACGGCGGATCTCGCGCTGCGGCCGACGGGCCACGTCACGTTCAACAGCGTTTCCGGTGACATCCTGGTCAGGCTGCCGGAGAACGTGGAGGCGGACGTCAGCATCAGGTCCACCTCCGGCAGGCTGGTCAGCACGTTCGAGGAACTGTCCAACACGAGCGGTCCCGGCGCGAAGTCGCTGTCGGGGCGGCTGGGTGGCGGCATGGCCTCGCTGTCGGCCATCACGGTCTCCGGCGAGGTCACGCTGCTCAAGGGAGAGAAGGAATGAGCCCTGTCTTCGGTCACGGCCGGCTCCGGCTGTACCTGCTCAAGCTGCTGGAAGAAAGCCCGCGCCATGGCTACGAGGTCATCCGGCTGCTCCAGGACCGCTTCCTCGGCGTCTACTCGCCGTCTCCCGGCACGATCTACCCGCGCCTGGCCCGCCTTGAGGAGGAGGGCCTGGTGACGCACGAGGTGGTCGAGGGCAAGAAGGTGTTCTCCATCACCGACAAGGGGCGCGAGGAGCTGAACGCGCGGCTCGACGAGCTCGACGACCTGGAGCAGGAGATCTCGGCCTCCGTCCGCGACATCGCCCGCGAGGTCAAGGAGGACGTGCGCGACACGGTCAAGTCGCTGCGCGACGAGCTGACCCGGATGGCCAAGGACGTCCGCACGGGGGCGGCCGAGGACACCAGGCGGCTGCGCGACCAGCAGAAGGAGGACCTCAAGCGGCTGCGCGACCAGCAGAAGCGGCAGTGGATGGAGCACGCCTACCACTGGCAGGACGAGGGCGAGCGGATCGGCAACGAGTGGCGCAGGATCTGGTCGGAGGTCTGGGCCACGCTCGGCGGCCCCGCGTCCGGCGGCTCCTCGCCCAACCGGGCCGCGCTCGACGCCGAACTCGGCGAGCTGCTCGCCGACTTCGTCGCCAAGGCCCGCGAGGAGGCCTCGGAGGCGCGCCTGACCGCGGAGAAGCTGGCCGAGCTGCGGACGACGCTCGACGAGGCCGCCCGCAGCATCCACGACATCCTCGGCCGCTGACCCGCCGGGGAGCGCGCCCCGCCTCCCCGGCAACCCGCGCCCCGGAAGAACGCGGCGCTCCGAACGGCCCGCCCGCTCACCCCTCGCCCGGGGGCGGCGCACGCCGGGCCGCTAGGCCGACAGGCGTTCGAGCCGGCGGCGGCGCGAGCTCCGTGCGGCCCTTCTGGCGTGGTAGGCGATCGGCATGTACCGCAGCCGCTCGGGCAGCCGCGGCGTCACCATCGCCACCGCGTGCCCGAGATGCCGCAACCGCCGCTCGTCCCTGGCGGTCCAGCGCAGTCCCAGCTTCTCCCGAACGGCAGGCGGCAAGGTGCCGACGGTGACGAAGTAGTTGAACTCGCCCGCCCCCGCCCCCACCGGCGTCCACAACCGCCGCAGCGGAGCGGGCAACCGGGGCGGCGCCGGTGTCCCGCGCATCACCGTCAGCACGTCGAGCGCGGTGGCGTGCGCCTCCAGCCGGCCGCTCACCATCTCGTCGAAGTACCGCCAGAACGCCTCCAGGTCAGCGGGCATCTCCCGCTCGGGCACCCGCAGGATGGCGCCGAGCTGCCGCGACTCCGCGTAGAGCCGCCGCTCCTGCGCCGTGGTGAACGGGGTGCCGAAGTACCGGTTGAGCGCGATGAACCGCTCGAACAGCGACAGGTGCACCCACGCCCAGGCCTCGCCGTTCAGCGCGTGGTAGTGCCTGCCCTGCTCGTCCACCCCGCTGATCGGCTTGTGCAGCTCCCTGAGCCGCCGCCCCTCGGCGGGACCGTCCGCGCCGCCGTAGACCCATTTCTGCACGGAGGCGAGCGTGCGCTCCAGCCTCCCCCACGGGTCGTCCTTGTACGTGGAATGCTCGGCGACCGCGGCCCCGACGGCCGGATGCATCGTCTGGAGGACCAGCGCGCTGCCGGCCACGAGCAGGTTGCGGTACTCGCCGGCGGTGTCCCAGTGCATCGAACCTGGGCCGAAGGGCTCAACGTCCATGATGACTGCCTCCTGGGTGGTACAACCCCATTCTTCTTGTATCACCCAGGAGGGTCAGAAGTAACCCTTCACTTATTCAGCCCGTAAAGACGATCTTTCCGAAGATCTCCCCGGCGTCCATGGCGGCGAACCCGTCACGCGCCTCGGCCAGGGGCAGCACCCGGTCCACCACGGGCCGCAGCCCGGTCTGCTCCAGGAACACCGCCAGCCGCCCGAGCTGCTCCCGCGTCCCCATCGTCGTGCCGATCACGGAGAGCTGCAGGAAGAAGACCCGGTTCAGGTCGGCCGGCGGGACCGCGCCGCTGGTGGCGCCGGAGACGACGATGCGGCCACCCGGTTTGAGCGACTTGAGCGAGTGGTCCCAGGTGGCCTGCCCGACCGTCTCCATGACAGCGTCCACCCGCTCGGGCAGCCGCGCACCGGACTCGAACGCCTGGTCGGCGCCGCACTCCAGGGCCCGCTCCCGCTTCTCCTCCGAGCGGCTGGTGGCCCACACCCGGTACCCGGCGGCCCGGCCGAGCGCGATCAGCGCGGTCGCGACGCCCCCGCCCGCCCCCTGCACCAGCACGGTCGAGCCGGGCTGCAGCCCGGCCTTGTCGAACAACATCCGGTACGCGGTCAGCCAGGCCGTCGGCAGGCAGGCGGCGTGCTCGAAGCTCAGCCCGGCGGGCTTGGGCACCAGGTTGCGGCGCGGCACGGCCACGCGCTCGGCGAACGTGCCGTCGTACACCTCGGACAGCAGCGTGCGCTTGGGGTCGAGCGTCTCGTCGGCCCCGGTGCCGATCACCGAGTGCACGATGACCTCGTTACCGTCCTCGTCCACGCCGGCGGCGTCGCAGCCGAGCACGATCGGCAGCCGGTCCTGCCTGATGCCGACGCCCTTGAGCGTCCACAGGTCGTGGTGGTTGAGCGCGGCCGCCCGTACGGAGACGGTCGTCCACCCGTCGGGCACCTTCGGCTCCGGGTGCTCGCCCAGCGCCAGGCCGGCGAGCGGGTTGTCGGGATCGGTCTGTGTGGCGGTTACGGCGAACATGGCCGCACCCTACTTCAGCCCGGCCTGAGGCTCACGTGAGCGCGACCCGGATGCCGGAGATCGCCTTCGCCCGGAACGACGGCGGCCCGATGGCGGCGACCAGCACGTCACCCCGGCACACCATCTCGGCCCGCCGCCCGGGCCTCTCGATCGCCCCGGGCATCCTGGCCTGCTTCCCGCAGTCGGGCGTCGGCACGAGCGCGACCATCTCCCCCGCCCCGCCCCCGAACCACAGCTGCGGCCCGACCGGCTCCCCCTGCACGTGCTCTCCGGGCTCGGCCAGCTGCACCCCGCCCTGGGCCGTCAGCACGAGATACCCGTCCTTGGTCACCCGTCCCTTCAGACCTTCGGCCACGGTCTTGCGCTGTTCGAACGTCAGCCCCTGCCCCCGGTCGTACATCGCCAGCCGCCACGGCCCGAACGCGAACAGCAGCACCTGCCCGTACTGCCCGCTCCCGGCCTGGCGCGGCCACAGCGTCACGTTGGGGGCGTAGTTCCTGAGCGGCCGCCCACCCCGCGTGACCTCGGCCTCGCCGCCGTACGGCGCGACGAACTGCCGGAACATCCCGTCGATCCACCCCGCCCGGAACGGCCGCGACCCCATCTCGGCGAGCCCCAGCTCGGCCGGATACCGCACCTCGGCCCGCACGCCGTGCGGGAACACCACCTGGATGACCTCGTCGCCACCCTTGCTCCTGGCCGGCACGCTGAGAAGGTTGGGCACGTTGTCGAGCGTGGTCAGCGACCTGATGGGCCCGGGAGTCCGGCTCGCCGGAGCGGCCTCGGGCACGGGCTCGGGGTCCCGGCTGACGAGCAGGCCGACAACGGGGATCAGCAGGAGCGCCAGAACCACCACCAGCCCGGTCCACCGGCGACGGCCGCGCTCGCCTGCCTCGATGACGTCGAACTGGTCAGCCACGACGTTCCTAGCCGAGTAGTGCCGGCTTGCGCCCTTACGACCCAGTTCAATTGAGCGGCGACCGCCGGCGCAAGCCCGAAATCCTTGTCACAGGTCACGAATTCACAACCGCGCATCACCAGACAGCCACATTGACCTTCCCGTCACTGGACACCCGCACCTCCTCCCCCACCAGCTCCCGGCCCTCCGCCTCCTCCAGCAGCCCCCGCTCCGACACCACCGCGTAGGCCCTTCCTCCAGGCACGTCCACGACCAGGAATCCCTTCTCGGCCCCGCCATCGCGCCCGTGCGCCACCGTGTAGCCCGCCACCACCCCCACTCCTTCGTACGAGTCCACCAGCGGCACCTCCTTGGCCACGTGCACCGGCGCGACATCCCCCAGCCGCCCGCCCGGCTCGCTCGACCACACCGCATACGTGTGCTTCGTCAGATGCATCCCCACCCCGCTCACCAGCCCGTGCCCCGACTGGGCCCGGAGCAGCCCCGCCATCGTCGCGGTCGAGTGCAGCACGTAGTCACTGGCCGGCCCGCCCGCGTACGGCAGTCCCCCGGTCACGGTGAGCCCGCGCGGATCCAACGGGTCGAGCCCGATGGCGTCGCACGCCTGCCGCAGCGCGATCGCGAAGCAGCTGTACAGGTCCAGGGCGTTCATGTCGTCCAGGCCGAGCCCGGCCCGCTCGAAGGCGGCCTCGGCGGCGTGGGCGATGGCGGGCGAGGAGCCGAGCGCGGGCCGCGTCGCCACCTCCCAGGTGTCCTCCGCGTACGCCCACCCCCGCAGGTAGACCCGCTGATCCGCCGGCACCCCCAGCCGATCGGCCAGCTCCGAGCTGGCCAGGACGACGGCCGCGGCCTGGTCCACCTCCAGCACGGCCACCGTGTCGCTGGTGTAGGGCCAGCCGACGAAGCGGCCACCGGCGAGCTCGCCGGGGGTGCGGACGGCCCTGCGCCAGGCGTGCGGGTTGGCGGCGGCGACCTCGGTCATCGGCGCCATGATGCGCGCCCGCTCGCGGATCTCCCCCTCGATGGTGAGCCCGGCCGCCGCGCGCCGCGCGGTTTCCATGATCGGATAGGTGTGCACCGGCAGGAACAGCCCGTGCGCGAGCGCCGACGGGTGCGGCGGCCGCTCCCACCCGTACGGGGGCTTGGGGTCGGCGGGGTGGCTCCACGGCGCGTGCTCCCCCGCCTTCCTGTACGCCCTGCGCGTGGCGAGCGCCTCGGCCCCCGCGATCAGCGCCGAGTCGAGCTCGCCCGCGGCGATCGCTGCCGCCGCGGCGCCGATGAGCAGTTGCGGGGCCGTACCGCCGACCTTGGAGTAGACCTGGTGGCGCGGCGCGGCGCCGAGGCGCTCGGCGAGGCGGCCGACGGGCGAGTCGTAGTACCAGGAGTCGGTCCACACGATCTGGATCGAGTCGAGCCGCTCGACGGGCAGCCGCGCGTCGGCGGCGGCCTCGCGCGCCACGGACTCCCAGAGATCGAGCGGCTCGGGGCCGGGCTGCTCGCGAATCGTGCGCTGGGCGATGCCGATGAGACAGGGGGTGCGAGGGTCCATGCCCCATGCTAACCAGAACATCGCTCGGTTGACAGGGAGTGGCGTTTGATAATTGGCGTTACCGCTGTGACCAGAGAAATTCAAACCCGACGCTGACCTGCGGAAATGCCAATGTCGAATACATGCTTAATTGCTATTTCTATAACGGAATGGAACCGGCCCATGCTTTTTGACGTCGTTTCCTGGCCGTCGCGCCGAGCCGTTCATTAACGTTCCGAACGTTTTCCTGGCCCACCGGGGCGCAGTACCCCGCTCTGGGCCGCCGAAAGCTGAGAGGAGCTCCATGTATTCCCGAGCAAGGCGCATCGCGATCCCCCTCGCCGGCCTCGTGGCCATCGGGCTGGCGGCGGGAATGGTCGGCGGCGCCGCGGCCAACGCGACGACCGCACCCTCAGACGTCGTCTCGAAGAACTCGGCGACCCCCGCCGAGCAGGCGGTCCAGTTCTGGACGCCGGACCGCGTCAAGCTGGCCACCGACCACAACGACGGCCTCGACCTGTCCTCCAAGGGCGTCAAGGGGAGCAACGACGCTCCCGACGGGCCCGCCGGCTCCGTTCCGCCGATCGGCGCGGAGAAGGCGAAGACCTCGAAGAGCAAGCACGTCAACCTGCCGAACACGGTCGGCCGCGTGTTCTTCACGCTGCCGAAGGCCGACCCCCGCAACCCGAAGAACTGGCGCTACTGCTCGGCCAGCTCCGTGCAGGGCAAGTACCGCAACCTCGTGGCGACCTCCGCCCACTGCGTGTACGACACCAAGAAGAACACCTTCTACGACAACTGGATCTTCATCCCGTCCTACTGGGACGGCGACAAGGTCTGGAACGGGAAGGCTCCCTACGGCATCTACGCCGCCAAGACGTTCAACGCGCACGACGACTTCGTCGTGAAGGAGGACTACGACTACGACTACGCGTTCGTCAACGTCTTCAACGGCATCAAGGTCAACTGGGAGAAGGTCAACGGTCAGTGGAAGTGGACCGTGAAGAACGTCGGCCGCCTCGGCGACAACGTCGGCGGCCAGGGCTTCACCTGGAACCGGAGCACCAAGCTGAACGTGTTCTCGTTCGGCTACCCCGCCGGTGAGCACCCCGACGGCGACAAGCCGTTCACCGGCCGCACGATGAAGTACTGCTACGGCAAGACCAAGGCGATGCCCGAGGCCAAGAAGTACAACCTGCAGGAGCACATCGGCTTCAAGTGCTCCTTCACCGCCGGCGCGAGCGGCGGGCCGTTCATCTACAACTACAAGAGCGCGTCGCGGACCGGCTACCTGGTCGGCGTCAACAGCGTCGCGTGGGACACCGACGGCAACGACCGCTACGACCACATCTCGTCGCCGTACTTCAACACCGACACCTACAAGGTCTACAAGGCCGCCGCCAACCGCTGGACCGGCAACTGGCGCTGATCGACGGCACCCCGGGCCCCGGTTCCCCCTGGGAGCCGGGGCCATCCCTTCGACGGAATGGGGGCCACTTGCCGACGTGGCGTACGCCACTTGGAGCGTGCGAATACGACCGCGAATGGACGCGAATTCCGTACACGACGAGCGCTCCGGAACCGGCCTCTGACCTGCGGAGACATGACCGGCTTAATGATCGTTTACACGTATCAGGAGCGTTCGGCTGACGGTGTCCTTATGGTTCACGATGCACTCTTGATCAGGTAACGAATCTCTATCCGAGCTGCAATACCGTCTGTACATCTGGAAAAATCCACCCTTACGACCCCAAGAAAGGCATTTCATGATCCCCCGTGTCAGGCACCTCGTGGCCGCTGCCCTCAGCAGCGCGCTGCTGATCGTGCCTGCCTTCACGGGGATCGCCCACGCCGCCGTCGCGCCCAGCAAGGTGTACGCCGTCCCGCTGGCCAAGACGCTCACGGACGTGAAGCGGGTCGCCGACTACTGGAGGCCCGACCGCCTGCAGAAGACCGACCTGTCCACCCCCGCCACGCCCGGCTCCGGCTCCGCCGCCTCGGCGACCTCGTCGGGCGCCGCCGCGTCCGTCACCGTGAAGCGGACGACCGCCGCGGCCGGCGTCTCCCCGGCGCTGCCGCGCAAGGGCACCGCCGCCAACACCATCGGCAAGGTCTTCTTCCGGTTCGGGGAGAAGGAGTACTGGTGCTCCGCCGCCGCGGTCGCGGCCAAGAACCGCAGCGTGGTGGCCACCGCCGGGCACTGCGCGTACGACTCGCGCACGGCCAAGCCCGCCGACTACTGGATCTTCGTCCCGAACCCCGAGCCGAACGGCAACGCGCCCGAGGGCATCTACGTGGGCGCCTCGATCAGCCTGCACGAGGACTGGTCGGGCAAGGGCGACTACGACTACGACTACGCGTTCGTGACCGTGCACCGCGGCTTCGCCTGGGTCGCCAAGGACGGCGGGTACGTCATGCGGGACATCGGCCGGCTCCAGGACAACGTGGGCGGGCTCGGCCTGGAGCTGAACAAGAAGCCCGGCACCTACACCGTGACCGCGTTCGGCTACCCGGCGGGCCAGCAGCCCGACGGCTCGCACCCGTACGACGGCAAGACGTTGCAGAAGTGCCTGCCCGGCAACACCCGCTTCACCGTCGCCCCCGGCCGCGACCTGCAGAAGGGTGTCGAGCTGACGCCGTGCGACTTCAGCCCGGGCGCCAGCGGCGGCCCCTGGGTGATCGCCTACGACGACAACCGCAGGCTCGGCAGCCTGGGCGGCGTCAACAGCCTGACCTGGAACCGGGACGCCAAGGGCCGCTACGACTCGGTGTCGGCTCCGTACTTCGACACCACCACCGGAGAGGTCTACCGACGCGCCGCCGGGCTCAGCACCCTGTCAAATGTGACCTAAGTCATAGCAACCGAATGATCACGACGGGTGATCAGCGGCTTCTTTGTCTCGGTACGGTCACGGCGCGTTTTGGAACGCTGACAGGATCCACCGGCGATTCACATGATTCGAGTCAAACCGATAGGTTCCGGGCTGTCCGTTTGCTGAGTTATGGAGGTGCATGAGGCGCCTCATGTCAGCGCAACCTGGAGTTACCTTGAAGCGAATCCTTCTCCCCGCCGGCGGCGCCATCCTGGCCACCGGTCTGCTGGCCGCCGGCCTGTCCGGTACGGCGCAGGCCGACGGCGACGTCGCCCACGACCCGATGGCCCGCAACAACTCCGCCGCCGTCTCCGTCGCCTCCTTCTGGCTGGCCTCGAACGGCGCCGCGCTCCGGTCCGCGACCCAGTACACGTGGGACTCGAACGAGGTTCGGAAGGTCGTCTCCAAGGGCGGTTACAGCCCTGACGGCAGCCCCGGCACCACGGCCCCGACCGGCGAGTCGAAGTCGACCGGCAGGGCCCAGAACGTCAACCTCCCCAAGACCGTCGGCAAGGTGTTCTTCGTCGACGCGCACGGCAAGTTCCGCTGGTGCTCGGGCACCTCCATCCAGTCGAACTACCGCAACCTGGTCGCCACCGCCGGCCACTGCGTCTACGACACCGACAGCAACTCCTCCACGATGGACAAGTGGGTCTTCGTCCCCGGTTACTACCAGGGCAAGGCTCCGTGGGGCATCTACGTCGGCAAGCAGGCCTTCACCCACTACGACTTCGACACCTACGAGGACTACGACCGCGACTACGCGTTCGTCACCGTGTACAACGGCATCACCTCGAACGGCGTCAAGCAGGTCGACCGCAAGGACTTCGAGCGCTTCACCGGCCCGAAGCGGGGCTGGGGCGGCCGCTACTACATCCTGCTGTCCAAGGACGCGGGCCGCCTTGGCGACAACGTCGGCGGCCAGGGCTTCGCCTGGAACCAGCCCACCGGCAAGCCCGTGCGCGCCTTCGGCTACCCGGCCGCCCCGCACCCGGACGGCAACAAGCCGTACAGCGGCGTGACGCCGAAGCACTGCTACGGCAACACCACCGCCAAGACCGTCGGGGCCTCCTGGCTGAAGATCGAGGAGCACGTCGGCCTCAAGTGCGCCGTGACCCCGGGCTACGACGGCGGCCCGTGGCTGCTGAACTACAGCAACGCCAAGCGTCTCGGCTACGTCAACGGCGTCACCAGCACGTTCGCCGACCAGGACGCCAACGACCGGATCGACTACATCACCTCGCCGTACTTCGACGGTGAGACCGCCGCGGTCTACAGCGCGGCGAAGAACGTGTGGTCCGGCAAGATCGTGGGCCCGAACGGCGAGCTCTACAAGTAAGCCCTACCAGGGGAAAGCGAGGGCCTCGATCCCGAGGCCCTCGCCTTGTTGTTTCCGGACCCCACAGCGCGGCCGCACACGGGGGCGGACACCGGATCGGGCGTGACCAAAACACGGGGCCGGGCACCTCCCCCACCCCGAAGCAGCGCATACCCAGCCATCACACCTGTCAGCATGAAGATCTTTCTTTGTTCGACTGACAGACCGTATTTGCCTTGTCACGATGGGCGCATGCGTCGCGATGATCTGACAGACGCCGAATGGGACCGGGTCGCCACCCTCCTCCCCCAGAACGGCGTCACCGACGACCGCACCGTGATCAACGGCCTCCTCTACCAGGCCCGCACCGGCGTCCGATGGCGCTACCTCCCCGACCGGTACGGCTGCTGGGTCACCATCTACAAACGCCACCGCCGCTGGCTGGCGGACGGCACCTGGCAGCGCCTGACCCTGGCGCTCCACCCCGACGCCCCCCGCGACCCCGGCGACCACGTGCCGGCTCGTACGGGCAGGATCGGCCCAGCGGAGCTCGGCCCCATCCGCGACCATCCGCCAGGCTCCTCCGGCACGACACCACCCCACCTGTCCCCTCTCAAGGACACAGCGGTGCTCACCAGCCTCCAAGCCCTGCTGGGCGAGACGGCCAGACCCAAGGGAGCCTGACCCGCACCCCACTCCACGGCCCGCCGACCACGCGTCGGCGGGCCGTTTCATGTGCCGGCAAACCCTCCGGAACCCCGGCGCACACGGCTCTCCGAAGCCCTCCGGGCCCGATCCTGAAGATCTCCTGTGAGAAACGGGCCAACTTAGACGGGGCAGGTTCCGATCTGGTTCCTGTGATCTGAGTCACGTTTTTGCGACTACGCAATGTGTCAGCCATCTAACGGCACTTTCGTCCCAGGAACAACAACCCCTCCATACCCTGCAAAAACGTGACTTGACGATCACAACGCGCATAAGTCCCTGACAGGTAACGGAAAGGTCACGGCGGTAAGGGTGTCTACCGGATCGTCCAAAGCGGGTTTCACCTGCGGAGATCACCACGCTATGTTCCTTGCTATCCCTTTACTGACGCATGGGACGCAAGTTGCGACCCACGACAGAGCAAGGAGCAGTTCCCTTGAAGCGCATCCTCATCCCCGCCGGTGGCGCCCTCCTGGCCACCGGCCTCCTGGCCGCCGGCCTGGCCGGTACGGCCCAGGCCGACGACACCGTCGCCAAGGACAACATGGCGACGAGCGCGGCCAACGCCAAGGCCATCGCTCAGTTCTGGGCGGAGAACAACGGTGCTGCCCTCAAGGCCGCTACCGAGTCGAACGTCTGGGACAAGACTGACGTCGCCAAGCTGCAGAGCAAGGGTGGCTACAGCTCGGACACCAAGCCGGGCTCGACCGCTCCGATCGGCCAGGAGAAGAAGACCTCCACGAAGGTCCAGAACGTCAACATGCCGAAGACCATCGGCAAGGTCTTCTTCGTCAACAGCAAGGGCGAGAAGAAGTGGTGCTCCGCCACTTCGATCCAGTCGCAGTACCGCAACCTGGTCGCCACGGCCGGTCACTGCGTCTACGACACCGCCGCCAACACGGACGTCCTGTCCAAGTGGGTCTTCGTCCCCGGTTACTACCAGGGCAAGTCCCCCTGGGGCATCTACGTGGGTAAGCAGGCCTTCACCCACTACGACTTCGACGTCTACGAGGACTACGACCGCGACTACGCGTTCGTGACCGTCTACAACGGCGTTCACGTCTCCGGCAAGACCACCAAGGTCACGCCGAGCGAGTACAAGTCGCACGTGGCCAAGGGCGGCGTCGGCTTCGTCAAGGAAACCTCGATCACGAAGGAAGAGTTCGAGGCCGGCTACGACAAGTACGGCGAGGACGGCCCCTTCAAGTCGAAGGCCGCCGACCCGAAGGTCGAGACGGTCGCGAAGCCCGCCGACGTGACCGGCAGCAACGTCGACGCCTACATCAAGGGCGAGGGCCCCACCAAGGGTGTCCAGCTCGTCGGTGCCGAGGTCTACAAGTCGCAGTACACCGCGGCTCCCACGGGCTTCGACAACGGCGCCAAGTTCGAGCGCCTGAGCACCGAGGTGCCCATCAGCAAGGAGCAGTACAACGAGCTGAAGGCCGCCAAGGGCGACGGCAAGTTCATGGGCGAGGTTCGCGCCCAGCTTGACGCCAACAAGAACGAGATCGCCTGGTTCAAGACGCAGTACTACATCAAGAAGTGGATCAAGTCCACCGCTCAGATCAAGTACTGGGTCGAGGACTACTACGTGGTCGACATCGCCGGCAAGGACGCTGGTCGTCTCGGCGACAACGTCGGCGGCCAGGGCTTCGCCTGGAACCAGCCGACCGGCAAGCCCGTGCGCGTCTTCGGCTACCCGGCCGCTGCTCACCCCGACGGCAACAAGAACTACACCGGCGTGACTCCGAAGTGGTGCTACGGCACCACCACGAAGAAGCTGGTCGGTTCGGCCGCCAAGAAGATCGAGGAGCACGTCGCCCTCAAGTGCGCCATGACCGAGGGCGCCGACGGTGGCCCGTGGCTGTACAAGTACAGCAACGCCAAGCGTCTCGGCTACGTCAACGGTGTCACCAGCACCTTCAACGACCAGGACGGCAACGGCCGCGTGGACTACATCTCCTCGCCGTACTTCGACGGCGAGACGAACACCGTCTACAAGGCCGCCGCGGCTTCGTGGTCCGGCAAGATTGTCTAAGTGACGGATAGCGATCGGTCGTAGACCGTTCGTGTGACCGCTACTGGCGAAGGGCCCGGCATCCCGCCGGGCCCTTCTGCTTTCCCGCCGAATGTGAAGGCGTTTGGACGCACGGGACGGCAAGACGGTGCCATCAAGTCGATGTGATCTGCGTCACATCATGAGATCGGCCGGAACCATGAGATCGCCTCAGCCACCGGAGTCCCACTGACAACTTCCTTATGTTGATCTGGGCAAACGGTGACAAGATCCGCTTTCCTCAGCTCCTGCGCATCAGCCGCTTAAACATCACAGAACGATCACGGCCGCCGAGTCCCCATCTTTCCGACCAAAGCGGCTACCGGATCTCAAGATCGACACTGTATGTTCCTGGCTATCCCTTTACTGACGCATGGGACGCAAGAAGCGTTCCACGACAGCGCAAGGAGTTACCTTGAAGCGCATCCTCCTCCCCGCCAGTGGCGCCATTCTGGCCACTGGTCTCCTGGCCGCCGGTCTCGCCACCACGGCGCAGGCCGACGACGACATCGCCAAGGCTGAGCTGGCGAAGACGTCCGCCCAGGCGTACGAGACCCTCAAGTTCTGGACGGCGTCGAACAACGCGGCCCTGAAGAAGGCTGTGGCGTTCAACCCGGACGCTCTCGAGGTTCAGAAGATCTCCTCCGGTGGCGGCTACAGCGCGGACACCAAGCCGGGCTCCACCGCCCCCATCGGCGAGGAGAAGAAGACCACCGCCAAGGTTCAGAACGTGAACCTGCCGAAGACCATCGGTAAGGTTTTCTTCGAGTACCGTGACGGTTCGCTGTACTGGTGCTCGGGCACCTCGATCCAGTCGCAGTACCGCAACCTGGTCGCCACGGCCGGTCACTGCGTGTACGACATCGCCGGCAACGACGAGGTCGTCTCCCGCTGGGTCTTCGTCCCCGGTTACTACCAGGGCAAGACGCCTTGGGGCGTGTACGTGGGTAAGCAGGCCTTCACCCACTACGACTTCGACGTGTACGAGGACTTCGACCGCGACTACGCGTTCGTCACCGTCTACGACGCTCTCGTGCCGGGCAACCCCAAGGTCACCAAGGTCACCCCGAGCGAGTACAAGGCGCACGTCGCCAAGGGTGGTAAGGGCTTCGTCAAGGAGACCCCCATCACCGCCGCGGAGTTCGCCGCGGGCTACGAGAAGTACGGCGAGGCTGGCCCGTACAAGTCGGCTGCTGCTGACCCCAAGGTCGAGTCGGTTGCCAAGCCGGCCAACGCCGCGGACAAGATCGAGGACTACATCGCCACTGGCGTCGACGGCGTGAAGCTGGTCGGCGTCGAGGTGACGCAGTCGGTCTACAACGCTGCCTCCGCCGGTCTGGACAACGGCAACAAGTTCGAGCGTCTCTCCAACGAGATCGCGGTCTCCCAGGAGGAGTACCACAAGCTCGTTGCGGAGAAGGGCGACGGCAAGTTCCTCGGCACCCTGCGCGTCGTGAAGGACGCGAACGGCACCGAGACCGCTTGGTTCAAGCAGCAGTTCTACGTCAAGAAGTGGATCAAGTCCACCGCTCAGGTGAACTACTGGGTCGAGGACTACTACGTCGTCGAGGGCGCGCTCATCAAGAGCGGCGGCCGTCTCGGTGACAACGTCGGTGGCCAGGGCTTCGCCTGGAACCAGCCCACCGGCAAGTACGTCCGCACCTTCGGCTACCCCTTCGGCCCGCACCTGGACGGCAACAAGCCGTTCACCGGTGTCACGCCGAAGTGGTGCTACGGCAAGACGGCCAAGAACGTTCTGCGCATCCCGTCCAAGAAGGTCGAGGAGCAGATGTCGTTCAAGTGCACCGTGACCGCCGGTTACGACGGTGCGCCGTGGCTGTACAAGTACAGCAACAGCAAGCGTCTCGGCTACGTCAACGGTGTCACCAGCCTCATCGCCGACACCGACAGCAACAAGCGCTACGACACGATCACCTCGCCGTACTTCGACGGTGAGACCGCCGCGATCTACAAGGCCGCTTCGGCCTCGTGGTCCGGCAAGCTCGTTCCGTAGTTCTTGCCGCTGTACCGAACGACGACCTGGTCATCGTTCACATGCTTCACCCAAAGGGCTCGGCTTCTGCCGGGCCCTTTGGCCTTTCTCCGATAAATCTGAGCATTCCCCTTACCAGAGTGACTGGTGGGTCGATAGGGTCTTTACACCCTTTTTGACAACTGTGGAGCCTCCGTTGAAGCGCCTGCTCATCCCCCTCGCCGCCGCCGGCCTGAGCGCCGCCGTACTGGCCTCGCCCGCCAACGCCGCCCCGTCCTGGGCATCCGAAGATCTCCTGACCAAGCCGGCCGACGCGTACGGCGCCGCCGCTTTCTGGCTCGACTCCAACGGAGCCGCCCTGCGGAAGGCCACGCAGTACAACCTGGACGCCAAGGACGTGCCGAAGGTCGTCAGCTCGGGCAGCAAGGGCGTGCCTGACGGCAAGCCCGGCATGACCGGCCCGACCACCACCGCCAAGGCGACCACCAGCAAGAACGTCAACCTGCCGAAGACCATCGGCAAGGTCTTCTTCCTCGACAAGTCGGGCCACTACCGCTGGTGCTCGGCCACGTCCATCCAGTCGAGGAACCGCAACCTGGTCGCCACGGCCGGCCACTGCGTGTTCGAGAACGGCAAGGACGAGGTCTACCGCAAGTGGATCTTCGTGCCGGGCTACTACCAGGGCAAGGCCCCCTGGGGCGTCTACGTCGGCGCCTACGCCTTCACCGCCTACGACCTCGACACCTACGACGACTACGACGGCGACTACGCCTTCGTCGCGGTGCACAACGGCTTCGCGCTGACGGGCTCCAAGGAGGTCGTCAAGAGCGAGTTCCACGCCTGGGCCGGCGACAAGTGGATCAAGCACGAAGAGATCAAGAAGGAAGAGTACGACGCCGGGTTCGAGAAGTACGGGCCCGCGGGGCCGTACTGGTCGAAGGACTTCGACGTCACGCCGGAGAAGGTCGCGCACAACTACTCGGGCGAGAAGATCCTGACCAAGGTCGAGGTCACGGAGTCGGAGTACGGCAAGGCGCCGAAGGACACCGCGAGCGACGTCAACGGCGAGCAGTACGAGCAGGCCGGCCCGACCCCCATCAGCCAGGAGGAGTTCAAGAAGCTCACGGCTGAGAAGGGCGACGGCAAGTACCTCGGCAAGCTCACGGTCACCAAGGACGCCAACGGCACCGAGACCGCGTGGTTCGAGACCCGCTTCTACGTCAAGCAGTGGGTGAAGGCCGGCAAGACGGTCCGCTACTTCCGCGACCACTACTTCCTCGGCCTGGCCAAGGACCTCGGCCGCCTCGGCGACGTCGTCGGCGGCCAGGGCTTCGCCTGGAACCAGCCGCTCGGCCAGCAGGTGACGGTCTTCGGCTACCCGAGCGCCCCGCACCCCGACGGCGACAGGCCGTACACCGGCGTCACCCCCAAGTGGTGCACCGGCAAGACCGGCACGAAGAGCGTGCAGGTCAACACGTTCAAGGTCGAGACCCACCAGGTGCTCAAGTGCTCCATGACCTGGGGGGCCGACGGCGGCCCGTGGCTCATGAAGTACAACAACAGCAAGCGCACCGGCTACGTCAACGGCGTGACCAGCGTCTTCGCCGACAACGACGGCAACGACCGGATCGACACCATCAGCTCGGCCATCTTCGACGGCGAGACCGCCGACGTCTACAACAAGGCGAACTTCGCCGAGACGAAGAAGATCGTCGGCCCGAACGGCGAGCTCCTGAAGTGACCTCACGCCGGGCCCGGGTCACAGCCCGGGCCCGGCACGGGGTTCACACGGCGGTGAGCTCGCGCGTGCGCTCGCGCAGCGCGGCCACCGGCCGCTCGTTCTTGTAGGGCTCCAGCCGCCGCCGCAGATCGGCCGCGTACGACCGCGACCGCGCCGACTGGAGCTCGGCGGCCAGCGTCAGCGCGCCGGCCGCCGCCGAGCACGCCTCCTCCAGCTCCCCGCACTGCAGCAGCCCGGCGGCCAGCAGCGACAGGTTGAACATGCGGCCTCGCACGTACCGGGAGTCCATGTCGAGCGAGCGCCGCGCCTGGCGCACGACCCGCTCTCCCTCCCCGAGGTCGCGGAAGCAGTGGGCGAACTTGGCGGACAGGTAGGCCTCGTCGAAGTAGCTGAGCCACTTGGGCTCGTCGGCGGGCTTGCGGGCGTCGAAGGCGCACTCGGCCTCGTGCAGGGCGTGGCCGCAGGAGCGGGCGTCGCCCAGGCCGGCGTGCGCGTGGGCCTCCAGGACGTGCGCGGAGGCAAGGAGGGTCTTCACCCCGGCCGCGCGGGCCGCCATCTGGGCGGCTCTGGCCAGGTCGAGGGCGTGGGCCGGCTGGCCCATGTAGATGGCCTGGTGCGCCATGCCGGCCAGGATCTCGCCGCCCAGCGTCTGGTCGTCGGCGCCCCTGGCCAGGCGCAGGGCCTGGATCAGGTACCGCTGGGCGAGGCCGTGCTGCTCCATGTCGTAGGCCATCCACCCCGCCAGGCGGGTCAGCTCCGAGGCCGCGGCGGCCAGTTGCCTGCCGGTGGACTCGCCGTACAAGCCGTCCTTGAGCAAGGGTGAGACGGCGGTGTCGAGGTACTTGACCACGGACGAGCGGACGCGTCCGCTGCCGAAGCGGTTGTCGAGCTCACCGAACGAGCGGGTGACCTCGTGGATGGCGGCGACGTCGGCGCGGCCCACCCGCCGCGTCCCGGTGCCGCTCGGGTGCCCCTCAGAGGGCGATGTCAGCCAGCGTACGGCTCCAACAGAGCCTGCTCCTATCGCGAACGTCGAGTCGATCAGGAACCTCCGTCTCTCCACATCGGCCCGCCACAGCGCCGTCACGGTCGCGACCCCCTCCTGCCAGGTGTGCGTGAACTCCTGTCCAAGATCAAGGGGTGTGATGACGGCCGGCATGCCGAGGTCCTCCGACGAGACCGGCCTGCCCAGCCGGAGCGCGAAGATCTCGGTGAGCAGGCACGGGACCGGATCGCGCGGCCTCTGGCCTCCGATCCAGCGCAGGACGGAGCTGTGGTCGTACTTCAGGCCCGGCGTGCCACGCGCGGCTCCCAGATCGTTGAGGCGCCTGGCCAGTCCCTTGTGGGAAAAACCCGCCTCTGCGATGAGCTGCTGCAGCAGTCGATTCGGCTCGCGTTCCATCGCTCTCCTCGTCACAGGAGTCGGCGCCCACATCATTACAGAGAGCTACTGTTATAGCACCTTGCGTAAAGGGATTATGGCAGTTCCCAAAGGTCACCCAAACTCCATCCCACACCGCGGGCCGTCCTGCGCGTGCGCGGGCGGCCCTGGCTCCTGGACGGGGATCTCAACTACCCACGAAACGCCCCCGTAACCCGAAAGGGAGAACGACCTGGTGGGAGACGGTAAAAATTGGGGCGAGCGAGGGCCGGAAAGGGCTCTCTCGCTCGCCGGGAGACCGCTAGAGGCGTGCGACCCCGTCCGCCCGGGCCTGGGCGGCCACGGCGGCCGTCACGGCGGGCGCGACGCGCTCGTCGAACGGGCTCGGGATGATGTACGTCGCCGTGAGGTCGTCACCGACCACGCCCGCCAGCGCGTTGGCCGCGGCCACCTTCATGTTCTCGGTGATCGCGGTGGCCCGCACGTCGAGGGCGCCCCGGAACACCCCGGGGAAGGCCAGCACGTTGTTGATCTGGTTGGGGAAGTCGGAGCGGCCGGTGGCCACCACCCTGGCGTGCCTGGCGGCCACGTCGGGGTGCACCTCCGGCGTCGGGTTGGACAGGGCGAACACGATGGCGTCGGGCGCCATGGACGCGATCGCCTGCTCCGACACCGTCGACCCGGACAGCCCCAGGAACAGGTCGGCGCCCTCCAGTGCCTCCTCCGTGGAGCCGGTGTGGCCCACCCGGTTGGTGTCGCGGGCCAGCGCCTGCTTGACCGGGTTGAGGCCCTCCCTGCCCTCGTAGAGCATGCCCTTGGAGTCGGAGACCGCGATGTCGCCGATGCCCGCCTCCAGCAGGATGCGGGTGACGGCCACGCCGGACGCGCCCGCGCCCGCCACGACGGCCCGCAGGTCGCCCAGCGCGCGGCCGGTCAGCCGGGCGGCGTTCTGCAGGGCGGCCAGCGCCACGATCGCGGTGCCGTGCTGGTCGTCGTGGAAGACCGGGATGTCGAGCAGGTCGCGCAGCCGGTCCTCGATCTCGAAGCAGCGGGGGGCGCTGATGTCCTCGAGGTTGATGCCGCCGAACGAGGGCGCCAGGCGCACCACGGTCTCGACGAGCCCGTCGACGTCGGTGCAGTCGAGGCAGATGGGCACGGCGTCGACGCCCGCGAACTCCTTGAACAGCAGCGCCTTGCCCTCCATGACGGGCATGGCGGCGGCGGGGCCGATGTCACCGAGGCCGAGCACCGCGGTGCCGTCGGAGACGACGGCCACCACGTTGGAGACCCAGGTGTAGTCGTCGGCCAGCGCGGGCTGATCGGCGATGGCGGTGCAGACCCGGGCGACGCCGGGCGTGTACGCGAGCGACAGGTCGTCGGCGTCGCGGACGGGAACGGTGGAGCGGATCTCGATCTTGCCTCCCCTGTGCAGGGCGAAGGCGGGATCGAGGTCGGGTGTTTCGACGGAAGCAGAAGCGGGCGTGGCAGCCACAGCGACCCCTGTAGTCATCGGTAGCGGAAGTAACCTTCGGCGGACGAGCGCGAGCGGGCTGGCTTCGGTAGCTGCCAGGATCCCCTCGCCGGTCGTCTGGTGAGGGGGTTCGGGGGTCACCCGTCTCCCCATCTTGCCACATGCTGAGATGGTCTTCGGTGTCGGCGCCGACGCCGTTCTGTTGACGCATCGTTAAATCCCGGGTGACAGACCGCAGCTAAACCCCATCTAAACTGCACAAAACGCAAGTTTCCTGGCTTTTCACTACGAGGAGGCCGTACATGGCCCTCAGACCCCTGGGCCGCCGTGGCTACGCCGCCGGCGCGCTCGCCCTGGCCACTGCGCTCACGCTCACCGCGTGCGGCAGTGACACCGGCTCGGGCACCGGCACGACCAGCGCCGGGGCCAGTGCCTCCGCCGCCGGCGGTGCCAAGCTGGTGCAGCCCGGCAAGCTCACGGTCTGCACGAACATCCCGTACGAGCCGTTCCAGTTCAAGGACGCGAGCGGCAAGATCGTCGGGTTCGACGTGGACATCGTCGACCTCGCCGCGAAGAAGCTGGGCGTGACCCAGAACATCGTGGACATCGACTTCGCCGTCATCAAGAGTGGCGCCGCCATGGCCGCGAACAAGTGCGACGTCGCCGCCGCGGGCATGACGATCACCGACGAGCGCAAGCAGAACATCGACTTCTCCGAGCCCTACTTCGACGCCACGCAGGCCCTGCTGGCCAAGAAGGGCACCGGCGCCGCCTCCCTGGAGGACGTCAAGGCCAAGGGGCTCAAGCTGGGCGCCCAGGCCAGCACCACCGGCCTCGACTACGTCAAGAAGCAGGGCTTCGACCCGACCGAGTACGCCGACTCGGCCAAGGAGCTGCTGGCCCTGCAGGCCGGCCAGGCCGACGTGATCGTCCAGGACCTGCCCGTCGTCCTCACCTGGCTGAAGAAGCCCGAGGTCGCCGCCAAGTTCGAGATGATCGGCAGCCTGGACACCGGTGAGCAGTACGGCATCGGGCTGAAGAAGGGCGCCGACCCGACCCTGCTCAAGACGATCAACGAAGAGATCGCCAAGGCCAAGCAGGACGGCACCTACGAGAAGATCTACGTGAAGTGGTTCGGCAAGAAGCCCGGCGAGCTGGGCTGATCCATGGCCGACCAGCCGAAGACGGCTGAGCCCGGGCGTACCGGGCTCAGCCCTCGGAAAAAGCAGCAGGTCAGCCGGGGTGTCCAGTACGTCATCCTGGCCGCCGCGCTCGTCGCCGTCGTACTGTACGCCGACTGGGCGAGCCTCGCCCAGAACTTCGCCAAGGCCGACGTGGCGAGTGCCGCGCTGCCCGAGCTCTTCACCGTCGCGCTGCGCAACACGATCATCTACACGGTGGGCGGGTTCGTCTTCGCGTTCGTGGTGGGCCTGGTGCTCGCGCTCATGCGGCTCTCTCAGGTGCGCCCGTACCGGTGGATCTCGCTCATCTACATCGAGATCTTCCGCGGGCTGCCCGCGCTGCTGATCTTCCTGCTGATCGTGTTCCTGCCTCTGGCGCTGCCGGGCTTCGAGGTGCCCGGCGGCACGTACGGGCAGGGCATCCTGGGGCTCGGCCTGGTCGGCGCCGCCTACCAGGCGGAGATCTTCAGGGCCGGCCTCCAGGCCGTGCCCAAGGGGCAGACGGAGGCCGCCAGGTCGCTCGGCATGTCGGCCACCCGCGCCCAGATCACCGTCGTGATCCCGCAGGCCATCCGGATGGTCATCCCGCCGACCACCAACCAGTTCGTGGCCCTGCTGAAGGACTCGTCGCTGGTGCTGTTCCTCGGCGTGTCCGGCGAGTACGTCGAGCTGGCCAAGTTCGGCAACGACCTGGCCTCCCAGTACGCCAACGCCACGCCCATCATGGTCGCCGGCATCACGTACCTGATCGTGACCATCCCGCTGGGTTACCTCGCGTCCCGGCTGGAGGGGCGTAAGGGGAGGAATCGATGACAACCCACGCCATCGAGCTGCGCGACCTGCACAAGTACTTCGGCAAGAACGAGGTGCTCAAGGGCATCGACATGACCGTCGACCCGGGCCAGGTGGTCTGCGTCATCGGCCCCTCGGGCTCGGGCAAGTCCACCCTGCTGCGCTGCGTGAACCTGCTGGAGACGCCCACCAGGGGCAAGGTGTTCGTGGAGGGCGTCGAGGTCACCGACCCCGACGTGGACCTCGACGCCGTACGCCGCCGCATCGGCATGGTCTTCCAGCAGTTCAACCTGTTCCCGCACATGACCGCGCTGCAGAACGTGATGATCGCCCAGCAGCGGGTGCTGAAGCGCGGCAAGCGCGAGGCCGAGGTCATCGCCCGGGACAACCTCGACAAGGTGGGCGTCGGCTCCAAGTGCGACTCCCTGCCCGGCCAGCTCTCGGGCGGCCAGCAGCAGCGCGTCGCGATCGCCAGGGCCCTGGCGATGAGCCCCAGCCTGATGCTCTTCGACGAGCCCACCTCGGCGCTCGACCCCGAGCTGGTCGGCGACGTGCTCACCGTCATGCGCAAGCTGGCGGAGGAGGGGATGACCATGCTGGTGGTCACCCACGAGATGGGCTTCGCGCGGCAGGTGGCCGACCGGGTGGTGTTCATGGACGGCGGCGTGATCGTCGAGGACGGCGCCCCGGCGCAGGTCATCGGCGACCCCCAGCAGGAGCGCACCCGCACGTTCCTGCACCGCGTCCTGCACCCGGAGGACTAGCCGCCAGGGGCGGGGCGCGCCGGGAAGCTCTCCTCCCGGGCGCCCCGCCTTCTGCTGTAATAGACCGGCATGGACCTCACCTCTTACGCCGAGTGGGCGGTCCGGCTGGCCAACGACCCCGACCCGCCGCCCGAGCTCAGGCGCCTGCGCGACGAGCTGGCCGCCGTCTTCGACGCGGCCGGCGACGAGCGCGCCGTGGCCGGGCGGCTGAACGCCCTGCTGGTGCGCTATCCCGTACGCCCCCAGCTCTCCGACCACGACGGCCACGGCTGGCACCTCCACCTGGCCGAGGACCCGGCCGCGACCGCCGTCATGGGCCTGGCCTCGGTCGTCGCCGAGCTGGGCGTGGACCGGCTCGGGCGCTGCCGAGAGCCGCGCTGCGGGCTCGCCTTCCTCGACACCTCCTCCAACCGCTCCCGCCGCTACTGCTCGGCCCGCTGCGCCAGCCGCGCCAACGTCGCCGCCTTCCGGGCCCGCCGCAGGAACGGCTCCTAACCCTTGCGGGGAGCCCTGCGCAGGAGCGGCCAGTAGCGCAGCACCACGCGCCCCACGATGTCGTGCACCGGCCCGAAGTCCCAGCTGTCGCGCCGCCCGCTGGCCCGCTGGTTGTCGCTCTCCAGCCACCACCCGTCGGCCCCGTGCCACTGCGCCCGCTTGACGATGAGCCGGTCGGGGTCGCCGGGAAGCCTGGCCACCACGAGGTCGCCCGGGTGCACGGTGGCCCCCCGGCGCACCAGGAGCCAGTCGCCCGGCGCCAGCGCGGGCCGCATCGAATCCCCTTCGACACGCACTCTCATCGTCTAGACCCCCCACTCCGCAGGCGTTGGCACACGAGTAAGGTCGTTCATGGACCAAGCTGATTCAGCATCCAGGAAGGACTTTCTGATGCTCGCACGACTGCTACGACCCAAGCATGTCGCTTCCGCACACTGCGACCTGCCCTGTGGGGTCTACGACCCCGCTCAGGCCCGCATCGAGGCCGAGTCGGTCAAGGCGATCATGGAGAAGTACGCGGCCAACGAGGACCCGGTCTTCCGCGCCCGCGCCATCAAGATCAAGGAGGAGCGGGCCGAGCTGGTCAAGCACCACCTCTGGGTGCTCTGGACCGACTACTTCAAGCCGCCGCACCTCGAGCAGTACCCTCAGCTCCACCAGCTCTTCTGGGACGCCACAAAGCTCGCGGGCGCCGCGGGCGCCAAGGGCACCGTGGAAGTCGCCAAGGCCGAGGACCTGCTGGGCAAGATCGACGAAATCTCCAAGATCTTCTGGGAGACCAAGGCCGCCTAAAACGGCACATAAGGCTCTGTGCGGTTACCAACCGCACAGAGCCTTTTCCGTAGATGGCGAGTCTGATTCATCCAAGCACCTCTGAAGGGCGGTAAGTTGCAGTCAGCGTCGGATTCGCGAGGAGGAACGTGACCGAGGAAACCGAGACGCGCGCGGAGGGCGTGGCAGGCATCCGAGACGTGGTGAGCATCAGGCTCCCCGCGGCGAGTGCCTACCTGTCTGTGCTGCGTACGGCAACCGCCGGCCTTGCGGCGCGGCTTGACTTCACCCTGGACGAGATCGAGGATCTGCGGATCGCGGTCGACGAGGCTTGCGCCATGCTCCTGAACGAGGCGGTGCCCGGCACCGACCTCACCGCGGAGTTCGAGCTCACCGGGCAGGAGATGCAGGTCAGGGTCGAGGTGGCGACTGTCGGCAGCTCCGCGCCCAAGCGCGACGACTTCGCCTGGATGGTGCTGACCGCCCTGGCCGACGACGTCGACGCGGTGACCGACTCCCCTGATCGCATGGCGATCGTCCTGCGTAAGCGCCGAGGCGCGGCGAGGCCGGCGTGACGGAAAGGACTGGAGCCATGGCCACCAGCGAACACGCCGTGCCCGACAGGGTGCGTGCCCGCATGCTCTTCGCCGAGCTGGCCGAGCTGGGCCCCGAGGAGCCGCGCCGCCAGCGCATCAGGGATGAGCTGGTCGAGCTTCACCTTCCTCTGGTCGAATACCTGGCTCGCCGCTTCCGCAACAGGGGCGAGTGGCTCGACGACCTCACGCAGGTCGCCACCATCGGGCTGATCAAGTCCATCGACCGGTTCGATCTCAACAGGGGCGTGGAGTTCTCCACCTATGCCACGCCCACCATCGTCGGCGAGATCAAGCGGCACTTCCGCGACAAGGGCTGGGCGGTCCGCGTGCCGCGCAGGCTGCAGGAGCTGAAGCTCTCGCTGACCAAGGCGATAAGCGATCTGTCCCAGCGCGAGGGCCGCGCCCCGACCGTGGCCGAGCTGGCCTCCTACCTCAAGATGACCGAGGAGGAGGTGCTCGAAGGGCTCGAGTCGGCCAACGCGTACTCCACCGTCTCGCTGGACGCGCCCGACTCGGGAGACGACGACGCTCCCGCGGTGTCCGACTCGCTCGGCATCGTGGACGAGTCGCTGGAGGGCGTCGAGTACCGCGAGTCGCTCAAGCCGCTGCTCGAACGGCTGCCGCCGCGCGAGAAGCGCATCCTGCTGCTGCGTTTCTTCGGCAACATGACGCAGTCGCAGATCGCCACCGAGCTGGGCATCTCGCAGATGCACGTCTCGCGCCTGCTAGCCCGCACGCTGGCGCAGCTGCGCGAGGGCCTGACCGCCGACGACTGAGCCCGGCTTTCCGCGCGTCGCCGCCCACGCGGCCCGATGTGCGGAAAGGGGTCTAACGGCGTGACGGGTCCGCGTCCGAGGCCTGGCCGTCTCCGTAGAGCGCCTGCGTG
The DNA here is from genome assembly GCF_024172165.1 of Nonomuraea thailandensis. GTDB lineage: Bacteria > Actinomycetota > Actinomycetes > Streptosporangiales > Streptosporangiaceae > Nonomuraea > Nonomuraea thailandensis. Next base: position 11,715,537 of record NZ_JAMZEB010000002.1, on the reverse strand, counting down.
GTCGGGGGAGCCAGCAGCGTCACGAGCCCCGCCACGGCCACGACGATCATGGGGATCCCGAGCTGCGGCTGACTCGACGTGATGAGGGTGCCGCCGACGGGCAGCATGAAGATCTGCGTCAGCACGCCCGGCGACCTCCCCCACCGCTCCATCTTGACCAACCCGCCCCAGGCCACCCAGAGCAGGCCGGCCCCGACGAGCACCGCGAACCCGGCCACGGCCAGGGCGCTGATGAGATCGTCCGGCGCCCCGATCAGGGTCTGCACCGCGACGTAGACGCCGAGCCCGAGCGCGACCAGCCCCTCCAGGGCGACGACCGCGGCGGCGATGAGCAGGGTAAGCGGGCGACCGTTCACGTCCGTACCCTACCTCCCGGGCAGGACGGGCCGGAAAATAGGACGTTCGGCCGATAAGTCGGACAAGGCCACCGGCTACGCTGGCGATATGCGCGCAATGCTGCTGGTCAACCCCAAGGCCACGACCACGAACGCCCGTACGCGGGACGTGCTGATCCGCGCGCTCGGCGCGGCGGTCGAGCTCGCCGTCGAGGAGACCCGCTACCGCGGGCACGCCGCCGCCCTGGCGGCCACCGCGCGGGCCAAGGGGTACGACGTGGTCGCGGTGCTCGGCGGCGATGGAACGATCAACGAGACGGTCAACGGCCTGCTGAACCCGGTGAACGGCGGCGACGAACCGCCGAGGGCGGACCCGAGCACCGGCCGCCCCGGCCTGATCGTCATCCCCGGCGGCAGCGCGAACGTCTTCGCCCGCGCGCTGGGCCTGCCGAACGACCCCGTGGAGTCGACCGGCCAGGTGCTGGAGGCGCTCAGGGAGGACCGGCGCAGGACCGTGGGTTTGGGCCAAGCCCTTTGGGAGGGACAGAGCCGCTATTTCACCTTCTGCTCGGGAATGGGGTACGACGCAGAGGTTGTACGGGCCGTGGAGGGCCTCAGGGGCACCGGGCGTAAGGCTACCCCTGCACGGTATGTGAACACGGCTCTGAGACACTATCTGGCCACGGACAAGCGGCATCCCGCGATGACGGTGACCGGCCCCGGCATCCCGCCCGCGGAGGGGGTGTTCATGGCGATCGTCTCCAACACCTCACCGTGGACGTTCGTGGGCAGCAAGCCGGTCCGGCCCACCCCGTGGGCGAGCTTCGAGACCGGGCTCGACCTCCTCGGCATGCGGCGCATGGGGCCGATGACGCTGGCGAAGGTGATCCGGCACATTCTCACGGAGAGTGACATCCTTCCGTCCGGCCGGCACCTCGTCCAGATGCACGACGAGGCCGAGATCACGCTCACCGCCGACCGTCCCGTGGCCTTCCAGCTGGACGGCGACTACCTGGGAGAACGCGAAACCGTAACATTCCGGTCTACACCGAACGCATTACAAGTTCTGGTCTAGCCGGTTACATTCGGTCATTGTGTGACGCATCCGACATCCATAACCGCCAAAACTTCCCGCCAACCCCCTTGCGTGCACTCTGCGTGGCTGACAGGCTCGTTCATGACGTCGGAACGTAGGACCTTTAAACACCCCAGGGTCCTCCGATGATCAGCGGACAACCCCGGTCCTCACAGGATGCGGGTAATTGTTCGCGCGAGTTAGTGAAACTCTTCACAAAGTAGTAGCCGCACGGAGCCGACCAGAGGCTCCATCTACTAAGGAGTGGACGCATGGACTGGCGCCACCGAGCTGCCTGCCGTGACGTGGACCCCGAGCTGTTCTTCCCGATCGGCAACACCGGCCCGGCACTCATGCAGATCGAAGAGGCCAAGCAGGTCTGCCGTTCCTGCTCGGCGGTCGAGGCCTGCCTGAAGTGGGCGCTGGAGTCCGGCCAGGACGCCGGCGTCTGGGGCGGCCTGAGCGAGGACGAGCGCCGCGCGCTCAAGCGCCGCTCCGCCCGGGCTCGTGCCCGCGCCACCGCCTGAACCTGTCACACCCAAGAACATACGCGACGCCGGTCCGCGCGCAGCAGCGGCCCCCGTCGTTCAGCCGGCGCGTTCAGCTCGGCGGGAGCGGGATCGACAGGACGACCTCCGTGCCTCCGTCCTGGCGCGGCTCAATGGTGAGCCGCCCGGACAACTCCCCCTCGACCAGCGTACGCACGATCTGCAGCCCCAGACTGGTGGAGCTGTCGAGGTCGAAGCCGACGGGCAGGCCGCGGCCGTCGTCCCAGACGGTCACGTTCAGCCGCTCGTGCGCGGGCTCGACCACCACCTCCAGCCGCTTGGGCCGGCCATGCTGCAACGCGTTCTGCAACAGCTCGGTCATCGCCATGGCCAGCGGTGTGGCGATGAGCGAGGGCAACACCCCGAACTCCCCCACCCGGCGCGGCGTGACGCCCACCTCCGGTGAGGACACCTCTCCCGCCATCGCGATCACCCGATCGGCGATCTCGTCGAAGTCGACGAACTCCTCCGGCGCGTGCGACAGCGTCTCGTGCACGATCGCGATCGACCCGACCCTGCGCACCGCCTCCTCCAGCGCCTCCCGCCCCTCGGGCACCTGAAGCCGCCTGGCCTGCAGCCGGAGCAGCGCGGCCACGGTCTGCAGGTTGTTCTTGACCCGGTGGTGGATCTCGCGGATGGTGGCGTCCTTGGTCATCAGCTCGCGCTCGCGCCGCCGCAGCTCGGTCACGTCCCTGATGAGCACCAGCGCGCCGATGCGGCCGCCGCCGACGATCAGCGGGATGGCCCGGAGCTGCACGATCGTGCCGCCGGACTCGACCTCGGTCTCCTTGGCCGCGCGCCCGCTGGCCACGATCATGAGGTCCTCGTTGATCGGCTCGTCCGAGTAGCACAGCGTCGCGGTGACCCGGCCCAGCTCGGCGCCGACCAGGTCGGCGTGCAGGCCGAGCCGGCGGTAGGCGGACAGCGCGTTCGGCGACGCGTACGTGACGCGCCCCGCCCTGTCGAGCCGCAGCAGGCCGTCGCCCACGCGCGGCGAGCGCACCAGGATCGGCTCCTCGCCGGAGAACGGGAAGCGCCCTTCGGCCACCATCTGCGCCAGGTCGGAGGCGCTCTGCAGGTAGGTCAGCTCCAGACGGGACGGCGTGCGGGCCGAGGAGAGGTTCGTGGAGCGCTGGATGACCGCCAGGAAGCGGCCCTCGCCGCCCTCGACCGCCCGGCGCACGGGGATGGTCTCCTCGCGGACGGGCACGCCGGTGGACCAGTCGGGGTCGCCCTCGCGGCAGATGCGGCGCTCGTTCCAGGCCGTGTCGATGAGGCTGCGCTCGCCCTTGGCGGCCACGGTGCCGACGATGTCGTCGTGGTAGACGGTCGGGCCGGTCGTCGGGCGCATCTGGGCGATCGCGATCCAGCCGCTCTCCCCCAGCAGCGGCGCCCACAGGATGAGGTCGGCGAAGGACAGATCGGCCAGCAGCTGCCAGTCGGAGACCAGCGAGTGCAGCCAGTCGAGATCCGCCTCGTCGAGCGCTGTGTGACGGGCTACGAGGTCGCTGAGAGTCGGCACGAGTGCATCATGCGTGCTTTCCCCCGCAACAACCAAACCGACTCCCGGTGAGAGGGGGCAGGGTCGGGCCGATAGGGGACGAGCAGGCAGAGTTCACGCCAGCGGGGGCATAAGACCATATGGGTGAGGGGTCAATCTCATATTGTGAGAACCATCACAGGGTCGAAGTCGCCGGATCCCAGACGGGACGGTGCGCGGCGAGCCGGAGGTGATCCACACGGGCAGGTGGTTCTTCCGCGACACGGCGCGCGAACCGGCCTCGGTTGTGATCGCGCGCGCTGCTGTGGATATCCTTCACAATCAACCTGAGCTGCCCGGATCCGCGTGTGCTCACACCCGTACGCGCCCGGAGCCTGCGGGCCGCTCCTGCCCGCGGTTGACCGCTCGGGCCAAAGTGAGTTCCGATGATCTCGCGGTGATCAGACACGCCCTCACCGCCGTGGCAGAAGTGAAGGTGAGAGCGTGACAGACGACAGCCCCCGCGTTCCCAAGTACTACGACGTGAAACGGGCCCTGCTCGAGCTCACCAAGACCCTGCCCCCCGGCACGGCCCTGCCGCCCGAGCGCACGCTGGCCGTACGGTTCGAGACCTCGCGCACCACCGTCAGGCAGGCGCTGACCGAGCTGGTCGTCGAGGGGCGGCTGCTGCGCATCCAGGGCAAGGGCACGTTCGTGGCGCAGCCCAAGGTGGCCCAGGTGCTGCAGCTCACCTCCTACATCGGGGATCTGCGCACGGCCGGTCTGGAGCCGGACACCAAGATCCTGGAGATCGGCTACATCACCGCCGACGAGGCGCTCGCGCGGCGCCTGGCCATCAACCCGGGCGGGCGCGTGCTGCGCATCCACCGGCTCAGGCTGGCCAACGGCGAGCCGGTGTCGATAGACACCACCCACCTGTCGGCGCGCCGCTTCCCCCGCCTGCGGCGCGAGCTGGAGGTGCACGCCTCCCTGTACGAGACGCTGCACAACGCCTACAACGTGCGGCTGACCGACGCCGAAGAGATCATCGAGACCGTCCTGGCCACCCCCTACGACGCCAAGGCGCTCGGCGTGGACGTCGGCCTGCCGATGCTGCTGCTCACCCGGCACGCCTTCGACGCCGACGGCAACCCCGTCGAGTGGGCGCAGTCGCTCTACCGCGGCGACCGGTACAAGTTCGTCACCCGCCTGCGGCGCCCATGAGCGTCCTGGTCGTCACGGGAACCGGCACCGGCGTCGGCAAGACCGTCGTCACGGCGGCGCTGAGCGCGCTGGCGCTCGCCCGCGGGTCCGCGGCGGCGGTGGTCAAGCCCGCGCAGACCGGGCTGGCGGCCGGCGAGCCGGGCGACGTGGACGAGGTCATCCGGCTGTCAGGCGTCACCACCACGTTCGAGCTCGGCCGCTTCCCCGGCCCCCTGCCGCCCGCCGCGGCGGCCCGGGCGGCGGGAGTGCCGCCCGTGTCGCTGTCCGCGGCCGCCGGGCTGGTGCGGGAGCTGGCCGAGAGCAGCCGCCTGGTCGTCGTGGACGGCGCCGGCGGGCTGCTCGACCGCTACGACGAGGAGGGCGCCACCCTCGCCGACCTGGCCCGCGCCCTGCGCGCGCAGGTCCTCGTCGTGGTGCGGCCCTCCCGCGACACCGTCAACCACACCGCGCTCACCCTGGAGTCGCTGGCCCACCACGGGCTCGACCTGGCCGGGATCGTCATCGGCCGGTGGCCGGCCACGCCCGGTCCCGTCGCGTGCGGCAGCGTGACGGATCTGGAGATGCTGGCGGCCAGGCCGCTGGCCGGCGTGCTGCCCGAGGGGCTGGGCGGCCTGCGGGGGCGCCAGGAGTTCGCCGAGGCGGCCCGCCAGGGGCTGGGCGCCACGCTGGGCGGCGCCTTCGACCCGCTGGCCTTCAGGCAGCGCCACAGCCTCTAGCCGCGCGGTCCCGAGGGTGGGGTTAACCCCACCATGCACCGGCACACCAGACCCATTTCGCGTCCTCGCTCCAGGTCAATACCGTTGAGGCATGAAAGTCCCCCGTCCCTGGTCGGCGCGGGCCTGGCTGGACACGGCCCATGTGATGACCGGTTTTCCGGTCGCCGTGCTGCTCGGCGGGCTGACGCTGCTGCTGGCCGTGGCGCCGCCGCTGCTGCAGCGGGCCCTGCCGTGGTTCACCAGGGTGCAGCGCTCGCGGCTGCGCGCCTTCCAGGGCGTGCTCATCCCGCCCGTGCCCGCCCCGGCGAGCTGGCGCGATCCGCTGACGTGGCGGCAGATCGGCTACCACCTGCTGTCGCCGGTGGTGGGCCTGGCCGGCGCGGCCCTGGTGGCGTTCGCGTGGGGCGGGGCGGTGGTGGGGCTGCTGGCGTTCCTGCCGCCCAAGCTGCAGGAGCCCCCGCTGGAGTTCGCGCTCGACCTCAGGGACAACCGGGTGCAGCTCGCGTTCATGCTGATCGGGCTGGCGCTGCTGGTGCTCGCGCCGTTCCTGGCCCGCGGCATGGCGGCGCTGGACCTGTCGGTGGCCCGTACGCTGCTCGGGCCCAGCCGTACGGAGCTGGGGCAGCGCATCGAGACGCTGACCGAGAGCCGGGCCGGCGTGATCGACGCGGCCGACGCCGAGCGCCGCAGGATCGAGCGCGACCTGCACGACGGCGCCCAGCAGCGGCTCGTCTCCCTGGCCATGAACCTGGGCCTGGCCAGGGCCACGCTGACCGACCTGCCCGAGCCGGCCCGCGAGGCCATCGAGCAGGCGCACGAGGAGGCCAAGCAGGCGCTCAAGGAGCTGCGCGACTTCGTCCGCGGCCTGCACCCCGCCGTGCTCAACGACCAGGGCCTGGACGCGGCGCTGTCCGGCGTCGCGGCCCGCGCGCCCTTCCCCGTCAAGCTGCGCGTCGACATCGAGCGGCGTACCACTCCGACCATCGAGGCGGTGGCGTTCTTCACCGTGTCAGAAGCACTGACCAACATCGCCAAGCACGCCGCGGCCAAGCGGGCCGAGGTGAGCGTGCGGCGTGAGCGCGATCGCCTGCACGTGCTCGTCTACGACGACGGGTGCGGCGGTGCCAGGATGGACGGCGGGACCGGGCTGCGCGGCCTGGCCCAGCGGATCGACTCCGTGGACGGGACTCTACGGCTGTCCAGCCCGCTGGGCGGACCGACGACGATCGAGGTGGAGCTGCCGTGCGAGTAGTGCTCGCAGAGGATTCCGTGCTGCTGAGGGAGGGCCTGATCCGGCTCCTGGCCGCCGCCGGCATGGAGGTGGTGGCGGCCGTGGACGAGGCGGAGGGGCTGCTGCGGGCGGCCGAGGAGCACAAGCCGGAGCTGGTCGTCACCGACGTCAGGATGCCGCCCACGCACACCGACGAGGGCCTGCGGGCCGCGCTCGTGCTGCGCCGCCAGCAGCCGGGCCTGGCCGTGCTGGTGCTCTCGCAGTACGTCGAGGAGCGCTACGCCGCCCAGCTCCTCGCCTCCGCCTCGGCCGGCGGCGTCGGCTACCTGCTCAAGGACCGGGTGGCGGACGTGACGGAGTTCATCGACGCGCTGCGCAGGGTGGCCTCCGGCGGCACCGCGCTCGACCCGGAGGTCGTGGCCCAGCTCCTGCTGCGCGGCAACAGCGACCCGCTGGAGCGGCTCACGCCGCGCGAGCACGAGGTGCTCAGGCTGATGGCCGAGGGCCGCTCCAACGCCGGCATCGGGCAGGCTCTGGTGCTCAGCGAGGGGGCCGTGGGCAAGCACATCGGCAACATCTTCACCAAGCTCGACCTGCCGCCCGCCGAGGGTGACCACCGGCGGGTGCTCGCGGTGCTGCAGTTCCTCAAGATCCGGAGCCTGCCGTGAGAGCGGTGTGGCTGGCGGCCGGAGCGGCGGCCACCGTGTTCGCCCTGCTGGTGTCCACGACGCTGCTGTGGCGCGGCTTCGCCAAGGCCAGGACCCCGACGGACGTCACCATGCGTTCCATCCCGTTCGACGGCCAGGAGCTGCGCATCAAGGCGGGCAAGGGCCAGGTGAACCTGTGGGTGCTGTCGGGGAAGGCGGGCGAGCTGCTCATCCAGCGCTCGCTGAGCTGGTCGCGCGACCGGCCCACCGTCACCGAGGACTGGGACGCCGACTCCGCCACGCTGCGGCTCGACGCCGTGTGCCCCGGCTCCGACCAGCCGCGGGGGCCGATCTGCGAGGCCGACTACGTGGTGGCCGTGCCACCGGAGACCACGCTCGAGGCCGCCACGTCCGTGGGCGCGCTCGTGGTGTCCGAGCTCTTCGGCGACCTGCGGCTGACGACCGTGTCCGGCAACGTGCGCGTCAACGCGCTCGCCGGGGACCTGTGGGTGCGCACCGGCACGGGCCGCGTGGACGGCGACCGCCTGCGCAGCGAGCGGGCCGACGTGGAGGTCGGCTCGGGCAACGTCGAGCTGACCTTCCGTAGCGCGCCGTCCCAGGTCAAGGCGACGGTGCGGACGACGGGCGACGTCCGCATGCACGTGCCGCCCAGCCTGTACGCCGTCACGGCCGAAGGCGCCAACACCACGCTCGACGTCAAGATGTCCCCCAACGCGTCAAGGAAGATCACTGTGAGGGCCCCCGATGGCCTCGTGAGCGTGTGCTGCCGATGAAAGTCTGTTTACCTGTGTGACTGGTTGGTAAGTTCCCGGCATGGAGTCTGCGAAGCACGCCGGTGACGCCGCCGTCGCCGTGTCCAAGGCCTACGGTGTCGAGACCATGTTCACCCTGTCGGGAGGGCACGTCTTCCCGCTCTACGACGGCGCCGTGCACGAGGGCATGCGCATCCTCGACGTACGCCACGAGCAGAGCGCGGTCTTCGCCGCCGAGGCGACCGCCAGGCTGACCAGGAAACCCGGCCTGGCCGTGCTGACCGCGGGCCCCGGCATCACCAACGGCGTCAGCGGCGTCGCGACCGCCCACTTCAACGGCTCCCCCGTGGTCGTCCTGGGCGGCCGGGCGCCCCAGTCCCGCTGGGGCAGCGGTGCCCTCCAGGAGATGGACCACCCGCCGCTGCTGGAGCCGATCACCAAGCTGTCGTTCACCGCGTCCGGCGCCGATTCCGTCGGCCAGGACGTCGAGGTCGCCTTCCGCACGGCGGTCGCGCCGCACCGCGGCCCAGTCTTCCTCGACTTCTACATGGACCACCTGTTCTCCCCCTCGCCGGCCCACGAGGTGCACACGCAGTCGCCGTCGCCGCTGGAGCCCGACCCCGACGACCTGGCGGGCATCGCGCGGCTGCTGGCGGAGGCCGAGCGCCCCGTGCTGGTGTACGGCTCCGACGTGTGGATGGACCGCGCCGAGGAGGCCGCCCGCGACTTCGCCGAGACGTGGCGGCTGCCGGTCATCCCCAACGGCCAGGGCCGCGGCATCCTGCCGTCCGGCCACGAGCTGCTCGTCACCCGGGCCCGCGGCCTCGCCTTCGCCCAGGCCGACCTGGTCATCGTGGTCGGCACGCCGCTCGACTTCCGGCTCGGCTACGGCTGGTTCGGCGGCAAGGACGGCGCGCCGCTGGCCAGGGTGGTGCACATCGCCGACGCGCCCTCGCAGCTCGCCACGCACATGCAGCCGGCCGCCTCCGCCGCCGGCGACCTGTCGGTGGTGTTCTGGAGCCTCGGCACGGCCTGCGGCGAGGCGGGGGTCAAGCCCGACGCGTACGCCTCGTGGGTGACGAGGCTGTCCGAGGCGGCCGCCGCGGCCATCGCCGGCGACGCCGAGCTGCTGGCCTCCGGCTCCGACCCGATCCACCCGATGCGCGTCTACGGCGAGCTGAACCGGGTTCTCGACGACGACGCCGTGGTGATCGGCGACGGCGGCGACTTCGTCTCCTACGCCGGCAAGTACGTCGAGCCGAAGCAGCCGGGCAACTGGCTCGACCCCGGCCCGTACGGCTGCCTGGGCACCGGCCTGGGCTACTCCATCGCCGCCCGCCTGGCCAGGCCGTCCTCGCAGGTGGTGCTGCTGCTCGGCGACGGCGCCGCCGGCTTCTCGCTGATGGACGTCGACACCCTCGTCCGCCACAGGCTCCCGGTCGTGATGATCTGCGGCAACAACGGCATGTGGGGCCTGGAGAAGCACCCCATGCAGATGTTGTACGGCTACGACGTGGCCGCGGAGCTGCAGCCGCAGTGCCGCTACGACCAGGTCGTGACCGCGCTCGGCGGGGGCGGCGAGCTGGTGACCAAGCCGTCGGAGATCGGGCCCGCGCTGCGCAGGGCGTTCGACTCCGGCGTGCCGTACCTGGTCAACATCGCCACCGACCCGCAGATCGCCTACCCCCGCAACACGACGGGGGTGTGAGCGGCCCCCTACGACTTCTTCGGCGTGGGGCTGGGGGTCGGGGTGGGCGTGGGCGAGGCGTCCTCGGGGCAGACGCTGTCGACGACGACCAGGGTGACCGTGGTGCCCTTGGTGACCGACTTGCCCGCGCCCGGCGTGGACGCCTTGACCCGGCCGCAGCGCATGCCGTCGGTCGTGGTGGTCTGGTCGTCGGGGTTGGACAGCAGGCCGGCCGCCTCGACCATGTCCACCGCCTCCAGGTAGCGCTTGCCGATCACGTTCGGCATCAGCACCTTGTTGGCGGACGTGGTCGGGGTGGGCGTCTTCGACGCCGAGGGGGTGGACGAGGGCGTGCTGGACGGCGTCTTCGTCGGCTCCTCGGTCTCGTCCGGCGTCGGCGTGGGCTGCGCGACCCGGGTGGGAGGCCTGGACGTCTGCCTCGTCGGCTCGGGCTCGGGGTCGGGCTCCGAGGTCTTGGTCACGGGCTTGGACGGCGGCTTGGTGGTCTCCGTGTCGTTGCCGACGGGGGTCTCGATGACCGTCTGCTCCGGGGCGCCGAGGGGCATGCCCGTCAGCGCGACCGCGGTCGCGCCCGCGCCGAGCACGACCGCCGCGGCGATGCCCGCGATCAGGCCCGTCCTGCGCGGCGCCTTGGCCGCGCGCCGGCTCCCCCGCCGGTCGGAGATCGCCGTGTCCTCGTGCGCCATCCGGGCGCCCGTCTGGTACGGGTTGGCGTCGTGCTGGCCGGTCTGCTGGAACTGGCCGGTCTGCTGGAACTGGCCGGTCTGCTGGTACTGCTGGCCGGGCTGGGCGTACTGCTGGCCCGTCTGCGGGTACTGCTGCTGCTGCTGGCCCGGGGGCTGCTGGTACTGCTGGCCCGTCTGCTGCTGCGGGGGCTGGGCCATGGTGGAGCCGGTGGCCAGCTCGGGCACGGCGGGCGTCTGCCCGCTGGCGATCGCCCTGGCGGCCTCGCTCATCGCGCGCGCGCTCGGGTAACGCCTGGCCGGGTCCTTCGACAGGGCGATCTCCACCAGCGTGCGCACCTGCTGGGGGATGTCCTGGGGCAGCGGGGGCGGAGCCTCGCGGATGTGCTTGAGCGCGATCGTGACCGCGCTGTCGCCGTCGAACGGCCGCTGGCCTACCAGGCACTCGTACGCGACCACGCCGAGCGCGTAGATGTCCACAGCGGGCGTCACGGGGGCGCCCTCGGCCTGCTCGGGAGCGCAGTAGGCGGCGGTGCCGAGCACCATGCCGGCGTCGGTGAGCCGGCTGGCGATGTCGGAGCGGGCGATGCCGAAGTCCGTGAGGACGAGCGTGCCGTCGCGCTGCACGAGCAGGTTGCCCGGCTTGACGTCGCGATGGACGATCCCCTGGTCGTGCACGGCCTGCAACGCCGACGCGGCCTGCGCGATGAGCTCCATGGCCGGCTGCGGCGGGATGCGCCCCAGCCTGCCGAGCAGGCGATCGAGCGGCTCGCCGTCGACGAACTTCATCACCAGGTAGACGGTGTCGCCGCTGACGCCGTAGTCGTAGACGTCGACCACGCCGGAGTGGTTGATCGTGGCCATCGCCCGCGCCTCCCCCTGGAAGCGAGCGACGAATCCGGGGTCTTCCATGCGGCCGGGGAGCAGCACCTTGACGGCGACGGTGCGTGCGAGCACGACGTCCTCGCCTCGCCACACCTCGCCCATGCCACCGGCGCCGATGCGGGTATCCAGCCGATACCGCCCCGCCAGCGTCGTCCCTTGGGCCACCATGATTCCCCCGCTACCCCCCTACGTCCCGGAACCCATTTACCTCGCCCACCCCGCGGATCTCCAACAAAGCGAAGTTTTGTCGCGGTGAGGTAACACAGTGGTCACGGAACTCAGAGAGTGTACGACTCACCTGACCCACATGCCACTCAAATGCCTCAAGCCGTACAAAGCCTATCCTGGGGCCTTCCTCCCCGACTTGTCCGCGTTTCCGGGAAGTCAGCGGCCTCATGAGAGGCTCGTCCCATGACGCTCACGCCAGGTCTCCGTGCCCAACTGCTCATCATGGTCGAGATGGAGGACACCGCGAAGCGGATCGGCAGCGGAGACGTTCCCGTGCTGGCCACGCCCCGGTTGCTCGCGCTGGCGGAGGCGGCGACCGTACGCGCCGTCGAGCGGCACCTCGCCCCCGGCGAGACGTCCGTCGGCACCCGGGTCGAGCTCGAGCACCTGGCCGCCAGCCCTCTCGGCACGCACGTCCAGATCGGCGTGGAGCTGACCGAGGTGGACGGCCGGCGGCTGGTCTTCGCGTTCGAGGCGCACGACAAGCACACCGTGGTCGGCAAGGGCACGATCGAGCGGATCGTGGTGGACCGCGCCACGTTCCTCGCCCGCGCTACTCGATGACGGCGATCAGGTCGCCTTCCTGGATCACGTCGCCCTCGGCCACCTCGATCCGCGCCACCACGCCGGTGTCCTCGCTGAGCACGGGGATCTCCATCTTCATGGACTCCAGGATGACCAGCGTGTCACCCTCCGAGACGGTGTCGCCCTCCTGGACGACCACCTTCCACACGCTGGCCACCATCTCGGCGTGCACCTCAGCCACCGGGACTCCCCTCGTTCACACGCGCCCGCGGTCGATCACCCGGGCGAGGGCCTCGACCGCATGAGGATCGTACGCGCTCCCCGACGACAGCCGGATCCGCTCCAGCGCCGCCCCGCCGCGGTCACGATCGGTGGAGGGCCCGACCAGGTCGTCGTAGGCGTTGGCGACCTTGATGATGCGGCTCGACAGCGGCGGGTCGTCGGTGATCGGCTCGCACTGCCTGCTGACCACCTCGGCCACCCGGTCGAGCACCCCTGTCTGCCTGATCACCTCCGCGCCCAGCTCGGCGATGCGGCGGGCCTGCTCGGGCTCGGTCAGCACGGTCGCGCCGCCGGGGATCGGGTCGCGCAGCGAGAGCTGGCCGATGTCGTGCATCAGCGCGGCGTACTCCAGCTCCAGCAGCTCGGGCTCGGCCATGCCCAGCTCCCTGCCGATGGCCACGGCCAGGCGGCTCACCCGCCGCGAGTGCCCCGGCTCGACGTAACCGCCCACCTCGGTGACCCGCGACAGCGCGCGGACGGTCTGCAGGTAGGTCGCCCTGATCCCGGCGTACTTGCGGAAGGCCACCTGCGTGACCAGCAGCGGCGCGGCGAACACCAGCAGCGCCACCAGGTCCATGCTGTGCGTGGCCAGGGCGAGCAGCACGCCCGACGAGGCCACGGCGGCGCCCAGCGGAAAGGCCATGTTGATCTCGTCGCGCACCGCCACCCTGAACGCCGTGCGCACCTGCTCGGCGCGTAGCAGCGCGGCGATCAGCACGTCGATGAGCAGGGTGATCGCGATGAGCGTGACCATGACCACCAGTGCCGGCCACCACGTCTGGGTCGGCGGCTTGGTCATCTCGTAGAGCGGGGCCGCCAGCGGCCGGAACGCGAAGGCCAGCAGCGCGCCGGTGAGCAGCCGCCTGGCCATCGCGTCGAGCCGGGGCGGGCGGCCCACGGCCAGGTGCGGGAGCGCGCCGGCCGTCATGCCCACGGCGATCACGGCCACGACCTGCAGCGCCGAGTGCTCCAGCGGGACCTGGCTGAGGTCGAGCAGCAACGTGTAGCCCAGCGCGGCGGCGGCGCCGATCGGCGCGACCTCCCTGTTGCCCGGCATGGTGAGCCTGGCCAGCTCGCCGACCGCGATCAGCGCGCCGAACCCGACCGCGATCTCCGGCCGCTCCAGCCCGACCGCCGCCGTGTGGGCCACGCCGGCCAGCGCGACCAGCCCCGCCGCGCAGATCAGCAGGAGCTGGCCGGAGTCGAGGCGGCGCAGGACCGTGTTCAGCGACCGTCCGCTGGTGCGCCTGACGCGCTCTGTAGTGATCATGAGCCGGTCACGACCTGGATGGGCATCGTCGGGTCGTCGTGGTCCTTGATCGTCGCCTCCGCGGCGTCGGGCGGCGGCTGCTCGACGCGGCGCGGCGGCTGCCACGGCTCGTGCTCCAGCGCGCGGATGAACGCCGCCACCATCACCGGGTCGAAGTGCGTGCCCGCGCTCTTGCGCAGCTCCTCGACGGCCTCGGGGACGGGCCTGGCGCCGCGGTAGGAGCGGTCGGAGGTCATCGAGTCGAACGCGTCGGCCACCGCGATCACCTTGGCGAACTCGGGGATCTCGTCACCGGCCAGCCCCATCGGGTAGCCGGTGCCGTCGTGTTTCTCGTGGTGGTGCATGATCCCGGCGTACGCCTCGTCGAGGAAGCCGATGCCCCTGACGATCTCCAGCCCGCGCATCGGATGGAGCTGGATCGCGGCGAACTCCTCCTCGGTCAGCGGCCCGTCCTTCTGCAGGACCTTGGTGGGCACGCCGAGCTTGCCGACGTCGTGCAGCATGCCGGCGTAGCGGATGGCGCGCACGCGCTCCAGCCCCATGCCGATCTCCTGAGCGATCATGGAGGAGGCGTGGGAGACGCGCGTGCAGTGGCCCCTGGTGTAGTAGTCCTTCGTCTCCACGGCCTGGCAGAGCGCGGCGATCGTGGCGTCGTACGAGCGCTGCTGCGCGTGGTACTGACCGAACGCCCACCGCGCCACGAACAGCGGCAGCAGCACCAGCACCGCCGAGATCGACGCCACCGTGGCCCACAGGCCCGCCACCAGCAGCCCGAACGTCCCGTATCCCAGGTAGGACAGCAGGAACTGGGCCATGCCGCGCATCGGCACCTCGGTGGCCCGCACCTGGGTGGCCAGCCCGACCATGGTGAGCGTGAGCGCGATGTTGAGCGGCACGAAGACGGCGGTGGCGGCGGCGTACGGGCCGATGAGGTCGTCGAAGGCGTTGACCTCCGGCACGCCCACGCGGCCGTCCAGCGCCTCGTACACCCGCCCCGCGACGAAGCCGCAGATGGCGAACTGCGCGCCGTTGAACAGCCGTTTGATCAGCGGCAGCCCCGGCCGCACGCTGAGCACGGCGGTCAGGCCCACCAGCGCCGCGCCCTCGGGGCCGAGCAGCACCACGGCGGCGAGCGAGGCGGAGAAGCTCACCGACACGGCGAACTGCTCCACGTTGAGCAGCGTCGGCATCGACTCGCACACCAGGAACAGCAGGGCGAGGACCAGGAGGATGTCGAGGTCCTCCGTGGCCACGGGCGCGCCCGAGACGATCACGCCGCGTACGACGAGCACGGCCGCCGCGCCGATCACGGCGACCAGATAGACCCTTGCGGGCCACGGCAGATCACGCATTGCGGCCCCCCACGGCGATCAGGTCCAGGACACCCCAGGAGTGGCCGCTCCGCCGATCAGCATGATCACCGGGGTGACCAGCACGACGGCCGTGAGCAGCCGGGCGACCGTAACCTTGAACATCCACATGCCTCCACGTCGACTTGTGGAGTTCACGCTACAGAACCCGACGTGGCCGCATGGGCGGAGTCGGAAATCGCAAGCAAAGCGTAATCAAGCCACTACTTCGTGCGACGTCCCGCGGCCCACTCGACGGTCTTCTTCACCCCGGTCGACAGGTCGGTGCGCGGCTGCCAGCCGAGCCCGTCGTGGGCGGGCACCGGATCGACCGCCATCGCCGGCAGGTCGCCCACGCGCGGCGGCGCGAAGCCGGGCTTGTCCTGGGCGCCCGCGGCGTCGGCGATCAGCGAGTGCAGCCGCCGGTCGGTGGTCTGGATGCCGGTGCCGAGGTTGAAGCGGCGACCGTTGCCGTCGGAGCCGCACGCCCTGACGAAGCCGTCGACCACGTCGCCGACGTAGACGTAGTCGCGGGTCTGGGTGCCGTCGCCGTAGAGGACCGTGGGCGTGCCGCCGAGCAGGGCGTCGGTGAAGATGGCCACCACGCCCGCCTCGCCGTCGGGCGACTGGCGCGGGCCGTAGACGTTGGAGAGCACCAGCGTCGTGTACTCGATGCCGTACAGGGCGCGGAACGTGGCGAGGTAGATCTCGCCGCTGAGCTTGGAGGCGGCGTACGGCGAGCGCGGGTCCGTGGCCGCGTCGCCGGGCACGGGGATCGTGGCGGGGCGGCCGTAGACGGCCACCGACGAGGCGAACACCACCTTGCGCGTGCGCCCCTCGTGGGCGGCGTTCAGCACGGCCGCCGTGCCCTCGACGTTGAGCCTGGCGTCGTGCGCCGGGTCGGTCACGCTCTTGCGCACGCTGATCTGCGCGGCCAGGTGACAGACGACCTCCGGCTGCAGCTCGGCCATCAGCCCGATCAGCGCCGGGTCCCGGATGTCCATCTCGTGCAGCCGGAACCGGTCGCTGCGGGCGGCCTCCACCAGGTTGTCGCGCGTGCCGGACGACAGGTCGTCGACGACGTGCACCTCGTGCCCGTCGGCCAGGAGGCGATCGACGAGATTCGAACCGATGAAGCCGGCACCCCCGGTGACCAGAACACGCATGCAGGAGATCCTAGTCGTCCGGCCCTTCCGGTCTGCCAGCCCCTCTGGTCGTCCGGCCCTTCGCTCTGCCGAGCCTTCTAGTCGGCGAGCTCGGACCTCACCTGCGCGATGCGGTCCAGCACCTTCGAGCGCAGGTCCGCCGGGACCGGGTCACAGCCGCAGTGCTTGTGCACCAGCGCCTTGATGGCCTTGTCGAGGTCGTACTCCTTCAGGCACGGGCTGCACTCGTCGAGGTGCACGCGGATCTCCGCGACGTCCCCCTCGGTCAGCTCACCGTCGAGGTAGGAGTACACCTTGTCGAGGACCTCGCGACAGTCGGTGTCGTGCGGGTTTCCACAGCTCATTTCGATCCCTCCGCCGGGACCAGTCCACGCTCGCGAGCATAGTCCTCAAGGAGGCCCCGGAGCTGCCTGCGTCCTCTGTGCAGCCTCGACATCACGGTGCCGATCGGAGTGCCCATGATGTCGGCGATCTCCTTATAGGGAAAGCCTTCGACGTCGGCCAGGTAGACGGCGATCCTGAACTCCTCGGGCAGGGCCGCGAGCGCCTGCTTGATGTCGCCGTCGGGCAGATGCTCCAGCGCCTCCACCTCGGCCGACTTCAGCCCGCTCGAGGTGTGGGACTCGGCGCGCGCGAGCTGCCAGTCCTCGATCTCCTCCGTGCCCGACTGCTTCGGCTCCCGCTGCTTCTTGCGGTAGCTGTTGATGAAGGTGTTGGTGAGGATCCGGTAGAGCCACGCCTTGAGATTCGTGCCCTGCTGGAACTGGTGGAACGACGCGAACGCCTTGGCGAAGGTCTCCTGCAGCAGGTCCTCCGCGTCCGCGGGATTTCGGGTCATCCGGAGCGCGGCGGAGTAGAGCTGCTCGAGATACGGCATGACGTCGCGCTCGAATCGCTCGCTTCGCTGCTCCAGCGTCTCCGCGCCTGTCGCGGGCACCGGACCCACCCCCCTAAGATCACCGGTGGCCGGCTGTGGCGGAACACCGTACTCAGGGGAGGATACCCGCTGGCCCATGACCAGTCGGTCAGCGGGCTGGGGTTCTACCAATGTGAGCATGCTCGTCGCAACACGCCCGCGCCCTTGTCTGTTCCCGCAAGATAGAAGGTACGAAGGACCCGGTGCGGGGAACGTCATACGTACCGGCTGGTAGCCCTTTTTCCGGAACCCAGGAGTCGCGTGTGCTGCCCATTCCGGCCGAGGAACTGAACGGCTCAGGGACGCTCGGGCCGTACTGGACCTTCTACCGCGCCGTCGCCGCCGAACAACTGAACCGATGGCTCCCCGGCGAACCCTCGGTGATCCTCGATCTCTCCGGCGGCCGCGGCAAGTGGTCCGGTCAGGCCGCCAGGCTGGGGCACCGGGTGATCGAGGTGCTCGACTTCCGGCGGACCCCCGACGGGCTGTCCCGGCTGCGCGACGCCGACCGCGTCCGCCACGTACGCGCCGACGACCTGGCCTTCCTGCCCGACGCGAGCGTCGACGCGGTGCTCGCCGAGGAACGGGTGATGTCGATCGAGCTGATGGCCGAGTCGGCGATGAGCGACGTGGCCAGGGTGCTGCGGCCCGGCGGCCGGGCGCTGGTGTGCGTCGACTCGCTGGTGCTGGGCATGGCGATCCTGGCCGAGCAGGAGCAGTGGCAGCACCTGCGGCAGACCGGCGAGGTCATGCTCGTGCCCTGGCCCGACGGCAGCATCACGCGCTGCTTCAGCAGCGGGCAGCTGCGTGAGCTGCTCATCGGGGCCGGGCTGGAGGTGGAGTGGATGCGGCCGCGCACCGTGCTGTCGCCGTCCACGGTCGACCACGTGCTGAGCTCCGACGCGCGGGCGCTCAACTACCTGGTGCGGACCGAGCTCGAAGCCCAGCCCAACGACGACGACACGGTGGGCATCCACCTGGTGGCCAGCGCCCGCCGTCCCGGCTGAGGGAGGATCGCTCCCGGCCTGGTGACCCGTCCGAGTCGCCGCGCCGCCGTTCTTCGTGTCCGGCGGCCGGCGTACGTCCTCAGCGGCGGTGTTCTTCGTGTCCGGCGGCGAGTTCACGCGCTCGGCGGCGGTGATCCTCGTGTCCGGCCGCGAGATCACGCACTCAGCGGCGGCGTTCCCGCTTGCCCTGGCACTGCACGCAGCGCGCGGCCTCCGGGCGGGCCTCCAACCGGCCCTCCGGGACCGGGCTGCCGCAGTCGACGCACCTCCCGTACACGCCTTCGTCGATGCGCTTGAGCGCTTCCATGATCGCCTGGCGTTGTGCCGTGGCCGCGGTGATCATGGCCTGGGCGCGGTCGGCGTCGGTCAGGTCCGAGCCGGCGTCCGCCGCGGAGTGCTCACGCACCGCGACGGGGTCGCCCTGGAGGACCCCGATCGAACGATCCAGTTCCGCGAGCATTTCTTCCAGCCGCTCACGAGCGGTCGTGACGTCCACGAATCCGCACCTCCGGGTGAATGAGGGCAACCCGCGGCTAGGACTCCCCGGATGTCCCGCCCGGTGCAATTAGGGGGCACTTTCTGGCGGTGACACCGAGTAAACCGGATGCATCGCTTTCCTCACCGGATGCCCACTAACCGCGCTCCTTACACCTTTAGAAAAGCGCGGTTTCCTCCTCCTCAGGGAGAGGTTTGATGAGGTCCTGGCCATTGTTCCGGACGTTGTTCACGTCCGTCGACACCGCGTACGCGGTCAGCCGCCCCGGCTGCGCCGGCACCAGCAGCGCCCCGGCCTGCTCGGTGTCGGTGAGCTTGGGGTCGAGCCACTCCGCCCAGCGCTCCCGCTCGATCATCATGGGCATCCTGTCGTGGATGCGGCCGAGCTTGTCCTCGGCGTTCGTGGTGATGACGGTGCAGGTCACCAGCCACTTGAGCGGGTCGTCGTCGTCACGCGACGGGTCCTTCCAGAACTCGTACAGGCCCGCCATGGCCAGCACCCCGCCGTCGGCGGGATGGATGAAGTACGGCTGCTTCTTCTTCTTTTCACCCTCCACGGGCATCCACTCGAAGTAGCCGTCGGCCGGCAGCAGGCACCTGCGCTTGGCGAACGCCCGCCGGAACGACGGCTTCTCGGCCAGCGTCTCGGCCCTGGCGTTGATCAGCCGCGAACCGATCGACGGGTCCTTGGCCCACGGCGGCACCAGGCCCCACTTCACGATCCTGAGCTGCCGCACCGCCCGCTCGGCCTCGTGGGGCACGCGGCTCAGCACGGCGTAGACGTTCTTGGTGGGCGCGACGTTGTAGTCGGCGTTGAGCTCCTTGTCGGGCTCGCCGTCCTGCTCGATCTGGAACTCCTCGAGCAACTCGTGCTTCTTGCGCGCCGAGGCGTATCTACCGCACATGACCCCACACTGCCATGTCCGGCTTTCGGCCGCATGCCTGCGTCGTACTCACCGCCCTGTCGGCCGGCACTCCCACCACCGGCACACGCGGCACGACCCCCACCACCACCGCCACCGGCACACGCGGCACGGCTCGGCCTCAGCACCGCCACCACGGACCCCGCAACACGGTGCTTTCCGGCCCGGCCATCACCGAAAGACACACGGCGCGGCGGCGCTGTTCATCGCGCGTCCATCCACAGGCCGCGACAGTGCGGCAGTCGTTGTCCACAGGCTGTGACCCCCGCCCCGCCACGGCCAGTACTCTTTGACCATGCCCGCTCCGCACTGGCCCGCGCCGACGGCGACCACCCCGGTCACCGCCACCGTCCCGCTGCCCGGCTCCAAGTCGGTGACCAACCGCGCGCTCCTGCTCGCCGCGCTCGCCGACGGTCCGGGAGTCGTACGCCAGGCGCTGCGCAGCCGCGACGCCGACCTGATGGTGGCGGCACTGCGGGCACTCGGCACCACCCTGGTGGCCGTGCGGGAGACCGCGGCGGGCGTCGACTGGCAGGTGACGCCCGGCCCGATCCGCGGCGGCGGCCACATCGACGTCGGCCTGGCAGGCACGGTCATGCGGTTCGTGCCCCCGGTGGCCGCCCTGGCCGACGGCCCCGTCTCCTTCGACGGCGACCCGCACGCGCGCAAGCGCCCGATGGGCCCCATCCTCGACGCCCTGCGCTCGCTCGGGGTCAGGATCGACAACGACGCGCTGCCGTTCACGATCAGCGGGCCGCTGGCGGGCGGCGAGGTCACGCTCGACGCGTCGGGCTCGTCGCAGTTCGTCTCGGGCCTGCTGCTGGCGGCCCCCCGCTTCGAGAAGGGCATCACGATCCGCCACGTGGGCCCGCCGGTGCCCTCGCTGCCGCACATCGAGATGACGGTGGAGATGCTCAGGGCGGTGGGCGTCCGGGTCGACGACGGCGAGCGCGACGTCTGGCGGGTTGAGCCCGGCCCGATCGCGGCCAGGGACATGACGGTGGAGCCCGACCTGTCCAACGCCGCGCCGTTCCTGGCAGCGGCCCTGGTGACGGGCGGCACGGTCACGATCCCCGCCTGGCCGCTGCGCACCACGCAAGCAGGCGACGCCCTGCGCGACCTGCTCACCGCCATGGGCGCCACGGTCACCCGCGCCCCGGCCGACCGCGACCCGACGGCCACGCACGCATCGACTGGCTCCGACTCGACTGATGCCTCGGTCACCGGCTCCGCCGCGAGTTCCGACCACTCCACGGGGCCGGCCACCGCCGACCTGGTGGTCACGGGCACGGGCCGGATCACCGGCATCGACACCGACCTCCACGATGTGGGAGAGCTGACACCGACGATCGCCGCCCTGGCGGCGCTGGCCTCGACCCCGAGCCGCATCCGGGGCGTGTCCCACCTGCGCGGCCACGAGACCGACCGCCTCGCCGCCCTCGCCACCGAGATCAACCGCCTCGGCGGCGACGCCGAGGAGACCGAGGACGGCCTGATCATCCGCCCCCGCCCGCTGCACGGCGGCACCTTCCACAGCTACGACGACCACCGCATGGCCACGGCGGGCGCCGTGATCGGCCTGGCGGTGCCGGAGGTCGAGGTGGAGAACATCGCGACGACCGCCAAGACCCTGCCGGAGTTCGTCCAGATGTGGACGGCGATGCTGGAAGCCCGATGACCTCCACGATCATGACGGGCCGACACCGTCGTCTCCTTGCGGCTGGTTTCGCCCGGGGCACGTCGGGCACGTCGGAGAAGGGCGGCACGTGACCGCGCGCTGCCCGCATGGCGAAGAAGAAGTGATCCACCCGCAAGACACCGCCACTCTCCCAGGCCGGGGTGGCGTCCGCAGCATCGATACCGGTTACACGTACACGCACACGTTCAGCACCGCCCGCGCGTGCCGTCCCTTCACGAGCCTCGGCCACGCACCCCGGCGCTCGGCAGGGCACGGCCACACCGGCCGGCGCCCCACCCGCACGGGCCCCGCACGTCGGAGCACCACGGGGACGCACCTCCCACCGGGGAGCTTCACGGGGACAGGCGCCCCGCAGTGGAGCACCACCAGCACGCACACCACACCACGAACCAGCACGAGCACCACCGCACAGAGCACCACCGCACAGAGCACCACCGCACAGAGCACAACCGGCACCATAGGCATCAGCACCAGCCATGCGGGCCAGCGCGTGGCCGCCCTCGGCGACCTCCGCTTGACCAGCACCGGTGAGCACCGTCTTGCCGACGCCACCGACAGCCGCCTTGCCGGCAGCGGTGGGGCGGGCCGGGTTCGCGCCGGCGGCACGGGTGAGCCACGCCGGCGCGACGGCCTCGCCCCGCCGCCCGGCCATCACCACCACACGCACACAGCACGACAAGCACAGAGGGGAAGCGAGCGCATGGGAGCGGACCGCTGAGCAAGCGGCAGTACGACGAGGACGACGTACGGGTCAGGCCGGGCAAGGGTTCCCGCCCCAGGACCCGGATTCGTCCTGCGCACGAGGACGCCGTCGAAGGGTTCGTGGTGGCCGTCGACCGGGGCCGCTACACGACGCTGGTCGAGCCGGAGCGAGCCAAGGGTTCGGCCCAGAAACGCAAGCCTCCGCAACGCCGGCTCGTGGTCGCCATGAAGGCCCGAGAGCTGGGCCGCAAGGGCATCGTCGTGGGCGACAGGGTGGCTCTGGTGGGAGACGTCTCCGGCCGTCCCGACACGCTGGCCAGGGTCGTACGCGTGGAGCCGCGCACGTCGATGCTGCGCCGCTCGGCCGACGACACGGAGGACACGGACGGCATCGAGCGGCCGGTCGTCGCCAACGCCGACCAGCTCGTCATCGTGACCGCCCTGGCCGACCCGCCACCGCGCCCCCGCATGATCGACAGGATTCTGGTGGCGGCCTTCGACGCCGAGATCGACACCCTGCTCTGCCTCACCAAGTCCGACCTCGCGCCGCCCGACGAGCTGGTGGCACTTTACGAGCCGCTGGGCGTGTCGCACGTCGTCGTCCACAAGGGCGGCGCCCTGGACGAGCTGCGCGATCATCTGGCCGGGCGCATCAGCGTCCTCGTGGGCCATTCGGGCGTCGGCAAGTCAACGCTGGTCAACGCCCTCGTCCCCGACGCCAACCGCGCCGTCTCCCAGGTCAACGCCGTCACCGGCCGCGGCCGCCACACCTCCACCTCGGCGGTGGCCCTGGAGCTGCCCGAGGGCGGCTGGATCATCGACACGCCGGGCGTGCGCAGCTTCGGGCTGGCGCACGTGTCGGTGGAGACGGTGCTGGCGGCCTTCCCCGACCTGGTCGAGGGCACGGTCACCTGCCCGAAGGGCTGCACCCACCTGGACGAGGGCTGCGCGCTGGACGCCTGGGTCGCGGCCGGCAACGCCGACCCCGCCCGCCTGGAGTCCCTCCGCCGCCTCCTGTCCAGCCGCGAGGGCACCCCGGACGACCCGTCCGCCCCTCGCCGCGAGCCCGTCCCGAACGACGCCCCCTGACCCGCCCCACGACCCGAGCCCTTTCCTGCGCGCGTCACGGACATGCCCAGGCGGGTGGCAACGCGCGCGGACGAGGAGACCCGCAGGCACGAACGCGCGACCGTAGCGACAGCGAAGCGCACCAGGGCGCAACCGCGACCGCTCGCAGGCGGGCGCGGCGCGAGCGGACCGGCGCGGCACGCGTAGGGGAAGCCACCCCCCGTACCAGGGCGATCACTGCCAGGCCAGCTCCCACCACCCCACCGGCCGCAGGGCAGGCAGCACGGCGAGCGCGTCCGCCCTGGTCGCCGCGTGGCTCCTGATCTCCACCAGCGCATCACCATGCACGGAGTACAACACCACATCCACCTCCCGCTCACCGGCCCAGACGCCCGGCGCCACCTCACGACACGCGGCCTCCGGATACCCCTCCTCGCACCTCCGCCGAGGAGTCACCTCACCCCTGGCCCGCACGCCGACGGTAAGCCTCACCCCGTCCGACCGCCGCTCGTACTCAAGGGAGAGCTCACGCTCCGTGGCCCGCACGTGGGTGAGGCGATGTCCGGGCAGCTCCGGCGCGACGACAGGCACTCCGTGGTGAGCCGCCACCTGCGTGCTGATCAGCACGATGACGACCCCCACGACCAACCGGGCGGCGACCACCCCGACGGCCAGCACGCCGATGGTGACCAGCCGCGCCGTCCGGCGCATCGGCGTCACCGCAGCGGCGGCGAGCGCGAAGCCGAGCGCGCCGAGCCCCATGAACGTCAGGCGCCCGCCCCACTCACCCAGGCTCGTGGTGACACCAGGCAGGAACCACATCACAGCGATGCACACAACGACCGCGACCGGCCCCAGAAGGGACATCAGCCACCACCGCGGCAGCTTCGCCCAGAAGGACAGCAACATGCTCGCAGGAACGGGCCCGACCAGCATGATCAGAAAGGCGAGCTGTTCGTCATGCTCGAACGCCCGCGTGGCGAGAGCGTCCTCCGCGATCCCGATCACGGCCCCTATCAGGGCCGCCCGAATCAGGGCGTTCATACCGGATCCAGGGCTCAGCGGGGCCGGTTCGGGCGGAGGGTCCAGGTGACGGTCAGGGCCGACACCACGGTGCCGTCCGCGTCGGTGATCTCCACCGCCACGTCGAACACCGGCCGCTCCCCCGCGTCCAGCCTGGCCACGACCTCCTCGCGCGAGGCGAGCAGCCGGGCCTCGGCCCGCACCTCGCCCAAGGCCACCTTCCGGTACTCGATGGTGGCGGTGGTGGGCAGCGGCACCGCCCGGCCGAGCTGGTCGCCGAGCGACGAGAGCACGGCGGCCCCCGACGCGGACTCCGCGAGCGTGAAGAGCACCCCGGCGTGTGGCCCCGACACGTGGTTGCGCTGTTCCGGACGGTCCGGTACGCGGCACACCGCCCGCCCGTCCTCGACCGTGTCGAACACGATCCCCAGAGTCCGGGCAAACGGAACTGTATCCAGCAGGAGGCCACCGACATCTACTGACATACCCACCATGCTACTGGCGAGTAACTGGAACGCGAGTTACCAGAAAAGGGGCTTTAGCGACTGATGCTCTGTATACCCGACACGGTAGCGTGGGCGATCGTGCAGGGTTATACCGATGATCTTCGCCTCGCGCATGTCATGGCGGACGCCGCCGATGACCTGACCATGCGACGGTTCAAGGCGGTCGACCTCAAGGTCGAGACCAAGCCCGATCTGACGCCGGTCAGCGACGCCGACCGCGCCGTGGAGGAGGCCATCCGGGGCACGCTGCGCCGTGCCAGACCGCGTGACGCGGTGGTGGGCGAGGAGTTCGGCAAGACCGGGTGGGGCGCCCGGTCGTGGATCATCGATCCCATCGACGGCACCAAGAACTACGTGCGCGGTGTGCCGGTCTGGGCCACGCTCATCGCACTCATGGAGTACGGCAAGGTCGTCGTCGGCCTGGTGTCGGCCCCGGCCCTCGGCCGGCGCTGGTGGGCGGCGACCGAAGGCGGCGCGTGGACGGGCAAGAGCCTGACCAAGGCGTCCCGCATGCGGGTGTCCTCCGTGTCCGCCCTTGAGGACGCCTCGTTCTCGTACTCGAGCTTCGGCGGCTGGGAGAAGCGGGGCAAGCTCGACAACTTCCTCGACCTCAGCCGCGCCTGCTGGCGCACCCGGGCGTACGGCGACTTCTGGTCGCACATGATGGTCGCCGAAGGCTCGGTGGACCTGTCGGCCGAGCCGGAGCTGTCCCCGTGGGACATGGCCGCGCTCACCGTGATCGTCGAGGAGGCCGGCGGCGTCTGGACCGACACCGCCGGCGTGAAGGGCCTTGAGGGCGGCAGCCTGGTGTGCAGCAACGGTGTCCTGCACAACGAGGTCATCGACCGCCTCAACGGCACCACGATCAGAAGCTAGCCGCGGGGCCGCAGCAGCCCCGCCCGCGCCCGGATGCCCTCGGTCGCGGCGTTCAGCTCGCGTTCATCTTTGATCGTCACGTTTCCCTCGTACGTGACCCCGCTCGGCGGATCGTCGTGCCCGAGCGGGTCGGCGTCCCAGAAGTTGCCCCGGAAGACGACGTTCTCCAGCGGCGGCCCCACGTGCAGGACGGACGTGTTGTCGGCGCGCAGGACGACGTTCTCCTCGACGGTCACCCCGCTGGCGCCGTAGTCGAGGTAGAGCCCGAAGTTGTACGGCGTGCGCGTGTCCTCGATCACGTTCCCCCGCACCTCGGCCCCCTCCCCCTGGGGCCCGCTCATGTACACCCCGCCCCCGTCGGCCAGCACCTGCATGGTGTCCACGGTCAGGTTGCGCAGGATCCTGGTGCCCTCGCCCGCGCCGGCGACGATGCCGCAGTGCGGCACCTCGCCGACCTCGTTGTTCGCGACGACGCATCCGTGCGTGCCGGTCACCGCGATCCCCGGCGACCCGCTGAACTCCAGCCCGGTGCGCCGCACCCGGTTGTCCTCAAGGAGGGTCCCCCGGCTGCCGGACACCACGATGCCGCCGGCGGACAGCGTGTCGAAGTCGCAGCCGCGTACCGTCAGCCCTTCACCCCCGGAGACGCCCAGCCCGGAGGCCCCGAGCCGGGTGAACCGGCAGCCCTCGATCCGCGCTCCCACCGTCTCCTCGAACCGCACGCAGGCCGGGATCGTGACGGAATCCGTGGGATACGTCACGGACGCCCCCTCGCCCAGAACGGCCGTCTCGACTCCCCCACCCTCGTAGTAACCGCTCCCGTGGTAGTGCACGAACCCCTCCGGACGGCCGGGCCGCAGCCACGTGGCGTCGGCGAACACCAGCCCCCTGAACGCCACGTCCCGCGCCCCCGCGACCCGCACCAGCGTCTCCAGGACCGGCGCGACCACGGTCGTCCGCGCGGGATCCTCACCGGGGAGCGGCAGGTACAGCAGCACGTGCTCCCCCGGCCGCGACCGGTCGAGCACGAACGTGCCCGGCTCACGCAGGAAACCCGGCTCGTTCTCGATCGCCGTCGGCAGGCCGGGACCGCGGGAGGTGCTGCCCTCCCAGGTGGAGTTGTACAGCTCCGTGGCCCAGCCGAACCCGGGCTGCGCCATGGTGATCACGGTCCTGTCGCCGTCGGCGGTGGCCGCGGCCATCGCGAGCCGCGCCTCCGTCCACGGGTAGACGCCCCGGTGGACGAACTCGGCGCTCCGCCAGCCCAGCGGCTCGGCGCTGTCCGTGACGTATCCCGTCCCGGTCGCCTCCGCGGCTCCCGGCAGGCCGGGGATGGCGGCGCGGGCGGCCCGGCGGCCGTCCACGTAGAGCTGGCGGACCTCCAGGTCGCCGACCTCGGCCCGCCACACCCCGTCGCGCTCCCGCCACCCCGTGATCGGCCGGCCGCCGCTGACCACCGCCTCCTCCCGCTCGGCGCTCCCGTGGCCGTACGCCTCGTAGACCGTCCCGGAGTCGGCCTCCGTGAGCTCGAACGGCCGGGTCAGCAGGTGCGTGCCGCCCCTCAGCCGCACGACGACCTCGCCGGGGACCTCGCGGGCCGCGGAACGGGCCCGCTCCAGGGTCCTGAACGGGTGCTCGAAGGAGCCCTGCCCCGAGTCGTCCCCCGCCGGAGACACGTAGAACATCTCAGCCACCTCCACTATGTGTATGCCGTACACGAAGTAATACACCATAAACTAGAGGCATGCCAGATCCGGTGGAGCTGCTGTGGCGGCAGGAGGAGCCCGAGCCGCGCCCGGGCCTGAGCGTGGGCAGGATCGTGCGCGCCGCGATCGAGCTGGCCGACGCCGAGGGCCTGGAGGGCCTGTCCATGCGCAAGGTCGCCGACCGGCTGGGCTTCACGACCATGTCGCTCTACCGCCACGTGCCCGGCCGCGACCAGCTCGTCGATCTCATGAGCGACGAGGTCATGAGCGAGCACCCGAAGGCCCCGCCCCAGCAGGAAGGCTGGCGCGTCCGGCTGGAGGCGATCGCCAGGCAGGCCTGGGAGATCCGCAAGCGGCACCCCTGGCTGGCCGAGGTGCGCGGCACCCGCCACCTCCCGGGCCCGCACGCCGTCGCGCACTACGACGACATGCTGGCCACACTCACCGGCACCGCGCTCAGGCCGTCCGAGGTGATCGCGGCCATCGGCCTGCTCGGCCGCTTCGTGGACGCCGAGGCCCTGGTCCTGGTCGAGACGCGGCGCGAGGAGCGCCGCAGCGGCGTGTCCGAGCAGGAGTGGTGGGGCTCGCGCGACTCCCTGTACGAACGCCTCGACCGCTATCCGGCGATCACCCACCTGTGGGAGTCGGGCGGCTGGGACCACCCGGAGGACTCCTTCGAGTTCGGCCTGCGCCGCCTCCTGGACGGCATCGAAGCCCTCATCAAAGAGCGTGATGAAAGCCGTGATGAAGCCTGCCGTGAATGCGGCAAGGCACTCGCTCCGGCCGCCTCCGGCCGTCCCCGCGTCTACTGCTCACGCGCCTGCCAGCAGCGCGCCTACCGCAAGCGCAGCACCCGGCAGTCGCCACACCGCGGCCGCGGAGACCGTTAGAGGGCCAGCACCCGCCGCACCGTGCTCATCAAGCTCTCGCGGTAGCTCTCCCCGTACAACACCACGTGCACGAGCAGCGGATGCAGCTGGTGCAGCGGCACCCGCTCCCGCCACCCCCGCGCGAGCGGCCACTCCTCCCGGTACGCCCCCAGCACCCGATCCAGGTACGGCAGCCCGAACAACTCCAGCATGGCCAGGTCCGTCTCCCGATGCCCGCCATGGGCGGCCGGATCGATGAGCACCCCGTCCCCGCCCGACCAGAGCACGTTCCCGCTCCACAGGTCCCCGTGGATCCGCGCGGGCGGCTCCGCGGGCCCCGCGACGTCGGCGAAGCGCCCCACCGCCCGCTCCACCAGCGCGACGTCGGCAGCGGGCAGCCGCGCGAGCCGCAGGAACGGCAGCACCCGCCGTTCACCGTAGAAGGCCGGCCAGCCGGCACAGGGCGCGTTGTCCATCGGCAGCTCGGCGATGAACCCGGCCCACGGGGCGCCGAAGCCGGGCGCCCCGGCCCGGTGCATCCTCGCCAGCGAACGCCCGAACCGTTCGGCGGCGGCCGCGTCGGGCCGCTCCTGGCGCACCCAGGACAGCACGAGCCGGTCGGGCCCCACCTCGATCACCTCGGGCACCGCGGCGGCCTCGCCCAGCCAGCGCAGCCCGGCCGCCTCCGAGGCGAACAGCTCGGAGGCGGCCCCGCTCTTGGCGAACACCTCGCGCCCGTCGTCCAGCACGCCCCGTCGCAGCCGCCATCCGTGCGACGAGCCGAGGTCCTCAGTGAATCTCATCGAGCGAGTCGGCGATGTGCTTGGCGATCCCCTCGGAGGCGGCCTCGACCAGGCCCAGCACCTCCTCGAACCCCTCATGGCCCCCGTAGTACGGATCCGGCACCTCAGCCTCCTCCGGCGCCGCCGGGTCGAAGGAGCGGAACAGCCGCACCTCCACCCCGGCGGGGGCCAGCCGGCGCAGGTTGGACAGGTTGTCCCGGTCCATGGCGAGCACGAGGTCGTAGCGGTCGAACCAGTCCTTGGTGAACTGCCGCGCCCGGTGGGCGGAGCCGTCGTAGCCGTGCTCGGTGAGGATCGCCAGCGCCCGCTCGTCCATGGGATCCCCGACGTGCCAGCCGCCCGTCCCGGCGCTCTCGACGATGACACTGTCGCCCAGGCCGCGGTCGGCGAGCGTCTGACGGAGGACGACCTCGGCCATCGGCGAGCGGCAGATGTTCCCCATGCACACCAGGCATACGCGATAAGTCATAACACCCATCATGAGGGTGACCTGGCACGTTCACCGAACGTTCACCCTCGATAGGGGGTCTGAGTCACCTTCGCTGCATAACTTTCATGGCGACTAAGGACCAAGTGGGAGGAACCCAACCGTGAAGTATGCAGGCCGGCTCGCCGCCGTCGCCGTCGTCGGCGCGCTCTCGCTCGCTGCGTGCGGCACAGACAACAACGCCGGCGCCGGGAGCACCAGCTCCGCCAGCGCCAGCGCACCCGCCGCGGGCAACGACAACGGTGGCCTGAGTGGCACGATCAACGCCGCTGGCTCCTCGGCCCAGGCCAACGCGATCACCGAGTGGACGAAGAACTTCACGGCCACGAACCCTGGTGTCACTCTGAACTACCAGCCCAGCGGCTCGGGCGCGGGTGTGCAGGCGTTCATCCAGGGCACGGTGGCCTTCGCCGGCTCCGACTCGGCCCTGAAGGAGGACGAGCCCGCCCAGGCCAACGCCCGGTGCAAGACCGGCAACGCCATCAACATCCCGATGGTGACCGGCCCGGTCGCGGTCGTCTACAACCTGCCCGGCGTCGAGGGCCTGCAGCTCTCCCCCAAGACGCTCGCTGGGATCTTCAACAGCAAGATCACCAAGTGGGACGACGCCGCCATCAAGGCCGACAACCCCAGCGCCACGCTGCCCTCCACCCCGATCCAGGCGTTCCACCGCTCGGACGAGTCGGGCACCAGCGACAACTTCACGAAGTTCCTCAAGGCCACCGCTGAGACCGACTGGCCGCACGAGCCCGCCAAGGCCTGGCCGGCCGAGGCCAAGGGCCAGGGCTCCAAGGGCTCCGACGGCATCGCCTCCTCCGTCAAGGACACCGAGGGCGCCATCAGCTACGTCGAGCTCTCCTACGCCGAGAACTCCTCGCTGCAGAAGGCCAAGGTCGCCAACGGCGCCGGCGAGTTCGTCGAGCTGACCCCCGAGAACGCGGCCAAGACGGTCGAGACGGCCGAGATCAAGGGCACCGGCAACGACCTGGCCCTGTCGATCGACTACGCCACCAAGACCGCCGGCGCCTACCCCATCGTCCTGGTGACCTACGAGATCACCTGCGAGAAGGGCCTGCCGGCCGAGGAGGCCAAGGTCGTCAAGGAGTTCCTCAAGTACACCTCCAGCGACGAGGGCCAGGCGGCGCTCAAGGAGCTGGGCTACGCCCCGCTCTCGGGCACTCTGCTCACCAAGGTCCGGACCGCGGTCGAGGCGATCTCCTAATCCCCCATGGCGACCAACGTACGTACCCGTGACGGCGGGCCGGCCACGAGCCGGTCCGCCTCGCGGCGCAGCCGCGGTGAAGCGCCCTTCCGCTACCTGTCCACCGCGGCCGGCGTCGCCCTTCTGGCGATCATGGCTGCCATCGCCGTGTTCCTCATCAGCGAGGCCATCCCCGCCCTGCGGGCGAACGAGGCGAACTTCTTCACCGAGCTGACCTGGGAGCCCAACAGCAGCCGCGAGTTCGGCATCGCGGCACTGGCGTTCGGCACCGTGCTCAGCTCCCTGCTCGCACTCGTGATCGCGACCCCGATCGCGGTCGGCGTGGCGCTGTTCATCTCGCACTACGCGCCGCGCAGGCTCGCCGCCCCGCTCGGTTACCTGATCGACCTGCTCGCCGCCGTGCCCAGCGTGGTGTACGGCCTGTGGGGCGTGGCGTTCCTGGTGCCGCTGCTCAGGACGCCCTCGCAGTGGCTGAACGAGACCCTCGGCTGGTTCCCGCTGTTCGGCGGTGAGGGCATCATCGGCGGCAAGACCATGCTCGCCGGCTCTGTCGTGCTGGCCATCATGATCCTGCCGATCATCGCCGCCATCTCCCGCGAGGTGTTCCTCCAGGCGCCGAAGATGAACGAGGAGGCGGCGCTCGCGCTCGGCGCGACCCGCTGGGAAATGATCAGGATGGCCGTGCTGCCGTTCGGCCGCCCAGGCGTCATCAGCGCCGCCATGCTCGGCCTCGGCCGCGCCATGGGCGAGACCATCGCGGTCGCGCTGATCTTCCCCGCCACCTTCGACATCACCTTCCAGATCCTCACCCCGCACGCCAACAGCATCGCGGCGAACATCGCCAACGGCTTCGGCGAGGCCAACGACATCGGCCGCGGCGCCCTGATCGCGTCCGGTCTCGTGCTGTTCATCATCACGTTGCTGGTCAACATGGCGGCGCGGTTCGTCATCAACCGCCGCAAGGAGTACGCGAGGGCCGGCGCATGACCACGATCCAACACATCTCCACCGGCCGCCGGATCAAGGACCGGGTCGTCCAGGGCCTGGTCTATCTGGCGTTCGCGCTGGCCGTGGTGCCGCTCATCTCCGTGCTCTGGCTGGTCATCTCCAACGGCATGGAGCGCTTCGACCTGGAGTTCCTCACCCACTCCATGAACGGCATCGGAGCCAGGGACGCGCACGGCGGCGCGTACCACGCCATCATCGGCACG
This sequence comes from Nonomuraea thailandensis, assembly GCF_024172165.1. Classification (GTDB taxonomy): domain Bacteria; phylum Actinomycetota; class Actinomycetes; order Streptosporangiales; family Streptosporangiaceae; genus Nonomuraea; species Nonomuraea thailandensis. The sequence continues at coordinate 11,683,899 of NZ_JAMZEB010000002.1, read as the reverse complement.
CTCGAACAGGTCCTGCTGGCCTCGCTGATCTCGGTGCCGATCGGCCTGCTCACCGCCATCTACCTGGTCGAGTACGGCAACGGCGGCCGGTTGAGCCGCTCCATCAGCTTCTTCGTGGACGTCATGACCGGCGTCCCTTCCGTCGTTGCGGGCCTGTTCGTCTTCGCGTTCTGGATCCTGTTCCTCGGCTTCCAGTTCTCCGGCTGGGCGGGCGCGCTGGCGCTGTCCATCCTGATGATGCCGACGGTCGTGCGATCGGCGGAGGAGATGCTCAGGCTGGTGCCGACCGACCTGCGCGAGGCCTCGTACGCGCTGGGCGTGCCCAAGTGGCGCACCATCGTCAAGGTCGTGCTGCCGACCGCGTTCACCGGCATCGTCACCGGCGTGATGCTGGCCGTGGCCCGCGTCGCCGGTGAGACCGCGCCGCTGCTGATGACGGTGTTCTTCACCAACTCCATCAACAACGACCCGTTCAGCGGGCCGCAGATGGGCCTTCCGCTCTTCGTCTTCGACCAGGCGGCCCGTCCGAACGACACCGCCATCGACCGAGCGTGGACCGGAGCCCTCACGCTCATCCTGATCGTCATGCTGCTCAACCTGGTGGCGCGCCTGATCGCCTGGTGGCGCTCGCCTGCCAAGGGCCGATAGGGGGAAACGACCACAATGTCCAAGCAGATCCAGGTCTCGGGCCTGGACGCGTACTACGGATCGCACAAGGCGATCGAGGACGTGTCCATGACCATCGAGCCCCGCTCGATCACCGCGTTCATCGGCCCGTCGGGGTGCGGCAAGTCGACGTTCCTGCGCACGCTCAACCGCATGCACGAGGTCATCCCCGGCGCGCGGGTGGAGGGCAAGGTGCTGCTCGACGGCGAGGACCTGTACGCCCCCACGATCGAGCCCGTCTCGGTCCGCCGCCTGATCGGCATGGTGTTCCAGCGCCCCAACCCGTTCCCCACGATGTCCATCTACGAGAACGTGGCCGCCGGCCTGCGCCTCAACCGGGGCCGCATCTCCAAGTCCCAGATGGACGGCATCGTCGAGGAGTCCCTCAAGGGCGCCAACCTCTGGAACGAGGTCAAGGACCGCCTCAACAAGCCCGGCGCCGGCCTGTCCGGCGGTCAGCAGCAGCGCCTCTGCATCGCCCGCGCCATCGCGGTGCAGCCCGAGGTCCTGCTGATGGACGAGCCGTGCTCGGCCCTCGACCCGATCTCGACGCTGGCCATCGAGGACCTGATGGCCAAGCTGAAGGACCAGTACACCATCGTCATCGTCACCCACAACATGCAGCAGGCCGCCCGGGTCAGCGACAGGACGGCGTTCTTCAACCTCGCCGCGCAGGGCCAGCCCGGCAAGGTCATCGAGATGGACGAGACGTCCCGCATGTTCACCAACCCGACGCAGAAGGCGACCGAGGACTACATCACGGGGCGCTTCGGCTGATGACCCGACAGCAGGCGGCATCCACGATGAACGGGGACACGAGGACCAAGCCCGTACTGCTCATCGCCGATCCCGACGACTCCGTCGTGGACGACGTGGCCACGGCCCTCGAACACGAGGGCGTGGCCGTGACCGGCGCCCCGGACGGCGCGCAGGGGCTGCTGCAGGCGGGCGCCCTCCAGCCGGACGTGGTGCTCGTCTCGGCCACGCTGCCGGTCATCGACGCGGTCGAGTTCGTCCGCGCCGTACGGCGGGCCCGGGCCGTGCCCGTGCTGCTCGGTGTCGGCGAGGGGCACGCCGAGCAGGCGGTGCGCGCGCTCGCGGCCGGCGCCGCCGCCTGCGTGGCCAGGCCCTACAGGGTGCCGGAGCTGCTGCCGTTCATCCAGGCGGCCTCGCCCGAGTCCCGCAAGGTGCTGGCCGTGGGCGGGGTCGAGCTGGACGTTCAGGCCTATCAGGTGCGCGTCGCCGGGCGGGCCGTGCACCTGCCGTTGCGCGAGTTCGAGCTGCTGCAGTACCTCATGCGCAACGCCGACCGCACGGTCACCCGCGAGCAGATCATGCGCCACGTCTGGCACGCCGCCGCGAACACCTCGACGAACACGATCGCGGTGCACGTCAAGCGGCTGCGGGCGCGCCTGGGCGACGAGGACGACCAGCTCATCCAGACCGTACGCGGGGTGGGCTACCGGCTGGTCACCCCTGGCATCGCCGGAAGTCACGCATGATCCGCTCGGCCACGCCTTCGACCGTCGCGATGCCGTACCCCACCTCAGGGCTGCCCTCGGTGAGTACGGCAACGGCGTAGTCGCGCCCGCCGTCCCTGATCAGGCCCACGCTGATCGTGGCCCAGAGCTTGTTCGAGACGCGCTTGAGCCAGCCGTTCTTCAGCGCCACCCGTTCGCCCCGGCACGCGGCGGCGCTGATGCCCCAGTCCTGGCCGTCGACGACCGCGCCCATGAGCCTGAGCACCTGCTTGCGATCCCCGGCCTTGAGCGGGCTCTTCTCCGACACCAGCGCCGCCATGAGCCGCACCTGGTCGTCCACGGACGTCTTCGTGATCCCCCAGCAGTACAGGTCGACGCAGCTCCCCGGCACTCCCTGGGTGTGCTTCAGCCCGAACTTCCGCCCCGCCGCGCCGAACCCCGCCGCGCCCCCGATCCGCAGCCACAGCCGGTCGGCGGCGTGGTTGTCGCTGTAGCGGATCATCTTCTCCGCATCGCGCCTGACCGCCGCGGGAAGCTTCTTCCACGGGGTACGCAGGAGCAGCGCCATGAGGATCTGCACCTTGGCCGTGCTGGCCGTGATCAGCCGCTCGCCCGCGTGATACCGGTAGACCCGCCCGGTCCCCAGCTCCTTCACCATCGCCGTCACCGGCCCCGGCCTGCCCGCCAGGAAACGGTCGAGCCGCTTGGAGATCCGCGCCGCCGGCACCTTCGCCCTGCGGATCACGGGCTGGACGCCGGGCTCCTCGGCGCGCGGGGAGCGGGCGGACGGAGCCCGCACGGCCGTCCTGAAGGGCACGAGCTCCGGAGCTCGCCCGACCACGGGCGACGGCACGTCAACGGCACTGACCTCGGCCGGCATCTGCTCGTTCGCCAGGAGCAACGGGACGAGCAGAGCGAGCACGAGGAACAGCCGTGGCATCGCTTTCGCGGCGGCCGCGATCACGCGATCATTATCACGAAGACCTCAGCCGCCCCGCTAGTGTGACGCCCGCCTCAGCGCGGCGTCGTCAACCGGGTGGGTCGGCTCCGGGAAACTCCCCGTAGGCGCTGTCGAAGTACTTGGCGAGTTGCACGTCGCGATCGGAGATCCGGTGACCGATGTCCCATGTGGTCAGGGAGACCCGTACATGACGCCAGACGTTCTCCCAGCGCGGATGGTGATTGGCGATGTCGCAGCCCGGCGCCACCTCGCTCATGAACGCGATCGCGTCCCTGAAGGTCCTGAAGCGGTACTCCCGGTAGAGCTCGATCCGGGTGGCCGACTCGTCCTGCGGAAGCGGGCTCTCGACCACCTGCCAATGCCGCAGCACCGCCTTCAACGCCACGGCCAGCTTCTCCTCGGACAGGGGATCCGGCACATCGGGAGGCGGCTGCGGATACCAGTTGTCCACACTGGGCAGCCCCGCGAGCTTCGCCCTCGCCTCGACCTGCGTCACGACCAGCTTCAGGTCGTGCTCGAAGAACTCGTCGCGCAGCGGCACCGCCTGCCGCTCGCACAGACTCCGCAGCGACTCCGGCAGCCGTTCGGGCGGAGGCATCCTGGCGCCGCTCACCAGCAGGGGGATCACCTGCTTGTCGGCGGCCAGAGCGCCTTCCAGCTCACGGCGCACCCAGTCGCCCTCCTGGTCGATCAGCCGCTCGCCCCACTCGTTGGCGGCCCTGATCCACTGAGGGCCCATGACCACGAGGACCACCTTCGCCCGTGCGAGGGCGTTCTCCAGGCTCCTGGGCCAGCTGGCTCCGGGAGCGATGGACGAGGTGTCCATGAAGACGGCCCTGTCGCCGTAGGCGTGCTGGAGAGCCGCGTACAAGCGGCCGGAGACCGGGCTGCTGTCGGTGCGACGGTAAGAGATGAAGATCTCGCTCACGAGGCCCCCTCGGAGGATGGCCCTCCCTGGCGGCCACCGCTCGTGGACGCGACCGTACTATGCGCGACCAACGGGGACAAGCGACGCCGCCGGCGCGACACAGAGCAATCGGCGCAACGCAGAAAGGGCCCCGACGCTCGGCGTCGGGGCCCTTTCCATAGAGATTGTCCGGCGGTGACCTACTCTCCCACACCCTCCCGAGTGCAGTACCATCGGCGCAGAGAAGCTTAACTTCCGGGTTCGGAATGTAACCGGGTGTTTCCTTCCCGCCATAACCGCCGTAACCCTGCGAAACAGCCTGTTTGCTGTCTCAGAATTGCTTAGTGGACGCGAGCAAGATGCTTTGTGGTCAAGTCCTCGGCCTATTAGTACCGGTCAGCTCCACACGTTACCGTGCTTCCACCTCCGGCCTATCAACCCGGTCGTCTACCGGGAGCCTTACCCACTCTCGTGGTGGGAGACCTCATCTCAAGGCGAGCTTCCCGCTTAGATGCTTTCAGCGGTTATCCCTTCCGAACGTAGCCAACCAGCCGTGCACCTGGCGGTACAACTGGCACACCAGAGGTTCGTCCGTCCCGGTCCTCTCGTACTAGGGACAGCCCCTTTCAAGTCTCCTGCGCGCGCAGCGGATAGGGACCGAACTGTCTCGCGACGTTCTAAACCCAGCTCGCGTACCGCTTTAATGGGCGAACAGCCCAACCCTTGGGACCTACTCCAGCCCCAGGATGCGACGAGCCGACATCGAGGTGCCAAACCATCCCGTCGATATGGACTCTTGGGGAAGATCAGCCTGTTATCCCCGGGGTACCTTTTAGCCGTTGAGCGACACCGCTTCCACACGCCGATGCCGGATCACTAGTCCCAGCTTTCGCTCCTGCTCGACCCGTCAGTCTCACAGTCAAGCTCCCTTGTGCACTTACACTCAACACCTGATTGCCAACCAGGCTGAGGGAACCTTTGGGCGCCTCCGTTACTCTTTGGGAGGCAACCGCCCCAGTTAAACTACCCACCAGACACTGTCCCCGATCCGGATCACGGACCAGAGTTAGACGTTCAAAACGACCAGAGTGGTATTTCACCAATGACTCCACCCGAACTAGCGTCCGAGCTTCCCAGTCTCCCACCTATCCTACACAAGACGCTCCAAACGCCAATGTCAAGCTGTAGTGAAGGTCCCGGGGTCTTTCCGTCCTGCTGCGCGTAACGAGCATCTTTACTCGTAGTGCAATTTCGCCGGGTCTGCGGTTGAGACAGCGGGGAAGTCGTTACGCCATTCGTGCAGGTCGGAACTTACCCGACAAGGAATTTCGCTACCTTAGGATGGTTATAGTTACCACCGCCGTTTACCGGCGCTTAAGTTCTCACCTTCGCCAACCGAAGCTGGCTAAGCGGTCCCCTTAACGTTCCGGCACCGGGCAGGCGTCAGTCCGTATACATCGTCTTACGACTTCGCACGGACCTGTGTTTTTAGTAAACAGTCGCTTCCCCCTGGCCACTGCGACCCCCACCAGCTCCGAGTGCAAGACTCATCACCAGCAGAGGTCCCCCTTCTCCCGAAGTTACGGGGGCAATTTGCCGAGTTCCTTAACCACAGTTCACCCGATCGCCTTAGTATTCTCTACCTGACCACCTGAGTCGGTTTAGGGTACGGGCCGCCACAACACTCACTAGAGGCTTTTCTCGGCAGCATAGGATCATCCACTTCACCACAATCGGCTCGGCATCACATCTCAGGCTGAAGGAACGCGGATTTGCCTACGTTCCGCCCTACATGCTTACCCCAGGACAACCATCGCCTGGGCTGGACTACCTTCCTGCGTCACCCCATCGCTTACCTACTACCCGATCGGACCGAGCGTTCACTCTGACCCCAAGCCCGAAGGCTTTAGGCGAGTTAAGGACTCTTAGCATCACGAGGTTCAGTATGGGCGCATTGAAGCGGGTACGGGAATATCAACCCGTTGTCCATCGACTACGCCTGTCGGCCTCGCCTTAGGTCCCGACTTACCCTGGGCGGATTAGCCTGGCCCAGGAACCCTTGGTCATCCGGCGCGAGGGTTTCTCACCCTCGATTCGCTACTCATGCCTGCATTCTCACTCGCACAGCCTCCACAACTAGATCACTCTGCTGCTTCACCGGCTGCACGACGCTCCCCTACCCATCAACCCCACATGGGGATCAATGCCACGACTTCGGCGGTGTACTTGAGCCCCGCTACATTGTCGGCGCAGAATCACTTGACCAGTGAGCTATTACGCACTCTTTCAAGGGTGGCTGCTTCTAAGCCAACCTCCTGGTTGTCTCTGCGACTCCACATCCTTTCCCACTTAGCACACGCTTAGGGGCCTTAGTCGGTGATCTG
>NZ_JAMZEB010000002.1:10805000-11672500 GCF_024172165.1 Nonomuraea thailandensis | reverse complement strand
CGCGTGAGAGCGCCAGCCCGAGCCCCACGCCCGTGTGGTTGTCGCGGTCGCCGAGCCGCTGGAACGGCAGGAACACCCTTTCATGCGCTTCGGGCGGAATGCCGGGGCCCCTGTCGATGACGCGGATCTCGACGTCGTCGCCGTGCCGGCTCGCGCCCACGAGGACGGGCACGCCCGCGGGGCTGTGCCGGACGGCGTTGGCCACCAGGTTGCCGAGCACCCGCTCCAGCAGCGCGGGGTCGGCCATGATCTCGGGCGTCCCCGGCGGGATGTCGGTCGCCAGGCGCTCGCCCAGCGGGCCGAGGTCGTCCACCGCGTGCGGCAGGACGTCCTCGATCGCCACCGGTTCGAGCTTGACGCCGAGGACCCCGGCCTGGAGGCGGCTCATGTCGAGCAGGTTCGACACGAGCCGGTTCAGCTTGATCAGCGACTCGTCGGCGGTGGCGAGCAGCTCGGCGCGATCGTCGTCCGACCAGATGACGTCCGTGCTGCGCAGGCTCTCCACCGCGGCGATGGCGGAGGCGAGCGGCGTGCGCAGGTCGTGCCCGACCGCGGCGAGCAGCGCCGTGCGCATCCTGTCGGCCTCGGCCAGCGGCCCGGCCCGGTCAGCGGCCTCCCGCAGCCGCTGCTGGCGCAGCGCCACCGCCGCCTCCGCCGCGAACGCCTCCAGCACCCGGCGGTCGCCGGCCTCCAGCGGGCGCCCGCGGGCGGCGAGCACCAGCCGGTCGTCGATCACGACGTCGTGGTCGGCCGTGCCGGGGCTCGTGGCGGGCAGCCCGCCGGACGTCGCCACGACCCGCCATCCGGCGCCCTCGTCGGGCTCGCCCCGTTCGAGCAGGGTGACCGCCGTCAGCCCGAACGTCTCGCGCAGCCGGGCCAGCAACGACGGCAGCGCCGACTCGCCGCGCAGCACGTGTCCCGCCAGCGTGGACAGCACCTCGGCGTCGGCCCGTGAACGGGCGGCCTCCCTGCTGCGCCGGGCCGCCAGGTCGACGACCGTGCTGACCATGGCCGCCACCAGCACGAAGATGGCCAGCGCGAGCACGTTCTCCGGCTGGGCGATCGACAACGTGTGCAGCGGCGGCGTGAAGAACCAGTTGAGCAGCCCGAACCCGAGCACCGCCGCCGTCAGCGCCGGCCACCTGCCGCCCGTCAGCGCGACGGCCACGACGAGCAGCAGGAAGATCAGGATCTCGCTGGGCAGCGTCAGGCCCACCGGCTGGAGCGCGACCGTGAGCAGCGGGATCCCGAGGAGCGCCAGCGCCCATCCGGACAACCGTCGGCTGCGCGGCAGCGCGGCCCCCTGCCTCGTCCGGTGGCGGGGCGTCCCTGTCGCCTCGTGCGGCACGATGTGCACGTCGATGGAGCCGGCCAGCGCGGCCGTCGTCGCGCCCACGCCCCGCGTGAGCGGTCGCCGCCTTCGGGAAGCGCCGAGCACGAGCTGGGTGGCGTTCGCACCGCGGGCGAACTCGAGCAGCGCCCGCGGCACGTCGTCGCCGACCACCTGGTGGTAGGTCCCGCCCAGGTCCTCGGCGAGGGCGCGCTGGCGTACCAGATGGGCGGGGTCCTCCTTCGTGCTCAGCCCCTGCGCACTGGTGATGTGCACGGCGAGCAGGTCGGCGCCCTTGCCGCCGGCCGCGATGCGCGCGGCCCGCCGGACGAGGGTGTCGCCCTCCGGCCCGCCCGTGAGCGCGACCACCACGCGCTCGCGGGCCTCCCAGGTGCCGGCGATCGCGTGGTCGCTGCGGTAGCGGCCGAGCTGTTCGTCCACCTTGTCCGCCACCCAGAGCAGGGCGAGCTCCCGCAGAGCGGTCAGGTTGCCTACGCGGAAGTAGTTGGCGAGCGCGGCGTCCATCTGTTCCGGCCGGTAGACGTTGCCGTGGGCCATCCGGCGGCGCAGCGCCTCGGGCGCCATGTCGACCAGCTCGATCTGGTCGGCCCTGCGCACCACCTCGTCAGGGACGGTCTCGCGCTGCGGCACGCCGGTGATCCGCTCGACGACGTCCTTCAGCGACTCCAGGTGCTGGATGTTGACCGTGGAGACGACGTCGATCCCGGCGTCGAGGATCTCCTCCACGTCCTGCCAGCGCTTGGCGTTGCGGGAGCCGGGGACGTTCGTGTGGGCGAGCTCGTCGATCAGGGCGAGCGTGGGGGCGCGCTCGATGACGGCGCCGGGGTCGAGCTCGGTGAACGTCGTGCCGCGGTAGGCCGCGGTCCGCCTCGGCACGACCTCCAGCCCGTCGAGGAGGGCGGCGGTGCGGGCGCGGCCGTGGGTCTCGACGAGGCCAACGAGCACGTCCTTGCCGCGGTCGCGGGCCCGCCGCGCCTCGCCGAGCATGGCGTACGTCTTGCCCACCCCGGGCGCCGCACCGAGGTAGACGCGCAGCCGCCCTCTCATTCCTCCAGGTTACGGCTGGTACGGCGGAGCGACCCCCCCACCCCCAGTGCGGCACCGGAGCCTCGGGCGGCGGGGTCGCCCCCGGCTGGGAATTGTGCCTGGCCAGCCTGGTGCCCCATTCGATGTAGCCGGCGAAGGCGGCCCTGAACTCGGGGTCGTCGGGCAGCCCGACCTCGTCGGCCGCGTCCATGAGCAGGTTCACCCATCTGCGGCGCTGCGGCTCGGTGATCGACTTGCCGAGGTGGTGGCGGAGCATGTGGGAGTAGCCGCCGCGCTCGGTGGTGTAGCGGTCGGGGCCGCCGAAGACCTCGCTCAGCCACATCGCCACGTACTGCGGGTGGTCCGGGTCCATGTGCGCGAACAGCGGCCCGATCAGGTCGTCCTTGACGACACTGCGGTAGAACACCTCGGTCAGCCGCTCGAAAGCCTGGGTGCCGCCGGCCCACTCGTAGAGGGTGGGCACTGCCTCATCGGTCATGTAATCATGTAATCACCCTTGTCACGGGCGGACAAGGGTTGCATTTCCGGGGAAAACGAAAAAGTCCCCGGCCACCGGATGAACCGGTGGCCGGGGACTTTCGTTGGTAGCGGGGACAGGATTTGAACCTGCGACCTCTGGGTTATGAGCCCAGCGAGCTACCGAACTGCTCCACCCCGCGTCGGTGTGTTAGTACTTACTATACAGGCTTCCAGACAGTGCGCGAACCACATTCCCACCCACTCACGCGAAAGCCCGGATCTCCGTTTCCGGAAACCCGGGCCTCGGCCTGGTAGCGGGGGCAGGATTTGAACCTGCGACCTCTGGGTTATGAGCCCAGCGAGCTACCGAACTGCTCCACCCCGCGTCGCTTGTGCCTTAGTAGGCTACCGGGCGGCACGGGGCGGGCGCAAACCGAATGCGTCAGGAGGTGTCGGCCGTCGGCGACGCCGTGGGCGACGCCGTCGGGGATGCCGACGGCGAAGCACTGGGCGAGGCCGCCGGTGAGGCGGTCGGCGATGCGGTCGGCGATGCGGTCGGCGAGGCCGTGGGCGACGGCTGCTGCTGCGGCTGCGCGTTCGCCCCCTCCAGCGCCTGGAGGGCCTCCTCCAGCCGCTTCTGGGCGTCGCCGTAGGCGTCCCAGTCGGGCGGGCTGGCCTGCAGCGCCTTCTGCGCGTCCGAGTAGGCCTTCTTGGCGTTGGCGATCGCCGAGTTGAGTGCCGAGTTGGACGTGTTGGGCTGAGCCTGCTGTTGCTGGTCGCTCGGTTGTTGCTGTTGCTGCTGCTCGCCGCCGAAGACCTCCGTGAGGGCTTCCTCCAGCGTGCGGGCCACACCGATCTTGCTGCCGAACGACACCAGCACCCGCTGCAGGATCGGGTACGGCTCCTGCCCGCCGCCGGCGGTCACCTGGATGTACACCGGCTCGATGTAGACCAGCCCGCCCGCGTACGGCAACGTCAGGAGGTTGCCGTAACGGACCGACGAGGCACCCACGCCGAGCAGGTTGAGCTCACCGGCGAAGCGGCTCTGGAAGGCGTTCTGTGCCTGTCCGGGGCCTGGGATGGGCGTGGCGGACGGCGGCATCCGCAGGATCCGCATCCGCCCGTAGTCGGGCCCGGCCGTCGAGTTGACCGCCATGAACGCCGCCAGGTTCGGACCCTGTCTGGGCACGAAGGTCGTGGTCAGCGAGAACGCCGGCGTGTTGCTGCCCGGCATCGTGGTGGTCAGGTAGTAGGGCGGCTGCTTGATGTTCTTGTCGCCCTGGGTGGGGTCGTTGGGGACGTTCCACACGTCCTGGCCGCCGTAGAAGGCGCCCGGGTCGGTGATGTGGTAGCGCGACAGGGTGAAGCGCTGCACCTTGAACAGGTCCTCCGGGTAGCGCACGTGCTGGCGCAGCTCGGCGCTCATCTGCGAGGCCGGGCTGATGACGCCGGGGAACGCGCTGCTCCAGGTCTTGAGCAGAGGGTCGTTGGCGTCCCACGCGTACAGCCGCACCGTGCCGTCGTAGGCGTCGACCGTGGCCTTGACGGAGTTGCGGATGTAGTTGATCTTGTCGCTCGGCTGCTGCGCGATGACGCGGCGGTCGGTGGACGTGTCGCGCGTCATGTCGCCGAGGCTCTGGCTCTGCGCGTACGGGTAGTCGTTGGAGGTCGTGTACCCGTCGATGATCCACTGGACGCGCCCGTCGACGATCGCCGGGTAGGGGTTGCCGTCGAGCGTGAGGAACGGCGCGACCTTCTGCACCCTGTCACGCGGGTTGCGGACGTACAGGATCTTCGAGTTGTCGTTGACGTCGCCCGACAGGACGATGTTCGCCTCGCTGTACTTGGCCGCGTACAGGAGCCTGTTGAAGAACGAGCCGACGGGCACGCCGCCCTTGCCGGTGTAGGTGCTGTTCTTCTGGCCCGTGCCGCCCGTCTCCGGGTAGTCGAGCTCCTGCGGGTTGTTGGGGTCGCCGCCGGCGATCACGTACTCGGACGCCGACTCGTCCTCGCCGAAGTAGATGCGCGATTCCTTGAGCTTGGTGCTGTCGACCAGCGGACCGGTGACCGGCATGTCCTTGGCGTCGTACGCGGGCAGGCCACCGGAGTCGACCTTGTTGCCCGGCGCGGCCACGAAGCCGTAGCCGTGGGTGTACTTGAGTACGCGGTTGATCCAGTTGTTCTGCTCGGTGGGCGGGCCGGTCAGCTCGCGCACGCCGACGATGTGGTCCACCAGCTTGCCCGTGCTGTCGGGGTAACGGTCGACGTCGAGCGGGTCTGCGAAGCTGTAGAAGCCTCTGATGCGCTGCGTCTGCTCGTAGGTCGAGCCGAGCAGCGCCGGGTCGAGCAGGCGCACGCCCGAGACGGAGGTGTCGCCGTTGGCCTGCACCGCGGCCGGATCGGCCTGCGCGTTGTAGGTCTCGACCTCGGTCTTGTCGATGTTGTACGACTCGCGGGTGGCCTGGATGTTGCGCTGGATGTAGGCCGCCTCCTTGCCCTGCTGGTTGGGCTTGACCTGGAACTGCTCGACCAGCGCCGGGTAGACGCCGCCGATCAGGATGGCCGAGAGCACGAGCAGGCCGAAGGAGACGCCGGGCAGCATCCCGCCGGGCCGGAACACGCCGGCGAAGAACAGCGCGGCGCAGATCAGCGCGATGATCGCGAGGATGGTCTTGGCCGGCAGCACCGCGTTGACGTCGGTGTAGGAGGCGCCGTGCACGTAGCCGCGGTCGGAGAAGACCAGGCCGAAGCGGTCGACCCAGTAGGCGACGGCCTTGAGCAGCACGAAGATGCCCAGCAGCACCGACAGGTGGACGCGGGCCGCCCTGGACGCGTGCACGCCGGGCGACTGCAGGCGGAAGCCGCCGTACAGGTAGTGCGTGATCGCCGCCAGCACGATCGAGATGATCACGGCGGTGAACAGGAAGTTCAGCACCATGCGGATGAACGGGTAGTCGAACATGAAGAACGAGATGTCCATCCCGAACAACTTGTCCGTCTTGCCGAACGATGCGCCGTTGCTGAACTCCAGCCACGTCTTCCACTGCCCCGCGAACGAGGAACCGGAGAAGATGGCGAGCAGCCCCATGCCGACGATGAAGATCAGCTTTCGATGGGGGTCGAGCGCCATGCGATAGCGGTCGGCGCCGCTGCCGCCACCGAAGATCGCGGGCCCGAACATCGGGCGCGTCTTGAACGCCAGCAGCATGTTGCCGCCGGCGATGCCGACCATGAGCACCGCACCGACCACGAACAGCACGATCTGAGTCAGCACCATGCCGCTGAACACCGACGTGAAGCCGGTCGAGTCGTACCAGAGGTAGTCGGTGTAAATGCCCGAGAAAAGGAAAAACAGCGCCACGATCGCCACTAGGGCGATCGCCACAGGCAGAAGCAGTCGCGGTCGGCGGGGCAAGCGCATCGCCCTGCCGGCTCCTGGGGTCCGGAAGCTCAAGGCCAACCCCTCGTCGTAATGAAAAAACGGTCCGTGACTGGCAACCTACACCGCTGTGCCAGCCGTACAGCTAACGCACGGCGATCGCCAGAAGTTTCATCCGGCCTCGCACGCGGGCACCTGACCCTTGCCGGTGCGCAGCGCGTCGAGCGCCTGCACCGCCTGGTGCAACGTGTCGGCCCTGACCAGCCGCAGGCCGTCAGGCGCGGCCTGCAGGGCCTCCGCGCAGTTGCCCGGAGGCGTCAGGAAGATCGTGGCGCCGGCGTCCTTGGCCCCGATCATCTTCTGCGCGATGCCGCCGATCGCGCCCACCTCGCCCGTCGGCTGGATGGTGCCGGTGCCGGCGATCTTCTTGCCGCCGGTCAGCTCGCCGGGCGTCAGCTTGTCGAAGATGCCGAGCGAGAACATCAGCCCGGCGCTCGGGCCGCCGACGTCGCCCACGCTGATGTCCACGTCGAACGGGAAGTTGAACTTGGGCCCCATGGTCAGGCCGACGATGGTCTGCCCCTCGGGGCCGGCCACGGCCTGCAGGGTGACGTCCAGCTTCTCCTCGCCGCGCACGATGCCGAGCACCACGCTGTCGCCCGGCTTGTGCGCCTTGACCGCCTTCTGGACGGCCTCGGAGTCCTTCGTCGGCCGGCCGTCGACGGAGGTGATCTCGTCGTCCTTCTGCACCTTGCCGTCGGCGGGCTTGCCCTTCGACGTGGACAGCACGCCCACACCCACGGTGTAGGGGATCTTGAGCTCGGTCAGCGCGGCGGCGGTCGCGGCGTCCTGGGAGTTCGTCATCTCCACGACGTTTTCCTCCTCGACCTCCTCGGCGTCGCGGCCGGGGGCGAAGATGGTCTCCTGCGGCACCACGGCCACCGTCGGGTCGAGCCAGCCGCGCAGCGCGGTCAGCAGGTCGATCTGGGCGGCGGGGCCGCCCTGGTAGGCGACCGTGACCAGGCTCAGCGCGCCGGTGGTCGGGTAGGTCTGCCTGCCCTTGATCGTGATCACGGGCTTCTTGTCGACCTCGCCGATCGTGTTCTCCGTCGGGCCCGGGCTCAGCACGACGTACGGAACCGGGCGGAACGCGCCGATCACCCCGAGCGCGAGCACGAGGAATCCCGCGAGCAGCAGGGTCAGGGCGCGTCGTGACATGTCGATGAGCTTATTCGCCGGCGCCGACCCACTCGGTCTCGCCGTCGGCGAACACCTGGTGCTTCCAGATGGGGACCTGCGCCTTGAGGTCGTCGATCAGGCGGCGGGCCGCCCTGAACGCCTCGTCCCTGTGCGGCGCGGCCACCGCGACGATCACGGCGGTGTCGCCCAGCTCCAGCTCGCCCACCCGGTGCACGGCGGCGATCGCCGTCACCGGGAAGTCGGCGGCGACCTTCTCGGCGACCTGCCGGAGCTCGGCCTCCGCCGAGGGGTGAGCCGAGTAGGAGAGCTTGGTGACCGGCTTTCCGTGGTCCTGCTCACGGACGGTGCCCACGAAGAACGCGGTGCCGCCCGCGGCGTGATCGGCCACGGCTGCCAGCACCTCGTCGACGGAGAGCGAGGTGTCGCGAATGCCGAGCAAGCGGATGACGTCCACGACAAAGACTCTAACCGTTCATCCGCGGCGCTTCTTACGGACTTGACGGACGATCGCGGCGGTGCCGATCACGGCCACGGTGGCGCCCGCGGCGGTGAGCGTGGCCTCCTTGACGGGCAGGCGTCTGCCGACCACGGTCGTACGGTTCTCCCGCAGCTCCAGGAGCTGCTCGAAGGCGGCCTCGTTCGTCCACGACGGCTTCCAGCCGGCCTCCCGCAGCGCCGCGCAGTCGACCACCCACGGGTAGACGACGTAGTGCAGATCGGTCGCGGGGGCCGGGGTGATGCCGAGGCGGTGCAGGCGCTGCGCGGTGCCGAACGTCAGGCCCGCCGGGAGCTCCAGGCTTCGGATGCCGGACAGCTCCTCCACCTGGTCCTGCCCCAGCCAGCCGTCGGAGCCGACCGCCACCACGCCGCCGACCAGGCCGCGCGCCGCCAGCTCCAGCGCCGAGACCAGGTCGTCGATGTGGCAGAACTGCCAGTGCGGGCTGCAGCCCTTCACGGTGAGCAGCCTGGGCGACTCGAAGTGGCGGGTGATCACCGTGTCGACGCCGGGGCCGACGACCGCGGCCGGGCGCAGCACGGTGACCTCCAGGCCGGGGTGGCTGCGCAGCGACCGGCGCACCAGGGACTCGATCTCCAGGAAGTCGCCGACGACGCCGGTGTCGGGCTCGGCCGCCACGGGGGCGTCCTCGGGCAGCGGCACCTCGTTGTCGGGCGCGGCGCCGTACACCATCGCGCTCGTCACCAGCACGACCCTGCGCACCCGCGCGGCGGCGCAGGCCGTCAGCACGGTCTGAGCGGCGCGCAGGTTGTACGCCCGCCGTTCGGAGGGGTCGGAGTCGACGGCGTAGTCACCGGCCAGATGGACCAGGACGTCGATGTCGGAGATCCGGTTCGCCAAGAGCGGATCTCGTACGTCGATCACTCTCCACGTGGCTTCCTGGACGTCGCCGCGTTCCTCGTCGATGGCCACCACTCTGCGGAAATCCGCGGAGGTCACGAGTTTCGCGAGCACCTCTCGGCCGAGGCCGGAGGCCGCGCCCGTTACGGCGACGACGGGTTGACGCGGGCGTTTCGAGGTAGGCACCAGGTCCTCACTTTGCACTGATCCGCCGTCGGACGACTAACGTGGCGGATGTGGATTCCTCCTCCATCCTGCATGAGGTAGACCGGTGACTGACCTGCCAGGTCGCGAAAACGACCCCAACGAGAACCCGTTCGCCATGTTCGGCAACCCTGAGCAGATGGCTCAGGCGATGCGCCAGTTCGCCGACATGTTGTCGGCGCCACAGGGCTCCGGCCCTGTCAACTGGGACATGGCGAAGAACATCGCCAGGCACGCCGTGGTCGCCGAGGGCGACCCGAGCGTCATGGAAGGCGAGCGCCGACAGATCGTCGAGGCGCTCAGCCTGGCCGACCTCTGGCTGAACGAGGCGACGACGCTGCCCAGCGGCGTGTCGACCCCGCAGGCCTGGAGCCGGTCGGAGTGGATCGAGAACACGATCCCGATTTGGCGAAAGCTTTGCGAGCCGATCGCGGAGCGCATGGTCGACACCATGGGCGGCGCGCTCGGCGGCTCGGGGCTGCCCCCCGAGGCCCAGCAGATGGCCGGGCCGCTGATGGGCATGCTGAAGCAGATGGGCGGCATGATGGTCGGCCAGCAGATCGGGCAGGCGCTCGGCTCGCTGGCCCGTGAGGTCGTCGGCACGACCGACATCGGCCTGCCGCTCTCCGACACGGCCGCGCTGCTGCCCGGCGGCATCGCGCACTTCAGCGAGGGCCTGGAGATCCCGGCCGACGAGATCAGGCTGTACCTGGCGCTGCGCGAGGCCGCGCACCACCGGCTCTTCCAGCACGTCCCGTGGCTGCGCTCGCACCTGCTGGGCGCGGTCGAGGAGTACGCCAAGGGCATCACGGTCGACACCTCCGCCCTCGAAGAGCAGATCCGCGGGCTCGACATCAACAACCCGCAGGCCATCCAGGAGGCGCTGAGCGGCGGCAACCTGCTCAAGCCCGAGGAGACCGAGCGGCAGAAGGCCGCCCTGGCGCGGCTGGAGACGATGCTCGCCCTGGTCGAGGGGTGGGTCGCCACCGTGGTCGACAAGGCCGCGCAGGGCAAGCTGCCCTCCGCCGTCGCCCTCGGCGAGACCGTACGCCGCCGCCGCGCCACCGGCGGGCCGGCCGAGCTCACGTTCGGCACCCTGGTGGGGCTGGAGCTGCGGCCCAGGCGGCTGCGCGAGGCCGCCGCCCTGTGGCGGGAGCTGGAGAGCGCGCGCGGGCTCGACGGGCGCGACGCGCTGTGGGGCCACCCCGACCTCATGCCGACGGCCGAGGACCTCGACGACCCCGACGCGTTCGTACGCGGCGAGGCGGCGTGGGACATCTCACAGCTCGACAAGGGTCCCGACGACGGCAAGGGCGACGAAGGTTGAGCCTGCTGCACCACGACGCGGTGGAGGTGCTGTCCGCCTGGACCGCGCCGACGCCCGGGGAGGAGGCGCTGCGCGCCGAGTTCCTCGAGCACCTGCGGACGCACGACGACGCGATGCTGCGCGAGTGCGTGCCCGGGCACCTGACGGCTACCACGGCGGTGCTGTCGCACGACGGCTCCAAGGTGCTGCTCACGCTGCACCCGAAGGCCAAGATGTGGCTGCCGATGGGCGGCCACTGCGAGATCTCCGACACGTCACTCGCGGCGGCCGCGCTGCGGGAGGCGTGGGAGGAGTCGGGGATCTCCGGGCTGGAGCTGCTGCCGGGACCGCTCGCGGTGGACAAGCACGTCGTGTGGTGCCATCCGCCGCACAGCTGGCACCTCGACGTCGAGTACGCCGCCGTGGCGCCCGCCGGGGCCGAGGCCGTGATGAGCGATGAGTCGCTCGACCTGCGCTGGTTCCCCGTGGACGAGATCCCCGAGCTGTCCGACGAGGCGACGCGGAGATTGGCCGCACGCGGACAGGCCGCGCTCGGCTCGGGTTCGCGCCTGCTTGGCTAGAGTCCATTTGCGTCGTTCCAAAAGGGGGCCTGCGTGGAGACTTCTGCCGTCGGCGGCACGATCGTGACACCCGTACGCAAGCGCAGGAAGTTTCCCGCAACGGCCCTGACCTGGGTCGCTGTGTCCCCGTTCGCCGCCTGGGCGGTGGCCAGGGTGGCCGGGCTGGAGCGCGGGTCGCTGCCCACCCAGCTCATGACCGCGACTCCGTACGCCGCGGCGGGCTCGCTCGTCCCCCTCCTGATCGCGGCGCTCGGGCGCAGGCGGGCCGCGACCGCCGTCGCGCTGCTGTCGGCCACGGCTCTCGGCTTCAGCGTGCTGCCCAGGGCGCTGGGCACCGCCGAGGCGACCGCCGGCAGGCCGTTCAAGGTCATGACGATCAACATGCTGTTCGGCAGGGCCGACATCGCGACGATCATGAGAATGGTGCGCGAGTTCGAGCCCGACGTGCTGAGCACGCAGGAGCTGACCCCGGGCGCGGTCGCCGACCTCGACGCGGCCGGGCTCAAGGAGATCATGCCGCACCGCGTGCTGCAGGACGAGTGGAGCGCCGGCGGCAGCGGGATCTACTCCAGGCATCCGGCCGAGGCGATCTGGGACGCCATCCCGCCCGTCGGGCACCAGATGCCCGTGGCGACGATCTCACTGCCGGGCGGCGAGCCCATCGAGTTCATCGACGCGCATCCGTTCCCGCCGCTGGGGCCGCAGGTCAGCGATTGGAACGCGGCACTCGCGGCCTTCCCCTCGGCCTCGCCCGACCGGATCAGGATCATCGCGGGCGACTTCAACGCCTCACTCGACCACGCCGCCATGCGCGGGCTGCTGTCACGGGGTTACAAGGACGCGGCCGACCAGGTGGGGGCCGGGCTGATCCCCACGTGGCCGGCGAACAAGCGGGTGCCGCCGCTCATCACGATCGACCACGTGCTGGTGGATCAGCGGGTCGGGGTGCGGGAGGTCAGCGTGCGCGACGTGCCCGGCACCGACCACCGGGCCGTGCTGGCCGAGCTCACCGTGCCCTGACCAGGGCCCTGGTGTTGTCCCAGCCTTCGAGGCCGGGGTCGAGGCGTTCGACGTCCTGGGGCGTGCGCAGTCGGTGCCAGCCCGGGGTGGTGGCGACCCTGCGCGGGCCCGGCGCCTGGGCGCGCAGCTCCTTGACCACGTCGTACGCGTCGAGGTCGGGGTCCGCCCATTCGGGTGCCGGGAGCGCGCAGGCCATGGCCACGGCGCCGCCGTTCTCCGCGGGGCAGATCGTGATCTCGGCCCTGCCCAGCTCCCTGAACAGCTTGCCGATGAGCAGCGGCGGCAGGTCGGGCGCGTCGGCGCTGACGACGGCGGCCTGATCGGCGTGGAGGCGGGTGAGGACGTGCCGCAGCGGCTCGTCCTCGGCGATGGTGATCACCTCGGTGCCGGGCCAGACGAGGTCGTCCAGGCCGGGGACGCTGGTGATCAGGACGGGGGTGACGAGCTCCAGGCCCGCGACGATCTCGTACGTGTCCTCGGCGACCGCCTCCAGGAAGTCTCCCGGATCGACGCCGGGGGGCGCGGCCTGCGCCATGTGCTGTCGTACCAGGACCGCGGCGATGCGCGTCAACACTCCTCCGGTGCCGTGTGGGCCGCGGCGGAGAATCCCTCCAGGAACCCGCGGGCCCGCTCCGCCTTCGGATACTGTTCTACCAGCGCCCAGAACTTGGCCCCGTGGCTGGGCACCAGCAGGTGCACGAGCTCGTGGATGATCACGTAGTTGATGACCCACTCCGGCAGGCCCTTGAGCCTGGTGGAGATCCGGATCGTGCCGGTCTCCGGGGTGCAGGAGCCCCAGCGGTGCTGCTGGTTGTCGACCCAGCGCACACTGACGGGGTCCGGCTCGCCGTTCAGATACTTGGCCGAAAGCTCCTTGGCCCGCTCCAGCAGGGCCTCGTCGGTCGGCCTTCGCCTGCTCTCCTTGGCGGCCAGCCGATCCAGCATCCGGCTCACCCATTCATCCGCGTCTTCGCCGCTCAGCCAGGCGGGCAGGAGCACGATCGTCTTGTCGCCGTCGCGGTATGCGGACACCGTACGCCGGCGACGAGAACTGCGACGAACCTCGACTGTCTCGGGGGGCACATATGCACGGTAGCCGAGACTGGCGAAATTCCACAGAGGGTGGACGTTGTTTCTGCTGGTCAGATGATTAAGAGCCGGTGAATTTGGGCATGCGCCTTTCCCGATGCGCGGCCAGGCCCTCGATCATGTCGGCGGAGACCATGGTCACCGGCTGGGCCAAGGATTCCCACCTCAGAGCGGCTTCCAGGTCCTGATGGTCTTGGTTGAGGGCCACTTTGGTGAGCCTTGTGGCAATGGGAGCGTTCCGGGCGATCTTCGTGGCGATGTCGGTCACTTCCGACATTAGGTCATTTTTCGGGAAACTTTGATTTACTAGGCCTTTATCTGCCGCTTCCTGCCCGGACACAGTGCGGCCCGCCAGCAGCATCTCCCGGGCCAGACCCGGCGCCCTCCTCGGCAGGAGGTACGTGGCCGCCATGCCCGGGTGCAGACCCAGGGACGTGAACGGGGCCAGCAGCTTGGCGTCGTCGGCGGCGTACACGAGGTCGCAGGCCAGCGCCACGCACAGGCCCGCACCCACCGCCGGGCCGTTGACGGCCGCGATGGTGGGGATCTCGAGCTTCGTGATCAGCAACCAGGTGCGGTAGAAGGCCAGCATGCGATCGCGCAGCGGGGGCACGGCCTCGGCGCCGCGCTCGCCGATCCACGACAGGTCGCCGCCGGAGGAGAAGGCGCTTCCCGCGCCTGTGACGATCAGGCAGCGGGCGTCCCGGTCGGTGGCCAGGGCGGTCATGGTTTCGCGCCATTCGGCCGTCATGGTGTCGGTCATGGCGTTACGCATGTCGGGGCGGTTGAGGGTGATCAGTACGACTCCGTCGTCTTTGCGATCAACTGAGAGCTCGTTCATGCGGGGAAGCGTAACGTGGGCGCCTTGGCGGGATGCGGAGTTGACGATCAATGGTCCCGTAATGGCGCCGTCTCCCCCATGGCCGGGTCATTGATCATTACTCTCGTCCACAGGGACGGGTCCCATTTCCGAAGTTATCCACAGCCGCCGCCGAACCCGCTCGGGATCTTGCTCGGGCATGGAAGCCTTTCCCGCCATGAGGCCACGTGTGAAGCCCACCCTGCGGCACATCCTCCGCGACGAGCGCACCCTGCAACTCGGCGCGCACCCCCTGCGCGCGGTCATGCTGAGCGGCCTGACCCAGCCCGTCCGGGAGTGGGTCGCGGGCCTCGACGGCACCCGCGACCTGGAGACCGTCCTGCGAGAGGCGGCCCTCGCCGGTCTCGACGAGTTCCGCGCCCGCTCCCTGCTCGACCAGCTCGCCGCCCAGGGCGCGCTCCACGACGCCGCCACCGGCCCCGGCTCCCTCCGCGACCTCCCCCTGGCGGAGCGAGACCGCCTCAGACCCGACCTCAACGCCCTCGACCTCGGCTCCACCGCCCCCGACGGCATGATCGCCCTCTTCGAGCGCCGCAGGAGGGCACGCGTGCGGGTGTACGGCGCCGGCCGCATCGGAGCCCAGGTCGTCGCCCTGCTCGCCGCCGCCGGCGTGGGCCACCTCCGCGTCCTCGACCCGGAGGAGACGCGGCCACAGGACATCACCCCGGGTGGGCTCACCTGGGCGGAGGTGGGCATGCCCCGCGAGGCCGGTGCGGTGGCGGTCGCCAGGCGGCTCACGTCGGCCGGGCTGCCGCCGCTGGAGACCGACGAGCCCAGCGCGGCCGAGTACAGGGAAGCGCTCGACGCGGCCGGCGTACTTCCCGGCCCCGCCGACCCTCCTCGCCCCGACCGGCCTGCAGGCAGACCGTCCACCAGAGCCGCAGGAACGGCCGTCACCAGCGCCACCCCTCCCCGGTCCCCACGAGGTGCCGGCGTCGGCGCCCGGACCACCGACCCACCGCGCGGCGGTATCCCACGTGGGGCGGGAGGCGGCGGTGTCGGCACTCCTCCGCGCAGCGCGGGCAGAGGAGCCTCCTCCAGCACCCAGCCCGTCGCGTGGGACGGACGGCCAGGCCCGGGCGCACGACCCGAAGCGGCCGCACGGCCAGGCACGGGCGCACGGCCCGACGCGGGCGCACGGCCCGACGCCGACGCGCGGCCCGACGCCGACGCGCGGCCGGACGGGGGCGCAAGGCCAGGCACGGGTGCGCGACCGGGCACGGGTGCGCGACCGGACGCAGATGCAGTACCCCACGCGGGTGCGCGGCCGGACAGGGATGCCGCTTCTTCGCGAAGCGCTCGCTCCGCGTCCGCGCAGAGCGCTCGCGCCGCTGCTCCTCCATGGGACGGCAGTGGCACCGGCAGCCGTGCCGGCGCCCCTTCGCGTCATGCGGGGAGAGGAGCTCCGTCCAGCGCCCGGTCCACTGAGCAGCCCGGAAGGAGGGAGCCGGGCGGGGTGGAGGAGCGGTGCCGGCCGACCGTCAAGGCGGTGGCCGGTGGGTCGTTTCTCGGGGACAAGTCGGACCGGCCCGACCTCGTCATCCTGGCCCCGGTCGGCCCGCTCGACATGTTGCTGGTCAACGATCTCGACTCCCTGCGCATCCCCCACCTCCTGGTGTCCGCCTTCGAGGGGCACGGCACCGTGGGTCCGCTGGTCCTGCCGGGGGACACGGCGTGCCTGCACTGTCTCGACCTGACGCGGCGCGATCGCGACCCGTACTGGCCGATCGTCACGGCCCGGCTCGGCGGGTATCCGCCGGGCGAGATCGCCTGTGACGTCGCCCTCGCGACCGTCGCCGCAGCGCAGGTGACCGGCCATGCACTGGCCTTTCTCGACGGCAAGGAGTCCGCTGTGACCAACGGCACAATGGACGTAACCCCTGATTGGCGCTGGCGAAGGCGCTCCTGGAAGGCCCACCCCCAATGTCGTTGTATGCGAAACAATCCATATTCGCTAAGAATGGTCATGGCACCTGACCGCGACTGACGTGCTCAAAGGACCACGAAGGGGGGAAGCGGTATCTCGCAGAGGTTCCGCGCATCAGTGTGAGCGATCTTCCGCGCCGTGCTGTCACGCGATCGGCCAAGCTGGCCGCCCTTCCACTCAGCTTCGCCGGTCGCGCCGCCCTCGGGCTGGGCAAGCGCATCGGGGGCAAGTCTGCGGAGATGGTGGCGCAGGAGGTTCAGCAGCGCACCGCCGAGCAGGTCTTCAAGGTGCTCGGCGAGCTCAAGGGCGGCGCCATGAAGCTGGGGCAGGCGCTGTCCATCTTCGAGGCGGCGCTGCCGCAGGAGATCGCCGGCCCCTATCGCGCCACGCTGACCAAGCTCCAGGAGTCCGCCCCGCCGCTGCCCGTGTCGACGGTGCACAAGGTGCTGGCGGAGCAGCTGGGCGACGGCTGGCGGGAGCACTTCCTGTCGTTCGACGACCAGCCGACGGCGGCGGCCTCGATCGGCCAGGTGCACAAGGCCGTGTGGAGCGACGGCAGGGAGGTGGCCGTCAAGATCCAGTATCCGGGGGCGGGCAAGGCCCTGCTCGGCGACTTCACCCAGCTCGCCCGGCTGGGCAAGCTGTTCGGCGCGCTGCTGCCGGGGCTCGACATGAAGGCCCTGCTGGGTGAGCTGCGTGAGCGGATCGCGGAGGAGCTCGACTACCTGCGGGAGGCCGAGGCGCAGCACGCCTTCGCCCTCGAGTTCGACGAGGACCCCGACTTCCACGTCCCTGACGTGGTGGCCGCCAACGAGATGGTGCTGGTCACCGAGTGGATGGAAGGCACACCGCTGTCGCGGATCATCTCCGACGGCACCAAGAAGCAGTGCGACCGCGCCGGCCTGCTCTACGTACGCTTCCTGTTCTGCTCCCCCGCCCGGGTCGGCATGCTCCACGCCGACCCGCACCCGGGCAACTTCCGCATGCTGCCCAACGGCAAGCTCGGCGTGCTCGACTTCGGCGCGGTCAACCGGCTGCCCGACGGCTATCCCAAGGCCTTCGGCCAGCTCACCCGCATCTTCAACCAGGGCGACATGGAGACCGTCATGGCGGGCCTGCGCCAGGAGGGGTTCATCCGCGAGGACTTCGAGATCGACCCCGACGCGCTGCGTGCCTTCCTCGCTCCGTACGTGGAGCCGACGGCGGTGGAGGAGTTCACGTTCAGCCGGGAGTGGCTGCAGGCCCAGGCTGCCAGTGTCGCCGACCTCCGCCCCACCAACGTGGTCCGGCAGCTCAACCTGCCGCCGTCGTACGTCCTCATCCACCGCGTCCATGCGGCGGGCATCGGCGTGCTCTGCCAGCTCGGCACCACGGCTCGCTTCCGGGACGAGGTGATCCGCTGGGTGCCCGGGTTCGCCGACGACCCGGACGACCAGCCGCTGCCGATCGGCTGAACCACCGATCGACATCCCCCCGGCCGATAGATCGCATGCCTGGCGGGCGACCGGGCAGTGCTCGGTCGATTGAGCGAGCGGCTCAGCCCCTCCTGCTCGGTCGGTTGAGCAGGAGGATCGGCATATGCCTGTGGGCGGCCGGGCCAACGAGCGGCACGGACCTCCGGGCGGACAGCGGGACCGCTGAGCGGCACACTGCCTGAGGACGGCGGGATCGACGTTCGGGTATCCGGCTGATGGGCGGTTGGGGAGAGACGATCGAGCCGCCACGTGCTGAGCGAAGTGGGCACACGATCGGCGACCGCTTCCTGAGCGGTGTGTGGGTGAGCCCGATGTGGGACTGGAATTTGGGGAGAGCACTGTTGCACGACAACTACACTGTGTAATTATTCGACTGCAAACCGTTACTCTCTTTTGGGAGGATGCAGATGCACCGATCCGCGTGCCTGTTGGCGGCCGCTGCTCTGGTCACCGTAGGGGTGTTCGCGACCGGCCCGGCTGCGAGCGCCGTCGTCGATCCGGTTCGCGCCGGGGAGTGTCTGGCCTCTCGTGCGGGTGAGGTGGCGACCACGGTTGATCCGACGCTCAAGGGCGTGCCTGTCGAGCTGAGTGCCGTGCGTTGTCTCACTTCTCCCTGAGTGCATGACGCCGTCATGGGGTGCGCGAGTCCTGGTGGTCCTCTTGGGATCGCGGGTCGGGCCGCACGTGTGATCGGCGGTTTGGCAGGGCTGTTCGCCGACGGTGTTTCCCGTCAGGTTTTCGATCTTCCGCACGGGCCTCATGGGTGACAGGCGGTGGGCGGCTCGTTGGCTGGCTGGTAGGGCTCACGCTCGCACGTGTCCTACCAGCCAGCGCTATTTCGAGCGGCGGTCCTGATGGACAGGACGCTTCCGGCCACTGTTCTTGACGGCCCAGGCGGTTGTCTCCGATGATCTCGACGGCCAGCATGCTCTTGGGGGCTGATACTCGGCCGCCAACACGCTCGCAGGTGCTGATCACAAGGCCCGCACGCTCTTCGGGCGCTGCCCCTGAGGCCCGGACGCCTCTTCGGGCGCTGGGCCTGAGGTTCGCACGCCTCTTCGGGCGCCGGCCTGAGGTGCGCACGCCAACTCGCACTGATTCTGATCGCAGAGGTGCTTTCGGGCACCGGCCCTACCGGTCGGCGCATTTTGAGCGCTGGTCCTGGCATCGGCTACTGGACCAAGACGGCGTTCTCCGGCGCCCTTCCGGCCCCGGCGCGTGTAGGAGTTGCTTGCCAGAGTGCAGAGGCCGCAGGACGCGGTGAAGCCGGCACGCTCTCGGGCGCCGGTCGTGGCAGCCCGGGTGCTTCGGGTGCGGGGCTCGTGCGGTCAGGTGAGGCCGGTGAGGAGGGCCTGGATGCCGTCGGTGAGGATGCGCTCGCCTTCCTCGCGCGAGTTCAGGAACCAGCCGGGTAGCGGGGTGCGGAGCGAGCAGGTGAGTTCGATGCTGACGAGGCCGTGGATCGTGGTCCACACGAGGTAGGCCGAGCGCTCCGGGTTCGAGGAGCGGATGAGGCCGGCTCGGATCGCTGCGGTGGTGGCCTCTATGAGGAGGCCGAAGCAGCGGCGGAGGGCGTCGTTGCGTTGCTCCGGTGACGGGTCGAAGTCGGGGAGCGGGCGTTCGAACATCAGGGCGTACAGGGCCGGGTCGGTCAGGGCGAACCGCCTGTAACCGTACGCCACCGCCATGATCCTGGCCAGCGGGTCCGTGTGACCGTTCAAGGAGGTGGTCATGGCCTCGTGGAGGAGGCGGAAGCCGTGTTCGTAGATCGCCTCCAGCAGGCCGGCACGGCCGCCGAAGCAGGTGTAGATGCCCATGGTGGAGGTGGCGGCGGCGTCTGCGACGCGGCGGAGGGTCAGGTCGGGCGCGCCTTGGTCGCGCAGGATGCGCATGGCCGCGTCCAGGAGGTCCTGGCGCAGTGCGCCGAGTTCTTTCGGGGTGCTTACGGCTCTCGGCACCCTCTCACCATAGCGGGCGATAACGCGCATCATAACGAGCGTTATCGCCCTACGGGCCGGGTGCGAGGAGACCGGTGGCCGGAGGGCGGGGTCCCGGAATCAGGGAAGGGGATTCGTCCATGAGTGTTCTACGGGTCGCGGCGGTGGCGGGGTTCGGCTGCGCCGGGCTGCTCGTCGTCAACGCCGCCCGGCGGGGTGGGTTGCTGCCCGAGACGGCGTTCACCCATGCCATCGCGCCGTTCGCGGCGCTCACCGGCTTACTCGCGATCACCGGCATCTACCTGCTCATCCGCGCCCGCTCCGGGACGCTCGGGCTCGTCGGGTACGTGCTCAACTCGGCCGGGCTGGCCGGGGCGTTCGCGGTCGAGTACACGCTGCACTTCGTCTTTCCCTACCTGGGTGGCGGCACCGTGAGCGGGCTGCTGGCCGGTGGGACCGGGCGGGCGTTTCTGGTGACGTCGGGCGTTCTGCTGGTCGGGGTGCTGACGTTCAGCGCGGCGGCGGTCAGGAGCGGGGTCATGCCTGTGGTGGGCGTGGCGCTTTACGCGGCGGGCATGGTGCCCGGGTCGCTGCGGAGCGCGGTGCCGGAGCCGGTCTACCTGGCCGGGCTGGTGGTGGCGGCGATCGGGGTGGCGTGGATGGTGACGCGGCTCTGGAGCGCGGAGGAGGAGCCACTGGTGCTGGCGGTAGGCCGGCAGCGAGGGGCGAGTCCCGCCGGTTGACGGCGCGGGAGGCGGCCTCCCCAGCCGGCGGCGAGGAAGGCGATTCCCACCGGACGACGGTGTGGGAAGCGACCTCTGCCGGTTGACGGTGCGGGAGGCAGCCTCCCGCACCAGCGGCGAGGAAGACGACCTCCGCCGGACGACGGTGCGGGGAGCGGCCCCCGCCGGATGAGGGTGCGTGAGACGGCCCCATCGGATGACGGTGTGCCCCGCCGGATGACGGTGTGGGGTGGCGGGCTTCTCTGCGGTGTGCGGCAATCGTCGCGTGCAGCAGCGGGAGTCATGCGGCGGAGGTGATGCGGGGGGAGGTGATGCGGCGGAGGTCATCTCGCGCAACAGCCCGCACACCCGTCGCGGAGCGGGCTCGTCCAGGAGCGAGGGCCTGCGCCATGTGGTGTGCAACGGACGGGAGGCCTGGCGAACAGGCCGGGCAGACACACGCAGCGCAGGCAGCACAGGGAGGCACGCAGCGCCACGCAGGCAGGCACGCAGGGCAAGCCATGCAGGCATGCAGGCATGCAGGCATGCAGGCATGCAGGCAGCATAGGCGGCAAGCAGCGCAAGCAGGAGGGCAAACGAAAGAGCCGGGCGCTGGTTGCGCCCGGCTCCAGGGAAAGGATCTGGCCGGAGATCCTGCGCCGGCGGCAGGATCTCCCGGATCAGATCTGGCGGCTCAAGGCCTGGCGCAGGCGGTCGTTCGCCCGCTTGACCTCCCGCCGCGCCCGCTGCACGCGAGTGACGCGCAGGATGAGGCGTTGCTCCTCCGCCTCTCGGTGGAGGGTTTGTATTCGGTCATTGACCAGGTCATGGATGAGATCCGGCACTGCTCGGCTCCTGCTCGATCGAGTGATCATTTGCGTGTTTCGCTTTCTTGGTTCGTAGGTGCGCGTGGTGAAGATGGTCAGGCAGCGACCGGGTGCTTGCGGGGACGCCCGCGCGGACGCTTGCGGGGAACGACGGTTCCCCGGAGGATCAGCTCGCCGCCCCAGACCCCCCACGGCTCCTCGCGCTCGAGCGCGCGGGCCAGGCAGGCCTGCTGGATCGGGCAGCCGCCGCAGAGTGCCTTGGCGAACTCGACGTCCTCCGGCGACTCGGCGAACCACAGGTCAGGGTCGGTACGACAGGGGATCTTGGCTTCGTCGATCAGGTCCATGATCGTCTTCGCCCCCATCTGCTTTCTCCTTCGATCGATCTTGATCTTTAGTCGGGCACCTCATAGGTGGTCGGAGGATCACGGACAAACAAGAAGGCCGCGGATCCTGTGTGCGGATCCGCGGCCTGGGGGCTGCTATGTGCCGGTCAGGTTATGACCGGAGCATCCCTCCAGGGTTGCGGACCGCACAGTCCACCCTTGGTGAGCTGGTTGGCCGGCAGTTCGATACGTCCTTCGTAGACAGGAGCGCCTGGTGCTGCGGCCACACCGACGTGGGCGCGCGCGTAGAAGGCGGAGGCCTGGCTACGGGCAGACTTCTCCTGCCGCAGCCTGGCGGGCCCATCGGCGAGCCTCACCAAGTCACGGCATGCGAAGGCGAGCCACTGCGTGGCCGACATCTGAATGCTGATCACCTGGACTCACCTTCTCTCTCTGGATCGTCGGAACAGACCTGTCCGACTCGCTTGACCATGACCCTAAACCGGGAAGCCGGGAAGGGGCAACATATTTTCTACCTGCGATTTCGCCTATTTCGTGAGGCGAATCATGGCTTCCTGGACGACCGAGACCACGAGGTCACCCGACGCGGTGTACATCTCACCCCGAGCGAGCCCCCGGGCCCCCGCCGACCACGGTGACTCCTGAGCATAGAGCAGCCAGTCGTCGGCCCTGAAGGGGCGGTGGAACCACATGGCGTGGTCGAGCGAGGCGCCCATGACGTTCGAGGCGCCCCAGGCCATGCCGTGGGCCAGCAGTATCGTGTCGACCAGCGTGAAGTCGGAGGCGTACGCGGCCAGCACCACGTGCAGGAGCGGGTCGTCGGGCAGGTCGGCGTGGTAGCGGAACCACACGTTGGTCTGCGCGCTGCGCAGCTCGGGGTTCTGGAACGCCTCCCACGTGAGCGGCGAGGCGTAGCGCGCGTCCACCGGCCGGGGGCGGGTGAACCACTCGCGCAGCTCCGGGTGGTCGCCGACGAGCTCGTACATCCGGTCCTGGAACGTCGGCAGCGTCTCCGGATCGGGCACCGAGGGCATCACCGAGGCCTGGTGCGAGACCCCCTCCTCGAAGACGTGGAAGGAGGCGGACATCGTGAAGATGGCCTTGCCGTGCTGGACGGCCACCACGCGCCGGGTGGTGAACGACCGCCCGTCGCGCAGCCGCTCGACGTTGTAGACGATCGGGATGGACGGGTCACCGGGGCGGATGAAGTAGGCGTGCAGCGAGTGCACGTTCCGGTCCTTGGGGACCGTGCGGCCGGCCGCCACCAGG
Source organism: Nonomuraea thailandensis (assembly GCF_024172165.1). Taxonomy (GTDB): domain Bacteria; phylum Actinomycetota; class Actinomycetes; order Streptosporangiales; family Streptosporangiaceae; genus Nonomuraea; species Nonomuraea thailandensis. The sequence continues at coordinate 11,650,123 of NZ_JAMZEB010000002.1, read as the reverse complement.
GCCTGCGCCGCCACCTGGCCGCCGAAGACACGCTGGATGCGCTCTTCCGGACTCCTGCCGCGGAAGATGTCGAGCTCGATCTGCTCCAGGTCGAGCAGATCCAGGAGCTCCTTGAGCGCCGAGTTCACGTGTCCGTCCCCCTCGTGGTCACCGGTCCTCGGGACACGTTTCCCCTCATGGTTACCGGTCCCTGGGACAAGTTTGGCGTGTCGTCCATTCCACCCCATGAGGGGGTCTGGTCTGTCCGATGATGCCCCCGCCGGGTTTCGACTCCGTTACGAACCCCTGCACAGCGACAGGACGGCCTCGCCGTACCGGTCGAGCTTGACCCGGCCGACCCCGGCGATCGACAGCAGCTCCTGCTCGGTGACCGGCGCGCGCTCGGCGATGGCCTGCAGCGTCACGTCGGTGAAGATGACGTACGGCGGCACCTTGCCCTCCTTGGCCGTGGCCGTGCGCCACGACTTCAGGCGTTCGAGCAGCGCCTCGTCGTAGTCGGCCGGGCAGGTCGAGCAGCGGCCCAGCTTCTGCTCGGCGGCGTTCACCAGCGTCTTCGCGCACACGCGGCAGCTCACCGGCGCGGCCACCTGGCGGCGCTCGCGGGCGGACGGCGCCAGGCGCGGCGGGGACGAGGCGCGGCCGGTGAGGCCGTCGAGGAAGCGGGACGGGCGGCGGCTCTTGCGGCCTCCCGCCGCGCGGGCCAGCGCCCAGGAGATCGACAGGTGCTCCCTGGCACGCGTGATGCCGACGTAGAGCAGGCGGCGCTCCTCCTCGATCTGCTCGGGGGACTCCGCGTAGATGATGGGCAGCATGCCGTCGGTGACCCCGACGAGGAAGACGGCGTCCCACTCCAGGCCCTTGGCGGCGTGCAGCGAGGCCAGCGTGACGCCCTCGACGGGAGGCGCGTGCTGCTCGGAGGCGCGGCGCTCCAGCTCGGCGACGAACGCGGCCAGGTCGGCCCCCTCCGCCGCCATGTCCTCGGCCAGGTCGGCCAGCGCCTTGAGCGACTCCCACTTCTCCCTGGCCTTGCCTCCGCCGGGAGGCGCGGGCGTCAGGCCGACGCCGCCCAGGATGTGGTGGACCTCGGAGGCGAGGGGCTCGCCCGAGGCGGAACGGGCGGCGCCGCGCAGCAGCACGATCGCCTGGCGGATCTCGGGGCGCTCGAAGAACCGCTCGGCGCCGCGCAGCACGTACGGGATCTCCGCCTTGGTCAGGGCCTCCTCGTACGACTCCGACTGGGAGTTGACCCGGAACAGCACGGCGATCTCGCGCGACGGGACCCCCTTGTCGAGCAGCTTCCTGATGCTCCTGGCCACTCCGGCGGCCTCGGCGGGCTCGTCGTCGTACTCGTTGAAGCCGGGCTTCGGCCCGTCGGGCCGCTGGGCGACCAGCTCCAGGCGGTGCGGCGAGCGGCCCTTGGCGATCACCAGGTTGGCCAGGTCGACGACCTGCGGGGTGGAGCGGTAGTCGCGCACGAGCTTGATGACGGACGCCTTGGGATGCTCCACCCCGAACCCGGTCAGGTAGCGCGGGCTGGCGCCGGTGAAGGAGTAGATCGTCTGGTTGGGGTCGCCGACCACGCAGAGGTCGTCGCGGCCACCCAGCCAGGTGTCGAGCAGCAGCTTCTGCAGCGGGTTGACGTCCTGGTACTCGTCGACCACGAAGTAGCGGTACTGCTGGCGGATCTGCGCCGCCACCTCCTGGTGCTCGGTCATCACGGCCGCGGTCAGCTCCAGGATGGTCTCGAAGTCGACCAGGTGGCGCTCGCGCCTGATCCGCTCGTACGCCTCGTAGACGCGGCTGAGCTGCTCGGCCGGGACCGGCGGCGTACGGTGGTGCTTCGCGGCGGCGGCCACGTAGTCCTCAGGGCCGATCTGCGTGACCTTGGCCCACTCCACCTCGGAGGCGATGTCGCGCAGCTCCGAGCGCTCGGGGGTGAGCCGGAGGCTGCGGCACGCCTCGCCGAGGACGGGCAGCTTGGACTCGATGACCGACGGGGCCGCGCCGCCGATCACGCGCGGCCAGAAGAAGGTGAGCTGGCGCAGCGCCGCGGCGTGGAACGTGCGGGCCTGCACCCCGGGCGCGCCGAGCGCGCGCAGGCGCTGGCGCAGCTCTCCGGCCGCCCGCGTGGTGAACGTCACAGCCAGGACGCTCTGCGCGTCGACCACCCCGCTGCGCACCGCGTACGCGATGCGGTGGGTGATCGCCCTGGTCTTGCCCGTCCCCGCGCCGGCCAGCACGCACACCGGCCCGCGCACGGCCTCGGCGACAGCGCGCTGCTCGGGGTCGAGTCCGATCAGTACGTCGTCCGCGTCGTTCACCTGTGTATCCTCCCAGCCGCTGGCGGAGAACCACTTTATTCTGGCAACATGCGGGGCCGAACTATGTTCGTAAGCTAGTCGTCAACAAGATGCAAAGAACTGGTCTTTTCCCCCACAATGGGGCCCGACCATTGCATGGGGGAAAGGAAGGCCGTGCGAACTGCGGTTTCCGTGAGCGCTCTCGCGCTCGCTGCCGTCGCGCTCACACCCGTCGCCGCGAGCGCGTCCATGGAGCCGACCCCAGCTCCCACGGTGGACAACCCGGTCGACGCCGAGGGCATCGGCGGGTTGTCGGTGGAGACCGTCCAGTACGGCTCGCACAAGCGCCAGAGCATGGACATCTGGTGGACTCCCGACGGCCAGCAGCGGCCGGGGATCTTCCTCATCCACGGCGGCTGGTGGTCCAGCGGTGACAAGAAGTACATGAGGGAGATCACCCGCAGCTACGCCGAGCTGGGCTACACCGTCTTCAACCTCAACTACCGCCTGTCGGGCGACGCGGCTTGGCCCGCGCAGCGCACCGACGCGCTGGCCGCCATCGCCGCCGCGCGCAGGCACGCCGACCGGTACGCCTTCGACCCGAACAACTACGTCCTCATGGGATTCTCCGCCGGCGGGCACATCGCCGCGGCCGTGGGCACGTACGGCGACGGCATCGGCGGGCTCAAGGGCGTGGTGGGGCTCTCGCCGATCATCTCGCCGCTGCGCGCGTACTCCGACGGCGAGAAGGCCACCGACCCCAACAAGCGCAAGCTCCGCACGGCCGCGATCAAGCTGGCCGGCGGCTGCGCGCCCAAGGGCAAGTGCTCGCGGGTGTGGGCGAGCATGGAGGTGGCCTGGCACGCCAGTCGCAAGGACGCCCCGATGCTGACCATCCACTCCGAGAACGAGTTCGTGCCGCCGGTGCAGAGCCAGTTGCTCAGGCAGATGCTCGGGCAGGTGGGGGTGGAGGTGTCGGTGTTCACGCAGCCGGGCACGAACCACAGCTCGCCGCTCTACCGGGAGCCGGGAGTGGCCGAGCGGGTGCAGGCGTGGATCGCCGCCCGAATCGGGTAATCCGGGATTAGACGGGCACCGCGCGTTGTTGCACGGATCGCCTGTTTCCTGACCCTGGAGGGATCTCCCAAGATGGCGCTCACGGTCTACAGCACCACGTGGTGCGGCCCTTGCAAGCGGCTCAAGGCCCAGCTCACCCGCGAGGGCATCAGCTTCGACGACGTCGACATCGAGCGTGACCCGTCGGCGGCGGAGTTCGTGATGAGCGTCAACAACGGCAACCAGGTCGTGCCGACCGTCGTCATCGAGACCCCCAAGGGGCGCGTCGTGCGGACGAACCCCTCGGCCCTTGAGGTCAAGGCCCTGCTCGGAGCCTGACGGCTCACCAGTCGCCGGTCAGCTCGCCGCCGTACCAGGTCTCGATGAGGCGGCGGGCGATCGAGACAGGCGGCGGCAGGCGCAGCTCGCCCGACTCCAGCGCCCGCGCCAGCTCCTGCCTGGAGAACCAGTGCGCCTCGGCGATCTCCTCGGCGTCGGGTGTGAGCGCGGTGGTCACGGCCTCGGCGAAGAAGCCCAGCATGAGGCTGCGCGGGAACGGCCAGGGCTGGCTGCCGAGGTAGCGCGGGCCGGTGACGGCGATGCCGACCTCCTCGGCCACCTCGCGCACGACGGCTGCCTCCAGCGACTCCCCCGGCTCCACGAATCCGGCCAGGATCGACAGCCGCCCCTCCGGCCACTGCGGCCCGCGGGCCAGCAGGCAGCGGTCGGCCTCGTCGCGGATCAGCATGATCACCGCGGGGTCGACCCGCGGGAAGTGCTGGCTGGAGTCCTTCGGGCAGACCCGGATGTGACCGCCTGCCTGCACGACGGTGTGCGCGCCGCAGCGCGGGCAGAACTCGTGGGTGGAGTGCCACGCCTCCAGCGCGACGGCGTAGACCAGCAGGCCCGCGTCGCGGTCGCCGAGCAGGCCGCCGACCTGGCGCAACCCCGCGGCCACCGGCTCGCCCTCGGGGGTGTCGAGCAGGGACATCGGGATCGTCACGCGCCCGTTGACGTCGCCGTGCGGGATGCCGGGCAGCGGCGCTGCCACGGCGAAGTAGGCGACGCCGTCCTCGACGCCCAGGAGGTAGCGCTGCCCGGGCGGCGCGTCGGCGGGCGTGAACAGCACCGCCTGCACGTCGTCGCCCAGCCGCCGCACCAGCGTGTGACCGTCGTCGATCACCAGCACCTTGGTCGCGGGATCCGCCCAGGCCCGCTCCAGCCACCCATCGTCGGCGCGCAGGGCCGACGATCGGTCGATGGTCCCCCGCGCAAGCAGTAGCGGGCCGATGAGTTGCTCTTCCGCGGTCTCCACTGGTGCCGCCCCCTCCCGAGTCCCATGTCATCCTATGACCTCGCAGTTAGCCGGTGTTTACGGTATCCGCGCACCGTAGTGATCTCTGTGGGGCTAAGATTCGACGGGTTAGGTTAGCCTTACCTGATTCTTCGGGGGTGCCTTCGCGTTGCGGCTCTACCTGACCGCGCTCAAACCAACCGATTCCGTGACGGACGGCTTCCTGCCGGCGGCGCGGGCGCTGGGATGCGAGGTGACGATCCTCACCGACCGGCCGGAGCGACATCCGTCCGCGGTGTTGTGCGACGTACGGGACCCGCGCGCGCTGATCGACACGATCGAGCACCTCGGCAGGCCGGACGCGATCTTCTCCAACTCCGACCACCTGCAGACCGAGACCGCGCTGGCCGCGGCCTACTTCGGGCTGCCGGGCAAGGACTGGCGGGCGTGCGCCGCGGCGAAGAACAAGTTCCTGATGCGGCGCAGGCTGATGCAGGCGGGCGTCGAGCAGGTCTTCTCCGTACGGCTCGGGCCCGGCGACCCGGTGCCCGCGCAGGTGCCGTACCCCGTGGTGCTCAAGCCCCGCGAGGGGGTGGCCAGCGAGGACGTCATGCTGGTCGAGAGCGGCCTGGAGCGGGCCGTGGCCGAGGTCAGGCGGCGGCGGCCCGGCGAGGCGCTGGTCGTGGAGGAGTACCTCGAAGGGCCGCTGCGGACGCTGGAGACGCTGGGGGACGCGGACGGGCCGCGGGTGCTCGGCGGCTTCGGGACGACGCTGGGGGCGTTGCCGCACTTCGTCGAGGAGCGGCTCGACTGGGATCCTTCCGATGACTCCCAGGCGCACGTGCTGGCGGCGTTGCGGGCGCTGGGGGTCGGGTTCGGGGCCTGTCACACCGAGTACGCGGTCACCGCCGGCGGGCCGCGGATCGTCGAGGTGAACTACCGGGTGATCGGTGATCACTGCGACTTCCTGCTGGGGGACGTGCTCGGGGTGCCGGTGTTCGAGTGGATCCTGGGGGTGCATCTCGGAGGATCGGTGCCGGCCGTTCCGGAGACGTCCCGGTTCGGCACCGCGGTCAGCCTGGTCGCGGACCGGGCCGGAGTCGTCAGGGACGCGCCGGGGCACGAGTCCGTGGCCGCCGGTGACGTACGGCTGTGGCATCGTCCGCTGCGGGCCGTCGGCGAGGTCGTCGCGCTGACCAGGACGAACCGCGACTACCTGGGTGTGATCAGGGCCGTGGGTCCCAGCCGGGAGCGGGTGGAGGCCGTCGTGGAGGAGTACCGGGTCTCGCGGCCGTGGGTGGTCGAATGAGGTCGCGGGAGGCCTACCTGGCCGCTCGCGTGCTGAACGCCCTGCTGCGCGAGGACTACGGCGGGCTGGCCTCCCGCGTCACCCGGACCAAGGACGGGGTGGGGCTGCTGCTCGCCGACGGGCGGTGGGTGCGGCTCTCACCGGGGGTGTTGTTCCAGGACTTCGTGGTGGCCGCCGACGAGCGGCTGGGGCTGGAGCAGGTGCTGGAGACGCTGGTCGAGGTCTCGGCGCCGGAGGACTCCGAAGGGGTGGCGGCCTTCTTCGAGGAGTGCGTGGCCGCGCTGGCGGCGCTGGAGCTGCACGACGAGCGGGCGCACGAGGCGCCGCGGCCCTCCTACGAGACGGTGGCCGCTTCCGTGGATCATCCGGTCTATCCGACGTCGCGGGCTCGGGTGGGGCTGTCGGAGGGCGAGCTGCTGGCCTACGCGCCGGAGTTCGGGCCCTCGTTCGAGCTGCGGTGGGCGGCGGTACCGCGCCGCGCGCTCGCCCCGGGCTCCGCCGCGGCCCTTCCCGCCGACGTGGCGCCGGGTCTTCCCGTGGGGAGCGACGAGGTGCTGTTCCCCGTGCATCCGCTGAGCGTGGACGAGGTGCGGAAGATCGACGGGGCGCGGGTGCTGGACGAGGCGGCCCTGACCGTACGGCCGACGCTGTCCATGCGGACCGTGGAGGCCGGCCCGCGCCTTCACGTGAAGCTGCCGCTGCCGATCAGCACCCTGGGCGCCAGGAACCGGCGCTCGATCAAGCCGGGCACGCTCGCCGACGGCGCCAGGGCCGAGCTGCTGCTGCGGGAGCTGGCCGGCCCCGACGTGGTGCTCGCCGACGAGCAGGCGTGGGCGCACGCCGGGCACGAGTACCTCGCCTGGATGGTGCGGCGGCTGCCCGAGGGCCGGATCGTGCCGGTCGCCGCGCTGGCCGCCCCCGGCGTCCTGGGCGAGCTGGGCGACGTGCTGCCCGGCTACCTGCGGCTGCTGCTGCGGTGGAACGTGCGGCTGTTCGTCCGCTACGGCGTCGCGCTGGAGGCCCACCAGCAGAACCTGGCGCTGCTCTTCCAGGGCGACCGGCTCAAGCTGCTGGTCAAGGACAACGACGGGCTGCTGGCCTCCCCGTCGAGGCTGCGGGCCGCCGGCGTCGCGGTGCCGGAGTTCGCCGACGAGCGCATGCTGAACGACGACCCCCACGCCCTGGCCGACGTCTTCGTGACCATCACGCTGCACCTGGCGGCGGCCGCCGTGGCGTTCGGCGCGCTGCCGCACGACCGGGCCGCCGCGCTCCTGAGGGACACGCTGGCCGGGGCGCTCGACGAGTACGGCGACGACCCCATGGCCAGGCTCCTGCGCGCCAGGACGCTCGACGCGGCCAGGCTGACCGGCAAGTCCATGATCACCGCTGGCACGCTCGTCTCGAAACAACGTTCCGGGGCGCGCGACGTCAACAAGTTCTACGGCACCAGCGGGCCGAACTACCTGAGGAGAGCCTGAACATGCACGGACTGGCCATCGACGCGCCTTCCGGCCCTGCCGAGCAGGCGACGCTGGCGGCCCTGCTGCGCTGCTGCGTGCGGGAGGTGGCCGGGCCGCGCGGCCTGGTGTGGCCGGCTCCGCCGTACCTGCTGCTGCGGGTGGCGGGCACGCTGCTGCGGGCCCGCACCCACGGCGGGGCGGCGCTGCGCTTCGACGGCCCCGCCGAGAGGCTGGAGGCGGGCGCGTGGCGGCCGCTGGCGGCCGACGAGCTGGTCCGGCTGATCGAGGCCGAGTTGCAGGGGCACGACGGGCCTCATGAGCACAACGGGGAGTTCGCCGAGCAGGTGGCGGCCAGCAGGGACGCGGTGGCGGCCATCCTGCGGGCCAGGGCCGCCGCCGTGCCGCCCGCCGATCCGTGGCTGGCCTCGGAGCAGGCGCTCGTGTACGGACATCCGTTCCACCCCAGCCCCAAGGCGCGGGGCGGGGACGGCTGGCTGGCGTACGCGCCCGAGACGCACGCGCGGTTCCCCGTCAGGCTCCTCGGCGTGCCGGAGGACGCGCTGGCCGAGGGCGGCGACGCGTCGGTGCTGGACACCATGGGGCGCGCGCCCGGCGGCTACCGGGTGCTGCCGGCGCATCCGTGGCAGCTCCGGTTGCTGGGGCCGGTGCTCGGGACCGAGCTGATCGACCTGGGGCCAGGGCCGGCGGTGGTGCCGACCTCGTCGGTGCGGACGGTGTACGTGCCGGACGCGGAGGTCTGCCTGAAGTTCTCCCTGGACGTGCGGATCACCAACTGCGTACGGAAGAACGCCTGGTACGAGCTGGCCGGAGCCGTGGAGCTGACCCAGCGGCTCGCGCCGATCTTCGACCGGGTCTCGGCGGGCCACCCCGCGACCCGCTGGCTCCCCGAGCCGGGATACCGCTCGGCCGCGCTCGGCGCCAGGCTGCACGAGGGGCTGGGCGTGATCGTCCGGCGGAGCCCCTGGGCCGCCTGCTCCCCCGGCGTCACGCCGATCCTGGCCGGCGCCCTGGCCCTCGACGCGAAGGCGGCCGACCCGGTCGCGTGGTGGCACTCGTACGTGAAGGTCGTCGCGCTGCCGGTCCTGGAGCTGTACTTCGCGCACGGCGTGGTGCTGGAGCCGCACCTGCAGAACGTCCTGGTGGGCCTGGACGGCGACGGCATGCCCGCGGAAGCCGTCTTCCGCGACCTGGAGGGCACCAAGCTCGTCGCGGGCCGCCACGACCTCGGCGGGCTGCACCCGGAGGTGGCGCGCGCGCTCACCTACGACGCCGAGCGCGGCTGGGCCCGCGTGGTCTACTGCCTGCTGGTCAACCACCTCACCGAGATCGCCGCCACGCTCGCGGGCACGGACGACCACCTGCTGCGCGAGCTGTGGCGCGGCGCCAGGAGCCAGCTCGACCGGCAGGCGGCGGGCCTGGGGTGGCCGCTGCCGCTGTCGGACCTGCTCGCAGGCGCTCCGCTGCCCGCCAAGGCGAACCTGGGCGTGCGCTGGGCCAGGGCGGCCGACCGCGCCGCCGGTTACGTCCCGATCGCGAACCCACTCGCATGATCGGCTCCCGCGTCCTGACGGCCGCCGAGGCCCTGCCCGAGGCGCCCGCCTACCTCTACGACCTGCCCGCGCTGGACGAGCACGTCGCCTCCGTCCGGCGCGCGCTGGGCGGCGTCGAGCTGTACTACGCGGTCAAGGCCAACCCCGACGCCGAGGTGCTGCGGGTGCTGGCCGGGCACGTGGACGGGTTCGAGGTGTCGTCGGCGGGCGAGCACGCGCACGTCACCGGCCTGTTCCCGGACGCGCGGGTGGCGCTGGGCGGGCCCGGGAAGACCGACGCCGAGCTGCGCCTGCCGCACCACCGCCTGCACGTCGAGTCCCCGAACGAGCTGCGCCGCCTGCTCGGCACCGGGCTGGAGGCGGACGTGCTGCTCCGGCTCAACCCTGACCTGCCGGTCGAGGGGGCGGCGCTGACGATGAGCGGGCCGTTCGGGATGGACGAGGACGGCGTGGCGGCGTGCCTGCCGCTGTTCGGCGACCGCGTACGGCTGCGCGGCCTGCACACCCACCTGGCCAGCGGGCTCGACGCCGGGCAGTTGCTGGGGCTGGCGCGGCGATTGCTGGACAACGCCTACGACGAGGTCAACCTCGGTGGCGGGATGGCGGTGTCGTACGAGTCGCCCGGGTCCCGCTTCGACTGGGAGGCGTACGGGAAGGGGCTGGCCGCGCTCGGGCGGGGCAGGCGGCTGCGGATCGAGCCTGGCCGGGCGCTGACCGTCTACTGCGGCTACTACGTGACCAGGGTCGTGGACGTGAAGCGGGTGCGCGGGCAGGCGTACGCGATCCTGCTGGGCGGCACCCACCACCTGCGTACGCCGGCGACCAGGGGGCACGACCAGCCGTTCACCGTCCTGCCGGCGGGCAGGCCGGACGTGGCGGACGAACCGGTCACGCTCGTCGGCCAGCTATGCACCCCGAAAGACGTCTTCGCCCGAAATATCGTGACCTCGGTGGGCGTGGGAGACACCGTGGTGTTCGAGATGGCCGGAGCCTACGCCTGGAACATCTCGCACCACGACTTCCTCATGCATCCGAAGCCGGCTTTCCACCATCTACGAGCCTGACGCTCTCGATCAGCGCCACCAGCCCATCGGCGTCGAGCAGGTCGACCGGGCGCACGGTGCGGTTGGCCCGGACGTAGTGGAAGGCCGCCCCGACCTCCTCCAGCGGCACCTCCGCCAGGTGTGACCAGGCCAGCCGGTAGGCGGCGAGCTGCACGGAGGCGGCCCTGGCGGCCTTCTTGCCCCTCGGCGGCTGCCCGGTCTTCCAGTCGACGACCTCGTAGCCGCCGCCCGGCCGCTCGAAGACGGCGTCCATGCGCCCGCGCACCAGCCGATCGGCGATCATGGTCTCGAACGGCACCTCCAGGTCCACCGGCCGCCGGTCGGCCCACTCGCTCTGCTCGAACCGCTCCTGCAGCTCCGCCAGCCGCACGTCGGCCTCTTCGAGCTCCTCGTCGTACAGCTCCAGGTCGTCGATCAGCCGCTGCTGGTCCCACCGCGTCTCCAGCCACTTGTGGAAGGAGGTGCCCCGGCGGGCCAGCGGCGCGGGCTTCTTCGGCACGGGGCGGCGGATCCTGCGGGCCAGCTCGCGCGGGTCGGCGGCCAGCGTGACCAGCGACGACACGGTCAGCTTCACCGGCAGCTCCACCGTGGTGGACGCCCTGCGCCGGTGCAGCTCCCGCTCGCGCAGCAGCAGGTCCGTGTCACGCTGCCAGGCCCTCAGCCGCTCCTCCTCGAACGCCTTGACGGGCTCGTCCTCGTACGGCCCCAGCGTGCCCGCCAGCGCGTCCTCGACCAGGCGGGCGCCGTCGAGCACCGACTCGTAGCGCAGCCCCTCGGGCTCGACCGGCCAGGTGGCCGCGGCGGGCTCGGCCAGCAGCGGGTTGGTGGCCCCCTCTTCGAGGTCGTCGGCCCAGAACGAGATCCGGTCGGCGGTGTCGCGGATCTCCAGCAGGAAGTCGGACGGCTCCAGCGGCTTGGTCGCGCTGCCCCAGCGGTAACCCGAGGCGATCAGGTGGTAGTGGGCGCGCGTCACGGCCACGTACGCGAGCCTGCGCTCCTCCATGAGATCCCGCTCGCGGCAGTGCTCGTCGAAGGCCGCCAGCTCCTCCTTGCTCAGCCCGCCCAGCCGGGGCAGGTCGGCCGCGTCGCCGCGCAGCGCGTACGGGAGCTTGCGCGGGTTCTCCGTCCACCGGCTGTTCATCACCGGCGTGGCGGGGAAGATGCTGCCGGTCGCGATCGTGCCCTTCGAGCTCACGAGCTGCGACAGGCCGGGCACCACCACGACCGGCCACTCCAGGCCCTTCGAGGCGTGCACGGTCATCAGCTTGACGCTGTTGCTCTCGCCGACCCGGCCCGCCTCCAGGCCGAACTCCTCGCTCTCCGCCGCCTGGAGGTAGGCCAGGAACGCCCCCAGCGTCGGGTCCTCCGCGTCGCCCGCGAACCGGGACGCCGCGTCGAGGAACGCGTCGAGGTCGGCCCGCGCCGCGAACGCCCCCACCGTGCCGCTGCGCGCCGCCACCTCGATGTCCAGGCCGAGCCTGCGCTCCACCTCGCTGATCAGGTCGGGCAGCGGCTGCGCGGTGTGCGCGCGCAGGTGCCGCAGCTCCTGGGCGAGCGCCACCAGCCTGGTGCGGGCCAGCGGCGAGAACGGCTCCAGCCACTCCTCCCTGTCGGGCAGCTCGTCCAGCGCGTCGACCAGGCTGCCGCGCTCCTCGGCCAGGTCGGCAACCACCTGGTCGAGCGGGTCGTCCTCGCGGTGGCTCTCGCTCAGCTCGCGGGCCAGCGTGCGGGCGTGCTCGCCCAGCACCCGCAGGTCGGCGGGGCCGATCCGCCAGCGGGGCCCGGCCAGCAGCCTGGCCAGCGCGTCGCCCGCCGTGGGGTCGTACAGGACGCGGAGGGTGGCCACGATGTCGTTCACCTCGGGCACGGTCAGCAGGCCGCCCAGGCCCACCACCTCGACCGGGATGTCGCGCTCCTCCAGCGCCCTGCGGATCGCGGGGAACTGCGAGCGCTTGCGGGCCAGGATGGCGACGTCCTGGGGCTGCACGGCGAGCGTCTTCTTGCGCTCCTTCTCGCCCCAGGGCAGGCCGTCGGGGGCCGTCTCCTGGCCGAGGAGCCGGAAGACGCCCTCGGCGATCCACTTGGCCTCGTCCTCAGCGGTCTCGTGGAACGCGCAGGTGACGCGGCCCCGCTCGATCCGGTTCGCGCCGGGGACCAGCACGGGCACCTCGCGGGCCTCCATGCGCAGCGGGAGCTGTACGCGGGCCGCGACGTCGAGCACGCGGTCGCCGTTGCGGAAGCTGACGCTGAGCTGGCGGACCGGGGCCGGGTCGCCGGTGGCCGTGCGGAAGTCCTTCGGGAAGCGGCGCAGGTTGCCCGCGGAGGCGCCGCGCCAGCCGTAGATCGACTGGCACGGGTCGCCCACGGCGGTGACCGGGTGACCCCCGCCGTAGAGCGAGCGCAGCAGGACGAGCTGGGCGTGGCTGGTGTCCTGGTACTCGTCGAGCAGGACCACCGAGTAGCGGCCCCGCTCGATCTCGCCGACCTCCTTGTGGTTGGCGGCGATCCTGGCGGCCAGCGACATCTGGTCGCCGTAGTCGATGACCTCCCGGCCGCGCTTGAGCCGCTCGTACCGCTCGACCAGGGGCAGGAGCTGCTCCCTGGCCGCGTGCACGCTCAACGGCTTGCGCTGGGCCAGGGTCGTCCTGCCGGGGAGCACGGCGTGCCTGGCCTCCAGCCACTCCCCCACGCGCCGCACGTCGGCGGGCGAGCGCAGGTGCTCCGACAGCTCGCCCGCCAGCTCCAGCAGGGCGGCCGTGACCGAGGGCGGGCCCAGCTCGATCCTGTCCATCGGCCCGTCGTACATCGCCACCACCCGCGAGGCGAGCTGCCACGACACGGCGGGCGTCACCAGGCGCATGGTGGGCTCCAGGCCCTCGCGCAGCGCGTGGTCGGTGACCAGGCGGGCGGCGTAGGCGTGGTAGGTGGACACGGTGGGCTCGTTGTCGAGCGCGCCCGGCTCGACCAGCCCGGCCTCGGCCAGGCCGTTGAGCCGCTCCCGCACCCGGGTGGCCAGCTCCGCGGCGGCCTTGCGGGTGAACGTCAGGCCCAGCACGTTCTCGGGCTTGACCAGGCCGTTGGCGACCAGCCAGACCACCCGCCCGGCCATGGTCTCGCTCTTGCCCGAGCCGGCGCCCGCCATGACGACCATCGGCTCCAGCGGCGCCTCGATGACCGTCGCCTGCTCGGGGGTGGGCGGGAGGATGCCGAGCTTGCCGGCGAGTTCGACGGGGGTCAGCACACCTGGCCCCCGTTGTCGTTGACCGGGCAGCTCGCCCTGGCCGCGCAGGTGCGGCAGCCGTCGTTGACCTTGGCCTGGAAGAACGGGCCGGACATGCCGATCGCCACGGTGTCGACCAGGTCCTTGGCCCAGCCCGGGTCCTTGTCGTCGCCCAGCGCGCCCTGTGACTGCTCCAGCGCGTCGTTCTTGCCCGCCGCCTTGCCGAGCTGCACCAGCGCGGCCCCGCCCGGCTCCGTCATGCCGTGCCGGGCGAACGCGCCCAGCAGCGCGGCGAGCTGGTAGACGCCGAGCTGCGGATGGCGGTCGAGGTCGCCCGCCTTGGGCTTGGAGCCGCCCGTCTTGAGGTCGATGATCACCGCGCGGTTGTCGGAGTCGCGCTCCACCCGGTCGACGCGGCCCTTGATCTGGACGCCCTCCGACACCATCGCCGTGAACGCCTCCTCCAGGGCCACCAGCTCGCGCGGGTTCTCCTTGTGCCAGCGCAGGAACTTGCCGATCATCTGCTCGGCCACCTGGCGCTGCTTGCGGTTGTACCAGACGCCGCCGAAGTCGAGGTCGTTCCAGATCTGGTCGAGGCGGTCGCCCAGCAGGTCCTCGCTGGGCAGGTCGGTGGACGCCAGGACGGCCAGGGCGTGGATGATGTTGCCCAGGCCCTGGGCGGTGCTGGTGCCGGCCGCGCCGACCGCCGTCTCCAGCAGCCAGCGCAGGCCGCACTTGGTGAAGCTCTCGACCGCCGACGGCGAGATGCTGACGACGCCGTCCGGCCAGCTCAGCGGGCGGTCGTCGGAGATCGGGGTGAGCGCGTACCAGTCGTTGGGGTGGGCGCCCTGCACCCCGGCGGCGGCCAGGCGGGCGAGCTGCCGCGCCGCCTCGTGCCGCACCCGGCGCGGCTTGGTCGGGTCGGTCACCGCGCTGCGCAGGTCGGCCACCAGGGCGGACATGTTGAGCCAGCGGGCCCGGTCGTCGACCGTGGCCGACTCCACCGCGCCCGGCATCAGCTCCGACAGGAACCTGGACGGGCGCTCGTCGGTGTCCTCGCCCCCCACGGCCGTGACCACCAGCCTGCGCCTGGCCCTGGTGGCGGCCACGTAGAAGAGCCTGCGCTCCTCGGCCAGCATCTTGGAGACGAGCGAGGTCCTGTTCGGCTCGCCGCCCTCGACCACGTCGATGAGGTCCTCGGTGCCCAGCAGCGAGCCGCGCAGGCGCAGGTCAGGCCAGACGCCCTCCTGGACGCCCGCCACGACCACGACGTCCCATTCGAGGCCCTTGGAGCGGTGGGCGGTCAGCACGCGCACGGCGTCGCCGTCGGGGGCGCGGTCGGCCAGCGTGTCGCCGGGGATCTCCTGGGCCGCCAGGTCGTCGATGAACACCTCGGGGCCCGCCATGGGCATCCGGTCCACGAACCTGGCCGCGTGGTCGAACAGCGCCACCACGGCGTCGAGGTCGCGGTCGGCCTGCGCGCCCCTGGGGCCGCCCGACAGGCTCTGCTCGCTCCAGCGGGGGGCCAGGCCGCTCGCGTCCCAGATCGTCCACAGGAGGTCCTCCGCGGTGCCGTCGAGGTGCACGGCCTCGCGGGCGGCGGCCAGGAGCCTGGCCACGCGCTCGGCGGGGAGCGCCACGTGCGGCTCGACGCGGGTCAGCTCACGGATGTCCTTGATCGCGGCGACGAGCAGCTCGCCGGACGAGCGTGCCTTGAACGGCAGCCCCTCGACCTCCTCGACGGTCTCCACCGCCACGTCACCCTCGCCCCGCTCCTCCACACGCTCTTCCGCACGTTCGCCGGCCGCCTCCTCGGCGGGACCTCCGGGCTCAGCGGCCTCGGCGGCCTCGGCGGAATCGCCCGGGTCGCCGGGGTCGCCGGGGTCGCCGGGGTCGCCGGGGTCGCCCGCCTCACCGGCGGCCACCCCCATGGCCTCGTTCTCGGCGATCTTGAGGGCGCGGCGGAGGCGGCGTACGCCGATCATGTCCGTGCCCCCGAGCGGCCCCGTCAGCAGCTCCTCGGCCGTGCCCTCGTCGAGCTCGGACGGATCCAGCGCCACCCGCAACATCGTGAGCAGCGGGCGCACACCCGGCTCCTGCGCGATCGGCACCTCGTCACCGGCGATCATCGTCGGCACGCCGGCGTTGGTCAGCGCCCGCCGCAGCAGCGGCACCTGCCGCCTGGCCGAGCGGACCAGCACCGCCATCCGGTGCCACGGCACGCCGTCGATCAGGTGGGCGCGGCGCAGCGTGTCGGCCACGATCGCGGCCTCCTGGCTGGTGCTGTCGGCCAGCAGCACCCGCGCCTCGCCCGGCTCGGCGTCCGGCGGCGCGGCGAGGTCACGGTGACCATGCCGATGATCGGGCCGATGATCGGGCCGATGATCGGGCCGATGATCGGGCCGATGATCAGGCCAGTCCTCGGGATCCCGGCCGGGCTCCTGGGTCGGCGCGGGCGCGACGGGCAGCTTGGCGGCCACCCGGCGGGAGGCCTCCAGCAGGTCGGCCCCGCTCCTGCGGCACACGCGCAGCGCCAGCACCGGCGCCTCGCGGCCGTCGAGCGTCTTGAACCGCTCGGGGAACTTCATGATGCCCTGCACGTCGGCGCCCCTGAACCCGTAGATCGACTGGTCGGGGTCGCCCACCGCGACCAGGTCGCGGCCGTCGCCGGCGAGCTGCGCCAGCAGCAGCTCCTGCGCCGGGTCGGTGTCCTGGTACTCGTCGACGAACACGACGTCGTGCGCCGCCCGCTCGCGCTCGCGGATCTCGGGCCTGGCCAGCAGCGCGGTGGCGGCGCCGACCAGGTCGGCGTAGTCGTAGGTCTCCTCCGGGGCCAGGTCGAACCTGTCCTGGTAACGCTCGGAGAAGCGCCCGGCCGCGGCCCAGTCGGGGCGCCCGTGCAGCCGGCCGAGCGCGATCAGCCGCTCGGCGTCGAGGCCGCGCTCGCTCGCGCGGGACAGGAAGTCGCGCAGCTCCTCGGCGAAGCCACGCGTCTTGAGCGGCTCGCGCAGCGACTGGGGCCAGTCGGGGGCGCCGTACTCCAGCTCGCCGTGGAGCAGCCGCCGGATCTCCAGGAGCTGCTCGGGCCCGGTGAGCAGTCGAGGCGGCGCCTTGCCCGCCAGCACGCACTCGCGGCGCAGCAGCGCGTACGCGTAGGAGTGGAAGGTCATGGCCAGCGGCGTGCGCGTGGTGCGGCGCAGCCGGGCGGTGACGCGGCGGCGCAGCTCCTCGGCGGCCTTGCGGCTGAAGGTGAGGATCAGCACGCGCTCGGGGTCGACGCCGCGCCGCTCGATCCTGTCGACCACGCTCTCCACGATCGTGGTCGTCTTGCCGGTGCCGGGACCTGCGAGAACGAGCAGCGGGCCGCTCCGATGCCCGACCACGGCACGCTGATGCTCATCGAGCACAGGAGGAACATCGGGCCCCCCGCTGCCGCGCCGCACCAACCGCCAGGTCTGAGCACTCACAGCACTAGATTCCACCAGACCACAGGGGTAGATCGTGCCGACTTGCCCGGTCTCCCCTAGCGATCCGCCTACCGTATCGAGGCAAAAGTCGGATTTTCTTGCGACACGCCGGGCACTTTGTTCGCCAGGAGCTTCACGGATACCGCGATATATCTTGACTTATCCATGACGCGACATATCGTGACTGTCATGACAAAGGGCTACAGAGGCATGAGCATGGAGGGCCCGATCGCCCGCTGGTACGACGCCGGCAACAGCAGGGCCGCCTCCCGCCACGACGAGCAGGTCGCCCAGGTACGCCGGTACGCCTCCAAGGGCGCCAGGATCCTGGAGGTGGGCCCCGGCCCCGGCTACCTGTCGATCGCCCTGGCCAGGACGGGCGACTACACGGTCACCGGGCTCGACATCAGCGAGACGTTCATCGCGATCGCCCGCGGCAAGGCCCTCGACGCCGGCGTGCCGGTCGACTTCCGGCTCGGGAACGCCGCGGCCATGCCGTTCGACGACGACGCCTTCGACGTCCTCGTCTGCTTCGCCGCGTTCAAGAACTTCGCCGATCCGGCGGGGGCGCTGCGCGAGATGCGGCGGGTGCTCCGGCCCGGCGGGACCGGGCTGATCGTCGACCTGCGCAGGGACGTGTCCAAGCAGGCCGTCGACGAGGACGTGGCGCGGATGCGGATGGGCCTGGTGTCCAGGGTGTTCACCAGGTTCGCGCTGCGGTCGTTCCTGCCCCGGCGGGCGTACACGAAGGCGGAGTTCGAGGGGCTGGTCCCGGGGGCGGGGTTCGGCTCGTACGAGATCAGGCAGACGCCGCTGACGCTGGAGGTCGAGCTGCGGAAGTGACTTCGGCGGTTCGGGCACGTACGGAGCGTACGGACTTGTAACGTTGGGTCAACATTCCCTCGTGCGGGGGTCGATCGCATGCGCTGGCAGGTCCACTCCGAGAAGTCCGTCTACCTCGATCAGTGGCTCGACGTGCGGGTCGCGGACGTGGAGCTGCCCGACGGGCGCCACCTCGACCATCGCCTCGTCCGCACGGCCCCGGGTGCGGGAGCCGTCGTCACCGACGACAAGGACCGGGTGCTGCTGATCTGGCGGCATCGCTTCATCACCGACAGCTGGGCGTGGGAGATCCCGCTCGGGCAGGTGGACGAGGGCGAGATGCCGATGGCCGCGGCAGCGCGGGAGGTCGAGGAGGAGACCGGCTGGCGTCCGGGGGCCCTGCGGCCGCTGGTGGCGGTGCAGCCCAGCAACGGGTTCTCCGACGGGCTCAACCACGTCTACCGGGCCGACTCCGCCACCCGCGTCGGGGCGCCGTCGCATCCGTGGGAGGCGGAGCGCGTGGAGTGGGTGCCGCTGGCCAACGTCCGCAAGCTGATCGCCAGTGGCGACATCGTCTGCGGGACCAGCATCTCGGCGCTGCTGTACGCGTACACCGAGAGCCTGCCGGACGACATCGTGCTCAGGACCTCGGACCTGAGCTTCCTCTACGACTACGACCCCAAGAAGACCTACCCGCTGCCGGGAAACCTGCCCGACCTCTTCTGACCTCGCGGCGGGCACGCGAGGTCAGGAGAAGAGGCGGTCCACCACGCGGGCCGTGGCCTTGCCGTCGTCCCTGGGCGCGAACGTGGCGCGGAAGGCGTCGTAGCGGTCGGCGTGGGCCGCCGCCACCTCGTCGATCGAGCGCAGCGCCTCCACCACCTCGGCCGACGTCGACAGCAGCGGCCCGGGCGCCTGCTCGGGCAGGTCGATGTAGAGACCGCGCTTGGAGGCGTACTTGGCCAGGTCGTAGCCGTACAGCACGATCGGCTTGCCGGTGCTCGCGAAGTCGAACATGACCGAGGAGTAGTCGGTCACCAGGACGTCGGCCACCAGGAGCAGGTCAGTGATGTCGGGATAGGTGGTGACATCGCGGGCGATGTCGGGGACGGCGGGCATGGCCTGCATCGGGTGAGCGCGTACCAGGATCTCGTGGTCGGCGCCCAGCGCCTCGCGGGCCTTGGCGAGGTCCAGCTTCACCATGGCGTTCTTGCGGTCGTAGTCGCGCCACGTGGGCGCGTACAGGACCACGCGCTTGCCCGCGGCCAGCCCCAGCCGCTCGCGCACCGCCGCCGCGAGGGCGTCGCGGTCGGGCGAGTTGAGCACGTCGTTGCGGGGCAGGCCGCTCTCCAGGATCTCGCCCTTGTAGCCGAACGCCTTGCGCAGCACCGGCGTCGCCCAGGGCGACTGCGACAGCAGCAGGTCCCAGCCGCGCACCTCGGCCGCCTGGCGGTGCCAGATGGGCGGGCGGGGGTCGCGCTGCATGTGGGGCTGGTCGTTCCCGATGAGCTTGGCGGGTGTGCCGTGCCAGGTCTGCAGCACCACCTGGTCCTCGCGCGCCCGGAACCAGGCGGGCAGGAAGGAGTTGGTGACGATGTGGCGGGAACGCGCCAGCGCCTCGTGGTGCTCGCGGCTGCCCGCGCGCACGACGGTGGCGCCGCCGGGCGGCACGAAGGCGCCGTCCTTGACGATCCAGATGTGCTCGCGGTCGTCGCCCCTGCGCAGCCGCTCCTCGTAGATGGCGCGGACGCTGTCGGAGAAGTGGCGGCCGTCGTTGACGACGTAGACGGTGCTGTCTCGCAGCGGCTCGCTGCGCTGGGCCGGGTAGAAGACGCGGCGCAGGACGTGCGTGCCGGCGACGCCGCGCTCCTCGGCGGGCCTGGACTCCTCCACGGTGATCACCGGCACGTCGAAGCGGGTCGAGATCATGCGGAAGACGTGGCCGCCGAGCGTGCGCGGGTCCTCGTCGAGGCCGGCCAGGGCCGCGTGGTCCATGCGCAGCGGGACGATCTCGCCGGACGGGTGGCGCAGCGACATGTTCCACGTGCCGGAGGCCAGCGGCACGGCCTCGCCGAAGCGGTCCATGGACGCGGGCTCCACGCGGACGGAGAACTCCTCGCCGGACCGCTCCATCGGCAGCAGGTACGACAGCCCGGACCGGTGGCGCAGCGTGAGCGTGCGCGGGCCGGGGGCGTCGGGATAGTGGCCGCGCAGGAGCAGCGCCTGGCCCTCCCAGACCGCCGAGGTGATCACCGGGCGGATGCGGTGGGCGGAGACGACGACGCGGTCGCGGCGGTCGCCGAGCACGGTGATCTCGCGATCGCCCACCGGCGTGCGGGTCTCGACCAGGTCGGCCAGCATGACGGAGGCCGCCGGGTCGCCCTTGGGCTCGACCCAGAGCCGCCGGCCGTCCTTCTCCTGCAGCAGGGCCGGCACGGCCAGGCCGACCACGACCTGGGTGCCGTCGCCGGACGGCGTGAACTCGGCGGCGATGCGGTGGCCGCCCAGCCGGGCGTGCCCCTTGGTGACCTGCCTGTCGGGCAGGGAGATCCTCAGCTCCAGCCGGTCGCCGTCGAGCGTCACGCCGGTCAGCTCGGCCCTGTTGGGCTGCAGCACGAGCTGCAGCGCCCGGTCGGAGGTCCAGACGGGCCTGACCCACCAGCCGGGCTTCAGCCTGAGCCCGGCGGGCCGCTCCGGACGGCCGATCGAGGAGCCGCGCAGCAGGCCCGTGGCCCGCGCGCCCCGGCTCCAGAACACGATCTCGGCCCGCCACGTCGTGGCGTCGGGCACGGAGGGGCGGTGCCGCATGCGGCGGCGCACGCCGGACACCACGCCGCGCACCGCGCCGCGCCAGCGCAGCGGCCACGGGCTCAGCTCGGCGGCGAAGCCGGACCAGTCGTAGTTGCAGCCGGGCTCGCGCGCGCCGTGCGTGGCCTCCGGGGCCAGGACGCGGCGGGTGCGCAGGCGGATCGGCGGCAGCCAGCGCGGCCCGCGCAGCACCACCGTGGCCCGGTTGAACCTGCGGCTGCGCACCGACAGGCCGGCGAGGTAGGCGAAGCCGCTCACGCGCAGCTTGCCGCCGGCCCAGACGATGTCATCGATGTGGGTGACCGGCACCAGGTCGGAGCGGCGCAGGCGGTAGAGGTCGGGCGGCAGCTCGTCACGGAAGGGCAGGTCGGCGTACCAGCTCAGGCCCTTGCGGATGCGCTTGGACGGCTCGGCCGCCGCGGTGACCACCTTGGCGAGCGTCTCGCCCTCGACGAGCTCCTCGTCGGGACGGTGCTCGATCAGGTGGCAGATGACGCGGCGGGCGACCGGAAGGTCACGTTTGACGCGCGCGTCCACGCCTTTGAGGTAGGGACGGACGAGGTCGAGCATTTCCCGCCGCCGCGCCGCGCCGCGCTTGACCGCGAGGTCGATGCGGGCCCCGAGCGGGCCGCTGAGCACCTCGTTGTCGAACGCCGCGTCGCGACCGCCGGGGCCGACCGCTCGCATGACCGCGTCGAAGGGCTCGCCACGATCGCAGAGATCCTGGACAGCCTTCAGGCGGTCGGCGAGCGAATCGCCGCCCTGGCTCTGGGCTGTGACGCCGGTTGCCATAGGGGAGGCACCGCCTTTCGGGCCGCCATCAGTGTTCTGCCCATGGTAATGGGAGTCACATGTCACAGAATCGCCCGTTCAGCGAAACCGCAGGTCAGGTGGGTTACTGAAAATCGGCTGAACGCCCGTCCCAGCGGGCCCGGCGCATGTCCGCCCGCTCGCCGCGCAGCGGGGTGCCCTCCTCGCGCCAGTGGGCCAGGCATCGTTGCAGGTGGTCGGGGGCGGCGGCGGTGCCGTCGGCGTGGACGACGCGCCACCACGGCACGCCGCCACCCCACGTGCTCATGACCTTGCCGACCTGGCGGGGGCCGCCCTCGCCGAGATACTCGGCGATGTCGCCGTACGCCATGACCTTGCCGGGCGGGATGCGTTCGACCAGGTCGAGCACCCGCTCGACGAACGGGTTCACGGGCTCCATGCGGCGGGACCGGCGTCGATGATCTCCTCGAACTTGCCGATCTCGACCACGCCTCCGGCCGCCGAGACCTCGATGACTCCCTCGTTCAGCAGGTACTCCTCGCCGTCCTCGCCCATCAGCCGGCCGCCGAGCGCGGTGGACAGGCGCAGGAGCTGGGCGACCTGCCAGTCGGAGCCCGGCTCGCCGACGAGCTGGCCCTGCCAGCTCGCCACGGCGTGCACGCCGCCCGCGTGGCCGATCACGATCTCGTCGGATCCGCGCAGCTCGAAACCGGCCGGCGCGATGGCCTCCGCGAGCTCCGCGAAGGCGAGTGGTGACTCACGCACCACCCGCAGCTCGTATCCCATGGAGCGGGACCATAGCGGATCTTCCTCCTCAACGAGAATCGCACTCGGTCACCTCCCCTCTCGCCGGTCGGCACGGCCCTTCCGCACACTCGTGGCGGTCACTCCTGCTTGCGCTGGTTGAGCACCACGATCGCGCCGCAGAAGGCGACCAGCGCGATCAGCACGCCGCCCCCGTACAACCACAGCCGCAGCGGGTCCGCCCCCGGCCGCGTCGGCACGGGAGAGTCCTCGCCTCGCCCGAAGTGCTCCATGCCGGGCACGACGCTGCGCTTGGCGCCGGTCAGCCGCTCGGCGGCGTTCAGCGCGGCGGCGGCGTCCACGACCCCGAAGCCGGTCTGGTCGTCGTACCCGGCGGCCGGCCGTCCCCTGGCGCCGGCCACCAGGGCCTGGGCGACCTGCTCTGGCCGCAGGCCCGGGTGGCGCGACTTGATCAGCGCGGCCACGCCCGCCACGAGCGCGGCGGCCGAGCTGGTGCCCTCCGACAGCTCGTAGCCGCCCTCGCGCTTGACCACGGGCACCTCGACGCCGGGCGCGGAGACCATGACGGACATGTTGTCGCTGCTGAACGTGGCCCGCCTGCCCTGCTTGTCGGTGGCCGCCACGCCGATGACGCCCGGGTAGCCCGCCGGGAAGCTCCAGTAGGAGGTGCCCTTCTCCTTGGCGTACGGGGTCTGGCCGTCGTTGCCCACGGCGGCGACGAGCACGACGCCCTTGCCGAGCGCGTACGAGACGGCCTCGCGCTCCGACCGCAGCGGCCCGTAGGAGCCGATCGACATGCTGACGACCTGGGCGCCGTGGTTGGCGGCGTACCGCAGCGCGCGGGCGAGCGGGCTCTCGGCCGTCGTCCCCTCGCCCTCGACCGGCGGCACGGCGAAGCCGGGCTCGTCGTCGATGACCATCGGCAGCGACAGGATGCGCGCTCCGGGCGCGACGCCGATGAAGCCGTCGTCCGCGCCGGAGCCGGCGATGAGCCCGGCCATGGCGGTGCCGTGCCTGCCGGGCGGCAGCTCGCGCTCGATCGTGCCGGAGGTCATGTCGGGGCCGCTGTCCACCCGCCCCTTGAGCTCCTTGACCCCGGTGTCCACGGCGCTGTCGACGACGGCGACGGTGACGCCCTCGCCCTTGGTGACGGACCAGGCCTGCTCGACGTTGAGCGCGTCGAGGACCCACTGCTGCTGGTCCCTGACGGGGTCGGCGGTGGTGGCCCCCGAGAACGCGAGTATCGCGGCCGCGAGCACGCGTACGGCGGTCAGCACACGTTCCCCTGGGTGCAGGGCGGCACCTTGGGCGGGTCCGCCAGGAAGTAGGCGATCTGGTTGCCGATGGACTTGGCGGCCGGCCACAGCTCGCTGTGCAGGATCTCCTCCGGCGGGACCGCGGCCCTGGTGCGCCCGTCGGCGTAACCGCCCGTCGAGAACACGATGTACGGCCCCGCGCCCACCCAGCCGGTGCGCTGGCGCTGGTCGGGGCCGAAGCGCTCGCTCACCGTGCCGGGGAAGGCCACGGGCAGCACGCCCACGCGGTCGTCCTGGGTGAGCTCCTCGCCGGCCGAAATCCGCGACGCCTCGTCCTTCAGCACGGCCACGCCGACGGTGAACACGAAGGAGGCCGTCTGGTCCATGTACGTGGCCCGCAGCATCGTGACGCAGCCGTGGCTCTGGAGAACCCCGGCCACGGCGACGTCCGCGGCCTTGCCGCAGTCGGTCTCGGGGGCGATGCCGACCCGCCTGGCGTACTGCTGGGCGCGGTCGAGCCCGAGGTACTTCACCTCTTCGGGGAAGACCCCTGTGGCGGGCCACGCCTGCCACCGGCGGGCGATCTCCTCCTGCTTGTACTGGTCCTGCTCGTCGGACGTCAGCGGTCGCGAGCGCGTCTCGGTGAACAGCCCTACGGTGCCGAGCAGCACGACGACGGCCGAGACGGCGATGATGACGCCGAGCAGCGCCACGAAGACGCGCCGGTAACGGATGCCCTGCCGCAGGACGAGCAGCTCGGCCCGTTCCCTGGCGGCCGTGCGCCTGCGCGAGTCCGCCGCCGGCCACGAGCGCACGCGTGACCGGCGGCCGGTGGGGGCGCCGAGCGGATTGTTCCGCTCCGGCGCGGCTTCTCCCCCGGCGCGCGGCAGCCCTGTCGTCGACCTACGTGCCTTCACCACCGCCTCGTTCCCGCATCGGCTTCGTGTCTATTTCGTCCCCCTAAGGTGGGAGATCATGCCTCTTGTGAGATGTGTGCCCGGCGTACGCGCCTGACCAGGATGAATATGACCGCCAGGGCCGCCAGCGCGCCGGCGGCGGCTCCGGCGGCGATCGCCGCGTACACCGTGACCCGCTGCTCGTCCCTGACGACGACCCGCACCGGACCCGCCGGTCCGCCCGCCACCGGGCGGGACGGGTCCTGGGCCTCGGCGCCCGTGGCGGTCTCGGTGTGGCGGGCCAGCAGGGAGGCCTCGGTCAGCGCCCTTGCGGCGTTGACGACGCCGAATCCGGTCCCGGTGTCGTAGCCGCCGGGTGGCCGGTCGGTGGCGCCGGCGGCCAGGGCCCGCGCCACGAGCGGCGGCGACATGTCCGGATATCTAGCCTTAATGAGGGCGGCGACCCCCGACACCAGCGCGGTCGCCTGGGAGGTGCCCCTGCCGACCCAGTACTCGCCGCCGGGGCCCGCGCCCATGATGTCCACGCCGGGCGCGGCCACCAGCACCGAGGCGTTCCAGTTGGAGAACGAGGCCCGCCGCAGCCGCCGGTCGGTCGCTCCGACCGAGACCACCCCGGGGAAGGCCGCCGGGTAGGAGTAGGGAGCGAAGTCGGCCTCGACCTGCCGGTCTCCGTCGTTGCCCGCGGCGGCGACGAGCACGACGCCCTTGGAGATGGCGTAGCGGACGGCCGCCCGCTCCTCCCGGGTCGCCAGCTCCTTGGAGATCGACATGTTGATCACGTCCGCCCCCTCGTCCACCGCGTAGCGGATGCCCCGGGCCACCACGTTCTCGAAGCGCTCGGCCGAGTTGAACTCGCGGAAACCCGGCTCCTCGTCCTCGAGGATGACCCTTACAGACAGTACGTCCGCATCGGGCGCGACGCCGATGATCCCCCGTTTTCTTCCGGGCCCGTGGCCGTGGCCGGCGATCAGCGAAGCCATGTACGTGCCGTGCAACCTGCTGGGAGGCGTGCCGGGCGGGTTCGCGCCCTCGGTGAAATCCCTGCCCTCGCGGACCGAGCCGGCCAGATCGCGATGGCCCGGATCGACGCCGGAGTCGAGCACGGCCACCGTCACGCCGGCGCCCGTGCTGGAGCGCCAGGCCTGGGTCAGCGCCAGCGTCTCGATCACCGCCTCCTGCCCGCCGCGAACGTCGTCGGCCCGCGCGGGAGGCGCCGTGAACAGCAGCACCCCGGTCACCGCGACCGCCATCCAACGCCTGCCCGCTTTCAGCACCGCCACTCCTGGGAGCCGCAGTCGGGCATCCTGGGCGTGCTCAGATCGGTCAGCACGCGCTCGGACAGCTCGGTGGCGAAGGCGAAGATGGCCGGCCGCTGCTCGCCCACCGCCTCCGCGGGCCTGCCGTCCACCTGCCCGGCGGTGGTCAGGACGAGGTACGGCCCCGCCTGCCGTACGGACCCCGCCTGGCGCACGCCCGGCGTGAACCGGTCGGAGAGCGTGCCGCGGAAGGCCAGCGGCCGCAGGCCGGGGGCGGGTTTGCCGGTGTCGGCGAAGGCGGACCTGGCGCGCACGGCGCCCAGCTCGTCGCGCAGGGCGACCACGCCGACCGTGACGAGCACGCCGCGCAGGGCATCGATGTACGTGGCCCGCAGCACGCCGCGGCAGCCCGCCTTGCGCAGGGCCCTGACCGCCTTGGTGTCCACGGAGTCGCCGCAGGAGGTGCGCGGCGAGATGCCGATCCTGCTGGCACGTTCCTGCCCGCCCTGCTCGGCGGAGTACGGCAATGTGGCGGGGAAGATACGGCCCGTGGGCCAGGTGCGCCAGCGGTCGGCGACCTCCCGCTCCGCCGCGGCCCGCAGCTCGGCGGTCGTGGGGCCGCGGGTCAGCTCCGTGCCCGCCGCGCTGCCCGCCACCCCGGCGGCCACCGCGCAGATCAGCGTCAGCGCGGAGGCCACCACGAGTGTCGGCCACGGGCGGGCGGAATTCACGGCATCGACCTTAACCGGGACGCCCCGGCGCAAACTCCTTAATAGCTGGGCAGGCTCGGATCGACGGTCTTGACCCAGCTCAGCACGCCGCCGCCGACGTGGACGGCGTCGGAGAAGCCCGCGCTCTTGACGACCGCGAGAGCCTCGGCGGAACGGGCGCCGGACTTGCAGTGGAGCACGATCTTCTTGTCCTGCGGCAGCTTCTCCAGGGCCGAGCCGTTCAGGAACTCGCCCTTCGGGATCAGCGTGGCGCCGGGGATCGAGACGATCTCGTACTCGTTGATCTCACGGACGTCGACGACGTAGATGTTCTCGCCGCGGTCCATCATGCCCTTGAGCTCGAGCGCGGTGATCGTGGAGCCGCTGGCCGCCTCGGCGGCCTCGTCGGAGATCGCGCCGCAGAACGCCTCGTAGTCGTCGAGCAGCTCGGTGACCGTCGGGTTCTTGCCGCACAGCACGCACTCGGGGTCCTTGCGGACCTTGACGTCGCGGTACTTCATCTCCAGGGCGTCGTAGATCATCAGGCGGCCGACCAGCGGGTCTCCGATGCCGGTGAGCAGCTTGATGGCCTCGTTCACCTGGATCGAGCCGATGGACGCGCACAGCACGCCCAGCACGCCGCCCTCGGCGCACGACGGCACCATGCCGGGAGGCGGGGGCTCCGGGTAGAGGCAGCGGTAGCACGGGCCGTGCTCGGCCCAGAAGACGCTCGCCTGGCCGTCGAAGCGGTAGATCGAGCCCCAGACGTACGGCTTGCCGAGCAGCACGGCCGCGTCGTTCACCATGTAACGCGTGGCGAAGTTGTCGGTGCCGTCGACGATGAGGTCGTAGCCGGAGAAGATCTCCATGACGTTCTCGGTGGTCAGCGCCGTGTTGTGGATCACGACGTCGACCAGCGGGTTGATCTCACGGACCGACGCCGCGGCGCTCTCGGCCTTCAGCCTGCCCACGTCGGACTGGCCGTGGATGATCTGGCGCTGCAGGTTGGACTCATCGACCACGTCGAAGTCGATGATGCCGAGGGTGCCAACGCCCGCCGCCGCGAGGTACATCAGCGCGGGCGAGCCCAGGCCCCCGGCGCCCACACACAGCACCTTGGCGTTCTTCAGCCGCTTCTGCCCCGCCATGCCCACGTCGGGAATGATCAGGTGGCGTGAGTAGCGGCGCACTTCGTCGACGGTCAGCTCATCGGCCGGCTCGACCAGCGGTGGCAACGACACTT
Organism: Nonomuraea thailandensis; assembly: GCF_024172165.1. GTDB lineage: Bacteria > Actinomycetota > Actinomycetes > Streptosporangiales > Streptosporangiaceae > Nonomuraea > Nonomuraea thailandensis. Next base: position 11,622,834 of record NZ_JAMZEB010000002.1, on the reverse strand, counting down.
TTCTACGCTCCCATTTCAGGGGGTCTTATCTCACAGTGAAACCTAGCTGGGCAGTGGGGCATTCCCCAATCGAGTCTCACCGATCAGACGGCGTGCTTCCGCCGCCACGACCTGCGGCATCTCCATCATCGCCACGTGCCCCGCTGTCGGCAGCAGCACAAGCCTGACCTGCCGGAACGTACGGTACGCCTTCCTGGCCATGGCCGGGCGCACCAGGCGGTCGTGGCGGCCGTGAATGATCAGGGTGCGTGCCTGGATCTTCGCCGCCTGGTCCCAGAGCGTGTGCCTGCGGCGGAAGTACTCGGCCACGATGCCTCGGGCCGAGGCGACCATGGCCTTTCCCGCGTACGGGAGGTCGTCGCGCCTGCGCTGCTCCTCGATGGCGTCGCGCAGGCGCAACGGGTGCACGGCGTCCATGTTGGCCCAGACCACGGCCATGGAGGCGGTGATGCGCTGCTCCGCGGGGACCAGGGTCAGCCTGGCCGCCACCCACTCGCCCAGCAGGGGGATCGCGGCCGCGGCCACGCGGAGGGGGCCGTACCTGGGCAGCAGGTCGGGCAGGGCCGGGGAGACGAGAGTGAGCGAGCGGACCAGCTCCGGCCGGGTGGCGGCGACCTTGACGGCGACGGCGCCGCCGAGCGAGTTGCCGAACAGGTGGGCCGGGCCCGTGTGCTCCAGCAGCCCGATCACGGCCCTGGCGTGGCCCTCGATCGTGTAGTCGCCGTCGGCGGGCGCGGGTGAGAAGCCGGCGCCCGGCAGGTCGAGGGCATGGCCGGTGACGAGGTCCTTGAGCTCGCCCATGAGGTCGGTCCAGTTGGTGGCGGAACCTGCCAGCCCGTGCACGAACACCGCCTGCTCGGCGGGGCCGGCCGGGGTGGACCGGACGTGCACCGAGCCGATCATTCGCCCTGGCCAGTGTGGGATCGGCGCCGCGGTCATCTCGTCTCCTCCTTGTCGCTCTTCGAACGTCTCTTCCCGTTCATCAACGATAACCATCGCCCCCAGACGGGGTCTGGATTCCGTACAGAGCGGTTATTTACCGGAGGTTTCTGGCAGCACGGGAGATACGTCTCACACGTGCACAGGGGGTACCGCCATGCTCACGTCCCGTATCGTCGCCGCACTCGTGGCCGCGGCGCTCGCGGCGGGCGGCCTCGTGGCCGTCTCCGCGCCCGCGAGCGCCGGGGACCGCCGCGGGTGCACGTACCGCGTCGTGCGGGTCAAGACCCGGCTCAACGTCCGGGTGGAGCCGGGAGGGCGGATCGTGGACAAGCTGTATCCGGGCGACCGTACGTGGGGCGGGTGCGCGAAGTCCGGGAGGTGGCGGCGGATCCACGGGACGGAGATCGGCCGCAAAGGGTTCGCCTTCGGGCACTACCTGAAGAAGATCGGCAGGCGGTAGCCGCCCGGTTCGGGATACGACATCCCAAAGAGTGGGGCAAATGCCACACTTGATCGTTTATCGACATCACTCTGGGAAATCAATACGGCACTCAGCGTGACAGATTCGCTCGTCCGTCCGCCATGGCGGGCGAGCCGGCGACTCGTCACGTGAATGCGGCAGGCGGGCACAGGGGCAGCTCATTTCGCCCCGGCAATTGTGCCGGCCACAGCAATGACGGCGAGAATTCCGGCATTTCCTTTCGCCGTGCGAATTTCACGCCGGAGCGCCGCGCCACCGCATGCGCGGCACATCACCACCTTCATCACCGCCGCCGGTAGCACATGGACACGGCCGGCGAGTCGCTCGTCGCCACGCGCGCTCGCCACTCCAAATGCGACGCAATCGGACATATCCTCTCATTTCATTTGATAAATGTTTAATGCGAGCAATAAGATTGTTAATGTAGAGCAAAATGGAGTCGTATCTGTTTGCCCGTGCACCGCCCCGGAAATGACTTTCGGTGGATGAGCCTTCAGCAGCCGTCCAAGATCTGTTTCCTGGCAATGCCGGAAACGCCGAGAACGGGGCAATCGATCCTTTAGGGGGAAACACAATGCCCAAGCTCAAGAGTGTTATCGCAGGCCTCGCCATCAGCACGGCGCTGACCGGCGGCATGGTGGGCGCGGGCGCGGCGACGACCGCGGCCAGCGCGACCACCCAGTTCAGCACCGGCACGTCCATCCGCACGGACGACGGCTGGGGCTGGGGCCGTCGTCACCACCACCACCACCGCCACCACAACCACCGCTGCGGCAGGGGTCACCACGGCGGCGGCGGCTGGGGCTGGGGCTGGGGCGGCCGGCGCCACCACCGTGGCCAGGTCTGCATCGTCATCCGCAACCACAACCACAACGACAACGGCGCCCGCCACCACCACAACAACCACAACGACGGCGAGCGCTGGTAATTGACCGTGCGTCAATGACGCAAGGAGTTCTCGGGGGCGGCCTGATTAACCGTCGCGGCTGGGCCTGAGGTTCATTTCTCCTCGTCTCCACGGCAAACTTGGTGAGGGCTCTCCCGGCATCAGCCGGGGGGCCCTCGCTGCGTCGCGTCCCGGTCCGGTTTCGGGCCGGGATTTCGGCGTCTGCCGGCGGCTCGGCGAGGCATGCCTTATGCGACGGCCTTGCGTTGGACAAAAACGGACAATTCCGGTTTGTCGCCCTTTAGGTGGGAAATATGCACAGTGCGGGTGACTTGCTAGTCGTCACCCGTAACGGGGCAATCGAATCCTTTAGGGGGAAAACGCAATGCCCAAGCTCAAGAGTGTTATCGCAGGCCTCGCCATCAGCACCGCGCTGACCGGTGGCGTGGTGGGCGTGGGGGCCGCCACCACCACCGCCAGCGCCGACGCCGCCACCCAGGTCAGCACCGCCGGATCCGTCCTCGCAGGCAACCACTGCGGATGGGGCTGGCGCCGCTGCGGAGGAGGCTGGGGCTGGGGGTGGAACCGCGGTAAGAGGTGGGGCCACCGTCACCACGGCCACGGCCGGATCCGGGTCGTCATCGTCAACAAGAACTACAACAACAACGGTCACCACCACCGTGGTGGTCGGTGGTAGAACCCTTGGCTGACGAGCCCGCCGTAAGGCGATGAGCTCGGGCCGCACGTGAGCGAGTGCCCGTGTTCGCCGGGAAACGACATCCGCCCTCTCACCAAGAACGGACGTCAAACCGGGGGACGCGGGCACTTCGCGTGTCCGGGGTCGGTGCTCATACGCCCCGCGAAACCGCACACCCCAGCAGGCACCCCACGAAACCGCACACCCCAGCATGCACCCCACGAAACCGCGCGCCGCAGCACGCGTCTCTTGAGACTGAGCAGCATGCGGACCACGCAACGGCTCCACCAGGGCGTACACCCGCAGAACGGCACCTCGCATCATGCGCCCGCCGATACGCCCCGGCACAGCACACGCAGCACACCTCACCAGGTACGCACCGCGGATGGGCCTTGCGCGTCACTGCTCGGCCGCCCCCCTCCGCACAGCGCGACCGCAGCCGCGAGAGCGCCCGCCTCCTACCGCCGCCCCGGCCAGGAACCGTCTCTCCATGTCCGTCGCGAGCCCGCCCCTTGAAAGGCCGGCAACGACGCGACAAGGGCTCCCCGGTCGAAACCGGAGAGCCCTCGCGAAAAGCGCCATGGAGACTAGGAGAAAATCCTGCGCCATTAACGCCCGGTGATTACCAATTCGTGTTGTTGCCGTCCGTGCGGCGCTCCTGACGCGGCTCCTGACGCGGCTCCTGACGCGGCTCGTGCCGCGGCTCGTGGTGCGCCGGGTTGCGGTTGAAGTTGTGGTTGTGAACCTTGACCTTCACCCTCATGCGGTGGTTGTGGTGACGCCGGTTCCAGCCCCAGCCCCACCCGCAGCGCCGCCAGCCCCAACCGCAGTGGTTGCCGGCGAGGACGGAGGAACCGGTGCTGACCTGGGTGGCGGCGTCGGCGCTGGCCATGGTGGTGGCCGCACCCACGCTGACCACGCCACCGGTCAGAGCCGTGCTGACGGCCAGACCGGCGATAACACTTTTGAGCTTGGGCATTGCGTTTTCCCCCTAAAGGATCGATTGCCCCGTTCTCATCGTTTCCGGATTACCCGAAAACAGCTCTTGGATGGCTTCTGGAAGAGCTATCCACGATGTGTCATTTCCGGCAGATGCCCGGGCAAACAGCCACGACTCCTTTTTGCTCTGCATTAAGAATCTTATTGCTTGCCTTAAAGAACTATCCAATGAAAAAGCACCACTTATCCGTATATGTACCAGTTCGCCACACCTCGCGCCCCGGCTACGATGATCGAGCGTGGGGACGGACTGGGTGCCTGCGGCGGTACGCGATCTCACCGGCCCCGCCGAACTGGACGCGCTGATCCGCATGCACGCCCGCCTGTCCCACGCCCTCGGCCGCACCCTCCGCACCGACCCGCCGCAGGACATCGGCCACGACACGGCGCTGCTCAGATGGCGGGACGCCGACGCCCGGCTGCGCGCCCTGCTGATCCTCGAAACGGACGCGGACGGGGCCCACCCGTCCCACCGGGTGTCCGTCATCGGCGCCAACCGCCTGTTCCCTCCCGAATGGCGGCAGGCGGCCTGGACGTCGCTGAGCCCCGCGCAGCTCGCCGAGTGGTCGCCCAGGTGGCGCCACTGGCACGCCTCGATCTCGGCCGGCCGGTTCCGGCACTATCCGGCTCGCCTGCGCACCTGGGAGACCTGCGGTGACCTCGCCGAGTTCCAGGCCGACCTCACGGCGACGGTGGACGCCACCGAGGCGCGTACGAACGCGTGGACCCGCAGGCCCGCGTTCCTCCAGGCCCGCCGCCTCGTACGGGCCCTCCCGCCCCCGCCCTCGGTCCCCGCTCCGGGCCCGCCCCCGGCCACGCCCGGCGACGATCTGCCGATCCCCGGTCAGCGGGCTCATGCGGAGGCAGTGGCGGGGCACCTGGCGCTGCTGGAGCACGCGGCACGCGAGTTCAGCCGTACGGTGCCGGGCCCGTACAAGCGCGCCCTGCGCCTGTCGGCGGCGGCCGAGCCGGGGGCGGACCCATGGCTGGAGGAGTTCTTCGACTGGCTGGAGCCGGTCGTGCGCTCGCGCCGCGGCCTGTACCTGTGGGTCTGAACGGCCGACGCGGCGCACAGGCCGAGCAGCAGCGTTCAGGCCGGGCGGCGGCGCACAGGCGGAGCGGCGGCGCTCAGGCGGACTTGCGGGTCTTGCGCTTGGGCGCGGCCTTCTCCTCGTCCTTGGCTTCCTTGTCGTCCTTGGCGTCCTTCGCCGACTTGCCGGCCGCCTTCTTCGGCTTGGCCGGCTCGCCGCCGCGCTCCCGCTTGGCCGCCTCGACGCTCGCCCGCAGGGCCGCCATGAGGTCCACCGCGGGCCCGGCCTCTTCCTCCTCGCGGGCCGGGATGACCTCCTTGCCCGCCACCTTCGCCTCGATCACCTGCTGCAGCGCCTCGCGGTAGGTGTCGTGGTACTCGGACGGGTCGAAGTCGGACTCCATGGTGGTGATCAGCGACTCGGCCATCTTGAGCTCCTGGGCGCGGACCTCGATGTCCTCCTCCAGGAACGCGAAGTCGGGCGTGCGGATCTCGTCCGGCCAGAGCATCGTCTCCAGGACGAACACCCCGTCCCTGACCCGCAGCGTGGCCAGCGACTCGCGCTGCCTCAGCGCCACCTTGACCACCGCGACCTGCCCGGAGCTCTCCAGCGCGTTGCGCAGCAGCACGTACGGCTTGGCGCCCTGCGCGTCGGGCTCCAGGTAGTACGACTTGGCGAAGTAGATGGGATCGATCTGCTCGGCGGGCGCGAACTGCAGCACGTCGATCCTGCGGGACGAGCTCAGCGGCAGGTCCTCGAAGTCCTCGTCCGTGAGCACGACGATCTCGCCCGAGGCCAGCTCGTACCCCTTGGCGATGTCGGCGTAGGCGACCTCTTCGCCGTCCTGGGTGCACACCCGCTTGTAGCGGATCCGGCCGCCGTCCTCGCGGTGGACCTGGTGGAACGTCACGTCCTTCTGCTCGGTCGCGGAGTAGAGCTTGACCGGGATCGTGACCAGCCCGAAGGAGATCGCACCCTTCCAGATGCTGCGCATGGGGCACCCCTCAGCTCTCAACCGGCCCGGCATTGGGCACATACCCGTCATGGGGCAACCAATGCCATACCCAATCGAACCGATGCTCGCCGTACCTGGGGAACTACCCTTCGATCGCGATCTGTACGGGCTCGAGGTCAAGTGGGACGGCATCCGCGCCCTCATCCATCTTGACGGTGGGATGCGGGTGACGGGGAGGCATGGAGCCGAATACACGCGGAGATATCCGGAAATTTCCGGGTTCGGCTTGAAGAACGCGATCATCGACGGCGAGGTCGTGGCTCTCGACGAGCACGGCCGGCCCAGCTTCGAACGGCTCCAGCACCGCATGCACCTGACCGACCCCGAGCCGGTCATGCTGGAGCTGTACCCGATCACGTACATGCCGTTCGACCTGCTCTACCTCGACGGCACGCCGCTGTTCGACCTGTCCTACCGCGACCGCAGGGCGCTGCTGGACGAGCTGGACATCGGCGCGCCGCCGTACTTCCCCGGCGAGTCCGACCTGCTCTCCGCCACGTACGAGCAGGGCCTCGAAGGCGTCATCGCCAAGCGCCTCGACTCCCCCTACCGCTCGGGCGTCCGGTCACCCTGGTGGATCAAGGTCAAGAACCTGGCCACGCGCGAGGTCGTGATCGGCGGCTGGAAGCCCGGCAAGGGGCGGCGCGCGGGCGGGGTCGGGTCGCTGGTCATGGGGGTGTTCACGGGCGCGGGGCTGACGTACGTCGGGCACGTCGGCACGGGGTTCACCGACGCGGTGCTGGACGAGCTCCACCAGGTGCTGCGGCCGCTGGAGATCCCGCGCAGCCCGTTCATCAACGAGGTTCCGTGGAGGAATCGATGGGTTAGGCCTGATCTGGTCGGGGAGGTGGCCTACACGATGTGGACCGACGAGCAACGGCTGCGGCACCCGGTGTGGCGCGGTCTGCGTCCCGACAAGCTCCCCTCGGAGGTGACGCCATGAAGGTGCCGGTCAAGGTGGACGGGCGCGAGCTGACCCTGAGCAACCTGGACAAGGTCCTCTACCCCGACTACGGCTTCACCAAGGCCGAGGTCATCGACTACTACAGCCGCATCGCGCCCGTACTGCTGCCCCACCTGCGGGGCCGCCCCCTGACCGTCAAGCGTTACCCGAACGGCGTCACCGGCCAGTTCTTCTTCGAGAAGAACGCCCCCGAGCACACCCCCGGCTGGGTCAGGCGGGTGAACCTGCCCGCCCCCGGCAGCACCAAGAACCGCGAGACCATCGACTTCGCCGTCGTGGACGACCTGCCCACCCTCGTCTACTACGCCAACCTGGCCGCCCTGGAGCTGCACGTGCCGCAGTGGCGCGTGGACGAGGACGGCCAGGCGCTGCCGCCCGACACGCTGGTGTTCGACCTCGACCCGGGGGCGCCCGCGACGATCGTCGAATGCACCCGGGTGGCGGTCATGCTGCGCGACGTGCTGAAGCAGGAAGGCCTCAAGGCCCTGCCGAAGACCAGCGGGAGCAAGGGCATGCAGCTGTACGCGGACTGGGACTGCCGCGAGGAGCCGTCCGCGTACGCCAAGAGGCTGGCCCAGGTTCTGGAGAAGGAGCATCCGGACCAGATCGTCAGCGTGATGACGAAGAAGCTGCGGCCTGGCAAGGTGTTCATCGACTGGAGCCAGAACAACCCGGCCAAGACCACCGTCGCCCCCTACTCCCTGCGGGCCAGGGAGCAGCCGACGGTCTCGACCCCGCTGACGTGGAAGGAGGTCGAGAGCTGTGAACACCCCGAGGACCTGGTGTTCACCGCGCCCGACGCCCTCGCCAGAGTGGAGAAGCGCGGCGACCTTTTCGGCCGGGCGTAGGCTGGTTGGCGTCCGGACCGAGAGGGGGACTCGAACATGTCGGAGATGGACATACGCGGGGACGAAGGCCCCTACACCGATGAGGAGGGGGAGAGGTCGCTCGAGACGCCGGAGGCCGACGCCGTGGAGCAGCATCGCGAGGTGCTCCAGAGCACCGGGCGGCTGCGGCGCGAGCTGCCGCTGGACGTCGATCCGGCGGACGCGTCCGACCAGGACCGCGTGGTCGATCTCGACGACGACGACTATCGCTGAGCCGATCCGGCGTCCAGCCGAGGCCGCTCCGGCGTCGGCCCAGGCGCCGGACCGATGCCGGAACGGGGTCGGGCCGAGCGCCGGACCGGAACCGGGCCGGTGCCGGAACGGTGTGGGGCCGAGCGCCGGACCGGAACCGGGCCGATGCCGGAACGGTGTGGGGCCGAGGGCCGGCCGATGCCGGTTCGCCACCGGGCCGGTGCCGGGCTCGGTGGCCGTGACCTGCGCGGAGGCCGCCCGTGACCGGCGTCCGCCGCCGACGCGTAACCTACCGGCACGTAGGATGTGCGCTGCGTGCGACGCAGCACACGCACAGCCCGCCTGAGAGACCAATGGAGACCCGCGTGACCGCAACCCCGGATGCCAAGCCCCGGGGCACCCGGCTGCCCCGACTGGCCCGACGCCGGCAGCTTCTGAGCGCCGCGCAGGAAGTGTTCGTGGAGAACGGCTATCACGCGGCCGCCATGGACGAGATCGCCGAGCGGGCCGGGGTCAGCAAGCCGGTGCTCTACCAGCACTTCCCCGGCAAGCTGGAGCTCTACCTGGCGCTGCTCGACCTCCACGTCGACGACATGGTCAACCGCTGCCGCGAGGCGCTGGCCTCCACCCACGAGAACAAGCTGCGCGTGCAGGCCACCTTCAGCGCGTTCTTCGACTTCGTCTCCAGCCAGGGCGAGGCGTTCCGCCTGGTGTTCGAGTCCGACCTGCGTAACGTCGCCCCGGTGCGGCAGCGGGTGGAGCGCTCGCTGCGCGAGTGCGCCGAGATGGTCAGCGAGCTCATCCAGGAGGACACCGGGTGCACCAGTGACGAGGCGCATCTGCTGGGGGTCGGGCTGGTCGGCATGGCCGAGGTGAGCGCCCGCTACTGGGTCACCACGCAGGGCTCGATCCCGAAGGACGCGGCCGAGCAGCTCATGGCCCGGCTGGCGTGGCGGGGCATCAGCGGTTTTCCGCGTACGGCATAACCCGTTCGCTGGGCGCGATCATTCGCCCTATCTCGGGGCCGGACCGGCGACGATGGGGAGTGAGCCAGCCCGTCGACTAGGGAGCCCACGATGGAAGTCAAGATCGGCGTACGCTCCGTACACCGCGAACTCGTTGTCGAGACCGACCTCAGCGCCGAGCAGGTCGAAGAGGAGATCAGGAACGCCCTGTCCGTAGATCGCGGCGGCGTGTTCGCGATCACCGATGTGAAGGGCAGGCGGGTCGTGGTGCCGGTGGCCGCGCTCGGGTTCGTCGAGATCGGCGAGGACGAGGCCAGGCCGGTCGGATTCGGCGGCACGCTCTAACAGCTCAGCTGGGCCGGGGGGTACGGCTGTCCGCCGTACCCTTCACGAGCCCTGCCCCGGCGGGCTCAGCTCCTGGGACGAGGCCCCGTCAGGCGGCAGCCGCGGGGCCGCCGGTCCCTGACTACGGCATCACACCTCGGGTCGGTGGCCGGGCAGCGCGTGCTCTCCCTCCGCAGCACTGCGCGGGTGGTCCAGTGATTCGGCCCACATCTGGTCAAGGAACCGTCGTAGCGGCGCGAGGCCCTCATGACGGCACGCTACAGCCCTGGCCTCCTCCGCGCCGCCCGATGGCAAGACCCGCCCGGCTGCCCCGCTCAGATGCCCATCGCCGCCATGCGCTTGTTGTGCGCCTCGGTCAGCTTGGCGAAAAGCCGGGAGATGTCCGTTTGGCCCTCCTGCTGCGACTCCATCAGCAGCAGCGCGAGCTCCGGCCGCGCCGAGGCCACCTGCTGCCCCTGGCTGAGCGCCTCGCCGACCAGCCGCCGCGCCCACAGCGCCAGCCGCCCGGCCGCCGCCGGCTCGGCCTCGATCCCGGCCCTGACCCGCTCGACGGCGAACTGCGAGCGCTCGCCGTCCACCAGCACCTCGTCCACCAGCTTGACGAGCGACGGGTCGAGCAGCCGGGCCGCCTCGCGGTAGAAGTCGAGCGCGATGCCGTCGCCCACGTACGTCTTGACCAGCGCCTGGAGCCAGTCGGCCGGCCGGGTCTGGGCGTGCCAGGCGTCGAGCGCGCCCACGAACGGCGACATCGCCTCCCCCGGATCGGCCCCGAGCTCGGCCAGCCGGTCGCGCAGCAGGCGGAAGTGGGCGAACTCGGTGACGGCCAGCTCGCTCAGCGCCGCCCTGTCGGCCAGGGAGGGCGCCAGGGTGGCCGCGTCCTCCGTCATCCGCGCGTACGCGCTGAGCTCCGCGTAGGCCAGCACACCGAGCAGGTCGACGACTCCAGGAGACTCCTTCATGGAAGGCAGCGTACTTCGCAGAATCTTCGGGAACATACGCGAGCTCGGTCAGCGTTGTGGTATCGAGTACACTGCTCTGTGAAAGTGCGACCGCACTGTGTTAATTCGGGGGATTCCCCCGATTACCCCCCGATTCCCCGGGTGCGCGGTCGCGATGACGCGAGAGGGCTGGCTCTACCGCGAGGACCCACGACACGGGGGCTGTTTTCCGCCCGTCGGTCCCGGCAGGCCCGCCTTCATTTGAGACTGAGGCAGGCCACGCTGACGACTTTCCGAGACCTCGGAGTCACACCAGAGATCGCCGATGCCCTTGAGACCGAGGGCATCGTCACACCGTTCCCCATCCAGGAGATGGCACTCCCGCTCGCGCTGAGCGGCCAGGACCTGATCGGCCAGGCGCGCACGGGCACGGGCAAGACCTACGCGTTCGGCATCGCGATGCTCCAGAGCATCGGCAAGCCGCGCAAGAACCGCAAGAAGCCCCGCGGGCTGGTCATCGTGCCGACCCGCGAGCTGGCCACGCAGGTCAGCGAAGACCTCGTGACCGCGGCGGGCAAGCTCGGCTCCCGGGTCCTGACCGTGTACGGCGGCCGCGCGTACGAGCCGCAGATCGAGGCGCTCAAGGCCGGGGTCGACGTCATCGTCGGCACCCCCGGCCGTCTGCTCGACCTGGTCAAGCAGAAGCACCTCGACCTGAGCCAGATCACCACGCTCGTGCTCGACGAGGCCGACCGCATGCTCGACCTGGGCTTCCTGCCCGACATCGAGCGCATCTTCAAGCTGATCCCCGACCAGCGGCAGACGATGCTGTTCTCGGCGACGATGCCGGGCGAGATCGTCGCGCTGTCGCGCAAGTACCTCAACCGCCCGACGCACGTACGCGCCGAGCACGAGAGCGGCGAGGGCGAGACCACGCCGCAGGTGCGCCAGATCGTGTGGCGCACGCACCGCATGGACAAGATCGAGATCCTCGGGCGGCTGCTGCAGGCCGACGGCCGCGGGCTCACCATGGTCTTCTGCGAGACCAAGCGGGCCTGCGACATGGTCGCCGAGCAGCTCGACACGCGTGGCTTCGCGGTCGCGGCCGTCCACGGCGACCTCGGCCAGGGCCAGCGCGAGCAGGCGCTGCGGGCCTTCCGCAACGGCAAGATCGACGTGCTGGTGGCCACCGACGTGGCCGCCCGCGGCATCGACATCGACGACGTCACCCACGTGGTCAACTACGACTGCCCCACCGACGACAAGACCTACGTGCACCGCATCGGCCGTACCGGCCGGGCCGGGCGCACGGGGATCTCGGTCACGTTCGTGGAGTGGGAGGAGCTGACCCGCTGGAAGATGATCAACCAGATGCTCGGGCTCGACTTCGCCGAGCCCGAGGAGACCTACTCCACCTCGCCGCACGTCTACTCCGAACTGAGCATCCCCGAGGGCACCAAGGGCGTGCTGCCGCACGCCGCCCGCTCGCGCGCCGGGTTGTCGGCCGAGCGCCTCGAGGACCTCGGCGAGACCGGCCGGACCCGCACGCGTGGCGGGCGACGCCGGGAGGAGCGCGAGGAGCGTCCCGCCCGTACGCCCCGCCAGCGCCGCCGCACCCGCGGCGGGAAGGAGCTGGAGGAGTCCGCACCCGTCGAGAGGCCGGAGGTCGAGCTCGTGGATGCCAAGACGGAGGAGACTCCGGCGATCTTCACTACGGACGAGATCCAGGCGGCCAACGAGCCCAGGCGCACCCGTACGCGCAGGGGCGCCGCCTCCTCGGCCATCGAGCAGGCGCTCGCCGACGCCCCTGAGGCGCCGGTCGAGCCCACCCGCTCGCGCCCCGTGGAGGAGACCGTGGAGGCGCCTGCCGCCACGCGCAGCCGTACCCGCAGGGCTCCCGCCGAGGAGGGCGTGGAGGCCCCGGCCAAGCGCACCCGCACGCGCAGGGCCGCGGCTCCCGCCGAGGCGGAGGCCGTCGAGCGGGAGGCCGTCGAGCGGGAGGCCGCTCCTGAGCCCCGGACGGCGCCCGCCGTCGCGGAGCGCCAGGCGCCCGCCGTGCCGCCCGTCGCCTCGCCGGAGTTCGAGCCGGGCTTCCTGACGACACCGCCTCCGCCGGTGCGCAGGGAGCCGGAGCGGATCATCCCGCCGAGCCCGTTCACGGTGATCTTCCAGTCGCCGGACCTGGCTTCGGACGACGACGACATCGCCCCGTCGGCGGCGACGGAGCGCAAGCAGCAGCGCCGCCAGTCCCGTGGCGGCGGTGGCGGCAACCGCCGCCGCGCAGGCTGACCGCCCGGCGCGCGTGGGCTGACACGCATCACGCGCGCGGGGCAGCGAACGGCACGTCGCACACGTCGCAAAGGCGCGCACCCATCCAGGGTGCGCGCCTTTGCGCATGGTGCAGGCCGCTCCCAGAGTGCGCGCCTTTGCGCATGGTGCGGGCCGTCGGCACCGCTTCTCCGGATCCTTCGGCTGCCTCCGCGAGACGGGCGGGCCGCAGGCGAGCCGGAGGAGCCGCGTGCGCCCCTCGCGCGGCAATCACCCCACCGGAGCGGTCCCGGCGCCGCAGGGGGCCGCTCAGCGCCGTCTACGAGCCTCTGGCGGCGCTCCCTGGCACCGGCCGGGGTGGAGCGGGCGCGGATCCCCGGCCCCAGGAGCCGGAATCACCCGCGGCGGCACCCGGAATGGGCGCCACGTGGCCGAAGACCCTCCGCACGTCGTCCCACGAGGCGGCGGGGCCGGATCTCGGGATCGCGCAAACCTCACATCTCCTCAGAACTCGCACCAGCGTAGTAGGCATGCCGGTGTCGAGGCGCTGACCTCTGGGTATTGTTGCCCCACGTGAGTACGCCGCGATTCCTCGACCTGCCTCCAGGCGTCACACCACAGAAGATCGAGACGCCACAGGGCACGTTCGCGGCCCTGGAGGCGATTCCGGTCAGTGGTGTGGTTGAGCGCTGGCCCGCGCTCCTGGTCCCCGGCCTGACGGGCAGCAAGGAAGACTTCATCGCGGTCCTGATGACGCTGGCCCAGTCGGGCCGCCGGGTGGTGGCGATCGACCTGCGCGGCCAGTACGAGACCGCGGGCCCCGACGACCCCGCCGCCTACACGTGCGCGGCGCTCGGGGCCGACGTCGACCTGCTCGCCCAGGTCATCGGCGCCGGCGACCCCCTCCACCTGGTGGGTCACTCGTTCGGCGGGCTGGTGGGCAGGGAGGCGGTGATCGACGGCCGCACGCGGTTCGCCTCGTTCACGCTGATGGGCTCGGGCCCCGGGGCGATCGAGGGCAGGCGGGCCCGCAACGGCAGGAAGATCATGGACGAGGTGCCGTCGCTGGGCCTGGAGGCCGTCTGGCAGTCCAGGTTCGAGCCCGAGGCGCTGGCGCAGGACGTGTCCGACGAGATCCGGGAGTTCCTGCACAGGCGCCTGCTCGCCAACTCCCCCACGGGCCTGTCGTGCATGGCCGAGCAGGTGCTGTCCATGCACGACCGCACCGACGAGCTGCGCGAGATCGAGGTGCCCACGCTCGTCCTGTACGGCGAGCACGACGACGGCTGGCCGCCCGAGCTGCAGTCGGAGATGGCGGCCAGGCTCGGGGCCGACTGCGTGGTGGTGCCGGGCGCGGTGCACTCCCCCGCCGTCGAGGCTCCGGAGACGACCGCGGCGGCCCTGGTGCGGTTCTGGAACGCGGCGGAGCAACACTTCTTGGACATAAGGTCCAATGCGGTGTAACCCTGTACTTACTATGGAAGACATCGTCGTCCAGCCGCCGCAGAGCGCGACCTGGCAGGTGCACCTCGACCGTTCGATGTGGGTGGGCGGGGTGCGCGGCCTCATGCTGCAGGCGCTGCACCCGCTCGCCATGCTGGGCGTCTGGCAGAACTCCAACTTCCAGGAGGACCCGTTCGGCCGGCTGCGCCGCACCGCCGACTTCGTGGGGCGGGTGACGTTCGGCAGCCCGCGCGAGGCCGACGAGATCGGCAGGCGGGTGCGCGGCATCCACAAGGCGCTGCGCGTCCGCGATCCCGAGACCGGCAGGACCCACCGGGTGGACGATCCCGAGCTGCTGCTGTGGGTGCACTGCGCGGAGGTGTCGTCGTACCTGGAGGTGGCCAGGCGCGGCGGGCTCGGGCTCAGCGAGCGCCAGGCCGACCGCTACCTGTACGAGCAGCGCAGGAGCGCCACCTACGTCGGCCTGCACCTCGACGACGTGCCCGGCTCGTGCGCCGAGATGGACGCCTACTTCAAGCAGCTGCGCCCCAGCCTGCGCGTGACGCCGGAGGCGGCCTCGACCGTGCGGTTCCTGCTGTGGCCGCGGCTGCCGCGCGAGCTGCGCGTGCTCTCGCCGGGCAAGCCGGCGTACTTCCCGTTCGGCGCGCTGTGCTACTACACGCTGCCCGGCTGGGCCAGGCGGATGTACGGCGTCCTGCCCGAGGTGCCCCGGGCCACGGTCACGGCCGCGCTGAAGGCGTTCAGGCTGGGCCTGAACTCGCTGCCCGAGCCCGTGCACGACCGGGCCTTCATGCCCGCCACCAGGCAGATGTTGCGGGCGTCGAGGGAGCGGCTGGGGGCGGCGGGCTACGACGTCGGCAAGGGGCTCAAGGGCCTGACCGATCCTCGCCGCTGGCCGGGCCGGGCCGCCTGACGGGCAGCAGCACGGCCCCTGCCAGCACCACCGCCGCGGCGCCCGCCATGAGCCAGGCGCCGCCGCCCAGCCCCGCCCGGTCGAACAGCACGCCGAGCAGCACCGACGCGGTGCCCGCGCCGACGTACCTGGACGCCTGGAAGACGCCCACCGCGGCCCCGGTGTCGCGCCGGTCGGCGTGCACGAAGACCAGCGAGTTCAGCGCGAACTGGGTGAAGGCCGCCGAAACGCCCAGCAGTGCGGCGGCCACCAGGACGGGCCACACCGTACGCGCCAGGAGCATCGCGCAGGCGCCGGCGAGCAGCAGCGCCGAGCCCGACACCAGCACCGCGCGCAGCCCGGCCCGCCTGGCCAGCGTCACCGCGAGGGGCGTCGCCACGATGCCGAGCCCCGCCAGCGGCAGCACGAGCAGTCCCGCGACGTGCGCGGGCAGGCCCGCCGCGCTCTGCGCCCACAGCGGCACCGCGAAGAACGCCACGTAGAAGACCACGTTCCCGAGCGCGAACTGCCCGCAGGTGGCCAGCAGCCCGCCGCTCAGCCGGGGCAGCAGGGCCTCCCGGGCGCCGTCCACCCGCACCTCGGGCAGTGTGCGCAGCGCCACGGCCAGCGCGAGGGCCGCGAGCGGCACGTTGACCAGGAAGATGGCCCGCCATCCCCACAGCGCGACCAGGAACCCACCGAGCACGGGCCCGGCGGCGGCGCTGGCGGTGAGCGCCATCGAGATCGTCGCGATGACACGCGGCGGCGGCCTGCCGTCCTCGCCCGGCATCACGGCCTGCACGATGGCCATGCCCGCGGGCATCGTCGCGCAGCTCCCGAACGCCTGCAGCAGCCGCACCGCCACCAGCGCGGCGAACGACGGCGCCAGCGCGGCCAGCACCCCGGTGACGGCCATCGTGACCAGCCCCGCGCAGAACACCGGCCGCGGCCCGAACCGGTCCGCCAGCGTGCCCATCAGCGGTGGCACCATGATCCCGACCAGGTAGAAGCCGGCCGCCAGCCAGGTCACCGCGGCGATCCCGACGCGGAACTCGGCCTCGATGTGGGCCAGCGCGACGGCGATCATGGATGAGTTCAGCGGGTTGAACAGCGAGCCCAGCGCCACCACGGCCGGTAAGTGCCCCACAGGTTTCACATGGGGTGCATAACCGCTATTCGGCCAGACCATCCCAAGGTTGGCGTTCGGGGCCGGCGGCCTGGCCCTCGGGGCAGTGGCGGCGGAAGTCGCACCAGGAGCAGATCGGCCCCGGGCTGGGCGCGAACAGCTTGTCGACGTCGCCGGGCACCTCGGCGGGGCCGATCGTCTGGCGCTCGCCGGGAGGCCGGCGCGGCCCGGGCCGCGCGCCCACGGCGCCCCGGTAGCGGTCGTCCGCCTCCGACGCCTCCATGGCGACCTCTTCGGCGCGGCTCAGGTGACGGGCCAGGGACTCCTCGGTGTGCCGCCACTCCACGATCTCGCCGGTCGGCAGGTGGTGCAGCTCGACCGTGCGGCACGGGGTGCGCATCATGGCCGAGGCCGCGACGGCGTACGCGGCCAGGGCCAGCGAGGAGCGGGCGTCGTCCTGCGTGAGCGGGCGGCGGCCGGTCTTGTAGTCGACCACGACCAGCTCGTCGCCGCGCCGGTCGAGCCGGTCGATGCGGCCGGACAGGGCGATGACCCTGGTGCGGGTGGCGACCGTGCGCTCGACGCCGACCGGATCGTCGGACGGATCCAACGTCGCGACATATCCGGACACGAGGTCGCGGGCCCGTCCCAGCCAGCGTCCCGACTGCTCCGCGTCCCTGAACCCCTCGGTGATCCACCCGTTCGTGAGCAGGATGGACGCCGTCAGCGGGGTCCTGCGGTCGTACGGCTCCCGCCACCAGCCCGCCAGCGCGTTGTGCACGCTCGCGCCCACGCTGTTGTGCGCCCAGGCGGGCCCCTTGGACGGCTGCGGCCGGTCGAGGTAGGTGAACCGGTAGCGGCGGCGGCAGTCGAGCCAGGTGTTCAACCGCGACGGCGTGCACGAATAGAGCCGCCGCGGCATCCCTTCCAGCGGTAGCTGGCCCTGGACGGTCACCTAGTCGTCGCCCAGCTTGATCCCGGAGATCTTCGTGCCGTCGGTCAGCGGCCCCTCGCTCTCGGCCTCGGTGTCGACGCGGGTCAGCGAGCCCGAGACCCAGTCGTCGAAGTGCGGCTCCAGGTCGCCGATCGTGACCTCGTCGCCGTGCGCGGCCAGCACCCGCGTGTCGCCGGGCAGCGTGAACAGCCGCCCGCCGATCGAGGTGAGCTGGTCGGCCAGGGCGGGATACTCGCCGCCCAGCTTGCCGGGGCCGTCGGCCTGCAGGGCCTTGCCGGTGAACACGGCCCCGAGCGCCTCGCAGTAGAGCGACACGCCGCCGGGCGAGACGCCGGGCGTCTCCATGACGTCGAGCTGGACGTCGGCCACGCCGAAGATGCCGTCGTCCTCCATGTCGATGTCGGGCCAGGTCTCGCGCCAGGTCTCCCGCCACAGGGGCTTGTCCTTGGGGTGCAGGGCCACGACGGCCTCGTCCCTGCTGGCCACCTCGATGGCGGCCCCCACGTGGTCGGGCAGGCCCGCCGTGCAGATGACGGCCAGCACCTCCCGCTCGCCGACCTGTTCCAGGATCTTGTCGGCGTCACGCGAGGCGTCGATGACGATCACCTCGTCGTCGTCACCCACGATCCAGGTATTGTTCTCGACCTTGTGCTCGGTGCCGTCGATGTCGACGACGCCTTCGGTCACCACTCGCTCGATACGCGCTGTCACGCCTCCGAACTCTAGTCCGTTCCCCTGACAGCGCGAATCGCTAATCTTCGAGTCTTGGGGAAAAGGCTCCGAACGGCACGTCCAGCTCGTGGTCACGGGCGTCCAGCAGCGACAGCTCCGCCAGCGCGATCATGCATCCGGCGTCGGCCGGCCAGGCGATCGCCCACAGCCAGTTGCCCATCGCCTCGCCCGCGTAGACCGCGCGGTCGTCCTGGCCGTCCACGCACCACAGCGCGGTGGGGTGGCCGAGCACGGCGATCTTCGCGTTGGGCGGGCCCGCGTCGAACCCCTCGCCGGGGTCGGGCCCGTCGAGCCCGGCGAACGCGGCGCCCAGCCCGATGCCCGGTTCCTCGGCGATCAGCACCAGGTCCGCCGGTCCCTCCATCAGCGACGGCCCGGTCAGCGCGACCAGGCTGGCGCGCGCGCCGGTGCGCTGATCGCCCACCTCGCCGAAGCCGGTCACCAGCCAGCCGGCAGGCAACGGCCAGGGCAGCCACACGGGCACGACTGAGCTCTTGCGTATCGCCTCTAGCGCGGTGCTGGTCGGCGGCCACGGAGGCTGATACGGCAGGACATCGCCGTGCGTGTCACATCGAAACGCACTAGACCAGGCGCTCGGCCCGTGAAGCGGGCCAAAGCACCGTGGACAGGTCGGAGCCGCTCTCACAACTACCCACGGTGCTTTCTCCGGCACGGCCACGTCAAGGCCGGTGCCCGTTATCCCGTCGTAATCTTGGTCATGTGCGCGTAAATTGTGTGGGCGCGATCATCTTCGACGCCGCCGACCGGCTGCTTCTCGTCCAGCGGGGACGCCCGCCCGGCATGGGGTCGTGGTCCCTTCCCGGGGGGCGGCTGGAGCCCGGTGAGAGCGATGAGGCCGGAGTGCGCCGGGAGGTGCTGGAGGAGACCGGGCTGCGCGTGCGGGTGGGCCGGCTGGCCGGCACGGTGGACCGGCCAGGGCCCGGCGGGGTCACGTACGTGATCCGCGACTATCTGGCCACCGTGTCCGCCGGGACGCCCGCCGCGGGGGACGACGCGGCGGACGTGCGGTGGTGCGACCGCGCCGACCTGGATCGCCTGCCGCTGTCGGAGGGCCTGCTGGCGGCCCTGACCGAGTGGGACGCGCTCCCCGGCCGGTAGCCCTACCTGCTCGACGTCAGGCTCGACGTCCACAGGATCAGGTGGTCGGCGCTGTAGGTCGTGGACCGGCCGAGCGCCACCACCTCCGCGCCGTCCACGGCCACCGCCGACAACCACTGCGTCCCCTGGCCCGCCAGGCGGTCCTTGGTGAGCGCCATGCGGTTCCACGACAGCCCGTCCTGCGACGTCCAGGCCGCGCTGTCGCCCTCGCCCGGCACGCCGTGCCAGCCGACCGCCACCAGCCCCTCCTGCGCCGCGGCCAGGTCGTACACCGCCGCCGCCCGGTCGGCGGGCAGCCAGGCCGTCTCCCAGGTCTCGCCCTCGTCGTCCGAGACGGCGGCGAACGCGCGCCGCGCCCCGTTCGTCAGCGCCGTGCCGATGGCCACCAGCTTGCCCTGGTAGGCGGTGATCCGCCGGAGCCCGGCCGAGGTGGCGTCCGGCGGGGACACGCTCTTGCGCGCGGCCCAGTTGACGCCGTCCTCCGAGTGCCAGACCACGGTGCGCTCCTGGTCGGCGCTGCCGGAGCCGCCCACGGCCACGTACCCGTCGCCGCCGGCGATGGCGTCGTGCACGCGCACGCCGGCGCCGCCCTGCGGCAGCTTGCTGGAGCGGGTGTACTTGCGCATGTCCGGCGTGAACCACATGGCGGCGGTGACCGTGCCCGACTGGTCCCTGGACTGCCCGGCCAGCACGTAGCCCTCCTTGCCCGCGGTCACCACGTCGGTGCGCAGGTAGGGATGGTCCTGGCGGCGGGCCAGGCCGCCGGTGACGTCGACCCGCTTCCAGCTCTCGCCGTCGGCGGAGGTGACGAGGAGGGGGTCGGTGACGCCGACGTTCGGCTCGGTGCCGCCGACCGCCAGCCAGCCGCGGCTGCCGTACGCGACGTCCTCCAGCGTCTGCCTGCCGGTGCCGCCCAGGCTCATCGACTTCCAGCTCTGCCAGTTCCTGATCGTCCACAGGCCGGCGTCGCCCGACGCGGAGCCGACGGCCACGTACCGGCCGTCGTGGCCGGCCAGCGCGTTCGTCTCGCGGGCGATCCTGGTCAGGCCCTCCACCTCGCCGAGCTGCACGCGCGCGGCGTCGCCGCGCGGGGGCGCGGCCATGAGCACGAGCTGGTTGTCGACGTCGGAGGCCGCGCGGTCGCCGCCGGCGAACAGGGTGCCGCCGTCGGAGATGGTGAACCCGCGCAGCGTCGCGCCCGTCAGGTTGCCGAGATCGGCCCGTTTCGTCCACGAACGCCCGTCCGTGGTGGTCAGCACCGTGTACGTGCCCATCACGCCCGGGCTGATCGCGGCCACGCCCGACGGGTAGGAGATCACCGACTCCACGCCGACGCTCTCGGCCGCCAGGCCGCCGATGGAGCCGCACTGCGACCACTGCGCCCCGGTCGGCGAGCAGTAGACGCGTACGTCGCCCTCGACCGTGCGCCGCCGCGTCGGCACCAGCACGAACCGTTTCGGCAGCACCGCCACCGTCCCCGCGCGGGGGTCGGTGGCCTCGGGGAGCTGGAAGCCGGTCGCCTGCCAGTCACGCCCGCCGTTCGCCGAGCGCAGCACCCGCGATCCCTCGCCGTCCGCGGGTACTCCGACGGCCACGACCGTGTCGCCCTTGGCCACCACGGCCTTGAGCTCCCGGACTCCCAGCTCCCTCGTCTCGACGCGCTCCCAGGCCCGGCCCTCGTCGGAGCGCCAGGCCGCGGGTCCCGTGCCGCCGTCGTCTCCCGTCGTACGCCCCACGGCGACGAACCCGGACCCGGTCCGCGCGATGTCCTCGATCCGGTCACCGGCGCGGAACGCGGCCAGCCCCGACGCCTCCACGGCCGTCCAGCTGTAACCGTCGGCGCTGGTCCACAGGCCGCGCTCGCCGGTGCTCTCGTCGCCGCCGCTGGCCAGCCACCGGCCCTCGCCGCCGACCACGTGCCGCACGATGGCCGTGGAGGCGCCGTTGACCTGGCCGAGCCGCCAGTTCTTGCCGCCGTCCGGGGAGAACAGGAAGAGCGGGCGCGGGGTGGGGCTGGTCGTGTCGCTGCCGACCGCCACCACGGCGCGGCCCACCGAGGTCATGTCGTTGAGCTTCTGGTCGGTGCCGACGCCGGCGGCGGGGACCGTGAACAGCTCGTCGCCCGAACGTCCGGTGCCCGCCTCCAGGCGCAGGCCGGCGGCCTCGTCGTCGCTCCACTGCCAGACGAGCACGCCGGTGGCCACCAGGACGGCGGCGGCGACGGTCAGGACGAGCGGGATGGCCCTGGTGCCCCGGCGGGCGGGGCTGGATCTGCGTACGGCGGCGGGGGCCGGGCCCCTGTGGTGCCGGCCGCCGGAGCCCTGCGCGCCCACGGGGGCGGTCGCGACCAGCAGGTCCGGCCTCGTGGGGCGGCCCGCGGGGGGCCGTCCGACGCGCCGCACCTCGGTCTCGTCCCGCTCACCGGGCTCCCCGCGGTCCTCCTCCGCCTCCTGGCGGGCCTCGGCCGGCACGGGATACACCAGCCGGTACGGCGGTGTGCGGTCCCGCCGCTCCCCGTTGCCCGCCGGGGCCTCCTGGTGCGGAGACCCGGCGGCGGGCGCCGCCGCGTCGCCCTCGGGGCGCGGGCGGGGCACGCCATCGGGGCGGGGCGCGTCTTCAGCGTCCGGGCGAGGCGCGTCGGCGCCGTCCGGGCGGGGACTCCCGGTGGCGCCCGCCTGAGGCGCGTCGGGCGCGCCCGCCTGGGACGCGGCCGCCTCGGGGCGGGGCGCGTCGGAGGCGTCAGGCTGCGGCGTGGCGGTGTCCTGGCGGAGCGGGCCGCCGGCGACCAGCTTGTCGGGCCGGTTGACGACGCGGCGGCGCCGGCGCGGCTCGTCCTCGGGCTCGGCCGTCGGCGAGGTGTACGGCCTGCGCCCCTTGGGCGGCTCCTGCGGCTCGTCGTCGGGGACGGGAGCGGCGAACGGCGGCATGCCCCAGGGCGAGGTCAGCGGTAAACCCCTGGCCCGGTCGTCGGTGGGACCGGGCGGCGAGTGGCGGATCCTGGGCTCTTCCGAAGGGGAACGGGGTTCGGACGCGCCCTCGGAGCGAGGGTCGTCGTCTTCAGGCGGTCGCCGTGGCGGTTCACTGGGGCCGGAGGCCACGCGCCGTACCTCCTAGTCGAGCTCGTCGTACAGGCAGATCGAGGCCGCGTTCGCGGACCGTTCCAGGGCGGCTCGGAGGGTCCCGCGCCGTCCCGACAGCATCCAGACCAGCATGACTCAGCCGGAATTACGAGACCTCTCTAGCGAGATTCCCGGCACCCTGCGCCGGATTTATTCCGAAATAGTCCTGATTGACTGCTTTTTAGCTAGATACATCACACCAAACGCATACACCCCGAGCTGCACCACGGTCCCCGCCAACGACTGCCACGGCACCGGCGTCTTCGCCTGGTCCAAGGCGTCCTCCATGTCCCCCGCCGCCGCGCTGATCCCGAAGGCCACCACGTTGTTCACCACGTGCAGCGCGATCGGCGCCTCCAGCCCGCCCGTCCGCACCGCCAGCCACGCCATCACCGCCCCGAACGCGAACACGTCCACCAGCCCCGCCCAGGAGTACCCGTGCAGCGACGCGAACAGCGCGGACCCGATGAGGATGCCCCACACGGGGTTGCGCACGTGCGCCCCGACGGCCTGCATGAACCAGCCGCGGAAGACGTACTCCTCGGCCGCGGCCTGGAACGGCACCAGCAGCACGATCACGATGAGCAGCGGCAGGAAGACCGGCCACCCGGCCCAGCCGAACATGCCGGTGTCCACGCCGGAGATCGACAGGGCGAGATACTGCGCCCCCTGCCCGAGCGCCAGCGCCAGCACGCCCAGCGCCGCGCACCGCGCCATCCAGGACCAGCGCAGCCGTCCCACCACGGACGAGAGCGTGCCCGGGCGGCGCCGCTGGACGAGCGCCGCGGTGCCCTGCACGAGCAGCAGCACGGGCGCGATCGACAGGAGCGTCATGGCCAGCCCGTACGGCGTGCCCCGCGGCACCCCCGTCTCGGGGTTCACCGCCTCGGGCAGGGCGAAGAGCTCCGTCCCCAGCATGAAGCCGATGACGACCACGACGCCGATCGCCAGGAACCCGGCGCCGACGATCAGCGTGCCGACGATCGCCCGCCACGGACGCACGCCCGGGATCGCGGCGAGCTGGTCGAACCGGGCCCCGCGCGGAACGGCCACGAACCAGGGCGGCGCCTGCTGCGGGTACGGGTACCCGGCCGCCTGGGGACCGTACGGAAATGGGGGCCCCGGATTTTCCTGCATCTCTCTATTCTGTCCGCTTGATGCGCATTAGTTCACAGACGGTCCACCGTTTTAGGCGGATGCTCGGAGTCGTAGGCAATTCGACCCTGGGAGCAGTCCATGTCAAGGCTGGGACCTGTCATCACCCTCGCGGCGGGAGCAGTGCTCGCCCTGGGGCTCGGTGTCGCCAGCACCATCGCGACACCCGCGGCCGAGGAAACGGCCGCCAACACCGCTGCTGAAGCACCTCCCGTGGAGGAGAGCTCGGCGGCGCCGTCGCCCTCCCCCTCGCAGACGGCGGCCAAGAAGATCGCCAAGGCCGACTACGGCGGCCGGGTGGAGGGCAACGGCGCCCTCATCGCCATCTCGATCAGGAACGGCAAGGCCATCGGCTACTTCTGCGACGGCAGGACCGAGGCCTGGTTCAAGGGCTCGGAGTCCGACGGCGAGCTCCAGCTCAAGGGCGTGGCGAACGCCGGCTCCAAGGTGACGGCCGAACTGGGCGGCGGCCGCGCCGAGGGCTGGGTCTCCGTCGGCGGCAGGAAGTGGGACTTCACGGCCCCCACGGTGGTCAAGCCGTCGGGCCTGTACCGCGCCACCGCGATCGTCAGGGGCGCCAGGCTGCGCGCCGGCTGGATCATGATCAAGAACCCGAACGGCGGCTACTACCAGGTCGGCGCCGCCTTCGCCGGGGAGGAGCAGCTCGACATCCCGCAGCTCGACAGCGCGCAGCCCACCGCCCCCGTCACCGTGGACGGCACCACGGTCAACCCCGAGGACGTCGACGGCTTCATCGAGGAGATGCAATGACCGCCACCTACCAGCAGCGCCGCTCCCCCAGCGCGACCACGTTACTGGTGCCGCTGCTCGTCGGCGGTCTGGTGGTGCTCGCGCTCGGCGTCTACGGGCGGGCTCACACGCCGACCGGGTTCGCCGTCGGCGTGGCGGGCTTCTCCGCGGCGCTGCCGATGAAGGTGTGGCTGACCACCGGCGCGTTCGTGCTGGCGATCGTGCAGGTGGTCTCGGCCCTGTCGATGTGGGGCAAGCTCGGGATCACGATCCCGCCCGCCGTGCACCGCTGGTCGGGCCGGCTGGCGTTCGTGCTCACGATCCCGGTCGCCTTCCACTGCCTGTACGCCCTCGGCCTGCAGTACGACGTCCCGCGCGTGCTCGCGCACTCGCTGCTCGGCTGCTTCTTCTATGGCGTGTTCACCGCGAAGATGCTGGCCCTGCCCAAGCGCGACACGCCGGGCTGGACGCTGCCGGTGCTCGGCGGGCTGGCGTTCACGGCGCTCGTGGGTCTCTGGCTGACCTCGTCGTTCTGGTTCTTCACCGCCGTCGGCTTCAAGGTGTGAACCTCTTCGTACGGCTCAGCCCGGCCGCCCGCCCCTTGGCGGCCACGACGAGCGCCATCTTCCTGGAGGCCTCGTCGATCATCTCGTCGCCCAGCATGACCGCGCCGCGCTTCTCGACGGTGGTGTAGTACTCGTACGCCTCCAGGATGAGCTCGGCGTGGTCATAGTCCTCCTGCGCCGGCGAGAACACCTCGTTGGCGGCGTCCACCTGCGAGGGGTGCAGCACCCACTTGCCGTCGAACCCCAGCGCCGCCGCCCGCTGCGCGACCCTGCGGAAGCCCTCGACGTCCTTGATCTGCAGGTAGGGGCCGTCGATCACCTGCAGGTCGTGCATCCTGGCCGCCATGAGGAGCCGCATGAGGATGTAGTGGTAGGCGTCGCCCTCGACGTAGCCGGGCGGCTGCTCGCCGACGACGAGGGTGCGCATGTTGATGGAGGCCATGAAGTCGGCGGGGCCGAACACGAGCGTCTCCAGCCGCCTGGACGACCCGGCGATGGCGTCGGCGTTCACCAGGCCGCGGGCGTTCTCGATCTGCGCCTCGATGCCGATGCGGCCCACCTCGTAGCCCATGGTCTTCTCGATCTGCGTGAGCAGCGTGTCCAGCCAGACGACCTCGGTCGGGTCCTGCACCTTGGGCAGCATGAGGCAGTCGAGGAACGCCCCCGCCCCTTCGACGATCTCGATCACGTCGCGGTACGTCCACTGGGTCGTCAGGTCGTTCACCCTGACCACGCGGGTCTTGCCCGACCAGTCGCCCTCGCGCAGGGCCGTCACGATGTTGGCCCGCGCCGCCTCCTTGGCCAGCGGCGCGACGGAGTCCTCCAGGTCGAGGAAGACCTCGTCCACGGGCAGGGTCTGGGCCTTCTCCAGGAACCGGGGGTTGCTGCCTGGCACGGCGAGCACAGAACGTCGTGAGCGCATGCGCACACGCTACTGGTCAGCCCGTGAAGCCGTTCGCCTGGAGACAGGCGACGAGACCGTCGACCCCGCACGGCTCGACCCGGACCCGTCACAGCACGTGGTAGGCGCGGCTCCCCGGGATCTCCTCGATCACCGGCCCCGGCAGCCAGCCCGTCACCCTGCCCACGACGACCAGCTCGGCGGCCTCCCGCGCCAGCGCCTCGGGCGTGTCGTACGGCTGGAAGTCCAGCGTGTCCTGGTACAGCACCTTCGTGTCCAGCGGTCCCGTGGGCTGCTCGGAGGCGCAGCCCATCGGGGGGGCCGTGGACGTGGCGGCGCCGCAGCCGGTCGCGAGCGCGAGGGCGAGCACGGCGGAAATCGTTCGCATGTCCTGGAGACGAGATCGTGGCGGCGGCGGTTCGCCGGTTACAGTCACATCTGTGAGCGACGACAAGACGGCCATCGAGGAGGGCGCCAAGAAGTCCGGCATCCTCTGGCTCACCCTCGACCGTCCACGCCTGGCCTGGCACGCCTGGCACGACGGCGCGATCTACCTCGTGACGGGGGGCGAGGAGCAGCGGCTGCCCGGGCTCGACGCGCTCGACCGGGTGCGCGTCACGCTGCGCAGCAAGGACAACGGGGCCAGGCTGGTGGAGTTCGAGGCCGCCGTGTCGGCCGTCGACCAGGCCGCGGCGGCCGACGCCGTGGCGGTGCTGGCCAAGGAGCGGCTCAACGCCCGCGACAGCGAGCACCTCACCGAGCGCTGGGCCCGCGAGTCCACCGTCTGGCGGCTCACCCCCGAACGGTGACCGCCTCCGGCTCCGCGACGACCGCCGGCTGAGCGGTGGAGGTGGCGGTCTGGGCGAGCAGCGCGCCCGACAGCACCAACAGGCCGCCCAGGATCTGGAACCCGCCCAGCGTCTCGCCGACCAGCGCCCAGGCCACGATGGCGCCGCCGATGACCTCCAGCGACGCCACGGTGGCGCCCACCGCGGCCGACAGCCGCCGCACGGCGTTGACGCCCAGGATGTAGGCGATCACGGTGGCGATCAGCACCATCCACAGGTACGCGCCCAGCACCGGCAGCCGCAGCCCGCCCTCCGGCGCGGCGGTGACCGTGAAGGCGTCCCACGGGATGTTCCACGGCCGGGCGAACGGGATCAGCACCAGAGCCGCCCCCGCCATGCCCCAGGCGATCAGGCCGAGGGGGTCGATGTCGTCGCCGAAGCTATCGTTCATCAGGAAATATCCGGCGCAACACGCCCCGGCCAGCAGCCCCAGCATCAGGCCCAGCGCGTCCAGCCGCAGGCCCTGCCACGCCTCGACGACGATCGCCAGGCCCACGACCGCGACGACGGCGCCCACGTACGCGGCGCGCGCGAGCCGTACCTTGCGGATGACCCGCACCCAGGCCACCACCATCACCGGCGCCATGAACTCCAGCAGCAACGCGATCCCCACCGGCAGCCGCGTGATCGCCACGAAGTACAGCGCCTGCACCCCGGCCACGGCCATCACCGCGTACAGCGCGAAGAACGGCAGCCTGGAGCGGGGGATGCGCAGCGCGCGCGGCCTCACGAGGGCCAGCACGGCCAGGAGCAGCAGCCCCGCGCCGGCCATCCGCGTCCACACGGCCTCGATCGGCGCCAGCCCGGCGGCGATGAGGTACTTGGCCATGGGCCCCGAGAACGCGAAACAGCACGAGGACACGAACGCGAGCGCGAGCCCCGCATACCTCATCGCACACCACCCACCACGTAATCACCGTTTAGCAGGTTTGATACTGACATGTCGGGCAGTGCGGGTGCAATGGGATACCAGCACCTCCCGGGCGGACGGGACCGCACTGTTAGCCTGGCCACGTGAAGATCTTCGTGGCCCGGCTTCCCGGGACCCCGGTCTTCGACCCGGCGGGCGACCTGATCGGCCGGGTCAGAGACGTCGTGGTCGGGCTGCGCATCGGCCGGCGCCCCCGGGTGCACGGCTTCGTGGTGGAGGTGCAGCCGCGCCGCCGGGTGTTCCTGCCGATCACCCGGGTACGCCGCATCGAGGCGGGCTCCGTGGTGTTCACCGGGCGGCTCAACATGCGCAGGTTCGAGCAGCGCGCCTCCGAGACGCTGGTCATCGGCCAGATGCTCGACCTCACCGTGCGCGTGGGCGACGAGCCCATGACGGTGTACGACGTGGGCATGGAGGAGCTGAAGCCGTCCAACTGGGAGATCACCAAGGTCGCCGTCTACAAGGGCAGGCGGCGCGAGCCGCGCACGGTCGGCTGGGGGGAGGTGTCGGGGTTCGACACGCTGCAGAAGGACCAGGGGGCGGCCGGCCTGATCGCCGCGTTCGAGTCGCTGCGGGCCGCCGACATGGCCAGCGCGCTGCACGACCTGCCCACCAAGCGGCGCATCGAGATCGCCCGCGCGCTGCACGACGACCGGCTGGCCGACGTGCTGGAGGAGCTGCCGCCCGACGACCAGATCGGCATCCTCGGCACGCTGGAGCCCGAGCGGGCCGCCGACGTGCTGGAGGAGATGGGGCCCGACGACGCCGCCGACCTGCTGCACGACCTGCCCGAGGAGCAGGCGGCGAAGCTGCTGGCGCTGATGGAGCCCGGGGAGGCGGCGCCGGTGCGGCGGCTGCTGACATACCCCGAGACCAGCGCCGGCGGCGTGATGACCAGCGAGCCGGTGATCCTGCCGCCCACCGCCACCGTCGCCGAGGCGCTGGCGCACATCAGGCAGCAGGACCTGACGCCCGCCGTGGCCTGCCAGGTCTACGTCACCAGGCCGCCCACCGAGACGCCGACGGGGGCGTACCTGGGGGTCACGCACTTCCAGCGGCTGCTGCGCGAGCCGCCCTCCACGCTGCTCGGCGGCGTGCTCGACCCCTCGATCGACCCCATCAGGCCGGACTTCACGCTCCGGCAGGTGACCTACTACCTGGCCAACTACAACCTCGTCGCCGCCCCCGTCGTGGACGAGCTGGGCCGCCTGGTCGGCGCCGTGACGGTGGACGACGTGCTGGACCACATGCTGCCCGAGGACTGGCGCGAGCGGGCGGACGACCGTGACGACCTGTCGCGGGAGAACGGGCGCGAGGGAGCCGACGACCGTGACGACTGACCGCCTCGACCAGCCCCGGGACCTGCGCCGCACGCTGCGCCCGCACTACGACCCCGAGGCGTTCGGCCGCCTGTCGGAGCGGATAGCCCGCTTCCTCGGCACCGCCCGGTTCCTCGTCTACATGACCGTCTTCGTCGCGGTCTGGGTCGTCTGGAACGCCGTCGCGCCGCAGGGCTGGAAGTTCGACCCGTACCCGTTCATCTTCCTCACGCTGATGCTGTCGCTGCAGGCCAGCTATGCCGCGCCGCTGATCCTGCTGGCCCAGAACCGGCAGGACGACCGCGACCGCATCCAGTACGAGCAGGACCGTGAGGCCGCCGAGCGCAACCAGGCCGAGATCGAGTACCTGACCCGCGAGATCGCGGGCCTGCGCCTGGCGCTGAACGAGGTCGCCACCCGCGACTACCTGCGCGCCGAGCTGGGCCGGCTGGCGGAGGAGCTCAAGGGGAGCGGTCAGGAGGCGGGGCGCTGAGCTCGTCGCCGAGCTTGGCGAGCATGCGGCGCACCTGTGCGATCTCCCCCGCGTCCAGCATGCCGATGAACTGCCTCCTGATGCCGCGCAGGTAGGTCGGCGTCGCCTCGGCCAGCCGGGCCGCGCCGCGGTCGCTCAGCACCGCGTACAGGCCGCGGGCGTCGTCGGCGCACGCCTCGCGCGCCACCAGGCCGTCGCGCTGGAGCCGGTCGATGAGCCTGGTCAGGCCGCTGCGCGAGAGCAGCACCCGGTCGGCCAGGTCGTTCATCCGCAGCCGCCCGCGCGGGGCCTCGGCGAGCTGCGCCAGCACCTCGTACGAGGCCAGCGGCAGGTCGTGCGCGACGAGCAGCTCGCTCTCCAGATGGCGGGTGACGCGCACCTGGGCTCGTTGCAACATGCGCCAGACCGCCAGTTCTCCGGCGGTCAGGCCCTCGTCGCGCAGAAGAGTCACGGAGTAACCTTAGACGTTGTTGCACAGACATCTAACAGTGCGGATTAACCCAGCGCGGGCTTCGGTTCATACCATGGAGGGGCATCCTCGCTGGCGTCCTGCGCCTGTCACACATAGACCGACTAAGGAGGGACGGCACTCCCTCGTGCCGAGACTTCGATGGCACCAACCCAGGAACTCGTGACGGCGGCCCTGTCCACCGTCATCGACCCCGAGATCCGTCGCCCGATCACGGACCTCGACATGGTCAAGAACATCGAGATCGCTCCCGATGGGGCGGTGCGCGTAGGCGTGTACCTGACCGTGGCCGGATGTCCGATGAAGGACACCATCACCCGCGATGTCACCACCGCCGTCTCCAAGGTCGAAGGTGTGACCGGCGTCCAGATCGAGCTCGACGTCATGAGCGCCGAGCAGCGCAAGACGCTGCAGACCAAGCTGCGCGGCGACCGCGGGCCGGAGAAGGAGATCCCCTTCAACCAGCCGGGCTCGCTGACCCGCGTGTTCGCGGTGGCCAGCGGCAAGGGCGGGGTCGGCAAGTCGTCCGTCACGGTCAACCTCGCCGCCGCCATGGCCTCCAACGGCCTCAAGGTCGGCATCGTCGACGCCGACATCTACGGTCACAGCATCCCTCGCATGCTGGGCGCCGCCGAGCGGCCCACCAAGGTCGAGGACATGATCATGCCGCCGGTGGCCCACGACATCAAGGTCATCTCGGTGGGGATGTTCAAGCCGCCGGGCAACACGCCGGTGGTCTGGCGCGGGCCCATGCTCGACCGGGCGCTGCACCAGTTCCTGGCCGACGTCTACTGGGGCGACCTCGACGTGCTCCTGCTCGACCTGCCGCCCGGCACGGGCGACATCGCCATCTCGGTGGCCCAGCGGCTGCCCGGGGCGGAGATCCTGGTCGTCACCACGCCGCAGATGGCCGCCGCCGAGGTGGCCGAGCGCGCCGGCTCGATCGCCGCCCAGACCCACCAGCAGATCGCCGGCGTCATCGAGAACATGGCCTGGCTGCCCTGCCCCCACTGCGACGAGCGCATCGCCGTCTTCGGCGAGGGCGGCGGCCAGACGGTGGCCGACGCGCTGACCCGCACGCTGGGAGCGCGCGTCCCGCTGCTCGGCCAGGTGCCGATCGACATGCGGCTGCGCGAGGGCGGCGACGAGGGCAAGCCGCTGGTCCTCACCGACCCCGACGCGCCGGCCGCCACCGAGCTCAGGAAGATCGCCGCCGGCCTGAGCAAGCGCTCATCCAGCCTGAAGGGCCTCCAGCTCGGCCTCAACCCGCGCCGCTGACCGCTCCTGCGCGCGCACGGAGCCCCCTCTCACCGGAGGGGGCTCTTTCATGCCCTCCGAACGGCGACGGACGGCCGCCTCAGGTCGCCTCGGAGTCGTAGGGCGGCAGCTCGCCGTAACCCAGCTCATCGACCGGCTCAGCCGCGTACGGGGCCGGCGCGCCCGCGGGCTCCAGCTCGCGCTGCTTGTTGTCGTTCCAGTCGTCCTCTAGGTCGTCGAGGAGATGCTTGCGCACGAAGTTGCGCGGGTTCAGATCGGCGGGGTCGAAGTTCTGGAACTCCGGGCCCAGCCCCGCACGCAGGTCGTCACGCGCGTTGTTGGCCATCCGGCGCAGGTTGCGCAGCGTCTTACCCGCCTGCGCGGCGGCCTGCGGCAGTCTTTCTGGACCGAAGACGAGCAGCGCGATCACGATCAGCGCGCCGACCTCCATCCACCCGAGTCCGAACACCGTGAGCTCCTACCGCAGTCAAACCTCTCCGAGGACAACCCCGGCCTATCCACAGACTAAGGGCTCCATCGGGTAGGTCGGTCGTCACCCCTGGGTCATATCATCCGCCCACCCCGGGGAACAGTCACGCCGCGGGAGGCCCTAGGGCCCCGCCGCGGCGCGGTGGGCGAGGAGCGGGATGCGTCAGGAGGGGGTGGGGGTGGGCTCGTCCTCGGCCACCACCGTGAGCGTGGCGGTGCGCTCCTGCCCCGCCCGCTGGTACTTGATGTTGATCTTCGAGCCGGGGGTCTTGCTGCGGATCAGGGCGATCAGCTCGTTCCCGTCCTGCAGGGCCAGCCCGTCGATCTCCAGGATCACGTCACCGGCCTGCAGCCCCGCCTGGTCGGCCGGGCCGCCCTTGGTGACCGGCTGCTGCCCGCCGGCGGGCTCGGAGGCGATGCGTACGCCCTGGCCCCGGTAGTCCTTGTCGAGCACGATGCCGATCTTGGGCCGCTTGGCCTTGCCCGTCGTGATCAGCTCTTCGGCCACCCGCCGCGTCTGGTTGACCGGGATCGCGAAGCCGAGGCCGATGCTGCCGCTCTGGCTGCTCATCGAGCGGCCCAGGGTGGCGATGGCGGAGTTCACGCCCACGACCTCGCCCCTGCCGTTCACCAGCGGGCCGCCGGAGTTGCCCGGGTTGATGGCGGCGTCGGTCTGGATGGCGCTGATGTAGGCCGGCTCCTCCGAGCTGGTGCCGGTCTCGTCACCGGCGATGACCGGGCGGTTGAGCGAGCTGACGATGCCGGTCGTGACCGTGCCGGTCAGGCCCAGCGGGGAGCCGATCGCGATGACCGGGTCGCCGACCACCACCTGGTCGGAGTTTCCGAGGGTGATCTCCGGCGTGCCGAACGTCTCCTCCGGCTTGACCACGGCCAGGTCGGAGCCCGGGTCGCGGCCGACGATGCGCGCCGTGGTGGTCTTGCGGTTGTTGAACATGATCCGGATCTCGCCGCCGTTGGCGGCCAGCGCGACCACGTGGTTGTTCGTGACGACGTAGCCGTTCTTGATCAGGAAGCCGGAGCCGGACGCGCCCTCGGTGTTGCTGCCGTTGCCGACCTCCAGCGAGACCACGCTGGGCAGCACCCGCGCGGCCACGCCCGCCACCGAGTCGGGGGCGCGGTTGGTGGCTCCGGTCGGGAGCGGGCCGAGGCTGTAGGAGGGGTCGTTGGCGCCGCTGGGCCTGGTCAGCAGGTACGTGCCCACGCTGCCGAGCACCGAGGCCACCAGGGCGATGACCACGGCCATGGCGACCAGGAGGCCGGTGCCGGGCCCTCGCCTCACGGCGCCCGCGCCGCCCGGAGGCGGCGGCGCCCAGCCGGGGCCCATGCCGAGCGGCTGTCGGGGAGGGGGCGGCCGGCCCGGCCCGCCGTAATTCTGCCCACCGCCGAACGGCGGCCCCTCGTAGGAACGGGCGCCGCCGTCGGGTGAGCCGAAGAACGGGCTGTCGTAGGCGCGCGTGCCGTTGTCGGGCCGCGTGCCGCCCTCCGGCTGGCCGAAGGAGCCGTAGGAAGGGCTGTCGTAGGAGCGGGTCGTCCCGTCGGGCGGGCCGAAGGAGGGGCCGTCACCGATCCGGCTGCCGCCCTCGGGCGGGCCGAAGGAGGGCCGGCTGCCGCCGTCGGACTGGCCGAACGAGGGCGCGCCGTACTGGGGGCCGGTCTGCGCGCGGTTGTCCTGACCGGGGCCGGGTACGCCGTACTGAGGGCCGGACTGCGCGCGGTCGTCCTGGCCGGGTACGCCGTGCGAGGAGCCGTTCAAGGGCGGGGCGTCACCGTTGGAGGAGCCGTACGAGGGCCCGTAGGACGATTCGTACGAGCGCGACTCGTACGGCGGCGAGCCGTAGGTGTCGGGGCGCCCGGAGGGGTCGCCCCACGTGGTGCCGAACGAGGCAGGCGGCTCGGGCCGCCTCCCCTCCTGTCCGGGCCTGTCGTCAGCGGGTAGGAAGTCCGGCCGCCCCTGTGGCTCGGGGGAGTCCGACGGCGTGCGTCCCTCGGTGGACCGCGTCTCGTCGGTCATCTAAGTCTCACCACTCCTTGGCTCGGCCACCGCATCCTCGCTCCTGCGGCATACGAGGGTTATAAAGGTTTTGTCAGGACTTGCTTGTGACAATTCCCGAACCCAGATCGTATGCCCCGCGCGCCGCCGACTACGCCAACCGTTTGCTCCCCGGCATGACCCGGTCAAGGAGTGGCGGTCGAAGAGCCGTTCGTAGGCGTAGTACGGGCCTGCTGCTGGAACAGTTCAACCGGCGGGGCCGGATTGTTCTGGCCGATGCCGGTGGTGGCGAAGAAGGTGCCGATCGCCACGGCTGCCGAGACCACCCCGACCGCCACGTACGCCGAGCGCCTCCTACCACCGCGGCCAGGGCCCGTGGCTCCACCAGTGGCGTCCCTGCGCGGGCGGTTGTCCAGCGGCGCGATGGTGTGCGGCCCGGGGATGGGCACTCCCCCGAACGTACGCGTGGGGAAAGGGCGCTCCCTCGGCGGCAGCGGCCCGCCCGGCTCCGCCATCCGGAGCAGGGACATCGTCAGGTCCGCCGGCATGGCGGGGGTCTCCAGCGAGCGCAGGCGCGTCTTCAGCGCCCGCACCGACTCGACCTCGCGCCTGCAGTCAGCGCAGAAAGTCAGGTGCGCGAGCGCGCGCTCGCGCTCGGTGTGGTTGAGCTCTCCGTCGACCAGCGCGGATACACGCTCTCCAAGATGGGACATATCAGACTTCCTCCCCACGGATCACGGTCGGGGGGAGTTGTGAATTACGGGGGGCTCGATGGTCGAGCGCCTCCCGCAACTGCGCCCGGCCTCGGTGAATACGGCTTCGGACCGTACCCAGCTTGACGCCGAGCGTGGCCGCGATCTCCTCGTATGACAGGCCCTCGATGTCGCACAGCACGATCGCGGCCCGGAACTCGGGTGCGAGCGCGTCGAG
Organism: Nonomuraea thailandensis; assembly: GCF_024172165.1. Classification (GTDB taxonomy): domain Bacteria; phylum Actinomycetota; class Actinomycetes; order Streptosporangiales; family Streptosporangiaceae; genus Nonomuraea; species Nonomuraea thailandensis. The sequence continues at coordinate 11,588,698 of NZ_JAMZEB010000002.1, read as the reverse complement.
GGCGGCCTGGATGTCGGGCTCCAGGTGGGCGTCGTCGAACGCCTGCGCCGGAGACGGCTCGCGGCCGCGCAGCCGCTCGGCCGCGTCGTCCGCCAGCCCCTCGAACCGGATGCGCTGCTTGCGCCGCGCCATGTCGAGGAACAGGTTGGTCGTGATCCGGTGCAGCCACCCCTCGAACGTGCCGGGGGTGTAGCTCGACAGCGACCTGAAAACCCGGACGAAGACCTCCTGCGTGAGGTCCTCGGCATCGTGGACATTGCCGGTCAGCCGGTACGCCAGCCGATACACACGCGCGGAGTGCGTCCGCACGACCTCCTCCCACGTCGGAGGAGTCCAATCAGACGACACGGGAGTATCGGTCTGGTGGTCGCTTTCGTCCACCAGAACTCCTCTCTTTGGGACCACCGCTACCGCCATAGTGCCTGGTTTCGTCCCTTCGTGCGCACTGCCTGCCTTCCGGACCGGCAAAGCCCGTTTAAACCTGCAACGCCTTAGGTCCCTCCTGAGTTCCCGTCCTGCCGCGTCTCCCCTAGGCTGCGATCGGTGCCTATCTCGCGGACCAATCGCACGAAAGTGGGGGGAGGAGGCCGATGACCACTCCGGTGGAGGCCACTCTGGCCTATGCGGAGCAGTTCCATCACGAGGATGAGATCCTGCACGCGGCGCGGCAGCGCGGGCTGGAGATGGGTGCGACGCCCGTCCTTCCCGGGGCCGGGGCGGCGTTGTGCTTCCTCGCGACCGCCGTCAACGCCAAGTCCGTCGTCGAGATCGGCACGGGCTGCGGCGTCTCGGGGCTGTGGCTGCTGCGCGGCATGCGCACGGACGGCACGCTCACCAGCGTGGACGTCGAGCCGGAGCACCAGCGGCTGGCCAGGAAGGCGTTCACGGAGGCCGGATTCTCCGGCAGCCGGGTGCGGCTGATCTCCGGCCGGGGGCTCGACGTGCTGCCGCGGCTGTCCGACGGCGGCTACGACATGGTGTTCGCCGACGGCGCCAAGCACGAGTACGCCGACTACCTGGCCGAGGCGGTACGCCTGCTGCGCGTGGGCGGCATCGTGGCCTTCGACAACATGTTGTGGCACAACCGCGTGGCCGACCCCGCGCAGCGCGACCCGGAGACGGTGACGCTGCGCGAGGTGGGCAAGCTGGTGCAGTCGGACGAGCGGCTGCGCTCGGTGCTGATGCCGCTGGGCGACGGCCTGCTCGCCGCCCTCAAGATCAGCGACTAGCCGCGGGTCAGCCACTCCAGCATCAGGCGCACGCCGAAGCCCGTGGCGCCCTTGCTCAGCACGCCCTCGTCCGCCGCGCTGCGCCCGACACCGGCGATGTCGAGGTGCGCCCACGGCCGCTCGCCCGCGAACTCCCGCAGGAACAGCGCCGCGGTGATCGAGCCCGCCCCGAACGTGGACCCGGACTCGACGTTGGCCAGGTCGGCGATCGACGACTCCAGCGCGGGCGTGTACTCCTCGATCAGCGGCATCCGCCACAGCCGGTCGTCGGCGCTCTGCCCCGCCTCCACGAGCTGCTTGGCCAGCACGTCGTCGGAGGCGTAGACGGCGCCGACGTGCGGCCCGAGCGCCACCGTGATCGCCCCGGTGAGCGTGGCGATGTCCACGACCGCGTCGGGGTCGAGCTCGGCGTCGGCGTAGGCGAGCGCGTCGGCCAGCACCAGGCGGCCCTCGGCGTCGGTGTTGAGCACCTCGACCGTGCGCCCGCCGTAGTGCGTGATGACGTCGCTGGGCCGCTGGGAGGTGCCCGAGGGCATGTTCTCGGCCGCCGCCACCAGGCCGGTGACGCGTACGGGCGCCTTCAGCGCGGCGAGCGCGCCGAGCACGGCGATGACGACGGCCCCGCCGGCCATGTCGGTCTTCTGGAACTTCATGTTGGCCGTCGGCTTGAGCGACAGCCCGCCCGAGTCGAACGTGATGCCCTTGCCGACCAGCACGACGTGCCGATCCGTCGGCTCCTCGGGCGTGTAGGAGAGCTGGATGAGCCGGGGCGGGCTGGCCGAGCCCCGGCCCACGGCGAGGATGCCGCCGAACCCGCCGGCCGCCAGCTGCTCCTCGTCCCACACCCTGACCGGCACGCCGGTCTCGGCGGCCCGCTCGGCCAGCCAGGCGGGGTTCTTGACGGAGGAGGGCGTGTTGGCCAGGTCGCGGGCGAGCGCGACCGCCCGCGCCACGGTCTCCGCGCGCCGCACCTGCTCCTCGTCCGCCCCGGCGAACGTGAGCGCGCGCACGGGCTTCTTGCCGGCGTCGCCGATCCTGAACGTGTACGCCGCCAGCAGCGCCGCCTCCACGAACGCGGTGACGTCGCCTTCGGGCGTCACCACGGTCAGCGTGTCGCGGCCCCTGGCCTTCCTGGTCAGCCCCGCGGCCGCGGTGCGCAGGGCCTTGGGCGAGCCGTCGCCCACGCCGTACAGCAGGATCCGGCCCACCCCGCCGGCCCGTGCCACCGGAACCTCGACGATCTCGCCCGCCGCGCCCTTGGCCTCGTAGTGGGCCAGCAGGTCGGACACCGGCAGGGACAGCTCGACCCCCGGGCTGAGGTCGGAGGCATAGGGAACGGCCAGCAGCTCGGGGTCGTCGGGAACGTCGGCGACCACCGTCGCAGTGGTCTCAATCGGCACGGAAAATCTCTCCTCGAACGTCAGCGACCCTGGCGCCGCTCTACGCCAGGGTCGTGGAACCAAGTTGTCTCTCGGGAGCGCTCAGCCGACGACGTTCTTCAACGCCTCGCCGAGCGCCTTTGCCTCGTCGGCGGAGATCTCCACGACGAGCCGGCCGCCACCCTCCAGGGGGACCCGCATGACAATGCCGCGCCCTTCCTTGGTGACCTCGAGCGGACCATCGCCGGTCCGCGGCTTCATCGCCGCCATGCGTGCATCCCTTCCTGCCTTGGGCTCCCGCGGCCCGCGATTTCCGACCTCCCGAGGGGGTGGTCGGCGCATTCACGTCTTCTGTGATGTCCTATTCTCCCGCATCGAGAGCCCTCATGGGTAACGATCTCCTCCCAGAATGCGTTGTCGAGGCGTGCGATGACGTCCAAACTGGACTTCGTGCACGCTCGCGCCGCTCTGTTCGACCTCTACGGAGACCACCTGCGCTCGCGCGGTGGCCAGGCGTCCGTCGCCGCGCTCGTGCGGCTGATGAAACCCCTGGACATCGCCGCTCCGGCGGTCCGCACGGCGGTTTCGCGCATGGTCCGGCAGGGGTGGCTGCGGCCGTTACGGCTTCCTCAGGGGGCCGGCTACGGGCTGACTCCGAAGTGTGTCAGGCGGCTGGATGAGGCGGCGCTGAGAATTTACCGAGCCGGGACACTCACCTGGCACGGCCGCTGGCACGTGATCGTCTTCGAGCCGGTGAAGGAGCGTCCGCGCAGGGAGCGGCTGCGGGCCGACCTGACGTTCCTGGGGTACGCGTCGCTGTCGGAGACCACCTGGATCGGCCCGCGCTCGTCCATCGAGCTGGACAACCTGCTCGAAGGCGAGGGGGTGGGCGCCGACCGGTTCGACGCGGCGCTGGAGGGCGACCCGCGCGAGCTGGTCGCCAGGGCCTGGGATCTGGCCGCCATCGGCGAGGCGTACGAGCACTGGCACGCCGAAGCTGTCACGCTGATCAGCACGCTGCCCGAAGGAGCCCCGCCCGACCAGGTGTTCGCCACCCGCAGCCGGCTGGTGCACGGCTGGCGCAACTTCCTGTTCCGCGACCCCGGCCTGCCGCCCGAGCTGCTGCCGGCGGGCTGGCCGGGCGAGAAGGCCAGGGCGTACTTCGAGCAGGAGGCCGCCCGGCTGCTGCCCGCGGCCGCCGCGTTCGTCGACAAGGAGTTGTGACGTGATCCGCTACGACCTGGCAGACGCCGTCGCCACCATCACGCTCGACCGCCCCGACGCCATGAACTCGCTGACCGTCGAGGTCAAGCAGGCCCTGCTCGACGCGCTGCGCCGGGCCGCCGGCGACCGCGGCGTGCGCGCCGTGCTGCTCACCGGCTCGGGCCGGGCCTTCTGCGCGGGCCAGGACCTGCGCGAGCACGCCGCCAACCTGGAGGCGGGCCGCGGCCTGGCCGGCACGGTGCGCGAGCACTACAACCCGATCGTGGAGCTGATCACCACGATGCCGAAGCCGGTGGTGGCCGCGGTCAACGGCGTGGCGGCGGGCGCCGGCGCGTCGCTGGCCTTCGCCTGTGACCTGCGGGTGGCCTCCGATCGCGCCAAGTTCGCGCTGGCGTTCGCCGGCATCGGCCTGGCGCCCGACTCGGGCGCGTCCTGGACGCTGCAGCGCCTGGTCGGCGCGGGCCGGGCCGCGGAGCTGATGCTGCTCGGCGAGCCGCTCGACGCGGCCCGCGCGCTCGAGCTGGGCCTGGTCACCCGCGTGGTGCCCGCGGGCGACGTGCTGAAGGCCGCCCACGAGCTCTCCGTGCGCCTCGCGAGCGGCCCCACCCTGGCCTACGCCGCCACGAAGCGCGCCCTGGCCCACGCCGCGACGCACCCGCTGCCCGACGCGCTGGCCATGGAGGCCGACCTCCAGGACGACTGCGTCGCGACCAGCGATCACCTGAACGCCACCAGAGCCTTCCTCGCCAAAGAGATGCCGACCTTCAACGGCGAGTAACCGATCGACCACGCTTCGATGGGTCAAGCTAGCGGCATGCGCTCATCCGACGCCTCGCGATCGTCTGCCACGCACGACTTCGAGGCTCTACGCACCACCGCCGTGACCCTCCTGACCGGCGGCGACTTCGACATCACCGACCCGGTCTACGCCCGGCCGCTGGCCGCGCTGAGCGAGCGGGCGGCCACCTGGCTGGCCCAGATGGTGCCCGGCCTGATCTGGCCCGACCTCCCGCTCGAAGGCCGTCCGGGGCACGTGACCGGCAGCTACGGGCGGCTGCGCGCCATCGCCGCCGCCTGGGCCACGCCGGGCACCGCCCAGCACGGCGACGACGCCGTGGCGGCGAAGGTGATCGAGGCGCTCGACCTGCTGTACGAGCGGCACTACAACGAGCGGCTGCCCGAGACCGGCAACTGGTGGTTCTGGGAGATCGGCACGCCCGCCGAGCTGAGCCGCGCCTGCGTGCTGCTCGGCGACCGGCTCGACGCGCCCCGGCTGGAGTCCTACCTCGGCGCGATCGACCGGTTCTGCCCGGACGCCGACCGCCGGGCGGGCTGGCCGGACGCCAGCGAGAGCGGCGCCAACCGGGCCGACAAGGCCGCGATCGTCGCCTTCCGCGGCGTGGCGGGGCGCCGCGCCGACAAGCTGGCGCTGGCCCGCGACGGGCTCTCGGACGTGCGCGACGGCGGGCGGCACAGCGTGTTCGGCTACGTGGACTCGGGCGACGGCTTCCACCGCGACGGCTCGTTCATCCAGCACGACGTGGTCGCCTACACGGGCTCGTACGGCCTGTCTCTGCTCATCGCGGTCTCCGAGACCGTGGCGCTGCTGCACGGCTCGCCCTGGGAGATCTCCGACCCCGGGCAACAGGTGGTGCTGGACGCCGTGGAGCGCTCCTTCGCGCCGTTCATCCACGACGGGCTGCTCATGGACACCGTCAGGGGCCGGGCGGCCACCAGGCAGGCGTTCCCCGACAGCGTGGCGGGCCACGGGGCCACCGGGGCGGTGCTGCTGCTGGCGCGCAGCGCGCCCGAGCCGTACCGCGGCCGGTTCAGGGAGCTGGCCAAGGGCTGGATCGAGCGCGGCAGGGCGCTGCCCTACCTGGAGCACGCGAGCGTGGCGGAGACCCGGCGGGCGGTCGAGGTGCTGGACGACAAGACGATCGAGGCCGCGACCGGGCCCGACGGGCACTTCGTGTTCCCCTCGATGGACCGGGTCGTGCACCGGAGGGCGGGATGGTCGGTGGCGATCAGCATGTCGTCGCAGCGGACCGCCGCGTACGAGGCGATCAACGGCGAGAACCGGCACGGCTGGTACACCGGCGACGGCATGACCTACCTCTACACCGGCGACCCGGGCCACTACGGGCACGACTTCTGGCCGACGGTGGACCCGCACCGGCTGCCCGGGACCACGGTGGACCCGCGCGAGCGCGAGGACCTCGACTTCCGCGTGCACCGGCCGCCCAGCGCGTGGGCGGGCGGGGTGGTGCTCGACGGCCTGTACGGCGTCAGCGCCATGGAGCTGATCGGCGACGGCGTGAGCCTGCGGGCGCGCAAATCGTGGTTCTGCCTCGAATCGGCCGTGGTGGCGCTCGGCAGCGGCATCTCCAGCTCCGACGGCCGGGCGATCGAGACCGTGGTCGACAACCGCGCGACCACCGCCGAGCCGCACGTCGGCGACGGCTGGGCGCACCTGCCGGGGACGGGCGGCTACGTGTTCGAGGGGGTCAGGACGCTCGTGGAGACGCGTACGGGCCGCTGGCGCGACATCAACACGGGCGACGACACCGCGGGCGCCTTCGAGCCGGTCACGCGCCGCTACGTGACGTTCTGGTTCGACCACGGCGTGGACCCGGTGGACGCCCGCTACGCGTACGTGCTGCTGCCCGGCGCCACCCGCGAGCGGACCCGCTTCTACCGTGGCGCCCGCCCCGCGCGGGTGTTGTCCAACACGCCCGAGCTGCAGGCGGTGGAGACGCGGGCGCTGTTCGGGGCCACGTTCTGGAGCCCGGGCAGCGCGTGGATCGTGAGCGTGGACCGGCCGTGCGTGGTGATGGTGCGCCGGGCGAGCCGGCGGCTCGTGCTGGCCGTGGCCGACCCGACCAGGACGGCGGACGTCATCACGGTCACGCTGGACCGCGCGGTCGGCGGGATCGTCCGCGCCGACGACACGGTCACGGTGCGGACCGGCAAGAGACCCGTCATCGTGGTCAGGGCCGGCGGCTCGCTGGGCCGCTCCCACAGCGTGGAGCTCACCGACTACGGGCCACGCAGCCCTCGAGGTGATCGTTGACCAGGCCGATGGCCTGCATCAGCGCGTAGGCCGTGGTCGGGCCGACGAACCTGAAGCCGCGCTTCTTCAGCTCCTTGGCCAGCGCCTTCGAGCCGGGCGTGACGGCGGGCACGTCGGCCATCGTCCGCGGCACCGGAGCGCCGGGGTCGGCGTGCCGCCACACCAGCTCCGACAGGCCGCCGGGCAGGTCGAGCGCGACCCTGGCGTTGTTGATCGCCGCCTCGATCTTGGCCCGGTTGCGGATGATGCCCGCGTCGCCGAGCAGGCGCTCGACGTCCTGCTCGGTGTACGCGGCGACCTTCGGGATCGAGAAGCGGTCGAAGGCGGCCCGGAAGTTCTCCCGCTTGCGCAGGATCGTCAGCCACGACAGGCCCGACTGGAACGCCTCCAGCGACACCCGCTCGAAGACGGCGTCGTCGCCCTGGACGGGGCGGCCCCACTCCTCGTCGTGGTAGGCCAGGTACATCGGGTCGGCCATGCCCGCCCAGGTGCAGCGGATCGGCTCTGTCACGGGCGCTCGTCACTCTCCTTGGCGGCCGAGATCTTGGGCTTCTCCCCGTCCGCCGCCTTCGACGCGGACCCGCCCTCGGCCTCGGGCGTGTCCTCGGGCTCGTCCGCGGCCCTGGCCTCTTCCGGCCCGTCCTCGGCCTTGGCCTCTTCGGCGGGCGGGTCGGCGGGCGGGTCGGCGGGCTCGCTCATGACCTTGCCGTTGGGCGCCGGCTCGGCGTCGCCCGGCCGCGGCACCCGCCACTCCGGCTCCTCCGGCGGCTGCGTCAGCTCCGCGCCACCGGCCCAGTCGACCGAGGCGCCGCTGACCGACACCGGGTCGCCCGACTCGGGCAACTCGCGCGGCGCGGCGGGGGCCTCGGGCTCGTGCTCGGTGCGCGGCCCCGCCCCGGGCGCGGCGTAGATCTCCTGCCGCGCGTGCAGGCGGCTGGACAGCAGCTCGGAGACGCGCTGCTCCAGCACCGCGATCCGGGTGTCCCGCGCGCTGATGGCGCCGGCGGCGCGCCGCAGGGTCTCATCGACGCTCTGCGTGTGGTAGCCGACCAGGTTGACCGGCAGTTGCAGCGCCATGAAGTCGACCGCCGTGAGATGACCGGCCTCTGGCAGGTCGAGCGGCGGCACGTCGGGCGGGAACTCGGTCAGCTCACCGCCCCTGCCCAGGGAGACCAGGACCACGCAGGCCAGGATGGCGATGGCGGCGATGGCGAGTATGACCAGCACATTGGCATCGTACTCACACGATGGGCCACATTCTGCGCGCCACCGCAAGTCGCCCATTCCGCGCGTACCGCCGCTACGCGGCTTCCGCCCAGGTCAGCCGGTGGCCTCGCCGAGCTCGGCCACGCTCGGCCGGACCGGCTGCGGGCGCGCTTCGAGCGCGGCGAACGCCTCGCCGACGGTCGAGGTCCAGGAGATCGCGTCGAAGACGTCGGGACGGGTGAAGCCCTCGTCGTACATGCCCTCGACGAGCTTCCTGAGCGGGGCGTACAGGCCCCACGGGTCAAGGAGCACCAGGGGGCGGTCGTGGATGCCGAGCACCCGCGCCGTCCAGATCTCGAACAGCTCCTCCAGGGTCCCGATGCCGCCCGGCAGCACGAGGAAGGCGTCGGAGCGGGCGTCCATGACGCCCTTGCGCTCGCGCATGTCCTCGGTGACGATCAGCTCGTCCGACTCCTCGTCGGCCACCTCCATGTCCACCAGGACCTGCGGGATCACTCCGACCGTGCGGCCGCCGGCGGCGCGGGTCGCCGCGGTGACGGCGCCCATGCACGAGACCGAGCCGCCGCCGCTGACCAGGGTGTGGCCGCGTTTGGCGAGCTCGGTGCCCACGCTCGCGGCCAGCTCGATGTACTTCTTGTCGATGCTCAGGCTGGAGGCACAGAAGACGCAGATGTTCACGTCGTCAGAGCCTATTGGGGCTCGGCGATCTGGGCCTCGGTGGCCTCCAGCTCCTCCTCACGCTGCTTGGACCTGGCCAGGTCGGCGTCCACGATGATGCGTACGGCCTCGTCGACGTCGTCGGTGACGCTGATCAGGTCGAGGTCCTGGGGCTTGATCTTCGCGGTGCTCAGCAGCGAGCCCTTGATCCAGTCGAGCAGCCCGCCCCAGAACTCCGAGCCCATCAGCACCACGGGGAACGAGGTGACCTTGTGGGTCTGCACCAGCGTGAGCGCCTCGAACAGCTCGTCCAGCGTGCCGAAGCCGCCGGGCAGGGCGATGAAGCCGCACGAGTACTTGACGAACATCGTCTTGCGCACGAAGAAGTAGCGGAACTCGATGCCCAGGTCGACGTAGTCGTTCATGCGCTGCTCGAAGGGCAGCTCGATGCCGAGCCCGACCGACACCGCGCCGTCGACGTCGCGCGCGCCGCGGTTGGCCGCCTCCATGACGCCCGGCCCGCCGCCGGTGATCACGGCGTAGCCCGCGTCGGCCAGCGAGCGGCCGAGCGCCCTGCCCAGCTCGTAGTCGGGCGAGTCGGGCGTGGTGCGGGCGGAGCCGAAGACGGTGACGGCCTGCGGCAGCTCGGCGAGCTGGCCGAAGCCCTCGACGAACTCCGCCTGGATGCGCAGCACCCGCCACGGGTCCATGTGCACCCAGTCGGACGGCCCCTGGCGGGCGAGCAGACGCTGGTCGTGGGTGGAGCTGGGGACGAGGCTCCCCCTGACGAAGGCCTGCCCCTGGCGGCGCTCCCGACGACGATTGTGTTCCATGTGGATCACGCTAGCCCTTCTCCCGGACGGCCGTTCCGCGCCCGTCCCCCTGCCCGTCGGCGCGCCCAGACTGCCTCGCCAGGGCGAACCCGCAGGTAGCACGGGTGGAACAGCGGCCTAAAAAATCTTGAAAGAAGTACGGAACCGAATTTCGGCTCCCTCGCGTCTAACCGCATGAGGGTGCTGCTCGGGACTGAAAGTGGTCTTCCCCGCCAAATGGCCGGCGAGGAAGGCCACTTTCATATGGTGAGCCAGTCGAGCATCGCCCGCTCGCTCTCCACGATCTTCGGCAGCGACACGTACTCGCCCTGCTGGTGTGCCAGATTCGGGTCGCCCGGGCCGTAGTTGACGGCGGGGACTCCCAGCGCGGAGAAGCGGGCCACGTCCGTCCACCCCAGCTTGGCGCGCGGCGTGCCGCCGACGGCCGCGGTGAAGGCCGCCGCCACCGGATGCGTCAGCCCCGGCCTGGCCGCGGGCGCGGCGTCCACGACGCTCACCGCGAACCCGTCGAACACCTCGCGTACGTGCTCCTCGGCGTCCTCGATCGACAGGTCCGGCGCGAAGCGGTAGTTGACCGTCACCACGCACAGGTCGGGGATGACGTTGCCGGCGACCCCGCCGCTCACGCCGACCGCGTTCAGCCCCTCGTGGTACTCCAGCCCGTCGACCACCGGCCGGCGCGGCTCGTACGCGTTCAGCCTGGCCAGCACCGGCTCGATGCCGTGGATGGCGTTGACCCCGAACCAGGAGCGCGCGCTGTGGGCCCGCTTGCCGGTCACCGTGACCTCGGCGCGCAGCGTGCCCTGGCAGCCGCCCTCGATCACGCCGTCGGTGGGCTCCATCAGCACGGCGAAGTCGGCCGCCAGCCATCCGGGGTGCTCCCTGGCGACCCTGGTCAGGCCGTTGCGCTCGGCCTCGATCTCCTCGCAGTCGTAGAAGACGTAGCTGACGTCCTTGTTCGGCGCGGGCACGGTGGCGGCCAGCTTGAGCGCGACCGCCACGCCGGCCTTCATGTCGGAGGTGCCGCAGCCGTACAGCAGGTCGCCCTCGACCCTGCTGGGCAGGTTGCCCGCGGTGGGGACGGTGTCGAGGTGGCCGGCGATCAGCACGCGCTCGGAGTGCCCCTGCTCGGTGCGGGCCACCACCGTCTCGCCCGACCGGGTCACCTTGAGGTGCGGCAACGCCGACAGCGCCCGCTCCACCTCGTCGGCCAGCGCCCGCTCGTCGCCGCTCACGGACTCGATGTCCACGATCGCGGCGGTCAGGTCGCGTACGTCCTGGGTCAGGTCCAGCATCAGGTGTTCACTCCATGTGCGCGCAGCGTCTCGTTGATCGCCGCCTTGTCGTGCCGCCGGCCCGGCTCCAGCCGCTTGATCACCAGCACGCACGGCAGGCCGAACGTGCCACCGGGGAACTCCTTCATCCGCGTGCCCGTCACGGCCACGCACCACGGGGGAATCTGCCCGCGGGCCAGCTCCTCACCCGTCTCGGTGTCGATCACCGGCATGGACGCGGACAGGATCGTGCCCGCGCCCACCACCGCGCCCTGCCCCACCCTGGCGCCGTCGACGACCATCGACCGGCTGCCGATCAGCACGTCGTCCTCGATCACCACGGGCACGGCGTTGGGCGGCTCCAGCACGCCGCCGATGCCCACGCCGCCGGACAGGTGCACGTTCTTCCCGATCTGGGCGCACGAGCCGACCGTGGCCCAGGTGTCCACCATCGTGCCGGCGTCCACGTACGCGCCGATGTTCGTGAACGACGGCATGAGCACCACGCCGGGCGCCAGGTACGAGCCCCAGCGCGCGATCGCCCCCGGCACCACCCGCACCCCGTCGAACGAGCTCTTCAGCGGATGCCGGTCATGGTGCTGGAAGTCGCCCACCTGCGAGCGCGCCAGGCCGAGCACCTTGAAGCTGAGCAGGATGGCGCGTTTGGCCCGCTCGTCCACGACCACCTCGCCGCCCACCACCCGTGCGGCCCTGGCCTCGCCCTTGTCGAGCAGGTCGACCGCGCCGACCACCAGGTGACGCGCCTCGGCGTCGGCGGGCGACAGCTCCGAGCGGCGCTCCCACAACTCGTCCACCACGGAGGGGAGCGGTGACGAGGTGCTCACTTGACTCATGGCCACGGAGCTTATCCGGCCGGGTAGGTTTTTCAGGGTGCGCCTGCGCTTCTCACGTGGAGTCATCACCATCGCGATCATCGTCGTCGTGCTCGCCGTGGGCGTCTCCGCCGGTCTCTACTGGGTGTTCAAGAAGGTGCCTCAGCTCGCCGCGCCACAGGACGCGTTCTGCTCCGTGACGACCCCCGACGGAGTGCGCTCCCTGCTGCCCGAGCAGGCGCAGATCGCCGCCACCATCGCGGCCGTCGCGGCGCGCCGCCGGCTGCCCGAGCGGGCCGTGGTCATCGCCTACGCCACGGCGATGCAGGAGTCGAAGATCCAGAATCTCGACTGGGGCGACCGCGACTCGGTCGGGGTGTTCCAGCAGCGCGAGTCGCAGGGCTGGGGCAGCAAGAAGCAGCTCATGGACCCGGTCTACGCCACGAACAAGTTCTTCGCCGCGCTGGTCAAGGTGAAGAACTACCGGAAGATCCCGCTGGCGGAGGCGGCGCAGGCCGTGCAGCGCTCGGCGGGCGGCTACGCGTACGCGCCGCACGAGACCGAGGCCAAGATCCTCGCCGCCGCCTTCACCGGCCGGGTGCCGAAGGCCGTGCACTGCTGGTACCCCTCGGACAGCACGCCCGTCCCCCGGCCGCGCACGGCCGAGGCCCGCAAACAGCTCGCCAGGGCGATGGGCAGCACGACGATCACCACGAAGAAGCGCGGGTGGCTGGTGGCCGCGTGGTCGGTGGCCCACGCCGAGACGTACGCGCTCAGGAAGGTGGACTACGACGGCGCCACCTGGGTCAACGACCTCGAGACCGACGGCTGGCAGCAGGGCGGCTCGGCCGGCGCGCGCAAGGTGGACCTGGCCTAGCCCGGATCAGGAGGCGCGCCGCACGATGGAGATGGAGCCCGGCGGGAGGGGCTGGGCGTAGCTCGCGGTCCAGGAGCCGCCCTGGATGCGCTCGAAGGACAGCAGCCGCCCGTCGGAGGCCCGGTAGTCGGCGAAGTCGAGCAGCCCCCTGTCGGGATTGCCCGTGTCGCCCTCGCTGCGGAAGGCGGCCGTGCCCCGGTCCATCGGGAAGAACTCCACACCCTCCATGATGATCATGCTCTTGGCCGGCACCATGCCCTGGGTGGGCACCTCGTTCCAGAGCTGCACCTCCAGGTGCGGCGGGTCCCCCGCGCGCACCTCGACCGAGAGCCACTGGAAGCGCCGCGAGGCGTCACGCAGCAGGAACTCGACCCACTGGTGCCCCTGCCAGGAGATGTGCATGGCGCCGAGCACGCGGGCGGGAGCTCCGAGCACTTCGATCCGGTCGCCGATCCGGATCGTGCGAGGGTCGGTGTAGTCGGTGCCGACATGGCCAGGGGCGCTCACCGGCGCGGCCAGCGGGGTCTCGATCGCGGCGACCTCGGCAGGCGGCGTGCTCGTACGGCGGCCCTTCCTGTCTTGCCGCAGCGTGGCCCAGAAGGCCCCGAGCAGCAGCAGGACGGTGGCGATGCTCAGCCCGAGTACGACCATGGAGGTCATGCTCATCGATCAGCTCGCTCCACTCGCGGTCTGCCTCGGCGTTAGCCCTTATTCAATGTATGCGTGACGAGCCGGCGGGCCCGGCTCGCTATGACGGGCGATCCTACTGGAGGCGGCGCACCGCCGCACCGATCCGTTCGTCGGTGGCGGTGACGGCGATGCGGATGTGCCGCCCACCTGCCGATCCGTAGAACTCGCCCGGCGCGACCAAAATCCCGATTTCGGAAAGCTTGCCTACCTGATCCCAGGCGCTCTGCCCGTTCGACGCCCAGAAGTACAGGCCCGCGGTCGAGTGGTCGATGCTCCACCCGGCCTTCTCCAGCGCGGGGCGCAGCAGGGCGCGGCGGGCGGCGTACAGCTCGCGCTGCCGGTCGGCGTGCTCGTCGTCGGAGAACGCCGCCGTCATGGCCGCCTGGACGGGCTGGGGCATCAGCATGCCCGCGTGCTTGCGGATCTCCAGCAGCCGCTTGACCAGCGCCGGGTCGCCGGTCACGAACCCGGCGCGGTAGCCGGCCAGGTTGGAGCGCTTGGAGAGCGAGTGGACGGCGAGCAGCCCCTCGTGGGAGCCGCCGCAGACGTCGGGGTGCAGGATCGAGACCGGGCGCTCCTCCCAGCCGAGCTCGATGTAGCACTCGTCGGAGGCGACGACCGCGCCGCGCTCGCGGGCCCAGGCCACGACCTTGCGCAGGTGCTCGGCGGGCAGCACCCGGCCCGTGGGGTTGCCCGGCGAGTTGACCCAGACGAGGTCCACCGGCTCGGGGCCGAGCGCGAGCGTGCTGTCGGAGGCCGTGCCGGTCGCCCCCGCCAGGCGGGCGCCCACGTCGTAGGTGGGGTAGGCCAGCTCGGGGAAGACCACCCGCTTGGCGCCCAGATAGGTGGGCAGCCAGGCGACGAACTCCTTGGAGCCGATCAGCGGCAGCACGTCCCGCTGGTCGACCGTGACGCCGTGCCTGCGGCCCAGCCACCCGGCGGCGGCCTCGCGCAGCGCCTTGGTGCCGTGGGTGAAGGGGTAGCCGGGGCTGTCGGCCGCCTGCGCGAGCGCGTCCTGGACGAGCCGGGGCACGGGGTCGACGGGCGTGCCGATCGACAGATCGACGATGCCGCCGGGATGTGCCAGCGCGCGCTCCTTGTACGGCTCCAGCCGGTCCCAGGGGAAGTCAGGCAGCTTGTTCACGATTCTCCAGGGTGTCGCGTTGCCGTACGTCGGCGCGGGCACGCCGCGCGAACGGGGCGCATCCACCTTCGCCGGATGCCCCCGTGCACGGCGTTGACGGGACGCTTAGTGGTCCTCGCCCTGCGGCGGCAGGGCCGCCACGACCGGGTGGTCCTTGTCGATCTTGCCGACCTTCGAGGCCCCACCGGGCGAGCCGAGGTCTTCGAAGAAGTCCACGTTCGCCTTGTAGAAGTCCTTCCACTGCTCGGGAAGGTCGTCCTCGTAGAAGATCGCCTCGACGGGGCACACAGGCTCGCACGCGCCGCAGTCCACGCACTCGTCGGGGTGGATGTAAAGCATGCGCTCGCCCTCGTAGATGCAATCGACGGGGCACTCCTCGATGCACGCCTTGTCCAGGACGTCCACGCAAGGCTGCGCGATGACGTAGGTCACCTCGAGCTCCTTCTTCTCCAGCACCATGGCATGACTCTGACCGCGGTTTGCTACGCCCTAGTATTGCCGTGCTTGCCGGCTGGCCGAAACGGAGGGTGGCAAACTCGTGGTCGCACGGCTCGTTATCGCCATTACAAGTCAGGACATAGGCGCACGGATCACCACTCGGAGACGGGTTCCCGGCGGGTTTCGGGATGCTGTCGGGATCCTCGTGTCGTGGGCGGACGGCGTGCTCGAAGTCCGCAAAAAAGACGGCACGGTGGTGACGATCCCCGAGGAGAGCCTGGTGGCCGCCAGGGTCGTTCCGGCCGCGCCTCCTCGACCTGGGCGAATGCAACAGTAAGTATTCGTTGTGTGACTGTACGTACCTGCGCCGCCGCAGCAGCCATCCTCGCCAGCGCCGGATGCGGCGCGTCGTCCACCGAATCCACCACCACGACGGAGAGCAAGAACCTGCCGCCCGTCAACGCCCAGGCCGGCTCGCTGAAGGCCGGCTTCGGCACCATGGAGCGCCTCGCCGAGGCCGCCAGGCGCGAGGGTGAGCTGAACGTGATCGCCCTGCCCCGCGACTGGGTCAACTACGGCGAGATCATCGACACCTTCGCCGACAAGTACGACATCAAGGTCAACCAGCTCGAACCGGGGGCCAGCAGCGCGCGGGAGCTGGAGATCGCGCCCAAGCTCAGGCCCGACGTGTTCGACCTGACCATGGACGTGGCCGTCTCGGGGGCCGACCGCTTCGCGCCGTACAAGGTGCAGGGCTGGCAGGACCTGCCCGACCACGTCAAGGACCCGTCCGGCGCCTGGTACGCCGCCTACGGCGGCTACATGTCCATCGGGTACGACCCGCGCGAGGTCAAACCGCCGGCCGCCTTCGCCGACCTGCTCAAGCCCGGCCACCGGGTCGCGCTCGACGGCGACCCCCTGCGCGCGGCGGCGGCGTTCGACGGGGTCATGGCGGCCTCGCTGCGCGCGGGCGTGCCGCGGCCCGAGCAGGGCGTGGCGCTGTTCGCCAAGCTCAAGCAGGAGGGGCGGCTCACCGAGCCGGCCAAGGCCAACGTGATCGTCGCCTGGGACCACCTGAACGCGGCCCGCGGCGCCAGCCACCCCGAGGCCTGGAAGGTCACCATCCCGCGCGACTCCGCACTCGGCGGCTACCACGTGCAGGCCGTCAGCAAGGCGGCCCCGCACCCGGCGGCGGCCCGGCTGTGGCAGGAGTTCCTGTTCTCCGACGAGGGCCAGAACCTGCTCCAGAAGGGCTTCGCCCGCCCGGCGCGCGGCGAGGCGATGCTCATGAAGGGCACGCTCGACACCGAGCAGGCCGCGAAACTGCCCAGGCCGCCCGGCCCGCCCGTGCTCATGACGATTCCGCAGGCCGACGCCGCGAAGGCGTACCTGAAGAGGGAATGGGCGAAGAGCGTGGGGTGAGTCCGAAGTGACTTGATATGTCGTAGGGACGATCAGGCTCTAAAGTGAACAGACAGCACGGCCACGGGGGCCCGATGTCTGATCGAATGTGAGCTGATCGTCTTGCGATACGACACACCGAGCTTGGAGCGGTGGAACAGTCGCGCCTACGACAGCAGCTTCGGCTACGTCTCCACGCAGGGCGCGCCACTGGTCGACCTGCTGGACCCGCGGCCCGGCGAGCGCGTGCTCGACCTCGGCTGCGGCACCGGGGTGCTGACCGCTCAGCTCGCCTTCAGGGGCGCCGAGGTCCTCGGGATCGACGGCTCCGCGGCGATGATCGAGAAGGCGCTCGCCCAGTATCCGGGCATCAACTTCATCATCGGCGACGGGCACGACTTCACGGTCGTGGATCCGTACGACGCGGTGTTCTCCAACGCCGCGCTGCACTGGATGAGCCGCGACCCCGGCGCCGTGATCGCCAGCGTCCGCGAGGCACTCGTGCCTGGCGGGCGCTTCGTCGCGGAGATGGGCGGGGCCGGCAACTGCGCCGAGCTGACCACCGCGATGCTGACCGCCTGGCGCGAGTACGGCCTGCGCGAGCCCGAGCTGCCGTGGTACTTTCCCACGCCTGCCGAGTACGCCCGCCGCCTCGAGCAGGAGGGGTTCGTGGTCAGGTTGCTCGAATACTTCGACCGGCCGACTCCCCTGGACGAGTGCCCCGGCGGGGCCGCCGACTGGGTGCGCATGTTCGCCGCCCCGGTGCTCGAAGGGCTTCCCCCCGAGATCGTGGAGCCCCTGCTCCGGCGCGTGAACGAGCTGGCCGCGCCCGCGCTTCGCAGGGAGAGTGGCTGGATGGCCGACTACGTGCGTCTACGCTTTGCCGCTGTTCGGCGTTGATGCGTCGAGCATGATGCGTAGGGCTGATTTGCCGGACTATGGTCTGTTCCGTGGGCGGCGAGATTATGGCTGCACCGCTGCGGCGGCGTGAGGGGCTGGTGAACGGAACGGGATGAACTTCTGCCTGAGCGACCTCGTACCACCGTTGAGGTGGAGCGACTCGTCGACGATCACGCTACTCACCGGGCAGCCGGACCTGCCGGATGCGTGGTGGCGCAGTTTGCCCATGCCGCTCGTCCTGGCGGCGATCGGCCCCGAGTCACTGGGTGAGCTGCTGACGGAGATCGCCCTTGAGCACTGGCCCGCGGCGGCGGTGGGCGACGTCCTGCCGGCGCTGCACGTCCTGGACCCTGAGGAGGCCGACGAGCCCGCCGTCGCGATCGCGCTCGACCGCGCCGGGTCGTGGGCCGGGCTGCTCGCGCTGACCAGCCGGGAGCTGGTGGACCAGCCGTTCATCCAGGCCCGGCCGGTGCTGAACACGCTGTTCTCGGCCGTCCTGGTGCGGCTGGCGCACCCGCGCGGCGAGGACGCGCCCAAGCACGTCACCTCCCTGCCGGCGGAGTCCTTCACCCACGCGCCAGCCGTCCACGAGCCCGTCGTCGCCCCTGAGCCCGTCGCCCCTGAGCCCGTCGCCCCTGAGCCCGTCGCCCCTGAGCCCGTCGCCCCTGAGCCCGTCACCCACGAGCCCGTCACCCACGAGCCGGTCTCCCATGAGCCCGTCGAGCAGGCGGCCGTCGAGCACGAGTCCGTCGCGCACGAACCGGGGGACGTCACCGGGCACGCTCACGTCGCCGGCGAGGCTGAGTCGCCCGCTGCGGCGCCGGAGCGGGCGGAGGTGGCCGAGGAGGAGGGCTCCGAGCCGGTCGCCGCGCAGCACGCCGCTGAGGGCGTCGAGGAGCGCGATGCCGCTCCGGAGGCTCCCGAGGAGCCGTCGGAGGATGCTCACCGCGCCGAGCCCGTCGCGGAGGACGAGCCCGGCGCCGGACGCGCCGCCGAGGACGCCTACGCCGCGGATGCCTACGCCGGGGATGCGCTCGACGCGCGTCACGACGAGCCCCGCGAGGCCGCGGCGCACCACGAGAGCGCCACGCTGGACGAGGAGGAGCCGGAGGAGGCCGAGCGGGTCCTGGACGCCGACGCCGAGCCGGCGGCCGACGAGGCCCGCGACCCGGAGCCCTCGCCGGTGCTGGACGCCGCCGACGAGCCCGCCCCCGAGCCGGCGATCCAGGAGGCCGAGGCGCTCCAGGCCGAGGCCGACGGGCGGGAGCGCCCGCTGCCCGAGCTCATCGAGGCCGCCTTCGCCGGTCTCGACGACAAGAGCTGGGCGGTGGCCCAGAACCGGGTCTTCACCGACGAGCCCTCGGCCGTGGACCAGCTCGCCAAGCTGTTCGCCGTCCCCCCGGCGGAGATCTCCGCCACCGAGGACGAGCTCCGCGCCCGCCTGGACTCCTGGCTGTCCAGCGACGAGGCGGCCCCGTACCGGGCGCACCTCGACGAGCTGACCAGGACCCTGGGCCCCGCGGCCCCCAAGGAGCAGCTCATCGACGCGGCCGACTGGCACAGCGTGGAGATCCAGGCGCTGGAGGTCCCCGCGTGGCAGTTCGTGCTGGCCACGCTGGCCCCGCCGCCGCCTCCTCCCCCGCCGCAGCCGGAGCTCCCGCCGCCGCCGCTGCCGCAGCGCAAGCCGTTCCAGCAGCAGCCGCAACCGCCGGTGGAGCTGGTGCCCTCGGCGTTCGGCCCGGTCGGGATGACGCCGCCGCCCCCTGGTCCGCCGCAGTTCCAGGCGTTCACGCCGGTCGCCCAGCCGGCGCAGGAGGCCAACGGCGAGCCGGACAAGCCGTACCAGCCGCTGAAGGACGTCTCCCAGACGCAGCGCTGCTTCAGGCAGCCCGACGGCCGCTGGTGGCTGCGCATCGACGTCACGGCCGAGCAGCTCGCGGGCGGTGAGTGCGCGCTGCCGACGGGGTTCGCCTCGTACCTGGGGCTGTCGCCGGGCGAGAGCAGGATGGTCAGGAGCGCCGCGGGCGAGCTGAACATGATCTGGCACGGCAAGCCGATCCTCCAGAGCATCGAGCGGCTGCTGGTGGACGTGGGCGCCCGGGAGGGCGGCCACCTGTTCCTGACGCTGTCGGACGAGGGGGTGCTGCGGGCCAGGCACCTCCCGGTCGCCGCCCAGGGGGCCGAGAAGATCACCAAGGCGCTGCGCCTGGTGGGGTACACGGCCCCGGGAGGCACCCGCGACCAGGCGGCCAGGGTGATCGCCACCAGGATCGGCATGACGGGGCCCGTCGCGCTGCCAGACTTGCTCGACAGGCTCCGCGAACGCGGGGATCACGACCTGCTCGAGCTCCTGGACTGAGCCGGTGCCGCGGCTCGCGATCGGCCCTGAGTTTCCCAGGGAGCTCAGCGCACTGGCCCAGCCGGTGCGCAGGGACGCCGTGGTCGCGCTGCGCCGGTTCCTGCTGAACGTGTCGGGCGCCCCGCACCCCGAGAGGGTCAGGGGCGCCAGGGACCCGCGGGTGGCGACCCTGCGGCTGACCGAGGGCCATCGCGGGGTGGTGGTGCGGCAGCGGGACGTCTACTGGCTGCGCACGCTGCTGCCCGACCCCGAGGCCTGGTCGTACGCCCGCCGCCACCGCTACGGCGTCAACCCGGCGATCGGCGTCGTGGAGGAGTGGGACGCCGAGGCGCTGGAGCGGGTGGAGCCCGCCTTACGCCGGTCCGCCAGGTCCGCCAGGCTGTTCGCGCCGATCTGCGACGGCGACCTGCTCGGGCTGGGCCTGGACCTGGCGGCGCTGCCGCTGTTCCGCCTGGTCACGACCGAGGCCGACGTGGCCGCGCTGGAGCCGCTGCTGCCGCCCACCCAGTACGTCCCGCTGGCGGTGCTGGCCAGGGGCGGCTCGCTGTCGGAGGCGTGGCGGGAGCTGAACGCCTGGCGCGCCACCGAGCAGGAGCCCGGCCCGATCGACCCCGAGGACCTTTACGCGGCGCTGCGACGCAGCCCTGACCGGGCGGCGTTCGTCTCCGACAAGGTCGCGCTGGACCGGGTGCTGGAGGCGCCGGCCTGGTGCACGTTCCTGTACCCGCCGCAGCACCGGCTGGCCAGGGCGGCCAGGTTCGAGCATCCGGTGCTGGTCGTGGGCGGCGCGGGCACCGGCAAGACGGTCGTCGCGCTGCACCGGGCGGCCCACCTGGCGGCGCGGGGGGCGGGCCCCGTGCTGCTGGTGACGTTCTCGCAGAGCCTGGCCGACGAGCTGTCGGCGAAGCTGGACCTGCTGATCGAGGACGAGGTGGTGCGCAAGCGGGTCGAGGTGGACAACGCCGAACGCCTGGCCGTCCGGATCGTGGCCGGCGCGGAGGGCCGCCGCCCCCCGCTGGTGGGCCCGGGCGCGCGCTCGCTGGCCCAGCTCACGGAGGACGCGCTCCGGTTGCTGTCGATCTCCACAGGTGATCTCCTCGACGATGTGGATCCGGGGCGCAAGCCGTACCGTCACATGGTCGTGGACGAGGCGCAGGACATCAGCCCGGCGCAGTGGCGGCTGCTGAGGGCGGCCGTGCCGCGGGCGCGCGACGACCTGTTCGTCGTCGGCGACCCGCACCAGCGCGTCACCGACACGAAGGTGGCGCTCGGCGCGGTCGGCATCCCCGCCGTCCAGCACTCGCTCGACCGCTCCCACCGGCTGCCGCAGGAGCTGCTCTCCTTCGCCGTGCGGCTGCGCGGCGGCAGCCCCTCGCCCGGCCTGGTCAAGGGCGTGACCGACCTGTCGGCCTTCAGCTCGGCCCGGCACGGCGAGCGGCCGGTCGTCAGGGCGTACGACTCGCCGGAGGCGGAGCTGGGCGGGCTGCGCGGCACGATCGACGCGTGGCTGGCGGACGGCGTGCCCGCCCGCGAGATCGCCGTCGGGGCCCGCGACCAGCGGTTCGTCCGCGCCGCCAAGCGCGCGCTGACCGGCCTGGACGTGCGGGCGTCGACCTTCCAGCAGTTGAAGGGGCTCGAGTTCGAGCGGGTGGCGCTCATCGGGGTGGCGGAGGGCGTGGTGCCCGCGCCGCCTCCGGAGGAGCCTTACGCGCGGGCTCGTGCCCTGCAACGCGAACGGAGCATACTGTTCGTCGCCTGCACCCGGGCGCGTTCGATGCTCTATATCTCCCATTCCGGAAGAGGCAGCCCGTTTTTACCCCTCTGATCACATAGTCTGAACTGCGGATATCTTCCCTTTGCCGGTTGGACCTCAATGAACCTCAGCCTGAGCGACCTCGCGCCACCCCTGCGCTGGACCTCCCCTGGTCAGATCGCGCCGATCGTGGAGGAGCCCCAGCTGCCCGAGGCCTGGTGGCAGGCGATCCCCCTCGACCGCGCGTGCGCCATCGTCGGCACGCAGACCGTCGCGGGCCACCTGGCCGACCTGGCCGTGGCCTGCTGGGGGCACCTCATGCTCGGCGACATCCTGCCGCTGCTGCGCTTCTCCGACCCCGCCGAGGCCGAGCGGTCGCCGGAGACGCTGGGCAAGGACGTGGTGCAGAAGCTGTTCAGCGGGGTGTTCGACCGGCTGCTCGAGCCCGCGCCCGAGCCGGTGCCCGCGCCGTCCCGACCGGACAGGCCGCTGCCCGAGCTGATCGACGAGCTGTTCGGCGCGCTGGACGACCGGCAGCGGGCCATCGCCCGCGACCGCCTGTACGCCACGCAGCGGGCCACTCTGGACGAGCTGGCGCAGCGGTTCTCGGTGACGCGGGAGCGGATCAGGCAGATCGAGCGCGACCTGCGCGACCACGTGGAGGCCTGGCTGAGCAGGCCGGAGGCCGCCGCGCTGGTCGCGCACGTGGCCTGGCTGCGCGGCCGCCTGGGCTCCGCGGCCCCGGCCGACGACCTCCAGGCCACCGTGCCGTGGCACCGCACCGAGCTGCGCACGCTGGGGATCCCGGCGTGGCGGTTCGTGCGCACGCTGCTGACCGGTTACGAGCAGGCCGACGGCTGGCTGGTGGCGGGCGGCGCCGACGAGCTGAGGGAGAAGACGCGCCAGCTCTTCGCCGACGGGCCGCACCCGCTGGGCGAGGCCGTGTCCATGGTGTCCCAGCTCGGCGTGCGCGAGGACGTCGCCGAGCGGTGGATCCTGGCCGTGCCGCAGCTGCGCGTGCTGGGCCAGCACGTGGTGCCGTGGCCGCGCAGCATCAACGAGAAGGCCGAGGCGGTGCTGGCGGTGGCGGGCGCGCCGCTGTCGCCCGAGGAGATCCAGGAGCGCATCGGCGAGGACTACAGCCTGGTCGGCATCCGCAACCAGCTCACCGCCGACGAGCGCTTCCGCCGGGTCGACCGCAACAAGTACGGGCTGACCAGGTGGGGCGGCGACGAGTACCTGGGGATCAGGGAGATGATCGCCAGGGAGATCGAGCGGGCCGGCGGCGAGGCCTCGGTGAGCACGATCGTGGCGAACCTGACCTCCCGCTACGACGTGAGCGAGAGCTCGGTGCGCGCGTACTCGGGCGGGCCGGGGTTCGAGCGCACGCAGCGGGGCTGGATCAGGGTGGCGGGCACCGCCCCCGGCGGTGAGGCGGAGCCGTACCAGCCGCGCAAGGACGTCTCGGAGACGCGGCGCAGCTTCCGCTCCCGCGACGGCCGCTGGTGGCACCGCGTGGACGTCAACGCCGAGCACCTGCGCGGGTCCGGGTCGCCGCTGCCGACGGGGTTCGCGGCGTACCTGGGGATGGCGCCGGGCGGGCAGCTCACGGCCTCCGCGCCGTCCGGCGACGTGGTGATCAGCTGGCACAACCAGCCCACGATGGGCTCGATCCGCAACGTGCTGGCGGAGTACAAGGCGCAGGAGGGCGACCACGTCTTCCTGACCGTGTCCGACGGCGGCGAGCTGCTGACCCGCTACCTGCCGGCCGCGCCCGTCAACATGCCGCCCATCAACCGGGCGCTCTACCTGTTCGGCTACACCGCGCCCGTCAGCTCGGAGATGGAGGGCCTGCGGCTGATCGGGGCCAGGATCGGGCTGCCCGACACGGCCACCCGCGAGGAGGTTCTGGGCAGGCTGCGCGAGCGCGGCGACAGGGACATCCTCGGTTTCCTGGGCGGATGACGCCGGGCTAAGCTCGGGAGATGTTGCGGATCTACGACACGCGTGCCAGGCAGGTCGAGGAGATCGCCGCCGGGCGCGCGGTGCGGATGTACACGTGCGGGCCGACGGTCTACCGGCACGCGCACGTGGGCAACCTGCGTACGTACCTGCTGTCCGACCTGATCAGACGGGTCCTGGAGCGGCGGCGGGTGCGGGTCGTGGCCTGTCAGAACATCACCGACGTCGGCCATCTCACCGACGACGCCGACGAGGGCGAGGACAAGGTCCTCGCGCGGGCGCGCGCGGAGGGCCGCTCGCCGCTGGAGCTCGCGCGCCACTACGAGGAGGCGTTCAGGGCCGACACGTCCGCGCTCAACCTCCGGCCGCCCGAGCACACGCCGAGGGCCAGCGAGACGGTCGACCTGATGGTCGAGCTGATCGCCAAGCTGGTCGAGCAGGGGCACGCCTACGCCGTGCCCGACGGGTCGGTGTTCTTCGACGTACGGACGTTCCCCTCCTACGGGGAGATCTCCGGCAACCGGCTCGACGCGCTCAAGCCCGCCCACCGCATCGGGGCCGTCGATCCGCGCAAGCGTTTCCACGCCGACTGGGCCCTGTGGAAGCCCGGCGAGGGCGAGCTGACCTGGGAGGCGCCGTGGGGGCGGGGCTTCCCCGGCTGGCACGTGGAGTGCTCGGCCATGTCGCTGCGCTTTCTCGGGCCGCGCTTCGAGATCCACACCGCCGGGATCGACCTGCGCTTCCCGCACCACGAGGACGAGCGGGCGCAGTCCAACTCGGCGACCGGCCACGAGGTGGTGGATCACTGGGTGCACGGGGAGCACCTGCTCTTCGACGGCCAGAAGATGGCCAAGTCCACGGGCAACGTGGTGCTGCTGTCGGATGTGGCGGCGGCCGGCCTCGACCCGCTGGCCGTGCGCATGGCGTTCCTGGAGCACCGCTACCGCCAGCAGATGAACCTCACGTGGGACACGCTGAAGGCCGCCGACCGCACGCTGCGCAGGTGGCGTTCCAGGGTGGCCGAGTGGGCGGAGTCGGTCAGCGCGCCCCTGTCGCGGGAGTACGCGGACCGCGCCGAGTCGGCCTTCGACGACGACCTCGACACCCCGGCGGCGCTGCGCGTCCTGCGGGAGCTGGAGCGGGACGAGGCGGTGGCGCCGGGGGCGAAGTTCGAGACGTTCCTGCATCTGGATCAGGTGCTGGGGCTCGATCTGTCCACCGACATCGGCAAGCCGCGGGTGCTGCCTCCCGGGGCCGCCGAGCTGCTGGAGGCGCGGGAGCGGGCGCGCGGGTCGCACGACTGGGCCGGCTCCGACCGCCTGCGCGACGAGCTGGCCGAGCTCGGTGTGCGGGTCTCCGACACCCCGGAGGGGCAGACCTGGATGGTCTGAAGCGTCCGGAGGAGTGATCACGAACTGCCAGACTTGATGCCAGTTCGGCATGAAGGAGGTGGCGGTGAGACCCTTTGCGTGGATGCCGCGGCCATTGCGGTGGTCCGCTCGGGTATTGACCGTTCTTCTCGCACTGGTTCTGGTGCTGGCAGGGGTCGTCGTCTACACGGTGCGCAAGTCGTTCCCGCAGGTGGACGGGTCGCTCCGGCTTCCGGGCCTGACCGGGAACGTCGAGATTTATCGGGATAAATCGGGGATCCCCCACATCTATGCCGACAGTGCCGCGGACCTGTTCATGGCCCAGGGCTTCGTCCACGCCCAGGACCGCTTCTTCGAGATGGACTTCCGCCGCCACCTGACCGCCGGACGGCTCTCGGAGCTCTTCGGCGCCTCCACCCTCGGCAACGACAAGGCCCTGCGCACCATGGGCTGGCGCAGGGTCGCCGAGCAGGAGGTGCCGGAGCTCGCCCAGGAGACGCGGGACTACCTCGACGCGTACGCCAAGGGGGTCAACTCCTGGCTCAGTGCCAACCCGAACGCCTCCGACCGCAGCCTCGAGTACTCCATCCTGAAGCTCCAGGGCGGCGGCGGCACGCCCGAGAAGTGGACGCCGGTCGACTCCGTGGCCTGGCTGAAGGCCATGGCGTGGGACCTGCGCTCCAACGTCGAGGACGAGATCGACCGCGCCCTGGCGCTGACCAGGCTGCCCAGGGAGCGGGTCGAGCAGCTCTACCCCGGCTACCCCTACGACCGGCACCTGCCGATCGTCAACGAGGGCACCCTCCTCCAGGGCCGCTTCGACCAGCGGGCCGAGCCGCGGCTGCGCGGCAACCGGGCACTGGCCGACGCCGCCGGCACGCTGGCGGACGTGCCGAGCACGATGAGCACCGCCGACCGCTCCGGCGTCGGGTCGAACTCGTGGGTGATCTCCGGCGAGTACACCACCAGCGGCAGGCCGCTCCTGGCCAACGACCCGCACCTGTCGGCCCAGCTCCCGTCCGTCTGGTACCAGGCGGGGCTGCACTGCCGGAAGATCACGGAGGCGTGCCCGTACGACGTGACCGGGTTCACGTTCTCGGGCGTGCCCGGCGTGATCATCGGGCACACGGACAAGATCGCGTGGGGCTTCACGAACCTCGGCCCCGACGTGGCCGACCTCTTCCTGGAGCAGGTGGACGGCGACACGTACCTGTACAAGGGCTCCCGGCTGCCGCTGGAGACCCGGCAGGAGAAGATCAAGGTGGCGGGGGGCAAGACCGTCACGATCACCGTCAGGAGCACCCGGCACGGCCCGCTGATCAACGAGGTCATCCCCACCGCCGAGCCCAGCGGGGAGGCCAACGCGGTGGCCCTGCAGTGGACGGCGCTGACGCCGGGCAGGACGGCCGACGCCGTCTTCGCGCTGAACAAGGCGGGCGACTGGCAGGAGTTCAAGGCGGCCGCGTCCCTGTTCGACGTCCCGTCGCAGAACCTCGTCTACGCCGACACCTCCGGCAAGATCGGCTATCAGGCCCCCGGCCGCATCCCCGTGCGCGCCGGCGGCGACGGCGCCTGGCCCGTCCCCGGCTGGACCGGCGAGTACGACTGGAACCCCGCCCCCGTCCCCTACGACCAGCTCCCCTCGGTCGAGGATCCGGCCGACGGCTTCATCGTCACCGCCAACAACGCCGTCATCGACCCCGAGCGGTACAAGCCGCTGCTCACCAAGGACTGGTCGTACGGCTACCGCTCGGAACGCATCCGCACCCTGATCAAGGAGGCCATCAAGAAGGGCCCGATCGACGCGGCCGTCATGTCCGAGATCCAGCAGGACACCCACAACGGCTTCGCCGGGACGCTCGTCCCCGCCCTCATGCGGGTGGACCTGGCGGGCCCGTCGGTCCAGGCGCGGGACCTGCTCAAGGAGTGGGACGGCGAGCAGGGCACGGGCTCGGCCGCCGCCGCGTACTTCAACGCCGTCTGGCGCCACGTGCTCACGCTGACGTTCGACGACGACCTGCCGGAGCCGGCCCGCCCCACGGGCGGGGACCGCTGGTACGAGGTCGTCAGGCGGCTCCTGGAGGCCCCTCAGGACCCGTTCTGGGACGACACCACCACCAGGAACCTCACCGAGACCCGCGACGACATCCTCCGCCAGGCCCTGGCCTCGGCGCACCAGGAGCTCGCCGACCGGCTCGGCACGGACGTCAAGGCGTGGCGCTGGGGCGACCTGCACCAGCTCGAACTGGTCCACGACTCGCTCGGGACCTCGGGCATCGCGCCGGTGGAGGCCCTGTTCAACCGGGGGCCGCTGCGGGTGGCCGGGGGCAAGGACGCGGTGAACGCCACGGGCTGGAACGTTCAGAGCGGCTACGGGATCACGGCCGTGCCGTCGATGCGGATGGTCGTCGACCTGTCGGACCTGGACAAGTCCCGGTGGATCAACCTGACCGGAGCCTCCGGGCACGCCTTCCACGACAACTACTGGGACCAGGCCGAGGCGTGGGCGCGGGGCGACCTGCTGCCGATGTGGTCCAGGCCGGAATCGGTCAGGAAGGCCGCGGTTCACACGCTGAAACTGACGCCCTGACGCCGGGCGCCGCCCCCCGCTCAGGGGTGGCGCCTCTTACAGAGCGTGTCAATCAGGAGCCCCTGGTGCGCCGCCACCACAGGTGCCTGTGCGGGTATCCGCCGTCGTCCAGACCGGCCAGGCGTTCGAAGACGTTGTACGAAGCCTGATGCCCGCAGACGATCACCGAGCCGAGCATGGCCAGCAGATAGAGCGGCAGCATCGGCAGCCCGAGGCACCAGGCCCACTGCGTGGCGTGCCGCCCTTCGTGCAGGACGAGCCGCTCGTCCAGCGCGTCTCTCCTGGTCAGGACCACGTTCCCGACCGTGAACGCCCCCGCGACGGGGAAGCGGTAGCGGTAGCCGAAGGCCAGGATGAGCCCGTCGGGGCCGGGCAGCCTGGACGCGCCGCCCACGATCGCGATCATGAGGCCGAGCGGTGTCGAGAGGTTCGCGTAGTTCACCGCACGCCGGAACCGGAAGCGCCTGTTCATGCGTCTGAGTCTTGACCAATCTTGACAAGTCGGAATAATGATCCCCGTCCTGAAATCTCCCACAAGAGCAGGATTATGAGATTCTCCATCCTGGGCGCGCTGCTCGGCACCGTCGCACTGGCAGGAGCCGGCGGAGTTGCGATCACCCAGACGTCAGCGACCGATTCCCTACGATTCACTGACACTCCTCTCAACGCGCAGGTGGCGTTAGCCGGCGACCCCTCAACGTCGCCGCCCCCCACGACGTCGCCGACCCCGACCGAGACCACGAGCCCCCCTACTGAGGGGGAGTACACCGCCGAGACGCGGGTGGTCAAGAGGCGAGGCGTCTCCTATCTGAACGTCTCGGTCACCTACGAAGGGGCGGCGTTCTTCAACGTCGAACAGCGAGTGTGCAAGAGGAGAGCGTGTAAGACCGCGAGCCTGGACCTCACGGTCGTCGGGGGCGAAGGAAGCGCCACCACCCGGCTGGGCCGGGGCACGTACAAGAAGCGAGGGCAGGCCGGCGTCAGCATGGCGCCCCTGCCGACCGTCACCATCCGGGAGACGGTCACGGTGACCGAACCAGGTCCCACGGTCACCGTCACCGAGCCCGGGCCGACGGTCACCGAGACGTTCACCTGTCAGCCGTACGTCGAGCCGACGGACACCCTTCCGCCCGCGGAGGAGCCCACGGCCACGGTCTCCCCGACGGTCACCGTCCCGGAAACCCCGACGCCGACGCCGACCGTCTCCGAAACCCCGACGGTCACCCCTCCGACGGACACCGTGTCCCCCACGGTCACCCCCACGGAAACCCCCACCGAGACCCCCACCACGACCCCGACGGACACTCCCACCGAGACCCCCACCGAGACCCCCACCGAGATCCCGACCTGTCCGCCGCCGACCGAGTCCCCGGCCGACACCCCGACCGAGCCCCCGGCTGACAGCCCGGCGCCGACCGACACGAGCGTTCCGACCGACACCAGCGTTCCCACCGACACCGCGACGACCTCGCCGTCGGAGTCGGTCAGCGCTCCCGCCGCCCAGTAGGGCCGTGACACCTTGATCGGGCCAGGCCACGTGCCTGGCCCGACTCGTTCCCAGGAACTCGCGGCGGCCCACGCGGCACGTCCCGAGGAGTTCGCAGCGACCCTCGCGGCTCGTTCACAGGGACTTGTAGCGGCCCTCGTGGTAGAGGAGCGGCGCCCCGTCCGCAGGCGTGCCCAGCGCCGTCACCGCGCCCACCACGATCGAGTGGTCGCCGCCGTCGTGCACCGCCGTGGTCGCGCACTCCACCGTGGCGATGGCCTCGTCGAACAGCGCCACCCCCGACTCCCCCTGATGGTGCGGCCACCTGGCGAGCTGCCCGTTCAGCGGCCTGCCCCGATGGGCGAAGAAGCGCGAGGCGTCCTCCATGGAGGCCGGCAGGACCGACACGCCCCACACCCCGGCCTCCATCACGGCGTCGTGGAAACGCGCCACCTTCTCGGCGCAGAACAGCACGAGCAGGGGATCGAGGGAGACGGAGGTGAAGGAGTTGATCGTCATCGCGTGATCGACGTCGCCCAGCCGGGTCGTCACGATCGCGACTCCGGTGGCGAAGCGGCCCACGACCTTGCGATACGCGCCTGGATCCACGTGCCGCTCGATGAAATGCACCTAGCTACTTTATGCCTCTACGTCTGTTTTTTCGGAGGGGTACCCCCGCAAGAGCCATGATCCCCCTCCTGACGTGGGCGAAAGCAGATAGGCCACGACGAGGCCCACCAACCCCCCGTACAGGTAGACGTACCCGGCCGGACCTGAGGCGATCACCAGGTCCCCCATCCCCAGCTCCAGGGTGAACGGCATGGTCACCAGCAGCCAGCCCAGCGCCGTCACCAGGGCGCCGAGCCTCGCGCGCATCAGCTTGCCCGCACCCAGGCACACCCCGAACAGCGCCGCCACCCAGACGATCGCCGACGCCGGGATCGCACCCACCTGCCACGCGGGATGCGTGAAGCCGCCCACGACGGCCATGACGACCCCGAGCACGAACAGCATGCCGTACGCCGCCCCGCCCAGAGCCGACTCGGCCTGGCTGCGATGTTCCATGTCGAATGAGGTTAGTGGATGCCCGCGAAGAGATCGTTCTCGCGGGTGTGCGGCTCACCGAGCCCTCCCGCGTCGACCGGCGGCCCCGGCACCGAGGGGCCGGGGACGCCGATGGCCAGCGTGTAGTGCTCGACGGCCAGCACCTCCTGGCCGATGTTGTTCGACAGCGCGTACCAGGGGGCGTGGACGCTGATCTGGGTGGCGTGCGCGCGCAGCGCCTCCAGCTTGTTGCCGATCCAGGGGCGGGCGTCGATCTCGGTGGTGATGTCCTCGTCGGGGCTGCCGAACGGCATGTCGTCGACGTTCTCCGTCAGGAACTCGACGTCCGCCTCGCGCAGCGCCTCGGCCGCGCGCCGCATGACCGACCTGGCGACGGCCGTGTGGTAGAACTTCGCGATCTGCCAGGGCTCACCCTCGCCGAAGCCCGGCTTCGCCGCCAGCTCGAACGCCCTGCGCGAGACCCGATGCGCCTGGATGTGGTCGGGGTGGCCGTAGAAGCCGTTGGCGTCGTAGGTCACCAGCACCTGCGGGCGCACCTCGCGGATGACCTTGACCAGCTCCCCCGCCGCCTCGTCGAGGTCGGCGCCCCAGAACGCGCGCGGGTGGTCGTTGGAGGCCACGCCCATCATGCCCGAGTCGCGCCAGCGGCCAGGCTCGCCGAGGAAGCGGTGGTCCTCGACGCCGAGCGCCTGGCAGGCCGCCGCCAGCTCGCCGATCCGGTACGGGCCCAGCGCGTCGCCGCGATCGGCGGCCAGGTGCGCGAGGTCGCCGGGGATGATCTCCCCCTCCTCGCCGAGCGTGCAGGTCACCAGCGTGACGTGGGCGCCTTCCGCGACGTACTTGGCCATGGTCGCGCCCGTGCCGATCGACTCGTCGTCCGGGTGGGCGTGCACGAGCAGGAGCCGTCGATCAGTCATGCCCACGAGCGTAGCAATGGCAGGATTGAGGCCATGAGCGAGAGCTTCCCGCGCCTGTCAGCCCGCACCCGACGGTTCACCCTGGGGGTTCCCCGCGGCTTCACGATCTCCCCGGACGGCGGCCGGGTGGTGTTCCTGCGGACCAAGTCGGGCACCGACCCGGTGACCTGCCTGTGGGAGCTCGACGCCGAGACCCACGTCGAGCGGCTCGTGGTCGATCCGCGCACGCTGCACGCCGACGAGGAGGACCTGCCGCCCGAGGAGCGCGCCAGGCGCGAGCGCAGCCGCGAGGCCGCCGGCGGCGTGGTCGCCTACGCCACCGACATCGCGCTGACCAGGGCGTGCTTCGCGCTGTCCGGCGGGCTGCACGTGGTCGAGCTGGCGAGCGGGCAGGCCCGCACGCTGCACACGCCGGGCCGGGTCGTCGACCCCCGCCTCTCGCCTGACGGGCGGCACGTCGCCTACGTCTCCGGCGGCGCCCTGCGGGTGCAGTCGCTCGACACGGGCGACGACCGCGCGCTGGCCTCGCCGGAGTCGGAGACGGTGACGTACGGGCTGGCCGAGTTCATCGCCGCCGAGGAGATGGACCGCATGCGCGGCTACTGGTGGTCGCCCGCCGGTGACGCACTCCTGGTCGAGCGGGCCGACGAGGCTCCCGTGCGGGTGTGGCACATCGCCGACCCCGCCAACCCCGACCGCACGCCGGTGGCCCAGCGCTATCCGGCCGCGGGCACGCCCAACGCCCGCACCGAGCTGTTCGTGCTGGGGCTCGACGGGTCGCGGGTGGCGGTGCCGTACGAGGAGGAGTACCTCGCCACCGCGGCGTGGGACTCCCACGCGCTGTCGATCGTGACGCTGACCCGCGACCAGCGGACGATGCGGCTGTCCACCGTCGACCCGGCGACCGGCGCGTCCACCCTCGTGCGCGAGGACACGGACCCGGCCTGGATCGACATCGTCGGCGGCGTGCCCGCGCACCTCGACGACGGCTCCCTGGTGTGGGTGGCCAACTCCGAGGGCGGGCACCGGCTGTTCGTGGGCGAGCGCGCGGTCACCCCGCCGACGCTGCAGGTGCGGGCCGTGCTCGACGTCGACCACGACAGCGTGCTGTTCAGCGCGAGCGGCGACCCCACCGAGATCCACCTGTGGACGTGGGACGGTCACTCGCTGCTGCCCGTCTCGACCCGTTCCGGGGTGTTCTCCGGGCGGATGGCGGGCGGGGTCGGCGTGCTGAGCGAGCAGAGCCTCGACGACGAGGGCGTCTCGACCACGGTCGTCCGCCGTGACGGCATGGCCGTCCCGATCCCGTCGTTCGCCGAGCGTCCCGGCCTCGACCTGCGCGTCTCGCTCGGCCGCTCCGGCAGCCGCGAGCTGGCCACCGCCGTGGTGCTGCCCACCTGGTACGAGCAGGGCTCGGGCAGGCTGCCGGTGCTGATGGACCCGTACGGCGGGCCGCACGCGCAGCGGGTGCTCAACCGGCGCGGCGCGTTCCTGGAGAGCCAGTGGTTCGCCGAGCAGGGCTTCGCCGTCATCGTGGCCGACGGCCGCGGCACCCCCGGCCGGGGCACCGAGTGGGAGCGCGCCGTGCTCGGCGACCTGGCCACCCCCGCCCTGGATGACCAGATCGACGCGCTGCACGGCGTGGCCGAGCAGTATCCCGACGCCCTCGACCTGACGCGGGTGGCCATCCGCGGCTGGTCCTTCGGCGGCTTCCTGGCGGCGCTCGCGGTGCTGCGACGCCCCGACGTGTTCCACGCCGCGGTGGCGGGGGCGCCGGTGACGGACTGGCGGCTGTACGACACCTGCTACACCGAGCGGTACCTGGGCGATCCCGAGCAGCAGCCGGACGTGTACGAGAAGTCGTCGCTGTTCGCGGACGCGGCCAAGCTGGAGCGGCCGTTGCTGCTCATCCACGGCCTGGCCGACGACAACGTCGTGGCCGCCCACACCCTGCGGCTCTCCTCCGCGCTGCTCGCGGCCGGCCGGCAGCACAGCGTGCTGCCGTTGTCGGGGGTGACGCACATGACGCCGCAGGAGGTCGTGGCGGAGAACCTGATGCTGCTTCAGGTGGACTTCCTGAAGAAGTCGCTGGGCTGACCCGGGCACGCATCCGGCCCCGGGGCACATCTGCTCCGGGGTCTGCCCCGAGCCGCATCCGGCCGGATGCACAGGCCGTCACGGCCCGCCACGCCATCGCCCACCGCGCCGCGACGCCACCAGCCACCCCGCAGGCTCCCGGCCACCCTCGCCGGCCGCCTCCGAGCCCATCCCGCCGCCTGGAAGACCCGTCCGGTGCCCGCGCCCGTACGCGTAGGCGAACCGGCTCCCCTCCCCCCTCCCGACCGCGCACATCGCCCCACCCGCGGGACCCGCTCTCACGCCCGGATCCGGCTACGGTCCATCAACCCGTGGTCCGACATCCCTCCCCTGAAGACCAAACCGTGGTCCGACGCGCCCGGCCAACCCGCTCCGGCATCGTGAACGCCATGCTGAAGCCCCTCACCCTGACCCTCGCTCTACTCGGCACGGCCCTGCACCCCTGGCAGGTGACGCCTCCCAGCACCACCACCGACAGCAGCGCACTCGCCTGGCGCCCATGCCCCAACGACAACGAAACCGGCATGGACTGTGCCGACCTCCAGGTTCCCGCCGACTGGCAGAAGCCCGAAGGCCGCAAGATCACCCTCAAGCTCGGCCGCCTGAAAGCCACCGGCGCCTCGAAGGGCTCGGCCCTGATCTCCTACGGCGGCCCCGGCGCCCCAGGCATCGCCGGCACCCGTTCCCTGCAGAGCTGGTGGACCGACCTGCGCAAGACCATGGACATCGTCACGTGGGACACCCGCGGCTACGGCAGCGACCAGTTCCAGGGCCTCAGCACGGGCCTGCCGTGCACGTGGACCCGCGTCCCCATCGCCGACCTTCCGCGCGACGACGCCGACTTCGGCCGCCTGTCCGACACCAACCGCGGCTACGCCGAGGCCTGCCGCCTGAAGGACCCGGAGCTGTTCGCCAACATGAGCTCGGCCGACCATGCCAGAGACATGGAGGCGATCAGAAAGGCGCTGGGCGACGGCAAGCTCAACTACTACGGCGCCTCCTACGCGGGCTTCTACGGCCAGGCCTACGCCCGACTCTTCCCGGGCAACATCCGCACGATGGTCCTGGACGGCACGTGGAACCACAGCGCCGCCGACTGGCAGCGAGAGCTCGAGGCCATGGCCACCACGAACGAGCAGCACCTGCGGCGCTTCTTCACCTGGTGCACCGCCAACGACTGCAAGGACGTCCCCGCCCTCTGGCGCAGGCTGATCACCCGCTCGACCGGCACCCCCGTCCCCACCAGGACGCCGAACGTCGCCTACAAGGCCGGCGACCTCCAGTCCTTCGCCGTGGGGCTGGCCCGCCAGGGCGCTGCGGCCTGGCCCAAGCTGGCCACCGCGATCCGCAAGGCGAGCAAGGGCGACGCCTCCGACTTCGTCCCCGCCAGGGGCGCCCGCTACCCCGATCAAGCCACCCCTGTCACGGAATGCACCGACTGGCCCCGCTTCGCCAGCCTCAAGCAACTGACCACCACGATCGCCCGGCTCCGCAAGCTCGCCCCCAACGCCGGCGCCGCCAACACGATCGCCACGAACACCCTCAACTGCATCGGCTGGCCCGTCCCCGTCACCAATCCACCGGCGCCCCTTCCCGACAACGTCCCTCCGCTGCTCGCCGCCGGCGCGTGGGGCGAGTCGGACGCAACGGAACGCGTCCTCGCCCAGGTCCCGGGCAGCGTCACGATCCGCCACGACGGCCCCGGCCACACCCTCTACGGCATGAACACCTGCGCCCGCGACCACATCAACCGTTACCTCACAGCCGGCACCTTGCCCCCCGCCAAAACCTCGTGCTGATCGCCACTCACCCCTTGACGCCTACATTTCTATAGTCTAACTCTAGTAAACATCACTAGAGATAAGCTCTAGCAATCAAGCCGCAGGGGGTCGTCATGCTCAACATCGCCAACACCCAGCAAGCGGAGGCCTGGAACGGATGGGAGGGCAAGCTCTGGGCCGACAACCCGCGCTACTACAACGGCATGCTCGACGGCTTCAACGACGCCCTCTTCACCGCCGCCGCGATCACGCCGGATGACCAGGTCCTGGACGTCGGATGCGGCACCGGCCGCACCACCCTGCTGGCGGCCGGCAGGGCGTCACGCGGCACCGCCCTGGGCATCGACCTGTCGGCCCCCATGCTGGAGCGGGCCCGCGCCGACGCCGCCGCCCAGGGCGTGCCCAACGCCGTCTTCGAGCAGGGAGACGCCCAGGTCCACGCCTTCGGCGACGGCACGTACGACGTGGCCATCAGCCGTGGCGGCGTGATGTTCTTCGCCGACCTCGTCGCCGGCTTCGCCAACATCGCCCGCGCCCTGCGCCCGGGCGGCCGCCTGGCCATCATCACCTCGGTCCCGTCATCCCCGGACGGCGACTACGCCCGCGCCACCGCCGCCCTCCGCGACCACATGCGCCGCCCGTCCCCCGCCGCCCAGGGCATGATGTCCATGACCGACCCCGCCCGCATCGACCAGGTGCTGACCGACGCAGGCTTCACCGGCATCGACATGACCATCGTCGAAGCCATGGAAAACCTCGGCCGAGACGCCACCGAGGCGGCCACCCACATCTGCGCCATGGGCCCGGTCCAGTTGAACCTCTCCCACCTCGACGAACCGACCGTCACCACCCTCCGCGACGCAGTCCGCGACGGGCTGCTCCCCCACGAAACCCCGGACGGCGTACAACTCCGCGGAAGGGTACGCCTGACCACCGCCACCCGCCTCTGATCGACGATGGAGCGACCGCCGCGCGCAGGGCCCGAGATAACTGCTTTCCGCCGGCCACCGACGACTGGGATCGGTAGGGCGTAGAGGCGGGGGTCAGCCGCTTGACGGCCGACGTCGTCGGTGGTGAGCCGGTGCGAGATGCCCTCCGGGGCTGGAACTCGGCGCGTATCGCCCAGGAAAGGAGAGAGAGCGTGCGTCGGGCGTGATCAAGCCCCTGACACAGGGGCTCTGATCGGCGCAGACAGCGTAGGAGAACGTGCGTCGGGCGTGAACCCCGGTGCGGGGCCTGCGTTCGGCACAGATCGCAGTGACAGCCCAGCGAGGCAGAAAGGCGGCGAACTTTGGCAGGAAATCACCTCGCCACCTGGCGGTCGCCTCCCTATATTGCGACCTGGCTCATCGATCTGATGCTCTCACGGGGGAAACATGCGCTTACGCTCTGGATTCATCGTGCTAGCCCTGGCCGCCGGAACGCTCCAGCCGGGTGCCGCCCCGGCCACCGCCGAGGCGGCACCGGTTCCCGGCACGACCACCTTGACCAACGACGCGTGGACGTTCACCTCCCGGCAGCAACCCACCATCTCGAACTGGAACGGCGGCTGGAGCCTGCCGGTCGGCCTCGACGAGAGTACGGGCGAGGTGAATCGTTCCTTCGTCCGCCTGGACCTGGACCGCTTCACCGGAACCGGTGCTGACATCACCAGGGCGTCCCTGCGGCTGAACCGCGCCGAAGCCTGCCGGGGCCGGGAGTCGGGCTTCGAGTTCTGGCTGACCTCGAAGATCAACGCGAGAACGACCTGGGACAGCGAGCCTGCCTGGACCGAGTCGCTCGGCTCCTACCCCGGCTCCTGGTCCTGCCCGCCGCCCGGATACGACGGGCACGACTCGTTCCACTTCGACGTGACGGCACCCCTGCGTGAGGCGCTCGCCCGTGGCGACCGCCGGGTGTCGTTCGGCATGCGCAGTGGCGACGAGGGCGACCCGTTCGGCCGCTTCCGCCTGTCCACCAACGTCCACGTGGAGGTCTCCTACACGACCCCGCCGCCCGCGCAGCCGCCGGCCATCCCGAGTTCCCTCGCGTTGAGCAGGCTCGTGCCCGCCGCCTGGACGCAGATCTCCCGCGACCATCCGGACATCCCGAACTGGAGCGGTGGCATCCATCCCACCATAGGCCGCGACCCGGACAGCGGCGACCGCACCCGTGTCCACCTCCGCTATGTGGTGCCGGACCTGGGAGACGGCCGGCTCCTGCACGCCCTGGTCCAGTTGCGGCCCCAGTCGTCGTGCCAGGATTACGAGCGGGGGTTCGCGCTGTGGGAGACCGGGCAGCTCACCGCCGAGACCACCTGGAACAACAAGGCGCGCTGGATCCGCAAGCTCGGCGAAACCCCGGCTCTGCCCCACTGCTCCACGCCCGGGCCGATCACCATCGACGTCACCGACGCCCTGCTGGAGGCGCTGGCGGCCGGCCGGCAGGAGATCACCTTCGGCCTGCGCTCCCGCGACGAGCGGGACACCCACGGCCACTACGTCTTCGAGCCGTCACCCGAGCTGACGCTGTACTACAACCGGCCGCCCGGCGCTCCCACCGACCTGAAGACCGGGTCCCGCCGGAAGCAGCCGACGCCGTGTGTCTCGGGGGATGAGCGACCGTACCTGCCCGACCTGTCCGCCATCGTGTGGGCGACCGTGCCCGACTCCGCCGGCGGTCCCGTCTCGGCCCGGTGGCAGTGGGAGACCCTGGCGGGAGAGAGACTCGACGAGAGGGTGACCGGCGCCAACTACGGCCCGGCGACGTTCGCCCACGACTTCGGCGACGCCCGGGTGACCGACGGCGGGGTCTACCGCTGGCGGGTTCGGGGCGAGGATCCCTGGGCCGGCGGTGAGTGGAGCCAGTGGTGCGAGTACGGCGTGGACGTCACCCGGCCCGCGACCACGCCCACCGTCTCCTCGGCCACCTATCCGCCGTCGCCCCAGCCGGGTGGCGGCCCGGGCGTCGCCGGGGACTTCACGTTCTCCTCCCCCGGCGATCCGGACGTCACTGGCTACCGTTACTCCCTCGACTGGAGCACCTGGATCGACGTGCCCGCCCTGCCCGACGGCACTGCGACCGTGACGATCAGGCCGACCTCGGCGGGCGACAAGGTGCTGGTCGTGCACTCAGCCGACCGGGCAGGAAACTTCAGCCTCAACCCACGCGTGTATCTCTTCACGGTGAAGGCATGACGACCTGAGACCAGCGGGGCCGGGTACGTCCGGCCCCGCTGATCGCGCCAAGGGATCCACACGGTTTGTCTGCGTGACCATCCGGCCACTCGTCCAGGAGCGCCTCTCCCAGGCACCGGACGCGCCTGTTGCCGGCTTGGCGGGTCGCCGCGTCCACGCCCCCACCGCACGGCCGACGGCCTCACCGGTCTTCGGCGGCCCCCGCGGTCGGCGCCCCGTGGCATGAGACGACCACCTCGGCAATCCTCCGCCGCGTCCACGACGCTGCCGCACAGCCGACGGCCTCCCCAGTCGGCGCCCGAGGTGGGAGCCGACCCGCCGCAGCGCTCAGGAGAAGGCGAGGCCGATGGCCAGGGCGGCGAGGAGGGACCCCATGGTGAGCCGTTGCAGCCGCAGCCAGGAGGGCCGTGCCGCCAAGAACCCGGCGATACCGCCCGCGGCGACCACGATCGAGAGGTTGACCAGGAGGGCGACCGCCACCTGCACGCACCCGAGAACGAGCCCCTGCAGCAGCACGTCCCCCCGCTCCAGATCGATGAACTGCGGGAGGACGGACACGTACAGGAGGGCGATCTTCGGGTTGAGCAGGTTGGTCATCAACCCCATGAGAAAGAGCCTGCGCGGGGAGTCGGGCGGCACCTCCCGCGTCGCGAAGACCGACACCCCGCCGGGCTTGAGCGTCTTCCAGGCCAGCCACAGCAGGTACATCGCCCCCGCGATCCGGATGACGGTCAACAGCCCGGGGAAGGCGGAGAACACCACGGCGAGCCCGAGGTTCGCCCCCACCAGGTAGACGAGGAAGCCGGCAGCGACCCCGGCCAGGGAGATGATCCCGGCTCGCCGGCCCTGGCTGGTGCTGCGGGAGACGAGGTACATCATGTTCGGCCCCGGGGACAGCACCATGCCGAGCGCCACGAGCACCACGCCGATCACCGCACTCTGTTCGACCATGACAGCGAAGCTATCGACGACGCAATCTCGGTACAATATGTACGATTGCACTCGGATCAATGTCGTGGTTGGATCCGAGGGCATGGAGGACTACCGGCGTATCGCGGATTCCGTCGCCGCGGACATCGCGGCGGGGCGGCTGCGCCCGGGTGACAGGCTGCCCCCGCAGCGGGTCTTCGCGCGGCGCCACGGCGTCGCCGATTCCACCGCCGCCCGCGTCTACCGGGAGCTGGCCGGCCGCGGGCTGACCGTCGGGGAGGTCGGCCGGGGCACGTTCGTCAGGGCCGCCGCTCCGCAGCCCGGGCCGGCGCTGGTCGAGCCCACCGGCAGCAGGATCGACCTCGAGCTCAACTACCCCGTCGTCCCCGAGCAGTCCAGGCTGCTCGCCGACGGCATCGGCCCGCTGCTGCGTGCCGACGTGCTGGAGGCGTCCCTGCGGCCGGTCGGCGCGGCGGGCACCCCGCCTGCGCGGCGCGTGGTCGCCGACCTGCTGGCGCGCGGGGAGTGGCGTCCGGACGAGGAGCGGCTGCTGTTCGCGGGCAACGGCCGCCAGGCGATCGCGGCGGCCATCGCCGCGCTGGTCCCCGCGGGCGCTCGGCTCGGGGTGGAGGAGCTCACCTACCCGGTGCTCAAGGGGCTCGCGGCGCGGGTCGGGGTCACGCTCGTCCCGCTGCGGGTGGACGAGGCGGGGCTGGATCCGGCAGCGGTCGAGGCCGCCGCACGCAGGGCCCCGCTCAAGGCGGTCTACGTGCAGCCGACGTTGCACAACCCGCTGTCGATCAGCATGCCCGCGGAGCGCAGGGCCGAGCTCGCGGGCGTGCTCGCGCGCCTGGACATGCCCGCGATCGAGGACTCCATCTGGTCGTTCCTGCGCGACGACCTGCCGCCTCTGGCCGCTTTCGCCCCGGAGCGCACGACACTGGTCGACAGCCTGTCCAAGCGGCTCGCGCCGGGCCTGTCGCTGGGGTTCGCCGTCGTGCCCGGCGCCGCCGTGCCGCGCGTGGCGACGGCGCTGCGCTCGGGCGGGTGGACGCCGATGCGGTTCGCGCTGGAGGCGGCAACCCGCTGGCTGACGGACGACACCGCCCGGTCGGTGGCCCGCGCCAAGCAGCGGGACGCGGCCATGCGCCAGGAGATCGCCGCTCGTCGCCTCGCCGGGTTCGCCGTCCGCAGCGATCCGCGCTCCTACTACTGCTGGTGGGAGCTGCCGCCACCGTGGCGGGCCGACACGTTCGTGGCTGCCGCCGCCCGGTACGGCATCGGCGTCACTCCCGCCGCCGCCTTCGCCGTCGGCCGCAACAGCGCACCGAACGCCGTCCGCCTCGGCCTGGCCTCTCCCCCGCCCGACGTCCTGGCCCGCGCCCTGACCACGCTCGCCGACCTCGCCCGAGCCGCACCGGAGGACCTGGTCGCCGAGTGAAGACGTCGGGTGAAGGTGTCAGGTGAAGGCGCCGGGTGAGAGCGCTGAGGGCTGAGGGCTGAGATCCAGAGTTGAGGTCGGGAGAGAGCCGAGGGCTGAGGTCGAGGGCTGAGGTCGGGAGGGAGAGCCGAGGGCGACGGCTCAGGACGTCGAGGTCCTGCCGGGGCTGCCGTGCCAGCTGCTCCAGAGTGCCGCGTACGAGCCGCCCTCGGCCACCAGCTCCTCGTGCGACCCCAGCTCGCTGATCCGCCCGTCCTCCACCACGGCCACCCGATCGGCGTCGTGCGCCGTGTAGAGCCGGTGCGCGATGGCGATCACGGTCCGCCCCTCCAGCACGGCCGCGAGCGAGCGTTCCAGGTGCCTGGCGGCACGCGGGTCGATCAGCGAGGTGGCCTCGTCGAGCACCAGCGTGTGGGGATCGGCCAGGACGAGCCGGGCCAGGGCGAGCTGCTGCGCCTGCGCCGGCGGCACAGCGAGCCCGCCCGACCCCACCTCGGTGTCGAGCCCGGCCGGCAGCCCCCGCATCCAGTCGAGGGCGTCCACGGCTTCGAGCGCCGAGAGCACGGCGTCGTCGGAGGCGTCGGGGCGGGCGATGAGCAGGTTCTCGCGCAGCGTGCCCTTGAACACGTGGTGCTCCTGGGTGACGAGCGCGACGTGCCCGCGCAGCTCGTCCAGCGGCAGGTCCACCAGCGGCACGCCGCCCACGGTGACGGACCCCGTGCGGGGCCCGTGGATGCCGGCCAGCAGCCGCCCCAGGGTGGACTTGCCGGCCCCGGACGGCCCTACCATGGCCAGCCGCTCGCCGGGCTGGACGGTGAGCGACACGTCGTGCAGCACGTCGCGCCCCTCCCGGTACGCGTACCGCACGCCGGACGCCTCCAGCAGCTCCCCGGACGGCCGCGCCGGGGCGGGCGACCGGTCGTCGGGCACGTTGGCCACTCCCAGCAGCCGCGCCATGGACGCCCCGCCCACCTGCAGCTCGTCCACCCACATCAGGAAGCGGTCGAGCGGGTCGATGAGCTGCTGCGCGTACAGGATGGCGGCGACGACCTGCTCCAGCGTCACCCACGAGCTGCTGTAGAACAGGCCGCCGACCAGCAGGGCGCCGACCACGGGGATGACGTAGCCCAGCTCGACGGCGGGGTACCAGGTGGTGCGCAGGCCCAGTGTGTACCGCTCGGCCGCGTACGAGCGGGCGATGTCGCCGTCGGTGCGCGCCCGCCGCCGCTCGCGCAGGCCCAGCGCCTCCACGGCCCTGGCGCCCTCGACGGTCTCGGCCAGCCCCTCGGTGACGTCGGCGTAGGCGGCGTTCTCGCGCAGGTAGCCGTCGCGGGCGCGCCGCAGGTACCACCGGGTGGCGATCCACAGCACCGGCCCGGCCGCCAGCATCGGCAGCATGAGCAGCGGGCTGACCAGCACCAGCGCGCCGATGGTGATCACGAAGGTGACCATGGCGATCAGCGTCTCGGGCACGGCGTGCCGGACGGTGCGCGACAGGGCGTCCACGTCTCGGGAGGTACGGGTGATGAGGTCGCCGGACCCGGCCCGCTCGACGGTGGACAGGGGCAGGCCGAGCACCCGGTCCACGAACTCCTCGCGCAGCTCGGCCAGCACCTTCTCGCCGAGCCTGGCGGAGGCCAGCACCGCGTACCGGACGAGGACGCCCTGCAGCAGCAGGAAGGCGCCGATGGCGGCGGCCACGACGGCGACGTCGACCTCGGCGCCGTACTGGATCTTCTGCACCAGGGCGCCGAGCTGCCACGGGACGACCAGCCCGGCGACGGCGGCCAGGCCGTGCAGGACGAGGGCCAGCGCGAGCCGGCGCGGGTACTTCAGTGTCAGCCGCCTGGCGTAGGCGCGCACGTGCCGCCGATCGGCGATCGGCAGGATCTCCCGGGCCATCAGTCCTCCGCCGGCCTTTCCGACAGCGCCATGCTTCAGTCCTCCCCGCGGGTCACGGTCGCGGCGTAGGCGGGGGAGCCGTCCAGAAGCTGGCGGTGCGTCCCCTCGGCCAGCACGCGGCCGTTCTCGACGTAGATCACGTGCTCGGCCCGGTCGAGCACGAGCGGGCTGGTGGTGCAGATCATGGTGGTGCGCCCGGAGCGGGCCTTGGCCAGCCGCTCGGCGATGCGGGCCTCGGTGTGGGCGTCCACGGCGCTGGTGGGCTCGACCAGGATCAGCACCTCGGGGTCGGTCAGCAGGGCCCTGGCCAGCCGCAGCCGCTGCTGCTGCCCGCCGGAGAACTCCCGCCCGGCCTCGGCCACCCCCGCGTCGAGCCCGTCGGGCAGGGCCTCGACGATGTCGGTGGCGCAGGCCGCGTCGAGGGCCTCGCGGATCTGCGCGTCGGTGGCGGCGCCGCGCACGTCGAGCTCGTCGCGCAGCCGGCCGTTGAACAGCCTGGCGCCGTTCTCGGCGACCAGGATGCGCGAGCGGACCTGCTCCAGCGGCAGGGTGCGCAGCTCCGCCGCGCCGAACGTGACGTCGCCCTCGACGTAGCGGCCGAGCCGGTCGGCGATGGCGATGGCGTCGCCGGGATCTCCTGCGGCGACGGCGGTGAGCGTGCCGGGCTGGAGCGTCACGCCGCTGTACGAGTCGCGCAGCACGCCGCCCTCGCTCGTGCCGCTGCCCCCGCCGACCTCGGGCTCGATGGACAGGATCCTGATCACCCGCCCGGCGGCGACGTGCCCCTTGGTGAGCTTGTCGGCGGCCTCGGTGAGCGTGCGCATCGGCCCGATGAGGAACACGGCGTACAGGTAGAACGCGACGAGCTGCCCGGTGGGGATGTCGCCGGCGACGGCGAACGAGGCGCCGATGCCGGTGACGATCGCGATGAGCAGCCCCGGCAGCACGACCTGCGCGCCTTCGAGCACGGACTCGACCCCGGCCACGCGCACCCCGGCGTGCCGCGCGCGCTGGGACTCGGCGCGGTAGCGGGCGGCGAACACCTGCTCCCCGCCGATGCCGCGCAGCACGCGCAGCCCGGCCACGATGTCGGCGGCGCGGGTGGACAGCTCGCCCGACAGCTCCCGCTGCGCCTGCTGCCGCCGGTGCAGCGGCCGCAGGAGCGGCCCGACGGCGACGGCCATGAGCGGCACGCCGAACAGCACGAG
The DNA here is from genome assembly GCF_024172165.1 of Nonomuraea thailandensis. GTDB lineage: Bacteria > Actinomycetota > Actinomycetes > Streptosporangiales > Streptosporangiaceae > Nonomuraea > Nonomuraea thailandensis. The sequence continues at coordinate 11,545,482 of NZ_JAMZEB010000002.1, read as the reverse complement.
CAGCCCGAGCGGCAGCGACGTCGAGATGAGGATCACGGTGACGGTGACGATGGCCAGGATGGAGCCGACGCCGCGCAGCAGGATGTCCATGGAGCTGCCGATGTGGGCGATGTCGGAGTTGCCGACGCTGACGACCTCGCCGGTCGACAGCCGCTTCGGCAGCGTCGCGCCGAGCCTGGCGGCCTGCCTGGACGTGAGCTGCACGGTGCGGTACGCGGCGGCCAGCCAGTTGAAGACGGCCATCCGGTGCCGCATGATCCCGGTGAACGCCTGCAGCAGCCCGAGCCCGAGCAGGATCGCCGACCACGCCAGCAGCGAGCCGGTGTCCTTGGCGGTGACGGCCTCGACGCCCTTCCCGAGCACGGCCGGCATGAGCGCCTGCACCAGCCACCACAGGCTGGCGTAGCCGATGCCCGCGAGCAACGGCGCCGCCTGCCGCCGCGCGTTCCACCACAGGAAACGCAGCGGGTTGCGGAGGTCGGGCACGCCGGGATCGGCCTCAGGAAGGGAGCGCATAGCCTGACAACCCTGACAGCCGCCCCCGCACGCGGCAAACCATTTTCGTCACCGCCGGAACGCCCGCAGGGTGTACACCAGCGCCACCGCCGCCGTGACGGCCAGCAGGACGTAACCCACGGTGTACGCGCCGGTGGCGGCGTAGACGACCCCCATCACCAGCGGCGGGAAGTACCCGCCCAGCCCTCCGGCCGCGCCGACCAGCCCGGTGACGGTCCCCACCCTGGACGCCTCCACCACCTGGGCCACCAGCGCGAACACCCCGCCGGTCCCCAGCCCGAGGAAGAACGCCATGAGCACGTAGCTCAGACCGGCGGGCACCTCGACGGGCGGCTGCAGCATCAGCACGAGCGCCATCACCGCGGTCCCCGCGAACGAGATCGCCAGCACCTTGACCGGCCCGATCCGGTCGGCGACCGTCCCGCCGAGCGGCCTGGACAGCACGGCGGCGATCGAGAACCCGGCGGTACGCAGCCCGGCGTCGGTCTGCGCGAAGTGGTAGACGGTCTGCAGCAACGTCGGCAGGTAGGTGGAGAACGCCACGAACCCGCCGAAGGCCACCGCGTACAGGAACGCGCACTGCCAGGTCGCCTTGATCTTCAGTGCCTCCCGCATGCGCGGCAGCGCGGAGCCGGTGGCGGGCGACCAGCGGGGCGAGTCGTGGCTGCCGCCCAGCATGACGACGCCCATCAGGGCCAGCACCGCCGCCATGAGCACGTGCGTCTGGGCCCGGCCGAACTCCTCGACCAGGCGCGGGGTGAAGAACGCCGACAGCGCCGTGCCGCCCATGCCCGCCCCGAACACGCCGGTCGCGTATCCGCGCCGCTCGGGCTCGTACCAGGCGTTCACGAACGGGATCCCGATGGCGAACGACGTGCCGGGGATGCCGAGCAGGAACCCCCAGAACAGCAGCCACCCGTACGAGTCGGACCAGCCCACGAACAGCACGGGCACGATCGACACGAAGCAGATGATCGCGAACATGCGTCTTCCGCCGAGCCGGTCGGCCAGCATCCCGACCGGGATCCGCCCCAGCGAGCCGACCAGCACCGGGATGGCCACCAGCAGCGACGTCTGCGTCGGCGACAGGTGCAGCATCCTGTTGTAGCTCCCGGACAGCGGCCCGATGAGGTTCCACGCCCAGAACGTCACCGCGAACGCCACGGTGGCCAGAGCCAGGTTCCGCACCTGACCTTTACGCAGCTCAGAACCTTTACGAAGCTCAGACATACACCCTGTGTAACAGAGGGTCACCTTCTGTGATGAAGTGGGGGTATGACCGCCGAGGACCTCCTGCTGAAGACCGGCCGCTTCCTACGCCGGTCCACCACCAGCGGCGACCTGCACACCCTCTTCCTGAAGGGCGGCACGGAGGGCGACGCCTTCTACCGCGACCGCTGGAGCCACGACAAGGTGGTCAGGTCCACGCACGGCGTGAACTGCACGGGCTCGTGCTCGTGGAAGGTGTACGTCAAGGACGGCATCATCACGTGGGAGACGCAGGAGACCGACTACCCGAGCGTCGGCCCCGACCGCCCCGAGTACGAGCCGCGCGGCTGCCCGCGCGGCGCCGCCTTCTCCTGGTACACCTACTCGCCGACCCGGGTGCGCTACCCGTACGCGAGGGGTGTCCTGGTCGAGATGTACGCCGAGGCGAGACGGCGGCTGGGCGACCCGGTGGCCGCATGGGCCGAAATCACGACAAATCCGGAAAAGCGGGAAAAGTACCAGAGCGCCCGGGGGCGCGGCGGCCTCGTCCGCGTCTCGTGGGAGCTGGCCACGGAGCTGATCGCCGCCGCCCACGTCCACACCATCAAGGCGTACGGCCCCGACCGGGTCGCCGGCTTCTCCCCCATCCCGGCCATGTCCATGGTCTCCCACGCCACCGGCGCCCGCTTCGTGTCGCTGATCGGCGGCGCCATGCTCTCCTTCTACGACTGGTACGCCGACCTCCCCGTGGCCTCTCCCCAGGTGTTCGGCGACCAGACCGACGTCCCGGAGTCGGCGGACTGGTGGGACGCCGCGTACCTGGTGATGTGGGGCTCCAACGTGCCCGTCACCCGCACCCCGGACGCCCACTGGATGGCCGAGGCCCGCTACCGGGGCCAGAAGGTCGTCGTGGTCTCGCCCGACTACAGCGACGCCGCCAAGTTCGCCGACGAGTTCCTTTCCGTGCGGCCCGGCACGGACGGGGCGCTGGCCATGGCGATGGGGCACGTGCTGCTGAAGGAGTTCTTCGTCGACCGCGGGACGCCGTACTTCACGGACTACGTCAAGCGCTTCACCGACCTGCCGTTCCTCGTCACGCTGGAGGAGCGCGGCGACGCGTACGTGCCCGGCAGGTTCCTCACCGCGCACGACCTGGGCTCCCAGGAGGAGTCGGCCGGGTGGAAGACCGTGCTGCTGTCGGAGGAGACCGGCGAGCCGGTGGTCCCGAACGGCTCGGCCGGCTTCCGCTGGAGCGACTCCGGCGTGGGCCGCTGGAACCTGAACCTGGACGTCTCCCCGAAGCTCACCCTGCGCGGGGGCGAGGAGGCGGAGGTCCTGCTCCCCCGCTTCGACGGCGGCCACTCCCTGCTCCGGAGCGTCCCCACCGCGCAGGTGGCGGGCAGGACGGTCACCACGGTCTTCGACCTCCTCCTGGCCCAGTACGGCGTCGGCAGCGACTACGACGACCCCGCCCAGCCCTGCACCCCGGCCTGGCAGGAGCCCATCACCGGCGTCCCCGCCTCGCGGGTGATCAAGATCGCCAGGGAGTTCGCCAGGACGGCGGAGTCCACCCGGGGCCGCTGCATGATCATCCTGGGTGCGGGCACCGCCCAGTGGTTCCACGGCGACACGATGTACCGCGCGTTCCTGTCGCTCCTCCTGCTGACCGGCTGCCAGGGCCGCAACGGCGGCGGCTGGGCGCACTACGTCGGCCAGGAGAAGTGCCGCCCCCTGGCCGGATGGCAGCTCATGGCCGGCGCCCTCGACTGGGCCAGGCCGCCCAGGCAGGTTCCCGGCACGCCGTTCTGGTACCTGCACACCGACCAGTGGCGCTACGACCACTTCGACGCCAGCGCGCTGACCAGCCCGCTGGCCAGGGGCGACTTCCGCGGCAAGCACACCGCCGACCTGGTGACGGAGTCCGTGCGCAACGGCTGGATGCCGATGGCCCCGGCCTTCGACCGCAACCCGCTCGACCTGGGCGACGCCGACGACCCGATCGCGTACACCAGGGCCGAGCTCGAAGCGGGCAGGCTCAAGCTGGCCGCCGAGAACCCGGACGAGCCCCGCAACTGGCCCCGCGTGCTCACCCTCTGGCGCTCGAACCTGTTCGGCTCCTCCGCCAAGGGCAACGAGTACTTCCTGCACCACCTCCTCGGCGCCCGCTCCAACCTGGAGAGCCCCGACCCGGACGCCCCGAAGGGCAAGCTGGACCTGCTCGTCACCCTCGACTTCAGGATGACCAGCTCCACGGTCTTCTCCGACGTCGTGCTCCCTGCCGCCACCTGGTACGAGAAGTACGACCTCTCCTCCACGGACATGCACCCGTTCGTGCACGCCTTCAACCCGGCCATCAACCCGCCCTGGGAGACCCGCACCGACTTCGCCACCTTCCACGCCATCGCCCGCTCCTTCAGCGACCTGGCCAAGGACCACCTGGGCGTGCGCAGGGACGTCGTCGCGGTGGCGCACCAGCACGACACCCCCACCGAGCTCGCCGGCCGTACGGGCTTCGGCCTGAAGGTGGTGGAGCGCGACTACGGCGCCACGGCCGAGAAGCTCGCCGCGCTGGGGCCGCTCACGGAGAAGCTGGGCATCCCGGTCAAGGGCGTGACGTTCATGCCCGACGAGGAGGTGGCCTGGCTGGGCCAGCGCTGCGGCCTGGTGCCGCGCGGCGTGGCCAAGGGCAGGCCGGAGCTGGACACCGCGGCCAAGGCGTGCGAGACGATCCTCGCCCTGTCAGGCGTGAGCAACGGCAGGCTGGCCGTCCAGGGCTTCCGCCAGCTCGCGCAGCGCACGGGCACGAGCTTCGACGGCCTGACCCACGAGGACCACCGCATTGTCTTCGGCGACACCCAGGCCAGGCCGGTGCACGTCGCCGCCAGCCCCGAGTGGTCGGGCAAGGAGTCGCACAACCGCCGTTACTCGCCCTTCACGATCAACGTCGAGCAGGGCAAGCCCTGGCACACGCTCACCGGCCGCATGCACTTCTTCCTCGACCACGACTGGATGCACGAGTACGGCGAGGCCCTGCCGATCTACCGGCCCCCGCTGGACCTGGCCGCGCTGTACGGCGAGAGCGGCGCCCTGCGCTACCTCACCCCGCACAGCAAGTGGTCCATCCACTCCGAGTACCAGGACAACCTGCTGATGCTCTCGCTCTCCCGCGGCGGCCCCACGATCTGGATCTCCGTCGAGGACGCCGCCGACCTCGGGATCGCCGACAACGACTGGGTCGAGGCGGTCAACCGCAACGGCGTCGTCGTGGCCCGGGCCATCGTCTCCCACCGCATGCCGAAGGGGACCGTCTACATGTACCACGCCCAGGACCGCCTGATCGACGTGCCGAAGTCGGAGGCGACGGGCCGCCGCGGCGGCATCCACAACGCGCTGACCAGGGTCCTCATCAAGCCCACGCACCTGATCGGCGGTCACGCCCAGCTCTCGTACGCCTTCAACTACCTGGGCCCCACCGGCAACCAGCGCGACGAGATCACCGCCATCCGGCGCCGGTCCCAGGAGGTGAGGTACTGATGAAGGTGATGGCCCAGATCGCCATGGTGATGAACCTGGACAAGTGCATCGGCTGCCACACCTGCTCGGTCACCTGCAAGCAGACCTGGACGAACAGGCCGGGAGTCGAGTACGTCTGGTTCAACAACGTCGAGACCCGCCCCGGCCAGGGCTATCCCAGGCGCTACGAGGACCAGGAGCGCTGGCGCGGCGGCTGGGAGCTCACCCGCGGCGGCAGGCTCAAGCCGCGGGCCGGAGGCCGCCTGCGCAAGCTGCTGTCCATCTTCGCCAACCCCCTCATGCCCTCCATCCAGGACTACTACGAGCCCTGGACCTACGACTACGAGAACCTGACCAAGGCCCCGCTCTCGGACGACGTCCCCGTCGCGCCGCCCAGGTCCCTGATCAGCGGCGAGCCGGTGAAGATCGGCTGGAGCTCGAACTGGGACGACGACCTCGGCGGCGACCCCAGCCCCGACCCGGTGCTGGGGAAGGTGTCGGAGCAGGTCAGGCTGGAGTTCGAGCAGGCGTACATGTTCTACCTGCCGCGCATCTGCGAGCACTGCCTGAACCCGTCGTGCGTGGCCTCCTGCCCGTCCGGCGCCCTGTACAAGCGGGCCGAGGACGGCATCGTGCTGGTGGACCAGGACCGGTGCAGGGGCTGGCGCATGTGCGTGACCGGCTGCCCGTACAAGAAGGTGTACTTCAACCACCGGACCGGCAAGGCCGAGAAGTGCACGTTCTGCTACCCGCGGGTGGAGGTGGGGCTGCCGACGGTCTGCTCGGAGACGTGCGTGGGGCGCCTGCGCTACCTCGGCGTGCTGCTGTACGACGCCGACCGCGTCACGGAGGCGGCCTCGGTGGCGGACGAGCGCGACCTGTACGAGGCGCAGCTCGACCTGTTCGTCGACCCGCACAGCCCGGCCGCCGAGGCCGCCGGGCTGCCGTCGGGCTGGCTGGAGGCGGCCCGCAGATCGCCCGTCTACGACCTGATCAAGAGGTACCGCCTCGCGCTCCCCCTGCATCCGGAGTACCGCACGCTGCCCATGGTCTGGTACGTGCCGCCGCTCTCCCCCGTCGTGGACGCCCTGTCCACCACCGGCCACGACGGCGAGGACGCGGGCAACCTGTTCGCCGCCATCGACGCGCTGCGCATCCCCATCGGCTACCTGGCCGAGCTGTTCACGGCCGGCGACCCGGCGCCCGTGACGGCCGCGCTGCGCCGGCTGGCGGAGATGCGGTCGTACATGCGGGCGGTCAACCTGGGCGAACGGCCGCCTGAGGACCCGGAGCTGGAGGCCATGTACCGGCTGCTCGCGGTGGCCAAGTACGAGGACCGGTACGTGATCCCGACCGCGTACGGCAACGTGCCCGGCGTGGTCGAGGAGGGCGGCTGCAGCCTCGACTACGACGGCGGGCCCGGCATGCAGCAGCCGTTCGGCGAGGCGTCGGGGCGTCCCGTGCCGGTCGCGATCGAGAACTTCCACGGCCTCAAGGAGCGCCAGACGAGCAGCGAGGTCACCCACGACCGGGTGAACCTGCTCAACTGGGACGGCCGCGGCACTCCCGCCGGTCTCTTCCCGCCGAAGCGGAGGCACCCATGACCCGGCCGGTGATCTGGCAGGCCGCGGCCCACCTGCTCGCCTACCCCGACGAACGGTTCTGGCGCCGCCTGCCACTGATCGAGGAGGCCGCCGAGCCGTACTTCACGGACTTCCTCGCGCCGGCCGCGGAGCTCGGCCCCGGCGAGCTGGCCGCGCACTACGTGGAGACGTTCGACCTGCAGCGGCGCTGCTGCCTCTACCTGACCTACTACACCGACGGCGACACCCGCCGCCGCGGCGAGTCGCTGGCCGCGCTGAAGCGGCGTTACCGCGCGGCGGGCTGGGAGCTGATGGACGACGAGCTGCCCGACTTCCTGCCCGTCATGCTGGAGTTCGCCGCGTGCGAGCCCTCCGGCGCCGCGCTCCTCCAGGAGCACCGGGCCGGGCTGGAGCTCCTGCTGTCCGCCCTGAGCGAGCGCGATTCGCCGTACCGGCACGTGATCGGCACCGTCTGCGGCGCGCTGCCCCCGATCACCCCCGCCGAGCGTGCGAGAGCGGCCCGCCTGGCCTCGGCCGGGCCGCCGGCCGAGAGCGTGGGAGGTTACCGGTGAGCTGGGCGGAGAGCATGCTCTGGGTCGTCGCGCCGTACGTCACCCTGGTGGTCTTCATCGGCGGGCTGATCTGGCGCTACAGGTACGACAAGTTCGGCTGGACCACCCGCTCCTCGCAGCTCTACGAGAGCCCGCTGCTGCGCGTGGCCAGCCCGCTGTTCCACTACGGGCTGCTGGTCGTGATCGTCGGCCACGTGACCGGCCTGCTGATCCCGCTGTCGTGGACCAACGCCATCGGCCTGTCCAACGAGGCCTACCACGCCAACGCGCTCATCTGGGGCGGCCTGGCGGGCGTGGCCACGCTGGTGGCGCTGGGCCTGCTGATCTACCGCCGCCGCACCAACGGCCCGGTGTTCCTGGCGACCACGGTCAACGACAAGGTGATGTACGTGGTGCTCGCGGCCTCGATCATCGCGGGCGTGGTGACGACGGTGGCCGGGTTCGTGCCGACCGAGGTGAGCTACCGGACCACGGTCGCGCCCTGGTTCCGCGGCATCTTCGTGCTGCGGCCCGACGCGGAGGCGATGGGGCACGCGAGCGGTCTTTACAAGGTGCACACGCTGATCGGGATGGCACTGTTCGTACTTTTCCCGTTCAGCCGCTTGGTGCACGCGCTTTCCGCCCCGTTGGGGTATTTGTTCCGCCCTTACATCGTGTATCGGAGCCGCGCGGATGGCGCGCCGAGGCACCCGGCAGGGGTGCGGATGCGTCAGAATCGACCCTTGTGAAGCACGGGTACACCAACAGCACGTTCGGCGACGGCGCCCTGGTCGTGAAGTGCTACGAGGGGCCCGAAGCGGCGTTCAGGCTGAGCACGGAGAGCAGATACCTGCGGCGCCTGCGTGGCCGCCTCCCGGTCCCCCGGGTCCATCAGGTCACCGCCACGAGCCTGACCACCCGCTTCGTCGACGGCTCCCACGGCCAGGACCTCCTCGACGACGGCCGGGCGATGGAGGTGTTCACCGAGTGCGGGCGCATGCTGGCGCGCATCCACCGGCTCGGCATCGTGCACGGCGACTACGGGCCGCAGAACATGCTGTTCCACCCCGACACGTTCGAGACCGCCGCGATCCTCGACTGGGAGTGGGCCCACCCGGGGCGGCCGGTGGAGGACCTGGCCTGGGTGGAGTGGATCGTACGCAGCCACCACCCCGAGCACGTGCCGCTGCTGCCGCACTTCTTCACCGCGTACGGCGCGCCCGTCCCGACCTGGGCCGAACGGCAGGCGGCCATGATCGAGCGCTGCCGCGGCCTGCTCGACTTCTGCACCCGGTGGGAGCCGGGCGGGGGCGGGGAGAAGCTGTGGCGCGAACGCCTCGACGCCACGGCGGCCTGGACGGAGTGACCGGCCCGGCGCACCCGATCCGCCGCGGCCGGGCCTGCGCGCGGGACGCCTTCGGCTAGGGGCCTCCGGCGGCACGGGTGAGCCGGGCGGCCAGCCGGCGCAGGTGCGCGGTGAGTTCGGCCGGCTCGTGCACCTCGAACTCACAGCCGAGCGTCGTCAGCCGGAAGGCCAGCCAGTCGAGGGTGTCGGCGCGCATGCGCACGCGGCAGAGCGCCGCCCCGATCGGGGTGACCTCGCCCAGGCTCCTGAGCGGCTCCGTCGCGGGGGCGTGCACGGTGACGACGGCCTCGTAGACAGGCGCCGACGAGTACAGCTTGTCCGCCACGTACGCGGCCGCGTCCCCGGCGGGCGGCTCGCGCGGCGTGATCCTGGCCCCCGTGGGGTGCAGCTCGCCGATGCGGTCGATGCGGAAGATTCGCCAGTCGTCGCGGTCGAGGTCGTGGCCCAGCAGGTACCAGCGCCGGCCGGCCGCCACCAGCCGATGCGGATCCACCAGGCGCCTGCTCGTGGCGCCGTCGTTCGCCCGGTAGGTGAACCGCACCCGCTCCCCGCCCGTCACGGCCACCGCCAGCGCGGTGAGCCGGCCGGGATCCACCTGCGGCCCGTCGAGCGCGGGCATGGGCACGGTGGCGCCGCCCAGCGACCTGACCCGGTGGCGCAGCCGCGCGGGCAGGACCTGCTCCAGCTTCGCCAGGGCCCGCACCGACGCCTCCTCTATGCCCTGCACCGGATGCCGGGCGGCGGTGGACAGGCCGACGGTGATGGCCACCGCCTCCTCGTCGTCCAGCAGCAGCGGAGGCATGGCCGCGCCCGCGACCAGCCGGTACCCTCCCGCGGCCCCCATAGTGGCCTCGACCGGGTAGCCGAGGTCGCGCAGCCGGTCCACGTCGCGCCTGACGGTGCGGCGGCTGACGCCCAGCCGCTCCGACAGCTCGCCGCCCGGCCACTCGCGCGGGCTCTGCAGCAGCGACAACAGGGTCAGCAGACGGGACTCGCTCATGAACTCCACCATGCCCGACAAGTGGGACAGATCCTGACCTACTTGCGGCCTACCGTCGGTGACACACTTCGTTGGAGGAACCATGTCGATTCCCGAGGGCTACACCACCGTCACGCCCTGGATCATCAACGCCGACACGGACGGCGTCATCCGCTACCTGGAGACCGCCTTCGACGCCGTCGAACTGGGCCGCGTGACGGACGACGAGGGCCGCGTCGGACACGCCGAGGTGCGGATCGGGGACGCGATCGTGATGCTCTTCGACTCCGCGCCCGGCTGGCCGCCCACCCCGGCCTTCCTGCGTCTGTACGTCCCCGACGCCGACGCCGCCCACCGCCGCGCCGTCGAGGCGGGCGGCACGTCGATCACGGAGGTCACCCACCTGTACTGGGGCGACCGGGTGGGCCGGGTCCGCGACCCGTTCGGGAACCTGTGGTGGATCCAGGCCCGGGTCGAGGACGTCCCGGAGGAGGAGCTGGCCCGCCGCATGAGCGACCCGACGTTCGTCAAGGCCATGGAGTACGTCCAGAGCGCCCGCTTCTTCTGATCCCCTGCGCTCGTTCTGTCCCGATCCGCGAACCCAGGAGGCCATTGACCCGTTCTGTCGGTGCCCTTTGCTTGGCTGGGGGCATGACACGCGATGTGATGATCCTCGTCCTCGGTGCCACAGGCTCCACCGGCCGCCGCGTCGCGGAGCAGCTGCGCGCCGCCGGCCACACCGTACGGGGCGCTTCCAGGAGCGGCCAGGCCACGTTCGACTGGTCCGAGCCCGGCACGTGGGAGCCGGCCCTGTCGGGCGCCTCGGCCCTCTACCTGATGGCGCCCGACGGCATCCCGGTCGACCCCGCGTTCGTGGCGCTGGCCGTGGAGCAAGGCGTCGAGCGCATCGTGCTGCTGTCGAGCGGCGCCATCGAGGCCATGGGCGACGAGCGGCTGCTGGCGGCCGAGCGCACCGTGCGCGACAGCGGCGCCGACTGGACGATCCTGCGGCCGAGCTGGTTCAACCAGAACTTCGACGAGGGCTTCTTCCGGCCGGCGATCATGGCGGGTGAGGTACTGATCCCGCTCGGCGACGTGCGCCAGGCCTTCGTCGACGCCGACGACATCGCCGCCGTCGCCGCCACGGCCCTCACGCAGGACGGCCACGCCGGCCGTGCCTACGACCTCACGGGGCCCGGCTCGCTGGCGTTCGGCGAGGCCGTCGAGATCATCGGCCGGGCCATCGGCCGCGACGTGCGTTACCTTGGCGGCGACGAGGACTACATCGCCGCCAACGGCTTCTCCGGCGAGTCGATCCACGCGGCCAAGGCGTTCGGCGCCCTGCGCGCCCTCGGCGACCAGCCGGTCGCCGACACGGTGAGCGAGGTGACGGGCCGCCCCCCGAAGTCCTTCGAGGCCTTCGCCGCTCAGGCGGCAGCCCAGGGCGCCTGGCACTGACGCCACGACGGCCTCGTCCCGGTTTCACCTCGGCCCGGCCAGCCGCCTGATCAGCGCCACCGCCTCGTCCAGCAGGCCCACCTCGTGCGCGGTGAGCCCCCGGTCGGCGGCGCGCCGGGCCCGGGCGTCGTCGAGCGGCCCGCCCGGGTCCAGGTCCTCGCCCAGCGCCCCTGTCAGGACGGTGACCAGGGCCCGCGCCGCCTGCGCCAGGTCGCTCTCGCCGTCCACCGCCGCCTGCGCGAGGATCAGTGCCGACAGGGCGCAGTCCAGCGCGGGCCGCCCCTCCCTGGCGTTGCACCAGTCGATCACCACAGGCCCGTCCGGCGTCAGCATCACGTTGTCGGGATGCAGGTCCAGGTGCAGGATCCGATCACGGGGATCGCGGGACACCCTGGCCGGGACCCGGTGCAGCCGTCGCAGCAGCGCGGCGAGGGTGCGGCCCGCCTCCTCGATCCCGATCTCCCCGGCCAGCAGGGCGTGCAGCATCGTGGGCCCGGACAACCGTCCCATCACCAGGTCGGTGGCGCCGCTCTCCCCGGGGAAGACCTCCGGCACGGGATACCCGTGCGCGGCCACATGCGCCATGATCTCCAGCTCGCGTCCGGCGTCGGCGGCGACCCGGTAGCGGCGCAGCACCCGCCCGTCGCCGATCGCGTACACGTCGGCGCTGCGCCCCGTACCCACCAGCTCCCCGAGCTCCATGCCCTCAACCTACGCGGCCACGGCCCGATCCAGCTCGGCGAGATCGTCGGCGTGCTCGCGGGCCATCGTCTCCGCCAGCTCCCGCGCCGCCGCCGCGCCGCCAGAGTCCCGTTCACCGTTCGCGACCAGCACGAGCTGCCCCAGATGCGCCCGCAGCAGCTCGGCGAAACGCCGGTCGAAGGCGCCGTCACGCAGCCCGGCCAGGCTCTTCAGGTCCTCCGCCGTGGGCATGCCGGGCATGTCATGCCGCGTGTGCGGGTTCTCACCGGTGATCCCGGCCTCGGCGAGCAGGGCCCGCAACCGGCCGCGGCCCGCCTCGTGCGCCTCGCCGAGCCGTACGGCGAGGCCGGCCAGCGATCGGCTGGCCGCACGTCGCGGCGCGAGCTCCAGCAGGGGCAGGGCCCGCGCGTGCAGGGCGTCGGAGAGCTGCAACCACGCCACGTCGGTCGTGGTGAACGCGCCGGAGGAGGAGGCGCCGGACGTCGGCGTCCCGGCGTCCCGTCCGGCGGAGGAGCACCCCGCCAGCACGGCGACCACCAGCAGGAACGTGAACCACCGCAGCACCGCCATGACCGCCCTTCCACGAGGGGATACGTCCGGACGGGCACACCCGCCCGGACGTACCCGGCACCTACGAAGGACGCCCGTCGGCGCCGCACTTGATGATCGGCCGGATGCAGTCACGCACCCGCCGCTCCATCTCGGCCGCCGGCCAGGCGTTGAAGAAGTCGCCGTGCATCGTGAACCCGCCGCCCGACGACAGCCGGAAGCGGGACGGATCCCCGCTCACCGGGTACCGGATCACCTGACGCAGCTTCGGCACCGCCACGGGATGCGTGCCCGGGCACGCCCCCGCCACCGGGTAGGCCATGTGGCTCTTGTGGTCGGCGGAGTCCAGGTCCCGCCCGTTCCAGCACTGCGGGAAGTCCAGGTACGACTCCAGCATGGTGCCCGACGGGCAGTTCACGAAGTCCTTGGAGGCTCCCACGTGCCCGGCGTGCAGGCACGACCACCGGGAGATGGTCGTGCTGTCGGGCCCGGTCGCCCTGGCGTTGCCCGCCACGATCCGCAGCCCCAGCGGGAGCGGCTGGATCCTGGCGATGATGTCGTCCCGGACTCCTTCCCCGAGGTAGTAGAACGTGACGATGGCCGGCTCCACCGGGACGCCGTCCCGGTAGAGGGTCGGCACCCAGTACGACGACTTGTCCACGGCCGGGTTGCAGTTGGTGGCGCCGTTGAGCAGGTCGTTGAGCTGGGTGTGGGCGTTGGTCACACGGCTGCCGAAGAAGCTGTGCATGTGCGAGGCGCCCGGCAGGCCGGGGAAGACGATCGGGTCGTCGGGCAGCCGATGGCTGAACGGGCAGTCGGCGAGGAACTCCGCCACCCGTACGGGCGCGGCCGCGGCGGGCGCCGGAGCGGCCACCACGAGCGTGCCGAGCAGCAGGGACAACAGGGCTAAGATCCGCATGGCGGCTCCCTTGACGCGGGTCACCGGTAGACCCGCACGTAGTCGACGAGCATCCGTGACGGGAAGGGCGTGGCGGCGTCCGGCGGCCCCGGCCAGTCGCCGCCCACGGCGAGGTTGAGGATGATGTAGAAGGGGTGGTCGAAGATCCAGGGGCCGCGCGTCTGCTCCACCTGGTCCTTGCTGATCGTGAACACCGTCCGCCCGTCGAGCGTGTAGACGATGCCCTCGCTGTCCCAGTCGGCGGCCCAGACGTGGAAGTCGTCGGAGTAGTCGGCGCCGCCCGGCAGCGTGTACGGAGCCCCGACGCCGCCACCGCCGTTGTAGGCGGGCGCGTGCACGGTCGAGTAGGACGTCTTCACGTCCTTGCCGAGGACCTCCATGATGTCGATCTCGCCGTTGTACGGCCACGGCCGCCCGGTCAGGAAGTCGGCCCCCATCATCCAGAACGCCGGCCAGAGCCCGTTGCCCTTGGGCACCCTGATCCGGGCCTCGACGCGGCCGTAGGTGAAGTGGAACTTCGTCCCGGTGTTCATCCTGGCGGAGGTGTACTGGCAGGTGGTGCTGCCGGTGAGCGGGTCGGGCGGGCAGGCGGAGCCCGGCGTGGCCTGTTTGCGGGCCTCCATGACCAGGTGCCCCTGGCCGTCCATGGCGGCGTTGCCGTGGTCGGTGTAGTACTCCAGCTCGTTGTTCGGGCCGGTGCCGGGGTCCGCCCGCCACTTGGCGGCGTCGGGCCTGGCGCCGGCGGCGCCGTTGAACTCGTCGCTCCACACCAGGGCCGGCGGGTCGGCGGGGTCCGCGGGCGGGGCGGGCGGGGTGGTGGGGTTGCCGCCGGTGCCGTACACCTGGAACTCCCACAGGCTGTAGCCGTAGGGGCCGGCTCGCTGGGTGCCGTACATGCGGACGTAGCGGCCGGTGCCGCTGACGTTCAGCGTCTGCTTGAAGCCGGTGCCGCCGGTGGTGCTGTAGACGGTGGTCCAGGTGCTCGCGTCAGGAGAGGTCTGGATCTGGAACGACCTGGCGTAGGCCGGGTCCCACTGCAGCACGACCTTGCTGATCTGCGCGGTCGCGCCCAGGTCCACCTGGATCCAGCCCGGGTCCGACCACGCCGCCGTGGCCCACCTGCTGGCGGGGTCGAGGTCGAACGCCCTGGCCGGGGTGCACTCCCAGCAGTTCCCGTCGTGCTGGGAGCTGGACGCGACGCCGGGCTTGCCGTACGACAGCAGCCGCTCGCCGCCGGAGCTCCCGGCGCCGTACACCTTGAACTCCCACAGGCTGTAACCCCACGGGGTGGCGCGCTGGGTGCCGTGGACGCGGACGTACCGGCCGCTGCCGGACACGGCCAGGGTCTGGTTCCCGCCGGCGCCGGCGGCGGTGGAGTGGAGGGTGCTCCAGGTGGCTCCGTCGGTGGACGCCTGCACCTGGAAGGCGGTGGCGTAGGCGGCCTCCCAGCTCAGCTCGACCTGGCTGATGGCGGCGGTCGCGCCGAGGTCCACCTGGATCCACTGCGGGTCGGAGAACGCGCTGGACCAGCGGGTGCCGGGGTCTCCGTCCACGGCGGCGGAGGCGGGGAAGGCCGCGGCGCTCTCGGTGGAGGAGGCGGTGACGGGCCTGCCCTGGGACAGCAGCGGGTCGGCGGCGTGGGCGGGCGGCGCCGACATCAGTGGCACGGTGACGACGAGGGCGGCGAACGCCGCGAGACGGCGTAAGAGTGGGGTCACAACGTCTCCGTCAAACTGGGGGCTGTTTGGAGGGAGCGCTCCCTGAGAAGGAGAGTGCTCGCACAGCCACCTTCTGTCAAGGTGCCGGTTAAACCTCGACGACGCAGCAGGCGGCGCTCCCTTGGGCCGTGGAGCCGATTTTCCCACTCGGGACCGCCCTTGACTTGACTGTCTTCCAGCCTCCCCAAGGGAGCGCTCTCTCAATCACGCGCCGGATCGGCCGTCACCCGGCGACGACAGGCGGACCTGTTGATCGGCGAGCGTACGAAAGTGCACCATCTGGCCACCGGCGCCGGCACCGGCGGCCACTACGGGCTCTACCGGTGGGAGATGAGCGCCACGCCGTCAGGAGGAGGGGCACACTTCCACAGGACCTTCTCCGAGTCCTTCTTCAATCCTGAACGGAACGGTGAGCCTGTACGACGGCGAGACGTGGACCGACCTCTGCAGGCGCCACGACCAGTACATGGTCTGACCGCGGCCCCCGCACGACCTCGGACGGGGCCGGCGAGCGTCGAGCCGCTCGACCGGCCGCCGCTCAGCCCTTGACGCAGATGAGCTGCCGCAGGTGCGCGACCACCTGCACCAGATCCGTCTGCGCCGCCATCACGGACTCCAGATCCTTGTACGCGCCCGGGATCTCGTCCAGCACCCCGGAGTCCTTACGGCACTCCACGCCCGCCGTCTGCGCCTCCAGGTCCTTGACGGTGAACGTCTTCTTCGCCTTGTTCCGGCTCATCTTCCGCCCGGCCCCGTGCGAGGCCGAGTTGAACGCCGCGGCGTTGCCCAGACCCTTGACGATGTACGTCCCGGTGGCCATCGAGCCCGGGATGATCCCCAGGTCCCCGGAGCCGGCCCGGATCGCGCCCTTCCTGGTCACGAGCACGTCCACCCCGTCGTACCGCTCCTCCGCCACGTAGTTGTGGTGGCAGGAGATCGGCTGGTCGAACGTGACGTCAGGCAGGTGCCGCCGCAGCACGTCGCACACCAGCCCCATCATCAGCGCCCGGTTGCGCCGCGCGTAGTCCTGCGCCCAGAACAGGTCGCGCCGGTAGGCGTCCATCTCCGGCGTACGGCCGAGGAAGACCGCCAGGTCCCGGTCCACCAGCCCCTGGTTGTGCGACAGCCCGCGAGCCACCCCGATGTGGTGCTCCGCCAGCTCCTTGCCGATGTTGCGCGACCCGGAGTGCAGCACGACCCACACCCAGCCCTCGTCGTCCGCGCAGACCTCGAGGAAGTGGTTGCCGCCGCCGAGCGTGCCCATCTGCACCTCGGCCCGCTCGCGCCGCGCCTTCACGGCCGGCGCCAGCTCGTCGAAGCCCTTCCAGAACTGCGCCCACCCGGCCGTCTTCATCCCGGACACCTCGCCCGGATCGACCGGCCGCTTGTGGTGCCCGAACCCGACCGGCACCGCCTGCTCGAGCCTTCCGCGCAGGTAGGCCAGGTTGTCGGGGAGCCGAGCAGCCTGGTACGACGTCTTCACGGCCGTCATCCCGCACCCGATGTCCACGCCGACGGCCGCGGGCGAGACGGCGTCGCGCATCGCGATGACCGAGCCCACCGTCGCGCCCTTGCCGTGGTGCACGTCCGGCATGACGGCGACACCGTGCACCCACTCGAGGTTCGCCACGTTGCGAAGCTGCTGCATCGCCTGCGGTTCGACCGTCTCCGGCTCCGCCCACATCCGCAGCGGTCGCCGCGTTCCGGTCACCTCGTTGTACGTCATCTCGTATCGCCTCCTCCCGGTCACACTCCGAACGCGATCAATCAGGCCAGACTTCTCATACCCCCCGCAACCGATTTAGCGTCAGTTGCCGTACTGCGTGGTCTCCGGCTTCTCCACCAGGAGCGCGTGCGCCGGCTCGTCCGCCACCGGCCGGTGCCGCAGGCCGCGCGGCACGACGAAGACGTCCCCGGGCGTCATGACGACCGGCTCGCGCCCCTCCAGCTCCAGCCGGAACGTGCCGTCCCAGCACAGGAACAGCTCGTCCTCGTCGTGGTAGTGCCAGGGGAACTCGCCGTGGAGCTGGGCCAGCCGCACGACCGCGTCGTTCACCACGGCGAGCTGCCGCTGCTGCCAGGGGCCCGGCAGCGTCCCGATGACCTCGGGGACCGACACTGCGGCGCTGATGTCGACAGACATGATCGTTGCCTCCTCGATACGTTGGACAGCTCCATCAAATCGACCCGAATGGCCCGGCCACAGAGCCAATCTCGCTAAATTGGTTCGCCTCTCGGACCAATCGGCTCGCGTCCACGGCCGGAACCCGGCGTTGACCTCCTCGATCACCCGCCGGTTCTCGCCGGCCAGGCTCAGGTCCGCCTGGACGACACCGCTCCGGGCAGCGCCTTGGCCGCGTCCCTGCCCACGACGGCGAGCGCGTCGCCGCGCTCCGGGTACGTGCGGGCCGGCGCCCGCCCCACCCCGTCGGTGCCGCCGGTGACCACCAGCGTCCTCATGCGTGCGCTCCTTCTCGTACGGGCTCCGGCGCGCTGACCTTGCCCGGCAGGAGCGGGACGAGGGCCAGGACGACCAGGTTGGAGACCACGGCCAGCCAGAAGACGCCGCGCAGCCCGGCGATCGGGTCGTCGGCGGTCTGGACGACCAGCGTCACCAGGGCGACGCCGAGCGCCGCATCGACAAGCGGCAGGCGATCCTGGAGGGCGCGTTCACGGTGTTCGCGCGGGAGGGTTACGCGCAGGCCTGCGTGCAGTCGATCGCCCGCGAGGCCGGGGTCGCCAAGCCGACGGTCTACAACCACATGACCGACAAGGCGACCCTGTTCAGGCACGCCATGGAGGCCGCCGCCCGCGACATCCTGGACATCGTCCAGGAGAGCGGCCCCGACCGGCTCAACCAGGCGCTCGCCGACCGCCTGG
Source organism: Nonomuraea thailandensis (assembly GCF_024172165.1). Classification (GTDB taxonomy): domain Bacteria; phylum Actinomycetota; class Actinomycetes; order Streptosporangiales; family Streptosporangiaceae; genus Nonomuraea; species Nonomuraea thailandensis. The sequence goes on along the minus strand of NZ_JAMZEB010000002.1, from coordinate 11,527,539 downwards.
CCCGCCTCGCCCTGGCCGGCCGCCTGCGGGCCGCGGATCCGGACCTGGCGGCCGAGCAGTTCCTGGCCCTGCTCCTCGGCCCGCTGGAGGCCCGCACTCAGCTCGGCACCCGCCAGTTGCAGGACGCGGAGCTGCGGACGATGGCCGTCGCCGCCGTGGACGCCTTCGTACGAGCCTGGGGCGCCCGGTAACCAACACGCATGGCGAAATCATGCCGACAAGACCCGTTGTCACTGGTAGCCAAGGGATATAGTCTGCCGCGTGTGGTAGAACGAGACGACTACGCGGCCATCCGCGATCGGATCATCGGGCTCTCCCATCTCCACGGCCTGCGCTGCGACTGGGCCGAGACGACCAGGCGGCAGCGGTTCCTGTTGCTGTGGGACGCCGAGGGCCGGGTCGCCGCCCGCGCGATCGTCCCGCTCTATCCCGGGGAGACACCGCACCTGGTGGACACCCTCGAGCGAGGGCTGGCGCACCTGTTCGGCGACGGCTGGCTGAAGGACTGACTGGAGCACCCATGACCGCAGACCGCGTCGACGTCCACGTCACCATGGCCGGCAACCTCTGGCTGGCCCAGGTGGACGGCGTGGCCGGCGGCATGTCCGCGCGCACGCTGCGGGAGCTGCACGCGGACGTGGCCGAGGGGCTCCCGTTCCTGTTCGGCGACCGGGACCGGCCGCCGGCGCCGGTCTTCCACTACACGCTGCCCGGCCTGTCCGAGCAGGATCTCGACGACTTCGCCGCCCTGCAGCGCCAGGCGGCCGCGATCGCCGAGGACTACACGCGGACGCTGAAGAAGCGCGTCAAGCACATGCACGAGCTGGGGCTGTCCGACGGCGACATCGGCGAGCTGCTCGGCCTGACCAAGCAGCGCATCCAGCAGATCCGTACGAACGCCAACGACGAGGCCCGCCAGAGCGGCTGACGAGCCCTCCCCATCAGGAGGCGGCGGGATCGCCGTCCGTCCAGCCCGCCTCGATCAGCGCGTTGGAGCTCCAGACCGTGCCCGGCTCGAACCCCGCCTGCAGCCCGCCCGGCTCCACCACCACGTACTCGCTGGCCAGCGCCCGCCCGGTCGCCTCGTCGAAGACCAGCCGGTTCTCCGAGACCCCGCCCCTCTCGTAACGCTCCTCCACCGACACGGCCGTGCCCTGCCGCCCCTCGGCGTCGGTCACGTTCTCGGCGACCCTCACCTCATCGAGCCCCGCCAGCATGCGGAACGCCGCCCCCCGCACCTCCGGCGTCACCGGCATGTCCATGATCAGCCCCACGCTGACCTTGAAGAGCCACGCGTCCCCCGACATCTTCTCGCTGGTGGACTCGGTGCCGTGCCCCGCGTAGGAGGCCATCAGCCACTTCTTCAGCGCGCCGGGCTCGCTCGGCAGCCCGCGCAGCTCCTTCATGGTCACGTTCCTGCCGAGCCAGAACACCTTGTCGCCGTCCACGAGCGGGGTGTGGCTGGTCGTGGCCCTCCCCTCGGACGTGGACAGGGTCATCCGCCCGTACGCGCCCTTCCCCCTGCCCTTGCCCGGGACGACGACCTCGATCTCGGACGGCGCCCCGGCCCGCTCCCAGGCCGTGCGGTCCGCCTCGGTGGCGGGCCCGGCCCCGAGCCGCCGGCTGCTGGCCCACTGGTCGCCCCCGGTGGCCTCGGGCGTCCACCCCTCGTTGCGTGAGGCGTCCATGACCAGGTAGCCGCCGTTCCTGGCCGCGTACAGGTGCCTGCTCACCGTCACGCTCCGCCACCAGTCACCGCTGCCCTCGGGCTGCCGGTCGGCCTTCTCCGCCGCGGCCAGCAGCACGTCCCGCGCCGACAGCCGCACCCGGGGCGCGCCCGTTCCCGCGCTCGCCGCCACCTGCCCGCCGTCGGTCGCCCGCGGCGTCGTCGGCGCCGCGCCGCTCCCCGACATGACCACCGCCACCGCCGTGACGGCGGCGGCCGCCGCCCCTGCCAGCCCCAGCCCCCACGCGGGCCTGCTCCGCCGCCTCCTGGAGGGCTGCGGCCTGGGCCTCGCCATGGCGCGGGCCAGCTCCACGGCCCTCGTCGCCTCGTCCACCTGCCGGTCGCCGAGGTGCGCGGGCCTGGCGGCCCGAAGCTCGTCGATGGGGTTCATGACCACTCCTCGCTGAGGTTCCGTACGTGGGTCCTGGACCGCTCGGGGACGCGCCCTTCCGGCTCCGCCTCCATCGCCTGCCTGAGCCGCTTGCGCGCCCGATGCAGCCGTACGCGGTACGCCGCCGACGAGCAGCCGATGACCTTGGCGGCCTCCTTGGGCGTCAGCCCGTGCCAGGCGACGAGGACGAGGATCTCCCGATCGTCCTCCTGCAACGCGGCCAGCGCGCGCAGCACCCCCATCCGCTCGGTCACCTGCTCGGCCACGTCCCCCTCGGTCCAGGCCCGCAGCTCGGCGGCCAGCGCCTCCCGCCGCAGCTCCGCACGCACGTTGTCACGCAGCACGTTCCTGGCGACCCCGAGCAGCCACGGCAGCGCCGGCTCGGGCACGTCGTCCAGCCGCCGCCAGGCGATGGCGAACGTCTCGCTCACCACCTCGTCCGCCACCTGCCGGCCCGCGCGGCTGACCACGTAGGCCCACACGCGTTGCCGGCATTCGTCGTACATGCCGGTGAACCGGTGCGCATCATCCGTCACCGCCCAGCCCCTTCGTTCGGGATGCGTCGTTCTTCTGACACCAGGAAGTGGTCCGAGCCCTCCCGTTGTTACGCACCACCCGAACTTCTCCAGCGCGATGACGCCGATCTCGTGCTGGGCCCGCCCCTGTCGGATCCCCTTACCGGTCGGCTCTCCCCAGCAGGTGCGGCGCGTACCTCTTGACGGCGTCCAGGAGCTGGCGCCGCGTCGGGTTGACCATCGGCCTGTCCGCCACCGTCACGGTCGGCACCGTCTCGAAGCCGTTCGCGACCGAGCGCACGAACGCCGCCGCCTTCGGGTCCTTCCAGATGTTGACGTTGCGGTAGCGGAGCCGGGTGAAGAGCAGGCTGAGGCGTAGCTTCATGCAGTACGTGCACATCGGCCGCCAGTAGAGGACGACCTCGTCGTCGCTTGCCACCATCGTTCCCACCCCAATCGTCGGTTGCCTGGGCCGCAGGGGAGCGTACGCGACGAGTCCGGCTCCTCCTGTAGGGTGGTGGCCGGTCGGAACGCCCATGGACAACGTAGGCGACCGACGTGACCGGGACGTAGCGCAGCTTGGTAGCGCACTTGACTGGGGGTCAAGGGGTCGCAGGTTCAAATCCTGTCGTCCCGACCAGATCGATGCTGGTCGGTGAGGGTGTCACCATGTCGGTGGCACCCTTTTTCGTCGGACGGATGCGCGAGGCGCGTTCATCGGCGACGATCAACGCATGGTGGTGACCACGAACCCCGGTGAGGCCGGCCCCGCCGGCCGCGTCGAAGTGCCGACGGAAGCGTCCGCGGGGTCATGAGATACACGATCATCGGATGCGGGCACGTCGGGCTGGAGCTCGCCCGGCGCTGGGCCAGGGCCGGGCACGCCGTCACCGGCACCACCACCACACCTCGACGCGTCCCCGAGCTGCTGAAGGTCTGCGCCGAGGCGGTGGTCCTGCGCGGCGCCGACCAGGACGCCGTCGCCCGCGCCGCCGAGGGCGCCGACGCCGTGGTGCTGACCGTGAGCCCCCGCCTCGGCAGAGCCTTCGACGCCGCCTCGCGGGTCGCCGAATACGCCGACACGCTCGTCGCCAGTGCCCGCGCCGCCGTCTCCGCGCATCCGCGCGTCGTCTTCACCAGCTCAGGCTCCGTGTACGGCAGCGGCAGCGGCCCCCGGATCGACGAGAGGGTCCCCACCACCGGCGATCCGGACGCCTCCCCGCGTTCCTTCGTGGCGGCCGAGCAGGTGGTGCTGGGCTCGCCCGGCGGGGCGGTGCTGCGGATCCCCGACGTGTACGGCCATCCGGGTGACCTGGACTATCCGGCTCGGGTGCGGTTCGCGCACGAGCGGCTGGGTGGGAGCGTGCCGTTCGCGGCGGAGGCGTTGCTCTACCGGATCGACTACCGGGATGCGGCCGCTGCCCTGGACTTCGTCGTGACCGAAGGGCTGACCGGTGTCTACAACGGCTATCCCGACGCGGTGACACCGCCCGCGAACGCCGAGTTCTTCGGCGCGATCTGTGCCGCCGAGGGGCTGCCTGAGCTGACGTACCGGGGCGAGATCCGCATGCCCGAGGTGCCGGTCAGCTCGGCCCGGTTACGGGGGCTCGGCTTCCGGTTCGAACGCTGACGCCACCGCCCGCCCGGAAGGCGCCGCTGCACGCGCGGACGACGCCAGGGCGCGGCCGACGATTCTGCCGAAGGCCAGTGCCGGTGTCAGGCACATGCCCGAGCAGAACGCGTTCCCGTTGACCGCCGCCGACCCGATGACCTCCCCGACGGCGTACAAGCCTGGCACGACCCGCCCGTCGGCCCGGCGTACCCGCAGGCACTCGTCGACGTCCACGCCGGCGAACGTGATGAGCGTGACGGGATGGTTCTCGATCGCGTAGAAGGGCGGCTCGGCGATCGGGGCAGGCAGATGACGCCGTCCGAAGTCCTCGTCCAGACCGCGTGCCACCGCCTCGTTGTAGCGCCGCACCTGCGCGGACAGCCCGTCGCCCGAGATGCCGGCGGCGGCGGCCAGCTCGGCCACGGTGGCGGCCCGGTGCAGCCCCCGCCGCCGCCCGCAGGCCTCCTCCAGTTCGGCCGGGCTCCATCCGTGCACCATGGGCCGCGACTCGCGCAGCGCCGCCGCGTCGAACACCATCCAGAACGTCATCTGCTCGATCCGGATGAGCGCCCGCTCCTTGCGGTCGAGGCTGGGGTCGTCCTCGGCGACCCAGCGGCGCCCGTGGCGGTCGACGTAGACCTCCCACGGCGGCCGTTCCTGGGCCACGAGCTGCGGCCGGTGCAGCCAATCCACGCGCGGGTCGCCGTCGTCGTGCGGCGGCAGCCCGCCGAACGTCGGCAGGTAACGGCCCATCCCCTGCAGGCCCGCGCCGGCCCGGAGCGCCATCAGCAGCCCGTCGCCCGTCGAGGTGGGCGCTGCCGAGGTGACCAGCGGAGCGCCCTCCAGCTCGGCGAACAGCTCGGGCGCGAACCCGAACCCGCCCGTCGCCAGCACCACGGCCGGCGCCCGCCACTGCCGCCCGCCGTCACCTGTGACACCCACCACGGCCTCGCCCTCGGTCACCAGATCCGCGACAGCCGTCCCGCACCGTACCTCGACCAGCCCACCGGCCGTGTGCGGCGCGAGCAGCCGCCGCAACGCCGCCAGCACGGCGGGCCCTCCAGGTGTCTCGGCGGCGTGCACGGTACGCGGAACCGTGTACGGCTCGTGCCCGTACACGATGCGCGGCGTCGAGGGAGCGGCCCTGAAGCCCGCCTCGAACAGCCACTCCAGCACCGCGGGCTGCTCGGCCAGCGACAGCCGGATGAGGGCCTCGCGCCCGGTCCCCCGGTTGATCCGCACGATGTCGGCGTAGTGCCGTTCAGGGTCGTCGTCGATGCCTCGCGCGCGTTGCGCGGAGAATCCGCCGGCCGACAGGTGCCCGCCCGAGTAGGGCAGCGCACCGCCGACTTCGCCGGCCTTCTCCAGGACGAGCACCCGCGCCCCGCCACTCGCAGCGGCGATGGCGCAGGCCAGACCGCCGGGCCCGGCTCCTACGACGATCACGTCCCAGGCCATCTGCCACCTCCCGAATGGAAACAATGTTTCCCTCCTGAGGTCTGCGGTCAAGAGCGCATTTGACAGCTCGTACGGCTAACCGCTAGCTATGAGCTAACCGTTAGGGGGATGCCGTGCAGGACGCAGTGCTGGCGATGCTCGCCAAGGAGCCGTCGCATGGGTACGGCCTGCGCGCCCGGCTGCGCCAGAGCCTGGGCCCGCTGGGCGAGTCGATGAACCCCGGCCAGATCTACGTGACCCTGTCCCGCCTGGAGAAGGCCGGGCTCGTCGTCTGCGAGCGCGCGGACGGCCTGCCCGAGCGGCCGGACCGCAAGGTCTACGCGCTGACGCCGGCCGGGCAGCAGCGGGTGGCCTCGTGGCTGACCGAGGTGGGCTGGCCCAAGCCGGACCAGGCGGAGTTCCATCTCAAGCTCGTCGCGGCGGCCGCGGCCCGGCTCGCCGACCCGGTCGAGCTCGTGGCGGCGCAGCGCCGCGAGCTGCTGCGCCGCCTGCGCGAGGCGCAGCACGCGATCCTGGCCGAGCCGGCGGGCTCGAAGGCCGTGCTGCTGCTGGAGGGCGTCGTGCTGCGGCTGCGGGCGGACCTGCGCTGGCTGGAAGCCTGCGAACGGGCCTGGTCCAGGGCCGACGACCCGCGGGCCGACGACCTCCGGGCCGACGACCTCCGGGCCGACGAGCCGTGGGCCGACGACAGAGTTGAGGATGTGTGAACGAGTCGAGTGCCGTGGTCCGGGTCCGCGACCTGGTGAAGGAGCACGGTCAAGGGGAGAGCCGCGTCCGGGCGGTCGACGAGGTCGGCCTGGAGGTGCCCGAGGGGCAGATGCTGGCGGTGATGGGGCCGAGCGGCTGCGGCAAGTCGACCCTGCTGCACCTGCTCGGCGGCCTGGAGCGGCCCACTCGCGGGGAGGTGTGGCTGGCCGGGCAGCGCATCGACACCTTGAGCGAGCGTGCTCTGGCGCGCATGCGGCGCCGGTCGACGGGGTTCGTCTTCCAGGCCTTCCACCTGGTGGAGGAGCTGTCGGCGGCGGAGAACGTGGAGCTGCCCGCGCTGCTGGCCGGCCGTTCGCCACGGGAGGCCAGGCGACGCGCGAGCGTCCTGCTGGAACGGGTCGGGCTCACCGGCCGCGCCCGGCACCTGCCCTCCGAGCTGTCCGGCGGGCAGCGCCAGCGGGTGGCCATCGCCCGCGCGCTGGCCAACGAGCCGCTGGTGGTCCTGGCCGACGAGCCGACCGGCAACCTCGACAGCGCGGCCACCCTCGACGTGCTGAGGATCTTCGAGGAGCTGCGTTCCGCAGGGCAGACCCTGGTCATCGTCACGCACGACGAGCGGGTCGCGGCCACGTCCGATCGGCTGGTGTCCATGCGCGACGGGATGTTCGTCGACGACACCAGCCTGGCCGGCTCCCACCCGCGCGGGCTCGGCGGGCTCATCGGGCTGGAGGGCTGAACGGCATGGGCTCCCTCGTGCTCGTCGCACGCCTGGTGCTCGCCGACGTGCGCCGGCACCGGGCCCAGGCCGGGATGCTCCTGCTCGCGGTCACCATCGCCACCGCCACCCTGGCCATGGGCCTGTCCCTGAGCGGGACGAGCCGGACCCTGTACGAGCAGACCCGCGCGGCCACCGCCGGGCCCGACGTGGTGGCCCTGTCCGGCGACACGGGCCCCGCCGTGACCTCGGCCCTGACCGCGCTGGCGGACGACCCCGACGTGGTCGGCCACCACGGCCCCTACCGCATCGTCTACGCCGGCCTCACCACGCGCGACGCCACGTCGTCCCCCGTGGTGGTGCACGGCCTCGCCGAGAAGCCCGGCGCGCTCAACCGGCCGCTGGTGACCTCGGGCCAGTGGGTGCGCCCCGGTGGCGCCGTCCTCGAACGCGGCTTCGCCACCGCGCTGGGCGTCGGCGTCGGCGACCGCGTCACCATCGCCGGCCGCCCGTACCCCGTCGTCGGGATCGCCGTGACCGCCGCCACCTCCATCTATCCCTGGGCTGCCCAGATCGGCCCGGGCGGGGGCCCCAGCGACTACACCGGCCTGGCCTGGATGACCCGGCCGGACGCCGGCGCGCTGGCCTCGTCCCAGGATCTGCCCGTGACGACGGCCCTGGACCTCAAGCTGCGCGACCCGGCCGCCACCGAGGCCTTCCGCGAGGCCCACCGCGGCTCCGACGTCAAGATCAACTTCCACTCCTGGCAGTTCAAGGCCGAGCAGGACGCCGTCATCCTCAGGGGCACCCAGCCGATCCTGGTCCTCGGGAGCTGGCTGCTCAGCTTCCTGGCCGTCACCGGGGTGGCCGCGCTGGCCACCGGCCGCGCCGTCCAGCAGACGCGCCGGGCCGGGCTGCTCAAGGCCGTCGGCGCCACCCCCGGCCTGATCGCCGCCGTCCTGCTCACGGAGTACCTGGCCGTGGCGCTGCTGGCCGACGTGCTCGGGCTGGTGATCGCGCGCCTGGCCGTGCCCGTCGTCGCCAGCCCCACCGCCAGCAGGATCGGCGACGTCGGCGGGCCGACCGGCTCCGTCATCGCCGCGACGACCGTCCTCGCCGTGGCGGTGGCGGTGCTGTCGGCCCTGCGTCCCACGCTGCGCGCCCTGCGCACCGCCACCGTCACCGCGCTGGCCGACACCGCCCACCGGCCCCGGCGCCGCCCGTGGCTCACCGCGCTGTCGGCGCTGCTGCCCACGCCGTTCCTGCTCGGGCTGCGGCTGACCGCCCGCCGTCCCGGCCGGGCCGCGCTGCAGGCGTGCTCCACCGCCACCACGCTGATCGCCCTCACCGGCCTGCTGTCCCTCTCCCTCCAGCCGCAGCGCGGCTACGGCCTGAACGGCTCCACCGCCCTGCCGAACCTGCGGGCCGAGAACGCCGGCCACCTGCTGATCGTGGTCTCCGCCCTGCTGATCGCGCTGGCCGTCGTGAACACCCTCACGTTCACCTGGACCACGGCGATGGAGGCCCGGACGAGCATGGCCGTCGCACGGGCGCTCGGCGCCACCCCCGGGCAGGTCACGGCCGGGTTGTCCATCGCCCAGCTCCTGCCCTGCGTGCCCGGAGCCATCGCCGGCGTCCCGCTGGGCATCGGCGTGTTCACCGTCTTCAGCGCCAGGAACGCGGTCATGGCGCCGTCCTCCGTGATGTTCCTCGCCGCGTTCGCCACCCTCCTGGTGACGGTGGCGCTCACCGCCCTGCCCGCCCGCCTGGCGGCCCGCCGGTCCGTGGCGCGGGCCCTCAGCGCCGAGGCCGCCTGAGCCGGCTCACGGGGCGTGGCCGCGCAGAACCTTGACGACCTGTTCCCGGGCCTGCTCCAGACCGACGCCCAGGGCCGCCGTCCCGCCCTCGTGGAGGAGGCCGAGCAGGAGATGCTCGGTACCGACATACCGGTGCCCGAGCTCGGCCGCCTCCTGACGGGCCAGCTCCGTGAGCCGGCCGAGGCCGGCGCTCACGGCCGGACCGCGCGTGCCGCCGGGGTCCACCCCGAGGCCGGCGAGCGTGGTGACGGCCACGCCCTCGCCCAGGCACGCCAGGGCCGCCAGCAGGTGATCACCGGTGGCCTCGTCATGGCCCCGCGCCGTGGCCTCCTGCTCGGCCAGCTCCAGGACCCGCCGGGCGCGAGCCGTCAGCAGGCGCTCCAGGGGCTGGCGACGGTTCCTCTTCCTCAGCATGCGGCCTCCGTCCGGACGGGCACCAACGAGAGTACGGAAAGCACCCGGCAGAAGGGACAGAGGCGATGGAGAGAGTCGTGTTCGTGGACTGGCATGGCGTGCTGTCCTGCGACCCCTGATGGGCGTCCATCCGCGACGAGCCCCGGCACCCGCTGCACGCACCACTGGTGGACGGCCTGGCGTCGGTCTTCGCCGGCGAGCAGGCGCACGCCTGGATGAGAGGCGAGCCCTGTGCTGGAAGATGGGCAACGACGACCTCACGGGGGTCGCGACCCTGCTGAGCCGATGGCTCGACGCGCCCGCCGCCCGGACGGCCCCTCCGCTCGTACCTGGGCCAGGCGATCGCTAGCGAGCAGCTCACAGCCAGTCGTGTTCACGCGCGTACCGCGCCGCCTCGTGCCGGGTCCGGGTCTGGGTCTTCTGCATCGCGCTGGAGAGGTAGTTGCGCACCGTACCCTCCGCCAGGTGGACCCGGACGGCGATGTCGGCGACCGAGTAACCCTCGCCGGCCACTCGCAGCACGTCGAGCTCGCGGTCCGTGAGCGGGCAGTCGTCGATGATGGCGAGGGCGGAGACGTCCGAGTCGATCCAACGCTTGCCCTCGTGCAGGGCCTTGATGACCGAGACGATGTGCGCCGGTTCGGCGGACTTGCTGACGAAACCCTGCACCCCGAGCTTCAGCGCCCTGCGCAGCACGCCGGGCCTGGCATGGCGGGTCAGCATCAGGATCACCTGCTCGGGCCGCTCCCGGCGGATCTCCGCGACGGCGCCGAGCCCGTCCACCCCGGGCATCTCCAGATCGATGACGAGCACGTCGGGCCGGTGCCGCAGCGTGGCCTGGACGGCCGCCTGGCCGTCCTCCGCCTCGGCGAGCACGGTGATCTCGCCCTCCAGAGGGAGCAACGACGCCAGCGCCTTGCGCAGGAGAACCTCGTCATCGGCGAGCACCACAGTGGTCATCGGTCGTCCTTCCATGATCTAGAGGGCGGGGTCCGAGCGACCGTGCGGGAAGGCCGCGGCGGTCAGGAACCGGCCGTCCTCCTGCTCCACCGTAAGCTCCCCTCCGTTGGCCACCACGCGTTCCCTCAGCGTGGCGAGTCCCCGCAACTCGGGCGGCGGGGACCCGCGCGCGCCGTCGTTGACGATGGCGATGCCCGACCTCGACAGGGCGATGCGTACCCGCGTGGCCTGCGCGTGCCGCAGGATGTTCGTCGTCGTCTCGCGCAGGACCTGGCCGAGCAGTTCGCCTGCGCGGGGGTCGACCTCGCCCTCACGCTCGACGACCACATGGATGTCTGCGGCCTCGAAGAGGTTCTTGGCGTTCTCCAGCTCCGCGGACAGGTTGAGCCGCCGCTGCGCGTAGGCGAGCTGCTTGGTCTGGGCGATGGTGTCGCCGACCAGCGCGTGGATCTCGCGCAGCTCCTGCTCGGCTCGATCGGCGTCGGTACGCACCAGCTTCTGCGCCAGTGCCACCTTCAGCTTCACGACGTGCAGCGTGTGACCCTGGATGTCGTGCAGATCGCTGGCGAACCGCATGCGTTCGCGGACGACGGCCAGCTCCGCCTCGCGCTCCCGTGCCTCCTCCAGGTCCGCGACGACGGCGTAGAACCTCTGGTTGGGGAACATCAGCCCGGTCACGACGGCGGTGATGCCCGCCGGGATGATGACGTATCCGAGGAGAACGCCGGAGACGTCGTCCTGGGTCACCAGCAGTCGCGCCGCGCCCACCGCGGCCACGTAGGCGGTCAGTCCCAGGGCCGCCAGGCCTCGGTGGCGGGGTAGCTGGGAGATGACGAGAGGGCCCACGATCGAGACGCCGTAGAACGCGGCGCTGCCGTCCATCGCCAGCGCGCCGAAGGCCCAGACGGCCGCCGCGACGACCAGGCACGGGAGCGCGACGCGGGAGATGTCGCGGGCCGCCCACCGGATGAACGCGACCAGGGCCGCGACCACGCCCAGCGCCAGAACCACGGCCTCCCCCGCGGTCCGCGCATCGACGGCCACCACCAGCGTCCCCATGGCGACGAGCAGGGGGAGGAACATGACCAGATTGAGGTCGCGCAGCCGTCCCCATGCCCTCGGGGCACGCTCCGGCCCGGCGCCCTCCTCCTCGCGGGTCATCCGTTCCGTTCCAGCACGTTCGTCGCCGGGCAGGTGGCCGGGACAGCGGCCGGAGCGATGCTCAGCGGGACGGTTTCCATGTGTGGGCGTGCTCCCCGAGGCAGGACAGCAGAGTCTGTCCAGTATTTTCACCGTTCCCGTGATGGCACCAGTGACACCGCGTCATGGCTTCGCCCGCGGGGGCGTCATGGTGAGGTCGTGACGCGGGGCCACTGACGGGTGAGTGCGGCAACCGGTGGAATCGGCTGAGATCACGAGAGCGAGGGGCTCATCACCATGTCGCCCGATCACGTTCACCACCCCCGCAGACCCACGTCCGCCGAGATCACGCCGCCGGCACCGCCGGGCCGGCCCGAGATCGTGGTCGCAATGCTCGCGCTGACCCCCGCCGCGTCCGTGGTCGTGCTCTTCGGCCCGCTGGGGCTGGACCCGGTGGTGTACGGGCTGATCGTGGCCGCCTGGTCGGGCCTCGCCGGCCTCGTCGGCTTCGCCGCGGCGGCGCTCGTACGCATCCGCTCACCGAGCGCCTTCAGTGTGCGCCGCACCACCCTGCGCTGGATGCTCATCGGCGTGGCGGCAGGCGCGGTCGCCCTCGTCCTCAAGGGTTTGCTGAACTACGCCGTCATCGCCCTGACCGGGTTGGACACCGACCCGCAGGGCATGTACTACGACGCGGCCGGCGGCGGCGTGCTGCCCCTGATCCCGACGATCCTGTTCCTCGCCGTCCTCACCCCGATGGGCGAGGAGCTCCTCTTCCGCGGTGTCCTCGCCAACGCCCTGCTGCGTTACGGGCCCGTCGTCGGCCTCCTGGGCAGCTCGTTGGTCTTCGCCCTCTTCCACGGCGTCAACATCGTCCTGCCCTCGGCCCTCGTGGTGGGCATCGCCGCAGCGGAGATGATGCGCCGCAGCGGGTCCATCTGGCCCGCGGTGGCCGTGCATGTCGTCAACAACCTGGCGCTGCCGCTGCTGGTGCTCCTCACCGGGACGGCTGGACCGGGAACGGCAGGCTGACCGCCCCTCCGACAGAGCCGGCGCGTTTCACACCCGCAGAACGGTGACCTGGCGGCCGGACGGCGTGGCCGCCTGCTCGAAGGCGCCCCGTTCCTGCCACGGCGGGGCCTCGGGGCGGCGGTCGAAGATCACCAGCACGCCGGTGGAGAGGGTGAGGCGGTCGAGGTAGCGGTCGAGCTGGGCCAGGCCGTCGGGCAGGGGGTCGTTCTCGCCTGCCCGCCAGACCTTCAGCTCCATCGCCTCGCGTTGCATCAGCCGCCGGCCGTCGGGGCCGGGGTAGGGCCAGCGAACCAGGACGTCCAGGCGTTTGGTGCCGGCGGCGTACTCGCGGTCGAGGTAGCCGCCGCCGTTGACCAGGCGGTGCAGGAAGGCCATCAGGATGATCTGGCAGGCCGCCTCGTGGTAGCCCTCTTGCTGGATGAGCACCTCGCCGTGCTCGCGCCAGAACACCACGAACTCCCGTAGCAGGCGCGGCAGGTCGAAGCGGCCGTCAGGGAGCACGAAGCTGTGCGGGTCGGCGTGGATGTTCTGTTCCGTCAGGTCGCCCAGCACGCGCAGGATGACCTCCCGGTAGATCGGGTTGGCCACCTGCGGCGGAGGCTTCTGGGTGATCAGGCCGAGATCGCGGACGTAGGACAGGTCGTCGGAGTTGCCGCGGTCGGTGTAGGAGCCACCGGCCACGATCGGTTCCATGACCCGCTTGACCCGGGGCTCGTGCAGCCGGGCCGCCAGGGAGTCCAGGTGGGTGGCGCGTGCCCGGATCAGCCGCTCCTTGGCGTCCTCCACCGGCTCAGCGGTGATGGTGCCGGTCACCCTCATCTTGATGGTCATCTCATGGGCGACGGCGTTGACCAGCCATGGCTGGCCCTGGGTCAGCTCGAAGACCCGGTCCACCGCGTCCTTGGTGAACTTCTGGCCGGTCGCCTCGGTGTGCTGGTCGTAGAGCTCGGCGATCTCGTCGGCGGTGAAGTCGCCCAGGCGCAGCGACTCGGCGACGATGTTGAACGGGCTGGCCGGGTTCGAGCCGCCGGCTTGGCCGCCCGAGGCGACCTTGTAGTCACGCACGTCGCGCAACCCGCACAACACCACCGAGGCGGGGAACGGATGGCCCTCCGGCCGCGCGTTGTGGCCGTCGCGGAGCTGGCTGAGGATGCTGACCAGGCTGTTGCCCTGCAGGGCGTCGATCTCGTCCATGAACAGCACCACCTGGCGCGGACAGCGGCGGCACCACGCGCTCAGCGCGGAACCGAACCGGCTGCCCGGCGTGACCTCCGGCCAGGAAGCCGGCGGCAGCAGCTTCTTCGGCCAGCCCGACCGTTCCGCGGCCTCGCGGAGGGAGTCCAGCAGAAGCGATTCCGCGGCGCCGTAGTCGTCGCCGGCCGACTTGGCGCGCTCGCAGGAGAACATCAGAGCGGCGAGATCGCCCTCGGCGGTCAACTCGGAGGCCAGCATACGCAGCGTGGTCGTCTTGCCGGTCTGCCGGGGCGCGTGCAGCACGAAGTAGCGATCCATCTCGATCAGCACCCGCGCGTCGGGAAGCCGCGGCGTCGGAGGCACCATGTAGTGGCGTCGCGGGTCGCACGGGCCGGTGGTGTTGAACGACATCGCTGGGGGTTGTCGCATGATCACATTCTGTCACATGTGCCTGCGCGCCCGCGACATGAATGGGCGACGCTGGAGGCTCCCGGAACACACCAGCCTGAGCCCGTACGTCCAGGCAGTTGTCCACCTCACCGTGCGGCCTCCGGCCCTGCCACTGCTGGCGCTCCGCAACGGAAGGCGGCCGGGAGTGGCTACGGGCCGGCCCACTGTTCAGCGACCAGGGTTCCTCGCACGGGCAACCAACTCTGGGACTCCCACCGGTCGGGGTGGGCATCGACGGCCCACCGCCTCCACGGGCAACGGGTAGGAGACGAGACGCCGGAGGCGTGGGGTGCGCCGGAGGCGCCTGAAGCAGGAACAGCCTGATGCCCGCCCGCGCGAAGCGCTTCCAAAGGCGAAGCCCTTCGTGCGGGCGGGCATCAGACGGTCAACCACCCAGAGGGGCAACGGGTGGGTGGCCGGGGCTACTTGGCGTTGGCCTTGAGGTAGTCGCTGTTCATCTGGGCGATCGTGTCCAGCGGGATGCCCTTCGGGCACACCGCCGTGCACTCCCCCGTGTTCGTGCAGCCGCCGAAGCCCTCCGCGTCCATCTGGTCCACCATGGCCTTGGCGCGGGTCAGGCGCTCGGGCTGGCCCTGCGGGAGCAGGCTGAGGTGGGTGATCTTGGCGGCGGTGAAGAGGGAGGCGGAGCCGTTCGGGCAGGCCGCGACGCACGCGCCGCACCCGATGCAGGTGGCCGCGTCGAAGGCGGAGTCCGCGTCCTCCTTGCGCACCGGGACGCTGTGGGCGTCCGGGGCGGAGCCGGCCGGGACGGAGACGAAGCCGCCCGCCTGGATGATGCGGTCGAAGGCGCTGCGGTCCACGACCAGGTCCTTGACGACCGGGAAGGGGGCGGCGCGCCACGGCTCGATGGTGATCTCGGCGCCGTCCTCGAAGTGGCGCATGTGGAGCTGGCAGGTCGTGGTGGCCCGCTGCTCGCCGTGGGCGACGCCGTTGATGACCATGCCGCACATGCCGCAGATGCCCTCGCGGCAGTCGTGGTCGAAGGCGATCGGGTCGTCGCCCTCCAGGATCAGCTTCTCGTTCAGGACGTCGAGCATCTCCAGGAAGGACATGTCCGGGGACACGTCCTCCACCTTGTACGTCACCATCCGGCCGGCGTCGTCCCGGCCGCTCTGACGCCAAACGCGCAGTGTCAGGTTCATGCCCGGGGCTCCTTCGCTTCGCTCAGTCGCCCGAACCCGGGCATGAACAGGTTGCTGTGTCCAACGGTCGGCTCGCTGCGCTCGCTCACTTGTAGCTCCGCTGGGTCATCTTGACGTACTCGTACTCGAGCGCTTCCTTGTGCAGTACCGGCCCCTCCGGGGAGTGCTCCCAGGCCGACACGTGCGCGAAGTTCTCGTCGTCGCGCAACGCCTCGCCGTCGGCGTCCTGGGACTCGGCGCGGAAGTGGCCGCCGCAGGACTCCGTACGGACCAGGGCGTCCAGGCACATGAGCTCGGCCAGGTCGAAGAAGTCGGCCACCCGGCCGGCCTTCTCCAGCACCTGGTTCAGCTCCTCGGCGGTGCCGGACACCTTGACGTTCTGCCAGAACTCCTCGCGCAGCTCGGGGATGCGCTCCAGCGCCTTGCGCAGCGACTCCTCGGTGCGCTCCATGCCGCAGTAGTCCCACATGAGCTTGCCGAGCTCGCGGTGGAAGGAGTCGGGCGTGCGGGTGCCGTTGACGGCGAGCAGGCGGTCGATCTTGTTGCGGACCTGGATCTCGGCCTCGGCCACGGCCTCCTCGTCCACGTCCCCGTACGGGCCGTTGGCGAGGTAGTCGCCGATGGTGGTGGGAAGCACGAAATATCCGTCGGCCAGGCCCTGCATCAGCGCGGACGCGCCGAGGCGGTTGGCGCCGTGGTCGGAGAAGTTGGCCTCGCCGATGACGAACAGGCCGGGGATGGTGGACTGCAGGTCGTAGTCCACCCACAGCCCGCCCATCGTGTAGTGGACGGCGGGGTAGATGCGCATCGGCACGTCGTACGGGTTCTCGCCGGTGATGCGCTCGTACATCTCGAAGAGGTTGCCGTACTTCTTCTCGACGGCGTCGCGGCCGAGGCGGTTGATGGCGTCCCGGAAGTCGAGGTAGACACCGAGCCCGCCGGGGCCGACGCCGCGGCCCTCGTCGCAGACGTTCTTGGCGGCGCGGGAGGCGATGTCGCGCGGCACCAGGTTGCCGAAGCTCGGGTAGATGCGCTCCAGGTAGTAGTCGCGCTCGGCCTCGGGGATGTCGCCGGGGGCGCGCTCGTCGTTCTTGAGCAGCGGCACCCAGACGCGGCCGTCGTTGCGCAGCGACTCCGACATGAGCGTCAGCTTCGACTGGTACTCGCCCGACACCGGGATGCAGGTCGGGTGGATCTGCGTGTAGCAGGGGTTGGCGAAGTACGCGCCGCGCTCGTGCGCCCGCCAGATGGCGGTGGTGTTGCAGCCCTTGGCGTTCGTGGACAGGAAGAACACGTTGCCGTAGCCGCCGGTGGCGAGCACCACGGCGTCGGCCAGGTGGCGCTCGATCTCGCCGGTGACCATGTCGCGCACGATGACGCCGCGCGCCCGCCCGTCGGAGATGATCAGGTCGAGCATCTCGTGCCGGGTGTGCATCTCCACGGTGCCGGCCGCGACCTGCCGCTCCAGCGCCTGGTACGCGCCGAGCAGGAGCTGCTGCCCCGTCTGGCCGCGGGCGTAGAACGTGCGGGAGACCTGGGCGCCGCCGAACGAGCGGGTGTCGAGCAGGCCGCCGTACTCGCGGGCGAACGGCACGCCCTGGGCCACGGCCTGGTCGATGATGTTCACCGAGACCTGGGCGAGGCGGTAGACGTTCGACTCGCGGGCGCGGAAGTCGCCGCCCTTCACGGTGTCGTAGAACAGCCGGTAGATCGAGTCGCCGTCACCGCGGTAGTTCTTGGCGGCGTTGATGCCGCCCTGGGCGGCGATGGAGTGGGCGCGGCGCGGGGAGTCCTGGTAGCAGAAGGACTTGACGTTGTAGCCCAGCTCACCCAGGGTCGCCGCGGCGGAGCCGCCCGCCAGGCCGGTGCCGACGACGATCACGTTGAGCTTGCGCTTGTTGGCCGGGTTGACCAGCTTGGCGCCGAACTTGCGCTTCTCCCACCGCTCCTCGATGGGGCCCTCGGGAGCCTTGGTGTCCCTGATCTCGGGGCCTTCGGTGTACTTCACTTGACAACTCCGAACGTGATCGCGAGGGGCGGGACCAGGAAGCCGACCACCAGGACGATGGAGACCAGTCCGGCGGTGGCGCGCAGCGCCTTGTTGCGGTCCTTGTTGGCCCAGCCGAGCGTCTGGAAGGCGCTCCAGATGCCGTGGCGCAGGTGCATGCCGACCATGACGACGGCCACGAAGTAGATCAGCGTGACCCACCACCGGGACGGGTCGAAGCCCGAGATCATCCGGTCGGCGGGCGCGGAGTCGAAGCCCTTGGGGTTGACCACGCCGAAGGTCAGGTCGAGCAGGTGCCAGATCACGAAGAGCACGATGGTCACGCCGCCCCATCGCATGATGTGCGTGGCGTAGCCGTTCGCCTGCGACTTCTTGGCCACGTACTTGACGGGCCTGGCCTTGCCGGCGCGGCGCGACAGCGAGATCGCGGCCCACATGTGCAGCACGACCGCGAGCACGAGGCCGATCTCCAGGATCGTCAGGACCGTGCGGTACGGCGCGAACGGCTCCAGCAGCGTGCGCAGCCAGTGGGCGTAGTCGTTGAAGGACTCACGGCCGAAGAAGATCTTCAGGTTGCCCAGCATATGGAGCACCAGGAAGCTCACCATCACGGCGCCCGTGACGGCCATGACGACTTTCTTGCCGTTGGACGAGCTCAGGAACCCGCCCGGCTTCTTCGGCGTTGGAGTCTTCTTGGAAGCAGGGGTGTTAACAGGCGCGGTGGCGGAGCCGCGCTCTATCGTGGCAGTCACGTTTAAACGCTAGGTATCCAGCGATGATCCGTCCAAGTCATGATGGGCTTGGTTTCGATAGCCACAGGCTATGATGTGGGTAGGCGCGGCTTTTACAGGCCGCTTATGCCGCGCCGGTGCGAGGAAAATCACATGCAGTTGCAGCAGCTCGCGTACTTCGTGGCGGTGGCCGAGACCCGCCACTTCACCCAGGCGGCCGAGCGCATGCGGGTCGCCCAGCCGTCGCTCAGCAAGCAGATCAAGGCGCTGGAGGACGACCTCGGCGCCCGGCTGTTCTCCCGGGCGCGCGGCAACGTCACGCTGACCGCCGCGGGAGAGGCGCTGCTGCCGCTGGCCCGCCGGATCCTGGCCGACGCCGACACCGCCAGGCAGGAGGTGGCCCAGCTCGCCGGGCTGCGCGGGGGGCGGGTGCGGCTGGGCGCCACGCCGTCGCTCTGCGCGGGGCTGCTGGCCGACGCGCTGGCCCGCTTCCACCGCGCGTACCCGGGCATCGAGCTGCTGGTGGAGGAGGGCGGCTCGCGCGACCTGGTCCGGGCGCTGGCCAGGGGGCAGCTCGACCTGTCGCTGATCATCATGCCGCTGCAGAGCGACGACCCCGCGCTGGTGACCGAGGAGATCCTGCGCGAGAACCTCGTGGTCGTCTCGCCCTCCCACGAGCAGATCAAGGGCCCCTACGTGCACATCGAGGACCTGCGCGGCCGGCCGATGGTGATGTTCAGGCGCGGCTACGACCTGCGCGAGGCCACGCTGGCGGCGTGCCGGCAGTCGGGGTTCGAGCCCAGGTTCGCGGTGCAGGGCGGGGAGATGGACGCGGTGCTGCGCTTCGTGGAGGCCGGGCTGGGGGTGGCCGTGGTGCCGTCGATGGTGCTCGACGGGCGGCCCGGGCTGCTGGGCACGCCGCTGGCGCCGCCGGGGCTGAGCCGTACGATCGCGCTGGCCCACCGCAAGGACGTCGAGCCGACCAGGGCCGCGCAGGCGTTCAGGGAGATCCTGCTGGCGTTCGTGGTCGAGGCCGGTCATGAGGGCACGCTTCCGCAAGGGGTGGCGCTCATCGCAGAATGAGCAACAAGTGGCCCCACTCCCCGAAGAGGCGTCTTGACGGCAAATCTCTCGGAAACGCTCACGCTGCTCCTCATAGAGGACGACGACGGAGACGCCCTCCTCGTCGAGGAGCTGCTCAAACACGCCATGGCCCCGCCCACCATCTTCCGGGCGCGCAGCCTGCGGGAGGCCAGGGCGAAGCTGACCTCCCAGATCCAGTGCGTGCTCGTGGACCTCTCCCTGCCCGACGCCAGCCGCCTGGAGGCGCTGGACGAGGTGCTGGCGGTGGCGCCGCCGCACACGGCCGTGCTGGTGCTCACCGGCCTGCGGGACGTGCACGTCGGCGTCTCCGCCGTGCAGTCGGGCGCCCAGGACTACCTGGTCAAGGGCGACGTGGACGCGCGGCTGCTGGCCCGCTCCATCAGGTACGCGATGGAGCGCAAGCGCGCCGACCTGGCCCAGCTCAAGCTCGTCCAGGCCGAGCTGACCGCCAAGGAGAACACCCGGCTGGAGGGCGCCCTGCTGCCCGACCCGCTGCTGCGCACCGCGGCCATCGAGCACATGACCCGCTACCTGCCGGGCAGCGGCGGCACGCTGGCCGGCGACTTCTTCGACACCGTGCAGACGCCCGACGGCGCGGTGCACGTCGTGGTCGGCGACGTGTGCGGGCACGGCCCGGACGAGGCCGCGCTGGGGGTGGCGCTGCGCATCGCCTGGCGCACGCTGGTGCTGGCGGGGCAGACGGGCGACACGCTGCTGCGCACCCTCGACCTGCTGCTGCGGGCCGAGCGCAAGGCCCCGGAGATCTTCACCACCCTGTGCATGGCCACGATCGGCGCCGACCTGGGCTCGGCCAGTATGCGCGTGGTCGGCCATCCGCCGCCCGTGCTGGTGCGCGACGGCGCCGTCGAGGTGGTGCCGGGCACGCCGTCGGGCCCGCCGCTGGGCATCTTCCCCGACGCGACGTGGTCGGTGCTGGACGTGCCGCTCGGCGAGGAGTGGTCGATGATGCTCTACACCGACGGCCTGATCGAGGCCGCCGTGGGCGAGCCCAGCCACCTGCTGGGCGTGGACGGCCTGGTCGAGCTCGTACGCGAGCACGGCGCCATCGACCTCGACCGTCTCATCACCCACGCGGGCACCCTGAGTGACGACCTGGCGGTGGTCATGCTGCGGAGGAGAAAAGAATGAGCATTCACCCGCTGCCGCCGCCCAAGGCGCCGACCGGGCTGGGCCGGCTGCCGGTGGCCCGATGGTTCGTGGTGATCGGGGCGCTGGCGGGCGTCACGTTCGCCGCCGGGTTCGTGATCGTCATGACGATGAGCACCCGGGCCGAGGCGCTCAACCCGCCTCCCGAGCTGGCCGCCCAGCTCGACCGGCTGAACGCGGCCCTGATCGTGGTGTTCGCCCTGCTGCTGGGGCTGGGCGTGGTGCTGGCGGCCGTGGTGCGCTACGCGGTGCTCAAGCCCATCGACCTGCTCACCGCGCAGGTCCGCAAGGTCGCCGGCGGCGACTTCGACCACGACCTGCACGTCGACCGGCCGGCGGAGCTGGCCGAGCTGTCCAGCCACATCGACTCCATGCGCGCCCGCATCGTCACGGCCTGGCGGGTGGCCACCGACCAGGCCGAGGAGCTGCGCAGGTCGAACGGGGAGCTGGAGCAGTTCGCGTACGTGGCCAGCCACGACCTCCAGGAGCCGCTGCGCAAGGTGGCCAGCTTCACCCAGATGCTGGAGCAGCGGTACGGCCCGCAGCTCGACGAGCGGGCCACGCAGTACATCCACTACGCGGTGGACGGCGCCAAGCGCATGCAACTGCTGATCAACGACCTGCTCGACTTCTCCAGGGTCGGCCGGGTCACCGGCGAGAAGAGCGAGGTCGACTCCGGCGCGGTGCTGGACCGGGCGCTGGACAACCTCTCGGCCACGCTGGAGGACGCCGAGGCCACCGTCACCCGCGACGAGCTGCCCCGCCTCAGCGGCAACGAGCTGCAGCTCACCCAGCTCTTCCAGAACCTGATCGAGAACGCCGTCAAGTTCCGGTCCGAGGAGCCGCCGCGCGTGCACATCGGGGCCAGGCGGGACGGCGAGATGTGGGAGTTCAGCTGCTCCGACAACGGCATCGGGGTCGAGCCCAAGTACGCCGACCGCATCTTCCTCATCTTCCAGCGCCTCCATCCGCGCGACGTGTATCCGGGCACTGGCATCGGGCTGGCCCTGTGCCGGAAGATCGTCGAGTATCACGGCGGGCAGTTGTGGCTCGACGGTGACTCCGACGGTCACGGCGCCACGTTCCGCTGGACGATCCCCGCGACGGGAGGCGGACGATGAACGGATGGCGCCCGATCGAGGTGCTCCTGGTCGAGGACGACCAGGGGGACATCCTGCTCACCAGGGAGGCCTTCGACCTCAACAAGGTCCGCAACCGCCTGCACGTGGTCAACGACGGCGAGCAGGCGATGGCGTTCCTGCGCCAGGACGAGGGCTTCGCCGAGGCGCCGCGGCCCGACCTGATCCTGCTCGACCTCAACCTGCCGAGGATGAGCGGGATGGAGGTGCTGCGGGAGGTGAAGGCGGACGTCATGCTGCGGACGATCCCGGTGGTGATCCTGACGACCTCGGAGGCGGAGGAGGACATCCTCCACAGCTACCGCCTGCACGCGAACGCATATGTCTCGAAGCCGGTGGATTTTGAGCAATTCATCCGGGTTGTCCGGCAAATTGATAATTTTTTCGTCACTGTGGTGAAGTTGCCGGTCCAGGGGTAGCGGTCTGACGCGCGTACGTGACAGGAATCACAGTCAGTCATCGAAAAAGTGAGTGACCCCGCTCACAAATTTCGATCCTGTCGTCGTAACGTATCCCCCACCAACGCGCGCCCGAGCGGATACCGCCGTGTGAGCGCGCCCAGCGAAACGAAACCACGGACCCCCTGCGCAGATGGGTCCGCGGGAGGTGGAGAGGTCCGCGATGACCCAGACGACGCCCGACGCTCCGGTCCGACGGCAGCGTGCGCAAGTCAAGGTGCGCACCCTGCGCACAGACAGATGGTGGCTGGTCCCGCTCCTGACATTCCTGGGGCTCAGCTCATTCCTGGTCTACGGTGTATGGGCGATCATCGACAGCAGCTACTTCGTCGATCCCTACATCGCCCCCTTCTCATCGCCCTGCCTGGCCACGTCGTGTCCCGAAGGGGCGCGGCTGTTCGGGTGGGCGCCCTTCGGCGACTGGTACGCCCTCCCGCCCGGCCTGCTGATCCTCGGCCTGCCCGGCGGCTTCCGGCTGACCTGCTACTACTACCGCAAGTCCTACTACCGCTCGTTCTGGCTGTCCCCGCCCGCCTGCGCGGTGCAGGAGCCGCACGGCAAGTACACCGGTGAGCGCCGCTTCCCGCTCATCCTCCAGAACGTCCACCGGTACTTCTTCTACGCGGCCATCGTGATCGGCCTCGTCCTGGCCTACGACGCCGTCCTGGCGCTCGTGCACAAGCCGCTGGGTCTCGGCACCTGGATCCTCATCCTGAACGCCGTCCTGATCAACGCCTACACGCTGTCGTGCCACTCCTGCCGGCACATCACGGCGGGCAGGCTCAACCACTTCTCCCGCCACCCGCTGCGGTACCAGGCCTGGACGTTCGTCTCCAAGCTCAACGCCAAGCACCAACCCCTCGCGTGGGCCTCGATGTTCTCCGTCATGGGCGCCGACCTGTACGTCCGCCTGGTGGCCAAGGGCATCATCGCCTTCCCGTACGCGTAAGGACAGCTTCAGTGGAAAACACCTACAACACAGAGCGCCACGAGTACGACGTCGTCGTCATCGGCGCGGGCGGCGCCGGCCTGCGAGCCGCCATCGAGGCCCGCCAGCAGGGCAAGCGGACGGCGATCGTCTGCAAGTCGCTGTTCGGCAAGGCGCACACGGTCATGGCCGAGGGCGGCGCCGCCGCCGCGATGGGCAACGTCAACTCCGACGACAACTGGATGGTGCACTTCCGTGACACCATGCGGGGCGGAAAGTTCCTCAACAACTGGCGGATGGCCGAGCTGCACGCCAAGGAGGCCCCCGACCGGGTGTGGGAGCTGGAGGCGTGGGGCGCGCTGTTCGACCGCACCAAGGACGGCAAGATCAGCCAGCGGAACTTCGGCGGGCACGAGTACCCACGGCTCGCACACGTGGGCGACCGCACCGGCCTGGAGCTGATCCGCACCCTGCAACAGCGCGTCGTCGCGCTCCAGCAGGAGGACTACGAGACGCACGGCGACTACGAGGCCTACATCAAGGTCTTCGCCGAGTGCACGGTCACCCGGCTGCTCAAGGACGGCGACGCGATCTCCGGCGCGTTCGGCTACTGGCGCGAGACCGGCAACTTCATCCTCTTCGACGCCCCGGCCGTGGTCCTCGCGACCGGCGGCATCGGCAAGTCGTACGTCGTCACCTCCAACTCCTGGGAGTACACCGGCGACGGCCACGCCCTGGCCCTGCTCGCCGGCGCGAACCTGATCAACATGGAGTTCATCCAGTTCCACCCCACCGGGATGGTCTGGCCGCCCTCCGTGCGCGGCATCCTCGTCACCGAGTCCGTCCGCGGTGACGGCGGCGTGCTGCGCAACTCCGAGGGCAAGCGCTTCATGTTCGACTACATCCCCGAGGTGTTCAAGGACAAGTACGCCACCACCGAGGAGGAGGGCGACCGCTGGTACACCGACCAGGCCAACAACCGGCGCCCGCCGGAGCTGCTGCCACGTGACGAGGTGGCCCGCGCGATCAACGCCGAGGTGAAGGCCGGGCGCGGATCGCCCCAGGGCGGCGTGTTCCTCGACGTCTCCACCCGGCTGCCCGCCGAGGAGATCAAGAAGCGGCTGCCGTCGATGCACCACCAGTTCAAGGAGCTGGCCGACGTCGACATCACCGCCGAGCCCATGCAGGTGGGCCCGACCTGCCACTACATCATGGGCGGCGTCGAGGTCGACGCCGACAGCGGCGCGGCGGCCGTGCCGGGGCTGTTCGCGGCGGGCGAGGTCTCCGGCGGCATGCACGGCTCCAACCGGCTCGGCGGCAACTCGCTGTCGGACCTGCTGGTGTTCGGCCGCCGGGCGGGCGCGGGCGCGGCCTCGTACGTCGACTCGCTCAAGGCCCGCCCCAAGGTGCTGCCCGAGCAGGTGGAGAGCGCCAGGGACGAGGCGCTGGAGCCGCTGGGCCGCAGCGGCGAGAACCCGTACGAGGTGCACCACGAGCTCCAGCGCACCATGAACGACCTGGTCGGCATCATCCGCAAGGCCGAGGAGATCACCGAGGCCCTCGGCGTCGTGGAGAAGCTCAAGGAGCGCGTGCGCATGGTCGGCGCGGCCGGCTCGCGCATCTACAACCCCGGCTGGCACCTGGCGATCGACCTGCGCAACATGGTGCTGGTGTCGGAGTGCGTGGCCCGCGCCGCGCTCATGCGCGAGGAGAGCCGCGGCGGGCACACCCGCGACGACTTCCCCGGCATGAACGCCGGCTGGCGCCGCAAGCTGCTCGTCTGCTCCACGCAGGACGGCAGCACCGTGAAGGTCGCGGAGCAGGAGCAGCCGTCGATGCGCGACGACCTGATCACCCTGTTCGACCGGGACGAGCTGAAGAAGTACCTCACCGACGAAGAGATGGCCGAGTTCGACGGGATAGCGAAGTCATGAGCTACAAGGCAAAGTTCAAGGTCTGGCGCGGTGAGGGCGGCGAGGGCAGGCTCGAGGACTTCACGGTGGAGGTGAACGAGGGCGAGGTCGTCCTCGACATCATCCACCGCCTCCAGGCCACGCAGGCCCCCGACCTCGCCGTGCGGTGGAACTGCAAGGCCGGCAAGTGCGGCTCGTGCAGCATGGAGATCAACGGCAAGCCGCGGCTCGGCTGCATGACCCGGATGTCCACCTTCGAGGAGGACGAGACGATCACGGTCACGCCGATGCGGACGTTCCCCGTCATCAAGGACCTCGTCACCGACGTCTCCTACAACTACCAGAAGGCCCGGGAGGTCCCCTCCTTCACGCCGCCGGACGGGGTGCAGCCGGGCGAGTACCGGATGAAGCAGATCGACGTCGAGCGCTCGCAGGAGTTCCGCAAGTGCATCGAGTGCTTCATGTGCAACAACGTCTGCCACGTGATCCGCGACCACGAGGAGAACAAGAGCAACTTCTCCGGCCCCCGCTTCCTCATGCGGATCGCGGAGCTGGACATGCACCCGTACGACGTGGCGGACCGGCAGGAGGCGGCCCAGGAGGAGCACGGGCTCGGCTACTGCAACATCACCAAGTGCTGCACCGAGGTCTGCCCCGAGCACATCAAGATCACTGACAACGCGCTGATCCCGATGAAGGAGCGCGTGGTGGACCGCAAGTACGACCCGCTGGTGTGGCTGGGCAACAAGATCTTCAGGCGCAAGTAGCACGACGACGAGAAGCGGGGGCCGGTTCTCCGGCCCCCGCTTTCGCGTGCTCGCTACTTCTTCTTCCTGCCGAACCGCTTGCGCGTCGAGTCCGGCAGCTCCTTGGTCGGCTCCTGCCGCTGCTCGGGCTCGGACGACGGAGGCTGCGGCAGCGGCTGCACGGCCGTCACGTCCTCGTCGGGGGGCAGGTAGGGCGGCGGCTCGTACACCGGTCCGGGCTCGTTGCCGCGCGCGGGCTCGCCGCCTCGCACGGGCTGGAACAGCGAGCCCGGCTGCTCCTGCTCCCACGGCACCGCGTCGCCCGCCTCGGCGGCCGAGGCCGGGCCGAGCGGCTGCTCGACGCCGCCGTCGTACGGGTCGGCGCCGCCAGGCGGGATGTCCGACGGCACGGGCGCGGGCGGGACCAGCGGCTCGAACATGTCGCGCTCGCGGGACCTGGGCGGCTCGCTGTAGGAGTCGAACTCGTCAGGGTGCAGCACGACGGGCTCGGGCTCCGTGGGAGGCGGCTCCTGCATGTAGCCCTGCGGCGGGTACGGGTGGTTCGGGTCCTGGTAGCCGTACTGGGGCGGGCCGCTCGGATAGGTCTGCACCGGCACGAAGCTGATGATCGGCGCGTACGCCGTGCCGCCCGGGTACGACGGCGCAGGAGCGGGGAAGCCACCCGCGGTGGCGGCGTAACCGGGCCCAGCCGGATAACCACCGCTCGGGTGCGGCTCCGGCCCCATCGCCGGGCCTGCCATCGGCGGGGGCCCCGCCTTCCGCACGGCCGCCGCGTGGGCCATCCTGCGCAGCCTGCCCTCGAAGATCAGGACCGCGAACAGCGCGAGCAGGACCAGCACCAGCGCCGGGATGCTCAGCTTGCGCGTCAGGTCGGTCTGGTCGAACTCCGGCGCGGCCCTGCGCAGCTCCAGCGGCACCTCCTCGGTGGAGGCGGCCTGCGTCTGGCTCGGCAGCGTGTTGCTCGGCGTGTCAGTCGGCGCGATGGCCGGCATCTCCACCGACTGCTCGGGCGTGGGGGTGGTCGGGATGACCGGCGGCACCTCCGCGCTCTGCGTGGGCAGGGGCTGCGGGTTCTGCGCCGGCGTGGTCGGCGTCTGCGTCGGCGTGGGGGCGGGCGCGGACGTGGTCTTGGTCGGGGTGGGCGACTTCGAGGTCTTGGTGGGGGTCGCGGTGACGGTCTTGGTGACCGTCGTCTCCGGCGCCTCCTCGGGCCCCGTCGGGCTCGGCGAGCCTAACGTGGTGGTGACCGTGATCGTGGTCTCGGGCGTGATGTCGCCGCACAGCGTCACGTCGGGGTCGCAGGGCTCCACCACGGGGTCGAACGCCACGGAGGCGCTCGCGCTCTGCACGATGAACGGCGTCGCACCGGCGCCCGTCAGTCCGAGCGCCAGGACGATTGCGGACACGGCTGTCGCTCGTGTGCGTGCCACCGGTGCCCTCCGCGTGGTCCCGGAACCATGGTCAAGGGAATACTAGCCGGGTAAAAGTAACAGTAAAGACGGAATTACAACACCTTTCTACGGTTACGGCACCGTTGTACCGTGACAACGGCCCACAGGGCCGCCATCAGTACTCCGATACCCCCGAGAACCATGGGCAACGCCTTCGGGCCGTCGATCGGGCTGTCCCATCGGACAGGCTCAACGGGCTTCGCGGACACGGCCATCCCCCACGGCAACGGCGCCTCCCCGGCGGCGGCCTCGGACTGGAACGAGACAATCCCCCCGGACGGCTGGGGGGCGGCTCCGGGAAGGGCGAACGACGGCTGCGGCACCGCGCCGGCCGGCGCCTGCGGAAGACCACCGGGCGCCTGCGGGACGCCTGAGGCGACACCCTGCGGCGCCACGCTCGACACCATGCTCGGGATCACGCTCGGCAACACGCTGGGCACGACGCTCGGCAACACGCTCGGGATCACGCTCGGCAACACGCTGGGCACGATGCTCGGAATCACGCTCGGGATCACGCCCGGAACGGCGAGCGACCCGCCCGCCGGCGGCACTGTCGCGGCCCGTGCCCGCCGCGGCGCGGCATGCGCCGGCCGCCGCACGGCCTGCGCACGTGGCGGCAAAGCATGCGCACGTGGCGGCAGGGCCCCCACCCGTTGCGGCAGGGCCTGCACCTGTTGCGGCGGGGCCTGCATCCGTTGCGGCAGGGTTCCCGGCCCGCCTCGCACGCCATCCCCTCGCACCCCGCCGGCCCGCTGCCGCTGCGCACGGCCAGAAGGCGCAGCCTGCCCACGTGCAGGAGGCGCATGAACACGCGCAGGCGCGGTCCGGGCGCGGTCAGGCACGCTTGTGGCTTGTGCGGGCGCGGCTCCGGCGGGCTGTGGCAGGGGATCCGCGGGCTCCGCGATCGTCGCCGCGTCGCCGGGGACGAGCTCGCCCGCGCGGACGGCGGCGGTCCTGCTCATGGTCGTCAGCCCGCCGCTCTCGACGTCCCGCACCCTGGCCACGGCCGCCAGCACCACTTCGTTCGCATCCGCCGGCGTCCTGAGCGTGATGTCCACGGCCCGCTCACCCACGACCTTCCCCAGCGTGCACACCCGAGCCCCGGGCGGCACGGGCCCCTTCAGTCCCTCCGCGCCCACCAGTGCCAGCGCCCGCATGGTCAACGCCCCCGTCACACCGACGTGCGACGTCCCGGCGACCTTGGGAACCACGCCGACGACGGAGGCCGTACCGGCCCGAGAGGCCGCATCCGCGCCAGGAGCCGCGCCGGCGTCAGGAGCCGCGCCGACACGAGAGGCCGTACCGGCGGCGGGAGGCGCGCCTGCGGACGCGTCCGGCGGAATCGCCGCGGCCCCTTCCCCGGATGCGCCGCTCGCCGGGGGACCGGGCCGCGGGCCCCACCCGGGCGCGGGCCCGCAGGCCACCTCGGACAGCGCCTCCACAGGACTGGCCGCGACCGCGACCCGGGCCCCCCGCCCCATCCCGTTGAGCCGTACCCGGAACCGCTGCGTGTCCCCGGTCCTGACCCACTTGCCGACCTCGTCGGCGCCGCCCACCCGCTCCAGCACCAGTGACACCCCGGCCGCCGCCACGGGCACGGAGGGCACCGCCACCAGGATCAGCGCGCCGGCGACGACCCAGCTCCTCCGCATCGCTCCCCACTCCCCCACCGCGACAAATTACGCACAGTAATCATTGTGTCACAGAGAGGGATGTCCTAATCACGCGGGAGCAGATTCTCCACGGTCTTCATGATGGGCAGGTCCGCCGCCAGCCACTCGACGTCGTAGTACTCCCGCGGCCCGAGCCAGCGCAGCGCCAGATGCTCCTTCGCCTCCGGCCGGCCCGACAGCAGCGAGCAGAGCCAGACGCGCATGACGTACCCCTCGGCCAGCGGCCAGTCACCGCCGACGCGCTCGCCCACGGCGACCTCCACGCCGAGCTCCTCCCGGCACTCCCGCACCAGCGCCGCGGTCTCGCTCTCCCCCGGATCCACCTTCCCTCCGGGGAACTCCCAGCCACCGGCCAGGGCGGCCGGCTCAGCACGCTGGGCGGCCAGCACCCGCCCGCCCGGTCCGACGATCACCGCGGCAACGACCACAATGCTCATAGGGAAGGATTCTGCAGCTTCTTGATCTGCTCCAGGACATCGGGGTTCTGCAACGGGCGGGTGAAGCCCACGCGGTTGTCCCGCGCCTGGTAGCTCGTCACCTTGATCGGCCCGCACAGCCGGCACCGGGCCTCCAGCATCTTGCCCTTCGACACGACCAGCCCGACGTGGCCGGGGTTGTCGGGAGAGGTGCCCGGCCCCGAGTTGAAGAACACCAGGTCCCCCGGCTGCTCCTCACCCTCTAACACCTTCACGCCGAACGGCCACTGCGTGAACGTCGTACGCGGGATCGCCAGCCCCGCCGCCTTGTAGGCCGCGTAGATCACGCCCGAGCAGTCGAAGGAGTCGGGCCCCGTGCCACCCCACAGGTACGGCTTGCCGCGCTGCGCCAGCGCGTACTGCAGGATCCTGGCCACGAGATCGCTCGGCGCGGCCTCCACCAGCGGGTCGTCGCAGTCCTCCGACGCCTGCGGCGGCACCTTGACCACGCCTGACCTGGCGTACTGCCTGGCGATCTCCTCGACCTGGTCGACGTACCACCAGGCCCGGTTGTAGACGAACAGCGCCTGCCGGACGTTCTCGGGCGCGCCGTTGCGCTTGAGCATCTTGGCGGCCCCGAGGATGGCGTCCGCCGGGTTGTAGACGTCGCCGACGCCGTCACCGTCACCGTCGGAGGCGTACCCGTTGAACTGGGACGACGTCGGGATCCTGGCCTTGCCGCCCCACGTGGAGATCAGGAACTGCATCGGCCCCGCCGCGCCGGCGGCGTTGGTGCCGCTGCTGACGCCCGGCAGGGTGGAGCGGCCGTGGTCGGTCTCGCGCTTGCCGACGGCGGCCAGGATGTTCCACTGGACGCCGATCTTCTTGCCGTGCTCCTTGTACAGGTCCAGGTACTCGGCCGGGATGTCGGACGCGGCCGAGTCGGAGGCCTCCTCCACCTGGGCGGTGTCCTCGCAGTCGACGGTGATCCCGCCGTCTGCCAGGAACGACGGCATCGACATCAGCAGCAGCGGCGACACCAGGACCGCGACCAGGAGCAGCAGCCCCGCCGCGCCGATGATCAGGGCGAGCCGTGCCCGGGAGAGCTTCACTGGTCACCCTCCTGGCCCTCGGTGGACGGCAGGATGTCGTAGATGCGCCAGTCGGCGCCGAGCTGGCTGACCGTGACCGCGTACTCCTCCGCCGCCAGCTTGTTGCCGCTCTTGGCGGTGACCTGCCGGCTCGCGGTGACGACGAACACGATGGAGGACTTCTCGACCTGCCTGATCTCCTTCAGGCGGGCCGTGGCGGTGGAGACGGTCTGGTCGTCGCGGTTCTGCTGGACGAAGCCGGCCGAGGTGACCGTCCTGGTCAGGGTGCCGGCGAGCTCCGGCGTCGTGTACGCCTTCAGCCTCTCGGCGTACGCCGCCGGGTCCTCGTCGTAGCGGAAGGTGCCGTACGCGGCGGTGAACCGCTCGGCCAGGTCCGCCGCCGCGGCGAGCTGCTCCTTCTGCATCGGCAGGTACGCGTAGATGTCGAACGGCGCGGCGCTCGCGGTCGCCAGCGGCGTGCTCGACGCCACGGCGGAGCTGGTGGCGATGCTCGCCTCCGGCTCCGGCGCGGCCTGGTCGGAGGAGTCCGGCCACATCGTCAGGTAGATGCCGACCGCGGCGATGACCACGACGATGACGGCGAAGGCCACCCCCCGCCTGTCACCCGGCTGTGCCATGTTCAGTCCTTGTCCGGGTTGTTCGGCTTGAGCCAGAAGGGCACGTCGGGGCTGTCACCGCCGGAGCCACCGCCGTTGCGGCTGCTGCGCAGCCAGAGCGGGGGCGCCTCGGAGGCGCGGGACGACGGCTCGTCGGAGCCGAAGATCCGGGGGCCGGGCGAGGTGCCGCCACCTGACCTGGACCCTCCGTTGCCCGAGCCGCCGAACAGGCCGCCGCGCGAGCCGTTCGAGCCGCCCGAGCCGCCGGACCTGCGCGAGCCGCCGCCACCGAACAGGCCGCCACCCGAGCCGCCCGAGCCGCCGCCGAACAGGCCGCCACCACCACCCGAGCCGCCGCGCGAGCGGGTGCCGCCCGCGCGGGAGCCACCGGAGCGCGTGCCGCCGGAGCTCGTGGAGCCGCCGAAGCGCGAGGTGCGCGCGCCCGTGCCACGCGTGCCGCCCGCCGAGCCGCCGGAACCGCCGCGCCGGGCCCAGCCGCCGCCGGACGCCCCGCCGAACCAGCCGCCGGCGGAGCCCGAACCGCCCGAGCTCGAACCGCCCGAGCCCGAGCCACTGGAGCCCGCGCCGCCTGAGCCGCCCGTCGGGGAGGCCGTGCCCACCCTGGGGCCGCCCGCCGATCCGCCGCGGGTGCGGGCCGGCGTGCCGTTCAGGTTCAGCGGGGGCGCGGTGCCCCTGCGCGGTTCGAGCGTGGCCCGGCCGGCCGCCTTGCCGCCCTGCTGGTCGGTGTCGAGCGGAGCCGCCGTGGCGGGGATGCGGGTGCCCGAAGCGGCGCCCTCCCCTTCCTCGCCGCGCACGCGCACCTGCCCGGCCGCCGCCGACGCCGCAGCGCCCGCCGGGTTGGCCGCGCTCGCCGCCCTGATGAGCGGCTCGGCCTTGCGCAGCCCCCAGCGGCCGATCCTGGCCGAGGCGACCGGCGGCAACGCGCCCGCCGACCGTTCGAGCACGGACGAGCTCGCGGCCTCGCCGAGCATGCGGGTGGTGACCGTGTGGCCGCTCATCGAGGCGAACAGGTGCTGGAACGGCCGCCGATAGAAGAACACCGCGATCGTCAGCAGCGCCATGAACAGCACCTGCATGCCCCATGGCATGGCCGTCGAGATGATCAGCGCGTACCCGTACACGAGCACGCTGAGCACGACCGTCAGCACGGCCTGCCGCAGCAGCGTGCCGATGAGCATCTCCACCCAGCGCATGGCGACGATCCGGCCGCTGCCCGGATGCACGCCGATCAGCAGGAAGATCGGCCCGAGGATGAGCAACAGCAGGAAGCCCACCTTCAGTACCAGCAGCGAGACCGCCACGAGGAAGATGAGCAGGCCCGCGACGATGGCCGCGATGAACGCTCCGACGGCCACTCCGAGCCGGTTCGACCAGTCACGGCCCGAGAAGGTCGCGTAGCGGGGGTCGTTCCTGAGCTTGTCGGCCAGCGAGGCGTACTCCGACTGCCTGGCCCCCACGTCAGGGGCCGGCTGGCCGGCCTGTGGCGGCGGCACCGACTGCATCTCCAGCACCTTGCGGCCCCAGTCGCGCACGATCGGCTGCTGCGGGTCGGAGGTGCCGAACAGGCCCACCAGCCATGGCTTGCAGACCAGGGTGGACCACAGCGCGTCGGCGTTCTGGTCCACGCCCGGCGTGCCGCTCTGGGCGTACCCGCCGGTCGTGACCTGCGGGTTGGCGTTGCCGGGCGGTGGCAGGCAGGACGCGCCGCCCGCGCCGGGCAGGCCGGAGAAGGCGGAGTTGACCACCTCGCCCGTCTTGTCCGTGACGACCTTGCCCAGGCCGGTGAAGTCGCCGGGACGGCTGAAGAACCAGACCGCCACGGTGACCGCCAGCACCATCCAGATGACGCCTTCCGCGGTCGTGGTGGCGCGCTTGCGGATCAGCCCGTACCAGGCCAGCCAGATGGCGCCGAGGATGACGATCGGGCGGAGGTACGGCCAGTACATGGCGTTGGACAGGTTCGTGACGATGTCGTCGACCACGTCCTTGATGGACTGGAGCGGCCCTTCTGTCGCCGCCGCCTGGTACGTGGTGATCGTCAGCCGGTCGACCGCCTTGGCCGCGGTGAAGATGCCGTTGGCCCACATGTTGCCGAGCACGGCCACGTAGTCGGAGCAGGTCAGCTCGTGCGTGTGCCAGAACTGGCCGCTCATGCCGAACTGCGTGTAGTTGGTGGTCGGCGCCGGCGGGGCGTCCGCGGTGGCCGGCGGCTGGATGAGGCCGTCGACGCCGCTGCCGACCATCTCGGGCGAGAGCGGGCCCGACAGGTCGCAGGGAGCCGCCGCGACCGGAGTGGTGGTGGCGCCCAGCACGAGCGGCACCGCCAGGACTGCGCCGACGAGCGCGAGCACGAGCGCCAGTCGTCGGGATAGCCGGATCTTCATGACCGTACCTCCTGCGCCCTGCCCACGCCCCCTTGATGATCATCATGCCCGGCGACGCCGGGTTTGTCGTGCGTCGGGTTCGTGTCGAGCCAGCGAAGAAGTTCCTCGGAGATCAGGTCTACTCCGATCCGGCCCGCCCTGCCATCCAGATCGCGGAATACGCATTCGCCGTTGCCCAGCGAACGCAGCACGGCCTTGTGCTCCTCCGACGACTCCACCCCGAGCAGGGACATGACGTGGTCCACCTCCACCCGTTCGGTGGACCTGAACGCGAACACGGACGACAGGCAGTTGGTCACCTGCTCGTTGAGCAGGTCTCCCGCGTTCTGCGAGACCAGCACCAGAGCGGTGTTGCGGGAGCGGCCCATCCGGCTGACCTCGGGCACCAGCTTGGCGCCCTCGGGCGTGGAGGTGATCGCCCACGCCTCGTCCAGGAAGATCGCCTTGGGGGCGCGCCGGTCGAGGCCGTTCATCAGCCTGCGCGCGAACTGCGACACCAGGTAGAGCAGGGCCACCGACAGCCGCTGCTCGTAGGAGTAGTCCTCTCTGCCCGTGGTCACGTCGGGCAGCGTCAGGCCGCCCAGCGTGAACACGGTCGTCCACCCCTCGGTGTCGACCTGGTCGCCGCCCGACGGGTCGAAGCAGAGCCTGGCCAGGTGCATCTCCGACATCGAGCGCAGCACCGCGCCGAGGTTCTTCGAGGCCGGGTCGTCGGCCTGCTCCAGGAAGTCCACGACCTTGCCCAGCGAGGGGTCCTCGCCGTTGGACACCGCCGCCACCGCCTGGATCATCGCCGACTCGCGCTCCTCCGACATGCGGGGCAGCAGCAGCCGCAGCGTCTCGGTCGCCATCGTCTTCTTCGCCGCGATGTCGTCGCCGAACGAGAACGGGTCCAGCAGGCCCGGCGCGGCCGAGCCGAGCGGGATCACCCGGGCCTTGCGCCCGCGCTTCTCCAGGAGCTGCACCAGCGACTCGGCGTCGCCCTTCGGGTCGATCACCGCGACCGTCACGCCGCGCAACGCCATCTGGTAGATCATCAGCAGCGCGAGCGTGGTCTTGCCGCCGCCCGGCTCGCCGGTGATCGCGATGGCGGTCGGCCGGTTGCGGGTGGCCGCCACCAGCGGGTCGAAGTGCACGATGCTGCGCGCCCTGCCGACGGTCTCGCCGATGTACGGGCCCAGCCAGCCCTCGCTGCCGTCGTCGAGCCGGTCGCCCAGATCGACCGTGGCCGTGGCCATGCCGCCCGCGATCGTACGCAGCGGCTGGCGCTGGGCGTAGGCGTTCAGGCGCACCTTCTCGCCCGGCAGCGACTCGCAGAACAGCGAGAACTGGTCGCCGGTCGAGTTCACCACGTCGATGCCCATGTCGCGGTAGTGCTCGACCACCGCCTCCACCCGCTGCACGCAGATGTCCTCGGTGGGGGCCGAGACGATCAGGCGGTGCCAGCCGTACACGAAGGGCAGCCGTTCCTTGGTGATGCCGTGCTCCAGCATGCGGGCCGCGTCGATCTGCTCGGCCAGCGCCAGCGGCGCCTCCGCGCCCGCCTCCCGGATGTGGTGGTCCATGTCGCGGGCGTGCGCCAGCTTGCGCGCCACGTCCTTGGACGCCTTGACCGGCGGGATCAGCCGCATCCGCGAGGAGATCTCCACCGGGAACGGCAGCTGGTCGGCGAAGTGCAGCCACGGCTCGCCGTCGGGGAACGGCATCAGGTCGGGGAACCGCGCGAACGACAGGTAGGCCACGTACGAGTCGCCCTGGGGCTGCACGATCCGCAGCAGCGACCTGCCGTTGTGGATCTCGCCCTCCACCAGCGACTCGATCTCTCCCCTGCCCCAGCGCCTGCGCGGGCTCGCCGACGGCGCCGGATCGCCCACCGAGCCGGCGGCCGCGTGCTGGAACAACCACGCCACCTCGGTCGAGGTGGCGTGACGGGCGTACAGGGCGCTCGACGCGAGCGCCCTGCCGAGCCGTTCGGCCTGCTCGGTCCACCGTCCGACCTCGCTGTCGGGCACGTGGTCGTCCTCCATGCCCAGCGCCTTCTCCGTCTTCTGGTAGAAGCCGAGGAGCTGGGACAGCACGCCGCTGCCGAGCTGCTTGCCGCGCGGGCCGAGCCTCACGCCCAGGTAGACCTCCTTGCTCCAGAAGTCCTTGGCCCAGACGTGCCGGTACATCTCCTCCAGGTAGTCGCGCCAGCCGGGCCCCTCGTCGGACGTGGCGTTCAGCGCCATGGCCCACTCCGCGGCGGGGTACGTGCGGTGCGCCACCCTCAGGTGGACCTCGGCGTCGGGCATCCTGATCGCCGCCAGCGCGATCGTGATGTTGGTGGCCAGCGCCTCGCGCTCCTCCGGCGTGACGAACTCGTAGCTGACCGTCGGAAGCCGGAAGTACGCCCATGCGCAGGTGTCCGTGAGCAGGATGCGGTCGTCGAAGTAGCGGACCGCGAGGCGCTGGTGCGCTCGGGACGCCCTGCTCATGCCGCCCCCTCGGCGCATGAACGGGCCAGACCTGCTCGCTTGTTCACTTATCGCTCACCGATTCTCGTGCCCGGGGGGTCACTCGCCAACTCCTCTTCGCTCGTCCGTACGGTCTGTGCCGCGAAGCCCGCGACCACCACACCGGCGAGGGCGAGATACGCCCGCCGCCCGGCCGCGCGCAACTGCCCTGGATCCACGGTCTCGGCGCCGCCCGGCGCCAGATCGTCCTCCCAGGGGACCCTGACGATGGCCCGGCACCTGCCTCTGGCCACCGACTCCGCCTGCTCGACGTCGGTCATCGAGCGCCTGCTGACGCCGTTGACCACCATCACCGCCCGCCTGCGCAGCTCCGCGCAGCCGTGCCCGTCGAGCCACTCGTACGTCATCGCCACCGCCTCGGGCGCCTCCTCGCTCGCCGGAACCACCAGGACGAGCTGGTCCGCGTACGGCAGCAACCTGGCCGCCAGGGCGGCGGCCGGGTCGATGACGGCCAGCTTGTAGTGGCGGTCGAGCAGGCGCATGGATTCGCCGAGCCGATGGTCGGAGAAGAAGGACCGGTCCGCGAGGCGCTGCTCGGCGCCCGCGTCGGTGTCCGCGCTGATCACCTCCAGGCCGGAGGCGGTCCGCGTCGTGTAACCCCGCATGGTGAGATAGCCGCTGACCCGGTCGAGTCCCGACAGCAGTGACGTCAGGGTCTCGGGGGTCTCCGGCTCGATCTTGCTGGTCAGCGTGCCGCCGCCGGTGTTGGCGTCGACGGCCACGACCCTGTCGTCGCGTACCTGGGCGAAGGTGTGGCCCAGCATGAGCGCCGTCGTGGTCTGCCCGGCTCCGCCGGTGCAGCCCAGCACGACGATCCGCCGGCCGCCCGCGAAGACGGCCCTGGCCCGCGCCTCGTCGATCTCCGACCCGTCGGTACGCACCCCGCCGCCGCCCACGACGACCTGCGCGATGCGGCGCCAGCCGCCGGAGTCCCTGCCCACCACGGACTCGACCCTGCGCACCCGGCCCTCACCCGGCCTCGGCACGGGCACGGGCGCCACGCCCTCCCCGGGCCTCCCACCCCGCGCCCCGCCACTCCGCTCGCCGCCGGCCTCCCGCGCCCCCTGCACCGAGCCGCCCGGCTCCTGCGCCACGCGACCGCCCGGCTCCTGCGCCGCGCCCGCGTGCTGGGCCGCTTGACCGCCTGGCTCCTGTGCCATGCCCGGGTGCCGGGTCGGGCCTGGCTCCTGCGCCCCGCCGCCCGGGTGCTGCGTCGCGCGACCGGTCGGCATCGCCGCACCTCGGGCATTCGCCGCCTCACGCCGGCCGGTGACGCTCGTGCCCTCGTGGGCCGCCTCGCGCTCGCCCATCGTGGGCGCCCTGTGCTCGGGCACCGCGGGGGGTCCCTCGGCCGCCGGCGCGACGCCGACCTCCGCCGACGCGGCACCGCGGCCGCTCACCGGCGCGTCGCCATCGCTCGCCGCCGTCTCGCTGCCGTCGCCGGCCACCGTCGCGGCGCTCTCGCGCGCCACCGTCTCGCTGCCGTCGCCGGTCGCCGCGACGCCCTCGTCGGCCCTCACTGGTTGCGGCCCCTGCGCGCCGCCATCGTGCCCGGCAGCAGCCTGGACCTCGGCGGGCGTCTCTGGCACGGCGTCCTGCGGCTGGGCGTGCTGGACATCGGGCGTCCCAGCGACCGCGCCGATCGCCTCGGCCGCGTCACCCGGGCCCGCCGCAACGCCCGCGTCGGGCACATGACCCGAGCCATCCCCCGCGCCGGGCGCATCGCTCGCGACAGTCGCATCGCTCACAGCCGGCACATCGCTCGCGGCCGTCTCCGCCGCAACGGATCCGGGCGTGCGGTCGTCGCCGGCCTCACCGAGGTCCGCAGGGGTGTCCGCGCGGACCTCCGACGCACTCTGGGCGGCCGGGCGGGGCAGCGGCTTGGCGTTCGGGTTGAGCGGGGGCCAGACCCGCCGGGTGCCGGGCAGCACCAGCCCCGGCTGGGCCAGCCGCGGCGGCTGCCCCTTCCTGTGCTGGTCCCTGGCGACATCGTCCTCGCCCCGCTCAGCCCCCCCGCGTCCCACGGCCGAGGCGCGGCCGGGAGCGTCGGCGGGCGCGTCGGCGCTGGCCGCGAGCCGCCGCAACCTCCGCAGCGCCTCGGTGTCGATGGGCTTGCCCGCGGCGGGCTTGCGGCTCTCGGTCGTCTTGATCGGCACACTCGCCTCGCGCGCCGCCACCGCCTCCGCGCTCATCTCCCCGTGCGCGCCCGGATCCCCATGCGTGTCCCGAGCTCCGTGCGCGTCCCGAGCCCCGTACGCGTCCAGACCCTCATGCGCGTCCGGATCCTCATGCGCGCCCAGAGGCTCCGAGCCCGGAGCCACCGCCGCTTCCTGCTCGACGACCGAACCCCGCGCATGCCCGCGAGCGCCGTCCGCGGCCTCGTCACCCCGCACGCCGGCGATGCCGCTCGCGGTCTCGATCGCGGGAGGCTCCGGCGCGGGGTCCATGCCCGCGTAGTCGGGCCCCGCGCCCACGGCCTCCTCCAGGAGCGACACCGGCCGCTCCGGACGCCGCCCAGAGCCGCCTGAGACCCCCTTCTCGCGCCATGCCGGCCCGGCCGTGGCTCCAGGTGCCGGGGACGCGGCTCCCTGGCGTACCCGGCCCTTGAGGGCGGGCGCGGTGCCGCGGCGGCTGCCCCAGCCCGTACGGGAGGGCGGCTCGGCGACGGGAGCCTGGGAGGCGGCGGCAGCGGCGGCGGCGACAGCGGGACGGACCTGGCGGGGCCCGGTGAGCCGCTGGCCCTCGCGCCCGCGCTGCGACTGGCGGGCCTTGCGCGGCGCCTTCGACTTGGCCCGGGCGGGGCCGGTGCGCCAGACGCGGCCGGAGAAGGTGACGGTCTCGGGCTCCGAGCTGGGCGCCATGCGGTACCACGCCTTCGGCTGGCCCAGGTAGCGGAGCTGGGACTCGAGCAGCTCGGTGAGCCGCTTGCCCTCGATGACCGGACGGGTGGACAACCACGTCACGATGCCCGGCGGCACCAGGAACAGCACGTGCCAGGGCATCTGCACCGGCACGCCCACCAGGACCAGCAGGAGCGACCACGGGACGAACACCCCGACGAACACGCCGATCCAGACGATGGGCAGCGGCATCGGCAGCCGTAGGTCGTACAGCTTGTACAGCCGCTTCTCTATCCGCCAGATGTTCGTATACGTGGGCAGGTCCACACGGTCCTCCTCTCCACCCGCTCGTTCATGACCGCCGCGAAGCGGTCTCAACCCTCATTGGATGCCCAGTGCGCCCGCGATCGCCCGCGCTGTCACCTCGATGATGTTGGGGACGTAGAAGATCACTCCGATGGCCACGGCCAGGATCAGGAACTGCACGAAACGTGTGATCTCGCGGGTGAAGAGGAAGAAGAGCGCGACCACGGAGACGACGACGAGGAACAACGGGGCGAAGAACGCGCGCAGGAAGTTGGCGAGCCCTCCGGTGTCGATGCCGGTGGACACCGGCGTCGGTGTCGGCGACATCTCGATCAAGGTGAGCATTACGGTCTTCAAGGTCACTTCTTGTCCTCCCGGGGGGTACCGATCAGCGGCGTGGCCGTGCCTCTATCCAACGACGCGGCCGCCACCGCGGATGTCGGCGACGAACCACTTGTCGCCCTGCTTTTCCACGGTCAGGCGGTAGACCTGCTCCAGCGTCCCGCCTACCGCCGCCGGGTCGGTGGCGTTGGGAGTGGGCGGGGCGTCGCCGCTGGGCACGGCCCACACCACGACCGCCTGGATCTCTCTGGTGGCACCCCCCACAGGCACCACGACTTCCTTGAGCTGCGAGAAGCTGAACGCGCCGCCGAAGCTGGGCAGGCTCTTGCCGGCGGCGACGTAGCGCTGCAGCCCGGCGGCGTCGCCGGACGCGTACTCCTTGAAGAAGCCCTCCAGCTGGGGCTTGAGC
This sequence comes from Nonomuraea thailandensis, assembly GCF_024172165.1. Classification (GTDB taxonomy): domain Bacteria; phylum Actinomycetota; class Actinomycetes; order Streptosporangiales; family Streptosporangiaceae; genus Nonomuraea; species Nonomuraea thailandensis. The sequence goes on along the minus strand of NZ_JAMZEB010000002.1, from coordinate 11,487,966 downwards.
TCGGCGGCCGCCGCGTCGTCGGACTCGGGCGCGGCCACCTGGGGGAGGTCGGCCGGGGCCGGTGCGGGCAGGATCGCCGGGCGGCCCGCCACGACGAAGCGCCGTCCGGCGTCGTCGCCGGAGTAGTAGATCGGCACCGACAGCAGCATCCGGCGCGGGCCCGACTGGAACGCCACGCTGACCACGGCGTTGCGGGCGTCGCTCGCCTCGATGTCGTACGGCTGGACGGCGACGGCCGCCAGCTTGCCGTAGCCGTCCCAGCCCATCTGCGGGTCCATGCCCTCGGCGAGGAACGCCGCGAGCTTGCTCGACCTGCTGGCCGCGTCTTCCGGGCTGAAATTCAGATAAACCCCAGCGAACTGGGCGGCGAACGCCATGCCGCCGTCCGTGGGGAATCCCTTGTCGGCCTGCGCGGCAACATTGGACGAAGCAGGCTCTTGCTGGGTAAACCGCTCAAATGGGGCACGAATCCCATTCACCACGATAACCACGATAAGCGCCCAGAGAATGATGCGGCCGGTCCACACCAGCCATCGTCCGCCGCCACCCGACCAGCCGCCGCGCCGCGGCCTGCGGGGCGGCGGCGCCTCGAAGTCGGCCGTGTCCAGGGTTGCGGAAAGCCCGGGCCCGTCAGCGATCCGAGGATCGTGCTGGACGGTAGACCTACGAGCCATCACGCCTCCGCTCGCGCCGATCCCCCCGGCTGGCGCGGTGTCGTCCGTTGCCGATCCCCATCATCCGCGGTGAAGTAGTCACCCTATCCGGTCTCCGCCATTGTTCCGAGAAAGCCACGCCCATGCTGCGGCATGACCCTCCCCACCGGCAAACCGGGCCCGCATGACAGGCCACAGTGCCGATTCCTGTCAGTTCCCGTTGGAATCGCCTTTTGACCAGGCCAGACGCCTAAAATCGCATAGCGCGGCGGCCACGGATTCCTGTCCAAAACAGGCATGGACCTGTCTCGACCTGCGGAATCGGCATGGGTCGGAACCAGCGACCGACCGTCAGGCGGGCTCGGGATCCTGGCTCGTGCGCGCCTGACGCCTGCTGTGGAGGTCCACGACCGTCGGCCGCACCGAGCGCTCCAGCGAGCCCCGGAGATCGGCCAGCATCTCGGCGGGCTCGCGCTCGCGCATGCGCGTGGTCATCTCGACGCGCTCGTCCACCTTCCTGCGGAGATACGCCTCGCGGTTGACGCGCAGGCCGTACATGAGCTCGACCCGGATGAGGGCCAGCTCCTCCTCGAGGCTGATGCCCGCGAGCGTGGGCGCCGAGCGCCGCTTCCTGATGATGCGACGGAACATGAGGGCCTCCCGATTCAGCGTGAACGCCGTGACGATTCGACGCGCGGGGGCCCAAAGTGGTTGACGCATCAGTTATCCCTGGAACAAACGTCTGGTCGTTCCAGGGACACCAGACGTCTTGGGGGCATCGCCGTCGGCCGCCGTCGGTAACCTACCGTAGCGAAGTCTCGCGCTACGTGAGCGCCGTGCCGTCGAAGCCGTCAGACGTTGAAGCCGTCAGACGTTGAAGCGGAACTCCACGACGTCGCCGTCGCGCATCACGTAGTCCTTGCCCTCGATGCGCGCCTTGCCCGCCGAACGGGCGCCGGCGATGGAGCCGACCTCCACCAGGTCGTCGAAGGAGACGACCTCGGCCTTGATGAAGCCGCGCTGGAAGTCGGTGTGGATGACGCCCGCCGCCTCGGGCGCGGTGGCGCCCTTGCGGATCGTCCAGGCCCTGGTCTCCTTCGGCCCGGCCGTCAGGTACGTCTGCAGGCCCAGCGTCTCGAAGCCGACCCTGGCGAGCTGGCGCAGGCCCGACTCCTCCTGGCCCACCGACTGCAGCAGCTCCAGCGCCTCCTCCTCGTCGAGCTCCACCAGCTCCGACTCGATCTTGGCGTCGAGGAACACGGCCTCGGCCGGGGCCACCAGCGTCGAGAGCTGCTCCCTGAGCGCGGCGTCGGTCAGCTCGTCGGCGTCGAGGTTGAACACGTACAGGAACGGCTTGGCCGTGAGCAGGTGCAGCTCGCGCAGCTCCTCGCGGTCGAGGCCGCTCTCGAAGACGGTCTTGCCGGTCTCCAGGACGGCCAGGGCGGCCTCGGCGGCCTCCAGCGCGGCCTTCTTGTCCTTGTTGTTGCGCGCCTCCTTCTGCAGGCGCGGGACGGCCTTCTCGACCGTCTGCAGGTCCGCCATGATCAGCTCGGTGTTGATCGTCTCGATGTCGCGCTTCGGGGAGATCTCGCCGTCGACGTGCGTCACGTCGGGGTCGCTGAAGACGCGGATGACCTGGCAGATCGCATCGGTGTCGCGGATGTTGGCGAGGAACTGGTTGCCCCTGCCCTGCCCCTCCGAGGCGCCCTTGACCAGGCCCGCGATGTCCACGAACTCGACCTTGGCGGGCAGGATGCGGGCCGAGCCGAAGATCTCGGCCAGCACGGGCAGCCGGTCGTCGGGCACGCCGACGATGCCCACGTTGGGCTCGATGGTGGCGAACGGGTAATTCGCCGCGAGCGCGTTGCCGGTCTTGGTCAGCGCGTTGAAGAGCGTGGACTTACCGACGTTGGGCAGGCCGACGATGCCGATGGAGAGACTCACGGACAGCGAGTTTACTTGCTGAGAACGTACAGACAGGTCACCGGACGGTAGCCCTCGTCGGCGCGCAGGTAGCGGCGCGAGCCGGGCGGGCAGCGCGCGGGCGTGACCTCGAACGACACCACCCTGGCCCAGGCGTGCGGGGAGTCGCAGGGCAGCCGGGTGACGGCCGAGCGGGCGATCACGTCGGTGGCGGGCTCGGCCACGCAGGCGCCGCGGTCGAGCACCTGGCCGCCCCGGCCGAGGCAGATGACCCGGGAGTCGCCCTCCAGGGTGTCGAGGGTGCCGTCGGGGCAGGCGGAGGGCTCGGCGGTGAGGGCGAGCGCCCTGCCGTACCAGCCGGGCCGGGCGCAGGCCCGCTCGCGGCCGTCCAGGGTGACGCAGTCGCCCGGCCTGAGCAGGCCGCCGCCTCCCCCGGGGGCGCCGGGATGCGGCTCCAGGAAGTTGCGCACGCACGCCGTACGGCCCGCGCCGACCCGCAGGACCTCGTCGGTGTCCTCCGGGCATTCGCCGGGCGCCGGAGGGTCGGAGGCCATGGCCACCACCTCGGAGTCGCCGCCGTTGCACGCCGTCAGCGCCAGCGTGCCGGTGACGCACGCCCCGGGTGTCCAGCGCAGCACCGGGCGCGGCTGCGCCGCCTTCCCCGAGCCCGCGATGACCGCGCCGGCCAGCGCGACCAGGGCCGCCGCCACGGCGACGCCCGCGACGGCGAGCTTCGGTACCGTATCCATCCCAGTACTGTGCGTGACGGGTGATGAGGCGCACAAGCGGAACGCCCAAGCGTGTCGGGAAGAATCGTGCCCCGCATCCTGGGATCATCGCTGGGGTGGACGTCGTGTCGCTTCTCATCGGTCTCGCCGTCGGTCTGCTCGTCGGGTTCCTGGTGGCCAGGACCAGGGCGGCGGTGCGGGTGGCCGAGGCCGACGCGCGCGCCAGGTCGGCGGCCGAGAAGCTGGTCTACGTCGAGGAGCAGCTCGCCGAGCGGTTCCAGGCGCTGTCCACGCGCGCGCTCGACGTCAACAACGTGCGCTTCCTGGAGCTGGCCGAGACCAGGCTGGCGGCCACCCGCGCGGAGGCGGCCGGCGATCTCGAGCAGCGCAAGCAGGCCGTCGAGCACCTGGTCGAGCCGCTGAAGGACGCGCTGGCCCGGGTCGAGTCGCAGCTGCGCGACACCGAGTCCGGGCAGCGGGCGGCGCGGGCCGAGCTGGCCAAGCAGATGGAGTTCGTCCGCCAGAGCAACGAGCAGCTCCGCTCCCAGACCACCGCCCTGGTCAGGGCGCTGCAGCGGCCCGAGGCCCGCGGCCGGTGGGGCGAGCTGCAGCTGCGCAGGGTCGCGGAGATCGCCGGCATGCAGCGCTACTGCGACTTCGACGAGCAGGTCACCGAGGGCTCCATGCGGCCCGACATGGTCGTCAGGCTCGCCGGGGGCAAGAACATCGTGGTCGACTCCAAGGTCTCGCTGGCCGCCTACCTGGAGGCCGCCGAGGCGTCCGACGAGTCGCTGGCCACCGTGCGCCTGGACGCGCACGCCAGGCACGTGCGCGAGCACATCGACCGGCTGGCGGCCAAGGCGTACTGGCAGGGGTTCAACCCGTCGCCGGAGTTCGTGGTGCTGTTCATCCCCGGGGAGGCGTTCCTCGCGCCGGCGCTCGAACGCGACCCCGGGCTGCTGGAGTACGCGATGACGCGGCGCGTGCACATCGCCACCCCCACGACGCTGATCACGATGCTGCGCACCGCGCACTACGCCTGGCAGCAGGCCGCGCTGAGCGAGAACGCGCGGGCGGTGTTCGAGCTGGGCAAGGAGCTGTACGAGCGGCTGTCGTCCCTGGGCAGGAACGTCGAGTCGCTGGGCAGGGCGCTGACGCGGGCCGTGGAGGCGTACAACAAGTCGGTCGGATCGCTCGAAAGCCGCGTCCTGGTCACGGCGCGCAAGTTGCACGATCTCGGCGTCGTGGACGGCGAGCTGGACGCGCCCGAGATGCTCGAAGGGCTGCCCAGGCCGCTGGCCTCCCCCGAACTGCTCGAAACCTCATCTCTGATAACCCACGCGAACGGTAAGTTGGCAGGCGGGTCGCAGTAAATGGGGGTGGGCCAGTGGCAGGTGAGAAGGGCAGGCGCTCTGCCGTCAAGCTGACGGCGCGCGGCGCCATCGCGCTCGCCCTGGTGGCCACCCTGGCGGGCTACGTGCTGACGGCCGTGTTCGGCGTGGACCAGATCGTGGGCGCGGCGTTCCTGCTGGCCAGCGTGCTCGGCGTGGTGCTGGTCAACCGGCGCGAGCTGCTGTCGCTGGTGGTGACGCCGCCGCTGGTGTTCTTCTGCGCCACGCTCTTCGTGGAGCTGGGGCGGGCGTTCGGCTCGGTGTCGATCGTGCAGTCGCTGGCGCTGGGCCTCTACACGTCGATGACGCAGGGGGCGCCGTGGCTGTTCGCGGGCTCGGCCCTGGTGCTGGGCATCGCGTGGCGGCGGGGGCTCCGTGACAACGTGCGGGAGCTGCGGGAGGAGCTGAAGGCGGGCGCGGAGGTGTCGCGCCCGCGCCAGCCGTTCGTGCCGGAGCCCGAAGGGTACTTCGAGCCCAAGGTGTACGGGACCCCGCGCGGCGAGGACTGAGGTCAGGAGGCGCGCAGGTCCTTGCGCAGCTCGTGGGGCAGGGCGAAGCGCATGCTCTCCTGCACCGGCTCCACCTCCGTCACGTCGCCGAACCCGTGCCGGGCCAGCTTCGCCAGCACCTCCTCGACCAGCTCTTCCGGCACCGAGGCGCCGCTGGTGACGCCGACCGTGGTGACGCCGTCGAGCCACTCGTCGCGGATGAAGTCGGCGTTGTCCACCAGGTACGACTCCTGCGCGCCGTAGTCCTTGGCCACCTCGACCAGCCGCTTGGAGTTGGAGGAGTTCTCGGAGCCGACCACGATGACGAGCTGCGACTCTGCGGCGATCTCCTTGACCGCGACCTGGCGGTTCTGGGTGGCGTAGCAGATGTCGTCGCTGGGCGGGTCGATCAGCGTGGGGAAGCGCTCCTTGAGCCGGGCCACGGTCTCGGTGGTCTCGTCGACCGAGAGCGTGGTCTGCGACAGCCACACCAGCCTGCTCGGGTCCTTGACCTGCACCTTGTCGACCGCGTCGAGCCCGTCGACGAGCTGGATGTGGTCGGGGGCCTCACCGGAGGTGCCCTCGACCTCCTCGTGCCCCTCGTGCCCGATGAGCAGGATGTCGTAGTCCTTGGCCGCGAACCGCTTGGCCTCGTTGTGCACCTTCGTCACCAGCGGGCAGGTGGCGTCGATGGTGCGCAGGTTGCGCTGCCTGGCCTCCTCGTGCACGGCCGGCGAGACGCCGTGGGCGGAGAAGACCACGATCTCGCCCTCCGGCACCTCCTCGGTCTCGTCGACGAAGATGGCGCCCCTGGCCTCGAGCGTCTTCACGACATGCGTGTTGTGGACGATCTGCTTGCGGACGTAAACAGGTGCGCCGTACTGCTCCAGAGCCTTCTCGACCGCTACCACGGCTCGATCGACTCCGGCGCAGTAACCCCGTGGCTTGGCTACGAGGACTCGGCGGGAAGAGGGGGTCTGGGGCTCCATACTTCTTATGCTACGTGGAGCGGCCATCTGGCCCGCGCGTGCGTGGTCGCCCACGGTGCGCCAGACTGGCCGTCCAATACTGACCTCCCAGGGAGACGTTCATGTCCCTCAGCGACGTGATACGCAACATCGCAAGAACCGTCACCAACAAGGACGAGCTCAAGGAGAAGGCGAAGGACCTGCCGCTCATGGTCGTCCAGGGCACGCTCAGCGCCGCCGGTCAGGCGCTGCTGCTCGTGGACCGGATGAAGAACTCCATCAAGGGGCTCGGGGGCAAGGAGGAGCGCGAGGAGCAGGAGTACGACTCCCGCCCGACCGCCGCCGAGCAGGTGGCCGCCGCGCCCGCCGCACCCGCGGAGTCCGCCGAGTCCGCGGAGGACAAGCCGGCGCGCAAGGAGCCGGTCATCTTCGCTCCGCGTTCCGGAGCGGCCGAGCCCAACGGCGCCGCCAAGGCCAAGCCGGACCCGGTCATCTTCACGCCCGCCGCCAAGACGGAGCCCGCGGACAAGGCGGAGCCGGTCGCCCCGGCGGAGCCCGTCGCCAAGGCCGAGCCCGTCGCCAAGGCCGAGGCCGTGACGGTCACCGAGCCGAAGGCCGAGACCGCCCCCACGGCCGCGCCCACGGCCGCGCCCGAGGCTGCCGAGGTCGCGCCCGCCGCCCCCAAGGCCGTGGCCGAGCCCGCCGTGGAGGCCCCCGCTCCCAAGCCGAAGGCCGCCAGGAAGCCCAAGGCCGAGCCCAGGACGGCGAAGACCGCCAAGGCGGCCGAGCCCGCCCCCGCGCCGGAGCCCACCGCCGCCACCGCCGAGCCCGCCGCGGCCCCGGAGCCGGCCGCCGCCCCCGAGCCGGTCGCCGCCGCCGCCGTGAACCTGACCGAGCCGCTGCCCGGCTGGTCCGGGCTGACCGTCGCCTCCCTGCGCGCCAGGATGCGCGGCAAGACGGCCGAGCAGATCGGCGACTTCCTCGCGTACGAGCGGGCGACGACGGAGCGGCCCGAGGTCATCAAGATGTTCGAGAACCGCCTCGCCAAGCTCCAGGCCGGCGAATAGGTCACTAGTCTTCCCCCATGACCTCGAAGACCACGCCTGAGTCCCCCCTGCCGATCCGAACGGTCCTGCAGATGGTGGGCGGCTGGATCGGCAGACTCGGCACGGTCTGGGTCGAAGGAGAGATCACCGACCTGAGCACGCGTGGCGGCACGGTGTTCCTGACCCTGCGCGACCCGGTCGCCAACGTGTCGGCCAGGGTCACCGCCCCGCGCGGCGTCTACGAGGCGACGGTGCCCCGCCCGGCCAACGGCGCGAGGGTGGTGCTGCACGTCAAGCCCGACTTCTGGGTCAACAGGGGCTCGTTCGCGTTCACCGCGCTGGAGATGCGCCCGGTGGGCGTGGGCGAGATGCTGGTCAGGCTGGAGCGGCTCAGGCAGTTGCTGGCCGCCGAAGGGCTGTTCAACGCCGACAGGAAGCGGCGGCTGCCGTTCCTGCCGGGCACGATCGGGCTCATCTGCGGCCGCGACTCGGCGGCCGAGCGCGACGTGCTGGAGAACTCGCGGCGTCGCTGGCCGGCCGTGCGGTTCAAGGTCGAGGAGGTGGCCGTCCAGGGGCCGTACGCGGTGACCGAGGTGACGGAGGCGCTGCGCAAGCTCGACGCCGACTCCTCGATCGACGTGATCGTCGTCGCCCGCGGCGGCGGCTCCCTGGAGGACCTGCTGCCCTTCTCCGACGAGACGCTCGTGCGCGCGGTGGCCGCCTGCCGTACACCCGTGGTGAGCGCCATCGGCCACGAGCAGGACAGCCCGCTGCTCGACATGGTGGCCGACGTACGCGCCTCCACCCCCACCGACGCCGCCAAGAAGGTGGTGCCCGACGTCGGCGAGCAGCTCACGCTGGTGCGCCAACTCCGCGACCGCGGGCGCAGGGTGATGAGCGGCTGGCTCGACCGGGAGATGTCCTGGCTGACGTCCGTACGGTCGCGGCCCTCGCTGGCCGATCCCGTACGCGAGCTGGAGCGCCGGGCCGAGCAGGCGGAGGCGCTGCGCGACCGGGCCAGGCGCTCGCTGTCGGGCTCCCTCGACCGCGCCGCCGACGACCTCACCCACCTGCGCGCCCGGCTCGTCTCCCTGTCCCCGGCGGCGACGCTGGAGCGCGGCTACGCCATCGTGCAGCACCCGTCGGGCGAGGTCGTACGCCTGGCCAAGGACGTCGCGCCCGGCACGCTCCTGACCATCCGCCTGACCGACGACCGCATCACCGTCCGCGCGGAGGAACCGGACGCCTGACCGGTTTCAGGCCGCTTCCGCCGGATCGCCCTCAACCGGCACGCGGCGGGGCTACCGTTCGCACATGAGAGGACTCGTGCAGGTCGCCCAGCACGCCGACGACCTCGACAGGGCCACCGCCTTCTACCGCGACGTGCTCGGCCTGCGGCACATCGCCACCTACCGCCCGCCGGGGCTGGCCTTCTTCGATCTCGACGGCGTACGCCTCCTGATCGAGGAGAGCGCTCCCCCAGCCGTGCTCTACCTCGTCTCCGACGACCTCGAAGCGGACGTGGCGCGGCTGCGTACGCATGAGGTCGCCATCGTCGAGGAGCCGCATCTCATCTTCACCGACGACGGCACGTTCGGCACGCCGGGCAAGGAGATCCGCATGGCCGCCTTCCGCGACTCGGAGGGCAACCTGCTCTGCCTCATGACGTGACGCGCGTGACGGCCCCGGCCAGCGTCTCCAGGCCGGACCTGATCTGCTCGACCGTCATGCCGCGCTCCTCCCGCTGGCAGGCGATCAGGTGCGCGTTGACCGGCGCGAGCAGCGCGTCGGCCAGGTACGCGGCGTCCGCGCCCGGGCACGCCTGCCCGAGCAGCGTGGCGAGGTGGATGTGGTGCACCCGGTACGGCCCGGTGAAGCGCTTGGCCGTGCCGCCCTTCTCCAGCAGCAGGAACAGCGCCTCGTCCGTCAGGATGCGATCGACCAGCGCGTGCAGGAACGCCACGATCCGCTCGCGGGCGGGCGCGCCGGGGCCGAGCGGCGGCGGCCCGGACAGGAACGCCGCCTGGAACCGCCGCTCCCGCTCGTCGATCAGCGCCAGCAGCAGCCCCGTACGGTCGCCGAACCGCCGGTAGACGGTGCCCACGCCGACGCACGCCTCACGGGCGACCTCGTCGAGCGAGAGGTCGTCGGCCCCGCACTCGGTGACCATCCGCGCCGCCACCTCGATGATCTTCTGCCGGTTGCGGGCGGCGTCGGCCCGCTCGGGCTGGGGCTGCCCGACGACGGGCAACGATCGACGTTCGCGCACGGGCGCAGCATACCGGTTGTAAACGGAGAGTTCTCCGATTAACCTCTCAACCGGAGAACTCTCCGATTCTTTGAGGAGCCGAGGATGCCCAACGATTTCAACCAGCAGATCATCGACGAGTTCCGGGCCAACGAGGGCCGGGTCGGCGGCATGTTCGAGGGCTCCCCGCTGGTGCTGCTCACCACCACGGGAGCGAAGAGCGGCAGGTCCGTCACGACTCCGGTCATGTACCTGGCGGACGGCGACCGCTACGTCGTCATCGCCTCCAACGCCGGCGCCGATCACCACCCCGCCTGGTACCACAACCTGCGCGCCACGCCGGAGGCGACGGCGGAGATCGGGACGGAGCAGTTCGGGGTGAAGGCCGAGTTCGTGGAGGGTGCGGAGCGCGACGAGCTCTACGCCCGGATGGTGGCCCAGGCGCCGGGCTTCGCCGAGTACGAGGCCAAGACCACCCGCCGCATCCCGGTGGTCGCCCTCCTCCGCACGGCCGCCTGACCGTAGAGGCCGGTGAGCGAAGGTCGGCGAGCACGGCGCGGCGGTGCGGGGGCCCGGCGCGCCGGGCGCGCGAGCGAGCCCGCGAAGCCGGTGGCCGGGCAGAGCCCCGGGAACGCTAGAACGGCGCGTCGGCGGAGTGGCCCGAGGCAGGGTCGGAGCGGCGGGCCATGGCGGCGGCGAGCTTGACGCGAGCCCCCTGCAGCCACTCCTCGCAGACGGCGGCCAGCTTCTCGCCCCGCTCCCACAGCTCGATCGACTGCTCCAGGGTGAGCCCTCCGGTCTCCAGCCGGCGCACCACCTCGGTCAGCTCCTCGCGAGCCTGCTCGTAGGACGGGGTCTTCTCACCTGATTCCTCTGCCACGGCCACCACCCTAGACGCGCCGGCCGACAACCTCAGCCTTTGGGACGCTGCTGGAGCTGCGCCGCCAGCGCCCCCAGCTCCGCCCAGTCGGCCGTGCCGGTGATGACCAGTGTCACGTCGGGCAGCACGCGCACCAGGGAGCGCTGGTTCTTGTCCTCGCGGAAGCGCTGCTCCCACGCCGCACCGCCGACCTGCTGCGTGCCCTGTGTCTTGTCCGTGTTGGACATGCGGCTGGCGAAGCCGGCCGCCGGCTGCTCGTTGCTCTGCGCGAACATCACGTGCTCGCGCTCGGCGGTGGCGTAGCCGAGGTAGAGGACCTGCGCGCCGTTCTCGCCCTTGGCGATCCTGTTGCTGTTGGGCACCCAGCCGGCCGGGTCCTGGCGCGGGGCCCACACGCCGAAGGGCACCGAGTGCCCGAAGTTGGCGACGGTGATGGAGTACTCGAGCCGCGGGATGTGCTCCTCCCGGCTCTGCGGGGTGACGAGCAGGAACAGCCCGGCCCCGGCGAGGCAGACGAAAAGGGCTACCGCGTAGCCGTACAGACCTTGGGTGAACCGTCGCACAGTTGGCGAGGTTACCCGCTGGAGGGCGTGGTCGCCGAAGCGGCCGGGCGGATCTGGCCGATGATGGCCAGCACCTCCTCGGCCAGCCCGCGATCGCCGGAGCGCACCACCTCCGACACGGCCGCCGCCAGCGCCCCGGTGATCACCACGACGAGGGCGGACTCGTCCTCGAACAGCGCGGCGTTGCGCTGGGCCCACACCCGCAACCGGTCGCGCATCACCACGTCGAACCCGGGCGGCCCGTCGCCGCGCAGGAACAGCGCGGCCAGCTCGCGCTCCTCCAGGCAGCCCTCCAGGTACGCGCGGGCGGCACCGACGAACACGCGCATGGGGTCGCTCTCGCCGTCGGCGCGCGCCGTACGGACCGCCCGCTTGGTGCGCTGCGTCTGCCTGCCCTGGAACTCCTCCCACAGCGTGAGGTACAGATCCGCCTTGCCGGAGAAGTGGTGGTAGAGGCTGCCCACGCTGGCGTCGGCCCTGGCCACCACGTCCGTCACGCCCGCCTCGGCGAAGCCCTTGGAGACGAAGATCTCTCTGGCCGCGGCGAGCAGCGAGCTGCGCGTGGCGGCGCCACGCTCGGACGTACGCGGCTGGGCGACCGCATTCTCCACATCAGGGCTCATACGGGATCTCCTCCACGGCGGGGGCGCCACGCTCCATGTTGGAGGCAAGATCCTTGGCGCGCACAGGGTATGACGCAAAAACCGTTCTCGGTTAGCAGATTAACCCCCTCTGACCGGGAAGAGACCGGCAACTACGATCGAGGCAGTTGTCCCACGAGGAGGGCCAGTCATCATGTCCGACCAGACGTCCGTGCCGCCGGCGCTCGCCACCAGCGAGCACGCCCCCGATCGAAACCTGGCGCTGGAGCTCGTCCGCGTCACGGAGGCCGCCGCGATGGCGGCCGCCCGCTGGGTCGGCAGGGGTGAGAAGAACGGCGCGGACGGCGCGGCCGTGAACGCCATGCGCCAGCTCATCAACACCGTGTCGATGAACGGCGTGGTCGTGATCGGCGAGGGCGAGAAGGATCACGCCCCGATGTTGTTCAACGGCGAGCAGGTCGGCGACGGCAGCGGCCCCGACTGCGACGTTGCGGTGGACCCCATTGACGGCACGCGGCTGACGGCGCTGGGCATGCCCGACGCGGTGTCGGTGATCGCGGTCAGCGAGCGCGGCTCGATGTACGACCCGTCGGCCGTGTTCTACATGGAGAAGCTGGTCACCGGCCCCGAGGCGGCCGACGTGGTGGACATCGAGGCCCCGGTGGCCGTCAACATCAACGCCGTGGCCCGGGCCAAGCACTGCTCGCCGTCCGACGTGACCGTGGTCGTGCTCGACCGGCCCAGGCACGAGCGGCTGGTCAAGGAGATCAGGGAGACGGGCGCGCGGATCAAGTTCATCACCGACGGCGACGTGGCCGGCGCGATCATGGCGGCCCGCGCGGGCACCGGCATCGACCTGATGCTGGGCATCGGCGGCACGCCCGAGGGCATCGTGGCGGCTTGCGCGCTCAAGTGCCTCGGCGGGGTGATCCAGGGCAGGCTGTGGCCGCGTGACGACGCGGAGCGGGCCAAGGCCGTGGAGGCCGGGCACGACCTGGGCCAGGTGCTCACGACGAACGATCTGGTCAGGTCCGACGACGTGTTCTTCGCCGCCACCGGGATCACGCACGGCGAGCTCATGCAGGGCGTACGGTTCCGCGCCGGCTCCGCGGTGACGGAGTCGCTGGTGATGCGCGGCCGGTCGGGCACCATCCGCAAGATCGAGAGCGAGCACCAGCTCTGGAAGCTGCGCGCGTACAGCGCGATCAACTTCGACACCGCGGGCTGAGACACGGCGGGCCGAGACACGGCGCTGGGGAAGCGCGGCGCGCTGGAAGGCGGGCGGGCCGGGCAAGTGTCGTGTCAGCGGCGGCGCTTGCGGCGGGGCGGTTCCTTGACCTTGACCTCGCCCGCGAAGTTCGTCGTGCGCACCTCGACGACCGGCGCTCCCGGCTCGGTGGGCTGCTTGGTCAGGCGCACCGTCTTGTCCTTGGCGACCCTGATCACCTCCAGCCCTTCGGGGACGTGGATCTCCAGCCCCCCGAAGACGAGGGTGGCGTTGATGACGATCCGCCGGTTCTGCAGGATCGCGTCGCGGAAGTCGAGCTTCGTCGTGCCGAACATCGCGGTCACGCCCAGCTCGGCCGGCACCACCCAGCGCCCGCCCCGCTGCTCCTGCTTGAAGATGGCCGAGACCGGCCGCCCGTCGAGGTTGAGCGGCTGCTGGTCGGGGGGCAGCAGGTCGGTCGTGAGCGCGGCCAGCTCGCCGAGCGTACGGGCGGAGTAGAGCACGCCGAGCCGCTCCTCCAGCTCGTCCAGCGTGAGCCGGCCGTCTGCGTGGGCGTCCTGGAGCACCTGCGCGATGCGTTCGCGATCGGCGTCGGACGCGCGCAGCTCGTGCGGCTGCGGCACGTCGTCGGACGCCGGCGGACGGCGAGCGGACACCCATTCCTCGGCCAGCCGCTCGCCGACTTCCTGCAGCTTGGGCAACCACGATCCCGCGCGTTCGTTCACACTTCTGACGATATCCGGCTCTGGCCCAGTTCGCTCGTGCCGATTGACCCGGTGTCGGCGGATTCCGGCCGGGAGACCGGCCATCTCCTCCGCCAGGTTCCCGTTCACGTCGGCGTGGCGGTTGAGCGGCCTTCACCACGCGGTGCCGAGGAGCGGATCGACGGCGAGCTCCTGGCCCACGCCCGGGGGCGGCGCGCGGCTGAGCGTCTTTCTCATGAATTTCTTAGGAATCTACGCCCGCGCATCACCGTTGTCCCGGCAAAAGGGAGGTGTGCGTGCATCAACCGGCGCGATGGGGTCTCGGCGCGGCAGGCGCGGGCAGCATGGTGATCCTGGGCCTCGACCTGACGAACCTGGACGAGACGAACCCGTTCAGAAGGACCATCAGCGAGCACGGCCTGGGCCCTGACGGGTGGATCTTCGGGCTCGGGGTGGGGTTGCTGGCGGCGGGCTCGCTGGCCATCGGCGTGTCGCTGGCGCGCAAGCGGCTGGCCGGGATCTTCGGCATCATCGCGCTGCTGGGCTGGAGCGTCGGGCTGTTCCTCACGGCCTGGTTCGAGAAGCACGACTGGTCGGTCGGGCCGAGCCTGAGTGGCAGCATCCACCGGGTGGGCAGCTTCGTGGCCTTCCTCAGCCTGCCACTGGCCGCCGTGATCATCGCCCGGCCGTGGCGGCACCGGGAGCGGTCGAGGGCCACGCTGGCGGCGTTCGGGCTCGGGATCTGCTCGGTGCTCTGGGTGGCCGGCATCGCCACGGCGATGCTCATCGGGGCGGGCAACGGGCTGCCGTGGTATCGCGTCATGCCGCTGGGGCTGGTGGAGCGGGGGCTGGCCGTCACCGAGGTGGCGGCGCTGCTGGCGCTCGGCGTGTGGGCCGCCGCCGGGCGGCTGGAGGAGCCCGCCGGTCAGGGGCGGAGCGTGGCGATGAGGTCGTCCACGTAGCCCTGGAAGACGGCCGCCATGTCCACCCGGTCCGGGTCGATCAGCCACTGCGTCTGCAGGCCGTCCATCATCGCGATCAGCCGGTCGGCGTGCGCCTCGGCGTCGAGGCCGGCTCTGAACTCGCCCCGCTCGACGCCCCTGCGCAGCGCCGCCGCCACCATCGCGCGCAGCCGCCGGTAGCGCCGCCTGGCCCAGTCGTGCCCGGGGTGGCCGGGCGTCACGGCCTCGCCGCCGATCACGGCGAAGAGCTGCACCAGGCCCGGCACCCGGGAGTTGTGCTCGACCACCGCGGCCAGGGCCCGCAGCGCGTCGATCCCGCCGGACGGCTCCAGGTCGAACCTGCGCACGTCCAGCTCGTCGCGGTAGTCCAGCACCGCGACGAGCAGCAGCTCCTTGCTCCTGAAGTGGTGCAGCAACCCGGCCTGGGACAGCTCGGCGCGCTCGGCGATGCGGGCCAGCGACGCGCCGCGGTAGCCGTGCTCGGCGAACTCCAGCAGCGCGGTGGCCAGGATGCGCTCCCTGCGTGCCGCACCGGTCGCGTAGCCCCGTCTCACTCGCGGCAGCCTATCTCGCCCCTGGCGGAGGGCCTTGGGCAGCCGTTAACCTGACCGCGCCTCACGTTTGATTCCCCCCGATCAGGAGGCCGCTGTGCCGTCCGCACGTGATCGCCAGGCCCGCGTCGCCACGTACGTCGTCTACGCCGTGCAGGGCCTCTCCTTCGCCTCGCTGCTCATCCAGGTCGCGAACCTGCAGGCCAAGCACCGGCTCGACGAGGGCTCGCTGACGATGTTGCTGCTCGTCGTGCCCGTGTTCGCGGGTGTCGGCAGCGTGGCCGCGGGCGCGTTCGCCGCCCGGTACGGCAGCAAGCTGCTGTTGCGGGTCGCTCAGCCGGTGGTGGCCGTCGCGGTGGTGCTGGCCGGGCTCGCGCCGAACGTGCCGCTGCTGCTGCCCGTGCTGCTGCTGTTCGGGGTGGCGGTGGGCGCGGTGGACGCCGGCATGAACATGCAGGGCGTGGCCGTCGAGCGCAGGTACGGAGTGGAGGTGCTGAACGGGTTCCACTGCGTGTGGAGCGTGTTCAGCCTGGCCGCGGCGCTGTGGGCGTCGGCGGCGGCCGGGCTGCCGCTGCCGGTGATCATGGCCCTGCCCATGGTCTTCGCGGTCGCCGGCTCGCTCTACGCCGGGCGGGACCTGTGCACGCGCGAGGAGGAGAAGGTCGAGGCCGCGGGCGCGGCCGCCACCGGCCGCTTCCCGTGGCGGCCGATCATCCCGCTCTGCCTGGCCATGGGCTTCCTGTACGTCGGCGACGCCGCCGTGTCCAACTTCAACACCGTCTTCATGAAGGACGTGCTCGCCGCGAGCCCCGCCGTGATCCCGCTCGCGTACGCCGCGTACCAGGCGACCACGCTGGCCGTCCGGCTCGGCGGCGACTTCGCCGTCAGGCGGTACGGCCCCGCCGTCATCGTCAGGATCGGCGGAGTGATCGCCACGGTCGGCTTCCTCGGCGTGGTGCTGGCCCCGACGCAGCCGCTGGGCATCGTGGCGTTCGGGCTCACGGGTGTGGGGCTGGCGGTGGTGGCGCCGCAGTCGTTCTCGGCGGCGGGCAAGCTGGACCCGGCGGGCACCGGCGTGGCCATCGCCCGCGTGAACCTCTTCAACTACGTCGGCTTCATCGTGGGCGCCGCCCTGGT
This sequence comes from Nonomuraea thailandensis, assembly GCF_024172165.1. Classification (GTDB taxonomy): domain Bacteria; phylum Actinomycetota; class Actinomycetes; order Streptosporangiales; family Streptosporangiaceae; genus Nonomuraea; species Nonomuraea thailandensis. The sequence continues at coordinate 11,471,894 of NZ_JAMZEB010000002.1, read as the reverse complement.
CGGCGGCATCGCCGACGCCGCCGACATGCGGGTGGCGTTCGCCGCGCCGCTGGTGCTGGCCGCCGCGATCATCGCACTGGCCCCGGGCTTCGAGCCGAAGCGCGCCTCCGCGGCCCGGTGAGGCGAAGCGCGCCTCCGCGGCCGAGTGAGGCGTAGCACTCCTCCATGGCCGAGCGAGCCGTAGCGCATTTCCGCGGCCAGGTGAGGCGCCGTGCTATCGCCGCACCTCGGTGACGTCGACGGGGCGGCCTTCGCGCAGCGACAGGTCGGCGGCCTCGGCGACGTAGAGCGCCTCCAGCGCGTCCTCGATCGAGCACGGGCTCCGGCCGCCGCGCAGGAAGGCGTCGAGCTCGGCGCGGTAGGCGGTCTCGAAGCGGGCCACGAAGTCCGGCCAAGGCGTCTGCGGGACGGGCAGGCCCTCGGTCGTGTGCAGCGGGGCCCGCGGGCCGAGGCCGACAACCTGGGTGCGCAGGGTGCCCGCCAACTCCATGCGCACGTCGTACCCGCCGCCGTTGTACCGCGAGCCCTGCAGGGTGGCCAGCGTGCCGTCGTCCAGCGTCAGCAGCGCGGCGCTGTTGTCCACGTCGCCCGCCTCGGCGAAGAACGCGGCGCCGCGGTTGGCCCCCTTCGCGTAGACCGACACCACCTCCCGGCCGGTCACCCAGCGCAGGATGTCGAAGTCGTGGATGTGGCAGTCGCGGAAGAGCCCGCCGGACAGCGGGATGTACGCGGCGGGCGGCGGCGCGGGATCGGCCGTGACCAGGTGCACGCGGTGCAGCTCGCCCAGCTCGCCGGCCCTGAGCGCGCGGGCCGCCGCCGCGTAACCGGGGTCGAACCTGCGCTGGAACCCGATCTGCACCCGGTTGCCCGCGGCGGCCTCCAGCACCTTGACGGTGTCGGCCACCGTGCCCGCCACCGGCTTCTCGCAGAAGACCGGGATGCCCAGCCGGCACGCCTTCATGATCAGCTCCGCGTGGGTGCTGGTCGGGGTGGCGATGACGACGGCGTCCGCCTCGAACGGGTCGCCCGCCCCGCCGTACGGCGACGTGCGCACGGGGTCGCTCACGATCAGCTCGTCCACCAGGGGATGCGCGGCCAGGGTCGCGGCGTGGAAGGCTCCGATCCGGCCCAGCCCCAGCAGTCCCACACGCATGGCGCCTCCCGTTCGCGCGTCCGGCTCCTCCTTTCTAGGCGAGCACATCTCCCTCAGTCAACAGCTTGTCCAGACATGCGGACCTTCAACCCGCGTACGACCTCGGCCGCCTTGTGCGCGGGCAGCCGCGCGAACCCCGCCACCACGGCCGCCGGGCCGGGCAGCTCCCGCATGGGCCCCACCGCCTCGGCCGACAGGCCGAGCTGCCGGGCGACGAGCACCGTACGCGACTCGTCCCATCCCCTGGGCAGCTCCAGGTACACGTGCAGGCCGGCCTCGATGCCCCTGACCCGGATCGCCGGCAGCTCCTCGGCCAGCGCCTCGACCAGGGCGTCCCGGCGCCGCCGGTACTCCCTGCGCATGCGCCGCAGGTGCTTGTCGTAGCCCCCGGTGCGCAGGAAGTGGGCCAGCGCGTGCTGCTCGATCACCGGGGAGCCCAGGTCGAGCTCGCCGCGCGCCCGCCGGATGGCCTCGGCGAGGTCGGGCGGCGCGGCCACCCAGCCGAGCCGCAGCCCGGGCGCGAGCGCCTTGCTCACGCTGCCGGACAGGATCACCCTGTCGGGCGCCAGGCCCTGGAGGCAGCCGACGGGGTCGCGGTCGAAGCGGAACTCGGCGTCGTAGTCGTCCTCCAGGACGATCCGGTGGCCCGCGTACGCCCACTCCATCAGCGCCGCCCGCCGCGCAGGCGAGAGCACCACCCCGGTCGGGAACTGGTGGGCGGGCGTCACCAGTACGGCGTCCCCGCGCAGCCTGCGCACGTCGAGCCCCTGCTCGTCCACCGGCACCGGCACCAGATGCGCGCCCGCCCGGCGCAGCAGCGGCACCTGCCGATGGCTGGTCGGATCCTCCACGGCGAGCCGCAGCGCGCGCTGCTGGGTCAGCACGTGCAGGGCCAGGCTCAGCCCCTGCGCCACGCCGCCGACGATGATCAGGTGCTCGGGGCGCACGTCGGCCGCCCTGACCCGCCTGAGGTAGGCGGCCAGCTCTTCGCGCAGCTCAGGCACGCCGCCAGGGTCCCCGTAATCGAAGGCGTCCGAGGGTACGGTGGTCAGGACGTGCCTTACGGCCGCGAGCCAGCGTTCACGGGGGAAGTGGCCGAGGTCGGGGGAGGTGGGGCGATGACCGTAGTACGGAGGGAACGCCTGGGCGCTCGGCGCCCGGCGGCCGGGATCGGGCCGGGCAGGGTCGGGCCGGGCGGCGGAGTCGCGCGGCGCGGGTGCCGGGCGGGTGGCGTTCTTGGGGGTGACCTGCGTGCCGACGCCCACCCTGGAGACCAGGAAGCCCTCGGCGACCAGTTGCTCGTACGCCTCCACGACCACTCCCCTGGAGACCTGGAGGTCGGTGGCGAGGTCGCGGGTGGCGGGCAGGCGGGTGCCCGGCGTGAGCCGCCCGCCCCGGATGGATTCCCGCAGCTCAGCCGCGATCTGCCCGGCAATTCCCCCCTTCCCGCGATTTATCTGGATATGGAGGTCGGCCATATTGGTCCTGTCTCCCGGCGGGACATTGGACTGTTTGTGCGAACCATTGTCTCCCTAGCATCCTTCGCATGACAAACGGCATGAAAAACGGCATCGTGGGCGCCGCCACCGCCATGTTCCTGGTCGGAACGCTGGCAGGCGTCTCCGGACTCGTCGGCGCATACCCCATATACGGCGGCCAGGCGGTTCGGTATCTCGTGGCTTCGGTCATCCTGCTTGTCATAACGAGAGTGCTCGGCCTGCGGTTCGTCCGCATGACGTGGCGCGAGACGCTCTGCCTGCTCGGGCTGACGGCGCTGGGGCTGGTGTTCTTCAACGTGGCGGTGGTGGAGTCCACCCGCGCCTCGGGGCCGGCGCTGGTGGGCACCGTGCTCGGCACCGTGCCGCTGGCCCTGGCGCTGGCCGGCGGGCGGCCCGCGCCCCGGCTGCTGGTCGGGGCCGGCGTGGTGGTGGCGGGGGCGACGCTGGCCACGGGGCTCGGCAGTGGCACCCCGGAGAGCCTGCTGTGGGCGCTGGGCGCGCTGGTGGGAGAGATCAGCTTCTCCCTGCTGGCCATCCCCCTGCTGCCCAAGCTGGGCCCGATCCGGGTGTCGGCGTACTCGACGACGCTGGCCGTGCCCATGCTGGCCACGGTCGGACTGCTCGACGCGGGGACGGACATGCTCAGGGTGCCGACGCTCGCCGAGGCGCTCGGGTTCGCCTACCTGGCGGTCGTGGTGACCGTGGTGGCGTTCTTCTTCTGGTACAACTCGCTGCCCAAGCTCGGGCCGGGGCGGGCCGGGCTGTTCGCGGGGCTCATCCCGGTGGCGGCCATCGTCACGGGGGCCGTGCTCGGGGTGGCCATGCCGACCGCGTACGACCTGCTGGGCGCGGGGCTCGTGGTCACCGGCATCCTGATCGGCCTCAGCGCGGAACGCTCGGGCGCGAAGGCGGCGGTGCGGCCGTCCGAGGCCTGACGGCCATCCCCTCCTGCCGGTGCGCGTAATCTCTTGAGCGACCGAAAGGATGGACATGGGCGAGTTCGACTACACCGACCTGCTGCCGCTTGGAGCCGACGAGACGGAATACCGGCTGATCACCTCGGAGGGGGTGCGGAAGGTCGAGGCGGCCGGGCGTACGTTCCTCGAAGTCGACCCCGAGGCGCTGCGCCTGCTCACCGAGACGGCCGTGCACGACATCTCGCACTTCCTGCGCGCCTCGCACCTCGCCCAGCTCAGGAAGATCGTCGATGACCCCGAGTCCAGCGGCAACGACCGCTTCGTCGCCCTCGACCTGCTGAAGAACGCCTCCATCTCGGCCGGCGGCGTGCTGCCGATGTGCCAGGACACCGGCACCGCCATCGTCATGGGCAAGCGCGGCAGGCACGTGCTGACCGACGGCCAGGACGCCGAGCACATCTCGCGCGGCGTGTACGACGCCTACACCAAGCTCAACCTGCGCTACTCCCAGATGGCCCCGCTGACCATGTGGGAGGAGAAGAACACGGGCGACAACCTGCCCGCCCAGGTCGAGCTGTACGCCGAGGACCCCCACGGTCACCCCGACGAGTACAAGCTGCTGTTCATGGCCAAGGGCGGCGGCTCGGCCAACAAGTCGTTCCTGTACCAGGAGACCAAGGCCGTGCTCAACGAGAAGCGCATGATGGCCTTCCTGGAGGAGAAGATCCGCTCGCTCGGCACGGCGGCCTGCCCGCCGTACCATCTGGCCGTCGTCGTGGGCGGCACCTCCGCCGAGTACGCGCTCAAGACCGCCAAGTACGCCAGCGCCCGCTACCTCGACTCGATCCCCACCGAGGGCTCGCCCTCCGGGCACGGGTTCAGGGACCTGGAGATGGAGGCCAAGGTCTTCGAGCTGACGCAGAAGCTGGGCATCGGGGCGCAGTTCGGCGGCAAGTACTTCTGCCACGACGTGCGCGTCATCCGCCTGCCCAGGCACGGGGCCTCCTGCCCGGTCGCCATCGCCGTGTCCTGCTCCGCCGACCGCCAGGCCCTCGCCAAGATCACGCCGGAGGGCGTGTTCCTGGAGAAGCTGGAGACCGACCCGGCCCGCTTCCTGCCCGAGACCACCGACGAGCACCTCTCGGACGACGTCGTCCCGGTCGACCTCAACCGGCCGATGCCCGAGATCCTCGCCGAGCTCACCAAGTATCCGGTCAAGACCCGCCTGTCGCTCACCGGCCCGCTGGTGGTCGCCCGCGACATCGCGCACGCGAAGATCGCCGAGCTGCTGGACGACGGCGGCGAGATGCCCCAGTACCTCAAGGACCACGCCGTCTACTACGCCGGGCCGGCCAAGACCCCCGAGGGTTACGCGTCGGGTTCGTTCGGGCCGACGACGGCCGGGCGCATGGACTCCTACGTGGAGCGCTTCCAGGCGGCGGGCGGCTCGATGGTGATGCTGGCCAAGGGCAACCGGTCCAAGCAGGTCACGGACGCCTGCCAGCAGTACGGCGGCTTCTACCTGGGCTCCATCGGCGGCCCCGCGGCGCGGCTGGCGCAGGACTGCATCAAGAAGGTGGAGGTGCTGGAGTACCCCGAGCTGGGGATGGAAGCGGTGTGGAAGATCGAGGTCGTGGACTTCCCCGCGTTCATCGTCGTCGACGACAAGGGCGACGACTTCTTCACCGACAGGACCGGCCCCGTCCTGTCCATCGGCCGCCGCTGACGCCGGCGCCGGGGGGTCGGGCGCAGGCGGTCAGGCAGCCGCGCGGGTCGGCGAGCAGGCGGCGCGATCGGCCGCGTGGGTGGGCAAGGCGGCGGGCCCGGTGGCCCGAGAGACGCTCACGCGGCCACCGGCGCCCGGTGCGGCGCCACGACGGACCCGTCGGGCAGCAGCAGACCGGTGTCATCGAACAGCACGACGCCGTTGCAGAGAAGGCTCCAGCCCTGGTCAGGGTGGGCCGAGATGACGTGCGACCGCTCTCGGTCGAGGGAGTCGGCACTCGGGCAAGCGGGGTAGTGACTGCACATGGCGCACCTCTCAGATTGCGCTCCGGTTTGTGGCTCTTCAAAAGGGCAGCGTGCGCCCTGACGGCGTGCGGAGGTCCAGTGCGGCTCTGGTCGGCTTCTTCGGCCGGCGGCGAACCTGTGTCTGGCGCATCCTCATCACGTCCTTAGTGGTCTGACTTCATCGGTGGGACCTCGGGCGTTCTGCTCTCAGTCTGACGTTCGGCACCGACAGTTTCCTGGATGACGGTCAGCGAGGGCGCTCGCCTTCTTTCCTGGTCCTAACCATGCCCCCGTCCCCTTACGGCACCCTTACAAGTCGCTGACGGCGGCCCCGTGGTTCCTGTCAGTCAGCCTGCCGTACGCCTGAATGTCCCCTACCAGGCATCATGCACAAATATTCGGCCGGCCGTTGTGCCGATGGACACAAACGCCCAGTGAGCTGCGGAAACGCGCCGAGAGTGGTCGCGGGTAAAACGCTCGTGCGGGCGCCTCCAACCGCCCGCGGCGCGATCCTGGAAGCGCGCCGCACCGGGCGCGCCACGACCTTCGTCAAGGACGCTCGGCCCCCGGCTGAGACGTGCCGGCCCGGGAGCCGCCGAGCCGTGGGCTCGCCGTCATGGCGACGTGGGGACGAACACCACGCCACCGCTCGTGTTCGACGCGTGGAAGCGCGCGTACTACCTTCGGTATCGCACCACCCGTCCGGCCCGCGTCGGGAAACTGTGCGGCCTCATCAACTGGGATGATGTGGCCACGAGGTTTGCTGACGTGACGAGTCAGGCGGCTTGACTTAAGTTCGCAACAAATTATCGGCCCCGCCTCTACTGGTCGGTTTACACAAATAGGTAAGCTGCCTGGCATGCGTGCGCCATCCGGTTACCTACTCGCCGCGCGCTATCGGCTCGTGGAGCCGGTTGGTCGCGGCGGCATGGGCACCGTTTGGCGGGCACATGACGAGCTGCTCGACCGGGACGTGGCGGTCAAGGAGGTCCGGCTGCCCACGGTCCTCGACGAGGAGCTGCGCGCCGAGCTGTGCGCGCGCACCGAGCGCGAGGGCCGCGCGACCGCGATGGTCGCGCACCCGTCGGTGATCACCGTCTTCGACGTGGTCACCGAGGACGACCGGCCGTGGATCGTGATGGAGCTGCTCCGGGCCAAGTCCCTGGAGCAGCTCATCCAGGAGGACGGACCGCTCCACCCCCGCAAGGCCGCCGAGATCGGCCGGCAGATCCTGGGGGCGCTGCGCGCCGTGCACGCCAAGGGCATCCTGCACCGCGACGTGAAGCCCAGCAACGTGCTGGTGACCGAGGACCGCGCGGTGCTCACCGACTTCGGCCTGGCCGCGCTGGAAGGTGACGTTTCCATCACCCAGGCGGGCATCGTTCTCGGGTCCGCGGGATACATCGCTCCAGAGCGGGTGCTCGGCTCGAAGGCCAGCCCCGCCGCCGATCTGTGGTCGCTCGGCGCGACCCTCTACACCGCCGTCGAGGGCCGGGGCCTGCACGGCAGGCGTACGGCCGCCGCCGCGCTCGCGGCCCTGACCAGCGGCGAGCCGATCCCGATGACCAAGGCGGGCCCCCTGGCGCCCGTGCTCGACGCGCTGCTCAGGATCGACCCCGCGACCAGGCTCGACTCCGTGCGCGCCTCGCTCATGCTGACCAGGGTCGCCGCCGGCGGCTCGGCGGAGGAGCCGCTGGCGCCGCGCAGGCCCAGCCGTCCCACCTCGGCGATCCCCATGCCGCAGCCCCCCTTCGTGCGCAGGCCCGCGCACCGGGGGCTGCACCGGGCCGACCCGCCGGCGGGCACCGTGAACGTGCCCTCGCCGCGGCAGGAACGCAAGCCGGGTGAAGGCGTGCACAGGAAGCGCGTCGAACCGCGTCCGGCGCCGTCGGCTTATGCCCGTTTCAAAGCGACGGTGATAAAGTTGTGTCTTCCTCGGCGGTTCTGGCCAAGAGAACTTCGCAAGCGAGGGTAAAGCACTTCCCAAGCGAGAATCGATATCTTCTTCTCATGCCGGAACAGCAGACACGCCTGCTCGCGGAGCGCTACGAGCTCGTCACCCCGCTCGGGCGGGGCACGATGGGCACCGTGTGGCGGGCCCGCGACCGCGCGCTCGGGCGCGAGGTGGCGGTCAAGGAAATCCGCCAGGACCCGGGTCTCACCGAGGAGCAGCGGGCCGAGCTGCGCGAACGCATGGTGCGCGAGGGCCGCATCGCCGCCCGGATCAGCCACCCGTCGGTGGCCTCCATCCACGACGTGCTGATCCAGGACAACAGCCCGTGGATCATCATGGAGCTCATCGAGGCCCGCTCGCTGGAGCAGGTCATCGAGCAGGACGGGCCGCTGCCGCCGCGGCTCGTGGCCGAGATCGGCGTGGACCTGCTCGGGGCGCTGCGCGCGGCGCACGCCCAGGGCATCACCCACCGCGACGTCAAGCCGGGCAACGTGCTCATCACCGAGAGCGGGCGCGTGGTGCTGACCGACTTCGGCATCGCCAAGGCCGAGGGCGACTCCCGGCTGACGAAGACCGGCATGGTGATCGGCTCACCCGGCTACACCGCCCCGGAACGTGCCAGGGGTGAGTACACCGGCCCCGAGTCCGACATCTGGTCGCTCGGCGCCACGCTCTACTTCGCCGTCGAGGGGCGGCCCGCCTACGAGCGCTCCACGATCGCGGAGACGCTGGCGGCGCTGCTCACCGAGAGCGCCGACCCGCCCACGCAGGCCGGGCAGCTCAGGCCCGTGCTGAACGGGCTGCTGAACAAGGACTACCGGCAGCGGCTGAGCGCTGCCAAGGCGGAGACCCTGCTGCGCATGGTCGCCGACACCCCCACGAGCGAGATGCCGGTGCTGACGGCCGAGGCTCTAATGGCGCAGGAGGCCGCTTTGCCCGATCCGTTCGCCACCCCCGAGAATCCCGCCCCTGGCGGCCGAGGACCGTCCGGCCAGCCGCCCTACGGGCCTCCCGGACAGGGGCCCGGCGCCCCTGGTCAGAGGCCCGGCGGGCCGCCGGCCCGCGGCCCGGTGCCGGCCGGCGCCTCCGGGGTCGGCCACGCGATGCAGGGCATGAGCGGGCCTCAGGCGCCCACCGGGCCGAACGCCTTCAGCGGGCCTCCCGGCGCGCACAACACCCCGCCCGGGCAGCGGCCGACGGGAGCCCCTGGAGCCCAAGGTCCCCAGGGGCCCGCGTCAGGGCCCGGCGCCCCCACAGGGCCGCAGCCGGCACCGCAACGTGGCGGTCCCTCGGGGCCGCAGCCCGTCCCGGGACCTGGTGGCCCTGCCGGGCAGCGTCCCGCCGCAGGACCCGGCGGCCCCTCGGGGCCGCAGCCCGTCCCGGGACCTGGTGGCCCTGCCGGGCAGCGTCCCGCCGCAGGACCCGGCGGCCCCTCGGGGCCGCAGCCCGCCTCGGGACCTGGTGGCCCTGCCGGGCAGCGTCCGGCCTCGGGGCCCGGCGGCCCGTCCGGGCAGCGTCCCGCCTCCGGGCCCGGCGGCCCCTCGGGCCCGCACGCGGCCGGCCCGCACGCGGCGGGCTCTCAGGCGCACGGCCCCAACGCGCCGACCGTGCCGCAGGCCGCCGCAGGCCGGCCGCAGACGCAGCCGCCCTTCGCCACGCCCGCGCCGGACGCGGGCGGGCCCGCCGGGCCGGAGGGCGACTACGACCCCGAGCGGACGGTCAGCATCTCGCGCCCCAAGGGCCCGTTCCCCGCGGCGCCGGAGCAGGGCGGCCGGCCGCAGCGCCCCGCCGACGAGAGCTCCTTCGCCACGACCCGCATCCCGAAGGGCTCGCCGGGCCAGCAGGTCTACCCGGTGCCCGCTCCCCCGCCCGGCCAGCCCCAGCCGCAGCCGCAGCCGCAGCCAGGGCCACAGCAGCCGATGCCCCAGCAGGGCCCTCAGGGCCGGCAGTTCGGCGGGCACGGTCTGGGCACGGACCTGTTCGCGATCGCCGGCCCGCCGGAGGAGAAGGGCCCCGCGGGCAACCGCAACGGCATGCTGGTGCTCATGGCGGTGGCCGCCGCGGCCGCCGTGGTGATCGCCGTGCTGATCGTGGCGCTGTTCTCGACCTGAGCCCCCGAGGGGGTGCCTTCGGGCCGTTCGCAGCGCCGTGGGTCAGACTGGAAGTCATGAGTGAGTTCCGGATCGAACATGACTCGATGGGCGAGGTGCGCGTGCCGGCAGGCGCCAGGTGGCGCGCGCAGACCCAGCGGGCAGTGGAGAATTTCCCGATCTCAGGCCGGCCCCTGGAGCCGTCGCACATCGCCGCGCTCGGCCTGATCAAGGCCGTGGCGGCCGAGGTCAACGGCGAGCTCGGCGTGATCGACAAGGACATGGCCGAGGCGATCGCGCAGGCCGCCGCGGACGTGGCGGAGAACGAGCACGACGCCGACTTCCCGATCGACGTCTTCCAGACCGGCTCGGGCACCTCGTCCAACATGAACGCCAACGAGGTGATCGCGACGCTGGCCGAGGAGCGGCTGGGCCGGCCCGTGCACCCCAACGACCACGTGAACGCCTCGCAGTCGTCCAACGACGTGTTCCCCACCTCGATCCACGTGGCGGCGGCCACCGAGGTGACCTTCCACCTGCTGCCCTCGCTCGCGCACCTGGCGCAGGCGCTGAGGGAGAAGGCGATCGAGTTCGACGGCGTGGTGAAGTCGGGGCGCACGCACCTGATGGACGCGACGCCGGTGACCCTGGGGCAGGAGTTCGGCGGCTACGCCACGCAGGTCGAGCACGGCGTGGTACGCGTCTCGGCGGCCCTGGAGCACGTGCTGGAGCTGCCGCTGGGCGGCACGGCCGTGGGCACGGGCATCAACACGCCGCAGGGCTTCGCGCAGGAGGCCATCGCCAAGCTGCGCGAGGCGACCGGCATCCCGTTCCAGGAGGCCGCCGATCACTTCGAGGCCCAGGGCGCGCAGGACTCGATCGTGGAGCTGTCCGGTCAGCTCAAGGTGATCGCGGTGTCGCTCACCAAGATCGCCAACGATCTGCGCTGGATGGGCTCGGGCCCCCGCGCGGGGCTCGGCGAGATCAACCTGCCCGACCTGCAGCCGGGCTCGTCGATCATGCCGGGCAAGGTCAACCCGGTGATCCCCGAGGCCACGGCCATGGTCGCGGCCCAGGTGATCGGGAACGACGCGGCGATCACGTTCGCCGGCGCGTCGGGCAGCTTCGAGCTGAACGTGCAGCTCCCCCTCATCGCGCGCAACATCCTGGAGTCGATCAGGCTGCTGGCGAACGTCTCGCGCCTGCTCGCCGACCGCTGCGTCTCCGGCATCACGGCCAACGTCGAGCGCCTGCGCGAGTACGCCGAGTCGTCCCCGTCGATCGTCACCCCGCTGAACAAGTACGTCGGCTACGAGGAGGCGGCGAAGATCGCCAAGCAAGCCCTGGCCGAGCGCAGGACGATCAGGGAGGTCGTCATCGAGCGCGGCCACGTGGCCGCGGGCAAGCTCACGGAGGAGCAGCTCGACGCCGCGCTCGACGTCCTGTCCATGACTAGGCCCTGACCGTCCCGGCGGCGGCCTGCTGCGTGGCGTGGGCCCAGCGGGTGAGCAAGGAGAGCGCGGCGCCGGAGTCGACGGCGTCGGCGGCCCGCTTGTAACCGGCGGCCAGCGCGGGTGTGAGCTCGGCCGCCGGCGGGGTGCCGTCGGCGGCCACCAGGGCGGCGGCCGCGTTCAGCAGGACGATCTCGCGCACGGGGCCCTGCTCGCCGGAGAGCACGGCACGTGCCACGCCTGCGTTGTGCCGCGCGTCGCCGCCGCGCAGGTCCTCGGCGCGGGCACGCGGGATCGACAGGTCGAGCGGCTCGAAGGCGGTCCGGGTGACCCTGCCCCTGCGTACCACCCAGATCGTCGAGGGGCCGCAGGTCGTCAGCTCGTCGAGCCCGTCGTCGCCCCTGAAGACCAGCGCCGAGCAGCCGCGCTCGGCCAGCACGCCCGCCATGGTGGGCGCCATGGTCGGGTGGTAGACCCCGACGGCCTGCGCGGAGGGCAGGGCCGGGTTGGTGAGCGGGCCCAGGAAGTTGAAGACCGTGGGCACGCCCAGCTCGCGGCGCGGCTGGGAGGTGCGTCTCAGCGCCGGGTTGAAGGCGGGCGCGAAGCAGAACGTGATGCCCACCTCGTCCGCCACGCGCACCACGGCGGCGGGCGGCAGCTCGATCGCCACGCCGAGCGCTTCGAGCACGTCGGCCGCGCCCGCCGTGGAGGAGGCGGCCCGGCCGCCGTGCTTGACCACCTTGGCACCGGCGGCGGCGGTCACGATGGCGGCCATGGTGGAGACGTTCACGGTGTTGGCGCGGTCGCCGCCGGTGCCGACGAGGTCGACGGGGTCGCCGGGCACCCGGATCGCCGAGGCTCTGGCCAGCATGCCGTCGGCCAGCCCCGCCACCTCCGCGACGCTCTCGCCCTTGGCCCGCAGCGCGATCGCGAACGCGGCGATCTGGGCGTCGGTCGCCATGCCGGACATGATCTGGTCCATCGCCCAGGTGGCCTGGCGGGCGGTGAGGGAGGCGCCGTCGAGCAGCGTGGTGAGGATCCGTGGCCAGGTGGTGGTCATGAGTGCCCCTTCGTGTCTGTGCTCGACGGGGGGCACCCACTGCAACGGTGACGGCCGCCTCGTCGAGGCGGCCGTGCGCATATCGCCGGGAGGTCCGCCTAGGAGGCGGGCCACCACTGGGACGAATACGCGATCATGCCCTCACCTTAGCAGACGCCCTTGATCCACATATGCAGCCATCCATCTATGTCGTCCGCGCCCATGCGGCGCGGCGGGGTGAGCGCTTAGGGTGGCGAGGTATGGCGAAGGAGCTGACGGGGCGCACCGCGCTGGTGACGGGGGCCGGGGGCGGCATCGGGGCGGCGTGCGCGCGGCGGCTGGCCGCGGCGGGGGCCAGGGTGCTGGTCGTGGACCTGCGGGCCGAGCCCGCCGAGAAGGTGGCCGCCGAGGTGGGCGGCGCCGCGGTGGTGGCCGATCTGAGCGAGCCCGGCTTCGTGGCGGCGCTGCCCGACGAGCCGGTGGACATCGTGGTGAACAACGCCGGGTTCCAGCACGTGGCGCCGATCGAGGAGTTCCCGCCCGAGGTGTTCGCCACGATGCTCAGGGTGATGGTCGAGGCGCCGTTCCTGATCGCGCGCCGGGTGCTGCCCGGCATGTACGCCAGGGGCTGGGGGCGGTTCGTCAACATCTCGTCGGTGCACGGGCTGCGGGCCTCGCCGTTCAAGTCGGCGTACACGACGGCCAAGCACGCGCTGGAGGGGTTCTCCAAGGTCGTGGCGCTGGAGGGGGCCCCGCACGGGGTGACCTCCACCTGCGTCTGCCCGGCCTACGTGCGCACCGGGCTGGTGGAGGCGCAGATCGCCGACCAGGCCAAGGTGCACGGCATCCCCGAGGACGAGGTCGTGCGGGACGTCATGCTGGCCCCCGCGGCGATCAAGCGCCTGATCGAGCCCGAGGAGGTGGCCGAGCTGGTCGCCTACCTGTGCGGCCCCGCCGGGGCGTTCATCACCGGCGTGTCGCTGCCGGTGGACGGTGGCTGGACGGCCCGCTAGTGAGCATCCGGTTCCTGGAGCTGCTGGCCAGGGAGGCGTCCGCGGTCGAGTTCGAGGGCCCGATCATCCAGGCCAGGGCCGCAGGCGCGGACCCGGCGGCGATCGAGGAGCTGGAGCGGGCCAAGGTCGAGGCGCTCAAGGTGCGCGACCTGCTGAAACGGCGGGCCAGGCGCGAGGCGGAGCTGTCGGCGCTGTACGACACGGCCGGCGACCTGGCGGCGCTGCGCGACCTCGACGCCGTGCTGGAGGCCATCGTGCACCGGGCCAGGCAGCTCCTGGCCACCGACGTCGCGTACATGACGCTGCACGACCCCGAGCGGGGCGACACCTACATGCGGGTGACGGACGGGTCGATCTCGGCCAAGTTCCGGGCGTTGCGGCTGGCCATGGGGGCGGGGCTGGGCGGGCTCGTGGCGCAGACGGCGGTGCCGTACGCGACGGCCGACTACTTCGCCGACGCCAGGTTCCGGCACAAGGAGCACATCGACGAGGCCGTCAAGGAGGAGGGCCTGGTCGCCATCCTGGGCGTGCCGCTGCGGCTGGGGCAGCGGGTGATCGGCGTGCTGATGGCGGCCAACCGCAGCGCCAGGCCGTTCCACCAGGAGGAGGTGTCGCTGCTGGCCAGCCTGGCCGCGCACGCCGCCGTCGCGATCGACAACGCCAGGCTGCTGCAGGAGACCAGGAACGCGCTGGAGGAGCTCTCCCACGCCCACCGGACCGTCAGGGAGCACGGCGAGGCCGTGGAGCGGGCCGCCATGGCGCACGACCGGATGACCTCGCTGGTGCTGCGCGGCGGCGGCATCGAGGACGTGGCGGCCGTGGTGACCGACGTGCTGGGCGGCTCGCTGGCCGTGCTGAACGACCTGGGGCGGCCCATCAGCGGTGACGTGGGCGAGCTGGACGCGGGCGTGTTCGAGGCGGCGCAGGCGTCCAGGGCGCTGGGGCGCACCGTGCGCAGGGGCGATCTGCTGATCGCGTCCGTGGACGTGGGCGGGGAGCCGTTGTGCACGCTGATCCTGCGCAGCGACGACGCCGACGAGCGCATCCTGGAGCGGGCGGCGCTGGTGTGCGCGCTGCTGCTGCTGTTCCGCCGGAGCGTGGCCGAGGCGGAGGGGCGGGTCAGGGGCGAGCTGCTCGACGACCTGATCTCCCGGCCGGGCTCGCCCGGCCTGGCCGACCGGGCGCGACGGCTCGGCATGGACCTGGGCGCGCCGCACGTGGTGGTGGTCGCCAAGCACTCGGGGCAGCGCGAGCGGGCGGCGTTCTGGGCCTCCTCGCATGCCACGCTGCGGCACGGGCTGGCGGCGGGGCGGGGCGACGAGGTCGTGCTGCTGCTGCCCGGCGACGACGCGGGAGGGCTGGCGCAGCGCGTGGCCCGCGAGCTGACGTCGTCGCTGCAGAGCCCGGCGACGGCGGGCGCGGCACGCGCGGGCGAGCCCGAGGACGTGGCCGCCGCCTACCAGGAGGCCCGCAGGTGCGCGGAGTCGCTGATCGCGCTCGGGCGGGCCGGCGACGGGGCGAGCGCGAGCGAGCTGGGCTTCGTGGGGCTGCTCGTCGGCGACGGCCGCGACGTGCGCGGCTTCGTCGGCAGGACGCTCGGCGCGGTCATCGACTACGACGCCCGCAGGGGCACCGCGCTGACCGACACGCTGGCGGCCTACTTCGGCACCGGAGGCTCGCCCTCGCGCACGGCCGAGACCATGCACATCCACGTCAACACCGTCACGCAGCGGCTCGACCGCATCGGCAAGCTGCTCGGCGAGGGCTGGCTGGAGCCGGGGCGGGCACTGGAGATCCAGCTCGCCCTCCGCTTGCACCGGCTCGGCCACACAGACACGCCCGACACTATGGGTCCGAACGCTATATGAGTGACTCCGGTCACAACCTACGGTGACCGGCATGGCCACTTCCATCAAGAAGATCGTCGCCGCGAGCCTGATCGGCACCACCATCGAGTGGTACGACTTCTTCCTGTACGGCTCGGCAGCCGCCCTCGTGTTCAACAAGCTCTTCTTCCCCGAGTCCGACCCGCTGACCGGCACGCTGCTGGCGTTCCTCACCTACGCCGTCGGGTTCGTCGCCCGCCCGCTCGGCGGCCTGGTCTTCGGCCACTTCGGCGACCGGATCGGCCGCAAGACGCTGCTGGTCGTCAGCCTGCTGATGATGGGCACGGCGACGTTCCTGATCGGCTGCCTGCCGACGTACGAGACGCTGGGCCCGGCGGCGGCGCTGGTGCTGACGGCGCTGCGGCTCGTGCAGGGCTTCGCGCTCGGCGGCGAGTGGGGCGGCGCGGTGCTGATCGTCTCCGAACACGGCGACACGGCGCGGCGCGGCTTCTGGGCCTCCTGGCCGCAGGCGGGCGCCCCCGGCGGCAACCTGCTGGCCACCGGCGTGCTGGCGGCGCTGGCCGCCTGGCAGTCGGAGGAGGCGTTCCTGTCGTGGGGGTGGCGGGTGCCGTTCCTGCTGTCGGGCGTGCTGGTGCTCATCGGGCTCTGGATCCGGTTGTCGATCAGCGAGTCGCCGGTCTTCAAGGAGGCTCCGCCGGAGGCCAGGGCCCCGATCGTCGGGGTGCTGCGTCACCACTCCAAGGACGTGCTGGTCGCGATCGGCGCCCGCCTGGCGGAGAACATCTCGTTCTACCTGCTGACCGTCTTCGTCATCACCTACGCCAAGCAGACCGGGATCGACAACTCCACCGTGCTGAACGCGGTGCTGATCTCCTCGGGCATCCACTTCGTGACGATCCCGCTGTGGGGCGCGATGTCCGACCGGTTCGGGCGCCGCCCGATCTACCTGGCGGGCGCCGCCGGCATCGGCGTGTGGATCTTCGCGTTCTTCCCGCTCGTGGACACCGGCAACTTCCTGGCCATCACCCTGGCCGTCACGGTCGGCCTGCTCTTCCACGGCATGATGTACGGCCCGCAGGCGGCCTTCTTCTCCGAGCTGTTCGGCACCAGGACCCGCTACACCGGCGTCTCCATCGGCGCGCAGCTCTCGGCGATCGTGGCGGGCGCGCTGGCCCCGATCATCGCGGTGGCCCTGCTCCAGCAGTTCGGCAGCAGCGTGCCCATCTCGGCCTACCTCGGGGTGGCGGCGCTGCTCACCCTGGTCTCGGTCTACGCCGCCCGCGAGACTCGGGGCAGCGACCTGGCCGAAAGGATCTACGCGAAATGAAGGTCACCACGCCGAGGCTCACCCAGCACGTCCTGACCGTCGAGGGCAGGACCACCGGCGAGCCCGTGCTGTTCGTGCACGGGAACGTCTCCTCCGCCGCGTTCTGGCGCGACGCCATGGCCGCGCTGCCCGAGGGGTACCGCCCGCTGGCGGTGGACCTGCGCGGGTTCGGCGACACCGACCCGGCGCCCGTGGACGCCACGAGGGGCCTGCGCGACTACTCGGACGACCTGATCGAGCTGGTGGACGCGCTGGGCCTGGATCGGGTCCACCTGGTGGGCTGGAGCCTGGGCGGCGGCATCGTGCTGCAGGCGCTGCGCGACCGCCCGGCCGCCGTCAGGAGCGTCACGCTGGTCAACCCGATCTCCCCGTACGGCTTCGGCGGCACGGAGGGCCCTGAGGGGCGGCTCACGCACCCGGACGGCGCGGGATCGGGCGCGGGCGCCGCGAACCCTGATTTCGTGACACGGCTGCAGTCGGGCGACATGTCGGAGGAGTCGCCGACCTCTCCGCGCAACGTCTTCCGCTCCGCCTACGTCAACAACCGCCCCGTTCCCGACGAGGACTTCTACGTCCGCGCGATGCTCACCACCCGCGTCGGCGAGGCCCACTACCCCGGCGACGGCGCCACCGCCGACGCCTGGCCGGGCGTGGCACCGGGCAAGACCGGCGTGCTCAACGCCATCGCGCCCACCCACTTCCGCCTCGACGACCTCCACGAGATCGACCACAGGCCGCCGATCCTGTGGATCAGGGGCGCCGACGACGTGATCGTCTCGGACGCCTCGCTGTTCGACCTGGCCCACCTGGGGGCGCTCGGGGTCGTGCCCGGCTCCCCCGGCACCCCCGCCCAGCCGATGGTGAGCCAGACCAGGGCCGTGCTGGAGCGGTACGGGAGATACCGCGAGGCCGTGCTGGACGACTGCGGCCACAGCCCGCACCTGGAGCACCCGCGAGAGTTCCAGCGCCTGCTGGCCGAGCACCTGAAGGAGGCGTAGATGCTGGTCGCGCTCACGCTCGTGGCGAGCTTACTGACGCCCGCGAGCCAGCTCACGGTCCCGGGCGCCGAGCACGCCGAGATCGCCGCGCTCGACGACCTGACCACGGCCGGCACGGCGCTGACCGGCCACACCGACCCCGCGGACTGGGCCGGGCTGCACTCGGCCGCCACGGTCAACCCCACCGGCGTGCCCGGCCTCCAGATCGACGGCTACTTCCCCGACACCTCCACCGGCAACGCCACGCGCGGCTGGAACCACGACTCCCAGTTCGTGATCAGGCTGCCCGAGAAGTGGAACGGCGGCCTGGTCGTCTCCGGCACCCCCGGCAACAGGGAGCAGTACGCCAACGACTACACGATCTCCGACTGGGTCCTGTCGAAGGGCTACGCGTTCGCCTCCACCGACAAGGGCAACGTGGGCGTGAACTTCCACGAGGACGGCCGCCGCCCCGGCGACGCCATCGCCGAGTGGAACCACCGCGTCACCCAGCTCACCGTGGCCGCCAAGGCCGTGGTCAGGCAGCGGTACGGCAGGAAGCCCGAGCGCACGTTCGCCGCGGGCATCTCCAACGGCGGCTACCTGGTGAGGTGGCAGCTGGAGAACCGCGGATGGCTCTACGACGGCGGCGTGGACTGGGAGGGCACGCTCTGGCGGGTCAAGGGCGACAACCTGCTGAACTACCTGCCGCCGGCGCTCAAGGCGTACCCGGACGAGGCCGGGGTGCGGGCGGCCGGCTTCGCGGCGGGCTCGGAGTTCCTGTGGCCGTTCCACCGGCAGTACTACTGGGAGCTCACCCAGCAGCTCTACCAGAAGGAGCTGGACCCGTCCTACCAGGGCGCCGCGGCGGACTACGACTACGACGAGCGCAGGCCGTACGCCGCGGTGGCCAGGATCGCGCTGACCGGCAGGATCACCAAGCCGCTGATCACCCTGCACGGCACGCTGGACACGCTGCTGCCGATCTCGCGCGACTCCGATGTGTACGCGAAGATGGTCGGCCCGCACCGCCCGTTCCGCTACCACCGGATCGAGGGCGGCAACCACCTCGACAGCCTGGTGGACCTCTACCCCGACCGGCTCAGGCCGATGCTCCCGGCCTTCAGGAGCGCCTTCGAGGAGCTGGAGGGCTGGGTCAGTCCATGAGGTAGCGGT
Source organism: Nonomuraea thailandensis (assembly GCF_024172165.1). Classification (GTDB taxonomy): domain Bacteria; phylum Actinomycetota; class Actinomycetes; order Streptosporangiales; family Streptosporangiaceae; genus Nonomuraea; species Nonomuraea thailandensis. The sequence continues at coordinate 11,453,441 of NZ_JAMZEB010000002.1, read as the reverse complement.
ACCTGCCCGCGCGCGCCAGGCGCACGATGCGCCGCGCGCCGGGCAGCCTCCGGCAGAGCCGGTGCAGCGCGGTGTCGCGGACCACGGGCAGGCGGCGCTCGGGGTCCACGGCGGCGGCTGGGCGGGCCTGGATCCTGCCCCTGCGCATCTCCAGCGCGAACCGCAGCCCGACCTCCTCGTCAGGCGAGCGCAGCGTGCACAGCCAGTTGCCCGGCCCGAAGTGCTCGACGCCGGGCAGCAACCGCTTGACCGGCACCTTGGCCACGAGCTGGCCGGCGAGCCTGCCCGGCACCCCGGCCTCGACCAGGGCGGGCGCGCTCACCTCGCGGGCGCGCCTGCCGGTGCTGCGCATGACGAGCTCCAGTGGCGGGCCGCCGCTCGGCGGCACGTACGGCACCGGCAGCACGACGTACAGGTGCTGCCCGAGGTGCTTGACCGTCACGCCCGGCGACACCAGCTTGATCGACTCGGAGAACGAGCGCGGGTCGATGGCCAGCCCCAGCTCGCCCGAGTCGCTCCAGCACGGCACGACCAGCCGCATCCTGGGCCGCTGGGCCAGCACGCCGAGGCAGTTGAGCGGGCCGTCGGGGTGGCTGACGCGGCTCCTGGCCTGGTTGGCCCCGCTGAACATGCGCACGTGCACCTCCCACACCCCCGGCCGCAGCGGCTCGCCCAGGGCCGCGGTGGTGATGTCCACCCGCGTCTCGCCCTTGATGCGGACCCTGTCGCGGCGGCGGCCCGCGGGGACGCGCTCGACGCGCTGGGTGAGCGGCAGGAAGTGCACGACGCCCGTCTCGGCGTGGCGCACGTAGAGCTCGATGCGGGCCCGCTCGACGTCCCTGGTGATGTCGGTGACCTCGGGGGGCAGCTTCTTGGTCTCCAGCGAGCGCGGGGGGATCCAGTGCAGGCTGTCGCCGTCCACCTGGTACTTGTCCGGCCTGCCGTCGCCCGCCAGCACCTCGGCGGTCAGCCCGAGCACCAGGATGTGGGCGTCCCAGCGCACCTCGGTGAGGTCGGCGCGCAGGCCGGCGCGCCTGGTGGAGTTCGCCATGAGCACGATCTGGTCCAGGCGTCCCATGCGGACGTACGCGGCCACGAGGCGGAGCTGCACCGGCAGGTGGCGGTCCAGGTGCTCGGGGAAGCGCCGCTCCATGAGCTCCTGCACGACGCGGAAGTGCATGCCCCGGTCGACGGACGAGTCGGCGAACTTGCTGGTCAGCAGCGGGCGCAGGACGGCGTAGCGCAGCCAGTACGCGTACATGCGGTCGCGCTGGCGCCCCTCGCCCACGTAGGTGTCGATGTCGTCGAGCAGCTTGTGCAGCTCCTTGACGATGGCCCGCGGCTCCTCCTCGACACCGGGGCGCTCCCCGAGGTGGCAGCAGACGTGCTCGGCCAGCACCGCGACGACCTTGGCCTGGAGGAAGGCGCGCAGCACGAACGCCTGCTCCCCCATCCGGCTGCCCGGCACGGAGAAGCCCAGCTCGTGCTCCTCCAGGAACGCCCGCCGGTAGAGCTGCTGCGGGTGCAGCAGGGTGAGCAGGCGGTCGCGCAGGATGTCGGCCCGGCCGGTGCTGCGCGCGAAGGCGGTCATCGGCGGGCCGAAGTCGCGGACCACGCGGCCGACCAGCACGTCGGCGTCGGTCTCCACGGCGCGGTCGTGCATGCGCTCGACGGCGTCCCGCTCCAGGCGGTCGCCCGGCTCCAGGAAGTACACGTACTCGCCGGCGGCCGCCGCCAGGCCGACGTTGCGGGCGCGCGAGGGTGAGCCCGTGTACGGCAGGTGCAGGGCCCGGACGTTCCCGCGAACGGCCGCGATGGTGTCCAGGCGCTCGGCGGTCCCGTCGGTGGAGCCGTCGTCCACGACGATCACTTCGTACTCGTCCGGGGGCATCGTCTGCTCCAGCGCGGAGCGGACGCACGCGTCGGCGGTGTCACCCGGATTGTGGACATTGATGATCACACTGACCTTCACACCCATGCGGCCAGCGTGCGCCCGTATACCGGATCGGGCGCGGCGGCTTGCCGATTGGGGAAGGAAAGTTGACCCGCTCCGGACTTAATACCAACCGACGCGCTGCGAGTGGCCCCAGGCGGCGCAGGGCGTGCCGTAGCGGCCCTTGATGTAGCCCAGGCCCCACTTGATCTGGGTGGTGGCGTTGGTCTGCCAGTCGGCGCCCGCGCTGGCCATCTTGCTGCCGGGCAGCGACTGCGGGATGCCGTACGCGCCGGAGTAGCGGTTCATGGCCCGCTCGTTCCAGCCGCTCTCCTTGTGCCAGAGCCGCTCCAGGCAGCCCCACTGGTCGGCGCCGAACCCGAACGAGGCCAGCATCGCCTTGGCGGTGGCCTTGTTGCTGCCCGGCGAGGGGTCGCTGCCGGGCGGGAAGTTCTGGGCGGGGAAGCCGTCGCCGGCGGGGGCCTGCTCGGGCACCACCCAGTCGAGGCCCTTGCCGGCCGCGCCCGAGCGCTCCTTCTTGAGCTGGTCGGCCCGGTAGGCCTGCTCGGCCTCGGCCTTGAGCAGGTCGGCCTCGGGGTCGGGCGCGTACAGGTCGCCGCCGGCGAGCGCGCCGAGGTCGGTGAGCGACATGGGCGTCTGCGGCGGCTCGTTGGCGTTCTGAACGGCGCGGTAGGCGGTGTAGCCGCCGCCACCGAGAACGATCACCAGCGAGAGCACGGTGATGATGATGCGCTTGGGAGTGAAGCGCGAAGGCCGGCGCGCCGAGGGGAGGTCTTCCTTCGGGGGGCGCTCACTCAACTGCGGACCGGGGCTCACGAAGCATGAGCTTGCCCTGTCCTGGGGGGTGGTCCGCAACCGAAACGCGGGAATCGCTTGACGTAAATTTCACCAAGCAGCAGGTTAGCCCCGCGTTTCCGAAATATTGTGACTTTCGTCACAGTGTGGGCGGCTCCCCTTCGAGCGCCCGTTGACCGAAGGGAAGCCGCTTTCAGGGTCGCGGCCCATCTTCCGGATCACATCTATGCCTTGTCACAGTTTGGTGACATATACCGGGTAATCGAGACATGGAATAATAATGTGCGCGTGGCTGGCATCCTCCTCGTAGAAGACGACCCCTCGGTCCGCACGGCTCTAGAGCTGGCTCTGACCAGGCAGGGGCACTCCGTCACGTCGTACGCGACGGGTGAGGAGGCTCTCGACCACATCAGGGCCCGCCGCCCGGAGATCGCGATCCTCGACGTCATGCTCCCGGGCATCGACGGCGTCGAGGTGTGCCGTCGCGTGCGCAAGCTCGACCAGCTCCCCGTCATCCTCCTCACGGCCCGCGGCGACGACCTGGACGTGGTCGTCGGGCTGGAGGCCGGCGCCGACGACTACGTGGTCAAGCCGGTCGAGCCGCGCGTCCTGGACGCCCGCATCCGCGCCGTGCTGCGCCGCGCCGAGTCCGCCGCCTCCGACCGCATCACGTTCGGCGACCTCGTGATCGACCGGGGCGCGCTCAAGGTCACGCTGGCAGGCAAGGAGATCCACCTGACCCCGACGGAGCTGCGGCTGCTGCTGGAGCTCGTCCGGCACCCCGGTCAGGTGCTCAACCGCCGCTACCTGCTGCGTGCCGTCTGGGACCACACGCACATCGCGGACTCCCGCCTGGTGGACGCCTGCGTGCAGCGCATCCGCGCCAAGATCGAGCCCAAGCCGGCCGAGCCCGTCTTCATCCACACCGTGCGCGGCTTCGGCTACCGGTTCAGCCCTCCGTGATCCGCCGCGTGATCCCCCGCCCCACAGGACTGCGCACCCGCCTGGTCTTCACCTTCACCCTCGTCGCCGTCACCGCCTCCCTGCTGGTCGCCACCATCGGCTACGAGCTGGCCAAGACCGCGCTCCTGACCAGGACCGAGGCCGCCTCGCTGGACCTGGTGACCAAGGAGCTCGCCACCATCGACTTCCCGATCGGCAAGCTGAGGCCCGGCGAGGCCGCCCCCACCACCAGGGAGCTCGACCGCGTGGCCCACGCGCTGGCCGGGCCCGGCCGCAGCGCCCTGGTCGAGTACGGCACCCTCGTCGCCACCGAGGGCCCCATGTCGCTCAGCGACGTGCCCAACGAGCTGCACGGCAGGGCCAAGCAGAGCGTCGTCACCCAGCGCAAGCTCATCGACGGCGAGCTCTACCTCATCGTCGGCGCCGAGGTCTACCGCGACAACGCGGGCCGGCCCGAGTCCACCGGCCTCCAGGCGTTCGTCTTCTTCCCCCTGCGCGACGACGAGCGCCAGCTGGACACGCTCAGGACCACCCTGGCCCAGACGGGCCTCGTCATCGTGCTGAGCGCCCTGGGCGTGGCCCTGCTGTCGGCCAGGCAGGTCCTGCTGCCGGTACGCCGGCTGAGCGCCGCCGCCCAGGCGCTCGGGCAGGGCAAGCTGGACACCAGGCTGCCCGTGCACGGCCGCGACGAGCTGGCCGGGCTCACCGCCCGCTTCAACGACGCGGCGGCCGCGCTGGAGCTCAGCGTGTCGGAGCTGCGCTCGCTGGAGGCCATGTCCCGCAGGTTCGTGGCCGACGTCTCGCACGAGCTGCGCACGCCGCTGACCGCGATGACGGCCGTGGCCGACATGCTCTCCGACGAGGCCGACCACCTGCCGGAGGCGCCCGCCCAGGCCGTGCGGCTGGTGCTCAGGGAGATCGAGCGCCTGCGCGAGCTGGTCGAGCACCTCATCGAGATCAGCCGCTTCGACGCCGGCACGGCCACGCTCAACCTGGAGCCGGTCAACGTGGCCGACTCCATCCAGGACTGCCTGGAGGTGCGCGGCTGGAGCGACCAGGTCACGGTCACCGCCTCCCAGGGCCTGACCGCCAACCTCGACCCCAGCCGGTTCGACGTCATCGTGGCCAACCTGGTCGGCAACGCGCTCAAGCACGGCCTGCCCCCGGTCGTCGTCACGGCCAGGGCCACCGAGAACGGCCTGGAGGTGAAGGTGCGCGACCACGGCAGGGGCATCCCGCACGAGGCGCTGCCGCACGTCTTCGACCGCTTCTTCAAGGCCGGCGCGGGCCGGGCGCGCAGCCACGGCAGCGGCCTGGGCCTGGCCATCGCCCGCGCCAACGTCCAGCTCCACGGGGGCACGATCTCCGTACGCGCCCAGCACCCCGGAACCCTCTTCACCGTCTGGCTGCCGCACATATGAAGGCCATCACGAGCATCGCCGCCGCCCTGCTGCTGGCCGCCACGGCCTGCGGCATCTCGCCGACCGACGTCCAGGACAGGGGCGACGCCCCCACCGTCAAGATCCCGCCGCCGACCAAGACGATCTACCTGGTCAAGAACGGCAGGCTGTCGCGGGAGCCGGCCGACGTCGAGGACGACACCGTGGAGAGCGTGCTCGGCGCGCTCTTCGAGGCCTCGGCCCGCCCGCTGGGCGACCGGGACACCGCGTTGCGCGGGTTCACGTACCTGCGGACCAGGAACTCCATCAACCCGCCGCAGCGCGACGAGATCCAGCTCCCCCGCACCTCGACGCTGACCGTCTACATCGGCGGCGACGGCACGCTGACCAAGCTGGGCATGGCGCAGATCGTCTGCACCGCGCAGCAGGACGCGGCGTACGAGGTGGTGCGGATCGTACGGGAGAGCGAGGGCCGCCCCCCGCGGGACGAGGGGCGGCACACGTGCGGTGAGCTCAAGTGAGCGTCACATGGTGATGTCCTCCAGCATCTCCGTCACCAGCGCGGCGATCGGGGACCGCTCGGACCTGGTGAGCGTGACGTGCGCGAACAGCGGGTGCCCCTTCAGCTTCTCCACCACCGCGACCACGCCGTCGTGCCGGCCGACGCGCAGGTTGTCGCGCTGGGCCACGTCGTGGGTGAGCACGACCCGCGAGTTGGCGCCGATCCGGCTCAGCACGGTCAGCAGCACCCCGCGTTCGAGCGACTGGGCCTCGTCCACGATCACGAAGGCGTCGTGCAGCGACCGGCCGCGGATGTGCGTCAGCGGGAGCACCTCCAGCATGCCCCGGTCGAGCACCTCCTCGATGACCTCGGGTGAGGTGATCGCGCCGAGCGTGTCGTAGACCGCCTGGGCCCACGGGCCCATCTTCTCGCCCTCGCTGCCGGGCAGGTAGCCGAGCTCCTGGCCGCCCACGGCGTAGATGGGACGGAAGACGATCACCTTGCGGTGCTGGCGGCGCTCCAGGACCGCCTCCAGGCCCGCGCACAGCGCCAGCGCCGACTTGCCGGTGCCGGCCCGGCCGCCGAGCGAGACGATGCCGATCTCCGGGTCCATCAGCAGGTCGAGCGCGATGCGCTGCTCGGCGGAGCGGCCGTGCAGGCCGAAGACCTCGCGGTCGCCGCGGACCAGCCGCACCGACTTGTCGGGCTGCACCCGGCCGAGCGCCGAGCCCTTGGCCGACAGCAGGCGCAGGCCCGTGTGCGCGGGCAGGTCCCTGGCCTCTTCCATGTCGGCGGTGCCCGACTCGAAGAGGGTCTCGACGTCGTCCGTGGTGACCTGGATCTCGGCCATCCCTGTCCAGCCCGACTCGTGCACCAGCTCGGCGCGGTACTCCTCGGCCGCCAGGCCGATCGAGGCGGCCTTGACCCGCATCGGCAGGTCCTTGGAGACCAGCACGACGTCGCAGCCCTCACTGGCCAGCGAGCGGGCCACGGTGAGGATGCGCGTGTCGTTGTCGCCGAGGCGGAAGCCCACGGGCAAGATGGACGGATCGCTGTGGTTGAGCTCTACCCTGATCGTGCCGTCCCCCGTCGGCATCGCCTCGTCCAGCCTGCCGTACTGGACCCGTAGGTCGTCCAGGTAGCGCAGAGCCTTACGGGCGAAGTAGCCGAGCTCCGGGTGGTGCCGCTTGCCTTCCAGCTCCGTGATGACCACGATCGGAAGGACCACGTCGTGCTCGGCGAACCGGGTCATCGCCGCCGGGTCGGCTAGCAGGACCGAGGTGTCCAGCACGTACGTGCGCTTGGCCGACTGGTGAGTAGGGTTGCTCGAGGACACTGCCACACGTTCTCCCCCGGGTGCCCCTTGGTGCGGGCACCCTGCAGACGAGGTGGGAATCGGACCGGACCCGCGTCCCCGACCGCGAACTGCCGTCGGTGCCGGAGTCCGGCCCCCCTCGGCAGGTGTTGGTGCAAAGGCGGGACCTCTCCGAAATGTCCGACCTGTGACCGGACACTTCCAACGTTACGTCCTGGATACCCGATTGTCGTGTCAGGAACCGTAACGCCGATGTCTCGCAGCGTAATCGCGCAGCGCCCGAAGGAAGTCCACCCTGCGGAAGTCCGGCCAGTAGGCCTCGTGGAAGTAGAACTCGGAGTGAGCACTCTGCCAGAGCATGAAGCCGGACAGACGCTGCTCGCCCGACGTCCGGATGAGGAGGTCCGGGTCGGGTTGGCCGCGAGTGTAGAGATGCTCCGCGATGTGCTCGACATCGAGTACCTCGACCAGGTCCTCGATGCTCGCTCCCCTGCTCGCGTGTTCTTGGAGCAGTGAGCGCACCGCATCGGCAATCTCACGTCTTCCTCCATACCCAACTGCAACGTTCACAATCAGGCCTGGACGGTGTGATGACGCTTCTTTTGCATTTTTTAGGACATTAGCCGTCCGGTCCGGTAGCAGATCGAGCGCGCCGACCGGGCTGATCCGCCAGCCCTCGGCCACCAGCTCCTGCGTCACGTCCTCGATGATGCGCAGCAGCGGCTCCAGCTCTTCCCTCGGCCGGTTGAGGTTGTCGTTGGACAACATCCATACCGTGACCACCTCGACGCCCAGCTCGCGGCACCAGCCGAGCATCTCGGAGATCTTGTCCGCGCCCTTGCGGTGCCCCGTGGACACGTCACGCATGCCCATGGCACGCGCCCAGCGGCGGTTGCCGTCGATGATGACCCCGACATGCCGGGGGATGCTGTCCTTCGACAGCTTGGCCTCCAGCCGGTGTTCGTACAGCCGGTAGACCAGATCGCGCAGGCCCACGGAGTGCCTCCCCAGCGGTGCTGATGCCCCATTGGTCGTTCTGCTCCAACAGGCAATTATCACCGCGAATCGCCCGTGCCCGCTCCGTCTACGCGATTCCTCCGCAGACTCTCAACCTTTCAGACACCCTTCCGCCTCATCCACGAGCTGACGGACGAACACCGACAGCTCCGCGGAGGTGAGCACCGCCCGCATGCCCACGCCGGTGTCTCCCCAGGCCTCCACGTAGGCCCTCCGGGTCAGCCGCCACTCGCCGGGGCCCGGCTGCCACACCGGGATCGTGCGCAGCTGACAGCGCAGCTCACCGCCGCCCAGCCCGGCCCTGGTGAGGTAGCGGAAGGAGAACAGCTCGCTGTCGGGCCCGTCGCAGGGGAAGCGGTCGTCGGGATCGGCCCACCGCCTGGCGGCCCCCGTGCCCTGACGGGCCTCGTCGACGCCGCGCGCCAGGCGCGCCAGCGTGTGCCCGCAACGCTCACCCACGCTGCCGTACGGGGCGCCGTCGCGGTGCAGCTCCAGAGTGATCTCGTACGGCGCGCCCACGCTGTCCGTGCACGCGACCGGCGTCACGGTCAGATAGGACCCGTCGACGCAGCGTAGACCTCCCACTCCCTCCCCGTTACCCCGCGCCTTCCCGCTGAACCCTCGGCTCCCAGGCGTGCTCCCGCCAGCCCGGGGGCTGGTGCCACTCCGTCCAGCCGTGCCCCGTGCGCCCGTCCTCGGTCTCGTACGCGCACAGCGCCCTCGGGAACTCCGCCACCGCCCCCTCGGGCGAGGTCAGCGTCACCGGGGCGAACGTGATCGGGCGCACGGTCGTGGCGCAGCCGGGAAAGCTCAGCACGGTCCGCACCGGCCGGTCACCGTCGAAGGCGGTGGCGGCCGAGAAGCCCTCGACGTGGGCCAGGCCGCCCTCGCCCGCCAGGAACGCCGGCCAGGGCAGCTCCATGCCCAGGTTGGCGCGCATGCCGTGCAGGTACGTGCCGTCGTCCAGGCGGGCGCTGCTCCACAACCACGAGAGCGACCACCAGTCGCGCACGCCCCAGCTGTGGTCGCGCTCGCCGTGGCCGTGGAAGGGCACGCCGCCGATCGTGCCGGTGACCTCGCAGGGGATCTCGTAGCGCGGGGTGATCGCGTAGCCGTAGACGCCGGCCGCCGTGCGGAACTCCAGGTCCAGGGTGAGCTCGGCGGAGTCCAGGTGGATCTCGGCCCGCTCGAAGGGGTCGGGGGCGCGGTGGCCGGCCGTGTAGCCGGGGCCCGCCACCCCCAGGTCGCGGGCGGGCAGGGCCGCCTCGTGGTCGATCACCGTGACCCTGTCGCCGCCGGCGGTGACCAGGCAGGCCCAGTACCAGGCGCGGTTCCAGCCGGGGTAGAGGCCGAGGCGGACGTAGCCGCCCGTCCGGCCGTCCTCGGAGACGAAGTCGTAGTACCAGGACTCGTTCCACAGCGGCTCGCCGCCGGGGTCGTGCCGCCGCTCGTCCGCCCGGTCCAGGGGCCACTCGCCCATGTTGACGATCCGCATGCCGCCTCCCAAGCGCTTGCTGCGATCAGCGTATGCCAGGGAGGGGCGGTGTGATCAAGGGCCGGTCAGCGCAGGCCCGGGAGGCGGGACCACCAGCGGCGCCCGGGGGCCGGCGCGTCGGGCATCCTGCCGCGCTCGCGCAGCCAGGCGGCGAAGTCGTCGGCGTCGGTGCGGTAGTCGGGCGGCGGCGTGGCGCGGGCCCTGGCGTACGCGGCGAACTCGGCGGCCAGGTCGGGGCCGGCCGCCTGGGCGGTGTCCGGGCGGATCCTGGCCACGATGGCGCGGCGCTTGGAGACGAGGCTGGCGGACTGGGCCCGCATGCGCTCCGGGTCGAAGCCCTCGGGCACCTCCGCCCCGGCCACCAGGGCCGCCACGACGCGTCCCTGGGCCTCGGCCAGCCTCCTGCGCCGCTCCTCGCCGAGCTCCCGCTCCCCGGGCTCGACTGATCCCCGCTCCGCCGGCTCGCCTGATTCCCGCTCCGCCGGCTCGCCGAGCCCCCGTGGCTCGCCGAGCTCCAGCCGGGGGGCAGGCCGCGGCGGCTGCGCCGGCGGCCCCTGTGCGCCGGCGAGCCGCCGCGCTTCCTCCGGGCTCATCCGGCCTCTCCGGCCACCGCCATCGCGGCCCTGATCCTGGACAGCTCGTTCGCCAGCACGGCGTCGCTCGGGTACTCGTCGTCCCACTCCAGCAGCACCCCGGGCGGGGTGACCCGGGAGCACAGCTCGGTGAGCAGGTCGAGCACGGGCTGGGGCGCCGCCATGGTGTGCGTGTCGTGCCAGATGCCGTGGTGCTCGTAGCCGCCGGCGACGTGCACGTACGCCAGGTGCTCCAGCGGCAGCGTGTCCAGCGCCGCCACCGCCGGCAGGCCCAGGTTGAACTGGTTGGTGTAGAGGTTGGCCACGTCGACCAGCAGCCCCACGCCGGTGGCCGCCACCAGCTCGGCCAGGAACTGCGCCTCGGTCAGCTCGTCCTCGGGCCAGCCGAAGATGGCCGCGACGTTCTCCAGGGCCAGCGGGACGGGCAGCGCGTCCTGGGCCCTGCGCACGTTCTCGATGACGACCTTCAGCGACTCGCGCGTGCGCGGCACGGGCAGCAGGTGCCCCGCCTCGACGCCGCCACCGCGCACGAATGCCAGGTGCTCGCTGACCAGCGGCGCCTCCAGCGCCTGCGCGCACGCGGCCAGGTGCGCCAGCCGGGCCGGGGAGGGCGGCTCCGCGCCGCCGACCCCGAGCGACACCCCGTGGGGGATCACCGGCAGGCCCCTGGCCCGCAGCACGCGCAGCGACTCCGGCAGGTGGGCGGGCTTGATGTTCTCGGCGACCACTTCGAGGAAGTCGACGCCCGCCATGCGCTCGATGGTCAGGTCCAGCTCGGACCGCCACCCGATGCCCACTCCCAGCCCCGCCATGGTCAGCTTCCTCCTCCGCAACCACCGCCGCCGCAGCCGCCGCCCCCGCCGCAGCCAGACGATCCGCTGCCGCACCCCGCGGTGCCGTGGGAGCTGCCCTGGGAGACCCCGCCGCCGCAGCCCGCCGAGCCGTCGCCGGCGTACGAGCTTCTGCGCCGCCGCTCGCGGCGAGCCTCCTGCCTGCCGAGCTCGGCCCGCAGATTGGGGTCGCGCAGCGACTCGACGCCGTAGAGCGCGAGCGGGACGGGCCCTTCGGCGACGCCGCGCGTATGCGCCTGCCTCGCCGAGTCGAGCGCCTCGCGGCCGGTCGCGGTCAGCGTGGCGCGGATGGCGCGGCGGTGGGCGCCGAGCACGACCTCCGCGCCGATCGCCGTGCCCAGGAAGACCAGCGTGGCGAGCAGCGCGTGGAAGCTCGGGGTCACGACCAGGGTCAGGCCCTCGATCGCGAAACCCGCGTACGCGGCCACCGACAGCACCCGCAGCCGCACGCTCAGATTGCGGGCCCGGGTGAAGACGCCATCGGGCAGGAGCAGCCCGTGGGCCATGAGCCGCTGCTTGATCTCGTCCATCGCCAGGCTCCTGGCGACCTCGATCCTGAGCGACATCACGGGCAGGCCCGAGCGCGTGGCCACCATGCCGAGCACCGCTTCCTCGACGGGCGCCCCCGCCACGGTGCTCGTGATGACCCGGTGCACCCGGCCGCCGCGCGAGACGCGCAGGTCGTGGCGCTCGGCCAGGGTGGCGATCGCGGTGTCGGCCACCCGGTGCGGGCCGCCCGCCAGGTAGGCCAGGTCGTAGTGGTCGAGATCCCGATAACGGGTGCCCGCGGCCTCGCGCCGGATGGCGGCGTGCGCGCGGGTGATGGCAGAGGTGGTGGCGGCGGCGTAAGCCGCGATGGCCACCGAAACGATGAGCAGGAACAGGTCCATGTGCGGCCTCCCCTCGTGCGGCCGATCAGCCTGCGTGCCGGAAAGACACTTGTTCGCAAGGTAGAGGCTCGGCCCGCGCGGGACCGGCTTTTGCTCGTTTAGCTCCCGCTGGATCCGCCCCCGCAGCTCGATCCGCCGCCACAACCGGAACCGCCGCCACTGCTCGACCCTCCGCCACAGCCCGAGGAGCCGCCGCCGAAGTCGAGCCCGCCGTGGGAGTCGCTGCCGAACGTCGCGCCGTCGCCGCCGTACGAGCCGCAGGAGCCGGCGCAGTCACCGTGCGGGTCCCCTGCCGACAGCCCGTCGCAGAGGCTCCGGTCACCGAGATCGTGCAGCCCGTACAGGGCGACGGGGATGCCGACGGCCATGACCAGGGAGCTGTGGTCGCGTACGTCCCTGCGGTGGTGGGCGCGGGCCGAGATCAGCACGTCGCGGCCCTCGCGGGTGACGACGTTGCGCAGCCGCCGCTTCTGCCGGTACAGCCCGGCGGCCCCGCTGACCACCGCGAACCCGGAGATCAGGAACGCCCCGGCGAGGTAGCTCTCCCGGCCCGCCACGCCGATCACGGTCAGCACGAACAACAGCACCAGGTATCCCACGGCGCCCGCCACGGCGAGCTGGGCCCGGTCCCTGAGCCGCCACGCCGTCGCGAACGCCTGCTCGCGCACGATCAGCCCGCGTGCTTCGAGCCCGCCCGCCAGGGCGTGGAGCGCGGGATGCGGCTCCAGCTCCCGCCGCAGCTCGCTCGCCCGGTAACCGCCCGGCCTGGCCGCCAGCGCGTCGAGCACGGCCTGCTCGATCGGCACCGCCGACGGCCGCGCCCCGTGCACCGGAGTGACCTGGGAGGACCGCGACACGCGGACGGCGCCGGCCGTCGCGAGGACGGCCAGCGCCGTGTTGACGGCCCGCCGCGGGCCGCCGGAGAGATAGGCCAGCTCATAGTGGGTGAGCTGGTGCCCTGTGCCGCTCGGCGTGGTCTCGCTGATGCGCCTGCGCTCCCGCTCGACGCGCTGCTCGGCCGCGCCGACCAGGAAGAAGACCCCGAAGGCGGCGATGAGCAGGACGAGATCCACGGCGGCCCTCCCGAGCGGCGGTGCGGCGTCCGGCCAAGGTAGACGGCCGGGCCGCACCGCACAAGGGAGCTCCGCTCAGCGCGGGCTCAGCCGAGGCGGTCGCGCAGCGCGTTGTACTCGTCCCACAGTTCCTTCGGCAGGTGGTCGCCGAACGTCTCGAAGTGGCCGGGGATCAGCGCGGCCTCCTCCCGCCAGACCTCGCGGTCGACGGTCAGCAGCATGCGCAGGTCGTCCTCGGACAGGTCGAGGCCCTGGGTGTCGAGGTCGGCCGGCAGCAGGCCGATCGGCGTGGGCACGGCCTCGGCCTCGCCGTTCAGCCGCTCCACGATCCACTTGAGCACGCGGCTGTTCTCGCCGAACCCGGGCCAGACGAACTTGCCCTCGTCGTTCTTCCTGAACCAGTTGACGTAGTAGATCCTCGGCAGCCGGGCGCCCTCGCGGCGGCCGATGTCCAGCCAGTGGCCGAAGTAGTCGCCCATGTTGTAGCCGCAGAACGGCAGCATGGCGAACGGGTCGTGGCGCAGCTCGCCGACCTTGCCCTCGGCGGCGGCGGTCTTCTCGGAGGCGACGTTGGCTCCGAGGAAGACGCCGTGCTGCCAGCTCAGCGACTCCGTGACCAGAGGCACGGCGGTGGCGCGGCGACCGCCGAACAGGATCGCTGAGATGGGCACGCCCTTGGGGTCCTGCCATTCGGGCGCGATGGTCGGGCACTGCGCGGCAGGCGTGGTGAAGCGCGCGTTGGGGTGGGCGGCGGGCTCGTCGCTGTCGGGCGTCCAGGAGCGGCCCTTCCAGTCCGTGAGGTGCGCGGGCGGCTCCTCGGTGAGGCCCTCCCACCACACGTCGCCGTCGTCGGTGAGCGCGACGTTGGTGAAGATGCTGTTGCCCCAGAGCGTCTGGATGGCGTTGGCGTTGGTCACCTGGCCGGTGCCGGGGGCCACGCCGAAGAAGCCGGCCTCCGGGTTGATGGCGTACAGGCGGCCGTCCTCGCCGAACCGCATCCAGGCGATGTCGTCGCCGATCGTCTCGACCTTCCAGCCCGGGATCGTGGGCTTGAGCATGGCGAGGTTGGTCTTGCCGCAGGCGCTGGGGAAGGCGGCGGCGATGTAGCGGGTCTCGCCGGAGGGCGGCGTGAGCTTGAGGATGAGCATGTGCTCGGCCAGCCAGCCCTCGTCGCGGGCCATCACGCTGGCGATGCGCAGCGCGTAGCACTTCTTGCCGAGCAGCGCGTTGCCGCCGTAGCCGGAGCCGTACGACCAGATCTCGCGGGTCTCGGGGAAGTGGCTGATGTACTTCGTGGAGCTGCACGGCCAGGGCACGTCCGCCTGGCCCGGCTCCAGGGGCGCCCCGACGGAGTGGACCGCCTTGACGAAGTCGCTGTGCTCATGGTCGCGCTTGCTGCGGCCTCCGTTGGCTCGTTCCTCGCTCTCTTCGGCCTGTCGCGCCGCTCCGCGCTCCTCGATCAGCCGCAGCGCCCGCTCACCCATCCGCGTCATGACGCGCATGGAGACGGCGACGTACGGCGAGTCGGTGATCTCCACCCCGAGCTGGGAGATCTCGCCGCCCAGCGGCCCCATGCAGAACGGCACCACGTACATGGTGCGCCCGCGCATGCAGCCCTTGAACAGCTCGCCGAACGTCCGGCGCATCTCGCCGGGCGCGATCCAGTTGTTCGTGGGCCCGGCGTCCTCGCGGCGCTCGGAGCAGATGTAGGTGCGGTCCTCGACCCGCGCCACGTCGGTGGGGTCGGACTTGGCGTAGAAGCTGTTGGGCCTGGCGGCCAGGCGCGTGAGCGTGCCCTGCTCCACGAGGAGGTTGGTCAGCCGTGTCCACTCCTCCTCGGACCCGTCGCACCACTCGACGCGGTCCGGCTGGGTGAGAGCTGCGATCTCGTTCACCCACGCGACCAATTCGCGATTGCTGGTGGGCGCTTCTACTTCCACGGAAACGGACACGACTCGACTCCTCCACTCTCTCAGGGCCCAGTCATCATTAACGACGAAGCACCCCGAAAGCCAATTGGCATAGACCTATTGTCTGGCGCGTCGCCGCAGGCAGCGGCCCTGACGATTGGGGGAGCCTACCCAGGCGGAGAGGATTTAAAAGAGGAGTTTTTCACACCTCCGGAGCCCAGTGGTCCAGTCCAATTACGCTGGTCTAAACCAATTCCGGAAGTGGTTTAGTCCTTTCCCGGAGCCGTTTCCGCTGGCCGCTCTCAGGAATGGACGTCGGGCCCCGATGAGCGAACGCGGTCGACGTGCCGCAGGGCGTCGCGCAGCTCGGCCAGCCACTCGTCGGTGTTCCTGCCGACCAGGCGCACGCACCAGGCGAGCGCGTCACTGCGGCTCCTGGCCACGCCGGCGGCCACGAGCGTGTCGAGCACCTGGCGCTCGGCCTGCCGCAGGCGGGTCATCACGGGCACGGAGAGTGTGGTGAACATCACAGTCTCGCCACCGCAGACGACCCCCCAGGACACCTTCTGCCGGAACTTGTGCTCGGCCTCCCTGGCGATCTCGATCCGCCGCTCGCGGGTCTCCTCCCTGAACCTCCTGGCGAGCCCTTCGACGAGGGCCTGCCGCTCGGTCTCCGGCGTGTCGGCCGGCGGGTCGGGCAGCGTGCCGAGCACCGCGATCTCCTCGCGGTCCCTGACGATCTCGGGCGCTCCGGTGAACCAGCCCTCGGGCAGCCGGCCGGTGAACCAGCCGCGCACCTGCGCGGTCGCATCGTCTGTAGACATGTAATCAACATTACATTCTTGCGCCCCGAATGCACGCGCGGCTATGGGGACCTGTCCATCGAGGGAAGGGTCAGCGGACCTTGCCCGCCGCGATGGGGCTCACCCGCACGACCCCGGCCAGATTCCTGGTGCTCACCGGGGCGATCTTTACCACGTCTCCGGTGCGCGGCGCGTGCAACATCTTCCCGTCACCCCAGTAGATCGCCACATGCGAGATGTAGTCGGGGTTCGTCGGGTCGTTGCGCCAGAAGAGCAGGTCGCCGGGGACCGCCTGCGAGTACGGCACCTGCGGCCCCGTCACCCACTGCTGGTGCGTCACCCGCGGCATCCGCACCCCCGCCTGCCCGTAGGCCCACTGGACCAGGCCGGAGCAGTCGAAGGTCTCGGGCCCCTCGGCACCCCACACGTACGGGCGGCCCAGCTTGGAGACGGCAGCCTTCAGCGCCACCGTGAGCTGCTCGCCGGTCATGAACGAGCCCGCCGGCCAGTTCCGCTGGGTCACCTTCTGCTGCGGCTGGGGCAGCACCGGGTTGACCATGGCCACCTGCGTGCCCTTGCCCAGCGCCCTCATGATCCGCTTGCGCAGCGTGTCGGAGTTCGCCTTGGGCGCGCTGACGATGA
This sequence comes from Nonomuraea thailandensis, assembly GCF_024172165.1. Lineage (GTDB taxonomy): Bacteria > Actinomycetota > Actinomycetes > Streptosporangiales > Streptosporangiaceae > Nonomuraea > Nonomuraea thailandensis. The sequence continues at coordinate 11,437,238 of NZ_JAMZEB010000002.1, read as the reverse complement.
GCGCGTTGTCGCGGGGCAGCCCCAGCGAGCGGCCCACCTGCTTGGACACGACGGCGTCCACGGCGCCGAAGCCCGTCGTGGCGTACGCGCCGATGCGCAACTGCCCGGCGGAGCCGGCCGACACCCGGCTGTGCAGCGACAGCCCGCCGTCGTTGCCGAGCACGAACGAGACCGCCACGTCGCCGGCCGCGACGTTCTGCCACAGCGCGTCGGAGGAGGCGGTCACCTTGGGGGTGTAGGAGCGGAACGTCGAGGGGTTGACGGCCAGCGTCTGCACGCGCTTGCCGTCGAGCGTGACCGAGGCCGCGTCGGCCAGTTCCAGCGCCCGCACGCCGGACAGCCTGGCGACCTTCTGCAACATCTCGTTGGTGAACGGCTTGCTCGTCAGCACGAACAGGTTGGGCTTGTGCAGCTTGCTCAGCGGCTGCACCGGCTGCGTGGTCACGGCGGGCTGCTGCTGCACCGGCCGCTTCTGCGCCAGCGGCGTCTGCCTGGGGGTGGCCCGCACGGCCTCGTCGACGGGCGCCATGGCCGCGTCCGGCTGGGTGAGTAACAACACGTCGGCCGTCAGCACCGCGACCAGGGTCACCACGATGAACGGCACCAGTTTGTAGGTGTTGCGCCGTTTACGGGACTTAACTAAGAAACTGAGGTCTTGCCGGATTCCGGACCCATGCGAAAATTCCGCCGGGCCAGCGGGGGCCCGGCGGTCGTGGTCCAGGGGGGTCAGTTGCCGATGTACGGCACAGCCTCAAGGATCTCGACGGTGTTCTGCCGTCCGTTGGGCATGGAGTACGTGGCCTTCTCTCCGATCTTCTTCCCGTTGATCGCCGCCCCGAGCGGGGACTTGGGCGAGTAGACGTCGATCGGCGCTCCGCTCTCCTCGCGGGAGGCGAGCAGGAAGGTGACCTCGTCGTCGTCACCGACGAACCGGATGGTCACGGTCATGCCGGGGCCCACCACGCCCTCGGCCTTGGGGGCCTCTCCCACCTGGGCGTTGTCGAGAATCTGCCGGAGGTGGAAGATCCGGGCCTCCATCTTGCCCTGCTCGTCCTTGGCGGCGTGGTATCCGCCGTTCTCGCGCAGGTCGCCCTCTTCACGGGCGGCCTCGATCTTCTTGGCGATGTCGACGCGCCCGGGGCCAGAGAGATACTCGTACTCCGCCTTCAGGCGGTCGTACGCCTCCTGCGTCAGCCATGTGACGTTCTCATCGCGAGAGTCGGCCACGGGTTCTCCTTGCTTGCCTAGGGGGCCCTGAGATCAGTTGAGGTCGCGTACGGTTGAATTGCGAAAGGCTAACAAGTCAACCGCTCGAACGCTTCCCCAAATGTCTCACTATACGAGATTGCAGTACTGGATGTGGACGGAAGTCGCCTGGCCGCTCGTGTCCAGGCTTTCCTTGAGCTGCTTACTACCCTCACCAGCCGCGATTCTTACTTCCTTGCTGCCCACTTCCGCATGATTGACGTCCAGAGCCCTGATCCGGCAGACGGCCACCCTATCGTCTGGCTTGTAGACCTCAAAGGTGATCTCGGCGCTGCTGGGTCCGTTGACCTTGAACGTCACGACCTGCGCCGGCGCCTCCGACCCTCCGGCCGTCATCGACCACATCACGTAGCCCCACCCACCTGCGATGATGGCCACCAGCACGCCGATCACCACGTGGACGACGAGCCGGCCACCTCGCTTGGGCCGGTCCGGAAAGTCGTCGGGCGTGCCGAGAACTGGCCCGTTCCCGACATCTTTGGTGACCATGGCGGAATCTCCCTGCACTCCCTCAGCGTTATCCGAGACAATTGTCGCCCGCGGGGGGTGTGCCCTCGCGACCGCCCAGCAGAAACTAACCTCTCTGGGTGACTGACCGGTCCCAACTGAGGAGCTTCGAGCCCGTGAGTGCACCGCTGAGGCTGATGGCCGTTCACGCCCACCCCGACGACGAGTCGAGCAAGGGCGCCGCCACCATGGCGCGTTACGTGCGTGAAGGCGTGGAAGTGCTGGTCTGTACCCTCACGGGCGGCGAGCGCGGATCCGTGCTCAACCCGAAGATGGACCGGCCTGAGATCGTCGCCAACATCGGCGAGGTGCGCAAGGCCGAGATGGCCAGGGCGCGCGAGATCCTCGGCGTCGAGCAGCGTTTCATGGGTTTCGTGGACTCCGGGCTGCCGGAGAACGAGGACGAGGCGCTGCCTGAGGGCTGCTTCGGCCTGCAGAAGCTGGAGGACGCCGCGGCGCCGCTGGTGGCCGCCGTGCGCGAGTTCAGGCCGCACGTGATCATCACCTACGACGACGACGGCGGTTACCCGCACCCCGACCACATCATGACCAACAAGGTCTCCGTGGAGGCGTTCGAGGCGGCCGGCGACCCCGACCGCTACCCCGGCACCGGCGACCCCTGGCAGCCGCTCAAGCTCTACTACCAGATGGGCTTCACCAAGGAGCGCTTCGAGGCGCTGCACGAGGCGATGACCGAGCGCGGCCTCGGCTCCCCGTACGCCGACTGGATCTCCCGCTGGGAGGACCGCCCCGCCAAGTGGCCGGTGACCACGCGGGTGCCGTGCGGCGACTACTTCGAGATCCGCGACGAGGCGCTGAAGGCGCACGCCACCCAGGTCGACCCCGACAGCTGGTGGTTCGTCTGCCCGCGCGAGCTCCAGCAGGAGATCTGGCCGACCGAGGACTACCACCTGGCGCGCTCTCTGGTCGACACCGACCTGCCGGAGGACGACCTGTTCGCGGGCATCCACGCCGACGAGGTCGAGCCCGCCTGCCACTGAACGGACCACGGCACCTCGGTGGCAGACTGGAGGGGTGATGGTTCTAGCAGCAGGTGAAGTGAGCCCGGGTCTGCTCGGGTTCGTCGTCGTGGCCCTTCTCGGGCTCGCCCTGTACATCCTGATCAAGTCGATGAACAAGCAGATGTCGAAGATCCAGGTGCCGCGCGAGAGTGAGATCGAGGCCGAGGCGGCCCGCGAGGACGAGAAGGCCAAGAAGTAGATGCCGATCGAAATAGTCGACAACTCGACGGAGAGCCGGTTCGAGATCCTCGTGGACGGCAAGGTCGCCGGGTTCGCCGACTACCTCCTGCTGCCCACGAAGATCATCTTTACCCACACCGAGGTGCTGCCCGCCTACGAGGGGCAGGGGCTGGCGGGCAAGCTGGTCGGGCACGCCCTGCAGGCGAGCGCCGACACCGGCCTGCGCGTCGAGCCGCGCTGCCCCTACGTCGCCAAGTACATCGAGCGCCACCCCGAGTTCCAGGAGCTCGTGGGCTGAGCGCTCACTCGGCGGCGGGCGACCAGGCGCGTTCGAGCGCCCTGGGCAGCCCCCACCAGCCCAGCGGCGTGAGCACGTCGTCCTTGTCCACGACGCCGAGCAGCCGCCACAGGGTCACCACCGACTCGAACAGCGCCTCCGTCGCGTCGAGGTCGTCGTCGTCCTGCTCGTCGATGTCGATGTCCTCCGACTCGGCGATGAGCCGCGCCATGCGCTCGGGCGAGGCCAGCACCCCGGGGCCCAGGCGCACCAGCGCCGCCACCCCCGCCAGCCAGTCGGCGTGCTGGATCGCGCAGAGGTTGGCCAGCGCGGTGTCCTCCTCGCTCAGGTCCCTGTCGAGATCGGCGAACTCCTCCAGCACGTCCGCGCCGTCCGACAGGTCCGAGATCGGCCCCGCCACGCCCGCCGCCACCGCCAGCCACAGCTCCGCGTCGCCGTCCGGCACCGGCCGGTCGTCGAACCCGGCGCAGGCCCGCAGCACGTTGGCGGGATAGCCGGGCAGGGCGAGCAGCGCGCGCAGCCGCGCCACCGCCGCCTCCAGCTCCGTGACGGGCAGCTCGGGCTGCTTGGGCAGCTCCGCCATGATCCGCCGCAGCTCCGACAGCGCGAACGCCTCCTCCTCGTCCCAGGCCGCGAACAGCTCCTCGTCCTGCTCGTCGCTGACCGCGAACCCGGGCACCCGGCCGTCGGGCAGCGGCGTGCCCAGCCAGCGCTCCTGCAGCTCCTCGTAGGCCGCGCGGGCGCCCTGGTCGCCGGTGGCCAGCGCGTCGGGGTCGATCTCCCCCGACGCCACCCGCTCCTCCAGGTGCGCCACCAGCCGGGCGAACATCTCGCTCGCCACGGGCCCGCGCTCGTCCTCCTCCGGCCAGACGAAGTAGCTGGGCGTCATGAGGATCGGCTCCGTGCCCGTGGACTCCACCCACCGCTGCACGTCGCCCACCGTGGCCACCCCCGCCTCGATCGAGCTGAGCGTCGCCTTGGCGGACTCCCAGAACGCGAGCGTGAGCGGGTTGCCCGCCGACATCATGGCCCGCCGCAGGTCGGGCAGCGCCACGAGCGCCACGCCCGACGGCACGGCGAGCAGCGCGCGCGCCACGTCCCTGCGCGTGAGGGCCGGCGCCGGACGACCGGCCTGGGCGCAGACGAAGTCCATATCCACGTCCCGTAACCTACGCCGCGTCCTGTTCCGGCCGCACCCCCTGCTCCCCGGACGCGCGGCCGCCGCCGTCTAGGCTTGGCCGGGGAGGTCCTGATGAACCGCTTGAAAGACGCGACGAGCCCCTATCTGCTCCAGCACGCCGACAATCCCGTCGACTGGCACCCGTGGGGCGAGGAGGCGTTCGCGGAGGCCCGCCGCCGTGACGTGCCGCTGCTCATCAGCGTGGGCTACTCGGCGTGTCACTGGTGCCACGTCATGGCCCACGAGAGCTTCGAGGACGCCGCGACCGCGCGGCTGATGAACGAGCACTTCGTCAACATCAAGGTCGACCGCGAGGAACGGCCCGACGTGGACGCCGTCTACATGGGCGCCACGCAGGCCATGACGCACCAGGGCGGCTGGCCGATGACGGTGTTCGCCACGCCCGAGGGCCATCCGTTCTACTGCGGCACGTACTTCCCGCGCCCCCACTTCCAGCGCCTGCTCACCGAGGTGCACAACGTGTGGACGGGTGACAGGGAGTCGGTGCTGAAGCAGGGCGCGAAGGTGGTGGAGGCGCTCAACACGAACACCACGCTGCCGAGCGGGCCGCTGCCGGGCGAGGAGACGCTGCGGCAGGCCGTGCACAACCTGCGGGAGTCGTTCGACGCGGCGAGCGGCGGGTTCGGCGGGGCGCCCAAGTTCCCGCCGTCGATGGTGCTGGAGTTCCTGCTGCGCTCCGGCGAGCGCGAGATGAGCGGCGCGACGCTCGCGGCCATGGCGCGCGGCGGCATGTACGACCAGCTCGGTGGCGGCTTCGCGCGTTACAGCGTGGACGCGCGCTGGGTCGTGCCGCACTTCGAGAAGATGCTCTACGACAACGCCCTGCTGCTGCGCGTCTACACGCACTGGTGGAAGGCGGGCGGCGGCGACCTGGCCCGGCGGGTGGCGCTGGAGACGGCCGGCTGGCTGCTGCGCGAGATGCGCACACCGGAGGGCGGCTTCGCCTCGGCGCTCGACGCCGACAGCGAGGGCGTGGAGGGCAAGTTCTACGTCTGGACCCCCGGCGAGCTGTGCGAGGTGCTCGGCGACGATGACGGCCGGTGGGCCGCCGGGCTGTTCGAGGTGACGCCCGCCGGCACGTTCGAGCACGGCGCCTCCGTGCTGCAGCTCCTGCGCGACCCCGAGGACCCCGCGCGGTACGCGAACGTGCGGGAGCGGCTGCTGACCGCCAGGGAGCGCCGGGTGCGCCCCGGGCGCGACGACAAGGTCGTGGCCTCCTGGAACGGCCTGGCCATCGCCGCCCTGGCCGAGACCGGCGTCGTGTTCGAGCGCCCCGACCTGGTGGCGGCGGCCACCCAGGCGGCCGAGCTGCTGGCCGGCACGCACCTGGACGGCGGCAGGCTGCTGCGCACGTCCAGGGACGGCAGGGCGGGCACGAACGCCGGGGTGCTGGAGGACTACGCCGACCTGGCCGAGGGCCTGATCGCCCTGTACGGCGTGACGGGCGAGGCCCGCTGGCTGCGGCAGGCGGGATCGCTGCTCGACACCGTGCTCGACCGCTTCTCCGACGGGTCAGGCGGCTTCTACGACACCGCCGACGACGCCGAGCGGCTCTTCCAACGCCCGCAGGACCCCACCGACAACGCCACCCCCTCCGGCCAGTACGCGGCCGCCGGCGCGCTGCTCTCCTACGGCGCGCTGACCGGCTCCATGCGCCACCGCGACGCCGCCCACGCGGCGCTCGGCACCGTGTCGGTGCTGGCGGCGGGGCACGCCAGGTTCGCGGGCTGGGGGCTGGCCGTGGCGCGGGCGGCGCTGTCGGGGCCGGTGGAGGTCGCCGTCGTCGGGCCCGCCGGCGATCCGCGTACGGCGGCGCTGCACCGGGAGGCGCTGCTCGCTGACGCGCCCGGGCTCGTGGTCGCGCTCGGCCGGGGCGACACCGCCGACCGGGGCACCGGCGACCCGCTCGTGCCGCGCGAGAGCGCCTTCCCCGCCCTGCTGGAGGGGCGCGGCCTGGTCGGCGAGGCGCCCGCCGCCTACGTGTGCAGGGGGTTCACCTGCCGCATGCCCGTGACGACGGTCGAGGAGCTGCGCGCCGAACTCGGCTCGAACCCTCCTGGCGACGGGAGCTAGCGGCCCGGTTGCTCGTCGCGGCCGCCCCTGCCGCCGTCCACGCCGGTCTCCTGCACCGACGGCTGGTCGGGGACCTCGGTCTCCGGCGGCGCCGTCTGCTCCGGCTGCTCGTCCGGCCCGTCGTTCTCCGGGCTCTCCGTCTCCGGCGGGCCGTCGGAGAACGGCGGCGGGGTGAAGTCGGGCTCCGGCCGGTCCCAGCCGTCCTCGCTCGGCGGCGGGGAGTACTGCTCGTCGGGCACGTCGCCGTCGCGGTCGGGCTCCGACCAGCGGGACGACCAGCCGTACTCCGACGGCTCGGGGAACTCCTCGACCGGCTTGCCCGCCATCGCCTCGGTCATGAACGCCCGCCAGATCTGCGCGGGGAGCTGGCCGCCGAACTGCGTGCCGTACCCCGGGATGCTGACGGTGGCGTTGTCGTCGCGGAACATGTCCACCGCCACCGCGAGCTGCGGCGTGAAGCCGTTGAACCAGACCGACCTGGAGTCGTCGGTGGTGCCCGTCTTGCCGGCCACCGGGCGGTCGTAGAGGCGGGCGGCGGTGCCGGTGCCGTACTTGACGACCTGCTGCATCGCGTAGATCGTGTCGGCGGCGGCCTGCTCGCCGACCACCTTGGTCTCGACGGGCTCGACCACCTCCTTGCGGCCCGCCGCGTCGGTGACCGACCTGACGACGTGCGCCTCCACGTGCACGCCCTTGTTGGCGAAGGTGGAGAAGCCGGAGGCGTTCTGGACGGCGCTGACGGAGGAGACGCCGAGCGGGAATGAGGCGGCCTCCTTCTGCTTGTCGAGCTGGGCGGCGGGGATGCCGGCCAGTTCGGCGGTCTCGGCGACCTTGTCCAGGCCGACCTTCTGGCCGAGGTCCACGAAGGCGGTGTTGACGGAGTTCTGGGTGGCGCTGACCAGGTTGATCTGGCCGTAGGAGCGGTCGCCGTCGTTGGGGATCGCCTGGGACGCCGAGGCCACGTGCAGCGGCGAGTTGCCGTCGACCCTGGTGGACAGGTCGAAGCCGTTGTTCAGCGCCGCGGCCAGCGTGTAGGGCTTGAACGTGGAACCGGCCATCACCTTGGCCGAGAACGCGCTGTCGTAGTACTTCGACTGCGACGGCCTGCCGCCGTAGAAGGCGACGACCTCGCCCGTGGCGGGATCGACGGCCGCCAGCCCCGTACGCACCTTCTTTGGCGTGCTGTCCGGCAGTGTCTCCTCCACCGCCCGCTGGGCGGCCTGCATGAGCTTCTTGTCGAACGTCGTGACGATCTTGAGGCCGCCGCTGTTGATGTCCTCGTCGGTGTAGCCGCGCCGGTTCAGCTCGGCGGTGACCTGCTCCAGCATGTACTGGGCCTGGCCCTTGAGCTCGAACGGCTTCTTCGGCGCCTTCAGCTCGGGGAACCGCTGCGCGGCCGCCTGCTCGGCGGTCAGCGTGCCGGTCTGGCTCATGGCTCTGATCACCGACTGCCAGCGGTCCTGGGCCGCGACCAGGTCGGAGCCCTTGGGGTCGGCGAAGCGGCTCGGCTGCTGGATCACCGCCGCCAGGTACGCGCCCTCGGACACGGTCAGGTCCTCGACGTCCTTGGCGAAGTAGGCGCGGGCGGCCGACTGGACGCCGTTGGCGCCACGGCCGAAGTAGATCGTGTTGAGGTACTGCTCCAGCACCCAGTCCTTGGACTTGGACTGGTCGACCTTCATCGCGATGAGGATTTCCTTGAACTTCCGGGTGACGGAACGTTCCTGGCTCAGCCCGCTGTAGTAGTTGCGCACGAGCTGCTGGGTGATGGTGGAGCCGCCCTGGAGCTGCTGCCCGGTGAGGGTGGACCAGACGGCCCTGCCGGTGCCCTTGAGCGAGACGCCGGCGTCCTCGTAGAACGAGCGGTTCTCGGCGGCGATGACCGCGTCGCGCACGTGCTCGGGCACCCGGGCCAGCTCGACGTTCCTGCGGTCGACGCCCTGCCGCGCGAGCACGCTTCTGCCGTCGCGGTAATAGATCACCGAGCCCTGCGCGGTCGCCTGCTTCTGCGTCGTGTCCGGAATGGGAGTCAAAGCCCAGGCAATGGCGAAAAGCCCGGCCAGTACGACGATTCCCGTGCCTATTGATACCAGCAGAACCCGGAGAATCCGCCGCCTCTTCCGCATTCCTTTACCACCGCCACTCCGCACCCTCGACCCCCCTCGTCAAGCCTGGCCCAACCCCCGCAAGCTGGGCGAATGGTAAGGGTAAACGATCGACAATGGTGCCTAGTCCCTCAGCGATAGTACGTCTACCGGGCCTCCCGACGCGGAACATCGGCGACCAAAGGCAGCACTCGGTAGGGAACCGGAGTGTCCAGTGCGATGATCGAATTAGTCCGGAGTACGCCCTGTACGTCGACGATCCGATCGATAACCCGCTGTAAATCGGCGTTCGTTCTGGCGACCACGCGGCACAGCAGATCGCTGTCGCCGGTGATCGTGTGCACTTCCAGAACCTCCGGGATCCGGGCGAGCCGGTCGGCCACCGGGTCGTGCCCGGCCACCTGCCTGATCTCCATGCTGACGAACGCGGTGACGTCGTAGCCGAGCGCGGCGGGCGACACGTCCGGGCCGAAGCCGGTGATCACCCCTCTGTCCATGAGCCGGTCGAGCCGGGCCTGGACCGTGCCGCGGGCCACGCCGAGCCGCCGCGAGCACTCCAGCACGCCCAGCCGGGGCTCGGCGGTCAGCAGGGCGATCAGCCGGGAGTCGAGCTCGTCGATCGTCGTCATGCTGTACAGAAATACCCCACTGGGCGGCTGAGAACTAGGCAGATTGTGCACTCATTACAGTAACTGTTGCGCAACTCGTCCAGGAAAATCGAGAGTTAGGGGTATGAGTGATGTCTTTCCGGTCAACGGCATGGACGCCGTGGTGTTCGCCGTAGGGAACGCCAGGCAGGCGGCCCACTACTACTCGACCGCGTTCGGCATGCGGCTCGTCGCCTACAGGGGCCCGGAGAACGGCAGCCCCGACGTGGCCGCGTACGTGCTGACCTCGGGCAGCGCCACCTTCGAGCTGCGGGCCTCGATCCGGCCCGGCACGGACCTGGCCCGGCACGTGGCGGAGCACGGCGACGGGGTCATCGACCTGGCCATCGAGGTGCCCGACGTGGAGGCCGGCTACGCCTACGCCGTCGCCCACGGGGCGAAGGGCCTGGTGGAGCCGCACACGCTGGAGGACGAGCACGGCAAGGTGGTGCTCGCCGCCATCGCCACGTACGGCGAGACCCGGCACACATTGGTCGACAGGTCCAACTACGGCGGCCCCTACCTGCCCGGCTACGCCCCCGCCGAGCCTCTGGTCGCGCCGCCCGCGACGAAGAACGGGCGGCTGTTCCAGGCCGTCGACCACTGCGTCGGCAACGTCGAGCTGGGCAAGATGGACGAGTGGGTGGAGTTCTACCGCGAGGTGATGGGCTTCACGAACATGGCCGAGTTCATCGGCGACGACATCGCCACCGACTACTCCGCGCTCATGTCGAAGGTCGTGGCCGACGGCACCCGCAAGGTCAAGTTCCCGCTCAACGAGCCGGCCGTCAGCCGCAAGAAGTCGCAGATCGACGAGTACCTGGAGTTCTACGGCGGGCCCGGCGTGCAGCACATCGCGCTGGCCACCAACGACATCCTGACCACGGTCGACCACATGCGGGCCGCCGGGGTGAGCTTCCTGGACACGCCCGACTCCTACTACGACGACCCCGAGCTGCGCGCGCGCATCGGGCAGGTGCGGGCGCCGATCGAGGAGCTGAAGAAGCGGGGCATCCTCGTGGACCGCGACGAGGACGGCTACCTGCTGCAGATCTTCACCCAGCCCGTGCAGGACCGGCCCACGGTCTTCTTCGAGCTCATCGAGCGGCACGGCTCGCTCGGGTTCGGCAAGGGCAACTTCAAGGCGCTGTTCGAGGCGATCGAGCGGGAGCAGGAACGCAGGGGCAACCTTTAGTTTGTCCCGACTTAGTGGTGGTCATCCAGACTTCATGGGATTGCCACCACCGGGGTTGGCGGGGCGCTGGCGGCGGCTGTTCGCCGGCGTCCTCGACTGGCTCGTCATCAACATCGCCTCCGCGCCGTTCAACTGGACGAGCTGGGACTACGTCTGGAACGAGCACCGGGGCGACTGGGACCGCTATCCCATCGAGCACACCTTCGTGGCCGGTCTGGTGGCGTTCCTGTACTTCTGGCTGCTGCACGCCTTCTGGAACGGTCAGACGCTGGGCAAGAAGGTGTTCGGCCTCCGCGTCGTGTCCGAGTACGGCGGCAGGATAGGGGTGGGGCAGGCGGCGGTCAGGCAGGCCGTGTTCACCGTGCTCGGCTGGTGGTGCTGCGTCGGCATCCTGGTGGACCTCGGCTGGATCCTCTTCGACCCCCGCAAGCAGGCCGTGCACGACAAGGCGGCGAGGACGGTCGTCGTGAACGCCTGACTCAGCGTAATATTAAGGTCACGAAGCGAAGGGGGCCCGTACGTTCATGCGGTTCAACAGGCGCGGGGTGGCCATGCTGGCGACGCTCGTCAGCGTGCTGGCCTGCTCGCCCGCCGACGAGCCGACGCCGACCGCCGCGGGGCAGAGCGCCGTCGACCGGCGCGCCGGGGCGCCCGGCATCGGCGACCCCGACTTCCCCCGCGACGGCAACGGCGGCTACGACGTCTCCCACTACGACCTGGCCGTCGACTACACGCCCGCCACCAAGCGGCTCGACGGCGTCACCACGATCCGCGCCTCCGCCACCCAGGAGCTGTCCAGCTTCAACCTCGACCTGACCGGGCTCGACGTGCGCGAGGTCGCCGTCGACAATGCGCCCGCGACGTTCACCAGGCAGAGCGACGAGCTGACCGTGCGGCCCGCCCGGGCGATCGCCGACGGCGCGCCCTTCACCGTCAGGGTCGCCTACAGCGGGCTGCCCCGACCGGCCAGCGACAACGCCAACCTCGGCACCTACGGCTTCATCCCCACGCCCGACGGCGCGTTCGTGGCCTCCGAGCCCAACGGCTCCAAGACCTGGTTCCCCAACAACGACCATCCCGCCGACAAGGCCACCTTCGACTTCGCCATCACCGTGCCCGCCGGGGTGACCGCCCTGGCCAACGGCGAGCCGGCCGGGCAGCCCACCACCTCGGGCGGCAGGACCACCTACCGCTGGCGCGAGCGCCACCCGATGGCGACCTACCTGGCCACGGCCACGGTCGGCAAGTTCGACCTGCGCCGGGGCAGCACCGCCGCCGGCATCCCCAACCTGGCCGCCGCCGACCCCAAATTCAAGAGCTCGCTCGACTCGCTCTACACGCTCTCCGGGCAGATCACCGACCACTGGGCCACGGTGTTCGGCCCCTACCCGTTCTCCTCGACCGGCGGCGTCGTCGACGACTACTCCGCCGGCTACGCGCTGGAGAACCAGACCAAGCCGCTGTACGGCGGCTTCCAGCCCGACGAGACGATCATCGCGCACGAGCTGGCGCACCAGTGGTTCGGCAACAGCCTGACCATCAGGCGCTGGAAGGACCTCTGGCTCAACGAGGGCTTCGCCACGTACGCGGAGTGGCTGTGGGCCGAGCACAAGGGCAGGAAGACGGCGGAGGCCACGTTCAAGGAGCTCCTCAACCGGCCCGCCACCGACCCGATGTGGGCCTATCCTCCCGGCCGCGCCAAGCCCGACGACCTGTTCAACCAGTCGGTCTACACCCGCGGCGGCATGACCCTGCACGCGCTGCGCAGGGCCGTCGGCGACCCCACGTTCTTCACCCTGCTCAAGGCGTGGGCCGCCGAGCACCGCTACGGTCACGTGACGACCGAGCAGTTCGTCGCGCTCGCCGAGCGGCTGTCCGGCAAGGACCTCGACGCGCTCTTCGACGCCTGGCTCCACCAGCCGCGCAAACCCGCCTGACCAGCGCGGAAACGCTTCGCGTCGCCCGGACCAAGTACGAGGTGTAAGGGCGAACGACGAAGGGAGCGAGGCCGGTGCGCCTCAATCAAGACCCTGTGGCCTTTGAGGCCTTCTATCGCCGCCACGTCGATGCCGTGCTCAAGTTCGTGGTCCGGCGGGTGAGCGATCCTCACCTCGCCGCCGACCTGACAGCGGACATCTTCCTGGCGGTTCTGGACTCCGCGGACACGTACACGCCGGGGCGCGGCAGCGAGATCGCCTGGCTGTACGGCATCGCGCGCAACGTCGTGTCGGCCCAGTACCGCAGGGCCACCCGGGAGGCGCGGGCGACCGGCCGCCTCGCGGGGCGCCGGCTGATGGACGACGACGACCTCGCGCGGATGGAGGAGCGGATCGACGCCGAGCGCCAGATGCGCAGCGCTCTGGAGGCCATGGCGGGCCTGCCGGAGGGCGAGCGCGCGGTGCTGGAGCTCGTGGCGATCGACCAGCTCACCGTCACCGAGGCCGCCACGGCCCTGGGCATCAGGCAGGTCACCGCGCGGGTCCGGCTGCACAGGGCCAGGCGTGCCCTCGAACACTTCACCTCGCCCTCGGCTGTGTATTCGGAAGGACGGGCATGAGCGACTTCGAAGATCGTCTTCTCGGTGCACTCAAGGAAGAGATCACCACGAGGAAGGCGGAGGACCGGATGACGACAGTGGCACCGGCCGGTAGGCGCCGTTGGGTGGGGCTGTCCGCCGCGGTGGCGGGGGTCGCGGCGGCCGCCACCGCGGTGGTGGTGGCGACCGGCCTCGTCGGCGGCCCGGCGTACGCGGTGACCAAGGGCTCCGACGGCAAGGTGAACGTGGAGATCAGCACGTTCACCGACCCTGAGGGGCTGGAGGCCGCGCTGGCGGACGCGGGCGTTCAGGCGGTCGTCGACTACCTGCCGGCGGGGCAGACCTGCCGGCAGCCGCGGGGCGCGCACGGCGAGGCGTCCGGCAGGTTCGCGGCGCGGCTCGGCATGGGCCAGGGCGGCAGGACGGTCACCTTCGCGATCGACGAGGGTGAGGTGCCGGCGGGCCACACTCTGGTCCTGGTGGTCTCCAAGAGCAAGGACGGGGACGACAAGGCGCCGATGGCGATGGACATGAGCCTCGTCCAGGGGGCGGTCTCGGAGTGCGAGCCCGTCGCCATGCCGGCTCCGCCTGCTGATGGCACGACGGAGAAGAAGGACGTGGGGCCAGGGTTCGACACGAGCACGGAGGATGAGGGGCCGAGCCTGACCAGCAAGAACGGCTGACGCCTTCTGGCACGGGGCCCGGCGGCCCGCCCGAGCAGCCCTCGGGGCCGCCGGGCCCGCGCCACGTGCGAGCGACCGCCGGGCCCGCGCCGCGCGTCTGCGACCGCCGGTCCGGCACCACGCGTGTGCGACCGCCGGGCCCGCGTCACGCGTGTGCGACCGCCGGGCCCGCGTCACGCGTGTGCGACCGCCGGGCCCGCGCCGCGCGTGGTGATCAGGTGTCTTGCGCGGGCCAGTAGATGTCGCCCGCCAGGAGCAGCGCCGCGGCGCCGATGAGGCCGGCCTCCTGGCCGAGGGCGGCGGGCAGGACCTTGACGCGGCGGGCGAACCCCATCCTGGCGTGCTCCCGCAGCGTCTCCTCCAGCGGGCCGAACAGCGGCTCCCCCGCCTGGGACAGGCCGCCGCCGATCGTGATGACGTCGAGGTCGCACAGGTGCGTGGTGGAGGCGATGGCCACGCCCAGCGCCCGCCCGGCACGGCGCATCGCCCGCGCCGCGACCGGATCCCCCGCCCGCGCGTCGGCCGCCAGCTGCCGCGCCGTGACGGCCCGATCCTCCGAGTACGCCCCGCTCCCCACGGCATGTGACACGTCCGCAGCGGCCACCGCCACATCACGCACCACGGCACCAGGCGCCACGACGTCACAAGCACTCGCCCTCGGCGCCCTCGCATCACACGGCACAGCATCACGCACTGCATCACCTGCTACCGCCCCAGGCGCCACCGTGCCGGGCACGGCCCCGTCATGCAGCACCGCGCCGGGCACCCAGCCCTGTTCCAGGGCCCACGCGACCAGCGCCGGCCCACGGGCGACGGCCTCCAGGCAGCCGTGGCCGCCGCAGCCGCAGCGCGGGCCGCCCGACGGCTCGACCACCACGTGCCCGATGTGCCCCGCGTTCCCGGTGCGCCCGTGCAGGAGCCGCCCGTTGAGGATGAGCCCGCCGCCCACGCCCGTGGACACCACCATGCCGAGCATGTCGTCGCTCCCCTGCCCGGCCCCCAGCCAGTGCTCGGCCACGGCCAGGCAGACCGCGTCGTTGTGCAGGCGTACCGGCACGGAGGGGAACAGCGCGGCCAGCCGGGCACGCAGCGGGAAGCCGCGCCAGCCGGGGATGTTCAGCGGCGAGACCTCACCGTCGGGCCAGATCAGCGGCCCGCCGCAGCCCACTCCCACCCCCTCGGCGCAGGACGCGAGCGGCGCGACGAGGTCGGCGAGCGTCCGCCACAGGGTCCGCGCGTCCGCGCCCTGTGGCGTCGCGGCACGCCGGGCGGCGGCCACCGTGCCGTCGCGGGCCACCAGGCCGGCGGCCATCTTGGTGCCCCCGACGTCGACGGCCAGGATCACGGGCGGCGGCCGTACGAGATCAGGGCCGGGCCGCGGCCCCCGTACGGGACCGAGGCCGGCTTCCGGCGGCCGTACGGGACCGAGGCCGGCTCCCGGCGGCCGTCCGGGACCGAGGCCGGCTCCCGGCGGCCGTCCGGGATCACGACCCGCCCGGAACGCTCGAGAACACCAGGACGGACGCCGTGAACCCGTGCACGTGGTTGTGCCCCGCCACCGGCCCGACCTCCCCGGCCGCGAAGAAACCGGCCACGCCGATGGGCCCCAGCGTGTCGCGCAGCGCGACGGGATCGTGGTCGGCCGTGCCGAACATCGCCGACCCCCGCCCGTTGCAGGAGAACAGCAGCGCCCCGTCCACCTTGCCGAGCTCCTCGCGGTGGGCGTCGAGCAGGTCGTACAGGTCCTCGTCGGCGGTGGCCGCGTCACGCACCTGGAAGCGCACGGTCCTGCCGACCTCCACGATGTCGCCGATCGCCACGGCCTCGCGGTCCGGGTCGATGCCGATCACCCCCCGGATGAGGAAGTCTCCGCGTTCGTGGCGTTCGGCGTACTCGTCCATGGCCAGCCCGATCTGCAGCCCGGACGCGACCAGCTCGCGATCGTCCTCGTCCAGCTCGCTGACGATGTCCTCCAGCCGGGCCAGCGCCGGCTGGCCGGCCAGCTCCAGCAGCAGGTTGTCCTCGGACGCGGTGACCACCATGCTCGGCCCGATCGGCCGGCAGCCCTGGCTGACCACGGTGCTGACCTTGATCGGCCCGCTGAGCAGCACGCCGATGGCGCCCTCGGTGTAGATCTCGCCGTCGGCGAACAACCGTACGGATCCCCGTCCCTGCAGCCCGTTGGCCAGCCCGCCGATCAGCGGCAGGTCGCCCAGCACGTCGACCGAGCGCTCGACGAAGGCGTCGGTCGGGAAGCTGTACGGGTCGGCCAGCAGGATCGCCACATGATCGTCCCCGCCGCGCTCCGGCAGCCCGACCACCACGAACCGGTCCTCGGCCGCCAGCGTCTCCAGCGCGAACGTGGTCAGCCGCGCCCCCTCCAGGGTCGCCGCCCACGCGCTCACGGCAGGCGTCAGCTCCACCCCCTGCCCGTCGCCGATCACCCCTGTGGCGCTGCACCCGATCACGTGCGCCTCGGGCGCGAGCTTCATCGCGGCCTGACCGGCCCGCGCGACGTCGTCGGGATCGTCGCCGCAGATGAAGAAGCAGACCAAGTCGGCTTGGCCGCTGAGCCTCGACAGTGCCTGACCGACGGCGTGCTCCGCGGCCTCCACCAGGTCGGAACCCACGGCGAGGCCGTCGGCGAAGCGGCTTGTCATCAAGGCCACGGATCTCGCCTCCCTCGACATGTCCAAGTTCCCTAGGCCCGATTCTCCCCACTAAAGGGACAAGCACGCCCACGAACCGTCACGCAATAGTCAAGATCCGAAATCTCCGCCAGATGCGAAAGTCTCTGCCACATTCCCCGCAGGGGACGTAGTCTCGATCCCGTGCATCAGCCACGTATTCTCCGCGAGTTGCGAGAGAGCGGCCACGTTCATCGCACCGTCAAGGCCGAGATCCGGGAAAACCTGCTGGCCAGGCTGCGCGCGGGAGAGCCGCGCTTCCCCGGCATCGTGGGCTTCGACGACACCGTCCTGCCGCATCTGGAGCGGGCCCTGCTCGCCGGGCACGATCTGGTCCTCCTCGGTGAGCGCGGCCAGGGCAAGACCCGGCTCATCCGCACCGTGACCGGCCTGCTCGACGAGTGGACGCCGGTGGTCGAGGGCTGCGAGATCAACGACCACCCGTACGCGCCGGCCTGCACGCGCTGCCAGAAGCTGGCACGCGAGCTGGGCGACGAGCTGCCTGTCGAGTGGAAGCACCGGGACGAGCGCTACGGCGAGAAGCTCGCCACGCCCGACACCTCCGTGGGCGACCTGATCGGCGACGTCGACCCCATCAAGATCGCCGAGGGGCGCACGCTGGGCGACCCCGAGACGGTCCACTACGGCCTGGTGCCGCGCACCAACCGGGGCGTCTTCTCCGTCAACGAGCTGCCCGACCTGGCCGAGCGCATCCAGGTGTCGCTGCTCAACGTCCTGGAGGAGCGCGACATCCAGGTACGCGGCTACAACCTGCGGCTGCCTCTCGACATCCTGCTCATCGCCAGCGCCAACCCCGAGGACTACACCAATCGCGGCCGGATTATCACGCCGCTGAAGGACCGGTTCGGCGCCGAGATCCGCACCCACTACCCCCTGACCGTCGAGCACGAGCTCGCGCTCATCCGCCAGGAGTCCATGCCGGACATCGGGGCCGACGTCCCCGAGCACCTGGTCGAGGTGATCGCCCGCTTCACCCGGCTGGTCCGCGAGTCGACCGCCGTGGACGCCCGTTCCGGCGTCTCGGCCCGCTTCGCCATCGCCGCGGCCGAGACCGCGGCCGCCTCGGCCGTGCGCCGGTCGGCGATCGCCGGCGAGGAGCAGGCGGTCACGCGCGTGGTGGACCTGGCCGGCGTGGTGCACAGCCTGCGGGGCAAGGTGGAGTTCGAGGTCAGCGAGGAGGGCAGGGAGACCGAGATCCTGGCCCACCTGCTGCGCCGGGCGACGGCCGAGACGTTCAGGAGCCGGTTGGGCGGCATGGACCTGTCGGCGCTGACCGACAAGTTCGCCGAGGGCAACCAGGTGGAGTCCGGCGAGCTGGTGTCGGCCGGGGAGCTGCTGCACCGCATCGGCCCCGTGGCCGGGCTGGCCAAGGTCATGTCGCGGCTGGGCATGGGCGCGGGCGAGGAGTCGCCGGGGCACGCGGCGGCGGCCCTGGAGTTCACCCTGGAGGGGCTTTACCTCATGCGGCGGCTGTCCAAGGAAGACCTTGACGGAGTTTCCGTTTACCGCACGTGAACATGTCGGCGGTCTCCCGCGTCATAGTGGTAGCTGATCACTTCGCCGGGGGAGACCGTCCATGCGCCTGCTCGTCGCCTGTGCCACCGCCGCAGCCACCGTCACCCTGAGCCCGCCCGCCGAGGCCGCCACGGCCGTGTACGGCTTCGCCTGGGCCGACGGCAAGGGGCACCTGCGGATCGTGCCGAAGTCCGCCGCCCGCGACAGCCGGGTGACGTACACCCTCAAGTCCCTGCCCAAGGCCAAGGAGCTGCGGCTCGACCACACCAGGGCGGCGTACGGGCGGGTCACGGTCGCGTGCGACCTGAAGGAGACCGAGGGCCGGGTGGCCGTCGACGCGAAGGGACTGGGGCGGACGGCGTGCAAGCCCGGCCACCTGGCGGAGCAGCTCGGGCGCGGGCCGGTGTCCGTACGCGTCGAGTACACCGGCGGCAGGGCCACCAGGGTCAACGAGATCCTGGTCGGCGACTGGGGCACCCCGCGCACGGCGCGCGGCACGATCAAGCGCGTCAACGACACCACCGTCCTGTTCGCCACCGGCGGCAGGACGATCAAGCTGGGCTACACGTACTCGACGGCCTTCTACCGGACCACCGCGAAGTGCGGCGACGGCTGGCTGACCGGCAGGCCGGTCAACGCCGACCTGGACGGCCTGGGCAGGAAGCAGTGCACGTGGACGGACCTCACCAAGGCGCTCAGGGCCAACCGGTACCCGGTGCTGGTGAAGGTGGACTACACGCCGGGCGTGGACTCCCTGAACGAGGTGTGGGAGGTCTTCGGCGACGCCTGAAACGACCCGCCGGGAGATTTCTCGGGTTAGCGTGGGTTTGTGATGGCCTTTCGCTATGGCGAGTACCACGACGGCCCCGACCCCCTGGCCCCTCCGTACGACGTACGGGCGGCGCTCGACGAGATGGGCGACGCCATCCTGTCGGGCTCGACGCCGGTCCACGCCCTGCGCGACCTGCTCAAGCGCGGCCTGCCCGGCTCGCAGGACCGACGCGGGCTCGACGACATGCTCAGGGAGGTCCGCAGGCGCCGCCGTGACCTGCGCGACCGCGGGCGGCTCGACGGCACGCTGGAGCGGGCCAGGGCCCTGCTGGACAAGGCGATCGGGCAGGAGAGGGCCGAGCTGTTCCCCGACCCGTCGGACGACGCGCGGCTGCGGGAGGCCGGGCTCGACGCGCTGCCCGAGGACACGGCCAGCGCGATCCAGGAGCTGAGCACGTACGACTGGCGCTCGAACGCGGCCCGCCGGACCTTCGAGGAGCTGCGGGACCTGCTGCGCAGGGAGGTGCTGGACAGCCAGTTCAAGGGCCTGCGCGACGCGCTGGCCAACCCCGACCCGCAGGCGATGGAACGGGTCCGGCAGATGATGTCGGATCTGAACGACATGCTCGACAAGGACGCCCGGGGCGAGCACACCCAGTCCGACTTCGACGACTTCATGGCGAAATATGGGGACCTGTTCCCCGAGAAGCCCCGCAACCTGGACGAGCTCGTCGACATCCTGGCCCGCCGCGCCGCCGCCACGCAGCGCATGCTGGCCTCGATGACCCCGCGCCAGCGCGAGGAGCTGAGCAACCTCATCAACCAGACCCTCGACCAGGCGGGCCTGTCCGACCAGATGCGCCGCCTCGGCGAGGCCCTCTACTCCCGCCGCCCCGACCTGGCCTGGAACGCCCCCGAACGCCTCACCGGCGAGGAGCCCCTGGCCATGGGCGACGCCGTGACGGCGCTGGAGGAGCTGGCCGACCTCACCCAGCTCGAGACCGCCCTGCGCCAGGACTACCCGGGCGCGCGGCTCGACGACATCGACGAGTCCGCCGTACGCCGCGCGCTCGGCCGCTCCGCGGTGGACGACCTGGAGGCGCTCAAGCGCATCGAGCGCGAGCTGGAGGAGCAGGGCTACCTGCTGCGCCGCCGCGGCAAGCTGGAGCTCACCCCGAAGGCCGTGCGCCGCCTGGGCGAGACCGCGCTGCGCCGGGTCTTCTCCTCGCTCGACGCGGGCCGCCGCGGCGACCACGACCAGCACGACGCGGGCTCGGCCGGCGAGCTGACCGGTTCCTCGCGGCCGTGGCGGTTCGGGGACGAGCAGCCGATCGACGTCGTGCGCACGCTGGTGAACGGGGTGCGCAGCGGCGGCGTCACCCTCGGCTCCCCCCGAGGCGTCACCCTCGGCTCCCCCGGCGGCGGCGACGGGGCCTCCGCCCGCGTCGGGGTGCGGCTGTCGGTCGACGACTTCGAGGTGGCCGAGACCGAGCGCCGCAGCGCCGCGGCCGTCTGCCTGCTGGTGGACCTGTCGTACTCGATGGCCCTGCGCGGCACCTGGGCCGCGGCCAAGCAGACGGCGCTGGCCCTGCAGGCGCTGGTGGCCTCCAAGTTCCCGCAGGACGCCGTGCAGATCATCGGCTTCTCCAACTACGCCAGGGTGCTGCAGCCGGACGAGCTGGCGGGCCTCGACTGGGACATGGTCCAGGGCACGAACCTGCACCACGCCCTGCTCATCGCCGGCCGACACCTCGACCGTCACCCCGACTTCGAGCCGGTGGTGCTGGTGGTCACCGACGGCGAGCCGACGGCGCACCTCATGCGCAACGGCCAGTCGGCGTTCGAGTGGCCGCCGTCGCACGAGACGCTGGAGCTGACGCTGGCCGAGGTGGACAAGATGACCCGGCGGCGGGCGACGATCAACGTCTTCATGCTGGCGGCGGACGACCGGCTCAAGGAGTTCGTGGACGAGGTGGCCCGCAGGAACGGCGGCCGGGTCTTCTCGCCGAGCGCGGAACGGCTCGGCGAGTACGTCGTCAGCGACTTCCTGCGCCTGCGCCGGGCCCGGTGAGACCGGGCGCCCCGACGGCCGGCGCGCCCGACCACTCCGCGTCCGGCATCCGGATGATGGACACCCCGACGAACCCGAAGACCAGCAGCAGGACGACCGGGCCGCCGAACCCGAGGAGCTCGTTCCAGGAGCTCGCGCCGTAGATCCAGACGGCGATCCCGCCGAGCACGCCCACGGGGAACCACCAGCCGGCCCGGCCCGAGCGGGCGTAGGCCACCGCGACCAGCACCAGGCCCAGGAAGGAGCCGATCATCCCGGGCAGCTGCCAGGCGGCGATCATCGCCGGCTGGGCGGCCTCCTCCATGATCTTGTGCGCCTGCTCCGCCGGCAGTCGCTGGAACAGCACGATGTCGAAGAAGTCCGAGATCATCAGCGACGAGAAGTTGATCAGGCCGAGGACCGTGAGCGCGCCGGCGAGGTTCGCCAGCACCACGCCCTTGCGGCGGACCAGGTGGACCAGCCCGATCACGCCGGGCACGAACAGCACCCAGGCGTAGTGCAGGAGCGTGGCGCTGACGCCGACGGCCGCGGGGTTCCTGGCGTAGGCGAGGGGATCGTAGGGGCCCGGGTCCGTGGGGTCGGTGACCATGCCGAGCAGCAGGCAGAGCGGCGCCAGGACGAGGCAGGCGCCGGCCGCGAGGCGGCGGAAGGTGTTCGCGTCGGTGAGCATGCGCGGGACCGTACGGGGCCGGACCCCGGCCGGTCGTCAAAGCGGGCTTTGACCGGCCATCCCCCTCCAGGTGGATTTCGCCGGGGAGGCTACCCTCTGCTCATGCTCCGCTCCCGTCTCCCCGCGCCCGTCGACTGGCTGGTCGCGGCGGTCGTGGCCCTGTTCGCGCTCGCGGAGGAGCTCAGCGGGCGGACGATGGCCCCGGCGCGGGAGAGCCTGCCGTTCTGGGTGGCCGCCGGGATCCTGGCGGCCGTCGGGGTGCTGTTCCGTCGCCGCGCCCCGTTCGGCGTCCTGGTCGTGTACTCGGCCGCCAACGTCGCCGCGTTCGCGCTCAGCCGCGAGCTGCCCGCGGCCTGGCAGTTCTACACGCAGCTCGTGCTGCTCTTCACGCTGCTGTCGGAGGTGCCGGCGCGCAGCGTGAAAGCCGGCGTCGGCGTGGCGGCGACCGGGGCGTACGTGGCCGCCATGATGGCCACCTCCTCACCGGAGGCCGGTCCTGGCGACTACGCCGTGGCCCTGGTGATGACCGCGATCGCGGCCGGGGCCGCGCTGGCCGTGCGGCGGCACCGGGTGCTCGCCGTGCAGGCCGCCGAGCGCGGGGAGCTGCTGGCCCGCGAGGCCGTCGCCGAGGAGCGCGCCCGGCTCGCCCGCGAGCTGCACGACATCGTCGCGCACAGCGTCAGCGTGATGACCATGCAGAGCGGCGCCGTACGGCTGATGTTGCTCGACGACCAGCGGCGCGAGCGCGAGGCGCTCACCACGGTCGAGCAGGCCGGTCACGAGGCGCTGATCGAGCTGCGGCGCATGGTGGGCCTGCTGCGCGGGCCCGAGCTCGACCGGCTGACCCCGCAACCGGGCCTCGACCGGCTGGACGAGCTGTTCGAACAGGTCCGCTCGGCCGGCCTGGAGGTGAAGTACGAGGTCCACGGCGAGCCGGTGCCGCTGTCGGCGGGCCTCGACCTGTCGGCGTACCGCATCGTCCAGGAGTCGCTGACCAACACCCTCAAGCACGCCGGCCCGACGCGGGCGGCCGTCACCGTCACCTACCGCCCGCGCGAGCTGCGGCTGCAGATCGCGGACGAGGGCCCGGCCGAGGGGCACGCGCGCGGCCCGTCCGCGGGAGGCGGCCACGGCCTGATCGGCATGCGGGAACGCGCGGCGCTCTTCCAGGGCACCCTCACCGCGGAGCCGTGCCCGCCGCGCGGCTTCCGCGTCGAGGCGGTGCTGCACCTGTGATCAGCATCCTCATCGCCGACCACCAGGCCATGATCCGGGCCGGGCTGCGCCTGATGATCGAGACCCAGCCCGACCTCTCCGTGCTCTGCGAGGCCTCCGACGGGGAGCAGGCGGTCGAGCTCGCCGGACGCCACCACCCGGACGTCGCCCTCCTCGACATCGCCATGCCTCGCACGAACGGCCTGGAGGCCGCCCGCCGCATCCTGTCCGCACCCCGCCCGCCCCGCGTGATCATGCTGACGATGTACGACACGGACGAGAACCTCGACGTCTCCCTGCATGCCGGGGTCAGCGGCTTCCTCCTCAAGGGCGCGCCGCCGGAGCACCTGTTCGCCGCCATCCGCAGCGCCGCCCGCGGCGACATGCTCATCGACCCGGCCGTGACGGGACGTGTCGTCGACGCCTACCGCCGCGCCGCCCCGCCTCCGGAACCGTCACCGTCCGGGTTGACGGCTCGGGAGAAGCAGGTGCTGCGGCTGGTGGCGTACGGGCTGTCCAACTCGGAGATCGCCGCGGAGCTGTCCATCGCGGAGGCGACGGTGAGCACCCACCTCAACCGGCTGCTGGCCAAGCTCGCCCTCCGCGACCGGGCGCAGGCGGTCCGGTACGCGTACGAGTCGGGCCTGATCCGCCCTGGAGACCCGCCGACCGCCTGACCCCGGGAAACTGTCGGTCCCGGGTGGCAGACTCGCCCGGCATGGACGACACCGTGCTGCTCAGGGACGTGACCGAGGCCGACCTGGAGGTGCTGCTGGAGCAGGAGCACGATCCGGAGGCCGTGCGGCGCTCTCACTTCCGGCCCCGGGAGCGGGAGGCGTTCATGCACCACTGGAAGACCCGCATCCTCGGCGACCCGACGGTGTTCGTGCAGGCCGTCATGGTGGGAGGCGAGCTGGCGGGCAATCTGGTGGCCTGGTGGGAGGGGGATCGGCGCTTCATCGGCTACTGGTTCGGCCGGGCGTTCTGGGGGCGCGGCATCGGCACCCGCGCGATGGCGCTCTTCCTGGACAAGGAGCAGGCCCGGCCCCTGTACGCCGATCCGTTCCACGGCAACACCGCGTCGGTGCGGCTGCTGGAGAGGCACGGGTTCGAGCGGTCGGGGACGGTGCGGCACGGCGAGGACGAGCACGTCCTGCTGGTGCTGCACCCGCCGCGGGCCCGCCACGCGGACGAGACCGCCAGGAGCCGGCGGACCGCGCACGCCTACGTCGACAGCGCCGAGCGACGCGACTGGGAGGCGTTCGCCGCCCTGCTCGCCGAGGACGTGGTCTACGAGATGCCGCAGACCCGGGAGCGCATCCGCGGCAAGCAGCCCTTCCTCCGGTTCAACACCGACTACCCCGGCGACTGGCACCTGGCGGTCAGGAGGGTCGTCGCGGACGGCCGCCACGCCGCCGCCTGGCTCGACGCCCGCGTCGGCGACGAGCGGCAGGAGGCCTGCGTGTGGTTCGAATTCTCCGGCGAGGGCCTGATCAGCCGGGTCACCGACTTCTGGCCCGAGCCGTACGACCCGCCGGCCGGCCGCGAGCACCTCGTGGAGCGCTGGTAGGGCGGTCAGCGCGCCTCGGCCGCGTACCGCCAGAAGTCGCGCATCCACGCGACCGGCACCGGGCTGTCCATGCCCACCTGGGTGAGGAGGATGCTCACCGTCCCGGTGGACGGGATGACGTGCGCCGTCGTGCCCGTGCCACCGACCCACCCGTACCGGCCGGGCACGTGCCAGGGCTCGGTGGCCGTGATGTCCACCGAGCCGCCGAAGCCCCATCCCTGGCCTTCCAGGAAGAGCTCGCCGACCCCGCGCTGGGCGGCGGTGGTGTGATCGCTGGTCATCGATCGCACCGACTCCGCCGACAGGAGCCGCCGCCCGCCGTCCGTGACGCCTCCGGCGAGCAGCATGCGGCCGAAGGCGAGCCAGTCGTGGGCGGTGCCCACGAGCCCGGCACTGGCCAGGGGGAAGGCAGGCGGTG
Source organism: Nonomuraea thailandensis (assembly GCF_024172165.1). GTDB lineage: Bacteria > Actinomycetota > Actinomycetes > Streptosporangiales > Streptosporangiaceae > Nonomuraea > Nonomuraea thailandensis. The sequence goes on along the minus strand of NZ_JAMZEB010000002.1, from coordinate 11,412,587 downwards.
TGCTCCACTGCCCGTCCGGCCCGTCAGCCAGTTCGGGCCCGGTTCGGTAGTAGCTGGTGAAGCGGTCGCGCTTGGCCGCCGGCACCTCGAAGGCCGTGTCCACCATGCCCAGCGGCTCGAACACCCGCTCGGCCAGGAGATCGGGCAGCGCCCGGCCGGTGACCCGCGAGATCAGCACGCCCTGGAGCGTGGAGCAGGTGTCGTACAGGTACGCCTCCCCCGGCTGGTACAACATCGGCACCTGGGCGAGCTCCGCCACCCACACGTCCGCCGGTGGGAAGCCGCGCACCTCGCGCCCGTCCCGCTGCACCTCGAACAACCGCTGGACCGCCGGCAGCGAGAAGTCCGACGGGAAGCCGTAGCCGGCGGTGGAGGTGAGCAGGTCGTACACGGTGATCGGGCGCGCGGCGGGGACCACGTCGTCGATCCCGGCGGCCGGCGTGCGCACGACGACGGGCTCGGCGAGCTCCGGCAGCCACGTGCGGATCGGCTCGTCGAGGGCCAGCCGCCCGTCCTCCACGAGCATCATGACGGCCGCGGCGGCGATGGGTTTGCTGATCGAGGCGAACCGGAAGATCGAGTCGGCCGCCATCGGAGCGCCGCCGACGGCCATCGAGCCGGCGACCGCCACCTCGACCTGGTCACCCCGGGCCACCAGCCCCACCGCTCCCGGCAACGATCCGTCGTCGACATACCCCTGCAGAAGACCGCGCAGGTCCGCCATCGTCGTGCTCCCCTCATGAGTCGTCGGTGATCAGACCGCCGCCGCCACCGGAACTCATCGCCTCGGGCGAACCTGGGGCCGCTCAGTGCCGTTCCACTTCGAGCACCAGCTTGCCGGTGGTGCGGCCGGACTCGATGCGGCGGTGCGCCTGCGCGGCCTGCTCCAGCCGCAGCGACTCGACCCGCACCCGCAGCTCCCCGCTCGCGGCCCCGGCCACGACCCGCCGCAGCGCCTGCCCGGCGGTCTCGGGGAAGGCGGCGGAGAACGCGGCCAGGTTGAACCCGGAGACGGTCTTGTTGGTCAGCCACAGCTCGTTGGCCGGGATCCCGACGTCCCGCGCGCCGGAGGCGTTGCCCATCACGACCATCCGCCCCATCGGCGCGAGCAGGTCCAGGCTGCCGCGGCGGGCCGCGCCGCCCACCATGTCCACCACGACGTCGAACCGCCCCGCCTCCGCCGCCTCCTCCCGCAGCACGACCTCGTCGTACCCGAACGCCCTGGCGGCCTCGACCTTGGCCGGGCTGCCCACGGCGCCCACCACGCGGCCCGCCCCCAGCAGCCGGGCGGCCTGCCCGAGCTGGCTGCCCACGCCGCCGGCCGCCGCGTGCACCAGCACGCTCTCCCCCGGCTCGATGCGCGCCACCCGGTCGAGCACCAGGAACGCCGTCGTGCTGTTGGACGGCAGCGCCGCCGCGACCCCCAGCTCCAGCGCGTAACCGTCCAGCGGGGCCACCAGCTCGGCGGAGGTCACCACCACCTCGGCGTAGCCGCCGCTGTCCACGATCGTCAGCGCGGCGACCGGCTGCCCCACCCGCAGCCCCTCGACGCCGGGGCCGAGCGCCCGGACGCGTCCGGACACCTCGATCCCGGGCACGAACGGCAGCGGCACGTCCGCCAGCCCCTGCCGGTAGAGGATCTCGGCGAAGTTGGCGCCCGCGTACGCCACGTCGATGGCGACCTGCCCAGGGCCCGGCTCGGGGATCTCGACCTCGTCGAGCCTGAGAACGTCGGCGTCACCGAACCGGGGAATCGTGATGGCCTTCATGCCGTCCATCGTGCTGGGACGGCGCGGGGTCAGGCAGTGTCAGCTCATCCTGGGTGTACGGCCACCAGGCTCTCCACCTTCTCCTTCGTGTCGGTGTCGGGATCGGGCGTGTGCAGCACCACGTTCAGATCCGCCCGGTCCGGCAGCCGGAACAGCGAGTACGCGAAGACGAGATCCCCGGCCTCGGGATGCGTGATCGCCTTGACCCCCTGCGAGCGGGAGCTCACCTCGGACCGCGCCCACAACCCGGCGAACTCCGGACTGACCGCGCGCAACTTCTCGGCGATCTCCCCGAAGACCGGATCGTCCGGATACCGGGCCGCTCCGGCGCGGAAGTCGGCCACCATGTCCGGCGCGAACTCGTGCCACGCGGTGAACCGGCCCCGGTAGATGGGATGGGTGAAGAACGCCACCATGCAGTTGCGTACGTCGTCGTCGTAGCCGAACACCCGCCTGGAGGCGTCGTTCATGGCCACCAGGTCGTAGTGCCGGTCGAGCACGTGCGCCGGGTTGGGCATCCACCCCTCCAGCACGGCCCTGAGCTGGTCGTTCACCGGCGCGCCCGGCTGCCCGGCGGGGTCCGGCGGGTTCAGCCCGGCCAGCACGTACAGGTGGGTGCGCTCCGCCTCGTCCAGCAGCAGCGCGCGGGCCACCGCGTCGAGCACGGCGTCGGAGACCTTGATGTCGCGCCCCTGCTCCAGCCAGGTGTACCAGGACACCCCGACCCCGGCGAGCACCGCCACCTCCTCCCGCCTCAGCCCGGGAGTACGGCGGCGGCCTCCGGCGGGCATGCCGACGTCGGCGGGCGTGAGCGCTTCGCGCCTGGCGCGCAGGAACTCCTTGAGCTGGTCACGGCGGCGTTGACTCGCAGTCACGAAACACACCATAAGCGACAATCAGCCTCAAGCACCGCCTGCGCCGCGCCCCTTGTGACGACTGTCGCCATCGATCGAAGATGACATTCGGCCCGGCCACTCGGGCGAGGCCAGAGAGGATCGCGATGGACAGGACGTTCTTGGACGAGGCGGACCGGCTCCTCATCCGCTACGGCGGCGGCTTCACCCCGCGCCTCATCCAGCGCGCCTCCGGCGCCCACGTCTTCGACGACCAGGGCACCTCGATCCTCGACTTCACCTCCGGTCAGATGAGCGCCATCCTCGGCCACGCGCACCCCGACATCGTCGCCACCGTCTCGTCCGCGGCGGGCTCGCTGGCCCACCTCTACAGCGGCATGCTCAGTGCCCCGGTGCTGGAGCTCGCCCGCGGCCTCACCGCCACCCTGCCCGACGAGCTGAGCAAGATGCTGCTGCTCACCACGGGCGCCGAGGCGAACGAGGCCGCGATCAAGATGGCCAAGCTCGCCACCGGCCGCTGGGAGATCGTCTCCTTCGACCGCTCCTGGCACGGCATGACCCAGGGAGCCGCCTCCGCCACCTTCTCGGCCGGCCGCCGCGGCTACGGCCCGCCGACCCCGGGCAACCTCGCGCTGCCCGCCCCCAACGCCTACCGCTCGCCGTTCCGCTCCCCCGACGGGTCGCACGACTGGGAGAGCGAGCTCGCCTACGGCTTCGCCCTGGTCGACCAGCAGTCCGCCGGCAGCCTGGCCGCCTGCCTCGTCGAGCCCATCCTGTCGTCCGGCGGCATCATCGACCTCCCGCCCGGCTACCTGCGCCGCCTCAAGGAGCTGTGCGACGAGCGCGGCATGCTGCTCGTCCTCGACGAGGCCCAGACCGGCCTCGGCCGCACCGGCACGATGTACGCCTTCGAACGCGACGGCGTCACCCCGGACATCCTCACACTGTCGAAGACCCTCGGCGCCGGCCTGCCCGTGGCGGCCGTCGTCACCTCCGCCGGGATCGAGCAGACCTGCCACGAGCGCGGCTTCCTCTTCTACACCACGCACGTCTCCGACCCGCTGGCCGCCGCCGTCGCGCTGACGGTCCTCGACGTCATCCACCGCGACGGCCTCGTCGCCCGCGCCGCCCGCCTGGGCGACCAGCTCACCGCCCGCCTGCTGGCGTTGCGCGAGGGGTACGAGGTCGTGGGTGACGTGCGCGGGCGGGGGCTGCTGCAGGGGCTTGAGCTGGTGAGGGACAAGCAGAGCAAGGCGCCCGCGGATGCGCTGGGGCAGGCGGTCACCTCGGCCTGCCTGGAACGGGGGCTGCACATGAACATCGTGCAGTTGCCCGGGATGGGGGGCATCTTCCGGATCGCCCCGCCGCTGACGATCAGCGAGGACGAGCTGCACGCCGGCGTGGACATCCTGGAGGCGTCACTCAAGTCCGTGGTGGCTTGACCAGGGCGCTGCACGGGGCGCGCGAGACAGGTTCAGGCGAGGGCGTAGAAGTCGAGGGCGACGTCGAAGCCGTCACGGCAGTTGCGGTGGGAGCGATAGCAGGGCCGCCACGCCGAGCTGGCCCCCACACCGGCCCGCGCGTCCCGCAGAGCCGGGGGAACCCGTTCGGGCCGGGGCAGCAGGCCGTGCCCCAGGTAGCGGATGCCGGACAGCTCCGTGTGCCGGCCGCGGTCGCCGGAGACGAAGGCGCCCAGGCGCCAGCCGCTCTCCTCGTCCCACACCAGCGCCGTGTCGTCGGTGAGCCTCACCGTGGCGTCCCTGGGATCGCACGGGCCTTCCCACCAGTCCGCGACTTCAGCCCCGAGCAGGTCGACGACCTGCTGGACATAGCTGACCGGCTGCTGAAGCCACTCGTCGGTGTACGGCTCGACGTGCCTGACGGCCACGGTCGGCACCTCCTTGTGCCCAAACGGTAAGGAAAAAACGGCGGTACGCAACGATACCCGCGACGAACTTATTCCGTTGCACGTCCGTCTAGTCATTACGGACGATATTTACGTCCGACTCGGGGAAGGAGGGGTTCCCATGATTGCCACGGTTCTCCTCTTGGTGCTGATGGTCGTCGCGGTGGCGACCACGGAGCTGTGCATGCGCTGTTCTGCGGACGGCAAAGAGAGTGTCGAGTCCCCCGGCGAGATCGCCGGGGACTAGTCTCTCTGCCATGCCGTCCCTGCTTCTCTGGCTGCACATCGGCTTCGCGATCTTCACGATCGGGCCGGTGACCGCCGCGACGATGTCCGCGCCGCGCGCCATCCGCACCAAGAACGTGCCCGCGCTGCAGTTCATCCAGCGCATCACGAGGATCTACAGCCTCGGGAGCCTGGGTGTGTTCGTGTTCGGGCTGGTGCTCGGCATCGTGCTCGGCGACGGGCTGCTCGGGCGGTGGTACATGACGGCGTCGATGACGTTGTTCATCGTGGCCGCCGTCATGCTCGTGATCATCGACCGGGATCTGCGCACCGCCGTGCAGGCGCTCTCGAGCGAGAGCGCCGACGACGACGACGCCAAGGTGCAGAACGGGCGGATCGCCGCGATCAGCGGGCTGCTGTCCGTGATCTGGCTGGTGATCCTGTTCCTGATGGTCGTTCCGGAGTAGGCAGGGCTCAGCCCAGTGCCCGGGTGAGGTCGGCGAGCAGGTCGTCGACGGTCTCGATGCCGACGGAGAGCCGCACCAGGTCGGCGGGCACCTCCAGCGGAGAGCCCGCCGCCGAGGCGTGCGTCATCCTGCCCGGGTGCTCGATGAGCGACTCGACCCCGCCGAGCGACTCGCCGAGCGTGAACAACTCGGTCCTGTCGCACACCGCGACCGCCTCCGCCTCGCCCCCGGCGACGCGGAACGACACCATGCCGCCGAACCTGCGCATCTGCTTGGCCGCCACCTCGTGCCCGGGGTGCTCGGGCAGCCCGGGGTAGAGCACGTCGGTGACGCGCGGGTGGGCGAGCAGCAGGTCGACGACGCGTTCGGCGTTGTCGCAGTGGCGGTCCATGCGGACGCCGAGCGTCTTGAGCCCCCGCAGCGTCAGCCACGCGTCGAACGGCCCGGCCACCGCCCCCATCGCGTTCTGGTGGTAGGTCAGCTCCTCCCCCAGCCCGGCGTCGGCGGCGACCAGCGCGCCGCCCACCACGTCGGAGTGCCCGCCGACGTACTTGGTGGTCGAGTGCACGACCACGTCGGCGCCCAGGGCGAGGGGCTGCTGCAGGTACGGCGAGGCGAACGTGTTGTCCACGACCAGCAGTGACCCGTTGTCGTGGGCGAGCTGCGCCAGCGCCGCGATGTCGGCGATGCCGAGCAGCGGGTTGGTGGGCGTCTCGACCCAGACGACCTTCGTCTTCTGCGTCATGGCCGCGGCCACGGCGTCGAGGTCGTGCAGCGGCACGGGGTCGTAGTGCAGGTCCCAGCGCTCGTGCACCTTGGCGAAGAGCCGGTAGGTGCCGCCGTACGCGTCGTTCGGGATGATCACGTGGTCCTGCGGCTTGCACACCGTGCGCAGCAGCGTGTCCTCGGCGGCCAGCCCCGACGCGAACGCCAGCCCCCGCGCCCCGCCCTCCACGGCGGCCAGCGCGGATTCGAGCGCGGTCCTGGTGGGGTTGGCCGAGCGGCTGTACTCATATCCGGAACGCAGGCCGCCCACGCCGTCCTGCTTGTAGGTGGACGTGGCGTAGATCGGCGGCACGACCGCGCCGGTCAGCGGGTCAGGCTCCTGACCTGCGTGGATGGCCAGAGTTTCAAAACCGTTGCTCATACAGGTCACGTTACAGGCCGCCGCCGAGCGGACGACCCGCAATCCGGCCCACCCGCAAACGCGCACGGCCCGCGATCCGGCTCCGCCGAAAGCGCGGACGGCCCGCGATCCGGCCCCTCCGAAAAGGCGGACGGCCCGCGATCCGGTCCCCTCCGGATCGCGGGCCGCTCACGGGAGCCCGTCCCCACGAGACCCCCGTGCGGGCTCGCGCACCATGCCCGCGCGAGCCGGGCCTGCTCAGGCTGCCCTGGGCTCGTGACGGTCCCCGTCCGACCTGGACGGGAGCCGGATCACGTCCGCCTTGACGAACCGGCCGCTGCCGCCCTCCGCCCGCTCCCCGTTGATGCGGGAGAGCAGCACCGGGTCGGCCAGCGCGAGCAGCACGCCCACGACCAGCCCGACACCCAGCAACGCGAACCCGATGGCAACCATGTCTTCTCCCCTTCCGACACCTCCAGCATCGTTGACACCCCCCGCCCGGCGCCTCCGCTGAAGGGCTGGTCTCCGCCGGCCCCTCTCGGCCGAACGGTTGATACGAGATGTCCGACTTCCGGCTTAGGCTCGACGCCGTGGGGGATTCGAAGCGCATCGTGTACTGGCTACGCCGGCTGAGCGAGATCGCCATGTACGGCTGGCTCGGCATGCTGCTGCTCCTCGACCTCGTGCTGGCCGGCGTGGTCGGCGGCGTCCAGTGGCTGGTGCTGGCCTGCAGCGTGTCGGGCATCGCGGCCGTGGTGCTGCGCCGCAGGTACCGGGTCGAGGGGTTCGCCCTCATGGCGGCCCTGTCGTTCGGCACCTCGCTGCTGGCCGGCTGGTCCGGCTTCGACTCCGCGCCGGGCATGGCGGAGACGGGCTCGCTGCTCATCCTGATCATCGGGGTGCTGCGGCACGTCGAGCCGATCCGCCGGGCGGCCGTGCTGGCGTGCGCGGGGCTGATCGTGCTGATGAGCGAGGCCAGCGGGCGCGACTACCAGAGCTCGGGGCTGGCGTTCGCGTTCCTGCTGTTCGCGAGCTGGTCGACGGCCGCCGGCATCGGCGCCTACCTGCGTTTCCAGCAGGAGCGCCGCAGGGAGGCCGTGCACTCGGTACGGCGCGCCGAGCGCCTGGAGCTGGCCAGGGAGCTGCACGACCTGGTCGCCCACCACATCACCGGCATCGTCGTGCAGGCCCAGGCCGCCCGCACGGTCGCCGAGAGCAGGCCGGAGGCGGTGGCGCCCGCCCTGGACGCGATCGCCACCGCGGGCTCGGACGCGCTGACCTCGATGCGCCGCATGGTCGCGGTGCTGCGCACGGAGGACGGCGCGGACCGCACGCCGGGCAGCTCGCTGGCCGACCTGCGGATGCTGGCCGACCGCTTCTCGGCCGACGGGCCCAAGGTGGCGTTCGAGATCGGCGCCGGCCTCGACGACCGCACGCTGCCGCCCGAGGTCATGACCACCCTGCACCGGGTGCTGCAGGAGGCGCTGACGAACATCCGCAAGCACGCCGCCCGCACGGCCTGGGTGGAGGCGGACCTGCGCCGCCACGAGCGGGTCGTGGTGTTGCGGGTGCGCAACTTCGGATCCGGCTCCGACCCGCGGGTGTCACGGCTGGGCGGCGGGTTCGGGCTGGTCGGGATGGCCGAGCGGGTGGAGGCGCTGGGCGGCCGGCTCTACGCCGGCCCGTCCCAGCAGGGCTCGTGGGAAGTCGTGGCCGAGTTCCCCGCCCCTTGACGCTAGTGGTTGGCCAGGAAGGCGAGCAGGTCCTGGCGGGTGATCAGCCCGGCCGGCTTGCCGTCCTCCAGCACAACCGCCGCATCAGCCTTCTCCAGCGCTTCCACCGCACGCGCCACAGGTTCACCATTGCCGATGGTGGGTAGCGGCGCGGACATGTGCTCGGAGATCGGATCGTCGGAGGAGAGCCTGCCGTGGTACAGGGCTTCGAGGAGGTCGCGCTCGACGATGGAGCCGATCACCTCCGCCGCCATGACCGGCGGCTCCTCCTTCATCACCGGAAGCTGGGACACCGAGTACTCGCGCATGATCGAGATGGCGGTGCCGACCGACTCGTGCGGGTGGGCGTGCACGAACTCCGGCAGCCCCGGCCCCTTGCGCGCCAGCACGTCGCCCACCAGCCCCTCGTCGGAGGAGGTGGTCAGGAAGCCGTAGTCGGCCATCCAGTCGTCGTTGAAGATCTTCGACAGGTAGCCGCGGCCGCCGTCGGGCAGCAGCACGACCACCAGGTCGTCGGGCGCCGCCGCGGCCGCCACGCGCAGCGCCGCCACGACCGCCATGCCGCACGAGCCGCCGACCAGCAGCCCCTCCTCGCGGGCCAGGCGGCGGGTCATGTTGAAGGACTCCTTGTCGGACACCGCGATGATCTCGTCGCAGATCTCGGTGTCGTACGTGGCGGGCCAGATGTCCTCGCCGACACCCTCCACGAGGTACGGGCGGCCGGACCCGCCGGAGTAGACCGAACCCTCCGGGTCAGCGCCGATGATCTTGACTCGCCCGCCGGAGACCTCCTTGAGGTACCGGCCGGTGCCGCTGATCGTGCCGCCGGTGCCGATGCCCGCCACGAAGTGCGTGATCCGGCCGTCGGTCTGCTCCCACAGCTCGGGGCCCGTCGAGTGGTAGTGGGAGTCGGGGTTGTTGACGTTGGAGTACTGGTCGGGCTTCCAGGCGTTGGGCACCTCGCGGGCCAGCCGGTCGGAGACCGAGTAGTAGGAGTCGGGGTGGTCGGGCGAGACGGCGGTCGGGCAGACCACCACCTCCGCGCCGTACGCCCGCAACACCGCGATCTTGTCCTGGGCCACCTTGTCGGGCACCACGAACAGGCACCGGTAGCCCTTCTGCTGGGCCACGATGGCCAGCCCCACCCCGGTGTTGCCGGAAGTGGGCTCGACGATCACGCCTCCCGGGCGCAGCTCGCCGGACTTCTCCGCGGCCTCGATCATCCGGACGGCGATGCGGTCCTTGACCGACCCGCCCGGGTTGAAGTACTCGACCTTGGCCAGCAGCTGAGCGGGCACTCCCGCATTGACTTTGTGCAGGCGGACGAGCGGAGTGTTCCCCATGAGGTCGACAAGGGAATCGTAAACGCGCACCGAGGTGTTCACCTTCTTCACCGAAGCTTGATCAGCTTGCCAACGGCCGAGATCCAGTGGGGGTGGCAGGCCCTCGGCTAGTTATCAAGCAAACGCTACCGCCGAGTTGGACCGAGGAGGCACGTACGTGGTCTGGGCAGCTGGCATGGCGCGCGCGGCGCGGAGGATCGCTACAGCGGCGGCGCTCGGAGGCGGCGGGCTGACGGCTCTGGGAGCCACGGCGTACGGCCTGCTGATCGCCGAGGGCCTGCTCGCCCGCAAGGCCATCGGCCAACCCCACGGCCTCGACGGGCCGCCCTCCGACGGCGTGTACGGCGAGTTCCCCGGCGAGCCGATCAAGATGGCCATGCTCGGCGACTCCACCTCCGTGGGCCTGGGCGTGACCGACCCCGCCAAGACCCCCGCCGTGCTGCTGGCCAACGGCCTGGCCGCCGTCGCCGAGCGGCCGGTGCGGCTGGTCGTCGCGGGCAAGTCCGGGGCCCCTTCGGCGGACCTGCCGGAGCAGGTGGACCTGGCGCTCGCGATGGAGGCCGACGTGGCGGTGATCTTCGTGGGCGCCAACGACATCATCACGCAGACGCCGCCGGCCATCGCCGTGCGGCATCTGACCAAGGCCGTGCGGCGGCTGCGGGACGCGGGCGCCGAGGTGATCGTGGGCACCTGCCCCGACCTCGGCACCGTGCGGCCCATCGCGCAGCCGCTGCGCTGGGTGACGCGGCGGTGGAGCCGGCAGCTCGCGGCGGCGCAGACGGTGGCGGTGGTGGACGCGGGCGGCCGTACGGTGGCGTTCGCCGACGTCCTGGGCCCGGAGTTCGCTACAAATCCGACAGAAATGTTCGGACCCGATCGTTTCCATCCATCTGACCGAGGTTACGCGCAGGCCGCTTACGCGGTGCTACCGTCGGTGTGCGCTGCGTTGGGGCTGTGGCCTGAGCCGCGGCCCGCACGCGGCGAAGCTCTGCAACCGATCTACCTCGCGGCGGCCACGGCCGCGGAGGAGCCCGGCACCGAGGTCACCGCGACCCGGGTCGACGGGCGGGCGACGGGCCTGCACGGGAAGTGGGCGACGTTGTTCCGCCGGCGACTCGGCGAGGCAGTCAACGACACCACCTGACGGCCGCACGCCTCCAGCCGGTCACTCACCGCGCCCGGGCCGTCACTCCCCCATTCTCTTTGGAGTGAATTGCCCGTGCTCCGGCCCCTCTGGAAAACGTCCATCGCTCTCGCCGGAACCCTCGCCGCCACCGCCTGCTCCGGCAGTGACGCGGCCACCTCGAAGTTCCCGACCTGGCACAACACCCAGGTCAACGCCGTCAGCCGGATGGCGGTGGCGGGCGGGGTCGTCGCCGTCACCTCCATGAGGCCCGACGGCGCCCTGGAGACGGTCGCCGTCAACCTGCGCGACGGCAGGCGTCTGTGGGCCTATCCCGCCACCATGGCCGGCCGCCTGCCCGGCATGGGCGTCTCCGCTCCCGCGATCGTGGAGACGCCCGGCCGGCAGGGCGTGGTGGTCGCGCTCGACCCCGCCAAGAAGGGCAGGTGGAGCGCCACGCTCGTCGCCCGCGACGCCCACTCGGGGGCGCAGAAGTGGACACGGCCGGTCCACTCGACGTTCGGGCCGCAGCGCTGCGGGCCGTACGTCTGCCTGTCCGAGCACACCGCCCTGGCCAAGGCCCGCATGGTGGTGCTCGACCCGGCGACCGGCAAGCAGTTGTGGAAGCTGCCCGGCATCTCCGAGGTGGAGTGGTCGGATCAGGGCCGGGTCGTGCTGCTCAGGCTGGCCGCCAACCCCATGGTGGAGTCGTACGAGGTCAGGACCGGCAAGCTGCAGTGGCAGCAGCCGATCGAGCAGGCGCTCGGGCCGGGGATCGACCTGTCGGGCGGGTGGGCGTTCGGCGCGACGGGTGACGACCTGGTCGGGTACGTCGCCCCGTACACGAACCCGCGGAGCAAGAAGGTCTCCACCTTCGGCCTGTTCTCCGTCAGCATCGCCGACGGCACGATCAACTGGATGCGGCCCTCGGTCGTACGCGTCTATCCGAGCGGCTCCCCCGGCTTCGCGCCGATCGTCCGGCCGGTCGACGGGCAGGGCGTCTACGGCGGGTTCGCCCGGCTCGACCCGGCCAGCGGGCGGGTGGTCGGGCAGATCAGCTCCACCGACGTGCCTGGCTCCGGCTGGTGGCTGGCCTTCCCCGACCGCATGGACAAGCTGGGCTTCCTCAAGCACGACGCCAAGGGCACGGCCTTCGACGTGGCCGGCGGCAGGCCGGTGCCGGTGGAGGAGGAGCGCGGCTGGTCCTTCTGCGTCACCGACCCCAAGCCGCTGCCGCTGAAGGGGCAGCCTCCCGGCTTCTACTCGACGGCCGCCCTGTGCGAGTACGACCTGGGCACCGGCAAGCGCGTCTCCCCCGTGGCGGTCCCGCCGCCCTGGTTCACCGGCAGCCAGGACGGCTGGCGCCTGTGGCGCGACGAGAAGGGCGCCCTGCACGCCGTCAACGACCACGCGGCGACGGCGCCCGGCATGTACGGCTGACACCCGCCGAAGGACCGGGGGGCGGCGGGCCTTGCGCGAAGAACTGGAATATAGTTCTACTATTAGCGCCGACAAAGGAGGGGCCATGCCCGAGGCAGTCATCGTCGCAACCGCGCGTTCCCCGATCGGACGAGCCTTCAAGGGGTCGCTCAAGGACATCCGCCCCGACGACCTGACCGTGCAGATGATCAAGGCGGCGCTGGCCAAGGTGCCCCAGCTCGACCCCGCCTCGATCGAGGACATCATGCTGGGCTGCGGCCTGCCCGGCGGCGAGCAGGGCTTCAACATGGCCCGGGTGGTCGCGGTGATGCTCGGGCTCGACAACGTGCCCGGCACCACGGTGACCCGCTACTGCTCCTCCTCGCTGCAGACCACGAGGATGGCCTTCCACGCCATCAAGGCCGGCGAGGGCGACGTGTTCGTCTCCGCGGGCGTCGAGACCGTCTCACGCTTCGCCAAGGGCAACTCCGACTCGCTGCCCGACACGCACAACCCGCTCTTCCTCCAGGCGCGCGAGCGCACCAAGGCGTACGGCGAGGGCGGCAGGACGTGGCACGACCCGCGCGAGGACGACGCGATCCCCGACGTCTACATCGCCATGGGGCAGACGGCCGAGAACCTGGCCCAGATCAAGGGCGTCTCGCGCCAGGAGCAGGACGAGTTCGGCGTGCGCTCGCAGAACCTGGCGGAGAAGGCGCTGGCCGACGGGTTCTGGCAGAAGGACATCACGCCCGTGACGCTGCCCGACGGCACCGTCGCCGCCAAGGACGACGGGCCGCGGGCGGGCACCACGTACGAGAAGGTCTCCACCCTGCAGCCCGTCTTCCGCCCTGACGGGACCGTCACGGCCGGCAACTGCTGCCCGCTGAACGACGGTGCGGCGGCGGTCGTCGTGGTGAGCGACGTCAAGGCCGCCGAGCTCGGCATCACGCCGCTGGCGCGGATCGTCTCCACCGCCGTCTCCGGCCTGTCGCCCGAGATCATGGGCCTGGGCCCGGTGGAGGCCTCGAAGCGGGCGCTGGCCAGGGCCGGGATGGCGATCGACGACATCGACCTGGTGGAGATCAACGAGGCCTTCGCGGCCCAGGTGATCCCCTCCTACCGGGAGCTGGGCATCGACCTCGACCGGCTCAACGTCAACGGCGGCGCGATCGCGGTCGGGCACCCGTTCGGCATGACCGGCGCGCGGATCACCTCGACGCTGATCAACAGCCTGCAGCACCACGACAAGAGCATCGGCCTGGAGACGATGTGCGTGGGCGGCGGCCAGGGCATGGCGATGGTCATCGAGCGCCTCAGCTGAGCCCGATCGAGCCGGGACGCACGGCGAGCCACGGCCGGGGTCATCACCGCGGCTCGCCGGACTCCCGCTACCCGTGCCGGGTCGGTCCCACACGGATCGGGGTGATGCGCATGATGACGCGCCGGTCACGGACCATGGCGGCGCGGTAGTCGTCCCAGTCGGGGTGCTCGCCGGAGATGTCGCGGTAGTAGGTGACGAGCGGCTCCATGGCCTCCGGCAGATGGACGATCTCCGCCGTGCCGTCGACCTGGATCCAGTCGCCGAAGAACCCGTCCGTGAACGCGCACAGCGACACCTGCGGGTCGCGCAGCGCGTTGCGGACCTTGCTCGCCGTCTCCCGGGAGCTGATGACCACGCGGCCGTCCTGGACCCCGGCCGTGATCGGGGACATCTGCGGGCGCCCATCGCGATGCCTGGTCAGCAGAACGGCGCGGTGATGGCTGCGGAGAAAGTCGAGCGCCTTGTCGAGATCCATGAACCCATGATGACGCGCCCGCGCTTGGGGCACGGGCGCGGGACGGGTGTGGGCTTAGATGAAGCCCATGCGGTTACGGCGGTGCCGCTCGTGCTCGTGGACGATGGCGGCGGCGTAGCCGTGGGTCAGCCCGTGCTCGTCGGCAAGCCAGTTGGCCCGCTCGTCACACCGTAGGAAAGCCGGGCCGTTGTCGATGGCTTGGAACCACTCGGGGAGTTCGCGTCCCGTGATCGTAGGGACCCTTGCGATGAGCTTCGTCTGCGTCTCCGGTGAGTGGTTCAAGGACATGGGCACCTCCGCGGATTAAGGTCCTTTGCTCGACACTGCAACACGGACACGCGAATGGCAAGCCCCAAGTCCGGCATCATTCTGTGACGGCAGGTAGATTTTCGGTCGCACAGCGAGAGGGCCCCGCCTTGACGGCGAGGCCCTCCTGCATGTCGTGGCGTCGAACGGCTAGTCGCTACTGGTGAAATAGCTGACGAACCGCAGCACCTCCAGGTAGATCCACACCAGGCTCAGCGTCAGGCCGAACGCGCACTGCCAGGCGAACTTCTCCGGAGCGCCCTGCTTGACGCCCTGCTCGATCGAGTCGAAGTCGAGCAGGAGGAAGAAGCAGCCGAGCAGGATCATCGCGACGCTGAAGATCCAGCCGAGCGGGGAGTCGGTGCGCAGGCCCAGACCACCGTCGTTGAAGAGACCGACGAGCAGGTTGACGAGCATGAGACCGACGGCCGCGATCGCGGCGGCGATCACGAACTTCACCAGCTTGGGTGTCACCCGCACGATGCGCAGGGAGTAGACGGTCAGCACCGCCCCGAACGCGAAGGCCGTGCCCAGCACCGCTTGCAGCACGATGCCGCTGACCATGCCCTCGAAGACGGAGCTGATCTTGCCCAGGAAGACGCCCTCGGCGACCGCGTAGCCCAGGATGAGCACCGGGTTGGTGCTCATCGTGAACGAGGCGATCAGACCGAGCACGAGCGCGACGACGGCTGCGCCGATCGCGACCATGGGCGGTACGTTGAAATACCAGGCCGCAGCGGCGGCCAGGACGAGTGCCCCGAGGGTCAGGAACCCTCGGACCACGACGTCGTCGAGCGTCATGGTCCGATACGCCGGCCGGGACGGTGGGGCGTACGACGGCGCGTCGTACATGTTCTGCAGCTGGTCGGGGGACGGGGTGGGACCGGCCCAGCCCGACGCGGCCTGCTGCCGCGACCTGCTGAATACGGGGTTCTTGCTCTCCATCGCTGCCTCCTGTGACGCCGAGCCTACGGGGCGCGGCGGCACCTTGGTCAACTGACGCTCAGATCGATGTTCATTTGGGACTTCGGCAGCGTTCACAACGTACGTGCCCGCCCCGAAGTTCCCCAGGTCATCAGGCGACGCGGAAATCTTCCCACGGGCGGCCCCCGAGGGCCACGGCACGCGCCGCCGGGACCCGATCTCGCACTATGGACGTTTCCCCGCGTCAAAACCCCGGTTGTAAGGCGTAGTCAGCCATTCACGGAAAGAAACTCCCGCAATGGCGGTGGCAGAGAACCGGCGGGTTGTCAATATCCGTCCGAGCACGAAAAGTTTCGAGCGGGCGAACAGGAGGTCACGCGAACCGGCGCTCACTCTCGCGCCGCGAGCGACACCCGGACCGGCGCATCCACCAGCAGTGATCGCCCGGTCACAGGACAACTCCATAACAACTCGATATCAGCTGCGGGAGCCCTGCGAGGGCTCATCCGGCAGTCGCGGTAAACCCCCAGGTCAGAGACCTAAATTGGGTATAAGTTGGCAAGTGCCCCCGGCGGGATTCGAACCCGCACGTCAACCCTTTTAAGGGGTTTGCCTCTGCCATTGGGCTACGGGGGCGCCGCAATCATACGAAACGGACCACGCTTCCGAGGAGCACAACTTCGCATCAGGCGTCACAAGTGTGAAGTCTGCGGTGAAGTGATAGCACTCCCGGGACTCTGTCCAAGAAGAGTAGACCGTCCAGATGGTCGAGTTGGTGCTGAATGCACCGAGCCTCGATGGCATCCGCTTCGATGGTGACGGCCTCGCCCGTGCCTGGCAAATGCCCATGTACGGTGATACGCGTCGCGCGGCGCACGTCGGCCGTCAGGCCCATGATCGACGCGCACCCCTCGCGGCCGTCGTCCCAGTGGGCCGCCCCGGCGAGCCGTGGATTGGCCACCACGAGCTCTCCGGCCCATGACCTACTCCGAGGGTGGCGCCGGGCGTCAAAGGCGATCAGCCGCAGGCTCAGGCCGATCTGGGGGGCCGCCAGCCCCGTCGTGGCGGGCGCGCGGCGCAGGGTCGCCAGCAGATCCGCCGCGGCGGCGACGACCTCGGGGGCGGTGGGGTCCACCGGCTCGGCCACGGCGGACAGGAGGGGGTGCGGGGCGCCGAGCACCTCGCGGGCCGTACCCCCCGGTCTGCTCACAACAAGTCCGGTTCGACAGGCCGGAAGGTGATGTCCGAGTCGAGGCCGGCGCCGACGGCCGCCAGCCTGCGCATGAGCGCCGCCACGTCCACCTGCTTCGGCAGCTCGACGTCGGCGATCAGGACGTAGAGCCGGCCGGTGAGCCTGGTGCTCATCCCGGTGATGTTGCCGCCGTCGGCGGCGAGCACGGCGCTGATGGCCGAGATGATGCCGGGCCGGTCGGGACCGTGGACGGTGAGCACGTAGCCGAGCCCGTCGCCCTCCTCGCAGAAGTGCCGCCTGGTCTCGATGGCCGAGGCGGTGACCACCAGGTCGGGGGCCCCCACCCGCTTCATCAGCTCCGCCGGGTCCAGCTCGCCCGAGACGAGCAGCATCATCGCGACATGGCCGCCGAGCAGCGTCATGGTCGAGTCCTGGATGTTCGCCCCGCAGTCGGCGAGTGAACCGGTGACCGCGGCGATCACGCCGGGCCGGTCGACGCCGAGCACGGTCACCGCTGAGAGACCCACCCGTGGTACCCCTTCCGCTTGCGACCAGGGGCGCCGAGAACGCCCCGGCAGTGGTTCGCCGGGGCGTTGCCGTACCTGGGCTAGCGGCGGGTCGTCGCCACCGCGGCCCTGAAGCCCTCACGCGGGTGCTCCATCTCACCCAGGGAGATCGTCTCGCGCTTGAAGAACAGGGCCAGGGTCCAATCGACGACGACACGGACCTTGCGGTTCAGCGTCGGCACCCGCGACAGATGGTAGGTCCGGTGCATGAACCACGCAGGGAATCCGCGAAGCTTGACGCCATAGACATTGGCGACGCCCTGATGCAGGCCCAGGCCGGCTACCGATCCGACATACTTGTGGCGGTATTCGACCAGTTCCTGCCCGCGCAGGTGGCGGACGATGTTGTCGGCCAGCACCTTGGCCTGGCGCACCGCGTGCTGGGCGTTGGGCGCGCAGTACTGCCCGGGGTTGGTGACGTCGGGCACCCCGGCGGCGTCGCCGGCGGTGAAGGCGCCGGGCGCGCCCGCCACGGTGAGCATCGCGGTGGCCTTGACCCGGCCGCGCTCGTCGAGCGGCAGGTCGCTGTCGTTCACCACGGGGCTGGGCTTGACACCCGCGGTCCACACCAGCGTCTCGGCGTCGAACTCCGCGCCGTCCGACAGCACCACGCGCCCGCCCTCGCAGGACACCAGCCGGGTGTCGAGCCTGACGTCGATGCCCCGCTCGCGCAGCTGCTCCAGCGTCCACTTGCCCATCTCGGGGCCGACCTCGGGCAGCACCCGGTTCGTGGCCTCCACCAGCACCCAGCGGATGTCCGACGGCTTGATGTTGCGGTAGTAGCGCGTCGAGTCCTTGGCCATGTCCTCCAGCTCGGCCAGCGCCTCGACGCCCGCGAAGCCGGCCCCGACCACCACGAACGTCAGCGCCCTGCGCCGCACCTCCGGGTCGTCGGTGGACTCGGCCACGTCGAGCAGGTGCAGCACGCGGTTGCGCAGCGCGATGGCCTCACCGACGGTCTTGAACCCGATGCCGATGTCGGTCAGCCCGGGGATGGGCAGCGTGCGCGAGATCGAGCCGGCGGCCATGACGATCACGTCGTAGGCCACCTCCCGCGGCTCGCCCTCGGCGGGCTGGAAGGTGACGGTGCGGCCGGCGTGGTCGACCCTGGTCACCGTGCCGTTCAGGATGTGCACCTTCGGCAGGATCCGGCGCAGCGGGGCCACCATGTGGCGCGGCGAGAGGTTGCCCGCGGCCGCCTCAGGCAGGAACGGCTGGTAGGTCATGTAGGACTGGGGGTCGATGATCGTGATGCGCGCCTCGCCGCCGCGCAGCTCGCGGTGGAGCTTGCGCTGCAGCCGGAGCGCTGTGTACAGGCCGACGTATCCGCCGCCGACGATCAAAATGTGCTTGTTCATCCTGAGGCCCCATCCCTCGTGGAATGCTTGTGAAAGCATTCACAAGCTTACGTCAAGCGGCTCCGGCGAATCCAATCCAGGGGTGGTGGGACGCGTCACACAGCCAGTGACCTGGCCCTGGTGAAGATGTCGTCCAGCATGTGAGCGGTGACGCGGCCGGTGAAGGTGTTCTGCTGGCTCGGGTGGTAGCAGCCGATGAGGGTGACGGGCGCCTCGCCGTACGACACCTCGGCCTCGGCCCCGTGGCCGAACGGCGGGCGGCTGCGCGGCAGCGTGTAACCCGCGTCCTTGAGCGCGGGCCACATGGCCTGCCAGGCGTACCCGCCGAGCGCCACGATCACCCGCACGTACGGCGCCACGAGCGTCATCTCCCGCGCCATCCACGGGAAGCACGCGGCCTTCTCCGACGGCAGCGGCTTGTTCGCGGGCGGGGCGCAGCGCACCGACGCCAGCACGCGGGTGCCGAGCAGCTCCTGCCCGTCGCCCGCGTACGTGCTGGTCTCCCGCGCGGCCAGGCCACAGCGGTGCAGCGAGGCGAACAGCCAGTCGCCGCTGCGGTCGCCGGTGAAGATGCGCCCGGTCCTGTTGCCCCCGTGGGCGGCCGGGGCCAGCCCGACCAGCAGGATCCGCGGCTGCTCCGCGCCCCAGCCGGGGACGGGACGGCCCCAGTACGTCTCGTCCGCGAACGCGCGCCGCTTCACCTCGGCGACGTCCTCGCGCCACTCCACCAGGCGGGGGCACGCACGGCAGACCGACTGCTCCGCCGTGAGCTCCGCGAGGGTGCTGCTGGCGGCGGCGAGGCGGCGCACGTCCGCGGGGTCCAGCGCGACCGGCGTGTCTGCGGTCGCGGGGTCGTCGGGCCAGCCGGTGCCAGGAGGTACGAAGCTCATGACACCGATGGTGCCCGATCAGTCACGGGGCTCGGTCTCCGGGCGCGCGGGCGTCGCCGTGACCGTCGGCGCCGGCTCCGGCGTCGCGGTGGGGCAGGCGGACGCCGTGGCCGCGGACAGGCCGTCCCCGCCCTCCATGGGGCCCTCCTCGACCAGGGGCAGCGGGTAGCGGTTGAGCACCGGCTCGCCGCACGACCTGTCCACCTTGTAGCCGTAGAACTCGGGGTTCGTCACGAACGGCTTGCCGTCCTGGTCGTAGAGGTAGACGTCGTTCAGCGGCTTGCCGTCCCTGGCGTAGGGCCGCAGGTTGTAGACGCCGTCGGACGAGGCCGGCTGCATCCACACCGCCTGCTCCTGCTCGGGGCTCGGCGTCATCGCGTCGCCCGCCTCCACCATGCCCGCGAACAGCGCCAGCGCGGCCACCGCGTTCGCCGCCACCGCCGTCAGCACCACCGCCCGGCGCCTGCTCCGCCGGCCGAACCAGACCGACGCCCAGATCCCCGCCGCGACGAGGGCCCACGCCGGCGGCGTCATCGGGACGAGCGCGGGCTCGGCCGTCACCGACACCAGCACCATGGCCAGCACGTAGCCGCGCAGCACCCACCATCCGGGCCGCAGCTCCGGCAGGAAGGCCAGCAAGCCCCTGGAGGGCGCCTGACGCATCAGAGCGGCCCTCACCTTCGCCGCCCACGCCCGCGCGCCCGCACGGTGCCTGCGCGCGCCCTGGGGGCGCTCCCCGTAGGCGGAGGCCAGCTCCTCGGCGTACGTCTCGGGCGGGCCGAGCCGCTCCTCCAGCGGCAGGCCGGACTCGGCGGCGATCTCGGCGAGGTGGTCGTCGAGGTCCTCCAGCAGCTCCTCGCGCTCGGGATGGTCGGCCAGGGCATCCCGTACGGCCTGGGCGTACTGTTCGGGGGTCATGCTTGTCCCTCCTTGAGCAGGGCCGCCATGGTGGCCGAGAAGGCGGCCCAGGTCTTGGCCGAGGCGGCGTACATCTGCCTGCCGACGTCGTTGAGCCCGTAGTACTTGCGGTGCGGCCCCTCGTCGGAGGCCACCACGTATGAGGTCAGGGCGCCGGCCTTGAACAGGCGGCGCAGCGTGCCGTAGACCGAGGCGTCGCCGACCTCCTGCAGCCCGGCCTCCCTGAGCCGGCGCACGACGTCGTAGCCGTAGCCGTCACGGTCGTTGAGCACGGCCAGGACGGCCAGGTCGAGGACGCCCTTGAGAAGCTGGCTGCTGTCCACGCGAAGCACACTAGTGCGCAAAGCACAGTAGTGGCAACAGAAAAACCGGGTGGCACCCCTGCGGGGCCACCCGGTTCAACCGGTCGTCGTCGTGCCGTTCCAGGCGCGCCTCACGCGGCCTAGCTGCAGACGAAGGACTTGCTGTCGCTGTCGCTGCCACCAGCGCCCGAGACCGAGAGGGTCACGGTGCCGTTCTTGATCTCCGACGTGGTCGAGAAGCCGTTGATGGGCTTCGAGCCGCCATCGGCGCCGAACTCGACCGAGCCGGTGCTCAGCACCGTGCCGTTCAGAGCCCAGTTGTAGGTGACCGTGCCGGCCTTGGCCGAGGTGACCGAGCCCGTGGCGGTGACCGTGCAGCCGGTGCCGGTCGTCACGGAAGCGGACGCGGAGAGCGCGCCGGCGGGCGAGTCAGGGCCCTTGTGGTCGCCCTTGTGGTCGTCGTGGTGGTCGTCCCGGCGGTCGTCCTTGCACCAGACCTTGTAGTAGGCCCGGTTGGAGGAGGTCGCGTCGGGGCTCAGCACCTGGAGCTGCGCCCAGCCACGCTGGCTGTGACGCGGGTTGATGCCGAAGCCGACCTTGCGGGCGTCGCGGACCTTGATCTTGCCGTAGTCGACCACGTCACCGTTGAGGACCCAGCGGTACCGCACCCACGAGGGGCGGTTCGTCTTGATCACGCCGGTGAAGTCGATCTTGTCGCCGTAGGTGTCGCAACGGCCGGCGTACGAGCTCGGGCTGGCCCAGGCGCGGGCCGAGACAGACACGTCGAGGTGCGTACGCACGTCCTCCTGCGGCTTCTGGCAGGAGACGGAGAAGTAGCCCTTCTTCGAGGTGACCTTCTTGGGGCCGAGGACCTGAATGGCCTCCCAACCCTTGACGTCGTCCTTGAAGGTGATGGACTGCTTGACCGTCACGGTCTTGGTGCCCTTGCCCGAGAGCTTGATCACGTTGACCTTGCTCTTGGACCCGTCACCGTGGAGCCAGCGGTAGGCCAGCTCCGTCTTGCCCTTGACGGGCACCTTGACCTGGGCAGAGAAGTTGATCTTGGTCGGGCAGGAACCGTCATAGTCGCCAGGCGAGGCCTTCGGCGCGGAGACCGACACCTTGGGGCCCGAACCGGCGGCCGCCTGAGCGGGGCTGGACATCAGGCCCGCAGACAGGGCGGCCAGCACCGCGGCCGACGCGCCGAAGGCAGCGGCCTTACGTGCTAACCCAACAGACATCATGTGAGAGTGCTCCATTCCGTGAGGGAAGAGACGCGCTCGGGAACGGTCGCCACGCCGGCGCCTTTCGCGCACAGCGATATGGCAAAGCCCCCGTAATGCCCCTTTACCTAATCACAATACTGAATGCACGCTCAACACGACCCGCAGATCGGAAATGTCCGGATTTCTTCAGCTAACCGGCGAGGGACCAGGCGATTCCATCGAGGATGTCGTGTTCGCTCACCACGACCTGGGAAAACGCGAAACGACGAACGATCCGGTCAAGAATTAGCGCACCCGCGCCAATCACGTCAACCCTCCCCGGATGCATCACCGGCAGCGCCGCGCGCTCACCATGGGTCATCGCGAGCAGCCGCCGCGTCACGTCGTGCACCTGCTCGGCGGAGATCCGCGAATGGTGGATGCGCTGCGAGTCGTACTCGGGGAGGTCGAGCGCGATGCCCGCGACCGTCGTCACCGAGCCCGCCAGGCCCACGAGCGTGTGCGCCTCGCGGACCGGGACCTCGGCCTCCACCCGGTCGAGCGCGGCCTCGATGTCGGCCACCACGGCCTCCAGGGCCGCCGCCGGCGACGGGTCGCCCGCGCCGCGCAGGTGCCGCTCGGTCAGGCGCACGCAGCCGATGTCGACCGACAGCGCCGCCTGGGCGTGCTCGGCGCCGACCACGAACTCCGTGGAGCCCCCGCCGATGTCCACCACCAGGTACGGGGGCAGCGGCCCCTGCGGCACCTCCGTCTCGGGCGACAGGCGCAGCAGCCCCCTGGTCGCGCCCGTGAACGACAGCTCCGCCTCCTCGGCCCCCGACACCACCTCCGGCTCCACGCCGAAGATCTCGCGCACGCCCTCGACGAACTCGTGCCGGTTGGCCGCGTCCCTGGTCGCGCTCGTGGCCACCACCCTCGTGGCGGTGGCGCCGTGGCGCTCGATCAGCTCCTGATAGGAGCGCATCGCCTTGAACGTGCGCGCCAGGGCGTCGGGCGCGAGCCTGCCCGTCCTGTCGACGCCCTCGCCCAGGCGGACGATCTCCATCAGCCGCTCGACGTCCGCCAGCTCGCCCGGGCCGGCACCTGGACCGGCACCTGGATCGGTGGCCGGGCCGACGTCGGCGATGAGCAGTCGTACGGAATTGGTGCCGCAGTCGATGGCGGCTACACGCATGGTCCGTCACTCCACCAGTCGGGGAGGGCGTCGAGCGCCTCCCTGCCGAACGGGTTCACCCCGGGGGCCGCCAGCTCGTGCGCCACCAGCGCGTGCAGGCACTTGACCCGCTCCGGCATGCCACCCGTGCTCTGCATGTCACGCGGGAGCGGCGTCAGCCCCTCCTGCTTGGCGGCCTCGTCGCGCCTGGCGACGTAGTCGTCGTGGGCCGCCTGGTAGGCCTGCGCCAGCTCGGGCTCGGTGGCCAGCCTGGCCTGCATCTCCCGCATCAGGCCCGAGCCCTCCAGCGTGCCGATGGCCGAGGCCGCCTTCGGGCAGGTCAGGTAGTACAGGGTCGGGAAGGGCGAGCCGTCGGGCAGCCGGGGCGCGGTCTCCACCACGTCGGGGTTTCCGCACGGGCAACGGTGCGCCACCTCGCGCAGCCCCCTGGGCGGCCGCCCGAGCTGCTTCTCGACGACCTCGACGTCCTTACTGTCCAACACTTTCCTTCCCTGTCACCGCCCGGCGCCCGGTGCCCTTGTCGGCGGCCTCCACCGACTCCCAGAGCGTCTCGTACCACGGCGGCACCGCCACCGGTTGCTTGACGACCGTCTTCTCCGTGCCCTGATCCGGCTCCATCACCACAAAGCACTTCTCGCCGGGCCCGCAGTAGTGCAGTCGTTCCTTGGCCGTCTTCTTGATCCAGTTGGGGTCGTCGGCCTGCCTGTCACGCGCCAGCAGAGCCTGCCGCTCCGCCTCCACCCTGGCCTTCTCCGCCTCCAGCTCGGTGATGCTGCGACGCCCGCTGATGTACTCGCGGACAGGGTAGGCCAGGCTCATCGCGATCGCGCAGACCACGACGGCCAGGATGGCGGCCCGCCCGGTCAGCTGCGGCCTCTTCGCCAATTGCTGCACACCCCCTCAAGTACGGCTCGCGGGAGATCTCGGGGACCCGCGAGCCGTACTCGAAACTAGCGCCGGAAACGCGGGAACGCCGCGCGACCCGCGTAGCGCGCCGCGTCGTCGAGGAGCTCCTCGATGCGCAGCAGCTGGTTGTACTTGGCCACCCGGTCGGAGCGGGCGGGCGCGCCGGTCTTGATCTGGCCGCAGTTGACCGCCACCGCGAGATCGGCGATCGTCGTGTCCTCGGTCTCGCCGGAGCGGTGGCTCATCATGCAGCGGTAGCCGCTGCGGTGGGCCAGGTCCACGGCGTCGAGCGTCTCGGACAGGGTGCCGATCTGGTTGACCTTGACCAGCAGGGCGTTGGCCGCGCCCTCCTTGATGCCGCGCTCCAGCCGCTCGGGGTTGGTCACGAACAGGTCGTCGCCGACGAGCTGCACCTTGTCGCCGAGCGAGGCGGTGATGGCCTTCCAGCCCTCCCAGTCCTCCTCGTTCAGCGGGTCCTCGATGGAGACGAGCGGGTAGTTGGCGACCAGGTCCTCGTAGAACGCGATGAGCTCCTGCGACGACAGGCCCTTGCCGTCGATCGTGTAGACGCCGTCCTTGTGGAACTCGGAGGCGGCCACGTCGAGCGCCAGCGCGATGTCCTCGCCCGGCACGTAGCCGGCCTTCTCGATGGCGACCAGGATCAGGTCGAGCGCGTCGCGGTTGGAGGGCAGGCTGGGCGCGAAGCCGCCCTCGTCGCCCAGGCCCGTGGCGTAGCCCTTCTCCTTCAGCACGGCCTTCAGCGCGTGGTAGACCTCGGTGCCCATGCGCACGGCCTCGCGGAACGTCTCCGCCCCGATCGGCGCGATCATGAACTCCTGGATGTCCACGTTGGTGTCGGCGTGCGCGCCGCCGTTGAGAATGTTCATCATCGGCACGGGCAGCACGTGCGCGTTGGGGCCGCCGAGGTAGCGGAAGAGCGGCAGGTCGGCGCTGTCGGCGGCGGCCTTGGCCACGGCCAGCGAGACACCCAGGATGGCGTTGGCGCCGAGCTTGGCCTTGTTGGGCGTGCGGTCCAGATCGATCATGATCTGGTCGATGATGCGCTGGTCCTCGGCCTCGATCCCGCTGATCTCCTCCTGGATCTCATCGGTCACGGCGAGAACGGCCTTCTCCACGCCCTTGCCGCCGTAACGCTTGCCGCCGTCACGCAGCTCGACCGCCTCGAACTGGCCGGTGGACGCCCCGCTCGGCACGGCCGCGCGGCCGGTGCTGCCGTCGTCGAGCACGATCTCGACCTCAACCGTGGGGTTGCCCCGGGAGTCGAGGATCTCGCGAGCGTATACGACCTCGATGGTAGCCACGGGATGCGCTCCTAAATCGAAAGGTGATATGCCATCAGAGCCTATCGGTACGGCTCCGCGCCGGGTGGGCACGGTCACCGGCCGGCACGACCGCCGCCGGCATCGCGGCTCCCGCCCGTCCAGTGCCGTCCACGCGGCGCCGTCCACGGGACGCCGCCCGCCAGGTGCCGCCCGCCGGACGCCACGCGTCAGGTGCCGCCCGTCAGGCTCCAGGCTCTGAACCGGCCGCCGGTCTCGGCCACCAGGAGGCCGTCGCCCACCGCCAGCGACGTCACGCCGGGTCCCGTGCCCGGCAGGCGGCCCAGCCGGGAGCCGCTGCCAGCGTTCCACACGCTGACGCCGTCGCCGCCCGCGGCGACCAGCGCCGTCCCTCCGGCGGTCGTGCCGCCGACGGCCGTGCCTCCCGTGCCGAGCGAGCGGACGAGCTCGCCCGTGGCCAGGTCGTACAGGTCGGTGGAGGTGCCCACCGTGACGGCGGCCAGGTCGTCGCCGAGCGCGGTCAGCGAGCGGACCCTGCCCTTGGCGATGACGCCCGGGTCGTCGCCGATGACGCCGTGGTCGGTGCCGATCAGCGGCCTGCCGGTCCGCCCGTTCCAGGCCACCGCCTTGACGGGGGTGGAGACGGTGCGGCGCTCGCCCACGAGCTCGTGCGTGACCAGGTCGATCGTCCGGACCTGGCCGTCGGGGCAGCCGATCACGGCGACCGCGTGGCCACGCCACGTGCCCAGGCCCAGGACGCCGTCGGCCGCGCAGCCGGTCTGCCACGGGCCCTGCTTGGAGTCGCCGATCCGCCAGCGCCGCACGCGGCCGTCCTCTCCCGTCCAGACGACGGTCTGGCTGCCGCCGACCGTGGCCAGGCCCAGGGACCGCACGGAGGTGCGGGCGGGGACGGCCAGCCTTCCCACCCGCCTGCCGGCCCGGGCGTCCCACACGTTGATCGAGCTGTCGTTCCGGTCGGCGTACGCGACCACGGGGGCGCCCCTGTGGTAGCCGATCGCGATCGCCGCGACGTCCGCGCCGGTGCCCGGCCCGAACGCGGGCCCGAGCTCCACCCCGAACGCCGTGTCCGAGGACGTGCGCGGGGACGCGCCGCCGTCCGACGTCGTCCAGCCCCGCCATAACACGCCGGCCACCAGCCCCACGACCAGCAGCGCGCCCACGCCCGCGGTGGCCAGCCGCCGATGCCTGTCGCGGCCCGCGGCGCCCGGCTCGGCGAGCCCTTCGTCGCCGGTGACCGGGGGAAGGGGCGAGGTGCCCGACGGGCCGGGGACGGCGACCGGCGGCAGAGGGGCCGTGCCCACCGCAGGCAAGGGGAAGGTGCCCACCGCAGGCATGGGGGCCGTGCCAGGAGAGTCCGTGACCACCGCCGGCATGACAGCGGTGCCAGGAGGGTCCGTGACCACAGGCGG
This sequence comes from Nonomuraea thailandensis, assembly GCF_024172165.1. Classification (GTDB taxonomy): domain Bacteria; phylum Actinomycetota; class Actinomycetes; order Streptosporangiales; family Streptosporangiaceae; genus Nonomuraea; species Nonomuraea thailandensis. The sequence continues at coordinate 11,386,330 of NZ_JAMZEB010000002.1, read as the reverse complement.
CATGAGGGCGGTGGCGGCCTGGCGGCCCAAGAGGCGCATCAGCACGCCGTCCGCCGTCGGCCGCACCCCCGGCTCCTTGGCCAGGCAGGCCCGCAGCACCGAGCGCAGCGGCTCCTCCACCTCGCCGAGGTCCGGCTCGGCGTTCAGGATGCGGTGCATCACGGCCGGGATCGAGTCGCGCCCGAACAGCGGCTCCCCCGTCGCCGCGAACCCCATCGTGGAGGCCCAGCTGAACACGTCCGAGGCCGCCGTCACGCTCTCCCCGGCGATCTGCTCGGGCGCCATGAACCCGGGCGTCCCCACCACACTGCTGGCCGTCGTTGCGGCGTCCATGGCCTTGGCGATGCCGAAGTCGATCACCCGCGGCCCGTCGGGCCCCATCAGGATGTTGCTGGGCTTGAAGTCCCGGTGCACGATCCCGGCGCCGTGGACGGCGGTCAGCGCGGTGATCGTGCCCACCGCGAGGCGCTCCAGCTCGCCTCCTGCCAGCGGCCCGGCGTGCGCGACCTGGTGGTGCAGCGACGGCCCGTCGATGAACTCGCTGACGATGTACGGCCGCCCCTCGATCAGCCCGCTGTCCAGCACCTTCGCCGTGCAGAACCCGGCGACCCCGGCCGCGATCGCGCTCTCCTGGAGGAACCTGCGCTCGGCCCGCGCGTCGCCCAGCAGCCGCGCGTGCAGCACCTTGACGGCGGAGCGCCCGCCCTCGGCGTCCTCCCCCAGGAACACCGAGCCCTGCCCGCCGTCGCCCAGCCCGCCGAGCAGGCGGTAACCCGCCACCTGCCGCGGCTCCCCCGAGTGCAGCGGTCTCAGCTCCACGGAACAAGTCCCCCTGGTCTCAGTGGTCACAGCCCCCAGGGGATCCTGACATTTCGCGAGTTATCGCGCCAAACTCAGTCGGTGGTGGACTCCCACGCACGGACCCGATCACGGTACGACCGCGCCGCGGCCCGCAGCTCGGCCTCGGCGTCCAGCCCGGCCTCGGCGGCCCGCCGGACCAGGTCGAACAGCTCCCGCGCGACGCCCTGCCCGACCGCCGCCGCCAGCGACTCGGGCGCCCCGGCCCGCTCGGCCCTGCGCATGAGCTGCGCGGCCAGCGACAGCGCCGGCTGCCCCATCGGCACCCCGTCGAGCACCGACTCGCGGCCCTTGGCCGCCCGCTCGGCCGCCTTGATCGCTTCCCAGTTGTCGTTGACCTCGTCGGCGCTCTCGGCCCGCACCGAGCCGAACACGTGCGGATGCCGCCGGACCAGCTTCTCCACGATCCCGGCCGCCACGTCGTCCATGTCGAAGCCCTCGGCCACCCGCGCGTGGAAGACCACCTGCAGCAGCAGGTCGCCCAGCTCCTCGCGGAGCGCCGGATAGTCGCCCTGCTCGATCGTCTCGAGGACCTCGTAGGCCTCTTCCAGCAGGTACGGCACCAGCGTCTCGTGCGTCTGCTTGCGATCCCACGGGCACTCGGTGCGCAGCCGGTCCATGACCGCCACCAGGTCGAGCACCCGCGCCCCCGGCAGGTCGTACGACCCGGGCACGACCTCGATCAGCGGCGGCTCGTCGAGCGCGACGGCGGCGTGCCCGACGGCGCGCATGAAGTCCTCGCCGTCCTGATCGGACAGCCACACCACGCTCTCGCCCGCCGCGCGCACGGCCAGCGCCCGCGGGTCGGGCTCGACGACCTCGACCTCGATCCCGGCCTCGGCCAGGTAGGGAAGCTGCGGGTGCGAGCCCGAGCCGGTGAGCACGGGGCCGGAGCGCAGCGCCTGCCAGGCCTGATGGCTCAGCAGGCCCGGCGCGACCCTGGGCGAGGTGGTGACGACGATCAGCGGCACGATCAGCCCTGGGCCGGCTGCTGCGCCTGCTGGGTGAGTTTGCCGAACCTGCCGGTGTCGACGAACAGCGACGGGTTCTGCTCCGAGCGCTGCGCGTTCAGCGTGCCGAAGCGGGGGTTGAAGACCGGCTTGATGGAGGTGAACTCCTGGACCAGCCGCTCCTGCCCGGCCTGGCCGCCGAACTGCTGCTGGAGCTTGGTCAGGCCCACCATGGCGCGCGCGTAGTCGCGGGCGTCGCTCGGCGCGACGCCGTTGGCCAGCAGGTTGATCTCGGGCGACTGGAACTGGCCCGGGTCCTTGAGCGCCGCGTCGATCTCGGTCTCGCTCACCTGCACCTTGTGCCGGGTCATGAGCTGCTTGGACACGCTCACGTTGACCAGGCGCTGCAGCACGGCCTGGTTGGCCGGCACGCCCAGCGCCGTCTCGTCGAGCTGAGCCTTCTTCAGCGCGGCCAGGTAGGCCTGCGTGTCGTCGTTCAGCTTGCTCATGGAGATGCGCTCGCTCCCGACCACGGCCGCGGCCCCGGCCTGCATGGGCGAGGAGCAGGCGGTCAGCGCCGCGACCGCCGCAGCGGCGGCCACGGCCACTCGTATCGATTTCACGTACGTCCCTTTCCGACCAGAAAACCGCCGCTAGCTTACCCGTGCGGGCTCGAGGAACATCGCCTCGACCAGGTCGCCGCACCATTTGAGCAGGTCGAGGTCGCGCAGCGGCTGCCCGCCCAGCGGCTTGGTCTTGGGGATCGGGACGAGCAGGGTCTCGGCCGCCTGCTTGTAGACGGCCTTCTTGTAGAGGCGGTCGAGGCGTACCTGCTGGGAGTCCCTGAGCCTGGCCGGGCCGAACTTGATGTTCTGGCCCTGCAGCGTGACGTCCGTGAGCCCGGCCGCGCGCGCCCTGATCCGGAACCTGGCGACCTCCAGCAGGTTCTCCACCTCCACCGGCGGCTTGCCGTAGCGGTCGGTCAGCTCGTCGCGGACCTCGTCGATGTCGATCTCGGCGTTGATGGCCGCGATCCGCTTGTACGCCTCCAGCCGCAGCCGCTCGGAGGTCACGTAGTCGTGCGGGATGTGGGCGTTGATCGGCAGCTCGACCTTGACGTCCGGCTGCTCCTCCTCGACCTCGCCCCCCGACAGCTTGGCCTTCTGCTCCTTGACCGCGTCGGCCATGAGCCGGACGTACAGGTCGAAGCCGACGCCCGCGATGAAGCCGGACTGCTCGGCGCCCAGCACGTTGCCCGCGCCGCGGATCTCCAGGTCCTTCATCGCGACGTACATGCCCGCACCCATCTCGGTGTGCTGCGAGATCGTGGCCAGCCGCTCGTGCGCGGTCTCGGTCAGCGGCTTCTCCGGCGGATAGAGGAAGTAGGCGTAACCGCGCTCCCTGCCTCGCCCGACGCGCCCGCGGAGCTGGTGGAGCTGCGACAGGCCGTAGTTGTCGGCCCGGTCCACGATCAGCGTGTTGGCGTTGGGCACGTCGAGCCCGGACTCGACGATCGTGGTGGAGACGAGCAGGTCGTACTCCCGCTCCCAGAACCCCACCATGATCTTTTCGAGCTGATGCTCGTTCATCTGCCCGTGCGCCACCGCGATGCGCGCCTCGGGCACCAGCTCGCGCAGCCGCGCGGCGACCTTGTTGATCGAGGCCACCCGGTTGTGCACGAAGAAGATCTGCCCGTCGCGCATCAGCTCGCGCCGGATCGCCGCCCCGATCTGCTTCTCCTCGTACGGCCCCACGAACGTCAGGATCGGGTGCCGCTCCTCCGGAGGCGTGAGGATCGTGGACATCTCGCGGATGCCGGTCAGCCCCATCTCCAGCGTGCGCGGGATCGGCGTGGCCGACATGGCCAGCACGTCCACCTGCGTGCGCAGGTGCTTCATGGCCTCCTTGTGCTCGACGCCGAACCGCTGCTCCTCGTCGATGATGATCAGCCCCAGGTCCTTGAACCGGACCTCGGGGCTGAGCAGCCGGTGGGTGCCGATCACCACGTCCACCGCGCCGGAGCGCAGCCCTTCGAGCGTGCCCTTGACCTCGCCGTCGGTCTGGAAGCGCGAGACGGGCCTGACCGCGACGGGGAAGCTGGAGAAGCGCTCGGCGAAGGTGGACATGTGCTGCTGCACCAGCAGCGTCGTGGGCACCAGCACCGCGACCTGCTTGCCGTCCTGGACCGCCTTGAACGCCGCCCGGACCGCGATCTCGGTCTTGCCGTAGCCGACGTCGCCGCAGATCAGCCGGTCCATCGGGACGCCGCGCTCCATGTCGCGCTTGACCTCGTCGATGGCTTCGAGCTGGTCGCCCGTCTCGGCGTACGGGAAGGCGTCCTCCATCTCCCGCTGCCAGGGCGTGTCGGCCCCGAACGGGTGGCCCGGCGAGGCCATGCGGGCGGAGTAGAGCCTGATCAGCTCGCCGGCGATCTCCTTGACCGCCTTCTTCGCCCGGGACTTGGCCTTGGCCCAGTCGGCGCCGCCCATGCGGTTGAGCGTGGGGGCCTCGCCGCCGACGTAGCGGGTGACCTCGTCGAGCTGGTCGGTCGGCACGTAGAGGCGGTCACCCTTGGCGTACTCGATGACCAGGTACTCGCGGGTGGCGCCCTGCACGGTGCGCTGCACCATCTCGATGTAGCGGCCCACGCCGTGCTGCTCGTGCACCACGTGGTCGCCGACCTTGAGCTGCAGCGGGTCGACCATGTTGCGGCGGCGGGAGGGCAGGCGCCGCATGTCCTTGGTGGAGGCCTTCTGGCCCACCAGGTCGAGGTGGGTGAGCACGGCCAGGGTGGGCGTGATGAAGCCGTGCTCGATCAGGCCGGTCGAGACGTGCACGACCTTGGGCTCGGGCGCCTTGTCCAGGAACTGCTGGAGCCGCGCCGGCACGTCCACGCCCTTGAGCAGCTCGACCATGCGCTCGGCCGGGCCGTGGCCCTCGCTGAGCAGCACGACGGCCTTGTCGTCGGCCAGCCAGCCCTTGATGTCGGCCAGCGCCTTGGCGGTGTCGCCGCGGTAGGCCTCGGAGTCCTGGGCGTCGAGCTCGACGCCGCCGCCGAACGGCGCCATCGTCCACCAGGGCTGGCCCAGCGAGTCGGCGTGCCCGCGGATCTCCTCCAGCGTGCGGAACGCGGCGGCGCCGAGGTCGATCGGCGCCTCGCCGCCGGCCGCGGCGTTGATCCAGGAGGCTTCGAGGAACTCCTGCGAGGTGCGGACGAGCTCCTCGGCCCGCCCCCTGATCCGCTCGGGGTCGCACACGAACACCGCCGACCTGATCGGCAGGTGGTCGAGCAGCAGGTCCATCTCCCCGGCGAGCACGGGCGCGAACGCCTCCATGCCCTCGACCGGCGAGCCCTCGGCGAGCTGGTCGAGCACCTCGGCCAGCGCCGGGTGCTCCTCGGCCAGCTCCCGCGCCCGCTCGCGCACCTCGCCGGTCAGCAGCAGCTCCCGGCACGGCGGCGCGAACAGCCCGTCCTCGGCCGCCTCCAGCGAGCGCTGGTCGGCGACCTTGAACCAGCGGATCTCCTCCACCGTGTCGCCCCAGAACTCCAGCCGCAGCGGGTGCTCCTCGGTCGGCGGGAACACGTCGAGCAGCCCGCCGCGCACGGCCACCTCGCCGCGCTTCTCCACCATGTCGACCCGGTGGTAGCCGTTGTCGACCAGGTTGCCGACGACCTCGTCGAGGTCGGCGTCGTCGCCGGCGCGCAGCCGGATGGGCTCCAGGTCGCCCAGGCCCTTGACGATCGGCTGGAGCAGGGCGCGCACGGGGGCCACGATCACGCTGAGCGGCCCGGCGGCGGTATCGCCCTTGACCGGGTGCGCCAGCCTGCGCAGCACCGCCAGGCGCTGGCCCACGGTGTCGCTGCGCGGCGAGAGCCGCTCGTGCGGCAGCGTCTCCCACGCCGGGAACACCGCCACGGAGTTGGGCTCGATCAGGCTCGTCAGCGCGGCGGCGAGGTCTTCCGCCTCACGCCCCGTCGCGGTGACGGCGAGCACGGTGCGCTGGTCGTGCCCGGCCAGCGCGGCCACGCCGAACGGGCGCAGCGCGGACGGCGCGATCAGCGCGACGTCGCCGCCCTCTTCGAGAGCGGCGGTCAGCTTCGGGTCGGCGCGAACAAGGTCAAGTAGCCCGGAAAGACTCATCAGATACGCCCACAGCCCCACGACGGCAACACGATTACCCCCGGCCGTGTCAGGTCGCGGGGGTCTCTCCCCAGCCTACTCGCCGCGACGGCTCAGCCAACTCGATAACCAGGCACGGAAGGCCAGCGCACGGTCAGCACCGTCGAGGCCTCCTCCGCCCGCCAGGAATGGTCGACGCCCCTGCCCCACACCACGTAGTCGCCGGGCTCGGACAGGAGCACGCCGCGCCCGGGCAGCTCGACCCGGAACCGGCCGCTGATGAGCACGAGCAGCGCGGTGCGCGCCTCCCCCTTGACCCACTCGGCCCGCTCGTCGCCGGCGGGGTGCACGCCCCACTTGATCTCGACGTCCTCGCTGTGTCTTGGGTCGCCGGGGGGTTTGAAGTGGCCGAGCAGCCATCCCCGGTCGCCCGCGGCGTCCACACCCGCGTTGCCGACGTAGACCTGATCGCTCACGGGGCAGGACGCTAGCAGGGAAATGCATTACGAAGGGGAAGAGGTTGATTACTGTAGGTCACATGTCTGAGGTGCGATCGGTCGCCCAGCGAGGCGACCTCTTCGGTCAGCGGGTCCGCGAGCACGTTGCCGGGCAACCGATGAGGCGGCTGGACGTGCTGGTCGCCGGGTGCGCCCACGACGAGCCGCTGGTGCTCGAGCACATCGATACCAGGGTCACGGGGGCCGACGAGGACCATCCCGCGATCAGGCGGGTCCTGGAGGAGCGGGCCGACCTGGTCGCCTGGCAGCTGGGCGACCTTCGCTCGGTGCCGCTGCCGCCGCGCAGTTTCGACATCATCCAGCTGTCGTTCCTGCTGGAGCGGGTGCGGCACGCCGAGCTGGTCTTCGACCGGCTGCTGCAGTCGCTGCGGCCCGGAGGGCTGGTGCTGCTGCGCATGCGCGACCGGCGCTCGGCGTACGGGCTGCTCGACCGCCTCACGCCGGGGCCGCTGCGCCGCCTGCTCTGGCGCGGCCTGGTCAGGCCCGGCACGCCGGGCCCGCTGCCCGCCGTGTACGAGCCCCTGGCCTCCAGCGACGGGATGCACGCGTTCTGCCTCAGCCGGGGCCTGATGATCACCGACGACGAGCGCGACCTGAGCGGGCCCGCCCGCTCGCGCCGGATCGGCGCCGCGGCCGTCGCGCTGGCGTCCAAGCTGACCAGCGGCTACTTCCCCGCCTCCCACGACGAGATCACCATGGTGATCCGCAAGCCTCAGCACCACTTCGCGCGGCTGCTGTGAGATGTGCGGGGGTCCCCCTGACCCCAGGAGGGGGTCTAGCGACACACTGGTATCAGCCGGTAGACTCCTTTCCTACCAATTCAATCGGAATAGTTGGGATGCAGACAACGTGGAGTGGACCCCCGACCCGCGCGAGCTGGCCGATCTCGAACTGCTGCTCTCCGGCGCGTTCGAGCCGCTGACGGGGTTCCTGGGCCACGACGACCTGCACACCGTGCACGAGCGCGGCACGCTCGCCGACGGCACCCCGTGGCCCGCGCCCGTCACCCTCCACCTCGACGCCGCGGTCGAGCCGGGCGACGAGGTCACCCTGCTCGACCCCGAGGGCCTGCCGCTGGCCGCCATGACCGTGGCGGCGCGCGAGCCCGACGGCCTCACCTCGGGGCCGCTGAAGGCTCTGAGCACGCCCGAGCACGGGCCTTTCGGGCGGCTGCGGCGCACCCCCGCCCAGGTCAAGGAGGCGCTGGGCGGGCGCCCCGCGCTGGCCGTCACCATGCGCGGCCCGCTCGACGACCTCAGCGAGATCCTCGCCACCGCCAAGGAGCTCGACGGGGCGATCCTGCTGCTCCCCCTCGCGTACGGCGAGGCGGGCCCGGCGGTCGTCCGGGCCGCGCTGCGCGCCAAGGAGCAGCTCCCGGCGGGCACGCTCGTCGTCCCCGTGCCCCTGGCCCCGCGCGACGAGCCCGAGCTCGACCTGGAGCTGCGCGAGCTCGTCGCCACCGCCTACGGCGCCACCGAGCACCTGGCCGGCCCCGACCCCGTGCACATCCCCGGCCCGCCGCACCGCCGCGGCCTGGTGGTGTTCTTCACGGGCCTGTCGGGCTCCGGCAAGTCCACGATCGCCCGCGGCCTGCGCGACGCGCTGCTGGAGCTGGGCAGCCGCACGGTGACCTACCTCGACGGCGACGTGGTGCGCCACCTGCTCTCCAAGGGCCTGACCTTCTCCAAGCAGGACCGCGACCTGAACATCCGCCGCATCGGCTTCGTCGCCGCCGAGGCCGCCCGCCACGGCGGCCTGGCCGTCTGCGCCCCGATCGCGCCGTACGCGGCCACCCGCGAGGAGGTGCGCGAGATGGTCGAGTCCGTCGGGGCCGACTTCCTGCTCGTGCACGTCGCCACGCCGCTGGAGGAGTGCGAGCGGCGCGACCGCAAGGGCCTGTACGCCAAGGCGCGCGCCGGCCTGATCCCCGAGTTCACCGGCGTCTCCGACCCCTACGAGGAGCCGGACGACGCCGACCTGGTCATCGACACCACGCACATCTCGATCGAGGCGGCCGTGTCCAGGGTGCTGGACACGTTGAAGAGCGGAGGGTGGATCCGTTGATCGACTGGGCGCTGATCGCCGGGTCCTTCGTCGTCGCCATCGTGGTCGGGCTGACCGGGATGGGCGGCGGCGCGCTCATGACCCCGATGATGATGTTGTTCTTCAACGTTCCGCCGCTCGCGGCCGTCTCCAGCGACCTGGTCGCCTCGGCCGTGATGAAGCCGGTCGGCAGCGTCGTGCACCTGCGCCGCGGCACGGTCAACCTGCGCCTGGTCGGCTGGTTGTGCGTGGGCTCGGTGCCGGCGGCGTTCTGCGGGGTGTTCCTGGCCAGGGCGTTCGCGGTGAGCGACGCGGTCAAGTACGCGCTCGGCGTCGCGCTGCTGCTGGCCGTGGCGGGCATGGCGCTGAAGAGCTGGCTCGGCGCGCGGGGAGGCACGTCGAGCGCGCATGAGATCGTCGTGCGCCCAATTCCTACCCTACTGGTCGGTACGGTCGGCGGCCTGGTGGTGGGCGTCTCCTCCGTCGGTTCCGGGTCCCTGATCATCGTGGCGCTGCTCGTGCTCTACCCGGCGCTCAAGGCCAACCAGCTCGTCGGCACCGACCTGGTGCAGGCCGTGCCCCTGGTCGCCGCGGCCGCCATCGGCCACATCCTGTTCGGCGACTTCCAGATGGACCTCACGGTGTCGCTGCTCATCGGCTCCATCCCGGGCGTCTACCTCGGCGCCAGGATCTCCTCGCGCGCTCCGGGCGGCCTGATCAGAGCCATGCTGGCGATCGTCCTGCTCGCCTCCGCGCTGAAGCTGCTCGACGTGAGCAACACGCTCACCGTCTGGGCGCTGCTCGCCGCCACCGCGGTCACCGTGATCGGCTGGCGGGTGCGGGTCAGGGCCGCGGCACGGGAGTCGAGCGAAAGTACGGATCTCGAGCCAGCTCGGTGAACGCCCGGTCCGCCCCGGGGTCGGAGTCGAAGCTCGTGTCGCCGCGCGGGGCCTGCGGCGAGTCAAAGTAGAGCAGGGCCTTGATCTGCGGGTAACGCTTGATCTGCTTGAGCGCGGACTCGAAGAAGCGCCGCTTGAACGAGCGGTCCCTGGGCCGCTCGAACACCCCCCACTCGGCCACCATGACCGGCTTGCCGGGGAAGCGCGCCTGCATCCACCGGTAGAAGCCCGGCCAGTCCGGGTACTCCTTGCGCGTCTTGTTCACCAGCCCGTCGAAGTCCTGTACCCGGTCGTCGGCGTACGGGTCCATCGCCACCCAGTCGACCACGTCGTCACCGGGGTACAGCTCCTCGAACCAGGACTTGGCCGCCCAGTTGGGGGCGCCCATGTACGTCATGACGACGACCGCGTTCCTGACGCCCTTCTCCCGCAGCCTGAGCACGACGTGCCGGAACATGGCCGCGTAGTCGGCCGCCGTCATGCCGGAGCCCGAGGAGGCGTCGACGTCGTTCTCCGGCTCGTGGTGCAGGGTCAGGAAGAAGCGCTCGGGAAAGGTGCGTCTCAGATGGCCGGCCAGCCGGTCGATCCTGGCGTCGAGCGCCCCCTCGGCGATCTCCGCCCACGTGTGGTCGAACGACGGCTTCCAGTTGATCATCAGGAGCCGCGGCCTGGCCGGGTCTCGGGCCAGCCTGATCTCCGCCGCGGTCGGGAACAGCTCGCTGCCCCGGTGGTAGACGTGCAGCACGTCGGCCGGCGCGCCCATGCGCGACTCCGCCCCGTGCAGCGCCTGCTCCACCGAGGCGCCGGTGAAGACCTCGGGCGCCATGCCCCACCACGCGCCGCAGGACGGGATGAGCCTGGTGGTGGCCGTGCAGGCGGGTGCGCCCGCCGGCCTGGCCAGGGGAGCCTGGACCGGCACCGGCAGGACGTCGGAGCCTTCGGCGGTGGAGCAAGCGGCCACCAGCACGACCATGGCCACGATCGCGCTGGTGAACGATTTTTCTTGGGAAATGTCCCGTAGCAGCAAAGCCTTCCAACCCCCTCGTCGAACGACCCCCGCCTCTCACACCTGAACCTTGCCATGTCATTCCTGGAACTTCAGCCAGTGTGGAAGTCTCCCCAGTTCATAGCGGTGAGGTGACGTTCCAAATTTCCTGATATTTCGCTTTATCCGATTGCTTGTTTATGGCCTTACCGGAGAAAATCTTGAGTATTCAACCGGGGTGCTGACCGTCCCTCTTATAGTGGGCGCACATGAGCTCCGGCACCGACCTGGACGAGCATCTCTCGCTGCTGCGCAGGCGGTGGCTGCTCCTCGTGGGCTGCGTCGTGTTCGGCGGCACCGCGGGGCTGGCGCTGATGCGCCTGACCCCGCCCGCCTACACCGCCACGACGCAGGTGCTCGTCATGCCGGTCGGCCCGCAGGAGCAGGCCAACCAGGTGACCAGCCGCCAGCGAGAGTCGCTGAACCTCGACACCGAGGCCCAGGTCGCGCTGTCGGCCGTGGTCGCCGCACGCGCCGCCAGGAGTCTCGGGCTCGACAGGACCGAGCCGGCCGAGGTCACCGTGCCGCCGAACTCCGCGGTGTTGTGGATCTCGGTGACGGCCGCCGACCCCGCCACCGCCGCCGCGCAGGCAGGCGCGTACGCCGAGGCGTACCTCGCCAACCGCCGCGAGAGCGCGCTGACCTCCATGGCCGAGCAACAGGAGGCCGTGCTCAGCAAGCTCAGGCAGGTCAACGCCGCGATCGACCAGGTGATCAAGCAGCTCGACGGCCTGCCCAGGGGCGGCCCGCAACACGCGATCGCCACCCAGCGGCAGGGCGTGCTCAACCGCCAGGCGGCCAGCCTGGCGCTGAAGTACGACGCGCTCAGAACGGTCGCGATCACGCCCGGCACGGTCATCAGCCAGGCCGCGCCGCCGGAGGCGCCCAGCTCCCCCAGCCTGCCCCTCTACCTGGGCACCGGGCTGATGGCGGGGCTGCTGGCCGGCTCGGCCGCCGCCTACCTGCGCGACCGCCTCGACCGGCGCCTGCGCACGCCGGCCGACGTCGAGCGGCTCACCGGCCTGCCCGTGCTCAGCGACCTGTCCGGCCCGCGCGAGCACGGCGCGCTGCACGATCTGTCCTGCGCCGTCGTCTCCGCGTGCCCCGGCAAGCGGCTGCTGGTCCGGGCACTGCCCGCCGACCTGTACGCCTCGGCGCTGGCCGAGCCGCTCGCCGTGAGCGCGCCGCTGGTCGTGCTCGACGGCTCCGACGTACGCGACCTGGCCAGGGCCGACGCCGCAGTCCTGCTGATCGGCTTGGGCCTGGTCTCCGCCGGGGAGGTCGCGGACACCGTCCGCCAGCTCGGCCGGCACGACGTGCCGGTGATCGGCGTGGTGACGACCACCGACGCGGTGCCGTCGTTCGTGCCGCTGCTGGAGCCGCGCCAGCACGGCCAGCACGGCCCGCACAGCCCGCTCGGCAAGCTCGTCGCGACCGGCGAGCTGGAGCCCGGCGTGTCGGCCGAGACCACCCCCATGCAGGCGCTCCACCACCACCCGAGACGCCCCGGCAAGCAGCCGTGAAGGGGGCCGCATGGCCCATCGCCGCGTTGCTGGTCGGCTATCCGGCCTGGTGGGCGCTGGGGTTCGGCGGGCTGTCGGTGATCGTGCTGGCCGTGCCCATGGCGGTGCTGCTGCTGCGGCGGCGGCCGATCAGGGTGCCCCGCGGGTTCGGGCTGTGGGTGCTGCTGCTGGCCGGATACCTGGTCAGCGGGCTGATGCTGGGCGAGTCGCCACCCGGCACGTACGGCGAGCTCGGCGCGGGCCGGCTCATCGGCTACGGCATGCGGCTGGCGCTCTACTGCTCCGTCCTGATCACCGTGCTGTACCTGGGCAACCTCACCGAGCGGGAGCTGCCGCAGCTCCGCCTGGTGCGCATGCTCGGCGTGCTGTTCGTCAGCACGGTCGCCGGCGGGCTGCTCGGCGTGTTCCTGCCCGGCTTCGCCTACACCTCGCCGGTGGAGCTGCTGCTGCCGGACTGGATCAGCGGCAACTCGTTCGTGCAGAACCTCATCCACCCCACGGCCGCCCAGACGCAGAAGGTGCTCGGCTTCGCCTCCCCCCGGCCCGAGGCGCCGTACGAGTGGGCCAACGCCTGGGGCAGCAACGCCTCGGTGCTGCTGGTCTGGTTCGTGGTGGGCTGGTGGGTGTACGGCGGCCCGCGGCGCCGGCTCTTCGTGGCCGTGGTGCTCGCCCTGGCCGCCATCCCCATCGTGTACTCACTCAACCGCGGCCTGTGGATCGGGCTCGGCCTGGCCGTGCTGTACGTGATCGTCCGGGTGGGCGGGCGCACCAGGGTGGCGCTCTGCGGCGCGCTCGCGGCGGCGGCGCTGGCGTTCACGCTCAGCCCGCTGTCCTCGCTGTTCGCGCAGCGCCTGGACCGGCCGCACTCCAACGACATCCGCGCCTTCACCGTCAGCGCCACCCTCACCGCCGCCGGGCACTCCCCCGTGATCGGGTACGGCAACACGCGCAACGCCACGGGCAACCACCGCACGATCACCACGGGCAAGACCGACTGGTGCGACACGTGCGGGCATCCGCCGCTCGGCAGCGACGGGCAGCTCTGGCTGCTGATCATCACGCAGGGGTTCACCGGGGCGGCGCTGTACGTGGCGTTCTTCCTGGGCGCGATCCGGCGCCACTGGCGCGACCGCAGCCCTGTCGGGCTGGCCGGGGTGCTCGTGATGGGGCTGGTGCTGCTCTACATGTTCATCTACGACGGCCTGGTCACGCCGCTCACCCTCTACCTGATCTCGTTCGCCCTCCTGTGGAGGAACTCATGAGGGATGCCGCCGTCCGGCTCGGGTACCTGGCGGAGACCGTACGGCTGCTGTATCCGGGGCCCGGGGCGCCCCGGGCGTACACGCTGCTGCCGCACGCCGCCGTGCCGCGCAGGCTGGCGCCGCGCCGCTGGTGGCACCTCGGCGCCCGGGTCGTGGTGCCGGTCGAGGGCTCCATCGCGGCGCACCTCAGCGAGGTCTTCCACCAGCCGGTCGAGACCGTCCTGCACGTGCGGCCGGCGTTGCGGGCCAACCGCAAGCCCATCCTGGAGGCGCACTCGGGCGGGCGGCGGCTGGCGTTCGTGAAGATCGGTGACAGCGCGCGGGCGCGGGCGCTGATCAGCGCCGAGGCGGCGGCGCTGCGCCGGCTGGCCGGGCTGTCCCTGGACACGGTCGCCGCCCCGAGCGTGCTGCACCACGGCGACTGGCGGGGGCTGTCGGTGCTGGCGCTGTCACCCCTGCCGGTGCCCGCGCGGGCACTGCGCGGCCGGGTGCCGGGCCCGCTGCTGCTGGACGCGATCAGGGAGATCGCCGGCACGGGCGGCGCCCGTCCCGCCTGGCACGGCGACCTCGCGCCGTGGAACCTGTGCCGCTCGCCCGACGGGCGGCTGCTGGTGTGGGACTGGGAGCGGTACGAGGTCGGGGTGCCGTACGGCTTCGACGCCGTGCACCACTTCTTCCAGCGGGCGCTGCGCAGGATGGCGCCGCCGATCGCGGCGCGGGCGTGCGTGGCGCGGGCCGCACGGGTGCTCGCGCCGCTCGGGGTGACCCCGTCGGCGGCCAGGCAGACCGCGCTGCGCTACCTCATCGCGCTGGCCGGGCGGCACGCCGCCGACGGTCACGCGCCGCTCGGCCCGCCGGAGTCCTGGCTCAACCCGGCCGTCGATCACGAGGAGCTGCTGACTTGAGGACGATCAAGCGTTCGGTGCTGTCGCTGTCGCGGGCGACGGGACGGTTCACGTCGGGGGCGCGCGTGCTGCCCGCGTTCCTGATCATGGGTGCGCAGCGGTGCGGCACCACCTCCCTGTACCGGGCGCTGGCCCAGCACCCGCTGCTGCTCAAACCCGTGCTGCACAAGGGCGTGCACTACTTCGACGTCGCCCACTGGCGCGGGACGGCCTGGTATCAGGCGCACTTCCCGCTGCGGGTGGGCGCGGCGCTGCTCCACCACCGGTACGGCGTGCGCGCCCAGGCCTACGAATCCTCCCCCTACTACCTGTTCCATCCGCTGGCCGGGGAGCGCATCGCCGCCGAGCTGCCGGGGGTCAAGGTGATCGTGCTGGTGCGCGACCCGGTGGAGCGGGCCGTCTCCGCGCACGCCCACGAGCTGGCCAGGGGGTTCGAGACGGAGTCGCACTTCGAGTACGCGGTGGAGCTGGAGGCCCGGCGCCTGGCCGGGGCCGAGGAACTGCTGCGCGAGTCGCCGCTCGCCTTGCACCACTCGCACCGCCACCACGCCTACCTCGCCAGGGGCCGCTACGCCGACCAGCTCGACCGGCTGGAGCCGCTGATCGGCCGCGAGCGCATCCTGGTGCTGGACAGCCACCGGTTCTTCGCCGAGCCCGAGCCCGTCTACGACCGGGTGCTGGACTTCCTGGGGGTGCCGCGCCTGGGGTATCCGGCGTTCGAGCGGCACAACGGGCGGGCGCTGCCACGCCGGGTGCCGGAGGTGCTGGCGCGGGCGTTGCGGGACCACTTCGAGGCGTACGACGCGCGGCTGGCGCGCTGGCTGGGTGGTGAGCCGTCGTGGCGGCGGTGATCGGGCGCAGGGGGCTGGCCGGGCTGGGCGGGGCGGCGCTGGGGGCGCTGGCGCAGTTCGTCCTCGTGGTGGTGATGACCAGGGCGTATCCGGCGGCCGAGGCGGGCGCGTTCTTCACGGCGACCGCGCTGGCGCTCATGGTGTCCGGCATCGCGAAGCTGGACGCCGGGAACGGGCTGATCTACTTCATCGCCCGCGCCAAGACCTACAGCTACCTCGGTATTTCCGGATATATCCGGGCGGCGCTCGTGCCGTGCGCGCTCGCGGCCGCGGGGGCGGCGGTGGTGCTCTACCCGCGGCTCGGGCCGCTGGCGGCGCTGCTGCCCATCATGGTGGTCGCGGACGTGCTGCTGGCCGCCACCCGCGGGTTCGGGGTCATGCGGCCCACGGTGCTGCTCGACGGGGTGCTCGTGCCGGTCGGCCAGGTCCTGCTGGTGGGCGGGGCGGCATGGGCGGGGGTCACCGGGTGGGGGCTGACGGCGGCGTGGGGGGCGCCGTACCTGCCGGCTCTGGTCCTGGCGGCGGCCGGGTTGCGGGGGCGGGTGCCGCGGACGCCGTACCTGCCGGGGACCGGGCGGGACCTGTGGCGCTACACGGCGCCGCGGTCGGTGGCGGGGGCGATCCAGGCGGTGTTCCAGCGGGTGGACATCGTCATCGTGGCCGTGCTCGCCGGGCCCGCGCAGGCGGCCGTCTACACGGCGGCCACCCGGTTCAAGGTCGTCGGGCAGCTCGCCAACCAGGGGCTGGCGCAGTCGGTGCAGGCCGGGCTGGTCAGGGCGCTGGCCGACGGTGAGCGCGAGCGGGCCGGCGAGCTGTACCAGGCCGCGACGGCCTGGCTGGTGCTGCTGACCTGGCCGGTGTGGCTGGCGTACGCGGCTGCGGCGCCGTGGGTGCTGCGGCTGTTCGGGCCCGCGTACGGGGTGGCGGTGCCCGTGGCGCTGGTGCTGGCCGGGACGATGATGGTGGCGACGGCCTGCGGGATGGTGGACGTGGTGCTGACCGCCGCCGGGCACACCGGCACCAGCCTGGCCAACCTCCTCGCCGCGATCGGCTGCACGGTGCTGCTCGACCTGGCCCTGATCCCGGCGCACGGGGCGCTCGGGGCGGTCGCCGGGTGGGCGGGCGGCGTGATCGTCAAGAACCTGCTGCCCCTCTGGCAGCTCCACCGCCGCTACGGCCTGCACCCCTTCGGCCGCCACACCCTCGCGGCCCTGCGCCGGCCGGCGGCCGCGTGAGCCCGCACACCGGCGGCGGCAGGAGCCCTGTGCTGGTCACCGGACTCCCGCGGAGCGGGACGAGCTGGGTGGGCAGGATGCTCACCGCCGGAGGCGAGCTCGTCTACGTCAACGAGCCCCTCAACCCCCAGCACCCGCCCGGCCACTGCCCCGGAGTGCTCGACGCCCGGGTGACGCACCGGTTCCAGTACATCTGCGACGACAACTCCGGCGACTGGCTGCCCGCCTTCCGCGACACCGTGGCCCTGCGCTACCGCTGGCTGGCCGAGCTGCGCGCGAACCGCTCCCCGTACGACCTGGCCCGCCTGGTCCGCTACGGCACCGCCTTCACGCTCGGCCGCCTGGCGGGCCGCCGGGCGCTGCTGGACGACCCGTTCGCGGTGCTGAGCGCCGGATGGTTCGCGCGGCGGCTGGGGTGCCGGGTGATCGCGCTGGTGCGGGATCCGGTGTCGTTCGTGGCGAGCTGGCGGCGGCTCGGGTGGACGGTGTACTTCCACGAGCTGCTGGAGCAACCGCTGCTGGTCAGGGACCATCCCCAGGTGCTGGAGCTGCGGGCGCTCGCCGGGTCGCGGGACCGCGTGGCCAGGGCCGCCGCGCTGTGGCGCCTGACCCGCTCGGTGCTGGAGGGCACGCCGGGGATCCTCCTCACCTCGTACGAGTCGCTGGCCGCCGACCCGGTGCCCGGCTTCCGGCGGCTGTACGCGTACGCGGGGCTGCGGTGGACCCCGGCGGCCGAGCGGCGGATCGTCCGGGCCTGCTGCAGCCCCTCGGACAGCCGGGGGGCAGGCTTCACGTGGTCGGGCCTGTCACGCACGGCGTACCGGCGGATGGACTCGCGCCAGGCGATCGCGCACGGGCCCCGGGGGCTCAGCGAGCAGGAGGCAGCCCGCGTCCGCGCCCTGACGGGAGCCTGAGCCGGGTGGCCAGGCACCCGGCGAGCAGCCGTGCCGCGAACGGCAGGTCGTCGACCAGGTAGCGGCCCGCCAGCCGTCCTGGCTCCCGCATCAGCCGGAACGCCCACTCCAGCCCGGCACGCCCGGCCCACGCGGGCGCCCTGGCGACCGTTCCCGCGGCGAACGCGATGGCCGCCCCGCACCCCACGAACCACGTCCCGGGCAGCTCCTCGCGCAGCCTGGCGATGAGCCGGTCCTGCCGGGGGAACCCGAGCCCGACGAACACCAGCCGCGGCCGGGCCGCGACCACCATCCCGCGGACCCTGGCCGCGCCCTCCGGGGTGGCGTCGAACGCGTACGGCGGCGCGTGCGCCCCGCAGACCTGCAGCTCGGGGTGGCGGCTCCTGAGCTCGGCGGCGGCCCGGCCTGCCACCTCCGGCGGGCCGCCGCCGAGCAGGTAGACGGGCCAGCCGCGGCGGGCGGCCAGCGCGCTGAGCGACCAGATCAGGTCGGCGCCCGTCACCCGCTCGGGCACGGGGGTGCCGAGCAGCCGCGCCGCCCAGACCAGCGGCATGCCGTCGGGGACGACGAGGTCGGCGGAGCACACCAGCTCGCGGAGCACGGGATCGGCGGCGGCGGCGCGGCAGATGTCCACGTTGGGGGTGACAATCCGCCCGCCGTGGCCGGCCTCCAGCGCCTCGGCGACCCGCCGCACGACCTCGCTCTCGCTCAGCGCGTCCACCCCGACCCCGGCCACCTGCACCCGCCCGGCCCCGACTCCCGCCCTCACACCCTCACCCGTCCCGGAGCCGCCTCGCGCCCTCACGCCCTCACCTGTCCCGGACCCACCGCGCGCCCTCACGAACTCACCCGACCTGGGCCCAGCCACCGCTCCTCGCCTCCCATCGGCACAGCCTTCGCACCCCCGCTTCTCCTTGCTCCGATCGCCGCGCAGGGGCAGGCGGCGTGCGGGCGTGCCAAGGGCAGCACGGTGTCCGTGACAGGCCCTGGGGAGCCCACGGGCAGGGTCAAATGCCGTGCCCCCGCTGCTGCAGGGCGGACACGACGGTCGGCGCCGTGACCAGCCCCGACGCCACCGCCAGCGCGAGCGGCACCCGCGGCTCCCACGGCCGGTCGGCCAGGGCCCGCAGCGCCCACCGGACGGCCGCGCGCCGCTGCCCCAGCGCGGCGTGGCAGAAGGCGAGCTGGCCGTGGACCCGCGCCGCACCACGCGGGTCCACGGCCAGCTCAGGGTGCCGGGCGAGCATCCACTCGAGCCCGGCGATACGGTCCGTCCACCGGACCGCGTAGTGGGACCCCGCCCATCGCACCAGCACCAGCGGCCGGTCGACGTGGACGAGCGGCCGCCGCTTGGCGGCGCGCAGGGCCAGATCCCAGTCCTCGTTCTGCCCGCCGGGCGCGCTCTCGTCGGGCCAGAGCACCCCGCGCGCGAACAGGAACGTCGACGAGTGCACCATCATCATCCGCGAGCGCACCAGGTCGCCGGCGCTGACGGTGGAGGCGCCGGCGAGGCGGGTCACGCGGCGCCCGCCGTGCTCCACCTCGATCGCGCAGCTGGCGAACTCGCCGCCCGCCTCGTCGAGGGCGCGCACCTGCGCGGCGAGCTTGCCGGGCAGCCACACGTCGTCGTCGTCGCAGAAAGCGATCAGGTCGGTGTCGCAGGCGGCGATGCCGGTGTTGCGCGCGCCGGGCAGCCCGGGCGTGAGCGTGTTGGGCAGGATCCGCACGGGGCGCGGAACGCCGGCCACGTCGTGGGGAGAGCGGCCGTCGGCGACCACGATCACCTGCAGCTCGCCCGGGTAGTCCTGCAGCAGCACCGCGTCCACGGCCTGGCGCAGCAGCGAGGGCCGGTCGCCGCGCGTCGGGATGACGACGCCCACGGACGGGCTCACCTCACCACCCCCCAGTAGCCGTAGCGGGCCCTGAGCGGCCAGGTGAGGGCGTTGACGACCCGCCGGTGCGCGTCGGGCAGCCCGGAGCGCCAGGAGTCGTCGCGCCGCAGCTCGACCCGCCCCACGTGGAAACGCATGGGGTTGCCGGAGGCGGTGTGGGAGGGCCCCAGCCAGGCCGTGCGGCCCTGGAGGAACGGCAGCTCCGGCTCCGGCAGCCCGAGCCGCAGCGCCAGCGCCGTCAGGGTCCGGCCCGGCGCGGCGAGCAGGTCCTCGTAACGGACCCGGGTGACGCGGGCGCCGCGCCCCGGGAGCAGCTCCAGCGCGGTGTTCTGGGCCGCCCAGTGGAGGGCGGTGCGGGCCGGGCCCCACCGAGTCATCGGCAGCCCGTCCTCGGGCCTGCGCACGGTCCTGGCCCAGGAGTGCGCGACCGCGCGCGGGTCTCTGACCACGTGCACGACGCGTACGTCCACGCCGCTCGCCAGCAGGCAGCAGGCCAGCGACGCGTGCTTGCTGGAGTCGATCACGACCTGTGCCCCGGTCGCGTCGTACAGCAGCCGGTACGCCCGCGCGTACTCGGCCAGATCAGGATGCGCGATCCGCGCGATCCTGCGGGTGCGGTCGATCCTGCCACGCAACAGGACCATCCGCTCGGCCAGCTCGGATCGCCAGCCGCCGAACGCACGCTCCCCCACCGTCCGCCAGAACGGACAGTCGGGGAACGCCGAGCCGCACCCGCAGAGCTCCTCCGCGAGAACCCCCCGGTCCCACAGATGCACCACCTCGCCCAGGGGCACCACCCCGGGAAGCTCGCCCAGGAGCCTCTCGAGCAAAGTGGTGCCACTACGGCCGAGGCCGCCCAGGTAGATCACCTGGGCGGACGCGCGATCAGTCAACGGAGGAGGGCCTTCCCGTCGTGACAACGGAACGCGACGACCCTACTGCGGAGAGTAAAGGGACGGTAACCCGAACCCCAAAAGATCTACCTGGCGTCGATGACCATGCCGGCGCCGACCGTGGCGTTCGTGGTCTCGTCCACGAGGATGAAGCCGCCGGTGGCGCGGTTGCGCGCGTAGTCGTCGACGAACAGGGGCTGCGTGACGCGCAGCGACACCCTGCCGATCTCGTTCAGGCCGAGCGAGGCGGCCTCCTCGTCCCGGTGCAGGGTGTTGACGTCGAGCCGGTAGTGCAGGTCGCGCACGAGGGCGCGGGCCGTACGGGTGGTGTGCTTGATCGTCAGCTTGGAGCGGGGGCCGAGCTTGACGCCGTCGGCCATCCAGCAGACCATCGCCTCCAGCTCCTGGGCCGCCTGCGGCTGGTTGTTGGGCCGGGCGATCATGTCACCGCGCGAGACGTCCAGGTCGTCCTCGAAGCGCAGCGTCACCGACATGGGCGGGAACGCCTCCTCCACCGGCCCGTCGAAGGTGTCGATCGAGGCGATGCGCGTGGTCAGGCCCGACGGCAGGTGCACCACCTCGTCACCGGGCTTGAGCACGCCGCCGGCCACCTGGCCCGCGTAGCCGCGGTAGTCGTGGAAGGCCGGGTCGGTGGCCCGCTGCGGGCGGATGACGTACTGCACGGGGAAGCGCACGTCGGTGAGGTTGCGGTCGGAGGCGATGTGCACGTTCTCCAGGTGGTGCAGGAGGGACGTGCCGAGGTACCAGGGCATGTTCTCCGAGCGGGAGACCACGTTGTCGCCGTTGAGCGCGGAGATCGGGATGAAGGTGAGGTCGGCGATGTTCAGCTTGGACGCGAACGCCGTGAACTCGTCTTTGATCTCCTCGAAGCGCTCCTGGGAGTAGTCGACCAGGTCCATCTTGTTGACGGCCAGCACCAGGTGCGGGACGCGCAGCAGCGAGGTCAGGAACGCGTGCCGCCGCGACTGCTCCAGCACTCCCTTGCGGGCGTCGATGAGCACGATCGCCAGGTCGGCCGTGGAGGCGCCGGTGACCATGTTGCGCGTGTACTGGATGTGCCCGGGCGTGTCGGCGATGATGAACTTGCGGCGCGGGGTCGCGAAGTAGCGGTAGGCCACGTCGATCGTGATGCCCTGCTCCCGCTCCGCACGCAGGCCGTCGGTCAGCAGCGACAGGTCGGTGTACTCGGTGCCGCGGTCGCGCGAGGTGCGCTCGACGGCCTCGAGCTGGTCCTCGAAGATCGCCTTGGAGTCGAAGAGCAGACGTCCGATGAGGGTGGACTTGCCGTCGTCGACGCTTCCCGCCGTGGCAAAGCGCAGAATGTCCATCGTTAGAAGTAACCCTCTCGCTTGCGATCTTCCATCGCGGCCTCGGAGGAGCGGTCGTCGGCCCTGGTGGCCCCGCGCTCGGTGATCCGGGTGGCCGCGATCTCCTCGATGATCTCCTCGACCGTGGCGGCCGTGGACTGCACGGCGCCGGTGCAGGTCATGTCGCCCACGGTGCGGTAGCGCACCACGGCCTCGAACAGCGGCTCGTCCTCGCCTCGCTGCACGACGTCGCCGTCGGGCAGCAGCATGCCGTCGCGCTCGAAGACCTTGCGGGTGTGGGCGAAGTAGATGGAGGGGATCTCGATGCCCTCGCGCCTGATGTAGTCCCAGACGTCGAGCTCGGTCCAGTTGGACAGCGGGAAGACGCGGATGTGCTCGCCCTTGCGGATGCGCGAGTTGTACAGGCTCCACAACTCCGGACGCTGGTTCTTCGGGTCCCACTGCCCGAAGTCGTCGCGGAAGGAGAACACCCGCTCCTTGGCGCGGGCCTTCTCCTCGTCACGCCTGGCGCCGCCGAAGACGGCGTCGAACTCGTGCTCCTCGATCGCGTCGAGCAGCGTGGTGGTCTGCAGGCGGTTGCGCGAGGCGCGCCGGCCCGTCTCCTCCACCACGCGGCCCTGGTCGATGGAGTCCTGCACGCTGGCGACGATCAGCCGCGCGCCCAGCTCGGCGGAGCGGCGGTCGCGGAACTCGATGACCTCGTCGAAGTTGTGCCCCGTGTCCACGTGCATGAGCGGGAACGGGATCGCCGCGGGCCAGAACGCCTTCTCCGCGATGCGGAGCATGACGATGGAGTCCTTGCCTCCGGAGAAGAGCAGACAGGGACGCTCGAACTCGGCAGCCACTTCTCGCATGATGTGAATGGCTTCTGCTTCGAGCACGTCGAGCTGCGACGTCGTGTAGTCGCGCTGCAGCATGGAGCTCCCTCCGGCGGGTTCAGCGGTGCAGGTCCCGGATGCCGGCGAGCAGGGATGCCGCCAGCTCCGGTAGGGAAACAAGAATATCTGGTAGTGAGGGGTCGGCTTGGTTGTAGGTGGCCTCCGAGCCGTCGATGCGGCTCGCGTGGGCCCCCGCGGCCAGCGCCACGGCGACCGGCGCGGCGGAATCCCATTCGTACTGGCCTCCGGCGTGTACGTACGCCTCCACCTCGCCGGTGAGCACCGCCGAGATCTTAGCCCCGGCCGAGCCGATGGGGACGAGGTCGGCCCCGACGAGGTAGGCCAGCTTCTGCACGAACTCGGGCGGCCTGGTGCGGCTCACCGCGATGCGGAAGCGGCCCTTGTCGAAGGACGGCAGCTCGGGCGGCTCGGAGGTCGTCAGCGTGCGCCCCTGCGCGGGCAGCGCCACGGCTCCGGCGGCCAGCCTGCCCCGCTCCCACAGCGCCACGTGCACGGCCCAGTCGGCCCGGCCCTCCTCGGAGAACTCCCTGGTGCCGTCAAGAGGATCGACGATCCACACCCGCTCGGCCTTCAACCTCCGGGGGTCGAGCCGCTCCTCGCGGGTGGCCTCCTCCGACAGCACGCTGTCGCTGGGCCGCAACCGGGCCAGCGACTCCATGAGGTAGACGTGAGAGGACCTGTCGCCTTCGGCCCGCAGCGCGGCGGAGTCGGAGAACCCCACCCGCTCGCGGACCCGCAACAGCCTCTCCCCCGCCTCGGTCGCCAGGTCGGCGGCCAGGGCGTGGTCGTCGCGAATCGTCATCAATATGCTCCTTGCCCGCGGGCGACAGCCGACCAAGTCTTCCACAGGATCTGGAGGTCCAGGGTGAGGGACCAGTTCTCCACGTAACGCAGGTCGAGACGCACGGATTCCTCCCACGATAGGTCAGATCTGCCACTGACCTGCCACAGCCCGGTCAGCCCGGGGCGTACGAGGAGTCGCCGGCGCACGTCGTCACCGTAGCGTGCCACCTCGTCCGGCAGTGGAGGCCGGGGGCCGACGAGCGACATGTGGCCGCGTACGACGTTGAGGAGCTGCGGCAGCTCGTCCAGCGAGTGCCTGCGCATCAGCGTCCCGAGCGGCGTGACCCGGGGGTCGTTGCGGAGCTTGAACAGCACGCCCTCCCTGTCGCTCACCAGGGTGATCTTCTGCTCCTCCGAGCCGCGCCGCATGGTGCGGAACTTCAGGATCGTGAACAGCCGCCCGTCCCTGCCCACCCTGGTCTGGCGGAAGAGCGCGGGCCCGGGGCTGGTCGCGCGCACCGCCATCGCCAGCCCCGCCAGCAGCGGCGACAGCAGCACCAGCAGGGCCGCGGCCACCAGCCGGTCGAAGACGTTCTTGACGAGCTGCCTGGCGCCGGCCAGCTCGGGGTGCTCGACGTGCAGCAGCGGCATGCCCGCCACCGGCCTGATCGTGGTGCGCGGGCCCGCCACGTCCATCAGCGCGGGGGCCACGACGAGCTCGGTGTGGCTGCGCTCCAGCCGCCAGGCCAGCCGGCGCAGCGCCTGGCCGTCCATCTCGGGGCAGGCCAGCACGGCCACCGTGTCGGCGGCGAAGTGCTCCACCGCCAGGGGCACGTCGCTGAGGTCGCCCGCGACGGGCACCTCGTCCAGCCGCTCCCCCGCGTGGCCGCCGGGCAGGCAGGCGGCCACGACGTCCATGCCGTGGTGGCGCTCCCTGCGGAACAGGCGGACCAGCTCGGCGATCGAGGCGGCGTGGCCGACGGCGACGACCTTGCGCATGCAGGCCCCCGAGGCCCTGCGGCGGTACAGCGCGCGGCGCAGGGCGTGCCTGAAGATCAGCGTGAGCAGCGTGACCAGCGGCAGGGCCAGCACGACGTAGCCGCGGGCGACGTCGGTCTTGGTGACGTAGGAGCCGATGGCCGTGCCCGCCGTCAGCGCCATCCCGGCCTGGACGACCCGGCGGAACTCCTCGGAGCCGACGCCGAGCATGCGCGGCTCGTAGGCGCGGCTGAGCGCCACCGCGCCGCACCACACCAGCGGCAGCGCCAGGCTGACCAGCAGGTACGGCAGCACGTACGGGGTGAGCCCGCCGAACCTGACCGTGAACGCGGCCCCCGCCCCGAGCCAGGCCCCGCACAGGTCGCCCAGCACGGCCCTGAGCCTGTAGGAGTGCACCCAGGAGGGCGTGCGCGGCCTGGCTCCCCTGGTGACCCCTTGACCAGCCCAGACAACGGTCAAGAGCTCGTGGCCGCGCACGCCTTGCCTCCAGGAGGTGTTGTGTGACGAACGATCTCCCTGAACGGACAGTCACAGATAGTAGCCGCGCGACGACCGGCCGACTGGCGAACGACCCTATGCGGTGATCAGCGAGGAGGGCCGGAAATGTTCAGATCGGCCCGGTGGAAGTCGTTCTGGGTGGATTCCAGGCCGCGGCTCATCAGCGACTCCACCACGTCGGCCGCCCGGTCCACGAGGAAGGGCAGGTCCTTGCGCTCCATGGTGGCGAAGTCGCGCAGCACGAAGGAGGCCGGGTCCATGCGGCCGGGCGGGCGCCCGATGCCGAAGCGGACCCGCAGGTAGTCGCGGGTACCGAGGACCTTGGTGATCGACTTGAGGCCGTTGTGGCCGTTGTCGCCGCCGCCGAGCTTGGCGCGCAGCGCGCCGTACGGCACGTCCAGCTCGTCGTGGACGACGATCAGCCGCTCGGGGCCGATCTTGTAGAAGTCGGAGAGCGCCTTGACGGGCCCGCCGGAGAGGTTCATGTACGTCAGGGGCTTGGCCAGGATGGCGGTGCTCGTCTCGCACACCTCGGCCCTGCTCTTGTGCGCCTTGAACCGCCCGCTCGCCCTGGCGGCCAGCTCGTCGAGCACCATGAAGCCCGCGTTGTGCCGGTTGCCCGCGTATTCGGCACCCGGGTTGCCCAGTCCGGCGATCAGCCAGCGATCCATGCCCTGCCCCTCATGTACGGCCCCTCATATGCGGAACGGGACGGCTCGAGTCCGGCCGCCCCGTTCACGAATGAACCCGTCGCGCTCACTCGGCGGCGGGAGCCTCCGCGCTCTCGCCCTCGGCGGCCTCGGCGGTCTCGCCCTCGGCGGCCACCTCGCCGGCCTCCTCCTCGGGAGCCTCGACCGGCTTGTTGATGACCTGGAGGATGACGGTCTCGGCGTCGGCGACCAGCGTGGCGCCCTTCGGCAGCTTGAGGTCGGCGGCGGTGACGACCGTGCCGATCTCCAGGCCCTCGACGTCGACCTCGACGCCCGTCGGGATGTGGGTGGCCTCGGCCTCCACGGCGACGGAGACGAGCTGCTGGTCGAGCAGGCCCTCGGAGTTGACGTCGCCGGTCGTGGTGACCGGGATCTCGACCGTGACCTTCTCGCCGCGCTTGACCAGGAGCAGGTCGACGTGCTCGACGAAGCCCTTGATCGGGTCGCGCTGCACGCCCTTGGGCAGGGCGAGCTCGTCGACGCCCTCACCCTTGAGGTGGATCAGCACGTTGGGGGTGCGCAGGGCGAGCAGCACCTCGTGGCCCGGCAGGGTCAGGTGCTTGGGGTCGATGCCGTGCCCGTAGAGGACGGCGGGCACCTTGTCGGCGCGGCGGATCTTGCGAGCGGCGCCCTTGCCGAAGGTGGTGCGGGGCTCGGCGGCGATACGTACTTCGGACACGACATCTCCTAGGGATGCGGTAGACGGATGGTCTTCGGCGCTCACCCTCACCCGCCCTAGCGGAAGGCGTTACGAGCGCAACCCTGTAAGTCTAAGGGCTCGGCAGCCTTCGGCCGACAAGCCGCGGGCGCCGCGTCTGGTCGTTCACTCGCCGCGCTCGCTCACGTGTCGCCCTCGAACAAGCTCGTGACCGAGCCGTCCTGGAAGACCTCGGTGATCGCCCGGGCGATCAGCGGCGCGATCGACAGCACGGTGAGCTTGTCGAACCTGGAGGCCTGCGACAGCGGCAGCGTGTTGGTGACGATGACCTCGGAGATCCGGGAGTTCTTGAGGCGGTCGACGGCCGGGTCGGAGAAGACCGCGTGGGTGGCGGCCACGATGACGTTGGTGGCGCCCTGCTCGTAGAGGGCGTCGGAGGCCTTGCAGATCGTGCCGGCGGTGTCGATCATGTCGTCGATCAGCACACAGGTGCGGCCGCGCACCTTGCCGACGACCTCGCTGACCTTCACCGAGTTGGCCACGTCGAGGTCGCGGCGCTTGTGGATGAACGCCAGCGGCGTGCCGAGCGTGTCGGCCCAGCGCTCCGACAGCCGCACGCGGCCGGTGTCGGGCGAGACGACGGTGGTGTTCTCCAGGTCGAGCTTGTTCTTGAGGTAGCTCTCCAGGACCGGCATGGCGAACAGGTGGTCCACCGGGCCGTCGAAGAAGCCCTGGATCTGGGAGGTGTGCAGGTCGATCGACATCAGGCGGTCGGCGCCCGCGGTCTTGAACATGTCGGCGATGAGCCTGGCGGTGATGGGCTCGCGGCCACGGCCCTTCTTGTCCTGCCGGGCGTAGCCGTAGAACGGCATGACCACGGTGATGCGCTTGGCGGAGGCCCGCTTGAGCGCGTCGACCATGATGAGCTGTTCCATGATCCACTTGTTGATGGGCCCGGTGTGGCTCTGGATGACGAAGGCGTCGCAGCCGCGTACGGACTCCAGGTAGCGGGCGTAGATCTCACCGTTGGCGAAGTCGATGAGTTTGGTGGGGGTGAGGGAGACGCCGACGTGCTCGGCGACCTCCGCGGCCAGCTCCGGATGGGCCCGCCCGGAGAAGAGCATGAGGTTCTTCTCTCCGGGCTGCTTGATGCTGGTCACTGCTGATTCTCCTGCTCTTGCTCGGCCAGCGCCCGCTGCGCGTGCGCGGCCGACTTCGTGCCCGCGCGCCTGCGCAAGACCCATTTCTCGATGTTGCGCTGTCGCGCCCGTGCCACACCCATCGCACCCGGCGGGACGTCGTCGGTGATGGTCGAGCCCGCCGCCGTGTAGGCGCCTTCGTTGACCGTCAGGGGAGCGACGAGCATGGTGTCGCATCCGACGAACGCGCCGTCGCGCACGGTGGTGTGGTGCTTGTTGACCCCGTCGTAGTTGACGAAGACGGTGGAGGCGCCGATGTTCACGTCCTGGCCGATCGTGGCGTCACCGGCGTAGGTCAGGTGCGGCACCTTGGAGCGCTCGCCGACCTTGGTGTTCTTCATCTCCACGAACGTGCCGGCCTTGGACCTGCGGCCGAGCACGGTGCCGGGGCGCAGGTAGGCGTACGGCCCGACGCTGGCCTCCGGGCCGATCTCGGCCTGGTCGGCGACGGTGTTGCGGACGACCGCGCCCTCGCCTACGAGGGTGTCGGTCAGCGTGGTGGCGGGGCCCACCTCGGCGCCGGACTCGATGACGGTGGCGCCGTGGAGCTGGGTGCCCGGGTGGATGACGGCGTCGGGGCCGATGCGCACGCCGACGTCGATCCAGGTGCCGGCCGGGTCGATGATGGTGACCCCGGCGCGCATGTGCCGCTCCAGCAGGCGCTGGTTGAGCACCTTGCGGGCGGCGGCGAGCTGCACGCGGTCGTTGACGCCCTCGACCTCGACGAAGTCGCCGGCCACGCAGGCGCCGACCCGGTGACCGTCGCGGCGCAGGATGGACAGGACGTCGGTGAGGTACTCCTCGCCCTGGGCGTTGTCGGTGGACACGCGCTTGACGGCGTCGGCCAGGAGCAGGCCGTCGAAGGCGTAGATGCCGGAGTTCATCTCCTTGACGGCGCGCTGCCCGGCGTCGGCGTCCTTCTCCTCGACGATCTCCAGCACGGCGCCGGCCTCGTCGCGGATGATCCGGCCGTAACCGGTCGGGTCGGGCACCTCGGCCGTCAGCACGGTGACCGCGTTGCCCTCGGCGGCGTGCCGTTCGAGCAGGTCGGTGAGGGTCTGGGTGCGCAGGAGCGGCACGTCGCCGTAGGTGACGAGGACGGTGCCGGAGATCGTGCCGACCTCCTCGATCACGGTGCGCACGGCGTGGCCGGTGCCGCGCTGCTCCCGCTGCACGACGGCGCGGGCGTCGGGGCTGGTGGCGGCCAGGTGGCCGCCGACCCGCTCCAGCGCGTGGCCGATGACGACGATGAGCTGCTCGGGACCGAGGTCGCGGGCGGCGGCGAGCATGTGGTCGACCAGTGCGCGGCCGCACACCTCATGCAGGACTTTCGGGGTCTGGCTCTTCATCCGGGTGCCCTCGCCGGCGGCGAGGACGATCACGGCTGCCGGGCGCGGCACACTCACGGGCTGAGGCTCCCTGTGACTGGACGGATCGGGCTTCGGTACGTCAACTACTCAGGGCGTTCGGTACGTCAACCGCACCGCTACCCTCCCGACACCGTGAGGATACCTGGCCGCCCCCGGAACATTCTCTGGGGGAGGTGCTTCACGGCTCCCGGAAGAGGACTCGAACCCCTACAAAGTGGACCAAAACCACTTGTCCTGCCGATTAGACGATCCGGGACAGATCGGACACGTGATGTCCGACACCCCTCTACGATACCGACCCCGCAGCCGCACGCGCGCCTGTATTGACCCTCATGCATGTCTCGCCTGCGCGTGGGTAACAGACCGGCCGAAAAGACGCAAGACACGAATCCCACTCACCTTGCCCCGGCTCGCACCACCTTTTGGCCATTCCATCCTTAGGGCTTCCTTACTTACGCTGGCGTAGGTTACGGTTGCGTAGCCCGGACATTCAATCTCATACATGCCCTTGGAGGTCGCCGATGACCGTTGTCGCCGAGCGCTCTGCATCTGCCCCCAAGCCCGAGTTCGAAGCCGAACCGAAGTCAAAGTCCGAACTGATCACCTTCGGCCTGGTCGTCGGGCTGCCCCTGGTCGCGATCGCGGCCGCCGTGCCGTTCGCGTGGGGATGGGGACTCGGCTGGACGGACATCGCCATCGCCTTCGTCTTCTACGTGGTCTCCGGCCTGGGCGTCACCGTCGGCCTGCACCGCTACTTCACGCACGGCTCCTTCAAGGCCAAGCGCCCGCTGAAGATCGCGATGGGGATCGCGGGCAGCCTGTCCCTGGAGATGTCCGTGCTGGACTGGGTGGCCACGCACCGCAAGCACCACAAGTTCTCCGACAAGGAGGGCGACCCGCACTCGCCGTGGCGTTTCGGCCCGGGCTTCAAGAACATGGCCAAGGGCCTGCTCTACGCGCACATGGGCTGGCTGTTCGAGAGCGAGCGCACCAACAGGGAGAAGTACGCCCCCGACCTGTGCAAGGACGAGGACGTGCTGAAGCTGCACAAGTGGTTCGGCCCGCTCGCCCTCACCTCGATCCTGCTGCCGGGCGTGCTGGGCATGCTGTTCACCTGGTCCTGGCAGGGCGGCCTGACCGCGCTGTTCTGGGGCTCGCTCGTCCGCATCGGCCTGCTGCACCACGTGACCTGGTCGATCAACTCGATCTGCCACGTCTTCGGCGAGGAGGACTTCCAGGTCCGCGACAAGTCCCGCAACGTGTGGTGGCTGGCCATCCCGTCCTTCGGCGAGTCGTGGCACAACCTGCACCACTCCGACCCGACCTGCGCCAGGCACGGCGCGCTCAAGGGCCAGATCGACCTGAGCGCCGGCCTGATCCGGATCTTCGAGAAGCTGGGCTGGGTGTACGACGTGCGCTGGCCGACGCCCGAGCGGCTCGCGGCCAAGCGCATTGCCTAGCGTCGATCAGGCGGTGAGCGGTCGTGGAAGCATGACCGTCATTATGGAAACCGTGACCGAACCCCGATCTCGCAGGCGCATGTCCGGTAGCGAGCGAAGAGAGCAGCTGATCCAGATCAGCCGCACCCTCTTCGCGGAGAAGGGGTTCGACGGGACCTCTATCGAAGAGATCGCAGCGACCGCACAGGTGTCGAAACCCGTGGTGTACGAGCATTTCGGCGGTAAGGAAGGCGTCTACGCGGTCGTCGTCGACCGCGAGATGCAGAAGCTGCTCGGCATGATCACCGAGGCCCTCGCCGCCTCCCATTCCCTGGTCAAGCTGGAGCGGGCCGCGCTGGCCCTGCTCCGCTACATCGAGGAGAGCAGCGAGGGCTTCCGCATCCTCGTGCGCGACTCCCACGCCGCCTCGGGCACCGGCACGTTCGCGAGCCTGATCAGCGAGATCGCCAGCCAGGTCGAGGACGTGCTGGCCGACGAGTTCGCGGCCCGCGGCTACGACCCCAAGCTGGCCCCGATGTACGCCCAGATGCTGGTCGGCATGGTCGCCCTGACCGGCCAGTGGTGGCTCGACGTGCGCAAGCCGGGCCGCGAGGAGGTCGCCGCCAACCTGGTCAACCTGGCCTGGAACGGCCTGACCGGGCTCAACCCCAACCCGAGGATCACGGCCACCAGCCGGGCCCTCACGGGTGCGGCCAGGCCGCCGCAGCCCCGCCCGTCCAGCGAGAAGGAGCTGCGCGAGCTGGAGAAGGCGCGCGAGCGGGAGCTCAAGGAGGCGGAGAAGGTCCGCCAGAAGGAGCTCAAGGAGGCCGAGAAGGCCCGCGTACGCGAGCTGAAGGAGCGCGAGCGGCTGCTGAAGGAGGCCGAGAAGGCCCGCGAGCGGGAGGAGAAGATCCGCCAGCGGGAGGCGAGGCTGGCCGAGCGCGCCGCCCGTCTCGAACAGGTAGATCATCCCGAGTGACTCTTGAACGGGATGGGCGTGCGGAGTGACGATTGGGTTGAGCTGGGCTGACCTGCACAGGTGAGCCGTTGCGGCTACGTTAACGTTCTGTTCAATCAAACGGGGCAATATACGCCATATGTCCGCGGAACCGTTCGAGCCTGCCAATGACCTGCCCCTGCCACAGGAGCGCTTTCTCAACCGCGAGGAGAGCTGGCTCCAGTTCAACCTGCGCGTGCTCGAACTGGCCGAGGACCCCTCGCTGCCACTGCTCGAACGGGTGCGCTTCCTGGCCATCTTCGCCAGCAACCTGGATGAGTTCTTCCGGGTCCGGGTAGCCGGGCTCAAGCGGCGGATGGCCACCGGCCTGCTGCTGCGCACCAAGAGCGGGCTCAAGCCGCGCGAGGAGCTGATCCGGATCGCCGCGATCGCGGACGAGCTGGCCAGGCGGCACGCGGCGGTCTTCCACCGGCAGATCTGCCCGCAGCTCGCGACCGAGGGCATCGAGATCGTCCGGTGGGACGACCTGGGCCGCGAGGAGCGCACGGAGCTGCGCAAGCTGTTCAGGGAGCGGATCAGGCCCGTCCTGACGCCGCTGGCCGTCGACCCCGCCCACCCCTTCCCGTACATCTCCGGGCTCAGCCTGAACCTGGCCGTGCTCGTGCGCAACCCGGCGACCGAGCACACCGTGTTCGCCCGGGTGAAGGTTCCCTCGCAGCTGCCCAGGTTCGTGCAGGCGTCGAAGGACCGGTTCGTGCCGCTCGAGGACGTCATCGCCGCCCATCTGGGGCAGCTCTTCAAGGGCATGGAGATCCTCCAGCACCACGTCTTCCGCGTGACCAGGAACGAGGATCTCGACGTCGACGAGGACGTCACGGAGAACCTCATGCAGGCCCTGGAGAAGGAGCTGCTCAGGCGGCGTTTCGGGCCGCCCGTGCGGCTGGAGGTCGAGGACACGATCACGCCCGAGGTGCTGGCACCGCTCGTGGAGGAGCTGGAGCTGGCCCCCCACGAGATCTACCGGCTGCCCGGGCCGCTCGACCTGACCGGGCTGCACGCCATCGCCGACCTCGACAGGGGCGAGCTGAGCTACCGGCCGTTCGTGCCCGCCGAGGTGATCAACGCCGAGGACGACCTCTTCTCGACGCTGCGCGAGCGCGACATCCTGCTGCACCACCCGTACGACTCCTTCGCCACCAGCGTGCAGCGCTTCATCGAGGTGGCGGCCGAGGACCCGCGGGTCCTGGCGATCAAGCAGACCCTCTACCGGACCAGCGGCGACTCCCCCATCGTGAACGCGCTCATCGACGCGGCCGAGGCGGGCAAGCAGGTCGTGGTGGTCGTGGAGATCAAGGCCCGCTTCGACGAGCACGCCAACATCTCCTGGGCCCGCAAGCTGGAGCGGGCCGGCTGCCACGTCGTCTACGGCGTGGTCGGGCTGAAGACCCACTGCAAGCTCGCCCTCGTCGTCCGCCAGGAGCCCTCGGGCGAGCTGCGCCGCTACTGCCACATCGGCACCGGCAACTACAACCCCAAGACCGCCCGCCAGTACGAGGACTTCGGCCTGCTCACGGCCGACCCGCTGGTCGGCGAGGACGTGACGGACCTGTTCATCCACCTGACCGGCTACTCCCACCACTCCGCCTACCGGCGGCTGCTGGTCGCGCCGCACTCGATGCGCAGCGGGCTGGTGGCCAGGATCGAGCGGGAGATCGCCCACCAGCTGGCCGGCCGGCCCGCCCGGATCAGGATCAAGACGAACTCCCTGGTGGACGAGCCGATCATCGACGCGCTCTACCGGGCGTCCAGGGCAGGCGTCCCGGTGGACCTGTGGGTGCGCGGCATCTGCATCCTGCGTCCGGGCATCCCCGACCTGTCCGAGAACATCCGCGTGCGATCGGTGCTCGGGCGGTTCCTGGAACACTCCAGGGTGTACGAGTTCGGCCTCGGCAGGCGGCCCGAGGTGTGGATCGGCAGCGCCGACCTGATGCGCAGGAACCTCGACAGACGCGTCGAAGCCCTGGTCAAGGTGACCTCCCAGCAGCACAAGGCCTACCTCATCGATCTGATGGACCAGGCCATGGCCGACACCACGACCACGTGGTGGCTCAA
Organism: Nonomuraea thailandensis; assembly: GCF_024172165.1. Lineage (GTDB taxonomy): Bacteria > Actinomycetota > Actinomycetes > Streptosporangiales > Streptosporangiaceae > Nonomuraea > Nonomuraea thailandensis. The sequence goes on along the minus strand of NZ_JAMZEB010000002.1, from coordinate 11,353,447 downwards.
CTCCGACGGCACGTGGGTCCGCCATCACGGCGAGGACATGCAGAGCCGTCTCATCGGTACGCGTCGATGGAGGACCGTTGATGACTGACCTGCTCCGCGCCGCCGGAGCCGTGGTCTGGAGGGGCGACGAGAGCAGCCCCGAGGTGGCCGTCATCCACCGCCCGAACTATGACGACTGGACCTTCCCCAAGGGCAAGCTGAAGCCCGGCGAGCACGTGATCGCCGCCGGTCTGCGCGAGGTCCGCGAGGAGACCGGCCTGAGCGTGCTGCTCGGCCGCGCGCTGCCGCCCGTGCACTACATGAGCGCCGGCCGGCTCAAGCGGGTCGACTACTGGGCGGCGCGGGCCGTCGCCGACGACGGGTTCGAGCCCGGCGAGGAGGTGGACGAGCTGCGCTGGCTGCCCGTGACGCAGGCCAGGCGGCTGCTGACGTACGAGTGGGACGCCGGGCTGCTGCGGGCCCTGGGCGCCGCGCCGCTCGGCACGGTGCCCCTCCTGCTCGTCCGGCACGGCTCGGCCGGCTCCAGGAGCGAGTGGCGGGGCGACGACGCCGCCCGGCCCCTCGACACCGACGGGGTCTCCCAGGCGGAGAGCCTGGCCACCGCGCTGCCCGCCTACCGGCCCGAGCTGCTGCTGAGCTCGCCCAGCGCCCGCTGCGTGCAGACGCTGGAGCCGTACGCGGCGGGAGCCGGGGCGGAGATCAAGGTCGAGCCGCTGCTCAGCGAGGAGGGTCAGGACCCGGAGAAGACCCCCGCCCTGGTCGGGAACCTGTCGGCGCCCGCCGCCGTGTGCAGCCACGGCAAGGTGCTGCCCGGCCTGATCGGCGCCCTCAGCGGCAAGGACGTGCACCTGCGCAAGGGCTCGTTCGGGGTGCTGCACAGGGCCGGCGGGCGGGTCGTCAGCGTCGAGCGCTATCCGACCTGAACCTCACCAGGCGACGGGCAGCTCCGCGTACCCGTCGGCGATCCTCCCCTCGGTCCTGGGCAGCTCCCGCTCAGGAACGGCCAGGCGCAGCGTGGGGAAGCGCTGGAACAGGCGGCTGAAGACCGCCTCCAGCTCGACCCTGGCCAGGCTGGCGCCGACGCAGAAGCGCGGGCCGTACCCGAAGCTCAGGTGCGGGTCGGTCAGCGGGCGGCGCAGGTCGAACGCGTCCGGATCGGGATAGATCCGCTCGTCCCGGTTGGCCGCCCCCGGTGTGATCACGACGGCCTCTCCCCTGCGGATCGTCAGGCCGCCGATCTCGATGTCCTCGTGCGCGTACCTGGCCAGGCCGTGCAGGCTGGGCGAGGCCAGGCGCAGGATCTCCTCGACCGCCCCCGGCGCCAGCCCCGGATCGGCCCTGAGCAGGTCGAGCTGGCCGGGGTTGGCGAGCAGGAGCAGGACGCCGAAGTCGATGCGGTTGACGGTCGTCTCGTGCCCGGCGAACAGCAGCGAGCCGGCCAGCTCGGCGATCGTCCCGTCGTCGTCCAGCTCTCCGGCCAGGTCCGACAGGACGTCCTCCGCGGGCTCGTGCCGCTTGCGCTCGATCAGGCCCGCCGTGTACGCGCTCATCTCGTCCATGGCGGCCTGCGCCCGCTCCCGCTCGCGCATGTCGCCCATGCGGTACGACAGGCCGCTGAAGTACTCCCTGTCCTCGAACGGGACGCCCAGGAGCTGGCAGATGACCAGCACGGGAAGCGGGAAGGACAGCTCGGCGTGCAGATCCACCGGCGGCGTGAGCTTGGCGAGGTGCTCCAGCCGCTCGTCCACCAGCGAGCCGACGTGCCCGCTGAGCCGCTTCATGCGGCGCGCGGAGAAGGCCGGCATGAACAACCGGCGCATGCGGTCGTGCTCGGCCTTCTCCGTGGCCACGTCGCCACGGGGCCCGCCGAGCAGCGGCGAGCCCGACAGGCGTGGCGCGTTGTCCGGGTCCGGGTGAGAGCGTCCGAGCCGGCCGTCGTTGAACAGGGCGCGGGCGTCTTCGTACCCGCTGACCAGCCAGACCTCGTCGCCCGCCGGGGTGCGTACCTTCGCGATGCCCTTCTCCGCCCGCAGTTCCCGGTACGCCTCGGGCACCTCGAGCAGACTGCTGCGTTCGAAGGGGATGGTAGGAAGGCTCCTCATAGAACCTTACTAACCGCTTTGACGGTCTCCTTCCAGACTCGGGGGAACTCGGCGTGTGCCCGCTCGGCGGTGTTGCGCTCGATCCCGATCAGCAGCCCGTACGTGAAGGTGTCCTCGCCCGCCTGCCGGGCGCTCTCGGCCTCCTTGGCCAGCGTCTCCTGCGCGACCACGCCGTCCTGGTAGGTGCCCAGCACCTCCTGGACGTTCTCGGCCAGCTTGGCGAGCCTGCCCAGGTCGGAGCCCAGGCTCGGCTGGAGCGCCTCGGCGGTGTAGCGGGCGCGCTTGGCCGCCTTGCGCACGTCGTGCATGGCGATCTCGCGGCGCTCCGGGTCCTCGATGGCCTGGGCCTCGTCGTACCGCCTGGTCACCCGCTTCCAGTTCGCGGCGGCTACCGTGCGCAGCTCCGTCTGCGCCGGCCTGGCCGCCGCCTTGCCCAGGGCCGGCGCGGCGACGAGCCGGTCGAGCGAGTCGAGCAGCACGTAGTAGCGGTCGCCGCTGAGCGCCTCCTTGATCCGCTCGTACGCCTCTTCCTCGCGTTTGTGCAGGTCCGAGCCGAGCCGGGCCTGGATGGGCCCCGTGACCAGCTCCGGCGCCAGACCGGCGAGCGCCTTGGTGAACCTGGCCCTGATCACCTCGAGGTCGCGGGCCTCGCCGAGCACGGTGCCGAGCCAGCGCAGCTCCTCCTGCACCTCGCCGGTGTCCGTCACGACGGTCTTGAACGCCTTGAGCGCGCTGCGCAGCCTCCTGGCGGCCACGCGCATCTGGTGGACGGCGTCCTCCTCGGCCCGGCGCACGCGCGGGTCCTGGGAGAGCAGGGCCTTGACCTGGCTCGCCAGGTAGCCGATGACGATCTCACCGGCGCTGCCCGGTTTCGTGGGGGCCGTGGGGAGGGGGGCGGGTTCGAGGAGTTTGGCGAGTTTGCTGGTGGCCTCGGAGGCGTTCGCGCCGGCCTTCCTGAGTCGCTTGCCGACCTTGGCCAGCAGTTGCGGGGTGCCGCCTTCGAGCAACTCGGCCTCGACCTCGCGCCAGCGCAGGATCCTGGGCTCGTCGCCGTACACGGTGCCCTTGACGCGGTCGTCGGCGATCTCGACCAGCCCGGTCTCGCCGTCCTTCAGCACCGTGACGCTTCTGCGGGTCTCCAGCTCGGCGACCACCTTCAGCTCGGCGCCGCGCGTGTAGGCGCGCACGAGCTCGGCCAGCTCCGGGGGGACGAGCTTGGTGCTGCGCGTGAGCGGGTGGGTGATCTCCTGGCGCACGCCCTTGGCCTTGGGCAGCTTCAGGTGCCAGCCCGCGTCGGCACCGCCCCGCCTTCGCCTCAGCGTGACGCCGCGCGCGGCCAGCCGCAGGTCGGGGGTGTCGAAGTAGAGAGCCACCAGCTGGTAGCTCTTCGGGCCGACGATGTCCGCGAGACCACCGAGGTCGGGGATCTCGTACTCCGGAGGGACGTCGAACTTGTCCTCGATCTCGATGCCCACTACACCTCACAAGTGTCCGATTTCGGACCATGATGCCACCGCAAGGTGAACATCACACGGGTTGCAGGAGTTCGATTCTGTTGCCGACCGGGTCAGAAACATAGATGCGTCGATACCCAGGAAACAGGGCGTCTTCCCGCGCGTCGGGCAGTTTGTCCGCGTACGCGTTGAGATCGTCCACCAGGAGGGCGGGGTGGGCCTTGCGCGCGGGCCTGAAGCCCTCCTCGATGCCGAGGTGGATCTCCACCCCTTCGCCCCTGAACCAGACACCTCCGCGGCCCGCCAGCCCGGCGGGCTTGGGCACCTCGCGCAGGCCCAGCACGCCCGCGTAGAACTCGCGTAAGGCCGGCTCGCTGCCCTCGGGCGCGGCGAGCTGCACGTGGTGCAGGCCCTTGATCGTCATTTCTGCGCCACCACGAAGATCCTCCTGAACGGGAACGGCGTGCCGTAGCTCCTGGCCGGGTAGGCCTCGGCGAGCGGCTTGGCGAGGTCGTGCTTGAAGCGCCGCTGCTCGTCGGGGTCGAGGCGGTCGAAGACCGGGCGCAGGGCGGTGCCGGAGACCCATTCGAGCACCGGGTTCTCGCCGTGCAGGATGTGCACGTACGTCGTCTCCCACGCGTCCACCTGGGAGCCGCCCTGGTTGAGCAGGTCGACGTACTCCAGCGGCTCCGCCACGGGCATGCCCCTGGAGAGGTCGCCGAGCCTGTCGGACCAGGCGCGGGAGGAGCACAGCTCGCGGATCGCGACGTGGCTGGGGGCGTCGAAGTTCCCCGGCACCTGGAAGGCCAGCCAGCCGCCGGGGGCCAGCTCCTCGACCCAGTGCTCCAGCACGTCGCGGTGGGCGGGCACCCACTGCAGCACGGCGTTGGAGACGAGCACGTCCATGGGCCGGTCGGGGCGCCACGTGGCTACGTCGGCCACCGCGAACCTGACCGACGACTCCAGCTTGCGGGCCTTGGTGATCATCGCCGGCGAGGAGTCGTAGCCCTCCACGGTCGCGTTGGGCCAGCGGCTGGTCAGCTCCACGGTGAGCTCGCCGTCGCCGCAGCCGGCGTCCACGACGTAGTCGGGCTCGACGGCTCCCACCCGTGAGATCAGCTCGATGAACGGCCGTGAGCGCTCGTCCGCGTAGATCGCGTACGTCACGGGGTCCCAAATATCTCTTGACATAGAGATAATTGATATCGAGAGAGATATCTCGATGTCAAGACAGTACACTTGTGTGTCATGACGGAGGATGCTAGAGACGAGGTCGATCGCCTCGTCGCGGCTTGGCGAGCGGAGCGCCCCGACCTTGACGTCGAGCCGCTCCAGGTGCTCTCTAGAGTGTCACGACTCGCCAAGCATCTCGACCGTGCGCGGCGGGCGGCCTTCGCCGAACACGCATTGGAGCCGTGGGAGTTCGACGTGCTCACCGCCCTGCGGCGGGCCGGCAAGCCCTACGAGCTGAGCCCCGGAGCCCTGCTGCGGGCCACGCTGGTGACCTCCGGCACGATGACCAACCGCATCGACCGGCTCGCCCAGGCCGGGCTGGTGCGGCGGCGGCCCGATCCCGAGGATCGGCGTGGCGTGCTGGTCTCGCTGACGGACACGGGGCTGGCCCGGGTGGACGCCGCCTTCGACGACCTGCTGCGGCGGGAGCGGGAGTTGTTGTCGGGGCTGGGGGCGGCGGATCAGCGCGCTCTCGCGTCGCTGCTCCGCACCCTCCTCACACCCTTCGACTCCCCGCTCTGACCTCGTCCGCCCCTCGGCCCGCCGGGGGGCGTCAGTCGCCCAGGCGGTCGGCGACCTCCAGCCACTCGGCCTCGACCGTGTCCTTCTGGGCGGTGATCTCGCGCAGCTGGGCGTCCAGCGAGCCGAGCTTGGCGTAGTCGCTGGCCGCGTCGGCCATGGCAGCGTGCAGGCGGGACTCCTGGTCGCTGAGCTTGTCGAGCTGGCGCTCCAGGCGGTTGAGCTCCTTGCGCAGCTCGCGTTCCTCCTTGGCGGACAGCCCGCCCTGCTCGGCCGCCGCACCGGCGGGAGCGGCCGGAACGCCGGCCTCCGCCGCGGGGGCCGGCACGCCGGCGCCGAGCCGGGCGGTCACCGCCGTGCCCGCCGCGCGGCGTTCGAGGTATTCGTCCACCCCGCCGGGCAGCAGCGACAGCTTGCCGTCGCCCAGCAGCGCCACGCACCGGTCGGTGACCCGCTCCAGGAAGTAGCGGTCGTGGCTCACCAGGATCAGCGTGCCCGGCCAGCCGTCGAGCAGGTCCTCCAGCTCGTTGAGCGTCTCGATGTCGAGGTCGTTGGTGGGCTCGTCGAGCAGCAGGACGTTGGGGTCGTCCATGAGCAGCCTCAGGAGCTGCAGCCGCCGCCGCTCGCCGCCCGACAGGTCGCCGATGACCTTCCACTGCGCGTCGCCGCGGAAGCCCAGGCGTTCGAGGAGCTGGGAGGCGGTCCACTCCCGCTTGCCGAGCTGGAGGTACTTGCGCACCTCCTCCACCGACTCCAGCACGCGCCGGCTCGGATCGACCTCGCCGAGCTCCTGGGACAGGTGCGCCAGGCGCACGGTCTTGCCCCGCACCACCCGGCCGGAGTCGGGCTTGATCGTGTCGGCGAGCAGCCGCAGCACCGACGACTTGCCCGACCCGTTCACCCCGATCAGCCCGATCCGGTCACCCGGGCCGAACTGCCACGTCAGATGGTCGAGCACCAGCGGGCCCGCGCCGGGGCCGCCCGCGTGGAGGGTGACGTTCTCCAGGTCGTAGACGGTCTTGCCGAGGCGGGCGGCGGCGAAGCGCATCAGCTCGACGGTCTCGCGCGCCGGTGGCTCGTTCGCGATCAGGGCCTGGGCGGCCTCGATCCGGAACTTCGGCTTGGACGTGCGGGCGGGCGGGCCGCGCCGCAGCCAGGCGATCTCCTTGCGCATGAGGTTCTGGCGGCGCTCCTCGGCGGCCTGCGCGATGCGCGCCCGCTCGGCCTTGGCCAGCACGTACGCCGCGTAGCCGCCCTCGTAACGCTCGACCCGCCCGTCCACGACCTCCCAGGTGCGGGTGGAGACGGCGTCGAGGAACCACCGGTCGTGGGTCACCACCACCAGCGCGCTCTTGCTGCCCGCCAGGTGCCCGGCCAGCCACGCGATGGCCTCGATGTCGAGGTGGTTGGTGGGCTCGTCGAGCATGATCAGGTCGTGGTCGTCGATCAGCAGCTTCGCCAGCGCGGTGCGCCGGCGCTCGCCGCCCGACAGGTCGCCGGCCCTGGAGCCGAGGTCGAGGTCGCCGATCAGGTTCGCGAGGATCTCGCGTACGCGCTGGTCGCCCGCCCACTCGTGCTCGGCCAGGCCGCCGAGGACGATCTCGCCCACGGTGGCGCCGGGATCCAGGGTGTCCTGCTGCGACAGGAAGCCGACGCGCAGGCCGCGGTTGTGCGTGACGCGACCGCTGTCGGGGCGCACGGTGCCGGCCAGCACGGACAGCAACGTCGTCTTGCCGCCGCCGTTGCGGCCGACCACGCCGATGCGCTCGCCGGCCTCCACTCCTAGCGAGACGTCGCTGAGGAGCGGTTTGGGGCCGTAGGCGTGGGAAACGGACTCAAGGTTGACCAGATTCATGGCCTACCCAGGGTATCGGCTCCCCGTGGGCCTCCCGCCGCCGATCAGACCAGGACGGCGCCCTGGACGGGGCCGTGCGCGGCCACCGCCGTGTGCGCCGCGCCCGTGGCGGTCAGGCTCTGGGCCAGGTCGCGGGCGTGCGTGGCGTCGATGGCCAGGAAGGCGCAGGTGGGGCCGGAGCCGGAGACGATCGCGCCGAGCGCTCCGTGCTGGCCGCCCGCGTCGAGGGTCGGCGCGAGCTCCGGGCGAAGGTTGAGCGCGGCGGCCTGGAGGTCGTTGCTGAGGTTGCGGCCGAGGGCGTAGGCGTCGCCGGTGCCGAGGGCCTCCATCAGCGAGTCGTTGAGCTGGGGCCAGGGCACCTCGGCGCCCGCGGCCTGCCTGAGCCGGTCGCACTCCGCGTACACGCTGGCCGTCGAGAGCCCGCCGTTGGCCAGCGCGAACACCCAGTGGAACGTGCCCCCCGTGGGCAGCTCGCTGAGCTGCTCGCCGCGCCCCGTGCCGACGGCCGTGCCGCCGATCAGCGAGAACGGGACGTCGCTGCCGAGGTCGCCGGCGATCTCCATCAGGTCCTCGATCGGCAGCCCCAGGCCCCACAGCTCGTTGCAGGCCACCAGCGCGCCCGCCGCGTCGGCGCTGCCGCCCGCCATGCCGCCCGCCACCGGGATGTCCTTCTGGATGACGAGGTCGGCGCCGTAGGTGCGGCCCGCGTGCTTGGCCAGGGCGCGGGCGGCGCGGATGGCGAGGTTGGAGTCGTCGACGGGCACCTGGTCGGACCACTTGCCGTCGACCTGGACGGTGATCGAGTCGGACTCCTTGGCCACCACCTCATCGAAGATCGATACCGCGTGGAAGACGTTGACCAGGTCGTGGTAGCCATCTTCCCTGAGCGGGCCGACAGAAAGCTGCACGTTGACCTTCGCGGGCACACGTACGGTCACCGAACTCATCGATCTTCTGCCACTCTCATCGCTTGCCGGGGTCAAGGACACTCGATGTTATCCGGCACGCAGGACTGACATGCGGTTCTTGAAAGATGAACCGCATGACCCGGCCGCTCACCGGCACGGAGCGTCAAGTTTGGTGGGCATTTGCCGGGGCCGCGCTAGCGGGCGGCGGCCTCGTCGGGCATGGAGGCTCCGGCCTCGGCAGGGTTCCCGGACTCGGCAGGGTTTCCGGCCTCGGCGGGCAGGGGGTGCGCGGCCTCGGCGCGCAGGCCGTCGAGGAAGAACGCCAGGCAGCGGCGCCACGCGCCCGGAGCGGTGCCCATGGACTCGCGGATGACCTGGGACATCGCCCAGATCAGGGTGACCAGGTCCTGGGGCCCGAAGTCAGCGCGGAGCCGGTCGGCGGCCTTGGCGCGCTCGATGATCCGCTGGGCGTCCACGAAGCCCTGGTGACATGCCTGGCTCACGTCACTGGCCAGGGAGAAGCCCTGGGCCAGGGCCTCGTTCAGGCCGTGGTCCTCCGCCTGCAGCGCGAACAGCCCGTCGAGGAAGCCGACGAACCCCGCCCAGGGGTCGGGGTCGGCCAGCGCGGTCGCGGTGATCTGCTCCAGGGCCGCCAGCCGCTGGGGCATGACCGCTCCGAGAAGGGCCTCGCGGGTCGGAAAGTGATTGTAGAGAGTGCCGATGCTGACGCCGGCGCGGCGGGCGACGTGCTCCAGGGGCACGTCGAGGCCGCGCTCGGCGAAGAGCTGGGTGGCGGCGACCAGCAGTTTGTCGCGATTGCGCGCGGCATCCGACCGCAGCGGCTTGGTTCCGGCTGCCATCTCTCCATCATACGAATGTGAGGATGCCCTCAAGTTTGTGGTACGGTCTGGCCCATCAAGTTGAGGAAACCCTCGACTTAATTCAAGGAGAGGCATCGTCATGCCCGCTGCAGCACGCAAGACCGTGGTCGTCATCGGAGCCGGGCCGGGGCTCGGCATGTCCGTCGCCCACCGGTTCGGGCGCGAAGGGTACGCCGTGGCGCTCGTCTCGCGCAGCGACGCCCGCCACGCCGGTTATGTGGCCTCGCTGGCCGGGGCCGGGGTGGAGGCGGCGGCGTTCGTCGCCGACGTGCGGGACCGCGACCGGGCGGCGGCCGCGCTGGACGCGATCGGCGAGCGGTTCGGCGCGATCGACGTCCTCTACTACGGGCCCGGTGCCGGTGACCTGGACGCCGCGCCCGCCTCCATCACCTCCATCACCCCGGCCGATGTCCAGGAGGCGATGGAGCTGGTGTATCCGGCGGTCGACCTGGTCGGCAGGGTGCTGCCCGGCATGGTCGCCCGGGGTGAGGGCGGGCTGCTGTTCGCCGGCGGGCTCAGCGCCGTCATGCCGATGCCCGCGCTCGGCGGCCTGGCGATCTCCTCGGCGGCGCTGCGCAACTACTCACTGACGCTCAACGCGGCACTGGCCGGGAAGGGGGTCTACGCGGGGAGCCTGATCATCGGCGGGCTGATCGAGCGGGGGGACATCCACACGCATGTGGCCTCGCAGCCGGAGCGGTTCGGTGACGTGGGCGGCCGGACCCTCGACCCGGAGGTGATCGCCGGCACCGCCTGGGACCTCTACACCAAGCGGGACCGGCCCGAGGTGACCATCAGCGCCTTCTCGTGACCCGCCCTCGGGCCGGGCTTCCGCACCGCGCCACCCTCGCGCCCGAGCTCCACTTACCCGGCGAGACGCCGGCACCACCCCCGGGCCGCGCCCGCGCACCACACCGCCTCCACACCGCCTCCGCACCGCACCGCCCCGCGCACCGGCCCGCGCACCGGCCCGCTCACCGGCCCGCTCACCGGCCGTCGGCGCCGCATCGTCCCTGGGCGCGTCCCTGGGCGCGCGCTGTCCTCGGCGCGCTGCCTCCCGGGCCGCCGTCCCTGGCGCTACCGCCCCCCGGCACTGAGCCCTCGCGTGGCAAGGGCCCTGGGCGGCAGGGCTGCCCTGTCACAGGGTTCTGCGCGGGGCCGCTCGCCCGTGGGTCAGGGTCGGAGTTCGGCGATGCGGGCGAAGGCCGTCACGTCGAGCTGCTCGCCTCGCGCCGACGGGTCCACCCCGGCCGCACGCAGCGTGCGTTCGGCGTCGGCGGCCGTGCCGGCCCAGGACGCGAGCGCCGCCCTCAGGGTCTTGCGGCGCTGCGCGAAGGCCGCGTCCACCACCTGGAACACCTCCTGCCGCGACGCCGACGTGGCCGGCGGGTCGCGGCGGGCCAGGGAGACGAGGCCGGAGTCGACGTTGGGGACGGGCCAGAAGACGGTACGGCCCACGGGACCGGCCCGGCGGACGTCGGCGTACCAGGCCGCCTTGACCGACGGCACCCCGTACACCTTCGAGCCGGGCCCGGCGGCCAGCCGGTCGGCCACCTCCGACTGGACCATCACCAGGCCCTTGCGCAGCGACGGCAGCACTTCGAGGAGGTGCAGCACCACCGGGACGGCCACGTTGTACGGCAGGTTGGCCACCAGCGCCGTGGGCGTGTGACCCGAGAGGTCGTCGGGCGTGATCTTCATGGCGTCGGCGTTCACGACCGTGAGCCTGTCGGCCGCCCCGCGCTCGGCCACCGTGATCGGCAGCTGCCCGGCCAGCACGGGATCGATCTCGACGGCGACCACGTGCGCGGCCTCCGGCAGGAGCGCGAGCGTCAGCGAGCCGAGGCCCGGGCCCACCTCTATGACCACGTCATCGGGCGAGAGGTCGGCCACGCGGACGATGCGACGGACGGTCCCTGCGTCGATCACGAAGTTCTGGCCCAGTTTTTTTGTCGGACGTAGATCTAGCTTGTTCGCCAAAATACGTATTTCTGCAGGGCCCAACAGCCTCATCATCCAACCAGTCTCCCGCATCGAAGAACGTGCGATGGCGGATGGGGAGACCAAAGGAGAGGATGGCGTGGAACAGGAAGGGACGTCGCTCATGGAACCAACGGGCGCCGCGCCGCTCCGGCCCACCGACCTGCGCGCGATCGGGCCGTACCGGCTGCTGGGCCGGTTGGGCGAGGGCGGCATGGGGACCGTGTTCCTCGCGCGGGCGCCGACGGGCCGGTTCGTCGCGCTCAAGGTGGTCAAGGCCGAGTTCGCCAACCAGGAGGGCTTCGCGGCGCGGTTCCACGTGGAGGTCGAGAACGCCCGCCGGGTGGCGTCGTTCTGTACGGCGCAGGTGCTGGACAACGGCAACACCGGGGACGGCCGGCCCTACATGGTGACCGAGTACATCGCGGGCACTCCCCTGTCGGATCAGATAGCCAAGTTCGGCGCGCTGGAGCCGGGGCCGCTGCACGGCGTCGCGCTCGGCGTCGCCGCCGCGCTGGCGGCCATCCACGTGGCGGAGCTCGTGCACCGGGACCTCAAGCCGGCGAACGTGATCCTCTCGCTGTCCGGGCCCCGGGTGATCGACTTTGGGATCGCCAGGGCGCTCGACCGGGAGACGGGGTTCACGCTGTCCGGCGAGCTGCTGGGCAGCCCGGGCTGGTGGGCGCCCGAGCAGGTGCGCGGCGAGCTGATCAGCCCGGCGGTCGACGTCTTCGCCTGGGGCTGCCTGGTGGCCTACGCGGGCAACGGGCGGCATCCGTTCGGGCGCGGTGACCCCATCACCATGGCCTCCCGGGTGCTCAACACGCCGCCCGACCTCGGGGCGCTGCCCGCGCCGCTGAACGAGCTCGTACGGCGGGCCACCTCCATGGACCCGGCGCTGCGGCCCACGGCGCAGGACCTGCTGATCGCGCTGGTGGGTGGGAGCGCGCCGATGCCGGCGGCGGCCGATCCGCCGACGCTGGTGGCAAGCGAGATGCTGAGCGACTGGCAGCCGCCGCAGAACGTGGTGGACGAGCCGGACATCACTGCCACCTTCACGACGCCGCCGCCCAGTGACGCGACCGGTCGCAGAGGTCCGGCCCCCGCGTCCTCCTCGGCACCGGGCGCCCCGTCAGGCCCCCGTCCCTCAGGCCCTCATCCTTCCGGACCCCATGCTTCGGGAACGCAGGCTTCGGGCCCGCAGGGTTCGGGGCCGCAGACTCCGGGCCCGCAGGCTTTCGGTCACCCGGCGGGGCCCGAGAGCGGGGTCGCCAACCCGGCGTCCGGTCCTGGGGGTTCGCCCACCGCGCCGGGGGCCGCGAGCGTGGCGCCGTCCCTGGAGGAGCGGGCGCGGCGGGAGGAGGAGGCGGCCAAGGAGGAGCTGGCACGCTGGCAGGTGCCCGGACAGGCTGAGGCCCCTCGGCGACGGCTCGGGCTGTTCCGCTCGGGCAAGCCCGCGCGGCAGGAGCCGGAGCAGGACACCGGGCAGCCACGACAGGAGCCCGCCCAGTCGCCGCAGGGCACCGGTCCGGGCACTGACCGGCGGCAGAGCACCGCGCCGGCGCCGGCGACGACGGGGGGTGGGGCGCAGGTCCCGCGGTCCGACGCAGCCGTGGGGCGCGTGCCGCAGGGAGCCGGCTTAGGGGCGGACACGTACCCTGGCACGCTGGGCGCCCCCGCCGGGCGTCCCGGCGAGGACGACACCATCGGCGGCGCGCGCACCCCCGGCACCCGGTGGCTCATCGCCGCCGCGGCCGCCGTGCTGGCCATCGTGGTGACCGTGGCCGTACTGATCGTCACCTCCGCGCGCGACACGACCATCACCGTGACCTCCAACACCCCCACCCAGGCCGCGGGCAGCCCCAGCCCGAACGACGTGGGCCGCAGGTTCGCCCTGGGCGCGAGCTTCGACGACCCCGTCGCGATCGTGACAGGGGCGCCGGAGTGCGGGGTGAAGGAGTTCGAGGGCATCACGTCCGCCAAGGGCCAGCTCTGCGTGATCCGCTGGACGATGCTCAACCCGGGCGGCGAGCGCAGGGTGCTGGTCCAGCCCGTGGTGACCATGGTGGATGACCGGGGCGGCGAGCACGACCCGGCCCCCGTCACGTTGCCGCCGGCCATCCTGCCCGGTGCGCGGGTGGACAGCGCTTTCGTGTTCGACCTGGCCATGTACCGCAAGCCGATGAAGTTGACGGCGACCCTGCTGGAGAACGGCAAGCTGATCGAGGTGGCGCTGTGACGATCAGAGCGGCCCTCGCCGCGCTCGCCCTCCTGATCGGGACGGCCGCGATGCCCCCCGCGGCCGCCGCAACGGCGGTGGCCTGCGCCGGAGCCGCCGACTTCGACGGTGACGGCGTGGACGACGTGGCGGTGGGCGATCCGTTCGCGGACGACCAGAAGGGCGCGGTGCACGTGCTGTCCGGCGGCAAGGTGGTGCCGGTCGGCGTTCCCGGGCTGGCCAGGGGCGATGGCTTCGGCTGGTCCGTACGGCTGGCGAAGCTCAACGGCGACGCCTGCGCCGACCTGGTGATCGGCGCCCCGTACGCGGACGTGGACGGCACCGAGGACGCCGGCGTCGCGTACGTGGTCTACGGCGGCGGCGCGGCGGCCCCCGAGCGCGTGACGCCGCCGCAGCCCCAGCGGTTCGCGCACTTCGGCTGGTCGCTGGCCGCGCGGGGCGACCTGGTGGCGATCGGCGCGCCGTACGAGGACGAGGCCCAGCTCGTCGACGTGGGCGCCGTGTACGTGCGCAAGGGCGCGGGCGAGCCGCGCAGGGTCAGCCAGGAGACCGTGGACGTGCGGGGCAACAGCGAGGTGGGCGACCAGTTCGGCTGGTCCCTGGCGTTCGGGCCGAAGAACGGGCTGGTCGTCGGCGTGCCGTACGAGAACGACGACGGCGCGGGCCGGCAGATCGAGGCAGGCAAGATCGACTCGGGCTCGGTGGTGTTCATCGACGACGTGCTGGCGCCGCAGATCACCTCGTTCAAGCTGGACTCGCCGACGAACGCCTCGGGTGACCGGTTCGGGTACGCGGTCGCGTACGCCGAGGGGTCCGGCTACGCCGTCGGGTCGCCCGGGCCCGGGTACGTGCAGCTCCTCGATCCCGCGCGGAAACCCACGAGGAGGGTGACGCAGGGGGGCAAGCAGACGTTCGGGTTCTCGATGGCCGTCTCGGCGGACGGGCGGCTGGCGATCGGCGCGCCCTATGGCGGTGGTGTCCGGGTCGTCTCCTGGAAGGACGCGGCCGAGGACCGGGAGCTGGCGACCGCCGACGGGCTGTTCGGCTGGTCGGTGGCGTTCAGCGGGAACAAGCTGTACGTGGGGCAGCCGGACGCCGCGCCGTACGGGAAGGTCGCGGTGGCGGCCCGCAACGACGAGGCGGCACCGCAACCGCTCCAGCCACCGAAGGGAGCCGACTTCGGCGTCGCGCTCGCCGGCTGACCAGCCGCCGAGCGCGCCACCGGGCGGCCGGCGCCGAACGAGGCAGGCGCCGAGCAGGCGAGCTTGAGCGGGCGGGCGGAGGGCGCGAGGTGGCGGCAGTGGCGGCTGAGGGCGGGGGTCAGCGGGCGTTCATGGTGAACAGGCGATCGCCGCAGTGCGGCCACTGGCCCTGCCACCTGCCGCCCACCTGCTGGTAGAGGAGCTGCGCCCGGTACGTCTGCTCCTCCTCCGGCCACGTGCTGGGCGTGTCCATGCCGCCCACCGCCTCCCACATGGGCAGGCTGAACTGGTACAGCCCGTAGTAGGGCCCGTCCGGGTTGTACGCCTCCGGGTCGCCGTGCGACTCGCACTCGGCCAGCGACTCCCAGTCGAGCTCGGCGACCTCGGGCTGGATCTGCACGGTCCTCGGCGGGGTGACCGTGATGACCGTGCCGTCCTTGGGGAAGCTGCTCAGCGGCGGGTTCACCAGGTAGCCGCGGCGCAGCGCGATGCGCTTCTGCCTGAGCACCTCGCGCACCGTCCTGGCCGTCGTGCGCGAGGTCACCCGCGTGGTGCCGGCCACCACGTACACCTTCCGCCGCGTGTAGACGGTCAGCTCCATCCCCTCCAGCGGCACCCTGTCGCCGGGCGGGGCCGAGAGCTTGCTGGCGGTGGGGGCGATGTCCAGCTCGCGCAGGGCGTCGCCCACGCTCGTGGCGGTGACCAGGTGCGTGCTGGTGCGGCCGTCGAGGGTCAGGGTGAGGGGGCGCGCGCGGCGCACCTCGATCAGGGCGCCGTCGTCCACCACCTCCTGCGTGGACGGCCGGACGACGTCGCCGTACCCCACGGACACCTCGGCGTCGGCCAGCACTTCCTGGACCGTTCCACCGAACGCGCGGACGTGCCTGCGCTCACCGTCGACCACCACGATGACCTCTTTGACCAGGAACGACACCACAACGAGCGCTCCGACGGCCACCGCCCCCGCCACGCAGACGACCGGCGTCCACGGGGAACGCCATGGAACGGGCGGTCGGGGCGCACGCCTCTTTCCTCGCACGAGCCACCTCCGGTGTGGTGCCAGACGGCCCGAACTTTACGCTTGTCCGGTGCTTGTATCGGGGAGTTCGCCAAAAGTTGGTCACCACTCGCCGAAAACTGTGACTCCGTTGACGCTGATCGCCTCGCACAGCTCGTCCGGGTGGACGTTCTTGACCTCGGCCAGGACGCGCAGGGTGAGAGGGATGAGGTAGGGCGCGTTGGGCTTGCCGCGGTGCGGGACCGGCGGCAGGTAGGGGGCGTCGGTCTCGACCAGCATGAGCTCGGCGGGCGCGATCTCGGCCGCCTCGCGGAGGTAGCCGGCGTTCTTGTACGTCACCGGCCCGGAGAATGACATGAAATATCCGGCTTCAACGCACTTCTTCGCCATTTCGGCGTCACCAGAGAAGCTGTGGAAGACCACCTTGTCCGGCGCGCCCGCCGCGGCCAGCACCTTCAGCACGTCGTCGTGCGCGTCGCGGTCGTGGATCACCAGCGCCTTGCCGGTGCGCTTGGCGATCTCGATGTGCGCGCGGAAGCTGGCGTGCTGGTCGTCCTTGCTCGCCCAGTCGCGGTAGTAGTCGAGCCCCGTCTCCCCCACCGCGCGCACCTCGGGCCGCCCGGCCAGCGCCTCGATCTCGGCCAGCACCTCCGGGGTGGCCTCGTGCGCCTCGTTCGGGTGGATGGCCACCCCGGCGTACACGCCCTCCTGCCCGGCGGCCACCTCGGCGTTCCAGCGCGAGGAGGCCAGGTCGTAGCCGATGGTGACCAGCCTCGTCACGCCGACGGCCCGCGCGTCGTCGAGGATGCTCCGCACGCTCGCCGAGGCGGCCTGCGCGGCCTGCGCCACCGGGTCGCCCGACGACGCCTGCCTGTTGCCGACCATGATGTCGAGGTGGCAGTGGCTGTCGAACACGGGTGAGGAGAGCGCCTCTGGCGCGGCGGGAAGCTTGGTCACGCCATCAAAGCCTAGCCGCCGCGCCGAAGCCGCCGTCACTCAACCGCCCGCCACGCCAGGGCCACTGCCGTCACTCGCCCAGGCGGGCCAGCTCCTCGTCGACGACCTTCGGGTCGAGCTTCTTGAACAGCGGCACGGGCGGCGCCAGCGGCGTGCCCGGCCTGATCGGCCGGTGCTCCCAGCGGGCGGCGCCCTCGGCGTAGTCGCCTGTGATCACCGGGTACGGCGTGCCGCCGTCCTCGTCGACCTCGCGGATCTCCGGCATGCCCGACCACACGCCCTCCCCGCCCAGCATGGCGAAGACCTTGTTGGACGAGCCGGGCAGGAACGGCGTGAGCATCGTCTTGGCGTCGTCCACGACCTGCAGCGCGACGTGCAGGATGGACTTCTGCCGCTCCGGGTCGTCCTTGAGCTTCCACGGCTCCTGGTCGGCGAGGTACTTGTTGGCCTCGCGCACCACGTCGAACGCCTCCGTGATGGCGTTCTTGAAGCGCGAGCGGCCCAGCTCCGCGCCCACCGGCCCGAACGCGCCCCGCGAGCGCTCCAGCAGCGCCCTGTCGGCGTCGGTGAGGTCTCCCGGCTCGGGCACGGCCCCGAAGTTCTTGGCCGCCATCGAGATGGACCGGTTGACCAGGTTGCCCCAGGCCGCGACCAGCTCGCCGTTGTTGCGGTTGACGAACTCCTGCCAGGTGAAGTCGGTGTCCTGGTTCTCGGGACCGGCCACGGCGATGTAGTAGCGCAGCGCGTCGGCGTCGTAGCGGGCCAGGAAGTCGCGCACGTAGATGACGACCTGCCGGGAGGAGGAGAACTTCCTGCCCTCCATCGTCAGGAACTCGCTGGAGACCACCTCGGACGGCACGTCGAGCGCGCCCAGCGCGCCGGGCGAGCCGTCGCGCGCGCCGATGCCGCTGTAGCCGAAGAGCATCGCCGGCCAGATCTCGGCGTGGAAGACGATGTTGTCCTTGCCCATGAAGTAGTAGCCGCGGGCGTCGGGATTCTGCCACCACTGGCGCCACGCGTCGGGGTCGCCCGAGCGCCTGGCCCACTCGATGGAGGCGGAAAGGTAGCCGATGACCGCGTCGAACCACACGTACAGCCGCTTGTTGGGCTGGTCGCGCCAGCCGTCGAGCGGGATCGGCACGCCCCAGTCGAGGTCGCGGCTGATCGCCCGGGGCTGCAGGTCGCCGAGCAGGTTGAGGGCGAACTTCAGCACGTTGGGGCGCCACTCGCCCTGCTTGGACTGCAGGTAGGTGCCCAGCACCTCGGCGAAGGCGGGCAGGTCGAGCATGAAGTGCTCGGTCTCGACGAACACCGGCGTCTCGCCGTTGATGCGGCTCTTGGGGTTGACGAGCTCGATCGGGTCGAGCTGGTTGCCGCAGTTGTCGCACTGGTCGCCACGCGCGCCGTCGTAGCCGCAGATGGGGCAGGTGCCCTCGATGTAGCGGTCGGGCAGGGTGCGCCCGGTCGAGGGCGAGATGGCGCCCATCGTGGTCTTGGGGAAGATGTAGCCGTTGTCGTAGAGACCCTTGAAGATCTGCTGCGTGACGGCGTAGTGGTTCTTCGTCGTGGTCCTGGTGAACAGGTCGTACGACAGGCCGAGGCCGGTCAGGTCTTCGGCGATGACGCGGTTGTAGCGGTCGGCCAGCTCCTTGGCGCTCACGCCCTCCTTGTCGGCCTGGACCTGGATGGGGGTGCCGTGCTCGTCCGTGCCGGAGACCATCAGCACCTTGTTGCCCGCCATCCGCTGGTAACGGCTGAAGACGTCGGACGGCACGCCGAACCCCGATACGTGCCCGATATGGCGCGGCCCGTTCGCATACGGCCATGCCACGGCGGTAAGAATGTGCTGGGTCATGATGCTCAGCCTACGGGTCCCTGAGATTCATTTGTTACGCGGTGCCGTGGCTCACCACCCGCCCGCGACGGCGGGTGGCCTACCGCGGCAGCGCGCAAGCGGTCTCTAGCTCTTGGAGTCTTCGAGGGAGATCGCGGCGGCGGCTTCCTCGGCCGCGGCGGCGGCGTTGTCGATGGGGGTCTCGCGGGTGCGGCGGATGCCGAGGATGCTGATGAACAGCGCCGCGAAGATCGTCTGGAAGCTCATGATGAGCGCCGTGGCCGCGGGCACCACGATGCGCAGCGACTCGCGCGGGTCCAGCTCGCCGAAGTCGCGCACCTGCCAGTGCACCAGCGACATCACCAGGCCGACGAGGCCGGCCACCGCCAGCAGCCCGCCGACGACGAGCCCCTTCTCCAGGCTCACGATGTCGATCAGCCGCCGGATGCGCGGCGACTCCGGCAGGAAGCCCTCCTCGGCCGCGTACACCTTCGTGAACACCGCGAACAGCGCCGCCTGGAAGCCGATCACCACCAGCGCGGCGGATCCGACCAGGGTGTCGACGTCGAAGGCCAGCTCGCCGATCTCCACGGGCCCGAACACCAGCGCCGTGCCCGCGACGAGCCCGACGATCATCATCAGCACGCCGGGGTAGAAGAACAGCCACTTCGGGCTGTAGAGGAGCAGGAAGCGCAGGTGACGCCAGCCGTCGCGCCAGGAGCGCAGGTGCGGCGGGCGGGAGCGGCCGTCGGGCGAGAGCGTGGTCGGGACCTCGCGCACGTCGAGGCCGGCCAGGGTGGAGCGGACCACCATCTCGGAGGCGAACTCCATGCCGCCCGTCTGGAGCTGCAGGCGCAGGATCGAATCACGGCGGAAGCCGCGCAGCCCGCAGTGGAAGTCCTTGATCGCCGAAGGGAAGAACAGCCGCCCGATGAACGACAGCACCGGGTTGCCCAGGTAGCGGTGGAGCGGCGGCATGGCGCCCGGGGAGATGCCGCCCCTGAAGCGGTTGCCCATGACCAGGTCGGCGCCGTCGCGCAACTGCTCGACGAACGGCAGCAGCGCGGTGAAATCGTAGGAATCGTCGGCGTCGCCCATGATGACGTACTTGCCGCGCGCCGCCCTGATTCCGCCCATAAGGGCGTTTCCGTACCCCTTCTCGTCCACATGGACCACGCGGGCCCCGGCGTCTCGGGCGAGCTGCTGCGAGCCGTCCGTGCTGCCGTTGTCGGCGATCAGCACTTCGCCCTCGATGCCGTGCTCCTCCATGCACGCCAGTGCCTTGCGTACACAGACTTCCACGGTCTCCGCCTCATTGAGGCAGGGCATGACCACCGTCAGTTCCACGTGTCTACCCTTCAGTTAAGGCTCTTCCAGTGAACCATCATGCCCTGAACGGGCCCGTGCTCGGGCACAGACCTGGAAACGACTGGCATTCTTTACAGCATGGTGAGCGTCGCGGAGATTACCCCTGTGGACCCCTCCGCCCCTGGCAGGACGGCCCGTTTGCTGGCCATGGTGCGCAGGCATCGGGTGTTCGCCGCGGCTTTCGGCGTCGGCGCCGTGCTGCGGCTCATCACCATGCTCGGCTACGGCCCGGCCATGTGGTTCAACGACTCCTACGAGTACGTCTCGGTGGCGCTGCACCCGCGGCCGCACCCGATCAGGCCCGACGGCTACAGCTTCTGGCTGATGCTGCTCCAGCCGTTCCACAGCTTCACCCTGCTGACGTTCACGCAGCACCTCATGGGCCTGGCCACGGCCTGCCTGATCTACGCGTTGCTACGGATCAAGTTCAGGCTGCCCAAGTGGGGGGCCACGCTGGCCGCGGCGCCGGTCCTGTTCGACGCCTACCAGATCCAGCTCGAGCAGATGGTGATGTCCGACACCCTGTTCATGCTGCTCGTGGTGGGCGTGATCACGATGGTGCTGTGGAAGCGGCGGCTGACGTGGAAGGCGGGCGCGGTCGTCGGGCTGCTGCTGGCGATGACCTGGCTGACCCGCTCGATCGGGCTGCCGATCCTGGCCCTTGTGGTGCTCTACCTTCTGGTCAAGCGCACCGGCTGGCGGCCGATCGCCGCCGTCATCACCGCCTGCGCGATCCCGGTGATGGCGTACATGGGATGGTTCGCCTCGGCGTACGGCAAGTTCGCCATGACCAACAGCGACGGCCTCATCCTTTACATGCGCACCGCCATCTTCGCCGACTGCAACAAGATGGACATCGACAAGTACAAAGAGGTCCAGCTTCTGCTGCTGTGCATCAACGACCCGGTCAGCCAGCGCAAGGACTACGCCCAGTGGTACCTGTGGGGCCAGGGCAACGGCGACGGCACCGGCACCGGCGAGGTGCTGCACCGGTGGGGCATCAACAAGAAGTGGAGCGAGATCACCAACGACGCGGCCAGCAAGTTCGCCACCCGGGCGATCCTGTCGCAGCCGGGTGACTACCTGAAGGTCGTGGCGCGCGATTTCTTCCGCTCCTTCCACTGGGCACGTCCACGCTTCCCCGACGAGTCGACTTACAACATGTACCAGTTCAAGCCGTACGTGGAGCTGGACGACACCGGGCAGCCCAAGCGGCTGCCGAAGTGGTCGTCGTACGCGGGCGGCCGCACCGACACCGACGCCTTCAGCTACGAGCAGGGCCCGCCGGAGACCCGGATCGTGCAGCCGTGGGCCACGATCATGAGCAACTACCAGAAGGTCTTCTACCTGCGCGGCATCATGGTCGGCGGCATCCTGCTGATCGGCCTGTACGGCGTGGTGGTGCGCTGGCGGAAGTTCGGCGGGGCGGTGGTGCTGCCGTGGCTGGGCGCGGTCGGGCTGCTGCTGGCGCCGGCGGCCACGGCGGAGTTCGACTACCGGTACGTGCTTCCCGCCGTCCCCCTGGCCTGCGTCGCGGCGGCGATCACGCTGCGCCGCGGGGTCACTTGGGCGCGCCGGTCACCCAAGAGCTCATCAGCATCCGAGCCCACCACTGTGTCTGCGTGATCGTCTCTGCGGTCAGCACCGGCTGCAGCCACCAGAAGTTGATCAGTACGACGAGCGCGAACGCGCCCACGACCGCGGCCCCCGTCGCCCTCCTGGTGGCGGGGGCGTCCTGCCTCCCGATGACGAGCCCCGCCATGAGCACGAGCGCCAGCACCATGAACGGCACCACGGGGATCATGTAGAACAGGTACATCGTGCGGTTGTCGGCGATGGCGTAGTAGAACCACGGCAGCCAGCCGGCCGCGAAGCCCAGCAGCGTCGCCCCGGCCCGCCAGTCGCGGGCGGAGACGTACCACGCGACGAGCCCGAGCAGCGCGAGCGCGGCGGCGTACCAGAGGGCGGGGGTGCCGACCCCGAGCACGGCCTGGGAGCACTGGTCCGCGCCGCAGGCCGACGGCGGCAGGCCGGTGGGGTAGTGGAAGGAGACCGGCCGTAAGAGCAGCGGCCACTGCCACGGCTCCGACATGTACGGGTGGTAGTCGTCCAGGCCGCTGTGGAAGCCCAGCACCTGCGTCTGGTACTGCACCCACGACCGCACCGAGTCCAGCACGAAGAACCCGGGCCCCGAGGAGGTGGCCCGGTCCCAGTTGCGGCCCCAGCCGTCGGCGGAGGCGAACCAGCCGGTCCACGAGGCCGTGAACACCAGCGCGGGCACGAGCGTCATCGCCGCGAGCCCGCCCGGCAGGTCGTACGACAGCGCCCCCCGGTACGGCTCGCGCAGCCCCAGCGCCCGCCGGGCCCCGAGGTCCCACATGACCGACAGCACGGCGAAGGCGATGAGGAAGAAGATCCCCGACCACTTGACCGCGCACGCGGCCCCCAGGCAGGCCCCCGCGGCCAGCCGCCAGGGCCGCGAGCCCAGCCTCGGGCCCAGCTCGGTGACAGGCGCGCTCTCGTACCAGCCGACCAGCCTGCGCCGCGCCCAGTCGCGGTCGGCCACCAGGCACGCGAACCCGCACAACACCCAGAACATCAGGAAGACGTCCAGCAGCGCCGTGCGCGACAGCACCAGATGCAGCCCGTCGAGCGCCAGCAGCAGCCCGGCCAGGCAGCCCAGCAGCGTCGAGCGCGTCATCCGGCGGGCCACCCTGGCCAGGACGAGGATGGACAGCGTGCCGGCCAGCGCGGCGGCGAAGCGCCAGCCGAACGGGTCCATCCCGAACAGCCACTCGCCGGCGCCGATCATCCACTTGCCCAGCGGCGGGTGGGCCACGAAGGAGGCGCATTCGGACGGCTCGCCGCACTGCTTGAAGATGTCCAGGTTCCCGGCGATGAGGCGCTGGTCGGCGATGGGGTTGTCGGCGTCGCCGAGCGTCGTCATCTCGACGCCGTGGACGATCAGCGAGTAGGCGTCCTTGATGTAGAACGTCTCGTCGAAGACGACGGCCCTCGGCTCGCCCAGCCGGACGAACCGCAGGATGCCGCCGAAGATCGCCACCGCGAGCGGCCCCAGCCAGCCCAGGAGGGCCCCGCCCTGCATCGGCGGGATGAGCCGCCGTGCCGGCACCCCCCAGTTCCTCACGATGCGCACCCTATGGTGTGGCGGTTCTCCTGTGAACCAGGTCGTACAGCTCTCGCCTGGGAACGCCCGCGCCCTTGGCCACCTCGGCCACGGCCAGGCTGCGCCGCTCCCCCGCGGCCACCCTGCGGTCCACCTCGGCGGCCAGGGCGTCGAGGTCGGGCTCGGCCTCGCCCGGCGCGAACCCCGCCACGACGATCGTGATCTCGCCCTTGACGCCCGCCGCCGCCCACTCGGCCAGCTCGCCCAGCCCGCCCCTGCGCACCTCCTCGTAGGTCTTGGTCAGCTCCCTGCACACCGCGGCCCGCCGGTCGGGCCCGAACGCCCCGGCCATGGCCCGCAGGGACTCCTCCAGCCGGTGCGGCGACTCGAAGAAGACCATCGTGCGCTCCTCGGCCGCCAGCGCGCCCAGGCGGCGCGCCCGCTCGCCGGCCTTGCGGGGCGGGAAGCCCTCGAAGCAGAACCGGTCGCTGGCCAGGCCCGACACGGCCAGCGCGGTGGTGACCGCGCTCGGCCCCGGCAGCGCGGTGACCGTGATGCCCGCCTCGACGGCGAGCTGTGTCAGCCGGTAGCCGGGATCGGACACGCCCGGCATGCCCGCGTCCGTGATCACCACGACCGTGCGGCCCTGTTTCAGCGTCTCGACGAGCTCCTGGGCCCGGCCCGCCTCGTTCTGGTCGTAGTAGGACACCACCCTGCCGGTGAGCTCGACGCCGAGGTCGGCCGCGAGCCTGCGCAACCGCCTGGTGTCCTCGGCCGCCACCACGTCGGCGCCCCCCAGCAGCTCACGCAGCCGCGGCGAGACGTCTCCGACCTGGCCAATGGGGGCTCCTGCCAGCACCAACCTGCCGTTCCCAGTCACCAGGCCATTGTTGCAGGGCATCCCAATTAGACCGTGTTTCCTTGGTAACCACCGCTCTGGGGCCCGTACGATGTCCGAATGGCGGTGACCGATTCCCCGTACCAGGCCTACGAGAGCTCGGAGGTCGGCGAGAGCCATCCCAGGACGCGGTCCGTACGCGATCGGGTCGTGCCCCCCATGCGCGGAAGCGTGCTGTGGGGTTGGGTGGGGCCGCTGCTCGTCACCCTGTTCGGCGGGATCCTCCGGTTCGTGCAGCTCGGTCACCCCAAGGCCGTGGTGTTCGACGAGACGTACTACATGAAGGACGCCTTCTCGCTGATCACCCACGGGGTCGAGAAGGTCACCGTCAAGGACGCCGACAAGGCGATCATCGCCGGCAACACCGACATCTGGCAGGCCTGCACCCCGGACGACCTGGGCAAGTGCGCCTCCTACGTGGTCCACCCGCCGCTGGGCAAGTGGATGATCGGCGCCGGCGAGTGGTTGTTCGGGCTCAACCCGTTCGGCTGGCGCTTCGCCGCCGCGGTGATCGGCACGCTGTCCATCCTCATCCTGGCCAGGGTGGCCCGCCGGATGACCCGCTCGACGCTGCTGGGCTGCTTCGCCGGTCTGCTGCTGGCGCTCGACGGCCTGCACTACGTGCTCTCCCGCACGGCGTTGCTGGACATCTTCCTGATGTTCTGGGTCCTGGCGGCGTTCGCCTGCCTGGTGGTCGACCGTGACCGCGCGCGCGAGAAGCTGGTCACCTGGTACGAGGGCTCGCCCCTGTCGCCGCAGGGCCCTTCGCTGGGCGTCAGGTGGTGGCGCATCGGGGCCGGGGTGTGCCTGGCCTTCGCGATGTCGGTCAAGTGGTCGGGCCTGGCCTTCGCGGTCGCGTTCGCGATCATGTCGCTGATGTGGGACTTCGGCGCCCGCCGCGCCGTGGGGCTGCGCCGGCCCTACCTGGGGGCGATCAACAAGGACGTGCCGCAGGGGGTCGTGGCGTTCGGCGTGGTGCCGTTCGTGGCGTACATGGCCACCTGGGCGGGCTGGTTCGTCAACGCGTCCGGCTACGGGCGCAACTGGGACCAGGCCACCTCGCCGGGCAATCCGCTCTTCTTCGTCTTCGACTCGATGCGGTCGTGGGTGCAGTACCAGTGGCAGGTCTTCACCTTCCACAGCGGGCTGGAGACCTCGCACCCGTACATGTCGGAGCCGTGGTCCTGGCCGCTGCTGCTGCGCCCCGTGGCCTTCTTCTACGAGGGCAAGCAGAACACGTGCGGCGTCAAGGACTGCTCTCAGGCCGTGCTCGGCGTGGGCACGCCGGTGATCTGGTTCGGCGCGGTGGCCGCGCTGGTGGCGCTGGTCGCGTGGTACTTCTCCTCACGCGACTGGCGGGCGGGGGCCGTGCTGCTGGCCTACGCGATGGGCTGGCTGCCGTGGTTCTACTTCGCCATCGCCGACAACCGCACGATGTTCCTGTTCTACGCCATCCCGATGGTGCCGTTCATGGTGCTGGCCATCACGTTGTGCGCCGGGCTGCTGATCGGGCCGTCCGCGGCGGGCATCAAGGACGTGACGCCGATGCGGCGTACCCTCGGTGCCGCCGTCGTCGGCGCGTTCGCCCTGCTCGCGCTCATCAACTTCTGGTGGCTGCACCCCATACTCTCCGCCGAGCTGATCCCGTACGTGGACTGGAAGGCCCGCATGTTGTTTGAGAAACGGTGGATATGACCACGTTACAGTCGGCTCAATAGGGGTTTCTTAGGGTAGTCGCTGTGCAAGACCCAATACGCACCGGTTTCGGTCATCGTCAGGCCCGGGGTCGATACGGCAAACTTCGAGGCATGAGTGCACCGGATGTCACCGCCCTTCTCGCCGAGTTGGAGCGATCTCACCCGGATCTGGCCGAGGAGGCCAGGACCGCCGTCGAATGGTTGACGGGTGGGGAGCCGCTGGAGACGGTGACCCAGCTCGACGTCTGCGAGTTCCTCTGGTACACGTTGCCGCTCAAGGTCTCGCCGCCCAACGCCGGGGCGGCCAAGGGAAGCGGCGACATGGAGCGCCTGGCACGTTCCCTGGGGCGGTTGCTCCAGCTCGGCGGCATGGACCGGTACGCCGCCATGTGCGTGTCCCCGACCACCGTACAGATCCTGCGCACCTACGCCCGCGAGGGCGACGACGCCGGCACGGCCGCCTACCAGCAGGCGCTGGAGGCCACGGGAGTGCTCCCGCCCGACGTGCCCGAACTGCAGTGGAGCATGATCATGGGGCCTGAGGAGCTGGGCGCGCACATCGCCTGCTCCGCCGCGCTGGAGCTGGCGATCGTGGCCGGCGAGAGCGTCGACCGTACGGCCCTGACCCGGCGCTGGCTCACCGAGCCGCGTGCCGACCTGGGCGGCGACAGCTGGCTCAACCGCGTGCACGGCGAGCGGCTCAACCGCTGGGTGCTGGGGCGCGGCCCGGCCAGGCGGGAGCTGGCCCAGCCGTTCGAGGTGCGGCTGCACGCGCCCGTGGCCCCGCAGCCGCTGCCCGCCCTTCACCGGCTGCTGTCCGTGGCCGCCTCGGGGGAGTCGCTGCCGCTGCGGCTGGCGCCCTCGCCCGAGGCGGCGCGGCTGCGCGACCTGGCCGAGCGGGAGCTGGGCGCGATCCGCCGCGAAGGCGCCAAGCTGGCCATCACCGACTACGGCCTGCGGCTGCTGAAGTCGAAGTCGGCCATGTGGTCGGCGGTCACCCGGCTGCTGCTGGCCAGGGGCGAGCACGAGTTCGAGGTGTCGGCCAGGGAGGCGGCGCTGATGCTGCTCGCCGACGGCACGCTCATGTCGCCCGCGAAGCTGCGCGAGCGGGTGGCGGAGGTGGTGGGCGGCGAGGGCTGGCATCCGGCGACGAGCCTGGACGACGTGACCGGGCCGGTGACCGACCTGGTGGCCCAGCTCACGGCGCTGGGGCTGGCCTTCAGCGACGAGCTGGCGGTGCGGATGGACCGGCCCGGGCAGCTCGCGGCCCTGGCGGCGCTGCGGGCGCACGCCCTGCGGCCGAGGAAGTACGTGAGCTCGGCCTGAGATCTTCGGCGGGTCCGCCTCAGCCCTGGGGCACCCGCCGTACGGCCTGCTTGAACTCGGGGCACTCCACCAGCGGGTCGTGCGTGCAGACCACAGCGTGGCGCAGGCTGTCGCGCAGCCGGGTGAGCTGGTCGACCCGCTGCGACACCTCGCGCTCCTTGGCGGCCATGTGGGCGCGCAGCCGCTCGTCGGACGGCCCGGCCCGCAGGAACCGGCCGATCTCCGACAGCGTGAACCCGGCGTCGCGGGCGCAGGAGATCAGCGCCAGCCGCTCCAGAGTCTCCGGCCGGTACGCGCGGCGCAGCCCGTTGCGCCCCTCGGCCTCGATGAGCCCCTTGCGCTCGTAGAACCGCAGCGCGGACGCGGCCAGCCCGCTCTGCCTGGCCACCTCGCCGATGTCGATCAACGTGTCGTCCACGGCCTGGCTCCTTGACTTGAACCGCACTTCAAGTCGCAGTCTATCCGCATGCGAATTCACCATCTCAACCTCGCCTCGATGCGCGAGATCGACTCCCCCGACGGCCACTCCTCCGCGCGCGCCGTCTGCCACGCGCTGCTCGTCGAGACCCCCGCCTCCGGGCTGGTCCTCGTGGAGGCCGGCCTCGGCCTGGACGACGTGGCCGACCCCGCCGTGCACCTCGAACGCGAGTGGGCGGAGCTGGTCGAGCCGGTGCTGTCCCCCGCCGAGACGGCCGTGCGGCAGGTGGCGGCGCTCGGGCACGACCCCTCCGACGTGCGCCACGTCGTCCTGACCCACCTGGACGTGGACCACAGCGGCGGCCTGCCCGACTTCCCGCACGCCGAGGTGCACGTCATGGAGGCCGAGCTGAAGGCCGCGCTGGCGCAGGCCCCGAACCGCCGCTACCGGCCCTCCCACTGGGCGCACACGCCGCGCTGGGTGACGTACCCGGGCACGGGCACGCGGTGGCTGGGCGCGGACGGGGTGCGGCCGCTGACGGGCCTGCCGGAGGAGGACTTCCTGTACGTGCCGCTCGACGGGCACTCGGAGGGACACGCCGGGGTGGCGGTCAGGGACGGCGACCGGTGGCTGCTGCACGCCGGGGACGCGTACTTCTACCACGGCGAGCTGGCGAGCGAGCCGCGCCCCCATCCGCTGATGGACCTGGTGCAGCTCCAGGCCCAGGTGGACGAGGCGCGGCGGCTGTCGAGCCAGGAGCGGCTGCGCTCGCTCGCGAACGAGCACGGCGTGGCGGTCTTCTCCGCACACGACCCCTGGGAGCTGACCGAATACTCCCAGTAGTTACGATTGTCGGGAAATGCTCTACGTCGGAGGGGGCCGTCATGGAGCTGTTCCCGGCCATGCCGCTTGCGGAGTGGACAGAGGCAAAGGAGACCTTTCACAGGTTCGCGCAGATCGTGGGGAAGATCCGGCTCGCGTCGAGCAACCGGCGCAACCACTGGTGGCAGGTGCCGTTCCACCCGACGGGGCGGGGGCTCACCACCAGGCCGATGGGCGGGCTGGGCGAGCAGCCGCTGTTCTGCGTCGACTTCGACCTCGTACGCCACCGGCTGGTGGTGGACGTCTTCGACGGGCGCAGCGCGGAGTTCAGCCTGATCGGCAGGTCGGTGGCCTCGTTCCACGACCGGCTCTTCGAGACCCTGGCCGGGCTGGGGATCCGGCCGGAGATCTGGGCCGTGCCGTTCGACCTCAGCGACGACACGCCGTTCGCCGAGGACACCCTGCACGCACGCTACGACCCGGTGCTCATCAACCGGTACTGGCGGATCCTGTCGCAGGTGGTGCAGCTGCTGGACCGGTTCGCCGCCGACTTCGCCGGCAAGACGAGCCCCGTGCACCACTTCTGGCACACCTTCGACATCGCGGTCACCCGGTTCACCGGGCGGGTGGTGAAGGTCTCGCCCGACGTCGACCCGGTGACGCGGGAGGCCTACAGCTGGGAGGTGATCAGCTCGGGGTTCTGGTTCGGGGACAAGGAGCGGCCGTGGCCGGCGTTCTACTCCTACACCGCGCCGGAGCCCGACGGGCTGGAACGGGAGCCGCTGCGCCCCGGCCAGGCCGAGTGGATCACCGCCAGGGGCAGCCATCTGGCCGTGCTGCGCTACGACGACGTGCGGGCCATGGAGGACCCGGTGGGAGCCGTGCTGGAGTTCCTGGACAGCGCCTACCAGGCGGGGGCCCGGCTGACCGGGCTCGACGCCGAGACGCTGGCCTCTCCCGGCGGCGTCACCGACCCGTATCTACGGGCACACACGTGAGCGCCCGCCCTCCGGGGAGGACGGGCGCTCTACGAGTGCGTACCGGTGTGCGTGTCGCCTCTCGGCGAAAGGCACAACACGGCTCCAGCCGAACGGTATTCCGTGAAGGCAATAGGTGAGGCCCGGGGACACTGGGCACACCGGCCACGAGATATGTAACCACACCCCGGCGGGATCCATTCCCCCGCCACGACGATTATTTTCCGGCGGGCAGCCCGGCCCACCGCGCATCGTGCTCCGCCGCCAGTTGCTCGAACGTGCAACCGTCGACGAGCCGGTCCAGCATGCCGACGGCGACCTCGCACTCCACGGCCGGATGTTCCTCCTGGCAGCGCAGCCCGTGGCGGAGCACCTCCTGCGCCACCCTGGCGCGGGCGATCACCGCCTCCAGCTCGCCGATCCGCTCCCGCACCGCGGCGCGCCACTGCTCGCCGGGCGCGTCCAGCATCGCACCCGCGGTGTCCAGGGGCACGCCGAGCCGCTGCATCGTGCGCAGGAACACCAGCCGCCGCAGCTCCTGCCTGCCGTAGACGCGCCGCCCCTGGCGGCGGCGGGCGGGAGCGAGCAGGGCGCGCTCCTCGTAGTACCGCAGGGCGGAGGCATTGACGCCGAGCAGGCGCGCGGCCTCGCCGATCGGGATCGTGTCGTCCATGGCCCCATTCGACCCCTGAAGGCGGGAAATCCCACCACCTTCCGCCCTAAGCTGAGCCACATGCTCGTGTGGATCAACGGCCCGTTCGGGGTGGGCAAGACGCAGACCGCGTACGAGCTGCACCGGAGGCTGCCGGGAAGCGTGGTGTGCGACCCCGAGCACGTCGGCATGGGCCTGCACAGGATGACCCCGCCCGCGCTGCGCTCGGACTTCCAGCTGCACCCGGCCTGGCGGCAGGGCGTGTTCGAGGTGCTGGACCTGGTGCTGAGCGAGCAGCAGGGCGTCGTCATCGCGCCGATGACGCTGGTCGAGCCCGCCTACTACGACGAGATCCTGGGCCGCCTGAGCGGGGCCGGCCACGACGTGCGCCACTTCGCGCTCGTCGCCGACCGCGAGAGGGTGCTGGCGCGGCTGCGGGAGCGTTCGCTGAGCCGCAGCCTCAAGCGGGAGGCGTTCGCGGTCGCCAGGCTCGACGGGTGCCTGGAGCGGCTGCGCACGCCGCGGTTCGCCGAGCAGGTCGAGACGGACACGCTGACGGTGCCGCAGGTCGCCGACCGGATCGCGGCCCGCGCCGGGCTGAGCCTGGCAGCCGATGCCGACGGCCCGCTACGCCACCGGCTGCGGCGGATCGCGATCACGATCCGGCACATCAGGCTCTAGCCGGGCGGCCCTGACTCGCAGGTAGCGCTGCTGGGGCAGGCTCATGGCGCGCTCCGCCGCCTCCTGGTACGCCGCGCGGGCGCCCTCCTCGTCGCCGGACATCTCCAGCAGGTGCGCGCGGACCGCGTGCAGCCGGTGATCGCCGGACAGCCGGTCGTCGCCGGCGAGACCTTCGAGCAGGCCGAGCCCGGCCTCGGGGCCCCGGGACATGGCCACGGCGACGGCGTGGTTGAGCGCGATCATGGGGTTGTCGGAGCCGCGCATCAGCAGCCCGTACAGGGCCGTGATCTGCGGCCAGTCGGTCTCCTCCGCGGTCGGCGCCTCGTCGTGCAGGGCGGCGATGGCGGCCTGGAGCCGGTACGGCCCGGGAGCGCCCTGGGAGAGGGCGTTCGTGACGAGCTCGACGCCCTCGGCGATGAACGCGGCGTTCCACAGCGTGCGGTCCTGCTCGGCCATGGGGATCAGCGCGCCGTCCCTGCCGGTGCGCGCCGGGCGGCGGGCGTCGGTGAGCAGCATGAGGGCCAGCAGCCCCGCCGCCTCGGCGTCCTCGGGCATCAGCCGGTGCACCATGCGGGCCAGCCTGATCGCCTCGGCCGCCGGCTCGGGCCGGTGCAGGTCGGGGCCCGACGTGCTGGCGTACCCCTCGTTGAAGATCAGGTAGAGCACGTGCAGCACCGCGCCCGTCCGCTCGGCGCGCTCGGCCGCCTTCGGCAGGCGGAACGGCACGCCGCTGTCCTTGACCCGCTGCTTGGCCCGGGTGATCCGGCGGGTCATCGTCGCCTCGGACACCATGAAGGCGCGGGCGATCTCCGCCGTGGTCAGGCCGCCGACCGCGCGCAGCGTGAGGGCGATCTGCGAGGGCGGCGACAACGACGGGTGGCAGCACATGAACAGCAGCACCAGCGTGTCGTCCGACGCGGGCCGCGGCCGGTCGGCGGGCGGGGACAACCAGTCGTCCGGCAGCGCGCGGGCGGCGACCGTGTCCTCGCGGCGGCGGCGCGACTGCTCGGCGCGGAGCAGGTCGGTCAGGCGGCGCGCGGCCACCGTGACGAGCCAGGCGCGCGGATCGTCGGGCGCGCCGTCCCGGGGCCACTGCGTGGCCGCCGCGAGCAGCGCCTCCTGGACCGCGTCCTCGGCGAGGTCGAAGTGCCCGTAGCGGCGCACGACCGCGCCGAGGACCTGCGGCGCCAGCTCGCGCAGCAGGTCCTCGGATCCGCTCACGGCGATCAGAACCCCATGTCCTCTGCCGACTCCATGATGGGCCTGATGTCGGCGTAGGCGTTGGCGTAGGCACCCTCGGGGCCCGGGCACCGGCCCAGGCGGCCGGCGATCTCCAGGGCCCTGTCGAAGCTCTCGCACTCCACGATCCAGTAGCCGGCCAGCACCTCCTGGGTCTCCGCGTACGGGCCGTCGGTCACGTACGGCACCCCGTCACGCCGGCCGACCCTGCGGGTGTGCACCGGCGCCGCCAGGCCGCGGGTCTCGACCAGCTCGCCGGACTCCTCCAGCTCCTTGTTGACGGCCGTCATGAACGTCGTCATCGCCGCCAGCTCCTCCTCCGACCAGGCGCCGCGCCCGGCGTCCTTGCCGGACATCTCGTCGTAGTCCTGCTGGGAGGCGTACGAAAGGATCATGTACTTCATCGGGGTGGTCCTCTCTCTCGTGGGCTCTCACCAGGGACGTCGGAGCCGGAGCAGCGCACCGGACATGGCACCATCGAATTCGTGTCCTACGCAACCACCCCAGAGGGCGTGAAGCTGTCCTACCAGGTCCGCGGCCACGGAGAGCCTCTCGTGCTGCTGCAGGGGCAGGCCAACGACCACCGCTGGTGGGACTCCGTACGCGACGACTTCGGCTCCTACCGGACCATCACCCTCGACTACCGCGGCACCGGCGGCAGCGACAAGCCCGACGAGCCGTACACCACGCGCGGGTTCGCCGCCGACGTGCTGGCCGTGCTGGACGAGGCGGGCGTGGAGCGGGCGCACGTGTACGGCACGTCGATGGGCGGCCGGGTGGCCCAGTGGCTGGCTGCCGACCATCCCTCCCGGGTCGGGGCGCTGGTGCTCGGCTGCAGCTCGCCGGGCGGCGCCCACGGGGTGGAGCGGAGCAACGAGGTGCGCAGGTCGCTGGCCCAGCCGGACCGGGCCGCCGCCGAGCGGGCGCTGCTGGAGCTCATGTACACGCCCGCCTGGCTGGCCGCCCATCCCGGCCCGTACCGCACGATCGGCGACCCTCGGATGCCCGCGCACGCCCGCCGCCGCCACCTGGCCGCGAGCGCCGGTCACGACGCCTGGGACGCGCTGCCCGGCATCACGGCGCCCACGCTGGTCGTGCACGGCACCGACGACGTCTTCAACCCGGCGGCCAACGCCCCGCTGCTGGCCGGGCGCATCCCGGGGGCCGGGCTGCGGATGATCGAGGGGGCGCGGCACGCGTACTTCGAGGAGTTCAGGCAGGTGGCGAGCCCGATGGTGCTGGACTTCCTGCGGCGGCACTGACCCCTCATCGCCACAGGGCCGCCAGCGCGCGCAGGTCGGGGGCCGTGAGGTGCGGGGCGGACATCACGCCCGGGTACGGCGCCCCGCGCCGGTCCAGGTACGCCCCCGACAGGCCGGCCCGCTGGGCGCCGTGGACGTCCCACGGGTGCACGGCCACCAGCGCCGCCTGGGCGGGCACCACGCCGGCCAGGCCCACGGCGTACTCGTAGGCGGCCCTGGCGGGCTTCCACGCGCGCGGGCCGCTCACGTCCAGCGTGGCCTCCACCAGGTCCAGCAGGCCCTCGCGGCGCAGGAATCCCGCGGTCGTCCGGGCCGAGCCGTTCGTCATGGTGAACAGCCTGATGCCCGCCTCCCGCAGGCTCCGCAGCCCGTCCGGCACGTCGGGGTGCACCCGCAGCCCGGCGAACCCGCTCAGTACGTGATCCACCGCCTTGTCCTGCAACCGCATCCCCTTGAGCACGTCCGCGGCGATCCGGTCGAACTCCGCGAAGCCACCGGCCGCCGTGAGCGCGAAACCGTCGCGCAGCACGCTCGCGAACCACGTCGGCATCTGCTCCCCCGACAATCCCACGTCCTCGAACCTGGCCCGCAGCGGCTCCATGTCGATGAGCGTCTCGTTCACATCGAAGATCACAACGTCCGGTCTGGCGTTCATCGTTCTCCCCCAGCGCTCCGCGGTCGCGTCCATGCTAATTCGACGCTCTCGCCCGGCTCTGAGGCGTCGGGACGCCACGCTCGCCCCAGGCGGGCAGCCGGACCGGGGTCGCGTGCGGCACAGTGAGACGCATGGATGCCGTTGCACACTTCCACCGGGAAGCACGCGCCTTCCACGCCGCCGCCCGCGAGGCCGCCCGGGCGGGTGACGCGCCCGTCGTGCCGTCCTGCCCCGGCTGGACGATGTCCGATCTGGTGTTCCACCTGGCGGCGGTGCACCGGTTCGTGGCCGCCATCATCAGGGACCGGCTCGACGGGCCCCCGGACCCGGCCGAGCTGGCCAGAACGGAGTTTCCCGCCGACACGGCGGGCTGGCCGGTCCTCGGCCGGAACCCGACTCCCGGGCCGATCGCACCGACCCTGCTGGACGCCTTCGACGAGGGCGCCGACCGGCTCGAAGCGCTGTTCAGGGAGCTGCCGCCGGACGCTCCCGCGTGGACCTGGTCGCAGGAGCACACGGTCGGGTTCTGGCTGCGGATGCAGATCATCGAGGCCGCCGTGCACCGCTGGGACGCCGAGAACGCCGTCGGCGCGGCCGGCCCGATCCACGAGGAGATCGCGGTGGACGCCGTCACCCAGACGTTCGAGGTGATGGCGCCGGCCCGGCGCGCCCTGCTCCCGGCGCCGCCCGGTGCGGGCGAGCGGTTCCGGTTCCTGCGGACCGACGGGCCGGGCGAGTGGGTGGTGTGCATCGACGGCGAGCACGTGCGGGTGGGCGACGGCGGCGCCTCCGACGTCGGGCTGGCGGGCACGGCGTCGGATCTGATGTTGTTCCTGTGGCGGCGGATCCCGGCCGGAGCGCTGGCCGTGCACGGGGACAAGGCCGTGCTCGACCGCTACTTCGACCTGGTTCCTCCCCTGTGACCTAATCTTGCGGGCATGCAGGTCAGGGACGTGAACGGCACCCAGCTCGCCGTCGTCACCCCGGCGTCCGGCGGGTTCGCCCGGCACAGCCACGACGAGTACGTCATCAGCGTCAACGTCAGCGGGCGGGAGCGGGTGCGGCTGGACCGGTCCTCGTTCGAGGTCGATCTGGACGAGGTGACCGCGTACAACCCGGGCCAGGTCCAGTCCTGCACCACGCGGACCCCCGAAGGGGCGGCGTTCACCTGCGTGAGCTGGTACGTCCCGCCGGACGTGCTCGGCGCGCTGGTCGGCGGCCCGCCCCCCGACTTCTCGCGATCCGTCGTCCGCGCTCCCCGGCTACGGAACGAACTGCTCCGGGCGGCCGGGCGCCTGGCGGTGACGAGGAGTGGCGACCCCGGCCCGGTTGGCCCTCCCGGTGCCGGCCCGGGCCGGGACGAGGCCGTCGCTCTGGTCGAGGAGCGGCTGGTGCTCGTGCTCCTCCGGCTGCTCGATCTCGCCGCCCCCGCCCAGGCCCGGCGCTCTCCCGAGCCGGAGCCGGGGGACGCCAGGATCGCCGCCGTGCTGGACCGGCTGCGGGCCGACCTGTCCAGCGCGCCGCGGCTGGCCGACCTCGCCGGCGAGGCCGGGATGTCCAGGGAGCACCTCGTCCGCTCCTTCACCCGGGCCACCGGCTGCCCGCCGTACGCGTGGCACCTCCAGGCGAGGCTGGCCGAGGGCCGCCGCCGGCTGCGCGGAGGGCTGGGGGTCGCGGAGGTGGCCCACGGGCTGGGGTTCGCCGACCAGGCGCACTTCCACCGGCACTTCACCGCCGCGTACGCCATCACGCCCGGCCGCTACCGGGCCGTCAACATCTGACAAGACGCCGCCCGCCCCCGCCGACAGAGTGGACGCCATGTCCGAGATCTTCACGCTGGCCCTCTGGATCGGGCTGGTGTTCAACGCGGCGCCCGGCGCGGTGTTCAGCGAGTCGTTGCGCCGAGGGGTGCGGGGCGGGTTCAAGCCGGCGTTCGCGGTGCAGGCCGGGTCGCTGGCGGGCGACGCCGTGTGGGCGGTGCTCGGGCTGGCGGGCGTCGGGGCGCTGTTCGCGGTCCCCGTGCTGCGGGTGCCGATGACGGTCGCCGGGTGCCTGCTGCTCGCCTGGCTCGGGCTGACCGGCCTGCGCGACGCCGCCTTTCCCCGGCCCGGGCCCGCGCCCGCCGAAGGCCGCCAGGAGCCGCCGGCAGGCGGGCGCTCCAGCCGGGGTGCGGTGGCCGTCGGCGCCGCCATGTCGCTGGGCAACCCCTGGAACGTCGTGTACTGGTCGGGCGCGGCCGGGGCGGTCGGCGCCGTGCTGGGTGAGGACGCGGGGGCCGGGAGCCTGGCCGTGTTCTTCGCCGGGTTCATGACCTCGTCCCTCGCCTGGTGCTTCGTCTCGGCGGGGCTCATCGCCGTCCTGCGCAGGGCGCTGCCGCCGGTGGCCGTACGGGTGCTGGAGGCGGCGTGCGGTGCGGCGCTGATCGGCTTCGCGGTCCTGCTCGCGGCCAGGCTGTTGCCGGGCGTCTCGTGAGAGGTCCGCTCGCTCACCGAAGCAGCGGCAGCCGCCCCGTGAGCCGCTCGACGATCGGCCGGGGCCCGAAGAGGCTGACCGCGTAGTACGGCGGCTCCTCCGTACGCGCCAGCTCGGCCAGGTAGTCGTCGTAGACGTTCGTCCGCTGCGCGATGGCCGCCATGTCGGTCACCACCAGGCCGGGCTCGCCGGCGGCGTCCTTCCTGATCCGGCCCACGATCGCGGCCGGCGCTCCCAGCACCGTGCACCCCGTCCAGGGCAGCCCGGCGTGCGGGAGCCCGGAGGCGTCCTGCCCGCCCGACCCGACGATCGCCGGCACGGCCACCGCGACGGAGGCGGCCAGGCAGGCCGCGGCGTTGGCCTGCAGCCCCCTGGGCAGGTCGCGGTCGATCACGATCACCCACTTGATCGCGAGCTCCTTGGTGGGCAGATCGGTACGGCGTTCGAGCTCGTCCAGCACGGTCATCGACGGATCCCTCCTCCGAAGTTGTCCCAGAAGGGTCACACCGCGACCGCCGTTTCACCAACCAGGAAGCGGTATTTCCGAAGATAATTCGGAAACCCGTGCCAAGATGCGTACGTGGACGAACTAGATACGGCGATCCTCGCCGAGCTGCAGCGCGACGGCCGCCAGACCAACCGCGAGCTGGCCGAGCACCTCGGCATCGCCCCCTCGACCTGCCTGGAGCGGGTGCGCTCGCTGCGCTCGTCCGGCGTCATCGAGGGCTTCCACGCCGAGGTCAACCTCGACGCGATCGGCCGGCCGGTGCAGGCGCTGATCAACGTACGCCTGCACCCCAAGATCCGCGAGGCCGTGGAGGGCTTCCGCGACTACGTGGCCGCGCTGCCGGAGACGCTGGCCGTGTTCGTCGTGTCGGGCGGTGACGACTTCATCATCCAGGTCGGCGTGCGGGACGCCGGGCACCTGCGCGACTTCGTGCTCGACCACGTCTCCCGGCACCGCAACATCGCCGACGTGCGCACCTCGCTGGTCTACGACCACATCCGCAAGACGTCGGTGGAGGTGCTGCCGCCGGAGCGCCCCTCCCGTCCCCGCACCGGCCGCAAGCGCTGAACGCCGCCTGCCGCCGCGTGGCTTCACGCCTGCGGATGCCGCACCTTGACGACCTGCCGAGGCCGCGCCTGGACGACCCGCCGAGGCCGCGCCTTGACGACCCGCCGAGGCCGCGAAGGTGAACACCTGCTGGCCGCAACGCTAAATAGGTGGTGGCCGAATGGGCGGCCCGGCTACGGTTACGGCAGGTCAGCGAGCGGACAAGGGGTGGCGATGCTGCTGGCGGCGCCTCGCCGCGCCCTGTCCACCTGCCGGCCTGCGAACCCGCGGCTCACCCGTACGGAGTCGTCCGACGGTGAGGCGATGGTCACCAGGGGCACCGTCCAAACCCCGAGATGATCGCGAGCCGCGGGTTCACCCCTCCTTCGGCGGAGAGAATCGCTCGATGGCCTCGTGGAGCACCTTCCTGAACGTCTCGCTGCCCGTGTGCCCGGAGTCCTCCACCACGTGCAGCTCGGCGTCCGGCCAGGCCTTGGCCAGCTCCCACGCCGTGTGCAGCGGGCCGCCCATGTCGAGGCGGCCGTGGATCAGCGCGCCGGGGATGCCGGCCAGCCGTCCCGCGTTCCGCACCAGCTCCCCCTCCTCCAGCCAGGCGCCGTTGGAGAAGTAGTGCGCGCAGATGCGGACCATGGCCATGACGGCGTCGGCGGGCCGGTCGCTGTAGGCGTTGGGCGTGCCGTTGACCTCCTGGGAGATCACGGCGTCCTCCCAGGTCACCCAGTCCTGGGCGGCCTTCTCGCGTACCCGCTGGTCGGGGTCGGACAGCAGCCGCGAGTAGGCGGCCAGCACCTGGAACACGTCCCCGTCGCGATCGGCGTCGGGCACCCCGCGCACGAACCGCTCCTGCTCCTCGGGGAAGAACCTGCCGACGCCCCGGTAGAGCCACTCGATCTCCGAGCGGCGCGTCGTCGTGACGGCGGGGATGACGATCTCCGACACCCGCTCGGGATGGGTCTCGGCGTAGGCCAGGATCAGCGTCGAGCCCCACGAGCCGCCGTACATCAGCCACCGGTCGATGCCGAGGTGCTCGCGCAGCCGCTCCATGTCGGCGATCAGCCGGGGAGTGGTGTTGCGGGTCAGGTCGGTGGCCGGGTCACTGGCGTGCGGGCGGCTGCGGCCGCAGTTGCGCTGGTCGAACAGGACGATGCGGAAACGTTCCGGGTCGAACGTGCGGCGCGCGCCGGCCGAGCAGCCGGAGCCCGGCCCGCCGTGCACGACCACGGCGGGCTTGCCGTCAGGGTTGCCGCAGACCTCCCAGTAGACGAGGTCGCCGTCGCCGACGTCCAGCATGCCGTGCTCGTACGGTTCGATCGGGGGATACAACGAGGGCTCCTCTCAGCAATGTAACAGCGCTTCAATATAGCCGGAGTCACCCCGCCGACTTCAGCTCCTCCAGATACTCGCGCAACGGCTTGAGCCCGGCGTCGGCCCGCCGGTCGTCCACCTTCGCCTCGTCCTCGATGGGAGTGCGGGGCTTCCACCGGCCCTGCGGATCGGTCTCCCACTGCGTGCCGTACACCTGCGGCCTGCCCTCCGCCACCCGTACCCGGTCCACGAGAAAGGCCAGGTCGGACGGGTCGGCGTCGCCCTCTTCCGCGGCCCGCCGCATCAGCTCCAGGCCGCGCTTCTGCAGCTGCAGGTCGCGGTCGGCGTGCTGGACGAGCGCCCAGGCGGCCTGCGCGCCGTCCTTGCCGACCAGCTCGTACCCGGGCCAGCCGTGCTGGTCGAGGATCTGGCGCATGCGGTCGGTGTTGGCCTTCTCCACACGGTCCCAGTCCTCCTGGGACGCTTCCAGGGTCCTGACCTCCTGGTCCAGCTTGAGCATCGCGAGCAGTTCGGTGCGCAGGGCCGGATCGGCAGGTTCGGCGTCGCCACAGGCCGCGACGAGGGCGAGCGTGGCGAGCAGGGAGATGAGGAACGCGCGCATGCTCCGGCTCCTTCCGCCGGGGGTGCCGCGGTGACCGGAACGGCCACCGCGGGCGGTCGTCCGGTCAGGCTACCTTGGAGGACGCGGCCGTCCAGGTGTTGCACGACCGGGGATCGGCGGTGGCGAAGCCCCGCTTGAGCCAGAACCGCTGGGTGGACGTCTTGCCGTCCCAGCGCTCGTCGCCGGGAGCATCGCCTTGGATCAGGCTCACCAGATAGTTCCAGTCCTTCGACGTGCGGCCTTCCATCGGCCAGACGCTCTTGATGAAGGCGCCGCTCAGACACGTCGCCTGGAGCTCGTAACGGCGCGACTGCTCATGGAGCTCGGCTCGCTTGCCATAGGGCGCCGCGTCGTAGGCCGCGCCGATGCCCACGAGACCCTGGACGTGGTAGGCGTAGACCGCACTGGCGATGTGGAGAAGCCAGAGGTCCGACAGGTCCTTCGTCCAGCTCTTGCCGATCTGGACGGCCATGGTGCGGGTCTGCTCGCAATACAACACCCGGGAGTCGTTCTTGGACGTCCCGAAGTCGCACCAGTTCTTGGGGACCTTGGCGACATGCTTCACCTTGACCGGCTCGTAGTCGAGGCCGGCGGCGGCGAGGTGCTGCTCCCACGTCGTTTCCAGACAGGTGATGACCGCGTCGAAGTAGGCGCGGGCCTGCTCGGTGCTGCCGTTCTTCACCTCGGTTTCCGCACAGGTCGTGGTAGGAAGCGAGCCCGCCGTGTATAGCGGATTATCGATTAGTTTGGGGTGCTTCACGGGGTACGTCGCCGCCGCGGCATTCGTCGTACCAACTAAGGGCGCAACGAGCGCACACGCCACGACGGCGGTTTTCAACGATTTCACGAAGCGTGACAATAGAGCCCCGGTGTAAAGAGGGCTAGATCCAACTATGAAGTAATTGAACCACCACTAAGGGTACTGATCGCAGCGATAACCGGATCATCACCCTCAGGGAGCATCATGTACCGGCATGCCCTTGCCGTAGCCACCGCCACTTCCGCCGCCCTGCTCGCGACCGCCGCGCCGGCGCTCGCGGACGACACCAGGAACGAGCCCGCCGGCCAGTGCGTCAGAAGCCACGACGTGTTCAGCATCAACGTGTCACCGCCCGGCTCGCTCGCCGTGACCGTCACCGCCGACGACATCAGGGGGCTGATGGACACGATCGTCGCCGACAGCCGGCTCCGGGGGTTCTTCTCGGGCGGCGTGAACGTGCCCGCCATTCCCGCGGTGCCGTACATCATGCCCTGGGGTGCGCTGCGCGCGATGCCGTACGATCCACGACACGCCCTGCCGGGCCGGCCGCTACAGGCTCAGCCGGGCCAGCCGGGCCAGCCGGGCCAGCCGCAGGACACCGCCACGTACCAGCCGGGGACCGGCGGCGCGAGCCCCGTCCAGCCGGGCGCCGGCGGCGCGTACCCGGGGCAGCCCTGGTACGCCGGCCCCAGCCTGAGCCCGTCCGCCGCCCCGAGTTCGTCGGTCTCGGCCTCGGTCTCCGCCTCGCCGCCCGCCGTGCCCAGTGCCTCGCCGCCCGCCGTGCCCAGTGCCTCGCCGTCCACGGCTCCCAGCGCCTCGGCGTCCGCCTCGCCCGGCCTCAGGCTCTCTCCGCTGAACGCGTACGAGACGTCGGTCCCGCCCGTCCGCACCACGTTCAAGGACGCCATCGACCGGGTGCTGGTGTGCGCCCGCTCCACGACGGTTCAGGGCGCGCAGACGCCGCCCTTGTCGAGCCTCGACACCGCGCGGATCGCCAAGGACCTCGAAACGCTCGTCATCAACTTCCAGGCTGCCTGCGTGACGGACGGCTCGTCCCCCGGATCGTCCGCCGTCGCCGGCCCCCAGCAGGTCCCGCCCTCGCTGCTGGGCGCCATCGGCGTGAACCAGCTCCTGAGCACGCTGGTCAGCTACCCGGCGAGCTGCCCGGACCCCGCCTCGGCGAACGGGGGCCCCACCTCGATCCTGGACGCGATCGGCGTGACGGGCCTGTTCGAGGCGCTGACCGACTGACACCGGGCGTGGGTGGCTCCCCTGACCGGCTGGCCGACGCCGGCCACGGAAGGCACCCACGTCACACCGATCGACGCCGGGCGTACACCTCGATCTCGATCTTCATGCGCGGATCCGCCAGGCCGCACA
The DNA here is from genome assembly GCF_024172165.1 of Nonomuraea thailandensis. Classification (GTDB taxonomy): domain Bacteria; phylum Actinomycetota; class Actinomycetes; order Streptosporangiales; family Streptosporangiaceae; genus Nonomuraea; species Nonomuraea thailandensis. The sequence goes on along the minus strand of NZ_JAMZEB010000002.1, from coordinate 11,312,529 downwards.
TGAGCATCGTGGCGGCCGGCCGCACGTCGCCGAAGCACTCGCGCAGCACGGGCCAGCACGGCTCGAAGTCGGCGCGGTCGGGCAGGAGGTAGCGCACGCGTACGACGTCGCCGAAGCCGCACCCGGCCTCCTCCAGCGCCTGGCCGATGTTGCGCAGGCACTGCGCGGCCTGCTCGACCACGTCGTCGGAGATGGTCATCGTCGAGTAGTCGAACCCGGTCGTCCCCGAGACGTGCACCCAGTCGCCGTCCACCACGGCCCTGGCATATCCGATCTGCTCCTCGAACGTGGAACCGCTGAGGATCGCGCGTCGCTCCGTCATGCGCGGAACGGTACGTGGCCAGCACTGATACGTCTAATACAGCCGAGGCCATGGGCTGATATCTCTAGGGGTATGGATCGCCCGGAGCTGCCGCTGGCCCAGTTGCACGCCTTCGTCGTGCTCGCCGAGGAGTTGCACTTCGGCCACGCCGCCGACCGCCTGGGCATCGCGCAGCCGCCGCTCAGCCAGCAGATCCGCCGGCTGGAGGACAAGGTGGGGCACGCGCTGTTCAGCCGCGCGCCGGGGCGGGTCGCGCTCACCCCCGCCGGTCACGAGCTGCTGCCCGCGGCTCGCCGGGCGCTGGACGAGCTGGCCGGCGGGCTGGCGGCGGCGCGGGCCGTGGGCAGCGGCCGGGCGGGGCGGATCCGGCTCGGGTTCGCCGCCTCGCTGGCCCTGACGATCCTGCCGGAGCTGCTGAGCGCCTATCGGGAGCGTTTCCCGCGAGTGCGCATCGAGATCCACGAGATGACGACGGCGCCCCAGCTCGCCGCCCTGCGGGAGCGGCGCATCGACGTCGGGCTGCTGCGGGAGCCGCCGGACGACGAGCCCGAGCTGGGGTTCGCGACCGTGCTGCGGGAGCCGTTCGTGGCCGTGCTGCCGACCGGGCATCCGCTCGCCGCCGGACGCGCGGTCGAGCTCGCGCGGCTGGCCGGCTCGCCGTTCGTGCTGCTGCCGCGCGAGCACGGGCCCGGCCTGTACGACCGGATCACCCGGATGTGCGGTGCGGCCGGGTTCACCCCCGAGGTGGCGCAGCACGCGGTGGAGTGGCAGACCGTGTGCGCGCTGGTGGAGGCGGGGCTGGGTGTGTCGCTGGCGCCTGCGAGCATCCGCCGGATCCGGCTCAGGGGGGTGGCGTTCCGCCGGGTCACGCCGGGCGGCGTACGCACGAGCGTGGCGGCGGCCTGGCGCGCCGACGACACCGAACCGCTCGTCACCGGCCTGCTGGAAACGGTGCTCCGACAGGGCGGCGCCCCGGCGGCAGGCGGACGCTAGCGGGGGATCAGCACGCTGGCCTGGTTGCTGCCGGGCACCACGCCCGCCTTCCGGTGCGCCTCCTTGAGCGCGTCGGACGCGAAGTGCCGCCGCATCGCCTGGGCGTCGTCGCATTCGAACAACACGACCGCCTCCTCCGGCTGCTCGGCGTCGACGGTGACCAGGACGGTGCGCATCCCGGCCGCCGACCGCACCTCCCCCAGCTCGTCGAACGCCGCGCGCCACGTGTCGTAGTCGGTGAACCGCTGCCTGATGAGCAGGTACTCCATGGCTGGACTCCTCTAACTCAACGCTGTTGAGTTAAATCTAGCACACCGAACTCAACAGCGGCGAGTTACTCTGGGGCCATGTCACAGCAGAAGCGGGCCGGAGGGCGGCGGCCAGGCGCGAGCCGTACGCGCGAGGAGATACTCCAAGCCGCGCAGCGCAGTTTCGCCGAGTCCGGCTACGACGGCACCACGATCCGTGGGGTGGCCCGGGCGGCGGGCGTCGATCCCGCTCTGGTGGTGCAGTTCTTCGGCAGCAAGGACGGGCTCTTCGACGCGGCCCTCCGCGCCGACCCGCCCATGCGGGACCTGGTCACCCTGGCCGGCGAGGGCGAGGCCGCCGATCTCGGCGCGCGCCTCGCCCGCCGCTATCTGGAGTTGTGGGAGGACCCGCACACAGGCCCCAGGATGCTGGCCGTGGTCCGGGCCGCCACGGCCGCGCCGAGCGCGTCGGCCATGGTCACGGCGTTCATGACGGACGCGGTGATGCTGCCCCTGGCGCGGGCCATCGAGGCCGACGAGCCCGAGCTGCGCGCCGCCCTCACCGGGGCCTACCTGCTCGGCGTGGCGACGGCACGGTACGTGCTCCGCATCGGCCCGCTGGCCTCACTGCCCAGGCAGGACGCCGCGTCCATCCTGGCCCCGGTCGTCCAGCACCACCTCACCGGCCCGCTCCGGGATCCGGCCGTCCAGCGGCGCTAACCCGCCGGCCGGCTACGAGGCCCGAGCACCACCGGCAGCGCCACCGGCCCCTCCGTGATGAGCGAGGGCGTGTAGGAGATCTCGTCCACCGCGACCCGCAGCCCGGGATACCGGCCGAACAACGACGACAGCGCGATCCGCATCTCCAGCCTCGCCAGCGGGGCCCCGAGGCAGAAGTGCGGCCCGCGGCCGAAGCCGACGTGCACGTCCGGCTCGCGCGAGGCGTCGAACAGCGTGGCGTCCGGGCCGTACCGGACGGGATCCGTGTCGGCCCCGTCGAGCGCGACGACGATCGGCTCCCCCGCCGGGATCTTCGTTCCCGCCACCTGCACGTCCTGGAGCGGGTAGCGGAACATGACGTTCAGCACCGAGTTCCGGCTGCGCAGCGCCTCCTCCACCACCTTCGCCCAGGAATCCTGATCGTCGGTGGCCGGCACCTGGGACGGGTGGGCGCACAGGGCGATCACGCTGTTCGCGATCAGGTGCACGGTGGTCTCGTGACCGGCGATGAGCACCAGCCACAGGATCCACAACATCTCGTTGTCCGACAGCCGGTCCCCGTCGTCCTCCTGCGCCTGGATCAGCCCGCTGGTCAGGTCGTCGCCCGGCTCGGCGCGCTTGCGCTCGATGAACGCGGCCAGGTACCCCAGCATCGCCTGCGCCGCCCCCGCGGCCTCCTCCGGGCTGGCGGTGTGGAAGAGCAGCACGTTCGTCCACTCGCGGAGCTGATAGCGCTCCTCCTCCGGCACGCCGAACAGCTCGCAGATCACGGCGATGGGCAGCGGCTCGCTGAAGTGCCGTACGAGGTCGACCACCTCGCCCTCGCCGGCCAGCCCGTCGAGCAGCCCGTCGGTGATCTGCTGGATGCGCGGCCCCATGGAGGCCACCCTGGCGGGGGTGAAGGCGCGGTTGATGAGGCCGCGCAGCCGGCGGTGGTCGTCGCCGTCCTTGGTCAGCAGGTGGTCACCCTGGACGAGCTGGCGCAGCGGCCAGTCAGGGGGGATGGTGCCGTCGTGCAGGGCGGGGCAGTTGAGGTGGTTCTTGCTGAACAGGGTGCCGTCGTTGATCAGCACCTCGTTGACGCTCTCGTACGAGGTCACCATCCAGGCGTTGACCTTGCCCGGCAACTCGATGGGAACGACAGGTCCGCCTTCGTCCCTGAACCGGCGGATCGTCTGCGACGTTCGCTCACCAGGGACTGGAATCTGCAGGGGTTCCATGCGCAGTCTCCCATGTCGGAGGGACTTCAACTGTCCGCTCAACCGACGATCCGGGCCAGAGCGCTTCGTGGTCATGTCACCGCGCAGTCGGCGACACCTGCCGCCGAAGCTACATACTGCTACGGGACGACTTCATCCAGCTCCCGCAGCGAACCGCCCTCTCCGCACTTGTAGCAAGATGTCCGGGTGATCGCCAACAGCCCGTTACGGCCCCGACGGCGGCTGCTGCTTCCCGGCCTGGCCCTGGCCACGGCGCTGGCCACGGCGCTGGCCACGGCGCTGGCCACGGCGCTGGCCATGAGCGCCGCCGTCCCGCTGCTGCGCGCCCGCGGGCACGCGGCGGCGGCGCCCCGCGAGGAGGCCGGGTCAGCGCACCCGTAGGACGCGGCCCCTGCGCTCACCGGTGAACTCGCCCGACTCCACCACCACCTGCCCTTCGAGCAGCACGTGCACGATGCCCGACGGCCGGGCGGAGGGGGCGGCGTAGGTGCCGGAATGGCCGATGGCGCCAGGGTCGAAGACGCAGATGTCGGCCCAGGCGCCGGGGCCCAGCCAGCCCCTCCCGCGCAGGGCGAACTGGTCGGCGTTCGCGGAGGTCGCCTTGCGCACGGCCTCCTCCCAGGAGACGATCTCGCGTTCCCGCACGTACGTGCCGAAGAAGCGCGGGAAGCAGCCCCACGTACGGGGGTGCTCCAGGCCGGTGGGGAGCCCGTTGTCGGAGCCGATGCCGATGAGCGGGTCGGCCATGATCTCGGTCAGGTCCTCCTCGGCCATCAGGAAGGCCACCATCGTGGCGGCCGGATCGGCGGCGACCAGCGCGCAGGTGGCCGCCCAGGCGTCCACCTCCAGCCTGCGGGCGATGTCGGCCAGCGAGCGGCCGGCGTAGGAGGGCTCGGCATGCGCGGTGATCAGCACGTCGTCCGGCGTGACGTCCTGCCACAGGCCCGCCCCCGTCCCGCCCGCCTCGGCCCGCGCGCGCAGCCGGTCCCGCTCGGCCGGCGCCGCCAGCACCTCGCGCACCCGGCCGCCGGCCAGCGCCGACGGGGGCAGCAGCGCGGCCAGCACGGTCGCGCCCGCGACGTACGGGTACTGGTCGCCGCGCACGTCCACCCCGCTCATCCGGGCCTCGCGCAGCCGGTCGAGCAACATCCGGGCCCGCCCGTGGTTCGCCCGCCCGGCGACCTTGCAGTGCGACACCTGCAGCCGCACGCGGGCCCGCCGCGCCACCTCGATGGCCTCGTCCAGCGCCGCGGCCAGCCCGGCGCCCTCGTCCCGCAGGTGGGTGGCGTACGGAACGCCGTACCCGTGCGCCACGCCGGCCAGCGCCACCAGCTCGTCGGTGCCGGCGTAACCGCCAGGCGGGTAGATCAGCCCGCTGGACAGCCCGCACGCGCCCGCCGCGAAGGCCGCCGCGGCGAGGTCGCACATCCTCTCCAGGTCGCCGCCGCGCAGGCGCTCGTCGAACCCGGCCACGGCCGCGCGCAGCGTCGAGTGCCCGATGAGGGTCGCCATGTGGTTCGTCGGCCTGGCCGCGGTGATCGTCTCCAGGTACTCGGCGAACATCCAGTCGGGCACGGCTGCGCCGGTCACCTCCGCCAGCACGGAGGCGTCGGGCGCGTAGGAGAAGCCGCAGTTGCCGTTGACCTCGGTGGTGACGCCCTGCAGCAGCTTGAACGGCTGCGGCTGCGCCATGAGCGGCACCAGGTCGGAATGCGCGTGCGCGTCCACGAACCCGGGCGCCACCGCCAGCCCCGTGACGTCGATCACCCGGCGCGCGGCCCCGAGCTCCCGCCCGACCTCCACGACCCAGCCGCCCGAGATGGCGACGTCCCCGGCGACGGCCGGGGAGCCGAGACCGTCGTACACGGTGCCACCACGCAGGATGAGATCGACCATGTAACCCACCCATCATCGCACGAGTCAATAAATCTTGTTATGTCATACAACGTCGCTCGCCCGCGCAGGTTCCAGGTCGCTGACATCCAGTCAAAAACAGGGGCAAGGACACTCTTGCGGAGCGCATACCGGCTGGTCTTGAATACGCCCTGGCGCTGACCCAGCCGCCCCTGCCGCCGACGAGGAGCCGCCGTGACCATCCCCGCAGGTCGGACCTCATCTTTCCCCGCCCTTCAGCTCGACGCCTCCCTGTTAGCGCTATCACGCACCACATGAAACTTTCTTTCCGCCCATCGGGAAAGCGCTTACCAATCGCAGAGGAAACCACCATGCGCTTACACCTGGCCGCCGCGGCCGCCGTCCTGGCCCTGGCAGCCACCGCGTACCCCGCCCAGGCCGCACCGCCGACCAAGCAGATGGAGGATCTGGACCGGGGGCTGATCAGCGTCCGCTCCGGCTCCGGCAACCTCGTCTCCTGGCGGCTGCTCGGCACCGACCCCGACGGCGTCTCCTTCAACGTCTACCGCGGCTCGACCAGGGTCGCGACCGGCCTGACCGGCTCCACCAACCACCTCGACAACGGCGCCGCCGCCGAGTCCTCCTACACCGTCCGCGCCGTCGTCAACGGGGCCGAGCAGGCCGCCTCGCCCGCCTCCCTGCGCTTCACCGGCGGCTCGTACCTGGACGTGCCCATCCAGCCGCCCTCCGGCGGCACCACCCCGGACGGCGTCTCCTACACCTACAGCGCGAACGACGCCAGTGTGGGCGACGTGGACGGCGACGGGCAGTACGAGATCGTGCTGAAGTGGGACCCGTCCAACGCCAAGGACAACTCGCAGTCCGGTTACACCGGCAACGTGTTCGTGGACGCGTACCGGCTGAACGGCACCCGGCTCTGGCGCGTCGACCTGGGCCGCAACATCCGGGCCGGCGCGCACTACACGCAGTTCCAGGTCTACGACTACGACGGCGACGGCCGCGCCGAGGTGGCCATGAAGACCGCCGACGGCACCAGGGACGGCTCCGGCACGGTGATCGGCAGCTCCGGCGCCGACCACCGCAACTCCAGCGGGTACGTGCTCAGCGGCCCCGAGTACCTGACCATGTTCAACGGCCTGACCGGCGCCGCCATGTCCACGGTGAACTACGACCCGCCCCGCGGCACGGTCTCCTCCTGGGGCGACAACTACGGCAACCGCGTGGACCGGTTCCTGGCCGGGACCGCGTACCTGGACGGCGAGCGTCCCTCGCTGATCATGGCCCGCGGCTACTACACCCGCAGCGTCATCGCCGCCTGGGACTTCCGCAACGGCGCCCTCACCAAGCGCTGGACGTTCGACAGCAACTCGGCCGGCTCGCAGTACGCCGGGCAGGGCAGCCACAGCCTGTCCGTCGGCGACATCGACGCCGACGGCCGCGACGAGATCGTCTACGGCGCCATGGCCGTCAACGACAACGGCGCCGGCATGTGGTCCACCCGCACCGGCCACGGCGACGCCCAGCACCTGGGCGACTTCGACCCGGCCAGGGCCGGCCTGGAGTACTTCAAGGTCAGCGAGTCGTCCTCGCAGCCGAGCTCGCTCTACATCGACCCGCGCACCGGCGGCATCCTGTGGTCCACCGCGGCGGGCGCCGACAACGGCCGCGGCGTGGCCGGCGACATCTCGACGGTCAGGGTGGCGAGCGAGTTCTGGTCCGCCTCGGACACGACCCTGCGCAGCGTGACCGGCAACAGCGCGGGCCGCGAGCCGTCCTCGGTGAACTTCCTCGTCTGGTGGGACGCCGACCCGGTCAGGGAGCTGCTCGACCAGACCAGGATCGACAAGTACGGCACCAGCTCCGACACCCGCCTGCTGACCGCCTCCGGCGTGCACTCCAACAACGGCACCAAGGCCACCCCGTCCCTGTCGGCCGACCTGTTCGGCGACTGGCGCGAGGAGGTCGTCTGGCCCACCAGCGACAACCGCGCCCTGCGCGTCTACGCCACCACCACGCCGACGGACCGGCGCATCTACACGCTGATGCACGACCCGCTCTACCGCGTCTCGGTGGCCTGGCAGAACACCGCCTACAACCAGCCCCCGCACACGAGCTTCTTCCTCGGCGACCGCATGCCCGCGCCGCCGAGGCCGGACATCTACGTGCGCTGACCGGGGCTCACCCGTGCTCCGCGCGCGCCCGGGCGAGCACGTGCAGGGCGCGGGGGAAGCCGTGGAGGCGTTCGGCCAGCGCGTCCAGGGCCGCCGGCACCACAAACTCCGGGATGCCGCGGGCCGTGAGCACGCCGGTCATCCAGCCCACGAAGGAGGTGAAGAGCTCGGGGTCGTCGACGTACAGGGCGGCGCGCAGGAAGTCGACCAGGTAGGCGACGTCCTCCGCCGTCCGTCCGCGCTGCTGCTCGTCGTAACCCGTGAGCTGCGGCACGCGCCGGGTGAGGTCGGCCAGGATGTCACGCACCAGGTCCCCCGCGGACCGGGTGAGCTCGGTGTACTCCCGGTCGGCCAGTGGGGGCGGCTCGTCGCGGGAGGCGACCCGGTGCGGCAGCCCGGCGGCCAGGAGGTCGGCGGCGGTACGGGCGTCAGGGGCCCAGGCGTCGGCGCCGAGCAGGCGGGCGTAGCGGCCGTCGGGGCCGAAGGCGGCGCCCCCCGCCACGACCGGAGTGCCCGCCGCCTGGCAGGCGGAGATCGCGGCGTGCGCGGCAGGCAGCCGGATCGCCAGCGAGCTGGACAGCGCCACCGCATCCGGGTTCGTCAGGTGCAGGTGCGCGACCAGGTGCGGCGTGGGGACCTGCGCGCCCAGGTAGTCGACCTGCCAGCCCCGCGCCCGCAGCACCTCGGCCAGCAGCCGGGCGGGGAAGGCGTGCCACTCGCCGTCGATGCACGCCACCATGATCCGCCCCAGGGTCTGATCGCCCTGCTCTGACGCGCGGTGCGCCAGGGTGGCGAGCACCCGCTCGTTGACCGCCGTGGCGGTGTGCTCCTGGGCGACCGAGAGGCGGTTGGCCGCCCACTCGTGGCCGACGCGCGCCTGCACGGCGGCCACGACGTCCAGCAGCAGGGTCTCCAGGGGCATGCCGGCGTCGAGCGCGTCCATCGCCACGCCGGTGGCGGCGCGCTCGTCGCCGGCCGTCGCCGCCGCCCACAGCGCCTGCGCCCGCTCCTTGACGGCGGCCGTCACGGGCGTCCCTCCTCCTGCTCGCGGGGGGCCGAGATGGCGACGACCGCCATGTCGTCGTGCTCGCCGTCGCCGACCCACTGGGAGGCCAGCATCTGCACCCGCTCCGCCAGCGCCTCGGGAGGCATGCCGGCGCACTGCCCGAGCTGCTCGCACAGCCGCTCCTCGCCGAAGAACTCGTGGCCGAGCGGGCCGCCTCTGGCCTCGATGATGCCGTCGCTGTAGAGCAGGCAGGTCTCGCCGGGCTCCAGCACCACCGAGTCGGTGACGCTGGTGATCTCGTCCAGCACCCCGATCAGCGTGCCGACGGCCGGCACCGCCTCGACGCGGCCGTCGGTGCGCATGATCAGCGGCGCCGGGTGCCCGGCGCTGGTCAGCCGCATCGCCACCCGCGGGCCGCGGTGCTGGAACGAGGCCAGCACGAGGGTGACGTAACGGGTCGGATCGCTGTCGCTGAGGAGCACCCCGTTCAGCAGCTCCAGCACGCGCTGGTGGTCGTCGGCCAGCGGCAGCAGGGCCCGCAGGGTGTTGCGGATGCGGCCGGTGAGCACGGCGGCCTCCAGGCCCTTGCCCGCCACGTCGCCGAGCACCACCAGCGATTCGCGTCCGGAACCCGCGGCCGGATACACGTCGTAGAAGTCGCCGCCGACGTGCTCGCTGGGGCCCGCGGGCCGGTAGCGGGCCGCCAGCTCCACCCCGTCCAGGATCGGCGTGGGCGGCGGCAGCAGCTCGGCCATCAGAGTCTCGGTGATGATCGACTGCTCGACGTAGAGGCGGGCGACCGCGATCGCGGAGCCGGCCCACAGCGCGAACAGCCGCACGAACATGCGCTCGTCGCCGGAGAAGCCGTCCGGCGAGCCGCGCAGCAGCACCAGCGCGCCCGCGGGCAGCCCGTGGCCGGGCAGGGCGGTCACCGCCACGGAGCCCACCTCGCCCGGCCCGTCGCGCAGCGCCCAGCCGGGGATCTCCTCGGGGGTGCTCCAGCGCGGCGGCACCGGCGGGAAGCCCTGCAGCGCCTCGGCCAGGCCGGGGAACGTGCCGGGGTCGATGGCCGCGTCCTCCCTGACCGCCTGGCCTCCGCGGGCGCAGCGGGCGATCGCGTACCGGCGCCCGGGCCGCGGCAGGACGACCAGCGCGACGTCGGCCAGGCGGCGGGCGGCCAGGCAGGCGGTCACCTCAAGGCAGCGGTCCAGGTTGAGTGAGGGCAGCAGCTCGCTGGAGGCCTCGGCCAGGAACGTGGCCCACTCCCGCAGCGAGTCCACCTCGTGCTGCCTCTCGGTGACGTCGACGAGCCACCAGACGATCCGGTCGGCCGCCGCCTGCACGGGGTGCGCCTGGTACACCCGGTCGCCGATCGCGCCGTAGCGCTCCGACCCGCCGCATCCGAAGTGCGCGTGCGACAGCCACTCGGGGACCGCGTGCTCCAGCCGCTCGCCGACGACGAGGCCGGCGAGGAGCCGCCGGGCCGCCTTGTTCGCCTGCTCGACGGTCCCCGTGGTGCTGACCGCCAGCATGGGGTACGGCGCGTCCTCCCACACCATCCCGACCATGGCACCATCCCGCGAGACCCCCGGATTTCCCACGTTACCGGCGGGACACCGGGGCTCTCTTTCCGCCATATCGCTTCTTTGCAGGATCTTTTCTCCGCTGCGCGGACGTGACCCGGGCGGCGCAGGCCGTACCGATGAGGAGGAGCACGGCGACGGCGACGGCGACCCTTCGCAGGCCGTCCACGGAGGCCGGCGCGGCGAAGTAGACGCTGCCGAGCCCGGCCACGGCGGTCACCCCGGCGAGCACGGGGCCGGTGGCGTTCAGCGCCGAGACCGCGGAGGCCAGCCGCGGCTCCACCAGGGACGTGATCCGCGCGATGAGCGGGCTGTACCCGGCGGCGTGCCCGGCCCCGGCGAGCATCAGCAGCGGCACGGAGGCGACCTCGTGCCACCGCAGGGCCAGCAGTCCGGCCCCGGCCGCGAACGCGAGCGGCCCCGCCACCGGCAGCACGTCCTGGAGCCGCCGCGGGTACCGGCTCCAGGTCAGGCTGAGCGCGCCGAACCCCAGCGCGTACGGCACGAACGCCAGCCCCGCCCGCAGCGGCGAGTACCCGAGCGCGTCCTGGAGGTGCAGGGTCAGGGTGAGCAGGAAGACGGTGTAGCAGCCCATGACGATCCAGCAGGCCGCGAGCCCCGGCTTCACGCCCGCCGGCCGCAGCGCCGCCGGGTCCAGCAGCGGATGCCGCGCCCTGGTCTCGTAACCGGCGAACCCCGCCAGCAGCGCCACCCCGCCCGCCAGCGAGATCCACGCCCAGGCGGGCCAGCCCTGGTCCTGGCCGAAGATGAGCGGGGCGGTGAGCGCGGTCATCGCGGCCGTCAGCACCGCGACGCCCGCCGGGTCCAGCCTGGCCTGCCCGTCCGTACGCGAGCCCGGGAGCACCCGCCGCCCGGCCAGCACCACGACCAGCCCGATCGGCACGTTGACCAGGAAGATCGGCCGCCACGAGAGCCCGAACAGGTCGGCCCCGGTCACCAGCCCCCCGATGACCTGGCCCAGCGCCACCCCCAGGGCGAGCACCATGCTGTAGACGCCGATCGCCCTGCGCCGGGCCGCCCCGTCGAAGTGCTGGAGGACGAGCGCGAAGATCTGCGGCGTCAGCAGCGCCGCGCCGACGGCCTGCGCGACGCGGGCGAGCACCAGCACGGTCGCCGTGGGCGCCAGCCCGCACAGCAACGACGCGGCGGTGAACCAGCCGAGCCCCAGCAGGAACGCCCGCCGGTGCCCGATCACGTCGCCGATCCGGGCGCAGGTGACCAGGAGCACGCCGGTGGTCAGCAGGTATCCGGACACGATGAGCTGGATCGCGGCCCCGTCCGCCCGCAGGTCCTCGCGGATGGTCTGGGCCGCCACCGAGACGATGGAGCCGTCCATGGAGGCCATGACCTGGCCGGTGAGCAGCACGGCCAGCATCCGGCCGCGGCGGGCCACAGTGATCATCGGCCCAGCATGGTGCGGGGGCGGCTGCCCGGTCTTGAAGGAATATGCGGATCTGCGTCGTACGGTGGTGCGGTGCGTACCACCAGGACGGTGACGGAGAGCCGCCACTTCGCGATCCGCTCGGTCGAGTGCACCGACGACCACGCCCGCTGGTCGGACCCCGAGCCGGCGCGGTCCGCGCACATCGTGCTGGTCCGGCGGGGCCGGTTCCGGATCGACGTCCGGGGGCGGGGGGTGACCGTCGAGCCCGCCACCGGTTACCTGCACCTTCCCGGGGAGGAGATGCGGTTCGCGCATCCGGCGGGCGGCGACGTGTGCACGGCGGTCGCGTTCGCCGGTGACGAGCTGACCCCCGGTGACGAGCTGGCCACCGGTGACGAGCTGACCGCCGGGGTGCGGGCGGCCGCGCGCTCGCGGGCCGTCCGGGTGGACGCGCGGCTGGAGCTGGCCCACCGGCTGCTCCTGCGCTCCGGCGACGACCCCGGCTTCGCCGCCGCCGAGGCCGTGCTCGGCCTGCTGCGGCTGGCCCTGCGCGAGCAGCCGCGCGACTCCCCGCCGCCCGGGCGGGCCGACCTGGCCGAGCGCGCCAGGGAGGCGGTCCTCGCCGACCCGCTCGCCGGGGCGGGCCTGGTGGAGCTGGCCCGCCTGCTGGAGACGTCCCCGTCGCACCTGAGCCACACCTTCCGGCACCACGTCGGCATGCCGCTGAGCCGCTACCGCAACCGCGTACGGGTCAGCCGGGCGCTGGCCCGCCTGGACCAGGGCGAAACCGACCTCGCCGCGCTCGCGGCCGGCCTGGGCTTCAGCGACCAGGCCCACCTGACCAGGGTCATGCGCGCCGAGCTGGGACACACGCCCGGCCGGGTGCGCGCCCTGCTCGCGTCAGGAGTGTGACGGCGGCTGTAATCCGAATCCGGGTCCCAGGCAGTAGTCATCACCGGATGACGACGAGACGGAGATGACGGATGGACGACGGGTTCGCCGAGTACGTGGCACACCGGCAGCTACGGCTGTGCCGGATGGCGTACCTCCTCACCCGGGACTGGGGCACGGCCGAGGACGTGGTGCAGACGGCGCTGGCGAGGGCGTGGCTGGCCTGGCGGCGGATCGAGGGCAACCCCGATCCGTACGTCTATCGGATCATCGTGAACACCCACACGTCCTGGTGGCGCAGGCGCTGGCGTGGCGAGGTCCCGGCCGAGACGCTGCCCGAGACCGCCGACCCGCGCGACGCGGCGGCCGAGGTGGACGACCAGGCCGCGCTGTGGAGCGCCAGCGGGCGGTGATCGTCCTGCACTACTACGAGGGACGCACGCTGACGCAGGTCGCCGACATCGTCGGGAGCTCGCTGGGAGCGGTGAAGAGCCAGCTCAGCCGGGCCCTCGCCCGTCTCCGGGTCGATCCGGACATTGAGACCATGAGCCTGGAGAGGGTCAAGCGATGAGCCACACCGAGAACGACCTGCGTGAGCTCCTGACCGGGCGGGCCGGAGGGCAGGAGGGCTCCTCCGCCCGGCTCGACACGATCATCCGGCGCGGCCGGCGCATCCGCCGCACCCGGCGGGCCCTGACGGCCGGCGCGGCGGCGCTGGCCGTCTCCGCGGTCGCCGTGGCCGGCGTGCAGGTGCGGCCGGGCGCGCCTCCGGTCGCCCAGCAGCCCGTGGACTCGGCCCAGGTCGAGCCGACCGGCCCGGAGATCCCGGAGAAGTACGAGGTGCGGCTGGGGGCCGAGCGGTTCGACCTCCCCCTCCTCCACGCCGAACGCTTCGAGACGACGGGCGCCCGTTCCGTGACCTTCGTCCCGACCAGCACCTCGACCGGGTACAAGGTGCTCTGTGACGATCCCCGTGCCTGGGTCACCCTGACGCTGGCGCTCAAGAGCGACGAGCCCGGCGGCGCCTCCGGACGGTGCGGCACCTCCTTCGGCGGGCACCACGACGAGCGCTCCGCGCCGGACGACTGGCTGAAGCGTCCGCAGTCGCTGCAGGTGTGGGTCTTCCCCGCGGACGCCCCGGTGCGGAAGGTGGCCGAGGAGGTCACGGGCTGCCCGCCGGTCAGGAAGGGCACGGAATGCGACGAGTCGGCGCAGCTCCGCGCGCTGGGGAACCCGGAGGTCCGAGAACGGCTCCTGGCCGAGATGGGTGAGCGTCCCGGCAGGTGGGCGGTCGCGGTCTACGACCGCCCCGCCGCCTCGGGGAGCTGAGCCGGCCACCGTCCGGGCGGGGGCCGCGTCGCGCCCGCCGGGTCACCGTCCGGGCAGAAGGGGCCACGCCCGCCGGGTCACCGTCCGGGCAGAAGGGGTCCGCGCCGCGCCCGCCGGGTCGCCGCCAGCCCGCCGATCAGCCCGCTCACGGCGCAGACCAGCACCAGCCCGGCGTACTGCGGCAGCGAGTAGGCGAACCACGGCCGGCCGGTGGCGGCCTGGCCGAGCGCGGTGAGGCAGGCGGCGGCGATGCCCGTGCCGATGAGCGCGCCCACGGCGGTCACGATCAGCGTCTCCCAGACCACCGCCCTGGTGAGCTGCCGCGGCGCGGTCCCCACCGTCCGCAGCAGCCTGAGCTCCTCGGCCCGCTCGGTCATCGTCATCGCGGTCGCGTTGAGCACCGAGATCACGGTGTAGACCACCGCCGACCCCACCAGGGCCGGGGCCGCCCACGCCGACGCCCCCGTACGGGTGACGCCCGCCGCCGCGTCGGAGGTGGTCACGGCGAACAGGAAGGTGCACGCCAGCGCCACGGTCAGCATCACCGGGGACGCCGCCGACATCGCCCGGCGCGGCTGCGCGACCAGCGACGCCCTGGCCAGCATCCCCGCGCCGGGGTCCAGCCCGGCCACCACGGATCCCAGCAGCCGGCCGATCCCGCTCAGCACGACCGGGCCCAGCGCGGAGGCGCCCACGCACAGCGCCATCGTCGCCCCCAGCCCGGCCGGCACCGCGGCGACCGGCTCGACCCTCGGCACCAGGGCCACCAGCACCCCGCCCCCGCCCAGCGCCGCCAGCCCGGCGACGGCCCTGGGCCAGGGCAGCAGCCGCCGCTGCGCCGCGCTGTCGCGCAGCACCTCCAGCGGCCCCACGCGTACGGCCTTGCGCGCCGCGACCCGCGCCGCGATCAGAGTCACCGCCAGCCCGACGACCAGCACCACGACGAACGGCCCCGGCGTGACCCGCACCGGCACACCCCCGGGCGCCAGCCCGGTCACCCGCACGAACCCGGACATCAGCACCGCGTACGGCACCGCCAGCACGCAGCCCGCCGCGCTCGCCAGCACGGCCACCACCAGCGCCTCCACCGTGACCAGCCGCCGCACCTGCCGCGGCGTCATGCCGAGCGACCGCAGCAGCCCCCAGGTCCTGCGCTGCCGCAACACGTGCAGGCTCAGCGTGCCCGCGACCACGAACACCGACACGAACCCGGACACCACGGCCGACAGCACCAGCAGCCCCATGACGCCGTTCAGCTCGTCCCTGGCGCCGGCGGCGGCGACCACCAGGCCGCCTCCGGCCACCAGCGTGACGGCCAGGAGCACCGCCGCGAACGACGCGGCCACCCCCGTCCGGTTCGCCCGGACGTTGCTGACGGCGAGGACGAGCGTCACCGTCCGCCGCCCAGCCTCGCGCCGATCCGCTCGGCGGTGGGCCGCTCCAGCACGTCCACGATCCGGCCGTCGGTCAGGAACAGCGCCCTGTCCGCCCGCGCCGCCGCCTCCGGATCGTGCGTGACCATCACCACCGTCTGCCCGAACCCGTCGACCGCCTCCCGCAGCAACCGCAGCACCTCGTGCCCGGTGGCCCGGTCCAGCGCCCCGGTCGGCTCGTCGGCGAACAGCACCTCGGGCCTGCCCAGCAGGGCCCGCGCGATCGCCACCCGCTGCTGCTGCCCGCCCGACAACTGCGCCGGCCGGTGCCCCTCCCGCCCTTCGAGGCCGACCCGGCGCAGCAGCTCCCGCACCCGCGCCGGATCCGGCCGCCGCCTGGCCAGCCTGCTCGGCAGCACCACGTTCTGCCACGCGGTCAGCGACGGCACCAGGTTGAACGCCTGGAAGACCACGCCGACCCGGTCGCGGCGCAACACCGCGAGCTGCTTCTCCCCGAGGCGGGTGATGTCCTGCCCCGCCACCCGCACCGCTCCGGAGTCCGGCCGGTCCAGCCCCGCCGCGCACTGCAGCAGGCTGCTCTTCCCCGACCCGGACGGGCCCATCACCGCGGTGAAGCTCCCGCGCGCGAACCCGACGCTGACCTGCCGGAGCGCGGCCACCTCTGTGGCGCCGTTCCCGTAGGTCCTGGTCACCTCCTCCAGGAGGACCGCATGATCAGTCATGATCGTCAGCGTGCCGGAGAGAGTGACCCGCCGCCCATCCGGGACATCCCCCATCGGCCCCTGGGACGTACCCGGTCCCGATCCGTACGCGGCGGGGTCAGAGCCAGTGCCACGTGACGCGCGCCTGTTCGGCGGCGCCGGCCAGCCACTCCTCGAAGGCGGCCGCCCCCGCCGCCTCCAGCGTCTGCGCGTCCGCCACGGCCTCCTCCCGCTTGTGGACGGCGCCCGTCAGGAACCGCCCCTCGAAGGGCACCGGCCCCACGCCGCTGCCCGCCGGAGCCGATCGCAGCGGCTCGGGCAGCTCGCCCGACCACGCCACGACCCTGTTCAGCCGCAGGTCCCAGCGGTCGCCGAGCGAGCCGTCGAGCTCGGCGGCCTCGATCGGCTCCCCGGACAGCGCCCAGGCCGCCCACACCCTCGCGAACCGGTCGCGATGGCGGCCCAGATACCCGGGGCCCAGCTCGGCGCGCATCCGGGCGCGGAACCTGTCGTCCTTGGCATTCGTGGTCATGTGGTCATGGAACGCCTCGGCGCTCATGCCCATCCGTTCCAGCCACTTCAACATCGCCTCCCGGCCGGTGAGGCCGTGGCGCCGGCGGAAGGCGTCCGCGGCCGCCTGGACGTCCTCCAGGCCGGCCTCCTCCTTGGCGGCGGCGTTGCGCAGGACGCAGAACCGCACCAGCTCCTCCTGCGGCGACAGCCCGGCACGGGTGAGCGAGCGGAGCATCAGCATCGCCTCGGGCATGGAGATCTGCATGCCGTCGACGGTCAGCAGGTTGCCGGCGGCCCAATGGGTCGAATGGTCGACCAGCCAGGACGTGCCGTCGTCCGGCTGCACGCCGAGCATGATGGTGCCGCCGGCGGGGTCGTCGATCAGCAGGTCGTAGTCCACGACCGGCGAGCCCGGCCGCGGGTTGCTCACGAGCTGGGCGGCGAGCGCGGGGAACGACCGCGCCCAGTCGTCGGCGGCGCGCCGGGCCTCCGCCACCGCCGCGCGGCGGCGGGGCAGGCCGCGCAGCAGGCTCACGCCGCTTTCGAGGGCCGGGCCGAGTGAGGGCTGTTTCATGGTTCGTCCGTTTCTCCGGTGAGCCAGTCGGCGATGGCGTCGCCGACGGGCAGGCCGGTCAGGTCTTCGATCCAGGCCCACTGGCCGTTGGGGTTGATCTCGAGGAACACGTACTCCCCGTCGGGGGTCAGGATGAGGTCGATCGCCCCGAACGACACGCCGAGCGCGGCGACCAGGTCGGCGCAGCGGGCGGCGACGTCGCCGGGCAGGTGGTGCACGCTGTGGCGGGCCCGGTCGAAGTCGTAGTGCCGCCAGTCGTCCCGGGTGCGCGGGGAGTCCTGCGAGGCGATCTCCGCGGCGAAGACCTGCCGGCCGACCACGGTGACCCGCAGCTCCACGGCCTTGGGCACGTACGGCTGCAGGATGGTCGGCTCGTGCGCCAGCCGGCCGCGGGCCGCCAGGTCCCTGCGCTGCACCACGGTGGTGTAGACGGTGTGGCGCGCGCCGTCGATCTCGAACGGGGCGTACTCGACCGGTTTGGCGATCAGCCGCCCGCCCGCCCGCTCGTAGGCGGGCGCCAGCTCGGACGGATCGTTGGTGACCACGGTGGGCGGCACGACGAAGCCCAGCTCCTGGGCCAGCGCCAGGTGGACCAGCTTGTTGTGCGCCCTGCGCAGCACCGGATGCCTGGCCGGCAGCCACCGCGCGTCCAGCAGATCCCAGAAGCCCTCCAGGAACCACTCCGAGAGCTCCCCCACGCGCTCCCGCAGGTCCCCGGCCGTGACGCTCGGGGCGGCGGCGGGCTGCCCGGGACGCCGGTTCCACACGGCCGTCGTCCCGCCGAGGTCCACGACCTCCCCGCCGGTGACCAGCCTGAGCTCGGTCCCGCCCGCCGCGAACCCGGCGGTCAGGTGGGCGGCGGCCGGGTACTGGGCAGGATCCCACCAGACGACTTCGGCGCCCCTGGCCTTCAGCTTGGGCAGGACCATCCGGACGGTGGTGTCGCCGGGTTCGCTGAGAATCAGTAGCATGTGCCCCCCTCAGCCGCGCGGGAGGAGCACGGATTCCTCGATGCTCCTCCCACGCGACGCCGAGTGATCTTTAGTAGTCGGACACCCAGCCGTCGGACGGCCTGCCCTCGGTGCCGTTGGTGTGGTAGCAGCGCTCCATCGGCCTGCCGCCCGAGACGAGACCGAGGTCGGCCTCGTCGATCACCGGCAGTTCGTTGCTCAGGTCGTCGAGGCTCACGATCTTCTTGGTCATGACTTCCCTCCCTTTCCTTGATGTGCTGGCCGCGGAGCATCCGCGCCGGAGATCCGCGGCTCGTGGGTGAAGCACACCAGCCGGAATTTGGAGCCGACTTGAATGTGGCTTGGAGGGGGAAACAAATCCCCTTCCTACCTGGATGTCAGTCCCCGCATGGCCTGGACCAGCACGGGCACGGCGACCACCAGGCAGATCCCGCGCAGCGCTCCCGCGACGGGGTACGGCGCGTGCACCCCGAACGTGTGCGCCACCATCCCGCCGGCCAGCGCCCCGAGCGGCATCAGCCCCCAGCCGAGCATCCGGTAGACGCTGTTCACCCGGCCGAGCAGCGCGGACGGCACGATCTGCTGCCGGAGGCTGACGGTCACGATGTTCCACAGCGTGGTGACGAAACCGGTGACGGCCAGCAGGGCGCCGAGCACGATCGCGTTCGGGCTCAGGCCGATGCCGACGAAGGTGACGACGTTGGTGACGAGCGCGGCGAGGAGGGCGGGCAGCGCGCCCAGCCGCGCTACGACGGGCGCCCCGAGCAGGCCGCCGAGCAGGCTGCCGGCGGCGGCCCCGGCGAGCAGCAGGCCGTAACCGGGGGCGTCGAGGTGCAGCTCCTGGGTGGCCAGCAGGATCAGCGAGACGTTGCCGAGCTGCCAGCAGAAGGTGTTGACGCCGAGCAGGAGGGCGAGGGTGCGCAGCAGCCGGTGCCCGGCCAGCCAGCGCAGCCCGTCCGCGATCGCCGTCCGCATCGGGGGAGGTGCGGCGTCATGGCCCTCGACACCGCGGCCGGGATGCCGGCGATCGCCGGACCTGGCCAGAGACGCCAGCAACGCGGCGGACAGCGCGAACGAGACGGCGTCCAGCCCGAACGGCAGCGCCGCCCCGGCCGCGAACAGCAGCCCCCCGACCGGCGGCCCGGCGAACTGCAGGCCGATCGTGGTGATCGCCTGCTGATGACCGTTCGCCTGGTGCAGCAGCGGCTTGGCCACGAGATCCGGCAGCACGGCCTGCGCCGCGTTGGAGAAGACGACCGTGCAGGCCCCCAGTGCGAACGCCATGACCGCCAGGACCGGGACCTCGATCCGGCCGGACGCGGCAAGGAGCGCGACGGCCCCGACGAGCACCGCCTGGATCACCTGGGCCCGCCACATCAGCGCCACCCGGTCGTACCGGTCGACGAGCGCCCCGGCGGGCAGCGACAGCAACAGCCAGGGCAGGAACGTCGCCGCGGACACCACCGACACGAGCCGCGCGTCCTGGGTGACCGTGACGGCCAGCAGCGGGACCGCCGCCGTGAACGCCCCGTCCCCGACACTGCTGATCCCCGTCGCCCACCACAACCGCCAGTACGCCGGGGACAGGTGCGGCGCGGCCTCGCTCTGCGTCATGCCGCGATCTTCCGGTGCCGGGAGGCCGCCACGACAGCTTGTAGGTGAGCGCTACATAATCGGCCCATGGCCCTGACGGTCGATCTCGGCGTCGCCGAGCTGGCGGCGACCCGGTTCGCGATCTCGCCGCTGTCGGAGACCGTGTCCGCCCTGCAGCAGCTCGGTGACCGCGACCGGCACCCGGTCAACCTGCGCTGGCTGCGCTGGGCGGCGGACGAGCTCGCCAGGCGTCCGCTCGACCTCTCGCGCACATGGCCGCTGATCGTGAGCGACCGGCCGAACTGGCCGGAGTTCCTCGTTCCCGCTCCGCGCGGTTCGGGCGCCTCCATCGACGACGACCTGGCCGCGTTGCGCCGCACACCCGCGTCCCAGGTGCGGATCAGCCTCCGGCGCGTGTTCGGCGACGACCCTCCCGCGCCGGTCGCCGCGCTCGCCGAACGCCCGGCGGCGGGGCTGCGCACGATCGCCGCCGAGCTGCGCGCGGCCCACGACCGGCTCATCGCGCCGCACTGGCCGCGGATCCGGGCCGTGCTCGACGCCGACGTCGGCTACCGCGCCCGGCGGCTGGCTGCGGGCGGCGCCGAGAGGTTGTTCGCCGACCTGCACCCCGACCTGCACTGGCAGGACGGCCGGCTGAGGCTGGAGGGAGCGCGCTGGCGGGCCGAACGGGCCGTGGACCGCGGCCCGGGCGGGCTGGTCCTCATGCCGGTCGCGCTCGGCACGCCGTACGTGCTGATCAAGAAGAGAACGTCCACGCAGACCACGGTCCGCTATCCGGCACGCGGGGTCGGTACGTTGTGGACCGCCGGAACGCGCGCCCCCGCCGGCCACGCGGTCCGGCTGCTCGGCCGGG
Source organism: Nonomuraea thailandensis (assembly GCF_024172165.1). Taxonomy (GTDB): domain Bacteria; phylum Actinomycetota; class Actinomycetes; order Streptosporangiales; family Streptosporangiaceae; genus Nonomuraea; species Nonomuraea thailandensis. Next base: position 11,292,146 of record NZ_JAMZEB010000002.1, on the reverse strand, counting down.
TGCGCGCGGGGCTGCTCGAGGCCCTGCGCTCGCCCGCGACGACGACGGACCTGTCCCGCGCGCTCGGCGTCACGCCCAGCGCGGTCTCGCAGCACCTGCGGGTGCTGCGCGAGAGCGGGCTGGTCGCCTCCGAGCGCTCCGGACGCCAGGTCCTCCACATGACGACCCCCCTCGGAACGTCCCTGATCGGGGACGATCGGCGCCGCTAGCGCGTGGCGGCGAACTGCTTCGCCGTCGGCGCGCGTTCCGGGTCGGTCAGGCACTGCGAGGCGAGCCCGACCAGCAGGGCCAGGTAGTGCGACCCCGCCGCGTGGACCTCGCCGGGATCGCTGTCCGGCCCGAGGCCGGCGAAGGCCCGCGCCAGCGCGATCCGCGCCTGCTCCTGACCGCTCGCGATCATCTCCCGGATCTCACCGTCCCGCCGGGCGGACGCGACGGACTCGAAGTTCACGAACCACAGCGCCCGGTTGGCCCGGATCGACTCGATGATCCGCCCCCACAGCGCCTCCACCCGTGCCGCGGGCTCGTCCGAAGCGTCGTGGGGCTCCTCGATCACCGCGAACAGCAGCTCTCCCCACTCCGTGTTGAGGTCACGCAGCGCCTTGGTGAGCAGCTGCTCCTTGGACCCGAAGTGGTAGTTGATCGACGCCTGGTTCGCCCCTGAGGCCGCGACCAGGTCTCGCACGGTGGTGTGCGCGTACCCCTTGGTCAGCAGGCAGTCGCGCGCTGCCAGCAGCAGCTTGTCCTTGGCACTCACATGCCCTACCGTATCAAATAAACGTTCGTTTGAAATGTTCGTTTAAAACGGTTGTTTGGAGAGCTTCATGACCATGTCCACACCGCCCGTGCTGCGCATCCGCGACCTGCGCTGCGAGTACCCGGGCGAGGCCGGCCCCGTCCACGCCCTGCGCGGCATCGACCTCGACATCCCGCGCTCGTCCTTCATCGCGATCATGGGCCCGTCGGGCTCCGGCAAGACCACCCTCCTGCACTGCGCCGCGGGCCTGCAGCGGCCGACGTCGGGCGCCGTCGAGCTGGACGGGCAGGACCTGGGCCGGCTCGACCAGACCCAGCTCGCGCAGTTGCGCCGGCGCCGCGTCGGGTTCGTCTTCCAGTCGTTCAACCTGCTGCCCGCGCTCTCGGCCGTCGACAACGTCGAGCTCCCCCTGCGCCTCGACTCGCGCAGGACGCAGCCGGCGCGCACCGCCGACCTCCTCACCCGCGTCGGCCTCGGCAACCGGGGCGGCCACCGCCCCCACCAGCTCTCGGGCGGCCAGAAGCAGCGGGTCGCGGTCGCGCGGGCGTTGATCACCGACCCTGACGTCGTCTTCGCCGACGAGCCCACGGGCGCCCTCGACATCCGCAGCGCCAGGGAGGTCCTGCGGCTGATGCGCGAGCTGGCCGACCACGGCCAGACCATCATCATGGTCACGCACGACCCGGTCGCCGCGTCCTACTCCGACGCCGTGCTCTTCCTGGCCGACGGCCGGATCGTCGACCGGATCGCACGCCCCACCGCGCAGCGGGTCGCCGGCCGGATGGCCGTCCTGGTCGAGTCGGCCGAGCAGGCCGCGAACGGTGCGGTGGCCACCCGATGATCAGGATCGCCATCCGCTCCTTCGCACATCACCGCACCTCCGCGATCGCGACCGGCCTGGTCGCTCTCGTCGGCACGATCCTGGTCACGGGCATGATGAGCCTGCTCGGCACCGGGCTGGCCGGCAGCACGACCGACGCGGACCGTGAGTTCCTGGTGCAGTTCCCGCTCATCGTGGGCGGCTGGACGGTCGCGATCGTCCTGTTCGCCATGGTGTCCACGATCAGCGTCGCGCTCGGCGGCCGGGCCGGGGAGATCGCCGGCATCCGGCTCATCGGCGCGAGCCCCCGGCAGGTGCAGTGGATGCTCGCGGTCGAGACGGCGGCCATCACGGCCGTCATGGCACTGCCCGGCCTGGCCGGCGGGTACCTCGTCGGCTGGGCCGTCACCCGGAGCCTCCATGCCGCCGGGCTCACCAGCGCGGCCTCGGCGTTCGCGCCCGGCGTGCTCCTGCCGGTCCTCGGCGTGCTCGTCGTGCTGGCCGCGAGCGTGCTCGCCGCCTGGATCGGCAGCCGCTCCCTGGCCCGCCGCAGCCCGGTCGCCGACGCGGCCCCGCCCCCGCGCCGCCGTACGGGACGGCGTCCCGGACGTGGCCGCCGCGTCACCGCCACCATCATGATCGGCGCCGGCCTGGCCTCATCGGCCGCCGTGCTGGGCATGGACCCGGCCGACATCCTCACCACGGCGCTGACCGGGCCCGGCTGCGTGCTCGTCGCCGTCGGCCTCTGCGTGCTCGCCCCGGAGCTCGTCGCCGCGGTGAACCTCGTGCTCAGGGCGGTGCTCCCGGCCCACCGCGCCGCCCCCTCCCACCTGGCCGCCGTCAACCTGTCCGCCGCCCCCGACCGGGTACGGCCGACCGTCACCTTCCTCACCCTCTTCGTCGGCGTGGCGGCGGGCACGCTCAGCATGCAGGGCATCGAGAACGCCGCGGGCCTGGCGGGCGGCTCGGACGGCCAGGTCCTCGCCTCGATCAACTACTTCGTCGTGGCGCTGATCGCGGCCTTCATGGCCATCGCCCTCACCAACAACCTCGTCGCCTCCATCACCCAGCGCCGCGCCGAGTTCGCCGTCATGTCCCTCGTCGGCTCGACGGGCGGCCAGACGCACCGCATGCTGGTACGCGAGATCGGCGCGGCCACGGCCGTCAGCACCGTCGCGGGCAGCGCGGGCGCGTTCCTCGCCGTCCTGCCCTTCGCCATCGTCAAGACCGGCGACCCCCTGCAGGCGGCGGCGCCCCTGCCGTACGCGATCACGATCGCCATCGGGGTCTGCGTCACCCTCGGCGTCTCGTCGCTCGTCGGGCGGCACGTCATCCGTACGGCATGAGGCTCACCACGGCAAGCCTCACCTCGGGAAGATCGCCATGTCCCTGAGCATGCGCCAGCTCTCCAGGGCCTTGATCGAGTTGGGGTACTCGCCCTTGGCCATCCAGTCGCCCAGCCTGCGCCTACCGGCGTACTTCTTGAGCTGCCCGTTGAACTCCCCCACGTTGTAGTACACGTACGTCCAGTAGACGAGCTCGTCCCGGGTGGGGGTCGCGTACCCGTAGGCCCTGGCGTCGGCCAGGAACAACGCGCGGCGCCGCCTCAGCATCGCGGCCTCCCCCTGCAACCCCGCCGTCAGGCTCGGGAACAGGGCCGACTCCACCAGGGTGCCCTTCTCGTTGCGCCTCGTGTCGAGGACGACCCTGCCCGGGTCGTAGGGCAGGAAATTCCTGCCGGGCACCCTGGAGGCGTACATGTCGAGGAAGAAGCGGTCGGTGCCGAGGTAGTCGTAGCCGAAGATCGGGCCGGTGACGCTGACGCTCCTGAGCTGCGCGTCCGTCGGGTCGCCGGCCTTCTTCCCCAGCCCGATCCGATCGCGTACGTAGTCGACCAGCCCCTCCAGGTAGGCGTAGGCGTAGAGCTGGTCCGCCGGCAGGTCGGGCGTCGCGGCGGCGAAGACGACATCGAGCACCTGCGCCGGGGTGTTCTTCAGCCAGTACTTGGCCTGCGAGTTCGGGTACTTCTGCGCCAGCACGGCCAGAGGGGTGGTGAAGGCGCCGAAGAACCGCCGTTCCCTGTCCAGGTAGGACGAGCTCCCGGCGCGCGCCCGATCGGCCACCAGCCCCGCCCACTGCGCCAGCACCGCCTCCGCGTCCGCCGCCCGGCCGAGAACGCCCAGCGCGGAAGCGATCCTGGCTCGGCCCGCGTTCAGGTTGAACGCCACGCTCCTGCCGCGCTTCACCTCGCCCAACGCGCTCCTGAGCACATCGACGTCGGCCTTCACGCGGGCGTCCGGGACGAGGTACCGCTTCCTGGCCTCGTCGACGACCTGCTCGCCCCGCGTCCGCAGCCCCGCGCCCGCCTCAGCCGCCGGGTTCCCCGCGAAAGCCACCGCACAGGCCAGGGCGGCGACGGCGAAGCGCCGCCGTGAGTAGGTGTGCATGCCGCTGCCTCCAGAGGTCGGTTGGACCTCCTTGGTTACCGGCCGGGATGTTGACCTGCCAGGGCGCGGCGTCCGTGGTCATGGGTGGACAAATCTCAGCCCTCTGCCTACGGGAGGAGGCCCGCATCCACCCCTGGTCGTACGCCGGCCCCCGCCCGCCCGCCAAGATGCGACCCGGGTCAGACGCGCATGCCCCGCCCCGCCCGACACGATGCTGCTGCACCCCTCATCTCCCACAGGACGGGCACGAACCCATGAAGACCGCCCCTCAGAGCCGCATCACCCGATGGCGACGGGCCGGCGCCGAACGCCGGGCCGCCAGCGCCGCCGCCAACCTGGACCGGCAGCCCCCGTTCCCGGGCCGATGGGTGAGCGCCGTCTCGCTGATCGGCGGCCCCCTTCTGATCATGACCGGGACCCTCCTGCGCTCCCCCTTCTACTACTTCGTCCCGCAGCAGCTCACCGCCTACACCCGCCACCCGGCCCTCATCATGGCCGCCTACACCTGCTTCGCCGCGGGTTTCGTGCTGTTATGGCCGGCCGTCATGACACTGGCGCAACGGATCTGCGCCACCAGCCCGCTGTGGGGGCTGTGGGGCGGCTGCCTGGTGATGGTCGGCCTGTTCACCCGCACCTTCCAGTTCGGCACCGACTACCTGGCCTTCCACCTGACCGACAGCTTCGGCCTGCAGACCATGCTCAGCGGCATCGACGACTACTACCAGGCACGGCTGGAATCGAGCTGGCATCCGTTCAAGGCCATGTCCGGGCCGGCCTTCCTCGGCTGGGTCGTGCTGGCCGTCGGCGCCTACCGCTCCGGCGCCCTCGGCCTCGGCCGCTCGGTCGCGCTCGGCCTGATGTCGGCGCTCGCGCTCGGCACGCTCAAGGGCACCGAACCGCAGTCCTTCATCGCCGTGGGCGGCCTCTGCGTCGCCTTCATCCCGCTCGGCATCTCCCTGCTGCGCGGCGGCCCGCCGCCGACCAAGCGCGCCATGTTCTGGATCGCCGCCCTGGTCCTCGTGCACATCCTCATGACGGCGTACGGGCCGAAGGGCTGAGGATTCTCAGAAGGGCCACGGCGGCAGAACACAGCCACCTGGAGTGCCCACGGTGGCCAGGTCGTACAGAACCATGGCCACCGGCCCGGCGAAGGACCCGGCGACCGCGAGAGCCGGCAGAACGGCGCCCGACCAGAGGCGCCCGGCCAGCCAGGGCAGCCGCGCCAGCAGATGGAACGACTGCGCGACGAGCGCCGACAGTACCGAAACGATCGGAAACATCACGACCCGGCTCAGGAACCACATGGTGCCGGCGAACTTCTCCCCGGAGCTCAGATCTCCCTCGCAGTAGACCTGCGCGCGAGCGACCAGGTGAAGGTCGAGAAAGGTGCCGAACGTCGCGCACGCCATGGCGATGATCAGACAGAGCCCGCATCCGAACGTCCAGTAGACCTCGCGCGCCTCTGGCGTTCGCCGCTCCGTCACCGCGCCATCAAAGCAAACGCGAATGCACACGACGCGCAGCCCGTGTGCGGATCCGGTGCAGGATCCACGTCAGGGGGCGGGACGACGTGCTCAGCGGTCTTCCTGACGTCGCCACCCCCACCGAACGCCCGCCCAACCACAACTGGCATGCTTACGATCATGGGCCGCGGTGAAGCCGTTCCTCCACGGACAGCAGTCGCAGGAAGCTCGGCGCCCACACCCATCCTCGACTGGCGGCATCCTCGGGTGCTGGCGTTGTCCGCCGAGACCCGGGACGTCGCCCCTCAGGCAGAGCGAGCCTTCCTGACCGCGGCGCACCGGCTCATCGCCATCCGCGTGCGCCCGGTATACGCCATGAACGAACGGCAGCCCGTCTCCACCACCCTGCGTCTGGGACGCGGTTCGTGCAGTCAGAGACTGGCGCTGCTGGAGGCCGTCGCACGCAGTCGCGCAATCGACACCCGGGTCAGAGGCCTGCTGCTCGATGGGCGCTTCTGGCACCCGCGGTTCCCGCTGTTGCGTGCGCTGATCCCGCGTCACGTGGTGCTGGCCTGGCCGGAGTTCCTCCTCTACGGCCGGTGGGTGTCCGTGTCCGAACTCTACGGTGATCTGGGCACGCTGCGAGCGGGCGGCCGATTCACCAACACAGGCGGCATGACGCTCTTCGACGCGATCGCGCACACCGCCGTGGACTGGGACGGCGGCACCTGCTCCTCGTGCGACCTGTCAGGACACGTCCTGGCCGATCTGGGCTACTTCCACTCCCGGGACGACCTGTTCGAACAGCACGGACAAACCTTGTGCCTGCCGGTACGCGTACCCGCGGATCTCATCATGAGCCGTCGATCGGCCAGGACCCGCACGCCGGCCCGCCCCCGCCGTTGATCGACAACGGATACCCTGCCGGGCGTGCGGCGATCAACGACTTCCCGGGCGGTGTGGCTGGCGCTCGCGGCGGCCCTCACGGCAGCGGTGGCGGTGCTGGCGGCGAGGCGTTCCCTCCGTCCGCCCCCCACGCGGCGCCTGGCGCGGCATCAGGACGAGCCGGCCCCGCCTGCCACCGTCGGCCCCGGACAACCTGCCGCCGTCCCGATCCTCGGCACCCCCACGGCACGCGACCTGGAGCGCCTGGCTGCCAAGCCCTCCCTTCTGGATCGTCCCCCGGCCAAGGCGCGCACGCCCCGGGAGCCCTTGGACGCGGCGACTCGCCGTCGCCTGACCCGCTGGGGCGTGGCGGCCTGCGCGCTCGTCCTGCTGGCCTCCTGCACCCAGGTGCTGGAGTCCGCGGTGTTCTCCAGGACCGAGCGGGAAACCGGTGAGGTCGTCAGCGGACCGGGCCGGATCGTGGCCGAGGTGTGCGAACCCTCACTCGTCCAGAGCCAGGCCACCTGCCTGTTCCGGCAGATCGACGGCATGAGCCTTCCCGTCCGGGAACCGGCCGCCGACGAGGACTGCTCACCCCGGAGAACCACCCCGCGCGTACGCGAGATCGACGCGAAGGTGACACGAGCCGTCAACCGGCAGTGGCGGCGGATCGAGTCCTGGCTGAAGAAGCACGCCCCCCGCAGCCACCGCACGCTCGGCGAGCCGGGCAAGGCGTCGGACCTCGCGGCGGCGGAGGCCGAGACGGGCCTGCGCTTTCCCGACGACCTGCGCGCGTCGCTGCTGCGGCACGACGGCTCCAGCACCGTCGACGACACCTGGGGCTTCGGATTCCTGGGCCACACGAACGCGAGCGTCGCGCAGATCCTGTCCGACTGGCGGGCCCTGTGCGAGGTCGACGGCGAGAACGATGGAGACGGTGACGACGCAGCCGCCCGCGCCGAGTGGTGGGACGGCCGCATGCTGCCCGCCGGCGCCAACGGCATGGGCGACCATCTCGTGGTCGATTCGGTGCAGCGTGACATCGGCACGACCGACCACGAGGGCGGCATGAGCTTCGAGCCCGGCGGCGTCCGCATCCGCTCGTTCCACGCCCTGCTGAAGGCCACCGCCGACGCCATGGAGAACGGCACGTCCATCGGGTACTGGAAGCCCACGGCGGTCGCCCGCCAAGTGGAGTGGGACGTCCTTTGAGCCGGGCGTGACCGGCGGCCTTCTTGGCCCGCTGGTCGGACCGAGGGGCCGGGCCCGACCTGAGTGATCCGCGCAGAACCGGCCCGCCCACAGCCGGGCCCTGGCTGCGCTTGAGCCCGCTGGCGTCGGCTGGCGTGACCCCGGCTGCGGCCCGGCCGGAAGTTGTCGGACCCGTCCGCCATGATCAGCCTTCAATGATCCTCACGTCCCCTCAAGGAGTGTCATGGTCGTCACCGAAGGACCCGGCTGGTCCGGAATCGGCTGGGATGACTGGGCGAACCTCAGCCTGATCCGCGCCCGGCTCGACGCGGGCGCCGACCCCGACACGGGCGTGTACTTCCATGAACGACCGCTGCACGCCGCCGCCGAATGCGGCTCACCCGAGGTGATCGCCGAGCTGTGCCAGCGAGTCGGCGACGTCGATGCCGAACACGAAGGCCGTACCGCCCTCTGGGAAGCTGTCTTCAACAACCGCCCCGGCAACGCCCGCGCCCTGGCCGCCGCTGGAGCAGACCCGTGGCGGCCGATGATGAACGGCTGGTCCCCCGGACGCCTCAGCCTGGCCACGCCGACCCCTGACCTGTTCACTCCTCCTCCGGGGGAGGCCGGTCTGTCCGCCGCCGAGACCGCCGCCGTAGCCAAGGCCAGGCAGCTGATCACCGCCTTGGACGACCTGGAGGATGACGGCTTCAGCCTCGCCTGCGTGGCCGGCATCACCGCCGCGGAGGCGGCCCGGAGGCTGGAGGCCACACCGGCCGATGCCGACGACGTCGAAGACATCATGGACGACCCGTTCTCGGGCTCGGACGACGGCCTGTCCCTCATCGGCATCACGGACGTACCGGGCGGATGCGTCGTCTTCCAGCCGTGGGGATACAACGCATCCACCCCTGGCGTCATGAAGCGCCTGTCAGCCGGCTCTGTCTGCTACGGCATGTTCGCCAACCCCAAGAGCGGCAATCAGGGAGCCGTCGCCCGTGACGGCGTCATCGAGGAATGGGACACCCATCCCGGCGGAGGCTCCGTATCCGACCACGCCGCCACGGAGGACATCCTCACCGCCTACCTCTACCACCACCAAGCGGTGGCCTACTGCTTCGCCGGCGCGGGCCTGCGTCCGAGCGACACCCGCTCCATCACCGATCAACCCGACATCTGGCTCGAACTCCCCGACCGCGACTGGTGGAGCTGACCAGTGACACCACGAATGGCCCGGAGCCGAAGCGCGGGCCCGACGTGTTCGCGGGCCCGCGGACGGTTCCAGGCGGTTCGGCGACTTGTTCAGGGTGGACGCTTCGTTCGGCGGAGAAGCGGCGGTGGCACATGCGGGTGACGATGACGAGCGCGGCCGCGGGGCGGGCCGGCCGCGCGAACGAAGACTTCACTGGTGCCTTGCCGACGGCGGCGGTGCTGGTCGACGGCGCCGGCATCCCCGGCACGGAATCGATCTGCCGGCACGGCGTGGCCTGGTATGCCAGCCGCCTGGGAGGCGATCTCCTCGGTCTGTTGTCCCTCCCGCAGGACCGCAGCCTCCGGGCGGTGCTTGCCGAGGCCATCGAGCAGGTGACGGACGACCATCGAGAAACCTGCGACGTCACCGACCGCATAAGCCCCTCGGCGGCGGTGGCCCTCCTGCGCCTGTCCGGTGACCTCGTCGAGTACCTGGTGCTCGGCGACGCGTACATCGTGCTGGACAAGGCAGGCGGTGCGCCGCTCGTCGTCTCCGATCCCCGGGAGGTGGTGATCAGCCGCTCGTACGAGCCCGCGCTCAGGGCCGCCGCCGAGGATGGCGACGAGTACCACAGGATCCTCAGCGACCTACGCTCGAACCGGAACCAGCCGGGCGGCTTCTGGGTCGCCAAGGACGACCCACGGGCGGCGGACGAGGCCATCACCGGAGATTGCCCGATCTCCAGGCTGACCCATCTCGGCGCCGTTCTCCTCAGTAACGGCGCCGGCGGCATCGTGGACCGGTTCGGGCTCACCGACTGGCCAGGGGTCATGGCCGTCCTGGCGTCGAGCGGACCGGAGGAGATCATTCGCCGTGTCCGGCAGGCGGAGGCCCAGCACGCGGTGCCGCCGGACGACGCGACGATCACCCACTGCACAGACCTCGGGCAGACGTGACAGCGCCCACGATGACTGCCGGCACTTGATGTTGAGGTTCTGAAGGGATCCCCGGGGTCAGCGAGGTGATCAGCCCCCAGCCAACCCTCAACGTTCAGGTCACCTCGGTGCCGGAATGCTCCCGCCGGAGACATTCTCTGACCTCGTCGGGAGTCCAGGAGTTGGCGTCTCGCATGGTGCAGGCGAATGTCCTGCGCGCCACCTTGACCGGCTCGCCGAGGCGGTCGAGCAACTCGTCGTCCACCCCCGGTCAGTGATCTTTGAGCCAGGATTCCAGCGCGTTCAGCTCGCGCAGCGGGAAGGCTTGTCCTGTCCACTGCCGGGCGTATTCTTCCTCGCCCATCTCGAAGAGCAGTCGCCTGACCGAGCGGACCACCGCTCGCACCAGAGGGCTTACCTCGCTCTGTAGCGCGAACACCTCCTGCCCCGCGTCGTCCGGTTCGGGTCTCCTCCCGTCCCGGAACCTGAGAACGCGCACCCGGACCGCGTCGTCCTCATGGGTGAACATCCATCGGTACTCGGTGGGCTCAGCATCCCAGGAGAAGCGGATGTCGTCGCCCTGAGTGACCCGCACCAGGCTGTACAGGAGGTCCCGAAGAGCATCGGTCACGTAGGACACGACCATCCGGGCCTCACGCCCTTCATGGGCGATGGTGACCACGGACCAGCCATGCTCCGGCGCTCCATAGGAGAACTCGATCCGCGACATGGTGGTCATCGTCGCAGAACCGATGGTCACTCAGAAGATCAGTAAGGCCGCTCCCGACGACCGGCAGTCGCGCTGCTCGTGATCGTTTTCAGCCGGACCCTCCGGTCGGCAACGCGACCCGAGCGCAGTCGCGCCGTCCTGCACGGTGACGGCTGGGTAGCCTCCTTGATCAGCCCTGCGGCTCTGAGCAAGAAGGCGGTACAGCTGCGTGCGATCGCCCAGGAGCTCGGACGCCCGGTTCCGTCGATCTCCGTAGGAGGTCAGGCGATCGGCTGCGCCGTAGCCGGACGAGGAAGGCAGATCAAGGGTGCGCAGACGATCCTGATCGTGCCGCTCGTCGCTGTACGCCCAGAGGACCGTAGGAGTCGATCTGCGACGCCTCCGGGGATCTGCGTCAGACGCTGCAGCTGAAGCGGCCCGCGCCCGCACCGACATGTTGACAACGTGCCAACACAAGGTGTGTTCCGGTAGGTTCGTCACCTGCCGCTCAGGAGATCACGAAGGAGGCCCTCCCACAGGTAACGGTCATGACCGATGAAACGCTGGTCCTGCCTACGGAGGGTTGTGCGATGCGACTGGGGATCAAGATCTTGGGCCCGTGGGAGCTGACGGCAGACGGCGACGTGCTGCCGCTGACCGGCAGCCGGCGGATCGGCCTGCTGACCAGGCTGGCGTCGAGCGCCGGCCGGGTGGTCACCACCGACCAGCTCCTCACCGACGTGTGGGGGGAGAGCCGGGCGGCGACGGCGCCGAAGCAGCTCCACATCGTGGTGTCGAAGCTTCGCGAGTTCCTTGCGCCTCGGGCGCTCGACGAGGTCATCGTGACCGCGCCGGGTGGATACTGCCTGGACGTGCCACCTGATCACGTCGATGCTCATCTGTTCATGAGGCTGGTGCGCGAAGCGCGGGCCGGCCGGGACAGGGGAGACACCGTCACGGCGGACAGGTCGTTCCGGCAGGCGCTGGCCTTGTGGCGGGGAGAGGCCCTGGCGGGCATGTCGGCGGAGTGGGCCCAGATCGAGGCCACCCGCCTGACGGAGGAACGTCTCACCGCGCTGGAGGATCACGTCGATCTGCGGATGGCGGCGGGTGATCACCATGCGGTGATTCCGGATCTGACCGTCCACATCGAGGCGCACCCGCTGCGGGAGAGGCCGCACGCGCAGCTGATGCTGGCGCTGTATCGCGCTGGACGGTCGTCGGAAGCGCTCGCGGTCTACCAGGAGACCCGCCGCGTCATGATCCAGGAGCTCGGCATCGAGCCGAGTGCCGAGCTGCGCCGGCTCCAGCAGGCGGTGCTCGCTCACGATCCCGTCCTCGATCTGACCTCTCCGGCGCAGGATGCCACGCTCGGCGACGCCGTCGTCCCGGCCGAGCTGCCCGCCGACACCCGCGCCTTCACCGCCCGCGATGTCGAGCTCGCCTGGCTCGACAAGGCGCTCACCTCCTCGGAAGCCGGCACGCCGGCGATCGTCGCCATCGGCGGTCCCGGCGGGATCGGCAAATCCGCGCTGGCCGTACACCTGGCGCACGCCGTCGCCGACCGCTACACCGACGGTGTTCTCTACATCGACCTGCACGGCGCGACCGAAGGCCTCCGGCCGCTGTCGCCGCTGGAGGCGCTCGGCCGGCTCTTACGCTCGCTCGGCCTGGACGGCTCCGCCGTACCGACCACGGTCGACGAGGCGGCGGCCCGTTACCGATCCCTCACCTCGGCTCGGCACGTGCTGCTCATCCTCGACAACGCCCTCGACACCCGCCAGGTCCGCCCGCTCATTCCCGCCGGGTCGGGGTGCGCGGTCGTCATCACCAGCCGGCAGGTTCTCACCTCGGTCGACGGGGCGAGCCAGCTGAACCTGCCCGAGCTCGACCCGGCCGAATCCACCGCGCTGCTGGCCCGGATCGCCGGCCCCGGCCGGGTCCACGCCGAGCCGGAGGCAGCCGGGCGGATCGTCCGGCTCTGCGGGGGCCTGCCCCTCGCCCTGCGCATCGCGGCGGCGCGTCTGGCCGCCCGCCCCGACTGGACGCTGTCCTACCTCGCCGACAGGCTCGCCGACGCCACCCGCCGCCTGGACACGCTGGAGCATGCCGACCTGGCCGTCCGCGCCGGCATCGCCGTCAGCCTCCACCACCTCCAGGAGGAGCCCGCCGGCCAGGACGCCGCCCACCTGTTCGCCCTGCTCGGCCTCCTCGACACGCCCACCCACACCCCGGCGGCCACCACCGCTCTCGCTGATCGGCCCGAGCGCACGGTGGCGGATGCGCTGGACCGCCTCCTGGATGCCCGGCTGCTCGAATCGGCGGGGCCGGGCCGCTACCGGATGCACGACCTCGTCCGCCTCTACGCCCGCGAGCAAGCGGACGGCACCGTCCAGGAGAACGATCGGGTGGCCGCCACCCACCGCGCGTTGCACCATTACCTCGCCACGACCAGAACGGCCAGCCTTCTGCTCGATCCCACCTCCCCCATCGTCAGAGATCTTCGCGCCGACCAGCCGGGCCTCCGCCTGGACACACCGCGGGAGGCGATCGACTGGATCGAGCTGGAGCGCGACAACCTCATCGCCGTCGCCCGGCAGGCCGCCGGCCGCACCGACGATCCCGGCACCGTGGAAGGGCTCGCCGCCGGTCTCAACAGGCCCTTCAGCCACAGAGGCTGGCTCGCCGATCTGAGCGAGATCCATCACCACGCCTTGCGCGTGGCCGTCCGGACCGGTGACTGGGCGGGCCAGGCCCGCGGGCACAACCATCTGGGCCTCATCCACAAGAACGAGGGCCGCTTCGAGCCTGCGGTCGAGCAGTTCGAGCGCGCCCTCGCGTGCTGGGATCGAGCAGGTCTGCCCCTGCGCAAGGCGGGCACTCTCCACAATCTCGGCACGACGTACGGCAAGCTGGGGCGGTTCGACGACGCGCTCGCCACCCAGGACGAGGCGACAGCGGCAGCGACAGCCAGCGGCCTGCGCGACTACCAAGCGATGATCCTCAACGGCCGGGCCGCGGTGCTGATCAGAATGGGCCGGCTGGACGACGCGATCGACGCCAGCCGGCGAAGCCTGGAGATCTGGGCGGAGTTCGACAATCCCTACGGCGAGGGGACGGCGACCGACACGCTGGCCGACGCCTACCGGCGCGCCGGCAGGCTCGTCGAGGCCGAGGCCGGATACAGGAGGGCGGCCCGCCTCCACCACAAGGCCGGTGCCCGCGCGCTGGAGGCCGGCACTCTGTGGGGGCTCGGCGACACCCTGCACGATCTCGGACGCCAGGACGAGGCGCGGCAGCGCTGGCACCAGTCGGCTCGGATCCTGTGTGACCTCCATCTCCTCACCGAGGAGGAGCTGGAGGTCCTGCTCGCCCAGGACCTCCCTCAAGCTCCCGACCCCGTCAAGCACCTGAGCGCGGGAGCGCGCTGATCAGACCGACGGTCGCCCGGAACGGGGCAACGGTGCAGGTCAGGAGTCCGGGCCGAGATGGCTGCGGCGTTCTTCCTCGGTCAGCTCGCGGGTACGACGGGATCTGGCCAGTTCGAGCACCGTTCCGGCCGGGCCGCACACCTCGCAGGCGCGGGTCCGGACGAGGCTGCCACCCAGACCGGTCCCCAGCGAGCGACCGAGGAAGATCCGCGGGCTCAGCCCTCTGACGATCCGCCTGCCGTCGGGGCTGAACGCCGCGAGACCGCCTGTCGCGCCCCAGCCGGTCAACTCCAGCGGTTCGCCGCCGCCTGCCGCCCGCCAGAGCCGCAGGTGGCCCGCGGGCTCGTTGGTGACCAGCCAGGTGCCGTCAGGGCTGAAACCCACTTCGCGGACGGTGTTCTCGGCGCCGTACAGCACGTTCGCAGGCTCGCCGCGGCCGCCGGTGTCCCAGAGCCGGATGGCGCCGTCCGCGGCCGCGGCGGCCAGCCGCAGCCCGTCCGGGCTGAAGGCGAGGCCGGTGATGTCGTCCGCATGGCCGCGGAGGATCTTCGGCTCGCTCTTGCCGGTCAGGTCCCAGACGACGACGGTGTGGTCGTCACGGGCGTCGGCCAGCTTCGTGCCGTCCGGGCTGAGTGCCACGTCGCCGTCGGCGCGGCCGGTGGGCCGGGCCTGCCAGCCGGTGAGCGCCGTCAACCCGCCGGACGGGGAGATCTGCCACACCTGCGGTTCGGTGCGGGAGGCGCCGGCGACGATCCGCTTTCCGTCGGCGCTGAACGCCAGGCCGATCGGGAGGCCGCTGAAGGTCGCGGGTGTGGTGACCGGGGCGCCGGCGGTGGTGAGGTCCCACAGGCTGAGCGTCCCGGCCCGGCCGATGCCCGCCATCCGCCGGCCGTCAGGGCTCAGGGCGACGAGGTAGCCGGCATCACGCGGGCCGCGCACCTCGGCCGCGGTCGTGCCGCGCCAGATCTTGACGCGGACGTCCAGCGGGCTGAGGAGTGAGGTCGGCCCCGCGCTGACCGCCACCGTGCTCGTGTCAGCGCTGAGCGCCAGGGGCCTGCCCTCGCTCGGTGCCGGGTCGCCCGCCGTGACGTCCCACGTCCGCAGGGTGCCGTCCTCATCGACGCTGACCAACGACTTCCCGTCCGGGGTGAACGCCGCTCCGCGCGGATCCCCCTTCGGGGTGCGCAACACCAGTGGGTCGGCGTCGCTGCCCGTCGTCCAGACGCGGATCACGCCGTCGGCGCCGAAGGTGGCCATGCGGTCCCCGGCCGGGGTGAACACCAGGCCGTTCAGCTTCGGGGCGTGGCCGGCCAGCTCGATCTGCGGGATCCAGTCGCCGGCCGGCTCCTCCGTCGCGTCCCAGACACGGGGAACGTCGCCTTCGACGGTCGCGACCCATGGTCCACGCGGGTTGAAAGCCGCCTGCTCCGGCTCGCCGCGCGTGGCCGCACGCTGCAGGACGGGCCGGTCCCGGGTCATGTCCCACAGTCGCAGCGGCGATCCGTTGCCCCCGGTGGCGAGCAGCCGGCCCCTGGGGCTGAACGCGACGCTCCTGACCGCGCGGCCGGGGACGCTGAGCTTGACGGGCTTGGAGTTTCCCGGCTTCCAGATGCGCACGCCGTCGTTGTGCGCGCTCGCCACCGTACCGTCCCGGCTGACGCTGACACCGTTGACGCTGCCGTCGACGGTCCCCAGAACCACGGGTGGACCGTTCGACGCCAGGTCCCACAGCACCAGCTCTCCTCCGGCGCCTCCGGTGACGAGCTGCCGGCCGTCCCCGCTGAACGCGGCACTCTGGATGCCGTCCGTCCGATCCGCCTGGAGCACATGGCCGGCCCGGCGCGGTGCGGTGCCGTCCAGGCTCCAGATCTCCAGGCTGGCCGGGCCCGACCCGGCGCCCCAGATCGCGATCTTGCGGCCGTCCGGGGTGGCCGTCGTTCCTGTCACCCTGCGCAGGCCGACCGGGGCGGAGCCGCGCAGCCGGGAGTCCGCGGTGGCCTGGCGGAGCACGAGGTCGGCCTCCGGAGTGGGCTCCGCCTCGTACGCCTCGATCGCCAGCAGCAACGCCAGTTCCGGGTCTTGCTGGAGCTGGCGGCGCGCTTCGGCGGCCAGCCGTACCGAGGCGGCGCGGTCGCGCTCGACGTCCCTGTCGCTCACCTGGACCAGGACGAGCGCGGCCAGCACGACGACCGCGGCGGCGGCGACCGTCAGCCCGCCGAAGGCGAGACGGGTCCGGCGGCGGGCTCGGTCGCGCCCGGCCGCGCTCGAGCGGCAGGCCGCCAGGAAGGTCCGCTCCAGCTCGTTCAGCGGCACGAAGCTCGCCTCGCCGTCCCAGAGGGCGAGGCGAGTGCCGCGGTACAGGTAGTCCTCGCCGCGCCCGTTGCGGTCCCACTCGGCCGCGTCGGACGTGAGCCGCTGGTGCCGCAGCAGGGTCTCACGGTCGGCGGTGAGCCATTCCCGCAGCCGGGGCCAGCCGGTGAGGAGCGCTTCATGCGCGATGTCGACCAGGTCCTGGTCCACGACGACGAGCCTGGCGGCGGCGAGCCGGTCGAGGACCGCGTCCAGCTCGCCGGCGGGTCCGATGCCGGCGAGCTCGTCGCGGTCGAGACCGCGGCGGGTGTCGGAGCTGCCCGAGCCCAGGGCGACGAGCCGCAGCAGCACGGCGCGGAGCAACTGCTGCTGGTCGGCTTCCAGATCGGCGTACAGGTGCTCAGCGGTCCGCGCGATCGCGCCGGACACGCCACCCACGGCCCGGTAGTCCGCCAGCGCCAGCGTGTCTCCCTGCTGCCTGCTCCACGTTTCGCGCAACGCGTGCGCGACCATCGGGAGCGCCCCCTTCTGCTCGGCGGCCTCGGCCACCACGGTGACCACCAGATCCGGGTCGACGCTCAGCCCCGCCCGGGCGGCGGGTTCGGTGATGATGGCACGCAGCTCCTGCTCGGACATGGGGCCGACCGGCAGGTGAACGCTGTCGAGGAGGGCCGCGGCCAGACCGGGATGCGACGTGCAGCGCTCGTAGAAGTCGGTGCGGATCCCGATCACCAGCGCCGGGCCGTCCTGACCGCTGACGAGCTCGCTCAGCGCGTCGAGGAAGCCGGCGCGTTCCGGCTCGTCGGCGCAGAGCGTGAACGTCTCCTCGAACTGGTCGATGATCATCACATCGGCACCGTCGGCACCGTCCGCGGCGTCGGCACCGTCCGCGGCGTCGGCGGCGTGCAGCCGGGACAGCGGGTGCGCACCCGGAGTGAGCAGCGTGACGGAAGTTCCGCCGGCGGTCAGCCGTGCGGCCAGCCCGGCCCGCAGCAACGAGGACTTGCCGCTGCCGGTGGCACCGCGGACCACCGTCAGCGGTCCCTGCTTCACGGCCTTCAGCAGGACCTCGAGCAGCTCGTCCCGCCCGAAGAACAGGTCGGCGGCGTCGACGTCCAGCGGAAGCAGGCCGGGGTAAGGGCAGCGGCGCTGCGACCGTTCGAGTTCGGCCGCGACCAGCTGCCACTTCCGCTCCCATTCGGCGGGGTCGCCGCCGCAGGCGACGGCGTACGCCAGTGTCGCCTCAAGCGTGGGCAGCCGCGTCCCGGTGGCCGCCTCGGCGAGGGTGCTCCGCGAGAAATGCGCGCGTTCCGCGAGTACGCGGTAGCTCGGTCGCCCGGCCTCGTCCCTGAGCCGGCGCAATTCCCAGGCGAGCCTCTCGACGGGACCGGCCAACGGATCCACCGGCTGCTCGGGCCGCCCCAATGTGCACTCACCTCGTGTTGTCCGGACTCTTCGCCGCGTTGTCCTGAACCCACGGAGGGCTATTTCGGACATCCCTGGGCCGCCTTAGACCTTAGATCGCCAGCACGACAAGAGGGGGCAAATGATGAGATTTCACGATCTGGGATCCGTGGAGATCCACGCCAGGGATGGAGCAGTCGACGCCTACGTGAACCGGGCCGGGCTTCTGTGCGGCATGGGCGGCAGGGGCGGCAGGGGCGGCAGGGGCGGCAGGGTCCGCGTCCGGCGCGACGCCGAGACCGGCCTGACGCTCGCGCCGTCCGATCCCCACCTGCCGCGCCTGCGCGGCCGACTCCTGGACCGACCCCTGGACCGGTTCCCGGACCGGCCCCTGGACCGGCCCCTTGACCGGTTCCCGGACCGGTTCCCGGCCGAGGACAACGACCTTCCGGCCGTCAGGGCGGCCCTGTCAGCCGCGGTCGCGACCGATTCCCGGCCGGCCGAGTCGGCAGCGTCCCGCGATGCGCCGGCCGAGCAGGACGGAGACCTGGACGCCCCCGTCCAGTTCTTCGACGTCCACGCTGACGTCGCCGCGGTCGCGGACCACCTCGGAGGAGGGCGGAGGCCGGCCGGGCGGCCCGGTCGTGCTCGTTCAGCCCGTCGGCCAGGCGCCCGAGGCGCCGGTGGAGGGCAGCGCGCTCGAATCAGGCGCGTGACTTCTTCGGGTCGACGGTCGACCGCGGTGTAGTCGCCGAGGGCCTGCTCGTGGTCGCCGGACCGAGCCCGGGCAGCGCCGCCTGGTGCATGAGAGTCTGGCGTCCACACAATGGGCTCGGAAAACACGAGATCCCGTCCGATTCAGATGATCGGACGGGATCCCGTCAACCTCAGTCCAGCCGTTCCAAGAACGGCCTCTGGTGGAGATGAGGGGATTCGAACCCCTGACCCCTTCGATGCGAACGAAGTGCGCTACCGGACTGCGCTACATCCCCAAGGACTCGACCAGATTAGCAAACTTCCGGGAGTCCTCGCGCCACCCATCAGTCCCCCACCGCTCGCTTGGGCGGTTCGGCGTACTGATCGAACAGGACGTCCGGATGCATCGTCGTGAGATCGATGATCTCGGCCTCCGCCTCCTCGGCGGCCCGCCGCTGCTCGCGCTGCCGCCGGAGCCGCTCAGCGCGCGCCTGGAAGCCGCGATCGCGGCGCTCCCTGTCCACCTGTACGGCGATGCGCAGGAACGCCATGTACGCCAGCGTGACGACCACGGACGGCGCCACGCCCCACCACGGGATCACCTTCACCGCGGCGGTCACGATGGAGGCCAGCACCAGCAGGGCGGTGAAGAAGAGCAGGCGCCGGCGGCGGGCCACGATGATGGCGCGGCGCCGGAGGCGGAACTGGCGGACGTCGACCTTCTCGACCTCCACCGGCGGCGTCTCGTCGTCCTCGTCGGAGTCGGGCGGAGCCAGGTTGTCGAGGTCGGGGAGCTGGTGCTCGCCGGTGTAATACTCTTCGAGCTCGGCCAGCTCGGCGAGGTTCTGCTTGTCCTTGCGCAGCCACATCGGAATGAGGACGCAGAGCCACATCACGACGATGGCCAGATAGAGGAGGACGCTACTCACGACCACCTCCGGGCAGCATGAAGACGCGGGTGTGCTCGTCGCGCCTTCAATATGCTCACGTCACGCACCGTAAGACCGCGTGTCACTGATTGACGAGCATTCGGTGCGGTGTGTCGCGAGATCGTCAAACCTCTTCGACGGGAGACCCCCCGTGAGCGGCTGACTCACGCGCGCGACGCCACTGCACGAGCAGCCCGCCAGGAACATCCTCAACGGTCAGCGCATAGCAAATGTGGTCGCGCCAGGCTCCGTCGATGTGAAGTTGGCGACGCCGAATGCCTTCTTCCCTGAATCCAAGCTTCTCAACCACTCTACGGCTGGCTTGGTTCTCGGGGCGGATGTTCGCTTCCAGCCGATGCAAACCGGTGGTGAAAAAGCAGTGGTCAACGGCCATGGCGAGCGCGGTGGGGGTGATCCCCTTACCGGCCAGCGCCCCGTCGACCCAGTAGCCGACCTGGGCAGAACGGGCAGAGCCCCACACAATCGCGCCCACGGTCAGCTGCCCCGCGAACCGGCCGTCGTACGTCACCACCCACGGCAGCGCCAGCCCCTGTCGTGCCTCGCGACGCAGCGTCCCGACCATCGAGATGTACGGCCCCAGCCCGGTCCTGAACAGCGGCGTCTCAGGATTGCTCGGCTCCCACGGGCGCAGCCAGTCGGCGTTGCGCAGCCGGGTCTCGCGCCACACGCGTACGTCGCTCAGCCGCAGCGGCCGGAGGCCTACCGGACCTTCGTTCAGGGTCACCGGCCAGCCACGAAGTCGATCCACATCTCTCATCATCCCCCTATCGGGCACGATGTCGCCACGGATCAAGGAGGGCGATCGGATTCGCCGTCAACGAGGGTGATCGCCTCCCCGGATTTGATCTACGGCGTGCCGCAGAATCGGCGCCAGTACGGCCACGCCATCACGCACACCGCCGGAGGAACCGGGCAAATTAACGATCAAGGTGTTGCCCGCCTGCCCGGCAAGCCCGCGGGACAGCACAGAAGTCGGCACTTTTTCGCGATTCGCCAAGCGGATGGCCTCCGCAATGCCGGGAATTTCCCGAGAAATTACTCGGGACGTCACTTCCGGCGTCAAATCCATCGGCGTCAGTCCGGTGCCTCCGGTGGTGACGATGAGGTCGTAACCCTCCGCCACCCCGTCACGGAGCGCACCCTCGACCGGCTCACCGTCAGCCACCACCACGGGGCCGTCCACGACCTCGCACCCGGCCTCCTGCCGGAGCAGATCGACGAGCAACGGCCCGGATTTATCCTCATAAACCCCCGCCGACGCCCGGTTGGACACCGTAATCACCAACGCCCGCATCACGCCCGGCTCCCGTCTGCCGCTCCAACCACCCGCTCCGACCACCCGGTCCGACCCGACCTCCGCCCGCCGGCCCGATCACCGCCCATCATGCCCGACGGCCCGCAGACACCCGCCCGACCACCCGCAGACACCCGCCCGACCACCCGCAGACACCCGCCCGACCGCGCGCCCGACACACGCCCGACCGCCCGTGCACTCATGCCCGACCACCCGCCACATGCCCGACCACCCGCCGGCACATGCCCGACCCCCCGCCGACACCGGCAGCGGCGCTCCTGCCCACCAGCGGCCGCGCCAACGGCCGGCCGAACACTGTCAGCGGCACACAGTGGGCAGTCGCGCCCTCCCAGGCCGTCAAGGACACCTCACCGGCGTCTCACGCCCGTTCCGGCATCAAACACGCCACAGCGGCGAGATGGCCCACTCCCGGACCGCCGGTGCGCCACCCTGCCAACTCCCGCCGCCGTCGAACAGGTCAGTCCTGATCGCGCGCCCACCGGCCGGTCTTCCCGCCCAGCTTCTCCTCGACCCGCACCTCAGTGATCACCGCCCCAGGATCCACCGCCTTGACCATGTCGATCAGAGCCAGCGCCGCCACAGACACCGCGGTCAACGCCTCCATCTCCACCCCGGTGCGATCGGCCGTCTTGACCCGGCAGGTGATCCCCACCCCCCAGTCCTCGACGTCGAGGGTCACCTTCACCCCGTGCAACGCGATGGGATGGCAGAGCGGAATCAGATCAGGCGTACGTTTCGCCCCCATGATCCCCGCGATCCGCGCCACCCCCAGCGCATCCCCCTTGGGCACTTCTCCCGACCGCAGCAACGCCACGGTCTCGGCCGACAACAGCACCCGCCCGGTGGCCGTCGCGCTGCGGGCCGAGACGTCCTTGGCCGACACGTCGACCATGCGCGCCGCCCCGGTCTCGTCGATGTGCGTCAGCTCGCTCAAAGCCGGACCACCTCCACAGAAGCCCCCGCCTCCACCTCGGTCACATCCTCGGGCACCACGATGAGCGCGTTCGCCGAGGCCAGCGCGGCGAGCTGGTGCGAGCCCTGCCCGTGCGCGGGTGACACCGTGCCGTCGGCCGCAAGCACCCCGCGCAGGTACGACCGCCGCCCGGACGGCGACCGCAACGGCCCGGTGGTCCGCGCGGTGACCGTCTCCGGCATCCCGCCGGGCAGCCCGCGCATCCTGTCGAGCGCAGGCCGTACGAACAGCATGAACGACACGAACGATGACACCGGATTCCCGGGCAGCGCGAAGATCGGCACCTGGTCGTCCCCCAGGACGCCGAACCCCTGCGGCATCCCCGGCTGCATCGCCACCTTCTCGAACCGGACAGTGCCCAGCGGCGACAGGGCCTCCTTGACCGGCTCGTACGCGCCCATCGACACCCCGCCGCTGGTGATGATCGCGTCGGCGCGCATCAGGTGCGTGTCCAGCCGGTCGAGCAGCATGCCCGGATCGTCCCCGACGGACCCGGCGCGGAAGCCCTCGGCCCCCACCTCCCGCACGGCCGCCGTCAGGGTGTAGCTGTTGGAATCCCAGATCTGGCCGGGCTGGAGGGGACCGCCCGGCTCGACCAGCTCGGCGCCGGTGGAGATCACGACGACCCTGGGCCGCGGCCGCGCCCAGACGCGCCGCCGCCCCACCCCGGCGATGATCCCGAGCTGCGCCGGCCCGATCACGGTGCCGGCCTTGAGCACGATCTCACCGGTCTGCACGTCTTCGCCGGCCCGCCTGATCGCGTTGCCGGCCTCGGCGCGGCGATCGATGCGTACGGAGACGGTGCCGCCGTCGGTCCACTCGACCGGCACCACGACATCGGCCCCGGCGGGCAGGGGTGCACCGGTCATGATGCGTACGGCATGCCCCGGCCCCACGGCCCGCAGCTCCAGCGACCCCGCCGCCACATCGTCGATCACCGGCAAGGTGACCGGAATCTCCGACAGGTCCTCGACCCGGACGGCGTACCCGTCCATGGCCGAGTTGTCGAACGGCGGCAACGGCACCGGCGAGGACACGTCCTCGGCCAGCGTCGTCCCCAGAGTCTGCTCCAGCTCCAGCTCAAGGGGGGCCAGCGGACGTACAGTGGCCAGGATCTCGGCCAGATGCGCGTCAACTGATTTCATCAAGGAACTCCCGCAGCCACGGCACGAACTCCGGCGCCAGATCCTGCCGATCCGCCGCGAACTTCACCACGGTCCGCAAATAGTCCAGCTTGTCGCCCGTGTCGTAACGCCGCCCCCTGAACAGCACGCCGTGCACCGGCCCGCCCTCCTCGGAGCCGCGCGAGGCGAGCGTCCGCAGCGCGTCGGTGAGCTGGATCTCCCCACCACGCCCCGGCGGGGTATTCTCCAGCACCTCGAAGACGGCCGGATCGATCACATAGCGCCCGATGATCGCCCAGTTGGACGGCGCCTCGTCGGCCGGCGGCTTCTCCACCAGGTCCGTCACACGGACGACGTCCTCCTCGGCGGTCGCCTCGATGGTCGCGACGCCGTACAGCGAGACCTGCTCCTTGGGCACCTCCATCAGCGCGATCACGCTCCCGCCGAAGGTCTCGCGCACCTCGATCATGCGCTGCAGCAGGTGGTCGCGGTGGTCGATGAGGTCGTCACCGAGCAGACAGGCGAACGGGTGATCACCGACGTGATGCTTGGCACAGAGCACCGCGTGGCCGAGCCCCTTCGGCTCGCCCTGCCGTACGTAATGCAGGGTCGCCAGGGACGCGGGCTCGCGAACCTGGGACAACCGGTGCTCGTCGCCCTTGGCCTCAAGGGCCTCTTCCAGCTCGAACGCGCGGTCGAAATGGTCCTCGATCGAGCGTTTGTTCTTGCCGGTGACCATGAGGACGTCGAGGAGCCCAGCGGAGGCGGCCTCCTCGACGACATACTGGATCGCGGGCTTGTCGACGATGGGCAACATCTCCTTGGGTGTCGCCTTGGTCGCCGGGAGGAACCGGGTGCCCAGACCCGCGGCGGGCACGACGGCTTTCGTCACAGGGTCGAAGTCAGCCATGAGTAGACCCTAGTGGAGGGACCTGTGGACAAGCTGAACCTGCGCCGCGAGCTGATCGCGGCGCGTACCTCCCTCTCCCCCGAGGAACTGCGCGCAAACGCCATCAAGGTTCGCGAAACTCTGCTCGAACAACCCTGGGTCCAGATGGCCGGCCTGGTGGCCTGCTACTGGTCAACGGGGTCGGAGCCGGAGACGCACGGGCTGGTGTTCGCTCTCTGGAAACATGGGGCCACAGTTATCCTGCCGCTCCTGCGTGACGACAATGACCTGGATTGGGCGGTGTACGACGGGCCTGACACGCTCGCTCCCGGCCGCTACGGGATCATGGAGCCGGTGGACACGCGCCGCGGCGTGGACGCCGTACGCACGGCCGCCCTCGTGATCGTGCCGGCCCTGGCGGTGGACCGGCGTACCGGGATCCGCCTGGGACGCGGCGGCGGCTCCTACGACCGCGCCCTCGCCCGCGTCGGCCCGAACGTCCCCACCGTCGCGCTGCTGCACGACGGCGAACTGATCGACGGGGTCCCGTCGGAGCCCCATGACCGCACGGTCCGCTATGCCATGACGCCTGCGGGACTCACTAGGCTTGTGTGAACGCAGATACGGGAGGGGAGCCAGATGACGCTTGATCTCTGGCTCCTCGTCGGTGCCGCGATCGTCATCGCGGCCATCGCGTCCGTACGGCTGGCGCATCGCACCGGTCTGCCCAGTCTGCTCATCTTTCTCGGCTTCGGGCTGGCAGTGGGGCCTTCGGGGTTCGGAATCCCGTTCGAGAGCCCGCAGCTCGCCCAGCAGATCGGGCTGTCGGCGCTGGCGGTGATCCTCGCCGAGGGTGGTCTGACCACGAACTGGCCCCATGTGCGGCGTTCCGTCCCCATGGCGCTGGTGATGGCGACCGTCGGCGTGACGGTCAGCATCGTCGTGGTGGCGCTGCTCGTCCAGGGGATCCTCGGCATCGACGGCACCACGGCGCTGATCTTCGGCGCTGTGCTGGCCTCCACCGACGCCGCGGCCGTCTTCTCCGTGCTGCGCAGGCTGCCGCTGCCGCCGCGCCTGGCCGGGGTGCTGGAGGCGGAGTCCGGCTTCAACGACGCCCCGACGGTCATCGCCGTGGTGCTGCTCAGCGGCGCGTCCCACTCCCAGGCGACGTTGGGAACGTTCCTGGTCGAGACGTCCGTCGAGCTGATCATCGGCGCGGGCGTCGGGCTCGCCGTCGGCCCCACGGGCGCCTACGCCCTGCGCCGCGTCGCCCTGCCCGCCTCCGGCCTGTACCCGATCGCCGTGCTGGCGCTCACCTTCGTCTCGTACGGCGGCGCGGTGCTGCTGCACGGCTCAGGCTTCCTGGCCGTCTACCTGACGGCGCTCATCCTGGGCAACTCCCGCCTGCCCCACCGGGCCGCGACCAGGGGCTTCGCGGAGGGCGCCGCGTGGCTGGCGCAGATCGGCCTGTTCGTCATGCTCGGCATGCTGGCCGACGTGGAGGAGATGCCGTCGGCGATCGTCCCCGGCCTGATCACCGGCACGATCCTGGTCCTCGTGGCCCGCCCGCTCTCGGTCGTGGTCAGCTCGGCGCTGGCCTGGGCCCTGCGTCTGGGCTGGGTGAACTGGCGTGACCAGGCGTTCCTGTCGTGGGCGGGGCTGCGCGGCGCGATCCCGATCGTGCTGGCGACCATCCCCTGGGCGGCGAACGTCGAGGGCTCCAAGGACCTCTTCAACCAGGTCTTCGTGATCGTCATCGTGTTCACCCTGCTCCAGGGTCCGACGCTGCCTTTCGTGGCGCGCGTGCTCGGGGTGTCCGCGCCCGGCGAGGCCCACGACCTCTCCGTGGAATCGGCGCCGCTGGAGGAGCTCAAGGCCGACCTGCTGCAGGTCAAGGTGCCACCGGGCTCCCGGCTGCACGGCGTGGAGATCTTCGAGCTCCGCCTGCCCGCCGGCGCCCAGGTCACTCTCGTCGTACGCGACGGCAAATCCTTCGTCCCCGCCTCCACCACCCGCATCCGGGCGGACGACCAGCTTCTCGTGGTCACCACCGCCTCCTGCCGTGAGCAGGTCGAACGCCGCCTGCGCGCGGTCAGCCGCAGCGGGAAGCTGGCCGGGTGGTACGGAGAGCGGGGGTTGGAATAGGTGTTTGACCCGATCGGTTACCATTAGCAGTCGCATCGCTCGAGTGCTAGAGCTTGTTTAAGGAGGAGCGCGTGCCGACGTATCAGTACGCCTGCAACGACTGCGGTGAGCAGCTCGAGGTCGTCCAGAAGTTCACCGACGATGCGTTGACGGTCTGCCCGAACTGCCAGGGCAACCTGCGGAAGGTGTTCTCCGCGGTCGGCATCGTGTTCAAGGGCTCTGGTTTCTACAAGACCGACAACCGCTCGTCGTCCTCGACCTCGTCGTCCCCGGCGTCTTCCTCGTCCTCGTCGAAGTCGGGGGAGAGCAAGTCGTCGGACTCGAGCTCTTCGAGCTCGTCGTCCAGCTCGACCACGGCGCCCGCTCCGGCCGCCGCGTCCAGCTGAACCGCACGGCTCCCGCGTGACGCGGAGCCGTGCCCCCATACGGCGTGCCGCTGTCCCCTGACCTGCGGCACCCATCCAGCACGTACGGCGTGCTGCGGTTCGTGGTGCTCGTCTTCCGTCCTCGGCGGCTGCCCAGGACCTGCCGGCCCTCGGCGCCCACGCAGCACGTTCGACGTCACGCGTCGATCCGCAACGCCTCCACGTACGGGCTGCGCTTCACCATGCCCGCGCCGCCGTAGGGGCGCAGCGGCTTGCCGTACTCACGAGCTTCACCCTTTCTGAGAGCTGGCCCTTCCTGAGAGCTGGCCCTTCCTGAGAGCTGGCCCTTCCTGAGAGCTGGCCCTTCCTGAGAGCTGGCCGCGAGGCGCTGTCGCCACATGCGGCGATCCTGCTCTTCGTACTGCTGTGCCCACTCGCCGCAGCCGAGTTGTCCACAGCCACTCTCCGTCCGGCAGGGTTATCCACAGAACGCCGTTCGCGTCCGCCTCACCCACCACCGCTCCGGCTACTCTCTGCGCCATGGTTAATCGCGCAGATATCGGCGTTATCGGCGGCTCAGGCTTTTACTCCCTGCTCGACGACGCAGAGGAGATCGAGCTCGCCACTCCCTACGGCCCTCCGAGCGATGTCGTCACGGTCGGACGCATCGGCTCGCGTTCGGTGGCGTTCATCCCCAGACACGGGCGAGATCACCGCTTCCCGCCGCACCGCATCCCTTATCGTGCCAACCTTTGGGCACTGCGTTCGCTCGGCGTGCGCCAGGTGCTCGCGCCCAGCGCCGTAGGCTCGCTGAGAGCCGAGTACGGCCCCGGCGCCATCGTCATCCCCGACCAGCTCGTCGACCGCACCTCCGGCCGTGCACAGACCTACTACGACATCGGCGGCGCGGTCCACGTCTCCTTCGCCGACCCGTACTGCCCGGCGGGCCGCTCCACGGCCGTGGCGACCGCCCGCGCCGGCGACTGGGAGACGGTCGACGGCGGCACCTTGGTGGTCATCGAGGGCCCACGCTTCTCGACGCGGGCGGAGTCGCAGTGGTTCGCGGGCAACGGCTGGTCCATCGTGGGCATGACCGGCTTCCCCGAGGCGATCCTGGCCCGCGAGCTGGCGCTCTGCTACACGTCCATCTCCCTGGTGACCGACCACGACGCCGGCGTGGAAGCCGGTCAGGGCGTGACCCACGACGAGGTGCTGGAGTTCTTCGCCCAGAACGTCACCCGCATGCGCACCCTGGTCTCGGAGACCGTCCAGTCCCTCCCCGAAGAGCGCACCTGCTCCTGCGGCTCGGCCCTGGACGGCATCAAGCTCCCCTTCGAGTTGCCGTGATCCAGCCCTGGCTCTCACGCCACGGCCGTCGCCGCCGCCTGGTAGCGGCGGCGCTAGCCGCCGTCTCCGTCATCGCGGCCTTCGTCGCCACCCGCCCCACCGGCTCCGCCCCCACGGTTCTGGTGGCCGCCCGCGACCTGTCCCCCGGCCCTCTCGACCCCGCCGACTTCCACCCGGCGGCGCTCACCCCTCCGCCCGCGGGCGCAGTACGCACGATCCCGGCAGGCCAGACCCTGGCCACCCCCATCCGCAAGGGCGAGCCCCTGACCGACGTCCGCCTCCTGGCCTCCTACCGCCTCCCGCCAGGCCTGGTCGCCACCCCCGTACGCATCGCCGACGCCGCCGCGGCGGCCCTGCTCTCCCCCGGCTCCACGATCACCCTCCTGGCCGCCTACGAGCAGGGCGTTCCGGCCCGCCAGCTCGCCCAGGACACCACGGTCCTGTCGATCCCGAAACCCCCGTCGACGGCGTCCCACGACACGGACGACGGCACCCTGATCGTCCTGGCCACGACCCCCACCCAGGCAGCAGACCTGGCCACCGCCCAAGCCCACGCCCGCCTTTCCCTCACCATCAGAACTAACTTACAGTAATCGTTCGACTACGATTCCTTGCCATGAACGGATTCAAGAAGTTCCTCACTCAGGGGAACGTCATCGACCTGGCCGTGGCAGTGGTCATCGGAGCGGCCTTCAACGCGATCGTGCAGTCGTTCGTGGCCGACCTGCTCACTCCGCTGATCTCCGCGTTCGGCGGCCTGCCCGACTTCTCCTCACTCAAGGTGACGATCGGCCAGTCCAACTTCATGTACGGCAACTTCATCAACGCGATCGTCTCGTTCCTGATGGTCGCCGCAGTGATCTACTTCCTGGTGGTGAAGCCGTACACGCACTACAGGGATCGAGCCGCCGCCAAGATCGAGGCGAAGACCCGCGACTGCCCCGAATGCCTGTCCGAGATCCCCAAGCCCGCCTCCCGTTGCGCCTTCTGCAGCGCGGAAGTGGCCCCGGCGATCTGAGCCGAACGCCTCAGAGAAGCTTGTCGATCTCCGGGTCGTACTCCCAGTGCCAGGGCTCGAACGGGCTGCTGTAGGCCCACGAGGGGTGGAACCATCCGTACCTCTTGGAGTTCTTCTCCATCCACACGAACTCCGCGGACCCGGACCTCTCCACCCCGCCGCACAGGTCCACAGCCAGCCCGAGCCCGTGGTTGCTCCGCCCCGGCACCGCCGCGAACCCCGGCCGCCGGTAGTAGATCGACTGCTGCTCGGCCAGGCTCCGGTACGCATCGGTCACGCACATCGGCTTGCCGAACCGCTGCCGGTAAGCCTCGTTCAGGCTGACGAAGGCGATCGTGGCATCGGCCCTGAGACTGAACCCCTTCTGCTGCAACGGACAGAGCATGCCCCTGGGGATCAGCCCATTGGGATACTGATCGGCCGTAGCCGCCCGAAGCGGATTGCACCCGAGCGCCGCCCGCCCCACCTTGTCAATCTTGATCCCCAGCTTCACCAGCGCCGCAGTCAACGACTTCACGATCTTGTCCGACCGCTGCCGCAGGGTGTCCACCTCGGCGGCCAGTTGCGCCTCCGCCAGCAGGTTCCCGGCCCGAAGCTCCTGCGCCTCACCGGCCAGCCGCTCGGTCTCCTTGTACAAGGCGCTCGTCTGCTCGACGGCCTGCTGCCGCACGGCCACGATCTGGTTCGCGTCCATCAGCGCGCGCAGCGTCTTCTCATCCGCGCTCCCGGACAGGTACGGCACGATGCCCCCGGCCATGAACGGCTGCTGATACAGCAGCTCGGCCATCTGGGAGACAGGCTGCCGCATCACGGCCAGCCGCCGTTCGAGATCCTGCAGCGAGGTGAGCTTGCTCTTGAGCTCCTTCTCGGACGCCGCGATCTCGGCCCGCCGCTTCTCCAGCGCCTTGGTGGCGTCCTCAAGCTCCTTGGCCGACCGCTCGGCCTCTTTGCGCAGCTCACCCAGATCGGACGGATCCCGCTGCACGACTTCCTGCCGGCCTTGCTGAACCCGTACCTGAGCCTGCGCCGGCACACCTTCCAAGGGCACGAGAAGAGAAGCCACCGCCATGACGACCGCGATCAGACCCGCTGATCGAGGGGCTGGCACGTTCGACTCCTCCGTTTGCAATCTCGTTACCCTGGTCAGGCACGCACGTTACTACAGCCCCCCGAGTGCCCGGACCGAACTCCGAAGAGCTGTTATGAGACAAATAACCCACTTTGCACAGTGAGCCCCGCCCCACACACCCCTCAACACCCTCGCCCGCCATCCACGCAGAGCTCACGGCCCACAGCAGCAGCACAGCGCAAGCCCCGGACACCGCACCGATCACCCTCTACACAACCCACATAGATCAGTACGCCCCGCCCCGCACCACCGGTTCAAATCCCAGGCAGCCAGCTGTCAACGGCCCCATCCTCCTCCTCCCGATCCCGGCACAACTCCCACAGCCAGGTATCCACCCACTCCCCCGGACACCCACCCTGAGTCCGCACAGGCGCCGGCGTAACAGGCTCCTCCTGCACAACCTCCGGGACCTTCTTCTCATCCACCACCCTCGGCACCCGCTCAGGCACCTCACGCACGGGCGACGGCATCGCAGCCGCATACCGCCGCTCAGGCCGAGGAGGCGCCGGCACCAGCACAGGCTCGAACGCCCGCCTCACCGCCCCACCCCCACCGGTCCCGGCGCTGGCAACGTCCTTCTCAAACCCGCGCATCTCCCCCGCCAGCAACCCTCCCGCAAGAATCGCCGGCGCCAGCAACGCCCCGAACAGCACCACGGGCCGCCGACGGGCCTGCGCGCATCGCCTCCTGGTCACAGCCCCAGACGGTATCCGGGCGCGATGAGCAAGAATCTGATCACTTGTCATGCCTTTACCGCAGCTCAGAGCAGCCATAACCAACCCTGGGAAACTGACGGCGGGGCCACGTCGCACACAGTGCCAAACTTTCGCTAGGCTTACGGGAGTCCGCCTCCGTAGCTCAGGGGATAGAGCACCGCTCTCCTAAAGCGGGTGCCGCAGGTTCGAATCCTGCCGGGGGCACCACAGTTTGACCTGGGAAAACACCCCTCAGTAGGTCCCGTGGATCTACCGGGTGACAGCAGAAATTGACAGCACAGAGCACGCAAAGAAGCGGCGGTGGGCGCAGATCTTGATCGCCCACCGCCGCTTTCATGCTGTCGACTAGTTACGCTCCGATATCCCTCGGAAGATCGAAGTCCCCCAGCGGGACCCCTCCGAGGAACGCTCTCCACTCGCGCGGCGTGAAGGTCAGCACCGGGCCAGCCCCACGCGCCTTGCTGTCGCGCACCTCGATGGAGCCCCCGGCCAATCTCGCCTCCACGCAGCCTCCTCCGGTACTACCGGACAAGCTGCTTTTCCTCCATCGATCAGTCAGCATCCCGTTCAAGCTCCCTCGTGATCTGGCCGAGAATCTCCAGGGAATCTTCGGCGGTCAGGGCGGATGCCGACAAGCAGTGGAAACGCCGTTCGTAGCCCCGGACGAGAGCGACCTCATCGGTCACGATCTCTTGTGGTGCTCCTTCCACGAATACGCTCACAGGGTCCTGTGGCAGGGACAACAGAACGAACGCCCCGCTCATGCCGGGATGAGCACCTACCCGGCGCGGCAGCACCCGGAGCGTGACGTTCGGCCACTGTGCGACCTCCGCCAGGTGAGCCATCTGAGCCGCCATCACAAGGGCACCGCCCACCGGCACGCGCAGCGCGTCCTCGGCCAGGACCACGGACAGCACCAGCGGATCGCCACCTGCCAGCAGCCGCTGCCGCGCCATCCGCGCCCGAATCCGCAGATCCACCTCCGCGTCGGTGGCCTCGGGCAGCGAGGCCAATATCAACGCCCTGGCGTACGCCTCCGTCTGCAAAAGACCCTCGACGAGCTGCGGCTGCCAGGACCGCACCAGTTCGGCCTCGGTCTCCAAGGAGACGTACTCACCCAGCACGCTGCGAAAGGGAGCCCACCACGGCCGGGCCGCCGCCTGGGCCGCCAGCGCCATGCAGGTGCGCCGCACCTCGTCCGAGGCGCCGAACAGTTCAAGGCTGGCGGCCACATCCGCCGGCGAGGGCCGGGTCTGGCCGGCCTCGATACGGCCGACCTTGGCCGTGCTCCAGCCGAGGTACCGGCCGGTCTGGGCGAGCGTGATCTGCTCGCGGGTTCGCAAGTCGCGCAGGATACGGCCCAGGCGCCGCTGGCGCAGCAGGGGGCTAATGCGTTGGGCGTCCACTTAATGAGAATCTCGCTTTGCGAGACCCACCACCGGCAGTTCGATAAAGTTTCACGATTTTTGTAAAGACGGCTGATCGGCCGTCGAGTCGGAACTCCGCTGATACAGCCAGCCCCCTGGACCAATGCGAAATCCGACAACAACCGGGCCAGTCTGTGACGACGGCAATACGCTGAGCTGCCCCACACGTGGCCGCCCCCACTCCAGGAGTAACCCATGCGTCCCGCCGCCCTCGCCCTGGCCACCATGCTGCTCGCCGCCGGTTGCGGCATCACCACGGCCGACACGCCCACAAACGCAGGCACCAGCGAAGCAACCGCACCGCCGACCGACGGCGGCAGCTACGCCTCCCCCCGCGACGTCGTCGTGAAGCTCAAGGCTGCCGGCATCGCCTGCGACGACTACGAGCCGATCGCAGGCGCCACTGGCGCCAAGGACCGGGGGTCATGTCAGCAGGGCAACCTCGTCGTGTCGATCTACGAGCGCGAGGGCGACGTCCAGGCCCAGGTCGAGTTCGAAGAGTCTCTCGGGATCGGCGTCTTGCTGCTGACCGGCCGCAACTGGACCGTCAACCACGACGACCGCGCCACGCTGGACACGGCCCGGTCAGTCCTCGGCGGCACCCTGGTCATCAAGCCCTAGCACGCCGTCCACCTCGTCCTCTGCGGCGTCCTGCGATACGCGGCCGAGCAGCTGCTCCAGCCGGCGGAGATGCCCTCGGCCTCAGCGATCACTCACCGCCCTGCTTCTTCGCCGCGCGGGCCGCACGTACGGCCTCGCGCGCCTCGGGGTTGAGAGCCTGGCGGATGGCCTCGCGGCTCATGTCCATCAGGCGCACAAGGTCAACTTGCTTGCGGCCGGAGGCGATGGCAGCGCGTAGGCGCTCGTCCCGCCGTTGCATGGCGCGTTCGATGTCCTCGTCATAGTCCTTGCGGATCTGGCGAATCTCGCCATCGCTCATGGGCTCGGTCATGCCTCGATGCTGCCATCTGCGGTTGGCCATGTCGAGTTGGCCCAACATGCTTGACATGCCTAACTAGTTGGGCCTAACGTGTTGGGCATAGCAAGAAGGCGCCACACCAGGGGGAACGATGGAGATCCAGGTCAACACCCGCGAGGCCGCCACCGCACTCGGCGTCTCCGTCCGCACCGTCCAGCGCCGCGCCCAGCGCGGCCAGCTCGACGCCGCCAAGGTCAGCGGCCGGTGGATCATCACCCTCGCCGCCCCCTCCCTGGGCGACTTCAAGCCCGCCGCGATCGATAAGGCCCGCGCCCTCATCGAGGACGGCGGCATCCTCCGCACCTCCCGCCCGGGCCTGTTCACCGCAGTCAGCAGCGATGGCTCCACCACCTACCTGGTGCACGCATCCAGCTGCACCTGCCCGGCCGGACAGCGCGGCCAGTACGCCTGCTACCACCGGGCCGCCGTCGCCATCCTCACCGCCACCGCATCCGCCCAGGCCGCCTGAACCACCAACCCGGCCCCGGTCCCCGGGGCCGGACCGACCAACACCCACATCACGATCAGAACGGAGACCCACATGGGAACCAACAGGACCGCAGTCGCCCGCATCACCGCCCTGGCCGCGCTCATCCTCGGCCTCGCCGCCCTCACCGCTTGCAAGCCCATCGCGCAGACACCCGCTTACCCGGACGTCACGGGCACCGTGGACACCGCCCGCACCTGGCAGACCGGCCCCGAGAGCAGGAAGACCCACCACTACGAGCTCACCGTGAAGCACGACGGCAAGACGACCAAGGTCACGGTCACCGAGGCCATCTACGACGCATGCAAGGCCAAGCTGCCGGACTGCCTGCCGGTCTACGACGACTTCTAGCCGAGCACCAGCGCGGCGGTCCCTCCTCGCCCGGGCCCGCCGCGCCTTGGCCCAGCCCCGTCCACCTTCAAGGAGCTTGCGATGACCCGATCCACCATCGGCCCCCTCCCCCTACACCCAACCGTCCGCCTCACCCACCTGACGCGCGCCCACACCGCCGCCCTGGTGACCGCCGCGGCCGAGGCCGGCGAGCGGGCGTTCGTCAACGGCGGCCGATGGGCCGTCACCACCCCCGAGTACAGCTACATCGGTGGCCACCTCACCACCGCGAACTTCGTGTTCGGCGAGGCGTGGGAGTCGCCGGTGCAGTGGCTCGACCGCCACATCGACCGCTACCCGCCCGGCACCAGGGTCGGCCGACTGCTGCGGACCGTCCGTCAGCGACTGCTCGACCACCACGCCGACCGCGTCGTCTCGTGGCGCGGCGGCCCTCAGCTCGACCCGGCCACCGAGGACGGCTACCAGGCCGAGCAGGCCGACTACGAGTAGACGGAGGAGCCAATCATGGACATCGCCAGCAAACGGAGGGCCGCGTGAGCGGCCGCACCGCTCGCCTGGTCGCGGCCACCGTGACCACCCTCAGCGGGCTCGGCCTCCCCCACCCGGCCCACGCACACCCCCGCGCCATCTCCCAGCAGCTCAAGGCCCACACCGCCGTGCACGTCGCCACCGCCCAGGTCGGCTCCCCCTACCGGTACGGCGCCACCGGCCCCGGCGCTTTCGACTGTTCCGGCCTCGCCCAGTACGCCTGGCGCAGGGCCGGAGTCCTCCTCCCCCGCCGCACGTACGACCAGTACACCCGCATCCGCCGCAAGGTCTCCTGGGCCGGTCTTCGACCTGGCGACCTGGTGTTCTTCTACGGCAAGGGTCACGTCGGCATCTACATCGGCCGGGGCCGCATGGTCCACGCCCCCCGCACCGGCGGCCGAGTCCGCGTCGACCAGCTCGCTGCATGGTGGCGACGCGCGTTCGCCGGCGCCGTCCGCCCCGGAGCCTGACCCTCCCACCGGTCGCACAAAGACCCCCACGGGCTGCCCGTGGAGGTCCTCTTGCAACGCTCCCCGATGTGGCGGCGGCCCGGACCGCCGCACCCGTTACCCGCCGGGTTGCCGGTCGACCTCTCTGCCGGCAGTCCGCACTACGTCGAAGGCCCATTTCTCCGAGGCGTCGAACGCGTCGGCCACGGTGGCGGTCTTCACCGTGTTGCCCGCGCGCAGAGCGAGCGCCGCCGACTGAACAGCGCGCTGGAACTTCTCGCGCCCGGTCATCTCCTCCTGCTCCTCCAGGGTGGGGACCTCGGGCAAGTCGACAGTGGCAGCCAGATGGCGGGCGTACCAGTGGAGTTGATCGACGGCGAAGAGCAGGGCGGTCACATCGTTCGGCGTGCCGTACTTCTCCAGATGCTCAGCGGCGCGGTCCCGCATGGCCTTGATGACCCGGCGGGTGGTGAGGTCGTCGGGCAAGCGACCGTAGTCTGCTTCGCTGGCCGTTCCGATCAGCCCGTTGGCATTGTTGATCACTGGGTGTTCTCCCGTCTGTGCTACCCGTCGCCGTCCTCACTCGTACACCCGCCGGCGATCCTGTGCGAGCAGTTCTCTGCTGCCTGTGGGGGTCTTCGTTGTGTGGGGGTTCGGACCCCTCAGAGGCCCCTCAGAGGGGGTTCGCGCGGCCCCCCACAACTCCCACGCGGGGTCGTTTCTCCTGGTGAGGGGCCGTGGGACTCCCACGACCCCCACAGGGCAGTCTGTGGGGGTCGCGTGGGGGGTTGTGTGGGGGTTAGGCGGCCGTCCAGGCGGCCACTTCCGGGGGGACCTCCAGCTCGCCGACGCGGACCGCCGATGCGGCGTCGACGAGGGTCTGGCGCTCGTAGCCCCGGCGCCGGATGCCGCCTCGCTCGAACGCGTTGGGCAGCGTAGTGACGCCGAGCGCGCCCAGGAGCGCGGCCAGCTCGTGCTCGCTCATGCCGAGCTGCTCGGCCAAGCGGACGCTGTGCATCCGGCCGCCGTCCCAGCGCAACTCCAGCGCGCGCTCCAAGAGTTCGGGGACCGGGTGGCCGCCGTCACGGATCTCGGCCACCTGCTCCGCGCGCACGACGGCGGGCCGCGCCTCGGCCTGCGCCGCGGGGGCGGCCGGCGTGCGGGTGGCCGGGCGGCGGCGGTCGAGGTCACCCCACCCCGAGGTGATCCCTTCTGAGGGCAGCAGCCGCAGGTGCGAGCGGCGCGCGACCGTGCCGGGCGCGCGGCGGATCGGCAGCCGCGCGACAGTCTCCTCCTGGTCATCGTCCTCGGGGTCGTTGCCCGCCGGGTACCAGGGCGAGGCGCCCTCGAAGCCTGGCAGGGTGATGGGCTCCGGCGGCGTCATGGTGGCCTGCTGCGCAGGGGTGGCGTACAGGTAGCGCATCCGCTCGTGCCTGCTCGCGTACGCCTCGCCGGCCGCCGCGACCGCCGCGGCGTCGAGGTCCGGCCGGTGCTCGGCGATCGCGACCGCCGCGGTGTCGATGTCGCTGGGCTTCATGAAGAAGGCCTTGAACGGGCGCGGCCCGCCGGGCCCGGCCGCCAGGAAGCCTGAGCCCTGCTCGGGGGCGTCCTGCGGGGTGATGCCCTTGCGGTAGCCGAACAGGTAGTCCAGCTCCGACTGGTCGAACACCCGCATCGTTGCCCGCGTGCTGCACTGCTTGAGGATCTCCGTGGACAGCGTGTTCGACGTCGAGCGCAGCACCGACAGGACGGCGTTGCATGCCTCGTTGCCGCCGATGTCCACGAGCGTTTCCAGCAGGCGGCGGATCTGCCGGACGACCGGGTCAGTGACTTTCTGGCCGAGGACCTCCTTGCCCTCGTCGAGAATCAGCAGGATCGCCGGCAGGTCCCTGGAGACGGGCAGCAGCTGCACGTCCGCCTCTGCCTTCAGGTCCGCTGTGGTGCTCTTGCGGTCCTTGGCGATGGCGACCAGGGCGTGCGCCATCAGCAGGGCCTCCTCGGGGCAGGACGCGGCCCAGTCGATCGCCGGCCTGCGGGTGCGGCCTTGCAACCAGGGGCGTAGCCAGGCACGGGACACTCCGCCGCCGTTGAGGTCCATGTGGAAGACGATCGTGTCGTCCAGCGCGCCGGCGTCGGCGGTGATGTCGTGCAGCGTGCCGGTCTTCCCGCTGCGCTTCTGCCCGGCCACGACCATCGTGCTTTCACGCAGCGCCACGGTGGTGGTCTTGCCGTCGCGGTGCTGGCCCAGCCGGATGGCGTCCGGGTCGGAGATGCTGCCGCCGAGCCGAATGCCGGGATGGGGGATGGTGTCGGCCAGGCCGTTGACGGTGGCCACGTGCATCCACAGCGTGCCGCGGCGTGTGCCGGGCGTGAACTCCACGCCGCAGCCGTGGTCCAGGCCCTTGTCCTCGGCCAGACCCACCGCGGCCTGGACGAGCCGCGTCGTGGTGGAGGCGCCGAGCGGCTGCTGCAGCAGCATGCTGAAGCCGTAGCGGTTCGGCCATTCCCGGAACTCGAGTACCTGGACGCGGATCTGCGCCACGCGGCGGACACGTGCCACCCATTCCTCGGCCTGGACGACGTGCCGGCGAACGACGACGCTCTGCCCGATCGGCCGGTCGCGGTCGAGCGCGCCAGTGACGCTCGGCCGCGGCTTGGGCGGCCGGTTGGCGATCGGCGCGAACACGGCCGCCGCGAGCGCACCCAGGCCGAGCGCGCCCATCGTCGCCCCGTCCCACACGCCGGCCGCAAGGCCCCAGGTCAGCCAGCCTCCGGCCCCGATGGAGCAGCCCATCCGGTACCACAGCGGTGCCGGGCCCAGCTCGCGATGGACGGCCAGGGTGCCCACCGTGGCGACGGTGCCGGCGCCGACCGCCCACAGCGGGTCGACGCCGAACTCGTGCCCGATCGCCGCGCCCACGGCGAGGGCCAGGCCGCCGAGCCCAGCGCTGCTGAACGGGCCGCGCGGCGTCAGCTTCCAGTCGGCCCGGGGCCGGGCCTGGTTCTTGGCCTGCGTTCTGGGTGGCTTTCTGGTGCTCACGTGCGTGGTCCCCCTAGACCGTCATGTCGTGCCGGTGGGCTAGCGGCCGGCGTCCCACTTCTGCTCGTTGTTGCGCGGCTGGAGCTGGCGCTGGATATCGCCGGCGTGCGACTCCTCGAAGATGACCGAGGCCTCGTCAGCCGCTTGGACGGCGGCGCCGAACGCGTCGTACACCCGCTGCAGCGCTTCGGCGGCGTCCTGGTTGAGCGGGTAGTCCGCGGCGAGCCGCTCGGTCCAGATGCGCACCGCGGTGCCGCCGGCCAGCGGAAGCTCGCGGAGCATCTGCATGTGGCCGCGGACGTCCATCATGTGATCCGATTCGTACTCGGCTGCGATGGTGGGCAGCTCGGTAGCGTGCGTGACCAGGGCAAACTCGCTCATTGCTGTTCCTGTTCTGGTTGTGGCCGCCATGGCGGCCAGGCTGGTTGTGCGGTTGGGCAGTTCGACGGTGTCCTGGTCGTCCTCGCCGGGGGCGTCGCTGGCGTGCTCGGCGTCCTCGTCGCTGGCCTTCCGGTGTCGCCACCAGGACCAGGCGGCGGCGACTAACCCGCCGGTCAGCCGCTCGTCCCAGCGGGCCAGGCGTGACAGCAGGGCGCGCGGCCAGCCAGCGGATGCGATGCGGGCCCAGGCGCGGCCGAGCCGCCCGCCGGTGACCCTGTCGGCCTGTCGCCCGGCCCGTTGCAGGCCGCGGCCGATCGCCGAGCCCGCGCGCCGGGCCGCCCGGCCGACGGGGCTCAGCAGCGAGCCGACGCG
Organism: Nonomuraea thailandensis; assembly: GCF_024172165.1. GTDB lineage: Bacteria > Actinomycetota > Actinomycetes > Streptosporangiales > Streptosporangiaceae > Nonomuraea > Nonomuraea thailandensis. The sequence goes on along the minus strand of NZ_JAMZEB010000002.1, from coordinate 11,253,921 downwards.
CCGTCCGGCCGCCCTCGCACCGCGCCCCACCGCGGCCGCGGCCCGGCGAACAGGGCCACGGCGCGCAGCCCGATCCCCCCTGCCGCGTCCTGCGGCATGCTCGCGTCCTGAGCGGCCAGTCAGCCGGCGAGCGGCGGCGGCGACAGCGCGACCGGCCCTCCCGGCCCAGCCGCGCTTGTCCCTGCTTGCGGTGCGACCGCCTGCTCGGCCGCCAGCTGCGCCGGGGGCGCGCGGTCGGCCTCCCGGCATCAGGCGGCCCAGAGCGGACCGGAGCCCGCCCCGTCCCCCGCCTGCGCCGCCACCGCGAGGAGCTCGCGCAGCCGCCGACGTCCGGCGCGGGCTGCCGGACGTCGGCCAGGAGCGGCGGGAGGTGGACCCGGAGCGGCGACGGCGCAGCGCACGCCAGGCGAACGGCAAGGCCACGACCAGCACGGCAAGCGCGAGGAGCGCGCCCAGCACGATCAGCACCAGCGTCCAGCCGCCCAGCCGGTACAGCAGCCAGCCGCCGAGCGCGAGGACCAGGACGGCGCCCGCGGCCAGCTGCCCAACAGGCGTGCCGAGGTCGATCGGCGTCTCATCGTCGTCACCCGGCGATTCCTCGGGAGCCGGTGCGGGCGACTGCGGGGTCCGGTCCGGCGGCTCCTCCGCCTCCCCGACGTCGTCACGCAACGTGACCGGTTGCGTGACTGGCTCGTCGTGTGCCAGGAACGGCTCGTCGTGTGCCAGTGGTGGCTCGTCGGGTGCCGGCGCAGTCATGTGCCACCTGCCGCGTGGGCGTGGGACGTGTACTGGGGCCGGAGCTGGACCACTCGCCGGGGCGCGTCGGGCTCCTCCGGGTCGGCCGCGGTGGTGCGCGTTGGCTCGGCCTTCGGCTCTTCCTGGCGCGTGCGTGCCAGGACCTCGCCGGCGCGTGCCACGCTGAGCCGGAACTGGCTCGCGAGATCCTCGTCGGTCAGCGGCTGGCCGCCCGCGGTGAGGTAGCTCTGGTATCGGTCGGCGACGACCTCGACGACGATCTCGGCCGCGCGGCGGCGGCCGACGCCGAACACGTCCGCCAGGGCGCGCTCGCTGGTCGGCTCACGCCGGTCCAAGCTCGCGGCGTACTCACGGGCGGCACGCTCCTCGGGGGAGAGCTCCGGCCGTGGCTCGTCGTGTGCCACTGGCGGCTCGTCCTGTGCCAGTGGTGGCACAGGCTCTGCGGGCGGTGGCACGGCCTGTGCCAGCGCGGCTGGGACGGCCACGGCGGCGATCTGCGCGGGAGGTTGCGCCGGGGCGGGGGTGGACTCGACCGTCATCGCCGGTGGGGTCACCGGCGGGGTGGCCGGTGCGGCCGGCTCGGCGTGGGCGTCGAGCGCCGCCGGGAAAAGATGCCTGAATACGTGCATCAGGATGTGGCTACCGAACGCGATGCTCCCGACGAGCTGGCCCGCGATCAGGCCGACAACCGCCCCGTCCAGAGGCTTGATGAGGCGGGCGTTGACGCCCTCGCCGGTCATGAGGAAGGTCCCGGCGCCGTGCAGGTGGTTCACCACGTAGGACGTGCAGGTGAACAGCACGACCACGAACAGGCAGTACGCGCGAGGCCAGAACTTGTGCCGCAGGACGACCGCGCCGACGAGCGCGAGCACGATCAGTCCGTCCGGAGCGAAGGGGTAGAGGAACGCTCCCCAGCTGTCGAAGTGCGCCGCCCGGGCGCCGTCGGAGTGGGCGGTCCACGAGCCGCGGAAGGCCACGCCGATGACGCCAGCGAGGAGGACGGCGAGCGTGACGGCCAGGCGGCGTGCGGCGCGCGGCGGCGCGGCATGCGCCACGGGCGGTATGGGCTGTGCCACGCGCGGGGCCGGTTGAGCCACGGGCGGCACGGGCTGTGCCATCGGTGGCGCGCCCTGTGCCACGGCTGGCACAGCGTGTGCCACGGCTGGCGCGGGCTGCTGGTGCCGGCGGGGCCGGGCGGGTCCGTCGACGTGGTGCACGAGCCTGGCCGTGGCCGTGATGCGGCGTCCGATCCGGCCGAGGAGGCCGGGCCGTGCCACCGGTGGCACGGCCTCGGGTCGGTGTGGTTCGGGGCGAGCCACGTCTGGCTCGCCGTGTGCCACCTCTGGCATGTCCCCTCCATCGCTTGCGATCACCGTGTCTACACCATACGTTCGCTGTGTCTACAGTCGCAACGCGAAGGGGTGGAATTGTGGCCACGGGGAAGACCACGTACGGTGATCGCGTGCCCGAAACAACAGGCCGACACGTGCGCGTCGCCACCACCGACTGGACAGACTTCGGCGCGTCTGCAACAGCTCAGGGCACTGACCGCACCAAGCTGATCAACGAGTTCATCGCCTGGTACCTGGGACGCCCCGGAGCCCGGCTCCCCGAACGGCCGGGAAGCCACGCCGAGCCCGAGGCCGGTCAGCTTGTCCGCGTCGCCCAGGAGATCTGGTTGGCCCTCGCGCCGGACGCGAAAACGCCGGCCGAGCGGCAGGCGTTGATCAACGACGTACTGGCCTGGTACCTGCGCAGACCTAACGCCAGATCATCCGATCATCTGCGGATGTTCAGAGACAGCAAAAGCCCCGCACCGTAGCTGGACCCTCACACCAGCCGATGCGTTTCGAGACCCCCGCAGGCCCGCTGTGGAGTATCACAGGGTGACCTGCGAATTCCCATCCGTGTGGGGTGTCGGCGGGCGGGGCAGTCCGGCGATGGCAGCTGGCGCCGTACATGCACGGACACCCAGGCCCCTACCCGCGCGCCGCGCCCTCCGGCCAGATCACGATCACCTTCACGCCGCGCTCACGCGCCTCGGCCACGGCCTCAGCGGTGCCGCCCTTCCCTGTGCCGGGCTGGCCGTCCCACACCGCCAGCAGCTCGTCTACCGACGACAGCATGGCCTCGTTGGCCGCCTCGTACGCTTCTCGGCTGGCTTGGTCGAAGTCCATGACCCGGACGGTAGTCGCCGCCTTCATTAGCCGGTCGAACTGCTCGGCGTGATCCGGCTTCACCTTGGTCTGCCGGTAGTCCCGGGACGGCAGCACAACCTCTAGTTCGCCGCCGGCCGCCAGGACTGCGTCGGCGAAAAGCGAGTCGGCGCCGCGGGCGATGCAGGACACGCCCACGATGTCGGCCGCGCCGTCGAGGTGCGCGCGCAGCGCGTCGGAGACGAGGCGGGCGGCTTCCGGGGTCAGGTTCATGTGGCCGGTGACACCGATGCGCATCGTGAGCCCTTCCTATGGTGTCGGGGTCTTAGGGTGCCAGCGTTTCGCGGATCTGCTGCCGTAGCGGCGCAACGACGGGATCGCTCCGGGTCTCGATCTCAAGGTAGAACTCGCGAAGTTGTACACGTACCCGGTCGGACTGGACTTGCCCGGCGGTGTCAGCCGCCGCGCTGCCTACGGTCACGGCCTCATCGACGTCGCCGCTGATGAGGTGCGCGTACGCGAGTCCCACCTGGTCGAGGGCGAGACTTCGCATGCTGGACCGCTGACGAAGCTCGATCGCGCGCCGGATGTGGCCGAGCGCGTCGCCGGCGAATCTCCTGTCCTGGCGGGACAGCTCCAAATATCGGCCGCCGGTCACTCCCGCGAGTTCGGCCTCGTTGAAGTATTTGATCCAATCCGGGTCAGGGTCGCCGGATCCTATCTCAGTGAATGCCTGCTCAGCCGCGCCGGTCGCGCGCTTGAACGACTCTGGCCGGCCCATCTTCGCGTACGACCATGCCTCGCGAGTGTGCAGCATCGCCCGGAGTCTCGGCGTGGCTGTTGACCTGACACCGTCGAGGGCGAGCCGGATGAGCTCCAGCGCGTCCTGAGGCTGGTTGAGGTAGAGGAGCTGTCGGGCCATGGACGCGAGGACGCTCGCGCCGAACGGCTTGTCACCGGCGGGCTTGGACGCCTGCAACGACATGACGTAGTACTTCTGCGCAGCCGTCTGCATGCCGCAGTCCCAGGACATCGTGGCGGCGATCTTCGAGAGCTGCGCCATCACGTTGAACAGGCGGACGCTGATCTCGTGCGGGTGGTTGTCGCGCAGCAGGTCGGCGACCTCGTTGAGCTGCCCGATGACGGCCTTGCGGGCGAGGCCGCCGCCGTGCTGATCGTCCCAGGTGCGGAAGACGTTCGTGGCATCTTCGAGCTGGGCGACCTCATCCATGCCGATCCGACTCGGGCCTGCTGAGGCCGGCGCGGGTGACGTTGTGGCGAGCCAGCGCTGTACCGGGTCGACGAGCGGGATCCCTGCCGTGATGGCCAGGGCCTTTACTGCTTGACGGCGGTCGAGCATGAGGTCGCTCTTGGTGATGTCGTAGATGGCATCGGCTGTCGGTCCTGCTTCCCAGAGCCAAGGGAGTGAGGGCGAGGTGACCGAGTTCGCGGCGTCGTCGGCGCTCTCATCGGCTGTGACCACCGGCGATGCCGGGGCCTCGAACAGCCTAGCCTCGGGGATCTCGAATGCGCGGGAGTACAGAAGGGGATACGGGTCACGAGGTTGACCCTTGCCCGCTTCGTGCCGCTTAACCCTCGTCAGGACCGACTCGAACTCCGCCATAGCGATCTTGCCGCCAGCGGCCTTGAGCAGGTGTACGGCCACTTGCTTCTGAGACCAGCCCCGTTTTCTGCGCTCATGTCGGATGCGTTCGGCGTAAGCCGGGAGGGGCGTCTTGCGGCCGGTCTCGTCCGTCATGCCCATCGCACCTCATCGCGGGGAAGGTGACGCTCGCGTCCCCCAGTGTCCCCCAACGACCCCTGTCGTGGTGCCGTTACACAGCGTTGTGATGAAGATGTGCACCCGGATAGCAAGAACCTCTACTTCTGGACATGCCCCGGCGGGCTGACCTGCGTCGGCGGTGCGTGAGATGGCCTCGATCGTGATTGAGGCTTGGCTTGAGCTGAACGTTGTAGACCGTCAGGTCGCCGTGTTGCGCCTCTCCTATCCCGAGTGGAAGGCGTGGTATGAGGCGACGCCAGCCGGGCTGGTCTGGCGGGCTGAACCGACTTGGCAGGTCTCGGCAGAGCAGTTCGCCACCGGTGTGCGGCGCAGGCTGGAACGCGGGAACCCTGTCGCCCTCATGGCGGACTTGAGCCGACAGAGGCAGATCGTCCACAGCATCCCCAGACCACCCGCTTGAAGCTTCCCCGGCCCGTCGTTCGCGCGCGGCGTTCGGCGGGTCGGGGAGTCCAGGTCGGGACCTTATCTCCCGGCGTCATCGAAGAAATCACCCCCGAGGAGAACAAGCCATGGTGAGCAAACCAACGTCGATCGAGGCCGACCTGTGGGCGATAGCCGTGGACGCGTCCAAGTTCGCGCTGCTCGACGGCACGGGCCTGGAGTACGCGCCGATCGGGGACAGCGACGACTACGCGGTTCGCGACAAGGAGCGGCCGGCCGACGAGATCCGCCGGGCTGGCGACGACTTCCGCAAGCTCGGCGCGGTGCTCAGCTTCCAGCGCACCGAGGGCGAGCAGTCGTCCGCCGACGGCCTCCACGAGATCGACGTGGACGAGGACCGGTACCAGGTGGTCAAGGGCACGGGCCTGGAGTACGCCAAGGTGAACGACCACGACGCGTTCAGCGTGCGCGACCCGGAGCACCCGGGCGACATCCGGCGGCCCGGCGACGACTGGCGCAAGCTCGGCACGATCCTCTGACGCTTCCCAGCACAAGCCCCTCGTGCGGACCCGCGCGAGGACACCGGCCCCAGAATCTCTGGGGCCACAACCCGGAAGGAGATCCTATGACCGCACGGGATCTATACGCCCTGCCGCTGGAAGGCGCGCAGTTCACGAAGAGATGCGGCGGGAACCAGGACAACGACGAGATGGAGTCCTGCGTGGAGATCGCCCCGATCCCCGGCACCGAGGACGGGTTTGCCGTGCGTGACTCGAAGAACCCGGACGCCGGGACGCTCCGGTTCACCCGCTCCGAGCTTCTCGGGGTCGGGATGACCAACATCTAGCCGAGACGGGCGGCCCCTGCATGATCCAACCACGCAGGGGCCGCCACCCCGCACTCTACGAGAGAGCTTTTCTGATCATGCATTGGCATGCCTACACGTGGACGGGCAACGGCGAGGACCGCGGGCGCGAGGCCGAGCGCCGATCGACGTCCCCGGACTTTCTGACCTCGCATCTTCCGCCGATGCGGACGGGTGACTGGCTGGCCAAGCCGGCGTCCCGGATCGCCGCCACGTACGAACAGCAGGACCTCGACGCGGCGCTGGAATGGATGGCGGCCCAGTACGAGCAGGCGCGAGGCTCGTTCGTCCTGCCCGAGGGCGTACCCCTGGAAGACCGGTTGCGGAACGCTCGCGGGCTGCTGCCTGCGGGCGTCGATGTGCAGTGGGGCGAGTGGCTGCTCGCCGGCCGATTCGTCACCATCGGGATGATCTGCTGCCCGAACAAGCACGTCGATCACCCCTGCCCTATCAGGCATCCGGCCGGAGCGCAGCGGCCGTGAGCGGACACGCCATCTGTCAGGACCCGGCGGCGCCGTCCCGTCGTACTCGGGGCGGTTGGCGAATCCCAGATCAGAACCTATGGACAGGGGAGGTCGAGGATCATCGGCTGACCTGGGCGTTCGACCCCGAGTCCGCAGCGCTGTTCCTGACGTACGAGGACCCGCACCCGGACGATTGGGAGCACGGCGTGCTCTGGCTGCGGCATGGCCAGGACCGGTCAGGGGCGTACAAGTGGAAAGCGATCAACACGCCGCGCACGCGTGTCATGATGCGCGAGCACCTGTGCATGGTCTGCACCGGGCCGTGCCGGCGAAAGGATGGCCGGACGTGGTGGCTGTTCGTCGAGGACCCCGCGACCACGCCGGACGGGATGCCGATCACGAACCTGCCGCCCACCTGCCCGGACTGCCTTGATGAGGCGCTGGAGACGTGCCCGCGGCTGATCGAGCGGGCCAGGCTGGTCACGGTGGCGGGCACCCGGCCGTTCGCGGTCACCGCCGACCTGTATGAGCCCGGCGAGGGCTTCCCTGCGCCGGCCGTGAAGGCGCGGCACGAGCTCCACATCCAGTACGGGCCGGATACGGCGTACTGGATGCGCTTCGCGCTGGGCAAGCAGCCGTGGCTGGCCTTGGAGGACATGAGAGACGAGTCCGTACCAGGGCGCAAGACGGCCCGGTGTTAGAACAGTCCACCGGGCTATTGGGCCCCACCCCGTGGAGGATTGTAGGGGTGGGGCCCACCAGCGTCCGGTGGCGTACCCCGTGCCCCGGCCGAGACGGCCAGGTCGACGCGGTGGCCGTGGCGACGCCGGCCGCCCCGCTGACCGGCTCGATCGTCTCCAGACGGAGTCCCTACCGGGTGCCGCCCGTGAACCCTGCCGTGCCCGGGTCCCCCGTCGTCCCGGCCACGAGGGACTTGAGCAGGCTGAGGAGCGCGGCCAGCCCAGCTACCGAGCCGACCGTCTCCCACTTCACGTCCAGCAGCCCGAGCCCGTCAGCGCTCAGCAGGGCCAGCGCCGACCCGGCGCCCGCCCCGATCAACCGCTCGCCGGCGTCAACCCAGAACACGCCGGTCCAGATTCGTCTCCGCATGTCGTCCTCCTCATTCGTGGGCGGAAAACAGAAACCTCGCGCTTCGGCGCAGGTCAGGGCTGCGGCGTGTCCGTCACGTCGAGCCGCACGGTCACCCGCTCGATCTCCTCGCGGATCCGGCCGATGAGCGCGTCGACGTCGACGGCCTGGTCCTGCTGCGCGAGGGCGTCGGCCAGGGCCTTGATGGTGGCGCCCTGCGCCTCGATGGCGGTGAGGATCTTGCGCAGCTGCACGCCGTGGTCGACGAGCACGCTGCGGGGCTTCCACTCCTTGTTCGTCTCGGAGCCGTATGGCACCGGCATGGCGTCCGTCTCCCACGTCGCCTTGTAGATGGTGTCTCCGGTCACGTTGTCCTCCTTGTTGTAGTCGGGGGTCCAGAACCCCGCGATGACCTCGGGCCCTCTGATGCGGCGCTTTACCGCGTCGCCCGTGTTCGCCTCGATCGTCTGCACGCGCCCGTCCTGCAAATTGACCTCGACCAGGCCCACGTGATCGATCGCGCCTGTCTCGTTGGTGCCGCCCCAGTCGAAGAAGATCACCGATCCGGGCACGGCGTGCGCCCGGACATTGGCGGCGGTGCCGGCGTGCCAGCGGCCGAGGCGCTGGCCGTCCTGCGCATGCCACACGGTGTAGGCCCTGTCTCCGGCGGGCAGCACGGCCTCGGCATTGCCCGACTCGTGTGCCCAGTAGGTGATGCTCTGGTCACACCACGGCGCTTCCAAGAACTCGCTGCCGTTGCGCTTGGCGTACCAGCGCGTGACTCGGTTGGGACGGCCGCTCAGGCCGAGGTCCTGACGGGCCTCGGCAAGCATCGCCTTGGCGCCGCTCACGACTGCGGCTCGCCGCGGTAGATGCCGCCGGAGTCGGCCTCCCCGTACAGCCGGCGGAGAACCTCCTCCTCATCCGGCTCTGTCGGCCCCGTGGGGTGCTGGTTGACCCGCTCGGCCACCAGCTCGGCCTCGCTCATCTCGGGCACGTTCCTACCTCCTTGCTTACGTTCCGCTGAGACGGAAGATCTCTGCCTTGGCCACCGCGAGTTCGGCCCGCAGGATCGACACCTGCTCGGCGAGCTGCTGGATCTGCCGTTGCTGGTCGGCGCGTTCCTGCCGCAACTCGGCGATCTCGGCCTTGGCCGTGTCCAGCTCGGTGCGCAGCATGTTGACGACCTTGTCCGCCGTCTCCACAGCGACAGAGTCGGTCTGCCGGTCCAGCTGGCGTAGGTCCCGGCGGCGACGGGTGATGGCCATGATCGCCTGGACGATGCCTCCGCCTGCGGCGACCTGAGCGATGGAGACCAGAACCTCGGTCCACGTCACGTCTCCCCCTCTCGGCTCTCTCGCGCCGCGGTGCGGGCGCTGCGCATGATCACGCGAACCTTGACGAGGCAGCCGACGGCCAGGGCGCCGGAGATGATGCCAGCGGCCAGGCCGTGCACGCCCAGGCCGACCATGACGGTGATGGAGTAGAAGGCGTAGCCGCCGGCGAGCATCCACAGGCCCGGCGTCTCCAGCTCGCTGTGCTGCCAGTACAACCCCACGAGCTTGAGCAGCCCGCCGGCGGCGAGCTCGGCACCCCACAGGTGGGCGACAGGGCCGGCGACTCCGCGCAAGCTGTTGGTCATGCCCTGAGAAATGTCCTGGCCGACGACCAGGCCGAGCAGGCCCAGGGCCACGGCCGCCGCGGCGGCCGCCGAGCCGAACGGGTTGAGGCGCAGGCGGTCCTTCCTGTTCAAGGTCATGAGCTGCTCCTCATGGCAGCGGGATGACGATCAGGTCGCGGGCGGCGATGTCGGCGTTGTCGGGATCGGTTCCGGGCGTGACCAGGTGCATGGTGCGGATGTAGTAGAGCTGGCCCGGCGTCAAGTTCTCGATGAGGGAGACGCGGCACCCGTACTGGAACGCGGTGTTGTTCGACAGGCTGAGATATCCGCGCAGGGTGACGCTGGGGGCGAGGACCTCCGTGCCGTCGCTGCTGTCTCGGAACAGTTGCGGGGACAGGAAGATCCGGTCCAGCGGGGCGGCGCCGTTGTCCCTGAATCCGCCGCCGATCGTCAAGCGAACCTTGCCCGAAGGCGGGGCTACGAAGTAGACACCGATCTCGGGGCTGCCCGTCGCGTAGCTGGTGTTGGAGATCTCCGTCAGGATCGTGTCGTCGTGGAAGAACGCCGTCGGCGGGAGCGTGCGGACGAGGTCACCGGCTTTGATCGTCATGGGATCGGCACCACCGTGATGTCGCGGGCCGCGATGTCCTGCGTCGAGCCGCCCGGGTCGCCCGTCTGGACGGCGTACATGACGCGGGCGTAGTAGAGCTGGCCGGGGGTGAGCCCGTCGAGGACGCTCTCCCTGCTGCCGTAGGCGAACGCCGCGGCGGCTATGTCGGACCCGAAGCCGCGCGAGGTGACCGAGGGGGTGAGCACGACGGCGCCGCTCGAGTTCGTCTCCCGCACCTCCGGCGAGAGAAAGATGCGGTCTCCCGCCGCGCCGTTGCCGAGCCCGCCGCCCACGATGAGCAGGACCCGGCCGGACGTCGGCGCCGTGAACGTGAGCTCCACCGCCGGCGTCCCCGCGATATAGCCCGGGTTCGTCGGGTTGTTGATCTGCGTCGTGTCCTGCGCCCAGGTGGCGGGCGGATAGTCGAGCGCCCGCACCGGCCTGCCCGCAAACGAACTGCCGAGCGGCGTGGGGATGACCGTGATCTCCCGGACCGCGATGTCCGCCGTCAGCCCACCGGACACCTTGTGCATCGTCCTGGCGAAGTAGGTCGTCCCCGCGGTCAACCCGGTCAGCAGAGTCGTCCTCGACCTGTGCACGTTGGCCGACGACTCGCCAGGCAGACCCACGCCGCGGCTGGTCACGTCGGCGGCCAGCACCACGGCGCCTGCCACGCTGCCGACGCGCACTTCGGGCGCGAGGTGGATGCGGTTGGTGCCGCCGTTGTCCGCGCCGGCGACGCCGACCGAGAGGAGCACGGCACCGCTAGTCGGCGCGACGAAGGTGAGCGACACCTGTGGCGTGCCCGCGATGAAGCTCGTGGAGCCGATGTCGGTATTGGCCGTGGTGTCGGACGCCCATGCCGATGCAGGGCGGTCAGATGCTGAGACAGGCGCCCCGACCAGGATGTTCGGCAAAACGGCCTCCTCTCCCTTGCCCTGGGATCAGATTTCGGTGAGGGTCTGGTGGCAGATGCCGCTCAGATAGATCGCGCCCACGTTGAGATTGGCTGCTTCGAGTGCGTCCTTGATCTTGCCCATGAGCAGTGCAGCGTCGGCGGGAGTGTCCTCCTCTCCGGAGAGGTTCCCCATGAGGTCGACCCAGAAGGTCCCATCGTTGACCGAGAAATTGACCTTGTTCTGCGGGTACTGCACAACTTCGCCGGTCCACTCGTACGACATTGTTGATCTCCTTACAGCGCGTAGATGGCGGGTTGGAACATGCGCACCTCGGCACCGCTGGCGTGGCTTTTGACCACGCCGTTGACGCTCCGGGTGACGGTGAGGGTCTGCACGGTGCCCGCCGCGGCGCCGACGGCGGTCACGGTCATCACCTCGCCGCCGATGATGATCTGGTAGCCGGTGGAGGTGGTGGACCAGAGCGGCCCGGTCGCCGTGGTGATGTCCACCCCTGTCTCCGTCGTGTCCAACGGCTCGTTGAGCACGGTGTCGTACGGCTCGTAGCGCGCGGTGCCGTCGTAGGTGCCCACCTGGTATGGGGACTCGGGCGAGCAGTTGAGCGTCATGCTGTGCTCGAAATTGCCGAGCTCCTCCGACATGCCCTGTACCAACTGGCTGATCGTCTCCGGCGGCATCTCCTCGGGAGGGTTGGCCACCGTGACCCGGTCGCCGACCTCCAGCGCCCGCCCCGCCGCCGTCTGCGCGGCGTCGCTGGCGAAGCTCTCGTGCGCGAAGTTGATGCTGAGCTGCGGGTATCGGGCCTCATCCACGGTGCCGAGATGCAGCCGCCACCCGGCCTGCTCGAACAGGTCGAGGTCGTACTCGACGTTGACCGTGACCTCGCCCGGGTAGCGGCCCACCCCGGCCGGGGGTGGCAGAACGGACAGGGTGCCGGTCTCCTGCACCGCCCGCGCGCTGGAGCCGCCGGTGCGGGTGACGGTCACGTCGTTCGTGATCGCCTGGTCGTCGTCCACCGGGGACACGGCGTCGGCCAGCTCGTGCTGCTCGTAGTCGAGGGCGAGCCGGGCGGCCTGGTTGTACAGCGACGTGCGGGTCCGGTAGCCGAGCCCGAGCACGTCGCGCGGCTCGAACAGCATCCCCGCGTCGGCGTCGGCCGCTGCCCGGATCAGGTTCATCAGGGTGTCGGGGAGCTGCGCGCCGAGCCTGGCGCTGTCGTCGAGGTCGCCGAGCGCCCGGAACGCGACGCCCTCCTCCGCGCAGAGCCGCTCGATGCGGCGGCCGGCCCGCTCGCCCCGCCAGGCGTCGAGCTGGGAGCCGAGGTCGAAGAGGGTCGTGACGACGTTCTGGATGCTGAGGTGGCCGATTGCTGTGGTGATGAGCCCACCGGCCGGGTTGAGGATCACCGAGCCGACGCGGCCCACGGTGTTCGCGTTCAGCGTGGCTGAGGTGGCCAGCCCCGAGGAGGCGCCCGGTTCGAGCGTGCTCACCGTGTAGTCGATATCAGCGCCGTCCTGCGTGAGTTCGACGCTGACGAGGAGAAGTTCGCCGTTCACGGCATAGGCCATGTCGCCGGTGTCGAACAGCTGCGTGCCGCCGGCGTCGAACGCCCTCAGTCCGAGAGTGCCGCCGGTGCCGTAGTGCAGCTCCCACCTGCGCACGGAGCCGGTCGTGTAGAACGTCAAGATGGCCTGGTTGTCAGCGTCGCCGCCCGACGGGACCGCCATGAGGAAGCGGATCTGTGTCTGCCCGGTGTCGGTGTAGGTGGGCGCGCCGCCGCGCAGCTCGGCGTTGGCCAGCACCAGGATCGGGTTCGAGGCGGTGAACCCCTCGAACCCCGCGAGCGTCGGCGTGCCGATGATGGTCAGCGGTCCATGGTCGAGCGCCGGCGCCAGCGACGTGCTGCCTTCGGCATCTTGGAGCGGCCAGTACGCCACCAGGCCCGCTGTGTCGAAGATGCGGCCCCGGTACATGGCTGAGCCGAGAACGCCTCCCTGAGCACCGCTGGAGTCTCGGGAATCGCCACCCCGGCTCAGCCGCTGGAGCACGCCGGACGCCTCGATCGGGACGTAGGCGTCCTCACCGGTGATGTCCCACCGCGGCGGCCAGCTGCTCACCTCGCCGTGGAAGCGCCAGCACCGGTTGCTGATGGCGGCGCCCCCCTGCACCGTCCACGTCCGGCCGGACGAGTCGGCGAAGCTGGCCGCGCCGGGTGTCTGCGCGGTGAAGTCGGGGTTGGCCACGATCGACCCGGCGATGCCGTTGCGCAGCTCGAACGCGTGCACCGCCCCGACCACCGGGAACCCGGTGAAGTCGGTGACGTCGCCGACCTCCAGCTCGGCCGAGCTGGAGAAGATCGACGTCGTGCCCGCGGTGACGACGGGGTCGCCGAGCTGCGTCCACGGCCCGGCGATCGTCTCGGCGTAGTAGAAGGTCGCCGTGTTGCCGCCCGCTCCGTTGTTGACGTCGAACGTCACCCGCAGCGCCTGGCGCCCGCTCGCCGGAGCAGGGCACGGCACGGTGGCCACGATGTCGGTGGTCGCCGTCCCGTTCGCCGACCAGGTGAAGCACGGCCGCCCGCCGCCGTCGCCGTGCAGGTAGAACGCCCAGCTCCTCTGGTTGCCGGTGGTCTCGTACTTGGCGGCCATGTCCATCACCGTCCGCCAGGAGGCGGCGGTCAGGTCGATGCGGATGTCGATGTCGCCCGTGATGTCCAAGCTCGCGTGGTCGGGCGTGGTGGCCCGGTCGCCGGTTGTGCCGTCGAGCGCGAGGTAGGTGTCGCCGTCCTCAATGGCGATCCGGATCGGGGTGTTGCGGGTGAGCTGCCCGTAGTACGGGCCGACGGGGTTCCTGGGGCTGTAGCGGCCGTCCCTGTTGTTCATGGTCAGCGAGCAGGAGGACCGGTCGACCTGCCCGGCCTCGTCCGCCCGGCCGCGCCGGATGCTCACCATGTCTCGGCGGTACACGTGCGAGGTGACGTCCACCCACGCGCCGTCGAGATGCAGCTCGACGGCCAGCGGCAGGACGGTCTGAGGGAACGCCATCAGGTCCTCCCGAGCACGAGCTGGACGTTGCCACCGCGGACGCGGATGGCCTTGCGGAGGATCTGCAGGAGCATGTCGTCGATCGCGCTGCCGGAGGACCGCAGCTCGATGACGGTGGGGGCCGGCGCCGCGCCGCTTGCGAGCATGGCCGCGGTCTGATTCGCCGAGGTGACCTGACTACCGAAGGGTAGTTTCACGAGCTCGGCGCCGCGCTCGCCGACCATCGTCCACCCGCCGGCTGGCCCGCCCGTCGCCTTGCCGTCGAGGCGGGCGTTGAACGCCTCCGCCTGCTTGTTATAGGCGAGGTCCGCGGACTCCTTGGTGAGGACGCTCTTGACCTTGGACGGGATGAGCCCCCACTTGTCCGCCAGCGCTGTGGCTTCCTTCTTCGTGAGGCCGAACGCGCGGGCCATCTTGATGAACTCGGCGCGCTGCTCACGCATCTTCGTCACGATCTCGGACGTCGGCTTGCCCATGTCCCGCATCGCGAACGCCACCTGGTGCGCCGCGTCGGCCAGACCCATCAACGCGGTCCGGTTCTCCCGCCCCTTCTCCTTCGTGATGTTGAGGGACTTGCCGTTCTCCTTCATCGACCGGCGCACGGCGTCCCACGCCTCTTCGTACGCCATCAGCGCACGGCCCTGGCCGAACACGCTGTCGGTGAAGCGCGACATGCCGTCCCTCAGCGAGACGACCTCGCGCAACGCCTTCGTCAGGTCCCGCATGCTCCCCGCCAGGCTGCCCGCGCTGTCCCCTCCGGCCTGCCGGAATGCCATGCTGATCGACCCGAACCCGGAAGCGCCCCCGCCGCCGAGCATCGCCCGCGTCTGCCCCGCCCCGGTCACCGACGACCCGACCGGCAGCCGCACCAGCTCCGGCCCCTGCTCACCCACCATCGCGAGACTGGACCCGGCACCGGACACGCCGCCGTCAGCGAACCGCTTCACCCCACCGAGCCCGCCGACGATGCCGCCACGAGCCAAACCGGGCGCCAACACGGTGCCGCTGCCGACCCGCGGCTTACCGCTGTACCGGTAGATGGTGTCGATGAACGTCGTCGCACGACTGCCGTTGACCGACGCCAGCGCCGCCTTCGCCGCCGCCACCTTCCGCTGCAGGTCGGAAATCTCAGCACGGATCTGCGCCCGCTCCGGCCGGGTCAGCTTCGGGTCACGCAACCGTGCCTTCGCTGCTGCGATCTTCGATTCCAGGTCGCCGATATTGCCTCGCACAGCAGTCGTCACCGACTCCGGCACAGCCAGCCACGCCGCAGCGAGCGACTCAGCCTCCGCCTTCGTCGCCCCGGCCTGCCGCGCCGCCTGCACCAGCTGGCCACGGTACTGGCTGTACTTCTCGGCGATAGCGCCTGCAGACGCCTCCTCGTTCTGCATGGCCACGAGGTGTTCCTGAGACGCACGCGCCAGGTCGATCAGGGCGTCCTTGTTGGCCCGGCCCTTCTCCGAATGGATGTCGAGGGTGCGACCGTTCTCCCGGACGGCTTCCGCGGCCCGGTCGATCGCCTCCTCCACCCGGAGTTGAGCCTCCGCCGCGTCGAGAGCCGGCCCGGTCAGCCGCTCGAACTCGGCCTTGAGATCCCGAAGCCCCGCCGCGGCGTCGTCGGCCGCGCCGCCGAGATCGGAGGCGGCGGACGAGGCGCCCTTCACCCCGCCGCTGTTGGCCGCCGCGGCGTCGGTCTTGGCCCACTCTTCCCGCATCTTCTGCATGTGCTCGGTGTTGATGCCGAGGCTCTCGTACAGGTCGTACAGGCCATCGGCGAACCCCTTGCCGAAGTCGGTGTTCCCGGAGGTGAAATCGCTGACGTCGCCGGTGAAGTCGGACCACGAGTCGGCGAGGGCATCGACGGCCTCGGTCGTGAACTCGACGGCCCTGGCCGCAAATTCGAACGCGCCCGCGATGTCGTCGGCGTGCTCTTCGGCGGTCTCGGCTACGTTCTCGATCGACCGCTGCAACGCCCCGAAGATCGCCGGGCTCCGGGCGGAGATCCGGTCCAGGACCGCGCTGTAGCCGCGCTCCAGAGGGACCAGCGCCGGGCCCAGGGAGGCTACCCCGTCACCGATCGACCGGACGAAACGATCAACAGCGGGGGCGCTGTCCGAGAAAAAGCTGCTCAAGTACGGCTTGAGCCGCGAGAAGGTGGCCCTCGTGACCGTGGCCGCCCGCAGGGCGGAGCGTTCCATCGGCTGGGCAGCGTCCGCGAGATCGGCCTTGACCTCCTGGCCGACGGCGGACCACTCTTGCCGCACCTTCACCGACTGGGCAGCCGAGACGGCCCCGATGGCCGTGAGCGCGCCGCCGACCGCCAGCGTGACCGCGCCCGCCGCGGTGCCCGCACTAGCCGCCGCCCCGTACAGGCCGGCTGTGACCGCGGCCCCCATGCCGGGCCCCAGCTTTCGGAAGCTGGACAGCACGGAGGACGTGAAGCCGCCCACGATCTGGTCGCCACGGCGGGTGCCGGACTCGATGCCTTCGGCGATGCCGTCGCCCAGGTCCTGGCCGCCCCGCACGAACCGGCCGCGGCTGTCTCGCAGACGGGCGCCGGCGCCACGTACGATCCCGTCGCCGAGCGCCTGCCCGGCTTCGACGCCAGCCTTGCCCAAGGTGGCCTTGGTGCTGGCGGCGAACGCGCTGGCCTTGCCGCGGGCGGCGGCCAGGCCGGGCCCGGTCCGGTCCCTCGATGAGACGACGATCTCGACTTCATTGCTCAATCCAGCTCGCCCCCTCCCCCGTGTTCGGTCCGGCCATCTCCTCCAGGCGCAGCAGGCGGATCAGCCCTGCGTCTTCCTCCATCAGCGCGCTGGGCAGGCATCCGAAGCGGGTGCACTGCGCGAGAATCCAGCGCGCGTCCCTCAGCTCGCGAGGCTCGGTGACAGGGGTTCCACAGGCAGAGATGCCTCCGGGAACGGCTCGCCACCGGGCGATCTGCTGTCCAAAGGGACGGGCACTCCAGCGATGGCCTCGGCCCACTGGTCCAGCACCTCGCGGAAGAACCGGGGGTCTGAGGCGACGAACTCCTCGGGCGTGCACGGGACCGGCGTCTTGTTGCCGTGCCCGTCCTCGTCCTGCACGTTCCAGGACACCAAGTACGTGCCGAACTCCAAGGCCAGGCCCAGGAACTCCTCGCGGCCCTTCGGGTTGGACACGTCGATGCCGGCGTCCAGGATCGGAGCGAACCTGAAGAAGGTCTCCAAGCTGGCCCGGCGGGCACGGATCTCCAGGCCGGCGAACTCTCCGTCTTCCCACCGCAGGAGGAGCGTGCGCGGCCGCACGTAGCCGGTCACGCCGACGTCCACGTGGGGACTGCGCCGTTGGCGAGTACGAGGGGCACCTGCCAGGTGAGGCTGCCGTCGGCCGCGCGGGTGAGCGCGTAGTCCGTCGGCAGAAGGGTGCACAGCGGGGTGGTGCCGAGCGTCTGGCCGCTGACCGTGAGCGTGAACTCGCGGGCCACGGAGGTGCTCGGAACGGTCTTGAACACGTCGTGTGAGGCGTTGCTGGCGTCGTTGAAGACGCCGTTCAGGGACATGCTCATGTCGGCGAGCAGCAGCAGCCGCTCCATCGCCGATTTGTCCACGCCGGTCACGTCCTGGACCGCCCTGGGGGTGGCGAACTCCATGTTCGTGACGTCGTTCCTGATGTCGCGCAGGGTGCCGCCGCTGTCGTCGATGCTCAGCGCGGACCATGCGAGGCCGGTCTCCTTCGCGATGGCTACTGCCCTCCTTCTTCAGCTTTCCTGATCTCGACCTGGACTCCGCCGAGCGCGGTCACGACGGACAGCAGGTCGCGGTCCGGGTTGGCGAACTTCTCGGTGTAGATCACCGGGATGCAGCCCGCCTTGATGTCGATCACCACGCGGCTCGTGTCGTCATCGCAGAGCCCGGCGTCCCGAAGGGCTTTCAGCAGTCCTTCGTGCACCGCCACGTAGTTGCGCGGCATCGGCTATCCCCTCTCGGTCTGCCGCGCGAGGCGGTCCTGGTGGAGCGCGAAGTCCTCGACCCAGTCCGCGCCCCGGGAGTGCTGGCGGATCAGGCCGAGGTCCTGGCGCCAGTCCCCGCCCCGGACGAGGAAGGTCTCCGGCCGGGTGCGGTGCTCGGCGAAACACCGTTGCCCCGATATGAACTGGAAGACGGTCAGCCCCTCGCCTGTGCGGCGCTCCCGGTAGGTCCGGCCTGCCTGCTGCCGGATGTAGGCGGCCTGCGCCCGCCCAAGGTCGGTGCCCTCGTCTACCTGCGTCTCCCAGCCGCACCGCCAGGCTGGACAGCCAACGTCCTCGCACGCGCTGCGCACCGCGTGGTCCGGCGGCGACACGATCCGGTACGTCTGGAAGGCGTTCACCGGCGCCGCCGGCGTAATGCGGTTCAGGGGTCTCACTACTGTCTGCCTTTCTCGGTGGCGGGTCGCGGGCCGCGCGGGTCCAGGGGGTCGCGCGGGCCGTGGGGGCCGCGGGGTTCCGGAGCCCCGATCTTGACCGGCTCACGCACCGGTGCATCCGGCCGCGGCAGACGCGCGCTCGCCTGCTCCAGGCGCACGAATCCCGGCCGCGAATCGGCCAGCACCAGGCCCCTGAGCCCGGCCACGTACGCGGCTCCGGCCTCATCCCATGCCTCGACGGGAACCGCGACGAGCAGGTCGTCGTCGGCCTGGTCGACGTAGAGGGCGACGGTCCCGGTCGTACACGGGCAGTAGGTGGCCATCAGAACACCACGCTCACCGGGTTAACGCTCACGACCACGACAAAGGACAGCGAGGAGAAACCACCGCTGGTGCTGGTGACGACGCGGAGATACCGCTCCACGGCCTGGCCCCGCGCGGTCTGGATCCGCTCCGAGGTCGGCCCGGCGGTGACCTGGGTGAAAGCGCCGCCGGTGACGTTCGCGAACGCGTCGGCGCCGCCGTCGTCGCTGGACTGCTGCAGCCGGATCGTGGCGTCCGTGCCCGTGAACGCGGTGACGTGCAGCCACGCCTGGAGCCCGAAGGAGCCGACCGCGCCGAAGTCGACGGATGCGCCGTTGGCGGCGCCGGTGTCGGTACGTACGCCGGCGGTGAGCTGGCGGCCCCACTCCAGGCCATAGCCGTCGGCGAGGGCCTGGACCGAGATGGTCAGCGAGCCGTCGGCCGCGCGGGACGGGTCGTAGTTGATCTGCCGTCCGATGAGACACGCCGCCGGCGAACCGAGGCCCGTGCCTCGCCCGTAGGTGGCAATCCGGTTGGTGAACGGCAGTGTGGACAGCACCTCGTGCGCCGCGGCGGTGCCGGGGTTGAAAAAGCTCGTCCACTCCAGCGCGCCGTCCCTCGCGAGCCCGGCTCGCTCCATGGCCGACTTGTTGATGCCGGTCATGTCCTGCGTCCCGGCCAGGCCGCCGCCGATCCGACCCAGCGCGCCGACGTCGCCGGACAGGTCGTAGCCGTCCAGCCAGAACGCGTCACCGAGACCTGTCTGCTTACTCATCTTGCGCCTCCTCGACGGGGACGAGCGGCCCGTTGGAGGGCCCACGGTGGACGTGGGTGGCCAGGTGGGAGACGTCGGCCTCCCGGTCCCGGCGCAGAGTCTCGTACGCCTGCTCAGCGGCCTGGAGCGCCTCGGCGGGGATCTCGTGCAGGTACGCATTCACCCGCACGCCGTGCCGATCGGCCGTCATGACCGGCCGGAAGGTCTGGGCCGCGGCGAGGCAGGTGTGCCAGCGCACGACATGGCCGTCCCGAGCAGCCTTGGTGACGGTGACGATCACACGCTCCCCCTCTCCTTGAGCGCTGCCCGCTCGATAGCCTCGGCCGCCGCCGTCCACGCCTCGCGCTGTGGCTTCGGCAGCTCGCGCCAGCGCGGCATGACGTTGCCGGCGTGGTTGACCCAGTCGACGTGATCGCCGTACGCGTCGTAGCCCACCCGGGCCAGCTCCAGCGCGGTCATGGCGCCTGCCCCCAGAGATCGTTGACGATGAGCGGGAGGGTGACGATCGCGACCCGGTAGGTCTGGGCGTCGATCGTCACGTAGCCAGTGGTCGCGGACAGCGGGGTGCCGTGCGCGCCGAGCAGGTCCACGTTGCGGACCCGCTCGCCGAGCTCGAAGTCGCTGGAGTAGGCGGTGAACAGGGCGTCCACCCCGGCGACGAGCAGCGGCTCAATGTCGTCGGCCGGCTCCTGCGGCACCGGCGCGAAGATCATGACGTTGAGGGTGAGGCGGCCGGTCGTCCCGGCCAGTCCGGACGCCCCCGGGATGGGCGTGACCTCGGCCACGGTGACGGCCGCGGACAGGCCGTTGCCGGGCGCGTTCTCCGGCTCGTGCGTGTTCACCCGCTCGAACAGGCCGAGGCCCTGGGCGTGCGACACCGTGGCGTCGAGGATGCCGGCGATGTTGAGCGCCATCAGTTGAGCCTCCTCACGTACTGGTGCAGCACGTGCTCGGCGACCTCGCCGGCCTTGGCCGTGAGGTCCGCGCGGGTCAGCGGCCAGTGCTTGTAGCCCCTGAACCGGGTGATGGGGAAGTTCCGGGACCCGACGCCGGCGAGCCACCAGCTGTAGATGACGCGCTGGTCGTAGATGACAGCCGCGCCGAACATCTGCTTGACCGCGATCTTGGACTGGTAGTAGCCCGTGGGGTGCTGAAGGAACTGATGCAGGTACCCGTGCAGGATGCCCTTGCCGACGCCAGCGACCTTCAGCGTGGCCTCGTCCCGGTAGGCGCGGATGACCTGCTCGGCGTACCCGCGCCGGAAGATCGGGCCCGAGGTGTTGACGTCGAAGACGAACTCCATCTACACCCCCCGGATCCTGGCCTTGCGCCCGTAGGCGGTGATGCAGTCCTTGCGGAGCTGGGCCAGGCCGCGCCCGGTCACCTCGCGCTGGTTGTCACCGGTGCCGGCGGTGCGCGCGTACCCGGCCTGCTCGCCGAGCAGCTGCACGAGCGCCAGGCCGAGCGAGTAGTCGCGGACGAGGCCGGGCACGAGGTGGCGTTCGACCGCCGCGGCGGTGTCGTGCGTGGCCGCTGTAGTGCCGTACGCGCCCCTCACCACGTTGAGGGTGCGCGGGGCGTAGATGCTGCTCCCGGCGGCGTGAGCGGCCAGCACAGACCCGTCCCACGCCCTCTTCACCGTGAGGACCGACCCGGCGACGTCAACCACCAGCATCCGCTCCGAGTCGATCAGGATCACCTCGTCGACCGTGGGCGCGCCGGTGGCGGTGGACAGGGTGATCGACACGTCCGACGCCGCGGCGGTCAGCGCGTCGCCAGCGTGGATGTCCACGCCGGTGTCGAGCATGCTCTTGGACGTGACCAGCATCCGCTCCGCGCCGACGGCCACCAGGTCGCCGACCCCGATCAGGCTGGAGTCGGTGACGTCGACCGCGGTCTCACTGGAGTCCAGGGCCTCGGCGAGCGCTCCGGCCGTGGCGGTGGCGATGTCGCAGCCGCACCAGGTGCCGGTGATGGCGATGGCCCGCTGGTGCGTGGCCCCCGAGCTGAAGGCGGCGCTGGAGTCGAGGGCGATCTCCAGCCGGTTGTACGGCGGCCCGTCGTCGGGACGCAGGAAGTAGTCCCCCGGCGGAATGACGATCCCGCCGGCGACCACCGCAGTGGCCGCCGCGAGCTCGTGCTGGTCGAGCCATAGCCGCCAGGAGCGGGCTCCCTGGGGGTTGGGCCAGTCGAACGTCCGCGTCTCCATCTCGGGGAAGAACCTGCGCTTCAGGATGCCGGCGCCGCGGTTGGCGCCGGTTGCGCCGCCGTCGATCGCGTCGGAGGCGGACTCGATTGCCCGGTCGATCTGCCGGGCCGAGCGCGCGGTCTCTTTGACGTCCAGCGCCCGCTGGACGTCTTCCCGCGTGCAGTAGCAGGCCCGGGTGATCGCCATGCTCAGTCGTCCTTGCCCTCATCAGGCGTCTCGGGGCCACTGCCATCCGTCCCATCGGCAGTGGAGCTCTCCGTTTGGGCCGCTTTCGAGCGGCTCGCCGTCGTTCGGGCACGCCTGCGGGGGGCGGGACTGCTCGTCTCTTCGCTCGGCGGCGGCGTCTCGGAGAATGTCGAGGAGCTGTTCCCAGGAGATGGCTCGTCTCCCTCCTGCTCGACCGGCGGCAGGGCCTCGCCGGACCCGTCGCCGGTGATTTCGGGCGACTCGGTGCCGTCGGCCGGCACCTCGATCCCCTCACTGGGGCCGTTGAGCTGGTGCTCGCGCTCGGGCGGCTCGATGGCCGGGTCGTTGGCCGGCGGCCGACCGGCGCTCTCCTCTTCGCGATCGGCCGCCGCGTTGGTGGGCCCGCCATGGCGGGTGATCTTCGGCATGTTCTCCTCCATCCCGGCCAGGCCAGGCCAGCCCGCGACGGGCAGCATGACGGCGCCGCACGACACGCACACGTACGTCGGCCGCTCCACCACGCCGGGGACGATCATCGGCTGATGGATGCGGCGGACGACGTCCTCCGCCCGGCACCCGGCGGTCGGACAGGTGACGTCGAGGAAGGGCAGCCGCGACCCCTGCGTACTGCCTTCCTCGACGCGCTCACGCCCGCCGCAGTGCGGGCAGGTCTCCAGGTCCTGCGCGTACCGCGTCGAGCAGTCGGAGCACACCAGCATGGCCATCAGGCCGCCGCCACGGTCGCGCCGTTGTCCAGCGCGACGTACGTCAGCGACCACTCGACCTGGCCGGTGTTGCTCGCGGCGGTGTTGAGGCCGATCGCACCCGGCGCGACCACGATCGGGTTACGCAGGTTGGACACGCCGCCCCCGGTCGACTTCACCAGGGCGTCGCCGGCCAGACCGGTCGCGCCGAGCAGCCCGCCGGCGGCCAGGCCGTTGACGTCGACCGTGGCCGACAGGTCGTTGACCGTGCCGCTCCCGCTCGGCGTGGCCACGAGCTTGACCGCGTTAGCCTGCGCCTGAATCGACGTGGTGACGCGGCCGGTGATGCTCGTAACGAGCACCCGGCCGCCGGTCACGTTGAACAGCGCCCCGGTCGCGGTCTGCGGCAGGTTCGCCGCCGCACGGTCGACCTTCGCGCCGAGCAGCAGCGTGCGGAGCTGGTCACCCTGAATCATCGTCGTCATGTCGGCAGCTCCTTACTGCGGCGCGGCGAGCTTCTCAGGCGCTCGCTGCACCTTCAGCCCGGACAGGATGGGGATCACGGCGACGTAGCGGGTGCCGTTGGTGCCGAGGTCGGGCACGTTCACGCTGACCCACTCGAACCCGTCGGACAGCTGCTCCGCGCGGACCTCGACGACCAGGAGGAGTTCCTCCGACGCGGCACCGACGTTGGTGATCTCGGAGGCGGCGGCCTGGGTGCCCTTGGTCCACTGCTCGTCACCGTCGAGGCTGGCCTCGGATCGGTAGTAGTAGGTGGTGATGACGTCGAGGTCCTGCGAAGTGCCACCGCTCGCGGCGTTGTGCTCCTGCAGGTCGATGTCCGTGATGTCGGTGGAGCCACCGGTGGTGACGATCACGAAGCTGCACACCGCAGCGTCCTTCATCCGCGTGCGCAGTCCGGTGATGGCGCCGGCGACTGCGTCGGTGGGAACGGTGACGGCGCCGATGTTGAAGTTCTTGCCGAGCGCGTATGCCTCTACGGCCATGATCAGTAGGTCCTTCCTGGCTCAGCGGGCCGCGAGCTCGACGAACGGGCTGAGGCTGTTGCCGCCGTTGCGGGGGGTGATCGCCGACTGGATCCACGGCCTGCCGTCGACCCGCTGGATGATCCGGTACGCCGTCTGGTCGTGCCCGAACCGGTAGTCCGTGCTCGACGCGGCGGTCATCGACTGCCTGTCGCCGATCAGGTAGTAGCCCAGATCGCAGAACGCAATGTCGCCGCGGTCGCCCAGGCGCCCGGCCTTCTCGCTGACGATGATCGGCCGGCCGAACAGCGTCATCGGACCGGGCCCGGCCGCGTTGACCACGAACACGCTGTTGCCGCCCGTGCCCACCGAGAGCGCCATGGTGAACAGCTCAGGGATCACATCTGGGCTGATGATCCACGCCGCCCGGCCGATCGAGCTGGGCAGCATGCGGGCGTACATCTTGACGACGTTCTCGTACACGATGGAGTCCGCGGGCTGGCCGCCCTCTGTGGCGACCGCGATGCCAGCGGAGTTGCCCGCGCCGAGGAACCCGAGCGGCTCGCCGACGCCCGGGCCTGTCATGAACGCGGCGTCCTCTTCGAACGCCAGGACCATCGGCCACAGCCGCTCGATCAGCGCGGAGAACGAGATGAGGCTGTCCTGCAGCAGCTCGTTCGGCACCACGCTGAGCCCGGTCAGCTTCTTGGCGTCCAGGACGACGCGGCCGAACTTCGGGTCGCTCTCGGTGAGCGCCGCAGACTCCTCGCCCCAGTACGCGATCATGCCGCCGAACAGCGATGATGCGTTGCTGGTGACGTCGATCGTCGGGAACGGGACCCTCGCCGAGTCCATCGGCACCACCGTGGCGCGGGAGCGGACGACCGCCATCTCCAGCGCGATCTCCAGCAGCTGGGAGCGGAGGTTCTCCGGGACGAGGAAACCGCCGTCCGCCGGCGACACCGAGCTGGCGGCGTTGCGGATCGCGGCCTTCTTCGACGCCGAGCCCTCCCCAGGGCTCAGGTGCCAGATCGCCTCCAGGTACTCCACGCTCGTGTTGAACATGTGGTCCAGCACGGCGCCGGGGGCGTGGGGGTTGTGCGCGGCGCCCTGGCCGTAGCTGGTGAGCATGCTCGCGCGCTTGCCGCCGCGGGCCGCCTGCGGGTCGAGGTTGAGCCGCTTGATCCGGTCCGCGTTGTCCGGGTCGACGTCCTTGTCCTGCAGGTAGCCGGCGAGCTGGCGCTGCGTCTCGGCGGCGACCGCGCGGTGCAGGTCGGTGCCTTCGCCCTGGAGCTTCTGTCCGTACGCCTGGATGAACTTGGTCAGCGTGCCGACGTCGGCGAGCACCGGGCGGTACTTGCCCGGGTCGCCCATGAACTCGGCCAGCTCCTCCGAGGAGGCCGGGATGGGGATGTCCTTAGGCAGGACGGGGGTGGTCACATTGCCTCCCTCAGATGGGCTAGCAGGTCCTCCGCGGAGGGGTCCGCGGGGGTCAGTAGGTGGGCGACGAGGTCCGCCCACGGGTCCACGACCGGCCCGGCGACTGGCTCGGCGGCCGGGCTGGTGCCGGTCGCGTCCGGTGGCGCGGGCTCAGCACGTGCAGACGCCGGCTGCGGGACGGGCTCCGCATGAGGGGTATGCGGTGTCGCGTCGGGGGAACGCGACGGAGTCGCAGCCGGCGCCTGGTCCTGGGGTGCTGCCGTCGTGGACAGCGGGTACGGCAGGCGGCCGTCGTGCGCACCTGCCCGTCCCGTGTCGGCCAGCGTGCCGGT
The DNA here is from genome assembly GCF_024172165.1 of Nonomuraea thailandensis. Classification (GTDB taxonomy): domain Bacteria; phylum Actinomycetota; class Actinomycetes; order Streptosporangiales; family Streptosporangiaceae; genus Nonomuraea; species Nonomuraea thailandensis. The sequence goes on along the minus strand of NZ_JAMZEB010000002.1, from coordinate 11,228,893 downwards.
CTGGGGCGCGGCGTCAGCGGGTGCGGGGATGGGCGCGGGCGCGGCGGCACGCCCGGCGTACCGGAAGACCGACAGGTCCCAGCGGGCGGCCATGAGCTTGGCCGCGTCCTGGGGGCCTTCGGGCTCGTCCGGGTCGTCGGTCTTCGGCGGGATCATCAGCTCGTCGGCCAGGCCCGCCTCGACGGCCTCGGCCGCGGTGTACCAGGTCTCCGCGAGCATCCGGCCGCGCCACTCGGCGCGGGATCCGCCGGCCTTGGCAGCGTAGGCGTCGGCCAGGTTGTCCGAGATCTTGTCGAGGACGTCGCCGGTCTTGCGCATCTCGGCGGCGTCGCCCCAGGTGTACGTGGACGCGTCGTGGATCATCATCATGCTGTTCGGCGCCATCACGAGGCGGTCGCCGGCGAGCGCGATGATCGAGGCGATGGAGGCGGCCAGGCCCTCGACGCGGACCGTCACGCTCGCGGGGTGCGCGCGCAGAGCGTTGGCGATCGCCACCCCGTGCCAGACGGAGCCGCCGGGCGAGTTGAGGCGCAGGGTCAGCCGTGTCGCGCTCACCTGGTTGAGTTCCTCGACGAACTCGTCGGCCCAGACGCCGAACCAGCCGCCGATCTCGCTGAAGATGAGCAGTTCGGCGTCGTCCTCGCTGGCGTTGCGGAACTCGTACCAGCGGGGCGTGTCCTGCTTCTGTGCGGCCGGTGGTATCCGCAGGTTGCGGTACTCGGCGGGGAGGTGGATCCACGTCATTTACTGCTCCTCCCAGATGGGCACGATCGTGCCCCGGCAGCGGGTTCGGCCGAGGCAGTCCCGGTACGCCCCGACCGGGTAGGCGGCCCGCGCGCTCGCGTAGTCGGTGAACCGCTTGTCGTCCACCTCGCGGCAGTTCGCGCAGCTGTTGGCATCGTTGCGCTCGCTGGCGATCCACACCTCGGGATCCGGGGCGTCCTCCAGCGTGGCCATGCGGCCTTCCTGCTGGGCGTGGTGCAGGGCACCGCCGAGCTCGTCGCGCAACGTCCGGTCGGACAGGCCGCGCAGGTGCTCGTCCACCTGGTGAGCCACCTCGTCGGGCTGGGCGTCCGGCCCCCACACGCGCAGCGCCTCCCGCGCGGCCGCCGCGGCAAGGCCAGCGGCGAGCAGCGCCACGACCACGACGGCCGTGGCGCCCAGGCCGCTCTCGTCGGGGTCGGCGGGCTCAACGGTGACGCCTTGGGCTGCGGCCTCGTCGGCGAGCTGCTGTGCAGCTGCGCGGGTCAGGGCGATCAGCGCGTCGGACAGCTCGACCTTCGCCTGGTCGGTGTCGGGGGCCAGGCTGGCGAGCTGGGCGACGTCGTCGTCTTCGACGGCCTGGCGGACCTGGTCGACGAGGTCGCGCCGCCAGGCCACGTTGATCGTGTCCCAGGCGGCGAGGAGCGCATCCAACGCATTTTCGAACAGCGTTCGAATGGCTTCCATGGCCTGCTCGACAAGACGCTCCACCTCGTCCTCGTCCTCGTCCTGCGCCACCGGTGCCGCCGGAAGCTCACCGCGCAGTCCGGCCAGCAGCTGCTCGCCGGACTTCTGGTTCGACAGCGCCGGCGGCTTCGCTCCCGCCGGCGGGCCGACGTAGGTCATGCGGGGCAGCCCGACCGCGTCGGCGACGTCGTCCGGCGCCCACCCTGCGATGACGAGCCGTTGGGCAGCCTCGGCCTTGCTCAGCCGCTCCCGGTCGCGGGCCTCGGCATCGGCGGGGACGGGGTCGCAGTAGTCGAACTCCAGGTTCCTGGCAGCGTCCCCGAAGAGGGGCAGGAAGAAGCTGTTCAGGGCGCCCTTGGCCCGCTCCAGGCGGGGCACGGTGAGCATCTCGGCGAACCAGGCTTTGCTCGCCTCGGCCGTGGCACGGTTGACGTCGTCGATGATCCCGAGCGCGAACTTGGGGATCGTGTACGCCTCACGAATGATCTCCCGGGACAGGCCACGCATCTCCGTGAACTGCATGTCCTGCATGGTGAACTTGCGGTCCACCCACTTGGCGCCGTTCTCCAGCAGAGCCACGCGGTGGGCGGCGGCGACGCCGCGATGCTGCTCCTCCCACCGGTCGCGGAACTGGTCGAACTCGTCGTCGGTCCATTCGCCGGGGACCTCGATGATGCCGCCGGGCAGCGCGCTGTTGATGAAGAAGTTCCTGTTCCACTGCGCCGAGTACTTGCTGGCGTCGATGTCGGACAACACGCTCTGGATGGGCCCCATCCCCCGGTACGGGTCCAAGGGGTTGGGCATCATCAGCCGGATGACCTCGTCCAGCTTGAGCGGGACCTGCTCGCCGTCCGGGCCGATGTAGACGTAGCCGGCGAGGAAGTTCTCCCGCGACGGGACGGGCTCGATCCGGTCCGGCCTGACTGGCCACAGCTCCAGCGGGATCTGCCGCATGCGCGGGTTGCGGGCGACGACCCACACGGCCTCGCCGACCAGGTCGAGGTGCTGCTGGAACGACTCCCTGAACAACTGCCCTGTATAGAAGGGGTTCGGGCGGTTCCAGATGTCCAGTGCGAGGTGGCGGGTGACGGGCTTGCGGTCCTCGTCCAGGCCGGACTCGGCCTTCTCCCACAGTCCCCACTCGACCTGGGAGAACGCGTTGCTGGTGCGGTGGACGATGCCGAACACCGTGCCGATCGAGCCCATGGTGCGCATCTGGGCTTCGGCGTCGATGCGGCTCCCGAACAGGCGTCCGCCCCAGGTGCGGGCCCTGCCCTCGTACGGGACGGGCGCCTTGTTCGCCGGTGCGATGATGCGGCCGGTCAGGGTGCGCAGCGGGGATCTCACCTGCGGTCACCGCCGGACAGGGCCTCCAGGATCAGCAGGCTGACGCCCGCGGTGGCCAGGCCGGCCACGATGTGCAGGTGCCAGGCGGCGGCGGTGATCAGCCCGAATCCGGAGACGCTGAGGACGGCGGTGCGGATGGTGGCCCAGCGGGGCAGGATGCGCGCGAGGCGGCGGGCGGCGCGGACGGTGAGGGGGGTGCGCGGCGGGCGCGCGGCGGCGGCCTGGCGTTCGTCTCGGAACGCCGTGCGGAACGTGGTGACGCGGGCCGCGGGGGTCGCCATACTTCGGATGGTAGCGCGGGCAGGAATATTTTCGGCAGACACGCCGATCGTCCGAAGATTTTCCTGCTAGGTGAAGCGGACACGCCCCTTCGGCCCGCCATTGTGGAACGCCAGGAGGAGAGCGTCCGCATTATCGGGGCTCCGGCCGAGCCTCTTGATCACTTCCTCCTTCTTCTCCACCCTGATCCGCCCGGTCGGGTCGGCGTCCCACTGCGGCTCCAGCAGCTGCGCCACGGTGGTGTCGCCGTTCTCCATCGCGCTCAGGTCCCAGCCGCGCCGCTCCGACAGGCCGCGGCCGACCTCCCACCAGATCTCCGCCCGCAGGTTGGCGAACCTGTCCGGCCTGCTCGCCTTCTCCCCCACGTTGACGCCGATGATCTGCACATTGCGCAGGGCCTTGTCGTTGCGCAGCTCGCCGATCACGCCGAACCCGACGCCGATCGAGTCAATCTTGACCTTCGTGGCGCCGGTCTCCCGGATCGCCATCTTGATCAGCGGCGCGATCTCCTCCGGCCGGTCGGTGTGCTTACGCCACTCCCGGCCGGCCACCATGCCGCGCCGCTCACGGACGACCGTCTCGTCCGAGCCGCCGCCGACGTCGACGCCCAGCTCGACCGGCAGCAGCTGCTCGGCCGGGCGCGGCTCGTCCCTGCCGATCCGGCACGCCGCCACGTCGCTGCCCCGGACGACCTGCCACTCGGAGTCCTCGGAGAACTCCCCCTCGACCTTGGCCTTGTACAGCGGGTTGTCCTCGCCCCACTCCCGCCGCTTCTCCTCGACCCACTCCTTGCCGACCAGGGCCTTAGCCACCTCGCGCGGGATCGGCTCGCCGGTCAGGTTCGGCGAGTCGTACGCGGAGATCTTGATGACGTGCCAGCCCGACCCGGGCCGGCACACCTTCCGGAACTCCGACGCGGGGTTGTCGGGGTTGCCAATCGCGAGCATCCGGCAGTCCTCGTTGGTCGTCAGCGCGTCGGCCGCCACCCACAGCTGCGCCGGCACCCCGCACGCCTCGTCCAGGATCACCAGCACGTAGCGGGCGTGAATCCCCTGGAACGCGGACTCGTCGTGATCGGACGGCTTGCGACCGAACGCCACGATCTCGTCGTCCAGCCACCACTCGGTCTGATTGACCCGGCCAGGCAGCCCGGCGGCCTTGTGGATGCGGCGGATGTACCGCCAGAGGATCGCCCGCACCTGCGCGTACGTGGGCGCTGTGGTGACGACGAACGCCTGCCCGGGCGGGTGCGTGTCCAGCCACCACGAGGCCGCCAGCGACGCCGTGTGGGACTTGCCGACGCCGTGGCCGGACTGCACCGCGGTGCGCCGGTTGTCGCGGACGGACTCCAGGACCTCGCGCTGCTTTGACCAGACGATCTGCTTGAGCCGCCGCCGCACCCACCCCACTGGGTCACGGGCGTACTTCCGGGCCCGCTCGGCGAGCCGCTTGCGGTCCACCGCGGACTTGAGCTGACGCTGCACCGCGCGCAGCCGCCGGGTGTCGCCGGCACGCACCAGCTCGTCCACGCTGGCCGCGATGCGGGCCAGGTCAGGCGGGCTCGTCACCGCGGCCGTCCGGGCCGGGCTCGTCGGCCTGGCCCTCCTCGTCGTCCAGGTCCTCGTCCTCGTCGCCGGTGACGAGCGCGGCGATCAGGTCCCGGATCTCCTCGCCCAGGTTCTGCGCGTCGATCGAGACGCGCTGCGGGGCCTTCAGGCCGAGCAGGTCGGACACCTGCGTCTCGATCTTCAGGAGCCGGTCGATCGCCTGCAACTTCGGCATGTCATCTTCCAGAGGAGTTCCTCCCCGGGTGAGCCGTACGACCCTGCCCTGGGAGACGACGTAGTGCGTGTTGCGGAGGACCTCGCGGGCATGCCGGGCGTACTCGTCGAGCCGCATCAGCGCCAGCCGCCGGACGTCGTCGGCAGGCTCTTGGAGGGTGTCGCGCAGGGCACGCTGGACGGCGTCGTAGGCGGTGTGCACGTCCACGCCGAGCTCGGCGGCGATCTGCCGGTAGCTCATGTTCTGGGCGCGCAGGCGGCACGCCTCGGCATCCCGCTTGGCCGTCTCAGGGTCGCGGTCGAAGCGGCCGTTGCCGTCTCGTGTTGGGCCGGTCATGGGGTTGGGCCGGTGCCTGCGCTCATGTCTCTAATGTGCCCCCGATCAAGAGGTCCGGGGCCACACCGCGGAAGCAGCGATGCGTTTCTTGGGCCTACGCTCCTCATCGTGACCTCAACCGACCACATTCGCGCTCTCATCGCCAAGGCCCTGGACGAGTTCGAGGAGCGTCCCCTGGGAGCGACCATCAGGCGAGTCGTCCGCATCGCCAACCTGGTGGGCGACGTGCCGACGGCGATCCGTTTCTCCCACGAGCTCAGGGACATCGGAGCCGACAGGGCGAGCAACAAGCGGGACGTACAGCGCCTCATGACGGATCCCAGCACCTGGGCTGATCCCTCCGGGCCCGCCAGCATGGCGCTGGATGGGTTCATGGCCGATCGACGTCGAGCTCCCGGCACCGAGGATGACAAGATCTACGCCCACTCAGTCGAACATATGGACTATCTCGACCGGGTCTTCGAGAACATCGGCGACGCCAACATGGGGAACCGTGAGTGGTCGGAGCAGTTCCACATGCAGAGCAGGCTCAACGAAATCCGCGGCACAATCCGGTACCGGGCCTTCATGGCCCTGTGCGGCTGGGAGCGTCAGCTGAGCTATCAGGGCGTCCACGAACGGATCTTCTCGGCGCAGCGAGCCAGAGTTGATCAACTGCTGGCCGAGAGCGCTCCTCACCTCGTGGATATGTTCAACGCGGCGTTCAGGAGGCTCGCGGAGGCGGCAGACGGGCAGGCGGGTGTCGTGGTCACCGAGGAGCTCTCTCAGGCCGTCACCTCCTGCCGAAGGATCTTCAAGGCCGTCGCTGACCACGTCTACCCACCCGAGGCCGGCGCGCTGAACGAGCAGGGAGCGAAGCTGGACGATCCCGCGTATCGCAACCGGCTGAAGGAGTTCATCAAGCAGGCTGTCGAGAGCGACAGCTTCGCTGCCACCATCGGCGCCATGATCGCAGGCGTCTACGAGCGGTTCGCAGCGCTCGACAGGCTCTCCAGCAGGGGCGTCCACGCCGAACTGGCGCTGGAGGAAGCGGAATGGTGTGCCCTCAACGCCTACTTGGTCTGCGGCGAGATCCTCCGGATCCATGAGAAGAGCGCGCCGGAAATCTCCTCGTGATCACGTGGTTATCGTGATGCTCGAGTAGCTGCAGGGCCTGCTGTCGCGGTCATCGATCTGGTTGCTGGGTGTTGTCAGGTCAGGTCTCGGATGCGTCCTTGCGTGGTCGGCCGCCGCCGGCGCCTTGGCCTGGGCGTTTCCAGCTGGTGATCGTGGCGGGCCGCCAGACGGGTGTGCGGCCGATCATGTGGTCTTCGGGTGGCAGGTCTCCGCGGGTTCGGTAGGTGTGCACGCTGCGGAGCTTGATGCCGAGGTGCTCGGCGATATCTGCCATGGTCCAGTAGTCGGCGTCAACGTCAGCCATACAAGGATTATGGCTGCGGCCAGCGCCCCTCGTACCAGTGATCCTGTTCACGGCGTAGCCTCCGGACATGCCTGAGGGCCGGAAGCGAGTCGGTGGGACGATGTCCCGGTCGCGTCTCCGGCCCTCAGGGGCTTGGTGGGCTCAGTTCGAGCGGCGGTAGTGCTGGTCTTCGGGCTTGTCGTTCTCGGCGTGGTGCTCGATCCAGGCGGCGGCGAGGTCGGGCCGCCCCATCTCTGCGATGAGGTCGGCCATAGCTTCGGCTTCGGAGCAGGCCAGCCCGGGGCCGACCTCGCTGGCCAGGTAGCCGTTCCATGCGTCGAGGAAGGTGGCCACGGTCACGTCTGAGAGGATCATTAGGTTCCCCCGGTCGGCCGGGGGCGGCCAGTGCGGGGCCGCCCCCGGTGGTGGTTCAGCGGCGGACCATCAGCATGAGCCGCTTGTGGGCCTTGGCCTTGAGCTCGTCGTCCGAGCCCTCCAGGAGGGCGGTCGCGCGGGCGATCTCTTCGGTCATGGAGCGGCCGGGGCGGCGCGGCGCGACGTGGTCGAGGTAGTCGGTGATGACCCGCTCCGCGGCGTAAGCCGTCTTGCCGAGCCGCTCGGACTCGTCGCGGAACATCGCGTCGAGGCGCTGGCGGCGCCGCTCGGCGGTGTTGCGGGTGCGGACGGGGGCGTCCTCGTCGACCGGCTTCCACAGGTCGTCGACCAGCATCCGGAAGGCGCGGATGGTGATGTCGGTCTGGGCGAGGGCGGTCTCCTCGGCTGCCCACTCCTCGTAGTAGGCGACGGTCAGGCCGAGGGTGCGGCGGGCCTCGTGGATGCGGTCGAGGGCGCTGGCGGTGTGGCGGACCTTCCAGGAGCTGGAGGCGTCGCGCATGGCGAACCGCTCGGTGTTGGCGCAGACGACCCGCCATGGGGTGACCAGGGCCTGGGCGGGGCTCTGGCCGTCGTGGCTGTTGAGCATGACGACGAACGGGATGATCTCGTCGTTGATGCCCTGCGGGTCGATCGTGACGGACTCGGGCAGGCGCATCGTGACGAACACCTTCTTGCCGTCGCGCAGGGCTCCGGCGGACTCCCAGATGACGTTGTGCTCCTGGACGAGGTCCTGGAGGAAGGTGAACAGATCCTTGTTCTGGATGGGGGTGTACTTGCTGCCGACGACGCCGAGCGGGGCGCCGGTGTCGGTGCGGACGGTGACGAAGTGGTCGGGCGCGGTGCGCAGCTGCGGAGTGACCTCGGCGTCGTTCATGAAGCTGTAGCGGACGGCCCGCTTCTCGACCTCGAAGCCGATCTTGCCGAGGCGGAGCACGTCATCAACGCTGCTGGTGCCGCCGGGGATGACCTCGCCGAGACCGTGCCATGCGGGGGTGGAGGTGTAGAGGGCGGCCTGCCCGGTGGTGGTGTCGAGCGCGTCGCGTCCGATGACCTCGCCAGCGTCGTAACCCGTGCCGGTCCAGCTGCCGTTGTCGCGGCGGACGCTGCCGAAGCGGGCCACCATGTCGCGACGGGACTCGTTGAACTGCTGGTTGACGTCGGTGGTCATGTTCCCCCCTAGAAACTTCGTTATGCTGACTACAACTAAGTATGGGATCGCACACCACGCTTGTCAACGTCAATACAACAAAGTTTCCGGAGGGCGCGGCGAAGCCGAAGACCCCGGCGCCTGAACTCAGGCGCCGGGGTCTTCTCAGTGATCGGGAGAACTCTGCTGGTCAGGGGAGCATCGGCGCGGCGTCCCAGCACGCCCGGCACGGGCCGCCGGCGGCGTCCTCGGTACGGCGGCCGCACCCCATGGGGCACACGTCGATCTCGTCCAGCACCTCGTCAGGCCACTCACCGCGGGCGACAGCCAGAGCCCGCTCCTTCAGCTCAGCCATCTCCTCGGGCGTCTCGGCCTCCCAGGTGATGGAGATCTCGTCGCCCTCGACGACGCGGGTCACCTTCACGGCGCACCCTCTCCTGCTCCTGCGTGTTCGGCCCTGGCCGCGTCGCAGGCCGCGTCGGCGGCGCGAGCCGCGTCAAGGTAGTACTGATTACGGGCTCTGCGAGCCTTATCCCACCGTGGCGCGTGCGAGACGTCGCCGGAGTTGGATCTTCGCCACTTCTTCCATGAGCACGGCGTGCCGATCTCGGCGCCGCAGCTACGGCAGGGAAAGTCTGTGTCCTCAGGCTTTCGGTGGCTTGCCATGTATGCGGCCTTGGCCCTCTCCCAGACCGCACCTTCGTCGTAGATCGGCTTATTTGTCATGTCAGAACCCCATCTGCTCGGCGCGGCCGGTGGTCGCCCCTTCCTTGTCATCCGATGTCATTGGCACCGCCGAGCTCGTCGACGACCCACGGCATCGCCAGGCCGTCGCGTACGTCGTCGGCCGGCGAGCGGCCGTCGTCGGGGTAGGGAGCTTGCCGGTGCCGCGTCTCCGGTTTGAAGTGAGAGGACTTCGGGTCGCAGCCGGCGATCCAGCGGGTGAAGGCGGCGGCCTCGTCGGTGTGGCGGTCCAGCGAGTCGCCGTCAAGGACGTACAGCGTCCGTACGTCTCGGCGTAGGCGCTCGTCGAACCGAACCTCCTGCGCGCCCTCGTAGACGCCATAGCCCATGATGTCGAAGCAGGACATGCGGGCCGCCCGGCCGCACACCAGGGCGGGCTCGATGTGGTCGAAGAACAACCACATCTGGGGGAGGGTGCCGGCCATGCCGACCGCGTAGCCGCGGCGGACTCTGTGGCTGTCGGTGTGCCTGGCGCGCGGCAGCATCGCGACCTCGTGGATGTGGTCGTAGTTCGCCTGCTCGCTGGTGTACGCCCGTCCCGAGCATTCAGGACATGTTGGAGCGGTCATGGTTCTCCCTGCTGTTGGGGTCGGTCGGAGGGAGGAGGGGGCTCCATCCTGCCGACGGCGCGCGTCGGCCGCCGGGGTTTTCCGGGGTTGATGCGGCACCCCGCACACGCGACCGTGGGTAGCCGGTGCTCGTGCTGGTGGTGCCGCATTGTCGCGTACTCGATCTGCAGTGGGAGGGGCTACTGGGCGAAGACCTCGGCTTCCGCCTTGTCCGCCTGAGCGAGCAGACGGCTGAGGTCCTCCGGGCGGAGGGTGACGTTCATCCGATCGGACCCGCACCAGATGGTCACCTCGATGCCGTAGCCCATGGTGTGGGCCGTGGCGGCGGCTGCCGCCAGGCGCTCCTTGTCGGCGGGCCATGCCGCGCGGCCGGTCATGCGCAGCCGACCATCCTGCACATAGACGAAGACGATCTTGTACGGCTTGACAGACGGGAAGGTGGTCTCGCTCATGGTGCTGTTCTCTCCTGGTTGCTGTCGATCACTGCTCTTGGCCGGCGCGAGGTCCTCGACCGGTACACCGATGTGCCCGTATGGAGCACGGTCGACCATGGCCCAGCCGGTCTCGTCGATGGAGAAGACGCGGCCGGGCTCATCGATGAGGCGGGTGTCGCCGAAGTTGGCGAAGCGGGCAGGTAGCAACGCCATGTCACCGACCCTGATCAACGGAGTCTCCTTGCCGGCTGACGGCGGCGTCGTCGGGCATGTACTCGCCGCGGGCGGCTACGGGCCTGCCACCGGAGTGGGAGCGGCACACGCGCTCCCACATCGTGGTGCTCGGGTACCAGCGCCACCCGACGCTGGGGGTACATCCCCAGGCACACGGCTGACCAGGGGCGGGGACGGGTGGGAGCGGCTTGCTGCTAGGCGTGGGTCTGGGCATGTGGGGCCTCCTGGTCGGGGTGGTGGCGGAGAACGCGCACGCGTTCGGGGTGGACGATGGGCGCCGCTTCAGGGCCGCGCCAGTGCGGGGCGATCCACTTCGGACGGTGCACTTCGCGGGAGGGGTACCACTGGTTGCGCCAGAAGCCGCGGACGGGGAAGCGGACGGAGAGCTTGCGCCCGCTGTCCTCGACGTCGTCGGCTCCGGCCTGCTCGGCCTCCGGGCTCGGCCCCTCCTCGCCCGGCTCGTAGCGGCGCGGCCGCGCATCCACGATCCGGATGTCGCCGGTCGGATAACCGGCGCGCTCCAGCTGGCGGCGCAGGCCGCGCCGGATCGGCTCTGGCCGCTCGTACACGAGCGGTTGCTGCATCAGCAGCAGCGTGGCGAGCACGTGCTTGGCCCAGAAGCTGGTGTAGCCGGGCTGGTCGGTCTCGGCCAGGCGCTCTTGAAGCTTCGCCTTGCCCGCCTCGTCGTCCGTCCCCGCGAACTGGATGCCGTACTCGTTGTCCGGCACCAGGCGCGCGTGTTCGGCGCGGAGGCCCTCGCGCGTCCGGTCGTCGATGGTCTTGGCGAGGATCTCGGCGCGGTTGCGGTAGAACGACATCCACACGCCGCCGTGCTTCCAATCGCCGGCCATGTCGAACGGTCCCCAAGTGCAGGCGGTGACGCCGATCTCTTCGCGTCCGTCGGTGGGGTCATAGGCCATGCGGCCGTCGATCATGACCGCCGCCAGCTCGGCCCGCTCGTACTCCACCAGCGGCGTCTCGTACACGATCATCCCCGCGGGCATGGGGAAGTCGTCGGCGTCGGGCGGGAAGGCGGGCATGTCGGCGGCCGCGGTCCGTACGATCTCGGTCATCTCTGCGGTGACGAAGTACAGCGTGGCGTTGGCCAGCGTCCGTGCTTCCTGCTCGCACAGCATCTCGGCCCAGGCGCGCATCATGCCGGGGTGCCCGTCCAGCTCCGGACGGCCCATCATCGTGCCGGCCTTGGTGGACATGCGGGCATGGAAGCGCAGGCCGCGCCCGTCGCGCAGCCACTCCAGCAGCTCCCGCCGTAGCGCGGGCACGTCGCCCGTTGTGAAGGTGTCGACGGTGGTCACGGCGTGTCCTGGCTGGGGCATGCGCACGCGGTGTGCACGGCGACGGCGGCGCCGCGCACCCACCCGGCGTCCTTGCGGTCGCACGGGTCGATGCCGACCGCGACCAGCGCGACGGGCTTGCCGTCGTGGCCGAGCGGGACGGGACAGGCCGGGCACGGATGGCCGTACAGCGGATGGTCCATGGCGAGGGTGCAGTCGTCGCGGACGATGTGCGGCGTGAAGTCGGCGGGTAGCCGCACGGGGATCATGTACATGAGGTCTCCTCGTGGGGGATGGTGAGCTGGCCGGGGATGTCCCGCCACCAGCGGACGGGGATCGTGAGCGGGATGACCAGGCGGCGGCGGGCCCGGTTGTAGGCGCGCCGGCACTTGTCGCCGCGGCGTCGGCCGTCAGGTCCTACGCGCAGGGACTCGGCGGCGCGGACGCGCCGGCCGCAGTCGTCGCAGCGCGGCACCCACCCGCGCCGTCCCTTGCGGCCCTGCAGGCGGCGGCGGGGCGTCCAGATCGTCAGCTGCCTGCTCATCCCGGCCCCTGGACGGCCAGGCAGAGGACCGCGAAGTATCCGACGAAGACGAGGACCACCAAGAGTGCCAGGAGACGCACCCTCACCGGGGCGCCCTCTCGCCGTTCACCGCCAGGTCGAGCTCGGCGAGCATCCGGCCGACGAGGTCGGCCCGCTCACCGGCGCGGTCCGCGCTCCACCCATCGGCGGTCTCGCGGATGCAGGCGGCCTCCTCCTTCCTGGACACCCAGGTCTCGCGGAGGGCGGCGAGACGCGACGCGGGCACGCCGTAGCGGGCGTTGTCGTGCTCGATGGCCAGTTGCAGCACGGTGCCGAGGTCGGCGACGGCCAGGCCCTCGGGGATGAGGTTGGCCACGCATTCGCCGTCCTGGCTGCCGGGGCAGCGTCCGCCCCGGTAGGGGCAGTTCATGACCAGGAAAGAGTGTTCGTCGACGTCGGCGTGCAACGTGTAGGCGCCGACGTCGCCCAGCTGCCGGTACAGCTCAGACCAGTGCCGGGTGCGCTCGATGGAGGGTTTGGGCTCGTCGTGGAAATGCGCTATCCGGACGAGGTCGGCGAGCTCGATCGTTGCGGTCCGCTGTGCCCTGTCGATGATGTTGGTGACGCACGCGGCACGGGTGATGTGACCGGTGCCGATCCCGTGGGGGCAGTGCAGGACCAGGAACGGGGTCTCTTCGACGAGCCGCTCGCCAGGGGTCAGGCGGTAGGCCGCCACAGCCCCGGGGAGCTGGGGTGCTACGAAGTTGATGTCGGTCATCGGGTCTTCCGGGGTTGAGCGCCGGGGAGTCCCGGCGCGGCTTCAGGTGAGGGCTTTGCGAAGTCGGCGCAGGAGCCGCGATATCGCTCCGCCGGGGGTGGCCGCGGTCATCTCCTCCGGGACGGGGTCTGCTCCGGCCGGAGCTGACCGCATGGCGGGCGGCCGGGGTGCCTGGACGGGATCCGCGGGCGGGGGCGCCTCACCGGCCGCGGCCCCGGTGGAGGACTGGTCCCCCAGGGAAGGAGTGGCCTTAGGGCCGGTCCGGGCCTGTGCCCGGAGGAGGCGCACCCTGGCTGTGCACTCGGCGCACTCGGGTGTGGTCAGGTAGGGCGGGAGGGCCTGCCAGCCGTCGGTGACCGGCAGCCCGCACACGGTCTCGTCGTCAGCCGACCCGTGGGCCACGACGTACCGTTCACCGGGTGCGTAGATCAGCCCGCTCATCGGCGCCGTCTCCTCCGGCCCGCGCGGCTCCGCTGGCGCGGCTCTAGGCGGACCACGTTCGACGGCATGCCCTTCGGGATCATGCCGGGCAGCTGCTCCTGCACGGCGGGCCGACCGGTGCAGGTGGCCACGTGCGGCCGGTACCGGTCCTCCCACCGCGCCAGCGGCCGGGCGTCGGCCCCGTCCAAGCTGCGCGACACCCACGAGCGGCTCACGACCCGGTAGCACGCCTGGTTGCCGTCCTCGGCCGGGTGCGCGTCGACGGCGAGCCGCTTGCCGGCGGCGGTGGTGGTCCACAGCACCGGCTGGCCGCAGTCGTTGCAGGGGCGCAGCTCGCTCGGCGCGGGGATCACCGCGGTCCTCCCGCGGCCGGCCGGGTGGGCAGGTGGAGGGCGCCCGCGGCGTCCTGGTCGCTCATGCGGCGCTCCTTTCGGCCGCTGCCAGGCAGGCGGCCCGTTCGTCGGGGTCAGCGCCGAGGTCGGCCAGAGCGCGCTCGATCGCCGCGGCGTCGACTTCGGTGGTGGTGTCGCTGGTCCAGGCGCAGGTGCAGATGGCCGGGTCGTTGGCGCAGGTGCGGCAGGTGTGGCCGAGCTCGGCGTCGCGTCGCAGGCGGGCGAGGGCGTAGCGCAGCTCGGGCACGTGCTGTTGGTCGGCGAAGCGGGCCTCGCCGATGACCATCGCGGCGTAGCTGGCGATGGCGTCGGGGCCGTAGCCGGTGTCGAGTGCTCGTTTCAGCAGGGCGGTGAGGGCCCAGCCGTAGCGGGCGCCGAGTAGCGGCCGGTAGCGCGGGATGCGGGCGAGGATCCCGGCGGGGGTGTGTGCTCTTAAGGGCGATGATCTTCCGGGTTGCGCCGGAGGCGCCGGGGTGGCGCGCTCGGTACGGGCGTCAGGGTCGCCTACGGCGAGAACCCGGGATTTGTGAACTCCTCTCGTACCCCTTGATGTACTCACTACGTACTCCACCCCAACCGTTGGGGTCCAACGCTCCAGCGGTTGGGGTTCAACGCCCCAGCGGTTGGGGTTCAACGCCCCAGCGGTTGGGGTCGAACACTGTTCGGTAGGAGGGTTATCCACAGGCTCGTCACCCTCGTTGAACCCCAATGGTTGGGGTTCAACGTCCGGCTGCTCCCCCTCCGGCAGCGCTCCCGAAGCCGCCGGCACACCCCCGTGCAGCACGCACGGCCCTGCCCCGGGAGTGTCCGTGCCACGGCCCGCCCGCCGCGTGCACACGCCGCCCTTCTTGGTCGGCCGGCCGCACTTCGACACAGGCGCACGGTCGCATGGGTGCCGGTCATCGCCCGGCCACGCGAGCCGGTACACGTTCGGGTGCCGGCGGCGGCGCACCACGACCAGCCAGCCCTCAGCCTCCAGGTCCTCCACGGCCGCGGCCGCGGTCGTCTCCGACAGGCTGCAGTCGTCCGCGAGAGACGCGATGCTCGGGTTGCAATGCTTACGCTCGCGGCCGACCGTGTGCACGTACAGCCGCTGCGCGACGTCCACCCGGGAGGCGTCCCATCCTCGCCGGGAGTAGATCAGCAGGATCCACTGCAAGCCGCGGTCGATGCCCAGCTGCGCACGGCTCAGGTAGTCGGCAGCCCACGCGGGCGCCGGGCCATCGTCCACCGGGACTCCTTCGCCCGGTTGTTCCTCACTCACATACGCCTCACTTCAGGGTGGTCTCGGTCACTCCGTCCGGGGCGGGATCTGTCTTCGCCTGTGCAGCGCAGCCCACCAGCGCACGGCCGCGCCGCACCGGCAGCACCGCACATCGCGGATGCGGCCGGTGCTGACGTTCAACTCAGGCGTCATGCGGCCAGGGGGACCACGTCGCGGGCTCGGACGGTGTCACGCCACTGCGGGTTCTCACCGTGAGGCTGCAGGCGGTCCCACAGCACGTACACGACGGCCTCGCCACGCAAGGTGCCCAGGCCGGTGATGGTGCCGTAGCCGTTGTTGCCGACGATGCGCTGGCCGGTCCGGCGGCCGATCGTGATCATGTCCGGTCCTCTCCGATCAGGTCGCTGAGCATGCGGTTGCGCTGCTCCAGCGCGGTCGCTTTATCTGCCGCCGTCCGCATGGCCTCCTCGGCCAGCTGCGCCCGGCTGCGCCAGTGGTCACGCTGTCTGCGCAGGGAGCGGATACAGGCCTGCTGGCGCCGGTCCCTGCACCACCACCACGCCGCGTTGCCTGCGGCGGTGGCGACCAGGATGGAGACAAGGAGGGTGGCGGCCATCAGGGCGCTTCCCCTTCCACCCGCACGACACCCGCCTCCTGCTCGGCCGCGGCCTCGGGTGCGTCGGATGCCTCGTCCAGGCGACCGGTGGTGTTGTTCAGCCGCCACTGGTCGTGCAGGTCGGTGCGGCACAGCGCGCACAGCGGGCCATGGCAAGTGCCCAGGCCACACTCACTGCAGTCCGCGGTCGTGGCGCTGGGTGCTACGACGACGTCCGCGTTGCGAGCCTTCACGCACGTGCCGCACATCCCCTCGGGCATGGCCTCGCCCGGCTCGATCTTGATCGGCGCCTCGGGGATGACCGCGAGCTCGCCGCACGCGGTCTGCGCGAGCTCGCCCGGCCGCGGCGAGGCCATGAGCCAGGCGGGCATCGCGAACAGGTGCCGGACATCGAGCGCGGCAGTCGCGTACGGGCTGTAGGAGTTGGGCTCGACCCGGGTCACGGGGCCTTCACCGCCTCGCAGGTGTGGTCGTCCCGGGCCGACGTCAGCTGGGCCAGGTCCTGGCCGTGCTCGACGTACACGAGGTGAGCTCCGCAGCCGGAACAGCGCACGTAGGTGTACACGCTCTCGGCGTCGATGTGGGCGAGCGTCCCGGCTGGCCGCTTCGTGGCCAGCCCACGGGCGATCCAGACGGTCATGACTGCGGACGTCACCGCCAGCACCAGCAGCACGGCGAACCGCGTGGTCCGCGCGTCTTCAGCGGCGAACAGATCGTTTGCCGTCCAGCCGAACGCGACGACGCAGACGCCGAGCCAGAACGAAGGCTTGTGCAAGCGGTTCATGAGGCGACACCGTCCTGCTTCGCCTCCTGTGCCTGGGCGCTCCGGCCGCCGGCGACGACCAGCGGTTCCAGGTTGTCGGCGTGGCCGTTGACGATCCGTGCCAAGTTGCGCAACGCCCGCCGGGCCGCCAGCAGCTCGTGGACGGCGTCGGCGTGGTCCTGGACAGGCATCTGGCCATCGCTGTCGCCGACGGTGATGGACCTCAGCAGGCCGAAGGCGTCCATCAGGGCGAGCTGCGCGTTGCCGATCTCCTCGGCCGCCAGGTTCGCGGTGCGCGCGTCCTCGGCGAGCGCGTTGGCGTCCATCACGCCCGCACCTCAGCAGGTGCCGGAGCCTCAGCGAGCAGCCCTGCGAGCAGTTCGACGCATGCCGTGCACAGGTCGACGCCGAACGGGTTGGGCATCCAGGCGCAGCCGCCCTCGCAGGCATGGTCCTCGATGCATCCGCACAAGACGCAGGAGGCCACGCCGTTGCGCTCCAGCTCGATCCTTTCGGCGTACACGGCCCACAGCGCGTGCAGGCGGTCCGGCGGCATGCCGGCCGTCAGGGTCTTGTGCGCTTTGTCCCTCAGCAGGAGGGCGGCCTTCAGCGCGTTGTCGGACGTGAGGGGCCCTGCCGGGCCGGGCTCGTCGAGGACGTAGTCCAGGAGGTGGAAGACGGCGTTGGCCTCGCCGATCGTGAGCGACATCAGGTTCTCCTTGCGGTATCAGGTCAAGAGGGGTGCCGACCGCCGGTCACAGCGCTCAGCCGTAGCGGCCGGCACCTCCGAGCCCGCGCTACGCGCGCTTCCCCACGCGCGGAGCGGGCGGTATCGGGATGGTCAGTGGGATCTGCCGGTAGGGCGGCCCGATGCCGCCTCAGTGGTCATCGGCGGTGGCGCTCTCACCGGCTGGGGATGCGCCGACCGGGTGGATCGGCTCCTCAACCGAAGCCGGGCAGGCCGGATCGGGATGGTCGTGCGAGGCTGCGTGCATCGCGGCGGCGATCGGCGCGGCGGTGCGGGCGCGCTGGCGCTCCTCCAGCTCGGCCCGTAGAAGGGATCCGAACCGCTCGGACACGTTCCGCATGTGCCAGGCCAGGTGGAGCGCGGCCTGCAATCGTGTGTCATCGGCGTCGCGGGGCACGCCGACCATGAGGCCGGCCACCCACAGGATCAGCGCAGCCTCCGACGCCTCGACCTTGATCGCGTCCGGTGTCATGTGCCGCTCAGCGGCGTAGACCCCGACAGGGAAGGCATCGGCGGGCAGACGCAGGTGATCGGAAGAGTTCATGCGGCGTACCCCCGCCCGGCCAGGTTCCGGAAGATGCTGGTCTGCCGTACGAGCAGGAGGGAGAGCTTGTCGGGGGTTTCGGCCTGAACGGTCCGGGCTAGCCCGTGGTTGAGCTGGTAGTCGGTCAGCTCCCCGGGGCGGGTGGCGTAGCAGCGCGGGGCGAAGTCGCCGTCGCCGCGGCTGGTCCAGATGGACCAGCCGGGATATGCGCTCTGGAGCTCGGCCAGCGGTTCGGGCAGGGCCTGACCAGGCTTAGGGTGGATCATCGGGTGCTCCCTTCGGGGAGTGATGCCGGTGCTGGAACTGGTTGGTGCCACGGGCGGCCCCCCGAGAGCCGCCCGTGGACGGGACTACGGGGTGATCCCGTCGCCTGTCGCGTTACGGCGATCGAGCTCCGCCTGGGCAGCCTCGAACGCGTCGGCCGCCACGCGGAGTTCAACTGACACCTGGTCTCGGCTCCGGGGCTGCGAGGCGCGAGTGAGCCACTCCACCTCACTCAGCGCACGCAGATGCCGGACCAGCGCCACCAGGGCCGCCTGCGCGATGTCCGACTGCGGGGACGCATGCCGCAGGGCGCGGTGCACCTCAGAGCGGACCACCCGAGCGTGAGGCAGGCCGGCCACCAGGTCAGCGGCCCGCCGCAGGACAGCCGGGATGGAGCCGGTAGTGATCGTCGCGGCCATCATCCGACTCCCTCCGTGCGAGGGCTGGTCTGGGTGTCGAGCACGGCCTGCACGTCATCACGGCGGTAGAGGCGGTGGCCGCCGGGCGTGCGCACCGAGCCGATCCGGCCGGCCGCCGCCCACCGGGTGACGGTCTTGGGACCAACGCGGAACAGCTGCGCCACCTCGGCGGGGGTCATCAGCTCCGGCGTGCCGGACGGCAGCTGATACGGCTCAGGCATCGTGAACCTCCAGGTCTACGTAGCGGCGCACGTGCTCGGGCCTCTCGGCGGCCAGCTGGCGCGAGATCCGGTCGATGTGCCAGCCCGGCATCGTCTCGGCGGCGGCCTCCAGCACCTGGCGGACCTGCTCGACGACTGCGGCGGGCCCTACGATGCGGATCTGGGTCATGCGCACCGGTTGGGGCCTGCGCTGGCTGCTGTAGCGGCCTCGCTCGGTCACCGGCCCTCCTCTTTGACCTGGCCGTACCAGCTCAGAAGCTCACCCATGGGCGAGCAGAGCCGTTCGACCACGGCCGGGTCGACTTCGGCGCTCAGGTAGCGGGCGAACTGGTGGGCTTCCTGCTCGTCGGTGAACGGGCCGTACGGCATGCGCTGCTCGACGAGGCGGACGATCCACATCACGACGCCTCACTCCCGGCCGCGCTACCCGGCTGGCGGACCGGGGGCCAGCCGGCCTCGTCCTGGTCGAGCGGCGGCGCGATCGCGCCCTGTTCGTCGGCCGAAGGCGGGGGCGGCTCGATCTCGGGGCGTCCACCCGCGGGGACGCTCGTGAGAGGGACGGCCAGGCGCTCCATGACGTCGAGCTGGTCGTCGATCTTCAGCAGCTCACGGATCTCCGGCGACGTCGGAACGCGCTTGTTCAGGCGCCTGACCGGGGACTTGAGCCACATGGCGTCGAAGTCGGTGTGCCAGGTGGAGTTGTACTTGCCCCAGTGCGGATTCTTCGCGAACTCGCCGGGGTTCTGGCGGCGGTTGCGTTCGGCCAGCTGGTACGCCTTGGAGCGGGTGTCGCGGATCTCCTCGGCCTCTCGCCGGTTGAGGAACATGATCTGGGAGCGTCCGCCGGTCTTCATCCAGCAGAAGGCGTAGGCCAGGATCTTGTTGCCGTCGTGCCGGTTGATCAGGTCGACCTCGTGCTCGAAGTCGTCCGGGGGCCGCTGGGCCTGGTTGTAGCGCCACTGGTCGGTGTCGTGGATGTGGTCGAAGACGACCGACTCGACCATCCCCGAGCGGTACATCAGCTCGATGTAGCCCATGTACATGGGCACGAAGGTCGCGGTCTTGCCGTAGGGGACGACGGCCGCGTGCACGCCGTCGGGGTCCAGGCCGAACCTGGCGCACTGCATCAGCGCCATCATCAGCGACTCCGGCGTGCACTCCTGCAGCTTCTCGGTCTTGTACATCGCGGTGAGCGCGGCCTGGATGAACTGGGACTCGTCGATGTGACGGGGCAGCGCGTCGGCGAAGTACGAGCGTCGCTCGTTCAGCCAGCGCAGCCACGTGTCCCGCTGGGCCAGGTCCACCACCTCGGCCATGGGCTCGGGTGCGGACTCCTGCTGCTTAGCGACGGCCTGGCCGCCGGCCTGCTGGGCGACGCGAGCGGCCAGGGTGCCCTTGTTGTTGGTCATGCTGCCTTCTTCCGGGGCTTGGCGGGGCGGATGACGCGGGCGCGGTGAGCGCGGTACTCGTCGGGGTGCTGCTCCTTGACGGCCTCCACGTCGAGCACCGAGACGGTCTTACGGAGCCGCGCGGCGATCTCCGGGTGGGCCTCCTCGAACCGCTTGTTGGCGAAGACGCCGTTCTTCTTCGCGGTGTAGAGGATCTGGTTGTTGGCCTGGGCGATCTCGGCGTCGCCGAGCTCGGCCGTCAGCTGGTTGTCGATCTCGGAGAGCTGCTGCTCGCGCTCCTTGACCTCGGCCTTGAGCCGGTCACGCTCGGCCAGCAGCGGCGTGATCTTGGCGGGGTCGAGCTCGCGGATCGCGTCGGGGTGCACGTCGAATAGGTGCGCCAGCAGTTCGGTCGTGGCGTCCGAGCCGTCGATCGGCGGCGGGTCGCCGTCGAGCACGCGCTTCATGAACCGCTCGCCGGCTTCGACGAGATGGCTGAGCAGCTGCTCGTCGCGGTCGATGCGGACGTGCCGGAACTTGTTGCCGCCGATCAGCGCGGCGAGGTGGCCGTGGCTGTAGCCGGACACCCCGATGCCCCAGTGGACCTGGAGAGCGGGCTCGTCCGGGACGCCGTCGCGCCAGTCCTCGAACTGGTACTCCGACCGGTTCTTGCACTCCACGAAGCACGGCCCGTCGTCGCAGCCCTCCACGCGCCGGTCGAGGTTGACGAGCATCCACGCCCGATCGACATGCTGGAGCGTGCCAATCGGCTCGACCCAGGTGCCGGTCATCCGTGCGAACCGGGAGGCGATGAACTCCTCCAGATCGCTGCCGATGTCGGCGGCCTCCTCCAGCCACGCGGGCCGGGGCAGGGGCGGCAGCTCGCCGCGCTTCTCCAGGTACAGCTTGATCGGCGAGGTGTGCCGGTGCATGCCGAGCACCGCGGCGATGTCGCTGCCGCCGATCCCGGCCAGCCGGTTGGCGAGGAACTCCTCACGCGGCAGGCCGGCCGGCGCGATCAGGCGGCCGGTGGGAGTGACAAGCGGCAGGCCGGACATCTTTGTGGCGGTCATCGGAACGCCTCCGGTCCGGTCGCGCCCGGCCCTGCACCCTGATCGGCCTGTTCAGTCCACGGGCCGAAGGTGAGGGTGCGAGTGACGATGGCCGCGTCCACCTCGGGGCACAGCGGCGAGCCCTCCTGCATGGCGCGAACCTGCTGCAGGACTCTCGCGGCGGTGTGGAGGCTGCACAGCTTGTACTTGGTGCGGCGCTTGAGCTTGGGGTCGCCCGCGACGCGGCCGATCTCGGTGTAGCGGATGCCGTACTCGATGACCGTGTGGCCAGGCGACGCGGGCACCTCGTGCTTGTTGCTCACTGAGCACCGTCCTCGCGCAGGCAGCCCGGCCGCCACGCTGACGGTGTTGTCGCCACTGCGTGGGCCCTCCGTGTTCAGGTGCAGGTCGGTCATCGCGCACCCGCCACGGTGTCGAGGTCGGGGCGGGCGGACAGCTCGGCCAGGTCAGGCCCGTCGAGGGGAATAAGCCGCCAGACCTTCACCTTCTGGCCGAGCCAGGTCCCCTCGACAGCGAGCATGCGCTGCTCCCCGTTGTGAGCCTTGACGGTCCACCGGGCGTCGTCGAGCTGAGCGGCCCACTGGTGGAGGTTGATGCAGATCAGATCGAGGGAGCCCGGGCCGGCGGGCAGGATCTCGATCACGAACTCGTTCGTGACGCGCATTGAAAAACGTGTCGGGCACGGGGTAGGTGAACAGGTTGGCGGCGGCGGCCAGGGCGATCTGCAGGCGGTGGCGCCGAGTGGGTGCGGTCATCGGGCACCGTCCTGCGTCAGCTCGGTCTCCCAGCGCTGCGTCGCGGCGGCGCGTTCGGCGTCGGTCACGCAGCATCCGAAGTTCGGTGAATGGCCGGTCCTGGCGCGGTGCTGGTTAGCGGTCTCGTCCTGGTCGCCCTGGGCGAGCTCGGCCGCCCTGGCGGCCTGGCGGGCCTGCTCGATCAGCGCGCGGGCCCGGTCGTTAACGACGCGCTCGGCGTAGCTCCAGACGGGGTCGGCGGCGCGGTCGTCAGCGTCGGCCGGGGCCAAGTGCAGTTCGCCCGCCAGGAGCGCGGCGTACAAGGCGTGGTGCAGAACCGCGCCATCAGGGCCGGTACGCACAGCGGCCAGGTGCGCGAGCGTGGCCAGCGTGCGGTCGGCGACCTCGACGGAGGTCAGGAGGTCGTTCGCGGGCCGGCTTCCGGCCACG
Organism: Nonomuraea thailandensis; assembly: GCF_024172165.1. Taxonomy (GTDB): domain Bacteria; phylum Actinomycetota; class Actinomycetes; order Streptosporangiales; family Streptosporangiaceae; genus Nonomuraea; species Nonomuraea thailandensis. The sequence continues at coordinate 11,206,903 of NZ_JAMZEB010000002.1, read as the reverse complement.
GAACGGGTACCGTTGGTCATGAGACTCTGCGTCCCTTCTGGTGGTTGCGGGTCGTTTGGCGAGGTCCAGCGGGCGAGGCTGGGCCTCGCTGCTTTTCAGCAGGTAGCGATCTCGGGCTGCCTGGTCAGGCAGACGACTTGGTGCGGTTGCGGCGCGGGCGGCTCACGGCCTGGTGGTGGCGTTCTCCGAGGGTGGGGCGCGTGTCCCTGAGGGCGCGTTCGAGGTACTCGTCGAGGTGCTGGCGGGAGATGCGGCGGTTTCCGCGGATGCGGTAGGAGTCCAGCTCGCCGCTGTTGATCAGCTGGTAGACGGTCCTGAGGGAGACGTTCATGATCGTTGCGGCCTCGGGGAGCTTGAGCAGTTCGGGCTCAAGCTGAGGCGAGGCCTTGCTCTCGCTGCTCATGAGCAGATCCTATGCGTAATTCTGCGTAGCACAAGTAGGTGAAGCGGAATTTTTAATCAACATGGCTACCGAGTTGCCTTGGCAGCCTGCTGTTACCGGCAAGGAGGGGTGGCGACGCGCCAGTGCGCTGTTACGTTTACGCGGGAAGGTGCAGATTTCTGCGTCACTCTGAAAGGGTGAGATATGGGGCCGGGTGGGGCACCCCCAGAGGCCGAGCTGATCCGCGAGAGGCGGGAGGCGATGATCCCTCGCCTGTCGCACCGCGCCGCCGCCGTACGTGCCGCCAAGCTGGGCAACACCAGTTTCAGCACGGCTACCTGGCAGAAGATCGAGAAGGGCGAGTACTCGGGCGGCGCCGACCGCATCACCCTGATGGCGATGGTCGTCGGCATCACCCCGGAGGACCTCGAGGACGTGGGCCGGCCGGACGCAGCACGGATGCTGCGGACGGAGATCGAGCGACGCGCGGCGCAGGAGCCGTTGCTCCGCGAGGTCGAACGCGAGACCACCTCCGAGGCGGTTATGCAGCTGCTACTTCAAGGCCTGGAGGAGATCCGCTCCGAGCCGCGACTGGACGCGGCACAGAAGGCGGAGCTGGAGCGTCAGCTCATCCGCTCACAGCTCGCGCATCTGCGAGGCCAAATGGAGCAGATACGCACGACATTGGACATCAAGGAACGCGTGTCGCACGATAACGGGCATTAGCCTCAATCCATGATGACCGGCGCACATTGTGCACCATTCATAACGCTTCCGCATCGAAGCTCCACATAACTAATCGTGCAATTCTCACGATGCAACGCTGTGGCTCTACGGGCATGGGGGAAGTACCAACGAAAGGTTCGCGAGCACACATGCGACGCATCATGACAACGGTGGTCCTGAGCACGATCTGTTGGAACGTTGCAGGGGCTCTCCTTATCTATATGCACCTGAACGGCCCGAACTACGTGGCCGGGATGTGGTTCATGACCGCTCTCGCCGTCGCCGCCACCGCCACCCTGGCCGGCTGCATCAACAGACGAGACCAGCCCATCGGCATCTCCTACGACCTGGGCTGGCAGCAGGGCTACCGCACGGCCGAGCAAAAGTACCTCGCCCTCCTCACCCAATGGAAAGGCATTCATGGCAAAACAGAATCGCCGTCAGAAAGGTGAAGGCTCACTCCACCAGCGCAAAGACGGCCGCTGGGTCGCCATCGTCTTCCTCGGCTACAAGGCCGACGGGAAAATGGATCGCCGCTATTTCTACGGCGACAACCCCGACCAGGCGCTCGCCAAACGCGACGTCTTCATGGAGTCGCACAAGGCCGGCTTCACGCCCCCGACCGGCAAGGGCGACACCGTCGCCGAGCACCTGATCCACTGGCTGTACCACGTAATCCGGCCGAAGGTCCGCGCGACCACCTGGCACCAGTCCTACAAGCCGAAGGTCCTCAACCACCTCGTGCCCCGCCTCGGCCGGCCCAGGCTGAAGGACCTGGCCGAGGAGGACGTCGAGCGGTTTCTGACCGATATGAAGGCCGACGGCTACTCCCCCGCCCAGATTCTGGCGTGCTTCCGGCTGCTGTCCCAGGCGCTGAAGCACGCCGTGCGGCGCAAGCTGATCGGCCGCAACGTGTGTGACTTCGTCGACCCGCCGGCGCAGAGCGCCGAGGAACCGCTGCCGCCCGAGCGCGACGAGGCGGCGATCCTGCTGGAGGCGCTGGAGCGGCGTCGCAACGGCGTCCGCTGGCAGACCGCGCTCGCCGTCGGCCCGCGCCGCGGCGAGACGCTGGGCCTGACCTGGCCGTTGATCGACCTGACGGACCTGGACGCGGCGACCATCCGCATCGCGTGGGAGCTCGTCCGGCTGCCGTGGCAGCACGGTTGCGAGGACGTCGCGGCGTGCACCGAGCGCCATCACGTCCGGGCCTGCCCGCCGGACTGCACCAAGGGCACGCGCAAGCAGGGCGGCCGGCCGCACGAGTGCCGGACGAAGGTGTGCCTGCCCGGGTGCGCCGGCGCCCATCAGGGCCGGTGCATCAAGAGGTTCTGCCCGCCGGACTGCGACCGGCACGCGAAGGTGTGCCCGGACAAGTGGGGCGGCGGCCTGGTGATGACCGAGCCGAAGTCGAAGAAGTCGAAGCGGACGGCGGTCATCCCTCGCCAGCTCGCCGAGCGGCTGCTGCTGCACCAGATGGCCCAGGCCGCCGAGCGCGAGCAGCCCGGGTGGGCCGGGTGGGGCCACGAGTCGCGCTCGCCGGCGAACCCGGACGGGTGCGAGCGCCGGCCGCGGCCGCGGGAGGTGGTGTGCCCGCGCTGCCAGAAGCCGATCCGGAAGGACGCGCTGGTGTTCACGCAGCCGAACGGGCTGCCTATCAACCCCAGCGAGGACTGGCGGGAGTGGCAGGCGCTGCTGGCCGAGCTCGGGCTGCCGCACTACCGGCCGCACGATGCGCGGCACTTCTCGGTCACGCTCCAGCTGGAGGAGGGCGTGGATCCGCGGGTGGTGTCGGACAACCACGGGCACTCCTCGGTGTCGTTCACTCAGGAGCGCTATCAGCACGTGACGGCGCGGCAGGAGTCGGAGGCTGCGAGGAAGGTTGGTGGCGCTCTGTGGCCGTCGAAGCCTGCGCGGGGTGACAGCAGCCGATGACAGCAGAGGGGATGCATCTGGGCGCACATTTGAGCATGATTACGCGTCGTGATTCTGCGCTCTACCTGCGGAGTACGCGAGATTACGCAGATGGGGATCATGAGGGTTTTCCGCAGAACCAACACTCCTAAAGCGGGTGCCGCAGGTTCGAATCCTGCCGGGGGCACTCACCTAGATCAGCATTTCAGGCCCCTGACCTGCGGTTTCACAGCCGCAGGTCTTTTGTTGTGCGCCCTTGATAGGCAGCAGGCGGTGCCAGCATGCAGCCGGACGACCATGATCAGGGGATATACACGGGATGATCTTGATAGCGTTTCCCCAGGTCAGACCGCACTGTAGGCCGCCGCGTTGCCCGGCACCCACTTCCGGCCACACGACATGGGGCGAACACAGCCAGTCTGATCGCGCCAAAGGCGTGCGTAACCCTGCTTGAAGTCCACATCACCGGCCCAGTACGCGGGCCGCTCCGGCGACAACGGTGGTCGCCAGCACCCAGCCAGCCGCGATCAGCCCGTACGAGAGCTACTGCGTCGCTCCTCCTGGGTTGAACGCCGACTGCTGGCCCAGATCGACAACGGGAAGCAGCAGATCAAGGGCATAGATCACGGCGTTGAAGTGCGGTGACTCGCCCGGCTTCAGCGAAGGCGGCGGCGACACCGAGGACCCAGCTTCGTCACACTGTGAGCATGAGCCGGAACGCACTGGACGCCATCTGCACGACGAAGTGGAGCCGAAACCGAACGCGGGCTATGGACCCAGGATGATTTCCCAGTGCATCCGCGGCGCAACGACCCACCTCGGCGAGTTTTGAGGTCATCCACGAGATCGTGAACACTTCCACACAAGGCGAGATATGCCCACCAGCGGGGCCCGGGTCACAGGAGGCGGGTGCGGATGAAGTCCGGCAGGTCGTCGTTGTGCAGGCGCTCGTCCAGGAGGTCCAGCTCGTGCTCGTCCAGGTCGTCGGTATCCACGATGCCTGGATCATCGTCGAACGGGGTCGCCTTGCTGGTGCCGTCCAGATGCGGGGCCGCGCTGCTCATGGGGTCGGCCAGGTGCGAGGCCAGTGCGGCGACCGGCGTGTCCGGCAGGTCCGGCTCCTCACCCGTGACCCAGGCGAGGGCCGCCTGTCCCGCCGCGGGGATGTTGAGTAGGCCGCCGTGCACGCCGCGCACGTACCAGGTTCTGACGTCGCCGAGCTGTGCCGAGGCGAGCGGCACCCGCCCGTCGCCCTCGCGATGCGGATCGCCTGGGACGCGCTTCTTCGTCAGCGAGGCGCCTCTGCCCCGGCCGAGGGCCCTGTCCCTGAGCTCCACCCGGAAGATCGTCTGGTAGCCGACGCCGGCGATCACGGCCATCCTGTCGCGTAGTTCCTGCGGAAGCTCGTGGTGCCAGGAGGCGAGGCGGCGGTGCTGACCGGCGGCGGCGTCGAGGATCGTCTGCAGCCGGTGCTCGCCGGCCGGGTCCAGGTCCAGCTCCCAGGCTCCCGCCGTGTAAAAGTCGAAGTTCGCGCAAGGGTGTTCGTACGGACCCGCAGCCCCGGGATAGATGTCCGCCGGTGCGGGAAGCAGGCTCAGAACGCCCCAGAGCGAACGGAAGGTCTCGCGGGACAGATAGCGGCCGAGCAACGCCATCGCGTCGAACCCGCCGAGATGTTTCTTCAGGTAGCGGGCGATCACCGGAGACCCGTAGTGCGGCGTGCCGACGAAGACCAGCCGGTCGATGTGCCGCCAGAGCTCCTCGCCGTACAGGTACAGTGCCACTCTGACCTGGAGACCGCCCATGCTGTGGGCGATCACGTGCACGGGACGGTCGTGGTTGCGGGCCGACAGGCCCGTCACCAGGTCACGGAAGCGGGCGGCGGAGTAGGACAGGGGTTTGCGCCAGTCGTAGGGGAACAGCACGTGCCCGACGTCGTCGCGGGTGAGGATCGAGGCCAGGAACGGCTCGTACGAAGGGTCGGCCGCGACCGGCTCCACGGCGTTGCCCGGATCGGCATCGGACTCCCCGTCGGGAGCGAGCCCCAGGTCGTCGATGTGCCGGCGAGTGCGCACGTCCACCCACCACAGGCCGCCCTTGGACGTGCTCGCCAGCAGGCTGCCCATGACGCCCGGCACGACCACGAGATCGCGGGGCGCAGCGGGACCCAGATGGCCGCCCTCGTCTCCGGCGAGACGGCGATACTCGGCGAAGGCGGCCTCGCCGAGGTGGACCCGCAGCACCGCGGCGTACTCGGGGCGCCGGCACAGGCCGAGCCGGGTCTGCGTGTCCGCCCGAAGAAACGAATCCAAGAGATATTCCATGGAGGTCTCCTCATCGACCGGCCCGCAGGGCCCGCACCTCGTTGTCATCTGCCATGAACAGTTCGTACTGGTTGACATAGCTGTAGAACAGGCCGCCGAGATTGGCGTACTGCAGCCAGAGGAACCGGCGGGCGTGGGCGACGGCCTCGCCCGCGGCCACCGGTCGGCCGTCCACCTGGCGGAAGAAGAAATGGAAGAACACCGCCGCGAACCGGCTGGCCAGACCGGTGGGGACCTTGGCCTCGGTGCCCAGGAAGGCCCGGCAGCCCCGCCGGAAGAAGGTGGACTGCAACTCGTTGGCGAAGTAGGGGTCGGCCGCCGAGGTCGTGCACGCGTTCGCGAACACCAGCGGGCTCTCCTCCAGGGGATCCGAGCCCAGCTCTGAGCGCCTGATCAGGTCGTCGTCCGCGAGGGAGCCGCCGAACCTCAGGACGGGATCCTCTCCCCTGCCGACGCTGCAGTGACAGTAGAAGTACAGGACGCGCAGGCCCTCCGGCGGGCGGTGCAGCAGCCGCAGCAGGGCGGCCCGCGGCGGCTCGCCTTCGCCCGGCACGACGAGCTGGCCGGGCCGGCCGGACAGCCGGCTCCGCTGCCATCCGGCCTCGGCCGCCACCTGGTCCGCTGGATGGCCGCCCTGGTAGAGGGCATGGACGACGCGTGGCATGGCCAGGCTTCCGAGCGCCTTGGAGGACGCGGAGGTCGGATAGGCCCAGTGGGCGAGTCGGAACCGCAGCGCGGCGAACCCCCAGGGATCCACCGGCTCGTCGGGCAGGGGCACGTCGGCGAGGTACATCAGCCCCCACGGCACGTTCGGTTGCCAGTTGCCACCCGCGGTGTCCAGCCACAGGATGGTCACCCGCTGTCCGAAAGGCGATCTGTCGAGCCACTCACGCTGGGTTGTGCTCCTGGGGAAGTAGGAGTCGTAGAGCGCGCGGCCCGCGACCGCCAACTCGCGCAGCTCTGGGCCGACCGCCATCAGCCGCCACTGCCGTTCGTGGGCCTCGCTCCAGCCGGTCGAGCCAAGCCAGCCCGAGTGCGCGGAGAAGTCGTGCAGACGCTGGACGAGGTCGTCCCTGTCGATGTCCTCCAGGTGATCGTTCCATCGGGTTCTGAGCTTCTCCAGGGCCTTACGCGCGTTGGCGATCGGGCCGGAAGTCTTCTGCGGAGGGACGCTCCACAGGACGTCCTTCTCGTCCTCGTGCTCGTCGTCGTTGAGCGAGATGTGCGCCCGGCCGTCGCCGACCACTATCCGTACGGACCCCGGAGCGGTCAGCCACTCCCTGCCGGGCCTGAGATTGGTGTGCGCTAGCGACGTGAGAGCAAGGTCCGCGCTGATCGCCGGTGCCGACCGCTTCGGTGGCCGCTTCGGTGGCCGCTTCGGTGGCCGCTTCGGTGGCCGCTTCGGTGGCCACTTGCCCCGACCGACGGCGGTCAGGCGGACGGTGAGTTTCCTGTAGATCTCGGTGCCCACGCGGACCAGGATGTCGAGTCGGCACTTCGTCGCCAAGGGGATCGCTTCGACAGTGACGGTCTCGCTGTCCGTATGCTCGGGAATGAGCAACTCGAAGCCGATACTCCAGACGCCGTTCGTCCCGTCCGGGGCGTTCCCGCCGGGCAACCTCACGGTACGGGAGCTGAGCCACCAGGAGGTCCGCAGCCCGCCGGGCGGCACGTCACCGATCACGGCGGCGGGATCGTCCACGAGATCGGCTCCGACCGGCTTGCCTACCCGTATGCGCAGGAGCTCCGGCTCGCCGACGCGAAGGACGGGCGGGATGTCCTCGCTCGCGCCCGCCCACACGGTGATCCTGCGCTCGCCGACCGGCTCTTCGGGCGTCGGCGGCTCTTCGAGCGTCGGCTGCGGCATTGTCTGGACTTCCTCCCGCCACACCTTCTCCTGAACTCTCTCCCACCGCGACTCCTGAGCCACACTCCCCAGGTACGCCCGTAACCAGCGCCGGGTCTCCGGATGGGCACGCAGCAGTATGAGCACCTCGTCAGCGTCGTCGTCGGTACCGCCTTCGAGGAGTGCCGCGAGCGTTCGATCCACCCGCGCGGCCATGTCGGCGTCGCCGAGGAGCCATGCCAGCTCGGGACGGATGAGCTCCGCCGCGCGCAGCACCTCACGCGTGTCCATCGGTATCATGGCTCCTCCTCGTCAGCCCCGACCTCGTCAGTCCCCGACCAGGGCGAAGGCGGCCCACTCGACCGGATCGCACACGTCCCGCCCAATCGGCTCTTCAAGTGCGTAGGACCGCCATAGCCGACGGGCCGCGGCTTCGGGCAAGGACGAGCCGTCGCGGAGGTAGTCGCACTTCTGTCCGTTGGTGGAGTCCCGCACCCACCGCTGGGCCTTGCGCAAGGACTCCGCTGGAGACAGCCCACCCGAGCTCAGGCCCTCGTGGAAACGCGCCATCAGCAGTGCCGTCGATCGCCCGGGAACCGCCCATGCCGAGGCCACCACGCCCGCGACCCCCGCCTGGATGAGCCCGCCAGCGAGCCCGACGACCTCGTCGGGCAGCTCAGCCCCGGTCGTGGCGGTCTCGCAGGCCGACAGCACGGCGAGCCGGGCGCCCGGGAGGCGGATCTTCAGCAGGTCCCGCAGCCGGAGCGGCCCGTCGGCCAGTGCCAGGGCGCTGTCCAGCGGCCGGCTGGGCTCGGAGCGCCCATGGCAGTTGAAGTGCACCACCGGATAGCGGGCGATGAGCTCCGTGACGGCCTTCCGGGTGGCCTCCTGCGCGGAGACGACCTCGCCGTCGGGCCCCAGGCCGTGGACGAGCGCGGTCTCGGTGGCCGACCATACGAGCCGCTCCTCCTTTCCGGCCGGTCCCGGCTCGCCGACGACCAGCATGGGGCCCGCCGGACGGCGCGCCGCGGCCTCGCGGGTGAACGCCACCGTCCTGGCGTTCAGCGCGTACGACGGCGTCGTCACGTCGAGCAGGTAGCGCCGACCGGTCGTCGCCGTAGGGTCGGGGACCCACGAGGCGTGCACGGGCAGCAGCCCCAGGTGCCCAGTGACCACCAGCCGCACCTTCTCGTGCCGCCCGAGCTCGTCCAGCATCGGCCCGAGGATCAGCTCCCCGAGCACGCCGGTGACCTTGCCGAGTACGGCGGGCCAGTTCCCGGCGTCCGCGTGACGCTGCTCGTAGGCGTGCCGGAACTCCGCGTACAGCTCGGCAACCACCTCGCGCGTGAGGCCCGGAAGCGGGTGGAGGCGAACGTCGAGCGCCGTTGATCGGCGGGTCCCGGGCGACGGCGGCACCAGCAGGCCCACTCCCCCGCCGAGTCCGGCCGAGAGGTACAGCAGCGGAGCGTCCGCCGCGGCCCGCCACAGGTCCGAGTCACGGACCGCGCGGAAGAGCCCGGCGAAGCCCCGCCGGCTCTTGACCTCGTTCACCACCCGCGTAAGAGCCACCTCGGCCTGCCCCACGCCGTCCGCCCGGGCTCCGGCGAAGCGCCGGGAGAGCGCGTGGATCTCCTCGATCGACGTCACCGGGGTACCGGACGCGTCACCGCCGGGCAGCCCGCGCATGCTGACAAGATCGATCGTGAATGACACCTGCCCGGAATCCGGGGTAGGCGGATGCGCCCGGTCCTCGGCGACGGCCTCCATCCACGCGTCCGCCGCCATGACGAAGCGCGCGTAGAGGCCGGCGTCAGCGCGCTTGAGCCGATCCAGGTCGACGCTCGTGACCGCGAGCACCGCCGAGGACAGGACCGACCTGCCACGCTCCAACGCGGTGACCGCCGCTCGCGGGTCTCCCGCCCGCACGTAGATCTCCGCCGCGTCCGCAGCCACATGCAGGGTCTGGCTCAGCCAGAACTCGCGCGCGGCGGCGGCCGGTTGCTCAGCGTACAGCCGCTGTGCGGCCCGCAACGAGAGGCCGGCCGCGCGGGTGGCCTGTTTCCAGTCCTCGGCGTCCGCGGCCAGCCCGGCCCACCACCTTGCCGCCTCCCAGCCCCACTTCAGGTTGCCGCGCAGGCCTTCCAGCGTGGCTCTGCGTAGGGCGGCCATCGCCGCGGCGCGGTCTTCCGGCCTGGAGCCTGCCTCGAAGCGGCGGTTCAGCAGGCGGGCGAGGACGTAGAGCATGACGGGTTCGTCGAATTGGCGGTATTCGTCGCGGGTGGCGGGATGGACCCGCGACACCGCGCGCCGCGCGTACTTGACAGCCTCATCCAGAGTCTCTGCCCGTCCGGTCCGCAGATGGCGTCTCTCCAGCAGCTCGGCGAGGCTCAGCAGCAGCCGCGGTGTCTTGGGGTCGCCTTCGTCCGCCGACGACAACTCTTGGGAGAGCCCTCCTGCGAGGTCATCCACCTCGTCCCTGTGCGGCCTGTACCTCGTAAGGCGTTCGACGGCCGCGAGCACGCCCATGAGCGCGGTCAGACGGTCATGGGAGCCGCGGGGCAGCGACCGAGCCGCCTCCTCGTACCAGCGCTGGGCGCGGACCAGGTCGGCAACGGCGGGGAAGCCGATCAGGTCGAATCGCATCGACAGCACATAGCCCAGACTCCCCGCCGCGGCTGCGTACCCTGGCCAGGACGGGTCGGCGCCCTGCACCGCGAGGTTCAGGTGGGTGATCGCGGCCTCCAGGTCTCCCAGGCCGCCGTTTCGCTGCGCGATGCGCATGAACTGGACGCCGGTCCAGGCCATCCACTGCCGCCGGTTGTCCTCCTCGTCGATCGAGTGCGCCCAACGCGAGCAGATTCTCGCGAGTTCCCGGCTCTCGGCGACGGTCGGTCCGAGGTCGATTCGGTCCCGTATGGACAGTGCCAACTCGCGCAGCAACGGTTCCCGATCCTCCGGCCGCTGCATTGCCAGCATCGTGTCGAGCAGGTTGACCGCCTCGTCCAGATCGGCGCTTGAAGGGCGCGAACGGTGACGCTGGCGCAGACGCTCCGCGAGCAAGCCGGTGACCGTGTGGAGACTGTCGGCGGGCACGCCCCGCGTATCCGAGAGCAGGGCACGCGCATCGGCGATGACCGCGTCGACATCCGCCTGCCTGCCGCCGATCTTCCAGAGGTCGTCACGGATCGACAGCACGTTGAGATCACGGCGGGCGCGTTCCCCGCTTCCTGGAGGGCTGGCAAGCGCCGTCGCCCGCATCATCCTCGCGGCGTCACGCAGGGCACCGGGCGAAGCCTGCCGGGACATGACCGCCGCGTGGTACTCGACGGGATACAGCTCGTCGTGGGAACCCACCCGCGCGGCGCGAACGCCCCAGCGCGCGACGAGACGGCGATCCCCGGCCCTGCCGCGGCCGCCCCACACCGCGACGGCCTCGTTGAAGGCATCGGCGACAACCTTGTTCCACAGAGGCGCGCCGCGCTCGGCCAGGCGATAGGCCTCCTCCCAGGAGGCGAGCGCGGCCCTGCCGTGAGCCGGGTCCCCGGTCCGCTCCCGCAGCCGAGCGAGGCACCAGCCGAGCATCGCGGTAGTGCCCGGCGTGTGCTCCCCGTCCGCGGGTTCGTCGCGGGCGGCGCGCTCGCAGGCCGCGACGAGCGTGCGCAGGTCGTCCAGATCACCGGTACGCCTGTAGCGCTGCTCCCGTAACGCGACGGCGTTGCGCAGGGCGGTCCTTCGCTCATCGTCGTTTGTGGCGAAGTCCGCACCCGCCTCGAATAGGGCGGCAGCGGCGTCCACGGCCTCCGGCGCGGCCTCTTCGGGTACGGGCAGGAGCAACGTTCCGGCCTGGCCGAGCAACGCCTCCGCAGGCGGGCCTGACGGCTTGCCGTAGAGCCTCTCGTACCGTTCCACCGCACTCACGAGGTCCTGCTCCCGGCCCTCCCGGATGTACCGGCGCAAGTACAGCACCGCGATCCTGTCGTGCAGTTGCCCCTCCACCGTGCCCGGCGACGGCGACGGCCAGGACGCGTCCGCCTCGGATACCAGGTCCTCGACAGTCTGATCGAGCCCGGAGGGCCAGGTGGAGCGCGCGACGTACTGGCACATCCTGTCGGCGTCCATGAGTAGTTCGACGGCCGGATGTCGGCCATGAGCAGGAACGTCTGACATCGGACTCCCGCGGCAAAGGCAATGGGCGGACCCCTCTTACGGAGTGTGCCACGCTGTCACAGATACGTGAGCGAAAGTGTGATCCTGCGTGCCTGCGACGATGGTGACCCGAGTCTTGGTCCTCCACTCAGTCGCCGGCGAACGTGACCTTCGTCTCGTTTGGGCCGTGTGCGCGGTCTTTGGTCGTTGCTCTCCCTAGCGAGGGTCCGCGGGTCCCCTCATAGGGCCGGGATCGGGTCCCGTCTATTCATCAGGCTGGCGGGCTCCAAACCCCTCGTTTCCAGGCTCGCATGTTCGCTGCGCCCTGTGCCAACACGCTCGTTAGAGCTCGTCCGCCTTCCGAGACCTCCGATAGGCGTTCAGGTGTAGCTCGCAACTGGACCAGCGTCGGCCGATGCTGTCAACGCCAGCGACCCTGGCGTCCGCGACCTGGCGTGTGCGCTGCACGACCACGTGCGACCCGCCGGGGACCTGCACGGGTACCGCGAGATCACGCAACGCCTCGGGGAGAACCCATGACCAGCACGTCGACGGACACGATCCTCTACGCTCAGAGCCGAGCCCTGGAACACGCTGCCGACCTGCCCGGCATCCGGCCTGTACGCATCCACGCGCTCGCCTTCCCCCTGCACGCCGCGGAACTCTCCGCGACCATCGAGGAACGCGGCCCGTTCGACCTCCTCGACCGATACGTCGGCCTCGCCATCGCCGAAGGCGGGTTCACCCGCCTCCAGGACATCGCCGTATTCCTTGGCGTCTCCGAGCACATGGTCGACCGTGTGTTGCGCTTCCTGGGCGGCATCGGCCACCTGCACGGCAGCGCCGATGCCCTCTCCCTCACCGAACGCGGCCTGCGGTCGGTTCGCGATGACCGCCGCTACACCGAGAAACAGGAGCGGCTGCGCCTGTACTTCGACGGCGTACGAGGCGGGCCGCTGCGCACCGCTCACTACGCCCACGGCGTCCGCATCCTGGACCGCGACGCCGCATACGCCCAACGGGCCATTCTCACCCGGGCACTGGCCTACGTAACGGCGACCCGCCGCACGATCTCAGAAGTGACAACGTTCCTCGAACGTGTCTGCCGCCAGCTCGAACCAGACACCGATGTCACTGTCGACGATCTGCACAAGCACGCCCGCAGGGTCGGATACGGCGCTCTCGACCTCAAGGAATGAGGCAGGAGTTTCAACGCCCTCGCCAGACACCATCCCGCCTTGTCCGCAGCTTCGCGCCGAACTTCTCACGCCGACCGAAGCAAGGGCGCCGAATCAATCTCTTGAATCACCACCCTCAGCGCCGCGACCAGGATGCCGTGAACGCCGCCCCTACCCTTCCACACAGTCCCCCTTGCTATGGATGGGACGGATCGGATGTACGAGCGAAGTCTCCTCAGATATGGTCCGATCGTGCGCCTTGGTGCGTCTTTGAGGGTAGCTGCCGCGGCACTGGCCTGTTTCGCGGTTCTTACGGGCTGCTCGGGAGAGCCGGAGCCACCACCGTTGGCCGAGACCACCAAGAAGCTCGTGAGCGATGGCGATGCGGTAGCAGCCTGGCTTGAGTCACGCGTGACTAGCCTGACGAAGGAGCGGGCGGACGACCCGGACCGGAACTCATCCTGCGAACCCGGTAAAGAGCGACGTTTTTACGTCGCCAAAGGCAACTTCGCGGACCCGTCCAAGGAGAGCCCAATTAACTTCATCGGGTTACTGAAAGTCGAACTTCTCAGCAGAGGCTATCATAACGAGGTCGTCGATAATCTGGATCTCTGGGAGGACGACACAAGCGTTGCGGTACTGGTCAATCCGGAAACTCGATTGACCTTTATACTGTTCGCCCGCTTGGAACCCAAGCCCAATATCGCGATCATCGGCAAGACCGATTGCTACTCGCGCCCCGACTGAGCCCGATCACGCCAAATCGGGTAGAAGCGCAGCGGTTTTACGGAACTGCTCAGCTCGGCGCCGCAGGGCCTCGGCGGTCGCCAGGCACGATTCTTCAAGGTCGGCCATCTCACGCCTGAGGTGGGAAGCATCTGTCAGGTACCGATCTGCAGCCGCCCCCTTCCAAATGGGCTCGCTCTCACTTGCCCGCAACGGGATTCCGTCGAACGTGGCAGCAATGCTTCTGGCCGCGCCAGCGAACGTTGCGGCAAGCGACTCCTTCTCGGCTGCCTCGCGGAGCAGTTGCTCTCTGGTCGGCATGATCAACCGCCTCTTACCTTCAGAGCGCCGGTCACAGCTCCGAGCATGCGGCCCATGGCGGCCTTCCTCAAGTCGTCCTGCTCCAGTGTTGTCGGCAGGCTCTGCCCGTTTGCCCTCAGCGAGTCGATCATCGCATCCACCTGCGCATTCACGAGGTCCGCGGCGACCGTCTCTGCAGTAGCCGGCGTCTTTCCGTCCAAGTAATCCGTGATTATCTTTTTCAATCGGTCCTTGACCTCATCGAGCACCTTAGCCTTACCAGTGCCTGGGATCTTGCCTGCCACCGGCACGAACTGATCCATGAAGTCGACCGGCATCAAAATGTTCCCGGCGAGCCACTCCGCATACTGGTCGTCACTCCATTCCGCGTAGGCCGACCCAGACAGCATCAGGCTTGCCAGCGCTCCCGCCCGCTCGGCGTAGTTGCGAAACGCTGCCGCATTGTAGTCGCCCGCACCGAAGGGAGGAAAGCGGCCCATGTCCATTTCCTCGACGTATTGCGTACCCGCCTTTCTCAAGGTTTCCGATGCAACAGGGTCTTGTGCAAGGGCGCCGAAGAAGCGGGCCGTCACCGCGGGCTCGAGCGTGTTCCATGGGGCTCGCGGCGCCAAGTAGGGAAGCGGTACCGGTGGATACTTTGCTTTCTTAGCCTTGGCCGTTTCGTAGGCATCGCGAGCTGCTTGGTCAGCCTGGCCTCGTGCGAGCTTATCGAGGATGGGGCCGATGTTCTTAGCCAGCACACGGCTGACCGGTGAATTGGGGAAGGTGCCGAGACTGCCGCCGATCCAGAGGGAGTGCTCGGACCCAATGCTGTTGATGACGTTGATCCAGGCGCGCTCTCGGATCTCGTCCACCCCGAAGTTCGGCTTCAACGCCCCGTCCAACGCCTCTGCCAGCGCTTGTTCATAGGCAGGGACGCCGCTCGACCTGATGGTGTAGGCGTCGAGCATGGTCCCCGCCTCTTTCGGGTGCTCGGCCAGGAATCGCTGGAAGGCCTCGGGGTTCGCCGCGAACGCCTTGGCCAGGTTGTACAGGTTCCAGTTAGGGTCCGTCGGGAACGCGTCGGAGTTCGGCGGCCGGTTCAGCAGGTTGGTCGCCACCTTGGTGAGGAACGCGCTGGACTGCGGAGCCGACGTGACGAGGGCGGTCAGGATGTCCGAAGGCGCGGTCTCGACCATCTTCTGCCATTCGGTCCCGAGCCGCCCAGAGCTCTCCGCGCTAGCGAAGGCTTTGGCGAGCAGGCCCGGCAAACCGTCGCTGGCTCGCTTGGCCGACTCCGGGGTCAGGCCTCGGCGATCTCCGGCGGCCCGGTTGTTCATCCAGTCGCGGAACAGCTTCTGGAATCTCGTGGGGCCGAGTGCCGCCAGCAGCGCCGCAGCGTAGGCGGGATCAACGACGCGTCCGTTGAGCGCCGCCGCGGCCTTCTCCACCTCGGCCCAGCTCTGCCCGGACAGGTGCTCGTCGTGGCGTTTGAGTGCCTCGGTGATCGCGGCTGCGTCCTTCTTGGCCGCCTGCGCTGCCTCCGTCCGATTGCTGAAGGGCATGGTGGCGGTCAGCATGCCTTTCTGCTGCGTCGGCACCATCCGCTTGAGGGTGTCGACGCGCCATTTCAGGTCCTGCTGAGACTCGTGGAAGAACGCCCACGTCCGGTGCATCGCGGTGACGCCCGCACGGCCGGCCCAGTCCGCACCGGCTTCAGCGATCGCCGCTTCGAGCCCCGGCCGTGTTCTGCCGAGGACATCCTTCCCCATCTCCATCTGGCGGATGAGCTTGTCTGCGCCGAGGGGATCGATCCCGACGAACTCCCCCATGAACCCTCCCAGAGGGTGTGGCTTACAAGGCGGAAGTCAAGCACGTCCTGATACGCGAGGTAAACGCGTTATACGTTCTCATTAACTATTTGAACCGCCGATATATGGTCAGGCCACAACAGCCTCGGCGACCGAATATCGCCCTGATGTCCACCTGCTCGGCTCCGGCGATAGCCCACTTCCCAGCAAGATTCACGACCGAAACCCGACGTCACAATCCACCGCTGCCGCGCTTCTCAGCCGAGAAGGTGGAGGGATACGTCGCCTCGGTGTAGAACCGAGTACGGCGGCCGGGCCAGGCTGGCTAAGGCATGGCGCGTGGATCACGTCATGCCTTCTCGATTTTCGTCCTCGTTGGAGAACCGCATGCGATTTGCACCATTGCAGGACTGACTGTGCCGATCTTCGAAGAAGACCCGGCCAAGTCCGTAGTGGCTCCTGACCGTTCGCTCGACCTCTTCGCGAATCGCTTCGAGCTGACCCGGCATGTCGTCTCGCTCGTCAATGACGACCCCGCGTCGGAAAAGATCCTCTACTTGCACGGGCTGGGCGGCAACGGCAAGTCGTTGCTGTTGCGGCACCTGGAGCAGCGGTGCTGCCTACGTACGGAACGGTGGACGACCGTCCGCAACGTCTCCGACGCGGAACTACTGGAGCAGCTGGCCGAGGGTGGCGAGCGGGTCCCGGTCGCCCGGATCGATTTCGGAGCGCGGCCAGCAGGTGAGAACCGCCCGCAGGAAGCGTTCTCCGGGCTGTTCATGCTCAAACGGCAGCTCGCCCGGTACGGCATCGCGACCCCGCGCTTCGACTTCGCCGCGATCACCTACCTGCACAAGCTCGGCTTCGACATCGCCAGCCGCGTGCCCGAGCTGTTCCCCCGGACAGAGGCCGGCATCGCGCTGGACATCGCCGACGCCATCATGTCCCTGCCGGTTCTGCGCGTGGGGCAGCAGCTGTTCCAGCTGATCAACGAGCGCATGGACCAGGTCTTCACTCGCCGGCGGGTACAGCGCCGTGTCCCCCAGCAGGACGCTGAGCGGATTCTCACGCTCGTCCCCGAGCCGGATCTCCTGCACGAGCTCCCCTGCCTGTTCGCCAAGGACCTGAACGACGCCACCGGCGACCATCCGCGGATGGTGCTGCTCTTCGACACCCACGAGGCGTTCTTCGGCGAGGCGATCGGGGACCCGGACAGCTTGATCCACGCGGACAAGCTGATGCGGGACGAGTGGCTACGCTGCCTCCTGGGACATCTCGACCTGGGCGCCGGGATCGTCGCCATCCTGGCGGGCCGTACCCGGCCGCAGTGGCCGTCGGCTCCCGTCTTCCCGATCCCCGACCGGTATCTGGATCTGCGCCTGGTCGGCCACCTGACGAGTGCCGACGCCCACCAGTACCTGAGCATGGCAGGCATCACCGACCCGCCCATGCGAACAGCCCTGGTCGGGTACGCCTCCACCGCCCCCGACGAAGTGCACCCCTACTTCCTGGGCCTGTGCGCCGACGTCGCCCTCGCCGCAGGGGCACGCCTGAGCCCGGCGGACTTCTCCGGCCTGGTGGACAAGGAGCGCGACCTCGCCCACCGGCTGCTGCAATGGACCCCAGCCGAAGCCGAGTACGGGATCCTCGCGGTCAGCGCGTGCCGGGCCTTCACCGCCGAGACCTTCCGCCGCCTGGGGCAGGCACTGGACTTTCCCTGTGACCGCAGCGCGTTCGGCAGGCTGACGGCGTTCTCCTTCATCGCCCCGTTGCGCGGGGGCACGGCCAGTGGGTCCGACGCGTACACCATGCACAACATCCTGCGCCGATCTCTGCAGAACGTCCGCCCCGCCGAGCTACGCCGCGCGCACGAGGTTCTAGCCCGGTACTACGGCGAGGGTAAGGAGTTCACCGCCGAGATGGAGGCCGCCTACCATCTGAGCCATCTCGACCCCGGGCAGGGCGTGGCGGCCTGGGTGAGCCTGATGGATCGCGGGCTCGCCACCGGCCGCTTCGACCAGTGCCGCGCGCTGGCGGGCCTGCTCGGCGACCTGCGCATCGATCGGGACGAGGACCGGGGCCGCTGCCTGTACCGGGTCGCCCGCGCCTACCTCGGGCTGGGGCACTGGGACCAGACCGAAGCCCTGCTGAACGACCTGCCCCACAGGTCAGCCCACGCCGAACTCGTCCGCGCCGAGGTGGCCTTCTGCAGGGGCGACTTCGACCGGGCCGAACACCTCGCCCAGACCGCCCTGGCCCTCGCGGAAGGAGACGCGCGGCACGGGTTCCTCTTCCGGCTGGCCGAGATCGAGCTCTACCAAGGGCGCTTTGCCGACGGACGCCGGCACGCCACCGAAGGCATGAACAGCACGGCCGACCAGGCGCCGTGGCTCAAGCTCCTCGGAGAGATCGAATACTTCTCCGGCAACGTCGACCGCGCGAACACCCTCATCAACCAGGCACTACAGGAAGTCGCGGCCCGTCCTGCCCATCTCAGGGACCAGGCGCTCCACGCCGGCCTGCTGCAGGACGCCGCCCTCGTCGCCGAAGCCACCGGCGCTTGGCGCATCGCGTTGGACAGCCAGAACAAGGCGCTCGCCATCCGCAAAGCCTCCGAGGACGCCCGCGGAGTCGCCCAGTCCCTGCATGGGCTGGGCAAGGCCCAGTGCGGCCTCGGCCTGCTGAAGGAGGCAGCTCGCAGCCTGGCAGAAGCAGGCCGCACGGCCCGCGATCTCGGGGACGGCCTGCTGGCGGCAAAGATCACGCACAGCGAAGCCGACATCCACCTGACCAACGGCGACCATCCGGGCGCGCGGCGGCTGACCGAGCAGGCACTGATCGAGTTCAAGCACCATGGCACTCCGTACGACATCGCGGCAGGCCATCTGTCGCTCGCCCGTCTCGTGCAGGGCCGCGAGCGCGTCCGTCATGCCGACATCGGGCGGCGGCTCGTTGTCCAGGGAGGGTTCGACGCGCTGGATCAGTTGTTCCCTGACCAGGCGGTCCCCTCCGCAGAGCGGATCCTGAACGGGCTCGTCGGGTTCTGCTGTGGTGACGCTCTCGGCGTGCCGTGGGAGGGGAAGCCTCCTCAGAACATCTCCCTCACCGACACCCTGACCGCCCGCGGGGATTGGCCACCCGGCAGCACCTCGGACGACACCGAACAACTCATCCTACTCGCCGAGAACCTGATCAGCACCGGCGGCTCAGAACGCGCCTTCCTGACCGCCCTCGCCGCAGCACTGCCCACCATGCACGGCGCCGGCCCGACCACGCGACGAGCGGTCGCGCGGTTCGAAGCGACCGGATCCCTCACGGCAGACGGCGGAGGCACCAACGGCGCGATGATGCGCGTCCTGCCCATCGGCTGGGTCACCCCCGCCACCGAGACCCAGCACCGCCGCGAACTGGTCGAGCGCATGACCAAGACCACCCACGCCGACGCGAGAGCCATCGCCACCGCCGGCGCGATCGCCGCCATGGGATCGTGGGCACTCGAAGCCTGCACCGCCCGGGAACTGATCGCGGTCGCCAGGGAAGAGCTCGAGCACTTCGGCGTCTCCACCGTCGAGGAGTGGGAACCGAGCCCCGGCGGGGTGTCGCTGGATGTCATGGACACGCTCGAAGCAGTCCTGCATGTGCTCGGCCTCCACGAGGAACCGGTTGATGCCATGCGGTACGCGGTCAGCCTGGGCGGGGACACTGACACCGTGGCTGCAATCGTCGGAGGCATCCTGAGCTGCCGCCAAGACGCGGTGGACATTCCCTGGGCGTCGCAAGTCGTTCTCCCCTCGTCTTTGGAGAAGCTTGCGCAAGGACTGCGGGCAACGCGACGGTCTCTGTATGCCTGACTTCTGGATCATCGGGCCGATCGCCTGGGACCTCGCCCTGTACGTGAATCACCTCCCAGCAAGCGGTCACTTCGTCCAGGCCGCCGAGAGCGCCGAGCGTCCCGGGGGCACCGGCGCGAACGTCGCCACCGCGCTTAGTCAGGCCGGAGGCCGCGTGCACATGGTGGGATACGTGGGAGCGGATGCCGCTGGCCACAGGATGACGAAGGCGCTGGCCTCAGCCGGGGTGGACGTCGATCACGTCCAGATTCTGGACGGACACACGTCCTCCGTCGTCCTGCTCATCGAACCCGACGGCGAGCGCACCATCATCGGCATCCACCCCGATCTCCTGCATGAGATCACCATCCCCGCCTCTGCCGTAGCGCCAGGCGACATCGTCTACTTCGCCGCCTGGCACGACGTGTTCGCCTCCGCAGCCCAGGCCATGGCCGCCGCTGGAGCGCTGGTCACCAGCGTCCCGCCGGGCACGACGCCGGCCATGCAGTACCTGATCGGCTCTCGCAATGACTTCACCACCATTCCCGAAAACATCACCTCGATCGTGACCGAAGGCGCCGACGGCATCGCCGTACATTCAGCAGGCGACACCGAGCATTTCCCCGCCGTCCCCACCGAGGTAGTGGACGCGACTGGTGCCGGGGATGCCTTCGCGGCTGGCCTGCTCTGGGCGATCGGCAGCCAGAGACCGCTCGTCGAAGGCGTGCGGCTTGGACTGACCTGGGCCGCCGCCACCGTACGGGCGAAGTCATCCATGCCCGTGGAGACCGAGGTGAAATAACGGGCGACGACGGGATGTCCGCGTACCGCACAAAGCATCCCGCCGACGAAGTGGGGGGCCACTTCTGGAGCGCGCTCGAGGTGTGAAGCCCGAGCATCGCGATCGCTCTGGTGCCTGCCTTTGCGTGGGAGCGGAGAAACGAGGCGAGGGAGCAGGGATAAACCACCGGCCGCTACCGCCCATCAGCGTGGCGGGCCCGGTTTCACGAAGATCGTCATCAAGCACAAGAGGCGCCATGGCACCCTGGCGGCGGCCCTTGATTCCGGCAAGACCCGTTCTGTCGGACCCACCTGTCAAGATCGCCTGCATGAGCACACCACCCCCCACGACCGCGAGAGCGGACGTGCACGTGAGCCATCACCAGATGCTGGTGAACGACGAGACGCTCGCCGACCATCCGTCGCACGTCCCCAACGGCCTGACGGCGTCGGCCCCGGGAGCGGCGGTGATCCGCACCGGCATCCACACCGGAGTCGTGGACGTCACGGTGCAGCTCGCCGACGCGCCGCCTGCCACCACGGCGGAGGGATGGGACGAGGTGGAGGAGGTGGAGCTGATCACCTTCACGGGCGAGATGCGGCTGCGGGGCCTCATGGGTCACCTGCCGGAGGCGCTGCCCAACCTCACCCCGCACGGTCCCGGCCGCTACGGCATGCGCGTGCACGCACGCGGACGCGACATCGACCCCTGCGCCGTGCCGAGTGTGCCCTTCGAGTTCTACCTGGTCACGATCTGGCCCATCGAGGTGGGGCCGAAGGCGCGCGCCAGGCTCGGCGTGGGCGTCGCGGAAGAGCTGGGGCTGCCGGACAAATCCGCCGAGATCAGGCGCTGGGCCCGGGAGCATGCGCGGCCGGTGAACGAGCCGGGACGTCCGGCCGGGCACGTCGCGTCCCCTCTGCCACCCACACCCGTCATGGGCACCGCACGGGCGATCGAGCATCGGCTGCGGATCGTCAATCCCTACCAGGAGCCCGCCACCGAAGCGGCGCTGCCCGAGCGCCTGGTCGCCGCCGCTCCGGACGCGGTGGTCATCAGGACGCTCAAGGGCCGGGGCGCGGTGGGGGTGCACGTGCGCTGGGATCTGTCCGGGGCCCGCGGGCCCGTCTCCCGGTGGGAGGAGGCGGAGGAAGTCGAGTTCGTCACGACGACCGGCATCATGCAGATCGAGGGCATGCACACCCGCGATGGAGCGCCGCCCCCCAACTTGACCTACCAGGGCGCCGGACGCTACGGCCTGCGCGTCCACGGGCGAACGCGGCCGGGTGGCGGGCTGTCGAACCGGCCCGGCGAGTCGTACCTGCTGGTGGTGTGGCCCATCACGCTTGGCATCTGAAAACGCCCGCGCCACGTGTCCCCCTCGGCGACCATAGGAATACGCCGGGAGGTTGGCTGCCTCGTCAGTTGCAGACGAGCAGGGGTGTCAGCCCCCCGGTTGGGACGTGTCCAGGAGCTGTTTGGCCTGTTCAGCTGGGGACTCTCACTGGACGTCCGTACGATGTCGGTCTCCGGACATATCGTGATCGGATGGCATTATCCGATCTCAACCGTGAGATAGTCCTCCAGGCCATCGAGGAGTACGACCAAGCGGGCCGTGACACCTTCCTGGAGCGGTACGGCTACCGGGAAGCACGTGACTACTTCATCATCCACAACGGGCGCCACTACGACTCCAAGGCCATCGCCGGCGTTGCACACCGCGGTGTCGGCGGACGCCCGCTTCGCGCTGCCGAGTTCTCCGGAGGAGCTGCCACGGTAGGCAAGGTCCTCGGCGACCTTGGGTTTCTCGTCACTCCACGACGCGACGTGTCCCCCGCCAGAACGCTCTTCGACAAGATCGAGAATCTCGACACCGCCCGTTCCTCCAACGGCCAGCGCAAGCGCCACCAGCCCCTCACCCTGCTCTGGGCGTTCGGCCGAGCCGCACGCCGGCAGGGACGCCTTACTCCCTGGGATGTCACAGGCGCCGAGATCAGCGCACTCATCAACGAATTCGGCCTGGAGGATGACCGGCCCAACCCCGAGTACCCCGTCTTGAAGCTCGCGCACTTCGGGTTATGGACGCTGCCCGACCACCGGGAACCTCCTCCGTCCAGCGGCAGCCCGCCTCTGAGCTGGATGAGGCGGAACCAGCCGATCTCCGGTCTTCGTGAATGGGTCTACGACCTGGTGGTCCAGGACGAGACGGTACGGTTTCAAGCAGCCGCGTACCTCTTGAGCACCTACTTCCCGGATGTGGACCAGAACGCGCTGCTCACCCGCGTCGGCCTGAACCAGGCCGACGACGAGGAGCTCACGCCACCTCAGGATGCCCATCCTCCAGAGCGCCGCCCAACCACGGTGAGACGGATCATCCGGGACAATGCGCTCTCCAGGCTGATCAAGGCGCTGCACGATCACACCTGCCAGATCTGCGGGATTCGGCTTCTGCTCCCCCAGGGCCCGTACGCCGAGGGAGCGCACATCCGTCCGCTCGGCAGCCCGCACGATGGTCACGACGTGGCAGGAAACCTTCTGTGTCTGTGCCCCAACGACCACGTGCTCTTCGATCAGAGCGCGATCGTCGTTGATGACGACCTCGTGGTGCTCGATCGGCTTACCGGCGAGTCGAAGGGCATCTTACGCACCGTTACCGGGCACGAGGTGGATACGCAATATCTGGCATACCATCGCAATTCATACTTACGCATGAATGCAGCCAGTAAGCAGGTGTGACCTGCGATCGAAATTGTCGGGCCTCTCTGCGATGATTTCCCTGTGACGAGCCCAATGGTGCCCACCTACAAGGACCTTTTATGGCCTACCCTCACGACTGTCCGAGACCTCGATGGTTCCGGATCAATCACTGAGATCAGCTCCAAGCTCATCGAGAACGAGCAGTACTCGGAAGAACAGCAGGCCGTCCTCAACAAGAGGCGGTCGAAGAGCCTGCTGGAGGAGCGGATCGGCTGGGCGCGGAGTTACCTCAAGGGCATGGGGCTCCTCACCAACAGCAAGCGGGTGTGGTCTCTCACCGAGTACGGGCGCACGGTACGGCTGGACGAGATCGAGAAGCTCCACAGGGGCTACCAGACAGCCGTTCGGAACAGGCAGCGACAGGAGAGCGAGCAGACCACCGATCTGCAACAAGAGGCGTCTACTCCTCCGCAACAGGAGCTGCCGGTTCCTGGCAGCAGCGACGTGGAGGCCGGACAGGAAGGCTGGCGCGAGGTTCTCCGTCAGGCCCTGCTCGCGATGCCCGCGGACGCCTTCGAACGCCTGTCACAGCGACCCCTGCGCGAGGCCGGCTTCTCCAACACCCACGTCACCAAGCTGTCGGGGGACGGCGGCATCGACTGCTGGGGGAAGTACCGGATCTCGCTCGTCAGCTTCCCTGTGTTCTTCCAGTGCAAGCGCTACCGCGAGGCTGTGGGCGCGCCTGAAGTACAGGCCTTCCGTGGTGCGTTGAGCAGACGCGGCGACCGTGGGTTGATGATCACGACAGGAACGTTCACCGAGCCCGCCAAGCAGGAAGCCACCCGCGATGGGGCAGTGCCCATCGATCTCTTTGATGGCGATCAGCTCTGCGATCTCCTCAAGGAGTACGGAATTGGAGTCACTACAACAATCCGCCAGGTAGAAGACGTGACAATCGACACGAATTTCTTCCAAGGAATATAGCGACCAAACAAGACAAGTTGGAGCAGGTTTCCCTACCGTGAAGAACAGCCGATGGTCGTGAAGCGAGACGGCCCCAGCGCAGCCGGGGCCGTCGACAGCTACAGCGACCTACTCGGTCAGGACCTCATTGATCTTTGAATTGATGTGCTCCTGCTGTCCGTCCATGCACTTCGCGTAGACGCGCAGCAGCACCTCGACGCTGTGCCCGGCCCGCTTGGCGACTTCGACAGCAGGTACGCCCGCGTTCAACCACAACGAGACCGCCGCGTGGCGCAGGTCGTATGGCCGCCCCGCCAGGGACGAGGTGATCTGTTCCGGACTGAGGGCGAGTTTGCGGGCCTCCTGCCAGACGTAGGAGTGCGCCGAGCTGGAGTAGGTGCCGCCCGTGCCTGTGTGGAAGATCCTGCCGTCCCTGGCTGTGCCGAACTCGGCGATGTGTTCGCGGAGGATGGCGACCAGGACGGGTGGGATCGGAATTTCTCGTGTTTCCTTTTCCGCTCGATGCTTCAGGTTCCGGGACTCGTGGGTCTCGCCTGAGTTGGTCCACCGCTTCGTTCCCTGTGGCCGCGCCTTCTCCAGGACGATCTGGCCCCAGCCTGATTCGGGCAACGTGCAGTTCCTCAGCCGCAGGTCGGCTGCCTCCTCCGGCCTGAGTGCGGCGTAGTAGATGCAGGCGAACAGCGCCTTGAGCCGTGCGCCCCGGTGGCGTCCTACCTTGGGGACGGCGTCCAGGAGCTGTCGCGCCTGGGCGGGGTTGACCACCGTTCGAGGGTCGATGACCGTGACGGCCTTGGGTGCTGTCCATTTGATGCCGTCCATCGGATTGCTGCTGAACACCTTCTGCTCTACGGCATGTTCGAGCAGGTGATGGAGGATGGCGCGCTTGCGGCGCACCGTGTTCGCTCCGGCCGGGGAGCCGGTGAACGTGATCGAGATGGCCTCCAGGGCTGTACGAAGGATGTGCGGCTCCCCGAGAGCCGCCAGCGGCAGGGACGCGCGTTCCAGCCAGTTCAGCGCTGCGGCTTGAGCCGCGGTCAGTTCCAGCCGCCGGTTTCTTGGCAGGAGTACGTGATTCCGGAGCACCTCCCGCAGCGCCTCGGTTGCGGGACGGCGAGGGGCGTCTGCCACCAGGGCGGGAACCAGCGACAGGAGCGCGTACGCGTCCGTTTCTCGCGTTCGAGCCGCTGACGTGTTCCAGCGCCGGAGAACATAGGACTGGGCGAACTCCAGGAAGGAGGGCCCGATGGACTCGGATCCCAGCATCGATACCGGCAGCCCGGTAGCGACGTCGAACTCCTCCCCTGCCTTGGTCGCCTGCCGTAGATCGGACATGAAGGCGGTGGCCAGCCCTTTGGTGCGGAAGCTCTTGCACTTCTCCTTGCCGGCGATGCGCCATCGGGCGATGTAGGCGGTGGTGCCCCGGTTGGAGCGCTGCTGGATCCCGCCGAGCTTCACGTCGTAGGTGGTCCTCATGCCGCTTCCCGCCGTGACTCGATCCAGGCGTTGAGATCGCTCCGCCAGACGCGGAGTTCGAGGTTGGGAAGCTGGATGCAGACCGGAGCTCGGCCGAGCTGGCGCCAGCGGTAGAAGGTGCGGCGGGAAACGCCGCCCAGTTCCTGGAGGACCTGGGTGACGGTCAGCAGCTCGTCGTTCCTGCTCAACTGTCACCGCCTCGGGAAGAGCGGGATGCCTCTGGGTGGTAGGGCGTTGCAACGGCCGGCTGGCCAGCACGACCGTCGTCTGTCGGGCCGTCGAGGCGATCGGTCACCGTGATGACCGCGCGGGAGCGGGCAAGGTGGTGCAAGATGAATGCATCCTCTCCAGTGAGCTGGGTGGGATGGCCCTCGGCCTGGCGGACGTCTTGGCGGATGTATGGCCAGGCTGGGGCCGCTTTTTGTGAGCGCGGCATGGCTCGATGTCGCTACGTGCGCATGCGGTCTTGGGTCGCTGTTTCGCGGCAGTGCTAGCCGTCATGCATGAGGACCTCTCCTTTCGGGTGCCCGGACGGGTCGGGCTTGTCTCCCGCCGCTGGGAGCTGCCGACGATGATCACTTGGCATAGCGGGTGTCCCAGGCGGGCGGGCGCGGCATATGAACCCGCGCCTCCGGTTCCGTCGTCAAGTCAGGCCGCCCGGCATGTTCGCGCGATGGCTGGGACCGTTTCTCCGTAACCTGGGGCCTTCTGCCTCTTCAGGCGGCGTTGCTGTATCCAGAGGTGGTCGCGGGCGAACGCGTCCGGTCAAAGAAGATCAACAGATCTTCGTGTGCGGTCGCGTGGATAGGAAGGCCGCGGGCCCAGCCCTTGCGTGCCTCGTGCAGCTGAAAGAACGAGGCCCGGTTCAGGATCGCGTCCTGGCCCAGCCCGCACAGCAGGCAGACGATCCGGTCAGCGAGCACCAACCCGACGCGTTCGGCGATCTTCTGGACGTGGCCAGGCAGATCAATGAGCTCTCCACGATGGCGGTACGGGCGTACCGTCACCGCGATGACCCCGTCGGAGCGCAGGAGCGCACGGCAGCCCGTGAGGATCTGGGCGAAGCCGTCCAGCAGTACGGGAAGGCTCTGGTGGGCCAGGTTGGCGCGATCGCGCGAGTAGCGCTGGTTCCACTTGTGGATGCCCGGCTCGCCGGTGTCACGAGTGGAGCGGATGTGACCGTGAGTCGCCGACCCGTACGGTGGCGAGGTGAGCACCAGCGCGGCCTGACCCGCCAGGTCGGGCAGCAGGTGGGCGATGCCACGGGCATCGCCGGCGAGCACCGTTCCGGAGCCGGTGGCGCCCTGGCGGCGGGCGTGGGCGAGGTTGGCCACGGCGAGCTTGGCCCAGTCCGCCTCGTACTCCACCCCGGCCGCGTTGCGCCTCTGGTGGACAGCTTCGACGAGGGTGGTGCCGATGCCGCACATCGGATCAATGACCAGGTCGCCCGGCTGAGTGTAGGTGTCGATCGCGCGGGCGGCGATGGCGGGCAGCATCTTGCCGGGGTGCTGCATCGATTCGGGGAGATAGCGGTGCCGTCGCTGGCTACGGGAGGGCTGCTGGCCTGTCGCCCATACCGATGTCGTCATCTTGATCACGCCTGCTCTCCCTCCAGCCAGGCACTCTCGCCCAGCACCGGATCGGTCACGTTCTCGTCAGCGCTTGTGATGGATGCGGTCCGCGGCCGGGTGAAGATGTACAGGTCGCTGTGCACCCTGGCGCTGATGGGCAAGCCGCCGTCCGCTGCTCCGGTTCTCGGCACGCCCCATGTCAGGGGTGGCTCAAGGCGTTCGCCGCGAACGGGGACGCGCAGAGCGATGATGTGCTGCAGGTACAGCAGTCCTGCGCGCTGAGCCTCTGCGATCAGGGCTGGGGCCGGATCGACGGGATCCTCCTGACCGTGATGCAGGCCGGTTACGACGGCGAGATGGCCCCCGGGCTTCAGCAGCGCCGCCATTCCGGACAGGTCGAGGTGCGTCTGTCCAACCGTGTTGGTCCGTTCGTGTCTCCGAGATGGGCAGGCGTGGGTGCGAACGACCAGGGAGGCAGTTCCCTTCAGGTGCCGGAGGTCTGCGAGCAGGGTGTCGGGACGGGTGAGACGGAGGTCGGAGACCGCCAGGTCGTGGTCAGGGTGGGTGGTCGCCAGGATTTGGCCGATGACACGGGCCAGGACGGGGTCGGTGATGGTGGCCGTGGCCTGGCAGCCCATCGCCAGAGCGGTGGAGATGACGTGGTGGTCGGAGGCGTTCAGGTCGACCACGAGGTCACCGAGCCGGGTGCAGGCGGTGACCAGATGGCGAGCGAGCGGCCCGCTCACCGGGACGCAGCAGCCGCTGCGGCAGGTAGGAACGGCTTCGGTGTCTGCGGCGCCCGGCCAGACGCTCAACGGCAGATGGCGTTTATCGACTGCGCGAGCGGGCTGGCGGTCGGTGGCGGAACGGTCGGGATGTGCGGGTGGTGTCATGGTGGTGTGGCCCGGTTACCCGGGGCACCTGGTCCCTGTCACCTCTCTAAATACCGGCGTCGAAGACCGAATTGGGACACGATGACGGGCAAAGGCTCGGTCATGCTCTCGCTCAACGGTCCCCCGGAGCTGGCGTTCGGGCTGCGAGTTTCCGTACAGGTTCCGGACAATGTCCGGACAGAAACCGTCCATCAGCATCCCTGCTCGGAGGGATGTCCCGAACAGCGCCGTGATTCCCCGCCCGCTTCAGCCCTGTTTGCCCAGGTTGGCGAGGTGCGATGAGATCGTTTGATCCACCCACTTGGCAACTACCACCGCCTCATAATGGGAAATGTGACCAAATATGATCACGAGGCGGGCGCGATGCTGGCGGAGTTGCACGCATCACTAGATCAACGGCGGCGCCCCGAGGACATCGCCGAACTCATCCTGCGAGCCGATCTGGCCCTGGGATCGGAAGGGCACGGCCTGACAGGTCAGGAGCGTGCGCTGCTGGATCGGGCAGCGGCCCACTCCAGCGCACGGCGCGGGTACGCGACCTCGATGAGCGAGGACTTCGCCCGGCCCGTCGGCGGAGCGCGGCAGGTAGCGGCTACGGCGCGGTTGTTCGAGGTGCTCGATGAGGCGGCCGTGGTGGACGGCGACCTGCCGGACGCGCTCATGGCGTTCGCCACGCGGATGGGTGGCGAGGTCGGCTGGGCCCCGGGCCGCAGCGACTTCCTTGACGACCGGCTGGATCGGGAGGAACGCGCAGCAGCGGGCATCGACGTGTCGAAACGCCAGTACAACCGGCGATTTCGTGCGCTGCGCCGGCTGGAGGCCAAGGCAGGGACGCTGCGCCGGGAACAGGACAAGAGGCGTCTGACGCTGATCGGGCGGTCCGGGTTCGCGTCCCGGATCACGCTGGAGCGCTTCCGGAGCGATCCGGCGGCGGCGTACTTTGTCGCGTATTACGTGGCCCGCAGGAACCTGCGCCGCCAGTTCTCGCTGTCGGGCAGGGGGCACGCGTTCGACGAGATCGCTCAGATGTTGTTGCGGCGGTGCGGGGACGGCTCGGACTGGTCGATGATCTCGTGGGTGTACACGAACGCGCAGGTGCTGACGCGGCTGACCGGCACCGAGCGAGGCCGGTTGCTCGGCATGTGGTCCACGGCCATGCGCGAATGCGCGGACCACCTGGAGGAGGTGTGGGAGCGCAGCGACTTCGACCGCGAGGACATGATCGTGTACCGCGGAGACGACTCCACCACCTGGAACCTTCTCGCTCAGGCGTACAACACCGCTCGGCTGTCATGGCTGGAATGCCTGATGGCGACCGGTGCGCTTCACCTGCTGGACGTGTCCTGCCCCGGCAAGGTGATGCGGCTGATGGCCTACGACCTGGTGCGCTGGCGTCGCAGCACCGGCTCGGACCTGGACCCCGACACTCTCGTATGGGCGCAGCTGCCCCTGCCCTGGGACGTGCTCAACGGAAGAGCCTCCTGCACCCGGCAACAGGTGGAGAAAGCCTGCGGGCGCGCCGGGATCGTCGCGAGCCAGCGCGGCTGGACCGCGCCGCGGCCGAAGCGCAGCGTGCCACTCTTCGAGCTGACGCCCGAGCTCGTGCACGGGGTCGAGATCGCCGACCCCGTGTGGGCGTCGTTGCTGCGCAGCGCGGGGGCCTTCAGCGGCAAGCACGTCAAGCCGGGGCGTGACGCGGAGATCCGGCGCGCGTTCGAATCGGGTGTGGTGACCGGGGAGATGCCTGCTCCTCCCGAACCCGGTGGCGGCCAAGGCGCCGGCTGACCATAATGATCAATGGCTTCGCCGTAGCTCAGCGGTAGAGCGCCCGGCTCAGCATTCCGGGTGGACGCCGGTTCGAGCCCGGCCGGCGAAGCCGACCACGTTCGAACGAGCCAGCAGGGCATTCGCCTCGTTGGTAGCGTCGCCGGTTCCCTCTTCTGCCTGCCCGCATGGGGTGCTGCGGAGTTTCCGCATCTTTGACCTGCCATTCTCGCCTCAGCACTGTTTCCGCAGGTCAGAACGCTTTCGGCCAAGAAGCGTACACAGACCGGACCGGCGCGCGCAGCAGCCCCGCGACGGTACTGAAAGCCATGTCAGCCCAGGTCAGAGGCAGTTCTGGGCACTCCCCGCACCCTTGAAGTGATCTTTATCCGAGACGAAGTCTGCCCGGAAGCTGTCCCATTTCTGTACGGGGCCTCTGGCGGCATGAGCGGCATCCCAATCCGCTCACCTGCTTCGGGGGCTGCCATGAACCACACCCGCTCTCACTCCGCCGAGATCACCACCACACCGGCCATCTGCCCGGGCAACACCCTCATCGCCGCCGGGCAGGCCCGTCCATTGGACGTGGCGGAGCGCTCCTTCAGGCTCCTCATGCAGGGGCCACAGCCGCTGGCCGTCGATGGCCGCACCCTCGGGGCCGGGCTGCCCGCCCGCCCGATCCCGCTCGACGAGCTGGGCACTCTCCTCCTGCACCCCGCGTGCAACCGTGCGACCCGGGACGAGGTCTGGCGGCACCTCATCGAGCAGGCCCGCACCCATCGGGGCGCGTGGATGGTGGCCGCCGTGACGCTGGCGGCGCCGATGCTGCGCGGCCTGGTCAAGACCTTCACCGAGACGCTTTCCGTCGAGCGCGAGGAGTTGGAGGCCGAGGTGCTGGCGTGCTTCATGGAGGCGCTCGGCCGGGTGGAGCTGTCCTGGTCGCATCCGCTGCTGCGGCTGTCGCGGCTGACCCAGTTCGCAGTCATCCGCGCGCACGCCGCCGACCGGCCGGATCTGCTCCCCGAGCCCGACACCAACGGTGACCTGCGAGCGCTGCGTTACCCGACCGGGCATGCCGATCTGCTTCTGGCCCGGGCCGTCGAGCTGGGCATCATCACCGCCGACGCGGCCGAGCTGATCTCCATGACGCGGCTGGACCACATCTCGCTCACCGCCTACAGCCGTGCCCGCGGCCTGCTGTATTGCACCGCGCTCAAGCGCCGTAAGCGTGCCGAGGCCCGTCTGCGCCAGGCGTTGCTGAGCGGCGACCTCTCCAGCAATGCCGAATGAAAGATCACGCTAACCTGCGCCCCTTCTTCAAGACCACCGGTCATGAACGGGCAAATACTGCCGACCCAGATGTCTGATCTCGGCCCTTCACCCCGGTCTTTTAGCAGGTGAAAGGCAGCGCGGACGGCGCCGGTTCCGGACAGGCCGCACCCGGTCACCCGGTTCCTGTCAGCACCGGACCACCCGCTCGCACCACGCCAGAAGGAGGACGCCCACCCGGCCACGCCCGGGGCCCGGCACCTCCGCGCCGCCTCTCATCCCGGCCAGTCATCACACCCGCCTGCACAGGAGGCAATCGTGATCCCACGCAGCCGATTCACCAGCCGCAAGAGCCTGCTCGCCGCAGCCGTCGTCGTCGCGGCCCTCACGTTCGGAACGCTTCTGGAGCTCGCTCTGGCGCACTTCGCCCAGGCCACCGCCACCGCTCTCGCCGCCGAAGGCGGTGGTGGGAAGGGCGCAGGCTCGCTGAACCAGGTGATCGACAACCTGCGCAACGTCATCGTCGGTCTGCTGGTCGCCCTCGCGACTTTGTTCCTGACGGTCGGCGGGGTGCGCTACATCCTGGCCGGCGGCGACCCCGGCGAGGTGGAGGCGGCCAAGAAGACCCTGCGTTACGCCGCCCTCGGCTACGGCATCGCCGTGCTGGCACCGCTGCTGGTCACCGTCCTCAAGGGCATTGTCGGAGCCTGACAGTGTCCCGCCAACGGCCGCCGCGCCCGCCCGGCATACGCGGGCTCCGAACCCTTCTGCGGTGCGTGGCGCAGGCCCTCATGATCACCGTCATCACGCTCGTGGTCGCCACGACCGGAGCCTCCGCCGCACCCGAACCACCATCGACGCCATCGCCGACGTCCAACCCGGAGCCCGCACCGCTCACCGAACCCGAACCCCGCCCGGTCCCGCCTTCGGCAATACCGCTTGGGCCGATGCTCACACCACCACCGCACCCGCACCCGACCTCCGGACCCACCGCCCCGGCATCAGAGCCGCAGCCGGTGCCGCACGGCGAGGCGGAGGAGTGCGGCTGGCTGGACTTCGGATGCAAGATCAACCGGGCGCTGAACGGCTGGTTCGGCTCGATCGTCACCGAGGCGATCCAGCCCGCTTTCCAGACCATGGGCACGCTGCTGCTGTCCGCACCACCGCCGGACATGCTGGAGCGGGTGCAGGAGCTGTCCGCGCACGTGCGGGTGGTGGCCAACACGCTGCTGGCGCTGTTCATCCTGGCCGGCGGAATCATCGTGATGGCCTACGGCAGCGTGCAGACCTCCACCACCGCCGCCGAAGTCGCACCCCGCGTGGTCGTCGCGGCCATCGCGCTCAACTTCTCACTCACCCTCTGCCAACACGCCATCGAGCTCGCCAACGGCCTGGTCGCAGCGCTACTCGAGAACGGCGTCGACGCGCGGCGGGCCGGCGACCTGATCGCCAACAAGCTCGCCAACCCGGTCGGCCAGCTGGCGGCCCCGCACATGTTCTTCATCTGGATGGTCGCCATCGCCGTGGTGATGGGCCTCATCCTGGCCTTCATCGCGGTCGTACGGATCGCGCTGCTGCTGTTCCTGATGATCGCCGCGCCGCTCGCGCTGCTGTGCCACGCACTGCCGCAGACCGAGCACATCGCCCGGTTGTGGTGGCGCGCCTTCACCGGCGTCCTGGTCATGCAGGTCCTGCAGGCACTCGTTTTGATCCTGGCATTCAAGGTGTACTTCACCGACGCCACCGACGCCTTCACCACCGGCCCCGACCAACCGGTCCTGGCGGCGGCCAAACCGATCGTCATGCGCGCCATCGACACCCTGGTCCTGATCGGCCTGCTGTTCATCCTGATCAAGATTCCCGGCTGGGTGGCCCGCTCCGTCTGGCAGCCCGCCCAGCCCCAGCTCCTAACCCGCCTGATCAAGGCGCTGATCGTCTACAAGACCCTCGGCCTGGCCAGAACCGCGCTGTTCAGGAGCGGCCGAGCCACTGCCAAAGCCAAAACCGCGCACCGCCCTGGCCGCCCGCCAGGTACCACCAGCAAGGGCCGGCGAGGCCCGGCAGGACCTGCGCCACGCAACGGACCTCGGAGATCACAACCGACCAGCGGGCCTACAACCACAGGGGGAAGACCACCGGTGCACAATCCGGCTGCCCAAAACGGTCCACAGCAGCTCCAACTGCCTCTCAATCTCCCGCCAGCACGATCAGGCCCGCCGCGTACGGGAGCCGCATCCGTGCGGGGACGCCAGCTGGCGCTGCCGTTCCCGGTCACCCGCGTGCCCCGCCCGCCCACACCACCCGCCACGGCGCCGCCGACCGGCCCGTGGATCCGCCCGAAACCGCCCTGGGTGCAGCCGATGCTACCGGGCATGCCCACCCGCCCCGCGCGGCCCAGGCAACTCCACCTTCGGCTTGATCCGCCGCCCCGCCGCACTCGCGGGAGGGAGGGGCGATGAACGAGCCGGAGCCACTCCTGGCGCATATCCCGTCCGATATCGGCCAGCCCGATAAGGTCGCATACGGCCTGACCGTTCGGCAGATCATCATCGTCGGCGCCACCGGCGGGCTGGCAGCCCTCATCTACTACCTGTTCCACCAGCTCCTGCCCGTCCTGGTGATAGCCGGGCTGGTGCTGCCGCTGCTCGCCGTCGGCCTGGTCATCGCACTCGGCCGCCGCGAGGGCCTCACTCTTGATCGGTTCGCCCTGGCCGGGCTGCACTTCGCCCGCGCACCCAAGCACATGGTCGCCGCCACCGACGAGGTAGCCGGGCCGCCCGCCTGGTGCCGGCTGCGCGGCAAGCTGCCCGCGCCGCTCCTGCTGCCCGTGCGCAGGATCCGTACCGACGGTGCCTTGGAACTGGCCGATGGTGGGGTCGCAGTGCTGGTGGAGACCACCACCGTTTCCTTCCACCTGCGCACGACCGTTGAACAGGCCGCTCTGGTAGGCGCGTTCGGCCGCTGGCTCAACTCCCTGCCGGCGCCCACACAGATCCTGCTCCGAGCACGACCAGTGGAGCTCGGCGCGCTGATCAACATGATCGAGCAGCGTGCCGATGGACTGCCTCACCCAGCTCTCGCCCAGAGCGCAGCCGAGCACACCTCGTTCCTGCAGCAGCTCAACGTCTCGCGAGAGCTGCTCTCCCGGCAGGTGCTCATCGTGCTGCGCGACCAAGGCCCCACACGCGGACGCCGCAGCGTCCGGCGTGAGGCCGCAGCGGCGGTCGTACTGCGGCGGGCCGACGAGGCCGCCCGAACCCTGGCCACACTCGGCATCCACGCCACCGTCGTGGACGCCGGCTCAGCCCATCAGGTGCTCACCGAGTGCCTTGACCCTGGCGGCTGGCACCCCGGCCCATCCGCACTGCCTGACGACGTCATCACCAGCACCGACAGCCAGGAGATCCGATGAGACGACACCGCGTCCAGGGCGACACGCCCCAGCCGTCCACGCCGCTCGCGCCGGGCGCGCTGCAGGTAGGCGCCCGCACGCTGACGTTCCCCGCCGGGGTGGCCTGCTCGTTCGCGGTGGTCGGATACCCGCGCGAGGTCAGCGCCGGCTGGCTGGAGCCCTTGCTCACCTACCCCGGGCGCCTTGACGTGTCGCTGCACATCGAGCCGATTCCGCAGGCCGTGGCGGCGATGCGATTGCGCCGCCAGCTCGCCCGGCTGGAGTCGGCCAGCCGAACCGACGCCGCCCACGGCCGGCTGCAAGACTTCTCCGTCGAGGCCGCCGCCGACGATGCCACCGAGCTGGCGTCAAGCCTGGCCCGAGGGCATGGCCGACTGTTCAAGGTGGGCCTCTACCTCACCGTGCACGCCACCGCGCAGGACGAGCTGGACGCCGAGGTGGAGCGGGTACAGGCACTCGCCGCCTCACTGCTGCTCGACGCGCAGCCGACCACCTTCCGCGCCCTGCAGGGCTGGGTGACCAGCTTGCCGCTCGGCACGGACGCGGTGCAGTTGACCCGGACCTTCGACACCACCGCTCTTGCCGCCGCATTTCCTTTCACCTCCTCCGACCTGGCCACCGCGACCGGGGACAGTGCGGTGTTGTACGGGCTGAGCGCCTCCGGCACCGGAGTGGTCGTCTGGGACCGCTTCGCCCAGGACAACCACAACTCCGTCACCCTGGCCCGCTCCGGTGCCGGCAAGAGCTTCTTCACCAAGCTCGAAGCCCTGCGCCTGCTGTATCAGGGTGTCGAGATCGCCGTCGTCGATCCGGAGGACGAGTACGCCCGTCTGGCGTACGCGGTCGGTGGCACCCACCTGCGCCTCGGCGCCACCGGAGTGCGCTGGAACCCGTTCGACCTGCCCGCCAGCCACGGCTCTCACGATGACGTGCTGTCCCGGCGCGCGCTGTTCCTGCAGACTCTGGTCGCCACCATGCTCGGGGGCCCGCTCACCCCTCCGCAGCGCGCGACGCTCGACTCGGCGATCCTCACCACCTACCAGCAGGCGGGCATCACCCGCGACCCGGCTACCTGGGCCAGGCCCGCTCCGCTCCTGAGCAACCTCGTCACGGCGTTGCAGGCGAGCAAGCCGGGCGCCGAGCTGGCCACCCAGCTCACCCCGTACGTCACCGGCTCCTACCGGGAGCTGTTCGACGGGCCGACCACCACCACGCCGGCAGGACATCTGATCGTCTTCTCCCTGCGTGACCTGCCCGAGGAGATCAAGGCGGTCGGGACGCTGCTGGCGCTGGATGCCATCTGGCGGCGCGTGGCCAACCCCCGCGACCGGCGTAAACGTCTCGTCGTGGTGGACGAAGCCTGGCTGCTGATGAAGGAGGCCGAAGGCGCCCGTTTCCTGTTCCGGATGGCAAAGGCCGCGCGCAAGCACTGGGCCGGTCTCGCCGTCATCACTCAAGATGCCGCCGACCTGCTCGGCACCGACCTTGGCCAGGCCATCGTCGCCAACGCCGCGAGCCAGATCCTGCTCCGCCAGGCGCCGCAGGCCATTACCGCCGTCGGTGACGCCTTCAACCTGTCCGACGGCGAACGGCAGTTTCTGCTCGCCGCCGAGAAGGGCGAAGCACTCATGGTCGCCGGTCCCGCGAACCGCATAGCGCTGAGCATCGTCGCCTCGCCGTCCGAGGCTGCCCTGATCACGACTGACCCGGCCGAACTGGCCGATCTCGACCCTCCAGACAACCCACCAGTTCTCTTCCCAAGCCAGCCGTCCTGCGCCGATGAGGAGGTCGACCCGCTATGAACCCGACCGTGCCCTGCCTGCTCTGCAACATCAGCGATCAAGACGTCCAAGAAGGGTTGGAGTTCCTGCGCGAGCTGCCAGCGCGGCTGCCTGAGTACGCACTGCGCTACGGCTGGCGTATCGCCGCCGTCGTCCTAGCCGCCGTAGGCCTGCTGGTACTCGGCCGGCAGGTCGTCAGCCGGTTGCGCCACCGCGGGTTGGCCCCGGAGGCGCGGCTGATCGAGATTTCCTGCCCGCCCGACAGCGACCCGGACGGCGCCCAGGTGTTGTGGAGCCAGCTCCTCGGCCTGCTTCGCCCCGCCTGGAAACGCTTCCTGACCGGCCAGCCCCACCTGGTGTGGGAGTACCAGGGCAATGACGCGGGTGTCCGCATCCGCCTCTGGGTGCCCGGCATCGTGCCTCCCGGCATCGTGGAAAAGGCCGTCCAGGCAGCCTGGCCCGGCGCGCTCGTCACCACCACGCCCGCCACTCACCCGCTTCCGGCCGATGCGCGTGCCGTGGGCGGGCGGCTGATCCTCGGCCGTGCCGAGCACTACCCGCTCAAGACCGACCACGCCAGCGACCCGGTCCGCTCGCTGCTCACCGCGATGAGCAGCCTGCGCAGCGGCGAACACGCGCTCGTGCAGGTGCTGGCCCGGCCCACCACCGGCCGCCGCCTGCGCCGCGCGCACCGCGCCGCCGCTCACCTGCGCGGCGCTCGCAGCAGTAGCCCGCTCGGCCACGCTCTCGACGAGCTTGCCCCGATGTCCGGTCACTCCAACCCCGGCGAGCTGGCCCGCATGTTCCCGGAACGCGGCGAGCAGGTCCGCGCCATCCTCGCCAAGGCAGGACAGCCCCGGTACCAGGTCGCCATCCGCTACACCATTGCCTCCACCCGCGATGAGGCGTCGACGCCCGGCAGGCTCCGGGGACACGCGCACAGCCTGGCCGCCGTCTTCGCCTTGTTCACCTCCGGCCACCAGCACCTACGCCGCGCCCGCTTGTTCCGTCCCGGCGCGGTTGCTCGCGACCGCCGCCTCGATCGCGGCTACCTGCTGTCCGTCGGCGAGCTGGCCACGCTGGCCCACCTGCCCTGGGACACCGACGCCCCCGGTATCGCCCGCGCCGGAGCCCGCCCCGTCGCCCCCAGCCCCGCCGTACCGCGCGACGCGGTGAACGGGCCGGTCCGGGTGCTGGGCGACAGCGACGGCGGCCCACAGCGCCCCATAGCCCACCCGG
Organism: Nonomuraea thailandensis; assembly: GCF_024172165.1. Classification (GTDB taxonomy): domain Bacteria; phylum Actinomycetota; class Actinomycetes; order Streptosporangiales; family Streptosporangiaceae; genus Nonomuraea; species Nonomuraea thailandensis. Next base: position 11,169,862 of record NZ_JAMZEB010000002.1, on the reverse strand, counting down.
TCGCCGACGGACGCCACCACACCCATGTCCTCGGCGGCACCGGCGTCGGCAAGTCCACCCTGCTCGCCAACCTCATCCTCGCCGACGCCCACGCAGGGCGGGGCGCCCTGGTCATCGATCCCAAGGGCGACCTCATCAACGACGTCCTCGCCCGCCTCCCCGAGCCGATCGGCAGGACCGTCGTGTTCGACCCGCAGGACCCGGCGCCACCACCGACGATCAACGTCCTCGCCGGACCGAACCCCGCCTTCGCCGTCGACTCCATCGTCACCATCTTCCACCGCTGCTTCCGCTCCGCCTGGGGACCTCGCGTCGACGACCTGCTCCGCTCCACATGTCTCACCCTGACCCGGGTGCTCGGCCAGCGCGCCACCCTGGGCGAGGTACCCCGGCTGCTGACCGACGCCGCCTTCCGCGCCCGCATCACCAACAAGCTCAACGACGACCTGCTGACAGGGTTCTGGAACTCCTACGAGGCCCTCACCCCCGCCGGTCAGGCGATCGTGATCGGCCCGGTGATGAACAAGCTGCGCGCCGTACTGCTGCGCCCCTTCGTCCGCAATGCCCTGACCAGGCCGACCACCAGCGTGTCCATCGACAAGCTGCTCAACAGCGGCGGGCTCATCCTGGCCCGCCTGCCGAAGGGCATCTTGGGCGACGACGCGGCCCGGCTGTTCGGCTCCATCCTGCTCGCCCACACCTGGCAGGCCGCCACCCGCCGCGCCACCCAGCCAGAAGCGGAGCGCTCGGACGCCACCATCTACCTCGACGAATGCCAAAATTTCCTGAATTTGCCCGGCCACATCAACGACGTCCTGGCCGAGGCCCGCGGCTACCGCCTCTCCCTCACCCTGGCCCACCAGCACCTCGACCAGCTCCCCGCTGATCTCCGCGAAGCATTGTCAGCCGACGCCCGGAACAAGATCTACTTCAACGCCTCGCCCAAGGACGCCGCCGAGCTCAAACACCACACCAGCCCGCTCATCACTCCGCACGACCTCACGCACCTGGGCGCCTACCAAGCCGCCACCCGCCTGGTCATCAACCGTCAGCAGACTCCCGCCTGCACCCTACGGACGCGGCCGCTCCCACCCCTCATCGCCGACCGGGAGCAGGAAATCCGGCAGTCCTCGCGCGATCGCTTCTCCAACAGCCCGGCACCAGCCGACGCCCCGCCCAGGCAAGGGGCCAAGCATTCCCAGCGAGACGCACCCGAACTCGATCCGCGCACCTACAACACGTAGCCGCCCGTCGACTCGAAACGGCAGACCATCCACGAAGGAGATCCGTTATGCCCGCGAAGCCCGTGCCCGTTGGACAGCCCCGCCTCGACCGCGTCACCCTGGCCACACTCGCCGCCCGGTTGACCCCCCGCGACTACGACATCCTCGCGTATTTGCACCAGCACCGTGTTCTGACCACCCACCAGCTGCAGCGCATCTTCTTCGGCATTCCGCAGTCGGCCCGCAAGCGCCTGGGAGCCCTGTACGCGCTCAACGCCGTCACCCGCTTTCGCCCCTGGGCGCCGTACGGCACCGGCTCCCAGCCCGTGCACTGGCTTCTCGGCCGTGCTGGCGCCGCCGCTCTCGCCAGCCGAAAAGGCGTCACCGTCAGAGAACTCGGCTACAACCCAGACGACCCCATCGCCGTCTCCTCCCGGCTCCGGCATCAGGTCGGCGTCAACGACTTCTTCTCCCACCTGCACCACCACGCCCGGCAACCCGGCACCGAGGCCGAGGTGAAGGCATGGTGGTCCGAACGGCGCTGCGCCCGGCTCTGGGGCGACCTGGCCCGCCCCGACGCCTACGGTCATTGGACCGACCAGAACCGGGAGATCGACTTCTTTCTCGAGCACGACACCGGCACCGAGACCCTCACCAAGGTCACCGCCAAGCTGCATGGCTATGCCGACCTCGCCGAGGCCACCGGCATCAGCACACCTGTCCTGTTCTGGCTTCCCAACCGCACCCGGGAAACCAACCTCCGCAGACATCTCGCGGCCAGCACCGAGGTCCCCGTGGCCACCGCCGTGCACACCGCCGACGGCCCGGCCGGACCGGTCTGGCTGCCCCTCGGCCCTGACCGGCCCCGGCTCCACCTCGCCGACCTCGGCACTGTCTGGCCCCGGCAAGCTTCCGCAGCCGACCGGCAAGCCGGTACGTGACCTGCTGACCGGTCCCGCCTCGGAACGGAGCTGAACGAGATGAAGTACGCCGTGGCCGGCACCGCCTTCCTCCTGCTTCTCATCATCGCCGTCATCGCAGCCGCCACCAGCATGCTCCTCGGCCCTTCCGGCCTGGGCGGCGCGACCTGCCTGACTGCGGCAAGGAGCGGCACCTTCGGAAGCGGTCCGGCCCCGGCCGTGCCAGCCCTCCAAGGCTTCGACGAGAGCTTGGTGGAAGAGCAGCGGGGCAACGCCGCGCTCATCATCCAGGTTGCCCACGCGCGCGATCTGCCTGCCCGAGCGGCAGTCATCGCCGTCGCCGTGGCTCTACAGGAATCCCGGCTCCGCAATCTCGAGTACGGCGACAAGGACTCTTTCGGCCTGTTCCAGCAGCGCCCCTCCCAAGGCTGGGGGACCCGTGAGCAGGTCCTCGACCCTGCTCAGGCCGCCCGCCAGTTCTACGGGCGCCTCGCCGACGTCCCCAAGTGGGAACGGCTCCCGCTCACCCGAGCGGCGCAAGCCGTGCAGCGCTCGGCCTACCCTGACGCCTACGCCCGGTGGGAACCCCTCGCCCAGCACCTCGTCGACGCCCTCACCAATGCGTGCGTGCTCCCCATGGCGGGCGAACAGGTAACCGCCGTTCTCGCCTACGCGCACGCCCAACTAGGCAAGCCGTACATTTGGGGCGCCGAAGGACCGACTGCCTTCGACTGCTCCGGCCTGACCATGCGCGCCTACCAAGCAGCCGGCATCTCCATCCCCCGCGTCGCCGCCGACCAATGGCGCCATGGACCACCCATCCCAGCAGGCCAGGAACAGCCTGGCGACCTCGCCTTCTTCAACATGCAAGCCGACGGCCCCGGACACGTCGGCCTCGTCCTCGGCAACGGGCAGATGATCCACGCCCCCAACCGCCGCAGCGTCGTCAGAATCGACACCTACCAGCGCCGTGACCTGGTCGGCTTCACCCGGCCACCGGGCAAGCAGACCCACGCTGACGTACTCCAAAGAAGGCCGCACCCATCATGGCGGGTGAACACCCTCCGGTCATGGGAAAGACCCTGGCGGACGGGCCTGATCCGGTGGTGCAGGAGGTGTGCCCCGGCCAGCACACTTTGACTGTGCTGGGCGGGGCATGCCACCTACGCCACCGGCTCAGGCGCTACCGGCCATGTCCTCCTCCGCTACCGGCTCTTCTCCGCCGCAGATCCGGCAGGCGCGTTCCTCCTCGGCGGTGAGCACCACGGCGTGCAGCTCCGGAAGACCGATGGTCACGGCCTTGCAGAGGCGATGCCAGCCGTCAATGATCAGGATGCCGCCGGTCGGGACGGTGGCCGCGATCAGCGGCACGGACAGATCCACCCGCGCGGCGTGCTCGGCATCGATGGCGACCAGGTTGAGCATGGCCGCCCACCATTCGGTCACGATCAGCCTCTCCGGGGTCCGGCCCTGGGCGAGCTTCTTCGCCGTGGTGATGTCCCAGCTCCAGCCGAGTATCTGGAAGAACTCCAGACGAGACCGATCTGTCCGCTTCAGCTCCGGGCCGTTCGCGGCGGGAGACTCCGGAGCCGGGGTCGTGGGTTCGCCGCTGCGATCGGGGTGGGTCATGCCGTGGTCTCCTGCCCGGTCGAAGCGCCAGGGCTCTGCTCCGCCGAGCAGAACGCCGTAAGCGTCCTGGCTTGGGCGAGGAACGTGCGGGCGGCGTCTTGCCGGATCAGTGCCAGGCTGCGCTCGAGGTGGTCCAGGGCAGGTGCGCGTTCGACGTCCGCCCGAGACGCCGTTGCGAGCATCGCGGGTTCGGGCGGAATGGGATCGGTGACGTAGGGGGCGATCCAGGAGATGAACCTGGCGACGGCCTGGGACGGGCGCAAGCCGCCACTGTCGGCGTACTCGATGTGCCGGGCCACCAGCAGCCACCAGGTACACACGGTGTGCGCGTGCAGGGTGTCGTAGATCTGCCCGACCGTCAGCCGCTCGCCCCGACCCAGACGCCGGAACAGATCATCAGTGTGATGCTGGCGAGCGCTGCGAGCCTGCTCGATGATCGCCTCCAGAGAGGCCGGAGCCCCTTCGGGAGGTGCGCCGGTGGCGGGATGCTGCTCGGGGATGTTCATGATGTTGGTGTCCCTTCCTTCGGAGGTGTCGCCAGCGCCGGGATGCTCTGGCGCGGTCGGCTGCTCGCTCACGGCGTTGCGGGCGTGGTCGGTATGGCGAACCCGTCGGGGGGCGTGGCCGGGTTGGTTGCCTGGTGGATGAGGTGCTGGGTGAGCAGGTGGCCGCTGTCGTTGAGGAAGTCGCGGGCGGCCATGCGGGCGGCGTGGGCGAGGGCGTGATCGAACAACGTGCCCGGCCGGGCGGCCGGAGGTTCTGTGGTGAGGTAGTGGCGGGCCCAGGACCGCACCCGGCGTAGCGCGTGGTCGGAGGTCAGCTTCTTGCCGATGATCTCCTCGTCCACCAGGTCCCACCAGGCGCGTGCTGCCTGGGCGTAGACGGTGACGAACAGCTGCTCGCCGGTGAACCGCTGTCCGTTCTGCAAGGCGAAGATCGCCTTCGCTGCCGCTGTGTAGCAGCTGTGACGAGTGGCGGTGATCTTCTCGGTGGTCAGCTGATCGCACGAGGGCCACGCCTGCTCTTCATGATCGGGAGTGGCGTCCCTCGCGGGGGTGATGCCACCCACCGGACAGAGCGGAGGCAGAGGGTCGGGCTGGCGGGACTTGTCCATCGTGTGTCGTCCTTTCGTGGAGTGACAGGGGTTTGGTGAGGGGTGGGGGTTATGGGGTGAGCGCCTGATCGGCGGGCTCCAAGCCGTACCTGGCGCATGGCGTCACGGATAGCTCCCGTCGGCCTGCTCAGTCGCGGAGGTGGTTGGCGGGGTCCCCTCGCCCAGGCGGGCGTCGTGATCGGTTAGGAGAGCCAGCGCGTCGGCGAGTTTCTCGGTCGCGTCGAGAAAGGCCCGGGCGCCGCCCCTGCGGGCCTCGGCCATGGCCAGGACGAACAAGCCGCCGTTGTTCACCGGGCGGGCGTTGATCAGCAGGTCCTGGGCGCGTTGCCGCACGGTGAGCAGTGCGGTCGCGCCGTCGATCGGTTCCTCGCGGCCGTGGGTGAGGTCGGTGACTTGCTGCCACCACGACATCCGCTGGTAGGCGTAGGCGATGCGGCCCAGGTCCTTGTCGTGCAACGTGCCCTCGTCGTCCAGGGTGGCGATGCGGTTGAGCGCCTCGCTCAGTTCCCAGCGCGCGGCGTTGGCGTAGTGAACGGCCAGGTCTTCGAGTCGTCCCATGACGATCTCCTTCGGTGTCGGTCGATGACGTACGTGAGGTGGGCTATCGGCTGATCGGGCTGCCCCGGGCCCGGGCCGGGTCGCCCATGTGGCTATGGGCCCGGCGTCGGGGGCGGCTCCGGCACGCCGCCGTGTAGCGGCGTGGTGCCCGGTACGGCCCGCGCCGGGCCGTACCGGAGCCAGCGGCTATGGGTCAGGCGGTGGCCAGGAGCCGGAACGCGCGGATCTTGATCTTGGCGTGGTCGTGGTCGTCGAGCAGGGCCCGCTCCGCCCGCACGGCCGCCACGTCACGGCTGCCGAACACAGGGCTGCGGTGGTCCAGCCGCTCGGTCACCGCGTTGTAGGCGGCCCAGCGGGTGTTGCGGATCGGCTCTTGCGTCGGCGCGTGGGCGAACAGGTGCTCCAGCTGGCGCAGGGTCAACTCGCGGTTCTTACGCGCCAGGTCCTTCGCACCCGGCGGGATCGGGTACAGGACGTTGGTGAACTGGCGGAACTCGGAGAAATCCATCGGGGTCGCCAGGAGTTTCTCGGCTTCGGCAGCGAAGGCTTCCCCGTGCTTCCAGGTGAGCTTCAGCGCGTCGCGGGCCTCGGCGATGCGTCCGGCCATCCGGCCGGTGTGCCGGACGGTGAACTTCGAGGCGTGATTGGCCAGCGCGGCCCGTTCGGTGTTGGCGCACACCACCCGGACCGGGGTCGCCACGGTCACGAACGACCCCCACCCGTCATGCCGGGAGAACGCCGCCAGGTACAGGTCGATCTGATCGAATCCGCCGACCATGAGCGGCTCGGGCAGCCGCATGGTGACGAAGATGCGCCGCCCGTTGTTCAGCGACCCGCCGGTGTCGAACACCGCCCCCGACTCATCCACCAGGGTCTGCAGGAACGCGGTCACCTCCTCGTTCTGCAGCACCTCATACTCTTTGCCGACCCGGCCGAGCCGTTCCGGCGCACCGGTGACCGGGTTGGTACGCACCACCAGGAAGTCCTCGTCCGTGGCGACCGGCTGCCCGGTGAGCGGGTCGGTCACCTGACCGACCGGCACCTTACGCACGTTCCACCCGGCGAGCTGGGCGTTCGACAGGAGCTCCTCGGCGGTCATCGACCCGGGCGCGGTGTAGCCGAGCCCGTGCCAGCCAGGCTTAGCGGCGGCAGCGAACCCGGCCGAACCGTTGGCGAAGATCTCGATCTCGTGAGCCATGACAGTTGCCTCCTTCAAAGGCAGGTCGCGAAACAGGCGTGAGGGGGAGGGACAGAGGCCGGGCCTCGGCACGGGAGGGGAGGCGTACGTGCCCGGTGCAGGAGGTGATCCCGGGCGGAGAGCGGACCTTCATGTGAGGCCGCTCTCCGCCGGGCGTCAGAAGGTGGGGGACGTGCTGGCGAGGCGGAACCGGCGAGGCCGTTCGCAGGTCAGCTCGGCCTGGTCGAGATTGACCAGCCGGTCCAGGGCGTTGGCCACGGCACCGGAGGAAGAGTCCAGGGCCCGCCCGATCTCGTAGGGGGTGAACTCCTTGCCCGGGTACTCGTTGAGGTGCTCCAGCACTCGGTCGCGCAGCGCACCGTGCCGGATCGAACTCCCCGCCGCCACGCCTCCGCCCCTGCCCGAGGAGCGGGCCGGGGTGGTTCCGGTGAGCACCGCGCGGGCGTTGCGGTGCACCTGCGGCGCGCGGGCAATGGCCATCTCCAACCGGCCCAGAGCCAGCACCGCCTCCTCGCTCTCCCCTATCGCGGTCGCCGCACCGATGAACAGCTCGGCCAGTTCCAGGAGCTCGGTCCGCGCCTGCTCGCGCGCTGGATCCGTGTCGGCCGCCGGGGCATCCTCGCCCTCTCCAGACTCCTGATCCTGGACCGCCACCTGGCCGTCACCAGGAGCGGGAGTGCCCTCCGGCTCCGCGACGCCGGGCTCTCTGACTGCTTGCGGCATGTCCATGTCGGACTGTGGGAAGACAGTGCTCGCAGCGGACTCTTGTGCGTCCTCCGTCTCGGCGCTCGTCTGGGCCGAGTCATCGCTGATCATCTCGTCGGCGGGCTGGACGGGTATGACCGTGGCGTCGTCCGGCACCGCTCGGAGGTCACTCTCCTCGTGGTCCTGCTCAGCGATCGACGCGGCGCCGGTCACGGCCGGATACCAGCGGTCGGGGGTGCGGCCACGGCCCGTTCCGTCGTGCCCGCCCATCTCCCTACGGGCCCGTCCTTCGGCCACGAGTTGGTTGAGGATCTTGCCTGCAACCATCCGGCTCATTCCCGCCGCCGCGCCGATCACCGTGGCGGATGCGCCGGGGTTGGCCGCCAGTGCGGCCCACAGCGCCTCCTGACGGTCGTTCGGCATGTCCCCCACCGTCGCGCCGGAGGGCGGTGTGGCAGCCGTGTCCGTGGCGTACGGGGCCATATCAGCAACGTTGCCGGAGGCGATTTCGAGGGTGTCGCCAGAAACGATTTCCGGGGCACGAGTTTCGGGGTTGCGAGTTGCCATCGCGGGCACATCCCTTCCATTTTCCGGCCCTGAATTCCGGGGCCGACGATTTCCGTGTGGCTCGACGATGTCTCGGCTTGTCGGGCCATGGCAAGCGGTCGCAACGTATTTCTCGGTTACCGCAACGGCTGGAGAGGCTGTCCTCACTAAATGATTGGTGAGCTGCTAAACCGTTCTGCGAGAAGGCACCGAAAGAAGCTTGACTTCCTAACCGGAACCGGGTCGCCCTAAATTCGCCAACCATCAACGCCACGATGGGGATGCATCCTCTTCAAGAAGAAGCGCGAAGACTTCAGCGACACCCCCGCCCTGGGCGGCGAAACGAAATATGCACATGACGGAAAGTGCACTCGAGGTGGACGCAGCCCACATTCGCAGGCCAGTCGCCTGCGGTCCCGTACGGGTACTGATGTACGACGGCGCCAGCCCGGTGATCATCCTTACCCATCGCTGCGACGACGATCGAGACGCCCGCTAGGAGATGGCGTCTCAACCCCTCCAGACGCCCACGACCCCTGGCACAACCGACAAAGATTCGGCTCGGCGGGCGCCGGTCAAGTGCACGCCGGCACCGAGGCACAAGCATCAAGATGTCCGGTGATGAACAGTCAGGCGGGCGGACACCAGACAGCCGGCCAGTCAAGCCGCCGACCACCACCCACAACGAGCCCACACACCTATTCCCCAGTCGCCTTAAGGCGAGTCGGGGCGCGCATCGCGCCACCCGAAAGGCGCTGACCATGGAAAACGGCACTGCCCGGAGTAGCGGTCTTAACCGCGCAGACGAACGCTACCCGCAACTCCACACCGACATCCCCGGCGAGCGCCTCCAGCCTCGGCCCTGCCTCACGCGCTCATCCCAAGCCGTTTGCAGGTCACCGGGCAACAGGCCGTTGCAGAGTCACCCCACGGCCATGGGCAACCATCCGCTCATACGATGCCTTCCGCCCGCGGACTTGCTTGCGCGACTCCGTACGCTTTCGCGCGTGACGAGCACGCCGACGTGACCACGGCCATCGCCATGGCCGCCGTCCCGTCCTTCGGACCCGGCGCGGAATGGCCACCCACGTGCCTGTCCCGGACAGGCGCGCGGGCAACACCCCGGCCTTCACAGCCGACATCGGCCCGATCAGCTCTGTCCCGGGTACATCAACAGTCTCCGCTCTCTGGGGCTCGGCGTGATCCATCTCTGGCCCCACGACGGACAGGAGTCGGTCACCGCTCGTCTCGGGCAGCATCGCCCGCAGCGCGGCGGGTCCAGCAGCAACGATGACCGAGTGCTTGCCGCGCAGCGCCAGCCAGCGGTTACGCACCACCAAGAACGCCCAGTCCGGGCGCTCTCTCCGCAGCTTCTGCAGCTCACGCTGCGCCCACGACTCCTGCCCGTATGCGGACACCTGGTCCGCCTTCTGGCTTATGAGGCCCTCCGCGGCCCGATCGAAGGGTCCAAGCCGTTCGCACCTCCTGCGCTCGCGGCCATGACGACGCCCTGGCTGTGCTCATCGGACCCCTGATCACGACCTGACGGGTCTCGCCCGACTCGCTGACGGAGCTCGGCACCGCCCGAAACGAGGCTGAACTCGGCCCAAACCGCATGCCCGCACACGGGATCCCCCGCCACCCCAACCCGATCGGCAAGCGCAGCCACCCCAGCCAGTCCCCTGCCGCTCTCGCTCAGGTCCAGCTCCGCCCGCCGGGCGGCGGCCACCGCTCGGCCGAAGTCCGGAACAGCTCCCACACCCAGGTCATACACCGTCACCCGAGCAACCGAAGCGGTCCGTGCCACCTCCACCACGAAGAACCCACCCCGCGCACCGGACTTCGTGTGATGAAACGCGTTGCCGGCCAGTTCGGCCGCCACCCACTCCGCGTCCTCCGCCCAGACCGTGTCTCGCAGCAGCAGCCGCACCAGATGACGCGCGGGCGCGGCCTGATCCCCTCGGCCGGCGAATGCCTGCCGCCACACCAGGCCGTCTCCGGCGCATCCGGCCCGAACGCCCTCCACGACGTGAGCTGGCCGCAGATCCGGCAACCGCCCCTGGCACAGCGGCTCCCCTCCATGCCGAAAGCCGTCTTCTGGAATGCAGGTCTCCTGGTCGCAGTACTGGTTCACCGCTGATCCCCTCCGATGACACCCCGGTCGATCCGGGGAGCGGCCAGCACCATCAACCACCTTCGCGCCCGATTCACACCCCCAATCCCGCGGCCCAGAACCACCCGGCCTCCAGCAACAACGACCTGCGACAACGACAGCGCCGTCAGCCCCGGCCACGCCAGGCCGGACGAATCGACCACCCCAAACAGCAACTTGAGCCGCTCACCCCAGCCGCCCTACCCTCCACCAACCCCATCCTGGGTGCACTTGTCAACGCCATCACCGGAAGGAACACACCGCATGTCCGGCCAGGGCTATCAGACGCTTCTCGACTGCCGACGCCGGAGCCGCCTGCTCCGCGAGCGTGGCTTCACCATCGATCAGATCGCCATCGTCCTCAGCCTCGACCACCAGGTAAACCCGCTACGGCTCTACCGCTACGCCGCCGGACTCACCGCGAGGCAGGTCGTCACCGCCCACGCCCGCCTCGACCTCGCCAGAGCAACTTTGCGCGAAGATCGTTTGTACGACTACGAGCGCTGGCCCCATTCTGGCCGCCGTCCACCAGCACACACGCTCCGCCTCCTCGCCCGCATCTACGACACCACGCCTGCTCGCCTCGTACCGGCCGAGGTCCTGACCACGTACCTGGCTCGCGACCAGAAGGCACTCACCCAGACGGAGTGATCCACGCAGAGGTGCGCGTTGCCAGACAAGCTGTCAACTACTTGATGAAGCGCTCGTAGGTGCGCCGGGCCTGGGGTCCAGGCTTGGCGTCGATCTCGGCCAGCCGCTCGGTGAGCTGCCGGAAGGTCAGCTCCACTGCCGGCAACCGTCCCAGCTCGCCCTGGATCGTCATGATCTGGCACCACAGCACCTCGCTGTGGGGATCGATCCGATTGACCGCCAACGTCAGGGTGCCCAAGGCGCCATCCGGGTCCTGTTTGCGCTCCAACTCGGCCAGCTGCGTCACCGCCGTCATGGCTTGGTTCAGTGCGGCCTGACGGAGGGGAAGGCACCACAGGTCATCCCGACCGGCCAGGAACGGACCTTGATACAGGTCCAGCATCTGCCGCAGCGCTTCCCGCCGACCGGAGTCGCAATCGGCGGTGTTGGCCTTCACATACGCCTGCTCGAACCGCCACCAGTCGACGTCGAAGTGCGTCGGCGGCAAGCTGCGCCGTTGTTCCGCCTTGACGACGAACTTCACCTCGGCACCGAGTCCCGTCGCCCGGCGCATCGCACCGTTGATGTCACGGATGGCGGTCTCCAGCCGGCGCACGCCCCGCTCCCCGTCCCTGGGCCACAAGCGCGCGATCAACGACTCCGACGATTCGCCGTCCTTGGACGTGGCGAGCAGAGCGAGCAGCGCCCGGCCATCGGCCCTGCCGAAGGAAACTTCCTGCTCCGCTACTCGCACCCGCAAGGGGCCGAACACCTCCACCTGCGCAATAGCCGGCTTGCACGCGACCGGCGACGCTGTTGGAGGCTCGCTCGGTGTGACCTCCGCTTCTTGCTGGCTCCAATTCCGCTCCTCGACCTCAGCAGAAGGTTCCGCCGCGGTCATCGCCTTGGTCGCACACGCTGTAGGTGCCAACGCATGGTTGTGCTGCACTTGTGGAGGAGCAGACGGCTGCTGACGCGGGCGAGTTCCTGCCGGGAGCGTCGTCATCGTAAGACTCGGTACGGTCCGTACGCGGGCCCAGCGCATCAGCAAACCGCTGACCAGCATCACGACCAAGGCAAAAACGGCACCGCCTACCGGAACAGGCCAGGTGTCACCGGAGACGTGCTTGTCCGGAAGATTCGCAGGAGAACCCATGCCGGGTGCTGGTTCCGTGCGGGACCTGACGGGCGACGGCGCAGGGATGCTTGAAACCGGAGGTGGCGCCGCAGTAGACCGTTCCTGATACCGAGAACCCTTCTTCTTCCGCTTGCGTGAGCTATCGCGCTTCTCTTCGGGGTTGACTGGCCGTGGCCGCTCGATCTGGTCCCCATGCTGGCGCCTCAACTCGGTCCTGTTCCGGTTATCAGTACCTGGCCTTCGCTCAACCGCCGGAGCCCTACGTGTTTTCACTGGAGCTGGATCTCGATCCAGCCGCTCATCGCCGGAGGGACGAGAAGGAGTGGTCCTCACTCTTGGCTGGTCCGATCGGCTCTGCGGAGGTGCGGAAGGAGCAGGGCGCTTCCGGTGTTCCTTTAGGCTCCCGATGAGGTCTACGGGCCGCCCGTTCCTGAAGTCATCGTTGACAGCGGCGCACCAACTCTTGATGTCGAACATCTGATACGCCTGCTCGGAGACTGGCGGGCAATAGTCAGCGGCAACTGCTTGCGCTGCAAGCGGTGCCCCGAGGCTCACGCCGAGCGTGACAGCGATCAGGGCAGGGTACCGAATGGAACTCGAACGCCCTACCCTATTGCCCCTTACGAGAAGGTTTTCCCGAATCATCAGGCACCTCCCGCGGAGCCGGTCATGTCAGTTCCGGTATATCAACTCCTCCACGCAAGATGATCAGAGAAACGCGATGCAAATCACCAATAATCAGTCTCGGTCGATAATTTTTATGCAGCCAGACGGCCGGACAGACGCCGAATATTCACCACATGGAAGGCATCATCGGTTGCATCGGGTCCACACCGGGACGCCGGGCACCACAGAAGTGGACTATCCGACAAAAACACTCTTACCCGACTTGGCGATCTCCATCTGACCTAGAAGGAGCACCGCATTGATGTCTACGTCGCATTTCGACCCCTCATGGATGAACGCGACGTGACTGGTGTCATTGAAGACATACGCTGGCAAATCGTCAATCGCGAAGCAGCCGCTCGGGTTGTAGTAGATCCTGTCATTGACGATCAGGACCCCTCTTGCGGCTTCGGCCGTCGCGGGGACTCCCATCACCAGCATCCCGACCATGGCAATAGCACCACCTCTTGCGGCAACACGTCTCATCGCAGCCTCCGCGCGATCTCGATGGCGACACCCGCACTCTCAACAGAGAGTAATACACTGAACACGAAGAGGTATAGGGGTGAGGCTTATCGCCTCCTTGGGATCATGATCCCGCCTCGACTGCTGACAGACCGCCAACCCGGTAGAGCCGGAATCGCCAAGCGCTCCACGCTCGGCCGGCACCGCGACATCCGGCCAAGGCTTCGCACACCGACGCCACCATGAACAAGGTTCGTCATGGGCCGCCCTACGGAAGATCCAAGCCCGCAGTGACGCACGAGGAGCCGCACGTACGCTGCGCACGCAAAGGATCACGTGCATGGGGGCGAGGAATGCGCAAGAAGGTTGAGCGGCCGCAAGGACGAGTGGGCGCCAAGATTCTCCTGTTGGTGGGCGGCGCTGCCGCCATGGCCGGTGCGGTAGCTCTGGGCGGACTCGGCCCGGTCCCACCCGCCGACGGGCAGAACTCCTCGCCGCGTGCCATGAGTACCCTGCCAGACCTCACTCGTGATGCTGCGCCCGCAGCGTCCCTGCCGTCGCGTCCGTCCAGCGCGGAATCCACTTCCCCTGTCCCGGTCTCCTTGGCCCTCCCCCACGGTAGGACCACAGCACGAGGCGAAGGCGATGGCATCGAGCAGGTGGGTGTAGCGAACAAGCGCGAAGAGGTTGATGAACCGCACGCTCGCCGCAGACCCTCGCAGCCACGCCGGCTGGCCAATACAGCAACTGACCGCCGCCCTTCCCGGCCGGGTCCTCGATCGAAGCGCGGGCCGAGCGGCCCACGCCCGGATTCGCTGACACCATCCGAGCGCGGTGGAACCCCATCGCTGTTCGCGATGCGGTGCGACGAGCTGTTCCCCGCTCACAAGCGGGAGTTTCGACTTCGCAATATCGCCTGCCACCATCTCCTGGGCTACTGAAGCGCGCTCAACCCATCTCGGCCCAGCAGCACTTCGGATCACCTCACCGGTCCGGGCACGCTACGCCTCGATCGACGACCCCGACGGGTATAAGTAGAGACTTCCTGCTCACGGTGCCTATGCCGTTGCCATGGTCGATGCAACGTGCTTCGCGGTCGTCCACAACCAGTCCCACATGGTGGTTCAGCAGAATCTGGATCGGGGCTCGAAGGAAGGGCACGGAGGGGGACGGCTGCTGTCGCCGTCCCCCTCCTCCTGCAGCAGAAGCTACTGTCGACCGATGGCGGCCAGACGGTGCGGATCCGATGGCCTGAGCCGTCAGATCTGCAGCTTCCAGATCCGAGCGCTGGGATGATCGAGCCACAGATGGGTGCCGGCCGAATCGACCGTCAGCCCGAACCGGTCATAGCCGGGGCTGCCGAGTGAGATCCATTGCCGGTAGGCGGACAACAGTTCGTCCCAAAGCCGCCGATCGCCGTACTGCGTCACCTCAGCCTCGGCCGCTCCGGGCTTGTGGTCGCAAGCCGCCCAGGAGCCTTCGGCGGTATGGTCGTCCAGCTCGTACAGCAGCAGCGAGTTCTCGCCGTCCTCGCTGACGTCGTACCAGCCGACTCGGGGAGCCAGGGCGATGCACAGCAGTTGCGCACCCAGATCCAAGTTCCAGAAGGTGCGAGGGTTGATCCTGGTCGTGGAACGGTGCGCTGCCTCATGGTGATGGCCGCTCCATCTGGAGTTGTAGCGCTGCTCGCGCAGCATCATGTAACTGGCCGCCCCGTGGAAGCGGCCGACCGCGGTGGCCTCGTCCACCACCGTCAGGCGCAGCTGGTGACCGACGAGCCCGCCGGCGTGCCAGGGCAGGACGATGACGCCCCCTGGCCGGGTCTGCTCGATCCAGGCCATCGGGATGTCGGACACGCCCACCGTGACGTGCACGCGATCGAACGGCGCCTGCTCCGACCAGCCCTTGATCCCATCACCGACCACCAGATGAGGGGTGTATCCCGCCTTGCGGAGGTTGACTGCCGCGCGAGCAGCCATCTTCGGATCCACTTCGATGGAAGTAACGCTGTTCGGTCCGGTAGCCCACGACAACAAGCCCGCCGTCCACCCGGAGCCGGTCCCGATCTCCAGGATGCGATCGCCTTCCTGCGGATCCAACAGCTCCAGGAAGGGGAACACGATGCCGGGGGCCGACACCGACGACGAGAAGAAGCCCTTCCCACTGAGCGGATCACCGGCTCCATCGTCGGCCTGCAGGACGATCGAGGTGTCCGAGTACACGGCCGCCCACCAGGCCGCCGGATCATAGTCGAGGGCGAACCTTCCTCTCGGCGCGCTGGCGTGGTTCGAGGTGCACCAGGCCGCGGCAGGAGCGAACAAGTGCCGGGGCACGTCCCGCAGCGCCCTCTCCCATCGCGGCTCCGTGAGCGATCCTCGTGCCCGCAGGTGGCCGGCCAGACTTGCTGCCAGTTCGTGGACCGTGAGGCCGTTCGGCGGCGTCAGCGTACCCATGCCGGCCCCTTCTGCAGCACGTCGGCCAGAGCCCTCGGTACGGGCAGGCCCGCCTTCTTGTCCAG
Organism: Nonomuraea thailandensis; assembly: GCF_024172165.1. Taxonomy (GTDB): domain Bacteria; phylum Actinomycetota; class Actinomycetes; order Streptosporangiales; family Streptosporangiaceae; genus Nonomuraea; species Nonomuraea thailandensis. The sequence continues at coordinate 11,154,400 of NZ_JAMZEB010000002.1, read as the reverse complement.
CCACCCCCACTCTCCGCTCTGGTTGGTCTCCAGAAAGTGGTAACGGCCCTGCGGGTCGCAGATCAGATCTGCGGCGCCGAAGACCAAATTCAGCCGATCGTGCAGCTCCACCAGCCGTTCCTCGACCTCGACGGGGAGATCGACCCGCTCGTACGCGAGCGAGTTGTAGTCGCTGCGCCAGTCGATCCTGCCTTGCTCGCTGTCGCTGTCGATCCGGACCGCAAGCACCTCGTTACCGACGACGAGAGCCCGCACCTCGTATGCCTTGTCGATCCACTCCTGAAACAGCTGCGAGGTGTGGGCCAGGGCCGGATCGAGCAGCTGGTCCGGGTCGTCGACGGGCTTGGTGTAGATGACGCGCACCTTACCCTCGTCGGCATGCCAGATGCCACCGACCGCTTTATAGACGAACGGCTTGCCGAGCTCCTTCGCCCACGCGTGCGCTTCCTGGAAATCATTGGTGTGATCGTCTTGGGTACGCTCAGCCCGACTCGAGCGGCCATGACGAGCTGGATCGGCTTGTACTCGGCGCGCACCGCGGCCATGGGGTCGTTGACCCACAAGCAGCCGCTCTGCCGGAGTGCGGCCAGCACGCCGCCGAAGCCGTAGCGTGCTTCCGCGTAGGCGAAGGCCCGTTCTGGGGACGACATCCGCTCGTCCATCCGGAACTGGGTCGGCCGCCTGCTGTACACCGCGCCCACCTCGGCCAGCTCGAACTCCCCGCGCTGGGTGGTGACGATGCCGGTCCAACTGTTACTGCCGGTCTCGATGCGGGTCGCCATCGAGATCAGCGACGGGAAGTCGGCGGTGTCCAGGGTGGCGACAGGGACCCCGCGGCCGGCCAGTTCAGCCGCGACCCGCGCGGCTGCCGTGTCGGAGTCGTCCGTGATGATCAGGACTGTGTGCGTCACGAGCTCAGTCCTTGACCTTCTCCTCGTTGGGGCCGTTTCCATCGCTGCTGGTCTCGCTGGTCTCGTTGCTGCCGCCGCCACCGTGGTTCCCGGCAGTGATGGGCGTCGGCGCGACAAGGTGGCGCAACCCCCACGGTCGCGCCTCCCCGGCCGGGGTGTCGGTGGCCGACAGGATGTGCTTGGTCGGCGACATGGGAAGAAGTCGCCTGCCCGGAACGGCGTTCCCCGGGATTCCCCGTCCGGGGAGTGGGTGATGAGGTCAAGGGTCGGCCGGTCGTTCTGCCTGGTGCTCGTAAGCATCTGATTGATCCTCTTTCTACCTGTCCACCTTGTGGGGCAGGCATGTAGCGCGCATTCACGCGTGCGGGTTCGGGATGGTGGTTCTCTCCTGGCGCCGAGAGTGCGCAGCGTCAGGAGTACAGCAGGCCGCATCGGAGGGCGATAGTCGGCTGGAGGGAGCCTCCCTCGGTCCTCTCGGAGTAGCGGCGAACCCTCATCTGACTTCTCCATTGATGAGCTTTCGCCACAGCGTTTCGGCTTCGCCAACTCTGACCCGTGGGCTCTCTGCGACGACCCACGGGACGACGGATCGGTCGTACCGTCGAATGAATCCCTGTCCGCCGGCCCGGCAGTCCTCGAAGACCAGCGACCGACATTCGCAGGTGTATCCCCGGACACGGGCTCGATCCGGACGACGTTGGACCGGCGTCCACCGCACCGGCACCGCGTCCGGACGAGGCGAAGCGGGGTGCGTGCCGTGGAAGTCATCATCGTCAACCACAGGGACTCACCATCCTTCATGGCGCGCAATCGCCGACGTCGCACCACATGGTGCCCGCGGAGATCGCAATCAATGAACAGGCCTTGGGGACGAAGGGCCAGCTCCAGTCGTTCTGTGCGCCCTATGGGCGGCAGGCAGGACCGCACCGTAAGGGCCTCACCCGGAGAGGTCCTGGACCGTCGCCCCAGCGCCATGCCACAAACCTAGCTTCACCTGTCCTATCCTGTCTATAGAATTCTTAGCCATGCCTGTTCTATGCCGAAAGGTCCATGGATACGTAAGGTCGTCCTGTGATCGAGTGGGACCCCAGGCTCTACAAGTGGGAGCAGATAGCTAATGTCGTCGCAGAGCGCATCGACAACGGCACCTACCCGCCGCTTGCCTTGATCTCCGAGGTGAAGCTGCAGGAGGAGTTCGATGTCGCTCGCGTCACTGTGCGGAAGGCGATGGAGGCGCTCAGGGGCCGGGGACTAATCACAACCAAGCCAGGCAAAGGTTCCATAGTTGCGCCGCAGTAGGTGCTCGACAGTCGGTACAATCACCGCCCGCACTATGACCGATCTATCTGCTCTCGGCAGCACGCGACGAAGGCGCTTCGGGCTTCGTCGATCTTGGCCATGGCGTCGCTTGCTTGTTTAAGATCGACATCGCCTTTCCGGTTGAGCGCCGGTTCGAGAATGGCATCGACGCGAGCATGGGCGGCGTACAGTTCGAGACCTGACAGCACCACCTCATGAGCGCCATCCAACTCGAGGACGGATCTCGCACGCCTTAGTTCCGCGACCTGGTCAACCGCCAGCTGAAAGCTTGCGGTCTCTGCTTCAGTTGGATCCCGTTCGCCCCAGGCGCCCAGGCGCATGTCCGTCAGTACCCGACTCACACGCTGGGTCATGACGTCCGAGGCCGAGAGGAAGGCGGCGTAGGTATCTCGTCGCCGATTGATCAGAGCTGTCGCACGCTGGCGCTCGAACTGGACTCTCTCTCGGAATGACGTTGCGTACAAGGTCAATCCCACCCCAGCAAGGGCCGCACCAGGAGCAATAAGCATGTCCCACGTGAACGCCACAGTGGTGTGACGCGGCGTGGGTTACGTGGGTTTACTCTGACACTCGGATCTTGGGTACCGCCTGTACCTCGGCCAGACGCGCTAGACTTCCGCGAACTCTCCTCACATCTATGATCGACACCGTACAGCACCTCGGCCTCTTCGACCTTGACAGAACGCTCATCGACCTTGACGCTGCGTTTCTCCGGTGGGCCGAGGAGTTCGCCGAGCACCATCACCTGAAGTCTGGAGACATTGCCTGGCTCATCTCCCTGGATCAAGGCGTTCACCCTCACCGAGACGTCTTCTTCAACAAGGTGCGCAAGCACTTCGCGCTGCCGGAACCGGTCGAAGAACTATGGGCTGGCTACCGCCAGCGAATGCCGCACCTCGTGCAGTGTTACCCAGGCGTTCTGGCGGGGTTAGCTGAACTACGAGCCGCGGGGTGGCGCGTCGGGATAGTCACCAACGGCATGGCCGACAACCAACTCGGCAAACTCCAACGAACCGGCCTCGCTGACGTGGTCGACGGTTATGCCGTGTCAGGGGTTGAGGGCATCCGGAAGCCGGATGCTCGTCTCTTTCAGATCGCCGCTCAGCGGTGCGGAGCCAGTCTCGCCGAGGGCGGTTGGATGGTGGGCGACAACCTCGTCGCGGACATCGCAGGCGGACAGGCTGCGGGCCTGCGCGCAATCTGGCTCGATCAAGGGACGTGGCAAGGACACGAACATCGAGCCGACCATGTGGTGGCGGATGTGGCCGAGGCGATTGCCATCATGCGTGATACGCAGCAGCCGGGATAAACGTTGAGCTTATGCCGTATGAGCAGTTCGGCTCGACGGCGCTACGGCAGCCCTTTATCGTCACATTGATCCCATAGATAGCCGTCCTCAAGATCCAGAGGATCCCAGGATGATGGCGACCCAGGAACAGATCGCTGCCGCCCGGCGCACGATCGAGCAGGTATGCGACCAGCACACCAACGACGTGCGCAAGCTCATCAGCCTGCTCCAAGACGGCGCGATGAAGGGCAAGGCCGCCGACAAACTGCTCGAGGACTGCCAGGCGTGGGAAGCAGCCTATCGAGGCGTCTTCAACCGAGCCCTGGCGCTGGTCGAGTCCGCACGTCCCGATCCTGCCAAGCCGACAGACCCCTTGGGACTGTGGCCACCACCCCTGAACCTGCCGGGAAAGGCCGGCGGATGAGCCCCGCCCCGAACCGGATCGGCATCGACCCCGCGCTGATGACCCAGCTGATCAGCGAGATCAAGCGCCTGGAGCGGTCGTGGCCGGACGCGGACGCGCAGATCGGCAGAGCGCTGACCTCGATCGGCACCAGCATGTCCGGGCCGGGCACGCTCAGGGACGTCGCCTTCCAGATCTCCCAGCACATCCCCGATCTCCAGCGCCGCCTGGACCTCATCGTCTCCACCCAGAAGATCGGACTCGACAAGGGCGTCGTCTGGGCGGACGAGACGCTTTGGGCCTCGAACTCACCAGCGAGCGGTGCCGCGGCGGCCAAGACCGTCGCCGACCAGCTTCGCAAGGCGGTCAAGGACGTAGCCGACCGCCGAGGGACTCTCTCCAAGGAGACGTTGGATCTGCTGGAGAAGCACCAGCACGATCCCTACTTCGCGGTCGCCCTGGCCAAGGAGATACCGCCGAAGGAGCTGAAGGCGCTCCTGGAACGCTTCTACTTGGCGCACCGAGGATCCCTGAAGGACGACTGGGCAGAGCCCTCATCCTCCTCCGTTATGGACCGTCTGGCGCGAGCTCTCAGCGTCACGTTGGGAACGGCCTCGCGCGGCGTCGGTGAGATGAAGCTCCCCAAGGCATATATCGACGAGCTGATTGCGACCGACGACGATCCGATGAGCGGCCGAATGGTCGATGAGCTCCTGCGCTACGGCACCTTCGACGACGCGTTCCTGCGCGAGGTCGCCAACAAGGTCTTCGACAACGCGCAGAAACCGGCATCCGAGCAGCAGGACATCATCAAGTTCGGGCCCGGCCTCGCAGCCGCCCTGGCGAACAACGCCAGGGTCGCTCAAGACTTCTTCACCGACCCCGCCCGCAAGCCTCTGTCCTTCCTGATGCGGGACAACTTCTGGGGCAGCGGCAACGGTGAGCTCGGCCGGGCCATCGAGGCGGCCACCACAAGATTCCGCGACCACGGTCAACCTCCAGGCAGTTCACGAGGGTACAAGTCGGCCTTGATAGCGTCCTGGGCGGCTCACTTCTGGTCAGATCCGCGAGCGCAGGCCAACCTTCCCGACACCAAGCAGAACGCTGCCCGCGTCTTCTCTGCCTACATGGGCGACGTTCATCGAGCGGCTATCTCTGATTTCCCGGAACCGATGGGTGTGAATCCGCAGCCGGACTCTGACCCGAACCTCCCTGGCAAGCAGCCTTACGGAGCCATGTTCGACGGCGGCGCGGTCAAGAACGTGATGACGTGGGCCTCTAAGGATCTACAAGCGCTGAAAATCGCAGTAGAGGGACACGGCGAGTACAGCACGAAGGTCCTGGACGCCCAGGGCAAGGCGATCCGCGATGCGGTTAACGCCGAATTCGCCGAATGGCGGAGCACTCACCCGGACGCATCGGAAGAGGAGCAGGCGGCACATCGCCAGAAGCTACTTGCCGACAACATGAACAGCAATCCGGGAAAACTGTTCAATGCTCAAGCGAATGCCCTCGGCAAGTCGCTCCACCTCATCGTCGACGCCGGAAATTTGACCGACATCAACGAGGCGGACCAGAAGGATCAGAGGAGCCAGGCCTTCAAGGATGGCGTATCCAGAACACTCAAGCTGGTACTTACCCCAGCCGGAGACTGGGCCGTTGCCGGCTACGAGTATTTGGAAGGCCCTGTCAGCGACAGCATCAAGCACACCGAGGGCAAGGCCGCACGCAGCCAGGGAGAGGAAACTCTCCGTGAGAGTCAGCGCCTCTTCAAAGACCTCACGGCTAATGTGATGATGCGGTACGGGCTGTTCGGTGACGAATCAGCAAAAGGTTCCGCGCATCCTCACGCATCCGAGAACTACGCTGAGAGGTCGGGTGGCGACTTTCTTGCCAAGGGCCAGATCATCCCTCGTGACCAGATGACTTGGCAACAGAGGATTGCCTACGATGAGTGGCTGAAGAGCTCTCCAGCCGCCGCTGTCTTCCGTGAGGTCGATCGGGCCGTCTGGGAGGGATTCCAGTTAGACGTCCCTCCGTATCCGGAGGCAGAGGAATGAGAAACTGGTCAGGCTCCGCCTTGTTGGCTGTCATCCTCATCTCTGCGGCAGGGTGTTCATCGCCTCCCCCTGCGGATCGCCGCCCGCTCGGCAGCGTGACGACACCGCCTGTGGAATGCGGTCTGCTTTCCAACCAAGCCATTGGCCGGGCCATCGGGTTGAGTGACTTCTACGCGAGCGGGTCAACCTCGGCGAACGACTTCTCGCATTGCGTCGTCAGCAAATCGCCGAGCATCAGAGACAAGGCGTCGATGACCGTCGAGCTACAGGATCCCTTCCCTTCGACGTTGCAGAGTCTAGAGAACGGGAAGGCAAGGGATAGGGGTGTAACCCTGCCCAGCGGCGTCGGTCCAGGCTACAGCGCGGCGATAAAAGATACGGACGGAAACATCGTTGGGGCCAAGGCCTTTGCCTGGACGCAGGACGGCACCAAGGTGCTGGCCATCCAGATCGTCAAGGGAGCGCCGGGGCGGGATCATCAAGCCGATGCCATCGAGTTCGCCCGCCAGCTCCGCCCCCTTCTCTTGACCTCGGCCCCGCAACAACCGCGCTAACCGTAGAGAAGGTGGCACGCCCGATTTCGGATTCGGAACTCGGGACGGGAAGGCGGGAACAGTTCGTCACATGCCGCGATGCTCTCCGGCAGCTCCGGATTCCTGTCTCTGGGGCGTGGCTCGTTGTGCCGCTTCCTCTTCCCGCGGTCGGCAGGAAGCACAGTCTTCATGGGCGGGACCGGCGGCCCAGTTCGATGACGCTGGCGCGGCAGGGCCGGCGGTGCCGGTCGCCGGTGGGGCCTCGACGACTGCGTCTTGCGCTTCGACACCTTGGGGATGGACCTGGGCGTCGTCGAAGACAGCGCTGGAGGCGATGGAGACACAGACGGCGCCGACGCGACCGAGCGCCCGGCAACGCTCGGCGTGGGCATCGCCGTCGAAGCGGCGTTTGATCGTGACGCGGCGCCGTCCGTCCCCCAGGAACCCGCCCAGACGCTGAAGGCCAGGAACCCCAGGAGGCCCGCGACAAGCGTCGGCCGAGCCAGCCGACGCCGATCACGCAGCGGCGGTCTGTCTGGCAGGGTGGGGCTCGCGAAGACGTCACAGATCGGGCAGCCGAAGCCGAGTAGAATTTACTGAGCGCTCCGAGCGGCCTCCTGTACGTCGAACGCGCTCGTCTGTGCGGCTACTGTCTCCCATCGGCTGCAACCGCTGGCTGACCTGTCCTGCCGAGTTGCTATCTGCCACCGTCGAACCAGTCGGACATGGCGAGCGACACGTACGTTCAGTCCTTTATCCTGCCGCGGACAGGCGCTTCGGCGAACAGTTCGGCGAGCAGCCTCGTCATTATCTCGAGAGATTTCTGCGGCACCGAAGGGTCGTCAGGGCCCTCGGGGAGCTCGTCGAAGAAGGGGCGGGGATCGTAATCCCCGCTCCGCCCCTGCTCCTCCCAGTACCGGCGTGCTGCTCCGTCTAGCGGGACGTCGACAGCCACGGCGTCGAGCAGGAGCGTGGATGCCGCGACCTGGATCGCTTTGGACAGCGCATTCGCAGCGCGACCGTCGGGAAGTTGCTGACCGTCCCCTGAACGGGGCAGGACTTCCAACACCGCCAGAGCTGTCGGACGGTGGTGGGCTGTGCCGGAGCGGAAGAAGTTGTTGATGATGTCCTGGTTCGTGAGCGCGAGGGCTGCGGTGGTGTAGTCGCCGCCGTTGCGGAACAGCTCGCTCATCCACCACAGGCGAGCCAGGGCCTGCTTGTAGTCCGGTCCGATGAAGCGTTCGCCAGCGGCGCTTTTCTGGGGGTCGGTTTCGTCCGGTTCGGGTCCGAACCGCCACCGGACATAGTCTGCCGCCCACAGCCCCAGGAACCGCCAGACGTCTCGAGAACCAGCCTCGCGGCGGGACAATCTCAAGGCGGCATGGAGCCTGGGGCCCAGCCAGGAGTCGGAGCTGGCCGCGTTCTGCCGGGTGTGGCGCCTCATGGCCTCATCGAGAACCATCCGGACGGGTTCGAGAGGGTGCTTGCGCCCACCGGGGACGGGTTTCTTGTAGTCCGCCACGTCGAGGTTCTCGATGCCGAGTCTGAAGGCCGGCGTGAGCCGAACCGCGGCATCGATGCCACCGAGGAACTGGGCGTCCTCCAGAGAAAGCGCGACGCCAGTCATTGTGCGTTCACCTCGTCCTTCGTGTCCTTCTCCAGCAGCTGGATCCCACTGCGCAGGAGTTGCGGTAGGCGTACCTGGCCGGATGCGGCGGGGATCAGGCGCTCGAACAGATCTCCCGATCCCTCTTCCGAGGTACGGGCCGCCACTGCCGCGACGAGCGCATCGTAAGGGCTGAGGTCCGGGTAGATGCGGGCCAGTAGGGTTTTGAGCACGACCTCCCGCCATCCCTCGGAGGGAAAATCAGGCAGGCCGTTCTCCGGGTCGGTCTCGACTGCTTCGAGGGCGGTGGCAAACATCGCGGACCACGCGTCGCTTGCGATGTTCGCGCGCGTGCTGTCGTGCAGCGCCTTCTCCGGTCGCGGGCGGTGCTTCCGGTCCACGAGCAGGGCCTCGAGGCCTTCGAACCCCCGGTTGAGGAACAGGGTCGGGTCGTCGGGGTCCAGGCGCAGGTAGTAGGGGTCGTGCGTGAATTGCTTGAGGTAAGGGCGAGTCTCGTCGCCGGCGAAGTCGACCCAAGTGACCGTGATGCTGCCATTGACCGGGGAGGGGGGCAGGTCGTTGAACGATATGCTCCAGTCATCGGCGAACCCAATAATGCGGTTGTCGACTCCCTCAACCCTCGCATGTACGAACGCCCGCAGGGTGCCCCGGCCGTACCAGTCCTCACGGTCCAACTCGATACTGCCAGTCCACCGGGCTGGTGCATGGGGATCCCGATTGAGCGTGACCGCCTGCCGCGAGTTGGTTGCCCCGCAGTTGAGCTGGAGTGTCACGGCGGGCTTCTCCCACGGCTGACGGCCGGTGAGCTCACGCTCAGGCCCGGTGACGGCGACCTCGATGATCGCCTCTTCCCACTTCGCTGACTCGAGCCCGGCAAAATCGATCTCTCTGAGGTCCGGGTTGATGTAGTTCGTCGACAGCATGTTGCCGTCCATGAGAACCCTTGTGACCGACAGCCGAATGTCGCCAGTGAGGACGCCGTACGGAAAGATCGTCTTCACGAGGTGCTCCCCTTGTAGACCCGCACATCGACGAGAACTCGTGCCCAACGGGCGTTCACCGGGTGTGTGGAGGCGTCGGTGACTGCGCGAAAGCGGACACTGCGCGCACCCGTTTCGGCGACGATGACGTCACCGTCGGCGGCGCAGCAGCTCAGGCCGGTGAGGGACTCCCACATCACCGAGATGCCGGATCCCGTTTCGGTTCCGAATCGGATCGTCGGGCTGAAACGCCACGGCTCCTTACGCGGTGGAAGGGTCACGGTCGCCTCGACGATCCAGCGCCCTTCGTCGTCCAAGTTCCCCATCGCCGTCTTGACCCTCAGGCGCCTGGTCGTCGCCTCCGACGGCGGCGTGATACGCAGGAGTTCCTTGAGCGCGTCCGGTCCATCCGATAGATCCCGGTTCGGGCGCCCGACGATCTCGCGGATGGTCTTGCCGACCTCGGCGTAGAAGTCGCTGAGGGCCTTGTGGTACCCGATGCTGTACGAGCGAGACAAGTCCGGGGTGACCACCCAGTGGTTGTGCTCAGGGGGTTCAGCGGCGCGCAGGAAGCGCTCGGCGGCGCGATCGGCCGGTTCCGCGCCGGCCCCCAGCCCGGCAAGCACGACCGCATGGAAGGGGCGCGAGCCCATGGACAGCGGGCGGACAGGAACCTCCCTAATGATCATCTGACTGCCGCGTGTGTAGGCGACCCGATTGATCTCGGCGCTCTCCTCGTCGGCCTCGGCCACCAGTAGTACGGCCTCGTGCTGAAGATGGTCGTGGGCCCCCTCCGCCGTCCTGCGCGGCAGGTTCAGGGGGATGCTGCGCCGGACGACATCGCCGGGCGCTTCCAAGGTATCGACGGTGAGCTCGTCGAAATGCACTCGTAGCATGGCGACCTTCGCGGGATGGTAGGCGGCCGGGTCGACGACGTCCTCCCTGAGGATCCTGCCGTTGCGCTCCGAGCGCACCAGGGCTACCATCGGGGCTTGCTCGCCCTCGCCCGGCTCGGTCATCGCGGGCCAGAAGTTGTCGGCGAGGGCTCGACAAAGGCTGTCGTGCATCTCCTCGACCGTGGTCGACTCGCCGGACGGATCGTATGCGCCGACGATCAGGAAGGAGGTGCCCGACTGACCGTCTGGGCGATCCAGTAGAGCGTCCGCCGCGAGCGCCGGATTCCCCCAGTACGATCGCGTGCACTCTTTTTCGGGATCCCACTCGCCGTACCACGCCGGGCCTGCATAGTCCTTGTCCAAGCGGTGCCACGGCAGCTCCATGCGCGCAATGAACCGTCCCTCACGGCGACCGTCTTGGGATACGGAGAGCGTGGAGTTGATGAGGACCAACCCGAACTGCGAGCACGCCCACATGACGGACTTCCCGAGCCCATAGGACCCGCCGGCGTTCTCATCCTTGAACGAGTCCAGGATGTTGCGCACGACGGCCATGTACCTGCCGTTGTCGTACTCGGGCCCCACCAGCCCATTGGCGCCGAAGTCCTCGATCTTCAAAAGCACCAGGCGCTGATCGGCGTCGAGCGTCTCCAGCCCCTTCCTGATGACGGTGGCGACCTTCTGACGGCTTTGGCTCGCGGCCTCCAGGTGGTGGCGGACTTCGTCGAACTTGATCGTCGCCAGGAAGGAATCGAGCTGCGGGCCCGACAACTCCATCACGGTGTAGGTTGCCCTGACGGCCGGCTCGCCGTCCTTGCGCTCGTCCAGAATGTTCTGCCCGGTCTCACGGGCGAGCGTCGGGATGCCCCCCTCGAAGACGAATCCCGCCGCGCTGCCCAGTTCTCGTCCCTGATCATTCGGGGCTGAGCGGTAGTACCAGATGCAGTCGCGCTGGTAGGCGGCACGGTCCTTCTCGTTCACCGGACGGCTCGGAGCAGGATCGTCGCCAAACTGGAGCCAGGCAGGCGAAATGCTCAGCCACTCGCCGATCTTGATGACGTTCGCCACGCTGGGCTTCTTGGAACCCGCCCGCCACTGGGACACCGTGGCGGGCGACACCCCCACTGCTTCTGCAAGCGCTACCTGCGTCTTCCCCTGCCGCTGTAGTTCTTGATCCAGTCGCTCGCCGAGGCTCACCGCACCTCACCTTCGTAACCATTGGTTAACTAATGGCTAAAAAGGTACGACCCAGGGCAAGCAGTGTCAACCAATGGTTAATACTCGCAGCTGGTGGCATCTATGAGGGGGTGTCAGTTTGAACGTGTGGCTACGAGGCCAGGCGAGATACTGTGCGCGCTCCTGCGTCCACCAGTGGTGCGGCCTTTGAGGAACAACTCGACGTGCTCTCAGTCACACCCGGGCCGTCGAGCGTGGCACCGCTGATGAGGATCTCCCTGCCCGCGCCGACGCCGATGTAGCCCTTCTCGTAGAGGGCGTCGCAGCCGAGGATTTCTCAGTTCTAGCGGGCTCCGGCGTTCGTCCTCACGTGGCGATCAGCCGCGGACCGACTTCGCCGGCCCTTGCCACTGAGCATGAGGGCCGAGGTCCGCGCTTGCTAACGGGCGTGCTGACAACGCTCCTGGACGACCACGGACACTGATGGGACAGCCCCAAAGGCGGGAGGACGGGTTGAAGGATGGCGCCGCCACCTGTGGCCTGCCGGCTGCAGACCGGCAGTGAGCCCTCCACCCACAGGACCGTCGATAGGCTCTCTGCTATGAAGTCTTTGGACGAACTCTTGGCCATCGCTCAAGGTCTGCGAACGGACATAGCGAACGAAGCGGTGGGCAATGCGGAGGTAGCCGAACGCCTTGTCGTGGTATCCGACGGGACGGCCTCGGTTCTCCACTCCAAGGGACTTGAGACCTACGAAGGCGGTGGTGTGATCGCCTTCGTCAACGATTCCGGCATCCCCTTTGTCGAGCAGGCAGACCAGCTCATCGATCAGGCCGCCAGTCTCAAACCCCAAGCCGTTCTGCTTGGTGGATCGGCCCTCACCGGACGTCCGGGGAAGGGGTTTCGTCGCATTCTGGCCGTGCAGATGTTCTGTGTGCGGCCGGAGATCCGGACGGCATGGATTTCCGAGGTTACCGATGACAAGCGTTTGATCAGTTCGGTGGGCCCCTGGCGAGAGAGCAAGGCGGGTCCTCGCATTTGGGTCGAGGAGATTCTGTCACGTGCTGGCTGATGAGCGGCATGTCCGCAGACCTTCAGTGCGATGCCGGACGCGGATGCCAGCGTCTCCGTATTCGGTCGTGTCCCTGATGCTCAGGACTCCGTCCAAGAGCCGTACGCCAGCGCAGGTAGCCAACTCGAAGCATGGGCAATGCCGGTCGGCATGCCCTTGACTACGGCCAAGGACGACGAGCCCGCCGCTGGCCCGCCAGCGCCACCTGATTGAAGGGCTCGTCCGGGTGTGCGGGAAGCGCGTCCTGCCGCCCAACACGAGGATGCGGCGGCCTATCAATACACCGACGACGACCGTGCCGAGACCTGCCCGCTTGGCAGCGTCCTCGTCGGGAGCGCGGTCTCCGCGGTCGAGCACTTGCAAGTGGTGTCGACGACACTGGTGCCGACGAGCGTATGGTCACCACACCTCTGTATACCACCCCGCGGACCTGCTGCCGCTCGAACGAGGTGGTCGTCTCCATCGCCAGCCAGCTCCGTGCGAACGTCAAACGCCGAACCGGCCCGTCGAGGACAAGCACTATTCATGTGGGGCGTGGACGGCCGGTCGAACCCCAGCGCCTATCTGCCCCTGTAGTCGCATGCAGCCACCTGAGCCCTGGGACCTATGGGATTTTTCAGAGCAAATCCTATCGATCGAGGAGCTTTCCCATCGAGGCTTGATGGTGATATTTGCTCCTCTCGGCTAAATTTCTTCCCCTAGCAGGGAAAAGGGTGATGAGTCTTGGGCCTGTACACCGTCTTCGCGGACTGGGCCAGACGCCACGGCGTCGAGGCAGCCGTAGCCAGCTTCTCGGACTTGCCCGAGGGGACCGTGGACAAGTTCCGGCGTCAGTTCGAGGCGGATAAGGCGAAAGTACAGGCCGGCGGTCCACCGATCATCACGGCCGGCTCGGACGACTGGTACAGCGGCCCGGGAGAGTCCGACCGTTACTGGTTGGCTCTGAAGGACCAGTTCAAGGCCGAGAGGTGGCCGGACGAACGTATCGACTCCGTGGACCACTCGTCCAGCACCGTGGTCGCCCATACCCCACGACCGGACCGTTCCACATGGGACTCGAAAGGTCTCGTGGTGGGGTACGTGCAGAGTGGGAAGACCACCAACTTCACCGCGGTCATCGCCAAGATGGCGGACGTGCGGTACCGCCTGGTCATCGTCCTCTCCGGCATCCACAACGGGCTGCGCCGCCAGACTCAGGTACGGCTGGACCTGTACCTCAAGGACCTCAATCCCGACCGCTGGATGACGCTGACCGGCGAGTCCCGCGACTTCGTCGAACAGACCCTCGAGGCGTCGGCCGCGCTCAGCGAGGAGAAGACGGTCCTGGCGGTCGTCAAGAAGAACGCGGCCGTGCTGGACAAACTCATCAGATGGCTAGGCAAGCCGAACAGCCGTAAGGCACTCGCGTCCGCACCGGTACTGATCATCGACGACGAGGCGGACCAAGCCTCGGTGGCTACGGGTCGGATCAACCCGCTCATCCGGAAGCTCCTGGGCCTGATGCCGCGGTGCACGTACGTCGGCTACACCGCGACCCCCTTCGCCAACGTCTTCATCGACCCCACGCAGGAAGACCTGTATCCGAGGTCGTTCATCCTCAACCTGCCGCGTCCCGACGGCTACTTCGGTCCTGAGAAGATCTTCGGCCGCGACGCCGTCGAGTGGGAGGCCGCCGACGAGCAGGGCCCACCGGACGGTTACGACATGGTGCGCCTGGTCGCCGAGGAGGACGTCCCCCTGCTGCGTCCCGGCAGCAAGGAGCCCGCGGACGGATTCGCCCCAACCGTGATCGGAGAGCTGGTGACGGCCGTTCACTGGTTCTGGCTTGCCACAGCTGCGCGGCGGGCACGTGGCGACATCGGCCACAGCACGATGCTGATCCACACGTCTGTGAAGATCGCGGTTCACGAAAGCTACCGAGCTCCTTTGCAGGCGCTGCAGAAGCACGCCATGTCCGGCCTCGCCTCCGGACGCTCCGAGGTCCTCGACGAGTGGCGGAACCTCTGGGAGAAGGAGTCGTCGCGGGTGCCGGCCGAGGACTTCGACCGGACGCAGAACACGTTCGACCAGGTCCTGCCACACCTGAGCAAGGTCATCGCCGACACGCGCGTCGTCCTCGACAACTACCGCAGCCAGGACCGGCTCGACTACTCCGACCCCTCCGTGGTCGCCATCGCCGTGGGCGGCAACACCTTCTCCCGAGGACTGACGCTGGAAGGGCTCGTCGTCAGCTTCTTCGTCCGAGCGGCGACGGCTTACGACACACTGCTCCAGATGGGCCGCTGGTTCGGGTACCGGACGGGGTACGAGGACCTGCCCAGGATCTGGATGACACCGAGCCTCGCCGCGGCGTTCCGCCACCTCGCCACCGTCGAGCACGAGATGCGCGACGACATCGACCGTTACCAGCGGGAGAACCTGACGCCGTCCCAGGTCGCGGTGCGGATTCGGACGCACCCGTCGCTCCGGATCACCGCCAAGATGGGCGCCGCCCAGCCGGCCTTCATCTCCTACGCAGGACGCCGGTTGCAGACCCGGTATTTCAAGCACCGAGACGTCGATTGGTTGGACAGCAACCGCCAGGCCGCAGAGAACCTCGTCCAAGAGTCGGTCCGGCACGGCCAGGTCGAGGACTTGGGGGCCGCCCGACTGATCCGCGACGTCCCCGTGTCACTCGTGAAGACCTTTCTGTCTCTGTCCCGGTACCAGGTGCACGAGGACTCTCCGGATCTGGAGCCGTCGCTCATGGTCAAGTACATCGACCAACAGCTCACCAGCGACCCACCGAGCCTGGCGATGTGGTCCGTCGCCGTCGTCACGGGCGAGGGTGAGGACGCGAGACTGGGCGGCCTGGACATCAAGTACTCGATCCGATCCCGGCTGAACGACCACAACGCCGAACGCGCCGACATCAAGACACTGATGAGCAAGCAGGACCGCGCACTGGACCTCGGCCTGACGGCCGCGCAGGCGAGGGCGAAGAGCGAGAGCGAACTCGTCGCCCTGCGCAACAACCACCCGGTCTACCACGACCGTGGCCTGGTCGTCCTTTACCTGATCGACCCGACGAGCGAACCTGTCAACCCGCAGCAGAGCGCCGACGCCGCACATCCGCCGCGCACTGCGCTCGGCGCGGCACAGGCGGTGGTCGGTCTGGGCATCACCTTCCCCGGCGACGTCCGGACGAAGAGCATCCAGGCCACCCACGTCGCAGTGGACCTTACCGATGTGGAGAGCGAGAACGTCGACGAGGTCCTCGGCGTCGATACCGAGGACATGGCGTGACGGACATCGAACCGACCATGCTGGAGCGTGCGTGGGCGGTCCTGACCCGGCCGCGTGCGAAGGAACTCGCCGCCTTCCCGCTGGAGGTGATATGCCACGCGGAACCGTGCCGCGTGGCGATCGATGGCACGGGTGCCCGTCACCTACTCGTTCCCGCAGGTGACGAGGCCGTATCCGCCGATCCCAGGCCTACGGTGCTAGGGACAGTGATCCGCAAGCTCCGCTTCGGCGGTCCTGCGATCACCTACGTCGACGTGTCGTGCGCCGAGTCCGACCTGTTCCCCGAGTTCGACGAGGTCGTGACCGACGTACTGGAGGCCGTGGCGGATGCGCGGCGACCAGCAGCGGCGGCGGTCGACGCCATCACACGATGGCGGCGCCTCTTCCGGAGCAGTCTGCTGCGTGGACTGTCGCGTCAGGCCAAACTGGGCCTCTTCGCGGAACTCACCGTTCTCATGTCCCTCGTCGAGGCGGATCCCAGGTTCCCTGTGGATGCATGGCGAGGGCCGCTGAACGAACCGCACGACTTCGAGGCAGCCGTCCGATGCCTTGAGGTGAAAGGCCTGAGCGCCGCAAGCGACAGCATCATCGTCCACGGCTTGGAGCAGCTGAACACCCACGGCGGACGACCATTGGACCTCATACTTCTGCGCGTGGTAGAAGGCCCCGACGGACGCACCCTGAGCGACCTCGTCGAGCAGCTCCGCGGCGCAGTCGCGTCACGGGCGGACCTGCGTGCGCGGCTCTCGGCGGCAGGATGGTCGGAGCTGCCGGATCGGTCCGACCTGGACACGTTCGCGATCGAGGAAGTACGCAGGATCGTGGTCGGTCCCGACACTCCTCGCGTCGTCCCGTCGTCTCTCGTCACGGGCTCGTTGCCGGACGGCGTCAAAGGCCTCGGCTATCAGGTCGACCTCGCCGCCCTGCTTCCGTTCAGCGCTGGGGCGTCGCTGGGAGAAATCGCCGAGGAGGCGGTCCGTTGAGCATACGTTGGTGGTCACAGCCGTTCGCTCCGGAGGGCTCCGCCGCGGCTGAGGGCATCGTCAAACAGTTGGGGCGACCCGCGCTCGACCCGTTGACCGTCCTGGTACGGGAGGCGGCGCAGAACAGCTGGGACGCACACCTGCCCGACGGCATGGTCGAGTTCCGCGTCGACATCCGCGTGCTCGGCGACGACGCCGACACCTGGCGTGAGGTACTGCTGCCGGGACCGCCGGGCGAGTCGAAAGTCGATCTTGACAAGGCTCTCCGTCCTGAGGCCGTCGTGCTGGTGGTCTCGGACCGGAACACCAGAGGGCTGGGCGGTCCACTCCGCGCCGGAGAGCGCGCGCACGGCGAGGAGACACCGGACTTCGTGCAGTTCCTCCGGAACGTAGGAGAACCCAGCGACCACCGCTTCGGCGGAGGAACGTACGGATTCGGCAAGGGCATCTTCTATCGACTCAGCCGGGCGGGCGCGATCCTCGTGGACACCCAAACCGCCGCGGACGGCCCCGCTGCCCGCCGACTGATGGGTGCGGCGCTCGGCCACAGTTGGTACCTCGGCGAGCAACGTTTCACCGGCCGCCACTGGTGGGGCCTTGTGGCGCCGGACGACGTACCGGACCCGATGCTCGCCGCACAGGCCGACACGATCTCCAAGGCCCTGCGATTGCCGGGGTTCGACGACGGCAGCACGGGCACGGACGTCGTCATCCTGGCAGCTGACCTGGGATCCATCGGATCCGAGTCGGACGCACGTGGCCGCACTCCCGAGGAGGCCGCGACCTTCATCTCGTCCTCAGTCCTGTGGAACCTGTGGCCGAAGATGGTTCCCGACCAGCACGGGCGACACATGCGCTTCGTCGTGGGCGTCAACGGATCGGCCGTTCCGGTTCCCGAACCCCACACCTTCGACGAGTTGGCGCCCTTCGTGGAAGCTCTGCAGGACGTCAGAGCGGGGGACGGAGTCGCATTCTCGCGGACCGTCCCGCCCAAGCACGCCGGCACCTTCGCCATGGCCCTGGGTGCCGCCGACAGTGCGAGCACCCGCCTCCTGATCGGAGCGGCGAAGCCGTTCGACGGTCCCTCCCATCACGTCGCCCGCATGCGCGTGGCCGAACTCGTGGTCGACTACCTTCCCGGTCCACCCCGCCCCGACCCCCGCCTCGCCTACGCCGGCGTGTTCAAGGCATCCGAGGACGCCGACGTATTGTTCGCGTCCGCCGAGCCGCCCACACACGACGACTGGATCTCCAAGGGCCTGACCGGAACCGCACGAGGAGTCGTCCAGGGAGCACGCACGTTCGTGCAGAAGCAACTGGACGAACGACTCGGACTCGGACCCCAGGCCGGTGGCACAGGAGGCCAGGGACTAGGGCAGCTGTCGGCGCTGCTCGCCGGCATCGTCCCCGCTCGGTTGAGCCGAGGGCCGAATGACGGTGATACTGGCGACGACTTCGGTGGTCGCGGGGGAGCTGGGGGAACCGACACCAACGGCGGCGGCTCCGGCGGCGGAGGCGGCTGGGGTGGTGGCAGCGGCCACGGAGGCGGTTCGACACTCCGACGAGGAGGAAGACCCCGATTGCAGGGAAGTCCGTTGCTGCAGGTCCACGAGGGAAGGCCATACCTGGTCGCTCACATCAAGGTCCCTGCCGGGGACGCCAAGAGAGTTCTGTCCGCAGACGTCGAGGTCGTGGTGGAAGGAGGCGGCCGCGAGAGCGAGCCGCCGCTCGGTGCCGCCATTCCGCAGATCATGCAATGGCAATCCGCCGGCGGAACCGTCGCACGCGGAAGGACCGTCACCATACCTGCCGGCGAGGAATCGGACTGGTACGTCTACGCCACGCACGTACCCGACGCCGTCGTGCGCTTCCGGGTGAGCCAGGAGGCGTCCGATGCCGGCTGACGTCCGCCCCTATCTGGTACCGCGTCCGGGAACCGTCGTGTGGGAACCGTGGTACCTGCTCGACGCGGACAAGTGGAGTCTCTTACCGGATGAGATCGACGGCTGGGATCCGGGCACGGATCTGCGAGCAGCACGAAGAGTGAGGGTCGACGTCGCGCGCTTCGTCCAGGAGACAGGACTCGACCTCGCGGACGTCGTGCTGGTCGTCTCCTGGACCAGCTCGACCACCGACATGACCGAAGCCGCGTCGGCGGTGAGGTTCGATTCGAACGGCATGGCCTCGGTCGACGCGACACTCGTCGGCGAACGCCTGTCCGGAACCCTGTCGCTCCGCAGCACCATCAGCCTCGCAGGCACCGCCGTGGGGCAAGGCGTCGGCGTGGCCTCCGTCCCCGGCTCAGTGCTCGCGGAGCATGTCCAGCGGGTAGTGCTGGAGACCATGTCCTCCATGTTCCCAGTGCACGAGATCGACTTCGCTTACACACGGCTCTCCCCTACGGCCAGTTGGCATCTGGAGGCGAGCACAGACCTGACCGCACCCTTCTACGGAACGTTCCGTGTGCTCATCAACAAACGCGACCGTGAGTTGCGCGCAGCGGTCGCCCGCGGCGCCAAGGACAGACGTCAACAGGCTCTGCTCGACGAACTCCAGGCAGGCGTCGCCGCGTTGCTGTTGGAACTCGGCCTGCATCTCCGCGCAGAACTCGCGGAACGTGATGAATGGCCGCCCGACAGCGTCGGGGACGTGCTGGCGAGAACCATCTCCGTGTCGCCGTTGCATCTCGTCACACCGCCCTCGCCAGTGGATCTTGCTGAGTTCAGGACCCAGATCTCAGGTGCAGTGAGGAACCTCGGTAGGGGGCGGATCTTCCAGTGAGCGAACTGTGGCCCCATCTACCCGCCGTCGTGGGCGCAGCCGAGTACGCCGAGGTCGCCGCGGGACGACCTCCCGCCCCACGCGACAGTCATCCGGAACAGACGTGGGCCCCTGTCGGAGGTCGTGTCGCGCCGAAGCGCATACGGGAGTTGATCGACGCGGTCTCGACTTTGGCCGGCGAGTACGGTTTCCCGGAGCTGGCGGGCAACGACGCGCGGATCTCCTTCGACCGAGACGCGGCCAAGGTGGTCCGCGGCCATTTGGATCTGTCATGGGCGGAAGCCGGTAACCGAGACCTTTGGTCCTTTCTCTCCCTCGTTGCCCTACCACATGTGACGATGTGGCGTTTCGGGCCGGGCAACAAGGAACGGTGGGTTGCCACTGACCTGACCCGGCACACCTGGGCTCGATTGTGGTGGCAGGCCGTTGTGTTCGCCGGTCATGAGCACATCCTGGCTGCCCTGAGCGAGAGCGACCTCAACCAGCTCCTGGAACGTCGTAGCATCGGCGGTGATCCCCGCCTCGTACGGGAGATCGCCCGAGCTGTCACCGAGCTCACCGCAGACGCCGCCCGCAGAGCAGTGATCCGCGACGTCACGGCCCGGCTGCGTCGGTACCTGGCGTTCCTCGACGTGCGGGCCTTGTCCGACCAGCAGGTCCGAGAGATGTGTAATGCGTTGACGAATGAGACGGTCACGCGACTCAGGACAGATGCACCCTGGCAACCAGGGGGATCCCAGGCCTGATCCGAGGGAGAGTACTGGCTCCGGATGACGCCCGTTCATCAAGCCACCTTGCCAATCACCCACCTCTGGTTCTGCGTAGGTTCACTAGCGGAACGCGCTGCGTGAAGTCACGGAATCAACCCCGCAAGAGGTCGTATATGGCCCCGGCAATGGCCCGACCAAGCGGGATTGGGACAGCATTTCCGATCTGCTTTGCGATCTCAACCTTCGACCCGCACCACCTGAAGTCGACGGAGAAACCCTGTATGCGGGCGGCTTCGTAGTGGGTTATCGGTCGATGCCTGGTCGGGTGGAGATATCTCCCCTTTTCGGGTTTGAAGAATTCCGTCCTGATGGTGACTGAAGGCTCACCCAGGCGAAGCCGCCCCATAACATCACCGGTACCCGTCCTGTGATTATCCCAACTCTCCGTCGACAGGTACTCCACATGAGTACTTACGCCTTCGGGCTTCGGTTCTGCAAAGATTCGAATCCTGCCGTTTCCGTCCATTGTGTACCACTTGCCATAGAGATCGTTCCTGTTGCCTCCGGGTGGGATCGCACGGTAACGAGCCCGGGAGAGAGGCTGAGGGTTTCGGCGGATGTGCAGATCTCGTGTGGTGAAAACACCCGGTACGTAGTCGTCAATTTCTGAAAACCGTACGCGACGTGACGGAAGTTCGGTCCCGCGGACTCTCATGGCTCCCGATTCAATGAATACGCCGTCAACGGGAAGCCAGTAGGCAGGCTGCGAGGAATCGAACAAATTTTGCTGGTCGGAGGACTGGCCCCTCTTCCCCCCCTTCGCCTTTGGAAGCGGGACATGCGATGCGGTCGGGTATCGGAAATCCCTGACCTCGCCGACATCCTTGCGCACGCCGATTACCACTGCTCGTCGCCGCGCTTGAACGGCACCGTAGTCGGCAGAATTCAGCAGGAACCGGTCGGCCCATCCGTGCGGCGAGTCATTCGGATCTGCTCCCGGGGGAGCCGCCAAACGGTAGTGCTCCAGTAGTCCACCCGGTTGGATGACCTTGAGGAGGTCTTGGAACTCGTCCGATTTCAAGAAGCGATCGACGTTCTCGATGACAAAAATTTTGGGCCGGATTTCCGCCACAATGCGTACGAATTCCTCCCACAGCCGGTTGCGTTCCAGGCCGAACTTTTTCCGGTTCAAAGCCGAAAAGCCTTGGCATGGAGGGCCTCCGATGATCACGTCCGCGTGGAGATCCTCTTCGGTGGGTTCCCACTTCTCGATGTCGCCGACATGGATTCGTGTGTCGGGTCCTACCGGATTGGTGCGGAGGCTACCGAAGTTGGCAGCGTACGTGGCCGCTGCGGCGGGGTTGTGCTCCACCGCCGTGATGCTGCGGAATACCGGACCGAGGCTCTCCGCTCCGTTAGGACGGAACTCGTGGAACCCCTGCGTAAAGCCGCCGCAGCCAGCGAAGAGATCGACGACTGTGATGGGATCAGTGGTTCCGGTGTTGTGCATAGGCCGATCTTAGCTGCGGAGGGCCGTCGCGATGCTACAGTGGGCGGTTTGCGGTCGGGTGCCCGACTCTTCAATACGGAACGTATCCATGTAGATCCGATAAGTGGCGAGGATTCCCGGAAGCGGTGGGATCGATAGCGGCCCGTCGACTGTCCTGGAGCGGTGACGACGCGCTCGCATGCGGTGGTGGACGAGAAGGCTACGCTCTGGACGAATGCCGTCGCGCCCGCACAACTACGACAATGCTCTTGGCTGCCTCCGCCGGATCCTCGTGTTCCCAGACACGGATGGGCAACCAGCCGACATCGATCAGCTTTTGGTCAGTGTCCCGGTCACGTTCCCGGTTGCGGTTGATCTTCTCGCGCCAGAAGTCGGCATTCGTTTTGGGCCATGTCGCATGCTCAGGGCAGCCATGCCAGTAGCACCCGTCGACGAAGACGGCCACACGTGCGGGGCCGAATACGACATCCGCCTCACGGCGTAGACCGGGTACGGGTCGCCGATGCACGCGGAAGCGGAGGCCGGCGCGGTGGAGCTCCTGGCGAAGCAGAACTTCAACCTGCGTGTTCCGACTGCGCTGACGACTCATGCGGCGACTAACCGCAGGCGTCGTGGTCAGTAGTCGCATCAGAGCGTGCCCTCCTCCGTGAGGCAGTGTATGACGTTCTCGGTGCGACGCAGCGAGATGAGTACGTCCCCTGCGATGTAGGCCACGACCGAGCTTCCCCGAGAAGTAGACTCAGCTAGCGTCCATGGGAGCTCTTATGTACTGTAGGGGCTCTGCTCACCGGTCGACCGCCTGGCGGTAACGAGGTTTCCGTTTCACAGGCGAAAGACCGGATCTTCTCTTCCTGCACCGGTCGCCTGGCGTACCTCTGCCAGAACTCCGTCCAAGAAGCCGACGACGCCTCCTCCTCCAAGCAGCAGTTGACGATCGAGCAACCTGTTGCCCGTCTCGCACGAAGTCTCGCTCACAAGGGAGCAGCCGTGGCATGCAGACAGGTTGAGTTGCGACGAACCCTGCTTGTCCCTCTCGATGCATACCGGGTCGTTCGAGCAGACATCCGCGTCGTCGAGCGCTGAGACGAGTAGCGGGATCAGCTTCTCGGGTCGGCCCAGCCGAACGAGTCCTCCAAGAGTTCCCTGAACATCTCCTGCCGCGGTGAAGATCAGAATCCCGGCGGTCTTGTCCTTGCGATCGGAGTTCGCGTAGATCCGTTCCTGAAGGGAGGCTGACGCGTAGCCACTGGCGTATGCAAGGCGACGGATGAGCAGGTGCGACAACGTGTGCAGAGCGATGTAGCGCGGCTCGGGGACGTCGAGGCGGTCAGCCCATGCGATGCCCGCGCGGCGCTTCAGGAGGATGCCTGCCCGCGCCTGGACGCCTGGTTGCGTCTCCCATTGCGCGAGTTTGTCCTCATCGAACCTCAGGAAGATCCCTTCGCCGAACATCTCCATGGCGGGATAGGTGGGAAACTTTTGGTGGTTGACTCCGAGGTCGGCTGTGATGCGATCGGCTTCCGCGCTGTAGCGCCTGAACCCGCGAAGAGCAGTCACCTCGCGTACCCGATGTACCTGTCCGACGCCGGCGATCCGGCTGACGAGGCTCTCGGGGCCCGAGGTTGTCTTGAGGCTCCATCCGTCGACGACAAAGTCGCCACCGGTACGGTCTCGTCCACTGTCGAGCTTCTTCAGGAAGGCGGCCCACTCCCCGTCCTTGAGGTCGAGGAGCACATCGTCGTCGTCCGGAACATCGCCCCCTGCCGCGATCTCGAGCACGGTCTTCGGAGCGACTCCGAGCTCGTCGGCAATCCATCCCGCGATCATCTCCGCCTGAGGGCCACCGTTGTCCGCGACGAGTCTCTTGAAGTAGTCATGACCGCGTACTTTGTCAGCGATCTCCGCTGACTGAGGACGTTCCTCAGGGATGTCGAGCGCAGAGATCCGTTCGGCGATGTAGTTTCCCGTCGCTCCTCTCTGGACCGCGACAAGACGATGGTTGCACGGCTTCTTCGTCGGGTCTTTCGGCTCCCAGGGCTGCCGGCCCGCGCAGTGGAGGCCGTCGCGCTGCAGGGCGTCTTTCGTCACGAGCTCTGCCAGTGATCTGGCGTGTCCGCACCCGTAACACTTGACCCGGAGGGAGGCCAGGCCCTCGCCCTGACCGGACAACCTCTCGAAACGGAGCTCCTTGTAGGACTGACAGAAGCGAACGGCATCATCGAGAGCCGCCTCGCGGCCCCTGTGCGCCCACTGGAACCATGGGACATCCTGGGCGTGGCTGCCCTGTTCACAGATCGCGATGTAGCGCATCGGGACAAGAAGCCCTCCACACTCACAGGTGTTGCTCCACTTGCCGTGCCTCTTGCCGGTCATCTTTGAGAGCTTCGAGCACCTCTCGCAGAATCGCCAGGCGGGAAAGCGCCAGTAGAGCAATGCGGCTGTGTCCTTGCCCGCATGGCCGGCATGGGTCGGTGGCTGCCTGAGGGTACCCGGACCGAGCCTGGCGAGGAGTCGCTCACAGCTGATCTCCGGACAGTACTTCTTGTCCCACCAGGAGGTGTCGGGCGCGATCAGGGACTCACCTCGGACGTCCACGATCGCTCCGACCCCGAAGGGTGTGATCGTCTCCGACAACCGCAGGTCATGCCTAATCTTCTCCACGGTGTGCCTCCTCCTGGGGTTCCTGGACGTTCACGGCCACACTTGGCTCCACCGACCTCATCGAGTCACCGACGAGCCACCCTTCCCCCATCTGCCCGAACCTCTTGAGCAGCGCGGTGTCGATCTTCCCCAGTCGCTCGTAGCCCAACGTCTCGTCCGCGTCGCGGGCCGAGTGCGCTCGGCGGTCCCAGTCGCGCAAGAGGCTCCAGGCGGCCCGTCGTGTCTCCTCCACCTCGAGGTCGTCGGCTCGTGCCACGTATGTGAGGAAACGATCGAGAAGACCCGTCACTGCGTTACTGAGTGCCATGTCGTCGAGGTCAAACCGGCCTGCTGTGTCGTTCTCGGCCAGCTGGTTGAACGATTGCCGCACCAGTGCCACGAGTGCTCCGGCCAGTGAGCGCTTCCTCGACGCCAGCGACCATGGTGTGACGCTCGTGGGTTCGACGCTGCGGTAGAGCGCCTCGTGGTATCCGCGGAAGGTTTCGAAGTGCGACCGGTCCCGGGCACGACTCGATCTGAAGAGCGTCACCACGATGCCCCTGGTGTCGCCGCGCCCGACGCGGCTCGTGGCCTGGATGTACTCCGCGGTCGTCTTCGGCTGCCCGACCATGAGCATCAGGGCGAGCCGGGGAATGTCGATGCCGACGGAGAGCATGTTCGACGACAGGACCACGTCGATCGCTGCCGGGGACTCGTCCACTCGGACCCGAAGGGCCCGCAGATCGCTCGGAAGCTGCTCCGCTCCCCGCCGGCTCGTCAGCTCCAGCACACGCTCCGCTCTGACCGTCCTTGGCGGCAGCCCCAGACGCTCTGCACGGGGCTCGAGTCGCGCCCGTACGTCGTCGACGACGAGCGTTCCGGTACGTCCGAGCTCGCGCAGGGAGTTGTGGTACATGACCAGAGTCCAGTAGGCATCCCTGGGAACGACGGCCTCCCCACCGGTAGAGAGGACATCGGGTATCTCGATGAGCGGAGTGACCGCGGAGATGACCGCCGAGGGCTGGGACACCGACTGAGGCATGAGTCCGACGTAGAGCCGTCCTTCGCCGTTCTGGACGGGTCGGGAGAAGAAAGTCCGGTCGTCGTCCAGCCCTGATGGCGGATAGAGCGCCACCTTGCGCCCGTAGAGCCCTTGCACCTGTTCGTCCGAGGCGCGGATGGTCGCCGTGGAGGCGACGATTTTAGGGCTGGTACCCATTCGGCTCAGCAGCACCTGAATCACGGCGTCGAACACGGCGACGGTGGTGCCCAGCGGCCCGGACAGAAGATGTAGCTCGTCCTGAATGACCATGGAGGGCTGCTTGAACGGGGTTCCGAGGCCCAAAAGCCTTCCCGCAGCGGGCTTGAACTGGAGCCGGGCGAACTTGTCGACGGTCGCCAAGAGGATCGTGGGCGGCTCGTCATACAGGACCTCGTCGACGACGGCGAGCGGCAGCTCGTCGCTGAATCGACACGAGGTGTCGACACAATGCAGTACGACGTCCTTGCCGAGCAGACGCATGCCGTAGTCCTTCGGCCGTGGGCTTCTGGACTTGGGCACCATCGGTGTCAGGCACCAGGGGCAGCTCTCCACCTGGAACTCGTTGGCCTCTTCAGGTCGCGCCGCCTTCATCAGTCGATCCAGCGCCGCCTTCGCCGCGAGGCGGTTGTTCGGGGTGACTTCCTTGCCCACCCACAGGCCGATCGTGAAGGGTGTCATGCCCTTCACTCGAGGATCTGTGCGACGCAGCACCTCCATGGCACAGATCAGCGCTGCTGCTCGCTGGAACTGTTGAGACGTCAGGAGCCGGAGGGTGTACCTGGTGATCACAGCGGTGCCGCCCCCCGCCGTGCCGTGAAGCAGTCGCCGGTGGAAGATCTCGATCGCTGCGAGGCCCAGGTATGCCTCGGTCTTGCCACCGCCGGTCGGGAACCAGATCAGATCGACGAGGTCACGGTCGCCGTGCTTCTCCTCGACTGTGGAGGCGAGCGAGACGAGGAGGAACCCGAGCTGGAAAGGCCTCCAATGTGGTTCCTTCGAACCGGCCCCAGGCCCACCCCTGTTGATCGAGGATTGACGCATCTGCAGACGCATCGCCGCCATGCCCAGAGCGAATGCTGTACGAAGGCGTCCCTGAGCCGGATCACGAAGCAGCGCCACGCCGGCCCGCATTCGTTCGAGCGCATCCTGGGAGCGGCCGGCAATTCGTCGGGCGACCTCCGCCTCGTCACCGAATCCTTCGGCCCGCCACGTCTGTTCGTCCACCCATTCGGCGAACGCATCGGTGAACGCATCCAGAGACTGCAGCACCGGCTCGGGATCCGAGTCCATCCTCATGAGGTGTGCGAGTTCCAGGGACTGCGCTTCGGGGGTGTTCTCCGGGAAACCCGTGGTCTCGACAGCAGGCACGACGAAAGCCGGCACCGGTTCGAGGAACACCGTAGTACAGCGACCGTCAGTGACCTCCCAGGCGGCGGCCATCCCGTGACCGACGGCGTAGACCTTGCGGTTGCGGTACCTGAGCCGAAGCTCGGCGGTCTCCTGATCGCCGCCGGACAGCCGGGTGGTGTCGTACTCCATGAACTGGGCGCCCGCGGCCGGACTGACGGACAGCCCAACCTGGAAGAGCATTTGAGGGATGTCGAGACGCTCGTCTCCGGTGGACTCCGACAGCACCCTGACGTGCACGGTGACCAGGAAGTTCCCTCTGAAGTCGCGCCAGCGTGACCCGATCTCGACGGGCACGTCGCCCACTGTGAGAAGTTCCGGGCGCCGGCCCTTGGCCAGTGAGATCTTGTCCGAGGCGAACGGCCTACGACGCCACTTGGGCGGCCCTTCGACCAACTCCTGCGTGTATGTACCGCACGAGAGGCTTGCTTCCACGAAAGCACCGTCGGTGACGAAGGAGATCGCTACCGACGAGGGACGCCAGTCCTCGGCCAGTGGAACAGCCGCCCCGTCCTCTTCGAGATCTCCCTCGGGTACGTCCGCCGAGATCTCGTCCTCGGGTTCTGTCTGAGCCTGACCGTCGGCCTCCGGCGCAGCGGGGAACAGCATCCCGACGGCGTACTGCCGATGTGGGAGGTTGCGTGTCACTTCTTCCGGTCCCGCGTCCGGGCCGACGTAGGTGTCCCGGAGGTGCCGCAGCGCGGCACGCTGTGCCTCGGTGAGGTTCACTTCCCGACCTGCTTCCGGACGAGTTCCTGGAGCCGCTGCTTGTCGCCCTTGGACGCAACGACATGAAGCGTGACCCGTGGTCTGGTGACGGCGACGTAGAACCCGGCGAGCCCGAGCTCGTCATAATGCTCGGGCAGGTCGCAGACGATCACATGCTCCGCCTCCAACCCCTTCGCGAAGCGCGGGCTCGTCACGGTGAAACCTGCGGCGCTCGCAACAGGAGCAGCGTCGGACGTGGCTCTGATGATCCAGATGCCTTCGCGACGGACACCGTCGTCGACAAGCTGACGTGCAACGCTCTCCGCGGCGGCTACATCGGCCTCCGCGTCGGCCCATCTCCAGTGCACTCGCTCACCATTGACGATTCCCGGATCTCCGATGTCGGCCCCCAGGTACTCCTGGACCACGTGGACGATCGCCCTCGTGTTGCGGACATTGCGGTTGAGGTCGAGGAGCAACGCCTCTTCGGACACGAGTTCGTAGACGTCCGGGTCGAAGGAGCCGTCCACGTGTGCCTGGTTGTTGGGGTCCAGGAACATCCGCCACCGACCTTTCGCCCGCCCTCCATTGATGACGGCGTCCAGCGCGTCCATTCCCTTGGCGTTCATGAGATCCTGTGCCTCGTCGACGAGAACGACGTCGTACTTCCTCTCTCCGTCGAGTTCGGAGAAGGGGCGTAGGTCGATCTCACGGCCTTTGATCCGCGGCGAGAAGAAGCCGACCAACGCCGGCGAGTGGAACGTGATCAGAACGGATCTGCCCTCGCCGGCCTCTTGTTTCGCGGCCTCCGCCAGCACGAGGGACTTCCCGGTACCGGCGCCTCCGACCACCATCATTCGCTGGTTGCGTGAGAGTGCGGCCAGCACACGCGCCTGGTCGTCCGTCGCGCGGTTCTGCTCCTCGATCACGGCCCCGCGCTGAGCATCGACGACCGGCATCCGGGTGAACTCACCGAAGAGACGTGCCCGTAAGAGGTCGGTACGCGCGATCTTCACCCCATGCGGCGGCGTCCTCGTCCCGTCGGCAACGGCCTTGAAGGCTGCCGTCATGGCAGCAACGCTCATCTCCTCCTTGGCCCACCAGTGGCTGCCCTTCCACTCGACCGTCGGAGGAGGGGCGTCGATGTCAGGCGTGATGACGACTGCCTCGCTTGCGTACCAGCCGATGCCGTCCTCGTTGAAGATCGCTCGTAGCGCGTGCATCGCCGACTGGGCCTGCCGCATCGGGGATTCACGGAGCCTCTTCCAGTCGCCGCGTCGGTCGACGGTGTACCAGAGGCCGTCGTGCTTGCTCACGCCTCCGCCCTTGACCTCGACCACGATGACGATGTTCTCCCACAGGACGACGAAGTCGGCCTCCGCCTGCTGCTTGGTCCCGTGAGTACGGAGAGACACCGAGTGGAACGCGACAGCGCCTTCTGGTCCCTCGATCGCACTCAGGATACGTGCGACCCGGCGCTCGGCACCGCTCGTCGCTGTCGCCTCGATGTCCGCGAGGTCCGGAACAAGAATCATGTGCGGTGCTCCTGCCAGAGCTGTTCGTACTCTCGGTAGCCGAGAAAGTCGTTGACCGCACCGAAGTTGTCGGCGATGTCCACGATCAGGCACTCCTCCTTGCCGCCGTTCTCCAGACCGCGAAGACCACGACCGGCCATCTGGATGTAGGCACTCGGGCTGAACGTCGGGCGGGCGATGTAAAGAGCACGGACACCAGGAGCGTCAAATCCCTGGATAAGCAGGTCGCAGTTCGCGAGCACATGGATCTCTCCCGACTTGAACTGCTCGATGACATCTCGACGTTCCTGCCGACCGGTCTGACCGCTCACAGCGGCGGCCTCGACCTTCCGATAGCGCAGGGTCGCCGCGAGCACCTGTGCTGACAGCACGTTCGGGGTGAACACGAGGATCGGCCATTCCGGATCCTGCTGCATGATGTGGTCCACGAGGATCGCCATACGTGCTTGGTCTCGACCGATCCGATCGAGAACCTGTGGTTCGAGCTTGCGCTGTTTCCGGATGTTCGCCAACTCGCCATCTTTCAGGCTGACGTCCATCCCCGGAAGCACTTCGTGTCGGACCCGAGCGAGCACCCCCATCCGGGACAGCTTCCGGTAGGCATCGCCCCCTTCGAATGCCTTGATCATGTGGCGTCCGAAGCGCGCAGCCAACTCCTTCGTCTGAGTGTCGTTGCCCAGCGAACCCTTGAACGGCGTTGCGGAAAGTCCGACAAGAGGTCGCTCCCAGCTGCGCCCGTCCACACCGAGCCATCTGAGGATCTTCGTGTACCTGGGGGAGCTACCCGCTCGGTGAGCCTCGTCGACAATGACCGCCGACGCATTGCTCAACCACGCGTATTCCGGGCTATCGATGATCACAGCCAGCTTCGCGTCCGTGGCCACGACGACGCCGAACTCCGTGTCAGGCTCGTGCACCGAATTGTTCTCCCAAAGCCTGCCGATCGTTAGTGGTCGTTCGTCGGCCAGGCCGCGCCATACCATGCTGAAGGTCTGCACCGCCTGTTCGCAGAGCTCGGCGGACTGCGCGATCCAGAGCACGGTTCCGCTCAGGGCACCGTCGATGAACAGCCGCAGCACCGTCTCTGTCGCCACGCGAGTCTTCCCTGCACCGGTAGGGAGCTCGACCATGGCCTTTTGCGAGTTGCCGTTCGGCTCCTTGCTGATCAGGACGTCCCTCAGGCGGGTGCTGAGGTCTTGCTGGAAATCGTGCAGGGGGTTCAGCTTGACGGCTCCAGGAACGACGAACTCGTCGTCTTGACGCTCGTTCCGTTGACCGGCGTACTCAGCACCGAACCCCATCTTGCGAAGCCACGTGATGGTCGGCGCCCCGCCGGCCCACGTCGTGGGAACGTCCGTGTAGCCCTCGCCGCGGAACTGGTCGGCAAGCAATCTGATCGAATCGCTTCTGTAGACAGTGAGAAAGAGTTCCGCGACAGACGTCGCGTTGTTCACCAGGCCTTGTCTCTCAAGTGCCGACCAGAGGCCCTTGGGCAACGCCTCCCGGAGGGTGTCGTCCCCGAAGAACACCTCCAGACGCTCCACGTCGGTGAGGGCTGCCTTGGCGGCTTGGCGCTGCTCCTCGAGACGCTGGTCCAGCCCTGCCTTGAGCACTTCGCTCAGTTGGGCGTTGTCCAACCCCAGGTCGAATGCCTGGTTGATGACCTCCAGGACTTCCCGCTCGCCGAGGTCTGCCTGGACGATCAACGCATGTCCGTCGACATACCTGTCGAGCGACTGGTCCTCCACACCGTCCTCGGTGGTCACGCGCTTGGCGATGTGCACAGCCCTCGCCACCGTGGCGTTCATGACCTTGTCCACCGTGTAGGTCGAGCGGAGTCCGGTGTACAGGTCGATGATGCGTTCGCCGTCCTGCTGCCCCTCGATCAGCATGGAGAAGGAGAAACTGTCCTCGAACCTACGGCATCCCACGGCCTCGACCAGAGCTACGGCCTCGTCACCGCCTGCTCGGAGGTAGGGCTTCTGCCGAGACGCCAGGAAGCGCAGCTCCTCGTCGGTGGTAGCGATGTAGACCGTGTCCGGCCGCCGTGATTCGATCCCCTGCCCAATACGAGCCGGGATCCGGGACGGGTGTCCTTGCGAGAACGCGAGTCTGCTCGCGGCAATGATGAACTTCGTCAGGGTGTGATCCTTGACGCGTGGCGGGAAGAGCTCTGCCTCGAGAGCTTCCCGCAGCACGTCCGACGGCACCTGAGACAGCTCACGGGGCAGGTTCAGCTTGGGCTCGATGTTTCGAGGCCCTCGGTACAGCGGAAGCAGGTCCTCGTACTCGACCATGGCTGCCGACACGATCTTCTGTAGAGATCTGCGGCCCCGGGTCGAGGGGAGCACGCCTGCTCGGTCGACCGCCCATCGAAGCGGTGAGGTCACCCGGTAGGTCTGACGGGAATCGAGATCCTCGACGGTCCAGGATTCATCGTCGAACCCCAACAGCTGCGTCGTCCATCTCTCTCGCAGCTGCTCGGGCGCGCCTGCGTCTCGCAGCATGAGAAGGACCGAGAAGGGGCCAGGGCCCGTATGCTCGACGAACTCGATGCGCTCGATCTCTCGTTCGCCCGGCCCTCGCCTGGCGTTGAGGAAGTCCCTCACCCATCTGTAGTAGTCCCCGAAGAAGACCTCGTCCTCGGTGGGGTACTCCTTCACGGGATCGTGGACGACGCCCACCGCGTGAGCGACCTGTGGGACACATCGGGATCGGTCCAGCAGGCGCCCGCCGAACTCATCCCCCAGTCCGTCCATGTCCATGACCTGGCTGGGCCACGACCACCTTCCGTCAACGGTAGGCACCTTGATGTGTCCCGACGTGTCCTTCGACAGCAACCTCGCGGCATCTGACGGCGAAACGTTGACGACCGCGTCCCAGAACCTAGTCAGCGCCTCGTCGTCGGAGTCGACAGAAAGCTTGTTGAGACGTGCTCGCAGAATGGCGAGGGGGTCCAGGTCGCGGAACCCCTGACGGCGTAGATGCTCCTCGATCTTCGGGATCGCGAGAAAGTCTTCGGCGACGAACCGTGCGCCCTCGATGTCGACGTCGTCGACCCGCCTCAGGAAGACGTTGCTCCGGTCCTTCAAGGCGCACAAACCATCCGTGGTCGGGATCACCCGCGCGGTCTGAATCCCCTCAATGGCCGCATGGTTGACGACAAAGGCGAAGGCTCTCGCTGCCGAACCAGGATCCGTGCCCTCGGCCCACTCCCGCAGCCACGAGAGGATGCCGCGTTTCGGCATGGCCTCAAGAGCTCGCTTCTCGTCTCGCGGGTTGATCTCCAAGCTCTCGGCGACACTGAAGACGCAGAGCTGCCGCAGACGGGCGATTCGCTGTTGGATGGCATAGCAGCGCCAATGCGGGACGTCGTTGCCCGTGTTCGGAGAACTGATCCAGTTCCTGTGGTCCTGCTCAGAGACACCACTGACCATGAAGTCGAGCGGGCGGAGCTCTCCGGCGAGCCTCAGCCTGCCTGTCGCATCTGGAACGATCTCGCGCTGCGCCGCGATGCTGGGCACGTGAGTGGAGAGAATGTCGTCCCCGAACGAGAGCACCTCACGACCACGCGCAGGCATGTACTCAAGGTGGGCGGCAGGGTCGTCACTCGACGCAACCTTGGGAAGCATCCCTACGAACATGTCGGAGAGAGTCTTCAGAATCTCTCGGTTGTAGGTGTTCGCGAGCAGCGTCGTCCGGTCGTCGTTGACGCTCCAAGGAGCGTTGAACAGCGCCGAGGCGGTGGTCTTGTCCTGCAGAGGGAAGTATGACCAGAACTCGCCGACCCTGAGCTGAGCCTGGCGGGACGGCATCGCGACCGTGACCTTGACCTGATCCCGCGAAACAGCCTCTCCGACCTCGAGCCGAGCCTCATGGGACGGAGAGTGCATCCGATGCTCCACGACCCACTCGTCGCCGGACCCGTTCGGGCGCTCGATCCTGAAGACGCCGTCGCCGAGGTCTCTCGACATGTGGCTCGTACTGTAGGACTCCTCCACGGACCCGACGACACGAAGCCGCACTTCGCGTACCTCGGTGACGAACAGGAGGAACTCCGACCGGAACCTACGGATTTCCCGATTCAAACGTTCCATGTTGGAAGCTCGTGGCAGCTTCACGATCGTGGTCGCCCACTCGGCCAACTCGGCGAGCAGGGGGTCTTCCTCGAACGCCGCCTCAGCATCGATCAGCGTGGCGGTCCGCAGCGCAGGCAGCCTCTTCACAGGCGCTCGGACAGCATTGATCGCCGCCTTTGCCTTGTCCGAGTTGAACTCGAAGGACACCGATCGGCTGTACACCTGGGGAGCATCGGTCACCGCCAGGACCGATTTGAAGCCCAGACCGAAGCGCCCGATCTCGTCACCGCGCTTGCCACTGAGATGGGCGTGTGCGATCGACGTCAAGCCGCTCTTCGAGAACGGACGTCCGGCATTGGCGCAGTACAGCGTCGCGGACCGCAGGTCGAGGACGATCTCCACCCGCCCTGCACCGAAATGATCGGGAGACCCGCCGGACATGGCGTCCGCCGCGTTCTGCACCAGTTCAAGGAGCGTACGGTTGGCGTACCCACCGACCCGGATCGACTCTTCGTGGTTCGCATGCTCAGTGATGAGGTTGGGATTTGCTTCGTACGATGCGACAGCTCGCTCGAACTGCTTCTCGACTTCTTGCGTGAGTCCGACATCCGGGGTCCAGTCCTGCCGCCTCGCCATTACGCCCTCGTGCCTCTCTCGTCCGGCCCTGAAAGGCTGCCGCCACTCTCGGCATCACAAAGTGCTTGTGGCACACCCACTGCCACATACACGCCTTATCGTGCATAAAACAGTCAGACCAGACATATGGCCGCGAGGGGGTGTCACCGGTATCACCGGCGTAATGATAGACCCGGGTACCTCTGTCATGGCAAACACGAAAATTCCTCCCGTACTGACGGGAGGAATCAGGCGTCCGGGGCAGCACGACCGCCATCGACGATGCGCTGTCCACGGCTCTCGACACTCTCCGCAGCCAGCCTCACGCACAGCAGACACGTCACCGTTTCCAGTCCTCAGGTGTGCACCCGTCAATCAGGCCTGATGGGGCCGGGGAACACCGAGATCAGGTTGACATAAATTTCCGGATTAGCCTGCTCGCTGAAATCCTTTCGAAGTATTGGTCGACTCTTCCTATATCATCCGAAGACAGCTGGCCGCATGTAACAAATCTCCCGCCCTCCGGCTCGCCCACTCCTTTATTGCGATCAGCGCTCCCGTGGACGCTCTCCCCCAGTCACACCCACTGTCCGCGCCCTGCGATTCTTGTCGAGAAACATTCGGACGTGCAGCCCCTGCGACACAAGTCATTCTCCAAGGCCATAGCGGGGCGTCACGGGCTGAGAATCC
Organism: Nonomuraea thailandensis; assembly: GCF_024172165.1. Lineage (GTDB taxonomy): Bacteria > Actinomycetota > Actinomycetes > Streptosporangiales > Streptosporangiaceae > Nonomuraea > Nonomuraea thailandensis. The sequence continues at coordinate 11,120,149 of NZ_JAMZEB010000002.1, read as the reverse complement.
TCGTCATCGCGTGCATGAACGCAATAACTTCCCTGGAGCAGGACGGCAGGGCGAGTGTTCCCAAGAGGGTGAGGCACTACGCACGTACTGATCCACTTGCTCTGGCGGGGAACCGCACGTCCAAGAGCGCGCAATCTCGGGGTGGTCGTCACGGTAGCCCAGAACGATGATTCCCTGACCGGCCAGCGCCAGTCTGGCATCGCACACACGCTTCGGGCCGTCCTACTGTTGCGCTACGGTCGTCACAGTCCGCCTGTGGATGATTTTGCCCTGCACGAGACGGAAAAGCTGATTGACACGTTCCTGCTTGGACAGGACTGGATCGAAGATCGGGCGCAGGACGGTCGACGGCAGCCGCAGCAGTTGATTCTCCGACAGCTTTCCTTTGTGCACCAACCACCGAACACGAGAACGGCCGATCGCGCTGGCGGTTTTCTTTCCGTCCTGGTTCGACGATGTATTAAGAATCTCCGGCGTCACATACACGAGCCCGACAGAGAATTCTGCAGTTCAGAGCCCATGCGGCGGCCGTTCTGTTCTCGCTCTCCTACCGCGGGTATCCCAAGTCAGGCCGTCACAGCCGTGGAAGTAGTGCACGTTCGCGGTCACCGCTCAAGCCAACGATGGGGAGCATAACGGCGGACGGCCTATCCGGGTTCGTGGAAGACGGCCTGATCCGCGGTGAGCATGTTGGTGGCGGTGCCGAGGGGCGCACCGGTTCCTGGGCTGCGGGCCAGCCGGGGGTACGCGCCGCTGCACACGTGAAGCCGGACACAGTGACCGGCGCGGAAACGGGGCCGGCCGGCCGGAGGTCCACGTCGACCCGCCGCACGCCGTCACCGTCCAGCTCGGCGTACCTGGTGCGCGACCCGCCGACCGGAGGAACCCCCGTCCCCAGTCCTAGGAGATGACCCCTGCAGATAGAGGAACTGCAGCAGGGAGCGCATCCGCCACGTGCCCCCTTGACCGACCGAGCCGAGACTCGATCGCACTCGCGTAACAGGAAGGCGTTGATGTCGGCGCCCGTCAGGGCCTCAGGTGCGAAGACGTCCCGGTCGTCACCTGCTCCTGAAGGAAGCGGCGGGCGGTTTTCCCATAGCGCAGCATCGTGGCCGCGGCTAATTAGATCGCGCAACAAGGGGACGCAGGGCAGATTGAGTGCTTGTCGAAGTGGTGGCTGTCCGGCGCTGGACAGCGTCTGGGCGCTCGGTCGATAGCGGGCTACGCTTAATGGATGGTGCCCTCGGCGCTGCTGAGCGTGGTTTCACCCATCGTGGCCATTGCCATCGCGGTCTGGGGATTCCGCCGTTCCACGAAGGCGGACAGATTACGCGCTTTCTTCGAGGTCCAGGACCGGTACCTCGCCCCATCGGTCAGGGACGGGAGAAGGGTCCTGCACCAGGATGTCGCGGACCTCAGACCCCACGAGGTCGCCGCCCTGGACAAGGCCTCACTCAGCAGCGCGGGATACGCGCTGGCAGTGATGAATTCGGTGGCCATCGCCTGCGAGGGCGGCTACGTGGAACGCGAACTGATCTTGCGTAGCATGGGTCATTCGTTCGTCAGGACACTGAACGCCGCCCGGCCACTTATCGATCACGTTGAGAAGCTCCGCGGCTACCGCCCCTACCCGGCGGCGGAGCGCCTCGCTCAGCAACTTGCCTTAACGCTGGAAGTTCCGGTACCGAAGTCCACAGCATCCGCTCGAACGGTAGAGGGTCGTGTCGACGGCGGCAGCTAATTAGCATTCGGCTGCGTCTAGCGGTCGTCCAACTCGATCGCATCCCGCGCTGCTTTACCACTCAACGACTCTGGATGCCGGCTGAGCCGCTTACTGGTCCGTACACACCCGACGTGAGCGAGCGTTACCTTCCCGACCAGTCGGTGAATCGACTTTTCGCGATACGGCATGCCGTGGTTCACCGTGAGATGGAGTCCATGGCCGTCGAGGCGGCGGTGGACAGCCTGCGTGAAGTGCTCGATTTCCTCACGGGCCAGCGGGTGGACGTCGCGGTCTTCCCCGAATATCTGCAGCCTGCTGCATGTCTGCAGGACCTGGTGAAATTCTCCAACGGGCGTGTCGTCGTGGCAGGACTGGAGGAGGTCCGTAACAGGACGGTGGCGGAGGAACTTGCCCAGGCCGACGCGGACTCAAGTGCTAACATGTTACTCAACCGGAATGTCTCCGCCCTGGTCGCACAGGGGCGGGTGCGCCTCATTACCAAGCGCTTCCGGGCCGATCCCGAGTCGGTAGCCCCGGGCACCGGGCCGGACACGGTGGAGGTCGTCGTGCGCGGCCGGGCTGTACGCATCGGGGTGGCCGTCTGCCTGGACTACCTGCGGGCAGAAGAGATGGTACGGGATGCGAATGCCGAGATTCTCTGCGTACCTGCCTACACCCCGAAATTGAATGATTTCTACCCTACGGAGCCTCGCGACCACGTGCGCTTGCTCGCTAACTCCGCCAGGCACGGTGGATCTACGATCATGCTGCCAAGCTTGCGTGGCACGCTGGTGAACAGGCTGGGCGTCCAGCCGCTACCCGTAGGCGTCGAAGGGATAGTGATCGTCGATTACGACCGTTATCCCAGCCGCCCGTCGGGCCTGAAGTCTCCGGACAATGCGCTCCGCCTCCGGGCCGAGCTCATCGAGAGTTCCGATCGGGTCTGCTTGGACCTCATTGAGGAGTTGCGGGGCGAACCGTCAGTCGAACAGCTCACGGAACTGATCGAACGGATCCCGCGTTCAGGCCCCCTGCACGACCTCCTGCTGGAATATCGGCTTACCGTCGCCGGGGAGGCCCCCGAGCCTAACCTACTCAGGATGGCGCGCGAGCACCCGGTGGTTGAACCAGGGGCTCGCTGCGCCACCGTCCGCTACCGTCAGGCCAAGCGGGTCGCGGATGTGTTGTCGAACCTGCCGCCGGATGGGGAAACCTCGATCGGTGCGGCAACCGACGCATACCGCGGGTTGGTCGCTCGCCTGCACCCCGGCCCCGAACCCGTGGCACCTATGGAGGACCCGGACGAGCAGGAGGAGCTAATGCTTCGGCCGGAGGCCGCGATCCCGAGTCTGGAGAGAGAGCTACTTGACGATCTGATCGACAAGGCTGTCACCTTGCAGTCGCGGATACGTACGGTAAGCGGGGCTCCCACGCCGCACGATCTGCTTCGTCGATCGTTCTCCGCCCTGGATACTCTGGCCGAACTCGCCGACTTGCTGGACATCCTCGGCCGAGTGTCAGAGTCTCATTCCGGCTTCAGCTGGCACAACGACCTGGGACACGCGAAAGACCAGCTCGGCGTTCTACGCGGTGGCCTGCCAAAAGACCTCCGTGCCGCTCGGTCGACCATGAACCACGTGAGTCGTACGAGCCTGGCCGAGGCGGCCCAGGTATTGCACAACGCGCTGACCCGCCTGCGGGGGCGCACGTCGTGACCAGGAGCGGGCCTGAGGTGGCCCGTTCGCTCACGTCTCTGGACTCCGAGCTGGAATCCGCCCACGACAACATTGTCGCCCGCGAAATCACCGTCGCTGGAATAAAGGAGGTGCGGAAACGCTGTAATGAGGTGCATCAGCGGCTTTACCGGTTCAAGCAGGGCGAACTTGATTTAACCACGACAGACCATGACGAAATTCTGCTCGCACGAATCACCGCCGCGCTCGACCTGTTGAAACGGACGCGTGAGGCAATGGGACGGCTGATCGAGGTTCTGGAGATTCGTGATCGTCGACCCAACCAGAAGCTGCCCGCGGACTTCGAACGCCGGCACGGCGCAGTCGAGAGCGAGATCGAGGACCTGCGCCCTGCGCTGGGCAATCTAGCCAAGAGCCTCAACCCAGGGCAATCGAGCAGTGGAGCGCACATCGACACTCGCCCCAGGGTGTCGCTCAAAATCGTCCCACGAAACGGGCAGGTGCGCTGAGTGTCTCGACACGGATGGCTCGCAAGCAAGGGATATAAGGAGCGCTGTTGAGCTGACGGCGTTCGCGCGCTAATTAGTACTTACCCTGGTTCACGTCGCAATCACGAACACGATCGCTGCGCTGCCGTCGCGAACCAGGTGCGCACGCAGAACGGGTGGGACATACGCGGGATGATCTTAAGCGGTCCACGCGCCGCGGAGAACCTCTGCCCAGCTCAAGGTGCCTAAATGGGCGAAGGAGCCACCACACTCCTAAAGCGGGTGCCGCAGGTTCGAATCCTGCCGGGGGCACCAGTCTCTACCAGCAGCAAAACGCCCTTGACCAGCAACAACGCTAGTCAAGGGCTTCTTGATGTGTCCGGTGCTGTACGGCTGACACTGAGCGTTTGCGGCTGATCCTTCCCAACGCCTTCCCAACCTGCAGCATGATCGTCCGATCCAAGGCAGATAGAAAGCCCGCCGCTTCGTCACGAGCGCTTCGGTGGCGCCTTCGGAAGACTGATCAGCACATCAAGGTCCAGATGTTCCCTGCAAAGGTACTTGAGCTCTTCGCACTCGATGATCCGCATGCGCCCATGACGAGCAGCGAAATCACGACTATCCGTGCCCACCCATGACGTAGTGACAAGGATGCCCTTCGTCGCACGTTTGTCCTCCATGACGCCGGCCAGCGCCCGCACGGCCTCGATGCCGACCGCCTTGCTGTAGCGCTTGGCCTGGATGATGCAGAGCCCTCCGAACATCGGGTCCTCGTTGATCGCAACCGCGTCCACGCCGTCATCGCGCGAAGCCTGGGTGACCCAGGACTTCATTCCCATCGCCTCGAAGAGCTGGCGCACGAAGTGCTCGAACTCGGCCGGCGTCAGCCCGAGCAGATCGCGCCTGCTGTCCAGCCCCGCCACCGCGTCGATCCCCTCGACGAACTTGTACTGCGCGAGCAGCGCCTCGAAGTCGACCACCGGCCGCACCGCTTCCAGGTCATAGGGGTGCGGAGAGACGAGCGCGTTCAGCTTCTTGAGGGTGTAGACCGGGTCGAGATCAGCGAGTACGAAGGTGGAGAAGAGTTCGCGCTCGGCGCTGACGTCGATCAAGTACGGACGCTCGGGCAAGCCGGTGGCCTTGTCCTTGACCGAGACGCGGCCCTTGAACGTGGCAACCGTAACAAGCTCAGCCGGGTCTGCGGTGAAGATCTCGTGCAGAGTTCGAACGGCAACTTGGGCGATCAATCTCGCATAGCGCGCGTCGATCTCTTTCTTGGACGCCGGGATGGCATCCATCTCATCCCTTGTTTGTACGTGCTTGTATCCCCGCACCGTCGGAACGATTTTCAGCGGCGGAAGCTCATAGTCCACAACCAGTTCCCGCGCCTCAGGCCGATAGATGGCACGCGTCTGGTGAGGGAAGTCATCGGGATAGACCGAGGCGTCGAGGCCCATCGTGAAGTACTGCGCGACCGGCTCTGGCTCCCCTGCACGAACGGCACGCTCGAACTCGTCGATCTCGCGGTTGTGGCGATCTACCTGGGCCTTCTCCTGGGCAATCCTCTGCTGGTGGGCACGGTAGCGCTCATCCAGACGGCGATGCCGCTCAGCATCACGAATGTCGTATTCAGCACATGCTTGCTCATAGAGGCGACGCTGCTCCGCCTCCTTCTGCTCGTATCGGGCGTCCCCACCGAGAAGACGTCGGAGCATGCCTGGCGGCCGTGGCGCGAATTGTGCCCAGGAAGGCCGTGGATCTGGCTGGTCGAGGCCACCAGGATCAAATGGCGGGGCGTCATATGTACGCCTCAAGGAGCTGAACGTCACGGAAATCCGCTGGCCGATGCCGGCGATCAACACCGAATCCAACGTCTTGATCGTCTCGGCGACGTCTGCCGTCATCTCGGCCGCTTCAGCCTTGCGGCCTTCGACGTACAGGCGCTTGCGCTCTCGTTCCGTGGCTGCGGCCTTTTGCGCGGCGGCTCGTTCGGCGCGCTGCCGTTCCCGCTGCGCCTTGAGCGCGGCTTGCGCTCGCGCTCGTCTTGCCTGCTCCTCCAGACGCAACCGCCTGGCACGCTCCCTCTGCCTGTCCGTAAGTTGCCCGCGGCGCTTGGCCATAGCTTCCTCCAGACGGTAGGGAGCTGAAGCATCCAAGACGAAGCTCTACTGCACGTGATCGTAAATCGAGTGGGCAGCTCTCTGCTAATGGACTGAACAGATCTCGGGCAGTAGGCCGTCCCAATCACGTCAGCCTTCGAGACGCAGTAGGGCGGGACCAGAAGCACTCGACTGGGATGCCGCCTGAGGATCTGCATCGACGCGCACGTATCCCCATCGGCGACGTAGCAATCCGCACACCTCATGCAAGTTTGGCGCGTAGGCCGTTTACGCATGACGCTTCATCGTCTATCGTCGATGCTCGATGAATGAAGCGATGGGGCCTCTGCCGCGTGCCGAGGCCGAGGAGTATGCGAGCTGGTTCAAGGCCCTGGCCGACGCGACCCGCATCCAGATCGTGTCGTTGCTGGCCCGGCGGCGTGAGCCGATGAGCGTGGGCGAGATCGTGGCCGCTTCCGGAGTGGGGCAGTCCACGGTGTCGCACCACCTGAAGATCCTGTCCGAGGTGCGGTTCGTCCTGGTGGAGCGGCAGGGGACGTCGAGCCTGTACCGCATCAACGAGAACTGCGTGAGCTGCTTCCCCACCGCCGCCGACGTGGTGATGGGCAACCCGGCGCCAGCCGCGCCGACCTGTGACTGAGGAGATCTCATGGCGCACGACGAGATCGTCGACCACTACTCCGCCCTGGCTCGCAGCGCGCTGAGCGGGCAGCGCATCGCCGACTGTGATCCTGTCGCCTTCACCGATGGCGGCTTCGGGCCGGCGAGTTACGACGACACCGCCGCGCTCCCCGACGGGGCGCTCCGGGCCAGCCTGGGGTGTGGCAACCCGGTCGCCGTCGCGGAGTTGCGTACCGGTGAGACGGTGCTGGATCTGGGCTCTGGTGGTGGCATCGACGTGCTGCTGTCAGCTCGCCGCGTCGGCCCGCACGGCGCTGTCTTCGGCCTGGATGCCAGCCCTGCCATGGTGGAACTGGCTCGGCGCAACGCGGAACAGGCGGGCGTTCACAACGTGCAGTTCCTGCACGGCACGATCGAGGCGGTCCCGCTGCCCGGCCACACGGTCGACGTGGTCATCTCCAACTGTGTGATCAACCTGTCCGACGACAAGGCGGCAGTGCTGGCCGAAGCGTTCCGGGTGCTGCGGCCTGGCGGACGGTTCGGCGTCAGCGACGTCGTCACCGCCCAGGTGCTCGACGAGCAGGGGCGACAGCGGGCCGAGCAGCGCATCGGCTGCGCCGCCGGGTCGCTCAGCGTGCAGGAGTACCGGGACCTGCTCGTCGCGGCCGGCTTCGTCCAGATCGTCATCACGTTGACCGCCGATCACGGCGACGGGGTCCACTCGGCCATCGTCCAGGCGGTGAAACCCGCCATCGGGCCCGGCCTGGAGATCCGGCCGATGCGTGAGGGCGACGCCGCCGAGGTGCTGGCGATCTACCAGGCCGGGCTGGACACCGGCCAAGCCAGTTTCGAGACCACTGCGCCCAGTTGGGAGGGGTTCACCGCGAGCCGGTTGCCGCACCTGCGGTACGTGGCGGTGGATGCCGATTCCGGCGAGGTGCTCGGCTGGGTGGCGGCTTCGGCGGTGTCGTCTCGTCCGGTGTATGCGGGGGTGGTCGAGCACAGCATCTACGTTCACCCCGGCTGCCAGGCTCACGGCATCGGTCGCGCGCTGCTGGCGGCGTTCATCGCCGCCACCGAGGACGCCGGCGTCTGGACGATCCAGTCGGGCGTCTTCCCGGAGAACGCCGCCAGCCTGAGCCTGCACCAGGCGCTCGGTTTCCGCGTCGTGGGCACCCGCGAGCGCATCGGCTGTCACCACGGTCTCTGGCGGGACGTGCTGATGATCGAGCGCCGTAGCACCTTGACCGGGGCCTGAGTCGCCGCTCGGGACGGTGGCCGGGAACAGGGATGGCCGTCTGATGGTTACATCCGTCGTGGCCGGTGTGCCCAGTGTCCCCGGGCCTCACCTATCGCCTTCGCGGACTACCGTTCGGCTGGAGCCGCGTTGTGCCCTTCGCCGAGAGGCGACACGCACACCGGTACGCACACGTGGCTGAAGGCCCTCGCCGAGTCGGCGAGGGCCTTCATCGTTACGAATCTCACCCAAGCTCCGCGGGCTCCTTCTGGCTTTGATGTGTGTCAATATAGAGAGACATCGATTTCGATGGCTGTCTATACGGAGTAGATGTGGAATCTCTGGAGCTCTTGGAGTGCAGCCCGCCGCTGATGCGCGAGCCTCTGGACGCCGAGCAGGCGGCCGGGGTGGCGCGGGTGTTCAAGGCGCTGGGTGACCCTGTGCGGCTGCGCATCCTGTCCATCGTGGCCAGCCGCGCCGGCGGCGAGGTGTGCGTGTGTGACATCACCGGCGCGTTCGAGCTGTCCCAGCCGACCATCAGCCACCACCTGAAGGTGCTCAAGGAGGTCGGGCTGCTGACCTCGGAGCGGCGCGCCTCCTGGGTGTACTACCGGCTGGTGCCCGAGACGCTGGGTGAGCTGTCGGCCCTGCTCGACGTGCCCGCCACCGTCTGAGGATCAGCGCGATGTCCTCTTCCACGTCCCCGGCTTCATCGGCCTCGCCGGCCGCCGCGCCCGCGCAGGGAGTCATCGCCGGCCTGTCCACGCTCGATCGGTTCCTGCCGGTGTGGATCATTGCGGCGATGGCCGCCGGGCTGCTGCTCGGTCGGCTGGTACCGGGGCTGAACACCGCGCTGGAGGCGGTGAAGTTCGGCGAGATCTCGCTGCCGATCGCGCTCGGGCTGTTGCTGATGATGTACCCGGTGCTGGCCAAGGTCCGCTACGACCGTCTGGGCGCCGTCACCGGTGACCGCCGCTTGCTGGTCTCCTCCTTGGTGCTGAACTGGGTCCTCGGCCCGGCCGTCATGTTCGCGCTGGCCTGGATCTTCCTGCCGGACCTGCCCGAGTACCGCACCGGCCTGATCATCGTCGGGCTCGCGCGGTGCATCGCCATGGTCCTCATCTGGAACGACCTGGCGTGTGGCGACCGTGAGGCCGCCGCCGTGCTGGTGTCGCTCAACTCGGTCTTCCAGGTGGTCGCGTTCGGCGCGCTGGGCTGGTTCTACCTGCAGGTGCTGCCCGGCTGGCTCGGCCTCGCGCAGTCCGCGCTTCAGGTCTCGGCCTGGGACATCGCCCAGTACGTGCTCATCTTCCTCGGCATCCCGCTGGCCGCCGGCTACCTGTCCCGCCGACTCGGCGAACGCACTCGCGGCCGAGACTGGTACGAAGGCCGTTTCCTGCCCCGCGTCGGCCCACTGGCCCTGTACGGGCTGCTGTTCACCATCGTCATCCTGTTCGCCCTGCAAGGCGGCACGATCACCTCCCAGCCCGGCGACGTCGCGCGCATCGCGCTGCCGCTGCTGGCCTACTTCGCGCTCATGTGGGGCGGATCGTTCCTGGCCGGCAAGCTGATCGGCCTGGGCTACGAGCGCTCCACCACGCTGGCCTTCACCGCCGCCGGCAACAACTTCGAGCTGGCCATCGCCGTGGCGGTCGGCGTCTTCGGCGTCACCTCCGGCCAGGCCCTGGCCGGAGTGGTCGGCCCGCTCATCGAGGTTCCCGTCCTGGTTGCCCTGGTCTACGTCAGCCTGGCCGGCCGCCGCCTGTTCACCGCCAAGGAGGCCGCCCGTGCCTGAGTCCGTCCCCGACAAGCCGAGCGTCCTGTTCGTGTGCGTGCACAACGCCGGACGCTCCCAGATGGCCGCCGGCTGGCTCACCCACCTGGCAGGCGACCGCGTCGAAGTCCGCTCGGCCGGTTCGGCCCCGGCCGAGCAGGTCAACCCGGTCGCCGTGCAGGCCATGGCCGAGGTCGGCATCAACATCACCGCCGCCCACCCCAAGGTCCTGTCCGTCGACGCCGTGCAAGCCTCCGACGTGGTCATCACCATGGGCTGCGGCGACGCCTGCCCCATCTTCCCCGGCAAGCGGTACGAGGACTGGAAGCTCGACGACCCGGCCGGGCAGGGCATCGACGCCGTGCGAGTCATCCGTGACGACATCGGCTCCCGCGTGGAGAAGCTGCTCGGCGAGTTGCTGCCTGGTTGAGCCGCCCGCGCTGAACGAGCTGCGCTGAACGACGGCGATGGCCGCCTCCCGCGCAGGGGGGCGGCCATCGCCCATTTCACGCCGGTACTTACGGCAACCGGCTGGCTACCCTGTCGGGATGCAGATCCGCAGCCAGGTCCTCAAACTGATGGCCACCCCGCACGCTGACACCCGCTTCCACGACGCCTGCCTTCCTCAGGCCATCAGGGCAGCAACTGGCTGTCGATCACATGAGGCGTGGGAGACGTTATGGGCTCTGCTCGCCGACGGCCTGATCTACCTGGACCCCGAACGTCAACCGGCCAGTGATAACTGGCGGTGGAAACTGTCCGAGCGAGGCCGCAGAGCGGTCGAGGGCGGGCCGTGGGAGCCTCACGACCCCGAAGGTTACCTTCGCCGGCTGCGCCGCCAGGTGCCGAACTTGCATCCGGTCGCCTACCAGTACATGCAGGAGGCTCTGCAGTCCTTCAACGCGGGCTGCTACCTTGCCTGCTCGGTGATGCTCGGTGTCGCGGCCGAGCAGGTCTTCCTCGGCGTTGCCGAGGCCATGGTCGCCGCACTGGGCGCCTCGGCCGAGAAGCTGCGCAAGGAGCTGGACAACCCCAAGAGCTCCCAGAACGCTCGCTTCCAGGCGTTGCGCGCGCGGCTGGAGCCGATGCGACCCGCGTTGCCCGACGGCCTGGGCGACAACCTGACCATGGACGCGGTGGCCGACCTGCTCAGGATCACCCGGAACGAGGCGGGCCATCCGCGCGGGCGAGCCGTCGATGAGGACACGGCCTACACCCACCTGCAACTGGCCGCCCGCTACCTCGGCAAGATGACCGCCCTCGCCGAGCACTTCACCCAGCAAGCCGCCGCCCGATCATCGACCGGCGGCACCTGAGCACAGCACCCTACGCGTGGGTAGGCCATCGTGAGCTGGTCAGACCGAGGTCTGGACGGCCAGCAGTCCGACCGAGGCGACCAGCAGTCGCGCGGCCGCCACGAGGGTGCCTGCCTCGACGCGGTCGGGGGTTTCGGCGGGGGTCTGGTAGCCGGGCATGCCCATGCCGATGCCGATCGCGGCCACGCCGGCGGCGGCGTAGCGGCGGTTGTCGGAGGCCATCGCGCCCGCTCGCAGCGGCACGCCGGTCAGGCGTGCGGCCTGGTCGAGAGTGGCCAGCAGGGCGTGGGCGGGTCCGCCGGCCTCGACGGAGGCGGCCTGGTGCAGCTGCGCGGCGCCGTCGAGGTTGATCACCAACGTGTCGGACGGCAGGGCGGCTGCGTGGTGGGCCGAGCCCCATGCCCCAGTCTCCTCGGCGTCCACGAAGGCCACCGACAGGTCGGCCCGGGTGGCCGGGTCTGCTGCCAGGACGCGGGCGGCCTCCAGGACAGCGGCCACGCCGGAGGCGTTGTCGGCGGCTGCGGGCAGCCGCATGCCGGGGTCGTCGCCGACGCCGTCGTAGTGCGCGGTCAGCAGTACCCGCGGCCCGGTCCCCGTGCCCCTGGCGTGGGCGGAGGCGGGGAAGCGGGCGTGGACGTTGTGGCCCTGCGTGGAGATCTGCCGGAGCGGCATCGATCCGGTGACCTGCACCGGGCTGATGGCCAGGGCGTCGGCCAGGCGGGCGTGCTGGTCGGTGCGCAGGGCGATGATCGGCACGGCTCGGGTGGCCGGTCCGGCGATCATCTTGGGCATCCACCCCTCGGCGTCGGTGCCGCGCGCGGTCAGTACTCCGGCCGCGCCGTGGGCCTCGGCTCGTTCGCACGCCTGCGCCCAGTCTCCGGCCTCGGCCAGCACCCATCGGCCGTGCAGGTCGGCCTCGGAGGCGGCGGCCAGCGGCGCGGTGCGCGGCTCCGGCAACTCAGCCGAGGCGAGGTGCTCGACGAAGTCCCGGCGGTGCTCCAGGCGCAGCGCCTGGCCGCCTGCGCTCCATTCCAGCACCGGGGTGGCATACAGCTCCCGCACGTCGGCGACGGGGAAGGAGTCGAGTTCGACCTCGGCACCCAGTTCGCGCAGCCGCTCGGCGAGCCATGCGGCGGCGGCCCGGCCTCCGGGCGTACCCACGCGCCGCCCCGCGTAGTGGTCGCGGGCCAGCTCATGCACCGTGGCCAGCATCCGCGCCGCCGACACCCGCTCCACGACGGCGGCCAGGCCGGGCGCCCGAGGGAGGTCCGGCATGGTGGAGGTCATCCGCAGCAGCCGGTGGAGGCTGCCTCGGCGGCCGGGGCCGGTGCCTGACCGCAGCAGCCGGCCTGGGCGGCCTGCTGGGCGGCGGACGTGCTGCCGCAGCAGGCGGTGGCGGCTGCATCTGCTTGCGAGGCTGTGTCACTGGCCGGGGAGGGAGAGGCAGGAGCTCCGCAGCAGCCGCCGGCGGCGGGCGGTGCGAAAGCCTCGGCCAGGTCGCCGATGAAGCCGCCGCTGGTCTGGTTCGTCGTCATGGTGGTTGCCCTTCTGCCGGTGCGAGGTCGAGGCCATCAACACTTAGATGCATGTCGAATCAGGAGTCACGATCTCATGTTGTTTAGATGTTCGTCAAGATAGACGTGGGTCGAATCAAAGCGTGAATGTCACCGAAGTGCGTGCGCCTAGAGCTGGGCGATGACCTCTGCGGCCAGCTGGCGGGCAGTGCGGCCGGCGCCGATGAGGGTGGCCGAGGCCGCGCCGGTCCAATCGCCATAGCCGAGCAGATGCAGGCGCGGTTCGGCCAGGGCGCGGGTGCCGTCGGTGCCGATCACGCCGCCGGGGCCGCGCAGCCGTAGCGGGGCCAGGTGAGCCAGTGCAGGACGGAAGCCGGTGCACCACACGATCGCGTCGAATGCCGCTGTGCTGCCGTCGGCCCACGCCACCCCGTCGGGGGTGAGGCGGGAGAACATGGGCTCGGCCTTGAGCGCGCCCCGGTCGCGGGCCTCGCGTACGGGCGCGACGGCGACGATGTCGCCCAGGTCGCCGATGCTGTCGGCGTTCTGTCCGGCCTGGGCGGCCTGGTGGCGGCTGGTGGCCAGGTCGAACAGGGCGCGGCCGTCGATCTCGTCGGGCAGCAGCCGGGGCGGGCGCAGTGTCGCCCAGGTGGTCTGGGCGACCTGGGAGAGCTCGGCGAGGATCTGCGCGGCGGAGTTGCCGCCGCCCACGACCAGCACCCGGCGGCCGTGGAAGGGGGTGGGGCCACGGTAGCCGGCGGTGTGCAGCTGCTCCCCGCGGAAGTCACCGATGCCCGGGTAGTGCGGGACGTAGGGACGCCACCAGGTGCCCGTGGCGCTGACGACGATGCGGGCGTGCCAGGTGCCGGCGCTGCTTTCCACGGCGAGGCGGTCATCGGCACGTCGCACGGCTCGCACGGCGGCGGGGCGGACGATCGGCAGCCGGTAACGCTGTTCGTAGTCGGTCAGGTAGGCGACGACGTGGGCGGCGTCCGGGTAGCCGCCGTCGGCTGGGATCGGCATCATGCGGCCGGGCAGGGAGCTGTATTGCGCGGGCGAGAACAGCCGCAGCGATGGCCAGGCGTGCTGCCAGGCGCCGCCGGGCGTCTGCTGGGCGTCCAGGATGACGAAGTCGGCGCCTGCCCGCCGCAGGTAGTAGCCGGCCGCCAGCCCGGCCTGTCCGGCGCCGATGACCACGACATCGGCCAGGCGGGCCGTGTCGGTCATGCGTTGAGGAGTTCTACGTCCACAGGGCCGTTCTGCGCCTTGGCGGGGGCGGCGAGCGGTGCGAACAGCGCCCCCAGCTTGTTCACCACCTCGGGGATGATCCGGTAGTAGACCCAGGTACCACGGCGTTCACCGTCGATGAGCCCGGCGGTGCGCAGCACCTTCAGGTGGTGGGAGATGGTGGGGGCGGTCAGGTCGAAGACGCCGGTCAGGTCGCACACGCACGCCTCGCCGCCGGGGTGGGAGCCGATCATCGACAGCAGGCGCAGCCGTACCGGGTCGGCCACGGCCTTGAGCAGCGTGGCCAGTTCAGCGGCGTCGGCCTCGCTGAGCGGCTCGCGGGCGATCGGCGCGCAGCACTGGATCGTCACGGCGGTCATCCGCGTCTCCTTAATTCGACATTCGTCTAAATTATACGCGATGGTAGGCGACCAAGGACAAGGCGGCGGTGACGCAGACGGCGGCCACCGCGCTCATCACCCAGGTGTAGCCGACGGCCTGAGCCAGGGCGACCGCACCGAGCGGAGCCAGGGCCTTGTCGGCGACGGAGAAGAGCGCGATGCGGCCCGACAAGGTGGCGTAGGCGGCGGTGCCGTACCGCTGCACGAGCAGGTGTGGCAGCGTGATGGAGCCGATGCCGAAGCCGAGCCCGAAGAGCAGGACGCAGCAGATCGCGCCCGCGACGCTCGCTCCCAGGACCGGCAGGAGCAGCGCCGCGACGCCTTGCAGCGCATAGATCGCGGCGGCGATGAGAGCGGCGGGCAGACGGGTCTGCAGACCGGTGGTGACCAGCCGCCCGGTGACCGACAGGACGCCGAGCAGTCCGGCGAGCGTGGCGGCCAGGACCGGGCTGTGGCCGAGGTGGATGAGGTAGGTGACCAGCACGACGGCGATGACGGCGATCGCGCCGCCGCTGGCGGTGAAGGCGATCACCAGCAGCCAGAACGGGCGGCGGCGCACGGCGGCCCTGACCAGGTCGGCGCGTTCCCCGGCGGCCTCGGGTGTGCGGGCGTGGGCCGGGCGGCGGCGGATCACCAGCGCGTGCAGCGGGATCGCCGCCAGGCCGTAGACGAGACCGAGGACCACCAGGGCCTGGCGCCAGCCGTAGGCGTCGACCAGCAGGCCGGTGAGCGGGATGAAGATCGAGGAGGCGAACCCGGCGACGATGGTCAGGGCCAGGATGCCTCGCGCACGGCCTCGCGCGTCGGCGCCGTACCAGGCGATGATGACGGCGAACGCGGCCTCGTACAGCACCATCGAGCAGGCGATGCCGATGGCGGCGAAGACCAGGTAGAGCTGCCACAGCGCGGTGACCTGCGACCAGGCCAGCACCGCCCCTGTGCCGAGCAGCGAACCGAGCGTCATCAGGGCGCGCCCGCCGTGGGCGTCCAGCCACCGCCCGGCGAGCGGGGCACAGACGGCGGTGATCAGCACGGACACCGTGAGCGCGGCGGCGACCTGGGCGTTGGTGGCGTGCAGGTCATGGGCCATCGGGACGAGGAAGACCGAGAAGGCGTAGTAGAGCACGCCGTAGCCGATGGTCTGGGTGACGGCCAGCGCGGCCACGACCCGCCGGCTGTGCCGGGAACGCGGCGGACCGCCGCCCTGCTGTTGGAGGGCGGCGGTCTCGGCGGGGGAACTCATGCTGGACAGGCGATCAGCGCGCGGCCCTCAGTCGTGGTCGCCCAGTCGCCCGCGAGGGTTTCGGCGATGAAGCCCTGGGCCTGCAGCCGCCAGGCGAGCGTTCCTGCCATCCGGGCGATCGCCGGGCCGTAGCCGGGGTTGGTGCTGGGCTTGCGGGCGGCGACCAGTTCGTCGGCCAGCCGGTGGGCGGGCATCGGCTCGTGGTCGCAGATGAGGCGCAGCGCTTTCTTCTGGGCGGCGGTGGGATAGCCGTCAGACATCAGGGTGCTTCCTTTCAGCCGCAGCAGCCGCCGCCGGACTCGGCCGACGCCCCGATGGTGGTGTGCGGGAGCGGGGCCGCCAGCAGGCCACCGCTGATGCCGGTGGCCAGGCCGACGCGCTGCTCCTGGGCCTCGACCAGGCTGGAGGAGCACACGCCGGTCTCGGGCAGGTCGAGCTGCACGTCGCGGGCCGCCTGCCAGTCGCCGGCCAGCGCCGCCACAACCGAGCGGACCTGCTCATACCCGGTGGCCATCAGGAAGGTCGGGGCGCGGCCGTAGCTCTTGACCCCGACCGCGTAGTAGCCGGTCTCGGGGTGGGCGAGTTCGTCCACGCCGTGGGCCGGGACGGTGCCGCAGGAGTGCTGGTTCGGGTCGATCAGCGGGGCCAGGGCGCGGGTGGAGCCGAGCACCGGGTCCAGGTCCAGACGCAGTTCGGAGGCGATGGAGTGGTCGGGGCGGTAGCCGGTCGCGCTCACGACCTGGTCCACGGTGACGCTCTGCTCGTGGCCGGCAGGGTCGCGGCTGATCACCTGGATGCCCTGGTCGGTGGCGTTGACGCGGTGGGTGAAGAAGCCGGTCAACAACTGAATGCGGCCGGATTCGACGTGGACGCGCAGCCGGGTGCCGAGCGCGCCGCGGGCCGGGAGAGCGTCGGCCTCGCCGCCGCCGTAGGTGCGGGTGGCGTCGCCGGCGCGGATCGCCCAGGTGATCGGCGTGTCCGGCAGCTCGGCCAGCGCGAGCAGGGTGGTGGCGGCCGAGTGACCGGCGCCGACGACCAGCACGCGCTTGCCCTCGTAGCGGTCACGGTCTGTGCCGAGCACGTCGGGCAGGGCATGGTCGACGAGCACCTCGTGCTCGCCGTGGGCGGGCAGGCCGCTGGCGCCGAGCACGTTCGGGCTGGTGTAGGTGCCGGAGGCATCGATGATCGCTCGCGCCTGCAGCTCGGTGCCATCGGCCAGGCGGATGAGGAACGGCACCTGCTCGCGGCCTGTCGTGCGCACGCGGTCGTAGCCGAGGCGGCTGATCGCGGTGACCTTCGCGCCGAGCCGCACCTTGTCGCCGAACAGCTTGGCCAGCGGGGCGAGGTAGTCGTCGATGAGTTCAGCGCCTGTCGGCAGCCAGTCGGAGTCCGGGGCCGTCCAGCCGTCGGCCTCCAGGAGGCGGCGGGCGGCGGCGTCGATGTTGTACTTCCACGGGCTGAACACCCGTACGTGCCCCCACTGCGCCACCGAGGCGGCAACCCGGTCACCGGCCTCCAGGACCGTGAAGTCGAGGCCACGCTCGGCCAGGTGGGCGGCGGCGGCCAGCCCGACCGGGCCGGCGCCGATCACGATGACGGGCAGATCGTTCGCCGGCCCGGAGGCGGCCTGCTGAGGGGTGGCGAACTGCTCGATCTCGACGGCAACGGTGCCGCAGCAACTGTCACTCATGACGGCTCTCCTGATGGTGCGCGAGTTAGCGGAAGGACAGGGACGACAGTGCGGAGGCGCGGGCGCGCTCGATGGCGGCGTCGGCGCGGCAGGTGCGGTCGCACACCTCCGAGGTCGCCTCGTTGAAAGTGAAACCCGAGACGTCGGCGGGGCGGCGCAGGCGGATGAGCAGAGCGCGCATCGCGCACCTCCTGAATAGAAACTCATCTAAACAGCTCAGATTCTGAACCCTGATTAGAGGGATGTCAAATTAGATGAGCGCCTAAGCCGAGGGGTGCGGCCCAGCTCCTGCCCAGTCAGCCACACCCACCGACTGAGGGTGCATCGCCTGGCGGGCAGCACGCGGCCAAGGCGGCCTGCAGGTCCGCCAGCGCCCGCCGCGCCCCGTCGGGGTTGGCGCGGTAGTAGACGGTCTTCCATTCACGTCGAGAGGTGAGCACCCCGCCGTCGCGCAGCGTCGCCAGGTGCGTGGAGGTGGCCGACTGGGCCAGCGACAAGCGCTCGGCCACCTGGCTCACGGTCAGCTCCACCCCGCCCTCGAACAGGAACAGGATCTGCTGGCGGGTGTCGCTGGCCAGGGCCTTGAGGAAGCCGCGTGCCGCGTCGGTGAGCCGGATGCCGCTGCCTTCCGTCTGCATGGCACGACTCTACCGTATTGTCATTTCTGGATATGAGGATATGATTCGGCGACATGGACACCCTCGTCATCGGCGCGGGCCAGTCCGGCCTGACCGCCGCTCGCGCCCTGCTCGACGCCCGGCCGCACCTCCGTCATCCTCGAAGCCGGGCACACGTCCACCGGCTCGTGGAGCAGCTACTACGACAGCCTCACCCTGTTCTCGCCCGCCCGGTACAGCGCCCTGCCCGGCCAGGACTTCCCCGGCGACGGCGACCACTACCCCACCCGCGACGAAGTCGTCGCCTACCTGCAGCGCTACGCCGATGGCCTGGACGTCGAGATCCGCACCGGCACCCGCGTCACAGCGGTGGAAGCCGACGGCGCGGGCGGCTTCCACGTCCACACCGCCGCCGGGGACACCCTGCACACCATGGGTGTCATCGCAGCCAGCGGCTCCTTCGGCAACCCCTACGTCCCCGCCCTTCCCGGCCAGGACGGCTACACGGGACAAGCGCTGCACGTGGCCGATTACCTGCCCGAGTGAGCACGGGAGTGCTCCCCGCACACACGCAAATGGCCTTGGGCCGCCATGTGCTCATCGGTGCTGTACCAGTGCTCCCGCACAGACGGGGATCGTCAGGCTAAGTCTCGATGATCACCCCTACTTGGCGACCAGGGGCCCGCTATACAGGCCGATCAGGTTCCGACGGGCCCAGATGCCAGCAGCGCAGCAATCAGCATTCCGCCGCTACCGCCGCCGCCGTGCGCAGCTCTGCCTCCCTACCGAACACGACGCCATATGTCGTCACTTCTGTTAGTTGAATACATCTCGACGTAGAGAATGGGGCCAAGATGCACAATTTCCCGACCGGCTGGCACAACTCCATGCCAAGTGACCGCACGGACCGCAGCAGAAGCAGCTCTCGAAAAATGCCAGGGAAGATCTTTAAGTCTTCTCCTGACCAACCGTTGAACGACCCACCACACTGAGGATCGTGACACTCGATCTCGCCGACGTGCGGGACCGCCTGGTCCCTCTCCATCGGCTTCACCAGGTGGCGACTCTGCTCAACATGCCGCACCTGGGCGGGACCGCCCTTCACGGCGACACCCCGCAGATCAAACAGCAGGTGGCTCTCTATGCCGCCATCGCCGACTGGTCGTGGCTGTCGGCGCAGGCAGCCGGCCGGCTCGGCGAGCCGGACGGCGCGTCCGAGGGCACAGCCCGGTTCGTCTATCGTGTCGAATACACCGACCAGTACGCCAGGGGCTGGTGTGAGGCTCCCGGTGAGCAGTCCGATGGGGCCATCCTGGCCGAGAGAGCCGAGACGGTCGCGCAGACGGTACTGACCGGCTACATCGCCCATCTGGCCGAGCATCGTGAGGACTACGAGCTGTGGCTGGTGGATTCGTTGTCCTTGCGTGCGAGCGTGTGGCATGTGGACACCGCCGAGGCGCACCGACGTCGCCGCCTCCCCAACTGGCCCTCTTCGGCGCACACGTTTCAGAAGACGAATGTTCCCCCTCACGCCGTTGAGATCCGCACGCCTGTTCAGATACGCCAATTCATGGATCAACGCATCAGCTCGTGAGCGCGAGGCAGCAAGTCGTCAGGACTGGTGGTGAGGGCGGCTCAGCGATGGCAACGGTCTGCCGCCGGCCTCGATGACCGCGACGGCGCGTTCCTCTCTCCGGCGAGGGCCCCGCTGAGGTTGATGGTCGTCGCCTCGATCACGATCGTCCGCGCCGGCGTCGGCCTGGCCACGAGGCGACCGGGCCGGATGTGATCGGCCCCTGGTGTGGGGCGAGATGACGGTGGCCAGGGCAGCGGAGTCGATCGCTGGATTGTGCCTCACCGTGCCCGCAAGGGCGGTGGGAGGAGGGCCTTGAGCCGGGTCCGCGAAGCTGTGAGCACACCGGACAACGACCGGGCCGCACGGCCCAGCAGGAGGACCACCATGGGGACGATCGCCGCCAGCCTGTTCATCTCCCTCGACGGCGGTCGAAGAGGCGTTCGCCCTTGCGTACGGCGATGGGGTGGACGAGCAGGTGGAGTTCGTCGATCAGTCCGGCGTGCAGGAGTTGGCGGATGACGGAGACGGAGCCGCTGATGGCGATGCGGCCGCCGGGTTCGTTCTTCAGTGCGGTGACGGCTTGGATGAGGTCGCCGTGGAGGAGTTCGGAGTTGCGCCAGGTGAAGTGGAGGTTCTGGCGGGAGACGACGATCTTGCGGGCGTCGCCGAGGGTCTTGGCGTAGCCGGCGTCCTCGCCTCCTTCGGCTTCGATGGCGGGCCATGCTCCGGCGAAGCTGTCGCAGCCCCTGTCGGCTGCCGGGTCTGCGTCAGGGGAGATCAGCAGCCGTCGACCATGGGATCCGGCTCAGTTTCTCCTTCACCCGCTCCACCTCGGCCAGGCGATGCTGGGAACCGTACAGATCCAGCGCCTCCGACCAGGCCGCCCTGGCCTCCGGCTCGTTCCCCAGCGCGCGGTGAGCGTCCCCAAGTCCCACCAGCGTGTCGGCGCCCTGATAGGCGTTGCCGGTGCCCTTGCGGAGATCGGCGGACTGTCCGTAGTACTCCAGCGCACGCGCATGCTCCCCCTCACGCAGGGCCAGCATGCCGAGACTGTCCAGCGTGGCCGCCTCACCGCCACGGTCCTGGTGGCGGCGGAAGAGCGCGAGGGCCTGCTCGCACGCGGAGCTCGCCGCCGAGTGATCGCCGAGTTGCAGGTGGATCCAGCCCAGGGCGCTGAGGGCGTTGGCCTCCCAGATGGGGTCGCCCGCCTCTCGCTGGAGCAGGAGCGCCGCCTGCGCGTGGCCGAGCCCGTGCCGCAACTGCCCATGGCTGCTCCACACCCACCCGAGCGTGTGGTGCACCTGGGCCAGCCGGGAGCGGTCCCGCAGGTTCTCGAACAACGCCAGGGCCTGGTCAAGATGGTGGATCGCCGCCTCGTGATCGCCGGCGGCCGCGTGGGCGTACCCCGTGTGCCAGAGGACTACGGCGGTCGTGTGCGGGTCGTCGAGCCGCCGCGCGGACGCGAGCGCGATCTTCCAGGAGTCGAGCCGCTCCCGGTTGTAGGAGCGGCGTAGCAGGAAGGAGTTCGTGCTCCACGCGAGCTGCCAGGCCGCCGTGTCCAGGCCCAGCCCGGAGGCCAGGAGCTGGGCGGCCAGCAGGCATGGCAGCTCGGTCTCGAACCAGGTCATCGCGGTGGCGGTGTCCTCGGGCTCCGGCAGGTTCCCCTCCCAGGGGGCGACCGTGATGGACGGGCGGTGCGGGAAGAGCGCCCGGTCCGTGGTGAAGGCCATGGCGGTGTACGCCTCGACCAGGCGTATCAGGGCCTGTTGCCGAACGTCGGCGGGAAGGTCGGCTTCGGCCCGTTCGGCGGCGTACAGCCGGACGAGGTCGTGCATCCGGTAGCGGCCGGGCGTGAGCTGCCGGACGAGGTTGGCGGTCTCGAGCGTGGAGAGGTGGGTGCGGGTCTCGGCGGGCGGGAGCCCCGCGAGGGCGGACGCGGCAGGCAGGCCGATCTCAGGGCCGGGGACCGTTCCCAGTAAGAGGAAGAGGCGGGCGGCGGGCTGATGCAACGCCGCGTACGAGGAGGCGAACACGGCGCGCAGGCCGGCGCCCGGATCGCCGGTCTGGAGGGCGTCCAGCCTGGTCGCGGGGTCGAGCAGCTCTTGCGCGAGGACGGCCAGGGGAAAGCCGGGCTGCGCGACGGCGCGGGCGGCCAGCACTCCGAGGGCCAGAGGCAGGCCGCCACTGTGCTCCAGCAGCACGGCGACGGAGGCGGGGTCCGCGGCCATGGTCTCGGGGCCGAAGTGGCGGGAGAGCAGCCGGCGGGCCTCCTCGTCGGTGAAGGCGCCGACCTCCAGCAGCCCGGCGGAGTGGGTGGCGTTCAGGCTCACGAGGCGGTTCCGGCTGGTGACCAGTACGGCGCAGCCCGGCCTTCCGGGGATGAGCGGAGTCACCTGGGCGCTGTCCCTGGCGTTGTCCAGGACGATGAGCAGCCGGCGCTCCGCCAGGACGGACCGGTACAACGCGGCCTGCGCCTCCTGGTCCGCCGGGATGATCTCGGGAGGCACGCCCAGCGCTCCCAGGAAGTGGCGCAGGACGGTGGCCGGCTGCACCGGCTCCTGGATGTCGTCGAAGCCGCGGAGGTTCGCGTACAACTGCCCGTCCGGGTAGCGGTCGCGGTGCCGGTGCGCCCAGTGGAGTGCCAGCCAGGTCTTGCCGATGCCGCCGGGCCCGCTGATCACCGCGACGCCGACGTCGTCCGTTCCAGAGGTCAGGTGCCGGTCGAGCTCGCTCAGCTCGCGTTCCCTGCTCGTGAACGATGCGGGCGGGGCGGGGAGCTGGACGGGCACGGGCAGGGACGTCCGGTGCGCGTCCGGCCGCTGCCGCGGGGGCGGGTCAGACCGGAGGATCCGTTGCTGCGCCTGCCGGATCTCGTCGGACCGGAGGATCCGCTGCTGCACCTGCCGGATCTCGTTCGTGGGCTCCAGCCCCAGCTCCTCGACCGTCCGGTTCCTGAACTGCCGGTACACCTCCAGGGCCTCGCTGCGCCGGCCGCTCTCGTGCAGCGCCTCCATGAGGTGCCCGTGCAGGCGTTCCCTGAGCGGGGCCTCGCCGGCCAGGACGCGCGCCTCCGTGACCACGTCGGTGTTCCTGCCCAGCGCCAGCAACACGGACAGCCGCTCCTCCAGCGCGTCGAGTCTCAGCCCTTCCAGCCAGTCGGCCCGCGCCTGGGCGAACGAGCTGCGGATCCCGCCGAGCGGGGCACCCTGCCACCAGCTCAGCGCGTCGTCATAGTGGCCCAGCGCCTCTTCGTACCGGCCGGCGGTCACGGCCTCGCGGGCCAGCGCCGCCTGGGAGTTGAAGCAGGAGAGGTCGGTCGTGGCGGCGGCCGGCTTCAGGACGTAGCCCGGCCGCTGGGTGTGGATGACGTCGGCGCCCAGAGCGGCGCAGGCCCGGCGTACCTCGGAGATCAGCGTCCTGACCCTGGAGGCCGAGGCGCTGTGCCAGGGCCGGTCCCAGACCGCCTCCGCCAGCCGCTGGGTCGAGACCACCCGATCGGCGTGGAGCAGCAACGCCGCGAGAACGGCTCCCTGGTTGCCCGAGAAGGTGATCCGCTCGGCCCCCGCCTGCAGCTGGACGGGGCCGAGGAGGCGGAACAAGACCGCCGGCGCGGTGCCGTCGCCACTCTCCATCAGCGGTTCCCAGCCCCTTCCGCGTCTGACTGCGGACGAGTGTACTTCGCGGACGATCACCAGACTCGGCACCCCTGGCCATCACCGCCGGGCCAGGGGCAGGGCGGAAAACAGGCGGAAATCGGGCGCCCGCTACATAAGGTCGGACCGTAATCCCGCAGACGGAGGGCCGAATGAACGCGGCATTCCCTGCGGCCGAGACACCGTTCCTGGAAAGGATTGGCGTATGAAGACCGCGATCAGGCGTTTGTCTCTCGGGATGTCGACCGCCATCGCCGCCGCCGCCATGGCCGTCACCCTCGCGCCGGCGCCCGCCTCGGCGCAGACGATCCTCAGGTGGTACTCGTACACCACCGCCGGCGCGAAGGCGTGCAACAGCGCCGCCAACAGCGGGGGTCCGGAGTACTACTGCACCACTGTCACGGTCGGCGGCGTGCGGATGTACGCCCTCGCCATTCCGTAAACAGGCCCCCTCGATCGAAGGCCCGGGCCGATTGGCCTGGGCTTTCATGTGAGCGTCCCTGGCTCGGCCGCCGAGTGCGATCGGGCCGAGGACGCCGCTGATCACTGCGACCGGAGTCGCGTTCGGCGAGAGAAGCCGGGCCGGGAGCGCGCCGGACGCAAGGGGCCTGGCGACGCTGCGGGCGCTGTCGCTCGGCCTCAGCCGCGGGCGGGCGTGCGGAACACCTGGTGGCTGTGCCAGTCGATGTGATCCTGTTCGACCGCGTCCAGTCCGGGCTGGGGAGGTCGAGCGGGCCGGCCCGCCAAGGAGAGCACCATGTCCCTGGCTGACTGCGAGCGGCCGACGAACCTGGCCGAGACGGTGATGGCGCGCTCCGCGGTCAGCCCGAGGACGCCCTTGTCGAACAGTTTGTGGTGGATCGCGCACAGGCACAGCCCGTTCGCCACGTCGTCGGGCCCGTCGAAGGCCCACCAGCGCACGTGCGCGGCATCCAGGCCCACTGCCACGCCGTCCAGCCAGCCGTCGTAGGCGCAGAACGCGCAGCAGTACTCGTACGCCATGAGCACCCGGTCACGGAAGCGCCGGTCGCGCTGCTTCTTCGTCTCCGTGATGGTTTCCAGCGTCTCCAGGTCCAGGCCGGCCAGCAGGCACAGGTCGGCGTGCAGGGACGGCGCGAAGTTGGCGTCCAGAAGGTAGCGGGCCATCCGCCCCAGCAGACCGGGCTCCTCCGCCAGCGCACGGGCCAGGTCGGGATGCAGCCGGCCGGCGGCCCGGCTCTCGCGCAGGCGGCCCAGCTCCGGGCCCGGGCTGCCGGGGCCGTGGCGGGTGTCGACCAGCCACAGGCCGTCGTTCGTCAGGTGATGGAACGGGTAGCCGGGGCTGGTGTCACGCGGCGGGCCGTACTCCTTGAGCAGTTTCCTCAGCTCGGCCTCGGCGGCGCTGAACGGGATGGGGCCGTTGCCGTTCCGCTGGAAGTGGCCCAGGGCGTAGAGCAGGAGGAGCGGCTTGTGCGGGGCGCGCTCGCCGCCCCGGCTCCAGCGTCGGATCTCGGCGACCCGCTCGATCCAGTCCACGGTCGGCCAGTGTAGGGCGATCTTCCGGTCGCGGCATAGGCAGGCCGGACACCGCCCTGGCGGGGCCCGGAGGCGCGGTCGTGACGGCCGGCGCGGGCGCCTGGCCGCTGCTGGCTCATCTGGCATCGGCCGCCGAGGGACGAGGGCGCGGCGAGTTGCAGGACGCCCTCGGGATCGACGCCGCCACCGCGCCCGAGGCGACCCGAGCCGTGCTGTCGATGACCATGCTCCGCGTCATGGGCACAGGTGAGATCGACTTCAGCCGTCCCTTCGGATTCCTCACGGCCGACCGCCGAAGCCACCTCGTCCTGACCGCGGGCTGGGTCGCCGAAGCCGGAGCCTGGTCCGAGCAACGCCTCGACTGGGCATGTCCGGCTGAACTTCTCAACGGGACGGTCCGGTCAGGGTTTCGAGTTCTCCCCGGTACAACATCTGGTTGGCGAACATCACGTTCGTGGTGTCGCTCAACGTCAGAACGGCCCTCAGCGCGGTGTGGTCGTCCGAGCTGATCCGATCGTGCACGATCTCCGGGGCGTACTTCCCGTACGTCCCGCCATCGCGCGTGTTTCCCGAGGGAGTGAGGCGGGTCGTCAGCGCGCGTTCGACGTCGGTGGCGGAGGAGGCGGCAGGCACCACGCAGATGACGTTGACCGGCCGATCGGTCAGGCCGGCCGGTCGGCGCAGCCCCACGCCGTACAGCGTGACGGCGCCGGGTCGGGAGGGGGCCATGATGGTGGCCGCGGCGACGTCGCCGAGGCAGGCGGCCATGGCGGCGTGCGGCGGGTTGTCGGCCAGCGTGGACTCGCCGCCGAGCACGGCCGCGAGCGGCTCGGGGGCCGAGGCCGCCGCCACCAGGGTGTCGGTGGTGACCACCTGGTTGAGCTGGTTCGTCACGCCTGGGACGATCATGCGGGACAGGTCGATCTCGTTGCCGGGCGCGAAGGAGAGCCCTTCGTGCTCCCCGAACCGGCGGGGCTTGGCGCCGAGGGTGGTCAGCTTCGTCCGTACGGTGTCCGCTTCGACGTCGCCGTCCCACCGGAGCGCCTGCTGCGGAGGCACGCCGATCGAGATCGCCCGCCGGCCGGCCGCCGGGGTCATGCCCGTGGCCTTGGGCAGGGCCTCCGCGGCGGCAGCCAGAGGGCCGAGGCCGGAGCTCACCGCGGGTAACCAGCGGCGGGCCTCGCCGGAGCCGGCCTTGACGCCGAGGTCGCGCCACCAGCCCGGCTCGCCGTACTCGAAGTACGCGGCGGCGGGGCCCTGCGCCGAGACGGTGGCCATCGCGTCCAGCAGCCCGCCTTCGCCGGGCTGCTGCGTGCACCCGGTCAGGACCAGCAGGGCCGTCAGCGCCACGCTCACTTTTCGCATGGGGGCGAGCGTAGACCGCGAGGCTTGCAGCTGACTGGTGAACGCGGCTTCGACCTGCGGCTCCCATATCCCAGGAGAGCGCTTTCTCTTATCCTGGCCCAATGGAACTAGCGGAGATCCGCACGTATCCCATCAAGTCCACCCAAGGCATCTCCCGCGCATCCGCCCGAATCCTCCCGTGGGGTCTGGAAGGCGACCGCCGCTGGGCCGTGGTGGACCCGCGGGGAGAACTGATCTGGGTAGGCGAACACCCCCAGCTCCTCTCGGTCTCGGCCGCCGAAACGTCCGACGGCCACCTCCTGCTGTCGGCGAGCGGCATGGGCGAGCTCAAGGTTCCCCCGGCCACCGGCGACACGGTTCCCGTGAGTTTCGCCAACTTCGGCCGGGGCGTCCTCGCCGACGACGACGCCCATGAATGGTTCACCCGGCTGCTCGGCAGGCCGGCCCGCCTCGTCTGGCAGGACGACCCGCGGCGCCGCACCGCCGCGGAGGAACCCGAGGCGCTCACCTTCGCCTGGGACGCCGCCTTCCACCTGGTCTCCCTGAGCTCGCTGAGCCGGCTGGAGGACTGGATCGCCGAAGGCGCCATGGCTCGCCAGGAGCTCCCCCCGGATCCCCTCGACGTCGCCCGCTTCCGTCCCAACTTCATCGTCGACGGCGGGGAGCCCTTCGCGGAGGACTCCTGGACGTCGGTCCGCATCGGTGAGATCGGTTTCCGCGTCTCGGAGCTCTGCGACCGCTGCGCCGCCACCACCTGGGACCCGGTCACCCAGGCCGGCGGCAAGGAGCCCCTGAGAACCCTGGCCAAGCACCGCCGCTGGGACGGTGCGTCCTGGTTCGGCATCCGCCTGATCCCCGGGAACCTCGGCGAGCTGAAGGTCGGCGACGAAGTCCGGCCAGGCGCTTGAGGGCGGTCCGCACCGTACGAGCGATGTGATCCGCCTCTCATCGCGTCACTTCTCCGGGCCGGCGTCTCTCTTGTGCGTGTCGGCCGGGCCAGTGACGCGAGGAGGTGAAGCACATGTACGTCCTCATCAACATCTGGTTCTAGGCGAGAGCGGCGGCGGAGCTCACGCAAGAGGTGAGCCCCGCCGCCCTTCGCCCGGGCGGCCCGACCAGGCCCGCATGATCAGCATGACGCTCCCGCCGAACAGCAGCACGCCGAGGGGCACGTGCAGCTCGGGCACGTGGGCGTCGCCGAGCGCCGCCGCGGCCAGGGACAGGACCAGCATGAACGCGCTGTTGGCGATGAACCCCGGCGAGCCGCCACCCGGACGCCACACCAGGATCGCGACGAGGAGCTGGACCGCCGCGGTGCCCACGACGACCAGCGCCGTGAGACCGTGCAGCATCCGGCCGTCAGGAGAGGACAGCAGCGTCCCGGCCGTGACCGCCTGGACCAGCAGGGTCAGCGCCTGGAGGATCACCGTGACCCGCATCGCCGGGAGGAACCGCGGCACGGTGGCACGCCGTGCGACGGTGCCCTCGGTCATGGGGTGCTCCCGATGAAGCTCGCGATGGTCTCGGCCAGTTGCCGGGGCTGGTCCTCCTGAAGGAAGTGCCCGGCGTCGGCGAGCGTGACATGCGGCTGTCCCTTCGCGCCGGGGATCCGCTCGGCCATGCGCTCGCCGTGGACGCGGCTCACCGGATCGTGCTCGCCGAACGCGCACAGGAACGGCAGGTCGAGCGTCTCCAGCACGCGCCACGCCGCGCGGTTGCCCTCGGCGGCCTCGTCCCGGGCCGAGATCGGCACGAGCAGCGGGAACTGCCGCGCACCCTGGAGGTACGGCTCGCCGGGGAACGGCGCGTCGTAGGCGGCCAGCACGGCGGGGTCGGCGCCGGCGCGCAGGTTGCGCGCCAGGACGGCGGCCACGCTGAACGGGTTGGAGCGCTGGCTGGACTGCAGCCAGTAGAGGAAGAACGGGCCCATGTCCTGGTCGCCCTCGGGCAACATCGTGTTGGTGGCGACGGCACGGCGGAAGCGGCCGGGGTGCTCGGCGAGCAGCCGCAGGCCGAGCAGCCCGCCCCAGTCGTGGCAGACGAGCGTGAGCCCGTCGAGGTCGAGCGTGTCGAACAGCAGGCCGCGCAGCCAGTCGAGGTGCGATCGGTAGGTGTAGTCGAAGCGGTCGGCGGGCTTGTCCGAGCGGCCGAACCCGACCAGGTCCGGCGCGACGCACCGGTGGCCGGCGGCCACCAGGGGCGGGATGATCTCGCGCCAGAGGTAGCTCCAGGTCGGCTCGCCGTGCAGGAGGAGGACGGTCTCTCCCGACGGCCGCTCGGCGGGGCGTTCGTCGAGGTAGTGCACGCGCAGGGCGGTGCCGTGGCCGTCGCCGGAGTCGATCTCGGCGTAGTGCGGCTCGAAGGGGTAGCCGGGGAGGCCGGCGAAGCGCTCGTCCGGCGTTCTCAGCACCCGCATGGGCTCGTTGCTCGTCATGCCCCTAAGAGCTCGGGCGGGCTGGGAAGGTGACGCGTCGCCGGCGATGTGACCTGTTTCACCGACGGTGGCGTCACGGGTCCGGGGAGAGAGGGGCGCGGCTCGTACGGTTCGCGCCGTGGGCGGTGAGGGCGCCGAGCCCGCAGATGCCGTGATCGAGGAGCTGTGGTGCGTGTGAACCCGTCACGGGACTGCGGCCCGGCCGGTGTCCTGGCGAAAATCATTTGCCCCGGGTCGGGGAGCTCCGGGAACGTGGTGTCCATGATGCGCTGACGGACTGCACCCGCCCCTTTCGAGCACCTGCTCGCCGCCGTGATTCCGCATGCCCACCTCCTGTTCAGCGAAGAGAGCGTCCTTGTCTCAGCAACACTCCCGGGCGTCCACGGTCACCGTGTTCGCCTCCCCCACGAGCTGGATCGAGTCCGATGCCGTCGCGCAGTGCCACCAGGTGGCCGCCCTCGACGGCATGATGCACGTCGCCGCCATGCCGGACCTGCACCCCGGCAAGGGCGCCCCCATCGGCGCCGCCATGACCTCGGCCGTCCTGTACCCGTTCCTGGTGGGCTCCGACATCGGCTGCGGCATCGCGGTGTTCCCCGTGAAGCTCAGGCGGGCCGTGCCGGAGAAGCTCGCCGCGCGGTTCCCCGACCTCGATCGTGCGCTGGACCCTGAGCGGGACGCCGGCGATCCCGCCTGGGACGTGGTGAAGGACGAGATCCCCGCAGGCTACGTCGAGGGGCTCGGGACGGTCGGGCGGGGCAACCACTTCGTCGAGCTGGCGCGGATCGGGACGGTCTTCGAGCCTGGCCACGCCGGCCGGCTCGGGCTGGACGCCGACGACCTGGTGCTGATCGTCCACAGCGGTTCGCGGGGGCTCGGCGAGCGGATCCTGCGGGCGCACACCGAGGTCCACGGCGCGGGCCCCGCCCCTGATCCCGACGCCTACCTGGCCGTGCACGACGAAGCCGTCCGCTGGGGGGCGCTCAACCGGCGGCTGCTGGCCGCGCGGGTGGCGCACGCGCTGGGGTTCGAGCCGACCGAGCCGATCGTCGACCAGTGCCACAACCTGGTGGAGGTCCGCGACGGGGTCTACCTGCACCGCAAGGGGGCCGCGCCGGGTGACGGCCGTGAC
Source organism: Nonomuraea thailandensis (assembly GCF_024172165.1). GTDB lineage: Bacteria > Actinomycetota > Actinomycetes > Streptosporangiales > Streptosporangiaceae > Nonomuraea > Nonomuraea thailandensis. Next base: position 11,090,809 of record NZ_JAMZEB010000002.1, on the reverse strand, counting down.
GTGCTCATCGCCGGTACGCGAGGCACCCCCTCCTACCTGGTGGCCGGGCACGCGGGGCCGGAGGCCGGTCATTCGGTGGCGCACGGCGCGGGGCGCAAGATGTCGCGTGCGGACGCGCTGCGCCGGGGGAAGGCCAAGCACACGGTCGAGGAGCTGCGCCGCACCCCGGTCGGATCGCTGGTGGTGTGCGGGGACCGGCAGTTGCTCTTCGAGGAGGCGCCGACGGCGTACAAGCGCATCGAGCAGGTGATCGACGACCTCGTCCGGCACGAGCTGGCCACGCCGGTGGCCACGACGATCCCGCTGGTCACGTACAAGACGCCTGATCAGAAGGAGCAGCGCCGCAGGAGGGGGCGGTCGTGAGCGTGCACCTGCTGCTGTCGGCGGGGCGCGGCCCGCAGGAGTGCGCGTGGGCCCTGGCCCGGCTGCTGCACCGGCTGGAGGGCGAGGCCACCCGGCTGAAGCTGGAGACCCGTCGGGTGGAGACCGTTCCCGGCGAGCGGCCCGGCACCTTCCGATCGGTGCTGGTGCGCATCGCGGGCGAGGGCGCCGAGGCGTTCGCCGGCTCGTGGACCGGGACCCTGTGCTGGCAGGCTCCCAGCCCGTACCGGGCCGGCGCCGGGCGCAAGAACTGGTACGTCATCGCCCGGCCGTGCCAGGTCGGCTCGCCGCGCACGACGTTCGCCGAGGCGGACGTGGACGTGGTCGCCTGCCGCACCGGCGGGCCCGGCGGGCAGCATCGCAACAAGGCGAGCACGGCCGTGCGGGCCACCCACCGGCCCACGGGGATCGTCGTCGTGGTCGACACCGAGCGCCAGTTCAGCCTGAACCGCCGCACCGCCATGCGGTTGCTGCGGGAGCGCATCGAGCACGGCGACGAGGCGGCGGAGCGGGCCGTCGACACCGCCCGCCGGCGCATCCACGACGAGCTCGTACGCGGCAACCCCATCCGCGTCGAACGCCCGGTCCGGGCACCGCGCTGATGGGGCTGCTCCCACGAGGTCGTCCTCCTCACGCGCTCGGCGGCGAGCCGGTCGCCGCCGAGCCGGCGTCATCGCGTCAGACGCGCTTCCACAGGGCGGCCACGTTCGGCGGCTCCCAGCCGGTGAGCGCCGTGTGCGCCTGCGTGCATTCGTAGCTCAGCCCGTTGTACGTCACCCTGTCCCCTACGCGGTAGGCCGTGCCCGCGCTCCAGGTGCCGCCCGGCTGGGTGACGGTCGGCGTCGGGGTCGGAGTCGGCGTCGGGGTGGGGGTCGGAGTGGGCGTGGGCGTGGGGGTCGGGGTGGACGTGCCGCCGCCGAAGTCCACGTCCGAGCAGGTGTAGAACGCCTCGTTGCTGCCGACCACGCGCTGCCAGATCGAGTAGAGGATGTGGCGGCCGGAGCGCTGCGGGAGGTTGATGGTCCAGTTGGTGAACGTCGTCGGGTTCTGGCCGTTGAACGTCTTGATGTGGACCAGGTCGGACCACTTGAGGGGCATGGTCGGGTTCCAGCCCTCGCGGGTGATGTAGAACTCGAAGTTGCTGTTGGCGTGCGGGGCGGACGCGTGGTAGGTGAGCGTGAAGTTGCCGGGGCTCACCCTGGTCGCGGGCCAGTCGGCGCGCTGCAGGTCGAGGCCGCGGTACTTCTCCCGCCCGGCGCTGCAGAGCTTGCCGTCGGGGATGAGCTCGCGGTGCCGTCCGCCCGCCTCCAGGAGGGAGACCTCGTTCCAGTCGTAGTAGGCCTGCGTGCCGCCGGCCGCCACGGCCGCCTTGCAGGCGGCGGACTTCGGCGTCTCGGGGCCCTCGTTCTTGCAGACGTAGACCCGGCTGGGCGGGTTGGACATGGTGCCGTGGGCGTTGGCGGCGGACGCCGGCAGCAGGGCCAGCAGTCCGGAGGCCGCCACCGTGGCGGCGATCGTGCTCTTGCGCATCTCGTACTCCTGGGGGTGGGAGGAGTTCGTACGGGCCGCAGAATTAAAAAGGAAACTTTCCTAAGATTTAGCTGTTTCGGACGGCATCCGCAAGCGGTTCGGGACAGAAGTCAGCAGGAGAGGTTGCCGCCCGGGCTCACGCCCAGGATCTGGGTGAACCGCTGGTAGGCGTTCACGCGGCTCTGGACCTGGGCGGGGTTCCTGCCACCGCACTCCAGGGAGCCGTTGATGCTGCGGATCGTCTCGCCGAAGCCGCGGCTGTTGACCATGGCGTTGTGCGCGGTCATGGTTCCCGGGCCGTTCTGGGTCATCCAGTACCACAGCGCGGTCTTCCACGCGACCGCGGAGTCGCGCTCCACCTTCCACGGGTCGGCCAGCAGGTTGATGCCGAGGGCGTCGCCCGCCGCCTTGTAGTTGAAGTTCCAGCTCAGCTGGATCGGCCCGCGCCCGTAGTAGGCGGCCTGTCCCGCGGGGCAGCCGTAGGGCTGGCCGGAGTCGCAGTAGTGCGGGTAGTTGGCGGTGTTCTGCTCGACGATGTGGACGAGGCCGCCCGTCTCGTGGTTGACGTTGGCCAGGAAGGCGGCGGCCTCCTGCTTCCTGATCGTGTCGCTGCCGGTGTTCGCGAACGCGGGGTAGGCGGACATGGCGGCCCTCAGGCCGCTGTAGCTGTAGAAGGCGTTGCGGCTCGGGAACATCTGGTTGAACTGGGCCTCGCTCACCACGAACCCGCCCGGATTGGGCGGATCGGTCGGGGTCGTCCCGCCGCAGGTGTACGGGTCCCAGTACCAGTGGGAGATCACCGGGTCGTAGCCGGGATTCTCGTGCACGGCGATGTAGTAGCCGCCGTCGGTGTAACGGACGATGCTGCCGGCCGCGTACCACTGCCCGGCCGCCCAGTTCGGGTGGTCGCAGGACGGGGTGGGCGTCGTCCCGCCCCCGCAGGCGCCCTGATCGGCCCAGACGCCGGCGTTGCCAGGGGCTTCGTTCTGCGTCCACCACTTGGCCGACCAGTTATGGCCGTTGTAAGAGACCACGGCGCCACCCTGGTAGGCGGTGGAGGCGGTCCACGCCGTCGCGCAGGCCGCGGCCGAGGCGGACGACGTGGGGAGGGTTACTGAGATCGTGCCCGCGGCGAGCAGCGCGGCGGCCAGCGACGTCAGGCTTCGTCGCACCCGACACTCCCTTCCTCGAGAAAATCTCTTAGGAAAGTTTCTTAAGAGTTGAGGAGATGGTGGCATGATCGGGCCCGGCGCCACAAGGCTCATTGTCAAACTGCCAGTCAGCGCCGGCCGCGTACGACGGCGATGGGGATCCCGGCACGAGGTCTCAACGCACGCCGACGGTCTGCCGCTCGGGGACGATGACGGCGACGACCCGCTCCTCCTCCCTCGGGTACGGCTCACCGAGGTACTTCCTGGAGATCCGGTCGATGATCTCCCAGGCCGCGTCCCCTTCGAGCCATTCGACCACCCGCCCGCGCACGATGACGGGCTCGAACGGATTGCCGGGGGCGGTCAAGGACAGCGCCACCCGGGGGTCGCGCCGGAGGTTTCGGGCCTTGCGCGAGTGCGGGCCCGTGAGGAAGACGATGTGGTCGCCGTGGGTGGCGACCCAGAGCGGGACGGTGTGCGGCGAGCCGTCCGGCAGGACGGTGGCGAGGTGGGCCAGCGAGGTGCTGTCGAGGGCGTGGCGCACGTCGGGGTCGAGCGTCATCTTCTTCTCCTGGGGGTGAGTGGGGTCAGAGCCGGACTTCGTGGTGGAGGTGGGTGACACCCGGCGCCGGGACGGCTTCGACCAGGCGCAGGCGGATTTGCGAGGGGAACGCCTGAAAGAAGGGCCGGCCACAACCGAAGCGGACCCCTCGGAGTTCCTTGAGGAGACTCCATGACCGTAGCACTTTGAGTTCCCTGAGGGAACCCCGATTGCTAGAATGCCCGCATGCAACGCACGAACTTCGGGGAGATGGCCTGCTCCATCGCGCGCACCCTCGACGTGATCGGGGAGCCCTGGTCGCCGCTGATCCTGCGCGACGTGTGGGTCGGCATGAACCGGTTCGACCAGCTCCAAGCCGACCTCGGGATCTCCCGCAAGGTGCTGACCGAACGCCTCAACCACCTGATCGGCCACGGCGTGCTGGAGCGCCGCCCCTACGACAACCGGCCCCGCTACGAGTACCACCTGACCACCAAGGGCACCGAGCTCGTCGACCTGCTCATGGTCATGACCGGCTGGGGAGACAGGTGGCTCGCGGGCGAGGCCGGGCCGCCGGTGCTCTACCGCCATCACGCGTGCGGCGAGACCAGCCAGGTCGACCTGCGCTGCGCCCACTGCGGCGAGCCGATGCACGCCGGCGACATCGACCCGCTGCCGGGCCCGGGCTCGGCCGGCTGACCACGGCTGTTCTGTCGTCCGCTGCTGCTATAGATTGCGCCATCACCTGATCTTCAAAGGAAGCAGGATGTCCGATGGCATCAGTGACGTTTCGCGACGAGAGCGCGACCGGCCGGGCACTGGCCGAGTTCTCCCTGCCCGGCCTGCCCGAGCGGATCTCGGCCAGGGAGCTGGTACGGCTGCGCGTACGCGAGGAGGTGGCCCGGCACAACGCCTCCCCCGGCCGCCACTTCCGCGGCCTGGTCAAGCCGACCGACGCCGAGGCCGAGCTGAACGGCTACCGCATGCGCACCGCGCGCACGCTGGACTGGGAGAGGCAGGCCGACGCCGCCGAGGCGGCGTTCGCCCGCAACGGCTTCCTGCTGCTGGTCGGCGACCGGCAGCTGGAGGATCTGGACACCGAGATCGACCTGACCGCCGACCCCGTCGTCTCCTTCGTCAAGCTGATCCCGCTGGTGGGCGGCTGACGGCCCGATCCCGGCAGGCGGGAGGAAGACCTTAAGAGTTCGGTAAGCCGGCTGCGGGAAGCTCTGAGCACACCGGACAACGACCGGGCCGCACGGCCCAGCAGGAGGACCATCATGAGGACGATCGCCGCCAGCCTGTTCATCTCCCTCGACGGCGTCGTCGACGAGCCCGGCGAGTGGCACTTCCCCTACTTCAACGACGAGATGGGCGCCGCCGTCGACAGCCAGTCCGCCGACACCCTGCTCCTGGGCCGCAAGACCTACGACAGCTTCGCCGGAGCATGGCCCGCCATCGAAGCCGAAGGAGGCGAGGACGCCGGCTACGCCAAGACCCTCGGCGACGCCCGCAAGATCGTCGTCTCCCGCCAGAACCTCCACTTCACCTGGCGCAACTCCGAACTCCTCCACGGCGACCTCATCCAAGCCGTCACCGCACTGAAGAACGAACCCGGCGGCCGCATCGCCATCAGCGGCTCCGTCTCCGTCGTCCGCCAGCTCCTGCACGCCGGACTGATCGACGAACTCCACCTGCTCGTCCACCCCATCGCCGTCCGCAAGGGCGAACGACTCTTCGACGAGGCCGACACCACCCTCCCCCTGGAGCTCGTCAAGTCCGAGACCTTCTCGACCGGCGTCCTGTACCTGGTCTACAAGCCCGCCAAGGCGGCCTAGGATGACCGACCGGCATGGGCGGCTCCGGGTACGAAGGGGTTCGTGACTTCTACCGGGAGTGGTTCGTCGGGCGCAACGCCGCCGACATGTCCATCGAGTCGCTGAGTCGTACGGTGGGGGACGACCGCATCGTCGACGAGATGCTGATCACCTTCACCCATGACATCGAGATCCCGTGGATCCTGCCCGCCGTCCCCGCGACCGGCAGGCAGGTGCGCGTCCCGGTGATCGGGATCGTGGGGTTCGAGGGGACAGCGGTCGCCAGCGAGCGCGTCTACTGGGATCAGGCCGCCGTGCTCGCCCAGGTGGGGCTGCTCGGCGACGACGTGGTGGAGCGGTTGCCGATCATCGCGGCTCCCGACGGCCTGCTGGACGGGACGGTGGCTCCCAACCAGTTGGCCCGGCCCCGGTAAAGAGCTTTCCAGGGCCGGGCCGGGAGGCTCCCGGGCGGGTAGGAACCTGCCATCACGAGCATGTACACCGTCCTGCGAGGCATCCGGCGGCGCGCCGAGCAGGCGCCGCCGTCGCGGGAGCGGTTCATCGACCTGCTCCGGGCGATCTCCATCGTCGCCGTGGTCCTCGGGCACTGGCTGGTGGCGACGGTCGGCTACGACCGGGACGGCGAGCTGAACGGCCGGTCGGCGCTGCCCGAGCTGCCCTGGGCGCATCCCCTCACCTGGCTGGTGCAGGTGATGCCGGTCTTCTTCCTCGTCGGCGGGTACGCCAACGCGGCGTCCCTGGCCGCCGTCCGCCGCCGCGGCGGGAACGCGACCGGGTGGCTGCTGAACCGGAGCGGCCGGTTGCTGCGCCCGACGACCGCCCTGGTGCTGGTCACGGCCGGTGGCGCGCTGGCCGCCCGGTTGTTCGGCGCCGATCCTGCCCGGGTGCGGCTGGTGGCGTGGTTCGCCTCGATCCCGCTGTGGTTCCTCGTCGCGTACCTGGCCGTGGTCGTGCTGACCCCCGTGATGTACGCGCTGCACCGCCGCTACGGCCTGGCGGTGCCGGTGGTGCTGGTCTGCCTCGTCGCCCTGGGGGACGTGGCCCGGCTGCTCGGCGAGCCGTTCTGGGGCAACGGCAACTTCCTGTTCGGCTGGCTGGCCGTCCACCAGATGGGGTTCGCCTGGCGGGACGGCCTGTTGCCGTCCCGCGCCCGCGTGGCGCTGCCGCTGGTGTGCGGCGGGGCCGGCCTCGTGCTGGTGCTCACCCTCGCCGGCCCCTATCCGGTCAGCATGATCAACGTGCCCGGGGAGCGGCTGCACAACATGTCACCGCCGAGCCTGGCCCTGCTGGGGGTGGCCGCCACCCAGCTCGGGGTGGCATTGCTGCTGCGTGAGCGGGGCGAGCGGTGGCTGCGGGTCTCGCGCGTGTGGATCGCGGTGGTCGCCGTCAACGCGGTGATCCTGACGATCTTCCTCTGGCACGTCAGCGCCGCGATCCTGCTCGCCGCCGCGCTGCATGCCGCGGGGGTGCTGCCCGTTTCCGAGGCCGGCTCGGCGGCCTGGTTCGCCTGGCGGCTCCCGCTGCTGGTCATGCTCGGTCTCGTGCTCGTGCTGCTGGTCGCGATCGCGGGACCGATCGAGGTTCGCCGCACCGGCCGGATCTCGGGCCCGCCGCCGTGGCTGGTGGTGCCGGTCGTGGCGGGGTTCGCCGCCGTCATCGCGGGCCTGCTCGGCAACAGCCTGCTGCCCAGCACGAGCCCGACCCTGTTCGGGTGGCCGACGCCGGCGCTGATCGCCTACCTCGCCGGCACGGCGGTCCTGCGCCTCCTCCGGCGTACGAGCGACTCCTGATCTCAGTCTCAGAATCTATTCTGCCTCGATTTGGTTTCTGAGATAGCGATAGACGGTCGCCCGGGAGACGCCGAAGCGGGCGGCGATCTCCTCGGCGGCCAGGCCTTCGGCGTGCAGGGAACGGGCCTGCGCGATCTGGTCCCCGGTGAGGGCGGCGCGCCGCCCGCCGTTGCGTCCCCGGGCGCGCCCGCGGGGCCTTGGTGCGGCGGGCTCGCCCAGCAGGGCCCTGGCGCCGTCCAGGATCAGGCCGCGCAGCCGCTCGGCCGGCTCGTCGCGGAACAGCACCACCGGATCGGCCAGCCCCGCCACCACCTGCGAGGCCCGCACCCGCTGCGCCAGCCCGCCGCCGGGGCCGGCCACCAGGTCGTTGGCCAGCGCGATCGCGGCCCTGAAGCGGTCGGCGACCGGCGCCTGCACCAGCAGCGTCATGTCCCTGACCAGCATGGTGAGCGTGTGCCGGTGCCGCAGGTGCACATCCACGTAGCCCTCGATCGCCCGCCACCGCACCTCCTCCGCGCCGTCGCAGGACTCCGCCCGGGCCAGCACCGCCTCCAATTCGTCCAGGAGCGGGAACGTGAGCCGGTGAAGGATCTCCTCCTTGGAGTCGAAGTGGTAGTAGAGGGCGGCCTTGGTGATGCCGACCTCGTCGGCGATCGCCTGCATGGACGTGGCGCGGTAGCCGCGGGCGGCGAACAGCGCTCGCGCCGCCTCCAGGATCCGCTCGGATGTCATGGATCTCACTTACCTGCGGTCAGTTTCTTCGCTAGAGTGCTTACCGCTGGTAAGTCTATGGCCACGGGGATGATCTGTATGCGTACCAAGGTGTCCTTCACCGCCGGCGGCATCCGCTGCGCCGGCTACCTCCACCTGCCGGCCGGCTCGGGCACGGCGCCGTGCGTGGTGCTCTGCCACGGCTTCAGCGGGACCATGGACCGGCTCTTCGACCACGCCGAGCACTTCGCCGCCGAGGGCTTCGCCGCGCTGGTCTTCGACTACCGCGGCTTCGGCGAGAGCGACGGCGAGCCGCGTCAGCTGCCCGACATCGGCGGCCAGCTCGCCGACGTCCGCGCCGCCGTGGCCTTCGCCCGCGGGCACGAGCGGGTCGATCCCGGCCGGGTGCTGCTGTGGGGCAACTCGCTGGGCGGCGCGCACGCCATCACCGTGGCCGCCGACGACCCAGGGATCGCCGCCGTGGTGGCGCAGATCCCGTTCAACGGGTTCCCGAAGAAGGTCGAGGGCCGCTCGACCGGTGAGACGCTGCGGCTGCTGGGCGCGATCGTCTGGGACGCGCTGCGGGGCAGGCTGGGCCTGAGCCCGTACTACATCCCCATGGTGGGGCGGCCGGGAGAGCTCGCCGTGGCCGCCACCCCCGAGGCCGACCAGCACATCCAGACCCTGACCGGCGGGCAGACGACGCTGTGGCGCAACAGCGTCGCGCCACGGGGGCTGCTGCGGATGATGCGCTACCGGCCCGCCGACGCCGCGGCCCGCCTGGCCTGCCCGCTGCTGGTCTGCGTCGCGGCCCAGGACCGGGAGACGCCGCTGGAGAGCACCCGGGTGCTGGCCGAACGCGCGCCGCGTGGCGAGCTGCGTGCCTACCCCGGGACTCACTTCACCTTCTACACCGACCCGGAGCTGCGCGAACGCGTGGTCGCCGACCAGATCGACTTCTACCGCCGGGTGTCCGCGACGGTGTGACACGGGCGGAGCGGCTCCGCGGTGGCGCGTCAGTGGCCGCGTCAGGACGGTGACGGTGCGGTGTCAGCGCAGTCGGTGATCGTAAGGCACATGAACGGCGCGACACCCCGCCCGTTCGAACCGGAACCCTCCCCAAGGAGCACACCCACCATGTCGATCACCTTCTCCGAGCAGGACCAGACCACCCTCCGCACCGCCGCCTGGGGCGCCGTCTACCTCATGTCCGCCGCCGGCGCCGCCGGCTCCGCCCACAAGGCCGCCACCAACGGCTCCATCGCCCTGACCTCCGCCACCGGCGCCATCGGCCACGTCCTGGCCAAGGCCCCCAAGAACCTGTCCGGCAAGACCGTCGCCGCCCTCGCCGACCAGGTCCTGCCCGCCCTGACCGCCTCCACCGCCCTGCTCAAGCAGCACACCCCCGACCAAGCCGACAACTTCCGCCGCACCGTCACCGTCGCCATCGACGCCGCCATCCAGTCCCAGACCGGCGAGCCCAGCCCCACCATGACCGACATGGCCCGCAAGATCACCGAAGCCCTCGACGCCGCCTGACCCCCATGCCCACCACCGGCCCGTCACGGGGTCCCCACCAGACCCCGTGACCGGAATGCTCAGTTGCCCACGCCGAGATCGGCCATGAACGCCGACGGGTACCGGTCACCGCGCGCCGCGCCCGCCGGCACCGCCTTCTCGATCTCGGCGAGATCGTCCGCGGTGAGGACCAGGTCCATCGCGGGCAGCGCCTCGGCCAGCCGCTCGCGGGTGCGGGCGCCGGCCAGCGGCACGATGTCCTCGCCCTGCGCGGCCACCCAGGCGATGGCTAGCTGGGCGACGGTGCAGCCCTTCGCCTCGGCGACCCGGCGCAGCGCGTCCACGAGGGCGAGGTTGTGCTCCACGTTCCCGCCGGAGAACCGCGGGCTGAAGCCCCGCATGTCGCCGGGGCCCGCGGTGTGGCCGGCCGACCAGTGCCCGGAGATGAGGCCGCGGCCGAGCACCCCGTACGCGGTCAGGCCGATGCCGAGCTCCCGCAGCGTGGGCAGGACGTCCGTCTCCACCGCCCGCGAGAGCAGCGAGTACTCGATCTGCAGGTCGGCGATCGGGTGCACGGCGTGCGCCCGGCGGATCGTCGCCGCGTCGACCTCCGAGAGCCCGATGTGCCGCACATGACCGGCGTCCACCATCTCCTTGATCGCGCCCACCGTCTCCTCGATCGGGACCGCCCGGTCCAGGCGGGCCGGACGGTAGATGTCGATGTGGTCGGTGCCCAGGCGGGTCAGCGAGTAGGCCAGGAAGTTCTTCACCGCCTCGGGACGGCCGTCCTGCCCGCCGAGCTGGGAGCCCGGCCCTCGCATCTGGCCGAACTTGACGCTCAGCCGGTAGCTGTCCCGGTCCCGGCCGCGCAGCGCCTCGGCGAGCAGCAGCTCGTTGTGGCCCATGGCGTAGAAGTCGCCGGTGTCGATCAGCGTGACGCCGGCCTCCAGCGCGGCGTGCACGGTGGCGATGCTCTCCGCGCGGTCCGTGGCGCCGTACGCGCCCGACATGCCCATCGCGCCCAGGCCCAGCGCGGAGACGGCCGGTCCGGTGCGGCCCAGGGTTCGTGTCTGCATGGTGTTCTCCTTCGTCGATGTCGTTCCTCACTCTGGGCGCACGTCGAGGCGGGCGGAATCGGAGCGTTCATCATGGGAGAGCCGCTCCCTGGCTCCGCTCGCCGGCCGCGAGGCAGGATGAAGGCATGGAACGTGAGCAGCTGGCCGACTTCCTGCGCCGCCGCCGTGAGGCGATCCAGCCGGCCGAGGTGGGCCTGGCCGCCAGCCCCCGCCGCCGCACCAGCGGCCTGCGCCGGGAGGAGGTGGCGATGCTCGCCGGCATGTCGGTGGACTACGTCGTACGCCTGGAGCAGGGGCGCAGCAGTCAGCCGTCCACGCAGCTGCTCGGCGCGCTGGCCCGGGCGTTGCGCCTGTCCGACGACGAGCGCGACCATCTGTTCCACCTGGCCGGGCACCAGCCCCCGCCCGCCGACGGGACGGCTCGCCTGGCGCGCGCCGGCCTGATGCGGATGCTCGACCTGCTCGGCGACACGCCTGCCGTGGTGATGTCCGACGTGGGCGAGGTGCTCGCCCAGAACCGGGCGGCGCTCCTGCTGATGGGCGACCAGACCCGTCACTCCGGCGACCGGCGCTACATGGTCTACCGCTGGTTCACCGACCCCGCCACCCGCGCCGTCCACCCGCCCGGGGAGCAGGAGCACCAGTCCCGCCAGATGGTGGCCGACCTGCGCGCGGTCGCGGGGCGGCGGGCCGGCGACCCGGTCATCACCGCGCTCGTCGAGCGGCTGCGGGCCGTGAGCGCCGACTTCCGGCGGCTGTGGGCGGAGCACGAGGTGGCGGTCCGGCGCGCGAACCGCAAGACGCTGACGCAGCCGCGGGTGGGCCGCCTGGTCATGGACTGCGAGACCCTGATCACGCCCGACCAGCGGCAGCAACTGCTGGTGTTCACCCCGGCGGACGACGAGACCCGCGAGCGGCTGGCCCTGCTGCGGGTGCTCGGCCTGGAGGAGTTCCCCGCGGAGGTCGCGGCCGAACCCCACGGCCAGGACTGAGCCTCGCCGCGGAACAGCCATCCGGCCGCGAAGCCGGACGCGTGGGTCTCCGTACCGGCCGAAAGTACTGTCCGGATCCCTGCTTTGTGCCGATGTGAGGGCCTTTTCCTGCTTACAGGATGTGGTCCCATGTCATCTGAAGTACGGCAACGCCGCTCCCGGATCGCGGCGCTCGACGTGATCCGCGGGTTCGCCCTGTGCGGAATCCTGCTGGCCAACGTTCAGCCGATCGCCCACACCGATGGGGCGCCGGTGGCGGTGGCGCCGGAGAGCCTGGGATACACCTGGCTCGGCCTGTTCGTCGAGCAACGCTTCTACCCGATCTTCTCGCTGCTGTTCGGCGTCGGGTTCTCGCTGCTGCTGCGCTCGGCCGCGGAACGGACCGCCCGGCCCAGGCTGCTGCTCCTGCGCAGGCTGGTGGCGCTGCTGGCGATGGGCGCGGCGCACCATCTGCTCCTGTGGCAGGGCGACATCCTGGCCGTCTACGCCGTCGTCGGGCTGGTCGTGCTGCTGCCCTCGGCCTGGCTGCCGCGCCGGGCGGTGGCGGGGCTGGCGGCCGTGCTCCTCGTCGCCGCGCTCGCGCTGGTCCCCGGGCCGATCGCGCTGGTCCCCGGGCTCTTCCTGCTGGGCTCGGCGCTCACCCGGTACGGGGTGATCGACCGTCTTGAGCGCTCCACCCGCGTTCCGGCCGGGCTCGGGCTCCTGTTCGCCGTACTGGCCGTGCCCGTGGCGGTGTTGCAGCTCGAGCAGGTGCGGTTCAGCCTCACCCTGGCGCTGGCGGGGTTGCTGACCGCGGGTGCGTACATCTGCGGGATGCTCGTGCTGCTCAGGACGCCGTTGCGGCGGGCGCTGGAGGTCGTCTTCGCGCCGCTGGGGCGGATGGCGCTGACCAACTACCTGAGCGCCACCGTGCTCGTGCTGCTGGTCGCTCCGCTGGTGGGCGGGGTGCCGCACGAGTGGCCCGCCGGCACCGTTCTGATCATCGCGGGCGGCGTCCTGGTCGTCCAGTGGGTGTGGTCCACGCTCTGGCTCGGCCGCTACCTTCAGGGGCCGGTCGAGTGGTTGTGGCGCTGGGTCACCTGGGGCCGCCGGCCCGCTGCGCTGCGCACGGGCGAGCGCGCCGGAGCAGGACAGGAACGACGCGCCTGACGTGCGGCCGGGTTCTGGACGTGGGTCACCGCTGGAGCGAGGGGACGGGCCCTGAGCAGGGGAAGGCTCGCCGGTACTCGGTGGGGGCCACGCCGAGGTGCGCGGAGAAGTGGTGGCGCAGGTTGTTGGCGCTGCCGAGCCCGCTGCGCTCGCTGATCTGGTCGATGGGCAGCTCGGTGGTCTCCAGGAGGAGCTGCGCGCGGGCCAGGCGCTGGTGGAGCAGCCACTTCATCGGGCTGGTGCCGGTCGCCGCCCGGAGGTTGCGGTGGAAGCTGCGCACGCTCATCCCGGCGCGGGCGGCCAGGCCCTCGACGGTGAGCGGCCGGTCGAGGTTCTCCAGGGCCCAGTGCAGGACGGGGGCGATGCCGTCGTCGGTCACGTCGACGGCGCGTTCCACGTACTGGGCCTGGCCGCCCGGCCGGTGGGCGGGCACGACGAGGCGGCGGGCGAGCTGGTTGGCCACCCGGGCGCCGAGGTCGCGGCGGACGATGTGCAGGCACAGGTCGAGCCCGCCGCTGAGCCCTGCGCTGGTGAGCACGTCGCCGTCGTCCACGTACAGGACCGACTCGTCCACCTGGACCCGCGGGTAGCGCTCGGCCAGCTCGCGGGTGTGCTCCCAGTGCGCGGTGGCGGGGCGGCCGTCGAGCAGGCCGGCGGCGGCGAGGGCGAACACGCCGTTGCAGAGGGAGACCAGGCGCGCCCCGCGGGCGGCGGCGCGGCGGAGCGCGGTGAGCAGCTCCCCGGGCAGCTCACGGCCGCCGTTCATGTACGACTCCGGCACGACCGGGACGATCACCGTGTCGACCTTCTCCAGCTCGTCCAGCCCGTACGGCGCGTTCAGCGTGAACCCCGGCCCCGGCGCGGACGCCCCGGGCCGCGGCCCGACGAGCCGCAGGTCGTACCACGGGTCGGCGAGGTCCGTGTGGGCCACGCCGAAGACCGCCGTGGCGATGCCCAGCTCGTACATGTCCCACATCGCGATGGCGTCGTCGATCACGACCAGCGCCACGGAGCCCGCACCCATGGAGGCCACCCTATGGCAGTAATTTGGTGAATGTCGGCACTCCTGCCAGTGTCGGCCGGCCGCTCCCGCTGCCATCGTGGTGGATCGTCACCACCGAAACGGACAGAAAGCGACAGACATGGCAGGAACACCGGTCACGGTCATCGGCCTGGGATTGATGGGCCGGGCGCTGGCCACCGCCCTCATGAACGCCGGCCACCCCACGACCGTCTGGAACCGCACCCCGGGCAAGGCGCAGGCCCTGGTCGAGGCCGGCGCGAGCCAGGCCCCGACGGTCGAGGCCGCCGTCGCCGCCGCTCCCCTGGTGATCGTGTGCGTGCGCGACTACGACGCCGTACGCGGGCTGCTCGCCCCGGCGGAGCCGGCGCTGGCGGGCCGCGTCCTGGTCAACCTCACGTCGGGCGCGTCCGACGAGGCCCGGGCGATGGCGGAGTGGGCGGCGGAACGCGGCGCCGAGTACCTGGACGGGGCGATCATGATGACGCCTCCGGGCATCGGCGCGCCCGAGACGGTCATCCTGTACGGAGGCCCGCCCGCCCTGTACGAGGCGCACGAGCCGGCCTTGCGGGTGCTGGGCGGCGGCACCACGCTCATCAGCTCCGACGTCGGCCTGCCCTCGCTGTACGACGTCGCGCTGCTGGGGATCATGTGGTCCACGTTCAACGGGTTCATGCACGGCGCGGCGCTGCTGGGCACGGAGAAGATCCCGGCCACCGACTTCCTGCCGATGGCCACCGGCTGGCTCAGGGGCGTGGCGACGTTCCTGACGGCGTACGCGCAGCAGATCGACGACGGCGCCTTCGCCGCCGAGGACGCCACGCTGGAGACGCAGGTGCCGCCCGTGCGGCACCTCATCCACGAGAGCCGCATCCGGGGCGTCGACGCGACCCTGGCCGAGTACACCGAGGCCCTCCTCACCGAGGCGATCGGCCGAGGCCACGCGCTCGACAGCTACGCCCGCGTCATCGACCACTTCCGGCCATGAACGCCGACCTCGTCGTGGAGGCGGCGGACGAGACGGTCGCGGCCCTGGAGAAGGCCGCCGAACGGGACTGGACGCGCCGCGCGGCGGGGCTGGAGTGGACCTGCCGGGCCACGCTCGACCATGTCGCGCTCGGCGTCGTCGGCTACGCCGGGCTGCTCATCGCCCGGCCGGCCGACCGGTACGTCACGCTCTTCGCCTCGCTCGACCCGCAGGCGCCCATCGGTCACTGCCTGGAGGGGATCGGGATCGCGGCCCGCCTGCTGGCCTCCGCCGTGCGCGAGGCCGGTGACGACGTGCGCGCCTGGCACCCGTGGGGGCACTCCGACGGCCCCGGCTTCGCCGCCATGGGGATGGTCGAGCTGCTGGTCCACGGCCTGGACATCACCCGCGCGATGGAGCTCGACTGGCGTCCGCCGGAGCACCTGTGCGCTCCCGCCGTGCGGCGTCTGTTCCCTGAGGCTCCGGACGGCGAGGACGCGGCCGAGATCCTGCTGTGGTGCACCGGCCGCGCCGGGCTGCCGGGGCTCGGCCGCAGGGACCGCTGGCAGTGGGACGGCGCCGTCCGCTGAGCTGGAGTCCCGCGGCCGGTGATCCGGGCGCGTTCGCGGGTAGACACGTGCACCAGGAGGACAAGGGAGGTCGGGATGCGCCGGTTGGTCGCGATCGTCAACTCGTCGGCGGGCAGCGCCGGCGACGAGGTCGTGTCCCGGGTCCTGGCGGAGCTGGGCGAGCACGCCGACACGGTGGAGGCCCGCATCGGGGATCCGGCCGAGCTGCCGGAGGCGCTGGCCGGCCACCCCGAGCGGGACCCCGTCGTCCTGGGCGGGGACGGCACGCTGCACTGCGTCGTCGAGGCCCTGGCCGAGCGGGGCGAGCTGGGGCGGCGCACCGTCGGGCTGGTCCCGCTGGGCACCGGCAACGACCTGGCGCGCACCCTGGGCGTGCCGATGGACCCGGTCGAGGCGGCCCGGGTCGCTGCCCTGGGCGAGCCCCGCGCGCTGGACCTGCTGCGGGACGACGGCGGCGGCATCGTGGTCAACGCCGTGCACCTGGGGGTCGGGGTCGAGGCCGCGCGGGCGGCCAAGCCGCTCAAGCCGGTGCTGCGCCGGTTCGCGTACGCGGTGGGGAGCGTGATCGCGGGAGCGCGGATGAAGGGGCTGCCGCTCAGGGTGGAGGTGGACGGCCGGGTCGTCGCCGACGGGCGGCGCAGGGTGCTGATGGTCGGGATCGGCAACGGCCGGTCCATCGGCGGCGGCACGCCCATCGCTCCCGACGCGCGGCCGTCCGACGGGCTCGCCGACGTGGTCGTCTCGTTCGCGACGAGCCCGCTGCGCCGGTTGCTGTACGGGGTGCTGCTGCGGCTCGGACGGCACACCGGCAGGCAGGACGTGGTCACCGTGCGCGGCGCCCGGATCGGGATCTCCGGCCCGCCGGTGCCCGTGAACGCCGACGGCGAGCTCACCGGGCCCGTGACCGGGCGCACGTGGACGGTCGAGGCGGGCGCGTGGCGGCTCAGCGCCGTGCGTGCCGGAACGCGGCCCTGATCTCGGAGACCAGCAGGTCCGGCTGTTCCAGGCCGGGGAAGTGGCCGCCGCGGTCCAGCTCGTGCCAGGAGCGGAGGTCGTGGTAGCGGCGCTCGGCCCAGCGCCGAGCGGTCGGCCACGGCTCGGCGGGGAACAGCGAGCAGAAGGTGGGCACCTTCACCGGTTGCGCGTTCTCCTCCTCCGCGCTGCGCGGCACCCACCGGATGGCCTCCCAGTACCAGCGGGCGCTGGAGGCGCCGGTTCCGGTCAGCCAGTACAGGGAGATGCCGTCCACCTGCTGCCGCACGCTCACCCCGCCGCCGGCCTCGGGGCGGGTGTCGGAGTAGGCGGTGAACTTCTCGCCCAGCCAGGCCGCCAGCCCGGCGGGCGAGTCGAGCAGGGAGTAGCCGAGCGTCTGCGGGCGGGTGTTCATGATCAGGCCGAAGCCGTACCCGTCCATGAGGTGGAGGTCGCGCCGCTCCAGCATGCGCTGCTCCGCCGGGCCGGGGTCGAGCCGGTCCCCGGGCAGGGGGGAGGCGGGCGGCATCGTCAGGTGCAGGCCGGTGACGCGCTCGGGCGCCTGGCGGGCGAGCTCGGTGCTGACGTAGGCGCCCCAGTCGCCGCCGTGCGCGCCGAACCGCTCGTAGCCGAGCGCGGTCATCAGCTCGGCCCAGGCCCGCGCCGTACGGCCGGGGTTCCAGCCGCGCTCGCGCGGGCGCTCGCTGAACCCGAACCCCGGCAGGGCCGGCACGACCACGTGGAAGGCGTCGCTCGCGGGGCCGCCGTGGGCGACCGGGTCGGTGAGCGGGCCGAGCACGTTCTCGAACTCGAGGACGGAGCCGGGCCAGCCGTGGGTCAGCACCAGGGGCAGCGCCGCCGGCTCGGGCGAGCGTACGTGCCAGAACGCGATCCGCAGGCCGTCGAGGCTCGCGCGGTAGTGCGGGATCGTGTTCCACCGGGCCTCCGTGACCCGCCAGTCGTGCTGCCGCCAGGAGTCCAGCAGCGTTTCGAGCCGGTCCAGCTCGATCCCCTGCGTGGCGTCGGGCACCGTCTCCCGCTCGGGCAGCCGGGCGCGGTCCAGCCGGTTCCGCAGGTCCGCCAGGTCGTGGTCGGGAACGTGGATGGGGTACGGCTCAATCTCAGTCACCAGATTTCCGGACATGGGAGAAACCCTAGGAACGGGCCGTTCTCGAATCCATGCGCGGGATTGCCGGGAAACGGTCAGGAATTGCGGTAGGCCGAGGGACGGCTGCCGGTGTGCCGCAGGAAGGCCGTCGACAGGGCGCCGGGGCTGCCGAAGCCGCAGAGCGGCGCGATCTGGGCGACCGTGAGGTCGGTGTCCCGCAGCAGGTGCCGCGCCCTCTCGATGCGCAGCCGGGTCAGGAACCGGTGCGGCGTCTCCCCCGTCGCCCGGCTGAACACCCGCACCAGGTGGTAGACGCTGAGGTACACCTCGTCGGCGAGGTCGGCCAGGGTGAGCGGCTCTGGCAGCCGGTCCCGCATGAGGGCGATCGCCGCGCGGACGCGGGCGTCCTCCCGCGCCGGCGCGCGTCCGGCGGGCCGCCGGGAATGGCGGGTGAGCAGGTGCACGGCCAGGAAGGCGGCCGCGGACTCGGCGTACAGGTCGCCGGGCTCCTCGGCGGCGCCGACGGCGCGGACGGCCTCCTCGATCAGCGGATCGCCCGCGGCCACGGACGCCGCCAGGCCCGCGTAGTCCACCGCGCCGCCGCCCAGCCGCTCGGCGGCCCGCTCGACGGCGCCGCGCGGCAGGTGCACCTGCACGCTGCGCAGCGGGCCGTCCGCGCGATAGCGGCGGCGGACGGGCTGGTCGGGGACGGCCAGCTCCAGCCGCCCCGGCGCCCAGGCGTGGCGCCTCCACCGGCCACCGGCCCGCGTCTCCAGCACGGTGCTGCCCCCTACGGGCAGGATCAGGTGCAGGTCCGGCACGGCGGGCAGCTCCATGTCCTCGACCACCGGGACGTGCTCGAACCGTTGCACCAGCAAGGACTGCCAGCCGAGGTCCTCCCAGCTGCAGTGCGTCCGCCGCACGTAGCGGTGCATGTCGAAACCGGCATAGGGCTGGAGGTCCAGATGAGCGGAGTCGAACACCATGCGGCCGAGGCTAACGGCACCCGCGCGGCGCCGGCTGACACAATGCCCGGCATGCACAAATCGGACCTCCATCACTACCTCAGGACCGCGCGTGAATCCCTCGTGTGGAAGCTCGACGGCCTGTCCGAGTACGACGTCCGGCGCCCCCTGACCCCGACGGGCACCAACCTCCTCGGTCTGGTCAAGCACCTGGCCAGCGTCGAGCTCGGCTACTTCGGCGACACCTTCGGCCACCCGCACGGCGAGTCGCTGCCCTGGTTCGAGGACGGCGCCGAGGTCAACGCGGACATGTGGGCGACGCCCGGCGAGTCCCGCGAGCAGATCATCGCCCTCTACCACCGCGCCTGGGCCCACGCGGACGCCACGATCGAGAAACTGCCCCTGGACGCGCCCGGTCACGTCGCCTGGTGGCCGGCCGACCGCAACCCCACCTCCCTGCACCGCGTCCTCGTCCACGTGCTCGCCGAGACGCACCGCCACGCCGGCCACGCCGACATCGTGCGCGAGCTGATCGACGGCGCCGTCGGCCGCCAGGAGAGCGACATCCTGCCCAGCGACGACCGGGCCTGGTGGAGCGACTACCGCGAGCGCCTGGAACAGGCCGCCCGGCAGGCCGGATGACAGGGTGACGCCCGCGTCGCGAGGTCCTACAGCATGTGCCTGATCGGCCCCGGCATCTCGGGGACGGGCTGCCTGCGCAGCTCGTCCACCTCCGCGCGGGTCAGCAGGCGCGCCTCCAGCAGGCTCGTGAAGCAGTCGTGCCAGTCCCTGCGCGCCTCGTCGGGCCGCCCCAGGGCGTGCAGGGTCTGGCCGGCCCACCAGGCGGTCACGGCGTAACCGATGCGGTATCCGGCCTCACGCAGGAGCGTCAGCGCCACCTGGTAGGTGTCGGCCGCCTCGGCCAGCCGTCCGGCGTGCAGGTAGGCGCGGGCCAGGGTCTCGCGGGACACCCCCTCGCCGTACAGGGTGCCGCTCCACTTGGCGACGGCCACCCTCGCCTGCGCGATCGCCTCCTCGAACCGGCCCTGCCGGTAGAGCAGGTGCGCGCGGTTGTTGAGCACGGCGCCCACCGCGTAGTGCTCCTCGAACTCCTCCGCGAGGTCCAGTGCCCGTGACAGGTTGGCGTGGGCGAGATCGAGCCGCCCCAGCATGGTGTAGATGACGCCGAGGTTGTTGAACGATCCCATCCTGCGGTGCGGCAGGCCGGCCTTGTCCCAGCACGCCACCGCCCGTTCCAGGTGGTCGATCGCCTGCTCGTAACGGCCCTGGTCGCGGTAGACCCAGCCCAGGTAGCTCTCCGCCTGCGCCTGCCCGGCCCAGTCGCCGTGCCGGGCGGCCAGCTCGATCGCCTGGAGATGAACGTCGGCCAGGTGCGTGACCCAGCCGCGGTAGTTGAACGGCATGTGCAGGCCCAGCGCCAGCCCGATGGCGGTGTCCGGGTCGGCGGCCCCCGCTGCCTGGTGGGTCACGGCGAGCAGGTTGTCGCGCTCGGCCCCGGTCCACTCCCTGGCCTCGCGCGCGCCGGCGAGCGCGACGCCCGGCTGGTCCGCGGCGTAGTAGGGCTCCTGGACCTGCGGGTGGACGAGCTGCGTGGCGGTGTTCGCCGTGGCCAGGTAGTGGTGGAGCCCCCGGCGGAGGGTGTCCGCGCGTTCCCGCCCGGGCAGCTCGTGGGCGGCCTGATCCCTGGCGTACAGGCGGATGAGGTCGTGGAAGCGGTACCGGCCGTGCCCCACGGACTCCAGGAGCCGGGCGACGCGGAGCCGTTCGAGCGCCGCCTCCGCCCGGGACTCGGGCCAGCCTGCCAGGGCGGCGGTGGCGGCCGGGGTGTGGGTGGGCGTGTCGAGCAGGCCGAGGAGCGGGAGGGCGCGCGCGGCGTCGTGGCCGCTGGGCTCCTCGCGCAGGTGCCGGTGGCCGACCGCGATGCTGGCCCGTACGGCCAGGTCGTCGTACTGCAGGGTGTCCAGGCGCCGGGCGGCGTCGGCCAGGCGGTCGGCGAGGTCGGACAGGCGCCAGTCGGGCCGGGCCCGCAGCCTGGCGCCGGCGACCCGGATGGCCAGCGGGAAGCCGTCGCAGAGCGCGGTGATCTTCGCGGCGGCCTGCGGCTCCCGCTGGACGCGGTCGGGGCCGGCGATCCTGGCGAGCAGCGTGACGGCGTCGCGGTCGCCGAGCCCGGCCAGGTGCAGGTGGCGGGCCTGGCCGAGGGTGTTCAGCGCGTAGCGGCTGGTGACGACGGTACGGCAGCCCGCCCCCGCCGGGATGAGCGGGCGCACCTGGTCGGCGTCGAGCGCGTTGTCGAGGATGACGAGCAGGTCGCTCGCCGCGGTGAGCGACCGGTAGCGCGCGATCGCCTCCTCCTGACCGGCCGGCACGGCGGAGCCGTCCAGCCCCAGCGACCGCAGCAGGTGCCCCAGGGCGTCGGTGACAGGCAGCGGCTGCAGCCCGGGGGTGGCGCCGTTCAGGTTGACGTAGATGACACCGTCGCGGAACCGCCCGGCCATCGCGTGCGCGACGTGCACGGCCAGCGCCGACTTGCCCACGCCTCCGGACCCGTCGACCACGGCCACGCCCTCGTGCCGCAGCGCCTCCCGCAGCCATTCCACCTCCACCTGCCGGGCGGTGAACGAGCGGGTGTCGGCGGGCAGCTCGGCGGGCACGATCGGGCCGGCCTGCGCCGGTGCGACCGGCTCCAGCGAGGGGTCCCTGGTGAGGACGGCGTGCTGCAGCCTGCGCAGCCGCACGCCCGGCTCGAGACCGAGCTCCTCCACCATGGCGGCGCGCCCCTCCTGGTAGACCGCGAGCGCGTCGGACGGCCGGGCCGCCCGGTAGAGCGCCAGCATGAGCTGGGCGCGCGGCCCCTCCCGCAGGGGATGGGCCTGGACGTGCGGCGCGAGGTCGGTCAGCACCGCGTGGTGGTCGCCCGCGGCCAGGCGCAGCTCGATGTGGTCCTCGAAGACGGCCAGGCGTTCCTCCTCCAGGCGCTTGGACTCGATCTGCGCCCACGGGTCGGTCAGCTCGGCCAGGGCCCGCCCCCGCCACAGGGCCAGCGCCCGCCGGAACAGCTCGTCGGCCGTGCCCGGCTCGCGCCGGTCGCGCGCCATCCGCGCCTGGCCGGCCAGCAGCGTGAAGCTGTGCGCGTCCACGTGGTCGCGGGGCAGGTTTAGCAGGTAGCCGCCGGGCACGGTGGTGATGAGCCCCGAAGGCAGCGCGTCACGCAGCTTCGAGACCACGATGTGCAGCTGCTTGCCGGCCGTGGTCGTCGAGGTCTGCCCCCAGACGTCGGCGACGAGCTGGCGCGTGCTGACAGGGTGGCCGGCGTCCAGCGCCAGGCGCGTCAGCACGGCGACACGGCGGCGGCCCGCCAGCCGGACCGGCTGCCCGTCGATCTTGATCTGCCAGGGCCCGAGGAACCCGATCTCCACTTTCATCAGGGGAGGAAGCCTATGAAGGAGCGGTATATCGCCGGTATGTTCCCGGCCTGGTATGCGGCGGGTATGTCCGGCGGCGGGTATGTCCGGATTCTGTTGACAGCCCCTGCGGCGGCTGGCGGAATGGGCGTCCTGTCTCTGGAGGGAAACCCGTGCGTCCAGCCCGTTCCGCGGCCGTCGTCGTGCTCGCGGCCGCTTTCTTGTCCGTCCCGCAGCCCGCGCAGGCGGCCGTGTTCAAGCACCCCGGCGTGCTGGTCAGCCGCGCCCAGCTCGACTTCGTCCGGGCCAACCTGGACAGGGAGCCGTGGCGGGCGGCCTGGCGGAAGCTGCAACGCCACTCCTTCGCCTCGCTGTCCTACACCCCCACCCCCCGCTCCGTCGTGGAGTGCGGCCCGACGTCGAACCCCGACCACGGCTGCTCCGACGAGCGCGAGGACGCCATGGCGGCCTACACGCACGCCCTGCAGTGGTACCTGACCAAGGACGCCCGCTACGCGAAGAAGGCGATCCAGATCATGGACGCCTGGTCGGCCGTGATCACGAAGCACACCGGGAGCAACGCGCCGCTGCAGACCGGCTGGGCCGGCGCGAACTTCTCCCGCGCCGCCGAGCTCATCAAGCACACCTACACCGGCTGGGCCCAGGCCGGCCGGTTCGCCGGCAAGCTGCGCACCGTCTACCTGCCGACCGTGATCGCCGGCGCGCCGAACAACAACGGCAACTGGGAACTGATCATGACGGACGCCGCCATCGGCATCGCCGTGCACCTGGACGACCGGGCCTCGTTCGACCGGGCGGTCTCGACCTGGCGCGGCAGGCTGCCCGCCTACGTCTACCTGAAGACGGACGGCTCGGTGCCCAAGGCGGCGCCGAACAGCAAGCACGACACCAAGGCCGAGATCATCGACTACTGGCAGGGCCAGACCACGTTCGTGGACGGGCTGACCCAGGAGACCTGCCGCGACTTCTGGCACACCGGCTGGGGCCTGGCGGCCATCGCGCACGTCGCGGAGACGGCCGGCCACCAGGGCGTGGACCTGTCCTCCAAGGCCAAGCACCGGCTGCGGTTCGCGATGAACTTCCACGCCCGCTACCAGCTGGGCGGGACGGTGCCGTCGTGGCTGTGCGGCGGGAAGATCAAGGCCGACCTGGGCGACCACTTCGAGGTCGGCTACAACGCGCTGCACCACCGCCTCGGCTACGACGACATCCCGTACGCCAAGCAGTGGGTGGAGCAGAAACGCCCCACCGGGGTGTCGCACTTCCTGGGCTGGGAGACCCTCACCCACGCGCAGAACCCGCACCGCGCCGGGATGGGCATGTCGGCCACGCCCGACTTCGACGCCGACGGTGTGGGCGACCTCTTCTCCACCGCCACCGGCACGCTCACCATCTGGAACGGCGAGGGCGGCAACACGTTCGGCCCGCCCGTCGCCGTCGAGGGCGCGTGGAGCGGCTTCTCCCGGCCCGTCGCCGGCGACTTCAACGGCGACGGCCTCAGCGACCTGCTCGCCGTCAGGAAGGACACCCACAAGCTGCACGTCTGGAACGGCGCAGGCGGCAACACGTTCGGCCCGGCCATCGAGCTCGGGCCCGGCTGGGCGCCGTACGCCGGCTCGCTGGTGTCGCTGGGGGACGTCAACGAGGACGGCCGTACCGACCTGGGGGCCGTGAACGCCGCGACCGGCACGCTGTACATCTGGAACGGCAAGGGCGCCAACGGGTTCGGCCCGGCCACCCCGGTCGGCGGCGGCTGGCCCGCCTTCTCCCGGCCGGTCGCGGGCGACTTCAACGGTGACGGCATCGGCGACCTGCTCGCCGTCAGGAAGGACACCCACACGCTGCACGTCTGGAACGGCAGGGGTGCGAACAACTTCACCGGCGCCGCCGAGGTCGGCCCCGGCTGGGAGCAGTACGCGGGCTCGCTGATGTCCCCCGGGGACGTCGACGGGGACGGCAGGAGCGACCTGGCAGCCGTCCACGCCGGGACCGGCGCCCTTCAGGTCTGGAACGGCAGGGGCGGCAACAAGTTCGGCCCGGCCACGGCCGTCGGCACCGGATGGAAGTCCTTCTTCGGGCCCGCGGCGACCCCGAGCCCGTCAGGGACGCCGAGCCAGTCAGGGACCCCGAGCCCGTCGGCGACCCCGAGCCCGTCGGCGTCCGCGGGCTAGGGAACGCCGGCACCCCGTCCGGCCCGGCAGGTGGCGCGCTCATCGAAGCGAACGGCGATCCCGCGTTTCAGTACAGTGGCGGGATGACAGGTGAGCAGGTGAGCGCGCGGGTGGACAGCTGGATCTGGTCGGTGCGGCTCACCAGGACGCGCTCGATCGCGTCCGACGCCTGCCGGGGCGGGCACGTCCGGGTCAACGGGGTGCGGGTCAAGCCCGCGCACGCCGTACGGGCCGGTGACGAGGTCAGGCTCCGGCACGAGGGCCGCGAGCGCATCGTGGTCGTCTCCCGGATCATCACCAAGCGCGTCGGCGCCGCCGTGGCCGCCGAGTGCTACGTCGACAAGAGCCCGCCGCCTCCGCCGCGTGAGGAGACGGTGCAGGTGGCCGTCCGCGCTCGCGGCGCGGGCCGCCCCACCAAACGCGAGCGCCGCAGCCTCGACAAGCTGTTCGGCCGCTCGGCGGCGGAGGGGCGGGCCCGCCCGGAGTGATCCGGGCGGAATTTCGCGGAAGGCCGGGCTCCCAGCGGGCAAGTACGGATGTCCTTCTCATCCGGGAGCCCCTGAGTGATCCTTGCCCCTGACACGTTCGAAGCGGTCTTCGACGCCCACTACGAGGAGATCCGCCGCTATCTCGGCCGCCGGGTCGGTCTCGACGTGGCGGAGGATCTCGCGGCCGAGACCTTCCTGATCGCCTTCGACCGGCGCGCGGCGTTCGACCCGTCGTACGGCGCGGTCAGACCCTGGCTGTACGGCATCGCCACCAACCTGATCGGCCGGCACCGGCGCGCGGAGCTGCGCCGCTACCGGGCGCTGGCCAGGAGCGGGCCACCACCCGACGACGACGGCTCCCACGATCGGCTGGTCGACCGGCTGACCGCCGAAGTGACGGTGGGACGGCTGGCCGAGGCGCTGGCCGGGCTCTCGGCCGGGGAGCGGGACGTGGTGCTGCTGGTCGCGTACGGCGGGCTGAACTACGCGGAGGTGGCCACCGCCTTGGGGATCGCCGAGGGAACGGTCGCCTCGCGGCTGAACAGGGCCAGGGCCAAGCTGCGCGCGACGCTGGGAGTGGAGGCGTGATGAGGGAGTTCGAGTTCATCGACCGGGTGATGCCGGACGTCCCGCCGCCCGCGCCTGAGCAGGTGGCCGCCGTGCGCGCCCGGCTCGCCCAGCGCGCCGCCTCCCCGGCCCGGCGCCGCCGGCCGCTGGGCGGGTGGAAGGGCATGGCGCTGGCCGCGGCCGCCGTGATCCTCGTGATCGGCGCGGTCGCGGTCCTGCTGCCGCCGCCCGCGCCCGCCCCGGTCGCCACCACGCCCCGGCAACTGCTGGAGGCGGCGGCCGACAGGCTGGCGGCGCAGCCGCACACCGTCCTGCGCTACTGGCGGCAGGACACCGAGCAGATCGCCAGGACCAAGGGCGACGGCGGTTACCTCGTCGAGGAACGCAGCCGGGACGTGATCGCCTTCGGGCGGGATCGCGACTGGTACACCTGGCACGAAGCCGTCTCGGCCGAGCCGTACGACGCCGAGGCCGCCGAGGCGTGGCGGCGCGCCGGCTCCCCCCGGCTCTGCCCGGCCCGCGGCTGCGACCCCGGCCTGCCCGCGTACGCGGGCCGCTCGATGGACCGCCCGCTGGCGGTGGCGCCCGGCTGGACGGCGACGCTGCCGGAGCTGCTCGCGCTGCCCAGGGAGCCGGCCGCGCTCAGGAGGGAGCTGCTCGAACACGCCCAGGACACCGCGGGCGCGCCCCCGGAGGAGTGGCTGGCGCAGGCCGCCCGCCGGCTCGTCGTGGAGTTCCCCGTCACCCCGGGCACCCAGGCGGCGGCCTATCGCCTGCTGGCCGGGCTGCCCGGGATCGGCGTGCGCGGCGACGTCCGCGATCCGGCCGGCCGCCGGGCGGTGACGCTGGAGCTGCCGACGCGCGGCGTCGTACGCGTCCAGCTCGTCATCGACCCCGGCAGCGGCGCGTTGCGAGCGGTGCGGCAGGTGGCCGAGGAGATCCCGCACGTGGTCACCGTCATCGTGAGCAGGGGCTGGACCGATGCCCGGCCGGTGCCGCCGTCCGGCTGCCGGGGCTGCTCGGGCCGGTACTGAACGGCGTGAGGGCGGGCGTGGTCACGCCCGCCCTCAGGAAGTGACGTGTCTCACCGTCGGCGGGCGCCACATCCACGTCACACTCCGGGCCCCGGGCGCGTCTTCTGTGTAGGCAAGGTAAGGGGGCCCAGGATGCGCTCGTTGTCGGCCAAACGCCGTACTTTCCAGTTCTCGCATTGGTCGTTCATGTTCGCCGAGATCGCCGTCTGGTCGTTCGTCGTCCTGCTGGTGACCGGCGCGCTGCTGATGCTGGTCTACGACCCGAGCATGTCGCAGGTGACCTACGACGGCTCGTACGGGCCGCTGCGCGGGCTCCTCGTCAGCGAGGCCTACGACTCGACCATGCGCCTCAGCCTGGAGGTGCGCGGCGGTCTGCTCATCCGGCAGATGCACCACTGGGCGGCGCTCGTCTTCGTGGCGGCCGTCGTGCTGCAACTGCTGCGCATGTTCCTCACCGGCGCGTTCCGCCGGCCGCGCACCGCGCAGTGGCTGATCTGGGTGACGCTGCTCGCACTCGGCATGGCCGCGGGCGAGACCGGCAACGCCCTGCCCGACGACATGCTGTCGGGCGGCAGCCTGTGGCTGATGCTGTCGGTAGCGCAGTCGATCCCGGTGGTGGGCTCGTGGGCGACGTCGCTGCTGTTCGGCCCCGGCTTCCCCGGTGACCAGATCATCCCCGTCCTGTACGCGGGGCACCTGATCATCCCGGCCGTCATGGCGGCCCTGCTGATCGGCCGCGAGCTGCTGGTGCGGCGCAACGGCCACTCGCGCTTCGTCGCCACGCTGCCGGGGCGGCGCAGCGCCCGCCCGATGATGGCGACCGCGACGGTCGGCATGCTGATCATCCTCGGGTTCGGGTTCCAGATCGCCCCGATCTGGCTGTACGGCCCGGCCAAGCCGACGCAGATCTCGGCGGGCTCGGTCCCCGACTGGTACATGGGCTTCCTCGACGGCGCGCTGCGCATCATGCCGGGGTGGGAGCTCACGCTCGGCGACTACACGCTCAGCCTCGCGGTCCTCGTCCCGACTCTGGTGATCCCCGGGGTGTTCTTCACCGCCCTGGCCGCCTACCCGACGGCCGAGCGGCTGGTCCTGAGGTGGCGCGGGCGCCGCGACGCGCTGGGCCGGCCCAAGACCGCGAGCCGCATGGCCCGCGAGACGGCCGCCCGTGACGTGCTCGACCGGCCGCGTGACACGCCGGTGAAGACGGCCATCGCGGCCGCCGGGGTCGCGTTCTACGGCCTGCTGTGGGCGGCGGCGGCCAACGACCAGCTCGCCCACCAGTTCGACCTCAACGTCAACACGGTGACGGTGTTCTTCAGGTACGCCGTGGTCATCGGCCCGGTCGTCGCCTTCGCCGTCACCCGGTGGATCTGCCTCGGGCTGCAGCAGTCGGACCGCCACGTGGCCGAGCACGGCGTGGAGACGGGGATCATCACGCGGTCGGCGGACGGCGGCTTCCACGAGGTGCTGGAGCCGCGGGAGCCGGCGATCACCGGGCGCCGGTGACGCGGGACGGGGCCGCACCGCCATGGCCGGGCGGTGCGGCCCCGTTCACTCATGACGTTTCGTCACGCCCCGCGAGCAGCAGACCGGCGGCTGCCATCGCCACCCCGGCCAACGCGTAGAGGAAGGCGGCGCGGAAGCCGCCGACCCCCGCGGTGCCGGCGGCCACGCCCACCAGGACCGCGAGCCCGAGCGCGCCACCGAGCTGGTCCACCGAGCGCTGCACGCCCGCCGCGGCTCCTGCGTCGCTGTCGGTGACGCCGTGCAGCGCGGCGTTCTGCAGGGCGATCAGGCCGAGGCCCATCCCGGCCGCGATGCCGGCCATGCCCGGCAGCACGTCCACGGCGTACGTGCCCTGGTCGGGCAGGCGCGCCAGCCAGCCGAGACCCGCCGCCGTGCACGCCAGCCCCACCAGCGCGGTGCGCCGCACGCCGAGGGCGCCGATGAGCCTGGACACCTGGGAGACGGCCAGGAACAGCGCCGCGCAGAACGGCAGGAAGGCCAGCCCTGCCCGCATCGGGCCGAACCCCAGCACGTCCTGCAGATAGAGCGTGAGCAGGAAGAACGCGGTGGACAGCGCCGCGCTCAGCAGCACGGTCACGGCGTTGGCCACGGCCCTGACGCGGTGGCGGAAGAACGACAGCGGGACGAGCGGGTTCCCGGTCCGAGCCTCGACGATCACGAAGGCGGCCAGCAGCAGCACGCCCGCCACCACGGCCGCGGGCCTCGCCTCCAGCACGCCGTACACGAGGCTGAGCGGGCCGGCCGTCAGCAGCGCGGCGCCCGGCAGGTCCAGCCGCCCGGCGCGGGCGGCCGGCCGGTCGGCCGGCACCAGCTTCGGGGTGATCAGCAGCACGGCGGCGGCGAGCGGCACGTTGATGCCGAAGATCCAGCGCCAGTGCAGCAGCTCGGTGATGACTCCCGACAGCAGCACGCCGGCCACGAGTCCTCCGGAGGAGATGGCGCCCCAGATGCCCAGCGCCCTGGCCCGTTCCGCGGGCTCGGGGAAGAGCAGCGCGATCAGCGACATCGCGGCGGGCGAGGCCAGCGCCTCACCCGCGCCCTGGGCGAAGCGGGCGGCGACCAGCGCGGGCAGGCTGGGCGCCAGCCCGGCGGCCAGCGAGGCCAGCGCGAACAGGGCGGCGCCGAGCAGGAACATCCTGCGCCGGCCGAGCAGGTCGGTGACCCTGCCGCCGAGCAGCAGCAGCCCACCGCCGACCAGGGTGTAGCCGGTGACGACCCAGGACAGGGAGGTGACCGGGGCGTCGAACCGCGCGCCGATGGCCGGCAGCGCCACGTTGACGACGGTGACGTCGATGGCGATGAGGAACTGCAGGAGGGAGAGGAGCGCGAGGGCCGTCATCCGGCGCCCCGCGGGCACGCCGGCGCGTGCCTCGGAGTGGGTGTTCACGAAGTGGGTCTCCAGGTAGCGGGACTTCGCGACCGCAGGGGTCGCAAGGGCGCTTCCGTGCCGGTACGGCGATCCGGCCGCAGCGGCCTCGGCCGGTGCGGCTACGCCGTGAAACGGCACACCTGGAACTATTCGGTGACAGCGATACCCACGTCGTGGAGCTTAGCAAGGGTCAGCGGGCCGGGGTGCGTGGCCGGTTCCACCACAGGGAGAGTGACAGGGCCGCGGTGATGAGGACCGCGCCGCCGGCGGCGAACGCGGCGGCGGTGTCGACCTGCTGCCGGACGACGGTGAAGCTGCCGGGCAGGGAGTTGAGCGCGGTCTGGAGCTGGACGGCGTTCTCGGCGCGGTGGTAGGAGCCGCCGGTGGTCTGGGCGATCCGCTTGAGCGCGGGCTCGTCGATCAGGCGCACGTTGCGGCCGCCCCGGTCGAATCCGCCGCGCCCGCGGCCCCAGCCGCCCCAGCCGCCGTCGACCTGGGAGCTGTCGCAGACCATCGGGGCCGGATTCGTGGTGCCGAAGCCGATGGTGAAGACGCGCAGGCGGCGCGCGGCCGCCTCCTGGGCGGCGGTCTGCGGGTCCACGCCCTGGGTGTTGGCGCCGTCGGTGAGCACGACGATGGCGGCGCTCGCGTAGCCCTCGCCGGCCTCGCCGGTGGGGGTCGCCCCGGTAGGGGGAACCGACGGGTCCACGTCCGAGATCGCGTCGATCGAGGCGAGCACGGCCTGTCCGATCGCGGTGCCGCGGTACGTGGTGAGGTTGTCCAGCGCCTCGATCAGCGCGTCGGTGTCGTCGGTGGGCGGGACGAGCAGGCCGGCGGTGCCCGCGAAGGTGACCAGGCCGATGCGCGGCCCGTCCCGCTGCGACTCGATGAAGTCCGCGGCGGCCTTCCTGGCGGCGGTGAGGCGGTTGGGGTCGACGTCCGTGGAGCACATGGAGCCGGAGGTGTCGAGCGCGAGCAGGATCGTCGCCGACGTCTGCGACACCGGCACCGACGCCTGCGGCCGCGCGGCTCCGACCGCGAGCAGCGCGAGCCCGGCGACGAGCAGCGCCGGGGGGACCACGCGGGTCCAGCGCGTCCGGCCGGGCAGGGCGGTGCGGACGAGCGCGATCGAGGTGACCCGCACGGCGGCCCGCCGGCGGCGGCGCCGCGCCCACCAGCGAATCGCGAAGATCAGCGGGATGATCAGGACCGACAGCAGCGCCCACGGCCATGAGAACGTCATTCAGATCACCCGTCCCGATCGCAGCACGGTGAGCGCCGCTCCCGCGGTGAGCAGTACGAGGGCGAGCCCGATCAGCCCGCCGGCGAGAGGCAGCGGCTCGTCGGAGACGGTGAGCCGCAGATCGATCGTGTCGGCGATCCCGTCGAGCCGCGTGGCGTCGGAGGCGGGGTGGTAGCCGCCGCCGGTGGTCTCCGCGATCAGGGTGAGGGCGTCCTCCTCCAGCGACGTCTGCAGGTGGAACCCGTCCACCTGCACCGTCGCCCCGGCCGTCGTGCCCACGCCGACGGTGTGGATGTGCACGCCCGCCTTCTGAGCCACCTCGGCCGCCTTCTCGACGTCCCCGTCCGCGGTCCGGTCCCGGTCCTGGCCGTCGGAGAACATCACGATCGTCGCCGACGGCCAGTAGCCGATGTCGGGCGCGTCGCCGTCGCGGCCGATGGCCACCTGCTTGCCGGTGATCGCCGACAGGGAGCCCATGATGGCCGTGCCCAGCGAGGTGTCGCCGGTGACCCGCAGCCGTTCGATGGCCTTGAGCGCGATGGAGTGGTCGGCGTCCGGACGGGCGGCGGTGAGCGCGCCCCGCTCGAAGGCGACCACGCCGATGTCGACGCTGGCGGGCTGCGCCGCGACGAACGCGCGGGCCGCCCGCTGCGCCGCCGCCAGCCGGTTGGGCGCGATGTCGTCGGCGCCCATGCTGTTGGAGACGTCGATGGCCAGGATGACGGTGCCCGCGGCGCGCGGGACCGGCACCATCGCCGTCGGGCCCGAGGTGGCGATCGCCAGCACTCCGACGCCGGCGATCGTCAGGCCGACGCCGAGGTAGGCGCGCCGGCCGCCCGGCACGGCGACCCCGGCCGCGGCGAGCGCCGCCGCGCGGCGGCGGGCCGAGACGACGGCCGCCCAGGCGAGCGCCGCCGTGACGAGCAGCCCGGCCACGAGCAGCAGCGGGGACGACAGAGTCATCGCGCCTCCTCCGCCGAGCCCCCGAGGCCGGTCACGGCGTCGGTCACGGCGTCGGTCACAGCGTCCGTCACAGCGTCGGTCACGGCGTCGGTCATGGCGACCGGTCCCGGGTTCTGGCGACGACCTCGACGAGCGCCTCGGCCAGGTCGCGGTCGGTGTCGACGCGGTGGACGGGCACCCCGGCCCTGCGCATGCCCGCCGCGAGCCGGGCGTCGCGGGCGTTCACGGCCTCGCGGAAGCGCACCCGCAGCAGCGGGTCGGCGGAGTCGACGACGAGCTGCTCCCCCGTCTCGGCGTCCTCGACCACGATCAGGCCCGCTTCCGGCAGCACGTCGTCGGCCGTGTCCACGATCCGCAGGGCGACCACCTCGTGCCGCCTGGCCAGGCGCTGGAGCGAGCGTTCCCAGTCACCGTCGCCGATGAAGTCCGACAGCACGACGATGAGCGCCCGGCGGCGGGCCAGCCGCCCGGCGGCGTCGAGCATCTCCGCCAGGTCGGTGGTGGCGCCACCGTGCGACTCGGCGGTGCGCTCCAGCTCTGCGCCGATCCGCAGCGTGTGCCGCCGGGTGGTGCCGGGCGGCACGACCCGCACCATCCCGGTGTCGAACAGCAGCGCGCCGACGCGGTTGCCGCCCCGCCCGAACAGCCGGGCCAGGACGAGGGCGAGCTCGGCCAGCACGTCGTGCTTGCCGCGGCCCGGCCGCCCGGCCGCCATCGACGCCGACCGGTCGAGCACCAGCCACACCGTCAGCTCGCGGTCCTCGGTGAACACCCGCAGGTGCGGCTCGTCCAGCCGGGCGGTGACGTTCCAGTCGATGTGCCGGGCGTCGTCGCCCTCGTCGTAGGGGCGCAACCCGGTGAAGTCGATGCCGGCGCCGCGGTACGTGGTGCGGTGGGCGCCCTGGAGCCGGCCGTCGAGCCTGCGGACGACCTTCCACTCCAGGCGGAGCAGGAGTTTCTCGGGGGCGGTGGCCATGGCGGCTCAGCGGTTCTGCAGGACGACGTCGGGCGCCCTGACGGCCCCGAGCACCCTGGTGACGATGGTGTCGGCGTCGACGTCGTCCGCGAGGGCCTCGTACGACAGCACGAGGCGGTGGCGGAGCACGTCGAGCGCGAGCTCGGCCAGGTCGTGCGGCAGGACGTAGTCGCGTCCGCGCAGGAACGCCAGTGCCCTGGCGCCGGTGACGAGCGCGATGGAGGCGCGCGGGCTGGCCCCGTACGTGACGTACCGCTCCAGCTCGCCGAGCCCGGCCGTCGCCGGGGAGCGCGTCACGGACACCAGCCGCACCGCGTAGTCCACGATCGCCGGATCGACGTACACCTCCCGCGCCCGCACCCGCATCGCCATCAGCTCCTCGGCCGTCAGCATCGGCTGCGGCGTTTCCGGCGGGCGCAGCGCCCGGTCCACGATCGCCTGCTCCTCGGCCTGCGTCGGATAGTCGACGACCACCTTCATCATGAAGCGGTCGACCTGCGCCTCGGGCAGCGGATAGGTGCCCTCCGACTCGATCGGGTTCTCCGTCGCCATGACCAGGAACGGCTCGGGCACGCGGAACGTCTCGCGCCCGATCGTCACCTGATGCTCCTGCATCACCTCCAGCAGGGCGCTCTGCACCTTGGCGGGGGCGCGGTTGATCTCGTCCGCCAGCAGCAGGTTCGCGAAGACCGGGCCGAGCTCCGTCCTGAACTCCCCGGAGTGCTGGTGGTAGACCCGCGTGCCGACGAGGTCGGCGGGCACCAGGTCGGGCGTGAACTGGACGCGCTGGAAGCTCCCGGCGATCGCGGCGGCCAGCGACCGCACCGCGAGCGTCTTGGCCAGCCCCGGCACGCCCTCGACGAGCAGGTGCCCGTCGGCGACCAGCGCGACCGCCATGCGCTCCAGCAGCACGTCCTGCCCGACGATCGTGCGCTTGACCTCGAACAGGACCTGTTCGAGCGGATGAGATTCGGTCGAGGTCATGCGATCCCTTCGGTCATATCCGGGGCCCGGGGGGGGCCGTCGCCTTCGTCTCCGCCCAGGGCCGCGCCGATCGGCACCGCGAACGCGATGCCGGCGAACGCCTCGTCGCCGCCCGGGTCGGCGATCGAGACGACGATCCCTATCAGCAGGCCGCGGGCGTCCAGGAGGGGGCCGCCGGAGCTGCCGGGGTTCACGGAGGCGTCGAACTGGATGAGCCCGCTCAGGTCGCCCTTCTCCGCCGACCGGTCCAGACCCGACACGACGCCGGTGGAGACGCTGTACGTCAGCCCCAGAGGGTTGCCGATCGCCACGACGGGCGCGCCCACGGCCACGCCGCCGCCGAGCGTCGCGGGGACGACGATCTCCGGCAGCTTCGCGGGCTTGAGCGTCGCGACGTCCCGCTCGGGGTCGGCCGACGTGAGCGCGGCCTTCGCCTTCGTGCCGTCGGCGAACGTCAGGTTGACGTCCTTGGCGCCCTTGACGACGTGGTGCGCGGTCAGCACGGTGCCGTCGTCGGCCGCGATCACCCCGGTGCCGAGCGACTCCCCGGCCTGGATGACCACCACCGACGGCCCGACCCTCTTGTAGACGTCGGGCACGGTGAGCGTCGCGCTGGGTGTCGGCGTGGGGCTCGGCCTGGGCGCGGCCTGCTCGCCGCGTCCGCCCGCGCTGCCCAGCCAGTACGCCAGCGCCGCGACGACGACGAGCGCACCGGCCCCCACGACCGACCGCCGAGCCCTCCCGGCCCCGGCCTTGCGAGCCTCGGCCGCACCGGCCTCCTGCGGCACGTGCTCCATCGCTCCATCGTCATAAAAGTCAGCTCAAAGTGCCACAAACTCCACCTGAGAACTCCATGAGAACCACGTCAGCTCGCCTGGAGCTCGGCCAGCAGGTCCTGGGAGTAGGCGATGCGGCCCGTGAGCTCCGCCGCCGGGCGGTGGCACAGGGCCAGGGCGGCATCGGCCATGACCTCGGGAGGCTCGTTGTCGGGGGCGTCGTCGGTGGTGAGGCGGTGGAAGAGGGTGCCCGGGGTGGGGACGACCTGGTTCGGCGACAGCGCGTTCACGGCGATGCCGTCGGCGTAGAGCTCGGCGGCCAGGCCGGTGGTGAAACGTTCGAGCGCGGCCTTGCACATGCCGTACACCGTGCCGCCGAAACCGGCGTACGGGCCGGGCGGGAAGGTCGGATGGCGGGCGGCGATCGAGGAGATGTTGAGTATCCAGCCCGCGCCGCGCTCCCGCATGCCGGGGATGACCAGCCGGGCGAGGTGGAAGGGCGCGTTCACCTGCACCTCGAACATCAGGTCGTAGCGGCGGTCGGTGAACTCGGAGACGGGGGTGAAGTAGGTGACGGCGGCGTTGTTGACCAGGATGTCGACCGTGCCGTACCGCTCTTCCGCGGCCTGGACGAGGGCCTGCCTGTCCTGCTCGCGCGACAGGTCGGTGGGCTGGGCGAAGGCGGTGCCGCCGGCCGCCTCGATCCGCGCGACGGTGTCGCCGATCGTCCCTTCGAGGCGGCTCTGCGACGCCTCGACGGTACGGGCCGCGGCGACGACCTTCGCGCCCTCGGCGGCCAGCCGTTCGGCTATGGCGGCCCCGATGCCCCTGCTCGCTCCGGTGACGACCGCGACCTTGCCTTCCAGTACGCCCATGGCTGTCCTCCTGGACCCTCGCCGGCCTAGCCTCCATCGCGATACTAGAACGATATTCAGTTGTTTCACCCTCGGACGGGCATGCGGAAAACCGGGCTAGCATCGTCCGCCATGACCGACTCTTCCACCTATCTGACTGTCACCTCGCAGGCCTACGACGCCGTCGCCGGCCTCTACGCCGAGCTCGTCCGGGGCGAGCCGAAGCTGCCGCTGGAGCGCGCGATCGTGGCCGCGTTCGCCGACTCCGTGCGGGCCGCGGGCGGCGGGACCGTGATCGAGGTGGGGTGCGGGCCAGGGCACATGACGGCGCACCTGCGAGAGCTGGGGCTGACCGCCTTCGGGATCGACCTGTCGCCGGCGATGATCGGTCTTGCCCGGGAAAGCCATCCCGAGCTGCGCTTCGAGGTCGGTTCGATGGACGCGCTGGAGGTCGCCGACGGTGAGCTCGGCGGCATCCTGTCGTGGTACTCGATCATCCACACGCCGCCGGAGGAGCTGCCGCCGTACTTCGCCGAGTTCCGGCGGGTGCTCGCGCCCGGCGGACATCTGCTGCTCGGGTTCTTCGAGGCGGAGGGCGGGCCGGTGACGCCCTTCGACCACAAGGTGACGACCGCTTACCGGTGGCCGATCGACGACCTGGTGAAGCTGGCGGTGGAGGCCGGGTTCGCGGAGGTCGGGCGGATGTCGCGGGAGCCACTGGCGGAGGAGCGGCAGTTCCGCCGGGGCCACCTGCTGCTGCGCGGCTGAGCCTGCCGGACCGGTCGCGAACGTGACAGGATCGACCGCCATGGGTGCCAAAGTCGTGGCGGTCGTCGCCCTGATCCTGATCGGCTCCGGCCTTCTCACCGGGTTCCTTCCCGTCACGTCGGGCGGGCAGGCCTGCGGGTCGGCGTTCGCCGAGGCCGCGCCGGACGAGACCGCGATCGCCTTCTACCCGGACGACGGCTGTACGGACGTCCGGAGCCTCGTGCGGATCCCGGCGATCGTGCTCCTGGCGGCCGGCGGCGCGACGCTCTGCGCCGCCGGGATGCTGCGCTGGCGGATCAGCCTGGCCAGAGGCTGAGCCCCACCTCACCTCTCCGGCTCCCCGCCCTCGGTGCGGTGCTGCGCGTACACGATCAGGGGTTCGGCGGGAGACCGCACGTCGGGCAGTCGGGCCGCTGCGGGATCGTCCGCGAGCGGATCTCCAGCGGCCAGAAGTCCACCTCGCCCCACCGGTCGCCGAGCGCCGGCGGCAGCCCCGCCAGGATGCGGACCGCCTCCCAGGCCAGGATGTTGCCGACGAGGCCGGACAGCGCCCCCATCGCGCCCGCCTTGTCCCGCTTGCCCACGACGGTCTCCATGCCGTCCCGCCCGTGGTCGGCGAACGTCTCGGCGCGTACGCAGGCCCAGCAGGCGGTCCTGCCGGGGATGATCGAGGTGCCGAGGACGCCGATGTGGTAGGCGTAACCCGTCCCCATGATGTGCGGGATGTCCGGCCAGCACGCCTCGCTCACCCAGCCGGCCACGTCGTTCGGGGTGGGCAGGTCGGCCGCGTTGATGACGATGTCGGCGCCCTTGACCACGTCGGCGAGGTCGCCGGCGCCGCCGATGCGCCGCGCCACGGCCTCCACCTCGATGAACGGATTGACCTCGCGCAGCCGGGCGGCCGCCGCGTCCGCCTTGGGCACGCCCAGGTCGGCCATCCCGAACAGCACCTGCCGGGTGAGGTTCGAGACCTCGACCCGGTCGAAGTCGCACAGGCGGATCCGCCCGACGCCCGCGCCGGCCAGCGCGAGCGCCACCCAGCCGCCCAGCCCGCCGACCCCGCAGACGACGGCGGTCGCGTCGGCCAGCCGCCGCTGGAGCGCGGCCCCGCTCGTCTCCGGCGACCAGCCCTGGTCGCAGAAGTCCTGGAACAGCCGTAGCTGCCGGTCGTAGAATTCGGCCCGCGCGGTGCCTAAAAGGCGAAATTCCCGCTCCGGGGCGGCGACCCGGCTCAACAGCCCTTCGCGCTCCAGGATTTGCACGACTTCCGCCACCCGCTCCCACGCGTCGGGACGCCCGCCACAGGCCAGAGCGCCGATCTCGGCGATGGTGCGGGTGCCGTCGAGAAGCACCACCACGTCTTTCACGAATTCGTCGCAGGCGAATCTCTTCACGGTCCGGTCGGCCAGGCACAGGAACAGCAGCGTGCCGCCGTCCGCCTGCACGATGACGCTGTCGCGCAGGCGTGGGCGCGATGCGGTGTCGGCCACGGACATGCCTCCTACGGGGATGTGGGTGAAGCGGAATGCCTCACCCACAGGACGCTACCCGAGCCGGCGTTTCAGTTTCCGTGGGAGTTCGACGCGGTCACCGCCCCGACGCGCAGCGGGACTTCTTCCACCTTCACCATCACCGGGCGTCGTTCCATCGCTACCCTTTCTCCTCTGATATTCTCCCGCGCATATCATGCCGAGTTCGCGGTTGCCTGACAAAGGCTCTTACTCGGCATTCCTCAACGAGAAAACTCGTCGAGTTCGCGGACGGCCTGATCGAGCTCGTCGGCCACCCCGCGCCGCAGCAGCCGCGCGTAGAGCCCCTCGCCCTGGTGGCCGAGCCGCCGGATCAGCGCGGCCCGCTCGGCCATCTGCACCTGCACGGCCCTGACGAGCGCCTCGGGCCGGCCCGTCCACCCGTAGGCGTCCAGGAAGCGCCGCAACCTGGCGGGCCGGGCCTCGAACGCGGTGAACCCCGTCGAGGCGTCCACGTGCCGGGCGTGCAGCGGCACCCAGCAGTGCGCCACCAGCGCCACCTCGGCGTCCACCGTGGTCGGCCCGGCGAAGTCCCAGTCGAAGAAGCCGGTCAGCCGCCCCGCGCGGTAGGCGGCGTTGGCCGGGCCTGCGTCGTTGTGCCCGATGATCAGGCCCGGCGACCAGCGCCTTCCCGAGCGCCAGCGCGCGTCCGGGGGCGGCACGAAGTCGGCCACGGCCTCGTGGTAGGCACGCAGCCACCGCGCCACCTGCACGAGCGTGCCCTCAGTGCGGGTCCACGACGGCCACACCGCAGCGTCCCCCATGGTGTCGCCCTCCAGGTACGTGAGCACCTCGTACCCGCCCTGGTCGACGCCCAGCACCCGGGGAGCCCCCTCGAACCCCTTGCGCTCCAGGTGGCGCAGCAGTTCGTGGACCGAGGCCGTCCACTCCCGGACCGGCCGCCGGACGGTGGCGCCCACGCGGACCGCGCCCCCGTCGTTCCCCCCGCCGAGCGGTTCCCCCGTCATGAGGAAATCGTGCCTGGCGACCTGACCCCCATCAAGGCCACGGGGAACGGCGGGCGGTGTACGTCGCGGGAACACGCGCGAGGTGGCGATTTTCCTCCGCAGAGTGGCCGATCACGGGAAGATGGCACCGAAAGGCGCAATCCGGCCCGCACCGCGATCCGAGTAAGGGTGCCATGATCGATCAAGGCGCAGTCCTTCCCCTCGGCCACGAGGATCCCCGGCAGATCGCCCAGTACGCCGTCGAAGGACGTCTCGGCGCGGGCGGTCAGGGAGTCGTCTACCTCGGCCGCGGCCCGGACGGGCGACCGGTCGCCGTCAAGGTGCTCAAGGCCATGCAGGGCCGCGACCGCTTCGAGCGCGAGGTGGCCGCGGCGCGCCGCGTCCCGCAGGCGCACACCGCCGCGATCCTGGACGCCGACGTCCTGGGCGAGCGGCCCTACATCGTCAGCGAGTACGTGCCCGGGCTGTCGCTGCAGGCGGCGGTGGAGCGCAACGGCGTCTTCACCGGCCACGTGCTGGAGCGGCTGGCCACCCACACCATCACCGCGCTGGCCGCCATCCACGGCGCGCGGGTCGTGCACCGGGACTTCAAGCCGGCCAACGTGCTGATCGGGCCGGACGGGCCGCGCGTGGTGGACTTCGGCATCGCCCATGCCCTGGAGTCCGGCGGGCACATGACGAGTTCCCTGCTGGGGACGCCGCCGTACATGTCTCCCGAGCAACTGAACGAGCAGCCCGCCGGCCCGCACACGGACGTGTTCGCCTGGGCGGCGACGATGGTGTTCGCCGCGACCGGCCGGCCGCCCTTCGGCCAGGGGCCGTTCGCCGCGGTGGCCCACCGCATCCTGCACGGAGCCCCGAACCTGGAGGGCGTGCCCGCGCCGCTGCACGACGTGCTCGCGCGCTGCCTGGCCAAGGATCCGGCGGAGCGGCCGTCCTCTCTCCAGGTGCTGCAGTCGCTGATCGGCCACGGCACCGTGGTGGAGCCGGAGCTCCCGCGCCTCGCCCTCCAGCAGGCGCGCCCGCCCGACGGGCCGGCACCTGGCCCCGCACATGGCCCGGTCGATGGGCCGATCGGCGGGCCGGTCAGCGGGCGGGCCGGGGGGCGGGCCGGGAAGCCGGGCGGTGGGCCGGGCGAGCCGCCCACCGCGCCGGCGAGGAGGCGCACGGGCCTGCTGATCGGCGCCGTCTCCGCCGTGCTGGTCGTCTTCACGGCCTGCTCGGTCGCGATCCTGCGGTACGCGGGCGCGGACGACGCCGAGCCCGCCGCCTCCGGGCCCACCGGGCCCGCCACCTCCGAGCACGCCGATCCCGGCGCCTCCGGGCACGCCGACCCCGTCGCCTCGGGGGACGCGGAGCCCGGCACGACGGCTCCAGCGGCGCCGGCCGGGACGCGCAACCGCTGGCTGCTCGGCGAGGGCGCCGGCATGCGCGCCGCCGACTCGGCAGGCGGCGCGGAGCTGGTGCTGCGCCCCGGCGCCCGCTGGGACGCCCGGCCGCCCGCGCCGGGGCGGAACGCGCTGCTGTTCGACGGCGTCAAGGGCTACGCGGCGACCGAGACCGCGGCGGCCGTCGATCCGGCGCGCAGCTTCACCGTCGCGGCCCTGGCCCGCATCGACCGGCTCCCGGCGGCCTCCGACTTCGCCGCCGTGCTGAGCCAGGACTCGACCGAGGACGTCTTCTCCTACACCCTCCAGCACATGAGCTGCACCGCGCCGGGCAAGCCCGACCTCTTCTGCCCGGGCAAGGGTTCGTACTGGGCGTTCTCGGTGCACGAGACCGGAAGCTTCGAAGCGGAACGGGCCGTGGCCGCCACCGGCGCCGAGCTCCGGACATGGGCGCGGATCACGGCGGTCCACGACCGGCAGGCCGGCGAGATCCGGATCTACGTCAACGGCCGCCTGGAAGGCATCAGGGCACTGACCAGACCGGTACGCCGCGCCTCCGGCCCCTTCTACCTGGGGCGCGCCACGTACGTCACCCCCGTGGACTTCTGGCCGGGCGCGATCGCCGACGTGGCGATCTGGGATCGCGCGCTGTCGGACGAGGAGATCAGCGCCCTTGGTTGAGTCTCGAAATATAAATCTAGACAAACCGGACATTGCGCCGTTAGCCTGAGGGCGCTCCAGTTGGGGGCCAACTGGAGCACCAAACTTCACCCATCCGCTCGGGCCTGGCAGCCGGGTTACCAGTCGGCTCCAAGCCATGGACAAGAGCACCCCCTCACCATCTCCGTACGTGAGCGGATATTTCAGGAAAAGGTTGACGAAGATCGCCGCCGTCGCGGCGGCCATCGTGACGGTGGCGCTGCCCGCCGCCCCCGCGGCCGCCGACGACGCGCCCGACGAGCGGCCGGACGTGTCCGTCGGCACCTGGCTGGCGGCGCGTACGCAGCCCGCGGTCCAGCTGACGAGCTTCACCTACACCGGCACGGTCGCCGTCCCGACCAGCACGATCAACGAGACCGCGTTCAACGGGCTGACGCAGCAGGCCGTCGAGGCGGTGCAGGCCGGCAAGATCTCCTCGGACGAGCGCAGCATCGCCAAGTGGCTCTTCCAGCGGATCGCCGCCGACGTCGACACCTACCTCACCGAGACCACTCCGGAACGCACGGTCGAGGCCGAGGTCGGCGGCCTGTGCACCGGCTGGTGGGTCACGCCCGACGGCTACATGGTGACCGGCGCCCACTGCGTCCAGGTCGGCGAGACCGAGCTCAGTCAGCTCTTCGCGCAGCAGGCGCTGGCCAAGTTCAACGAGCAGGACGCCAAGGAGATCATCTCCGGGCTCCAGGGCATCGAGGCCGACGAGGAGATCCTGAAGCTCGCGCAGCAGATCTACGTCACGTTCAACACCGGCCACATGAAGATCCGCAACCTGCAGCAGAGCCTGTCGGTGCTGCAGAGCCTGCCGGGCGGCGGCGTGGACAAGACCGCCAAGGCGACCCCGGCCGAGCTGGTCTCGGTGGGCGAGAGCTACCCCGGCAAGGACTTCGCGCTGCTCAAGGTCAACGGCCAGCAGAACCTGCCGACCGTCCCGCTCGGCGAGGACGCCGACGTGCGCACCGGCGACACGCTGTACATCAGCGGCTTCCCCGGCCTGGTGACGAACACGCCGTTCTTCAGCCTGGAGTCGAGGCTGGAGCCGGCGCTGACCGAGGGCCCGTACAACGCCAAGCGCGCCACCCAGACCGGCGTGCCGTACATCCAGACGCAGGCGCCGTCCTACCAGGGCAACTCCGGCGGCCCGGTGTTCAGCAAGGACGGCAAGGTCATCGGCATGCTGATCGCCGGCACGGTGAGCGAGGGCGGCGAGGCCTCGGAGAGCGAGAGCTTCGTGCTGCCGGTGAGCATCATCAAGGAGAAGCTCGGCGAGAAGAACGTCAAGCCCGCCCAGGGCGTGACCACCACCCGCTACAACGAGGCGCTCAACGACTACTTCCGCAACTACTACGAGGACGCGCTGCCCAAGTTCCGCGAGGTGCAGGCGCTCTTCCCGAACCACCCGTACGTGGCCAAGTACATCAGCGACACGCAGGCGGCGATCTCGGCGGGCAAGGACGAGTCGCCCCGGCCGATCCTCATGTGGGTGCTGATCGGAGCCGGCGCGCTGCTCGTGATCGTGCTCGCCGTGGTGCTGGCGAAGGTGCTCGGCCGGCGCCGCCGCCGCGCCGTCGCGGCGCACGCCCCGTACGGCGCGGTGCCGACGCCGCCGTGGCCGCAGCACCCCCTTCCGGCGGGCCAGGCCCAGGTCTCTCCCCCGGTCCCGCCGGCCTACCAGCCGTACGGGTACAACGGCTCCAACCACGGTCACGGGCCGCAGGCGGGGCAGCCGTACCTGGGCGACCAGACGCGCGACGTGCGCTACGGCCAGTTCTCGCCCCCGCGGGACGGTCGCCCCTCCTGAACGTCCGCCTTCCTGACCGCTTCCAGGGTGGCCGACAGCTCGGCCTCCGGCACGAAATGGCCGAAGGTGTCGTTCGCGAAGAAGGACACCCCGGCCACGGACCCGGCGTGCGCCGCCAGCACCTCGCGCTGGTAGAGGTAGGTACGCCGGTCGTCCAGATACGTCCTGTACCAGTACCAGGGATCCACGAAGTCGAGCCCGAGCAGCGGCCGCGGCCCGCCGAGCGCGGCCTTGCTCAGCAGGTTCGGCACGATCTCGGTGCGCTCGACGAGCACGGCGAACGTGCTGACCAGGATCGCGTCGAGCGAGCGGTAGGCGGCGTCGGTCATGCCCCACGCCTCCCGCTCCACCTCGGCCCGCCAGTAGGTGTCCATCCAGTAGACGAGCCGGTCTCCCATGGCCTCCCGCAGCCGGAGGAAGAACCGCTCGATCCCGGCCGACCGCTCCGGCGTGAGCGGCGGCGCGTTGTCCGGGTGCCAGAACCCGACCAGGCCGAACTGGTTGCCGAGCATGACCCCGTCCAGCCCGAAGTCGGCCGTGAACGCGGCCGTCTGCGCGGCCACGAAGTCCCCGGCCGCCAGCCCGGCCTCGATGCCGCCGGGGTAGGCGGCGTACGGGCGGGGGTCGGCCGCGAGCGGCGCGGTCACGTCGACGACGCCCGGCACGATGTGCCCGCCGGCGTCGGCGGTGCCGGTCGCTGCCTCCGGGTGCCGCTCCGTCTTCCACTCGCTGCGGCAGAACTCGGGGCCCGGCTCCAGGTACTCCAGCAGGCTCACCCGCAGGCCGCGCCGCTCGGCCTCGGCGCGCACGGCCGCGTAGAGGCCGGCCAGCGTCCGGTAGTCCATCGGCTGCTCGGACAGCACGAACATGGGCCCGGCCGAGTACGGGTTGAACGAGCGCTCGCCCCCGTCGCGCACCCTGGCCAGCCAGTCGCGGTTGTGCGCCCTCGTCGCGGCGGCGGGCCCGCCGGGCGCCAGCGCGAAGCAGTTGTAGCGGGCCCAGTCGAAGCGGTGGTCCCAGGCGTCGAGGCCGGCGTAGTTGAGCACGTGGTCGCCGTTGCCGGCGCAGAACACGATCGTGACGGGCCGGTCGGCCAGCCAGTCGGCGTGGTGGTCGAAGAAGGCCGCCACCCCCGGGCCCGGATCGTCCAGATCGTCGAAGATCTTGGGGGTGATCCAGAGGCAGGCTTCCAGGTTCACTTGGCCTCCCCGAACGCCTTGTCCATGCGGCCGAGCAGGGTCGGCACGTCGATCGTCCCGTTGAACAGCTCCTGCACGGAGGTCAGGTGCTCCTGCTGCACCTTCGGGCCGGGCCAGCCCTGGTCCGGGTAGAGGGTGGACTTCCCGTTCCTGACGGCTTCGAGCACCGGCTGCTGGAGCGCGTCGGGCTGGAAGGACGGGCTGGACAGCGCCGGGCTGCTGCCCGACTCCGTGGCGTACAGGGCCTGGCCTTCCGGGGAGGCGAGGAACTGCATGAACTTCTTGGCCAGGGCCGGGTTCTTGGCCTTGGCGTTGACGCCGTACACGATGCCGACCGACACCGGCAGGTAGGTCGCCTCGGCACTGTCCGTGGCCGGGAACGGGGTCATCGAGAACGTGGTGCCCTGCGGCGCGGAGTTGAGCGCCGACTGCACGGCGGACAGCACGTGCACGGCGCCCAGCGCCTTGCCCTGGCCGAGGAGCTGCATCTGCTCGTCGTAGCCGACGCCGTTGGGGCTGTCGTTGAAGCAGCCGGAGTCGCGCAGTTGCAGGTACTGCTCCATGGCCCGCTTCCACTCCGACTTGGCGAAGCTGGCTTGGCCGTCCCGCTGCTGCTGGGTGAACTGCGGGTTCGGGCCGTAGACGAGGGAGGCGGTCAGCGCGTACGGGACGAGCTGGGTCACCCACGCCGACTTCAGGCCGAGCGCGAACGCCACGACCCCCTTGTCCTTGGCGTCCTTGCAGAACGCGAGCACCTCGGGCCAGGTCGTGGGCTTGCTCAGGCCGGTCCTGGCCAGCGCCTGGTCGTTCCACACGGCTCCGATGGCGCCGATCGTCACCGGGACGGCCACCACCTTGCCCGCCGGGTCGGTGGTGACGGCCTTGAGGTCGGCGCTCAGGCCGCTCGCCCAGCCCTCGCCCGACAGGTCCATCAGCATGCCGTCGGCGCCGAGGTCGCGCACGGCCATGGTGTTGCCGCCGCCCGGCCACATGCGGAACACGTCGGGGGCCGTGCCCGAGGAGAGCTGGGTGCGGAGCTGCTGCTGGTAGGAGGCGTC
The DNA here is from genome assembly GCF_024172165.1 of Nonomuraea thailandensis. Taxonomy (GTDB): domain Bacteria; phylum Actinomycetota; class Actinomycetes; order Streptosporangiales; family Streptosporangiaceae; genus Nonomuraea; species Nonomuraea thailandensis. The sequence goes on along the minus strand of NZ_JAMZEB010000002.1, from coordinate 11,046,683 downwards.
GTCCTCGGTGAACGTGGTCTTGACGGTGACGCCCGGGTTGGCCTTCTCGAACGCGTCCACGGCGGCCTGGGCGGGGCCCTGCCCGGCGGCGGCGAAGGTGAGGACCTGCTCGCCGGGGGTGGCGGTGGTCTGGCCTCCCGAGGTCGAGCAGGCGCCTGCCGCGACCGCGAGGCAGCAGGCGGAGGCGAGCGTTTTGACGATCTTCTTCATGACGAACTCCAATGGGGGGTGGAAATCAGCCTTTGAGGCCGCCGGCGAAGCCCTTGATGATGTGCTTCTGCAGCGCGAAGTAGACGACGAGGATGGGGATCACGCTGATCACGAGACCGGCGAAGATGAGGGGCCACTGCGAGACGTACTGGCTGACGAACCCGTAGATCGCCACCGGCGCCGTGGTGTTGTCGCTGCCGCCGAGATACAGCAGCGGGGTGAAGAACTCGTTCCAGATGCCGACGGCGTTGAGGATCACGACCGTGCCGGTGACGGGTCGCAGCAGCGGGAAGACCACGGAGACGAACGAGCGCAGCGGCCCGCAGCCGTCGAGCAGCGCGGCCTCCTCGTAGTCGAGCGGCAGCTCGCGCAGGAACATCGTGTAGAGGAAGACCGAGAACGGGATCTGCTGCCCGACGTTGATCAGGATGACCGACCAGAGCGAGCCGAGCAGGTCGAGGTCGCGCATGGTGGCGTAGAGCGGGAGCAGGGCGAGCTGGCCGGGCACGAGCAGGCCGCCGATGACGAAGTAGAACGTGTACCGCGACCAGCCCCGCGTCACCCGGGCGAGCGGGTAGGCCGCCATCGACGCGAAGCCGATGATCAGCACGACGCTGACGCCCGTGATGAGGAAGCTGTTGGCCAGCGCCGCGCCGAGGCTCGCCTGGTTCCAGGCCTGGACGTAGTTGTCCAGCGTGGGCGGGAAGGCGAAGGCCAGCGCCCCGCTCTGGCTGTCCTGCGGCTTGAGCGAGACGTTGAGCAGGCCGACCAGCGGCACGAGGAAGGCCACCGCGAGCAGGATCAGGCTCACCTCGCGCGCCAGCGTGCGCCAGGTGTATCGCGCGTGCATCAGATGCTCTTCCTCTGCGTCAGGCGGAACTGGACGGCCGCCAGGACCGCGATGACCACGGTCATGACGACGGCCAGCGCGATCGAGAACGGGAAGTCGCCGAGCGCGAACGCGCTCTTGTAGATGGCCGTCGAGATCGTCTCCGTCGCCGTGCCGGGCCCGCCGCCGGTCATGGCCATGACCTGGTCGAACTGCTTGAGCCCGCCGATGAGGCAGAGCATCACGTTGATCACGACCGCGCCGTTGAGCAGCGGCAGCACGACGCGGCGGAACTTGCTCCACGCGCCCGCCCCGTCGATGGTGGCCGCCTCCAGCACCTCGGCCGGGATCGCCTGCAACCCGGCCAGGTAGATCACCATGGAGTAGCCGGAGAACTGCCAGACGATCTCCAGGACGATGGCGTACAGGGCCGTGTCGGGGTCGCCGAGCCAGTCGTGGGCCAGCCCGCCGAGGCCGACGGCGCGCAGGGCGTCGTTCACCGCGCCGTTGGGCGACAGCAGGAAGCTCCACACGTAGCCGGCGACCAGCGGGGTGAGGACCACGGGCGCGAAGAAGATCACCCGCAGCACGTAGCGGCTCTTGACCATGCTGTTCACGCCGAGCGCGAGGAGCAGGCCCACGACGTTCTGCACGACCGTGGCGGCCGCCGCCAGGGTGAGCGTGTTGACCAGGGCGTCGAGCGCCGTGCGGTCGGAGAAGACGGAGGTGAAGTTGTCCAGGCCGACGAAGGACCAGTCGGGGCGCAGGCCGTTCCAGTCGGTGAAGGAGAACAGCGCGCCGTTGGCGCTGGGGACGACGACGATGAAGAGGTAGATCGAGATCGCGGGCACGACGAACCACCAGGGCGCGCGGACCCCGACCCGGCGGCGCTTGGCAGGGGCCTGCTCGGTGGGTTCGCGTACGCCGGGCGGTGTCGTCGTCGCATGAGTGGCAGCCACGTGTGACTCCTCTCGCGGGGGTGACCATGGATGCACGTGGTCTGCTGGGACGGAGGCGGGGATGATCTGGGCCTCGTCGTGGAGCGAGCCCACATTGTCGTGAATCGATTCACGACGTTTCGGGCAGATTACGGGCACGGTCTCGGCGATGTCAATGACGTCACCGAGCTTCAGGCCGTTTTCGTGAATCCATTCACGAGTCCGCTAGGCTGATGCCGACACCCCGGCCTCGAAGACATGTCAGTGAGGAGACCGATGGCCTCTGGATCGGCGCCGAAGCAGTCGAAGGCCGAGGTTTCCGCCCCCACGGTCGCCGACGTGGCGGCCCGCGCCGGGGTCTCGCGGGCGACGGTCTCCTACACCTTCACCCAGCCCGGCCGGGTCTCGCCCGACCTGCGGCGCCGCGTCGTCGAAGCCGCCGACGAGCTCGGCTACGTCGGCAACGAGGCGGCCCGCCGGCTGCGCGTGGGGCACAGCCTGGCCCTGGGGCTGCTGGTCTCCAACATCGGCAACCCCGTCTACGCCGAGCTCGCGGCGGGCGCCGAGGCGGAGGCCGCCAGGCACGGCCGCTTCATCCTCGTGGCCAACAGCGACGAGAGCCCGGAGCGCGAGCGGGCCTACCTCGGCTTCTTCGAGTCCCAGCAGGTGAGCGGCATCCTCGCGGCCCCGGTCGGCGACGTGCCCGAGGAGCTGCTCGGGCTGGGCCGCAGGGGCACGCCGTTCGTCCTGGTCGGCACCGCGACGGGCCCGCACAGCTATCCGGCGATCTCCGGTGACAACGAGCGCGGCGGCCATCTGGCGGCCTCGCACCTGCTCGCCCAGGGGCGGCGGCGGCTGATCTTCATCGGCGGCCCGCACCCCCACGTCGACCTGCGACTGGCGGGAGCCAAGCGGGCGGTCGACGAGTTCGGGGAGCCGGCCTCGCTGGAGATCATCCGGATCCAGGTGCAGACCGCGAAGGTCGGCGAGGCGGTCGCGCGGACGCTGCTGCGGCGCCCGGCCGGCGGCTTCCCCGACGGCATCGTGGCGGGCAACGACCTGCTCGCGCTGGGCCTGCTGCACGGGCTGATGATGGGCGGGGTCCGGGTGCCGGAGGATCTGTCGCTGGTCGGGTACGACGACATAGAGTTCGCCGACTTCGCCATCGTGCCGCTGACGACCATCCGCCATCCGTCGGCGGCCCTGGGCGCCAGCGCCGTGCGGATCCTGCTGGGCATCGAGTCCGAGCGTGACACGCTGGGGCGGTTCGAGCCCGAGCTCGTGGTCCGCGAGACCTCGTTCCCCGCCGTCGAGGGCGACCACCACGACGGATGACGGGAGCCGATCACCACGCCCGATGACGGGCTGTTGACACGGCCGCGACGCCGCTCGTAGGCTCCGCCGTACCGCATCGTCGTGAATCGATTCACGATCATGGTCGCCACATCAGCGCAGGTCAGGACCTCTCCCCCGCTAGGCACCCCCTGGAAGGCACCATCATGAGCTCTAAACGCATCGCCACGGTGGCCGTCACCGCGGCGCTCGCGCTGACGACCGCCACCCCCGCGGCGGCCTCTCCCCAGCCGGCCCCGCTGCCCGAGGTGGCCGCCCTCGACCCCACCGCGATCGACCTCGCCGGCTTCACCGGCCTGGAGCAGCAGATCGCGCCCTACCTGGGCAATCTGGCGCGCCTGGCCAACAGCGTCAACGACGACAGCGCCACGAACTACGGGTTCATCACCTGCAACTGCTGGCGCACCGGGCAGGGGCCGAACGACGCCCGGGTCATGGAGAACGTCCTCACGCTCGCCTACTTCTACACCGCCGACCGGCCGTGGAACCCGTACCGGCGGGACGCGGCCCTGCGCGGCCGCCTGGAGGCGGCGCTGCGGTTCATGCTCGGCACCCAGAACGCCGACGGCTCGTTCCCGCAAGGTTCGGGCGACCTGCACTCGCGGGCCGCCACGGGGTGCGCGCTCGAACTGTACGCGGTCATGCTGGAGCTCCTCGACGCCGACGGCACCCTCGATCCCGCCCTGGTGGCGGAGCTGACCGCGGCCATGAAGCGGGCGAGCACGTGGTTCCTGGAGGACGAGGAGGTGTGGGGGCCGCGCGGCGCGCAGTTCGCCAACCAGGTCGCCGGCGGGCTGGTCGGCATCTCCCGCCTGCTCGGCCGCTTCGGCGACGCCGACTTGCGCGCCCGGTTCGAGCAGCGCCTGGCCGAGCACGAGAAGGTCTCGCAGGGCGAGGCCGGGTTCTTCCGCGACGGCACCGTCGCCCACCGCTACAGCCTCGAAGTCGAGTCCGAGGACCTCGCCGGCTGGGCCGACCCCGCCACCCGGCCGGTGATCGACCGGATGCAGGCGCGCTACCTGGACTGGGCCCAGTACAACCTGCTCTACGACCAGGGGCTCGACGGCTACTTCATCAACACCGCCATCGACTCGCGGCACCGCGGCTGGAACTACGCCGACGAGCTGCCGATCGGCTCCAACAACCTCTGGGGCTCGGTGATCCCGCAGGCCCGCGCCTACTCGGCGACCCGGGAGGAGAGCGAGGAGCGCCGCGCCGCGTTCGCGCGGGCGGGCTGGCAGACCTCGGTCGCGCCGCTCATCGCCCCGACCTGGGCCTACCTCGATCCGTCGATCATCAGGGACGTGGCGCTGGGCGAGGAGTACCACCCGGCCGCCGCCGACCGCCTGGCCGCCATCAGGACGCTGCGCCCCTACGCCGGAGCCCCGTACACCGAGCACCGCGCGGACGCGGTGACCGGGCAGCGGTTCGTCTTCGCCAAGCGGCCCTCGTACGTCGTCGGCCTGGGCTTCGGCAAGCACGTGGACACCCAGTACGGCTTCTGGGACAACCAGCGGTTCGGGCTCAGCTACCTCTACGACCCGAAGCTCGGCGTGGTCGTCCAGGGGCAGAACGCGCCCCAGATCGGCGCGCCGCGCACCCGGCCGGTGGACGCGGAGCTCTCGTGGGGCACCGGGTGGACGGCGGCGGACGGCGTGCACTTCGACTCCTACGACCAGCCCGTCCCCGCGTTCTACCGCGACGGCGCTCCCGTGGATCCGGCGGCGGCGGGCGACCTCGACGACCTGGAGATCCGGTACGCGGCGGCGGGCGGCACCAAGTCGGTGACGCTGGACGACCGGCTGCGGGTGCGGGTCGAGGCCGGCGCCACGCCGTTCTTCGAGCGCATCCCGCTCGTGCTGGACAAGGGCGACACGCTGCGATGGATCGGCGGCGGTGCCGTCGCGGTGGGGTCCCGCTCAGAGGCGCAGAACGCCTCGGGCGTGGTGGTCGAGCGTGACGGCCGCAGCGTGGAGATCCGCTGGACCGGCACGGGGTCGGCGGTGTTGTGGCCGTCGTCGTTCCCGGTCGCGGGCGGCAGGCGCACGCTCCAGGTGCTCGACCTCAAGGCCACGGGCACGCTGGCCTACGACATCCGGGTCGTGGACGACGCGTGCGTCGGGTCGGACGAGCGGGCGCGCGTCTTCATCGGCGACCGCGACACCGGCGTCGCCAACCCCGGCGACGGCACCGGCTGCACGGTCGCCGACCGCCTGCGCGCCGACGAGCAGTGGGACAGCCACCACGCCTTCGTCACCCACGTCACCAGGACCACCGCGGCACTGGCCCGCGAGGACGTGCTGACCCGGCGCGACGCCGCACGCCTGGTCGCCGCCGCGGCCCGCTCCGACGTGGGCAGGAACCTCGTCACCGCCTCCCTGAGCGCGGCCGAGGCGGTGGCGGGCACGCGGCTCGACGTGCGGCTGTCGGGGCGGAGCATCCGCGAGGCGACCGTGTCGGGCCCCTGCCTGACCGGCGACGTCACCACCGTGCCCACCAGGGCACGGGCGGGCGGCGGAAGCGCGTTCGCGCAGGTCACCGTGCGGGAGACGACGCTGCCCGGCCCGTGCGCGCTCACCGTCCGCACGGTGCGCACCACCGGAACGACCGAGCTCGACCCCCTTCCGCTGACCATCGTGCCGGACGCCCAGGGCGTCGTCTTCCGCGACGGCTTCTCCTCGCCGTCGCAGGCGTGGACCGCCGTGGACGGCTCCTGGAGCGTCACCGGCGGCGTCTACCGCCAGCAGGACACGACCCGTACGGGCTGGCGGTCCTACGTCAACGGCCTGACGATCGCCGACGGCACCGTCGAGACCCGCATCGACTTCCGCACGACGGCGACCTCGACCGCGTTCGGCGGCGTCCAGGTGCGCACGGCCAAGCCCGGCGACGCGTACACGCAGTCGGGCTACCTGGTCTACCTGCGGCCCAACGGCTCCGTGGACGTCTACCGGGCAGGCACGGGCGTGCTCGCCACCGGCGCCGGGCCGGCGGTCACGGGCCCGACGACGTTGCGGGTCGAGCTGCGCGGGGCGCAGATCCGCGCCTTCGTCGGCGACGACCCCGCGCCTCGCGTCACGGTGACCGATCCGAGCCCGATCACCGGCCCCGGCTCCGTCCAGCTCATCACCGGCAGGGCGGCGGTCGACTTCGACGACGTCCGCGTCACCAGGTGAGCAGCCCGGGGGTGTGGTCCCGCAGCACGCTCAGGAAGGGCTCGGCGAGCGTGCCACGGTAGCCGCGCCGCCGCAGGACCGCGACCACCGGCAGGCCCGCGTCCAGGCTCTCGATCTCGATCGCCCGCAGGCTGCCGAGGCGCAGCTCCTCCCGGACGCTGCTGGTGGGCATGAGCGCGAGACCGAAGCCCGCCTCCACCAGCCGCCGCTGCGCGGTGAGGCTGTCGATGCGGGTGATCGAGGGCTCGGCGAGCCCGGACGCGGCCAGCAGGCGTTCGAGGAGGTGCCCGTAGGAGTCGGAGCGGCCCCGCTCGGGCGGGAAGCTCAGCCAGCGCTCACCCTGGAAGGCGCGCAGGTCGGGCAGGCGGCCGGCGGTGACCGGGTGGGAGGCGGGCAGCACGACCAGCAGCCGCTCCGCGCCGAGGGGGATCGACTCCAGGCGCGGGTCCGGGTCGGGGAAGTAGCGCAGGCCCATGGTGGCCTCGCCGCCGCGGACGAGGGCGCTCACCTCCCGGCTGGTGGCCGTGCGCAGCTCGACCCCGGCCTGGGGGAAGCGCGACTCGAACGTGCGCAGCGCGTCCACGATGTGCGAGTCGGCCAGGGTGCCGACGATGGCCAGGCTGAGCGTGCGGGCGGCCCCGCCGGCGGAGGCGTCGCGCACGGCCCGCTCCGCGTCGCGGACCGAGGCGAGCACGGCCTCCGCGTGCGGCAGCAGCGCCCGGCCCGCCTCGGTCAGCGCCACCTGACGCCCGGCCCGCTCGAACAGCGCCGCCCCCAGCGACCGTTCGAGCTCGTGCACGCGGCGGCTGATCGCGGGCTGGGACCGGTTCAGCCTCCTGGACGCCTCCGTGAACCCGCCCACCCGGGCGATGCAGAGAAAGGTCTCCAGCTCGTCGAGCGTCACGATCCATCAGTATTCCTGATGGAAAAGATCCCGACTATGCATTTGACCGATCGGTGGAGCGGTGGCGACAGTGGGCGCATGACGGATCAGACGGCCCGGGCAGCCCGTTTCCGCGCCCTGCACGAACGGCCGGAGCCCCTTCTGCTGCCCAACCCGTGGGACGCGGGCACGGCCAGGCTCCTGGCCGGCCTCGGCTTCGAGGCGCTGGCCACCACCAGCCTCGGCGTGGCCAACGCGCTCGGCCGCACCCGCGCCGGCCGGCAGGACATCCTCGACAACTGCCGGCAGATCGCCGAGGCCACCGGCCTGCCGGTCAACGCCGACCTGGAGAACGGCTTCGCGGACGACCCCGCCGAGGCCGCCAAGATGGTCGCCGACGCCTGCGCCCACGGCGCGGCCGGCGCCTCCATCGAGGACGCCACGGGCGACCCCCGCGCGCCGATCTACGAGTTCGAGCGAGCCGTCGAGCGGGTGCGGGCGGCCGTCGAGGTCGCGCGCGGGCTGCCCGTCCCGCTCGTGCTGACCGCCAGGGCGGAGAACCTGCTGCACGGCGTGGACGACCTCGATGACACGATCCGCCGCCTGCAGGCGTTCGAGGCGGCGGGCGCGGACGTCCTGTACGCGCCGGGCCTGCGCACGCTCGACCAGATGCGCGCCGTCGTCTCCTCCGTCGGCAAGCCCGTCAACGTCGTGATGGGCTTCGCCGACCCGGAGATCACGCTGGAGCAGCTCGCCGGGATCGGCGTGCGGCGGGTCAGCGTCGGCGGCGCCCTCTCCCGGCTGGCCCTGCGCGCGTTCCTGGACGGGGCCAGGGAGATGCGCGCCGGGCGGTTCGGGTTCGTCACCGGGATGGCCTCGATCGCCGAGCTGCACCAGGCCTTCCGGTGAGTCAGCGCTCGCAGGCGGCCTGCCGCGCCTGGACCGCGCGGACGCGCCCGACGTCGAGCTTGGTCGTGCGGTCGAAGCGGTAGATGCCGTTCTCCTCCTGGAAGACGTCGGTGAGCTGGGTGTAGCAGTAGCCGAACATGTCAGGGTCGTCCAGCAGCGCGCCGGTCAGCCCGGCGAAGCGGGCGTGGAACTCCTCCTCGTCGCGCACGCGCTGCCCGTAGCCCCAGGAGCCGACGCGGGCCGCGTCCTGCTCGGTGCCGGCCAGCTCGGGGTTCCACCAGATGCCGCCGTACTCGCTGACGAAGTACGGCTGGCCCCGGTACGGCACGGAGACGGGCCGCCCCGCGGCGGTGTTGACGTAGGGCAGGCCCTTGCCCAGGCCGCTGAGCTGCCCGGCGAACGCCGCCGGCTCCTGCTCGTAGAGGTGGCAGTCGTAGACGTCGGTCTCCGGCACGCGGTGGCTGTAGCCGGAGGCGTCGATGACCGGGCGGGTGGGGTCGGCGAGCTTCGTGGCCAGGAACATGGCGCGGGTGACGTCGTCGAGCTGGGTGACCTGGTCGCCGATCGCCTGTGACGTCTCGTTGAGCGGGCACCAGCCGATGATCGACGGGTGCGAGTGGTCGCGCTCCAGGACCTCCAGCCACTGCGTGACGAAGGACGCCGTGGGATGTTGCTCGCGCCCGTCGAAGGCGCCCCAGTCGCCGAACTCTCCCCACACCAGGTAGCCCAGCCGGTCGGCGTGGTGGAGGAAACGCTCCTCGAACACCTTCTGGTGCAGGCGCGCGCCGTTGAAGCCCGCGGCCACCGACAGCTCGATGTCGCGCAGGAGGGCGGCGTCGGAGGGGGCGGTCATCAGGCCGTCCGGGTAGTAGCCCTGGTCGAGCACGAGCCGCTGGAAGACGGGGCGGCCGTTGATGAGCACGCGCCTGCCGTCGATGGCGATGGAGCGCAGCCCGGCGTAGCTGTCCACGGCGTCCGTGACGGCGCCGCCGGCGTCGAGCAGCTCGATCCTGACGTCGTAGAGGAAGCCCTCGCCGGGCTCCCACAGGCGCACCCGGTCCTCGGGAGGCGGCAGGCGCAGGGAGGGCGCGAGGTCCAGGTCGGCGCGGGCGGTCGCGGTGGCGACGGGGCCGTCGCCGTCGGCGACCGTCACGCGGACCGAGGCGCCGGGTCGGTTGGCGGACAGCGGGGTGACGACGGTGAAGGCGGAGGTCGCAACGTCCGGGGTGATGCGCGGGCGGCGCAGGTGCACGGCGGGGACGGGCTCCAGCCACACCGTCTGCCAGATCCCGGTCGTGCGGGTGTAGAGGCACTCGTAGTTGCCGTACCGGGTGGACTGCTTGCCCCGGGCCTGGGGGCCCCGGCGGGGGTCGCGGACGCGTACGACGATCGTGGCGTCCTCGCCGGGGCCGGCCACGTCCGACAGGTCCGCCGTGAACGGCGAGAAGCCGCCGCGGTGGCGGGCCACCTCCGTGCCGTTCACCCACACCGTGGCGTCGTGGTCGACGGCGCCGAAGTGCAGCAGCGTGCGGCGGCCCGCCCAGGCGGGCGGGATCGTCACCGTGCGGCGGTACCAGACCGCCTCCATGAAGTCGGTGTGCCCGAGGCCCGACAGCTCGGACTCGGGCGCGAAGGGCACGGTGATGGTCCCGGCGAGCTCGCGTTCGCGCAGGCCGCGCTCCAGCCCGGAGTCGGCGGCGTCGATCTCGAACTGCCACGGCCCGTTGAGGTTCAGCCAGTCGGCGCGGGCCATCTGCGGGCGGGGATATTCCGGTCGGGGGAGGTCGGGGGCGGCGGAACTCGGCATCTGGCACCCTTCGCCTGGAACTGGGTCGATCTTTAGCTACCCGCCCGTCCTCCGGCCGCAGCCCCAGGGCCGTCATGATTTCGCCGTGTCACACGAACAGCAGGACGATGATCGCGATGCCGAGAGTGAAGTCGAGCACGAAGCAGAACTCCGCGAGCGACCGGGCCACGACCTTGTTCGCCCGCCAGACGATCACGTCCTGGACGGCGTGGCCGATGAGCGCGACCGCGACCAGCCACGTCCCGAGTACCGGGTCCAGGGCCAGCGCGACGAGCGCGGCGGCTCCGCAGACCAGCATCAGCGGGATCTGCACGGCGGCCAGCCGTGGCCTGCTCGGCAGGCCGCTGACCAGGCTGAGCACGATGACGGACACCGCACCGCCGACCAGCACGGGCCACAGCTCCGCGCCGATCACCTCCACCACCAGCACCCCCGCCACGCAGGCGCCGAACAGGATCCACACGACTCCGGGCCGGTCGACCACCGCGGTGCCCAGGTAGATGAGGGCCGCCAGGAAGACCACGAGGCCCTGGTTGCGGCCGTCCTGGTCGTCCATGACGGAGAACGCCGCCGCCGCCAGGCCGGCCAGGGTGGGCCAGCGGTGGGCGAGGAAGGTCAGCGCGCGGCCGGTTCTCGGGGCGGCCGATGGGGAGGAGATGTCTGCCATGCCCCGACTCTCGCGGGCCGGCCCGCCTGACGTCCCCGCCCGCCGATCGAGCGGTCCGAAATCCTGGGGATCCGGTCCGATCGCCACCTGAGGCGGCTAGCGGCGCTCGGCCGCGGCGAGGCCCGCCGGTCGCATGCGGCCCTGCTCCCGCAGGCGCTCCACCCTGGCGAGGTTCCGCGCGGACCAGTTGCTGCGGGGTCGGCGCGGGGTGTAGCGCTGGAGGTAGGTGGTGGCGTCGCGGGCGCGGGTCAGGCCGTCGATCCAGCCGTGGCACAGCGCCTCCTCCAGGGCCTGCTCGTAGGTGAGGCTCGTCGGCCGCGTGGTGCCCTTCTTGGCCAGCACCACCCACGCCTCGGTCTCCGTGTCGTGGTGCTCGGACAGCCAGCTCCGCCACGCGGCCGCGTCGGGGAAGATCGTCATGACGTGCCCTTCATGGCGGCGAGGATCTCGAGGTAGTGCGGGTTGTACATCAGGCCCAGGACGTTGCCCCAGGGGTCGATCACGGAGGCGGTGATGAAGCCGGTGCCGCGGTCGTGGGGCGAGTCGTGCGCGGTCGCGCCCATGGCCACGAGCCGGGCCTGCGCCTCGGGGACGTCGTCCACGTGCCAGTAGACGATGGCGCCCGCGGGCCTGCCGATCGTGGCGGGGTCGGGGGTCATGGCCAGCGGGCTGCCGGCGTACTTGCTGTGGATGACGCCGAACTCGTGCTGGTAGTCGCCGATGCGCCACTCCATGTACGCCGGGGTGTCCATGTACGGCGGGATGCCGAACAGCTCGGTGTACCAGCGCTTGGTCGCCTCGAAGTCGGGCGAGTAGAAGGCGGTGGTGGTGAGTCCTCGAAGCATCTGGGGCTCCTTCTCCCTGAGGTGTGCCACCATCATCGCCCCCGAAAGTGCTCACCGAATGAGCACTTTTATGAGCAGTTCAGCTCCGGCGGCGGCGGACTTCCCAGACGCCCGCCGCGACGCCCGCCACCATCGCCACGAACGCGATGATCGCGATCTCCACCGGATGCATGGTGCCCAGCGGTGCCAGCAGGCTGCCGATCACGATGAACGTGAGCAGGGCGGCAATGGCGCCCACGATGACGGGCATGTGCGACCTCCTGACCCCTGAGGGAACAGATTCCCGGTCAGGGCCAGAGGAACACCAGGGCGGTGAGGGCGATGGCCAGGGCCACGAAACCGGGGGTCCGCGGCCGGTCGGCGGCCTCCCTGCGGGAGGAGACGACCAGCGTGACGATCAGGGCCAGCGCGGCGAGCAGGTGCAGGCCGTACCAGACGGCGATCGGGAGCCCGCCCAGGACGGTGCCGGACAGCAGGTCGTCCACGGAGCCGTAGCCGCCCGCGAAGCTCACCACGAGCAGGCCCAGGCCCAGCCACGCGGGCGCGTACCGGAAATGTCCGAGCATGACCCACACGACGGCGCCCAGCAGGAGCAGGGTCGAGGAGGTGAGGTGCAGTTGCCTGATGAGCAGACCGCCGCGTACGTCGAAGCTGATCTCCAGGGTGGACACGTAGGCCGCGCTCATCGGGACGCCGCTCAGCGGCGCGTAGCCGCCGTCGTAGAGCACCTCGTGGCCACCGGGCGTGTAGTGGAAGGCCAGGAAGGCGCCGGTGGCCAGGACGACCACGAAGCAGTAGATGAGCATCTCACCTACGAGCTGGCGGGCTCGCTCCATGCGCTCAGTGCAGGGTGGCGGTGAAGGTGCGGCCGTAGGCGTGGTGGGTCGTGGCCTGGATCAGGGTTCCGCCCGGGACGCGGCGCACCGTCACCCCCTCGTCCGCCGTGTCGAGCCGGAGCCGGGCGCCGTGCACGACGACCGAGACGCGGTCGCGTTCCATCGTCGGATCGGACAGCGCGACCACCGTACGGCCGCCCGACGAGCGGACGATGACCGAGGCCGGGCCGTCGACGAGCAGGCCACCGGCCTGGCGCGGGCCCTGGCCGAACACGTTGCAGGCCACGATGCCGAGCGTCCTGTGCCGCACCGCCTGGACGTGGCGGTTGTTGGCCAGGACGGTCAGCGGGCCGTCCGCGTAGGCGCGCAGGGCGGGCTCGGTGGCGTTCGGCACCAGGGCGTAGGCGAAGGCGGGGACGTCGCCGGAGATCGTGGCGGTGAACACGTTCTTGGTGACGCCGGTGTCGGGGTTGGCGACGCGGACGACCCGGCGGCTGCGGGTGACCGTCTCCAGCCCCGCCGTCACCGGCTGCCGGGTGAGGAAGGCGTAGCCGACGGCGGTGCGGCGGGTGCCGTTGGCGTAGCGCAGCCAGCGTGGCGAGGCGCCCGGGGCGCCCGGGGCGCCCGGCTGCCAGGGCTGCCCGTCCCAGTGCTCGCCCGTGAGCGCGACCGCGTCGCCAGGGGCGGCGATGCGGCTGTCCACGGTGGTCACCACGTCCCGGCCGTCCTGGCCGGAGACGCCGGCGGCCAGGACCACGATCTCGTCGTCGAACATGAACCAGGACTTGGTGGCGCGCGCGTTGCGGTACGCGACGAAGTCGCCGGGCAGGAGGCCCTCCTGCTTCGCGGCGTACGCGGCGTCGTCGGACTGGACCATGCCCGCCACCCCGTACGCGCCGAGGGTCGCGCCGCCCGAGAAGGCGTTCCGCGCCCGCGGGAAGTACACGTAGGTGTTCTGGGACTCCGAGGAGGAGGTGAAGTTGAGCGGATGGCCCGGGTTCTCGTACCAGAAGCGGCCGTACAGCTCGGGCACCGTCCGCCGCTCCTCCACCGGCGCGGTCACCCCGGCCAGCCGGTACGGCGAGACGGCCGTGTAGTAGTCGACGCCGAACACCTCGCGCTGGTCCTCGCCCGCCAGGTACAGGTAGTACGCCCCGTCGCCCTGGAACCAGGGCATCAGGTTCTCGCCGTTCATGTACTCGTACTTGCTGATCCGCTCCGAGCTGCGCGCCAGCGCGAAGGCGTAGCCGGGGCGGCGGTGCACGGTGCGGTCCATGGCGTTGAAGGCGACGCTGCGCTCGGGCGGGTTCAGGTCGGCGGCCGGGATGCCGGAGTCGGCGCGGATGGCGGCGTACCGGGCGATGCTCACCGGGGAGACGAACGCGGCCGTGTCCGCGGCCGGCAGGAACCGCAGGTACCGCTTCAGCGGCAGCGCGTCATCGACGTGGTCGGCCAGGTCGGCGATGGCCTCCACGACCACGCCGATGTCGGTGTAGCCGCTGCTGGTGCGCGAGACCGCCCGCCCCTTGACGATCTCCATCATCCAGCCCTCGAAGATCAGCGGGGCGAAGCCGTCGGTGATCCACCGGTACACGACGCTCGGCAGGTCCTGCGGCCCGCTGGTCACGCCTTCGAGCATCTTCAGCGTCTGCACGACGCGGGTCAGCAGGCCGCGGCCGTACGAGCCGGTGTAGGCGACCGAATGGTGCTGGATGAAGGAGCCGTCGCGGTAGTAGCCGTCGGTGACGCCGTGCTGGAGCCGGTAGGGGTCGATCGTGGCGAAGACGGTGGCCTGGTCGGCGACGGCCTTGGTGACGCGGGCGTCGTCGGCGGTGAGCGCGCCCTGGAGGATGCGGTTGGCGGTGATGTCGGCCAGGTTGGCCCCGGTGTGGAAGCGGGAGTCGAGGTCGACGTCGCCGTCCTTGCCGTTGCGGAGGTAGGCGTCCATCGAGGCGAGGTAGGTCGCCGTCAGGTCACCGCGTAAGGCCTCCGGCAGCAGGAGCAGGGTCCTGCTCACGTGGGCGGGGATGGCGATCTCCCAGTTGTGCCAGTTGCCGTAGTAACCGGCCGACTGGTCGCCGAAGTGGCGCTCGTGCAGCCAGCGCAGGCCGCCGGCGACGCGCTGCTGCGCGGCGGCGTCGTCGGCCAGCGCGCTGCCGGGCGCGCGCGTGGCGAGCGCGATCTCGTAGAGGTACTGGTAGGCGAGCCGGAGGTTGACGTCGTCGGCGCCGAGCGTCAGGCCGGCGAAGAGCTGCCCCTCGCCCGCCTGGTCCATGGCCGCCAGCCGCTGCCGGGCGGTGGCGAGGATGGCGGCGAGCTTGCCTGCCACCTCGGGGCGGGCGTTGACGTCCGGCGTGCCGGCGAAGATGGCGAGGGTGTTGGCGAGCAGCCTCGCGTGGTCGACCGCCGCGGCGTGCGACGGGGAGGCGGCGACGGCGAGCAGGCCGGCGGCGGGGAACAGGGAGAGAACCTGGCGGCGGGACATGTGCGGCACGGCGGGCTCCAGGCCGGAGGAGGATTACGCTGGGGCTCACCGTACATGATCTTCTGCGTTCACTTCGAGAGGTAGAGGGTCTTCCACGTGCCCGCGTACAGGCAGTTGAGCGACGGCTTGGCGGCCTTGCGCTCGGAGCACACCTTGAGCTCGACCTGGTAGACGTGCCGGTACTTGAAGGAGAACTGCTTCGGGGTCCTGTAGGAGCAGTCGCGGGCCCAGTGCTCCCGGTTCGGCAGCTCGTTCCCGGACCGGTACGTGATGCGGAAGACGGCCCAGCCGCACGCCGCGCCGCGGGTGTTGTCCTGCACCTTGCCGGAGACGCGCACGACGTCGGCGGTCGGGAGGTCGGCGTGGTCCTCGCCGGTGGCGGTCAGGGTGCCCGTGGCCTTGGCGGCCTGGCCGGGCGCGTAGTACGGGCCCCACGGGCCGCTCGCCGCGTTCGCGGCCTGGGCGGTGAGCGCGGTGAGGGTGAGGGTGGCGGTGGCCACCAGGGTCAGGCCGGCAAGGGTACGGGTGATCGCCATGGGGGGGACCGTCCTTCTCAGGTGGGATGGCCCCACTGTGCGCTCCCCCGATTTCAGGTGGCTTGCCGGATGACTTCGTCCACTTTCAACTTGATTGCCTGGCAGCCGTCAGCGTCAACATAGGCTGGGAACGTCCAGGGATTGGCCCAGGCGGCGAGAGGCGCGGCACATGGCCGACACGACACCCGACCACCCCGACGAGACCTCCCGGCCGCCGCGGCGGTTCCGGACCAGCCGTGGCCGCCGCGTGGGCGACGCGATCATCAGCGTGTTCATCCGGGCGGGCCTGGTGCCCGGCTCCTACCTGCTGACCACCCGGGGCCGCAAGACCGGGCGCCCGCGCACCAATCCGGTGACCGTCGTCGAGCACGCCGGCAAGCGGTGGCTGGTGGCGCCCTACGGGGTCGTCTCATGGGTGCACAACGTCCGCGCGGACGGGAGGGTGACCCTGAGCCGGCGGTTCGGCAGGCGCTCCTACACCGTGCGGGAGGCCACGGCCCAGGAGGCCGGGCCCGTGCTCAAGCTCTACGTCGCCGTCGCGACCCCCACGCGCCCCTACTTCCGGGCCACGAAGGACTCACCGGTGGAGGCCTTCGTCGCCGAGGCGGGACACCACCCGGTGTTCGAGCTCGTCCCCACGAGCTGAAGCCCGACGGCTCCTCGCCGGACGAGGCCCTACGGCTTGAGGCCCTACGGCTCCTGACCGGCCACGACGGCCAGCAGCACGTCGGCATGGCAGTCCTGGTCGGGCCTGCACCAGCAGGCGAGGTCCTCGCCCGCCAGCTCCTCGCGGGCCCGCTCGACGAGCTCCGGGTGTTCGCGCAGGTGCACGCGGTAAAGCTCGATCACCTCGGCCCGCTCGTGGACCCGCCCGCCGCACGTCCGGCAGCCCTTCCCGCCGACGCTGTGCGGGCTGTTGTACGGGCTCGCCTTCAGCCCGGGCGCCGCCCTGCCCACGTACGTCGCCCCCTCGGGCACGTGCCCGTGATACCTGTCGCCCTCGACCTTGACCCGGTGTGCCACCGTGGCCTCCTCAGTGGACCGCTCCCAGTCGCCGCACCGCCTGATAGTACGAGCGGGCGAGCCGGTCGCAGGCGGTTCTGCGGATCTCGGCGTACGTGGCGCACACCTGGTTCATGTCGAACAGGAAGGCCTGGTCGACGCGTTCCCTGTGGGCGGGGAACAGGCTCATCGCCTTGTAGTTGCGGTAGCCGAAGTCGTGCCGCGTGCAGGGCAGGCTGAAGTCGAAGCCGAGCGGCTTGTCGGGGCTGCCGGAGCAGACGTCGGTGGACCAGTCGAAGGCGTAGGGGGCCCAGGAGGACCGGTCCTGCCAGGCGGCGCGCCAGGCGGCGGCGCTGCCGTCGGTGGGCTGGGTGAGCGCCGAGAGTGCGGTGAGTTTCTGCTGCAGCGTCACGGCCGGGGCCGGGAACGCGGCGATCAGGGCGAGGGCGGCGAGCGGTGATCCAACCATGAGAGCCTGCTTCGTCGTGCCAGGAAGCTGTCATGGGTAGCTTCGCCTGACCGCCCCGGCGTCCGGGCGGGATGCCGGGCAATGCCGGTTCAAGATTTAGTAGATGCGGTACTTCTTGCCGCAGTTGTCGAACTTGCCGGCCCAGCAGGTGAACGTGTAGACCTTCTTGATCCCCTTGCCGCTCCAGGCGCCGGCGACCTTGCCGTCCCAGGCCTTGTTGAACTTGTGCCAGGAGCCGTTCTGGTAGTACTCGAACCACACCCAGGCCTTCTTGCCGCCGGCCTTGTCCACGCCGTACCACTTCGTGAACACCTTGCCGCCCGAGTTCCAGGTCTTGCCGTAGGTGTAGGCCTTGTGGTCGCTGGAGAAGAACTTGCCCCACTTGACGACGGTGACGGTGCTCGCGGTCGTCGTGGCGGCCTGGGCGGCGGCCGGGCTGAGGGCCAGGCCGGTGACGGCGATCGAACCGGCCAGGGCGGCGATCGTGAGGGTCTTACGCATGATCGGGTCCTCTTCCTGATGGTGTTCGGTGCTGCCGGGCTCGTCCCGACAGCAGGAACACTACGGAGAGCGCCAGGGATCATCTGTGGAGGAATCCACACACCAGCCGTGATCAGCACCACACAGGTTCAGGTCATCCGGGAGGCCGCCTCACGCGTACGCGCATCCTGATGTCGTCCTCGGCCCACAGCACGAAACGCTCCACCGGCGTCACGGGATGCTCCTCGACCGGCTCGAAGCGGAACCGCCTGAGCAGCACCGCCAGCACCAGCTCCGCCTCCACCATGGCCAGGCTCGCGCCCTCGCAGCTACGCGGCCCCAGGCCGAAGGGGATGTAGGCGTACCGGGCACGGCCCGCCGACGCCTCCGGGGTGAACCGGTCGGGGACGAACGCGTGCGGGTCCGGCCAGTGGTCGGCGTTCAGGTGGACGGCCCAGAAGGGGTAGAAGATCGTGGTGCCCGCCGGGATGTGGTGGCCGCCGAGGGTGAGGTCCTCGGTGGTCTCGCGGGCGCCGTACGGGCCCGGCGGGAAGAGCCGCATCGACTCCTTGAGCGCCATCTCCAGGTACGGCAGGCGCTTGAGGTCGGCGTACGACGGGGCGGGCCGGTCGCCCAGGACGTCGTCCAGCTCGACGGCCACCCGCGCCGCGGCCTCCGGGTGACGGGCCAGGAGGTGCAGGGTCCACGAGACGGCCACGCCGGTGGTGTGGTGGGCGGCCAGCATGATCATGAGGACGGTGTCGCGGATGCGGGCCGCCGTCATGCCGGCCTTGACCAGGGCGGCCACCAGGTCGCTGCCGCCCGCGGCCAGCACGCCGTCCACGACCTCGCGCAGGTACGCCAGCGCCCGCTCGGCCTTCGGCAGGTCGTCGTCGCCTTCGTGGAGACGGCCCAGGTAGACGGTCAGCACGGTCTCGAACGCGCTCACCACGCGGGCGGGGTCGTCGATGTCGCCGCCGAGGGCATACTGGCAGATCATGCGCAGGGAGAGCGCGCTCAGCTCCTGCTGCAGCGCCACCTCCCCCATCCCCGCCCAGCGGTCGGCGAGCTCCGTGGCCAGGGCGGTGAAGGCCGGGAAGCAGGTCTCGTGGGAGGGGCGGCCGGCCAGCACCGACAGCAGGGCGCGGCGGAACGGGACGTGCTCGTCGGCGGGCAGGGTCTGGAGGTTGCCCGCCTCGCACAGCGGGGCCAGGAACTCGAAGAGCTTGTCAGGGCGGGCGTTGACCGCGGCCGTGGCCTCCAGGAGCACGGGGTCGGCCACCGAGACGGCCGACGGGGCGCCGGGGAGCTGGAAACGCACGAGCGGGCCGTACCGGTCGTGCAGGTCGAGCTGGTAGGCGTGCAGGCCGCCCGCCGCGGCGATGGCGCTCAGCCCGCTGTCCGGCTGGGTGGGAGGTCCGGGGATATCGCGCACGCCGCCACGGTCTCCCGATCCCGTTCGCTTGGCAAGCCTTCCGGCGGGTCTGTCAAGATCACCACATGGTGCGATCAGGGGTGACGCTGCTGGCCGTGCTGCTGCTCCTCAGCGGGACGCCGCAGCCGGCGGGCACGTCCCGGACGTTCGAGGACGACGCCGCGCAGGCCGTCCGTACCTGGCGGACGAGCGGCGCGGCACAGCGGTGGGACGACGGGCTCCTGCCGCTGGGCGAGCTCAGCGCGATGCCGCCGAAGGTGCTCAGGAGGATCGAGCGCGACGAGGAGTTCGGGTGGAAGGTGGCCGGGCCGCTGCCCGCCACGCCCGCCGATGCGCAGGTGCGCTGGGACGACGGGACCACCAGGCGGGTGCCGGTGATCGGGGCGCGCCAGGCGATGCTGGAGCATTCGCCGTGGGAGGGCGGGGACTCCGGCCACGCCGACGACGAGAGCCACCACCTGACCGGGGCCACCTTCACCACGATGCGGCTGAGGACGCTGCGCGGCATGGCCACCGTGCCCGCCTGGCGGCTGCGCTTCTCCGACCTGCCCGGCACGATCGATCAGGTCGCGGTCGACTGGGACGCGCTCGGGCGGCTGGGAGATCTGGTCGGCGAGCACGTCGGGGGCGGCGGGGTCTCGGGCTTCGAGGCGCTCGACGAGCGCACGCTGCTGGTGCGCTACGGCTACGGTGCCTGCGGCCACGAGCCGCTCGACGTCCGGGTGCGGGTCAGCGAGCACTCCGACGTGGTGGTGCTCGGGACCGACGTCCCCGACCAGGGCGGCGGCATGTGCGCCGGGGTCGGGATGTCCGGCGAGGGCGTCGTCGGGCTGGAGCAGCCGCTGGGGAACCGGGTGGTGCTCAGCGCGGGGAGCGGGCTTCCCGTTCTCTGCGGCCGGATGCCGGTGGCGTGCTAGCGGCCCTCGCCGTGGACGCTCGCGTATGGAGATGAGATCGTCCACCATGGACCGTCTCGCCGGCCGGGCGTCACCATATGACCATGCTTGTACTCGCTCTGATCACCCTCGTGCTGCACGGCGCCCTCACGGGCCTCTTCTACGCCTTCTCCATGTCCGTCATGCCGGGCCTGAACGCCATCGACCCCGCCCAGGCCGAGTCGGCGATGCGGAGCGTCAACCAGAAGATCCAGAACGTCTGGCTCTTCCTCGTCTTCATCGGCTCGCCGCTGGCCGCCCTGGTGTCCGGGTTCCTCGCGGACGGCATGGCCGCCACCTGGTTCTTCGCCGCCGCGGGAGTGAACTTCGTCGGCTCGTTCCTGGTCACCGTGGCGATCAACGTGCCGATGAACAACGCGCTGGACGCCGGCACCATGGCGTTCAAGGACTACTCGCCACGGTGGACCGCCTTCAACACGCTGCGCACCGTGGCGTGCGCGGCCGGCCTCGTCCTGGTCGGGCTCGGGCTGACCGCGCTGTGATCAGGGCCCGTAGCGGGTGCGCAGCAGGCCCCGGCAGAGCCAGCCCGAGCTCCCCGGCCGCCTCGCCGGGGAAGGTCCCCACGAACCCCCCGCTCTGCGCCACCCCCGCGTTGATCTCGTCGGCCGCGAAGTGGTCGACCAGCCGCACCTGCGCCGACCGCACGCCGGGCGCCGCCCGTACGGCGTCGAGCGCGTCCGCCACCATCAGGTACGCGAAGTTGGGCGCGCAGAAGTACGTCGGCAGCCGCAGCCGCACCGACGCGTGACCGTCGCGCAGCTCGGCCGAGCTGACGAAGCCCAGGTCGGTGATCGGCTCGTCCAGCTCCGGATCCCGCACGGTGGCCAGCGCGGCCCACAACGCGTTCACGCCGGCACGGGGATGTCGTAGAGGCGCGCCAGGTTCAGGCCCAGGATCTTCCGCTTCACCTCGGGCGTCAGCTCGCCGTACTCGGCGCGCAGGTCCTCCGGGATCTGGAAGTCCACGAACTTCTCGATCAGCCACTTGGGTGTCCAGATGGCGTAGTCGCCGGCGAAGGTGATGCGGTCCTCGCCGACCCAGTACAGCAGCTCGCCGAGCACCTGCGCGAAGTAGCGGGGCCGGCTGTGGATGAACGGCATCGCCACCGCCAGCCCGGCGTACACGTTGGGCTCCTGCGTGGCGATCCAGCAGAAGTCCTCCAGCCTGGGCAGCCCGCAGTGCTCGACGATGAAGCGCAGCTCGGGGAAGGCGGTCGCGGCCTCGTCCACGTCGGCCACGTCGAACGCGTCCCTGTTGAGCGGCCAGATGGTCGGCCCCTTGTGCACGTGGATGTTGCGGATGCCGAGCTCCTGGCACTTGTCGAGATACCGGTACGCCCACGGGTCGCTGAGCTTCCAGCCCTTCGAGGCGCCCTTCCACTCGGCGGTGTGGAGCTTGACGCCGCGCAGGCTCCACCGCTCCGCCTTGGCCTCCAGGGCGTCGAGCCCGGCCTCGCCGTCGCGCGGGTCCCACGACCCGTTGACGATGAACTTGTCCGGGTACTTCTCGGCGAACGCCCCGTCCTGCTCGGTGGTGTTGAAGCCGTTGACGAAGAAGCCGGTGCCGTAGCGGTTGGCCTGGTTCGACGGGCGGCCGTCCCAGAAGTGCACGTGCCCGTCCACGACGAAGTACCTGTCGCCGTCCTTGTCGTACATGGTCAGCTCCTCGACGGCACCAGGATCCCGCGGCCCTGCAGGCGCCCGCCGTCCAGGTCGTCCATGGCCTCGCCGACGGCGTCCATGGGGTACGTCCTGGTGTGCAGGCGCACCCTGCCCCTGGCGGCCAGGGCCATCAGCTCGTCGAGGTCGTTGTAGGAGCCGACGAGGTTCCCGATGACGTTGATCTCGGTGGAGATGATGTCGATGGTGGGCAGCTCGACGCGGCCGCCGTACCCGATCACGAAGTACGAGCCGGCGCGGCGCAGCATCGCCACGCCCTCCCGCTCGGCGCCGCCCTCGCCCACGAAGTCCAGCACCACGTGCGCGCCCCGCCCGCCGGTCAGCTCGACGACCGACTCCACCTGCCTGCCGTCGGCGGGCACGGTGTGCGTGGCGCCGAGCTGCTCGGCGAGCTTCAGCGCCGCCGTGGACCGGTCGACGACGATGATCTCGGCGGGGGTCATGGCGGCCAGGCACTGCACGCCGATGTGGCCGAGCCCGCCGGCGCCGATGACAGCGACGCTCGTGCCCGGGTGGAGCAGCGGCTGCGCCTTGCGTACCGCGTGGTAGGCGGTCAGCCCGGCGTCGGCCAGCGCCGCGACCTCGGCGGGGTGCAGCGACTGGCTCAGCCTGACGACCGAGCGGGCGGAGGTGAGCAGCAGCTCTGCCATGCCGCCGTCGGAGTCGATGCCGGGGAAGCGCGCGTTCGCGCAGTGCACGTCGTCACCGCCGCGGCAGGCCCGGCACAGCCCGCACGTGACCAGCGGGTGCAGGATGACCGCGTCACCCGGCCGCACGTTCGTCACGGCGGAGCCGACCTCCCGCACCCAGCCGGCGTTCTCGTGCCCGATGGTGTACGGCAGGCGGACCCCGCTCTTGCGCGCCCACTGCCCCTCGACGATGTGCAGGTCCGTACGGCACAGCCCCGCGCCGCCGATCTCGACCAGCACGTCCAGCGGGGCAGTGACCCTCGGCTCGGGGACGTCCTCCACCACGGGTCGCTTGGTGTACTCGTGCAGGCGTACGGCTTTCATCGTCGACCGCTCCCTGATGAGACGTCAGCCCGATCGTCGGCGTGCTGGTCGGGAGCGGTCAACGCCCGAAATTTCAGAACACGGGAATTCCGGTGCTACTCCCGGAAGTGCTCCTTGAGGATGACGCCGTGCACGCCCGTGGTCCTGTCGACCACCTGCGACACCTCGAAGTTCGTCGCCGCCGACAGGTAGGCGTAGGCGACGGCCCGCTCCATGCCCTGGTCCCGCTCCAGGAAGTCGAGGGCGTTGACGACCGCGCGGCGCATGGCCACGTCGAGGTCGTTGACCTGGCCGTCGCCCGACCCGTCGGGGTCGGACAGGCCGATGGGCAGCCAGGCGTCCTTCGTCTCCGCGAACGGGTAGTGGAAGGCCACCGAGGGCGCCTCGCCGGAGCCCGGCTTGCAGACGGTGAGGCGGAAGGTGGCTCGCAACGAGCCCTCCATCGCGGTCAGCGCCACCTCGCCGCCGCCCATCGCGTGGTGCGGGTCACCGGTGTAGAACAGCGCGCCGTCCGCGAACACCGGCAGGTAGAAGGTGGCGCCCGCGCCGAGGTGGTGGATGTCGATGTTGCCGCCGCCGAGGGTGGGCGGGATCGAGTTGAGCAGGGGGTCGGTCATCCGGTCGGCGGCGGCGAACGCGACGCCCATGACGCCCATGAACGGGTTCAGCGGGAACGTCACCTCCTTCGACCGCCCGCCCTTCAGCACGCCGCGTCCCCGCCGGACCGGGGTGAACACGGACACGTTGCCGTACTTCGTCGGATCGCCGGTGGGCCGCCCGTCGGTGGCCACAGGTGGCATCACCTCCTCCAGGGTGATGCCGTCGGGCGCGCCACCGCCCGCCTGCCTGGCCAGCGCGCCCTTGCCGTGGCGGCTGGAGACGACCCCGTACGGCACGCGCGGCAGCAGCGAGAGCATCTCGACCTTGAGCACGTCGCCGGGCCGCGCGCCCGCCACGTGGATCGGGCCCGTCACCACGTGGGGGCCGTCGACGTCGAAGCTCCGCGGGGTGCGGGAGTAGTCGCGGGCGATCGCGACGGCGTCCTGGAGCACGTCGGCCCGGCGCACGCCGTGCCCGGCGAAGTAGGCGACGGGGTCGCGGCCCTGGTCCTCCAGGATGCCCTCGTGCGAGACCGAGTCGACGGTGACCGTCTCGCCCGACCTCATCCTCAGCACGGGCTCGCTGCTCAGGGACGGGACGTATCCCCACCTGACCTGCTCGGGCGTGGACGGGAGGTAGTGCCTGCCGTGGATCGGGCCCTTGCGGGGATGGAGGATCTCGCGGGGCATGGTGACCGAGGCCGCGGCCGGTGGCGCGCTCGCCAGTAAGGTGGCGCCCGCTCCCCCGCCCAGGGCCGCCGCCACCCGCAGGAAGCTCCGTCGTCCGAATCTCGTGATCAGGGCGTCTCGCACGTCGCCCGGGCTCGTCGGCACCTTCATGATTGCTCCTCACACTCGTGACGCCGATCATCGGGCACGGCTGTTGCGTCCTTGTTACGCGCCGCCGCCGGTCTGCGAGGATCGGAATCCGAATACCTGCACGGCCTGACCGAAAGGCATATCGAGATGGCTCCGAACATCGCGACCGCGCGCCGCGTCGACCTGCCCGAACTGCTCGGCTTCCTGCGCCCGCGGCACCACGGCCTGCTGTCCACCACCCGTGCCGACGGGCGTCCGCAGCTCTCGCCCGTCTCCTGCGGCGTCGACGAGAGCGGCAGGATCGTGGTCTCCACCTATCCCGACCGGGCCAAGGCGGTCAACGCCCGCCGTGACGACCGCGTGTCGATCTGCGTGCTGTCCGACGACTGGAACGGGCCGTACGTGCAGGTCGACGGCAGAGGCGAGGTGCTGGACATGCCGGAGGCGCTGGAGCCGCTCGTCGAGTACTACCGGTGCATCGCGGGCGAGCACCCCGACTGGGACGAGTACCGCGAGGCCATGCGGCGCCAGGACAAGTCGCTGATCCGCATCCACATCGACCGCTGGGGCCCCATCGCGACCGGCGGCTTCCCCGCCCGCCTGGCCTCCGGTCGATGACGCGGACCGGGATCACACCATCGCCAGGTAGGCCGCCAGCTCCTCGGCCGAGGAGGTGGCGACGCCGACGTAGCCGTCCGGCCGGATGAGGGTGTGCCGCGCCCCTCCGTACGGCCGCGCCGGCACGTACGCGCGCACCTCGGGGCCGCCGGGCACGCGGGGCGCGGGGTCCGGGGACAGCAGCGTGAAGTGCGGCCCCCGCAGCAGGTCGAACAGGCGCGCCCGCCGCCCGCCCACCGGCTCGACCGGGCCGTCGGGCACCCGGTCGCCGCCGTTCGCGGCCAGCGAGCCGCCCCGGTAGCTCAGCGTGAGCTGGTAGGTCTCCGGGTCGCGCCTGATCGACTTCTTGTCGTGCAGGTCCGAGCTGAGGCCGAGCACGCCGGCGGCGATCGGCCTGCGCTCCTCCTCGTAGGTGTCCAGCAGCGACTCCGGCGCGCCCGCCAGCACCCTGCCCAGCTTCCAGCCCAGGTTGTAGGCGTCCTGCACGCCGGTGTTGAGCCCCTGCCCGCCCTCCGGCGGATGCACGTGCGCGGCGTCGCCCGCCAGGAAGACACGACCGGAGCGATAGCGGTCGGCGAGCCGGATGTTGACCCGGTAGAGGGAGGACCACAGCAGCTCGGTGAGCCGCACGTCGCGCCGCATCGACCGCTGCGCGAACATCCGCTGGTACCAGGCGAGCGTCTGCTCCGGCTCGACGCCCGGCCTCAGCGAGGCGAGCAGCTGGAAGGCGCCGGTGCCCGCCATCGGGTACAACGCCACCATGCCGCTGCCGGGGCGTACCCAGACGTGGATGTGCTCCCTGTCGAGGCCCTCGGCCCGCACGTCGGCCAGCGCGCTGCGCTGCTCCTTGCGGGTCTCGCCGGTGAAGCCGATGCCGAGCGCCTTGCGTACGGTGCTCCTGCCGCCGTCCGCGGCCACCAGGTAACGCGCCCGCACGCTCTCCCCCGTGCCGAGCCTGGCGGTCACCCCTCCCGCGTCCTGCTCGAACCCGGTCAGCGCGACGCCCTGCTCCACCTTCCCGCCCAGCTCCCCCAGCCGCTCCCGCAGCACCGCCTCGGTGCGCCACTGCGGGTGCATGACCACCGTCGGGTACGGCACCGCGTCCGTGGCGGTGGCTCGCCTGTGCATGCGTGCCCGCCAGACGGGCACCCTGCCGATCCTCACCCGCAGCGGCGGGTACGGCGTGGCGGCGGCCAGGATCGGCGCGATCACGCCGAGGTCGTCGAAGACCTCCAGCGTGCGGGGCTGGAGCCCCTTGCCCTTGGAGCCTGCGGCGGGCTCGGGCGCCTGGTCGACGACGCGGCAGGCGACGCCGCGCCGGGCCAGGTCCACGGCGAGGGTGAGGCCGGTCGGGCCGGCGCCCGCGATGAGCACGTCCGTGTTGTTCATGGCCCCGACCGTGCCAGGCGGCTCTGCCGGATCGCTGTCAGCCTCTGCCGGGGCGCTGTCAGCACTGCGGGGCGCTGCTGGACGCTGCCGGGCGCCGTCAGCCGCTGCCGGGGGTGGCCCTTCCTTCCGCGCCCCAGTCCCACAGCGCCTGCAGCACCGGCCCGAGGCGGTGGCCCTGCGGGGTGAGCCGGTAGGAGGTGCGCGGCGGCCAGCCGGCCCGGCGGTCGCGGACGAGCACGCCGCTGCGCGCGAGCTGCGCCAGCCGGTCCGACAGGACCTTGTCCGACAGCGCGGGCAGCGCCCGCGCGAGCTCGGTGAACGTGCGCTCCCCCCGCAGCAGCTCGCGCACCACCAGCGTCGTCCACCGGCCGCGCAGCGCGGCGAGGGCGACCTCCACCGGGCAGGACGGCGTGGGCTCGGCGACCGCCGCCCGGGGATCGTCGGGCAGCCCCGGCCGACGGATCGCGTCACCAACCGTTTGGTGAGTCACTGAGCAGTCTCCTAGCGTTGCCGCGTCTCGAATCCTGTGTCCGTTCTACCGGGAGTGATGGATGATGCGTGAGCTTGCCAGGCGGCCCGAGGACGTGCCCGCGGTGTTCGCCGAGCGATTCAACAGCGGTGATCCCGCGGCGGTGGCCGAGGTGTACGAGAGCGGGGCGGTGTTCGTGCCCGAGCCGGGCGGCCCGCTGACCGGCGCCGAGGCGCACGCCGCCAACGCCGCGTTCATGGCGCTGGGGGTGCCGATCGCGGTACGTCCCCGGCACGTCTACACGACCGGCGACCTCGCGCTGCTGATCGTGGACTGGACGATCGAGGGCACGAGCCGCGCGGGCGAGCGGGTGCGCATCGAGGGCACGGCCACCGACGTCGCCCGGCGCGGCGCGGACGGCCACTGGCGGTACACGATCGACAACCCGTTCGGCGTCGCCCTCCTGAGCAGCGGCGGCGCGGCCTGACCCCGGCGGCGGAGTGGGCTGGAATTGTCGGTGCCGGTCGCCATGATGGGTCCATGACCGAGACGCCCCCCATCACCGCGCTGCCCGACGACACGGCCTACGCCGAGGCCGTGCAGCTCGCCGTCGACTCCGCCGCGGCCTACTACGCCGACGGCACCTCGACGCTCGACGACGACGCCTACGACCGGCTGGTCCGCGGCATCCAGGCGTACGAGGAGGAGCACCCCGAGTCGGTGCTGCCGTCGTCGCCGACCGGGAAGGTGGCCGGCGGGGCGGTGGTGGGCGACGTGCCGCACACGGTGCCCATGCTGAGTCTGGACAACGTGTTCGGCGCCGAGCAGCTCGCCGACTGGGCGGCGGGGCTGGAGCGCAGGCTCGGGCGGCCGGTCACGGTGTGGAGCGTGGAGCCCAAGCTCGACGGCCTGGCGATCTCGGCCCGCTACCGGCACGGCCGCCTGGCCCAGCTCGTCACGCGCGGCGACGGCAGCGCGGGCGAGGACGTCTCGCACGCCATCGGCACCGTCGTCGGCCTGCCCGACCGGCTCGCCGACGCCGTGACGGTGGAGCTGCGCGGCGAGGTCATGATGACGACCTCCCAGTTCGAGGAGGCGTGCGCCAAGCGCACGGCGCACGACGGCACCACGTTCGCCAATCCGCGCAGCGCCGCCGCGGGCACGCTGCGCGCCCAGGACCGGCCGTACGTGTGCGAGCTGACGTTCTTCGGCTACGGCGCCCTCCCGGCGCCCGGCGACGAGTCCGAGCTGGCCGTGGGCCTGCGCGAGTGGCCGCACAGCCAGATCATGGAGTGGGTGGCGGCGCAGGGCGTGCAGACCACGGCCGCCACGCCGGTGGCCGGGATCGTGGCCGAGACGATCGACCAGGTGCAGGGCCGGGTCGGGGAGATCGCGGCGGCGCGGGCCCAGCTGCCGTTCGGCATCGACGGCATCGTGATCAAGTGTGATCTGGCCGCCGACCAGGCGCAGGCGGGGTTCAGCTCGCGGGCGCCGCGCTGGGCGGTGGCCTACAAGCTGCCCGCCACGGAGAAGATCACCAAGCTGCTGGCCGTGGAGTGGAACACCGGCCGCACCGGCGTCATCGCGCCCCGCGCCGTGCTGGAGCCCGTCGAGCTCGACGGCAGCATCGTCACCTACGCCACCCTGCACAACGTCGCCGACATCACCCGGCGCGGCCTGATGCTGGGCGACAGCGTGACCGTCTACAAGGCGGGCGACGTCATCCCCCGGGTCGAGGCGCCGGTCGTGCACCTGCGCACCGGCGAGGAGCAGCCCATCCCCATCCCCGAGGTCTGCCCGATGTGCGGCGACGAGATCGACCGGTCGCAGGAGCGCTGGCGGTGCGTGCGGGGGCGCGACTGCCAGGCGATCGCCTCCGTCATCTACGCGGTCGAGCGCGACACGCTCGACATCGAGGGCCTGGCGGCCAACCGCATCAAGCAGATGTTCGAGACCGGCCTGATCGCCGACTTCGCCGACCTGTTCTTCCTGACCCGCGAGCAGTTGCTGGCCCTGGAGCGGATGGGCGAGACCAGCACCGACAACCTCCTCGCCGCCATCGAGCAGGCCAAGACGCGCCCGCTCAGCAGGGTGTTCGCGGCGCTCGGCGTGCGCGGCACGGGCCGCTCGATGAGCCGCCGCATCGCCCGCCACTTCGCCACGATGGACAACATCCGCGCGGCCGACGCCGAGGCGATCCAGCGGGTCGACGGCATGGGGCCGGAGAAGGCGCCGGTCGTGGTGGTCGAGCTGGCCGGGCTCGCCCCGCTGATCGACAAGCTGGTGCGCGCCGGGGTCAACATGACGGAGCCCGGCGCCACCCCGCCGAGCGACGAGCCGAAGGCCCCGTCCGCGGACCTGCCGCTCGCCTCGATGTCGGTGGTCGTGACCGGCACGATGACGGGGCCGCTGGCGGCGCTGACGCGTAACGAGGTGAACGAGCTGATCGAGCGGGCCGGCGGCAAGTCCTCCTCCAGCGTCTCCGCCAAGACGTCGCTGCTGGTGGCCGGCGAGAAGGCGGGCTCGAAGCGGGCCAAGGCCGAGACCCTGGGGGTCCGGATCGTGAGCCCGGAGGAGTTCGCCGATCAGGTCAGCGCGTTCATCTGAGCCGGCCGCTCGGGTAGGGGTGGCGGGTGAGCCTGCCACTGGGATCGGCGGGTGAGCCTGTCACTTGGCGGTTGTGGTGCGTGCGCCTGTTACTTGTCGGGTGTGGCGCGTGAGCCTGTCACTTGGCGGGTGTGGCGCGGCGGCGCAGCCAGCCGGCGGCGCGGTGCGCCACGGGGCCCAGCACGCTGACCTCCTTGGTGGCCTTCTTGAGCGCCTGGACGGCGTGCTGCGACTCCGTCGTGACCTTCTTCAGCTCGGCCGTCGTGCGCCGCAGCTCGGCGGTGAGCCGGTCGAGCTCGCTCTGGGGCTGTGCCGGCTTCGGCTTCTTGCGCTGGTTGACGCGGACGAGGTGACGCTCGCCCAGCACGTCCGTGGTGTGCCACAGGTCGGGGCGCGTGGCGAGCCATTCGAGCAGCCGCTCCCGCACGGGCGCCGGATCGCCCCACATGCCGTACAACTTCTGGCTGCTGACGCAGATCGGCTCCAGCCCGAGACCGGCGACGGCCTCCCAGACGGCCAGCGCGACGCCCGGGGTGTGCTCGCTGCGGTAGTCGTCGAACGCGACGACCCCGCCCTCCTTGAGCACGGTCCGCGCCGCCACCACGTCGTCTTTGACGTGCGTGTACAGGTGGGAGGCGTCCACGTGCACGAACCGGCAGGTGCCCGCCTCGACGTGGTCGAGGATGACCGACGTCGGCCCGTGTACGACCTCGGGCAGGGTGTCGTGCACGCCCAGGTAGTTCTGCTCGAACCGGCGGCGGGTGAGCGAGGAGTACGACCGGGTGGTCTCGGCGTCGTTGTCGGCGTCGGGGGCGTCGGACTCGAACAGGTCGCAGACGGTGAACGTCTCTCCCCTGCGTACGTGGTCGCCGATCAGGACGGCGCTCTTGCCCAGGTACGTTCCCAGTTCGAGGACGTCGCCGGAGGCGCCCTCGTCCGACAGGAACCACTCGAACAGGCGCTGGTCGGCCGGCCAGAACCAGCCGGGGATGCGCTCCAGAGCGGCGGTGAGATCCGGTGCTGACATGCCCGGACGCTAACAGCCCCGTTTTCCGGAGAAGAAGAGGGTTTGCCGCATGGCCATCCGGAGGTCACCGAAAGTTCGGCCGGCCGGCTCCGATCTCCCGCGAGGCCCGATTCTGTCGGTGCCGCCGTTCATAATCACCATCAGCACCACCCTTGAGGAGGAAATGATGGCCAGGCGATCCGGGCGCCGCAGGAAACGCACCAAGTCGAGCGGAAAGGCGCAGTTGTTTCTGATCGTCCTGGTGAGCGCCGCCATCGCGGTCGCCCTCGCGGCCAGATTCGCAGTGGAGAATCCGGGGGTGGCCTTGAGCGTTCTCGTGCTTCTGGCAGCGCTCTTCGGGGGTGCTCTTTTCCTGCGATATCGGACCATCCAAGCCCGCCGGCGGCAATTCCTCGCCGCCAACACGGAATTGGCGAAGGTCGATCTCATGTCCGGGTCGCAATTCGAGCACCTCATCGCCGAACGCATGATCGCCGAAGGGTTCCGCCGGGTGCGCGAGCGGGGCGGCAAAGGCGACGGCGGCGTCGACATCACCGCCGTCGCGCCCGGGGGCGTGCCGTACGCGGTGCAGTGCAAGCGCTACAGCCGCACCGTCGGCGCCCCCGAGGTGCGTAACTTCCTGGGGGCGCTGGCCAACACCTTCGACGGGCACACCGGCGTCCTCGTCACCTCCGGCCACCTCACCCGCCAGGCCCGCGAGGAGGCGCTGAACGCCCGCCGGCCGCTCCTGCTCGTCGAGCGCGACCACCTCGCCGACTGGCTGACGGGTGTGGTCGCCCTGGCGCCGCAGCGGGTGCCGTGACCTGATCGACTTCAGAGCGGCCGCATCGTTAGGGTTGGGCGCTCTGTTCCTTCGCCCCCCGAGGAACCACCCGTGCTCCGCCACCGTTCCGGCCTGGTCGTCGTCGCCGCCCTGGCGATCCTGGTCGCCGCGTCCGGCGTCGTCGCCCTGACGACCGGCGATGCCCGGCTCTCCATGGCGTTCGTCTACGCGCGGTTCCCCGGTGAGCCGGACGACGTGGCCCCGGACCTCCTCGCCATGGTGGTCCTGGTCGGGCTGGTACGCGTCTGGGGTCTGTGGCAGATCCTGCCGAAGCGGCACGACGCCGGGCGGCGGCCGGGCCGGGACGAGCGGTTGTTGCGGATCGCGCTGTACGCCTGGCTGGCGTTCGAGTTCGTCGACCGCTTGTCCCTTGAGTCCGACGCGGCCCAGGATCTCGCGCAGGTCGCCGCGACGGTGCTGTTCTTCCGGGTGATGCGCCCGGTGTCCCTGCCGTTACGGGTGGTGGCGCTCGTCGCCGGGCTGCTGATGCCGGTGCGCAGGCTCGCCGTCGCGGCGCTCGAGGTGGCCGGGGCCGATGGCCGGGCTCTTGACGACGTCCTGCCCGCGAGCGGGGTGCCGTGGCTGCTCTGGCTGGTGCTGACGCTGGTGGCGCAGGCGAAGGACGGCCGCTGGCGGCGGGGCACGTTGTGGGCGGGAGCGGTGTTCGCCGCGGGGCCGGTGCTCGGGCCGGAGTTCTCCCCCTTCAGCCGGTCCTACGTGTGGTTCGAGGGGCTCGGCCTGGTCCTGGACGTGATCATGATGGTGTGGCTCGGCCGGTCCGCGCGCGAGGTCGCCGGCGAGCCCGGGGCACCTTCCGTCAGCCCGCCCAGGTGTGCGCTGCGGTGGTGGCCGGCGCAGGGGGCGGCGGTGGTGGTGCCGCTGGTGCCGGCCGTGGTCAACGGCGTGAACGGGGTGTTCGCCTGGATCGGGCCGCGCGGGGCGATCGTGTCCTGGTTCTCCGGGAACGGCTGGTTCCTGCGGCAGCTCTGGCTCCCGCTCGACCTCCTCATCGGCATCGGCGGCGCGTCGGGGCTGGTGCTGGCGGCCGTGCTGCTGCGCACCCGGCGGCTCGTGCTCGGCACGAGCGCGGCGCTGCTGCTCGCGGCGGCGGCCGGCGTGGTGAGCGGGATGACGACCTGGAACGAGGGAACGCGGGCGGCCCAGGCCTTCGAAGCCGCCCTCTGGGACGCGATCTTTCCTGGCACCGGCCACAGGGACGCGGTCGCCGGTGACGTCTCCCTCTACGGCAGTGGCCCGAGCCTCGTCGGCTCCCGCCACGGCCGCGGCCCGACAACGTTCGACGAGCTGCTCGCGAGCGAGCCCGGCATCTCCCCGCTCTGGTACAGCGCCGCCTTCACGGCCTCCGCCCTGCTCCTCACGCTCGCGTACGCCACCCGGCCGGCCAGGCGCGGCCCGTACCGGGTGGCCGCCGCGAGCCTGGCCACCGGCGCGCTGCTCGCCCTGGTGCCGGCGTCGGACCAGGAGCCGGACCGGACCAGCACCTACGGCGAGTGCGAGTCCGAGCTGAGCCGCGGGTCCTCCACCGGGATGACCGGCGAGCGCGCGTTCGTGTGCGGGGTGCGGTACAGCACCGCCCCGCTGTTCGGCGCGGACATGCCGGACCGGCGGGTGATCGCGTACGGGCGCCGCATGTGCGGCGTCTACACGAGCGGCGACCCGCGTGACAGGGCCCGGTTCCGGCAGGCGTACGGGATCGACCCGCTCGAACACGCCGGGCTCCTGGCGAGCATCTGCCCGAAGGCCGAAGCGGACGTGGAGCAGGCGGCGGCCGAGGAGGAGGCCGAGATGCTGGCGTGGGAGGCGGAGGAACAGGCGATGTGCGACCGGGCGCCGCGCCACCGGCCGCTGGTCGAGCCCGTGCGGGCCACCCGGAGGAAGGAGCCGGTCTGGCCGGAGATCGGGCTGGAGGCGTACGAGGACGCGGACGTGCCGGAGTCCGGCCTGTACGGGCGGGACGTCGATCTGGTGGCCACCGCACCCGGTCACCTGCTCATCGAGGTCGACACCACCTACGGCGTCTGCGTCACCACCGAGACCTACGACCGCCGTCCCCCGGTCGAGACGAAGGGCTGGCAGCACGTCGTCGAGGTCGGGTACGAGAGCCCGACGGGCGTCATCGAGCTCACCGACAACCTGGCCGGCGTCGAGCTGCCCGACCTCTCCCTGCGGGGCAGGAAGGGGCACTACCGCATCCGCGTCCACTACGACCCGCCCGACTGGGAGCGGAAGGTGGGCCAGCGGCTGCTCGTCATGGCCTGGCCGGGGCGCGGCGACGACCGCGTGGTGCACCGGGCGCCTCAGCGCTGAGCGCAGATGGCGGTGTCCAGAGCGGCCTCGACCTTCTGCTGGGCGGGAGCGGAGGCGGGCAGGTGGGTGACGGCGACGGCGGCGGCGCGGCCGTCCTCGGTGGCGGCGTTGGAGGTGTAGTAGCCGGGGATGGCGCCGCCGTGTCCCCACGCCGTGACGCCGCACGACAGCTTCACGCTGCTCAGGCCCAGGCCGTACCGGCCGTCGCGGCCGACCTGCGGCGCGGGGACGGTGGTGCGCATCTCCTTGAGCTGGGCGGGCTTGAGCAGCCTGCCGTCGAGGAGCGCGGTGAAGAAGCGGTTCAGGTCGCCGGGAGTGGAGATCATCTGTCCGGCGGTCCAGGCCTGGGACGGGTCGAACTCGGTGACGTCGGTCATCGGCTGCGCGGGGTCGTCCCGGTGGTACCCGGTGGGGTGCGGCCGGCGGATCCGCCGGTCGCCGTCGGCCGGGAAGTAGGTGCGGGTCAGGCCGAGCTTGTCGACGGTGCGCCTGGTGATCTCCTCGCCTGCCCGGTGACCGGTGACCTTCTCGATGAGCAGGCCCGCGACGATGTAGTTGGTGTTGCTGTAGGCCCACTTGGCGCCGGGCGCGAACTGCGGCTTCTTGCGCAGCGCCAGGCCGAGGAGCTGCCGCGGCTCGTAGTGCCTGTGCAGGATGGGCAGGGCGCCCTTGGCGAAGAGGGTGTCGGTGTACTCGGGCAGGCCGCTGGTGTGCTGCAGGACCTGGCGCACGGTGGCGCGGCTGCCGCGCAGCAGGCCCGGCAGGTACGTCTCGACTCGGGCGTCCAGCTTGACCTTGCCCTCGCCGACGAGCTGCAGCACGGTCACGGCGGTGAAGGTCTTGGTGTTGCTGCCGATGCGCACGTACCCGTTGGCCGGCGGCCGCTCCTTCAGCCCCGCGGTGTAGTGGCGCGTCCTGCCGTCGCGTGACTGCACGGCGGCGAGGGCGGCGGGGAAGCCTTCCTCGGTGACGAGCTCGTCC
The DNA here is from genome assembly GCF_024172165.1 of Nonomuraea thailandensis. Lineage (GTDB taxonomy): Bacteria > Actinomycetota > Actinomycetes > Streptosporangiales > Streptosporangiaceae > Nonomuraea > Nonomuraea thailandensis. The sequence goes on along the minus strand of NZ_JAMZEB010000002.1, from coordinate 11,012,515 downwards.
AGGGTCGCGTCGAGTGCGGGGCCGGCGGCGGCGGTGGCCTGCGTGGCGGCGCCGCACAGGACGGCGAGGGCGAGGGCGGGGGCGCCGGTCCACCGGCGGAGACTCGTGGCGATCATGCGGTCAAAACTACGGACGGTCAGGGTGCGGTGGCGATCCCGTATACGGGACGATCGTGGTAGGGCTGCCTCTACCGTCAGGCCGCGCCGTCGAGGGATCGCAGCACCGCGCGGGTGAACTCCTCGGTGCCGGCCGTCCCGCCCAGGTCCCGTGTGCGCACGTCCCCCTTGGCCAGGACGTCCGCGATGGCGGCCACGATCTCGTCGGCCGCTCCGGCGTGCCCCAGGTGCTCCACCATCAGGGCGGCCGACCAGATGGCCCCGATCGGATCGGCCACGCCCTGGCCCGCGATGTCCGGCGCCGACCCGTGCACGGGCTCGAACATGGACGGGAACTCCCGCTCGGGGTTGAGGTTGGCCGACGGCGCGATGCCGATGCTGCCCGCGACCGCCGCCGCCAGGTCGCTGAGGATGTCGCCGAACAGGTTCGAGCCCACGAGCACGTCGAACCGCGACGGCTCCAGCACCAGCTTCGCGCAGAGCGCGTCGATGTGCTCCTGGTCCCAGCGCACGCCGGGATGCCCGGCCGCGCGCTCCCTGACCAGCTCGTCCCAGAACGGCAGCGTGTGCACGATCCCGTTGGACTTGGTGGCGGAGGTCAGGTATCCCCGGCGGCGGCCGGCCAGCTCGAAGGCGTAGTCGAGCACGCGGGTCACCCCCGCCCGGGTGAACACCGCCTCCTGCACCGCCATCTCCTCCGGGAAGCCGCGGTTCATCCGGCCGCCGATCTCGCTGTACTCCCCTTCGGTGTTCTCCCGCACCACCACGAGGTCGATGTCACCGCGCACGGGGCTCTCGACGCCCTCGAAACGCCGGACCGGGCGCAGGTTCACGTACTGGCGGAAAGCCCGCCGGATCGGGATGAGCAGGCCCCACAGCGAGACGTGGTCGGGCACCCCGGGCGCGCCGACCGCGCCGAGGAAGACGGCGTCGTGGCCGCGCAGCCGGTCGAGGCCGTCGGGCGGCATCATGGCGCCCTCCCGCAGGTAGCGCTCGCACGACCAGTCGTACTCGGTGAGCCGGAACGCGAAGCCGTGCCGCCGGCCCGCCGCCTGCGCCACCTCCAGGGCCGCGGGGGTCACTTCGAGCCCGATGCCGTCTCCGGGGATCACCGCGATGTCATGCGTCGTCATGCTCCCGATTCAACCGGCGCTCCGGGGAAACGTCCAAGACGGCGGCAACGTGAGGAGCAGACGATGAACCCCGGCCCTCCGAGAACGGACGTCGACCAGGCCCTGCTGGGCCACGCCACCTACCGGAGCCTCGGCGAGCAGCGGCTGACGCCGGCCGAGGAACGCTTCGAGAAGGCCAGGCGCACCACCGGCCTGTGGCTCGCGCCGCTCGTCACGGTGGCCTTCCTGCTGCTGCCGCTGCGGATGGACGCCGAGCAGCACACGCTGGCGGCCGTACTGCTCGGGGTCATCGTGTTGTGGGTGACCGAGCCGGTGCCCATCCCCGTCGGCGGGCTCATCGGCGTCGGCGTGATCGTGCTGCTCGGCGTGGCCTCCGCCGCCGACGCGCTCACCCCGCTCGGCTCCCCCACGCTGTTCACCTTCATCGGCGCGTTCATCCTGGCGCAGGCGATGCTCAAGCACGGCGTGGCGCGCCGCTTCGCCTTCCGCATGTTGTCGCTGCCGGGGGTGGGCCGCTCGACGTTCCGGCTGGTCGTGGCGTTCGGCCTGATCACGTGCCTGCTGTCGGCGTTCGTCTCGAACACCGCCACCGTCGCCATGCTGCTGCCCACCGCGCTCGGCATGCTCGCCGTCATCGCCAAGCTGCTGCAGGACCGCGGGCTGGTCGCGCCCGACTTCAACCCGCTGCGCCTGCGGGTCGGCGCGGCGCTGGTCCTGATGCTCGCGTACGGGGCCAGCGTCGGCGGCCTGATCACGCCCGTCGGCAGCCCGCCGAACCTGATCGGCCGCGGCCTCATCGAGGAGGCCACCGGCAGGCGCATCTCGTTCACCGAGTGGATGCTCACGGCGCTGCCGATCTGCGCGCTCATGTTCGCCGCGCTCGCGGTCGTGCTGCTCCTGCTCAACCGGCCGGAGATCCGCAGGATCGAGGGCGTGGAGGAGTACGTGCACCGCGAGCGCGCCACCCTCGGCCCGCTGTCGCGCGCGGAGAAGAACACCCTCGTCGCCTTCGGCGCCACCGTGTTCCTGTGGATCTTCCCCGGCCTGGTCGCGGTGTTCACCGGGACCGACTCCGCCCTCTACACCACGATCAGCGGCCGGCTGAACGAGGGCGTCGTGGCCGTGCTCGGGGCGGCGCTGCTGTTCCTGCTGCCGACCGACTGGGGCAGGCGCGAGTTCACGCTCACCTGGAGCGACGCCTCCAAGATCGACTGGGGCACGATCGTGCTGTTCGGCACCGGCATCATCTTCGGCTCGCTGCTGGAGGGCACGGGGCTGGCCGAGACCATCGGCTCGTCGGCGGGCTCGGCGCTGGGGCTGGGCAGCGTGTTCGCCATCACCGCGTTCGCCGTGGTGCTGGCCGTGCTGGTCTCGGAGACGACCAGCAACACGGCGTCGGCGGCCGTGGTGGTGCCGATCGTCATCCCGATCGCGGTGGCGGCCGGGGTGAACCCGTTCGTGCCCGCGCTGGCGGCGACGTTCGCGGCGTCGTTCGGGTTCATGCTGCCGGTGTCCACGCCGCAGAACGCGATCGCGTACGGGTCGGGGGTGGTGCCGATCACGACCATGATCCGGTCGGGGGCGAGCTTCGACGTGCTCGGCGCGCTCCTGATCATCGTGCTCCTGCCGCTGCTCGTCGGGCTGACCGGCATCGGCGCCTGATCAGGCCTCCCTGGAGCGCAGGAACGCCTCCAGCGCGGCCCGGACGGCCGCCCGCGTCGGCTCCAGGGCGATCCCGTGCTCCCACAGGAGCTTCCCGGCCGGGCCTGACTTGTCGTGCAGGAGGCCGAGCAGCATGTGCTCGGTGCCGATGTAGTTGTGCCGCAGCTCCGCCGACTCGGTCAGCGCGGCCGTGAGTGCCCGCCGGGCGTCGGCGCCCACCGACAGCGCCGCCGGTGAGCCGGGGCCGGTCGGCAGCCGCCGTTCCAGGGCCTCGCGCAGGGCGGCCGGGTCGGCGTCCTGGGCGGCGACGGCGCGGACGGCCAGCGTGTTCGGGTCGTCGAGGATGCCGAGCAGCACGTGACCGGCCTCGATGGAGGGCCGGCCGAGGCGGCGGGCGTGCTCCTCGCCCCGTTCGAGCGTCTCCTTGGCCCGGCCCGTGTACCGCTCGAACGCTCCCGACCTGGCCAGGTCGGCGATGGTGAGGCTGGACCAGCGCCGGCCGTAACGCTGCTGGGCCGCCTGGCGGCTGATGCCGAGATGGTCGCCGACGTCCGCCCACGAGGAGCCCTCGGCCCGGGCCAGCTCGACCAGGTAGCCGAGCAGGCGATCGCCGACCTTCTGCAGGTCGGACAGCACGCCTTCGGCCACGGTCAGGCGGGTCAGGGCGTCGGTGTCGTCCGCGCTGCGCTCTTCGACGATCGACAGCAGGTCGGCGAGGTCGGGTAGCTCTGGCACCGTACCATTATGACTGTCAACGCCCGCCTTGACACTTCATGGATGTCAATGCGAGCGTTGACACATGGACATCAGCACGCTGGCAGAGGCGCTCGACACGTTCGTGCCCGAGATCATGGAGCACTGCGGGACGCCCGGGTTGTCGATCGCGGTCGGGGCCGGCACGGAGGTGGCGCTGGCCCGCGCGTACGGGGTCGCGGACCTGGCCACCGGCCGGCCGATGACGGTGGGCACGGTCGGCCCCACGGGCTCGGACTGCAAGCCGTACACCGGGGTCGCCGCGCTGCAACTCGTGGAGCGCGGGGTGATCGGGCTGGACGACTCGATCGAGCCGTACGTGCCCGTCGTCAACCCGCACGGGCAGCGGCCGATCACGCTGCGGGACCTGCTCACCCACCGCAGCGGGCTCGGCACCGGCATGGGCAACTTCGACCGGGTGCCGCCCCCGCCGCTGGGGGAGCATCTGCGGCGGGTGCTGGAGGCGGGGCGGTCCGACGCGTACGGGGGCACGATGGTCCCGTTCTGGGCGGGGCCCGTGGGAGCCGCGTACCAGTACAGCAACGTGGGGATGGCCGTCGTCGGGCACCTCGTCGAGCTGCTCAACCCCGACGGGGTGACGTTCTCCGAGTGGATGGCACGGCACGTGTTCGCGCCGCTGGGGATGGGCTCGACCGTGTTCCCGCGGGCCCAGCATCCCGACTTCGTGCCGGCCGAGCTGCTGGCCCGCCGCTCCACCGGGTACGCGACGCTGCCCGGGATGTGGCTGCCGCTGCCCGCCCTGTACCCGGGCGACTATCCGGCGGGATCGGCGCTGAGCACGCCCGCCGACCATGCCCGGTTCGTGCTGGCGATGCTCAATGGTGGTTCCCCGATCCTTTCCCAGGACCTGGCGACGCAGATGATCACGGCTCAGGCGTCCGGTGGCACCCTCGCGGGGCCGCACCCCGGGCTGTCCGTCGGGCTGGTGTTCAACGTCTTCGGCGGCGAGCACCCGTACATCGGGCACGGCGGCGAGTACCCCTGGGGGTGGACGCACTTCACCCGCGGCTGGACCGAGGACCGGGTGGCGCTGGTGATCTCCGCCAACCAGCTCGACCTGGGCGACTTCGGCCTCTCCGACCGGCCCGGCCACGCGGCCGCCCGGCTGGTCGCCGAGATCGTCACCGCCTGGGTGCACGGCGGCGATCCCCGCCCCCGCCGCACCCTCGCGGCCGGGCGGAGCCTCCTGGCGGGCCTGCTGGTCGGCGACCGGCTCACGACCCGGCTCGGCATCGCCTCGCAGCCTTCCGCCGAGGACGTCGCGCGGGTCGCCGAGGGGGCCGTGGTGTCGCTGCCGTGGGATGCGGAGGCGTTCCGGCAGGGGGTGGGGCAGGTGCGGCTGTCGGCCACGCCGCTGGTGGACAACGCCATGACCGTACGGCGGGAGCTGCCGGGGCACGAATTGGCGCTGCCGGCGCGGCAACTCGGGGTCCCCGGCCTCGTCACGCAGCTCCAGAGCGGTGCCGGGTCGCAGGTGGCCGAGAGCGCGGGCGCGGCGGGCGGGGCCGGGTCGCAGGTGGCGGGGAAGTGAGCGTGGACGACAGCCGGACCGTGCTGGAGGCCCTGTCGATCGCGGTGTCGGCGGGCGTGCCGACGCTGTTGTGGGGCAGCCCGGGCACCGGCAAGACCTCGGCCGTCGTGGCCCTCGCCGAGTCCCTGAACTGGCCCATCGAGGTGGTCATCGGCTCGATCAGGGAGCCGAGCGACTTCGCGGGCCTGCCGGTGGTCTGCGACGGCGCGGTGCGGCTGACCCCGCCGGCCTGGGCCCACCGCCTGGCCACGGCCGGGCACGGCCTGCTCCTCCTCGACGAGCTCACCACGGCTCCCCCGGCGGTGCAGGCCGCGATGTTGCGGGTGGTGCTGGAGCGGGTGGTCGGCGACGTGCGGCTGCCGGACAAGGTGCAGGTGGTCGCCGCCGCCAACCCGCCCGAGGAGGCCGCCGACGGCTGGGACCTGGCGCCGCCGCTGGCCAACCGGCTCGTGCACCTCAACTGGCCGGTGGACGGCAGGCAGATCGCCCGGGGCCTGGCCGTGGGCTTTCCCACGCCGCCGCTGGCCGGGTTCGCCCGGCCGCCGTCCCCCGAGCAGACGATGCAGGCGCGCGCGACCGTGGCGGCGTTCCTGGAGGTCAGACCCGCACTGGCGCTGCAGGTCCCGCCGGTCGGCGGCCAGGGGTGGCCCAGCCCTCGGTCGTGGGAGGCGACGGCGAAGCTGATGGCCGCGTGCAAGGCCGCCGGCGCCCCGGCCGAGGTGCTGGCCGCGCTCGTGGCGGGAGCCGTCGGCGAGGGGGCGGCCCTGGAGTTCCTGTCCTGGCTGGAGCACCTGGACCTGCCCGGACCCGATGGCGGTGCTGGCGGACCCGGACGCGTTCGAGCTGCCCCGGCGCGGCGATCGGGCCTTCGCCGTGCTCACCTCGGTGGTGGCCGTCGCGGTGACCGCCGGCGACGTGGAGCGCTGGGACGCCGCCTGGAGGGTGATCGCCAGGGCCGCCCGTACCGCGCCGGACGTGGCCACCCTCGCGGCCCGCACCCTGGCGGCCCGCCGCCCGCCGGGCGCCACGATCCCGGCAGCGCTGCTGGAGCTGGCCCCGATCCTGCGCTCGGCCGGGCTGCTCGGTGACTAGCCCCGAGCTGTGGGAGAAGTGGTCGGCGGCCCGCGTCCGCGCCGCCCACCAGGCCCCCTACCTCGCGACCGCCCTGCTCGCCCTCGACCGCGTCCTGGTCACCGGAGCCTCCGGCGAGCTGCGGCGCTTCCCCGCGGACCCGGGCTGGCACGTGTACGCCGGGGTCGAGGAGCTGGCCCGGCAGAGCGTGCAGGAGGTGGCCTTCTGGCTCGTCCACCAGGTCACGCATCTCCTGCGGGGACACGCCCGCCGCTGTCCGGGCGGCGTCGTGGAGCCGCTGCCCGAGGAGCGGCAGACCTGGAACCTGGCCACCGACGCCGAGATCAACGACGACCTCACCTCGGACCTCACACCGGAGGCGACCACCCCCGCACACCTCGGCCTCCCCGACGGCTGGACCGCCGAGCAGTACTGGCACGCCCTGCGCGATTCCTCCCGCCGGCACGGGCACGACCTGCCACCGACCACCACCCCAGGGGACTGCGGCAGCGGGTGCGACGGCCTGCCCCGCCCCTGGGAGCGCGACGACCTGCCCCCCGCCCTCTCCTCCACCACCGCCCGCCTGACCGCGCTCGACACCGCCCGCAGGATCCGCGAACGCCTGAACGCCCAGGACGACGTCCCGGCGGGCTGGCGCCGCTGGGCCGACCAGGTGCTCGAACCCACCGTGAGCTGGTGCCGCCACCTGTCCGCCATGGTGCGCCACGGCCTCACCCAGGCGGCCGGCCGCGTCGACCACACCTACCTCAGGCCGTCACGCAGGGCCGCCGCGCTGCCCGGCATCGTCCTGCCGAGCCTGCGCCGCCCGCTGCCCTCGGTGACCGTGCTGATCGACACCTCGGGCTCGATCACCGAGACCATGCTGGCCCAGGCCCTGGCCGAGGTCACCGGCGTCCTGCGCGCCATGGGCGTCGGACGCCGCCTGCTCACGGTCATCACCTGCGACGCCCGCGCGTACCGCCCGCAGACCCTCACCCGGGTCTCGGACCTGCGCCTGGACGGCGGCGGAGGCACCGACCTGCGGGCCGGCTTCGCCGCCGCCCTGTCCACCCGCCCGCGCCCGGACCTGATCATCGCGATCACCGACGGCCGCACCCCATGGCCGCACCGCCCACCCGGGACCCGGGTCGTCGTCGCCCTGCTCGACCCGGCCGGCCGGTCGCCCGAGTGGGCGCGGACCGTACACGTAGAAGGAGCACCATGACGTCCAGCACGCCGGAATTCGACCCCGCCCCTTACGAGGCGGCCGGCATCCCGCCCGCGGAGGGACACCGCTGGTGGGCCTGGCGGCTGACCGCCGTCCAGGCCACCGCCTGGCGGCGGGCCGGAGTCACCGACCCGGCCGAGGCCGTCCAGTGGACCACCGCCCACGTCACCCCCGGCATGGTCGCGACCTGCCGCGCCGCGGGTCTCACCGCCGCCGAGGCGCTCCTGTGGCACGAGTACGAGTTCGACCTCGACGACGCCATCGCCCTCAAGCACCAGGGCCACGCCCCGGACCAGGCCTACGACCTCGAACGAGGCCGCAAACCCCGCAGCCCGCACGACCCCACAGCCCCCGGGGACGCCTTCACCAGCCTCATGTCGTTCGCGGGCGGCGGCGACCCGCGCGACCGCGCCCAGCGGTTCATCGCCCGCCTCGCCAACACCGACGCCCTCGTCATCTACAGCTACTGCGGCGAGGACTGGGTGGACGACCAGGCCGTCGCCTGGGCCCGGCACAACGTGCCCGCCCCCACCGCCCGCATGTGGCAGGAGCTCGGCCTCAGACCCGCCGAGGCGAGCCGCTACATCCAGCGCGGCCTCACCCCGATGGCGGTCGCCCGGGCCTGGTGGCAGGCCGGCATCCCGTTCGAGGAGACGGCCTCCTGGGCGGGCGCCGGCCTGACCCCGGAGGAGGCCGCCGCCCAGCGCGCCAGAGGCGTCACCGCCGAACAGGCCGAAACCCTCCGCGCCCTCCGCGACGACCTGTGACGTCCGCCGCGGAGGGGTCGCACCGTCGCCCTGGCCACGCCACCGCCGCGCCTCAGGAAGGCTGCCGCCAGTTCGCCGCGCACGAGCTGCCGTGCTTGACCACCTGGGGCAGCGACTCCTCCGCCGGCCAGATCTGCAGCAGGTAGTGATCGACGGGACCGTTCGACAGATCGACGCCGTCGACGGCGTCGTCCATGCCCCGTGCGTGGTACCTCAGCCGGTACCACCCGGGCCCGGCCGGGAGGGCGGGCAGCTCGTGGCCCTCGCCACCCCACTCGTGCAACATGAACTCGCCGGACTCGGACTCGATGCTGATCTCCACGACGTCCTCGAAGCCCTCGGTGTCCGCCCCGGGGTCGTGGTCGGCCACCGCGACGTTGAAGTCCACCGTCCCGGTGTGCAGGCCGGTGATGAGGAACGCGTTCCCGTCCGCGACCCGGATGATGCCCACCGGGTGGGTCGGGTGGTCGTCGAGGAGGTCCTCGGGGCCCTCGGCGTCGTCGGTGCAGTCGATCAGGTACGCCTGCGCGTAACTGACGCGGAGGTCGAAGTGCATGACATGCACGGTGCCCGGTAAGGCGGTCGATTCGTTCATGGACACGAAGCGTAGGGATGATCACCGACATTTCAGAGGTCAGGCGGCCAGGGCTGAAAGTCTCACCCCGCGCCACCACCGCCCGCGCGGCCGCGGGCTGCCAGGTCACCTACACCGTCCCCAGCCAGTGGGCGGGCGGCTTCTCCGCGAACGTCGTCATCAGGAACCTCGGCGACCCGCTCACCGGCTGGACCCTCGGCTGGTCGTTCACCGCCGCCCAGCGGATCACGTCCGGCTGGCGGGCCACGTTCACCCAGAACGGCGGCCAGGTGACGGCCGCCGACGCCGGCTGGAACGCCTCGCTCGGCACCAACGCCACCACCGACCTCGGCTTCAACGCCACCTGGAACAACTCCGCCAACCCGGCCCCCGCCACGTTCACCCTGAACGGCGTGACCTGCACCGGCGGCACCACCCCCGGCGAGCCCACCCCCACGGCCACCCCGCCCCAGGGGCAGCTCTGCAACGCCTTCGACTCCGTGACGATGGGCAAGTACTGGATCAACAACAACCTGTGGGGCCAGGACTCCGGCACCGGCACGCAGTGCGTCTGGGCGGGCTCCACCAGCGGCAGCACCATCTCGTGGGGCACGAGCTGGAACTGGTCGGGGCAGAGCAACCAGGTCAAGTCGTTCGCCGGCTCGGTCCTCGGCTGGCACCGGGGCTGGAAGCTGTCCGGCACGGGCCTGCCGACCCAGGTCTCGGCCAACCGCAACGTGAACACGACGTGGAACTACAACGTCTCCACCACCGGCACCATGAACGTGGCCTACGACCTCTGGCTGCACACGATCTCCAACCCCACCTGGGAGAACAACCCCACCGACGAGGTGATGATCTGGACGTACCGGACCGGCGGCGCGGGCCCGGTGGGCACCAGGCAGGCCACCGTCACGCTGGGCGGCACGACCTGGGACCTCTACCGGGGCAACATCGGCTGGGAGGTCTACTCGTTCGTCCGGACCGGCAACACGAGCAGCCTCGACCTGAACCTGCGTGACTTCCTCAACCACCTGGTGAGCAGGGGCTGGCTGGCGAGCTCGAAGTACCTGACGAGCGTCCAGGCCGGCACCGAGGTGTTCATCGGCCAGGGGCGCCTGGACACCACGGCGTACTCGGTGACGGTCAACTGACTCACATGGTCGTCCCGCCTGAGACGTCGAGCCGGTGCCCGGTGATGTAGCGGCTGTCGTCGGAGGCCAGGAAGGCGACGGTGTCCGCCACGTCTTCGGGCGCGCCCAGCCGGCCGAGGGGCGTCTGCGACGACAGCCAGGCCAGGGCCTCGCCCACCAGGCGCCCCTCGTGCATGTCGGTGTCGATGACGCCGGGGGCCACGAGGTTGACCGTGATGCCGCGGGGCCCGAGCTGCTTGGCCAGCGCGATGGTCAGGACGTCGAGTGCTGCCTTGGACATGGCGTAGTCGATCGCCCTGGGCATGGCTGCTCCCCTGGTCAGCATGGTGCCCACGGTGACGATCCGCCCGCCGTCGCGCAGCCGCGGGAGGGCGAGCCTGGTGATGAAGAACGGCGCGGTGGTGTTGACGGCGAACAGGCGCTCGAAGCCCTCCCGGGTGACGCCGTCGATCTCCGTCTGGCCACCGAGGACGCCCGCGTTGTTGACCAGGATGTCCAGCCCGTCGGCGTGCGCGTCGAAGCCTGACCACAGCGCTTCGGCGTCACCCGGCGCGCCCAGCTCGGCCTGGACGGCGAAGGCCCGCCCGCCGGCGGCCTCGATGGCGGCGACGGTGTCCTCGGCGGCCGTGTGGTTGCCGCCGTAGTGCACGGCGACGCGGGCGCCCTCGCGGGCCAGCCGGACGGCGATCGAACGGCCGATGCCCCTGCTCGCACCCGTCACCAGCGCCGTCTTTCCGGCCAATCTCATCATCATCACCCTCATTTCGCGTACCACGTACGAGAAATGGACCCTAACCATTCAGGTACCATGTACGCAAATGAGTGTGGACGAGGAGCCGACCAGCATCTGGATGCTGCCGGAGCGGCAGGAGCGCTCGGGGCCGGGACGCCGCCCCGGCTACAGCCGCGAGCAGATCACCAGGACGGCGGTCAGGATCGCCGACGCCGAGGGCGTGGAGGCCGCGACCATGAGGCGGATCGCGGGCGAGCTGGGCACCGGCGCCATGTCGCTCTACCGCTACGTGCCGCGGCGCGACGACCTGTTCGACCTCATGATCGACCTGGCGATGAGCGAGATCGAGCTGCCCGACGGCCCCTCCGGTGACTGGCGCTCCGACCTGGCACTGCTGTCCGGGCGGGTCCGCGCCACCGGGCTACGCCACCCCTGGCTGATCGCGCTGCTCACCGGCAGGCCCACCCTCGGCCCGCACCTGCTGCGCGTGCACGAGTTCGCGCTCGGGGCTCTCGACGGCACGGGGCTCGGCATCGACGACATCACCGCCCTGGCCGGCATGCTCAGCGACTACACGCACAGCGCGGTCCGCCGGGAGCTCGGCTGGCTGGAGGAGGCCCGCCGCACCGGCCTGGACCCCGAGCGCTGGAAGCGCGACTACATGGGCCCGTACGTGCGCCAGGTCGTCGAGTCCGGCGACTTCCCGCTGTTCAGCCGGTCGGTTCTCGACTCCCGCATCGCCCACCTCACCCCCGAGGAACGTTTCCGGCACGGCCTCGACCGCATCCTCGACGCCATCGCCGCGCTCATCCCGTCACCCCCCTGACCACCGCAGGCCCCCTCGCCGACACCGCTGCACCGGCCACCGCGGGACCCTCGCCGACACCGCTGCGCCCGCCACCGCAGGACCCTCGCCAAGACCGTTGTTGCGCAGGCCGTCGCCGGTCACCCGGCCACGGCCCGCCCGCTCAGGCCGAGCCGACGGGAACGAAGCCGGAGCCCGCCCGGTAGTTGGGCGACTGGTGCCGGAAGTAGGTGTTGTAGACCTGGCAGTAGCGCCCGCCCCTGGCCAGCAGCGTGGCGTGGTCGCCCTCCTCCACGATCTGCCCGTGGTCGAGCACGATGATGCGGTCGACGTGCTCGATCGTGGACAGCCGGTGCGCGATGACGATCGACGTCCGCCCGGCCAGCACCACGTCCAGCCCCTCCTGGATCTGCGCCTCGGTCAGCGGGTCGACGCTGGCCGTGGCCTCGTCGAGCACCACGATCGCCGGGTCCTGGACGAGCAGCCGCGCCAGCGCGACGAGCTGCCGCTGCCCCATCGACAGGGCCCGGCCGTGCTCGCCGACGTCGGTCTCCAGGCCGTTCGGCAGCGCCTCGATCCAGTCGCCGCCGCCCACCGCCGACGCGGCGGCCAGCACCTCCTCGTCGGTCGCGTCGGGCCGCGGGTAGCGGATGTTCTCCGCGACCGTGCCGCTGAACAGGAACGGCGCCTGCGGCACCGCCCCGATCTGCCTGCGGTAGCTGCCCAGCTCCAGGGTGCGGATGTCGCGCCCGTCGATCAGCAGGCGGCCGTCCTGGAACTCGTAGAAGCGGGTGATCAGCTTGCTCAGCGTGGACTTGCCCGCGCCGGTGTGCCCCACCAGCGCCACGGTCTCCCCCGCCTCGATGGTCAGGTCGAAGTCACGCAGCACGGGGTGCGCCGGGTCGTAGCCGAACGTCACGCCCTCGAACTCGATGCGCCCGGCCAGCCGCTCCGCCGGCACCGCGTCCGTCTGCACCACCCGCGGCGGCGCGTCGATCAGCGCGAAGACCCGCTCGGACGCCGACAGCCCCTGCTGGAACTGCGACCAGAACGCGGCGATGGACGTCAGCGGGAACCAGAAGAGCGACACGCCCTGCAGGAACAGGTACCAGTCGCCGGCGGTCAGCCCGCCCGCGACGACCGACGCGCCGCCGAGCTGCACCAGCGCCACCGTGGCGAGCCCGGCCACGAGGAAGAGCACCGGGAAGATGGCGGAGAAGACGAAGCCCTGCCGCAGCGTCACCTCGTAACTCTGCCGGTTGATCGGCCGGAACTCGTCGTGGACCTGCTGCTCCTGCCGGAAGTTCTTGGCCACGGCGATGCCGCCCATGGTCTCCTGGAGGTTGGCGTTCACCCGGCTCAGCGACCGCTGGGCGCGCCGCGTGCTGACCCTGGCCAGCCGCCGGAACAGCAGCGCCAGCCCCACCACGATCGGCACCACCAGCAGCGTCAGCAGGGCGAGCTCCACGCTGCGCACGAACAGCAGCACCGTCACGAAGCCCACCATCAGCACCTGGCTGATCAGGTCCATCGTGAGCGTGGAGACGGTGGCGAAGTCGTCGGTGTCGGACGTCACCCGGCTGACGATCTTTCCGGAGGGCGTCTCGTCGTAGAAGGACAGGTCGCGCTTGAGCACCGCGTCGAACGCGTCCTCGCGCAGGCGCAGCACGACGTCACCGGTGACCTTCGCGCTGTTCTTCTGCCGGACGAAGTTGAAGCACCACGACAACACGCCGGTGGCCAGGATGCCGGCGGCCAGCAGCCACCCCACCTGGCCGATCGTGCCGTCGGCGATGGCGTCGACGGCCATGCTGCCCAGCGTGGGGATGGCCGCCTGACTCGCGGACCCCAGCACGATCATGAAGGCCACCAGGACCATGGCGCCCAGCTTGGGCCGGAAGTACGACAGGATCCGGCGCAGCAGGTCGCGGTCGTTGTAGGTGCGGTCGTAGTCCTCGGCCTCGAGGCCGTCCATGATGAAGCCCATCAGCGCACCCCTCCCTGCTCGCCGGCCAGCACCGGCCCCTCGTCGCGGAGGTCGGCCTCGTCGTAGTGGGCGAAGACCCGCCGGTAGAGGCGGCTGCGCCCGATCAGCTCGTCGTGGGTGCCGAAGTCGACCACCTGGCCGCGCCGCAGCAGCAGCACCTTGTCGGCCCAGCGGATCTGCGAGAGCCGGTGGGTGATGAGCAAGGTGGTGCGCCCTTCGAGGATGCGGCCGATGGCCTGCTGGATCCTGTCCTCCGTCGCGGAGTCGATGGCGCTGGTGGAGTCGTCCAGCACGAGGATCGCCGGGTCGGTCAGCAGCGCCCGCGCGATGGCCAGCCGCTGCCGCTGCCCGCCCGACAGTGTGACGCCCCGCTCGCCGATCACCGTGTCGTAGCCGTCGTCCAGCTCGTCGATGAACTCCGCGGCCTGCGCGTCGCGCGCCGCCTCGATCACCGCCTCGCGGTCGGCCCGCTGCCCCTTGCTGAAGGCGATGTTCTCGGCCACGGAGCGGGAGAACAGCACGATGTCCTGCTCGATCGTGGAGATCTGCGAGCGCAGCGAGTCGAGGTCCCACTCGCGCACGTCCACGCCGTCGACCAGGATGCGCCCGGAGGTGACGTCGTAGATGCGCGGCACCAGCTTGGTCAGCGTGCTCTTGCCCGACCCGGTCTCGCCGACGATCGCCACGGTCTCGCCCGGCTGCACCGTGAACGTCACCCCGCGCAGCGCCGGCTCGCCGTCGGCCTCGTAGCCGAACGTGACGTCCTCGAAGACGATCTCCCCGCTGATCGGCGCGACGTGCCCGTCGGGCCGCTGCTCGATCTCGCTGTCGGAGGTGATGATGCCGAGGATGCGGCGCGAGGAGACGATGCCGATCTGGATCAGCGAGAACGTGAAGATCGACATCTGCGTCGGGAACCCGAGCATGCCCATCAGCCCCATGAACGCGACCAGCTCGCCGACCGTGATCGCCCCGAGGCTCTGCAGGTAGAGGCCGTGCCACAGCGCCGCCGCCATGGCGAAGGCGAACAGCAGCGTCGGCAGGTAACGCGCCTGCACCAGCCCGTTGCGGACGAACGAGTCGCGATACCGGCGCGCGTTGGCCCGGAACCGCAGCCGCTCCTGCGCCTCCTGCGCGGTCACCTTGATCACCTCGATGCCCCGCACGGCCTGGTTGAGCCCCGCGTTGAGCTCGCCGAACTCCTCCCGCATGCGGGTCGCGACCGGGTTGAGCTGCCGCATGTAGTGCCAGAGCGCCACGATGAACACCACCGCGAACACGCCCGGCGCCAGCAGCAGGCGCGGATCGATGGCGGCGATGAAGAACAGCGGCACCAGCCCGGTCAGCCCCGAGTCCACGATGAGGTCGGCCCCCGGCGTGATCATGATCGAGAGCTGGCGGATGTCGTTGGCCGCCCGGGCCATCAGGTCGCCGACCCGCTGCCGGTTGTGGAAGGTCTGGCTCTTGCCGAGCAGGCTCACGTACAGCTCGTCGCGCGCGTCGCGCTCCAGCCGCTTGGCCAGCACCTCGCTCGACAACCGCGCCCACAGGTCGAACAGCCCGCGCGCCACCACGATCGCCAGCAACGCCCACGCGATCAGCCCGAGCGCGTCCATCGGCTCGCCCCGCACGCCGAGCACGGCGTCGAACGCGTCGCCGGTGAGCAGCGGCACCATGGCGTTGAGCACCACCATGACCAGCGACCCGCCGAGGAAGCCGAGCAGGTGCAGCGGGTGGCGGCGCAGATGCGACCACAACCAGCGCACCGGGCCGCGGCGGTTGTAGCGCGGCCCAGCGACGGAGAACTCCGAGCCACTGGTGATCGACATGCTCAAGCCCCTCGGCATAGGTGGACCTGCTTTGTATCACCGGGCACCGACAGTTCTCGAACCCTTTTACGTCGTGGCGTAGCGTAGCCTCATGGAACGCATGAGTGACGACGAGTGGCGGGCGTTCGCCTCGGCGGGCACCCGCACGGGCAAGCTCGGGGTGACGCTGTCCGACGGCGCGCCGCACATCACGCCGATCTGGTTTCTGCTGGACGACGACGAGGTGGTGTTCAACACCTCCGAGACCGGCCTCAAGGCCAAGGCGCTGCGCCGCGACCCGAGGGCCGTGCTGTGCGTGGACGACCAGGCGCCGCCGTACTCGTACGTGCTGATCAAGGGCCGCGCCACCATCACGCTCGACCTGGAGGAGATGCTGGTGTGGGCCGTCGAGATCGGCCGGCGTTACATGGGCGACGGGCGCGCCCAGGAGTTCGGCGCCCGCAACGCCGTCCCAGGCGAGTGCCTCGTACGCTTGCGCATCGACAAGGTGGTCGCCCACCGCGCCGTCGCGGGCTGACCAGAAGATCAGCCCAGGACGAAGGGCAGCTTGCCGGTCAGCTCACCGAGCTGCGCCCGCTCCGCGTCCGTCGCCGGCCGCCGTCCCGTGCCGACCAGCAGCGCGTCCGCGTCGGAGAACGACGCCGGGAACGCGGCCCCGGCGAGCTCCTCCAGCATCGCGCGGGCGCGGGACAGCCCCTCGGCGGGCGGACCGGCGACGTGCGGCAGGTGGGCGATCAGGTCGAGGTGGTGCAGCGTCCACTCCATGACGTACGCGGACAGGTAGTCGCCCACCGTGAGGACCTGGTCCTTGGTCCCGACCCGGGCGGCCGGATCGGCGAGCGCGGCGGCGCGCCCGGCCGCCGAGCCCACGTCGTCGAGGTGGAACTTGAGCAGCCGCGGCTCCTGGTAGGCGGCGGCGAGGCGGACGGTCAGCGCGTCGAGCGGGTCGTCGCCGGTCGGCGGCTCGACGAGGTCCCAGTACGTGACCGCGTTCCTGGTCGGCGCCCCGTCCCGGGGAGTGGCCAGGGTGATCAGGACGTCCTGGGCGTCGATGACCAGGTGGCAGGCGAGGTCCCGGACGAGCCAGCCGGCGCAGCCGGAGGGCCGCTCGAAGTCCTCGTCGGCGAGCCCGGCGACCGCCGTGCGCAACGCCGCCCACGACCGTGAGAAGAGATCCACCGCAGCACGCTAACAGCGCCTGCCACGTCACGTGACCCGGCGCGGGGCGAGCGCGGCTTGCGCGACCTGGTCGTTCCAGACATCACACCTTCCTGACGACGACCGATTCCGGAACCAGCTTTTCCAGGTCGTCCACGTCGGAGGTCAAAACGGTCACCTGCCCCTTCTGCTGCCGGGCGATTACGGCGAGCACCGCGTCGATCGCGTACTTGTGGCCATGCAGTCCGGCATCCGAGAGAAGCCGCCGGGCCTCACGAGCCTCGTCCTTGCCGATGCCGACGACGTCGAGCCGGGAGAGCACCCAGTCCCAGCGCTGCTCGGTGATCCGTCCGTCATGCGCCTCGACCACCGTCATCGGAGACGTCACCACGTCCGCCTCTCCCCGCGCCGCGAGGTCGAGCATGGCGATCAGCTTCCTGTCACCCTTCACGGCCAAGGACAGGGCCTGGCAGTCGAGCACGAACACGCGCAGGAGTGACCGCCCGTGCTCACCACCGCGCTTCCTCACGCGGATTCTCCCCCGCTGCGCACATCGCCGGTGCGGCGGCGCTCGTGCTCAGCGTCGAGATCTTCAAGCTCCGCCATCGCCGCGGCGCGCTCGTCTTCGGTGACCGGGCCGTATTCCTCTTCCAACCAGCCCACCAGCTCCCGCAGCCGATCTCGGTCACGTTTGGCACGCAGCGCCTCCGCGACGTAGGCCGAAAGCCCTCGTTCGGCCGCGTCTGCGCGGATCTCCTCAAGAAGATCTTCGGGAACCGTCACCGTTATCTTCTTGGTTGCCATACAAGACACCATACTCTCCGTGGTACACCCCATACCAGTGTTCACGTGACCCGGCGCAGGGCGAGCGCGGCGGCCACACACGCGAGCGGGATCGCGGGCAACACGTACCGATGGTCGAAGTCGAGCGCGGCCACCGGCGCGACCAGCAGGAACATCGCGAACGACCACGGCAGCAGCGCCGCCCTGCGTCCCCGCCGCAGCGCGCCCGCACCGCCCGCCACCAGCAGCACCCCGAACACGGGCCCGTGCAGCAGCCATGGATACGGGTAGGCGGCCAGCACCGACGCGAACGGCTCGACCGAGCTCATGCCGCGAATGTCGGAGTCGTACTCGTTGCGGACCTTGCCGATGAGGGCGTGCTGCTCGGGCAGCGGCCAGGAGCCGCGCGGGAAGGTCGTGTGGGCACTGACCCGCCTGGGGTGGGCGACGGGCTGCCAGGTGAAGGCGAGCGAGGTGTCCTTGACGACCTCGCGCAGGTAGTCGAGCGGCTGGGCGGCGATCGCGGTGACGGCGAACGATCTGGCCAGGTCGTTGTGGGCGAACCGGTCGCCGGGCAGGCGGTTGAGGGAGGAGCCGGGCGCCCAGACGTACTCGGAGGCGGCGTCGAGGACGGTGCCGTTCGGGCAGAGGGGTGCCAGGTCAGGTGGCGGCTGGATGCGCGAGCAGTCGGCGAAGGTCATGGTGCGGGCCCAGAGGGCGACGCCGTCGGAGCCGCTCAGGGCGAACCTGCCGTGGTGCTGGGCGTACCAGCCGGCGTAGGCGAGCAGGGGCAGCCCGCCCGCCAGCACGAACGCCACGATCCGCCGCCAGGGTGTGCGGCGGGCCAGGAGGAAGAGCGCGGCCAGGCCGAGCAGGGGCACGGCGGCGGTGCGGGTGAGGCCGGCCAGCGCGAGCAGCAGCCCCGCCGCGGTCGCCGCCCTGGTGGAGAGGTGACCGGTGGGACGCCACAGCAGCGCCGGCAGCGCGGCCGTGATGAGGAAGATCACTTGCAGGTCGGACAGCACGGAGTGTTCCAGCCGGACGAAGGACGGGTCGAACAACACCGGCACCGTGGCCGCCGTGGCCGCCCAGCCGGGCACCGACCAGCGTCTGAGCAGCGTGTACAGCATCACCGCGACGCCGAGCCCCATGGCGTGCTGGATCCCCGCCACCAGCTCCACGCTGTGGAAGGGGCGCAGGGCCCACAGGAACCACGAGTAGCCGGCGGGGTGGAAGGCGCCCTGTGGCCGCAGGTGCACGGCCACGTCGAGGTAGGTGAACGAGTCGTACCAGTAGAGCCGCGCGGTGTCGTACCCGAGCATGACCAGCACGCGGAGTGCGGCGGCGAGGACGAGCACGCCTCCGAACACCCGGTGCCCGGAAAGGCTGCGGCCCGTGGCGTCCGCGCGAGAGCGGGCGCCACGGGCCAGGGTGGCTGTCACGAAGGGTCCCCCGATGGAGCGGGCCGAGCGGATCTCGGCCATCGGGGAGGTAGTCCAGCGAGCGGTCCATAACCCGGCCGTCACCGGATGTGGTTATGCCCGCGTTATGTCGACATGCGGTCATTCCGGGGAGCAGGCCGTCAGGCGGCGTCGAGGGCTGCGGTGATCTTGCGGAGCATCTCGGCCACGGGAGGGCGGGGGTCGCCCTGGTGGGTCCGGGCGGCTGCTTCGATGGCGACGACGACGGTGCGGCGGAAGTTGACGGCCTCCGCGGGGTCCTGCTTGTTGAGCAGGCTCATGGCCGCGGTCAGGGCCGGCAGTACGACGTCGGCGAGCTCGGCCACGGACTTGCCGCGCAGGTTCACGCCCTTGGGCCACTCGGCGAGCACGTGGCCGGTCAGGCCGGTCGCGGAGGCCAGGGCGATGGAGCCGTGGGTGGCGGCCCGGTGGGGCTTGCCGGCGGCGTCGGCGGCGGCCATCAGGGAGACCGAGCCCCAGGCCGCGGTGCGCATGGTGATCTTGTCCTGGGCGGTGAGGGTGAGGGACATGGTGGGGGTGCTCCGTTCAGTTCGTGAGGTGCTCGGTTGCTTCGTGACATCCACGATCGCCGACCGGGCTGACACCGGGCCGTCGCCGATCTGACACGGCGCTTCTACGCGGCGACGAGGATCCTGGACTCGTCGGTGGTCGAGGGCGTGCCTGCCGTGACGCGGCGTCCGCGCAGCAGGAGCAGGGCCAGTACGGCGGCCGCGAGCACGCCGGCAGCCGCGCCGAGGAAGGCGTACGACATGGCCGCGCCGTAGGCCTCGCGAGCGACCGCGGACAGGGACGGGTCGGCCACGGCGGCGGCCACCGAGCGGCGGGCCTCCTCGGGTGCGCCGGCCGGCATGGCCGAGGCGTAGCCGCTGGTCGCCAGGCTGCCCAGGACGGCCACGCCGAGCGCGGCGCCGGCCTGCTGGATGGTGTTGTTGAGCGCCGAGCCGGCCCCGGCCCGCTCGGCGGGGACGGCGCCCATCAGCGCGATGACCGCCGACGGCATCGCCAGGCCGCTGCCCGCGCCCAGCACGGCCTGGGCGACGGCCAGGATCGCGAAGCTGTCCGCGGAGGAGAGGCCGAGCAGGCCGAACCCGCCCGCCATCACCACCATGCCGAGCACCGCGGTGGTGCGGTTGCCCAGCCTGGTGCCGAGCGCGGCGCCGACGCCGTTGAAGATCATGGAGGCGGCGAACATCGGGATGAACGCCAGGCCGGCCTGGGTGGAGCTGTAGCCGAGGACGAACTGCATGTACTGCGTCAGCACCAGCAGCAGGCCACCGTTGCCGACCTGGACCAGCGTCATCGACAGGCTGCCACCCGCGAAGTCACGGTCGCGGAACAGCCTGAGCGGCACCATCGGGTGCTCGGTGCGCAGCTCCCAGACGACGAAGGCGCTGAGCGCCACGACGGCGATGACCAGCTGGATCCAGGCGACGCCGTGCGCGAGCTCGTTGATCGTCCACACCAGCGCGGACATGCCGATCACGGACAGGACGGCGCCGAGGGGGTCGGGCCTGGTCACCGGCCCTCTGGACTCGGGCATGAGGGCCAGGGCGGCCGTGACGGCCAGGGCGGCGACCGGGACGTTGATCCAGAAGACCGCCTCCCAGCCGAGGGAGGCGACCAGGGCGCCGCCGAGAACGGGCCCGCCGACCAGGCCGAGCACGCCGAAGGCGGCACCGGCGGCCATGGCCTTGCGCCGTTCGGCCTCGTCGGTGAACACGTTGATCATGATGGACAGGTTGGAGGGCATGATCAGCGAGCCGCCGACGCCCATCGCCACGCGGGCGGCGATCAACTCGCCGGGGCTGGTGGCGAACGTGGCCACCAGGGAGGCCGCGCCGAACAGCGTCAGGCCGACGACCATGACCTTCCGCCTGCCGTACCGGTCGGACAGCGAGCCGGCCGTGAGCAGCAGGCCGGCGAAGACCAGCATGTAGGACTCCAGGATCCACTGGATGTCCTGCGCGGTCGCGCCCAGGTCCGCGGACAGCGCCGGGACGGCGACGGTGAGCGCCATGTTGTCGATGACCAGAACCAGCGTGCTCAGGCAGAGCGCGATGAGGATCAGCCAGCGGCGGGGATGCGGTCGCATGTCTCCTGCTTCCTGCGCCGTTGGGCGCGAACTCGGTGTCAGGCGTCGATGGCCTGGTAGACGGTGGTCCAGAAGTCGTTCATGAGGTGGGCGGGGTTGGGGACGGTGTAGCCGAGCTGGCAGAGCAGGATGCCGGTGACGCCGTTGGCGGGGTCGGCGTAGGCGGAGGTGCCGCTGCCGCCGTCCCAGCCGAACTGGCCGATGGGGGCGTAGTCGCCGCGGTAGGTGCGTACCGCCATGCCGATGCCCCAGCCGCCTTGCTGGCCCTGGCCGAAGGAGATGTGCACGTTGTTGCGGGCCAGTTCGGTGCGGGGGGCGTTCTGCTCGGGGGTGAGCCGGTTGGTGGTCATCAGCTCCACGGCCGGGCGGGACAGGATGCGGCGGCCGTTGTGCACGCCGCCGTTGAGCAGCATCTGGAAGTAGGCGTGGTAGTCGTCGGCGGTGGAGACCAGGCCACCGCCGCCGCCCTGGAAGGCCGGTGGCTTGCTCCAGCGGCCGTTGCCGGGCTCGTCCCAGGCCAGGAACTCGCCGGTGGCGGGGTCGGGGGCGTACAGGGTGGGCAGCCGGTCGAGCTGGTCGGCGGGCACGTGGAAGCCGGTGTCGGTCATGCCGAGCGGCTCGAAGACGCGCTCGCGCAGGAACTCCTCGAAGCTCTGCCCGCTGACCCGGGAGACCAGGACGCCGGCCAGGTCGCTGCTGATCTGGTACTGCCACTGCTGGCCGGGGTGGTACATCAGCGGCAGCTCGCCCAGGCGGCGCATCCACTCGTCCTGCTCGGGCACCTCGGTGGGCAGGTTGGGGGTCAGGCCCGCGGCGAACACCGCGTTCATGATCGGCTTGCCGAGGGCGGTGAAGTCCATGCCGAGGCCGA
Source organism: Nonomuraea thailandensis (assembly GCF_024172165.1). GTDB lineage: Bacteria > Actinomycetota > Actinomycetes > Streptosporangiales > Streptosporangiaceae > Nonomuraea > Nonomuraea thailandensis. The sequence continues at coordinate 10,990,766 of NZ_JAMZEB010000002.1, read as the reverse complement.
AGGTGGAGGTGAGGACGTCGCGGACGGTGATCGGGCGGCGGGCCGGCACGGTGTCGTCCAGCTCGGCGTCCGGGCTCGTCAGCACCTGGCGGCCGGCCAGCTCGGGCAGCCACGGGTCGACCACGTCGTCCAGCCGCAGCCGGCACTCGTCCAGCAGGACCATCGCGGCGGCGATCGAGACCGGCTTGGAGGTGGAGGCCATCCGGAAGATCGTGTCGCGCTGCATCGGCGCGCCGCCGTCGTGCCGCATCGTGCCGAGTGTCTCGACGTGGGTCTGGCCGCCGCGGCTGACCAGGGCCACCAGGCCGGGGATCTTGCCGGAGTCGACATGCCGGGCCAGCACCTCACGCAGCCTGCGCAGACCCGTCGTGGTGAAGCCGTTGTTGCTCATCATGAATTCCTCGCGTCCTTCGTGGTGTGAAGCCGGTTCGCCTTGCCGAACCGCTGATGAGGGCAACCTTCGCCGGACGCTCTGATACGGGGCTGTCGCCGTTCTGACGCCACTACTGACATGGGCCGGCTGACGTGCCGGCCGGTTCCTGCTCGCACGCCACGACGGAGCTGCCGGACGGTTGACGCTCATGAGCTCGCACTTGACCGTCGCTGAGGAGAGCATGGGAGTGCGGCGGGCCGGATTCGCGGCCTCACCTCCGGAGACAGGTGATCGATGCGTCTACATCCCGGCGAGACCGAGGCCACCGGCTGGCGGGTGGTGACCGTCCTCGACGCCGTCCGGCGGCTGCGCAGGGCGTCACCCGGCGTCACCGGACGTCCGCGAGTGATCGCGATCGACGGCCGGGGCGGCGCAGGCAAGACGACCCTGGCCGAGCGGCTGCGCGAGGCGGTGCCCGGCTCGGCCGTCGTGCACACCGACGACCTAGCCTGGAACCACGCCTGCTTCGACTGGGGCGCCGTGCTCGTCGAGAACATCCTGCGCCCCCTGCACCGAGGTGAGGCGGTGAACTTCCGCCCTGACCCCTGGATCACCCACGACCGGCCCGGATCGATCACCGTCCCCGCCGGCGCCGGCGCCGTCTGGGTCGAGGGCACCGGCATCATCCGCGCAGAGCTTGCCCCGTGGCTGGACGCCTCGGTATGGATGCAGGGCGACCTCGATCAGCAGGAGCGCCTGCTGACCGACCGCGACGGCGACTCTCCCGAGCAACTGCAGCACGTACGGAACTGGCTGCTGGAGGAGCTGCCGTTCTTGAGGCGGGAACGCCCGTGGGCCCGAGCCACCATGATCGTCGCCGGCCCTCCGCACCTCGACCACGACCCGGACACCGAACTGGTCATCGCCCCGCCGACCGCCCCTGAGACCGGCCGCTCCACCCGCAGAACGCAGTGAACCCGGCCGCCGGCGGTGCTACGTCACGCGCTACGTCACGCGCTGCGTCCCGCGCCCGAGCGCCAGGACGGAGCCATCACAACTTCTCCCGCAACCTCAGGTACTCGCGCCCCGCCTTCGTGATCCTGACATACCGCGCGAGGTCGAACTCCTCATAGGCATGCCCATGATCTTCACGAATCGCGTTGAGCCCCCGCTGCGAATCGACCGGCTCCACGAACCCCATGGCGTCCAGCCGCTCCAGCTCCAGCTGCAGCTTCCCGTCCTGCCGGAACCTCGCCGGCACAGGCCCCTCACCGGCGAGCCGCCGCAGATGGTCCCACTCGTACTTGGTCACCAGCCCGCTCAGCGCGACCTGCAGCGCCCGCAGCTCGGACTCCAGCGCCCGTTGCTTGGCCTCGGTCCTGTCCAGCCTCGCACTGACCCCGCCGGCGCCGATCGACAGATCGGTGATGGAGTAGGACGAGGCCGCGAACCACACCCCGACCAGCAAGGCCGCCGCCAGGGCCACCTCGTGTACTTCGAGCCGGCGGGTTATTAGGCCGAGCGGGATGGCCACGATGTAGGCCAGGTAGATGATCGTCAGCAGAATCGCGAGGATCGTACCGATGCGCCGCGTATCCATGCCCGAAGTGTGAAGCCCTCGGCCCATCGAGGAAAGCCGATCTGGCCCTTACCGGCCGGCGCGGACGACATACCGGCAGCGTGCGGCTCGCCCCCGGTCGCGCGGCGGGCTTTGACGCGGACGCTGCGCGGGGACGGCCCATCGCCAGGGGTGGATCTGATCGGTGCCGGGGCATGATTTTGCGACCGGTGTCGTGCAGGCGAGCGGATGGGCAGGCCGGGGGTAGTGGTCGATCCCGCGGCGGTCAGACGTCCAGGGGGTGCCAGGCGGAGCCGGCGCCGTCTCGGCGGACCTGTCCGAAAACCGCATCGGCGAAGTGGATGCCAAAACCGATCGTGTCAGGCTCTTCCAGCTCGGCGACGAGTTGACGGCGATGCTCGGCGGACTGGGCACGGTCGTGGTCATAGAGGCAGGACCATTCGGGGTGGTCCATTTGGATCGGTGAATGCAGGGCGTCGCCGAAGGCGATCAGCCGGGTTCCACCGCCGGTGATGACGTACTGCGTGTGCCCGGCCGTGTGCCCACCGGTGATCTGCACCCGCACGCCAGGGAAGATCTCCTGCCCGTCCGTCACCGTGCGCACGCGCGGTGTCAGCGCGGCGACCTCCTCTTCGGTGACGCCCTGCGCGGCCAGGTCGCGGTGAGCCCATTCCGGTGCGGCCACCAGATACTCGGCCTGCGTGAACACAGGCTGGTCGCTGCCCGGGGCGAGTTGCCAGGCCCAGCCGAGGTGATCGATGTGCAGGTGGGTGAAGGCCACCGCCTCGATCTCGTCCGGCCTGCGGCCCAGCTCGGCCAGACTGTCCAGCAGCGCGCCGCCGCGAACGGCGCCGTTCGGGCTGCCCGGCTCGGCCGGCAGCGACACCGGACCCCACCCCGCGTCGATCAACAGAGCGCGGTCAGCGTTCTCCACCAGGAGACCACCGATACTCGCCACCAGATGGCCGGAGGCGTCCAGGTACTGGGGGTGGGCGGCCCAGGTCTCCTCGGTGGTGTCCGGCAGCCAGCTGCGCGGCCTGCCCTCGATCACCCCGTCCGGCACGTAGGACACCTTCGTGTCGCCCAGCCACACCGAGCGGATCCCCGCCGGCCGCCGCAGCCGCTCGTCCTGGTCAACCGCGGAGCTCGCCATGGTCGCGTTCCCTTCTCCAAGTCAGTCATCGCCACGTCTGCCATCGGCGACCAGGCCACCATAAACATCAAGCTTGAACCAGTCAAACTTGAAATATACTGACTTGATGGACTTGCTAGCATGGAGCACATGACCACCTCCCCAGAACCGCAGGCCGTCGCCGAGCGGGAGCTGTGCGGCCTGGTGAACGGGCTGGCCCAGCAGATCGCCGTTCACGTACGCGAACGCGCCGCCACCTTGGGCCTCACCGCGGCCCAGGCGACCGCGCTGCGGGAGATGACCGGGCCCATGACCATGCGGGAGCTTGCCGAACGCATGAGCTGCGAGCCCTCCAACGCCACCTTCATCGTCGACAAGCTGGAGAAGCAGGGCCTGCTCGAGCGCCGCGCGCACCCCACCGACCGTCGCGCCAAGCAACTCGTCCTCACCCCGGAGGGCGACGCCCAGCGTGAGCGGCTGCTCGAACTCCTCGTCCAGGACTCACCGCTGGCCGGCCTCAGCACCCAGCAGCAGCGCACTCTTCAGGACCTGCTCGAACAGGCCATCATTCGTTCGTGAGCCGACCCGCACAGCCATGTCCGCACAATGCCCTGCGATGCCGAGCTGTGCCCGATCCCGCCGCTTCTGCTGAGTCGTCCCTTGTCATCCTGGACACCATCAGCTAGATATGTGATCTTCCTATGTCTTTCTGAGGGCGTGATATGACCGACGCTCCGATCCTGGGTCTCTACGACTCCCTGATCACCGGCACGCTGGATGCGGAGATCAGCGCCTGGCGGCAAGCCGGCCACCTGATCGAGGTGTCGAAGATCGACGAAGAAGAGGTCGCCCATCTGCTGGGCCGCTTCATCGGCGAAACAGCGGCTCGGGCTTTCGCTGGGCTCAAGGGGCACCCTGACCGGCAAGTAGCGCTGGCTAATCGGCTGCTGGCGGAGCTCACTGAACCGGAGACCGTCGCGGAGGGGCCGCAGCAGCTCCTGTCGATCGTGGGAGACGCTCCGGGAGCGGCCACCCCGCGTCGGCCCCTGACGTCGCTTTCGGAAGCGGCCCTGCTCACCAACGCTCGCGAGGACCCGAACCTGGCGCACGAGCTTGCGGCCGAGCTCGCGAGTGCCGACCGGGTGGATCTGCTGTGTGCTTTCGTGAAGTGGTCGGGGCTACGCATCCTGGAGAAGCCGCTGGCCGAACTGCGGCGTCGGAACGTGCCGCTGCGGGTGATCACGACCACCTACATGGGGGCGACAGAACGGCGGGCGCTGGACCGGCTGGTCAACGATTTCGGCGCCGAAGTGAGGATCAGTTACGAGCGTAACTCGACCCGGCTGCACGCCAAGGCATGGCTGCTGCGCCGCCAAACCGGCTTCGACACTGCCTATGTCGGCAGCTCCAACCTTTCCCGCGCGGCTCTCCTGGACGGGCTGGAATGGAACGTTCGATTGTCGTCGGTGACCACGGCGCGGTTGCTGGACAAGTTCGAGGCAACCTTCGACTCCTACTGGAACCGGTCCCAGTTCGAGCCATATGACCCGGCGACCGATGCCGATCGCCTGGATGAGGCGCTGGCTCGCTCTCACGCGGGCAAGCAGTTGTTCGACATCCCCGAGTTGGTACCGCACCCCTTCGACCACCAGCGCGAGATGCTGGCCGACCTCGACCGGGAGCGCACCATCCATGACCGGCACCACAACCTGCTGGTTGCCGCGACCGGCACGGGCAAGACCGTGGTGGCCGCGTTCGACTACCGCAATCTGCAGCAGCGGCTGGGCCGGCAGCCGTCGATGCTGTTCGTGGCGCATCGGCGGGAGATCCTGGCTCAGGCGATGCGTACGTATCGGCAGGTGCTGGCCGTCCCGGACTTCGGCGAGCTGCACGTAGGAGAGGAGAAGTCGCGGCACTGGCGACATGTGTTCGCCAGCGTGCAGTCGCTCACCCGCCGGATCCTCGAGTTCGACCCCGAGCACTTCGATGTCGTGGTGATCGACGAGTTCCACCACGCCGCTGCGCCGACCTATCGACAGATCATCAACCATCTCAAGCCGAAGGAGCTGCTTGGCCTGACCGCGACGCCGGAGCGATCCGATGGCACGTGGGTACAGGATGAGTTCTTCGACCGGCGAATCGCCTCCGAGCTGCGGCTGTGGGATGCGCTGGATGCCGATCTGCTGTGCCCGTTCCACTACTTCGGGATCAATGACGGAACCGACCTGTCCGAGGTGAAGTGGACGCGCGGCGCCTACGACGTCTCCGCTCTCGACAACGTCTTCACCGGTGACGACGCCCGTGCCCGCCTGGTCTTCAACGCGGTGCGCGACAAGGTGAGCAACCTGGAGACAGTGCGCGGGCTGGGCTTCTGTGTCTCGGTGCGGCATGCGCACTACATGGCCGAGTTCTTCACCAAGAATAGGATGCCGTCGCTGGCAGTGGATGGATCGACAGAGGACGGCACTCGCAAGGCAGCACTCCGGGCGCTCGCCGAAGGGGAGATCAGGTTCCTGTTCGCGGTGGACCTGTTCAACGAGGGCCTGGATGTGCCCGACGTCGACACGCTGCTCATGCTGCGACCCACCGAAAGCGCCACGATCTTCCTGCAGCAGCTCGGCCGCGGGCTCCGTCGTACGCCGGAGAAGGACGTGCTGACCGTGCTCGACTTCGTCGGGCAGCACCGTAAGGAGTACCGGTTTGCCAACCGGTTCCAGGCACTGACCGGGTTCTCCAGAGGGCGGCTGGACAAGCAGGTCAAGGATGACTTCCCGCTGCTGCCGTCGGGGAGTCAGATCGTGCTCGATCGGGTGACCAAAGAGCGGCTGCTGGCCGATCTCAAGGTCCAACTCGGGGCGACGGTGAACACGCTGTCGCAGGAAATCCGCTCGCTCGCGGAGCTGTCGCTCATCAGATACCTGGAGGAGAGCGGACGCGACATCAGCGATCTGTACCGCAATCGGCGCTATTGGACCTCGCTGCTGCGCCGTACCGGACTGCTGTCCGAGCAAGTCTCGCCTCTGGAAGAGGCACTGGGACGGCGCGTCCGCGCGTTGCTGCACGTGGACGATCGAACCCGCGGTGAGGCCTACGTACGACTACTGCAGCCAGACGGCCCCCGCTACGCGTCACTGTCCCCAGCTGATCAGGCCTTCGCGCGGATGCTGTTCTTCTCGTTCTGGCGTGATGGCGGCGGATTCGCCTCCTACGACGAGGCACTGGACCAACTGCGCGGCGAGGCTGCGCTGTGCGATGAAATCAAGCAGGTGCTCTCCTTCGGCATCGACAGGCCACGATATGTGGCCAAGCCGATGGAGCTCGACGGCGTGCCGCTGGCCATCAATGCTCGCTACTCCACCGACGAGGTGCTCGCCGCGATCGGCTGGGCTTCGGTAGGTGGTCTGGTGCCCTCCACCATGCGCGAAGGCGTTGCCTGGAGCCCGGGCGCCCAGTGCGACGCGCTCTTCGTCACCTTGCAGAAGAACGAGAAGGAATTCTCACCGCAGACGATGTACCGCGATTACGCCCTCACCTCGCGTCTGTTCCACTGGGAATCCCAGAATCGGACCAGCGCCGCTTCGGTTACTGGTCGCCGCTACCAGAACCACGCGACCGAGGGCAGCCACGTGCTGCTGTTCACCCGCCAGCGGAAGGAGAACGAGCTCGGTCACCCGGAGGCCTTCGTCTTCCACGGCGAGGTGAGCTACGTGGAGCACCGCGGTGAACGGCCGATGGGTATTACGTGGCGACTCGACGAGGAAATGCCCGCAGACTTGTTCCGCCGCGCGGCCATTGCCGGATAGGGGGCATTCGTACCTCCCAGAGCAGCCGATCCGAATGCCCACTCGGCAGCACATGTGCCATTCTGTAGAAGCCCTACGGCGGATGGCCTTTTGTTGTCCAGCCCGCTGGCGACGGAAGTCGAACACATCGTGAAGAGTCACTGGATGTCCGCCTATACGGCAACCGTCGCGCGGGTATAGATCGCCACCAGCAAGGGGTAGAGCACGTGAAGACCTTCACCGTGACTGTCGCCGGCACTGAACGGTTCGACGGCGAGGAGCCTTACACATGGGTTGTGGAGGCGCCCGATATGGCCAGCGCGACAAGCAAGGCCGTGGCGTACCACGCACTCGCCCAGGATCAACAGCTGTGCGATCTGGAGGCCGACCCACTGCGCACCTTTGAAGGCCTTCCTCCTGACAATTGCGGCTATTACTGGAACGATGTGCGAGCTGAGCTTCTCTGAGTTCCGCAACCATCTGTCTGCATTTCCCTAGACTGGGATGTCAGTAGGTTGGATGCGCCCTATCCCCATCCATGATGTCCCACTCGGGTTCGGGTACGACCCCGCACGAATACGTGGCTTCCTCCAGCAACTGCGGTGTCAGTTTGATCCCGGTGAGGTGCTCGGCCAGGAGGAACATCGGACCCCTGTGGAGATCGACGAGCGGTGGGTAGCGAGCGTCGATCTCCTTCATGATCTCCACAAGCTCGGCCGGCACCGGCTCCATGTAGCCCTCCTGCGCGATGAAGCAGAACCGGAGCTCTCCATCCTCAAGCCAGTAGAAGTAGTCGAGGGCCTTGATGTCGAGGCAATAGTGGGAGACGAGGCGGGTGCCCGCGGACAACCGCGTGACGATGTCTGTAGTGATGCCGAGCACGGTGCCCGCCATCTCAACGATCATCACCCAGTCACCGACGACTGTGATGCCGACGAGCGCCCCGGACGAGCTGCTGCCGCACAACCCGTTGAAAGTCGTCGGTTTGAAGTCCTCAAGACGACCACCGAGCCGGATCGCTACTTCCTCTGGCGTCAGGCCTCGAACGTAGGTGATGCAGCCGCCTGTCTCGGCGAGCTCGGCGTGGTTCTTGTCGAAGATCATTGCGTGATGCTCGCAGGTGCCACCGACAATCGAGCTCATCGAGCCCGAGGAAGAGCGGGCTCGGCCCAGGCCGGGGGTCCGGGGGCCGGGAGGCCCCCGGCAAGGGGGCGGCTCCCCGACAGGGCGCAGCCCGGAGCTCAAGGCGCGAAGCGCCCCATGCGGAGGTCCAAGCTTTGAGCTGGGGTGCTGCCCGGAGCCGAAGGCGCAAGCCCGCGCCTTCAGATCTTGCCGACACCGGCGCCCGCCGGCACGACGGTCGGGACGCTGGAGGCAGGGTCGGCGGTGTACGGGTAGATGGTGCGGGGTTCGGGCACGGAGCCGCGCACCTCGATCGCGTGGTTGCAGTCCACGAGGATGTTGTCGCGCTGGACGATGCGGCCCAGGTCTCCACTGAAGTCCACGCGGCCCGGGTTGTTGACGCTGAAGAAGTAGTTGCCCTCCATCAGGATCTTGGAGTCGTTGGTGGAGGCCACGCCGTAGCTGTTGTCCCGGTAGTAGTTGTTGTAGACGTGGGTCAGCTCCGAGAAGCGCACGCGAGGATGGCGCTGGTCGGAGGCGTCGAAGTAGTTGTGGTGGTAGGTGACGCGCAGGCGGCCGATGTCCTGGGCGCCGTTGTCGTCGTCGTGGCCCAGGAGCAGGGTCTTGTCGTGGTCGTGGAACCTGTTCCAGGAGACGGTCACGTAGTCGGAGCCGCGCTTGATGTCGACCGCGCCGTCGTCGCCGTTGGACAGGTCGTTGTGGTCGATCCAGACGTGGTGGCTGAACATCTGCACGTTGATCAGGTCGTCGGTCGCGCCCGACAGGGACAGGTTGCGGATGATGACGTTGTGGACGGCGTTCGCGGGTGGTGAGGTGACGTCGTCGTCCACCGGGAGGCCGATGTTGAGGCCGCCGCCCACCAGGCGCGCCGTGCTGCCGAGGCCGATGATGGTCTTGTCGGAGGTGACGTTGTGCATGCCGTCGGACGAGCCTGTGGGCAGGGTGATGGTGCCGCTGACCTGGATGACGTACGGGCCGGGGCGGGCGATGTGGTCGAGGAACTGGGCGGTGGTGGTGACCGTGACCGTGGGGCCGCCGGCGCCGCCCGTCGTGCCGTTCTGGCCGAGGGCGTTGACGGCGGCGAATCCGATGGGGCCGGCGTCCGCTACCGAGGAGGCAGCGATGGTGGCTGCGGTCGAGGGAGGTAGGCAGATCAGGGGGGCTGTGATGAGCAGGGCCACCGTGATGGCCAAGCGCCGTAACGCAAAGCGGACAGTCATGGTGAGAACTCCTTGAAGATTGCCGACGCCGGCTCCGACACCGCACCGGCGCCGCTGTCGCCTTCACCGAGTTCGGGTTCGCCTGTGTACGCGGAGGGTCCTTGGATGGTGCTGCCGGATAGACAAGAAACCGCCGAACTCGGCCAAGGCCGGGGGTCCGGGGGCCGGGAGGCCCCCGGCTAGGGGGTGTGGGGGAGCTCGGCTCCCCCACCGGGCGCAGCCCGGAGCCTGAATGCGCGAAGCGCTGCCAAGCGGAGGCCCGAGCTTTGAGCCCCGAAGCCTCGTTTAGATCTTGCCGACGCCGGCGCCGGCCATGACCGTCGCCTTCACCGAGTTCGGGTCGGCCACCGTGTACGAGTAGTACGCGGACGCCTCCTGGACGGTGCCGCTGCAGTCAGGAGCGCCTGACTCGTTCACGAACACGTTGTTCCGCGCGACGCACCTCCCACCGGGCCCCGCGTAGGAGTTCGTCACGGGCTCCTCGACCCGCTCGAAGTAGTTCCCCTCGACCAGGCACCCGGCATCGGCCTGGCAGGCCACCCCGGTGTCGGTGTTGTAGAAGTAGTAGTTGTTGTACACGTGCACGGGCTCGCCGAACCGCACCCGCGGGTTCCGCTGCGGCGTCCCGTCGAACCAGTTGTTGTGGTAGGTGACCTTCAGCCGTCCGACGTCCTGAGCGGCGTTCCCGTCGTCGTGCCCGAGCAGCATGTTCTTGGTGTGGTCGTGCGTGTGGTTCCAGGAGACGGTCACGTACGACGACCCCCGCTTGATGTCGATCAGCCCGTCGTACCCGTCGGCCAGGTCGTTGTGGTCGATCCAGACGTGATGGCTGAACATCTGCACGTTGATCGAGTCGTCGGTGGCCCCGCGGAACGACAGGTTGCGGATGATCACGTTGTGCACGGCGTCGGCGGGCGGCGAGGTCACCGCGTCGCTCGCGGGCAGGCCGATGTTGAGCCCGCCCCCGGTGATGCCGGACGTCGCACCGACCCCGAGGATGGTCTTGTCGGAGGCCACGTCGTGCATGCCCGCCGGGACGGTGATCGTGCCCATGACGCACACGGTCAGCGGGCTCTGCTGGCCGATCGCGGCGAGGAGCTCGGCCGCCGTGTCCACCGCGACGGTCGGTCCGCCCGCGCCGCCGGTGGTCCCGTTCTGCCCCCACGCGTTCACCGAGGCGAAGCCGGTGGGCGAGCCGGAGGTCCGGCAGCTCCCCGGCGGGATGGTGGGCGTGGTGGGCGGGTCGGTGGGGCCGCCGAGGTCCGTGACGAGCACGTCGTCGAAGGTGGCGCTCGCGTAGTAGCCCGCCAGCCCGGCCCTCCCGGAGCCGAACGAGGTGTCCGTGGTGGAAACGACCTGCACGTTGTTCACGAAGCCGCGCAACGTGGTGCCGAACGCCTCCAGCCTCACCGTGTGCCACGCCCCGGTGGTGACGCCGGCCGCGCCGGTGGCGAGCGTGATGGGGGCGCCGCCGGTCCGCTTGCCGAGGACGGCGGCGCCCGTGTTGCTCAGGCCGAGGAAGTAGTAGTTGCTGCTGCTCTGCGCTCTGGCCAGCACCGCGACGTACCGTCCTGAGCCGTTGTACGCGATCGGCTTGACGCGGGCCTGCACCGCCTGATCGCCCCAGCCGCTGCCGCCGCCGGCCAGGGCGCGGGCGTCGGCGCTGGTGCCCGACTGGCGGTAGGCCGGGGAGCCGTCGGTGACCACCGACCAGCTCCCGCCGGACCGGGCCCAGCCGGTCGCGTCGCCGTCCTGGAAGTCGTCGCTGAACAGGGTCGCGGCGGACGCGCTCGGGATGATCAGGAGTGCCGCGACGATGGCCGCGCCGAGTGCGGCGCAGGCCAGGTGGAGCGGAGTGTTGCTGCGCACCGTGGAGCCTCCGGGGGTGAGGGGCGGCGACCGGGCGCGTCGGGGGGAACGAGGAGAGCGCCGTATCGCGCTGCCTGACGGGACGAGCTTCACATCTTTATGCAACCGATTGTTAGGCACGTCAACCCGATTGGTGTGCAGTTTTGTTGCAGCAAGAGTAGAGGATTTTGCAAGCGATTGTAGGGCGTAGGCTGGCGATCATGACTGTGGCCGACCTGTGGTTCGACCCGTCCTGCCCGTACACGTGGGTGACCGCGCGCTGGCTGATGGAGGTGCGCGCGGTGCGCCCGGTCGAGGTGCGCTGGCACGTGATGAGCCTGTCGGTGCTGAACGAGGGCCGCGACGACGACCCTGAAGGCGATCCCGAGGGCTACCTCTGGGTCCCGGTCCGCATCTGCGCGGCCGTTCAGCGCGACCACGGCCAGCAGGCGCTGGAGCGGTTCTACACAGCCCTGTGGACGACCGGCACGGGCGACTGGATCGGCGACCTGCGCACCGCGCTGGGCGCCGCCGGGCTGCCGGTCGAGCTGGCCGAGGCGGGCCTGGGCACCGGCTACGACGACGTCGTACGCGCCTCCCACGCCGAGGGCATGGCCCTGATCGGCGGCGACCACGTGGGCACCCCGATCGTCGCGGTCACGCGGGAGGACGGCGAGCGCGTGGTGTTCTTCGGGCCGGTCGTCTCCCGCGTGCCCACCGGCGAGCAGGCCGCCCGCCTGTGGGACGGGACCCTGCTGGTGGCGGGCACCCCGGGCTTCCACGAACTGAAGGGCAGGCCGCACGAGGAGCCTCACACAATGTGACGGCTTCTGCTGATTCCGTGATCCCCGCAGGGTGTGCGGGCTATCTTGGGTGGCTCCATCAGCCGCGGACGAGAGCGCACCAGCCTCATGGACGAGCACGTCATCACCATCGGATGGGTCGACGCCCCCGATGAGATCGCCTATCACGACTACGTCGAGGGCACCTACAACTCCTTCTCGTGCACCTGTGACCTGCCACTGCCCGACCGCGACACCGCCACGCGGCACGCCGCCGAGTCCGGCCGGTGCCTGATGTGCCTGGGCTCCGGCACGATCTCCATCAACCCTCACCAGAGCAGCGGTTGCGACGCCTGCGCCGGCTCGGGCAGGTCGGAGCCGGGCACGATCATGATCCAGGCGCGGGTGACGGAGAGCTTCGTCAAGGAGGTGGCCGCCCTGCTGCCCGACGAGTTCGGGCTCTGCGACGTGGTGGCCGCGCTGGAGCCGCGCATGAAGGGCGGGGCCGAGGCCGTGCTGTCGGTGGCGGCGGGGCTGATCAGGTATCTGGAGGTGCAGGGCGAGGTGGTGCTGTGCACGGCGCCCGACTTCCTGCCCGGGGAGGGGGTGGAGCAGCGCTACGGCGATCCGCTGTGGCTGCGCGTGCGGTGATACTGATGGGGTGACCGTGACGGCGTGGGCGGCGGTGGCCGTCCTCCTCGGGGCGTACACGCTGACTGCCACCGAGAAGGCGCACCGGGTGGCGGCGGCGCTCGGCGGCGCGGGGATCAGCTTCTGGCAGTTCACGAAGTACGGGCTGGTCGTCACGCTGGTGACCGTGGCGCTGTCCACCCCGTACCTGTGGCTGCGTCATCTCACCTGAGGGGCAGCACGTCCACCCCGCGCTCGTCGTCGCCACGCGGCCCGAGGATGCGCCGCTCGGACTCCTCGATGCGCACGTCGTTGATGCTGGCCTCCCTGCGTCGCATGAGCCCGGACCCGTCGAACTCCCACTGCTCGTTGCCGTAGCTGCGCCACCACTGCCCCGAGGCGTCACGGGACTCGTACTGGAACCGCACCGCGATGCGGTCGCCGAGCACCGCCCACAGCTCCTTGCGCAGCGCGTAGTCCAGCTCCCTGTCCCACTTGCGGCGCAGGAACTCCCTGATCTCGTCGCGTCCGGACACGAACTCGCCGCGGTTGCGCCAGACCGAGTCCTCCGTGTACGCGAGCGCCACCTTGTCGGGGTCGCACGTGTTCCAGGCATCCTCGGCGGCCTGGACCTTGATCCGGGCGGTCTCCTCGGTGAACGGCGGGACGGGCGGACGGGACATGGCGGCCTCCTCGGACACGAGAGAACGGTCGTTCTCGCGAGCTATCGTAGAGAACGACCGTTCTCCAGAGCAAGCGAGGTGCCATGGAACACGCCGAACGACTCCTCACGGCGGCCGGCGAGCTCTTCTACCGGCGCGGCATCCAGGCCGTCGGCATGGACGAGGTCAGGGCCGCCTCCGGCGTCTCGCTCAAGCGCCTCTACCAGAGCTACCCGTCCAAGGAGGCGCTCATCGTGGCGTACCTGGAACGGCGCGACGAGCGGTGGATGAGCTCGCTCACCTCGTACGTGGCCGAGCGCGGCGACTCGGTCGAGGCGGTGTTCGGCTGGCTGGAGCGGTGGTTCGGCGAGGAGGACTTCCGCGGGTGCGGCTTCCTCAACGCGTACGGGGAGCTGGGGGCGACCTCGGAGGCCGTCGCCGGCGTGGTGCGGCGGCACAAGCGCCGGCTGCGCGACTACCTGCGGGGGCTGGTCGCCGACGACCTGCTGGCCGAGCAGCTTCTCATGCTGGTGGACGGGGCCACGGTCACCGCCATGGTGGACCGGGAACGAGGAGCGCAGGCGGCGCGGGCGGCCAAGGAGGCCGCCCGCGTGATCACAGCAGCTTGTCGAGGGTGATCGGCAGGTCGAGCACGCGCCTGCCGGTGGCGTGCCGCACCGCGTTGGCCACGGCCGCGGCGACTCCGGTGATGCTCACCTCCCCGACCCCGCGCAGGCCCATCGGCATGGTGGAGTCCGGCTCGTCCAGGCAGAGCACGTCGATGTGGGGGATGTCGGCGTGCACCGGCACGTGGTACTCCGACAGGCTCGCGTTCATGACCCGGCCGCTGCGGTGGTCGATCAGCGTCTGCTCCGACAGCGCCATGCCGATGCCCATCACGATGCCGCCGCGAAGCTGGCTCGCCGCGGTCTTGGCGTTGATCACGGTGCCGACGTCGAAGACGCCGAGCCAGCGCGAGACGCGCACCTCCATGGTGTCGGGGTCCACCCGCACCTCGCAGAACTGCGCGCCGGTCGCCGCCCGCACCAGCCGCCTGCGCTCGCGCAGGGTCCGCGCCACGAACCCCAGCATGCCCGCCTTGCTCTCCACCTCCACGTGGCCGCGGCCGGCCGCCTTCAGGATCTCCGCGTACGTCTGGCCGGCGGCCCCGGCGTACAGCCCGCCGTCGCGCGCCTCCACCTCGTCCGGCCTGCGCCCGCGCAGCGGCGAGCCGGGCGCGCGGCGGACCAGGCCGAGCAGCGTGCGCTTCAGCTTGGCGGCGGCGTCCTGCACGCCCGCCGCCGCGCTCGCGGTCTGCATCGAGCCGCCGGCGCCGGGCCCGACCGGCAGGTCGGAGTCGCCGTACTCGACGCGTACGGACGCCAGCGGCACGCCCAGCTCGTCGGCGGCCATCTGCCCCAGCACCGTCGCCGTGCCCATGCCCATCTCCTGGAGGCCGCAGCGCACCACGACCGTGCCGTCCGCGTCCAGGCGCACCGTGACGTTCGCCGGCATCCGCATCGACGGGTGGTAGGCCGTGGCCACTCCCATGCCGACCAGCCACCGGCCGTCCCGCATGGCCCCGGGCCGCGGGTCGCGCTCGTGCCAGCCGAACCGCTCGGCACCCAGCGCGTACGCCTCGCGCAGCCTCCGGTGCGCGAGCTTCTGCCCGCCCAGCGGGTCGCGGTCAGGCTCGTTGCGCAGGCGCAGCTCGACCGGGTCCAGGCCCAGCTCGCAGGCCAGCTCGTCCACGGCCGACTCCAGGGCGAAGGTGCCGATGGACTCGCCCGGAGCCCGCATGAAGGTGTTGGGCAGCAGGTCGAGCCGGACGGTGCTCTGCCGCAGGTGGATGTTGGGCGCGGCGTACAGGTGCCGGGTGCCGGCGGTGATCTGCTCCCCGTGCCCGCCGCCGCGGCCGGTCCTGGACACGCTGGTGTGCAGGATGGCGGTCAGCGCGCCGTCCGCGTCCGCGGCCAGCGCGACCCGCTGGATGCTGCCCGTGCGCCCGCCGACCGTGTGGTAGACGCCCTCGCGGGTGAGCGCCAGCCGCACCGGACGGCCCGTCGCCCGGGCGGCGAGCACGGCGAGCAGCGTGCCCGCCCATACCGAGCCCTTGCCGCCGAACCCGCCGCCCACGTACGGGGACAGCACCCTGACGTTCTTCTCCGGCACGCCGAAGCGCTGCGCCAGATGCCTGCGCATCCACGTGATGCTCTGCGTGGCCTCGTGCACGGTGAGCCGGTCGCCGTCCCAGACGGCGGTGGTGGCGTGCGGCTCGATCGCGTTGTGGTTGTGCGGCGGCGTGGTGAAGGTCAGGTCCACCGAGTGGAGCGCGGCGGCGAGCGCGGCCTGGGCGTCGCCCTTGTCGGCCGAGGTCTCGCCGAGGAGGTTGCCCTTCTGCGGGACGGCGTTGTGCTGCTCGGCCGCGAGGTCCACCGCGGCGGGCAGCCCCTCGTACGACGGGCGCACCAGCGACGCCGCGTACCGGGCCGTCTCCGGGGTCTCGGCGACCACGACCGCGACGGGCTGGCCGTTCCAGTGCACCTCGTCGGTGGCCAGGTAGTTGACCGGGGTGCCGGAGGCGAGCGTGCTGGGGTCGAGGAGGCTGGTCCTGGGCGCGGGCTTCATGGGCGGCGCGTTCTCGTGGGTGAGGACGTCGATCACGCCGCGCACCGCGCTCGCCTCCGCCGTGTCGATGGCGGTGATGCGGCCTCGCGGGACGGTGGCGTGCACGAGCGCGGCGTAGGCCAGGCCCGGGTACGGGTACTCGGCGGCGAACTTGGCCTCGCCGGTGGTCTTGGCGGGGCCGTCGACCCGGTCGATCGCCTGGCCGACGTACTTGGTGGCACCGGTGGCCTGCTCGGTCTCGGCGTACTTGACGCTCATCCGGCCGTCACTCCCTTGCTCAGCTCGCGCAGCGTGGCCGTGATCGTGGCCGCGGCGAGGCGGGGCTTGAAGGCGTTGCCCTCCCTGGTGGCGGCCTCCGCCAGCTCCGCCTCGGCCGCGCGGCGGAAGGCGGTCTCGTCGGCCGGGCCGCCGAGCAGCAGGCCCTCGGCCCGGGTGGCCCGCCAGGGCTTGGGCGCGACGCCGCCCAGCGCCAGCCGCACCTCGGTGACCGTGCCGTCGCGCACCTCCAGGGCCGCCGCCACCGAGACGAGGGCGAACGCGTACGACGCCCGGTCGCGGACCTTGCGGTAGCGGGAGTTGGCCGCGACCGGCGCGGGCGGCAGCTCGACCGCCGTGACCAGCTCGCCGGTGGCCAGCGCGGTCTCGACGTCCGGGGTGTCGCCGGGCAGCCGGTGGAAGTCGGCCATGGGGACGCGCCGCGTGCCTTCCCGGCCGCGTACCTCGACGGTCGCGTCGAGGGCGGCCAGCGCCACGCACAGGTCGGAGGGGTGCGCGGCGACGCAGCTCTCGCTGACGCCCAGGATCGCCGTGCTCCGATTGAACCCGTCGAGCGCGTCGCAGCCGGCGCCGGGCGAGCGCTTGTTGCAGGCGGAGGCGTGGTCGTAGAAGTACGGGCAGCGGGTGCGTTGCAGCAGGTTGCCGCCCACGGTGGCCATGTTGCGGAGCTGGGCGGAGGCGCCGGACAGCAGCGCCTGCGACACCATCGGGTAGCGGGTGCGCACCCGCCGGTCGGCCGCCAGGGCGCTGTTGCGGACGAGCGCGCCGACGCGCAGCCCGCCGCCGGGCAGCTCGTCCACCGTGTCGAACGGCAGGCCGGTCACGTCCACGACGGTGTCGGGGCGTTCGATGCCCTCGCGCATGAGGTCCACCAGGTTGGTGCCGCCGCCGAGGAACCTGGCGCCCGGCTCGGCGGCCACCCGTACGGCCTCCGCGACGTCGGCGGGCTTGACGTACGCGAACGGTCTCATCCCGAGACCTCCTTGATCGCGTCCACGATCCCGTTGTAGGCGCCGCAGCGGCACAGGTTGCCGCTCATGCGCTCCCTGATCTGGGCCTCGTCGAGCCCTCGGGACTCGGGCACGGCGCTGGGCATGCCGGACTCGTACTCGGCCAGCATGCCGATCGCCGAGCAGATCTGGCCCGGAGTGCAGTAGCCGCACTGGAACCCGTCGTGGCGCACGAACGCCTCCTGCAGCGGATGCGCCACGCCCTCGATCGTGGTGATCTCCCTGCCGTCGTACTGAACGGCCAGGGCCAGGCAGGCGTTGATCCGCACGCCGTCGGCCAGCACCGTGCATGCCCCGCAGGCGCCCTGGTCGCAGCCCTTCTTGGGGCCGGTCAGCCCGAGCCGCTCGCGCAGCGCGTCGAGCAGGCTCACCCACGGCTCGACGTCGAGGGACTCGACGGAGCCGTTCACCTTCATCCGTATCTCGGTCACTCGCATCCTCCCGGCTTTGCACCGGACGCTAACAGAACAGCGTTCCCTTAACAAGTGAACGGTGTTCTCTTAAAATCACGCCAGTATGCTGATGGCGACATGACGCGGTCGGCATTCCTCCGGGCCAGGCGGCCCGAGCACAAGCAGCAGCGGCGCGAGGCCATCCTCGCCGCCGCCCGCGAGCTCGCCCGCACCTCGGGGGTGCGCAACGTGAGCCTGGGCGCGGTCGCCGAGGCCGTCGGGCTGGCCAAGTCCAACATCGTGCGTTACTTCGGCACCCGCGAGGAGATCTACCTGGAGCTGCTGGTCGACGAGTGGCGGCAGTGGGCGGAAGCCGTCTCCGGGCGGCTGGGCACGGTCCGCTCCGCGGTGGAGGCGGTGACCGTGCTGGCCGAGACGATCAACGACCGGCCGCTCTTCTGCGACCTGCTCAGCCACGCCTCCACCAGCCTGGAGCACAACGTGTCGGCCTCGGCGGCCCGCGCGTTCAAGCACGCGGTGCACGACCGGATCGCCGAGATGGGCGCCGAGGTGGCCCGCGCGACGGACCTGACCGAGCGCGAGGGCGGCGAGCTGGCGGCGGCCGCCAGCGGGCTGGCCGGCATGCTCTACCCGGCCTCCAACCCGCCGCCCGCGCTCGCCCAGGTCTACGCCGAGGATCCGGAGCTGGCCGCCTCGTGCCCGGTGCTGCTGCCCACGCTCGTCCGGGCGCTCTCGGCCCTGGCCGCCGGGCTGCCCACGCTCAGGGACGAGTGAAAGTTTCACCTCTCTCCAGGCATTCCTTCCCCGTCTCCGTCGCGTCGCTGTACATCGGGACGCTTTCCGCAGACCATGTGCCCGGACCTAACCGGTTAACAGGAGGGCACCCCTCATGATCAAACGACTCGGGCTCGCGGCGGCGGCGCTCCTGTCGCTGCTCGTCTCGATGCTGATCGTCCCGGCTCCCGCGCACGCCGCGGTCGGGCTCCGGGTCAGCGGCACCAGAATCATGGAAGCCAACGGGAACGCGTTCGTCATGCGCGGCGTCAGCCACGCGCACACCTGGTACACCAATCAGACGGGTTCCTTCGCCGACATCAAGGCGCTGCGCGCCAACACCGTGCGCGTGGTGCTGAGCGGCGGCCGGTGGACCCCGAACAGCGCCTCCGACGTGGCCAACGTCGTCTCCCTGTGCCGGCAGAACCGGTTAATATGCGTGCTCGAAAACCACGACACCACCGGGTACGGCGAGCAGAGCGGCGCGTACACGCTCGACCAGGCCGTCGACTACTGGAACAGCGTCCGCAGCGCCCTGACCGGCACCGAGGACTTCATCATCGTCAACATCGGCAACGAGCCGTACGGCAACAACAACGTCTCCGCCTGGACGGCCGCGACCACGAACGCGATCACCCGCATGCGCACGCTCGGCTTCCAGCACATGCTGATGGTGGACGCGCCCAACTGGGGCCAGGACTGGCAGTTCACCATGCGCGACAACGCCAGGACCGTGGCCGCCGCCGACACGCAGAAGAACACGGTGTTCTCCGTCCACATGTACGGCGTCTTCGACACCGCCGCCGAGATCACCGCCTACCTGGACGCCTTCCAGACCGCGGGCCTGCCGCTGGTGATCGGCGAGTTCGGGCACAACCACTCCGACGGCAACCCCGACGAGGACACCATCATGGCGCAGGCCGTCTCCCGCGGCCTCGGCTACATCGGCTGGTCGTGGAGCGGCAACGGCGGCGGAGTCGAGTACCTCGACATGGTCACCAACTTCAGCCCGACCGCGCTCACCTCCTGGGGCCAGCGCATCTTCAACGGCGCCAACGGCATCACCGCCACCTCGCGCGAGGCCACCTTCTTCAGCGGCGGCGGCACCGACACCACCGCCCCGACCACGCCCGGCACCCCGTCGTCCTCCGGGGTCACCTCCACCGGCGCGACCCTGACCTGGGCCGCCTCCACCGACGCCGGCGGCTCCGGGCTGGCCGGGTACGACGTCTACCGCGAGCAGGGCAGCACCGACCCGCTGCTCGGCTCGTCCACCACCAACTCCATCAACCTGACCGGCCTGACGCCCGCCACCCAGTACCAGGTGTACGTCCGGGCCCGCGACGGGGCGAGCAACCAGTCCACCGCCTCGGCCACCACCACCTTCACCACCACCTCGGGCGGCGGCAACGGCGGCTGCACGGCCGCCGGGACCGTGCAGAGCCAGTGGGGCGGCGGGTACGTCGTCCAGCCGGTCACGGTCACCAACACCGGCACGTCCGGCATCACCGGCTGGACCGTCACCTTCACCCTGCCGGCCGGGCACACGCTGGCCGGGTCGTGGAACGCCGCGGTGACGACCAGGGGGCAGACGGTGACGGCCAGGAACGCCGGCTACAACGGCAACGTGGCAGCCGGAGGCAACACCAGCTTCGGCTTCCAGGTCACCCGCCCGGGCGGGAACACCGCCACGGTCGGCTCGTACACCTGCGCCGCCTCCTGACAGGCACCTCGGGCCGCCCCGCGGGGCGGCCCGCTCCTCACTCCCTGCCGTGGGTGGGGACGAGGTCGAGCTCACTCATGCGGCGGGCGCCCCATTCGCCCAGGGCGCCCAGCGCCGCGTAGAGCGCGACCCCGGCGTCCGTCAGCTCGTACTCGACCCGGGGCACCGTCTCCTCGAACACGGTCCGCCGGACGATCCCGTCGGCCTCCAGCTCGCGCAACTGCTGGGCGAGGACCTTCTCGCTGATGCCGGGCAGGCTGCGGCGCAGCTCGCCGAAGCGGCGCAGGCGCTCGTCCAGCGCCCACAGGATCAGCGCCTTCCACTTGCCGTCGACGACGTCCATCGCGGCGTCCAGAGCACAGATGTAGGGCGGGTTACGCACCGCCACATGATAGTCAGGCGGCGGCGCGGCGCATCCGCCACAGTGACGCGCGCAGGTGGCCGGCGAGGTCGTCCGGCACGTCGGCCTCCTCGGAGGCGGCCAGGATGTTCTCCAGGCCGGTCGCCTGCATCGCGGGGTTGTACTCCTCGGGGACGAAGTCGCTCACGTCGGCGCCGCTCACCATGAACGGGAGCATCTGCTCCAGCCATGGCTGGAGCACCTCGCGCTTGAACGCCTCCACGTCACCGCCCTCGCGGTGCACCATGGTCACGGCATGGTCGGCCCCGGCGCTCATGCCGTACATGCCGCTGAGCGCCGCCATGTCGTACAACGCCGCGAAGCCGGGGTCCGCGCCCACCCAGTGCGGACGGCCGATGGGCGCGAGCGCGGGGGCGACCCGGTCGAACAGCTCACGCTCACCGCTGTAGAGGATGAAGGCGCCGTCCGTCCCCACCGTGGGAGGCACCGCCATGATGCCGCCCGCGAGGAGCCGCGCCCCGTGCCCCGCCAACCGCCCGTCGAGCTCGCGCGCCTGCCGGGCGGAGCCGCTGGTGAGGTTGACGAGGGTGGCGCCGTCCAGCTTCGGCGCCACCGGGGCGAGCGTCTCGCGGACGCTGGCGTCGTTCAGCAGGCACACCACCGTGAGGTCGCTGCTCTCGATCGCCTCTTCCACGCTCGACGCCTCCCGCGCGCCGAGCCCGTCCGCCTTCCCGGGAGTGCGGTTCCAGACCGTCACCTCGCGGCCGGCGCCGAGGAGCGCGCTCGCCAGAGCGCGTCCCATGGCTCCCAGCCCGAGGATGCCAATGCGTTGCGTGTTCATGCGCACCACTGTTCACCGGGCGCCGCTTCCGCAACAAGAACGCACTTAGAAGTGCGTGGTTACCCGGAGGTCAGGAGACCCCGGGCGGTGAGGTGGAGTCGCGGATCACGAGCTGGCAGGGCAGCGTGTGCACCCCGGGCGTGGCCTTGCCGTCGATGGCCGCGAAGAGGTGCTGCGCCGCCGTCCGGCCCAGCACCTCCAGGTTCATGTCCACGGTCGTCAGCGCGGGCCGCGTCTCCGTGGAGAGCACCTCCCAGTTGTCGTAGCCGACCACCGCGATGTCGTCGGGCACCCGCCGCCCGCGCTCGCGCACGGCCTCCACGA
Organism: Nonomuraea thailandensis; assembly: GCF_024172165.1. Classification (GTDB taxonomy): domain Bacteria; phylum Actinomycetota; class Actinomycetes; order Streptosporangiales; family Streptosporangiaceae; genus Nonomuraea; species Nonomuraea thailandensis. Next base: position 10,969,265 of record NZ_JAMZEB010000002.1, on the reverse strand, counting down.
ACCCGGCCGCGATCTGGTCGCTGCCGCAGAACACCGCGTCGATCTCCGGCTCGGCCATGAGCAACATCTCGGCCGCGTGCCGGCCCCACCGCTGCGACCACACGCCGGACAGGGTCTGCCCGGCCTGCTGGACCCCGGCCTCGGCCAGCGCCCGCCGCAGCCCCTCCTCACGGTCGCGGGCCGCCTTGTAGTGGGCGGGGCCGGTGACGTGCGCGATGCGCCGCCGTCCCAGGGCGAGCAGGTGGTTGACCGCCATCGCCGCCGCGCCCACGTCGTCGGGCACGAACGACACGTCGGACGGGTCCTCGGACGGCCCGTAGGCGTACACCACGGGCACCGGCAGGTCCTTGCTCACGGACGGCCGCGGGTTCGTGCTCTCCCCCACCACGATCAGCCCGTCCACGCGCCGCGACAGCAGGGCGCGCAGGTGGTGCTGCTCCCTGATCGCGTCCCCGCGCGCGTCGCACAGCAGCACCGCCATCTCCCCCGCGCCGAACGCGTCCTCGGCCCCCAGCAGCACGGGGATGCCGAAACGGCCGACGCTGTCGGAGGTCAGCAAGCCCACGGTCCTGGTCTGCCCCGAGAGCAGCCCCCTGGCCAGGGCGTTCGGCTGGAAGGAGAGCTCCGCCGCCGCGGCGAGCACGCGTTCGCGCGTGGCCGCCCGCACGTCCTGGCGCCCGTTGAGCGCCTTGGAGGCCGTGGCGATCGATACCCCCGCCAGCGAGGCCACGTCGTTGATGGTCGCCCGCTTACCCGCCATACTTCGAAACCCTTTTCGGTGAATTGTGAACCGCTTAGCACCATAGCACCCATTGACATGGGCTCATGTTTCTTCTACGTTTCCGAAAACCTTTAAGTCCAGGAGCACATCATGAGACGAAGGCTGGCCGGGATCTCCCTCCTCGGTGTGTTAGCGCTCACAGCAGCGGCCTGCGGCAGTAGCGGCGGTGGTGGTGGCGGCGGGACACAACCGGCGGACAGTCCCGTGACGATCACCATGTGGACCCGCGCGGCCACCCAGACGCAGAGCGAGCGCCTGGTCGCCGAGTACAACAAGACCCACAAGAACCAGGTCAAGCTCACCGTCATCCCGACGGACAACTACCAGCCCCGCATCGCCGCCGCGGCCGGCGCCAAGCAACTTCCCGACGTGTTCGCGGCGGACGTCATCTTCGTCCCGAACTACACCTCCCAGGGCCTGTTCATGGACATCACGGACAGGATCGCGGCGCTGCCCTACAAGGACAAGCTCGCCCCCTCGCACATGAAGCTCGGCACGCTGGACAACCGGCAGTACACGCTTCCCCACACCCTCGACCTGTCGGTCTGGTTCTGGAACAAGGACCTGTACGAGAAGGCCGGCCTCGACCCCGAGCAGGGCCCCAAGTCGCTCAAGGAGTTCGCCCAGCACGCCACCACCATCCAGGACAGGCTGGGCAAGGACGGCAAGGTGCACGGCACCTTCTTCGGCGGCAACTGCGGCGGCTGCTACGTCTTCACGTTCTGGCCGTCCGTCTGGGCCGCCGGCGCGCAGATCATGAACGACGAGGGCACCACCTCCCTGAACGACCAGCCGGTCATGACCGAGGTCTTCAAGATCTGGCGCGAGCTGTACGAGAAGAAGGCCACCGGCCCGACGGCCAAGGAGGAGCAGGGCCCCACCTGGACCGGCTTCTTCCCCAAGGGTGAGATCGGCGTGATGCCGATGCCGTCCACCACGCTCGGCCTGATGCCGAAGGAGATGAAGATCGGCGTCACGCCGATCGCCGGCCCCGACGGCGGCGAGTCCACGTTCGTGGGCGGCGACTCGCTCGGCATCTCCGCCACCTCCAAGAACGCCGACGCGGCCTGGGAGTTCATCAACTGGACGGTCTCCGACCAGGCCCAGGTCGAGGTGATGGCCAAGAACAAGGACGTGCTCGCGCGCACCGACCTGGCCAGCAACAAGTACTCGGCCGAGGACCCGCGCGTGGTCATGATCAACTCGCTGGTGGCCAAGGGGCAGACGCCGTTCGCGCTGCGCTTCGGCCAGACCTACAACGACCCGCAGGGGCCGTGGCTGCGGCTGGCCAGGGAGGCGGTCTTCGGCGACGCCTCGAAGGTCCCGCAGCTCAACGCCGAGATCACGAAGTCGCTGCTGCAATGACGCTGACGGTCACGCGTTCGAGGCGGGCGGCGCACTCGGCGCCGTCCGCCCGGTGGCGGAGCAGGAAGGTCCAGGGCTGGCTGTACGCGGCTCCGACGGCCGTCATCGTGGGCGTGCTGTTCATCGCGCCCCTCGTGCTGGTCGTCTGGATGTCGCTCAACCGCTGGCCCCTGCTCGGCCAGGCCACCTTCAACGCCCCCGCCAACTACCTCAAGATCGCCGACAACCCGCTCTTCATCGACGCGGTCTTCTTCACGCTGAAGTACACGGCCATCACGACCGTCCTGCTGTCGGGCGTGGCCCTGGGCCTGGCGCTGCTGGTGCAGGAGCGCAGGCCGGGCGTCGCCTTCTTCAGGACCGCGTTCTTCCTGCCGGGCGCGGTCGGCTTCGCGGCGGCGGGCCTGCTGTTCTACGGGATGCTGAACAACGACTTCGGCCCCATCGACCCGATGTTGCAGGCCCTGGGCGTCACCAGCGAGCCGGTCAAGTGGATCGGCACCCCGAACATGGCGCTGTTCTCCACGATCACGCTGGTGATCTGGCGTTTCGCCGGGTTCAACATGCTCATCCTGCTGACCGGGCTGCAGGCCATCCCGACCGAGGTGTACGAGGCCGCCAGGAGCGACGGCGCGAACCGCTGGCAGATCTTCACCAAGATCACGCTCCCGCTGCTGCGCCCGACGCTGGCGCTGATGCTGATCCTCAGCGTCACGGGCTCGCTGCTGGCCTTCGACCAGTTCTTCGTCTTCACCAACGGCGGCCCGGACAACAGCACGGTCTCGATGGTCATGGTCGTCTACCGGGACGCGTTCTTCCGCTTCGACCTCGGCGGCGCCGCGGCCCTGTCGGTCGTGCTGCTCGTGGCCCTGGTCGGGCTCAACACGCTGATGATGCGGAGGCTCCGGTGAGCCGTTACCTCACCCTGTCCGCCCTGGCGGTCCTGTTCCTGTTCCCACTGGTGTGGAGCGGATACGCCTCGCTGGAGGAGCCGGCGAACTACCTGGAGATGGCCCGCTTCGGCGAGGGCATCGGCACCTACGCCACCAACAGCCTGCTGGTGTCGGTCATGACCGTGGGCGGCACGCTGATCGTCTCGGCGCTCGGCGGCTACGGCTTCGCCCGCTTCGACTTCCCGGGCAAGAACCTGCTGTTCCTGGCCACGCTGGCGATCCTCATGGTGCCGTACGCGACGATCCTGATCCCGCTCTACGTCCTGCTCGGCTACCTCGGCCTGCAGAACTCGCTGGCCGGGCTCTCGCTGGTGTTCGTGATGTTCCAGCTCCCGTTCGCGCTGTTCATGATGCGCAACGCGTTCGAGGCGCTGCCGCGCGAGCTGGAGGAGGCCGCGCTGGTGGATGGCTGTGGCACGTTCCGGGCCTTCTGGCGGATCCTGCTGCACGCCGTGCGGCCGGCGCTGATCACGGTCGGCCTGTTCGCGTTCCTGGCCTCGTGGAACGACTTCTTCGCACCCCTCATCCTGCTCAACGACGGATCGTCCTTCACGCTGCCGGTGGCCGTGGTCAGCATGACGCAGCACACGTTCGGCGCGATCGACTACGGCATGCTCCAGGCCGGAGTCATGGTCATGGCCATCCCCTGCCTCATCCTCTTCATCGTTCTGCAGCGCCACTACGTGCGCGGATTCATGTCAGGAGCTCTGCGTGGCTAATCCCGTCCTGCCCTCATCGGGTGTCCTGTCCCCCCTCGGCCTCGACTCCGTACGCGTGCTGCCCGGCTTCTGGGGCGACCGGATCGTGCTCAACAACGAGGTGACGATCGCCCACTGCCAGGAGTGGCAGGAACGCGAAGGCTGGATCGGCAACTTCCGCGGCGAGCGCCCCCGCAGGGGACGGGAGTTCAGCGACTCGGAGATCTACAAGCTGCTGGAGGCCATGGCCTGGGCCGACCATCCGGGGCTGCCCGCGCTGGCCGAGGTCGTGGCGCAGGCCCAGGAGGGCGACGGCTACCTCAACACCCGCTGGTCGGGCAGCCGGTACACCGACTTCGAGTGGGGTCACGAGCTCTACTGCTACGGCCACCTCATCCAGGCCGGGGTGGCGCGGCTGCGCATGCACGGCGAGGACCAGCTCACCCAGGTCGTCACCAGGGCCGCCGACCACGTGTGCCGCCGGTTCATGGACACCGACGAGACCTGCGGCCATCCGGTGATCGAGATGGCGCTGGTCGAGCTGTACCGGGCCACCGGCGCCGAGCGCTACCTGGAGATGGCCCGCCGCTTCGTCGAGCGCCGCGGCCTGCCCGCGCTCGCCGACATCCCGTTCGGCCGCGGCTACTACCAGGACGACGTGCCCATCCGGCAGGCGCAGGTGTTCCGGGGGCACGTCGTGCGCGCGCTCTACCTGGCCTCCGGCGTGGTGGACGTGGCGGTCGAGACCGGGGACCAGGAGCTGCTCAAGGCGGTCGAGTCGCAGTGGGAGCGGACGGTCGCCCGGCGCACGCATCTGACCGGCGGCATGGGCTCGAGGCATGCCGACGAGTCGTACGGCGAGGACTACGAGCTGCCGCCGGACCGCGCCTACAACGAGACGTGCGCGAGCATCGCCTCCATCATGCTGGCGCACCGGCTGCTGCTGGCCACCGGCGACGCGCGCTACGCCGACCTGGCCGAGCGCACCATGTACAACATGCTCGCCACGGGCGTGGCGCTGGACGGCACGTCGTTCTTCTACGTCAACCCGCTGCAGGTGCGGGTGCCGGCGACACCGCTCGACGGGGTCAACCACGCGGCCGAGGGCGGGCTGCGCTCGCCGTGGTTCGACGTGTCCTGCTGCCCGAACAACATCGCCCGCACGCTGGCCTCGCTGCCCGCCTACGTGGCCGCGGCCCAGGACGGCGGGGTGCTGATCCACCACCTCACCTCGGCGGAGATCCGCTCGGAGCGGCTGGCGCTGCGGGTGGAGACGGGATACCCGTGGCAGGGCTCGGTCAGCGTGCGGGTGCTGGAGGACGGCGAGGGCCGCATCGGGCTGCGCGTCCCGGCCTGGGCCGGGGACGCCACGCTCGCGCACGTCCCGGTCTCCTCCCAGGACGCGCCGCTGCCGGAGGGCCCGGTCATCCGGCAGGTCGGCCCGGGCTACGCCCACGTCGAGGGGCCGTGGCGGGCCGGTGACGAGATCCGCCTCGAGCTGCCGATGCGGCCCAGGTGGACCGTCCCCGACCGGCGGATCGACGCGCTGCGGGGCAGCGCGGCCGTGGAGCGGGGGCCGCTCGTCTACTGCGCGGAGTCGGTGGCCGACGAGCCGCCGCTCGCCGGCGTGACCGCGCGCGTCGACCCGCCGGTGGAGCACGAGACGGACGGCGTGGTGGAGCTGGAGGTGGGCGCGCGGGTCGCGGCCGGCGGCAACGGCTCCTGGCCGTACGGCGCGGGGCCCGGCTCGCAGGAGGGCGGGGACGTGCGGCTGCGGCTGGTGCCGTACCACCGGTGGGGCAACCGGGGCCCCGCGACCATGCGTGTCTGGCTACCGACGATCTAGGAGATGCACGTGCGCAAACCGTTGGTGTGCTTAGCCGTGTTAGCGCTCACAGCCGCGCTGGGGACGGCGCCCTCGCACGCGGACGAGGCCCTGGGCATGCCGGTCTTCACCGGGGCCGACCCGGTGCCGGACGAGCCCGTGGGCTACCACCCGCGCAGGATGATGGAGCAGATCTACAAGAAGGAGAAGGGCGGCGACTCGTACTGGATCGACCGCGTGCTCGCCCGCCCCGGTGACGATCCGGCGGGGCCGTGGCTGATGACGCGCGGGCGGGCGCTGTTCATGAAGGAGCACGACCCGTCGGTGCTCGGTTTCGGCGGGTACGCGGCGTACTGGGAGAGCATCGACAACCGCGACGCGTACGAGATCTCGCTCGGCGCCCCGCTCACCGAGGACGTGGCCGAGCGCCTGCAGATGCCCAGCCACTGGACCGGGCAGTACGCGGGCGAGGGGCTCGCGGTCGGGGTCAAGAAGTTCATCACCCACGAGAACGTGGCCGTGACCACCCTGGAGATCACCAACACGGGCGCGGAGCCGCGCACCGTTCCCGTCACCGTCACCTCGCCGTACGCCAGGAAGGCCGACGGCGACCGGGAGCTGACCGGCGCGGTGTGGGCGAAGAACAAGCTCACCACGATCTTCCCCAGGCTCAGCGGCGACGGCCTGAAGGTGTCGGACGGCGCGCTGAAGGGCTCGCTGACCGTCGAGCCGGGCGGGACCGTGCGGGCCAAGGTGCAGATGGGCTTCGTCACCGAGGAACTGCCGAGGTCGCGCGCGGAGTACGACGGGTACAAGGGCCGCTCGCCCGAGCAGGCGCTGCGCCGCCAGCTCCAGGACTACAACGCCTGGTGGGCCGAGAACCTGCCCTACATCGACGTGCCCGACGAGAACATCAAGAAGTTCGTCTACTACCGCTGGTGGCTGATGCGCTTCAACTTCCTCGACGCCGACATCCCCGGCAACGACTTCCAGTTCCCCACGTCGGTCGAGGGCGCTCTGGGCTACAACAACGCGATCGTGCTGACCGTGCCGATGTTCGTGCAGGACCTGAAGTACCTGCGGGACCCGATCTACTCGTACGGGCCGTGGGTGTCGGCAGGCGAGGTGTCGCGTAACTCGAAATACACGGATAACCCGGGTGACCCGGAGAACTGGTCGAACAGCTACACGCAGTACATCTCGGCCGCGGCCCTGGAGAGCTACCAGCTCCACGGCGGGCAGCCGTCGATCCTGCGCAACCTGGCCAGGTACGCCGAGAAGGACGTGTACGGGCAGCTCGACGCGTACGACTCCAACGACAACGGGGTCATCGAGTACGACTGGGAGGCCATGACGGGCAACGACGCCGACGCGGTGTCGTTCCACTACTACGACCGGGCCAACGAGCGGCTCGAAGGCGCCTACGTCTACGCCAACGCGATGGCGGCGGCGCAGGCGTACGAGCTGGCCGGCGACGCCACGAAGGCCGCCGAGCTGCGCGGCGTGGCCGACAAGGTGAAGAACGGCGTCCTGACCCTGCTGTGGGACGAGCAGAACAAGCTGTTCAAGCACCGCGACCTGCAGACGGGCAACCTGATCCCGTGGAAGGAGTCCAACAACTACATCCCGTACGCCGCCGGCCTCGTGCCCACCGACGACCCGAAATATCGGGAAGCGCTGAGGTTGTGGGCCGATCCTGCGGAATATCCGATCTTCCCGGCGTACACGGCCAACCAGAAGGACAAGGCGGAGGCCGCCGCCGCGGGCCACCCCGGCACCAACAACTTCTCCCAGATCAACTCCACCCGGAACTTCGCGCTGTTCTCCAAGGCGATGCGCCAGTACGAGACGCCGTACATCACGGCCGAGCAGTACAAGCAGCTCCTGTACTGGAACGCCTGGTCGCAGTACGTCGGCGGCGACACCCGCTACCCCGACGCCAACGAGTACTGGGCCAACTGGAACCCGCAGACCAAGACCATCGGCTACCGCTCCTGGATCCACCACACGATCCTGGGCAGCAGCAACTGGACCGTCATCGAGGACGTCATGGGCCTGCGCCCGCGCTCGGACGGCAAGGTCGAGCTGTGGCCGGTGGACATCGGCTGGGACCACTTCACCGTCAACGGCGTCAACTACCGCGGCGCCGACCTGACCATCGTCTGGGACAAGCCGGGCGACGGCACCCGGCACTACGCCGGGGTGCCCGAGGGGTACTCGATCCTGATCGACGGCAAGCGCAAGGTCACGCTCTCCGGCCTCGCGCACGCCACCTGGGACCCGCGGACCGGCAAGGTCGAGGGCGGCGACGTGGTGCACGCCGAGAAGGCTCCCTCGCTGAAGTCGCCCACCGAGGTCAGGCTGACCGGCGACCGCGTCGAGGACCTGTTCCGGAAGGCCGGCGTGGACCTGCGCTCCACCCGCCAGAACCTGGTCGCATCGGCCACCGCCTCCACCGGCGACCCCACCGGCGCGGTGGACGGCTTCACCATCAACGAGCCCTACTGGGGCGGCGGCGACTGGCTGGAGGTGGACCTCGGCACGGCGCGCAAGGTCGACACGGTGCGGCTGTACTTCTACAACGACCGCAAGACCCGACTCGACCCCGCGCTCTACACCCTGCAGTACCAGGACGGCGGCACCTGGAAGGACGTACCCAGACAGGACAGGACCCCGGCCTATCCCCGGGCGAATCTGAACGAGATCCGCTTCCCCGCCGTGACCACCGCCAAGCTGCGGGTGCTGGCTGGGGGCGCGAGCGTGAAGGAGGTGCAGGCCTACCGTACGGGCCTGCCCGCCGGCCGCGTGTCCAACCTGCCGCCCCAGGTGGTGCCCGTCGTCGATCCCGCGTTCACCCGCCCAGGACAGGCCAGGATCGAGGCCGTGGTCAAGGACGACGCGCTGCCCAAGAGCACGCTGTCCATGCAGTGGGCCAAGGTGGACGGGCCGGGTGAGGCCTACTTCACCGATCCGACCGGGCCGGCCACGGTGGTCGCGTTCTCGGCGCCGGGGCCGTACACGCTGGAGCTGACCGCCACGGACGGCGCGAAGAGCACCACCGCCACCGTGAACGTCACCGCCACCGACCAGGCCACGCAGGTCAACATCGCCCCCAAGGCCACGCCCACCGCCTCCTACACCTCACCGTGGGAGCGCGTCGCCGCGATCAACGACGACATCGACCCGCCCCGCTCCAACGACGCGGCCAACCCGCGCTGGGGCACCTGGCCGCAGCAGGGCACCCAGTGGGTCCAGCTCGACTGGCCCGCTCCCGTCCAGGTGAACAAGGCGGACGTGTACTTCTTCGACGACGGCGGCGGCGTGCGCGTGCCCGCCTCGTGGAAGATCCAGCAGTGGGACGGCGACTCCTTCGAGAACGTCACCGGCGCCCAGTCCTACCCGAAGGCCGTGGACGCCTACAACACCGTCTCCTTCGACACCGTCACCACCTCGCGGCTGCGCGTGCAGCTCGAGTCGGGCGGGGCGTCGGTCGGCCTGCTGGAGGTCAAGGTGTACGAGGTGCCGCCGGACTCGGTGCGCCCCGTCCACGTGCCCACCCTGGTGGACACGCTGCCGCGGCTTCCCGCCACGGTCGAGACCCTGTACGCCGACGGCTCCCGCGGCCGGGCCGCCGTCACCTGGCAGCAGGTGACACCGGAGCAGGTCAGGACGGGCGGCACCAGCTTCGCCATCACCGGCCTGGCCGAGGGCGTGCGGCAGCCCGCCCAGGCGACGGTGTACGTCCGCGCCACCGCGGCGGTGACGATCACCTCGATCGCCGAGGAGAGCGTCACGACCCGGGCCGGGGTCGCCCCGTCGTTGCCGGAGACCGTCGTGGCGACGTACAACGACGGGTCGAAGGACAGCTCGGTGGCCGTCACCTGGGAGTCCGTCGATCCCGAGCGGTACGCCCAGCCCGGCACGTTCACCGTGTCCGGACAGGTGACGGGCACAACTGTGACCGCGAAGACCACCGTCACCGTCCAGTAGCGCCTATTCTGTCCTGGCCCCGCCCGTTTCGCGGGGCCAGGACAGGAGCGGGACAGAGCACGATGGCCGAACTCGCCGACAACACGCCCAGGCGTCTGACGGGACCGGTCGCCGTCGCGTCCCTCATCGCGGTGGCCTCGCCCATCCTGACCGTGGCCGCCCTGCTCATCTGGGGCGGCCTGCCCGCCGAGTGGTCACCGGAGCGGACCGTGACCCCGCAGTCCGCGGTCACGATCACCTTCCCCGCGGTCGGCGCGTTCCTCATCTACCACCGTCCGCGCCTGAACATGGCCTGGCTGATGTCCATCGGCGGGCTGGCGGCGGCCGTCAGCGACGTGTCCCAGGCGCTGATGTTCCGCGCCGCCGCCGACGGCGAGATGGCCGTTGCCGGGTGGTTACGGGCTCCGAGCCAGATCGGGTGGGCGGTGTGCGGGCTGACGCTCACGATGGTGATGCCGCTGTACTCGCCGAACGGCCGGCTGCCCTCCCAACGCTGGCGGCCCGCTCTGTGGCTGGGCTGCGCGGCGATCACGGCCACGGCGGCGCGCGCCCTGTTCAGGCCGCAGCCGTCGCCCGAGGGCTACCCCTATCCCGAGGTCATCCCCAACCCGCTCGCGATACCGGCGCTGGCGCCGTACATCGACCTGCTGGCCGCCGTGGGCTGGACGGGCATCTACACGGCGATGGCGCTGGCGGCCCTGTCGCTGGCGCTGCGGCTGCGGCGGGCCGATCCGGTCGGGCGGCGGCAGATCGGCTGGCCGCTGTTCGCGTTCGCCGGGTACATCGTGTTCCTGATCGCCGCCGCGATCTGGCCCGTGTTCATGTGGCCGGCCGTCGCTTGGGCGGCGGCCATCCCGTTCGCGGTGGCGTTCGCGGTGATGCGCTACCGGCTCTACGGCATCGACACCGTGATCAGCCGGGCCTTCGTGGCGGCCGGCGTGGTCGTGGTGGTCAGCCTCGTCTACTTCGGCGCGGGCACGCTGTCGAGCGTGGTCGTCTCCGGCTACCACCAGGTGGCCGGGATCGCGGCCGCCCTGTTCGCCGGCGCGTTCTTCCAGCCGCTGCGGCGGGTGTTGCAGCGGGCCGTGGACCGGCTGCTGTACGGGGCGGTCGGCGACCCCGGCGTGCTGGCCGAGCGGCTGACGCAGGCCGTGCGCGGCGCCGACCCGGCCAGGGCGCTGAACTCCGTGGTGAGCGTGCTGCGCGACGGGCTGGCGGTCGAGGGCGTGGCCGTGGAGGTGGCCGACGGCGAGCCCCGCTACGTGGAGAGCGGCCACGTCGGGGCCGAGCCGCGGGAGGTGCCGCTGGTCTGGCACGGGACGCGGGTCGGCCGCCTGCTCGTCGGCCCGCCCGGGCCGCGCCGCTTCCCCGCCGCGCACAACGAGCGCGTGCTGGCCACGCTCACCCCGTACGCGGCCGACGTGGCGCACGCGGTGCGCATGGCGGCGGACCTGCAACGCTCGCGCGAGCGCATCCTGACGGCCCGCGAGGAGGAGCGCCGCCGCCTGCGCCGCGACCTGCACGACGGCCTCGGCCAGACCCTCTCGGCCATGGCGATGACGATCAACATGGCCCGGCTGACCCTGAAGAGCTCCCCCGAGGCCGCCGACGAGCTGCTGCGGGACCTGCACGCGGGCATGAGCGCCGTCACCGGTGACATCCGCGAGCTCGTGTACGGCCTGCGCCCGCCCGCGCTCGACGACCTCGGCCTCGCTCGTGCGGTACGCGACCTGGCCGGGCAGTCCTCGCCCGACACCGCGATCGACGTGGAGGTCGAAGGAGACCTGACGGACCTGCCCGCGGCCGTCGAGGTGGCCGTCTACCGCATCGTCCAGGAGGCGCTGACCAACATCCGCCGGCACGCCGAGGCGTCGCGCGCCAGGATCGTGCTGCGGCGGGAGGAGCCGGTGCTGCGGGTGCTGATCTCCGACGACGGCAAGGGGCTGCCCGCCTCGCACCGGGCCGGCGTGGGGCTGGGCTCGATGCGGGAGCGGGCGGCCGAGCTGGGCGGCATCTGCGTGGTGACCGGCGAGCCTGGGGCGGGCACCCGCGTCGAGGTCATGCTGCCGCTCCTGACGGCCGGCGTGAGCCTCCGCTCCTGACCGGGGTTTTACCTGGCAGGAGCGGTCGCTTGACGGCCGGACCACCAGCTCTGGGCAGCGTGGGAGGACGTGTTCATACGGAGGTGAGCGCATATGACGCGATTCAGCGTGCCGGCCTGCGTCCTGCTGCTGGTGTCCACGACCGCCGTGACGCCGGCCGCGGCGGAACGGCGGGCTCCGTGCCCCACGCCCGGCTCCGCCAGGCCCACCGTCGTGCTGGTCCACGGCGCCTGGGCCGACACCTCCAGCTGGAACGGCGAGATCCTGGCCCTGCAGCGGGCGGGTCACCTCGTGCGCGCGGTGGGCAACCCGCTGCGCGATCTGACCGGCGACGCGCGGACCGTACGCGACTTCCTGGACACGCTCTCCGGCCCCGTCGTCCTCGTCGGCCACTCCTACGGCGGCTCGGTGATCACCAACGCCGCCGCGGGCGACCCGGACGTCAAGGCCCTGGTGTACGTCAACGCGGCGGCGCCGGCCGTCGGCGAGACGACCGCGCAGCTCAGCGGCTCCGGCTCGGCCCTCGGCGGCGACCCGGCCACCCTGTACGACCGGGCCGCCTACTCCGGCGCGGCGGGCGACGCGACGGACCTGTACCTGAAACAGGACGTGTTCGTCCGCTCCTTCGCCTCCGACCTGCCCAGGGACACGGCCCACCAGCTCTGGGCGACCCAGCGGGCGGCCTCGACGGCCGCGTTCACGACCCCGTCGAAGGCCGCGGCCTGGCAGCAGATCCCCTCCTGGTACTTCATCGCCACCGGCGACCAGATCATCGTTCCGGACTCGCAGCGGGCCATGGCGAAGCGGGCCCGCTCCAAGGTCACCGAGTTCGCCGGCGGCTCGCACCTGACGCTCGTCTCGCACCCCCAGGCGGTCACCCGGGTGATCGAGGACGCGATCTGCTCCGTCCGCTGAGGGCTGCGGCGCAGGCGGGGCCGGAGTGGTGGTTTCCTATACGCATGCCTGATCTCGTAGTCGACGGCGGCGACAAGCTCTGCGTGCAGTTGCTCATCGAGCTGCGGGCCCACGTGCGCGCCGCGGGACCGGGCGCCGTGATCCACCTGATCGCCACCGATCCCGCCGCTCCGGTGGACCTGCCCGCGTGGTGCCATCTGACCGGGCACACGTACCTGGGGCCGGTGGAGGGGGCGGAGCGGCCCACGTACGCGTTGCGCGTGGCCGAGGCCGCCAAGGAGACGCAGGATTCCAAGCCTTGGCACGCGACTTAAGCGGTTAACACCTGTACGGGAGGGGCACCATGCCAGGGGGGCAGGGTGTCCTACAGTGTGGAGGGTTATCCGGTTCAGAGAGGGAGTCCGTGAAGCGACCGACGATCGCCGACATCGCCAGCCGGGCGGGAGTGTCCAAGGTGGCGGTCTCCTACGCGCTCAACGGGCAACCGGGGGTGTCGGAGGCGACACGGGCCAGGATCATCGCCATCGCCGACGAGATCGGCTGGCGGCCCAACAGCGCGGCCCGCGCGCTCAACGGCGCCAGGGCCAACTGCGTGGGGCTCGCGCTCTGCCGTCCCGCGCGCATCCTGGGCGTCGAGCCGTTCTTCATGGAGCTGATCAGCGGCATCGAGGGCGTGCTCGCCGACCGCTCGTACGCGCTGCTGCTCCAGGTCGTCACCAGCCACCAGCAGGAGAGCGAGGTCTACCGCCACTGGTGGGGCGAGAGCCGCATCGACGGCGTGTTCCTGGTCGACCTGCACTACGACGACTCCCGCGTGGCCGAGCTGGAGCGGCTCGGCATGCCGGCCGTGGTGATCGGCCACCCCTCCGAGTCGGGCTCGCTGTCGGCCATCTGGTCGGAGGAGGGCGAGGCCGTGCGCGAGACCGTCGGCTACCTCGTCGCGCTGGGGCACCGCCGCGTCGCGCGGGTGGCCGGGCTGCCCGAGCTGGTCCACACGACGGTCCGCGACCAGGCGTTCAGGCAGGCGTGCGAGGGCGTGGCCGAGCACGTCATCGTGCACACCGACTACACCGGCGAGGAGGGCGCCAGGGCCACCAGGCGGCTGCTGAGCTCGCCCGACCGGCCCACCGCCATCGTCTACGACAACGACATCATGGCCGTGGCGGGCCTGTCGGTGGCGCAGGAGATGCGGGTGGAGGTGCCGCGCGACCTGTCCATCGTGGCCTGGGACGACTCGCCGCTGGCCCAGGTGGTGCGGCCGCCGCTGACGGCGCTCACCCGCGACATCCCGGCCTACGGCGCGCACGCCGCGCAGCGACTGCTCGCGCTGATTGCGGGCGAGGACGTGCCGCCGTACGAGGACCAGGCCGCCATCCTCACGCCACGCGGCAGCACCGGCCCCGCCCACTCCGGCGCGTAGCCCTCCGCCACAGACCCGTCCGGCACGCAGCCTTCCCGCCACAGGCCCGCCCGGCACGCAGCCCTTCTGTCACAGCCCGTCCGGCGCGCAGCCCGTCCAGGGCGCAGCCCGTCCGGCGCGCGGCCTTCCGCCATGACCCCGTCCGGCACGTGTCACGGGCGGGGACCGCGGCTGGCAGACCGCCCGTCCAGGCCCGTGACACGTGCCGTCCCCTCCTCGCGGCATTTCTCTGTGGAGCCGCCCCTGCGTCCCCCGCGCCGAGGCGACTCCATGATGACCGAGGCGGGAACGTACGCCCTGAGTACCTCCGTACCTAAACGAGATACGAAATACAGCGATTCGTGACCGTAGCAGTTGACAATTTTTTTTGTCGGCTTCTACCCTCTTCATCAGACGCCACTCCCCTACCAGAGGGTTCGACGATGAGATTCCGCACCACGATCGAGCTGGCCGGCAAGACCGCCACGGGCTTCGAGGTCCCCGCCGGGATCGTCGACGAGCTGGGGAGCGGCAAGCGCCCGGCCGTCAACGTGACGATCAACGACTACACCTACCGGAGCACCGTGGCCCCGATGGGCGGCCGCTACCTGCTGCCCCTCAGCGCCGAGAACCGGCAGGGCTGCGGCGTGGCGGCGGGCGACGAGGTCGAGGTGGAGCTCACACTGGACACGGCGCCCCGCGAGGTGACGGTGCCCGGCGACCTGGCCGCGGCACTCGACGCGGCGCCCGAGGCGAAGAAGTTCTTCGAGAGCCTGTCCTACTCGCGCAGGAGGTGGCACGTGCTGAACGTCGAGGGCGCCAAGAAGCCCGAGACCCGGCAGCGGCGCGTCGCCGACACGGTGGCCAAGCTCGCAGGCGGCGAGGGGTGACGGGTGCGTAACGGGGGGCGTGGCGGGTAGGCGGGCGAGTATGACTGAGGGTTTCGACACCGACATGCTCTGGAACGAGTTCCATCGGGCGGTCAACATGAACTCCGAGGAACTGCGCTCGTACCTGCTCGCCGAGGCCGCAGGCGAGGAGGGCTTCCCGCCCGATCCCGACCTGGGCATCGACGAGCTGGGGCGGGGTGTGCTGCACGTCCTGAGCAAGCGGAAGGGCGACCTCACCAAGAGCGATATCGACGTGATGCGCCAGGTCGTGGAGCTTGTCGAGACCATGGGTGACCGTACGGATGACGACTCGCGGCGCGAGCTCATGTCCGTAGGTCACGACCCGCTGAGAGGATGACCCCATGGTCCAGCCACATCCGTGGATCGAGGGCTACGTACGCGCGTGGAACTCCAACGATCCCGACGACATCGCCGCCCTGTTCACCGAGGACGCGGTCTACTACACCGAGCCGTACAGCTCGCCGTGGCAGGGGCGGGACGACATCGTCCGCGAGTGGCTGGGACGACAGGACAAGCCTGGTGAGGCCACATTCGAGTGGCATCCGGTGAGCGTGACGGAGGACGTGAGCGTCATCCAAGGAGTCACGACATATCCGGACAAAACGTACAGCAACCTCTGGGTGATACGGTTCGCCCCCGACGGGCGATGCCGGGAATTCACCGAATGGTGGATGCGGCACGATGTCAAGTGATGCAATGGGCCGAACCGTCTTCACCCGAGGAGATCCGTTGAGAGACAACCTCGACCTCGCCGCGAGCGCCCAGCAACTGGCCGACGCCGCCCCGACGGGATCGATCGACCGTGCCGCCGCCTCGTCCGTGGCCATCACGCTGGCCACCACCCGCGACATCGCCGACGCCAGGCAGACCCTGGACGGCGTCTCGCCGGAGGAGGTAAGGCAGGCGGCACTGGCCCTGTTCGACCGTCTCTCGACCCAGTAACCACAGCAAGCAGCCAGGCGGGGCACTCCCGCGCCACCGCCATGCGGATCTTCCGCCGCGCAGGCCCAAGGCGAGGCGCGGGCCGGCCGCCGTCAGCGGGGTCCATGCCGGCGGGTGTCAGGCGGGTCTCCCGTCGACGGGTGTCAGGTCGGCCGGTCTCCCGCGTGCGGGTGTCAGGCGGGTCTCTCGCCGGCGGGCATCAGGCGGGTCTCCACGGCGCGGCGGGCGCGGGCGGCGGCCCGCTGGTCGCCGTGGAGCTGGATCGCGTGGTTCAACGCCATGACCACGCCCAGCAACTCGAACACGACCTGCTCCGGATCCGTGCCCGCGGGCAGCTCCCCCGCGTCCACGGCCCGGCCCGCCTCCTTGCCCAGCCGCCTCCGCCAGGCCTCGAACCGGCTCTCCACCGCGTCCCGCACGGCCCCGGGCCGGCCGTCGAACTCGTGCGCCGCCGCCACGAAGAAGCACCCGCCGGGAAAGACCTGACGCTCCAGGTACGAGATCCACGCCTCGCAGAGCACCCGCAACCGCACCAGCCCCGGCGCGGCGGGCGCGGCGGGCTCCCACACCTCGGCCAGGAAGATCCCGTCCGCCCGCTCCAGGACGGCGAGCTGCAGCGCCTCCTTCGAGCCGAAGTGCCCGAGCACGCCCGACTTGCTCATGCCCAGCTCGGCGGCGAGCCGGCCGATGGTCAGCCCTTCGAGCCCCTCCACGGAGGCGACGGCCACCGAGCGGTCGAGGATGGCCGCCCGCGTGCCCAGCGCCTCGGCGACCGACCTGCGCGGGCTCATGCGAGGTCTCCGTCCGTTGGTGAAGCGTTCACACGGGACATTTTAGCGTCCGAACGTTCGCTTGCTATAGTCCGCCGCATGAGTGGATCACGACTTGTCGCCACAGGCCACTACCAACCCGCCAAGATCATGACAAATGACGACCTGGCGGAGCTGGTGGACACCAGCGACGAGTGGATCAGCAAGCGGGTCGGCATCCGCACCAGGCACGTGGCCGAGGACGGTGAGAGCGTCGCCGACCTGGCCACGCACGCCGCCGCCAAGGCACTGGCCGGCAGCGGCCTGAACCCCTCCGACCTCGACCTCGTGCTGGTCGCCACCTGCACCCAGACCGAGCGCGCCCCCAATGTCGCCTCCCGCGTGGCGGCCCGGCTCGGCGTGCCGGGCGGCGCGCTGATGGACCTGGGCGCCTCCTGCTCCGGCTTCACCCACGCCCTCGCCCAGGCCGACCACGCCATCCGCGCGGGCGCCGCCACCCACGCCCTGGTCGTCGGCGCCGACAAGATGACCGCGGTGACCGACTGGACCGACAGGACCACCTGCGTGCTGACGGGCGACGGCGCGGGCGCCGCCGTGGTCAGCGCGTCCGAGGAGGCGCGGATCGGCCCCGTCGTCTGGGGCTCGGCGCCCGAGCTGGGCCGGGCCGTCCGCATCGAGGGCGCCCCGACCCGCTTCTCCCAGGACGGCCAGACCGTCTACCGCTGGGCCACCACCCGGCTCCCCGCCATCGCCAGGCAGGCGTGCGAGCGCGGCGGCGTCCGGCCCGAGGACCTGGCGGCGGTGGTCCTGCACCAGGCGAACCTGCGCATCATCGATCCCATCGCCGACAAGCTCGGCGCGGTCAACGCGATCGTCGCCAGGGACGTGGTGGAGTCGGGCAACACCTCGGCGGCCAGCGTGCCCCTCGCGCTGTCGAAGCTGCTGGAGCGCGGAGTGGTGCCGCAGGGGGCGCCGATGCTGCTGTTCGGCTTCGGCGGCAACCTGTCCTACGCGGGCATGGTCGTCCGCTGCCCCTGACGTCGGCCCTCGGCGACGGATCGGATCCCTCGCTGAGGGGTCCTGGTGGTTGCGCTCAGCGACGAGTGCGAACACTGTGGAAGCATGCCAGGCGTCGACACGCTGGACGGCCTGCTCGAGGCCGTCGCCGAATTCCGTACGGACGACTACGAGCTCGCGGTCGAGGAGAGCGCGCTCGAGCGGGCCAGACGCTCGCTGCAGGAGACGGGGCTGCTGCTGCTCGGCGAGGTGCACGGGGTCAGGGAGAACCCGCTGATCGTCCTCGGCCTCATGCGGGCACTTGAGCTGACCCATCTGGCCCTGGAGTGGCCGGAGAACCTCAAGGCGCAGCTCGACGTCTACCTGGCCGACGGCACGGGGCTCGACCATCCGCTGTGGTGGCTCGGCGACGGGCGCGTGACGGCGGGGCACTTCGCCGTGCTCAAGGCCATCCCGGGGCTGTCGGTCACGCTGTTCGACGGCGGGATGTTCACCGGTGACTGGTCGCAGCGGGACGCGCTGATGGCGGAGCGGGTGCTGACCGCGCACATCGAGCCCGCGCTGGTCGTGGCGGGCAACGCCCACACGCTCACCTCGCCGACCGAGCTGGGGCTGCCGATGGGGGCCTGCCTGGCCAGCGCTCGGCCGGCGCTGGAGAGCGTGCGCATCCAGTACGGCAACGGCAGCTACTACAACATCGAGCCGCGGCAGAGCAGGGGGTACGCGGCGGTGGCCGGGCTGTACGCGGACGAGGCGGAGCTGCTCGTCGGGCTGCCCGAGTTCAGCGAGGCCACGGTGCCGCACCTGCCGGTCGAGCTGCTGCGGGACCGGCTCGGCCTCTGAGCCCCGATACGACCTCTGGCCGCCGGTACGGCGGGGTTGCGCGGGTGCGTACTGTTGACTCGGCGCGCAGTCGTGGAGGGTGGATGCGGGTCGGGATTCTGGGGCCGTTGCGGGTGGCGGGGAGCGAGGTCGGCGGCGCTCGGGTGCGCGCGTTGCTGGTGCGGCTGGCACTCGACCCCGGGCGGGTGGTCACCGCCGACCGGCTGATCGAGGACCTGTGGCCGGATGACGCGCCCGCGCATCCGATGGCGGCGCTGCAGTCGCTCGTGTCGCGGGCGCGCAGGCAGGCGTCCGGGCTGATCTCCTCGCATCCCGCCGGTTACGTGCTCGCCGTGCCGCCTGGTGAGGTGGACGCCTGGGCGTTCGAGCGGCTGGTGCTCGACGGGGACGTACGGGCGGGGCTGGCGTTGTGGCGCGGGCCCGCGCTGGCGGACGCGGCCGGGCTGCCCTTCGCGGCGGGGCCCGCGGCGCGGCTCGAAGAGCTGCGGCTCACGGCGCTGGCCACGCGCATCGCGGCGGATCTCGACCAGACCCCGAACGGCCACGGCTCGCATGGTCAGAGTTCCGATGGCCACAGTCCGGGTGGGCTGGGGCTCGGGGCCGGGCACAGTGTTGCCGGGGTGGTGGCGGAGTTGGAGGGGCTGGTCGCGGTGCATCCCCTGCGCGAGCCGTTCCACGCGCTGCTCGTGCGGGCTCTGGTCGCGCAGGGGCGGCGGGCCGAGGCGCTCGCGCTCTTCGAGCGGATCAGGACCGCGCTGGCGACGGAGCTGGGCGCTGACCCGGGGCCGGAGCTGCGGCGCGCCCACCTGGAGGCGCTGCGCGACGCGGAGCCGGAGGCGCCCAGGAGCAACCTGCCCGCCCGGTTGACGAGCTTCGTGGGCCGCGCCGAGGACGTCGAGCGGGTCGGCACGGCGCTGGCGGGCGCCAGGCTGGTCACGCTCGTCGGCCCCGGCGGCGCGGGCAAGACGCGGCTCGCCGTGGAGGTGGCGGCGGGGCTGGCCGTGCGCGACGGGGTATGGCTGGTCGAGCTGGCCTCCGCCGCGAGCGTGCGGGCGGCGGTGGAGGGCGTGCTCAAGGCCACCGATCTCGTGGCGGCGCTGCGCGGCACCGCGCCCCTGATCGTGCTGGACAACTGCGAGCACGTGATCGAGGAGGCGGCCCGGGTGGCGCGGTGGCTGCTGTCCGAGGTCGCGGGCCTGCGGATCCTGGCCACGAGCCGGGAGCCGCTGGACGTCCCCGGAGAGCGCCTGCACCAGGTGCTGCCGCTGCCGGCGGGGCCGGCCGGTGAGCTGTTCGCCGATCGTGCCGCCGCGGCCAGGCCCGACCTGGTGGTGACGCGGGCGGAGGCGGAGCGGATCTGCCGCGAGCTCGACGGCATCCCGCTGGCCATCGAGCTGGCCGCCGCGCGCCTGCGGACGATGCCGATGTCGGTGCTGGTCGAGCAGCTCGGCGACCGGCTGGCCTTCCGCGGCGGGCGCACCTCGGAGCCGCGGCACCGCACGCTGCGCGCCGTCATCGACTGGAGCTGGAACCTGCTGTCCGAGCGCGAGCGGGAGCTGCTGCGCGGCCTCACGGTCTTCTCGGGCGGCGCCACGTACGAGGCCGTCTCCCGGGTCTGCGGCGGGGACCTGGACCTGCTCTCCTCGCTGGTGGACAAGTCGCTCATCGCGGTCTCCGGCGACCGCTACACGATGCTGGAGACCATCAGGCAGTACGCCGCCGCCGACCTGCCCGAGCTGTGCCGGGAGCACGCCCGCTACTACACCGGGCTGGCCGAGACCGCGGATCCGCACCTGCGGACCGGGGCGCAGCTCGAATGGCTGGCGGTGCTGGACGCCGAGCGGGACAACCTGGACGCGGCGCTGCGCCGCACCGACGACCCGCTCAGGCTCATCCTGCCGCGCTTCTGGCCGTGGATCGTGCGCGGGCAGTGGCGGGAGATGGGCGAGCAGGCGGCGGCGGTGCTGGCCAGGGTGGGCGAGGGCGGGACGGCGCCTCCCGGGCAGGGGGTGGGGCGGCGCGGGCGGGAGGTGGCGTACGGGCTCTGTGTGGCGCTCACGGGTGGCGGGGTGAGCCGGGCGCTGCGCGAGAGCGACCATCCGGCCGCGCTGAACGCGTACATGCTGGGCAGCGGCCTGGCGCCGCCCGGCGAGGTGGTGGAGCTGGCCGAGCGGGCGCTGGCGCGGCTGCGCGACCATCCCGACGGGTGGACGCGGTCGGCGGCGCTGCTGGCGGCGGGCGTCTCGCGGTTCGAGTACGGGGCGGTGGCGGGGGCGGAGGACCTGCTGGAGCCGGCGCTGGCCGGGTTCCGCGAGACCGGAGACCGGTGGGGGCAGTGGACGGCGCTCTACTGGCTGTCGCTGGTCGCGGAGAACCGGGGCGACTTCGCCGCCGCCGTGGCGCTCGGTGAGGAGCCGGAGCGGCTGGCCGCCGAGTTGTCCGGGCTGGAGACGCCGCTGGGGCCGATGACGTTCCTGCTGCGGCTCGGGCAGCTCAAGGGGCGGGCCGGAGATCGTGCGGGGGCGGCGCGGGCGCTGGACCGGGCGTGGGCGGCCGCCGTGCGGTCGCGGGACCAGGACATGATCGCCAGGGTGCTGCACGCCAGGGCCGAGCTGGCCCGGCGCGGCGGGGACCCGGGCGAGGCCGCGCGGCTGCTGGAGCGGGCCATGGCGCTCGGGGTCGAGACGACCGCGCAGTTCGGGGCGCTGCTGCGGGTGGAGCTGGCCCGGGTGAGCCTTGAGCCGGTCGGGCCGCTGCGCGGGGCGCTGGAGTTGATGGCCGGGTGCTCCGACAGGACCGTGCGGGCGAGCGTGCTGGAGGGGGTGGCCGAGCACCTGGCGCCGCTGCCCGCGGCGGAGCTGCTGGGAGCCGCGCGGGCGCTGCGCGGCATCGGCGTGTCCGCCGACCCCCACGTCAACGGCCTGGTGGACCGGTGCGCGCGGGCCCTGGGGGCCGGGGCCTGCCACGCGGCGCTGTCCCGCGGCGCGACGATCACCGACCCCGAGAAGCACGCGCTGGAACGGCTCCCGGCCGCGGGCGGCGGATGATCGGCGCGCGCTGGGCGGGCAGGCCGGAGTCGGGCCAGGTAGGCTCGACGTACGGCCAGCAGGAGATCGGGCGGCCCGCCACCACGACCACGGTCGTCCCCTCCGGGGTGGGCAGCGGGGCGAGGGCTTCGGGAAGGGTGGCGGCGGCATGCCGGGCGATCGTGTGACACCACTCCTGCTCGTCCACGGCACGCCCTTCAGGGCCGATCCTGAGCACGTGGCCGTGGAGGCGGCAGGCAGCGGATTCTTCCCCGCCGTGCAGGCGCTCGCCCGCCCCTTCTACGCCCCAGGTCGCGGCCACTGCCTCACGGATCACAGAGGTTAGAGGCGTGTTGACGTAGATCACACCGCCACGCTACGCGCTTCCGGTTTGACGGCGGATGCGCGATGGTTAGGGCAACTTGCACCGTGAGGTAAGGAGAGCAGTGGCCAGTCCTGGCACCATCGACACTCGAGGCAGTGACTTCGCCCGACTAGCCCATCGCATAGCGGACGCCGGCCTCCTCGACCGGCGTCCCTTTTATTACGCCATCCGGATGAGCATCGCGGCCGTCGTGTACGCCGGCGGCTGGGCCCTGTTCGTCTGGGTGGGGGACTCCTGGTGGCAACTCCTCGTCGCGGTCGCGATGGCCGTGATCTTCGCGCAGCTGGGCTTCCTCGCCCACGACCTCGGGCACCGGCAGGTCTTCAGGACGCGGCGGCCCAGCGACGTCGTGGGCCTGATCATCGGAAATTTCGGCATCGGTCTCGGCTGGGGCTGGTGGAACACCAAGCACAACAAGCACCACGCCAACCCCAACCACGAGGACCATGACCCCGACGTCTCACCGGCGGTGATCGTCTGGTCCCAGGACCAGGCCGTCCGGAGCGCCGGCCTGCCCCGCTTCATCGCGAAGTACCAGGCCTACTGGTTCTTTCCGCTGCTCACGCTGGAGGGCTGGCACCTGCACATCGCCAGCTTCAAGGCGCTGTTCCAGCCCACGGCCAAGCGGCGCAACGTGGAGCTGACGCTGCTGATCGTCCACTTCGTGCTGTACTTCGGGGTGGTCTTCACCGTGCTGCCCTTCGGCAAGGCGCTGCTGTTCCTCGCCGTGCACCAGGGGCTGTTCGGGGTCTATCTCGGCTGCACGTTCGCGCCGAACCACAAGGGCATGCCCGTGCTCACCAAGGAGGACAAGCTGGACTTCCTCCGCAAGCAGGTACTCACCTCACGCAACGTGCGCGGCAACCTGTTCACCGACGTGGCGCTCGGCCAGCTCAACTACCAGATCGAGCACCATCTGTTCCCCAACATGCCTGCTCCGAACCTGCGCAAGGCGCAGCCCATCGTGGAGCGCTACTGCGGGGAGATCGGCGTCGACTATCTCCAGACCGGTCTCATCGAGTCGTACGGGCAGGCGCTGAGCCACCTGCACGAGGTCGGCGCCCCCCTTCGCCGCTGACCCGCTCATGGGCGCCCCTCACCGGGCGCCCTCCTCCTCCTCGAGCCGCTGGATCAGCCGGTCGCGGCGGCGTTCGAGCCCGGCGATCAGCTCGACCTGCTCGTCCGCCTGGCTGATCATCGCCGAGATCTCGATCTGGTCGGTCGCGCCCATGTCGCGGATCTGGTCGCGCACGTCCTGGTTCTCGGCTCGCAACCGGGTCAGGTCCTCTTCGACCCGCCGGAGTTCGTCCCTTGTGCTCATTCAACGGCTCTACCCAGAACTGCCGCCGCGATCACCGGGGCCTGTCGACGGGGCGCGTGCGCGAACGTACAGAATGAGGGCATGCGCAGGCCCTCTCCCAGCACGATCGTGTCGATCGTGACCATCGCCGCCGTGCTGGCAGGGTCCCTCTTCGCCTTCGACGGCTCCGGCCGGCTGAACGTGCTGGACTTCGTGCTGCCGGTGATCGCCTGCGCCGCGCTGCTGGCGCGGGAGCGCTACCCGGTCGCGGCGCTGGTCGTCGTGGCGGTCTCGGTGGCCGCCTACTACCCGTACGCGGGAGCCGACGGGCCGCTCATCGTGATGTTGTTCGTCGTCCTGTACACGGCGGCCGACCGCGGCCATCTCACCGCCGCCGTCGCCACGGGCGCGGCGGCGCTGCTGGCCATGGGGTTCGGCGAGACCGGCGGCATCAGGCACGTGGACAACACCACGTTCGTCTCGATCACGGGATGGGTGGTCGCCTCCATCGCGTTCGGCGGGGTCACCCGCAACCGCCGCGCGTACCTGTCGGAGGCCCGCCGGCACGCGCTCGACGCCCTGCTGACCAAGGAGGAGGAGGCCAGGCGGCGGGCCAGCGAGGAGCGGCTGCGCATCGCCAGGGAGTTGCACGACGTGCTCGGGCACAACATCTCCATGATCAACGTGCAGGCGTCCGCGGCGTTGCACGGGATCAGGAAGCGGCCGGAGGACGCCGAGGCGGCGCTGCGGACCATCAAGGACACCAGCAAGGAGACGCTGCGCGAGCTGCGGACCACCCTCGGCGTGCTGCGCCAGGTGGACGAGGACGCGCCGGTCGCCCCCGCCGACAGCCTGGCCCGGGTGGACGAGCTGGTCGCGGCCTCAGGGTTGAAGGTGCGGACGGAGCTGTCGGGCCCCCTCGACGCCCTGCCGACCGAGGTCGACCTGGCCGCCACCCGCATCGTCAGGGAGGCGCTGACGAACGTCTCCCGTCACTCGGGCACGGAGCACGCCACCCTCGCGATCACCAACGAGGCCGGACATGTCATCATCACCGTGCAGGACGACGGGCCCGGCACCACGTACGACGGGGGCAGCGGCTTCGGGATCCAGGGCATGCGCGAGCGCGCGACCGCGCTCGGCGGGACCCTGGAGGCCGGCCCCCGCCCCGAGGGCGGCTTCCGCGTCACCGCCCGCCTGCCACTGACCCAGCCGACGAACGGGGCTCGATGATCCGCGTACTGCTCGCCGACGACCAGACCCTGGTACGGGCCGGGTTCCGGTCCATCCTCAGCGACGAGGACGACATCGAGGTCGTGGCCGAGGCCGCCAACGGCGCCGAGGCGATCGCCGGGGCCCGCGAGCACCGGCCCGACGTGGTGCTCATGGACATCCGCATGCCCGAGCTCGACGGCCTGGAGGCCACCCGCCGCATCGCGGGCGACCCGGCGCTCGGCGACGTCAAGGTGATCATCCTGACCACGTTCGACCTCGACGACTACGTCTACGGCGCGCTGCGGGCGGGCGCGGGCGGCTTCCTGGTCAAGGACACCGAGCCGGCCGAGCTGATCCACGCCGTCCGGGTCGTGGCCAGGGGCGACGCGCTGATCGCGCCCTCGATCACGCGGCGGCTGATCGCCGAGTTCGCCGGCCGGGTCAAGCGGCCGGAGCCGGGCCCCGAGCTGAACGCGCTCACCGAGCGCGAGCGCGAGGTCATGACGCTGGTGGCCGCCGGCCTGTCCAACGACGAGATCGCGGCCCGCCTCGTGCTCAGCCCCGCGACGGCGAAGACGCACGTCAGCCGGATCATGACCAAGCTGCGGGTGCGCGACAGGGCCCAGCTCGTGGTCATCGCGTACGAGGCCGGCATGATCACGCCGGGCTGGCTTACTCCCTGAGTCGTACGTCCGCCGCCCTCGTGCGACCCGGGATGTAAGGCGGGTGCCCGCCCCGGCATGACGCGGCGGGGGTGACCGTACCGGGAGGGTCTGCGGTATGGACATCGTGGACCTCGCCCGCCTGCAGTTCGCGCTCACGGCGGGCGCGCACTTCCTGTTCGTGGCGTTGACGCTCGGGCTGGCGACGCTGGTCGCCGTCGTCCAGACGCGCGCCACCTTCAGCGGCGACCCCGTGCACCTGCGGATGACGCGGTTCTGGGGCCAGCTCTACATCATCAACTACGCGATGGGCATCGTGACCGGGCTCGTGATGGAGTTCCAGCTCGGGCTGTCGTGGAGCGGGCTGACCGAGTACGCGGGCGACGTGTTCGGCTCGGCGCTGGCCATCGAGACGCTGGTGGCGTTCTTCGTCGAGTCCACGTTCCTGGGCCTGTGGATCTTCGGCTGGAACAAGCTGAACCGGTGGGCGCACCTGGCGCTGATCTGGGTGGTGACGCTGACCGCGTACGCGTCGGCGTTCTGGATCATGGTCGCCAACGGCTTCCTGCAGAACCCGGTCGGGCACGTGCTGGAGGGCGGCCGGCTGCGGCTGACGGACTTCGGGGCCATGGTGGCCAATCCGGCGGCGCAGGTGGCGTTCTGGCACGTGCTGTTCGGAGCGATGATCGTCGGTGGGTTCTTCATGGCCGGGGTGAGCGCGTACCACCTGGGCAGGCGCACCGCCGAGCAGGACCTGTTCCGCAAGTCGCTGCGGATCGGGATCGGCGTGGCGCTGCCCGCCCTGCTCCTCACGGCGACGTTCGGCGGGATCGGGTTCGAGACCCTGCAGCCCGCGAAGGTCGCGGCGTGGGTGAACGACCCCGAACGGCTGGCCGCCGCGCAGGCCGAGATGGTGGCCAGGCTCGGTCCCGGCGACTACCTGCCGCCCGTGGGGGCGGTGCAGACCAGCGGTATCACGATGATGGCGCTGTTCGCGATCATGCTGTTCGTGGCCGCGCCGAGCTTCCTGCTCATGCTGATCCGGCCCGTGGTGCGCGGGTTCAGGGTGTGGCACCGGCTGCTGACACTGATGATCCCGGTCCCGTTCGTCACCATGCTGGCCGGCTGGATGTTCCGCGAGATGGGACGCCAGCCGTGGGCCGTGTACGGGCTGCTGAAGACGTCCGACGCCATGTCGCCGGTGACCGAGGGGCAGATGGTCTTCTCGCTGACCGCGTTCGTCACGGTGTTCGCGCTCCTGATCGCCGTCAACTACTGGCTGCTGGCCAGGCACGCGCGGCGCGGGCCCGATGCGGTGGCGCTGGGCGACCGGCCGGTCGACGCCCCCGTTCCTGCTCCTTCGTTCTAGGGGACGCTTGTCATGGAGATCTTCATTCTGGGCTTCTTCGCCATCGGGTACCTCGTGCTGGCCGGCGCCGACATCGGGGTCGGCATGGCGCTGCCGTACCTGGGCAGGTCGGCGGGCGAGCGGCGCGAGGTGATCGCCGCGATCGCGCCGTTCTTCCTGGGCAACGAGGTGTGGCTGGTGGCCACGGCGGGCGTGCTGGCCGGGCTGTTCCCCCGGCTGGAGGGCGAGCTGCTGCACGGCAACCACACGGTGGTGGTGACGCTGCTGCTGGCCTGGGTCGTGCGCGACATGGGGCTGTGGCTGCGCGGGCGCGTGCCGGGGGCGCGCTGGCAGGCGTTCTGGGACGGTGCGATCGTGGCCGGGAGCTGGGGGCTGGCGCTGAGCTGGGGCGCGCTGCTGTCCCACGTGCTGCTCGGCATCGAGGGGCCGGTGGCGGTGCTGCCCGCGCTGGTGCTGGCCGCGCTGTTCGGCACGCACGGGCTGACGTTCGCGGCGCTGCGGCTGCGCGGGACGCTGCGGACGCGGGCGGCGGTGCTGGCGGGCGGGGCCGGGGAGGCGCGCACGTACGCGCTGACCTCGGTGGTGCTGGTGGTCGTCGGGGTGCTGGCCGGGCTCCGGCTGCCGCTGGAGCCCGGCACGTCGGGGCCGCTGCTGGTGCCCGTCGTCCTGACCCTGATCCCGTTCCTGGTGGCCGCCCAGGCGTGGGTGTGGTGGACGTTCAGGCACCGGGTGAGCGGCCCGTCCTACCTCTAGAACCCTCTAGAAGAGCGGCGCTCCGTCCCTGGTCAGCTTCCAGTTGGCGGCGGCGAAGCCGGCCGGGTCGATGGTGCCCTGGGCGGTGGCGTACTCGATCAGCGCCTGCCGGATCTCCACCTGCGCGTTGTAGAGCACGGGGGCGGTGCTCACGTGCGGGAAGCCGCCGCCGCCCGACTGGCGGTAGTTGTTGATCGCGACCAGGAACTCCTTCTCGGCCGGGATCGGCGCGCCTTCGTAGGCGAGGTTCGCGACGCGCTGGCCGGCCGGCTTGGCCACGTCGAGGTCGTAGGAGACGCCGGCGAGCTGGTCGTAGTTGTAGTCGGGGGTGTTGTTCGCGTTGGTCAGCTTGGTGACGTCGACCGGGGCGCCGGGCGCGAGCTGGTTGAA
Organism: Nonomuraea thailandensis; assembly: GCF_024172165.1. GTDB lineage: Bacteria > Actinomycetota > Actinomycetes > Streptosporangiales > Streptosporangiaceae > Nonomuraea > Nonomuraea thailandensis. The sequence continues at coordinate 10,941,657 of NZ_JAMZEB010000002.1, read as the reverse complement.
GTACCTGGCGGAGTACTCCAGGTAGTCCTTGAGCTGCGCGCCGGTCAGCTTGACCGCCATCAGCGTGTTGTCGTAGACGTACAGGCCGGCCACGTCCCTGACCCGGACGTCGCCGGCGGGGAAGACGGCGCTGCGGCTGAACGGCGCGGCGATCGACAGCACCGGCAGCGTGTTGTCCGGCAGCGCCTGCTTGACCGTCTCGATCTGCACGTGCTGGATGTAGTCGAGGATCGGCGTGTCCTTGTACGGCGACTCGGCCGCCGAGAGCTGCTGCGCCGACCTGGCCACGACCTTGTTCACGTAGCCGACCGTGGTGTCGTGCTGCGGCTTGAGCAGCGCCACGATCTTCGGGTCCTCGGGCAGCGTGTTGGTGTTGAGCGTGGTGGACGACTTGCCGGTGACCACCCACTTGCCGCGCTGCTTGGTGAGCTGGAAGTCCAGCCGCGACAGGCGCTGGCCCCACTTGCCCGGCTCGGTCAGCAGCACCTGCTTCCCGGTGGTCTTGTTCGTCACGAACCGCTGGGCGACCTCGTTGTGCGCGTGCCCGAACAGCACCGCGTCGATGCCCGGCACCTGCTCGGCCACCATCGCCGAGGCGTTCTCGACCGGCAGGTCGCCCCCGTAGGAGGACATGCCGTTGTCGCCCGCGTGGGCGGTCACGACGACCACGTCCGCGCCGAGGCCGCGGATGACCGGCACCCACTTCCTGGCCGACTCGACCAGGTCGGTGAAGCGCAGCCTGCCCTCGACGTTGGCCTTGTCCCAGATGGCCACGCCCGGGTTGGTCAGGCCGAGCACGCCCACCTTGACCGGCTTGTCACCCTTGACCTTCATGGTCTTGATCACGAACGGCTTGTACGCCGGCAGCCCCGATCTGTCGTGGACGGCGTTGGCGCCGAGCACGGGCGCCTTCATCTGGTCGATCCAGGTGGCCAGCAGCGGCAGACCGTAGTTGAACTCGTGGTTGCCCAGCGTCACGGCGTCGTACCCGATGGCGTTCATGGCCTTGGCCATCGGGTGGGTCTCGCCGCTCTCGGTGATCGGCTCGACCTTGGCGTAGTAGTACGCCAGCGGCGTGCCCTGGATCGTGTCACCCGAGTCGAACAGCAGCGTGCGCTCCGCTCCGCGCTCGGCCCTGATCCGGTTGACCAGCGAGGACACCTTCGCCAGGCCGACGTGGTTGCCCTGGCTGTCGGAGTAGGCGGTGTCCTTGAAGTAGTCCCAGTTGAGGGCGTTGCTGTGGAGGTCGGACGTGCCCATGACAGTGACCGTGACCGTTTTCGCCGGTGCGACGGCCTGCGCGGGGAGTGCCACCAGGGCCAGCACGCTGGTGGCGGCGGCCCCGGCGAGGGCGAGCTTCATGGTCTGCATGGTGCGGAGAGTAACCAGGACAAATCACTCAATGGTTACGAGCGGGTGATGAACTCCTTGATGAGCGCTGTGACTTCCTCCGGGCGCTCGTGCAGGACGACGTGGCCGCTGTCCAGCTCGGCGTACCGGCTGCCGGGGATGGCCGCGTGCAGCGCGCGGGCGTGCTCCACGGGGACCAGGTAGTCCTGGGTGTTGCCGATGACCAGGGTGGGCGCGGTGATCCTCGGCAGCAGGTCCCTGATGTCCACGCGCAGGTCCAGCTCGATCTGGCGCAGCGTGCCGCGGGGCGGCTCGCCCGCCATCAGCGCCTTGGCGCCCACCGAGCTCACGAAACCCGGGCTGAAGCCCACGAGCGGCCCGTACGCGGCGTGGCTCTCGGGGTCGGTGGCTGCCAGCCGCGCCCACGTGCGCAGGCCCAGCTCCAGCCGCGAGTCCGCCAGGTGCGTCCAGCCGGCGATCAGCACCAGCCGCCTGACCAGCTCGGGCCGCTCGGCGGCGACCTTGGCGGCGACGGCGGCGCCCAGCGAGAACCCGACCAGGTCGGACGGCTCCTCGAACGCGGCGGCCACCTGGCCGGCGAGCAGGTCGAGCGTGAGGTCGCCCCCGGGGTCGAAGGTCTGGCCGCTGCCGGCGTAGTCGGGGGTGATGACCGTGCGCACATCGGCGAGGCCGGGGACGAGGTGGGCGTAGTTGGTGACGGCGTCGCCGCCGGTGCCGTGCACCATCACGAGCCCGGGGCCGGTGCCCGCCTTCGCGTAGTGGACGGCGCCGCCGTCGTGGATGACCGTGGGCATGTCCTGACTCCTCAGAGGTTCCCGCCGCCGGTGGCGTCGATCGTGGTGCCGGTGACGAAGCCGGCCTGGGGTGAGGCGGCGAAGGCGACCACGTCGGCGATCTCCTCCGCCTGGCCGACGCGGTTGACCGCGTGCCTGCTCGCCGCGTACGCCCGAGCCCCGGGGTCGCCGCGCAGCCAGCCGGCGTTGGTGTCGGTGTCGATGATGCCGGGGGCGACGTTGTTGACCGTGATGCCGCGCGGGCCCAGCTCCTTGGCCAGGGCCAGGGTGAAGGTCTGCACCGCGCCCTTGCTCATCGCGTACGCGATGCCCTCGGGGAAGGCGATGCGGGTCGCGCCCGAGGTGACGTTGACGATCCTGCCGCCGTCGGGGATGAGCGGCAGCACCTGCTGGGTGAGGAAGAACAGGCCCTCGACGTTGACCGCGAACACGCGGGAGAAACCGGCCCGCGTCACCTCCCCGATCGGCTGGGACAGGCCGATCCCGGCGTTGTTGACCAGCACGTCGAGCACGTCCGTCTCGGCCCGGACCCGCTGCGCGAGCGCGGTGACCTCCTCCGGCACGCCGAGGTCGGCCCGCAGCGCGACCGCGTTCGCGCCGATCGTGTCCACGACCTCCTGGGCGGCTACGCCGTCCCCGGCGTAGTTCACGATCACGCGGAACCCGTCCTTGGCCAGCCGCAGCGCGACGGCGCGGCCGATCCCCCTGCTCGCACCCGTGACGAGGGCAGTCCTCATCGCCCCACCTTTCTTTAGCGATCGATACAGAACGATAGCATAGCGATCGCTATAGAATGAGGGCATGGCGAGGCGACGGGAGTTCGACAGGGAGGCGGCGCTGGAGAGCGCGCTGCTCGCGTTCTGGCGGCACGGTTACGAGGCGACCTCGATCGCGGAGCTGACCGCCGCCATGGGCATCAGGCCGCCCAGCCTGTACGCGGCCTTCGGCGACAAGCGGCGGCTGTTCGAGGAGGCCGTGCGGCGCTACCAGGAGACCTACGGCGCCTTCACCACCCGCGCGCTGGCCGAGGAGCCCACCGGGCGGGGCGCGATCGAGCGGGTGCTGCGGGAGGCGGCGGCCGAGTACGCGAGCACCGAGCATCCGGGCGGCTGCATGGTCATCACCGCCGCCGTGAACTGCGGGCCGGAATCGGCCGAGGTCGAGGAGCTGCTCCGGCGGTTCAGGACGGAGGCCAAGGCGGCGTTCAAGGCGCGCATCGACGGCGACATGGCGGCCGGGCGGCTGCCCGCCGGCACGGACACGGCGGGGCTGGCCGCCTTCTACGCCGCGACGGTCCAGGGCATGTCCACGCAGTCGCGTGACGGTGCCTCCTACGAGGACCTGCTCGCCATCGCCACCCTCGCCATGTCCGCCTGGCCAGCCGCCGGTGAGGCCGTCACAACGACTTGACCGAGGCGTCCTCCGGGGGGATCTCCGGGGGCGAGGCACGCAGCCAGCGGCAGCCGTGCGGGTCCAGCGGCACCCGCGCCACACCCTGCTCCGACACCTCCAGCGTCCCGTCCACCAGCAGATCCGTGAGCAGGCAGCGCTCCAGCCCGTCCAGCCGCAGCTCCACGTCCTGCGCCGTGTCGCAGAGGTTGTGCGCGACCACCACCGTGGCCCCGTCGGCGTCGCAGCGGTGCGCGAAGACCGCCGGATGCCCGGTGTCCAGCACGGTGTACTCGCCCCACGCCAGCTCGGGGCACTCCCGGTAGCGCTCGATCAGGAGCTGGAACCAGCGCAGCAGCGAGCCGGTGTCCCGCTTCTGGTCGGCCACGTTCACCCGGTCGGGAGCGAAGGAGCCCCCGGGGATCTCGCGGACCGGCTCGGCCTGACTGAAGCCGCCGTCCTCCGACCACTGCATCGGGACGCGGACCGCCAGGCGGCCCTCCTCCTCCAGGTTCTCCCCCATCCCGATCTCCTCGCCGTAGAAGATCACGGGGGTGCCGGGCAGCGAGAACAGCAGGCTGTAGGCCATCTTGACGCGCCGCAGGTCGCCGCCGAGCATCGTCGGCAAGCGTCGGCGCAGCCCCCGCCCGAAGATCTGCATCTCCTTCTCCGGCCCGAACGCGCGGAAGACCTCCTCCCGCTCCTCCTCCGTGAGCTTGTCGAGGGTCAGCTCGTCGTGGTTGCGCAGGAACATCGCCCACTGGCAGTCCTTGGGCGGCTTCGGGCGCTCGCGCAGGGCGTCGACCAGGGGCGTGGCGTCGTTGCGGGCCATCGACAGCCAGGCCTTCTGCATGCCGATGAAGTCGAAGCACATGGTGATCTGGTCGCCCAGCCCGTCACCGAAATACGCAATTAACTCCTTGTACGGCACGTTCACCTCGCCGAGCAGGATCGACCCGCCCTTGCGCCGCGTCATGAACGCCCGCAGATCCGCCAGGAACTCGTGCGGGTTCGCCAGCCGCGGATTGACGTTCTCGATGAGGAACGGCACCGCGTCCACCCTGAACCCCGACAGCCCGAGCTCCATCCAGAACCCGAGTATGCGCGTGATCTCGTCCCTGACCTCGGGATTGCCCACGTTCAGGTCCGGCTGGTGCCGGTAGAAGCTGTGCAGGTAGTACTGGCCCGAGCCCTCGTCGTACTCCCATACGCTGTTCTCCTTGTCGGGGAAGACGATCTGCTCGGGGTTGTCCGGCTCCGGCCTGTCGGACCAGACGTACCAGTCGCGGCGGGCCGAGTCCCGGCTCGACCGGGCCTCCACGAACCACGGGTGCTGGTCGGAGGTGTGGTTGACGACCAGGTCGGCGATGACCCGCAGGCCCCGGTCGTGGGCGGTCCGCATGAACTCCACGAAGTCGCCCAGCGTCCCCAGCCGCGGGTCGATGGAGTAGAAGTCGGTGATGTCGTAGCCGTCGTCCTTGTTGGGGGTGGGGAAGAACGGCATGAGCCACAGGCAGGTCACGCCGAGCCCCGCGAGATAGTCGATCTGCTGCGTCAGGCCGCGGAAGTCGCCCACGCCGTCGCCGTTGCCGTCCTTGAACGTCTCGACGTCCAGACAGTAGACCACGGCGTTCTTCCACCAGACGTCGGAGGTGTACGTCAGTCGCATCCGTTCCCGCTACCCCGGGCGAGGGCGCTCATGACAGGGTGCGGACGGCGGCTTCGATCAGGTCCCAGAACGCCTCGACGTCCACGCCGGTGGCCACGTGCGCGTTGGGCTCGCGCCCCAGCTTGCCGAGCAGGTCCACGCTGGTCGCGCCGGCGGTCTCGGTGCCGCGCAGCTCGATGTCGAGCCTGGTGCGCACGGTCGTGACCAGCCCCGGCCTGGCCACCAGCGCCACCGCCACGGGGTCGTGCAGCGGCCCTTCCGGCATGCCCTGGTCGGTCTCGTAGGTGGAGTTGAAGTAGCTGAGCAGCTCCACGCCGAAGGCGGCCGTCCGGTTGCCGACGGCGCCGATCCTGGCCATCACCTCGGGCGTGACGAGGACCTGGTGGGTGACGTTCAGGCCGATCATGGTGAACGGCACGCCGGAGCCGAGCACGATCGACGCGGCCTCGGGGTCGGTCCAGCAGTTGAACTCCGCGTACGGGGTGATGTTGCCCCGCCCCGTGGACCCGCCCATCCACACGACGTCCCCGATCCGGGGGAGCCGGTCCGGGTACGTCCGCGCGAACATCGCGATGTTCGTCAGCGGCCCGGTGGCGACGATCGTCACCGGCTCTCCGGCGGCGTCGAGGGTGTCCCTGATCAGCTCGACGGCGGTGCGCGGATCGGCCTCCACGGCAGGCGGCGGCAGCTCGGGGCCGCCGAGCGCGTTGTCGCCGTGGATCCCGACGGCGGGCGACAGCAGCCGCACCATGGGGCTGTCGGCGCCGGGCGCGATCGGCACCCCGGTGATGCCGGCCAGCCCGGCCACCACCCTGGCGTTGTAGGTGGTGTGGGCCAACTTGCCGTTGCCGCCGACGGTGGTGATGGCGCGCAGGTCGATCTCCGGGTCGCCGGCCGCCAGCCAGATGGCGAAGGCGTCGTCGTGGCCGGGGTCGCAGTCGAGGATCACCGGTGTCGGCATCGGGCCATGCTACAGAGTCGATCCGGGCGGTTCCCGTTCGTTCAGGGGGAAAGACTCCATGCCGGAGAAGGAGAACAGCATGTCGTTCACCGACGAGGAGATCGCCTACCTGCGCTCTCAGCCGCTCGCCCGCCTGGCCACGCTGTCCGGCGACGGGCAGCCGGACGTGGTGCCGGTGGCGTTCGAGTTCGACGGCGCGCACTTCTGGATCGGCGGCGCCGGCGAGCAGGTGCTGCGCACCAGGAAGTTCCGCAACATCGGCCCGGGCGAGGCCAAGGTGGCGCTGGTCGTGGACGACATGGTGTCGTTCGAGCCGTTCGTCGCCCGGGGCGTGCGCGTGTACGGCGTGGCCGACGGGCCGGTGGAGTGGGCCGGCCTGGTCGGGCCCGGCGTCTACTCCCGCATCACGCCGACCGTCTCGTGGAGCTGGAACCTGTCCGGCGAGCCGGTCGGCGACACCTGGTACGAGTCCCGCCGCACCGAGCACCAGCCGCGCTCAACGCCCTGACATGACCGCCTGCCTGGCCCGTAGCGCGATCTCCAGCTCGAACCGGATGTCCGGGTCGGCGAGCTGGTCGCCGTACAGCTCTTCCAGCTGCCGCAGCCGGTAGCGCACCGTCTGCGGGTGCACGTGCAGCTTGGCGGCCACCTCGCCGGCGCCGCGGCCGTGCCGCAGCCACGCCAGCAGCGTCTCCGCCAGCCGGTCCTGCTGGTTGGGGCGCAGGTGGGCCAGGGGCGCGAGCCGCACCTCGGCCAGCGCGCTGACCAGCTCCTCGTCCTTGAACACCACCAACGTGGCCAGGTGGTCCTCGCACCGCAGCAGCCCGCGGGGCAGCACGCCGCGCCGGGACAGATCCAGCGCCTCGCCGGCCCACCGCAGCGACGTCGCGGCGGCGGCGAGCGGCACGGCCGGGCCGATGGCCGCGCGGTGGCCGCGCAGGGCGTGCTCCAGCGCCTGCGCCTGGCCGGGGCCCGCCGGGTCGGGCACGAGCAGGCACGGCAGCGCCCGCCCTGGCCCGGTGAGCACGTCGGGCGGCAGCGGCGGCATCCGGCAGGCGCCGTGCTGGTCGTCGAGCGCCACGCAGGCGACCGTCCTGGGCAGCCGCCAGGCGGCGGCCTTGGCCAGGTCGGCGATGGCGTCGGGGCTGGCGGGCGGCCGGCTGAGCAGCAGGTCGAGCAGGCGGCCCCGGCGGCGCTCCATCTCCCCCGCGGCGTGCGCCCTGGCCTCCTCGAAGCCCTCGGCGGCGGCGTCGGCGAGCTGGTCGAGGTAGACGAAGATGGTCTCGCCCAGGTCGTACAGGGATTGGGGAGACAGGCCGAGCGGGCCGGCCAGCTCGGTCAGCCGCCGCCAGCCGACCCGGGCGCCGAGCCGCATCGCGGCCTGCAGCGGCTCCAGGTTGCGGCCCTCCGCAGCCTCACCCTTGCCGATCATGCGGAACGGCTCCGGGTCCCACGGGGCGTCCGGGCTCTCGATGCGGTCGAGGAAGCCTTCGATGGCCTGCTCGACCGCCATGCGCACGACCTTGATGTAGATCTCGTCCGATGGCCGGGCGTACTCGGGGATGCGGGCCTGGATCTCCTCGATCACCTCTTCGGAGACCGGACCGATGCCCGACCTGAGCGTTTTCACGATGTCCGCGGGTGTACGGCTTTCGCTGATGTCACTCTTGATCGCCATCGTCCCTCCTGCCGCCATTGTGACCCAGGCAACAGGAGAATGGGTAGCAAACGCTTGTTTCTTATCACTTCTGGAGGAACGCGCTGAACTCCTCCAGGTCGATCAGGCCGTCACCGTCCTTGTCCAGCTTGAGCACCCCCTCCTGGGCGGCCTCCAGCGTCACGGGCTGGCCGAGCACCTCCATCAGGCGCACGAGCTCGACAGCGGAGATGCGGCCGTCCTTGTCGGCGTCGATCAGGTCGAAGGTGGTCGCGTACTCACTCATGGGGGCACCTCTCTACGAGTCCGATCTCGGGTCAGACCTTAGTGGTCACCTGTCGCAGCGCGTCGATGAACGCGAGGACTTGTGGGCTCTCGTCCCTTTCGCGCCAGGCAATGGCCAGTTCCCCAGGAGGCAGCCCCGTAACCGGCCGGTACGTCATGCCGGGCCGTTTGTAGAGCGCGGCGTTCCCCTCGGCCACCAGCACCACCCCGAGCCCGCTGATCACGGCCTCGAACACCTCCTCCGGCGTGTTGGCCGTCACCCCGACCACCGGCTCGTCGCCACGCGCGTCGAGGCCGAGCCAGAAGTCCCGCAGCGGCCCCGCCGCCCGCGGCAGCGCGATGAACGGCTCCCGCCGCAACGCCTCGAACGGGATCTCCGCCAGCTCCGCCAGCGGGTGGTCGGCGGGCATGGCGACCCCGCGCCGCTCGGTGGCCAGCACGTGCGTCCGCAGCCCCGCCGGCACGGGCAGCCAGATGAACGCCACGTCCGACGACCCGTCGGCCAGCCCGCCGCTGGGGTCGTCCCAGCCCACCAGCCGCAGTGACACCTCCCACCCCGGCATCGTCGCGCGGAAGCGGCGCAGCGCCTCCTGCTGCAGCCCTCTGCCCACGGCCGTCTGCAGGCCGATCACCAGCGTGCCCGTGGGCGCCGCCGCCCGCGCCTGCTCCACCCCGGTGTTCCAGCGTTCGAGCAGCTCGCGGGCGACCGGCAGCAGCGCCGCCCCCTGCCGGGTGAGCACCACCCCGCTGGGCACCCGCTCGAACACCCGGAACCCGAGCAGCCGCTCCAGCACCCCGAGCTGCTTGGACAGCGCGGGCTGGGAGACGAACAGCCGCTCCGCGGCCCGCGTCACGTTCAGCTCCTCCGCGACCGCCACGAAATACCGCAACTCTCGCAAGTGCACGTCCATAGCCAATGGTTATAGCAAAGGGTCTTGGACCCCGGGCGGAAGCGCGCGGCACGATCGGACGCATGAAGACACGGACTCTCGGCAGCTTGCAGGTTCCCGCGATCGGCTTCGGCGCGATGGTGCTCTCGCCCGGCGTGTACGGCGAGGTGGACGACGCCCGCGCCGAGGCGGCGATCAAGGCTGCGCTGGACGCGGGGGGCACCCACGTGGACACCAGTGACGCCTACGGCCCCGACGGCCACAACGAGCGCCTGGTGGGCCGCGCGATCAAGGGCCGCAGGGACGAGGTGGTGGTCGCGACCAAGTTCGGCCTGGCGATCCCGGAGGGCGAGCCGAGCCGGTCGCACCCGGTCGGCTACGCCTTCGGCGAGCTGCGGGTCAACGCCGAGCCGCGCCTGGTGCGCCGGTACGCCGAGCGCAGCCTGCGCAACCTGGACACCGACGTGATCGACCTCTACTACGCCCACTACCCCGACCCCGGCGTGCCGATCGAGGAGACCGCCGGCGCGCTGGCCGAGCTGGTGCGCGACGGGCTGGTCAGGCACATCGGCCTGTCCAACGTGACGGCCGCCCAGCTCAGGGCGGCGCACGCGGTGCACCCGGTGACGGCCGTGCAGAACGAGTGGTCGATGTGGCGGCCCGTGGACGCCGACCTGCTCGCGGCGGCACGCGAGCTCGGCGTCGGGATCGTGGCGTGGAGCCCGCTGGGCAACGGCTTCCTGACCGGCACGGTGCAGGCGCTCGGCGAGGGCGACTTCCGGCACAACGCCCCCCGCTTCTCGGCCGAGAACCTCGCGGGCAACAACGACCGGTACGCCCCCGTCAGGACGCTGGCCGCGAACCTCGGCATCACCCCGGCCCAGCTCGCCCTTGCCTGGCTGCTGCACCAGGACGAGCACGTGGTGGCGATCCCCGGCAGCCGCACCCCCGCCCACATCGAGGAGAACCTGGCCGCCGCCGACCTCACCCTGCACCCCGACACGCTGGCCAGGCTCGGGGAGGCGCTGGCCAGGTTCGAGGTGAGCGGCGGGACGCTGCTCTAGACGACCGCCGCCGGCACTCTCGTCGGGGGCCGCCGTGGCCCTGGAGGACTGCCGCCGGCACCCCGTCAGAGGCCCGCTGTGGCCCTGCCTCTGATGGGCGTGGCGAGCCAGACAGTGGCGATCGACGTGTAGAGGATGAGCAGGGCCACGCCCGGTTCGGCCGCCAGCACCGAGACGACGACGGCTGCGGCGAGCAGGCCGGCCCAGCCGTACAGGATCGCCCGGCGGCGGGGCGAGCCGGTGTGCGCGGCCTCCTGGACGGGGGTGACCAGGGCCATGGTGGCCGCCCCCGCGGTGCCCAGCGCGTCCTGGCCGAGCGCGATCCCGGCCCCGAGCAGCGCCGCGCCGGCCACCACGAGGCCCAGGCAGAGCACGGCCACCCGTGCCTCCACGCCCTCGAAGAGCAGCCGGGTGGCCTTGCCGCGGGTCAGCCGCGTCGTGGTCCACGCCTCGGCCACCCAGCTCACCCAGTGCAGCAGGGCGAGGACGACGAAGACCACGATGACCGGCGGGACCGCGGGCAGCAGGAAGATCAGCCGCCAGCCCTGCGGGAACCTGCCGCGCAGCCGCGACAGCCGCCGGTAGACGGGGTTGCGCTGCTTGAGCGCCCGCACCAGCAGGTCCCTGGCCGCGCCGAAGCCGGGGTCGAGGCGAAGCACCTCGCGGAAGCTCTCCGCCGCCCGCCCCGGCTCCCCGAACCGCAGCGCCGCACGGCCGTCGACGAAGTGCGCCGTCGGGCTCTCCGGGTCGATCCGGAGGGCGTGGGCGGCGGCGGCGCGGGCCTGACCGGCGTCACCGAGGTTGGTGCAGGCCAGCGACACCAGGCTGACCAGGTCGGCGTCCTGCGGCTCGATGCTCAGCCCGCGCAGGGCGGCGTCGGCCGTCTGCCGCCACTCGCCCTTGAGCAGGTGCGCGCGGGCCAGCACCTCCCAGGCCGGGGCGTACTCGGGGGAGAGGTCCAGGGCCGCGCGGATGGCGGCGATGGCGTCGTCCGGACGGCGCGCCCGGTTGTAGACCTGGGCGGCGGCGTAGTGGGGGAACCAGTGGTCGGGGGCGAGCCGTACCGACTCCTGGGCCTCCTCGACGGCCTCCGTCACCTTCCGCTGCTCGATCAGGGCGAGCGCCAGCAGGGCGTGCCCGCCGACGTGCTGCGGCTCCTCGGCCAGCAGGCCGCGCAGCTCCCGCTCGGCGTCGGCGGGGCGCCGCAGCCGCAGCAGCGCACGCGCCCGCTCGACCGGATCCGCCACCCTCGTCACCGCGCGCCCACCAGGCCGGCCACCCTCACCACCGCACACCCACTCTCACCAGGGAGCCCTCACCACTTCGCCTTCACCCAGGGCATCAGCTCGTCCCAGGCGCCGGAGTCGTTGGCGTGCATGACGTAGTTGCGGGCGGTGCCCATCCACTCGCGGACCGCCGTGGGCCGCACGCTCCTGGCGGCGGCCAGCAGGTCCTGCGTGGTCAGCGGGATGGGGCGGCCGGCGTTGAGCGACTGCTGGAGCTTGGCCTCCACCGCCCGGTCCACCACGCCCTTGAGGTCCGCGCCCACGAAGTGCTCGGTGACCTGCGCCACCGCGTCGTAGTCCATCTCGGCCAGCGGCTTGTCGCGGCACAGGATGCGCAGGATGGCCGCGCGCGCCTGCTGGTCGGGAGGCGGCACGAACACCGGCTGGTCGAGCCGTCCCGGGCGGCGGAAGGCCACGTCCACGTACCACGGGGCGTTCGTGGCGGCCAGCACCAGCACGCCCTCGTTGGCGTGCTGGTCCACCCCGTCCAGCTCGGACAGGAACTGGTTGACGAGCTGGCGGCCGTGCGCGTGGCGCATGTCGGAGCGGCGCCCGGCCAGCGCGTCCACCTCGTCGAAGAACAGCACGCACGGGCGGTTGCGGCGGGCCAGGTCGAACGTGGCGCGCAGGTTGCGCTCGCTGTTGCCGATGTACATGTCGAGGATGTCGGCCAGGCCCACGTTGACGAACGCCGCGCCGAGCTCGCCGGCCGCGGCCCTGGCCAGGTGGGTCTTGCCCGCGCCCGGCGGCCCGTACAGCAGCACGCCGCCGCCGGCGCGCTTGCCGAACGCGGCGAACATCTCCGGCTGCTGCATCGGCAGCAGCAGCTTGATCCGCAGCGCCTCCTTGACGGTCTCCATGCCGGCCACGTCGGCGAACGAGACCCCGGACCGCTCCACCTCCGCCGTGCTCGCGTCGCCGGGCAGCGGCACGGACGGGAGGAACGGCGACGCGGCGCCGGGCGGCGCGGGCGCACCCGCGTACGGTGGCGGTGCGACGGCGGGGGGCGCGGTGGGCGAGCCGCCGGCCGCCCCGTGGGGCGGCGGGGTGGCGGGGCGCGAGGCGCCGGTGATCCGGGCCTCCAGCTCCTGGTCCGCCACCGACGCGTCGCGGGAGGTGGCCTCGAAGTAGCGGTAGGCGGCCTTGGCCGTGTCGCCCTCGCCCAGCAGCGCCCGAGCCGCGAGCACGCCCGCGGCGGGCGGGTAACCCGGCACGGACAGCAGCGGCTCCAGCGCCGCCATCGCCTCCCCGAAGGCGCTCTGGCGGATGAACGCGTCCGCCAGCCCGGTGATCAGCTCCGGGTCCTGGGGCGAGAGCGCGAGCGTGGCGCGGAACTCGGCCTCGGCGTCCGCCAGGTAGCCCTTGGCCAGGAGCTGACCGGCGAGGTGCCGGCGCAGGGGGAGGTTGTCCGGGGAGAGACGCGCCGCCTCGCGGAGCGCCTGAAGGCCGGCATCGTCGGGCACGTGCCGTTCCCTTCTGTCGCAGGTTTCGGTCATCTCGGACTACGCAAGATACCGAAATCTCGACTACCTGGGGTTATTCAGGGCCGGATGGGTGTGGTCTGGGCGGAAGCGATCCGCCAGGCGCCGTCCTCCTCCTTCACCGCCACGTACGTCAGCCATCCGGACGCCGACGGCAGGGCCGCCCGCGGGTCCTGCCTGACCTCCGGATCACGGCCGTCGAACACCCGCTTCATCGAGGCCACGATCGCCACGTCGGGCCGGACGAACCGGATGTCCGCCACCTCCGTCCTGGTGATCACATCGGCCAGCGGCGACTCCAGTGCCGCCTTCATCACCTCGGCCAGCGCGTCCCTGCCCGCGACCCGCCGCCCGGCGATGTTCACGATGGCCGTGTCGGCGGTGTGCAGGGCGACGAACGGGTCCAGGTCGTTCTGGTGCGTCTCGGCCTCCGCGACCAGGCGCCTGATGGCGGCGACGTCCTCGGTGCTCTCCATGATGACCTCATCTCCCTTAATTCGGAGCGTTTCGCTCCGGTAAGAGGATGTTATTAACGGAGCGCTTCGCTCCGCAAGGGGTCAGCGGGGACGGAACAGGCTCAGCCGATCCTCGCCGACCCGTTCCCGCAGCTCCCGGTCCTCGACGCCGAGCCCCTCGGCCGGCGCCAGGGCCAGCACGCCCACCTTCCCCACGTGCCGGTTGAGCTGCACGGCGCGGGCCGCGTCCGCCGCGCGCTCCAGCGGGTACACGGTGGAGAGCGTCGGGTGGATCAGGCCCAGCGAGATGAGCCGGTTCACCTCGTGGCACTCCTGGTAGTTCGCGCCGTGGGAGCCGATGATGCGCTTGAGCTTCATCCACAGGTGGCGGTTGTCGTACTCGTGGGCGTACCCGCTGGACGAGCCGCACGTCACCACCGAGCCGCCCCGCCTGGCCACGTACACCGAGGCGCCGAACGTCTCCCTGCCCGTGTGCTCGAACACGATGGCCGGGTCCTCCCCCACCAGCCGCCTGACCTCCGCGCCCAGCCGCCGCCAGGCCTTCTCGTCGCCCAGGTCGTCGAACTGCGCGCGGTCCACGACGTACGGGCAGCCCATCCTGCGCAGCAGCTCCGCCTTCTCCGGCGAGCTGACCACGCCCACAGGGATGCCGCCACCGCCCAGCACGAGCTGCACGCCGTACCCGCCGAGGCCGCCCGTCGCGCCCCACAGCAGCACCACGTCGCCCTGCTTCATCCGCGCGCCGCGCTCGCCGACCAGCATCCGGTACGCGGTGGAGGCGCACAACATGTTGCAGGCCGCCTCCTCCCAGGTCAGGTGCCGGGGCTTGGGCAGCAGCTGGGTGGCCTTGACCACGGCGAAGTCGGCCAGGCCGCCGAAGTTCGTCTCGAAGCCCCAGGCCCGCAGGTCGGCGGCGAGCATGCCGTCGTGCTGCACGACCGGGTCCTCGCCGTCCACGTACGCGGGGCTGGTCACCACCCGGTCGCCGATCCGCCACCGCCGCACCGCCCTGCCGGTCCTGACGACCACGCCGGCCGCGTCCGAGCCGAGGACATGCGTGGGCAGGTCGTGCCTCGGGTCCGTACGCCCGAACCGCTCCAGGAACGCGAACGTCGGGATCGGCTCGAACATCGCCGACCAGACCGTGTTGAAGTTGATCGCGCTGGCCAGCACCGCGATCAGCACCTCGTCCTCGGCCAGCTCCGGCATCGGCACCTCGCCGACGTGCAACGTCCTGCGCACGTCCTTGTCGGGCTCGTCCTGGTCGAACGTGCCCACCTCGTCCTTGCGCAGGTGGGCGGCCCGGTAGGTGGCGGGCACGTCGAGACTCGCCAGCTCGGCGGGCTCCGCGCCCGCCACCACTGCCTGTGCCAGTGTCATAGCAGTCCTCCCAGGTGCTCGGCGATGACCTCGACGTGCGGCGGATCGAGCAGGTCGAGGTGGTGCGCCCCGGGGATCTCGACGATCTCCAGGTTTGGGCAGTACGGCCCGAAGCCCCTGGCCGGGTCGCCCTCGTGGGCGTAGCGGGGGTCCCGCACGGTCCAGGGGGTGGGCTCGGTGGAGCGGTAGAGCACGACCCTGCCGTGGTACGGGGCCTCGGGGCGGTAACGTTCGATGGCCCTGGTGTCCTCGTGCGAGGTGAGCTGGTGGCGGAGCACCGCTCCGGGCAGCGCCTCCATCGCTCCCGACTCGGCCATCCTGGCCCTCACCAGGGCCGTGCGGGCGTCCTCCGCCAGGTCGAGCAGCTCGGCCGGATCCAGCTCCAGCTCCACGCCGTACGTGCTGCGCAGGTGGGCCGCGAAGTCCGCGTAACGGCGCGCCTCGATCTCCCGGCGGGCCGCCTCCGGCACCTGCTCCGGCAGGCCGGAGTCGATCATGGCCACCAGCTCGACGTCTGCCGCGCCCAGCCGGCGGGCGAGCTCGAACGCCAGGATCCCGCCGAACGACCACCCACCCAGCCGGTACGGCCCCGGGCCCGCCTCCTTGATCGCCTCGGCGTAGCGTCCGGCGCGCTCAGGGATGTCCAGTGCGGTGTCCAAGGCGGTGTCCAAGGCGGTGTCCAGGCGTTCGAGGCCGCGGACGGGAGTGCCGGGCAGGCGGGCCGCGAGGAGGGCGTACACGCCGGTGGTGCCGCCCGCGGGGTGCGCGAGGTAGAGCGGCCTGCCGGCGGTGACGGCGTTCAGCCGCCGCACCACCCCTCGCCCGGCCTCCGCCTCCTCCAGCCCCCGCACCACCTCGGCCAGCTCCGCCACGCTCACCGCACCCGGCCCGTCCGGCACCCTGTCCTGGGCGCTCGCGGGAGGCGGCGCGACCGGCCTGCCGAGCTCGCGGCTCAGGAGGGCTGCCGCCTGGGGCAGGACGTCCGGCGGGACGAGGTCCGTGACGGAGGGCTCGCGGCCGAGGAGCCCGGCGAGCACCCGCACCACCTGCCGCTCCGCCGCGTCCCTGGCCGCGACGGCGGGTGCGGCCGCCGGCAGGCCCAGCTCGGCGGCGACCATGCCCGCGAGGGTGCCCACCGAGCAACCCGTGAGCATGGGCGCGGTGGGCACCGTGACGCCGAAGTCGTGCTCGATGGTGCCCCGCAGCCGGGTCGCGGCCAGCGAGTCCAGCCCGGCGTCCGTCAGCACCGCGCCCGCGCCCAGCCCGTCCGGGGTCAACCCCAGCACGGCGGCCGCCCTCTCCCGGACGCGCACGAACACGGCTTCCGGCGTGAGCGTGGCGAGATCCAGCGGGGCGACGGGTTCGGGTCGCGAAGGGCCGGAGGGGCGGTCCTCGATGCCAGGCGGGCCGTCCCCGGGACCGCTGCCGCCATCCGCACGAGCCGGGGAGGCAGGCACGCGATCAGCCGCTTCGTGTGTCACGCCGGAGAAATACGGCATGCGGCCGATGGCCGGGAACATCGTGACCGCTTGGCTGACGTCCACCTTGACGACTCCGGCCGACCTCCCGCCGCTGATCAGCGTCTCCAGCGCATCGAGCCCCTCCTCCGCCGTCAGCGGCTCCACGGCGGGCAACCCGACCCCGGCGGAGGTCCCCGCCCACGGCCCCCAGGCGATGGCGACCCCGGGCAGGCCGTCCGCCCGGCGCAGCTCGCACAGCACGTCCAGCCAGGCGTTCGCCGCCGCGTAGGCCGCCTGCCCGGGAGAGCCGAGCATCCCGGCCGCCGACGAGAACGCCACCCACCAGTCCAGGTCCAGGCTCCTGGTGGCCTCGTGCAGACGCAACCCGCCGTCCACCTTGGCCGCCCACACCCGTTCGAGGCTTCCGGGGTCCAGGTCGGCGATCAGGCGGTCGTCCAGCACCCCGGCCGCGTGGATCACGCCGCGCAGCCGCATCCCGCCGGCCGTCGCCGCCGCCACCAGCCGCTCCGCCGTGCCGGGCAGCGCGAGGTCCCCCGTCACCACCTGCACGACCCCGTCGGCCTCGGCCTCGGACCGGCCGTTCAGCACGACGCGGGTCGCGCCACGCTCGGCCAGCCGGGCTGCGACGAGCCTGCCCAGGCTGCCGGTCCCCCCGGTGATGAGGTACGCGCCCGGCCCGACGACGCCGTCCGCGCCGCCGGCCGGCGGCTCCGGGGCGTGAACAGGCAGGACCGGGGCGCGCGCAGGTGGCGTGGAAGCGCGGCGCAGGCGGGCCGCGTATCGCACCCCACCGCGCCAGGCCACCTCGTCGTCCCTCACCTCACCGCCCGCGCCACGCGCCGTGTCGTCAACGTGGGTCAGCTCCGCCGCCAGGTCGGCGAGGTCGTCGAAGTCCACCAGGGTGGCGCGGAGCTCGGGCCGTTCCAGGGCGAGGACCCGGACCAGCCCGCGTAACGCCGCGGGCCCCGGGTCGGGTCGCTCGCCTTGCAGGACCGCCTGCGCCCGCTCGGTCCCGATCGACACCCGGCAGCCCCGCGCGGCCAGGGCGGAGACCACCAGGATCACCCGCCGGGCCGCCGCCGGAGAGAGGCCGCGGGAGGGCAGCAACAGCACGGGCGGCGAAGGGTCGAGCCCGGCGGGGAGGAGCGCGTTCTCCCCGCGTGGCAGCGCGAGGAGCGTGGAGGTGGGGCCGAGCAGGGAATGGAGGCGGGCCGCCCGCGCATCCCCCTCATCGGCCAGGATGAGCCACGCGCGGGACGAGCCCGCCTCCCGTGGTGGCGCGGGGTCCCAGTCTCTTGTGACCAGTCTGCCGTCCAGCAGGTTCGGCGGAGCGAGCGGGGGCAGGGCGCCGGCCCAGTGGCGGACGTGGCGCCAGGGCGAGTGGGGCACGTCCACGACGCGCCCCGAGGTGCGCGGGGCGACGGCGGTGGCGGCGGTCGCGATCTGGGTGTGGAGGTCGCCGGTCGTCAGCACGGCGGTGGGCGGGAGGGTGCCGCGCAGGGCGCCGGTCAGCACGGGGTGCGGGCTCACCTCGGTGAACAGGGTGCGGCCGTCCTCGACGGCGGCTCGTACGGCCTGCATGAGCCGCACGGGACGCCGCACCCCCGCCGCCCAGTAGGCCCCCTCGAACACCGGCACCTCCCGGGGATCCTCGAAGACCACCGAGTAGTACGGCACCACCGGCTTGCCCCCCGCGACCCCCGCCAGCTCCTGCCTGAGCACCGGCAGCAGCGGCTTGACCTGCGGCGAATGCCCGGCCCCCTCGGCCGTGAGCGTCCTGGCGAACATCCCTCGCCCCGCCACCGACTTCGCGAACGCCGCCACCCGCTCCGGCTCTCCCGTCACCACGCACTGCCCGGGCGCCGAGTACACGGCCACGTGCAGGTCGGCGGGCACCTCGCAGGCGTCCACCCCCACCACGGCCATCGCCCCGCCGCCGCCCAGCCCGCCGAGGAGCCTGGCCCGCGTGCAGATCACCTTGACGGCGTCCCGCAGCGGGAGCCCGCCGGCCACCACGGCGGCCGCCACCTCCCCCATCGAGTGCCCGATCACGGCGGCCGGCTCGAACCCGTAGGCGCGCCAGGTCTGCGCCAGGGCGAGCTGGGCCGTGAAGAGGATCGGCTGGATCTCGGCGACGCCGGAGGGGAGGGGGTCGTGGACGTCGATGCCCGCTTCGGCGGCGAGCAGCGGGGCGACGGCGTCCACCGTCCACCGGTACGCGGGTTCGACGTCGTAGAGGCCCAGGTCGGGAGGGTGGGGCCGGTAGCCGCCGAACACCCACACGGGCCCGGCGCCCGCCGTCTCGGCGAGCCGGGCTCCGGACGCCGGTGCGGGCCGCACGTCGCGGAGTCGTCCGGCGAGCTCCGCGGCGTCGCCGGCCACCACGGCGGCGGCGACCCTGCCCCGTCCGGCGCGCCGGG
Source organism: Nonomuraea thailandensis (assembly GCF_024172165.1). GTDB lineage: Bacteria > Actinomycetota > Actinomycetes > Streptosporangiales > Streptosporangiaceae > Nonomuraea > Nonomuraea thailandensis. Next base: position 10,923,053 of record NZ_JAMZEB010000002.1, on the reverse strand, counting down.
CCAGGGTGTGGGCGACGTCCCGCAGGTCGGCGTCGGGACGCCAGGCGGCCATCGCCCGGGCGTGGTCGCGGACCCTGGCCTCGGTGGTGTCGGTGAGCAGGAAGACGTGCTTGGCGGTGCTCCCGCGCCCCGAGCCACCCGCACGAGCCCCGTCGGAGCCCGGCGTCGCACGTGGCGAGCCGCCCGCGTCCGGCGTCGCGTGCGGGGGGTCATCCGTCCGTACGCCGTAGGCGTCCAGGGCGACGTGCGCGTTCGTGCCGCCGAACCCGAACGCCGACACCCCCGCCCGCGCGTCCGCCCGTGGCCAGGCGGTCGGCGAGGTGACGACCTTCAGCGTGTCCCAGGGGATGTGCGGGTTGGGGCGGTGGAAGTGCAGGCTGGGCGGGATGACGCCGTGGTGCAGGGCGAGCACGGTCTTGATGAGCCCGGCGACGCCGGCGGCGGCCTCCAGGTGGCCGAGGTTCGTCTTGGCGGAGCCGAGCAGCACCGGCGTGCGGACGGCGGCGGCGATGGCGCGGGCCTCGATCGGGTCCCCGAGGAACGTGCCCGTCCCGTGCGCCTCGATGTAGTCGGGCCCGCGATCCCCGTACACCTGCCGCAGCAGCGCCTCCTGCGCCTCCGGGTTGGGGGCGACGAGGCCGTTGGAGCGGCCGTCCTGGTTGACGGCGGTGGGGCCGACCAGGGCGAGCACGCGGTCCCCGTCCCGGACGGCGTCCGCGAGCCGCTTGAGCACCACCACCCCGCAGCCCTCGGCGCGCACCATCCCGTCGGCCGAGGCGTCGAACGCCTTGCACCGCCCGTCGGGCGCGGTGCCGCCGCCCCGGTCGAAGGCCAGCGTGATGACCGGGGACAGCAGCAGGTTCACGCCTGCGGCCAGCGCCAGGTCGCACTCGCCGACGCGCAGGCTGGAGACGGCCAGATGGGTGGCGACGAGGGAGGAGGAGCAGGCGGTGTCCACGGCCATGGAGGGGCCGCGCAGGTCGAGCAGGTAGGACAGGCGGTTGGCGCCCATGCCGAGCGCGGCGCCGGTGGCCGTCCAGGCGTCCACGGAGGCCAGGTCGGCGGTGGTGAGGTAGGCGTACTCGTTGCCGGAGATGCCGGTCCAGACGCCGGTGCGGGTGCCGGCCAGCGACCTGGGGGCGATGCCGCCGTGTTCGAGCGCCTCCCAGGCGGTCTCCAGGAGCAGCCGCTGCTGCGGGTCCATGGCCGCCGCCTCGCCCGGCGCGATGCCGAAGAACTCCGCGTCGAACGCGGCCACGTCGTCGAGGAACCCGCCGTGCCGGGTGGCCCCCGCGGCGCCCTCCCCGAACAGCTCCCAGCGCCACGCGGGCACCTCGCCGACCGCGTCGCGCCCTTCGACGAGCAGCTCCCAGTACGCCCGCGGGCCGTGCGCGCCGGGGAAGCGGCAGCCGACGCCGACCACGGCCACGGGCTCACCGGTGGGAGGCGCGGCACGTACGGGGGTCCCGGGGGTGGCCAGGGCGCGGGCCAGGCGGTTCACGGTGGGGTGCTCCCACAGGAGCGTCGGGCTCAGCTCCCGGCCCAGCAGCTCGCCCAGCTCGGCCGCCACGGCCACCGACTCCCGCGAGGAGAGCCCGTACTCGCCCAGGGGCCGGTCGGGGTCCACGTGCTCGCCGAGCCGCTCGACGAGGAAGCGGCGGATCTCACCTTCGCCGGGTACGTCCATCAGCGCTCCCATGCATCTGGGGTGATCGGCCAAGATACCCACGGGCCAGGGGCGAGGGTCAGGCCCGGACGGAACATTCCTCGGCCGCGTTTTGTCACTGCGGTGATGATTTATCCGGCGTGACGCAACGAGGGCCGGAATTTCGTACGGACGCTCATAGCCGCGCCGCCGCCCCACCGCCTACCCTCGCCTGCACTGCCGGCGAAGGAGCCCGACCATGTCATCACGCATGCGCCGCCTGCTGGCCGTGGCGGCGGTGCCGCTGCTCGTCCTGTCCGCGCCGGGTGTCTCCACCGCCCGCGCCGACCCGGACTGGTCGCTCGTCCCCGAGGGCTCGGCCTCCGGGCAGCCCAGCGCGAAGCCGACGCGGCCCGCCCAGGACACCGGTCACCTGCCGTGGCAGAAGGCGCTGCCCGGGCAGGCCCGCGTGGTGCGCGAGCGCCGCCTCGACGCCCGCACCCTGGACGTGCTGATCTCCTCGCCGTCGGTCGGCCGCATGCTGCCGGTCCGGCTGCTCCTCCCGCAGGGCTGGTCGAAGGGCGCGAGACGCACGTGGCCGGTGCTGTACCTGCTGCACGGCGGCGCGGACGACTACACCTCGTGGACCCGCATGACCGACATCTCCACCTACACCGCCGACCTGGACGCCATCGTCGTCATGCCGGAGGCGGGCCGCGCCGGCAACTACACGGACTGGCACAACGGCGGCAGGGGCGGGCAGCCGGCGTGGGCCACGTTCCACACCTACGAGGTGCGCCGCCTGCTGGAGATCGGCTACCGCGCCGGCAGCCGGCGGGCGATCGCGGGCCTGTCGATGGGCGCGTACGGCGCCGTCAAGTACGCCGCCCGCAACCCCGGCATGTTCCGCTTCGCCGGGGCGTACAGCGGCATCCTGGCCACCCGCCTGCCCGGCATCCCGGCGGTCATCATGAACGCCCAGGCCAGCGAGAAGCAGGACCCGCTGGCGCTGTGGGGCGACCCGAAGCGCGACAAGCGGGTGTGGGCCGCCAACGACCCCCTGGCCCTCGCCGCGAACCTCAAGGGCGTCGCCCTCTACCTCTCCAGCGGCACGAACAGCTTCAACGGCCCGCTCGACCCGCCGGGCTCGCCGTGGCATCCGGCGCACCTGGGCGAGCCGATCTCGGCGTACACGGGCAAGGCGCTGAGCAAGCGGCTCAAGCAGTTGCGCATCCCGCACACGCTCCACCTGTACGGGAACGGCACGCACACCTGGCCGTACTGGATCAGGGAGTTCAAGAGCTCGTACCCGATGATCCGCAAGGCGCTCGGCGCCTAGGGGACGGCCGCCCGCACGTCCCAGCCGGTGCCGCGCCGGTGCAGGCGCGGCACCAGGTCGGCCATGCCGGGCCGGCCCCGCTCGCGCCACTCCAGCGCCCAGCCGTCGAGCCGGTCGGCCGCGGCGGGGGCGCCCGCCACGAACAGGTCCCCCGAGGGGCCCGCCAGGGCCACGCCGCCCGGGTCCGAGCAGCCGACGCCCCACCCCTGGTCGCCGAGGGCGGCCGTGGTCAGGCCCTCCGGACGGGCGGCCATGAGGTAGGCGTGCAGGTCGACGGCGCCCGGCCAGCCGGTGCCCCCACGCCCGTCGGTGATCATCAGTTCGAGCAGCCGCATGCCGACGGCCGGCTCGTGGGCGCGCAGCCACTCGGCCGCCACCCACCACATCCGGCCCGCCGCGTCGCGGGTGAGCGCGTCCACGCCGTAGGAGGGCACCGGCCACTGGTCGTGCGGCTCGGGCCTGGCCTCGGCGAAGCCGCCCGGCATCAGCAGGTCGGCGGCGAGCCGGTCGGGGCCCGCGCCGCGGCGCAGCCGTGCCACGGCCATGGCGCGGGCCAGCGGGGCGAGGTGCACCGGGGTGACGATCAGCGCTCCCGGCACGGCGTGCCGCACCCACACGTCGGGGACGCGTACGGGCGTGACCCAGGCGATCACCCGGTCGTACCCCACGCCGGAAGGCCCGCGCCGCTGGTCGCCGGCGGCCGCCACGCCGGAGGGGCCGCGCCCCTGATCGCCCGCGGGGGGCGCCCAGCGCGTGCCGTCGCCCGTGACCAGCCGCACGTTGCGGCACCCGTCGTCGGCCAGCAGGCGGGCGGCGCGCGCGGTCAGCCGCGCGTCGATGTCGACGGAGGTGACGTGCCCGTCCGGCCCCACCAGCCGCGACAGCACGGCGGCGGAGAACCCGGACCCGGTGCCGATCTCCAGCACCCGGTGCCCCGGCTCCGCCTCCAGCCGCTCCAGCATGCCGGCGACGACGGCCGGGTTGGGGGCCTGCGGCAGCCGGGCGCCGCCCGCCAGGACGGTGTAGGCGGGCCGGTCCACGCAGGCCAGGGCGCGTCGCACGGCCTCGCCGGCGATCGCGTCCCAGGCCTGCGTCATGGATCGCCCCCTACGGAACGTCGAACGTCTTGCGGTTGCCGGCCCCGATGACCTCGATCCCCTTGGTGCCGAGGATGCCGTCGAGCGGCAGCGACACCGTGTAGGGAGCCGTGGCGGGCAGCCCGATGCCGGGCAGCGATCCGATGACCTCGATGCCCCAGTACTCCGGCTGCTGGATGTAGACCAGCGGCGAGAGCGAGACCGTCATGTTGAGGTACGGCTTCGTGCCGCTGACGATGAGGATGAACGACCTGGGCACAATGCCGGGGACGACCCGCGCCTCCTCGAAGTCGATGAGCCGTACGGACGACGGAGCCGGCAGTTCGGCGAAGTTCTCGACCATGGTGAAGCCCCCTTCACGACCAGTGATACCCCCACGCGGGCCACCACAGCCGATCCAGCCGATGACCCGTCCATGGCTCAAACTCTCATGCCCCGCCCGAGCCGCGACAGGTCCACCGGAGACTCCCACGAGACCCTAACGGCCAGGACATGCCCCGCTGATCTACAGCTTCCTCAGCACCACCAGCTCGCTGCGGTGGTCGGCCCCGATCGGCTGCCACGCGGCGGGCCTGATGCCGGCGCCCATGAGCGTGCCGCCGTGCAGTCGGGAGCCGTCGGTCTCCAGCTCGTACAGCGCCTCGGGGTCGAGCCCGGTCAGCCGGAGCGTGCGGGGGCCGCGCTTGGCGTTGCCGAGCGGGTTGTAGACCAGCACCACGACCTGGTCGTCCAGCACGTACTGCACGGCGGAGCGCTCCTGCCCCGGCGTGCCGGCCAGCCGGTACTGCGCGCCGTGCTGCACGGTCCTGCGCACCCGCTTGTACTGGGCGATCAGCTCGGCGGCCGTCTCCAGCTCGCCGGAGGTCCACTCCGACAGGTTCCCGCCGACGCCCAGCACGCCCGCCATCGCCACGTGGAAGCGGTAGCGCAGCGGCATCGCGCGCCTGGTGGTCGGGTTGGGCGAGTCGGTGACCCAGGCGGACATGGCACTGGCCGGGTAGAGCTGGGAGAACCCGTGCTGCACGGTCTGCCGGTCGCGGGCGTCGGTGTTGTCCGACGGCCAGACCTCGTCGGTGTAGCGCAGGATCCCGTAGTCGACGCGCCCGCCGCCGCCGGCGCACGACTCGATCCGCAGCCCGGGATGCCGCTCGCGCAGCGCCCGCATCACCTCGTAGACGCCGCGGGTGTGCTCGATCCAGACCAGGTCCTGGCCGGCGCCCCGCTCGGGCCAGCCGGCCTGGGTGAACGGGCGGTTCATGTCCCATTTGAGGTAGTCGAGGCGGTGCTCGGTGACGAGCCGGTCGAGCCAGCCGAGCGCCCACTCGCGTACGTCGTCGCGGGCGAAGTTGAGCACGAGCTGGCCGCGCTTCTCGTCGCGGCGGCGGTGCTCCAGGTGCAGCGCCCAGTCCGGGTGCGCCCGGTAGAGCTCGCTCTCCTTGCTCAGCCCCTCCGGCTCCACCCACAGCCCGACGCGCAGGCCCAGGTCGCGGATGCCGTCGAGCATGCCGCTCAGCCCGTCGGGGAACCGCTCGCGATGCGGGAACCAGTCGCCCAGCGAGGTGGTGTCGTCGTCGCGGCGGCCGAACCAGCCGTCGTCGATCACGAACAGCTCGACGCCCAGCGAGGCGGCGGTCTTGGCCAGTTCGAGCTGCTGCGCCTCGGTGACGGCGAACGTGGTGGCCTCCCACGAGTTGTACAGCACGGGCCGCTCCTCGAAGGGGGTCGGCAGCACGTGCCCGCGGGCGTACGCGTGCCAGGCCCGGCTGGCCCCGCCGAACCCGCCGGTGCTGTAGAGCCCCAGCACGGACGGCGTGACGAGCTCCTCGCCCGGCGCGAGCGTCCAGCGCAGGCCCTCGTGGCCGAAGCCGCCGGAGACGCAGACGCCGCCCTCCGGCCGCTGGGTGGTGGTCAGGCGCCAGCTCCCGCTCCAGGCCACGGCGACGCCCCAGACCTCGCCGTGCTCCTCGGTGGCCTCACCGGCGTCGATCATCACCCACGGGTTCGCCACGTGGCTGGTGATGCCCTGGCGGCTGGTGAAGACCAGCTCGCCGACCGGCAGCGGGCCGCGCTGGAGCTGCGACTCCTCCGCCCAGGCGCCGAAGACACCGCTGTAGCGGTAGGCCGGGGCGTCGGGGACGAACCAGTTGCCGGAGTCCAGGCGGGTGACGGCCACCTCGGCGCCGGCCCTGACGGTGGTCCAGCGCTCGATGACGTCGGTGTCCTGGCGCACCCGCAACGACAGCACCACCTCGAACGGGTGGTGGGCGTCGGCCAGCAGCACGTCCAGCCGCTCGGCCCCGCCTTCCTCTTCATGCCGCTCCGCCCCGGCCAGGCGCAGCTCCAGCGAGCGCGTGTGGCCGAACGCGACCTGCAGCGAGGGCGAGCCCCATCGCGTGCCGCCGTCCACCGGCAACAGCTCCTCGACCTCGCCGGGCGTGGAGAAGCTGGAGACGTGCCGCCTGGGCAGGCCGGTGACCTGCCGCGCGGCCTCCGGTGAGAGGCGTGGGCCCCAGTACGTCTGCCGCGGCGCGGCCTCCCCGGTGTCCGGGTCGATCTCCACGCCTATGACGTACGTGGAGGAGGGCGTGGTGAGCGCCCAATGGTGGTCGTCGAGCGGGATTACAGGCATCGGCGTCCCCCGAGCTGCTGGTTCGATCAGGCGGCTGGAGACTAACCCGCTTTAATGCACCAGGTCAATGAAAGAGCGCCACAAAGGTGGTCTTCCTGTGATCCACGCCACCGCTTTACTTGACAACGGGAACAAATACCCCCAACCATGGCCCCGTGTTCTCACACACCGCCACGGACCCTGTGCGGCTCACCGACGCCACGCGCTCCGTGTTCGTCGAACTGCTCGTGCACGGCCCCCTGTCGAGGGCGGAGGTGGCGCGGCGGCTGACCCTGTCGCCGTCCGCGCTGACCAAGCTGACCAGGCCGCTCATCGAGGCGGGCTACCTGCTGGAGGCCACCGGCGAGGAGGGCCCGGCGACCGTCGGGCGGCCCTCGCAGCCGCTGCAGGTGGACGCCTCGCGCATGTCGTTCGTCGGCATCAAGCTCACCGAGGACGAGCTGTTCGCCGTACGCACCGACCTGGCGGCCACCGTGCACGGGGAGACGTCCAGGCCGCTCGCCGACCACGACATCGACCACGTGCTCGGCCGGATCGTCGAGGCGGTCGAGGAGCTGACGGTGCCCGAGCGGCCCCTGTCGGCCGTCGGCATCAGCCTGGCCGGCACCGCCACGCCGAGCGACCCCGTCGTGCACACCTCGCCGTTCCTCGGCTGGAGCCAGCTACCGCTGGCCGACCTGGTCGAGCGGGCCGTGAACGTGCCGACCGTGCTGGACAACGACGTGCGGGCGCTGACGGCCGTCCAGCAGTGGTTCGGCGAGGGCGTGGGGCGCTCGTCGTTCGCGCTGGTCACCGTTGGAGCGGGCCTCGGCTGCGGGCTCGTCATCGGCGACCGGCTGGTCACCGGGCGATCCGGCGCCACCGGGCTGGTGGGCCACCTGCAGATCGACGACCGCGGCCCGCTGTGCGAGCGGGGCCACCGCGGCTGCGCCCGCGCGTACGCCTCCTCCCCCTCCATCCGCCGCTCGATCGCCACCACGATCGACCGGCCCGAGCTCACCTTCGACGACTGCCTGGCGCTGGCGGCCGACGGCCACCCCGTCGCCCGCCGCGTGCTCGACGAGGCCGGCGCCGCACTCGGCCAGGTCGTCGCCACCGTCGCCAACATCACCGGGCCCGAGCTCGTCGTCCTGTCCGGCGAGTCGGTCCACATGTACGACGTGTGCGCGGAAGCGTTCCACACCGCTCTCGCCGCCCACACGCACTGGACGGCCGGCCCCGTACGGGTCGCCGTCAAGCCCTTCGCCTTCAACGAGTGGGCCAGGGGAGCGGCCGTGACCGCTCTCCAGCATCTGCTGTTGCACCGCTGAACAACCGCCGGCGGGCACTAGGAGGTCAGTTGACCAGTGATACCGTCCGCGCCGCCCCCCGCACCCCATCCGGAACAGTGCCCGGGACAGTGCCCAGGACTCCCCCACCCCCCTTCCGACGCCGACTCGGTGACCTGCCCGTCGCCGTCCTGTTCGTCCTCCCCGCCGCGATCGGCTTCGCGCTCTTCTACCTCTGGCCCGCCATAAGGGGCGCGTATCTGAGCCTGACCAGGTACAACGTCCTCACGCCGCCCCGTTTCATCGGGCTGGAGAACTACGAGAAGCTGTTCGGCGACCGCCTGTTCTGGAACGCGCTGAAGGTCACCGCCGAGTACGTGGTGCTCAACATCGTCTCCCAGACAGTGATCTCCATGCTGCTGGCCGTCCTGTTGTACCGGCTGACGAAGTCCATGCTGGTGCGCGGGATCGTGCTGCTGCCCTACCTCGTCGCCAACGTGATCGTGGCCCTGCTGTGGTTCTGGATGCTGGACTTCCAGCTCGGCGTGGTCAACAACATCATCGAATGGCTGGGCTTCGACCGGGTCGCGTTCTTCGGCTCCGACCTGGCCATCCCCACCATCGCGGGGATCAACACCTGGCGACACATGGGCTACACCGCGCTGCTCATCTTCGCCGGGCTGCAGATGATCCCGCCCAGCGTGTACGAGGCCGCCGCCATCGACGGGGCCTCGGAGTGGCGCACCTTCTGGCGGGTCACGCTGCCGCTGCTGCGGCCGGTGATGGCGCTGGTCATGGTGCTCAGCGTGATCGGCTCCTTCCAGGTCTTCGACACGATCGCGGTCACCACGGCCGGCGGGCCGATCAACGCCACCAGGGTCATCTACTTCTACATCTACGACCTGGCGTTCAACCGGTTCAACTTCGGCTACGCCGCCGCGCTGTCGTCCGTGCTGTTCGTGCTGCTCGCCGGGGTCGCCTACCTCCAGCTACGCCTCTCCCGCGCCGGTGAGTCCGATCTGAGGAGTTCGTGATGGCCCGGATCCGATGGGGCAGGGTGGCGGGCTGGGCCGTGCTCGTGCTGGTCATGCTGGTGACGCTGTTCCCGTTCTACTGGATGTTGCGCACGTCCTTCTCCAACACCCGCGCGCTGGCCGCGGGGGCCGCCGACCTGCTGCCCGTGGACTTCACGCTCGGCGCCTACCGCCGGGTGCTCGGCCTGTCGAGCACCGCGGAGGCGGTGGCGGAGGGCGGGTCGAGCGGCACCGTCAACTTCTGGCTCTACCTGCGCAACTCGATCGTCGTCTCCACGGTCACCACGGCCGGGCAGGTCTTCTTCGGCGCGCTGGCCGCCTACGCCTTCGCGCGGCTGCGCTGGCCCGGCAGGAACGCCGTCTTCACGCTCTTCGTCACCGCGCTCATGGTGCCGCCGATCTTCACCACGCTGCCCAACTTCGTGCTGATCAAGGAGCTGGGGCTGCTCAACACCTTCCTCGGGATCGTGCTGCCGCACCTGCTCATGACGCCGTTCGCGGTGTTCTTCCTGCGGCAGTTCTTCCTCGGCATCAACGCGAGCGTGGAGGAGGCCGCGCGCATCGACGGCGCCGGGCACGTGCGCACGTTCTTCCGCATCGTGCTGCCCATGAGCCGCGGGCCCATCGCCACGCTGGCCATCCTCACCTACATCACCAGCTGGAACGACTACTTCTGGCCGCTGCTGGTCGGCAAGGCGGAGAACGTCCGGGTGCTCACGGTGGCGCTCGGCATCTTCCGCTCCCAGACGCCGCAGGGCAGCCCCGACTGGGCCGGCCTCATGGCCGCCACCCTCTTCGCCGCGTTGCCGATCATGGTGCTGTTCGCCCTGCTCGGCCGCCGCGTCATCGACTCCATCGGCTACACCGGCGTCAAGTGAGCGCCGTCCCCCCACCACGGAAGGTTGTTGTGATGAAGCGTTGTCTTGCCGTCACGGGCGCGGCGGTGCTGCTGCTGGCCGGATGCGGCGCCCAGGAGGAGCCGCAGGCGGCCGCCGGGCCCGTCACCATCGACTACTGGCTCTGGGACACCGCCCAGCAGCCCCAGTACCAGGCCTGCGCCGACGCCTTCCACAAGGCGAACCCGAACTACACCGTCAAGATCACCCAGTACGGCTGGGACGACTACTGGAACACGCTGACCACCGCCTTCGTCTCCGGCACCGCCCCCGACGTGTTCGTCGGCCACCTGTCGCGCTACCCCGAGCTCGCCGCCCAGGGCCAGATCCAGCCCCTCGACGAGAACGTCACCAAGGACAAGGTGGACCTGTCGATCTACCAGGACGGCCTGGCCGACCTGTGGGTCGCCAAGGACGGCAAGCGGTACGGGCTGCCCAAGGACTTCGACACCGTGGCGGTGATCTACAACACCGACAAGCTGAAGGAAGCCGGCGTCAAGCCCGAGGAGATGGCCGAGCTCAGCTGGAATCCGCAGGACGGCGGCACGTACGAGAAGATGATCGCCCGCCTCACCGTGGACAAGAACGGCAAGCGCGGCGACGAGCCCGGCTTCGACAAGAAGAGCGTCGCCACCTACGGCCTCGGCCTGGCCGGCAGCGGGGCGGGCTTCGGGCAGACCGAGTGGAGCCAGTACGCGATGAGCAACGGGTGGCAGTACGGCGACCAGAACCCGTGGCCGAGCAAGTTCAACTACGCCGACCCCAAGTTCAAGGAGACCATCAAGTGGTTCACCTCGCTCATCGACAAGGGGTACATGCCGACCATGGACATCGCCAGCTCCGGTGTCGGGCAGATCGACGCGTACGGGGCGGGCAAGTACGCGATGGTCACCGAGGGGAGCTGGAACACCAAGACGTACTGGAACCTGAAGGGCGTCAAGTCGGCCCTCGCGCCCACCCCGATCGGGCCGACGGGTAAGCGGGCCAGCCTCTTCAACGGCCTGGCCGACAACATCTCCGCCTCAACCGACGGCCCCGACGCGGCATGGGCGTGGGTGAAGTTCCTCGGCTCGCCGGCGTGCCAGGAGGAGATCGTGGCCAAGGAGGCGATCGTCTTCCCGGCGATCAAGACGGCCACGGTGAAGGCGGAACAGGCGTTCAAGGACGCCGGGATCGACGTCAAGCCGTTCACCATGCACGTCGAGGAGGGCACCACGCACCTGGCTCCGATCGCCGAGCACTGGGCCGACATCACCGCGACGATGACGGAGACGATGGACGCGATCTTCTCCTTCAAGGCGGACATCAACTCGCTCGACCAGGCGAACGCCACCGTGAACGGTTACTTCGGCTGAGCGACGCGAGGGCCGGGCGCCGCCACTCAGGCGGCGCCCGGCCCTTTTCGCGGTTCCGGGGTCAGGAGGTGTGCAGGTACACCTGGCCGAAGACCTCCGACAGGTTCTTCAGGTCCGTCGCCAGGTCCACCTCGGGGTGGGCCGGGTCGTAGACGGTGGCCAGGCGCGGCTTGATCGTGCCGAGCTTCTTGAGCTGCTCCCACGTGGTGTTGGCGGCCCACTTCTCGCCGTACACGCGGCTGACCTGCCCCTGGTCGTTCTGCCAGCGCGACCACAGCGTGACGGTCTCGGCGGCGTCCTCGCGCAGCGGCGCGGCGATCCGCTCGGCGATCGCCTTGGTGACCTGCTGCTCGTTCAGCGCGGACGAGCCGGCGGCGGCGAACGAGGCGTCCTCGGCGGCGATCTGCGCGTAGGCGTCCCAGGCGCGGGCCTGGACCTGGGCCCACTGGTTGCGCTGGGCGGCGGTGGCGTCGATCTTCCAGGTCGCGTACTCGGTGGCGAAGTGACCGCTGTCGAGGGCGAGCTGGTCGAGGTAGCCCTTGCTCAGCCAGGCGCCGATGCGCTCGGGGTCGAGCAGCGGGTACTTCTTGGTCAGCTCGGCCGTGCAGGCCTGGTCCGCGCCGCAGCCGAGCACCGGCACCACCGTGTGCGCGGCCAGCTTCTTGCCCGGCAGCAGCGTGCGCAGGGCGGTCGTGGTCTCGGAGACGAACTTGTCCAGCTCGTCCGCCGTGGCGAAGGTCTGGTTGTGGCCGAGCTGCGAGGTGAACCTGACGCCCACGACCCCGGGCTGCGTGGCGACCAGCGCGGCGATCCTCTTGGCGGCCTCGGTGAGCTTGCCGGCCTTGTAGTCGTCGGCGAGCTCGGTCTCGATCCAGACCCGCATGGTGGTCTGGGTCTGGGCCATGGTCTGCGTGGCCTGGCCGGCCGGGGTGGCCTGGGCGGCGGTCTTCTCGGCGGCGGTGATCGCGTTCGGGTCGACGTAGCACTGCTCGCCGTTCTGGCACTCCGGCGTGCCGCCGTCCTCGGCGCCCGGCACGTCAGGCGAGTCGACGTCGTGGAGCTGGCCGTCGCCCTCGGCGTCGGTCGGGCACTCGTTGCCCTCCTCGCCGCAGTCGATCATGATCGGCGGGATGGGGGCGGCGTTCTCCATGTTCTCGCCGTCGTTGCCGAGCCAGAACAGCGCGGTGTCGAGGGCCTCTTCCGGCGTGTTCAGCCAGGTGCACACCACGTACGACGGGGTGCCCGGGGGCAGCTCGTCGTTGCAGTTCCTGTCGTCGTCCTCCGAATAGGCGGGGACCCCGATGCCGAGCAGCGAGAGGGTGAGACCGATGATGAAGACCTGCCGTAGCCGCCGTCTCATGACACCTGACTTCCAGGGGGTGATCGTGGGCATATGAACAATATCCGGACGATCAAGGACGATCAATGAGATCCGCGGCGTTCTTCACGCCATGCTCAACACGTAGTAGCCGTCCCAGTCGTGCGGCGTTCTCCCGATATTCACCTGCGGCGATCAGCCGCGCCGCCAGCTCGTCCCTGGTCAGCTCGGTCACGGGCAACGGCCGCGGCCCCGCTCCCAGCGCCGCCACCCGCCTGCCCCAGAACGGCTGATCGGAGAAGAACGGGCAGACCACGTTCGGCACCCCCGCCGTCAGCGCCGTGCCCGTGGTCCCGGCGCCGCCGTGGTGCACGACGGCCGCCATCCGCGGGAACAGCCGCTCGTGCGCCACCTCCCCCACCACCCTCAGGTCGTCGTCCCCGGCCACCGGCAGCCCCTGCACGACGCCCCGCATCCGCGCCCGCCGCAGCGCCCCGGCCACCTCGGCCGCCACGCGCTCGCCCTCGTCAGGCACCATGCTCCCGAACCCTACGAACACCGGCGCCGGCCCCGCCTCCAGGAAGTCCTCGATGCCGCTGTCCGTTCCCGCGGCCAGGAAGTCCTCGATGCCGCTGTCCGTTCCCGCGGCCGGCAGCCGCCAGTAGCCGGTCAGATGCACGTGCCCGGGCCAGTCCGCAGGTCTGGGCACGACGAGCGGGCTCACCCCGCACCACACCGGCACCCGCGCCCGCCGGTCCGCCGCGAACGGGCTCCCGCGCAGCGGCCCCAGGCCCAGGACGCTCGACCGCAGCCGGTTCACCATGCGGCCGAGCACCACCCAGCCGAGCCGCTCGATCACCGCGTAACTGGCCCGGTTCCCCAGCGGGCCCAGGGTCGCTCGGGGGATCAGCGGGTTGGGGAACTCGCGGGTCGGCTCGCTGGGCTGGAAGTGCAGGATCCGGTACGGGGTGCCGTACCGGTCGTGCAGGTGCCGGCCGAAGGCGCCCAGGGCGGGGGCGAGCACCAGGTCCGCGTCCGCGCAGGCGGCGTCCACCTCCTTGACCAGCGTGGTGGCCAGCGGCTCGACCACGGTTCTGAACCCGCGCACGAACCCCAGCGGGCCGCTCCCCAGCCACCGCCGCCCCTCCTCGCTCTCCACGACCGCCCGCGGATCCACGCCCAATGCGGCGAACACCACCCCGGGCACCGCCGACGCGACCTGCCGCTCGCCGGGCTCGGCCGCAACGGCGTTCTCGGTGCCGTGGCGGGCGAGCCCGGCGTAGCGAGCGGGCGCGACCAGCGTGACCGCATGGCCGCGCGTGGCCAGCTCGCGGGCGAGCGCCGCGCACGGCTGCACGTCCCCTCGCGACCCGAGCCCCAGCACCGCCACCCTCACGTGCGCACCGTCCTCGCCACCCTCGCGTGCCCTCCCGCCTCCCGGGGCAGCGGCCACGCCCTCATGGGAGGGACACCAGGCTGATCAACGCCCCGGCCAGCACCAGCCCGGCCGCCACCAGCAGCCCGACCGCGTACCCGGTGGCGAAATCACCCGCGGCGTGCACGATCACTCCTACGGCCGCAATCCCGAAGAGTCCCGAAATTTCGCGACTCACGGAGAAGATCCCGCCCGCCACCCCCGCCCTCGCCTCCGGCACGGCGCCCAGCACCGCCGACCCCAGCGGCATGGTCAGCGCCGACCCCACCCCGATGGCGCACACGGCAGGCAGCAGCCGCCCCCACCCGTCCCCCGCCTCCAGCGTCCCGGCCAGCGCCATCCCGCCGGCCACCAGCACGAGCCCGGCGGCCACCGTCCGCCCGGCCCCGATCCGCCGCTCGACCAGCGGCACGACCGGCGTGACGATCACGACCAGCAGCGCCAGCGGCACGAACGCCATCCCGGCGTCCGTCGGCGTGAACCCGAGCACCCCCTGCAGAAAGATCGCCGTATAGAAGAACACCCCGTTCACCCCGAGCCCCCAGAGCACCTGCGCCGCCACCCCGCCCGCGAAGCTCCGCACCCGGAACAGCCCCAGCTCCACCATCGGCTCGCGGGCCCGCCGCTCGGCCACCACGAACGCCGCCACGCCGCTCGCGCACACGAGCACCGCCACCACGACGGCGGGCGACGCCCACCCGTGCGCCCCACCATGGATCAACGCGAACGTCCCGGCCGCCAGGAACACCACCGACGCCACCACCCCGGCCACGTCCAGCTCCCGCCCACCGGCCGCACGGCCACGAAGGCGGCCGGGGTCGCCCGCGCCTCCCGGGACGGCCACGGCGACCAACGCCATGATCACGACGCCGAGGGGCACGTTGGCCAGGAACACCCAGCTCCAGTGCGCGTGCTCGCTGAGGTAACCGCCTGCCACCGGCCCGAGCGCCAGCGCCGCCGCCCCCGAGGCCATCCACACGGCCACCCCCATGGAACGCTGCCGCTCCTCCCGCCCCGCCAGCACGGCCAGCGTCGCGGGCAGGGTCAACGCCGCCCCGGCCCCCTGCGCCAGCCGGGCCGCGACCAGCACCCCGACGGAGCCGGACAGGCCCGCGCCGAGCGAGGCCACCGTGAACGCCGCCAGCCCCGCCAGCAGCACCCGCCGATGCCCGTGGACGTCGGCCAGCCGCCCGCCGGCGAGCATGAGGCCCGCGAACGTCAGGATGTACCCGGTCGCCACCCACTCCAGGGCGGCCAGGCCCGCGCCGAGGTCGCGCTGGATGCTCGGGACCGCGACGGTGACGACCGTGTTGTCCAGCGTGGTCATGAAGCCGGCCAGGCCCGTGACGAGGTACAGCGCCCAGACCCTGGCCGGTCGCCGCCGCGCCCCGGTGACGGTCAGGCTCATTCGTCCACCTCCACCCACGTCCACCCGCCGCCCGGCAGCGCCCGGACCTCCCGGGCACGCCTGTCCGCCACCCGCACCCACCCCGCCTTCCGCTCCGGCTGCTCGCCCTCCTTCGCCGCTGTACGTCCACCGGGCGCGGCGGGCCGCGGCGGCGCGGGGAGCGGCACGGGATCGGTGTCCGCCCCGAAGACGGCCGACCGCCCGTTCACGGTCACCGCGGGTGGCACGGCCGCGGACGTCGGCGTGGATGCTGGTGCGGGTGTCGATTTCAAAGCCGGGAGGGCAGGAGCGGGGGCGGGGGCAAGGGCTGGGGACGGGGCGGCTTCGCGGAGCTCGATGCGGCGGTGGAACGCGCGCCACGACCGTGGCAACCACCAGTTCGCCCCGCCCATCAACCGCATCGAAGCAGGCACCAGCAACGCCCGCACCAGCGTCGCGTCCACCACGATCGCCACGAACATCCCCACCCCGAGCAGCTTCACGATCGTGATCCCGGCCGTCGAGAAGGCCCCGATCACGACCAGCAGCAGCAGCGCCGCACTGGTGATCACCCCGCCCGTCTGCTGCAACCCGGCGGCCACGGCGGCGGTGTTGTCCCCCGTACGCACCCACTCCGCCCGCACCCGCGACAGCAGGAACAGCTCGTAGTCCATGGACAGCCCGAACACCACGGCCAGGATGAGCACGGTGACGGTCGCCTCGATGGACCCGGTGGAGGTGAAGTTCAGGGCGGCGGCCAGGTGGCCGTCCTGGAAGGCCCACACGATGACGCCGAAGGACGCCCCGATGGACAGCACGTTCATCAGCAGCGCCTTGACGGGCAGCACCAGCGACCCGAACGCGGCGAACAGCAGCACGGCCGTGACCGAGCAGACCACCAGCGCCATCCACGGCAGCGTGGCGACCAGGCTGTCCTGGAGGTCCAGTTGTGCCGCGGTGGGCCCGCCGACCACGACCCGCCGCACGTTCGGCTCGGGCGAGAGGGCTCGGATCGACCGGACGAGGGCTCTGGCCTCGTCCGACATCGGGTCGGAGGCGTACCGCACGGCCAGCCGCACAGCCCCGTTGTCCTGCGACAACCCCGCCACCTCGACGTCCGTGACGCCGGGCAGCCGCTCCAGCCGCCGCACCAGCGGCCGGACGTCCACGGGGCTCACGGGGGTGACGGCGCTGATCGGCGTGTGCCCCTGCCCGAGCGGCCCGCGCAGCGGCGGCGCTTCGGTGAACGAGCGCTCGACCAGGACGTGCACGTCGATCGCGGCCATGGCGTTGCGGGCGAAGTCCCGGTCGAGGGTCTCGGCGACGCGGCGGCTCTCGGAGGCGGCCGGGAGCACCCGGTGGTCCACGTTCCCGAACTTGACGTGCAGGAACGGCACCGCCAGCCCGGCCAGCACCACGCTCACCGCCACCAGGTACAGCACGGGCCGGCGCATCACGCTGGAGGCGACGGAGTGCCACAGCCCGCCCTCCCGGCGCGGCCCGAAGTCGGGCGTGATGCGCAGGGCGTTCACGCGCGGCCCCAGGACGCCGAGCACGGCGGGCAGCACGATGAGCGCGGCCCCCACCGCGACGAGCACCACGGCGGCGGCGCCGAGCCCGATCGAGCGCAGGAACATCTGCGGGAACATCAGCAGCCCCAGCAGCGCCGTGGCGACGGTCAGCCCGGAGAAGGCCACGGTGCGCCCCGCCGTGGCCATGGTCCGCACCACGGCCTGCTCGTTCGTGGCCCCGCGGGCGATCTCCTCCCTGAACGCCTTGAGCACGAACAGCGAGTAGTCGATGGCCAGGCCGAGCCCGAGCATGGTGACGACGTTCAGCGAGAAGACCGACACCTCGGTGACGGAGGTGAGCAGCCGCAGCAGCACCAGCGCGCCGAGCACCGCGAGCAGCCCCACGACCAGTGGCAGCCCGGCGGCCACGAGGCTGCCGAAGACGACGACGAGCAGCACCAGCAGCACGGGCAGGGAGATGGCCTCGGCGCGGGCGAGGTCGGCGGCGGTCTGGTCGTTGAGCTCGCCGAGGAGGGGGACGGAGCCGCCGACCGACACGTGGAGGTTGTCGACGTCCCTGAGCCGGTCGGCGATGGCGGCGTAGGCGCGTGGCTCGTCGCCCTTGAGGGTGACGATCGCGTACGTCGAGTGCCCGTCCTCGGAGACCATCTTCCTGGACCCGGTCGTCCAGTACGTGGCCATCGCCCGCACGTGCCGGCCCGGCAGCTCCCGCAGCGAGTCGTGCACGGCCGCCTTGTAGCGGGCGTCGCGCGCCTTGACCGAGGGATGCCGGTAGAGGACGACGACGTCGGGGGCGTGGCCGCCGTACCAGTCGTCGTTCCAGCGGGCGGCGGTGGTGGAGTCGGCGCGCGGGTCCTCGAAGCCGCCGTCGGCCATCCGGCCGAACAGCTCCAGGCCGAGCGGCGCGACGAGGACGGCGGCGGCCAGGGTCAGCGCCAGCAGGGTCCACCGGCTGCGGTAGACCAGACGGCCCGCCGACTCAAACAAACAGACCCTCCACGTACGCCTGGAGGGTGGCACGGCGGGCGATCTTGCCGCTCGACGTCCTCGGCACGGTCCCGGCTCCGGTCAGCACGAAATCGTGCACCGCTAGATCGTGAAATTTCCGGACGGCGGCCCGTACCGCCCGCACGACCTCCTCCGCGTCGGCGGACTCCCCGGCCCGCGAGCGCTCGGCCACCACGACCAGCCGCTCTCCCTCGTCCCGGGTCAGGGAGAAGGCCGCCACGCGGTCCCGTCGCACCGCCGGATGCGCCTCCTGCACGGTGGCCTCGATGTCCTGCGGGTAGTGGTTGCGCCCGTCCACGATGACCAGGTCCTTGATCCTCCCGGTGACGTACAGCCGCCCGTCGTGCGACACCCCCAGGTCCCCGGTGCGCAGCCAGGTCCCGTCCGCCCCCTCCAGCACCGCCCCGAACACCTCCGCGCTGCGGGCCGGATCCCGCCAGTAGGCGCGCGCCACGTTCGGCCCCTGCACCCAGATCTCCCCCACCTCGCCGTCGGGAAGGGCCCGCCCGGACGGCCCGACGATGCGCACCCGCTGCCCGTGGGGACGGCCGCACGACACCAGGCGGGACCCCTCGACGGCGGGCACCGCGCGCCCGTCCCGCAGCGCGTCGCGGTCGAAGACGGTCGCCACCGGCCGCTCGTCCCGCCCGGTGGCGGTGACGAAGACGGTGGCCTCGGCCAGCCCGTACGCGGGCGTGTGCGCCTCGGGCCGCAGCCCGCACCCGGCGAACGCCGCGTCGAACGCCTCGATCGCCCCCGGCCGCACCGGCTCCGCGCCGTTCAGCATGACCCGCACCCCGGACAGGTCCAGGCCGGCCTTCTCCTCGGGGGTGACGCGGGCGGCGGTGTACTCGTAGGCGAAGTTGGGCCCGGCGGTGAAGACGTCCTCGAACTCCGACAGCAGCCGCAACCACCGCACCGGCCGCATGACGAACGCCACCGGGTCCATGAACGCCGCCTGGTTGCCGCCCATCATCGGCATCGCGACGGTGGCGACCAGGCCCATGTCGTGGAAGAGCGGCAGCCACAGCGCCGCGACCGAGGTCCTTGGCCTGGCCCGGAACAGCTCCCAGAGCTGGGTGGCGTTGGCGGCGAGGTTCCCGTGGGTGATCTCCACCCCGGCGGGCGTGCGGGTGGAGCCGGAGGTGTACTGCAGGTAGGCCAGGTCGCCGGGCCCGGCGGGCTCGGGCTCCCACTCGTCGGCGAGCAGGTCGGAGACGGTGTCCACGGCGAGCACGTGCTTGGGGGCGTGGGCGGTGGCCAGGAAGCCGGTGACGCCGGGCAGCGCGGGGGTCGTGGTCAGCACGATCATGGGATCGGCGTCGGCGTACGCCCCGGCCAGCCGCTCGCCGTGCCCCGGCAGCCCGGGCGCGAACAGCGGCACCGCGACGAGCCGGGCGTACATCGCACCCAGCATCGCCACCACGTAGTCCAGCCCCTGCGGCACGAGCACCGCCACGCGGTCGCCGGGCCCCGCCAGCTCGCGCAGCCGCACGGCCAGCGCCCTGGCTTTGAGGTCGGCGCGCGCCCAGGTGAGCGAGTGCCGCGTGCCGCCCCCGAGGTGGTCGAGGAACGTGTACGCGGGCGCCTGCGGGATCTCCCGGGCCCACCGGGCCACCTGTGCGATCAGCGTCTCGCGCATGCCTGGTCCCCTCACCGTGAGCAGGACCTAGCAAATTACGGGAGAAGCAGGCGCGATTCTTGCCCGGCACCGGCACAATCCGCGCCCGGTCTTGTTGCCGAAGTGACAATGAATAAGCAGACGACACAGCGCATTCGTTGCGGCAGAATGACGGAGTTTGGCTGCTTTCAGGGGGTTTGCGCAAATGCACGGCAATCTAGGCGATCTCGGCCTGCTCAGGGACCGTCGCTTCGCGCTCCTGCTGTCAGCACGCACGATCTCCGTGCTGGGCAGCGCGTTCGCCCCCGTCGCCCTGGCGTTCGGCATCCTCGGCCTGCCCGGCGCCGACGCCTCCACACTGTCGGCGGTGCTCACCGCCGAGGCGCTGCCCATGATCCTGTTCATGCTGGTCGGCGGCGTGATCGCGGACCGGCTGCCGCGCCACCGGGTGATGATGGCGGGCGAGTTCCTCATGGCGACCGGGTTCTTCTGCCTGGGGGCGATGCTGCTCACCGGCTGGACCCCGCCGGCCGCGCTGATCGCGGCGTCGGCGCTGGCCGGGGTGGCGACGGCGGTCACGTTCCCGGCACTGACCGGGATCATCCCCGAGGTCGTCCCGCTGGAGAAGCTGCAGACCGGCAACGCGCTGCTCGGGCTGGGCGCCAACGCCTCGCGGGTCGCGGGCGCGGTGCTCGGCGGCGGCATGGTGGTGCTGGTCGGCGGTGGCTGGGCGCTGGTGATGAGCGGCGCCATGTTCGCCGTGGCAGGCCTGCTGATCGCGCTGCTGCGGCTGGAGCCGGGCGACCGGCAGCGGGGCGAGACCCACTCGGTGCTGGCCGACCTGCGCGACGGCTGGCGGGAGTTCAGCTCGCGGCAGTGGATCTGGGTGGTGGTCGCGCAGTTCTCGCTGATGGTGATGGCCATCCAGGCCGCCCACGGTGTGCTCGGCCCGCTGCTGGCCAAGGAGAGCCTGGGCGGCCCGCTGGCCTGGTCGGGTTTCCTGGCCGGGGAGGCGGTCGGGACGATCGCCGGGGTGCTGATCTCGTTGCGGCTGCGCCCGAGCCGCCCGATCCTGGTGGGGGTGCTGCTCTGCCTGCCGACCGCGCTGCCGTACCTGCTGCTCGGCCTGGACGCGCCGCTCTGGGTGATCGTCGCGGGGGCGTTCGTGTTCGGCGTGTGCTTCGACGTGTTCGGCGTGTTGTGGCAGACCACGATGCAGCGCGAGATCCCGGCGGAGTCGCTGTCGCGGGTCAGCTCGTACGACATCCTCGGCTCGATGATGTTCGGCCCGATCGGGCTGCTGCTGGCCGGGCCCGCGGCGGGCTGGTTCGGCACCGAGGAGTCGCTGCTCGGCTGCGCGGTCATCGTGGTGATCTCCACGCTGGCCGCGCTGCTGTCACCCGGGGTGCGCAACCTGCGCGCGCCGGAGCCGCGGGCCGCCGCTCACGCCGACCTGAAGTAGGCGTTGGCCCTGGGCTGGAACATCAGCACCAGGGCCCCCAGCACGGCCAGCACGTGCAGGATCCGGCTGGCCGCGAAGGCCCACGTCATCGCGTCGGCCCCGGCCACGGCCCCGGCGATCGAGCCGCCCGCGAGCAGCCACTCCACCGGCTCCTTCACCAGCGAGACCGTGCCGAACACGCCGAGCGTGCCGGCCAGCGTCCAGCGGGCCCAGTTCGCGCCGCCCTTCAGCTTCAGCGCCAGGAACACCGCCCCGGCGAACACGGCCAGCCGGAACCCGGCCTGCGGAAGCAGGCCGAGCACCGGCGTGCCCTCGTACAGCAGCCTGCCGATCATCAGCACGGCCTCGAACGCGCCGAACGCGACGGCCGACAACCACAACATGGCGGCGGTGTGCACGACGGGCGGGGTCGTCTCGGTCCTGACGGCGGTGGTGGTGGTGCTCATGACGGAACCTCCGGATATGTGGTGATACCGCAGTCTCCGTCGAGCACCCTGTCCGAATCATGCCCGCCGTCCCCCGAGTTCCGGTGGGGCGCGCCCTACCCCACCTGGCCGCTTGTCCGCAGGCCGCGGGTAGGGACCCGCTCGCGCAGCCCGAAGCGCTCGTCCGGCGCGTGTTCACCGTCCAGCACGCCCGCCACGTATCCGGCCAGCGCCGGCGCGTGCTTGAACCCGTGCCCCGAGTCCCCGCCCAGCAGCCACACGCCGGGCGCGGTCTCGGCGAGCAGCCACTCGGCGTCCGGCGTGAGCGCGTACTGGCAGACCTGGCTGAACAGCACCGGCGCCTGCGCCAGCGCGGGGAACCTGCGGCCCAGGTAGCTCGCGGCCCGCTCGACGCTGTCCGCGTCGACCGCGCGGCTGCCGTGCTCGGGCTCGTACGGCCGCCCCTCCGCGTCGGAGGTGGCCTTCATGCCCACCCCGTCCACGTCGCCGTGCCCGTAGGCGGAGGCGTCGTAGTCGACCCAGGCCGGCGTCTCGGGCACCGACCAGGCGAGCGGCACCGCGAAGTGCAGCGTGTCCTGCTTGGACACGGTGATCGGCAGCCCGTCGAAGAGCTGGGGCAGCCAGGCGCCGCACGCCCACACCACCCGGTCGGCGCGGTGCACCTCGCCGTCGACCAGGACCGCGCTCTCCCCCGGAACGGGCAGCGCCCGCGCCCTGACCAGCCGGACCCCGGCGTACGCCGCCAGGCCGGCGGTCACCTGGGTGGCCCGCCTGGCCCTGATCACGCCCGCGTTCGGCTCCCAGAGCAGGAAACTGAGGCCGTCGCCGCTGAAGTCGGGGAAGAACCTGGCGCCGTCGTCCGGGTCGAGCTGCCGACACTCGATGTCCAGGCCTTTCAGCACCTGGGCGCTGGCGTGCTCCCACCCGTCAGGGGTCCTGGCGAACCACAACATCCCGGCCTCCAGGTAGAGCTCCTCCCCCGCCCGCTCGCCGAGCCGCCGCCAGCCGTCCCTGGCCTCCCACGCACGGCGGGCGTACCAGTCGTCGGTCCCGTGCGCGCAGCGCAGCAGCCGCGTCTCGCCCGCGCTGGCCTGCCGTACGTGCCCCGGCCGGTGCTGCTCGACCAGCGTCACCCGCCAGCCGGTTTCGGCCAGCCGCAAGGCCAGCGACGACCCCCAAATGCCTGCTCCGACCACAATGACCGATTTCATGAGACCACCGTGACCGCAAACCCGGCTCCGCCACAAGACTTCAGACGATGATGAGCCTGACGACCACGCCCGCGCAGTTGCCCGCCACGCAGACGCGCACCGGCACCTCGGAGATTCCGGGCGCGGCGGGGACGCCGCCCACGTGGCCGTCGGGGCCGATGCTCACGCCCTCGGGCACCTTGTCGTGGTCGGTCACGGTGAAGGTGGGCACCACCCCGGCGGGGCCTCCATTGATGCCGATCTCGCCGTTCAGCGCCGTGCCCGCCTTGCCGGGGAAGGTCAGCTCGCGCGGCTCCCACGGCACGTTGGCCAGCACCACGAGCGTGACGTCCTGCGCGCGGCACGCCGGCCCGGTGCAGATCTGCACGGTGGCGACGAACGTGCCGGAGCGCTGCGGCTTGCCGTACAGGCGGCCGCCCTGGTCGACCTTGACGCCGACCGCGAGGTAGGCGGGGCGGAAGGTGACGCCCTTGGCCACGGGCAGCAGCCACTGGCTGACCTCTATGCCCACGGTGACGTAGAACGTGCTCTCCACCAGGCTCTCGTCGGCCGGCGACTCGCGCGACACCTGGACCATGGGGGTGGTGAGCGAAGGCATGGCAGGCGAAAGGGCGCACATCGCCAGCCCGGCAAGCAGGAGAACCCACCTTTGCCGCATCATTACCCCCCGGCTCTTCTACGCGGTTACGTACCCCCTTCACCGGCCCCTTCACAGCGGAACGTCGCTACATAATCGGTCGCATGGCCGCTGAATCAGCTCAGACCCTGGAGCGCGGGCTCCGCCTGCTCAGACTGCTCGCCGACGGCAAGGGCGGGCGCACGCCGACCGAGCTGAGCGCGGAGCTGTCGCTGAGCCGCCCGGTGGTGTACCGGCTGCTCACCACGCTGCTGGGCGAGGGTTTCGTGCGCAGGGACGCCGAGGGGCGGGTGCATCTCGGGTTCGGGGTGCTGGCGCTGGCCCAGGCCGTGCAGCCGCTGCTGCGTGCGGCGGCGGTGCCGACGTTGCGGCGGCTGGCCGAGCAGGTGGGCGCGACCGCGCACCTGACCGTGGCCGAGGGCGACGACGGGCTGGCCGTCGCGGTGGTGGAGCCGTCCTGGACGAAGATGCACGTGGCCTACCGCGAGGGCTCGCGCCATCCGCTGGCCAAGGGCGCGGCGGGGCAGGCGATTCTCGCCCTACGGGAGGGGCGGCACGACTACTTCGTGACGGAGGGGCAGTTGCAGGAGGGCGCGCGAGGCGTCGCCGCGCCCGTGACCGGGCTCCCGTGGCTGGAGGCGTCGGTGGGGGTGGTGACGTTCGGGCCGCTGGAGGAGAGCACGGGGTCGCGCGTGGTGGCCGCCGCCGCGGAGCTGGCCGCCGCCCTGGGTTGACATCTCCTCTCCGATAGCGGACGGTAGTTACATATAGAGGACACGTTCGTCCGATAGTCGGACAGGCAGCATGGAGGGGCCGATGCCGTACTACCGGGTCGTGGGAGAGGTGCCGCGCAAGCGGCACACCCAGTTCAGGCGGCCTGACGGCGGTCTATACGCGGAGGAGCTGATGGGCGAGGAGGGCTTCTCGTCCGACTCGTCGCTGCTCTACCACCGCCACCTGCCGACCGCGATCATCAAGGCCGAGGCGGTCACACCGGCCGTGGAGACACGGCTCGAGCCCAACCTGCCGCTCTCGCCGCGCCACTTCCGCACGCAGGACCTGGCCGGCGCCGGCGACCTGGTCGCCGGCCGGATCACGCTGGCGGGCAACAGTGACGTCCGGTTGTCGTACGCGACCAGCGACCAGCCCAGCGAGCTCTACCGCAACTCCATGGGCGACGAGTGCGTCTACGTCCAGCGCGGGCGGGCGCGCTTCGAGTCCACGTACGGCGTGATCGAGGCCGCCGAGGGCGACTACGTGGTGATCCCGACCGGCACCATCCATCGCTGGGTGCCGCAGGGCGGCCCGGCGAACGTGCTGGCCATCGAGGCGGCCGGGCACATCAGGCCGCCCAGGCGCTACCTGTCGCAGTACGGCCAGTTCCTGGAGCACGCGCCCTACTGCGAGCGCGACCTGCGCGCCCCATCCGAGCCGTTCGTCGTCGAGGGCGAGGAGGTGCCGGTCCTGGTGCGCACGCGCGGCGGGCTGACCAGGCTCGTCTACCGCAACCACCCGTTCGACGTGGTGGGCTGGGACGGCTACCTCTATCCCTTCGCGTTCAACATCGAGGACTTCGAGCCGATCGTGAAGAAGACGCACGCGCCGCCGCCGGTGCACCAGACGTTCGAGGGGCCGGGGTTCGTGGTGTGCTCGTTCTGCCCGCGGCCGCTCGACTACCACCCGGAGGCCGTGCCGATCCCGTACAACCATCACAACGTGGACTCCGACGAGTTCATGTTCTACGTCGGCGGCGACTACTCGGCCCGCGCGGGCTCCGGCATCGACGTCGGCTCGATCTCGCTGCACCCGGCCGGCTTCACGCACGGGCCGCAGCCGGGAGCGGTGGAGGCGGTGATCGACGCCGTCTCGCGCGGCGTCACGACGACCAGCGAGGTGGCCGTCATGGTGGACACGTTCCGCCCGCTCGACCTCGGCCAGGGCGCGCTGTCCTGCGAGGACCCCGGATACGCCTGGACCTGGGCACGATGAACCTTTACACCGCACTCGTGGACGACGCGGGCCTGTTCCCGCCGACGTCCCTGCACATGGACGAGGCCCTGGCCCGCAACCGGCGCGACCTGGAGCAGGGCAACGACGTCCTCACCCACCGCTTCCTCTGCCCGGCCAGCCGCCTGGAGCGGCTGCGCGGCATGGACTACCGGCCGCGCAGGATCGGGCTCATCGCCGACACCAGCACGCTGCCCGACTGGGGCGACCTGCCGGTCGACTACGTCGAGACGCGGCTGCCGCCCGACACCTCCGTCGAGGAGCTGGCCGGGCAGCTCGGGCTGCGCGACGGCGTGCGGCTGTTCGCCGAGGTGGCCCCGCGCAAGATGGCCGTGGACGTGCCCGACGGCGTCGGGCTGAAGGTGCGCTGCGGCGGCACGACGGCCGACGCGTTCCCGCCCGTGGAGCACCTGGGGCAGTTCATCAGGTCCTGCGTGGAGAACGGCATCCCGTTCAAGGCCTCGGCCGGGCTGCACCACGCCGTCCGCCACTTCGACCCCTCGCTCGGCGTCGACCGGCACGGCTTCCTGAACCTGCTGCTGGGCGTCTGCGAGGCCGTGGAGGGCCGCGACCCGTCGCCCGTGCTGCGCACGACCGACGTCGGCCAGCTCGTCCGGATGGCGACCTCCGTCCAGGAGGACACCGCCCGGCGGGCACGCGAGCTGATGGTGAGCTACGGGTCGTGCAGCACCAGCACGCCCATCGAGGACCTGCGCACGCTGGGGCTGATCTCATGAGCTGGGGTGTGGACAACCTGCCGTACGGGGTCTTCTCCTGCCCAGGGCGGGAGCCCAGGGTCGGCGTCCGGTACGGCGACAAGGTCCTCGACCTGGCCTCCGCCCTGCACGACGAGGTCTTCGCCGCCCCCTCGCTCAACCCGTTCATGGCCAGGGGCCGCGCCGCGTGGCACGACACGAGGGCGTTGATCAGGAACAAGCTCACCACCGACCGGTCCGTCACCGAGCGGCACCTGATCCCGCTGGACCAGGTGCGGCTGCACCTGCCGTTCGAGGTGGCCGACTACGTCGACTTCTACTGCTCGATCGACCACGCGAGCAACATCGGCAAGATCTTCCGCCCGGGCTCCGAGCCGCTGCAGCCCAACTGGCGGCACCTGCCCGTCGGCTACCACGGCAGGTCGGGCACGGTCGTGGTGTCGGGCACGCCGGTCAAGCGCCCCGAGGGCCAGCTCGGGGCCGGGACGTTCGGGCCGTGCCGGAAGCTCGACGTCGAGGCGGAGCTGGGCTTCGTGGTGGGCGTGCCGACCTCGATGGGCTCGCCCGCGGGGGCGTTCGAGGACCACGTGTTCGGGGTGACGCTGGTCAACGACTGGAGCGCGCGGGACATCCAGGCGTGGGAGTACGTGCCGCTGGGACCGTTCCTGGCCAAGTCGTTCGCCACGTCGGTCTCGCCCTGGGTCACGCCGCTGGAGGCGCTGCCCAGGATCCCCGGCAGGGCCCAGGACCCCAAGCCGGCCGCGTACCTGCGCAGGCAGGGCGACTGGGGCCTGGACATCGAGCTGGAGATCCTGCTCAACGGCGAGGTCGTGGCGCGACCGCCGTACTCGGCCATGTACTGGACGCCCGACCAGATGCTCGCGCACATGACGGTGAACGGGGCCTCGCTGCGGACCGGTGACCTGTTCGCCAGCGGCACGATCTCGGGCCCCGAGCCGGGCCAGCGCGGCTCGCTCATCGAGCTGACCTGGAACGGCACCGAGCCGATCAAGCTGCCGGGCGGCGAGACGCGCACGTTCCTCCAGGACGGCGACACGGTGACGATCCGGGCCACCGCCGCCGGGCTGACATTGGGCGAAGTTTCCGGAACCGTCGGATAGCTGACTCGGTGTGCTTGCACGGTGACTCACCGCTACCCTGGGATCACCCCTTCCCTCGGAAAGCAGGAGTCACATGCGGCATGCCGCGACGCTTTGTGTCGCCTTTCTCCTGGTCTGTGGGTGTCTGCTCCTGGTCGGCGGTTGCGGTTCCGGCGCGGCCGGGCCGCCCGCGGCGCCGCCCGTCGTGCAGGTCTGGCCGCCGTTCGACTCCAAGCGCGCCCGGACCGATCGCGGCCTGGTGATCAGGGCACAGGGCGGCACGCTCACCCAGGTGCTGGTCTACGAGGGCGGCGAGCCGGTGCCCGGCCGGCTCGACGACGCGCGCACGACGTGGCGCACCGACTGGACGCTCCGCCCCGGGGCCGAGTACACCGTGACCGCCACCGCCACCCGCGAGGGCGCGCCCGCCACGGTCGCGATGGGCCGCGTCCGCACCCGCACCGCCGCCAGGACGTTCCAGGTGGCCGCCACCGCGCCGTTGCCCGGCGAGACGGTCGGCGTGGGCATGCCGATCATCATCGACTTCGACGCGCCCGTCGAGGAGAAGGCGGCCGTGGAGCGGGCGCTGGAGGTGCGGGCGCAGGCGCCGGTGGAAGGCGCCTGGCGGTGGACCAGCGACACGCAGGTGATCTACCGCACCCGGCGGCCGTGGTCGGCCAGGCAGCAGGTCACGGTCACGGCGCACCTGGCGGGCGTGCGCGCGGGCGACGGCCTCTACGGCGGCACCGACTCCACCTTCGCCTTCACCGTCGGCCGCAGGCAGACCAGCACCATCGACACCCGGACGCACCAGATGGTCGTCCTGCGCGACGGCAGGGTCGCCCAGCGCATGGCCATCAGCGCCGGCATGGCCACCACCACCGAATACACCACGACCAGCGGCATTCATCTGACCATGGACAAGGGAAATCCGGTGCGCATGATCTCCCCCGGCCGCCAGAAGGGCGATCCCGGCTTCTACGACCTGATGATCGACCACGCCGTGCGCATCTCCAACAGCGGCGAATACGTGCACGCCAAGGACAACCTGTGGGCCCAGGGCCGGTCCAACGTCAGTCACGGCTGCGTCAACGCCCGGCCGGATCAGGCGGCCTGGTTCTACGCCACGTCGCTGCGCGGCGACCCGGTCACGATCACGGGCACCGACCGCCCCCTGGAATGGGACAACGGATGGGGTTTCTGGCAACTCCCGTGGGAGAAATGGCGGCAGGGAAGCGCGCTGCGGGAAATCGACGGCCCAGGTGAGAGGGTGCCGCAGCGCTGATATCAGGATTACGGTAGAGGAAGGAGGAACCACACGCGGACACAGGCCCGTTGTCTCATCAGGAGGGCCAGGACATGGATGAATGGATCATCTGGGTAATCCTCGCAGTCGTCCTCGGCGTGGCCGAAATATTCACGCTCACGGCTTCACTCGGCCTGCTGGGCGCCGCGGCGCTGCTGACCGCCGCCACCGCCGCCCTCGGCCTGCCCGTGCCCCTGCAGTTGATCTTCTTCGCGGTGTCCTCCGCGGCCGGCCTGCTGGTGCTCAGGCCGATCGCGATGCGTCATATCAACCAGCCGCCGCTGCAGCGGTTCGGTGTGGAAGCGCTCGTCGGTAAACCCGCGTACGTCGTGGCCGAAGTGACGGGCCGTGACGGGCGCGTGCGCATCGGGGGCGAGGAATGGTCGGCGCGCGCCTACGACGAGACGCTGGTGATCCCCACAGGAGCGACGGTCGACATCATCGAGATCGAAGGGGCGACAGCCCTCGTATATCCCCGGGAGTAACCCATGGATCCGCTGTTGCTGGTCGGACTGTTCGTCATACTCTTCGCCGCGATGACCCTGCTGAAGGCGGTGCGGATCGTCCCTCAGGCCCGGGCTCGCAACGTCGAGCGCCTCGGCCGTTACCACCGGACGCTCAAACCCGGGCTCAACTTCGTCATCCCGTACATCGACCGCGTCTACCCCATGATCGACCTGCGGGAGCAGGTCGTCTCCTTCCGTCCCCAGCCGGTCATCACCGAGGACAACCTGGTGGTCGAGATCGACACCGTCCTGTACTTCCAGGTGACCGACCCGCGGGCGGCGGCGTACGAGATCGCCAACTACATCACCGGCGTCGAGCAGCTCACCGTCACCACCCTGCGCAACGTCGTCGGCTCCATGGACCTGGAGAAGACCCTCACCTCCCGCGACACCATCAACAGCCAGCTGCGCGGCGTGCTCGACGAGGCCACCGGCAAGTGGGGGCTGCGGGTCAACCGCGTCGAGATCAAGGCCATCGACCCGCCGAAGACCATCAAGGACGCGATGGAGAAGCAGATGCGGGCCGAGCGCGACAAGCGCGCGGCGATCCTGAACGCCGAGGGGCAGCGGCAGTCGCAGATCCTCACGGCGGAGGGCGACAAGCAGAGCCGCATCCTGCGGGCCGAGGGCCAGCGCACGGCCGCCATCCTGGAGGCCGAGGGCCAGTCGCGCGCCATCGACCAGGTCTTCCAGGCAGTCCACCGCAACGACCCCGACCCGAAGCTGCTGGCCTACCAGTACCTCCAGGTGCTCCCGCAGCTCGCGCAGGGCGACGGCAACACGTTCTGGGTGATCCCCAGCGAGGTCACCTCGGCCCTGCAGGGCGTCTCGAAGGCGTTCACGGAGGCCCTGCCGCGCTCGGCGGCCACGCGGGACGAGGTGCCCGACACCTCGGCGGCCGACGAGGAGGCGGCCAGGGCCTCGGAGGCCGCGGCCGAGGCGGTGGCCGACGCCCAGGACGCGGAGAGCCCGAACGGGCCGCGTCAGATCACGCAGAAGGTCGAGGAGCCGTCACCGTTCCCCGACCTGGACAAGAAGCCGTCGGAGGCCGAGCGCTGACCCCTCGGCCGGCGCCGATCGTGCGACCGGCGCCGGCCGGGCCGTGGGTCAGTGCGACAGCGGCGCCTCGGTGGTGTCCACCAGGGTGCACTCGGCGATCGGCCCCTCGCCCACCTTCGCCCAGATCCCCGCGACGATCCCGCCGTTGTTCTCCGACACGCTGAACTCCAGGACCCCGGTCTGGCCCGGGCCGATCACGCGGGGATCGATGACGAAGCCCGGCAGGCCGTCCTCAGGCGTGGGGAACACGTGCAGCGAGGCCTCCTCGGCGGTGAGGAAGTGGCTGCTGCGAGGCTGGGGGCTGCACTTCTTGCCCATGGGGATGTAGTCCACGACCACGTTCGCCCCCAGGTCGCGCAGGTCCTGCTCCAGCCTGTCCGGATCCTTGGCCTCGTTGATGCTGATGTGGATCAGCCCGTCGGGCAGCCTGGACACCGCGTACGCGGGCGAGCCGCCCAGCAGCAGCGGGACGGCCACCGCGGCGGCTGCCGCCAGCCCCAGGGCGGGGGCCAGGACGGTGAGGCGGGGCAGGCGGCGCCTGCGCGGGCTCGCGTCGATCTCGGTCATCACGAACTCCTTGAGCAGTCGGTGACGGCCCTCGGGAAGATCGCGTTCAGCCGGTATGTTCATCGGATCTCCTCCTTCGCGGGGCCACGGTCACCTACTACCTGTCGGCTTTCCGGAGGCGGTTCCCCGGCGTCCGCGAGTTTTCTGCGCGCCCGCGAGAGCCGCGAGCGCACCGTGCCCACCGGGATGCCGAGCGCCTCGGCCGCCTGGGCGTAGTCGAGGCCCGACCACACGCACAGCGCGAAGACGTCCTGCTCCTGGCGGCGCAGCCGCCCGTACGCCGCGCGCACGGCGGCCAGGCGCTCGGTGTCGTCGATGCGGCCCACGACCTCGTCGGCGAAGTCCGGCACCGTCTCACCCCTGGGCATCCTGGCCAGCGCGTCGTCGTGCCTGCGGGCGGCCCGGCGCACGTTGCGGTGCACGTTGGTGGCGATGCCCAGCAGCCAGGGCCGCAGGGAGCCGCCCTCCGGGTCGATCCGCGCCCGTAAGCGCCAGGCCTCCAGGAAGGTCAGCGCCATCACGTCCTCGGCGGTGGACCAGTTGCCGGTCAGGCGGAAGGCATGGTTGTAGACGGCCTTCGCGTCATCGTCGAAGAGCCGTGCGAACGCCTCCTGGTCACCGGCGCGGATGCGGGCGCGTGTCGACATATCCACATATGTCTACTGTCCGGGCACGCGCCCCGGTTCCGTCCGGCCGCAGTGTTCCGCTCAGCCGCAGTGTTCCGCTCAGCCGCAGTGTTCCGCTCAGCCGCGGTGTTCGGTCTGGCCGCGGTCGAAGTACGCCGCCAGGTCCGCGTCCAGGGCCGGCACGTCGTACGGCATGCCGCCGTCGCGCAGCGACATCGTCGCCATGTACCCGGCCGCCACGCTCATCCTGGCCGCCACCGGCGAGGTGTCCGTCACCCCGCCCTCCCTGACGAACCTCAGGAACTCGGTCACGATCTCCATGTCCGCGCCCCCGTGCGAGCCCGACGCCTCCGGCACCTTGTACGCGATGTCGCAGTCGTCCCGGTAGCCGGTGGGCCCGGTGTTCCACACCTTCACCGTGTCCCCCGGCCCGTCGCCGAAGTTCTCCAGGCGGCCCTCGGTGCCGATCACCGTGTAGTTGCGCACGTAGTCGGGCGAGAAGTGGCACTGCTGGTAGGCCGCGATGACGCCGTTGTCCAGGCGCATGTTCATCACCGACACGTCCTCGACGTCCACGACGTGGTGCAGGTTCCTGCGCGTGGTGGGCGGCCACTCGTACTCCTGGAGCCAGCCGTCGGGCCGCGGGGTGCCGGGCTCGCGGCGCGGCAGGTCGCCGTAGAGCATGAGGTCGCCCAGGGCGTTCACCCTGGTCGTGTAGCCGCCGGCGAGCCAGTGGATCACGTCGAGGTCGTGCGCGGCCTTCTGCAGGAGCAGGCCGGTGGTGCGGGTGCGGTCGGCGTGCCAGTCCTTGAAGTAGTAGTCGCCGCCGTAGGAGACGAAGTGGCGCACCCAGACCGTCTTCGGCTCGCCGATGACGCCCTTGGCGATGATGTCGCGCATCAGCCTGACCACGCCCATGTGCCGCATGTTGTGGCCGACGTACAGCCTGGTGCCGCTCTCGCGGGCGGCGCGCAGGATCGCGTCGCAGCCCTCGACCGTGATGGCCATCGGCTTCTCCAGGTAGACCGCCTTGCCGGCGCGCAGGCAGTCGATGGCCAGCCGCTCGTGCGTGTCGTCGGGCGTGTTCACCACGACGGCGTCGAGGTCGGGCCGGTCGAGCAGCTCGCGGTAGTCCTCGGTGAGGAGCTCCGCCTCGAACGTGCCCGCCCGCCTCTTGAGCACCGCCGGGTCGGAGTCGCACAGCGCGGCCACCACCGCGCCCCTGCCGGGCCGGTGCGCCGCCAGGGCGAGGCTGGTCCGCAGGCCGAGGCCGATGACTCCGATGCGCAGGTCTTCCACGGGCGTTCCTTCCGACAGCACCGATTTATCCAAGAAGTCAGCTTAAATCATGTGCTTCTACTCAAACATGATCGATATGCGCACTTTTCCGACAGATCTGGCTCAAGGTGCTTGCGTAAAGAGCTGCCGGTCGGCATGTTCGAGCGCCAGCCTGACCGCGCCCAGCGCGATGCACTCGCTGCCCAGGCCCGAGGCCACGACGACCGGCGGGTAGAGGCAGACCTCCGCGAACCGCTCCCTGATGGGCTCGATGAGCAGGTCACCGGCCTTGGCCAGGCTGCCGCCGATCACCACCATCTCCGGGTCCAGCGGGTTGACCACCGTGATCAGGCCCTCGCCGAGATGGCGGGCGAAGTCCCTGACGGCCCGCGCGGCCAGCTCGTCGCCCGCGCGGGCCCGTTCGACGGCGAACTCGGCGGCCTCGCGCTGCGAGCGCATCTCCCCGGGCTCGACCGAGATCGCGTAGTCGGTCATGTGCCGGTAGGCCCGCCAGTGGTCGCCGGGCTGCCGCCCGATCTCGCCCGAGGCCGCGTGCGCGCCGCGATGCGGCCTGCCGCCGATGAGCAGCCCCAGGCCCAGCCTGCTGCCGGTGAAGAGGTAGACCACGTCCTGGCGGCCGCGCGCCTGCCCGCGCCAGTGCTCGGCCAGCACCGCCAGCCGCATGTCGTTCTCCACCAGCACCGGCGCCGGGAGCCTGCGGGACAGCTCGCCCCGCAGGTCGAGCCCCGTCCACCCGGCCAGCGCGACGCTCTTGACGACCCGGCCGGAGCCGTCCACCGTCCCGGTGGTGCCGACGCCCACGGCGGCCACGTCCGGCACCGTCAGCCCCGCCTCGGCCACCACCGCGCCGACCAGCTCCGCGATGGCGTCCAGCCGGTCGCCGGCGGGCGCCGAGGGGTGGCCGGGCACGTGGCGCGCGGCCACGACGGCTCCGTTGAGGTCGGTGACCATGGCCCGCAGCCTGGACGCGCCCACGCCGACCCCCACCACGTGCCCGGCCGCCGCGCGGAACCGGAACCGCCTGGCCGGCCGCCCGCGCTGGCGGTCGCCCTGCTCCTCGCCGCACTCCTCCGCCCACCCCTCGGCGAGCAGGCCCTCCACGGCGACCTCGGCGGTCGGCCTGGACACCCGGGCCGCCCGCGCCAGCTCCGACAGCGTGGCCACCTCGCTCTCGCGCAGGACGCGCAGGATGGCCGCCGAGTTGAGCCTGCGCAGGAGAGAGGCGTCACCGCCCTGCTGTCGCACCGAACCTCCCACCGGTTATTTCAAGGAATTTGTCTAATTCTGCCAGGTCGGACGGTCGCGTGAAGCAGAGCTGTGGGGGCACTTAAGAACTCCTCGATGGACACGTCCCGTGCCTGGCGGGCACAGTGCACTAGGTTCGTAACGGCGAAAGTGGGGGGCCATGAAAGCGCTGGTCAAAGAGCGGCCCGAGGCCGGCCTATGGCTGGTGGACGTGCCCGAGCCCGAGGTCGGTCCCGGCGAGGTGAAGATCCGGGTGCTGCGGACCGGCATCTGCGGCACGGACCTACATATACGGAAATTTGACGATTGGGCGCGGCACACGCTGGAGCTCCCGCTCATCGTCGGACACGAGTTCTCCGGTCACGTGGTCGAGGTGGCGCCGGGCGTCGAGGACATCGCCGTCGGCGACCTCGTCAGCGGCGAGGGGCACATCGTCTGCGGCAAGTGCCGCAACTGCATGGCCGGCCGCAGGCACCTGTGCGCCAACACGATCGGGCTCGGCGTCAACCGGGACGGCGCCTTCGCCGAGTACGTCACGCTGCCCGCCTCCAACGTCTGGGTGCACCGCGTGCCCGTCCACCCCGACGTGGCGGCCATCTTCGACCCCTTCGGCAACGCCGTGCACACCGCGCTGTCCTTCCCGCTGGTCGGCGAGGACGTGCTGATCACCGGCGCCGGCCCCATCGGCCTGATGGCGGCGGCCGTCGCCACGCACGTCGGCGCGCGCAACGTGATGATCACCGACGTCAGCGACGAGCGCCTCGACCTGGCCGGCAAGCTCGGCGTCTCCCTCACCGTGAACGTCTCCCGCTCCTCGATCGCCGAGGGCATGCGCCAGCTCCACCTGCGCGAGGGCTTCGACGTCGGGCTGGAGATGTCCGGTAACCCGGTGGCCGTGCGCGACATGATCGCGAGCATGACCCACGGCGGGAAGATCGCCATGCTGGGGCTGCCTGCCGAGGAGTTCGCCGTCGACTGGTCCACCATCGTCACCTCGATGATCACGATCAAGGGCGTGTACGGCCGGGAGATGTACGAGACCTGGTACAACATGTCCGTCCTGCTGGAGAAGGGCCTCGACCTCTCCCCCGTGATCACCGACCGGTTCTCGTACCGGGACTTCGACGCCGCCTTCGACACCGCCGCAAGTGGCCGTACCGGCAAGGTCATCCTGGACTGGAGCGAAGGAGCCCGGCTGGAGAGCGCGAGTGACGAGCCAACGGAAGCCGAAGCGGTCGCGACCGTAGACAGGAGCCTGTGATGTTCACGAACGTGCGCCAGCAACTGCGTACGACGCTCGACGAGATCAGCGAGGCGGGGCTGCTCAAGCCCGAGCGCGTGATCTCCACCCCGCAGAGCTCCCAGGTGAGCGTGGCCGGCCGCGAGGTGCTCAACTTCTGCGCCAACAACTACCTGGGCCTGGCCGACGATCCCACCGTGGTCGAGGCCGCCAAGCAGGCGCTGGACCGGTGGGGGTTCGGCATGGCCTCCGTACGCTTCATCTGCGGCACCCAGGAGGTGCACAAGGAGCTCGAGACCCGCCTGTCCGACTTCCTCGGCATGGAGGACACCGTCCTCTACAGCTCCTGCTTCGACGCGAACGGCGGCGTGTTCGAGACCCTGCTCGACGCCCAGGACGCGGTGATCTCCGACGCGCTCAACCACGCCAGCATCATCGACGGCATCCGCCTGTCCAAGGCCCAGCGCTTCCGGTACGCCAACCGCGACATGTCCGAGCTGGAGGCCCGGCTGAAGGAGGCGTCCGAGGCGCGGCGGCGGCTGATCGTCACCGACGGCGTGTTCTCCATGGACGGATATCTCGCGCCGTTGCGGGAGATCTGCGACCTGGCCGAGCAGTACGACGCCATGGTCATGGTCGACGACTCCCACGCCGTCGGCTTCGTCGGCCCGACCGGCCGCGGCACGCCCGAGCTGCACGGCGTCACCGACAGGATCGACATCATCACCGGCACGCTCGGCAAGGCCCTGGGCGGGGCCAGCGGCGGCTACGTCTCGGCCCGCAAGGAGATCTGCGAGCTGCTGCGCCAGCGCTCGCGCCCGTACCTGTTCTCCAACTCCCTGGCCCCCGTCATCGCCTCGGCGTCGCTGCGCATCCTCGACCTGCTGGAGACCTCGAACGACGCCCGCGAGCGGCTGCGCGCCAACACCGCCCGCTTCCGCAGCGAGATGGCCAGGAACGGGTTCGACATCCTGCCGGGCGACCACCCGATCGTGCCCGTCATGATCGGCGACGCCGCCGAGGCCGCCGCCCTGGCCGAACGCCTGCTCGACCTGGGCATCTACGTGATCGGCTTCTCCTACCCCGTCGTGCCGCACGGGCAGGCCAGGATCCGCGTGCAGCTCTCGGCCGCCCACTCCGAGCAGGACGTGGACCGCGCCGTCCAGGCCTTCGCCCAGGCACGGGGCTGAGCCCGCGCGCGGCGCCGAGCTGAGTATCCTCGCTGCGTGATAGACACGCGGCGGTTGCGCACGCTGCGCGCGGTGGCCGACCACGGCACGGTCACCGCCGCGGCGGCCGCGCTGCACCTGACGCCTTCCGCCGTGTCCCAGCAGCTCGTGGCACTGGAGCACGAGGTGGGGCACCGCCTGCTCACCCGTGACGGGCGCGGCGTGCACCTCACCGCCGTGGGCAAGATCATGCTGGCTCACGCGAACCAGGTCCTCGCCCAGCTCGAACGCGCCGAGGCCGAGGTGGCCGCGTACACGACGGGCGAGGCGGGCGAGGTCACCGTGGCCTGCTTCGCCACCGCGATCAGCGCCGTGCTCTCCCCCGCCATCGCCGCCCTGCGCGAGACCTCGCCCGGCGTGCGCGTGCGCGTGCAGGACGCCGAGGGCGACCACAGCCTGGCCATGCTGCTGGACGGCCAGGCGGACCTGGCCATCACGGTGGAGTACCGCGGCGCCCCCGACGCCGCCGACCCCCGGCTGTCACGCCGCCCCCTGTACGCCGAGCCGTTCGACCTGGTGCTCCCCCGCGACCACCCGCTGGCCGGCTCGGCCACGCTGGTGTCGCTGGCCTCCGAGACGTGGATCGGCCCCTACCCGGGCAACCCGGTGCACGACGTGATCACCTTCGCCTGCCAGCAGGCGGGCTTCACGCCGGGCCTGGTGCACTGCTCCGACGACTTCCGCGCCGTGGTCGCGCTGGTCGGGGCGGGAGCCGGGGTGGCGCTCGTGCCACGGCTGGCGCTGCGCGACATGGCGCTGCCCGGGGTGGCGGTGCGGCAGACGCCGGGCCCCGAGCGCCGCGTCTTCGCCGCCGTACGCCGCGGCTCCGACGCCCATCCCCTCCTGCGCCCGCTTCTCGCGGCCCTCCGCGAGGTGGCCGGATCTCTCGGAACGGGCTGAAACACTCCACCCATATCCGGACATCTCCTCGGGTGTGTTCGCCGATCGGAAGGACCACTCCATGGGGCCACCTGAGCCCGAGCAACGCTTCGAGGAGCTCTATATGGCGAATTATCCAGCCATCGCCACGTATGTCAGGCGGCGCGCGACGTCGCCCGACGACATCGCGGACGTGATCGCGGAGACGTTCACCACGGCCTGGCGCCGGCTCGACGACATCCCGCCGAAGGCGGAGGAGACCAGGCTCTGGCTGTACGGCGTCGCCAGGCGCGTGCTCGCCAACCACTTCCGCGCCGAGGAGCGCCGCACCGCCCTGACCGCGCGCCTGCGCGACGAGGTCTCGGCCTGGGCCGCGCCCGAGCCGGCCCACGATCCCGCCTACCAGGCGTTCCGGCGGCTGGCCGACGACGACAGGGAGCTGCTCTCGCTGGTCGCCTGGGAAGGGCTCAGCGGGCCCGAGATCGCCAAGGTGCTCGGCTGCTCCCGCGGCGCCGCCCGGCTGCGGCTGCATCGTGCCCGCAAGCGGCTGGCCAGGGAGCTGGCCGCCCTCGACCCCGAACTCGCCGGCTACGGCAACCGCGCCGTCTCCCTCGCGAAGGGACAGTGATCATGACCGACAAGACCGTCGACGACGTCGTCTCCCGGCTCGCCGCACCCCCCGTCACCTCCGTCGGCGAGGGCGCCCGCGATCTGATGCACCACATCATGGCGGTCTCGCCCGCCCCCGAACCCGCGAGGCCCCGCGGACGGCGGAGCCTGCGGGTGGCCATCCCCGCGGGCGCCCTGCTGGCGGCCGGAGCCGTGGCTGCCACCACCTGGCTGCTTCCTGCCTCACCCGCCGCCGCGCTCGACATCAAGGAGGAGGGCGGCTACTACGTCATCGAGATCAATGACCTCTTCGCCAACCCCGCGGTGTACGAGCGGCAGCTACGGGACGCCGGGCTCGACGTCCGGCTCCGGGTGATACCCGCCACCGCCGCCTTCGAGCGTCAGGTCTTCCCCACCTCGCCGGACGACAGGTACCTGACCGAGATCCAGGGCATCTACCCGCCAGGCCCCTGCGACAGGGTGGACGGCTGCGCCACCGGCGTGAAGATCCCCAAGAACTTCGCCGGAACCGCCGACATCGCCGTGAGCCGTAGGGCGCGGCCGGGCGAGAAGTACCAGAGCATCACCACGTTCAGCGCCAAGGGTGAGCCCATGCACTGCGTGCCCTATCTCAACAAGACCGTCAGCGAGGTGCTGCCGCTGCTGAAGGAACGCGGGGTGCGGGTCAACGAGTACTCGGACGCCGCGGTCGTCGGCAACGACGACGGCAGCGACCTGCGTAGCTCGGTACCCGGTACCTGGCACGTCATGGACGGCTACCTCACCGAGCCGGGCATGGCCACTCTCTCCGTCTCGGAGACACCGATGCCGGAAGAGGACGTCATCCGCCGCGACCAGAAGACGCTGAGAGTGGACGGCTGCTCGATCGCCTGATCTCCAGGGGTAGCCTGCTGGCCCATGACACCGAACGGGCCGGACGGCCTCCCCTACCGGAGGCTGCTCGGCCTGCCCGGGGTCCCGGCGCAGGCGGTGCTCGGGTTCCTGGCCCAGCTCACGCAACAGGTGGCGCCCGTCGGCATCGTGCTCGTGGTGCAGGGCGCGAGCGGTTCGCTGGCCCTGGCCGGGGTGGCGGCGGCGGCGTTCTCCGTCGGAGCGGGCATGGGCCGGCCCGTGCAGGGGCGGCTCATGGACCGCCACGGGGCCAGGACGGTGCTGGCCGGCACTGCCTTCCTGCACGTGGCGGCCCTGCTGGCGCTGCTCGCATGCGCCAGGCCCGGCTTACCGTGGTGGCCCATGGTGGTGCCGGCCTGGATCGCGGGCTTGGGGCTGCCGCCCGTCTCCGTCAGCATGCGCGTCGAGTGGGGCCGCAGGGTCGCCGCCCCCGACCGCACCGCCGCCTACAGCCTGGTCTACCTGGTGCAGGAGCTGGCCATGCTCGCCGGGCCCCTCCTGTTCGGGCTGCTGATCGCGGTGGCGTCGGCGTCGCTCGCGCTGGGCCTGGTCGCGGGGGCGGCCGGGGCCGGCACGCTCGCCTTCGCGCGGGCGCTCCTGGCGGGCGCGGACGGGCCCGCGCGCGAGCGGGGGCGGGCCTTCGCCGACCGGCGCATGCTGGTGCTGATGGCCGTGGTGCTGCTGCACGGCGGCACCTTCGGGGCGCTCCAGGTGGGGCTGCCCGCGCTGGCCGCCGCCCGCGGCGTGCCCGCCGCCACGGGGTTGCTGGTGGCGGCGCTGTCGCTGGGCGGCATCGCGGGGGCCATCGCCTACGGGGCCCGCTCGTGGCGCTCGCCTGCCCAGGTGCGGCTGGTGGGGCTGATGTTGCTGCTCGGGCTCGCGCTGGCCCCGCTGGTGCCGGCCGGGCCGCTGCCGGTGTTCTGCGTGGTGCTGTTCGCCGGCGGGCTGGTGCTCAACCCGGCGCTGACGACGTCGTCGTTGCTCGTGGACGAGTACGCGCCCACCGCGCAGGCCGAGGCGTTCGGCTGGATCTCGACGGGGCTCGGGATCGGTGGCGCGGCGGGATCGGCCGTGGCGGGCGTGGTCGGGGAACGCTTCGGCCACGGCGCTCCCTTCCTGGCAGGCACCGCGTTCGCGCTGGCGGGCGGCGCGCTGGCGGCGCTGCTGCTGAGGCGCGCCTGAGGCCGGGGAGCAGCGCGTACCGGGGGGTGCCGTCGTCCGCGACGAGTGGCGGGGCCGGCCGTTCGGGCAGGATCCGCACGGCCACGACGACGAGCACGATCACCCGAGCGCCGCGACCAGCCACAGCACGTCGCCGCGGTCCGGACGCACCCGCGTCCCGGCGGCGCCGGCGAGGGGGCGGTCGCGCCCGGCCACGAACAGGACGATCATCGCCACGAGTAACGTCCCCGCCAGGTACAGCACCATGGCCCGCCCTTCCCGCCCGGATGATCACGGCCTGGCGGGTGCTCAAGCAGGGGTGCGGGCCAGGTCCAGGGCCTCGGTGAAACGCGCGTACGT
Organism: Nonomuraea thailandensis; assembly: GCF_024172165.1. Taxonomy (GTDB): domain Bacteria; phylum Actinomycetota; class Actinomycetes; order Streptosporangiales; family Streptosporangiaceae; genus Nonomuraea; species Nonomuraea thailandensis. The sequence continues at coordinate 10,882,912 of NZ_JAMZEB010000002.1, read as the reverse complement.
GTCCAGCTCAGCGTCCACGGGCTCCAGCACGAGCTCCCTGCCGACCTGGCCGATCGACGCGCGCAGCGCCTTGCCCGTACGGCGGGCCCTGCGCCTGCCGCCCGCCCAGGCCGCCAGCCTCGACAGCAGCGCGACCAGCACCCCCGCCAGCGCGCCGCCCACCAGCAGCACCGTCGGCCACGGCACCACCCCGACGGTCGGCAGCGGCGGCTGCGGCAGCCGCAGGTAGTCCATGCCGAACAGCACGCCCAGCCACAGGGCGCCGGCCAGCATGGCCGCGAACACCAGCCACTGCAGCCCGTTCACGGCCCGCCACCAGCGGGGGCGCCTCGTGCCGACGGCGGACGTCGTGGCCACCGCCCGGTCCACCGCGTCCGCCAGCTCCCTGGCGCGTGACCTGGCCGCCTGGCGCACCGCCACCGCCCACGCCGCGGGCAGCCCGGCCGCCGCGACCTCGCCGACGTCCCTGACCGCCGTCTCCACCTGCGCCCGCTGCACGGCCGAGGCCGCCGGCACGGACGTCCTTCCGACGATCTCCCCGGCCGCCTGCCCGCCGCCCGAGCGGCTCTTGGGCGCCATGCCGCCGAGCCGCAGCCTGCGCAGGGGGTCGGGGCGGAACTTCCTGATCCACCTGGTGACCGGCCATCCGGTGGCGACGACGGCCCGATGCCGGTGCCCCTTCGCCACGGCCTCCACGACCACGGGCACGCCGGCCGCCGCGCACAACGTGCCGGTGAGGGCGCGCTCCGCGCCGGCCATCCGCTTGGCGACGCCGCCGCTCCCCACCTGCGCCTCGCCCTCGCCGGACGGCTCCTGCCCCGCGGCCTCGGCCCGCCCGAGCGCCAGCGCCCCACCGGCACCACCGGCCGGCGACGAACCAGCCGCCTCCTGCCCGCTCCGCCTGCCCTGCCCGCTCCAACTCTCCTGCCCGCTCCGCGCCTCCTGCCCGTCCTGCCCGTTCGCTGGAGGCAGCGCCGCAACGGCGGTTCCACCACTCCCTGCGGACAACGCGGCGGGCTCGCCGTCCTCCACAGCCTGTGGAGGGCCGGCGGTGGCGAGGTGACCGGCGGCGGTGCTGATGTCGGCGGCCAGGCGGGCCGACCAGGACCTGCGTTCCGAGACCCGCTCCCCGAGCAGCGCCCTCAGCTCGTCCATGCCCCGCCCCGTACGGGCCGAGACGGCGAGCACCGGAACCCCCGGCAACCCGTCGTCGTCCAGCAGGCGGCGCAGGTCGCGCAGGCAGCGGTCCACCGCGTCGGCCGGCAGCCTGTCGACCTGGTTGAGCACCACGACCATCACGTCCCGGTGCGCGGCCAGCGGGCGCAGGTAACGCTCGTGCAGCGCGGCGTCGGCGTACTTCTGCGGGTCCACCACCCACACCAGCAGATCGACCTGCTCCACCAGCCGGTCCACCTCCAGGCGGTGGGACAGCCGGATGGAGTCGTGGTCGGGCAGGTCCAGCAGGACGAGCCCGGACAGACCGGGGCCGGCGGCGTCGGCGGCTGCGTGGCGGCGCGGGATGTCGAGCCAGTCGAGCAACGGCCCCGCGCCCCCGCCGTCCCACAGCGCCGCCTGGGCGGTCGAGGTCGTGGGCCTGGTGACGCCGACGTCCGCCAGGCTCTCGCCCGCCAGGGCGTTGTAGAGGGAGGACTTGCCGCTGCCGGTGGCGCCGGCCAGGGCGGCCACGGTGTGGTCGATGGACAGCTCGCGGCGTACCCCGGCGCGCTCGGCGACGGCTCGCGCGCCCGACACCGCCCGCTCGGACAGCCGCCCCTCGCCCAGCGTGGCCGCCTCCAGCAGGGCCGCCAGCCTGGAGTCGAGCGACGGCCCCTCCTTGCGCCGCAGCAGTTTCACGACCTCTCCTCCGGCGCGTCGCCCGCATCTGGAAGGGGCAGTCCGGCCGTCCGCGCGTCCCGCGCTCCGGACTCTTCCGGCGCCGGTACGGGCAGCTCCGCCGTCACCGACGCGGGCAGTTCGGCGCGGTGGTCGCGGATGCGTCCGGCCGCCGTGCGCAGCGCGTCCGCCGTGCCCCGGGGCGGCTCCACCGGCTCCAGCCGGGCGGTGAACCGGGCCGCCTCCTCGTCCAGCAGCCCGCGCACCCGCTCCCGCAGGTCCTCCCTGGCCCGCGCGGTCAGCGACCGCACCGCCTGGTCCCCGAACACGGCCTCCAGCAGCTTCTGCGACAACACGCTCGTGCCACCCGCGATCCCCACCTCGATCCCCGTCAGCCCGCCCGTGGAGGCGAACACGGCCAGCATGAGCAGCAGCCCGGCCCCGTTCACCCCGAACGAGGCCACCCTTGCGGTGGTGCGCCGCTCGGCCCCCTCCTCACGGACGAGGTCGAGGACGTACTCCTGCCATCCCCGCACCGCCGACTCGGCCCGTTCGGCCAGGTCGGCCGAGGCGCGCCCGAGCCGGGCGGACTCGACGGCGCCGAGCCGTTCGAGGAGACCGGGGCCGCCGGGCGCGGCCGACCAGCCCTCCAGGGCACGCTCGGCGGCCCCGTCGGCGGCACCCCTGATCAGCGCCTCGACGCCGCTCTCCAGGGCGTCCCTGAGCTGGACCTCCGGCATCCGTCCGGTGAAGAAGCCGACGACGCGGTCGCGCAGCCAGCCGACGCGGCTCTCCAGGGAGCGCATGAGGTCGCCGGTGCCGATGAAGTCCTGCCAGCGGGCCAGCACCTCGCCGCGCAGCAGCGAGCCGTCCCGCATGCCCTCGTCGAAGTCGGCCATCCCGCCCGCGTACGCGCCCGCCACCACGGAGCGCAGCCCGTCGAAGGCGGCCTGCTGACGTTCGACGGCGGCGGCCAGCGAGGGCACCCGGGTGGCCAGGCTGTCGAGCGCTCCCGACAGCGTCTGCCGCACGACCCGCGACCGTTCGGCGGCGTCGGCGGCCAGGCCTGTGAGCCACGAGGAGATGTCATCGACGAAGGCGGCGGGCAGCCTGGCCTTCTCGTCGGGCAGCGCCGCCTCGGGCACGGTGAACAGCCGGGTGCCTTCGAGGCCGTTCTCGGTGAGCAGGCGGGCGAGGTCGCGGGAGACGGGCTCGACGGCCTCCGGGGGCACCCGGTCGAGCACGACGGCCAGGGCGGTGCTGCGTTCGCGGGCCGAGCGCAGGAAGCTCCACGGCACCTCGTCGGCGTACCGGGCGGCGGTGGTGACGAACAGCCACAGGTCGGCGGCGGCCAGGAGCTGCGCGGCCAGCTCGCGGTTGGCGGTCACCACGGAGTCGATGTCGGGCGCGTCGAGCAGCGCCAGCCCGGCCCCCAGCGCGGGCGAGGTCACCACGCGCAGCGCTCCCGGGCCTTCGCCGGTGGCGCGGGACAGCCCGGGCAGCACGTTCTGGCCCATGAACCAGGAGCGGTCGGCGGGGCTGACCACGAGCGTGGGCACCAGCGTGGTGGGGCGCAGCACGCCCGGCTCGGCCACGTCGGCGCCGACCAGCGAGTTGACCAGCGTGGACTTGCCGGCGCCCGTCGAGCCGCCGACGACGGCGAGCAGCGGGGCGTCCAGGGCGCGCAGGCGGGGCAGCAGGTAGTCGTCGAGCTGGCCGGTGAGCTCGCGCAGCGCGCGCCGGTCGGCGTCCGCCTCGCCGACCGCCAGCGGGAACAGCTCCCTGTCCAGCGGTCGCCGCAGCGACTCCAGTGCGCGCAGCAGGTCCATAGGACCACGCTAACCCCGTTTAGGGGCCTTCTCCGGCACTGACCCGCATTGCCGCGTCACAGCCGTACCACGGTGCGGGTCCTTCCCGGGGAAGGAGGGCGGCAGCCAGGCCGCCGTCCCGGGCGCGCAGATGCAGGACGGCGCCCTTCGCCTGCGCGGTGGGCGGGCGCGGTTCAGTTGGAGGCCGGGGGCTCGCGCAGGACGTAGCCGACGCTGCGGAGCGTGTGGATGAGCCGCGGCTCGACGTCGTCCACCTTGCGCCGCAGGTACGACACGTACGACTCGACCACGCCCGCGTCCCCGCCGAAGTCGTAGTTCCACACGTGATCGAGGATCTGCGCCTTCGACAGCACCCTCCCGGCGTTGACCATGAAGTAGTGCAGCAGCTTGAACTCGGTGGGCGACAACCGGACCTGACGCCCTCCGCGCGACACCTCGCGCGCCTCCTCGTCCAGCTCCAGATCGGCCACCTTCAGCTTGCTGGCGGGCGCGGCCTCCCCCCGGGTGCGCCGCAGCACCGCCCGGATCCTGGCCTGCACCTCCTCCAGGCTGAACGGCTTGGTCACGTAGTCGTCCCCCACGCGCAGCCCCGCGATCTTGTCCTCGGTGGCGTCGCGGGCGGTCAGGAAGAGCACGGGCGCGTCGATCCGCCTGGCCACCTCGAACCCGTCGAGGTCGGGCAGCATCACGTCGAGCACCACCAGATCGGGCGAGGTCCGGACGGCCACCTCCACGGCTTCCTCGCCGTCGGCGGCCGTCAGCACCTCGAACCCGGAGAAGCGCAGGCTGGCGGCGAGCAGATCCCTGATGCTGGGCTCGTCGTCCACCACCATGATCAGCGCCTCGGGTTTCGTCACCTACTTAGAGTGACAAAGCGACCTGAGGGTTAGCTGAAGGCTCACTCCAAGGCGAGTGGGAGTTCGACGCGGAAGGTGGAGCCCTCCTCGGGGGAGCTGTCCACGGTGACGGTGCCGTCGTGGGCGCGCACGAGCGCCTGCACGATGGCCAGGCCGAGCCCGCTGCCGCGGTCCTCGGCCGAGCGGCGGCGGGATCTGGCGGAGTCGGCCCGGTAGAAGCGCTCGAAGACGTGCTCGACCTGCTCGGGCGTGAGGCCGGGGCCGTGGTCGACGACCTCGACGAAGAGCTTGTCGCCGCTCGCCCCGGCCCGGACGATGATCGGGGAGCCGGGCTCGGTGTGCACGATGGCGTTGGTGACGAGGTTGGTGACGACCTGGCGCAGGCGCACCTCGTCGCCGGAGACGATCAGGGCCGCGCCGCCGACCACGTCCAGCTTGATCAGCCGGTCGGGGGCGAGGATGCGGGCGTCGTGGACGGCGTCGGCGGCCAGCGCCAGCATGTCCACGGGCCGCATCTTCAGCGGGCGCTGCTGGTCCACCCTGGCCAGCAGGAGCAGGTCGTCCACCAGCACGCTCATCCGGCCCGCCGCCTTCTCCACGCGCTGCATCAGCTCGGCGGGGTCGGCGCCGGGGTTCTGCCTGGCGTACTCGGCGAAGCCGCGGATGGAGGTGAGCGGGGTGCGCAGCTCGTGCGAGGCGTCGCCGACGAACTGCCGCATGCGGTCCTCGGAGCGGCGGGCCGCCGCCTCGGACGCGGACCTGGCGGCGAACGCGGTCTCGATCTGGGCCAGCATCCCGTTCAGCGATCTGGCCAGGCCGCCCACCTCGGTACGCGGGTCGCCGTCCGGCACCCGGCGGCCCAGCTCGCCCCCGGCGATGGCCTCGGCCGTGCGCTCGATCTCGCGCAGCGGCCGCATGCTGTGCCGGACGATCGTGACCCCGGCCACGGCCAGGATGAGCAGGATGCCGCCACCGCCCAGCAGCTCGATGAGCACGAGCCGGGTGGTGATCGCGTCCACCTCCTCCAGGCTCACCGCGACCACGAGCGTGCGCCGCGGGGCCACGACGCTGCCCAGCACCCGCCACTCGCCGTCGCCGCTGATGGCGGGCGCCGTGTAGGGCTCGGGTTCGGGCGAGCGCGGCAGCACGGGGATCGGCTTCTTGTCCACGTCGCGGTCGGTCAGCATCGGCACGTACGGGCCGCCGGGCTCCTTGACCAGGGCGATCGCGTCGGACTCGATGAGGATCGGGTGCTCGGCGGTCTCCCTGTCCTTGCGCCAGTCGCTCCTGACCTTCTTGTCCATGCGGGCGCTGAGCAGGTGGAGCTGGCTGTCCACGCGGTCGAGCAGGTAACCGTGCAGCACCGAGACGCTGACCACGCCGATGAAGAACATGCCGAAGCCCAGCAGCGCCAGCATCGACGCGATCAGCTTGATCCTCAGCGGCAGGCCGCGCATCAGGCGCTCGGTGGCAGGCGCAGCACGTATCCGACGCCGCGCAGGGTGTGGATGAGCCGCGGGCTCCGGTTGTCGATCTTCCGGCGGAGCACGGACACGTACGACTCGACGATGCCCACCTCGCCGCGGAAGTCGTAGTCCCACACGTGGTCGAGGATCTGCGGCTTGGACAGGACCCGCCCGGCGTTCGTCATGAAGTAGCGCAGCAGCTTGAACTCGGTCGGCGACAGCGCGACCGCGTTGCCTCCGCGCCACACCTCGTGGCTCTCCTCGTCCAGCTCGATGTCGGCGAACGTGAGCCGCGGCGGCGCCGCCTGCGTCTCCCCCGCGGTGCGGCGCAGCACGGCGTGGATCCTGGCGACCACCTCCTCCAGACTGAACGGCTTGGTCACGTAGTCGTCGCCGCCGAGCGTGAGCCCGCGGATCTTGTCCTCGGTCTCGTCACGGGCGGTGAGGAACACCACCGGCGTGTGCAGCCCGCCGCCGCGCAACCGCCTGACGATCTCGAAGCCGTCCAGGTCGGGCAGCATGACGTCGAGCACGACGAGGTCGGGGCGGTGCCGTTGGACGGCGGCCACGGCGTCGAGACCGCTCTTCGCCGTGGTCACGTCGAAACCCGCGAACCTCAGGCTCGCGGCGAGGAGTTCGAGGATGTTGGGGTCGTCCTCGACTATCAGCAGGCGTGATTCCATCACACCCAAGGATGCCCTCATCGGACGAGTGCTGGGACAATTCCGGCAATATGCCGGGCAATGGCCAGACTTGAGGTGGCCGCCGGGGATGGGGCATTCCTCACCAGAACTACCTTTCCTTGGACATCCACCACGAAGTCATCCACCAGACTTCCGTCCCTGGCGACGGCCTGCGCGCGCACGCCGCCGGGAGCCCGCTCCAGGTCAGCGGCGGCGAGCTCGGGCACGTAGCGGCGGGCGGCCATGAGGAAGGCGCCCTTGGCCACGGATCCATAGACTTCCTTAAGTCCGGTACGCCAGTGCGTCCTGGCCATGCGCAGCGTTCCCGGCCAGCCGAGAATTTGCCGAACATTACGGAAATTCGACCATCGGTACCCTTCGTACGCCGTGGCCAGCACCGCGTTCGGTCCCACCAGCACGCCACCGCCGATCCGCCGCGTCAGGTGCACCCCGAGGAACGGGTAACGCGGGTCCGGCACGGGATAGATCAGCCCCCGCACCAGGTCCCTGGCAGCGCCCCTGAGCGCGTAGTACTCGCCCCTGAACGGCACGATCCGCACGTCACCGCCCGCCCCTGCCATCCCGGCCACCGCGTCGGTGCCGAGCCCGGCGCACACCACCAGGCGGTCGAAGGCGAACCTGCGCCTGCCCGCCACCACCTCGACCTTGCCCGCCCGCTCCCTGAGCGCCCTGAGGGGGTGCCCGAGGCGTACCGACCCGCCCAGCTCGGTCACGTCCTGCGCGAGCCGGCGCGCGACGGCCGGGAAGTCGCAGATCGCCGTGTGCGGCGAGTGGATGGCGGCCACGCCGACCGCGTGCGGCTCGATCTCGCGCAGCGCGAGCGCGTCCAGCTCCGCGACGCCCGGCACGCCGTTGGCGCGCGCCCGCTCGGCCAGCGCCGCCAGCCGCGGCCGCTCGGCCCGGCTCACGGCCACGACCAGCTTGCCGACCTCCTCGTACGGCAGCGCGTGCGCCGCGCAGTACTCCTTGAGCAGCGCCACACCCTCCCGGCACAGCCTGGCCTTGAGCGAGCCCGGCGGATAGTAGATCCCCGCGTGCACGACGCCGCTGTTGTGCCCGGTCTGGTGGGCACCGACGCGCCCCTCCTTCTCCAGCACGGTCACCTCGGCGCCTCTGGCCGTGGCCAGCTCTCGCGCCACCGCGAGCCCGACGATGCCGGCGCCCACGACTCCGATCTTCTCCGTCACATGTTGATTTTCCGCGTTACCTGCCATCCCCGCCATATCCGGGCGAATCGAACATGAGTACGATGCCCGTATGTACGTCCCGCCAGAATGGCCCGCGGAGGTCCGGCCCCCCAGCGTGCCCGACTGGGAGACCTCGGCAGTGGCCTGGCTGCTCGACGCGGTGCCGCCGGACTACCGGGCGTACGAGGTGCTCAGACGGCATCCGGTGGCGCTGGCCGCGATGGCCCGCCACCACGTCAGATCGGCGGTCGAGGCGGCCCGCGCCGGCTACCGGGCGGCCGCGGTCGACCTCAAGGGACACCTGCCTCCGCACGCCATCGAGGCGGTGCTCGACACCTACCGGGAGGAGGGGCCGCGGCTGGTGCGGCTGTCACGCTCGATCGAGGTGGTCGAGCGTGCCCTGAGGGGCGACATCTTCACCGCCACCATGCGCCGCGAGCCCTGAGCGCTCAGCGCGTGCGGCGGGCCAGGAAGGTGATCACGCCGATCGCTGCCACCGCCGCGGCCAGCCAGATCAGCACGTCCCTGAGCGTCAGCCCCGCGCCGTCGCTCTCGCCGGCGCGCGCCACCGGGGCGGGCTCCTTGTCCTGCTCGGCCCGGACAGGGCTCGGCGTGGGCGTGCTCCCCGCCGGGAGCGGCACCCGGTAGACGGGGCTGCGCGGCCCCTCGCTGCCGACGAGCAGCGACCGCCCGTCGGCGGTGTACGCGATCGACTCGGCCTGCTCCAGCTCCGGCATCGTCACCCGGCCGATCGTCTCGCCGGAGGAGCGGTAGAGGGTGGCGGAGAAGTAGGTGCGCACGACGTACGACGAGCCGTCGGGCGCGTAGGCGGCGTCGGTGGCCATGAGGGGCGCGCTCGCGACCTTGCGCAGCACGTTCACCCGGTCCGTACGCAGCTTCTGCGGCGCCGCGTACACCGAGCCGGAGAACTCCTTGGACACCACGTACAACCGCCCGGTCCGCGGGTGCACCATGAGGCCCTCGGCGTTGCGCGCGCCGTCGGCGTAGCGGAACCGGTAGCGGGTGGCGGGCAGCGTGGCGTCGGCGATGGTCCGCGGCTCGAGCACCTTGTAGACCGACACGTTCGGCCAGGCGCCGTCGAGGTTGTCGCCGATGTCGGCGAACCAGAGCACTCCGCGCCCCGTCCGCGGGTCCTTCGTGGCCGCCATGGCCTCCCAGTCGCGCGCCTGGGCACCCCGCACCTGGAACGTGGCCAGCGTGCGACCCTCGCCGTCCACCGCGTAGAACGTGGGGGCGGCCGCGCTGTCGTTGTGGGTGTAGTAGAGGCCGTCGTGCGTGGGCGACACGGCCAGCCCGCTCGACTCGGTGATCCGCTGGTCCCTGAAGGTGAACAGCTTCTCCGTCCCGTCGTCGGCCGGCGCCGCCGCGAAGGCGGGCCCCTGCGAGGCCGGCACCGCGGGCAGCAGGCACACGGCCGCCACGACGAGCATCCTGGTCACGAAGTCCCCCACGCCAGCCATCATGCCCCACCGGCGCGCGCCGGACGGCCTTCCAACACGGTGGGGACGCAAGCCGGGCTCCTCCGCCTACCGCGCCCGGGCGGGCGACCTCGTGCCGCCCGGGTTCTGGCCCACCCTGGCGCTGTGGCGGTGGAAACCGGTGCCCTGCAACACCACCAGGAGCCCGTTGGCCACCGCCATGGCCGCCCACAACCCGTCGATCCCCCACGCCCTGGCGACGGGCACGGCGGCCACGACCAGCAGGCCGTACCCGATGACGAAGGAGAGCAGGCTGGAGGAGGAGCGCTTGAGCGCGGTCAGCCCGGTGCCCTGCACCGCCTGGGCCGCGTCGAGCACCGACGACAGCAACATCAGCGGCAGCAGCCCGAGCGCCCGCTCCCGCACCGCGCCGTCGTCGGTGAAGAGCGTCAGCACGTGTTCTCCGAGCCCGAGCAGCACAGCCGCCACCACGAGCGTCCCCGTGACGGCGAGCAGGGCCGCGGCCCGGTGCGCCCGCCGGGCCCCGGCCACGTCGGGCGCGCGGGCCACCTCGGGCACCGCGGCCTGCGCGACGGACAGGGAGGCCAGCATGATCAGGCCGGTGAGCGTGATCAGCACCGCGTGGGCGGCGGTGTCGCGCGTGCTCGTGGTGCTCGCGGCGAAGGTCACCACCCCCAGCACGCCGAACTTGACGAGCACGGTCCCGGCCAGCGGGATGCTGACCTTCGCCAGCTTGACGATCTCGCGCGTCCTGGGCCGTCCCTGCCCGATGGGCCGCCCCAGCGCCCGCCGCAGGCTGATCGCCGCCACGCCGGCCGCGCCCGCGCCGGAGACCACCCAGGCGATGCCCACCCCGGTCAGGCCGAGCTCCGGCACCAGCAGGGCGGTGAGGCCGCCCACCCCCACCCCGAAGACCAGGGTCGGCCAGAGCACGTGACGGCTGCGCCCCAGCGCGACCAGGATGGTGCTCGCCCCGCCCGTGGAGGCGAAGACCAGCAGGTACACCGCCAGGAGCCACGGCAGCACCCCCATCTCGCGCACCACCTCGTCCGGCACCCCGGTGACGCGGGCGAGCAGCGGCACGCAGAGCACCGCGAGGGCGCCCAGCGTGCCCGTGGCCAGGCTGAGCCAGCGCGCGTCCCGCACGACCGGCACGGCCGCCGCGGGCTCCTCCCTGAACGGTGCCACGAACGGCCCGAGCCCCCGCAACGCGCCCTGCACGGCGGCGGCAGCGGCGTTGAGCACGGCGCTGATCACGGCGAACGCGGCCAGCGTGACCGTGTCGTGGTTGCCCAGCACCGAGGTGACCACCAGCGACCCCGCCGTGCCCGCGACCATCGCGAGGAAGAGCGGCACGGCGGCGCGCAGCAGCGCGATCATGAGCGACGCAGATCCGGCGGGGGGTCCGAGATCATGACGCGAGTCTATGGCCTGGAGTGCGCTCCAGGTCCTTAGTGTGTTGTGTCATGGACTACGTCAACCTCGGACGCAGCGGTCTCCTGGTGAGCCCGCTCTGCCTCGGCACGATGAACTTCGGCCCGCGCACCACGGAGGAGGACTCCTTCGCGATCATGGACCGGGCCCACGAGCTGGGGCTGAACTTCTTCGACTCGGCGAACGTCTATGGCGGCCAGAAGGGCGAGGGCATCACCGAGCAGATCGTCGGCCGGTGGTTCGCCCAGGGCGGCGGCCGCCGGGAGAAGACGGTCCTGGCCACCAAGGTCTACGGCGACATGGGCGACTGGCCCAACGAGCGGGGGCTGTCCGCGCTCAACATCCGCCGGGCGTGCGACGCCTCGCTGAAGCGCCTGCAGACCGACTACATCGACATCTACCAGGCTCACCACGTGCACCGGACGACCCCGTTCGAGGAGTTCTGGGAAGCCATGGAGGTCCTGCGGCAGCAGGGCAAGATCCTGTACGTCGGCTCGTCCAACTTCGCGGGCTGGCACCTGGCCAAGGCCCAGGAGAGCGCGGCCCGCCGCAACTTCCTCGGCCTGGTCAGCGAGCAGACCCACTACAACCTGCTCACGCGCGCTCCGGAGCTCGAAGTGCTGCCCGCCGCCGAGGACTACGGCCTCGGCGTCATCCCGTGGAGCCCGCTGGCCGGCGGCCTGCTCGGCGGCGTCCTGCGCAAGCTCGACAAGGGCCGCTCGGGCGCCGAGCACATGCTCAAGCAGCTCGAACGGCACCGCGACAAGATCGAGCAGTACGAGAAGTTCTGCGACGAGCTGGGCGAGGAGGCGGCCGACGTCGCCCTGGCCTGGCTGCTCAAGCAGCGCGCGGTCGTCTCACCGATCATCGGCCCGCGCACGATGCAGCAGCTCGAAGGCAGCCTGCGCGCCCTGGAGATCGACCTCGACGAGGCCGCTCTGGCCCGCCTCGACGAGATCTTCCCCGGCCACCGCACGGCGCCGGAGGACTACGCCTGGTAGCAGGCCGGCGGGCCGTCGCCGTGGCGCCACCTGCCCGGCGGCGGCCCCGGCGTGCGCGGCCCCAGGCGGGCACGGGCCCGGCGGCATGCGGCATCAGGTCAGCACGGCGCCGACGACGACGATCAGCAGCAGCAGGCCGAGCACGATGGGCAGCAGCCAGGAGCGAGGACGATCCACGACCTGGAGCCTAGCTCTGCCCGGCGGGTGCCAGCGCCCATTCGGCGAGTGACTCGTACCTCACCTGCGCCCCCGTGTGGCTGCGGACCAGCCTGACGCTCTCGGCCCGCCACGGCGACCCGCTGAATCCCGACAGCGACTCCACCAGCTCGCGCAGGTCCGTCTCGCCCTTGGCACGGGCAAGCGTGAGGTGGGGATGGAAGCGCTTCTCGTCGGTCTGCGCCGCTCCCGCCCGGCGCGCGCCCGCCTTGACCGAGTCGGCGAGCCTGGTCATGGAGTCGCCGCTGACGCCCACCCAGAAGACCCGTGCCCGCCGCACGGAGGAGAAGGCGCCGAAGCCGTGGAAGGCCAGGTTCAGCACGCAGTGGCGGCGTACGGCACGGGCCAGGCGGGTCTCCAGCTCGGGCAGCACCTCTTCGGGCACCTCCCCGAAGAACCCGAGCGTGATGTGCCAGGTCTCCCGATCGGGCCAGCGCAGCCCCGGCACCTGCCCGACGTGCGGCGCGATGGCACGTGAGATCTCGTCCAGCACGTCATCGGGCGGCACCAGCGCCGCGAAGAGCCTCATGCCCCACGATTCTCCCCTGGCCCGTCCCCGCCCGTGCAACAAGGGCGGGCACCCGCGTGCCGCGGGTGCCCGCCCAGCCGCCCGGCGACGACGACGCCGGGCTCATGACTCATGCGACCGCGAGCGCCGGCCTGCCCACGCGCGAGCTGATCAGGCGCGTCATCAGCACGGCCAGCCCCGTGCCGACCAGGACCAGCACCCCGGACAGGATGACCCCCGTCCGCGGCCCGCCCAGCTCGGACAGCCACCCGATCAGCGGCGCCCCCACGGGAGCCCCGCCGGTGAAGACCAGCATGTAGATCCCCATGACCCGCCCCCGCATCTCGGGCGAGGTGGCGAGCTGGACGCTGGCGTTGGCGACGGTGTTGATGGTGATCAGCGCGATCCCCGTGGGGATCAGCAGCAGCAGGTACGCGGGGTAGAACGGCGCCACCCCGGTGGCGATCTGGAACAGCCCGAACCCGATCGCCCCGGCGAAGAGCACCTTGCGCGACAACCGCGCCCGGCGCGCCGCGAGCAGCGCCCCGCCGAGCGCGCCCACCGCGAACATGCTGGACGCCAGCCCGAACGAGGACGCCCCGGCCCCGAACACCTCACGCGCCATCAGCGCGATCGACATCGAGAACGACTGCGAGAACATCGACACGAAGGCGATCAGCAGCACCGGCATGAGCAGCTCTTCGTGCTGGAGCACGTACCGGAGCCCCTCGCGGAGCTGGCCCTTGGCCCTCGGGACGGGCTCGGCCACGTTCAGCTCCGCCTTGCGCATGAAGATCAGGCTGGAGATCACCCCGCCGAACGTCAGCGCGTTGATCAGGAAGATCGGCCCCGTGCCGCCCAGCACGTAGATCAGCACGCCGGCGAGGGCCGGGCCGACCACGCGGGCCAGGTTGAAGATGGAGCTGTTGAGGGCGATCGCGTTGGGCAGGTCCGCGCGGCCGACCATCTCGACCACGAACGCCTGCCGCGTCGGCACCTCCACGCAGGAGATCATGCCGAGCAGGAACGCCATCACGTACACGTGCCAGACCTGGGCGGTGCCCGTCATGGTGAGGATGCCGATGGTGAGCGCCAGCCCGGCCATCAGCGTCTGGGCGCCGATGAGAATGGGCCGCTTGGGGTAGCGGTCGGCGAGCACGCCGCCGAACATCCCGAACAGCAGCATCGGCAGGAACTGCAGCGCGGTCGCCGTGCCGAGCGCCGCCGCGCTGCCGTGGGCGTTGCCGGGGCCGGCGGTCAGATCCAGCACCAGCCAGTCCTGGGCGGTGCGCTGCAGCCAGGTGCCGATGTTGGAGACGGTGCCGCCCGCAGCGAACATGCGGTAGTTACGAACCCTGAGTGACCGGAACATCCCGGTCCTGGGTTCTTCGGGCTCTATATCTTGCTGAGCTTCTCCAGGATCGGCGCCGCCTGCCTGAGGATCGACCTCTCCTCCGGAGACAGCTCCTTCAACCGCTGCGTCAGCCACGCCTCCTTGCGGCGGCGCTCCTCCTTCAGCAGCTTCTCGGCGGCCTCGGTCACCGAGACGGTCACCTGCCGCCGGTCGGTCGGATGCGGGGTGCGGGCGACCAGGCCGCGCTCCTCTAGGGCGGCGATCACGCGCGTCATCGAGGGTGGTTGCACCTTCTCGAGCTCGGCCAATTCGCCGGGGGTTATCCCGGAATGCCGTTCCACCGCGGCGAGGGTCGCGAACTGTGTGGGCGTCAGCGAGTGCGCCGCCGCCTGTCGTCGTAGGCGTCGGTTCAGCCTTGCCAGGGACACGCGCAGGGCTGAAGCCAGACCTGCGTCGCTGCGCAGGTCCATCTTGGGCTGGGTTTTGGTTAGCATGAGTCATTACCTTTGCTAACTATACGGCAAGACAAGATATTTCCGGACACAACTGTTGTTCCACCCCTTGATACCCCGAAGCCGCCCCGCGCGCGCGGGACGGCTCCGAAGGTGTGACGGGCAGGTACGGGCTCAGAGGCCGAGCATCGCCCTGACCGGGCCGATGGCGAAGTAGAGCGCGAACAGCGCGGCCACGCCCCACAGCAGCGGGTGCACCTCACGCGCCCTGCCGCGCACCACCTTGATCAGCACGTAGCTGATGAACCCGGCGCCGATCCCGTTCGAGATCGAGTACGTGAACGGCATGATCACGATGGTCAGGAAGGCCGGGATCGCGATCTCGAAGTCGTCCCAGTCGACGTCCTTGATGGCGGTCATCATCAGGAAGCCCACGATGACCAGCGCGGGCGCGGCGGCCTCGTAGGGCACGATGGTGACGAGCGGCGTGAAGAAGATGGCCACGAGGAACAGCAGACCCGTGACCACGCTGGCGAGGCCAGTGCGAGCGCCCTCGCCGACCCCGGCGGCCGACTCGATGTAGGTGGTGTTGGAGGAGACGGATCCGGCGCCGCCGGCGGCGGCCCCGAGCGAGTCGACGAGCAGGATCTCCCTGGTACGCGGCAGCGTCCCGTCCGCCTGCACCAGGTTCGCCTGGCGGCCGACGCCCACGATGGTGCCCATCGTGTCGAAGAAGTCGGTGATGAGCAGGGTGAAGACGAGCAGGGCGGCCAGCAGCACGTCCACCCGGATGAAACCGCCGAACGGGTCGAACTCGGTGAACAGGACCAGCGGGTTGTTGAAGCCGATGACCTGATCGGGCACGACGGGCCGGTTGAGCTGCCAGGTGTAGGGGTTGTCGGGCGAGGCCGGGCCGAGCTTGGCGATCGCCTCGACGATGATGGCCAGGACCGTGGTGCCGACGATCCCGATGAGGATGGCGCCCTTGACCTTGCGCGCCACCATCGCCGCCGTGGCCAGCAGGCCGATGATGAACACGAAGATCGGCCAGGAGGTCAGGGAGCCGCCGATGCCGAGCTCCAGGGGCGTCCCGGCGGCCTTGCGCACGAAACCGGCGTCCACGAAGCCGATCAGCGCGATGAACAGGCCGATGCCCACGCTGATGGCGGTCTTCAACTGGGCCGGGATGGCGTGGAAGATCGCCGTCCTGAGCCCCGTCAGCACCAGCACGGCGATGATGACGCCTTCGAGGAAGACCAGGCCCATGGCCTCCTCCCAGGTCATCACCGTGGCGATCTGGAAGGTGACGAAGGCGTTCAGGCCGAGCCCGGCCGCCATCGCGAACGGCACCCTGCCGATGACCCCCATGAGGATCGTCAGCACGCCGGCCACGAACGCCGTGCCCGCGGCGACGAGGGCCACGGGGGCGGTCGCGTTGTCGGCGATGAACTGGCCGTCCACGTCCTTGCCGTTGGCCAGGATCAACGGGTTGAGCACGACGATGTACGCCATCGTGAAGAACGTGGCGATGCCGCCGCGTACCTCTCGGGAGACGGTGGACCCTCGTGCGGAGATTGCGAAGAAACGGTCTATCGCATTACGTGTGTCACTCACGACGCGAAGAGTGACAGCAGTCATGAACTGCGAAAAGAGCCAGTGATGAGATCGAGACCCGATTGGAAGCTAGGCTGGACAACGTGAAGCAGCAGTGGCATCCCGACCCCGAGCCGATCAAGACCAACGACACGGCCGCCGTCGCCGTCGGCACGGCCGTCTGGGCGGTCGCGTTCGTCGCCCTGCTGATCTTCCGTCCCGCCCCCGAGAACACCTGGTGGATCTGGACCTGCCTGACGGGCGTGGGCTTCGGCTTCGTCGGCATCTGGCTCGTCCGGAGGCCCGGGCGCGGCTGACCCCGCGCGGCAGGTGACATTCGTCATCTCCGGCTGTTCCCCGAAGTCACCTTTAAGTGGTGTTTCTGCCCACTACATCGGCACATGCCCGCCAACTCATGCTTGTTGCATGAAGAAGCCCATCGCAACCTTCCTCCTGGGCGCCGTGGTGCTCACCGCCTGCAGCACCGGCGGCACCTCAGCACCGCCCGCCCAGAGCGGCACGGGGGGCACGGGCGGCACGGCGGGCACGGTGGCGTGGAGCGCGTGCACCGACCTCGTCGGCCCCGACGGCAAGCCGTTCACTCCCGGGCCCGGTGTCGAGTGCGGCAAGCTCCCGGTCCCCTGGACCACTCCGAGCCCGACGGCGAGAAGATCGACATCGCGCTCCTCCGGGTCAAGGCCACCGGCGACCGCCTCGGCTCCCTGGTGTTCAACTTCGGCGGCCCCGGCGCGTCGGGCGTGGACTCGCTGGCCATGACCGCCACCGCGTTCAGCAAGCTCGGCACCCGCTACGACCTGGTCGGCTTCGACCCGCGCGGCGTCGATCGCAGCGCCGGCGTCACCTGCGGGAACGAGTTCGCCGAGATCATGGCCTCGGACGCGGACGACGACCAGGACGCGCTGGCCAAGGAGTTCGTCCAGGCGTGCCAACAGGAATCGGGCAAGGTGCTGCCCCACGTGGGCACCGTGAACGCCGCCAAGGACCTCGACCTGCTCAGGGCCGCGCTCGGCGACAAGCAGCTCAACTACCTCGGCTTCTCGTACGGCACCCACCTCGGCGCCGTCTACGCCACGCACTTCCCCAAGAACGTCGGCCGCTTCGTCCTGGACAGCGCCTTCGACCCCTCGGTGACCTACGAGGAACGCGCCGTCATCCAGGCGACGGGCTTCGACCAGGCGCTGGAGGCGTTCGCCGAGGACTGCGTGGCGAAGAGCTGCGAGCTCGGCGCCACCCCCGCCGCCGTGGTGAAGACGGTCGAGGACTTCGTCGAGGGCCTCAAGACCGAGCCGATCAAGGTGGGCGACCGCGAGCTCACGTTCTGGCTGGGCCAGCTCGCCGTCATCACCCCGCTGTACGCCAAGCAGAGCTGGCCCGTGCTGGAGCAGGCGACCGCCGCCGCGCGCAAGGGCAACGCCACCATCCTGCTCGCCCTGGCCGACTCCTACACCGGGCGCCGCCACGACGGCACGTACAACACGATGATGACCAGCCTTCAGGCCATCAACTGCGCCGACTACGCCGAGCGCCCGACGCCCGCGCAGATGGCCAGGACCAACGAGCGGGTGAAGAAGATCTTCCCGGTGCTGTCCTTCGACGGGATCAGCAGCGGGTCGTGCGAGTACTGGCCGGTGCGCGGGGACGACCAGGCCAGGCGCATCGACGCCACCGGCTCGGCGCCCATCGTGGTCATCGGCGGCAAGGGCGACCCGGCCACGCCGTTCCAGTGGGCCACGAGCCTGACGGAGAAGCTCAGGACCGGGGTCCTGGTCACCTACGAGGGCGAGGGCCACGGCGCCTACCTGACCGGCGACACCTGCGTCATGAGGACCGTGGACGCGTACGTGCTCGACGGCAAGGTGCCGGCCGCGGGCAGCACCTGCGGCGCCTGATCACGAGCCCGATACCGGGGAGGCCGACGAGGGCGCCTCCCCGGCGTGCTGTGGTCAGGACAGGTCGGCCTCGGCCAGCAGCAGCGGCACCGCCCCCGGGTCGCGCAGCAGGGCGGCCACCGCGAGGCGGTCGTTCCACTGCCCGGTCGCCCAGGCCAGCCCCCTGGCCAGCCCGTCGACCCCGGTGCAGTGCACGGCGCCCTCGAAGAAGCGCCAGGCGCACTCCACGCCGTCCACCAGCAGCTTCTCGTGCTCGACGTACGTCGCCGGCGCGGCCGGCAGCAACGACCGCACCTCGGCGGGCACCTGCCGCGTCACCCCTTCCGAAGTGACCGCACCCGAGGTGAGCTCGCCGGCGAGCGGCAGGTCGAGCAGCTCGGACAGGGCCTCCGCCAGGTCGTACGGGGCCAGCACCAGCGGCCGGTCGGTGACGAGCTGCAGCAGGTCGGGCGCCTCCACCACCACGACGTCCTCGGCCGAGGCCACCACGATCTCCCCGCCGAGCACCGCCCGCAGGCTCGGCGGCGGCGCCACCCGCGACGGGTCCACGGCGGCCAGCGCGATCCACAACGCCCTGAGCTGGGCCCGGTCGACCTCGATCGACTCGTCGGCCATCAGGTCGAGCAGCTCCTCGGGGCCGCCGTGCGAGGCCAGCAGCTCCGTGAGCGTCGTGCGGACGCCGAGCATCGACAGCGCCGCCTCGTCGAGCCCCGCCGGGGCGTCGGAGAACAGGCCCTGCAGCAGGGGGTCGGCGCCGGGCAGCCGCAGCTCCAGCGGCTTGCGCCCGCCCAGCACGGGATGGTTGGCCAGCCACCACGCCGTGTAGGACGGCACCTCCACGCCCTCCACGCGCAGCGGGTGCAGCGCGGCCCGCAGCGGCGGCGTGGTCAGCAGCTCCAGCGCGGCCGGCCAGTCGGCCACCAGCTCCAGGTCGCGCACCGCGAGGAACTCGGGCACCAGCGGCGGCACGTCCAGCTCGGGCAGCAGGTCGAGCACGTGGTCGAGCCAGTCGGCCTCGCCGTCGAGGTCGTGGTCGCACTCGTCGGGGTCGAGCAGCACGTCGGGCTCGTGCACCACGGCGAACCCGTCGAGCACCCCCGCCGCGGCCAGCACGCGCGGCCCGTAGGTCTCCTCCAGCTCGGCCGCGGCCACCCCGAGATGCGTGTCGGGCTCCAGGACCGCCGCCAGCGCCCCGTCGGCCAGCATGAGCTCGCCCGCCGGGTAGAGCTCGCCGTCGGCGCCGCGCAGCGCCAGCTCGCCCAGCCACGGCGCCTCGCCGGGCCCCAGCCCGGACGCCTCCACCAGCGACAGCACGGCCCTGGCCACCGGCTCGGGGTCGGGGCTGTCGAGCGACTGCGCGACGGCCGCCTTGGTCAGCGGGTCGTCCAGCACCGTGCGCGGCGTGGCCTCGGCGGCGCCCAGCCGCAGCAGCGCCGGGTGCGCCGCCTCCGGGTGCACGATGCGCAGCCCGAGCGGCGTCAGGTCGAGCTCGGCGCCGCCGTCGGTCAGGATGAGCGTGCCGCGCGGCCCGCGCACCAGCCGGCCGTCGGCCAGCGGCACCGGCAGCGCGCCCAGCGACTCGGGGTCGTCGGCCGGCAGCACCTCGTACAACGAGCGCCACCACGACGGCTCGCGCGCCTCCACGGCCTCGCCCGACAGCAGGTCGACGATGTCGGACAGCTCCACCCTGCGCACGCCGAGCGCGGCCATGGCGGGATGGCGGGCGGGCCAGCCGGCGGGCAGCAGCCCCGGCACGAAGGCGGCGACGGTGGCGAGCAGCTCGGCCGAGGCGGCGGCCACGACGGCCGCCTCGCGGCCCGTCACCACCCAGCCGTCGCCGTCGGGCTCGGGCGCCGGGTGCTCGACCTGCCACTGCGCGTCGGGCTCGTAGACCTTCTCGTCGGCGAACGACGGCGTCCGCACGGCCGGAGCGGGCGCCGACAGCGCGGGCAGCAGCGGCGTGCCGGGCAGCCGCTCCAGCACCGCCCTGCGGATGCGGGCGTCGAGCTCGCCCTTGCCCATGAGGGAGGGCACCAGGTCGAGCAGCCTGGAGGTGCGCGGCAGCTCGCGCAGCAGCCGGACGTAGGCGTCGGCGACCCGCTCGACCAGGAAGTCGGCCAGCGGCCCCTTGGCCACGTGGCGCCGGTCGGTGGCCATCGGGAACGAGGCGATCAGCAGCGCGGGCAGGTCGATGGGCTCGTCGCTGGGCGTCGGGGCGTGCACCACGGGCGGCACGGCGGCGGGCAGCGGGCCCGGCTCGCCGGTGCCGGTGACCGGCACCGCCCAGCGCAGCGACCAGAAGGGACGCGCGCGCTCCTCGGTGGGCCGGTCGGCGAAGAGCCTGCCCACCTCCTCGGGCGTGAACTCGCCGGACTCCGACACGACGTGCCAGCCGTCGGCGACCACCGTGCGCACGGAGCCGTCGACGTCGATCTCGATGCTCTCCAGCGCGGGCATGCCGAGCAGCAGCGCCGGGCTCGTCTCGGCCAGCATCCGCCGCACGGCCTCGACGCCGGCCTGGTCGCGCAGCGGCAGCCGGACGACCGTGTCGAAGCCGTCGGGGATGTCGATCATCGGCGGCTCGTCGAAGGGCAGCCGCAGCAGCGGCACATGCCCGCCGCGCTCGGCCAGCTCGCCCGCGAGCGCGGGGGTCTCGGCGACGAGGGCCGCGGTCTCCGTACGGGACCAGCGCACCGCGGGCGCGCCGCGCGAGCCGATGGAGGGCGCGTCGCAGACGGACACCACCGCCGCGAACCCGACCCCGAACCGGCCCGCCGCGCCCGCCTCGGCACGCTTGCCCGAGGCGCGCAGCGTGGACAGGCTCTCCACACCGGTGGCGTCGAGCGCGGCGCCCGTGTTGGCGGCCGTCAGCACCTCGCCGCGCAGCGTCAGCCGCAGCACCCCTGGCACGCCCGCCCGCAGCGCCGCGTCGGCGGCGTTCTGCGCCAGCTCGACGATCAGCCGATCGCGGTAGCCGCCGAGCGCGAAGTCCTCCTCCGCGTTGGCGTCTTCGCGGAACCGGGCGGGCGAGGCCGTCCACGCCGAGAGGACGGCGGCTCGCATCCGGTCAGTGCCGTAGGTGTCGCTCATCGATCACGATCCTGATTGGAGAGGGTAGGGGGCCACCGTAGGTTAGCGGCCTTCACCGACACTCTCGGTCAGGAATGGCCGAGCTCCTCGGAAGCCGACTCGTCCACCGAACCTGCTTCCTCCTCCATGAGGTCGTAACCCAGATCGTCGAGAATCGGGATGGCCTGCTCCACGGGCGGCGGCAGCACCGCGGCCTCCGAGTGGGCACCGCAGCCGTGGTCGGCGGCCACGACCTTGCCGTCGTCAGGGGCGTACTCGTTGGTGCAGACTCCGAACATCTGCCGCAAGCCACCCGCCAGCAGCCAGTAAAAGCCGCAGGTGGAGCATTGCGCGGGAGCGGCGTGTGCGATCGGTGTGTGCGGCCCGTGCTCGCCCGAGTGCCAGCGTCTGGCCGCCCGGTCCTTGCCGATGGCCGAGAGCACACGGGCCCGGCCCAGGCCGTACTCGAAAACCGCCTGATGGTCGGCGTCGTCGTCGGTCTCGGTGAAACCCGGCGCGAGCCTGTCGTCATCGTCCGCGGTCGGCAGCAGGTCGCCCACGCCCAGGTCGCCGGGGCGAAGGCGCTCGCTCCACGGCAGCCACTCCGGCGCCAGCAGCGCTCCGGAGCCGGGCAGCAGCACGGCCTCGCTGACCGTGACCTTCTTCGCGCGCGAGGCACGCGTCACGGTGACGGCCCAGCGCCAGCCGCGATAGGCCCGATCGAGGCAGGCGAAGTAGTGGGTGACGATCCGGTCGCCTTCGCTCTCGTAACCGAGGTGCTCGCCAGGCGCGCCCGGCCGCGCGAGCTCCTCGGCCGCGGCGCGCGCCAGATCGACCGCGGCGACACAGGCCTGGTCGGGAGCGGAGACGCGGGCCCTGGTGCGGCTCATCGGGCCGCCTCCGCCGAAAGGTGCTGTTCGCTCACACTTCATTCTCACCCATCACGGGACCTGCGGGGGCCCACACGGCTGAGATCGGGCCAGGATCGGGTAAGACTGGTAGTCGTGGAGGGAGGCTGGGAGCGGGCACGCCACATCTCCCGGCGCGTGGCGCGCGGCGCCGCTGACGCCGGTCGTGCCACCGTGCGCGCCACCAAGGCCACCGCGAGCGGCACCGTACGCGCGACCAGGGCCACGGCCAGCGGCACCGCGCGGGCGAGCAAGGCCACCGCCAGGGGCGCGCGGAGCGTCGGCAAGGCCACGCGCAGGCTCACGTACGCGGGCGGCGCGGGCCGCACCGGGCTCGGCCGCCTGATCGAGCTGTCGGCCGGCAACAGCGCCTGCGACGCCTTCGTCACGGTGGCGCTGGCCAGCACCGTGTTCTTCGGCGTGCCGGTGGGCGAGGCGCGCGGCTCCGTCGCCCTCTACCTCGTCATCACGATGTTGCCGTTCGCGCTGCTGGCGCCGTTCGTGGGGCCGATACTCGACCGGTTCAGGTCGGGCCGGCGCTACGTGATGGCGGGCACGCTGTTCGGGCGCGGCCTGCTGTGCTTCGCCATGGCGGCGGCCGTGGGCCCCGGCGACCTGCCGACGCTGTTCATCGGGGCGCTGGGCGTGCTGGTGCTGTCGAAGGCGTACAACGTGTCGCGGGCGGCGATCATGCCGAGCGTGCTGCCCGCCGACATCACCCTGGTCTCGGCGAACGCGCGGGTGGCGCTGTTCACGCTGGTCTCGGCCGGGGTGGCGGTGCCGGTCGGCGCGGGCCTGACCGCGTGGCTGGGCAGCGCGATGATGCTGCGCGTCGCCATGGTGGGCTTCCTGCTGCTCGGCGTCGTCGCCGTACGCCTGCCGCGGCACGTCGACTCCCCCGACATGGAGGAGGAGGGCGCGCCCCCGCGCGGGCGCACCCTGCTGAAGGTGGGGCCCGCGGTGGCCGAGGCGGTCTGGGCGAACGTGGCCATCCGCGTCTTCTCCGGGTTCCTGCTGTTCTTCCTGCTGTTCCTGGTGCAGGACGAGGCGGTGCCGTGGCTGGCGGCGGCGGAGCCGTGGGCGCGCGACCCGTTCTTCGACATCCCCAAGACGATCGCGCTGCTCGCGGGCGCGGCCGGGCTGGGCGGCCTGGCGGGCGCCGTGGTGGCGAACTGGACGCGCAACCACGCGCCGCAGCTCATCGTGCTCGCCACGCTGGCCATGACCGTGGTGACCGCCATCGTCACCGCCGTCTTCTTCGGGCTGTGGGCCGCGCTGGCGATCTCGCTGGTCGCGGCCTTCGCTCAGGAGCTGGGCAAGCTGGCGCTCGACGCGATCGTGCAGCGGGAGATCGGCGAGGAGGTGCGCTCGTCCACCTTCGGCGTGGTGGAGGCCGTGTTGCAGCTCGCCTGGGTGTTCGGCGGGCTGGTGGGGCTGGTGCTCTCGCTCACCGAGAGCAGCCTGGCGGGGCTGGTGACGCTGTCGGTCGCGCTGACCGCGGCGCTGGGGTGGCTGCTGGTCTCCCGGCGCAAGCGGGTCCGCGCCACCAAGGCCGACCTGCGCCGCCGGCGCGCCGAGGCCGCCGATCCGGCCGGGACGGCCGCCGCCCACGCCGAGCCCGGCGCCCGCGGCGGCGCCGCCACGAACGGCTCGGCCGCCACGAACGGCTCGGCCGCCACGAACGGTTCGACCGCTGGCTCGGCCCCCGCACACGAAGCGACCTCCGCCTACGACGAGCCCGCCCCGTACGACGAGACCGCCCCGTACGACGAGCCGCGGGGCGGCGAGGAGCCGGCGCGGAAGGAGAAGATCGACCCCACCAAGCCCCTCACGAACCCGAACGGCTGACCCGCCCGGGGACGGGGCGGGCCGGGGCGCGGGGAGACGGGGAAGAGGTCAGGCGTCGAGGTCGTCGGCGACCGCCCGGAGCACCTGGGCGATCTTCTTGGCGTGCGCCGCGTCGGGGTGCTTGCCCCGCTGGTACGAGGTCGAGACCCCGTCGAGCAGCTTGATCAGGTCCTCGACGATGACCACCATCTCGTCCGGCTTCTTCCGCTTGCCCTTGGGCTTGGTCTTGGCCAGCGTCGGCGGCTGCTCCAGGATCCTCACGGAGAGCGCCTGCTGGCCCCTGCGGCCCTCGGCCACGCCGAACTCGACCTTCTGGCCGGGCTTGAGCGGGCCTGCGCCTGCGGGCAGCGCGGATGAATGCACGAAGACCTCACCGCCGTCGTCGCGGGTGAGGAAGCCGAATCCCTTGTCGGCGTCGTACCACTTGACCTTGCCACTCGGCACAGGAGGACCTCGTTCAAACAGTCGAAAAGCAGGATGGATGGATGTAGGTTATGCCCCGCGAAGCGCCGGGGCGACCGGGTAAATGCGGGACAATTAGCGAAGCGCGTCATGCTCGCGCCAACCGGCGAACCAGGCGGCGAATTCGGTCAGGTCGCCCAGTGCCACATCTGCTCCGTGATCACGCAGCTCTCCCACCGTGTAAGGGCCGGTCGCGACTGTCACGCTCACGGCGCCGCCCGCGCGTGCCGCCTTGATGTCCGCGACATGGTCACCAACATAAGCCGCCGCGCCGAAGCGCGCGAGTGCCGATCCCTTGTCCGCACCGAAAACCGAGCCGACCACTTCGTCCACGTCGAGCCCGAGAACCTTGACCGTGCCGCGGGCGTCGCGGACGTTCTTGCCGGTCACCACGATGACCCCGCCACCGGCCCCGCGCACGGCCTCGATGGCCTCGTGCGCGCCGGCCATGGCCGTGTGCACCGGAACCCCCATTTCCGGATATATCTCTCGATAGAGGTCGGCGGCGGCCGGCACCTCCGCCGAGGGCAGCCAGTTGGCCAGCTCCACCTCCAGCGGCGGCCCCAACCGGCTCACGATCGCCGCACTGTCAAATGGCACGCCCAATCGCACGGCCAGCTCGTCGTAAACGGCCGCGATGCCCGCCCGCGTGTCGGCCAATGTCATGTCAAGGTCGAATCCCACCGAAGTCATCACACGTTGCAGGATGCCAAAGGACTCCCTACCCCGCGTAACTGCCCTTGTTCCGCGGCGAGAGAAATGGGAAGAAAGGAGTTACTTATCGGAGAGGAGCGGCCGTGACCGACCCCCCTGAGCCCGGCGACCGGCTCGTCGCCTCCTCCGCTCCGCCCCGCCCCCACCGCCCGGCCCGCCCCGGCGGGCGCCCCGTGACGGTCAGGCAGCGCGCCGCCTCGACGCTGGCCGGTCTGGTCCGGCTGGCCTCCCGGGTGGCCGCCCTGGCCCTGCTGCTCCACGCCCTCTTCACCGTCTTCCGGGCCAATCCGGGCAACGTCTGGTACCAGTTCGTCGAGCTGCTGGCGACGTGGCTGTCACTGGGCCTGGCCAACCTCTTCCAGCTCGCCGACCCGCGCTGGACGGCGCTGGTCAACCACGGGCTCGCCGCGATCGTCTGGCTGGTCGCGGGCTCCGCGCTGGCGGGCCTGATCCGGCGTGCGGGCTCCTGAGTGCAAAGTCCGATCTTCGCAGCGTGCCGCCTGAACCGCGGCCCGCGGAAGCGATTACTCTCCTTACGGAGGTATCAGCGTAGATATGAGCAGATCGACCCGTGAGCGGATCATCGATGAGTCCCTGCGGCTGTTCGCCGAGCGGGGTTACTCCGCCACTTCCGTGGCCGAGATCGAGGCCGCCTCAGGGCTGTCTCCCGGTGCCGGCGGGCTCTACCGGCACTTCAAGTCCAAGTACGAGGTGCTGGCCGCCGCCATCAACGAGCACGCCAGCCGTACGCGGTTCCAGGTGGCCGGCAGCCTGGCCGAGCTGAGCAGCATGGAAGCCTCGGTGGACCTGGAGGAGCGGCTGGCCCACGTGTGCCGCGCCGGCCTGGCCAAGGTGCGCGAGGAGTCGGAGCTGACCCGGGTCTTCTTCCGCGACCTCAGCCAGTTCCCCGAGCTGGTCGCGGTGGTGCGCGAAGGGCTGATGCAGCCCATGTTCGACGCCATCGTGACCTGGTTCCAGGCGCAGCCCGAGTACCGCGACGTCAAGCTCGACTGGCCGGGCATCGCGACCGTGCTCGGCGGCTCCGTGGTGCACTACCGGCTGTTCCAGGAGACCGTGGGCGAGCTGCCGGGGCACGCGGAGAAGGACCAGTTCGTGGCCGCCTGGGTACGCCTGGCGGTCGGCCTGCTGCCCAGCCCGGCGCCGGTCAGTTGACGTCGAGCAGCCGGTAGGCCAGCCAGAGCACGCCCGCCCCCGTACCGATCATGAACATCGTGCCGCTGACGTCGAAGAACTGCTGGACGAACGCCTGCATCCCGGCCTCGATGCCCACCCGCAGGCCGCCGATGAGCACCCCGCCCACCGAGTAACCGAGCAGCGGCGCGCCGACCCCGACGAACTTGTCGCGCACGTTCCAGCTGTCGCTGAGCAGCACCATCGCCGCGCCCACCGCCCACACCACCAGGGGCACCTCGAAGATCGCCAGCGGCGGCAGGTCGATCGGCACCAGCAGCGCCGCCACCACCAGGATCACGACGGCCGACACGTCGCGGGGGTGCTCCTTGACGATGGTCCTGGCGTCCCTGCCGCCGGTGGCCATCGGGTTGGCGCTGGACATCGCCGCCCTGCGCAGCCCCGCGAACGGCATCCCGAGGCCCTGCCGCTGCCGGTCGAGGCGCTCCTGCGCGAGCCTCCGGTAGGCGCGGACGCCGGGCGGCTGCGCGGCACGGTCGTCCACGATGGCGGGGAACTCCCGCGTACCCGCCGGGCCCTGCCCCTCCACAGCACTCGCGCGGGAAACGGCCGGCGCGCCCGGACCGGCCGGCGCGCCCGGACCGGCCGGCGCGCCCGGGGTGGCCGCCGCGCCCGGCGCGCCCGTGGGGGCCAGGTCGCGCTTGGTGGGGACGCCCTGCTCGGCCAGCCTCCTGGCCTCGCGCTCGACCAGGGCGGCCGGATCACCGAACCGCGCGAGCACCTTCGCCACCTCGCGCGCGCTCTGACTGCCGCGCCGCTCGGCCTCGATCCTGGCCCGCAGCCGCTTGGCGAAGTCGAGCCGCTGGTCGGCCCTGAGCACGCCGTGGGCGGCGTCGGCCGCCTTCGAGACGTAGTTCAGCACCAGCTGGTCCGCGCGCTCTATCACGACTAGCAATGCTGCCCCAATCAGGGGGGACATACCATGGCAACGATGGAGTTCACGGAGTGGATCAGGGGGCGCACCGACGAACAGCTACGGGCGCTCGTCTCCGCGCGTCCCGAGCTGATCACTCCGGTGCCCGCGCATCTGGAGGGTCTCGCCTCGCGGGCCGCCAGTCCTTCGGCGATCGGCAGGGTGCTGGACCGGCTCGACCGGTTCACGCTGGCCGTCGTGGAGACGCTGGCGGTGCGCGACGAGCCGATCGCGAAGGACGCGCTGCACGACCTCATGGGCAGGGCGCTGGGGTCCGGCGACCCCACGCACCCGCGGGCGGCCGAGGGCGGCGAGCCGGCCGATCCGGAGCCCGCGCTGTCCACGGCGCTCGACAGGCTGCGCGACCTCGCGCTGGTCTACGGGCCCGACGACGCGCTGGAGCTGGGCCCCGGCGTACGCAAGGTGCTCGACGACCCGGCCGGCCTCGGCCCGAGGGCGGCCGACGCGTTCCGGCACCACGCGCCGGAGCAGCTCGACGAGATGGCCGACGACGTCGCCCCCGGCACGGCGGGCTCCGGCAAGGAGCGCCTGGCGGCGGCGCTGACCGAGCCGGCCGCGCTCGTCGCGTCCGTCTCGCCCGAGGCGAGGGGCGCGCTCGACCAGCTCGTCTGGGGCCCGCCGACCGGCCGCGTGCCCAACGCCAGGCGTGAGGTGCGGATCGGGTCGGCCCGCTCCCCCATCGAGGAACTGCTCG
Organism: Nonomuraea thailandensis; assembly: GCF_024172165.1. Lineage (GTDB taxonomy): Bacteria > Actinomycetota > Actinomycetes > Streptosporangiales > Streptosporangiaceae > Nonomuraea > Nonomuraea thailandensis. The sequence continues at coordinate 10,855,267 of NZ_JAMZEB010000002.1, read as the reverse complement.
CCCGCGGCCTGCTGGCCGCCACGGGCGAGGAGAGCGTGACACTGCCCCGCGAGGTCGGGCTGTTCCTGCGCGGCGGCCGGGTGCACCGCGACCTGCTGGCCGTGCCGCCGGCGCTGCACGGCGCCACGCGCGACCCGTCCCTGGCCGACCGTACGGCGGCGGGGCAGGCGTTCTCGTTCGTCAGGGCCGTCGAGGAGCTGTGCGAGCGGTGGAGCGTCGAGCCGCCGGGCGTGCTGCGCACCGGCGGGCTCGGCGTGCGCGACCTGAAGCGCGCGGCGGGCGAGCTGGACCTGCCGGAGTGGGTGACGGCGCTGGTGGTCGAGGTGGCGCACGCGGCCGGGCTGATCGCGGCAGGCGGCGGCGTGGACGGCGAGTGGCTGCCGACCTCCGGCTACGACCTGTGGCGGGTCAGGTCCACCGCCGACCGGTGGGCCGCGCTGGCGGCCACATGGCTGCACATGGACCGGGTGCCCGGCCTGGCCGGCGAGCGCGACGACCGCGACAGGCCGCTCAACGCCCTGCACACCGACCTGCGCCGCTCCTCCGCGCCGGGCGTCAGGGCGGCCACGCTGGGCGTGCTCGCCTCGGCGCCGGGCCTGGCGCCCGACCGCGACTCCGTGCTGGAACGGCTGGCGTGGGAGCAGCCCCGCCGCCGCGGCCCGCTGCGCGAGCAGCTCGTCGACTTCACGCTGCGGGAGGCCGAGCAGGTCGGCGTGACCGGGCTGGGCGCGCTGTCCGGGCACGGGCGCGCGCTGGTCGAGGGCGGCGACGCGGCCGGGCTGCTGGCGCCGCTGCTGCCCGACCCCGTCGATCACGTGCTGCTGCAGGCCGACCTCACCGCCGTCGCGCCCGGGCCGCTCACGAGCGAGCTCAACCGCTGGATGACGCTCACCGCCGACGTCGAGTCGAAGGGCGGGGCCACGGTCTACCGGTTCAGCGAGAGCTCGATCAGGCGGGCGCTCGACGCGGGCCACGGCGGCGAGGAGCTGGTGGCGATGCTGGCCCGGCACTCGGCCACGCCGGTGCCGCAGGCGCTGTCGTACCTGGTGACCGACGTGGCCAGGCGGCACGGGCGGATCCGGGTGGGCACCGCGAGCGCCTACATCCGCTGCGACGACCCCGCGCTGCTCGACCAGATCACCGCCGACCGCCGCTCGGCGGCGCTGCGGCTGCGCCGGCTCGCGCCGACCGTCATCGCCTCCCGCTCGTCCAGGGCGGCGCTGGTCGACTCGTTGCGGGCCATGGGGTACGCGCCGGTCGCGGAGTCGCTCGACGGCGATGTGATCATCTCGCAGCTCGAGAGCCGGCGTACCGAGGGGGTCGCCCTCGCCCGCGCCGTGACCTCGCCCAACGGCCTCGACCCCGAGGTCGCGGCGGCGGCCGTCCGCGCGCTGCGGGCCGGCGACGCGGCTCACCTGGCCAGGCGGGAGCCGGTGGACGCCCCGGGTGGCCAGGTGCCGCGCGGCCCCGCCACGGCCACCATCTCGGCGTTGCAGGAGGCGATCAAGCAGGGCGTGCGGGTGTGGATCGGCTACCTCGACTCGCAGGGCAACGCGACCTCGCGCATCCTGGAGCCGGCGCGGATGGAGGGCGGCTACCTGACCGCCTACGACGAGACGCGGGCGGCGGTGCACCGCTTCGCCCTGCACCGCATCACCGGCGTCGCAGGCCTCTGAGAAGCGGCCGGACCACCCGCGTCACGGGCGTCGCAGCGCCTTGAGCGCCGGCCCACGTCACCGGCGTCGCAGCGCTCTGGGCGCCGGTCCGTGTCACCGGCGTGGCAGGGACTTGAGTGACTGGGCCGCCACCGTCGCCGCGGGGCCGTCCAGCGACTCCAGGTGGCGCAGCAGCCGGGCGCAGTCGCCGGGGTAACGCACGGACAGCCCGGCGCCCAGCGCCACGGCCGCCGCCGTCGCCCTGACGTCCTGCGGGTCGGCGGCCCAGCCCAGCGCGATCCCGAGCGCCTCGGGGGCGAGAGTGTCGTCGGCGCACATGTACGACAGCACGTTGGCCGCCGCCACCCGCTCGGCCGCGCTTCCCCGGGCCCAGACCTCCAGGAACTCCTGCCGGACCTCCTTCATCGAGTGCCGGGCCAGCAGCGCCACGCCTTCCGCCGCCCGTACCTGGACGGCCGGCCCCTGCCCCGGCAGCGACCTGACCCACTCGCGCAGCGGCTGCCACAGCGAGAACCCGTACCGGCCGGCCAGCTCACCCAGCACCCGCGCCCGCTGGTGCGGCGCCAGGAAGGCGACGAGCCCGTCCTCGACGCCGATCAGCGGGCCGGTGAGCGGGCGGCGGCCGATCTCGTGGCAGAGCCGTTCGAGCCGGGAGAGCTGCTCGTCGAAGTCGGGCTCGGCCAGCCGGTGCGTGAACGCCAGCGCCGCCGCGGCCAGCACCTCGCGCATGGGCGGCTTGGTGTCGAGCCAGGCCGCGACGTCCGCGCCGGCAGGCTCGCCGCCGGGCGCCAGGCGCGCGGCGAGGCGGACGACCTCGGCGGGCGTCGGCAGCGTCAGCGCCGCCTCCCTGGCCCGGGTCAGCTTCTCGGGGGACAGCCCGGCACGCAGGTCGTACGTGCTCAGGCACAGGTCGAACAGCTCGCCGGGCTCGGGCGCGGCCCACGCGTGCTCCACCTCGACCGCCTGCGACGGCGCCCCGCTGCGGGTGATCACCAGGTACGAGCCCAGCTCCGCCAGCTTGCGCGCCAGGTTGACCAGCTCGGTCCGGTCGGTGCTGGCAACGATCCAGTCGTGCAGCAGGTACGCCCGGCCCGGCTCGTACTCGGTGCCGGTCAGCAGGTCGTGCGCGCCGGCGGCCGGAGACAGCACGGTGATCGTGCTCTCGGCCAGCGACATGCGCGACAGCAGCGCGAGCGCCCCCAGCCGCCGCCCCGTCTCGTGCTCGCCGACGAGGACCAGCAGGTGGCGGCTCGCCAGGCGGCGCACCGCCTCGGGGAAGGAGCCCGGCTCCAGGTACGAGCGCAGCAGCGCGTCGGCCTCCCGTCTGGTCAGGTCTCTGGTGGCCGGACCGGCCACGGCGCGGAGGTGCTCGGTGACGGCCATGAGGCTCCCTGCGAGCGTCATGTTGTCGAGGTCGATCTCGCCTGGTTCAGGCGTTTCGGTCACGAAGCCACCTCGGTAGCTAACTGGAAACTTTTCTACAGGAATTATGGCGAGACAACGAGTTTCTTCGTTTATCCATGAGCGTTACCGACTGTCACCACCCGGCTCCTGAACTGCGGAGACAGGTGGCCAGGGCCGCCCTGCGACCCTCGGCACCCCACCTTTACACGATCTAGAGCAACATGAAAACACGAATGGTGATAGAGGGAAATTTATACCTATTTACGGGCTACAAGAACACCGTCCACAAGGACTAGTCAAGAGGCGGAGGCTTGACTGGGCCTGCTCACAAGCATCAGGTTGTGCATGTGACCGAGCAAACGCTGGGCAGGCTGGCGGAGGAGTCGTGGAGCCGCTTCGACGACCACGACTCGGTGTACTACGAAGGCGTCTGGCACCGCAGTCACGCGCTCGCCGAGCGGGCGCGCCGGATGTGCGGCGGCTTCGCCGAGGCGGGCATCCGGCCGGGCGACCGGGTGGCCGTCATGATGGCCAACTCCCCCGAGGTGCCGATCGTCTACCAGGCCCTGTGGGCGGCGGGCGCGGTGGTGACGCCGGTGGTGTTCCTGGTGGGGCCGGAGGAGCTGCGCCACCTCCTGCTCGACAGCGGCGCGAGCGCGATCGTCACCTCGCCCGAGCTGGCGGAGAACGTGCGCGCCGCCGACGTCGGCATCCCCGTCCATGTGGACACGGCGGAGCTGGAGCGGGCGGCCGAACGCGGCCCCGTCTCCCGTGACCCCGACGACCTGGCCGCGCTCCTCTACACCGGCGGCACGACCGGCAGGGCCAAGGGTGTCATGCTCAGCCACCACGGCCTGTGGCACGTGGCCAAGGACGCCTTCGAGCTGTCGCACCAGAAGGGCAAGAACCGCGCGCTGGTGCCCGTGCCGCTTTCGCACGCGTACGGGCTGATCATCACGATCGCCTCGCTGCACGCCACCGAGCCGCAGCAGGCGGTGCTGATGCGCTGGTTCGAGCCGCGGGCTTTCCTGGAGCTGGCCGCCGGGCAGCACGTGCACTACGCCACCGTGGTCCCCTCCATGATCCACCTCCTGCTCGCCGAGCCGCTGGAGCAGCATCCGCTGCCCGACCTGGCCTACCTCACCTGCGGCGCGGCGCCGCTCGGCAGGCACACGCTGGAGGAGTTCGAGCGCAGGGTGCCGGGCGTGCAGGTCCTGGAGGGCTACGGCCTGACCGAGACCAGCGCGGTCACCACGTTCAACCCGCCGGGCAGGCGGCGGGCCGGCAGCGTCGGTCTCCCGCTGGCCGGCTACACCATCACCATCCGCGACGGCGACGGCGAGGCGATGGAGACCGGGGACGTCGGCGAGATCTGCGTCTCCGGCGACTCGCTGATGCTCGGCTACTGGGGCGAGCACGAGCCCGACCCCGAGGGCACCGCGCTGGTCGGCAAGGAGCTGCGTACCGGCGACATCGGGTGCGTGGACGACGACGGCTACGTGTACATCGTGGACAGGAAGAAGGATCTGATCATCCGCGGCGGCTTCAACGTGTTCCCCCGCGACGTCGAGGACGCGCTCGATCGGCACCCCGACGTCGTGGCGTCGGGCGTCGTGGGCCGGCCCGACCCCCGGCTCGGTGAGGAGGTCGTCGCGTTCGTGCAGCTCGGGCCGGATGCTACGGTGACGGCCGAGGAGCTCATCGAGTGGGCCCGCGAGCGGGTGGGGCGGGTGAAGTACCCGCGCGAGGTGCGGTTCGTCGAGTCCGTGCCGCTGACGAGCGTGCTCAAGCTCGACCGCAAGGCCCTGCGGAGCCTCCTCGGCTGAGCCTGCCGCGGAGGCGGGGCGATCTCGTGCTCCCGGTCAGACGCGTGTCAATTCCGTGATAAGTGTTGACCTGTCTGGAGGTGAACATGAGTCAGGGTGACCCGTCGGGATATCCGTACCAGCCATATGGCGCGCCCTACGGCGAGCAGCCGCCCCCGCCGTACGGCTACGGCTATCCGCCTCCCCCGCGCAGCAGCGGGCCGAGCGCCAACGCGATCGTCTCCCTCGTGCTCAACCTCTTCGCGCTGGTCTCCTGCTGCAACATCCTGGGCATCCCCGGCGCGATCCTGGCCGGCCTGGCCATCAGCAGGTCCGCCACGGAGCCGGAGTCGGCGCGCACCATGGTCATCTGGAGCTGGGTCCTGTTCGGGCTGGGCTTCGTGCTCACCATCGGCACGTTCATCGCCCTCGGGGTCAGCGGCGCCTTCGACGAGTGACCAGGCGATCCTGAGGACTAATCCTGGCCCTGCCGTTGTTGGAGACTCGGAGCGGGGGAGCCGGGATCAGGAGACGATGGTCCTGTTGCGCCAGGCCCCCGTCCGAAACCCCACGGAGATAGCCAGTGAGCGATGGACCGCTGATCGTCCAGTCGGACAAGACGCTGCTGCTCGAGGTCGACCACGAGCGGGCCGACGCCTGTCGTAAGGCGATCGCGCCGTTCGCCGAGCTCGAGCGCGCTCCAGAACACGTGCACACCTACCGCGTCACCCCGCTGGCGCTGTGGAACGCGCGCGCCGCCGGCCACGACGCCGAGCAGGTCATCGACGCGCTCATCAGCTACAGCCGCTATCCGGTGCCGCACGCCCTGCTGGTGGACGTCGCCGAGACGATGGCCCGCTACGGGCGGCTGCGGCTGGAGAAGGACCCGGTCCACGGCCTGATCCTGACCTCCACCGACCGGGCCGTGCTCGAAGAGGTGCTGCGCTCGAAGAAGATCCAGCCGATGCTGGGCGAGCGGGTCGGCGAGGACACCGTCGTCGTGCACCCCAGCGACCGGGGCAACGTCAAGCAGGCCCTGCTCAAGCTGGGCTGGCCGGCCGAGGACCTCGCCGGGTACGTCGACGGCGAGGCCCACCCGATCACGCTGCGCGAGGACGGCTGGGCGCTGCGGACGTACCAGCGGGAGGCCGCCGAGGCGTTCTGGAACGGCGGCTCCGGCGTGGTCGTGCTGCCCTGCGGCGCCGGCAAGACCATCGTCGGCGCGGCCGCCATGGCCCAGGCCCAGGCCACCACGCTCATCCTGGTCACGAACACGGTCTCGGCCCACCAGTGGAAGACCGAGCTGCTCAAGCGCACCTCGCTGACCGAGGACGAGATCGGCGAGTACTCCGGCAACAAGAAGGAGATCCGCCCGGTCACCATCGCCACCTACCAGGTGATGACGACCCGGCGCAAAGGCGTCTACAGCCATCTGGAGCTCTTCGACGCCCGCGACTGGGGGCTGATCGTCTACGACGAGGTGCACCTGCTGCCCGCGCCGATCTTCCGGATGACCGCCGACCTGCAGGCCCGCAGGCGCGTGGGGCTGACCGCGACGCTGGTGCGCGAGGACGGGCGCGAGGGCGACGTGTTCTCGCTGATCGGTCCCAAGCGGTACGACGCGCCCTGGAAGGAGATGGAGAACCAGGGCTGGATCGCGCCCGCCGACTGCGTCGAGGTCCGCGTGACGCTGACCGACGAGGAGCGGCTGGCGTACGCGATGGCCGAGTCCGAGGAGCGCTACCGCTTCTGCGCCACCACGCCGTCCAAGACGCACGTGACCGAGGCTTTGGTCCGCCGCCACCTGGGCGAGCAGGTGCTGGTCATCGGCCAGTACATCGACCAGCTCGACGAGCTCGGCGAGCACCTGAACGCCCCGGTCATCAAGGGCGAGACCAGGGTGAAGGAGCGCGAGCGGCTCTACCAGGCCTTCCGCGACAAGGAGATCCAGGTCCTGGTGGTGTCGAAGGTGGCCAACTTCTCCATCGACCTGCCGGAGGCGACGGTCGCGATCCAGGTGTCGGGCACGTTCGGCTCGCGCCAGGAGGAGGCTCAGCGGCTGGGGCGGGTGCTGCGGCCCAAGTCCGACGGCGGGGGCGCGCGGTTCTACACGGTGGTCAGCCGCGACACGGTGGACCAGGAGTTCGCGGCGCACCGGCAGCGGTTCCTGGCCGAGCAGGGGTACGCGTACCAGATCATCGACGCCGACGACGTGCTGGGCGGGGTGTGACGGTGGTGATGCCCGGCCGCTCGTCCTGAGCGGCCAGGCATTCAGCGTGGCGTCACGTCCACGAGACTCCGCGGGCCGACATTCGAACCACCCCCCTCACCTGCGTACTATCACGCCGCCTGCGACATACCCTCATGATCCGGCAAACCCACCTGATATGCCCGAATTTTTCGGTATTCCCAGGTTCGTTACAGCTTGTGCGGGTCAGCGCACCAGCAGGCCCCCCAGAAAGAGCACGCCCTCCGCCGCGATCCAGGCCAGCACCCCGGCGCCCATCAGGCGCGCGAACGCTCGCGGGTCCTGCCTCGACCACGGGAGCAGCCAGGCGGCCAGCGTGCAGCAGGCGGCCAGCACGGCGAACAACGCCGACACGGTGGAGACCGTGCCGAGCCGCTGCGAGCACGCCCCGGCGGCCTCGCCACCCTCGCAGAACGCCTTGAGCCCCCACCCCGCGAACACCGACAGCCCCCACAACGCCGCGAGCAGGAAGCTCGCGATCGTGGGGATGATCGGCGAGAAACGAAGCTGCACCCGCGCCACCTCCTATGCCTACCCCGCCCCTTGCCGGTAAATGCTTTGGAAGCAAGCGGAAGTCGCCACTAGACTGGCCGATTCGCTGCCTTTGACCACCTCCGTATTGAACCAGGGAGGCGCTTTCGCATGCCCACACACAAGCTGGCCCCGGACATACCCACCGACGTGCTGGCCGCCGAGCAGGCACACCTCGCCGAGTCCAGAGCCGCGCTCAAGGCCATGCGCGCCCACGCGCAGTCGCTGTCCGCCGACGCGGCGGGCGACTGGGTGTCGCAGCAGATCCTCCAGTCGCTGCTCGACCAGCGCGTCGCCGCACTGGCCGACCACCCCGACACCCCGCTGTTCTTCGGCCGGCTCGACCGCGCCGCCGGCGACGACCTGCCCGGCACGATCTACGTGGGCCGCCGCCACGTGCACGACGGCGGCAGCAAGCCGCTGGTCATCGACTGGCGGGCGCCGGTCTCCCGCGCGTTCTACCAGGCCAGCCCCACCGACCCGATGGGCATCGTACGGCGGCGCCGCTTCGGCTACCACGGCGGCGAGCTCACCGCGTTCGAGGACGAGCCGCTCGGCGACGGCGGCGAGATCGGCCCCTCGAAGATCCTCACCGAGGAGATCGAGCGCCCGCGCACCGGCCCCATGCGCGACATCGTGGCCACCATCCAGCCCGACCAGGACGAGATCGTCCGCTCCACCCTGGCCCAGACCGTGTGCGTCCAGGGCGCGCCGGGCACCGGGAAGACCGCCGTCGGCCTGCACCGGGCCGCCTACCTGCTGTTCACCCATCGCGAGCGGCTGGCCAGGTCCGGCGTCATGATCGTCGGCCCCAACCGGGCCTTCCTGTCCTACATCTCCTCCGTGCTCCCCGCCCTCGGCGAGGTCAAGGTCGACCAGACCACGGTGGCGGGCCTGCTCGGCGAGCACGCGACGCCCGAGGACCCGCTCGTGGCGGCCGTGAAGGGCGACGCCAGGATGGCGGCGGTGCTCGAACGCGCCCTGTGGATGCACATCGTGAAACCGTCGGAAGGCGTGGTGTTCACGAAGGGCGCCTACCGCCACCGGGTGGCCGACTACGAGGTCCGCGAGATCGTGGCCTCCCTGCGCGGCACCACCCGCTACAACCCCGGCCGGGCCGCGCTGGCGCAGCGCCTGGCCCACATGGTGCTGGTCAGGATGGAGCAGCGCGGCGAGTCGCCCGACGACCGGGTGCAGGACGCGGTGGCCAGGTCGAAGCCGGTCAAGCAGCTCGTGGACGCGGTGTGGCCCAAGCTGACGCCCGAGCAGGTGCTGTACCGGCTGCTGTCCGACCCCGAGTTCCTCGCCAGGGCCGCCAAGGGCGACCTGTCGGCCGAGGAGCAGGAGACGCTGATCTGGCGCAAGCCGTACAGAAGCTGGAAGTCCGCGAAGTGGACGGCGGCGGACGCCGCGCTCCTGGACGAGCTGCGCGACCTCATGGAGCGCACGCCCTCGCTCGGCCACCTCGTCGTCGACGAGGCCCAGGACCTGTCCGAGATGCAGCTCAGGGCGCTGGGGCGGCGCTGCCGCAACGGCTCGGCCACCGTGCTCGGCGACCTCGCCCAGGGCACCACGCCGTGGTCGACCAGCTCGTGGGAGTCGGTGCTGGAGCACCTCGGGCAGCGCGAGGGCGAGGTGACGGAGCTGACGCTCGGCTTCCGCGTGCCCCGCGAGGTCCTCGACTTCGCCGCCCGGCTGCTGCCCTCGATCGCCCCCGACCTGGCCGCCCCGCGCTCGCTGCGCCCCGGCGCGGGCTCGCTCACCGTCCGGCAGGGCCTGGCGGTGGCGCAGGCCGCCGAGGAGGCGCTCGCCAAGGAGGGCTCCATCGGCGTCATCGTGCCCGACGCGCTGATCGGGGAGGTCTCCGCGGCGCTGGGCGGCCTGCCGCACGCGGTGCTCGACCCGGACTCCGCCGAGGAGCACCGCCTCCTGATCGTCCCGGCCACGCTGGCCAAGGGTCTGGAGTACGACCACGTCATCGTCGTCGAGCCGGCGGACATCGTCTCGGCCGAGCCGCGCGGGCTGGCCCGGCTGTACGTCGTGCTGACCCGGGCCGTCACCTCCCTGACGGTCCTGCACGACAAGGCGCTCCCGGCGCAACTCGTGGCATGACGGGCCGCGGGCACGGCCGCTTCTAGGATGGCTGAGCAAGCAGCCACTCACCCTAGGAGGATGCCGTGCCCGCACCCCTTCCCCACGAGTTCCTGCCGCCGGTGCCCGCGCTCGCGGTCGAGAGCGACGACATCCAGGACGGCCAGACGCTCGCCGATCTCCACGTGTTCAACGACTGGGGCATGAGCGGCCAGAACCAGTCGCCCCACCTGCGCTGGTCCGGCGCCCCCGAGGGCACCCGCGGTTACGCCGTCACCTGCTACGACCCCGACGCGCCCACCGGCAGCGGCTTCTGGCACTGGGTCCTGTTCGACCTCCCGGCCTCGGTGAGCGAGCTTCCCTCCGGCGCCGGCACGGCCCCTGACTTCAAGGGCCTGCCCGGCGGCGCGGTCCACGCCCGCAACGACTACGGCACCAAGGCCTACGGCGGCGCGGCCCCGCCCCCCGGCGACCCGCACCGCTACGTGTTCACGGTGCACGCGCTGGGCGTGGAGAAGCTCGGGGTGGACAGCGACGCCAGCCCGGCCGTGGTGGGCTTCAACATCACCGCCAACACCTTGGCCCGGGGCCACGTCACCGCCCTCTACGGCGTCTGAGCCGCTCGTCCGCGGGGTGGCTGCCCGGCCCGGCCGTCAGCCGCCCGCTGCGGGCGCCGGGCAGCCCATGAGCCGTGGCAGCACCTCGCTGATGAGCGGGATGCGGAGATCGGGCTCGGGCGAGCAGAGGGGGAACCACAGCTCGCGCGGGAGCACGACGTCGCGCATCGGCTCGCCGATGAGGTGCACCTGCGGCCCGTCGTCATCGGCGAACACGTGCAGCCAAGCCTTCGTGTCGGTCTCGACCTCCCCTCCCGCCATGATGCCCGCGTCGTCTCCGGCGTACGCGGGAGCGGCCACGAGGGTTGCGGCGGCCAAGGTCAGGGCCGTGATACCGAGAATTCGCCTGCTGTGGAAATGCACTGTTGGCTCCTTCGGTCAAGATGTGAGCGCCACCACCTTCCCTCACTCCAGGTAACTGATCAATTGTGAAACGTAATAGCAGATAAAACAAAACAAGAGCGACCCGGGAAAACCCGGGCCGCTCTTCGTCCGTGCAGCGAGAAAAGACCTAGAAGTCCATGTCGCCGCCGCCCGGCATGGCCGGGGCAGCAGGGGTCTTCTCGGGCTTCTCGGCGATGACGGCCTCGGTCGTGAGGAACAGCGCCGCGATGGAGGCGGCGTTCTGCAGCGCCGAGCGCGTCACCTTGGCCGGGTCGATGATGCCCGACTCGAACATGTTGACGTACTCGCCGGAGGCCGCGTTCAGGCCCTCACCCGGGGTGAGGTTGCGCACGCGCTCGACCACGACGCCGCCCTCGAGACCGGCGTTGACCGCGATCTGCTTGAGCGGCTCCTCCAGCGCCTTCTTGACGATGGCGGCACCGGTGGCCTCGTCGCCGGCCAGCTCCAGCTTGTCGAACGCCTTCGCGCCGGCCTGCAGCAGCGCCACGCCACCGCCGGGCACGATGCCCTCCTCGACGGCCGCCTTGGCGTTGCGCACGGCGTCCTCGATGCGGTGCTTGCGCTCCTTCAGCTCGACCTCGGTCGCCGCACCGGCCTTGATCACGGCCACGCCGCCGGCCAGCTTGGCCAGCCGCTCCTGCAGCTTCTCACGGTCGTAGTCGGAGTCGGTGCGCTCGATCTCGGCGCGGATCTCGTTGACCCGGCCGGAGATCTGCTCGGCGTCACCGGCGCCGTCGACGATCGTGGTCTCGTCCTTGGTCACGACCACCTTGCGGGCGCGGCCCAGCAGGTCGAGGGTGGCGGTCTCGAGCTTGAGGCCGACCTCCTCGGCGATGACCTGGCCACCGGTCAGGATCGCGATGTCGTTCAGCATCGCCTTGCGGCGGTCGCCGAAGCCCGGCGCCTTGACGGCGACGGAGCGGAACAGGCCGCGGATCTTGTTGACCACCAGGGTCGCCAGGGCCTCGCCCTCGACGTCCTCGGCGATGATCAGGAGCGGCTTGCCCGACTGCACGACCTTGTCGAGCAGCGGCAGCAGGTCCTTGTTGGCCGAGACCTTGTTGTTGACGATGAGGATGTACGGGTCCTCGAGCACGGCCTCCATGCGGTCCGAGTCGGTGACGAAGTACATCGACGTCATGCCCTTGTCGAAGCGCATGCCCTCGGTGAGCTCGAGCTCGAGGCCGAAGGTGTTGCTCTCCTCGACGGTGATGACACCTTCCTTGCCGACCTTGTCCATCGCCTCGGCGATGAGCGAGCCGATCTCGGCGTCAGCGGCGGAGATGGAGGCGGTGGAGGCGATCTGCTCCTTGGTCTCCACGTCCTTGGCCAGCTTGGAGAGCTCCTCGCTGACCCGCTCGACGGCGGCCTCGATGCCCTTCTTCAGGGCCATCGGGTTGGCGCCGGCGGCGACGTTGCGCAGGCCCTCACGCACCAGCGCCTGGGCGAGCACGGTGGCGGTCGTGGTGCCGTCGCCCGCGACGTCGTCCGTCTTCTTGGCGACTTCCTTGACCAGCTCGGCGCCGATCTTCTCCCAAGGGTCCTCGAGCTCGATCTCCTTGGCGATCGACACACCGTCGTTGGTGATCGTGGGAGCGCCCCACTTCTTCTCCAGCACGACGTTGCGGCCCTTGGGGCCGAGGGTCACCTTGACGGCGTCGGCGAGCTGGTTCATACCGCGCTCGAGACCGCGCCGGGCGTCCTCGTCAAACGCGATCATCTTGGCTGCCATAAGGCTAGACCTCCCAGATGCAGGGTGGCTTGTAGTGGACCGAGCCGACGCCCGCGACGGCATGGGTCAGCATCTCCGTTCGGCAGACCCCATCGTCTCGATCCGGTGTTGGCACTCTGCTGCACAGAGTGCCAACGAACTGTTTAGCACTCTACCCTGCCGAGTGCAAGCGAACGCCACCCCGCCCGGCATTCCCGCCCAGGTCAGTCAGTCGGTACGGCGAGCCGCGCGGAACGGCCCGCCGCACACGAGTCGGCGAAAGAGAGGTGACGGCTCGCGCGGACTGCGTTGCCGCGCGATCCCGCCCGGTGCACACCAGCTTGGACGTTCAGACCGCGCGGACGGACTCCGCCTGCGGCCCCTTCTGGCCCTGCGTGATCTCGAACTCGACACGCTGCCCCTGTTCGAGAGAGCGGTACCCGTCCATCATGATCGCTGAGTAATGGACGAATACATCCTTACCACCGTCTACCGCGATGAAGCCGTAGCCCTTGTCCGCGTTGAACCACTTGACGGTGCCCTGCGCCACTTCCGACTCCTCTTACTGGTCTCCCAGATCTCGCCCATTCCTCCGCGGGACCTGTAATCGTATGACTTAACGGAAAAGCAGCCAGACGATCGCCCTCGACCATACCTGTGGCACGGGGTTTGGCAACAGAGTCAATCCGCAAACTACCTATTTCTTCGCAGTGCGGGTCGTTCAACGTTGAATTGGCTGGGAAAAGGAGAAGGCGCCCACTAGGGGCGCCTTCAAGAGGGTGGTCTCCGGGACGGCTCAGCCGCCGGCGACCGCCGGGATGATGGAGATCTGAGTGCCCTCAGGGGCTGGAGTGTCGAGCCCCTCGGCGAAACGGACGTCCTCTTCCCCAACGTAAACGTTGACGAAACGACGAATCTTGCCCGATTCATCCAGAATTCTCGCGCCGATCCCCGGGTAGTCGGAGTCGAGCTTGGCGAGCACGTCACGAAGAGTCGCGCCTTCGCCACTGACCTCCGCGTTCCCCCCGGTGTACGTGCGCAGAATGGTGGGAATCCGCACAGAAACGCTCATGGTTCTAATCGCCTTTCCTGGTTGTCAGACAGTCGCGCGGAACGCGTCGAGAGAGGGCTTGATCACGGCGGTGGGCTCGACGGACTCACCGGTGAGCACGTCGAGCGTCTTGAGCCCGTCGCCGGTGTTGAGCACCACGGTCTCGGCCTCAGGGTCGAGCACCCCGTTCTCGGTGAGCTTCTTCAGCACGCCGACGGTGACCCCGCCGGCGGTCTCGGCGAAGATGCCCTCGGTCGAGGCCAGGAGCTTCATCGCGGCCACGATCTCGGCGTCCGTGACGTCCTCGACGGCACCTCCGGTGCGCCGGGCGATGTCCAGCACGTACGGCCCGTCGGCGGGGTTGCCGATGGCCAGCGACTTGGCGATGGTGTCGGGCTTGACCGGCTGCACGACCTCGTGCCCGGCCTTGTAGGCCGTCGACACCGGCGAGCACCCGAGGGCCTGGGCCCCGAACACCTTGTACGGGGTGTCCTCCACCAGGCCCAGCTTCACCAGCTCCTTGAAGCCCTTGTCGATCTTCGTGAGCTGGGAGCCGGAGGCGATGGGGATGATGATCTGCTCCGGCAGCCGCCAGCCGAGCTGCTCGGCGATCTCGTACGCGAGCGTCTTGGAGCCCTCGGCGTAGTAGGGCCGCAGGTTCACGTTGACGAAGCCCCACTTGTCGCCCATGGGGTCGCCGATGAGCTCCGAGCAGAACCGGTTGACCTCGTCGTAGGTGCCGTCGATGCCGATCAGCCGCCCGCCGAACACCCGGGCCATGGCGATCTTGGCCTTCTCGAGGTTGGCCGGGATGAACACGCACGCGTCGAGCCCGGCGCGCGCGGCGGCGGCGGTGACGGCGCCGGCGAGGTTGCCCGTGGAGGAGCAGGAAAGCGTGTGGAAGCCGAAGTTGCGGGCCGCCTCGACGGCCATGGCCACGACCCGGTCCTTGAAGGAGTGGGTGGGGTTGCCCGAGTCGTCCTTCACGTAAAGGGACTTGATGCCGAGGGCGCGACCCAGGTTTCCGGCCTTGACCAATTTGGTCCAACCGGGGTTCATATTGGGCTTACTGGCCACGTCCGCGGGAACGGGCAGCAGCGAGCGGTAACGCCAGATGTTCGCGGGACCCGATTCGATCTCCGCGCGGGTCACGTCACCGAAGTCGTAGGCCGCCTCCAGCGGCCCGAAACACTCCTGGCAGGCGAAGCTCGGGCCCAGCGGGTAGCGGGCACCGCACTCGCGGCAGGACAGAGCGACGGCAGGACCAAAGTCGAGCGACATGAAGCGAGGCCTTCCCTCATCTTCGCCCACGGCCACCTTGACCGCGAACCGGAATTGGCACCTTGTCCCGGTCGGCCTCGCCAGGTCGCGAGTCGAAAGCCGGGAGGGTTGCCGGGGCTTCGCAGGGCCGGTCCCTCCACCCCTCTGGATGAGCAATATGAAGTTGTTGAAATGGACTCTACCCGCTTAAGTGCCCGAAATTCCCACCCGTCTCAACATGCGAGACAAGCAGTCTCAGCGATAGTCCTCGCCCAGCACACCCTGCACGTATTTGCGGGCCTGATGGATCCGCGATTTCGCCGTGCCCAGCGGGATGTTGAGCTGCTCGGCCACCTCGTTGTAGTCGAGCTGGACGATGTCACGCAGCACCAGCGCCTGCGCCAGATCCGGCTTGTCGGCCTCCAGCGCCTCCATCGCGTCGAGCAGATCGAGCCGCGACCCCGCGATCACACTGACCCGCCGCACGTCGGGCTTCTGCATGGGCAACTCGTCGGAGGTCTGCTCGGCCGCCCTGCGCTTCAGCGACCGGTACGTGGTGCGCGCGCAGTTGGCCGTCACGATGTGCAGCCACGTGCTGAACCTGGCGCGACCCTCGAACCGCCCGATGTTGCGCGCCACCGCCAGCAACGTATCTTGCGAGGCCTCCTCCGCGTCCTGGTGATAGGGGAGGATCCGGGCGCAGTGCCGCATCACATCCGGCTCAATCCGCGCGAGGAGCTCGCCAAGTGCGCGATGATCTCCCGCAGCAGCGGAGCGGGCGAGTTCCTCGGTTAGCTCATCAAGCGCCATAGCTGGGATCCTATGATCGAAGGGAGCCGAGATGAACAGCGTCCTGCTGGCCTCCAACAGAGGGCCTGTGTCCTTCACCGTCTCCGACGACGGCGAGCTGACGATGAGACGCGGCGGCGGCGGCCTCGTCTCGGGGTTGTCGGGCGTGGCCAAGGACGACGGCGTGCTGTGGGTCTGCGCCGCGCTGTCCGACGGCGACCGCATCGCCGTCCGGCTGGCCACCGGCGGCCGCATCGACCACGCGGGCTACGACACCGGCCCGCTGCGGATGCTGGACATCCCGCCCGCCACCTTCCACCGCGCCTACAACGCCGTGGCCAACTCCACCCTGTGGTTCGTCAACCACCTGCTCTACGACATCCCGAACTCGCCCAACTTCGGCACCAGGTTCGAGCGCGAGTGGGAGTCGTACCGCGACTACAACGGCGCGTTCGCGCTGGCGCTGGCCGAGGAGGCCGGGCACGGCGCCCGCGTGATGGTGCAGGACTACCATCTGACACTGACCCCGGCCATGCTCCGCGCCGAGCGGCCCGACCTGCGCATCGCGCACTTCAGCCACACCCCGTGGGCGCCGCCGGAGTACTTCTCGCTGCTGCCCGACGACGTGGCCGGGGAGGTCCTGGAGGGCATCCTGGGGGCCGATCACGCCGGGTTCCTCACCGACAGGTGGGCGCAGGCGTTCATGGACTGCTGCGAGCGGCTCCTGGGCGCGGAGGCCGACCGGGTGGGGCGCAGCGTCACGTACGAGGGCAGGACGACCCGCATCGGCGTGCACAGCCTGGGCGTCGACGGCGACGCCCTGTGGCAGCGGGCCTGCGAGCCGGACGTCGAGTCGCACATGACCGCGCTGCGGGAGCAGGTCGGCGACCGCAAGCTGATCGTGCGCATCGACCGCACCGAGCTGTCGAAGAACATCGTGCGCGGCCTGATCGCCTACCGCGAGTTCCTCGCCGCGCACCCCGAGTGGCACGGCCGGGTCGTGCACCTGGCCTTCGCCTACCCCAGCCGCCACGACCTGCCCGAATACCGCGAGTACACCGCGTCGGTGCAGCGCTGCGCCCGGCAGATCGAGGACGAGTACGCCACCGAGGACTGGGACCCGCTGATCCTCAACGTCAACGACGACTACCCGCGTTCGCTGGCCGCGTACCGGATGGCCGACGTGCTGCTGGTCAACCCCATCCGCGACGGCATGAACCTGGTCGCCAAGGAGGGCCCGGTCCTGTCGCCGCGGTGCGCGCTGGTGCTCTCGCGCGAGGCGGGCGCGGCCGCCGAGCTCGGCGCGCACGCGCTCGTGGTCAACCCCTACGACATCAGCGGCACCGCCGCCGCGCTGCACGACGCGCTGGTCATGCCGGAGGACGAGCGCCGCACGCGCCGCGACAAGCTGCACGCCGCCGCCACCGCGCTGCCGCCGCAGAAGTGGCTCGCGACCCAGCTCGAGGCGCTCACCTAACATGGGAGGGCAAGGTCAGTCCGAGCCGCGGGAGGCTGGCGGGTGAGCACGGCCTTATCGCCCGTCCGTCTGATCAGAGACCGCCCGACCTGGCTCATCTACCTCCTGCTCAGCGTCTTCGCCACCTTCGTGTACGGCCTCAGCGCCGCCCTGCCGCTGCTGCGTGCCGACCAGGGCATCTCGGCCACCGTGGCGGGCCTGCACGGCACCTCCATGGCCGCGGGCACGATCGCCGCCGGGCTCCTGCTCCCCCTGCTCACCCGCACCTTCGGGCGGCGCGTGACGAGCTGGATCGGGGTGGCGGGGCTGAACGCGGGCATGCTCACGATCTTCGCCGCCGACGCCCTGCCGCTGACCCTGCTGGGGTACGGCGTGGCCGGTGGCTTCGGCTCGGTCATGCTCTACTCCGCCATGGCGGCGCTCAGCGACCACCAAGGGGCCGCCGGGGCCGCGGCGCTGAGCGAGGCGAACGCGGTCGCCGTGGTGGCGGGCATGGCGATGACGTTCGGGCTGAGCGTGGTGGGGCAGAGCTCGCTGGGGTGGCGCGCGGCGTTGCTGGCCACGCCGGTCATGAGCGTGCTGCTGGCGCTGGCCATGGGACGGGTGTGGCCCGGCCACCGGACCCCCGGCCGCGCCACCGCCGATCCCGCCATCGCTGACCCCGCCATCGCTGACCCCGCCATCGCTGATCCCGCCATCGCTGATCCCGCCATCGCTGATCCCGCCGCCCACGCTCCCGCCTCCGCCGGGGCCCGGGTGGGCTGGCGGTTCCATCTGGCGGGGCTGGTGCTGTTCTGCTGCGTGGCGCTGGAGTTCACGTTCAACCTGTGGGCGGCGGAGCTGCTCGCCGTCGGCACCGGGCTGTCCACTGCCGCTGCGGCCACCGGGCTGACGGCGTTCGTGGCGGGCATGGCGGCGGGCAGGTTCGCCGGGGCTCAGCTCGCGCTGCGGCTGGCGCGGGCGCCGCTGTTCGCGGGGGCGCTGGGGTTGACGCTGGCGGGCTGGCTGGTGTTCTGGACGAGCGGCCAGCCGGTGTTGTCGTACGCGGGGCTGGTGATCTGCGGGCTCGGGGCCGCGCTGCACTTCCCGCTCGCGCTGTCCGCGCTGATCGCCGGCTCCGGCGGCCGGGCCGACCTGGCGGCGGCGGCCTCACCCGTCTGGGCGGGCGCCGCCATGGCGATCGGGCCGCTGGTGCTCGGCGCGCTGGCCGACGGCTTCGGCACCCGGAACGCGTTCCTGATGGTGCCGGTGCTCATCGGCCTCGCGGTCGCCGGGGTGCTCGTACCGGGCCGGCGCGCCTGAGGAGCCGGCGCGCCGGCCGGCCCACGCGAGCCAGGTGCCGGCATCCGGTCAGCGCACGCGAGCCGGGCTGTTCAGGATCGGGCGCGGGGGGCTACGTCCAGTCGGCGTGCTTGAGCGTGTCGGACAGGCCCGGCGTGTTCCACTGGTCCACGACGAGGATCTTCGACTTCGGCAGGTACCACTCGCGCTGCGTGAACCGCTTGTGCACCTTGGTGCTGGAGTAGGAGACGCACGTGGCCTGCCACGCGTTGTAGGCCGCCTTGTGCCCCGGCCCGACCTGGCGCAGCCCCCGGCTGACCTTGGGCCCGATGATCTCGCCGTACTTGTCGTTGAACGGGCAGGGCTGCACGTCGCTGGCCGTGTAGAACGGCCGCTTGCCGGTGTAGGGACCCCAGCCCTCCGCGCCGATCTTGATGTACTTCGGCCCGAGGAGGTAGAACGAGTCGCACTCCGGCGTGCTCCACCCCTGGGCCTTGCCGCACTTCCCGGTGACCACCTGGACGGCGTCGGCGCCGAACCGGTGGACCACCCACTTGATCGGGACGTAGAGCGTCATGCCCCTGAACGTGAGCTGCTGGGCGGGAGCAGCGGCGGCGGCAGGCAGCGAGGAGGAGAGGAGGGTGGCCGCGGCCACCCCGGTGGCGGCCACGACGGCGAGGTAACGCTTGTGCATGCCGCCGACCCTAGGGACCGCGACTTGCAGATCAGTCACCAACGACTGAAAACGGCTCTCACGAACGGGTGAAGGCCGAGGACAGCTCGGCGAGCAGCGCCACCACTCCCTCGGGCCCGTCCACCACGATGTCGGCCCGCTCGGCCAGCGCGGTCACCTCGGTGGACCCGCTGCACACGGTCACGCCCGGCAGCCCGGAGGCGCGTACCGCATCGAAGGCGGCCAGATCGCCCAGGTCATCGCCCACGAACATGACGGACCTCGCCGCCCGCTCCGCCAGGAACAGGCTCAGCGCGTGCCCCTTGTCCATGCCGGGCGGCCGCAGCTCCAGCACCATGCGCCCCGGCTCGATCACCAGGCCGTGCTTGTCGGCCAGCTTGGCCAGCGGCTCGCGCAGCCGGGCCAGCGCGCCCTCGGGGTCGGGGCTGCGCCTGGTGTGCACGGCCACGGCCCGGCCCTTGTCCTCGACGGCCACGTCGCTGAGGCCGAGCGAGTCGAGCAGCAGCGGCAGCTCGGCCTCGGCCCTGGGCACTCCCGGCGGAGGCGGAGGGGCGGAGATCTGCCCGTCCTCCCAGCGTTCGAAGCCGTAGTGGCCGAGCACGACCAGCCCCGGCACGTCCGCCAGGCCAGGTCCGAGCTCCAGAGCGGTGGCCGCGGGACGCCCGGTCACGATGGCCACCGCGAGGACGTGCGCACCCAGGTCGGCGAGTACCTCGGGCGCCTTCGGGTGGATCACGGCCTTGGCGGGGTCGGGCACGATCGGCGACAGGGTGCCGTCGAAGTCGAGCCCGATCACGGCGCCGGCCGGATCGCTCAGGATCGCTTCCATTCCAGGGATGTTCTTCACGCGCCTGCCGTACCCAGCACGTCAGGGACGCATGCCGAGCCTTCTGGCCGCGCGGTCGCGCTGTCGCGTGGACCGTAACCTGCGCAGCCTCTTGACCAGCATGGGGTCGTGCTCGAGTGCCTCCGGCCGGTCGATCAGCACGCCGAGCAACTGGTAGTAGCGGGTGGCGGAGATCCCGAAGGTCTCCTTGATGGCATGCTCCTTCGCGCCCGCGTAGCGCCACCATTGGCGCTCGAAGGCGAGGAGCTCGAGTTCGCGGTCCGAGAGTGGCTGGCGGGACGGTTCCTGGGCAGCATTGTCACCGCTGAGCGGTGCTCCCATGGTGTCCTCCTCGAAAGGGGCGGGGACGATCACGTCGCCCGCACGCGGCCCGTGGCCATCGTAATGTGCGGAGTGCGGCTGTTCACGGCGGATTGAGAGACGTACAGTCACGAAATGTGACCCCAGTCATCACGCTCCTCACCGACTATGGGCTCGAGGATGGTTATGTGGCGGCCTGTCATGGAGTGATCGCCGGGATCGCCCCCGAGGCGCGGGTGATCGACGTGTGCCACCTGATTCCCTCCGGCGACGTACGGCGCGGCGCGGCGGTTCTCGCCCAGACCATCCCCTACCTCCCCCAAGGCATCCACATCGGCGCGGTCGATCCGAGCGCGGGCGGCGCCAGGCGCGCGGTGGCCGTCGAGGCGGGCGGCCGGGTGTTCATCGGCCCCGACAACGGGCTGCTGTCATGGGCGGTGCACGCCAGCGGCGGCGCGCGGGCGGCGTACGAGATCAGCAACGCCGATCACTTCCTGCACCCTGTCTCTCCGACCTTCCACGGACGCGACGTGTTCTCGCCGGTCGCGGGGCGGCTGTGCGGGGGGCTGACGCCGGCCGACCTGGGGCCCGAGGTGCCGCTGGCCAGGCTGGTCTCGCTGCCCGAGCCTACCTCGCTGCTGCGGGAGGGCTCGGTGGAGGGCGAGGTGGTCTCGGTGGACCGCTACGGCAACACGCAGCTCTCGATCGCGGCCGGCGACCTCCAGGCGCTGGGCGTGCGGGTGGGTGACACGCTGGGGGTGTGGCTGGGGCGGCGGCAGCTCGCGCTGCCGTACCGGGAGACGTACGCGGCGGTGCCGCCCGGGGAGCTGGTGGCGTTCGCGGACTCGGCCGGGCTGGTCGCGATCGCGGTCAACTCGGGTGACGCGGCACAGCGGCTGGGGCTCCCGCCCGGGGCGCATGTACGACTTTCACCCACTCCGTAGGCGGAAAGCCGCAGATCCGTAACTACTCCGCGTATCGGTCTGTTTACCGAAGCGTCGGATTGCGCGCGCACTCGCATGTCAGAATGCATGGGCAGATCGGAGGTCCCTCCCCTTCCGTTCGAGGTCGCCGTGTACCACCTGTCCGTTGTGCTGCTCTCCCTCGTCTCCACGATCTGGCCCGCCCCGGCGCCGCCCGTCTCCGAGCGCTGGCACGCCTGGCCGGTCGTCCGGGTGTTCCCCGCCGCGGTGCCCGGTCACAGCCCCTCGGGGGCCAGGGTCACGTACGTGCTGACCGGGGTCGCCCCCGAGGCGCCCTGCCGGGTCGCCTTCCAGCCCGCCGCGGTGCGCCCCGGCTGCCGCACGGCCTTACGCGCCACGTACGCCGACAGCACGCAGACCTTCGTCGTCACCGTGGGCATCGCCGTGCTCGACACGCCCGGGCCCGGCCGCAACGGCTCGGGGCGGCCCGCCACCGTCCGCCCGGCGGCCTTCCCCGGCGGGCCGGCCGAGCGGTTCGGCGACCGGCAGTACTTCACCGGGGTGGTCGTCGGGTCCGGGGAGCGGTACATGGTGGCGACGGCCGCGGGGTACGCGGACGGGCGGGCGTACCAGCCGGGCGACCGCGTCACGCCGCGGTTGCGCGACGCGGCCCGGCGGCTCGCCACGGCGCTGCATGAGGCACTGGTCCGATGAACACCCCCGACGGCGCCGCACGGGCCACCAGACCCACGACGAATCCCGGAGGCGACGAGCGGGCCGCCGGACGGGGGGCCGGCTGGAGGAGAGGGCGCGCTCTGCGTGTCCTCCTGCTGGCCGGGCTGGTGACCTGCGCGGCCTGTCCCGTCTCGTGGGCGGACGACGGGGACGAGGGCGCGCAGGCGGACGACGTGGCCGAGGCGGCACGGGCGGGGCAGTGGCAGCTCGGCGCGTTGCGACTGCCGGAGGCGTGGCGGTCGAGCAGGGGTGAGGGCGTGGTGGTGGCCGTGCTCGACACCGGCGTGAACGCCCGCCACCCCGACCTGCAGGGCGCCGTCATCCCGGGCCCGGACCTGACCGGCGCCACCACCGGCACAGAGCGGCCGGATGCGGACGCGACCGGCGGCACAGAGCGGCCGGATGCGGACGCGACCGGCGGCACAGAGCGGCCGGATGCGGACGCGACCGGCGGCACCGCCCCCGGCGCCGGCACCGCGCGCACAGCCTCGGGCGCCGGCGAGGACGGTGCCCGTCAGGGCGTGTGGGGGCCGCACGGGACCGCCATGGCCAGTCTGATCGCGGGACACGGGCACGGCGACGGCCGCAAGGGCGGTGTCCTGGGGGTGGCGCCCGCCGCCAGGGTGCTGTCGGTCAGGGTGACGCTGGAGAACGGCGACCCCAGGCGCGAGAAGCAGCGCTCGGGCGCGGGCTGGCGGGACGCGCTGGCCTCGGGCATCAGGTACGCGGCCGACCACGGCGCCGACGTGATCAGCATGTCGCTCGGCGGCGGCAGCGGCGCGTGGGAGGGGTCGGCGGAGGAGGAGGAAGCCGTCCAGTACGCGATCGGCAGGGGCGCCGTGCTGGTGGCCTCGTCGGGCAACGACGGCGACGCCGGCAACAGGAAGAACTTCCCCGCCGCCTACCCGGGGGTGATCGCGGTGGGCGCGGTGGACCGGCGGCTGAGGGTGGCCGCCTTCTCCAACCGGCAGGACTACGTGTCGGTGGTCGCCCCCGGCACGGAGATCGTCACCGCCGACGGCAGCGACTCGTACGTGGTCGGCGACGGCACCAGCTCGGCCGCCGCCATGGTCGCCGGCATCGCGGCCCTGATCAGGTCGGCGCATCCCGGCCTGTCGCCGTACCACGTGCGGATGGCCATCGAGCTGGGCACCAGGCGGCGGCCGAGCGACGGCTACAGCCCCGCGTACGGGCACGGCGTGGCCAACGCGCTGCTCGCCCTGCGCGAGGCCGCCAGGCTCGACGTGCCGGCGGCCGGCCCGCCGGGGCCGGGCCCGTACTTCGGCGCCGGCCCCGCGCCCGGCTCCAGGATGCCGGTGGTGACGGGCATGGTGCTGCTGGTGGCGGCGATGTCGGCCCGGGTGGTGCTGCGGCACGGCGGTCGCCGGCGGGACCCGCGCTGAACGACACGGCGGTCGCCCGGCCGGGAACTCCACGAAGCGGCACGGCGGTCGCCCGGCCGGGAACCGCGCCGAACGGCGCACGAGGGATTCAACCTAGCAAGCGCTTGTGTGATACTCCGGCTATGACGTACGCCATCGACGGCTGGTTCGCCCTCTCCCCCGAGGACGGCGTCCACCTCCTCGGCACCAGATGCGCCGCCTGCGGCACGGTCTGCTTCCCGCCCCGGCGCGGATCCTGCCCCAACCCGCGCTGCGCGGCCACCGACATGCAGGTGCTGCCGCTGCCCAGGCGCGGCCGCGTCTGGTCGTACACCAACGCCTGCTACCCGCCACCTCCCCCGTTCGTGGCGGCCGAGCCGTACGTGCCGGTCACGCTGGCGGCGGTCGAGCTCGACGAGGTCGGCATCGTGGTGCTCGGCCAGGTCAAGGGCCTGACGGTGAACGAGCTGCAGGTGGGCATGGAGCTGGAGCTGACCTCGGGACCGCTGGCCGACGGGCCGCTGGTGTGGATGTGGGAGCGGGCCTCATGAGCGCGGTGGCGGTGCTGGGAACGGGCATGCACCCGTGGGGCAAGTGGGGCCGCCCCTTCCTGGAGTACGGCGTCGCGGCCGCCCGCGAGGCCTTGCGGGACGCCGGTCTGGAGTGGACCGACGTGCAGTACGTGGTCGGCGCCGACACGATCAGGAACGGCTACCCGGGCTTCGTCTCCGGCGCCTCCTACGCCAGGGAGCTGGGCTGGTCGGGCGCCAGGGTCGCCTCCTGCTACGCGGCGTGCGCGTCGGGCGCGCAGGCGCTGGACATCGCCCGGGCCCGGATCCTCGCCGGGCTGTGCGACGTCGCGCTCGTGATCGGCGCCGACGCCACCCCCAAGGGCTTCTTCAAACCGGTGGGCGGCGACCGCCCCGACGACCCCGACTGGCTGCGCTTCCGCCTCCTCGGCGCCACGAACCCCGCCTACTTCGCCCTGTACGCCCGCCGCCGCATGGCCCTGCACGGCTCGACGCCGGCCGACTTCGCCGCCGTCAAGGTGAAGAACGCGCTGGCCGGCTCGCTCAACCCGATGGCCCGCTACCGCAAGCAGGTCACGGCCGAGGAGGTGCTGGCCTCGCCCATGGTGGCCGACCCGCTGCGCCTCATGGACATCTGCGCCACCTCGGACGGGGGCGCCGCGGTGGTGCTCGCCTCGCAGGAGTACGCCCGCCGCCGCGGCACGGGCTTCGTCCGCCTGGCCGCCGTCTCCACGGTGACGCCCGTCTTCCCGAACACGGTGCTGGAGCTGCCGGACTTCGCCACGGACTCCTGCGCGGCCGTGCCCGCCCCTGAGAGGCCCTTCAGAGCCGCGATCACGCACGCGGCGTACGAGGAGGCCGGGCTGGGCCCGGAAGACCTCTCCTTGGCGGAGGTGTACGACCTGTCCACGGCACTGGAGCTGGACTGGATGGAGGACATCGGCCTCTGCCCGCCCGGGGAGGCGGAGAAGCTGCTCAGGGACGGCCGGACGTCCCTGAACGGCAGCGTCCCGGTGAACCCGTCGGGCGGCCTGGCGTCGTTCGGCGAGGCCATCCCGGCCCAGGCCATCGCCCAGCTCTGCGAGCTGGCGACCCAGCTGAGAGGCCGCGCGGGCGCCCGCCAGACGGCCAACGCCCGCGTCGGCCTGGCCGCCAACCAGGGCCTGTTCGGCCACGGTTCGGCGATCATCGCCACGGTCTAGGAGGCACCACAGAGACGGCCCGCCATGCGTCGTGACGGCGGCCCGCCACTGACGGGTTCAGCCCGCGTCTCCCTGGAGGGCCCCCAGGCACATGCGGCGTGTGGGGTGCCCGCGGCACTGCCGTGACGAAAAAGAGCGGCCCCCGAGGGGGCCGCCCGAAAACGTCAGCTCAACGTGCGCCGGGATCGCCCGGGACGTGCCTCAAACCAGAGCACCCCCCGGACGTGCCTCAAACCAGAGCACCCCCGGGACGTGCCCTCAAACCGGAGCACCCCCCGGGACGCGCCTTAAGCAGAGCGCCCCGGGACGCGCCTCAGCTCACGTGCACCACGTCGTGCGTCTCGGCGAAGTGGCAGGCGCTCTCGTGACCCGTGCCGGGACGGATCTGGAGAAGCGGCTCCTCCTCGGCGCAGATCTCCTGCGCCTTCCAGCACCGCGTACGGAACCGGCACCCGCTCGGCGGGTTCGCCGGCGACGGCGGGTCGCCCTGGAGGATGATCCGCTCCCGCTGCTCCCGCCCGTCCGGGTCGGGCACCGGCACCGCCGACAGCAGCGCCTGCGTGTACGGGTGCGCGGGACGGTCGTAGATCTCCGTGTCCTTGCCCAGCTCCACGAACTTGCCGAGGTACATCACGCCGACCCGGTCGGAGATGTGGCGCACCACCGACAGGTCGTGGGCGATGAAGATGTAGGCCAGGTTGAACTCGTTCTGCAGCCGCTCCAGCAGGTTGATCACCTGGGCCTGGATCGACACGTCGAGCGCGGAGACCGGCTCGTCGCAGACGATGATCTCCGGCTGCAGCGCCAGCCCCCGGGCGATGCCGATGCGCTGCCGCTGGCCGCCGGAGAACTGGTGCGGGTAGCGGTTGATGTGGTCGGGGTTGAGCCCGACCACCTCCAGCAGCTCCTGCACCCGCTTGCGCCGGTCGCCCTTGGGTGCGACCTCCGTGTGGATCTCGTACGGCTCGCCGATGATGTCGCCGACGGTCATCCGGGGGTTCAGCGAGGTGTACGGGTCCTGCATCACCATCTGGATGTTGCGGCGCATGCGCTTGAGCTCGCCGCCCCTGGCCTTGGCGATGTCGCGGCCGTTGACCACCACCGAGCCGGAGGTGGGCCGTTCGAGCGCCATCAGCACCTTGGCCAGCGTGGACTTGCCGCAGCCGGACTCGCCCACGATGCCCAGCGTCTCGCCCTTGTTCAGGTCGAACGAGACGCCGTCGACGGCCTTGATGGCGCCGATCTGCTTCTTGAAGAGGATGCCCTGGGTCAGCGGGAAGTGCTTGACCAGGTCACGCACTTCCAGGATGCGCTCACTGCTGTTCGCCATCGAGGACCTCCCTCCAGTAGTGGCAGGCGCTGCCGCGCGTGCCGCTGATCTCGTAGAGCGGGGGGACGTCGGTCACGCAGTTGTCCTGCCGGTACGGGCACCGGGGATGGAACGAGCACCCCGTCGGCAGGTCCAGCAGGTTCGGCGGCAGACCCTTGATCGCGTACAGGTCCTGGCCCTTCTGGTCGACCCTGGGGATCGAGTCCAGCAGGCCCTTCGTGTACGGGTGCGCGGGCGCCCGGTAGATGTCGTGCACGGGGGCTCTCTCGACGATGCGCCCCGCGTACATGACCGCGATCTTGTCGGCCACGTCGGCCACGACCCCGAGGTCGTGGGTGATGAGGATCAGGCCCATCTGGCTCTCGCGCTGCAGCTCGGCCAGCAGTTCCATGATCTGCGCCTGGACGGTGACGTCCAGCGCCGTGGTCGGCTCGTCCGCGATCAGCACCTCGGGGTCCAGCGCGATCGACATGGCGATCATGATGCGCTGGCGCATGCCACCGGAGAACTGGTGCGGGTAGTCGTGCACGCGCTGCTTGGCCGCCGGGATGCGGACCCGGTCCATCAGCTCAACGGCCTTCTTCATGGCGTCGGACTTCGACATGCCCCGGTGGACCCGGAACATCTCGCTGATCTGCCAGCCCACGGTGAAGACCGGGTTGAGCGCGGACAGCGCGTCCTGGAAGATCATCGCGATCCGCTGGCCGCGCACCTGCGTGCGGGCCTCCTCCGAGAGCTTGAGCAGGTCGGTGCCCCTGAAGCGGATCTCCCCCTTGGGGATCATCGCGGGAGGCATGTCCAGGATGCCCATGATGGCCTGCGCCGTCACGGACTTGCCCGACCCCGACTCGCCCAGCACCGCCAGCGTCTCGCCGGGCCTGACCGTGTAGCTCACGCCGTTGACGGCGCGGACGATCCCCGCTCGCGTGCGGAACTCCACGTGCAGGTCGTCGACCGCGAGCAGCGGCTCGTCGCCCAGCCCTCCCTCGGCGGGCAACAGGTTTGCAGAGGTTTTCTTCACTGGGTCCCCTTCTACCTGAGCTTCGGGTCGAGCGCGTCGCGCACGGCGTCGCCCATCATGATGAACGCGAGCACGGTGACGCTCAGGAACACCGCGGGGAACACCAGGGGCAGCGGGGCCTCTAGGAACCTGTTGCGCGCGTCGGCGATCATCAGGCCCCATGAGATGTCCGGCGACTGCACGCCGACGCCCAGGAACGACAGCGCGGCCTCGGCCGCGATGAAGGTGCCCAGGTTGATGGTGGCGACGACGATGACCGGGGCGAGCGAGTTCGGCAGCAGGTGGCGGAACATGATCCGGCCCGCTCCCGCACCCAGCGCCCTGGCCGCGACCACGAAGTCCTGGCTCTTCGCCGTGATCACGGCGGCCCGCATGATGCGGAACACCATCGGCCAGCCCAGCACCGTCAGAGCCACGATGACCAGCAGGATGCTGTTGGCCCTGCCGCGGAACGTGGCCGCGATCAGCAGCGCGCCGAGGATCGAGGGGATGGCGAAGAAGATCTCCGTGACCCGCGAGGCGAGCGTGTCGACCACGCCGCCGCGGAAACCGGCGATGATGCCGAGCAGACCGCCGATGATCGTGGTCATGAGCGTGGTGAAGACGCCGATCACGATGGAGTTGCGGGCTCCGTAGATCGTCCTGGCGAAGACGTCACAGCCCAGGTTGTCGCGCCCGAACAGGTGGCCGGGGCTCGGCCCCTGCCGCGCCGTGGACAGGTCGCAGGTCCTGGCGTTGTACGGGTCGATCGCGCTGAACAGCGACGGCCAGAGTGACATCACCAGCAGGATCAGGATGATGACCATCGAGATGATGAACATCGGCCGGCGCCTGAGGTCGTACCAGGCGTCGGTCCACAGGCTGGCGGGCTTGCCGCCCTTGGGCTTCTTGCCCTCACGCTCGGGCGCCGGGGCGGGCACCGTGTCGGGGACCAGCATCTGCGTCTCCGGGAGTCCCGGCCCCCCGACCGGCGGGGTTGGGTTACTCATAGCGGATCCTCGGGTCGAGCACGGCGTACAACAGGTCGACGACCAGGTTGGCCAGGATGTAGATCAGCACCAGCACCGTGATGGTGCCCACCACCACCGGTTGTTCTCGCAAGTAGACCGAGGTGAAGAGCTGATTGCCGATTCCCGGGAGATTGAAGATCGTCTCCGTGATCACCGCGCCGCCCATCAGGTTACCGAGGTCGGCGCCCAGATAGGTGATCAGCGGGATCAGCGCGTTGCGCAGGCCGTGCCTGCCGATGACGCGCCGTCTGGACAACCCCTTGGCCGTGGCCGTGCGGATGTAGTCGGCCCTGAGGGTCTCCACCAGGCTGGTCCTGGTGAGCCTGGTCAGGTACGCGACCGACACGCCGGCCAGCACGAAGCCCGGCAGCAGGTAGCTGCGCAGGCCGGCGAAGACGCCCGCGACGGGGAATATGTCCAGCCCGGTCCACTGCTTGAGCTTCACGCCCAGGACCAGCTGCAGCACGAAGCCCGTCACCAGCGTGGGGATCGAGATCAGCAGCAGCGTCGAGGCCAGGATCATGGTGTCGGTGGCCTTGCCGCGGCGCAGCGCCGCCCACAGGCCGAGGCCGACGCCGAGGATGGCCTCCATGATCAGGGCGGTCAGCGCGAGGTTCAGCGTGACCTGGAATTTGCCCGCCAGGATCTCGGACACCGGCACCTGGGCGAAGTTCACGCCGAAGTCGCCGCGGAAGAGCACGCCGCTGATGTAGTACCAGTACTGCAGCAGCAGCGGATCGTTGAGGTGATACTGCTCGCGCAGGACCTCGGCCACGGCCGGATCCGGGCGCTTGTCTCCGAACAGTGCCGCGACGGGATCCCCGGGCAGAGCGAAGACGATGCAGAAGATGAGTAGCGTGGCGCCGATCAGGACGGGTATCGCCTGGATCAGTCGCCTGATTACATATCGGCCCATTTCAAGCCCTCCGGTACACACTTGGAGGCAGTCACTCGGAATCCGTGATTTACCCGGTCCGAATGACTGCCTCCAAGCTCAGTCCTCCGACGGGCGGACGGCAAGTACCGTCCGCCAGACGAATGACGTCAGGCCTTCTCGACGTCCGCCCAGTTGATCTGGTTGAGCAGGTTGAGCTTGACGTTCTTGACCTTGGTGGAGTGCCCGAAGTTGCTGCGGTAGAAGTACACCGGGATGTACGGCAACTCCTTGATCAGGATGTCGCTGGCCTGCTGGTAGAACTTCAGGCCCTCAGCGGCGTCGGTGGCCTGGTCGCCCTTGGCCACCAGGTCGTCGAACTCCTTGTTGGAGTAGCCGCCGTAGTTGGAGCCGGTGCCGATGGCGCCCGTGCCGAAGATCGGCGTCAGGTAGTTCTCGGCCGCCGGGTAGTCGATGGACCAGCCCATGCGGAACAGGCCCTTGTACTCCTTGGCGTCCAGGGCGTCCAGGATGCCCTGGAACTTCTCGAACGGCTTCGGCGTGACCTCGATGCCGAGGTTGGCACGGAGGTTGTTGGCGACGGCCTCGATCCACTCCTTGTGACCACCGTCGGCGTTGTAGCCGAGCTCCATGGTCTTGGGGCCGTTGGCGCTCTCGTACAGCTTCTTGGCCTCGGCCGGGTTGTACGTGCACGCCGCGCAGGCGCCCTGGCGGTAGCCGGGGATGGCCGGGTTGATGAAGTCGTCGGCCGGGGAGCGGGTGCCCGAGAAGACCGTGTCGGCGATGGTCTTCCGGTCGATGGCCATCGAGATGGCCTTGCGGACGTCGACGTTCTCGAATTCCTTGTTGTACTTCAGCGGGACGCCGATGTAGCCGATGGAGGCGTCGGGCTCGTCGAAGTACCGGTCACCCAGCACCTGCTTGGCCGTGGAGATGGCCGTGGCGGGCAGCGAGTCGTGGATGTCGAGGTTCTCGGCCTGGAGGTCGTTCCACGCGGTCTCGGAGCTCGTGTAGATCTTGAACTGGAGCTTCGTCCAGCCCGCCGGCTTCTTGCCGGTGAACTTGTCGTACACCGACAGCTCGATGGTCTGGTCGGTGCCCTTCTTGTAGGGCTTGTCGACCTTGAACAGACCCTGCCCGATCGGCTTCTCACCGTAGGCCGGGCTGAGCTTGCCGTCCGCGCCGATCGCCGAGGCGGGCAGCGGGTAGAACGCGGTGTAGCCCAGCATGGTCTTGAACTGCGAGAACGGCGCGGTGAGCGTGACCTCGAGCGTCGTGTCGTCCACGACCTTGAGGCCCTTCATCTCCTTGGCCGTCGGAGTCTTGCCCTCACCCGGGTGCACGTCGGCGTAGCCGTCGACGCGCCCGAAGAAGTAGGACGAGCTCATGGCGTTGTCCTGGAGGGCGGCGAAGTTCCACGCGCGGGCGTAGTCCTCGGCCTTCACCGGGGCGCCGTCGTGCCACGTGTAGTTCGACTTCAGCTTGATCGTCCAGACCTTGCTGTCCGTCGTGGTGATGGACTCGGCGGCCTCCTCAACGGGCTGCTTGTTCTCGTCGTAACGCACGAGCGGCGAGAACACCGCAGCGAGCACCTCGGCACCTTCGGTCTCCGTGGTGTCCTGCGGGTACAGCATCTTCTGGGGCTCACCGACCTCCATACGGACCGGCGTTTCACCGCCCGCGGCAGTGCCACCGTTGTCCGAGGCACCGCCGCCACACGCGGCAACCGCGAGGGCGAGCAGCGCGGTACCGGCGACGATCCGTGCGCCCTTAGTAACACGCATGGTGAAAGAAATCCTCCCTCTACAGGTGGGCGCCTAGCGCTGAGCTGCTGTGATCAAGAGCAGCCTGACGGGGAGTTCCTGGTATCCCCCCGGATTTGGCTGACATGGTCAAACCAGCCGACGCCCTGCCAGTCGATCGCGACTATCCCTCACTACTTGCCACCAGCGAGTCTCTGGCGCGTTGCAGTTCGGTCACACGTGTGCCAATCCAGCGTCACAGACATTTGACCCCATGGGGAGCAATCAGTACAAATCAGCCCCAACAGGCAGGGCCTGGACGTGAACAGTCGATGAAAAATACCCCCTACACGACACTGCTCACGCCTCTGCCACCACGCCCCGGCTCGCTGGGCTACGGTTGAGCAGGTCTTGACGACGTCTTGGAACCCAGGCGTCAGGAGACTCCGTCCAACAGTCTGTCCAACTGTCTGCCGTCAACCCGTACGACAGGCACCCCACCGACCGGGATCCAATAGAGTCCTTGCCATGAGCCAGCCGGAATCCGCTGTCGCGGACGCCCAGGCGGGCGGCCGGAGCGGGCAGGAGCCGCTGGCCAAGCTCGCCAAAAGATACGGGCTTCGCCGTGCCATCGCGCGGCCGAGGTTCCCTGTCTACCTGCGTATGCTGTGGCAGCGCCGACACTTCATCCTGACGTACGCGACCTCGCGCAACGTCACGAAATACTCCAGCTCCGCGCTCGGCCAGCTGTGGCAGGTGCTCACGCCCCTGCTCAACGCCGCCATCTACTTCGTGATGTTCGGCGTCATCCTGGGCGGCGGCAAGGATGTGGAGAACTACCCGGCGTTCCTGCTGACCGGGATGTTCATCTTCACCTTCACGCAGCGCACGGTCACCGCGGGCGCGAAGTCGATCTCCGGCAACCTGTCGATGATCAGGGCCCTGCACTTCCCCAGGGCCTCCCTCCCGCTGGCGTACACGATCCAGGAGCTCCAGCAACTCGCCATCTCCATGGGCGTGCTGCTGGTCCTCGTGGTGGCCACGAACGAGTGGCCCACCTGGGCCTGGCTCATGATCCCGGTGGTGCTGCTGCTCCAGACGCTGTTCAACATCGGGGCCGGCCTGGTGATGGCCAGGCTGGGCGCACAGATGCGCGACCTCAACCAGTTGCTGCCGTTCATCACCCGCACCTGGCTCTACGCCTCCGGTGTCTTCTTCGTGATCCAGGCCAAGGTCGTGGGGTCCGCGGGGCTGCCCCAGTGGGTGGCCGACCTGATGTACCTCAACCCGGCGGCCTCGTACATCGAGTGGATGCGCGAGATTCTCATCCCGAGCTACAACACCTCCTACGGGCACCACCCCCCGACGATGGTCTTGGTGTCTTGCGTATTCTGGGCGGTGTTCGCACTCGGCTTCGGCTTCTGGTACTTCTGGCGGTCCGAGGAGAGGTACGGGCGTGGCTGAACTGACCAAGGAGCTGTCACAGGTGAAGGGCGACAAGCCCGCCGACCCCGGCAAGGATGTGAGAGTGCATCCCAACCCGGAGCCCCCGGGCAAGCGGCCCCTCGATGCCCCCACAGGCACTCCCACCGTCATCGTCGACGATCTGCACATCGTCTACCGCGTCTACGGGGCGGCCTCCGACAGCGAGAAGGGCAACGCGGTCAACGCCCTCACGCGCATCCTGAAGCGCCAGGGCCGGCCGCAGATGAAGGAGGTCCACGCCGTCAAGGGCGTGACCTTCGTGGCCTACCACGGCGACGCCATCGGCATCGTGGGGCGCAACGGCTCCGGCAAGTCCACGCTGCTGCGCGCCATCGCGGGCCTGCTGCCCCCGCACCAGGGCGCCGTCTACACCGACGGCCAGCCCTCGCTGCTGGGCGTCAACGCGGCCCTCATGCGCGAGCTGACCGGCGAGCGCAACATCGTCCTCGGCTGCTACGCCATGGGCATGACGCCCGCCGAGGTCAAGGAGAAGTACCAGGAGATCGTCGACTTCTCCGGCATCGACGAGTTCGTGCAGCTGCCGATGTCCACCTACTCCTCCGGCATGGGCGCCCGCCTGCGCTTCGCCATCTCCTCCGCCAAGACCCACGACGTCCTGCTCATCGACGAGGCGCTGGCGACGGGTGACCGGGAGTTCCGCAAGAAGAGCGAGGAGCGCATCCGGCAGATCCGCGAGTCGGCGGGCACGGTGTTCCTCGTCGCCCATGACCTGCGGGTGATCGAGCAGACCTGCAACCGGGTGATCTGGCTCCACAAGGGCAAGATCAAGATGGACGGCGATCCGAAGGAAGTCATCGCCGCCTACAACAAGGGCTGATTCTCCTCCCGGTCCTCCGTGCTCGGCCCGGCCGCCCTGAGGCCGGGCCGTCTGACGTTCTCACCCACCTTCCTCTACGCGCTGCCGTGGCCTGCCACCCGCCGCACTCCGGCTGACGGCCCTCCGGGGAAACGGCCTCTGGCCCTCCAGTGCCGACCCGCCGTCACGAGCCCAGGCCGCCGTCCGCGCGGTCCCTCCCGACCGGGGCGGTATTCGATCTTGCGTGCGAAACGGCGGCGACTGGAGGGGCGAATGACTGACACCGTGCCCCCCGTTCCGATAGGATTCGAACGTCAATTCGATCCGAGGAACGGTGATGGAGTGGGGGCGCGCGATGGGAGAGCTTGCGACCGCGATTGACCACCTGGCCACCGAGGACGTGTCCGAGATTCCGCGGGTGCAGCTCGCCGAGCAGCTTCTCGAGTTGCACTGGCAGATGGCAAGGCTGCAGGCCCAGATAGCGCGCCGCACAGGCGTCCGGCTCCCCTGAGAACGGCCCACAGCGACCGAGGGGGCTGCCGGGGCGCCGGGGGGCGCCTGCGACGATCTACGGCCTCTACGGCCTTCCACAGGCCCGGAGGCAGCCGCCATGGGCTTCGGTGACATGCAGGGGCGGCACGTCCGGCCTTCGACGGTCAAGTGCGTGCGTGACGGCGGCCGGCCGCGTCCGGGCCGGAGGGCGTATTCCTGGAGGCCATCGGGCACGTGCGGGGAGTGGCGGTGGCGTCGGCCGTGCCGTAACGGAGGGATGGACGGAAGAGTCGTCACCGGCCCCTGGGGGCCGGTGACGACGCGGGGCGCGGGCGCCGCCGCCCTGCAGTGGCAGCGCCTTGGGTGCCCCGGGGCAAGGGCGCGTCCACCCAGGCCCGACGTGAGCCCGCCCTGTACGGGGTAACGGGCTCGCAACCTACGCGCGTCAGTGCCACGGGCGCCCGGCACCTGAGGGCGTCTCGCGGCCTGCCGCGTCAGTGCGACGGCGTCCCGATCGAAGGGACCGGCCCAGCACTCCGGCCAAGGGGCCGATCACCGGTGTCCGGACCTCCGGTCGAGGGCCGTGAACCAAGAAGACCCGGCCTTTCCGCGGCCCGGGAGCACGCGGCCCCGGGCCTCCAGCGGCAGGGCCTGGGGGCAAGCGAAACCCCACACCTTGACACAGGAGGGCCCAGGGGCGGGCGAGCCCCGGACCTCCGACGGAAGTGACCAGGTCAAGCGATTCCCGGACCTCTCAACAACGCGGCCCGGATCAGCGATCCCACAGATCAGGGGATCCCGGAGCGGCCCCCGTCGAGGGAGCCTGCCGTCAGGGGACTGCTGGGGGCGAGCGAGCCGGCCGCCAGGCCACCGCCAGGGCCGGTGCCCGGGTGTCGGCACCTGTGACACCCGCGAACCGTCCTGCCGGTTCCTGGCCGGCCACGCTCGTCAACGCCTCCATCGCGGCCCTGTCGCGTACCTGGGGGTCGCGCCTAGGAGCCGCGCCCGGCCACGGGCCCGGATGTCGCGGCCGAGGTCACCCGCCCGGAGTCGCGCCTAGCCACGAATCGGGAAGTGCCTGGCCACGGACCCAGGAGTGTCCAGCCGCGCCTCTAGGAGTGCCTAGTCGCGAGCCCAGGGAAGGCGACTAGTCGCGGGCCGCGGTGCCCCGCACCGAGCTCGTCAGCGCGTCGGTGGTCCAGCCGAGGGCGGTGATCAGGTCGCTGTAGGCGCCGGCGGCCTGCATGCCGCGGCCCTCGACGAGGGCCGAGGTGTCCTGGACGAGCGGGGTGAGCTCGTCCATGGCGGCGGCCTGGGAGGTGGCGGGCAGCGCCTCGACGACCGGGGCCATCTCGGCGGGCGTCACCTGCCCGAGCGCCGGGGACAGCTGGCGGCCCGCGCCGTGCGGCAGGGCGAGCCAGGTGGCCTTGGTGACGCCGCCCAGCAGGGCGTCGGCGGAGACGGCGCCGAGGCCCTGGGAGCTGCTCGCCATGGTCTTGGCCGTGGCGGCGCTGCCCGAGCCCGGCAGCAGGCTCACTCCGCTCAGCGTGCCGACCGTGCGCTCGACGGACGAGCTGACCGTGCCGGTCACCCCTCCGGTCACGCCGCCGCCGCGGGTGGCGGGCGCGTTCTGGTCCTGCTTGCCGGCCTTGACGGAGGGCTGGGCCATGCGCGCCGAGCCCAGCAGGGGCAGGGACTCGGTCAGGCCACCCCCGCCGAGCGGGATGTTGCCGACGTTGCTGAGGATGGGCATCAGCTCGGGCACCGGGCCGCCGGCGGCGGTGACGTCCTCGGCCGCGTTGCCCGTGGTGCCGGCCGCCGCCCGGTTCTCGGCGGCGATGTCGCGCTCGACCTCGGACATCTGGCCGCTCTGCTGGGCGCCGGACTGGGCACCGGACTTGGCGCTGCCGCTGAGTGCGCCGAGCAGGCCACCACTGCTGCCGATGAGGCCGCTCAGCAGCCCCCCGAGCGGGTCGGCGCCGGCGATGGTGCCTCCGCCCAGTCCGTCGACAGGTGCGTGCTTGGCGGCGTTGTATTGAACTTCCGCTTGCGCGGGCACGGCCATCGCCGCCGCCGCCAAGCCGAATGCTGTGACGGCCAGCGCCGTCTTGACTACTCGATTCATGATTGCCTTCCCGGCTCGTGATCGATCGCTCTCGAATGCGGTGGAAATGCGAATCGATAACCCCCGTATGCCGTTGCGGACGCGCTATGGGCACCACACGAAGCGTGTCGCTACGGCTGAGCTACGCAAGCAGTTCTATCACTCGGCTTGATCCACCGCAGGCGCATGAATGCCCATGTAGCAGGGGTTTGCAGCCCGGTTACCGAGTAAAGGGGGAGTGTTGAGCGGAGCGACAAAACGGAAATAGGCGGGTCTTGTTTCCAATATTGCGCGCGTCTCGCGCGGGAACACAAGAGGGCCCCGACGGCCCGTGAACAAAGGGTCGCGAAAACAAATGTTCACAGGCCGCCGGGGCCACTTTTTCCGGTCGCGGTGGACGCGCGCGGCCGGGATCAGACGGTCAGCAGGGCATCGGCCGGCTCGAACGGAAAACGTTCGGCGAAGGCCGGGCGCAGGTCCGTCAGCCACACGGCGGACGGGTCGTAGCGCGCGAAGAACGGCCGCCCCACCAGCGATGGGTCGCGGGCCTGGATGAAGTGGAGCACGAACACCTGCTCCCCGGCGATCTCCATGACGCCGTCCACGCACACCTTGCCCGGCGTGGCCGACATGGAGGGCCCGCGCACCGTACGGCAGAGCCCGGAGACGCTCGCGTAGGCGTCCCTGAAGATCTCGTACGCCCGCGCCAGCGGGACCGCGAAGTAGTCCTGCGGCCCGGTGTCGCGCTCCACGAACATGTAGTAGGGAATCAGCCCCATCCTGAGCTGGCGCCGCCACATGGCCGACCACACGGCCGGGTCGTCGTTGATGGACCTGATCAGCGGCGCCTGGGTCCTGATCGTGGCCCCGCTGCCGAGAATGCGCTTGACGGCCGACTCGACCAGCGGCGACTCCAGCTCGCGCGGGTGCGAGAAGTGCGCCATGAACGCGAGGTTCTTGCCCGACTCGACCACCCGCTCGAACAGGCGGAGCGTGTCGTCGGCGTCGGGGTCGGTGGTGAAACGCTGCGGCCAGTAGGCCAGCGCCTTGGTGCCGATCCTGATGGACTCGAGCTGTTCGAGCTCCAGCAGCGGCTCGATATATCGCCTGATCACCGGCTCACCCATGATCATGGCGTCGCCGCCGGTGATCAGCACGCTGGTGACCTCGGGATGCCGGCGGATGTAACCGACCATCTGGTCGATGTCGTCGGAGGCGAACTTCAGGTCGGCGTCGCCGACGAACTGTGCCCACCGGAAGCAGTAGGTGCAGTAGGCGTGACAGGTCTGCCCCTGTTTAGGGAAGATCAGCACAGTTTCCGAGTATTTGTGCTGCATACCGGGGACGGGCTCCTCGCCGATCCTCGGGACGTTCAGGTCCATCTGCCCGGCGGGATGCGGGTTGAGCTGTGCGCGTACGCGGTTCGCCTCGGCCTGGACCTCGGCGTTCGGCGCCTCCGCCTTCAGCAGGTCGGCCAGCCTGGCCACGTCCGCCGCGGGCAGCATGTCCTCCTGCGGGAAGACGAGCCGGTAGATGGGGTCGTCGGGCGCGGCCGACCAATCTATGAGTTCATCGACGACGTAGGCGTTCGTCCGGAAGGGCAGCACCGTGGCGACGGCGCGCACCTTGAGGCGCTCGTCGTCCCCCAGCCCCGCACGCTGCAGGAGCTGGTCGAGGTGCTTGGACGTGTACGCCCGGAAGCGCCGCGTGCCTGCTTGGTTCAAGATCACTAGGCCGTTCCCATCTTTTTTGTTCGATCGGGTGTAAACCTCACGACCCTGTCGCGCGTCTACGGTTCTTAATACCCGGACGCGGTGACCTGCGTTCGCGGTTCCGCTGGGCTCCAAGTTTTCCTTGAGGTTTGTGGACACTCGCGACATATCGCGTATGCGCGTAAACTGACATATCGTGACTGACGATCCGGACCTGCGCGCCTCAGACGCCGACCGCGACCGCGTGGCCGCCGTGCTGTCCGAGGCGCTCGCCACGGGAAGACTCACCACCATCGAGCACGCCGACCGCCTCGACGTCGCCTACGCGGCCAGGACGATGGGCGAGCTCGTCTCCGTCACCCGGGACCTGCCCGAGGTGACCGCCTCCGGAAGACCGGCCGCGATCGAGCGGCAGATCATCCGGTCCAGGTTCAGCAAGGTCGTGCGCAAGGGGCGCTGGGTCGCCTCCCGGACCACCGCCCTGTCGGCCTGGTTCGGCGCGCTCATCATCGACCTGTCGGACGCCGTCCTGCCGGGGCGCGAGATCACGATCCACGCCGACGCCGCGTTCAGCAAGGTCATCGTGCGGGTGCCGGAGAACGCGCAGGTGGTCGACGAGGGCAGCACCCTGTTCGGCAAGCGGCACGTGACAGCCGGATCCTCGGGAGACGGGCCCTTGATCCGGGTCGTGGGGGCGTCGAGGTTCTCCAAGGTGATCGTCACCCGGGGCAAGGACGACTGGAACCTGCGATAGAGGCAGGTGAGCGGCCAGGACTGGAACGGCCGTGGCAGGGAACCAAGAGGTCCTACCCGCCGGTTAACCTGACACCTGCCTTGCCTGCGATGCGGACATACCGAGCCCGCGTACCGGCCAAGCCGTGGCGGCGGGCTCGATGCCGTACGAGGTGAGCATTGTCCGAGAGCAGGCCAGTCGCGCTCGACGCCATGGGCGGCGACCACGCGCCGCACGAGATCGTGGCGGGGGCGGTGCACGCGGTGCGGGAGCGCGGCCTGCCCGTCGTGCTCGTCGGCTCCCCGCGCGTGCTCTACGAGGCGCTGGCCGACCACGACGCCACCAAGGAGGTCCCGATCGTCCGGGCCGAGGAGGCGCTGGAGATGGACGAGGGCGCGCTGGCCAGCCTGCGCCGGCCCCGCTCCAGCATCGCGATCGCCTGCCACCTCGTACGCCGCGGCGACGCCTGCGCGGTGGTGTCCGCGGGCTCGACGGCCGGCATCGTGACCACCGGCAGGCTGCGGCTCAAGGGCCAGCAGGGCGTGCTCCGACCGGCCATCGCCGTCGACCTCCCCACGCTGCCCGCCCCCGCCGTGCTCCTCGACGCCGGCGCGAACGCCGAGGTCAAGCCGGAGATGCTGGTGCAGTTCGCGCACCTGGGAGCCATCTACGCCGAGCTCGCCCACGGCATCGAGAGCCCCAAGGTCGGCCTGCTGACGATCGGCAGCGAGGCCGAGAAGGGCGACAAGCTGGTCAGGCGCGCGCACGAGCTGCTGCAGGCCTCCCCCGGCATCACCTTCGCCGGCAACGTCGAAGGACACGACCTGCTGACCGGCAAGGTGGACGTCATCACCACCGACGGCTTCACCGGCAACGTGGCGCTGAAGACCCTGGAAGGCGCGGTCCGCTACGCCTTCGCCGAGCTCAGGCAGGCCATCAGCGAGAGCAGGCTGGCCCGGCTGGGCGCCGCCATGCAGCGCTCGCGCCTGCGCGAGCTGCACCGCCGCCTCGACTCCGAGGCCCACGGCGGCGCCGTGCTGCTCGGCCTGAACGGCACGGTCGTCATCGCCCACGGCGCCTCCCGGGCCCAGGGCATCAGCGCGGCCTGCCGGCTCGCCGCGGACCTGTCGGCCGCCGGCGTGGTGAGCGCGATCGGCGAGCGGATGGCCGCCAACAGCCGCTCCCACCGGCTGTGGTGGTCGAGCCACGGTGGAGATCGGGTGGAGTGAGGGCCCAAGTCACTCCCCCGGAGCCAGGCGAACCCTTAGGGTGTGAGACCGATCCACAGAAACGGGGGCTTATGTGGACGGGCTCATCTCGGTGGCACATGGGCTCACCTCTGAGCAGGTGGCGAGCGCGAAGGCGAACCACATCCCGCGCCGGTCCAGCCGCTCCCTGAGCGCGATCCTCAGGGCGAACGTGTTCACCCTGTTCAACCTGGTCATCGGCGTGCTCTGGGCGCTGATCCTGATCTTCGGCGAGTGGCAGGACAGCCTGTTCGGGCTGGTCATCGTGGCCAACGCGCTGATCGGCATCATCCAGGAGCTGCGGGCCAAGCGCACGCTCGACCGGCTGGCGGTGATCAACGAGGCTCCCGTACGCGTGCGCCGCGACGGCGCGGAACGCGAGATCCACCCCCGTGACGTGGTCCTCGGCGACCTGATCCTGCTCGGCCCCGGCGACCGCCTCCTCGTGGACGGCGAGGTCGTGCGCTCCGACGGCCTGGAGATCGACGAGTCGCTGCTCACCGGCGAGGCCGACGCCGTGCACAAGCAGCCCGGCGACCAGGTGCTGTCGGGCAGCTTCGCGGTGGCCGGCTCCGGCGCGTTCGTCTCCACGCGGGTCGGCACCGACGCGTACGCGGCGAAGCTGGCCGAGGAGGCCAGCAAGTTCCACCTGGCCCACTCCGAGCTGCGCGCGGGCGTGGCGAACTTCATCAAGTACATCACCTGGCTGGTCATCCCGATCGGCGCCCTGCTCATCTACAGCCAGCTGCACAACTCCGCCGACCTGCGCACCGCCGTCACCGGCGCCGTCGCGGGCATCGTCACCATGATCCCCGAGGGCCTGGTGCTGATGACCTCCATCGCGTTCGCCGTCGGCGTCGTCCGCCTGGGCCGGCGCCAGTGCCTGGTCCAGGAGCTGCCCGCGATCGAGGGCCTGGCCAGGGTGGACGTGCTCTGCCTGGACAAGACGGGCACGCTCACCGCGGGCGGGATGGACCTCGGCGAGGTGCTGCCCGTCGGCGACGGCACGGCCCGGACGACGCAGGCACAGCCGGGCGACCGCGCGGCCCACACAGAGCCGGGCGACCACACGGCCCACGCGGCCCGAGCAGTGCCGGTCGACCGCCGGCCGGCCGACGAGGCCCTGGCCGCGCTCGCCAACCTCGACGAGCACCCGAACGCCACCGCCGAGGCCATCAGGGCCCGCTACCCCGCCGCCCCCCGCGGGTGGACCGCCCGCTCGACCGTGCCGTTCTCCTCGGCGCGCAAGTGGAGCGGGGCCGACTTCGGCGAGCACGGCGCCTGGGTGCTGGGCGCGCCGGACGTGCTGCTGCGCGGCGGCGCCTGCCTCGACAGGGCCACCGAGCTGGCCGCCACCGGCACGCGCGTGCTGGCACTGTGCCGTACCGCGTCGCTGGCCGGCACCGAGCGCGGCGAGGCGGCGGTGGAGCCCGTCGCGCTCATCACGCTCGAACAGCGCATCAGGCCCGACGCCCGCGAGACCCTCGGGTACTTCGCCGAGCAGGGCGTCACCCTGAAGATCATCTCCGGCGACAACCCGCTGGCCGTCTCCGCCATCGCGACCGGCCTCGGCATCCCCGGCGGCGAGCGGTCGATCGACGCGCGCACCCTCCCGCACGACGACCCGGCCAAGCTCGGCGAGCTGCTGGACACCCACACCGTCTTCGGCCGCGTCAGCCCGCAGCAGAAGCGCGAGTTCGTGGCCGCCCTGAAGGCCCGCGGCCACACCGTGGCCATGACCGGCGACGGCGTCAACGACGTGCTCGCACTCAAGGACGCCGACCTGGGCATCGCGATGGGAGCGGGCAGCCCCGCCACCAAGGCCGTCGCCCAGGTGGTGCTGCTCGACGACAGATTCGCCACGCTGCCGCACGTCGTGGGCGAGGGCCGGCGGGTGCTGGCCAACATCGAACGGGTCTCCAACCTGTTCCTCACCAAGACGTTCTACGCGATCGTGCTCTCGCTGACGGTCGGGCTGGCGGGGATGGAGTTCCCGTTCGCGCCGCGCCACTCGACGCTGACCAACGCGCTGGTCATCGGCATCCCGGCGTTCTTCCTGGCGCTGGCGCCCACGCTGGAGCGCTCCGAGCCCGGCTTCGTGCCGCGGGTGCTGCGCTTCGCCGTACCGGCGGGGGTGTTGTGCGCGGTGGCGGTGCTGGTGTCGTTCTGGGCCGCGCACAGCGGCACCTCCACCCTCCTGGAGGACCAGACGGCCGCCGTGATCACGCTCTTCCTCACCACCTGGTGGGTGCTCGTGCTCATCGCCAGGCCGCTCAACTGGTGGCGGGTGGTGCTGGTCGGGGCCATGGCGGTGCTGTTCGCGGCCGGTCTGGCGCTGCCGTTCGTCAGGGAGTTCTTCGCGCTCGAACCCGGCGACCTCGGCAACGACCTGACCGCCGTCGGCGTCTCGCTCGTGGCGGCCCTGATGACAAGCGTGGCGGTCAAGCTCGCCGGTACCCTTAGACCATGACCGACCCGCAGATTGTGCTCACCGAGCGCGTCCAGCAGGCGCTGGCTCGCGCGTTCGGTCCGGAGCACGCCGACGCAGATCCGCTGATCCGGCCCTCCCAGTTCGCCGACTTCCAGGCGAACGTCGCGATGAGCCTGGCCAAGCGCCTGCGACGGTCCCCGCGGGAGGTCGCCGACGCGATCGCTGCGGAGTTGTCCGACTTCCCCGGCACGATCGAGGTCAGCGGCCCGGGCTTCCTCAACATCACGCTCGGCGACGCGTGGATCGAGTCCGAGGCCCGGCAGATGCTGGCCGACCCGCGCCTCGGCGTCGGCACGATCACGCCGTCGCAGACCGTCGTGATCGACTACTCCGCGCCCAACGCGGCCAAGGAGATGCACGTCGGCCACCTGCGCACCACGATCGTGGGTGACTCGCTGGCCCGGCTGCACGAGCACCTCGGCAACAAGGTCATCAGGCAGAACCACCTGGGCGACTGGGGCACCCCGTTCGGCATGCTCATCGAGCACCTGCTCGACATCGGCGAGCAGGCCGCGGTCGAGCAGCTCAAAGCCGGCCAGGGCACCGAGTTCTACCAGGCGGCGCGGGCCAAGTTCGACGCCGACGAGGCGTTCAAGACGCGCGCGCGGGCGCGGGTCAGCACCCTGCAGTCGGGCGACCCCGACACGCTGCGGCTCTGGCACGTCTTCATGGACGCCACCGTGCGCTTCTTCAACAAGGTCTACGACCTGCTCGGCGTCACGCTCACCGACGCCGACATCGCCGGCGAGAGCATGTACAACCCCATGCTCCAGAAGACCTGCGACGACCTGGAGGCCGCGGGCACGGCCGTGATCAGCGAGGGCGCGCTGTGCGTGTTCCCGCCCGGCTTCACCGGCTCCGACGACAAGCCGCTGCCGCTCATCATCAGGAAGAGCGACGGCGGTTACGGCTACGCCACCACCGACCTGGCGGCCATCCGCTACCGCGTCCACGACCTCAAGGCCGACCGCATGCTCTACGTGGTGGGCAACGAGCAGGCGCTGCACTTCCAGATGGTGTTCGCCGCGGCGCGGCAGGCGGGCTGGCTGCCCGAGAGCGCCTCGGCCGAGCACGTGCGCATCGGCATGATGCTGGGCAAGGACGGCCGCCGCTTCAAGACCCG
This sequence comes from Nonomuraea thailandensis, assembly GCF_024172165.1. Classification (GTDB taxonomy): domain Bacteria; phylum Actinomycetota; class Actinomycetes; order Streptosporangiales; family Streptosporangiaceae; genus Nonomuraea; species Nonomuraea thailandensis. The sequence goes on along the minus strand of NZ_JAMZEB010000002.1, from coordinate 10,812,106 downwards.
CTCCGGCGAGTCCGTCAAGCTGATGGACCTGCTGCAGTCGGCCATCGATCGGGCCGCCGCGCTGATCGCCGAGCGGGAGGCCGCCGCCCCCACCGCCGACAGGGAGTACGGCGACGAGACGCGGGCCGAGATCGCGCACGCCGTCGGCATGGCCGCGGTGAAATATGCGGATCTGTCGGTCAGCCACGAGAGCGAATACGTCTTCGACCTCGACCGCATGGTGGCCTTCACCGGCAACACCGGCCCCTACCTGCAGTACGCCCAGGCCCGCATCCGCTCCATCTTCCGCAGGGGCGGAATCGACCGCGCCACGGCGACCGAGCCCATCGTCATCGGCGCGCCGGCCGAGCGGGCCCTGGCCCTGCAACTGCTCGGCTTCGGCGCCGTGGTGGAGCACGCGACGGCGACGAGCGAGCCGCACCGGCTGTGCGCCTACCTCTACGCCACCGCTTCCGCCTTCACCGACTTCTTCGAGCAGTGCCCGGTGCTCAAGGAGGCCGATCCCGCCATCCGCGCCTCCCGGCTGGCCCTGTGCGCGCTGACGTTGCGGGTGCTGGAGACGGGGCTCGACCTTCTGGGCGTCCCTGTCCCCGAGCGCATGTAACAGGCAGTTGGCTCAAAGTCTCCCGTTCCGTCGTGGGCGCGCCTCCACCGGGTTGGCGCGCCCTAACGGCTAGGCTTTACGCGGTCATGAACTGAGGCCGAAATGGGGGAGTTCTCTGCCTTGAGCACGGACCTGACTGCGAGCCCCCCAGCAGCGACCGAATTGCATCGCTACGCCGAGGCGCTGCTGGCGCACCTCGCCGCCAAGGGCACCGCGCCTCCGGCCGCACCGAGCTTTCGCGACGTACCGGGCTACTGGTTGCCCCCGGCCCTCGAAGCGCTGGTCGCCATCCTGGCGGGCGACGACCCGCTGGAGCCGCTGAGCCGGGCCGCCGGCCGCGACCAGCAACAGACCGCGCTCTTCCTCTGCCTGGCGCTGGCGGTGTCCGGGCAGGGCAGCCGCATCCATGCGTCCTGGCTGGGCACCGCGTTCGGCGAGCTGTCGCTCGACCGCCCCGTCTCCCACGGCCAGCGCTCGCTGTGGCTGGCCGCCGCCAGGGGCGCGTACGGGCCCGCCGGCAAGATCTTCGTGCTGCGCAAGCTCGACGCGCTGGCCGTCCAGGAGCACGCCGACCCGCAGCAGTGGGTGCAGGCACTCGTGCCCGGCGAGCCCTCCGTCGTCGTGCCGCCGTCGCTGGCCGACTTCCCGGAGATGGCCGAGATCCCCGAGCTGGCCCGGCCCGCCGTGGCCGCCGCCCGGCTGGCCCGGCTGCGCGGGCGGTGCGCGGAGATCACCTCGGCACGGCAGTCCGAGCACGACTCCGCCGCCCCGCTCGACAACAGCCCCGCCGCCCCGGCCGCGACCTGGGCCGAGGACGAGCCGCTCGCCGTCCTGCGCACCCTGATCGGCCAGGGCGGCCCCGCCGGGCCGATGGCCTCGCTCAGCACGTACCTGCTGGACGACCTGCGCCCCGGCGCCGACCCGCACCTGGCGGCCATCGCCCTGCACGTGGCCGCGCCCATCCTGCGCGGCGTGGCCGAGGAGCTCGAGGCCGACAGCCGCCTCGAACCCCCCGCCACGCTCACGGTCCCGCTGCTCGGCCACCGCATCCACCTGCGCCCCGAGGGCCCCGACCAGGCCTCGCTCGCCGCCGCCGAGGAGTCGATCCTCGCGGAGGGCATGGTCCCGCGCGGCCGGCCCTGGGCCGCCCTGGTGCTGATCGTCGCGGGCGTCGCCTGCCTCGTCGGCGCCGCACTCGGCCCCCATCTGCTCGCCGCGGCCGCGGTCGCCATGATCGGCCTCGCCGGCTGGCAGCTCTGGCAGCGCCGCAAGCTCGTCGAGGCCGACGCCCGGTACGTCGCGGGCCAGGTGAACGAGCTGAAGGAGCTGGCGGAGGGGGCGGTCTGGGCGCTGCACGCGTACGCCCACGAGGCGGACGCCCGGGCGATCCAGGCCACGGAGGACGCGGCCGAACTGACCCGCCTCATCCGCCGCGGCCCCCGCGCCGCCCACTGACCCCACCCACTCCGCTCGACACCTCCGCTGCTCGACACCTCCGCTGCTCGGCTGCCGCGCTGCTGGGCTGCTGGGCTGCTCGGCTGCTCGGCCAAGCGCCGCACCCGCACGTGACGGGCCCGCACGGTCTACGCGTCACGGGCACGCGCCACGGGCCCCGCGCCACGGTCGCCGCCCACCATCAGGACGCGCCCCCAGGCAGACGTGCGGGGCCGGGGCGGCAGGCTGGCTTGCCACATCGCTGCGCAGCGTGCAGCATCGGTGCGCAGCGTGCAGCATCGATGCCCGGCGTCGTCCGCATCGGACGGCCCCAACGCCCGCTCCGGGGCTGCCCGCTCCGAGGGAAGCCGCCCAGCTCCACCACCTCGCGAGTCCCTGACCGAAGCGCCATCGCGCAGGCCGGTCCTGAGCAGACCGCCACCTCGCAAGCCCGCCCTACGGACCGTCACCCTCACAGACGCACCCTGAGCAGGCCGCCGCCTGACAAGCCAACCTGATCGGATCGCCGCTACCTCGCGGCCCCGCCCCTTGAGACAAGGGGCACAAGGGGCACAAACGCGATGAGGAACCCGCCCGGGTCGGGGCAGGTTCCTCATGGTCAGCTCGTACTATGTGCTCAGGTGGTCTCGATCTCCACGTGAGCCGGGGCGAGGAGAAAGACGCGCTCGGCGATGCGCTCGATCCGCCCCTCACAGCCGAAGGCCAGCCCGGCGGCGAAGTCCACCATCCGCGTCGCCTCTGGCATCGACATGCCCGTCACGTCCATGATCACCGTCTGACCGTCTCGGAAGTGCTGGCCGATCAACGGTGCGTCGTTGTACTTGAGCGGCTGAACCATAACGATCCGCGACGAGTCCACGTTCGCGCGCCACCGCCGGGCAGCCCGCTCCGTGGCCGGGACGTACTCGTCCTCGTACTGCTCGTCGTCGTCATAGCCCTCGTCGTAGTGATCGACCCCGCTCAGGCCAAGGTAGCTCACCACCTTGCGCACTGCCCCCATCGGCTTGTCCTTTCCTCAGGAACTCACCGTAATCGGCACGTCCCTACACATTGGACGGTAACCGACGATTCCGCATTCGCCACGCGACACGCCCAGCCCTAATTCCATTTTGTACGGCTTGCAGCCTGCTTGCAGCTGGATATCCGACCCCCGTATACCATCTGCCACATGCGCCTCTTCACGGTCGACGCCTTCACCGACTCAGCTTTCCAGGGTAATCCCGCCGCCGTCTGCCTGTTGGACACTCCGGTTACTGAGCGATGGATGCAGAGCGTAGCGACCGAGATGAACCTCTCCGAGACCGCCTTCCTGCTCGGAGATTCCCTCCGCTGGTTCACTCCGGCCGTGGAGGTCACGCTGTGTGGCCATGCCACGCTCGCCACCGCCCACGTCCTCTATTCGACCGGCGCGGCGGACGGGCAGCTCGAATTCAACACCGCGAGCGGGACGCTTACCGTGAATCGTCGCCCCGACGGCATGATCACAATGGATTTCCCGGCCAAGGACGTGACCCCCGCCACCGTTCCCGACGGGCTGGAGAAAGCCCTCGGCGTGACTCCGGTGCGGGTCGGGAAAAGCGAGCTCGACCTGCTGGTCGAGCTGGAGTCAGAGGAGACGGTACGGTCGCTGGCCCCCGACATCGCCGCCCTGGCGGACGTGGACGCCCGAGGCGTCATCGTCACGGCGCCCGGCACCGAAACCGACTTCGTCTCCCGCTTCTTCGCCCCCAGGGTCGGGGTGCCCGAGGACCCGGTGACGGGTTCGGCCCACTGCGCCCTGTCCCCGTACTGGTCGGCCCGCCTCGGCCGGCTCACGCTCGTGGGCGCTCAGCTCTCGCCCCGAGGCGGCCTCGTCCACGTGACCCACGCGGGGGACCGCGTCCACCTGACCGGCCGAGCCGTCACCGTCCTGTCCGGCACACTGCACGTGTAGCCGAACAGAGCCGCCCGGCAAAGTGTGCCGCCTGTCCGGCCTGCCGCGTCCGAGCCGCTGAACGATCGCATCCAGCATCCAGGTGACGACTCAAGCCGCTCACGTCCGGAGGAAGGCCTGAGAGCCTCCAGCTCTCCCCCTCGCTGAAGGCACGGAGCGAGGGAAGCCGTCCTCCCCTCCAAGAGCCTGATACGGCTGTACGACAGCAGCAGGCGGCCGAGAGCAGCGCCCGCACGCGAGAGGCTGGCAGACAAGCTTGGCCGGTGAGGCTGGCGGCCGACTTCCGCTCACCTACGTCAGGGACTGATGGCGCAGGCGTCTACTCGAACCGACGAGAGCATCCTCACCCGCTCTCCCGGGCACCAGGCCCATGGATGAAGCCGAAGCAAGTGGAGATCCGTAAGTTCCTGATCCTCTGTCGGCGATGACCCACAGGCACGCGTGGTCAAACGACAAAGGCCTTGCGCCGCTTCGCTCGCCCGCATGGACACCGAGCCGAGCCGGACAGCTGAAGCCCGGACGACTGAAGCCGGGACAACCGAACCCCGGACAGACCGAACCCGGACAGGCTGGAGGCCGGACAGCTGCAGGACAGCCACAGCAGCATGCTCAGTCGGCAACGTCTCCAGAGCATTCGGCTTTGACCCACAACCGCTCTTCCCAGCACGAGCAAGAAGGAAGACCGTTGCTCCGCCGGCGCCCCGCGAGACTGCCCGACAGTACCGCCCCAGGGAGACCAGTGCAGAGCCCCAGAAACACGAAAGGGCCCCGACCGGTGCTGGTCGGGGCCCTTCCCATAAAGATTGTCCGGCGGTGACCTACTCTCCCACACCCTCCCGAGTGCAGTACCATCGGCGCAGAGAAGCTTAACTTCCGGGTTCGGAATGTAACCGGGTGTTTCCTTCCCGCCATAACCGCCGTAACCCTGCGAAACAGCCTGTTTGCTGTCTCAGAATTGCGTAGTGGACGCGAGCAAGAAGTACCTTGATGCGGCGCAGCTCTGGACCCGGCGAAGAGTAACAGAGCGCAGCACACACCAAGCACAATGCTTTGTGGTCAAGTCCTCGGCCTATTAGTACCGGTCAGCTCCACACGTTACCGTGCTTCCACCTCCGGCCTATCAACCCGGTCGTCTACCGGGAGCCTTACCCACTCTCGTGGTGGGAGACCTCATCTCAAGGCGAGCTTCCCGCTTAGATGCTTTCAGCGGTTATCCCTTCCGAACGTAGCCAACCAGCCGTGCACCTGGCGGTACAACTGGCACACCAGAGGTTCGTCCGTCCCGGTCCTCTCGTACTAGGGACAGCCCCTTTCAAGTCTCCTGCGCGCGCAGCGGATAGGGACCGAACTGTCTCGCGACGTTCTAAACCCAGCTCGCGTACCGCTTTAATGGGCGAACAGCCCAACCCTTGGGACCTACTCCAGCCCCAGGATGCGACGAGCCGACATCGAGGTGCCAAACCATCCCGTCGATATGGACTCTTGGGGAAGATCAGCCTGTTATCCCCGGGGTACCTTTTAGCCGTTGAGCGACACCGCTTCCACACGCCGATGCCGGATCACTAGTCCCAGCTTTCGCTCCTGCTCGACCCGTCAGTCTCACAGTCAAGCTCCCTTGTGCACTTACACTCAACACCTGATTGCCAACCAGGCTGAGGGAACCTTTGGGCGCCTCCGTTACTCTTTGGGAGGCAACCGCCCCAGTTAAACTACCCACCAGACACTGTCCCCGATCCGGATCACGGACCAGAGTTAGACGTTCAAAACGACCAGAGTGGTATTTCACCAATGACTCCACCCGAACTAGCGTCCGAGCTTCCCAGTCTCCCACCTATCCTACACAAGACGCTCCAAACGCCAATGTCAAGCTGTAGTGAAGGTCCCGGGGTCTTTCCGTCCTGCTGCGCGTAACGAGCATCTTTACTCGTAGTGCAATTTCGCCGGGTCTGCGGTTGAGACAGCGGGGAAGTCGTTACGCCATTCGTGCAGGTCGGAACTTACCCGACAAGGAATTTCGCTACCTTAGGATGGTTATAGTTACCACCGCCGTTTACCGGCGCTTAAGTTCTCACCTTCGCCAACCGAAGCTGGCTAAGCGGTCCCCTTAACGTTCCGGCACCGGGCAGGCGTCAGTCCGTATACATCGTCTTACGACTTCGCACGGACCTGTGTTTTTAGTAAACAGTCGCTTCCCCCTGGCCACTGCGACCCCCACCAGCTCCGAGTGCAAGACTCATCACCAGCAGAGGTCCCCCTTCTCCCGAAGTTACGGGGGCAATTTGCCGAGTTCCTTAACCACAGTTCACCCGATCGCCTTAGTATTCTCTACCTGACCACCTGAGTCGGTTTAGGGTACGGGCCGCCACAACACTCACTAGAGGCTTTTCTCGGCAGCATAGGATCATCCACTTCACCACAATCGGCTCGGCATCACATCTCAGGCTGAAGGAACGCGGATTTGCCTACGTTCCGCCCTACATGCTTACCCCAGGACAACCATCGCCTGGGCTGGACTACCTTCCTGCGTCACCCCATCGCTTACCTACTACCCGATCGGACCGAGCGTTCACTCTGACCCCAAGCCCGAAGGCTTTAGGCGAGTTAAGGACTCTTAGCATCACGAGGTTCAGTATGGGCGCATTGAAGCGGGTACGGGAATATCAACCCGTTGTCCATCGACTACGCCTGTCGGCCTCGCCTTAGGTCCCGACTTACCCTGGGCGGATTAGCCTGGCCCAGGAACCCTTGGTCATCCGGCGCGAGGGTTTCTCACCCTCGATTCGCTACTCATGCCTGCATTCTCACTCGCACAGCCTCCACAACTAGATCACTCTGCTGCTTCACCGGCTGCACGACGCTCCCCTACCCATCAACCCCACATGGGGATCAATGCCACGACTTCGGCGGTGTACTTGAGCCCCGCTACATTGTCGGCGCAGAATCACTTGACCAGTGAGCTATTACGCACTCTTTCAAGGGTGGCTGCTTCTAAGCCAACCTCCTGGTTGTCTCTGCGACTCCACATCCTTTCCCACTTAGCACACGCTTAGGGGCCTTAGTCGGTGATCTGGGCTGTTTCCCTCTCGACTACGAACCTTATCGCCCGCAGTCTCA
>NZ_JAMZEB010000002.1:7972500-10800000 GCF_024172165.1 Nonomuraea thailandensis | reverse complement strand
TCGGCGGGCGGCCTGCTGATGGGCGCGGTGACGAACCTGGCGCCGGAGACGTTCGCCGGCGTGGTGGCCGAGGTGCCGTTCGTGGACGCGTTGAACACCATCCTCGACCCGTCGCTGCCGCTGACCGTGATCGAGTGGGACGAGTGGGGCGACCCGCTGCACGACGCCGATGTGTACGCGTACATGAAGGGGTACTCGCCCTACGAGAACGTGGACGGCAGGCCGTACCCGCCGATCCTGGCGATCACCAGCCTCAACGACACGCGCGTGCTCTACCATGAGCCGGCGAAGTGGATCGCGAGGCTGCGCGCGACCGCCAAGGGCGGCCCGTTCCTGCTCAAGACGGAGATGGGCGCGGGGCACGGCGGCCGCAGCGGGCGTTACGACGCGTGGCGCGAGGAGGCCTTCGCGCTCTCGTGGATCATCGAGAGGGGCACGTCATGACCTACCAGGCCGACGAGGGGCGCTACGAGCGCCAGCCTTACAACCGCAGCGGGCGCAGCGGGCTGAAGCTGCCGGCGGTCTCGCTGGGCCTGTGGCACAACTTCGGCGACAACCGGCCGATCGAGAACTCGCGGGCGATCCTGCGCCGCGCCTTCGACCTCGGGGTGACGCACTTCGACCTGGCCAACAACTACGGCGTGCCGTACGGCTCGGCGGAGCGCAACTTCGGCCGGATCCTGCGCGAGGACTTCGCCGCCTACCGGGACGAGCTGATCATCTCCACCAAGGCCGGGTACGACATGTGGCCCGGTCCATACGGCGAGTGGGGGTCGCGCAAGTACGTGCTGGCCAGCCTCGACCAGTCGTTGCAGCGCATGGGGCTGGAGTACGTGGACGTCTTCTACAGCCACCGTCCCGACCCGGAGACGCCGCTGGAGGAGACGATGGGCGCGCTGGACCGGGCGGTGCGCTCGGGCAAGGCGCTGTACGCGGGCGTCTCCAACTACTCGCCGGAGCAGACGGCCCAGGCCGCGCGCATCATGCGCGAGCTGGGCACGCCGCTGCTCATCCACCAGCCGTCCTACTCGATGATCAACCGCTGGATCGAGGACGGGCTGCTGGACACACTGGAGGAGGCGGGGATGGGCTGCATCGTGTTCTCGCCGCTGGCGCAGGGGCTGCTGACCGACCGCTACCTGGAGGGCGTGCCCGACGACTCGCGGGCGGCCACCAGCCGGTTCCTGACCAGCGACCGGATCGACCGGGACCTGGCGCGCGAGCTCAACGAGATCGCGCGGACGCGGGGGCAGACGCTGGCTCAGATGGCGCTGTCGTGGGCGATGCGGGACCCGAGGGTGACGAGCGTGCTGATCGGCGCCAGCAGCGTCAAGCAGCTGGAGGACAACGTGGCGTGCGTGGACGGCCCGGCGTTCACGGAGGACGAGCTGGCCGCCATCGACAAGATCACAGAGCTTCGTTCCGCTGGAGGTAGGTGAAGGCGGCCCAGCCCGGCAGTACCGGCAGCCAGAACGTGAGCAGCCGGTACAGCAGCACCGCCGAGGTGGCCAGCTCGGGTCGCACGCCCGCGACCGTCAGACCGCCCACGAGCGCGACTTCGACCGCGCCCAGACCACCGGGTGTGGGCGCGGCGGAGCCGATCGCGTTGGCCGTGAGGAAGACGACCGCGACGGCGGTGAAGCTGAGCGTGCCGCCGAACGCGGCCACGCAGGCGTCGAGACAGACGATGAACGCGAGGGTGATCGAGAGGGTGCCGGCGCACGCCTCGACCATCTTGCGCGGCGACTGCAGCACGTCGAGCAGGCGCGGCAGCACGTTCGAGAAGAGCTTGCGCAGCCGTGCGGTGACCAGGCGGCGCAGCGGCGGCACGCCGAGGACGGCGACGACCAGCACCGCCACCCCGAGCAGCACGAGGACGAGCGTGCGTGACGGGGTGAACGAGGTGGGCGTGGTCGAGCCGGTGATGTAGGCGAACAGCGCCAGCAGCAGGATGTGGAAGACCAGCATGATGAGCTGCGAGGCGCCGACGCTGGCGACCGCGCTGGCCGGGGGGATCCCGCGTTTTTGCAGGTAGCGCGTGTTGATCGCGACGCCGCCCACGGCGGCGGGCGCGACGAGCTTGACGAACGAGCCCGCGAACTGCGCCAGCACCGTGCGCCAGAGCGGCAGGTGCTCGGGCACGAAGCCGCGCAGCATGAACGCGGCCGCGACGTAGCTGGCGAACGAGGCCACCAGCGCCAGCCCCGACCAGGCCCAGTTGGCCGTGGTGATGACGTGGTAGACGTCCACCTGGCTGAGCTGGTAGAGCACGATGTACGCGGCGAGCGTGCTGGCGATGATGGTGATCAGGGTGCGGGGGCGGAAGCGTTCGAGGCGTACCTCCTCGACCTTGCTCTGCGGCTTGAGCGCGACGATGTGCTCGCGGATGCCGGGCAGCACGTTCTTGGCCTTGGCCAGCGCGGCGCGGGTCTCCCTGGTCAGGGCGATCTGCTGGAGCAGCGGCATGGCGGCGGCCAGCGCGTCGGGGCCCATGACGTTGGCGGCGGCGCGGACCGAGCGCTCGGGGCCGACGCGCAGCGACAGGTAGGTGAGGAGCTGGGCGACGTCGAGCCGCAGGAGCAGGTCTCCGGCGGCGACCTCGCCGCTGCGCGCGTCGGTGAGCACGACGCGGCCGTCGCGGTCGAGGTGGATGCTGTCGCCGGTGAGGCGCCGGTGTGCCAGGCGCTGGATCTGCAGCAGCTCGACCTGCTCCCAGATCTGGGCGAGCAGCTCGTCGTCGATCTCGGCGTCGGGCACCTCGTCGAGGGGGCGGGTCTCGATGTGCTCGTAGGCGAGCAGCGCGGCCTCGGTGCCGATCTCGCTGGTGCCGAGCAGGCGCGGGGTGCTGGCGCCGGCCGCCTGCGCCGCGTACGCCATGAGGGCCTCGCGTTCGAGCTCGGCGCGCAACGACCTGATGGCGCGCCGTCTGGTCTCGGAGTTGAGCCTGATGCGCCGCCACAGCCGGTACGGCAGCCCGGCCACCTGCCGGTCGCGGTCGAGCACGGTGACGTCGAGGCTGGAGCCGTCCTTGAGGCCGATGGCGTAGCGGCGGCTGCCCTGGTGGTCGTCCTCGACGCGGCGGGCGGAGACGGGCGCGAACGACAGCTTGCGCAGGGCGGCGACCACGGCGTTGCCGGCGGGGCGGGTGTTGGGGCTGCCGACGCCGTACAGGGTGGCGTAGCCGATGGCCATGCCGACCAGGACGGTGACGATGGCGCTGGGGATGGTGATCTGGCGGCCGGAGAACAGGGCCAGGATGTAGAGCGCGATGGTGGTCCACATCAGCATCCGCCAGGTGGGGCGGCGGGAGATGCGGACGGCGGTGGAGTAGGCGATGACGGAGGTGAGCAGCGTGTTGAGCGGCTCGATGGTGCTGCGGTCGCCGGTGAGCAGGACGCGCAGGTCGTCGACGTTGCCGCCGACGAGCCACTGCCCGAGCAGGAACGACCCGGCCATGCCGACGATGGCGGCGATCAGCCCTTCGGCGACGCGCAGCCCGTCGCGGTGGAAGACGCGCTCGACGGCGAATGCCGTGGGCACGATGAGCACGGCCGCGCCACCGAGGAAGGTGGCGATCCTGCTCAGCAGCGGCACGAGCTCGGCGCCCTCCTTGACGTCGGCCTCGAGCCCGATGAGTGTCTGCTTGCCGACCAGGGCGAGCAGGATGACCGCGCCGAGCACGATGAGCGTGGCGAAGAAGCGCAGCAGGTCGGAGGGGCGGCGCAGGCGCTGGGGCAGCAGCGGCTCTACGACGTAGACGTCGTTCTCCGCGCGCGACTCGGCCACGGCCGGCTCCCCTTCCGCGAGGCCCTCCGTGTCATCTCGTTCCCTGATATCGGCCACCGACAGCGATTCCGCACCTTCCCGTGCCGGACCATACGATCTCTGACTTCCAGTGTGCTCAATCGTCCCCGCAGTGTCGCACGGGGCAGGCTACACGCTGCACTTCCCACTGTTCACCTCTGAATTCCTGCCAGTGGGTGGACGTAGGCTGTGTCCCATGTCGGGTGAATTGAGGGTTTTGGGGGCATGTCCGTTGGACTGCCCGGATACCTGCTCCTGGGTGGTGACCGTCGAGAACGGCCGGGCCGTCAAGATGCGCGGCAACCCCGACCAGCCCTACACGCGGGGCGCGCTCTGCGTGAAGGTCAACCGTTACCTGGAGCACACCCAGGCCCAGGACCGCCTCCTGTACCCGCTGCGCCGCACCGGGCCGAAGGGCTCCGGGCAGTTCGAGCGGATCACATGGGAAGAGGCGCTCGACGAGATCTCCGTACGGCTGCGCGCCATCGTCGAGGAGCACGGCGGCGAGGCCATCTGGCCCTACCTCGGCACCGGCACCCTCGGCTACCTCCAGGGCTGCGAGGGCGTGGCCGGCCGGCGGTTCTGGAACCTGCTCGGCGCCTCCAGGCACTGGCTCAACATCTGCTCCGCGGCGGGCAACGCCGGGCTGCGGCGCACCCTCGGCACCGCGGCCGGCATGGACCCGGAGAACTTCGCGCTGTCCAAGCTGATCCTGCTCTGGGGCACGAACACGCTGACCAGCGGCCACCACCTGTGGAAGTTCATCCAGGACGCCCGCGCGGACGGCGCGTACGTCGTCGCCATCGATCCCGTCCGCACCAGGACGGCCGACCAGGCGGACGAGCACCTGGCGATCCGGCCGGGCACCGACGGGGCGCTCGCGCTGGGCCTGCTCAACGTCGTGCTGTCCGAGAACGCCCAGGACGAGGAGTTCCTGGCCGAGCACACCGAGGGCTGGGACGACTTCCGCGAGGAGATCCTGCGTCACCCGGTGGAGAGAGTGGCCGAGATCACCGGGATCCCGGCCGAGGCCGTCCACAGGCTGGGGATGCGGCTGGCGCACACCCGTCCGACCGCGCTGCGCGCCACGCACGGCCTGCAGCGGCACGCGGGCGGCGGCGCCGCGCTGCGGGTGATCGCCGCCATCCCCGGCGTCACCGGCGACTGGCGCCACCCCGGCGGCGGCATGGCCTTCTCCACCAGCGACCACGTGCACCTGAACGTGGACCGCCGCGACGACCTGCTCGCGGCGCCGGTGCGCACGCTGACCATGACCAAGGCGGCCTCGCAGCTCGAATCCGTCAAGTGCTTCTGGGTGTACGCGGCCAACCCCGTCGGCTCCTCCCCCGACTCGAACGCCATCAGGCGGCAGCTCCTGCGCGAGGACCTGTTCACGGTGGTCATGGAGCACTTCCCGACCGACACCGTGGACTACGCCGACATCGTGCTGCCCGCGACCATGCAGACCGAGCACCACGACCTGCACGCCGGCTACGGGCACATGTACCTGCTGTGGAACGAGCAGGCCGTGCGGCCGCCGGGCGAGTGCCTGTCCACCACGGAGACGTTCCGGCGGCTGGCGGCGCACATGGGGATGACCGAGCCGTCGCTGTACGACTCGGACCTGGAGCTGGCCGAGCAGTTGCTGACGAGCGGGCATCCGTCGCTGGAGGGCATCACCCTGGACAGGCTGCGCAAGGAGGGCTGGGCGCGGATGAACTACCCGCGCCCGTTCACGCCGTTCGCCGAGGGCTTCCCGACGCCCTCCGGGCGGCTGCGCTTCCCGCCCGCCGGCAAGGCGTACGTGCCGTCGTACACGGCGGCCTCGCGTCCATCACCCGGGGAGAGCTCGCCGTACCCGCTGACGCTGGTCACGCCCGCCTCGCACACGTTCCTCAACACGACGTTCGGCAACAACCCGGAGCTGCTGCGGCGGGCCAAGGAGCCGACGGTGCTGGTCAACCCGGCCGACGCGGCGGCGCGCGGGCTGGAGGACGGCCGCCGGGTGCGCGTGCACAACGACGGCGGCGAGTTCCTGGCTGACGTGGAGATCAGCGACCGGGTGGCGGCAGGGGTGGTGGCCACGCCGAAGGGCCGCTGGCCCAAGCTCAGCCCCGGCGGCGCCAACCCGAACGCCGTCGTGGCCGAGCGCGACGCCGACATGGGCAGGGGGCCGGGCTTCCACGACAACTTCGTGGAGATCAGTCCAGCTTGAGCTTGTAGCCGACGTGGGAGGCGGTGAAGCCGAGGCCGTCGTAGAAGCGGTGCGCGTCCGTACGTGACCTGTCGGAGGTGAGCTGCACCATCGCGCACCCGCGCGCCCGCGCCCGGTCGATCGCCCAGGCGATCATCTTGCGGCCCAGGCCCTGGCCGCGGGTGGACGCGGCGACCCTGACGGCCTCGATCTGGCACCGCTCGGCGCCCAGCCGCGACAGCCCGGCCAGGTACGTGAGCTGCATCGTGCCCACCACCTTGCCGTCGCGCTCGGCCACGATCAGCTCGTCGTACGGGTCGGCGTCGATCCGGTCGAACGCCGCCAGGTAACGCTCGTCGCCCGGATCGCCCTCTCTCTGGGCGCCGAGCGGGTCGTCGGCCAGCATCGCCACGATCGCCGGCACGTCCTGCCTGCGCGCCCGCCGGAAGAGCAGGGACAGCACGTAGTGGGACTCCATGAGCGCCGGGTTGGACGGCAGCGCCATCACCTTGCCGCTGCGCGTGAAGCCCTTGCGCGCGTACAGGCCGCGGGCGGCGTGGTTCTCGTCCACCGCCCACAGGCCGATCTCCTCGGCTCCCGTGGTCCTGGCCCACTTGACGGCCTCGTCCACCAGCCGGGAGCCGACGCCGTCCTTCCTGGCCTCGGGCGCCACCCACATGGACAGCAGGTGGGCCGCGCCCTCCTCCAGGCGCACGCACACCAGCCCCGCGTCGGCGCCGTCGCGCGTGGCCACCCACCAGCGCGAGTCCTGGTTCGCCAGCCGCTCCGCCCACTTCCGCGGCGGGAACTCGATCTCACGGGCGTAGGAGGAGCCGAACGCGTCCGGCGCGTCCCGCAACGCGCGCAGCCGCACCTCCCGCAGCCGCTCGCCTTCGTCCGGACCAAGTCGCACGATCTCTATATCCCGCATGCCCGAATCATGCCAGTTTCCCAGGGACAGCTCAGGGTCGGACCCCGATGCCTCCAGGGGCAGGCGAAGGGCAGCATGAAGGCATGAGCAATGAAATCAGTCGACGCGACGAGGTATCGCTGTCGGGCGCCGCGCTGCGCGGCGCCCCTTGGAAGACCGCCGCCGTCAGCGGCGCCGCCGTGACCGCCGTCAGCTTCGGCGTGGGCTGGCTCACCGGCACCGCCGGCCTGGTCTGGTCGCTGGGCCTGGGCATCAGCCTGTTCGCGCTGGTCGCCGCGATCGGCGCGGTGTCCAAGCCGAACGAGGGCGACCGGGTGACCCGCCAGGCGCGGATCTGGTCGCTCAGGCACCCGTTCAAGTTCGCGCTGCTGCCGGCCGGCATCGTGGCCGTGCTGGACTACCCGGTGCAGCTCGTGCTCGACGGCGAGGGGGTGTTCGGCTCGGCCATCGACGCGCTGTGGCACGGCGCGCTCGTCTACCTGATCGCGGGCGTGCTGACGCTCACGATGCAGGGACGAGCGCGGTCGGCCCGGTGACCCTACTGAGCCTCCCTCTCCGCAGTACTCCTGCACACGCAGAACTCGTTGCCCTCGGGGTCGAGCATGGTGACCCAGCCGGTGCCATCGGGCTTGCGCAGATCGTCGTGGACGGTCGCGCCGAGCCCGATGAGCCGCTCGACCTCCTGGTCACGGGTCCTGCCCTCGGTGCCGTTGACGTCGAGGTGCACCCGGTTCTTGACGGTCTTGCCCTCGGGGACGCGGATGAACAGCAGGAACGGGTCCTGGGGGGTGCGCAGCATGACCTCGTCGTCGCCCGGTTCGTCACCCTCGCCCAGGGGCAGGCCGGTGGCCTCGCTCCACCAGCTCGCGATGGCGTACGGGTCGGCGGCGTCAATGGTGACAGCATGAATTTCGATCATGGGTCACCACAATAGACACCGCCAAAGCCGTTAAGCCAGTGTCTTGAGGCCGATGACCCCGGCCAGGATCAGCGCGATGGAGACGAGCCGCGCCGGCGACACCTGGTCGCCCATGGCGATCATGCCGAGCAGCGCGGTGCCGGCCGCGCCGACGCCGGTCCAGACGGCGTACGCGGTGCCGACCTCCAGCGTCTTGAGCGCGTAGGCGAGCAGGCCGAAGCTGAGCACGGCCGTGACCAGGAACGACAGCGTCCACCACAGGTGCGAGAAGCCGTTGCTGAGCTTGAGCGAGAGGGCCATGGTGACCTCGAAGAGGCCGGCCAGCACGAGGACGATCCACGCCATGAGAAGCACTCCCTGAGAGACGAGACTGACTTGGAGTGCGTCGTCTTGGCGTACCGGGTACGGCGCGTCTCGTCCGGGAGCTCACTGGCTCATCTAGGGGAACGTGCAGGGCAGGCCGGTCATTCCCACCAGATGGTGACCCACCGGTCGCGCGGCACCGGCCACATGCCGAGCTCCGCCGCCGTCCGCCCCACCTCCTCCGCCCGCGAGGGGTCGAGGCACACCCTGCGCACCGCGCTGGCGGCCAGCTCCTCCAGCGACATGAAACGTTCCAGCGGGGCTTCCCTCTCCTCCACCCGCACGTTGAAGCCGAGCGCCGCCGCCAGCGCCACGCAGTCCTCCGCGATGGGCCGCACCGGCCGGTCGACGCCGTGGAAGTGCTGCCACAGCGGCGTCATCCAGCTCATCGGGTGGCGGTGCGGCAGCTCCAGGACCACCCGCCCCTGCGTGCGGGCGTCCAGCGCCAGCAGGAAGTCGGCCAGGTCGGGCACGTTGTAGACGACGTGCGCCGCCACGGCCACGTCCGCCTTCGGCACCTGGCCGGAGACGTCGGGCCAGCGGCCCTCGACCGCCGTGACCGGCACGCCCAGCTTCTCCGCCCTGGCCGTCAGCCCTTCGAGCATGGAGGCGGAGGTGTCGACCGCGTAGAGGTGGCCGATGCGCGCGTGCAGCGGCAGGGAGGCCGCGCCGGGGCCCGAGCCGACGTCGAGCAGCGTGCCCTTGTCGGGCAGCGCCTCGGACAGGCGGGTCATGGTGGGGCCGTCGTCGGGCTCGGCCAGCGCCCTGTCGGTGCGGGTGCCGAACCTCTCCGGCGAATGACTCCACGGATCCACGGGGGCCTTGGCCAGGATCTCGTCCGGAATCGCCCACGATTCCAGGCGTTCCCGCCATCGGGCGGCGAGTTCTGCGGCGTCCATGGAGATGAGCATGCCACGCATATGACGGGTTACCCGCGGGTAGCATTTCAGAGTAAGGTTACTCACCAGTAGAAATGCCTCGGTTCAAGGAGATCGACGCCCATGGGCCACTACCAGAGCAACGTGCGTGACCTGGAATTCAACCTCTTCGAGGTCTTCGGGAGAGGCGAGATCCTCGGCACCGGACCCTTCTCGGAAGTGGACGAGGACGTCGCGCGCAGCGTGCTCGACGAGATGAACCGGCTCGCCACCGGAGTGCTCGCCGACTCCTTCGAGGAGGGCGACAGGAACCCGCCGGTGTTCGACGCGGCCACCTCCACCGTCAAGGTGCCCGAAGGCTTCAAGAAGTCGTACAAGGCGCTGGTCGACGGCGGCTGGGCGCACCTCGACCTGCCCACCGACCTGGGCGGCCCCGGCATCCCGCGCACCCTCGCCTGGGCCACCGCCGAGATGGTGCTGGGCGCGAACCCCGCCCTGTACATGTACGCGGCCGGCCCCAACTTCGCCTACACCCTGTGGAAGCTGGGCACCCCGGAGCAGAAGCGCTTCGCCGAGCTGGCCATCGAGAAGAGCTGGGGCGCCACCATGGTGCTCACCGAGCCCGACGCGGGCTCCGACGTGGGCGCCGGCCGTACGAAGGCGGTACGCCAGCCCGACGGCACCTGGCACATCGAGGGCGTCAAGCGCTTCATCACCAGCGCCGAGCACGACATGTCCGACAACATCTTCCACCTGGTGCTGGCCCGCCCCGAGGGCCACGGCCCCGGCACCAAGGGGCTGTCGATGTTCCTCGTGCCGAAGTTCCACGTGAACCTGGAGACCGGCGAGCTCGGCGAGCGCAACGGCGCCTACGTCACCAACGTCGAGAAGAAGATGGGCCTGAAGGTCTCCACGACCTGCGAGCTGACCTTCGGCGACAAGCACCCCGCGGTCGGCTGGCTGGTCGGCGAGGTGCACGAGGGCATCAAGCAGATGTTCATGGTGATCGAGCACGCCCGCATGATGGTCGGCACCAAGGCCATCGCCACGCTCTCCACCGGCTACCTGAACGCCCTCGAGTACGCCAAGTCCCGCGTCCAGGGCGCCGACCTGGCGAAGATGGCCGACAAGGCCTCTCCCCGGGTGACCGTCACCCACCACCCCGACGTGCGGCGCGAGCTCATGCTGCAGAAGGCGTACGCCGAGGGCATGCGGGCGCTGGTGCTCTACACGGCCACGTTCCAGGACACGCTGCTCATCGACCCGGACGACCGGCACGCCGCCGCCATGAACGACCTGCTGCTGCCCATCGTCAAGGGCGTCGGCTCCGAGCGGTCGTACGAGCTGCTCTCCCGCTCCCTGCAGACCCTCGGCGGCTCCGGATATCTCCAGGACTACCCGATCGAGCAGTACATCCGCGACGCCAAGATCGACTCCCTGTACGAGGGCACGACCGCCATCCAGGGCCAGGACCTGTTCTTCAGGAAGATCCTGCGCAACCAGGGCGCCGCGATCGGCGCGCTGCTGGCCGAGATCAACGAGTTCGCCGGGTCCGAGGCGGGCAACGGGCGGCTCAAGGAGGAGCGCAAGCTGCTCGCCGAGGCCGCGGCCGAGGTCAAGGCCATGGGCGACACCATGGCGGGCTGGGCGCTCGGCTCGCTGGAGACGCCCACGGAGGTCTACAAGGTCGGGCTGAACACCACGAGGCTGCTGCTCGCGCTCGGCGACCTGGTCATCGGCTGGCTGCTGCTGCGCCAGGCCGAGGTGGCGCTGGCCAGGCTGGCCGAGGGTGAGGACCCGTTCTACCAGGGCAAGGTCGGGGCCGCCTCGTTCTTCGCCAAGACCGTGCTGCCCCGGCTGGCCGCCGAGCGGCGCGTGCTCGCGGCGACCGGCCTGGAGCTGATGGAGCTGCCCGAAGAGGCCTTCTGAGCCACACCTCGCTGCCACCCGCGGCAGTCACACCGGCAGGGCGCCCGACCGCGAGCGGGCGCCCTGCCGCCTTGTGAGGGGCCTCGGCACGCCGTCTTGTACGTTCCTTGCCATGAGCTCCTCCGCGCACGACCATCCCCTGCCACCGCCGCGCGTCGAAGAGGTGTCCGACGGCGTCTACGCCTACCTGCAGCCCGACGGGAGCTGGTGGATCAACAACACCGGCTTCCTGGCCGGGCGGCGCGGCGTCGTCGTCATCGACGCCTGCTCGACCGAACGCCGCACGCGCGCCTTCCGCCAGGCCATCGGCAAGGTCACCGACCGGCCGATCACCACGCTGGTCAACACCCACCACCACGGTGACCACACGTTCGGCAACTGGCTGTTCCCCGAGGCCACGATCGTCGGGCACGAGGGCGTGCGCGAGCAGATCATCGCCGACGGCGTGCCCGCCTACCGCGCCGCCTGGTCGCCCGAGGTGGAGTGGGGCAAGATGGAGCCGACCCCGCCGTTCCTCACCTTCACCGACCGCGTCACCCTGCACTCCGACGAGCTGCGCTGCGAGGTGCGGCACGTCGGGCACGCGGCCCACACCACCAACGACTCCTACGTGTGGATCCCGGAGCGGCGGCTGCTGTTCGCCGGCGACCTGGTCTTCAACGGCGGCACCCCGTTCGTGCTGATGGGCTCGGTGGCCGGGGCGCTACGGGCCGTCGAGCAGCTACGGGAGCTCGGCGCCGAGACCATCGTGCCCGGGCACGGCGAGGTGTGCGGGCCGGAGGCGTACGAGCCGGTCGAGGGTTACCTGCGCTTCGTCCAGGAGACCGCCAGGCGGGGCAAGGAGGCGGGCCTGACGCCGCTGGAGGCGGCCAGGGAGACCGACCTGGGCGAGTGGGCCGGGCTGCTGGACGCCGAGCGCATCGTGGGCAACCTGCACCGCGCCTACGCCGAGCTCGACGGGCACCCCCTGGGCGCGCCGATCGACCTGGTCACCGCCGTACTCGACATGATCACCTACAACGGCGGGCAGCCGTTGTCCTGCCTTGCGTGAGATGCGACGGGTGTGATCGGCGATAGCCGGGTATGACCGAGGCTGTACTCGCCGTTTGCCTGGAGGTCGTCATGGGTGTCGGGGTAAGCATCTTCTTCCTCACGCTTGGCGCCATCCTGAGGTTCGCGATCGAGCCCGACGTGTTCGGGCAGAGCGTCCACATGGACGTCATCGGCCTCATCTTCATGATCGTCGGTGGCGTGGGAGTGGTGCTGAGCATCGTGCTGGCCCCCCGGCGGGGCCAGACCTCCGACAACAGGCTGATGCACCGCGAGAACAACCCGCCTGATCTCTGAGCGGTTGATCGTCTAGGCTCTCGGCCGTGCTGAACCGGACGTTCAGGGAGGTCGACGGCGAGCGGATCGACGGCCTGTCGCGGCCCGCGTTCATCCGCGACGGCGGCCACTACATCCTGACCGAGCTGGTCGTGTACGCCAGCTCGCGGAGATCCCGGCCGGTGCGGGCACCGCGCGCATCCACGACGACGGGTGGGCTTCGGACTACTGGATCGCCTCAGGACGCAACTGGATGGGCCGGCTCCTGGAGCTGGTCAGTATCCGAGCTCCAGGCGGATCAGCTCCGGGGCTAGAGGCTCAGCTGGACGGCGGCGCGGGTCGCAAGGATCGGCTTGATGTGGTCGGCGATCACCTTCTGGTGGGCCGGGTGGTCGCGGTAGGTCAGGTAGTCGCCCACGTCGTCGAAGTCCGCCACCACGGCGAACTCGTGGTTGCCCTGGTTGATTCCCGCGTCCGCGCCGACCGTGTAGGCGCGGAGCTGCGGGATGAGGTCGGGGAGTTTGCCCAGCTCAGCCGTGACGGCGGCCTTCTGCTCGGCGGTCGCGGTCTCGGTCCAGGTGAACAGCACGATGTGGCGAATCATATTCGCCACCATATCGATGTATCTGGCGGAACCCTGGTCGCTCTGACGTCAGTGGGTGCGGGCGTCCCCCGCCGTACGGCGATCGCCGGGAGAGGGGTCCTCCCGGCGGTCGCCGTACTCCGTTCGGGTTCTAGCTCCAGGCGAGCATGCGGAGGGGGTCCTCCAGCATGGCGCCCACGTCGGCGAGGAAGAGCGAGCCGAGCTCGCCGTCGACGATGCGGTGGTCGAACGAGAGCGACAGGGTCGTCACCTTGCGCACCGCGAGCTCGCCGTCCACGACCCACGGCATGTCCCTGATCTGGCCCACGGCGAGGATGGCGGCCTCACCGGGGTTGATGATCGGGGTGCCGGTGTCCACTCCGAAGACGCCGACGTTGGAGATGGTGATGGTGCCGCCGGACATCTCCGCCGGTTGGGTGCGCCCGGCTCTGGCCGTCTCCGTGAGCTGGGCCAGGGCGCCGGCCAGGGCGGGCAGGGACAGGCCCTGGGCGTCCTTGACGTTGGGGACCAGGAGGCCCCGCGGGGTGGCGGCGGCGATCCCGAGGTTCACGTAGTGCTTGACCACGATCTCCCCGGCCTGCTCGTCCCACGCCGAGTTGATCAGCGGGTGGCGCCTGACCGCCGTCAGGACCGCCTTGCTCACCAGGAGCAGCGGGGAGACCTTGATCTCCGCGAAGTCGGGCATGGCGCGCAGGCGCCGCACCGCCTCCATGGTGCCCGTCATGTCCACCTGGAGGAACTCGGTGACGTGCGGGGCGGTGAAGGCGCTGGTGACCATGGCCTGGGCGGTCGCCTTGCGCACGCCCTTGACGGGGAGGCGCTCCTCGCGCAGGGCGGGGGTGGCCGCGGCCGCCGGTTCCTCGGCGGGGGCCTGGGCCGCCGCGTGGACGTCGTCGCGGGTGATCGAGCCCTGGGGGCCCGTGCCGGTGAGGGACGCCAGGTCGACGCCCAGGTCCTTGGCCAGCTTGCGGACCGGGGGCTTGGCCAGGACGGCCACCCGGCCGGGCGTCGCGGGCGTCTCTGCCGGCACCGTCGAGGCCAGAGCCGGAACCGGAGCCGGGGACGCAGCCGGGGACGGGGACGGGGCCGGGGCGGGCGGGCCGTCCACCTCCACGCGGGACGGGTTGGCCACCGGGTTGGCGGCGACGCCGGGGGCCGGCTGCTTGCGGGGGCGGCGTTTGGTGGCGCCGGTCTTGACGCCGTAGCCGACCAGGACCGCCTGGCGTTCCTCCTTGGGGGCCGGGCTGCCGTGGGCGCCGGGCTCCACCGCGCCCTCCGCCGGCGGCTTCGGGACCATGTCGTCGGCCAGGGCGGCGACGTCGTCCGTGGCCTGGGCGGGCGTCGCGGCTCCGGAGGGCACCCCTGTGCCGCCCTCCTCCGCGGTGTCCACGGCGATGATGGCGACGCCGACGTCGATCGTGTCGCCCTCCTCGGCCATCAGGCCGGCCACCACCCCGTCCCACGGGATGGGCAGCTCGACGATCGACTTGGCCGTCTCGATCTCCACCACGATCTGGTTGACCTTGACCGTGTCGCCCGCCTTGACGTGCCAGCGGACGATCTCGGCCTCCGTCAGCCCCTCACCGACGTCGGGAAGCTTGAACTCGCGTCGCATCGCGCTACCCCCTCAGTACCCGAAGGTCCGGTCGACGGCGTCGAGCACCCGGTCCAGGTCGGGCAGGTAGTGCTCCTCCAGCTTGGACGGGGGGTAGGGGGTGGAGAAGCCGCCGGCCCGCAGCACGGGCGACTCCAGGTGGTAGAAGCACTGCTCGGTGATCCGCGCGGCCAGCTCGGCGCCGAAGCCACTGTTGACGGGAGCCTCGTGGACGACCACGACGCGCCCGGTGCGGCGTGCGGACTCCATCACGACGGGCTCGTCCAGCGGGTTGAGCGAGCGCAGGTCGATGACCTCCAGCGAGCGCCCGTCGGCCTCGGCCGCCGTGGCGGCCTCCAGGCAGGTCTTGACCATGGGACCGTAGGCCAGCAGCGTGACGTCGGTCCCGGGGCGCACGACCTTGGCGGCGTGCAGCGGGGCCCACCAGTCGGTGGAGGAGGTGTCGACGTCGGCCTTCTCCCAGTAGCGGCGCTTGGGCTCGAAGAAGAGCACCGGGTCGTCGCTGCGGATGGCCTGCTGGATCATGGTGTACGCGTCGGCCGGGTTGGAGCAGGAGACGACGCGCAGGCCGGCCGTGTGGGTGAAGTACGCCTCCGGCGACTCGCTGTGGTGCTCGACCGCGCCGATGCCGCCGCCGCAGGGGATGCGTACGACGACCGGCAGCTTGATCGCGCCCAGCGAGCGCATCGGCATCTTGGCGAGCTGCGTGATGATCTGGTCGGCGGCCGGGAAGACGAACCCGTCGAACTGGATCTCGCACACCGGCCGGTACCCGCGCAGCGCCAGCCCGATCGCGGTGCCGATGATGCCCGACTCGGCCAGCGGCGTGTCGATCACGCGGTCCTCGCCGAAGTCCTTCTGCAGGCCGTCGGTGACCCGGAACACGCCGCCCAGCTTGCCGACGTCCTCGCCCATGATGAGGACCTTGGGGTCGTCCTCCATGGCCTTGCGCATGCCCTCGTTCAGGGCCTTGGACAAACTGAGAACCGTCATGACGCCTCCTTCGTCGGCGCCATGAGAGTCACGCTGTGCCGAATGGTGCCTTCGCTCCGCTCAGTCACTGAACCCCTCCAAGTACGCGGCGAACTGGGCGCGCTCCTGGTCGATCAGGGCGTGGGGCTCGCGGTAGACGTGGTCGAAGATGTCGAGCGGCTCGGGGTCGGGCATGGCCAGGCAGCGCCTGCGCAGGTCCGCGCCGAGCTGGTCGGCCTCGGCGTCGATGGAGTCGAAGAAGGCCTGGTCGGCGTGCTCGTTCTTGAACAGGTACGCCTTGACCCGCTCGATCGGGTCCTTGAGCTTCCACGCCTCCAGCTCGCTGGCCACGCGGTAACGCGTGGGGTCGTCGGTGGTGGTGTGGGCGCCCATCCGGTACGTGAACGCCTCGATGAGCGTCGGCCCCTGCCCGGTACGAGCGGCTTCGAGCGCCTTGCGCGTCACCGCGAGGCAGGCGAACACGTCGTTGCCGTCGACCCTGATGCCCGGGAAGCCGAACCCGGAGGCCCGCCGGTAGAGCGGGATGCGGGTCTGCTTCTCCAGCGGCTCGGAGATGGCCCACTGGTTGTTCTGGCAGAAGAACACGATCGGCGCGTTGAACACGCTGGCCCAGATGAACGACTCGTTCACGTCGCCCTGGGAGGTGGCGCCGTCGCCGAAGTAGACGATGGTCGCCGCGTTGGCGTCGTCGCGCTGGATGCCCATCGCGTAGCCGACCGCGTGCAGGGTCTGGCTGCCGATCACGATCGTGTAGAGGTGGAAGTTGTGCTCGTTGGGGTCCCATCCCCCGTGGTTGACACCCCTGAACAGGCCCAGCAGCTTGACCGGGTCGACGTCGCGGCACCACGCCACGCCGTGCTCGCGGTAGGTGGGGAAGGCCATGTCGGTGTCGGTCAGGGCGCGGCCCGAGCCGATCTGGGCGGCCTCCTGGCCCAGCAGCGAGGCCCAGATGCCCAGCTCGCCCTGGCGTTGCAGCGCCACGGCCTCCAGGTCGATGCGCCGGACGAGCACGAGGTCGCGGTAGAGCGACCGGACCTCGTCCGGGGTCAGGTCGATGTCGTAGTCGGGATGCTCGACCCGCTCGCCCTCGGGGGTGAGCAGCTGGACGAGCTCAGGAGATGCTCCCGAGGCGTCTATGGTCATGCGCCACTCCTGCTGGTCAGGGGCCGGACTATGGATGGGGTTGCCACCTTAGGCCAGCCTTACCTAACGACGAACCGGTAGGTGGTGGTTCGTACGCGTTCGGGGCCATCGTGGCAGACGTCACAGCCCTGTGCGCAAGCCCCATGTCCTCCCCGTTCCCGTTGTAGTGACAGCCACACGCGCCGGTAGGCTGTGCTTCCCATCCACCCACCGCACCCAGGAGGAACGCAGTGGCCCGCGTCATCGTGGACGTCATGTTGAAGCCCGAGATCCTCGATCCGCAGGGCCAGGCCATCGCCAGGGCGCTGCCCAGGCTCGGCTTCTCCGGCGTCTCAGCCGTGCGCCAGGGCAAGCGCTTCGAGATCGAGCTCGACGGCCCGGCCGACGAGGCGGCGCTCGACGAGGTGCGCAAGATGGCGGAAACGTTGCTCGCCAACACCGTCATCGAGGACTACACCGTCCGGGTCGAGGGCTAAGGCACATTTGCCGCCCCGATTTCCCCTGGGGCGGTTAAAGCCCGGTTGCGACGTGCCACAATGCCACGGGCGTGCCAACACTAAATAACAACAACGTGATTTTGCGGTTAGCCCCGTTTTCTCAGGGAAACCTACTCCAGGTGAGATTCCGGCGCCCGGAGGAGTCCGGTGGATATTGAGTTCTCGTTGGCACTGCCTCGGGATGCGATCGGCATACCGATGGTCAGGCGAGTGCTTGGCGACGCCATGCGTTCACTCAACGTGAGCGAGACGTGCATCGCCGACATGCTGCTCGCCGTGTCCGAGGCGTGCTCCAACGCGGTCCGGCACGGAGGGCCGGCCAACCGCTACGAGGTGACGGCGGCCATCGGCGCCGGCCAGTGCGACGTGCGCGTGGCCGACAACGGTGACGGTGTCCCGACGATGCCGCATTCCTTTCCGCCTCCCGACACCGAGAACGGCCGCGGCCTGCTGATCATGCGCAGCGTCGTCGACGAGATCTCCTTCGGCGTCACCCCCGGCCGGGGCACCACGGTCCACCTGCGCAAGCACCTCGCCTGGGACGACGGCGCCGACGCCCGTCCCCGCGAGCTCGCCGCCGTCTGATCTGTAGCATCCGACCTGCGCCTTCGCTCGACCCCCGAGTCGATGCGGACCACCTGGGAGCACCCGATAACCTGAAGACACCGCCGTCCGCCCTGAAGGGACGGTGGTGCGCGCGCGCATTCCTCCGGAGGGGACCACAGTCATGAGCGCTGCCCGTGTGGGCGTAGTCACGTTTCCAGGAACTCTCGACGACCAGGACGCCGCCAGAGCCGTGCGCCTCGTGGGCGCGGAGGCGGTCCCGTTGTGGCACGCCGACCACGACCTGAAGGGAGTCGACGCCGTCTTCCTGCCCGGCGGCTTCTCCTACGGCGACTACCTGCGCTGCGGCGCCATCTCACGCTTCGCGCCGCTCATGGAGGAGCTCGTCCCCGCCGCCAGGGCGGGGCTGCCCGTGATCGGCACCTGCAACGGGTTCCAGATCCTGTGCGAGGCTCACCTGCTGCCCGGCGCGCTGACGCGTAACGCCTCGCTGCACTACGTCTGCCGCGACCAGCGGCTCAAGGTCGAGCAGAGCGCGACCGCGTGGACGAACTCGTTCACGCAGGGCCAGGAGATCACGCTGCCGATCAAGCACGGCGAGGGCCGCTACGTGGCCTCCGACGACACGCTGGCCGCGCTGGAGGCGGGCGGCCACGTGGTGTTCCGCTACGTCGGCAACCCCAACGGCTCGCTCAACGACATCGCGGGCATCCGCAACGAGGCGGGCAACGTGGTCGGCCTCATGCCGCATCCCGAGCACGCCGTCGAGGACCTGGTCGGCGCCCCGAGCACCGACGGTCTCGGCGTCTTCACCTCCATCCTGAAGAACCTGGTGAACGCATGACAGACAGTGTGAAGCGGGCGGCGGAGACTCCCGACGAGCCGATGCCCTTCGCCGAGCTGGGGATGAAGCAGGACGAGTACGACCGGGTCAAGGAGATCCTGGGCCGCCGTCCCACCGGCTCCGAGCTGGCCATCTACAGCGTCATGTGGTCCGAGCACTGCTCGTACAAGTCGTCCAAGGTGCACCTCAAGCAGTTCGCCACCAAGGCGCCCAAGTCCGAGGCGCTGCTCGTGGGCATGGGCGAGAACGCCGGCGTGGTCGACATCGGCGACGGCTGGGCGGCCACGTTCAAGATCGAGTCCCACAACCACCCGTCGTACGTCGAGCCGCACCAGGGCGCCGCCACCGGCGTCGGCGGGATCGTGCGCGACATCATGTCCATGGGCGCGCGCCCGATCGCGGTCATGGACGCGCTGCGCTTCGGCGCCGCAGACGCCGTGGACACCCGCCGCGTGCTGCCCGGCGTGGTCGAGGGCATCAGCAGCTACGGCAACTGCCTGGGCCTGCCCAACATCGGCGGCGAGGTCGTCTTCGACCCCTGCTACATCGGCAACCCGCTGGTCAACGCCCTGTGCGTGGGCCTGCTGCGCAAGGACCAGATCAAGCTGGCCACCGCGCCCGGCCCCGGCAACAAGGTCGTGCTGTTCGGCGCGTCCACCGGCCCCGACGGCATCGGCGGCGCGTCCGTGCTGGCCAGCGCCACGTTCGAGGACGAGTCGCAGGCCAAGCGGCCCGCCGTGCAGGTGGGCGACCCGTTCATGGAGAAGCTGCTCATCGAGTGCTGCCTGGAGCTGTACGCGGCCGACGTGGTCGTCGGCATCCAGGACCTCGGCGCGGCCGGCGTCTCCTGCGCCACCACCGAGCTGGCCGCCAAGGGCACCGGTGGCATGAAGGTGGACCTCAACCTGGTCCCGTTGCGCGACCCCTCGCTCAGGCCCGAGGAGATCCTCATGAGCGAGTCGCAGGAGCGCATGATGGCGGTCGTCCGCCCCGACGACATCCCCGCGTTCATGGCGATCTGCGAGAAGTGGGACGTGCCCGCCACCGTCATCGGCGAGGTCACCGACACCGGCCGCCTCGTCATGACCTGGGACGGCGAGGTCATCGTGGACATCCCGCCGGGCACCGCCGCCGACGACGGCCCCGTCTACGAGCGGCCCTTCCACGAGCCGGCCGGGCAGTCCGCGCTCAACGGCGACACGCCCGACCGCCTGGAGCGGCCCGCCGACCTGCGGGCGACCCTGCTCAAGCTGCTCGGCTCCCCCAACCTGGCCTCCAAGGCGTGGGTGACCGACCAGTACGACCGGTACGTGCGCTCCAACACCGTGCTGGCCCAGCCGGCCGACGCGGGCATGCTGCGCATCTCGGAGGTCATCGAGGGCGCCGAGCCGACCACCCGCGGCATCGCGCTGTCCACCGACGGCAACGGGCGTTACGCCAAGCTCGACCCGTACGCGGGGGCGCAGCTCGCGCTCGCCGAGGCGTACCGGAACGTGGCCGTGACCGGCGCCAAGCCGCTGGCCGTCACCAACTGCCTCAACTTCGGCTCCCCCGAGGACCCCGAGGTGATGTGGCAGTTCGCCGAGGCCACCCGCGGGCTGGCCGACGCCTGCAGGGCGCTCGGCGTGCCGGTCACCGGTGGCAACGTCTCCTTCTACAACCAGACCGGCTCGACGGCCATCCACCCGACGCCCGTCGTCGGCGTGCTCGGCGTCATCGAGGACGTCGCCAAGCGGGTGCCGTCCGGGTTCACCGCCGAGGGGCTGCGGGTCGTGCTGCTCGGCGACACCGGCGAGGAGTTCGGCGGCTCGGAGTGGGCCCACGTCGAGCACCGCCACCTGGGCGGGCTGCCGCCGCACGCGGACCTGGAGGCCGAGCAGGCGCTGGGCACCGTGCTGGTGGAGGCGGCCCGGCGGGGGCTGCTGGAAGGCTCGCACGACCTGTCGGACGGCGGGCTGGCCGTCGCGCTGGCCGAGTCCTGCCTGGCG
Organism: Nonomuraea thailandensis; assembly: GCF_024172165.1. Lineage (GTDB taxonomy): Bacteria > Actinomycetota > Actinomycetes > Streptosporangiales > Streptosporangiaceae > Nonomuraea > Nonomuraea thailandensis. The sequence continues at coordinate 10,779,408 of NZ_JAMZEB010000002.1, read as the reverse complement.
CGGGGCGTCGGGGCGCGGGTCGAGCTGACCGGTGATCCGTTCACCGACCTGTTCAGCGAGTCCGCGGCGCGGGCGCTGGTCGTGGTGCGGCCCGAGGCCTACGACGAGTTCGCCTCGCTGTGCGGGCGGCACGACGTGCCGTGCTACGGGCTCGGCGTGACCGGTGGGGCGTCGCTGGCCGTCAAGGACGTGTTCGAGGTCTCCGTGGAGGAGCTGCGGGAAACGCACTCGGCTGCGCTTCCCGCGCTGTTCGGCTGAGGTCTTACGGGGAGGGCCGGCACGGGGTTTCCGTGCCGGCCCTCTCGCTCACGCCTTCTTCAGGCAGACGACGTAGATGTGACCGCTGACGCTGGCGCCGTTGTTGCCGCCGCCGTGGCCGTAGGTCTGCGCGTCCTTCTCGGCCGGTGTGTTCGTGGGCGTGGCCGTCGGGGCGGCGGCCTGCCTGTCGTAGTCGTTGCCGCCGCCGTTGTCGTCCTTGACCACGGTGACCGTCCAGCTGGAGGCGCCCGAGGGCGCGCTGCTGGTGACGGCCGCGTTCTTGAACGTGCTGAACGAGAAGCCGCCGCCCGTCACCACGCCGGTGCCGCAGCTCACGGTCTCGGTGCCGGTCCCGTTGACGAACTCCTTGTTGACGTAGGTCGTGTAGGCGGCGCCGGTGCCGGGGTCGCCCTTCGGCCCCTGCGGGCCGCGCGCGCCGGTGTCGCCCTTCGGGCCCTGGGGGCCGCGGGGGCCGGTCTGGCCGTCCTTGCCCGGCAGGCCGTTCTTGCCGTCGTCGCCCTTCGGCCCCTGCGGGCCCTGGGGGCCGGTCGCGCCGGTCTTGCCGGGCTCGCCCTGGGGGCCGGTGGCGCCGGTCTTGCCCGGCTCGCCCTGCTCGCCCTTGGGGCCCTGGGGGCCCGCGACGCCCTGCTTGCCCTGCGGCCCCACAGGCCCGGCCGGGCCCTGGACGCCCTGCTTGCCCTGGGGGCCGGCCGGGCCGCGCTCGCCCTGGCGGCCCTGCTCGCCCTGCTGGACGGTGGTCGTGGAGGTGGAGGAGCCGCCGATCAGGATCCGCTCCTCCGTCTTCCTGCACTTCGTCGTCGGGTTGACGATGCGGGCGTACCGCGTCTTCTTGTGCACGCAGGCGTGCACCTCGGAGCCGGCGGACGAGGCGGTGGCGACGCCACCCACGGTGAGGAGCGAGGCGGCCAGCGCCCCGACAGCGGCGAGCGTGATCGTGCGCCCGCCGCGAACCTTGATAGCCACGGCTTTCCTTCCAAGGAACGAGTGATGCCCAAGTGGTGCATGAGATTCACGCTTCGAACGTTCCAAGGGATGACGCAAACTACATAACGTATACATCACGAAACGGAGCGTTACTGACCGGATTGACGGATTGTCTCCGACTCGGGTGAGTAAAAGGACGCGTTGGCGAGACCGATCGCCCGTGGATAATCGGTCTGTGCCAACGCGCGGTCCCACGCCCTACCTTCCCCCGGCCACCCAGCCCGTACGCGGCGTGGTGTGGGCCATCCACCTGATCCTGCCCCTGCTCGGCCTCTGGCTCCTGCTGGCCCAGCCGCACATCAACGTCTTCTGGCAGCACAACGCGAGCCACTTCTGGCTGATCATCCTGGTCGCCGGCGTCAACGTGGTGCTCGGCGTGCTCATCAGCGAGTCCTCCAGGCGCCGGCAGGACGCGCGGCTGTTCCTGGTCTCCATGGTCTTCCTGAGCAGTGCCGGGTTCTTCTTCCTGCACGGCCTGGCCACGCCGAAGGTCATCCTGCCGACCGGCTCCATCGGGTTCGACCTCGGCCAGCAGGTGGGGCTCACGATCGCCTCGGCGTTCGCGTTCGCCTCGGCGCTGCCGCTGCGGGAGCGGGCCGCCAAGGCCGTGCTCGGGTCGCAGCACTTCATCCGCGGAGCGCTGATCGGGTTCATGGTGCTCTGGGGCGTCGTTTCGCTGGTCCCGGGCCTGACGCCGCTCAGCGAGCCGCCGATGGTCTCGCCGATGGACTGGCTGGTGTGGGCGTCGGTGCCCGGCCTGCTGCTGTACGTGGCGGCGAGCGTGATGATGTTCCTGCTGCACAAGCGGCGGCCGGCGGCCATGCTGATCAGCCTGATCACCGCGTACGCGCTGCTGGCCGAGTCGATGATCGCGGGAATGTCGCAGCTCAACTGGCACCTGTCCTGGTGGGAGTGGCACCTTCTGCTCACCCTGGCCTTCGTCTTCGTCGCCTACAGCGCCTACCTGCAGTTCAGGCGCGAGGGGTCGAGCGCGGGGCTGTTCGACTCGGTGGCGCTGTCGGCGACCGTGCGGCGCATCCAGCGTGACTACGACGAGGCGCTGGAGGAGCTGGTCGAGCACGTACGCCGGGGCGAGCCGCTGGCCGCGACCCGGCTGTCGGGCAAGTTCCGGCTCAACGAGGGCCAGGCCGCGGTGCTCGACCGGGCGGGCGAGGCGCTGGCCAACGAGCGGGAGCTGTCGGAGCGGCTGGCCGCGCTGGTGGCGGTGAGCGCGCAGACCAAGGTCGGGCTGCCGGAGAACGAGCTGCTGACGGTGTCGCTGGAGCGGGTGCGGCAGGCGTACGGGGACGTCAAGATCGCCCTGGTCTCGGAGGGCCGGACGCAGATCGGCTCGCGCGACTACGCGTTCACCGACGGCAACCCGATCAGGCGCGACCAGCTCCTGGCCTTCCCGCTGACCGTCAAGGGCAACCTGGCGGGCGTGCTGGAGGTGCCGGTCGGGCGGACCAACCAGGACGAGGCGCTGGCCGCGACGCTGGCGGGGCAGTTGTCGATCTCGCTGGAGAACGCCCGGCTCTACCAGGAGCTGCACACGCTCTTCCACCAGTACATGTCGCCGGACGTGGCGCACGCCCTGCTCGCCGACCCCGCGCAGGCGGAGCTGGGCGGCCAGCTCAAGGAGCTGACGGCGCTGTTCGCCGACCTCAAGGGCTTCACCACGTTCTCGGAGAAGGTGACGCCCGGCGAGATCGTCGAGATGCTGAACCGCTACCACACGGCCGCCGTCCCCTGCATCCTGAACAACGGCGGCACGATCGTGCAGTTCGTCGGAGACGCGCTGCTGGCCCTGTTCAACGCTCCCGCCTCGCAGGACGGGCACGCGCGGCAGGCCTGCAAGGCGGCGCTGCAGATGCAGCAGGCCGCCGCCGAGATCGCCGAGGAGATGGCCTGGAAGGTCGACACGGTCGAGTGGCCGACGTTCCGGGTGGGCGTCAACACCGGGCCCGCCCTGGTCGGCAACATCGGCAGCCCGGAGCTGCGCGGCTTCAACGCCATGGGCGACGCCGTGAACGTGGCCGCCAGGCTCCAGGCCCTGGCCGAGCCGGGCACGGTGGTGATCGGCGAGACGACGTACGGGCAACTGGGCGAGGGCGCGAAGGTGAACCCGCTGGGGCCGCTCAACCTCAAGGGCAAGGATGAGCTCGTTACGGCCTACGTTCTGACGGAATTGGCATAGTAGGACGGTGCAGGTACCGACATAATCGGGCGCATGGATTCAGAGCCCGGAGAGTTCCTCACCATGCTCACGGCCGAGGAGGTCGAGGCCCTGCGCTCGGCCGGTCGGCTGCGGCGCTGGGACCGGGGCACGACCATCATGACCGAGGGCGACACGTCCGACTGGGTGCTCGTGCTGATGGAGGGCAGGGTCAAGTGCTCCTCCCACACGAGCGGCGGCACCGAGGTGGTGCTGGCCGTGCGCGGGCCCGGCGCGCTGCTCGGCGAGCTGTCGGCCATCGACGGCTCACCCCGCTCGACCACCGTGACCGCGCTGGAGCCGATCGCCGGTCTGGTGGTGCGTGACTTCACCGGCTTCCTGGAGAGCCACGGCCGCATCGCCGTCCTGCTCATGCAGCTCATCAGCAACAAGCTGCGCGACTCCGACCGCAAGCGCATCGAGTACGGCGCGTTCGACACCACGGGAAGGGTGGCGACGCGGCTGCTGGAGCTGGCCGAGCGGTACGGCGAGAAGACCAACAGCGGCGTGCGCGTGGCGCTGCCCCTGTCGCAGGACGAGCTGGCCGGATGGACCGGCGCCTCCCGTGAGGCCGTCAGCAAGGCGCTGCGCACCCTGCGCGACCGGGGCCTGATCGAGACGGGCAGGCGGCGCGTGGTGATCCACGATCTCGAAGGGTTGCGCAAGCGAGCAAGGTGACCCCTGGGGAGAAACCGGACGTACGCCGTACGTCATAGTGGAGGGCATGGTCGCGGTAACCCCCCAAGACGACACCCGCCTGCGTTACGCCTGGCAGGTGTGCGCGGTCACCAGCCTGGGCCTCGTGCTCATCGGCATCGCCGGCAGCACGCTGAACGTGGCGCTGCCGACGGTCGTGCGGCACTTCCGGGCCGACGCGCTGGAGTCGGGCTGGATCCTGCTGTCGTTCCTGCTGGTCAACACGGCGAGCCTGGTGCTGTTCGGCCGGGTGGCCGACCTGCTCGGCAGGCGTGAGGTGTATCTCGCGGGGTTCGCGCTGTTCACGGTGGCCTCGCTGCTGGCCGGGCTGTCACCGGACGTGTGGTTCCTGATCGCGATGCGCGTCCTTCAGGCGATCGGCGCCGCGATGATCCTCGCGAACGGCACCGTGATCATCACCGACGCCTTCCCGCCCGACCGGCTCAGCCAGGGCATGGGCGTCTACATCGGCACGCTGTCGGTGGCCCAGCTCGCCGGCCCGACGCTCGGCGGCCTGATCGCCGAGGCGGCCGGCTGGCAGTGGATCTTCTGGGTGAACGTGCCGGCCGGGCTGCTCGCGCTCGGCGTGGGGGCGGCGATCTTACGCAAGATGCCCAGGCAGCCGAAGGAGCCGGTGGACGCGCTGGGCAACGTGCTGGTGTTCGCGGCGCTGTCGGCGCTGCTGCTGGCGCTGTCCACGGCGGGGTCGAGCGGGCTGTCCAGCCCCGTGGTGCTGATCGGCGCGGGCGTGTTCGTGGTGCTGCTGCCGCTGATCGTGCTGGCCGAGCGGCGCGCTCCGAACCCGGTCCTGGACCTGCGGCTGTTCGGCGGGCGGCTGCTGGCCTACGCGAACCTGGCCTCGTTCTGCAACGCGCTGGCCCGCTCGGCGCTGATCCTGGTGGTGGCGCTGTACTTCCAGGCCGCCCGGGGCGTGGACGCCTTCACGGCGGGGCTGAGCGTGCTGCCCGTGCCGATCGGGATCGGGCTGGCCTCGCCGATCGTGGGCATGCTGGGGCGGCGGGTGTCGCCGTACGCGCTGTCGATCGGCGGGGCGGTGCTGAGCGCGGCCGGGCTCGGCACGCTGATGCTGACGGCCGATCCGGCGACGCCGTACTGGGTGATCGGGATCGGCCTGTTCGTGGCGGGCTGCGGCAGCGGAACGTTCCTCACGGGCAACACCACGCAGGTCATGCGGGCGCTGCCGGTCGGCAGCCTGGGCGTGGTCAACGGGTTCCGCGTGATGGTGATGAACGTCGGCATCGTGATCAGCGTCGGCCTGTCGCTCAGCGTGCTGACCGCCTCCGTGGGGCCGGACGTGCGGGCCCAGGTGTACGCCGGAACCCTGTCCACCTTGTCACCGGTGGCGGTGGGGCAGCTCATGGACGGGTTCCGGCTCGCGTACGCGGTGCTGTTCGGGGTGGCGCTGCTGGGCGCGGTGCTGGCGGCCCTGGCGCGGCCTCAGAGGGCGGCGGCCAGCCGGGACTCGACGTCGCGGTAGCGGGCGACCGGGACGAGGTGAACGCCGGCGAAGGCGCCGGTGTCGCGCAGCGCGAGGACCTGCTCGCAGGCGGCCTCCACGCCCGCCATGCGGTCGGCCGCCACCCTCGCGATCAGCTCCTCCGGCAGGGCGATGTCCGGGATCGCCGCGGCCAGGGTGCGCGCGTGCCGCTCGCTGGCCAGGACCATGACGCCGGCGTAGACGGGCACGTCGACCGGGTGCTGCTCACGCCACCGGAGCTGGTCCTCCACCGAGAAGCTGACCTGCGAGAACAGGAAGTCGGCCGTGCGCTTCCACGCGGGCAGCGGGCGCAGCCCCGCGGCGGCCCCCACGCGGAGGTCCGGCGAGAACCTGCGCGCCTCCTCGATCATCGAGCGCACGTTCAGGTCGCTCGTCCGGTTGCCGCTCGTGGGCTTGTCGCCGTAGACGAAGAGGAACTGGTCCACCCCGTACGCCGCGGCCGTCAGCAGGTCGCGGCGGAAGCCGAGCAGGTTGCGGTCGCGCGAGTTGAGGCAGGCGATGCCGCGCCCGCCCATCGCCTCGACCTCGTGCACCACGGCCACGCTGGAGACGGTCGCGCGGCCGATGTGGTTGTCGGGGATGAGGAACGCGTGGGCGATCTTGCTCAGGGTGCCGATCTGGTGCCGTACGTGCTTCAGATCGGGCTTGGTGGGCGGTTCGATCTCGCAGATCAGCTCGAAGGGCATGATCTGGACTCTAACGTCTGGCCGCGAGCGCCTCTATGCCGCTCAGCACGAGGTCGACCCCAAAGGTGTCGTACAGCGCCGGGTCCGTGCCCTCCACCAGCGGCCCGGCCATCTCCACCAGGTGCGGGTACCTGTCCGTGGGCAACGACTGCAGCCCGACCCGCTTGAGCCTGACACGTTCGGCCCGGTCGGGCTCGGCCGCGCCGTGGACCGGGGCGTCGGCGATGGCGATGGCGCTCTGCAGCAGGTACTTGGTGATCAGGCAGCTCTCCTCCACGCCGAACCCGGCCTGCCTGGCCAGGCCGAGTGCCTGGTCCCACACGGCCAGGAAGCTCGGCACCGCGACCGGGTCGATCTGCTCCAGCACGTCCTTGGCGCAGGGGTGGACGCGCAGCGTCCTGATCAGGCCCTCGGTCAGCGCGCGGAGCCGGGCCTGCCAGGGGCGCTCGTCGGCGGGCTCGGGCGCGAAGCCGCCGATGAGGTGGTCGGCCATGCCGACGATCAGCTGTTCCTTGTTCTTGTAGTGCCAGTAGAGCGCCATCGGGGTCACGCCGAGATCCGTGGCCAGGCGGCGGATGGTCACGGCGTCGAGGCCCTCGGTGTCACCGATCTCCAGGGCCCGCTCCGCGATGCCCTGGGCGGTCAGTTTTCCCATCACGGTTGACAACTATACGCCGTACAAGTTCCATTATACGACGTACAAGTACGCTGTTTAGGAGGAGGAGCAGCGATGCGATGGTGGGCGTTGGTCGCCGTGACCCTGGGCACGTTCATGACGTATCTGGATAACAACGTGGGAAATGTCGCGTTGCCGACGATCCAGCGGGACCTGGGGCTGACGATCTCCGGGCTGGAGTGGATCGTGAGCTCGTACATCCTGGTCTTCGCCGGCCTCATGCTGGCCGGCGGGCGGCTCGCGGACGTGCTGGGCGCCCGCAGGGTCTTCCTCGGCGGGCTGGCCGTCTTCACACTGGCCTCGCTCGCGGCCGGGCTGGCCACCTCCGGCGGGACGCTGATCGCCGCGCGGGCCGTGCAGGGCGTCGGCGCCGCGCTGCTGACGCCCACCACGCTGTCGCTGATCAGCCAGATCTTCCCCGACCCCGCGGAGCGCGGCCGGGCGGTGGGCATCTGGAGCGCCTCGGGGGCGCTGTCCATGGCTCTCGGGCCCACCCTGGGCGGCCTCATCAGCGAGAACCTGCACTGGGGCTGGATCTACCTGATCAACGTGCCGATCGGGGCGGTCACGGCCGGGCTCGCGCTGTGGGCCGTGCGGCCCGCCGTCACGCGGGTGCGCCACAGCCTCGACCTGCCGGGCCTGGGCCTGTCGGCGCTGGCCCTGTTCGCGCTGACGTTCGCGCTCATCGAGGGCGAGACCCTGGGCTGGGCCTCGGCCCCGATCCTGGCCGCGTTCGGCGTGTTCGCGGCCGCGGCGGCGGGGTTCGTCGCGGTGGAGGCGCGGGCGGCCGAGCCGATGATCGCGATCTCCCTGTTCAGGTCGCGCGTCTTCACCGGCGGGGTGCTGACCAGCGGCATCTGGTCGTTCGGCGTCTTCGGGATCTACTTCTTCAGCGCCTTGTGGCTGCAGAACGTGCTCGGCTTCACCCCCACGCAGGCAGGCATCTCCTTCGTGCCGATGGCGCTGGTCATGGGCGTGATGGCGATCCTGTCGCAGCAGGTCAGCGCGCGGCTCGGCATCGGCCGCACGGTCGCGCTCGGGATGGCGCTGATGGGGACCGCGATCTACCTCATCTCCCGCGTCGGCGCCGACGGCGACTTCGCGGACGTGGCGCCCTGGTTCATCCTGTACGGCCTCGGCGGCGGCCTGCTCGTCCCCCTGACCTCCGCCGTCGTGAGCGGCATGCCCAAGGAGCGCTCAGGCGTCGCCTCGGGCGTGCTCAACGTCTTCCGCGAGGTCTTCGGCCTGCTCGGCATCACCGTGCTGGGAGCGCTGCTGACCGCCAGGCAGAACGCGAGCGGCCTGCCGCCGCTGCCCGCCTTCCTCGACGGGTACCGGTTCACGCTGGTCGTCGCCGCGGTCGTGGTGCTGGCGTCCATCCCGGTCGCGCTCTACTCGCTGCGCCCCCGGCCGGCTCCGCCCGGCGAGCCTCAGGCCGCGGCGACCCCGGAGGCCGTCGGGTCCTCGAACTGAGTGCGGTACAGCTCCTCGTAGCGGCCCCCGGCGGCCAGCAGTTCGGCGTGCGTGCCGCGCTCGGCCACCCGGCCGTCCTCGATCACCAGGATCAGGTCGGCGGCGCGGACGGTGGACAGCCGGTGCGCGATCACCACGGCCGTCCTGCCCTCCAGGGCCTCGCCCAGCGCCGCCTGCACCGCCGCCTCCGAGGTGGAGTCGAGCGCCGCGGTGGCCTCGTCCAGGATCACCACCCGGGGCCTGGCCAGCAGGAGGCGGGCGATCGTCAGGCGCTGGCGCTCGCCGCCCGACAGCCGGTAGCCGCGCTCGCCGATGACGGTGTCGAGCCCGTCGGGCAGCGACCTGATGAGCGTGGCCAGGCGGGCGCGGCCGAGCGCGTCCCAGATCTCCTCCTCGCCCGCCTCCGGCCTGGCCAGCAGCAGGTTGGCGCGGATCGTGTCGTGGAAGAGGTGACCGTCCTGGGTGACCATGCCGAGCGTGTCGCGGATCGAGTCGGCGCTCAGGTCCCGGACGTCCACGCCGCCGAGCCGTACGGCGCCGGAGTCGACGTCGTACAGCCTGGGCAGGAGCTGCGCGATCGTGGACTTGCCCGCGCCGGACGAGCCGACCAGCGCCACCATCTGCCCGGGCTCGGCCCGGAACGAGACGCCGTGCAGCACCTCGACGCCCCCGCGCGTGTCGAGCGTGGCGACCTCCTCCAGCGAGGCCAGCGAGACCTTGTCGGCCGCGGGATAGGCGAAGCGCACGTCGTCGAACTCCACCGGGACCGGCCCCTCCGGCACCTGCCGGGCGTCCGGCTTGTCCTGGATGAGCGGCTCCAGGTCGAGCACCTCGAAGACGCGCTCGAAGCTGACGACCGCGCTCATCACGTCCACGCGGGCGCTGGCCAGGGCCGTCAGGGGTGCGTACAGGCGGGTCAGCAGCATGGCCATGGCCACCAGCGCGCCGGGGGCGAGCTGGCCGGCCAGGGCGTAGAAGCCGCCGAGGCCGTACACCAGGGCCAGCGCCAGCGCCGAGACCAGCGTCAGCGCGGTGACGAAGGCCGACTGGGTCATGGCCGAGCGCACCCCGATGTCGCGCACGCGGCGGGCCCTGCGCGCGAACTCGGCCGACTCGTGGGCGGGCCGGCCGAACAGCTTGACCAGCGTCGCGCCCGGCGCGGAGAACCGCTCGGTCATCTGGGTGCCCATGGCCGCGTTGTGGTCGGCCGCCTCCCGCCGCAGCCGCGCGATCCTGGTGCCCATCCGCCGGGCCGGCAGCACGAACACGGGCAGGAGCAGGAGCGCCAGCAGCGTGATCTGCCAGGAGATGCTGATCATCGCGACGAGCGTCAGCAGGAGCGTCACGACGTTGCCCACCACGCCGGACAGCGTGTCGGTGAAGGCGCGCTGGGCGCCGATCACGTCGTTGTTGAGCCGGCTGACCAGCGCGCCGGTGCGGGTGCGCATGAAGAACGCGATCGGCATGCGCTGCACGTGGTCGAAGACGGCCGTACGCAGGTCGAGGATCAGGTCCTCGCCCAGGCCCGCCGACAACCACCGGTTCACCAGGCCCAGCCCCGCCTCCGCGATCGCCAGCCCCGCGATGGCCAGCGCCACCGTGACGACCACGCCGAGCGGCTCGCCGGCGAAGATGGCGTCCACCACCCGCCCCGCCAGCAGCGGCGCCCCCACCGCCAGGCCCGCCATCACCACGCTGAGCAGCAGGAACAGCGTCAGCCTGCGACGGTGCGGGCGCGCGAAGGCGCCGATACGCCTGAGCGTCGCCCTGGATACAGAGCGACGCTCGGGCCGGTTGTTCATCGAGTACAGCTGATGCCAGGCGGTCACTTCCATGCTCATGGCATGGACGCTAGGCCCTCAAGTTAAGTTGAGGTCAAGCCCCGATCTTCTTGCCCCTGCCGTGCCAGACCACGGCCACCGACGGGCGGGGCTGGCTGCTGCCGCCGTCGGGCCAGTGGCTGCTCGGGGTCTCCGGGCTGGCGTCGTCCGTCTCACCCGGGTGCTGCACCGCCACGAAGACGCTGCGCTGGTCGTCGGAGACGAGCGGGCCGCAGGTCTCGGCGCCGACCGGCACGGTGAGGAACTGGCGCACGTAGCCGCGCTCCTTGCCCCTGACCGGCATCACGAACAGGCCGTCGTTCTTCTCCAGGGCGTTGCCGTCCGTGGAGATCCAGAGGTTGCCGTCCTTGTCGAACGTCACGTTGTCCGGGCAGGAGATCGGCGAGACCTTGGTCTTGTCGAAGCCGGCGAAGTAGGTGGTGGGGTCGTTCGGGTCGCCGCAGACCAGCGGGAGCGACCAGGCGAACGTCTTCTCGCCCGCGTCGTTGCGCCGCTCCGCGATCTCCAGCACGTGGCCGTGCTTGTTGGACGGGCGCGGGTTGGCCTCGTCCACCTGGGCCGCGGTGCGGTTGGAGTTGTTGGTCAGGGCCACGTAGACGCCGCCGGTGACCGGGTTGCGCTCCACGTCCTCGGGGCGGTCCATCTTCGTCGCGCCGCCCTCCACCTTGTCGGCGGCCGAACGGGTGTAGACCAGGACCTCCTGGGCGGTCATGCCGTCCACGAACGACCTGTCGCCCGAGACCAGCGGCTTCCACTCGCCGTAGCCGTCGAACTGGCCGTCGGAGGGCAGCTTGCCGGAGCCGTCGAGCTCGGCGGCCGGGCTGTCGCCGGTGAACTTGGCCACGTACAGGGTGCCCTCGTCCAGCAGCTCCCGGTTGTGGCGGTCGAAGCCGGGGATGTAGCGGTCCTTGGAGACGAACTTGTAGATGTACTCGAAGCGCGAGTCGTCACCCATGTAGACGACCAGGCGGCCGTCGCGGGCCAGCGTCGTGGTGGCGGCCTCGTGGGCGAAGCGGCCGAGCGCGGTGCGCTTGATCGGCGTCGAGTCGGGGTCGAACGGGTCGATCTCCACGATCCACCCGAACCTGTTGACCTCGTTCGGGTGCTTGGCCAGGTCGAAGCGCTCCTCGACACGGTCGAACCGGCGGCTGGAGGAGGGGGTGCCGGTCGTGATCGAGTAGCGGGTGATGTACGGCTTCTGCGCCTCGGGCACCTTGTCGCCGTTGATGAAGTACTGGTTGAAGTTCTCCTCGGCGGTCAGCACCGTGCCCCACGGGGTGGTGCCGCCCGCGCAGTTGTTCAGCATGCCGATGGGCGTGGTGCCCTTCGGGTCGGCGGCCGTCTTCAGCAGATCGCTGCCGGCGGCGGGGCCGCTGAACCGCATCTTCGTCTGAGCGGTGATGCGGCGGTTGTAGCGGCGGCGGCCCCTGGTGACCAGCTTCCACTCACCGGTGTCGCCGGCCCGCTCGATCTCCACGACCGAGCCGCCGTGCGCGGCCAGCCCGATCCTGATCTGATCCTCGGTCGCCGCCGCGCCACCGGTGTAGCCGCGGAACATCAGGCTCTCGTCGGTGTACTCGTGGTTGACCCACATCAGCGCGCGGTCCCGGCCCATCGGGAAGACCGTCACGAAGTCACAGTTGTAGCCGAACTGCTTGTTCTGGGCGTCGGCGGTCTGGTTCTCGAAGTCGAACGCCGGCGCGTCGGGCAGCACCGGGTCGCCCCAGCGCACGACCACGGAGGACTTGTAGCCTTCCGGGATGGTCAGGGCGTCATCGGTGTTCGGCTGCACGGCGGTGAAGCGGATGTCGCTGTTGCCGCCGCCGCCGTTCCAGCCGTGCCTGGCGGCCTCCGCCTCGGGCTCGTCGGCCAGGGCCGGCACGGCGCCCGCCACGCCGGCGCCCACCACGACCGCGCCGAGCGCGCCCGCGCGCAGCACGCCGCGCCGGGACAGCGCCTCCTTCACCACGTCGCCGAAATAGGCGTTGTCGGCGGTGTTGGCCACGTCATGCGCGCACGCGTTGCCGCAGCGGAACTGACAGGTCAACGCGGAACGGCCACCTTTGTGCGGGGTGGAAAGCAGCGGCAGCAGCCGCGGCCCCGCGTTGGGGTTCGCCACAGGTCCTCCATATATGTGCGCGGTTGTACCGCCGGGAGGCTACGTTCGCCGTCGAAACCGGAGGTGAACGATGACCTCCGTCTCGATGAACGCTTCCCGGGAGAGAATGGCAGGGTGCCACCACGCAAGATGGATCAGGAGAAGCTGAGAGCGGCCCTCGACGGCCAGCTCGTCGCTCTGGACGAGCCCTCCTACGACGGGCCCGCCTCCACACTGGCCGACGCGCTCGTGGCCGCCGTGCTGGCGGCCTACGAGCGCGGGCTCCAGCCCGAGCGCGACGCGGCCAGGATGGCGGTGCGCCACCTGCTCGACAGGCTGGCGAGCACGGCGCCCGGGCGGACCGTCGAGGTGCGCGTGCCGCCGTACGCCGCCGTCCAGGCCATCGAGGGACCCCGGCACACCCGGGGCACGCCGCCGAACGTGGTCGAGATGGACGGGCGGACCTGGATCCGGCTCGCGCTCGGGCGGATGACGTGGGACGAGGCCATGGCGGAAGGCGCCGTGTCGGCCAGCGGCGCCCGAGCCGACCTATCCGGATATTTGCCGCTTTAGCGGGTGCCGCTCATCCAGGGGAACTTGTCCTCGAAGCACCGGTCGGCGAGCTGGCCGGGCAGATGGGCGCACTCCTGGACCACGTTCCAGAACCAGATGGCCACGATCGCGAACAGGATCAGCGACAGGACGCTGATCACGATGCCGGCGACGGCGCGGCCCTTGCCCGCGCGCTTCGCCAGCGCCACCCAGCCGAAGACGATCGACAGGATCGCGGTGATCAGGCCGGTGAAGCAGACGAACACCAGGAAGGGGCTGGCCACGCCGAGGACGAGCGAGGCCGTGGCCAGGCCGCTGCCCGGCTTGGCCTGCTCGTACTGCCCGTACTGGCCGTACTGGCCGTACTGACCGTACTGACCGTACTGCCCGGGCTGGCCGTACTGGCCCGGCTGGCCCGGCTGGGAGCCGTAGGGGGCTCCTGGGGGCGGGGGCGGCGGGTAGCCGGGCGGGCCGCCGTACGGGCTGGAGGGCGACGTGCCCGGCACCGTCGGATCGGGCTCCTGCCCGGGCGGGACGGCGTGCCCCTGGTCCGGCGTGCCGCCCTCGGGCGGCGTCCCCTCCTGACCGCCCTGCGCGCCTCCTGGGGGGACAGGGATCCCTCCGGGCGGCGTGTTCTCCCAAGGCGCCGGGCCCTCCCCGGACGGGGTGCTCTCCCAGCGGGACGCGCCCCCTCCCGACGGGGTGCTCTCCCAGCGGGACGCGCCCTCCCCCGACGAGGTGCTCTGCCGGGGAGACGCGCTCTCCCCGGACGGGGCGCCCGCCTCGGGTGGTGCGAAGTACGGCTGCTGCTGCGGCCGGTCGCCCTGGTCGTAGCGCGAGGGCTCCTGCCTGGCGGGCCGCTCCTCCTGCGGCGTTTCGCCCCAGCCCGGATAGGACGGGGTGGCGCCGGGGATCGGGTACACCTGGGTCGCCTCGGCGTCGCCGCCCGTGGGCTCCGGCGTCTCGGGCGAGGTGGGCAGGTCGGGGTGGGACGGCTCACCGGCCGGCCTGGGCTCGTGCGTCGGCGGCACGTCGGGGCGGGGCACCACCGGCGGAACCGGCGAGATCGGCTCCTCCTCCCCCGGCCCGCGTCCCGGCACGATCCCCGGCTCCTCCTCGGGCGCGGTGCCCGGAGCCGGCCCCTGCCCGGGCGTGACGTCCGGAGCCGCGCCCTGCCTGGGCGGCCGCTCGTCCTCCGGCAGCGTGCCCTCGCTCCACCACTCGGGCTCGTGCTGGGCGGGCGTGCTGTCTGGCTGGCCCTCCCGCGGGCGCTGCCCTTCGCGGGGCTCGTTCGGGTCCTCAGGTGTGGTCACGTCTGCGTCTCCCGAGGGTCTGCATGCCGGATACTTCACCCTTTCGCGGAAGCCGTCGGCTAAACCACGCGACACGGTAAGAGGCCGCTCATCGTTGGGTCACCATGCGCCAAAGCACCAGGCGGGAGGCAAGATGAGTGCATGCTGGACGAGACCCTGACGTACGCGCTCATCAAGCTCATGAAGGCCCACCGCAACCAGCTCGCCGCCGCGCTGGTGCCGCTCGGCCTGCACGTGGGCCAGGAGCTGCTGCTCAACCAGCTGTGGCGGGAGGACGGCCTGACGCAGGGCGAGCTGATCGCCAGGCTGGGCGTCGAGCCGCCGACCGTCACCAAGACCCTCCAGCGCCTGGAGCGCGGGGGCATCGTCTACCGCGCCCCCGACCCCGACCGTCCCCGGGTCGGCCGGGTGTACCTCACCGACACGGGCAAGGCCCTGCGCGAGCCGGTGGAGGGCATCTGGAAGCAGCTGGACGAGGACCTCCAGCGCGGCTTCACGGCCGAGGAGCGTGAGCTGCTGGCCCGGTTCCTGCGCGCCACGCCCGATTTTCACTGCTAGCGAAACGCCCTTGCACGCCGGCGCGGCGCACAGTTAGCTGGCTAATTAGTCGGCTAATTCAAGGAGTGGACCATGCACGTGCTCATCACCGGCGGCTCGTCCGGCATCGGCGCCGCCACCGCGCTCGCGTACGCCAGAACCGGCGCGGACGTCACCATCACCTACAACACGGGCGCCGACCGCGCCGCCGAGGTCGTCGCGCGCGTCGAGGAGGCCGGCGTCCGGGGTGCGGCCGTCCGTCTCGACCTGGAGGACCATGCCACCATCGCGCCGGCGGTCGCGCAGGCGGGCCCGGTGGACGCGCTCGTCGCCAACGCCGTCCGCTGGGGGAACGTCCAGCCGGGCAGCGTGGCGTTCGAGGACGTCCCGGCCGCCGAGTGGTCCGCGACGATGCACGCCAACGTGGTCGGCAACGCCCTGCTCGTCCAGGCGGTGCTGCCGGAGATGCGGCGCAGGCGGTGGGGACGGATCGTGCTGGTCTCCTCCGGCATCGGCGAGGAGGGCGTGCCGGGCCCCGGCCCGTACGGCACCGCGAAGATGGCCCTGCACGGCATGGCCAGGGCCCTGGCCTGGGAGGCGGGCCGGGACGGCATCCTGGTGAACGTGGCCGTCGCGGGCCTCACGGTCACCGGCGTGCGCCCGTTCCCGCAGGACGTCCTCGACCGGCTCGCGGCCCGCACGCCCACCCGCAGGCTCTCCACCGCCGACGACATGGCGGCGCTGATCGTCTTCCTCGGCTCGGCGGCCAACCACAACCTCACGGGAGAGATCATCCGAGACGGTTCGAATGCGGGCAGGTCAGCCCACGCCATCTGATCTCACACCCGGGTGTGCGAGCACGGAAGTGGCCGACCTAAACTGAGGCATGTGCTGAAGGGCGACGGCCGGCTCGGCCATGATCTGGACCCCCACGACCGCGCTCCTAAAGACGCCTGCGGTGTCTTCGGCGTCTGGGCTCCGGGCGAGGAAGTTTCCAAACTCACCTACTACGGGCTGTACGCGTTGCAGCACCGCGGCCAGGAGTCCGCGGGCATCGCGGTCAGCGAAGGCAGCCGCATTCTCGTCTACAAGGACATGGGGCTGGTCGCCCAGGTCTTCGACGAGTCGGTGCTCAGCACCCTGCGCGGTCACCTGGCCATCGGCCACTGCCGCTACTCCACGACCGGGTCCAGCGTGTGGGAGAACGCTCAGCCCACGCTGAGCTCCACCGAGGTGGGCGGCCTGGCGCTGGCCCACAACGGCAACCTGATCAACACCCCGGAGCTGGCCCAGCGCCTGGCGCCCGGCTCCATCCGCGCGACCACCGACACCGAGGTCCTCACCACGCTGCTCGCGCAGGACCGCAGCCGCTCGGTCGAGGACGCCGCCGCGGAGCTGCTCCCGCAGGTCAAGGGCGCCTACACGCTGGTGTTCATGGACGAGAAGACGCTCTATGCGGCCCGCGACCCGCAGGGCATCCGCCCGCTGGTCCTGGGCCGCCTGGAGCGCGGCTGGGTGGTGGCCTCCGAGACGGCGGCGCTCGACATCGTGGGCGCCACGTTCGTGCGCGAGGTCGAGCCCGGCGAGCTGCTCACGATCGACGAGCAGGGCGTCAGGTCCCGCCGCTTCGCGCTGCCGGAGCCGAAGGGCTGCCTGTTCGAGTACGTCTACCTCGCCCGCCCCGACACCACCATCGCCGGGCGCGGCGTCCAGGTCACCCGGGTCGAGGTCGGCCGCGTGCTGGCCCGTGAGCACCCGGTGGAGGCCGACCTGGTCATCCCCACGCCGGAGTCGGGCACGCCCGCCGCCGTGGGCTACGCCCAGGAGAGCGGCATCCCATACGGCCAGGGCCTGGTGAAGAACTCCTACGTCGGCCGCACGTTCATCCAGCCCTCGCAGACCATCCGCCAGCTCGGCATCAGGCTCAAGCTCAACCCGCTGCGCGAGGTCGTGGAGGGCAAGCGCCTGGTGGTCGTGGACGACTCGATCGTGCGCGGCAACACCCAGCGGGCCATCGTCAAGATGTTGCGCGAGGCGGGGGCGCGCGAGGTGCACGTCCGCATCTCCTCCCCGCCCGTGAAGTGGCCGTGCTTCTACGGCATCGACTTCGCCACCAGGGCGGAGCTGATCGCGGGCTCGCTGTCGGTCGAGGAGATCCGCGCCTCGCTGGGGGCCGACTCCCTCGGCTACATCTCGCTGGAGGGCCTGACCGAGGCCACCACGATCCCGGCCGACCGGCTCTGCCGGGCCTGCTTCACCGGCGAGTACCCGATCCCGATCGACCAGGACAACGTGGGCAAGTTCGTGTTGGAGAGCAAAGCGTGAGAGAGCGTAGCGAACGAACCATCAAACGCAGCAGTACAGTGCTCACACTGCCTCCGAAGGAGGCCGTGTGAGCACCTATGAGGCCGCCGGGGTGGACATCGAGGCGGGCGAGCGTGCCGTCGCGTTGATGAAGGACAAGGTGGCGCGCTCGCGGCGGCCCGAGGTGGTCGACGACGCCAGCGGCTTCGCCGGCCTGTTCGACGCCTCGGCGCTGCTGAAGTACCGGCGCCCGCTGCTGGCGACCTCCACCGACGGCGTGGGCACCAAGGTCATGATCGCCCAGCAGTACGGCAAGCACGACACGATCGGCATCGACCTGGTCGGCATGGTCCTCGACGACCTGGTGGTCTGCGGGGCCGAGCCGCTGTTCATGACCGACTACGTCGCCTGCGGGAAGGTGGTGCCCGAGCGCATCGCCGAGATCGTCGGCGGCGTGGCCGAGGGCTGCCGCCTGGCCGGGGCCGCCCTGGTGGGCGGCGAGACGGCCGAGCACCCCGGCGCGATGGGCCCCGACGAGTACGACCTGGCCGGGGCGGGCACCGGCGTGGTGGAGGCGTCCGCCATGCTCGGGCCCGAGCGGGTGGCCGCCGGTGACGTGGTGCTGGGGATGGCCTCCTCGGGGGTGCACTCCAACGGCTACTCGCTGGTCCGCCACGTGCTGCGGGAGAGCTCCCTGTCCCTCGACACCGTGCTGCCCGAGCTGGGCCGGCCGCTGGGCGAGGAGCTGCTGGAGCCGACGCGCATCTACTCGCTGCACTGCCTGGAGCTGGCCAGGGCGGTCGAGGTGCACGCCTACGCGCACATCACCGGCGGCGGGGTCGAGAGCAACCTCTCGCGTTCGCTGCCGGCGCACCTCGACGCGCTGCTGGACCGCTCGTCGTGGACGCCTCCGGCGATCTTCGGCGTGCTGTCGTCCTACGGGAAGATCGCGCAGCGCGACCTGGACCGCACCTTCAACCTGGGCGTCGGCATGGCGGCCGTGCTGCCCGCCGACGCGGCGGACGCGGCCGTCCGGCTGCTGGCCGGTCGCGGCCTCGACGCCTGGGTGATGGGCGAGGTCGTGCCGGGCAGCGGGCAGGCCCGCTACCGCTGAGGCACCGCGGACGGGTCAGGCGTGCGGAACGCCTGGCCCGGCACACACGGAAAGGGACGCATCACCAAGGATGCGCCCTGATTTCCGGCACACGTGACGAAAGCCCCACGGTTGCCCGTGGGGCCCGACGAACGTGAGCGAGGATCCCGGCACCTGCGCCGCCGGGCCCTCGATCACATCACTCAGGAGAACGGCTATCGACGGCCGGACGTACGGCCGTCGTCGTCGTCTCCGGCGCCATAGTCATCGGCGTAATCGGCATAGCGATCCGCCAGCTCATCGTTGAGGTCGTCGGCGTCGTCATTGCGGCTGGAGTCTCCGACCCCGAGTTCGTCGCGAAGACGGTCAAGATCCGTGCCACCGCTGTTGTACTTCAGCTGGCGAGCAACCTTGACCTGCTTGGCCTTTGCTCGGCCGCGCCCCATTGGCTCGACCCCCTCGTGTGGGGTCGTCCCCGACCCCTCGTCGCTAACGCACCACACACTGACGCCGCCTGACTACGGGCGTCAGCCTATCGTTCGCCTATTACCGTACCTGTTTTGTGCCCAGCTCGGTACGCCGTATGGGCGCGGGGCGTCAGCGGCCTAGCCAAATGGACCGAATACGCCCGACTTCCGACATTCTGCGCTCGGCCAGCCTATCTGCTGCGACCGCGGGTGGAACGCCCTCATCGGCCGCGATTCCGAAGATCTTCAGAGTCGTGTCGTAGATCTGGGCAGCCTTCGACCTGGCCCGTTCCATGACGAAGCCCTCGATCTCATCGGCGACCTGGATCACCCCGCCGGAATTGACGACATAGTCGGGCGCGTACAGGATGCCGCGATCGGCGAGCTGCTTCTCCACGCCGGCGTGGGCGAGCTGGTTGTTGGCCGCGCCGCAGACGATTTTCGCGCGCAGCGTAGCCACCGAGTCGTCGTCGAGCGCCCCGCCCAGCGCACACGGGGCGAAGACGTCGATGTCGGAGGCCATCAGCGTGCGCGCGTCGGCGACCACGTCCGCCTCCGGGTGCCGCAGCCGCACCCGCTCGACCGCCCTGGGGTCCACGTCGCAGACCACGACCTCGGCGCCGTCCTCGCGCAGGAGCTCGACCAGGCGGTGGCCCACCTTGCCGACCCCCTCGACGCCCACGCGCCTGCCGTGCAGGGAAGGCGTGCCGTAGACGCGCTCGGCCGAGGCCCGCATGCCCTGGAACACGCCGAACGCCGTGAGGATCGAGGAGTCTCCCGCCCCGCCGTGGGCCAGCGTGCGGCCCGTCACGAAGCGCGACTCGCGGGCCACGATGTCCATGTCCTCGCTGTAGGTGCCCACGTCGCAGGCGGTGATGTAGCGCCCGCCGAGCGACTGGACGAACCTGCCGTACGCGCGAAGCAGCGCCTCGCTCTTGTCGCGGGCCGGGTCGCCGATGATCACGGCCTTGCCCCCGCCCAGGTCGAGGCCGGCCAGCGCGTTCTTGTACGCCATGCCCTTGGCCAGGTTGAGCACGTCGGCCAGGGCCGCGGACTCGCTCTCGTAGGGATAGAACCTCGTGCCACCCAGGGCCGGGCCCAGCGCCGTGTTGTGGATGGCGATGATGGCACGCAGGCCGCTCTGCTCGTCAGCGCAGAAGACGACCTGCTCGTGAACGTCTTTGTGAGACGCTCCGAAGACGTCGGTCACGGTAGTGACTCCCTGTCCGGTCCGCCGCGCCGTCGCGGCGGAGATCGCTTCACAGAGTAGTAAGCCTCGACGGTGCACGCAGGTTCGCTTCGTGACACGATGCCTCCGTGCTGCCCTATGCCGCCTACCTCCGTGTCTATGAGCCACTGACCGCGTTCGCCGAGTCCGAGCGCAAGGTGTGGGCCGACTATGCCGACTCACGTGACCGACCGCGACGCGCGAACGCGCTCAATGCGGAGCACGGCGAGTCCGTCATGCGCCTGCTCGGCATGCCCCCTCAACCCGTTCCCGCCCAGGAGAGCCCCAATGCCTATCTCCGGCGCGTTGAGGACCGGCTCTATGTCTGCCCCTGGCAAACCCGTTTGCGCTCGTGGCTGGCGTTCTCACGGCTTCGTGGCACTACTCCCGTGAAACTGATGGACCATCTGGTGCCCAAGGCGATCGCCGAGCAGACGGCCGACGACTTCGACCGTTACAAGCGGCAGGCCGGTTCCGACGCGTTGCGCACCCACATCCGCACCACGGCGTGGCACGTGCCGCCATCGTGGTTCGTGCCGTTTGATGGGAACGAGCGCTGGCTGGTGCTCGGCTCCGCCAATCCGGGACAGGACGTGACCACCACTACCGGGCGTAACCTGATCTACGTCACCTCCATGGCCCAGGCCAGGAGGCGCACGGCGCGGGCGCTCAGCGTGCTGCGCAGGCACCTGGGCGACGTCGCGGCCAACTTCGACGTGGAGGACGTCGCCAGGTGGCTGGAGGAGTTCCACCCCCACTCGCTGGTGGAGCTCGACTACGGCGGGCTCGTCCACCTCATGGACGACGACGCGCTGCAGGCCGACCAGTCCGTCGCGGAGCTTTCGGCGGCCCTGACGGGCCTGGACACGGGTCAAGAAGAACTTGCCTACGCCATGTACCAGAGGGTCATCCTGCGGTGGAAGTCAATGCAACTGCTGGAATCTGCCAACTGAGCCCCAATACGGGTGTCTGACCTGCATGAGTAGGTCACGTCTCGCGGCTGCTCTCTTCTGCGAACTGAGTAGTTTGCCGTTTTCACTGCGATACCACGAACCGTGTCGCTAGAATCACCGAGCGTGACATGGCCACGGGGGCGGGCAGTTGGGTCAAAGAAGGGCTCGCCAATCGCTCTGCGTGGCGGTATGGTCACATCGGGTGATGCCGCATATGGCTCAGAAAAGCCGCACGCTCTGCGCCATAGGGGGACATCCGTGACACGCGCAAAGGCAGTCACAGGATCGCTACGCCGGTCCACACGGAGGAGAGGCCGCACAAATGTCAGCTCGTACACCCGAGGCCGAGCCACTGCTCACGCCCGCTGAGGTCGCGACCATGTTCAGGGTCGACCCCAAGACCGTTACGCGGTGGGCCAAGGCGGGCAAGTTGACGTCGATTCGTACCCTCGGCGGTCATCGGCGTTACCGGGAGACCGAGGTTCGCGCGCTGCTCGCGGGGATTCCGCAGCAGCGCTCCGAGTAGCGGGAGGTCGGCACCGACCTCAGGGGGGTTTGAAGGGGGTGGACCAGGTCGCCACGTGGCCCGGTCCACCGCTGAGACGACGGAAGGTTGGCGCCGCCCGCGCCGGCGCCACTCTTCCCCTGCCCCGCCTCGTTACCCGCTCACGCCAGCCGCTCCAGCAGCCTGGCGACGTCGCCGTCATGGGCGGCGGCGACACCGAGCAGCGCCACCATGTGCTGCACCAGCATTCGCTCCAGCATCGGCCGTTCGAGGTCGCGATGCTCCAGCCAGTCGAGGCCCGCCGTCTCGACGGAGGCGATCCACGACCGCAGCGTCGTGCGCAGCACCGGGCTCGGCTCCTCGACGCCCATCTGCTTCTGGATCAGGCGGAAGAGCCGCCTGCGCACCCCGTCGACGATCTCGCCGACCTCGCCGGTCCTGTTGGCCGGGCCGCCCCGCAGCAGCGCGGCGAAGCCCGCCGCGTGCTCCTCGACGAAGTCGAAGTACCGCTCCAGCCCTGAGGCCAGCTCGTCGAGCGGCCTGCCGCCCCCCTGGGGCCGCAGCCGGGACTCCAGCTGCTCCGCCGCGCTCCTCAGCGCGGCCACGTAGAGCTCCTGCTTGCCGCCGAAGTAGTGGTAGACCAGGGCCCGCGAAGCCCCCGCCGCCGACGCCACGTCGTCGATCGAGACGTCCTCCGCGTCGCGGGTGCTGAACAACTCCAGCGCCGCCGTCATGAGCTCTTCCCGACGCCGGTCCACGCTGAGCCTGCGCCGCGCCGGCCGTGCCGTCTCGGCTGACTTCCCGGGTGTCACATCTGTACGGTATCCGACGCCGTACCCAATAGCTGACGTGGAAGCTTTCAGTCAATAACCGGCTTTCGTCACTGAGCTTGGGCCAATCCGTAACGAAGGCCGTACCCTGCGGCTAACTCGATCGTTTGGTCAGACAGGTGCCCATATCCGCATCGCGGGGGAGACACATGTCAGGACCGCCCGTCAACACTTCAACCATCACTGAGCTAAGAGAGGTAGACGCACTGCCTCGGCCCAGACCTACCATCCGTAACGTCGCCGAACGAGCCGGCGTGTCGAAATCGCTGGTCTCACTCGTGCTGCGCGGATCCCCGCACGTGAGCGAGCACCGGCGCCAGGCCGTGCTGCAGGCCGCCCGCGAGCTCGGCTACCGGCCGAACGCGGTGGCGCGGAGCCTGGTCGAAGGCCGCACCCATCTGGTGGGCGCACTCGTCGCCGACCTGCACAACCCGTTCTACGCGGAGTTCCTCGACGGCCTGCAGGAGAGTCTGCACGGCGACGGGCTGCGCATGCTGATCGGGAACAGCCAGTGGGACCCGGCGTTCGAGGACGAGGCCGTGGAGGCCTTCCTCGAGCTGCGGGTCGACGGGCTGGTCCTGCTCGGCATCCCGCCGACCAGCGAGACGCTGATCGAGGCCACCGCGTACACGCCCACGGTCGTCGTGGGGGAACGTGACATCGAGCTCGACGGCGTCGACATCGTGGTCGACGACGACCAGCTCGGCGCCCGTCTGGCCATCGACCACCTGGTCGAGCACGGCCACAAGCGGATCGCGCACATCGAGGGCCGGCGATCGTCGCGCTGCGAGGGTTATCTCGTGGCGATGCGCAGGCACTCGCTGGCGCCGTACATCATGGTCGAGGCCGCCGACTCGACCGAAGAGGGCGGCAGGGAGGCGGCGATGGCGCTGCTGACCCGCGACCCCAGGCCCACGGCGATCTTCGCCGCCAATGACGTGGTTGCGCTCGGCGTGCTCTCGGCCGCGAGCGAGCTGGGCCTGCGCGTGCCCCAGGACCTTTCGGTGGTCGGCTACGACAACACGCACCTGTCGGCCTCCCACCACATCTCGCTGACCTCGGTCGACCAGGCCCGCCGCAGCATGGGCAGGTCGGCGGCGGCGTTGCTGAGCGACCGGATCGGGGATCCCGCCAAGGTCGCGCGCATGCGCGAGGTCCGCCCGGAACTGATCGTGCGACGGAGCACGGGACCTGCCTAAGGATGCCCCAAGGCTGGGTCAAGCCGTGTGGCGGCGCGGCCACACGGCGGTTTACTCGTCAGGGTCATGCTAAGGGTGGCCGGATTCGGTCCGGCCACGGTCTGATCCGGGGGAACAGTCATGCGTGATCCGGAACTGGTGTCCTGTGCCCAGCGCGCGGCGGCCGAGCTCGAGCGCGCCTGGGGACAGTGGCGGGCGGGCAGGGGGCGGGGCGCCGACGGCGGCGCGGAGTCCGTCGCCAGCTACGTCGCCCACTCGCTGGACCATCCGTGGGGCCGCCCCCGCGTCGTCCTCGGGCTCGACGCCGAGGACGCGCGGGAGCTGGCCGCGCTGCTCGAACGGCAGGAGGTCGGCGAGCGCGTCTGGTGACCCCTCTGGTGACTTCGTAGGGACTCGCCACGCTTGGCATAAGACGGGCTGCAGCTTCCGCTCTGCCGTAAGTTGGACGGCATGCGTGCTCTACCAGCCTCAGTCCTCGCCGTTTGCGGCCTGATCGCCTCCGCGTGTGGCGGCACCGGATCCGGTGGCGCCGCGGCAGGTCAGGCCGCCCCCGCGACCACGCAGGCGCAGGCTTCGCCCTCCTCGGCGCCCGCCAAGGAGGCTCCACCGGACGCCAAGCCGCTCGAAGGCAAGGTCATCGTCATCGACCCCGGCCACAACGGCGCGAACTACCGGCATCCCGCCCAGATCAACCGCAAGGTCAACGTGCTGACCCAGTGGAAGGCGTGCGACACCACCGGCACCGCCACGAACAGCGGTTACAGCGAGGCCGCCTTCACCTGGGACGTCTCCCAGCGAATGACCAAGATCCTCGAACGTCGCGGCGCGACCGTGAAGCTGACCAGGCACAACAACAACGGCGTCGGCCCCTGCATCACCGAGCGGGCCGCCATCGGCAACAGGGCCGAGGCCGACGCCGCGATCTCCGTGCACGCCGACGGCTCCGACAACACCAGCCACCGCGGCTTCCACGTTATCCTGCCCAAGAAGATCAACGGGCCTGTGGACAAGGTGGTGGGCGCCTCCAGCAAGCTGGGGATCGCCGTGCGCGACGCGTACCGGAAGGGAACGGGCATCCCCTACTCCAACTACATCGGCAGGAACGCGCTCGACTACCGCAGCGACATCGGCGGGCTCAACCTCTCCACGGTGCCGAAGGTCCTGTTCGAGAGCGGCAACATGCGCAATCCGGGCGAGGCTGCCAAGTTCGAGGATCCCAAGTTCCGCCAGAAGATCGCCCTGGCGCTCGCGAACGGGTTGCAGCACTATCTGGAAGCATGATTCCTCGTCCTCAGCTCCTCCGTGATCTCTCCGCCTCCTACACGCTGACCTCGGGCGCCACGGTGTCCGGCGATCTGGTGGACGCCGTGCGCACGGCGCTGGCCCGGCTCGACCCGCTGCCCGGCGACTCCGGCGAGATCGACGTGCGGCGGGATCCGGAGCTGGGCGAGGAGGCCTACCGGCTGACGGTCGGCTCCAGGGGCGTGGAGATCGCGGCGGGCGGCCGGGCGGGCGCGTTCTATGCGGCGCAGTCGCTGCACCAGTTGCTGCCCGACGCCTCCTACCGGTTCTCCGCCGGCGGCTCGTGGCCCGTTCCAGGCGTGCGGATCGAGGACGCGCCGCGCTTCTCCTGGCGGGGGCTGCACCTCGACGTGGCGCGGCACTTCTTCCCCAAGCGGGAGGTCCTGCGGCTGATCGACCTGATGGCCGCCCACAAGCTGAACCGGCTGCACCTGCACCTGGTCGACGACCAGGGCTGGCGGGTGGAGAGCCGGGCGTACCCGCTGCTGCACGAGGTCGCCTCCCACAGGCCGCGCACGGCCACCAACCACTACCGGGAGCCGGAGACCTACGACGACCTGCCGCACGGCGGCCACTACACGCTCGACGACCTGGCCGAGCTGGCCGCCTACGCCCGCTCGCGCTGCGTCACGATCGTGCCCGAGATCGACGTCCCCGGGCACGCCTCGGCGATCCTGGCGGCCTACCCCGAGTTCGGGGCCACCGGGGAGCGGCACGACGTGCTCGACCGCTGGGGCATCTCCCCCGCGATCCTGTCGCCGCTGCCGCCGACCGTGGAGTTCCTGACCACGATCTTCGACGAGCTGCTGGGAGCGCTGGGCGAGACCCCGTACGTGCACATCGGCGGCGACGAGGTCGTGCTCGACCACTGGGCGCAGTCGGCGGAGATCGTCGCCTACCGCGAGTCGCTGGGGCTGGAGACCTCCAACGACCTCCAGGCGTGGTTCCTGCGGCGGCTGGCGGACGCGCTGGCCGAGCGGGGCGCGCGGGCCGTGGTGTGGGACGAGGCCTTCGTCAGCGGCGGGCTGCGGCAGGACACGATCGTCATGCCCTGGCGCGGCATGAACGTGGGCCGCCGGGCGGCGGCCGCCGGGCACGACGTGGTGGCGACGCCGGTGTTCCCGCTGTACTTCGACTACGCCGAGGCCTCCTCTCCCGACGAGCCGATGGCCATCGGCGACGCGATCACGATGGCGGACGTGGCGGCGTTCTCGCCCGCCCCCACTGAGTGGTCGCAGGAGGAGCGCGACCGCGTCCTCGGGGTGCAGGCCCAGCTCTGGACCGAGCGCGTGCCCGACGCCCGCACGGTGGACTACCGGCTGTGGCCGCGCGCCTGCGCGCTGGCCGAGGTCGCCTGGTCGGGCGACACCTCGGCGGACTTCGACGGGCGCCTCGCCGAGCACCTGGGGCGGTTGGACGCGCTCGGGGTCGAATATCGTCCGCTGAACGGGCCGCACCCGTGGCAGCGGCGCCGCCCGCACCGGCCCAGCGGCGTGCGCGTCACCGAGGTGATGGCCCGCATCGACGCCATGACCCACCACGCGGAGTCGACGCGGCCCAGCATCTAGAAGGCCGGGCGGTCGTTGAGAATGAGCTGGAACAGCCGGTGGTCCTGCCACCGGCCGTCGATCTCCAGGTAGCGCGGTGCGGTGCCGAACAGCTCGAACCCGCACTTGCGCAGCACGCTCTGCGACGCCTGGTTGTGCAGCAGCGTGGCCGCCGCCACCCTGTGCAGGCCGAGGTCCTGGTCGGAGATCCTGCACACCTCGCGCACGGCCTGCGTGGTCAGACCGCGGCCCAGGTACTCGGAGTCGATCCAGTAGCCGAGGTGGGCGTTGAGGAACGGGCCGCGGACGATGTCGCTGAGCGTCATGCGGCCCACGACGCGATCGCCGTCGGCCAGCACCCAGGCCACCGCCTGGCCCCTGCCCTGCTGCTCCAGCAGGGCCTTGAGGCGCGTGGCCTGGCCTTCCACGGTGAAGAACTCCTCCGGCCTGCGCGGCTCCCAGGGCTTCAGGTGGTCGCGGTTGCGGACGTAGGCGGAGTGCAGGGCCTCGGCGTCCTGCTCGGCCGCGAGGCGGAGGACGATGTCGCCGGCGAGGGAAACTGGTTCGATCACCGTCCTACGATAGGGGCTTCAGGCGGTGCGGCCGATGGCCTCCGTGACCGACTTCAGGCCATGGCGGCGCACCCGGCGCAGGAGCTGCCGGTGGATGTGCGCGGCCCACAGGGGCCCGCCGTAGATCCAGCCCGTGTAGCCCTGCACCAGCGTGGCGCCGGCCAGGATGCGCTCCCAGACGTCGTCCACGTCCTCCACGCCGCCCGCCGACACCAGCGTGATGCGGTCGCCGACCTTGGCCCGCAGGCGGCGCAGGACCTCCAGCGAGCGGGCCTTGAGCGGGCGGCCCGACAGGCCGCCGGTCTCGCCCCCGTGCTTGATCGTGGTGTTGGTCGCGATGATGCCGTCGAGCCCGAGCTCCAGGGCCAGCTCGGCGACCGCGTCGACGTCCTCGTCCGCCAGGTCCGGAGCGATCTTGACGAGCAGCGGCGTACGGCGCGGCGTGGCGTCGGCGACCTGCTTGACGGCGGTGAGCAGGGGCCGCAGCAGCGCGACGGCCTGGAGGTTGCGCAGCCCCGGCGTGTTGGGCGAGCTGACGTTGACCACCAGGTAGTCGGCCAGCGGGGCGAGCTGCCTGGCGCTGGCCACGTAGTCGGCCGTGGCCTCGGCCTCCGGGACGACCTTGGTCTTGCCGATGTTCACCCCGATCACGACCGGCACGCCGCGCGTGCGGCGCAGCCTGCGGGCGGCGGCGACGGCGCCGGCGTTGTTGAAGCCCATCCGGTTGATCACCGCGTGCTGCCGCACCAGCCGGAACAGGCGGGGGCGCGGGTTGCCGGGCTGGCCGTGGGCGGTGATGGTGCCGACCTCGACGTGGCCGAAGCCGAGCGCCGCGACGGCCTCCGCGCAGGCGGCGTCCTTGTCGAAGCCGGCGGCCAGCCCGAACGGCCCGGGGAAGTGCACGCCGAACGCGGTCACGCGCAGGGCCGGGTCGTGCGGCGCGAACACCCGGTGCAGCAGCCGCTTGACCAGCGGCAGCCGGGCGAGGAGCGCCAGGGCGCTCACGGTGAAATGGTGCACGGCCTCGGCGTCGAGACGCTGCAAGACCTGCGAGAACACGAGGCGATACATCACGGGTCAGGCTACCAAGCCGGCCTCGTGGGCGATGATCGCGGCCTGTACGCGGTTGCGCACGTCGAGCCGCGTGAGGATGGCGCTCACGTACGCCTTCACCGTGCCCTCCACGATGTGCAGCTCGCGGGCGATCTCGGCGTTCGACAGGCCCGCCCCCAGCAGGGCGAGCACCTCGCGCTCGCGGTCGGTGAGTGCCCCGATGCGGTCGCGGGCCAGCGCGCCCCTGGACATCCTGCCGCCGGAGAGCTGGGCGATGACGCGCTGGGCGACCTTGGGCGACAGGTAGGCGGCCCCGCCGGCGACGGCGTGGATCCCGGCGATGAGCTCGCGCGGGTCGCCGGACTTGAGCAGGAAGCCGCTGGCCCCGACGTCGAGGGCCTTGGCGATGTAGTCGTCCTCGCCGAACGTCGTCAGCATCACCACGGCCGTGCCCGGCGCGGCCCTGCGCAGCTCCGCCGCGGCGGCGAGCCCGTCGAGCCGAGGCATGCGGATGTCGAGGAGCGCGACGTCGGGGTGGTGGCTGATGGCCAGGTCGACCGCCTGCCTTCCGTCACCGGCCTCGGCCACCACGGCCAGCTCGGGATCGGACTCGAGGATCGCCCGGACCCCTGCCCTGATCATGGCCTCGTCGTCGGCCAGGAGTATGCGGATCACAGTCCTCTATATTGGCCGACCATGGGACAAGTGAAGGTGTACGGGCGCAGGGACGTGTGGGCGGGGCGGCAGCGGGAGCTCTCGGATCTCCTGCAGTCTTGTCTGGTGGACGCGTGGGGGATGCCGGAGGAGAAGCGGTTCCACCGGTTCCTGCTGCTGGAGGAGGACGACTTCGTCTGCCCGCAGCGGAGTGAGCGTTATCTCATCATCGAGGTGCTCTGCTTCACGGGCCGCAGTGACGACGCCAAGCGGGCACTGATTCGTGCGATCTACGACAAATCGGGATTCGATCCTGAGGATGTGGAGATCAACATTATCGAGACGCCCAAGGTCAACTGGGGAATTCGCGGTGTTCCCGCAGATGAGCTCACTCTGTCGTACAAGGTGGAGGTCTGAGGTCAGGGGCAGAGTCAGGCGAGCGGTATGGTCCGACTCATGAGCACTCACTATGACGTCGTCGTCCTCGGCGCGGGTCCTGGAGGTTACACGGCCGCGGTCCGCGCCGCCCAGCTCGGACTGCGCACCGCGGTCGTCGAGGAGAAGTACTGGGGTGGCGTCTGCCTGAACGTGGGCTGCATCCCGTCCAAGGCGCTGCTGCGCAACGCGGAGCTCGCCCACATCTTCCACAACGAGGCCAAGACCTTCGGCATCAGCGGCGAGGTCACCTTCGACTACGGCGCGGCCTTCCAGCGCAGCCGGAAGGTGGCCGACGGGCGGGTCAAGGGCGTTCACTACCTGATGAAGAAGAACGCCATCACGGAGTACGACGGGCGTGGCACGTTCCTCGACGCCAACACGCTCCAGGTGAACGGTGAGACGATCACGTTCTCCCACTGCATCGTCGCGGCCGGCGCGACCACCAGGCTGATCCCCGGCACGCAGCTGTCGGAGCGCGTGGTGACGTACGAGGAGCAGATCCTCACCGAGGAGCTGCCGGGCAGCATCATCATCGCGGGCGCCGGCGCCATCGGCGTGGAGTTCGCGTACGTGCTGCACAACTACGGCGTCAAGGTGACCATCGTCGAGTTCCTCGACCGGGTCGTGCCGCTGGAGGACGAGGAGGTGTCGGCCGAGCTCGCCAAGCGGTACAAGCGGCTCGGCATCGAGGTGCTGACCTCCACCCGCGTCGACTCCATCGAGGACACCGGCTCCGGCGTCAAGGTCACCGTCACGCGCGGCGACCAGACGCAGGTGCTGGAGGCCGACAAGGTGCTGCAGGCCATCGGGTTCCAGCCGCGCGTGGACGGCTACGGGCTGGAGAAGACCGGCGTGGCGCTGACCGAGCGCGGCGCGATCGCGGTCGACGGGCGCGGGCGCACGAACGTGCCCAGCATCTACGCCATCGGCGACGTCACGGCCAAGCTCATGCTGGCGCACGCCGCAGAGTCGATGGGCATCATCGCCGCCGAGACGATCGCGGGCGCGGAGACCATGGAGCTCGACTTCGTGATGATCCCGCGGGCCACGTACTGCCAGCCGCAGGTCGCCAGCTTCGGCTACACCGAGGCGCAGGCCCGCGACCTGGGCTACGACGTGAAGGTGGCGAAGTTCCCGTTCACGGCCAACGGCAAGGCGCACGGCCTGGGCGACTCCGCCGGCTTCGTGAAGATCATCAGTGACAACACGCACGGCGAGCTGCTCGGCGCGCACCTGATCGGGCCCGAGGTGACCGAGCTGCTGCCCGAGCTGACGCTGGCGCAGCAGTGGGACCTGACCGTGCACGAGGTGGCCCGCAACGTGCACGCGCACCCGACGCTCGGGGAGGCCGTCAAGGAGGCCGTCCACGGGCTCGCGGGTCACATGATCAACATGTGAAGAGACCTCGACGGTGATCGGTACGGCCCCGCGGTCGTACCGGTCACAGGGTTCTTCCGGCGGCGACGGCCTCGCGCAGGGTGGCGGTCAGGGCGTCCGCCTGGGCGGTCAGGGCGCGCACGCCCTCCGTGTCGCCCGTCTGGGCCAGCAGGTCCAGGTACTTGTCGTTGCTCTGCTGCAGCTCGCTCGCCCGTAACGCGGAGTCGGCCGAGCGCACGCGGGAGGCGTACACCTCCAGCTCCCACACCCGCTCCGTGACCGCCGCCACCGAGCGGCGCAGCGCCTCCCGCTGCGGTTCCAGCACGGCGGTCAGCTCGGGGGTGATCACCTCGGTCAGCGCCTGGGCCTGCTCGGCGCGCAGGTCGGCGTGGATGCGGACGAGGCGGGCGATCTCCCACAGGCGCTCGGGCAGCACGACGTCGTTGGCGACGGCGTCGAGCAGGCCCCGGCGGTGCACGCGGGAGCCGGTCACGTCCATGACCGCTCTCCTGGCCCTGGCCAGCAGGTCGAGGGCGGGGTCGTCCAGCTCGGCGGGGATGACGTAGCGGCCGGCGTACCGGCGGGCCAGGCGCTCGGCCGGGTTCGGCAGCCAGACGCCGATGAACAGGACGCCGGTGAGGAAGGCCATCATGCCGATCAGGCTGTGGCGCCCGGCCTCGACCGCCGCCAGGCCGTGCACGGCCCCCGACACGGCGGCGCACAGGCCGCCGAAGCCGAACACGCGCCGCATCCAGCGCGGCGGCTCGGGATCGGACCGGCCGAGCAGGAGCGACACCGCCGCACTCAGCCGCCGCCCGTCCCGTCCGGGAACGGCGGGGTCGGTGATCGGCTGGTCGATCCAGTTCTCCAACGGCGGCACCCCCTCGTGGAACGTCCTCCTCCGAGCACACCCCGCGCGGCCCCGCACACTCCACCAGGCCCGTGTGCGGATGTCGTGAAGATGTCGTGCAGGGACCATCGTCCCCCGACTTCTCACCAGATCTTCAGAATTCGCCCAGATTCCTCTGAGGATGCCTGGAGACGTTTGAGGCGACTTCGAAAGAGACCCCTCGCATCGGACGGTGGTCCCGTACATGACCTCAACTCCCCCTCAGACGACCGCGCGGCCGTCGCGCCGGCTCGCCGCCCCGGGCACCCCGCTGCTCCGGCTCGGCCTGCTGGCGCTGGTCGCGATCGGCATCGTGGGCGCCGCGCTGGAGCTCGCCTTCGAACGCCACTGGGAAAGCCCCGTGCAGCTCATCCCCTGGGTGGCCCTGACACTGCAGGTCGTCGCGCTGGTGCTGCTCCTCCTGCGCGACGCCGGGCCGGTGCTCACCGTCGTGCGCGTGCTCGCGGCGATCGTCCTGCTCGCCTCGCTGTACGGCGTCTTCGTGCACGTGTCGGTCAACCACGGGATGGGGGCGATGGACCCCCAGTGGGACGCGTACTCGCCGCTCACCCAGTGGTGGAACGCGCTGACGAAGTCGGTCGGGATGGCACCGCCGCTCGCCCCCGGCATGCTCGCCCAGAGCGCGCTGCTCCTGCTGCTGGCCAGCGTCACGCCGAAGAGGCGGCAGGCCTGACCCCGCGCTTCCCGGTGCCGGCGCCCTCGATCGGGGGCGCGCCGGCACCGGGCGTTTTCTGAACGTCCGCTGAACGATTCGGAACCTTCATCGCTTTCCTCGCGTCTCACCCAGGCAAAAGCACTGTGACAGGTGAGGCTGGTGAGGTTGTGGCATTACGTCGCACAGTCATCGCGGCGGCCGTGATGGTGGCCACCGCGTTCAGCGCCGAAGGAGCGGCGGCCACGGTCGCGCCGCCCCGCCCGGCGGTCCAGAAGGCCCAGGCGGTGGCCACCGCGGAGCCGACCCAGGAGGCGGAACCGGCCGCCACGTCCACGGCCGCGTCCACGACGTCCGCCGCCGAGCCGGTGTGCGTGCGGCTCAAGGGCGCGGAGGCGTGCGTCGGCCCCGACGGGAGCGACCGGCCCGGCATCACGATCGAGGACACGGCCGACGACCACCGCCATCCCGCGGTCGAGTACTACCTGAACGGCTACCTCGGCACCAAGTACGTCATCCACAACCTGGGCCGTTCGGGCGAGGTGCGCGGCAACCGCGAGATCGGCAGGATCGTGACGTTCCGCGCCGCCGTGTACGAGGGCGGCCGGCGGGTCAAGTACGGCCGCTGGAAGACCGTCCGAAATGTCGCGAAATATCCCGTCAAGCGTGACACCCGGACCACCCCCGCCGGCGCCCGCGGCAAGTCCAGGACCTGCGCCTCGACGAAGGCCGCCGCGACCATCTGCTTCGGCGAGCGCAAGACGTTCGTCTACGCCTGCGACACCAGCGCCGACGAGTACCAGGCCCGCGCCGAGTACTTCGTGGCCGGAGACCCGACCACCCGCTACGAGATCCACCAGCTCGCCGGCGTCGGGACCTGCGGCAAGGCCGAGCACGGCGACCTGTCCATCAGCATGTACCGGGCCTCGGTGTTCGACCACGGCCGGCGCAAGGCCACCAGGCTGTACAGGTACAACTAGAAAGGGGCGATGATCTCCCGCACCTCCTCGGCGCACTCCCTGGTGTTGTCGTCGTGGGCGATGCTGCTCAGCAGCTCCCGCAGGTGGTAGATCCGCATGCGCTCCTGCCAGCCGTCCGGCAGGGGCGCGGTGGCCGCGTACACCTCGAAGAAACGGCCGGCGGCCGGCGGGCGCGGCGAGCACCACAACATGCTGAGGTCCGCCTCCGCCCAGCTGTAGGAGACGGCCGGGTCGATCAGCGCCGGGCCGCCGGCGGAGCCGGACAGGACGTTCTCGCGCCACAGGTCGCCGTGCGTGAGCACCGGTGGCGCGGGCGGCAGCAGATCGGGCAGGGCCGCGCAGAGGCGCTCCAGCGCCAGGCGCTCCTCGCGGTCCAGCACCTCCTCCACCAGCGGCTCCGGCAACCACCGCAGGATCCGGCGCTGGGCGAACCAGGCGTGCCCGTCGCCGTCCCAGGTGTTGTCCTGGCGCAGGCGGCCCAGCCAGCCGTCCCGGTGCCAGCCGAACCGCTCTCCCACCACGCCGCCGTGCAGGCCGGCGACCGCGAGCGCCAGCTCCTCCCAGAACAGCTCGTCCTCCTCGCGGCGCGGCGGCAGCGGCTCCAGCACGAGCAGGTCGGGCGTCACGGCCAGCACCTCGGGGGTGGTGACGCCGCCCAGCTCGCGCAGCGCGCGCAGCCCGGCCGCCTCGATCTCGAACAGGTCGGGAGCCGCCGTGCGCAGCGTCTTGGCGAACACCTGTGACCCGTCGCGCAGCCTCGCCATGCCCGCCGCGGCCACCACGCCGCCGGGCGCCGGCCGTACGGACTCGGCCTCGAACCCCGCCGCGCGCAACCGCGCCAGCAGCAGCTCCATCATCGGTCTCCTCCAACCTGGCTCGCCGCCCCGCATGCGGACATCCTCCCGCGCCCCGGGGCGTGAAAGTTTCAGCCTCGATTGACGCCCGTGCGGCCACCGCCCATGATCATGATGCTTCCTGGTCAGGAGGAGGCGTCGAGCTGAATACCCGCAATCCAGCACGAGGTGCGCCGATGCCGAAAGTCCCCCTGCGAGCCACGTTGGCAGCCCTGCTGACGCTGACCGCTCTGAACGCTCCCGCCGCGTACGCGGACGAGCCCGCCGCCGTCGAGGTGACGGTGAACGCCCGCGCCGCACTGGCCACCGTCCCCGAGACGGGCCTCGGCACCAATCACGCGATCTGGGACACCAACCTGGGTACGAACGAGACCGCCGACCTGCTCAAGGACGCGGGCATGAAGCTGCTGCGCTACCCCGGCGGCTCCTACTCCGACATCTACCACTGGGCCGACCACACCGCCCCCGGCGGTTACGTGGCGCCGAACACCGACTTCGACTCGTTCATGAGCGGCGTCCGCCGTACCGGGGCGCAGCCGATGGTCACCGCCAACTACGGCACCGGCACCGCCGAGGAGGCCGCCGCCTGGGTGCGGCACGCCAACATCACCAAGGGGTACGGCGTCAAGTACTGGGAGATCGGCAACGAGAACTACGGCAACGGCCACTACGGCACGGCCTGGGAGGCCGACGACCATGCCGACAAGAGCCCGAACGAGTACGCCCGCCACGTCGTCGCCTACGCCGACGCGATGAAGGCCGTCGATCCCACCATCAAGATCGGCGCCGTGCTCACCACGCCCGCGAACTGGCCCGACGCCATCGTGGCCGAGGGCGACAGCGGCTCCTGGAACAAGGTCGTGCTCTCCGCCGCCGGATCGAAGATCGACTTCGTCATCCTGCACTGGTATCCCGGCGCCCTCGACAGGACCGGGCACGTCCCCGACATGATCCAGCTCACCCGCGAGCAGATCGCCAGGTACGCCGGGCCGGGCTCGGAGCGGATCGGCATCGCGATGACCGAGTTCAACACCGGCTCGAGCAGCAACGGCACCAACACCCAGCCGGGGGCGCTGGCCGCCGCGGACGCGTACGCGACGCTGCTGGCCAACGGCGTGTTCACGGTCGACTGGTGGAACGTGCACAACGGCATCGGCACCGTCACCGAGGTCGAGGGCCACACCGACTACGGCGACTTCGGCCTGCTGTCCAGCGGCGCGTGCACCTCCGACGGCAGCGTCTGCGAGCCTGCGCTGAACACCCCCTTCGCGCCGTACTACGCGTTGCAGATGATGAGCAGGTTCGCCCGCCCGGGTGACCGCTTCATCCGCGCCGCCACGGACCAGCCGAAGGTCACCGCCCACGCGGCCCGCCGCCCGAACGGCGACCTGGCCGTCCTGCTGATCAACACCTCGTCGGACACGTCGTACCCGGTCGAGCTCGGCTACTCCGGCTTCAGCCCCGCGGCCGGCGCGCCCACCGTCCTGTCCCACACGAACGGCGCCACCGCCATCACCACCTCGGCGGCCGGCACCGCCACCGCCCAGACGCTGCCGCCCCTCTCCCTGACCACCGTCGTCCTCAAGCCGTCCGCCGTGCAGCCGGGCCGCCCCGGCGCCCCCGGCCAGCCGTCCGTCACCGGCGTCACGGACTCGACCGCCACGATCACCTGGCCCGCCGCCAAGCCGGGCAGCCGCCCGATCGCCAAGTACGAGCTCCACCGCCAGAACGGCGCCATCACCGAGCAACTCGGCGAGACCGCCGGCACCACCTTCACGGTCCGCAACCTCAAGCCCGGCACCCGCTACACGATCAACGTGATCGCCAGGGACGCCGGCGGCGCCACCTCCGACCCCTCGTCCCCGCTCACCTTCACCACCGGCACCCCCGCCACCAGCTCCTGCTCCGTCAAGCTGACCGTGCAGACGGACTGGGCCAGCGGCTACGTCGGCTCCATCGACATCACCAACAACGGGGCGCCGCTCAACGGCTGGACCCTGGCGTTCAGCTGGCCGCGGCAGTGGCAGAGCTTCGGGAGCGGGTGGAGCGCCGTCTGGACGCAGTCCGGCTCGGGCGTCAAGGCCGTCAACGAGGCGGCCAACCCGTCGCTCGCCACCGGGGCGACGACCACGATCGGTTACGTCGGCAACTACAGCGGGCCCAACGTGCTGCCGTCCGTCTTCACCCTGAACGGCACGGTCTGCACGACTCAGTGACCCTCTCCCCGGAGCACGCGCACGATCGCCGCCGCGTGCTCCGGGTCGGTGGCGGCCACGGTGAGATGCACGTCGTAGGCGGCCTCGCGCTCATCGGTCGCGAACGCGCTCCGCACCGCCGTGGCCGCCTGCCACCGGGCACGGGCCCGATCACGCTCCTCACCGCTCGGACGCCGCCAGGGCGCGCACGTCGGGCACGTCCGCTCCCCTGTGCGGGAGTCGACGAACGTCACCGTGTACCTGCCGCCCGGCGAGCGGTGGACTCCTCGCACGGATCGACGATCCGCTCGCCGGTCTCCCGATCGATCGGCCGGCCCGTGGCCTC
Source organism: Nonomuraea thailandensis (assembly GCF_024172165.1). Lineage (GTDB taxonomy): Bacteria > Actinomycetota > Actinomycetes > Streptosporangiales > Streptosporangiaceae > Nonomuraea > Nonomuraea thailandensis. Next base: position 10,743,080 of record NZ_JAMZEB010000002.1, on the reverse strand, counting down.
GGCCTCCCAGACGCGTACGAGCCTGTCCAGAGCCGGGCCGTCGCCGCCCTCCCCCCGCTGCGCCCGCCCCAGGGCCTCGGCCAGTGAGCGCGTGGCCGGCCAGCGGGTCCGCCGCGGGCGGCGGGTCGTCCGGCACCGGAACGGTGATGACCCCGCCGAACAGCGGCTCCCCCAGCATCCCGTCGTCGAACAGCACCCCGCTGATCCGGCTGGCCAGCGCCAGCGAGGCCGGCACCGCCACGTTCCAGTCGTCGAGCTCGTCGTCCGGCTCCGTCGGCAGCCCGAGCTCCCTCAGGTGCCCGTTCAACGCGTCGGGCAGCGCGCCCCACCGCTGCTGCGGCCACTCCGGGCGGAAACCCGTCCGCTCCACTCCGTCCACGGCGTGCATGAACCGGTGAGAGGCCGCGTAGTCGTGCCGCATGACCGTCACGGCCTCGCCGCCGCGCGACAGCTCCCGCAGCGTCTCCCACCTGATGCCCTGCCAGCCGTTGAGCTCGAACGCGACCGTCCAGCCACCCGCGCGCGCCGCGACCACCACGTCACAACAGCCGTCGGTCTCCTCGACGCGCTCCCATAACTCCTCCCACGCGTACGAGCGCATGTCCTGATCGGCGACGCCGAACCTGCGCAGCGTCTCGCGCTCGTCCAGCCCCCGGACGAACGTGACGGTGTAGATCTCCTCCCAGCCGTGCTGCCAGGCGTAGTCCTCGACGGTGGCGTGCGACATGCGGGGCTCTCCCTCGCTCGGTCCCTGCGGTACGGCGGAAGTTACCGCACGCTACCGACACCCCCGAGTCAGTCGTTGTCCACCGCGAGCAGCCCGCGCCGGAAGGCCGTGGCGACGGCGGCGGCGCGGTCGTTGACCCCCAGCTTGGTGTAGATGTGCAGCACGTGGCTCTTGACCGTGGCCTCGCTGATGAACAACCGCGCGGCGGCCTCGCGGTTGGTCGCGCCGTCGGCGATGAGCCGGAGGATCTCCAGCTCGCGGGCGCTCAGCGGGTCGGCGGGGGTGCGGACCTGGCCGAGGAGGCGGGTCGCCACCGACGGGGAGAGCACGGCCTCGCCGCGGGCCGCCGTCCGGACGGCGCGGACGAGCTCGTCCCGGCCGGTGTCCTTGAGGAGGTAGCCGGTGGCGCCGGCCTCGATGGCGGGCATGACGTCGCGGTCGGTGTCGTAGGTGGTGAGGACGAGCACGCGGGCCGGGCTGCCCAGCCTGGCGAGCTCCTTGATGGCCGCGACACCGTCCGTTCCCGGCATGCGCAGGTCCATGAGGATCACGTCCGGGCGCAGCGCCCGCGCCAGCTCGACGGCCTGCGCGCCGTCGGCGGCCTCGCCGATCACCTCGAAGCCCGGGTCGCCGGCGAACATGCCGCGCAGGCCGTCGCGGACGATGGGATGGTCGTCGGCGATGAGCAGCCGGATGCGGGGCTCAGCCACGGGCCACCGCCGGGAGGCTCGCCGAGAGCGCGGTGCCCGTGCCGGTCTCGGACTCGATCTCCAGCGTGCCCGCCAGCCGGTCCACGCGCTTGCGCATCGCGGTCAGTCCGAACGCCGTCAGCTTGGGGTCGAAGCCGATGCCGTCGTCGCGTACGTCGAGGGTGACCACGTCCTCCATGTACGACAGGGTCAGCCCGACCCTGGAGGCGTTCGCGTGCTTGGCGACGTTGGCCAGCGCCTCCTGCGCGGTGCGCAGCAGCGTCTCCTCGACCTCTGGGTGCATGGGTCGGACCGTACCAGTGACGGTGTATTCGGCCGGTGTCCCGTGCAGCTCGTTCCACCGGTCGACGACGTCCTTGAGCGCCTCGGGCAGCGGGGCCGCTTCCAGCTGGCCGGGGCCCACCGCGTTCACGGAGCGCCGGGCCTCGGCCAGGCTCTCGCGGGCCAGCCGTACGGCGAGGTCCACGTGATGCCAGTCCTGGCCCTGCCGGGCCGCCTGGAGCTGGGTGATGATGCCCGTCAGCCCCTGGGCGAGGGTGTCGTGGATCTCGGCCGCCATGCGTTGCCGCTCGTCGAGCACGCCCGCCTCGCGGGCCTGGACCAGGAGCTGGGCGTGCAGGCCCGCGTTCTCCCGCATGGTCTGCTCCAGCTGGGTCACCATGCGCTTGCGCTCGGCGCTGCGCTCCGCGGTGATCTCACCGACGAAGCTGAACAGCCCGACCCCGGCCACGATGGCGCCGGTGAAGAACAGGAAGGTGAGGATCGAGAACGGTGTGGGCTCCGGCAGGCCGCCGCTGTAGGCCGCGCTGCAGATCGCCGCCGTGCCGGTCACTCCGGCGAAGCGCCACTTGCCCTTCAGGTAGTGCCAGGAGTGGAGGTATCCGGTGAAGCCGAAGAAGCTGGCGAACCACACCCCCTGCGTGCAGAGCGCGCCGATCAGGGCGACCAGCCCCGTCACGTACACCGCGCCCCGCGGCACCAGCCACAACCACGCGGCGGCGAGCACGGCCAGCCCGACGGTGAGCCACGGCCGGCTGCCGGCGAGCAGGGCGAGGACCGTGGAGATCACCAGCAGCACGTACGGCGCAGCCGCGAGCTGGCGCTCCAGCAGCGCCTCCCATCGGTCGAGGCGACCGACCATCTTCACTCCCAGCGGAAGAACTTGGTTGCCACGAGGCCGATGACCAGGGTGTACGCGGCCATCACGCCCAGCGTCAAGAGGCTGGGAGCACTACCCGCCCAGACGTCCCGAAGACTCTCCACAAAAGCGCCCAGGGGAGTGAATGTCCCTACGAGCGCCACCATATCCGGCATCTGATCCACGGGCTGCATGAGTCCGGCGAGATAGGCCATCGGGAAGTACAGCAGGACGCCGAACCCGTTGGCCGCTCTGCCGTTCGGCGCCAGGGCCGCCACCAGCGAGCCGATCGCGAACATGCTCGCCGTACCGAGCAGGAAGGCCAGCACGCCGGAGAACACCAGGGCGGGCAGGTGCGCGCCCAGCACCGTGCCCGCGACCGCCATCAGCAGCCCGCAGGCGACCACCACCAGCACGAGCTGGAGCAGCAGCTGCACCACCAGCAGGCTTCCCGGATGCACCGGCGTGATGGACAGCCTGCGCAGGATGCCCCGTTCGCGATAGGTGGCCAGGGTGGTGGGGAGCAGGTACAGGCCCACCAGCCCGACGGCGATGGCCAGCGCCATCGGCAGCAGCACGGTGTCTCCCGGCTGGATGGAGCTGCCGAACACCACCAGGATGAACAGCGGGATGAGCAGCGAGAACAGCGCCCCCGGCTCGCGGGTGAGCAGCTTGGTCTCCACCAGGGCGAGCTTCATCATGATCCGTCTCCTCAGAAGGACTTGCCGGTCAGGGCGGTGAACGCGTCTTCCAGCGTTCGCTTGTCGATGCGCAGGTCACTGACCAGCACGTGGTGGCGGGCCAGGTGCGCCGTGACGGCCGTGGCGAAGTCGCCCCTGCCCGTGACGACCACGCGGTTCCCCGTCCTGGACACCCCGGTCACCCCCGGCAGCCCCGCCAGGTCGCCCAGGTCATCCGCCTGCGCCGTGAACCGCATCTGGTGCTCGCCGCCGACCAGCCCCGCCGGCGTGTCCAGCGCCACCACCGTGCCGCGGTCGAGCACCGCGACGCGGTCGCACAGCTCCTCCACCTCGTCCATGAAGTGGCTGACCAGCACCACCGTCACCCCGTTCGCCCTGATCCGCTTGATCAGCTCCCAGGTCGTGCGGCGGGCCTGCGGGTCCAGCCCCGTGGTCAGCTCGTCCAGGAACGCCACCTTCGGGTTGCCCACGAGCGCCAGCGCGATGAACAGCCGCTGCTTCTGACCGCCGGACAACTTGCCGAACCTGGCGTTCCGCTTGTCCGCCAGCCCCCACTCCTCCAGCAGCTCGCGCCAGTCGCGGGGCCGGGCGTAGAACGAGGCGTACAGGTCGAGCGCCTCCCACACCTTCAGGTTCTCGGGCAGCTGGGTCTGCTGGAGCTGCACCCCGATCTGCTCGTGCACCAGGCGCGCGTCCTTCCCGACGTCAAGGCCGAGCACCCTGATCGTGCCGCTGTCGGGGCGGCGCAGGCCCTCCACGCACTCCACGGTGGTGGTCTTGCCGGTGCCGTTCGGGCCGAGAATGCCGAAGATCTCGCCCTCCTCCACGGAGAACGACACCCCGTCCAGAACCGTCTGGCCCGCGTACGCCTTGCGCAGGTCCGTGACCTCGATGACTGCCATGGCTCCAGCATGCTGCCGGGGCCCCTCGCGCCGAATCGACCTGTCAGCCACACTCGGCGGGGGATGATGCTGACCCGCGAATCCACCGAACGGTGGATGGACACTCACCTCGGGAAGCCGTACTCCCCGGCCAGTTCGGCGACGCTCAGCGTGCGTCCCGCGTGCCGCCCCACGTCGGGATCCTCCAGCAGGGCCCGCACGGCCCGCCCGGGGACCTCCACGGAGTCGCCCTCCGTGACGTCCTCCCCCAGCTCCGCCAGGATCGCCTCCGTACGCGTGAACCCGGGCGAGAGCGCCAGCGCCGTGACCCCGTGCGGCCGCAGGTCGTGGGCCAGCGAGCGGGCCAGGCGGCTGACGCCCGTCATGGCGAGATCGTAGAAGAGGTGCCCGGCGATCACCTCGGCGTCCGGGTCGGCGTAGCCCGTGAGGACGATCAGGCCGCCCCGCTCGATCAGCAGCGGCGCGGCGTGCAGGGCCGAGACGAGGTGGCTGCGCAGCCCGAGGTCGATCATGTTGTGCCAGTGGCCGAGCGGGAGCGTCCAGAACGGGCCGCCCCGGAACGGCAGGGCGTTGCCCGCGAAGGCGTTCGCGACCAGCAGGTCCAGCCCTGCGCGCTCTTCGCGCACCCGCGCGAACAGCGCCTCCACCGCCCGGTCGTCACCGTGATCGACCCGGACCGGCACCCCGCTGCCGCCACGCTCGCTCACCTGCTCGGCGGTGTCCTCCACCGTGCCGGGCAGTTCGGAGTGGCGCCGCTCGCGGCTCTCGCGGTCGGTGACGTAGACGGTCGCCCCGGCTTCGCCCAGCACCAGGGCGATCCCGCGCCCGATCCCGCGTGCTGCTCCGGTGACGACAGCGACCGTACCTGCCATGCGGGCCTCCTCGAAGCAGGCATCCCGTACTTCTCCTCAGGATCCCTCAGGCGAACGTGTGGCGCGCCGGTCAGCTCGGCGTGGCCCCTTCCGATCCGGGGTCAGCTCCGCTCCTCGGCGCAGAACACCGCCTTGCCGAGGTTCCCCAGCGCCGGCGGGAACTCCTTGAGCGCGTCCACGTTGGTCTCGCCGGGGGTGATCGAGCCTGATCAACGATCACTTCGAGTCGCCGAAACACGGACCCGATCGCCACCAGGCTTCCGATCGCGGCGCCAAGAGCAGCCCCGATCACATCGATCCACTGAGGCGTCACAGGTTCGGAGGCTGGTCACGCATCTTCAGTAGGTCAGTGATCGCCAGCGCCACAGTGGCCCAGGCGTCATCGCGACGTTGCTGTCAGCGGACATCAAAAAGCCCCGAACGATGACTCGCTCGGGGCATTTCTGCTGTTCGATGCTGGTGGTCAGGGGCAGGGTCGAACTGCCGACCTTCCGCTTTTCAGGCGGACGCTCGTACCAACTGAGCTACCTGACCCAGAGCGGTCCTGACGGGACTTGAACCCGCGACCTCCACCTTGACAGGGTGGCGAGCACTCCAAACTGCTCTACAGGACCTTGCATCTTGCGTTTCGTTCTGTTTGCGCTCGCTTAGCTTACCAGCTCTTCGGTGGCCTTCGACCATCCGTTTTGCGGGTGCGCTAGGCGCTCGCGGTGCCCCCAACGGGATTCGAACCCGTGCCGCCGCCTTGAAAGGGCGGTGTCCTAGGCCGCTAGACGATGGGGGCTTAGGTTTCCCTGTCGCCTTCCGTCGGGGACCTCTGAAGCATAGGGGACGATTGCCCTTGATGCCAAAGTGGCGGACCGGCGGCCGGCGAGGCGGGGGTGCCAGTGACTGTTCCCGTTGGCGACGGGGCGGTCGTTGGCTCCGGGGAAATCATACGTTGTGGGTCGGGCTCCACGTGACGCTGGATGTAGACGGACTGCTCCCCCAGGCCGCCCAGCGTGATGTCGTCCCACGCCTGCAGGCGTCTGGTCTCCCTGTCGAAGTACAGGACCGAGGCCTGGACCGGCGTGGGCTGGGCGTGTTCGAGGGCGCGCAGGCCCGCGCCGCCCGTCGAGCCCTGGATGAGCATGCGGGTGCCCGTCGGGAAGACGGTGGTGCGGCGTTCGTGGGTGTGGCCGGCCAGGATCATGGGGGCCGCGCCGGAGAAGCCGTTCCCGACCTCCCCGTCGTGCACGGCGATCAGGTCCGCCTTGCCGGCCTTGGCCTTGTGGGCGCGGCCGAACTCGGCGAGCGCCGCCGGGTCGGAGTCGACGGTGACGGACTTGTCCGGGGTGAAGCGGGGGTCGCCGAGGCCGTAGATGGTCAGGCCCGCCACCTGCTGCGCGGTGTCGTCCAGGACGATGGCGTTCTTCTGCTTCTCGACCGCCTTCTGGGTGGTCATCGAGTCGTGGTTGCCGCGGACGAACACGTACGGGACCTGGAGGGTGCGGATCTCGTCGACGAACTTGTTCTCCGCCTTCGTGCCGTGGTCGGAGATGTCGCCCGTGTCGACGATCAGGTCCACGGCGAACTGGTCCTTGAGCGAGCGGATGACGTTCCAGGCGATGGGGTTGAGGTGGATGTCGGAGATGTGCAGGACCCGGATGGTCTTGGGGTCGGCGTCGTAGAGCGGCAGGGTCGAGACCGTGTCGTACAGCTTCGAGACGTTCGTCACGAGTTTGGTGAGCTGGGAGCGGTACGACTCGAAGCGCGTGACGATCGACTCGGCGCTGCCCACGAGCGACGGGGCGGCGGCGACCAGGCCGGAGTAGCGCGGCTCCACGAGCGAGCCGGGCCGGAACGTGAGCGCCGCGAGGGCTCCGGTCGCGGCGAGGGCCACCGAGGCCGCCAGAAGGCCCACCAGAGCCGTTCTCGGGCGCCGGAAGACCATGAGGACGGCGATGAGGGCTCCGGCGCCCGCACAGAGCAGTGAGCGGATCACGAGGGCCCGCACGCCGTCCAGCAGATCGTCCTCGATCACGCCCGGCAGGCGGTCGGCGATGCGCGGGTCCTCCAGGAGGGCCTTGGCGCGGTCCTGGTCGATGTTCTCGAGCGTGATGCGCAGCCTGAGCGGGGCGCTGTGGGTCTGGAAGGTGAGGGTGCCGAGCGGGCTGGCGTCCACGACCGTCTCGCCGTCCCAGGCCGGGCGGAGTGACATTCCCGTCTCCACCGGGCCCACCTGGGCGCGTACGGTGCCGCTGAGGAAGATGCCGAGCCAGGCACCCACGGCGGCCACGAGGAGCACCGCCGCGATCCTCGCACCACGCGATCGAAGGACTGCCTTTGACCTGTGCACGAACTTCATACGGTTTCTTGCTTACCTGTCGGGCGGGGCAGAATGGCAGGTGTGATCGAGGTTTCGCGGGAGAAGTTCGAGGAGCTCGTGGCCGAGGCTTTGGACACGATTCCACCGGAGCTCACGCGCGCCATGAGTAACGTCGTCGTCACGGTCGTCGATGACCCGCCGGAGCCCCACCTGCTCGGCCTGTACACCGGTGTCCCCCTCACCGAACGCGGCGACTGGTACTCAGCAGTTCTGCCCGACCGGATCGAGATCTACCGCAATCCCATATGTGAAATTTGCGATACCGAGGAAGACGTGATCGACGAGGTCCGCATCACGGTCGTGCATGAGGTCGGGCATCACTTCGGCATCGACGACGCCCGGCTTCACGAATTGGGCTGGTAACCCTTTGCTTTTGGTTGGCTGCTTTCGGTTGCGGTCAGCCCTGGTCGTCGGGCACCTTAGGTCACATAGCGAGCACCCTGAGTCAGGCACAGCGGAGTCCAGTGGGGGCCATGCGGGCGCGACGGCCGCCGGGACGGCATCGCCGTGCCGGAGAAGTACGACAAGTCACATATCGGGAAGTCATCGCCGTCAAGGAGTTCCGGGCACTCTGGTACGGCCAGGGCCTGTCGCTCCTCGGCGACCAGCTCGCCCAGGTGGCACTCGCCGTCCTCGTCTACGACCGCACCGGCTCGCCGCTGGCCACGGCCGCGGTGTACGCGCTGACGTACCTGCCCTCCATCGTCGGCGGGCCGCTGCTGGCCGGGCTGGCCGACCGGTTCGCGCGCAGGGGCGTCATGCTGGCCTGCGACCTGCTGCGGGCCGCGCTGGTGGCGGTGATGGCGGTGCCGGGGGTGCCGTTCTGGGCGCTGTGCGTGCTGGTCTTCTTCGTCGTGCTGCTCAGCGCGCCGTTCTCGGCCGCGCGGGCGGCGCTGCTGCCCGAGGTGCTCGAAGGCGACGCGTACGTCATCGGCTCCGCGCTGCAGAACATGACGAACCAGGCCGTGCAGATGCTCGGCTTCGCCACCGGCGGAGCGTTGATCGCGACCATGGGCCCGTACCGCGCGCTCGCCCTCGACGCCGCCACGTTCCTGGGATCGGCGCTGATCCTGGTCTCGGGCGTACGCCGCCGGCCCGCGTCGGCGGGCGCGTCCAAGCCCTCCATGTGGTCGATGACCGCGAGCGGCGCCCGGCTGGTGTTCGGCTCGCCGAAGCTGCGCACGCTGGTGCTGTTCGCCTGGCTGTGCGGGTTCTACATCCTGCCCGAGGGCATCGCGGCCCCGTACGCGGCCACGCTCGCCGACGGCTCGTTGCCCGTGCCCGTGATCACCGGGCTGCTCATGGCGGCCATGCCCGCCGGGACGGTCCTGGGGGCGTTCCTGTTCAGCAGGTTCGTCTCGCCGCCGCGGCGGCTGCGGCTCATGGGCTGGATGGCCATGCTGAGCTGCGCGCCCCTGATCGTCACCGCGGTGCGCCCGCCGCTGGCCGTGGTGCTGGCGGCATGGGTGCTGTCGGGGATCGGCGGGGCGTACCAGCTCGCGGCGAACGCCGCCTTCGTCCAGTACGTACCGGCCGAACGTCGCGCGCAGGCGTTCGGCCTCGTGCAGTCGGGGCTGATGGCCGTGCAGGGCATCGGCATCCTGGTGGGCGGGTTCGCGGCGGAGAGACTCGGCCCCGAGCCGGTGGTCGCGCTGGCGGGGATCGCCGGGGTGATCAGCGCGGCCGTGCTGGCCCTGGTCTGGGCCGAGTCCCGTGACAAGACCGCCCGAGTGCCTGCCGAGGCCACCGCCTGATCACTGCTGCGGCTTCTGCTCGCCGCTCCAGTCGGTCGAGGTGGCCTTGTTCTGCTGCTTGTTGATGAGGTCCTGGACGATCGAGGTCTCGTGCTCCTCGTCCGGCATGAGGAGCCAGCCGATCGCGTACAGGGCGACACCGGCCCCGCCGAACAGGGTCGCGATCGCCAGCGCGATCCTGACCAGGTTGGCGTCGATGCCCACGAACTCGCCGACGCCCGAGCAGACACCCGCGATGATCCGGCCCTTGTGCGTCCGACGCAGCTTCTTGACGTTGTATTCGCTCATGCCTCAAGACTGCCCGGCGGCCCGGTGTTCGCACATCAGGATTGCCCCTGGTAGAACCCTGGTAGTCCCCCTTGCACGAGAGGACCCGCCATGGACGACCTGCTGCGCCTGGACGACAAGCTCAACCCTGACCAGCGGCTCATCCGCGACACGGTCAGGTCGTTCGTCGCCGACCGCGTGCTGCCCCACGTAGGGGACTGGTTCGAGGAGGCCGTCTTCCCCGCCCGCGAGCTCGCGCCCGAGCTCGGCTCCCTCGGTCTGCTCGGGATGCACCTCACAGGGTACGGCTGCGCCGGCACGGACGCGGTGTCGTACGGGGTGGCCTGCCGCGAGCTGGAGGCCGGCGACTCCGGCCTGCGCTCCTTCGTGTCCGTGCAGGGCTCGCTGGCCATGTTCCCCATCTGGAAGTACGGCTCCGACGAGCAGAAGGCGGAATGGCTGCCCCGGATGGCCGCCGGCGAGGCCATCGGCTGCTTCGGCCTCACCGAGCCCGACCACGGCTCCGACCCCGCGGGCATGCGGACGTACGCCAAGAAGGACGGCTCCGACTGGATCCTGAACGGCTCCAAGATGTGGATCACCAACGGCTCGATCGCCGACGTCGCCGTCGTCTGGGCGCAGACCGACGACGGCGTCCGCGGCTTCGTCGTCCCCACCTCCACCCCCGGCTTCTCCGCCCCTGAGATCCACAAGAAGCTGTCCCTGAGGGCCTCGGTCACCTCCTCCCTGTACTTCGACGACGTCCGCCTGCCCGCCTCCGCCGCCCTGCCCGGCGTCACCGGCCTGCGCGGCCCCCTGTCCTGCCTCTCCGAGGCCCGCTACGGCATCGTCTGGGGCGTCGTCGGCGCCGCCCGCGCCTGCCTGGAGGCGGCCGTCGAGTACGCCAAGACCCGCGTCCAGTTCGACAAGCCGATCGGCTCCTTCCAGCTCACCCAGGAGAAGCTCGCCTGGATGTACGTCGGCACCGCCCAGGCCGGCCTCACGGCCCTGCACCTCGGCGAGCTGAAGGACGCGGGGCGGCTGGAGCCGCGGCAGATCAGCTTCGGCAAGCTGGCCAACGTACGGGCCGCCCTGGACATCGCCCGCCAGGCTCGCACCATCTTGGGCGGGAACGGGATCACGCTGGAGTACCCTGTGATCAGGCACATGAACAACCTGGAGAGCGTCCTGACGTACGAGGGGACTCAGGAGATCCACACGCTGGTGCTGGGAGAGGCGCTCACGGGGATGGCGGCTTACCGGTGATGGAGGCGTCGCGGACAGGGCGGTAATCTCTGTACCCTTGCTGGTGCGAGGGGCGTTAGCTCAATTGGCAGAGCTGCGGACTTTTAATCCGTAGGTTCCGGGTTCGAGCCCCGGGCGCCCTACCACTTCAGCAGGCAAGAGTTCGCGCAGGTCACAGTTTCCCGAACAGGATCGTTGCGCCGCGGCGCGCACGGGTCAGCGCTGCATGTCGATGATGAGCTTTCCCCGGACTCCGCCGGCCTCGAGTCGCCGGTGAGCCTCTGCGACCTCGCCGATCGGGTAGACGGTGTCGATCACAGGGCGGATGCCGCCCGCCTCGGCGGCGGCGGTGAGCTCGGCGATGCGGGCGGGGGAAGGGTTGTTGCTGAAGAGTTTCATGCGCCGGGGCGAGAGGGCGGCTCGCAGTCCCGTGGTGGCCATGGAGGTCAGGATGCGGTCCTGGTCGAAGGCGAGGGCGACCATGCGGCCGCGCCGGCTGAGCCGGGACCGGTAGGCCCCGAGGTCGGTGCCGACGACGTCGAGGATCACCTCGTAACGGCCGAGGTCCTGCGGCCGGGTCGTGCGGTAGTCCAGGGCCGCGTCGGCGCCGAGTTCGGTGACCCAACCGAGATTGCGGGCGCCGGCGAGCGCGGTGACGTGGGCGCCGAGCGCCTTGCCCAGTTGTACGGCGATGCTGCCGACGCCGCCGGTGGCGCCGCGGACCAGGAGCCGTTCGCCGCTGGTGAGGCCGGCCTTGTCGGTCAGGGCGGTCAGGGCGGTGGTGCCCGACGAGGGCAGGGCGGCGGCGTCCAGCAGGGTCAGGTTCCTGGGGGCTCGGGCGAGCCGCTGTCCGGGGACGGTGACGTAGTCGGCGATGGCGCCGAAGGCGAAGTGCGGCATCAACCCCCACACCTCCTCCCCCTCGCTCCAGGCGTGCGCTCCGGGGCCCAGGGCCGCGACGCGGCCGGTGAAGTCGCCTCCCAGGCCGCGGGGGAATCGGGCTCGGGCGATGCCGCGCAGTCGGCCGGCGCGGAAGGCGAGCTCTCCGGCGTCCACGCTCGCGGCGCGGACCTCGACGAGCACCTCTCCCGGCCCGGGCCGAGGCGTGGGCACGTCGGTGACGCGCAGCACCTCGGGAGGGCCGAAACGGGTGTATTGCACGGCGCGCATGATCTCTCCCCCATCGTTCGGAACATAAGTGGGCTCGCGGCCCACTTACGGTTCGGCTACTCTAACCGGAGCGCCAGCCCACTTGTCAAAAGCCTGGAGGAGGCCATGCCCCACGCCGTCCAGCGACGGCCCCTGCGTGCGGACGCCCAGCGCAACTACGACCGCATCGTCAGCGCGGCCCGGGACGTCTTCGCACGTGACGGCGCTGAGGCCGCTCTGAAGGAGATCGCCCGTCAAGCCGGGACGGGGTCGGCGACGCTGCACCGCCTCTTCCCCTCCCGCCGGGCCCTGCTCGAAGCCGTCTTCCACGACCGCGTCGAGGAGCTGTGCGCCATGGCGGCGCGACGCGCCGAGGAGAGCGAGCCGGGCCCCGCGCTCCTGGCCTGGCTGGCGGACCTCAACGCCTACGCGAGCGCCAGCCGCGGTCTGGCCGCCTCGCTGCTGCACGGCAGCCGGGACGCCGACCTGCTGGAGCAGAACGAAGGCTGCCAGGCGATGATCACCGATGCGGCGCGCGAGCTCCTGCGACGAGCACAACAGGCGGGCGCCGTACGCCCCGGGGTCCGCGCCGAGGACCTGCTCGCGCTCGTCAACGCCATCTCACTGGCCACCGAGCAGCACGGCGACGACGAGCAGGCGGGCCGGCTGCTGGACATCGCGATCCAGGGCATCCAGGGCCGGGCCGCATGACGGATGAGGTGGACCCCGTCCCTGCCCTGTCGCGGCCGGGGCGCGGGGGGATGTCAGTGGCGCGTGGCAGTGTGACGTCCGTGAATACGAGCGTGCGTGAGGCCGTCCTCGACGCCGGGCGAGCCCTTGGGATACCCGAGCCGGTGACCGAGGCGTTCATCCGCCTCCTGCGCCCCTGCGTCTACCTCTGTCCCTACGACGAACTGCCGGAGGAGCTGAAGAAGGACGCCCGTCCGGCCGCCCGGGCCCGCGGGCTCGCCCATCTGCCCGAGCACGTGCGAGTGCCCTCGTACGTGCCGCACGTGGTGACCATCGACTGCGCCGCCCTGCCCACCGGCGTCCTCGACATCGACTTTCCCGCCGACGGCCACCTGGTCGTCCTCGCCGAGGTCACCGACTGCGACGAAGGCTTCCTCATCCACCTGCCGGCGGGCACCGAGACCGTCGAACGACGCTCGCAGCCGGAGTCTCACGAGCCGTTCCCGCTCTACGCGGTCCCGGGCACCACCAAGCCTGATCTCCGTTGGCCCGAGATCGCGGAAGCGGCCGACTACGCCGGGGACGACGCCGAGCGGGCCCGCCTCGTGACCAAGTTGATCGAGGAAATAGGGGAGATTCCCGGCATCCGGTGGAGATATGACATCCAGCTCGGCGGCTGCTCCCGCGCCTGGCACAACCCGGTGGAAGACCGCGGGAAGGTTCTGTTCCTCTCCATGCCGGAGAGCCCGGCCTTCGGGGACGGTTGCATCACCCTCGTCTCGGGGACCCGGGAGCAGATCGCGGAGCGCCGCTACGACGAGCTCGAGTTCGACGTCGAGTGCTGACGCTTCCAGGGCGGGCGGCCGGCGGCAGGGGCGACGACGCCCACCGGCCGGCGCCTGCCCTCATGCCCTCGAAGGGGGCTGCCGCCACGGCGCAGGTCTGGTTATGATCGCCGCATGCAGCTCATGGATGTCTAGCTGAGTGACCGAGCCTGTCGTGACAGCCGATCACGCGTCGCCGCAGAGGCGAGTTCTTCGTGCTCGTGCCGCTTGTCACGCGGGTTCCCTTCGGCTCCGCCCCGATGGTCGCCTCCTTGAGCGTTCTCACCCGCCGTGCACGCCGCGGCCAGGACGTCCTCGAGCCCAAGCTCGCCGACCCGGGATCCTCCTGCGCTGAATCCGAGGTCACCCATGTCATCCGCAACGCCGGCCGTCCTGCCGCGCCGCGGCTCGGCCGCCCTCATCGCGTCCGTCGTGCTCGCGTCCATCGGCAGCGGGCTGTTCATGCCGCTGTCGATCGTGTACTTCACCGCCCTGTCCAGCGTCCCTCTGCCGCTGCTGGGCACGCTCCTCGGCGCGGCCAACCTGATCACCGTCCCGATCCCGCTGTGGGCCGGTCTGCTGGCCGACCGGTTCGGCGCGCGTCCGCTGGTGATCGTCGCCCAACTCCTCCAAGCTCTGTCCTTCCTCGCCTACGTCCGGGTGCACGAGCCCGTCGGGATCTTCCTCGCCTCCTCGGTGGGAGCCGTCGGGGTCAGGCTCTACTGGTCGTCGATCTTCACGCTCATCGCCGACCATGCCGATCACCACCGCTCCGCCGGCAAGGACCTGTGGTACGCACGGGCCAACATCGCCCGCACGGTGGGGATCGGTGCGGGCGGGTTCATCACCGGCCTCGTCATCACCGACGGCCGCCCGGCCGCCTACCACGCGATCGCGTACGCCTCCTTCGCTTGTTTCCTGCTCGCGGCGCTCGCACTCGCGGCCCTGCTGCGCCTGCCGCACCGCCCGGACCCGGACGCGCCTCCCGTCGCCGGCTACCGCGCCATGGCCCGTGACCGGGCGTTCATGGGACTGACCGCGCTCAACGTCATCTACGCGCTGTCCACCCTCATGCTCGGGCTGGCGCTGCCGACCTTCATCAGAACGGCCCTGAGCGGCCCCGCCTGGCTGACCTCGGTGGTCCTGGTCGGCAACGCGGTGCTCATCACGGCGTCGGGCAGCGTGCTGACCCGCAGGCTGTCCGGCCTGCGCCGCACCCGAGTCCTGTGCGTCGCCGCGGCACTGTGGTCGGGGTGGGGCCTGTCCCTGGCGGCCATCGCCCAGGGTCGCGGCGCGTGGGCGGCGGCGGTGCTCGTCATCGCGACGCTCCTGTTCACCATCGCCGAGATCATGCACGCCCCGGCCTCGATGGCGCTCGCCGCCGCCATCTCTCCGGACCGGGCCCGCGGCCGGTACCTCGCGATGTTCCAGTACTCCTTCATCGCCGCCGAGATCATCGCGCCGATCTTCTTCACCACCCTGTTCGACCGGGGCCATGCCGTCCCCTTCCTGGCGCTCGCCGTGGCCAACGGCGTGGCGATCGTGTGCGGCATCAGGCTCGAACGGCACCTGCCACCGCACGCCCTGCACCCATCGCCGCAGCCGCCGCCCGGCGACCGCGATGGAGCGGCTGCCTCAGAGACGCCGTCCCGCAGCGGCGGGCGTGCCCCGGTGTAGCGGTGAGCCCAGCCGCCGCGCCGGGTCGCTGCAGGCGGGTGATCGCACGTTCCTGGTGACCCTGCGTGACCGGGCGAGTAGAGCAGTCACCTTCATCTAGTGCCCATCGCTGCCGGCGCCGACAATCGTGGCGGCAATAGTTGAAAGTTGCCTCAGCCCCTCATGAGTCAAGGGCGCGGCTGGAACGGCCGCCCTCCACGCTCTTCACGGAAGGGAGCAAGAGCAGTGCGAATCCTCAT
Organism: Nonomuraea thailandensis; assembly: GCF_024172165.1. Lineage (GTDB taxonomy): Bacteria > Actinomycetota > Actinomycetes > Streptosporangiales > Streptosporangiaceae > Nonomuraea > Nonomuraea thailandensis. Next base: position 10,727,817 of record NZ_JAMZEB010000002.1, on the reverse strand, counting down.
GCGCCGGCTCGTTCCGGCCTCTGTCGGGCCGGCCACCGCGGCCCTCGTGGCGTTCAGCGGGCCGCCCGCGTCCGCCGGCACCGCCGAGTTCTGGGAATCGTTCCGCGACCGGACAGCCGAGCTGGCGATCGCGGGCGCCGTCCAGGAAGCCACCATCTCGGCCACGGTCACCTCCGGCACTCTCGATGTCACCTGCGATCACATCGTCCCGCCGGTGGTGACCCCGATCACCGGCGACCCATGGTACAAGTGGAGCGCCTTCGTCCGCCTGCGCTGCACGGGATAACAGCGGATCGCCGTCGCCATGGCGGGGACCAGCGGGAGCAGCGCCCTGCCGGCAGCCAAGGCCCCTGCCATGGCTGATCCGCTACCGGTCGTTCCGGGGCCTCGTGGAGCACCACTTCGGCAGTTACCTGGCCTGATATCCGTGCGCCTCTGAGAAGATCGTCTCGATCGTCGAGCTTCGGGAGATTCACGGCCATGGTCAAGGCGATGGCAGCCACTTATGAGTGGCTGTACCAGGAGTTCACGGACGGCGTGGGCGATGCCTGGCTCTGCGCCGCCTTCGTGCGGGACGTGCTTCCGGGAGACGCTCTGCGCCGGATCGACGTAGTTCCGGGCAGCCCTATGGAAGGAGAGGGTTTCGGCGTCGCGGCCTATCGCGCCAAGGGCGGAACGGCCCTGGTCGAGTACGGATGGGGTGGCGTCCTGCGCGATCAAGCCGGCCTTCTGTCCGAGGGGTCGGCCGCCGCGACCGTGCGTGTGACGATCAAGGGAGCCGACTTCTCCTTCCATGAGAACGGCGACCTGATCACCACCTTCAGCCTGTACAGCTATCGGTTCCGAGAGGGCACGGATCCCGATCGCTTCCAGAGCGACGTCGCCGACCTCGGGCTCCACGGCGACGGCGACGAGCCCGGACACACCTCGGCGGCCCTGGCGCTCGCGGAGCGGGCCGCCGGCGTTCACCTGTCACGCGCGGCCTACAGCCGCACGCCGCTGGTCGGCTCGACGGTGCGTCTCCACCCTTACGTGTAGGTCACCGGAGGAGGTCGCGTCGGCTCAGGGTGCTGCCGAGCGCGGCCGCCGCCGCGCGTACCGCGACCGCCTGCCCCTCGGGCCGGAACCTCCCGGTGGGACCCGCCACGCTGATCGCGGCGAGCGGCTCGTCGTCGCGGCCCAGTACCGGCGCGGCGACGCACAGGAGCCCGACGGCCGACTCCTCCGCCTCGAACGCGACGCCGGTCTCCGCGACGCGCTGCAACTGGCTGCCCAGGATGCCGGGCGCGACCACGGTGTGCGGGGTGCGGCGTTCGAGCGGGCCGGTCAGCACTTCGCGCTGCAGGTCGGCGTCGGCGTACGCGAGCAGCGCCTTGCCGATCGCGGTGCAGTGCAGCGGCATGCGGCCGCCGGGGCGCGAGGGCGCTCTGGCCTGGCGGTGGCCGCCGATCTTGGCGATGTAGACGACGTCGTGGCCGTCTCGCACCCCGAGATGGACGGTCTCGTGGGTGCGTTCGTAGAGGTCCTGGAGGAACGGCATCGCCACTTCGAGCAGGCTGCGTTCGAGCGAGGCGAGCATGCCGAGCTCGAACAGGCCGCCGCTGAGCCGGTAGCCGCCGTCGGCGCGGTCGAGCAGGCGGTTGGCGACCAGGTCGCGTGAGAGCCGGTGCACGGTGGCCTTGTGCAGGCCGGTACGCCGCACCAGCTCCGCGAGGCTGACGACCCGGTCCTCCGGCCTGAAGGCACGCAGGATCGTCACCGCCTTGCCCAGGACGGTGTCGAGGTCCGCTGTCTCCGGCACACCTCCAGCGTATCGCTGAGCGAGACGATGTGCTGGTCGGCACCGCATCGTGCCTGCACTGTGGGGGTGTGAAAGAAACCACCGGACTCGCCGCCGCCGGCCGGCCCGAGATCGTCGCCGCGGTCGAGCGGCTCACCGGGGCGGCCGCGTCGGGCGTGCCCTGCGCCCCCGTGCGCGACCTGATCGGCCCGGACGACCTGGCCGCCGCGTACGCCGTCCAGGCCGCGCTGACCGAGGGCCGTCTCGCCGCCGGCGCCCGGATCGTCGGCCGCAAGATCGGGCTGACCTCGGAGGCGGTGCAACGGCAGCTCGGCGTCGACCAGCCCGACCTCGGCGTCCTCTTCGACGACATGGCCTACGCCGACGGCGACACGATCCCCGCCGGGCGGGTGCTCCAGCCACGGGCCGAGGCGGAGATCGCTTTCGTGCTCCGTTCCGACCTGGCCGGCGGGCCGCTCGACGCCCCGCAGGTCCGGGACGCGATCGAGTACGGCGTCGCCGCCCTCGAGATCTGCGGCAGCCGGATCGCCGGGTGGGACATCACCTTCGGCGACACGGTCGCCGACAACGCGTCCTCGGGCGCGTACGTGCTCGGCAGGCGGCGCCACGCCCTCGACGCGTTCGAGCCGAAGGACGTGGTGATGTCGATGAGCGTCAACGGCGAGGAGGTCTCCACCGGGACCGGCGCGGCCTGCCTGGGCGACCCGATCGAGGCGCTCGTGTGGCTGGCCCGCACCGCGTACGAGCTCGGCGAGCCGCTGCGCGCGGGGCAGGTCGTGCTCTCCGGCGCGCTCGGCCCGATGCGGCCGGTCTCCGCCGGCGACACCGTCACCGCCACCCTGTCCGGCCTCGGCACGGTGACGGCCCGTTTCACCGAAGGAGCAGCATCATGAGCAGGACGAAGGTCGCGATCATCGGATCGGGCAACATCGGCACCGATCTGATGATCAAGGTGTTGCGGGGGGCGGGGCACCTCGAGATGGGGGCCATGGTCGGCATCGACCCCCGGTCGGACGGCCTGGCGCGCGCCGCCCGGCTCGGCGTGCGGACCACGTACGAGGGCCTCGACGGGCTCATCGGGCTGCCGGACTTCGGCGAGATCGAGATCGTCTTCGACGCGACCTCGGCCAAGGCGCACGAGGTCAACGCCGCCAGGCTCGTCCCGCTCGGGAAACGGCTGATCGACCTGACCCCGGCGGCGGTCGGACCGTACGTCGTCCCCGCCGTCAACCTGGAGGAGCATCTCGACGCGCCCGACGTCAACATGGTCACCTGCGGAGGCCAGGCCACGATCCCGATCGTCGCCGCCGTCAGCCGGGTGGCCCCCGTCGAGTACGCCGAGATCGTCGCCTCGATCGCGTCGAAGTCGGCCGGCCCGGGCACGCGCGCCAACATCGACGAGTTCACCGAGACCACCTCGGGCGCCATCGAGCAGGTCGGCGGGGCACGCCGCGGCAAGGCCATCATCGTGCTCAACCCCGCCGAGCCATCGCTGATCATGCGGGACACGATCTTCTGCCTCGTCGCGGCGCCGGACCCGGCCGTACGCGAGGAGATCCGCCGCTCGGTCGAGAAGATGGTCGCGGACGTCGCCGCCTACGTCCCCGGCTACCGGCTCAAGCAGGAGGTGCAGATCACCGAGGTCCCCCCGGACCAGCCGGTCGGCACGCTCCTCGCCGGCGGCGCCGCCCGGCCCACCCACCAGGTGTCGGTGTTCCTCGAGGTCGAGGGCGCCGCGCACTATCTCCCGGCCTACGCCGGCAACCTCGACATCATGACCTCCGCCGGCCTGCGGGTCGCGGAACGCATCGCGGCACGGAAGGCGGGCCTCTGATGGGTACCCCGATCTTTGTCCAGGACGTCACGTTGCGCGACGGCATGCACGCCGTACGCCATCGGGTCGGTCTGGAGGACGTCAAGCGCATCGTCACCGCGCTCGACCGGGCCGGCGTGGACGCCATCGAGGTCGCGCACGGCGACGGCCTCGCCGGAGGGTCGCTCAACTACGGCCCCGGGTCGCACACGGACTGGGAGTGGCTAGAAGCCGCGGCGTCGGTGCTGGTCAACGCCCGCCTCACCACGCTCCTGCTGCCGGGCGTCGGCACCGTGCACGAGCTGAAGCGCGCCTACGACCTGGGCGTCCGCTCCGTCCGCGTCGCCACGCACTGCACCGAGGCCGACATCTCCGCTCAGCACATCGCCGCGGCACGCGAGATCGGCATGGACGTGGCCGGATTCCTGATGCTCTCCCACATGGCCCCGCCGCGGGAGCTGGCCCGGCAGGCGAAGCTGATGGAGTCCTACGGCGCGCACTGCGTCTACGTGACCGATTCCGGCGGCCGGCTCACGATGAACGACGTGGCCGCGCGGGTCCGCGCGTACCGCGACGTCCTGGACCCGGGGACCGAGATCGGCATCCACGCTCACGAGAACCTCTCGCTGTCGGTCGCCAACTCCGTCGTCGCGGTCGAGAACGGCGTCCGCCGGGTCGACGCGTCGCTGGCCGGTCACGGCGCGGGTGCCGGCAACTGCCCGCTGGAGGCGTTCATCGCGGTGGCGGATCTCTCGGACTTCGAGCACCGGTGCGACCTGTTCCGGCTCCAGGACGCCGCGGACGACCTCGTCCGCCCGCTGCAGGACCGCCCGGTGCGGGTCGACCGGGAGACCCTCACCCTGGGGTACGCCGGCGTCTACTCGTCGTTCCTGCGCCACGCGGAGGCCGCCGCCGCGCGGTACGGCCTCGACGTCCGCGACATCCTCATGGAGTGCGGGCGCCGCCGGCTGGTGGGCGGCCAGGAGGACATGATCGTCGACATCGCGCTCACGATCGCCGCCGCGCGCGAGCCGCGGACCGCCTGACAGGGGCGCCTCAGCGGCGCGCGATCACCGCCTCGCCGATCGCCACCATGGCGTCGGCGAGCTGCTCCATGAACTCCGAGACCGGCTTGCCGTCCTCGGACTGCAGCGAGACGAACGCGCCGTCGAACCCGGCCATGCCGAAGTGGGCGAGGGCGCCGGCGACCGCGTCCGCGGTGTCCTCGCCCTCGCCGGCGAACGACGAGCGGATCATGTGCCGCATGTAGTCGCGGCCCTCGTCGCGGACCGCGATCACGGTGTCCATCGCCTCCCGCGCCTCGGCGGCCTCGCGGCTCATCACGAGCACCAGCAACAGCCGGAGGAACTCCTCCCGGTGCACGAAGACCTCGCCCGTCTTCTGCAGGTACCACCCGAGGCGCTCCCGCGGCGTGCCGCCCTCCGGTGGGTCGCGGTGGGCCTGGCGCATGGCCTCGAAGAACCCCTGCGCCCCCTGGGCCATGACGGCGGAGAGCAGCCCCGCCTTGGACTCGAAGTGGTGGTAGAAGGCGCTCTTCGGCAGGCCCGTCTCCTTCACCAGCGTCGAGATCGACGTGCCGGCGTAACCGCGCACGGACATCACCCGCGCCGCCGCGTCGAGGATCTCCTGCCTCGACCGGCGGCCGCGGCGGTTCCCGGTGTGCGCCTCCTGCGTGTCCACGTGTCGAAGTCTAGGGAGCCGCGGACGGCGGCTCGGCCCGGCGCCGTGGGAGATCTTCCGAACGGCTCTTGACATGTCGCCGCAGGTCATTGTTACCCTCCTCACTATTGGACCGAACGTTTGGTCCAAAAGTGCCGCAACGAGCACGGGCGGCCGAGAAGGAGTCAGCGCATGACCGAGAGTTACGATGCGGACGTCGCGATCGTCGGATACGGCCCGACCGGCGTGATCGCCGCACTCACCCTCGCCAGGTACGGCGTCTCCGCCGTCGCCCTCGAGCGGGACAAGGACCTCTATCCCCGGGCCCGGGCCGTGACCGTCAACGACTGGACGATGCGGATCTTCCAGGACCTCGGCATCGACGAGCGGATCGAGAAGAAGATCGATCCGCAGCGGGCCCTGCGGTGGGTGACCTACGGCGGCACGGAGATCATGCGGATCGAGCACCCGCCCTCGACGCTGGGCCGCAGGCCGCGCTTCTACAACATCTACCAGCCGACGATGGAGACCGAGCTGCGCGCGGCCGCCCAGGAGCGCGGCGACCGCGTCACCGTCCACTACGGCGCCGAGGTCACGGGGATCGGCCAGGACGCCGACGGCGTCACCGTCACCTCGACGGACACCGCGACGGGCGAGATCCGCACCACCCGCGCCCGGTACGCCATCGCCGCGGACGGCGGCGGCAGCACGACGCGGGGCAAGGTGGGCTGCCGCCTGCTGGGCGACACCAACGACGTCACGTGGGTGGTCATCGACTGCCGCGTCAAGCGGTGGTGGCCCGACCGGGACTTCTTGACCTTCTGGTCCGACAAGGAGCGGCCGGTCGTCGACATCGCGCTCTCGGCCGGCAACCACCGCTGGGAGATCCCGCTCAGGCCCGACGAGTCCCCCGCGGACTACCCGACCAGCGCCGAGGTGTGGCCGCTGCTGAAGGCGCTCGGCGTCACCGAGGACGACGTCGAGATCCACCAGCACGCCTTCTACAGGCACCACGTCCGGATGGCCGACACCTGGCGCAGCGGCCGGGTGTTCCTGGCCGGGGACGCGGCCCACCTGATGCCGCCGTGGGCCGGCGCCGGGATGCAGACCGGGATGCGCGACGCCCACAACCTGGGCTGGAAGCTCGCCCGCGTGATCAAAGGCGAGCTGCCGGAGAGCTGGCTGGACACCTACGAGGCGGAACGCCGCCCGGACGCCGCCTTCTACACCGGGCTCGCGGTCCAGCTCGGGCGGGTCATCAAGCAGGAGCTGTCGCGGGAGGAGCAGGCCGCGATGAACGCGGTCCCCCAGGACACGGTCACCCCGTTCGAGCCGCCGCTCACCGCTCCGCCGGTGCTCCAGGGCGGATGGATCAGGGGGCCGCTGGGCGACGCCAGCATCGTCGGCCGGATGGTCCCGCAGCCGATCGCCGGCGACGCCGTCGGCCGGATGACGCGCCTGGACGACCTCCTCGGCGACGGCTTCGTGCTGCTGGGCGACGACGTCGACCCGGCGACCCTGCTGACGGCGCAGGAGAGGGCCGGCTGGGACGCGCTCGGCACCCGTTACGTCGCGGTGCGGCCGAAGAGCGCGTACACGCGGGGACCGGACGAGCTGGTCGACCTCGACGAGGTCCTCCTGCCGTGGCTGCGCAGGTACGGCGCCCGCGCCGTGGCGCTCCGCCCCGACAGGTTCGTCGCCGCGGCGGACGTCAGCGGTCTCGCCGTCCCCGCCTGAGCTCGATCATCTGAGAAGGAGAGAAGAGGAATGTTCGGAGTCAAGGAGCTCGGATACGTCGTCTACGAGGTCGGCGACCTCGCGGACTGGGAGCACTTCGCCGTCGAGCTGCTGGGCATGCAGGTCGCGGAGAAGATCGACGGCGGCTTCACCCTGCGCACCGACGAGAAGGCCCACCGCTGGATCGTCACCGAGGGGCCCGCCGACGACCTGGTGGCCACCGGCTACGAGGTCTCGGACGCCGCCGCGCTCGACGCGCTGGTCGGGCAGGTCCGCGCTGCCGGGGTCGAGGTCACGGAGGGCGACGCCGCCCTGGCCGCCGCCCGCAAGGTCGAGCGCGTCTTCGTCACCGCCGACCCCATGGGCAACCGGGTCGAGCTGGTCACCGGCCTCGCCGACGCCGCCACGCCGTTCGAGTCCGCGAAGCTGCTCGGGGGGTTCGTGACGGGCGCCGGCGGCGCGGGCCACCAGGTGCTCCTGGCGCACGGCGTGTCGCGGGAGGCGTACCTGCACTTCTACCTCGACCTGCTCGGCTTCAAGATCAGCGACATCATCGTCGAGGAGCTGGCCCCGGGCGTGGTCGCCGACCTGATCTTCCTGCACTGCAACGGCCGTCACCACACCGTGGCCTTCGGCGACCTGCCGTCGCCGAAGAAGACCCATCACTTCATGGTCGAGGTGACCGACATCCGCGACGTCGGCCTGGCCTACGACCGGTGCATGGACGCCAGGCAGCCGTTCGAGATGACGCTCGGGATGCATCCGAACGACCACATGTTCAGCTTCTACGTCTTCACCCCCTCGGGTTTCAGCATCGAGTACGGCTGGGGCGGGCTGATCATCGACGACGAGACGTGGGAGGTGAAGACGCTCGACAAGCTGCACAGCTGGGGCCACCGCTCCCCGGGCGTCGTCGCCGGGCTGCTGGTCGCCGCGCCCGTACCGAACGAGGAGGCCAAGTGATGGCACTCGACCCCAAGGACCTCGCGCGCACCGTCCAGACCGAGGACTGGAAGCTCCGCTACTACGAGGCGGGCTCGGGCCACCCGGTCGTGCTGCTGCACGGCAGCGGCCCGGGCGCGACAGGGTGGAGCAACTTCGCCGGCAACATCGAGGCGCTGGCCGAGCGCTTCCACGTCCACGCCGTCGACATGCCGGGCTGGGGCGAGTCCGACGCGGCGACCGTCGACCGGCTCGACCACGTGGAGGCGGCGATCCAGTTCCTGGACGCCCTCGGCATCGAGCGGGCCGCGTTCGTCGGCAACTCGATGGGCGGGCAGACCTCCCTGCGGCTGGCCACCGAGCACCCCGGCCGGATCTCGCACCTGGTCACCATGGGGCCGCCGGTCGGCCGGACGCCCACGCTCTTCGGCGCCGGCGACGGCCCGTCCGAGGGCCTGAAGGTGCTGATCGAGGCCTACCGCGACGCGAGCCCGGAGAACATGCGCCGGCTCGTCGAGATCATGGTCTACGACAAGGCGCGGTTCGCCACGCCCGAGCTGTGCCAGGCACGATCGGACGCCGCGCTCGCCCGTCCCGACCACCTGCGCAACTACGTGGACGGCCTGCCGAAGGGCGCCCCGCTGCCGAAGTGGGTCAGGCCGGAGCTGCTGCCGGCGATCCAGGCGCCCACCCTGCTCATCCACGGCCGCGACGACCGCGTCGTCTCCTTCGAGACCTCGCTGTACCTGCTGGCCAACATCCCGGACAGCCGGCTGGTGGTGCTCAACCGCTGCGGGCACTGGGCGATGATCGAGCACGCCGACGAGTTCAACCGGCTGGTCGCCGACTTCATCGCGAACAACTGACCGGACGGGCAAAGCAACCTTACGGACACGGCCATTTTCTCGCCGGGCGCGGACCATCCGGGGCGCTGGCGGTAACAGGGCGTCTGAGGGGCGGGAGCGACCGCCGCGGAAGCAGACGGAGACGTCCGAAGGAGATCCACCATGCGCGGTGCAGTTCTGTACGCCCCAGGCGACGTCCGCGTCGAGGACCGCCCGGACCCGGTGATCGTCGAGCCGACGGACGCGATCATCCGCCTGACCGCGACGTGCATCTGCGGATCGGACCTGTGGCCCTACCGCGGGGTGGACGCGGCCGAGGGGCCCGCGCCGCTGGGGCACGAGTACGTCGGCGTGGTGGAGGAGGTCGGCGGCGAGGTCACCACGATCCGGCCGGGCCAGTTCGTGGTGGGCTCGTTCTGGGCCTCCGACAACACCTGCGAGATCTGCCGGTCGGGCTACCAGTGCGCATGCGTGCGGCGGGTGCTGATGGGCACGATCGGCACCCAGGCGCAGCTCGCGCGGGTGCCGCTGGCGGACGGCACGCTGGTGGCGACCCCCGGCATGCCGGAGGCGGACCTGGTGCCCAGCCTGCTGGCCGCCTCCGACGTGCTGGGCACCGGCTGGTTCGCGGCCGCCGCGGCGCAGGCGGGGCCGGGCAGGACGGTGGCCGTCGTCGGGGACGGCGCGGTCGGGCTGTGCGGGGTGCTGGCCGCCAGGCAGCTCGGCGCCGAGCGGATCATCGCGATGAGCCGGCACGCGCCGCGGCAGGAGCTGGCCCGCCGGTTCGGCGCCACCGACATCGTCACCGAGCGCGGCGACGACGGCGTCGCGGTGATCAGGGAGATGACCGGCGGGCTGGGCGCGCACAGCGTCCTGGAGGCGGTCGGCACCCAGGAGTCGATGTTGCAGGCCATCCGCGCCACCCGCCCCGGCGGGCACGTCGGCTTCGTCGGGGTCGCCCATGACGTGGCGCTGCCCGGTGACCTGCTGTTCGACTCCGTGGTGCACCTGCACGGCGGCCCCGCGCCGGTGCGTCAGTACCTGCCCGAGCTGATCGACCTGATCTGGAGCCGCACCATCGACCCGGGCAAGGTCTTCGACCTGGCCCTGCCCCTGGACGAGGCGGCCGAGGGGTACCGGGCGATGGACGAACGCCGCGCCATCAAGGTGCTCCTGCAGCCCTGACCCTCCCCCGGTCCGTGCCGAGTGGACTGCGACGACACAGATTTTCTTGAGCGAGGATCACCGGAAAGTGTGCTAGCCTGATGAGCGTTGCAGTTATGGTACCCATAAAGACTTTATGCGCGCCTGTAGATTGATCGACGGGCGCGTTTCTGTTTTCCGGCTTTTCCGGATGGGCTCATCGCGGCGGCACGAGATTCACGAGGTGTGAATTCTCCAGTTTTTCCCGGCACTGTCTGAAGGAGATCGACATGGCCACCGGCACCGTCAAGTGGTTCAACTCGGAAAAGGGCTTCGGCTTCATCGCGCAGGACGGCGGCGGCGCCGACGTCTTCGCCCACTACTCCAACATCGTCGCCAACGGTGGCTACCGTGAGCTGACCGAGGGGCAGAAGGTGTCCTTCGACGTCGTCCAGGGCCAGAAGGGCCCGCAGGCGGAGAACATCGTCACCGCCTGACCTGGCACATCACGAGGCCGGGTCCGCGCTCAGGCGCGGGCCCGGCCTTCGGGTCCCCACCCCGCCGTCTCCCCGCCGCCACAGGGCCCCGACCGGCCCCGTCACCGTCGCGCGGAGCCCGGCGCGCACGGCCCGGCCGCCCCCGCCGGACCCGAACGGGACGGGCACATTTCCCATCGGGGTCGATTTATTCGCCGCCGGGGCGCATACTTGCCCAATGAGACGTACTTCTCCGGCCGGTCGGCGGCGCCTGCCGGGCAGCCCCTTCGACACCCCGGAAATACCTCCCCCGCCTGTCGAGCAGTTCGCGGCCGGAGACCGGGTGAGCCATGACAAATACGGCCTCGGCCGAGTTCTCGCGGTCGATCAGGATGACGCTGTTCTCATCGATTTCGGCGCGGCCACGTATCGAATCGCCTCACCGTACGCCAAACTCGTGAAGCTGTGACGGGCGCCGCGCCTCCCCGGTGCTCTCGTCGCCGGCCGGTCCTGCGACAGTTCGGGAGGATTCATCATCATCAGCGAGCCCAGCGTGCGCGGCACGCACCGTCGCGTGGTCGAAACCGCGATCTTCGGCATGGGCGACCAGTCCCACCCTGAGACAGCCCGATGGACGTGCCCCCACGGGCGGCACGTCGGCCAGGGCTGCGTGCCGTGCTACCGCGCCGCGACCGCGCCCGACCCGGCCCTGCCGCTGTGGGCCGCCGTGGTGTGGTTCACCTCGCCCCGGCCCATCCCCATCAAGGTCCTGCACGACGTGCACCGCCATGGCCGCCACTTCGCCCTCGACCAGCCCTCGACCCCCCTGGTCTTCCTCCTCACCGGGCAGGCGCGCGCGGCTGAGGGCGTGGAGGCGGTGGCGGGCCTGGTCGGCTTCCTCCTGCAGAGCCGCGGCGCCGTCGACGACTTCACCGTGACGGAAGTACGCGCCACCCGCTACTGACGCGCCGGCACCCCTCGAACGACGTCGGGATCCCGGCCTCCGGCTCTCCCGTTGATCTTCCCGTACGGCGCGGCGCTACGCTGCTGTGTCATGCAGGGGACCCGCCTCGACACCGCCCGGATCCGGGCCGCCCGCCGGCTGATCGACCCCGTCTTCCTCGACACCCCGCTGTACCGGTGCGAGGCGCTGGAGCCCGCCCTCGGGTGCTCGGTGAGCATCAAGCTGGAAACGGCGAACCCGGTGCGCAGCTTCAAGGGCCGCGGCACCGAGGTGGTCGCGAGCCTGCTCGCCGAGCACGGCCGGCGAGCCGTGGTGTGCGCCAGCGCGGGCAACCTCGGCCAGGCCCTCGCCTGGTCCGGCCGCAGCCGGGGGCTCGACGTCACCGTCGTGGCGTCCCGCTCCGCGCCTGTGGCCAAACTCGATCGCATCCGCGCCCTGGGCGCCCGGCTGGAGCTGGTGGACGGCGACTTCGACCGGGCTCGCGAGCGGGCGGCGGACCTCGCGCGGCACGACGGCATCCGGCTCGTGGAGGACAGCCTGGACCTCGAGACCTGCGAGGGCGCGGCGACCATCGGCCTGGAGCTGGTGGAGAGCACGCCGCCGTTCGACGCCGTTCTGATCGCACTCGGCGGCGGGGCGATGGCCACCGGCGTGGGTCACGTGATCAAGGCCCTGGCGCCCGGCGTCGAGGTGATCTGCGTCCAGCCGGTGGGCGCGCCCGCGATGACGTACTCCTGGCGGGAGCGGCGGGTCATCACGACCGAATCGACCGACACCATCGCCGACGGGGTCGCCGGCCGGTGCCCGATCCCGGCCGTCCTGGACGATCTCCTGCTGGTCGCTGACGACGCCGTCCTGGTGCGGGAGGCGTCGATCGTCGCCGGCATGCGGATGCTGCTTCACCACGGCGGGCTCGTGGTGGAGCCGTCGGCCGCGCTCGGGGTCGCGGCCATCCAGGAGAATCGTGACCGCTTCGCCGGCCGGCACGTGGTCACCATCGTGTGCGGCAGCAACGTCGACGTGGACGCCTATCACCGCTGGGTCGGCGCGACCTCCTGACTAACGGGAGCGGGCAGCGAGCCGATCGGCCACCATGCTCCATCCCGTCGGAGTCGCTCCCGCTCCACGGTGCTGATCTCCAGCGGGAGAGGGCGTCCGCGACCAGGTGCACGTCCTCCCGCAGGGTCGCCTCATCGTCTCCCATGACGATCAGCGTAGTCAGGGCGAGCCGCCGGGGTCAGACCTCTGGTCATCAGCCAGACGGCCAGGACGAGGGTCTGCAGGGCCAGCGGCGCGTTCATGGTCAGGTAGAGCGGCGTGACCACGCCGGTCACCTGGGAGAGCACCAGGAAGCTCGCCGTCATCGCCGCTCCCGTGCCGAGGAGTCCCCATGCGGACAGCCAGCGCGGGACGAGCCGCGACCGGTGCAGGATGCGGAACAGCAGGAGGTCTCCGAGGCCGAGGGCGAGGATCAGCGCGACGTGGTTGACCAGGTCGCGGGCCGTGCGCAGCAGCTCGCCCAGCGTCTCGACGCCGGGGGCGGCCGAGGCGTGTTCCTGGCCCAGCACGAGGAACAGGGGCAGGATAATCACGCCCGCCAAATGGAATGTCGCCGCGATCAGCCTGAATCCAAGGAAGCCCGGAGCGAGCGCTGCGCTTTCCGCCCGCAATGCCGGATACAGGCAGAGCGCGAATCCGACATAGGCGGGAATCATGACGAACTGGGCTATGGCGCCGAGGATGAACTGGCTCTCGTGTGCGGGAATGAGAGCGAGATAATCCGGCTCCTCAAGAGCGGGGACGACACTCAGCACACCGGCGAGCATGCCGGCGATGAGCAATGCGCCCGCGAGCCTGTCCGTCTTCATGGTGAATCCTCACGCGTTCCAAAGCCAGACTTACACATGTAAGGACGGTATCCCTTACAGGTGTAAGGCGGCAAGACCTGCTTGTCTAGTGGGCGCTTGGTCACTATGGTGGGCGCATGCCCACTTCATCGCATGAGCACCTTCAGGCGCACCAGGCTAGGCAGATCGCGGAGTCGTTCGGCACGGACGCCGAGCGCTACGACCGGGCCCGGCCCTCCTACCCCGACGCCCTGGTGGAGCGGATCGTCGCCGCCGCCCCCGGGCCCGACGTGCTCGACGTCGGCTGCGGCACCGGCATCGAGGCCCGGCAGTTCCAGGCGGCCGGCTGCACGGTGCTGGGCGTCGACCCCGACGCGCGCATGGCGGAGGTGGCCCGGCGCGGCGGGATCGCGGTCGAGGTGGCCACGTTCGAGGCGTGGGATCCGGCGGGCCGCTCGTTCGACGCGGTCGTCGCCGGACAGTCCTGGCACTGGGTGGACCCGGTGGCGGGGGCCGGCAAGGCGGCGCGGGTGCTGCGGCCCGGCGGGCGCCTGGCGCTGTTCGCGCACGTGTTCAACGCTCCGCCGGCCATCGCGGAGGCCTACGCCGCGGTCTACCGCCGGGTGGTGCCCGACTCTCCGTTCAGCGACCAGGCGCCGGGGCACGCCCTGGCCGTCTACGAGGCGATGTTCGCCAAGTTCGCCGACGGGATCCGGGAGGCCGGCGGGTTCGGCGAGCCGGAGCGGTGGCACTTCGCGTGGGAGCAGCCCTACACGCGTGAGGAGTGGCTGGATCTGCTGCCCACGACCGGCGCGCTGACCCGGCTCCCCGCGGACAAGCTGGCCGAGGTGCTCGACGGGGTCGGAGCGGCCATCGACGCGATCGGCGGCCGCTTCACCGTGCCCTACACGACGCTGGCCGTCGTCGCGGCGCGCAGCGGCGCCGCCTGAACGGACTTACTCCCGCATCTGCCGGCAAATGCGCTGATCAGGGACCCGTAACAACGTCAAAAAGGCTTCACGCCAGCGGTGGATCGAGCATCCTGAGCATGGCACTCACCGCCTGCCCCCCTGCGTGAAGAGGTCCTCGTGACTCGGTATGCCATCGACGACGCCTGCAACGCGCTCGTCGCCTCATGGAGCACCGGCATCGGCGACGCCGCCGCCGTGGTGACCGAGCTCCCCCGTACGGAGCTCGACCGGCAGCAGCTGCGCCGGCTCGCCGCCGACCTGACGGCCCTGTCGCAGCTCTGCTGGCGGTCCTACACGCATCCGGCCAGCGCGGCCGACCAGCACGGGCCCGACAGCGTCGGCCGGCGCAGGCAGCAGGAACGCGACGCCTTCGCCACCGTGCTCCCCCTGCTGATCGACGCCGGGCAGGCCGCGGGCGAGCCGGTCGGCACCAAGGTCGGGCGGGCCGCGCAGGCCGTCGCGCGCACCCTGCGCTCGCTCGACACCCCCCAGCTCACCACACAGATCGCCGCCGACGTGGCCACCGAGCTGGCCGCCGTCGAGCAGGCCGAGCTGGGCGACCTGTCCGACCGGGCCGAGCAGGCCGTCGCGCTCAGCCGCGAGGACGCCTCGCCCCTGCAGATCTCGCAGGCCGACACCCTCCTGCGGGCGGACCCGTTCGGCTGCCCGGCGCTGCTGACCCAGATCGACCCCGCAGCGGCCGCCGTCGCCGCCGCCCACTGGTTCCACGCCGCCGTCACCGTCGCCGCCCGGCAGGCCGGCCTGCACCCCATCCAGGTCGTCGCCTCGGCCGAGCAGCACGGCAAGCCTCTGGCCGTCGAGAGCCTCACCGAGATCGCCTCCTTCATCACCGCCGGCGGCCGGCCCCGGCACGTGGTCATGCCCCTGATCCGCACCGCCCTGAACGTCGGCGAGGGCCACCTGCGCGGTATCACCGGCCTGCACGAGCGGGTCACCGCCGCCAGGGAGCTCCTCGACAAGACCCACACCGACCATCCCGACCTGGACCTCTCCCCTGACACCGTCCACGTGCCGCTGACCCCGCTCAACCCGGCCCGTCCCGCCCCGGACCTGCTGGACAACCTCCTGAACGGCATGCAGACCTGCTGGCACACCTACCAGCACAGCCGGCGGGACGAGCTGCCGCGGGAACAGCTCCGTCACGCCTTCCTCACCGCGGTCCGGCAGGAGGCGCACGCGCAGGGCGAGCGGCTGCTCTAGCCCGCGCGAGGCGAACGGCCTGCTCGCGCGGGCCTGCCCTTGACCGATCCTTCTGACCAACGTATGCACTGCGTAGACGAAGATCCGTGTCAAGCGCGATCTCCCGACGATCGCGTGGGTGGAGGGAAGCCCCGATGTCACCTGACGCTCCTGGCTCGACCGGCTCGCTGTCCCGCCCGACCCGCCGGGCCGTCCTGGCAGGCGGCGCCGGTGCCGCCCTGACCGCCGCGATCGGCCCCGTCGCGGCCTCCCCTGCCAGGGCCGGCGCGGCAGGCAGGACCTCCGTCGCGACCGGCACCGACTTCGCCGTCGCGCCCTCGCCCGACGGCCGCCGGCTGGCCATCGACCTGCTCGGGGTGTTGTGGATCTGCTCCGCCTCGGGCGGCACCGCCCGGCGTCTCACCAGCGATCTGTACGACATCGCCCAGCCCGACTGGTCCCCGGACGGCTCCGCCCTCGTCTTCCAGTCGTACCGCGACGGCGTCTTCAACCTGTGGACGATCCGGCCCGACGGCTCCGGGATCAGGCAGCTGACCAAGGGCCCGTTCGACCACCGCGAGCCCCGCCACAGCCCGGACGGCCGCACCGTCGCCTACTCCTCCGACGTCGGCGGCAGCTACGGCATCCACCTGCTCGACGTCGCCACCGGAGCCTCGCGCGCCCTCACGGACACGCCCAGCGAGGAGTACGAGCCCGCCTGGTCACCCGACGGCGCCAGGATCGCCTTCGTCGTCGCCGACACCAGGATCGACGTCGTCGAGGTCGCCACCGGCGCGCGCAGCACCGCGGTGACCGTCCCCGCGGGCCAGGTCATCCACCAGCCGTCCTGGCTGCCGAACGGGACCGACCTCGCCTACCACCTGTTCCGCGCGGGCCTGAACGAGCTGGCGAGCACCGCCGGCCCCCTCGTCACGGGTGAGGAGGTCTTCCCGTTCCCGGCCAGGTTCGTCCCGGACGGGCGCTACTTCTACACCTCGGCCGGCGCCATCAGGACCCGCCGCCTCGGCTCCGCCTCCGCCGGCACGGTCGGCTTCACCGCCGCGCTGACCACCACGACCCCGAAGTACCGGAAGAAGGCCCGCGTGTTCGACGCGCCCGGCTCGTTCCCCGTCGTCGGGATCGGCAGCCCGGCCGTGTCCCCGGACGGGTCCACGGTGGCGTTCCGCGCGCTCAACGACATCTACCTGATGCGGATCGGCGGCACCCCCCGGCCGCTCTTCCGCGACCGCTGGTGGAAGGCCGACCCGGATTTCTCCCCTGACGGGCGGAGCCTGGCGTTCGTCACCGACCGCACGGGGACGCTGAACATCTGGGTCCGCGACCTGGCCACGGGCGAGGACCGGCAACTGACCCGGCTGACCGACTCCGCCGCCCTGTCCGTCAGGTGGTCGCCCGACGGCAGGGAGATCGCCTACCTGGACCAGGACGGCGGCCTGTGGGTCCTGGACGTCGCCACCGGCGACCTCCAGAAGGTCTTCAACGCCACCTTCGAGCCGGGCCGGCCGACCTGGTCGCCCGACGGCAGGACGATCGCGCTGGCCGCCGTCGTGCCGTACTCGCGGCGCTACCGCGAGGGACTGTCCAAGATCCTGCTCGTGGACCGGGCCACGGGCGCGGGCACGTACGTCGATCCCGCGCCGCACCGCTCCCTGCAGACCCGGGGCGACGACGGCCCCGTCTGGTCACCGGACGGCAGCATGCTCGCCTTCGCCATGGAGTCGCTGATCTGGGTGCTGCCCGTGGACGGCGCCGGCCGCCCCACCGGCCGCGCCCGCCAGGTCACCCGCGAGGTGTCCGACGCGCCCGTCTGGGCGGGCGACTCGGCCACGCTCCTCTACCTGAACGGCGGGCGGCTGCGGAGCGTACGCGTGGCCGGCGGGTCCGCCCGCACCGTCCCGCACCGCCTGACCTGGCGCAACGACCCCGGCCCCGAGCAGGTCGTGGTGCACGCCGGCCGCATGTGGGACGGCGTGTCCGCCACCGTCGCCCGTGACGTCGACATCATCGTCCGGGGCCAGCGCATCACCGCCGTCGAGCCGCACCGGGACGGCCGCCCCGGCACCCTGGTCGACGCGAGCGACAGGTTCGTCATGCCGGGCCTGATCGACATCCATCACCACCGCGAGATGCAGGGCTACGCCTACGGCTCGCGGCAGGGCCCGCTCTGGCTGGCCCTCGGCATCACCACGACCCGTTCACCGGGCTCCCCCGCGTACCACATGGTCGAGGAGCGGGAGTCGGTGCAGTCGGGCGCCCGGCTCGCGCCGCGTTACCTGGGCACCGGCGAGGCCGTCGACGGGCCGCGCATCTACTACAACTTCATGCGGCCGACGTTCACCCATGACCAGTTGCGGCTGGAGCTGGAGCGGGCGGCCGACCTCGACTACGACCTGATGAAGTGCTACGTGCGGCTGCCGGTCGCCTGGCACCGGGAGGTCATCGACCGGGCGCACCGCCAGGGCAGGCCGGTCACCTCGCACTACCACTACCCGGCCATCGCCATGGGCGGCGACCAGACCGAGCACGTCGGCGCCACCAGCCGGTTCGGCTACTCGCGCACGGTCACGAACGTCGGCACCGCCTACTCGGACGTCATCGCCATGTTCAACGCCTCGAAGATGGCCAGGACGCCCACCCTGTTCAACTCCACCGCCCTCTACCGGGAGGACAGCTCGCTGGCCTCCGACGAACGCGTCCTGCGCCTCTACCCGAACTGGCGGATGGCCGCGCTCAGGGCCACGGTCGCCACCGCCCAGAACGCCGACCCGGCGGCGATCCAGGTCACGCTGCGGAACCTGGCCAACCAGGTCGCCCAGCTCGCGGCGATGATCCGGGGCGGCGGCGTGGTCACGGTCGGCACCGACGCGCCCATCGACCACGTCGCGGTCAGCCTGCACATGAACCTGCGGGCGATGGTGAGGCACGGCCTCACCCCGCTGGAGACGCTCACCGCCGCGACCAGCGTGTCCGGCGAGTTCCTCGGCCAGCCGCTGGGCAGGATCGGCAGGGGCATGTACGCCGACCTGGCCATCGTCGACGGCGACCCGCTCGCCCGCATCGAGGACGCCGCCAACGTCACGGCCGTCCTCGTCGGCGGCAGGCACCATACCGTCGAGCGGCTACTCGCGCCGTACCCGTCCGCCACCGCCACCGACCAGCCCGCCCTCGTGCCCTCCGGCAGGGTCAGGGAGCCTGTGCCCGCGCACGCGAGCACCGCGGCCTACTGGTGGAACGAGCCCGCCGAGCTGGGCAGGGCTCGCCTCTCCTGCTGCCACGACGCGTAGGCGGCCCGGAGGCACGGCGGGCGGCCGGCGCCGGCCGGGCACGCCGCCGGGCGCGTCATGATCTGGCGATGAGCTCGCCGGCGACCCACCGGGCGACGCCCTGGGGGAACGGCGCCGGCAGCCCGAGCACGATGTGACTGAAACCGGCGTCGAGCGACTGCGCGATGGCTTCCCGGGTGCGGGCGGGCTGCTCGTACGAGACCGGCACGTGGATCGAGCGCACGATCGAGGCGGGGTCGCGGCCGAGCTCGGCGCAGTAGCGGTCCAGCATCGTGCCGCGGCGCACGACGTCGTC
Organism: Nonomuraea thailandensis; assembly: GCF_024172165.1. Lineage (GTDB taxonomy): Bacteria > Actinomycetota > Actinomycetes > Streptosporangiales > Streptosporangiaceae > Nonomuraea > Nonomuraea thailandensis. The sequence continues at coordinate 10,708,798 of NZ_JAMZEB010000002.1, read as the reverse complement.
GAGGTCGCCGCCGGGAACGTTCCAGACGTCGGCGTGCTCGGCGGCCACCCGCAGGGTCGAGGCGGCGCGCCCGCCGATGACGATCGGCGGATGCGGCCGCTGGACGGGCTTGGGGTTGCAGAACGCCCCGGTGACCCGCACGTGGTCGCCCTGGAAGTCGAACGGCTCGGTCTCGGTCCACAACCGCCTGATCACCGTGCAGGCCTCGGCGAGGGCGGCGACGGCGTGGGCGGCGTCGTGGTACGGCAGGCCGTGCGCGTCGTACTCGCGGCGGGCCAGCGGGTGGCCCGGCCGGGAGCCGGCGCCGATGCCGAAGTCGAGCCGTCCGCCGGAGACGCTGTCGACGGTCGCGGCGATCTTGGCGAGCATCGCGGGCGGCCGGAAGCGGTTGCTGGTCACGAGCACGCCGACGCGCAGCCGGCGGGTCTGCGCGGCCAGGGCCGACAGCAGCGTCCAGCCCTCGTGGGTGGGGCCGTCCGGGTCGCCGTGGATGGGCATGAGGTGATCGAACAGCCACGCGTGCTCGATCTCGGGAATCGTGTCGGCCTCGCGCCAGACCCGCAGGACGTCCTGGTAGTCGACCTGCGAGGGGGCGGTCATGATGCCGAAGCCGGGGTCGTGCGGCATGGGCCTGGTCCTTCCGGTGCGAGGCTCAGCGGCGGCGCAGCGCTGCGTCGAGCAGGGCGGGCGGGGTGTCGAAGTTCTCGTGCGGGGCCAGGTCGACGCCGGGTGCGACGATCTCGTCGATGGCGTCGAGGACGTCGGCGGGCAGCACCGTGTCCGCGGCGGCGAGCTGGGAGCGCAGGTGCCCCAGGGTGCGGGGGCCGATGAGCGCGCTGGTCACGGCCGGGTGGGCGGTGACGAAGCCGAGGGCGAGCTGGATCATCGTCAGCCCGGCCGCCTCGGCCACCTTCGCCAGCCGCTCGACCGCGTCGAGCCTGACGCGGTTGAGCGGGATGGACAGGTCGAAGCGCTCGGGCATGAAAGCCGAGCGGTGGGTGGCGATCTGCCTGCCCTCGCGGACCGCGCCGGTCAGCCAGCCCGAGGCCAGCGGGCTCCACGCCAGCACCCCGAGGCCGTACTGCTCGGCGACGGGCAGGACGTGGGCCTCGATCCCGCGTTGCAGGATCGAGTAGCTGGGCTGCTCGGTGACGTACCGGCCGAGGTGGTGCTCCTTGGCGGCCCACTGGGCCTGCACGATGCGGTAGGCGGGGAAGGTGGAGGAGCCGAAGTAGCGGATCTTGCCGGCGCGTTGCAGGTCGGTCAGGGCCGACAGCGTCTCCTCGTCCGCGGTCGCCGGGTCCCAGCGGTGGAGCTGGTAGAGGTCGACGTGGTCGACGCCGAGGCGGCGCAGGCTGTTGTCGAGCTCGGTGAGCAGCCAGCGGCGGGAGCCGCCCTGGTGGTTGCGGTCCTGGCCCATCGGCAGGCCGGCCTTGGTCGCCAGCACGACGTCGTCGCGACGGCCGGCGATGGCCTTGCCGACCATCTCCTCCGACTCGCCCGCGCCGTACATGTCGGCGGTGTCGATGAGGTTGATCCCGGCCTCGAGGGCGGCGTCGACGATGGCGGTGGCCTCGTCCTGGGTGGTGCGGCCGATGGCGCCGAAGTTCATCGCGCCGAGCGCGAGGGAGCTGACCTGGACGCCGGTACGGCCCAGGGTGCGGTACTGCATGACGGTGTTTCCCCCTGATCTGGCATCATGGATAAGCGGAACGAGGTTCCGGTAGCAGCCACGATAAGGAACCGTGTTCCGTTTAGCAAGTCCGGAGTGGAGGATGCGGCGCATGAACGACAACGACGGGGGCGCGGGGCGGGCGGCTCCGCGCAAGCGGGCGGACGCCCGGCGCAACGAGCGGACACTGCTCGACGCCGCCGCGGCCGTCTTCGTGACCTCAGGCGTCGAGGCGCCGATCCGCGACATCGCGGCCAGGGCGGGCGTCGGGGTGGCCACGATCTACCGCCACTTCCCGACCCGGGCGGATCTCATCATCGCCGTCTACCGGCACCAGATCGAGGCCTGCGCCGAGGCAGGGCCCGTCCTGCTGGAGAGCGGCCCGACCCCGCACGCGGCGCTGGGGCGGTGGATCAACCTGTTCGTCGACTTCCTGGTCACCAAGCACGGGCTCGCCGCCGTGCTGCAGTCGGACGAGGCCGGCTTCCAGCAGTTGCACGCCTACTTCCTCGACCGGCTGCTGCCCGTGTGCGCCCGGCTCGTGGCCGCCGCGGCCGACGCCGGCGAGATCCGCCCGGACCTGGAGGCGTACGAGCTCATGCGCGGCGTCGGGAACCTGTGCATCGGCGCGGACAACGATCCCCGCTACGACGCGCGCCGCCTGGTCGGCCTGCTCATCGACGGCCTGCGCCTCACCCGCTAGCCGGAATCACGTTTCGGAACTCAGCAGCTCTCGCAGCTCGGACTCGAAGAACAGCGCGGCGTCGAAGCGCATCCCGGTGAAGTGGCCGGCGAGCTCCAGCGACAGCACGCCGTGCATGCGGGTCCAGAAGGTCAGGGCGCGGCGCAGGACCGCGGGCGGGGCGGGATGCTCTCCCGCCCACTGCCGGCGCTCTTCGAGGTGCCCGTCGAACGGCGTCGCCGTGCCGTCCGGGGGCAGCGCGGCGCAGGCGTCGAGCAGGGTCGTCATGATCTCGTCGGCGATGAGGGTGACGTCGTCGGGCGCGCGGTAGCCGGGCACCGGCGTGCCGTAGATGAGGAAGTAACGCTGCGGGTCCTCCAGGGCCCAGCCGCGCAGGGCGTGCGCCAGCGCGGCCAGGTCGGGGCCGGCGCCGGCGGCTGTGCGGAAGGTGTCGGCGAGGCTGCGGTAGGCGTCGGTGATGAGCTCGGTGAGCAGGTCGTCGCGGCCCGCGAAGTACCGGTAGAGCGCGGGGCCGCTCATGCCCATGCGCTTGGCGATCGCGTTGAGGGAGAGCGCCGACGCACCGGCCGAGGCGATCTGCTCCCAGGCGTGCTGCTTGATCTCGCCGCGCACCTGGGTGCGGTAACGCTCGCGCGGGGCCTTCGCATCGGTGTCCGCCACGCCCCTCACCCCTCCACACCGCTACGGCTTCAAGCGTTGGTTAGAACCTATCACGCTTCAGCTTGACCATCCCGCTCATGCCGTTATACCTTCTAACTGTCGCAAGATCCTCTAACTCGCAGGAGAACACCATGTCGAACGCCCGAGTGCGCACCGCCGCGGTCACGGTCTCGCTCGCCGTCGCCGGCCTGCTCGCCGGCACGGTCACGCCCGCGCAGGCCACCACCGCTCCCCAGCAGTGCCGCGGTCAGGGCGTGGACCCCGGCGCCCGCATCCGCTACCAGTCCGACATCGTGATCAAGGCGCCGCTGAGCAAGGTCTTCAAGCTGCAGACCGACGTCGAACGCTGGACGGAGTGGCAGTCCCCCGTCCTGACCGCGAAGCGGCTCGACCACGGCGCCCTGCGCACGGGCTCGCGGTTCCGCTGGACCACTCCGGCGCCCGCCACGCCCACGACCCCCGAAACCACCCTGGAGATCACCTCCACCGTCCGGCAGCTCGATCGCGGCTCGTGCATCCTGTGGACCGGGCCCGCGATCGGCAAGGGGCTGCGCATCGACGAGGGGATCCACCTGTGGACCTTCACCAAGGTGAAGGGCGGCGTCCGCGTGCACACCGCGGAGACCTGGACGGGCGCGCAGGTCGAGGCCGACATCCCCACCGCGACCGCGGTGCTCGGCGCGGGCCTCGAAGCATGGCTGCGCGAGCTGAAGGCCGCCGCCGAGGCCTAACCGGCGGGCTTGGCGATCCTCTCGCTCGCCCGCCAGCCGCGGTAGGTGGTCGTGAAGACCGACTCGTAGACGCCGCTGCCGCTCACCGGGACCTTCCAGGTGAGGACGAACCTCGTCGGCCGGTTGCCCGCGTCCGTCGTGAGCCGGTAGCTGAGGTAGGAGGAGCCGCTGGCCTCGCTCACGTCCGCGCCCAGCCAGGAGTCGAGCAGCCGGCGCAACCGGCCGCCGGTCTCGCCCGCGGGCAGGACGCCGGTGTAGGTACGGCCGTCGGCGCGGAGGTCGGCGGTGTTCAGCACGACCTGCTGGATGACGGACGGGCCCGCCATGCCGGCGACCATGAGCGCGTACCAGTCCACGTCCTCCGGCTTCTGGTCCTCCAGGCGCATGGCGGCGGCCCCCGGCCGGTCGCGGTAGAACAGCCCGTCCGTGACGACGTAGCGGCCGGTGGGCTCCTCGGCCGGATCGACCGCCATCGCGAAGTCGTCCTCCGTCCTGGAGTCGCCGCTCAGCAGGCGGCCTCTCGCCTCGGCGGCGGCGCTGCTCTGGGTGAAACCGCCCTCGAAGGTGAAGTCGGCGGTGGGCGTCACGCCGAGCGACAGGTCGAGCGCGGCGGCCAGGGCGCCCGCCGTGCTGGGGGCGGGGGCCGGGCGGCTCGCGCTCGGCGTGGCCGGCGAAGCGGACGGCGTGGCCGATGGCGAGCCGATCGCCGAACCGGTGGAGGGTGCGCCGGCCCTCGCGTCCGAGGGCGGTGCGGCGGACGTGCCGGTCTCCGCGTCCGAGGGGAGGTTGAGCAGGATCGCCGCCGTGCAGGCGAGAGCCGTCACCGCGGCGACGACCGGCGAGAGCCGCCGTAAGCGGCCTCGTGGTGACGGGGTCTCCCGCGGCCAGGCGGCGGCGTCCCGCGCGGGCACGGACCAGACGCGCTCCAGGCGGGCCGTGACGTCGGCCGCGGGGTTCCACGTGGCGGCCGCGGCCTCGCCGTGCCGGTCGCGCCAGGCGCGGGCGACCACCGCGAGCACCTGGTCCATCGCGGGGCGCGTGCCGGGCGTCTTGGCCAGGGCCGCGTCGATCGCCGGCCGCAGCTCGTGCGGCACCGCGCTCGTGTCGACGGCCTCGTTCATGACGCGGTAGGAGAGGACCTCGGGCCGGCCCACCCCGTACGGGAGCCTGCCGGTCGCCGCGAAGACGACGACCAGCGCCCAGCCGTACACGTCGGCGGCGGGGCCGGTCGGGCCGCCCGCGTACTCCTCCGGGCTCACCCAGCCGGGAGAGCCGATCACGAGACCGGTGCCGGTCAGGGACGTGCCGTCGAGCGCGCGGGCGATCCCGAAGTCCACCAGCCTCGGGCCGGCGGGTGACACCATCACGTTGGCGGCCTTGAGATCCCGGTGCACGACCTGCGCGGCGTGCACGGCGACCAGGGCCTCCGCGAGCCCGGCGGCGAGCCCGAACAGCTCGTCACCGGCCAGCGGCCCGTGCGCCCTGACATGCTCGTCCAGGGTGCGCCCGTCGATGTACTCCGTCGCCAGCCACGGCTGCTCGGCCTCGGCGTCGGCCGCGAGGATCCGTACGCAGCAGGCGCCCCGGACCCGGCGCAACATCGCCACCTCGCGCCGGAACCTGACCCTGAACTCGGGATCGGCGGCGTAGGTGTGGTGGATCAGCTTGACCGCGGCCCGCTGCCCGGCGGCGTCCACACCCGCGTACACGACGCCCATGCCGCCGGCCCCGAGCCGGCCGGCGATCCGGTACGGCCCCACCTTCGCCGGATCCTGCGGGCGGATGCTCACGAGGCCCCACTTCGACTGGGTGTCAGTGATCGCCAAGTGATTATGCCAGCCTGCCGCGGTCAGGGCCTGTCGGCGGACCAGTCCTGGAAGCGGATCCGGCCGAGGGCGGCGCCCTCGCCCGGCACCAGCGCCCGCTCGCTCACCTCGGTCCCGAAGTAGCGCGCGTGCGGATCGGTGACCACCTCGCGCGGGTCTCCGGAGGCGGCCAGCGCCTCGCGGAAGAACTCGTCCATCCGGTACTGCTCGGGCCCGGCCACCTCGACCCCGCCGTTGAGCGGCGTCCCCACCGCGACCCGGCCGACCGCCTCGGCCACGTCGTCGCCCGCGATGGGCTGGAACAGGACCGGCGCGATGCATACCTGGCCGTCCTGGGCGGACTCGTCGGCGATGCCGCGGACGAACTCGAAGAACTGCGTGGCGTGCACGATCGAGAACGGGATGCCCGACTTCTCGATGAGCTGCTCCTGCACCCGCTTCGCCGCGAAATAGTCGTTGGTGGGCGTGCGCCCCGTGCCCACCACCGACAGCGCGACGTGATGGCCGACGCCCTCCGCCGCCTCGGCCGTGAGCAGGTTGCCGGTGGAGGTCTCGAAGAACCTCAGCACCTCGGCGGCCTCGAAGGACGGCGAGTTCGACACGTCGACCACCACCTGCGTGCCCGCCAGCGCCTCGGCCAGCCCCTCTCCCGTGAGGGTGTTCACGCCGGTCCTCGGCGAGGCCGGCACCGCCTCGTGCCCCTGCTCCTCCAGCCAGGCCACCAGTTTCGAGCCGATCAGCCCGGTCCCACCGATCACCACGATCTTCATGACGACACCTCCCCCTCACTACGGAGGTTAGGCAGGGCGACAGGGTCGGGACATCCCGCGGAAAGGAATATTCACCATAGGTTTCGTGCAAGACAAGAAGCCGCCTGACCTGGACTTGTTCTGAGCATTCGCTCAGGTTGACCCCCTAACGTGACCGGGTGTCTATCAACCTGGCAGCCCTGAAGGGCGACGGCGGGCCGCGGGACGGCGTCCGTACGCAGCCGCCTCCGCCGTCGCGCAGGCAGACCTGGCTGGACGCCCTGCGCGGCCTGGCCGTGCTCGCCGTGCTCTTCGAGCACCTGCTCGACCCCCTCTTCCCCGAGGTCCGCGCGACCGTCAGCCCGTGGTTCGACTTCGGGCAGTACGGCGTCATGGTGTTCTTCCTGGTCAGCGGCTATGTGGTGCCGGCCTCGCTGGAGCGGCGCGGCAGCGTCACCGGGTTCTGGATCGGCCGGGCGTTCCGCCTCTACCCCCTGCTGATCGTCGCGGCGGCGGCCGGGACCGGGTTCGGCCTCCTGCGGGTGTACTCGGAGCTGCCCGCCCAGCTCGGCGAGCAACCGGCCGTGGCCGGCCTGGCCCACCTGACCATGTTGCAGGACTTCCTCCAGGTGGTCAGCGTCGTCAACGTGTTCTGGACGCTCTCCTACGAGATGGTGTTCTACCTGCTGGTGACGGCGATCTTCGTCGTCGCGCCGCGCCGGCCGCGCACCACCGGCACCCTCGTCGTGCTGATGGCGGCCGTGCTCGCGGGCGGGCTGCTGCCGGCCGGCGCGGTGTCGCGGGGCCTCGGGGTCGGCACCGTCGTGCTGGTGGTGACCGCCGTCCTGGTGGCCGGGCTCGCCGCGGTCCTCAGCGGCGGCCACCGCGTACGCCTGTGCGGCGCCGCCGCCCTGGCCGTGCTCGCCGTCGTGCTGCTCGGCGCCAACAGCCGGATCGGGGCCTGGCAAAGCCTGGCCATCGTGGCCACCATGTTCGCCGGGACCGCGCTGCGCCGGCTGGACCAGGGGCAGCTCCACCGAGGCGCGAGGTGGGCGGTGGGGCTGGTGCCCGTCGTGTGCGTCGGGGCCGCGCTCTGGTTCGGCCCCGGCTGGGGGATGTCCGACGAGCGGGCGCTGGCGTTCCGGTGGAGCTGGTCGGCGGCCGTGGCGGCGGCCTGGCTGACCTTCGCGGCCTTCCGCCTGCTGCGGCGGCCGTCCGCCCTCCTGGTACGGCTCGGGCTGATCAGCTACTCCGTCTACCTGCTGCATCCCCTGGCGGTGCAGGTGCTGCGGCGGCTGGTGCCGTACCCGGGCGAGGTCTCACCGGCCGGGCGGGTCACCTGGTCGCTGGTGCTGGGGGCCGTGGTCGTCGCCGTGGCCACCCTGGCCTACCGGTTCGTCGAGCTGCCCGCCCAGGAGCTGGGCCGCCGCGTGATCCGCGCGCGGGCGAGGGTCAGCCCGTGAGCCCGGAGGCGGTGGCGACCAGGCCGCCGTCGATGACCAGGTCCTGCCCGTTGACGTAGGAGGCCTCGTCCGAGGCGAGGAAGGCGACCGCGCCCGCCACGTCCTCGGCGGTGCCCAGGCGACCTGCGGGCACCGCGGCGAGCACGGCGGCCTCGGCCTCTGCGGAGATGTTGTCGTGGAACATCGGGGTCTCGATGTAGCCGGGGCTGACCGAGTTGACCCGGATGCCCCTGGGCGCCAGGTCGGCCGCGAGCGTGTGCGCCAGGTTGTGCACCGCCGCCTTGGTCGCCGCGTAGATCGAGGCGCCGGGCAGGCCGCGGTGCAGCGTCCACGAGGCGTTGATCACGATCGCGGCGCCGTCGGCGAGCAGCGGCAGCGTCTTGTGGACGGTGAAGAACACCCCCTTGAAGTTGATGTTCACGACGCGGTCGAACTCGGCCTCGGTGACCTCGCCGAACGAGGCGACGCCCGCGTTGGCGAACACCACGTCCAGCCGCCCGTACCGGTCGCGGATCGCGGCGGTCAGCGTGTCCAGCCCGGCCAGGTCCGCCACGTCGCCCTGGACGGCGAGCACGCGGTCACCGCCGCCCAGGTCGTCCAGCGCGGTGTCCAGGCGGGCCTTGTCCCTGCCGGTGATGACCACCTGCGCGCCCTCGGCGAGCAACCTGCGGGCGGCGGCCAGGCCCATGCCGCTCGTGCCGCCGGTGATGAGCGCGATCTTGCCGTCGAAACGTGTCTTCGTCATGGCACCCAGCCTGCCGACCGGCTCGCGGGCGAAACAGTGCGTGCTCAGCCTGGGTCCGACACCACCACCTTGGACAGGCGCTCCTCGGTCCCGGGCCGCGGGTTGTACAGCTCCAGGTGCCAGTCGGGCCGGTCGGCCACGGTCAGGGTCGTCATCTCGAAGAACAGGTCGCCCGCCGCGGGGTGGCGCACCGCCTTCACCGCCTGGACGGCGGCGCCCACCTCGTGGCGGGCCCAGAGCTCGGCGAACTCGGGGCTCACCGCGCCGAGGTCGGCCACCAGCCGGTCGAACTCGGGATCGCCGGGCGCGTGCCCCGCGTCGGCGCGGAAGGCGGCGACCACGGCGGGCGCGACCGCGTCCCACTGCACGTGCATGCCTCGGTAGCGGGCGTTGGTGAAGAACGAGACCAGGCAGTTGTGATCGGTGTCGTCGTAGCCGAACACCGCCCGCGTCCCCTCGTTGATCGCCAGCAGGTTCCAGCGGCTGTCCCGCAGGATCGCCGGTCGCGGCGCCCACGCGTCGAGCAGCCGCCGCAGCTCCGGGGTGACCTCGGCGCGGGGCCCGCCGCCGGGACGCGGCGGGTTGAGGCCGGCCAGCAGGTACAGGTGGGCGCGCTCCGGCTCGGTCAGCCGCAGGGCCCGGCCGATCGCGTCGAGCACCTCGGCCGAGACGTTGATGTCGCGGCCCTGCTCCAGCCACGTGTACCAGGACACGCCGACCCCGGCCAGCACGGCCACCTCCTCGCGCCGCAGCCCCGGGGTCCTGCGCCGGCCCGCGTCCGCCATGCCGACGTCGCCGGGGGTGAGCCGCGCCCGGCAGGCGCGCAGGAAGTCGCGGAGCTGCTCGCGGCGGTGCCGCCGGGCCTCGGGGGTCTCGCTGGTCATACGCCACGGTAACCGGCGCCGGGTTATAGTCAGGGCAATTGCCATCTTCCGGACTTTCAAGCTGTTCAGGCTTCCCGACCTCCAAGCTGTTCAGGCTTCCCGGCTTCCGTTCCGGGCTTCCAGGCGAAGGTGATGGGCATGTCGCTGGGTGACCTGTACGAACCGCTCCACGAGCACCACGCCGATCCCTACCCCTTCTACGCGCGGGCCCGCCGGGAGGAGCCGCTGTTCTACTCCCCGGTGATGGGGGCCTGGGTGGTGACGAAGATGGCCGACGTACGCCGGATCCTGCGTGACGGCAGCCGGTTCTCCTCGGCCAACACCCTGCGGCCGTACGCGCCGTTCCCTCCGGCGCTCATCGCGGAGCTGGAGAAGGGCTTTCCCAACCGGGGCTCGTACATCACGATGGACGGCGAGGAGCACCGGCGGCGGCGGGCGCCCGCGGCCGCGGCGCTCACCCCCGAACGGGTCGCCGCGATCGAGCCGTACGTCACCGAACGCGCCTCCCAGCTCATCGACGGCTTCGCCAAGGACGGCGGCGTCGAGTTCATGGCCGGGTACGCCAACCGGCTGCCCGTGGACGTGATCGCCAGGCTCGTCGGGTTCGCGGAGGAGGACAGCACGGCGTTCGGGGACGACAGCCGGGCCGCGGCGGCCGTCTCGATGGGGCACCGGTTCGCCTCCGAGGAGGAGCAGCTCGCGTGCGCCCGGGCGTGGGTGCGCTTCCAGCGGCTCATCGAGCGGTACGTGAACGAGCGCCGCGCCGCGCCCCGCGACGACGTGATCAGCTCCTACCTGGCCGCGTTCGCCCCGGGCGACGGGCCGCTGTCCTTCGAGGAGATGGCCGAGCTGGTCGGCCTGGTCCTGGGCGTCGCCCTGCCGGGTCACATCACCACCTCGGCGCTGCTCGGCAACGGCCTGCTCCAGCTCCTCTCCCGGCCGGACCAGTGGCGGCTGCTGTGCGAGCGGCCCGACCTCGCGCCGAACGCCGCCGAGGAGATCGCCCGCTACGACACCCCGACGCACATCTTCCTGCGGGTGTCGACCGCCGACGCCGAGGTCGGGGGGCGGGAATTCCCCGCGGGCACCGAGTTCGCCCTCTGCCTGGCCTCCGCCAACCGGGACGAGGACGCCTTCGAGCGGGCCGAGACGTTCGACATCACCCGGCCCCCGCACGCCAACGTGGTCTTCGGGCAGGGCCCCCACTACTGCCCCGGGGCCGGCCTGGCGCGCCGGCAGGCCGAGATCTCGCTGCGCCTGCTCGCCGAGCGCCTGCCCGGGCTGCGGCTCGTGCCGGACCAGCGGATCGAGTACCGCGGCACGCTCGACCACCGGGGGCCGCTCGCGTTGCGGCTCGAATGGTGAGCCCCGCGGGTCAGGACCCGCGACTGATGAGCCCGCGTGGTCAGGGCTCGCGGGTCAGGGCTTGCGGCCCACGCCGCCCGCGATGCAGTTGCCGGCCAGGTCGAGAGGCTGCCTGACGGGCTCGTCCGGACGCCACTCCGGCAGGTGCACCACGCCCGGCTCGACCAGGTCGAGGCCGTCGAAGAAGCGGGTGATCTCCTTCAGGTCGCGGGCCCTGCCGGTGCCCAGCATCGACAGCAGGACCCCTTCCAGCGCCCGCACCTCGGGCGCGCACGAGCAGAAGTGCGTGAGCTGGAGGTAGCTGCCGGAGGCCAGGCGGGACTTGTAGGTGTCCACCAGCTCCGCCGGGCCTTCGTCGTCGCCGAGGTGGTGCACCACAGCCACCAGCAGCAGGCCGATCGGGCGGGAGAAGTCCAGGAAGCCGCGCACCTTCGGGTGCTCGAAGATGGCCTCGGGCTCGCGCATGTCGGCGGTGATGACCCGGGTGTTGTCGTTGGTCTGCAGCAGCGCCCGGGCGTGGGCCAGCACGATGGGATCGTTGTCGACGTAGACGACGCGGGCGTCCGGGTTGATGCGCTGGGCGACGGAGTGGGTGTTGTCCATCGTGGGCAGGCCGGAGCCGACATCGAGGAACTGGTCGATGCCCTGCTCCGTCATGAACTTCACGCCCCTGAACAACATCGCGCGGTTGTTGCGCGCGCCGCCGCCGCCGTCGGGGAAGTGCTTCATGCCCTCCGTCGCGATGGCCCGGTCGACCGCGAAGTTGTCCTTGCCGCCCAGGAACGCGTCGTAGACGCGGGCGATGCTGGGTTTGCTGGTGTCGATCTCCGGAGGCAGGTAATCAGGGTCCTGATGGGTCCAGATCCGCTCGGGGGACGCCTCGCTCATGGTCACCTTCCGCCGTGGCCCAGTGATCGGCATCGATGCGTGCCGCGAGCATAGCGGGCATGTCTCTCATGCCACAGCTTCACGTGAAACTTTCACTCAGGCGGGCCGAGCGCTGCGGTGGTGGCGCGGCCGGCGCTCCCGCGCGGGGGCGCCGGGTGGGTGGCCGGTCCAGCGGCGGGGCTCCTGACTCCTTGCGCGAGGGCTGATCATTCTTCTAAGTTAGGCACCGTAACTTAGGGGGCTCACCCATGAAGACCGGCGGGCGCACGGCCAGCTTCACGCTTGGTGACGTGGTCGAGGCCGGCACCCGCATCGGCCTCGACCAGCTCAGCATGCAGGGCGTCGCCGACGCGCTCGGCGTCACCACCGCGGCGCTCTACCGCCACGTGACCGGCCGGTCGGAGCTGGAGCGGCTGGTCGGCGAGGCGATCCTGGGCAAGCTGACGCTGGTCGACGACCCCGCCGAGCCCACCGCCGCGCACCTCGCCGGCTTCGCCGTGCAGTTGCGGCGCTTCACGCTCAGCCACCCCGGGACGGCCGAGTACATGCAGCGGCTGTTCCCGCGCGGGCCGTCCGGCCTGCGGCTGCTGGAGCACCAGATCATCGCCCTGGGCCGGCGCGGATACGAGCCTGCCGCCGCCGTCGCGCTCTCCTCCGCGATGGCCACCATGGCCATCGGCGCCAGCGTGGCCGAGCAGTGGCGGACGAGCCTGCTCGGCACCCCGGCCGTCGACGAGGCCATGAGGGTGATGGCCGGCTCGGAGCTCCTGCGGCGGGCCACCGCCGGCATCCCCGCGCACACCCAGGAGGACTTCTTCGTGTTCATGATGTCCGCGGCCGCCGAGGGGCTGGTCGCCCACCTCCCGCCGGGCCGGCCGATCCCCGGCGTACCGTCCTGAGCCCCGCCGAGCACGACGTCGAGGAGAACCCGTGCCCGAGCCCATGAGCCTGCTCCCCGAAGACCCCGTCGAGGTCGGCCCGTACCGCCTGGAGGGCCGGCTCGGGTCGGGCGGGCAGGGCGTGGTCTACACGGGCCGCGGCCCTGGCGGCGTGCTCGTCGCGGTCAAGCTGCTGCACTCGCATCTCATCGCCGACGACGCGGCCAGGATCCGGTTCCTGCGGGAGGTGCAGACGGCCAAGCGGGTGGCGCCGTTCTGCACGGCGCAGCTGCTCGACTCCGGGTTCGTGGGGGCCCGGCCGTACATCGTCAGTGAGTACGTGCACGGGCCCTCGCTGCAGGACTCGGTCAGGGAGAGCGGGCCGCGCGGCGCGGCGGCGCTGCAGCGGCTGGCGATCAACACCGCGACGGCGCTGGCCGCGATCCACGCGGCCGGGGTGGTGCACAGGGACTTCAAGCCGGGCAACGTGCTGCTGGGGCCCGACGGGCCCGTGGTGATCGACTTCGGCATCGCCAAGGCCCTGGACGTGAGCCAGTCGGTGGCCAGCAGCCAGCCCATCGGGAGCCCCGCGTACATGGCGCCCGAGCAGATCGCCGACGAGGACGTGGGGCCGGCCGCCGACCTGTTCGCCTGGGCCGCGACCATGTACTACGCGGCCACCGGGCGGCGGGCCTTCCCCGGCGACTCCATCCCCGCGGCCCTGCATTCGGTGCTGAACAGCGAGCCGGATCTGGGCGGGGTGGACGGGCGGCTGCGGCGGCTGCTGGAGGAGTGCCTGGCCAAGGACCAGACGCGGCGGCCCACCGCGGCCCAGGTGGTCGAGCGCCTGCGCGCCCTGCCCACCCCGACCTGGCAGGCCGCCGCCGACGGCCCCGTGGGAGGCGCCTTCGCCGGACACTCCACGAACGGGCACGTCGCCACCCAGGAGGCCCTCGCCGGGAGGCCCGCTCGCCGTCGTATGTTCGCCGTCGCCTCGGCGAGTGCGGCCATGATCGTCGCCGCCGGTGTGGGCATCGGCGTGTACGCCCTGGCGCCCGCCACCGCCCAGCGGCAGGCGGCCCTGGCGCCGGCCACCTCGGTCCCGCCGTCGGCTCCGGCGTCCACCCCCTCGCCCGCGCCCACCGCGTACGAGCTGCTCGCCACGACGAGGCCCGGCAAGGCGACGACCGGCCCCGCGCAGGCGTCCCCGGTGAAGACGCCCCGCAAGTCGGCGACCCCCACCCGCGACCAGGACTCGACGCCGGGCACCAGCCCCACCACCCCGACCAGGAAACCTCGGACGACGCCCAAGCCCACCGCCAGCAGGTCGCCCGCGAGCAAGAGCACCACCGGCCCGCCGTCCTCCCCCAAGCCGTCGCTCCAGCCCAGCACGGGCACGGTCACGTGGAACGACGTCGGCGCGTACTGCAAGGCGCAGGGGCACACGATGACGTACGGCGCCAGTTGGGCCACCCTGAAGTGCGCGGACGGCACGGAGGTCACGGTGTCGGCGGTGTGCGCGTGGAAGTACCCGGGCTACGCGAACGCCGTGGGTGTGCCGCCGGAGCAGGCGTGGTACCCCTCGGCCACCTGCAACCTCTCCTGACTTGCGCACCGAGTCCATCAGGCCCGTTTAGTCCGGTTCTGGTGCGGTAGGGGGCGCTCGTTGGCGGAACGTGTAACGAGGCGGTCCACATCCGAGCGGCCGCCCGGCGCCACAGCAGGAGGTGACGATCATCCTCGCGGCATTGGCCATCCCGGTGGCGGCACTGATCGGTCTGATGCTCATGCAACTGCTGGAGGACGCGCTGCTGCCTCCTCTCGCCGGCTCCCGAAAACCCGACGCCACCGAACCGGTCCCCACCGGACCGGCCCCCGCTCAGCCGGCCCTCACCGCAACGGCACTCGCTGAGCCCGCACCCGCACCCGCTGAGCCCGCACCCGCACTCGCCCAGCCGGCGCTCGCCGAGCCCGTACCCACCGCAGAGCTCGCGGACGCGGAGCCCGCACCAGTCGCTGAGCCGGCGCCCGTCGCGGCTTCCACGGCCGTGGTCATCCCGCTGCCCGTGCCGACGCGCCCCTACGCCTCCGGTCGCGGGCGCCCGGCCACCCGAAGGCCGCCGAGCTGTGCGCGGGTCGCCGCGAGCGGGACAGGGCCGTGGTGTTCCGCGCCCCGGACCCGGCATCAGGTGACGCGCTCGGCCTGACCGGGAGAGCAGAGCGGGGCGAGGGCCGCGTCGAGGGCGTCGCGGTGCAGCCGGTCGAGGACGGTACGCGTCCCGACGGCGAGCAGCGCCGCGGCCAGCCCGGCCCGGCAACGGCCGGCGGACGCGCGTACCGGCTCGGTCTGCTTGAGCAGGCGCAGCAGCGGCGGCGTGAGCCGGTCGAGCCGCGGGCGCACTTCGGCCGCCAGGTCGGGGCGCCGCCCGGGACGCAGCTCCGGATGCGCCCGCCAGCGCGCGTGCAGCCCGCGCTGGACCATCTTGCCCGCCTCGATCTGCGCCCGGAAGAACCGCACCCCGGCCTCCGGCGCCAGCCCGGCCCGGGCCGCCAGGTCGGCGACCGCGCCGAGCAGGCGCCGCTCGCGTACGGGATCGGTGATCGGGCGACCGTCGCCGAGCTTGGCCGCCGCCACCTCATCGGCCAGCAGCAGCCGCCGCACGGTCAGCTCCACCAGCGCCGCCAAGCCGACCCGATCGCCAGGATCCGGCGCGACCACGACCACATCCCCAGCACGGTCGGCGTGCGCGTCGGCGTGTGCGGCGTGGGCGCCGGCGTAGGCGGCGCGGTCGGCGTGTGCGGCCTGGGCGGCGGCGGGGTCGAGCAGCACCATGGCCACCGCCAGTGACGCGGACCTCACCACAACGGTCATGATTCTCCCACCCCTAGAACAACTACTCTGTGTAATATATCCGTCACATTAAGCTATAGGGGTTGGAAATGCGGATTCACTTCGTCGGCACCGGATCCATCTTCCACGACCGCATGAGCGCCTCCGCGCTGCTGGACCACAGGCTCCTCATCGACACACCGAACGGCTCCGTCAAGGCGATGCGCCGCTCGCGGATCGACCTGACCGCGATCGACCTCTGCCTCATCACCCATTTCCACGCCGACCACTTCTTCGACGTCATCTTCCTGCTCATGGAGCAGGGCCTGCTGCGCAAGCGGGAGCGCGAGCTGGTCCTCATCGGCCCGACCGGGTTCGCCGAGCGCGTGGCCCACCTGTTCGAGATCAGCTATCCGGGCGTCTGGGAGCAGGTGCGGCCCAACCTCCACCCGCGTTTCGTCGAGTTCGGCCAGGAGGGCGGGGAGTGGTCCGGGGAGGGTTACCGCATCCGGGCCCTGCCCGTGGAGCACACCACCCCGATCGCGCTCGGTTACTCCGTCACCGACACCGCCGGCGCCGTCTTCGGCTACACCGGCGACACCGTCCTGTGCCCCTCGGTCGAGCGGCTCGCCCGCACGAGCTCCGCCCTCGCGCTGGACGCGTCCTTCCTCACCTCGAAGGCCGGGCACATGGGCCTGGACGACGTGGAGCGGATCGCCGACGACCACCCCGGCCTCACGCTCTTCCCCACGCACCTGGGCGAGGAGGTCACGGGCTCCGACCGGCCGAACATCGTCTTCCCCGAGGACGGCCAGACCTTCGAGCTCGACCCCGGCGGCACGGTCTCCCCGGTCTCCGCCCCGCGGTCCGGCTGACATGCGAGACGGCGGCCCGCCCGCACGTGGGCGAAGGCCGCCGCCTTCCGGACCGTGATCGGCTAGATCGACATGGCCGATCCGCCGGACAGCTGCGACAGGTTCGCCCTCAGGCGCTCGGCCCGGTCGCGGATGTCCTGCGGCACGTCCTGACGGTCGACGGCCTGCTGGAGAAAGTCGTTGATCGAGCTCACGACATTCTGGATGCCATCGTTCTGAGCCATCTTTGCCCCCACCTCTCGACTACTTACCGTTATGCACCCTAACCCGAGAGTGGTCTCACATCCGTGACGACGCGCGGTCTATTCGGGACGTGTATTATCCCGGTTTGTGCAGATGGGTGAAGGAGTCGAGTGGGGGTTGCACTGCTGCGTGACCCTGGGCTGGCTCAGGGACGAGGGGCCGGTGTCGATCCGCAAACTCGCCGCCTGGTTCGACCTCCCACAGGAGTACCTGAAGAAGCGGCTCCAGGCCCTCACCAGGGCCGGGATCCTCGACTCGGCCCCCGGCGCCAGGGGCGGCTTCTCGCTGGCCAGGCCGCCGGAGCAGATCACGATGATGGACGTGGTGACCGCGCTGGAAGGGGCCGCGGAGGCGTTCCGCTGCGTCGAGATCCGGCAGCGCGGCGCCGGCGCGGAGGGCGGGCGGTTCCGCCGCCCCTGCGGGATCTCCATGGCGATGCGGCGGGCCGAGCTGGCCTGGCGGCGGGAACTGGCCGCGCGGACGATCGCCGATCTCATGGCGGACTCCGCCTCCTCGGGTGAGCGCACCCGTCGCAACTACGCGCGCATGCGCGGCTGACCCGGCCCCTCCCCGCCGTCCGGCGGTCTACTCAGGACAGGAATGAGGATGTCTCGTATCCCGGTCAGGATCCTGGTGCTGGGGCTCGGCACGTTCGCCGTCGGCACCGACGCGTACGTGGTGGCCGGGTTCCTGCCCGCGATGGCCAGGTCGTTAGAGGTCTCCGAGAGCACCGCCGGGCAGTCGGCCACCGTGTTCGCCGTCGCGTACGCGGTGCTCTCACCCGTGCTGGCCACGTTCACGGCGCGGGTGCCGCGCCGGGCCCTGCTGGCCACCGCGCTGGTCGTGCTCGCGCTGGCCAACCTCGGGTCCGCGCTGGCGCCCAGCTACCCGGTGCTGATGGTCACCCGGGTGCTGGCCGCCGCCGGGGCCGCCGCGTTCACCCCGAACGCCGGGGCCGTCGCCGCCTCCATGGCCGCGCCGGGACAACGGGCCCGCGCGCTGGCCGTGGTGGTCGGCGGGCTGACCGTCGCCACCGCGCTGGGCGTGCCGCTGGGCAACCTGGCCGACAGGACGTTGAACTGGCGGGTCGCGCTCGGGCTCGTCGCCGCGCTCTGCGTGATCTGCGCCGCCGGCGTGATCGCCGTCCTGCCCGCCCTGCCCGGCAGCCCGAGCGTCCCCCTGCGCGCCCGGCTCGACGCCCTGCGCCGCCCGGGCGTCGTCGCGGTGCTGCCGCTGACCACGCTCGGCATGATGGCCAGCTACGGCCTGTACGCCTACGCCGTTCCGCTCCTGCACACGCTGGGAGCCACGCCGGCGTCCGAGATGTGGCTGCTCTTCCTGTACGGCGCGGGCGCCTTCGCCGCCAACCTGGTCGCGGGCAGCGCCGCCGACCGGTACGGGCCCGTCCGGGTGCTGGCCGTGGGGTACGCGGCGCTCGCCCTCACCCTGGGCGCCTTCACCCTGGCCACCGGCACGGGGCCGCACCTGCTCCCCATCGCCGCGCTGCTGATGGCGGCCTGGGGCGCGAGCACCTGGTTCCAGACACCGGCGCAACAACTGCGGCTGATCTCCGCCGCCCCCCAGGAGACCGCCGTGGTCGTGGGGCTGAACGGCTCCGCCCTCTACCTCGGCATCGCCCTGGGGACGGCGCTCGGCGGGCTGCTGCTCCCTGTGGGAGCGCCGGTCGCGCTCGGCGTGAGCGCGGCGCTCGCCGCGGTGTGCCTGCTCTACCTGGCCGCCACCCGCCGCGCGGGCGAGCGGGCGACGGCGGGACAGCCGGGCTAGCCCGGGCGGCGGATCAGCGGAAACTGGACACTTTTCGGCCTGCCCAATGGGCAGGCGCCCCCTCTAGCCTGCCGCCATGCGCACTATCGGGCTGATCGGCGGGCTGAGCTGGGAATCGACGATCATCTACTACCAGATCATCAACCAGCGGGTACGCGAACGGCTCGGCGGCAGCCACTCCGCCAACAGCCTGATCTGGTCCGTCGACTACACGACGGTCGAGGACCTCATCTTCGCCGGCCGCTGGGACGAGGTGGGCACGATGCTGGCCGACGCGGGCGGCAGGCTGGAGCGCATGGGCGCCGACCTGCTGCTCATCTGCAGCAACACCTTCAACCGCGTGTGCGACGAGGTGGCGCGCGGCACCGGCGTGCCCGTGCTGCACATCGCCGACGCCGTGGGCGCGGAGGTCGTCTCCAGGGGCTGGCGCAGGGTCGGGCTGCTGGGCACCCGGTTCACCATGGAGGAGCCGTTCCTGCGCGACCGGCTGGCCGCGTACGGCTTCGAGGTGATCGTGCCCGGCCGGGAACGGCGCGAGCTGGTGCATCGGGTGATCTTCGAGGAGCTGGTGCGCGGCGTGCTCCGGCCGTCCTCGAAGGAGGCCTACGTGGAGATCGTCGCCGAGCTGGCGGCCTCCGGGGCCGAGGGCGTGATACTCGGCTGCACCGAGATCGAGCTGCTGATCAGCGACAAGGACACCGCGATCCCGGTGCTGCCGAGCGCCCGGCTGCACGCGGAGGCGGCAGCCGGGCTCGCCCTGGGAGAGCGCTGAGTCAGCGCAGCGCGCGGGCGCAGGCGCCCAGGCCGTACTCGCTGGACGCCTTGACGAACACCACGTCCCCGGGCTCGATCAGCTCCTTGGCCAGCGTGATCGCTCCCGTCACGTCCTCGCTCAGGTGCACGGTGACACCGGGCCCGGACAACCGCGCTTCCCGCGCCATGGCCGGCACGTCCTCCTCGCCCACGGCGATCAGCACGTCGATGCCCAACTCGGCCACGAGCCGCCCCACCTGGGCGTGCCGGGCGCGCGAGGCGTCGGCCTGCTGCCCCATCCCGCCGAGGATCGCGACCGTGCGGCGGCTGCCGGCCAGCGCCTTGAACGCGTGCAGCCCGGCCCGCATCGACTCCGGGTTGGCGTTGTAGGCGTCGTCGACGACCGTCACGCCGTCCGGGCGCTCGCTGATCTCGAACCGCCCCGGCGAGCGCCGGCCGGCCGCGCTCAGCCCGGCGGCGATCCCGTCGGCGGGCAGCCCGAGCGTGACGGCCGCCGCGGCGGCGCCGAGCGCGTTGGCCACCTGGTGCGCGCCGACGAGGCCGAGCCGGACCCTGGCCCGCCCCGACGGCGTGACCAGGTCGAACGCGGCCCTGCCCGCCTCGTCCAGCGCCACCCTCTCGGCTCGTACGGCGGCCCCCGGCGACCGTCCGTACAGCACGATCCGGGCTCTGGTGCGCGGCACCATGCCGACGACGTACGGATCGTCGGCGTTGAGCAGCGCGTACCCGTCCGGCGGAAGGGCCTCGACCAGCTCGCCCTTGGCGGCGGCCACGTCCGCCAGCCCGCCGCCCATGCGCGAGACGTGCGCGGCGCCGACGTTGAGCACCAGGCTCAGGTCGGGCGGGGCGATCCCGGTCAGGTACGTCAGGTCGCCCTTCGTGCCCGCGCCCATCTCCAGCACCAGGTACCGGGTGCCGGCGTCGGCGCGCAGCACGGTGAGCGGCAGCCCGAGCTCGTTGTTGAACGAGCGGTCGGTGGAGATCGTCGGCGCGTGCGGTTCGAGCACCTGGGCGAGCAGGTCCTTGGTCGTGGTCTTGCCCACGGAGCCGGTCAGCGCGATCACGGTCGGATCGAGCCGGCCGAGCACGTGCCGGGCGAGCACGCCGAGCGCCGACTGCACGTCCTCCACCAGGATCGCGGGCACCCCGACGGGGCGGGCGGCCAGCACGGCCACCGCGCCGTCGGCCACCGCGCCGGCCGCGTAGTCGTGGCCGTCCACGCGGGCGCCCGCGGTGGCGGCGAACAGGCCGCCGGGCCGCACCTCGCGCGAGTCGACCGCCGACGGCGCCGTCACCAGCGCGTGCGGATCCGGCACGTCGTGCAGGCCGGCGCCCAGCACCCGGGCGATCTCGGCCAGTGTCATCGGGATCATGAGCCGCTCCTGGCGAGCGCCAGGTCGATGAGGCGGCCCAACAGGTCCGGGTACGGGACCCCGCTGGCCTCCCAGGCCCTGGCGAAGACGGATCGAGGGGTGAAGCCGGGCATGGTGTTGATCTCCAGCACGTACAGGCGGCAGGTCTCCTCCTCGTAGAGGAAGTCCACCCTGGACAGCCCGTACCCGCCCACCGCGCGGAAGGCGCGCAGGGCCAGCTCGCGCACCTCCTCGGCCACCCGGCCGGGCAGCGCCGCGGGAATAGTGGCGATCTCCGAGTGGCTGAGGTATTTGGCCTCGTAGTCGAGCCAGTCGCCGTGGACGTTGAGCTCACCGGTCACCGAGGCCTCGGGGGTGTCATGGTCGCCGAGCACGCCGCAGATCAGCTCGCGTGCCACGACGCCCTGCTCGACGACGACCACCCGGTCGTAGGTCAAGGCCAGCTCGACCCCCGCCCGCAGCTCCTCGACCGAGGTGACGCGGGAGATGCCGATGGATGAGCCCATGTTCGCCGGCTTGACGTACATCGGCCAGCCGAGCGGCTTCACCAGGCTCCACGGGTCGGTCGTGGCGCGCCAGTCGTGCTCGCTGAACCAGACGTGCGGCGTGACGGGGATGTCCTCGGCGAGGAACGCCCGGCGCATCGCGCTCTTGTCCATCGCCACGGCCGAGGCCAGCACGCCGCAGCCCACGTACGGCAGGCCCAGCGTCTCCAGGTGGCCCTGGATGACGCCGTCCTCGCCGTACGGGCCGTGCAGCACGGGGAACACCACGTCCGCGATGCCGCGGCGCAGGTCCAGCGGCCATCTGCCGTGCCGGTCGATGATGACGGGGATCGTGTCGTACCGGTCCTTCGGCAACGTGTCGAGCACCGCCTGCGCCGACTGCAGCGAGACCTCGTGCTCGGGGGACGGCCCGCCCGCCAGCACGGCGACGCGCAGGCGTTCACTCATGATCGATCAGCCTTCCTCACCGGGAGCCAACCCGGTGATTCTGGGCGGTCCGGCTGATCGCTTCCCAGGCCGTTCACTGCCCATTTTCTGCCCGAGAAGCTGAAGGAGTCCAAGGATGCGTGCTGTCTGGTTGAGGGAGTTCGGCGGGCCGGAGGTGCTGCGGGTCGAGCAGACGCCGGATCCCGTGCCGGGTGCGGGACAGGTGCTGATCGAGACCGCGGCGATCGGGATCACGTACGTGGAGACGCAGGTGCGTTCGGGCTCGGCGCCCATGGCGTTGCCGGCGCTGCCGATCATCCCCGGCAACGGCGTGGCGGGCACCGTCGTGGCCGCGGGTCCGGACGTGGACGCCGCGCTGGTCGGCCAGCGGGTGGCCAGCACCACCGGCGGCTCGGGCGGGTATGCCGAGAAGGTGGCGGTCGACGCCGGCCTGCTGGTGCCGATCCCGGACGGGCTCGGCTTCCGCGACGCGGTCGGCCTGCTGAACGACGGGCGCACCGCCCTGGGCATCGCGCGGGCCCTGGCGCCCGCGGCCGGGGAGTGGGTGCTGATCGGGGCCGCCGCGAGCGGCGTCAGCAGCCTGCTGATCCAGCTCGCCAGGCAGGCGGGCGCGCGGGTGATCGCCGCCGCCAGCTCGGGGCCCAAGCTGGACCTCGCCCTGAGCAGGGGCGCCGAGGTTGGCGTGGACTACACCGAGCCCGGCTGGGCCGATCGGGTACGCGAGGCGACCGGCGGCGCGGGCGTGGACGTGTCCGCCGACCCCGCGGGCGGCGCCATCGGGCGGGCGGCGTTCGAGCTGGTCCGGCAGGGCGGGCGGTTCCTGGCGTTCGGGGCGGGGAGCGGGGAGATGACGTCGATCCCGGCGGAGGAGGCGACCGGGCGGGGCGTCACCCTGGTGCCGATGGGCGCGGCCTTCCCGTCGCCGGCGGCCGTTCACGAGCTGTCGGTGCGGGCGCTGGCCGAGGGCGCCGCCGGGCGGCTGCGGCCGGTGATCGGCCAGACGTTCCCGCTGGAGGGGGCCGCCGACGCGCACGCGGCCATCGGCAAGCGGGCCACGCTCGGCAAGACGCTGCTCATCCCCTGAGACACCGGCGTCCCGCCGCCGGGCAGCACCTCACCCACAGCGGGGAAGCGCTCGAGACCCACAGCGGGGAAGCGCTCGAGCCGGGCCGAGGGCGGACCGAGCGAGGCGGGACGCCGCTCATGCCGGCCGGCCTGTCTCCGGACGCGGCGCGGGGCTCGTCCCCGTGCCGGCCGGGACCGGCTCGATGAGCTCCTCCATCGTGCAGTCGAGGATGTCCAGCAGGGCCATCAGCACGCGCAGGTTGAGCCGCACCGGCCGCTCGGCGACCAGCCGGTAGACCTGGCTCTGCGACAGGCGGAAGCCCCGCTCCGCGAGCAGGGGCCGCAGGTCGGTGGTGGCGTACATGCCACGGACGGCCATCATCTTCCGCAGGTGCCAGCGGTAGTCCGGACTCACGGTCTCGTGCTCCCCACGGCACCGGAGCGTCTCACGGCCGGATGGCCGAAGTCATGACCGTTTCCTGCCCGGTCGTTGTCCAGGTGGCGGCTACCAGCCCGGCGTTTGCCGATCTCCGATCCGGGGCATCCCCGTGCCGCCGAGCCCTCAGCCGCCGCTGCGCTCGCATCTCGCCATCAGGAGCTGATCAGCGTGGGAAACAATGCCCGGCGCGAGCTCGAATGGCCGGCCGATCTCGACGTCGGCAACCTGCTGGAGTCGGGGTGGCGGCCGACGCCGTTCCGGCAGTTCATCCTGAAGCTGCACAGCCGCTGCAACCTGGCCTGCGACTACTGCTACGTCTACGAGATGGCCGACCAGGGCTGGCGCGGCCAGCCGCGCCGCATGTCCAAGGCGACGATCGACCGGGTGGCCGCGCGCGTCGCCGAGCACGCCGAGGCGCACGGCATGCGCGCCGTCGAGATCGTCCTGCACGGCGGCGAGCCGCTGCTCGCGGGTGTCGAGCACACCCGCTACGCGGTGAACCGGCTGCGTGCCGAGCTCGGCGACGGCGTCACGGCGACCGTCCGGGTGCAGACCAACGGGGTGCTGCTCAACGAGGCGTTCCTGCGGCTGTTCGCCGAGCTCGACGTGCGGGTGGGCGTCAGCCTGGACGGCGACGAGGAGGGGCACGACCGCCATCGCCGCCGCGCGCAGGGCACCGGCACCTACGCCGAGGTGCGGGCCCGGCTGGAGAACCTGACCTCGCCCGCCTACCGGCACCTGTTCAGCGGCCTGCTGTGCACGCTGGACCTGGCCAGCGATCCGGTCGTCACGTACGAGGCGCTGCTGCGCTTCGGCCCGCCGGTGGTGGACTTCCTGCTGCCGCACGGCAACTGGGACACCCCGCCGCCCGGCTGGTCGAAGGACGGCACGCCGTACGGCGACTGGCTCGTGGCCGTCTTCGACCGCTGGTACCAGGCCCCGGCGCAGGAGACGCAGGTCCGGCTGTTCAGCGAGATCATCCGCCTGCTCCTCGGCCGGCCCTCGCGCAGCGAGGCGATCGGCCTGTCGCCGGTGGCGGTCGTGGTGGTGGAGACGGACGGCAGCATCGAGCAGGTCGACACGCTCAAGTCGGCCTACGACGGGGCCACGGCGACCATGCTGCACGTGCTGCGCGACTCGTTCGACACGGCGCTGTTCCTGCCGTCGGTGGCGGCGCGGCAGATCGGCGAGCAGGCGCTGTCGGCCGGCTGCTCCTCGTGCGCGATCGCCCGCGTCTGCGGCGGCGGCCTCTACCCGCACCGGTACCGCTCCGGCGCGGGCTTCCGCAACCCCTCCGTCTACTGCCGTGACCTGTACCGGCTGATCACGCACGTCCGGCGGCTCGTGGCCGACGACGTGGCGCTCCTGACCGGCCCGGGCTGAGCGGCTAGATCGGCGGCGGGTCGAAGTCGAGGTCGAGGTGGCGGCCTTCGGCCGCCGCCAGCGCGTCGAAGTGCTCGCGCCCGAGCGTCTCCTCGTAGCGCCGCATCGTCTCGTCGAACAGCCGCTTGGCCTCGTCGCCCCGGCCGGCGGCGGCCAGGTCGGTGGCCAGGTTGGCGGCGGCGGCCAGGGAGGCGGGATGGTGCTCGCCCAGGAGCCGGCGCAGCCGCTGCAGCGACTCCTCGCCCAGCCGGCAGGCCCGGTCGAGCTCGCCCAGCGCGGCCAGGTCGCTGGCCAGGTTGACCGCGACGGTGAGCACGTAGTGGTGGTCGCGCCCGAACCTGCTCTCCAGCCCCGCCAGTGCCTGCTCGTTCAGCTCGTACGCCACCGCGGGCTCGCCCCGCACCCGCTCCAGCAGCGCCACGTTGCTGATGCAGCCGTAGTGGTACGGGTGCTCGGAGCTGTAGACCCGGGCGTAGCGGTCGCGGGTGTCCTTGGCGAGCCGGTAGGCGTCCTCCGGCAGGTCGTTGGTGCGCAGGGAGTTGGCCAGGCAGGCGGCGGCCGCCAGCGTGCCCGGGTGGTTGAGGTCGTAGATGCGCACGTATCGGGCGTGCACGTCCCGGGCCAGCTCCAGGCCCTCCTCCCGCTCGCCCGCCCGGAGCAGGGCGATGGCCAGGTCCTTCTGCACGAGGAGCACGCGCGGGTGGTCGGCGTCGAGGTGTTGCCGCCCGTAGCCGAGCGCGTCCCTGCCCACGTCGCACGCCTCGTTGTAGTCGCCGCACTGCCGGACGGAGCGGGCCAGGCTGGCCCACAGGTTGAGGAAGGTGCCGCGGCTCACCTTGCCCTCGTTGGCCTGGGCGGCGCGGTAGGCCTCCTCCAGCAGCACCTGGGAGGCGCGGTAGTCGCTGGTGAGGCCGAAGTCGAGGGCCAGGTTGTTGATCGCGCGCAGCGTCTGCACGTCGTCGGAGCCGAGCACCGCCCGGTGCCGCTCCACCGACTCCTTGTCGTGCTCCCTGGCGTCGATGAACCGGCCGCGCCCGCGCAGGTCGGCGCCGATGCCGTTGAGCAGGATCAGCACCTCGCGGTGGTCGTGGCCGAGCACCTCGCGCATGGTGGCCAGCGTCGTCGTGTTCAGCTCGTAGGCGTCGGCGTAGCGGCCGAACTCGCGCAGCATGTCGCCCTTGACGCGCTGCGCCCGCAGCACGTCGGGGTCCGTGGCGCCGGAGTCGCGGGACCACTGCTGCACGAACGCTTCGGCGTACCTGCTGGCGGTGCGGTAGTCGCCCGACGACGCCAGGGCGCCCAGCATGTTGTGCGCGAACGAGCGCACGTCCGGCCGGGTGCTCTCCGCCACCTCCGCCGGGTCCACGTGGGCGAGCAGCGCCTGGTAGCGCGGCCAGTTCGCGGGGATGTCGGCGCCCGCGGGGGCCGCCTCGACGATGAGGGAGTGCACCTCGGAGCGGATCTCGCCCTGCAGCGCAGCCGGCAGCTCCTCCCTCAGCAGGGCCTGGATCAGCCGGTGCACCTGGAGCGTGCGCTCGTCGGGGTCGATGCGCACCAGCGCGTAGCGCGCCAGCGTCGCGATGGCCTTGCTCAGCCGGATGGGCGTGGCGAGCAGCTCGGCCAGCTCGGGCCGCACCGGGCCCTTGACCGGGCGGAAGGCGTCGCGCGGGATGGGCTCGGGGCCGAAGAACGCGCAGGTGCGCAGCAGGTCCATGGCTTCCGGCAGGTGCTCGCGCAGCTTGGTCACCGACAGCCGCCAGGCCGTCGTCATCGACCAGGGGTACTCCCGGGGTTTGCCCTCCTCCAGCAGGCTGGAGGCGTGCTGCTCGAACAGGCGCAGGTACTCCTGCGCCGACATGCCGGTCTCGACCTGGAGGGCGGCCGCCTGCTCCAGCGCCAGCGGCAGGTCGCCGAGTGCCTCCGCCAGCTTGTCGGCCTCCTCTACCGTGACCGACGGCACGCGCTTGGAGAGGAACTCCATGCTCTCCTTGCGCGGGAAGACGTCCACGGCGATCGTCTCGTAGACGCCGGCCCAGCGGTGGTTGCGCGAGGTGACCAGGACGTCGCCGGGGCCCGGCGGGATCAGCTCGCCGAAGTCCTCCGGCTGGTCGGCGTTGTCGAAGATGAGCAGCCAGCGGCCGTACGGCTCGCCCCTGCGCAGGGCGTCGAGCACGGCGTTGGCGGCGTCCTCGATGCCCGCCGTCGTGGCGTCGGGCACGCCCAGCTTCGGCGCGAGCTGTGCCAGGGTCGCGCGGACCAGGCCGGGCTGGTCGGCGGGGATCCACCAGACGACGTCGTAGCTGTCGCGGAAGCGGTAGGCGTACTCGATGGCCATCTGCGTCTTGCCGACGCCGCCCAGGCCGTGCAGGGTGTGCGGCACGACCGCCGTGACGTTGTCACCGATGCCCGTGTGCAGCCTGTTGAGCAGGGTCTCCCGCCCGGTGAAGTTCTTGTTCCGCGGGGGCACTTTCCACACCGTCGGAAAATCACGTGGTGATCGCTCCGTGGCGGACGGCTCTGAAACCATCACGTGTGCTGCCTCCCGTCCACTCGACCCGATGACGTTTTCGTTCGATGGATTGCGACTGCAAAGGCATGGGGAAGTAATGATGACGAGCACCATCCTAACCGCCCGGACCGGCCCCGCAGCGGTAGAGTCCAGACGAAGACTGAGATCGCCGGATTAATGGCTCCACGAAAGTCCAGATCAATTCAGCGGGGCGGAGCCACACCCGGCGCCTCATGGCCACGAGGGAGCGCTCATGCGACCGCAGCTTTCCGTACGACAGGGCGACCTGGTCGACGTTTCCGCCCTCTCCCCCGTCCACCTGCGCGAACTTGGCGACTCCGCCCTGGGCACGGCACTGCGCGAGCTGCTGGAGCCCGGCCGGGAGCAGGAGGACGTGTACGCGGCATTCGACAACAGCACGCCTCCGGCGCGCGCGGAGAACTGACCGCCGCCTTTCATTTCGGTGGCCCGAAATGGCCGCGCCCGACAAGTGCTCCACAGCGTCGTGCGGTACCTTGGAAATGTGGTGCGGAATGAGACATCATTGCGTTTCGGCCCGGGCGATATTTGATTTCGCACCGTGGCGTGCCGGTGCGATCGCCGGGCGGCGCAATATGTCGGCTCCTCGGTTAGCGAGGTCTCCCCATGGCAGGAATACCCGCGGCACTGCGGCGGCGACGCAGCCCCTTCATCGGCCCGCGGCCGTTCACCGCTCATGACGAGAGCCTCTTCTTCGGACGGTCCGACGAGATCCGGCTGCTGCGCGGGCTGTGGCGGCGCAACCGGCTGACGATCCTCCACTCCGACGCCGCCGCGGGCAAGACCTCGCTGCTGCGCGCGGGGCTCATCCCCAAGCTTCGCGCCGACAACGCCAACGTGCTGCCGCTCGGCCGGGCCACCTCGTGCCGGGTGTGGCCGGTCGCCGCGCTGCCCGGCCACAACCCGTACGTGCTCACTCTGCTGTCGTCCTGGGACCCGGAGGAGTCGCCGGGGCGGCTGGCGGAGCTGTCGATCGGCGAGTTCGTACGCGGCAGGCAGACGCTCGACAGCGACGGGGAGCCGGCCCTGATCTTCGCCGCCGTCGACCAGGCGGAGGCGTTCCTGCGCCGGCAGGAGCCGCGCAAGGGGCACCGCCGCCGGCTGCTGGACGAGCTCTTCGAGGCGCTGGCCCGCCGGCCGAACCTGCGCCTGCTCCTGGCCGTGCGCTCCGACTACCTCGACGACCTGCGCCACGAGGTGAAGGACGCGGGGCGGCCGGAGTGCGCCGAGTACCACCTCAGGCCCCTGACGCCCGAGGCCGCCGCCGACGTCGTGAGCCGCTCCGCCCAGGCCATGCGGCTGCACTTCCCCCCGGCCGAGGTCGAGGAGCTGCTGGAGGAGCTGCGCGCGATCAGGGACGGCAGCGGGCGCGTGAGCCGGCTGACCCGGGCGATCGACCCCCTGCTGCTGCAGGTGGCGGGCGCGCACCTGTGGCGCGATCCCCCCGCCCACGACCACTTCGTCTCCACGCGCCTGCGGGCCGAGGTCGAGCGGGCCCTGGCCGACTGGTGCGGCAGGACGCTCGCCGCCGCCGCGGCCGAGCACGAGCTGCCGCCGCGCGAGTTGGAGTCCTGGCTGCGGCGCGCCCTGCTGCAGCGCGGCAGCGCAGGCCCGGCCCCGCCCGCCGGGATCACCGACGCGTTCCTGCACTCGCTGGAGGACCGCCACCTCATCACGAACGCCCGGCACAGCGCGGGCCCGGACCTGCGCCGGCGGCGTCTGCTCGCCCCGCTGCGCAGGCTCGACGCCGGGCAGTGGCCCGCGCCCCCGCCGGACCCGGCCGCGCTGCTGTGCGCCGCCGGGCGCGCCCGCGACGCGGGCGAGCCGGGCCGGGCCGGGCGGCTGGCCCTGGAGGCCGCCCGCGTCTGCCCGCCGAAGGAGATGCGGGTGCGCGCCGACATCGAGTCGCTGCTCGGCAACCTCTGCTACGAGCAGCGCTCGCTGGACGAGGCCATAGCCCGTTACCTCGCCGCCGCGACCCTGTACGAGGCGCTCAACGACTGCGCCTCCGTGGGCTGGATACTCGCGGCGGTCGGCCGCATCTCGCTCGCGCAGGGCCGGCGGAGCACGGCCATCGAGCACCTGATGGCCGCCGTCAGCAGGATCCCGAACGACCCGGTCGTACGGACCGGCCTCGGCCAGGCGCTCAAAGGAGGCATCGCTGATCAGTGAAACCGCACTGCTCACCCTGATCACCGGCGGCAGCGCCGTGCTGGCCGCGCTGTCCGGCGCCGGTTCCTACGTGATCAGTGAGCGGAACAAGGCCAGGCAGGACCGCGCGGCGGCGGCGGAGGAGCGGGAAGCGCTCCGGCGGGACGCGCTGGTCAAGGAGCTGCTCGCGGCGTTCGCCGACGCGCAGGCGGCGGTGCTGAAGCTGGGGCTCGCCGTACGCATCTCTCTCGACATGCGCGGCAACAGCCTCGCCCGCCTCGGCGGCGAGGACCGGCCCGAGCAGCTTCGCCAGGTACGTGTGGAGTACCTGGCGGCCAGCGTCGCGGTCGCTTGGCTGCGGCCGCTGTGCCCGCCGCGGGTCCACCACAGGATCGAGTCGCTGACCCGGGCAGTCGACGAGGCGTATCTCCAGGCGTGGTCCACCTCGGTGCCCGCGGAGGCTCCTGCGGCGATACAGGCCAGCCTGCAGAGCAGCCTCCATGCGCTGAGCGACGACCTCTTCCACGACGTGGCCGGCGAGTTGCCCGCCCCCCTGCCGGGCCCGGTCGCCCGGCCGCTCCCGGCGGAGCCGGCGCCGGACGGCTGACGGGCGCCGCGGCGCGGAGATCGCCAGCGCCAGCCCGCCGACCACGAAGGCCACCAGGACGACGGCGCGCTCCGTGCCGAGCAGGGCCAGGAGGTAGCCGCCCGCCAGGGCGCCGAGCGGCACGGTGCTGCCGGAGAAGAACCGGATCACGCTGGTGACCCGGCCGAACAGCCGCTTCGGCACGCCCGAGGTCTGGTAGAGGGCCAGCGCGACGTTGATGTGCGCCCCGATGAACCCGATCCCGCCCCACGCGGCGGGCAGCACGGCGGCGACGTACAGGAACGAGCCGTGGTCGGTCACGGTGAGGCACGCGCTCAGCAGCAACCACGCCCAGACGCCCGCGACGATCAGCCGGGCCGGCTTCATCCTGCGCAGCATGCGCGGGGCCGTCAGCGAGCCCAGCACCCCGCCCAGCCCCGAGGCCGCGATGAGCAGGCCGATCATCAGGGGCGACATCTCCCGCTCGTGGGCGAGCAGGACCAGGGTGAGGCCCAGGGTCTGGAAGGCGAAGTTCGCCAGCGCGCAGACGATCATGACGCGGGCCAGGAACTCCTCGTGCCGCAGGAAGGTCAGGCCGCGCCGGAACGCGCGTAGCTGCCGCGCCGGCCGCAGCGGGCGCCTGACCGCGGCCCGCGCGAACCGTTTGTTGCGCATCCTCAGCAGGGTGAGCGCCGACACGACGGAGGTGGCGACGTCCAGCACGAACGGCCAGCAGCGGCCCAGCTCGAACAGCCACCCGCCCAGCGGCCTGCCGAGCAGCCCGGCCACGTGGGTGCGGGCCTCGTTGCCCGCCATGGCCCTGGCCAGCCGCTCGCGGCGCACCAGCCAGGGCACGGCCGTCGTCTCGGCCGTGCTGTAGAGCACCACGCAGATGCCCTGCGCGATGCTGACGAGGGGCAGCAGGTACACGATTCCCCCGTCTTCGCTGACGATCAGGCAGCCGACCATCAGCACGGCCAGCGCCGCGCGGACGAGCATGCTGCCGACCATCACGCGGCGCCGGTCGGAGTAGTCGGCCAGCACGCCGGCGGGCAGGTGCAGCAGGATGCGCGGCAGCGTGCCGGCGGCGGCGACCCATCCGGCGAAGACCGGAGAGCTGGTCAGCGTGAGCGCGAGCAGTGGCGCGGTCACCGTGGAGGCCATGTTTCCCAGCTGCGAGGCGGTGGAGCCGGTCCACAGGAGCCGGAGGTCCCGCCGCTCCGCCACGCCGGGGACATGGCCCGGTTGCGCGCTCTCGGTGCTGTCAGCCACCTCTATCCCTGTTCCCAAGGCGGCGCGCAGGGCACTGCGCGGCTGGCGTGCATGGAGGGACGCGCCTGCGCCGTAGGGCGGGAGCGTTTGCTTCTTGGCTTGATCGCACCGGTCACGCATGGAGATCTGGCCTGGCACGTTCCACGCTTCACCCATGGGACGGCATTTGTTCTGCACGGCTGTCGCGCACGTTGAGGCACGTTACCGTGACCGTCGGCGATACAAGGCCACAACACTGCAAGAACGCCTTTCACAGGTGGACGGCCTACCAGCCTAGGCGGCGGGTGTCACCCTCGGCGTACGACGGCATGGAGGCGGCCGGGCCTGTTGGTCATGATGCCGTCCACGCCGTAGGAAACCAGCCGCCGGATGAGGGCGGACCGGTCGGCCGACCAGGTGTAGACGCGCATGCCCCGCTCGTGCACCTTCTTGACGTACCCCGCGGTGAGCCCGGCGTGCGGAAGGGTGAGGCCGTCGGCGTAGCGGGCCACTTCGGCGAGCTTGCCGGCGGCGGGCCTGCCGAGCAGCGCGATGGGCAGGCCGGGCACCATGTCGCGCAGGACCCGCATCGACGGCCAGCCGAACGCCTGCACCGTCAGCCGCTCCGGGCTCCACGACTCGCGCTCCTCCTGCAGCTCGGCGGCCACGCGGCGGTCGATGTCCGGGCTGCGCGGGGAGTGCTTGATCTCCAGCAGCAGCCCTGTGCCGGTCTCGCGCATCGACTCCAGGGCCCTCTTGAGCGTGGGCACGCCCTCGCCGCGGAAACGCGCGGAGAACCACGAGCCCGCGTCCAGCCGCTCGATCTCCGCGAGCGTGAAGTCGGAGACCCACCACGGCTTCCGCCTGGGAAAGATCTTCTCGACGTTCGTGGTCCTACTCAGGGTCTCGTCGTGCATCAGCACGAGCCGGTGATCCTTGGTCTGCTGGACGTCGAACTCGCACACGTCGGCCCCCT
This sequence comes from Nonomuraea thailandensis, assembly GCF_024172165.1. GTDB lineage: Bacteria > Actinomycetota > Actinomycetes > Streptosporangiales > Streptosporangiaceae > Nonomuraea > Nonomuraea thailandensis. Next base: position 10,677,002 of record NZ_JAMZEB010000002.1, on the reverse strand, counting down.
GGGCCCTGGCCACGGCGCACGCCGCGATGGTGTTCTCGGGCGCGTGCGCCGAGCCGCCGCGGTGGGCGATGTTGTCCACCTGCGGCGGCGCGGCGGTGATGAACGCGGTGACGACGACACCGAGCGAGTGGTACATACTTCCCCCCAGGCCCCATATGTCTCAGTGCGGAGGAAAGTTCCCAGAAGACCGATTTCTACCGCGTGTCGGCGGCGTCAGCACGAACTCTTTACGCCTAGAAGCGGAGCTTGCGCAGGTAGCGGTAGCCGACCTGCGACGTCTGCCTCGGCGTCACGTCGGGGGTGTCGTTCTCCACGATGTACTCCCTGACCCGGTGGGCGTCGAAGACCCGGCGGAAGTCGATCGTGCCGGTGCCCAGGTCGGCCATGTCACCGTCCAGGTGCCGGTCCTTGACGTGGTACTGCAGCACCCGCTGCGGCGCCCGCCTGATGACGTCGATCGCGAACTTCACCGGGTCCCTGGCCCCGCGCCCGACGCCGCCGGTGACCGCCCAGTAGATGTCGATCTCCAGGTGGACCAGGCGCGGGTCGAGCTCGGAGGTGAGCACGTCCCACGGGGTCACCCCGCCGCCGAGGTCGGTGGTGAACTCGTGGGCGTGGTTGTGGTAGCCGTAACGCAGCCCGGCCTTGCGGGCGGCCTGCGCCTCGACGTTCATCCGCTCGGCCCAGCCCTTCCACTCGTCCAGGCTGTCCGAGGCCAGGTACGGCACGACCATGTAGGTCTGGCCCAGTGTCAGCGCGTTCTCGATCTTCGTCTGCAGCGCGGCGTCGTCGGGGCTGATGCCGTCGTGGCTGGAGCTGGCCTCGATGCCGAGCCCGTCGAGGAAGTCGCGTAACTGCCGCGCCGTACGGCCGAAGTAGCCCAGCGCCAGCTCGACCTTCGGATATCCGATCCCGGCGAGGTAGGCCAGGGTGCTGTCGTAGTTCTGGGCCAGGTCGTCGCGCACCGTCCAGAGCTGGATGCTGATCTGGCCGGGAGGCACTCGCTCCCTGCCGCCGTGGTGGTGCGGCGGTGAAGCCGCGGCGGCGGGGGACGCGGCGGCCAGGGCGGCGGCGCCCAGCCCGAGGCCCGCCGCGAGCAGGGAGCGCCTGCTGGGGCCGTAGCCGTAACACATGAGGGTGTCTCCTAACTGGTGGGCTCGAGCACGACCTGCGTGCTGGAGGTCAGCGGGGGCAGGCCCCCGGTGCCGGGATCGGTGTAGGTGGCCACGAAGACGCCGGTGAGCTCGTCGGTCTCCGGGTCGTGGCCGCTCGGCACGGTGGTCTGGATGGACCCCGTGCAGCCGCGGGCCGTGGTCTGCGGGTGGCCGTGGTCGTCGTGCCCGAGGATGTAGTCCACGGTGACGTTCGCGCAGTTCACCGGCTGGTCGTCGGTGACGCGCACCTCGAACTCGACCAGGTCGCCGAAGGCGAACGGCTGTCCGGCCACCGGCCGCACCAGCTCGACGGCCGGCGCGGCGTTGCCGACCACGATCCGCACCGAGGTGGCCGCCGACCTGCCGCTGGGATCGGTGACCCGCAGGGTGGCGTGGTAGATGCCGTTCTCCGTGTAGGTGAAGGAGCCGCCCGGGCTGCGGGAGTCCACCCGGCCGTCGGCGTCGAAGTCCCACGCGTAGCGGATCCGGTCGCCGTCGGCGTCGCTGGTGCCGGTGCTGGTGAAGGTGACGGTGAGCGGGGCCAGGCCGCTCGTCGCCGAGGCCTGCGCGGCCGGGATCGGCGTGTGGTTGCCGGTGTTGCCGATGTAGTCGATGCGGGCGAGCTGGGCGTCCGGGTTCTCGCTGAAGAAGCCGTCGCCGTACTCCAGGACGTAGAGCGCGCCGTCGGGGCCGAACTCCAGGTCCATCGGGTTGTCGAAGACGAACGAGGGCAGCACGGGCTCGATCCGCCTGCCGTTGTCGTGGAACGCCTTGACGTAGTCGCGGGTCCACTCGTAGAAGAGCGGGACGCCGTCGTAGTACCGCGGCCAGCCCACGGCCGTGCGGCCGCGCGTGTCGGACGGGTCGAAGTCGTAGGCCGGTCCCGCCATCGGGCCGATGCCGCCGGTGCCCAGCTCGGGGAACTCCTGCGAGGGCCCGTACGAGTACCACACGTCCGGCTGGACGACCGGCGGCAGCCGGCGCAGGCCGGTGTTGCGCGGCGACTCGTTGACGGGCGCGGCGCAGTCGAACGGGGCGCCCGAGGCGCCGGTGGCGAAGTCGTAGTCCACGTACGGCAGCCGCGCCGTCGCGCAGTACGGCCAGCCGTAGTTGCCCGCCCTGCGCACGACCGTCCACTTCCCGTGCCCCGCCGGGCCACGTGCCGGGTCGGCGTCCTGCTGGTCGGGCGAGTAGTCGGCGACGTACAGCTCGCCGGTGCGCCGGTTCAGCTCGATCCTGAACGGGTTGCGCAGGCCCATCGCGTAGATCTCCGGCCTGGTGCCCGCCGTGCCCGGCCTGAAGAGGTTGCCTCTGGGGATCGTGTACGAGCCGTTCTCGCGCACGCTGATGCGCAGGATCTTGCCGCGCAGGTCGTTGGTGTTCCCGGCGCTGCGCTGGGCGTCGAAGGCGGGGTTCCGGTCGGCCCGCTCGTCGATCGGCGTGAAGCCGTCGGACTGGAACGGGTTCGTGTCGTCGCCGGTGGACAGGTAGAGGTTGCCCGCGGCGTCGAAGACGATGTCGCCGCCGACGTGGCAGCAGATGCCCCGGTCCACCGGGACGTCGAGGATGCGCTGCTCGCTGCGCAGGTCGATGGTCGTGCCGCCCCAGCGGAAGCGGGACAGCCTGATCAGGCCCTTGAAGGGCGTGAAGTCGGCCGGCGTCCCGGCGAACGGGGCGTCGCCCTCGTTGACGTCCGGAGTCGCGGGGTCGTCGACCGGGGTGTTCAGCGGGGGCGAGTAGTAGAGGTAGACCCAGTCGTCCTTCTTGGAGCCCTTGCCGAAGCCGGGGCTGAGGGCGACGCTCTGCAGGCCCTCCTCGTCGTGCTCGTAGACGTCGAGGTCGGCGGCCAGCGTGTTGAGCCCGGTCTTCGGGTCGTGCAGCCAGACCTCGCCCTTCCTGGTCGTGTGCAGCACCCTGGAGTCGGGTAACACCGCCAGGTCCATGGGCTCGCCCGGGTTGTCGTTGAGCGTCACCTTCTGGAACTGGGAGTCGGGCGGCGGCGCCGCCACGCCTGCCTGTGCGGCGGCGGCCGGCATGAGAATCGCCGCAGCACTCAGGACGGCCATCACGGTTCTCGCGCTCATGCCTCTCTCCTTCGGTCTACTCGGGGGGATAAGAGAGGGCAAATTAACGTGAATGTAACCCGAGTTACGCCGATCGAGGAGGGCCTAATCGCCACTGATCCGCGCATCTCCCGCATCGGATCGCACTAAGTGCGCAAACAAAGATCGCCCCCACCCGCGCGGTGGAGGCGATCTCGGAGGAACGCGCCGGCTACGGCTGCTGCTTCTGCTCCTGCATGGTGACGGTGACGGTGTTCTCCTCGCCGTCACGCTGGTAGGTGATGACGACCTGCTGGCCGACCTTGAACCCGCGCACCTGGCCGACGACCGTGTCACCGCCCTGGACCGGCGTCTGGCCGATCCTGGTGATCAGGTCCCCCTGCCGCAGCCCGGCCTTCTCGGCGGGGCTGCCCGCGGTCACCTGCCGGACGAGCGCGCCGGCCACGTCGCCGCTGGCGTCGGTGACGCTCACGCCCAGGAACGCGTGGCTCACCGTGCCCTTGCTGATGAGCTGCTCGGAGACGTGCTTGGCGGTGTTAACGGGGATCGCGAAGCCGAGGTTGACGCCGTCGGCGGCGACCGCGCTGTTGATGCCGACCAGCTCGCCCGCCGCGTTCACCAGGGCGCCGCCGGAGTTGCCCGGGTTGATCGCCGCGTCGGTCTGGATCATGCCGCCGAGCGTGGTCGTCTCCTGCTGCCGCTGCTGCTCCTGCCCGCCCCAGCCCGGCGGGAGCTGCTGGTCGGGCTGGCCGCTCCCGGAGGTCACGGTACGGTCCAGCGCGCTGATGATGCCCGAGGTGACCGTGCCGTCCAGGCCCAGCGGGCTGCCGATGGCCAGCACGTCGTCGCCCACCTTGAGCTGGTCGCTGTCGCCGAGCGCCACCTTGGCCAGCCCCGACACGCCCTCGGCCTTGATCACGGCCAGGTCGGTGGCCGGGTCGGTGCCGACCACGGTCGCCTTGGCCGTCTTGCCGTCGTTGAACTTGACCGTCAGCCCGCCGTTCTGCCCCGAGACGACGTGGTTGTTGGTCAGGATGTATCCGTCCTGCGACAGCACCACACCTGAGCCCTCACCCGTCTGGCCCTGGATCATCACCACGGACGGCTGCACCTTCTCCGCGACCTGCGCCACCGTGTACTGGTCGGCCGCGGTGCGGAACACCGGGCTCGGATTGCTCGCGGTGGTGGTCACCACGGGCTGCGGGTTCGCCCCCGCCAGGTACGCGCCCATGGCCCCGCCACCCAGCGCCGCCGCCGACAGCGCGGCCACGGCGGCCACCGCCAGCCCGGCGATCGCCTTGCGGGTCAGCATGAACCCGGCGCGCCTCGGCGGCGGAGGGGGCGGCATCACCGGGTTCGGCCGGGTGAACCCTCCGGCGGCGGGCGGGGTGTCGCCGAACTGGCTCCAACCGCCGGTGCGAGGCTCGTTCGCGTCCATGTCATCTCCTAGAGTGCCGATGACACAAGAGTGAGCCATGGGGCGTAAACGCCGACTAAGCCGGGATTGCCCGGTTAGGCTCCTCCGCTGATCTCCGCCTTATCGGTGCTGGCAGCGGTGATCAGCGCGCCGGGAAAATCGCAAAAAATCAGTGAGTGTCGCCCGGCACGACGAGCCCCGTCTCGTACGCCGCGATCACCGCCTGCACCCGGTCGCGCAGCCCCAGCTTGGTCAGCACGTTGCTGACGTGCGTCTTCACCGTGTGCTCGCTGACCACCATCTCCCGCGCGATCTCCGCGTTGGACAGCCCCCTGGCCATCATGCGCAGCGTCTCCTGCTCCCGCCCGGTCAGCGCCGACAGCCGCTCCGACGGCGGCGCGACGGCGCGCGGGGCGGCCCGGGAGGTGAAGTCGGCGATGAGCCTCGTGGTGACCGAAGGGGAGAGCAGCGACTCGCCGGCCGCGACCACCCGTACGGCGTGCACCAGGTCGTCGCGCCTGACGTCCTTGAGCAGGAACCCGCTGGCCCCCGCCCGCAGCGCGTCGTAGACGTAGTCGTCCAGGTCGAACGTGGTGAGCATGAGGACCCGGCAGTCGCCGTCCGCGCAGACGGCGCGGGCGGCCTCGATGCCGTCCATGACCGGCATGCGGATGTCGAGCAGGAGCAGGTCGGGCCGGTGTTCGCGGACGGCGGCGATCGCCTGGGCCCCGTCGCCCGCCTCGGCGACGACCTCGATGTCCGGCTGGGCGTCGAGGATCATGCTGAACCCCGCGCGGACGAGCTCCTGGTCGTCCGCCACCACGACGCGGATGCTCACGACGCCGCCAGCGGGAGCCGGACGAGCACCTGGAACCCGGGCCCGCCGGCGCGCGGGCCGAGCTCGGCGGTGCCGCCGCACGCGGCGGCACGCTCGCGGATGCCGATCAGGCCGTTGCCGCCCGAGGGGAGCCTCGGGTCCCGGCCATGGCCGTCGTCCGTGATGTCGATCATGAGTGCGTGGTCCTGCCAGGTGAGGTCGATGCCGGCGCGGGTGGCGGCCGCGTGCTTGACGATGTTGGTGAGGGCTTCCTGGGTGATGCGGTACGCGGCCACCTCGGTGTCGGGCGACAGCGGCCGGGGCGAGCCCGTGGTGGAGTATGTCACGTGCAGTCCGGTTCCCCGGATCTGGTCGGCGAGGGCGGGCAGCCCGTCGATGGTGGGCTGGGGGCCGCGCGGGCCCTCGTCCTCCTTGAGCACGTTCAGCAGGCGTCGGAGCTGGTCCATGGCGTCGCGCCCGGCGCCGGCGATGGCGTCGAAGGCGGCCACGGCCCTGGCCGGGTTCGAGGTGACCGCCACCGGGCCTGCCTCGGCCTGGACGACCATGACGCTGACCGCGTGGGCGAGGATGTCGTGCATGTCGCGGGCGATCCTGGCCCGCTCCCGCTCGGCGGCGCGCTCGGCCTCGATCTCGCGCTCCCGGGCGAGTTGCACGGCCCGCTCCTCCAGCGCGGCGGCGTGGGCACGGGAGGCGGCGGCCGCGCGGCCGATGGCGTACGCGGCGACGAACTGCACGGTGCCGCGCACCCCCGACTCGGCCGAGCCGACGATGAGCAGGCCGCCCCCGAGCGTGACGGCGAACGCGATCCACCGCTTCCACCTGCTGGAGTAGGCGGCCAGCGTGTAGAGGGCCACCAGCCCCGTGTACCAGATGGGCTGGGAGGCCACCTCGTCCACGAGGTCGTAGAAGCCCGTGGGGACGCAGACGGCCAGCAGCACGATCACCGGCGCGCGGCGCCGCCAGATCAGCGGCACGGCGGAGACGACCACCACCGCGTAACCCCACCAGTGCCAGGGCCCGCCGTGCGGGTTGTCACGGGACAGGAACGGCCAGAGCTGCACGGCCAGCACCAGCGCCGCGAGCGCGCCGTCCACCAGGATCGTGGGCAGACCGCCGTACCAGCGGCGGAACCGCGCGACCAACCGTGACTCGGACATAAGCCCCAATTGTGCCCTCCGTCTCACGCGACGGCGACCGCGTGGCGGGCGGGCTCCCGGCGCGCGAGCGGCACGAACGAGATCAGCAGGCACAGGGCGCCGAGCGGGATGAGGTCCTTGTCCATGAACGGCAGGGCGAGGTCGAGCAGCACCAGCACGGGCATCCACGCCTTGACCCGGCGCATGACCGCGAGCTGCAGGACGAGGCCGAGCTGGGCCAGGTAGAACAGGAACGGGCCGCCGTCGTAGACGATCGGCGACACCCCCGGCACGCTCTGCACCTGGTCGAAGAGCACGCCCATCCCGTCGTGGTCGGCGGCCATGAACCCGACCACGATGTCGATCCCGAACTGGGCGAGCAGGGTCACGATGCCGGCGGTCCCGGCCACCGCGGTCACGGTGGACAACGTGTCGCGTCCCGCCATGGCGCGCAGCCGCCAGAAGATCTGCGCGAACAGGACAAGGGCCGCCATGAACGCGAGATGCCCGGCGGTCCAGGCGAGGCCGGGGCCACGACTGCCGTCGAACCCGTCGATGATGCGGATCACCCCGTAGGCGAAGGTGAGCAGGGGAGCGGCGATGAAGGCGATGCGGGAGTTCATGGCGGAAATCCTCGGCCCGGGGAGGGGTGCCGGGCATCGCCGGTGCGAGGGATTCGGGGGCTCCCTCGCGGGAGGGAGAGGAAATGGGTCGCGTCGGCGATCCGCGGTGAGGGTGCCGCTCAGCAGGATGGGCGTCGTTCCAGCAGCCCTGAGGAGATCACCTTGTTGAAGACCGCAGCCGCCTGCCTCGCCCTGGCCACCGTCCTCGTGGCGGCGCCCGCCCAGGCGGCCACGCCCACCCCTCGCCCCTGCCCGGCTCCCACCGTCGTCGAGCCGGACCCTGACGCCGTGATCCCGCCGGTCAACGAGGCGGCGCTCGGCCGGGCCATCGGTGACCTGCCCGCGGCCGACGCCACCGCGGCCGTGGTCCGCGTGGGCGGCACGAAGGGCTCGTGGAGGGGCGTGAGCGGCGTGGCCGACCTGAAGACGCGGCGCCCGGCCGCGGAGCACGTGCGCTTCCGCGCCGGCAGCGTGACGAAGATGTTCACCACCGCGGTCGTGCTGCAACTCGTCGCCGAGGGCCGGCTCTCCCTGGACGACGCCGTCCAGGACCATCTGCCCGGCCTGCTGCCCGCCTCCTACCCGCGCATCCAGGTGGGCCAGCTGCTGAACCACACCAGCGGCCTGCCCGCGCCCGGCCTGCCCGACGACCTCGAATACGTCTACGAGACCAGGTTCAAGCGGTGGACCCCGCGGGAGTACGTGGCCCAGGCCGTGCGCGACCCGATCGAGTTCACCCCGGGCACCAGGCAGCACTACCTGAACATCAACACGTTCGTGGCCGGCCTGCTGATCGAGCAGGTCACGGGCAGGACGTACGAGCACGAGGTGACGAGCCGCATCCTGCGCCCGGTCGGCATGCGCGACAGCTACCTGCCCGGCGCCTCGACCACCCTCAGGGGCCCGCACCACCGGGGCTACCAGAGCGTGCCCGCGGGCTTCGAGAACGCCATCGGCTACGGCGACGGGTACGTGGTGGACATGACCAGGACGAGCGTCACCTCGACCTGGGCCTCGGGCGACCTGATCTCGACGGCCGCGGACCTGGAGAAGTTCGTCAAGGCGCTGTTCTCCGGCGAGGTCGTGCCGCCGGCCCGGCTCGAGCCCATGTTCACCGTCCCGGACGTGACGATGTTCGACGAGTGCGGCAACCAGCCCGCGACCTACACCTCCGGCATGAGCAGGATGGTGCTGCCGGGCGGGATCGTGGGGTACGGCAAGACGGGGTCCCGCTACGGCTACGCCAGCGGGGTGGGCGCCACCCGGGACCTGTCGAGGACCCTGGTCTACTCGGTCAACTCCACCGACGCCAAGGCCTCCGGCCAGAACGGGCGCACGCTCGGCATCGTGGTGGCGTCCTTCTCCTGATGGGCGACCGTGAGATGTGAGGGCCGTCGGAACACACCCTCACATCTCGGACGGCGCGCGCTCAGCGGCGCCGGCGCCGACGCCTGCGGGCGCGGCCACCGCCGGCGCCTTCGCTCTGGCCCGGATACGTGGGCTCCGGTCCCGGAATTCTGAAGAAAGAGAAGAAACCCAGATATCGCTGCATCGCGGCCATGATGTCCCCCTTTATGGACTCGGGTCGCGCGCCGGACGGCTGCGCGCCCGGCGCAGCCGGGCTGACCCGCAACCCTACCCGCCGAGCAGCCGCGAAACCCTCTGACCTGGGGGTTCTCCCCTACTTGTAGGACAGCTTGCGGCGCTTGAACATCGGGTGCTTGGTCTCCCAGTAGCGCCAGCCCTCCACCCGGGAAGGCACGTTGGCGATGCCCGCGCTGACCTTGAAGCGCTCGCAGGTGCCGAGAACGTTCCAGGCCGACCAGCCCACGCGGTAACCGAAGACCCGGTACCACATGTTGCCGTACATGCCGTCGCTGATCTCCTGCGTGTACTCGTGCCCGCTGAAGACCATGTGCCGCTCCTCCAGGTGCGGCAGGCCGAGCCGGCGCAGGTTGTAGATCACTTCGCCCTTGTCGATGACCTTCTCGGCCTCGTTCTCCGTCTCCAGGAAGGCGGTGACCTCGTGCTCGCGCGTGACCGACACCGTCATCGAGCCGCCGGGGCCGTCGATGTAGCGGGTGCGAGGCACGAAGAAATTCCGCGGCGACATCTGGTGGATCCGGAAGAACGTACGCGGCCGGCAGTTCCTGCCGCCGTCGTCATCGTGATTGTGGTCGACGAAACCACGGTCGAACTTGTGGTGGTCGGGGACGTCGTCCTTGTCGCCCGCGCTCGCCGCCGGGGCCATGGTCACGGCCAGCACGGCCGCCAGAATGCCGCGCGCGACGGGCTTCGCCATTTTTCTCATTGGGGTGAGCATTTACCGTTCCTTTCGGAATGCGACCCTTAGTCGCCAGACCGGTACGATGCTTACACTTGCCGCGAGCCAGATGACAACGCCACGCCGAATGCGAATTTCTCGTACTGGGAAAGAGCCGGTGAAAGAGCGTCAATATCGCACCGCAATTTCGTAAAGCAACGGCATTCCACCTCTGGTTACGCTCCGCAATATGGCGACTTCGCCACGTGATGGCGATATATCCATTTGTGCAGGTGTTGAGGAAGATGGCGCGGTCCCTACGTACCTCCTTACGGCAGATTCCGGGTTTCGGGAGGTACGTAATGCACCGCAGAGTCAGCCTGCTCTCCGCCGTCGCCCTCGCCCTGGCAGGCGCCCTGGTACCGGCGGGAGCCGCGCGGGCCGAGGCCGCGAACGGGCTCGACCCCAGGCCCGCCGGCTGGACCGCCACGGATTCACAGGCGGAGCGCAGGACCGTCTCGCAGTACTGGACCACGCAGCGCATGCTCGCGGCACAGCCCCTGAACGCGCCCGCGCCGCGGCGTACCCAGTCGCGCGGCCCGTCCCAGGGCGAGCCCTGGGCCACCCGCGGCGCCACCATCACCCGCCGCAGCCCTTGGACCACGCGTGGCGCCGCGTGGTCGGTCGGCGGCACCGCGCCGGTCACCGCCGCGCGGCAGTCCCTGGTGCCCAACAGCCCGGGGTTGCAGTGGACGGACGGCGGCGCGATCGTGCGCACCACCGGCCGGGTCTTCTTCACCACCGCCGACGGCCGCAACTCCTCCTGCTCGGGCTCGGCCGTGACCAGCGCGAACGAGAGCGTGGTGATCACCGCCGGGCACTGCGTGAAGCTGAACGGGGCCGCGCACAGGAACTGGGTGTTCGTGCCGGCCTTCGACGACGGGCGGCGCCCGTTCGGCACCTGGGTCGCCAGCGCGATGCTCACCACCCAGCAGTGGAACGCCAGGGAGGACATCAACTTCGACGTGGCCGCCGTCGTCGTGGCGCCGCTGAACGGGCGCACGCTGACCGACGTCGTGGGCGGGCAGGGAGTCGCCTTCAACCAGGCCAGGCAGCGGCAGATGTTCGCCTTCGGGTATCCGGCGGCCGACCCGTTCGACGGGTCGGAGCTGATCTACTGCAGCGGGCGCGCGTTCAACGACACGGTCATGACCCGCGACCAGGGGCTGCGCTGCAACATGACCGGCGGGTCCAGCGGCGGGCCCTGGTTCCAGGGCTTCGACGAGGGCACCGGCCTGGGCTGGCTGAACTCCGTCAACAGCTTCACCTACAACTTCGCCCCGGGCTTCATGTTCGGCCCCTTCTTCGGCGACGAGGCCATGGCCGTCTACCGGACGGCGCAGAACACCGACGCCCTCTGAAGCGGGCCGCTGGGGCATGATGGCGGGTGATCCCTCACCCCGGGAGGCTCGCCATGCCAGACCCGCTGCCGCTGCTCGAACGCCTCATCGCCCTCGACTCCGTCAACCCCGGCCTCTCCCCCGGCGGCGCGGGGGAGCAGGCCGCCGCCGCGTTCTGCGCGCAGTGGCTGGGCGAGCGGGGGTTCGAGATCCACCGCCTGGAGCGGCGGCCCGGCCGCCCCTCCGTGGTGGCCGTGGCCCGCGGCACCGGCGGCGGGCGCTCGATCATGCTCAACGGTCACCTCGACACCGTCGCCCACGGCACGTACGACGGTGATCCTCTCGTCCCGCGCGTCGAGGACGGCAGAATCCACGGCCGGGGCGCCTTCGACATGAAGAGCGGCGTGGCCGCGATGATGGCCGCCGCCGCCCGCGCCACCGCGGGCGGCCCGCTGCGCGGCGACGTCATCGTGGCCTGCGTGGCCGACGAGGAGAACACCAGCTTCGGCACCGAGGAGGTGCTGGAGCGCTTCACCGCCGACGGCGCCGTCGTGACCGAGCCGAGCCTGCTGGAGGTGACGCTGGCGCACAAGGGCTTCGCCTGGTTCGAGGTGGAGGTGCTGGGCCGCGCCGCCCACGGCTCCCGCCCCGACCTGGGCGTGGACGCGATCGCCAAGGCCGATCACTTCCTGGTGGCGCTGGAGGCGCTCGGCCGGCGGCTGGCCGGCTCAGGCGGGCACCGGCTGCTGGGGCCGGGCACCGTCCACGCCTCGCTCATCGAGGGCGGCGAGGGCCCCTCCACCTATCCGGCCCGCTGCCGGATCACGATCGAGCGGCGCACGGTGCCCGGCGAGAGCGAGCAGGGCGTCCGCGACGAGCTGATCGGGGTTCTCGATCAGCTCGCCGCCACCGTCCCCGGCTTCGACTACCGCCTGCGCCCCGGCCTGCACCGCGAGCCCTTCGAGGCCGACCCCGACGCGGCGATCACGCGCGTGCTGCTGCGCGAGGCGGAGCGGGCGCTCGGCCGGCCGCCGGTCATCCGCGCCGAGCCCTTCTGGACGGACTGCGCCCTGCTGGCCCGGGCCGGCATCCCGTGCCTGCTCTTCGGCGCCGACGGCGGCGGCGCGCACGCCGACACGGAGTGGGCCGACATCGCCTCGGTGCACCGGGTGACCGACGTGCTGGCCGCCACGGTGACCGCGTTCTGCGGATAATTCGCTCGCGCCGGCGGACCCGCTTGGTTAGCGTGCGCCGGTGACGTACGAGCATCCCCTGGCCTACGTGCTGGGCCTCGAAGGCATGGCCCTGATGAGGGCGTTCACCGGAGAGCACGGCCGCGAGTTCGTCGAGGAGCGCATCGCCGAGATCCGCGCGCTGCTCGCCGACGAGTCGCTGGCGGAGGCGGGCGTGGAGGTGGCCCGCGTGGACACGGTGGAGGGCTATCGCATCTGGTCGCGGACGTACGACGGGCCGAACTCGACCTTCGACTACGACGAGCCCCTGGTCCACGCGATCATCGACGGGCTGCCGGCGGGCGTCGCCCTGGACGCGGCCTGCGGCACGGGCCGCTTCGCCGCGGCGCTGGCCGAGCGCGGTCACCGCGTGATCGGCGTGGACAGCTCGCCCGACATGCTGGCTCTGGCCCGCGAACGGGTTCCGGAGGGCGACTTCCGCCTCGGTGACCTCCGCGGCCTCCCGGTGCCGGACGACACCGCCGACCTGGTCGTCTGCTCGCTGGCGCTGACCCACGCGCCCTCGCTGGACCCGGTGCTCGCGGAGTTCGCCCGGGTGCTGCGGCCCGGCGGGCACGTGGTGATCGCGGACATCCATCCGGCGGGGGTGGCCCGGGGCGTCGTTCCGAACCTGCGCCTGCCGGACGGCCGGCCCGCGCGCGTGGCCACCTATCATCACCCGATCGGCGACTACGTCAGGGCCGCGCTGAGGGCGGGCCTGCGGGTGCGCCGCTGCGAGGAGCCCGCGATGCAGGCGCCGGCGCCACCCGTCCCGCGGGCCACCCCGCCGGACGGGCCGACCGCTCCGGGGCCGTGGGAGCTGTGGCCGTGGGTCCTGGTGGAGCTGGCGCCCGAGGCCGCCAGGGCGGCCGTCGAAGGCGTGCCCGCGATCGTCGTCTGGCACTTCCAGCTCGCGCCATGACAAGCCACAGATCACGAAAATCGGCCATTGACGAAAAATCCTTACATGGTACTCATAGATCAAGTCGGAAAGCTTCAACACCTTCGCCGAGATCGTCCAGAGTCCACCCAAGGAGGACGCGCATGGCGCGAAGCACGGCCACCGACCCGCCCGCCGACTTACTCGGCCCCGTCCAGGGAGAGGTCTCCTGGTTCTGCTGCGGCACCGCGTGGGGCCCCTGCAGCAGCACCGGAAAGGGAGCCTGCGGCACCTGCAACTCCGGGAGCCTCCAGCACGCCTGGCCCAACACCTCCGACGCCTGCTGGGCGATCACCCGCCCTGACAGCTGCGGCGTCAGCCTGTCCCGCAGGACCTGCGGGTTCCGCCACCGCATCACGGCGCTGTGCACCGGCACCAGCGTCGTCACCGCCATCGCCGACTGCGGCCCGCAGACCGACCTGTTCTGCGGCGAGCGGAGCTGCTGCGGCGCGACCTGCGCGAGCAACCGCCTGATCGACCTGACCCCCGCCGCCTACAGCCAGATCGCCAGCCTCTCGTCCGGCCTGCGGCCGGTGGAGATCTCGACGGCCTAGGAGGGCGAACGATGCGCAGCAGAAGGGACGTGCTCAAGTCCGCCGTGCTCGGCGGGGGCGCCGGCGTCGTCGCCGCCACCGCGCTGGGCTCGCTCGGCCCCGAGGCGGCCTTCGCCGCCCAGAAGGTGGAGCCCGGCGCCCCCGACCCGGACTTCGCCGAGGGCCGGATCCGCTCGATCAAGGACAACACCCTCCTCGTCCTGGGCTCCGACCTGGTCTTCCACACCATCAGGGTCGTGGACGGCACCAGCCTGTGGAAGCTCGGGCCGGTCCCGTTCGACCAGGCCAAGCCCGGTGACGGCCTGTACGCCAGAGGCGTGCGCATGCCCGACGGCATGCTGGCCGCCGAGGCGGTGTGGCTGAACATCGTCAACATCAAGGGCCACATCAGGAACATCACCGGCCAGACCATCCGCCTCGACCACAACGGCCACGACGTGCTGTGTCACGTCGTCGCCGGCAAGTCGGTGGCCGTCCACTCGGAGTCGCCGCCCACGGCGGACCTGTCGATGCTGAAGGTCAGCCAGCACGTGCAGATCCTGGGCGCCTGGCGGCCGGACACGAACGAGGTCGACATCGCCACGGTCTTCTCCCCGCACTAGAAGGAGGCAGTGCCATGCAGGGGATCGCCGCGTCGCAGCCGTACGTGATAGCCGTCTTCCTCCTCTGGGCCGGCCTGGTGAAGCTGTTCGGCAGGCGGATGAGGGCGCAGGCCGGGCGGACCGCCCTGGCCCGGCTGACCGGCCCGGCGCGCGCGGTCCCCGCGTTGCTGCTCGTCGGCCTGGCCGAGCTGGCCGTGGCCGCCGCGCTGCTGGCGCCGCCGCTCCACCGCGTGGACGGCGTGGCCGCCGCGCTGCTGTCCGCCGGGTTCCTGGCCTACCTGGCCTATGCCCGCGTGGCCGCGCCCGCCTCGTCGTGCGGCTGCCTGGGCACGCACTCCCGCCCCGTGGACCTGCGCGCCTTCGCCCGCGCGGGCCTGCTGCTGGCCGCATCCCTGCTCGCGGCGACGGCGCCGGCGGGCCCCGCCCTTCCCGCCGTGATCATGCTGGAGGCCGTCGTCCTGCTGGCGCTCTCGGCCGAGCTGGACCGCTACTGGCTCACCCCGCTGCGCCGCCTGCTGGTGCGGGTGCGCCGCCCGCTGGCGATCCCGCCGCCGGCGGACGTCCCGCTGGAGACCTCCCTGCACCTGCTGCGCCGCAGCCTCGCGTACTGCTCGGCCTCGGCCCAGCTCAGCTCGGACGTGCTGGAGTCGTGGGACGAGGACGGCACCCGCTTCGTGGTGTACGGGGCACGGGGCCGCACGGCCGTCTTCGCCGTCCCGCTCGCCGGCGACGACCCGGCGGACGTGCGGGTGGCGCTCGTCTAGCCGCGCCGGGCGGCCGCGTGGCTGCTGGCGATCAGCTCGTGGTGCCGGACGACCTCCGCGATGATGAAATTGAGGAATCGTTCGGCGAAGACGGGATCCAGTTTCGATTCCTCGGCCAGCGCGCGCAGGCGGCGAATTTGGGCCGCCTCCCGCGCGGGATCCGCCGGCGGAAGCTGATATTCGGCCTTCAGCCGGCCGACTTCCTGGGTGCACTTGAAACGCTCGGCGAGCAGGTGGACGAGGGCGGCGTCAAGATTGTCGATGCTGTCCCTGAGCCGCTGCAGCTCGTTCCGGACGAACATTTCAACATCAGGCTGATCTTCAGAGGTTCTTTCCATAAAAATACGCCCCCTCGACTCAACATCGCCTTAGAAGGGGAAATATTAGCAGAAAATGGACATTCGACGCCTGATCGTTTCACGCCATGAGATCGGCGAACGCCCGCGCCGCGGCGTCGGAGGCGAACAGCCGCTCCAGCCGCGCCCTGGCGAGCTGCCGCCGGAACGGCCCGGCCGGTGCGGCGTTCCCGGCCTCGTGCATCATCTCGTGCATCCACCGGGAGAACTCCTGGTGGTCCCACACCCGCTTCAGGCACGTCTCGGAGTAGGCGGCCAGCGGTCCCTCGTCACCCTCGCGCAGCGCCGCGCGCAGGCCGTGGGCCAGCACGTTCGCGTCGGCGATGGCCAGGTTCATGCCCTTGCCGCCCATCGGGGTGATGATGTGCGCGGCGTCCCCGACGAGGAAGAGCCTGCCGTAACGCATGGGGTCGGCGACGAAGCAGCGCATCTCGACGAAGAGCTTCTCCGTGATCGGCCCGGTGGCCAGGGTGGCGTCGCCGAGGCGCAGCCGTAACTGCTCCCAGATCCGCTCGTCGCCCCACTCGTCGAGACTGTCGCCCGGCGCGCATTCGAGGTAGAAGCGGCTGGCCTTGGGCCCCCTCGCGAACTGGGCCGCGAAGCCGGCCGGATGGATGCCGAAGAGCGGGTGGCGCGGCGCGGGCGCGTCGGCCAGCACCGTCAGCCAGCCGACACCGTGGTCGTAGGTGTAGGTGGTCAGCGCGCCCTCCGGCACGCCGGCGCGGCTGACGCCGTGGAAGCCGTCGCAGCCCGCGACGTACGCGCACTCGATCTCGTGCACGACGCCGTCGGCGTCCCGGTACGTGACGGTCGGCGTGGCGCCGTCGAGGCCGTGCGGGGTCACCTCGGCGGCCTCGAAGCGCAGGTCTCCCCCGCCCTCCAGGAAGGCCTTGATCAGTCGGACGACGAGGACCTGCTGCGGCACGATCCGCCCCGCCCTGCCGTCGGCCAGGGCGGCGACGTCGATGAAGCGCGGCCGGCCGTCGAGGCGGATCTCCAGCGTGCTGTCGCTCGACGTGCCGGCCAGCACGCTGCCGGCCAGCCCCCACTCCTCGAAGACGCGGGCGCCGTGGTGCTCCAGCACGCCGGCGCGCTGCCGCTGCTCGACGTACGAGCGGCTCTGCCGCTCCAGCACCACGCAGCCGACCCCGGCTCGCTGGAGCAGGTTGGCCAGGGTCAGGCCGGCCGGTCCCGATCCGATGATGACGACCTCGATGCTCTCCCGCATGCTGGGCATCCGACACCAAGATCGAAAAATGCGCAAGCCCCTTTATCGCGGGCTGATCAAGTTTGACTAGAGCCGCCGGGCATGGCTACCGTGGCCGTACTAGTCAAATTTGAAGAGCAGAGGAGAACGATGACGACCGTGACGCCGTACCTCATGGTGCACAGCGCCAGGCAGTTCACCGACTACGCCGCGCACGTCTTCGGCGCGCAGGCCAAGACCCTCATCCCGCTCGACGGCGACCCCGAGCGGGTCGTGCACGGCGAGATGCGCATCGGCGACAGCACGATCTACTTCGCCGACGCCAGGATCGACGGCGAGCAGTGCCTGCCGCCGTACCGCGAGGGGGAGGATCCCTCCCGCACGCAGATGTACGTCACGCTGCCCGACCCGGACAGGGCGTACGCCGCCGCCATCGCCAAGGGCGCCACCCCGGTCATGGAGGTGTCCGAGCAGGAGGGGACGAGGATGGGCGGCTGGGTCGACCCGTTCGGCACCCTGTGGTGGGTGACCTCGGAACCGCCGCACGGCTCCTGACGCGTCCGCCGGAGTACAGCCTGCTGTACTCTTTCGCCGCCGATCACCCGACATATCCGCGTCTGTCCTAGGGTCTGAGACCGAGGAGGAGGTGGCGCGGATGCCCACGCAGGACGCGACGCCCGCCCGCGCGCGGGCGCTGATCGCCCGTGCCCGCACCGCCCGCGCGTGGGCGCTGGTCGCCCACGCGCGGCGGCCGGTCGCCCGTGCCGCCCGTGCGCGGGTACTGGTCGCCCGTGCCCGTGCCACCCTCGACGGCCTCGAACACCTCGTCGGCGGCATGGGCACCGCCGCGCTGGCGCTGATCGCCCTGACCGGGATGCTCGGCGTCGCCGTGGCCTGCCTGTCCGGCGTCGGGCTGCGCCTGCTGCCTGCCGCCCTGCGCGGCCTGCGGGTGGTCGCCGGCAGGGAGCGGACGCGGCTGTCCCGCTGGGGGCCGCAGCTCGTCGAGCCCGAGCCGGTCCCCGGCGAGTGGCGAGCCGCCATCGGGCAGCCCGCCGCCCGCCGGGAGCTGGCCTGGATGTCGCTGCACGCCACGCTCGGCCTGCTGTACGGGCTGATCGCCCTGACGCTGCCGTTCGCCGCCGTGCGCGACCTGCTCTACCCGCTGTACTGGTGGCTGCTGCCGGCCGCGGAGACGGCCGACATGGGATTGGGCTGGCGCACCGACACCTGGCCCGGCGCGATCGCCGTCAGCCCGCTGAGCCTGGCCTGGCTCGCCCTCGCCCTGCTCTTCGTCCCGGGCCTGGCCCAGATGCAGGCCTGGCCGGGGCGCCGGTTCCTGTCCGCCGGCCCCGGCACCGACCTGGCCCTTCGGGTCGCCCAGCTCACCGCCACCCGGGCGGCGGCCCTGGACGCGCACGCCACCGAGCTGCGCAGGATCGAGCGCTCGCTGCACGACGGCGCCCAGAACCGGCTCGTGGCCGTCAACGTCCTGGTGGGCGCGGCCCGCCGCGCGCTCACCCGCGACCCGGCCACCGCCGACGAGCTGCTCGAACGCGCCCAGGACACCGCCGAGCAGGCACTGGCCGAGCTGCGCGCGGTGGTGCGCGGCATCCTGCCCCCGGTGCTGGCCGAGCGCAGCCTGGCCGGCGCGCTGAGCGGGCTGGCCGCCGCGTGCCCGGTGCCCTGCCGGATCGACGCCGAGGTGCCGGGCAGGTTCCCGGCGTCCGTCGAGGCCACCGCCTACTTCGTGGTGGCCGAGGCGCTCACCAACGTCGCCAGGCACAGCCGGGCGAGCCGGGCCGTCGTGACCGTCCGCGGGACCGGCGACCGGCTGCGCGTCCAGATCACCGACGACGGCCGCGGCGGCGCGGCCGAGGCCGGCGGCTCCGGGCTGGGCGGCATCCGCCGCCGGGCCGAGGCGCACGACGGCACGTTCGAGCTGGCCAGCCCGCCGGGCGGGCCGACGACCCTGGTGGTGAGCCTGCCATGCGGATTGTGATCGCCGAGGACGACCCGCTGCTGCGTGAGGGCCTCGCGCTGCTGCTGCGCGCGGAGGGGCTGGACGTGGTGGCCACCGCTCGCGACGCCGCCGGCTTCCTCGGCGCGGTGGACGCGTACGAGCCGGACGTCGCCATCGTGGACGTCCGCATGCCGCCCGGCCACACCGACGAGGGCATCCGGGCGGCCGTCGAGGCCAGGCGGCGGCTGCCGGAGCTGGCCGTGCTCGTGCTGTCGGCCTACGTCGAGCAGGCGTTCGCCACCGACCTGCTCGCCCACGGCAGCGCCCGCCTGGGTTACCTGCTCAAGGAGCGGGTCGGCCGGGTCCAGGAGTTCCTGGCCGCGCTGCACCGGGTGGCCGGCGGCGGCACGGCCATCGACCCGGAGGTGGTCGCGCAGCTCCTGACCAGGAGCCGCCCCGGCAACCGCCTCGACCGGCTCAGCCCGCGCGAGCGCGACGTGCTCGCCCTGATGGCCGAGGGCCTGGGCAACTCGGCCATCGCCGGGCGGCTGCACGTCACCGACGGGGCCGTGCACAAGCACATCAGGAGCATCTTCGCCAAGCTCGACCTGCAGCCCGCCGACGGCACCGACCGGCGGGTGGCGGCCGTGCTGCGCTATCTCGACAGCGTCTGACCCGTCAGGCGCCCAGGTCGCGGACGATGTTGTCCAGCCGGACGGCCAGGTCGTCGAGCATCTGGTCCGTCGGCGCGTCGTCCGGGAGCTGGGCCATCACCTCGTCACGCCGGGCGATCACCAGGCCCTTGTGGGCGTCGTCCACCTCGGCGGCGGGCAGGACGACGCAGTCTCCCCGTACGAAGACCAGCGTGGCGTCCGGGTGCTGCGAATTCAGCAACTGGCGCACGCATTCCTTGTCTACCAGCGACATCGCGGACATCGGAGCTCCTCGCTCTCGTGCTTCCCCAGCAGGCCGTTTACCCACGTGGAAGGGGTGAAACCTCAGCCGAAGGTCGGCGGGCCGCCGTTCGAGCGGGATCGCCGCACGCCGAACACGACCAGGTAGACGGCGGCGGCCAGCGCCACCACGGCGGGCGGGACGGCCAGCGGCGGCCGGCCTGCGAGCAGCGCCAGCACGGCCAGCACCACTCCGGCGAGCAGCACCAGGCCGGCCGCCAGCAGGCGCAGGCCCAGCCGGTTCGAGGGCGGCGGCTCCTGCGCCCACTGCCCGTGGCCGGCGCCGTGCACGCCCGGCACGCCGGTGTCGCTCACGTCGCCGTCGGCGGGAGGCGGCTCCCGCAGGACGGGGGCGAAGAACTCGTCGTCGTCACGGTGTTTCATCGGCTCGCCTCCAGCTCTCTCAGGAAGGGGACGACCACGGCGTTCAGCTCGGCCACGAGCGCTTCGAGCGCGGCCTGGGCGTCGTCGAGGTTGGGCAGCCCGGACGCCCGCGCCCTGGTGGGGGTGGGCAGCCGGTCGACCGGCAGCGGCACGCGCAGCTCCAGCGTGGTCAGCGCGGTCGGCCGCTCGTACGGCGGCGCCGCGTACGGCCCCTCGGCCTGCCGCTGCCACTGCGCCCACCCGTCAGGCACCCGGACCGGCGCGGGCGCGGCCAGCTCCACCACGGCCAGCATGCCCTGCGCCTCCTCCGGCCGGTGGCAGGTGGCGTCCAGCACGCGGGGGTGGCGGCACACGTACGGAGGGTCGGCCACCGGCCGGTTGGCCACCTCCCAGGCGCCCAGCGCGAAGTGCAGCGGATCCAGCGTGACGCCCGCCGCGGCCGGCTCGCCCGCCGCGGCGGCGAAGGCGTGCCGCCAGGTGCGCAGGTGCTCGCCGTAGTGCTCCTGAGTGCCGACGCGCGTGGCGTCGATCCAGAACGCCTGGGACCCGCTGCCGGACATGACTTCCCCCGAACCTCGCTCGAACGCCGTCGTCCGCTGCCCCTCTGCCCCGTGTCCGCAGGGTGTCACGTCTTCCGCTCTGACCTGCGGAAACACCGCTCCCACGCCACCACGTCGAGTTCGCGGATTATTACGGAGAGTAATCGTATGGTGTGCTCAGTGGCCCCAGCGGCCCCTCAGCAAGCGAGAGGATCGAGCATGGCGCAGGAACCGAGAATCGACGTCGAGACCAGGGCCTCGGGCATCGAGAGCAGCCTGACCTCCGAGCAGGTCGAGCGGATCGCCGACGCGCTCGGGCAGCAAGGGGTCTGGTTCGCCGCCCCGCCGGAGCGCGAGGGCGAGGCCCGCCCCGCCGACCAGATCTGGGACCTGGTCGGCGACCGCCCGCACCACGGCCAGACGGCCACCGGCCGGGCGGCCGTGCACCTGGCCGAGGGGCACGACGACCTGACCAGGCCGCTGATCCTGGCCGACGGCTTCAACTACGGGCCGAGCGACCTGGACGCGCTGTGGCGGCAGCTCAACAAGCCGTACCAGAAGGGGGTGCCCGGCTTCCTCGACCAGCTCAGGACGATGGGCATCGACGTCGTGCTGCTGGGCTTCGACCAGCGGCACATCGCGATCCAGGCCAACGCCGCCGTGGCGGTCACCGCCGTGCTGCGCGCCATCGAGGAGCGGCGGGGCGACGACCCGCTGGTCGTGGGCGGGGCCAGCATGGGCGGCATCGTCACCCGGTACGCGCTGGCGCGCATGGAGAACGAGCGCGTCGACCACCAGACCGACAAGTACTTCTCCTTCGACTCGCCGCACCTCGGCGCCTGGATCCCGCTGGTGCTCCAGCAGCTCGCGTACCTGCACGAGGCGCTGGCGCCGCGCTCGGGCGGGCCGGGGCAGGCCGAGCTGATCCGCAGCCCGGCCGCGCAGCAGCTCCTGTGGGGCTGGGTGGAGAGCGCCGACTACTCCGGCCCGGTGACCACCTCCAGCTCGCTGCGCAAGGAGTTCCTGGAGGACCTGCGCAGGGTGGGCTGGTTCCCGATGCGCCCGTACAAGCTGGGCCTGGCCAACGGCACGGGCAACGGCACCGGGCCCGACCTGCCGCCCGGCACACCGGTCTTCGACCTGCAGCACGAGGCCCTGCAGCTCACGGCCCGGATCCAGCCCGACGGCGGGGAGCTGCAGAACGTCGGCGCCGTCCGCTTCGGGGCTCCGGTGTGGACGAGCGCCACCTCGCACGTGCGCGCGTTCGACGGGGCGCCCGGCGGCACGCTCGACTCCTGGGGCAGGCTCGCCGACGCGGTCGGGCTGCCGATCCAGGACCGCTTCAGGACCAGCGCGTTCGTGCCTGCGGTCAGCGCGATCGCGCTGGCCAGGGACCCGTTCCAGTGGCAGTCCGACCTGTACCTGGACCTCGGTGACCTGCCGAAGGACGAGACGTTCCTGGACGCGTTCTGCTGCGACGCGACCAACACCGAGCACTCCTCGGTGTCGCGCCCGCTGATCGAGTGGTTCCTGGAGCAGCTCGCCGGCTGGTGATCCACGCATGAGAATGCCGGCTCGCGGATCGCGAGCCGGCATTCGCCGTTCTGACGCCGGGGTCTAGCGGATGCCCCGGTGCACGCACAGGAGCTGGTCGCGGGTGGCGTTCCTGTCGCGGTAGGCGATGATCGCCGGGGCCTCGGCGCTGTAGTGGTGGGGCAGCCGCTGGTCGGCGGTCCAGCCGGAGCCGTTGAAGCTGCTCCACCACAGGCTCGGGTCGGCGGAGCCGCGGTGCACGCAGTACAGCCGGTCCTTGTAGACGGTCAGGGCCGGGCCCTCGGTGGTGTGGTGGCCGCCCAGCTTCTGGTCCGGGCTCCACCGCGAGCCGTCCCAGCGGGTCCACCACAGCGCCGAGTCGCCGCCCGCGCCGCGGTGCACGCAGTAGAGGTGACCTCGGTAGACGGCCAGTGCCGGGTTGGCGGCGCTGAAGTGCTGCGGCAGCCGCTCGTCGGGGCTCCAGGTGGAACCGTCCCAGCGGGTCCACCACAGCGCCTGGTCGCTGCCCGCGCCGCGGTGCACGCAGAAGAGCTGCCCGTCGTAGGCGGCCAGCGCCGGGGCCGACTCGCTGAAGTGCTGCGGGAAGCGCTGGTCGGAGCTCCAGTACGAGCCGTCCCAGCGGGCCCACCACAGCGCCGTGTCACCGCGGCTGCCACGGTGCACGCAGTAGAGCCGGCCGTCGTAGGCGGCCAGCGCCGGGGCCGACTCGCTGAAGTGCCGGGGGAGCATCTGGTCGTCGCTCCAGCCCTCCTCCGCGTCGTAGCTCGTCCACCACAGGCTGGAGTCGCCGTCGGCGCCCCGGTGGGCCAGGAACAGCCGGTCCTGGAACTCGGCCAGGGCCGGGCCCGACACGCTGAAGTGGTCGACGAAGCGCTGGTCCGGGCTCCAGCCGTCGCCCGGCTCGTGGACCGTCCAGTACAGGCTCGTGTCGCCGCCGCTCTGGCGGGCCGGGACCAGCATGCCGGGGGCGGTCCACGGCGAGGCCAGCCTGACCCCGTACGGCCGGGCGATGGAGGCGATCCACTCGGCCTTGGCGCGCACCGAGCGCTCGATGAGCGGGGCCAGCCAGGAGCCCAGCACCGCGCCCGAGATCTCCCCGATGAGCTGCGGGATCTCCGCCGCCAGCAGCGCGGCCGACTCGTTGAGGTGGATCTCGTAACCCCACCACCTGGCGACCGGCCAGACGTCGGCGCCCATGGTGCGCAGCTCACGCTGGATGCCGCGGACGCGCTCCTGCTCCTTGGAGGTCAGCTCGGCGATCTGGCGCTCGCTCTCCCTGCGAGCGTCCAGCGACCCGGAGTCCTCCAGCAGCTCGGTCTCGACGGCCACGTCGACGGCGGCCGAGGCCACCGGGTCGTCCTGCGCGTGCAGGAGCGCGGCCTCGGTGTCGAGGACGTTCTCTTCTGCCCCGTTGACCCTTATCTTCGCGGCCTGCGTCTCATCGGTCATTTTCAGCCCCCTGGCGTGATGGATGCGCGAACTTCGCCATCGTAACCAGGCGTACTGATACGACTACTCTACGGCTGGATTGCTCCTGGTAAAGACAGTCATCGGCCCGGGCTCCCCCAGCCCGGGCCGTGATCTCATGGGCGCCAGCCCGCCAGATACCGCTCGACGGTGTGCCTGGCCGCCTGCCGGTCGGTGAGCTGAGGCCGGTCGGCCGTGACGGCCGCGCCCGGGCCCGTGTTGCGGTACTCGGCGAAGCGGCCCTCGCCCGCCCACGGGTCGTCCTTGACGTGCGCGCCCAGCCACGCGTCGCGGACGACGGCAGCGCCGGAGCTCCCCAGCGAGACGGTCCTGGCGGCGTCGCCCTCCAGCCGGCCGCCGTCGACCAGGACGGTGCCGCCCGCGAGCACGTTGCCGGGGCCGGTCGACCTGATCGTGCAGCCGTCCAGGACGGTCGTGCCCTGGCCGCGCACGATGTCGGCGTCGCCCTCCACGTAGCAGTCGCGCAGGTAGGCGCGAGGGCCGTCCGACTGGAGCACGCCCCCGTTGCCGAGGATCCTGGCGCCGTCGAGGGCGGTCCTGTCCCCGGCCGTGCGCACGGCGGGCGCGGGTCCGGGGTTGACCGTCTCGTCGGCGGCGTTGTGGAGCGTCAGGTCCCGCACCGTGACGCCGTCGGCGAGCACGGCGAGGGTGGCGCTCTGCGCGGCTCCCCAGGTGCCGCCGTAGAACTTCGCGGCGTCGGCGGACAGGTCGTAGGTGACGACCACGTCCTCGGGATCGCCGGTCGCTCCCTTGATCGTCAGGTCGCGGCGGCCCGCCCAGATCCGCGGCATCTCGCGGTAGACGCCCGGCTCGACGGTGATCACCGCGCCGCGCGGGGCCGCGCCCACGGCCGCCTGGATGCTGGCGTAGTCGCCGGTGCCGTCGAGCGCGACGGTGATACGCCTCGCGTTCCTCCCGGTCTCGTCGGCCCTGCCGGCCCCGTCGGTCCCGTCGGTCCCGTCGGCCCTGCCGGCCTTCGCGCCGAGCGGGCCCGCGCCTCTGGTGACGATGCCGGGCACCCGCTCGGCGGGGTCGAGCGTGTAGGCGTAGTAGGCAGACGGGTCGAACGCCGCGCCCGCGCTGTCGGAGCGGCCGGGCGAGTCGCGCAGCACGTTGCCCCGCTGCACGACCTGCGAGGCCGGGTCCTTGGCCACGATCGGGTCGGGCACGCCCTGGTAGTAGCTGTTCTCCACGACCAGCCTGCCGCCGCCGCGGATCATCGTCCCGTACATCGCGGTGTCCTGGACGTAGTTGTTGTACCAGTGCGCGGCCTCGGTGTTGTCGATGCTGGCGTTGCGCTGGTGGGTGCCGCGGATCCAGTTGTGGTGGAAGGTCACCTTGGTGACCACGTTGGAGGTCCAGCCGACGCCGACGGCCTTGTTGTGGTCGCTGAAGACGTTCCAGGAGACGGTGACGTAGTCGCTGTCCCTGCGGATGTCGAGCAGGCCGTCGCCGGTGCGGGTGAAGTGGTTGTGGTCGATCCAGACGTGGTGGGCGCCGTCCATCTGGATGCCGTCGTAGTCCTTGGTCTTGCCGTCCCAGTCGCCCGGCACGTACGTGTCGCGGATCGTCAGGTTGCGGATGATGACGTTGTGCACGCCGTTGAGGAAGAACCCGCCGTGCACGACCTCGGCGCCCGCGCCCTCGCCGACGATGCTCTTGTCGGAGGCGACCGCGATCTCCTTGCCGTACGGCTCCATCGTGATCGAGCCCCTGACCCTGATCACGTACGGCTCGGCGGCGGTGGCGTACCGCTCCAGGTCGGCCGCGTTGTCCACGGTCACGGTCTCGCCGGCCGCGCCTCCGGTGGTGCCGTCCACCCCCAGGGCGTTCAGCCCGGCGAACCCGTCGGCCCGCTCCTCGGCCTGGGCGGGCGCGGGGATCAGGAGCAGCCCCGCGACCAGGGCCAGGACCGCCGCCGCCCTCATGAGATCCTCCCGGCCCCGGCCCTCGCCTTGACCAGGGCGGGCACGGCCCGCGCGGGGTCCACACGCCCGTGCAGGCTCGGGGCCCAGCCCACGTCGGAGCCGAGATCGGGGTCCTTGACGGCGTTGTACGCCGCCAGCACGTCCACCGGCCTGCCGTTCACCAGCGTGCCCTCCTCATG
The DNA here is from genome assembly GCF_024172165.1 of Nonomuraea thailandensis. GTDB lineage: Bacteria > Actinomycetota > Actinomycetes > Streptosporangiales > Streptosporangiaceae > Nonomuraea > Nonomuraea thailandensis. The sequence goes on along the minus strand of NZ_JAMZEB010000002.1, from coordinate 10,651,468 downwards.
GATCGCGGTGCCGCCCCAGCCGTAAATGATCTTTTCGGGCGTGGTGCCGCTGAAGGTGTTGTTCTGGGCGTAGATGGCGGAGTTGACGCCGACGCCCCACGAGTACTGGTACTCGGCGCCGGCCGGGACCACGTAGGCGTTGTTGTAGACGTGCACCTGCCCGTGGCGCACGCGCGGCGCCCGCTGGTTGAGCCCCGACAGCAGGTTGTGGTGCAGGGTGATGCGCAGCTTGCCGGCGTCGTGCTCGGGGTTGTCGGTGTTGCCCCACAGCAGAGACTTGTCGTGCCCGGCGAACACGCTCCAGGAGATCGTCACCAGGTCGCTGCCCCTGACGACGTCGAGCAGCCCGTCGTGGTGCAGGAAGCGCTTGCCGAAGTAGAACGGCTCGGCCTGGTCGGGGCGGTCGCCGTCGGTGAGCGTGACGTGGTCCACCCAGACGTGCGTGGACTCGGAGACCATCAGGTTGTCGTAGTCGGTCTTCCAGTCGCCGCCGCTCCACACGGGGAAGCAGTCGTAGGCGTCGTGGACGGCGAGGTTCCTGACGATGACGTTGTCGGCCTTGTCGATCATGAGGCCGAGGCCGGTGAGGCTCGCGCCGCGGCGGCCGACGAGCGTGGTGTTCGAGCCGATGGTGATCACCACGTCCTGCCGCTGGTTGGCGGCGGACGCCTTGCGGGCCTCCTCCAGCGGGCCCGCCGCGGGCCCCGTCCAGTGGGCCGGGTCGTAGGCCTCCAGGTACTTCTGCAGGTCGTACTCGGGGACGGCGTAGTCGGCGCAGGTCCTGGAGCCCGCGTTCAGCGAGCCCTCGACGTAGACGATCTTCGGCTCGTTCCCGGCGACGGCCGCGGCCAGCTCGTCGCGGGTGCGGACGGTGACCGCGCGCCGGTCGGCGGACCCGCCGGTGGTGCCGCCCTCGGCGGCGGCCCACCCGTCGTTCGGGGCGAGCACCTGGCGGCCCAGGTCGGGGGCGGGGTGTAACGCCGTCACCGCGGCGACGGCGAGTGCGACGACCGTGTGCATCAGCCGTTCCTCTTCTTGTACTCGGCCTGCGCCTGGGTCAGCTTGCCCGCCAGCTCGTCGAGGAAGGCCTTGGCCGTGAGCCGGCCCAGCAGCACCTTCTGGAACTGCGGCTCGGCCCACGTCTTGGTGATCTGGTTGAATTCCGGCAGGTGGTACGGCATCTGCACGACCTTGGTCGCCGGGTCGTTGAGCACCCGCTGCACCTCCAGGATGTGCGCGGCCTTGGAGGGCGGCACGTCGGTGTTGGCCGGGATGACGCCGGACTTCTCGGCGAGGTAGCCGCCCATCTCCTTCGAGGCGAAGAATTCGGCCAGTTTGGCCGCCTCCTCCTTGTGCTCGCCGGCGGAGAAGACGGCGACGCCGCCGACCGGGTTCGACAGCACGGTCTGGGGACCGCTGTCGGACTTGGGCACGGAGAAGGAGGCCACCTTCTCCTCCCCGAGCGCCTTCATGTGGTCCTGGTAGGAGCCCAGGTTGTGCTGCATGATCGCGACGCTGCCCGCGGTGTCGAACTGGGCGACCATCTTGACGTAGTCGTTCTGCAGGTCACCCTCGGGGGTGTTCTTCTTGTAGAGCCCCGCGTACTTCTCCAGCGCCGTCACGTTACGCGGGTCGTTGAGCGTGGCCTTGCCGGAGGGGTCGAAGATCTCGGTGACGCCGGACTGCCCGTAGACGACCTCCAGCATCTGCGCGACGGAGCCGGCGCCGCCGCGGATGGTGAAGCCGAAGCGGTTCTCCTCGGGCTTGGTGAACTTGTCCACCACCGTGAAGAACTCCGACCACGTCTTCGGGGCCTCCACCCCCGCCTCCTTGAACCAGTCCTCGCGGTACCAGAACGCGCCGGCGTTGGTGGAGATCGGATAGATGTACATCTTGCCGTCGGGCACGACGTTCTTGACCGTGGTCAGCAGGGCTTCGTTGAACTTGCCGTTCAGCGCGGGGTTCCTGGCGATGCGCTCGTCCACGGGTTCAAGTGCCTTCTGGGCCACCAGGCTGCCCAGCCCCGAGGTCGAGATGTCGGCCACGTCGGGGGTGCCGCCGCCCGCGATGGCCGTGTCGAGCTTCTGCGGCGCCTGCGTGATCGGGATGCCCACGTAGTTGACCTTGATCGTGGGGTTGGCCTTCTCGAACTCGGCGATGGCGTGCTGCCAGACCGGCGTGCGGGCGGGCCCTGCGTTGGTGTCCCAGAAGGTGATCTCGGTCCTGCCGTCTCCGGAACCGCCGCCCGAGCCGCAACCGGCCAGGACGGCCGTCAGCACGACGGCGGCTATCGGCGCGTGTCGTCTCATGTGCCTCTACCTCTCGATGTCCACGGTGAACGCCTCGAAGATCGCTTCGCCGGTGCCGTCCCCCGCGGCGAAGAGGCCGAGCACGGCCCCCACCCATCGGCCCTGCGTGGCCTGGAAGGGCGCGCCCACGTCCCTGCCGCCGGCCATGAACGTGATCAGCGCGCCCTCGCCGGCCCGCGCGCCGATCGTGACGGCGCCGTCCTCCTCGACCGGGACCGGCTCCGTGTCGCCGCGGACCAGGAGCAGCTTGCCGTCCGGGCCGCGCTCCAGGCCGACGAACGCGGCGGTGTCCCCCACCACGGCCAGCCCCGCCCGGCCCTCGCCCGCCAGCGTGAGGGTGACGGTGACCGTGCAGGGCGCGCCGGGCAGCCGCTGCCCCAGCACGGACGGCCGCTCGCGCAGGTCGTCGGGGCCGGGCACGCAGGCCAGCCGGAGCGTGCCGTCCCGCAGCTCCCACCAGGAGGGGTCGGGGTTGGCCTGCCAGCTCCACTGCAGCCCGAGCCCCGGTCCGGCGAAGTCGTCGGACGTCGCGGGCGCGGCCGGCTCGCAGCCGGGCACCGGCACCCGGTGCCCGGCCACGGGCTCGCCGTCGTCGCCCATGACCGGCCAGCCGTCCTCACCCCAGACCATGGGCTGCAGGTGCACGACCCGGCCGTAGGGGCCGCGGTCCTGGAAGTGCATGAACCAGTGCTCGCCGGACGGGGTGTCCACCCAGCCGCCCTGGTGCGGGCCGTTGACGTCGGTGCCGCCCTGCTCCAGCACGATGCGGTCCTCGTACGGGCCGAAGATCGACTCGGCCCGGAACACCGACTGCCAGCCCTGCTCGACGCCCCCGGCGGGCGCGAAGATCCAGTATGCGCCGTCGCGCTTGTAGAGCTTGGGCCCTTCCAGGGTCCGGTATCCCGGCAGCAGGTCGGCGTCGATGACCAGCGTGCCCTCGTCCAGCACCCTGCTGCCGTCGGGCGCCATGCGGTGCAGGGTGAGCCGGTTGTTGATGCCCGCGCGGCTCTTCGCCCAGCCGTGCACCAGGTACGCCTGCCCGTCCTCGTCCCACAGCGGGCACGCGTCGATCAGCCCGAGTCCCGGCTTGACCACGTGCGGCTCGGTCCACGGGCCTCGCGGGTCCTCGGCGCTCACCCAGCAGACGCCCACGTCCGGATCGCCCCAGAAGATCCAGAAGCGGCCGTCGTGGTGGCGCAGCGAAGGAGCCCACACCCCGCAGCCGGGCCGCACGTCGTCGTGGCCTCGGGTGTACGCGTGGCCGATGATCGTCCAGTTGACCAGGTCGCGCGAGTGCAGGATCGGCAGCCCCGGCACCTTGGTGAAGGTGGAGACCGTCAGGTAGAAGTCGTCTCCGACGCGGATGACGTCGGGGTCGGACCAGTCGGCGTTGAGCACCGGGTTGCGGTAGGTCTGGGAGCTCATCCCTTCACCGCCCCGGCGGACATCCCCTGGACGAGGTAACGCTGGATGAAGGCGAAGACGATCACGACGGGCAGTGCGGCGACGACGCCGCCGGCGGCGAGGGCGCCGAAGTCGACGCTGTTCTCGCCAAGGTTGTAGGCCAGGCCCACGGGCACGGTGAATTTCTCCTGGTCGTTGATGAACATGAGGGCGAAGAGGAAGTTGTTCCAGCTGTGGATGAAGGCGAACGAGCCGACCGCGACCAGCGCGGGCCGCAGCAGGGGCAGCACGATGGCCAGGAAGCCGCGCAGCCGGGAGCAGCCGTCCACCCAGGCGGCCTGCTCCAGCTCGTACGGGATGTTGCGGATGAAGCCGCTGATCAGGATGAGCGAGAGCGGGAGCTGGAAGACCGTCTCGGCGATGACGAGGCTCCACAGCGAGTTCGTCAGGTCCAGCGTGCGGAAGATCTCGAACAGCGGGATGATCATCAGGGCGCCGGGGATGAACTGCGTGCAGAGCATCCCGACCATGAACGCGCCCTTGCCGCGGAAGGCGTAGCGGGCCAGCGCGTACCCACCGGCCAGCGCCACCACGGTGGTCGCGACCAGCGAGGCGACGCCGACCATCAGGCTGTTCCGGAAGAAGACGGCGAACCCCATGCCGTTCCAGACCGTGTCGAAGTGCTCCAGCGTGATCGGCCAGGGGAAGATCGCCATCGAGCCGGCCGGCCGGAACGCGAAGACCAGCATCCAGTAGAACGGCACCAGCGTGAACAGCAGGTACAGGGCCAGCGGGAGGTAGATCTGCCAGCGCGGCACCCGGTTGCCCGGCGCGGCCGGGGCGGCGGTCTGCTTCGGCGGGGCGGCCACGGGGCGTTGCGTCACCATGGTCACGACTTCGCTCCGAACTTGCTCAGGCGCAGGTACGCGATCGAGAAGAAGGTCAGGATGAGGAACGCCACGGTGGTCAGCGCGGTGGCGTAACCGAAGTCGTGCGACTGGGCGGCCAGCGCTGCCACGTACAGCGGCAGCGTGGTGGTCTGGTGGGCCGGGCCGCCGCCGGTCAGCGTGTAGAGCAGGTCCACGTTGTTGAACTCCCACACGCAGCGCAGCAGCGTGGACAGGATGATCGCGTCGCGCAGGTGCGGCAGCGTGATGTGGAAGAAGCGGCGGATCCGGCTGGCGCCGTCCACGGAGGCGGCCTCGTACAGCTCCTTCGACACCGACTGCAGGTCGGCCAGGAGCAGGATCGCGAAGAACGGCACCCCGCGCCAGAGCTCGGCCACCACCGCGGCCCAGAAGACGGTGTCCGGGTTCGCCAGCGGGGCGGCGCCGTACTCCATGAGGCCCAGGTCGGCGAGGTAGCGGGACATGCCGGTGAACGGGTTGTAGAGCAGCACCCAGATCGCGGTGGTGAGCACGCCGGAGACGGCCCACGGCGAGAAGACCAGCGCCCGCGAGATCGCGCGGCCGACGAAGCTCTCGTTGACGATCAGCGCGAGCGCCAGCCCGAGCAGGAACTGCAGCACGACCTCGACGGCCACCCACTTGACGCTGAAGCCGAGGCTCTGCCAGAAGATCGGGTCCTCGAACAGCAGCCTGCGGAAGTTCTCCAGCCCGGCGAAGCCGTTGTCCCAGGGCTGGGTCACGTTGTAGTGCTGCAGGCTGTAGTACAGGACGCTGAGCATCGGGTAGACGAGGAACCCGAGCATGGCCACCACCGACGGGGCGATCAGCCAGTACGGGGTCGAAGCGCCTGCTCGGCGGGGTCTGGTGCGGGGCGGGGGCGCCGAGACGACGGCCACGTAACGGACTCCTTCGCGTGGTGCCGGTCTGCAATCGGTTGCAGGAAACGTTGCGTTAGCACGAACGCAACGTCAATGGCGGGTGAACCGGTCAGGCGCCACCATCAGGGCAAACGCCGAAATTTCGAAATTTTCGCTGGCATGGCCTGGCCTTATGCCCGCCCTTCGGAGCAGAGTGGGGACATGACGGCTCCCGACAATCCCGCCCCACTGCCGAAACTGGCAGTGATCGCCCGCGAGGCCGGGGTTTCGGTTGCAACCGTTTCCAAGGCGTTGAACGGCCGATCCGACGTCTCGCAGCACACGAGACGCCTGGTCGCGGAGGTGCTGGAGCGGCGCGGCTACCCGCGCCAGCGGGTCCGGCCCACCCGGGGCAGCATGGTGGACGTCATGCTGCAGGGGCTCGACTCGCCGTACGCGCTGGCCATCCTCGGCGGCGTGGAGGACGCGGCCTGGCGGCTCGGCGTGGACCTGATCGTCTCCGCCGTGGTCGGCCGCACCAAGAACGGCCAGCCGCCGCCGGCCTGGCTGGACCGGATCGGCGCGCGGGACAGCGCGGGCGTCCTGCTGGTGCGCACGTCGCCGACCGCCACGCAGCGGGCCTGGCTGACCGACCACGGCATCCCCGCGGTGATCGTCGACCCGCGGCGCAAGCCGCCGCCAGGGGTCTCGATCGTGGCCGCCGCCAACCGCGATGGCGCCCGCGAGGCCACCGAGCACCTGATCGGCCTCGGCCACGAGCGCATCGCGATCATGGCCGGCCGCCCCGGCGTGCCGTGCGCGATCGAGCGCCTGGCCGGCTACCGGGAGGCCATGGCCGCGGCCGGGCTGGCGATCGATCCGCGCTGGGAGGCGTGCGGCAACTTCCAGCGCGAGAGCGCGCTGGAGGCCACCCGCGAGCTGCTCTCCGCCGACGTGCCCACGGCCGTCTTCGCCTGCTCGGACGCGATGGCGGTCGGGGTCTACCAGGCGCTGAACGAGCGCGGCCTGCGAGTGCCCGACGACGTGAGCGTGATGGGCTTCGACGACTCGTGGGCCGCCGCACACGTCACGCCGGCGCTCACGACGGTCCGCCAACCCTGGCCTGACCTGGGCTCCGTCGCTCTGGGCGCGCTGCTGTCGGGCGAGGCGCCGCAGCGGGTCGAGCTGCCCACCACTCTCGTGGTGCGCTCCAGCACCGCGCCGCGATGAAAGTTTCATGCGTCACCACGGGTTTTCCGCGGCTGTGAATTTGTCTGCTTGACAGGCGTCAAGCGACTGGTGCTTCCTCTGGGGCCGAGAGGAAGGAGAGCGCGGATGCCCAAGCTCAGATCCGCGGGCGTCGCCCTGCTCGCGGCCGCCGCGGCAGTGGCTTTCTCGCCATCGTCGCAGGCCAGAGCCGATACGCCGGCGGCGGGAGGTGTGTACCAGCTCAAGGTGACCAAGAGCGGCAAGTGCCTGGACGTGGTGAACGGCTCGCTCGACAACGGGGCCCAGATGCAGCAGTGGAGCTGCTCGGGTGCCACGTGGCAGCAGTTCAGGGTCGTTTCGGCCGGGTCGGGAACCTACACGCTGCGTAACGTCAACAGCGGCCGATGTCTCGACGTGCCCAACGGAGCGGCCACCTCCGGGCTGCGGCTGCAGCAGTGGGGCTGCGGCGACGGGCTGAAGGCCAACCAGCTCTGGCGCTTCACGGCCTCGGGCAGCGGAACGTACCAGGTGATCAGCAACGCCACCGGCCTGTGCATGAGCGACGAGGGCGCCTCCACCGCCTCCGGCGCCGCGATCATCCAGGAGACCTGCACCGCCAACACCAACAAGCAGTGGGCCTTCGAGCCCCTGGCCAAGCCCACGGTGGCGGCCGACGGCAGCGGCACCCACCGCACCGTGCAGGCCGCGATCGACGCCGTGCCGGCCGGGAACGCGAGCCGGGTGACGATCACGATCGCGCCGGGGACGTACCGGGAGGTCGTCCGGATCCCCTCGAACAAGCCGTACGTCACGCTGCAGGGGCTCGGCTCTTCGGCGGCCCAGACTGTTATCGTTAACAACCACCATGCAGGCGCATACGGGACATCCGGCAGCGCCACCGCGTTCGTCGACGGCCACGACTTCGTCGCCACGAACCTGACCATCTCCAACGACTTCGACGAGACCTCGACCGCCGACGGCCACCAGGCGGTGGCGCTCAACCTGAACGCCGACCGCGCCCGCCTGACCAACGTGCGCCTGCTCGGCGACCAGGACACCTTCCTGGTCAACGACTCGACCAGGGCCTACGTGTCCGGCTCGTACGTCGAGGGCACCGTCGACTTCATCTTCGGCGGCGGCACCATCGTCTTCGACAACTGCGACATCCACGAGAAGCGCACCACGGGCGGGCCCATCACGGCCGCCAGCACGGCGGCCGCCAAGACCTACGGCTTCCTGTTCCACAAGTCGCGCATCACCGGCGCCACCTCGAACACCACCCAGCTCGGCCGCCCCTGGCGCCCCGACGCCCAGGTCCTCTACCGCGAGTCCACGCTCAGCGCGACGATCAGGACCGCCCAGCCGTGGACCGACATGTCCTCCAACTCCTGGAAGAACGCCCGTTTCTTCGAATACCGCAACACCGGGGCGGGAGCCGGGACGAACTCCAACCGGCCGCAGCTCACCGACGCCCAGGCGGCGAACTACACCCCGCAGAAGTACCTGGCCGGATCGGACGGCTGGAACCCCATCGGGTGAAAGGAAGAATCATGAAATTTCGTTCGATGTTAACTTCTCTCGCCGTCCTCGCCTCGCTCGCGGTGTCCGCCGCCCCCGCACAGGCCGCCGTCCCCGTGGCAGGCGGCGTGTACCAGCTCAAGGTGACCAAGAGCGGCAAGTGCCTGGACGTGGTGAACGGCTCGCTCGACAACGGGGCCCAGATGCAGCAGTGGGGCTGCTCCGGCTCCGCCTGGCAGCGGTTCACCGTCGTCTCGGCCGGATCCGGCCTCTACACGCTGCGCAACGTCAACAGCGGCCGGTGCCTGGACGTGCCGAACGGCGCGGCGACCTCCGGGCTGCGGCTGCAGCAGTGGGGCTGCGGCGACGGGCTGAAGGCCAACCAGCTCTGGCGCTTCACGGCCTCGGGCAGCGGGACGTACCAGGTGATCAGCAACGCCACCGGCCTGTGCATGAGCGACGAGGGCGCCTCCACCGCCGACGGCGCCGCGATCATCCAGGAGACCTGCACCGCCAACACCAACAAGCAGTGGGCCTTCGAGACCTCCGGCGGCCGGACCTGGCCGAGCACCCCCGACGGCTTCGCCTCCACCGGCGGCGGCACCACCGGCGGCGCGGCCGGCGCCACGGTCACCGTGAACAACTACGCCGACCTGGTCAGGTACGCCACCGCGAGCGCGCCGTACGTGATCAGGGTGAACGGCGCGATCACGGTCAGCCCGTACGGCACCGAGATCAGGGTCGCCTCGAACAAGACCATCGTCGGCGTCGGCACCAGCGGCCACATCGTCAACGGCGGCTTCTTCCTCGGCGCCGGCGTCAGCAACGTGATCATCCGCAACCTGACGATCCGCGACACCCGCATGGCCGACGACGACCCGGGTGACGACGCCTACGACTACGACGGCATCCAGATGGACACCGCCCACCACATCTGGATCGACCACAACCACATCGCCCGGATGAACGACGGCCTGATCGACAGCCGCAAGGACACCAGCTACCTCACGGTGTCGTGGAACATCCTGGCGGAGAACAACAAGACCTTCGGCATCGGCTGGACCGAGAACGTCACCTCCCGGATGACGATCCACCACAACTGGACCCGCAACACCAACAGCCGCAACCCCAGCACCGACAACGTGGCCTACGCCCACCTGTACAACAACTACCTGCAGAACGTCAGCGGCTACGGCAACTACGCGCGCGGCGCCTCCAAGATGGTGATCGAGAACTCCTATTACGAGAACGTCAAGGACCCCTACTACCGGGACGACGCCGCCCAGCTCCGGCAGAGCGGAAGCATCTGCGTGAGCTGCAGCGGCCAGCAGGAGACCGGCGGCTCGGCCTTCACGCCGGGCTCGTTCTACTCCTACACGCTCGACCCGGCGGCCGACGTGCCGTCGCTGCTGCGGACCTACGCGGGGCCGCAGGCCGACATCGGGCTCTGAGCACCGGGTGTCCGGGCGCCCCGCCCGGACACCCCACCCGGGACGATCTTCCAGACGTACGCTGCTGGCATCCCCTCGATCCCGGGAAGGCGCGAACCGATGACCGACCGCCCGCCCGACACCAGCGTCCCCAGCCCCGCCCGCATCTACGACCTGTGGCTCGGCGGCCACGACCACTACGAGATCGACCGCATCGTCAGCGAGCAGATCCTCGCCGCCGTCCCGGACCTGCCGGTGCTGGCGCGGGCCAACAGGGAGTTCCTCGGCCGCGCCGTGCGCCACCTGGCCGGTGAGGCGGGCGTGCGCCAGTTCCTCGACGTCGGCACCGGCATCCCGACCGCGGACAACACCCACCAGGTGGCCCAGTCGGTGGCCCCGGACAGCCGCGTCGTGTACGTCGACAACGATCCGGCGGTCCTGGCCCACGCCCGCGAGCTGCTGCGCGCCGCGCCGGCGGGCACGACCGTCTTCGTGGACGGCGACCTGCGCGATCCCGGCGGCATCCTCGCCTCGGCCGCCGAGCTGCTCGACTTCGACCGCCCGATCGGCCTGACCCTGCTCGGCGTCATCGACTTCGTCCCCGGCACCGGCGCCGCCCGCACGATCATCGGCGAGCTGATGTCCGCCATGGCTCCGGGCAGCCATCTCGTCCTCTCCCACGGGCTCGTGGGCAAGCAGCTCGAAGAGGGGGTGCGGCACTGGAACGAGAGCGGCGGCAGCCCGATGACGCTGCGCACGCTGGAGGAGGTCACCTCGTTCTTCGACGGGCTGGAGCTGCTGGAGCCGGGCGTGGTCCCGCTGCCGCGCTGGCGGCCCGTGCCGGGGACCCGCTACGCCGACCGGGAGGCCGTCTACTACGCGGGCGTCGGCCGCAAACCCTGACCGGCCCCGTCCGCCGCGTGCCCTCAGCCCTCGGGCGGGCTCACGTAGTGGTACAGCAGGGCCGGCTCACCGGCGGCGTTCAGCCAGGTGGCGCGGGTGCTGCCGACCCTGCGCCAACCGGCGCGCTCGTAGAGCCCGATGGCGGCCCGCCCCTCCGACGAGACCTCCAGCTTGAGCGGCTGCGGGGTGGCGGCGCGGACCGTGTCCAGCAGCCGGGCGGCCACGCCGCGGCCCCGGGCGGCGGGGGTGACGAACAGGCGGCTGACCTCCGCGTCCAGGGTGAGCGCCACGTGGCCGAGCACCGCGCCCGCCTCGACGGCGATCCAGGCGCCGGCCATGCGGTCGGGGGTCAGCCAGGCGCCGGGATCGTCCGGCCGGCGCACGGGGTAGCGGTCGGCGGCCTGCACCTCGGCCAGGGCCTCGACGCAGGCGGCCAGGTCGTCGGGGGTTCGAGTGCGGATGTCCACGACGAGCCAGCGTAGGAGATGGGCCGGGCGGCGCCGCCGGCCCACCCTTCCTCCGACTACTCGCGGCCGTCGTGGCGGCGCTCGTCGCGCTCCTGCTTCCTGGGGGCGACGACGGTGAACGACGCCGTGGCGGTCCTGTTGCCGACCTTGACGCTGACGGTCCTGCTGCCGGCCCGCGCCTTCGACGGCACGGTCAGCTCCTTGGTGGCGCGGCCGCCCGAGAGGGAGACCCGGTAGCTCTTGCCCTCGGGGCTGGTGACGACGGCGGTGCCGGAGGAGAGGCCCCTGGCGAGGATCGTCACGTCGTAGGAGGAGCCGGCGCGGACCCGGCTCGGGTCGACGGACACCTTGAGCGAGATCGCCTGGCGCCTTGTGTCCTGGTGCTTGTCGTCCTTGCGCACCTGCTTGGCCGGGGCCGGGTGCGAGGCCTTGGCGGTCGGGGCGGGCTGCGGCCGGGCGCCGTCCGCGAGGGCGGAGCCGGTGAAGGGCAGGGCCAGGAGGGCGGCGCCGGCGATGGTCACGGTGAAGGGCTTGGCGAAGCGCACTGGTGATAATCCAATCCTGGACAGACCTGGCCGAACCTTATGAATTCAGCCCCGAAGGTCATCCACGTCCAGCACTCTGCCGAGCGAACCTGAGAAAGGCCTGTCACGAGCTTATGAGTTGGATAAGCGCAGGCAGGGGCTCTGACCTGGGGAGAGTGAGGTGCAACACATAGATTCTCTTAGGCGATTCTCAGCTTTTCACCGGATTCGCATTCAGGATCCCCAGGGGCCTCGCGGAATGCGTACACGAAAATGATCTTACGAAGATCACGAGGAGATCACGGCGTCCTGTGCGCCCGATAAATCCGGACAAAAAGGACTTAAAGGCACGGTCAAGAGGGATACGTTCCTGCCCCATAGACGCACCGAACGCTCGACGCGTTCCCGCGACGAACAAGGAGCATTCCCTTGAAGATCAAGCACACCCTCGTCCCCCTCGGCGGCGGGCTGGCCGCCGCCGCCCTGCTCGGCGCCTCCCTCGCCGGATCCGCGCAGGCGCAGGCCGATCCGCGCTGGAAGTCGTCCGAGAGCGTCAGCGCCGCCAACGCCAAGGCGATCGCCCAGTTCTGGTTCGACAACAACGGAGCCGCGCTGGAGGCCGCCACCTACGTCGAGGAGGACACCACCAAGGTCGACAAGCTCACGTCGACCGGCACCGCCACCGCCGACACGAAGGCCGGCTCCGTGGCGCCGACCGGCACCACCACCTCCACCTCCAAGTCGAAGAACGTGAACCTGCCGAAGACCATCGGCAAGGTCTTCTTCGTCGACCAGGACGGCGAGAAGCACTGGTGCTCGGCCTCGTCGATCCAGGGCAAGTACGCCAACCTCGTGGCCACGGCCGGCCACTGCGTGTACGACACCGGCAACGACGAGCAGCTCATGGACAACTGGGTCTTCGTGCCCGGTTACTACCAGGGCAAGGCCCCGTGGGGCATCTACGTGGGCAAGCAGGCATTCGTCCACTACGACTACAGCGTCTACGAGGACTACGATCGCGACTACGCGTTCGTCTCCGTCTACAACGGCGTGACGATCTCGAAGTCGGCCGGCTCCGGCAGGCGCCACGGCTCGATCGAGGTCGAGGACGCCGGTCGCCTGGGCGACAACGTCGGCGGCCAGGGCATCGCCTGGAACCAGCCGCTCAAGAAGGCGCACTACGTCTTCGGCTACCCGCAGGCCGCGCACCCCGACGGCAACAAGCCGTTCACCGGGGTCACGCCGAAGTGGTGCTACGGCACGACCACGGCCAAGACCGTGGGCTCGGCCGCCAAGAAGATCGAGGAGCACGTCGGCCTGAAGTGCTCCATGACCGCCGGCGCGGACGGCGGCCCGTGGCTGCTCAAGTACAGCGGCTCCAAGCGGGTCGGCTACCTCAACGGTGTGACCAGCAGCTTCTACGACCAGGACGAGAACGACCGCGTGGACTACGTCAGCTCGCCGTACTTCGACGGTGAGACCTACAGCGTCTACTCCGCCGCCGCCGCGGTCTGGTCCGGGAAGCTCGTCTGACGGGAAGGGGGGTGGGCTCCGGATAGCTCTCACTGCGCTCTGAAGGGATGGGAAGGACCCGGCACGTGCCGGGTCCTTCCGCAGCTCACAGGCATTTCACAGGCCGCCCTTCATCAAACACTCATCCAGGCAGGCCATCGTCACGACCATGCACACGACCAGCGCGAACTTCAGGTCCGAGCCCGTGCGCCGGCCCGACGGCAGCTCGATCAACATCCTCGTCGTGGACGACGAGCCGTCCCTGACGGAGCTCCTGTCCATGGTCATGCGCCAGGAGTCCTGGGACGTCCGCTGCGCGCACAACGGCGGCGAGGCCATCAGAGCGGCCCGCGGGTTCCGTCCCGACGCGATCGTCCTGGACGTCATGCTGCCCGACATGGACGGGATCGAGCTGCTGCCCCGGCTGCGCGCGGTGCTGCCGGGCGTGCCGGTCCTGTTCCTGACCGCGAAGGACTCTGTGCAGGACCGGCTGATCGGCCTGCGCGCGGGCGCCGACGACTACGTCACCAAGCCGTTCAGCCTGGAGGAGGTCGTCATCAGGCTGCGCGGCCTGCTGCGCCGCGCCGGCGCGGCGCAGACGCGGGCCGACGCCGGGCTCGTGGTCGGCGACCTCACGCTGGATCAGGAGACCCACGAGGTGCGGCGGGCGGGCAAGGACATCCGGCTCACGCCGACGGAGTTCGAGCTGCTGCGCTTCCTCATGCACAACCCTGGACGGGTGCTCAGCAAGGCGCAGATCCTCGACCGGGTTTGGGCCTACGACTTCGGCGGCCAGAGCAACGTGGTCGAGCTGTACATCTCCTACCTGCGACGCAAGATCGACGCCCAGCGCAAGCCGATGATCCACACCGTGCGCGGGGTGGGATACACGCTCCGACCGGCCGGATGACGAGCCGGATCACGATGTCGCTCGAGACCAAGCTGGTGGTCTCCTCGATCGCGCTGCTGGCCGTGGTCTCGGCCGTCATCGCCACCGCGACGACGCTGTTCTTCAACGCCTTCCTCACCGACCGGCTCGATCTCCAGGTGCACGCCGCCGCCCACCGCTCCACGCGTACGGCGGGCCCGAGCAACCCGCCGTCCGAGGCCGGTGAGGTGGCGTTCCTGCTGACGCCCGGGCAGGCGATGGAGACGTTCGGCGCGCGGGTGCGGCAGGGCGTGATCCGCCGGGCCGCCGTGCTCACGGATCCGGGAACCGTGCGGGACGTGCCCGCGCCGCCCGCCGTGACCGGCGTGACAGGCGAGCCCGTGACCGTCGGCCTCGGGCCCCTGGGCGACTACCGGATGGTCGGCGCGCTCACCCGTGACGGGGACATGCTGGTCGTCGGGCTGCCGCTCACCGGCGTGCGGACCACGCTGACCAGGCTCGTCGTGGTGGAGGCCGCGGTGACGCTGGCGGGAGTGGCGCTGATGGCGATCGCGTGCACCCTGCTCGTCCGCCGCGCCGTACGCCCGCTCGGCCGCCTCGCCGCCACCGCCGCCCGGGTGTCGGAGCTGCCGCTGGCCACCGGCGACGCCGTCCGGCTGGCCCGCGTGCCCGAGGTGGACACCGATCCGCGGACCGAGGTCGGGCAGGTCGGCGGCGCGCTGAACCGCATGCTCGGGCACGTCGAGACGGCCTTCGCGGTGCGGCACGAGAGCGAGACGCGGCTGCGGCAGTTCATCGCGGACGCCAGCCACGAGCTGCGCACCCCGCTGGCCTCCATCGTCGGCTACGCGCAGCTCACGGAGCGCAGCGGCGAGCCGCACGGCCCGCAGACGGCGCACGCCCTGGGCCGCATCCGCTCCGAGGCGGGCCGGATGACCACGCTGGTGGCCGATCTGCTGCTGCTGGCCAGGCTGGACGCGGGCCGCCCGCTCGACCGGCTGGCGGTGGACCTGTCGCCGGTCGTGGTGAACGCGATCAGCGACGCGTACGCGGCCGCGCCCTCCCACCGCTGGCTGGTCAGCCTGCCCGACCAGCCCGCCCTGGTCGTCGGGGACACCGACCGGCTGCACCAGGTCATGACGAACCTGCTGGCCAACGCCCGCACCCACACCCCGCCGGGCACCACCGTGACCACGACCGTGCTGCTGTCCCCCGGCCGGGTGAGCGTGCGGGTGGCCGACGACGGGCCCGGCATCCCCGCGCACGTGCTGCCGCGCGTGTTCGGCAGGTTCGCCCGCGGCGACGGGTCGCGCTCGCGGCTCGCCGGGGGCAGCGGGCTCGGCCTGGCCATCGTGTCGGCGGTGGTGGCGGCGCACGACGGGCGGGTCGAGGTGGCCAGCGTGCCGGGGAACACGGTGTTCACGCTGCGCCTGCCCGCCGCACGCGAACAGGTCTCCCCTGGCCAGGGCGGCGGCTCAGGCGAGCAGGTCCCGCCTGGCCAGGGCGGCGGCTCACGCGAGCAGGTCCCGCCTGGCGAAGGCGGCGCCTCCAGCGGCCACGAGCCCGGCGGCGACCAGGGCGAACCCGGCGGGGGCCACGAAGCCGGGTGAGAGCGAGGGATGGCCGTACCCGAACGGGGTGAGCAGGAAGGCCGCCGAGCCGATCGTCCGGGTCTCCCACATGGCGACGCAGACGGCCGAGCCCACCACCACGGCCCAGGCCACGGGGACGGCGGCGCGGGGGCGCAGGCCGTACGCGGCGATCGCGACGCCCGCGACGGCCCAGGCGGCCGGCGCGAACAGCAGGGCCGTGCCCGTCTGGGCGAGCACCACGGAGGGGTCGCCGGTGCCGAGCGCGTGTCCCGCGCCCGTGCCCACGCCGACGGCCAGCAGCATGACGGCGGGCGCGACCAGGCCGAGCAGGAGGTGCCCCGACAGCCAGCGGGTCCGGCCGGTGGCGGTGGCCAGCAGGGCCGAGGCCCTGCCGCGGCTCTCCTCGCCGAGCGGGCGCAGCGCCCCCGTCACGGCCAGGCAGGCGATGACCATGCAGAACACGTACGTGAAGATCTCCAGCAGGCTCTCGCCGGTGAGCGTGCCGACGTCGAACGAGGCCGACACCCAGCCCACCCCCACCGAGACCACGCCCAAGGCCGTCGTCCAGGAGACCGTCTGGCCCCCGTACAACCGCCACGCCAGCCCCATCGCGCCGCGCGGCGCGGGCCGCACGGGCGGCGGGCGTTCGGGCAGCAGGCCCGCGCCCAGGTCACGGCGGGCGGAGACGGCGTACGCGGCCGAGGTGAGCACGACCGCGACCGCGAGAGGCATCAGGAGCACCCACCACTGCTCGTCCCCGTACGCGCGCGCGACCCGCGACCACCCCGCCGGCAGGCAGGCCACCACCTCCTCCGGCAGCGCCACGCCCGGCGCCAGCCCCGCCACCAGGACGCCCACACCGCCGGCCCGGGCGAGCGGCGCGCTCCGGCAGAGCTGCGCGGCCAGCAACCCGCAGGCGGCGAACACGGTCGCGCCCGCCCCGCCCACCAGCCCGAACAGCACGGACCCGCCGATCGGGTAGCCGAAGCCGAGGCCCAGCACGGCGGCCTGGAGCACGGTGACGGACAGGTTCACGGCGGCGATCACGACCACGACGGCGGTGGTGGCGGCGTGCCTGCCGACCGCGCCCGCCGCGACGAGCTCCCTGCGCCCGGCGTCCTCCTCGGCGCGGGTGTGCCTGATCGCGAACAGCAGCCCGGCGAGCCCGCCGATGAGCAGGCTCTGCACGCTCGACCGCCAGGCGACCACGGCCTCGATGGAGGTGCCGTGGACGTCGCCGAGCAGCGCGATCGTGATCGGGTTGGCGTCGGCGGCCTCGACGAAGGCCAGCCTCGCCGCCTGTGTGGGCAGCAGGGCGGCGAGCGAGTAGGCGTTGAACGCCGGCACCCCGACGGCCACCGCGATCCACGCCGCGATCAGCAGCCGGTCACGGCGCAGGACGAGACGGGCGATCAGGCTCATGAGGTGACGCTCTCGCGGTAGTGCCGCAGGAACAGCTCCTCCAGCGTGGCCGGCCGCGCCGTGAGGTCCAGCAGCCCGTACGCGGTCAGCCGGGTGAGCGCCTCCCCTGCCCGCCCGCTGTCGACGCGGAAGCTCACCTCGGTGCCGTGCACCTCCAGCCCGTGCACGCCGTCCAGGTGCTCCAGCGGCCGTTCCAGCCGGGCGGTGATCGAGGTCCAGGTGAGGTGCCGCAGCTCGGCCAGGGTGCCCGACTCGACGACGCGGCCCTGCCGGACGATGCTCACCCGGTCGCACAGGGCCTCCACCTCGGCCAGCACGTGGCTGGACAACAGGAACGCGGTCCCCTCGGCGCGCCGCTCGGCCAGGCAGCGGCGGAACTCGTCCTCCATGAGCGGGTCGAGGCCGGAGGTGGGCTCGTCCAGCAGGAGCAGCTCGGCCCGCGCCGCGAGCGCGGCGATCAGCGCGACCTTCTGCCGGTTGCCCTTGGAGTAGGTGCGGGCCTTCTTGCCCGGGTCAAGGGCGAACCGCTCGATCAGCTCGTCGCGGCGGCGCGCGTCCATGTGCCCGTGCAGCCGCCCGAGCAGGTCGATGGTCTCGCCGCCGGTCAGCTCGTCCCACAGCGTGACGTCGCCGGGGACGTAGGCCAGGCGGCGGTGCAGGCGGACGGCGTCGTACCAGGGATGGCCGCCCAGCAGCCGCACCTCGCCGGAGTCGGCGCGCAGCAGGCCCAGCAGGACGCGCAGCGTGGTCGTCTTCCCCGCGCCGTTGGGGCCGAGGAAGCCGTGGATCTCGCCGGCTCCCACCCGCAGGTCGAGCCCGTCCAGTGCCCGGGTCCGGCCGTACGACTTCACGAGGCCGGACACCGAGATGACAGCATCCATGGCTCGCAGGCTACGGAAAACTTGCAGTCCTGTAAATATGCAGTCGATGCAATATCATCGTCCTCATGTCGTTGCGCGAGCGGAAGAAGCAGCAGACCCGGCAGGCGCTCCTGGACGCCGCCGGGCGGCTGTTCGACGAGCAGGGGTACGAGACGACCACCGTCGACCAGATCGCGGCGGCGGCCGGGGTCTCCACGCGCACGTTCTTCACCTACTTCCGGCACAAGGCGGACGTGCTCCACACCAACAGCGACGACTGCCTGGACGCGGGCGTCGCGGCGATCCACGCCAGGCGGCCGGACGAGAGCCCCGCCGACCTGCTGGCCAGGGCCTTCGACGAGATGCTGGCGGAGAGCTGGACGATGGGGCTCACGGCGGGGCTGGTCGGGGAGGCGTTCGAGCTGCCCGTCCTCTCGCCCCGGGCCTCGATCGACCGCTCGAACACCCGGATGGACCGGCTGGCCACCGCGCTGGTCAGCGCCTGCGGGATCCCGCGGATGACCGCGTACGCGATGGTCGGCGCGGCGATCGGCGCCGTCAGCGGGACGGCGTCCGTCTCGATGAACGAGGGCAGGCCTGACGAGGAGACGATCGCGCTCACCTCCCGCGCCTGCCGCCAGGCCCTGTCGGGCTTTCGCTAGATCCGATCTAGCGGCCGTCTCGCGCCTCCTTGGTGAAGGGGGTGGACACCATGGCGGACCAGCCGTTGCACGTCACGGTGATCATCGGCAGCACCCGGGCGGGCCGCGTCTGCGACACGGTCGGCGCCTGGTTCGCCGAGCGGGCGCGCCTGCGTGACGACCTCGCCGTCGAGGTGCTCGACCTGGCCGCGTACGCCTTCCCTGCCTGCTACCCGGAGGAGGCCACGCCGTCCATGCGGCGCTTCGCCGACACCGTCGCCGGCGCGGACGCCTTCGTCGTGGTGACCCCCGAGTACCACCGCAGCTTCCCCGCCTCGCTCAAGCAGGCGATCGACTTCGCCTATGACGAGTGGCAGGCCAAGCCGGTCGGCATCGTCGCCTACGGCTCGGGCTCCTGCGGCCACTACGCCGTCGAGCAGCTCCGCACGGTCTTCACCGCCCTGCACGCCGTCACCATGCGCGACTGGGTGGGGATCGACCTGCTCGCCGCGGGCATCGACGAGAGCTGCCGCCCCCTCGACACCGACGACCGCCTGCGCGCCGTCGCGGCCATGCTCGACCAGCTCACCTGGTGGGGCCGCGCGCTGCGTGCGGGACGTCGCGACCAGCCCTACGTCTCCTGAAGGGATCACTCATGCCAGAACCGGCCATCCAGACCTCAGGCCTGGTCAAGGTCTTCGGCGACACGCGCGCCGTGGACGGCCTCGACCTGTCCGTGCCGGCCGGCGCCGTGTACGGGGTGCTCGGGCCCAACGGCGCCGGCAAGACCACCGCCGTACGCATGCTGGCCACGCTGCTGCGGCCGGACGGCGGCGAGGCGACGGTGTTCGGGCACGACGTGGTGCGCGAGGCCGACGCCGTCCGCTCCCGGGTCAGCCTGACCGGCCAGTACGCCTCCGTGGACGAGGAGATGACCGGCTCGGAGAACCTCGTCCTGCTGGCCCGCCTCCTCGGCCATCGCAAGCCGGCCGCCCGGGAGCGGGCAGCCGAGCTGCTGGAGGCCTTCGGGCTGACGGAGGCGGCGGGGAGGCAGGTCAAGACGTACTCCGGGGGCATGCGGCGGCGCATCGACATCGCGGCCAGCATCCTCAACACCCCCGACCTGCTCTTCCTCGACGAGCCCACCACCGGCCTCGACCCGCGCAGCCGCAACCAGGTCTGGGACATCGTCCGCATCGTCGTCGCCCACGGCACCACCGTGCTGCTGACCACGCAGTACCTGGAGGAGGCCGACCGGCTGGCGCAGCGCATCGCGGTCGTCGACCACGGCAGGGTCATCGCCGAGGGCACCCCCGGCGAGCTGAAGTCGTCGGTCGGCTCCGGCTCCATCCACGTCCGGCTGCGCGAGGCCGCCGAGCGGCCCGAGGCCGAGCGGCTGCTCGCCGAAGCCCTCAACACGCCCGTCTACCTGGAGGCGGACCCGGTGGCGCTCACCGCCCGCATCACCGGGCCCGGCGACGAGGCCGCCCAGGCCGCCCGCGCGCTGGGCCGCCTGGCTTCGGCCGGCATCGTCGTCGACGACTTCTCCCTCGGCCAGCCCAGCCTGGACGAGGTCTTCCTCGCCCTCACCGACCACCCCGCCACCACCGCCGAGACCGAGGCAGCGGCATGAGCGCCACCACCGACGCCGAGGAGGCAGCGTGACCACCACCACCGACACCGCCTACGCCCCCGCCACCGAGGCCCTGGCCACGGTCCTGGCGCCCACGGCCCGGCCGCCCCGGCCCAGCGCCTGGTCGGCGTCGATGACGTTCGGCTGGCGATCCATGCTGAAGATCAAGCACGTGCCCGAGCAGCTCTTCGACGTGACGGCGTTCCCGATCATGATGACGCTGATGTTCACGTACCTGTTCGGCGGCGCGCTGGCCGGCTCCCCCACCGAGTACCTGCAGTTCCTGCTGCCCGGCATCATGGTGACGAGCGTCGTGATGATCACCATGTACACCGGCGTGGAGGTCAACAAGGACATCGAGAAGGGCGTCTTCGACCGGTTCCGCACCCTGCCCATCTGGCGGCCGTCCACCATGGTCGGCTACCTGCTCGGCGACATCCTGCGCTACTTCATGGCCTCGACCGTCATCCTGCTGATCGGCCTGCTGCTGGGCTTCCGCCCCTCGGGCGGGGTCGCCGGAGTGCTGGGCGGGATCGCGCTGCTGCTGGTGTTCTCGTTCGCGTTCTCGTGGTTGTGGACGATGATCGGGCTGCTGATGCGGAACGAGAAGTCGGTGATGGGTGTCAGCATGCTGGTGATGATGCCGCTGACCTTCCTCAGCAACGTCTACGTGGACCCCTCCACCATGCCCGGCTGGCTCCAGGTCTTCGTCAACGCCAGCCCGATCTCCCACCTGGTCACCTCGGTGCGCTCGCTGATGGGCGGGACGCCGGACATGGGGGAGATCACCTGGGTGCTGGTGTCGTCGGCGGTGCTCGTGGTGGTCTTCGGGACGCTGACGATGCGGCTCTACAACCGGAAGTGACACTTTCCGTTACCATTCACTGACCAGGAGTGGCGGGCGGAGGGATGGATGCGCGGTCACGTACGCCGGCTCGCCGTGGAGATCGGCGCGATCGGCGGGCTCAGCGCCCTCTTCTCCGTGGCGGCCGGCGTCTTCGTCAACTTCTCCACCGACAGCGGGCCCGAGCTCAACCCGGCCCACCTCCCGCCCGCCGTGCTCTTCTCCTGCCTGGCCTCCGCGGTGCCCCTGGTCCGGGCGCGGTGGGCGGCCCGCTCGGAGACCACGACCGACCCGTACACGGCCAAGGACCTGGCCGGTTACAAGCGGCTGCTCAAGAAGCTGCGCCAGGAGAAGGGCACGCCGCAGTTCGCCGAGCTGGGCAGGCGCGCCGCCGAGCTCGGGCTCGACGTCGGGCGGGCCGACCTGGAGAAGGTCACCAAGCAGGCGCTGCGGTGGCTCGACGACGCCGGGCACGCCGAGCCGATCATCCGCGCCTTCCTCGCCGTGCACCAGGTGCCGGCCCCCACCGCCGGCACCTGGCTGGACGCCTACCGCGAGCTGGTCGCTCCCCCGCCACGGCGCAGGCGGCGCGTCAGGCCGGCCGTCCTGGTGGCGGTGCCGGTCGGGTGCGCGACCGTGGCGTCGCTGGGTTACGTGGCCTACGCCGAGAGCCGCGTCCGGGACTCGTTGTACCGCCCGAACATGGCCGTCCTCTCCCGCTACTCGCCCGGCAGATATCTGGCCGTGACCAGCTCGGAGTCCGCTCCCCCGCGTGCCAGGACCGGGCCCTCGGTCATCGGCACGAGCCCCGCGGCGCTCTACCGGTGGGACCTGTCGCCGGCCAAGCACGACGGCTCCTACCACTACGAGATCCGCAACCGCAAAACGCTGCGCTGCCTGACCCCCGAGGCGCGCGACCTCACCGAGGGCGGCCACATCACCGACGCCGCCTGCGACGGCTCCGCGGAGCAGCTCTGGCGGCTGACCGGCGACGGCGGCATCTCGCACGGCGGGATGTGCGTCGAGCCCGACCTGGGCTCCACCGACGCGGGCGCCCCGCTGGTCCTGCGGACCTGCGTCGCCGGTAAGCTCGCGCAGCGCTGGCTGGTCACCGACCGCATGCCGTCGGGTCTCGGCAGCTCGGTGGCCAGCTCGCAGAACGGCGTCTGCCTGGACGCCGCGGCCGGCATGTCGGACCTGGTCACCTGGGGGTGCCACGGCCGCGACAACCAGGCCTTCACCTACCGGCGTGACGCCCGGGGCGACTACGAGATGCAGATCTCGGGCACGTGCCTGGGCGTGTCCGGCTCGCGGGAGCGGCGGCGGCCCGTACGCCAGGCCTGCTCGGGCGGCCCCGGCCAGCTCTGGCGCTTCACCTTCCGTTCGCCGCACAACGACTGGCTCCACTGGGAGGTCAGGCACGTCGCCAGCGACCTGTGCCTGCACCTGGAGCCCGACTTCGCGACGCTCTCCATGCGCGCCTGCGACCGGTCGAACGTCCAGCAGTGGCGCACCCCCGGCTGGCTGCGGCCCCCGGACACTCCCGCCCACCCCCCGGCTCCTGACAGCGCCGGCGCGGGTGCCGCCCACCGCGGCACCCGCGCCGGCGAAGGGCGTCAGTTCACGTACGCCCACAGGTCGTAGGTGTAGTACCCCGGGTAGGTCTGCGGGTAGTGGGTGCTGCACCACCAGGTCTGCCAGCGCCCGGTCTGCACCCCGGACTGGCCGAAGGAGACGCAGACGTCATAGGGCAGGTGGCTGTAGACCATCTGGAGCGTGGGCGCGGCGTGCGCCGGGGTGCTCGTGGCCAGGGCGGGTGCCAGGGCGGTGACCGCGAGCAGGGCTAGGGCGGTGATTCTGCGACGCACCAGTTCTCCCCTCATGAAGGGCCGGACGGCGTGGGATGCGATCACCGTGCATTGCACGACGGGGGTCAACACCGCATCAAGATCGACCTTGTCGGGGCCCCGGCGACCAGCGGGGATGCGCGAGGCACGGTGAAACGTTCATTCCGGGGCCCCTTCAGCGGCGCCAGGTGATCTTCTCCTGGGGCTGGTAACGGCAGGTGGCGCCGGTCGAGACGGACGCGCGCAGGTGGGCGGCCAGCTCGGGATGGGCGTGGTCGAGCTTGCGGAGCGTGTCGCGGATGCGGGCCGTGACGGTCTTGCGGGCGCGCTCCGCCTCGTCGCCCAGCCGCCGGGTGCGCCCGCCCAGGCCCGCGGCGGCGCGCAGCTCGGCCAGCAGCGCGGCCCGCTCCCCGTCGAGCTCAGCCGCCCGGTCGTCGTCGCCCAGCTCGGCGGCGCGGTCGATCTCCTCGTCGAGCTGCGCCAGGCGGCGGCGGTAGCGGGCCCTGGCCTCGTCGTCGAGCACCTCGTCGCCGCCCATGCTCCGGGCCGCGATCACGGCCTCGCCGCCCTCGGGGTCGAGCAGCACCACGGCCGGCACGTCGTCGCCCGGGCGGCCCAGCAGGGTGTGCAGGTCGCGTAGACCTTTGGCATCGGGCATGTGCACGAGGCGGCCGGCGAAGGCCAGCGACCAGACCGCGCCGTCCCGCCGGAACTCGCCGGACGCGGGTGCGGCGCCGCCCGGCGTCCACGCGTTGCCCAGCAACCCCAGGGCGCCTTCCTGCGGCTTCCCGCCGGGCCCGAATCGCACGCCGGGCTCGGATCCCACGCCAGGCTCGAATGCCACGCCGGCCTCGGGTCGCGCGGCGGGCTCGGATCCCACGCCAGGCTCGGGTCGCGGGGTGGGCCCGGACGGCGGGGCGGGCCCGGACGGCGGCCCGGGCCGCACGTACTCCAGCACCTGCCGCATGCCCAGCTCCTCCGCCTCCCGGCGCACCTCCTCGAACAGGGCCCGCGCCGCCCGCGCGTCACCGGGCGCGGCGCGGGCGAGCAGCGTCTCGGCCAGGTGAGCGCGGGCGAGCACGGACCACGGCCGCGCCCGCATCGCGTCGGCCGCGCGGTAGGCGGCGGTGAGCTCCTCGACGGCCTCCGCCCAGCGTTCGAGCGCGGCGTCCACGCGGCCGAGCCACAGGTCGTAAGGCCCGCTGACCTCCCAGCCGAACAGCGACACCACCCACTGCCCCCGGTGCGGCGCCAGCCGGGCCCGCACCCGGGCGCACAGCTCAGGGTCCTGCGTGAGGGCGGCCAGCTCGGCCTGGAAGCGCAGCCAGATCGGCTGGATCATGCGGTCGCCGGGCTCCTCGTCGTCGAGCCGGCGCAGCGCGGTGTCCAGGTCGCCCGACTGCAGCGCGGTCAGGGCCTCCAGCAGCGGCACACAGGGGTGGGCGGAGCCCCTGAGCTCGCGCAGCAGCCGCTCCTGCCCGTCGGCCCTGCCCTGCAACGCCATCAACGCCCACTGGTGGTGCTTGAGCATGAAGACGAAGTGATCCTGCCTGGCCTCGGGATGGACGGACTCCAGCAGCGACTCGGCCTCGGCGAAGCGGCCTTGGAGGCCGGCGATGATGCTCGCGTCGACGTTGACGGACATCTCGAGGTGCGGGCGCTCGCTGCGCCGGCCCCTGGCGGCGTAGGCGTGGAACTCGCCGAGGTAGCGGGGATCTCCCCGCTCGATCATGGCCACCCACCGCAGGGCGCTGGCGAAGTGTTCGAGGTCGGGGTCGGCGGTGCGGCGGGCCACGTCGATCAGCTCGCCCGTCAGCGCCACCCGCTCCGCCGCCGTGCCCGGCCCCCAGATGATGTCGTGGTGCGCCCACAGGCTGAAGGCGAGCGCGTCGTCGTCGCCGCCCTGCCTGGCCCGCCTGGCCAGGTGCAGCACCAGGGCGGTCGCGAGCCCGTCGGCCGGCACCGGGGGGCCGCCGACGAGCCTGCGGTGGGCGTCCCTGAGCAGGTCGAGCGAGGCGTCGCGGCCGTAGTGGCTGTGGTGGACCAGCGCGACGCGGGCGGGCAGCTCGGGGTCGTCGGTGTCGCGGGCGATGGCCGCGGCCTCCTCGAACAGCCGCCTGGCCTCCTCGCGCGCGCCGTCGTGGTGCAGCTCCCTGCCCAGGTCGAGCGCGATCACGCCGCGCCGGTGCGGGCTCGCGGCGGCGCTCAGCTCGTACGCCCTGCGCAGGTGCGCCAGCTGCTCCTCCGCCGCGAAGCGCCCCCTGGCCTCGCGGGCGGCGTCGAGCAGCAGGCCGATGGCGTGCTCGGGGCCGAGCCTGTCTCCGGCGAGGTAGGCGTGCCTGGCCAGGTCGCTGGGCGGCAGCCGGCCGGCCAGGGCGGGCGAGCTCTCCACGGCGGAGACCACGGCGGCGTGGCGGTCGCGCGGGTCGTCGAGCGAGTCGTACAGCGTCTCGCGCACCAGGTCGTGGGCGAACGCGAACACGCCGCCGCCCCTGGTCACCACGAGCTTGGCCACCACCGCCAGCTCCAGCAGCCGATCGACGTGCGCGACCGGCTGCGCGATGGCGGCGGCCAGCACCTGGCGGTGGAACTCCCGGCCCAGCACCGCCGCGGCGGGCAGCAGCTCGGCCACCTGGCGCGGCAGCAGGGACAGCCGCCTCAGCAGCGCGTCGCGCACGCCGGGCGCGACGGCGCCGGCCGAGCCGCCGCTGCGCCACAGCCGGGAGGTCTGCTCGACGAAGAACGGGTTTCCGCCCGTGCGCAGGTGGACCTCCGCCACCAGCTCGGGCGGCGGCTCCTGGCCGGCGGTGCGGGCCATGAGCGCGGCGACGCCCGCCTGGTCGAGGCCGGTGAGCGTGATCGTGGTGGCCTTGGCCACGAGCGGCGACAGCAGGTCGCGCAGCGGGTGCTCGACCGGCTCCACCTCGGCGTCGCGGTAGGTGCCGATCAGCAGCAGCCGCTCGAACCACGTCTGGCGCGCCGCGAACTCCAGCAGCCGCAGGGAGGCGGGGTCGGCGGCGTGCAGGTCGTCGATGACGACCAGGACCGGGCGCCGCTGGGAGATCGCGACCAGGGCGGAGGTGACCGCGTCGTAGAGCTGGAAGGCGTCGGAGGGCCGCTCGCCTACCGCGTCGAAACGCTGGAACGCGTCGGAAGGCCGTTCGCCCGCCGCGTCGGAGCGCTGGAGGCCGTCAGCGGTCGCCCGCGCCTCGCCCAGCAGGGTCGTCAGGCTGCCGCCCGCGGACTCCTCGGCCGCCGCCCACTCCTCCGGCGTGGCGGCGCGCCGCAACGCCCTGATGACCTGCACCCACGGCCAGTAGCCCGGGGCTCCGCCGGAATCCCAGCAGGCGCCGCCCACCACCAGCGCGCCACACCGCCTGGCCTCACCGGCCGCGTCGGCGACGAGCGTGGTCTTGCCGATGCCCGCCTCGCCGGTGACCAGCACCAGGCCGCCGTGGCTGCCGACGAGCCTGGCGATCTCGGCGCGCAGCAGCGCGGCCGGGTGCTCCCTGCCGATCAGCTCGTGCGCCGCGACGTCGATAGGCATGACGCTTGCACGTTATCCGGCCTGACCGACATTTTCCCAGAGCGACCAGCCCCGCCCAGAGCGCCCAGGCCCCGCCCGGAGCGACGGGCCGCCGCAAGCGTCAGCGCTGGTCGAGGCGCAGCTTCCACCTCGTGAGCTGTCCGGCGGCCCGCTGCCGGTCCACCCTGGCCGCCACCCGGGACTGGGCGGCGTGCCTCCGGTCGCCCGCGCTGGCCGTCCTGTCGCGGGCGCTGGCCTCCCGGTCATGCCCGCTGGCCAGTCGATCGGCGGCGTCGACGCGCTCGTCCCGCACGTGCTCCTGCTCCGTCCTCAGCCGGTCGGACCGCAGCGCCGCCAGCTCCACGCGGAGGGCGGCGCGGTCCATGCGGCTCCGCTCCCGGTCGGCGGCCGCCAGCGTCCTGGCCTCGGCCAGCAGCCGCAGTTCCTCGCGCACGGCGGGCGACGGGTCGCGCAGCGCGGCCTGGCGGCGGGCGGCCGCCTCGTCGCGCTCCTCGGCGGCCCTGTCCCTGGCTTCCGCCGCCCACAGCAGGTCGTGCAGGCGGCGATCGCGGGCGTCCTCGGTCTCCCGCACCTGCTCCAGGTACCGCCGGCGCAGCTGCGCCGCCCTGTCGCGGGCGTCGGCCAGGTCGTCGCGGCTCCGCGCGACCCGGTCACGCTCCTCCGCGGCGCGATCCCGGGCCCTGCCCGCGAGCTCTCTGCCCTCCGCGGCGGCCTCGCGCGCGATGGCCGCCACCGCTTCCTGTTGGTCGTGCTCCCACGTATCAGGCTGCTCGTCGCTCTGAACGTCCTCGCTCGCCATAGCCGTCTCCACTGCTGGCCGTAACGGCTTCCAGTGTGCCCCCGGCCGGCGGGCCACGGCCAACACTTCGCGGATCGCCCTACCAGGTCACCTCCAGGGAGCTGAGCCCGTACACCACGGAGGACGCGCGGAACTGCGGCTGCGCGTCCGCCACGCGCAGGCCGGGGAAGCGCTTGAGCAGGGCGGGGAAGGCGATGCGCAGCTCCATGCGGGCCAGCGGGGCGCCCAGGCAGTGGTGCACGCCGTGGCCGAAGGCGAGGTGGCCGGGCGCGCCGCGGCCGAGATCGAAGCGGTCCGCGTCCGCCAGGAACGACGGGTCGCGGTTCGCGGCGGGCAGGGTGACGAGCACCTGCTCGCCCTCCTGGATGCGCTGGCCGCCGATCTCGGTGTCGCGGGTCGCGACCTTGGTGGTGCCCGAGTTGACGATGCTGAGCCAGCGCAGCAGCTCCTCCACCGTGGCGTCGATCCGCTCCGGCTCCTTCCTGAGCAGGTCGAGCTGCTCGGGGTGGCGCAGCAGGGCGAGCGTGCCGAGGGAGAGCATGTTGGAGGTGGTCTCGTGCCCGGCGAACAGCAGCAACCCGCCGATCCCGACCAGCTCGTCGGTGGACAGGTCGTCGCCGTGCTCGCGCACGAGCATGCCGAGCAGCTCCTCGCCGGGGTCGGCCTGGATGCGGGCGATCAGGCCCTCCATGTACGCGCGCTGCTCGAACTGGAGCATCATGCGCTGCTCGCCCGGCAGGCTCATGTCGAGCATCCTGGCGGTGCGCTGCTGGAAGCCCTCGCGGTCCTCGTACGGCACCCCGAGCAGCTCGCAGATCACCAGCGACGGGATCGGCAGCGCGAACGACGGCACCAGGTCGGCGGGCGCGCCCGTGGCTTCGAGCGCGTCCAGGTGCTCCTCGACGATGCGCCGGATCCTGGGCTCCAGCCTGTCGATCCGGCGGATGGTGAACTCCGGCGTGAGCATCCGGCGCAGCCGCGTGTGCTCGGGCGGGTCCACGCCCAGCAGGTTGCCCGCGCGTACCTTGGCGAGCTGCTCCTCCGTCATGGGCGGCGCTCCTGGCAGCCGCGCGATGTTCGTGGGGGCGATCTTGAAGCGCTCGGCGTCGCCCAGCACCTCCCGCACGTCGGCGTAGCGCGTCACGAGCCAGGCTTCGGTGCCGAACGCCGTCGTGACCCGCTTGACCCGATCCTCGTCCCGCGCGGCCGCCAGCTCCGGTGCCGGATGGAACTCCACCCGCCGCATGTGCAACGGCATCGTCGAGGTCTCGCTCATATGCAACCCCTGGGTGATCGTCAATTTTTGGTAGCACCGTACTGAGCCGGGCGGCCGTCCACTAGTTGCGATCATCAATTGTTGCGAGCTCGTACCATGACCACGACCACGGCGGCCACGGGGCTCCTTGACGCTGGCTGAACGGGGCCAGGACTATACCTGCGTTCATATGACGAAGAGGACTTCCATGGATCTGGTAAGGCAAGTTCCCGACTCCGTTCCCGTGCTGATCGCCGGAGGCGGGCCCGTCGGCCTGGCGACCGCCGTGGAGCTGGCCCACCACGGCGTGCGCTGCCTGGTGGTCGAGCCGCGGGAGACGGTGTCGTGGCTGCGCCCGCGTGCGAAGACCACCTCGGCCCGCTCGATGGAGCTGCTGCGCAGGTGGGGGCTGGCGCAGACGTTACGCTCACGGGCGCCGCTGGCGGTGTCGTGGTCGAACGAGGCGGTGTTCGTCACCGGGCTGCTCGGGCGCGAGATCACCCGCATCAGCGGCTGCTTCGGCCTCGACCTGGTCGGCTCCGACCTCGCCGCCGAGCCGGGCCAGCAGGTGCCGCAGCCGCTGGTGGAGGAGGTGCTGCGGGAGGCCGTCGGCGACGCGCTGCTCACCGGCTGGCAGGTGGCCGGCCTGCGGGAGGACGCCGACGGGGTCACCGTGCGCATCACGTCAGGCGACCAGGAGCGCGAGGTCCGCGCCCAGTACGTCGTCGGCTGCGACGGCCCGCGCAGCGTGACCAGGGCCGCCATCGGCTCGAAGTACGAGGGCCGTCAGGACGCCCGCCCCAACTTCAACATCGTCTTCCGCGCCCCGGGGCTGGCCGAGCGCATGCCGCACGGGCCCGCCGTGCACTACTGGGTGCTGAACCCGGCCCAGCCCGGCATGCTCGGCCGTCTCGACCTGAAGGACACCTGGTGGTGCATCGCCCAGGGGGTGCGGGCGGAGGACGCCGACCCCGTACAGCTGGTGCGCAACCTCGCGGGCGCCGACATCGAGGTGGAGGTCCTGGCCACCGACCCGTGGACGGCGCGGATGTTGCTGGCGGACCGGTACGCCGGCGACCGGGTCTTCCTGGCGGGCGACGCGGCGCACCAGAACCCGCCCTACGGGGGCCACGGCTTCAACACCGGCATCGGCGACGCGGTCAACATCGGCTGGAAGCTGGCCGCCGTGCTGCTGGGGTGGGCGCCGCCGAGCCTGCTGGCCACGTACGAGAGCGAGCGCCGCCCCATCGCCGCCGACACCATCGAGGCCGCCGCCTCGAACATGGCCACCCTCGCCCCCGAGCTGGCGGATCCGGCGCTGATGGGCGACGAGGCCGAGTTCGAGAAGGTGCGGCCCGCGGTGGCGGAGGCGGTGCTGCGGACCAAGGACAGCGAGTTCCACAGCCTGGACCTGGTGCTCGGCTACACCTACGCAGGGTCCTCCATCGTCGCCTCCGGGGCCGGGGAGCGGCTGCCGCACCGCTGGCTGGCTCCCGGGGAGTCCCTGTACGACCGGCTGGGGCCCGCCTTCAGCCTCGTCGGTGACCAGCGCTCCCCCGCGTCCGCCGTGCTGGTCGCGGAGGCGGCGGAGCTGGGGGTGCCGTTGCGGGTCGTCGATCTGCCCGGTGAGCCGCTGTCGCTCGTCCGGCCCGACCAGCATGTCGCCTGGCGCGGCGGCGACCCCGCGGGCGCGCTGCGGACGGCGCTCGCCCACGACCGTTAGTCATTCGAGTACCTGAATCAGTCAACCGCCTAGATGGCACAATGCCGGTCATGACGTCTGAGGACAAGGCCTCGAGGAGCCGCCGCCGGGCGCCCGCCCCCCACGAGCGGCAACGCGATCCCGAACGCACGAAGGCGCGCATCCTCGAGGCCGCGATCGAGGAGTTCTCCGCCAAGGGCGTCGCCGGGGCCAGGGTCGCCGAGATCGCCGCGCGCGCCGGCGTGAACCAGCAGCTCATCGCGTACTACTTCGACGGCAAGGAAGGGCTGTACCGCGCGGTCGGGCGGCGGTGGCGGGCGTACGAGGCGGAGAACGTCCCCGCCGACGCGAGCCTGCCCGAGCTGGTCAGGCACTACGTGCGGATCGGCGCCGGCCCCCGGCTCGGCGGCCGGCTGCTCGCCTGGGAGGGCCTCCAGGACACCGGCGAGGACGGCGAGGAGGGCCAGGAGCGCAACGAGCGGCTCCGCCAGGAGGTGGAGCAGCTCCGGGAGCGGCAGCGCGCCGGCGAGCTCGACGACCGTATCGACCCGGCCGCGCTGCTGCTGATCGCCATGAGCGCCGGCAACGCGCTCGCGGTGTACCCGCAACTCGCCCGCGGGCTCCTCGGATCCGGCGGGAGCTCGGCCGAGACCGTCGAGCGGTACGCGGAGCAACTCGCCTTCCTGATCGGGCTGCTCGAACGGCGGCCGACCCCGCCACCGCCTTGAGCCGGGCCGCGCCTGCCCTCGACCGCCTGCCCGATGAGTTTGCGACGCGACGGAAGTCTTCCCTGCTGAGGGCCATACCCTTCTCGTTCCACGACCTCAGGGGAGACATCCCGTCATGACAGACGCAGTCCGGGCACTGATCCACGCCGAGCGCGCCGCCCTGGCCACCGACCTGGCCGGCCTGGCGGAGGAGCGGTGGGCGGCGCCGTCGTTGTGCGCCGGGCTCTCGGTCCGCGAGGTGCTCGCCCACCTGACCGCCGGCGCCAGCCTCAGCCCGCTGCGGTGGCTGGCGGGCGTGATCCGCTGCCGGTTCGACTTCGACAAGCAGGTGGCCATGCGGCTGGCCGAGCACCTGGGCGCCGACGGGGCCGAGACCCTGCGGCGGTTCGAGCGCGTCGTCACCAGTACGACCTCGCCGCCCCTGCCCGCGGTGGCGATGCTCGGGGAGACGATCGTGCACGGGGAGGACATCCGCCGCCCCCTGGGCATCCGCCGCGACTACCCGATCGGGACCGTCACGCGGGTGGCCGAGTACTACCGGAGGTCGGACCTGGTCGTGCAGGCCAAGGGGCGGATCGGCGGGCTGCGGCTCGTCGCCTCCGACGGGCCGTTCGAGACCGGCTCGGGAGCGGTCGTCTCCGGGCGCACCGTCGCCCTGGTCATGGCGATGACCGGACGCGTGGCGCACTGCGACGAGCTGGAAGGGGACGGAGTCCCGATCCTGCGCGCGCGTTGCGGGCCGGCCTGATGAGGTTACGCTGAGCCCATGCGTGTTGTGGTGATCGGCGGCAGTGGACATATCGGGACGTATCTCATCCCCCGCCTGGTCGCGGCCGGGCATGAGGTCGTCAACGTGAGCCGGGGGAAGCGGGAGCCGTACACGCCTCACGGCGCGTGGCAGCGGGTCGCCACCGTCGTCGCCGACCGGGAGGCCGAGGAGGCGGACGGCACCTTCGGGCGGCGGATCGCCGGGCTCGGCGGCGACGTGGTCATCGACCTCATCTGCTTCACCGAGGCGAGCGCCCGGGCGATCGCCGACGCGCTCGCCGGCCGGGTGCGGCAGTTCCTGCACTGCGGGACGATCTGGGTGCACGGGCCGAGCGCGCAGGTGCCGACGACCGAGGCTGCCAGGCGGACGCCGTTCGGCGAGTACGGCGTCCAGAAGGCGGCCATCGAGGCTCACCTGCTCGACCGGGCCCACCGCGAGGGGTTCCCCGTCACGATCATCCATCCGGGGCACATCACCGGGCCCGGGTGGGTGCCGGTGAACCCGGCCGGGAACGTCAACCCCGAGGTGTTCCAGCAGCTCGCCGAGGGGAGCGAGGTCGCGCTGCCCAACCTGGGCATGGAGACCGTGCAGCACGTGCACGCCGACGACGTCGCGCGGCTGTTCATGGACGCCATGGCCGCCCCGTCCGCGGCCGTCGGCGAGAGCTTCCACTCCGTCGCCACCACCGCCCTGACGTTGCGCGGGTTCGCCGAGGCGGTGGCGGGATGGTTCGGGCAGGAGGCGCGGCTGGCGTTCCTGCCATGGGAGGAGTGGAAGGCCACGGTGCCGGAGTTCGACGCGAAGCTCACCTACGACCACATCCTGCACAGCCCGCACTGCAGCATGGAGAAGGCCGAGCGGCTGCTGGGGCACCGGCCCCGGTACACCTCGCTGGAGGCCGTCTCCGAGGCGGTCGACTGGCTGGTACGGGCGGGGACCGTCAAGCCCTGAGGCCGGGGACCGTCAAGCCCTGAGGCCGGGGTCCCCGGTCCGTCACGTCAGCCGCCCAGCGGGCCGAACTCCTTGCGGGTGTCGATCACGTCCCCGAACAGCTCCCACCGCTCTCCCTTGAACGTCATGAGCTGCATCGACTCGATCGGGAACCCGTCCCCCTGCGCGGTGTCCAGCGTCACCCCGGGCAGCAGCATGTCCACCTTCACCCCCTTGAGGTTGCGCACGGAGTCGCGCAGGCCCTCGCGGGTCGGGCAGGCCGCCGCCTCCATGGCCTTGTGGAAGCTGCTGGCCGCCGCCCAGCCGAAGGTGTGGTACGGCACGTTGGCGTCGGCCCCGGGCGCGTACTGCTGCATCTTCTGCTTGTAGAGCTGCATCTCGGCGTCGTTCGCCCACGTCGGGTCGTTCGGGTCCTTGTAGTACGTGGCCGACACGACCCCCTGCACGTTCGCGAACCCGACCGGCTTGAGCACCGTGATGGAGGCGGCGACGTTGTTGACGATGTGCAGCGGGTTCCACTTCGTGTTCTTGGCGTCGGCGGCCAGCGCCTGGGAGCCGAACTTCGGCGTGGTGATGTTGAGGAAGACGTCGGCCTTGGAGTCGGCGAGGTTGCGCATCTGCGGGTCGATGCTGGGGTCGGTGACCTCGTAGCTCTGCTCGGCCACGACCTGCACCTGGGTGCCTTCGAGAGCGCGCTTGAAGCCGCCGAACAGGTCCTTGCCGAAGTCGTCGTTCTGGTAGAGCACGGCGACCTTGGCGTCCGGCTTCTCCTTCTTCAGGTAGGCCGCGTAGACGCGGGCCTCGGAGATGTAGTTGGGCTGCCAGCCGATCGTCCACGGGTGGGCGGTGTCGGTGCCCCAGATGGAGGCGCCGGTGGCCACGAAGACCTGCGGCACCTTGCGCTGGTTGGTGTAGTCCCAGGTGGCGGCGGTGGAGGGGGTGCCGAGCGTCTGGAACAGGGCGAAGACCTGCTCCTGCTCCACCAGCCTGCGGGCCTCCTCGACGGCCTTGGGCGGCGAGTAGCCGTCGTCGCGGACGACGAACTCGACCTTGCGCCCGCCGATGCCGCCCTTCTCGGCGTTGACGTAGTCGAAGTAGGCCTTGATGCCCTTGGGGATGTCCCCGTAGGCGGAGGCGGGGCCGGACAGCGGGTAGATGCCGCCCAGCTTGATGCTCGAGTCGGTGATGCCGGTGGTCTGCTGCCCCGCGCACTGGCCTCCCGCCGCGGCCGTGCCGCCGGTGCCCGTGCCGGTTCCGTCGGAACCCGAGCGCCCCCCGCATGCGGCGACGGCGAGCAGGAGCAGCGCCGTGCAACCGATCGCTGAAACTCGCATCCCTCTTACTCCTTCCGGGGAATCTTCTTGATCAAGCGCCCGGCCAGACCGGCCAGCCCCGTCGGGGCCACGTACATCACCGCGATGATCAGCAGGCCGAAGATGACGCCGGGCGCCGCGTCGTTGACGTCCTGAGAGATGCTCGGCACGAACATGACGAACAACCCGCCGAGCACGGGTCCGGACAACGAGCCGAGCCCGCCGACGACCAGGCCGGCCAGCAAGGTGATCGACAGGTTCACGGTGAACGAGTCCGGTGAGACGAACCCGATCACCCACGTGTAGACACACCCCGCCGCCCCGGCGAACATGGCGCTCCAGGCGAACGCGAGCGTCTTGTAGAACGACAGCCGCACCCCCATGACCTCGGCCGCCGTCTCGTTGTCCCTGAGCGCGTGCAGGGCCCGGCCCACCCGCGAGCGCAGCAGCGAGGCGGCCAGCAGGAACGCCACGACGGCGACGGCCAGCGTGAGGAAGTACAGCCACTGGTCCTCGGCCAGCCCGCTCCACGCGGGTGGCGCGGGCTTGGCCAGCGTCAGGCCCATGGAGCCGCCGGTCAGCTCCTCGAACCGCTTCAGCAGCGGAACGAGGAAGATCGCGATGGCGAGCGTCACGAGCGCCAGGTACAGGCCGCGCAGCCGCATGGCCGGCACGCCGAGCGCGAGGCCGAGCACGAACGCCACCGCCGCCGCGAGGGGCAGGGTCAGCGGGTACGGCAACGCCCAGTGATCCATCAGGATGGCGGCGGTGTACGCGCCCACGGCGAAGAAGGCGCCGTGACCGAGCGAGATCTGCCCCGCGTGGCCGACGAGGAGGTTGAGCCCGAGCAGCGCCACCGCGTACACCAGCACCATCGTGAGCTGGAAGACGTGGAAGGGGACGAGCTGGAAGGGTGCGTAGATCGCGGCGGCCAGGAGCAGGCCGAGGCCGGCCCACCGCCAGTCGAGCCTCCTGCGCTCCTTCACCGGCGCCGGCTTCACCTCGATCTTGCTGTCAAGACTCATGCCCGCTCCACCGCCGCCCGTCCGAAGAGCCCCTGGGGCCGCAGCAGCAGCACACCGAGGATGATCACCAGCGGCACTCCCACCTTGAGGTCGGAGCCGATGAAGCCGACGTAGGCCCCGGCGAGCGTCTCGGCGACGCCCACGACCAGCCCGCCGACGACCGCGCCGAGCGGGCTGTCGAAGCCGCCGAGCGTGGCGGCGGCGAAGGCGTAGATGAGAACGCCGCCCATCATGTTCGGCTCCAGGAACAGCAGCGGCGCCACGAGCACCCCGGACACGGCGCCCACGGTGGCGGCCAGGCCCCAGCCGAGCGCGAGCGTGCGGCCCACGCGGATGCCGACCAGCCGGGCGGAGGCGGGGTTCGTGGCCACGGCCCGCATGCCGAGCCCGATCTTGGTGTACTGGAAGAGCAGGTACAGCAGCCCCATGACCAGCCCCACCACGCCGAGCACGCCCAGCGTGGAGAAGCTGACGCTGATCCCCACCGCCTCCAGCGCGCCGCCGGGGAACGGGTTCGGGAAGTCCTTGATGAGGAACGTCCAGATCCAGCCGGCGGCGGCGTTGACGAAGATGAACAGCCCGACGGTGACGATCACGATGGTCAGCTCGGGAGCGCCCTCGACCGGCCTGATGATCACCCGTTCGATGAGCATGCCGCCGGCGAACGACACGGCCAGCGTCACCACCAGCGCCAGCCAGAACGGCATGCCGGCGGCCACGCACTGCCAGGCGATGTAGGTCGAGAACATGGCCAGCTCGCCCTGGGCGAAGTTGACGATCCCGGTGAACTGATAGATCAGCACCAGGGCCAGCGCCAGGCTGGCGTAGATGGCGCCCGCGCCGAGCCCCTCGACGACCTGCTGCAGGAATCCGGCCATCGCGCTACACCCGGTACCCGAGGTAGGACTGGGCGACCTGCTCGTCGGCCCGGATCTCCTCGGCCGTGCCCGACAGCACGATCCGCCCGGTCTCCAGGACGTGCGCCTGCTGGGCGACGCCCAGGGCGAGATGGGCGTTCTGCTCGACGACGACCACGGTGGTCTGCTCCTCTTCGTTGATGGTCTGGACGATGCGGAACAGCTCCCGGGTGACGAGCGGGGCCAGGCCCAGCGACGGCTCGTCGAGCAGCAGCATCCGGGGGCGCAGCATGAGGGCCCGGCCGAGGGCCAGCATCTGCTGCTCGCCGCCGCTGAGGCTGCCGGCGGCCTGCTTGAGGCGCTTCTTCAGGACCGGGAAGTACTGGTAGATGCGTTCGAGGTCGTCGTGCACGGCCGGGCCGCGCCGCACGTACGCGCCGAGCCGGAGGTTCTCCTCCACGGTCAGCGGCATGAACGTGCCGCGGCCCTCGGGCACGTGGGCGACGCCGAGGCGGGCGACGGCGTCGGGCGAGCGGCCGGCCAGGGAGACGCCGCCGAGCGTGATCGTGCCGCGGGTCCTGACCATGCCGGACAGGGCGCGCAGCAGCGTGGTCTTGCCGGCGCCGTTGGGGCCGAGGATCGCGCAGACCTCGCCCTCCTTCACGGTGAAGCGCACGCCGTGCAGCACCTGCGCGTCGCCGTAACCGGCGACCAGGTTCTCCACCACCAGGTCCGCGCTCATGCCGCCGTCCCCAGGTACGCCTCGATCACGGCCGGGTCGCGCTGGACCTCTTCCGGGGGCCCTTCGGCGATCTTGCGGCCGAAGTCGAGGCAGACGATGCGCTCGCAGATGCCCATGACGAACCCCATGTGGTGCTCGACCACGATGACCGTCAGGCCGTACTCGGTGCGGATCGACTCCAGCGTGCCCGCGAACTCCTCCACCTCCGCCGCGTTCAGCCCGTTGACCGGCTCGTCGAGGAGCAGCAGCCGGGGGCGGGCGATGAGCGCGCGGGCCAGCTCGACCCGCTTGAGGGTGCCGAACGGCAGCCCGGTCGCCGGGTGCGCGGCCACCTGGGTCAGCCCCAGCCGTTCCAGCAGGGCGTCGGCCTCGGCGCGCAGCTCGCGTTCCTCGCGGCCCACGCCCGGCAGCCTCAGCCCGGCGGAGAAGAAGCCGGCGCGGCCCCTGTGGTGCGCGCCGACCAGCACGTTGTCGCGTACGGACAGGCGGGGGAACAGGCCCAGGTTCTGGAAGGTCCTGGCGATGCCGAGCCCGACGACGGCGTGCGGCGCCACGGCGACCAGGTCCTTGCCCTCGTACGTGATCGTCCCGGACTGCGGGGTGTAGCGCCGGGTCAGGCAGTTGAACAGGGTGGTCTTGCCGGCGCCGTTCGGCCCGATGAGCCCCACCATCTCCACGCCCGCCACCCCGAACCCCACGCCGTCCAGCGCGGTGATGCCGCCGAAGCGAACGGTAAGATCGTGTACCTCCAGCATCCGGCCTCCTGGAGAACAATGTTCTGAATTGGGCTCAGCGTAGGATCCGCTCGTCAAGGGCCGCATTGGGCACGGTGACCCAAGATGTTTCTGGCGAGTTGTCCTCTGAGCACAGGCTGGGTCTCATCCCGGTTACAACCCGTTGACCGTGCGGCAATGGCCATGGATCATCCCGGCATGTCCACTGGTTCGAGCACCGTGGAAGCCGCCGTACGCGCGGAACGCACACGCATCCTGTCCGGGTTGCTCGGCGACCTCCAGGAGCTGGCCGACGTCGCGGTCACGACGATGCGGGAGGAGATCCCCGCCTACGACGCCATGGGCGCGGCCTTCCACGCCGACGTGCGGGACCAGGTGGTCAAGCACTACCGGGCCAAGCTGGGCGTGCTCCTGGAGGACCGGACGGTGACGTTCGAGGACATCTCGTTCACCCGTCGCGCCGCCATGCGCCGCGCCAGGGCGGGCGTGGCGCTGGCCGACTACATCAACGCCTTCCGGGTCGGGCAGCAGGTGTTCTGGGAGGCCGTGGTCGAGCGGGCCGGGCACACCTACGCCGGGCGCGAGGCCGCGCTGTCGCTGGCGACGCCGCTGATGCGCTACTGCGACTTCGCCAGCACGCACGCGGCGAACGCGTACATGGAGTTCCAGCAGTACGCGGCGGCGGAGGCGGTGCGCGAGACCCGCGACCTGCTGGAGACGCTGCTGGCCGGGTGCGCGCCCACGCGGGGCAGGGAGGTGGCCGCGGCGCAGGCGCACGGCCTGGGCCAGGACGCGCGCACGCCGCTGCTCGTGGTGACCGCGGTGCTGGCCGGGGCGGCGGCCGATCCCGAGGACGCCCGGCATTCGGCGTGCGCGGCCATCGCCAGGATCGCCGGGAACGGCACCCGTACGCTGTCGGTCGTGCGCAGGTCGGAGATCGTCGCCATCCCCGTGCTCGGCCCCGGCACGGGGCCGGAGGAGCTGTGCGACCGGCTGCAGGGCGTGGTGGAGAGCCTGGCCGTCGAGGGCGTCAGGCTCGCCATGGGCGTCAGCACCGTCGCGGCGGGCGCCGCGCAGATCCCGCAGGCCTACCAGGAGGCCAGGGCCGTGCTGGACTTCGTGCCCGAGGAGGGCGGCGTGGCGGCGCTGCCCAGGATCACGCCCTTCCAGTACCTGGCGCTCAAGGCCGACGACACCGCCCGCAACCTGGTCGATCCGCGCATCACGTCCTTGTTGTCCGAGGACCGGGCGCGCGGCGGCGTGCTGACGGCCACGATCAGGGCGTTCGCCGCCGCGGACCTGAACCTGCGAACCGCCGCCGAACGCCTCCAGATCCACCCGAACACCGCGCAGTACCGCATGCGCCGCATCCAGGAGCGCACCGGGCGCAGCCTGCGCTCCATCAACGATCTGGTGGAGCTGCTCGTCGCCATCGCGCTGCATGATGCCCTGCCCACCAATGCCGGGCGGGAAAGACTGGCCGCCGCGACCAATGAGAGCCGTGGGATCTCGGACGTACGGTCATTCCATGAACCTC
Organism: Nonomuraea thailandensis; assembly: GCF_024172165.1. Classification (GTDB taxonomy): domain Bacteria; phylum Actinomycetota; class Actinomycetes; order Streptosporangiales; family Streptosporangiaceae; genus Nonomuraea; species Nonomuraea thailandensis. The sequence continues at coordinate 10,612,740 of NZ_JAMZEB010000002.1, read as the reverse complement.
GCTGACCGGCTCCACACCGCCGCTGCCCGGCTCGGCGGCAGAGCGGTTCTCACGCTGGACGAGGCGCAGCTCACCTACGGCACCCTCGACGAACTGAGCGCCCGCCTGGCGGGCCTGCTGCGGTGCCGCGGGATCGGCCCCGGCGACCGGGTCGCGATCATGTTGCCGAACGTGCCGGAGTTCGGCGTCGTCTACTACGGGGTGCTGCGGGTCGGGGCCGTGGTGGTCCCGCTGGACCCGCTGCTGAAGCGGCGCGAGATCGCCGCGTACCTGGGGGACTGCGGGGCGCGGCTGCTGATCGCCTGGCACGCGTTCGCCGAGACGGCGGAGGCGGGCTCGGCGGGCACCGACTGCTTCTTCGTGGTGCCGGGAGAGTTCAGGCGGCTGCTGCGGGGCGTCGCGGCCGAGCGCGAGATCGCCGACCTGGAGCCCGACGACACCGCGGTCGTGCACTACACCTCCGGCACCACCGGCCGCCCCAAGGGCATCGAGCTCACCCACGCGAACCTGGGGGGCAACGCCGCCACCGTGGCCCGCATGCACGCGCTCGGCGTGGACGACGTCGTGCTCGGCGCGCTGCCGCTCTACCACACCTTCGGCCAGACCTGCTCGCTCAACGCGACCGTGCACGCGGGCGCCCGGCTGACGCTGCTGGGCCGTTTCGACCCGGGGCGGGCCCTTGAGGTCATCCGGCGGGACGGGGTGACGGTCTTCCAGGGCGTGCCGACCATGTTCATCGCGTTGCTCGACCATCCCGGCGCCTCCGACATGTCGATGCTGCGGGTCTGCGCCTCCGGCGGGGCGGCGCTGCCGCTGGACGTGCTGCGGGCCTACGAGGCCAGGTTCGGCTGCGAGATCGTCGAGGGGTACGGGCTCAGCGAGACCTCCCCCGTCGCCGCGACCAACCGGGGCGGCTCGCACCGCAGGCCTGGCTCCATCGGCTGGCCCATCAGGGGCGTCGAGATGAAGGTCGTCGGCGACGACGGCCGCGAGCTGCCCGCCGGCGAGATCGGCGAGATCGTGGTGCGCGGCCCCAACGTGATGAAGGGCTACTGGAACGACCCGGCGGCCACGGCCGAGGTGATCCGCGACGGCTGGTTCCACACCGGCGACCTCGGGCGGGTGGACGGCGACGGCTACTTCTTCCTGGTGGACCGCCGCCGCGACGTGATCATCCGCGGCGGCTACACCGTCTACCCGCGCGAGGTCGAGGAGGTGCTCTACGAGCACCCGGCGGTGCGGCAGGCGGCCGTGTTCGGCGTGCCGCACCCCGGGCTGGGCGAGGAGATCGAGGCCGTGGTGGCGCTGCGCGCGCCCGTGACCGGCGAGGAACTGCGCGACTTCGTACGGGAGCGGGTGGCGGCGTACAAGTACCCCCGTCACGTGTCGTTCGTGGACGAGCTGCCGATGAGCCCCACCGGCAAGATCCTCAAGCGGGCCCTGCCCCGGCTCAGAGCCGGTACGTACGGGTGATCGCCACCAGGCCGCCGTCCTCGCGGGTGGCGGCCACCAGGCCCTGGGGCATGGGCGTGAAGCCGGGCACGGCCGCGAAGCCGTCCCGCTCACCGATCGCCGTCACCCGCAGCCCGCCCGCGCCCGCCCCCGCCGCGCCCGCGCCGTCCGCCTTCGCCTCGCCCGCCGCCCTTGCCGCGCCCGAGCCCGCCGCCCCTGTCGCGCCCGAGCCCGCCGCCTCTGTCGCGCCCGCCACCCGGATGGTGATCTCCGCGCCGTCCTGCGGGATGCCGCGGAAGCGCACCTCGCCCGGCCAGGTGTTCGCGCGGGCGCCGGTGACGGGGACGGTCACGGGCCGCATGCCCGCGGCCCTGGCGCTCGCCTCGACGATCGGCCGCTCGACGCGGAGCGTGAGCGAGCGCGCGCCCCTGCCCGCGGTGACCCGCAGCCGGTAGGTGTCGCCGTCCTTGCCCACCACGCGGACCCGCGGCCCGTCCACGTCCACCGCCGGCGCGCGGCCGGTCCACAGGTCGCCGCGGGCGTAGCCGGGCGGCAGGAACGCGGTGTCGCGGCCCGAGACGTACCTCTTCGTCCAGTCGGACGGGTCGAGGTCGGCGCTGACCCAGCCGGCCGTCCTGGTGTCGGCGTCCATCACGTACGCCAGGTGCGTACGCCGCGGGTTGGCCGCGTCGAAACCGTCCAGCGCCAGCCCGGCGGGCACCAGCGCCACCGCGAGGGCGGCGGCGGCCAGCGGCGCCCCGAACGTGACCGGCCGCCCGACCGGCCGCTGCGGCTCCGGCAGCCACAACTCGACGACAGGCAGGGCCGTCAGCGCGAACAGCGCCAGCGCCGCCGCGCTCACCCCGCCGAGCGCGAGCCCCATCCCGTCGAACGCCGTCAGCGCCAGCCCGGGCAACAACGCCGCCCCTGGGAAGAGGCCGGCCGTCACCGCCACCACCCGCCACACCGTGCCGCCCGGCATCCACCGAGCCGCCTGCGGGCCCGTGCCGCCCTTCTCCCCCTGCCGCGTCGAGCCGCGCGGCAGGAGCAGCGCGGTCAGGCCGCCGAGGGCGGCGAACAGCGCGGGCAGCGCGAACATGAACGACGCTCCCGGCGCGCTCCAGGCGCACACCACGCCCAGCAGCGCCGGCCAGACGAGCGCCCCGACGGCCAGCGCGGCGGGCCCGACCCTGCGCCGCAGCACCAGGTACCAGCCCAGCACCGCCAGCCCGGCCAGCACCGCCACGGCCGCGCGGAACGCGTCGGGCCGGTGCAGCAGCCCGCCCATCCCGGAGTAGTCGGGCCGCATGGCCACCAGCACCTCCCACAGCCCCTGCGCCAGCACCCCCGCCAGCACGACCGGCACGACCGCCGACACCGCGCCGGCCAGCATCCGCACCGGCCCGGCCACCCGCCGCCGCCACGCCACCAGCCCCAGCCCGGCGACCGCGGCCACGGCGAGCCCGGCCAGCGGCCACACCAGCGCCTCCGGGTAGGTGATCATGACTCCGAAGAGCCGGAAGTAGCTGACGTCGTGGCCGGCGGCCAGCCCGGGCAGGTCGGCGCCGCCGAGCGCGCGGGCCAGGGCCAGCATGTTCGTCCCGTGGTGCTGGAGGCTGCCCCTGTTCAGCTGGGCGAGCGAGTCGTCGGCCGTGTGGTAGCGCGAGGACTCCTGGATGTAGGCGAAGTTCATGCCGGTGAACCCGGCCGCGGTCATCGGCGTGAAGTCCGTGTTGTTCGGCAGCAGCCGGTAGAGCTCGACCATCATGGAGTCGCCCCGCGGGTACGGCACGGCGCCGGCGAACAGCTCGACCAGCCCGGCGTTGTCCCGCGACGTCTCGAACATCAGTGACGGCCCGCTGACCCCGCGCGCCTCCCAGTTCAGCAGCACGCCGCCCTTGCCGCCGAGCGGATGCTCCCTGACGAACGCCTCGGCGCCGAGCACGCCGTCCTCCTCGCCGTCCGTCATCAGGAACACCAGGTCGTTGCGGAGCTTCGTGTCGCCCAGCGCCCGTACGGTCTCCAGCATCGCCGCCACGGCGGCGGCGTCGTCCGACGCGCCGGGGCCCATCGCGGCGGAGTCGTAGTGGGCGGCGATCACCACCGTCCCGGTCGGGTCGGTGCCGCGGCGGGTGGCCACGACGTTGTCCACCTGCCCGAACGCCGCCAGCCCCGTCGAGGAGTTCGCCCCCACGGCCTGCTGCACCCGCACGTCCAGCCCGGCCTCGCGTAGCTGCCCGGCCAGGTAGTCCCGGGCCTGCGCACTCGCCTGGCTGCCGATCGGCCGCGGGCGGGTGGCGAACGCCCTCAGGTGACGCAGGGCCCGCCCGGCGCTGAACTCGGCGGCCGGCGCCGAGGCGGGCAGCGGCTGCATGGTGCTGTCGGACATGGCGGTCAGCACGATCACGGCGGCCACCGCCAGCAGAGCCGACACCCCCGCCAGGACGCGGCGGGGGACGTCGAACAACTTTCCCATCATGATCCGGAACGCTAGGTTTCCGGCCCGTGCGGCCGGAATGATGCGCGTACCCGGATCAGGCTGCGGTTTTCCTCAGCTCTCGTTCACGCAGCGCAGCACCGGATACGAGGTGAGCGCCGCCGGGTCGAGCTCCTTGTCCGTCGTGACGTGGAAGGTCACGCTCTCCCCCGGCAGCAGCGTGACGAGCTGGTCGTCCACGCTCGCGTCCGGGTCGAGCCGGTCGGGGAAGAGGGCCAGGTCGCGCAGGACGGTCCCGGCGGTGACGGTGACGGCGTACCCGCCCGGCTCCCGTTCCGTGAAGGCGGCGGCCTCGGCCCGCGGGTACCCCATGTCCGGGTCCTCGGCGAGCGCGAACACCACCCGCTCGTCCCCCAGCCTGGCCGTCAGCAGCCGGGCGCCCGGGTCCTCGGGCGGGCTGACGCGCACGGTCGCGCGGGCGGACACGGTGACCTGCTCCTCGCGTCCGGCCAGGGCCCGGCCCGACAGGTCGAGCGCGGCCAGCTCCAGCAGGCCGGACCACTCCTCGTCCGTGTCGTTGACCAGCACGACCTCGGCGCCGAGCCGGGTGATCAGGCGGTCGGCGAACGAGCGGCGCAGCGCGTACCACAGGGGCTTCCTGCGGCCCGCGCCGTCCACGGCGGCCCAGGAGGTGACCGGCCAGCAGTCGTTGAGCTGCCAGACGACCGTGCCCATGCAGTACGGCATCAGCGCCCTGAAGCGCTGCACCCCGAACGCCATCGCGCGGGCCTGGTTGAGCTGCGTCCAGTAGTGCCAGTCGTCGAAGGTCCGCGGCTCCGGCAGGTGCCCGCGCAACCCCTTCAGCAGCTTGGCCTGCCCGCCGGGGGCCTTCTGGTGCGAGGAGTCCGGCGTGAGCGGCTCGTCGGAGGAGGCGGCGCGCAGCGTGGCGTACGTCGGCGGCCCCTGGTAGCCGAACTCGGCCACGAAGCGCGGCGTGTAGTCGGCGTAGTGCTGGTAGCCCAGGTCGCCGCCCCACACGGTCCAGATGTGCACGGTCCCGGTCGAGGGGTCGCGCACGTCGCGGTCGGGGGCGCCCGAGTACGGGCTGCCCGGCCAGTACGGCCGCGTGGGGTCCAGCTCGGCGACGACGGACGGCAGCACGTCGTGGTAGAACCCGGCGCCCCAGCTCCTGCCGCCCAGGGGCTCGCGCCAGTCCCAGTGCTGGTGCCCCTCGATGTTCTCGTTGTTGCCGCACCACAGCACCAGGCTGGGGTGGGCGGACAGGCGGGCCACGTTGTCGCGGGCCTCCGCCTCCACCTCCGAGCGGAACGGCTCCTCCTCGGGGTAGGCCGAGCAGGCGAACGGGAAGTCCTGCCAGACCATCAGGCCCAGGCGGTCGGCCAGGCCGTAGAACTCCTCCGACTCGTACACGCCGCCGCCCCAGACGCGCAGCGCGTTGGCGCCGGTGCCGGTGGCCTGGTCGAAGCGCTCGGCCAGGCGGGCGGGGGTGACCCTGGCGGGGAAGCAGTCGTCGGGGATCCAGTTGAAGCCGCGAACGTACACCGGCTTGCCGTTGACGACCAGGCGGAAGGCGTCGGTGTCCAGCTCGACCGTGCGGAAGCCGATCTCGCGCCGCCACTCGTCCGAGCCGGCGCGCACGGTGAGCGCGTACAGCGGCTGCGCGCCGTGCCCGCGCGGCCACCACCGCTCGGCGTGCGGAACGTCCAGGCGCAGCACGGTCTCGCTCTGGCCCTGCTCCAGCTTGGTCTCGACGCTGACGCCGGCCACGTCGGCGGTGACGGTGACCGGCGCGTCGCCGGTGCGCTCGACGCGCACGTGCACGTCCACGCCGTCGCCGCGCACCAGCGGGCGCACCTCGGCCAGGCGGGCGCCGGACCAGGAGCTCAGGCCGATGGGCCGCCAGATCCCGCTGGTGACCAGCGTCGGCCCCCAGTCCCAGCCGAAGTTGCAGGCCATCTTGCGGATGAACGCGTACGGCTCGTCGTAGGGGCCGGGCCGCTCCCCGTGCCGGGCCTGCTGCTCCTCGGCGTAGGCGTACGGCGCGCGGAAGCGCACCTCCAGCCGGTTCTCGCCGTCCCGCAGCAGCTCGCGCGCCGGGAACCGGTAGGTGCGGTGCATGTTGGCGGTGCCGCCCAGCTCGTGCCCGTTCAGCAGGACGGTCGCGACCGTGTCGAGGCCCTCGCAGAGGAGGTCGGTGCGCTCGTGGCCGTCGTCGTGCCAGTCGAAGGCGGTCTCGTAGATCCAGTCCGTGCGGCCGATCCAGCCGAGCCGGGTCTCGTTGTCGTCGCGGTAGGGGTCCTCGATCAGCCCAGCGGCGAGCAGGTCGGTGTGCACGCTGCCCGGCACGGCCGCCGGGATCGCGGCGGGCCCGTGCGGGGCCTCGCCGTCTGCTCGCAGGGTCCAGCCGTCGTGCAACGCACGGTACACGTGATACTCCCAACTAAACCGGGTAAGCCAGCCAGACTGTACGGCTACGCCGCTCAGCAGGTCAACACCGCTCCCCGCTTTATGTAACGGTTAAGCAACATAGCCGCAATCCGCCTTTACACCGCACACAGAAACGGCAGACGATCGCGTCCACTCGAACTGAAGCGCTTTAGTTCCTCATCGCGCCCGCCCTTGCCGCGCGAAACCCCCTGAGGACGGAGACCATGGACATGCAACGTAGAGCACTCGCCGGCGCCACGCTGGTCTCGGTGTTCCTGATCGCGGCCTGCGGCGGCGGCACCAGCACCGGCGGGCCCTCTGCCAGCGCTTCCGCACCCGCCGACCCCGCCAAGGCCACCGGCGAGATCACCGTGCTGACCAACAGGACCGACATGGTGACCGACGGAACGCTGGCGAAGTACGCCGCCGAGTTCAACAAGACCCACCCCGGAATCAAGGTCAAGTTCGACGGCATCACCGATTACGAGGGCGAAGTCAAAATCCGGATGAACACCGAGAACTACGGTGACGTCCTGCTCATCCCCACCACCATCAGCCCCGACGACTATCCCAAGTTCTTCAGCGCGCTCGGCCCCGCCGCCGAACTGAGCAAGAAATACCAGTTCACCCAGAAGGGCACGGTCGACGGCACCGTCTACGGCCTGACCTCCTTCGGCGTGGTCAACGGCTTCGTCTACAACAAGGACCTGTGGACCAGGGCCGGGATCACGCAGTGGCCGAAGACGCCCGACGAGTTCCTCACGGCCCTGCAGGCGGTCAAGGACAAGACGGGGGCGATCCCGTACTACACGAACTACAAGGACGGCTGGCCGCTGAGCGGCTGGCAGGGCGCGCTCGGCACGATCAGCTGCGACCCCGCGGCCAACGACAAGCTGGCCACCTCCCAGAACCCCTGGGCCGCCGGCAGCGACCTGAACGTCTCCGACAAGCTGCTGTTCGACATCGTCAGCCGCAAGCTCGCCGAGCCCGACCCGACCACCACGAACTGGGAGGACTCCAAGGGCCTGCTCGCCCGCGGCGAGATCTCCAGCATGTTCCTCGGCTCCTGGTCGATCGCGCAGATGCGGGACGCGGCGGAGAAGGCCGGCAAGAGCCCCGACAGCATCGGCTACCTGCCCTTCCCTGCGCAGGCGAACGGCAGGTTCTGCGCCCCCACCACGCCCGACTACGTCTACGCGATCAACAAGCACTCCGGACAGCAGCAGGCGGCGCGCGCCTGGGTGGACTGGGTGCTCGACAAGTCCACCTTCGCCGCGGACATCCAGGGCATCTCCAGCGTGCGCGGCGCGCCGCTGCCGAGCGCGCTCAAGCCGTTCGAGGAGCAGGGCGTGCAGTTCTTCGAGCTGTCCCAGGCCGAGTCCGGCAAGGTGACGACGATCGACAACGCCGCCGAGGTGGGCCTGACCAAGCCGGAATACCGGCAGAAGCTGGTGGACATCGCCCGCGGGGCGGCCAAGGGCGATCTGGACGGCAGCTTCGCCGAACTGGCCGAGAAGTGGGCCGGTGCCGTGGCGCTCGGCGGCTGAGCATGGTCCGCACCTCGGAGCGCACGACCCGGCCCGCACCACCGGCACGGCACGCCGCGGCGCCGCCGCGCCGGTGGCCGCGGGTCACCCCCTGGCTGTACCTGGCCGTCCCGCTGATCATGCTGGGCACGTTCACGTACGTGCCGGTGGTGAGCATGATCTCCTACAGTTTCACCGACTGGGACGGCGTCAGCCCCGACCGCACCTACGTGGGCCTGGACAACTACCTGCGGCTCTTCACCCGGCCCGAGCTCTTCTCCGTCTTCGCCACCAGCCTGTTCTACCTGGTCGCCGCGCTGCTGCAGATCGCGCTGGCGCTCTACTTCGCGGCCGTGCTGAGCTTCCGGACGCGGCTGCGCAACTTCTTCAAGGGCGTCATCTTCTTCCCCTACCTGCTGAACGGCGTCGCGGTCGCGTTCGTCTTCCTCTACCTGTTCCAGCCGGGCGGCACGCTCGACCAGGTGCTCAGGCTGGTGGGCATCGACGCGGAGATCCTCTGGCTGGGCAACCCGGACCTGGCCAACGTGTCGCTGTCGGGGGTGTCGATCTGGCGCTTCATGGGCCTGAACTTCGTGCTCTTCCTCGGCGCCATCCAGTCGGTGCCGTCGGAGCTGCACGAGGCCGCCACGCTCGACGGCGCCAGCCGGCCGCAGATCCTGTGGCACATCATCATCCCGAGCATCAGGCCGATCATCAGCCTGAGCCTCATCCTGGGCGTGTCGGGGTCGCTGTCGGTCTTCGAGATCCCGTACATCATGACCGGCGGCTCGGGCGAGACCAAGACGTTCGTCATCCAGACCGTGAAGCTGGCCTTCCAGTTCAACAAGACCGGGCTGGCCTCGGCGGCGGCCGTGGTGCTGCTGGTCATCATCCTGCTGATCACCTGGGTGCAGCGGCGCGTCGTACCGGAGGAGAAGCCATGACAGCGCGCCTTTCCCTGACGGCGCTGAAGTACCTGTCGCTGGCCGCCGCGGCGGCGGTCGTGGTGCTGCCGCTGCTGACGATGTTCAGCACGTCGTTCAAGACGCCGGAGGAGATGGCCGGGGGCGACATCCTGGCGCTGCCCGCGAGCTGGTTCAACTTCGAGAACTACCGCATCGCCTTCGAGAACGGGAACATGCTGGCGGCCTTCGGCAACACCGCCTTCATCCTGCTGTTCTCGATCACCGGGACCATTCTCATCGGGTCCATGGCCGCGTACGCGATCGACCGTTTCGCCTTCCGCCTGAAGAAGCTCGTGGTCGCGCTCTTCCTGGTGGCCACGCTGGTGCCCGGGGTGACCACGCAGGTGGCCACGTTCGAGGTGATCGACGCGTTCGGGCTGTTCGACACCCGGTGGGGGCCGATCCTGCTCTTCATGGGCACCGACATCGTGGCCATCTACATTTTCCTGCAGTTCATCAGGAACATTCCGGTCTCGCTCGACGAGGCCGCCAGGATGGACGGCGCGACCTCGTTCACCATCTACCGGAAGGTCATCCTGCCGCTGCTCAAGCCGGCCATCGCGACGGTCGTCATCATCAAGGGGATCACCGTCTACAACGAGTTCTACATCCCGTTCCTGTACATGCCGTCGGAGGAGCTGGGCGTCATCTCCACCTCGCTCTTCCGGTTCAAGGGGCCGTTCGGCGCGCATTGGGAGGTCATTTCCGCGGGCGCGGTGCTGGTGATTCTGCCGACCCTGGCCATTTTCCTGGCGTTGCAGCGCTTCGTTTACAACGGATTCACCGCCGGGGCGACGAAGTGAGCCCGGCCGAACCTACGATGAGCCCGTGAAGCGGCTGACGATCAGCGACATCGCGGAGCGGGCAGGGGTGTCGATCGGCGCGGTCTCCTTCGCGCTGAACGGCCGGCCCGGGGTCTCCGAGGCCACCCGGCAGCGCATCCTGGCGATCGCGGCCGAGATGGGCTGGCGGCCCAACGCCGCCGCCAGGGGGCTGTCGGAGTCGCGGGCCCACACCGTGGGGCTGGTCCTGGCCCGCAGCGCCGACACGCTGGGCGTGGAGCCGTTCTTCATGAAGTTCATCGCGGGCGTGGAGAGCGAGCTGGCGCTCACGCGTACGGCGCTGCTGCTGCAGGTCGTGCCCGACCACGCCCGCTCGATCGAGGCCGTCAACGACTGGTGGGCCGAGCGGCGGGTGGACGGGCTGATCGTCATGGACCTGTGGGCGCGTGACGCGCGGCTGCCGGTGCTGGAGTCGATGGGCCTCCCCGCGGTGCTGGTCGGCCGGCCGCGGCCCGGCGGCATGCCCGCCCGGTGGAGCGCCGTGTGGAGCGACGACGCGGCCGCGGTGACCGAGGCGGTGGACTTCCTGGTCGGGCTCGGTCACCGGCGCATCGCGCGGGTCGCCGGGCTGCCCGCGCTGGAGCACACGCAGGTCCGCACGGCGGCCTTCCACGCCGCCATGGAGCGGCACGGCCTGTCGCCGGTCGCCGTCGTCGACACCGACTACACCTGGGCGGCGGGGGCGCGGGCCACCCGCGAGCTGCTCGCCGCCGCCGACCGGCCGACGGCCATCACGTACGACAACGACGTGATGGCGACGGCGGGGGTGAGCGTCGCCCGGCAGCTCGGCGTGGGGGTGCCGCAGGAGCTGTCGATCGTGGCGGGTGACGACTCGCAGCTCTGCGAGATGGTCTTCCCGACGCTGACCGCCCTGTCCAGGGACGTGCAGGCGTACGGGGTGCACACGGCGCGCACGCTGGTGAGCCTGCTCGACGGGGGCTCGCCCGGCTCGTTCCAGGACACGACGGCCCGGCTCGTGGCCAGGGAGAGCACCGGGCCGAATCTCATATAGCGGTACGATTCGTCTTACGACTCAAGACATGCCCTAGAGTCGCACGGCATGACACCTTGGGAGATGGTCGCGGTGCTCGCGGCCGGCGTCGCGGGCGGAGCCATCAACACCGTCGTCGGGTCCGGATCGCTGATCACGTTTCCCACGCTGCTCGCGGTGGGCCTGCCGCCGATCACGGCCAACGTCTCCAACAACATCGGGCTGGTCCCCGGCGGGCTGACCGGAGTCGCGGGTTACCGCGAGGAGCTGAAGGGCCAGCGCGACCGGCTGCTGCGGCTGGCGCCGGCGTCCGTGGCCGGCGCGCTGGCGGGCGGGCTGCTGCTGCTCAACCTGCCGGAGAGCACGTTCACCGCGGTCGTGGTCGTGCTCATCGCGATGTCCTGCACGCTCGTCGTGATCCAGCCCCGGCTCAGCCGCGCGCTGGCCGACCGGCCCCGGCGCGCGCACGGCGGCCCGTGGCTCTGGCTGGGCGCGCTCGCGGCGGGCGCGTACGGCGGCTACTTCGGCGCCGGGCAGGGCATCCTGCTCATCGGCCTGATGGGCATCCTCATCGACGAGGAGCTGCAGCGCGTCAACGCGGCCAAGAACGTGCTCGTCGTGCTGGTCAACGGCACGGCCGCCATCCTCTACACGCTCGTCGCCGACGTGGACTGGACGGCGGTGCTGCTGGTGGCGACGGGCTCGATGGCGGGCGGGTTCCTCGGCGCGCGGCTGGGCCGCAGGCTGCCGGCCCCGATCCTGCGCGGCGTGATCGTATGCATCGGCGTGGTGGCGATTGTGAAGCTCCTCACCGAGTGAGGGGATTGCGCCACAAATGAAAATCGTTACCATTGTCGGACATGCGCCTAGATCGTCGTGCCTTCCTGTCCGCCGCCGCCGCTGTGGCCCTGGCCGGCTGCGCGGCCCAGCCCACCGGCGGCAGCGCCTCCTCCCAGCCCAGGAGAGGCGGCAGGCTGCGGGCCGCGTTCGCCGGCGGCGGCGCGCAGGAGAGCCTGGACCCGCACCTGGCCAACCTCTTCCTGGAGGCCTCGCGGTCCAAGGCCATGTTCGACAAGCTCGCCGACTACGGCACCGACGTGTCGATCGTGCCGCGCCTGGCCTCCCGCTGGGAGTCCGACGCCGAGCTGACCACCTGGCGGATCACGCTGCGTGAGGCCGCCTTCCACGACGGCAAGCCGGTACGCGCCGCCGACGTGCTCCACAGCTACGCGCGCATCGCGGACGAGAAGCGCACCTTCCGTGCCAAGGCCAACCTCGCCCTCATCGACCTGAGGAACAGCCGCGCCGTCGACGACCGCACGGTCGAGTTCCGCCTGAAGCGGCCCTACGCGGAGTTCCCCAACGTGCTGGCCGCCTTCGGCGCCTACATCGTGCCCGAGGGCGCCGACGAGTTCAGCAGGCCCGTCGGGTCGGGGCCGTTCACGTTCGGCTCGTTCCAGCCGGGGCGCTCGCTGCTGCTCAAGCGCAACCCCGGCTACTGGGACGGCGCCCCGTACGTGGACGAGCTCGAATACCTGATCGCGGGCGAGGAGTCGGCGCGGGTGAACGCCGTGCTCGGCGGCCAGGCCGACTACGCGCACGACCTCACCCCCGCCACCGCCCGCACCCACGAGGCCGGCGGCAGGATGTCGATCATCCGGCTCAACAACAGCGGCATGCAGGCGTTCGCGATGAAGGTGGACCGGCCGCCCTTCGACGACCCGCGGCTCCGCAAGGCCATGTTCCTGCTGGCCGACCGCTCGCAACTGATCGACAGCGTGCTGGGCGGCGCCGGGCAGGTGGGCAACGACCTGTTCGGCAAGGACTACCTCTACTACGCCGCCGACATCCCGCAGCGCACCCCCGACCTGGAGCAGGCACGGTGGCTGATCGACAAGGCCGGGGCGAAGGGGATGAAGATCCAGCTCGACACGTCGGCGGCGGCCAGCGGCTTCCTGGAGGCGGCCGGCGTCTTCGCCGACCAGGCGCGGCAGGCCGGGCTGGAGGTGAGCGCCAAGGTCGGCAACAAGGACACGTACTGGGCCGACGTGCTGAACAAGGGCACCATCTGCTGCTACCGCTCCGGGGCCATGCCCATCGAGACCCATCTCTCGCAGCGCCTGCTCACGAACTCCACCACGAACGCCACCAAGTGGGCCCGCCCCGAGTTCGACGCCCTCTACGACCAGGCGGTGGCCAGCCCCGACGAGGCCAGGCGGCGCGGGATCTACCAGGACATGCAGCGCACGCTGCACGCCGAGGGCGGCTTCCTCATCTGGGGCTTCGCCGACTGGCTGCTCGGCACCTCTCCCAGGCTGCGCGGCGTCGCCAACGCCCCCGCCAACACGCTCGACTGGGCCCGCTTCGACAAGGTGTGGCTGGCGTGAGCACGGCCCGCGTCCGCCACGGCCACGGCCACGGGGTGTGTTTCACGTGAACCTGGCCCGTTACGCGATGCGGCGGCTGCTGCTCGGCGTGGCACAGGTCGTCGCGGTGGCCTCGCTCGTCTTCGTGCTGACGGAGGCGCTGCCCGGCGACGCCGCCGTCGTGCTGGCAGGCGACATCCCCGACGAGGAGCGCATCGCGCAGCTCCGCGCCGCCCTGGAGCTGGACCGGCCGGCGGTCGAGCGGTGGGCGGGCTGGCTGGCGGGGCTGGCGCGCGGCGACCTGGGCGTCTCGCTGGTGTCCGGGCGGCCGGTGGCCGGCGTGCTGGCCGACGGCCTGCCGCCCACGCTCGTGCTGGCCGGGCTCACGCTGCTGCTGCTCGTCCCCGTCGCCGTCGCGGCCGGGGTGGTCGCGGCCGTGCGGCAGGGCGGCCTGCTGGACCGGGTGCTCACCACCGTGACCGTCGGGCTGTACTCGATCCCCGAGTTCGCGCTCGGGGTGGTGCTCGTCGCGGTGTTCGCGGTGCGGCTCGGCTGGTTCCCGCCGACGGCGGTCGGCGCACCCCCGAACCTGCTGGAGCAGCCGGCCCTGCTGGTGCTGCCGCTGGTGGTGCTGCTGGCCAGGCCGGTCTGCTCGATCAGCCGCCTGGTACGGGCCGGCATGGTGGACGCGCTGGGCTCCGGCTACGTCGCCCATGCCCGGCGGCTCGGCCTGTCCCCCTGGCGGGTACGGCTGGCGCACGCGCTGCCGAACGCCCTGGCCCCCGGCGTGCAGCAGCTCGCCAGGACCACGGACTGGCTGCTCGGCGGCGTGATCGTGGTGGAGTCCGTGTTCGTGATCCCCGGGCTCGGCACGCTGTTGAACGACTCGGTGTCGGCCAGGGACATCCCGGTGATCCAGGCGTTGTGCGTGGTGTTCGCGACCACCACCGTGGTCGTGAACCTGGCCGCCGACCTGGGGGCGTACCGGCTGGCTCCCGGGAGCGCGCGGTGAGGGGGCGGCATGCGACCGGAGTGGTGCTGCTGGCCGTGCCGCTGGTGCTCGCGCTGGCCGGGCCATGGCTGGCGGGGGCGCCGGAGCCGCGCGGGGTGTCCTTCTCCGCCGGCGGCCCGCTCGGCACCGACTTCGTCGGGCGGGACGTGTGGGAGCAGGTGCTGCTCGGCGGGAGGTCCGTCGTCGTGGTCGCGGTGCTGGCGACGCTGCTCGCGTACGCGGCCGGGGTGCCGCTGGGGCTGCTGGCGGGACTGGCGGCGGCGCCGGCCGGGCGGCGGTGGCTGGACGAGGTGCTGATGCGGCCGCTGGACCTGCTGCTGGCGGTGCCGTCCCTGCTGCTGCTCGTCATGCTGGCCGCGCTGCTCTCGCCGGGGCCGGCCGCGCTGGTGGCGATCGTGGGGCTGATCGGGCTGCCGGAGGTCGTGCGGATCTCCCGGGCGGCGGCGTTGCGGGCGGCCGGCAGCACCGCGATGGAGGCCCTGCGGCTGCAGGGGGAGACGTGGTGGCGGCGGGCCGTCGGCTACGCCGGGCGGTCGATGCTCACCACGCTGGTGGCCGACGTGGGCGTGCGCCTGGTCGGGGCGCTGTACCTGGTGGCGTCGGCCAGCTTCCTGGGCGTCGGCCTCGCGCCGGACGCCAGCGACTGGGCGGTCATGGTGGACCGCAACAGGACCGGGTTGTTCCTGCAGCCGTGGGCGGTGGTGGTGCCCGCCCTGCTGATCGTGGCCCTGTCGGTGGGGCTGAACCTGACCTTCGACCGGGCGGCGGTGCGCCGGTGATCCTCAAGGTGTCCGGGCTGCGGGCCGAGGCCGGCGGGCGCGCGCTGGTGTCCGGGGTGTCCCTGGAACTGGCGGCGGGTGAGGTGCTCGCGCTGGTGGGCGCCTCGGGCAGCGGCAAGACGACCACGGGGCTGGCGCTGCTCGGCGAGCACGCGCCCGGGGTGCGGGTCTCGGGCGAGGTGTGGCGGGCTCCGGGGGCGGTGGCGTACGTGCCGCAGCACCCGTCCGGCGTGCTGAACCCGGTGCGCCGGGTGGGCGGCGTCCTGCGGGAGATCGCCCGAGCCCAGGAAGCGGAGGAACGGCGGCACGACCGGGACCCGGAGGGACGGCGGCGCGGCCGGGCGGGCTCGCGGCAGGCCGAGGAGCGGGTGCGGGAGGCCGCGCGGCGGGCGCGGCTGCCGATCGAGCTGCTGCGGCGCTACCCGCACCAGCTCTCGGGCGGCCAGCAGCAACGCGTCGTGCTGGCGCAGGCGCTGCTGCTCGACCCGGTCCTGATCGTCGCCGACGAGCCGACGACCGGCCAGGACGGGCTCATCCGCGCCGAGGTCATCGAGGAGTTCCGGGGGCTGCGCGCCCAGGGCGTCGCGCTCGTGCTGCTCAGCCACGACCTGGCCATGGTGCGCGCGCTGGCCGACCGGGTGGCGGTGATGCACGAGGGCCGCGTCGTCGAGTCCGGCCCGGCCGCCGTCGTCCTGGACGCGCCCCGCCACGACTACACCCGCCGCCTCCTCGCCACCCGCCTCCCTCCGCGCGCCCGCACCCCGGCAGGCGCCGCACCACCGCTCCTCGACGTGCGGGACCTGGTGGCCGGGCACCGCCGTACCCCCGTGCTCGACGGCGTGAGCCTGAGCGCCGCCGCCGGCGAGTGCGTGGCCGTGCTGGGCAGGTCGGGCAGCGGCAAGACCACGCTGGCCCGCTGCGTGGCCGGGCTGCACCGCCCCACCTCGGGCGCCGTGACGCTGGACGGCCGGCCGCTCCCCCGGCGCCTGCCCGCCAGGGCCCGCGACGTCCAGTACGTCTTCCAGGACGCCCGCGCCTCCTTCGACCCGTACCGGAGCGTGTCGGCCCAGGTCGCCCGCACCGCCGTACGGCTGCGCGGCGCCGCACCGCAGGAGGCGGCCGCTGCGGCCCGGCTCATGCTGGCGCGCGCCGGCCTGGACGAGCGCACGGCTGCCCGCCGGCCGGCCGAGCTGTCGGGCGGCGAGCTCCAGCGGGCCGCGCTCGCCCGCGCCCTGCTCGCCGAGCCGAAGGTGCTCATCTGCGACGAGATCACCTCCGGCCTGGACGCGCTCGTGCAGGCGTCCATCCTCGACCTGCTCGACGAGCTGCGCCGCGACCTCGGCCTCACCCTGCTGCTCATCAGCCACGACATGGACGTCGTCGCCAGACTCGCCGACCGCGTCCTGGAACTGGAGAGGACATGACCGCCTACACCGTCGGGCCCGCCGCGCCACGCCACCTGGAGGGCGCGCGCCGGGTCATGCTCGACACGTTCTACCGCGAGTTCGGCTACGGCTACCGTCCCGAGTGGCACTGGGACGTGATCGACCTGGTGGGCACGTACCTGCGGCCCGAGCGCCACACGCTGGTCGTGGCGCTGCACGGCGAGGAGGTGGTCGGCACCACGGCCGTGCGCGCGGGCGGCCCGAAGAGCCCGCCGCATCCGGAGTGGCTGGGCCGGCTCTACCCGGACGCGGGCACGGCGCAGCTCTTCCGCGTGTACGTGGACCCGGGCCATCGCAGGCGCGGCCTGGCCCGCGAGATGGTCGCCCAGGCGCGCCGGTTCGTCGCCGATGCCGGTTACCACGCGCTCTACCTGCACACGGACACCCGGGTGGAGGGGGCGGAGAAGTTCTGGAGCTCGGTGGCGGAGCCCGTGTTCGACGGCCGTGACGGCGACCCGGAGCACTTCCAGACCGTGCACTTCGAGATCGCCTTGTCATAGGTTTCCGCTACGCTCACCGATGATCATCCCCCGGTGAGAGGCTGCCGATGTTCCGTCTCCTGGCCATCCTGGCGGCCACCGCACCGAGCTTCTCATCCGCCTTCATGCTCGTGGAGTGCGGCTGGTTCGCCTATGAGGTGGTGCAGCCGGCCCCGGCGGCGGTCGCGGTCTGGAGCACCGCCGGATACGCTGCGCAGCTGCTGCCGGTGGTGCTGGCGTTCCTCGCGCTCTGGGCGCCGCGATGGTTGCCGAAGGCCGGCGCGATCGCCGCGGCGGTGACGCTGGCGGCCAACGCGCTGACCTTCGCCGTTCCCTACGCCTCGCCCTGCGCCGCGCCCGCGGGCCTGTGGGTCCCGGTGATCTGCTCGGCTGCCGCCCTCGTCGCCTTGCTGCTGTCCCGCCCGGAGCCGCCGCTGCCGGGGCGGCTGGCGGCTCTCTGGAGCGCCGTCGTGCTCCTGGCGCTCGGCCAGACCCTGGTCAGGACCTTCACCGGTGAGGACTTCACCTGCTGGGCGGATCTGACGGGAGACTGGGCGCTGGTCCAGATGCGCCTCGACACCGCGCAACACCTCCACCACTGGGTCAGCGTGGCCGCGATCGGCGCCGTGCTGGCCCGGCGTCGGGCCGCGCCGTTCCTCGGCCTGGTGCTGCTGGTGCCCGCGCTGTACATGCCGGCCGCCTGGTTCCTGTCGGGCGCGGGGCACGGCTGCTCCAGCACCCTGGCGCTGTTCACCTGGCCGTACCTGCTCGCGGGGGTGCTGGCGCTGCTCTCCGCGGTCCGCCTAACCCGCCAGCCCCAGTAGGAACGCCACGGGCACGAACGCGACCGCCAGCCCCACCGCCCACCACCGGGGCGCGGGCCCGTCCCTGAGCACCGTGACGCCGAGCGGCACCAGCGCCACGATCAGCCCGGCCAGCGCCGCCAGCGCGACGGGGTCGCTGCTGCCCTTGAGCACGCCCAGCGGCAGGCCGGCCGCCAGCCCCAGCGCCACGCTCCTGACCGGGCCCAGCGCCCCGGCCCGGTAGGCGCCGACCGCCAGCACGATCCAGCCGCCCATGATGCACACGTTCGTCGCCTTGAACACGTGGAAGGCGCCGTACGTCCCCTCGACCGCCCGTTGCGCGGCCTCCAGCCCGAGGACGTCCACGAGCTGGAACGCCAGATGCCCGACGCCGGCGTGGAACACCCGCCCGAACAGCCCGATCACGACCAGCGTGACACCCCACCGCGCCCACGCCGACGGCCCGGCGCGCCTGCCCAGCGCGGTCACGGCGGGCCACAGCAGCACGGCCCCGGCCGCGTACAGGCCGTAGGACCAGGACATCCGCCCGGGGTCGGCGGCGTACGCGGCGAGCTGGCCGGGGAAGAAGTCGTCCTCCCCCACGCGGACGAGCACTCCGGCGGCGAGCAGCAGCGGCCCCAGCACCGCGCCGGCGCCCTCGACCCAGCGCCCTGGCATCTCTTGGTTCATACCGGCCATCCAAGCGACGGCCGGGCGCCCGCACACGGGCGCTACGGCGAGACCCTCAGGTAGTGCCCGCACCACCCCCGGGCCGCGACCTGATGGCGGTCACCGTGGGCTGACCTCGCCCCCCGTGCTCTCGCGGACGATGAGCCGGTGGGGCACCACGATCTCGGGGGGCGCGCCGATCTCCCCCCGGATCGACTCCAGCAGCGTGTCCACCGCCCGCCGAGCGATCTCCCCCTTGTCAGGGGCGATCGTGGTCAGGCTGGGCGTGCTGTACTGGCCCTCCTCGATGTCGTCCAGGCCGACCACCGCCACGTCGTCGGGGACGCTGCGGCCCGCCCTGGTCAGCGCCCTGATCGCGCCCAGGGCGAGCAGGTCGTTGTAGCAGAACACCGCGTCGGGCGGCTCGGGCAGGGCCAGCAGCCGCTCCATGGCCTCGGCGCCCAGCCTCCGGTGGAAGTGCGCGGTGGGAACGATGAGCTCGTCGTCCACGTCCAGCCCGGCGCGGGCGTGCGCCTGCCGGTAGCCGGCGGTGCGGAGCTGGGCCGTCTCCCCCGTCGCGTACGGCTGGTCGCCGATGGCGGCCACCCGGCGGCGGCCCAGCTCCAGCAGGTGCGCGGTGGCGTCGCGCGCGGCGGCCACGTTGTCGATGGCGACGTGGGGGAAGCTGCCGTTGAAGATGTGCTCGCCGAGCAGCACGATGGGCACGCGGTTGCCCCGGGCGCGCAGCTCCTCGGCGGAGACCGACAGCGGGCTGAGCAGCAGGCCGTCGAACATCGTGGCCCGGGAGTCGCGCCCGAGCAGCTCGCGCTCCCTGTCGCCGTCGCCGTCGGTCTGGTCGATCATCACCACGTAGCCGTGGGCGCGGGCCGCCTTGATCACCTCGCGGGCCAACTCGGCGAAGTACGGCACGTCCAGCTCGGGCACCACGAGGGCGATCATGCCCGTGCGGCCCTGTTTGAGGTTGCGCGCGATGAGGTTGGGGCGGTAGTCGAGCTCGTCGAGCGCCACCTGGACCCGGGCCCGCAGCTCGTCGGAGACCGGCGCGTAACCGTTGACGACGTTGGACACCGTACGGATCGACACGTTCGCCAGTTTCGCGACGTCGCGCAGCGTTGTACCGGCCATGCGTCTCCTATACCTCCGGGCGCCGTTCTTGGGAAGATCCTAAACCTGCTCTTGCATCGTTGCAGACGAGTATGCATTATGTCTGCATCGTTGCAGAGCCTTCACAACCCCCTTCCCCGTCCGGCGAGGAGTCGAAGATGACTACATCCCCCATTGGCCGCCGCGGCTTCCTCAAGGGAGCCCTCGGCATCGGCACGCTCGCCGCCACCGGGTCACTGGCCGCCGCGTGCGCGGCTCCGGGCGGCACGAGCGCCCAGCCGAGCAGCCTGGCCGCGCCCTCCGCGTCCGGCTCCGCCGCCAAGGGCGAGATCACGATCTGGAACCGGTCGGGGGACCTGTTCAAGGTGTTCGACGCCGCGATCGCCAAGTTCCGCCAGGCGTACCCGAACGTCAAGGTCGACCACCAGGCCGTGGACATCGACGCCAAGCTGGCCAACACGCTGATCAGCGGCACCGACGTGCCCGACGGCAGCTTCTGGGACGACGCCAAGATCGGCGGGCAGGCGGAGCACCTGTTCGACCTGACCGACCTGATCGCGCCGTACAAGGAGCAGACCTCGGCGTACAAGCTGTCGGTGAACACCGTGGACGGCAAGATCTACGGCGTCCCGTGGGACCTGGACCCGGGCCTGCTCTGGTACCGGGAGGACGTCCTGGAGAGCGCCGGCGTCGACCCGGCGAGCCTGGCCACGTACGACGACCTGCTCGCCGCCTCCCGGACGATCAAGGAGAAGGACCCGAAGACCAGGCCCATCCACCTGGAGAAGACCCCGTTCCTCAGCCAGCTCTGGCTGGAGATGCTGGCGAACCAGCAGGGCACGAGCCTCACCGACGCCCAGGGCAGACTGCGGCTCGAATCCGAGGAGTACCGGCGGATCTTCACCTGGATCCAGACCGCGGTCAAGGACGGTCTCGTCACCCACGCCCCCTACCTGGAGCAGGCCGACGTCAACACGCTCGACAACGGCCAGCAGGTGTTCGTGCCATGGGCGATCTGGTGGTCGTTCGCGCCGCAGCAGCTCCTCAAGAACACCAAGGGCAAGTGGCGCGCGGCGCCGCTGCCCGCCTGGACGCCGGGCGGCGCGCGCAGCGGCGCCATGGGCGGCAGCAGCTTCATCATCCCCGCCAAGGCCAAGAACCCGGAGCTGGCCTGGCTGCTGTACGAGTTCCTGTGCTTCAAGGAGCCCGGCTACACCGCCGTGTACGGCCCCAACGACGTCTACCCCGGCGGCCTGTCCACCTCGATCCCCAGCTACACCCCGGCCGCCGACCCGGCCAAGCCGCTGTTCAAGCCGATCGAGGCGCTCGGCGGCCAGGACCTGTGGAAGGTCGCCGTCGAGGCGGGCGCGAGCATCCCGGCCGCCGCGCCGATCCCGTGGTGGTGGGCGCAGTCCGTGGACTACCTCGGCAACAACATGCAACGCCTGATGGAAGGCAAGATGTCCCCTGACCAAGTGATCAGCGAGTCGGCCGCGAAGATTCAGAAGAACCTGATCGACCGCTCATGAGGCTGCGCTCCGTACGGCTGACGCCGTACCTGTTCATCGCCCCGTTCTTCGTGGTCTTCGGCGCGTTCGGGCTCTACCCGCTGATCTACGCGCTGCAGCTCAGCTTCATGCGCTGGCGGGGCGGGAGCGAGGCCCGCTGGGTCGGCCTCGACAACTACCTGTACCTGCTGACCAGCCCGGAATTCTGGTCCTCGCTGGGCAACAGCGCGGTCATGTGGCTGCTCGTCGTGCCGATCCAGATCGTGGCCGGGCTGGGCGGCGCGGTGCTGCTGGCCAACGCCAAACTGCGGCTGCGCGGGTTCTTCCGGGTGGCGTTCATCGCGCCGTTCGTGACGCCGCTGGTGGCCATGGCGCAGGTGTGGATCGTGGTGTTCGACCAGGACCACGGCCTGATCAACTACCTGCTCAACCTGGTGGGCCTGCCCGACGTGGGCTGGCTGACCTCCACCGCGTGGTCCAAGCCCACGCTGGCGCTGCTGTTCCTGTGGAAGACCACCGGGTTCGCGATCATCATCCTGCTCGCCGGCCTGCAGGCCGTCCCCGGCGGCGTGTACGAGGCCGCCTCGCTCGACGGCGCCTCCCGCTGGCGCCAGTTCTGGTCGATCACCGTGCCGCTGGTGCGCCGGAGCATGGCGTTCCTCGTGGTCATCCAGACGCTGGCCGTCTTCCAGATGTTCGCCGAGCCGTTCGTGGTCACCGAGGGCGGCCCGTACGGCTCCACCACCACCGCGGGGCTCTACCTCTACGACCACATCACCGCCTCCGACCTGGGCACCGGCGCCGCGAACTCGTTCCTGCTGGTCCTGCTGGTCTTCGGCCTGTCGCTGGTCTCCGTCAGGATGCTGCGCCCGAAGGACGAGGTGTCATGAGCCAGAACAGGCCCGGGATCGGGCAGTACGTGCTGCTGGCCCTGCTCGCGATCGTGTTCCTCTCCCCGATCTGGTGGGCGGTCAGCTCCTCGCTCAAGCCGGCGGCCGAGATCATCGCCAGCCCGCTGTCGATCGGCGAGCTGACGCTGGACAACTACCGGGCGATGTTCGCCGACGTGCCGATCGGCACCGGGTTCCTGAACACGGCGATCGTGCTGCTGGTCAAGGGCGGGATGACGATGGTCTTCTGCCCGCTGGCCGGCTACGCCTTCGCCAAGTACGACTTCCCTTTCAAGAATCTGCTCTTCGGCGTCGTGCTGCTGACGCTGATGCTGCCGACGCTGGTGCTGATCATCCCGCTGTTGCTGGAGATGAGCGCGCTCCGCTGGGTGAACACCTACCAGGCGCTGATCCTGCCGGGCAGCGTCGACGCGTTCAGCATCTTCTGGATGCGGCAGACGATCGCCGCCATCCCGAACGAGCTGATCGACGCCGGGCGGGTGGACGGGGCCGGCGAGTTCGGCATCTTCTACAAGGTCGTGCTGCCGGTCATCCGGCCGGGCCTGGCCGCGCTGGCCGTGCTGACCACCATGAACATCTACAACGACTTCGTCTGGCCGGTCGTCGCCGTCAACGACACCGCGCACCAGACCCTCCAGGTGGTGCTGTCCACGCTGGCCCAGAACGTCACCGGCAACCGCATCGGCGCCGACTTCGCCACCGTGTGGGGCGAGCTGCTGGCCGCCGGGAGCATCGCCATGCTGCCGCTGTTGGTGATCTTCGTACTGCTGCAGCGCCACTTCATCAACGGCATCCTCGCGGGCAGCGTCAAGGGCTGACCCGGATCATGAAAGAGAGCGACATGGAGTACCCCCGCCCCCACTTCGACCGGTCACACTCCTGGTCGAGCCTGAACGGCGACTGGGGCTTCCGGGCCGACACCGAGCAGGGCTACGACCGGACCATCACCGTGCCCTTCGCCTGGGAGACCCCCGCGTCGGGCATCGAGGCCCACTGGCTGCCCGTGGCCTGGTACCGCCGCACGTTCACCGTCCCCGCCGGATGGCGCGGGCAGCGGGTCGTGATCCAGTTCGGCGCCGTGCACCACGAGGCCACCGTGTGGGTGAACGACGTCGAGGTGGTCAGCCACCGGGGCGGGTACACGCCGTTCGAGGCCGACATCACCGACGCGCTCCGCTCCCAGGGCGAGCAGGAGGTCGTGGTACGGGTCTCGGCGCCGCTGGACAAGCGCGAGCTCGCGCACGGCAAGCAGCGCAGCATCCCGCGCGACGACTTCGACGGCGTCTGCTTCACGCCCTCCTCGGGCATCTGGCAGAGCGTCTGGCTGGAGGCCAGGCCCGCGACGTACCTGGCGGGGCTGAAGCTGCGCCCCTCGGACGGGCTCGACGCCATCGAAGTGGAGGCCCGGGTCGGCGGGACCGCTGAGGCCACGCTCGTGCTGAGCCTGCGCGGCACGGATCTGAGCGTCGAAGTGCCGGTCGTGAACGGCCTGGCCGAGGCCGTGATCCCGGTCGCCGAGCCGCGCCTGTGGTCGCCGGAGGACCCGCACCTCTACCACGTGGACGCCACGCTGGCCTCGGCCGACGGCACCGACACCGTCGCCGCCTACACCGGGCTGCGCCGCATCGAGGTGATCGGCGAGGACCTGTACCTCAACGGCAGCCGCCTGTTCGTCCGCGGCGTGCTCGACCAGGGGTACTGGCCGCTGACCGGCATCACCCCGCCCGACGACGCCGCGCTGCGCCGCGACATCGAGCTGGCCGCGAAGGCCGGCTACAACCTGGTGCGTAAGCACCTCAAGCTGGAGGACCCGCGCTTCGTCCACCACGCCGACGTGCTCGGCATGCTGGTGTGGGCCGAGCCGGCCGCGACCGGCCGCTTCTCCGCCGACTCGGTGGCGGCGTTCGAGGAGCAGATCGCGCCCATGGTCGAGCGCGACGGCAACTCGCCCGCGATCGTCATCTGGGGCCTGTACAACGAGGAGTGGGGCCTCGACTGGGACATCCCCGGCGACCCGGCCAAGCAGGCGGCGACGGCGCAGGCGTACGACCTGCTCAAGGCGCTCGACGCGAGCAGGCCCGCCGTCGACAACTCCGGCTGGACGCACGTCAAGACCGACCTGCTCGACTGGCACTACTACGACGAGTCCGCGGCCTCCTGGGGCAGGACGGTCGCCGCCCTGCTGAACGGCGAGCAGGATGACTTCCCCGTCAAGCTCGGCCCCGACTTCGTGGTGCGCAAGAAGCTCGCCGGCAGCCCCGGCCAGCCGCTGCGCGGCCTGCCCAATCTCAACAGCGAGTACGGCACCGGCTTCACCTCCGTCGAGCGCGGCTGGCAGCTTCGCTGGCAGACCCAGGAGCTGCGCCGCCACGACCGCGTGGCCGGTTACGTCTACACCGAGCTGTACGACATCGAGCACGAGATGGCCGGCCTGCTCGACTTCGAACGCCGCGCCAAGGACCTGGCCGGGGTGGACCCGGCCGACGTGAACGCCACCACGACGCTGGTGCTCGACGTCGTGCCCGTCGCGCCCGGCCGTGACCTGCTCAGCGAGTCGCGCGAGGTGAGCGTGCCCGTACGCGTCTCGCACCACGGCGGCGCGCCGGTCAACGGCCACCTGCACACCGCCTGGACCCCGGTCTTCGGCGCGGCGCCCGCGTCCCCCGGGGCGCGGGGCCCGTGGATCGAGGCCAAGCCGTTCCTGCTCAGCGCCGCCGCCGAGGTGCGCGCCGAGCTGCCGGACGGCTGGACCAGCGGGCGCCTGCACCTCGCCCTCATCAGCGACGGCGCGGTCGTGGCCCGCTCCGCCGTGGACGTCGACACCTTCACCGGCTTCGTCATCGGAGACAACCGCTAAAGGAGACCAGTAGTGCGGCTGACACCCCCCGCGCGGCTCGTGACCGCGTTAGCCCTCATCGCCACCTGCCTCGGAGCACTGGCCGGCCCCGCTTCCGCGGCCCCCGCCGGCCAGGTGCTCTACTCGCCCGACCTGTCCGCGTTCCCCCAGGGTGACGCCAGTTACCCGAGGGCGATCAGGCTCGACCACGACGGCTCGGCGAACGAGACGATGCTCGCCACGTACGCCAGGCGCGGCCACAACGCGCCCGCCTCGTTCCCGATCCACCGCAGCACCGACGGCGGCCGCACCTGGTCGGCCGGCCCGATCTCCACCGTCACCTCCCACACCCCGGGCTGGGGCATCGGGGCGCCCGTCCTGTACGAGGTGCCGCGCACGGCCAACGGCCTGAACCAGGGCGACATCCTGGCGGCCGGGACCGCCTGGGTGGACGGCGACTACACGGCGCAGAAGGTCGAGGTGTTCAGGAGCACCGACCACGGCGTGACGTGGACGTACCTGTCCAACTGCACGCAGACCAGCGGCCTGCCCGACACGATCGGGCACGGCATCTGGGAGCCGTGGTTCCTGCTCGCCCCGGACAACACGCTGGCCTGCTTCATCTCCGACGAACGGCCCGCGAACAGCGCCACGAACAACCAGGTCATCGGCCACTACACCTCCACCGACGGCGGCCGGTCCTGGAGCGCCACGATGACCCTGGACGTGGCCTTCCCCGCCGACAATCTGGCCAGGCCCGGCATGTCGATCGTGACAGGGCTGCCGAACGGCACGTTCCTGATGGCGTACGAGCTGTGCAGGGACGCCACGGACGCCGACCACGCGTGCGAGGTGTACGTCAAGACCAGCTCCAACGGCCTCAACTGGGGCACCGGAGCCGGCACCCTCGTGCGCACCGCGGACCAGCGGGAGCTGCTGCACACCCCGTACGTGGCCTGGCTGCCGGGCGGCGGCCCGAACGGCACGCTGCTGTTGTCGGGCCAGCGCGTCGTGGCGGGGCCGACCGGCGACAAGACCGTGCTGGGCGAGTCGGGCCAGGTGATATTCGCCAACACCAACCTGGGCGCCGGCGAGTGGACCGAGATCGAGGCGCCCGCGCTCACCTCGCCGACCGGCGGCTACAACCCCGGCGAGCCCTCCTGCCCCGGCTACAGCTCCCCCGTCGTGCCGTCGGCGAACGGCACCGACTTCCTCTACCTGACCGCGACCCGCCTGACGGGCAACCAGTGCCAGGTCAGGTACGGCCTCGGCACGCTGCCCGCCAAGGCGGTGCGCATCACCGGCCCCGGCGGCAAGTGCCTGGACGTCGACACCAACACCAACGCCAACGGCAACGCCGCCCAGCTCTGGGACTGCGGCGTGGCCACCGGCCAGCGCTGGTCGCGGCACCCTGAGGGCAGCCTGCGCGCCTTCGGCAAGTGCCTGGACGTGGACGCGCAGGGCACCGCCAACCACACCGAGGTGCAGCTCTGGGAGTGCAACGGCAGCGGCGCCCAGAAGTGGACGCACCGCTCGGACGGCTCCCTGTTCAACCCGCAGTCGGGCCGCTGTCTCGACGCGCCCCAGGGCGCCACCGCCAACGGCACGAAGCTGCAGATCTACGACTGCAACGGCCTGTTCCCGCAGCAGTGGACCATCCCCGCCTAGCCGGAGGACTCCGGGGGGCGCGGCGAGCAGGTCGCCGCGCCCCTCACCCTTGCCCGGTCAGGTGAACTGCTGGGCCATCTGGTCGAGCGTCTCGCTCATGACCTCGCGCAGCGTGCGCGCCTCCCGCTCCTCCGCCCACAGGTGCGCGGCCACCCGCAGCGCCACCAGGAAGGCCGCGGCCAGCACCCGGGGCGGCACCGTGGTGGGCCGGTCGCCGACCGCCTCGACGAGGTCGCGCTCCAGGGCCGCGTGGTTGGCGAGCTGGCGGGCCAGCAGCGAGGGGTGGCGCTTGGCGAGGCGGGTGCGCAGCGCCCATTCGCGCTCTGGCTCCTGCAGCTCCCGCTGCACGTCGTCGATCGATCGCCGCAGGGCCTGCCAGGCCGTCAGCCCTTCCGGCTGGGCGCGCAGCTGCTCCACCAGCGCCCGGATGCGCTGCTCCTCGCCGTACAGGAGCGCGTCCTCCTTGCCGGAGAAGTAGTTGGAGAACGTGCGCCGCGAGATGTTGGCGGCGTCGGCGATCGCCTCGACGGTGACGGCGTCGAGGCCGTGCTCGACCACGAGCCGCAAGGCCGCCTCGTGCACGGCCTGACGGGTCTCGGCCTTCTTGCGTTCCCGCAGCCCCACCGTGGTCTCCATGATGGACGCAAGCCTACCTGTGGCGGGCGTGCGAGCCCCGGCTGCGGTCAGGGCCCGCACAAGATCATTATCGCTCATCAAGATCACTTATGGAGCACTCACGACATTGTGTACACTCCTGTATACAGGAGTGTGACCCCATCATAGGAGCACCATGGCCGCAATGCCCGAGCGCAAGAGCCGCCGCACCGCGGAGTTCATGGCCGACGTCGTGCACGAGCGGCTGCGTGACGCCATCCTGGCCGCCGAGTTCCGGCCCAACCACCGCCTGGTCGAGGAGGAGCTCGCCGACTGGCTGCAGGTGAGCCGCACGCCGGTGCGCGAGGCGCTGCTGCGGCTGCGCCAGGAGGGGCTGGTCGTCCAGCGCAAGGGCTGGTTCGTGCGCGACCACGCGCCGGAGGAGATCCTGGAGATCATCGAGGCGCGGGCCGGCATCGAGGCCCACGCCGCCTACCTCGCGGCCGAGCGGCTCGACGGCGAGCGGCTGGCGCGGCTGGAGGAGCTCATCGAGCAGATGGAGGTGCCGGGGATCTCGCGGCCGAAGCTCAACGAGCTGAACAACGAGTTCCACGAGATCATCACCGACGGGGCGGGCAACTCGCTGGTCGTCCAGTTCTACCGGCGCACGAAGGTCAACTACTGGAACTTCAACCAGCCCGTGGTCTTCACCCCGGCCGACGACGAGGTGGTCAACACCCAGCACCGCGAGCTGGTCGCGGCCATCGCGGCCAAGGACGCCGAGACGGCGGCGCGGGTGGCGCGCGCTCACGTCAACAACACCACCCGCATCATCGTGGCCGCGCTCGGGCTCGGCTGACGAGCGCCGGGCCGAGGCCGAAGGTCAGCAGGCCGAGCAGGATCACGGCCAGCGCGCCCCACTGCCGGGCGCTCATCGCCTCGTCCAGCACCAGCACGCTGAGCAGCAGGCCGACGAACGGCTGCAGGTAGGTGTTGACCGACGCCGCGGTCGAGCCCCACCGCAGGATGAACCGGAAGTAGAGCAGGTATCCGGCGGCCGAGGCGAGCAGGCCCAGCTCCACCACGGCCAGCACCGGCAGGAGTGCCGGGCGCCCGGCCGAGAGGTTGCCCGTCAGGGCCGTGGCCGGCACGAGCCAGAGGGTGGCGGCCGTGAGCTGGCCGTAGGCGATCACGGCCGGGTCCAGGTGCGGGAGGTGCGTGCGGGTGTAGACGTTGCCGATCGCGAAGATCGCGGAGCTGGCGACGACGGCGAGGGGCCAGGCTCCACCGGCCGCGGAGCCGCCCGACAGCGCCGCCATGCCGAAGAAGGCGATGACGATCCCGGCCAGCCGGGAGGCGCTGAACCGCTCGGCCCGCGTCACCAGGCTCGCGATCAGGAACACGAACACCGGCGTCGTCGCCGACAGCACCACCGCCGTGGAGGAGGTGACGTGTTGCTGCGCCGCCGTGAGCAGGGTGAACGGCAGCGCGATGTTGAACGCCCCGAGCAGCGCCAGGTGCCCGAGCAGCCGCCGGTCCCGCGGCACGGCGAGCCCGCGCACCCGTAACACGATCCCCAGCGCCGCGGCGGCCAGCGCCATCCGGATGAGCACGATCATGTACGGGTTGAACGATCTGAGGGCGATCGCGGTGAAGAAGAAGCTGGCTCCCCAGATCGACGTCATCACCGCGTAGAGCCCGTAGTCCCTGGCCGTGCCGCGGGCGGTCATGCAGGGGCGTCGTTCCTGCTGGACATCCTCGCCAGGAAGGCTCTGGTCCGCTCGTGCGCGGGCGCGTTCAGCACCTGTTCGGCCGGACCCTCCTCCACGATCGTGCCGTCCACCATGAAGATGATCCGATCCGCGATGTCCTCGACGAGCGGGATGTCGTGGGTGGCCATCAGCATCGTGCACTCCTGCCTGGCCAGGTCCCTGATGACGGTGGCGACCTCGACGCGCAGCTCGGGGTCGAGCGCGCTGGTCGGCTCGTCCAGCAGGATCATGCTCGGGTCCATGGCCAGCGCCCTGGCGATGGCCACCCGCTGCTGCTGGCCGCCGGAGAGCTGGCGCGGGTAGTGGTGCTCGCGCCCGGCCAGCCCCATCCGGCCGAGCAGCTCGACGGCCCGCCGCTCCGCCGCCGCCCGGTTCATGCCGAGCACCTGGCGCGGGCCGTAGGCCACGTTCTGGGTGGCGGTCATGTGCCGGAACAGGTTGAAGTGCTGGAAGACCATGCCGATGCGGGCCCGCTGCCTGCTCGCCTCGCGGTCGCCGAGCGGCTGCAGGTGATCATCCGCTTTGCGGTAGCCGATCAGCTCGCCGTCCACCTCGATGTAGCCGGAGTCGATCAGCTCCAGGTTGTTCACGCAGCGCAGGAACGTGGACTTGCCCGCCCCCGAGGGCCCGATGAGCGCCACGATCTCGCCGTCGTGCACCCGCACGGACACGTCCTTGAGCACCTGGGTGGCGCCGAAGGACTTGAACACGTGCCGCGATCGCATCTTGACCGCTGCCTCTGCCATGGCCGTCACCTCGCCGGGAACTTGCGCTCGAGGACGTGCTGCAGCACCGTGATCAGCGCGGTGAGCAGCAGATACCAGAAGGCGGCGACGAGCAGCAGTTCGAGATACTTGAAGTTGGTGTAGTAGACGCGGCTGACCGAGAGCAGGATCTCCGAGTACCCGATCGCGTACGCCAGCGACGTGTTCTTGATCATCAGGATGTACTGGTTGCCCACGGCCGGCATGACGATCCGGAACGCCTGCGCCAGCACGATCTGCCGGGTGATCTTGCCGCTGGGCACCCCGAGGGCCCGGGCCGCGTCGCGCTGCCCCTGGTCCACGCCCTGGATGCCGCTGCGGATGACCTCCGCCATGTACGCGCTCTCCGCCAGCGTCAGCGCGAACAGCCCGGCGACGAACGGCGTGAAGAACACGCTGGCCGCCTGGTCCTCGATCAGCACGACGTCCGTGAACGGGATCGACAGGCTCACCCGCCCGATCACCCTGGGCACCGCGTAGAACCAGATCAGCAGCTGCACCAGCATCGGCGTGCCGCGGAAGACGAACACGAACCCGGCCGCGGCGGCCCGCAGCACCGCGTTGCCGCTGATGCGCAGCAGCGCCACGCCCGTGCCGAGCACGATGGCCAGCGCCGTGCTCAGCGTGGCCAGGGAGAGAGTGCCCCAGACCGCCTCCAGGATCGTGGGCCCGAACAGGTAGCGCCCCACCGTGCCCAGGTCGAACACGCCCGAGCGGAGGAACGGCAGCACGATCAGGGGGACGGCGACGATGACGGCGCAGGCCTGGAGGATCTGCCCCCAGGGCCTGGGCCTGCGTACGGGGAAGTAGACCGGGTCAGGGCTTGGCATCGAGCTGCCCGTTGTAGGCGGGCTGCTTCAGCCCTCCGACGGCGAGGTTCCACTTGGCCAGGATCCTGCCGTACGTGCCGTCCTTCATCATCGCGTCGAGCGTGGTGTAGACGGCGTCGCGCAGCTCCGGGTTCCTGTCCTTCATGAAGGTGAAGTTGATCAGGTAGTCGACCAGGTGGTAGTCGGTGGTGGCGAACTGGTCGGGGTTCTCCTTGACGATGTACTGCGCCTGGGCCAGGTCGGGCGCGTACGCCGCGATCCGCTCCGACAGCAGCCCCTGCAGGCCGAGCGGCGTCGAGGTGTAGTGCTCGACCCCGATCTTCCCGGCCGGGCAGGAGGCGTTCTCCTTCTCCACGGCCTTCTCCAGCGTGGTCGAGCCCTCCAGCATGCCGAGCTTCTGACCGCACAGGGCCTGGCCGGTGGCGTACTTGCCCGCGTCCGCCTTGCGGACCAGGAACGTCGCGCCGGACTGGTAGTAGCCGATCATGTCGACCTGCTGGAGCCGCTCCGGGTTCGGGCTCATGCCGCCCGAGCCCATGTCGAACTGGCCCGCCTGCAGGCCGGTGATGATCGCCGAGTAGTCGACCTGCACCCACTGGGTGGTCAGGCCGAGCCGCTCGGCCACCTCCTCGACGATCTCCACGCCGAAGCCCTGGAGGTCCTGCGAGCCTTCCGCGCGGAACTCCCCTGGGATGTACGACTGCTGCGATCCGATCATGAGGACGCCCTCGTTGACCGTCGGCGCCTTGGCGCCCGAGGACGTCGTGCCGCCGCCACCGCCACCGCCGCCGGAGCAGGCGGCCAGCAGCAGCACGGCGGCGGTGGCGACGGCCGGGAGGAACAGCCTTCGTGACATGCGAGTCTCCCTGCGAGTGAGTGGTGGGGGGTGGGGGCCCGCTAGCGGGAGTCGGCGGAGCGGCCCGGCTTGCCGGCGGGCACGGGGCGGTCGAAGTCGGGGCACTCGGCGGCCTCGTCGAAGGTCTGCAGCACCTCGGCCTGGTAGCCCTCGGGGAAGCCCTGCTCGGCCAGGCCCTGGGGGACGCGCTCCCAGTAGAAGCGCGGGGGGCGCATGCGGATGCCCGGCTCGCTGAGCACGTACGTGAAGCAGTCGTAGTGCTCGCCGTCGTCACCCCGGACGGTCAGGAACACGATGTCGAAGTCGTCGAACTCGTCCTTCAGGTGCGCGTCGTCGACGTCGAACACGATCCCCTGGGCGGCCTTGCCGTACGTGCCGGTGTCGGCCAGGTGGCACCAGCCCCGGTCGGTCCGCTCGCCCGCCGCCCGGAACTGGATCTGCCGGTTGACCGCCTTGGCCTTGGTCACCGCGACGGCCTCCGGGAGGTATTTCCGCAGCTCGGACTCCAGCAGGTAGGTGCAGTAACCGAAGTAGTACATGGCTCTCTCCAGGGGAAACGAGTTTGTATGTGTTACCGTACGCCAATCTGTATACAGCCATTCCGGGCGTTCCGTCCAGATAGGGAGAACTCGTGATTCCGCTCTTCAGGCAGCTCCATCACGTGTGCGTCGTGGTCGCGGACCTGGACCGGGCCGTGGCGTACTACGAGAGCGTGGGCATCGGGCCGTGGTTCGACTACCCGAAGGGCGGCGCGTACGCGGAGTACGACGTGCCCAACGCCGAGGCCTCGGCCGCGATGCGCTACAAGTGCGCCGACCTGGACAACGTCCAGCTCCAGCTCTGCGAGCCGTCCGAGCTGGACTCGCCGCAGCGGCGCTTCCTCGACGAGTTCGGGGAGGGCGTCTACCACCTGGGCTTCGAGACCCCCGACCTGGCGCGGGCCGAGGAGCTGGGGCGGGGCGCGGGGCTGGGGATCGTCGCGCGGGGGCGCCGGGCCGACGGGTCCGGGTTCTGCTACTTCGACACGCGCGCCGGCGCCGGGGTGACGCTGGAGGTCCGTAAGACCCAGGTCTGACGGCCGGGCCGGACAGACGATGGACGAAACAGTGAGAAGCCAGCACACTCGCGAGGTGAATGCAGAGAACCTGCCACTGTTACGGAGACCCCGATGGCAAGCCTGGCTTCTCCTGCGCTGGTCGGGCGGGACGCCCCGCTGCGATTACTCGTCGGCGCCATCACCTGCCCGCCCGCCGTCATCCAGGTGCAGGGCGAGGCGGGGATCGGCAAGACCAGCCTCGTCCGAGCCGCGATCGAGCCGCTCACCTCGCCTGACAGGACCGTGCTGATCGGCCACTGTCACCAGATCCGCGAGCCGTTTCCTTACGGGCCGGTGTTCGACGCACTGCGCCACGTCGCCTCGGCCCTGCCCGGCCGCGACCGGCTCAGCCCGGTCACCGGAGCGCTGCGCGGCTACCTGCCCGAGCTCGCGGGACACCTGCCGCCCGCGCCGTCGCCACCGCCCATGGGCGACCCGCGCGCCGAGCGGCACCACCTCTTCCGGGCCGTGCACGCGCTGCTGGGCGCGGCCGGGATGGTGGTGCTGGTGGTCGAGGACCTGCACTGGGCCGACGACGGCACCCGGGACCTGCTGCGCTTCCTCACCGACCAGCCGCCCGAGGGGCTGGCCCTGGTGGTGACGTTCCGGCGGGAGGAGCTGCCGGTGCCGGGGCTGCCGTTCGGGCACGCGTACCGGCGGGCGCCCGGGGTGCGCAGCGAGCTGATCTCGCTGACGCCGCTCGACGTCGAGGGGGTGCGCAGGCTGGCCGGAGCGCTGCTCAGATCGGCCGCCACCGCGTCCGTCGTGCCTGCCGCGCAGGCCGCGCCTGAGGCATCGGGCGGGCCCGCCGCGCCTGGCGGATGGAGAGCGCCCGCCACGCTCACCACCGCCTTCGCCGCGAAGCTGCACGATCGCACGGCGGGGGTGCCGTTCGTGATCGAGGAGGTGGTGCGGTCGCTGCTCGACGACGAGGGCCGCCTGCCCGAGCCCGAGGCGCTCGACCGGATGGGCGTGCCGGTGCTGCTGCGCGAGGCCATGGCCGAACGCCTCACCGGGCTGTCACCCGCCGCGCTCCGCGCCGTCCACGCCGCCGCCGTCATGGGCCTGCCCGCCGAAGAGCCGCTCATCAACGCCATCGCCGGCCTGCCCGCGCCCCGCCCCGCCGCCCCGGGCCACACCCCGCGCGCCGCGCCCGGCCGGCAGGACCAGACGCCGCAGGACCAGACGCCGCAGGACGAGCCCGGGGAGTCGGGGCTGAGCGAGGCGTTGCAGGCCGGGGTGCTGCGCGAGCACCCCGACGGCCTGTACGGCTTCCGCCACGCCCTCGCCCGGCAGGCCGTCTACGACGCCATCCCCGGCCCCGAGCGCAGGCTCACGCACCGCCGCGCCATGGCCGCGCTGGCCGCGCTCGACCCGCCGCCCCTCGTCCAGCTCGCCCACCACGCCCGCCGCGCCGGCGACTTCGCGGCGTGGCAGCGGCACGGCAGCGCCGCCGCCGACCACTCCGCCGCGATCGGCGACATCCCGCTGGCCGTCGAGCTGCTGGAAGGGCTGCTCAGCGACCCGAAGCTGCCCAGGCAGGCCCGTGGGCCGCTGGCGCTCAGGCTCAGCCGCGTGGCCGCCATCGGCCTGTCGCACCGCCGCGTCGTCCGCATCCTGCGCCACCTCCTGTCCGACGACTTCCTGTCCCCCCGGGTACGCGGCGAGGCCCGGCTCAACCTCGGCGTGCTGCTGTCCAACCAGGCCGGCGCGATCACCGCGGGCCGGCAGGAGATCCTGGCCGCGCTCCCCGACCTGGCCGACAGCCCCTCCCTGGCAGCCCGCGGCCTGGCGCTGCTGGCGATGCCCGTGTGGGGCGGCGAGCCGCTGGCCATGCACGAGGAGTGGATGACGCAGGCGGAGAAGCTGCTGGTGGAGGACCAGGACCCGGAGCTGACCGCCGCCGTCCAGGCCAACAAGGTGAGCCTGGCCATGCTCGTCGGCTCCCCCGACGCGTTCGAGCTGGCCGGCACGCTGCCGGTCAACGACCCGTCCACCGCCGTGCGCAGGCAGGTGGCGCGCGGCTACTCCAACCTGTACGACGCCGCGCTCGCCCTCGGGCACTACGCCGCCGCCGGGCGCTTCGCCGAGCGGAGCAGGCGCGTCGCCGACGAGACCGGCGCGCTGTACCCGGCGTTCCTGGTGGAGATGTCGTCGATCCGGCTCGACCTGCTGACCGGTCGCTGGGACGGCCTGCGCGAGCGGGCGCTGGCCGCCGTCGAGATGACGTACGAGGCGCCGCTGCTCGCGGTGGAGGCCCGGCTCGCGCTCGGCGTGCTGGCCCTGGCCAGGGGCGAGTGGGACGAGGCCGGCGAGCACCTGGAGGCGGCCGGCGTGCGGGACCTGGACTCGGGATTCCTGCCGGTCGCCGTGGCGGGGTCGAGCGGGCTGGTCGAGCTCCACCTGACCAGGGGCGCGCTGGAGCCGGCGCTGGCGGCGGCCGATCTGGCGGTCACCCGGTTGCGGCGCAAGGGCGTGTGGGTGTGGGGCGACCAGCTCGTCCCGGCCGCCGTCGCCGCCCTGCTGAAGGCCGGCCGGTCGGAGGCGGCGGCCCGGCTGGTCGGCGAGTTCGCGTCGGGCATCGAGGGCAGGGACGCGCCCTCCGCGCACGCCGGGCACGACCTGGCCAGGGGCGCGCTGGCCTGCCACGCGGGCACGCCCGAGGAGGCGGCGCGGTGTTACGCGCGGGCGGGGGCGGCGTACCAGGCGATGCCGAGGCCGTACGCGGCGGCCCGCGCGGCCGAGCTGGAGGCGGGCGCCTGGCTGGCGGCGGCGAACCGCGCCGGCACGCCTGAGCGGGGTTCGTGCCGGGAGCGGGCCGCCGCGCTGATCGCCGATGCCGCCGAGCGGTACGCGGCGCTCGGCGCCACGCACGATGCCGCCCGCTGCCGCCGGCTCCTGCGCGAGCTCGGCCCCGACCGCCCGCCCGCGCGCCGCAGCAGGAAGGCCGGCGCCGGGGTGTTGTCGCCGCGCGAGAGCGAGGTGGCCAGGCTGGTGGCGCTGGGCCGGACGAACAGGGAGATCGCCGAGGTGCTGTTCCTGTCCCAGCGCACGGTGGACACGCACGTCGCCCGCGTGCTGCAGAAGCTCGGCGTGCGCACGCGGGCGGAGGTGAGAGAGCCCCGGCCGGAGGACCGGCCGGGGCCCGTCACCCCCGAGTCGTGAGGGCGGCTAGACGGTGATGCTCCACGAGTCGAGGTACCCGGTGTCACCCGAGTAGACGTCCTCGATGTCGAGCACCCACGTGCCGGCCGCCTGCTGGCTCACCGGTACGGAGAACGTCCTGGTCCCGTACGGGGTGCAGGTCGTGCCGCCGTAGCGGTCGACCACGTACCAGGTGCCGTTCGGCCCGCGCAGCCAGATGTCGAGGTCCTCCGCGCACGTGTGGCTGATCGTGATGGACAGCCGGACCGGTGAGGTCGCGGCACCTGTCGCGGTGGAGGAGATCGAGCTCTGGGTGTTGCTGTGGTCGGCGATCGGATGGTCGGTGTCGTTGGTGAACGTCCTGCCGCCCGACGTGCCCTGGACGGTCAGCGCGTACGTCGCCGTCCGCGTGGCCGTCTCGCCCGTGCCGGTCACCGTGACGGTGTAGCTGCCCGCCGGGGTGGTGGGCGCGGTCGAGATGGTCAGCGTGGCCGACCCGCCGGAGGTCACCGAGGCCGGGTTGAACGTGGCCGTGGCGCCGGTCGGCAGGCCGGAGGCCGCCAGGTTCACGGTCTGGGCGGTGCCGGCCGTGGTGCTGGTGCCGATGGTGGACGTGGCCGCCGAGCCCGCCTGAACGGTGCCGCTCGCCGGGTTCGCCGAGATCGAGAAGTCGCGGGTGGGCGGGGTGCCGCCGACCGCCTGCTTCCAGACCGCGTACATGGCCGCGTCCGCCGCCCGGTCGAGGACGGTGTCGTTGATGTTGGAGGTGGTGTCGCAGGAGGCGTGGTAGCACGGGTCGTACGCGCGCCCGGCCGTGCCGCCCCACTTGGCCGCCTGCGCCGAGGTCTTGGTGGCGCTGGCGCCGGCCGCGACGCCCGAGCTGGCGATGCCCGCGTTGCGGAAGGAGGCGTCGTCGGAGCGGTTGGCGCCCTCGACGTTCTCCTCGGGCTGCAGGCTCAGCCGGTCGTAGAACTCCTTGAGGTACGCGGCCCCGGCGGTGTTGATGTTGTTGATGAAGTAGCCGCCGTTGGTGGAGCCCGTCATGTCGTAGTTGTAGTAGACCTGGATCCGCTGCCGCTCGGCGGCGCTGAGCGAGGCCACGTAGTACTCCGACCCGTTGAGCCCCTGCTCCTCGTCGGTCCACCAGCCGAACCTGACGTGCTTGGCCAGCGTCGGGTTGCGCTGCGCGAGGGTCAGCGCGACCTCCAGGAGGTTCGCCGAGCCAGAGGCGTTGTCGTTGATGCCGGGCCCCGCCGCCACGCTGTCGAGGTGCGCGCCGGACATGATGACCTGGTTCGCGTCGCCGCCCGGCCAGTCGGCGATCAGGTTCGGGCCCGCGCCGCTGCTGCAGTAGGAGGTGGTGCAGCTCTGCCTGACCACGGTGTAGCCGGCCGCGCGCAGCCTCTCCTCGATGTACGACACCGACTGGGTGTATCCGGCGCCCGTTGACCTGCGGTTCCCACCGTTGCTCGTCGCGATCGACTGGAACTGCGCCAGGTGCGCCCTGACGTTGGCCAGGCTGATGTCCGGCGGGTCACCTGGGTTCGGCCCCTGGCCGACCGTGAGCGTGTACGTGGCGCTGTGCGAGGTCGAGCCGGCGCCCGTCACCGTGATCGGGTACGTGCCCTGCGGCGTGGCCGAGCCCACCCGCACCGTCAGCGTCGAGGAGTTGCCCGAGGTCACCGAGGCGGGGCTGAAGCTCGCCGTGGTGCCGGACGGCAGGCCGGACGCCGACAGGTTCACCGTCTGCGCGCTGCCCGAGGTGGTCTGCGTGTTGACCGTGACCGTGAGCTGCTGGCCCGGCGACCCGCTGCCGGACGACGGGTTGAGCGTGAGCGAGAAGTCGTTGCCCGGGGTGCCGCACGCGGGCTCACCCGACGCCGCCGCGACGCTGACCGCGCTCCAGGCGGCCTTGGTGGTGTTGCACTCCGCGCTGCTCGCGCCGTACAGCTCGATGACGGCCGCGACCGAGGCGGCGCGGACGTTCGCGTAACGCCAGGTCGAGGTCTTGCGGGAGAGGGCGCCCATGAAGATCTTGCCGGCCTTCTGGATGCCGATGCCGGTGACCGACGAGGGGCCGCCCGAGCAGATCGGGCTGGACGGCTTGCCGCCGCCCGGGTTGTTACCCTCGGCCAGCAGGTAGAACCAGTGGTTCAGCGGGCCGGCCGCCGCGTGCACCTCGGTGTTCGGGATCGAGGAGGACCAGCAGTTCGGGTCGCCGAGCGCGCCCGGGTTGTACATGTTGCGGATCGGGCCCTGCCCGACCAGGTTGACCTCCTCGCCGACCAGGTAGTCCGGCGGGTCGCCCGGGTTGTTCGCGTAGTGCTCGGTGAGCGCGCCGAAGATGTCGCCGGTGCCCTCGTTGATGCCGCCGTTCTCGTTGCCGGAGCCGGCGCCGCCGGGGGTGGTCTGGAAGATGGCGTGCCCGTACTCGTGGGCCACGACGTCGATGGGGGTGGCCTGCGCGGTGTTGGCCTGGTTGTGGCCGAAGTTGGTGTAGCTGCCGTTCCAGTAGGCGTTGACCTGGTTCAGCCCCACCCGGGCGGGGAAGCCGCGGCCGCTGCCGTTGATGCCGTTGCGGCCCAGCCAGTCACGCAGCATCTCCCACTCGCGCTGCACGCCGTAGAGGGCGTCCACGCAGGCGGTCTCCAGGTTGGTGCCCGAGCCGTTGCCCCACGCGTCGTCCGTGCCGGTGTAGGCGCTGCCGTTCTGGCCGCCGCACTGGATGCCGGGCCTGGTGGTGTCGGTCATCGAGTACGAGCTGCCGGAGCCGCTCGTGCCGATGGTCACCTGGCCGTTGTAGTAACCGTTGCCGGTGC
Source organism: Nonomuraea thailandensis (assembly GCF_024172165.1). Lineage (GTDB taxonomy): Bacteria > Actinomycetota > Actinomycetes > Streptosporangiales > Streptosporangiaceae > Nonomuraea > Nonomuraea thailandensis. Next base: position 10,574,603 of record NZ_JAMZEB010000002.1, on the reverse strand, counting down.
CGGCGCGGACGAGGTCGTAGGAGTCGGCGATCTTCCCGGTGCGCGCGTCCACGAACACGTGCTGGATGCTCGGCTGCCCCGCGGCGATGCCGCTGACCACGGCCTCCCAGGTCAGCCGGGGCCGCTCGCCCCAGGCCAGCACGACCAGGCGCGGCTCGGCCGTGTCGTCCACCCGCTCCAGCCGGGTGCGCGCGACCTCCGTGGCGCGGCCGGCGCTGATCGTGGCCCTGGTCGGCACGCCCCGCGGGCTCGGCCCCGACGCCGCCACCGTGTCCCTGACGTGCCCCGCCGCGTCGGTCACCACGACGGCGTCGCCGCCCACCATGGGCAGGCCCTTGTACGTGCGCTCGTAGGCCACGTAGAACATGTCACTCGCGCCCGGCGTCACCGAGACCCTGCTGTACGCCTCGTCCGGACCTCTGGTGAGCTCGTCGAGCTGGCTGGAGACGGCCTTGTCGGCGACCGCCGCAGCGAGCGAGGCGGGATCGGCCGCCGCCGCCGCGAGCGTGCTCTCCTGCGACCTGGCGGCCCCTGGAGGGGCGGCGTTCGCGGGTGACACCACGGTCGCGGCCGTGGCGAGGCCCACGACCGCGGCGAGTAAGGCTTTGCGTTTCACGGCTGTCTTGCTCCTTTCGGCGGTTCCCTGAGCCGCCGGGCGCCGGTGGGCGCGCGGCGGCCCGCGCGTAACCCGGGATCGCCTGGGTTCGCGGTGGTGTCAGGGAAATGGGGGGTGATGGGGGGTGGCGGGAAAGCGAGCGGACCGTTTCGCCTTGTTGCCGCCCGACGCTAAGCCCTGCGTGACGGCGGGAAAATACGTATGTGCATCGGTAGGCATACCGATAATTCCGTTTCGCCAGGTGAGGTGGGGGACAATCGGGGCGTGCAGTTCGGCGTCCTGGGTCCGCTCGCGGTGTGGCGTGCCGATGGCGGCCCGGTCGCCGTCGGCGGGCCCCGGCCGCGCGCGCTGCTGGCGATGCTGCTGCTCGACGCGGGGCGGCTGGTCAGCGTCGAACGGCTCATCGACGGCCAGTACGGCGACCGGCCCCCGTCCGGCGCGGCCAACGCCGTGCAGGCACAGGTCTCCCGGCTCAGGCGGCAGTTGCCCGCCGAGCTGATCGAGTTCCACGGGACGGGTTACCGGCTGGCGGTCGAGCGCGACCACGTGGACGCGCACCGCTTCGAACGGCTGGCCCGGGAGGGGCGCGGCCTGCTCGCGGCGGGGTCGCACGCGCGGGCCGCCACGCTGCTGCGGGAAGGGCTGGAGCTGTGGCGCGGCCCGGCCTTCGCGGACGTGGCCGACGCGCCGTTCGCCGGGCCGCAGGCGGTGCGGCTGGAGGAGCTGCGGCTGGCCGCCGCCGAGGACCTGTACGAGGCCGAGCTGTCGCTGCCCGACGCCGGCCCCGCCGCCGGGCTGCGCGAGCTGGTGGCCGCCCATCCGCTCCGTGAACGGGCCCGCGGGCTGCTGATGCGGGCCCTGCACGCGGCGGGGCGGCAGGCCGAGGCGCTGGCCGCGTACGAGGAGGGGCGGCGGCTGCTCGCCGACGAGCTCGGCGCGGACCCGTCGCCCGAGCTGGCGGGCCTGCACCTGGAGATCCTGCGCGGCTCGCGGGGGCGTTCCGCGCGTACGGGGCCGCCCGCGCAGCTCACCAGCTTCGTGGGGCGCGAGGAGGAGCTGGCCCGGCTGACCGCCCTGCGCCCGGCCCGGCTGGTCACGATCGTCGGGCCGGGCGGCACGGGCAAGACCCGCCTGGCCATCGAGGCCGCCACCCGCCGCCCGCCCGGCCCGTCACCGGCCGCCGGCGCGGTCGCGTTCGCGGACCTGTCGCTCGTGGACGCGCCGACGGGCGGCCTGGCCGGCACACGAGCCTCGGGATCGTCGGGCGGCCTGGCAGGCGGGCCGATCGCTGGGACGGCGGGCGGCGTGGCAGGCGGGCCGATCGCTGGGACGGTGGACGGGGCGGGTGCCGGTGCGGGCGGTGGGCAGGTGGCGCAGGTCGTGCTCGGGGCGCTCGGGTTGCGGGAGCCGGCGCTCAGGCCGGCCGCCGCCGGTGGGCCGGATCCCGTCGAGCGGCTGGTCGCCGCGCTGGCCGGGCAGGAGTCGCTGCTCGTCCTGGACAACTGCGAGCACGTCGTCGCCGAGGCCGCCGCGCTCGCCCGCCGCCTGCTCGCCGCGTGCCCCGGCCTGACGATCTGGGCCACCAGCAGGGAGCCGCTGGGCCTCACCGGCGAGCACCTCGTCCCGCTCGCGCCCCTGCCCACCCCGCCGCCCGGCGCGCGGGACCCGCTCGGTTACCCGGCGGTGCGGCTGTTCGCCGACCGGGCGGCGGCCGTACGGCAGGGGTTCTCGCTCGGGCCCCGCAACCTGGACGCGGTGCTGCGGATCTGCGCGGCCCTCGACGGGCTGCCGCTGGCCATCGAGCTGGCGGCGGCGCGGGTGCGCACGTTCGGGGTGGCGGAGATCGCCGACCGGCTGGCCGAGCACGGCCGCTTCCGGCTGCTCTCGCGCGGCGACCGCACGGCCGCCGCCCGCCACCAGACCCTGCACGCGGTCGTGGAGTGGAGCTGGAGCCTGCTCGGGCCCGAGGAACAGGCGCTGGCCAGGCGCCTGTCGGTGTTCACCGGCGGTGCGACGCTGGAGGCGGTCGAACGTGTCTGCGGCCCGGCCGCCCCCCACACGGACCTGGCGGGGGCGCTGGCCGATCTGGTGGACAAGTCGCTGGTCGAGACCGACGGCGAGCGTTACCAGATGCTCGACACCATCCGCCTGTTCTGCCTGGAGCGGCTGGCGGAGGCGGGTGAGGAGGAGCGGCTGCGGCAGGGCCATGCCTCCTGGTTCCTGGAGTTCGCGGAGCGCGCGCACGAGCACCTCTACCGGGACGAGCAGCTCGAATGGCTGGCCTCGTTGTCGGCCGACAACGCCAACCTGCAGGCGGCCCTGCGCTGGAGCGTGGAGCACGACAGGCCGACCGCGTGGCGGCTGGTGGGCACGCTCGGCATGTACTGGTGGCTGACCGGGCGGCGCGGCCAGGCCATCCGGCCCGCCGAACGACTCCTCGGCACCACCGGCGCCGAGCCGCCCGCCGGCCTGGCGGAGGAGTACGTGCTGGCCGTGCTGCACGCCGTGCCCGACGCCGGTTCGCCGCACTGGGCGTGGGCGAAGGAGATCGTCGCGTCGCTCGACCGTCCGATGCGCTACCGGTTCGGCGTGGCGCTGTGGGGCATGATCGCGGGGCCGCCCGAAGGCGGGATGACGGCGGAGCGGGAGCGGCTGGTGCTCGGCCCCGACGCGTGGAGCCTGGCGCTCAACCAGCTCGGCACAGCGCTGATGACGCTGCACGACGGGCTGCTCGCCGAGGCCGAATCCCGGATGGAGCGGGTGCTGGCGGACTTCGAGGCGCTGGGCGAGCGCTGGGGCACGGGGCAGGCGCTCGACTGGCTGGCCCTCATCGCGAGCTGGCGCGGCGACTGGCGGCGGGCGATGGGGCTGTGGGAGCGGGCGCTCGCCCTGTTCACCGAGCTCGGCGCGCTCGACGAGCTGGCGGACGTCCTGAGCAGGCGGGCCAACGCGCACCGGCGGGCGGGCGACGACGAGGCCGCGCGTGCCGACAACGAGCGGGCGGGCGAGCTGGAGCGGCGGCTGGGGCGGCCCGAGCTGATGGCGTGGGTGCAGCTCCAGCTCGGGGACATCTCCCGGATCCAGGGCGATCTTCCCGAGGCGGCCAGGCGGCTCGACGCGGCACTGTCCGGTTCGGAGACCGGCGCGTTCACCGCCGGGGGGACGAGGTCACGCGTGTACACGGCGCTGGGCCGGCTGGCGGCCGCCCAGGGTGACGGGGAGCGGGCGGCCCGCATGCACGCCGAGGCCCTGGCGGCCGCGCTGGGCTCGCCGCTGGCCAACGACGTGGCCGAGGTCGCGGAAGGACTGGCCGGCCAGTCCCTCTTCGAGGCGACGCACGGGCCGGAGGACGAGGGCCGGACCGGGCGGCAGCGGCAGGCGGCGATCCGGCGACCGGCGGGCGCACGCACCCCGGCCGAGCGCACGACGGGCGAGCGCACGACGGGCGAGCGCACGACGGGCGAGCGCACGACGGGCGAGCCGGCACCGGCCGGGCAGGCCGCGGCCTGGCGGGCGGCGTTGCTGCTCGGGATCGGGGCGGCCGTGCGGGGCATGGCCGTGGCCGGGGATCACGACGTGGCCGCCACCGCCGCCGGAGCCACCCTCGTGCTCGGCCCCGAGGCGTTCGCGGCGGCGTACGCGAAGGGCGCGGCGATGAGCCGCGAGGAGGCACTGACGGCCCTGCGCGAGGCCGCCGCCCAGTAGCCGCCATGCGCAGCACGCCGTGCAGGCAGCGCAGCCGCCGGACGAAGCGAACCGTGCAGGCAGTACAGCCGCCGGACGAAGCGAACCGTGCAGGCAGCGCAGCCGCCGGGCGCGGCGCTGACACTCGCGCCTCGCACTGTCAGCCGGCAGTCGCCCGGCTGTCAGCGGCGGTGGCGAAGCTGCCGGGCATGCGAAACGTTCTCATCTCCGGCGCCGGCATCGGCGGCCCCGCCCTCGCCTACTGGCTCACCCGCCACGGCTACAAGGTCACGGTCGTCGAGAAGGCCCCGGCCCTGCGCCCCGGCGGCCAGGCGGTGGACTTCAAGGGCGAGACCCACCTCACGGTGCTGCGCCGCATGGGCATCCTGGACGACGTGCGCCGCCTGCAGACCGGCGGCACCGACCAGGAGGTCGTGGACACGAACGGCCGCAGGCTGGCGGTCCTGCCCGGCGAGTTCACCGGCGGCGCCCTGGAGATCAGGCGCGGCGACCTGGCCAGGATCCTGTACGACCGCACGGCCTCGCACTGCGAGTACGTCTTCGGCGACTCGATCACCTCGCTCACCGAGACCAAGGGCGGCGTCCAGGTGACGTTCGAGCGCACCGCGCCCCGCACGTACGACCTGGTGGTCGGCGCGGACGGGATCCACTCGAACGTGCGCCGCCTCGCCTTCGGCCCCGAGTCCGACTATGTCCGGCATCTCGGCTACTACTACGCCCTGGTGGACGTCGAGGGCGACTTCGGCAGGACGCCGCAGATGTACAACGAGCCGGGCAGGCTGGTGGCGGCGGGCGGGCCGAAGGCGCCGGTGTTCTTCGTCTTCGCCTCGCCCCCGCTGACCTACGACCGTTACGACAACGAGCAGCAGAAGGAGATCCTGGCGCGGGCGTACCGGGGCATGGGCTGGCAGACCCCGCGGATCATGGAGGAGGTGCGCCGGTCGGGGAGCGTCTACCTCGACTCGATCAGCCAGGTCAGGATCGACCGCTACGCCGAGGGCCGGGTGGCGCTGCTGGGCGACGCGGGCTACGGCAACACGCTGGGCGGGTTCGGCTCGGGCCTGGCGCTGGTGGGCGCGTACGTGCTGGCGGGTGAGCTGGCCGCGGCAAGCGGCGATCACCGTACGGCCTTCGCCGAGTACGAGCGGCAGTTCAGGCAGTACGCCAAGATCGCCAAGAACGGCAACGCCGGCCCCTTCCTCGCACCCGCCACCCCGTCCCGCCTCCGCATGCGCAACCGCATGTTCAACTCGAGCTTCCTGATGGGTCTGATGACGAAGATGGGCGACAAGTTCGCCACGGACATCGCGCTCAAGTCGTACTGAACTTTTCTCCTGCCGCCCGCATCCAACCCCGGCATGAGAACAATCACCGTGCTCGCGGCCCTGACCGCGGCGCCCGTCGCCGCGGCCCTCATCGCCGTTCCCGCCCACGCCTCGCCCGCCGCCTGCCCGGCGCCGACCAGGGCGGAGCTGAAGGGAACGGACGCCGACGAGCCGGCCAAGGGCGCGAAGGCGCTCAGGGGGGTGCGTGTCCGTCACCTGCCCAGGGGCTTCACCCACGGCACGCTGACGGCCTCCAGGCGAGGCGGCGTCACCGAGTACGGCTACGTCTGGTCCGACAACCGCGACACCGTCGACCTCGCGCACCGGTCCCTGTGGGTGCGGGTGGTGTGCTGGCCGAAGGCGAGCCGGCTCGCGCAGCTCAAGAAGCTGCCCGTGGGGCTGGGCGCGTTCACGGGCGACCCGGAGACCGTGAGGCTGGGCGGCCGCCAGGTGCTCAGGCAGGAGGGCGACGGCGCGCTGGGCCACGGCCGTTACGTCGGCTGGGTGGAGCGGAAGGGTGTGGTCGTCACCGTGATGGCCAGCGGGCCGCTGGTGCCCGAGCTCGCCGACATCGTCAGGGGCGTCAAGCTGTGAGCCTGCCGGCCGCGCCGTCCACGCGCAGCCGCGGCATGCCGTCCAGCAGGGGGAGGTGAGCCTCCTCCGGGCCCAGGTGCCAGTCCTGGACCGGCACGAGGCCGGGGCCGATCAGCTCGAACCCGTCGAACAGCCCCAGCACCTGCTCGCGTGTGCGGAACGTGGCCTGCGCCGGAGAGCCGGCCGTGGCCATCCTTAGCTGGGCGAGAGCTTCGGGGTCGCTCTCGGCCATGGCGTGGGAGATGACCAGGTGGCTGCCGGCCGTCATGCGCTTCCTGAAGGCGGCCACGATGCCGGCGGGGTCCTCCTCGTCCATCACGAAGTGCAGGACGCCGACCATCAGCACGCACACCGGCTGGTCGAAGTCGATCAGCCCGGTGATGTGCGGGTCGGCCAGGATGTCGGCGGGGCGGCGCAGGTCGGCCCGGATGCCGGCGACGCCGGGGGCGTCGGCCAGCAGCACCTGGGCGTGCAGCCGCACCACGGGGTCGTTGTCCACGTAGACCACCCGGCAGGCGGGATGCGCCTCGCGCGCGGTCTCGTGGATGCTGGGCGTGGTGGGGATGCCGGTGCCCAGGTCGATGAACTGCCTGACGCCCTGCCCGGCCAGGTGGCGGACGACCTCGACCTGAAAGTGCCGGTTGGCCCGCGCCACCAGGCGGGTGTCGGGGGCGACGGCGAGCAGCCTGTCGGCGACCGCCCGGTCCACGGCCAGGTTGTCCTTGCCGCCGAGCAGGTAGTCGTACACGCGGGCCGAGCTCGGGACCGTCGGGTCCACGCCGGGCGGAACACGTTCTAGCTCGGTCACGAGGCCGTCTCCTTCGCATGCCGCGGGGGCGAGCGTGCACCTGGTGCGTCATATTACTGGGCGGTCACACCGGCGCGCGTGCGGCCTTCACCGGCCGGCGGGCCGGCGACTCCTTCCCATGGCGTACGGAAATACCGCCGCATGACCGATGCGATCGAGACGAAGGCGTGTGCATCCTGGTGGGGACGGGTCCGGCGCGTGGCTCGTCCCCAACCTGGAGAGGAGTCACGAGGGCATGGACAACGCGGCAGGCCGCCCTACCGTGATCTTGGACAACGGCGTCGTGGGCCGGGTCATCCTGGCCCATCCGTCCCGGCGCGACCTGGTGCTCGTGCTCGGCATGGACGGCACCCTGCTGAGCTGCGAGCTCGACTACATCGCCTGCGTGGTCGGCGGCGAGCCACTCTGCCGCGACGGCTGACCGGATGCCCGGGCGAGCGGGCCTGCCCACCGCGGCGACCGCCCTGCGCGGGCACCGCGACGGCCGGCCCTCGCATGCCCTGTCCACGCTCAGTGGGAGGCGGTGACGATCCCGCTGATCAGCTCGGCCGCCGCGAAGTCGTTGGTGAGCCGGTTCTTGGTCAGCGCGAACGTGGTGCCGGTCGCCGTGTCGGCCCAGGCCGTGCTGCCGCCCGCGCCTCCCACGCCGAACACGGTCGGGGTCTGCTCCGGCGTCGAGCCGGGCCGGCCGATGTTGAAGCCGAGCCCCCACGCCGACGGCATGCCGAAGACCTCGTCGGCGCCGCTCGCCGCCACGGCCGTCACCTCGCGCAGCCGTTCCCGGGTGATCAGCCGCACCCCGTCGACCTCGCCGAGCAGCGCCGCGTACAGCCGCGCGACGGCCCTGGCCGAGGTCTTGCCGCCGGCGGGGATGTCGGCCGACAGGTAGTCGGGCCGGCTGCCCAGCTCGGCGTTCGGCATCAGCGTCATCGGCCCGGCCTTGAGCATCGGCAGGTCCGCCGGCATCTCGCCCCACGCGGACATGTCCACGGGCGCGTCCTCCAGCCGGGCCAGCCGCGCGTGCTCCTGCTGCGGCATCCCGAAGTACAGCTCGCCGGCCACCCCGAGCGGCCCCGCCACGTCCTCCCGCAGCACCTGCGAGATGGGCTTGCCGGTCACCCGCCGGACGATCTCGCCGACGAGGAACCCGAACGTGTAGGCGTGGTAGCCCATCTTGGTGCCCGGCTCCCACCACAGCTCCGCGTCCTCCAGGGCGGCCACCATCTTGCCCCAGTCGCAGACGTCCTCGGGCGTGGTGTCGAGCGGCACGCCGGGCACGCCCGCGGTGTGGGAGAGCACGTGCCGCACGGTGACGCGCTCCTTGCCGTGGCGGGCGAACTCGGGCCACAGCTCGGCGACCGGCGTGTCGTAGCCGAAGAGCCCGCGCTCGGCCAGCACGTGGGCCACGGCCGAGGTGGCGCCCTTGCCGATGGAGAAGTTGTAGAAGGGCGTGTCGGCCGTGACGGGCCGGCCGGTCTCCGGGTCGGCGACGCCCGCCACCACGTCCACGATCTGCTCGCCGTCCCGGTAGACGGCCACCTGGAGCCCGCGTTCCTCGCCCGACTCGACGAGCCTGTCGGCGGCTTCCTGCACCTGCTTCTGAAGATCACTCATGGCGTGTCCGTCCTTGTCCGTCGCTGGAACTAGACGGTACAGTACTCACATCAGTACGGAACTGTCTAGTACTGTTCTGAGCACGCGAACGAGAGGGCGGTCATGGCAGCGGAAGAGGACGGCCGGACGGCACGCAAGCGCAGGCAGATCCTGGAGGCGGCGCTCCCCGTGTTCCTGCGCAACGGCTACGTGGGCACCAGCATGGACGAGGTGGCCTCACTGGCCGCCGTGTCGAAGCAGACCGTCTACAAGCACTTCACCGACAAGGAGCAGCTCTTCACCAACATCATCATGGACACCACCGGCCAGGTGGAGGGGCTGGCGAAGATGATCACCGCGGCCCTGGAGGACAGCGACGACCTGGAGAAGGACCTCGGCGAGCTGGCCCGGCGGTTCCTCGCCCGCATCATGAGCCCCGACGTGCTGCGGCTGCGCCGGCTCGTGATCGCCGAGGCCGACCGCTTCCCCGACCTCGGCCGCACCTGGTACGCCCAGGGCTTCGAGCGCTCGCTCAAGACCATGGCCACCGCGTTCGAGCGGCTCACCGAGCGCGGCCTGCTGCGTGCGGACGACCCGGCCCTGGCCGCCGAGCACTTCGTCGGCCTGCTGCTGTGGATCCCGGTGAACAAGGTGATGTTCGCGGGCGGCGGCGACCACTACACGGACGCCGAGCTCGAACGCCTGGCGGAGGCAGGGGTGGCGGCGTTCCTGCGGGCCTACGCTAGCCCAGGAACCGCCTGATCCCGTCGGCGAGCGCGGCGGCCATCCGCTTGCGGAAGGCGGCGTCGGACATCTTGGCGGCGTCGCCCTCGTTGCGCATGTTGCCGCACTCGATGAACACCGCCGGCCGCTTCGACAGGTTGAGCCCGCCCAGATCGGTGCGGGTCTGCAAGCCGTTCTTCGCGGTGTAGTTGGCGTACGGCATCCCGGTGCCCTCGCGGTAGGCGTCGCGGACGGCCCGGCCGAGCCTGGCCGACGGCTTGACCACGTCGTCGTTGTGCCCCGGCAGCAGCCCCGGCATGATCACGTGGAACCCGTGCCCGCTCGGCGCGGCCCCGTCGCCGTGGATGGACAGCACCGCGTCCGCCCTGGCCTCGTTGCCGATGGCGGCCCGCTCGGTGACGCACGGGCCCACGCCCTTGTCGTTCGGCCGGGTGAGCACCACCTTGGCGCCCATGCCCTCCAGGATCGGCTTCATCTGGCCGGCGACGTCCCAGGTGAAGGCGTGCTCGGGGAAGCCGTCGTCGGTCTCGGTGCCGGTGGTGTTGCACGCCTTGCGGCCGGTGATGATGTCGACCTGGCGGTTGATCTCCTCGGGGTGCGCGGCGTTGCCGCCGTTGTGCCCCGGGTCGAGCACGACAGTCTTGCCCGCCAGCGGGCGCGCGCCCGCGGTCGGGCTCGCCGGCGGGGAGGCGGGCAGCGCCGCCTCCTGGGCTGCGGGCACGGCGCCGCCGCCGCACCCGGCGGACAGCGCGGCGAGCATGGCCAGTGCCACGGGTCCGGCTCGGTAGGCGCGCATGCCACCGACCGTACCGGGCACCGGCCCGGAAACCCAAGACCCGCGCTGACCTGCTCTTTCGTGTCGCGAACAGGGTTGCCCCGGCTCGGCCGAAGGTCAGGCGAGCTCTCCCGGCAGGGGCGGCTCCACCCGCTTGCGGATCAGGTACGGCGGCATCGCCAGCACGTGCATGCCGGTCCCGAGCAGGGTGTCGATGGAGTGCTCCGGCGTCTCCGTCAGCGGCTCGCCCGGGCCGTTCAACGAGGCGTTGATCAGGACGGGCGTGCCCGTGCGCTCGTGCCACCGGGTGAGCACGGCGTGCAGGAACGGGGCGCTCTCCCGGGTGACCGTCTGCGGGCCGGCCGTGCCGTCCACGTGCGTGATCCCGGGCAGCGCCTCGCGGTGCTCGCGGCGGACGGCGGCGGCGTACTGCATGAACGGGGCCGGCCGGTCCAGCTCGAAGATCTCGCCGGCGTGCTCGGCCGGCACCACGGGCGCCAGCGGGCGGAACCACTCGCGGCCCTTCACCTCGAAGTTGACGTAGTCCTGCATGTCGGGGCTGCGCGGGTCGCCGAGGATGCTGCGGTTGCCCAGCGCGCGCGGGCCGGACTCGCTGCGGCCCTGGTGCAGCCCGACCACGCGGCCGCTCTCCAGCAGCGTGACCATCGCGCCGACGAGGTCCGGGGGCTGCTCGGCGTACAGGCCGGCGGGCAGGGCGCGCACGGCCGCCTCGATCTCGCTCGCGTCGAGGTCGGGGCCGAGGAAGTCGTCCGTCCAGCGGAAGCGGCTGTCCGCTCCGAGGCAGGCGATGAGGCCGTACAGGGCGCAGCCCACGGCCGTGCCGCCGGCGTGCGGGCTGGGCGGGATGAACACCTCGCGGAACGGCGACTCGCGGATGAGCCGGCCGTTGGCGGAGCGGTTGAGCGCGGCGCCGCCGGCGAAGGCCAGCGCGTCCAGGCCGGTCTCGGCGTGCAGCCAGGCGGCCACGCGGCCCAGCGCCCGCTCGAAGGCGCGCTGGCCGGCGGCGGCCAGGTTCGCGGCGCGGCGGAACTCCTCGCCGCCCGGCTCGTAGACGAAGGCGTCGGGGCGGCCGAACGCCTCCAGCCAGGCGGGCGGGATGTGCACCTCGTGGCCGCGCACGTCGAGGTCGGGCAGGCCGAGCGCGTCCGGGTCGCCGTACGGGGCCAGGCCCACGACCTTGTCCTCGTTGCCCTCGCCCTCGGGCCACATCGCCTTGGTCAGCAGCGCGTAGAAGCACCCCAGCCCGGCGGGCCTGGCCCAGTCGCCGTCCCAGAGCTGCTTGGCCAGGCACTCCAGGCGCCCGCGCCCGCACCGGTAGAACGAGGCCACCTCCAGCAGGTCGCCGCCGGTGCCGGGCGGCAGCGGGACCTCCTCGGTGAAGTCCCGGACGTGGCTGCCCCGCGCGTCGATCACCAGCCCGGCCGCCTCCTCGAACGGCGAGGGGTAGAACGCGCCGTAGAGGTGGGACAGGTGGTGCGAGACCAGCACGATCTGCGCCCCGTCCTTGAGCCCGAGCGTCTCGCGCACCTCCTCCTGGTACGCGGGCGCGTGCTCGATCTCGGTGTCCGACGAGTAGCCCTCCACGACGAGGTCCACCGGCTCCTTCAGCAGCGCCAAGGCCGGCAGGTAGCGGTCGGGCAGGTCGCCGAGGCGGCCCCAGTGGTGCTTGCGGCGGCTCACGCGCTCCTTTTGCAGGCTGTACATGCCTGACTCGCCCACCGCCACGGCGATGGAGCCATCCTGGGTGCGATTTATACCGACAACGATGGGAAAGTCCGCCATCTACAGTGCCTCCTGATCGGAATCACGGGCACCGATACCCCAGCGAGGAACAAGTGGATCTCCCAACCGCGTAAGGGACACGTCAGCAGAGCTCGTCCTCGGCCCGCTGGTCAGCGGGGTGGGGAGCCGGGGACGCGCCAGGCAGTCGCCGTGAATCGGATGTCCGAAAACCGGCGCGTGGCCGAAGGGGTGCTGGCCGAGATCGACGATTCGCCGCACCATACGGACGTGCGTACGTGCTCGCGCACCTGGCCCTCCGCACCCCCCTGGAAGGAAGCATGTCGCGTACCACCTCGATCGACGCCGGGCGCGCCCCGGCCGGAACACTCGCCGCCGACCGGCTCGGCGCTCCCACCGTCGTCTACTTCGTCCTGTCGGCCGCCGCGCCGCTCACCGTCGTCGCCGGCGTGATCACCACCGGCTACGCCGTCACCGGGATCACCGGGCTGCCGATCGCCTTCCTGGTCGTGGGCGCCGTGCTGGCGGTCTTCGCGGTCGGGTACGTGGCGATGGCCCGGCACCTGGCCAACGCCGGCGCGTTCTACACCTACATCACCCGCGGGCTCGGCCGCCCGGCGGGCATCGCGGCGGCCTGGGTGGCGCTCATCGCGTACAACACGCTGCAGGTGGCGCTCTACGGCGCCTTCGGGGTGGCGAGCGCGCCCCTGCTCGAAGCGTGGCTGGGCCTCACGCCCGCCTGGTGGGTCGTCTCGCTGGCTGCCTGGGCGCTGGTGGCGGCGCTCGGCGTGCTGCGCGTGGACGTCAACGGCCGCCTGCTGGCCGTGCTGCTGACCGCCGAGGTGGCGGTGATCCTGCTGTTCGACCTGGCCGACCTGCTGAATCCGGCCGCCGCCGGCTACTCCGCCGAGACGCTGTCGCCCGCCGCGCTGTTCGTGCCGGGCGTGGGGGCGCTGCTGGTGCTGGCGACGCTCGGGTTCGTCGGGTTCGAGTCGTCCGTGGTGTTCTCCGAGGAGAGCCGGGAGCCGCGGCGTACGGTGCCGATCGCCACGTACGCGTCCGTGACGATCATCGCCCTGGTGTACGCGCTGTCGTCGTGGGCCATGACGGTCGCCGTCGGGCCAGGCGACATCGTCGCCACCGCGCGCCGGGACCAGGCCGACACGATCTTCGTGCTGGCCGAGGCGCATCTGGGCCCCGTCGTGGTGTCCATCGCCCGGGTGCTCTTCGCCACCAGCGTCCTGGCCGCGATGATCTCCTTCCACAACACCACCGCCCGCTACTTCTTCGCGCTCGGCCGCGAGCGGGTGCTGCCCGCCGTCTTCGGCCGGACGCGGGCCCGCACCGGGGCGCCCCAGGCGGGCTCGATCGCGCAGAGCGTGCTCGGCCTGGCCACGATCCTGCTGTACGCGGTCCTCGGCCTCGACCCGCTCGTGCAGCTCTTCTTCTACGGCGGCGCGTTCGGCGGGCTCGGCGTGCTGCTGCTCATCTTCGTGACGTCCATCGCGGTCATCGTCTTCTTCGCCCGGCGGCCGAGCGGCGAGACGCTCGGCCGGCGGGTGATCGCGCCGGTGCCCGCCGCGATCGCGCTGGCCGTGATGGTGTGGTTCGCGCTGGACAACTTCTGGGCGCTGCTGGGCGTGCCGGAGGGCGACGCCCTGGCCTGGGTGCTGCCGGCCGTCTACGGGGCCGCCGCGGTGCTCGGGGTGCTCTGGGCGTTCGTGCTGCGGGCCGGGCGACCCGACGTCTACGCTGCGGTGGGGACGGGCTCCAAGGCGTCCGCCGTCCCCGACGGCGCATGATCGACGAGAGGAGACCTGGGCCGATGGAAGAGACGTTCCGAACCGGGCGGGCAGAGGCGTTCGGGCCCTGGCCGGTGACCCACCGCGAGAGCGGGGCGGCGTTCGCGTTACGGCCCGCCGTCCGCCTGGCCACGGCCGACGACGCGCAGCAGGTCGCCGAGCTGATCGCGACCGCGTTCGCCGGGCTGCGGCCCATGGCGTACCTGGTGCCCGACCGCAGGGAGCGGCACCGCGTCATCGCCGCCAACTTCCGGATCTTCGTCGAGCACGCCGTCGAGCACGGCGAGATCCACCTCATCGACGACGGCCCCGCGGTGGCGGTGTGGTTCCCCTACACCTCGCCGCTGCCCGCCCCGCACGACTACGACCGCAGGCTGAGCGAGGCCACGGGAGCGTGGGCGGAGCGGTTCCGCACGCTGGACGAGCTGTTCGAGCAGAACCATCCGGCGGCGCCGCACCACCACCTGGCGTTCCTGGCGGTCCACCCCGAACGGCAGAACGAAGGGCTCGGCACGGCCCTGCTGCACTACCAGCACGCCCGGCTGGCCGGGCTGCCCGCGTACCTGGAGGCCAGCGATCCGCGCAACCGCGACCTCTACGCGCGGCACGGCTACCAGGCGCGGGCACCGTTCGCGCTGCCGGACGGCGCGCTGTTCTGGCCGATGTGGAGGCCGGGCGCCGATTTGTGAGGCGTCACAGATTTGACCGCCGACATTTACTCCCCTGTCCAGTTCACAGAATGACGAGCATGGCTCATCGTGTGTCTGCGAATCCAACCGCGACCACGGGAGAGCCCTCATGCGCCGCCGTACCTTCCTGACAGCCGTGCCCGTGTCGGTGGCGTTCTCGGGCGCGGTGTGGCACGAGGCCGTGGCGTCGGTGTCGGCCGGGACGAGCCCGTACGGGCCGCTCGGCGCGCCCGACGCCAACGGCATGGCGTTACCCGCGGGCTTCACCGGCCGCGTCGTGGCCAGGACTGGCCGCGGCGTCGGCGGCACGCTCTGGCACCCGGCGCCCGACGGCGGCGCCTGCTTCGCCGACGGCGCCGGCTGGATCTACGTGTCCAACTCCGAGGTGCCGCTGATCGGCGGCGCCTCGGCGATCAGGTTCAGGGCGGACGGGTCGATCGAGCGCGCGTACCGGATCCTGAGCGGCACGAACCTCAACTGCGCGGGCGGCGCCACCCCCTGGAACACCTGGCTGTCGTGCGAGGAGATCTTCCGCGGCCGGGTCTACGAGACCGACCCGTACGGCGTGCGCGCGGCCCAGCCCCGCCCCGCCATGGGCCGCTTCAAGCACGAGGCGGCCGCCTGCGACCCCGACCGCCGGGTGATCTACCTGACCGAGGACGAGAGCGACGGCTGCTTCTACCGCTTCACCCCCACGACCTGGGGTGACCTGTCCAGCGGGCGGCTGGAGGTGCTGTGCGGCGACGGCACGGTGTGGCGCGAGGTGCCCGACCCCTCGCCCGCCGTGCTGGAGCGCCAGACCAGGCACCAGGTGCCGGAGGCCAGGCACTTCAACGGCGGCGAGGGCTGCCACTACGCCGCCGGCGTCTGCTACTTCACCGCCAAGGGCGACCGCAGGGTGTGGGCGTACGACACCGCCCGCCAGACCGTCACCGCCGTCTACGACGGCACCGGCACGCTCGACGGCGTGGACAACATCACCGGGCTGCGAGGCGATCTCTACGTGGCCGAGGACGGCGGCAACATGGAGATCAACATCATCACGCCCGACGGCGTCGTGGCCCCGATCATGCGCCTCGACGGGCAGGCGCGGTCGGAGATCACCGGGCCCGCGTTCTCGCCCGACGGGACCCGCCTCTACTTCTCCTCTCAGCGCGGCACCAGCGGCGAGACCGCGGGCACCGGAGGCATCACCTACGAGGTGACCGGCCCCTTCCGCCGCTGACCGACCACCGGATTCCGCACCCCCCACCCCCTGCCGGAAGGAGTCCACCATGGTCCGACGCACCCTCCTCCTCCTCACCGCCGTCTGGCTCGCCCTCACCCTCGCCCCGCCCGCGCACGCCGCGCAGGCCGAGGTGTACGTGGCCCTGGGCGACTCGGCCGCAGCCGGCCCCCTGGTGCCCAACCAGATCCACCTCGGCTGCCTGCGCTCCGACCGCAACTACCCGCGGCTGACGGCCCAGGCCATCGGCGCGGCCAGGTTCCGCGACGTGACCTGCTCGGGCGCCCAGACCGAGGACATGTACCAGCCGCAGGGCACCGAGCTCGGCGACGTGGCGCCCCAGCTCGACGCGCTCACCCTGGACACCACGCTGGTCACGGTGCAGATCGGCGCCAACGACGTCGGGCTGACCGACTTCATCGAGGACTGCCTGAACCTGCTGCCCCCGCCGATCGGCGACGCCTGCAACGACGACTACAACGTGGGCGGCCAGGACAAGTGGCGGGTCGACACCGACGCGCTGCGCCCCCGCCTGACCACCCTGGTCGCCGACATCCGCGCCCGCGCCCCGCAGGCCAGGATCTTCGTGGTCGGGTACGGCACGTACGCGCGGCCCGACGGCTGCTACCCGCGGGTCCCGATCATCAGGGCGGACGCGAACTACATCAGGGCCACGCTGATGTACTTCAACCAGATGCTGGCCGAGCAGGCCGCCGCGGCCGGGGTGGGCTTCATCGACCTGCAGACGCCGAGCGTGGGCCACGACCCGTGCGCCTCGGCCGGCGCCCGGTGGATCGAGCCGTACGTGCCCGCCTCGCCGGCCGCGCCGTTCCATCCGAACGCGGCCGGGATGCGCGGCTTCGCGACCGCCGTGACGGCGGCCGTCACCGGGGCGGTGTGAGCCGGCGGGCCGCCAGGGCCGCGCCGATCCGCTGGAGGTGGGCGGGGTCCAGCGGGTCCAGCCCGGTCAGGACGACGACCCTGCGCAGGCGGTAGTCGACGGTGTTCGGGTGCACGTGCAGCAGCTCGGCGGTGCGCCGCCGGTCCAGGCCCGTGTCCAGGTACGCCGTCAGCGTCCGCAGCAGGTCGGGGTTGTCGAGCAGCGGGTCGAGCAGCCCCGCCAGCAGCGCCGTGGCCTGGCTCGACCGGGTGAGCTGGTATTCGAGCAGCACGTCGGCCAGCCGGTAGCCGCCGGGCGGCTGCTCGAAGACCCGCACCACCTCCAGCACCTCCTCCACCAGCCGCGCCGCCGCCGGGACGCCCTGCGGCGGCGCGCACTCGGCGGCCAGCCACACGGGCACGCCCGCCGACTTGCCCGCCGCCTCCGCCAGCTCACCGAGCTCGGGCTCCTCCCCCTGGAGCGGCACCAGCACCAGCCCGCCGGCCGTGTCGAGGGCGGGCAGCACCGGCTCGGCCGCGTACCGCTGGAGCGCCGTCCTGAGCCGGTGCAGCTTGCGCCGCCCGGCGACCGGCGCGCCGGGCCCGTCCTCGTCGGGATGCCGCCCCGCCGCGACGGCCAGCACGAGGTAACGCGACGGCAGCCGCACGCCCGCCAGGGCCGCGCGGTCGCCGCCGAGCAGCGCGGCGACGGTGGCGTGCATGGCGTGCTGCTCCTGGCTGAGCAGGCTCTCGCGCTCCTCCAGGTACGCCGAGCAGACGGCGGCCGTGGCGGCCTCCATGTAGAGCAGGACGATCCGGCCGGCCTCCAGCACGTCGGCCAGGTCGTCCGGCTGCGCGCCCGCGAACAGCCGCTCGCACACCATGCGCGCCCCCAGGTGGTAGGCAGAGAGCAGCGCTTCGAGCGGCACGCCCTCCTGGGCGCGGCGGGCCGCCGACTCCCGCAGCGGCACCAGGTCGGCCCTGGCCGGCGGGCGGCGCTCGCGGAAGGCGCGGGAGATCAGGCGCAGGTTGTGCTCGGTGATGGCCGTGATGTCGCCGTCGAGCTCCTCCTTCGGCAGCCGCCGGTAGACGGGGAGCTGCTCGGCGAAGCCCCGTACGAGCCGCCTGGCCAGCTTGGCGGTCTGGCGGTCGAGCAGCTCGTGCATCGGGCACCCGGCCAGGGTGAGAACCACGCTCGAACCCTGCCAGATCCCCGCGCATCGGTGAAGGCCCCGGCCCTCACCCGCGGCCGGGGCCCTCCCCTCGTAGCGGCTACAGCCCGGTCACCCTGAGCTCGACCAGGTAGGAGTAGAAGGTCTCGTGGGTCCCGTCGATGATGTCCTCCACGTAGGCGACGCCGTTCGTGGCGAGCGGGGCGCACACGCTGCTGCCCGAGACCGAGATGGAGCCGAGGCTGTCACCGCTCCCGATGGCGGGCGGGGTGACCTCGCGCAGGTTGAACGAGACACTGCCCGCGCTGCTGACGACGGTGCTCGGGTTGCCGAAGTCGGCCGGGTCGGCGTCGTCGCCGTTGCGCATGTTGACGTAGCCGTTGGGGAACAGGTTCCCGCCGACCAGGAAGCGGAGCTCGTCCTTGCCGTCCCTCTCGGCCACGTTGAGGTTGTCGATGTCGTACAGCTCCACCCGGCAGTTCGCGGCCATGGCGGTGGCCGGGCCCGCTGTCAGCGCCCCGGCGGCGGCCAGGCCCGTGGCCAGGGCGAGCGCGGTGATCAGTCTGGGAGTGCGCATGTCGTGCTCCTCGGTGTGCGCCGTTCCGCGGCTTTCGCGGAACGCGGCGTCAGCTTGCGGGCAGCACCGTGAGCGAAGCGTTAAAGCCCAGGTGAAGTCACCCAGAGCACAGGCTGGATGTGTCCTCTCACACAGTCGGGGAGCCGGTTCCGCGCTTACCCTCTCGCGCTATGAGGGAGTCGCTGTCCGTGCTGCTGCTCGGCTCACCGGAGCTCTCCGTCGGGGGCGCGCCCGTGGGCGTGCGCTCCGCCAAGGCCCGCGCCCTGCTCTGCTACCTGGCCACCACGGCCGCGCCCCGGCCGCGCGCCGAGCTGGCCACGCTGCTGTGGGGCGAGCGGCCTGACGCCAACGCCAGGGGCAGCCTGCGCCTGGCGCTGTCCGAGCTGCGCAAGGAGGTCGGCGGCTGGCTGGACGTCACCCGCGAGCACGTACGCCTGCGCGCGGCCGACGGGTGCTTCGTGGACCGCCGCCACCTCGCGCAGGCGCCCACCGTGGCCGAGGCGCTGCGGCTGTGGCGCGGCGACTTCATGCACGGGGTCTCCTTCTGCGACGCTCCCGCGTTCGCCGAGTGGCTGGAGTGCGAGCGCCGGGGAGTGCGGCTGCTGCTGCGCGAGGTGCTGCTGCGGGCGGGGGACGAGCCGGCCGAGCAGGTGGCGCGGCTGGCGCACATCGTGGCGGGGCTCGATCCGTACGACGAGGAGGCGCACCGGCTGCTCATGACGGCGCTCGCCCGGGCGGGCAACCGGGCCGGGGCGCTGGCCTGCTACGACGAGCTGCGGCGGCGGCTGACCGCCGAGCTGGGCGTCGAGCCCGCGCCCGAGACCCGCGAGGTCAGGCAGCGGCTCGCCCCCTGCGCCGCCCCCGCCCGCCGCGCCGCCGTGCCCGCCCCCGCCCGCCGCGCCGCCGTGCCCGCCCCCGCCCGCCGCGCCCCTGTGCCCGTCCCCGCCACGGACCTCATCGGCAGGGAGGCCGACGTCGGGCGGCTGCGCGCACTGCTGGCCCGCGAACGGCTGGTCACCCTGGTGGGGCCGGGCGGCATCGGCAAGACCCGCCTCGCCATCGCCGCCGCCGAGCCTTCCCCCTTACCCGCCCCCGGGGCGCCCGGCGAGACGGCGTTCGTGTCGTTCGCCGGGGTGCGGCCCGAGGCGGCCGTCACGACGCTGGCCCGCCGCCTGGACGTGGACCTCTCACCGCCGCGGCCGGCCCTCGGCCTCCTCCTGTCGGCCCTGTCCGCGCGCCCGCGCCCCCTCCTGCTCGTCCTGGACAACCTCGAACACCTCCCCGCCTTCGACCCGGTCATCGGCGAGCTGCTCCGCGCCGCTCCGGCCCTGCGGATCCTGGCGACGAGCAGGCGACGCCCCGACCTGCCCGGCCAGGTGGCGATCAGCGTCGAAGGGCTGGGCGCGCCGGCCGCCGAGGCGCTGTTCGCGGCCAGGGCGGCAACGGCGTGCCCGGGCTTCGACCCGGACCGCGAGGCCTCCCTGGTCGCCGGGATCTGCGCCGCCACCGGCGGTCTGCCCCTGGCCATCGAGCTGGCGGCCGGGCTGCTGCGCGCCGTCCCGTGCGCCGCGCTGGCCCGGCACCTGAACGCGGACCTCGGCCTGCTGGCGGTGCCCGGCCCCGCCGCGCGCTCGCGGCACGCCTGCATGCGCACCGTCTTCGAGACCTCCTGGCGCCTGCTGGACGAGGCGGGCCGCCAGGCGCTGGCGGCGCTGTCGGTGTTCGGCGGCGGCTGCACGCTGGACGCCGCCCTGGAGGTCGCCCGCACCAGCCCCGGCGTGCTGGTCCGGCTGGTGGACCACAGCATGATCCAGCTCACCCCGTCCGGCCGGTACGCCGTCCACCCCCTCATCCAGCAGTACGCCGCCACGCACCTGACCCCCGAGGAACGCCGGGCCGCCCGCAGGCGGCACGCCGACCACTTCGGCCGCCTGCTCGAACGGCACGCCGCAGCCCTGGAGGACGCCTCGGACGCCGAGGTCACCCGCGTGCTCGGCGCCGAGCTGGACAACATCAGACCGGCCTGGGCGGCGTCGGGACGGCCCCGTTTCCTGGAGCTCTACTGGACGTTGTGCCTGCGGCTGCGCCTGTACGAGGAGTCGGCGGCCGTCCTGCGCCGCCACCTCGCCCGTACCGCGGAGGAGCCCCGGCTGCGGGCCCGCCACCTGTGGATGGCGGGGACGAGCGAGCACCACCTCGCCAGGGAGCACGAGGCCACCCGCCTGGCCAGGGCCGCGCTGGAGACGCTGGGCGAGCCGCTGCCCGAGTCACGTCGCGGCCTCGCCACCGCGACCCTGGCGGCGGCCGGCCGTCAGCTCGGGCACCGATTACTCCCGCCCCGCCCCTCACCCGAGGGCCGGGAGGCGGCGCAGGCCCTCACCATGCTGGCCCGGCTCGCCTTCCACCAGCACGACCTGCCGACGATGCTCGCCGCCTCGCTCCGCCAGCTCAACGCCGCGGACCGCACGGACGACGCCGCGCTGCGGGCCGAGGCGTACGCGAACGCCGCCACGATCACCCGCATCGCCGGCCGCCACCGCCTGGCCGCCCGCTACGGCACGCTGGCCGACCGCGCCCTCGCGGACGTCGAGCAGGCCGCGGAGGCCGCGCACCGCGCCCGCCTGGCCCGCGGCCTCGACCAGCTCCACACGGGCGCGTTCGAGGCGGCCGGACGGTCGTTCGCCGAGTGCCGCGCCAGGACGCTCGCCCCGCGCGTGGCGGAGAACTGCTCGGGCCTGCTCGCCGAGACGGCACTCTGGCAGGGCCGGTTCGAGACGGCGGCGGGGTTGTTCGCCGCCACGGCGGAGCAGGCGGCCGGGCGACTGGGAGGCAACGACATCGCCCGCCACTGGTGCCTGCTCGGCCAGGTGGAAGCCATGCTGCGGCTGGACGCGGCAGGCCCGGAACGCATCGGGCCGGTCCTGGCCGCGGCCCGCGCCTCGACCGAGCGCCGCCGCGCCCAGGAGAAGCCGCTCGGCCTCCGGGACGGCCCCGCCATGCGCACCATCCAGGACATGCGCCTGCTCACCGCCGCCGCCCGGCTCCGAGCCCTGGAACGCGGCACGGCGGACGACGGCACGCGGCAGGCGCTCACCGAGGTGCTCGCCCTGGCCGGACGCCTGTCGCCCGCCCACCGCGGCCTGCTGGAGTGCTGGTCCGGTCTCGCCGAGCTGCTCTGGTCCCTCGCCCCCTGGCCGGACCGCGCGACCGCCCGCCTCCTTCACGCCCACCTGGCGAGGTACGTCACCAGGAACCCGGGGGCCGCGGCCAGGCTCGGCTGGGCCCGCGCCCTCGTCCTGGCCGCGGCAGGCAGGGACGGCGCGGCCCGTAAGGCGGCGGAGCAGGCGCTGGCCACCGCGACCCGCCTGTCCGCGCCGTACGACCAGGTCAGGTCCGAAGCGGTCATCCGGCACCTGCGCGGCCCGTGCGCCGCCGCCGGATGAAAGTTTCACGATTCTCGGCGGCCCCCTGTGCGCAGCCGTTGACGGAGCGGCGGCGGGCAAGGAGGATCGGATTCCGCGCTGTTTTGGGAGCGCTCCCAATCCCCCCGTCCCAAGGACCTCCATGACCCGATTCCGGGCCGCCTTACTGGCCCTTTTCACCATGGTCGCCCTGTCCCCCGCCACGGCCGCGCAGGCCGAGGACGAGGGGCCCGAGCAGATCGTGAACGGCACCTTCGACACCGGCACCGCCCCCTGGTGGAGCACCGGCAACACGACCCTCACCGTGCAGGACGGCCGGGCCTGCGCCGACATCCCCGGCGGCACCGCCAACCCGTGGGACGTCATCATCGGCCAGAACGACCTCCCGCTGGTGGAGGGCGACACGTACGCCTACCGCTTCTTCGCCTCCGCGACCCCGGCCAAGGTCGGCAGGGCGCTGATCCAGCTCCCCGTGGACCCCTGGACCCAGTACCTGTCGGCCGCGCCGGAGATGAGCGTCTCGGGCAACAGCTACTCCTTCACGTTCACCGCCCCGGTGTCGCTGCCGAACGCACAGGTCGTCTTCCAGTTGGGCGGCAGCGCCGAGCCTTGGAGGTTCTGCATGGACGACGTGTCGCTCAGGGGCGGCGCCGAGCCGGAGGAGTACGAGCCGGACACCGGCCCCCGCGTCCGGGTGAACATGGTCGGCTACCTGCCCGCGGGCCCCAAGAAGGCCACGCTGGTCACCGAGGCGACCGAGCCGCTGGAGTGGGAGCTGAAGGACGCCGACAAGCAGACGGTCGCCAGTGGCGAGACCGTCCCCAGGGGTGTGGACGGCAGCTCGGGACAGAACGTCCACACGCTCGACTTCGGCTCCTACCGCAAGGCGGGCGAGGGCTACACGCTGACGGCCGACGGTGAGACGAGCAGGCCGTTCGACATCGCGGCCGGCCTCTACGACCGGCTCCCGGCGGACGCGCTGAAGTTCTACTACACCCAGCGCAGCGGCATCGAGATCCGCGACGACCTCAGGCCGGGCTACGGCCGCCCCGCGGGCCACGTCGGCGTCGCGCCGAACCAGGGCGACGTGGAGGTGCCCTGCCAGCCGGGCGTCTGCGACTACACCCTGAACGTCAAGGGCGGCTGGTACGACGCCGGCGACCACGGCAAGTACGTCGTCAACGGCGGCATCTCCGTCCACCAGCTCATGGCCGCCTACGAGCGTGACAAGGCCGCCTTCGAGGACGGCCAGCTCGACATCCCCGAGAGCGGCAACGGCCGGCCGGACATCCTGGACGAGGCCCGCTGGGAGCAGGAGTTCCTGCTGAGCATGCAGGTGCCGGACGGCGAGCCGTTCGCGGGCATGGCGCACCACAAGATCCATGACCGGGCCTGGACCGGCCTGCCCCTGCTGCCGCACCTGGACCCGCAGCCGCGCGAGCTGCACCCGCCGTCCACGGCCGCCACGCTGAACCTGGCGGCGACGGCCGCGCAGGCGGCCCGCCTGTACGCCCCCTACGACTCCGCGTTCGCCGCCAGGAACCTCGCGGCGGCCCGCAAGGCGTGGGCGGCGGCCAGGGCGAACCCGGAGAAGTACGCCGACCCGAACGACGGCATCGGCGGCGGCGCCTACAGCGACGGCGATGTCAGTGACGAGTTCTACTGGGCGGCGGCCGAGCTGTTCATCACGACGGGCGAGAAGGAGTTCAGGGACTTCGTGCTGGCCTCGCCGCACCACACCGGCGACATCTGGCGCGAGCGCGGCTTCGACTGGGGCAACACCGCCCAGCTCGGCCGCCTGGAGCTGGCGACCGTGCCGAACGCGCTGCCCGACCGGGCCCGCGTGCGGCAGTCGGTGGTCGAGGGGGCCGAGAAGTACCTGGCGATCCAGACCGCGCACCCGTACGGCCTGCCGTACAACCCGCCGGACTTCGACTGGGGCTCCAACAACCTGGTACTGAACAACATGGTCGTCATGGCCACCGCCTACGACCTGACCGGCCAGGAGAAGTACCGCGCGGCCGTGCGTGAGGGCATGGACTACATCCTCGGCCGCAACGCCCTCAACCAGTCGTACGTCACCGGCTACGGCGAGGTGGCCTCGAAGAACCAGCACAGCCGCTGGTACGCCCGCCAGCTCGACCCGGCCCTGCCCAACCCGCCGGTCGGCACGCTGTCCGGCGGCCCGAACTCCGCCATCCAGGACCCGCTCGCGCAGCGGCTGCTCACGGGCTGCAAGCCGCAGTTCTGCTACATCGACCACATCGAGTCGTGGGCCACGAACGAGCTGACCATCAACTGGAACTCCCCGCTGGCCTGGGTCTCGGCGTTCCTGGCCGACAGGGGCGGGCGCGCGGACTGCCGGGTCCGCTACTCGGCGCACGGCTCGTGGCCGGGCGGGTTCACCGCGCAGGTCGTGATCGAGAACGTCGGCAAGAAGCCGGTGGACGGCTGGAGCCTGCGCTGGTCGTTCCTGAGCGGGCAGCGCGCCGGGCACGCCTGGGGCGCGGCCTTGTCGCAGTCGGGCTCGGTGGTGACGGCCACGGATCTGCGCTGGAACGGCAAGATCAAGCCGGGGCAGAAGGTGACGTTCGGGTTCAACGGCACGAACGCCTCCGGCCCCAACCCGGCGCCCGAGGTGTTCCACCTCGACGGAGTGCGCTGCAAGTAGAGGCGAGAATCCCCTGGGCGTTGCGGACACTTCGTTGAACGGAATACTGTCATCCCCATGCCCAGGGGAACCTCTGAAGTCAGCGAGCCGATGTACTTCGTGCTCACCGCACTGCGCGCGGGCCCGCTGCACGGACACGCGATCAGCAAGGCGATCAGGGAGCTCTCGCGGGGGCGGGTCCAGCCGTCCGTGGGCACGCTCTACGGCATCCTGGAGCGCCTGAACGAGCGGGGCGTGATCACCGTGGACCGCGAGGAGACGGTCAACGGCCGCAACCGGCGCTACTTCAGGATCACCCCCGACGGCCAGGCGCTCGTGGAGGCCGAGGCCAGGCGGATGCAGGAGGCGGCCGCCCTGGTCCTGCGCCCGTCCGGCGCATGACGGCGCCCTGCGGCCCTCTCGAACGGCGATATCGCAGGTTACTGCTGGCCTATCCGCGCTCGTACCGGCGGGCGCACGGCGACGAGCTGCTCGACGTGCTGCTGGAGGGGGCCGCCCCCGGCCGGAGGGTCCCCGTGCCCAGGGAGGCGTGGGGGCTGCTGGCGGGCGGCCTGCGCAGCCGCATCGTCCACCAGGCGGCCGGCAGCACCTGGGTGGACGGCCTGCACCTGGGCGTCACGGCCGTGGCGGCGGTGAATCTGGCCGCGCTGCTGCCGTACGCGCAGGCGCTGCCGCTGTGGACGGCGCTGTCGGCGCTCGCGCTGCTGGCGATCCTGCGCGGACGGCTGCGTACGGCTTTCGCGCTCACGCTCGCCACCGGCGTGAAGGCGGTCGGGCTGGCGGCGGCGCTGCAACCGTTCGACGTGACCGTGCTGCCGGTCGCCCCGAACGTGCTGGCCGACCGGGCCCTGTTCGAGCAGAGCGATCCGGTCCTGGTGGCGGCCGGTTACGCGATCACGCTCATCGGCCTGGTGGTGCTCACGTCGCCACGGCGGCCGGTGCGGGCCAGGTCATGGTGGTGGTGGGCGGCGGCCGGGCTGGCCGCATGGGCGGGGCCCGGCTGGATGCCGGACGACACGGCGTACCCGATCAGCCTGAGCAGGATGGCGGTGGAGGCGGCGGCCATCGGGCTGGGGGTGCTGGCCGGTTACCTGGCGCGCGACGTGCGGTGGGCGCTGGCGTCGAGCATCTACCTGCTGACCGTCTCGGGCGATCTGGTCCTGCACGCCGATGAGCTCACCCGGCAGCACCTCGCCTACCTGGGCGTCCTCGTGCTGCTGACCACGGCGGCCGCGTTCGCGCCCTTCCGCCAGCAGCGGCACTGCCTGGATTGACCATACTCTGTAGAACGGAGTATGGTCTGCTGCCATGCTCACGAGATCCCGCATGGCCATCGCCCTGTCGCTCTCGGCGGCCGTCCTCTGCGGCTGCGGGGGCGCCGCGGAGAACGCACCGGTCCCTTCGCCCGCGGCGAAGGCCGCCGTCAAGGACAAGAAGCACCAGTTCGAAGCGGCCAAGGCCGACTGCATGAAGCAGAAGGGCTTCAAGTACGTGCCGTTCGTGCACGAGACGGGCCCGAAGGACGAGGCGGAGCGCAAGCGCGACACCGGCGACTACCAAGCGATGCGGCAATATCGCGAGAAGTACGGCTTCGGGGTCTTCTCCATGCACGTCTACCCCGACGAGGCGGGCAACCCGGTCACCGACTCGGCGAAGGACCCCAACATGAAGGTCCAGGGTGCGCTCTCCATCGCCCAGCTCAAGGCCTACCACAAGGCCAAGGACGCCTGCGTGAGGCAGGCCGCCCAGCAGGTGCTCGGCCTGACCCTGACGTCCAACATGGACTACTACAACGAGGTCACGCTGGCCCACAAGCGGGTCAAGACCAAGGAGCTCGACGGCGACGCCCGGCTGGTGGAGCTGGCCGGCACCATGGCCACCTGCCTCAAGGGCAAGGGTTACCCGATCACCGACACCAGGCCCACGGCCGTCGAGAGCCGGGGCAAGAACCAGTTCCTGCAGCAGCAGGACGAGCTGGGCCGCGAGCAGTTCGAACCGAAGAGCCTGCCGCCGGGGATGACGAAGGAGACCAAGACCGTCGTCATGCCGACGCTCTCGCCCCAGGAGGCCAGGACGTACCTGGACAAGGAGATCAAGGCGGCGCTCGACGACCTGGAGTGCGGCAAGGACTTCTACGCGGCCTACGTGCCCAGGGAGACCGCGCTCCAGCAGCAGGTCAACGACCAGTACGCGCTCTGACGCGGCCATGAGGCGGATCCTTGCCGGTGTGCTCACCGGTGTCGTGGTCGTCGCGGGCGCCGGCTGGGTGGTCGGCTCCCGGCTGCGCTCCCCCGCCGACGAGGCGGCCCGCCGCGCCGCGCCTCCGGCCTCGCTGGTCACCGCCGCCGTCGAGCGCCGCAAGCTCGTCAGCACCGTGGTGCTCAGCGGCACCCTGGAGTACGGCTCCCCGCTGCCGATCAGCCTGGCCGGCGTGGTCGGCGGCGCGGCCGAGCTGCAGCGGGCCACCCGGGCGCCGCGCAAGGGCCGGATCGCGGAGGGCGCCGTGCTGATGGAGGTCAACGGCCGCCCCGTCTTCGTGCTGCGCGGCTCCGTGCCGATGCACCGCACGATCGCGCCCGGCACGAAGGGGGACGACGTGAGACAACTGCAGCGGGCCCTGCGCCGGCTCGGCCACGGCGCGCCCGCCACGGGCGTGTTCGACCGGGCCACGATCGCCGCGGTGACCAGGATGTACGCCGGAAGGGGCTACGAGGCGCAGCAGCCGACCCTGGCCGACCGGCAGGCGTACGACACGCTGCGCAAGGCCGTGCGGACGGCCGAGGAGACGCTCGCGACCGAGCGGCAGGCGCTGGACCGGGGCCGTGACGTGCTCCCGCTGAAGGTCAGGCTGGACAACGCCCGCAAGGACCTGAAGTCGGCCAGGGCCGCGCTGGCCGAGGCCGAGTCCCGCGAGCTCACCCCCGCGGACGAGGGCAGGCTGGCGGCGGCGGAGTCGGCGCTCAGAGCGGCCGAGGAACGGCTGCTGGAGGCCGAGCAGGCGCTCGCGGCGGCCGGGAACCAGCCGACCGGCACCCCGACCGGCGCCCCGGAAGGCACCCCCACCGGCACTCCGACCGGCCCCGCGACCGGCACGCCGGCCGGGACGCCCGCGCCCCGGCCCACCGCCTCCACCGACACGAGCCTGCTGGAGCTCAGGGTGGCCAACGCCAGGGCGGACCTGGCCGCCGCCCAGGACGCCCTCGACCGGGTGCGGGAGGAGGCGCGGGAGGCCGGGAACGCCAGGCTGGAGGAGCTGCGCAAGGCCGTGCGGACCGCGAAGGACGCGGTGGTCACCGCCGAGCAGGCACTGCGCCAGGCCAGGCAGCTCTCGCCGGCCCGGCTCAAGGTGGCCAACGCGGGCGAGGACGTCGCGGCGGCCAAGGGGCTGCTGGCCGAGTACGCCCGTACGTACGGCGTGTCGATCCCGCCCGGCGAGATGGTGTTCCTGCCGAAGCTGCCCGCCCGGGTGCAGAAGGTGTCGGTGAAGGCGGGGCAGCGCGTCGAGGCGGAGGTGGCCACCGTGACCAGCTCGACGTTCGCGGTGACCGGGTCCGTCGAGGCGGCAGAGTCGGAGCTGCTGCGCCCCGGCATGGAGGCGGCCGTCGAGGTGGACACGGGCAGGACGTACCCGGCCAGGCTCACCGCGATCGGCGAGCGGGCCCGGCTGCCCGGCGGGGAGGAGGCTCCGGAGGGCTCGATCCCCGTCCTGCTCACGCCGTCGGCGAGCAGGGGCCTGCGGGCGGGCGCCGTGGTGACCACGCGGGTGACCGTGGGGGCCACGGACGAGCCGGTGCTGGTGGTGCCGGTGGCCGCGGTGATCACCTCGGCGGACGGGAAGGCGCGGGTGCGGGTCGAGTACGCCACGGACAGGACCAGGGACGTGGAGGTCCGCACGGGCCTGACCGCGGACGGGAACGTCGAGGTCAGCGGCGCTCTCAAGGAGGGCGACCGGGTGGTGGTCAGCGGTGCCTGAGCGACCGGTGATCGAGCTGACGGGCGTCGGCAAGGACTTCCCCGCGCAGCCGCCCGTTCGCGCGCTGCGCGAGGTCTCGCTCCGCGTGGACCGCGGCGACCACCTGGCGATCGTCGGCCCGTCGGGCTCCGGCAAGTCCACGTTGCTGAACGTCCTGGGGCTCCTGGATCGCCCTACTTCCGGTAGTTACCTCCTGGACGGCGTGGAGACCACTACGCTGCGGGACGGAGCCAGGACCCGGTTGCGCGGCGACCGGATCGGCTTCGTCTTCCAGTCCTTCCACCTGCTCCCCCACCGCAGCGTGGTGGAGAACGTCATGCTCGCCGAGCTGTACGGCGCGCGCAGGCGCAGGGGCAGGCGGGAGCGGGCCCTGGCGGCGCTGGAGCGGGTCGGTCTCGGGCACAGGGCCGGGTTCACGCCCGGCCGGCTGTCCGGGGGCGAACGCCAGCGCGCGGCCATCGCCAGGGCCCTGTTGGGGGCCCCGTCGCTGCTGCTGTGCGACGAGCCCACGGGCAACCTCGACAGCCACAACACCGACGCGGTGCTCGACCTGTTCGCCGAGCTGCGGGAGCAGGGGCTGACGATCGTGGTCATCACGCACGAGCAGGAGGTCAGCGAGCGGGCCGGGCGCCGGGTGCGGATCACCGACGGCGCGCTGGTGGAGGAGTGATGCACGTACGCGACCTGATCGGCGAGGCCGTCGCCGGTGTGCTCGCCAGGCCGGTCCGCTCGGCGCTGACCACGCTCGGCACCGTGCTCGGCATCACCACGCTGGTCGTCACGCTCGGCGTGGCCGCCACCGCCGGGAACCAGATCGTCGGCCGCTTCGACGAGCTGGTCGCCACGGCCATCACCGTGGAGGTGCCCAGGTCCACGACCGGCACGCCGCTGGTGGGCTGGGACGCGGTCGAGCGGGTGACCAGGCTGCGCGGCGTCGAGTCGGCCGCCGCCGTGGCCGACGCGGACGAGGGCGTCAACCTGTCCGTACGCTCCACCGACCTGGTGGACCCGACCCGGGTGACCACGCAGGTTCTGACCGTGCTGGCCGCCACGACCGGCCTGCCCGAGGCCGCCCGGGGCCGGATGACGCAGGGCCGCTTCTACGACACCGGGCACATCAGGCGCGGCGACCGGGTGGCGGTGATCGGCGACGAGGCGGCCAGGATGCTCGGCGTGACCCGGCTCGACCGGGCGCCGGCGATCTTCATCGGCAAGCACGCGTACACGGTGATCGGCGTTCTCGGCGGCCTGCGCCGCGAGAAGAGCCTGAGCACCGCCGTGGTCGTGCCGCCCACCGTGGGCCGGCAGTTCGGGCTGCGCGACGTCACGAGGGTGCTGGTCAACACCAGCCTGGGCGCCGCCGGCCTGATCGCCGGCCAGGCTCCGGCGGCTCTCAGCCCGGGCAACGGCGACCTGCTGCAGGTGGTCTCCCCGCCCGGCCCCGCCAGGGCGCGCGACGGCGCGCAGGACGACGTCGACGCGCTGTTCCTGATCCTCGGCCTGGTCTCGCTGGTCGTCGGCGCCGTCGGCATCGCCAACGTCACGCTCGTGACCGTGATGGAGCGGGTCCCGGAGATCGGCCTGCGCCGCTCGCTCGGCGCGGCCAGGCGGCACATCGCCGCGCAGTTCCTGCTGGAGTCCACGCTGATCGGGCTGACCGGCGGCGTGATCGGGGCGAGCCTGGGCGTGGTCGCGGTGGTCGCGGTCTCGGCCGTCAAGCAGTGGACGCCGCTGCTGGACGTGCGGCTGGCGATCGCCGCGCCGGTCGCGGGAGCCCTGGTCGGGCTGCTGGCCGGGCTCTACCCCGCGCTGCGCGCGGCCAGGATGGAGCCGGTGGACGCGCTCAGGTGAGCCGATCGGGGCCCGGATACGTCCAAGGGACATGAGGATCTGGCGAATCGTGCTGCTGCCCGTGCTCCTGGCGGTGCTGAGCACGTCCATGGCTCCGGCTCAGGCCGAGGTCGCCCCGAAGCGGGTGCTGGTGGAGCTGCGCAAGCAGGGCGGCTTCGCGGGACTGAACGACCGCGTGATCGTCTTCGGCAACGGGTGCGCGCGGCTCAGCCGCCGCACGGGGCCGACCGTCGACAAGTGCCTGACCGCCAAGGAGGAGCGCAGGCTGCGCGGCCACCTGCGGCATCTGAAGATCGGCCGCTCGCAACGAGCCCCGCAGGGGGCGGACTTCATCAGGTTCACGCTGGCCCACGACAAGCGGCGGGCCGGCGTGTACGACCTGCCCCCGACCTGGCAGCCGGTGGTCAGGGACCTGGACAAGCTCATGGAGAAGTACTGGGCTCCCGACTGAGTCAGTCCTCGTCCTCGTCCTCGTCCTCGTTCTCGTCCTCCAGCAGGCCCCGGGCGAACGAGCGGATCTCCTCGTCCTCCGCGGCGGCGGCGTGCATGAGCAGGTTCGGATCCTCCTCGGACCAGCGGGCGGCCACCGCGGCGGCGAACAGCCTGGCCACGAGGTCGGGCCCTTCGAGCCGGGCCACGACCTCACGCGGATCGGGCTGCTCGTCGTCGTGCCGGACCAGCCACTCGGCCGGCTCCTTGACGCGGCCCGGCTCCAGGCTCACCGCACCCGCCCTGAGCTGGTCGGTCGAGGCCTCGAACAGGAAGCCGAGTACCTTCCAGCGGACGGAGCTCTCGGGGTCCAGGCTCAGGTTCATGACCTGGGCGAGGAGCGGGCCGTTCCACGTCCGGCCGTTGACCAGCACGACGTCGATCGCGAAGAAGCGCACCTGACGCAGCGGGTGCGACAGCAGCGCGGGGATCTCGCCGATCAGCGCGCCCCCGAGCTCCCCCAGCTCGGACAGCAGCCAGGCGCCGGTCCGTACAAGCGTGTCGTCTCCGCTGCGCAGCAGCGTGACGAGGTTGGTGACGGGGTAGCCGGCCCAGAACTCGTCGAGCAGGTCGTTGGAGGCCGGGCCCACGACGGCGTCGTCGCCCGGATGAGTCAGGAGACGCCGGATCAGGTCGTCACCGGTCTGGGTCTGCATCGGCCGTCACCACCATCCCTTCCGCTTGCCTTCTTCTTCGACCTTGCGAAGAGCCTCCTTCTCTCTGCGGATTCTCTCCTCGTGCCCGACCTCCTGGCCGAGCCGGTCCTGCTCCTGCCGCCTTTTCCTGATGCTTCCCCGTAGCGCGTCCCTGGCGGCCTCGCCCTGTTGCTGCGACATGCCCCTCGTGCCGTTGGGCAGCTCGCCGTGCACCTTTCCCGTGGAGTCCCTGCGGAACCAGCCGCCGCCGCCCCCGCTGCTTCCGCCGCTGCTGCCTCCACTGCTGCCTCTGCCGCCCCTGCCGCGTCCTCTGCCGGAGTCCCTGTTGTTCCTGCGGCCGAACTGGGCCATGCCCATGCGATCGCCCAGGCTCTGCGGCCGCGCGGGACCCGGGCGCACCGGGACGCCTCGCCCGCCGGCGCCCGCCAGCGCAGGAGTGCCTCCGGGGCCTCCCGGGCGGCGTAGATTGTCCAGGATGCGGCGCATCGGGTCGGTCACCCGGCGCGCCATCGCCGGAGCCAGCACCCTCCCGGTGCCTTCGGCGCCCTCGCGCATCACCTTGCCCATGGCCTGCCGGGTCAGGAGCATCCGCGCGGTGGCCGCCGTGACGCCCACCGCGCCGCCGAAGGCCACCGCCTGCACGACCGCGGTCAGCCCGGCCGCCGCCTGCGTGCCCACGGCCACCTTCACCGCGCTCACCACTGCGGCGGTGCCGTCGAGTGCCACCGGCGCCACCCGGGCGGCTGCCGCGGCCTGCGCGACGTGGCCGCTGTCGCCGCCGACCCGGTTCCAGTGCTGCGCCGCCGCCGTGGCGGACTCGCCGCGGTGGAACTGCTGCGCCTTGCGGAAGGACGCGTCGGCGGCGTCTCCGACCGGCTGCGATCCGGCCTGCACGGTACGCCAGGCGGCGGCGTCCTTCTTGATCTCGTCCTCGTCGATGTTCGGCCACGGCACGCCGAGCATCCCGAGGAATCCGTTCAGCTCGGGCGGGAGCATCAGGCCCATGAGACGCGTCCCACGTCCTCGGCGATGGCCGACTCGGCGACGTTCGTGTTCCTCGCCGTGGCGGCCAGCCCTTCGGCGGTGCCGGTGATCTCTCCCGAGACCCCCAGGAGCGCCATCAGCGAGACCTGGGTGCACTCGGCGTAGGCGGCGGCGAACCCGCCGAACAGTCCGTCATCGCCCCAGGAGGAGACTCCGTTTCCCCGTTCCCAGAGCCGCTGCAGCGCGGCCTGGTAGTCCGCCCCGTGGGTGCTGACGTGCTCGGCTTCATGCCCCACCGCACCCGACGCGATCTCAAATCCCGTCATGGCCGGTCACCATAGCGACATCTAACGATGATCGCGCAACTATCCCCGTTCATGAGATGCACATCTCATTGTCAAGATCAAGGCGGGTTTGTGCCACACTGGGCCATCGTTCCGTCCTGCAACGTTCACGGAGGTCGACATGCGGTCACCTGCGCCCGATGACGACGCCGACTACCTGGCCCAGTACCTCGCTCAGAGCCGCCGGATCATGCGCGACCTGAGGGCGGCACAGGCGGCCATGCTGCAGGTGGAGGGCCGGGCCCGCAGCGACGACGGGCTGGTCGAGGCGAGCGCCGACGGGCACGGCGGGCTGACCGCGCTGCGCATCGACCCGCGGGCGCTGCGTTCCGGCGAGGCCGAGCTCGGCCGGAAGGTGACGGAGGTCCTGCGCTCGGCTCAGGAGGACGCAGCCCGTCACGCTCAGGAGATCGCGGACAGGGTGACGGCCGGCGGCGCGGCCCTCCCCGAGCCGCTCGACGAGACGTTCGTGCGAGCGCGGGTCGAGCAGGCGGCCCAGGACCTTTTCTAGCAGCGACCTTCTTCAGGAGGAGACACGTGTTCGGCGCGCACCTCGATCCCGCCAACATCAGGGACGAGGATCTCGATGAGGCCGCCCGGCATGGTGAGCGGATGCTGGCCTGGCTGGAGACGGCCCGGGAGGAGCTGGACCAGGTCGTCGGCGCGGGCGAGAGCCCGTCGGGGCTTGTCAGGGCGCGGGTGGACGCGAACGGCCGGGTCATCGACGTCACGTACGGCCCCGGCGCCCCGCGGATGGGCAGTCTGGAACTGGCGGACGAGACGCTCGCGGCGGTGCACGCGGCGGGCGCCGACGCCGAGCGGCGGACGCACGACCTCATGCGTGAGGCCCTGCCCGGCTACGACCCGGTCGCGGCCCGCGCCGAGCTGGAGTCGCTGCTGGACGGCGAGCCGTACTAGCCCTCGCTCTCCATCAAGCGATTGACCGGGAAGGGGTGACCGAACTACCTTCGGTCGCATGACCTCCGGCCAGGCCGACGCGATACTCAAGGTCGCCACGCAACTCTTCGCGGCGCTCGGCTACGACGGCACCTCCACCCGTCAGATCGCCGACGCCGCCGGGCTGAACATCGCGACCGTCAACTACCACGTGGGCGGCAAGCGGGATCTCTACCTCGCCGTCATGGAGGCCGCGCACCGGGCGGAGAAGGCGGCGCTGGACCAGGCGCTGGCCAGGCTGCCCGGCGACGACCCCGTGGCCGCCGTCCACCGGCTGGCCGACGACTACCTCGACTTCTGCGTGGACAACCCCGAGGTGCCCGCCCTGTGGATGCACCGCTGGCTCTCGGACGCGAGCGACATCACCGAGCTGGAGCGCCAGTACGTGCAGCCGCTGCTCACCGCGGTCTCCGCCGCGCTGCGCCCCGCGGTCGAGGCCGGGCTGATCGCCGCCGAGACGGATCTCGACTACACCGTGTGGAGCGTCATCTGGACCGTGCACGGCTTCGCCAAGGGCGGCGTGCTCGACGAGCGGGGCCGCCGCAGGGCCGCCGGCGACCGCGCCGCGCTGCGCCGCTTCCGCGCCCACCTGCACCAGAGCCTGCACCGCACGCTCGGCCTGCCCGGCGACCCCCGGTGACCGCGATCCGCCTCGGCAGGGAGAGGCTGCTGGGCTACGGGATCGGCTCCGTCGGCACCGGCGTGTTCTCGGCCGTGCCCGGCCTGCTGCTCCTGTACTACCTGACCGACGTGCTGGGCGTGCCCGCCGCCGTGGCGGGCTTCGTGCTGGTGGCGCCCAAGATCTGGGACGTGCTGCTGAACCCGCTCGTCGGCGCCGCCAGCGACCGCGAGGCCGTGCGGACGGGCCGCAGGACGCGGCTGCTGGCGATCGGCTCGGCCGCGCTGCCGGTGACGTTCGCGCTGATGTTCGCGGTGCCCGGAGACGTGCCGGGCGCGCTCTGGGCGGGGGCGGCGTTCCTGCTGGCGGCCAGCGCGTTCGCCTGCTTCCAGGTCCCGTACGTGGCCCTGCCCGCCGAGATGTCGCCCGGCCAGGGCGAGCGGACCAGGATCATGTCCTGGCGGGTGGTGTGCATGACGGCCGGCATCCTGGTGGCGGGCGGGCTGGCCCCCGCCGTGGTGGACCT
Organism: Nonomuraea thailandensis; assembly: GCF_024172165.1. GTDB lineage: Bacteria > Actinomycetota > Actinomycetes > Streptosporangiales > Streptosporangiaceae > Nonomuraea > Nonomuraea thailandensis. Next base: position 10,539,846 of record NZ_JAMZEB010000002.1, on the reverse strand, counting down.
GGCCGGCGGCGGCCGGGCCGGGTACGCCGTGATGGGCGTGACGGTCGGCGCCGTCATGGCGGCGGCGCTGGCCTGGGCCACGCTGGCCACCCGCTGGGTGCCGTCCACGCCGGGGCCCCGCCCGCTCGGCCCGGTGGCGGCCTTCCGCCTGGCCAGGGGGAACGTGCCGTTCTTCGTGCTGCTGGCGGCGTTCGTGACGCAGGCGCTGGCCGTGGCCGTGATGCTGGCCGGGGCGCCGTACGTGGCGGCGTACCGGCTGGGCGACTACGGCCTGACCTCGGTGATGTTCGTCTGCCTGGTCGGGCCGAGCATGCTCGCCGTGCCCGGATGGGCCTGGCTGGCCCGCGTCCACGGGCCGGTGCGCTGCTACCTGGCCGCGTCCGCCGGCTTCTGCGGCGTCACGCTCGCGCTGGTCCCGGCCGTCGCGGCGGGCGGGACCGCGGCGACGCTGGCGCTGACCGCGCTGGCCGGGGTCTGCTACGCGGCGCTGCAACTGCTGCCGCTGTCGCTGCTGCCCGACACCGTGCACGCCGACGCCGCCCGCACCGGGCACGCCCAGGCCGGCGCGTTCACAGGGCTGTGGACGGCCGGCGAGACCGCGGGGCTGGCGCTCGGACCGGGGTTGTTCGCGCTGGTGCTGACCGTGTCGGGGTTCGTCTCCGCGCCGGTCGAGTCGCCGGTCGCGCAGCCGGCGGGGGCGCTGGCCGGGCTGCTGCTCGGGTTCACCGCGCTGCCCGCCCTGCTCATGCTGATCAGCCTGCCGTTCGTGGTCTGGTACGGGCGGCTCACGACGACGAAGGAGACCCTGTGAACCTGCCGCCGACGGGGAGGCCCGTAGCGGACCTGCTGGCCGAGGTGACCCGGCTCAAGCAGCACGACCTGCCGGTACGCGGCGGCCAGGTCACCGCCTACGTCTACGACACCGGCCGGGCCGAGGTGAACGACGCCGCGACCCGGGCGTACCTGGAGATGCTGGAGGTCAACTGCCTGGACCCGACCGCGTTCCCCAGCGTGGTGGAGATGGAGCGGCAGGTCGTCGGCGCGGTGGCGGACTTGCTCGGCGGCGGCCACGGCATCTTCACCAGCGGCGGCACCGAGTCGATCATGCTGGCGGTCAAGGCCGCCCGCGACCTGGCCAGGCGTCCGTCCGGAGCGGGAGAGGCGCCCCGCTCCCGGCCGAACGTGGTGCTGCCGGTCACCGCGCACCCCGCCTTCCACAAGGCGGCCCACTACCTGGGCGTCGAGGCCAGGCCCGTGCCGGTGGACCTGGGGACGTACAAGGTGCGGGCCCGCGACGTCGAGGAGGCGATCGACGACGACACGATCCTGGTCGTGGTCTCCGCGCCGTCCTACCCGCAAGGTGTCATCGACCCCGTCGAGGAGGTGGCGGCCGTGGCCGCCGCGGCGGGCGTGCCGTGCCACGTGGACGCGTGCGTGGGCGGCTGGCTGCTGCCCTGGCTGCGGGAGGCGGGCGCGGCGGTGCCGCCGTTCGACCTGTCGGTGCCGGGAGTGACGTCGATCTCCTGCGACCTGCACAAGTTCGGCTACGCGCCCAAGGGCGCCTCGGTGCTGCTGTTCGCCGACCCGGCGGCGCGGCGCAAGGCGTACTTCGCCTCGGCGGCCTGGCCCGGCTACACGATCATCAACGCGACCGTGCAGAGCTCCCGGTCGGCGGGCCCGCTCGGCGGCGCCTGGGCCACCCTCCAGGCGCTGGGCCGCTCCGGCTACGCCGAGCTGGGCCGGGCCACGCTGGAGGCGACGCTCAGGCTGCGCGCCGGCCTGGCCGAGATTCCGGGGCTGCGGGTGCTCGGGGAGCCCGAGTCGTCGCTGGTGGCCTTCGCCGGGGACGACGTGGACGTGTTCGTGCTGGCCGACGAGGCACGGGCGCGGGGCTGGTTCCTGCAGCCGCAGCTCTCCTACGCGGGCATCCCGGCCAACCTGCACATCACGGTCACCGGGGTCACGCTGGCCGGGGTCGAGGCCATGCTGAAGGTGATCGCGGAGTCGGCCGCGGCGGCACGTGAGCGCGGGCCCGTCGTGCTGCCCGACGGGCTGGTCGAGCTGGTGGCGGGGCTGGACCTGGAGGCGATCGACGACGCGACGTTCGCGGAGCTGAGCGCGTCGGTCGGGGTGGACCTGCGGCCGGGGGCGGGGCAGCCGGAGATGGCGATGGTCAACGCCGTCCTCGACGCGCTGCCCGCCCCCGCGAGGGAGGCGGTGCTGGTGCGTTTCCTGTCGGTCATCTACGGTCGCTGATCCGCCTCAGGCGGCCGACGTGATGGCGATGCCCAGGCACATCTCGTCGCTGGTGCCGTCGCCCCAGACGACGTACCGGGGCGGGGTGTCGCGCAGTTGCGGCAGCAGGGCGCGCAGGCCGGCGTCGTGCGTGCAGGTGACCCGTACGACGTCGCCCCTGCCGACCTTGACCGGCGCGGGCAGCAGCCGCAGCGACTGGTCGTCGAAGTTGTACTCGGGCACGTCGAGCAGCGTGCGGGCCTTCGCGGTGCCCGGGTTGAGCTCGACCTTGATGGCCCGTCCCAGCAGGTGCATGTGCCCCGCCAGCGCGTGCACCGTGAACGGGGCCTCGACGGGCACGTCGCAGCGCTGGGTCGGGCCCGGCTCGGCCGGGCCGCAGTACTGCTCCAGCAGCCGCACCTGCGTCAGGCTGTCGCGCCCGAACCGCTCGCCGACGTCCCGCACGGCGGCGTCCCTGTCGCACAGCGGCCCCGACTCGCTCGGCGTGCAGGGCAGCTCGACGGGCGCGTAGAACAGGCCGGTCTCCAGCGGCTCCAGCCGCCGGTCCGTGACGCGCAGGCGGATGCCCGAGCGGTCGGTGCCCGGCTCGCCCTTCACGCCCAGCAGGTTGTAGTGCACCTGCATGATCAGGCGGCTGCCCGGCGGCAGGTCGTAGCCGTACTTCGGGTCGAGGAGCGCCTCCCTGGTGCCGGGCGCCCAGTGCGCCACCCAGCCGGCGTCGCCGATGCCCGCGTCGCCGAAGCAGGACCAGCCCTGGCCGGGGGTGCTCTCGTCCAGCTCGCGCGCCCGGCCGGCCTGCTCGGGCGCGAGCCTGAAGAAGATCGCGTGGTGCACGATGGCGGTGTTCTGGGGCTCGAACCGGGCTCCGGTCAGCGACACCCGGCCGGTCAGCCCCGGGTCGACGAGGAAGCAGCGGTAGTCGTCCGTGCCGCCGTTGGGCGGCCCCGGCGTGTACGGCTCCGCCATGGCGAGGTCGACGAACCGCTCACCCGGCCGCAGCGGTGACGCCGTGGGCGCGGGCTCGGCAGCGTGGCCGGAATGTCCCCCCGAAGAAGCGGGAGGGGCCGGTGGGGCCGGCACGCCGCAGGAGGCGAGCAGGACGGCCGCGGCGAGCGCGGCGGCCGTCCGGGCGAATCGCGTCATGACATCAACACTCGCCCGCGGAAGGCCGCCGGGCATCCTTCCCCGGGATGCTTTCGCTACTTCCCTGGGATGACCCCGCCGTCACACCACGGTCGCGCCCTCACGACGTGGGAAAGGTGGCCTCGACCCGGAAGCCGCCGTCCCGCAGCGGGCGGCACACCAGCGTGCCGCCTGCCAGCTCCACCCGCGTGCGCAGGTCGGGCAGGCTCATCCCGGGGCCGGCGGCGGCGACCCAGGCGTCCGGCGAGCCGCCGGTGTTGCGCACCACGATCCGCACGTTGCCCGGCGCGTACCGCACCAGGACCCGCACGTCGGCACCGGGCGCGTGCTTGCGCACGTTGGCCAGGGCCGCCTCGGCCACGAGGTACGCGGTCCGCCCCACCAGGCCCGAGACGGGCGCGGGGGTGCCGTCCACCGTCAGCTCCACCGGCACGCCGTCGCGGGCCGAGTCGATCACCAGTGGCCGCAGGTCGGGCAGCGGCAGCCCCAGGTCGAAGCCCTCGCCGGTGCCGCGCCGCAGCAGCGCCACCATGTGCCGCAGCTCGTCGAGGGCGTCGCAGCCCGTCGCGCGGATGTCCTCCGCCGCCGCCCTGGCGCGGTCGTCGCCGGTGGCCAGGGCCAGCACGCCGGCCTGCAGCACGATCCGGCTGACGCGGTGGGTGACGACGTCGTGCATCTCGCCGGCCAGGCGCTCGCGCTCGATGCGCTCGGAGCGTTCCGCCAGCTCGGCGCGGAGCCGTTCCCTGACGGACACGTACAGGCCGTACATGATCGCGAGCGCGATCACCGCCTCGCTCCTGGCGATCAGCGCGAGCCGGTCGGGCACGGCCAGCACGGCGAAGGCGATCACCAGCACCGGCATCCAGCGGTACAGCGGGCGGCGGTCGGCCGCGAACGCCATCGCGCCGTAGGCCGCGAACGGCGCCGCCGGCGGCCACAGCGGCGCGCCGGCGGCAGGCAGCGGGACGGCGGACGGGACCACCAGGGCCAGCACCGGCGCGGCGAGCGCGGTGCCGGCGCAGATCCACGCGACGGCGAGGGGCGCCCGGCGCATCCACAGCAGCGGCAGCGCCCCCGCCAGCACGACCACCAGGCCCGGGCCCGCATAGCCCGTCGCGGGCGTCAAACCTGCCGCGACCAGGACCGCGACAGCGTCGATCGGTCGCGCGCGGGCACCGTCCACCGCCTCATCGTACGATCACCCGGCGTGTCTGCCCATCCCCGGACGCGTAGCGGATCACACCCTGGTGATGCGGACGGCGTCGGCGATGACGTACCCCGTCGTGGAGGTCCAGCGGCTCACGCCGACCACGTTGTAGGTGCCGGCGTTCAGGGTGAAGGTGCCCAGGTCACGCCAGGCCCCGCCGCCCGTGCGCTGGTCGACGGTGACCGTCCGGTTCCCGCCCGAGGCCGCCACGACGTACGGCGTCGCGCTGTTGTAGCCGGCGTCGGCCGGATACCACACCTCCACCCGGTAGCTCCCGGCGCTGGGCACAGCCGCCCGGAACCAGGCCGGGTCGCTGGCCGCGACCGGCTGGGCGAAGCGGTAGTCGGCGCCGTGGAGCTGCGTGGAGTACGTCGAGGTGCCCCAGGCCGAGCCCGCGGCGAACCCGGCGTCCGCGTTGTCGACCACCACGCTGAACCCGCCGGGCGTGGAGGAGGTGACGGCCCGGCCCGCGCTGGGCGCGCTCTCCTGGTGGGTGCGGTTGAGCGCGGTCACGTAGTACGTGTACGCCGGTCCGGTGGCCGTGGTGTCGGTGAACGTGGTCTGCCTGGTCGTCCTGATCAGGTTGCGGGCGTCGGCGAAGAAGCACGGGTCGGCCGCCGCCGGGGTGCCGTCCACCCGGTGGACGGCGTACGACGTGCCGGAGCCCGTCCAGGAGAGCTGCACGCCGCTCGGCCCGCGCGTGGCCGAGGTGATCGCGGGCGCGGCGGGGGCCGCCGCCGAGCCGCGGGCGGGCAGCAGCGCGGGCCTGGTGTAGTGCGCGTTGACGACCCTGGTGAACGCGCCGATCCGGTCGGCCCTGACGTCCTTGGCGCTGAAGTAGATGTCGCCGGACACCTCGGGGTGCTGCCGGTTGTCGTGCAGGTGGTCGCTCAGCTCGGCGGGGTCCTGCCAGGCGGCCTCCTGCCCTGACGCGCCCGCGCGGTAGGCCGCCTGGCCGATCACGAGCTGCACCCCGGTGCCCCTGACCTGCTCCGACCACCAGGCGGTGAGCACCTCGTAGGCGGCCGTGGAGAAGCCGATGTGCCAGTAGATCTGCGGCGCCAGGTAGTCCACCCAGCCCTGCTTGACCCACTGCCGGCTGTCGGCGTAGATCGCGTCGTACGACTGCAGCCCCGAGGTGCGCGAGCCGAGCGGGTCGGTGCCCGCGTTGCGCCAGATCCCGAACGGGCTGATGCCGAAGGAGACGTGCGGCTTGGCCGCGTGGATGCGCTGGTCGAGCTCGCGTACCAGCAGGTTGACGTTGTTCCGCCGCCAGTCGCCGACGTCGGCGAACGAGCCGCCGTACCTGTCGAACGTGGCCGCGTCCGGGATGTTCTGGCCGCTCACCGGATACGGGTAGAAGTAGTCGTCGAGGTGCACGCCGTCCACGTCGTACCGGGAGACGGCGTCCATGATCGCGTCCTCGATGAAGTCGCGCACCTCCGGGATGCCCGGGTTGTAGTAGAGCTTGCCGCCGTAGGCGAAGCGCCAGTCGGGGTGCTGCCGCGCCGGGTGCGTGGCGACCAGCCTGGACGGGTCGTCGTGGTTGGCGATCCGGTACGGGTTGAACCAGGCGTGGAACTCCAGGTTGCGGGCGTGGGCCTCGTTGACCATGAAGGCGAGGGGGTCGTAGCCCGGGTTGCCGCCCTGGGTGCCTGTCAGCCACTGCGACCACGGCTCGTACGGGGAGGGCCAGAACGCGTCGGCCGTCGGCCGGACCTGCACCACCACGGCGTTCATGCGCTTGGACACGGCCAGGTCGAGCCAGGCGCGGAACTCCGCCTGCTGCGCCGACACGCTGAGCCCGGTGCGGCTGGGCCAGTCGATGTTGGCGACCGAGGAGATCCACATGGCTCTGAGCTGCCGCTTCGGGGTGGCCGGATCGACGGTGCAGGCGGCCGACGCCGAGGCTGGGGGGTTGAGTGGGCTGACGAACGCGGCGATGAGCACCGCGAGGACGACGGTACGCAGGAGCGCGGTCACGAAGGGAAGTTTCAGCGCATCCATCAGAAAGCGCAATAGTCTTCACAAACATCGGAGGTCCCACCAGCCCCCGACAAAGGCGCTAAGTTTCACTTAACTCCCGTGTAATGTCAATTATCGACATCAGTCAGAAGATTGTCGTAGCGTGCACCCGTCACCTGTGAACGAGGAGCACCCCATGACTCTCGCCCGCACGCGATTAGTAGCAGCCCTCGCCACCTCGATCCTCGCCATCGCCCCCATCACCGCGGCCCAGCCCGCCTGGTCGCAGACCCAGGCAGCCGCGGTCAAGGAAACCCCGATGGCCGCGGCCTTCGCCAAGGCGTCCGCCGCCCACGACGTACCGCGCGACCTGCTGGTCGCCCTCGCCTACGCCGAGACCCACCTCGACGGCCACAAGGGCGAGCCCAGCGCCAGCAACGGCTACGGCGTGATGCACCTGGTCAGCAACCCCACCAACCACTCCCTGGAGAAGGCGGCCGAGCTCACCGGGCTGTCCGCCGACAAGCTCAAGACCGACGACGAGGCCAACATCCTCGGCGGCGCGGCCGTGCTCCGGTCCCTCGCCGACAAGCTCGGCCTCGGCGAGAGCGCCAGGAAGGACCCCGGCGGCTGGTACCGCGCCGTCGCCCAGTACGGCAACGCCTCCTCCCCCGAGCTGGCCCGCCTGTACGCCGACGCCGTCTACGAGCAGCTCGGCCTCGGCATCGACCTGCGCGGCATCCAGGTCAAGCCGCAGGAGGTCACCGCCGACCGCGGCGAGTACGCGGACGTCCGCGACCTGAACGCCCGCGCCGGCAAGCAGGCCGGCGAGCCGGCGGAATCGCCGGTCGCCGTGGCCAGCGCCGACTACCCGCCGGCCGCCTGGGTCGCGGCCAGCTCCAGCAACTACCGCGTCTCCAGCCGCGAGACCAGCTACAACATCGACCGGGTGGTCATCCACGTCACCCAGGGCTCCTACGCCGGGACCATCTCCTGGTTCCAGAACCCCAGCGCGCAGGTCTCCGCCCACTACGTGGTCAAGTCCTCCAACGGCGCCATCACCCAGATGGTCCGCGACAAGGACGTCGCCTGGCACGCGGGCAACTCCACCTACAACAACCGCTCCATCGGCATCGAGCACGAGGGCTGGGTCAACGACCCCTCGTGGTTCACCGACGCCATGTACCGGGCCTCCGCCGCGCTGACGCGTTACCTCTGCGACAAGTACGGCATCCCGAAGACCAGGACCGGCATCATCGGCCACAACGAGGTCCCCGGCGCGACCCACACCGACCCGGGCTCGAACTGGAACTGGACCACGTACATGAACTACGTGACCGGTGGCGGCGGCACCCCCTCGTGGACCACCACGGTGGACAACGCCACCTCCGGCCAGTTCACCGCCAGCGCCAACTGGGGCACCTCCACCTACTCCAGCCAGCGCCACGGCGCCGACTACCGCTTCGCCGACCCGGTCGCCGCCAGCGACCCGGCGTGGTACTCGGCCACGATCCCGAGCGCCGGAACGTACACGGTCGAGGTCTGGTATCCGGCCGATCCCGGGTACAACAGCTCGGCGCCGTACATCGTGGCGACGTCCGGCGGCAACCAGACCGTGTTCGTCGACCAACGCTCCGGCGGCGGGGCCTGGCGCAGCATCGGCACGTTCTCGCTGAACGCCGGCACGTACAACGTGGTCGGGGTGAGCCGGTGGACCTCGGGCACCGGCTACGTGATCGCGGACGCGGTCCGCATCAGCAGGCAGTAGCCCTTTCCACGTGACGGCCCGCGCCCGAAACCCCTCCCGGGCGCGGGCCGTCGCGTCGCGCGCTCACCGGCGGCGCCCGCGCTTGGGCGGCCTGTCGTAGGCGCGCTCCAGGGCCTCACGGACGGCCAGGCGCCCGGCCGTGCGGAAGGAGGCCGCGGAGGAGTCGTGCGTGACGGCCATGCGCTGGACGACCACGGCCGCCGCGAGGCCGATCTCCGGGATCCGCCTCGCCAGCTCCTCGCGCATGCCCTCGATCAGCGCCGCCCGCAGCGTCGGCAGCTCGTCCAGGGCGGGCGCGTGCTCGGCCACGGCCCGGTCGGCGAACTCGGCGGCGAAGCCGTCCTCCCACGGCTCGAAGTCCACGGTGACGCTCGCGTAATGATGGGGGCAGCCGCTGTAGCTGCTGTGCACCGCGTGGACTCCCCGTATCGGCACGGGCGGGAAGGTCCGGGCTCCGCTCTCCATGCTGTACCTGACCACAGGAACGGCCCCGCGGCCAAGACGATGGCCGGACGGTGCAACATCCTGGCCCCTTCGGCCGTCTGGGACGTGACTACCGAAGGGACGACAAGTGGACGACGAACCCGGCTTCGACGACTTCGTGGCAGAGCACACGGACGCGTTGCTCCGCTATGCGTACGTCCTGACCGGAAACCCCCATGACGCCGCCGACCTGGTGCAGGAAGCGCTGGTGCGGCTGTGCGGCGCCTGGCCGAGGGTGAGACGCAAGGACAACCCTCACAGCTACACCCGGACCACGATGGCACGGCTGCACATCAGCATCTGGCGGCGGCGCAGGCGCGAACACCTCACCGGAGAGCCACCGGATCGTGCTCACCACGAGAGCTTCCCTTCCGAGGAGGATCAGGGGCTCTGGCAGGAGCTGGCCGCCCTGCCCCGCAGACAGCGGGCCGTGCTGGTGCTGCGGCACTACGAGCAGCTCAGCGACGCGGAGATCGCCAAGGTGCTCGGCATCTCCCCCGGAACCGTGCGCAGCCAGGCGTCCCGTGGCCTGGACAAGCTGCGTTCCTCCCTCTCCTCACCAGCGCCGCACAGGAGCATGCGATGACCGACCTGGAAGACAAGCTGAGCCGCGTCCTGTCCGGGGCCGCGCAGCATGCGCCGCAGGCCTCGCCCGGCCTGGCCGCGACGGTCAGGACGCGCCATCGCCGGCGGCGGGCGCGGATCGCCGCCGCGTACGCGGCCGCGGCCGTGGTCGTGGTGGCGGGCGGGGCGGCCGTGACGGTGAACGCGATGGGCACGTCGGCGGCGCCGCAGCCCGCGGTCAACGCGACCCGCGCGCCCACGCCGACGGCGGACCGGATCCCGCCGCCCGTCGAGAAGGTGTGGCCGCAGGCGGTGCGCAAGATCCCGGCCAAGCTGCCCGACGGCCGCTCGTACTACCCGCAGCTGCTCCTCGACGACCACACACTGGTGGTCATGACGGGCGTCCAGGACGGCAGACGCCAGTTCCTGTGGAGCTACGACCTGCGCACCGGCCGGCCCACGCGGATCGCCGAGATCCCTCGGACGAAGGGGTCGGCGATCTTCGCCGACGGCGTCGCCGGCGGGGGCGGCCACATCGTCTGGTGGGCGTCCTACAAGGAGGCGGGCAGCCCGCGGGTCGCCCGGATCTGGACGGTGCCGGCCACCGGCGGCCGGCCTCGGCCGGTGACCGACGTCCCCCTCGGCGACGTCATGAAGGAGGGGCACATCAACGGGCTGGCGGTGGCCGGCTCCGACGTGGTCTTCGCCTACGAGAAGGGCGGGGTCTACCGGGTGCCGCTGAGCGGGGGGACGCCGCAGCCGGTGAAGGGCGCCGAGCGGCACCACGTCCTGCAGTGGCCGTGGGTGGGCGTCCACAAGGGAAAGGCGGTCTTCCGCGACCTGCTCAACGTTGAGACAGGTGAACGCCGCGACGCCGTGGTCAAGTCCGACGAGGAGGTCGGGTGCGGCGTCGACCGGTGCGCCGGCGTGGCGGTGCGGTGGAAGACCGTCAAGGTCGAGCGCCGCCGCGACAGCTCCGGCAAGGAGATCAGGTGCGGCACCCGCCGGTGCCCCGACACGGCGCGGATGCAGATCGTCCTGCGCCGTTTCGTCCGCGACCGCGACGGCTCCCGGGAACGCGCGCTGCCGACCGGCTTCCAGCGGGGCGACGACGCCGGCCTGGAGCGCTTCTTCAAGGTCACGCTGACCGGCCCGGGAGGCCGGCCCGTCGTGGCGCTGTACGACGCCGACACGGGCAGGTCCGCCGACCTCGGCCTCCGGCCGGACCCGACGGGATCCATGGCGATCCCGGACGGCGGCCTCGACCGGCTGATGACCTACCGGATCAAGGACGAGATGTTCGTCCTGGACCTGGCCGCGATCGAGTAGGGGACACCGACGCGTTCCCGCGTCCGTGTGGTGCGGCCGCCCCCCGGCGGGGTGATCCCGCGAGGAGCGTTCCTCTGCGCGATCACCCTCGCGGGGCGGCGGGTTCTCAGGCCGTGGCCCCGCCGTCGATCACGTGGTCGGCGCCCACCACGAAGCTCGACTCCGGCGACGACAACCACAGCGCCGCGGCCGCGATCTCCTCGGGGGTGGCCACGCGCCCGATGGGCAGCGCGGCCCTCATCCGCTCGTCCCGCTCCTCCCGCGTCTCCCCTGGACGCGACGACATGGGCGAGTCGATCGGCCCCGGGCTGAGGGAGTTGACGCGGACGCCGTCGGCGATGTGGTCGCGGGCCGCCGCACGCGTCAGATGGCTGACCGCGGCCTTCGAGGCGACGTAGGCGCTCGCTCCCGCCAGCCGCCAGTGCGCCCCGAGGTTGGAGGAGACGTTGACGATGGCGCCGCCTCCGTGAGCCCGCATGTGGGCGATCTCGTGCTTCATCGACAGGAACACCCCCTTGAGGTTGACCGCCAGGACGTCGTCCCAGACGTCCTCGTCGTAGTCGGCCAGCGGCGCCAGCGTGCCGAAGACGCCGGCCGCGTTGAGCGCCACGTCGAGAGCGCCGAAGCGGGAGACGGCGGCCTCGACCATGGCGGCGACCTCGGCGGAGCGGGTGAGGTCGACGGTGAACGCGGCGGCCCGGCCGCCGCCCTCCTCCACGAGCTTCACGACCTCGGCCAGCCGGGCGGCGTCACGGCCGGCGACCAGGACGGCCGCGCCCTCCCGCGCGTACGCCAGCGCCGCCGCCCGCCCCACGACCCCGCTCGCGCCCGTGACGAGCGCGACCTTACCGGCAAATCTTCCCGTCATCATTCAAGACCAATCATTCTCATATTTGGACAGCCGTCATGGCCTGCTCGACCGCGTCGCGCAGCCTGCGAGGGTCCGGGTCGGCCCGGCCGAGCACCCTGAGCCCCTGCAGCAGCACGAGCAGGAACCTGGCCAGCGCGTGCGGATCCTTGCCCGCCGGGATCTCCCCCTGGGCCCGCGCCCTGACGAGCGTGCCGGCCAGGGCCGCCTCCAGCCCCGCCCAGCTCGACGCCACCTTGGCCAGCACGGTCGCGTCGCGCGAGGCGAACTCCACGGCCGTGTTGACCACCATGCAGCCCCGCCGCAGCTCGTCGGCCAGGATCTCGGCGACGTAGGAGTCGAGGAGGGCACGGACGGCGGGCAGCGCGGGCCCCGGCTGGGACAGCGAATCGACCACGTTGCGCTGCTCCAGGTAGAGTTCCAGCGCCTTCAGGTAGAGCTCGCGCTTGCCGCCGAACGTCGCGTAGACGCTCGCCCGCGCCAGGCCGAGCCGCTCGACGAGGTCGGCCATCGAGGTCGCCTCGTAACCGCGCTCCCAGAACAGCTCCAGCGCCTGCTGCAGCGCGACCTCGGGATCGAACTCCTTGCTCCTTGCCACGCGGTGAACGGTAGCACTTTCGAGAACGATCGGTCTAGTTGCTGCTGCCCTCGCGGTGACGCGTCAGCGGCCGCGTCAGGACGGCGACGGTCCGGTGTCAGCGCGGCCGGTGATCGTAAGACCCATGAACGGCGCGACACCCGCCCGCTTCACCTGAACCCTCGAAGGAGCACACCCACATGTCCACCATCCCCAACCGCCCCGAACTGCAGCAGCTCCTCCAGGAGATGATCGACGCCGGTTTCGTCGGAGTGACCCTGCGCGTCAACGACCAGCACGGCGAATGGACCGGCGCCGCCGGGGTGAGCGAGCTGGGCGGCAGCGAGCCGGTCCCGGTGGACGGCCACGTGCGGATCGGCAGCAACACCAAGACCTTCACCGCCACTGCGGTGCTGCGCCTGGTCGCCGAGGGCAGGATCGGCCTCGACACGCCGGTGGACGACTACCTGCCCGAGTTCGGGCTGGACCGGCGGATCACCGTGCGGATGCTGCTGCAGCACACCAGCGGCATCTTCAACCACACCGGCGAGTACTACGAGGACGGCACCTTCGCCCCCGGCATCCCCGCCACCCCCTCCGGCCGCGAGTGGGTCGACAACCGCTTCCACACCTACCAGCCCGAGGAGCTGGTCCGGCTGTCGCTGTCCAAGCCCGCCCGCTTCGAGCCCGGCACCGACTGGAGCTACGCCAACACCAACTACGTGCTGGCCCGCCTGCTCATCGAGCGCGTCACCGGCCGCCCGATCGCCGAGGAGATGCACCGGCTCATCCTCGGCCCGCTCGGCCTGACCGGCACCCGCCAGCCCAGCAGCGAGACCGCCATCCCCGCCCCGCACCCGCACGCCTACTACCGCTACGACCTGGACGGCCAGGAGACGATCACCGACGTCACCGAGCACAACCCCTCCTGGGTCTCCAGCGGCGGCGACATGATCTCCACCAGCCGCGACCTGCACACCTTCATCACCGCCCTGCTCACCGGCAAGCTCCTGCCCGACCACCTGCTGGCCGAGATGTGCACCCCCGAGGCCAAGGCCGGCTACGGGCTGGGCCTGTTCGTCCAGCCCGCACCCGGCGGCGGCACCCTCATCACCCACAACGGCGGCATGGCCGGCCACGCCGCGCTGATGTACAGCACCCCCGACGGCGCCACCACCCTGACCGCCACGCTCAACTACGTCGACGACGCCCAGCTGTCCATGGCCGCCGCCTTCCAGGAGGCCAACCAGAAGCTCATCCAGGCGGTGTTCGGCAACGGCGTCACCTCGGAGTGAGCACCCATCGCCAGGCGCCGTCACCGTCGCTGTCGCGGTTGGCGGCGAGCTGGGTCATCCTGGAGCCGTCCACGCTGACCAGCACGAGACCGTTGTCGAACTCGTCCTCGCACCTGCCCGCGCAGCCGAGCGCGATGACGTTCTCGTCGTCCGCCCAGGCGTGCAGTTGCAGCACCCGCTGCCGTCCGGCCACGTTCCCCGTCCCCACTTCGGTGATCTTCGTGGGCAGGCCGTCCCGCCCCAGCACGAGGCGGCCGTCGGGGGAGGTCGCGGACAGGTTCGTCCCGCGCCGGTACCGCTCTCCCTCCGGCGGCTCCTGCTGGACGCCGTCGGGGGTGTAGAAGACCCGGTCCGGCGTGCCGGTGGTGGGGCCCCAGATCAGCCGGCCGTCGAGACTCCAGCCGAAGTCCTGGCGGCCGTTGCCGTTGGTGTGCTCGGCGTCTCGGGTCAAGCCGTTGGGCAGCGGGCCCAGCTCGTGGTAGACCGCCTCACCCGCCGGGACGTCGATGATGTAGTAGCCGGTACGCGGGCTGGCGGTCCGCACCGGCCCCAGCTCGTCGCCCTCGCCCTGCATGAGGTCGGGGTAGCCGGAGTAGGCGGTGGCCAGGATCCTCGTGCCGTCGGGCGACCAGGCGACGGATCCCACGGAGTGCTCCAGCTCGTACCAGCCCAGCATCTGCCGGGTGTTCAGGTCCATCACCCCGACGCGCCTGCCGAGCAGGTCCCCTTCGATCACGGCCGCGGCCTGCAGCCCGGGGGCGACGTCCACCCACGCCCACGGCGTCCGCTCGTAGCCGCCGGTGCGCGGGTCGTACAGGGACCAGGTGCGCCGGACCCGCTTCTGCTCGCCAGAGACCGGCTCCAGCGTGCGCACGTGGTACGCCGACACGGCCATCCGGCCGGCCGCGACGAGCTTGGCGGGCGGGCTGTGCTCGGTGTCCGTGCGCACGTCCGCAGGCGCGGGCGAGGGCCGGGGCGGCAGCGTGATGGGGGTGAGCGGGCGCACGACGGGCTCCGGCTCGCGCTGCCCGGTGACGAACACGGCGACAGCCGCGATCATGGCCGCGACCAGCACCGCCGCACCGTACGGCCGCCAGGTGCGCCTCCGTAGCGCCCGGTCGGCCAGGCCCGCCGGCACCCTGGCCTCGCCGGCCCAGTCCTCCAGCGTGTCGCGCAGCAGCCGGGTCACGTGGTCACCTCCAGGTCGCGGGCCAGCTCGGGGGCGATCTCGCGCAGCCGCGCGAGCGATCGGTGCGCGGTGCTCCTGACCGTGCCGATGGAGCAGCCCAGCACCCGGGCCACGTCCTGCTCGGGCAGGTCCTCGTAGTACCGCAGCACCACCACCGCGCGCTGGCGGGCGGTGAGCCTGGCCAGCGCGGAGCGCAGCATCAGGCGCAGCTCGCTCTGGTGGTGCGCGTCGCGCGCCTCCCGGTCGGGCAGGCTCGCCTGCACCACCTCGCCTCGCCGCGTGCTCACCCGCCACCAGCTGATCTGCTGCCGGTACATGATCTGCTTGGCGTACGCCTCCGGTGCCGCCACCCGCCGCCAGCGGGCCGCCAGCTTCGCCAGCGCGGTCTGCACCAGGTCCTCGGCCGCGTGCTGGTCACCACCGGTGAGCAGGAACCCGAGCCGCATGAGGGCAGGAGAACGCGCGTCCACGAACTCGCGGAACCGTTGCTCGTCCGCGGCGTCCACGGTCACCTCCAGGGATCGACATCACCCTCTCAGACGCCGCGCGGCACCTCCCGCTATGCCTACCGCATCAGATCGGGCCCCTCGTCCTCGTCCGGCCAGGCCGGCCTGCGCTTCGGGGTGTCCTCGCGCGCCGTCTCCTCCGCCGGCCCGGCCTGCCTGGGCACCTCCAGCAGCCCCAGCGTGTCCTGCTCGCCCCTCCGGGTGATCACCTCGTTGATCGCCTCGGTCAGCTCCCGCCTGTCGTAGGCGCCCTCGGGCAGCTCGTTGAGGTGCGTCAGCAGGTCGGCGGGCAGGCTCACGTGCCGGGAGGCCTGCGCGTAGACCTCGCGCATCGCCACCCGCTCGCGCCCGTGGAACACCTCGTCAATGGCCTGTCGCAGCTCGTCCAGCACAGCATGGTCGCTCATCGGTCCCCCTTGGTCAGCAGGTCCTCCACCTGCTCCGTCACCATGTCCACCGAGACGTCGCACACCCACGACTCGTCGTGCGGGCAACGCTCGGCGGCCGGGTCCACGCCGTCCGCGCCGCAGCGCGGGCAGGACGTGGTCCACGAGATCAGCGGCCGGTGCGCGGTCCTGCTGAGCGGGCCGGCCTGGATCAGGTTGCCGCACCAGTAGACGGCGACCGTGGGGGTTCCGACGGCCGCGGCCAGGTGGCGCGGGCCGGTGTCGTTGGCGATCAGCAGGTCGCAGCGCTCGTACAGGGCGGCGAGCGCGCCGAGGCCGAGCGCGCCCACGACGGGGATGGCGGGCCGGCTCATGGCCTCGACCACGCCCATCACCAGGTCCTGCTCCGCCCGCGTGCCGGTCACGACCACGGGGCGGCCGGTCAGGTCGGCCACCTCGGCGAAGCGCTCCACCGGCCAGCGCCGCCGCGGGTCGGTCGCGCCCGGATGCACGGCCACCAGCCCCGGCGGCGGCTGCCCGAGCGCTCGCGACAGCTCAGCGCGGTCGGCCCCGGTGACGGTCACCCGCGGCTCCAGCCCGGCGTCCACCGCGCCGACCAGTGCCGCCACCTGCAGGAAACGCAGGGTCTCGTGGTGGTAGTCGGTGTACGGCACCCAGCGGTCCAGCCGCTCGGCCCCCGGAGCGCGCAGCCCGGCGGTCACCCTGGCCCCGAGCCGGCGCACGAACGGGTTGGAGAACCGCCCGCCCCCGTGGATCTGCACCGCCAGGTCGAACTCCCGCTGCCGCAGCCCCGCGCACAGCTCTTCCGGCGCCGCGTGCCCGGGCTCCCGGGTGGAGACGCCCGAGATCGGCGGCAGCGCCACCACCTCGTCCACGGGCCCCGGCCGGCCGGTCAGGAACCCGGCGTGCCAGGCGGTGCCCAGCAGCGTCAGGCGCGCGCCGGGGTAGGCGTGCTTGAGCGCCTCCAGCGCGGGCACGGCCATGAGGTAGTCGCCGATGGCGTTGGCCCGCAGCACCGCGATCCGCCGGACGTCCCCGATCAACGCTGTCATGACGGCTCCAGCACGTAGTCGTGGCCTTCCGCGCTGCGGCGGCCACCGATCCGGTCCCTGGCCGGGACGAGCACGTCGAGGTCTGAAGGGCGGTGCATAGCGGCCTGGCTACCCGGGTCACCGCGTCCGTAACTTCCGTTATATGGGGTTTGAGCTGGTCTTTCACAGGTACACGCTCCTCTATGGGCACAGATGAGATCGTCAACGCCGTGGTCGTCGGCGACGTCATGCTCGACTCGTGGCTGCGCGGCTCGGCCAAGCGCCTCGCGCAGGAGGCGCCGGTGCCCGTGATGAGCCTGGAGACGACCGAGGACGCCCCGGGCGGCGCCGCCAACACCGCCGCCAACCTGGTGGCGCTCGGCGCCCGCGTCCGGCTCGTCGGCGTGGTGGGCGACGACTCGTGCGGCGAGAAGCTGGAGCGCGCGCTGCGGCTGCTCGGCGTCGGCGCCGACCTGGTGACCGTGCCCGGGCGGCGCACCGCGCACAAGCGGCGGCTGATCGCCAGCGGGCAGCTCACCGCGCGCTACGACGAGGAGGACCTGTCCGTCATCCCGGAGCAGGCCGAACGCGAGCTGCTCGGCCGGGTCGTGGAGGCCGTGGCGACGGCCGACGTGGTGGTGGCGTGCGACTACGGCGGCGGGGTGTTCACCCCCGCCGTCCGTCAGGCGCTGGCGGGGCTGCCGCTGCTGGTGGTGGACGCGCACGGGGTGGCGCCGTGGCGGGAGTGCGCGCCGTCCGCGGTGCTGCCGAACTACGCCGAGGTCGTACGCCTGCTCGGGGACGACGGCGGCGCGGTGGACCGGCCCGCGTACCTGATGGGCCGCTCCGAGCGGCTGCTGGAGCTGACCGGCGCCGGGATCGTGGTCACCACGCTCGACGGCGAGGGCACGCTGCTGCACAGGCGGGACAGCCCGCCGTACCGGACCTATGCCCAGCCCGCGCCGCAGCACATGGCCACGGGGGCGGGCGACACGTACACGGCCGCGTTCGCGCTCTGGCTGGCGAGCGGGGCCTCGCCGGAGGAGGCGGCGCAGGCGGGGCAGGCGGCGGCCGGCGTGGTCGTACGCCGCCAGGGCACCGCCGTCTGCACCCGCTACGAGCTGCTGCGCGCGCTGCGCCGCCAGGAGGGCACGGTGCAGACGGCCGAGCGGCTGGCCCAGCTCCTGGACGAGCACCGGCGCAGGGGCGAGCGGGTGGTGTTCACCAACGGCTGCTTCGACGTGCTGCACCGGGGGCACGTGACGTACCTGGAGCAGGCGGGGCAGCTCGGCGACGTGCTGGTGGTGGCGGTCAACAGCGACGCCAGCGTGGCCCGGCTGAAGGGCCCCGGCCGGCCGGTCAACCCGTGCGAGGACCGGATGTCCGTGCTGGCCGCGCTCAACGACGTGGACTACGTGACCGAGTTCGACGAGGACACGCCGGAGCGGCTGCTCAGGATGATGCGCCCCGAGCTGTACGTGAAGGGCGGCGACTACACCGCGGAGATGCTGGCGGAGGCGCCGCTGGTCCGCGCGCTCGGCGGCGAGGTGCGGGTGCTCGGCTACCTGCCCGACCGCTCCACGACCGCCATCATCGGCCGCATGCGCTCGCTGCCGTAGCGAGGTTTAGCCGCCGTGCCGTTCGGTAGGCGGCACACCATGACACAGACCCTGCAGACCCCCTCCCACCTGCGCGAAGACCTACGGCCCGAGCGGGAGAGCAAGCCGATCGTACGGGCGGCCGCCAGGGGCGCGATCGCCTCCATGGCGATGTCGGGCCTGCGGCGGCTCACCACCGCGCTCGGCATGGTGCCGAGCACCCCGCCGGAGTCCGTGATCGAGCGGACCGCGCCCAGGGCCTTCCACAACGTCCCCGCCGAGCGGCGGCCGGCTGTCGTGGAGGCCGTGCACTGGCTGTACGGGGCGGGCGGCGGCGCGTTCTTCGGCTGCCTGCCGAGGGCGGTGCGCCGGCGGCGCTGGGCGGGGCCGGTCTACGGGGTGCTGGCCTGGGCCGCCTTCGAGGTCGCGATCGCGCCCGCGCTGGGCCTGCCGCGCCGGCACGGCGCGGCAGAGCGGATGGCGCTGCTGGCCGACCACGTGCTGTACGGCATGGTGGTGGCCGCTTCGCCGTGGCCCCACGAGGACCGGCAGGCGAAGGGCCGCGCGCAGGACGCCGACGCGGCGCCCTGGCTCCAGGAGCGTCCCTAGGGACCGCTCAGGAGCCGAAGAGCCGCAGCGGGTTGGGGATCGGCACCCACCGCATGGCCGCGCCGTCGGCGTCCAGCCAGCGCAGCAGCAGGTTGGCCTTGGCCGGGATGTGCGTGGCGGCCAGCAGGTCGCGCAGCTCCGGCGGGTCGCCGTACTCCTTGGCCGCGTCGGCGAACCCTGCCCTGGCCCGCGCCCACAGCTCGTCCCGCAGCCGGGGATGCCGGGCCGTCACCGCGCCGGCGATCTCGCACAGGTTGTTGGTGAGCAGGCAGTACACCAGCCGCTCCCACGCGCGCACGCCGCCCAGCACGGGCGCGCTGAGGCCCGGATGGCGCTCGGCGACGAGCTTGACGCCTTCGTGGTCGCGGAACAGCGCCTGCCCCGGCATGCCGTGCTCGTCCACCGCGATCAGCACGTTCTGCAGGTGACATTCGAGCACCACCCCGTGCCGCAGGTAGGCGTGCAGGACCGGCGGCACGACGTGCTCCAGGTACCGCTCCCACCACACGAGCGCCCCGTCCTCGTCGAGGCCGTCGAGCGGGTTGCCGGGAAAGCCCTCGCTGATCCCCGCCGCCAGCAGCGCGGTCAGCCCGGGGAGCAGGTGCTCGCCCAGCCCGTCGCGGACGATCACGGCCAGCGCCTCACCCCCGTCCTCGCCCAGCCGGGCGCTGCGCCAGCCGCGGTCGCGCAGCACGGCCGGGCGCGGCAGGTGGCGGGGCAGGTCGTCGAACGCCACGTCCACCAGGGCCGCGACGAGCGAGAGCCGGCGCAGGTCGTGCAGCCACAGGCGGCGGATGTCGTTGGTGATCCGCACGTCCAGGCTGAACTTGCAGAACAGGTCCGCCTCCGGCAGGTACACCGTGCGGATGGACGCGGTGGCCACGGCGCCGGCGGCCGTGACGCCCACGCCGCGCAGGCCGGTCTCGCCCAGCAGCTCCAGTTGCCAGGGATGGGCGGGCAGCAGGGTCAGGCCGTCCTCCGGGAGGCCGCCGAGCCGGTCCAGGGCGCTCGGGTCCCCGTCCTCCACCAGGTCCCCGGGGGGCACGCCGAGCAGGGGCAGGGGGAAGCCCGCCCGCGCCTCGGGCGAGTAGCGCAGCCAGGACCCGGGGTCGCCGCCGCCGCGCGCCTTGGGGGCGGGGTGGTAGCGGTGCCCCGCCACGAGTGCCTGCTCGGAGCGCAGGTACGCGTCGGCGGGCGGCACGGCGGTGCGCCTGGCCGCCAGCAGGGCCGCCGTGACGTCCCGGCTGTCGAGGATCTCGGCGGGCAGCACGTCGTTGGCGACGCCGGTGGCCGCGCGCAGCTCGGCGGCCGTCAGCGCGACCAGCTCGGGCAGCGAGAGCGGGCACCAGCCGTCGGGCGTGCGCAGGGCCGGGGAGGCGGGGTACCGGGTGCCGCCGGCGCGCAGCAGGTGACCGGTCGCGGGCAGCAGGAAGGCTCCGGGTTCGGCGGGCCGGGCCACCTCGCGGATGAGGCAGTTCAGCAGCGCCGTCACGGCGAGGGACTCGGCTTCGAGCCCTGGCCCTGAGGCGGGCAGGAGGCCGTCGGTGAAAGCCATGGCGACCCTACTCCTACCCTTTGTCCCCATTGATGCCCTCAGAGTAGCTATCAGGCTTGTTTCTGGGGAAGATGGGGGTTATGAGGCGTTTAGAGGGCGAGTTCGCCGCCGAACTGGCCCTCGTCCGGCCCGGCCTGTCGGCCCGCTACGCCGCGGCACTCCCCGGCGCGCGGGCCGCCGTCCTGGGACGGTTGTGGCGCGGGCTGCTGTACGAGCCGCTCCCCGGCCTGAAGGCCGCCGGGCCCGCGCGCCTGCTGCTCGCCGACGGGCGCGAGCTGACCGGGCGGGAGAGGCGGCCGTACGACCTCGGGGAGGAGCCCGCGCTCTGGCTGGACGGCAGGCCCCACACCCATCCGGCCGAGCTGCTGGCCGCCCTCCGCCTGCCCTGCACGGACCGGCTGATCGAGGACCTCGACCACAGCGTCGCCTCCATGGCGCTGTCCCGCGCCGGCGCCTCACCGCCGCCTGGCGACACCCCGGAGGATCACGAGCAGAGCGTGGTGGACGGCCACCCCTACCATCCTGGGTGCCGCAACCGGCCAGGCGTGTCCGTGGCCGAGCAGCTCGCGTACATGCCCGAGCACCGCCCCACCGTGGCGCTCGACCTGCTGGCCCTGCCCCTGCGCGACTGCCTCGTCTCCGGGCCGTGGCCGGCCTCGCTCGTGGACGGCGACCGGCTGCTGCTGCCCGTGCACCCGTGGCAGACCCGGCACGTCCTGCCCGCCCTGGGCCTGCGCCCGCACGTCACGGGAGCCATCCGGGCCCGCCCGCTCATGTCCGTGCGCACGCTCGCCCCGCTCGGCGGCGGCCCGCACCTGAAGACGGCGTTCACCACCCGGATGACCTCGGGCGTCAGGGACATCTCCCCCGGCTCGGTACGCGACTGCGTCCCCCTGTCGAGCCTGCTCACCACGCTGTCCGCCCGGTGCGGCGGCGGCCTGCGCATCGCCCGCTACCTGAGCGGGGCCGCCGGCCTGGTGAACGGCGAGCACAGCGCCGACCTGTCCTGCATGCTCCGCGAGCCCACTCCCGGGAAGGGCCCCGTGCTGCCCGTCGCCGCCGTCACCCGGGCGATGGCGCACGACCCGGCCGCCTGGCTGGCCGCGTTCGCCCGGCTGGCCCTGACGGACACGCTGGGGATGCTGGCGCTCGGCGTGGCGCTGGAGGCACACGGCCAGAACCTGCTGGTCGCGCTCGGCGAGGACGGCCTGCCGTACCGGCTGATCTACCGCGACCTGGCCGACGTGCGGATCAGCCCCGCCAGGCTGGCGCGCAACGGGATCGAATCGCCGCCGGTCAGCGCCAGGCTGCTCAGTGACGATCCGGCCGTCCTGCACGCCAAGCTCTTCGGCTCGCTGGCGGGCACCACGTTCGGCAGCCTGGTCGCCCTCTTCGGGCAGCGTGACCGGGCGGTCGAGCGGCGGCTCTGGGCGATCGTGGCCGCCGCCGCCCGCGAGGCGTTCGAGGCGCTGCCGGACACGCCGGACGTACGCGCCGACCGGAACGCCCTCTTCGGCGAGCGCATCGTGGTGAAGGCCCACCTGGTCGCGCGGCTGGACGGCGCCCCGCCGGGCGACAGCTGGACCGGGCAGCCCAACTTTCTCGGCGGCCGGCAGGGTACATGATGGCGAATCGCCTGGCCCTTTGCGCGGCGGAGCGAGAGGATGGGGTCGAGCCGGAATCTGCCACGCGTTGCCTGAAGGCACGCGACACAGAGAGAGGGGGCTCGCCATGATGCAGTTGTCGGTGCGCCTCGTGCCCGTGGACGACGTCACCCTGGTCATCGCGCTGACCGGAGAGCTCGACTCGACGACGAAACCCGTGCTGGCCGCCTTCCTCGACCCCCTGCCGCAGACCTCCGTCAAGCACGTGCTCGTGGCGGCGGGCGACCTGTGGTTCTGTGATCTGAACGGGCTCGACCTGCTCGCCCGCACGCACCGCGCGCTCCAGGAGCAGGGCGGTTACCTGGCCCTGGCGGAGGTGCAGCCACCGCTGCGCCGGCTCGTCGCGCTGATGTCGGAGCGGTCCCCGGCAGCGCTCCCGCTGTTCGACAGCATGCCCGCGGCCCTCGCGGCCGCCGGCGTCGAGGCGTACCAGCTTCCCGAGCCGGCCGTGAAGCGCCGTCACCTGCCGCGCATGCGCGCCGTGCCCCGCGCCCAGCCCGTCGCACGGGAGCAGGCCCGGTCGCGCCGCGAGCCTGCGCCCGCGCAGGCCCGCCCGCTCGCGCCGCCCGTCGAGCTCGACGGGAGCCGGCTGCCGAAGATCATCTTCGAGTCGCGCACGCTGCGCGACCAGACCCGCTACCAGCAGCAGGCACTGCACGACCGGCTCAGCACCGCGGCCGAGGCCCGCACGCGGCTCATGACGACCCGCCGCCGCTGCGACGACAGCCTGCTGGCCATGCGCCTCAGCCTCTCGGAAGCCCGCTCGATCCTGACACTCACCGGGACAGGCCGGATGAGTCTGGGCCCTGGCACGGCCGCGCGCATGCATGAGGCCCGCCCCTGGGGATAGGGGGACGGCATGGAGGCTGCAGGGCGTGACGTGGTCGTGGTCGCCGCTTCGGCAGGCGGTGTCGAGCCACTGCGGATCCTGCTGAGCGAGCTGCCGTCGGACCTGCCTGCGGCGATCCTGGTGGTGCTGCACGTGCCACCGCAGGGCAGCAGCGTGCTGGCCAGCATCCTCGACCGGGCAGGGCCGCTCAAGGCCGCCCCCGCGGAGGATGGAGAAGCTCTGCGCCCCGGCCGCGTGTACGTCGCACGGCCCGACTTCCACCTGCTCGTGAACGAGGGCCGGGTCCGCCTGTCGCGGGGCCCTCGGCACAACGGGCACCGCCCGGCGGCCGATCCGCTGTTCATGAGCGCGGCCCTGGACACGGGAGCACGCACGGCGGCCGTGGTGCTGAGTGGCACGCTGGACGACGGGGCCAGGGGATGCGAGGCGGTCGACAGGCATGGGGGCGCGGTCACCGTACAGGAACTTTCGGAGTGCGCCTTTCCCGGCATGCCGAGGGCCGCCATGAGGGCGGTGCCAGCGGCGCGGGCACTCCCGGTGCGTCAGATCGCCCGATGGATCCTGGAGCAATATCGAGCAGTTCCTGCGGGAGGCGCCGTCGCTGGGGGAGCCCGAAGGAGAGCCGATCGGATTCAGTTGCCCGGAGTGCAACGGGCCCATCTACGAGCAGAAGAGTCCCAGAACCCACCGGTACGTCTGGAGGGTGGGTCACTCGTGGTCGCGGGACAGCATGATGAACGCGCAGTCGGACGCAGTAGAGCGGGCCCTTTTGGGTGGCGATCCAGCGGCTGGAGGAGCGGCTGCGCGTGCTCCAACACATGCGCCGCACCGCCGAGGAGCGGGGCCGGCACCTGTCGATGCGCTACTTCGACGAGGAGCAGGAGCGCACCAGCGAGGCGCTGAACACCATTCGCATGCTGCAATCCAGCATCGGTCGCAACGGTGACACGCTGCTGACGGATTGAGCAGGACCGACCGGCGTAGGCTTCGCTTGTGACCACAGAGGAAGAGCGTGAATTCGACGACCTCCTCCTTCTCCTCAAGGAGACGCGCGGTTTCGATTTCACGGGCTACAAACGCAACACCTTGATCCGGCGGATCGCCCGCCGCCTCGAAGCGCTGAAACTGCGCGACTACGGCGAATATCGTGACCTCCTGGAGCTGGAGCCCGAGGAGTTCACGCGGCTCTTCGACAGCCTTCTGATCAACGTCACCAGCTTCTTCCGCGACGCCACCGCCTGGCAGCGGATGCGCGAGCTCGTCATCCCCGCCCTGCTCGACCAGAAACCGGACGGCCAGCCCATCAGGATCTGGAGCGCCGGCTGCGCCACCGGCGAGGAGGTCTACACCATCGCCATGGTGCTGGCCGAGGAGCTCGGCCTGGACGAGTTCCGCGACCGGGTCAAGATCTACGGCACCGACCTCGACGAGAAGGCGCTGCACGGCGCCAGGACGGGCGTCTACGCCGACCGGTCGCTCGCCGACGTGCCGATCGATCTGCGCGAGATCTACTTCGAGCGGGTGGACAACGGCTTCACCTTCCGCCGCGACCTGCGCCGCCAGCTCATCTTCGGGCGCAACGACCTCACCCACGACGCGCCGATCTCCCGCGTCGACCTGCTGCTGGCCCGCAACACGCTGATGTACTTCAACACGGAGATGCAGCTCAACATCGTCCGGCGCTTCCACTTCGCGTTGTCCGACCCCGGGTTCCTGTTCCTGGGCAAGGCGGAGATGCTGCTCAACCACAGCGACAAGTTCGAGCCGGTCGACCTGCGCATGCGCCTGTTCAGGAAGATCAGGCCCGCCCGTCACGGCAACCGCGCGCCGTGGTCGGTCACCGGCGCCGCCGCGGACCTGGCCTCACGCCTGCCTGCACTGGCGTCCGTGGCGCTCGCCTCCGGTCCCGTGGCCCAGATCGTCGTGGACGTCTCGGGCAACCTGGCACTGGCCAACTCCAGGGCCGAGGCGCTGTTCAATCTCAACCCGCGCGACATCGGCCGCCCCTTCCAGGACCTCGAGGTCTCCTACCGCCCGGTCGAGCTGCGCTCGGTCATCGAGCGGGCCCGCCACGACCTGCGCCCGGTGGAGCTGGAGGAGGTGGTCTGGCACCGCGTCGGATCGCCGGAGGCCGGGGTCTTCGACGTCTCGGTCGTCCCCCTGCTGGCCTCGGGAAACCTGGTCGGAATGGGCATCCACTTCTACGATGTCACCCGCTACCGCAAGCTCAGGCACGAGCTGGAGCAGGCCAACAGGCAGCTCGAGCAGGCCTACGAGGAGCTCCAGTCGCTCAACGAGGAGCTGGAGACCACCAACGAGGAGCTCCAGTCCACCAACGAGGAGCTGGAGACCACCAACGAGGAGCTCCAGTCCACCAACGAGGAGCTGGAGACGATGAACGAGGAGCTCCAGTCCACCAACGACGAGCTCCAGCACATCAACGACGCCCTGACGGCCCGCACGATCGAGCTCGACGACGTCAACAGGTTCGTCTCCTCGGTGGTGCGCAGTCTCGGCGACGCCGTGGTGGTGCTGGACGGCGACCTGCGGGTGGCGGTCTGGAGCCCGGGGGCCGAGGAGCTGTGGGGGATGCGCGCCGACGAGGCCGTGGGCGAGCCGCTCGCCGGGCTCGACATCGGCCTGCCCCTGGAGCTGCTCCTGCCGCGCCTGCGCACCGCCCTCGCCGACGGGTCCAACCCGCTGCGGACGGTGGACGGGCTGGTGCTCGACGCGGTGAACCGCCGGGGCCGGCCGGCGCCGCTGACCGTGCGGCTGTCGCACCTGCGTACGGAGGACGACAGCGTGCACGGGCTCATCATGGTGATGAACGTCCTCAGCTCCGACGGCTGACTACCTGCAGGGCTTGTACGGCTGGTCCTTCAGCGAGTATCCCGCGGGCCCTGCGCGAGGGGCATGCCAGGCCAGGCCCGTACGCTCGATCTCACCGGCCCGCCGCCGACACCAGCGGCGAGTTCAACCTCAACGGCATCCAGGCCGCCGGCCGCACCCTCGTCGTCGCCCACAGCCCCGCTCATCGACCGCCACCGGCTCGCGGTGGTGAACGCCCGCCTCACCACGATCCCGCCCACCTCACCGACGTACGAGGTGATCGTCGTCGAGCCCCAGCCGTGAACGCCCGCGCGGTCACGCACCCCAGGAAGGGACGGCGGCCAGCTCCGAGACGGGGATGCGGCGGAAGGCGATGCTCTCGTACGGCCCGAAGTCGCCCGTCTCGAACAGCAGGCCCACCGTGTCGCCGTCCACCCGCACCAGGTCGGAGTAGGCGGCGGGCAGCCCGGACACCGTGTGCACCGGCCGCCAGGTGACGCCGTGGTCGTGGCTGGCGCGTACGGTCATCAGCGCCCGCGCGTCGGGCGCGGCCGGGCCGGAGAACAGCAGCACCTCAGGCGACTCGCACCACAACACGCTGCCCTCCACCACGGGCCCGGCCAGCCCGGCCTGCGGCCGGAACGGCAGCTCCAGCGTCTGCCCGCCGTCGGCGGAGCAGGCGTCGGCCCTGGTGCCGGGGGCGGTGGAGTCGGTGCGGGTGTTGAGGTAGATCCGCCCGCCGGGCAGCTCCGTGCCGGTGGTCTCGTTCACGTTGACGTACCCGTCGGGGTTGTCGTCCACGTACCCGATCCGCCAGGTCTGCCCGCCGTCGTCGCTCAGCAGCGAGTGACCCCCGTTGTACTTGCCTTCGGTCCCGTTGTCCTGCCCGCTGGGCGGCAGCGAGTGGTTGGCGGGGACGACGATGCGCCCGGCGTGCTCGCCCTGCCGCGACACGAGCGCGTGCCCGGGCGTGGTCGCGTACCACCGCCACTCGGGCCGCTTCACGCTCTGCGTGATCTCCCTGGCCGCCGACCAGGTGACGCCGTCGTCCTCGCTGACCTGGACGAACGCCCGCCGCCCGTCAGCCGCCGCGACCTGGCCGCGCCTGATCTTCTCCTCGGTGGCCGAGGGCCCCTGCCGCACGAAGACCAGCACGATCCGGCCGTCGTCCAGCACCACCGGCGCGGGGTTCCCGGCCGTCCCCCGCCGCGGCTCCGTCGCCACCACCTGCAGCCCGCCCCACGTGCGGCCGCCGTCGGACGATCGTTTGAGCACCAGGTCGATGTGCCCGGAGTCGGACGCCGACCCCCGCCGCCCTTCCGCGAACGCCAGCACCGTGCCGGCGCCGGTCACCACGACCGCCGGGATGCGATAGGTGTGGTAGCCGTCGGTCGACTGCCGGTACGGGAGCGAGGTGGGGTAGTCATCCGCCATGCGGGGCACGCTACGACTCGCGGGTTAACGGACTCCGACGTGAGCCGTACGTGACGGCGAATGAGGCCCGCGGCTGCGACCACCTGCCTCGCCCCCTGCCGCGCGTGCGGGCATGGCCGTGCCGCCGGGGAGGCGGCGGCTCCCCGGCGGCACGGCCCAGCGCGGTCATCTCACCGGGCGAACACGATGACGTTGTCGCGGTAACTGCGGCGGGCGCGGTCGAACGTGCCGCCACAGGTGATCAGCCGGAGCTGGGCCCCCGGAGCGGGACCGTAGACCTCTTTGTCCGGGATGCGGCTCTTGGGGTAGCGGGCCAGGCGGCCGACCCTGAACGTGACCGTGCTGCCGTCCGCGCGGTCGACGTGGATGCGGTCGCCCTTGCGTAGCTGGCGCAGGCGGTAGAACACCGCAGGCCCGGTCGCGGAGTCCACGTGACCGGCGATCACGGCGACGCCCTTCTCACCCGGCTCCGGACCGGACCTGTTCCATCCCACCCGGTCGAACTCGGTGGGAGCGATCAGGCGGCCCCTGGAGTCGAGGCGCAGCGGGATCACGCGGGTGGACAGCTTGATCGCCGGGATCCGCAACCGCACCGGGTCCGCCACGTCCCTGACACCGCCACTCACCGCCCGCGCCCGGCTCGCGGCACCGGCACCCCCGTGACCCGCACCGCTCACCGCCCCGACGGTGCTCTCGAAACCCGTCCCGCCCGCAGCCCCGACGCCCTCGAAGCCCGTCCTGCCCGCGGCGCCCTCGAAGCCCGTTTCACCCGCAGTGCCGACGCCCTCGTGACCTCGGCCGGCCTGGGCGCCGACGCTCCCGTGGAGGGAGCCGCTCAGGGCGGTCGCCGCCTGCGCCTGTGCGGTGGTGGTGGCGCAGGCGGTGGCCGTGACCATGAGGCAGGTCACGGCCGCCAGTTGCGTGCGCATGCTCAGCTGCCCGCGAAGAACGCGCGCCGCACCCAGTACGCGCCGACTCCGAGCAGGGCGGCGCCCGCCAGGCTCAGCGGCACCAGCGGCACCGACCGGCTGTCGTCGTCTCCGGCGGGTTCGCCTGCCCGCGAGTTGCTGACGTTGACCGCGTCCAAGCCGGCCCGGGCGGACTCGCTCTGGGCGGACCCGGTCACGGCCGTGCTGTCCTCGACGGCCCCCTTGCCGGCGGTCCCGCCCATGCCGGTCTCCACACCACCGCGCGGCGCGCCGCCGTCGTCGTCATCGTCGTCGTCGCGAGCGACCGAACCGCCCACGCCCGTGTCGACGCCACCGCGGGGCGCGCCGCCGTCGTCGTCATCGTCGTCGTCGCGAGCGACCGAACCGCCCACACCGGTGTCCACCCCGCCCCGGGGCGCACCGCCGTCGTCATCGTCGTCATCGTCCGCCGTCGTCTGGATGCTCGTCACGGTGACCGCCTGGGCGGGGCTCGTCGTGACAAGGGTGGCGGCGACGCCCGGCCCGAGCGTGATCGCCAGGGCGAGCAGCGCCCGCCTTAATGCCTGAGCCATGTGCTCCTCCTAGAAGCCGGTCGCGGGATTTCCGCGGCTGGACTCAGGGTGTCGGCGGGCCGTTGGACCACGATGAGGTCGAGATGAAAGGGCTCTCACGGCTCCGGGCGACGCACCGGCCGGGCGCGTTCGCCGACCGCCGACCTCGCGTGAAAGCATTTCCTCGATAGCCGAACGAGTCTTGTGGAGGCAGGGGTGGCTGACGAGTTCGATGTCATCGTGATCGGGGCGGGGCCCGCCGGTGAGAACGTCGTGGACCGGGCCGTGCGGGGCGGCCTGACAGCGGCGATCGTCGAGGAGCGGCTGGCCGGTGGCGAGTGCTCCTACTGGGCGTGCGTGCCGAGCAAGGCGCTGCTGCGGCCGATCGACCTGGCGGCCGAGGTGTCGCGGGTGCCCGGTCTCTCGCTCGGGCCGATCGACGTTGACAAGGTGCTGGCCAGGCGCGACGAGGCCGTGTCCGGCTACGACGACGCCGGTCAGGTGCGCTGGGTCGAGAGCGTCCCCGCCGAGTTCGTACGCGGCCGTGGCCGTCTCGACGGCCCCAAGCGCGTACGCGTGACGACCGACACCGGCGAGGAGCGCGTCCTGACGGCCCGCCAGGCCGTCGTGCTGGCCACGGGCAGCACCGCCGCCATCCCGCGCACGCCCGGCCTGGCCGAGGCGTCCCCCTGGACCAGCCACGAGGTGACGGCGGCGAGCTCGGTCCCCGAGCGGCTGATCGTGATCGGGGGCGGCGTGGTCGCCTGCGAGATGGCGCAGGCCATGCACGGCCTGGGCGCGCGGCAGACCACGGTGCTGGTGCGCGGCGGCCGGCTGCTCAACCGCATGGAGCCGTTCGCGGGCGAGCTGCTCGCCGAGTCGTTCGCCGAGGCGGGCATCGACGTGCGCACCCACACCGACGTCGCCAGGGTCGAGCGCCCCGAGCCCGGCGGGAAGGTCACCGTGCACCTGCCGGAGGGGCCGCCGCTGGAGGCCGACGAGCTGCTGGTGGCGACCGGTCGCCACCCCGCGACCCGCAACCTCGGGCTCGCCTCGGTGGGCCTGCCCGAGGACAAGCCGGTCGAGGTGGACGACAGCCTGCGGGCCACCGGGGTCGAGGGCGGCTGGCTGTACGCCGTGGGCGACGTCAACGGGCGGGCGCTGCTGACGCACATGGGCAAGTACCAGGCCCGGATCTGCGGCGACGTGATCGCCGCGCGGGCGCGGGGCGACGAGCTGCCCGCGATGCGGGATCTCGCGGGCGGCTACGGCTCGCCCCAGGTCGTCTTCACCGACCCGCAGATCTGCGCGGTCGGCCGGACGGAGGAGGCGGCGCGCGCGGACGGCTTCCGGGTGCGGGTCGTGGACTACGACATGGGGTCGGTCACCGGGGCGTACCTGCTGGGTGACGGCTACCGGGGCAAGGCCAGGGCCGTCGTGGACGAGGACAGGAAGGTGCTGCTCGGCGTCACGTTCGCGGGCCCGGGCGCGGCCGAGCTGCTGCACGCGGCCACGATCGCGGTGACCGCCGAGGTGCCGCTCGACCGGCTCTGGCACGCGGTGCCGTCGTTCCCGACGGTGAGCGAGATCTGGCTCCGGCTGCTGGAGGCCTACGGTCTGTGACGCGCGAGCGGGCGTGGCCGGCCGCCCAGCACGCCTGGACCCGGCCGGTCACGTCCCTGCGCAGCGACGTGCCGTGCCGGGTGACGGCCCGCTTGCGGGACGGCAGGTGACAGCCCGCGAAGCGGCGTGACGTAGCCCGCCCCGCGAAGCGGCATGACCGCCTGCGACACAAGCGCGGTCGTCACGGGCGCGGTCGTCACGGGCGCGGTCGTCACAGGCGCGGTCGTCACAGGCGCGGTCGTCACAGGCGCGGTAAGTTACAGGCGGGTCAGCCGTGATCCCGCCGTACGTCCAGGCGCGAGATCATCGGCGACCGCGACATCATGGCGCGCTCGGCGATGCCACGAGCTTCCGACTGCAACATCAGCTCAGCCACCGTCTCCTCGACGCTGTCGCGCAGCTCGACGTGCGAGAGCAGGTCCGTCAGCCGCAGCACCGACAGCAGGTGGTCGGAGGGACGGACGACGAAGATGCGGCCGCTGCCCTCCTCGGCCATCCGCTGCATCGCCATCGCCAGCACCCCGATGACCGACGAGTCGAAGAAGTCGAGGTCGGCCAGGTCGAGCACGAGGGTGGGCCCGGGCGACCAGTCCCACACGGCGTTGATGCGGGCGCTGAACCGGACGCGCCCCGCGTGGTCCAGCACCCCGCTGGCGCGCATGACCGTGCAATGCAGATGCCGGGTCGTCTCGATTCGCAAACCGCTCGTGCCCACACGAATCCACTGCCCGCTGAGCGGCGTTATCACAGGTGATCGTCATTTTTCCGGGTCCATTGGGCACCGCCGTCCCCGCGGTTACCAAGAGGACCGTTGACCAGCTTGCGCATGAGCTCGGCGAGCGTGGCGACGTCTTCGGAGGTCAGCGGGGAGGCGAGGCGGGCGAGGTTGGCGGCGTGCTCGGTGAGCGCGTCGTCGATGACCCGCAGGCCCTCCTCGGTCAGCCTGACGCGGAAGCTGCGCCGGTCGGCCGGGTCGAGGCTGCGCTCGACCAGGCCGGCTGCCTCCAGCCGGTCGAGCCGGTTGGTCATGCCGGCCCGCGACATCATCAGCACGTCCGACAGCTCCGAGGGGATCAGCGTGTACGGCGGCCCCGCCCTGCGCAGCGCCGCCAGCACGTCGAACTCGCCCTGCCGCAGCCCGCGCTTGGTGAAGACCTGGTCCACCTGGGGCATCATCAACCGCGTGACCTGGGCGAGCCTGCCGAAGACCCCCATGGCCGACAGGTCGAGGTCGGGCCGCTCACGCCGCCACTGCTCGATGATCCTGTCGATGGCGTCGCCCATGACCTCGCATCCTAGCCGTGCGACTCCCGGATGCGCGGGCGCCGGACACAGGCGCCGGACACGCGAGGTACCGGGGTTCTAGTGCGCGGTGCCCGACTCCAGGGTCGGGATCGCGTCCGGGCACGGGCCGAGGATCACCAGCAGCGGCGACCCGGCCGGGCTGGTCAGCTCCAGCTCGGTGACGTTGCCGCGCGCCGTCTGCTCGGGCGTCCCCAGATCCCCGTCCCTGAAGCTGATGATCCGCTCCACGGACGGCGCCGCCGAGTGCAGCAGCTTCCTGGTGGCGTGCCGGAGCCAGCGCAGCTCGCTGTTGACCCGCCGCCACGTCGCGGGGATCATGCTCACCGCCTCGGCCCTGGTCCCCAGCCGCAGGGTGATGCGCCCGCTCGACCCGAACCGGTCCTTCAGCACCGGGTTGACCACGAACATGCCGGATCGCAGCGCACGTACGCCCTGCCGGTTGACGTTGGCCAGCCCGCCCGCGCTGATCAGCGAGTACAGCTCGCAGCGCGACCCGTCGAGCGTGTCCGGGTCGTAGTCCACCGGCGGCGGCTCCTCGAACACGACCTTGTCCAGCCGCACCCCGGCCACGCCGTCGGGAGCGACGCGCCCGGACACGGCCTGGCGCACCGCGTCGCAGACGCCGTCGCCCTCGGTGATGTCCAGCGCCTCGACGCAGATCAGCCCGTCGTCGGGGATCTCCTCCGGCGTCAGGTCGAAGGCCACCCTGGCGTGCGCCTTCCTGCCGCGCAGCAGCACGCACTGGCGCAACCGGCCCTGGGACCGGATCTGTACGAGCCGCGGCAGCGTGGCGGCGTCGGTGCGCCCGTTCTGCCAGCCGCTCACCGACCGCTCGTCCGCCGACAGCGACACCTGCACCCGGAGCGGCCGTCCCTGCGCCGAGACCTTGAACCCGGCCAGCCCGGACGTCTCGAACCTGCCCACGATCTGGCTGCCACGCTGCAGCCGGTCGGTGACCTGCAGCGGGGCGACCCGCCCGCTGGTCAGGTGTACGGGCGGGATGGCGGGAAGGATCACCTGGTCCCGGTCGGTGGCTGATCCTGAGCTGCTCATGTGAGGCTCCTGGAGGGAATAGGTCCGGCCGCGTGGTGGCGACCGCTCGTCGGATGCTGCGGGCGGGATCGGCGGAGGCTGCTCATCGGGCGTTCCCCAAGGTGCTCAGCGCCGCCGGGTCGTGGAAGTCGAAGCGGGTGAGCAGGGGCTCGCGCCGCTCCCACATGCGCCCGAGCGCCGCGTACAGCGGATCTCCTCCGGGCTCCACGTGCGTCAGGTTGACGGCGAGCGCCCGCGCGTAGTCGTCCCCCTGCTCCCAGTGCGGCATGAGCTGGCTGGGCACGTCGGCCCCGCAGCGGCGCAGCCACGACCACAGGCGGGCGCGCTCGCGCTGCTCGGGCCCGAGGACGGTCTCGCCCTTGCCGTGCTTGGCGACGGCCTCTTCGAGCAGCCGCTGGAGCTCGTGCGGCGAGCCGGCCACGTGCGTGCCCCCGCAGGCGCCGCCCTCCGACCAGCCCGCCTGGATCACGGGGACGCCGAAGGCCGGCAGGTCGCTGTCGCCGAAGGTGACGCCCACATCGGCCATGCTCCACAACATGGTGGTCGACAGCGTCCCGCCCACGCAGCGGATGCGGGGGGAGTCGTCGGCGGGCACGGGGTCGAGGAAGAGCCAGTTGGCGCCGTCGTCGGCGGCGGCGAACTCGGCCGTCGTCCCGAACAGCTCCGCGTCTCGGTCCTGCGCGTGCCGGAGCACGGCGATCGTGGGGCGGTCTGCGTCGATGCCGAGCCGGGCGCAGCCATGGTGGCGGAGCTGGCGGCGTTCGGTGTCCGTACGGACCTGGTAGGCGTTCCCGGCCCGCCGGGCGACCCGCTCGGCGCTGGGCCGGATGAGCTCCCTGTGCGGCCAGACGTGCCGCTCGAAGAAGGCGCCGATCCTGGCGGGCAGCTCGTCCTGGATGGAGCACGGCCCCTGGTCGGGGAAGAGCGCGTAGGCCTGCAGCGTCCCCGTCCCGTGCACGTGCACGACGGGGATGTCGCGTGGCACGGCTCGCGCGGCGTTGCCGGTGACGAGGGCGACGGGCGGCAGCTCGGGCCGCGGGTCCTGCGCGGCGCCGAACGCCCGGGCCAGCGGGGTCCACTCGGGCCTGGTCAGCACGGCCAGGCGCGCCGAGAGCAGCCCGCAGACCGCCCGGGCGACGGTCAGCGTCCGCACCACCGTACGCAGGTCCTCGTCGTACGCCTCCGCCACGACGCATCCGTCACCGGCGGGGCTGTCTCCCCAGCAGGTCCTGGCGGCGGCGAGCAGCCGATCGACGTGCCCGCCGTCCCCGCCGACACGACGACGCATAAGCCCCTCCACCAAGGCAGCAAGAAATGCCCTGGTAGACGTTGCCAGACGGGCCCCGGCCGGCCGCGCGCGCGACACGGTTCTTTGCCTCAGCGTGGCGGAATCACGGAGAATCCCTGGGGTAGCACCAGCCCCATGCTGCGCGAACCCGCCGATGGCCCCGATTTCGGCGAAAAACCCCGAACAATCCGGGCCTGCCGGACGTCCAAGTTTTTACCTGGAGCATGTCATGCCCGGGTTTAGGATGCACCGTATTGCCAGGATGGGGAGGTTTTACCAGCATGGGTTCCCGTTTGTCGAGTGTCGCACGCCTGACGGCGGCGGCCGCCGCGGCCGGAGTCGTCGCCGCGGCCATCGCGCTGCCCGCGGTCGGGGGGACAGGGGCGATGTTCGTCTCGGCATCGGAGGACCTCGGGATCAAACCCGAGGATCTCAAGGAGCCCCCTCTCGCGGAGAAGACCACGGTCCTGGACGCCAACGGCAACCAGATCGCGCAGTTCTACGAGGAGTACCGCGAGACGATCACCCTTGACCAGGTCGCCCCGATCATGAAGACGGCGATCATCTCCATCGAGGACTTCCGCTTCTACGAGCACGGCGCCATCGACATCGAGGGCACCATCCGGGCCCTGGCCAAGAACTTCACCTCCGGCGGCATCGCGCAGGGCGGCTCGTCCATCACCCAGCAGTACGTCAAGCAGGTGCTGCTCAACTCGGCGACCACCGACGAGGAGCGGAACGCGGCCCTGGAGGCCAGCTACGCGCGCAAGCTCAGGGAGCTGCGCTACGCGATGGCGGTCGAGGAGAAGTACACCAAGGACGAGATCCTGGAGAAGTACCTCAACATCGCCTACTTCGGCGCCCACGCCAACGGCATCGAGGCGGCGGCCAAGCGGTTCTTCGGCGTGAAGGCCTCCGAGCTGAGCCTCGTGCAGGCGGCGACCCTGGCCGGCGCCGTGCAGGACCCGAACGCCACGGACCCCAACCTGGGCAAGGCGCAGCGCAAGAAGCTGCTCCACCGGCGCAACGTGGTGCTCGACCGGATGGCCGAGCTGAAGAAGATCACCGTTGAGGAGGCGGCCGAGGCCAAGAAGAAGCCGCTGGGCTACAAGGGCACTCCCCTGCCCGGCGGCTGCGAGGCCAGCCCGTATCCGTACTTCTGC
This sequence comes from Nonomuraea thailandensis, assembly GCF_024172165.1. Taxonomy (GTDB): domain Bacteria; phylum Actinomycetota; class Actinomycetes; order Streptosporangiales; family Streptosporangiaceae; genus Nonomuraea; species Nonomuraea thailandensis. The sequence continues at coordinate 10,504,807 of NZ_JAMZEB010000002.1, read as the reverse complement.
ATGTACGTCCGCAACGAGGTGCTCAGCAACAAGACGTTCGGCAAGACGGCCAAGGCCAGGAGCCAGTTCCTCAACCGCGGCGGCCTGACGATCCAGACCACGCTGGACCCGAAGATGCAGAAGGCCGCCGAGAGCGCGATCAAGAAGCACGTGTTCGCCTCGGACAACCCGGTCGCCGCCGAGGCGCTGGTGCAGCCGGGCACGGGCCAGATCAAGGCCATGGCCGCCAGCCGCAAGTACGGCCAGAACAAGCGTAAGAAGGAGATGTCGTACAACGTCGTGGCGGACGCCGTGCACGGCGGCGGCATCGGCTTCCAGGCGGGCTCGACGTTCAAGACGTTCACCCTGCTCACGGCCCTCAAGGAGGGCATGAAGGTCAACGACGGCTTCTCCGTGGGCAGCGGGTACCGCGCGCCGTACTACTCCACGTTCAAGAACTGCAAGGGCGAGAACATCGGCGACCCCAGCCACACCGTCACCAACGACGAGGGCGGCGGCGGCTTCAAGTCGCTGCAGACCGGCACCTGGGGCTCGGTGAACACCTTCTTCATGAAGCTGGAGGAGCACGTCGGCCTCTGCGACACGATCAAGACGGCCAAGTCGCTGGGCATCAAGCGCTCCGACGGCCTGGCGCTGACGGAGTACGAGACGTTCACGCTGGGCACCAACGAGATGGACCCGGTGACCGTGGCCACCGCGTACGCGGCGATCGGCGCGCGCGGCAAGTACTGCAAGCCGATGGCCATCACGAAGATCACCGACCGCAACGGCAAGGTGACGAACTACAAGCCCGACTGCAAGCAGGCCCTGGACCCGGAGGTCGCCGACGCGGCGGCGTACATCCTGTCCGGCGTGTTCACCAAGGGCACGATGCGGGGCGTGGGCGGCATCGGCCGGCCCGCCGCGGGCAAGACCGGCACCACGGACGCGCAGGCCACGGCCTGGTTCGCCGGCTTCACCCCGGACCTGGCGGGGGCGGTCAGCATCGGCGACTCGCGCGGCGCGCAGAAGTACAAGCTGAACAACGTCACCATCGGCGGCAGGTACTACGGCTCGGTCTTCGGCGCCTCCATCCCCGGGCCGATCTGGAAGGACACCATGCTGGCGGCGCTCAAGGGCACGCCGGCGACGGACTTCACCCCGATCAACAGCAGCCGCTTCGGTGGGTGCGGCGCCGGCTGCCAGCCGGTGGAGCGGTCGGAGCCGGAGGGCGACGACGACTCGGACGGCCGGCTGGAGGACGTGGACGTCGCCGATTTCGACTGATCATGGGTAGGAGGGGTTTCCTGATCGCCGGATAAGACAAATCGGGCATGGACAATATGCCGTGATCCACATCCGGCACAGAAACCTCTATCGGTTACCAGTGCCTCTAGCTGAGCAAATTCGGAGTGCGTCCGTACTGCGGGACGCACTCCTTGCAAAGGCCCTATTAACAGCGGCGAAACATTGGTAACGTGGGAGCGCTCCCAGGATCTTTCCGCGAGGTGCTCCATGACCGAGCAGCCCACACTGGCACAGGTGGCGGCCGCTGCAGGGGTTTCCCCCGCGACCGCATCTCGAGTCCTCACAGGCTCGGTGCGGGTCAGTACCTCGACCCGCCGCCAAGTCTACGACGCCGTGTCCCGAATGGGATACGTCCGACAACGCGCACCCCGGGGAACGGCCGCCAAGACCATGGCCGACGGCGTCACAGCAGTGGTCTGTGACCATTTACCCCGGCTCTTCTCCGAGCCCTACTACGCCAGGCTCCTGTCCGCAGCGGGCGCCGTGATAGCCGAGCACGGCACCCACCTCATGGTGACCACCGTCACCCCCACCTCCTCCACGCTGCCCGCCTTATCAGGCGCGGTGCTGATCGTGGGGGCGCGAGAGCGTCACCCCCTGGCGATCAAGTTATCCACCTCGGGCGTCCCCGTCCGTAACATCGGACGCCCGCCCCACGACCTCAAGCTGCCGTTCGCCGACGTCGACAACCTCGACGGCGGTCGCCAGGCGGCCGAGCACTTCCTCCTGTCGGGCCGCCGTAACGTGGCCGCCATCGGCGGTCCGCCGTCCCTGCCCGGCGCCCGTGACCGGCTGGAGGGCCTGGTACGCACCCTGCAGACGGCAGGAGCGCCCGACGTGCCCGTGGCCTACGGGGACTTCACCGCCGCGTCGGGCACCCATGCCATGCAGTGGCTGTTACGCCATGCCCCGGGCCTGGACGCCGTCTTCGTCGCCTCGGACCTGATGGCGGCGGGCGCGATCCAGGCCCTGCGCAGAGCGGGACGCAAGGTGCCGGCGGACGTGGCGGTGATCGGCTTCGACGACGCCCCGGTCGCCAGGCACACCGCCCCGGCCCTGACCACCATCCGCCAGCCCGTCGAGGAGCTCGCCACGGTCGCCACCCGGCTGCTCCTGACGGGGGCCGCGGGGATCGACCCCGTGCTCCCAACGGAACTGGTCATCCGTGAGTCGGCTTGAGCCTGGGGACGTACTGGCCCGCAGGTATCTGTTGCTGGACCCGCTGGCCCGCGGAGGCATGTCGGTCATCTGGCGTGCCTTCGACCAGTCCCTGCACCGGATGATCGCGGTCAAGGTGCTCACGGCCTCGCTGCACACCGACCCCGGAGAACGGGTCAGCGTGCGCAGCGAGGCCCGCGCCGCGGCCAGGTTCATCCATCCCGACTCCATCGAGATCTACGACTACGGGGAGACCGTCACCACGAGCGGCGGCGTCGCGGCCTACGTCGTGATGCCGCTGCTCGACGGCACCCCGCTGGCCGAGCGCATCGAGAAGGGGCCGCTGCCCTGGCACGAGGCGGCGGCCATCGCGCTGCGGCTGGCCCGCGTGCTGATGGCCGGGCACGCCCGCGGCCTGGTGCACAGGGACGTCACGGCGGAGAACGTGCTGCTCACCGCCGAGGGCCCCAAGCTGCTCGACTTCGGCATCGCGGCGTGGGCCGGCGACCCCGACGACGACCGCGGAACCCCTCCCTACGTGGCCCCCGAGCGGCTGCTCGGCGCGCCGACCCATCCGGCCGTCGACGTGTACGCCCTCGGCGTGCTGCTGCACACCATGCTCACCGGGCGCACGCCGTACCCGGGGACGACGTGGGAGGAGATCGAGGCGGCGCACCGGACCGAGCCGCCGCCCCGGGTGGCCGGCGTGCCGTACGCGCTCGCCTCGCTCTGCCAGCGCTGCCTGGCGCACGAGCCGGAGGACCGCCCGACGGCGGCGCAGATCGTCTCGGGGCTGACCTCCACGCTCGGCACGGCGACCCTCGGCCGCCACGTGCGCCGCGGGCTCACGGTGACGGGCTCGGCGGCCCTCGCGCTGTCGGCGCTGCTGTGGTTCCAGCAGACGCCGGCGCCCGAGCCGCCGCCGAAGCTCGCCCAGCCCACGCCGTCACCCACGGCCAGGCTGATCGAGAGCACGCCGAGCGCGGTGATCACCGTCGAGCAGGCCGCGGCCGGGTTCACCACCGTGCTGCGGGCGCGGACCCCGTGCGGCGCGACGGACGACGACGTCGTGCTCGACCTCACGCAGGTGCTGCAGAACGCGCTGATGCCGGAGCACGGCCCCTCGGCGCGCTCCTCCGGCACCAGGAGCCTGCGTCAGAAGCTCTCCGACAGGCTCAGGGAGGGCCGGCTCACCCCCGCCTGCCTGAGCGAGCTGGAGGCACGGCTGGACGATCTCGACACGGCGCTGCGCCACGACTGACGAGCACGATTGATGAGGGGTACGGCAGCACCAGCCGTACCCCTCCATCGCGCGGGCCGGGCCCCTCGCAAAGCGACGTGCCCGCGCGAGTCCTCATGCGCAGGTGTATCCGCTGGGCACCTGTGTGTTCCCGCTCGGCCGCGAGGCCTGGTAGCCGAACGAGGTGCCGGCCCCGGGCGCCAGGCTCCCGTTGTGGGCCAGGCTCCTGACCGTCACCGTGCCGCCGCTGACGGTGTAGCTCGCGTTCCAGATGCCGGTGATCGTGTGACCGGACGGCAGCGGGAACGTGACCGTCCAGCCGTTCAGCGCGGACGTGCCGCGGTTGGTGACGGTGACCGGCTGGATGACGTACCCGTTGTTCCAGGCGGTCTGGGTGGTGGGCGTGACGGCGCAGCCTCCGCCGCCGGTGCCCGGCTGGGTGGTCACCGTGACGGCGGCCGAGTCGGGCGAGACGTTGCCCGCTGCGTCCCTGGCCCTGATCCGGTAGCGGTAGGTGGTGGACGGGCTGAGAGCGGTGTCGGTGAAGGAGGTGGAGGTGCCGCCGCCGACCCGGGTGAAGGTGTCGCCGGTGGCGCGCAGCACGTCATAGCCGGCCACGCCCACGTTGTCGGTGGAGGCCGCCCAGGTGAGGGTGGCCGAGGACGAGGTGACGTTCGAGGCCGTCGGCGTGCCGGGGGTGCTCGGTGGGGTCTGGTCGCCGGTGCCGCCGCCCGTGCCGAACGAGAAGGAGCCGACCGACAGGCCGGCGCCGCCGATCCAGGGCTCGAAGCCGGCCTGCACGCTGGTCAGGTACCACGACCGCTGGCCGTAGCCCCGGCTGACCACGTCGGAGTAGAAGGTGTCGATGGTGAAGTCGAGCGAGGTCGTGGGCGAGGAGCGCACGTACGAGATCACGTTCCAGCCGATGTTGCCGAACCAGACCTGCCACGTCGCGCCGGCCAGGTTCACGGTGCCTACCTGGGAGCCGATCGGCTGGATGGAGCCCTGCCGGTTGAGCCAGATCATCAGCTCGGCGCCGGTGTTCTGGCCGTCGGTGCGGGGCGTGGGGTCGAACCACAGGTCGTAGGAGGCGTTGTAGGTGCCCGAGCCCGGGTACGTCATGCTGACGCTGCTGCGCAGCGCGGCGAAGCCCGAGGCGCTGGCCTGCATGGGCAGGTTGCTGCCCGTGGTGCAGTTGGCGTAGTGGCAGCCGGCGTAGATCGACGGGTAGCCGGCGGGGGCGCCGCTGGTGGAGTTGTTGTGCGCGGCCTGGGTGACGGTGAAGCCGCCGCTCTGGTTGACGTCGATGCACTGTGCGGTGTCGGCGCCCCAGACGTTGTTCTGCACGATGTAGCGGTTGCTCTGGATGCTCGTGGAGCCGTACTTCTCGCAGATCACCGGCGCGGCCTGGGCCGGAACGGCGAACAGGCCGAGGGCGAGTAACGCCCCGATGATCAGGTGGATGTGCGCGTGCCTCATGGCGTGTTGCTCCCGCCTCTCTGACAGGGGAGTGTAGTGGGAGCGCTCCCAGCATTCAGCCTCCTTGCGGGTCACGAACGCGGCAAGCACGTACGCACGCCGCGGAGGCAGAGCGGGCCAGGCCACCAGCGGAAACCGTGACCAAGATCGGCTGAAAGTTTCACTGAACGTTGTCGGATCCGCGCCGCGCGTGATTCAATGCGCAGGCCGGGCGGGCAGGTCGTGGGCAGGTTTCCTCTGTCGTCAGCGCAAGGGAATCCCCATGAAGTTCTTCAAGTCGGCGGCGATCACCGCCGTCCTGGTCCTGATCACCTCTGTCTTGATGGCGCCTACTCAGGCGCAGGCCCACGGCGTGTCGATGTTCCCCGGCAGCCGTACGTTCCTGTGCTGGCAGGACGGGCTGCGGGACAACGGCCAGATCCTCCCCTACAACCCGGCGTGCGCCTCCGCCGTCAACCAGAGCGGCGCGACCCCCTTGTACAACTGGTTCGCGGTGCTGCGCTCCGACGGCGCCGGCCGGACCACCGGATTCATCCCCGACGGGCAGATCTGCAGCGGCGGCACCGGCGGGCCCTACGACTTCTCGGCCTACAACGCGGTCCGGTCCGACTGGCCGCTGACCCACTTGACCTCCGGGGCCACCATCCAGATGCGGCACAGCAACTGGGCCGAGCACCCCGGCGCGTTCAACTACTACGTCACCAAGAACGGCTGGAACCCGAACGCGCCGCTGAAGTGGTCCGACCTGGAGCCGTTCGGCAGCGTCACCAACCCGCCCAAGTCCGGCGGCGCCGGCGGGCTCAACTACTACTACTGGAACGCCCAGCTCCCGTCCGGCAAGAGCGGCCGGCACATCATCTTCACCCACTGGATCCGCTCGGACAGCAACGAGAACTTCTACAGCTGCTCCGACGTCACCTTCGACGGCGGCAACGGCCAGGTCACCGGGGTCGGCCCCGGCGGCAGCACCCCCGGCCCGAGCCCCACGGTGACGCCCACCGACCCGGTGCCCACGGGCTCCTGCACGGCCACGTGGAAGGCCACCAACACCGGCTGGGCCGGCCACTTCCAGGGCGAGGTGACCGTCAAGAACACCAGCACGAGCTCGATCAACGGCTGGACGGTCAAGTGGACCTACGGCAACGGTGAGGGCTTCGACGGCTCACCCTGGAACGGCGTGCTGACCACACAGGCGCCCAACGTGACCGTCAAGAACGCCACCTACAACGGGCAGCTCGCGCCGAACGCGTCCACCGCGTTCGGGTTCAACGCGACAGGCTCGGTCCCGGCCACCGCCCCGACCCTGACCTGTACCAGCCCGTGATCAAAACCCGTCGCGGGCTCATCGCGGCGATCGTCACCCTGGCCGGCGTCGTGCTGGCCGGGGTGACGTTCTTCGTTGCCAGGCAGCCGTCATCGACGCTCAACGACGAGCTCGCCGCCCAGGTGACCCTGATTCTCGAGCAGGCCTCGCCAGGCGAGCACCACGCCCACGGGCACAGCTTCGAATCCGGCGTCGTGTGCGCCGTGGAGCCTTTCGGCACCGAGCCCCCGAACGCCGCCTCGCTGATCGAGGTGCGGTGGGTCTACGCCCGTCACATGTGCGCGATCACCGGGGAGAGCCCCGACTGGGCGGCCTCCGTACGGGCCTCGGGGCCGATCGCCGTGAAGATCGACATCCCGCCGGAGGTGCGGGTGCCCAAGGCCGGCGCCGGCTACCCGGACCGGGTCAGGCAGCTCATCCCCGAGCGGTACCACACGCCGGCCTTCGAGGAGTTCTCGGACGACGCGGCGATCGAGGCCGCGCGCGAGCGGTTCGCGCTGGCCTCCTCGACAGCGAAATAGCGCATAAAAACGGACGCGGCCGAAGTGGAGGTTTCGGCCGCGTCCGTGCCATCCGGGCGGGGATGGCTGTCGGGCAGGGATGGATGGGTTAGTGCCTCACCTCCTCATACGCACCTGTTGATCGGGCGGTTCAGTTGGAGCCGCCCCCGCCGCTCCTGCGGCGGGGGCGGGGTCTCGGTCAGGCCGGGGTGCAGGTGATCGGGTCCGGAGTGGCGGACGTGCCGTTGGCGATGAAGCCGAACGTGGTGGTCGCGTTCGGCGCGAGCGCGCCGTTCCACGCCTCGTTCCTGACCGTCACCGTCCCGCCGGACACGGTGTGCCTGCCGCCCCAGAGCTGGGTGATCGAGCTCTGGGAGCTCCAGGTGACCGTCCACGCGCCGGTCGCGGACGTGCCGGCGTTCTTCACCGTCACCTCTGCCTGGTACGCGCCGCTCCACGAGTTGACCACCTTGTAGGTGGCCGTGCACCCGCCGGCCGGCGCGTCGGTGGTGGTGAACGCGGTGCCCTCGGAGGCGGCCGAGCTGTTGCCCGCCGCGTCCCTGGCCACCACGGTCACCGTGTACGCGGTGCCGGGCGTCAGCCCGGTCAGGTCGAACGACGTCGTCGTGGCCGTGCCTGCCTTGGTGGACCCCAGGTAGACGTCATAGCCGGTCACGCCGACGTCGTCCGTGGACGCCGCCCAGCTCACCCGCGCGCCCGTGGCGGTGATCCCGGACACCGAGGGCTTGCCAGGCCTGCTGGGCGGCGTCCCGTCCACCGTGTCCGAGGTGGTGAACGCCGTGCTGTCGGACTGCGCCGAGGTGTTGCCTGCCGCGTCCTTCGCCACCACGTGGGCGGTGTAGTCCGTGGCAGGGGTGAGCGCGCTCAGGTCGAACGACGCCGTGGTGGCCGTGCCTACCTTGGTGGACCCCAGGTAGACGTCATAGCCGGTCACGCCGACGTTGTCGGTGGAAGCGGTCCAGCTCAGCCTGGCCGAGGAGCCCGTGATCGCCGAGACGGCGGGCTTGCCCGGCTTGCTGGGCGCCGCGGTGTCCTCTTCCACCGGACCCGGCGGCTCACCCCAGATCTTGGTGGCGCCGCTGTGGAGGGTGATGTTGTCCGTACGCACCGGCGTCGTGCCCGGCGTGGTCGGGATGTCCTGGTAGGACCAGTCGTTGGCCGGGTCCCAGGTCCCCGAGCTGCTGATCCTGAACTGCACCTCCCTGCGGTGCTGTGACTGCCCGGCGGGCGCGATGGCCTGGCCCGAGCAGTCGATCGACACGTAGTACGTGCTGCCGCTCGCCTGGTGCAGCGTCGGCGCCTTGCACTGCGTGTAGGCCGACGACACGCTGATCTGCGAGGCGGTCGTCGAGCCGTCGAGGGTGAAGTAGTAGCGGAACGAGCCGTCGGACAGGACCCTGGCGGGCCAGGCCGACTGGTTGCGGACCAGCGCCTTGATCTCGGTGAAGTTGCTCCCCGAGGCGTTCACGCCCGCCTCGACGAAGATCTCGGGCCCGTCCGGGGTCTCCGCCACCGGGAAGCTCGCCGACGGCGCGCCGCCGTACTCCTTGTAGAGGCGGGCCAGGGCGCTGGTGAAGCCGGCGTTGTAGTCGGTGGCGACCTCGTTCATGACGTAGTCGTCGCGCTTGTCGGTGTAGGCGTCGTCGGGGCTCGGCGGGCCGCCGACGAGCGCGCCGTACAGGGTGTGGCGGGTCTGCTCGGGGTTGGTGATCTGGTCGGTCCACGAGCCGTGCGCCGTGCGGTGGTGCGGGTTCTTCGGCGGGTTCGCGCCGAAGCCGACCACGTAGGAGGAGTTGCGCGGGTTGTCGCCGAGCGCGTAGTCGATCTGCCGTACCGCGAAGTCGTGGTATCGGGTCTTACGCGTGGCGTCGGTGATCGTGTCGCTGTGCACGAGCGCCGCGAACGCGGTGTTGGCCGCGTAGCGCAGCGAGCCCCACCGGTCCAGGACGGCCTGGCCGCCCGGCGAGTACGCGACCTTCTGGCCGTTCACGCCGACCGTCCAGAAGTCGAGCCAGCGGTTGGCGTCGTCCAGGTACTGCTGCTTGCCGGTCAGCTTGTGCAGCAGCACGTACGCGCCGTACGACTTGTCGTCCCAGGCGATCGTCCACTTGTACGACTTGGTGGTGCTCTGCGGCTCGGTGCCCAGGCCGGCGTAGCCGCTCTCGGCCTTGGCCAGGTACGAGGCGTCGTTCGTGGCCCGGTAGAGCCAGATCGCGCCCCACACCAGCTCGTCGTTGAAGCCGCTCCAGGAGTTGTAGAAGCTGGAGGCGTCGGTGATGCACTCGCTGTACTTCTTCCTGACGGTGTCGGCGAAGGAGTAGAGCTGCTTGGCGTGCGTCACCAGCGTGTCGGCGTACGAGGGGTTCGTCGGGCGGAAGACGATCGAGGAGGCCGCCATCGCCGCCGCCGTCTCGCCCGCCAGGTCCGACCCGCCGCACGAGGCGTCGATCCGGTACGCCGGCCGGTTCATCGCCATCGCCTCGGCCGGGCCCCACCAGGCGTGGTCCGCGCCGCCGTTGCCGACCTGCCCGTAGAGCACGTTCGGCGACGGGTGGGCCTTGATGAAGTAGTCGTTGACGAACTTGAGGTTGTTGAGCAGGTGGGTGAGCTGGCCGGAGCCCGCGTACGCGTCGCGGTACTCCACCGCGCCCCAGGCCAGCATGGTGGCCGAGAACGCCATCGGGAAGCCGAACTTGACGTGGTCGCCCGCGTCGTACCAGCCGCCCGTGAGGTCCACGCCCACGTCATCGCCGTCGTCCAGGCCCGAGTCGCCGCGCCAGGAGACGCGGTTCCAGTCGGGCAGCGCGCCCGACTGCTGGGCCTCGTAGAACCACAGCGACTTCTGCAGCGCCTCGCCGTAGGCGAAGGCGGGCGCGACTGCGTCGGCGGCGGAGGCCGCCGGCCCCACCCCTGCGAAGAGGGGCAGGACCAGCGACGCCGCAGCGATCAGAGCTGCCTTTCGGATCACGGGAAGAGCCGCCCGTACTCGGCCAGGGCGACGGCGACGTCCACCTGCGCCCAGAACCGGTGGTAGTTGAAGACCGGCGCGGGGCCGGTGCCGTTCAGGAACGCCTGGACCTTCGGCCAGTCCGGGTCGTCCTCGTAGAACGACCTGATCGACAGGAACGTGGAGTTCGAGTTGATCGGGTCGCCGTTGGGCATCTCGCCGGTCCAGCCCGGCGGCACGTAGACGGGGTCGTCCACGCGCTGGTAGTCGGTCTTGGTCTCCGGCACCGAGACGCCCTCGGCGTCACGGTTGTCCCAGACGCCGTCGAGCAGCGCCTTGGCGGTGTCGCGCGCCTCGGCGTGGTTGGCCTTGGCCGCGTAGTACATCAGGACCTTGGCGTACGCGCCGGCGACGCCCACGTCCTGGGTGTGGTCCACGACGGTCACGTGCAGGCCGGGGTTGGCCGGCGGCATGCCCGTGGTGGCGTTGAAGTTGCCGGCCGGCTGGCCCGTCCACCGCAGGGTGGAGGGGATCTGGTAGCTGCCGTCGGCGTTGATCGTGGTGTTGTCCAGCGCCCACGCCACCCACTTGTCGAGCAGCGCCTTGGCGTCGGCGTTGCCGGTGGCGTAGTAGAGCTGCGCCACCCGGTCCATGGTCCACGCCTGGAAGCCGAACCACTGGTTCGACGGCGGGTCGTGGTAGACCGGCTGCCAGTCGTAGGCCATGCCGTGGAACTTCGGCAGGCTGGCGGGCGGCGCGCTGTAGCTGCCGTTCCAGCTGTTGGTGGCGCCACCGGCGATGGCGCCCTCGGCCGACTGCAGCCAGGTGTAGAACTGCAGCTGGCGGGTCAGGCTGGTGCTCCAGTCGGTAGCGCCGGTGGAGCTCTTCGGCTTGAGCTCGCTCACGTTGGACAGCGCCCAGGCCGCGAACGGGTTCTGGTAGCCGGAGTGGTTGTGGCTGGAGCCGATGCGCCAGGCCCAGCCGGCGCTGGAGTCGGTCGCGCCGCCCCAGGCGTAGTACCAGCTCAGCAGGTAGTTGGAGGCGTTCTTGCCGGTGCCCGCCGGGCACGACGGGCTGGTGCACCCCGGCTGCTTGAAGTACTTGTCGTACATCGCGTAGCGCAGGTAGTCGCCCATCTTCGCGGCCTTGGCCACGGTGGCGGAGATGTCCCCGGCCTTGTTCTGCTCCTTGGCCCAGGTCAGCGCCCAGTAGGCGGCCTGGACGGCGCGGGCGTCGGCGTCCGGGGCGTTGGTGTACTTCCACTGCTTGGCGTACGAGGCGTCCTTGGTGAACAGGTCCAGGTAGCCGTTGGTGCCGCCGTGGGCGAAGGTGTCGCAGGACGGCTGCGGGATCGTCTCGAAGACCGACTCCTCAGGGCCGCGCTGGTAGGTGTTGATGTAGGCGGGCCTGGTCGTGCCGTCGCCGCAGCGGCCGAAGCCGTAGGTGTTGTCGACGTCCAGCAGCCAGTGCATGCCGTAGATGTCGCGGGTGCCGTACGCGGTCTGCAGCTCGCTCGCGATCGGGTCGGTGCCGACCGAGACGCCGCTGTCGAGCTGCGAGGGGTAGTTGCTGATCGTGTTGTGCTCGGGCGCGTACGTCGCCGGCTTCGAGGCGTTGTAGAAGGAGTTCGTCGGCTGGTCGGCGGTGGCCGGGATGATGTACTTCTCCATCGAGGCCCACGCGGCGTTGAACTTCGACCAGTCACCGGTCACCCGCCCGTACGCCGCCTCCAGCCACAGGTAGTAGCTGTAGGCCTCGGACGTGGTCTCGTGCCCGTGGTCCGGCGCCTCGACCATGAAGGTCTCGATCGAGTGGTACGGCACGCCCTCGGGCGAGAAGTAGCCGTTGGCCGGGTCGTGGAGCTCGTTGTAGAGCTCGACGAACCGCTGCACGTAGACGTTGTCGCCGCCGACGTCGTCGTCCGCCTCGTTGGCGGTGACGTCCACGGCGGTGTAGCCGGTGGCGCTGACGCGGATGACGGCCGAGCCGGCGGTCGTGTCGGCGTCGTCGGCCGCGCCGAGCGTGAAGGTCTGCTCGGTGTTCCAGTTGGACGGCGTGAACGTCCTGGTCGCGGGGGCGACGACCGTGAGGTCCGCGTCCCCGCCGGCGCGGGCGGCGGTGACGGTCACGTTCGACGACGGCGCCTGCGACAGCTTCACGCCGAAGGTCGCGGTGCCCGTCTCGGGCACGGACACGGTCGTCGGGCTCACCAGGAGCGCCGGGCCCGTGTTCGGCGAGACCGTGATCCCGACCGGGGCCGAGGTGGTGACCAGGCCGGCGTTGTCGGTCGCCCTGGCGGTGATCGAGTAGCTGCCGGCGGCCACGTTCTGCCAGCTGTAGCCGTACGGCGAGGAGGTGTCGGTGCCCAGCAGCGTGGAGCCCTGGTAGAAGTCGACCTTCGCCACGGTGCCGTCGGCGTCGGCGGCGTTCGCGGAGATCGCCACGGTGGCCGGGGCGGTGAACGTCTGGCCGGCGGTCGGCGCGGTCAGCGACACGGTGGGCGCGGTGCCGGTGCCGCCGCAGGTGACGCCGTTCACGCTGAACGAGGCCGGGTTCGGGTTGCTGCCCGTCCAGGTGCCGTTGAAGCCGATGTTGGTGGAGGCGCCGGTGGCCAGGTTGCCGTTCCACGGCATGTTGGTGCCGGTCACGCGCGTGCCGGACTGGCTCCAGTTCGCGCCCCAGCCGGTCGGCGTGTACCGCTGGCCGGTGGTCGGGTAGTCGAAGGCCAGCGTCCACGAGGTGATGGGGTCGCCGGTGTTCTTCAGCGTGATGTTGGCGGTGAAGCCGCCCTGGTTCTGGCCGCTCGTCCACTGGTTGGCCGCGTACGTCACGTCGCACGCCACTGCCGCCTGGGCGGGCGCGGCCGTGATCGCCGAGGTCACACCCGCCACGAGGACAAGGGTCGTGGCCACCGCGAGGCGTTTCGATAAGCGGGTCAAAAGGATGGGAGGTCTGTACTTCACGAGGTCTCCATGGGAGTAGGGGTGTGGGAGCGCTCCCAAAGTGGATTGTGGGTGCCCTCCGGCGTATGTCAACGGAATGGCGTCGCGGTAACCCTCGTGTTTCCTCTCACCAGGCTGCTCGGGATGAAAGTTTCATCCTCGTTCCGGGGCATTCAACGAGCATGCGGGGCGGTGGACACCTCGCCGGCGGAGGGCCGATTTACACAGCCTCGGCCACGGCAGACCATGGGAGCGCTCCCAGCCATCTAGTACTGGAGATGATCGCTCGTGAGACTCCACCGCGGCCTCCGCAAATGGGCCGTGACCATGACCGCCGCGAGTGTCGCGGCCTTAGGGCTCGTCGTCGGCCAGGGCACGGCCGCGAACGCCGCCGTCGCCTGCGACGTGACCTACACAGCCAACTCGTGGACGAGCAGCCCTGGTCAGGGCGGATTCACCGCGAGCATCACGTTGAAGAACACCGGCGATCCGCTGACCTCGTGGTCGCTGGCCTTCGACTACCCGACCACCGGCCAGAAGTACACCCCCACCGGCTGGGGCGCGAACTGGAGCCAGTCCGGCACGCGCGTCACCGGCACCAACATGCCGTACAACGGCAGCCTGGCCACCGGCGCGTCCGTCTCCGTCGGCTTCAACGGCACCTGGTCCGGCACCAACCCGAACCCGGAGTCGTTCAGCGTCAACAACACCACCTGCGGCGGCACGGGCCCGACCACCCCGGCGGTCGTCACCTCCTCCAGCGCGGTGGCGGTCAGCGAGGGCGGCACGGCCACGTTCACGGCCAGGCTCTCCTCCGCGCCGAGCTCGAACGTCACCGTCACCACCGCCCGCACCAGCGGTGACGCCGACCTGACCGTCACCTCCGGCGGCTCGCTCACCTTCACGCCGAGCAACTGGAACACCCCGCAGACGGTCACCCTGGCCGCCGCCCAGGACGCCGACACCACCGCGGGCACCGCCGCCTTCAGCGTCGGTGGCTCCGGCGTCACCGGCGTCACGGTCAACGCCACCGAGGTGGACGACGACGCGACCGTCGAGCAGTCGATCGTCGTGACGCCGACCGCGGTCACCGTCTCCGAGGGCTCGACCGGCACGTTCACCGCGCGCCTGGCCGCCCAGCCCAGCTCCAGCGTGACCGTCACCACGACGGCCGGCAGCGGCGACAGCAGCCTCACCGTCAGCTCCGGCGCCTCGCTCACCTTCACCACGTCGAACTGGAACACCCCGCAGACGGTCACCCTGGCCGCCGCGCAGGACACCGACACGACGAACGGCAGCCGCACCTTCACCGTCGCCTCCACCGGCCTGACCTCCCGCACGGTCACCGCCACCGAGGCCGACGACGACGGCGGCCCGAACCCCACCCACGTCGAGAACCCGTACGCCGGCGCCACCGGCTACGTGAACCCGAACTGGAGCGCCAAGGCCGCGGCCGAGCCCGGCGGCTCGGCGGTCGCCAACACCTCCACCGCCGTGTGGATGGACCGCATCGCCGCCATCGCCGGCAACGCCAACGCCATGGGCCTGCGCGCCCACCTCGACGAGGCCGTCAGGCAGGACGCCGCCAACGGCTCCGCGCCGCTGACCATCCAGGTCGTCATCTACAACCTGCCCAACCGCGACTGCTCGGCGCTGGCCTCCAACGGCGAGCTGCTCATCGCCCAGGACGGGTTCAACCGCTACAAGACCGAGTACATCGACCCGATCGCGGCCATCATGCGCGACTCCGCGTACGCCAACCTGCGCATCGTCACGATCATCGAGCCCGACTCGCTGCCGAACCTCGTCACCAACCTCAACTCCTTCGAGAAGTGCCGCGAGGCCAACGGCGCCGGCGGCTACCGCGACGGCGTCCGCTACGCCCTCAACCAGCTGCACGCCATCACCAACGTCTACACCTACATCGACGCCGCCCACCACGCCTGGCTCGGCTGGGACTCGAACTTCCAGCCCACCGTGAACCTCTTCTACGAGACCGTCGCCGCCACCACCGCCGGTGTGGACAGCGTGGACGGCTTCATCGTCAACACCGCCAACTACGGCGCCACCACCGAGCCGCACTTCACCATCAACACCACCGTCGGACCCAACAACACCTCCGTCCGCCAGTCCAAGTGGGTCGACTGGAACTGGTACGTCGACGAGCAGACCTTCTCCATCGCCCTGCGCAACGCCCTCGTCTCCAAGGGTTTCCGCTCCGGCCTCGGCATGCTGATCGACACCTCCCGCAACGGCTGGGGCGGCAGCGCCCGCCCGTCCGGCCCGAGCACCTCCACCAACGTGGACGAGTTCGTCAACCAGTCCAAGGTCGACCGCCGCATCCACGCCGGCAACTGGTGCAACCAGAGCGGCGCCGGCATGGGCGCCCGCCCGACTGCCAGCCCGGCCGCCGGCCTCGACGCCTACGTCTGGATCAAGCCTCCGGGCGAGTCCGACGGCGCCAGCCGGGACATCCCGAACGACGAGGGCAAGAAGTTCGACCGGATGTGCGACCCGACGTACACCGGCAACAGCCTCAACGGCAACAACATGTCGGGCGCCAAGGCCGACGCGCCGCTCTCGGGCCAGTGGTTCTCCGCCCAGTTCCGCGAGCTGCTCGCCAACGCCTACCCGCCCGTCAACTGAATGGACCCGGCCGGCCGGGGACCCGCCTGACCCGGGCCCCCGACCGGCCCGAGGGACCCGCCTGACCCGGGCCCCTCAGCTACCGGAAGGGGCCCGGGCATCACGCCCGGGCCCCTCTCCCGTGCTCATCGGCGTGCCTGCCGCCACTCCGAGACGATCTGCTCCACGTCGAAGGGCATGAGGTTGAGCGGCGGCCCCGGCAGGCCCGTGCGGATGGCCTTCCTGATCCGCTCGTTGATCTCCTCGACGATCTTCCGCGCCTCGGTCTCCGAGCGCGCCCCGCGCGCCTGGGCCAGCGCCTCGTCGGCGTCCTTGCGCAGCGCCAGTGTCGGCGGCAGCGGCATCGAGAGCCCTTCGCTCTCGACCTTCTGCTTGATCCACCACATCTCGTCGAGAGGCCGGCCCTCGCCCGGCAGCGGCTTGCCCCTGCCCGGCAGGTCCTCGAACTCCCCCCGCTCCTCCGCCTCCCTGATCTGCCGGTCGATCCAGCTCTCGAACGGCATCCCGACGGGCTTGCGATCGGTCACGTACGGACCCTCCTCACGCCAGGTTGTGGCTGGGGGCGACAGGGCCGCGCCACCCCAGCACGGCCTCGGTCATGCGGACGGACGCGACGGTGGCCGCCACGTCGTGCACGCGAAGGATGCGGGCCCCCTTGAGGATGGAGACCACGTTGGCGGCGATCGTGCCCTCCTTCCGCTCCCCCTGGGGCCGGTCGAGCGTCTCCCCGATGAAGTCCTTGTTGGACAGCGCGACCAGCGTCGGATAGCCGATGGCGGTGATCTCCTCCAGCCGCCGCGTCAGCTCCAGGGAGTGGAAGGTGTTCTTGTTCAGGTCGTGCCCGGGATCGATGATGATCCTGTCGGGGGCGATCCCGGCCTTCAGCGCGGCCGACACCCGCTCGCGCAGGAAGCCGGCCACCTCGCCGACCACGTCGGCGTAGCTGGGCCGGAAGACGCGCCGCCCCGGCCCGCCGAGGCTGTGGGTGACCACGACGCTGGCGCCGGTCGCGGCCGCGACGTCGGCCATGCCGGGCTCGCGCAGCCCGTTGGTGTCGTTGATGACGTCGGCGCCGGCCTCGACGGCGGCCGCCGCCACCTCGGGCCGGTGGGTGTCCACGGAGATGACGGCGTCGGTGGCGGCCCTGACCCTGGCGATGACCGGGACCACCCGGTCGATCTCCTCGGCCACCCCGATCTGCGCCTGGGCGGCGCTGAAGGCGAAGCCGCCGATGTCGACCCAGTCGGCCCCCGCGTCCACGGCCTTCGTGGCCGCCGCGACGGCGCTGTCGAGCTCGAACGTGCGCCCCTGGTCGTGGAAGGAGTTGGGGGTCCGGTTGACGATGGCCATGATGGCGACCTGGCGTTCGAAATCGAACGCGCGCCGGCCGATGCGCCGGACGGGTGAGATGATCTCAGGGGAAAGCTTCTCGCCGCTCACTCCTTGAGCCTACCTGGCAGGTGCAGGCGCAGGTCAGGCGGTGAAGCCGCCGAACGGGCGCCCGCCTGGCGCGGTGACCCTGATGCGCCGCATGCGGCCGCGGGCGTTGCGCCCGGCATGGCGCGGTAACCGCATGGTGAGCAGGACGGTGGTGCCGCTGGGCCCGGTGCGGAAGTCGGCGGCGTCGCACAGCCTGCGGATCAGGTAGATGCCCCGCCCCGTGTACGACGAGTCGGACGGCCGCTTGCCCCCGTTGACGTACGGCTCGGGGATGCCCGCACCCCGGTCACGCGTCTCGGAGCAGATGACGCCGTCCACGGTGTAGAGCTTGAATCTTCCCCACCCGCCCGCGTGCTCGACGGCGTTGACCACGCTCTCGTGGACGGCGAGCACGAAGTCGTCCAGGCGCGGCCCGTGCAGCCCGCAGGTCTCGGCGTGCTCGGCGACGACGTGACGCAGCTTGCTCACGTCCTGAAGGGTGAACGTCTGGGCGATCAAGGTACGCATGCGCTCCTCCGTGTCGTCCGACTCGACACGCAGGCCGCGCTTCAGGACCTCGCGTGGTCATTCCTCTTCCCCGGCGGACAGAACTTACACACGGTCATCTCTTTACGGACGTCCGCCAACACCCGTCGCGAGCTCGCGCACCCTCGCGACGGGACCGGCGTCGGGCGCCAGCGGCGCGGTCTCCATGCCCGCACCGTCGTGCAACCCTTCGAACAGCTCTCTCATGGCCTCCTCCGACGAGTGCCGCGGCCGCCAGCCGAGCACTTCGCGAGCCCGCTCCATCTTCATGACCGGAACCCGCAGGGCCAGCTCCAGCAGCCCCGGCGCGGCGGGGATGAGCCTGAGGTGCCAGCCCGCGGCCACGGCCGCGGTGGCCAGGCCGCGCGGGATCCGCACCGTGCGCGTGCCCAGCAGCCTGGCCAGGTCGTGCGCGTCGAGCACGGGCTCGGCGGCGAGGTTGAACGCGCCCCGCACGGGCTTGACGACCGCCAGCCGGTACGCCTGCGCGGCGTCCTCGGCGTGCAGCGCCTGCAGCCGCAGCCCGGGGATGTCGGGCACGAACGGGATCCGCCCCGCCTTGACGAGCCGCCGCGGCAGGAATGGCCCCGCGAACAGCCTGCGCTGCTCGGTGGCCGCGGCCCGCTGGAAGATGAAGCCGGGCCGCATGCGCACCACGCGGATGTTCGGGTGGTCGTGCTCGAAGACGTCGAGCACCCGCTCGACGTACGCCTTCTCCCGCCCGTACGCGGCGCCGGGCCAGCCGTGCGTGGGCCAGCTCTCGTCCACGGGCCGGTCCTTGGGCCCCGGCGAGTACGCCCCCACGGAGGAGGCGTGCACCAGCGCGGGCACCCCGGCCTCGGCGGCGGCGCGGAAGACGCGCATGCTGCCGAGGACGTTCGCCCGCCAGGTGGTGGCCGGGTCCCTGGTCGGCTGGAACAGCCACGCCAGGTGCACCACCGCGTCGGCGCCGTCGAAGATCCGCGTCAGGTCGGCGGTCGCGACGTCGGCCTGACGCCAGTCGGTGCGATCGACGCGCCAGCCGGGCAGCCGGCGGGCGACGCCGACGATCGACGTCACACCGCCGTCCGCGGCCAGCGCGCGCACCACGCTGGTGCCGACGTTCCCGGTTGCCCCCACCACCACGACTCTCATGCGTGCTCCGCTGCCCCGCCCTGGGGCGGCGAAACACTGTGAGCTGCGGACATCACGGCTGGAGCATGACCTTCACGGCGCCGTCGGCCTTCTTCTGGAACATCTCGTACGCCTGTGGCGCCTGCTCCAGCGGCATCCGGTGGGTGGTCAGGTCCATGACGCCGAGCGGGTCGGCGTCGTCGGTCACCAGCGGCATCAGCATCGGGATCCACCGCTTGACGTGGGCCTGCCCCATCCGCAGCGTGATGCCCTTGTCGAACATGCGCAGCATCGGCATGGGGTCGGTCATGCCGCCGTACACGCCGATGATCGAGATGACGCCGCCGCGCCGGACGGAGTCGATGGCCTGGTTCAGCGCCGCCAGCCGGTCCACGCCGGCGTTCGACATGAGCGGCGCGGCCATCGCGTCGGGCAGCAGCCCGGTCAGCGTCTGGGCGAGCTTGGCGGCGGGCGAGCCGTGGGCCTCCATGCCGACGGCGTCGATGACGGAGTCGGTGCCGCGCCCGGAGGTGCGCTGCCGGATCTCCTCGGGCACGTCGTGCACCTCGCTGGCGTCGACGACCTCGATGCCGTGGCGGCGGGCCATCTCCAGGCGGGTGGTGATGCCGTCCACGCCGATCACGCGGTGGCCGAGGTGGCGCGCGATGCGGGCGCACATCTGGCCGATGGGGCCGAGCCCGAAGACGGTCACGCTGCCGCCGTCGGGGATCTCCGCGTACTCGACGGCCTGCCAGGAGGTCGGCAGCACGTCCGACAGGTAGAGGAACCGCTCGTCCGGCGGCCCGTCGGGGACCCTGATCGGGCCGAACTGCGCCTCGGGCACCCGCAGGTACTCGGCCTGCCCGCCGGGCACCTGCCCGTAGAGCTTGGTGTAGCCGAACAGGGCGGCGCCCATGCCGCGCTCGCGCACCTGGGTGGTCTCGCACTGCGCGTAGAGCTCGATCCCGCACATGTGGCAGTGGCCGCACGCGATGTTGAAGGGGATCACCACGCGGTCACCGCGTTTGAGTCCGTCGACGCCGGCCCCGACCTCCTCGACGACGCCCATGGGCTCGTGCCCCAGGATGTCGCCCTCGGCCATGAACGGCCCGAGCACCTCGTACAGGTGCAGGTCGGAGCCGCAGATCCCGGTGCTGGTCACCCTGATGATGGCGTCATTGGCCTCCTTGATGGCCGGGTCGGGAACCTCCTCGACCCGTACGTCCCGTTTGCCGTGCCAGGTGACTGCTTTCATGACTGCCGCATACCCCGGCTCACCGCCCTAAACTGCGCGCATGGAACGCAGAGAGCCCACGCCGCTCACGCCCGACGAGATGGCCAGATTCCTCCCGGCGATGACGGAGTGGCTGGCCAAGGAGCTGCTGGAGAAGGGCTCGGTGCGCCTGGCCGCCCTCGACACCCCCGGCAGCCAGCGCAACTTCCAGGAGGTGGCCGGTCAGGTGAGCGCGATGCTCGGGCGACGGGTGATCACCGTGACCAGCAGCCACGGCATGACGTTCGAGTTCGCCGATCAGCAACTGCCTGAACAGCGGCGATCCGCCATAACACCGTGATAGGTGTTTTTTGATACGACCACTCCTCGTATCGGGTCCCGTACGGTGACGGCACCCCCCAAGTACGAGGAGAGTCACCATGCTCCCCAGGAAGACCCTGACGGCCGGCATCGCGTTAGCGGCCGTCGCCCTGATCACCGTCCCCGCCGTCGCCTACGCCGCGCGGCACGACGACTCGCTCTTCGAAGCGGCGCGGGCAAGCGCGTCCATCGTGGCCGATCCCCCTCCCGGCCTCGTCGACGCGCTCGCCCGCGACCTCGGCGTCACCGGCGAGCAGGCCGAGCAGCGGCTGCTGAACGAGGCCGCCGCGGCCGGGATCGAGCCCCGGCTCCGGGCCCTGCTCGGCCCGGCGTACGCCGGCGCCTGGGTGACCGGCCCCACCGCCACCCCGGTCGCCGCCACCGCCGACCCGTCGAAGGCGGCCGCCATCACGGCCGCCGGCGTCGAGGCCCGCGTGGTCACCCGCTCGCTCGACCACCTCGACCGGACCAAGGCCGCCCTCGACCAGGCCGCCGCCAAGGCCCCGGGAACCGCGCCCGTCTGGTACGTGGACGTCGTCGAGAACGCCGTGATCGTCCTGACCTCCACCCCCGCCAAGGCCACCGCCTGGGTGCGGGCCAGCGGCGCCGACGTCTCGGCCGTGCGCGTGGTGCGCTCGCAGGAGCAGCCGCAGCCCTACTACGACGTACGCGGCGGCGACGCCTACTACATCGGCTCGGGCTCGCGCTGCTCGGTCGGGTTCTCCGTGACGCGGGCCGGCTCGCAGGGCGGCTTCGTGACGGCGGGACACTGCGGCAGCACCGGCGCCACCACCACGGGCTCCAACCGGGTGGCGCAGGGCACGTTCCGCGGCTCCTCCTTCCCCGGCAACGACTACGCCTGGGTCGAGGTCAACAGCCAGTGGACCCCGGTCGGCGTGGTGAACGGCTACAGCGCCGGCATCCTGCCGGTCCGCGGCTCGACCGTGGCCCAGCCCGGCTCGTCGATCTGCCGCTCCGGCTCGACCACCCAGTGGCGCTGCGGCTCGGTGCAGCAGCTCAACACCAGCGTCACCTACCCGCAGGGCACGGTCAGCGGCGTCACCAGGACCAGCGTCTGCGCCGAGCCCGGCGACTCGGGCGGCTCGTTCATCTCCGGTGACCAGGCCCAGGGCGTGACGTCGGGCGGCTCGGGCAACTGCGGCTCGGGCGGTACGACGTACTTCCAGCCGGTCAACGAGATCCTCTCGACGTACGGGCTGACCCTGGCCACCCAGGGCGGCGGGCCTTCGCCGACCATCACGCCGACGAACCCGGGCGGCACGTGGGCGCCCGGCACGACGTACGCGGCCGGCGCCACCGTCACCTACGGCGGGGCGACGTACCGGTGCCTGCAGGGCCACACCTCGCAGACCGGCTGGGAACCGCCGAACGTGCCCGCACTCTGGCAGCGCGTCTGAGCAGCGGGGCCCGAGCAGCGCCTGCGCAGCACGCCTGGACTGCGCGCCTAGACAGAGCCCCCAGGCTGGGGAGCCCCCTCCCCGGCCTGGGCCTCCCGCTCCTCGGCCAGGCGCATGGCCTCCTCGACCAGCGTCTCCACGATCCGCGACTCGGGCACCGTCTTGACCACCTCGCCCTTGACGAAGATCTGGCCCTTGCCGTTGCCCGAGGCCACACCCAGGTCGGCCTCCCGGGCCTCGCCCGGGCCGTTGACCACGCAGCCCATGACGGCCACCCGCAGCGGATGCGGGAACCCGTCGAGCGCGGCCGTCACCCGGTCGGTCAGCGTGTAGACGTCCACCTGGGCCCGCCCGCACGACGGGCAGGAGACGATCTCCAGCCGCCGCTCCCGCAAGCCCAGCGACTCCAGGATCCCGATGCCGACCTTGACCTCCTCCACGGGAGGCGCGGACAGCGACACCCTGATCGTGTCGCCGATCCCCTCGTCGAGCAGCACCCCGAAGGCCACCGCCGACTTGACCGTGCCCTGCATGAGCGGCCCGGCCTCGGTCACGCCCAGGTGCAGCGGGTAGTCGCAGCGCGCGGCCAGCAGCCGGTAGGCGGCCACCATCACCTGCGGGTCGTGGTGCTTGACCGAGATCTTGATGTCGCGGAACCCGTGCTCCTCGAAGAGCGAGCACTCCCACAGCGCCGACTCCACCAGCGCCTCGGGCGTGGCCCTGCCGTGCCTGGCCAGCAGCCGCGGGTCGAGCGAGCCGGCGTTCACCCCGATCCTGATCGGCACGCCGCTGCCGGCCGCCGCCCTGGCGATCTCGCCCACCCTGTCGTCGAACCTCTTGATGTTGCCGGGATTGACCCGCACCCCCGCGCACCCGGCGTCGATCGCGGCGAAGACGTACTTGGGCTGGAAGTGGATGTCGGCGATGACGGGGAGCTGCGATCTGCGCGCGATGTCGGGGAGCGCGTCGGCGTCGTCCTGCGACGGCACCGCCACCCTGACGATCTGGCAGCCGGCCGCGGTCAGCTCGGCGATCTGCTGCAGCGTGGCGTCGACGTCGGCCGTGACCGTCGTGGTCATCGACTGCACCGGGACGGGGGCGTCGCCGCCGACCGGCACGTTGCCCACCATGACCTGCCGGGAGACCCGCCTGGGGCGGCGGACGGACGGAAGGCCCAGCTCTACAGCGGCCATCTGTTCAGCTCCTTTCTGACGGCGTACGCGATGCCCTGGCCGGTCAGCCCGGCCTCGGCGAGCAGCTCGGCGCGGCTGCCCTGGCCGATGAACTCGCACGGCAGGCCCAGGTTGAGCACGTGCTGGCCGGGCACGCAGACCTGCCGCACCAGCGCCCCGGCCCCCGAGGCGGCGATGCCGTCCTCGACCGTGACGACCAGCCGGATGCCGCACAGGGCCTTGCGCAGATCCGCGGAGACCGGGATGACCCAGCGCGGGTCGACCACGGTCACGCCGAGGCCGGCGGCCGACAACATGGCGGCGGCGCTCAGGCACGGCTCGGCCATCGGCCCGATGGCCACCAGCAGCACGTCCTGGCCGGTGGAGGAGAGCACGTCCACGTCGCCGACGCTGCCGGCGGGCGGGATCTCCGCGCCCACGGCGGCCTTGGGGAAGCGCAGCGCGGTGGGGCCGTCGTGCTCCACCGCCTCCTCCAGCAGCTCCGACAGCCGCACCGCGTCACGCGGGGCGGCCACCCGCATGCCGGGCACCATGGCCAGCGCCGCGAGGTCCCACATGCCGTGGTGGCTGGGCCCGTCGGGGCCGGTGATCCCGGCCCGGTCGAGCACCAGCGTGACGGGCAGCCGGTGCAGGGCGACGTCCATCAGCACCTGGTCGATGGCGCGGTTGAGGAAGGTGGCGTAGACGGCGACCACCGGATGCAGGCCGCTCATGGCCAGGCCGGCGGCCGAGGCCAGCGCGTGCTGCTCGGCGATGCCGACGTCGAACATGCGCTCGGGGAAGAGCCGGCCGAACTCGGCCAGCCCCGTCGGGCCCGGCATGGCCGCGGTGATGGCGACCACGTCGCGGCGCCGCTCGCCGAGCGAGCACAGGTGGTGGGCGAAGGCGTGCGTCCAGGTGCTGGTGCGCGGCGACAACGGCCGCCCGGTCGCCGGGTCGGTGACCGGGATCGCGTGCAGGTGCTCGTCGAGATCCTGCTCGGCGGGCTCGTAGCCGCTGCCCTTGCGGGTCAGGCAGTGGATCACCACCGGCTCGCGCAGCTCGCGGGCCGTCCGCATGGCCTGCTCCAGCGCCTCGATGTCGTGCCCGTCCACGGGGCCGAGGTAGCGCAGCCCGAGGCTCTCGAAGACGGTGACGCCGGGGGCGGCGCGCAGCCGGCCGAGATGGTCGGCGCAGCCGCCGACCGTGGGGGCGTAGGAGCGGCCGTTGTCGTTGAGCACGACGACGACCGGCCGGTGCCGGGCCGCGCCCAGGTTGTTGAGCGCCTCCCAGGCGACGCCGCCGGTCAGCGCGCCGTCACCGACCACCGCGACCACCGCCCGCGCGTCGACGCCGGCGATCCTGCGCGCCTTGGCCATGCCGTCGGCGTAGGACAGCGCGGTGGAGGCGTGCGAGCTGGCCAGGTGGTCGTGGGGGGACTCCTCCCTGCTGGGGTAGCCGCTCAGGCCGCCCCGGCAGCGCAGCGTGCCGAAGCCGTCGCGGCGGCCGGTGAGGATCTTGTGGACGTACGCCTGGTGGCCGGTGTCGAACACGATCACGTCGTCGGGCGACCTGAACACCCGGTGCAGCGCGATCGTGATCTCCACGATGCCGAGGTTGGAGCCGAGGTGACCGCCTCTGGCGCTCACCTTGTCGATCAGGAAGTCGCGGATCTCGCGGGCCAGCCCGGGAAGCAGCTCGGCTGGCAGGGACCGCAGGTCATCGGGGGTTGAGACGTAGGGCAGCAGGGTCTTCATGACATCCCCAAAGGTGGGACTGCTGTGGCAAAAGAAAGCTTGAGCCCGCAAAAGACACTTTACACGCTCCGTATTCAATGAGTAACTAGGGGTAGTGACCGACTGACAGAAGGAGCCGCGCGAATGCCGGTGAGCTTCACTCAGCCTTCCCTTGGCTCACGCATAGACCGGCGGCTGAGCGGATTCCTCGACGCCTGGCGCAATCCCGTCTGCGACCCGGGCGTGGAGGCCGCGTACGGCCTGCTGGCCGACTTCATCCTCGGCGGCGGCAAGCGCGTGCGCCCGCAGCTGTGTTACTGGGGCTGGCGCGGCGCCGGCGGCGACGACTGCGAGGAGATCATCAGCGCCGCCGCCGCCCTGGAGCTGTGCCACGCCGGGCTGCTCATCCACGACGACATCATGGACGGCAGCCAGCTCCGCCGCGGGCAGGCCACCGTGCACAGGAGTCTGACGGACCTGCACCGGGGGCCCGGCGCGGAGGCGTTCGGGAGGGCGGGCGGCATCCTGCTGGGGACGCTCAGCCTGGCCTGGTCGGATGCGCTGCTGTCGTCGTGCGGGGTGGAGGCGGCACGGCTGCGTGCCGCCCACCACCTGTTCGACGCGATGCGCACCGAGGTCATCAGCGGCCAGTACCTCGACGTCCTGGCCCAGCTCCGCTCGGGCGCGACCGAGGCCGAGGCGCTGACGGTCATCCGCTACAAGAGCGCCAAGTACACCGTCGAGCGGCCGCTGCAGATCGGCGGCGCGCTGGCCGGCGCCTCACCCGAGCTGCTGGAGGCGTACTCCCGGTTCGGGGTGCCGCTGGGTGAGGCGTTCCAGCTCCGTGACGACGTGCTGGGCACGTTCGGCTCGTCGTCGGAGACCGGCAAGTCGGCTCTCGACGACCTGCGCGAGGGCAAGCAGACCGTGATGTACGCCTACGCCGTGCAGAACGCCTCCCCCGCGCAGCTCGGCCACCTGAGGGCCTGGCACGGCAACCCGGAGCTGACCGAGGAGCGCGCCGCCGAGGTGCGGCAGGTGCTCACCGACACCGGAGCGCTGGCCCGGGTCGAGGAAATGATCGAACAACGCGTGCGCGAGGCCATGACCGCGCTGGCCGAGGCCCAGATCAAGCCCGAGGCCGCCACGGTGCTGGCCACGATGGCCGACCAGCTCGCGCACCGCACCAAGTGAGGGGCGTCTTCCACCATGGGACAGGTACTACTCGCGGCTCCGCGCGGCTACTGCGCGGGCGTCGAACGCGCGATCATCACGGTGGAGGAGGCGCTCAGGCGCTTCGGGTCCCCCGTCTACGTGCGCAAGCAGATCGTTCACAACACGTTCGTGGTCGACGACCTGAGCCGCCGCGGCGCGATCTTCGTCGACGAGCTCGACGAGGTGCCCGACGGCGCGCTGGTCGTCTTCTCCGCCCACGGCGTCTCGCCCGCGGTGAAGCAGGAGGCGGCGCGGCGCGGGCTGCGGACCATCGACGCCACCTGCCCGCTGGTCACGAAGGTGCACAAGGAGGCCGTGCGGATGGCCGAGGCGGGCTTCGAGATCGTGCTCATCGGCCACGCGGAGCACGAGGAGGTCGAGGGCACGCTCGGCGAGGCCCCCGAGCGCATCCACGTCATGGACCCGGCCTCCCCCGGCGAGGTGAGGACCGGCTCCAGGCGGCTGAGCTGGCTGTCGCAGACCACGCTGGCCGTGGACGAGACCCTCCAGGCCGTCGAGAAGCTGCGCGAACGCCACCCCGACCTGGTCGACCCGCCCAGCGACGACATCTGTTACGCCAGCCAGAACCGCCAGGAGGCGATCACCAGCATCGCGCCCCGCTGCGAGCTGGTCATCGTCGTCGGCTCCGCCAACTCCTCCAACTCCCAGCGGCTGGTGGACGTCGCGCTGAACGCGGGCGCGGGTGCGGCCTACCTGGTCGACCGGGCGGCGCACGCCGACGAGCGCTGGCTCGACGGCGTGCGGACCGTCGGGGTGAGCTCCGGCGCCTCGGTGCCGGAGGGGCTGGTCGCCGAGTTACTGGACTGGCTCGCCGCCCGCGGGTTCGCCGACGTGCAGCCGGTGACCGTGACCGAGGAGACCCTGACCTTCTCCCTTCCGCTCGAACTCCGCTCCAACCGCAAGCCGGGCTAGGGCCCGCACCGAGATTGGTGGTGCAGCACGATGACCGAAACGACCCACTCGACCGCGCCTGAGAACGGCAACGGCAACGGGCAGCTGAGCCTCAGCACCGAGGCCGCCAAGCAACTGGCGACGACCACCAAGACTCCGCCGCAGATGCAGGAGATCACCACCCGCTGGCTGCTGAAGCTGCTGCCGTGGGTGCAGTGCTCCGGCGGTGTGTTCCGGGTGAACCGGCGGCTGACGTACACGCTGGGCGATGGCCGGATCACCTTCACCACCACAGGCGCCGAGGTCCGGGTGATCCCCGCCGAGTTGACGGAGCTGCCGATGTTGCGCGGCTTCGACGACATGGAGGTGCTCGAAGCCCTGGCCGACCGCTTCACCCAGCGCGAGGTGGAGACGGATGAGGAGATCGTCTCCGAGGGCGGCGAGGTGGACCAGCTCGTGCTGATCGCGCACGGCCGCGTGGCCAAGGTGGGGCGCGGCGCGTACGGTGACGACCAGAACCTGGGCGTGCTGGCCGACGGCGACTACCTCGGCGAGCAGGCGCTGGTCCAGGGCGGCCAGTTCGAGTACAGCGCGCGGGCCAGGACGGCCACCACCGTGCTCACGCTGTCCAGGCAGGACTTCGAGCAGATCGCCGAGCAGGCGCCGGCGCTGCGCGAGCACATCGAGGCCTGGCGCACCAGCGGCGACCGCGACCAGAACGACTACGGCGAGGCCGCGATCAACATGTCGTCCGGCCACGTCGGCGAGGCCGTGCTGCCCGGCACGTTCGTGGACTACGAGCAGTCCCCGCGCGAGTACGAGCTGAGCGTCGCCCAGACCGTGCTGCGCGTGCACAGCCGGGTCTCCGACCTGTACAACCAGCCGATGAGCCAGCTCGACCAGCAGCTCCGCCTCACGGTCGAGGCGCTGCGCGAGCGCCAGGAGCACGAGCTGATCAACAACAAGGAGTTCGGCCTGCTGCACAACGCCGACTTCGGCCAGCGCATCCGCACCCGCTCGGGCCCGCCCTCCCCCGACGACCTCGACGACCTGCTGTCCACGGTGTGGAAGGACCCCTCGTTCTTCCTGGCGCACCCGCAGGCCATCGCGGCCTTCGGCCGGGAGTGCAGCAAGCGCGGCATCTACCCGCAGTCCACCGAGGTCGGCGGGCACCGGGTGCCGGCCTGGCGGGGCGTGCCGATCTTCCCGTGCAACAAGATCCCGGTCAGCAACACGCGCACGACGTCGTTCATGCTCATGCGGACCGGACAGGAGAACCAGGGCGTCGTCGGCCTGCACCAGACCGGCATCCCCGACGAGTACCAGCCCAGCCTGTCGGTCCGGTTCATGAACATCAACGAGAGGGCCGTCATCTCCTACCTGGTCAGCGCCTACTACTCGGCCGCCGTCCTGGTGCCGGACGCGCTCGGCGTGCTGGAGGACGTCGAGCTCGGCAGGAACGGCTGACCTGACCCCGCTCTCGTCCGTCCGGCCCCACGGAACGGTGGTGACCATGTCATTGGAGTCCGAACAGCGGCTGAGCCTCGGCACCGGGGCGGCGCGGCGTCTCGCCACGACGACCAAGACCCCTCCGCAGATGCGGGAGATCTCCCCCCGCTGGCTGCTCAGGGTGCTGCCGTGGGTGAGCGTCGCGGGCGCGGTCTACCGGGTGAACCGGCGGCTGACGTACCAGGTCGGCGGCGGCCGGGTCGGCTTCTCCAACTCCGGGGCCCGGCTGCGCGTGGCGCCGCCGAGCCTGACGGAGCTGCCGCCGCTGCACGGGCTGGCGGACGAGCGCGTGCTCGACACCCTGGCGGGGCTGTTCGAGCAGCGGGAGTTCGCCCCCGGTGACACGATCGTGCGGGCCGGGCGGCCGGCGCGGGAGCTGATCCTCGTCGCCCACGGGAAGGTGGACAGGCTCCAGGAGGGCGCGTACGGCGACCGTGTCCTGCTCGGCTCGCTGGCCGGCGGGGACCACGCGGGCGCCGACCTGCCCGCGGACGGCGAGGTGTGGGCGTACACGCTGGAGGCCGGCACCGCGTGCACGGTGCTGGCCCTGCCGTGGGAGGAGTTCCACGCGGCGACCAGCCAGTCGCCGGCGCTGCGCGCCCAGCTCGACCGTTACCGCGCCCGCCGGGCGAGGCCGCGGAACAAGTGGGGGGAGGCCGAGATCGTCACGGCCGCCGGGCACGGGGGTGAGCCCGTGCTGCCCGGCACGTTCGCCGACTACGACCCGGGGCCGCGCGAGTACGAGCTGAGCGTGTCGCAGACCGTGCTGCGGGTGCACACCAGGGTCGCCGACCTGTACAACCAGCCGATGAGCCAGCAGGAGGAGCAGCTCCGGCTGACCATCCAGGCCGTGCGCGAGTCGCAGGAGCGCGAGCTGATCAACAACCGCGACTTCGGGCTGCTGCACCAGGCCGACCCCGGCCAGCGGCTCTACACCAGAGACGGCCCGCCGGGCCCCGCCGACCTCGACGAGCTGCTGTGCCGCAGGAAGAGGTCGCGCTGCTTCCTGGCCCATCCGCTGGCCATCGCCGCCTTCCACCGGGAGTGCAGCGCCAGGGGCGTCTACCCCGACAGCGTCGAGCTCGACGGCTCCCGGCTGACCGCGTGGCGCGGCGTGCCCATCCTGCCGTGCGACAAGATCCCGATCAGCCGCCACGGCACGAGCACGATCCTCGTCATGCGCACGGGCGAGGAGGACCAGGGGGTCGTGGGCCTGTACCAGAGCGGCGTGCCCGGCGGGCGCGAGCCGGGGCTCAGCGTGAAGTTCACCGGGATCGACGCCAGAGCCGTCGCGTCGTACCAGGTCAGCGCCTACTACTCGGCCGCGGTCCTGGTGCCGGACGCGCTCGGGGCGCTGGAGAACGTCGAGGTACACAGGTAAGGGAGTGATGATGTCCCAGCCGTTCGAACTGCCGGACTTCTACGTGCCGTACCCGGCCCGGCTCAACCCGCATCTTGAGGAGGCTCGCGCGCACTCCAAGCAGTGGGCTCGCGACATGGGCATGCTGGAGGGCTCCGGCGTCTGGGAGGAGGCCGATCTCGACGCCCACGACTACGCGTTGATGTGCGCCTACACCCATCCCGACTGCGACGCCGTGGAGCTGGGCCTGATCACCGACTGGTACGTCTGGGTCTTCTTCTTCGACGACCACTTCCTGGAGGTCTTCAAACGCACCGGCGACCTGCGGGGCGGCAAGGCGTACCTGAGCCGGCTGGCCCGTTTCATGCCGATGGGCGCCGACCTGACCGTGCCCGAGCCGGCCAACCCGGTCGAGGCGGGCCTGGCCGATCTGTGGCCGCGCACGGTGCCCAGCATGTCCTTGGACTGGCGGAGCCGCTTCGCGGAGAGCACGCGCAACCTGCTGAACGAGTCTCTCTGGGAGCTGGCCAACATCAACAGCGGCCGGGTGGCGAACCCGGTGGAGTACATCGAGATGCGCCGCAAGGTCGGCGGCGCGCCGTGGTCGGCGGGGCTCGTCGAGCACGCCGTGCGCGCCGAGGTGCCGGCCGGGCTCGCGGCCACGCGGCCGCTGCGGGTGCTCAAGGACTCCTTCTCCGACGCCGTGCACCTGCGCAACGACCTGTTCTCCTACCAGCGGGAGGTGAGCGACGAGGGCGAGCTGAGCAACGGGGTGCTGGTGCTGGAGAAGTTCCTCGGCTGCACCACGCAGGAGGCCGCCGACGCGGTCAACGACCTGCTGACCTCGCGGATGCAGCAGTTCGAGCACACGGCGGTCTTCGAGCTGGGGCCCTTGTTCGTGGAGCACGCCGTCGATCCGCTCAGCGCGGCCGACGTGCTGACCTACGTCAAGGGGCTGCAGGACTGGCAGTCGGGCGGGCACGAGTGGCACCTGCGCTCCAGCCGCTACATGAACGAGCGGGCGCGGGCCACTCGGCCGCTGGGCATGTCGTCGCTGGTCGACCTGCTGGGGGCCAAGCGGCTGCGGAACTTCGCGCACGTGCCGTACCAGCGGGTGGGGCCGTCGGTGATTCCCGAGCTGCACGTGCCGTTCGACCTGAAGCTCTCGCCCCATCTGGACGCCGCCCGGCGCGACGTCGTGGCCTGGTGCGCGGCGATGGGCATGCTGGAGCCGCAGAACGGGATGGCGGGGCCGGCGGTGTGGGACGAGGCCAGGCTGATCGACATCGACCTGCCGCTGTGCGCGGCGGGCCTGCATCCGGACGCCTCACCGGAGGAGCTGGACCTGGCCTCGCGCTGGCTGGCCTGGGGCACGTACGGGGACGACTACTTCCCGGTCGTCTTCGGCCGGTCGCGTAACCTGTCGGCGGCCAAGGTGACGGTGGACAGGTTCGGGCTGTTCATGCCGCTCGACGGCGCCCTTCCACCGTCCCCCGCGAACGCGCTGGAGCGGGGCCTGGCCGACGTGTGGGCGCGGACGGCGGGGCCGATGCCGCCCGAGGGCCGGGCCAGGCTGCGCGCGGCGGTCGAGGAGATGTGCGCGGGCTGGCTGTGGGAGCTGGCCAACGAGATCGCCCGCCACGTCCCCGACCCGGTGGACTACATGGAGATGCGCAGGGCGACCTTCGGCTCCCAGCTCACGATGAGCCTGTGCCGGCTGCGGCACTCGAAGGGGATACCGGAGGAGTTCTACGCCAGCGGGCCGGTGGTGGCGCTGGAGAACGCGATGATGGACGCCGGGACGCTGGTCAACGACGTGTTCTCGTACCAGAAGGAGATCGAGTTCCAGGGCGAGGTGCACAACTGCGTGCTGGTGGTGCAGAGCTTCTTCGACTGCGACTACCCGACGGCGCTCGGCATCGTCAGGGACCTTCAGGAGTCGCGGGTGCGGCAGTTCCAGCACCTCGTCGAGCACGAACTGCCGGTCGTCTGCGACGACTTCGGCCTCGACGCCGACGCGCGCCGCGACGTGGACGCGTACGTGAGCGAGCTGCACAACTGGCTGGCCGGGATCTTCAACTGGCACCGCGACTGCTTCCGCTACGACGAGCCGACGCTGCTGCGCCACCACCTCCCGTCGCGCTGGCGGCTCGCCGGGCCCAGCGGCCTGGGCACCTCGGCGGCCGTGATCAGCCCTGCAGGGGCGCGTGGTGGGCCCTGGGCTGGTAGAACCAGCCCATCATGCGCAGGAGTCTCCGCTGGTACGGGGTGACGTTGTGCAGGCGGATCCACCGCTGTGAAGGAGGCAGGGTGGGCATGACGAGCACGCGCATGCCCGAGATGTCGATGAAGCTCAGCTCTCCGGTGTCCACCACGACGTAGGCGCCGGGGCTCCGGCAGCCGGCCAGCGTGGTGGCCAGCGCGGGGCTGTTGGAGGCGTCGATCTCGCCGATGAGCGCGACGGCCGGCGCCCCTGGCGCCGTCACCATCACGATGGTCAGCTGCCTGTCCTGGTAGAGCAGCCGCTCGTGGACGCTCATGCTCCTGGCACCCCCCAACACGCGCTCTTGGGGGTCGTCCTGCCTGCCGATCCGGGATGGCCGCCGGCATGTGCCGCCGGTGGTTGACCCGAGTCCAGATTACACGACAGATGTTTGACGATGTAATTTTCGTGGGAAAATGACCGATTTTTCGGACAATCCTGAACATCTCCGTCAGGCGGCTCCAGTCAAGCACCGGCACGCCCGTCGTACGCCAGGCCGCGGCGGGCTTGCCGTGGATCTCCCGAAGGGCGACCTGCGCCGCCAGCCTCTCACGACTCGCAACCAAATAGCACGAAATATCCGCTTATTGTGCGTGCGATGAGATGGCGTTTTATCGCAATGGAAGCGAGAAAAAGACGCAGAAAAGACAACTGCCTACAGGTCGGCCGTCATGCCCCCGGACGCCGCTCGGAACGGGAGCGCTGATATGCCATGAGAAAGAAAGGGATCAGACAGATAATCGCGGCGGTGTGCACGACCGTGCTCGTCGCCTGGCCGGCGTCGGCGATGGCGGCGTCCGCGTCAGGGAGCATCGCGCTGAGGGCCGCGCTGGAGATGATCGGAGTGCCCTACTCGTGGGGCGGAGGCGGGGTGCACGGGCCCGGCTACGGCATCGGGCGGGGTGCCAGGACCAAGGGGTTCGACTGCTCGGGGCTGGCCGAGTACGCCTACGCGAGGGCGGGGATCCTCATCGGCACGACCACGACGGAGCAGTGGCGCTCGGGTGTGCGGGTGGCCCAGGAGGTGGTGGAGCCGGGGGATCTGGTCTTCTACGACAACGACCCGAAGCGGCCCGGGCCCGAGCACGTGGGGCTGGCCCTGGACGGCGAGCGCATGGTGCACGCGCCCCACACCGGTGCGCTCGTGCGGATCGACTCGCTCGACAGGCCGGACCTGCTCGGCGTGGTGCGGCCTGACCTGGGTCGCGGCCATGTGGAGGAGTGAGCCGGCTGCCTGCCGCACGTCCCCTCGGGCGCTCCTCACCCGAAGCGCGCCGGGAGGACGTACGGCCGCCGTTCTTCCAGATGTCCGGGAAACCGTGCCGTGGTCTCGCGAGTCACCACGGCCGGCTTTCCCGCTCACCTGCTGTGCTACTCGGCCTTGGCCTGGCCGTTCTCGATGTCGGTGTCCTTGTTGTGGTTACCGACGGAAGGCTGGTTGTTGTTCAGCGCCTGCAGGTCGAGCTCGTCGATGATGTTGATGATCTCGACCTCGAGGTCGTTGACCGAGTGGTTGAGCACGTTGTTCAGCGCGTCGTCGATGATCTGGAACTGCGACAGCAGGGCCTGGCCCTTGTTGTTCGGGTTGGGGCCGACGCCTGCGGACGCGGCGGAGGCGGTGAACCCGAAGGCGGCGGCCGCGACGACGGCACCGGCCAGAATACGACGGATCATTTTTTGCTTTCCTCCATGGATCGGCGCGGGGCTCCCGGCGCCGTGTTCATACGTGCAAAGCTGTGAGGTGCCCGCTGTCAACGATCGTGGCGGACATCGGGAATGACAACTCGAAATGTCCTCATGGAGGTCAAGGAGGCGCTTGGATTCTTTGGCACTGGATTTCGGCGACCGGGGAAGTCGTCATTGAGTGTCGGTGTCCGTGGATATCGGCGTCCGTGTCACTACGATTTTCCCGGTCGGCTCCGGCACAAGCTCGGAAGCGTTCGCCGTACGTCCTCGGGTGATCTTCACCCGTCACGCCGGGGACGTACGGACCCCGAACGCCTCAGTGCCCCGAAAGCCGCTCCGTGACCTCGCGAGTCTCCACGATCAAGTTCTTTCGTGCACCTGGGGGAGAGGAGGGCGGTTGGCCACGCGGCCCGCTCCGGTGCGGTGCCGCCGCACCTCCTCTGCCTCCACCGCGGAACTTACTCGGACTTGGAGTGCCCGTTGTCGATCTCGGTGTCCTTGTTGTGGTCGCCGACGGAGGGCTGGTTGTTGTTCAGCGCCTGGACGTTGACCTCGTCGAGGATGTTGATGATCTCGACCTCGAGGTCGTTCAGCGAGTGGTTGGCGACGTCGTTCAGGATGTCGTCGATGATCTGGAACTGGCTGAGGATGGCCTGGCCACCGTTGTTCGGGTTGGGGCCGACGCCAGCGGACGCGGCGGTCGCGGAGAACCCGAATGCGGCGGCCGCGATAGCGGCACCGGCCAGAATACGACGGATCATGATTGCTTTCCTCCATGGATCGGCGCGGAATTCGGCGCCATAGTCGTTCGTGCAGGGCTGTGAGGTGCCGCCAATAACAATTGCGGCGGGCGGCGGAACCCGCAACCCGGAAAGGCCTCATGGAGGTCAAGAAGCCGCCTCGATTCTTTGGTGTCGGGTTATCCCGCTCAGGAAACCGGCGTCGATCAACACGGTTGCCCACCCGAAACATCGACGGCGCTAATGTCTTTCCATGGCCTCGCGGAGCACCACCGCCGGCTCATTCGCACACGCGCGGGAGGAGGGAGGCCGGGCCATGGCGCCCGGCCGCCGCTCCCCCGTCCGCGGACGCCCTGCGTCTACTCGGCGCCGGCCAGGCCGTTCTCGATGTCGGTGTCCACGTTGTGGGCACCGACAGTGGGCTGGTTGTTGTTCAGCAGCGGGACGTTGACCTCGTCCAGAAGGCCGATGAACTTGAGTTCGAGATCGTTGGCCGAGTGGTTGAGCACGTGGTTCAGCGCGTCGTCGATGACCTGGAACTGGCTGAGGATGGCGGCGCCCTCGTTGCGCACGTTGGGGCCGACGCCAGCGGACGCGGCGGTCGCGGAGAACCCGAAGGCGACGGCCGCGATAGCGGCACCGGCCAGAATACGACGAATCATGATTGCTTTCCTCCGTGGATCGGCGCGGAATTCGGCGCCGTGGTCGTTCGTGCAGGGCTGTGAGGTGCCGCGAATAACCCTCACGGGACGCGACGACGACCGCAACTCGGAAAGTCCTCGGCTAGGTCAAAGTGCCGCCTCTATTTTTTGGCGTCGGTTTTTCCCGGCCCGCCGCGACACCGCCCCCCGCAGGACTTCAGCGATCCGCCATTCAACCGGTGTCGCGCGCCGGCGAGACGGCCACGGGGAATTGGTTCACCGCTCTTTGGACAAATTCGACCGGCTCTTTGGGAGTACTTCCGGCGCCGGCGCGCTTGCCGCCGGCGCCGGTCACGATTGTTCCGCCAGGCGGTCGAGGGCGGCGGAGAGGCGCTGGAGCACCTCCAGGCACTGCCGGGCGTCGTCCGCTCCCAGCTCGCCCACGAGCCGGTCGGCGAACGCCTGGTGGCCGGGGTCGATCCTGGCGATCGCCTCCCGCCCGGCCTGCGTGGGCCGCAGCAGCTTGGCCCGCCGATGCGCGGGATTGGGCCGGTACTCGGCCAGGCCCCGCTCCACCAGCAGGTCCGCGATGCGCTGCACCCCCTGCCTGGTCATCCCCATGACGCGGGCGATCCCCGCGACGGGCAGGGGCTCGCGCAGGACGGCGCCGAGCACCTGCCACCACGCGGCCGTCACCCCGGCCGGCCTCGCCAGCTCCTCGGCCACCTGGAGGAACTGCCCGTTGAGCCGGAAGGCCCCCAGCGCCATCCCCGACAACAGCTCGCCGCTCTCGCTCACGCCGTCATCAACACTTCGAAGGCCGAGGCGTCACTCCTGGAGAACAGCCGGAACCAGGCGTCCAGCACCTCGGGCCGGTAGACGTCGAGCCGCCGGAAGACCTCCCTGGCGAAGGCCACCGGCTCGGTCGGGCCGGCCGTGACGAGGTCGCCGTCGAGCACCGCGTCACGGTCGAGGTAGTGCCCGGCTCCGGCGTACCCCTCCTGGGCCTCCAGGTACTGCGCCACGGCGCTGGTGTGGTCGCGGTCGTCCAGCAGCCCCTCGCGGGCCAGCCCCGCCGTCGCGCCGCAGATGGCGGCCACCGGCACGCCCGCGTCGAGGAACTCCCGGGCCTTGCGGGCGAACGGCGCCAGCGAGTCGCCCGCGTCCCACAGGTCGGCGCCCGGCAGGAGGAGTAGCGCACTCCCGGCCGGGGAGAGGTCTGCCAGCGCGAGATCCGGGGTGATGCGCAGGCCGCCCATGGTGACGACCGGGTCGGTCGTCAGGCCGACGGTGACGATCTCGTATCCGCCAGATTCGCGCTGGTAGTTGCCGTTGCGCAGGTGAGCGGTGAGGTGACCGGTCTCCCAGTCGGCGAGCGTGTCATAGATGGCGTGGTGAACGATTTTCTTCATGACAGCATCTTGTCATAACGACAACATGCTGTCAACTCATAACCGTGGAAGGATAGGCCGCATGGCAGAGATCGTCGGCGGAGGACGTCCGGTCAACGACGCCGAGCGGCGCGTGATCGCTTATCTCCGTGACCGTGCGCCCGCCGACTGGCTGCTGTTGCACAACGTCGAGGTCCCGCGCGGCTCCGACATCTTCGAGGTCGACCTGCTCGTGCTGACCGGCCACTCGCTCGTCGTGGTCGACGTCAAGGGCACCCGGGGGCGCATCGAGGTGTCGGGCACGCGCTGGTTCCCGCCGCGCCGGGAGGCGTTCGGGTCGCCGGTGACCAAGCTGCGCGGCACCGCCAAGGCGCTCAAGGGCCTGCTGGTGTCCAGGGCCACCCAGCTGGAGCGCGTCTACGTCGACAGCCTGGTCGTGCTCACCTCGCCCGACGCCGAGCTGGTCGACCCCGCGGGGCGCGACGCGGTCAACGTCACCGACCTGGCCGGCCTGCTGGCCACGCTGAGCGACGTCTCGCGGGTCAGGCGCGGGTGCAGCCCCGACGCCAGGCCGTACCTCACCGCGATCCTCGACGCGCTCAACCAGACCGTACGCCGCAGCACGGCCCCGCCCAGATACGGCAACTGGGAGGTCGAGGAGCAGCTCGGCGGCGACTCCAAGGTCACCGAGTACCGCGCGTTCAACGTCACGCTGCCCGGCAGCGAGACCGTGCTGCTGCGGGTCTACCAGGCCGATCCGCTGGCCGACCAGCAGGCGCGGGCGGCCGAGCGGCAGCGCATCGCCAACGCGTACCAGACGCTGGCCAGGATCCCGCCCCACCCCTGTGTGGTGCGCTCGCGCGACTTCTTCGCCATCGACGACGAGAGCCGCTTCGTGCTGGTGCTCGACGACGTCCACGGCGAGGCGCTGCACCTGGCGCTGGGCAAGGGCGCGCCGCTCGGCGTGATCCAGGACCTGCTGCGGGGGCTGGCCCACGCCCACGCCAACGGCGTGGTGCACCGGGCGCTCACCCCCGCCGCCGTGCTGGTCACCGACGGCGGGCACGCGGTGCTGACCGGGTTCGACTACGCCAAGCCCGGGCCGCGCAACTACACCGTGGCCCACGAGCTGGGCAACATCCTCGACGCCGCGTACGTGGCGCCGGAGTGCCAGGAGCGGGCCGACCTGATGACGACCGCCTCCGACGTGTACGCCGCCGGCGTCATCGCCTTCCAGCTCCTCACCGGCCAGCTCCCCACCAGCGGCGACGCCCACGGGCCCGACGTGCCCGAGGTGGTGCGGCGCATGCTCGACCACTCCCCCGCCAAGCGCCCGTCGGCGGCCGAGGCGCTGGAGATGCTGCGCAGCACGCCCGTTCAGGGCTCGCGGCTCAGGCGGTTCGTCCGTCGCATAGTGTCGCGATCATGACTGTCCGGCTGCGTCCCGTCGAAGAGGATCATCGCGGCCGGCGGGCCGGTGGCATGACGGCGTGCTCCACAGCATGATCCGCGCCGACCTCGGCTGAGGGCGGGCCGGGCACCGGCAGGTGCCTCCGGCCTACGCGCGGGTGATCGTGTCGAGGATGTCGATCACGTACAGCATGGGCCGCGGGCCCGGCGACGGCACCGCCACCCGGCTGCCGACCCGCCGGCCGGCCAGCGCGCCGACCCAGGCCGCCGGCACCGACCCCGCCTCCAGCGTGAACGCGCTGGGCCCGCCCCGCCGGTACGACGAGTCCACGACGGCCCTCGACGGCCACGACGCGGCCACGTACTGGATGACCACCCTCGACCCCGCCACGACCTCCTGGCCGGATCCGTCGATCAGGGTGCGCGGCGGCGCGTCGGGCGTGAGGCCGGCGGGGATGACCGGCAGCGTGCGGCCGACGAGGCGCGCGTCGGCCGGGTAGCCGCCCAGGATGTCGAAGACGAGCACCAGCGTGTCGGCGGGCGAGACGCCGGTCAGCGGCACGTCCGGCCCGGCGGCCTCTCCCGCCGGGCTGACCAGCATGACGCGGCTGCCTGCCGGCCGGCCGATGAGCGACTGACGCCAGGTCTCCGCCACCTGCCTGCCGTCGAAGACGACCGTGGTGGGCTGGTTGCCGTCGTGGGTGCTCAGGTACGGCCGGTTGCCCGACCAGCGCCGGATGTCCACGTCGGCGAGCACCACGTCCCCTGGCACCGTACGCCGCCCGCTCCCGACCGACAGCACCGTGATCCGCGGCGTGCGCCCCGGCTTGCCCTTGGGTATGGAGACGATCGGCTTGCTGCCGAACCTTCCCGTCACGACGGGTTGCGTGCCCTCCTCCGCCACACCGCACGAGGTGGTGAGCACGAGGAGCGCAGGCCAGAACAGACGCACGATTCCCTCCAGGGCCAGATCCAGAGGAGTTACTTGCCGCATCTGTCCCAAGGAAAGCTTCGAGGCTCGCCATCTCACGACAAACTTGGAGCGTGAGTAAGCCCAACCTGGCTCGGCGGGTCGCGGAGGCGGCCGAGATCGCCCTG
Source organism: Nonomuraea thailandensis (assembly GCF_024172165.1). GTDB lineage: Bacteria > Actinomycetota > Actinomycetes > Streptosporangiales > Streptosporangiaceae > Nonomuraea > Nonomuraea thailandensis. The sequence goes on along the minus strand of NZ_JAMZEB010000002.1, from coordinate 10,466,040 downwards.
ACCACCCGCAAGTACGTGACGTTCATCGACGTGGTGACGGGCCTGCGCTGGCTGCACTCCAGGCATGTGGACACCTGGCGGCAGGGCCGGGCGGCCACGCTGGCCGAGCTGGCGGCCGTGGACGAGGACCGCCTGCTCACCGCGGCCGGCCTGCTGCGCGACTGGGCGCGGTCCAAGGGGCTGCGGCCGGTGGACACGCCGTACGTGGCCGGCACCCGCGACCGCCGCGAGCTGCGCTTCACCGCCCGGCACGAGCAGGAGCCGTTCCGGGTGCACTGGCTCTCGCCCGACCTCAGCGAGGCCAGGGTGCGCCGGCTCACCGAGGCGCAGAGCAAGGCGCCCGACCTGGTGGCGGTGGCTCCACTGGAGGCGTGGACGTGCGCGTCCTGCGGCGACACCGGGCCCTATCTGATCATGGAGGACGACCGGCCGCACTGCCTGACCTGCGCGGACCTGGATCATTTGATGTTCCTGCCCTCGGGCAACGCGGCGCTCAGCCGCCGGGCCAAGCAGGAGAGCGGCCTGTCGGCGGTGGTCGTCCGGTACAACCGGCGGCGCAAGGTCTACCAGCGCATGGGCCTGCTGGTGGAGGAGGCCGCGCTGGCCGCGGCCGAGGAGCGCTGCCTGGCCGACGAGGAGGTGCGGCTACGCCGCCGCGAGCGCGACCGCGTGCGCAGGGCCGAGCAGGACGTGGAGTACCAGACCGCGATGGCCGCCGCGATCGCCCGGCTGTTCCCCGGCTGCCCGGACGAGCGGACGCGGGAGATCGCCGAGCACGCCGGCCAGCGCGGCAGCGGCCGGGTGGGCAGGTCGGCGGCGGCCAGGGCGCTCGACGAGAACGCCATCACGCTCGCCGTGATCGCCTCGATCCGCCACCTCGACACCGACTACGACAACCTGCTCATGTCGGGCGTCCCACGGATGGAGGCCCGCGAGCGGATCAGAGCCGGTATCGAACGCAAGCTCGAAGAGTTCCGCCGTCCGGGTTAAGGTCGGGAGCATGAGTGACGACTGGCACGACGTCAGGCAAGCGCTGCGCGCCTTCGCGCTCGGCCTGCCGGAGGCCCACGAGGACCACCCCTGGGGCGACACCGTCATCAAGGTCAACAAGAAGGTCTTCCTCTTCCTCGGCGTCGACGAGCAGACCGAGAAGTGGGACCCTTCGTTCGGCGTGAAGCTCCTGTCGGAGGCGCACGGCCACGCGCTGACCGTCGAGGGCGCCCGGCCCAGCGGTTACGGGCTGGGCAAGGCGGGCTGGGTGACCGTGCCGTTCCTGGGGCGGCTCCCGGAGACCGAGGTGCTGCTCGACTGGGTCGAGGAGAGCTACCGCGCCATCGCGCCCAAGCGGGCGGTCAAGGAGCTCGACCTCAGGTGACGGCCAGGCGGGTGGTGTACCTGTCGTCCCGCCACAGCTCCTTGTCCAGCACGTCCAGCAGCGTCGTGGCGGCGTCGTACACGTCGGCGTAGCCGATGTAGAGCGGCGCGAAGCCGAACCTGAGCACGTCCGGCGCCCGGAAGTCGCCGTGCACGCCGCGGTCGATCAGCGCCCGCATCACCGGGTACCCGTCGGGGTGGCGCAGCGACACCTGGCTGCCCCGCGCGGCCGGGTCGGCGGGCGAGGCCAGCTCCAGCCGGTCGCCGACCAGCTCCACGAACAGCTCGCCCAGCGCCATGCTCTTGGCCCTGACCTGTGCCATCGGCACCCGCTCCCACACGTCCAGCGCCGCCTCCAGCGCCGCGAACGACAGCACGTGCGGGGTGCTCACGGCGAAGCGCCGCACCCCCTCGGCCGGGCGGTAGCCGGTCTCGAACGCGAACGGCTCGGCGTGGCCGTACCAGCCTGACAACACGTTCTCGGCGGCGGCCTGGTGGCGCGGGTGGACGTAGAGGAACGCGGGCGCGCCGGGACCGGCGTTCAGATACTTGTACGTGCATCCCACAGCGAAGTCCGCCCCCGAGACGTCCACCTCCATGGCGCCCACGCTGTGGCACAGGTCCCACACGATGAGCGCCCCGGCGGCGTGCGCCTCGGCGGTGACCGCGGGCACGTCCTGGCGGGCGCCGGTCCGGTAGTCCACCTCCGACAGCAGCACCACGGCCGCGCCGTCGAACCCCTCGCTGAGGTCGCGCAGCTCGTAGCCGCCCAGCAGCGAGGCCAGCCCCTGCACCATGTAGTGGTCGGTGGGGAAGTTCCGCGTGTCGGAGACGATCACGCGCCGCTCGGGCCGCAGCTTCAGGGCCGCCGCCACGGCCTGGAAGACCGCGATCGAGGTGCTGTTGCCCACGACGACCTGGCCGGGGCCCGCGCCGATCAGCGGGGCGATCCGGTCACCGGCGGCGAGCGGCTGCTCGTACCAGCCGGCGTGGTTCCAGCCGCCGACGAGGTGCCTGCCCCACTCGTCCTCGACCGTCCTGCGCAGCCGCTCGGCGGCCCGGCGGGGCGGCGCGCCGAGCGAGTTGCCGACGAGGTAGATCACCCCTTCCGGCAGCACGAACTCGTCCTTGAACTTCCGCAGCGGGTCCGCGGCGTCGAGCGCGAGACACTGGTCGCGATCCAAGGTCACTCCCGTCATGGAGGAATGGTGGCTATCACCCTGTTCACACCATTCTCGTACTGACGGGCGTACCAGTTCTGCACCGGGTTGTGCTCCTCGTCCAGCCGGAACGTGCCACGCGGGCCCGCCAGCTCACCGACCTCCCCCAGCGCGCGGGTCAGGTCGCCACCCCTGGCCAGGGCGGCGTCGATGAGGCGCATGGCGTCCCAGCTCTGCAGGGCCACGGCCGACGGGTTCCCGCCGGTCCTGGCCCGCCACCGGGCCACGAAGGCGGCGTTGTCCGGGTTGTCCAGCGCGGGCGAGTACATGCCGACGCTCGTGATGCCCTCGGCGTCGGGGCCGACGGCCCGCAGCACGTCCTCGTCCGTGAGGTTCATGCAGGCCAGCAGCTCGATCCTGGTGTCGTAGCCGAGCTGCTTGAACGTCCTGGCGAACGCGACCGCCTCGCCGCCTGCGTAGAAGGCGAACAGCAGGCCGGCCTCGGGCGGGATCTGGTCGAGGTACGGCTTGAGGTCGGTGACCCGGCCGTGCGGGGTCAGGATGCGCTTGAGCGGCTCGGCCCCGTACCCCTGGGTGAAGCCGTCGAGCGTCTCGACGCCGGCGGGGTGGTCGGAGGCCATGAGCACCGTGCCGCGCCGCCCGTACCGCTCGGCGGCGTAGCGGCCCGCGGCGTGGCCGTGGTCGTGGTCGGTGTAGGAGACGCGGAAGACGTTCGGGCCGCCCAGCATGCCGGAGCCGGCGTTGGCGACCACCACCGGCGTCCCGCCTGCGGTCTCGTCCACCACCGACACGGCGACGGGTGAGGCGATCAGGCCCGTGAGCACGTCCACGCCCGCGTCGTCGATCAGCCTCCTGGCCTCCTTCCTGCCCTGCTCGGAGTTGCCCCCGTCGTCGGCCACCACCAGCTCGGCCGCCCTGCCGCCCAGGCGGCCGCCGTGGTCGTCGAGATACAGGCGCATGGCGGTCTCCATGTCGTCGCCGAGCACGGCGTACACGCCGGTCTGCGAGATGATCGCGCCGACCTTGACCGGGAGCCCGTCCTCGTCAGGCGGCACCGTCCCGCCGCAACCGGCGGCCATCAGCACCGCCAGGCCGACCACGGGCAGCCCCAGCACGGGTGCGCGCATGGGGTGGCTCCGTTCAGCCCTTGCCGGGATGCAGCGCGCCGCATCGATCGCAGGTGCGGGCCTTCTCGTCGCCGTAGAACGCCTCGAAGACCGGCGGCAGGTCCTTGACGATGTCACGCACCTGCAACTCCACCTCGTGCACCAGAGCGCCGCACTCCGTGCAGTACCACTGGAACCTCTCCAGCTCGCCCTCCGGCCGGATCCGCTCGACCACCAGGCCCACGGACCCGGCCTCCGGCCGCTGCGGCGAGTGCGGCATCCGCGGCGGCAGCAGCCACATCTGCCCCTCGCGGATGTGCACGGTCTCCGGGCCGTTCTCGGTCACCACGTTGACGTGCATGTTGCCGCGCACCTGGTAGAAGAGCTCCTCGTACGGATCCACGTGGAAGTCCGTCCTGGAGTTGGGCCCGCCGACCACCATCACGATGAAGTCGTTCGCCGCCTCGAAGACCACCTTGTTGCCGACCGGCGGCTTGAGCAGATGGGCGTGCTCGTCGATCCAGGCGGTGAAGTCGATGGGAGGGATCATGAGATCTCCTGGGGGTGGTAGGCGACGGCTTGCATCTCGATGAGGAGGTGCGGATGCGGGAGCTGGTGCACCGCGACCGTGGCCCTGGTGGGCCCCTCCTCGTCGAAGAACTCGGCGTAGACCTCGTTGTAGCCCTTGAAGTCGTTCATGTTCACCAGGTACGTGGTGATCTGCACCAGGTCGGCCAGCGAGCCGCCCGCGGCCTTGAGGATGTCGCCGATGTTCTCGATGACCGCCCTGGTCTGGGCGCGGATGTCCAGGCTGGTCGCGCCGTGCTTGTCCACCTCGACGCCCACGAACGTGTCGTCGGGGCGCCGGCAGCTCGTGCCCGAGACGTACAGGAAGTCTCCGGCCCGCTTGACATGCGGGAACCTGCCTCGCGGGGTGGCCTTGCCGGGCACGCGCATGGCCTTCGGTCGTACTTGGGGGCTCACTTGCCGAACACCGCCCGCACCGGGCCGAGCCCCTCGATCCGCGCCTCGAACACGTCACCCGGCTCGACGGGCACCACCGGCCCGAGCGCGCCGGTCAGCACCACGTCACCGGCCCGCAGCGGGCTGCCGGTGCGGCCCAGGCGGTTGGCCAGCCAGACGGCGGCGTTGAGGGGGTGCCCCAGGCACGCCTCGCCGGAGCCGGTCGAGACCTCCTGGTCGCCGCGCGTCATCGTCATGCGCGCCGCCCGAAGGTCGAGGCCCAGCAGCGGCACGGGCGTGGTGCCGAGCACGAACGCGCCGGACGAGGCGTTGTCGGCGATCGTGTCGACCAGCCTGATGTCCCAGCCGGCGATCCGCGAGTCGGCGATCTCGATCGCCGGCAGCACGAACTCCACCGCCCTGATCACGTCGGCCACCGTGAACGGGCCGCCCGACAGGTCCCTGTCGAGCACCAGCGCGACCTCGGCCTCGGCCCGCGGCTGCAGGAACCGGCCCGGCGGGATGGGCTGCCCGTCGCAGTAGCAGGCGTCGGCGAACAACATGCCGAAGTCCGGCTGGTCGATGCCGAGTTGCTGCTGGATGGCGGTGTTCGTCAGGCCGATCTTCCTGCCGACCGGCCGCCGCCCCGCGCCGAGCGCCTGCCTCGTGCCCAGCTCCTGCACGGCGTACGCGTCGGCCGCCGTGCCCACCAGGTCCCTGATCGGCGCGCAGGGCAGGCCTGTGCGCGCCGCCTCGGCCAGCCGCTCGGCCGCCTGGGCGTGCGCGTCCACTGCCTGGGACCATTCGTCATGCATCGGGCTGCTCCAGTTTGATGGTGATCGTGGTGGGTTCGGAGTAGAAGTCGAGCGAGCGGGTGCCGCCCTCCCTGCCGATGCCCGACAGCTTCACACCGCCGAACGGGGTACGCAGGTCGCGCAGGTACCAGGTGTTGACCCAGACGAGCCCGGCCTCCAGGCGCTGGGCCACGCGGTGGGCGCGGTCGAGGTTCGTGGTCCACAGCGTGGCGGCCAGGCCGTACTCGCTGCCGTTGGCCAGGTCGACGGCCTCGGCCTCGCTGTCGAAGGGCGCGACGTGGCACACGGGACCGAAGATCTCTTCTCTGTTGAACCTCGACCATTCAGACAAGCCTGTCACCACCGTCGGCTCCACGAAATAGCCGGAATCGCGATGATCGCCGAACACGGGGACACTCCCCCCTGCGAGCACCTTGGCTCCCTCCGAGCGGGCCAAGGCGTAGTAGGAGAGCACCTTCTCACGGTGCTCCGCCGAGATCATGGGCTGGAGCTCCACCTCCTGGGCGCGGGCGGCCAGCCGGGCGCAGAAGTCCTCGAAGATCGAGCGGTGCACGTACATGCGCTCGGTGCACAGGCAGACCTGGCCGCCGTTGGTGAAGACCGACTTCACCGTGCCCTCGACCGCCTTGTCCAGGTCACAGTCCTCGAAGACTAGCCCGGCGTTCTTGCCGCCCAGCTCGAACGAGATCGGCTTGACGCGGTCGGCCACCGACTTCATGATCGCCGTGCCCGTGCCGGTCGAGCCGGTGAACGTCACGGCGTCCACCCCGGGATGCTCGACGAGGAGCTGGCCGGCGGAGCCGTACCCGTAGATGACGTTGACCACGCCGGCCGGCAGCCCGGCCTCGGCGCAGAGCTCGGCGAACACGGCGGTCGAGCCCGGCGTCTGCTCCGACGGCTTGACCACCACCGTGTTGCCCGCGACCAGGGCGGGCGCGAGCTTCCAGGTCATGAGCAGGAACGGCAGGTTCCACGGGACGATCACCGCGACCACGCCGAGCGGCCTGCGCACGGTGTAGCTGAGCATGCCCGACAGGTGGAAGGCGTCCTCCGGACGCTGGGCGGCCATCTCGGCGAAGGCTCGGAAGTTGGCGATGCCGCGCGGGATGTCGAGGGTACGGGTCTGCTCCAGCGGCTTGCCCGTGTCGGCGATCTCCGCCGCGACCAGGTCGTCGAAGCGGGCCTCGATGCCCTCGGCCAGCCGCCGCATCCAGCCTGCGCGCTCTCCGACAGGCATCGCCGCCCAGTCGCGGGCCGCCTCTCGCGCCGCCCGCACCGCCCGGTCGACCACCTCGGGATCGGCCTCGTGGACCTGCCTGACCACCGCCCCCGTGACCGGGTCGTGGACGGGGAACGCCTTGCCCGCGGCCACCGGCTGGCCACCGATGAAATGGGTCAGCACAACCGTCTCCTCATTTCTCCCTCGCCTCCCGGTATAGATCGCTGTGCGGCTCGTGGACAACAGGAAGTCCCGGGGACACGGAACCTCCGATCGCATCGTCTCGCCCGAACGCGGCGCGCGCCATGCGCGATGCTGGTGGACATGCAGACCCGTACAGATCACATCGCCGCCCACGACGGCACGTTCGACGTCCACGTGTGGCTGCCCGACTCCGGCTCGGGCCCCGGCATCCTCCTGGTCCAGGAGATCTACGGCGTGGGCCCGTACATCGAGAAGGTCGCCGTCGACCTGGCCTCCCGCGGCTACGTGGTGGCCGCGCCCGATCTGTTCTGGCGCTTGCAGCCGCACTGGCTGGGCGAGCACACGCCCGAGGGCACGCAGGCCGCGATCGAGCTGTCCCAGGGCTTCGACCTCGCGCACGGCGTGTCCGACTGCGCGCTCACGGTGGCCCATCTGAGCGCCATGCCGGAGGTGAGCGGCTCGGGGGGCGGCAGGGTCGGGGCGCTCGGCTTCTGCCTGGGCGGCTCGGTGGACTACATGCTCGCCACCCAGGTCGAGCTGGGCGCGGTGCTGTCCTTCTACGGCTCGGCCGTGCCCGACGCGACCGGGCTGATGGAGCGCATCCAGTCGCCGCTGCTGCTGGTGTTCGGGGGCAGCGATCCGTACATCCCGCGCGAGCGCGTGGCCGCCGTGGAGAAGGCCGCCGAGGGCCGGCCGAACGTGGTCGTGCACGTCGAGGAGGAGGCCGGGCACGCCTTCCACAACAGCGTGTCGCCGATGTTCCACCAGCCGGAGCCCGCGGCGCGCGCCTGGGAGGTGGCGATCGCGTTCCTGGACGAGCATCTGCCCGTCCGGTGAGACCTGTCCGATTGGACAGCTTCCGGTATCCCTAGATCAACCGCCATGATGTGCGAATGGCGCGGACGTGGGAATTGTGGGGAAACGTCATTATTGCTGGTACCTTTGCACTCCCCCTGGGCTTGCTAGCAATCATGCTTCTCTCCCGCCACCGCGCCCGCGCCGGCCATCCCGCGCCCCTGCGTGCCTCCCTGGCCGACGTCGGCATCCTGATCGGGACGGCGCCGTGGATCTGGATGATCCTGACGCCGGCGGAGGGCTTCTCAGAGGTGAACCTCGTGCCGTTCACCGACCTCGCGGACCTGGCCGGGGCACCGTGGGAGGCGGTGTCGGTGCAGGTCGGGGGCAACTTGCTGGTGTTCGCGGCGCTGGGCGCGCTGCTGCCGGTGCGCAGCCGCGCGATGTCCTCACTCGGCCGCGTTGCGGCGGTCGCGGCGGCCTTTTCGGTCCTGGTCGAGACCCTTCAGTACGTGTTCCGTCTGGGGCGTCTGTCCTCTGTGGACGACGTCATCCTCAATGCGACCGGAGCGGTGATCTTCGCTTTGGTTACTCGCCGCTGGTGGGCCCGGTCGAATACCGGCGCGGACCGTTCCACGATTACGGCCAGCTAAAACACTGCGGAATTCACCACTCGGGCACGATCCTCTCAAAATCAGCCCGCGACCACGGCCTGCTTCTGTGCGATCGTGGACAAGACGGGGCAAGTTCTCTGGAGACGCCACAACCTGGTTGGTGACAGAGGGTGATCAAAGTTGTCTGAATCCCCGGTACCCCACGAGCCCCCTATCTATCGACGCATCGCCGACGGCCTCCGCGCCCGGATTCTGTCCGGCGAACTGCGCGACGGGGACCGACTACCGGGCGAGAACGCGCTTATGGCCGAATACGCAATCGCACGAGCCACCGCCAGGCAGGCGCTTGCCGTACTCATCAACGAAGGGCTGGCGGTGCCCAGACGAGGCTCGGGGGTTTACGTGCGGCTGTTCAAACCGATCCGCAGGCACGGCTCGCGCCGCCTGTCACGAGAGCAGTGGGGCCAGGGACGGGCCATCTGGGACGCCGACACGCGCGGCCGCCCCTTCACCGTCGACGCCTTAGAGGTGCTGTTGGAGCGAGCCACCGAGGATGTGGCCGCCGTGCTGGAGAGCGGCGAGGTCTGGGTACGCCGGCGCCGCTACTCGGTCGACACCAGGCCCGTGCAACTGGCCACCTCCTACTTCCCCGCCCGGCTGGTGGAGGGCAGCGCGATCACCCTCGCCGACACCGGCCCGGGCGGCGTCTACGCCAGGCTCAGCGACCTGGGCCTGCCCCCCGCACACTTCACCGAGGAGGTACGGGCCCGCATGCCCAGCCCGCGCGAGACCAGGCTGCTCGACCTGCCCGCCGGCACGCCCGTCATCGTGATCGCGCGCACCGCGTACACGTCGGGCGGGCTGCCGGTCGAGGTCAACGAGATGGTGCTGGACTCCGCGGCGTACGTACTCCAGTACGACTTCGACGCCTGATTCAAGAGGATCTGTCAAGCGATAGGTTGACCTGTCCTTGACGATCATTGTGCTCTCTAGAGAAGTGCCGCATCTTCTAAGGAGATGGAACCTCGCCCTGGGGGCCCGGGAAAGGCGGACAGCGATGTCCTTTGATCGGCATCTCGCCGAGATCGCCCGGGAGTACCCCCAGTGGACCATCTGGCGGAGCGATGCGGGCCGCTGGTGGGCCACGAGACACCATCCGCTGAGCGCGGCGCAGCGCGACGCCGGATGTGCGATGACCATCGACGCGGACGACCCGGACGGCCTGCGCGACCGGCTCCGGGACCAGGAAAGGCGGGCCGGCGAGCAGCACACGTGGCGAGCCGGGCCCGCACCACCTTGACGCGAGGCCGTGGAGCGTTCCGCGGCCCGCGTCCACGAGCAGCCCGGTGCCGGGTCCAGCGTCTCGGCGGCCCCGGCACCGGGCCCCCAAGATTCAGGAGGGGCCACGAACGCGGAAGTCTCCGACCCGATCGGGGGCGGGGGCTTCCGCTCCCCCACCCCTAGGGTGTGGGCATGCTGTTCGAGCGGCGGTTGCGTGAAGGCGTACAGGACGGATCGATCACCCTCGCCTTCAGGCGCTGGAAGCGTGCCCAGGTCACGGCGGGCGGGCGGTATCGCATGGGCTCCGGCCTGATGGCCGAGGTCACCTCGGTGGCGGTGACCTCGGCCGCGGACGTGACGGAGGGGGACGCCAGGGCGGCGGGCTATGACGACCGCGCCGCCCTCCTGGCGGACCTCGCCGCGCGCGGCCGCGACCCGATCCACCGCATCGGCCTGCGCCTGGTGACCGGGCCCGACCCGCGCGACGTGCTGGCCGCCGACGCCGTGCTGACGCCCGGCGACGTGGCCGAGCTGACCAGGCGCCTCGACCGCTGGGGGCCGTGGGCGCTGCGCACGCTGGAGCTCATCGCCGAACGGCCCGGGGTCCGGGCCGCCGACCTGGCCCCCGAGGTGGGGCAGGAGCTGCCCCGCTTCAAGCTGAACGTGCGCAAGCTGAAGGAGCTCGGGCTGACGATCAGCCTTGAGACCGGCTACCGCCTCTCACCCCGGGGCCAGGCCTACCTGTCGGCGCCGCGGCGCTGAGACGCTACTTGCGCGACTCCGACAGCCGGCCGATGTTCACGTCCGTGTCGTCGGAGATGACGCCCTCGCGCTGCTCGGGGTCGTCGTCCTTGACGATGACCCGCACGGTCTGCTCGGGGTCGTCCTCGCCGTTCTGCGGCTCGGGCTGGGCGGGCGGCGCGGGCTGGGCCGGCTGGGCCTGCGGGGCGGGCGGCGCGATGGCCTCGGGCACCAGCGAGCCGGCGTTCGCCTCGGCGCGCATGAGGTCCCCCAGCACCGAGCTGATCTCCGTCAGCCGCCGCACGACCTCGGTGTGCGTGTTGCTCAGGTACTCCACCCGGCGCCCGGCCTGCTCGTCCAGCGCCGTGGCCCGCTGGTGCGCGGTGGCCAGCATGTTCTCGGCCTCCTTGTGCGCCCCGGTCAGCACCTGCTCGGCCTGCGCGCCGGCGGACTGCGTCAGCTGCTCGGCCTCGGCCCTGGCCATGGTGACCGTGCGCTCGGCCTCGGCCCTGGCCTGCTGCAGCGTCTCCTCGGCCTCGGTGCGGGCGGAGGTGAGCTGCTCCTCCGCGTCGCCGCCAGCCTGGGCCAGCATGCGCTCGGCCGCCTGGGTGGCCTCGCTCACCCGCCGCTCGGCCTCGGCCTGGGCGGAGGTGAGGATCTTGTCGGCGGTCTCCCGGGAGGTGGTGACAAGCCGTTCAGCCTCGGACTTGGCCGCGTCGCGCACGCTGGCGGCCTCGGCCTCCGCGTCCTCGCGCTTGGCCGCGGCCTCCTCCTCACCGAGCCTGAGGATCTGCGCGAGCCTGGGGCTGAGGTCCTCATAGCTCTGCGGCGTCTCGACCATGCGGCGCCTGGCCTCGGCCAGCTCGATGCGGCCCTGCTCCGCCTGCTCGATGGCCCGTGCCAGCCGCTCTTCCAGATCCCTTATCTGGTTACGGGTGCGGATGATGTAGTCGTGAACCTGGCGGCGGTTGTAGCCGCGCATCACGACCTCGAAGGTGTCCTCTTGCATCAGATCGGGAATGCTCTCGTGCTGGTTCATCATGGCGATTACCTGGGGGTTTCGTCGTGAGGCGGGGGAAAACTAGCGGGTTGTGAGGGTCTGGCAACGGGACGTCAGGAAACGACTTTCCTGCCATCTGCCCACGTCCGCAACCCGAACGCCATACCCCGAGCTGGAATTACGATGTCTCGAATGTACATAGCAGCGTTGGACAACGGAGCAGTCCCGGACATACACCCTGAAGCGTACATAGCCCCTGGTGCGGTCGTGGTCGGCAACGTACGCGTGGGCCGGGCGTCCAGCATCTGGTACGGCTCCGTCCTGCGCGGGGACGACGAACGGATCGAGATCGGCGCGGAGTGCAACGTGCAGGACCTGTCGTGCCTGCACTCCGACCCGGGCGAGCCCGCGATCCTGGAGGACCGCGTCAGCCTGGGCCACAAGGCCATGGTCCACGGCGCCCACGTGGAGTCCGGCGCGCTGATCGGCATCGGGGCGATCGTGCTGGGCGGCGCCCGGATCGGCGCGGGCACGCTGGTGGCGGCCGGAGCCCTCGTGGGCCCCGGCAAGAAGATCCCGGCGGGCGTGCTCGTCGCGGGCGTGCCCGGCAAGATCGTACGCGAGCTCACCGACGACGACCGCGACTCCTTCGCCCGCACGCCGGACAACTACCTGGCCAAGGCACTCAGGCACCGGCAGGCGTCATCGCCTTGATCAGGACCGCGTCCGACACCGACGCCGTGTTGAGCGGGTCGGCGTAGTCAGGCAGCTCCGGCCTCAGGAAGCGGACGAAGTCGACCGTGAGCTTGAGGTCGGGCGTGCCCTTGACCTGCTTGGCGTTGCCCTTGGTCGCGTCCTTCTTGAGCGTGCTGTAGCTGTCCCAGTCGGTGTAGGCGGTCACGCCCCACTGGAGCACGTCGGGCAGGGTGGACGGCCAGCGCTGGGCCACCTTCCACGTGCCCTTGTCCTCCTTGTACAGCGCGACGAAGACCCGGCCGACCCTGGCCAGCGCGAGGTCCACCCAGCCGCTCTTGACGCCGATCTCCTTGGGCTTGGAGCTGCCGTCCTGCGTGAGCTTCGCCTCGACCTGGCCGCTCTTCTCGGCGGTGCCGGTGGTGACCGAGACCCAGTTGGGCTTGGCGTACGAGCCGGGCTGGCGGGCCATGAGGCCCCCGAGCGAGAACTTCCGCTTGGGCTGGCCGCCGCTTTTGCCCTCGACCTTGACCCGGGCGTGCATGACGATGTCGCCGGCGAGCTCCTGGTACACGAAGGGCCCGCGGAAGCCGTCGAACCACGCCGAGACATCGGGCTCCAGGTACATCGCGCCGTTCACGGTCTTGTTCACGTCGTACTTGGCGATCCGGTCGACGTCCTTCTCGGTCTCGCTGAGCTTGGTCCACACCTTGAGGTCCGCCGCGTCGTCGAACTCGGTGGAGGCCTCGCCCACCTCCCCGCCGGGAGCGGGCGGGGTGGCGTTCTGTAGCGTGAGAATGCCCGGCCCGCTGGGTGTCGGCTGCGCCGCCGTCGTCGTACCGCAACCGGAGAGCACGCCAACGACCGCCAACGTTCCTGCAACCTTCGCCCTCATAGCGGCCATTCTGCCGTGAAATGCCGATGGATGATCCGAGTACCCCCAGTACGATGACCGCCGTGCCACCCTGGGATGCGTTCACCGCCACGGAAGCAGAGGTCCGCGCGATGGTCGCGGACCCGCGCTGGCAGGCGCTCTCCGTGCCCGATCGCGCCCACGTGCTGGCCGCCAGGATACTGGTCACCCCCGACGGCGACCGGTGGCTGTACGGCGCGCACGCGCGCTGGCACCTGCACGACCCCGCCGACGGCCGCTGGCATCCGGCCCCGCCGCCGCGCGGCACGCGGGTGCGCCGGGTGACGCACGCCGCGGCCGTCCTGCCGGACGCCGTGGTGCCCCCCGGCCACGACTTCCACGCCGAGCCCGGCTCCACGCAGTCGTTCATCGGCCCCGACGTGCCCGAGCGCCTCACAGAACAGCTCAGGATCCTGGTACGCGGCTGCGGGCGCAAGTCCGAGCTGGACTACCCGCTGTCGGCCTTCGACGAGATCTTCGCCACAGACGTGCCGAGCACCGTGGCGGCGGCCTGGGGCACGATCATGTGGTGCGCGTACGCGCCCGCCTTCGACGGCAACGAGCGGCTGATCACCGTCTTCGGCGAGTACCTGCGCCGCTCCCTGCCCGGCGACGAGTGGGTGCGCTGGCTGCCGGCGCCGCCCTTGGTGGATCTCGTCACGCTGGTGGCCGAGCGGATGCGGGCGGGACGTCCCCGAGCCGCGCTCAGGCTCGCCGCCGTGATGGCGGACACCGCCCAGATCCTGCTGCTCGACACCCGCTTCAGGCCGCGGGCGCTGGCGCTGCTCACGATGGTGGAGCCCATGCTGCGCCGGCCCGGGTTCGGCGACCCGTACGACGACGACGCGGTGATGCGGCGGGAGTGGCTGGAGCGCTGCCCCGCCCGCCTGTGCCGGGCGCTGCTCGTGGAGAACGATCCCGAGGCCCACTTCTCACACACCGTCTACGACCTCGTGGACGCCCTGTCGTTCACGCCGGAGCCGCGCCGGGCCGCGGCCGCGTTCCTGGCCGACCTGTCCGACTCCCGGCAGACGCTGCCGGGGCGGCTGGATCACCGGCTGCGGATGGCGTACGAGGAACTGCGCCACGCCGGGCTCACGGGGACGTCCGCGGCCGAGACGACGCAGCCGGAGGGCTTCGCCGTCCGTACGGATGAGGCGGCGCCGGCGTTCGAGGTGGAGCCGCCCGACAGGGGCAGCGCGGCGGCGGTGCTGGGGGCCGCGTACGCCATGGGGCTGGCGTGGGGGCGGCTGACGGGGGCCAGGCTCCCGGAGCGGGGCCTGGCGGGGCAGTCGGCACTCGTACGGAAGATCGTCCACGAACGGGACGACCACCACACAGGGCACATGTAAACCACTAATGCCGCCATTTCCCTCTTACTCCTCCTATATCGTTCTAACGCTCCAGATAACAGCAATTTCGCTGAATTGTGATCTCGGATTCGGGAAATGATCCTGACGGGGCCCCAGCGGCGCAGAAAGGAATGACTCCGATGGGCCATGTCGCCGGAAGGGCGTGCGCCGTAACCTCGTAGAGGGTGTGGGCTGCGGAAGGAAGGACGACGCGGTGGGGCACGACGACCTGGACTCTCGGGTCCATGACCGTGTCGCGTTGGACGAGATTGCGCTCTACGCCGAGGTGCTCACCGCCGTGGCAGTCAGTGAGCGGCGGCTGACCTTGGACGAACTCGACGACGCGCTCGGATTGCGGACTTCGGCGAGTCGCTGAAGAACCAACTCGATTACCAAGACCCCGGGGACCTAGTTCCCGGGGTTTCACATAACTAGTCAATCCACGGCTGGATCATCCGACTTACGGATGAGGCCCTCAGGACAGAGGGCTAGACCCCGCTACGAACGCACGAGGCGGGCGATCGCCGCCGACGCCTCCTTGACCTTCGCCTCGGCCTCGGGGCCGCCCGTGTTGATGGCGTCGGCCACACAGTGCGAGATGTGCTCCTCCAGCAGCCCCAGAGCGACCGCCTGCAGCGCCCGGGTGGCCGCGGAGACCTGGGTGAGCACGTCGATGCAGTAGGCATCGTCGTCGACCATGCGCTGCAGACCTCTGATCTGGCCTTCGATTCGCCGCAGGCGCGTCAGATATGCCTGCTTGTCTCCGCTGTACCCATGCATGGTTCTACGGTACCCGTAAGGAGTATGAGCTAGCGGAGATCGGTGATGAGCTTCTCCCACTGCTCGGCCACCTCGTCGGCCGAGTGCCGCACCGCGGTGTCGAGCGCGCCGGCCGCCAGCGAGCGCCGCCTGCGCTCGTCGTCGATCAGCGCCAGCAGCGCCGCCGCGAAGAACTGCAGGTCCCCCTCGGACTCCGGCACG
This sequence comes from Nonomuraea thailandensis, assembly GCF_024172165.1. Lineage (GTDB taxonomy): Bacteria > Actinomycetota > Actinomycetes > Streptosporangiales > Streptosporangiaceae > Nonomuraea > Nonomuraea thailandensis. The sequence goes on along the minus strand of NZ_JAMZEB010000002.1, from coordinate 10,450,808 downwards.
AGCACCCCGTTGTAGCCGGTCGCCACGAACTCCCTGGGCCCCTTGGCGCCCTCGAAGGCCACCACCGGCACCCCGCAGCCCATGGCCTCCAGCACGGTCATGCCCAGGTCCTCGCTGCGCGAGGTGGTGGCCACGATCGACGCCTTGGCGAACTCGCCCGCCAGGTCCTGAGTGGTGCCCATGAAGTAGACGTGGTTGTGCAGGTTGAGGTCGCGCACGAGCGAGCGCAGCCGCCGCTCCTCCGGGCCGCCGCCGTAGAGCCGCAGCCGCCAGTCGGGCCGCTTGTCGGCCACGATCGCGAACGACCTGATCAGCCGGTCGTACGCCTTCACCGGCACCCACCGGCCGCCGGCCGCCACGATCCTGTTGTCCATGCGAGAGCGCGGCCACGGGCCGCTCGGCAGCGCGTCCAGCACGCTGTGCACGGCGGGCCCGTCGCCGAGGAGCCTGCTCCACTCCTCCTGCGCCGACTCCGTGGCCGTCACGACGGCGCTCAGGCGCGGATAGAAGCGCTGCACGGGCCCCGGCACGGCCGGCCGGCTCCACTCACGGGCGATCCTGATGGTGTCGCGCGGCGCGTGCCTGGCCGCCTGCACGCCGATCCCCGGCCTGGTGGTGATCAGCACGTCGGACCTGAGGTTGCGCAGCACCCGCCACAACGCCACCTCGGTGCGCACCTGCCCGCGCGGGAGCAGGTGCCTGACCCCCGGCCGGACGTCGACCACGCTGCGCATGCTCACCTTGGGGCCGACGGGGAAGAACGGCTTCTCCTTCTGCCGCCTGACGCTGATCACCTCGACGTCGTGCCGCTCGGCGAGCGCGGTGGCCAGGTTGAGCGTGGCGCGCACGTCGCCCCGCATGGCGTACGCGGAGGCGAGGACCAGGCTGACCTTCATCCGCCGACCTCGATCCGCAGCTCGTCGTCGGCGGTGTAGCAGGGTTTGATCAGCACGCCGTCCACGCGGGCCGACGGGTAGTGCAGGCGGCGGCGCTTGCCGTCCACGTCGTCGAGCCGCGAGCCGAGCCGCAGCGTCGCGGGCACGCCGTCCACCTGCAGCGCCGGCTCCCACATGCCGGAGCCCTCGGGGTCGGCGGCCAGCACGTCCACGAGCGACACCGCCGCGTGGAAGCGCACGCCCTGCACCGTCGCCGTGGCCTTGAGGTGGGCGCCCGTCTGCCTGCGCTCCAGGGTCAGCACGGCCTCGTGGCGGGAGTCGTCGTCCTCCAGGCCGGTGTAGGCCAGCAGGCCCATCACCTCGAAGCGGCCCTCCCTGAACCAGATGGAGCGCACCTCCGCCACCGGCTCGGCGTCGGAGATCTTCAGGGCGAGGAAGCCGTTGCGCGTTCGATACGAGCGGTAGGCGAGCGTACGCCTGCACAATGCATACGCGTCGAGATGGTCGAGCGAGAACCCCGGATCGACGCTGCGCAGCCTGCTGCGCTTGCCCTCGTGGCGCAGGTACGCGTCCCAGCGGCCGGCGCTGAGCTCCAGCGGCGCGAGGGAGACCGCCAGCGTGGCCTCGCGCGTGCGCGCGCCTGGGCTGCCGAGCAGCACGTCGCGTTCCACCCCCGTGGTGCGATGCCGGAGAACGAGTTCGGTGCCATCTTCCAAGGGTTCGTCGATGGCGAGTCGCAGGGAGAGCACGTCGGCCAGGGTGACTTCGGCGTCCGTGACGACGACGCCCATCACGAGCCCCCTCCCCGTCGAATAAGGCCATGCGACGTTGAGGTTACCGTGATTTTCCCGTTATGTGGATGCCGGATTTCTTGCGACCACACCCGTAGACAGGCGAAACTCCTCCACACCAGGTGTGGAGGAGTCCGACATCTCCCGTCAGGAAGCGCCCTTGACGGACTTGATCAGAAGCTGCGCCACGTCCACGACTTCCAGCGATTCCTTGGCCTCGCCGTTGTTCTTCTTCTCGTTGATGGCATCGCCCAGCATGACCATGCAGAACGGGCAGGCGGTGGAGACCGTGTCGGGGTTGGTGGTCAGCGCCTCGTCCACCCGCTCGGTGTTGATGCGCTTGCCGATGCGCTCCTCCATCCACATGCGCGCGCCGCCGGCGCCGCAGCAGAAGCCGCGGTCCTTGTGGCGGTGCATCTCCTGCGTCTGCACGCCGGGCACCTTGGACATGATGTCGCGCGGCTGGGAGTACACCTTGTTGTGGCGGCCGAGGAAGCACGGGTCGTGGTAGGTGATCTTCTCCTCGATCGGCGTGACCGGGGTGAGCAGCCCCTCGTCCACCAGCTTCGACAGCAGCTGCGTGTGGTGCACGACCTCGTAGGTGCCGCCGAGCTGCGGGTACTCGTTGGCCAGCGTGTTGAAGCAGTGCGGGCAGGTGGCCACGATCTTCTTGACCCCGGCCTCGTTGAGCGTCTCGATGTTCTGCTGGGCCAGCATGTTGAACAGGTACTCCATGCCGAGCCGCCTGGCCGGGTCACCGGAGCAGGCCTCCATCGGGCCGAGCACCGCGAACTTCACGCCCGCGATGTGCAGCAGCTCCGCGACGGCCTTCGTGGTGCGCTTGGCCCGGTCCTCCAGGGCGCCCGCGCAGCCCACCCAGAACAGGTACTCGGTGCCCTCGGGCATCTTGTCCTCGACGACCTCGACCTCGAAGTCGAGCTCCTCGATCCAGTCGGCCCGCTTCATCTCGGACATGCCCCACGGGTTGCCCTTGTTCTCCAGGTTCTTCACCATCACTCCCGCCTCCGACGGGAACGACGACTCCACCATCACCTGGTAGCGGCGCATGTCGAGGATGTGGTCGATGTGCTCGATGTCCACCGGGCACTGCTCGACGCAGGCGCCGCAGTTGGTGCAGGACCACAGCACGTCCGGGTGGATGACGCCCTCCTCGCCGACGAGCGGCTTCTCCAGCAGCGCCAGCACGTCGGTGTCCTTGTGCTCGACGCCCGCCGAGGCCGCCAGCAGGTACGGGGCCACCTTGAAGGCGTGGTCACGCTGGTCGAGGATGAGCATCTTCGGCGACAGGGGCTTGTCGGTGTTCCACGCCGGGCACTGCGACTGGCAGCGGCCGCACTCCGTGCAGGAGTAGAAGTCGAGGAAGCCCTTCCACGTGGTGTCGCCGATCTTGCCGCGGCCGAGCCGCTCCGGGTCGAGGTCCTCGTCCTCGAAGTCGACCGGCTTGCCGTCCACCCGCATCTCGGGCGCGCCGCCGAGGCCGTCGGGGCGGCGGGAGAAGAGCACGTTGAGCGGGGCGGTGAAGATGTGCAGGTGCTTGGAGTTCACCACGATGACCAGGAACACCAGCATGAAGCCGATGTGCAGGAGCAGCGCGATCTCCTCCAGCAGCGTGCTCTGCGGCAGCACCTCACCGAGCGCGAGCGAGACGAACGCGCCGGAGGAGTAGGGGAAGTTGCCGTTGGCCGCCGCCGCGCCCCTGGCCAGGAACAGCGTCCAGATGATGTTGAAGATCATGAACAGGACGAGCCACGCGCCGCCGAGGTGCGAGCCGGAGAAGCGGGAGCTCCGGCCGAGCGTCTTGGGCGAGTTCCTGACCCGGATGATCGCGAAGGCGACCAGGCCGAGCACACAGGCCACCGCGATGAAGTCCTGGAGGAAGCCGAGCACGCCCCACGTCCCGATGAGCGGGATGTGGAAGTCGGGCGTGCCGGTGATCGCCCCCTGGATGATCGCGCCGTACGCCTCGATGTAGACGGTCAGCAGGATGAAGAACGCCCACATGACGAAGAAGTGCGCGACGCCCGACGGCGTCCACTTCAGCAGCTTCTTCTGGCCGAACACCTCGACGAGTTGCGCCTTGAGCTCATCGCCGACGTGCGTTCTGGCGTACTCGGTCCGCTCGGGCGCCGGCGGGCCGACGGTGGCGAGTTTGAACAGGAACATGACCCTGCGACCGGCCACGGCCACCGCCGCGACGGTCATGACGAGCCCGATGACGGCTACCCAGAGCACGGGGTCCTCCCACAGACGACGTTGGCTGTCAGCGTACGGTCACCCGCTGCGCAGGCATGTAGCAGCAATCCTACCCACGAGTAACTTTACTGGGTTACTCGACATACCCTAAGGTCATCGCCGTCTCCAGAACAATGCTCTATCCCGTGAAGTACCTCTGGATGGTCGGGGCAAGGATCTCCACCAGCTCGTCGTGCCCGGCGCTGGCCAGCGGCTCCAGCTTCAGCACGTACCGGGCCAGGACGATCCCGAGCATCTGCGCGAAACCCGCCTCCACCCGGAGCTGCGGCACCCCCAGCCGGTCGGCCACCTGGTACAGCAGGGCCGAGGTGAAGAACTCCCTGACCATCCCGACCGCCTGCTCGTTGCTCATCGCCGAGCGGAGCAGCGCCAGCACCGGCGCCCGGGTCTTCTCGTCGGCGGTGAGGGTCAGGATCGTCCGGACCAGCCGCTCCCCGATCTCCTCGCGCGGCCCGTCGAACAGCACCGGCAGGATCTGCTGAGGGTTGATCGGCAGCTCCATGGCCGCGGCGAACATGCCCTCCTTGGTGTCGAAGTAGTGGTGCACGAGGGCCGGATCGACCTGGGCCTCCCGCGCGATGCCGCGGACGGTCGCCTTGTCGAACCCCTTCTCCGCGAACACCCTCCTGGCGGCGGTGAGGATCTCACCGCGCGTGTCGGCCGACCCCGGCCTGCGCCCGGGCCTGCGCCTGTCCGTCACCTACCCACCGCCAGGTAGACCCGCATGGGCACCGACAGCAGCCCCTCGGGGAACTCCTCCCGCAACGCCGCCCGCTGCCGCTGCACCACCTCGTCCGCCCGCTCCGGTGACAGCGCCGCCATGTACGAGTGGGAGCGCAGGTCGAGCAGGAAGTCCTCGACGCCGATCAGCCGTGTCCAGGGGATCCAGCGCTCCTCGATCACCTCGAAGGCCGAGGCGATCGGCGGCACCGACCACTGCTCGACCGCCGGCCCCCAGTAGCCGGGCACGTCCTCCGCCAGCCGGGCCTCGTAGGCGGCCAGCCAGTCGGCCTGAGCCGCGTGGTTGAGGTTCCAGCAGCCCACGATGGCGCCCTGCGGCCGCAGCACCCGCCGGGCCTCGGCGATCGAGACCACCGGGTCCAGCCAGTGCCACGACTGGGCGTACGTCACCAGGTCGGCCACCTCGTCGGCCAGCGGCAGCGCGTTGCCGTCGGCCAGCACGGCGCTCACCCGCGTGCCGTTCGGAGCGGCGGCCTTCGTGATGAGGCGGGCCAGCATCGCCTCACCCGGGTCCACCGCGATCACATGGGAGCCGCGCGCCCGCAGCGCGTGCGTCATGATGCCGGTGCCCGCGCCGACGTCCACCGTGGTGGCGCCGTCGAGCTCGACGCCCGACAGCTCGGTCAGCGCGCGGTAGACCTCGTCGGGGTAGCCGGGCCTGGCCGCGTCGTAGGCGTCGGCCACCAGGTCGAACGTCCGGCCCAGATCCTTGATCGGCCCTGTGTTCATGTGGACGCCGCCAGGTGCAGCCTGGCGAAGGCCAGGGCCTCGGCCAGGTCGTCGATCCGCTCGGTCCTGCTGGCTGCCTTGCGGGTGTTGATCTCGAGCACCACCAGGCCCGAGTAGCCCGTGTTCGCCAGCCGCTCCAGCATCTGCGCGCACGGCTGGTTGCCCCTGCCGGGCACCAGGTGCTCGTCCTTGTTCGTCACGCCGAGGCCGTCGGCCAGGTGCAGGTGCGAGAGCCTGTCGCCGAGCTTGACGGCCATCTCCATGGCGTCGGAGCCCGACACGGCGGTGTGCGACAGGTCCAGCGTGACCTGCGGGAAGTCGTAGTCGATCGGGTTCCAGTCAGGTGAGTAGGGCACCACGTCGTTGCCCCTGGCCCGCAACGGGAACATGTTCTCCACCGCGAAGGTGACATCCGTCTCGTCCCGCATCCTGGCCAGCCCGGTCTCGAAGTCACGGGCGTAGTCGCGCTGCCAGCGGAACGGCGGATGCACCACGACCGTCGAGGCGCCCAGCCGCTCCGCCGCCTTCTGGGCCTTGACCAGCTTCGCCCACGGGTCGCGGCCCCAGACCCGCTGGGTGACCAGCAGGCAGGGCGCGTGGATGGCGAGAACGGGCAGCTCATAGTGCTCGGACAAGCGCTCGATCACATCGATGTCCTGGCTCACCGGGTCGGCGCCGACCATGATCTCGACGCCGTCATAACCCAGGCGCGCCGCCAGCTCGAACGCGTCGGGAGTGCGTTCCGGATATACCGAGGCGGTGGACAATGCGATCTTCGCATTGGGCACGCGGATGACATCAGCCACGTTGCCAGCCTAAGCCGGAGAAGCCGATCTGGCGCGTCAGCCCCTAGCGTTAGGACATGACCCGGATAGCGAAAGGTGCGATCCCGAGCCCGAATATCTGGAACACGCCCCAGATCTACGAGCTGGAGAACCGCGCCGTCGACCCCGATGGCGCGGCCGACGCGGCGATGCGCGCCCTGCGCCCGTGGAACGGCGCCACCGTGCTCGACATCGGCTGCGGCACCGGCTACCACCTGCCCGTCCTGGCCGCCGAGGCGTCCCGGGTGATCGGCGTGGAGCCGCACGGCGACCTGGCCGCGCTGGCCCGCCGCCGCTGCGCGGGCCTGCCCGGCGTGACCGTGCACGCCGCGACGGCCCAGGACCTGCCGCTGCCCGACGCCGGGGTGGACGTGGCCATGGCGCGCTGGGCGTACTTCTTCGGGCCCGGCTGCGAGCCGGGCCTGCGCGAGCTGTCCCGGGTCGTACGGCGCGGCGGCGCAGCCTTCGTGGTGGACCTCGACGCCACCCGGGGGTCGTTCGGCCGGTGGTTCTCGCGTACCGTGCCGACGTACTCGGCGCGCGAGGTCGAGTCGTTCTGGCAGCGGCAGGGCTGGCAGCGCAAGGAGCTCGACCTGCGCATGGTCTTCCAGCGGCGCGCCGACCTGGAGGCCGTGCTGCGCATCGAGTTCACGCCCGAGGTCGCCGAGCAGGCCATCGCCGAGACGTCCGGCCTGGAGCTGGCCTACCCGAACGTGCTGCGCTGGCGCTACTTCTGAGGCCTTGACCTTGACACCGACGTCAACGTTTACCTTGGAGGCATGCGCATCGGTGAGCTGGCGGAACGCACCGGGGTGAGCACCCGCTCGCTCCGCTACTACGAGCAGCACGGGCTGTTGCGCGCCCGGCGCGCCTCCAACGGCTACCGCACCTACAGCGAGGACGACGTCAGGCTGGTCTCCGAGATCCGGGCCCTGCTCCAGATCGGCTTCACGCTGGAGGAGACCCGCCCGTTCGTCGACTGCCTGCGTCAGGGGCACAGCACCGGAGGCTCCTGCGCCGAGTCGGTCGAGGTCTACGAGCGCAAGCTCAGCGAGATCGACCAGGAGATCCGCGTGCTGCTCGCCCGCCGCGCCGAGGTGGCCGCCCAGCTCGCCCAGTCGTGCCCAGGTTGCTTTGTGAGGGGATGAAGATGATCACGCTGACCACCGACAACTTCGAGGAGCAGGTGCTCAGGAGCGACAAGCCGATCCTGGTCGACTTCTGGGCCGAATGGTGCGGCCCCTGCCGGATGGTGGCGCCCGTGCTGGAGCAGATCGAGGCCGAGCACGGCCTGACGATCGGCAAGCTGAACACCGACGAGAACCCCGAGATCATGGCCCGCTATGGAGTGATGGGCATCCCGACGCTGATCCTGTTCGAGAACGGCGAGCCCGCCAAGCAGGTCGTCGGCGCCAAGCCCAAGCGCATGCTGGTCTCGGAGCTCGGCCTGGCGTGATCGCCGACGTGGCTTGATCGCCGGCCTGGCCCGGTTGCCGGCGGGCGTGATTGTCGGTCCCAGCCGCTAGCCTGCTCCGCATGGCCAAGACTGCCCCGAAGCCCGGATACCGCTGCGCCGAGTGCGGCTGGCGCACCACCAAATGGGTCGGCAGGTGCGGAGAGTGCCAGGCCTGGGGCACGGTCGACGAAGAGGGCGCCAGAGCGGGCGCCACCGTCGTCCAGGCCGGGGCCACCACGGCGCCCGCCCTGCCCATCGGCCAGGTCAAGGCCGAGGTGGCCACCGCCCGCACCACCGGGGTCGCCGAGCTCGACCGGGTGCTGGGCGGCGGCCTCGTCCCCGGCGCGGTGGTGCTGCTGGCGGGCGAGCCCGGCATCGGCAAGTCCACGCTCCTGCTGGAGGCCGCCGCGCGCATCGCCGAGCGCGCGACCGTCCTGTACGTGACGGGCGAGGAGTCGGCGGCCCAGGTGCGCCTGCGGGCCGACCGCATCGGCGCCATCCAGGACCAGCTCTACCTGGCGGCAGAGACCGAGCTGTCGGCGCTGGTGGCGCACGTGGAGAAGGTCCAGCCGCGGCTGCTGGTCGTCGACTCCGTCCAGACGATCGGCTCCGCGCAGGCCACCGGCGTGCCCGGCGGGGTGACGCAGGTGCGCGAGGTGGCGGCCAACCTCGTCCGGCTGGCCAAGGAGCGCAACATGGCCACCGTCCTCGTCGGCCACGTCACCAAGGAAGGCTCCATCGCCGGCCCCCGCACCCTGGAGCACCTCGTCGACGTCGTGCTCAACTTCGAGGGCGACCGCCACTCCAGGCTCCGCATGGTCCGCGCGATCAAGAACCGGTTCGGCCCCACCGACGAGATCGGCTGCTTCGACCTGCACGAGCGGGGCATCGAGGGCATCACCGACCCGAGCGGGCTGTTCGTCTCCCGGCGCAGCGAGCCTGTCGCCGGCACCTGCGTCACGGTCACGGTCGAGGGCACCCGCCCGCTGCCCGCCGAGGTCCAGGCCCTGGTGGCCCGCACCGAGGCGCAGCAGCCCCGGCGCACGTCGTCCGGGCTCGACACCTACCGCGTGCAGATGGTCCTCGCCGTCCTGGAGCGCCGGCTCAACGCCCGCCTCGGCGGCTGCGACGTGTTCACCGCGACCGTCGGCGGCATCAAGCTGGCCGACCCCGCCGTGGACCTGTCGGTCATGCTCGCCGTCGCCAGCGCCGCCGGCGACAAGCCGCTCCCCCCTGGCCTGGTCGCGCTGGGCGAGGTGGGCCTGGCGGGCGAGCTGCGCCCGGTCAAGGACGTGCGCAGGCGGCTGACGGAGGCCGCCCGCCTGGGCTTCAAGCGCGCCCTCGTCCCCGCCGGCTCGCTCGAGGAAGGCGGCCGCAGGCGCGGCGGCCAGCGCGCCCTGGTGCCGGTCGGGCCGGTGGCCTTCGCGCCCGGGTTCGAGGTGGTCCAGGCGGAGAACGTCTGGGACGCCCTCACACACGTCACATGAGCGCGGCTAAGCTGAGGTGACCGATCGACACGGGGGTCAGGTGGATAGGAGTCTGGACGACCGCCGTCGCGAAGCTCTGGCCTCGGTAGCGCCGGGCACACCTCTGCGCGACGGCTTGGAGCGGATCCTGCGCGGGCAGACCGGCGGGCTCATCGTGCTCGGCTACAACCGCGTCGTCGAAGAGGTCTGCAGCGGCGGCTTCGAGCTCGACGTCGACTTCTCCGCCACCAGGCTGCGCGAGCTGGCCAAGATGGACGGCGCCATCGTGGTCAGCAACGACCACAAGATCGTACGCGCCGCCGTGCACCTCGTCCCCGACCCCGCCATCCCCACCGACGAGTCCGGCACCCGCCACCGCACCGCCCAGCGCGTGGCCAGGCAGACCGGCCTGCCGATCATCGCCATCAGCAAGTCGATGCGCATCATCGCCCTCTACCTCGACGGCATCCGCTACGTCCTGGAGGAGTCGGCCGCCATCCTGTCCAAGGCCAACCAGGCCCTGGCCACGCTCGAACGCTACAAGCACCGCCTCGACGAGGTCTCCGGCACGCTGTCGGCCCTGGAGATCGAGGACCTGGTCACGGTCAGAGACGTCGCCGCCGTCGCGCAGCGCCTCGAAATGGTCCGCCGCATCTCCGACGAGATCAAGGGCTACGTCGTCGAGCTGGGCACCGACGGCCGCCTGCTGTCACTGCAACTGGACGAGCTCGTCGCAGGCGTCGACTCCGAACGCGAGCTGGTCATCCGCGACTACCTCCCCGCCCCCGCGGGCCGCCGCCAGAAACGCCTCCTGGAAGCGCTGCACGAGCTGGACAAACTCTCGGGCGCCGACCTCCTCGACCTCTCGGCCGTCGCCCACGTCCTCGGCCACAACGGCACCGACCAGCTCGAAACCCCCGTCAGCCCCCGCGGCTTCCGCCTCCTGGCCAAGGTCCCCCGCCTGCCTGCCACGGTCGTCGACCGCCTGGTCAACCACTTCGGCAGCCTGCAGAAGCTCCTGGCGGCCAGCATCGACGATCTGCAGGCGGTGGGCGGCGTGGGCGAGTCCCGGGCCCGCAGCGTCCGCGAGGGCCTCTCCCGCCTGGCCGAATCCTCCATCCTGGAGCGCTACGTCTGAGAGCGTCGATCGCTCGGGCATCGCCTGAGCAGCAGCTCTCACCCACCACCTGGGCTAGCGCAGGTGGAAGACCCCCTTGCTGGTGCGCATCCTGCCCATCCGCGCCACCGCCACGTACGTCCCCGGCAGCGCCGCCGCGGCCGTGGACCGGCAGTCGGTGCTGGACCGCCGACGATCCCACTCCAGTGACCGCACGTACGGCACCCCCCGCTGCAGCTCCTTGACCTCGGCCCCCGGCCCGCTGACGCAGTCGGCCGTGGACCAGATGCGGTCGGCGCCCGAGGTGATCCTGACCTCCATGGCCCGTGGCCCCACGTCGGCCGTGCACATGACCGAGCCGGTGTTCACCAGGGTGACCAGGAAGGTGGGCCGGGAGCCGCCGGCGAAGATCTCCTCCCTGCCGCCCTGGAGGCTGAGCACCAGGTCCTTCTCCTCGCACGGCTCTCCCGGCCGCCTGGGCCGCTCCGAGGGGGCCGCCTTGGGGCTGGGCGTGGGGGACGGGCTCGCGGTGCCCATGGCCAGCGTGCGCAGGCCCGCCAGCAGCGGGTCGACGGCCGGCGTGGTCGGCGCGGCCGTGCTGCCGCTCGCGCTGGGTGAGGACTGCGCGCTGGAGGTTCGTTCGGGGCCGCTGCCGCCGCTGGAGCACGCCCACGCCACAACGGCCACCACGACGAGCACCGCCACCAGCACGCTCATCCGGCGCCGCCAGTAGATGTCACCGCCGTCGCCATGCATCGTATCCGGGTCCATACAGCACAGGATGGTGAGCGGGCAACGACAGCGAGTGACGACACGCCGGAGGATGGCATCTCCTGGAACGGCGGCGCGCCAAGGGTTGTCATCGCCCCCTACGCTGGACCGCGTGGTTGAGCCGAACCTCCTGCACACCGCCGTTCTCGACTGGTACGAGGACAACGCCCGGGATCTCCCGTGGCGGGCGCCCGACGCGTCCCCGTGGGGGGTGCTGGTGAGCGAGATCATGCTCCAGCAGACCCCGGTCGTCCGCGTGCTGCCGATCTGGCACGAGTGGATGGAGCGCTGGCCCACCCCCGAGGCGCTGGCCGCCGAGCAGCCCGGCGAGGCCGTACGCCACTGGGGCCGGCTCGGCTACCCGCGGCGCGCGCTGCGCCTGCATGCGTGCGCCCGCGCCATCACCGAGGAGCACGGCGGCCAGGTGCCGTCCGACCACGCGACCCTGCTGGCCCTGCCCGGCATCGGCGAGTACACCGCGGCCGCCGTCGCCAGTTTCGCCTTCGGCGGGCGGCACGCGGTGCTCGACACGAACGTCCGCCGGGTGTTCGCCAGGGCGGTCAGCGCCGAGGAGTACCCTCCGACCGCCACCTCGGCGGCCGAGCGGCGGCTGGCGCAGAGCCTGCTGCCCGAGCTGGGCGCCGCCCGCTGGGGTGTGGCGGTGATGGAGCTGGGCGCCCTGGTGTGCTCGGCACGCTCGCCCCGCTGCGCCGACTGCCCGATCACGGACCTGTGCGCGTGGCGGCTGGCGGGCAAGCCGCCGCACACCGGCCCCGCGCGCAGGGGGCAGACGTACGCGGGCACCGACCGCCAGTGCCGGGGCCGCCTGCTGGCGGTGCTGCGCGAGGCCCACGGCCCGGTGCCCAAGGCGGCGCTCGACGTGGTGTGGGACGACGCCGCGCAGCGCGAGCGCGCCCTGGACGGCCTGGTCGCCGACGGCCTGGCCGAAGCCCTCGACGACGGCACCTACCGCCTGCCCCACTCCTCCTGACGCCCCCGCACCCCCAGCTCACGTCCCGGCCTCAGCCTGCGTCACGGCCTCAGCGCGGGACGCGTGCTCAGCCCGCCTCCCGGTCTCAGCGGGGGCGGTAGTCGGGGCTCCTGAAGGGCCAGTGTGCGGACAGCCAGGCTGTCACGGCCTCGTACAGGGGCACGTCCAGGTCGGCCCGGTCGGCCGTGACCCAGGAGGACACCTCGGCGTCATGATCGTCACCGGCTGAGGGATAGATGTAGACGCATCCGATCACCTCGCCACCGTCCGGATCGAGGACGGTGTAGGTGAACCCGCGGCGCTGCGCGAAGTCGTCCGCGTGGCGGCGCAGGTCGGCGAGGTTGGCCTCCAGGGTCATGCCGCCGGCGGGAGGCCATCCGTGATCCGGGTAGCCCGGGGTGGCGCGGATGTGCTCGATGCTGCCGGTCCAGGCAGCGTGGTCGGCGGTGTTGTGCTGGGGACCCAGGGGTTCCAGGCGGAACCGCGGGGTGACCAGCTGTGCGGGGACGTCGAAGTCGCCGGGGACGAAGGCGGTGTCGGTCATGAGGCCGAGGCTACGAGACCGGCGTCGCGGGTCACATCGCCCAGGGCGGGACGAGCCGCTCGGCGTCCTTCGGGGCCAGGTCGCAGGCGTCCGGCCCCGACACGCCACCGGGGTTGTACACCTGGGCCCCGGCGGGGGCGGCCACGATCGAGACGAACCCGCGCTCGGCATCGGCGAACATCTGCCTGCTCACGTCCGCAGGCAGCACCATCGTGTCGCCCGCGCCCACCTCGTGCCGCTCACCGCCCAGCTCGACCACGGCGGACCCGTCGAGCCACGTCCACACCAGCTCGGCGTCGAACGCGTGCACCGGCCCCACCATGCCGGGCCTGGCCTCCACCCGCCAGACCGCCTGCCCGGCGGAGCCCTGCGTCGGGGAGGCGAGGGTGGTCATGACCCCGTTCGGGGTGTCCACCTTGCGGGAGTCCGCTCCCATGATGACGGTCATCGCTCTTTCCTCTCACACGATCCACGGCGGAACGCCGAAGTCGGCGCCGTCAGGGCCCGAGGCCCTGGCGCCGGCCGGCGCGGTGACGATGGCGGTGTAGCCGGCGACCGGGTCGGCCAGCACCCGGCGCACGGTGCGGGCGGGCATGACGACGGTGTCGCCGGCGGCGACGGCGTGCGTCTGGCCGCCCAGCTCTACGGTGGCGGCCCCGGCCACCCAGCTCCACACCTGCTCGCTGTCGAAGTCGTGCACGGGCCCCACGGCGCCCGGCCTGGCCTCGACCTTCCACAGGGACCGCGAGGCCCCTCCCTGCGTCGGCGAGGCGAACGTGGTCATGACCCCGCCCGGAGTCTCCGACCGCCGCGCCTCGGCCTGACGTATGACGGCCATGCCGCCGCACCCCCTAAGATAGGCAACTACGTTGTCCATATAGTTAACCAGGTTGTCTATCGTGTCAAGCTACGTCCCCGGCTTCGAGCTTCCGCTACGCCTGCTGCTCGCGTTCAGGCTGTTGATCGACGAGCTCCACGCGGAGCTCGGCAGGCAGGGCCATCCGGACATCAGACCCATGCACGGCTTCGTCATGCAGGCCATCGGGCCCGACGGCACCACGGCCGTCGAGCTGGGCCGTACGCTCGGCGTCTCCAAGCAGGCGGCGGGCAAGACGATCGAGACGCTCGAACGCGTCGGCTACGTCGAGCGCACCACCGATCCGCAGGACACCAGGCGCAAGGTCGTGCGCCTGACCCCGTACGGCATGGACGCCCTCGACCGCTCGGCCCGCATCTTCGACGCCCTGCGCGCCCGCTGGGCGGCCGAGCTCGGGGAGGATCGGCTGCGGGAGCTCGAATCCGACCTGCGCAGGATGACGCCCGGCAATCCGTGGCGACTGGACACGCCGGGCTGGTTCGGCAACCTCTGAGGGCGCTTGGCGGCGAGCTGGAGACCCAGACCGGTAGGGCTCTAGGCGGCGAGCTGGAGGCCCAGGCTGGTCAGGTTGGCACGCGCCCAGTCCAGCTCCTCGGCCAGCATCGACACCAGCGCCCCCGGCCCCTTGGCCCGGCCCGGGACGAGCAGGTTGTGCGTCTCGACCTCGATGTGCGCGCTGCCGCTCACCGCGCCCGACAGCATGGCCGTCAGAGTGTCCTGCAGCACGGCGCCGGTGCCCGGCGACTCGCCCGTGTGGTTGTGCACGTGCCCCACCTTGACCACCGGCGCCCCGGCCTCGGCCAGGCCCTTCAGCGCCGCGCCCGGCTCGCCGGCGTCGCAGGCGAGATTGCAGGCGTCGAGGCAGACGCCCAGGTGCTCGGAGTCGATGCCGCCCACCCGCTCCAGCGCCTGCTCGGTCGTCTCCAGGACGCACCCCGGCCACGGCTCGAACCCGACCCTGATCGTCTTGCCGCTCGTGCTGTAGATGCCGCGCAGCTCGCGGGCCAGCCGCTCCAGCCGCCGGGTGGCGATGGCGTGCAGGTCGGCGGGCCAGTCGCGGCGCCAGCCGATGGGAATGGTCGAGATGCTGCCGAAGCGCACGTCCTCGGGGAGCAGGAACGCCAGGATCTTGGCCAGGGCCATCGTGTAGCGGTATCGCTCGGGCTTGGCCCAGTCGGGGCCGGGCACCTCCTGGTTGCGGCCACCGGTGCCGTTCAGGCTCACGACCTCCAGGCCGCGCTCCTCCAGGGAGCGGCGCAGGCGTACGAGCTCGATGCGGTCGGCCGTGAGGTGGTCGGCCACGGCCGGGGACAGCCACAGCCCGATCCCCATCCGCTCGACGCCCAGCCGCTTGCGCACCGGCACCGCGTAACGGGTCAGGTGCGCGATGAGGTTCTCCAGGTCCTCAGCGGGGTGGACGCCTGCGTTGTAGGCGAGGTGAACGAGCGTTCCGTCATCGTGACGCAGGCGCATCGGTTTCCTCCAGGGCTTGCATTAGTGTTCCCGTCGCCCGCCTCTGACGTGCGAACCATGTGAGCATGCCTGCCAGACGGTGGCACGCGCGTCCGCCCTGAGTTGACGTCTTGCTACTCCCCAGGGAGCAGGCCCCCAGCTTGGGAGCACGCTCTTGTGGCTCACTTGGATGAGACTTGGCGAAGCTCTACGCAGTGTAGTACTACTCGCGGTGGTGGCATACCCGCTGACCCAACAATTACGCAACGACGGCAACCTTCTCACTTCTCCACATGGGGGATGTGAGGATCTCCGAAGATGGCGTACCTGCCGCTCACGGCCCCGTGCGGGAGCCGTCGGACAAGCAGGCGACCTCGGCTCCATCCAGCACCTCCCGCGGGCCCAGCGGCGATCTCAGGACCGCCTCCGTACACACCTATGACTGGATAGCCCCCGAAAATGTGACACGACCCTTCGGACAGGGCCGGGCCGCCGGCGGTTTCAGGCCAGCGGAGCGCCCACGCAGTTGCCGATCACCTGCGGGCTGAGGATCTCGCCGGGGCTGCCCAGGATGTTCACGTCGGCCCCGCAGACCGGGATGTTGAGGTCGGCACTGGAGAGCTGCGCCTGATCGAGGGGCGGAGCGATTCGGGCAGGACCGGCCTGAGCCCGGGCGGCCTGGGCGGAGGCGATTCGGGCGCTGGCGGCCTGGGCGGAGACGACCTGGACGGGGGCGATTCGGGCGATCGCGACCTGGGCGGAGGCGGCCTGGGCGAGGGCCGCGAGGGGCAGGACGGCGACGGCAAGGGCGACGGCGGTGGTGTCGGCGGTGGCGAGGAGCTCGGTGAGGCGGCGGAGGAAGCAGCGCATGGGCGAGCCTTCCGTTGAGGATGTTCCTCAACCGGTGATCCCCGCGCCGCACCCTCACTTCCCGTGATGGACGGTCACGGTAGGTTGCCGCGCGGTCCCGGCCACATCACCCTTCTGACATGCGAAAAGCCCCCGCGCAGGGCGCGGGGGCCTTCGTTGGACCCAGGATCAGTTCTGGATCGGAGCGGCGATGGCGGCGGCCGAGTCCGGGATCTTCGAGGCGGTCTCGCCCTTGAAGATGAACTTGGCGTTGTCGCCCTCGCCCTCGATCGTCACCTTCACGACCTGGCCGGGCCGGAGCTCGCCGTAGAGGATCTTCTCCGACAGCGAGTCCTCCAGCTCACGCTGGATCGTGCGCCGCAGCGGCCGGGCGCCCATGACGGGGTCGTAGCCGCGGTCGGCGAGCAACTGCTTGGCCTCGGGCGAGACCTCGAGCCCCATGTCGCGGTCCTTCAGCCTGGCGTCCACCTGGGCGAGCATCAGATCCACGATCTTGATGATCTCGTTCGGCGTCAGCTGGTGGAAGACCACGATGTCGTCGACACGGTTGAGGAACTCGGGCCGGAAGTGCTGCTTGAGCTCCTCCTGGACCTTCGCCTTCATCCGCTCGTAGTTGGACTCGGTGTCGTTGGACTTCGCGAACCCGACCCCGATGCCCTTGGAGATGTCGCGGGTGCCGAGGTTGGTGGTCATGATGATGACCGTGTTCTTGAAGTCGACCACGCGGCCCTGGGCGTCGGTCAGGCGACCGTCCTCCAGGATCTGCAGCAGCGAGTTGAAGATGTCGGGGTGGGCCTTCTCGATCTCGTCGAACAGGACCACGGAGAACGGCTTGCGCCGCACCTTCTCGGTGAGCTGGCCGCCCTCCTCGTAGCCGACGTAGCCGGGAGGCGAGCCGAACAGCCTGGAGACGGTGTGCTTCTCCATGAACTCCGACATGTCCAGGCTGATCAGAGCGTCCTCGTCACCGAAGAGGAACTCCGCCAGAGCCTTGGACAGCTCGGTCTTACCGACACCGGAGGGGCCGGCGAAGATGAACGAGCCACCGGGACGGCGCGGGTCCTTCAGACCGGCGCGGGTACGCCGGATGGAGCGCGACAGGCCCTTGATGGCGTCGTCCTGGCCGATGATCCGCTTGTGGAGCTCGTCCTCCATGCGGAGCAGGCGCTGCGACTCCTCCTCGGTCAGCTTGAAGACCGGGATGCCGGTGGCGGTCGCCAGGACCTCGGCGATGAGCTCCTGAGTGACCTCGGCCACGACGTCCATGTCGCCGGCCTTCCACTCCTTCTCCCGCCGCTCGCGCTTGAGCTGGAGCTGCTTCTCCTGGTCGCGGAGGGCAGCGGCCTTCTCGAAGTCCTGCGCGTCGATCGCGGACTCCTTGTCGCGACGGACGTTGGCGATCTTCTCGTCGTACTCGCGCAGGTCCGGCGGCGCGGTCATCCTGCGGATACGCATCCGGGAACCGGCCTCGTCGATGAGGTCGATCGCCTTGTCGGGCAGGTAGCGGTCGCTGATGTAGCGGTCGGCCAGCTGCGCGGCGGCGACCAGCGCGTCGTCGGTGATCGACACGCGGTGGTGCGCCTCGTAGCGGTCGCGCAGGCCCTTCAGGATCTCGATCGTGTGGCTGAGTGAGGGCTCGGCCACCTGGATCGGCTGGAAGCGCCGCTCCAGCGCCGCGTCCTTCTCCAGGTACTTGCGGTACTCGTCGAGCGTGGTCGCGCCGATCGTCTGCAGCTCACCGCGGGCCAGCATCGGCTTGAGGATGCTGGCGGCGTCGATCGCGCCCTCCGCGGCGCCCGCACCCACGAGCGTGTGCAGCTCGTCGATGAACAGGATGATGTCGCCGCGTGTGCGGATCTCCTTGAGGACCTTCTTCAGGCGCTCCTCGAAGTCACCGCGGTAGCGGGAGCCGGCGACCAGGGCGCCGAGGTCAAGCGTGTAGAGCTGCTTGTCCTTCAGCGTCTCGGGCACCTCGCCCCTGACGATCTTCTGCGACAGGCCCTCGACGACGGCGGTCTTGCCGACGCCGGGCTCGCCGATGAGAACGGGGTTGTTCTTGGTCCTGCGGGACAGGACCTGCATGACCCGCTCGATCTCCTTCTCACGGCCGATGACCGGGTCCAGCTTGCCCTCGCGGGCGGCCTGGGTCAGGTTACGGCCGAACTGGTCGAGCACCAGGGAGGTCGACGGGGCCGACTCCTGCGGACCGCCCGCCGCGGCCGGCTCCTTGCCCTGGTAACCGTGGAGCAACTGGATGACCTGCTGCCGGACACGGTTGAGATCAGCTCCAAGCTTGACCAGCACCTGGGCCGCCACACCCTCACCCTCGCGGATGAGCCCGAGCAGGATGTGCTCGGTGCCGATGTAGTTGTGACCCAGCTGCAAAGCCTCACGGAGCGACAGCTCGAGGACCTTCTTGGCCCGCGGGGTGAACGGAATGTGCCCCGACGGAGCCGACTGGCCCTGGCCGATGATCTCCTCGACCTGCTGGCGCACACCCTCAAGGCTGATGCCGAGGCTCTCCAGAGCCTTGGCGGCCACGCCCTCACCTTCATGGATCAAGCCAAGAAGAATGTGCTCAGTGCCGATGTAGTTGTGGTTGAGCATCCTGGCCTCTTCTTGGGCCAAGACGACAACACGCCTCGCTCGGTCGGTGAACCTCTCGAACATCTCGTCGCTCCTCACAGAGCGGTCAGTCAGGCCGGTAAATCCGGTCCCGTCCTCCCGCATGCTAGCCCTGGCTCGGCGAACCGTGCCCACTGCCGCTGACACGCTCTATAGCAGAGACGTTCCCCGAGAGCAGGGCGTTCACCCTCCATCCAACTACTGTTCGGGGGTGACGTGTTCCCGATACGCCGCAAGCGAACGATGTTTAGGACGCCCACGGAAGCGGCTGGAAATGGCCACCCGCGCCGCACGCGGACCCATACGGATCGTCCATCGGACGCCTGGCGCGGAGCCGGCGCGGGGACGCCGCTTTCGCCCCTGCATCTGAGATGCCGCGTCCGTATCTATTACGCAATCATCTTATGTCGCGGCTCGATGCAAGACCAAGCTCGCACGCTACGCCGTGAGCACAACACGGCACACACCGCTCAGGGGCCCGGACTCGCCACTTCCCCACGCCTCAGGACCCGCCACTTCCCCGCCCCTCAAGACCCACCGCGTCCGCACGCTCAGAACCCGCCGCTTCCCCACACCTCAGGACTCGTCACCACCCGGCGCTCAGGTGCGGGGAGCCTGGTATCTCGCGACGAGCTCGTCCACGGCCTGCCGGATCCCTGCGGGGTCGGCGCCGAGCTTGACCAGCGCCTGGACCGCCGTGCCCGTGCCCTCGCGGACGAGCCCGAGCAGCAGGTGCTCGGTGCCGATGTAGTCGAGGCCGCGGTCCGTGGACTCCTGGCCGGCCAGTTGCAGTGCCCGGCTCGCCCGCGCCGTGAACGGGAGGTGCCCCTGCGCGGCCGTCTCTCCACGGCCGACCAGCTCCACGACCTGCCGGCGCGCGCCCTCGATGCCGACGCCGAAGCCCTCCAGGGCCTTGGCGGCCACGGCCTCGCCCTCGCGGATCATGCCGAGCAGCAGGTGCTCGGTGCCGATGTGGTGGTGGTCGAGCGCCCTGGCCTCTTCCTGGGCCAGGACCAGGACACGCCGCGCCCGGTCGGTGAACCTCTCGAACAACTCGCCGCTCCTCACTTCGCGGTCGGACAGGCCGGTCAACGCGCCCCATCCTTCCGCATCCCGGCGAGCGATCGACAATTCACGATCTTGACGGCACCGGCCGCCGGCATGCCTCAAGCGCGCATCCCGCACAGACGGTAATCGCCAATCCGCCATCCGGTCAGCCGGGTTACCGGACGGTATCCGCGTGATAGCCGCTCTTCCGCTCCGCATGGCGGCGCGGCCGCGGGCATTCCCCCACTCGCGTGTACGCGGAATCCCCATCCCGTACCGGCGCAGGATGGCGGCATTGTGGGGTGGATGACGGCTAGATCCAGCATTGTGCGAGCCATGCTCGTACTTGCCGGTTATGCCCGGCTCGTCGCATCCTGCGCGCCGGTAATCCGGAGCCCGCCACATCCCCGCAGGGACAAGGTTTTCGGCGGCGCCCGGGTCAGCCCGGGCCCGGCTTAAGCGTTACAGCGAGTGAAGAGGCCACGGGTTTTTAGCGTGGCGCGTTCCATGGGCGCGGCATCCGAAGCGCTCGATGCGACGGGCTACAAGCTCCGCGCGAACCTCAATGCCCGCCGCACAAGCCAATGTGGGCGGCCGCCGCCCAGTTCGTACGCGCCCAGCGTACGTTGAATGAGGTATGGCCGCCCCACACGGCATTCGCGCCCGCCACCATCCACATATGCCGGCGCCAGCCGGTGAAACGGCGCCATGGACGAGGCAGGAACACGCGCGCCCAAAACGCCCGCATATGGGCGTCTCAGGAGATCATCTTCCGGAACGTCCCGCATTCGGGATCGCCACGGAAACGATCATGCGCTTATGGCGGCCGCCGGGGTCCAAGGCGAGCATCATAAGCGCATGGTCGAGAGCCGGGCCCTTAGTGAGCGGCTTCGTACTTCTCCACCACGGTGGAGGCGATGCGGCCGCGCTCGCTGACCGGCAGGCCGTGAGCCTTGGCCCACTGCCGGATCTCGGAGCTCTTCTCGCGGCTCATCGCACGGTTGCCGCCCCGGCCGCGCCGGCGCGTGGATACGGCGCCCGCCCTGCGCGCGTGCTGCACGAAAGGCGTCAGAGCGTCCCTCAGCTTCTTCGCGTTAAGGTCGCTGAGGTCAATCTCATAGGTGGAGCCGTCAATAGCGAAGCTGACCGTCTCATTGGCCTCGCCCCCATCGAGGTCATCGATGAGAATCTCCTGGATCTGCTTGGCCATGTACGCAATCCTTTCGCGGAGCATTGTTTCATTCGCCTGCCCAAACATATACCCGGAAAGGCGTGGAGACAATTCAGCGCTACGGGGATTCGGCTGACTAGCCGATCAGTTCTGGCTCTCGGGCTGATCCTCGCGGTTTCGCCGGCCCCCGAGGGCCTCCGACCGGACCAACTTCACTACGCCAAAGATGAAGGCGCCACCCACCACGACCGGGGGGATGAGCGCTGACAATACGTCTGTTAGGGCTTCCATTCGTCCTCGCCTCCACGGCTAGCGGGGTTTCGGGGGCGCATAAAGCGCTGGGAGCGTGACCACGGGGAGCCCGGCTCCCTCATGACACCCAGGGCGGCATCCACCCGTAACCGACCATAGCGCCACACACAGGCCCTGTGCGCTGCAGGGGCGCCAACATCCGGCAACCCGGACGCCCCATAGCCTAATGCCAGTCTCTCCAGGCTCCTTACCGGATCAACCGAAAATTTTGCGAAAAGGCATCGCCCCTGGTACGGATGGCTCAGCGAAGATCTTTAACCACCCTCGTTCCCGCTGCCCGGTCGTGTGGACCCCGCTCCAGGGGCTTGTCCATCAGGATGAGCAGCCCCACGCCGAACAGCAGCATTCCGGCCACCAGATTGACGACCGGAATGCCCATGAGCATCACCGGAGCGGGATAGACGATCGTCCGCCTGAGCAGAACCCGGGACGACAGACCCTCCGGCGCCAGGCGAATCTTCATGATCGCCTTACCGAACGTCCGCCCGCGCCGGGAATGCGCCCACCAGTCGTAGCCCGCATAAGCCAGCCCGGCCACCAGCCACGCGAAGACTCCCGGCAGCCGCCCGCCGAAGACCTCGGCCATCCCGACAGTCCGGAAGAAGCCCCACAGCGCGATGAACAGAATGTAATAGAAGACCCCGAAGACGAGTGCTTCAATCAGCCGGGCGCCGAGGCGTTCCCACCATTCGGCGGGCAGCACGTCCGTCCGCGGCGTCGTCCCGGCCATAACTGCCACCTCGTGTCGTCGGGGGCTCGGGTCGCTAACTAATTCTGGTACAGGTCTACACACAAAACATAGGGGCCGGCGAGGCCGGCCCCTATGTCGCGTCTGCGGAAGACTACTTGATCTTCACCACCACCGTCTTCGCGAACTTGTCCGCGAAGGTCTGCTGCAGGGGCTTGTCCCACAGCTGCGAGGCGCCGTTCAGCCCGTAGGCGATGGCCGAGATCAGCGGGCCGACCAGAGGGACCCAGTAGACGACGAAGCCGCCCACCGTGACGAGCGCCCGCTTGAGCGACACGTCGTTGGGCAGGCCCTCCGGCGGCACGGCGCCGCCGACCTGGGCGACCTTGATGCCCATGACCATCTTGCCGACCGTCTGGCCCTTCAACTTGACCAGGACGAAGTCGTAGGCCGTGTAGATCAGGGTCACGACGATCGCGACGGCGAGGTAGTACAGCATCCCGAACGTCAGGCCGCTCGTGAGCCCGGTGATCGAGCTGTACGAGGGGTACAGCGGGGTGAGCGCCAGCGACACCACCCACATCACGACGCCGAAGATGACGCCGTCGATGAGCCTGGCCACCAGGCGCTGCCACCACTCCGCCAGCGGCGCCGGCGCCCCGGGGGGCTGCACGCCGACCGGCTGGCCGTAGGGCTGCCCGTAGCCGGGCTGCTGGCCGTAGCCGCCCTGCCCGTACTGCTGCGGCTGCTGGCCGTAGCCCTGCTGGCCGTACTGCTGCTGGTCGTAGCCCTGCTGGCCGTAACCGGGCTGGGCGTAGCCGGGCTGGGACTGCTGCTGCTGGCCGTAGCCCTGTTGCTGTCCATAGCCCTGCTGCTGGTCATAGCCCTGCTGGCCGTAGCCCTGCTGCTGGCCGTACTGGGCCTGCTGGCCGTAGTCAGGCTGCGACTGGGGCTGCTGGCCGTACTGGGCCTGCTGACCGTAGTCGGACTGGGACTGCTGCTGCCCGTAACCCTGCTGACCGTAGTCGGGCTGGGACTGCTGCTGCTGCCCGTAACCCTGCTGACCGTAGTCCGGCTGGGACTGCTGCTGCTGCCCGTAGCCCTGCTGCTGGCCGTAGCCGGGCTGCGACTGGGGCTGCTGGCCGTACTGCTGGCCTGACTGCGGCTGCTGGCCGTAGCCGGACTGCTGCCCGTAGCCCTGCTGGTCGCCGTAGCCCTGCTGCTGGCCGTAGTCGGGCTGGGACTGCTGCTGCTGCCCGTAACCCTGCTGCTGGCCGTACTGGGGCTGCTGGCCCGATTGGGGCTGCTGGCCGTAGCCGTACTGCTGCTGCTGGCCGTAGTCGGGCTGGGACTGCTGCTGCTGCCCGTAACCCTGCTGCTGGCCGTAGCCCTGCTGCTGGTCATAGCCCTGCTGGCCGTAGCCCTGCTGCTGGCCGTACTGCTGCTGGCC
Organism: Nonomuraea thailandensis; assembly: GCF_024172165.1. GTDB lineage: Bacteria > Actinomycetota > Actinomycetes > Streptosporangiales > Streptosporangiaceae > Nonomuraea > Nonomuraea thailandensis. The sequence continues at coordinate 10,427,716 of NZ_JAMZEB010000002.1, read as the reverse complement.
GTACTGCTGCTGGCCGTAGCCCTGCTGCTGCTGGCCGTAGCCCTGCTGGCCGTAACCCTGTTGCTGGCCGTACTGGGGTTGCTGGCCGTAGGCGTCGTCCGCCCGGTAGCCGACCACAGTCACGTCCGGGTCGGGCTCGCCGGGGTGGCGGCCCGTGTTCTGCTGCCCGTAAGGGGTGCCGGGCGCGGAATTCTCGCCGGATTCGTCCTGCGGATACGGCGGCTGTCCGGTGCTCACCGTGTCACCTCGCTTCGAGTGCGCATGTGGCACGTGTCAGGACACATGCCTGTGCTGCCCAACGTATCGACATAGGTATCAACAATCACCTTTCCATCTGGTCAAGGTCCGCGTCACCCGATGTCAGATGGAGCAGCATGCGGGTGTTGCCCAGGGTGTTCGGTTTGACGTGCTCCAGGTCGAGGAACTCCGCCACACCCTCGTCGTAGGAGGCCAGCAGTTCGGCGTACACCTCGGGTGAGACCGGCGTGCCCTGAATCGGGCGAAAGCCGTGCCTCGCGAAGAAGTCCACCTCAAAAGTCAGACAGAATACACGTCGCAGACCCAGATCCTTCGCGTGCTGTATCAGCGCCGAGACGATCCGATGGCCCACGCCCATGCCCCGGCACTCCGGATCCACGGCCACGGTGCGGACCTCCGCGAGATCCTCCCACAGCACGTGGAGGGCGCCGCAGCCGACGACCTGCCCGCCCCGCTCGGCCACCCAGAACTCCTGGACGTCCTCGTACAGGGTGACCGTGGCCTTCTCCAGGAGCCGCGGGCCCGCGCCCGCGTAGGTGTCGACCAGCCGCCTGACCGCCCGGACGTCGGGCGTGCGGGCACGCCGGACCACCACCGCGCTCTCGGGCCCGGTCTCGGACGTTGCCAGTTCGGCCACCTGCTCCATGGCTCTCCAGAGTACAGATGTCATTACGGCTCAGACTTAACTCCCATCTCTGGGCCCATCCTGTTACATCTGGTGGCCATATCAGCACGCTCCCCACATCCGGCAGTAGCAGCAACGAAGGGGACATAAAGTCCGTTCAGCCCGGTCAGGCACGAGATCACCTTGTGACCCTTCGGTTGTGAAACCTCTATGAACTCGGCAGTTCCGGTTGAGCACGAACTCGGAGTGCATTAGTGTCCAGCGACGATGTTCCCCGCGTGTCGCGCGCGAGGAACACGCCCAATCCCCGCGAGGGGAGCCGGGGACCCACCGGCGGCGCGACCCCCATCGCCCGCCATTCGGGGTGAATCCGAGTTGTTCGGTAGGGCTGCTCCGGCCCGAACCCGCCAGCTAACCCGGTAGGCGTCGAGGAAGGGAGCTTGGTTGGTGAAGCGCACGCGTAACGACGGGGAGAGGACGGCGGGCAGGCACGCGCGCCCTCGGCAGTGCCTCCGGCGCTCACGCCGCCTCGGCGGTGTGGTGAGTCTCACAGTCGCGGCGTTGCTGATCGCCATTCCCGTCGGCTCCGCGTCCGCGGACCCCGAGCCCTCGCTCCAGGACCTGGCCAAGCAGGTCGAGAAGATGCACACCGAGATCGAGACGCTGACCGAGGAGTACAACGGCCAGCGCGAGAAGCTCAAGACCGCCAAGAAGGCCGCCGACGCCGCACAGAGGACGCTGGCGACCAGCGAGGCCGATCTGGAGGCCAAGCGCACGGAGGTCGCGCTCCTGGCTCAGAACGCGTACATGACCGGCGGGATGAACCGGATGCTGGCGTTCGCCACCTCGGGCGACCCCGACTCCTTCCTCGACCGCGCCGCCACCATGGACGTGCTCGAACAGCAGCAGGGCGCGGAGGTCAACCAGGTCACCCAGGCCAGGGAGGCCGCCGAGCGCGCCAGGGCCGGCGCCCAGGCCCGCATCGACGAGGTCCAGGAGATCGTCTCCGAGCTCGACACCAAGCGCGGCAAGATCACCAAGCTGGTCACCAGGGTCGAGAGCAACCTGTTCAGGCGGGCGCTGGGCGAGGCGGGCCGCCCCGGCACGCGGGCGCAGCGGGTCAACCTGCCGATCGTCGGCAGCGGCAAGGCCGCCCAGGCCGCGCGGTGGGCGCTCACGCAGCAGCTCAAGCCGTACGTCTGGGGCGCCGAGGGCCCCAACTCCTACGACTGCTCGGGCCTGGTCATGGCCGCCTACCAGAGGGTCGGCATCTCCCTGCCGCACTACACCGGCAGCCAGTGGACCGCGGGCCGGCACATCTCACGCGAGGAGATGCGCCCCGGCGACCTGGTGTTCTTCTACAGCGACCTGCACCACGTGGGCATCTACCTCGGCGGCGGCATGATGGTGCACGCGCCGCAGACCGGTGACGTGGTGCGGATCGCCTCGATCGCCAACAGGCCGTTCGCCGGCGCGGTACGCATCGCCGACTGACCAGGGGCCCCTATCCCCATGGCCGCTCGCCGCTAGATCAACTGGCGGCGGGCCGCCCATGCCACGGCCTCGATCGCCGTGGCGACGCCGATGCGGTCACAGATCCCACGTAGTCGCCTGCGCACCGTGCGCCCGCTGATATCCAGCCGTCTGCCCACCCGGTCGACCGTGACCCCCTTGGCCAGCTCCGCGAGCAATGCAAGGTCCGCATGGCTCAGCTCAACACCTTCAGTGAGCACATCCATCGGGAGCCCTCCCCCCCAACAGCTGAACTTGGGCCTCTTGACCGGGCCGAAGTCGCTCCTCGCAGACGGTAAACGCATCCTGGAAAGGTCGTCAAGCATAACAATCGCCGCTCTTGACCAGGGCTATTGACATGATCCGAAATATATGACCTACTCGCGATATGTCGGTACCGATCAGTCCAGGATGAGCGAGCTCATGGAGCCTTCCGGTGCTCCGGATCCGGCGGTTCTGAGCCCGGTGGACGTCCTGGGTTTCGATCCGTTCGATCGGGGATTTCTGCATGATCCTTACTCCCGCTATCGCGAGCTGAGCGCGCGCGGCGCCCTCTTCCGTACGCGCGGGGGCCTGCTCGTCGCCACCACGCACGAGCTGTGCACGACCCTGCTCCGCGACCCGCGCTTCGGCCGCGGCTCCGGCAGGCAGAACGGCGCCGACCCAGGTCAGCCCGTTGCATCGTTCCTATGGCTGGACCCGCCCGACCACACGAGGCTGCGTGCCCTGGTGAGCAGGGCGTTCACCCCGCGCATGATCGAACGGCTGCGCCCGCGCATCGAGGCGATCAACGCCTCGCTGATCCGCGCGCTGCCCGACGAGGCCGACCTCGTGTCGGGGCTCGCCTACCCGCTGCCGGTCATGGTGATCAGCGAGATGCTCGGGGTGCCTCCAGAGGACCACGATCGCTTTCGCGGCTGGAGCGAGAAGCTTGCCCGCGGCCTTGACCCGATGCTTACAGAAGACCTCTTATCGGAAACCGGGCGGGCCAGAAGGGAGTTCGGCGACTACTTCCGCGAGCTCGCCGCGCTCAGGCGGGAGCGGCCCGGCGACGATCTCCTGAGCGCGCTGACGGGCGTGCCGGAGCTCACGGAGGGCGAACTGCTGGCCACCTGCGTGCTGCTGCTCGTGGCCGGCCACGAGACCACCGTCAACCTCATCGCCAACGGGGTCCTGGCCCTGCTCCGGCACGGGCGGCTGGCGCAGGCGGCGCTGCGGCCCAAGGAGGTGGTGGAGGAGGTGCTCCGCTACGACCCACCGGTGCAGCTCACCCACAGGGTCGCGCTGGAGGACGTGTCGCTGGGCGGGACGCCGGTGCCGCGGGGCACGCCGGTGATGGCCGTGATAGGCGCGGCCAATCGCGACCCGGCGGTCTTTCCCGATCCCGACCGGTTCGACGTGACCCGCTCGCCGGAGCGCCACCTCGCCTTCGGGCTGGGCATCCACTTCTGCCTCGGGGCCACGCTGGCGCGGATGGAGGGCGAGATCGCGCTGTCGGCCCTCGCCGCGGCGGCGCCCGGGCTGGAGCTGGCCGAGCCCGCGCCGCCGTACAAGGAGAACGTGGTGCTGCGCGGGCTCGCCTCGCTGCCGGTGCGGCTGAACCGCTCCTGAGCGGCCTACTGGGTGGGCTTGACCAGCGGGAACAGGATGGTCTCGCGGATGTTCCTGCCGGTGAAGGCCATGATCAGCCGGTCGATGCCCGCGCCCATGCCCCCGGTGGGCGGCATGGCGTACTCCAGCGCCTGAAGGAAGTCCTCGTCGAGTTGCATGGCCTCGGGGTCGCCCCCGGCGGCCAGCATGGACTGCTCCACCAGGCGGCGGCGCTGGTCGATCGGGTCGTTGAGCTCGGAGAAGGCGGTGCCCAGCTCGGTGCCGAAGCCGATCAGGTCCCACTTCTCGGTCAGCAGCGGGTCGTCGCGGTGCACGCGGGCCAGCGGGGAGGTCTCCACCGGGTAGTCCATGACGAACGTGGGCTGGATCAGGGTGTGCTCCACCAGCTCCTCGAACAGCTCCTGGACGAGCTTGCCGGGGCCCCACTTCGCGTCCCAGTGGATCTCGCGCCGATCGGCGATCTTGCGCAGCTCCTCCAGGGAGGTGGCGGTGGTGATCTCCTCGCCCACCGCCTCGGAGACGAGGTGGTGAAGCGGGATGCGCGGCCACTTCGCGCCGCCGAGCTCGACCTCCATGCCCTCGTGCACGACCACCGTGCCGTCCAGCGCGGCCAGGGCGGCGCGCTGAATCATCCGCTGGGTCAGGTCGGCCATGTCGTGATAGTCGAGGTACGTTCCGTAGGCCTCGACCATCGTGAACTCGGGGTTGTGCGTGGAGTCGGCGCCCTCGTTGCGGAAGGTCCGGCTGATCTCGAAGACCTTCTCGATGCCGCCCACCACGAGCCGCTTGAGGTAGAGCTCGATCGCGATGCGAAGGTAGAGCTCCATGTCGTAGGCGTTGATGTGGGTCTTGAACGGCCGGGCCGCGGCGCCGCCGTGGATCGGCTGCAACATCGGCGTCTCGACCTCGAGGTAACCCTCCTCGTGCCAGAAGTCGCGCACCGCGCGCACCGCGGAGCTGCGCAGCCGGGCCATCTTCCTGGCGTCGTCGTTGACGATGAGGTCGACGTAGCGCTGGCGGACCCGCGCCTCGGGGTCGGTGAGCCCGATGTGCTTCTCCGGCAGCGGGCGCAGGCACTTGGCGGTGATCTGCCAGCTGTCGGCGAGGATGGACAGCTCGCCACGGCGGGAGGTGATGACCTCGCCGATCACGCCGACGTGGTCGCCCAGGTCGACGTCGCGCTTCCAGCTCGCCAGCGACTCCTCGCCCACCTTGTCGAGCGAGATCATCACCTGCAGGTCGGCGCTGCCGTCGCGGATCGTGGCGAAGCACAGCTTGCCGCCGACGCGGTTGAGCATGACGCGCCCGACCACGGCGACCTGGTCGCCGGTCGCGGTGTCGGGCTCCAGGCCCTGGTATTTCTCCCTGACCTCGGCGTTGGTCGCCGTGCGTGGGAAATTCACCGGGTAAGGGTCGACGCCCTCGCTGCGAAGGCGGTCGAGCTTCTCCCTCCGGATGCGCATCTGCTCGGGAAGTTCGTCGCTCACAACAACAAAGGGTAGGGGATATGGCGAACTGCAAGGGCTCGTCGGCCCGCTGAAGGAACGCTGCAGGGTCGCTGAAGGAACGCTGCAAGAGCCCCGGTTTACAACTTTCTTACGAGCTCGGGGGGGAGCCGGTAGGGAGCCGGCCCATGGGGAGCTCGAGGAGAGAAAGATGTTCAAGAAGATCGCGACCGGTCTCGCCGCTGTCGCCGCCACCACCGCCGTGGCCCTGTCGCTGCCTGCTTCGGCCCAGGCGAGCTCGTACGACTACTCCGAGTACTGGGGCCCCGCCTACGCCAAGCACGGCCTGGCCAAGGCGCAGGGCTGGGTCGGCGTCGACTGGGACCACCACGGCGAGTCGAACGAGGTCACGGTCAAGGGCAAGCTGTTCGACCTGGACGACCGCACCTACGAAGAGGGCGGCAAGTGCGCGTACGTCCAGTTCCAGGCCAGCGACTTCGACCACGAATGGTCCCCGGTGTACGCCAAGAAGTACTGCGGCTACCCCGGCTACAAGAAGTTCGGCTTCCAGGAGCACGACGTCTACAGCCTGCGGGCGAAGGTCTGCCAGGTCGGCCCGCACGGCGGTTACCCGAAGAAGTGCGGCCCCTGGGAGTACCTCTACACCGCCGAGAGCGAGTGACGCAGAAAAGGAACGGCCCCCGGCGTTGCGCCGGGGGCCGTTCCCTTTTTCATGAGACGTTGCGGTGGTAGATCAACCGGAGTCCGATGAGGGTGAGCCACGGCTCGTGCACGTCGATCGAGCGCGACTCGCCCACCACCAGCGCGGCGTGCCCGCCGGTGGCCACCACGGTGACCTCGTCGGGATCGTCGGCCAGCTCCGCCGCCATGCGCTCGACGATGCCGTCCACCTGGCCGGCGAAGCCGTAGATGATGCCGGCCTGCAGCGCCTCGACGGTGTTCTTGGCGATCACCGATCGCGGCCTGACCAGCTCGACCTTGTGGAGCTGCGCGCCGGCGGCGGCCAGCGCGTCCACGGAGATCTCGATGCCGGGGGCGGTGACGGCGCCGACGTACTCGCCCTTGGCCGAGACCGCGTCGAAGGAGGTCGCGGTGCCGAAGTCGACGATGACGCAGGGGCCGCCGTACTGGTCGATGGCGGCCAGCGCGTTCACGATGCGGTCGCTGCCGACCTCCTTGGGGTTGTCCATGCGCACGGGCACCCCGGTGCGGATGCCCGGCTCCACGATCACCGCGGTCACGTCGCCGTAGTAGCGGCGGCACATCTCACGCATCTCGTTCAGCACACTCGGCACGGTGGAGCAGATGGCGATGCCGTCGACGTCGGCTCCCTTGAGCAGCGGCGACTGGGCCAGCAGGCCCTGGAGCACGACAGCGATCTCGTCGGCGGTGCGGCGGGCGTCGGTGGCCAGCCTCCAGTGCTCGATGACGTCCTCGCCCTCGAACAGGCCCAGCACCGTGTGCGTGTTGCCGACGTCGATCGTGAGCAGCATCAATTACCCCCGCAGATCCAGTGCGATGTCAAGGGCCGGCGCTGAGTGCGTTAGCGCTCCCACCGCAAGGTAGTCGACGCCAGTTTCCGCCACATCACGGGCCGATTCCAAGGTCAATCCCCCACTCGCTTCAAGAGCAACCCTGTTTTTCGCCCGATTTTTCACGAAATGTACGGCACGAGCTGTGTCCTCGACCGTGAAGTTGTCCAGCAGGACCAACTCGGCGCCCTCGTCCAGGACGGGCTCGAGCTGGTCGAGCCGGTCGATCTCCACCTCGATCGGCAGGTCCGGGTACCGCTCCCTGACCGCCCTGAACGCCTCGGCCACGCCCCCGGCCGCCACCACGTGATTGTCCTTGATCAGCGCGGCGTCCGACAGGGACATCCGGTGGTTGACCCCGCCCCCGCAGCGGACCGCGTACTTCTCCAGGGCCCGCAGGCCCGGCAGCGTCTTGCGGCTGTCGCGCACGCGGGCCGCGGTGCCGCTGATCGCCTCGACCCAGCGGGCGGTCAGCGTGGCCACCCCGGACAGGTGCGTGAGCAGGTTGAGCGCGGTGCGCTCGGCTGTCAGCAGGGCCCGCACCGGACCCTCGACGGTCATCAGCACGTCACCGGCCCTGACCTGCTCGCCGTCCTTGGCCACGCGCTCCGCGCGGGCCGCGCCCAGCCGCACGAAGACCGCCTCGGCCACCGCCAGCCCGGCCACCACGCCGTCCTTGCGGGCCACCACGTCGGCCACCGAGCGCTGCTCGGCCGAGATGGTGGCCAGGCTCGTGACGTCGCCCGCCTCCTGAAGGTCCTCGGCGAGCGCCCGGTCGATCAGCGCGTCCACCTCGGCCGGGTCCAGCCCGGCGGCGGTCAGCTCGTGCGCCAGTCGCGGCGGCATCGCATCACCGTGCGGCGTGTACGTCATGCGCAGGCCCTCCTCCGTCAGGGTCACGTCCAGGTGACCCAGCCATTCGTTGTCGTCGCGGGTGTCGTGGTCCTCGCGCCAGTGTGATCCGCGCGTCTCCAGCCGGGCCGCCGCCGCGCCGGTCAGGACGGTGGCCACGGTGAGCAGGTTCGTGGTCTCCCAGGACTCGGTGCACGCGGGCACCTGGACCGGGGTCCAGCGGGCGTCGCGCAGCGCCCTGGCCGTGGCGACCAGGGACTCGCGGCTGCGCAGCACGCTCGCCCCGGTGCTCATGTGGGCCTGGATCCTGGGCCGGACCCTCGGGTCCACCAGCCCCTCGGCGGCGTCGCCCGGCACCGGCTCCCCCGGCGCGGGGCGTACGGCGTGGATGTCCTCGGCGATGCGCTCGGCGAAGACCAGCCCTTCGAGCAGGGAGTTGGAGGCCAGCCGGTTCGCGCCGTGCACGCCGGTGCAGGCGACCTCGCCGCAGGCGTACAGGCCGTCGATGGAGGTGCGGCCGTACAGGTCCGTACGGACGCCGCCGCTGGCGTAGTGGGCGGCCGGCGAGACGGGGATCGGCTGCGTGGCCGGGTCGATGCCGTGCTCCCGGCAGACCGCGTAGATCGTCGGGAAGCGGGTCTCCCACTTGTCGCGGCCGAAGTGCCGGCCGTCCAGGTACACGTGGTCGCGACCCGTCTCGCGCATCACCCGCAGGATGGCCTTGGCCACGACGTCGCGCGGCGCCAGGTCCGCCAGCTCGTGCGCGTCCGCCATGAACCTGTTGCCCTCGTGGTCGGTCAGGAAGGCACCCTCGCCCCTGACCGCCTCCGAGATCAGCGGCTGCTGGCCCTTGGAGCCCTCGCCGAGCCACAACACGGTGGGGTGGAACTGCACGAACTCGATGTCCCGCACGACGGCCCCGGCCCGCAGGGCCAGCGCCACGCCGTCGCCCGTGGAGACGGCGGGGTTGGTGGTGGCCGCGTAGACCTGGCCCATGCCGCCGGTGGCGAGCACCACCGCCCTGGCGCGCACCGCGCCGACGCCGTCACGGGCGCCCTCGCCCATGACGTGCAGCGTCACGCCCCTGGCCCGGCCCCTGGCGTCCTTGAGCAGGTCGAGCACCAGCGCGTGCTCGATCACCTCGATCCGGCTCGCCCTGACCGCCTCGATGAGCGCCCGCTGCACCTCGGCGCCCGTGGCGTCGCCGCCGGCGTGGGTGATCCGGCGCCGACGGTGCCCGCCTTCCCTGGTGAGCTGGAGCTCCCCCTCGGGCGTCCGGTCGAAGCGGGCACCCCGCGCCATGAGCCGCCGCACCGCGCCGGGGCCCTCCGTCACGAGCGTGCGCACCGCCCGCACGTCGCACAGGCCCACTCCGGCGATCAAAGTGTCGTTCAGGTGCTCGTCAGGGGTGTCGCCCGGGTCGAGCACGGCCGCGATGCCGCCCTGGGCCCAGCGGGTGGAGCCCGCCGACAGCACGTCCTTGGTGACGACCAGGACCTTGGCCGCCGGCTCCAGCTCCGCGTGGCGCAGGGCCGCGGTCAGCCCCGCGACGCCGGAGCCCACGACGACCACGTCCGCCTCGACGGTCCAGCCGGGCGCCGGCGCGGTCAGACGCAGGGGAATCACCGGTGCGCTCATGGGGGTCTCCTCACTGAGGCGATTTCGTCATCATGACGATAATCCCTGGAGTGGTGATTTCGTCAATATGACGATAACGCGTGGTGTCGCGTGGACATGCCCCGGGGTGCTCAGTGGCTGTTGCTCTTCCTGATGAACGCCGCGTACTCGGCGAACGGCTCCAGCCCCACGGCCCTGCGCCGCTCGTCCAGCAGCTCGGGATCCTCGATCGGCATGGGCTCCAGGCCGTCCCCGCCGTCGTGGAACTGCGTGCCGTAGAGCTGGGGGCGGCCGGAGCGCACGCGTACGCGGTCCACCAGGTAGGCGAAGTCGCGCGGCGAGGCCTCGTCCGACTCCACGGCGTCGGCCATCACCTCGCGGAACAGCCGCTGCACGTCGCGGGAGGTCGCGTGCTGCGCCAGCAGCCAGGCCGCCCGCGCCGCCCGCTCCCCCACCTGCGAGATCAGCGGCCAGCCCCGGGTGGCGACGACGGAGTAGAGCCAGGCCGTGTTGCCCTCGTCGAGCCGCTGCAGGCGCGCGAGCCTCTTGTCACCGGGCATGCCCTTGGCCGGGTCACGCATGGCCTGGTCCATCTCCATGCGCCGGAGCAGCTCGTCCCTCAGCTCCTCATCCGTCATGCTCCCGACGGTAAACCGCCTCAGGCGGGATTCAAGGTGAGGGTGACGTTGTCGATCAGCCGCGTGGAGCCCACCCTGGCCGCCACCGCGAGCACGGCCATGCCCTCGAAGCTCTCGCTCACCTCCGTGAACGTGGCCGGATCGACCAGGGCCAGGTAGTCGAGGTCGAGCCCGGGGCCGGCCTCGTCGAGCACCGCGCGCGCGGTCCGCCGGATCTCGGCCGGGGTGAGCTGGGCCGCGCCCGCCCTCAGGGCCCGCGAGAGCGCCAGCGCCACCCGCCGGTCGTCGCCGGACAGGTAGCGGTTGCGGCTGGACAGGGCCAGGCCGTCGGGCTCGCGCACGGTCGGCGCGCCCAGGATCTCGATCGGCAGGTCGAGGTCGGCGACCATGCGGCGGATCAGGGCGAGCTGCTGGGCGTCCTTCTGCCCGAACACCGCCAGGTCCGGCTGCACCAGGTTGAACAGCTTGAGCACGACCGTGAGCACGCCGTCGAAGTGCCCCGGCCTGGAGGCCCCCTCGACGATCCGGCCCATCTCGCCGGCGGAGACGCTCACCTGGCGGTCGGGGGCGTACATGTCCTCGGCCGCCGGATGGAAGACGACGCCCACGTCCTCGGCCCGGCATACGTCAAGATCAGACTCAAATGTACGTGGATAACGCGAAAAATCCTCGTTAGGACCGAATTGGAGGGGATTGACGAAAATGCTGACCACGACCTGATCGGCCCGCACCCGGGCCTGCCTGATCAGCGACCGGTGGCCCTCGTGGAGCGCGCCCATGGTCGGCACCAGCGCCACCGTGCCCGCACGGCGCGCCTTGACCAGGTCTTCCCGGCCCCTGGCGACGATCAGCTCCATAACAGCCCTCCCAACGCGACGGTCAGGTCCATATATTGCCCCCCAGTGCGTCGAGCAGCCGCTCCGCCTCCTCAGGTTTGAGCAACCCCGCAGCCAGCGCCCGGTCCGCGGTGAGCCTGGCCAGCGCGACGTAGGCGTCGGCCGCCTCGGGAGCGGCCAGGATCAGCGCGTCGACGTGCTTGCGCACGGTGCCCGCGTCACCGCGGACGACCGGGCCGGTCAGCCCGGCGATGCCCAGCCGCAGCACGTTGTCGAGGGCCGCGCCCAGCAGCGGGCCCAGCATCCGGCCCGGATGCTCGACCCCGATGCCGCGCAGCAGGTCGGAGGACTCGGCGATGAGCGTGACCATGTGGTTGGCCGCATTGGCCAGGGCCGCGTGGTAGAGCGGGCGGTCGTCGTCGTCGATCCACACCGGCTCGCCGCCCATCTCGATCACCAGGGCCTCGGCGACGGGCCGCAACATCTCGGGGGCGGTGACGCCGTAGGAGATGCCGGTCAGCTTGTTGAGGTCGTCGTCCCTGCCGGTGAACGTCATCACCGGGTGCAGCGCTAGCGGCAGCGCCCCGGCCCCGGCGGCCGGATCGAGCACGGACAGCCCGTACGCCCCGCTGGTGTGCACCAGCATCTTGCCGCGAAGGTCGGCGCCGGTGCCCGCGAGCCCGCTGACGAGGTGCGGCAGCGCGTCGTCGGGCACGGTGAGCAGGACGAGCTGGGCCGCCGCCACCACCTCGTCGGGCTGGCACGGCGTGACGCCGAGCCGGTCGGCCGCCCACCGCTGCGAATTGTCGGACACGCCGCTGGCGGCCACGACCCTGTGCCCGGCCTGCGCCAACGCGGCGCCGAGAGCGGAGCCCACCTTGCCCGCCCCGAGCACGCCGACGGTCAGCCGTGCCGGGCGATCCCCTGCGTCCATGACGTCTCACCCCTGTCGACCGTGATGGCACTGCCGACCAGCGTAACGGCCTCTCCGAGTGACGAGCGTGACCGGTGTTTTGCCGCGCGTTGAGTTATTCGCAAAAGCGACAAGGGCATACAAAACGTGCACCCCCTGTCGGAAGAGATGAGGAGAGGGGTTCATCGCATGGCAGCGGGCGCCGAGTCCCGGATCGAGGCCCGACGCCCGCACGATGCGACCTCTTGGAGGTGCGCCGGCCGGTCATCCGCCGACTGACCGGCCGGGGAACGAGCCCGGGTCGACCTGCGTCGGCCCGGGCTCTTTTCCCATCAGTAGTGGTGGGGGGCGTGCACGCCGGCGCCGCCCTTGCAGCCGGCGACCGCGACGCCGATGACGGCCACGGCGTTGCCGCAGATGTTGATCGGGGCGGTGATCGGGGCGACCACCTGGTTGCCGGAGAGCACACCGCCGTGACCGTCGGTGATGATGTCGGCGTGCGCCGGGACGGCCAGCGACATCATGGCGACGGCTCCGGTGACGACCAGGACCTTCTTCAGCATGAGGGCTCCTCTCGGTTTCGCGGCGCGGGGCCGCGGGTGCATGTTCGGGAGCGGCCGGGATCGGCCAATTGGGGGTTGGCGGAACGCGACCACTCGGTGACAATGGGTAAACGCTACCGCAAGTTCACGACCTTGAGTAGTCATACGATGACCGTGCGTGTCCGTCACGAGTCATGAGATAGTCCAGGCATGTGGCTCACCTGGCGCGTCGCAACGGAGCGCGCGCTGTACGGCGAGGAGGGCTTCTACCTCCGCGAACGCCCGTCGGGCCACTTCCGCACCTCGGTCAGCGCCTCGGCGGCCTTCGCCGGCGCGGTGCTGGCGCTGCTCGCGGAGGTGGACGCGGATCTGGGCGAACCAGACGTGCTCGATCTGGTCGACATCGGCGCGGGCGAGGGCGCGCTGGTCACGCAGGTGCTGGAGGCGGCCGAGCCCCGGCTGCGCGACCGGCTGCGCGTCACGGCCGTGGACCTCTCGCCCCGGCCGGCGGGGCTGCCCGAGCGGATCGAGTGGTCGCCGAGCCTGCCGACGGAGATCACCGGGCTGGCCGTCGCCAACGAGTGGCTGGACAACGTGCCGCTCGACGTGGTCGAGCAGACCGCGGAGGGGCCGCGGCTGGTCATGGTCCACGTGCACACGGGCGAGGAACGCATCGGCGGCGCGCTGCGGCCGGCCGACCGGAGCTGGCTGGAGCGGTGGTGGCCGCTCGGCCGCGTGGGCTCGCGGGCCGAGATCGGGCGCCCCCGCGACGAGGCGTGGGCCTCGGTGCTCGTCCGCCTCACCAGGGGGCGGGCGGTCGCCATCGATTATGCACACCCTGTGGACAACCGGCCGCTGCACGGCACGCTCACCGGGTACCGCGACGGGGCGGTCGTCTCCCCCGTACCCGACGGGACCTGCGACATCACCGCGCACGTCGCGCTGGACGCGTGCGCGGAGGCCGGGCGGCGGGCCGGTGCGATATCCACAACCTTGTCCACACAGCGGCAGGCGCTGCGGGAGCTGGGGCTCACCGGTGAGCGGCCGCCGCTGGAGCTGGCCCGCAGCGATCCGCGCGGCTACCTCCGGGCCCTGGCCAGGGCCTCGGAGGAGGGCGAGCTGATCGACGCGTCGGGGCTCGGCGGCTTCGGCTGGCTCAGCCAGTCACGCTGACCGCCGGCGGCGGGCCCGCTCCAGACGGCGGGCCCGCCTCCAGACGGCGGTAAGCCGCTTCAGGCGGTGGCGGTGAGTTCCAGTGCGTGCAGGCCGCGGATGATGTAGCCCGGCTTCCAGGAGGGCTCCTGCCGCAGCTCCAGCGTGCCCGCCCGGTCGAGCAGCGCGCCGAACGACTCCATCAGCTCGATCCTGGCCAGCGGCGCGCCCAGGCAGAAGTGGATCCCGGCCCCGAAGGAGATGTGCGGGTTGTCGGCCCGGCCCACGTCGAGCCGGTCGGGATCGGCGAACACGGCCGGATCCCTGTTCGCCGAGCCGAACAGCAGCGCCACCTCCGAGCCGCGCGGGATCCGCACGCCGTGCACCTCGATGTCCTCCAGCACCCAGCGCTCGAACATCTGCAGCGGCGTGTCCCAGCGCATCAGCTCCTCCACCGCCGTGGGCAGCAGGGAGCGGTCGGCGCGCAGCCTGGCCAGCTCGCCGGGGTTCCTGAACAGGGACCACCAGCCGTTGCCCGTCACGTTCACGGTGGCCTCGTGACCGGCGTTGAGCAGCAGGACGCAGGTGCCGACCAGCTCGTCCTCGGTCAGCTCCTCGATCTGGGCGAGCGCGCTGACGAGGTCGTCGCCGGGGCTCCTGCGCCGCTGGGCGGCCAGGGCCTTGAGGTAGCCGGCGAACTCCGAGGCCGCGCGGACCGCGGTGTGCTGGGCCTCGGGGGACGGGTTGAGCTCGTACATGCCGCAGATGTCGGCGGACCAGGGCCGCAGGAGGTGGCGGTCCTGGTCCGGGATGCCGAGCATCTCCGCGATCACGGTGACCGGGAGCGGCTCGGCGACCTCGGCGATCAGGTCACCGCCGCCCTTGTCCACGTACGCGTCCACCAGGCTCCCGGCGATGGCCCGGACGCGGGGGCGCAGCGACTCGACCATGCGGGGCGTGAACGCCCTGGAGACCAGCCGGCGCAGCCTGGTGTGCACCGGCGGCTCCACGTCGAGCATGCCCGCTCTGATCACGCGCCAGAACGGCTCCTGGAACTCCGGCTCCGCCGGCCGGCCGAACTCCTCGTGGGTGGCCACGTGCAGGTAGGAGCGGCCCAGCCGACGGTCTCTGAGCAGCGCGTTCACGTCGGCGTGCCGCGCGATGAGCCACTGGCCCGTCGGCTCGAAGTAGCTGACGGGCGCCTCGCGCCTCAGCTCGTCGTAGACCCGGTACGGGTATGCCACGAAATCCGGATTCCAAGGATCAAAGCCCACTATTTCATCTTAGGAGTGGCATCCTGCTGCTTGGTGTGCCTGCCACGCATCCGGATGTTGAGCAGCTCCACGATCACCGAGAACGCCATCGCGAAGTAGATGTACCCCTTCGGGATGTGCTGGTCGAGACCCTCGGCGACGAGGACCACGCCGATCAGCACCAGGAACGCCAGCGCCAGCATCTTGATCGTCGGGTGCTGGTCCACAAACCTGCTGATCGGCCCGGAGGCGAACAGCATCACCGCCACCGACACCACGACGGCCGCGATCATCACGCCGAGTTCGTCCACCATGCCGACGGCGGTGATGACGGAGTCCAGCGAGAACACGATGTCCAGGATCATGATCTGCACGATCACCGAGGCGAAGGAGGCCGCGGCGGCCTGCTTACCGTCCTTGCCGGAGGGGCCCTCCATGCTGTGGTGGATCTCCGTGACGCTCTTGCCCAGCAGGAACAGGCCGCCGAGCAGCAGGATCAGGTCCCGTCCCGATATCTCGTGGCCGAGGACGGTGAACAGCGGCTCGGTGAGCTGCACCACCCACGACAGCCCGAACAGCAGGAGCAGCCGGCTGATCAGGGCGGCGGCCAGACCGAGCACCCGAGCGCGGTCCCGTTGTTCGGGGGGCAGTTTGCCGGCCAGGATGGAGATGAAGATGATGTTGTCGATCCCGAGGACGATCTCCAGGGCGACAAGGGTGAAGAAGCCGATCCAGATGTTCGGGTCGGTCACCCAATCCAACATCTGCTCACCTCCATGACTCAGGGGGACTTGACGGGGGTTTCCCGGTAGCAACGAGTCATGGGCGGCAATAGTTCGCGGTCTTGCGTTTTCTGCCCGGCTGTCGGTTATAGTTCCGAACGTAGGTCATGAGTGCCAGCGACAAGCCCCGGCTAGCTGGCCGGCAACCCTCGCGTCCGCGGCGGGGTGCCCCGGGTGAAGACCTGGTCCGCCACGAGGTGTGGCGGGCAAGCGCGGGCTCCGTGGCTGCTCCCAGGGGTCCGATGACCCTGCAGGAGGCATGCCGTGTCCACGCTGACGATCTTCGACTCCGCCGCTGACGCCGCCGGAACCGCTCAGGACGCCCCGGCGGGCCGGCCGATCCCCGCCGTGCTCGGCGCCGATCTGGAGGTGCCCGTCAAGGGCGGCAGGCTCGTGGGATACGCGAACCTGGACTACGCCGCCAGCGCGCCCTGTCTGGAGCCGGTCAGCGCCGCCGTCGCCGCCGCGCTCCCGGCCTACTCCAGCGTCCACCGCGGCGCCGGCTACGCCTCGCAGCTCACCACCGCCAGGTACGAGCAGGCCCGCCACACGGTCAGGGCGTTCGTCGGCGCCC
This sequence comes from Nonomuraea thailandensis, assembly GCF_024172165.1. Taxonomy (GTDB): domain Bacteria; phylum Actinomycetota; class Actinomycetes; order Streptosporangiales; family Streptosporangiaceae; genus Nonomuraea; species Nonomuraea thailandensis. The sequence goes on along the minus strand of NZ_JAMZEB010000002.1, from coordinate 10,411,553 downwards.
GCCCCGACGATGCCGTGATCTTCACCCGCAACACCACCGACGCCACGAACCTGCTGGCCGGCTGCCTGCCGGAAGGCGCCACCGCCGTGGTCTTCGACACCGAGCACCACGCCTCCCTGCTGCCCTGGCCGAAGGCCGTACGGCTGGCCCCGCCCGCCTTCCCCGGCGAGGCCGTGCGGGCCGCCGACGAGGCGCTGGCCGGGATCGACGGGCCGAAGCTGCTCGTGGTCACCGCCGCCTCCAACGTGACCGGCGAGCTGTGGCCGATCGCCGCCCTGGCCCACATCGCGCACCGGCACGGGGCCCGCATCCTGGTGGACGCGGCGCAGCTCGTACCGCATCGCAAGCTCAACCTGACCGCGCTCGACCTGGACTACGTGGCCTTCTCCGGGCACAAGCTGTACGCGCCGTTCGGCGCGGGGGTGCTGGTCGGGCGGCGGGACTGGCTGGCCGAGGGGAAGCCGTACCTGGCGGGCGGGGGTGCGGTGCGCTCGGTCGGGGACGACGTCGAGTGGCACGACGACCCCGAGCCGCGGCACGAGGCGGGCACCCCGAACGTGCTGGGCGCCATCGCGCTGGCCGCCGCCTGCGACGCGCTGACCGCCACCGGGTGGACGGAGCTGGTGCGCGAGGAGGAGCGGCTGATCACCCGGCTGCGGGCCGGGCTCGCCTCGATCGCGGGTGTACGGGAGCTCTCGCTGTGGGGGGACGACCACCCGCGGGTCGGCATCGTGTCGTTCACCGTGGCCGGCTACTCGGCCCGCGAGGTGGCGGAGGCGCTGTCCGGCGAGTACGGCATCGGGGTGCGTGACGGCAAGTTCTGCGCGCACCCGTTCGTGCGGCACCTGCTCGGGACCGCCGACGGGGGTTGCGAGGACGACACCGCGTCGGCGGTGCGGGCCTCGATCGGGATCGGCACCACGCAGGAGCACGTGGACCGGCTGGTCGAGGCCGTGCGTGACCTCGTCTCGCGCCTCTAGACCCGACCTTCGGCAGATCGCGACCGTGCGCGAGCTTCGTCGCCCGCCTCTGGACCGCGGTCACTCGTTCGGCGGCCTGCGGTGCTGCGGCGGCTCGTCCGAGACGAGGGCGTCGATCTCCCGCATGTCGTCGTCGTTGAGCCTGCCCGAGGCGGGTGCGGCGGGCTGCCGCGGCACCTCGGGCGTCTCGCCGGACCCGGAGGCGGGTGTCGTGGGCCCGCCGGTGGCCGCCGGGCCTGCCGTGCCGCCCGCGGTGGTCGTCGTACCCGCCACGCCGCCGGCGGTGGGCGTCCTGCCCGGCCCGTACGCCGTCAGCTCCTCCTCGGCCGCACGCCGGTCGGCGCGCCTGCGGAACATCGCGCCGAAGATGGCGTCCAGGCTGATCCGGCCGCCGCCCAGCGCCAGGAACAGCAGGCTGAGCGCGCCGAGGGCTCCTGTCAGCTCCCAGCCGCCCTCACCGACCATCACGCCCTTGGTGCCGTGCACGAACGCGATCGCACCGAGCATGTTGATCAGCAACAGCAGCGCCACCGGGCGTACCAGCAGGCCGAGGATCAGGAAGATGCCGCCGACGGTCTCGACGATGGTCGCGTACCCGGCGGCCAGCTCGGGCATCGGGATCCCCATCTCCCTGAAACCCTGCGCGGTGGCGCCGAGCCCGCTCTGCCACTTCTGCCAGCCGTGCGCCACGAAGATCACGCCGGTAGCGACGCGCGCGATCAGTGCCGCCACATCAAAGAGAACTCTCTTCATGGTGTTTTCTCCCCCCGTTCCCGATATTCCTCCCCATGTCCGGCTTCGCGATGCATTTCCATACCATGTCTTGACCCGCCCCCACGCTGGATCACCACCGAGGTCGGTGGCAGCATGGCCCGTATGACGGAACGTGTGGTCGGAATCGGCGCGGGCGCGAAAGAGCTGGCCACGGAGGACATGATCCTCAACATCGGCCCCCAGCACCCGTCCACCCACGGCGTGCTCAGGCTGCGGCTGACGCTCGACGGCGAGCGCATCGCCACCGCCGAGCCGATCATCGGCTACATGCACCGGGGCGCGGAGAAGCTGTTCGAGGTGCGCGACTACCGTCAGATCATCATGCTGGCCAACCGGCACGACTGGCTGTCGGGCTTCGCCAACGAGCTGGGCGTGGTGCTCGCCGCCGAGCGCATGCTGGGCATGGAGCCGCCGGTACGGGCCGTGTGGGCGCGCACGCTGCTGGCCGAGCTCAACCGGGCGCTCAACCACCTGATGTTCCTCGGCTCCTACCCTCTCGAACTGGGCGCGATGACGCCGCTGTTCTACTCCTTCAACGAGCGCGAGCGCATCCAGGCCGTCATGGAGGAGATCTCCGGCGGGCGCATGCACTACATGTTCAACCGGGTCGGCGGCCTCAAGGAGGACCTGCCGTACGGCTGGCTCGACCGCGTCTCCGCCACCGTCGCGGAGACCCGCCGCCGGATCCCCGACATCGAGAACCTCATCCTGCACAACGAGATCTTCATCGCCCGCACCAAGGGCGTCGGGGTGCTCTCGCGCGAGCAGATCATGCAGTACGGCGTCAGCGGCCCCATCGCCCGCGCCTCCGGGGTCGACCTCGACCTGCGGCGCGACGATCCGTACCTGGCCTATCCGGAGCTGCCCGTCAAGGTCGTCACCCGCGGCGCCGGCGACTGCCACGCCCGCTTCGAGGTGCTCCTCGATCAGCTCAAGGTCTCCCTCGACCTGGCCGACGTGTGCGTCGAGAAGCTGCGCTCGCTGCCGCCCGGGCCGATCAACCAGCGGCTGCCGAAGGTGCTCAAGGTGCCCGAGGGGCACACGTACGCGTGGACGGAGAACCCGCTCGGCATCAACGGCTACTACCTGGTCTCCAAGGGCGACAAGACGCCGTGGCGGCTCAAGCTGCGCTCGGCCTCCTACAGCAACGTCCAGGTGCTGCGCGAGATGCTGCCCGGGCATCTCGTGGCCGACATGGTGGCGATCCTGGGCTCCATGTTCTTCGTGGTGGGTGACATCGATAAGTGAAGGCTCAGGAACGCGACAAGTACGTCGACTGGCTGCGGGCGCTCAGCCTGATCGTCGTGGTGGTGTGGCACTGGGCCTTCACGATCCTCGACTGGAAACCGTACGGGCCCGAGCCCACCAGCCCGCTGGGCTTCACCAGCGGGTTGTGGATCCTCACCTGGCTGCTGCAGGTGCTGCCGCTGTTCTTCTACGTCGGCGGCCACGTGCACCTGCTGTCCTGGCACCGGGCCAAGGAACGCGGCACCGGCATCGGCGCGTTCGTCTGGCGGCGCATCCGCGCGCTGGCCTTACCCGCGCTGTTCTTGTCCGGGGTGTGGATCGTCATCGGGGCGGTGGTGACGTACACGTTCCAGGTGGACTGGATGTGGCGGGTGGTACTGCTGGTGCTCAGCCCGCTGTGGTTCCTCGGCGTCTACCTCGTGCTCATCGCGCTGCTGCCCCTCGCGCTCTGGCTGCACAAGCGCTACGACGTGCTCACCCTCATCTGGCTCGGCGGCGCGGCGCTCGTGGTGGACGTGCTGCGCTTCCGCTACGGGATCGAGTGGGCGGCCTGGCTCAACATGATCATCGTCTGGGGGCTGGCGCACCAGGCGGGCTTCTTCTACGACCGCGTCGTGGCGCTGCCCAGGCGCTACGACATCGCGCTGCTGTGGACCGGGCTGTTCGCCCTGTTCGGGCTGGTCTACTCGGGCATCTACCCGGGTTCGATGGTCGGGGTGCCGGGTGACAAGTTCTCCAACATGGCGCCGCCCACGTTCGTGATCGTGGCGCTGCTGCTGTTCCAGATCGGGCTGGTCGAGGTGCTCCGGCCGGCCATGGAGCGGGTGCTGGAGCGGCCCCGCTGGGGGCGGCTGAACGAGTTCATCAACCGGTACTCGCTGCCGCTGTTCCTGTTCCACACCACCGGGATGGCGATCTCCCTGGGGCTGTCGTGGTGGTTGTTCGGCACGCTGGGCGACCGGATCCCGCCGGACTCGGTGTGGTGGCTGGAGCGGCCGATCGCCATCATCGGGCCGCTCATCTGCACCGCTCCGGTCATCTACCTGTTCGGCCGCCGCCGCGCCCCCGTCAGGCAGGCGCGGGACAGGGATGCCGGCGGTTCCATACGCTCGGAGCACGGCTGACATCGCCGCACCCCCGGCTCCGCTGACCGGCGATCGTCGCACCCCCCGCTCCGTCGGGCGGCGCTAGTCGCGGGTGCGGTCCTCGGGCTCCTTCGGGATGCGGCAGGAGTGCTCCAGGTAGAGCGCCGCGCAGATCAGCACCACGCACGACACGAACGAGCCCGTCGCGACGAAGAACTCGCCGCGCGGCGTCTCACGGTCGAGCAACTGCACGGTGTGCAGGGCGAACCCGGCGAACACGCCGCCGAACACCGCCCCCGCGTACGCCGAGGCCTTCGCCAGCGCCGCCAGCCTGGCCACCGCCAGCGGCTCCACCGGCTTGGTGTCCGGCTTCCTGGCGATCCTGGCCCTGGTCGCCCAGCCGCTGTAGGCCTCGCCGATGGCCAGCAGCAGCACCGTGGGGATCGCCGTCCAGGGCATGAGCGGCAGGTCGGAGTAGATCGGCCTGATCACGGCCCAGATGAGCAGGGCCACGACGACGACGATGCCGACCAGGGGGCCGGGGTGCGTGGGCTTCAATCGGGCCTCTGCAGCTTCAGGTCCTCGCGCAGGCGTACGCCCTGCTCGTCGTCGAGCCCCGCCAGGAGGTCGGCCACCCGGCCGCGGCCGGGCACCTCGCCCTCCGGGTCGGCCTTCGACCAGGGCACCAGCACGAACGCGCGCTCGTGCGCCCGCGGGTGCGGCAGCGTGAGGTCGGGATCGTCGCAGACGGTCTCGCCCACCACGATCAGGTCGATGTCGAGCGTGCGCGGCCCCCAGCGCTCCACGCGCTCGCGGCCGAAGGCGTTCTCGACGCTCTGCGCCCGCTCCAGCAGCGTGCGCGGGGCGAGCGAGGTCTCGGCGACCACGATCGCGTTGAGGTACGGGCGCTGCCCGCCGGGCCCGCCGACCGGGTCGGTCTCGTAGACCGGGGACGCCGAGACGAACTCCAGCCCCGGCGCGTCGAACAGCGTGTCCACGGCACCCTGCAACGTCTGGAACCTGCGGCCCAGGTTGCTGCCGAGAGAGAGCACCACCTTCATGCGCGGCTCCGCTCGATCGTGACGACCACGTCGTCGAAGGGCAGCGGGATCGGCGCCGCCGGTTTGTGCACGCTCACCTCGGCCTTGCGCACCAGCTCACTGGCCAGGCACACGTCGGCCAGCCGCTGGGCGAGCGTCTCGATCAGGTCGACCGGCTCGCCCTCCACCACCTCCACCAGCGCCTGCGCCAGCTCCCCGTAGTGGACGGTCTTGGTCAGGTCGTCGCCGGCCGCGGCCGGCGCGGTGTCGAGGAACAGCGTCGCGTCCACCACGAACTCCTGCCCGAGCTCCCGCTCGGCAGCGAGCACGCCGTGCCTGCCCCGGGCCCGCAGGCCTCTGAGAGCGATGCGATCAAGGCTCAAGCTCGCCTTCCTCCTCCTCGTCGTCGTCGCCCTGGAGGACCGGGGAGCCGTGGTGCATCCACAGGCGCCAGCCCTGTGAGGTCCGGATGTAGACGTTGCTGGCCACCACCTTGCCCGCGGCGAAGCTGGCCTCACCCTCCTCGCCCGCGGTCAGGATGTTCTCCACGCAGGTCAGGACGGCCACGTCGCCCAGCACGGTCGTGTTGACGTCGGTCAGCACGAACTGGATGTAGGTGGTGTTCGCCATGATCAGGGCCCAGGAGCGCAGCACCTCCTGGCGGCCCGTCAGGAGGGTCCAGCCCGGGTGCACGCAGCTCACCTGGTCGTCAGTGGTGTCCTCGGCCCAGATCTCGGTCATCTTGTCCAGGTCCGCGCTCTCGATGGCGGCGTAGAACTCCTGGTTGACCGTCTCGATCGCGGCGGTGTCGACGCTCATGTGCCTGCTCCGGCTCTCTTCCATGCGGCCGCCACGCGCACGGCATCGGCGTTGGGACCTACCTCGTGCACGCGGACGCACCAGGCGCCGGCGTGCGCCGCCAGCGCGGTGACCGCCAGCGTGGCGTCGTCACTGCGGCTGAACGGCCGTGGCGTGCCGTCGGGATCGGCCAGCAGCCGCCCCAGGAAACGCTTGCGGGATGCTCCGACGAGCAGCGGGAAGCCCAGCTCGGCCAGGCGCGGGATGCCCGCGAGCACGGCCCAGTTGTGCTCGGCGTTCTTGGCGAAGCCGAGGCCGGGGTCGAGCACGACCTGCTCCGGCGTGACCCCCTCGGCCAGCACCAGGTCGACCCGCTTGCTCAGCTCCTCGCGCACCTCCGTCACCACGTCGGCGTAGACGGCGCGCGAGTACATGTCGTGGCTGTGGCCGCGCCAGTGCATCACGACATAGGTGACTCCGGTCGCGGCGACCACGCGCGGCATCTCCGGGTCGGCCAGGCCGCCGCTCACGTCGTTGACGATGCGCGCACCCGCCTCCACGGCGGCCTTGGCGACCTCGGCACGCATCGTGTCGACGCTGACCACCACCCCCTCGGCGGACAGCGCCCTGATCACCGGGACGATCCGGGCCAGCTCCTCGTCCATGGACACCCTGGCCGCGCCCGGGCGGGTGGACTCGCCGCCCACGTCGACGATGTCGGCGCCCTCCCGCACCAGCTCAAAGCCGTGCTGGATGGCGGCCGCCTCGTCGAACCACATGCCGCCGTCACTGAACGAGTCGGGCGTCACGTTGACCACACCCATGACGAGGCACCGCTCCGCACCTCCCGGCACGTTGATGGGCACGCTAGTCATGGGCCAAGCCTAGGCGCTTCCCCACACCTGCTGACATCGTGGGTACCCCGTTCGGACATCGGCCGCCGCTCAGCGGCCGAGGATCAGCGCCATGGCCTCGGATCGGGTCTTGTCGCTGGTGCGGAAGTCGCCGCGGACCGCCGAGGTGACGGTCTTGGCGCCCGGCTTGCGCACGCCGCGCATCGTCATGCACAGGTGCTCGCACTCCACGACCACGATGACCCCGCGCGGCTCCAGCACCCGCATGAGCGCGTCGGCGATCTGGGAGGTCATGCGCTCCTGCACCTGGGGGCGGCGGGCGAACACGTCCACCAGGCGCGCGAGCTTCGACAGGCCGGTGACCTGGCCCCGCTCGTTGGGGATGTAGCCCACGTGGGCCAGGCCGTGGAACGGGACGAGGTGGTGCTCGCAGGTCGAGTAGACCTCGATGTCGCGAACGAGCACCATCTCGTCGTGGTCGACGTCGAAGACCTTGTTCAGCACGTCTTCCGGCTGCTGGCCGAGCCCCGAATACTGCTCGGCCATGGCTCTGGCGACCCGGGAGGGCGTCTCGATCAGGCCGTCACGGTCGGGATCCTCGCCGATGGCGTAGAGGATCTCGCGAACGGCCTTCTCGATCCGCCCCAGGTCGACGTCGTGCTGGGTCACGCACTGTCCCCGGAAGGCAGGGCGTCCTGGTGACCCGAGGTGAGCGAGCCGTTGGCCGACTGCTCCTTCGGGGTCAGGATCGGCGGGCGGTCGGACGGGAGCCGCTTGCCGTAACCCGCGTACGACGGGCGGTGCTCCTTGACGATCACCGGCGCGAAGATCTGCAGGACCTGCTCGCGGGAGAGGGTCTCCTTCTCCATGAGCTCCAGCACCAGGTTGTCGAGCACGTCGCGGTACTCGACCAGGATGTCCCACGCCTGGTCGTGCGCCGTCTCGATCATCCGGCGGACCTCCTCGTCGATCGAGGAGGCGATCTTCTCGGAGTAGTCGCGCTCGTGGCCCATCTCGCGGCCCAGGAAGACCTCGGCCTGGCCGGTGCCGAACTTACGGGCGCCGAGCTGCTCGCTCATGCCGTACTCGGTCACCATGCGGCGGGCGACCGCCGTGGCCTTCTCGATGTCGTTGGAGGCGCCGGTGGTGGGCTCGTGGAAGACGAGCTCCTCCGCCGCGCGGCCGCCGAGCAGCATCGCGAGCTGGTCCATCATCTCGGACCTGGTGGCCAGGAACTTGTCCTCCATCGGCAGCGTCATCGTGTAACCGAGGGCGCGGCCGCGGGACAGGATCGTGATCTTGTGGACCGGGTCGGAGTTCGGCAGCGCGTGCGCCACCAGCGCGTGACCGCCTTCGTGGTAGGCGATCATCTTCTTTTCCTTGTCGGACATGACCCGCGTCTTGCGCTCGGGCCCTGCCATGACGCGGTCGATCGACTCCTCGAGGGTGTCCATCGTGATCAGCTTCTGGTCGGCCCGCGCGGTGAGCAGGGCGGCCTCGTTGATCACGTTGGCCAGGTCGGCGCCGGTGAACCCGGGGGTGCGGCGCGCGATGACGTCGAGGTCGACGTTGGGCGCGAACGGCTTGCCGCGGCCGTGCACCTTGAGGATGCCCTTGCGGCCCTCCAGGTCGGGGCGGTCGACGGTGACCTGCCGGTCGAAACGGCCCGGACGCAGCAGCGCCGGGTCGAGGATGTCGGGCCGGTTCGTCGCGGCGATGAGGATCACGCCGCCCTTGACGTCGAAGCCGTCCATCTCGACGAGCAGCTGGTTGAGCGTCTGCTCGCGCTCGTCGTGACCGCCGCCCAGGCCGGCGCCGCGGTGGCGGCCGACGGCGTCGATCTCGTCGATGAAGATGATCGCCGGGGCGTTGGCCTTCGCCTGCTCGAACAGGTCGCGGACACGCGAGGCGCCGACACCGACGAACATCTCGACGAAGTCGGAGCCGGAGATCGAGTAGAACGGCACTCCGGCCTCACCGGCGACCGCGCGGGCCAGCAGCGTCTTGCCGGTGCCGGGCGGGCCGTACAGCAGGACACCCTTGGGGATCTTGGCGCCGATCGCCTGGAACTTGGCCGGGGCCTGGAGGAACTCCTTGATCTCCTGGAGCTCCTCGATGGCCTCGTCCGCGCCGGCCACGTCGGCGAACGTGGTCTTGGGAGTGTCCTTGGTGATCAGCTTGGCCTTCGACTTGCCGAAGTTCATCACCCGGGAACCGCCGCCCTGCATCTGGTTCATGATGAACAGGAAGATCAGCACGATGATGACGATCGGCAGGAAGCTCACCAGGAGGCTGAGCAGGATGTTCTCCTGGGGCACCTCGGTGGTGAAGCTCTTGGTCTTCTTCGCGTCGACCTGAGCCTGGAGCTCGTCGGTCAGCTTGCTGCCGTAGCCGGTGACCCAGCTCGACTGGATCAGCTTCGTCGGCGCGTCGCCCGGCTTGACCGAGATCGGGTTGACCAGCGTCGCCTCGATCCGGTTGTCCTTGTCGATAATCTTGGCGTTGCTGACGTTTCCTGACCGAATCTGCTGAAGAACCAAGGACGTGTCGGCCGTCTTGAAATTCCCGCCGCCACTCCAGAGCTGGGTGACGAGGAGGAGCAGCACGACGATGCCCAGGATCCACAGCAGTGGCCCACGTGTAAATCGCTTGAGATCCATCCGATGCGGAACCCCTTGCGGGCCCGTCCCTTCCTGACCATGGCCTGGAACCCCGGGCACGCCCGGGGCCGCGGCATCCGGCACCGCGACTTCTGACTACCCGAAGGGGACGCGTGGTCACCCTCCCGGAGTCTGAAGGTACACCGGCAGAGCGCACGGAGGGACCGCCCGCTACACCAGCCTTGCCCTATCAACGTACGTCACGTTGGGCGATGTTCCCGGCCATGGCAGAGATTGCTACTTGTAAACGTGTGGGGCGAGAGTGCCGATGAACGGAAGGTTCCGGTATCGCTCGGCGTAGTCGAGGCCATAACCGATGACGAACTCGTTGGGAATGTCGAAGCCCACGTATTTGACGTCGATGGGCACCTTCACCGCGTCGGGTTTCCGCAGCGCGGCGCAGATCTCCAGCGACGCCGGATTGCGCGACTTCAGGTTTTCCAGCAACCAGTGCAGGGTCAGGCCGGAGTCGATGATGTCCTCGACGATCAGCACGTGGCGGTTCAAGATGTCGGTGTCGAGGTCTTTCAGCACGCGTACGACGCCGGAGGACTTGGTGCCCGCGCCGTACGACGACACCGCCATCCAGTCCATCTGCACGGGCACGTGCAACGCTCTGGCCAGGTCCGCCATCACCATGACGGCGCCCTTCAACACACCTACGAGCAGGACGTCCTTGCCCGCGTAATCCTCGTCGATCCGGCCGGCAAGCTCTTTGATCTTGGCCTGGAGCTCGTCCTCGGGAATGAGCACCTTTTCCAGGTCATTGCCCATGTCGGCAGCGTCCACCTGTGGTTCCTTACGGGATGGGACTGATGGCGAATATCAGGGTGCCATACCGCCGGACGGCCGACAGACCCCCGGGCAGGTCAACGGCTTTCTGCCCGCGCCAGTGCGTGATCAGCCGGTCCACGGCCAGTACATGGGTGGCCGACAGGGCGCCGGACGGGGATCCCGCGGCCATCGCCGCCCGCCGCAGCACCCGCCGGCGGACTGCGGTCGGCAGCTTTTCCAACTCGGCCGCCTTTAGCTTCACCGACTCGCCGATATCGCTAAGAGCGCAATTCTGGTACGCCGACTCCGCCCACTCGTCGAGCGCGTCCGCGTCCTCCCGCGCCATCGCCGCCGTACGCGCCAGCGCCTGCGCCACCCCGGGGCCGAGCTCACTCTCCAGGACCGGGAGCACGGTGCGGCGGACGCGGACCCGCGTGTACCTCTCGTCCTCATTGTGGGGGTCGTCCCAGGGGGTGAGGCTCTGGGCTCGGCAGGCGGCCACGGTGGTCTGTCTGGGCAGGTCGAGCAGGGGCCTGCGGTAGCGGCCCGAGCCGGCCGCCATGCCGGACAGGGAGCGGGGGCCGCTGCCTCGTGCCAGGCCCAGGAGGACCGTCTCCGCCTGGTCGTCCCTGGTGTGGCCGAGCAGGACGGCCGTCGCCCGCAGCCTCTCGGCCGCCTCGTCGAGCGCGGCGTACCGGGCCTCCCTGGCCGCCGCCTCCGGGCCGCCCTCCTTGCCGACCGTGACCGTGAGGATCTCCGCGGGGGTCAGCCCCAGCGCCTCCCCCAGGTCCTTGACCGTTGCGGCGCGGGCCTTCGAACCGGGCTGGAGCTGGTGGTCCACGGTGAGGAGGCCGGCGCGCAGGCGCATGCGGGGGGCCACGAACGCAAGGGCGGCGGCCAGGGCCAGGGAATCGGCTCCGCCGCTGCAGGCTGCCAGGATCAGGGCGTCCTGGTCCACGTCGGCCAGGGCCTCGCGGACTGCCCGGCGGATGTCGGCTACGGCTGGATGTGGGCCCACGGGTGCCATCGTCGCACCTGACACGCCATGCGCGAGCCACGGGCGCCGCGGCCCGCTCGCCGATCCGGTCTCCGCGAAGGGCACCTGCCCCCAAGCAACGGACCGCAGGAACGGGTCAAACGGCCGGGGCTCGCACACCGGCGCCGGGTTGCGCCGCACCGCCTCTCGCCGACGCGGCGCTGAGGGCGAGGGCGCCTTGGGCACGCGGGCGGTGCCGCGAGCGCGTGCTCGGCGCAGGCGCCGATGTGCCGACGCCCTGTGCGGCCGGTGACCGCACACCGGCGGCGCGGCCGGTCACCGCACACCGGCGGCGCGGCCGAGTCGAAGCCCGGTCGGGTTCCAAGCCGTGGTCGGGTTCCAAGCCGCGACCGTCCCAAGCCGCGACCGGGTCAGGCCGGGAGGGCGGGGGTGCCGATGACGCGGCTGATCCAGGCGTTGGGGTCGGCGATCTCCTGGGTGGTGGGGAGGGTCTCCGGGGAGGTCCAGACCTTGTTGAAGCCGTCCATCCCCACCCGGTCCACCACGGTGCGCACGAAGGCCGAGCCCTCCGCGTACTGCTTCATCTTGACCTCGATCCCCAGCAGCCGCCGCACCGTGCGGTCGAGGCGGGAGCCGCCCTCGCGCCGCTGGGCGAACTTGGCGCGGATGTCGGCCACCGACGGCACCACCGACGGGCCCACCGCGTCCATGACGTAGTCGCCGTGACCCTCCACGAGGGTCATGACGGCGGTGAGGCGGTCGAGGATCTCCTTCTGGGCGGGCGACTGGATGGCGTCGATGAGGTTGCCCTCGCCGCCGCGCACCACGTCGGCCACCGTGTCGGCGGCGTTGCGCAGGCGTTCGAGGAGGGTGGGCAGGTCGAGGTCGGAGGCGAGCAGGAACTCGGTCATCTGCGAGCGGACGTACTCGCGCAGCCACGTCACCCCGGTGAACTGCACCCGGTGCGTCTCCTCGTGGAGGCAGACCCACAGGCGGAAGTCGTGCGGGTTGACGTTCATCTCGCGCTCGGCGTGGACGATGTTGGGCGCGACGAGCGTCAGCCGGCCGACGGGCTCCTGGCCGGTGGGGTCGGGCGGCAGGAAGAGCTCGTACTGGCCGAGCACGCGGGAGGCGAGGAAGGCCAGGACGGCGCCGACCTCGACGCCCGTGATGCGGGAGCCCACGGCGGTGACGATGGCGGGCGCCTGGTTGGCCCCGGAGCTCATGCGCTGCGTGAGCGGCTCGAGGACCACGCGGAAGCCCTGGACGTTGGCCTTGATCCAGCCGGGCCGGTCGACGACGGTGGCCGGCTGCGGCGCGGTCTCTGTGTGAATCTTGGTGAATTGCCGGACGTGGCCCTCGGCCTCGCGCGACAGGGTGCGGAGCTCGGCGACGGCCTGCCTGGCCTCCTCCCGGCTCACCTGAGGGCCGGGGCGCACCAGGCGCGTGCCGGTCGTGACGGCCAGATCCCAGTCGATCACCTGCATACCGTCCACCGTACGTGGTTCTGGCCGAGCGTGGGCGAAGGAGCCCGTACGCGTTCGCGCGGGTCGGTTCAGGAGCGGGCGACGATGGCGGCCAGGCGGTCAAGTACGGGCTCGGCGTTGACCGGCACACGGTCGGCCATGAACGCGTACGTCACCAGCCTTCCGTCCTTGGTCGTGGCCAGCCCGGCCAGCGTGTTGACGTGGTTGAGCGTGCCGGTCTTGGCGCGTACGAGGCCGACCTGGCCCCTGCTGTCGCTGCCGACGAAGCGGCGGCCGTTGCCGAGCGTGCCGGAGAAGCCGGCGATCGGCATGCCGGAGGCGACGGCGTGCAGGCCGGGATGGGCGGGCGAGCCGGACAGGGCGATGGCCTTGGCCAGGGCGTTGGGGCTGATGCGGTTGCGGATGGAAAGGCCGCTGCCGTCGTCGAGCGAGACACCCTGGGCGATCCCGAGGCGCTGCATGACCGCGGCCACCGCCTTGGCGCCGCCCGCGAAGGACGCCTCCTGGCCCTCCTTGATGGCGACGTGACGCATCAGGGCCTCGGCCATGTCGTTGTCGCTGTGGGTGAGGGTGTGCTCGACGAGGGCGTAGAGGGGCGCGGAGTCGACCCGGCCCAGCTCGGCCGCGCCGGCGGGGGCCTTGGCCTGGCGTACGGACTTGGCGACCTTGATGCCCTGCTTGGTGAGCAGCCTGGCGAAGGCGTCGGCGGCGTATCGGGGCGGGTCGGGCACGCGGGGGCTGCGGAAGCGCGGGTCCTGGCGGCCGACGTCCATGGTCAGGGCGTGGACCGGGGCCACCTCGCCGTCGGGGATGTAGTTGGGCTTCCAGCCTGCCGCCCTGGGAGTGCCGGTGAAGAGCGACGAGTCGTAGGAAAGCGTGATCTTGCGTACGCCCTGGGACTTGAGCGTCGCGGCGGTGCGGGCGGCGAGCGTGGCGAGGCTGGCCTGCCTGGGGTAGCCGTCGGCCTTGGCGGCCGGGCCGGCGAGCAGGGGGTCGCCGCCGCCGACGAGGACCACGGCGCCGGGCGCGGAGCCCTGGACGGCCCGGGTGGAGAAGCGGGTGTCGGGGCCGAGCGCGGCCAGCGCCGCGGAGCAGGTGATGATCTTTGTGGTGGAGGCGGGGGTGACCGCGGCGTCGGGGTCGGCGGCGAAGAGCTGCTCCCCGGTGACGGTGTCGATGACCGAGACGCCGACGCGGTCGCCGAGCGCATCGTCACCCAGCGCGCTGGCCAACTGCTTCGTCAAAGTACCCTTAGTCGGGAGAGGTCCGTCTCCGGGCTTCACCGGAAGCTGGGCCAGCACAGGCCCCGCGGTGGCGACGGGGACGGGGGGAGAAGTGCCTTCCGCCGGTGACGCCGTCGGCTCGGTCGGTGAAGACCCGCTCGTCAGCGCGCTCAGGCTGAACTCGGTGGTCATCGCGTAAACGCCGATGACGATCGTGAGGGCTTGGAGCACGGCGAGGGTGGTCAGCATCACCAACCGGTCGCGCCGCGCCACGTCGCCTGCCCTCTCTCTGTGTTCGCCTACGAGACATTAACGCCCAGCCGGGGGTGCCCGGGGGCCTGAGCGGAGGAACCGCGGTGGAGTTCGACGTTGTCGTTGAGATTCCCAAGGGGCAACGGAACAAGTACGAAGTGGACCACGAGACCGGGAAGATCAGGCTTGACCGGCTCCTGTTCACCTCCACGCAGTATCCCGCCGACTACGGCTTCATCGAGAACACCCTCGGCGAGGACGGCGACCCGCTCGACGCGCTGGTGCTGCTCCAGGAGCCGACGTTCCCGGGCTGCTACATCACGTGCCGGGCGGTGGGGATGTTCCGGATGACGGACGAGAAGGGCGGTGACGACAAGGTGCTGTGCGTGCCCTCCACCGACCCCCGGATGCACCACATCCAGGACATCCATCACGTGTCGGAGTTCGACCGGCTGGAGATCCAGCACTTCTTCGAGGTCTACAAGGACCTCGAGCCCGGCAAGTCCGTCGAGGGCGCCAACTGGGTGGGCCGCATCGAGGCCGAGGCCGAGATCGAGCGCTCCTTCCGCCGCGCCAAGGAGGAGGGCCACCACTAGGCCTCCTCAGCGGGGCCTGGTGGCGCCCACCAGGTCCCCGCGCCAGATCGAGGCGACCCGCACCACGTCGCCGGTCTGCGGGGCGTGCACCATCTGGTCGCGCCCGACGTAGATCCCGACGTGGTGGATGGTCGACGGGTCGCCGTTGTGGGCGAAGAACAGCAGGTCGCCGCGGCGCAGCTGGTCGAGCGGCACGTGCGGGCCGGAGGTCCACTGGGTGCCGGTCCAGTGGTCGAGCCGTACGCCCGCCCGCTCCCAGGCCCGCATCGACAGCCCTGAGCAGTCGTAGGTCTCGGGCCCGTCGGCGGCCCACACGTACGGCTTGCCGAGCTGGGTGAGCGCCCAGTTGGCCGCCACGTCGCCCATCGCCGAGCCGCCTGCGACCAGCCCCGACAGCGCCGCCTGCCGCCGTCTGGCCAGCAGCTCCGCGCGGCTGCGGGCCGCGTCCACCGCGCGCTGCAGGTCGTCCTTGCGCGCCGTGAGCTGCCTGGTCTCGCGCCGCTGCCCCAGCACCGCCTCCTCGGCGGCCAGCTTGGCCTGCCGGGCGCGTTCCGCCGCCTCCTGCCTGGCCGTGTGCGCGGCGGCGGCCTGGGCCCGCAGGATCGCCGCGACCTCCTGGGCGTCGCGCATCCGGCCCAGAGCGGCCGTCCGCTCCTCGTTGAGGTGGCCGAGCACGCCCGCCCGGTGCAGGAACCCGTCCGCGCCGGCCCGGTCGGACAGCATGCCCACGATCGGGTGCACCATCCCGAGCCCGCCGTAGCTCTCCGACGCCAGCAGCGCCACGGCCTGCCTGGCCCGCTCCACCTCGGCGTCGGCCGCCGCCAGCCGGACCCCGGCCTGCTGGTGCGCCTGCTCGGCCAGCCGCAGCCGGACGACCTCCCCGTTGTACGCCTCCACCAGCCGCTCCACCTCGCCCGCCAGCGCGTCCAGGCGCGACTGGGCGGTGGCGAGCGCGGCGGTCGTCCGGCTCAGCTCCTGGGAGCGCTCACGTACGGTCTGCCGGGCCTTCTGGACATCGCGGGAGGAGGGCCCCCGATCGGCCTCCACCGGCGGGCACAGACTCATCAGCAGGCAGCCTGCGAGGAGCCCCGCCCGGTATGCGCGCATAGGTCCCCCTGAAACCAATGGTTACTCTATGCACACAGTTCCCGCGCTATTCACACACGTAACGTAAAGGTCCGGCAGCCTCAGGAGGCCGTCTGCGAGGGCGTGCCCGGAGGCTCCTCCGTGGGCGTGGGGGTGGCCGGCTCCGTCGGCGTGGCGGTCGGGGTGGGGGTCTGGCTGGGGGTCGGCGTCGGCGTGGGGGTCGGCGTGGGAGTCGGGGTCGGGCACGGGGTGCGGGTGTTCGGGTCGGACGGCTTCGGCTCCTCTGGGGGGCTGCCCGTGGACGGCTCCGAGGGCCGGCCGGGATCCGTGGGCCCGGGCTCCTCGTGCTCGTCCGGGGACTCCGTGGGCGGCGGGCCGCTGGTCGGCGACGACTGCGCGTGCGACGGCACGGCGGCCGGCGGCGCCGCCGTCGTCGAGGGGGACGGCGACCCGAGAGGATGCGTGGTGGCGTTGTCGACGATGGGGACCACGGTCAGCGGCTCATCCTGCGGGTCGGCCTGCCAGGGCAGCCGGATGCCCGGCGGCTCGCCCGTCGCAGGGAACGCGGCCGTCGCGATGCCTGTGACCCCACCGTTGTCCCTCCCGATGTGATTGAAGATCGTCATTATCGCCACCACGGCCGCGACCGCCGCCAGCGCGCCTGCCAGCGCCTGAGGCCACCGCCGAACCTGCCGCTCCGCTGAAACGGGAAACCCGGCGGCTCCCAGCACGCCCGTACGCCTGGCGACGTAACGGCGGTAGGGCAGCAGCTCGGGGTCGGCGAAGCAGCTCATCACCCTGATGCGCAGCGAGTCGGGCAGCACGGCGCCGGGCAGCAGCTCGTAGACCTTGGCGGCCGACACCTCGCGGGTGCGGTGCGGGGCGCAGACCTCGCAGCGCGGCAGGTGCCTGACCAGGTGCTCGCGCATCTCCTGGGTCAGCTCGCCGGCGAAGCCCGTCAGGATGCGGGCGCGGCGCGGGCAGTCGTACGGGCCCTTCCTGGCCAGGATCTCGGCCGTGATCGCGTCGCTCAGGAGCTCGCCGGCCTCCTCCAGCAGGAGCTCCAGCTGGCGCGGCGGGAGGCCGACGACCTGGGTCAGGTCGGCGGCGGGCAGCGCGTGCCGGTGGACCAGCTCCAGGACCTCGCGCTCGGCCACGGGCAGGCTCTGGACGGCGTTCCAGGCCAGGACGCGCAGGTCGGCGTCGGCCGGATCGTCCAGCGGCGGCGCCTCGGCCAGGCCTTCGGCGGCGCCCGGCGGCGCGGCGGCCCGGCGGCGCAGGCACTCGACCCTGGCCAGCGCGTACAGCCAGGGGCGCAGCCGGTCGGGGTCGGCGAGCGCGCCGGCGTGCGCCTCGGCGGCGATCAGCGTGTCACGCATCGCCACCTGGGCGCTCTCGGCGCTCAGCAGCAGGGACCAGCAGTAGCGGTAGACGCTCTCCGCGTGGGCGTCATAGAGCGCGGACAGTGCTCCTGGATCACGGGCGCGGAGTGCTTCGACCAGGACGCGGTCATTCATGTGACTGAAGGTAATGGATCGGTAACTAGTAGTTCTACCTGTTCACGCCGATGGCATGGCTTGTCTGGCGAAGCAGCCGGATTTCGTACGGATAATGCGGGCGGTCAGGATCGATGGCCCGATTTTTGCGGAAATCACTGCTTATATTCGGAGACGATCTGCGTGCTGCGGTCCACCGCGAACGGCTCGGTCGTCGGCTTGACCGTGTGCACGGGCACGGCCCCGCTGAGTGCCAGCTCCTCGTAGGGCCGGCCGGTGGATCCCCAGGTCCTGGCGGCGATCTCGGTGGCGGCCACGTCGGCGCCCTTCGGCAGGCCGCTCACCGTGAGGATGAAGCGCGGCGGGCTGCCGGCCTCCACCTCGTCCACGAACGTGCTGCCGCCGCCGAGCAGTTTGCCCGCCTTGTCGCGCAACAACGCGTTCACGACCAGGGTGCTCGCCGGAATTTGATAAGGGTTATCAACATATCCCGTAATAAGGTACGTGCCATCTTTTTGGCGCATTGTCTGGACACGTGTGGTCGGGAAACGCTGGAACGCCGAAGTGATCCGAGCCGCCTGCCGCCACTGCGCGGGCCGGTACTGGATCGTCACCTTCGCCGGCTTCTGGGTGGCGCTGGCCTGGCCGGTGAAGGCCAGCGACCCGCCCGGCGGCACGGCGTCGAGCGGCTGGTCCATCCTGACCACCTCGGCGCCCCGGGCGTCGTGCCCGACGATCGTGGCCACCACGTGCTCGCCGAAGTGCCACGGGTTGGCGTTGCTGAGCACGCCCGCCCACGTGACGGCGTACCCGTCGGCGGACTTGACGATGTTCGAGGCCTGCTCCTTGAGAGCGAGCGGCTTGAGCTGCTGGACTGGCTTCTCCTCGCTCGCGCACGAGGACAAGGAGATCGCTCCCAGTGCGACAAGAAGGCTGACGGTACGGCTGCGCGGCATCACTTTGCCGTGATAACCCGAACATGGGCCCCGCCGGGGCGGGACACGCTCCAGCCGTACCGAACCTTTAACGCGGGCGCACCACCCGCGACTCGTCCCAGACCGGCTCCGGCGACTCGTAGACCCTGCCGTCGGAGCCGAAGACCAGGTAACGGTCGAAGTCGGCGGCGAACCACCGGTCGTGGGTGACCGCCAGCACCGTGCCGTCGAACGCCTCCAGGCCCGCCTGCAGCGCCTCCGCGCTGGCCAGGTCGAGGTTGTCGGTCGGCTCGTCGAGCAGCAGCAGCGTGGCCCCCGACAGCTCCAGCAGCAGGATCTGCAGGCGCGCCTGCTGCCCGCCGGACAGCGTGTCGAAGCGCTGCTCGGCGATCAGCCCGGCCAGCTCGTAGCGGGCCAGGATCTTCATGGCTTCGTTCTTGAGCCTGGCGTGCTCCGTCATGACGATCTCGACCGGGGTGCGGCCGAGCAGGTCGGGGCGGGCGTGGGTCTGGGCGAAGTGGCCGGGGACGACCCGGGCGCCCAGCCTGGCGCCGCCCTCGTGGGCGACCCGCTCCCCCGCCATCAGGCGCAGGAAGTGGGACTTGCCGGAGCCGTTGGAGCCGAGGACCGCGACGCGCTCGCCGTACCAGACCTCCAGGTCGAACGGGCGCATCAGGCCGGTGAGCTCCAGCCCCTCGCAGATCACCGCGCGCTTGCCGGTGCGGCCGCCGCGCAGGCGCATCCTGATGTTCTGCTCGCTCGGCGCCACCTCGGGCGGCCCCGCCTCCTCGAACTTGCGCAGCCGCGTCTGGGCCGCGTGGTAGGCCGGGGCCATGCCGTCGTTGTAGCGCGCCTTGTTCTTCAGCATGTTGACCAGGGCCTTGAGCTTGGCGTGCTCCTCGTCCCAGCGCCTGCGCAGCTCGTCGAGGCGCTCGTTGCGGGCCTTGCGGGCCTCGGCGTACGTGGCGAAGCCGCCGCCGTGGATCCAGATGTTGCCGGACTCGACGGTGATGATGCGGTCGGCGGCGTTCGCCAGGAGCTGGCGGTCGTGGCTGACCAGCAGCACGGTCTTGGGGGTCTCCTTGAGCTGCTGCTCCAGCCACTCCTTGCCGGGGACGTCGAGGTAGTTGTCGGGCTCGTCGAGCAGCAGGGTCTGGTCGGGGCCGCGCAGCAGCGCCTCCAACACCAGGCGCTTCTGCTCGCCGCCCGACAGCGTCGACACGTCCCGATATTTCACCCTTTCGAAGGGCACGCCAAGGGCGGCCACCGTACAGGTGTCCCAGAGCACCTCGATGTCGTAACCGCCGGCGTCGGTGTAGTCGCTGATGGCCTGCGCGTAGCGCATCTGCGTCTTCTCGTCGTCGCGCTCCATCATCGCCAGCTCGGCCGCGTCGAGCCGCTCGGCCGCCTGCCGCACGGCGGGCGGCGCCACGCCGAGCAGCAGGTCACGCACGTTGCTGCCGTCGCGCACGCTGCCGATGAACTGGCGCATCACGCCCAGCCCGCCGGAGCTCGCCACACTGCCCTCGACCGGCTGGAGGTCGCCGGCGACCAGGCGCATCAGCGTGGTCTTGCCCGCGCCGTTGGGCCCGACGAGCGCCGCCTTGACGCCTTCGCCGATCCGGAAGGACACGTCGTCGAGCAGGGGCCGCCCGTCGGGCAGCACGTACGTCAGATGTCCTACTTCAACGTGGCCCATCCCGGCAGGTTAACGGGCGACCCGCCATGCGGTCACCCGGATTTCCACGCGTTCACGGGGGCCCTGGACAGTAAGTGATCTAATGACTAGAACTGTAGGGAACCCCTCCCCTAGGACGTGTGATGACGCGATTCCGCACCGCCCTGGCGCCCCTCGCCATCGCCCTCGTCGGCTTCACGGCCGTGCCGCAACCCGTCTGGGCGGCCCCGCCCAGGCCGGTGCCCGCCGCGCAGGAGCAGCAGGCCGCGACGGCCGCCTCGGCGTGCGCGCCCACCGTGCGGGGCGCCACCACCAACGCGCGGCTGACCAGCCTGTTCACCGCCTACGGCAACGACAACAGCCGCCTGGACGACTGGACGGGGGCCGACGGCACCTACTCGCTGAGACTTCCCAGCGGCAAGGAGCTCTGGGTGTTCTCCGACACCTTCCTCGGCCAGGTCAACCCCGACGGGTCCAGGCCGCCGGTGGTCGAGGAGGGCGGGACGACCGTCTTCCTGAACAACTCCTTCGCCGTCGAGCGCAACGGGCGGCTGTCCACGATCCACGACGGCACCGCCGGGAGGCCGACGGCCGTGATGCCGCCGCGCGACGCCGAGCACTGGTACTGGGCGGGTGACGCGACGCTGGCCGGCGGGGTGGTCGAGGTCACCTACCAGGAGTACGAGCGCTTCGGCACGGGGGCGTGGGACTGGCGCTGGCATCGCAACGTGGTGGCCAGGTTCGCGCAGGGACGGCTCGAACGGCCGATCAGCGTGCACGACCTGCCGAGCGGGCACGGCGTGGCCTGGGCCTCGGGGATCCTGAAGGACGGGGGCTACACCTACGTCTACGGGGTCGAGGATCTCGGGTCGCCCAAGTACATGCACGTCGCCAGGGTCAAGGGGCAGAGCCTGCTGGGGCGGTGGGAGTACCTCAAGGCCGACGGCACCTGGTCGGCGGACGAGGCCGACTCCGCGCGGATGATGAGCGGGGTGGCGAACGAGTACAGCGTCAGCCGGGTCGGCGACGGCTACGTGCTGATCACCCATGACACGACCGAGGTGCTGAGCCCGAACATCGTGGCCTACTCCTCCTGCTCCCCCGCCGGCCCGTTCAGCGGCAAGCAGCACGTCCACACCACGCCCGAGACGAGCGGGAACATCTTCACCTACAACGCCCACGCCCACCCCGGCATCGACGGCCCGGGGCTCGTGGTGTCGTACAACGTCAACAGCTTCGTCAACACCGACCACTACCGCGACGTCACCATCTACCGCCCCCGGTTCCTGGACGTGACCTTCGGATGAGGCGCAACTGGGCGGCCCGGCTGCGGCACGGCACGATCGACGGGCTGCGGGCGGTGACGCTGGAGAACGAGCGGCTGCGGGTGACCGTGCTGCCCGGCAAGGGCGGGGACGTGGTGGAGCTGCTGCACAAGCCCACCGACACCGACTTCGTCTGGCTGGCGCCGCAGGGCCTGCGCGACCCGCGCGACCATCTCCAGGGCGCCGCCGACGACGTCGCCCAGTTCATCGACCACTACGAGGGCGGCTGGCAGGAGGTCTTCCCCAACGGGGGCGCGCCGAGCGAGTACCGGGGCGCGCGGCTGGCGCAGCACGGGGAGGTGGCGGCGCTGCCGTGGGAGTGCGAGGTCGTGGCCGACTCCCCCGAGGAGGTCGCGGTGCGGCTGAGCGTGCGGACGCGGCGGTTGCCGTACCGGATGGAGAGGATCATCCGGCTGCGGTCCGGCACGGCGGCGCTGGAGATCGAGGGGCGGGCCACGAACGAGTCAGGCCTGCGGCTGCACGCCATGTGGGGGCAGCACCTCGTGTACGGCCCGCCGTTCCTGCGCCCCGGGGCCCGGATCAGGCTGCCGGAGGGGATCACCGTGATCCCGCACGAGAGCGCGATCAATCCCCCGGAGCGCCGGGTGGGAGCGGGCGGAGCGTGGCCGGTGGTGCCCGCCCACGGAGGCGGCGAGACGGATCTGAGCGTCGTGCCGGAGCCGGGGGCGCCGAGCGACATCGTCTACCTGACCGGCTTCGGCGAGGAGGGTTGGTACGAAATTTCTGGGGATATCGGTATGCGGGTGGAATGGGATGCGACGGTGCTGCCCTACCTGTGGATGTGGCACGAGCTCGGCGCGTCCACCGGCTACCCGTGGTGGGGACGGGCGTACACGGTCGGGCTGGAGCCGTTCGCCGGCATGCCGACCGACGGGCTGGCCGCCGCCGTGGCCAACGGCACGGCCCTCGTCCTGGACCCGCACGAGACGAAGGTGGCGAGGTTGCGCGCGGAGGTGCTGGCATGACGGAGTTCGACGGCAAGGTGGCGCTGGTCACGGGCGGGTCGACGGGCATCGGACGCGCGGTGGTGGACCGGCTGGCCGCCGGCGGGGCCTCGGTCGTGTTCTGCGGCGTGGACAAGGAGGCCGAGCAGGACGGCGAGCGCGTCACGGGCAGGATCGCCGACGTGCGCAGGGCCGGCGAGCTGCGCGGCCTGGTGGACCTGGCCGTCACCCGGTACGGCGGCCTCGACGTCGTGGTCACCTGCGCGGGCGTGCAGCGTTACGGCACCGTCGAGGACACCCCCGAGGACGTCTGGGACGAGGTGATGGACATCAACCTCAAGGGCGTCTACCTCACCTGCCAGGCCGCCGTCCCCAGGCTGCGCGAGCGCGGCGGCGGCTCGATCGTGGTGGTCTCGTCGGTGCAGGCGTTCGCCTCGCAGGCGCGGGTGGCGGCCTACAGCACGAGCAAGGCGGCGCTGAACGGCCTGGTGCGGGCCATGGCGCTCGACCACGCGGCCGACGGCGTCAGGGTGAACGCGGTCTGCCCTGGCTCGGTGGACACCCCGATGCTGCGCTGGGCGGCGGACCTGTGGCGGGGCGAGCTGTCGCAGGACGAGCAGGTCGCGCAGTGGGGCCGGTCCCATCCGCTGGGCCGGGTGGGCAGGCCGGAGGAGGTGGCCGAGCTGGTGGCGTTCCTGGCGGGGCCGCGTTCCTCGTTCATCACCGGAGCGGAGCACCGCGTGGACGGCGGGCTGCTGGCGCAGAATCCCGCGGCCCTTCCCGAATGACGATTTCGACGTAACCGCCCCTCGGCTGGGTCACGGGTTCCTCCATGGGCCCACCCGAGGTGGCAACAGTTGCGTCAATGCGACGAACACCCAGGTCACCGCACGATACGAGTGGGTCTGGCGGGCCGGGCACGCGACCCTCACCCGGGCGCGAAGCCTTGACGGGATCGGCGAGTCACAACGACTCGTGTTCGATTCTGCACGCTAAGTTACGAGGTCGAAATGACTCACCGATCGAGGAGAGACCTGTGAGGCTATTCAAGAAGGCCGCCGGCTTCGTCGCCGCGGCCGCGATGTTCGCCGTGGTCGCCCCCGCTGCCACCGCGGCGGCGAGCCCCCGCTCGACCTGCTACGGAGGTCGTGTCTGCCTGTACGCCGGGTTCGACTACAACCGCGGCCAGGTCGACCACTGGCGCGACTTCACCAAGGACGACTCGAACTTCGCCGACAACAACTGGCTGAACTGGGACTTCAGCAATTCCTGGCACAGCATGAACAACGAGACCAGCTCGATCAGGAACCGCGTCGGCTGCAGCGCCACTCTCTGGCAGCACCCTGGTTACACCGGCGCCCACAGCACGTTCACGCACAACTCGAACGACGGTTTCCTGGCGAACAACGCCGTCGGCAACAACCGCGCCAGCGCGATCGACATCTGGTGCCACTGAGCATCAAGGGGAGTGCCGGTTTCCGGGCTTGGCCGCCGGAAACCGGCTGCCGCGGACTTATCGCGAGCACACTGCTGCTGATGACGACCGCCGCGGCCTGCGGGGCCGACCAGCCCGCGCCACCGGCGCCCGTACGGGGCGTCACCTCCGTCTCGGAGCTGGTGCTGCCGTTCGACGCCTACAAGACCACTCCCCAGCAGCGGGCCGTCCTGGGCAACGCCCACAACCGTCTCGTCGTGCGATGCATGCGCCGCCAGGGCATCGCCATCTCCCCTCCCGCCGAGGACCCGTCCATGCTGGCCGCGGTGGACCCCGGCAACTCCCGCCGCTACGGCGTCACCGACCCCGAGGCGGCCAGGCGCAGCGGCTACCACCTGGCCAGGCCGCCCTCTCCCGACACCACCGGCACCTGGGCGGGCAAGCTGCCCAAACGCACCCGCCACCGCCTGTACGGCACCGCCGCCGACCGCGGCTGCCTCGACCGCGCCACGCTCAACCTGGACAGGGGGGTGCGCAAGGCGGACTGGCCGTGGCTGGCCCTGCAGGACTCGCTCACGCTGGAGCAGGCCGCCAAGCACCCGTCGGTCACCGCCGCGGTCAAGCGCTGGTCGGCGTGCATGGGCAAGGCCGGGCACACGTACCCGGCGCCCGAGGCGGCCATCGCCGACAGCCGCTGGGACCTCGACGAGCCGGCCGTGAGCGAGGAGGAGAAGCAGGTCGCGACCGCCGACACCGCGTGCAAGTGGTCGTCCGGCCTGGTCGCCGCCTGGTACGCGGCGGACGCCGAGCTCCAGCGGGCCGTCGTCCGCGACAACCCCGAGCGTTTCACCGCCCTGCGCGTCAACCTCAGGCAGCGCTTCGAGCGGGCCTCACGCCTGCTCGCCGAGCACGAAGGCCGCAAGGTCGGCTGACTGCCGGAGCCTGCTGGGCTCGTGCACGTACATCATGTGGCCCGCCTCGTAGTACCTGAACTCGACGTTGCCGGCCAGTTCGGCCGGCACGGCCAGATGGGCGAAGGTGTGCTCGGCCGCGAAGTACGGGGTCGCGCCGTCGTGGTAGCCGCAGGCCACGTGCACCCGAAGGTGCGGGTTGGCGCGCATGGCGGCCGACAGGCGGGAGGCCACCTGCACGTGCGCGCCCTCGAACTCCTTGTACGACCACGGCCACACGCGCGAGGTGAGGATCTCGTACGGCAGGTCGTTGGCGTAACCCAGCTCGGCGCGCAGGTAGTGGTTGAGCGCCGCGCTGTAGGGCCCCATGATGGCGTCCATGCTGGGGTCGGCGGTGAAGCGCTCGCGGCCGGCGTCGGGGTCCCAGCCGGTGAAGCGGCCGTCGAGGCGGCCGACGACCTGGCGGCGCGGGCGCAGCACCTCGGTGAAGAAGCGGATGTGCTCGATGCGCAGGTTCACCCGGTCCACGTAGTCCTCGCTGAGCCCGGTCAGCGCCGCGACCTTCGCGACCGCGGCCGCGCGCTCCTGTGCCGGGAGCCGGTTGCCGCGGACCAGCGCCCACAGGTAGTCGCGGTCGGCGTACGCCTCGGCCTCGCGCAGCACGTCGGCCAGCGGCCGGTCGCCGTGCAGCCCGTGGTGGTGCGCGATGGCCGCGTACGTCGGCAGGTACAGGGCGTAGGCCAGGTCGTTGCCCTCGTTGAACTCGCCGGTGATGTAGTCGAGCACCGAGGAGATGAGCATCACCCCGTTGAGGTACATGCCGTAGCGCGACTGCAGGTGCTCGGCCAGCCCGGACGCCCTGACCGTCCCGTACGACTCGCCCGCCAGGAACTTCGGCGACATCCACCGCCCGTTCCTGCTGGTCCACAGTCTGATCACCTCGCCGATGGACTCCAGGTCGCCGGAGAAGCCGTGGTACGGCTCCGCCTTCTCCCCCTCCGCCACCCGCGAGTAGCCGGTGGAGATCGGGTCGATGAAGACCAGGTCGCTCACCCGCAGCAGGCTCTCCTCGTTGTCCACCAGCCCGTACGGCGGCGGCAGCAGCGCCCCCGCGTCACCCATCACCACCCGGCGCGGACCGAGCACCCCCAGGTGCAGCCACACGCTGGACGACCCGGGCCCGCCGTTGAACGCGAACGTGATGGGCCTGGTCAACGGGTCGGCCCCGTCCATCGTGTACGCGGTGACGAACACCTCGGCCTTCGGGCGCAACCCCTCGAACCTGCCGTCCGTGGTCACCTCTTCGCGCAGCACGACGGTGCCGGTGGTCGCGGTGTACGACTGCCCGGACGGCAAGGTGTGGGAGGTGGTGACCAGGTTGTCGGCAGGGGCGGCCGGCTTCGACTCTTCAGACATGGAGAGCAATTATGGCCTGGTTTAGCCAGACATATCCGGATCCGCGAAGCGCTCGTTGGGGACCGTGGCGTACCAGCCGGGCCGTCCGGGGTCACGATCGTAGGGATAGCCTCCCGTCTCCCGGTAGAACTCGGCGTAGCGGGCGACCCGCTCGGGGTCGAGCCGGACCCCCAGCCCCGGGCCCTCCGGCACGGCGATGGCGCCCTCCGAGTACGCCATCCTGCCGCCCTCGATCACGTCGTCCCTGAGCTGGTGGTAGTGCGCGTCGGCGGCGTAGGTCAGGTTCGGCAGCACCGCGCCCAGGTGCAGCATGGTCGCGAGCTGGACGCCCAGCTCGCCCGACGAGTGCACGGCCACCCCGACCTGGAACGTCTCGCACACCCCCGCCGCCTTCACGCACGGCCTGATCCCGCCCCAGAACGTCGTGTCCAGCAGCACCACGTCGGCGCCCCTGCGCAGCACGTTCGAGGCGAGCTGCTCGAAGTTGACCACGACCGTGTTGGTCGCCAGCGGCACCCTGACCTGCTCGCGCACGGCCCGCAGCCCTTCGAGGCCCCAGACCGGGTCCTCCAGGTAGTCGTTGTTCAGGTGCTCGATCGCGCGGCCGAAGCGCAGCCCCTCGGCCACCGACAGCACGGCGTTCGGGTCGTACCTGAGCCGGTCGCCGGGGAACGCCTCGGCCAGCGCCCGGTAGCACTCCAGCTCGTAGTCCGGCGGGAAGACCCCGCCCTTGAGCTTGTGCACGGTGAACCCGTGCTCCCGCTTGAGCCTCCTGGTGTGCTCGACGAGCTGCTCGGGGGTGCGGATCTCGCCGTGGCCGTCGGCGGCGTACCGGAAGAACAGGTACGAGGCGAACGGCACCGTGTCCCGCAGCCGCCCGCCGAGCAGGTCGCAGACGGGCACCCCGAGGTGCTGCCCGACGAGGTCGAGGCAGGCGAACTCGATGGCGGCCAGGAGCTGCGTGCGGTTGTTGTAGAGCGAGGCCGTCGGGTTCGCGATCTTGAAGCGCAGCGCCTCGAGCTGGAACGGGTCGTGGCCCTCCAGGTACGGCTTGAGCGCGCGGAAGGCCGACTCCGCGCTCTCGCCCCCGCCGCCCATCTCCCCCAGGCCGACCAGCCCGTTGTCGGCCTCGACCTCGACGAGGGTGCGGACGAACCGGCCCCAGTGGGCGCCGTTGCTGTGCCGCAGCGGCGCCTCCAGCGGGACCGCGACCGTGGTGGCCCGGATGTCGACGATCTTCACTGGCGCGTCCCCCTGACCACGGCCACCCCGCAGGCGGGCAGCGTCACCTCGGCTGTCCGGTGTCCCGGCCGCGACACCCTGACCTCGACCGGCTCGGCGGCCAGCGACTGCAGCCGCACGCCGTCCCAGCCCAGGGACGTGACCAGGACGTCAGGATGGTCGACCGAGACGTAGGTCTCCTGGCTCGCGGGGCTGTCGGTGATCAGCGCGCCGACGAACGGCTCGGTCAGCCCCGAGGCCACCGCGGCGCCCAGCCTGCGCCCCTGGGCCCCGCCCTCCGAGGCCACCGCGTACCGGAAGGTGGTCTCGCCCTGCTGCTGCGCGGGGAAGTTGGTGTCCCAGATGTTGTTGAGCGCCCAGGAGTAGACGGTGCCGTCCTCCTGGTCGAGCGTGGGCGGGAACGGCGCGTACGGCATGTGGATGGTGCCGAGCTGCACCAGCGGCGCCTCCAGCGTGGCCCAGGCGACGGTCAGCTCCGGGTCCTCGAAGGCGATCCAGTGCCTGATCGGCAACATGTACTCGGCCGAGCCCGGCACCCTGGGCACGCCGGGGCCGCCGACGCCGCCGGTCAGCTCCCAGGCCGTGGCCGGGCCCGCGGCGAACGGGAAGGCCAGGAAGACGGCCTCCTTGGCGGGCGTGCCCTGCTTGGCGAGCTGGTAGGTCAGGTCGAGGCGGGGCACGCCGTAGTGCAGCTCGATCGTGGCGCGGATCCAGTCGACGCCCTTGCCGCGCAGCTCCACGACCAGCTTCTCGCCGACGGCCGTGCGCCTGGCCTCCTTGATCGTGGCGTGGGTGCCGATGGCGCGGTCGCCGAGCAGGGTGCGGTCGTGCGCGCCCACGTGCCCCGACAGGTGGTTGAAGTGGGGGGCGGTGGCGTACCGGTCGTAGACGTACTGGCCGAAGCCGGCCGCCGCGTCGCCGTTGACCAGCTCCCGGCCCGCCCGCTTGTCGAAGATCGAGGAGACGTAGCCTTCGCGCACGTCGTACGCGACCCGGTAGAACTCGTTCTCGATCACTCCGCCCAGGTCGAGCTCGACCGGCTCCGGCGCCTGGCTCTCCCCCGGGACGACGTCCACCCGCACATAGCCGAATCCGGAGATGTCCGGCACGACGGCGTGGATGTGCCGGCCGATCGGCCGGGTCGGCCAGTCGTCGGGGTCCACGAACTCCTCGTGGTGCGGCAGCCTCTGCCCGGTCCTCGCGTCCACCAGCGCGATCGGCACCTCCACGCCGACCACGTCGCGGGGCAGGAAGGTCCGCACGACGTCGGTGCGCGCCCGGGTCGCGGGGTTGAAGACGGCGAACGAGGCCAGCGCGCCGCCCTCGACGCCCGACTCCGACAGGGCCGCGGCGAACCTGCGGATCCCGGCGTGCAGCAGGTCGGCGGCGTCGTCCTGGGCGTCGTACGCGCCGGACGACTTGCGCGTCCACTGCAGGCCGCCGGAGTCGCCCGCCTCCTCGGCGTCCTCCCACGGGTTGGCCGCTCCCCAGGTGTGCTCGTTGAACAGCGCGACCTTGTCGTAGGCGGCGTCCACCTGCTCGGTGGCGTCCACCCCGGCGATCGTGTGCAACGTCTCCGCCACGCGCAGCGCCGACTGTGCCCGTCGGACGTAGCCGAGCGGGCGCGCGCCGGAGCCGAGCCCGTCGGCCCACCAGTCGGTCCAGTCGCCCTCGTGCACGGCCAGCCGGTCGTGGTAACGCTCCTCGACGTGCTCGAAGAAGTCGCTGTTCACGGCCGAGCGCAGGCGCGGGTAGGCCCACTGCTCGTTCCACCGGCGGGCGATCGTCGCGGGCACGATCGACGGGCCCGCGTTGTCGGCGTGCGCCCCCTGCACGCGCAGGTGCAGCACGTCCAGCTCGTACGGCTCCTTCGGCGCGTCGGGCCCCTGCCACCCGAACGTGCCGGGACCGTACGGGTACCCCCGCGTCGCCAGCGCGGACAGGTAGCGCGGCAGCAGGTCGTCGGCCAGCTCGTAGCAGTCGGTGAGCCCGACCGTGTTGCCCTCCATGTACGCCATCCCGTGCGGCGTGTCGGTGAACCACACGAGGATCTCGTTCCCGCTCGGCGCCCGCCACCGGAACGGCCTGGTCAGCTTGTCGCCGCCGTGCAGGTAGGGCACCGACCGGCCGGCCCAGTTGTGCGCCGCCGCGAGATACCGCACGCCCGCCGCGCTGAGCGCGTCCACCAGCCCGACCACGGCCCCCGGCACGTCGGTGTGCATGGCCGACCGGGTGGCGAAGCCGTAGCGCTGTTCGAGCCGCGAGGTGAAGCGGAGCTGCCGGTGCAGCTCCTCCGTCGAGCACGCCTCGGTGTGGAGCTGGAACGGCAGCGCGGTCACCTCGATCGAGCCCGCCCTGGCCAGCGCGGCGAACGAGTCGACCATCTCCTTCGGCCGGTGGCCGAGCCACCTGAGCGCCGGCATCGACGACTCGACCGTCCACCGGAACTTCGCGTCGTCCGGCCAGGACGCGGTCTCCTCCGCCAGCCGCAGCGCCGCGTCCAGGTAGTCGAGGTGGTGGCGCAGCACCGTGCCCTGCGGATCGGTGTAGCCGATGTCGAGATGCGAGTGGTGCACCACGAACACGTGCCACTTGCGCTGCGGCGTCACCGTGATCCGCGCGCTGCCGACCACCCCGGCGTCGTCGCGGCACTCCAGGGTCAGCACGCGCGGCTCGTCCACCTCGGGCACCAGCAGCGTCACGTCGCTGCCCGACGCGCTGTCCACGCCGACCAGCACGTGCGTCAGCGGCTCGGTGCTGGAGACCCTGACCGCCTGGCGGCCGTCGTGGGTGAACAGCGGCAGCACCGCGACCCGCACCTCCAGCCCGCGCACGCTGATCACGGGCGTCGAGGTGTCGTCGCGCAGCGCCTGCCTGATCCCGTCGTAGTCGGGGCTTCCCAGGCTGCGCTGGAGCAACCGGCTGGTCATTGAACACTCCCTAGAGAAAGGCCCCTGGCGAACAGGCGCTGGGTGGCGAGGAACAGCACGACCGTCGGCAGCGAGACCACCAGCCCCGCCGCCAGGCCGACGGGGACCGGGGTGCCGGCGTACACGTCGGTCATGAGGCCCGCGATGGCCGTCATCACCGGCCGCACCTCCTCGGACTGGGTGAGGGTGAGGCCGAAGACGAGGTCGTTCCAGATGAAGGTGAACTCCAGGATGAACACCGCCGTCAGCGCGGGCAGCGACATCGGCAGATAAATGCGCCAGAAGACGCGGAAGGTCGAGGCGCCGTCCATGCGCGCCGCCTCGAAGATCGAGAAGGCGATGCCCGAGTAGAAGTTGCGCAGCACGAACGCGGCCAGCGGCACGTTGATCGCCGTGTAGATGAGGATCAGGCCGAGGCGGCTGTCGTACAGACCGGCGTCGCTGTAGCCGACGAAGAGCGGCACGAGCAACATCTGCGAGGGGAAGACGGTGCCGCCGAAGATCAGCAGGAACCACCAGAACCCGTACCGCAGCCGCAGCACCACGATCACGTACCCGGCCAGCGCCCCGATCAGCACGCCGAGCAGCGGCGAGACGACGCTGTAGAACGCGGTGCTGGCCAGGCTGCCGCCGAGGTTCGCGCCGTCCACGGCCCGCGCGAAGTTCTCCAGCAGCGCGAAGTCGCCCGAGGGCACCCACGCCGCCGCCGGATCGTAGGAGTCCGCCGGCCGCGAGGCGTTGACCAGCAGCAGGTACGTCGGCCCGAGCCAGACCAGCCCGAGCAGGACGAGCACGGCCCGCCTGATCATGTGGCCGTCACCTGCCTGCGCAGATACAGGTACGACGCCAGCCCCGTCACGACGGTCAGCATCACCGCGACGGCCGAGCCGTAACCGTAGTCGCTGGCCACGAACGTCTCCTTGTACATGGTCACCGCCAGCGTCTCGGAGTTGCGCCCCGGCCCGCCCTGGGTCAGCACCCAGACGATGTCGAACGTCTTCAGCCCGGCCACCAGCGCCAGCCCCACCACGACCGCCGTCAGCGGCCGCATGAGCGGCCAGATCACGTGCCGGAACAGCCGCCAGCCCGACGCCCCGTCCAGCCGCGCGGCCTCGATCGGCTCCCTGGGGATGGACTGCAGCCCCACCACGAACAGCAGCGTGTTCACGCCGAGCTGCTGCCACGTCCAGACCGCGAGCATCGCGAACGTGTTCGCCGGCGCCTCCTGGAGGAACGCGGTGTCCACGCCGAGCAGCAGGTTCGCGATGCCTCCGTG
The DNA here is from genome assembly GCF_024172165.1 of Nonomuraea thailandensis. Lineage (GTDB taxonomy): Bacteria > Actinomycetota > Actinomycetes > Streptosporangiales > Streptosporangiaceae > Nonomuraea > Nonomuraea thailandensis. Next base: position 10,380,090 of record NZ_JAMZEB010000002.1, on the reverse strand, counting down.
CGACAGGACCGGGCTCCACACCATGGCCAGCCCGGCGCCGCTCAGCGCGTACGGCAGCATGAACGGCACCCGGTACCACGCGCCGCCCTTGAGGTCGTACGACAGCACCGCGACCAGCAGCCCGAGCCCGACAGGCAGCACCATGGTGCCGATCACCCAGATCAGGGTGTTACGGGTCGAGGTGAGCAGGGCCGCGTCGTCGAACAGCTTGGCGAAGTTGCCCAGACCCACCCAGACCGGCGACTCCAGGCCGTCGTAGCGGGTCAGGCTCAGGTACGCGGTCCACACGAACGGCGCGTACAGCAGCACCGCGACCAGCAGCGCCGCCGGCGCCACGTAGCCGTACCTGAACCGCCCGAGCATCGGCGCGCGGCTCACTGATGAGTGCTCCAGTACTCGTCCGCCGCCTTCTGGATGGTCTGCAGGACCTCCTGGTACGTGCCGGGCTCGGTCACGAACTTGCTGAACCCGTCGAGCGCGGCCGTCAGGATCGGCGGCGGCGTGGCCTCGAAGTAGCGGTTGACCAGCCGGTACTTACCGCTGCCCGCGTCCTTGGTGACCGCGCCGAGCACCTTGTCGTCGATCGTCACCTTCGGGTTGGCGCTGACGTCGCCCCGGCTCTTGGCCCACTTGTCCTGCGCCTCGGAGGTGGTCCACCACTTGAGGTACCTCATGCCGGCGTCGGGGTCGGCCGCCTTGGTGAGCGAGCACAGCGGCCCGCTCTCGAAGATCATCGACGTCTTGGGCAGCGCCGGATCGACGTTCGGGATGACGAAGAAGTCGTAGTCGGTGCCGGCCTTCATGCTGCGCGTGGTCATGCTGGTGTTGAACCAGGTGCCGAACGACACCATCGCCGCCTTGCCGGTCTTCAGCACGTCGCCGGGGTCGGTCTTGTCGCCCGGGTTGATGAAGTAGCCGGCGTCGATGAGCTGCTTCCAGCGCTCCATCACCTGGACCACGCCGGGGTCGGTGTACTTGGCCTTGCCGGTGGACAGGCGGTCGTACAGGTCGGGGTCGGTGCCTGCCATGAGCTGCTCGAACCAGACGAAGGAGAACAGCACGCTGGTGTGGTAGAACGCCTTGACGCCGTTCTTCTTGAGCGTTTCGGCGGTTTTCACCAGGTCGTCCCAGGTCTGGGGCGGCTTCAGGTCGTACTGGTCGAAGATCTTCTTGTTGTAGAACATGCCCCAGTAGGCGACGTTCATCGGCACGCAGTACTGCTTGCCGCCGATCGTGTAGTACGGGGCGAGGTCCTGCGACAGGTCGCCCGCCTTGATCGCCTCCTGCCAGACGGCCGTGGTGTCGGCCACCTGCTTCTGCTTGACGATCTCCTCCAGCATCCCCCCGGTCTGCCAGGTGAACAGGTCGGGCTTGACGTTCGTGCGGAAGGACGCCTTGATGAAGGCCTGGTACTGCGCCGAGTCCGTGTATCCCGTCGGCTTCATGCCCAGGCCGATGCTCTGCTTGGACAGGGCGCCCATCTCGTCGAAGTACTTCGTCCAGGCGCCCTTGTCGTTGTAGAGGGTCAGCTCGGTCTTCTTCTGCGGCGCCTCGGCGCCGTTGCCGCCGCAGGCGGCCAGGACGAGCGCCGCCACGCCGAGCGTGGCCACACGTGACCGGTACATGGGCCGGCCTCCTTGGTTCTCATCGGGGGGGTTGCATCCGGTGCTCGATCACCGTTTTGACGTCCACCAGGTGGGCCCGCATGCGCTGCTCGGCCTGCGCCGCGTCACGCGCCTCGATGGCCTCCAGGATGGCCAGGTGCTCCTCGTGGTCGCGGCGACGGTCGTCGAAGATCTGCAGGATCTCGCGCTGCTCCGGCCCGTGGACCGTGAGCAGCGAGTCGACGACCTCGTGCAGCACGCTGTTGCCCGCCATCCGGGCGGTGGCCCGGTGGAAGGTCATGTTCGCGTCGTGCAGCTCGGCGTCCTCGCCGCGCAGGTGCCTGCTCGCCTCGTCCAGCGCCTGCCTGAGCGCCGCCAGCTCCTCGTCGCCCGCCTGCTCGGCGGCCAGGGCGGCCAGCGGCGGCTCGATGAGGATCCGCGCGTCGAGCAGCTCCAGGAGCTGCGCGGTGCGGACCTCGCGCATGTTGGGGTTGGGCAGGACCAGCCGCTCGATGGCGGCGCCGACGTAGATGCCGGAGCCGTGCCGCAGCTCGATGGCCCCGGTGGCCTCCAGCCTGCGTAGCGCCTCGCGCAGGGTCGGGGTGGTGACCGCGAAACGCTGGGAGAGCTCCCTGGTCGAGGGCAGCCTGTCGCCCGGCCGGTGCCCTCCCGTACGGATGAGCTCCAGCATGCGCTCGGTCAGAGCGTCGGAAAGCGTGGGCCGCGCTACCTCGGACATATCAAGTGATCTAATCACTTAATGGGCACGGCGTCCATGAGTCTTTCGAGGCGTCTTCTACTTCTTGATGAGCTCCATCATCAGGTCGATCTGACCCTTGCGGGAGCTCTGCACCTGGGCCGCCCACTGCTGGACCGCCGGGTTCGCGCCGCCCGCCACCTCCGCGGCGGCCATCTGGACGGCGTCGTCCTGGTGGGCGATGAGCAGGTTGCACAGGTCGTACTCGAAGTTGCCGGACCTGCGCAGCGCCTGGATCTGCTTGACGTCCGTCTCCGGCATGCCGCCGTGGTGGTCGTGGGCGCTCGTGGCGGGCGTGATCGGCTGGTCCCAGGAGTGCAGCCAGCGCAGCATCATCTCGACCTCGGTCTGCTGGGTGCTCTCGATGGCCGCGGTCAGCGTCCTGAGCTCGGGGTCCTTGGCGCGGGACGCGCCGACCTTGGCGATCTCGATCCCCTGCCGATGATGTTGCACCATCATCTGCACGAACATCACGTCCTCGGCGTTGACCGGGGGCTCGTCCTTCGCCGCCTGGCCGCAGGCGGCGGCCACCAGGAGGCTCAGGCCCGCCAAGACACGTCCTCCGCGCACCGGCCCTCCCTCAACTGTTAGGAAACCTTCCTAAGAGTTGACCAAAATGGCCGACGGCGCAAGGGCTGGCGGCCGGTTCTCACCCTACGATGACCGCCCGCCCGATATGAGGCCTCCCGCAGCCTCTCCTCCAGCTCGGCGGCGGCCCTGCCGATCGGCTCCGCGCCGCCCAGCCGGGCCTCCAGCGTTCCGCCGCGCACGTCCTCGATCACGGCCACGTCGGCCGGGTAGAGCCCGCGGCCGCCGTCGGCGAAGTAGAGGCCGGGGACGCGCACGCCCACGGAGCTCAGCCGGGCGTGCGCCGCCTCGAAGAGCGCCAGCCCCGAGCCGTGCGCGAACGGCTCGGGGCTCTCCACGCGGACGGAGTCCCAGTAGTCCTCGTCACCGGACCAGACATGGAGCATGGCCGTCGGGCCGGCGTCCTGGAAGGAGAGGCGGTAGACGCCCCTTCTTGGAGCCGCCGGTCAGCCGCTCGACGGGGGCGAGGCGGCGATCACCGCCGAAGACCTCGCGCACCAGGGCGGCCGGCTCCTCGCGGCCCGCGAACCGCCGTCCGCTCGCAGGGGTCGCGACTCCACGGTGGTCACGGTCACGCGGTGATCATGGCCCGTGACCCGTCTCGTTCGCCACGGGTTTTCCGCCTTGACATCAACCTTGCTGGAGGTTGCACCGTTGAACTCATGGAGAGCTTCGAGATCGGCGTCATCCTGCCCGGGATCGCCGTACAGCATCGGGACGGCCTCACCCTGGCCGAGGCCGCCAGGCATGCCGAGCGGGCCGGGCTCGACGGGGTCTGGCACGGCGATCACCTGGCGGTCGGCGGGCCGGTGCTGGACGCGCCGATCGCCCTGGCCACCGCCGCCGCGGCCACCACGCGGGTCAGGATCGGCACCAGCGTGTTCATCCCCGCCATCCGGCCCCTGGCGTGGGCGGCCAAGCAGGTCGCGACCCTGCGGTACGTGTCGGGTGAGCGGCTCGTGCTGGGGGTGGGGTCCGGTGGCGGGCCCGCGCAGTGGGCGGCGGCCGGGGTGCCGTACGGGGAGCGTGGGCGGCGTACGGACATCGCCTTGGAGTTGCTTCCGCGGCTGCTGGCGGGCGAGCCTGTGATCCTGCCGGAGGCCGTCGACCCGGACGCGCGGCAGCCCGTCCGGCTGGCTCCCGCCGTCGAGATGCCGCCGGTGTGGGTCGGCAACGCCTCTGACGCGGCGATCCGGCGGGCCGCGCGGCTCGGCGACGGCTGGTTCCCGTCCCTGATCCCGCCTCAGGAGGTCGCCCGCGGCCGGGTCAGGCTGGCCGAGCTGGCGGCCGGGCACGGGCGGCCCGCGCCCGTCATCGCCGTCGGCGGGGCCGCCCACGTGGGCGGCGGGCCGGCCGCGCAGGCGGAGATCGCGGCCGGCATCAGCGGCGGGTACGGGCGCCCGCTGGAGGAGGTCGCCGGGATCCCGCTCACCGGGGAGCCGAAGCAGGTCGCCGAGAGGCTGGCCGAGTACCGCGCGGCCGGGGCGGGCCACGCGGTGATCGGGGTCTCGGGGGGTGACTGGCGGGCCCAGGTGGACCTGCTGGCCGAGGTCAGAGACCTCCTGCGGCGCTGAGCCGCGCTTGACGGCCCGGCCTCCGGCGCTGCGCTGAGCGGCACTTCGCGTCCTGGACTCCGGCGCTGCGCTGAGCGGCCTCGCCCAGCGCAGTTGCGCGGCCTCGCTCAGCGCAGCTGCGCGGCGGTCCAGCAGTCGAGCGCGCCGGGTTCACCGCATCCGGCCAGCCGGTCGAGCACGGCGGCCAGCTCGGCCGTCCTGGCGTTGCCGGGGTCGTTGGACTCCTGGTGCGGGTCGGTCACGGTGTCGTAGTACTCGGGCCGCGGATCACCCTCGTACTCGACGTACAGCTCGCCGGCCGTACGCACGGCGGCGTAGCTGGGCGGCCCCGGGTTCGCGGGCGCCCGCAGCTCGTCGGCGTCCGGGTCCGGCTCGCCGGGGGCGTCCGGATCCGGCCTGACGTGCTCGATCAGCGCCGCCTCCCGCCAGTCCCTCACCTTGTGCCCCTGGATGAGCGGCAGCAGGCTGCGCCCGTCACGCGGCTCGCTCCGGACGCCCGCCATGTCGAGGAAGGTCGCGAAGAGATCCACGTTCTGCGCGATGGCGTCCACGGCCAGCTCGCCGTGCCGGCCCGCCTCCGGCCGCTTGACCAGCAGCGGCACCCGTACATCGTGGTCGTAGGCGGTGGACTTGCCACGCAGCAGCCGGTGCTGCCCGAGGTGGAACCCGTTGTCGCTGGTGAACACCACGTACGTGGTGCGCAGCTCCTCGGGGCTCAGCGCCGCGAGCACCCGCTCCACCATGTCGTCCACCGACTGCACCATGCGGATGCGGTCGCGGAAGTCCTTGCGCAGCTCCTTGACGACGTTGGGCCCGATCGGCTCCCGCCGTACCCAGGAGGGCTTGTCGGCGGTGTCCTCGTCGAACGCCGGCAGCGCCGCCACGTCGATGCTCGCGCAGTCGGGCCCGCCGCAGTCGCCGTGCGGGAACTCCCCGGCGGGGAACTGGTTCTTCGGCCGGTCCCGCCGCGCCGGCGGGAAGCGCGGCTCCTTGTCACCGGCCTGGGCGCCGATCCTGGAGTGCGGCGAGAACGGCGAGACCTGCAGGAAGAACGGCTCCCCCGGCGCGTACCGCCGTGACCTCTCGATGAAGTCCACGGCCCGCTGCCCGAGCTCGTCCGTCAAGTATCTGCCGCCGGAGGGGTCGAGCGGCTTCTCCTGCGCCGTCTCCTCCTTGATGTACCGGGTGAGCTGATACGTGAACTCGCTGTATCCGCCCCCGGCCGCCACGTGCCATTCGTCCCACCCGACCGGCACGTGGTAACCGGCCGGCACCGGATATTCGTTGATGTACTTGCCCAGGTAACCCGTGCGATAGCCGGCCCGGTCCAGGGCGACGGCGTACGTCCGGCTCTCGTGTTTCGCGAACGCCTGATAACCGCCGCCGTCGCTGCCCTTGTTCGTGGCCACGCCCGTGTTGTGCGGGAACTGCCCGGTGAACATGGAGGCCCTGGACGGGCAGCAGAGCGAGTTGGAGACGTAGTAGTTGCTGAACGTCGTGCCGTTCTTCGCCAGGCCGCGCACGGCGTCCATGTACTGGAGCAAGTCGGCCGACAGGTCGTCGACGAGGACGAAGACGATGTTCGGCCGTTTCGGCTTGCTCGCCGTGCCGGCCCCGGCCTGCGCGGCCACGGCGGTCATGGCCAGGACGACGGCTAACGCCACCGCCACGGCCCTGCGCAGATTCCCGATCACGGACATGACCAACCCCTTTGACAGTGCTGGGAGATCGAAGTCGAGGAACGACGCTAACGCCCGTCCGGACGACCATCAAGAACCACCCTCGGGTTGCGCCGGGCGCACGATCTCCAGCAGGATCCGCACGTGGATTTCACCGTTGAGTACGAGCCCTCTCCCGGCGAGGTGGTGCGGGCGCTGGAGCAGGCCTTGAAACACCAGCTCAAGGCCCTCATCTGGTTGTTCCCCGCCTTTCTGGTGGTGTTCGGCGCCGTCTTCCTCCTGCTCGGGAATATCGGCATCGGCCTGGGCATGCTGGTCGCGGCGATCGTCGTCCCGTTCGTGATCCCCTGGTCGCTGCGCCGGGCGGCCAGGAAGCAGGTGCCCTTCATCTGCGTCCCCACCACGCTCCACGTGACCGACGAGGGGTACGAGAGCCGCTCCGAGAAACTCACCACGCAGGCGCGCTGGTCATTGTTCTCACGTGTCGTCGTCACGCCGGAGTTCTGGCTGTTCTTCGCCAACAAGCAGGCCACCGGTTTCCTGCCGAGAAAGGCGTTCACCCCGGCACAACAGGCGCAGCTCGACGCCCGGCTGGCCCCGCTGACGAACCCGTCCGCCTAACGCCCCCGCCGCAACGTCAGCGACTGGAAGCGGCTTTCACCGGCTCCCACGACGTGGAAGTCCACGATGTCGAAGGCCGCCGCGTCAGCGAATTCCCGGAGCTGCTCGTCACTGCGGAAGGAGAAGAACCGGGGAGGGTCGTGGTCGTCCTCCTCGAAGAATCCCTCCTCCTGCAGAGGGCCCCCGCCGTACACCCCGACGAAGAACAGCCCGCCGGGCCGCAGCAACGTGTGGATCGTGTTCAGGACCGCCGGGAAATCGCCGTTGGGCACGTGCAGCAGGCAATTGAGCGCATACACCGCGTCGAAGGACCCGGGCGGGAAGTCGAGCCCCAGAAAATCCATGACCTGGGCGTCGAGGCCCTTCTCGCGGCAGTGGGCCACCATGGCGGGCGACAGATCGACGGCCACGACCTCCAGGCCGTTCTCATGGAAGTAGAGGCTGTCCTGGCCGGTGCCGGCGCCGATCTCCAGCAGCCGCCCGAGCCCGTGCTCCTTGAGCCGGCCCAGGAACGCCTCGCGCTCCGCCAGCTTCCACGGGCTCTTGCCGCTGGCCTCACGCCGCTCCGCGCCTGCGTCGTAGGCCGCCCGGAGTGCACCGATCACATCGTCGTAGCGCACGCTCATCGCGCCATGATGCCCCATTTCGCCCGGCCTGGCGGCGACGCCCGTGCATCGGCGATGCTGTGACACGTGGAGTACGTGTCACGAGTGCCGCGGCCGCCGTTGGACGGGCTGATCGACGACCTCTACTACCTGGAGGGTGCGCCGCCGTACGCCCGCCTGATGCTGCCGCCGGCGCCGGCGGCGTTGCTCATCGTCAATCTCGGGGCGCCGTTCCGCATCCGCGGCGGCACCGACATCGAGACGGCCGAGTACGTCGACGGCTGCGTGGTCACCATGCCCACTCGCGCGTATGAGTTCGGCTACCCACTCCGGACCCGGTCCGTCGGCGTGCACTTCAAGGCGTGGGGGCTGGCGCCGTTCCTGCCGATGCCCGCGGCCGAGCTGTGTGACCGGCCGGTGACGATAGAGCAGGTCTGGGGCCGGCCCGCCATCGCTGAGCTGCGAGACCGGCTGGCCACGGCGGACGGACCGTACGAGATGCTGACGCTGCTCGAGGAGGAGCTGACGCGACGGCTGTACGAGACCGCCGGCCTGGGGCTGGTCCGCCATACGAGCAACGTCATCGCGGCGGCCGGCGGGGCGGTGGCGATCGGCGACCTGAGCGTGGCAGCCGGTGTCAGCAGCACCCATCTGGCACAGCGGTTCAAGGAGCTCATCGGCGTCACGCCGAAGCGGCTGGCCCGCGCCTACCGCTTCACCGCCACCGTGTTCGCGATCAACCCCGCCGGACCGATCGACTGGGGCGACCTCGCCGGTGGCGCAGGCTACTTCGACCAGGCCCACTTCGGCCACGAGTTCCGGGCGTTCACCGGGCTCACGCCGACCCGGTACGTCGAAGTCCGGCGGCGGTTCCTGCGCGAACATCCCGGCCACGCGCTGGACGGCTGGCCGCTGCCGGCCGATTGATTTCTTACAAGAACGACAGCTCACGACACGCTAATTTGGGGCACCCCACAGCAAAGGAGAGCCCCGTGGGCAAGGTGGTCATGTACAGCTCGGTGTCGGTGGACGGCTTCATCGCGGACGAGAACGACCAGCCCGGACCGCTGTTCGACTGGTTGCTCAGCGGTGACGTCCCGTTGGACGAGAGCGGCGAGCTGAAGGTGTCACAAGCGTCCTACGACTACACCCGGGCGTACTGGGACCAGATCGGGGCGACAATCGCCGGCCGCCACGTCTTCGACCTGACGGACGGCTGGGACGGGAAGCCTCCGAGCGGGATCGACCATGTCGTCGTCGTGACGCACCGGCCGATGCCCGAGGGCTGGGACCCCGAGGCGCCGTTTCACTTCGTCGACGGTGTCGAGGCAGCCGTGGCCAAGGCGCAGGAGCTCGCGGGTGACCGCCTGGTCGAGGTCGCCGCCGGCGACGTCGGTGGCCAGGCGCTTGCCGCGGGTCTGGTCGACGAGGTGCGCATGGACGTCGTACCCGTCGTGTTCGGGGCCGGCAAGCGCTTCTTCGGGTCGGTCCACGCGCAGCACCTGCTGGAGGATCCTGACGTGGTGATCCAGGGCGGGCGGGTGCTCCACCTGCGCTATCGCGTGCGCCGATGACCGCTGTCAGTCGAGCGACAGCCCCGCGACCGGGGCCACCCGGGCGGCCCGGCGCGCCGGCAGGACACTGGCCGACAGCCCCGCGAGAGCGGCGACGAGGACGGCCCCCAGTGACGGCCAGGGCACCCGCATGGTGGCGTCGCTGAGAGCCCGCTTCACGAACGTCTCGTAGCCGGCCCAGGCGAACCCGATGCCGATCACGGTGCCGAGCAGGGTCGCCACCACCGACAGCAGCACCGCCTCGGCCGCCGGCATCCGCCGCAGCTGCCCTCGGGTGAGCCGTCCAGCGACTCCCACGTCCGCAAGCCGTTCTCGATCGTCGCGCCCGCCGGATCCGCCGGCACGTCCAGATCGCTGCCCAGCCGGGCCGCATCGGCGCCGGTGGTGGCGCGGATCCATACGGCGTGCGGCTCGGGAGAGCCGGTGAGCCCGGCCAGCGTCTCGGGCGCGACCACGCCCGCCCGGCCCCAGCCAGTGCCGAGCGCGACCCGCAACCGGGCTCGCCGGTGCCGACGTGCACCGTGACCTGGTCACCGGCCCGCAGGCTCAGGTGCTTGCCGAACGCCTCGGAATCGATCCTGATCTCCCCCGGCTCGGCCCGCGCTAACGCCCCGAAGCGGTTTGTCGAGCAGAAGAAGAAACCTGTACAGCGTGCGCCTGTTCACAGGCCGACCACGGCCGTCAGAGTGCGTTTATCTACCGCACCTCCGCAGCGACGCGCGCGCCGGTCGACGACTCCAATCCGGCGGTCGCTTCATCCTTCGAGCACATCCAGGGTCCTTGGTATCGCTGGAGTGACAGCTACTAGATCGGACCAACACCCGAGGCTTAGACACTCAGAAGCCCCTCAAGATCTCTTGAGGGGCTTCTGACCTGGAGCCGCCTTGGGGATTCGAACCCCAGACCCCTTCATTACGAGTGAAGTGCTCTGGCCGACTGAGCTAAGGCGGCGTGCGCTGTGCAGCTTGGAAGAGTCTACAGGAGCCCGGGCAGTTCTCGCTCCATCGATCACCCGATGCCCGGACAGACCGCCCCATCCTCTGGTGTCACCCCGTCACCAGGTACCTCTCCACCACCTCGTCCACGCACCTCGACCCGCTGGAGCAGGCGGTGTGACCGTCGCCTCGATACCCTGAGCAGCACCCCGATCCCAGCTCGCCGGCCAGTCGGTGGCCCCAGGCGTAGGGCATGCCCGGGTCGGTGCCGATGCCCAGGGACGGGGCAGTGCGCTCGGCGGTCAGGGGGCCGAGCGCCGGAGGGTGGGGCCAGTAGGCGCACGGCAGCGACGACCACACCAGGTACGGCCCGAACCGCGGCGCCCGCTCGCGTGCCGCCACCGCGCTCCCGCCCCAGTCTCCGCCCGCCCCAGTCTCCGCCCGCCCAGTCTCCGCCCGCCCCAGTCTCCGCCCGCCCCAGTCTCCGCCCGCCCCAGTCTCCGCCCGCCTCAGTCTCCGCCCGCCTCACCCCCATACGTCGAGTCGTACGCCTGCCGCGGCCCGCACACACTCGCCTTGGAGCAAGAACACCTCCGCCCCCCATCGTTGAGCCGCACCACCACGGAGTCGGACGGCACGTTGTGGCCCACCACCGTCCCACCTCCCTGCGGCGTCTCCACGCTCGCCCCGACCCGGGGAGCCGATGCGCGGAACTCCTGGTAGAGCGGGTGCTCGTACTTCAGGCAGCACATGAGCCGCCCGCACGCCCCCGCGATCCGCAGCGGGTTGACCGGCAGGTCCTGGTCCTTGGCCATGCGGACGGAGACCGGCTCGAAGTCCTTCAGGAACGTGGCGCAGCACAGGTCGCGCCCGCAGGGGCCGATGCCGCCCTGGAGCCGCGCCTCGTCCCTCGGCCCGATCTGCCGCAGCTCCACCCTGGCCCGCAGGTTGCGGGCCAGGTCGCGCACCAGGGCGCGGAAGTCCACGCGGTGCGGCGCCGAGAAGTAGACGGTGTAGACGTTGTCCTCGTCGAGGTAGTCGATGCCGACGACCTTCATCGGCAGCGTGTGCCGCTTGATCAGCCGCTTGGACACGCTGCGCGCCTCGGCCCTGCGGCGCTTGTTCGACTCGTCCCGGGTCAGGTGTTCCTCACCCGCGATCCCGGCGCACACCGGCAGCCCGTCTATGTCCTCGCTCGTATATTGCGGCGCCCACACGCACTCCGCCACCTCCGGACCTGAGTCCGTCGGGACGAGCACCTTGTCACCCACTTTGGGGCTGTGCTCGCCGGGATCGAGGTAGTAGAGCCTCCCGTAGCGGGTGAAGCTCACGGCCATGATCATTCCCATGGGCTCGAGCTCGCCTCCTGACGGCCTAGGGGGTACGTACGGCCTTCCTTGCCAGATTACGTGTGTTCACGCTCCAGAAGTCAGGGGTGGACGGGTGGATGTCGCCCGGTCATGCACCCGGGGGACAAACCACCGCGTCGGGCAGGTGCAGTCCGAAATCGGCCATCAGAGCCGCCTGATCGGCGACGCACACGTTGCTGACGACCTGGGCCACCCCAGGCTGCCGCTTCAGCTCATCGACCACTTCCGACACAGCGGCATCCGCCTTCAGCTTGATCTGGAACGACTCGGGCATGTCTCCCACGCGGGTCGCCTTGACGAGTGCCTCGTTGTCCTTGAAGGCCTTCTTGAAGCTCTCGTACGCGCTCGCCGCGTCCTCGAAGAAGACCTCCTCCACCCCGGGCATCTTCTGGATCAGCTTCTGGATGGCCTTCGTCTGGGCGGGTGTCGCCGGCATCCCTGCCTTGGTGGTATTCGAGTCGCCCTCCTTCGCGGGCTTCGCCTGGCACGCCGGTAGCTTCGTGCCCGCCTTGCACAGGAAGGCCTTGACCTCCCACTTCTGCTGCTGGGCCATCGCCTCGGAGGCCGGGCCCAAGGCGTGGTCGACGACGGTCGACACCCCCTCCAGCTGCCCGAACGCCAGCGCCATCTGCCGGCGGTCAGCGCCCTGGCGGAGCTTGAACCGGTACGACGGCGGCAGGTCCGCCGCTTCGACCTGGTCGAGCAGCGCCTGGTTGTGGGCGTAACGGTTGCGGAAGTCGTCGTAGGCGACGGCCTGGCTCACCCACTGGCCGGCGGCGACCTGCGGCAGCTGTGCCTGCACCAGGCGCTCGATCGCCTCACGCTGGCCGGAGCTGACGGCTCCCGCACAGCGGCTGTCCTTCGGCGCCGTCGCCGTACACAGGAACACGGTCATATCCGCATCGTCGCGCGTGAACACGTCCGCGGCCGTCGCCGCCGTCACGCGGCCCCCGTCGCCGTCTCCATCGGCGCCGCCGCCGACCAGCACGGTGGTCGCCGACCCCACGACCACCACGGCCGCCGCCGCCGTCAGCATCCGGAAGTCCACCCTGAACCGCCTGCGCTCCGGCGCCCGCAACGGCCTCAGCGTGCTCGTGTCCACCGCCGCCCCCGCCTCGGCCAGGGCCTCCCGCAGTCTGTCTTCCACCGGGCTGTTCATGCATCCTCCCCAAGCGCTCGGCCGAGGGCCGCCAGCCCTCGCGCGATCGTCGACCTGGCCGTGCTCGCGCTGATCCGCATCGTCTCGGCGATCTCCTGGTCCGCGAGATCGAAGTAGTAGCGCAGGGTCAGCGCCTCGCGCTGCCTGCGTGGGAGCCGGCGCAGCGCGAGCAGGACCTCGCGCCGCTCCTCACCCATCAGCACGGCGCTCTCCGCCGACCAGACCGGCGGCTCGTACGGCACCGCCCGCCGGAACACCGTCGCCCGCCTGCGCAGCACCGACCGGCACCCGTTGAGCACCGCCGAACGCACGTAGGTGAGCGCCTTGCCGGCATCGCGCAACCTGGCCCGCCCGGCGTGCGTGCGCTCGAACGCCTCCTGCACGACGTCTTCGGCGGTGGCCTGATCACCGACCATGAAGAGAGCCAGCCGCACCAGGCCGACGTGGTGCTCGGCGAAGATCGACGCCACGTCGACCCGTTGCCTCGCGAGGTCCTCTTGCTGGGTGAGTAGTTCGACATCCACGTATCAGAGACGCCTCAGGGCCTCATCTGCTGCTCCGGTCACCGGATTATCTTCCGCTCCCCCGCGCACCGGCTCGCCCCCTTGTCCACAGCCTGTGGACAAACGCGGGACGGCGCCCCAAGGCTCCTGACGGGGCAGCGTCCGAGCGTGCGGCTCCCTGCCGCGCGCCCGGCGCACATGCATCGCTGTCGGGGAAGACCGGCCAGAAGCCGACGCCACCCTTCGCTCAGGGGCGCAGCGCCAGCATCATCGCCTCGACGGCCATCTGCGGATTGACGTTCGCCGCCAGCCGTTCCCTGCACTGCATGATCGAATCGATCCGCCGCAGCGTCTCCTCGGCCGTGGACGACTTGGCGAGCTGATCCAGGTCGAAACGCAGATCGTCGTTGGCCAGCTCGACCCCCGCCGCCCCGAACTGCATGGCCAGTACATCCCGATAGAACGACACGAGCTCCAGCAGCGCCGCGTCCAGCGAGTCGCGCTTGATCCGCGTGGCCCGCGACTTCTGCCGGTCCTCCAGCTCCTTCAGCGCCCCGGCCCCGCCGCGCACCAGCCCCCGGTTGAGCCCCTTGCCGCTGGACCCCTCGCCGTACAGCTTGCGCAGCTCCGAGGTCTCGCTCTCGTTGAGCGCGGTCGTGGCGGCGGCGGCCTCCTCCTCGGCGGTCTTCACCAGGCGCTCGGCGGCGGACACGCACTCGCCGACGCCGGTCAGCGAGCGCGGGATGCTCAGCACCGCCTCCCGCCGCGCCCTGACGCCCTCGTCCAGCGCCAGCGCGCGCGCCCGGCTGATGTGCCCCTGCGCGGCCCGCGCCGCGAACCTGGCGGTCTCCCACGGCACGCTGTCGCGGGTGGCCAGCACGTGGGCGACGGCCTCGGTGGCGGGGGTGGTGAGGTTGACCAGGCGGCAGCGCGACCTGATGGTGATCATCAGGTCGTCGGGCGCGGGCGCGCACAGCAGCCACACCGTACGCGGCGGCGGCTCCTCGATGGCCTTGAGCAGGGCGTTCGCGGCCGACTCCGTGGCCCGGTCGGCGTCTTCGAACAGGATGACCCGCCACCGCCCCTGCGTCGGCGCCCCGGCCGCCCGCAGGATCAGCTCGCGGGTCTGCTTGACGCTGTAGGACAGGCCCTCGGGGCGTACGGACTCCAGGTCGGGATGGGAGCCGATGAGCACCTGATGGCACTGGTCGCAGTGGCCGCAGCCGCCGTCGGGGCACAGCAGCGCGGCGGCGAAGGCGCGGGCGGCGGCCTCCCTGCCCGAGCCCGGCGGGCCGGTGAACAGCCAGGCGTGCGTCATGCCGGCGCCGCGACCGCCCGCGACCACCTCGCCGGCCGCCGCCGCGGCCCGCGACAGCACGGCTGTCGCCTGGTCCTGCCCAACGAGGTCATCGAAAACCGTCACGGCACAAGGCTAGTCGCGGATGGCGGGCATCGTCCCCGTGATGTCCTCTGACTCACGCGGCACCGGGTCGGGCAGGATCTCCCTGATCCGGTCCTGGATCTGCCGGGTGATCACGTCCTGTGGCAGCGTGCCGTCGACCACGACGTACCGCTCGGGGGCGGCCGCCGCCAGCGCGCGGAACTCCTTGCGCACCCGCTCGTGGAACTCCAGCGGCTCGGACTCGATCCGGTCGGCAGCCCCGCCCAGCCGGGTCAGCCCGACCTCGGGCGGCGTGTCGATGAGCACGGTCAGGTGCGGCACGAGCCCGCCCGTCGCCCAAGCGTTGATCTTGGAGACGTCCTTGGGGTCGAGGGCCCGGCCGGCGCCCTGGTAGGCCAGCGACGAGTCGACGTACCGGTCGGTGATCACCAGCGAGCCCCGGTAGAGCGCAGGCCTGATCACCTTCTCCACGTGCTCGGCCCGGTCGGCGGCGTACAGCAGGGCCTCGGAGCGCGCCGACAGCCCGCGCTCCGCCGCGTCGAGCAGGATGGCGCGCAACCTCATACCGATCTTGGTGGAGCCGGGCTCGCGGGTCTGCACCACGTCGAAGCCCTGGTCGCGCAGCCAGATGGCGATCAGCCGCGACTGGGTGGTCTTACCCGACCCCTCGCCGCCCTCGAACGCCACGAACAGGCCAGGCACGTGCTCGGCCGCCTCGGTGGGGAATTGCTCGCCGCGCACCGCCGCGATCAGGTCGGCCGCCAGAGAGATGCCCTTCCTGTCGTCCATGTGCCGCAGCGCCAGCACGCCGACGCCCACCGCGAGCGCCCCGCCGATCAGCAGCACCAGGTTGGTGCCGTCGAAGCGGTAGCTGAACTCGCCCAGCGCCAGCACGTGCAGCCCGAAGATCGCCGCCAGCGGGTTGGCCAGGGAGACCACGAGCAGCAGCGTCACCCGCGCCGTCGACTGCAGGAACGAGAACGTGCGGCCCCGGATCGCGTCGTCGACCTCCAGCCCGATCAGCGTGTAACCGATGATCCAGGCGATGCCCGCGCACGCCCCCAGCACCACGGTCAGCATGACCACGATCACCAGGTTGTGCACCAGCGCGATCGCGACCAGCACCAGCCCCGCCACGGTGATCGCCAGCCCGAACAGCCGCCGCCGCGACAGCTCGCGCAGCAGCCTGAGCCCGAAGAACATGCCCAGCGCCATGCCGACGAAGACCGCGCCGAAGACCACGCCGTAGGCCGCGTCGCCGCCGCCGAGCGCCTCCACGTAGACCTTGGCCACCCCGACCACGGCGCCGCCCGCGGCGAACGCCCCGAGCATGCCGATGACCAGGCCGCGCACCAGGCGGTCACGGCCCACGAACCGCCAGCCCTCGACGACCTGCTTGAGCACGGAGGGCGTGGAGATCGCGCCGTCGCGCTTGGGGATGTCACGCAGGGTGAAGATCAGGAAGGCCGACACGAGGTACGCGCAGGCGTTCACGATCAGGGCCAGCCCTGTCGCGTCGCGGCCCAGCGGGAACGGCACGATGCCGGCGATCAGGTCGCCCGCCACCGACAGCGCGGCGAAGAGCATGGCCGCGATGGGCGCGGTGCCGTACGTGACCAGCAGGTTGAGCTGGTTGGCCGACTCGAGCTGCGCCTTGGGCACCAGGTTGGGGACCGTGGCCTCCTTGGCCGGCACCCAGAACAGGTTCACGCACTCGACCAGGACGGTCGCGATGATGAGCCACTGGTAGCTGCCGACGAACGGGATCGACAGCACCACGGCGAACCTGGCCAGATCGGCGCAGAACATCGTCAGCCGCCGGTCGAACCGGTCGGCGAACACGCCCGCCAGCGGCCCCAGCAGCACGGCCGGCAACATCTTGGCCACGAACACGCCGCCGACGGCCAGCGACTGCACGCGGTAGTCACCCTGCGTGAGATTGCCCGCGAGGGCGGTCAGCGCCAGCAGGTTGAGCCAGTCGCCCAGGCTGCACACCGACATGGCCATCCAGAGCCGGCGGAACGGCGCGTTGGCCAGCACATGAGTCGGGCGGCTTCGGCCAAGGGCAGTCATGATTTCAGCGTATCCAGGTGTTGACCGGAAGTGGGCAGACAAGAGACGGGCGGGATATTCCCGGCTGCTCGTGGCTGAGGGTATTACGGGAACGGCCCCCAGCGCAGGTTACACACCTCGAATAGGCCCCCAAAAACATCATCAATTCATAACTCCGGACTCTTGCCGCGCCTCTTCCACCAATGGCCGCCACGCGCCCCTGATCTCGTCGGGCAGGACCAGCTCGTCCCAGAGATCGATGAGCAGCACGCCGTCGACGTGACCGAGCACCTCACCGGGCCCGCCCGCGCACAGCAACGCGGTGTAGGCCGCCCGGCGCTCGTCGCGGTCGGACAGGTCGTAGACGCGATCGCCGAGCCGCGCCTCACCCAGCGCCGCCGCCACCGGCAGCCGCCGCAGCCGGCTGGGCACATGGAACGCGCGCCCGTCGGCGCCCTCATGGGCCTCGCACTCGACCTTGGCCTCCAGCACCAGCCTGAACCCGGCCGCGTCGAGGATGCGGCCGGCGGTCTCCAGCGTCGGCGACTTCCTGCCGTGCTCGTAGGCCGACAACGTCGTGCGCGACGTGCCGCTCACGCTGGCGAGCGCCTTCTGGTTGAGGCTCGCGGCACGCCTTGCCTGCCTGAACAGCAGGCCGCCACGCCTGGCCCAGAGAGCGACCTCCTGCCCCAGCACCCGCTCCACAGGCGACGAGACCACAACCACCTCCGCAAAGTATCCGGGCGGATACTCTACGCCATCATGGCATCGCGTGACCACCGGATTACCGGAAGTCAGGCACGCAATTCCAGCATGGTGATCTCGGGCGGCGCCCCGACGCGCACCGGAGGCCCCCAGAATCCGGCGCCCCTGGTCACGTACACCTGTGTGCCGCCCACCGTGGCCAGCCCCGACACCACCGGCTGCTGCAACCCCACCACCAGGTTGAACGGCGCGATCTGCCCGCCGTGCGTGTGCCCGGACAACTGCAGGTCGACGCCGTGCCCGGCGGCCTGGTCCACCTGGATGGGCTGGTGTGCCAGCAGCACCGTCGAGCGACTGGTGTCGCGCCCGCCGAGCGCCTTGCCGAAGTCCGGGCCGTCGCCACTGGCGGCCCCGCCGACGTCGTTCACACCGGCCAGGTCGAGCACGGCGCCCTGGTGGGCGATCTCCACGCGCTCGTTCCGCAGAGAGCGTACGCCGAGCTCCTTCAGCTCCTCGATCCACTCGCCCGGGCCCTCGGCCGTGAAGTACTCGTGGTTACCGGTCACGAAATAGGCCCCGTAGCGGGACTCGAGACTCCGCAACGGCCGCGCCAGCGCTCCGAGCTGGGCCACCGACCCGTCCACGAGGTCGCCCACGATCGCCACCACGTCGGCCTCGAGCCCGTTGATCATCCGGACGATCCGCTCGGTGTGCCCGAGGCCCGTGAGCGGCCCCAGATGGATGTCACTCACCACGGCGAACCGCAGGCCGCTCAGCCGCGGGTCCAGCCTCGGCAGCGTGACGCTGACCCGTTCGATCACGGGGTCGCCCAGCGCGCTCGACATGCCGTACCCGACCGTGCCCAGCGCGCTCACCCCGGCGATGGCGGCGGTGGTCCGCCCGAGGAAGAGCCGTCTGCTCAGAGCGGGGCTCTCCGGGGAGGAGGGCGGCGCCGGGGGCGCCGCCTCGACGGGCGGCGCCGCACCCACCGGCACGGCGACCGGCTCGGGCTCGGGCTCGGGCGTCCGGTCACGCCGCTCGGCCCGGCGCAGGAACGCCGTCGCCACCGCCCGCGGCACCTCCAGCACCACGAGGATGATGACCAGGTAGAACATCAGGGCCAGCCAGATGTAGCCCGGCCAGGCCACCCAGCTCTCCAGCCCCATCCTCGTGCCCACGAAGGTCGTCACGAGCACCGCGAGCAGCGCGACCAGACTCCAGGTCAGCACCCTGCGCAGCCGCCCGGGGCGGGTCGTCCGACGCACCAGCCGATGCCACAGGTACCAGTGCGCCAGCAACACCAGGGCCACGAAGATCAGGACGAACACACCTCGATGCTACTTCCGGAAAACCCGGAAAAAGCGCATGCGCCCTGGTTCACAGCGTGATCAGGGACACCCTACGACTTCGTCGCCGGCTTCTTCGCCGGAGCCTTCTTCGCGGGCGCCTTCCTCGTGGTGCTCTTCGTGGCGGCCTTCTTGGGCGCGGGCGCCCGCTCACGCCGCTCGGCCAGCAGCTCCGCCGCCCGCTCGATCGTGATGTCCTCGACCGTGTCGCCCTTGCGCAATGACGCGTTCGTCTCGCCGTCGGTCACGTACGGCCCGAACCGCCCTTCCTTGACCACGACGGGCTTCTTGGAGTTGGGGTCGTCACCCAGCTCGCGCAGCGGCGCCGCGGCCGCGGCCCGGCCCCGCCCGCGCTGCTTGGGCTGCGCGAACAGCTCCTTGGCCTGCTCGATCGTGACCGTCAGCAGATCGTCCTCCGTGGCCAGCGACCGGGAGTCGGTGCCCTTCTTGAGGTACGGCCCGAACTTCCCGTTGTGGGCGACGACCTCCTCGCCCTCCAGCTCGCCCACCAGCCGCGGGATCGACAGTAGCCTCAGCGCGTCGTCCAGCGTGATCGTGTCCAGCGACATGGACTTGAACAGCGAGCTCGTCCGCGGCTTCGGCGCGTCGGCCTTCTTCGTCCGCCGCTTCGGAGCCTCCTCGTCGGCCGCGGGCTCCGGCAGGACCTCCGTCACGTAAGGCCCGTACCGCCCGTCCTTGGCCACGATCATGTGCCCGCTGACCGGGTCCTGCCCGAGCTGCCGGTCGCCGGTCGGCCGCGAGAACAGCTCCTCGGCCTTGTCCGCCGTCAGCTCGTCGGGCGTCATGTCCTCGGGCACGTTGACCCGCGCGCCGTCCCTGTCGAGGTACGGCCCGTACCGCCCGACCCGCAGCACGATGTCCGTGCCCTTCACCGGGAACGAGCTGATCTCCTTGGCGTCGATGTCACCCAGGTCGGTGACCATCTCCTTCAGGCCCTCGTCGCCGTCGGCCCCGTAGTAGAAGCGCTGCAGCTCCGGCACCCGCTCCGCCCGGTCGTTGGCGATGTCGTCGAGCACCTTCTCCATCTCGGCCGTGAAGTCGTAGTCGACCAGGTTCCCGAAATGTTGCTCCAGCAGGTTGACCACGGCGAACGCCAGGAACGACGGCACCAGCGCCGTGCCCTTCTTGAACACGTACCCGCGGTCGAGGATGGTCCCGATGATCGAGGCGTACGTCGACGGCCGCCCGATCTCCCGATCCTCCAGCTCCTTGACCAGCGACGCCTCGGTGTAACGCGCGGGCGGCTTGGTCGAGTGGCCGGCCACGTCGAGCCGCGTCACGCTGAGCGCGTCGCCCTCGGCCAGGTTCGGCAGCCGCTTCTCGGAGTCGTCGCGGTCGGTGGCGGGATCGTCGGCCCCCTCCACGTACGCCTTCAGGAACCCGTAGAACGTGATCGTCCGCCCGGACGCGCTGAACTCGACGTCCTCGCCGGCCGCCGACCTGCCGGCCACCTTCACCGTGATCGACTCGCCGACCGCGTCCTTCATCTGCGAGGACACGGTGCGCTGCCAGATCAGCTCGTACAGCCGGAACATGTCGCCCGACAGCCCGGTCTCGCCGGGCGTGCGGAACTCCTCGCCCGACGGCCTGATCGCCTCGTGCGCCTCCTGCGCGCTCTTCACCTTGCTGGCGTACACGCGGGGCTTGTCCGGCACGTACGAGGCGCCGTACAGCTTGATCGCCTGCGACCGCGCGGCCGCCACCGCCGTCTCCGACAGCGTGATGCTGTCGGTACGCATGTAGGTGATGAACCCGTTCTCGTAGAGCCGCTGCGCGACCTGCATCGTGTACTTGGCGGAGAACCCCAGCTTCCGGCTGGCCTCCTGCTGCAATGTGGTCGTCCGGAACGGCGCGTACGGCTTGCGCGTGTACGGCTTGCGCTCGACGGACTTGACCGCGAACGAGACTCCCTGCAGCCGCCCGGCCAGCTCACCCGCGGCGGCCTCCGACAGGTGCAGCACGTCGGCACCGCTCTTGAGCTGCCCCGTGCTGGCGAAGTCGCGCCCCTGCGCCACCCGCTTGCCGTCGACCACGGTCAGCGTGGCGGTGAAGTCGCGCGGGCGCTCCTCCGCCTTGTTCGTGTCGAACAGCGCCTGCAGGTCCCAGTAGTGGGCGGACGTGAACGCGATGCGCTCGCGCTCGCGCTCCACCACCAGTCGCGTCGCCACCGACTGCACCCGGCCCGCCGACAGCTTCGGCTTGACCTTCTTCCACAGGACGGGGCTGACCTCGTAGCCGTAGAGCCGGTCGAGGATGCGCCGCGTCTCCTGGGCGTCGACCAGGCGCAGGTTGAGGTCACGCGGGTTGGCCACGGCGTCCCTGATCGCCTGCGGGGTGATCTCGTGGAACACCATGCGGTGCACGGGCACCTTGGGCTTGAGCACCTCGCGCAGGTGCCAGGCGATGGCCTCGCCCTCGCGGTCCTCGTCAGTGGCCAGATAGAGCTCGTCGGCGTCCTTGAGCAGCTGCCGCAGCTTGGCGACCTGCGAGCGCTTGTCGTGGTTGACGACGTACAGCGGCTCGAACCCACTCTCGACGTTCACCCCGAGGCGGGCCCATGGGGCTCCCTTGAACTTCTCGGGGATGTCGTCGGCCCTCTCCGGCAGATCGCGGATGTGGCCGATGCTCGATTCGACGATGTAGCCGCGCCCGAGGTACCCGGCGATGGTCTTCGCCTTGGCCGGCGACTCGACGATCACCAGGCGTGTTCCGCCGGCGCTGCCGTTCTTGGCTGGCACGCTGCTTCCTACCTCGCTGTTCGCTTGCAAATCCCCCTGCCGGGAGTCGGCACAGACTGAAAGGTAACCCGACTCGCGGAAATTTCCTTCCCCCGGGCTACCCACTCGCTTCCGGGTCCACCCACAAGCACGCAGAATAAGGCCCATCGAGCGGCATGGCGCCCTGACTCACCCTGGAGACTAATCGTTGTGCTCGACTACTCCTACATGGATATCTTCATTCCACGTGATCTCACTCGCGAAGCAGCACGTCAACTGCTCACCGAACACGCAGAGTACGGGCAGTGGGAGCTCGCGCGCGTCCGCGTGCACGCCGACGGCAGCCGTCACGTACGGCTGCGCCGCAAGGTCATGCGCGTACGCAGCACCCTCTGAACCCGGACATGGCTTTGCCCGCCCCGGGCCGCGCCCCCGGAACGGGCAAAGCGTCTATGGCGGCCTACTCACAGGCTGTGAGCAGTAGCCGTACCGTGTTACGTATGCGCTGAATTACTTACTTACGGCCGAACCGGAACCGGCGAGCGGTGGCGAACATCGTCGCCGAGGCGGCGAGCATCGAGCCGAGCAGCAGCGCGAGCACCGAGCTCGCGTTCATGCCGGTCACGCCCGCGGGCTGCTCGGCGCTCATCAGGCCGACGTCCGGCACGGGCAGGCTGCGGGTGGCCGAGGCCACCGCGCCGCCGGCCGGGGTGGAGGCGACCAGCTGGGTGGCCGGCGCCAGCGGGGACGACGAGCGCGTGGAGCCGGCGCGGCCCTTGCCGTCGACCGGGGCGGACACCGCCGTCCGCTTCGGCTTCTCGGGGCTCACGGGCAGGCCGGGCAGCTCGGGGAGCGCCGGGAGGCCGAGCGTCCTGGAGGCGTCGGGGACGACCGGGAGCTGGCCGGTGACGTTCCCCACACCCTCGACCTGCTTGGTGACCTCGGCCACGTTGCCGTAGCCCTCCACCTGCTTGGTGACGGTGCTCACGCCCGGGACCTGCTTGGTCAGCTCTGTCGCGCTGCTGAGCCCCTGGACCTGGTGGGCGACGTCGGTCACCTTGCCGCCGACCTCCTGGGCGCCGCCCAGGACCGGCAGGGAGGGCGTGATGGGCAGCAGGCCGCC
Organism: Nonomuraea thailandensis; assembly: GCF_024172165.1. Taxonomy (GTDB): domain Bacteria; phylum Actinomycetota; class Actinomycetes; order Streptosporangiales; family Streptosporangiaceae; genus Nonomuraea; species Nonomuraea thailandensis. The sequence goes on along the minus strand of NZ_JAMZEB010000002.1, from coordinate 10,357,755 downwards.
CTTGGCCGCCGCGACCTTGTTGTTGGCGCGGGCGAAGCGCTCGAACCCGTCGGGACGCTCGTTCCCGGGCCTGCCGACGTTCGAGCCGCCGAGGCAGCCGGCGGCGGCGTCGCCGAGGACGGCCGCGGCGTTGCCGCAGACGTTGATCGGCGCCGCGATCGGCGCGACCGCCTGGTTGCCGCTCAGCACCCCGCCCGCGCCCGAGGTGCGGTTGCCGCCCCCGCCGATGCCGTGGTGCGCCCAGACGCCCGCCCCGCCCCTGCAGCGGGCCTCGGACAGGCCGAGCACCGCGGCCGCGTTGCCGCAGACGTTGATCGGCGCCGCGATCGGCGCGACCGCCTGGTTGCCGCTCAGCACGCCACCGGCGCCCGAGGTGCGGTTGCCGCCCGCGTTCCTGCCGGACTTGCGCACGGTGGCGCCGCCCTTGCAGCCGGCGAACGCGTGGCCGAGCACCGCCGCGGCGTTGCCGCACACGTCGATCGGTGCGCTGACCGGGGCGACCGCCTGGTTGCCGCTCAGCACCCCGCCCGCGCCCGAGGTGCGGTTGCCGCCGGAGCCCGACTGCTCGACCTTCGAGCCGCCCTTGCACCCGGCGGAGGCGTTCCCCACGGCGTTGCCGCAGACGTCGACCGGCAGGCTGATCGGAGCGACCACCTGGTTGCCGCTGCCGGCCCCGAAGCGCCCGTCGGTGTCGTTGCCCGTCGAGCCGGCGGCCAGGTGCCGGGTCTGGTAGCGGTGGCCGGGACCGCCGTTGTTGGTGACGGTCGAGCCGCCGCGGCACCCGGAGAAGGCGCGCCCGACGACCGCGACGGAGTTGCCGCAGATGTTGATCGGCGCGGAGATGGGCGCGACGATCTGGTTGCCGCCGAGCACGCTGCCGTTGCCCGATGTGCGGTTGCCGCCGGCGCCCCGCCCGGTGTTGTTGACCGTCGCGCCGCCGGTGCAGCCGGCCGTCGCGTCACCGAAGATCGCCAGCGCGTTGCCGCAGGCGTTGATCGGGGCCGAGATGGGTGCGGAGATCTGGTTGCCGCCGAGCACGCTGCCGTTGCCCGACGTACGGTTGCCGCCCGCGCCGCCCCTGCCCTGGGTGCGGACCGTGGCCCCGCCCTTGCAGCCCGCGTCGGACTTGCCGATCAGGGAGACGGCGTTGCCGCAGGCGTTGACCGGGACGCTGATCGGCGCGTTCACCTGGTTGCCGCCGCCGACGGAGCCGTTGCCCGAGGTGTCGTTGGGGATGCCGGGACGGCTCTGGCCGATGACCTCGGCGCCGCCCTGGGAGGTGGCCTCCGACTTGCCGACGGCGGCGGCGGAGTTGCCGCTGATGTCGATCGGCACGGAGATCGGCAGGTCGACCTGGTTGCCGCCGCCGACGGAGCCGTTGCCCGAGGTGTCGGCCAGCGCGGTGCCGCCGGCGCCGAACGACATGACCGCCACGGCCAGCAGGGCCGCGGGGCTCGATGCCTTTGCCCACGTACGCATGAGAATGCTCCTAGTGGTTCTTGGGGGGATTACCTGAACGGGCTCGCGGGCAGCCCGAGGGCACGCGTCGAGCGCGTGCACAGCGGGTCTCGGGATGCGCGAACCGGTGGAACGTGAACTGACGTGTTCACCCGCGGGCGGAGGGGTTCATGCCGCACTCCGCCGCTCTACCGTGAGATTTCCGGACTTCCGGCGCCTTGACTCTCGGGCTCCGTGAGGCGTCGCCTTCAGCGACCGCTCTGAACCGTCGTCGCCCCGGCCGGCTGCTTGACTCGAGCCGGCGTCCGGGTGCGGGGATCAGTCAGGTGAGAAGGAGGGGTCGTCCGCCGCTGTGCGGACGACGGGGGGGAGCAGGCGTGCCAGGGGGGCACGGCCGGCCTGGAGCCGTGGGTCGAAACCGGACCTCACGGACTCCCCGGTCGCAGGGCCGAAGGGACCACTGCTGCCGCCGTTGGGCACCAGACCATCGGTGTCCAGGATCTTCCCGGCGGAGGAAGGTGCGGGCAGACCAGGGTCCCGCTGGCTGTTGAGACCGTCGACCGTACGCCCGGCCATGGCCTCGGCGTTGTCCGACGCCGAGACACGAACGGGAGCGGTGAGCCCGTGCTGCGCGGCCACACTGCCGGCCGCCAGGGTGGCGTCCGAGCTCTCGGCCGCCCCTGTCGCCGCGGTGGAGTCCGCGGCCGCCGGAGCGGCGGTGAGCATGCCGAACACGAGAGCAAGCAGCCACCCGGCGGCCACCAGGGCGCCAATCGCGACTACCCGCACGACGACCCGCCGGGCACCGGCCGCGAACCGCGCCATCCGGTCACCCAGCTCGGTGGTCGGGCCCGGAGCCGGGACAGCCTGGACAGTCACGCGCGGGCGGCGCGCAGCACGGGCCATCGCCCTCAGCTGCTGCACCGCCACGCGCGTCACATGCCCTCCCGAGCTCCAGAACCGGCCTCACGTCGTGAGGCCGGTCCGTGGACTCACCCCTCAACGGTCCGTAACCGTAGCAGTACTCAAGGTTGTCGCAAGGCATTTTCACCTGAGTCCCAGGAATTCGCCAACCGCCCGGCTGACATACCAACCACAACCCCCACATCCCCCCGCCCCGGCCCCCATAAGACCCCCATCCGAGACCCTGGACCGCCTCATGCGCAGGCGATGAGACATCTCTCTGGCGGCGTACGGATACTTGGTATGACGCACTCCTCAGAGTTTGCTAACCTTACTGAGCCGACGCGGGATGACGGTCTCGCGTGCAGGCACCAAGTCCGGGTGGCGGAATAGGCAGACGCGCTAGCTTGAGGTGCTAGTGCCCAGTGATGGGCATGGGGGTTCAAGTCCCCCCTCGGACACACACCGCACACATGTGGAGGCTCCGGTTCGATCCGGGCCTCCACATTCTGCTTTCCGGGGTAGTAGGAGGGCGCCAGGTCAAGCTGGGTGCGGACGACGGAAGCAGGCGGTTTCGTCCTTCCCGGCCACCACGAGGAACATGACCCATGATCGGGTCATGCGCACCTGTCCAGCTCGAAGGCGTTGGGCTTGTGCTCGTCGGGGTCGAGCTCGGGGAAGCGCAACTTGAAGAACTGCGCCCAGTACCCCTTGTTCATGAAGTTCTGGAGCTCCTCCGTGAGGATCTTGCAGTCTTCGACGTCCCCCAGCGGAAGCCCCAGGCCGTACCTCTCCTGGCCGCCGAAGGTGAGATCCGGAATGACGTGCAGCCGCTCGGGGGCCGTCTGCGCCATTCCGGCGAGGATGAGCTGGTCTGTCGATACCGCGTCGATCGTCTCCCCGTCCAGCAGGCGCTGAGCGCACGCGTTCAGGCCGGGCTCGTCGATGATGGTCATGTCGACGCCCGAACTCTTGAGTTGTTCGAGCGACGTGGTGCCCGTACCGGTGCACACGGTCTTCCCCTTCAGGTCGCTCACGGTTTTGATGCGCGAGTCACCTTCACGGACCATGATGCCCTGTCTCGTGATCATGTACGGGCCGACGAACGTGACGTTCTTGCGACGGCTGTCGGTCATGGAGTACGCGGCAGCGACAATGTGCACTCGGCGCTCCTCCGGCCCTCCCGCCAGCGCCGTCTCCCGCTCGGACAGAGTGACGTCCACGTAGTTCGGCTTGAAGCCGACCTGGCTCGCCAGCCAGTTCATCATCTCGATGTCGAATCCGGACCTGGAGTTGTCTCCGACGTCCAACTGCCCCCAGCCGGGCAGGTCCGTGGTCACGCCGACAGCGACGGTCCCGCCTCGTGCGAGCCGGCCGTTGTCCACAGGCGAGATGGCGGGACGGGCTGCGACGGCGGGGTCCGTTCCCGATCCCGCCGCACACGCTGAGAGGGCGCAGGCGTACGCGAAGCAGAGACCAGCGAGACACAGTCTGGAAAGTGTGAACATGTCGCCGCCTTTCCTGAGCAGACGGATTCAGTTGAAGAGAATCGCCTCGACGAGCTCGACGTCGACCACGCATTCCTGGTCCGGCTCGATGAGGGTCACGTCGACCTCGACCCGACCGGTGGCCTCACCTATGTCCAGGCGGAGTTCTTCCGAGGCGCGTATCGTCGGTATGTCATCGATCGGGGCCTTGCCCTTACGGTAGAAGTCGGGGGATACGTAGAAATGCGCCGGGACGACGCAGTCGCCGACCGGCGAATGATTCGTGAGCGCGAAACGTAACGCGAGGTAGCGGCGCTCGGGCGGGTTCCCCGGGATTTTTACCGATATCGTGGCGTTGGCCTTGGTGTTCGGCCAGGCCCGAGGCTCGATCTGGTCGATGATGTCAGTGTCGGGCCGATGGACGACGCCCCACCAGAAAGTGGCGACGCCCATTCCTAGAGCAATCGCAAGAGTGGCGATGAGTAGCTTTTTGGTCCAAGGAGGCCATTTTGTGGCCGATCCTGCCGCGCTCGAGTCCCGTCCGGTCTTGGCGTAGGTGAGGATGGTGAAGATCGCGCTCACGACGCCGGCGGGCAGGGATATGACCGTGGAGATCTCCGCGCCCTTGGCCCCGAGCGAGAACAGCAGGGTGAGGCCAGAACCCGCCAGGATGCAGAGCGGACCCACCCAGAGCCAGGGCATTAGTGCGTTGCGTCGCGCCATCGACGTTCCCGATCTATGTCGTCCAGATCTGCTCGTTGGCCCTCGCTCGATCCGCTCGGTCCGGGTGACATCATCGACAACGCACATGTTGCCGGACGGAGTTCCCCAGATAACCCGCATATGAGAAAAAAGTGATTCGGCGGACGCAGTCACATTTGTGCTCGGATTAGACGTTACCTATCCTGCGCGAAGGTCGTCCTAGGGAGAGGTGACTCTACCCGTCTGGGGTTTCGAGGCCCTCTCGTCCCGTTGTTGCGACTCCGCGCCTCTTCCACGTGCAGGTTCGCCGGGAAACGATTCGTGAAGTTGTTTATCGTAAAGGCGTCACGGAGGGTCAGCGGCGGGCGGGGTGGGGCGTGGGCTGGCGCGAGGAGATCGTCACTGCGTTGGACGAGTGGATCGCCGTGGAGGGAGGGGCAGGAGGCAAGCCGCGCTGGCGGCGGCTCGGCCGCGCCATCCGTACCGGCGACGGGTTGTATGTCGTGGACGTCCGAGGCGCGGAGTTGAGCCCTGATCGGTTTGACGGGCTGCGGCTGGCGGGCGCGGAGCCGGACAGCCTCGACGAGGGTTTCGCGGTGATGGACGTCTCACAGAGCGAATCCACCCTCACCGTACGGGTGGCCGAGTTCGCCGACCCTGCCGATTCTCATCTGTGGTCTCTGCTGCGGCACCTCGGCGAGCTGGAGGTGGCGCTTGCGGGGTTCGACGTCGCCGGGTGTGCCCGGGACCAGGTCTTTCTGCGAGCTCCCCAGCACCACGCCAAGGGCTCATCGACCAGGTACGTGCTGTGGTCCACACCGTCGTGGCCGTGAACCACATGCATCAGAAGATCGCGGTCATCGACGAGCGAACCGTCATGCTCGGCAGTCAGAACATCCTCTCCCAGAGCAGAACCCGCGAGGTCATGCTGACCGTGCACGGCGCTCACTTCGCCAGGAAGCTTCTCGAGCATGAGCACGCCGCCGACTTCGCCTCCCCCGCCGTGCGGCAGGTGCGGCCCGCAATGCCTGGCAGCAGCCCGTCACCTTCGGGGCTCGCAGACGACCGTCCCGTGGGTCCCGACGGTAACCTTCGTCGCCCATGCCCCATGGAAGGGAAGGCGCTACTTGAAGCAGTCCTGCTTCTTGAGGTAGATCGCCACACCCAGGACCTTCGTCTTGGAGATGTGGAAGACGTAGGTCGCCTTCCGGTTACCGGGCACGCCGGCGATGGGCCCGTCCGCGTCGAGCCTGAAATCGGGATAGGCCCGACGGAGCTGCGCCACGGTCGAGCCTCTGCCGATGCCCTGAGGGGTGCGTACGCTGCCCGGCGCCGCGATCGCGACGACACCGTGCTTCTTCGAGATGAAGACGCCCGCCCGGTTGTCGCCGTAGCGCTGCTCCTTCAGGTCCCACGTGGTGCAGGTCGGCAGGGAGCCGCGGACGGACTTGCGCACGAGCTTCCCGGTCGCCCTGGCCTGGGCGGCGGTCATGCCGAGTTTCACCGAGCCGTAGCCCGTGGGGCCTAAGAGGGGCTTGCGTTCGGCGAGGGCAGGAGTGCCGGTGGCGAGCATGATTCCGCCGGCGAGCACGGCGGCCAGGGCCGGACGACCGAGGCGCAGAGTGTGATTTTTCATGATCGCAGACCATACAGTTCTTGACCGGAGCATGTCGGCGAATCACACCTGAAGATGGGCGGCGCACGCCGAAAGGCCGACGGCTGCGCCCTGGCCTGGGCCCGACCGTCTGACCTTCGGCACCGTCAGCGAAGGTCAGGCGGTCCGCGTGACGGCGGAGGGTCAGCTCAGGACGATCCGGTCGACCTTGTTGTTCCAGTTGCCGCCGTAGACGTAGCTCTCCTTGCCGAGGTCGCTGTGGTGGCCGCCGGCGGGAAAGTACAGGTTCGGGTCGGGGAGCGCGCTGCGGATGTCGACCAGGCGGCCGCCGGCCGCGCGGCGGTTGTAGTAGCTGGTCCCCCGGTCGCGCCAGTAGGAGTAGAGGTCCTTGGTCCCGGCGACCCGGTACTGCACGCGGTCGCCGCCGTACCCGGTCCACTCCCACAGGCAGAAGTAGCCGGACGGGCACTCGGACATGCTCAGGGTGCCGACCTCGGCGCCGGAGAGCCCCTCGGCGGCACGGTAGTCGGCCTCGGTGGTGTAGCAGCGCATCTGCGCGTCGGCACCCTCGGTGCAGACAGCGGCGTCGGCGGAGTCGAGCAGGCGCGTGATGTCGGTGTCCGACATCGCGGGGGCGGGGTCGGTGCGGGCACTGCCGGCCGCCGCCGCCGGGCTCCCTGCGACGGTCAGGAGCACGAGGGAGGCGGTGGCGGCCGCGGCGAGAGCGGCTGCGCCGCGTGCGAGGCGGTGAGTCGGAACGTGATGCATGAGCAGTCCTTTCTGGGTGAAGTGCCCGGACCCTGATCGAGCCCGGGAAAGGAGAAGGTGCGTGACAGGCTGAGGGAACCGACGGAGGACGACGGTGTCAGCGGTCGGCGCGGAAGACCTCGGGGAACTCCCCCGTGGCGATCAGTTCGTCCAGCACCCGCCGCATCGCCCCCGACTCGTTCAGGTGCGGGAACGGCTCGTCGGGGGCCTCGGTCCCGAGGAAGCGGCACAGCGGCTCCCAGCCGTCGCGGACGTCGAAGACCAGCAGCCGGTCGGCCGGGATGGCGTCCTGGACGACCTCGGTGTGGCGGTGGAAGGCGGCGTGCGCGACGGCTTCGTCGGGCATGCCGCGACCGGGGTCCCATGCAGCGCCGAAGGTGGCGCGGCCGATGTGGTCGAGCAGCGGGCGGAAGCGGGCCATGGCGCCGAAGAAGTCGGCGGCCTTACCAGGCAGTTCGGCCGGAAGGTCGCGGCCGGGGCCCTCGGTGAGGAGGGCCTGCATGCTGGCGTACCAGCGGTGCGGGTCGCGTACGGTCAAAACAACCTTCGCCTGCGGGTAGGCCGAGGCCTGCTCGCGCCAGAAGTGGCTGGCGGGCCAGTCCTGGGTAGAGCGGTAGCCGCGCAGGACGTCGGGCCAGTGAAGGGGCCTGCCGTCTGCCGCCGGCAGCCATCGGTCCACGTGACCGGGCTTGGTCAGGATGTCGAGCATGTGATGGGTGGGGCCGAAGCCCAGGCGTTCCAGGGCGGTCTTCATCGAGGACGTACCCGTGCGTGGGAAGCCCGCGCCGATCACCTGCACCATCTCCGTCTCCTTCGTCGATCAGTCGTGTCTTCATCCGGGGTCCGGCCGGGAGAGCGCCGTCAGCTTGTCGGGGTTGCTGACCACGTACACGTCGCGTACCTGCTCGTCGGCGGCGTCGAGATCGAGCACCATCACCGCGAACGGCGCGTCCCGCGCGAAGATCACCACTGAGGGGTCGCCGTTGACCTGCCGGTACCGGAGGTCCACGTCGGCGGTGACGCGGGCGGTGGACACGAGGGTCCTGGCGACCCTGTCGCGGCCGTGGACGGGCCGGGGGCCGCCCGCCGCGGACTTGCCGCCGCCGTCGGACCACAGGGTGACGTCGGGCGCGAGCATCTCCAGCAGCCTGGCCAGGTCGCCGCCGAACGCGGCGGCGATGAAGCGCTCGGTCACCTCCTGGTGGGTGCGCCGGTCGATGCGGACGCGGGGGCGCCGGGCCCGGACGTGCTCGCGCGCCCGGTGCGCGAGTTGCCGGATCGCGGCAGGGCTGCGGTCGAGCATGGCGGCGATCTCCGTGTGCTGGTAGGCGAAGACCTCGTGCAGGACGAAGACCGCCCGCTCCAACGGTGTGAGCGTCTCCAGCACGACCAGCATGGCGATCGAGACCGACTCCGCCCGGACGGCGGGCCCGGTGGCGTCCGGCCCGGTGGCGTCCGGCCCGGTGATCAGCGGCTCGGGCAGCCAGGGGCCGAGGTAGCTCTCCTTGCGCCGGCGCAACGCGCTCTGGTGGGCCAGGGCCTGGTTGACCGCGACGCGCACCAGGTAGGCGCGCACGTTGCGGATCGTGCTCAGGTCGCGTCCGGCCCACGACAGCCAGGTCTCCTGCAGCACGTCCTCGGTGTCGCTGACGGTGCCGAGCATGTTGTAGACGATCGAGAACAACAACTCGCGGTGGTCGGCGAACACCGTGGCGGGGTCGGCCGCGGGGATGTCGTCCATCTCGCGTTCAGCGCCTCAGGTCCAGGACGAGGGCGGGGTCGAGGGCCAGGGTGGCCACCGCCAGGCCGAGGAACACGGTCCCCAGGTAGAACTGCGGGGAGAAGTCGCTGACGCGCAGGTGGGTGTAGAGGGCGCAGACGAAGTACAGGACCAGGCCGGCGGCCGCCGCGGTGCCGATGAGCGGCACGCCCAGCAATCCGAGCGCTAGCCCGAGCGCGCCGAGGGCCTTGAGCGCGCCGATCGGCCAGACCAGCCAGGTCTCCGGCACGCCGGCCCGGTGCAGCGCCGGGCCGAGGGTGCGCATGATGGGTTTGAGCCTGGTCATGGCCGCGAACCCGGAGAAGGTGTTGGCGGCGATCGTGACGAGCGCCGTGATGACGTACGCGGTGGACATCGGACGGCTCACACGGTCCTGAACGCGTCGAGGTGGTCGGCGACCCAGTCGGCGTAGGTCCGCGCCGGGCGGCCGAGGACCTTGTCCACCTCGCCGGTCACGGGAGGCCGGTGGTCGAGGTAGTGCGCGTAGCGCGCCATCAGGGCACGCACCCAGGGCTCGGGCAGGCCGTTCTGGACGAGGTGCGCGGCGACGGCCTGCGGCGGGAGCTCCTCGAAGCGCAGCGGCCGGCCGAGCGCGGCGGCGATCACGGCCACCGCCTCCTCGTGCGACAGCGGCTGCGGGCCCGTGAGCTCCAGCCTGCGGCCGGCGAACTCGTCGGTGAGCAGCGCGCGGGCGGCGACCTCGGCCAGGTCCCGCTCGTCCAGCAGGGTCTCCCGGAAGCCGGCGTGCACGTAGCGGACGACGTCGCCGCCGCCGCGGAGCTGGCCTCCCCACGCCTGTGCGGTGTTGCCGGCGAAGCTGCTCGCCCGCAGGCTGGTCCAGGTCAGGCCGCTGGCCACGGCCGCCTCCTCCGCCTCCTTGTTGCGGTCGCCGCGCCAGCGGGAGGGTTGCAGCTCGTACGGGTCGTCGATGTTGATCGCCGACAGCGCCACCACCTTGCGGACCCCGTGCTCGGCGGCGACCGACAGCAGCTCGCCGGCGGAGTCGCCGAAGGTGCGCGGATGCAGGAAGAGGGCCTCGGCGCGGTCGAGGCAGGCGGGCATCGTGCCGGGCAGGGACGGGTCTCCCGTGACGAGTTCCGCCCCCTCCGGCAGGCCGGAGCGTTGCGGGGAGCGGCTCACCGCGCGGACGCGGGCGCCTTCGGCGAGCAGTTGTGCGATGAGGAGGCGCCCGACGGGGCCGGTGGCACCGGTTACGACGATCATGGTGGTTCTCTTTCGTGTCGGTTCAGCGCAGCAGTTCGATGACGGGGGCCATGGCGTCGAGGCCGCCGTCCAGGACGGTGACGTAGGTGAAGCCGAACTTCTCCCGGTTGCGGCGGATCTGCTCGGCGATCTGTGCGGGGGTGCCGACCAGGAAGCCGGGCACCTGGCCGCGTTCCTCCGCGGTCAGCGAGGGGGCGAGGGCGCTCAGCCGGTCCAGGGCCTGGCGCCGGGCGTTGGTGACCACGACGGCGGGCGCCTCGTGGTTGAGCTCGACCTCGGTGATCCGCTCCCCCAGCTCGGCGCGTACGAAGGCCGCCCGCCGCTCGATGGCGTCCGCGCCGGCGAACGCGGGCAGGCCCACCTGCCCGCCGGGACCGGCGGCGGTGCCGTTGACGGCGACGATGTCGGCCTCGCGCGCGGCCAGCCGCAACGCTCGCTCGCCGCGGCCGGCCACCAGCAGCGGCGGCAGCGGGCGGCCGGGCCCGGGGCGGAAGCGCTGGTCGGCGTGGAGCCGGCGGAGCGCGGCCACCGCGCCTTCCAGCGCGTCGGCCCGTTCGGCGGGGGTCGGGCACGGCATGCCGGCCCGGCGGAGGTCGTCGGGGGCGGCCGACGGCCGTCCGGCGGCCAGCCCGAGCTCCAGGCGCCCGTCGGTCAGCAGGTCGAGGGTGGCCACGTCGCGGACCAGCAGCGCCGGGTGGTGGAAGGTGGCGTCCAGCACGTACGTCCCCAGGCGGACCCGCTCGGTGGCCTCGGCGGCGAGCATGAGCGCGGGGAACGGCGCGGCCTGGCCGAGGTGGTCGATGACCGCGATGGTGTCGAACCCGGCCTGCTCGGCCCGGCGGCACGTCTCACGCCATTCGCGCCGGTTCGTGACCGTGTGCAGCACGATCCCGAAGCGGAAGGGGCGCTCGGTGGGCGAAGGCACGCGTGCTCCTTTCTGCCGGAGCCCGCGGTCAGGCGGACGTCACGTCGGCGGACGGGAGCGTCGACCGGATGAACCCGTCGACGACCGCCGCGAGCGCCGGCCCCGCGTCCTCCTGGAGGAAGTGGCCCGCGCCGGTGATGGTGGGATGGGCCAGGCGGCGGGCGCCGGGGATGCGGCCGCTGAGCGCGCTGTGATCGCCGCGGGTGACGTTGTCCTGGTCGCTGAACGCGCACAGGAACGGCAGCTCCAGCGTCTCCAGCACGTCCCAGGCGGCCCGCAGCGTCGGCGTGTACGCGTCCTGCGGCGAGATCGGGATGAGCAGCGGGAACTGCCGGACGCCCGTCACGTACGACTCGTCCGGATACGGCGCGTCGTAGGCGGCCAGCACCTCCGGCCCCAGCTCGGTGACGGTCATCGCCTGCACGATGGCCGACGGCAGGAACGGATGGGTGCGCTGGCTGGACTGCAGCCAGGCGGCCATCATCGGCCAGCCCGGCCCGAGGTCCTCGTCCCCGGTGCTCAGGCCGGTGTTGGTGGCCACCACGCGGCGGAACCGCTCCGGATGGGCGGCCAGCAGGGGCAGGCCCAGCGCGCCTCCCCAGTCGTGGCAGACCAGGGTCACCTCGCGCAGGTCCAGCAGGTCCAGCACGGCCTCGCGCAGCCAGCTCAGATGCCGGTCGTAGGAGTAGACGTGACGGTCGGCGAGCTTGTCGGACCGGCCGAACCCGATCAGGTCCAGGGCCACGCACCGGTGCCCGGCCTGGACGAGCGGCGGGATGACGTGCCGGTACAGGTAGCTCCACGACGGGTTGCCGTGCAGCAGCAGTACGGTCTCCCCCGTCGGGTGCTCGGGCCGCTCGTCCAGGTAGTGCATCCGCAGCCGGCCGCCGTCGACGGCCACGTAGTGCGGCTGGAAGGGGTAGTCCGGCAGGTTCGCGAAGCGTGCGTCAGGGGTGCGCAGCACCCGCAGGTCCTCTGTCGTGGTCATGCCTCATGAGAGGGGACCACGGCAACGAAGTGTGACGTCCCGGCGGCCTTCCTGTGACAAGGGTCTCAGGAAGGCCGCGGGCGCCCAGAAGATCGGCCGTCAAGCCGCGGGCCGGTACGTGGCGATGAGCACGCCGGTGCCCGTCGTCGCCGAGTCCACCAGCTCGAACGAGGCCGGCACGCCGCCTGAGCCGGGGAACAGCCGACGCCCCGTCCCGAGCGTCAGCGGGTGGATCAGCAGCAGGAGCTCGTCCACGAGGCCGTCCGCCAGCAGGGATCGGACCAGGACCCCGCTGCCGAACACCACCAGGTTCTCCGCCGCCTCCTTCTTCAGCGCGGCCACGGCGTCGCCCTTCACGAGGGCAGAGCCTCGCCAGGAGAGCGGGCCGGTGAGCGTCGTGGAGACCACGTATTTGCGGACCCGGTCGAGGGCGTCGGTGAACGGGTTCGGAGCCTGGCGGGGCCAGTAGTCGGCGAAGCGTTCGTACGTGGTGCGGCCCGCCAGCAGGGACCAGGCGCTCGACATGCGGGCGCCCATGGCCTCCTGCATGGCGGGGTGCTGGGCCCGGGTGGCCCAGCCGCCGTGGGGGAAGCCGTCGCGCGGGTCCTCGTCGGGGTGTCCCGGGGCCTGCATCACGCCGTCGAGCGTCAGGTGCTCGATCACGATGATCTTTCCCATGTCATGCCTCCGTCAGGTCGTTGTCTCACCTCCTGTACGAGCGGGAGGGGCCGGGATCGACATGGGACAGGGCGGAACGAGGGCCCTCATCGGGCGAGGCGCAGGGCGAGCAGGGCGACGTCGTCGGTGAAGTGCGCGTCCCGGCGGCCCAGGAGCTGGTCGCACATCTCCTCCAGCGGGAGCCGGCGCAGGCGGGAGGCCTGGCGGGCCAGGTCGTCCAGGCCCTCGTCGATGCCGTGCGCGGGGCTCTCGACGAGCCCGTCGGTATACAGCAGCAGGGTCGAACCGGCGGAGATCAGCTGGTCGTGGTCGGGACGGGCCAGAGCCGGGGTGACGCCCAGGGGGTGGCCGCTGTCGGCCGGCAGGTAGCGGGCGGGGCCGTCGGCGGGGACGAGGAGCGGGGGCGGGTGGCCGGCGCTGCTCCAGCACAGCCGCCAGGTGGAGGCGGAGCGCTCCTCCAGGCGGGCCAGCAGCACCGTGGCCATCGGGCCGCCGTGCAGGCCGTGCAGCACCTCGTCCAGCCGGCGCAGGATGTACGAGGGCGGCTCGCAGTGCTCGTAGGCGAGGACCCGCAACATGTTGCTGATCTGGCTCATGATGGTGGCCGACTTCAGGTCGTGCCCCATCACGTCGCCGACCATGAGGCAGGGGACGCCGTCGGGCAGGATGATCGCGTCGTACCAGTCTCCGCCGATCTTGGGCAGTGAGCTGGAGGGGCGGTAGCGGGCACAGGCGCGCAGTCCGCGCACGTCGGGCAGCTCCGGGAGGTCGGGAAGCAGGCTGCGCTGGAAGTCCTCGGTGCTGCGGCGGAGGCGCTCGTACAGGCGGGCGTTCTCGATGGCGACGCTCGCCGCGCTCGCCAGGGCCGCGATGATCCGCTCGTCGTCGCCGGTGAACGGCCCTCCCGAGCGCTTGTCCGCGAAGTACATGTTGCCGTAGACGGTGCCGCGGACCAGCAGTGGAGTGCCCAGCAGGCTGCGCATCACCGGATGGCCGGCGGGGTAGTCACGGAAGTGCGGATGGGCCTGCACGTCGTCCACGCGCATCGGCCTGGGGTGGGCCACCAGCTCCCCCAGCAGGCCGTGGGTGGTCGGCATGCGGCCGATGGCCTCGTACACCTCCTCGGAGACCCCGCACGTGAACAGGTCGGCGAACTCGCCCTCCTCGTTCAGCACGCCGAGAGCGCCGTAGCGGGCGTCCACGAGATCGGCGGAGACCTCCACGATGGTGCGCAGCGCCGCGTTCAGCTCCAGCTCGGAGCTGATCGCCAGCACGGCCTCCAGCAGGCGTTTCATCCGGTCGTGCAGGTCGCGGATCTGCGCGAGGCTGTCCTGCGGCCCCTGCAGGTCCTCGGCTCCCAGCCGCCCCAGAAAACCGTCGAACGCGCCGTCCTCCGGATCCCCTCCCACCTGACCCCCCGAGCTCTCTCGCCTGCCTCATGCCCCACGGCCGTCTGCATGACACCTGCCGCCCGAGGCACTGGACATGGCGCCCATGACGTGATCTGACGGAGGTAGAGCGCCGACGATCACGAACAGGAGCACCTGGACATGAGCGACACGCCGCGACTGCACAGAGCCGGCCGGACCCTGCTGGAGCGGGCCCGCGACCTGCGGACGTTGATCGAGAGCGAGGCCGGCAGGGCCGAGGCCGAGGGCAGGCTGACCACGCCCGTCGTGGACGCCCTGCACGAGGCGGGCCTCTTCGGCGGCTGGGTGCCGGTGCCGCTCGGGGGCGCCGAGCTGTCACCCGGAGAGCTGCTCGACGTCTTCGAGGAGCTGACCTACGCCGACCCCTCGACGGGCTGGGTCGTCATGGCCACCACCCTGGAGAACGGCACGGCAGGCGCCTACCTGGGCGACGACGCGGTGGAACGGCTCTTCAAGGGGCCGCGGATGCCGCTGATCGCGGGCCAGGGCACCCGGCCGGGCGTCGCCGTCCCCGAGAACGGCGGCTTCCGCCTCACCGGGCAGTGGAGCTTCGCCTCGGGCATGTACCACGCGCAGTACGCCCACAGCGCCGCCGTCGTCGAGGGCACCGACGAGGTCCGGATCTTCATCAGCCCGATGGAGGACGTCAAGATACTCGGCAACTGGGACGTCCTGGGCCTGCGCGCCACCGGCAGCGTCGACTACACCATCGACGGTGCCTTCGTGCCGCAATCGCAGTCCCACGACTTCGCCACGACCGAGCCGCTGCGCGGCGGCGCGATCTTCCGGCTCGGGCTGCTCGACCAGGCGCTGATCTGCCACTCGGGCTGGGCGCTCGGCATCGGGCGGCGGCTGCTGGACGAGCTGGCCCGGTACGCGGCCGCGCGCAGCGGGCGGCCCGGCCAGCTCGCCGGCAGCGACGCCTTCCACGCCGGCTTCGCCCGCACGGAGGCGAGGTTCCGCGCGGCATCGGCGCTGATCCGGGAGACCTGGGACGACGTGGAGCGCACGCTGGACGCGGGCGGGAAGCTCGGCGTGCGTCAGGAGACGATGGTGCGGCTCGCGCTCAACCACATCACCTCGACGATCGCCGAGGTGGCGGGATTCGTCTACGCGTCCGGCGGCACCACGTCGCTGCGCGACGGGCTCGTCCAGCGGCTGTTCAGGGACGCCCAGGCGGGCACCGCGCACATCCTCTCCGGGCCGCAGGCGCTCCAGGAGTGCGGCAGGGAGCTGGCGGGGCTCGCCGAGGGCCAGTCGTGGGTGGTGCTCGCCCTGGAGGGGTGAGTCGTCCCTCCGGCAGCGTGCTCGACGACCCGGCGGAGGACGCCACGCCTGAGCTGCGGGCCGACGACCTCGCGGCCATCCTCGACGACCTCGGGGCCGAGTCGGCCGACGTGTTCGGCAGCAGCGGCGGCGCGGTGACGGGGCCGGCGCTGGTCGCGCGGCGCCCCGGGCGGGTGCGTACGCTCGTGGCCGGGCCGCCCCGTCGGAGCAGGTCGTCGCCGACGGCTCCCGGTTCTTCGCGCACGAGCTGCGCGGCACCACCCGCTACGTGCCCGACGTCGCCGCGTTGCGGAACGGCCGGGTCGTCGTGGGGGTCGGGGCGGAGTCGGGGCAGCTCGTGACATACCGGACCTCGGTGGCGCTGGCCGGGCGGATCGGCACCACGCCGGTGGAGTTCCCCGGCGACCACGGGGGGTTCATGGCTCACCCGGCGGAGTTCGCGGACGTGCTGCGCAAGGTCCTGTAGGTCGTTCGTAGCGCACGGCTTCGTACCTGGTCGTCACGTGCAGGAGCGGCAGCGCCGCCGCGTGACGGTCATCGCCGCCAGCGTGCTGCCGGCCAGCCCCGCGAGCAGGCCGGGGCCGGGCGGCGACCACGGCTCCCCTCCCACCGTGCCACGACGTACGAGACCACCGCGCCCAGCCCGGCGCCGATCAGCACGCTGAGCGCCAGCGGGACCGCGGCCTCGACCAGCAGGATCCGGCGCAGCTCGCCGAGCCGGGCGCCCGCCGCCCGCAGCAGCGCGAACGACCGGCGCCGCTCGATCAGCCCCGCCACGACGCCGACCGTCAGGCTGCAGCCGGCGACCAGCACGACGAACCAGGTCGCCAGCCGGGCGTAGGTGCCCGGCTCGTCCTGGAGCCTGGTCTCCTGCAACACGGTGTCGCGGCGGCTGTTGACGATGGCGCGCGGCAGCACGAGCGCGGCTCTGGTCCGGACGCGCTCCTCGGCGGCGAGGGTGCCGTCGGTCCTGACGTACAGGGCCCGTACTTGGCCAGCCCGGCCGGGAACACCGCCGTGAACACCGCCAGCACCACCCCGCTGGCCGCGCGGAAGGCACCGCGGGCGTCGCCCGCCAGGCGCCGGGCGGCCGTCAGCGTGGTGGCGCGCCGGCCGTGGCGGATCAGCGCGCGAGCCGCCACCAGGCAGAGCCACGGCCCGGCCGCCACCGCTCCGACCACGGCGTCGCCGAAGCGCACCTGGCCGCTGTCCGGCCGCAGGACGCCGCCCAGGCAGTGCAGCAGCGTGGACTTCCCCGAGCCGCTCGGCCCCATGACGGCCAGGATCTCGCCGTCCTCGACCGCGACGCCGGCGCCGCGCAGCGCCCGCGTACGGCCGAAGCTCTTGTTCAGGTCACGACCCTCCAGCATCACCGGCCTCCTCAGCCAGGGCCTCCTCGGCCAGTGCGGGCAGGCGGCCCGCCGCGTGCTCGATCCAGCGCAGATCCGCCTCGACGTGGAAGAGCTGGTAGTCGGCGAGCAGGGCGTCCTGCGCCGAGGCCGCCTCCCGCCGCGCGGCGGTCAGCGCGCGCATCGCCGCCAGGTGCCGCGCCCGCTGGGCGTCGAGGAACTCGGCGGCCGGCCTGCCGGACATCAGCGCCGGTAGACCTGCCCGAACCTGATCGGCTTGGCCCCGCCGAAGCGGCGGTCGTAGGCCTGCTTCAGGTCGTAGCCGTGCCGGTCGCTCTCTTCCAGGAGGCCCAGCAGCGTGTACGAGACGGTCATGCCGCGGACTGTACACACCGGGTATACACACCGTGCAGACCCAGCCGGGGATCTGTTTCCTGTGGGTCCCAAGTGACTTCCAAGCCCCGGTTCCTAGGTTTCCCGATATGAGGCTGAGCTACCGGGAGGAGGCGCTGCGCGAGCGGGCGCGGGGGCGTGCCCCCGCGCGGATGCCGCTGGTCGTCAGCGGGCCGTCGTTCCTCGTCCTGTGGATCGCGGTGGCGATCGTCGTGACGGCCGGGATCGGCGTGACCGCGCTGGCCCTCGGAGCAGTGGGCTGATGCGCCCGCTGATGCGCCCGCTGATGCGCCCGCTGATGCGCAGGGTCCCCGTCGTGCTGCAGAACACCGAGACCGAGTGCGGCGCGGCGTGCCTGACCATGGTGCTGGGGCACCACGGCCACCGCACCACCCTGCACCAGGTCTCCGACCGGCTCCAGATCGGCAGGGACGGGCTGAGCGCGAAGGCGATCGTGGACGGCGCGCGCGAGCACGGGCTCCAGGCGCGGGCGTTCTCGCTGGCGCCGGAGGACCTGGCGCGGGTGCCGCTGCCGGCCGTGGCGCACTGGGAGTTCAGCCACTTCGTGGTGGTCGAGCGCTGGTCGCCCGATCGGGTGGACGTGGTGGACCCCGGGCAGGGGCGGCGCCGGCTGACCCCCGAGGAGTTCGGGGCAGGGTTCACCGGCGTGCTGCTGGTGTTCCAGCCGGGTGAGGGGTTCCGGCGGGGCTCGTCGTCGATGGCGGGAGCGTGGCGGCGGGAGTTCGCGCGCACGCTGTTCAGGCGGCGCAGGGGGCTGCTGGCGCAGATCGTGGCCGCCTCGCTGCTGCTGCAGCTGCTCGGGCTGGCGCTGCCGTTCTTCTCCGAGCTGCTGGTGGACACGATCGTCCCGACGCGGGCCACTGAGGTGCTGTCGCTGCTCGGGGCGGCGATCGTGCTGGCCGGGGCCGCGCAGTTCGTGATCGGGTACCTGCGGGCGGCGCTGCTGGTCGCGGTGCGGGCCAGGGCCGACCAGGAGCTCACCGAGAGCGTGGTGGGGCATCTGGTGGCGCTGCCGTACGGGTATTTCACCCGGCGGGCCAAGGGCGACCTGGTGACGCGGGCGGCGGGCGTGTCCACGCTGGGCGACATCCTGACCGGGCAGGTCGTCGCGGCGCTGCTGGACGGGCCGCTGGCCGTGGGCTACCTGGTGCTCGTCTACTTCTGGGACCCGGTCTTCGGGCTGGCGCTGAGCGGCGTGGCCGTCCTGCAGACGGTGCTGCTGCTGGCCACCACGAGCCGGATCGCCACGCTCACCCATCAGGAGCTGGCCGCGCTGTCGGCGTCGCAGAACAGCCTGATCCAGACGATCACCGGGATCGAGACGCTGAAGGCGTCGGGGGCCGAGCGGCGGGCCGTGGACCAGTGGGCGGGTCACTTCGGCAGGCAGCTCGACGCCGACGTGCGCGCCGGGCTGACCAGGGGGCTGCTGGAGGCGGCGCTGTCGGCGATCCGCGTGACGGCGCCGCTGGGCCTGCTGTGGCTGGGCGCCTGGCGGGTGCTGGACGGGCAGCTCACGCTCGGCACGCTGATCGCGCTGAACGCGGTCGCGCTCGGCGCGCTCACCCCGCTCGGCTCGCTGCTGACGGGCCTGCAGAGCCTGCAGCAGGCCGGCGCACACTTCGACCGGCTGTCGGACATCCTCGCCTCCGAGCCGGAGCCGAGCGACGGCATCGAGGTGCTGCGGCTGCGCGGCGCGGTCGAGCTGCGCGAGGTGAGCTTCCGCCACGACCCCCGCGGCCCGTGGACGGTGCGGGGCGTCTCCGTCGCCGTCCGGCCCGGCCAGAAGGTCGCGCTGGTGGGCGCGTCGGGGTCGGGCAAGAGCACGCTGGCCAGGCTGCTGCTGGCGCTGCACACCCCGGTCGAGGGCGAGATCAGGTACGACGGCGTCCCCGCCGCCGAGCTGAACCTGCGTACGCTGCGCCGCCAGTTCGGCGTGGTCATCCAGGACCCGTCGCTGTTCAGCGGCTCGATCAGGGAGAACATCGCCCTGAACGACCCCGGCGCCGCCATGGACCGGGTGGTCGCGGCGGCCCGGCTGGCGGCGCTGCACGACGAGATCGCGGCCATGCCCATGGGGTACGAGACCATGCTGACCGACGGCGACGGCCTGTCGGGCGGGCAGCGGCAACGGCTGGCCCTGGCCCGCGCCGTGTTGTCACGCCCCAAGATCCTGCTGCTCGACGAGGCCACCAGCAACCTGGACAGCGCCACCGAGGCCGTCATCGAGGCCAACCTCGGCACGCTGGCGCAGACCAGGATCGTGATCGCGCACCGGCTGAGCACGGTCAGGGACGCGGACCTGATCCTGGTGATCGACGGCGGCCGGGTCGTGCAGCGCGGCACCCACGACGAACTGATCGCCTCGGGCGGGAAGTACGCCGAGCTGGTGGCCGCGCAGGCGGCGCTGACCTGACGACGCCGCGCCCCGGGGGGTTCCGGGACGCGGCGGTCGGTGTCAGTCCTCGATGGCCTGGTAGACGGTGGTCCAGAAGTCGTTCATGAGGTGGGCGGGGTTGGGGACGGTGTAGCCGAGCTGGCAGAGCAGGATGCCGGTGACGCCGTTGGCGGGGTCGGCGTAGGCGGAGGTGCCGCTGCCGCCGTCCCAGCCGAACTGGCCGATGGGGGCGTAGTCGCCGCGGTAGGTGCGTACCGCCATGCCGATGCCCCAGCCGCCTTGCTGGCCCTGGCCGAAGGAGATGTGCACGTTGTTGCGGGCCAGTTCGGTGCGGGGGGCGTTCTGCTCGGGGGTGAGCCGGTTGGTGGTCATCAGCTCCACGGCCGGGCGGGACAGGATGCGGCGGCCGTTGTGCACGCCGCCGTTGAGCAGCATCTGGAAGTAGGCGTGGTAGTCGTCGGCGGTGGAGACCAGGCCACCGCCGCCGCCCTGGAAGGCCGGTGGCTTGCTCCAGCGGCCGTTGCCGGGCTCGTCCCAGGCCAGGAACTCGCCGGTGGCGGGGTCGGGGGCGTACAGGGTGGGCAGCCGGTCGAGCTGGTCGGCGGGCACGTGGAAGCCGGTGTCGGTCATGCCGAGCGGCTCGAAGACGCGCTCGCGCAGGAACTCCTCGAAGCTCTGCCCGCTGACCCGGGAGACCAGGACGCCGGCCAGGTCGCTGCTGATCTGGTACTGCCACTGCTGGCCGGGGTGGTACATCAGCGGCAGCTCGCCCAGGCGGCGCATCCACTCGTCCTGCTCGGGCACCTCGGTGGGCAGGTTGGGGGTCAGGCCCGCGGCGAACACCGCGTTCATGATCGGCTTGCCGAGGGCGGTGAAGTCCATGCCGAGGCCGAAGGTGGAGGTGAGGACGTCGCGGACGGTGATCGGGCGGCGGGCCGGCACGGTGTCGTCCAGCTCGGCGTCCGGGCTCGTCAGCACCTGGCGGCCGGCCAGCTCGGGCAGCCACGGGTCGACCACGTCGTCCAGCCGCAGCCGGCACTCGTCCAGCAGGACCATCGCGGCGGCGATCGAGACCGGCTTGGAGGTGGAGGCCATCCGGAAGATCGTGTCCCGCCGCATCGGCGCGCCGCCGTCGTGCCGCATCGTGCCGAGCGTCTCGACGTGGGTCTGGCCGCCGCGGCTGACCAGGGCCACCAAGCCGGGGATCTTGCCGGAGTCGACATGCCGTGCCAGCACCTCACGCAGCCTGCGCAGACCCGTCGTGGTGAAGCCGTTGTTGCTCATGATCAATCTCCTTGGGAGGCAGTGTCCGCGTCGCGGTGTGGTGCCCACCATGTCCGGCCGCGCTGACACCGGACCGTCGCCGCCCTGACACCGCCGCCTCAGCCGGTCCGCACGGTGACAGTCACCGAGGCGCCCTCCCGGCCGGACAGCCGCCCGAACCTGAGCCCGCCCCCGGTGGTCAGGGAGGCCTCGCCGTCCAGGAGCTCCGCGACCGGCCTGGCCCAGGTCAGGGTCAGCTCGTCCAGGTCGCACCGGGGGTCGGCGACGGTCACGGTCGCGGTGCCGCCTGGCCGCTCGCGCACCAGGACCGCGCACGGGGCGGAGGCGGTGAGGTCGCCCAGCGTCCCGGCGTTCCAGAAGCAGGCGGCCGTCAGCCCGAGCCCGGGCACGTGCACGGCCTGGAGGCGGGCCGTGTTGGCGAGCACGCGCACCGCCCCCGCGGCCCCGGATCCGCTTCCGCCCGGCAGGATCAGGGCGCGGGCGCGGGTGGCCTCCTCGCCGGCGCCCGGCAGCAGCAGGTACGCGTAGGAGGCGGAGCTTGGATCGACGCCGTGGTCCAGCCAGAGCGTCACGTAGTCGCGGCCCACCCCGCCGCCGTCGCGGCGTTCCCGCAGCGTGCGCGGGGTCTGGCCGGGCAGCACGTAACCCCCGTGGCCCTCCAGGTGCGCCCACCCCTCCCCCACTGTGAGGGGCGCGGCGGTCCTGCGGTTGTCCACGACGGTCTCGACGGCCACGCCGTCCGCGCTGGTGATCCCGGCTCCCAGGCAGACGATCGCGTCGTCGAGGAAGAACCACGACTTGAACGCCTCCATCGTGCTCTCCAGCCCGGACAGGTGCTGCCCCACGGCCGCGTACGTGCCGTCGCTCGCCCCGCCCACCCACCGCCACGGCGTCCGGGTGTCACCCCACCCCGCGCCCGCCCCGTCGGGCAGCCGCCGCGTGGACACGGTGGTGCCCGGCAGCCGGTACGGGTCCACGGTCGGCCAGAAGGAGTCGGAGTACTGGTCACCGTGCCCGCCGGCCCACCAGTAGAGCATCCCGGAGCCGGTGTGCCAGCCGCGCGGGTTCTCGCCGTTGCCGTGCTCGTAGTGGCCGATCCGGTGCGAGGCCATGCTGAGCGCCGCGCACCAGCCGGGCCGCCGGTGCACGGCCCTGGCGCTCATCGGCAGCAGCCGGTGCCCGGTGGGTTCGGCCGCCGCCGGCACCGCGCCGTCCTCCATGACCGCCGCCAGGCGGGCGTGGAAGGCGGGCTCGGCGGCGTGTTCCAGCATGGGCCGGTGGGTGCCGCGCGCCGCCCATCCCTTCACCATGGCCTGCCAGCGAGCCCGGGTCCCGGCCGGGGCGCTCTCCCCCAGCAGCAGGACCGCGGCGGCGATCTCGCGCCCGCGCTCGTGGTCGCCGAACGGCCGCCGGCCGACGCCCCGACCGCGGACGAGGTCCATGCAGGCCCCGTCGCGCACGAACGGCGCGTACGAACGCTCGACCGTGTCGAAGATCCGCTGGTCGGCGAGCTCCCAGGGCGAGCCGCGCAGCACCGCGTAGAGCGTGGCCAGCCCCGACAGCAGCGTCACCCCGTACGCGCCCTGGTAGGGCACGAACGAGTGCTGGATGAACGACCCGTCCCGGTAGAACCCGTCGCCTTCCCGGACCGTCGCGAACACCGGCGACAGCGCCGAGACGGCCAGCCCCGCCTTGCCGTGGTCGTCGTCGAGCATCGCGCGCAGCAGCGTCACCAGGCACAGGTCCACCCGGTTCGCGGCGGTGCTGTTGCCGGAGTAGCGGTGCAGGCGGCGCTCGGGCACGTAGTGGTCGACGGCCTCGGCCAGCGCCGGGCTCCACGTCCCGGCCAGCACGGACGCGTCCATCAGCGCCTTCGGCACGCCGATCTGCCAGTGCCACCAGTTGCCCGGCGCGTCGCCGCCCGCCGCGTACACGTGCCGCCGGTAGTGCTCCACCCCGATGGCGACGGCCTCGGCCAGGCCCGCGTCGCCGAGACCCAGCGCGTACGCCTGCGCCATCACCCGCAGCCGCCTCGGCGTGGCCATGAACGACGGGAACGCCGCGTCGGGCCAGAGCGAGGCGGGCCCGGGCGCCATCGCGGCGCGGTGACGCGCGGCCGCCCGGCCCAGCGTGGCCAGCCGGGCCCGGTAGCGCTCGGAGTCGTGCCCCGGCCCCGCCGTCACCTCCCGCCAGCGGCGGCGCAGCAGGACGAACGTGTCGTCCGGCGTGTACGCCGCCCGCGCCGGCGCCAGCGCCCCCACCGTCCCGGCCGCGGCCACGCCGCCCAGCCGGAGGAGTAATCGCCTGGTTGGCAGCAGCACGTCACGATTATCACGCGCGGCGCAGGGCGGTGAACCAGTCGAGCACCTCGGGCAGCGACCGGTAGGCCGACGTCATGTGATCGACGTCGCCCACGTCCGTCAGCGACGCCTTGACCCGGGCGGCCCGCAGGTCGCGCAAGCAGTACCGGGAGTTGGCGTACGCCACGTCCTTATCGCCGCGCCCGGAGAACAGCCGCACCGGCACCCCGGGCCGCCAGCCCGCGCAGGTGGTGTCGTTGACCTCCATCGCCCGCAGGAGCGGCCCGGACGGCTTCGCGATGCGCTCCAGGTAGGCGGCGGTGACGAGGTCGCGCGGCGAGCCGGGCAGCCCCGCCGCGATCTGCTCGAAGCTGTGATCCCCGTCGAACAGCTTCTCCACCGCCGGGTCGCTGAACACCTCGGACGGCGAGTCGTAGATGTGGTGCAGCCGGTTCATCGAGACCGTCCAGTACGCCAGGTAGAAGGTGGCGCTGTGCGGATCGAGCCGGTCCTCCAGCAGCGCCGGCAGCTCGGCCTCCCGCACGTGGTACGGCCCGGAGATCGGCGCGACCCCCCGCAGCCGGTACGCGGCGTCCCCGCGCAGCGACTTGCCCAGCGCCATGGCTGCGTGCCCGCCCTGGGAGAACCCGGTGACCAGCACGTCCCCGCTCAGCGACCGCCCCTGCCGCCTGGCCAGCTCCCCCGTGGCCCGCAGCAGGTCGGCGGAGGCGGAGGCCTCGGTCGCCGCGTCCATGTACGGATGGAAGCCGGGCCCCGTCCCCAGCCCCAGGTAGTCGGGCGCCACCCCGGCGAAGCCCGCGGCGGCGAACATCAGCGGCGCCGCCCGCCCGTCGCCGTCGGCGACCGACCCGGCGTAGGCCCTGGTCGCCAGGGTGCCGTGGGCGTAGCTGACCGTCCACAGCGCTTTCCTGGACCTGGCGGGCAGCGCGACGACGCCGCTCGCGGTGGTGGGCGTGCCCGCCGCGCTGATCGTGCGGTAGACGACGGCGTACAGGTCGGCGCCCTGCGGCCGGGCGGGCACGGGGAACTTCGCCCCGGTGAGATGGGCGGCGACCTGCTCGGCCGACATGCGCGCCAGCAGCGTGGCCGAGACGATCGAGCCCCTGTCGTCGATCGTCACGACCCGGCTCACGGGCGCGGGCGCGGTGGCGGCCAGCGCCGCCGGGGCGGTCGCGGTGGCCAGGACGAGCCCGGCGCAGGCCAGGGCGAGCAGCCGGTTCCTCATGGGCGTTCTCATGTCACAGAACGCTACGAACTCGGGCGATTTCCCCCCAGCCTGCGCTCCACCGAACCGGCGGTAGTGCCTGCCCCACCGTCAGAGGGACATCACGGCCCCCGCCCGCTTGATGGTCCTGATGATGGGCGCGGTCTCGATGTGCCTGATCGCGGGCAGCGCGCCCAGGCTGTCGGTCAGGTAGCGGTAGAGGGCCTCGTCGTCGCGGCAGACGATGCTGGCCGTCAGGTTGGTGGGCCCGGTCGTCGCGCCCGCGAACGCCACCTCGTGGTGCCCGGCCAGCGCCCTGCCCGTCGCGTCGAGCTCGGCGGGCGGCACCGACATCCACAGTTGGGCCTCGACCTGGTAGCCCATCAGGGCGGGCAGCACGTCCAGGTCGAAGAAGAGCGCGCCGGCCGAGCAGAGCTGCTCCATCCGCCGCCTCACGGTCGACTCCGACCAGCCGGTCACCGCCGCCAGGTCGGCGTAGCCGGTGCGGCCGTCGCGGGACAGCTCGTCCAGCAGCGCCTGGTCGCCGGGGCCGAGCGTGATCGGCTCGCCCTCGCCCCGCCTGCGGTAGACGCGGCTGTCCGCGAGCCGGGCGACCTGCTCGGGCGAGAGCACGGCCAGGCCCTGCCAGCCGACGCGCCCGCCCACGAACGTGTAGAGGGTCCTGTGCGCGGTCACCGAGAGCACCCGGTTGGTCCTGGCGAGCTTGCCGAGCAGCAGCGACTCGCGCTCGCGCGCCGTGCGCTGCAGCGTGCCGGCGGAGATCTCGGTGCCGCCGGACAGCAGGTGCACCCAGAACGTGTCGGAGCGCCGCCCGAGCGCCTCGGCGATCGACACCGCCGCGTCCGGCGTGCAGCGCAGCCTGATCGCCCACGACTCGTAGCCGAGGCGCCGCCCGTCCACGACGCCGGCCACGCGCAGCATGCCGGTGGAGCGCAGCCGCCGGTAGCGCCGCGCCACCCGCTGGTCCGACACCCCGAGGATCTCACCGACGCGGCTGAACGACACTCTCCCGTCCACCTGCAGCGCGTGCAGCAGCCCGCGGTCCACCTCGTCCAGCTCGATGATTTCCACCATTACAAGCTAGTGCACGCGGAATCCCGCCAGAAGTACGGCTCCGAGTAGCGGATAACCCCGGAACGGCCGCACCGTGGTCGCCATGACGACAACACGTACGAAGGAGACCGTCTCCTGGTCCCCCTTGGTGGCCGCCAGTCTGGGCGCATTCATGCTGCTCGTGGACGTGACCATCGTCATGGTCGCGCTGCCCGGCATCACGGCCGACCTGGGCATGTCCTTCACCGACGCGCAGTGGCTGCTGGACGGCTACGCGCTGGCACTCGCCGCGCTGCTGCTGGCCGCCGGCTCGTACGCCGACCACACGGGGCGGCGCAGGGTCTACCTGGGAGCGCTGGGGGTGTTCGCGCTGGCATCGCTCGCCTGCGGGCTGGCCCCGAGCGCCGGGCTGCTGCTGGGCGCCCGCCTGGTGCAGGGCGCCGCCGCCGCGGCCATGATGGCCACCACCCTCGCCCTCGTCAGCGCCACCTACCACGGCAGGCAGCGGGGCATCGCGTTCGGCGTGTGGGGCGGCGTGAACGGGGCCGCCGCGGCCGTCGCGCCCGTGCTCGGCGGCCTGCTCACCGAGCACCTGCACTGGCGGGCCATCTTCCTGGTGAACCTGCCGATCAGCCTGGTCGCCGCCTGGCTGACCCTGCGGGGCGTCGAGGAGTCGCGCCTGCCCGGCAGGGCCCGGCTCGACCGGGCGGGCATGGTCACGTTCACACTGGCGGCGGGAGCGCTGACGTACGGGCTGATCGAGGCGGGCGAGCACGGCTGGGCGGCGGCACGCACGCTGGCGCCGCTGGTCGTGGCGGCGTCGGCGCTCGCCGCCTTCCTCGCCGTCGAGTCGCGTGGCGCGCATCCCATGCTGGACCTGCGGCTGTTCGCCGGGCGGTCGTTCAACGGGATCATGGCCGGGGCCGGGCTGATCATGCCGGCCGCGTTCGCCTGCCTGGCCTTCACCTCGCTGTGGCTGCAGCAGGACCTGCGGCTCGGGCCGGTGATGGCGGGGCTGGCGCTGTCGCCGATGGCCGCCACGTCGCTGGTGGCCTCCGTGGCGGTCTCGCGGCTGTTCCCCGGGCTGTCGCCGCGCGTCGCGGTGGGCGGCGGGCTGCTGCTGATCGGCGCCGGCGCGCTGCTGCAGGGCACGCTCGGCGAGCATTCGGGCTGGGCCGCCCTGGCACCCGGGCTGGTCCTCACCGGTCTGGGCGTGGGCCTGGCCGTTCCCGCGTTCAGCTCCGCGGCCATGACGTACGCGCCGCCGCAGCGCGCCGGCATGGCCGCGGGCACGGTCAACACGGTCAGGCAACTCGGTTACGCGCTCGGCATCGCCCTGCTCGGCCTGCTCTACCGGGACGGCGGAGGGTACGCGGCGCTCAACGAGGTCTACCTGGCCAGCGCGATCACCGGCGCCGTGGCGGGGCTGCTGGTGCTGGTGACCGTCACAGGGCCGCGCTGAAACCCGTCAGAGGAGGCGGCGGATCTCCCCGTGGGCGCGGTAGAAACCGCCGCGCCCGGCCGAGCGCACGCCGTCCACCAGGTAGCGGGCGCCCGCCTCGCGGATGTCCTTGGGGAACTGCACGTTCCACGTCTCGTAGCCGGGGCTGACCACCCGCACCCGCAGCCGCTCGCCCTCCCGCACGCACTCCACCACCACGCCGTCGCCCGCCTCGCTCGCCGTCTCCAGCACGGTCTCCAGCACGACCGAGGGCTCGACGGCCTCCAGCGACGCCGCCGCCTTGACGTCCACCGGCTGGGGGACGCTGCCGGTGCGGGCCGCGGCGATGGCGGCCTCACTGGCGTCGATGCAGGCCAGGGTGCCGTCCGTGGTGACGATGTAGAGCCGCTCGTCCAGGTACTGCATGGAGAAGGCGGAGCCGCAGCCGGTGGCGAGCTTCCACAGCCGCTCGCCGGAGGCGTCGAAGCAGTAGACGGAGGAGTGGTTGTCACCGGCGAAGACGTGGCGGCCGCCCGGCGAGGTGGCGCAGGAGTAGACGGCGCCGTCGCACTGGTAGACGGCCTCGACCCGGCCGTCGCCCTTGGCCAGGCGGTGCACGGTGCGGCGGCCGGTGCCCGCGTAGACCGAGTGCTCCTCCTGCCAGCCGAACAGCACCTGGTCGGCGACCGTGGTCTCCCAGATCGGGGTGCCGTCGGAGACGTCGTAGCGGGCGACGCCGCGCGAGTGGCCGAAGTAGACGGAGTCGGCGTCGCACCTGACCATCCAGGCCGAGTCGCCGCCGCTGTTGCGCGCCCACTGGAACTCGTCCTCGTAGTCGATCGCGGTGACCCTGCCGGCCCGGTCGGAGACGCCGAGCACGCCGTCGTGGATGTCGAGCCAGTAGATGTCCACGTCGGCCGCGATCTCGTACGCGGACCTCGGGACCTTGCCGCTCAGGTCGTACACGCGGCCGTCGTCGCACCCGGCGTAGATCCAGAAGTCGTCGGCCACGATGCACTTCACGCCGTCGGGCAGCCGGAAGCGGCCGGTCACGATGCCGGAGTGGGCGACGGTGTAGACGTCGCCGCGCTGGTTGCCGACCCAGCAGCGCTCGCCGTCCACGAAGATGCCGAACGCCGACGCCCCGCTGTCGAAGCGCCACAACACCGGCGCCTGCTGGGCGGTCGAGCGGGTGCTCGTGATGGCCCTGCGGGTGACGGCCCGGCGCTGGCGCACGCCGCGCACGGCGGGCGCGTAGCCCTTGCGGCTCTTCTCCGCGACCTTCTTGGCCGCCGCGGCCTGGGCCTTGGCCTCCGTGGGGAAGGAGGTGACCTTGGTCTGTCCCGTCTCGCCGATCCGCCCGTACGTGATGGTGACCTGCGTGCCCGCCACGATCACCTCGTAGAACTTGTGCGATCCGCCGCCGTCCTCAGACAGCTCCAAATAGGTCATGTCCGCGCTTCTCCAGAATTGAGCCCGTGATCAATTGCTGGGGAGCGTAGAGGACAGCGGCGACAAAGTCAGACGCCCGCCCGGATCGGCACCACGTTGCCGGCGGTGCCGGAGCGCGGGATCGCGAACCAGGTGGCCTTGCCGACCAGGCCGGGCTGCGTGAGGTAGCGCTGGGGGTGGCAGCCGTAGAAGCCGTCGGACAGCCGGGCCACGATGCGCAGCCCGCGCCCGTGCTCGGCGGCCAGGTCGTGGGGCGCCGGGGCGGGCAGGACGGGGCTGCCGTCCACGACCACGACCATGATGTCCTTCTCGTCCACGTGGAGAACGAGTTCGTAGGGGCCGTCGCCGTACATGAAGGCATTGGTGATCAATTCGCTCACCATGAGAACGGCGTCGTCAATGAGATCGGAGGAAAGGGAGAGTTGCGACAATTCCGTGCGTACGAGGGCACGAGCCTGACCGACCGTCCGTGCGTCCTCGCGCAGCGGCCACGCGTACTGCTTCCGGCTCCGGCGAGTCGATCGCAGCCTGGTCATGGCGTCTCTTTCCTGTGCCGAGGGGCAGCGAATGCGCCTTTCGCTTAACAAGAGGACCTGCCTATGTGTTGACGTACAACGCTGTCGAAACGTGTACGTACGAGAGCGCTGTTCGGGTCGAATTTTCGGTGAAATATCACGAATTCTTTTAGGGCAGTGTCCGTAACTCGGGTAGTGGGGCAGCATGAAACTGCACGACACGCGCCCGGTGCGCGAAGCCCTCAACTCCCTCGACTTCCCGGCCGACAAGGAGAGCATCGTGGCGCACGCCCACGCGCACGGCGCCGGCGAGGACACCGAGCGCGCCCTGCGGTCGCTGCCGCTCGGCGAGTACGCGAGCATGGCCGAGGTGCTGCGGTCGGTGCCCGTCGATCCCGCGCCCGGCCGCACCGAGCACGAGCGCGTGCAGCAGCACCGCCGGCGGGGCAGGAAGGCGGGGCTGGCCGAGAGCATGCGCCCGTCCAGCCCCAAGCCGATCGACCAGGAGTGACCCCCGCAGGCCGGTCAGGCGCGCGTGATGCCCGCAGGCCGGTCAGGGGCGGCCGATGCCCGCGCCGATCTCCTCGATCAGCTCGTCCACCCGCCTGGCCAGCACCAGGTCCAGCGACGTCACGGCGCCCACCGAGACCGTCCGCACCAGCAGGACGAGCCCGTCGGCGGTGTCGTGGAGCTGCGGCTGACGGCCGAACGTGATCTTGAGCCGGTCGAGCGCCCTGCGCACCGCGTGCAGGTTCTCCCGCGGCAACGAGATCGTGCGGCGCAGCCCCGACCGGTCACCGCTCCACCGCGGCAGCGTGCGCAGCGCCGCGTCGATCTCGGCGTCCGTCAGCGGGGCGCTGTGCCCCTTGGGCCCGGTGATGCCGCCACCGCTGCCCGGCGGCTCGAACAGGCCGCGCACCTGCTCGGGGATGTGCAGCCGAGCCACCAGCGCCGGATCCTGCTCCGCCACCGCCGCCAGCACGGCCTGCGCCCTGATCCTGGCCTGCTCGGGAGGCCGGCGACCGAGCAGGGCCGCCTGACGGACGAAGCCCTCCTCGGTGCCGTCGTTGCCCGGGTGGTCCATCGGGAAGTCGTCGGTCAGCTCGGGCGGCAGCGCGTCGATCAGCTCGCGCCGGTCCGCCTCGTCGAGCGTGCGCGCCAGCGTGGTGAGCGTGGCCTCCGCCGCCGCCCTGGCCGGCCCGGCGCCCAGGCCCGTCATGCGGCCGATGGCGCTGAGCAGCTCCCGGTATTCCACCATGATGTCCCCCGAATCCCCTGTTCAGGCTCCTCGTTCCCCGGCCTGGGAGCTCGACACCTGCAGCAGGGACCACACGGCGGCCGGGGTGAGAGGCACGTCGGTGACCCGGTCGGCGATCTCCGGCAGGGCGGCGGCGACCGCGTTGGCGATCGCCGCGGGCGGGCCGATCGTGCCCGACTCGCCGACGCCCTTCATGCCGCCCGGCGTGACCGGCGAGGGCGTCTCCAGCATCACGACCTCGATGTCCGGCACCTCCCGCGTGGTCGGCGGCAGGTAGTCGGTGATCGGCTGCCCGTCGTCGGTGTAGACGATCTCCTCGGTCAGCGCCTGGCCGATCCCCTGCGCCACGGCTCCCATGATCTGCCCCTCGACCACGGCCGGGTTGACCAGCACGCCGGAGTCGTTGACCACCCAGTAGCCCTCCAGCTCGACCGCCCCGGTCTCCGGGTCCACGGCCACGGCCGCCGCGTGCGCCCCGTACGCGAAGGTGTAGCCGGGCGGGTCGTAGCTGTCGCGCTCCTCCAGGCCGGGGTCGACCCCCTCGGGCAGGTCCCAGCCGCGCCACGCCGACGTGGCCAGCTCGCGCAGCGGCACCGACGCGTGCGGGTCGCCCTTCACCCGCACCGCGCCGTCGGCCAGCTCCAGGTCCTCCGGCGCCGCCTCCAGCCGGTGCGCGGCGATGGCCAGCAGCTTGTCGCGCAGCTTCCCGGCGGCCCGCGTGAGCGCCCCGCCGCCGATCGGCAACGACCGGCTGGCGATCGACCCGATCGACGAGTACGGCGTCATCGCCGTGTCCCCCAGCACCACCCGGACCCGCTCGATCGGCACCCCGATCCGGTCGGCCGCGAGCTGGGCCAGCGCCGTCTCGATGCCCTGCCCGATCGAGACCACCCCCGCCGACACCACCACGGACCCGTCCTGCTCCATCCGCAGCACCACCGTCTCGTAGCCGCCCGACTCCGCGCCCATGGCCTTGAGGTCCATCGACGGGCCCAGCCCGGTGGTCTCGACGTGGCAGGAGTAGCCCACGCCGCGCCTGCGCCCGTCGTCCGCGCGGCCGACGGGCCTGACGAGATCCCGGACCGTGCGCAGGGCACGCGGGTAGTCGCCCGAGTCGTACCTCTGGCCCGCTGCCGTGGTGAACGGCAGCTCCTCCGGCCGCAGCATGTTGCGCAGCCGCAGCTCGATCCGGTCGATGCCGAGCCGGCGCGCCGCCTCGTCGATCAGCCGCTCCCTGGTCAGCGTGGCCTCCGGCTGGCCGAAGCCCCGGTAGGAGCCGAACGGCGTCGTCGTGGTCACCACGCCGCGCACCCGCGCCGCGAACCGGTCGAACCGGTACGGACCCGGCAGCAGCGTGGCCGTGACCGCGAACGTCGAGCCTCCCGTGTTCCCCGGGTGGGCGCCGAGGTCGCCGACGACGTCGACGTACAGGGCCACGAACCGCCCGTCGCCGTCGAGCGCCAGCCGTGCCCGGTGCACCGCCTGCCGCGCCGACAGCGTGGCCGACAGCCGGTCGCCCGGCGCCTCCGTCCAGCTCACCGGGCGGCCCGCGCGCATCGCGGCCAGGCAGACGAGCGTCTCGTCGGGATAGACGTGCTCCTTGGCGCCGAACCCGCCGCCCGTGTCGCGGCTGACCACGCGCACCCGGTCGTGGGACAGCCCGAACGTGTCCGCCAGGTGCTCGCGCACGTGGTGCGGCGCCTGCGAGGAGATGTGCACGGTCAGCTCGTCGTCGGCGTACGAGGCCACCACGCCGCGCGGCTCCAGCGGGTACGGCGAGACCCTGCCCATCCTGAACACCATCTCGACCACGTGCTCGGCCCCCTCGACGGCGGCCAGGCAGTCCTCGTCGCCCATCCCGAAGTCCGTGATCACGTTGGTGCCCAGCTCCGGGTAGAGCGGCCGGGCGTCCATGGCCCGCTCCGCGCCGACCGTGGCGGGCAGCTCGTCGAGGTCCAGGTCGAGGAGGTCGGCGGCGTCCCTGGCGGCCTCCGGCGTGCGGGCGACGATCAGGGCGAGCGGCTGGCCCGCGTACCTGATGGCGTCGTCCAGCACCGGGTAGGAGGTGATGCGCTGGCCCGGCAGCACGTTCACGCAGGGCAGGCGGAGGCCGGCCGCGTCGGCCGGGGTGATGACGTCGACGACTCCCTCGACGGCCCAGACCGCCTTGGCGTCGCAGCCGAGCAGCCTGCCGTGGGCGATGGGGCTGCGTACGACGTGGGCGTGCAGCGTGCCGGGCAGGCGCACGTTCCCCACGTACCTGCTCTTGCCGGTCAGCAGCCTGGCGTCTTCCCTGCGCGGCGTCCGTGCGCCGACATACGGGTCTCCCATGCCCTGATTGTGAGCGTCGGGTGGCGGGCGGTCTATACGATCCGGCGAGAAGGAGCACGTCAGCGGGGGTACAGATGCAAACGTTCCTGCCATATCCCGACTTCGCGGCGACCGCGGCGGTCCTCGACCCGCTGCGGCTGGGCAAACAGCGCGTCGAGACCCTCCAGGTGCTGCGCGCCCTCACCGTCCCCGGGTACGGCTGGCGCCACCACCCCGCGGTCAAGATGTGGGCGGGGTACGAGGAGGCGCTCGTGCGCTACGGGCTGGAGATGTGCCGCCACTGGTGCTCCCTGGGGCGGGCCGAC
This sequence comes from Nonomuraea thailandensis, assembly GCF_024172165.1. Taxonomy (GTDB): domain Bacteria; phylum Actinomycetota; class Actinomycetes; order Streptosporangiales; family Streptosporangiaceae; genus Nonomuraea; species Nonomuraea thailandensis. The sequence goes on along the minus strand of NZ_JAMZEB010000002.1, from coordinate 10,325,167 downwards.
ACCTGCGCCGGCACGATGAGCACCGAGCTCGCCCAGCTCCGCGGCACGCCGGACATCCGCGCCCAGCCCGAGCTGGAGGCGGCCGGCGAGCTGCCGCCGTGGCTCGGCGACGAACGCCTCCACCTCAGCCATCGCTCTGCTCTGTTGCGGAAGGATCCGGGCTTCTACCGGCCCATCTTCGGGGACGAACCGGATGACCTCGACTACGTCTGGCCCCGCTCGGACCGCCTGCCCGCCTGAGCACTCATCCCGCCGATCGCTGGGAGTGCGGCGGTGAGGTGGTCAGATGACCTCGAAGGCGGCCATCATGGCCATGTCCTCGTGCTCCAGGTTGTGACAGTGCAGGACGTACCGCCCCCGGTAGTCGGTGAAGCGGGTGACGATCTCGACGGTCTGGGCGTCGCGCAGCTCCACGGTGTCCTTCCACTCCGGCGGCCCCTGCGGGCGTTCCCCGTTGACCGACAGCACCTGGAACTGGTCGAGATGCACGTGCACCGGATGCGCGACATCGCTGGTCAGCCGCCAGACCTCGATGTCGCCCAGCTTGGGCCTCGCCTCCATGCGCCCGGCGTCGAACGGCCGCCCGTTGATCAGCCACCCCGTCCCCCCGTGCATGCTCCCGCTGCTGAAGTCGAAGTCCCGCGTCACCGCGGCCTTGGCGGGATCGAGCGCCTCCACGGTCGACAGCCGGGCCGGCACGGCGGAGTCGTCGCTCTCGTCCCGCTCCACCGCGAAGCGCATCACCCGCGCCTGCGCCCCCTCCCCCGCCAGGTTCCGCAGCTCGACGTGCTGCCCCACCCGGTACGCCGAGAAGTCCACGACCACGTCGGCCCGCTCCCCCGGCGCCAGCCGGATCTGCCTCACCGTCCTGGGCGCCGCCAGCAGCCCCCCGTCGCTCCCGATCTGCACCATCGGCCCCCCGGTGGACAGCTCGTACGCCCGCGCGTTCGAGGCGTTGCACAGCCGCAGCCGGTACCGCGCCCTGGCCACCCGCAGCTCCGGCCACGGCGCCCCGTTCACCAGGATCACGTCCCCGAGCACGCCCCCCATGTACGCCTCCCGCACCCCCGGCTTGCCCTCCAGCGCCGGGTACAGCAGGTGGCCGTCGGCCGCGAACGACCGGTCGCAGATCAGCAGCGGCAGGTCCCGCTCCCCGGACGGCAGCGGCAGCGCCTCCTCCTCCGCGTCCCCGACCAGGAACATGCCCGCGAGCCCCCGCCAGACCTGCGGCCCGGTGTAGTCCATGCGATGGTCGTGGTACCAGAGCGTGGCGGCCCGCTGCTCCAGCGGGAACACGTACTCGCGCGACGCGCCGGGCGCCACCAGGTCCGTCGGGTAGCCGTCGGACTCGGGCGGCGTGTGCCCGCCGTGCAGGTGCAGGACGGTCGGCTCGCCGAGCTGGTTGATCAGTTTGACGACGGTGCGCCGCCCGCTGCGGGCCTTGATCGTGGGGCCGGGGAAGGTGCCGCCGTACCCCCAGATGGGGGTGCGCAGCCCGGGCAGCAGCTCGGCCTCCGCCGCCCGCTCGGTCAGCTCGTAGAAGTCCACCTCGCCGGTGCTGCGGACCGGCCGGGCGACCTCGGGGACCGGCAGCGGCACCGCGTACGGCTCGGGCAGCGGTGCCGTGCCGGCCAGGAGCTGCGGCTGCGGGGTGCCGGCGAGCAGCGAGCACCCCTGGGCCCCGGCGACCGTGACGGCGCCGAGCCCGAGCAGCCGCAGCATCTCGCGACGGGTGGGGTTCATGCCCGTTCCGGCCGCGCCATGACGCGGATGAGCTGGGCCACGCCGCCGCCGAACAGCAACACCCCGAGCGGCAGGTGAACGGTCTTCACGTGCATGATGCCGAGCACCATCGCCACGATCGTGAACACCAGCAGCCCCGCCGCCGGCCCGATGAACCTCGCGGGGCCGCCGCCCGGCCACCGCACCAGGATCGCGGCGACCAGGTGGAGCAGCCCGATGACGGCCAGGGCCATGGCCGAGGCTCCGTGCAGCGCCCGCCCGCCGGGCGAGGACAGCAGCATGCCCGCCGTCACCGCCTGGAACAGCAGCGCGACCACGTGCAGCACGGCCACGGCCTTGAGTGTCTGGATGGTCCAGGTCGCCGGGCGGGCGGCCACGGCGGTGGAAGCGGTCATGATCGGCTCCTCGGACTGGTTCTCTCCATGACCGCCATCGTGGTCTCACGGCCCGCCTCCGGTCGTCGTGCGGCGGGCGAATCCTGCCGCTACGACACGGGATGCAGGAACGGCGGGCGTACTACGCCGGGAGTAGTAGCGGGCTCCGCCCGGGTGCCGACGACGGGCGCCCGGATCGCGCTCTAATCTGCAGCAATGAGCTCTGCGCGCGGATGGCGCTCCTTCGCCCTCGACGGCGCCCTCGCCGCCGTGGTGGCCGCCCTGCTCTCGCTCACCGCCCTCGCGACCCCCGGCGCGGGAGCCCTGGACCTGGCCGCGGTCCTCGTCGCGTCGGCCGCGCTGCTGGCCTGGCGCCGGGCTCCCCTGGTGGCGCTGGCGATCACCACGGTGTGCATGCTGGTGTTCTCCGCGCACGCCCAGCCGGGGCCGCCCGCCGCCTTCCCCGTGCTGATGTCGGTGTACGGCGCGGCCAGGGCGGGGCACCGCCTGTTCCCGGTGCTGGCCGGGGTGGTCTTCCTGGGCTCCAGCCTGGCGGGCGGCCTGGCCGGCGTGAGCGGCGCCGCGCAGGAGCAGCAGATCCTCCAGAACACGACGCTGCTGCTCGGCTGGTTCCTGGCCGCCGGGGTGGGGGGCACGGTGAGCATGCACCGGCAGGCGTACGTGGAGCAGGCCGAGCAGCGTGCCGCCGAGGCCGAGCGCACCCGCGAGGAGGTCGCCCGCCGCCGGGCGGGCGAGGAGCGGCTGCGCATCGCCAGGGAGCTGCACGACTCGCTCACCCACAGCATCTCGGTCATCAAGGTGCAGGCCGGGGTGGCGGTGCACCTGGCGCGCAAGCGCGGCGAGGAGGTGCCGGCGGCGCTGCTCGCCATCCAGGAGGCCGGCGGTGACGCCATGCGGGAGCTGCGCACCACGCTGGAGCTGCTGCGCGACGCGGACGGCGATCCCGGCGAGCAGGACGGTCCGAGCGGCCTGGCCCGGCTCGGCGACCTGGTGGAGCGGGCCCGCTCGACGGGGCTGCCCGCCACGGTGACCGTCACGGGCCAGCGCAGGGAGCTGCCCGCCGAGGTGGACCGGGCCGCGTACCGGATCGTGCAGGAGGCGCTGACCAACGTCTCCAGGCACGCGGGCGCCGCCGCCGCGGCCGTGCGCATCGACTACGCCGGGGCGGAGCTGGTCGTGCAGGTGGACGACGACGGCCGGGCCGGCGTGGACGCGCCGCCCGTGCCCGGCGTGGGCCTGCTCGGCATGCGGGAGCGCGTCACCGCGCTCGGCGGCAGCCTGCTCGCCGGGCCCCGCGCCGAAGGCGGCTTCACCGTACGCGCCGAGCTCCCCCTGCGAGAACCCTCATGATCCGAGTCCTGCTGGTGGACGACCAGGCGCTCATCCGCGGCGGCTTCCGCGCCCTGCTGGAGGCCGAGGACGACATCGAGGTGGTGGCCGAGGCCGCGAACGGCGAGCAGGCCGTCGCGCTCGCCCTCGAACACCTCCCCGACGTGGCCCTCGTCGACGTGCAGATGCCCGTGATGGACGGCATCGAGGCGACCCGCCGCATCGCCGCCGACGAGCGGCTGAGCGGCGTGCACGTGGTGATCCTGACCAACTACGGCCTCGACGAGTACGTCTTCAACGCCCTCAGGGCGGGCGCCGGCGGCTTCCTGGTCAAGGACACCGAGCCCGAGGACCTGCTGCAGGGCGTCAGGGTCGCGGCCAGGGGCGACGCGCTGCTGTCGCCGGCGATCACCCGCCGCCTGATCGGCGAGTACGTGGCCCGCCGCCCCGAGCCCGAGCCCGCGGGGCTGGACGTGCTCACCAACCGGGAGCGCGAGGTGACCGCCCTGGTGGCCCGCGGCCTGTCCAACGACGAGATCGCCGCGCACATGGTGATCAGCCCGATGACCGCGAAGACGCACGTCAGCAGGGCGATGACGAAACTGCGTGCCCGCGACCGCGCCCAGCTCGTGGTCTTCGCCTACGAATCGGGGCTGGTCGTCCCGCGGGCGGGTCGTTGAGCGTGACGAAACGGGCCCGTGGTGAAATGGCCTCAGGAGGGGTCCATGAGCATCATTTCACGCGGCTTCCGAGGAAAACGCAGAGACGACGGCGACCGGGTGCCGCCGGGCCAGTACCTGGTCGACGACTTCCCCGTGCTGTCGGCGGGCCCGACGCCGCGGGTGCCGCTCGACCGGTGGGAGTTCGCCATCGACACCGAGGCGGAGCAGACCTACCGCTGGTCGTGGGAGGAGTTCACGGCACTGCCCAGCGAGACTCCCACGGTCGACATCCACTGTGTCACCAAGTGGTCGAAGCTGAACACCACGTGGGAGGGCGTCTCGCTCGACGTGCTCTTCGAGGACGTCGAGAGCGTCGCCGAGTACGCGCTGGTCTACTCCTACGGCGGCTACACCACGAACCTGCCGCTGGAGGACCTGCTCGACGGCAAGGCGTGGATCGTGCACCGCTTCGACGGCGAGGAGCTGGAGCCGCGCCACGGCGGCCCGGCCCGGCTGATCGTGCCGCACCTGTACTTCTGGAAGTCGGCCAAGTGGGTGCGCGGCATCCGGCTGCTGAACGAGGACTGGCCCGGCTTCTGGGAGACCGCCGGCTACCACAACTACGGCGACCCATGGCGTGAGCAGCGTTACGAGGGCGACTAGGGTGCGCCGCCTGACGTGGCGGCCGGCCGAGCTGGTGGACGGCTCCGCCGAGACCGCGACCGCCCGCACGCTGCGCTTCAGGGTGCCCGGCTGGCCGGGTCACCTGGCGGGGCAGCACGTGGACGTGCGGCTGACGGCCGAGGACGGCTACACGGCGCAGCGCAGCTACTCGATGGCGGCGCCCGCCGACGGCGACCTGGTCGAGCTGACCGTGGAGACGGTGGACGACGGCGAGGTGTCGCCGTACCTGACGGAGGAGCTGCGGGTCGGCGACCGGGTGGAGCTGCGCGGCCCGGTGGGCGGCTGGTTCGTGTGGCGGCCGGAGAGCAAGGCGCCGGTGCTGCTGGTGGGCGGCGGCTCGGGGATCGTGCCGCTGATGGCCATGATCAGGGAGCGCAGGAAGGCGGGCAGCCGCGTGCCGTTCCGCCTGCTGTACTCCCTGCGCGACCCGGAGCGCCGCTACTACGCCGAGGAGCTGCGCCGGCCCGAGCCCGGGCTGGACATCACCTACCTCTACACGAGGTCGGCGCCGGACGGCGTCTCCCGGCCCGCGGGCCGCATCATGCTGGACGACCTGGCCGAGGGCGGCTGGCCGGCCACGTTCGAGCCCGACTGCTACGTGTGCGGGCCGACGGAGTTCGTGGAGGCCGCGGCCGACCTGCTGCTCGCGCTCGGGCACGCGCCCGAGCGCATCAGAACCGAACGTTTCGGTCCCACCGGAGGCTGACATGACCGAGCACCTGGACGGCAACGCCCTGGCGGGCCCGCTGGGCGAGATCTTCGCCGTGGACGTGACCTCCGCGACGGGCCGCTGCGCGAGCTGCGGCCTGACCGGCCCGGTCGCCTCGCTGCGCGTGTACGGCCCCGACCCGGGCCTGGTCGCCCGCTGCCCCGGCTGCGAGGAGGTCGTGCTCCGCCTGGTCCGCGGCCCCGGCACGGCCTGGCTCGACCTGCGCGGCACGGTGTCGCTGCGGGTGGACCTGCCCGACTGACAGGTGAACATGTCCGGCTGAGGGCGCGGCTCCCGGCCTGACTGAGTACACTCAGGCACGTTCAACGGCCGAGATCTGTACGGCGAGGCTCTTGGCCATGGGCGGCTGCCCGCGGCCCCGGTCCTGTGGGAGTCACGTGAGCAGCGGGCTTGTCGACGCGCCGCCCTCCGAGCCGGACGCGTCGCCACCGCGGCGGCGACGCCGCTGGCTGCGCTGGGCGATCGCGGTCGCGGTGACCGTCGTCCTGCTCGTCACCGGCGCGGCCGTCGGCGTGTACGCGCGCCTGACCGGCAACATCGAGCACGAGGACGTCACCGCCGAGGACCTCGGCGCCACCCGCCCGCCCAAGGTGGCCGGCACCGCCATGAACGTCCTGATCGTCGGCTCCGACCAGCGCAACGGCAAGAACGCGAAGTACGGCAGGGTCGCGGGCGAGCGCACCGACACGATCATGCTGGCGCACCTGTCGTCCCAGCGCGACAACGCGATGGTGATCAGCTTCCCGCGCGACTCGGTCGTCCAGCTGCCCGCCTGCCGCGCCACCAAGGGCCTGCCCGGCCAGCAGGCGCACGTCGGCATGATCAACGAGTCGTTCAACTCCGGCGGCATCGCCTGCACCTGGAAGACGATCGAGGCGCTCACCGGCATCCACATCGACCACTTCGTGAAGGTCGACTTCACCGGCTTCAAGGGCATCGTGAACGCCATCGGCGGCGTCGAGGTCTGCCTGCCCGAGGCGATCGACGACAAGAAGGCCCTGCTGCACCTGCCCGCCGGCAAGCAGACGCTCAACGGCGAGCAGGCGCTCGGCTACGTGCGCGCCCGCTACAGCCTCGGTGACGGCTCCGACATCGGGCGCATCCAGCGGCAGCAGATGTTCATCGCCTCGATGGTGAAGAAGGTGATGAGCGGCGAGACGCTCACCGACCCCGCCAAGCTTCTGGGCACCCTCGACGCGGCCACCCAGGCGATCACCACCGACCAGGGCCTGACCACCGGCGTCATGCGGGACCTCGCGGGCAGCCTGCAGGGCCTGGACATGAGCAAGATCCGGTTCATCACCACCCCGTGGCACTACTCCCTCACCCAGCCGGGCCGGGTGGAGTGGGTGCCGGACCAGTCCAAGCGGCTGTTCCAGATCGTGGCCAAGGACCAGAGCGTGGACGGCATCAAGGGCGGCCAGGCCAAGGTGGGCCGCTCGAAGATCCAGATCGAGCTGCGCAACGGCACCTGGCGCGGCGGCCTGGCCACGGAGGTCGCGGCCTTCCTCGAACAGCGCGGCTACCACATCGCCAAGATCGGCGACACGGCCACCAAGCCGCAGGCGAGGACCACGGTCGTCTACGGCCCGAACGGCGAGACCCGGGTGCCCACACTCCGCAACGACCTTCAGGGCTCCGCCACGCGGGCCATGCCGGCCGCCAGGACGAACCGGCTGATCCTGGTGATCGGGAACGACTGGAAGGGCCTCAAGCCGCTGCGTACGGACGACACGGAGGCGATGAAGGGCTTCGACGCCACCCACGACACCTGCGCGACCTGATCCTTCGACACCGGCGACACCCGCGCGACTGATCCGTCGGCGTCGGCCACGACAGCCCTCGCGGCCTGATCACAGCGCTTCGGACAGGCCGCCACCGTCGATGGCGGTGAACCCGGCGTCCTCGATGAGCGGCACCACGGCCTTCTTGGCCTCGTCGTCGTCGCCCCAGTAGGGCATGTCGGCACGCGCCCCGCCGCGCTGGCCCGCGATGCCGAGCTCCAGCAGCTCGTTGGGGTACTTCGTGTTGAACGTGCGCACCAGGCGCACCTGGTCGCCCAGCACGTGCTGCTGGTACTGAGGGCTGGTCAGCCCGTCGGGGACGGCCACCACCACGGCCGCGCCGTCGCGCTCGCCGATCGGGTTGCTCGGATCCACGACGATCTTGCCGGCGAGCATGCCGTCCAGCTCCCCCACCACCGTGGGGAACGCCTCCCACCCGACCGCCATGATCACGACTTCGCCGAACCGCGCCGCCTGGGCGGGCTCCCCGCCCCTTGCCTGGCCGTCGGCGGCCCGGGCGGCGGCAGCCGCGCGGGCGGGGTCGGCGTCGCTGAAGAACACGTCGTGGCCCGCCACCGCGAGCAGTCGGCCGAGTGGCGAGCCCAGCCTTCCGGAACCCACGATTCCTACGCGCATGTCTTGATCTCCTCGTTCCCGGGGGATGTGCCCACAGCCGCGGGCGACATGCCTGCGTTCGCAGACCTTTGCCAGTTGATCAGGCGATGAGGGCGCCCAGGGTGGCGATGGCGTCGACGACCTGGCGGGCGTCGGGCGTGGCCTCGGGGTCGAGCAGCCACTGCAACATCAGCCCGTCGGTGATCGCCACCACGACCGACACCAGCACCTCGGGCTCCATCGGCAGCTCGACCCCCAGCTCGCCGCTCGCCCGCCGCAACATGTCGGCCCCCGCCACCCGGGTCCTGGCGTACGCCTCGGAGAGCCGCTCCCGGAGCACGGGCGCGCGCAGCGCCGCCGGATAGCCCTCGACGCACAGGATGAGCACCGGCCGCAGCTCGTCGAAGACGTCCACCAGCTCGGCCATGGCCCGCTGCAACATCTCCCGCGGGGAGCCCAGCTCGGCGCCGAACAGCGCGTGCTCCACCCGCTCCGTCCACTGGTCGAAGATGGCCGCGATGGCCTCGTTGAGGAGCGCGTCCTTGCCGCCGAAGTGGTAGCCGATGGAGGCGAGGTTGGTGCCCGAGGCCGCGACCAGGTCTCGTGCGGTCGTGTGGGCGTAACCCTTCTCCCGCAGGCAGCTCACCGCTCCTGCCAGCAGTCGTTCACGGTATCCACCGGCGTCTGTTCTTGCCACGGGAATCATGCTACAGATGTATACGAGCGTCTATGACGTACGTACATGTATATGGAGGAATCAGGATGATCCCACCCGGCCCGAGGATGCCCGCGCTGGCGCAGACGGCACGGTTCATGGCCGACGCGCCGCGCGCGTTCGAGAGCTACCACCGCAGGTACGGGCCGATCTTCACGGTCCGCTACGCCGGGTTCCCGCCCGAGGTCTACGTGACCACCGCCGAGCTCGCCGAGCAGGTCTACCGCACCGACCAGAGCGGCGACGGCCGGGCCGGCGAGGCGCGGCGCGACTTCCTGGAGCACATGGTGGGCGCGCACTCGGTGCTCACCCTCGACGGCGAGCCGTGGTGGCGCCACCGCAAGGCGCTCAACCCGCCGCTGCGCGCCAAGCAGGTCGCCGGCTACCAGGACGACATCGCGGCGATCGCGGCCGAGAAGATCGCAACCTGGCCGCTGGGCCGGCCGTTCGGGCTGCGCGAGCGCGTGCAGGACATCACGCTGGAGATCATCATCCGGCTGATCTTCGGCATCACGGACGCCGGGCGTGTCCGGCGGCTGCACGCGCTGCTGCCCGAGCTGATCGAGACCGGCGGCTCCATGCAGGTGGCGATGTTGCCCGAGCGGCTGCGCGAGCTCTCGGCGCGGGCGCCGTTCCTGCCGTACAGCCGGTTCCTGCGGTTGCGGGCCGAGGTGGACGCCATCCTGTTCGAGGAGATCCGCCGGCGCCGCGCCGCTCCGGGCGGGGACGACGTGCTGGGCCGGCTGCTGGAGACGGAGCTGGGCGACCAGGAGCTGCGTGACGAGCTGATCACCATGCTCATCGCCGGCCACGAGACGACCGCGACCGGCCTGGCCTGGGCCTTCGAGCGGCTCCTGCGCATGCCCGAGGTGCTGCGGCGGCTGCCGGACGACGAGCCCTACCTGGACGCGGTGGTCAAGGAGGTGCTGCGGGTGCGGCCCGTCGTCTATGAGGCGCCGAGGCTGCTCGACGCCCCGCTACGGCTGGGCCGGTACGAGATCCCGGCCGGATGGTACGCCGGGCCGTACATCCCGCTCGTGCACCGTGACCCCGCCGCCTTCCCCGCGCCCGGGGAGTTTCGTCCCGAGCGCTTCCTGGAAGGGCACCAGGGCAAGGCCTGGATGCCGTTCGGCGGCGGGCGGCGCTTCTGCGTGGGAGCGCAACTGGCGCTCCTCGAGATGCGCGTCATCATCCGCGAGGTGCTGCACCGCCTGGAGCTCACGGCGCCTGATCAGGCGCCGGAAGCCAGGCGGCTGAAGAACGTGACGCTCGCCCCCGCGAAGCTGACCCGCGTCATCGCCCGCGCTCGGACTCCTGCTCGGATGGCGTAGGCGGGTACATCTCCTCGCGTCGCTCGTCTGCGCCCAGCTCCTCGCGGAGCCGGTCGTAGTCGATGTTGTGGTTGGTGTACTTCAGCTGGCGAGCGACCTTCGTCTGCTTCGCCTTGGCTCTTCCTCGGCCCATGGCAACTCCCTAGTCCCCGCTGTCATGCTATCCGACAACATAGCGACTTGAAGAATTATGCAACTGCACTGGATTACCCTGACAATATGCACGTGGAGGTCTACCAGGCCAAGGCCGACTTCTTCCGAACGCTCGGCCACCCCGCTCGCATCCGAGTGTTGGAGCTACTCCAGGAAGGGCCGCTGCCCGTCAGGGATCTACTGGCCCAGATCGACATCGAGGCCTCGAGCCTCTCCCAGCAGCTCGCCGTCCTGCGCAGGGCGGGGATCGTCAGCGCGATCCGCGAGGGCAGCACCGTGGTCTACACGCTCGCCACGCCCGAGCTCGCCGACCTGCTGGGCGCCGCCCGGCGCATCCTCACCGACATGCTGGCCGATCAGGGGGAGCTGCTCGCCGAGTTGCGGGCCGAGGTGACATAAATCACACGATAAAGATTCAGCTCTCGCGGGTCAGCGCCCGCCACGCCCGCTTCCAGGCGGTGGACCCGGCAGGAAGGGCGGACGAGAGCGCCTTGATGACGATGACCAGCGTGGTCGCATGGGGTGCGGCGGCGAGCACGAGCGCCAGGGAGACCGCCGCGACGGCGAAGGCCGCCACCCAGGCCGTCGCGACGACCGCGTCGACACGGCAGAACCGCGGGGTCTCCCGCACCCGCCCGGCGCCACTCGTCGCCGGCGACCGAACGCGTGCACGATCCAGGACAGAAAGCCGGGCAGAGGCCGCCCTCCCATATTCCTATATCGACATGTCGAAAGTAGAACCTCCTGTAGAGATATGTCAACATAGGAACATGAGCCTTCGACACGCCGTGCTGGGACTGCTCTCCGAGGGGCCCGCGAGCGGATATGACCTGATGAAGACGTTCGACGTCTCGCTCGCCAACGTCTGGCCCGCCACGCAGAGCCAGCTCTACTCCGAGCTCGGCAAGCTGGCCGACGCCGGGCTCGTGGACGTCGTGTCGGAGGGACCGCGGGGCCGCAAGGAGTACGCGATCACCCAGGAGGGCTTGGCGGAGCTGCGGCACTGGGTCACCGAGGTGGAGCCGACCCAGGTGAGACGCAGCGACATGCTGCTGCGGGTCTTCTTCCTCGCCCAGGTCTCGCCCGAGCAGGCCCGCGACTACCTGCGCCGGCAGGCCGACGAGGCGGCCAAGGACCTGGAGCACATGGAGAGCATCCGCGAGTTCGTCGAGAGCGGCGCCGACAACCTCTCCGTGTACGGCCGGCTCGCCCTCGACTACGGCATGCGCCTGGCCAGGGCCCAGAAGGAGTGGGCCGGATGGGCTGAAGGGCGCATCCATTAGGCTCTCGCCATGGTCTCCGAGCTGTTCGATCCCAAGGCGTGGCAGCCGGTCGAGGGATTCGACTTCACCGACATCACCTACCACCGGGCGGTGGACCAGGGCACCGTACGCGTCGCCTTCAACCGCCCCGAGGTCCGCAACGCCTTCCGGCCGCAGACGGTGGACGAGCTCTACCGCGCGCTCGACCACGCCCGGCAGACCACCGACGTCGGCTGCGTGCTGCTGACCGGCAACGGGCCCTCACCCAAGGACGGCGGCTGGGCGTTCTGCTCGGGCGGCGACCAGCGCATCAGGGGCAAGGACGGCTACCAGTACGCCGACGGCACGCCCGCCACCGGCCGGCTGCACATCTTGGAGGTGCAGCGGCTCATCCGGTTCATGCCCAAGGTCGTCATCTGCGTGGTCCCGGGCTGGGCCGCGGGCGGCGGGCACAGCCTGCACGTCGTGGCCGACCTCACGATCGCCAGCGCCGAGCACGCCCGGTTCAAGCAGACCGACGCCGACGTGGCCAGCTTCGACGGCGGTTTCGGGTCGGCGTACCTGGCGCGGCAGGTCGGGCAGAAGTTCGCCCGCGAGATCTTCTTCCTCGGCGACACCTACACGGCCGCGGACGCGCACCGGATGGGCATGGTCAACGCCGTGGTGCCGCACGAGGAGCTGGAGAGCACGGCGCTGGAGTGGGCCCGCAAGGTCAACGGCAAGTCGCCGACGGCGCAGCGCATGCTCAAGTTCGCCTTCAACGCCGTCGACGACGGGCTGGTGGGGCAGCAGGTGTTCGCCGGTGAGGCCACGCGGCTGGCGTACATGACGGAGGAGGCCGCGGAGGGGCGCGACTCGTTCCTGGAGAAGCGCGAGCCCGACTGGTCGCCGTTTCCCTGGCACTACTAGGCCGTCAGGCGCAGGCCTTGCCGATGGGCCCCGCGACCGTGCGGTGGCGCAGGTAGCGGTCGATGGCGTGCGGGGTGTCGCGGTTCTCGACCTCGATCTGGCTCAGCGGCGTCCCCCACGCGCGCTCCAGCGGATGGCCGAGCGCCACGATGTCGTTCACGTCGTACGTGGTCAGCCACCGCACCCCCGGATGCCGGGTCCCCCTGGCCAGCAGGTTGCGCTGGATCGTGGGCAGCCCGAGCGGCGAGCCGGCCGTCACCCAGAGCACGACCCGGCGGCGGACGGCGTCCTCCACGAGCAGGTCCCTGGCCACCACCGTCCCCAGGCTGTGGGAGACGAGCACGATGTCGCCCGAGGGGGGCAGCAGGCGGCGCACCTCGTCCAGCACCGGCTTGCGACCGTGGCTGAGGTAGACGGCGACGTCCTGCAGGAAGGCCTTGATGATCTCCTTGTCCACGCTGGTGTTCCTGGAGACCCAGGTGAGCAGGCGCCTGGCCAGCGTCCAGGACAGCAGGTCGGAGATGCCGAGCATCTCCGTCGGCACGCCGGTGGTCGCGGCGAGGTCGGCGAGCAGCAGCCGCTCCAGCTCCCCGACGTCCTCGGGCAGGAAGGGGTGGAACGGTATCTCCTCGCCGCCGCCGTGGGCGGGCAGGGGCAGGGCGGCGGCCTCCTTGGCCGCCTGGGTGGTGACCCGGTGCAGGATGTTGCCGTAGTAGGGCAGCACGCACTGCGCGGTCAGCCGGGGCACGCCGAGGCCCGCGGCCAGCGCGGCGCACCACTCCTGCTGCAGCGCCTTCGGGTCCTTGCCTTCCTGTCCCCGCCCGTGGATGAACACGATCGTCGCCGCCATGGCCGCCCTCCCTGCATCGGGCCGCCAGCGTAGGCACGGCCTCTTCCGCGGCGCCTCAGGGTTCGCATTAGGGGAAGCCCTAGACCTGCGGCCCTTGGCAGACTGGGGGTCATGAGGATCAAGGTGCCGGACGCGCTGACCGAGTCACACCTGAGGTACGAGCGGGACGCCGGGCGGGCGTGGAACGACGGGCTGCCCGCCCTGGCCGAGCGTTTCCTGGAGGAGTGGGACCTGCGGCTGGACGGCGAGCCGAGCCACGGGATCGTCGCGCTGGTGCTGCCCGTGGTGCGCGCCGACGGCACCCCCGCCGCGCTCAAGCTGCAGCCCGTGACCAGCGAGACCGCGGACGAGGCACCGGCCCTGCGCACCTGGGCGGGCGACGGTGCGGTGCTGCTGCTCGACGCCGACCCGGGCACCGGCACCATGCTGCTCGAACGGCTGGACCCCGACCGGTCCCTGTCCGACGGGCTGGACGTCATGGAGTCGCTGGAGGTGCTGACCGGCCTGCTGCGCCGCCTGTCGTCGCACCCGGCCCCCGCGGGCATGCGCCACCTCGGCGACCTGGCGCAGGGCATGCTGGACCGCGTGGACGACGCCGTCGCCAAGGTGTACGGCGAGCGCGACCGCTACTGGCTGCGCTGGTGCGCGGGAGCGGTCGCCGAGCTCGTCTCCGAGCCCGGCGACCGGCTGCTGCACTGGGACCTGCACTACGACAACGTGCTGGCGGGCGAGCGCGAGCCGTGGCTGGCCATCGACCCCAAGCCGCTGGCGGGCGACCCGGGGTTCGAGCTGCTGCCCGCCCTGTGGAACCGGTGGGACGAGGTCGTCACGAGCGGCGACGTGCCGCGCGCGGTGCTGCGCCGCTTCGACTTCATGGTGGACGCCCTGGGCCTCGACCACCGCCGCGCGGCCGGCTGGACGCTCGGCCGGATCCTGGAGAACTGCCTGTGGGACGTGGCCGACGGCGACCGCGTGCTCGCCGAGATCCTGATCCGGGTCGCGGAGGCCGTACGCGCTAGATGGTGATGACGATCTTGCCCTGGCCGTGGCCGGTCTCGATCTCCCGGTGCGCCTGCGCGGCCTCCTCCAGCCGGTACGTCCTGCGCACCGGAAACGCGAAGGCGCCCTTGGCGTACAGGGCCGCGTAGCGCCCGAGCCGCTCGGCCGAGCGGTCGCCCTGCACCAGCCGGACGCCGAGCTCGGCGGCCCTGCCGTGCTCGACCAGCGTGACGATGCGGGCGCGGTCGCGCACCAGCTCCATCGAGACCTCCAGCGCGTGCCCGCCGGCCCCGTCCAGCGCCGCGTCCACACCGCCCGGCGCGAGCGCGCGCACCCGGTCGGCCAGGCCCTCGCCGTACACGACGGGGACGGCGCCCAACGCGCGCAGGTAGTCATGGTTCGCCTCGCGGGCGGTGCCGATGACGGTGGCCCCGCGCCTCCTGGCGATCTGCACGGCCGCCGTGCCCACCGAGCCGGCCGCGCCGTGCACGAGCAGCGTCTCCCCCTCGGCCAGGCCAACCCCGTCGATGGCCAGCTCGGCCGTCTGCACGCCCGCGGTCAGCCCGCCGGCCACCTCCCACGGCACCTTCGCCGGCTTGGCCGTCACATTGGCGGCGGGCACCACGACGTACTCGGCGTAGCTGGACAACGCCGTGAACCCGAGCACCTCCGCGCCCACGGCCACCCCGGTCACGTCCTCGCCCACCTGGTCCACCACGCCCGCGAACTCGTTGCCCGGGATGCGCGGGTAGCCCATCTCCCCCAGGTACGGCGGCAGCCACCCCGCCCGCACGGCCGCGTCGAACGGCTGCACCCCGGCCGCCCGCACGCGTACCCGCACCTGACCGGGGCCCGCCTGGGGCGCGGGCAGTTCCATCACTTTCAGCACGTCGGGGCCACCGGGTTCGGCGAACGCCGCCGCTCTCATCAGTTCGGTCATGCGGCCAGCCTGCTACCTCAAGCACACTTGAGGTCAAGACACCAACCGTTTCGGGAACTTTCTTCTTTAGCCGTGCTTTATCTGTATATAGTCCGACAGGACATCACAGGGGGACTTGTAGCACCGAGGCGGGATGACCGACTTCTTCAACATCGCACTGAGCTTTCCGACTGTCATTTTCACTTTCCTTCTCGTGGTGGTCGCCGTCTATTGGCTGACCGTCATCACCGGCCTCTTCGAGGCGGATGACGACGCCACGTGGCTGGGTCTCGGGGGAGTCCCAGCGGGGATCACGCTGTCGCTGCTCATCGCGCTGGCCTGGCTGCTCTGCCTGATCGGCAGCGTGCTCGCGCCGGCCGGCGCGCTCATCGCCGTGCCCATCGCCGCGGTGGCCCTGGCCTGGCTGGCCGTGCGCGGCCTGCTGGCGCCGCTACGCAGGCTGTTCCCCGAGGGGGACACGCGCTCGCGCGGCGACTTCGTCGGCCAGATGTGCGTGATACGCACCGGCACGGCCACTCCGGACTTCGGCCAGGCCGAGGTCACCGCCGCCGACGGCTCGTCCGCGGTCGTGCAGGTCCGCACGACCGGCCAGGACCGCCTCGTACGCGGCGACGACGCACTCATCTTCGAATACGACAAAGACGGCGAATTCTTCTGGGTCATGCCGTACGAAAGCGAGCACTGATGGACGTCATCTCCACCGGCTTCGGGATATTCCTGGCCGTCATCCTCGTCATCGTGATCGGTCTTCTGTTCGTCATCGGCCGCCTTTTCCGCAAGGTCGAGCAGGGCAAGGCACTGATCGTGTCGAAGGTCAACAAAGTGGACGTGACGTTCACGGGCGCCGTGGTGCTGCCCGTCGTCCACAAGGCCGAGATCATGGACATCTCGGTCAAGACCATCGAGATCGAGCGGACCGGCCGCGAGGGGCTCATCTGCCGGGACAACATCAGGGCCGACATCAAGATCACGTTCTTCGTCCGCGTGAACAAGACCGCCGAGGACGTCATCAAGGTCGCCCAGGCCATCGGCACCGCCCGCGCCAGCGACGAGACCACGCTGCAGGAGCTGTTCAACGCGAAGTTCTCCGAGGCGCTCAAGACCGCCGGCAAGCACCTCGACTTCGTCGACCTCTACACCAAGCGCGACGAGTTCCGTGACGAGATCGTCCGGCTGATCGGCACCGACCTCAACGGCTACAGCCTCGAGGACGCCGCCATCGACTACCTGGAGCAGACCGCGCTGGCCCAGCTCGACAAGAGCAACATCCTCGACGCCCAGGGCATCCGCAAGATCACCGAGCTGACGGCCATCGAGCACGTGCGCACGAACGAGTACCAGCGCAACGAGGAGAAGGAGATCACCCGCCAGAACGTGGACGCCCGCGAGGCCATCCTGGAGCTGGAGCGCCGCCAGGCCGACGCCGAGCTCAAGCAGCGCCGCGAGATCGAGACCGTCAAGGCGCGCGAGGAGGCCGAGATCGCCCGCGTGCAGGCCGAGGAGCGGCTGCGCGCCCAGGCCGCGCACATGAGGACCGACGAGCAGCTCGGCGTGCAGAACGAGAACCGGGCCCGCGAGATCGCCGTCGCCGAGAAGAACCGCGAGCGCGTGATCGCCATCGAGTCCGAGCGCATCGAGAAGGACCGGCTGCTGGAGGTCATCGCCCGCGAGCGGGAGACCGAGCTGTCGCGCATCGCCAAGGACAAGGAGGTCGAGACCGAGAAGCGCTCGATCGCCGAGGTCATCCGCGAGCGCATCGCGGTCGACAAGACCGTGGCCGAGCAGGAGGAGTCGATCAAGCGGCTGCGCGTGGTCGAGGAGGCCGAGCGCACCCGCCAGCAGGTGATCATCGCCGCCGAGGCCGAGGCGCAGGAGAACCTGGTCAAGGACATCAAGGCCGCCGAGGCCGCGGAGGCCGCCTCGAAGTTCAAGGCCCGCGAGGAGCTCGTGCTCGCCGAGGCGCGCCAGCAGGCCGCCGAGCTGGAGGCCAGGGCCAAGATGCGGCTGGCCGAGGGCGTCCAGGCCGAGTCCGCCGCCTCCGGCCTGGCGCAGGTGCAGGTCAGGGAGCGCGACGCCGAGGCCATCGAGAAGGTGGGCCGCGCCGAGGCGCTGGTGCTGAAGGAGAAGCTGGCCGCCGAGGCCGACGGGGCCCGGGCCATGGCGCTGGTCGAGGGCGACCGGCTCAAGGCGCAGGCCGAGGGCGAGCAGGCGATGGCCCTGGCCGGCGCCGCCGCCGTGGGCGAGAAGCTCAAGGCCGAGGCCGAGGGTCTGACCCAGAAGGCCGCCGCGATGGCCGCGCTGGACGAGGCCAGCCGGGCGCACGAGGAGTACCGCCTGCGCCTGGAGGCCGACAAGGAGATCAGGCTCAAGCACATCGACGTCAGCCGGCAGGTCGCCGAGTCGCAGGCCAGCGTGCTGGCGGCCGGGCTGGCCAAGGCCAACATCGACATCGTCGGCGGCGACACGATGTTCTTCGACAAGGTGGTCGGCTCGATCACCGCGGGCAAGGTGGTGGACGGCTTCGTGGACCACTCGGAGGTCGCCGGGGCGATCGTCTCGCCGTACGTCAACGGCACCGCCAGCCTGGCGGCCGACCTCGCGAGCGTGGTCGGCGGCGTCACCACCGAGGACCTGAAGAACCTGACCGTGTCCGCCCTGCTCATGCGGCTCATCCAGGACGGCGGCCCGCAGACGACCGCGCTCGGCGAGCTGCTGGAGACGGCCCGCAGGCTCGGCGTGGCCGACTCGCCGGTGGCGGCGCTGGCCGGAGCCAAGTGAACATGACGATCACGGAGCTGGAGGCGGGGACGTACGAGGTCCTGCGTAACCGCCTCCAGGCCCAGGCCAAAGCACTGGCTGCGGCGGCCGAGGCGGTCAACCAGGAGCGGCTGCGCGTCTTCGGCGGCGCGGAGCTGCGCCTGCTGGGCACCGAGCGGATCAGGACCGAGAACAACTGCGTCCCCAGGGACATCGTCTCCCTGGGCGACGTGATGCTCTTCGGCTACAACGTCTTCATCGGGCTCAAGCCGGAGACGACGGTGGCGGACGTGTTCGCCGTGCACCGCTTCTCCAGGGACGGCGACGCCTTCCGGTTCGACGCCGACAAGCTGGAGGCGCTGGACGACGCGGCGTTCAGGAAGGACTTCGCCGAGCTCTACCGCTACTACAAGGAGACCAGGCTCCAGCAGTTACGGCGGGTCGAGGGCAAGCTGCTGGCCGTGTTCCAGACCGGGCCGGCGGACACGCGGGTGCTGCGCTGGACGGTCAGCACCGGCGGGGTCCCGAGATACCAGGACAACCGCGGGGAGCGGGACCACACGTTCCCCCCGTCCCACGACTTCGAGTGGACGACCACCACCCGCGACGACCACGTGCTCGGCCGCCACCCGCACATCTCCATCGGCGGCGAGGTGTTCGTCGAGACCGTCGGCGGCGACCTGACCATCAAGGTCGAGGACAACACGGAGAGCGGCGCCGGCATCTACTCCGAGCCGGTCGCCGAGCCGCTGCAGAGCCTGGCGGACGCCGACGTCGAGTACGCCCGCGTGGGGCCGCTGATCCTCATGCGGATCCGGCCGTACAAGGAGAGCGACCGGCGGCACCTGGTCTTCAACATCCGCACCAAGGCGGTCGTGCGGCTCGACGGCATCGGGCAGGCCTGCCAGCGGCTGCCCGAGGACCAGGGGCTGATCTTCCCCGGCGGCTACTACCTGGCCACGGGCGTCAGCAAGACGTTCGACACGGACGTGACGGACCTGGAGTTCGAGCGGGTCGTGCGCTCCCCCAACGGCGAGGACGTCCTGTACGTCTTCCACGCCAGGGGCGACGGGCGGTCGCTGCTGCTGCCGTACAACGTGATCAGGAAGGAGGTGGCCACCCCCATCGTCTGCCACGGGTACTCGCTGTTCGACGACGGCACGATGGTGGTCTTCCGCGCCACCTCCGAGGAGCCGACCCGGGTGCACCCGATGCAGGTGTGGCAGACACCGTACGTGTCGGACACCTACGCCGCCGCCCAGCCCACCGGCACCGGTCCGCTGGAGCGCATCGGCAACGCCGAGCTCGTCCGGGGCATCTCCGACTGCCTGTCCGTGGCGCGCATGGTCGAGGAGATGGCGCCGTCGGCCGGCACGTTCGAGGGCCTGATCGCCGCCTGCACCCGGGCGTTCGACTCCTACCACTGGCTCGGCGAGCACGGCCTGCGCGGGCCGCTCGCCGACGTGCGGGCCACCGCCGAGCAGGTCCTCGACGAGTACGAGAACGTCGAGCAGCTCACCCGACAGGCCGCGCAGTCCCTGGCCACGGCCACGGAGGAGACCACCCAGCTCATCCGCCGGGCCAGGGCCGACGACCCGGCCACCGCCGACGCCTGGGTCACCCTGCTGGCCACGCTGCGCCGCGCCCAGGGACACCTGGTGACGCTGCGCGAGGTCCGCTACATCGACCTCCCCTCCCTGGACTCGCTGTCCGCGTCCGTGCGGGACGAGCTGGAGTCGGCCGGCAAGCGGGCCGTGGCGTTCCTGTCGGGCCAGGACGCGTTCACCGCCTACCACGCGGCCGTCGAGGCGCTGGCCGCCGAGGCCGCCGCGATCGGCACCGTGGCCGAGGCCGAGCCCGTCGCCGACCGGCTGGCCCAGCAGGCCGAGGGGCTGGAGGTGGTCACGGAGGTCGTCGGGTCGCTGGACATCGCCGACGCCACCGTGCGCACCTCGATCCTGGGCCGCATCGCCGAGGTGCTCGGCGGCGTGAACCGGGCCAGGGCCGTGCTCGACGGGCGGCGGCGCGAGTTGCTCGGCGCCGAGGGACGGGCCGCGTTCGCCGCCGAGTTCGCGCTGCTGGGGCAGGCCGTCACGGGCGCGCTGGCCATGGCCGACTCGCCGGAGAAGTGCGACGAGCAGCTCGGGCGGCTGATGCTGCAGGTCGAGAACCTGGAGTCCCGCTTCGGCGAGTTCGACGACTTCGCCGCTCAGCTCGCCGCCAAGCGGGACGACGTCTACGAGGCGTTCTCGGCCCGCAAGCAGACCCAGCTCGACGACCTCGCCCGGCGCGCCGACCGCGTCTTCGCCTCCGCCGAGCGCATCCTCGGCAGCATCACCCGGCGGCTGGGGACGCTGTCGTCGCCGGACGAGGTCAACACCTACTTCGCGACCGACCCGATGGTGGCCAAGGTGCGCTCGGCCGCCGCCGATCTGCGGGGGCTGGGCGACGCCGTACGGGCCGAGGAGCTCGACGGCAGGGTGAAGTCGGCCCAGCAGGAGGCGGGGCGGTCGCTGCGGGACCGTCTCGACCTCTTCTCGGACGGCGGCGAGACCCTACGCCTGGGGCACCACCGCTTCGCCGTCAACACCCAGCCGATCGACCTGACGCTGGTGCCTCATGACGGGGGCATGCAGTTCGCGATCACCGGCACCGACTACCGGGCGCCGGTGCCCGACTCCTTCGACGACACCCGGCCCTTCTGGGACCAGGTGCTGGTCTCCGAGACCGCGGACGTCTACCGGGCCGAGCACCTGGCCGTCTCGCTGCTCGATTCAGTGACGGCGGGGACGCCGCTGGAGGAGCTGGTCCGCAGGGCCGCCGAGGAGCGTTACGACGAGGGCTACGAGCGCGGGGTCCACGACCACGACGCCACGCTCATCCTCGACACGCTGGTGCGGCTGCGGGAGGGCGCCGGGCTGCTGCGCTATCCCGCCGCGACCAGGGCGGCGGCGCAGCTCTTCTGGGCGTTCGGGACGGACGAGGTTTCACGTAAAACATTGGCCGCCCGCGCCGCGTCGCTGGTCCGAGCCCGCACGATCTTCGGTATCACGCCCGCTCTGGGCTCCCTCGCCGACGAGCTGGACCGGTCGATCGCCGCGTTCCTGCCGGGGCTGGGCCTGCCCGCGGTGGACCTCGCCGGCGAATACCTCGTCGAGGAGCTGGGCGGCACGCCCACCGGCTTCGTCACCGCCAAGCCCGCCCTCGACCTCCTCGACGGGTTCCGGCACGCTCTCGGGCCGGCCAAGCTGCGTGAGTTCGAGGAGGACCTCAAGGCGCTGCCCCTCCCCGAGCGGGTCCAGCTCGCCCAAGCCTGGCTCACCGCCTACCACCCGGGCCCGGAGGTGGCGGAGGCCCTGGCCGTACAGCTCTGCGACCACCTGCCCCGCCACGACTCCAGCGCCACCACCGAGGAGACCGTGACCGGCCTCCTCGGCGCCCACCCCAGGATCAAGGAGCGCAGGCTGGAGATCCGCCTCGACGAGCTCCTGCCCCGGACCCGGAACTTCGCCCAGGAGCGGGTCCCGGCCTACCGCGCCTACCAGCGCCGCAGGACCGAGCTGGTCGAGGCCGAGCGCCGCCGCCTGCGCCTGGACGAGTACCGGCCGAAGGTCATGAGCGCCTTCGTGCGCAACCGCCTGCTCGACGAGGTGTACCTGCCGCTGATCGGCGGCAACCTGGCCAAGCAGCTCGGCGCGGCGGGCGCGGGCAAGCGCACCGACCAGATGGGCCTGCTCCTGCTCATCTCGCCGCCCGGCTACGGCAAGACGACGCTGATGGAGTACGTCGCCAGCCGCCTCGGCCTGGTCTTCGTCAAGGTCAACGGCCCCGCGCTGGGCCACGGGGTCACCTCGCTGGACCCGGCCGACGCGCCCGACGCGACGGCCAGGCAGGAGGTGGAGAAGATCTCGTTCGCGCTGGAGACGGGCAACAACACCCTGCTCTACCTGGACGACATCCAGCACACCTCACCGGAGCTGCTGCAGAAGTTCATCTCGCTGTGCGACGCCCAGCGCCGCATCGAGGGCGTGTGGGACGGCCGCACCAGGACGTACGACCTGCGCGGCAAGCGGTTCGCGGTGTGCATGGCCGGCAACCCGTACACGGAGTCGGGGCAGCGCTTCCGCATCCCCGACATGCTCGCCAACCGCGCCGACGTGTGGAATCTGGGCGACGTCCTGTCGGGCAAGGAGGAGCTGTTCGCGCTGAGCTACGTGGACAACGCCCTCACCTCCAACCCGGTCCTCGCGCCGCTGTCCGGCCGGGACCGGGCGGACGTGGAGCTGCTCGTCCGCCTGGCCAAGGGCGACCCGGCCGTCCGACCCGACCAGCTCAAGCACCCCTACACCAAGCCCGAGCTGGAGCAGATGCTCAGCGTCCTGGGCAAGCTGGTGCGGGTGCAGGAGGTGGTGCTGGCCAACAACCAGGCCTACATCGCCTCCGCCGCCCAGTCCGACGCGGCCCGTACGGAGCCCCCGTACCGGCTGCAGGGCTCCTACCGGAACATGAACAAGCTGGCCGAGCGCATCGTGCCCGCCATGAACGACGACGAGCTCGAAGCGATGATCGACGACCACTACCTGGGCGAGGCGCAGACGCTGACCTCCGACGCTGAGGCGAACCTGCTCAAGCTCGCCGAGCTGCGCAGCCGCCTGACCCCCGCCCAGGCGGAGCGCTGGGCGGCGGTCAAGGCGGCCTACCTCAAGGCCAGGGCCCTGGGCGGGGCCGAGGACGACCCCGTGGTGCGGGCGGTGGGCGCGATCGGCCTGCTGGCCGACCGGGTGAGCGAGGTCGGCACGGCCATCAGGGAGTCGGAGCGCTGACCCGTTCGCGGGGCCACAGCAGCGGTCACAGCAGGGGCCACAGCAGCGGTCACGGCAAGGGTCACACGGCTGTGCCCGCGTGCAGCTCCAGGTGGGAGCCGGTGAAGGCGGCGCGCATGCGGCGGTCGTGAGTGACGATCACCAGCGCGCCCTCGTACGAGGTCAGCGCCTCCTCCAGTTCCTCGACGAGCTGCGGCGACAGGTGGTTCGTCGGCTCGTCGAGCAGCAGCAGGTCCACGGGCTCGCTGACCAGGCGGGCCAGCTCGATCCTGCGGCGCTGCCCGTACGACAGCTCGCCCAGGCGCAGCCGCAGGTCCGAGGGCCGGAACAGGCCCAGGGCCAGCAGCGCGTCCGCGTGCTCGTCGAGCGGCCCCGGCCGGCCGGCGGCGTAGGCCCCCAGCACGGTCCGGTCCGGCGGGCCGGCGGGCTCGTCCTGCCTCAGGTGGCCGACGCGGCCCGATCGCCTGACGGTGCCCGTGTCCGGCTGGAGCTCTCCTGCCAGCACGCGCATGAGCGTGGTCTTGCCCGCGCCGTTCGGGCCCGTGACGAGCAGCCGCTCGCCGGAGCGCACGGTGAGGGCGTCCAGCCGTAGCCGCTCCCCCACCCGCACCCCGTCGAGCACGGCCACCTCGCCGTCCACCGCGTTCGTCGCCAGGGCAGGGGTGAAGCGGAGCGGGTCGGGCGGCCGGGACGCCGGGTTGTCCCTGAGCCACCGCATCCGCTGCTGCGACTGCCGGACGCGTCCGGCCGCGCCGTGCGTGCGCGACCGGGCCCGCCAGGCGCCGGTGCCCATGCCCGCCTTGGCCACCTTGCGCGGGATGGCGGCCATGCGGCCGGCGTTCGCGGTGACCAGCCCGGAGTGCCGGGCCAACTCCTGCTTCCACTCCTCGTACGCCCGCAGCCGCGCCGCCCGCTCGGCGGCCTTGGCCACGAGGTAGCCCGGGTAGCCGTCCCCGTAGCGGCGCACCTGCCCCTCGGCGACCTCCAGGATCGTGGCGGTCACCCGCTCCAGGAACACCCGGTCGTGGGTGATCGCCACCACGGTGCCCCTGTGAGCGCGCAGCCGCTGTTCGAGCCAGGCCACGGCCCGGTCGTCCAGGTCGTTGGTCGGCTCGTCGAGCAGCAGCAGCTCGGGATCGGCCGCCAGGGTGGCGGCCAGGGCGAGACGCGAACGCTCTCCGCCGGACAGCGTGCCGACCGGGCGCGCCCGGTCCAGCCCCGGCAGCCCCAGCCCGTGCAGCGCGGCGTCCACCCGCACGTCGGCCTCGTAGCCACCGCGCGCCTCGAACTCCGCCACCAGCCGGGCGTAGGCCTCCGCGGGCCCGGCGTCGGCCCGCCCTTCGCGGCCCGCGCCCGGCTCAGCCCCGGCGTCGGCCCGCCCTTTCCGGCTCGCGCCCGGCTCAGGGGCCGGCTCCGCCAGCGCCTGCTCGGCGGCCCGGATCCGGGCCTCCAGCTCGCGCAGCTCGGCCAGCGCCAGGTCGATGACGTCCGCCACCGTCGCGTGCGGCGGCAGCTCCAGGGACTGCGGCAGGTATCCCACGCCGCCGGGCGCGACGACCGTGACCTCGCCGTTGTCGGCCCGCTCGGTGCCCGCCATGAGCTTGAGCAGCGTGGACTTGCCCGCCCCGTTGTCCCCGATCACCCCGATCCGTTCGCCGGGCCTGACCGTGAAGGACACGCGGTCCAGCACGACACGGGTGTCGTAACGCTTGGTGATCTCGGCGAATGCCAGTTGGGCAGCAGCAGTACGCATAAAGGGCCCACCCCCTCTTCTCGGCTCGGAAAATGACCGGAACGAGGCGGCACAGGCGGAGCAGTCAGCTCAACGCGTGTGCGCCTCTGGCGCGAGAATCACAGGGAACCCATATCGGTCGGAGACGATAGCTCTGATGCGCCTTCGTGTCCACCCTTATTCTCCGGCGAGCGCCCGGACGGCCTCGGCCTGCGCGGCCGTGGACCGGTGGACCCAGTCGAGGATCACCGCCAGCTCGTCGTCGGTGTAGTGCGCGTACACGCGCTCCAGCGCCGCCGCGTACGGCTCGAACAGCTCCGCGAACCCGGCCAGCCGCTCGTGGTTGATCTCGACGATGACCCGCCGCCGGTCCGTCAGGTCACGGACGCGCCGCACCAGCCACTTGCCTTCCAGCCGGTCGATCAGCCCGCTGACCGTGGCCGGAGCCAGCCCCGCGCGCTGCGCGATCTCCCCCGCGGTCAGCGGGCCGGAGCGGCGCAGGAGGTCGAGCGTCTTCTCCTCGGTCGGGCCCAGCCCCAGCCGCGCCCCCATCACGTCGCGGTGCCTCACCGTGAGGTCGCCCTGCTCCCGCGCCGCCGCGCCGAGCGCCTCCAGCAGGCTCTTCCGCCGCTCCTCCGTCGCCACGAACTCCCCCAATGCGCGATATTTCGTTCCACCGAACGAAATATCACGCTGGACGGCGCCTACGCGAGGGCCTGCGAGACCGCCTCCGCGCTCGCGGGCACGAGCGGCAGCCGCACGTCAGGCGTGGGGATCAGGCCGCGGGCATGCAGCACGCCCTTGAGCACCGTCGGGTTGGGCTCGGCGAACAGCGACGCGGACAGCCGGGCCAGCCGGCGCCCGAGCGCCCTCGCGCGTACGACGTCACCCGCGTGCCAGGCCTCGGCCAGCTCCACGAAGCGGGCGGTCTCCACGTGCGCGGAGGCCAGGATGCCGCCCACGGCCCCCATCGCGAGCAACGGCGAGACGAAGACGTCGTCCCCGCACACCACCTCGAAGCCCTCGGGCGGATCGGCGAGCAGCTCCACCGTCTCCTGGGTGATGCCGCCGGCCGCGTACTTCATCCCCGCGATCATCGGGTGCCTGCCGAGCGCGCGCAGCGTGCCGGCGCTGACGGCCTGCCCGGTCCGGTACGGGATGTGGTAGATCACCAGCGGCACCGGCGTCTCCTCGGCCAGCGCCTCGAAGTGCGCGACGACCCCGCGCTCGCCGGGCCGCAGGAAGGACGGGACCGTCACCAGCGCCGCCCCCACCCCCGAAGGCAGCTCCCGCAGCGCCCGTGCCGTGGAGCGGGTGTCGCCGCCCGTCACCCCCACGGTCAGCAGCGCCTGCCGCTCGGCGCAGATCCGCGCGCACACCTCGATCACCCGCGCCCGCTCGCCGGGGTCGAGCGCGGCCACCTCGCCGGTGGTGCCGAGCGCCACCAGGCCGGCGGCGCCCTGGTCCAGCACCTGCCGGCCGAGCTTCTCGATCGCGTCCACGGCCACCTCGCCCGACGCATCGAACGGCGTGACCAGCGGTACGTGGATTCCTCTCAACATGCTTCGAGCCTGGCCGACGCCCACCCGTTAGCACCAGCGCGAGTTCCTACGCTTGAGCTTAAGCTGAGCTTATGCTCGATCCTCGCAAGCTCCACCTCCTGCGCGAGCTCGCCAGGCGCGGCACGATCGCCGCGGTCGCCGAGGCGGTCACGTTCACGCCGTCGGCCGTCTCCCAGCAGCTCAGCGCGCTGGAACGGGAGGCGGGCGTGCCCCTGCTCGAACGCACGGGGCGCACGGTCACGCTGACGCCCGCGGGGCTGCTGCTCGTCGAGCACGCGCAGGCCGTACTGGAGCAGCTCGAACGCGCCTCGGCCGCGCTCGCCGCCGCGCGGGGCGGGCCGTCGGGGGCGCTGCGGATCGGCGCGTTCCCCACGGCGGCCCGCGTGCTGCTGCCGCCCGCCCTCGCCGACCTCACCGGTGCCCACCCGGGACTGGAGCCGATGGTGGCCGAGATCGACCCGGCGCACGTCTCCGCGGCGCTGCGCGCGGGGGAGCTGGACGTGGCGCTCGTGCACGAGTACGACTTCGTCCCGCCGGTCACCGACGCCTCGATCGAGACCGCGCCGCTGTTCAGCGAGCCGATGTACCTCACGGACCGGCCCTCGATCGCCGCCGCCCGCGGTGACGCGTGGATCACCAACAAGCCCGGCACGCTCTGCCACACGATGGCCGTCAGGGCCTGCCAGGCGGCCGGGTTCGAGCCGGTCGTACGGCACCACATCGACGACTTCGACACCGTGCTGGCCTTCGCCGCGGCCGGTCAAGGGGTCGCGCTCGTCCCCCACCTGGCGGCGGCCGGCCCGCCGCGTGGCGTACCGCTCACCCGCCTGCCGCTGAGCCGGCGCACGCTGGCGGCGTACAGGCGGGGCAACGGCGGCCACCCGGCGATCGCCGCGGCCGTGACGGCCTTCCGCGCAGCCGTCACCCGTCTCCCGCTCTGACCAGCACCTTCCACCCGACAAGCATGGCTCCGGCGATCAGCCGCCTCCCGCTCCGAACAGGGCTCTGACCAGCTCGGCGAAGCTCGCCGCCAGCCGTTCGTGCTCCCCCGCCCGCAACTGGCTCGCGATCGGCTCCATGTGCAGGGTGCCGAGCAACATGTGCGCGATCTCCTCGGCATCCACGTCGGGCCGCCCCTGGGCGATCAGCCCGGACACGTGCCGATGCCACGACACGTAGATCGGGTTGCTCTCCCTGCGCTCCTCGGCGGCGCCCTTCCTGGTCACCATGGCGTGCTCGTGCGCCGCCATGAGGTTCCCGTTGCGCGCCCCCAGCTCGGCCACGCGGGCCAGGAACGCGACCAGCCGCTCCACCGGCTCCGCGCCGGGCCCGAGCGGCGGCGGCCCGTCGGCGACGGCCTGCTCCAGCTCGCGGGCCCGCTCGGCCATGAGCTCCCGCATGAGCCCGATCCTGCTGCCGAACCGGTGGAAGACCGTCCCCTTGCCGACGCCGGCGGCCGCCGCGACCCGCTCGACGGAGACCTGCTCGGGCGGGTGACGCCGCAACAGCTCCTCGGCCGCCCGCAGGATGGCCTGCCTGTTACGGGCGGCGTCGGCCCGCTCTCGACGTTCCATCCGGCAATTCTTGCCCATGGACAACTGGACCACTGGTCCATATATTAAGTGGACCTTCGGTCAAGATAACCAGGAGCACCATGCGCGCGATCGTCCTGACAGCCACGGGAGAGCCGGGCAAGCTGCAGCTCAGCGACCTCCCCCGCCCACGCCCCGAAGCCGGGCAGGTCCTGATCCGGGCCCGCGCCATCGGCGTCGGCTACGCCGAGACCCAGATCCGCGCGGGCACGCTCCCGTTCCCGCTGCCCCTGCCCGCCGTGATCGGCGCGGAGGCGGTGGGCGAGGTCGTCGAGGTGGGCGAGGGCGTGGCCGGGAAACTGATCGGCAGCACGCTGGTGGGGGTGACGGGCGGGCTCGGCGCGTACGCCGAGTACGTGCTGCTCCCGGCCGCCACGGCGGTCCCGGTGCCGGACGGCCTGGCCCCCGAGCAGGCCCTGGCGGGAGCCGTCCCCGGCGCGCTGGCCCTCGCCCTGCTGCACAGGGCCGCCCTGACCGGCGGCGAAACGATCCTGGTCGAGGCAGGCACCAGCTCGGTCGGGACGTACCTGGTGAGCCACGCCAAGGAGTTCGGCGCCGGCCACGTGATCGCCACGGCCGGATCACCCGCCAAGCGCGACAGGGCCGCCGAGCTCGGCGCGGACACCGTCCTCGACCACGGCACCCCCGGCTGGCCCGACGGCCTGCCGGACGTGGACGTGGTCTTCGAAGCGATCGGCGGCGCGCCGGCCGGTCAGGTGCTCGGCCACCTCACCCCGGGCACCGGCCGCATGCTCTGCTACGGCCTGCTGAGCGGCGAACCGGCCGCCGTCACCGCCGCCGACCTGATGACCCGCGGCGTGACCGTGACCGGCTGCAGCGGCCCCGCCTGGGCCGCTCAGGTCTTCGGCACGCACTACCCGCAGATGCTGGCCAGGCTGGCCGCGGGCCGGAGCGAGGCCCATCTCGCCCGCACGCTGCCCCTGGAGCGGGCCGCCGACGCCCACCGCCTCCTGGAGAGCCGCGCGGTGACGGGCCGGGTCCTGCTCATCCCCTGAACACGGCGTCCAGCACGGCCTGCGAGCTGCCGATCCCCTTGTCGTACTCGCCAGCGGTCACCGCCACGACCAGCCCTTCGTCGGGCGCCACGACGAGCCGCTGGCCGCCGTTCCCGATCCCCTCGGCCCGTCGCCGCTCGCCGTCACCGAGGTACCACTGGTAGCCGTACCCGCCCCCGCCCTCCATCGTCACCCGGGGCCGCAGCATCTCCTCGATCCACTCGGCGGGCACGATGCCCCGGCCGCCGTCGAGCACGAGCTGCCCGACGGCGGCCAGGTCGACCGGGCGCAGGCGCAGCCCGGACGCCGCTCTCGTGACGCCGTCGTCCCCCCTGGACCACTCGTGGGCCGGGAAGCCCAGCGGCTCGAACAACGTGGCCGCCGCGTACTCGGCCAGCGGCCGCCCGGCCCCCCGGGTGATGATCTCGCCGATCAGCGCCGTGGCGCCGCCGCAGTAGTGCCACCGCTTGCCCGCCTCCTCC
This sequence comes from Nonomuraea thailandensis, assembly GCF_024172165.1. GTDB lineage: Bacteria > Actinomycetota > Actinomycetes > Streptosporangiales > Streptosporangiaceae > Nonomuraea > Nonomuraea thailandensis. Next base: position 10,296,102 of record NZ_JAMZEB010000002.1, on the reverse strand, counting down.
ACGACGGGCCGCTCCAGCACGTACCGGTGCCGGTCGGGCGCGAGCTCCATCGCGATCTCGCTGTTGGCGGGGTCGGTGTAGGGCAGTTGCTCGTCCCACTCCAGCCCGAGGGTCATGGTCAGGGCGTGCTCGACGGTGAGGTGCTCGCGCCCCGCGATCCCGTACTCGGGGAACTGCCGCACCAGCGAGGCGCCCGGCTCCGGCACCAGCCCCTCGGCCAGCGCGATCCCGTACACGAGCGCCACCACGCTCTTGGACACGGACCTGAGGTCGTGCAGCGTGTCCCGGTCGAACGTCACGTGCCCGAGCGGCACGTTCAGCGCGTGGTCCTCCCCGGCGCCGTACCGCTCCAGCACGACCTCCCCGCCGCGCAGCACCACGACCCCGTGCACATGCGGCGCCTCACCCCCGCGCAGGGCCTCGTCGACCCGCTCCGCCATTCCCACGATGTACCTCCTCCGAAGTCGGCACATCCTGGCATAGGGCCTCACACGGTGTCAGACGCAACTGCCCGGTGGGATCTTCTGGCCGCCTGGACGGCCCAGCTCCGCCAGCGCCCGCCCCCAGGGGTCGTCGCCCGGGTCCAGCACCACCCGCACGCCATCGGCGCGCAGGTCCTCGATGCTGCGGCGATACGGCGTGCGGGAGGCCAGCGCGTCGTTCACGAACGGCAGCACGACCACCGGGATGCCCAGGCCCGGCGCCTCCGCCAGCACCCCCAGGGCGTAGGTGTCGGTGATGCCCTGGGCGAACTTGTTGATCGTGTTGAACGTGGCTGGCGCCACGATCATGGCGTCGGCCCTGGGCGGCTTCGGCTCGTGGGGCTTGCGGTAGCGGGTGCGTACGGGCCGTCCGGTCCGGCGCTCCAGCTCGGCCACGTCGATGAAGTCCAGCGCGGACGGGGTGGCCACGAGCTGCACGATCCACCCCGCGTCCTGGGCCAGGGACACGAGCGTGCCGACCTCGGCCGCCGTCTCCGCGGCGCTGACGACGACGTAGAGGACCTCGCCGGATGATTCGCTCACGCGATGCACTCCTCAGGGCTGGTTCGCTGAAACAAGGATCCCCTGACGCGAATCCTCCGCGACGGTGGGTGTCTCTCATAAGTGCTTGATCGGAAATCAGGGAGGCTGTCGTGTCAGTTACCGTCATCATCGGAATCGTCGTCGCGGCCGTGCTCGTCTGCACGTGCGTCATGGTGCTGCGCAGGAGGAGCCGTGGCTGAGGGCGCCTGGCCGGGCGAGCGGCTGATCGTCGCGGCGCAGCGCGGCGACGTCGAGTCGATCTCCGCGCTGGTGTCCGGCTCGCACCCGCACGTACGGCGATTCGCCCGCACGTTGTGCGCCACGCCCGAGGACGCCGAGGACGCCGCCCAGGAGGCGCTGATCATCCTGTACCGGAAGATCGGCACGTTGCGGGCGACCGGTGCGCTGGCGTCATGGATGTTCCGGATCGTGCGCAACGAGTGCCTGCGCCGGGCCCGCCTGTCGCTGCGGCGGCCCGAGCACGCCGGCGAGACGCCGGCGTTGTCGGCCGAGGACGAGGTCATCCGGCGGCTGGAGGCCGACCGGGTGGCGGCGGCCGTCGCCGCGCTCCCGGCCGACCAGCGGAACGTGCTGATCATGCGGGACATCCAGGGGCTGAGCGGCCGGATGGTGGCCGGGGCGCTGGGCCTCAGCGTTCCGGCGATGAAGTCGCGGCTGCACCGCGCCCGCGCGGCGGTGCACCGCTCGCTGGAGAGCGCGTCCCAAGGAGGCTGTGATGACTGAAAACCGGAGTTTCGCCAGCTCGTCGGTGCCGCGGCACCTGTTGCGCGGGGTGGCCGGGTTCGGCGCGCTGATCGGCTCGGTCGCGCTGATCCCGGTGCTCGGCCTGGTGAGCCTGGCGCTCGCCCCGCTCGGCCTGCTCGCTCTGCGCGGCTGCCCGACGTGCTGGGCGATCGGGCTGGTGCAGACCGTCTCGATGGGCCGGTTGCGACGGCAGTGCACCGACGGCCGCTGCGAGCTCACCCGGGCGCCGCGCTGAGAGGGCCCTCAGCGCGGCCCGAGCTCGCCCGGCAACGCCCGGGCGGCCCGCTGAGAGGGCCCTCAGCGTTTCTCAGGTGCGGCACAGCGGCCGCGACGCAGGCTGGACGACATGGATCAACTACTGCGCAACCCGGCCATCGCCGCCGGGCTGGCCAAGGTGGAGACCAGGATCCGGCGGCTGAGCGGCTCGTCCGCGCTGCCCGCCATCAACAGGGGCGCGGGACGCGTCGTCTCGGCGGGCGGCAAGCGGCTGCGCCCCGCCATGACGCTGGCCACCTCGCTCGCGCTCGGCAAGGCCCCCGACCGCCGCGTGATCACGGCCGCCGCCTGCGTCGAGCTCGTCCACGCGGGCTCGCTGGTGCACGACGACCTCATGGACCGGGCCACCGAACGCCGGGGCGCCAGGACGCTCAACGCCGAGCTGGGCGACGGCAAGGCGCTGGTGATCGGGGACTTCATGCTGGCCAGGGCCGGGCTGGCGGCGATCACCCACGTGTCGAGGCCGGTGGCGGAGGTGCTGGCGGCGGCCGTGGTGGAGCTGGCGGAGGGCCAGTTCCTGGAGACGGCCGACCTGTTCGACGCGGCGCGTACCCGGGAGAGCGCGCTGCGGTCCATCACCGGCAAGACGGCGGCGCTCTTCAGGGCCGGTTGCCTGGTGGCGGCGGTGTGCGCGCACGCGCCGGCCGAGGACAGGGCGGGGATGGCGACGTACGGGGAGAAGTTCGGGCTGATCTTCCAGGTGCTCGACGACCTGCTGGACCTGACCGCCACGAGCGAGCAGCTCGGCAAGCCGGCGGGCAACGACCTGCGGCAGGGCGTCTACAGCCTGCCCCTGCTCATGTCGGGGATCGAGCTGGGCGAGCTGCCGGGCCGGGGCATCTCGGACGAGCAGGTGGCGGAGGTGCTGCGCAGGGTGCGGGCGGGCCGCATGACGGCCGACACGATCGCGTACTGCCGGGGCCTGGCCGCCGACGCGGTGGCCGCCCTGCCGGTGATCCACGACGGGGAGATGGCGGGCCTGCTGCACGGCCTTCCATCGGCGTACATCGATCATGCGGAGCGCCTGACTCACCTGACTTCGGTGAGTTGAGATTTGTTGGAACAAATGGTAGGAATCTCGGCCCATTCTCGAAAAATGCGCTCATACTGGAGCTACAGCAACCAGGAGCGCGCTCATGCGGAAGATCCCCCATCGCATGGCCCAGGAGAACGACCTGGCGCCGAGCCAGTTCCTCCAGCTTGCCGCGGTGGACTTCAACGGTGTCTACGCGGTCCACCTCGCGGCCAAGGAGGAGCGGCTGAAGATGACCAGGCTCTCGCTGAGCCTGCTGTCCGGGCCGTTCTTCGCCGCCATCGCACTGGCCAGCGCCAAGGTGGTCGACCCGCAGAGCCTCACCCGGTGGCAGGCCGTGCCGTGGTACCTGTTCGCCCTGGTCATCGCGTTCGGCGTGCTGAGCGTGCTGCCGTACCTGCGCCTCATCGAGGCGGTCGACGCGCACGCCCGCACGGCCCGCGCGATCAACAACTTCCGGCTGCTGTACTCCACGAAACTCGGGGACGACCTCGACTGGAGCCCCAACCTGCCGGTCGATCCGCGTTTCCCCGAGACCTACGCACCGCTCGCCTGGCCGGGCGTCAACGTCATGGTGCTCGCCACGGTCAACTCGACCTACCTGACCGTCGGCCTCACCGGCCTCAGCGGCCAGGAGCCGAACGCGCTCCTGCTCATGACCGGCATCCTGCTCGTCGCGCTGGTGCACTACGGCGTCTACTACGTCCGCTGCAACGTCAGCAGACGGCGCCGGCTTCCTCGCAACCCGTACCGAATTTCCAATATGGAGGGATAAATGCCCGGCCCAGCAGAATGGGCGTCGTGTGGGGAGGCGTGGATCAGGTTGATGCGCCATGTATGGTCGGCGGGCACGCTCGCCGACGACGATCGGGGTCCGGTCATCGAGGCGCCGTCCGTGCTGTTCGAGATCGCGCGGGTCAGCGGGGACGACCCGATCATCGCGCGGTACGGCGACACGGACCGGCTGGCGCTGTACCGCAGGAAGTTCAGCGAGCAGACGGTGGTGCCGCCGTTCAAGTACAGCTACGGGGCGAGGATCGGCGGCCAGCTCGGCTGGGCGGCCGACCTGCTGCGGGTCAAGCCGTACAGCAAGAGCGCGTGGATCTCGCTGACCACGCCCGGCGAGGGGTACGACTCGGTGCCGTGCCTGATCGGGCTGGCGTTCCGGATCAGGGAGGGCGCGCTGCTGATGACCGCGACCTTCCGCTCCCAGAACGCCTACACCAGCTACCTCAACTACCTGCCGCTCGCCGACGTGCACGCGGCGATGGCCGCGAAGCTGGAGGTGGAACGGGGGCCGATGCGGGTGTTCGTGGACGTGCCGCATCTCTACCTGTCCGACAGCCCGCGGGTGTTCCCGGTGATGTGGCGGCCCCTGTCATGAGCCGCCGCTCGCGGTGGAGAGCGGCGCGGCGATGGCCTCCAGCCCCTTGCGCTCGGCCTTGACCCCGAGGAACAGCTCGACCAGCCCGGCGGCGATCATGATGATCGCGCCGATGGCGAACGCGAGCGCCGTGTCCCCCGGCACCCCGCTCTCCACCAGCGAGGAGAACACCAGCGGCCCCGCGATGCCGCCGGCCGCCGTGCCGATCGCGAAGAAGAACGCGATGGCCATCGCCCTGGTCTCCATCGGGAAGATCTCGCTGACCGTCAGGTAGGCCGAGCTCGCCCCGGCCGAGGCCACGAACAGCACCACCGACCAGCACGCCGTCAGCGTGACCGCGGTGAGCATGCCCTCGTTGAACAGCCACGCCGTGCCCAGCAGGAGCACCCCGGACCCGATGTACGTGGCCGAGATCATGGGGACCCTGCCCACGGTGTCGAAGAGGTGGCCGAGCAGCAGGGGGCCGAGGAAGTTCCCGATCGCGATGACGGCGAAGTAGTAGCCCGTGTGCGTGTCGATCTGGAAGAACGTGGACAGGATCTGCGCGTACCCGAAGGTGATCGCGTTGTAGAGGAACGCCTGCCCGATGAAGAGCGAGAGCCCCAGCACCGTGCGCTTGGGATAGAGGGCCACCATCGTGTGCGCGATCCGGACGAACCCGATCGACTTGCGCTGGTGGATGGTGATCGACTGCTCGGGCTCCGGCAGGTCGTCCTTGCCGATCTGGTCCTCGATGTCGTCCACCAGGCGTTCGGCCTCGCGTTCCCTGCCGTGGATGAACATCCAGCGGGGGCTCTCCGGCACGTTCCGCCGTACGAGGAGGATGGCCAGGCCCAGCACCACGCCCAGCCCGAACGCGACCCGCCAGCCGATGTTGACCGGCAGGTCGTTCAGCAGCGGCACGGTCAGCAGCGCGCCGCCCGCCGCGCCGAGCCAGTAGCTGCCGTTGATGATGATGTCGATGCGCCCCCGGTGCCGGCTCGGGATGAGCTCGTCGATGGCGGAGTTGATGGCCGCGTACTCGCCGCCGATCCCGAACCCCGTCATGAACCTGAACAGGAAGAACCACCACGCGCTGAACGAGAACGCGGTCAGCAGCGTCGCCACCAGGTACACGACCAGCGTGATGATGAACAGCTTCTTCCTGCCGAACCGGTCGGTCAGCCAGCCGAAGAACAGCGCGCCCGTGCAGGCGCCGGCCACGTAGAGAGCGGCGGCCAGGCCCGCGACCTGCGCCTGGGTGATGTCCAGGCCGCTGCCCGGCTTGGCGAGCTGCGCCGACAGGTTCCCGACGATGGTGACCTCGAGCCCGTCGAGGATCCAGACGGTGCCGAGCCCGATGACGATCATCCAGTGCCAGCGTGACCACGGCAGCCGGTCCAGCCGCGCGGGCACCTTGGTGGTGACGGTGCCGGTTTCCACGTCGCTCATGGCACCTCCGGATACCCCACGAGCGGCGGGCAAACGCTTTCTACGCGCTACTGGAGGGTTTCCTGGCCTCCACGACGCAGGTGGCGGACCACGGCCCGCCGTACCAGAACCGCCAGCCCGCGTCCCGTCGCCGCACGTCGACCACGCCGAGCCCGCGCAGCGTCTCCTCGTAGTCGGCGGTGTGCCGGAGGTCGGCGAGCAGCATCAGCCCGCCCGGCCGCAGCACCCGGTACGCCTCCCGCACCGCCTTCTCGCGCCCTTCGCCGCCGTCGAGGTCGTGCAGGGCCTGGCTCGACACCACCACGTCGAACGCCTCGTCGCCGAACGGCAGGTCACGCAGGTCGCCGGTGACCAGCTCCACCCGCTCCGAGACGCCTTCCGCCTCGGCGTTCGCCCTGGTCACCGGCTCGGCATGGCCTGACCGGCCCCTGGCGCGCCACAGGTCGACGCCGGTCGCCCTGCCCTTCTCCAGCCGCTGGGCCGCGAGCAGCAGCACCGCTCCCCTGCCGCAGCCCAGGTCGAGCAGCCGCTCGTCGCCGCTCAGCCGCTGGAGCTCCGCTTCCCAGACCGCGAACCTGCCGCGCCGCGTCGTGTAGAGGTGACTCGCCGCGCTGGCCAGGGTGTAGAGCGCGCCGAACAGGAACGCGAGACCTGCGGCGAGGATGTCGAGGGCGAAGGAGGCCGCCGCCAGGCCCGCCAGCACGGTCGCACCGAGGATGAGACCGGCCGGTGCCCAGGGCGCGTCGAACCCGTAGCTGCCGTGTCGCTTGCTCACATTCACGTCATATCTCAAGGTGGTCTTGACGGGCATTTGACCGAAGCATTCCCTTACGTACCGCCTATCACGCACATCCCCTTACTAAGGTCACTGGGATGGGCACACAATGGGGGTTTGACCAGGGATGATGGGAGAAGATCGACGTTTCGGCCTGGGGGCGAGCATCGCACTCACCCTGGCCTCGGCCCTGTTGTGGGGGGTCGCGCACCTGGCCGCCGAGCGGCGCAGGACCGGTCTGGCGCTCATGGCCGCCTACGTGGTGATGCTGGCCGCCGTGCTGACCGTGTTCACCGCCTTCAGCACCCACCTCCTGTCGCTGGCCGTCCAGCCCAGGTGGCTCATCTGGCTCACGGTCGCGCTGGTGGTGATCGCGCTCCTGTGGACCAGCGTGATCATCTGGTCGTTCCTGCTGGTGCGGCCCGCCCGCTCCGACACCGTCGGCCGGTTCCTGAGCACCACCCTGGCCATCGCGCTGTGCGCGCTGGTCCTGGCGCCCACGGCGTACGCGGCGCGGCTGGCGTACCTGTCGCGTGACGTCGTCAACACCCTGTTCTCGCCCAGCAACACCGCCGCCCCGGTGCTGTCGCAGGACCCGTGGAACGGGGCCGAGCGGGTGAACTTCCTGCTCCTCGGCGGCGACTCCGCGCCCAGCCGGCCGGGCGTGCGCACCGACAGCATGACCGTGGCCAGCGTGGACGTGCAGACGGGCGCCACCGTCCTGTTCGGCCTGCCGCGCAACCTCCAGCAGGTGCAGCTCCCCGAGGGTCCGGCCAGGGAGGCCTTCCCGTTCGGCTTCACCGGCGGCGGCCCCGACACCCCCGGCCTGCTCAACGAGGTCTTCCAGTACGCCGAGGACCACCCGGAGCTGGTGCCCGGCGCGGCGAAGGGCCGGCGCGGCCCCACGCTGCTCAAGCAGACCGTCTCCGACATCCTCGGCATCCCCGTGAGCCACTACGCCATGGTGGACATGAAGGGCTTCGCGGAGCTCGTCGACGCCATGGGCGGCGTGCAGGTCACCATCAGGGAGCCCATCGTGTACGGCCGCCACCGCGAGGGCCTGCTCCCCGCCGGCACCCGCAAGCTGTCCGGCCAGGAAGCCCTCTGGTACGGCCGCTCGCGCACCGACAGCGACGACTACGTGCGCATGGGACGGCAGAAGTGCCTGCTCAACGCCGTGGCCAAGCAGGCCGACCCGATCACCGTGCTCAACAGCTTCGAACGCCTCGCCGCCGCCACCAAGCGCGCCATCTCCACCGACCTCCCCCAGGATCTGCTGCCCGCGGTCGTGGACCTGTCGCAGAAGGTCAAGAACGCCAGGATCCGCAGCCTCAACTTCGTCCCGCCGCTCATCAACACCGCCGACCCGGACTGGTACCTGATGCGCCGCAAGGTCTCCGACGCCCTTGAGGAGCACGCCTCCACCAAGACGGCCCCGACCCGCTCCCCGTCGGCCACCCCGGAGCCCGACTCCCCGCTCAACCTGGACGCCACCTGCGCCTGACGCGCGGCACTCCGCCCCGCACGCACGCACACCCACGACCCGCACGCCTGCCGCCCGCCGCCGCGACTCCGCCACAGTACGAGCGGGCGGGCCGCCCGCGCGCCGAAATCGCCCCGGCCGAACGCGGGCTGTGGCATGATGGTGACCGTCCCGAACGGAAACGATTTTCATCCTCATCTGGAGCAGACAGTGAGAGTGGCGTTCGTCGGAAAGGGCGGCAGCGGCAAGACGACGATGTCGGCCCTGTTCGCCCGGCACGTGGCAGCCCAGGGCGCCCCCGTGGTGGCCATGGACGCCGACATCAACCAGCACCTGGCCCTGGTGCTCGGCCTGGACGGGCAGCCGGAGCCCCTCGGCGCCCACCTCACCGAGATCAAGGACCGCCTGCGCGGCGCCAACCCGCGCATCCCGTCGGCCGAGGTCATGGTCAAGACGACCCCGCCCGGCCGCGGCTCCACGCTCCTGAGCTTCGAGGACCTGGCCACCGACCCGTACGGCCTGACCACCCCCGACGGCCTGCGCCTGCTCGCCACGGGCCCCTTCAGCGAGGACGACCTGGGCGTCGCCTGCTACCACTCGAAGGTCGGCGCGGTGGAGCTGCTGCTCAACCATCTGATCGACGGCCCCGGCGAGTACGTCGTGGTGGACATGACCGCCGGAGCCGACTCCTTCGCCAGCGGCCTGTTCACCCGCTTCGACCTGACGTTCCTGGTGGCCGAGCCCACCCGGCAGGGCATCAGCGTCTACCAGCAGTACCGCGAGTACGCCTCCAGGTACGACGTGGCCCTGGCCGTGGTCGGCAACAAGGTGCACGGCCCGCCCGACGTCGACTTCCTGCGCGAGCACGTGGGCGACGACCTGCTCACCTGGATGGAGCACTCCGCGGCCGTCCGCGCGATGGAGCAGGGCCGCCACTTCACGCTCGACGACCTGGAGCCGGCCAATTCCGACGCCCTGGCGCTGCTCCGCAAGACCCTCGACGAGCAGGAGAAGGACTGGGCCCGCTTCGGCCGCCAGACCGTGGAGTTCCACCTGCGCAACGCCCGCGCCTGGGCCAACGAGCGCACCGGCGCCGACCTCGCCGGCCAGGTGGACCCCGGCTTCGTCTACGGCCCCTGACCGAGCCGTCAAGAGCACACGACTGTCCCCGCAAGGATTCTGGAGCGCTTCCTCGCGGCGACCTAGCGTCAAGGTGAACCCCCCTTCGAGAGGAGACAGCATGTCGCTGACCGTTCCGAACGATCTGCTCGACCAGGCCAGAGCCGGTGAGGTGGACGACGCGGCGTTCCTCGCCTGCGTCCGCGATTCACTGCCCTACGCGTGGTCGCTGATCAGCGAGCTGGTCAAGCAGCGTGAGCACAGCGGGGCCGAGTTCGCCGACAACGAGGTGCCGCCGCCGTCCGAGGAGGCCCGCGGCCAGCTCCTGCGCTGCCTGGCGAGCGACTCCATGCGGGGCGCGCTGGAGCGCCACTACGGCGTGCGCCTGGCCTTCCAGAACTGCCACCGGGTGGCCGTCTTCGACCCGGCGGCGACGAAGGCCCTGGCCGACTTCGTCACCCCGCGCGCTCAGATCCTCAACCAGAAGCCGGAGCTCGTCGACTGCTGAGCACCCGTCAGGTGAGCCGGGCCGCGGGCCCGGCTCACCTGGTCAGCGCAGCATGGGCAGGACCTCTGCGCCGAACCTCCTGATGTTCGCCAGCGTCCGCTGGTGCTCCCCCATCCCCTCCACGAGCAGGACGAAGTGCTCGATGCCGGTGCTCTCCCGGGTGCGCAGCAACGTCTCGGCACAGTGCGCGGCGGACCCCACCGGATGGATCTTCGTCAACAGATCCACATATTCACCGACATCCCGCACCTTGCGCGGCCGATCGTCCACCGGCACGTACCCGGCCAGCCCGGGCCCGAGCCAGGCGGGCATCGCCGCCTTCAGCTCACGCACCGCCTCCTTCGTCGAGTCGGCCACGTACGCCAGCCCCGCCGCCACGTGCCCGGCCCCCGCTCCGCCCCCGTACCGCTTGACCAGGGCGGCCTTGTCCTCGTCGCCGATGTGCATCCCCAGGAGCATGGGCAGCCCGCGCGCGGCGGCCAGCTCGACGGTCCCCTCGGAGGTGCACGCGACCACCGGCCGCATCCGCGCAGGGGGCACCATCGGCACCTCCCTGAACCGGAAGAACTCCCCGTCAGCGGCCACGGACCCGCCCGACAGGGCGTCGAGGAGCAGGTCGAGCGATTCGGCGAAGCCGCGCTCGTACCGCTCGAGCCCGGTCCCGAACACCTCCAGGTCCACCCACGGCCCGCCCCTGCCCACGCCGAGCGTGAACCGCCCGCCGGACAGGTGGTGCAACATGGCGGCCTGCTCGGCCAGCGCGACGGGGTGCTGCGTGGACAGCACGCTCACGGCCGTGCCGAGCCCGATGCGCGTGGTCCTGCCGATCGCGACCGCGGCCAGCGTCGCCGGCGACGGGCACACCCCGTACGGCATGAAGTGGTGCTCGGCGATCCACGCGTCGTCGAACCCGGCCTCCTCGGCCGCCACGATCCACTCGACGGCGTTCGCGAGCACCCGCCCAGGCTCCTGCCCGGGGAACAGCCCGGCGACGACAAAGATCCCGATCCGCATTCCTCGAATGATGGCCGATCACCGCCAGGATCGCCGCAGGCACGCGCGAACCTTGACGGGCTAGGCGAAGAGGCTTTCCTGCCCCTCGCCCGCCAATGGATCACGATGATGCTTGAGATGCCGCCACTGGGGCAGCTCGTCAAGGTATGACCATGAAAGCCGATGATGCGGAGTCGGCCCCAGCCGGGCGAGGGCCTCCTGGTGCACGGGCGACGGGTAACCGGCGTTCTCCGCGAAGCCGTACTCCTTGCAGCCGATCGTCGCCATGTACGCATCGCGCCGCACCTTGGCCAGCACGGAGGCGGCGGCCACCGAGATGCTCGCCGCGTCGCCCCTGACTTCGAGCCGCACCGGCCACGGAGCGCCGATGTAGTCGTGCTTGCCGTCGAGGATCACCGCGTCGGGGCGGGCGGGGAGCGATTCCAGCGCCCTGCGCGCGGCCCTGCGCAGCGCCTCGGTCATGCCGACCCTGTCGATCTCCTCGTGAGTGGCCTCGCCGTAGCCGATGCCGGCCGCCCACGCGGCCAGCTCCAGGGCCAGCGGGCCGCGCTTGGCCTCGGAGACCTGCTTGGAGTCGGTCAGCCCGGCCGGCGGGCCGGTCAGGTCGGTGACGACCGCGCAGACCGTGACGGGCCCGGCCCACGCGCCGCGGCCCACCTCGTCGACACCCGCGACCGTACGGATGCTGGGCTGGGAGAGCAGGAGCTGCTCGATGTCGTACGTCGGCGCCATAGGCGCAGACGTTATCGCGTCCCCGCGGGGTCCACGCCCCGAAGGAGCGGCCGGAGGGTTCACTCCCCGAAGGAGCGGCCCACCACGTCGCTCGCCGAGCGCACCGGCTCGCGCAGCAGCTCCTCGACGGCCGGCCCGCTGTCGCGGGACCGCTCGGCGGGACGCACGGGGTCCAGATCGGCGGCCAGGTAGCGGGCGGCCACGTGGATGGCCCGCAGGGTCACCGACACCGACGGCCGGTGCACGCTGGACCCGCGCGCCACGGCGTGCACGTCCCGCCCGACGGGATTGCCGGGGAACTGCCGTACGGCCAGGCCCCGGACCCCGGCGGCCAGAGCGAGCGCGGGCACGGCGGCGATGCCGATGCCCTTGGCGACCAGCGAGAGGATGGTTCCCAGACCTTCGAACTCCCACGGCGTCGGCCGCGTGCCACCCACGTCCACCAGCAGGCGGTCCACCGCCAGCCGCGAGGGCTCGCCGTCGGGCGTGGCCATCCACGGCTCGTCGCGCAGCTCGCGCAGGTCGAGTGGCACCTCGGGGTCGGCCAGGCGGTGCTTGCGCGGCACCACGAGCACGAGGGGGTCGCGCAGCAGCGGGAAGACCCGCAGGGTCTCGCTGTCGCGCACGCCGCCGTACCAGTCGTCCACGAGCGCGATGTCGACCTCGCCGGACTGCACCTCGCGCATGCCGCGCCCTGACCTGCTCTGGCCCAGCCGGAGCGTCAGCTCGGTGTGGCGGCGCAGCGAGCGGGCCAGCGCCGGCGCGAACGCCACCGCCGCCGTCGGGAAGGCGGTCACCACGACGCGCCCCGCGGGCTTGCCCGCGTGCGCGGACAGGTCGGACTCCGCCTCCTCCACCATCGAAAGGATGCGCTCGGCATGCAGGACCAGCCGCCGGCCCGCGTCGGTCAGCTCGGCGCTGCGCGCCGTCCTGTCGATCAGGGCCGTGCCGGTCTCGCGTTCGAGCGCGGCCAGTTGCTGGGAGACCGCGGACGGGCTGTAACCGAGCGACTCGGCCGTCGCCGCGATGCTGCCCTTCCTCGCGAACTCGCAGATCAGGACCAAACGCCGCAATTCGAGCATCAGACTTCCTTATGCCTACCCACAAAAAGCCTCGCTTGTGCTGATGCCTTCATCCAACCACCCTGGGAACGTGACAAACATGACGGTTACCTTGTCCGCCACTCTGGCGGCGAATGAGGACATCGAACGAAGACGACGCGCCGGGGAGCGCGTGCTGCACCTGGCCTTCGGTGAGGCCGGTCTGCCCGTCCACCCGGCGCTGCGCGACAGGCTGGCCGCCGCCTCCGAATGCAACGGCTACGGGCCGGTCGCGGGGGCGTCCGGGCTCCGGGCCGCGGCGGCGGGCTACTGGACACGACGGGGGCTCGTCACCGACCCCGAGCTGGTCGTCAGCGGACCGGGCAGCAAGTCACTGCTGTACGCCCTGCTCCTGGCGATCGGCGGAGACATCGTCCTGCCCATGCCCAGCTGGGTCAGCTACGCCGCGCAGGCCGATCTCGTCGGCTCCCGCCCTCTCCTGGTGCCCGCACCATCAGGAGAAGGCGGAGTGCCCGACCCGGACCTGGTCACCGAGGAGGTCGTCCGGGCCAGAGCGCAGGGCAGGACCGTCAGCTCGATCCTGGTGACGCTGCCCGACAACCCGACAGGACGGCTCGCGTCGCCCGCCACCGTCGCCCGTCTCGTGCGGGTGGCCAGGGAACTCGACCTGACGATCATCTCCGACGAGATCTACCGCGACCTCGTGCACGACCCGGACCTGCCGTACACCTCGCCTGCCGATCTGGCGCCGGAGCGCACGATCATCACCACCGGGCTGAGCAAGAGCCTGGCGCTGGGCGGCTGGCGGATCGGCGTGGCCAGGCTGCCGGAGAACGGTCACCTGCTGCGTACGCGCCTGCTCGCCGTGGCCAGCGAGATCTGGTCGGCGCCCGCGGCGCCCGTGCAGGAGGCCGCGACCTACGCCTTCGGCGACCCGCCCGAGCTGACCGAGCGCATAGCCCGCAGCCGCCGGCTGCACGGCCTGGTCGCGCGGGCGGTGTACGAGAGGTTCGTCGAGGCCGGGGCCGACGTCCCGGAGCCGCAGGGCGGCTTCTATCTCTATCCCGATCTCGGTCATCTGCGGCTCGGCGGCTCCGCCGAGATCACCAAGCTCCTGCTGGAGGAGCACGGCATCGGCGTCCTGCCGGGGCACGCCTTCGGCGACGACCCCTCGGCCGCCCGGGTGCGCGTCGCGGTGAGCCTGCTCTACGGCGACTCCGCGGACGAGCGCCTGACCGCCCTGAACAGCGCGGATCCGCTCCGGCTGCCGTGGATCGCCGACAATCTCGACTTCCTCTCGACGGGTCTGCGAGAGCTGTCGCAGAGCCGCCACGGCACCGCGCCGAGACCGCGTCGCGCGCTCGTTCCCGCACCCTGTCGCGGCTAGGGTCACGGTTAGGCGAATCTTTCCCCAAGAGCGGGTTTACCATCCCCCAAAAGGGGCCTCTGACCTGCGAAAACTCCACGCGGAGAAAACCCGCGAAAAGTTGGTTCGCACGGCCTGGTTACGTGCACGTCAGGCAACCCCCATCATGTGCTCATGCCCGCTCTTGTCACCCTGTCCGGGCGCCTCGTGCGCCTGGAGCCTCTCAGCCTCGCGGCGGTCGATGACCTGGTCGCCGCGGCGAGTGAAGACCGCTCCACCTACACCTTCACTCGCGTCCCGAACGGCCGGGACGAGGTTGTCTCCTACGTGGAGGCCGCCATGGCTGAGCAGGCGGAGGGCCGCACGATGCCCTTCGCCATCCGGTGGCTGCACACCGACCGCGTGGTCGGTGCCACCCGTCTCATGCACCTGGAGTACTGGCAGGGCCCCATGCCCTGGCCTCCGGGTACACGCGGTGCGGTGGGCGACGTTCCGTCCGTGGCCGACATCGGTTACACCTGGCTGGGCGCCGGCGCCCAGGGCACGGGTGTCAACCGGGAGAGCAAGTTCCTCCTGCTCTCGCACGCCTTCGAGACCTGGAACGTCCACCGCATCACTCTGAAGGCAGACGTACGCAACACCAGATCCCGGGCCGCCATCGAGGCCCTCGGCGCACACTTCGACGGGGTGCGGCGAGCGGATAGCCGAGGCGCCGACAACACGGTCCGAGATACCGCGTTCTACTCGATCCTGAACTCTGAGTGGCCGCTCGTACGCGAGCGGCTGCTCATGAGGCTCGGACTGGTCGAGGCAGCCTGAGAAACCGTTCACCGACGGCCCCGCCCGATATTGAAGGGCGGGGCCGGTATTTTTTCCCGCCCCTGTGGCCTCTACATGACACACGCCCCCGCGATGCGTATCACGTGAAGCTCCGACCACCAGCATCCGAGGACGGGCTCAACACCGGATCAACGGCGGATCAACGCACAGATGAACGATCTACCTGGATCTAGGTGACGAGCAGTGATGGATCTATCATTTGGTAACAAATCGTTCCATTGGCTTGGAGACAGAGGGCATGGCTGGTCAGAGCGTTGAGAGCGGGCTGCGGTTCGCCGTGCTCGGTCCTGTCCGCGCGTGGCGTGATGGCCAGGAGCTCGACCTGGGCACCCCGCTGCAGCGTTCCATCCTCGGCATGCTGCTCCTGCGGGAGGGCCACGCGGTCACCCCCAACGAGATGATCGACGCGGTGTGGGGCGAGGAGGCCCCGCCGCGGGCCCTGGGCGCGCTGCGCACGTACGTCTCCAGGCTGCGCACCGTGCTCGAACCCGACAGGCCCGCCCGCTCCCGCCCCGAGCTGCTCACCTCGATCGGCCGCGGCTACGCGCTGCGCCTGCCGGAGGACTCCCTCGACCTGACCCGCTTCGAGCGCGGCATCCAGCAGGCCGAGTCCGCCCGCAAGGCCGGCAAGCCGGCCGAGTGCGCGCGCGCCCTGCGGGCCGCGCTGGCGCTGTTCGAGGGCGAGCCGCTGGCCGGCACCGTCGGCCCCTACTCCGAGCACCAGCGCGACCGCCTGGTCGAGCGGCGCATCAGCGTCATCGAGACGCTCATGGACGTGGACCTGGAGCTCGGCAACCACGCCAAGGTCGTGTCCGAGCTGATCGCGCTCACCGCCGACCACCCGCTGCGCGAGCGCCTGCGGGCCCAGCTCATGCTGGCCCTGTACCGCTGCGGCCGCCAGGGCGACGCGCTCAACGTCTTCACCGAGACCCGCGAGGCGCTGATCGACGAGCTGGGCATCGAGCCTGGCCCCGAGCTGTCGGCCCTGCACCAGCGCATCCTCGCCGCCGACCCCACCCTCGCCGCCGCCGAGGTGCCCGAGGAGGAGGAGCCTTCGGACGAGGAGGAGCAGCAGCAGCAGCCCGCGCTGGAGCTGCCGCGCCCCGCCCAGCTCCCGGCCGCCGTCAGCGACTTCACCGGCCGCAAGGAGGTCGCGGTACGCCTGCGCACCCTCCTGTCGGCCCAGCCGGTGGCCGAGGGCGTGCCCATCGCGGCCATCTCCGGCATCGGCGGCGTCGGCAAGACCACGCTGGCCGTGCACGTGGCGCACCTGGTGGACGACGTCTTCCCTGACGGCCAGCTCTACGCCGACCTGCGCGGCTACACCGACCAGGCCCTCGCGCCCGAGTCGGCGCTGGGCGGATTCCTGCGCGCGCTCGGCGTGCCGCCGGACGTCATCCCCGACGCCCCGGCGGAGCGCTCGGCGCTCTACCGCTCCATCCTGGCCGAGCGCCGCATCCTGGTGCTGCTGGACAACGCCCGCGACACCGCGCAGGTCAGCCCGCTGCTGCCGGGCACGCCCGGGTGCGCCGCCATCGTCACCAGCCGGGGCAAGCTGGCCGACCTGCCGTCGGCCAAGCTCGTGGACCTCGACGTGATGGAGCCGGACGAGGCGCTGTCGCTGTTCTCCTCGGTCGCCGGGGCCGAGCGGGTCGCGGCCGAGCACGGCGCGGCCATGGACGTGGTGGCCGCCTGCGGGTTCCTGCCGCTGGCGGTGCGGATCGTCGCCTCCCGCCTCGCCGCCCGGCCCTCCTGGACGGTCGCCTCGCTGGTGCCCAGGCTGGCCGACGAGCAGCGCCGCCTCGACGAGCTGCGGGTGGGCAACCTGGCCGTGGAGGCCACGTTCGCCCTCGGGTACGGGCAGCTCACCTCGACCCAGGCCCGCGCCTTCCGCCTGCTGTCGCTGCCCAACGGGCCCGACATCTCCGTCGGGGCCGCCTCCGCCGTGCTGTCGATGAGCATGTTCGAGGCGGAGGAGGTGCTGGAGTCGCTGGTGGACGCCAGCCTGCTGGAGGCGCCCGCGCCCGGCCGCTACCGCTTCCACGACCTGCTCAAGCTGTTCGCCCGCCGGGCACTGGACAGGGGCGAGCGGCCCCAGGCCCGCACGATGGCGCTGCGCCGCCTGCTCGGCTTCTACCTGGCCTCGGCCCAGTCGGCGCACACCCTGGCCTACGAGGGCAGCATGATCCCCGCCAACCTCGTGGTCGTCGGCAGCGGCCTGACCTTCACCAGTGTGGACGAGGCCGTGGCCTGGCTGATCTCCGAGGGCGACTCGCTGTTCGCGGCCATCGACCAGGCCGCCGCGACGGCCCGTACCGCCGAGCAGCTGCTGCCCGCCGCGGACCTGCTGGTGGCGATGGAGCCGCTGCTGGAGGCGGGCACGCACACGCGCGAGTTCGACCACAGCACCAAGGCCGTGCTGGCCACCGCGCAGCGCAACGCCGACCAGGGCAGCGAGCTGCGCGCCCGCTACGTGCTGGGCCGGGTGCTGTTCGCGGACAACCGGCTCAAGGACGCCGAGCAGCACTTCAGGATCGTGCACGAGCTGTCGCGGGCCCGCCAGGAGAAGATCGTCACCGGCGAGGTGCTCAACGCCCTGGCCGTCGTCGTCGGCCGCCAGCGCCGCCACACCGAGGCGCTGTCGCTGTTCGAGGCGGCCATGCGGTGGTACCGCGAGAACGGCGTGCCGGCCGGCGAGGCGCTGGTCCTCAGCTACTCGGCCCGCGACCACCTGGGGCTGGGCCGCGCCGAGGACGCGATCGCGGCGGCGGAGAAGGGCCTGGCCATCTTCACCGAGATCGGCAGCGGCGCCGGCACCGCCCGCGCCCGCTACCACCTCGGCATCGTCCTGAGCAGGGTGGGCCGCCTCACCGAGGCCGTGCACCACCACGCCGAGTGCCTGGCCTTCTTCCGCGCCAGCAAGCAGCGCGTCTGGGAGCAGCGGGTGTGCTCCCGGCTGGCCGAGACGTTCATCGCCGCCGAGCGGTATCCCGACGCCGTCCGCCACGCCGAGCAGGCGCTGGTGGTCGCCCGCGAGATCGGCCACCCGTACGGCGAGGCGCTCTCCCTCACCGTGCTGGGCAAGGCGCTGCGCGGTCTCGGCAGCACGACGAGAAGCCTGGACTGTCTACGGCAGGCCTTCGACATCTTCTCCCGCCTCGGCGCTCCCGAGGCCGGGGATCTCAAGGTCCTGCTCGACAGCCTCTCCACTCCCGAACCCGCCGGCGATGGGCCCGTCGTCGAGTCCTGAGTACAGCTCGTCGTCCAGACGTGTCATCCACACATGGTTGATCAAGGCTGTCCCTAGGAGATCTGGATGTGTTCAGCCCGGCCGGCCATCCTGACCGTCGCGCGTCGCTAGGGGGCCCGGTTATCCGGATGCTCCGCGCAACGGCTAGCCGCCTCACTTGCGGACGGCCGGCCGGACCTGACACGGCCCTCGAACCCCCCAGGTCCGTGTCCTGGCTCACAGCATCCACCGCCGGGGTTGACGTCCGATCAACACCCGATTAAAGGAGGAAGTAACCCTCCGCGATCAAGGGCCTGACCGCGTCGGAGTCGGGGATCTCACCGTCTCCGACCAGCTCGGCGATCACGTTGAGCAGCGGCCCGAGCGCCAGCTCGCCGTCGCACACGCCGGCCAGCGCGGCCTCCACCGTGCCGACCTCCCTGCTGCGCCGCAGCCCCTGCGTCTGGCGCAGGACGATGCGGATCGGGTCCTCGGCTCCCGGCAGGCCGATGCGCTCGTCGAGCAGCCCGTCGGCGGTGCGCAGCAGCGCGGTGTCGAGCCCCTGCGCCCGGTGCGCGGCGGCGATCGCGTCGACCACGGAGTCGACGTAGTCGCCGACCGGCAGCGAGACCTGGTGGGCCAGGTGCTCGACGCGCACGACGGGGTCGAGCGTGCCGGAGTTGCGCATCGTGATCCAGCCGAACCCGATGCCCTCGATCCGCCGCTCGTCGAACCAGCCCAGCCACCGGTCGTAGTGCTCGGTGTAGGCGCTCGTGCCCTGCTCGGCCGCGTCCCTGAGCCACAGCTCGACGTACTCGGCCGGGTCCTGCACGTCGCGCTGCACCACCCAGGCGTCGCAGCCGGTCTCGCCCAGCCAGCCGCCGACCCGGTCGTGCCAGTCCTCGCCCTCGACGTGCAGCCAGTTGGCCAGGAAGTGGGCCTGGCCGCCGGGGTTGAGGTGGTGGGGCGTGCGGCGGACGAGGTCGCGGCAGAAGTCGTCGCCCTCGCGGCCCGACTCGCGGTAGGTCAGCTTGCCCGCGCGGGCCGGCGCGATGACGAACGGCGGGTTGCTCACGACCAGGTCGAACGACTCCGCCTCGACCGGCTCGAACATCGAGCCCGCGCGCGCGTCCACGTCGCCCACCCCGGACAGCTCCCAGCTCAGCCGGGCCAGCTCCAGGGCGCGCGGGTTGAGGTCGGTGGCCACGATCCGCTCGGCCCGCCCCGCCAGGTGCAGCACCTGCACCCCGCACCCGGTGCCCAGGTCCAGCGCGCGCCCCACCGGGCGGCGGGTGACGAGCTGGGCCAGGTTGGCCGAGGCGCCGCCGGCCCCCACCACGTGGTCGGGCCGCAGCCCGGGGTCGCCGGGCCGCACCTTCCTGTCGGAGACGAGGTAGCCCCCGGTCTCCCAGGGCTGGAGGTGCACGGTGGCGGCGACCTGGTCGCCGTCGGTCTCGACCAGCCCCGATTCGAGCACCTCCGGCGCCACGGACTTGGCCGGGACGGGGACGCCGAGCCACCACAGCCTGATCAGCGTGCCCAGGGGATCGCCGTCGGCGGTCGCGCGCAGGGCCGGCACCAGCTCCTCGCGGGCCAGCGCCGAGGCCGCCATGCTGCCCAGGCGTTCGCGTACGCCGTCGATCGTGTATCCGGTTTCCAGGAGGTGATGGCGCAGTCGTTCCACAGGAGCATCCTTTCACCGCCGGCTCACGAGCATGATCTGATACCGACAGTGCTCATACTGTTACTTAAGCACCCAAGCATTCTGCAAGCGGCGGACAAGTGACGCGCGGTATCTCTATGCGTACCGAAACATCGTCCCGAGGAGCGGACCCCATGCTGATCCCTTGCTTGGCCTGCGAGTCCCGCTTCCGGCCGGACGAGTACTTCAGCGCCTGCTCCGACTACAACCGCGGCCTGGACCTGGTCTCGTGGACGTGCCCGCGCTGCGGCAACCGTGACGATCTCCGGGTGCTGCCGGGTGAGCTGGGGTTCGGCTATCCGCATCGGGGCAGGTTCGACGTGCACGACAGGGTGCGGGTGCCGGGGCTGCGCAGGCAGCGGGGTGACCTGCGGCTGGACATCTCTCTTGATCGCGCTAGCTGGCGCGTTCCAACGCGCGTCCGCCAGCTCGCCTGACCCGCCGCCCGCCCTTCCGACAGGATCTTCACGCGGGTGCGTACGCGTGCGTGGGCCGCTCCCCGCGCAGCAGCCGCCCGATGTCCTCCACCAGCGCCTCCGCCAGCTCCTCCCTGCTCTCCCCCGTGGCCTCGCCCAGCCGGGGCGTGAGCACCACGTTCGGCAGCCGGGTCAGGGGATGGGCGCGGTCGAGCCACTCGCCCTCGAAGTGGTCGAGCCCGGCGCCGCCCACCTGGCCCCCGCGCAGCGCGTCGACCAGCGCCCGCAGGTCGTGCAGCGCTCCGCGCGAGGTGTTGAGGTAGATCGACCCCGGCCGCATCGCGCCGAACTCGGGGTAGCCGAAGAAGCCCCGCGTCTCCTCCGTGAGCGGCACGTGCAGGGAGACCACGTCGGCCTCGGCGAGCAGCCCCGCCAGCGAGTGGGTGGCCTCGGCCACGAACGGGTCGCAGACGATCACCTTCATGCCCAGGCCCTCGCACCGCCAGCGCAGCGCCCTGCCGACCCGGCCCAGGCCGACGATGCCGAACGTGCGCCCGGTCAGCCTGCGCCCGCGGTGACGCTGCGCCGGAGGCACCCTGCGCTGGTGGACGGGGGCGTGGTAGACCCGCCCCCTGCGCACCTCGCGGTCGGCGCTGACGATGTTCCTGCTCACCGCGAACAGCAGCGCGAGCGTCAGCTCGGCCACCGCCTCGGAGTCGCGCTCGAGGGCGTGCAGGACGGTCACCCCGCGCTCGGCCGCCAGCGCCAGGTCCACGCTCGCGGGCGGGCCCATGCTGGCCACGACGTCCAGGTGCAGGCCGAGCACCGACGTGCGCACCTGGTCGCCGTCGGTGATGAGCACGGTCGCGCCGGTCTCGATGACCAGGTCGGCCAGTTGCTCGTCGGTGAAGCCGAGGCTCGGTCGTGCGGGAACCTCGGTCAGATCGGCGATCTCGCCCAGGCGGGCGAGCGCGCTCTCCGGCAAGGTGGGCAGCACCAGCGCCCGAGGTCGTCTCACATTTGGACAATAACACCACAGACGGTGCTCAGATCATCGCTCCCCGCGCAGGGTTCATTCCGCCCGCTGGCGCAGGCTCTGCCAGGCTGCCTCGCCCAGCCCCTTGATCTCCTCCTCGGTCGGCGTGTGCGCTCCGGCGAACCACAACCGGCACATCTCCTGCGCCGGCCCCAGCCACAGCACGTAGCACATCGTCGCGTGGACGGGCTGGAGCCCGCCGCTCTTCATGTGCGGCCGCCACCAGTCGGAGACCTGGCGGAAGAACGAGCGCCGCGCCTCCGCGACCTCGGCGCCGCCCGGCTCGTGCTTGCGCGGCGGCCGCTCGCTGATGAGCAGCCTGGCCCGCTCGGGGTGCTCGCCCGCCCACCGCATGTGGAAGGCCACGATGGCCTCGATGCCGGCGCGGGCGTCCTCGTGGCGGACCAGCTCGGCGAGGAAGGCCGCCTGGTAGGCATCGAGGATCTCGCCGTACAGCACGCCGAAGACGTGCTCCTTGCTGGCGAAGTGGTGGTAGAAGCTGCCGACGCTGACGCCGCTTTCCTCACGGAGACTGGCCAGGGTGGTGGCGGAGACGCCGTCCTGGCTGAAACGGCGGAGGGCGCCCTCGATGATGCGTGTGCGGCCGTCGCGTCCGTTCTTGACACTCTTCACACTGTCAATGGTGTGACAACAGAACCTTGTTCCGCAAATAGGCCAGCCTGATCGATCATAGCGGTTACCTCGACCGTCCCGGAAGCCACCTTCATCGTGGCGTCCGGCCACAGCCGCCGGACCAGCCTGAGCACCCGCCGGTTCTCGCCCAGGACGTCCATGCCCACAGTCCTGGCGCCGCGCACGGAGGCCCGCAGCAGCAGGGTGTCCACCAGCCTCGGGCCCAGGCCGCGCCCCTGCCAGTCGTCGGCCACCACCACGGCGATCTCCACGTCGGCGCAGCCGCCCTTGAAGCTCATGGCGTGCCCGACGATCTCACCGCACCCGGTGGTCGCGACGAGCGCGTCGCGGCGTTCGTCCACGGACAGCAGCGCCCGGACGAGGCCGGCGGCGGGCTTGGAGACGCCGGTGAAGAACCGGAGCGTCTGCGTGTGCAGTGACAGGCCGGCCAGGAAGCGTCTGATCCGTTCCTCGTCGTCCGGGCGGGCCGGGCGGATCTGGGTTCCCTGCATAGACCCAGCCTGCCTCTCGACCGCTGAGTCTGTCAACTGAACTCAGGTATAATGCAAAAATGAACGTTCCCTTCCGGGTGAACAACTGCTCGATCGAGCGCACCCTGGACATCGTCGGGGAGAAGTGGACCTTCCTGGTGCTGCGCGAGGCGTTCAGCGGCGTGCGCAGGTTCGCCGACATGCAGGCGATCACCGGTGCCCCCCGCCAGGTGCTCAGCGCGCGTCTGGCCCGGCTGGTCGACGAGGGCCTGCTGCGCAAGGAGCCGTACCGCGAGCCGGGGCAGCGGCAGCGTGACGAGTACCGGCTCACCGAGAAGGGCCGCGACCTCTATCCCCTGCTGGTCGCGCTCATGCACTGGGGCGACAAGCACCTGTCGGGCGACGAGGGCCCGCCGGTGATCCTCACCCACCGCGACTGCGGCGCCCCCATCGAGCTGCGCTTCCGCTGCGCGGACGGCCACGAGGTGGCCGGGCCGCGCGAGGTCACGCCCGTTCCTGGAGAAGGCGCCGACGTCCGGAGCGCCTGAGTGCGGGACCACCGGTGGCGGTGCCTAACCTGGAAGGCGTGTACCGGTTCCTGCTGACGCCCAGATGGCTCGCGCTCCACGTGGTGGTGCTCCTGGTCATCCCCGCCTTCGTGTTCCTCGGGCGCTGGCAGTTCGGGCGCTTCGAGGAGCGGTCGGCCAACAGCGAGCGGGTGACCGCCAACATCGAGGCCGCGCCCATGCCGCTGGAGCGGCTGGCGAGCGCCGGGCAGCAGGTCGGGGAGGACGACCGGTTCCGGCGCGTCACGGTCGCCGGCACGTACGACGCGGCCCACGAGCTCGTCGTGCGCCGCCGCCCCCAGCAGGGCCGCAACGGCTACTACGTGCTGACCCCCCTGGTCACCGGCGGCGGCACGGCGGTGATCGTCAACCGGGGCTGGGTGCCCGCCGGCGCCACCGCCGACGCGGCACCCGAGGTGCCGGCCGCGCCCGCCGGGCAGGTAACTGTAACGGGGCGGCTACGCCCCAGCGAGACCGAGGAGAACAGCGGGATCACCGACCGCCCCGGCCTGCCCGCCGGCCAGGTGCTCCTCATCGACGCCGGCAAGATCGGGCAGGGCCTGCCCTACAGCCTCGTGGGCGGCTACGTCGAGCTGACCGAGCAGCAGCCCACGCCCGCTTCCGCGCCCGCGCCGGTGCCCGAGCCCGACGTCGGCGCGGGGGGCGGGCTCAACCTGGCCTACGGCGTCCAGTGGTGGCTGTTCATCGGCATCGCGGTGGGCGGCTGGGTGCTGCTGATCCGGCGCGAGGTCGCGGAGCGGAAGGCGCAGGAGGCCAAGGGGACCGCTGGGGTCCCGGAGGCGACGACACCCGCCAATTAATGTGGTGAGGGTGATCCGCCACATTGAGTTCACCAACCTCTGTAACTTCCGCGACGTAGGTGGATATGCCGCCAGGGACGGGCGCACCGTCAGGTGGCAGCGGCTCTACCGGGCCGACTCACTGGGCTGGCTGGCCGGAGCAGACCTGACGGCCTTCCGGGCGCTCCACGTGCGCAACGTCATCGACCTGCGCCACCCGTACGAGGTCGAGAAGGCCGGGCGAGTCCCCGAGTCCGAAGGTCAGCACTACCAGAACCTGCCCATCGAGGGGCGCCGCTGGGACACCGCCGCCTACAGCGAGGAACTGGGCGTCGCCCGCTACCTCGCCGACCGCTACCTGGAGGTCACCGAGGACGGCGTCGAGAACCTGCGCACCGCCCTGGAGACCATCGCGCGGGCCGACAACGCGCCCGTGGTCGTGCACTGCGCGGCGGGCAAGGACCGTACGGGGGTGCTCACGGCGCTCGTCCTGTCGCTGGCGGGGGTGAGCGAGAACGACATCGTGGCGGACTACGCGCTCACGGGGCTGGCCACCGAGCGCTTCGTCGCCGACTGGACCAGGCGGCACCCCGACGCGCCCCTGTGGCCGGGGTTCGGGCTCGCGCCCGCCGAGGCCATGCGGCTGTTCATCACCGACCTCAAGGCCCGGCACGGCTCGGTGGAGGCCTACGTCAGGAAGGTGCTCCGGCTCTCGACCGCGGCGATCTCCGAACTCCACGGACATTTGCTGACTGAACCGAGCGGAAAGGGGTAGTGGGCGTGCGGACCCGTCCCTGCGCGAGGCGGGTTCGCCACTCCCGGGATCGCCAGCCATCCCCCTCCCGGCGGTCCCGGGTCAAATACCCCCTCGGATACCCAACGGATACGTCGCAGCTTGTTCGACGTTATCCCGCCGTCGTACGGTTACCTGCGTGACTACGCCGCTGCTCCCCGACCCTGACCCCAGGCGGCGCGACTATGTGATCATCTCAGCCGACGATCACCTGATCGAGCCTCCCGACCTGTTCGAAGGCCGCCTGCCGGAGAAATACGCCGAGGCCGCGCCGAAGGTAGTGGAGACGGAGGCGGGTCACCAGGTCTGGCGCTACAACGGCGCGACGTACCCGTGCGCCGGCATCGACGTGGGCGCGGGGCTGCCTCGTGAGCAGCGCACGCTCGACCCCGTCAGGTTCGAGCACATGCGCCCCGGCTGCCACGACATCGAGGCCCGCGTCCAGGACATGGACGTCGCCGGCATCTGGGCCGCGCTCTGCTTCCCCGGCATGCTCGCCGGGCAGGCCGGCATGCCGTTCGCCAGGACCCGCGACCAGGAGCTCGGCCTGGCCCTGGTCAAGGCGTGGAACGACTGGCACATCGACGTCTGGGCGGGCACCTACCCCGAGCGCATCATCGGCCTGCAGCTCCCGTGGCTGCCCGACCCCGACGTGGCGGCCAAGGAGATCCGCGCCAACGCCGCCAGGGGCTTCAAGGCGGTCGTCTTCCCCGAGTTCCCCACCCGGCTGCGGCTGCCCTCGATCCACACCGGCCACTGGGACCCGTTCTTCGCCGCCTGCGAGGAGACCGGCACCGTGGTCTGCCTGCACACCGGCGACTCCTCCTGGTCGCCCGTGCCGTCGCCCGACACGCCCATCGAGGCCATCACCACGCTGATGCCGACCAGCGCCATGTTCGCCTGCGCCGACTGGCTCTGGTCGGGCGTGCCGCTGCGCTTCCCCTCGCTGCGCCTGCTCATCGTCGAGGGCGGCGTGGGCTGGCTGCCGATGCTGGCCGAGCGCGCCGACTACGCCCTCGACCACCCGGTCGCCGGCGAGGCGTCATGGGAGGGCGGCATCAAGCCGAGCGAGGTGCTGCGCCGCAACTTCTTCTTCGGCACGCTCGACGACCACGCCCTGTCGGGAGTGCGGCTCGCGGTCGGCCTCGACCACGTGCTCCAGGAGAGCGGCTACCCGCACTCCGACTCGACCTGGCCCGACACGCAGAAGTCGGTGGCCCGCAACCTCGGCACGCTGCCCCCGGCCGACATCGCCAGGGTCGCCTACGGCAACGCCGCCCGGCTCTTCGGGCACCCGCTGCCGTCGCGGGCCTGGCTGCGGATGGAGGAGATCTAACCCTCTTCCAGCCTGGCCTGGATCACGTGGCGCTCGTGCTCCACGTACCGGCCGCTCTCGCCGAGCAGCGAGGCCATCAGCCACAGGAACACGCCGAAGTCGTCGGCGACGCCGATCAGCATGAGGAAATCGGGCACGACGTCGAGCGGCGAGATGAGGTAGACCACGCCGAGGCCGAGCATGGCCAGCTTGCCCTTGCCCATGCCCGCGTACTCGCCGCGCATCACCGAGCCGACCATCCTCGGGATCGCCCTGAGCCTGGTCGTCAGTTTGGGCGACCCGGGCTTGGTCACCTCGCGGTAGGTCCGCCATGCCGCCGCTGCCCGTGCTGCCTTCGCCATCATGTCGATCCCCCTACCCCCGGCTTTTCACGACATAACGCGTCGCCGGGGGCAGGAGTTCCCTACGTCACCGCATGGCCAGGTGCTCGAACGGCCTGACCTGCTCGATCTGCGCCGCCACCCGCACCAGGAGATCTTCCCGGCCGGCCGCCGCCACGAGCTGCACGCCCACCGGGAGGCCCGCCGCGTTCCTGTGCAGGGGCAGCGAGACGGCGGGCTGCCCCGTCGCGTTGACCGGCGAGGTGAAGCTCACCGCGTGCGCGGTCCGGCCGAAGGCGAGGCTGAGGTCGTCGGGCGGGATCCAGCCCAGCGGGAACGGCGCCACCCCCAGCGACGGCATCAGCAGCAGGTCGTGGCCCTCCTCCCACCAGGCGGCCATGCGGCGGCGGAAACCGTCCACCCACTGCAGGGACCTGATGTGGTCGGGTGCGCTGCGCCCGCGCGCCGCCCGCACCATGGCGGTGTTGCGCGGCTCCAGCTCCTCCGGCTCCACGGGCTTGCCGCGCAGCTCGCTCAGCGCCGCGACGTGCGCGGCCAGGTTGTCGGCCACGATCGCGCCGAAGTGGAGCGGGAAGTCGGTCTCGGCCAGCGCGCGCGGGCCGCCGGGGGCGACGTCGTGGCCGAGCGACTCCAGCAGCGCGGCGGCCCCGGTGACGGCCTCGGTCAGCTCGGGCGTCTCGGGCACGTCGCCCCGGGGATGCGTGGTCAGGAACCCGATCCGCAGCCTGCCGGGGTCCCGGCCCGCCTCCTCGGCGAGCCTGCCGGGCAGGGGCGGGGCGGCGTACGGGTCGCCGGAGCGCATGCCCTCGACCGCGTCGAGCGCCGCCGCCGTGTCACGCACGCTCCTGGTGACGAACCCCGGGCAGGAGAACCCGCTCCAGCCCTCCCCCAGCGCCGGCCCCAGGCTCACGCGCCCGCGCGTCGGCTTGAGCCCCACCAGCCCGCACATCGACGCGGGGATGCGGATCGACCCGCCTCCGTCGCTCGCGGTGGCCAGCGCGACCATCCCGGCCGCCACCGCCGCCGCCGAGCCGCCGCTGGACCCGCCCGCCGAGTACGCCGGGTCGTACGGGTTGCGCGTCGCCCCGAACGCCGCCGGCTCCGTGCTGATCGTGCTGCCGAACTCGGGCGTGTTCGTCCGCCCGAGCAGCACGAACCCGGCCTCGCGCAGCCGTACGACGCCGTACCCGTCCGCGGCGTCCACCAGCCCGTCGCGGACGGCGGAGCCCGCGCTGTACGGCTCCCCCGCCTCCCGCCAGCCCAGGTCCTTCAGCAGGATCGGCACCCCGCGGAAGGGCGCGTCCGCCGGGATCGCGTCGATCTCGGCCAGCGCGCGCTCGAAGCGGCGGTGGATGACGGCGTTCAACTCCCGGTCGGCGGCCTCGATGCGGGCGATCGCGGCCTCGGCCAGCTCCCTGGCCGACACCTGGCCGTTCCTGACCGCCGCTGCCTGGCCGACCGCGTCCATCATGAGCACGTCGCGCATGGCCGTCACCTCTCCGGAGCGAGCTCGCGTACCGCCTGGTCGATGGGGATGTCCCCGCCCGGGATGGGGGCGAGGACGGGGGTGTCGAGCCCGTTGGCCATGTACTCCTTGATCCGGGCCCGGCAGGTGGCGGCGTCGCCGTGCACGACCAGCGCGTCCACCACCTCGTCGGGGATGGCCTTGAGCGCGGCGCGCCGGTCGCCGGCCGCCCAGGCCTCGTGCATGGGGCGCAGCACCTCGCCGCGGCCCAGCCAGTCGTGGAAGGCCGCGTACACCGGGACGGTCAGGTAGCTGGCCAGCATCCACCTGGCGGTCTCGCGGACGCGCTCGGCGTCGGTGTCCACGCAGACGAACAGGCGGGCGATCAGCTCGGTGTCCGGGCCGATCTCGCCGCGCACCTTGCGCACGTCGTCGGGCGAGAGCCAGTTGGTGATGGCCCCGTCGGCCTCCGCCGCGGCCAGGCGCAACATCCTGGGGCGCAGCGCCGCCAGCACGATCTTCGGCGGCGTCTTCGGCGCCCGCTCCAGCTTGAAGCCCTTGACCTCGAACGTCTCGTACGCGTGCGAGACCTTCTCCCCGGCCAGCGCCTCCTTCAGGAAGCGCAGCGTGTCGCGGGTGCGCGCGTACGGCTTGTCGAACGTGCCGGCGTTCCACCGCTCGACGATCGCCGGCGAGGAGGCCCCGATGCCCAGGACGAACCGCCCCGGCGCCAGGTCGGCCAGCGTGGCCGCCGACATGGCCAGCAGCCCGGGGCCGCGCGTCGAGACGGGCACGATGGCGCTGCCCAGCCTGGCCTGCGGCGCCCACTGCGTGGCCAGGGCCAGCGGCACGAACCCGTCCACCCCGTTCACCTCGGCCGACCACAGGTCGGTGTAGCCGAGCCCGGGCAGCTCCGCGATGAGGTCCTGCGACTTGGCCAGCGAGCGGTCGTAGAAGGGAATGGTCATGCCCCAGTTCATGCACGGCCTCCAGATCGTCGGGTACGCCGACCCCCGGACGCGCTTACACGCTGTCCGCGGTCGTCTCCTGGACGGAGCCCACCGTACCAACCGACCGGTATGTTGCCCTAGGCCCGCAACTCGTGAACCGCGGCGATGAAGTCCTTGGTGATCCCCCGCAACCCCGGCAGATGCGACAGCCCGACGAGCCGATCCACCAGCGGCACCGTCACCTCGATCAGCCGGTACGTACGCGCGCACCCCGGCGAGGTGTCGTGCACCCAGAACAGCACCATGCCCATGGACAGCAACCACAGCAGCTCGGGCAGCTCCTCGCGCAGCTCGGCGTTCATCCGGTCGCGCGACCCCTCCACGACCTCCCGGTAGATGGCGATCGACGCCTCACGGGCCGGCGAGGACTGCTTGCTGAACGGGCTCAGCGGGTTGGTCGGCTCGGCCGCGTGCTTGAAGAACTTCACGGCGAACTCGTGGTACGGCTCGGACACGCGCACCCACTCGCGCAGCACCCCGTCCAGCCGGCCCGCGAACGACGCCTCCGTGGCCAGGAACTCCCGGCAGGCCTCCTCGTGCTCGGCCTGGGCACGGTCGTAGTACGCCTGGATCAGCGCCTCTTTGCTGTCGAAGTAGTAGTAGGCGTTGCCCACCGACACCCCCGCCTCGGCGGCGATGGCCCGCATCGTGGTCGCGTCGAAGCCGCGCTCCCTGAACAGTCGCAAGGCCGTCTCGACGATGGCCTCTCGGGTGCTCTCCGATCCTCGGTTTCGGGCTTCGGACACGTTCGTCACTTTACGTCGTCGAGCGAGGTTAGGTCATGGACCCTCACGGTGATCACCGCCACAAGGCAAAGTCGCCCCCGCGGCACGAGTTATCTCCTGTGAAAGGTGGGATTGTCGTTTCAGGCGGAAGGGCTATTTCCGCGAAAAGGCATCGACATGTGGATACGTGGAACAGTGCGGCTGATCATCGTCGCGCTCCTCGGCATTGAGATCACCATAATCGCGCTGGCCTCGGCCGCCTCCGCCGCCACCCACCCCGAAGGGACACCGGCACAGGGCGGCCTGCACGAAGGCCTGCCCATGTACGGGCCCGGACCGTCCGCGGCCGAGATCCTCTCGGGCGCGCACGACATGGGGCCGCAGCCGTGGGCGTACGAGGAGCTGACGCTCCTGGAGATGCGCGACTGGCCGGAGATGGACTTCCAGTGGCCGCTGGACGCCGTCGAGGAGGCCCGGCCGGGCCGCGAACACCGGGCCGACGCCGCCGCCACCGAGCCCGAGCGGGCCGGGGAGCGGGGCGGGAGGTCCGGGACGCGGGAAGCCGCCACGAAGGCGCTGAAGAGCCCCGTGCGCACCGGGGTGGCCCAGATGCCGCAGGCGCGCCCCCGCGTCGCTCTGAAGCGCGCTCAGGTCGATCTGACGCGGGCCCTGCCGAGGAAGGCCGCCATGCGGATGTCCCACGCCACCGCCAACGGGTGGCTGAAGAGCGCGGGGCTGCGTACGAAGTCCACCGGCAACTGCACGAGCAAGCACATGCACCACTGCACCTCGCTGGACCGGATACGCACCGGAACGATCGCCAAGGCCATCAAGCTGAAACAGAGAAGCGGCTGCCCGATCATGGTGACCGGCGGCACGGAGCGCGGCCACGCGCCCGGCCACTTCAGCCACGGGAACGGCTACAAGCTCGACATCTCCCACAACGCCTGCATCGACCGGCACATCATGAAGAACCACGACAAGGCCGGGGTACGCAGCGACGGGGCCACGATCTACAAATCGAAGGCGGGCACGACGTTCTTCGACGAGAGCGACCACTGGGACATCCTCTTCCGGTGACAGAGCCACGGCGCGCGCCCATGAAAAAGGTGTGACGCCGCGCGGGAAGCACGACGCCACACCCTTCGGACCGAGGATCTTCGGACCGAGGATCAGAACTCGGCAGCCACCAGCTCGGCGATCTCCGCCGCGTTGAGCGCCGCCCCCTTGCGCAGGTTGTCACCGCACACGAACAGGTCGAGAGTGTTCGGGAAGTCGATCGCCTGGCGGACGCGGCCCACGTACGTCGGGTCGTTGCCCACCACGTCGAGAGGCGTCGGCCAGATCCCGTTCTCCGGGTCGTCCATGAGGACCACCGTCGGAGCCGCCTCGAGGATCCTGTGCGCGTCGGCGACCGTGATCTCACGCGCGAAGCGCGCGTGCACGGCCAGCGAGTGCGTCGTGACCACCGGCACGCGGACGCAGGTCGCGGAGACCTTCAGGTCCGGGATACCGAGGATCTTCCGGGACTCGTTGCGGAGCTTCAGCTCCTCCGAGGCCCAGCCGTCGGCCTTCACCGAGCCCGCCCACGGCACCACGTTGAACGCGATGGGCGCCGGGAACGGCGACTCCTCGGGCAGCTTGTTGGCCAGCACCTTGCGCACGTCACCGGCGCTCTGACCGATCGTGCGGTCGCCGGCCAGCGCCTCGATCTCGTCGTACAGCCGCGCGGACCCCGACACCCCGGCGCCGGAGACCGCCTGGTAGGAGGCGACGACCAGCTCGGTGAGCGTGAACTCGGCGTGCAGCGCCCCCATGGCCGCCATCATCGACAGCGTCGTGCAGTTGGGGGTGGAGATGATGTTGCGTGGCCTGTCACGCGCGTCGAGCGGGTTGACCTCGGGCACGACCAGCGGGACGTCCGGCTCCATGCGGAACGTGCCGGACTTGTCGACGACGATCGCGCCGCGCCCGGCCGCGATCGGCACCCACTCGGCCGACACCTCGTCGGGCACGTCGAAGATGGCGATGTCGATGCCGTCGAACACCTCGGGCGTCAGGGCCTGCACCACGACCTCCTCGCCGCGCACCCGCAGCACCTTGCCCGCCGAGCGGGCGGAGGCGACCAGACGGATCTCGCCCCAGATGTCCTCACGCGTCGACACGATGTCGCGCATGACGGTGCCGACGGCGCCGGTCGCGCCGATCAGTGCCAGATTGGGCCTCTTGCTCATCGTCCTGAACCTCCGTACACCACGGCTTCGACCTGGTCGGCGTCGAGATCGAAGGCGCGGTGCGCGGCCGCCACGGCCGCGTCGACGCCGTCCTGCTCGACGATCACTGAGATGCGGATCTCCGAGGTGGAGATCATCTCGATGTTGACCCCCGCGTCGGCGAGGGCCGCGAAGAACGTCGCCGTGACGCCGGGGTGCGAGCGCATGCCCGCGCCGATCAGCGACACCTTCCCGATCTGGTCGTCGAACAGCAGCGACTCGAAACCGATCCGGGGCTGGATCTTCTTCAGCGACGTCAGCGCCGTCTGGCTGTCGGCCGTGGGCAGCGTGAACGAGATGTCCGTGCGACCCGTGGCGGCGGCCGAGACGTTCTGCACGATCATGTCAATGTTGATCTCGGCGTCGGCCAGCGTTTTGAAGATCGTGGCAGCCTCGCCGACCTTGTCGGGCACCCCGACAACAGTGATCTTGGCCTCGCTCCGGTCGTGCGCGACGCCGGAGATGATCGGCTGCTCCATCTCGGTTCCTTCGGTGTAAGGGTCGGAGACGACCCACGTGCCTTCCTTGGTGCTGAACGAGCTGCGTACGTGGATCGGCAGGTCGAACCGTCGAGCGTATTCCACGCAGCGCAGATGCAGGATCTTCGCCCCGCACGCGGCCATCTCCATCATCTCGTCGTAGGAGATCCTGGGGATCTGCTGCGCCGCGGGCACGATGCGCGGGTCGGCGGTGAAGATGCCGTCGACGTCGGTGTAGATCTCGCAGACGTCGGCGTTGAGCGCCGCCGCCAGCGCCACGGCCGTGGTGTCGGAGCCACCCCGGCCGAGCGTGGTGATGTCCTTGGTGTCCTGCGAGACACCCTGGAACCCGGCCACGATCGCGATGTGGCCCTGGTCGATCGCCTCCTGGATGCGGCTGGGCGTCACGTCGATGATGCGCGCCTTGCCGTGCGTGGAGTCGGTGATCACACCTGCCTGCGAGCCGGTGAACGAGCGGGCCTCGTGGCCGAGGTTGGCGATCGCCATCGCCAGCAGGGCCATCGAGATGCGCTCGCCCGACGTCAGCAGCATGTCGAGCTCGCGGCCCGGAGGCAGCGGCGACACCTGCTCGGCCAGGTCGAGCAGCTCGTCGGTCGTGTCGCCCATGGCGGAGACGATCACGACCACGTCGTTGCCGGCTTTTTTCGTCGCGACGATCCGCTGCGCGACCCGCTTGATGCAGGACGCGTCGGCGACGGACGAACCACCGTACTTTTGCACAACGAGCGCCACGAGAGTCTCCCGGTTAGGACTGTGAGCTGCCAGTCTACTGGGGGCTTCTCATGGGCCTGTTGGTTCGTACCACTATGTGGATGATCAGACTGTCGTGGCCTCCTCGGCCACGTCGAGCCTGGAGTGCGCCGCCAGGGCCTGCAGCGCGCGCATCGCGGCGCCCGCGTGGTTGCCCCAGGTGTTGAAGTAGGAGTACTGCCACCACCACAGGGCCTCGTGCGGACGCCCCGCGTGGTAATGGCGCAGCCCGTGGATGAGGTCGGCGGCCACCGCGGTCAGGTCGTCGGACAGCCGGTACGGCGTGACGCTGGTGTCCTTGTACGGGTCGAACACCTCGGCGTAGTCGTCCACCGCCTCCAGCCGCTCCGCCAGAGCCGTGCGGACCCCGTCGATGTCAGGGTCCTCGCTCATCGGCGGCTCGTAGTTGCCGGCGAGGATGACGTCGCGGTTGGCGCCGAGCTTGGCGCCCGCCAGGCTCATCTGGGCGACCTCCACCAGCAGGATCGACCAGATGGCGTCGCCGCCCTCGCCTCCCGCCATCCGGGTCAGGCCGTCCACGTAGTTCTGTGCGTGCCCGGAGATCTCTTCCGCCAGCGCGCTCCACTGGTCAGACATCCAGCAGCCTCCGTCCTTCGAACGCGCGGCCCAAGGTGACCTCATCCGCGTACTCGAGATCACCGCCCACAGGCAGACCGCTGGCCAGTCGTGTCACTTTGATGCCCATCGGCTTGACCAGACGGGCGAGGTAGGTAGCCGTCGCCTCGCCCTCGAGATTGGGGTCGGTGGCGAGGATGAGCTCGGTGACGCGGCCGTCGGCCAGCCTCGTCATGAGCTCGCGGATGCGCAGGTCGTCGGGGCCGATGCCGTCGATCGGGCTGATCGCGCCACCGAGGACGTGATAGGTGCCGCGGAACTCGCGCGTCTTCTCGATCGCCACGACGTCCTTCGACTCCTCGACCACGCAGATGACGTGCGTGTCGCGGCGGGTGTCGCGGCAGATGCGGCACTCCTCCTCGGCGGCCACATTTCCGCAGACCCGGCAGAAGCGGACCTTCTCCTTGACCTCCAGCAGCGCGTGCGCCAGCCGCTTGACATCGGCTGGATCGGCCGCCAGCAGGTGGAACGCGATCCGCTGCGCGCTCTTGGGACCGACGCCGGGCAGCATCCCCAGCTCGTCGATCAGATTCTGGACGACCCCCTCGTACATGCCTAGAACCCTGGCAACTGTCCGAGGCCGCCGCCACCCAGCCCCTGGGCGAGCGGGCCGAGCTTCTCCTGCTGCAGATCGGCGGCAGCGCGCACGGCGTCGCGGACCGCCGCGATCACCAGGTCCGCGATCGTGTCCGCGGTGTCCTGCGCGTCGCCCGCGTCGATCACGCTCGGGTCGATCTTGAGCTCGAGCAGCTCGCCCGACCCGTTGACGACGGCCGTGACCAGGCCGCCGCCCGATGAGCCCTCGATCTGCGCGTCGTTGAGCTCCTGCTGGGCGCTCACAAGCTGCTGCTGCATGAGCTGTGCCTGCTCCAGCAGCTGCTGCAGGTTGACATCCCCTGGGTTCACCGTCGTGCGCTCCTCGTGGCTCCGCGTTCTTGACTGCCACGAGCCTACGGTGTTTGAGCGAAGTCATGTACTGGGGACGTTCCCCCGTTTCGTGCCCGGCCTCCGGACGGGTCACCCGTCCAGCGCCGAATGGGGCGCGTGTGGCGCCCTGATCCCCGTTCGAAACCATCGCCCGACCTGGCCCTCGTTCCCCCGATGTGGCCGACGTCGGCGTGTTCTGGCCGGGTCTCGGCCCCCCTCCAGCGTCCGAGACCCGGCCATCACGCCGGCGGAGCGGCCGCACCACGCCGACGCGTTGGTGAAGGACGTTACGCAGAGGAACGTTGCACACACGTTGCGTTCATTCAATCACCCTCCGCAATCCCCCCGAACGGGTTGCGCTGAGCGGGCGCAGGACGGATGCTCTAATTGACTACTTGGAGTGACCGATGAGTTACGCCCATCTCGACACGTACTCCCGCCTTCTCCGTGGAGCACACGAAGCCGTGGCGACAGGTGGGGCCTGGCCGGAGTCGCCCCGCCATCTGATCAGGGCGTCCTGGCGTCGTTCGCTGGACGCCGGGATCGACCTGGAAGGCAAGAGTGCCCCACTTGTCTACGATCCCGCCTCCATGCGGGACATCCGTAGAACACACCCCCTACAGCCCCTCTTGCCCCTTCTCGCCCAAACCCTGTCTGGATCGGCCGATGAGACCGGCCATATCATGATCGTTACAGACAGTGACGGGCGCGTATTGTGGCGCGAAGGTAACCACTCCATCATGCGCCACGCCGACCGGATCGGCCTGGCCGACGGCCACCAGTGGAGCGAGCACGACGTCGGCACCAACGGCATCGGCACCGCCCTGGCCACCGGCCGGCCCGTGCACGTGTACTCGGAGGAGCACCTGATGCGGGTGCTGCACATCTGGTCGTGCAGCGCCGCCCCGATCACCGACCCCGACTCGGGGCGCGTCATCGGCTGCGTCGACGTCAGCGGCACCGCGCGGAGCCTGCACCCCGCCACCGTCGCCCTGGTGGCCGCCACGGCCAAGCTCGCCGAGACGCAGCTCGCCCTGCGCATGCACGAGCGCGACGAACGGCTGCGCCGCCGGTTCGAGTCCCTGCGCGGCCGGCCCGGCATCCTGCTGTCGTCCACCGGCCGCGTCATCTCCGGCGACCCGGGCGGCGACCTCGGCGAGCGCGTCCCCCTCGGGAAGCAGGCCGGCCACCGCCTCATGCTCAGGGACGGCACCGCCGCCCTCCTGGAGCCCTTCTCCGAAGGCTTCCTCCTGCGCCCGGGCACGGCGTCCGCCCCGCCGGCCCTGACCCTGTCGCTCCTCGGCGAGGGCACGCCCACCGCCTCGTACGGCGACGACGACCGGCCCCTGTCGCTGCGCCACGCCGAGCTCCTCGCCCTCCTGGCCCTGCACCCGCACGGGCTGACGGCCGAGCAGCTCTCGTTCCACCTGTACGGGGACGACGGGAACCCGGTGACCATCAGGGCCGAGATCCACCGGCTGCGCGGGCAGCTCGGGGAGGCCATCGCCGCCAAGCCGTACCGGCTGGTCTGTCCCGTGGAGGCGGACTTCATGAAGGTGCGCCGACTGCTGTCGTCCAGCGACCCCGCGGGGCTGGCGCGCGCCTACCCCGGGCCGTTGCTGCCCCGCTCCGAGTCGCCGGAGATCCGGCGGGAGCGCGACGAGCTGGAGGCCCAGGTCCGGGCCTTCCTGCTGCGGCACGGGGGGCCGGACGAGTTGTGGGCCTACGCGCAGACGTGCAACGGGCGTGACGACTACGAGGTGCTGGAGCGCCTGGCCGCCCTCCCCGCCACCGACCTCCGCTCCGCCGCCGCCCGCTCCCGCCTTCTCTCCTGACCCCGGCCGGAAGGGGAGCGCTCGCGCGGCACGGTCAGCGCCACACGTCGAAGCAGCCACCTGTGGCCGGGCGCGCCTCACAACCCTGCCGAACAGCGGCGCGGGGGCGGGCGCACCTCACAACGCTCCCAAGCAGCGACCCAGCGCACCACATCACGCTGCCGAGCAGGCGCTCTCCCTGCACACGCCGGGCACGCCGCGCTCCACGCAGCCCTCCGCCGGTCAGGTGTGGTCGATGCCCTCCGCCGGTCAGGTGTGGTCGATGCCCTCCGCCGGTCAGGTGTGGTCGATGCCCTCCGCCGGTCAGGTGTGGTCGATCTCGCCGATCACCTTGGCGCCGAGCTCCCGCTCCAGCAGCGCCATCCCCGAGACGGCGTCCACGTCGGCGTCGGCGTCGTTGAGCGGGTCCACCTCATCGGACTCGGGCCCCTTGTCACGACCGGGGATCGCGTCGGGCCAGGCCGCGGCCGCGCCACGGGCCGCAGGAACGCGCGGCCCCGCCTGAGCCGCCGCCTTGGCCGCCGACCGGGCAGCGGCCAGGCCGGCGCCCGTCTGCACAGTGGCCGTCTGCACACTGCCCGCTTGCACAGTGCCCGTCTGTACGCTGCCTGCCTGCACGACGCCCACCGGAGCGCCGGCCGTGTGCTGGGCCGCGCTGACCGTCTGCGTGGGATCGGGGCTGGGCGGGGCGCCCGGGCCGAAGTCGTCGGGAGCGTCGGGCCAGGACTCGTCCGTGGTCTGGCGTCCCGGCGCGCCGGCCGGAGGCTGGTCGGAGTCCTGACCTTCCCGGCCCTCGTGGGAAGCCCCGTGTGAGGCCGTACGTCCCTGGGAGCCGCCCGCGGCCTGACCCCCCTGAGGCGCCGGCACACTCTGGGCCACCATCTGCGGCCCCGACACGCCCTGCGGCCCCGGCGCACCCTGGGCACCGACCGGTCCGGTAGAGCTACCGGCAGCCCCGTGTGACCCCGCACCGCCAGGGGGCGAAGCCGACGGGGCCGACGGGGCGCGGGCCGGGCCGCGAGGTGCCGGGGAGCCGCCGACGACCGCCTCGACGCGCCAGGTGCCGCCGAGCACCTCGCCCAGCACGCCTGCCACCACGGCGTCCTTGCCGCCGCCGGTGAAGTTCTTCATCGCGCCGACCTGGGTGAACCCGAGCGTCACCAGGTTGCCCTCGACGCCCACCACCTGGGCGTTGGTGCTCACGTTCGCCCAGACGACGATGCTGCGCTGCTTGAGCGCGGCCAGCACGGCGGCCCACTGCGACTGGACGGCACCCGCGCCCCCCGCCGCCGGAGCCCCGCCCCCCGCTGGCGCGGCAGCCTGCGGCGCGCCACCGGCAGGAGCAGCCGGGGCCGGAGAAGGCGATGGTGCCGGCGCGGCGCCGGGACGTAC
This sequence comes from Nonomuraea thailandensis, assembly GCF_024172165.1. Classification (GTDB taxonomy): domain Bacteria; phylum Actinomycetota; class Actinomycetes; order Streptosporangiales; family Streptosporangiaceae; genus Nonomuraea; species Nonomuraea thailandensis. Next base: position 10,258,434 of record NZ_JAMZEB010000002.1, on the reverse strand, counting down.
GGGCTCGGGCCAGTCGTCCCCACCACCGCTACCGCCGCTCCCATCAGGAGCGGCGTGCGCCGAAGCCGGTGTGGCGGCCGCGGCGGCGTCACCGGCCGCAACCACCTGAGCCGGACCTGCCGCGGGAGCCGGCGCCGCCACGTTGTGGTGCCCACCCGAGGCCATCTGCGCTCCGTGGTGCCCACCCGAGGCGACCTGCGCTCCTACGGCGCTCACCGTCCCGAGCCCCGCGGGCGCACCGGCGGATGGGGCCGCGGGCACACCCACATGCGCACCGGCGGAGGCGCGAGCGGCCATCTGGGCGACGGCGCCGCCCCGTTCGAGACGTTCGAGGCGGGCCAGCAGCGCCGCCTCACCCTGCGCCGCACCGGGCAGCAGGACGCGGGCGCACATCAGCTCCAGCAGCAGGCGCGGCGAGGTGGCGCCGCGCATCTCGGTGAGCCCGGCGTTGAACACCTCGGCGGCTCGGGTCAGCTCGGCGGGGCCCATCGAGGCGGCCTGCTGGACGAGCCGCTCCAGCTCGTCGGCGGGCCGGTCGAGCAGGCCGCTGGAGGCCGCCTCGGGCACGTTCGCCAGGATCACCAGGTCACGGAAGCGTTCGAGCAGGTCGGAGGCGAACCGGCGCGGGTCGTGACCGCCCTCGATCACCCGGTTGACCGCGTGGAAGACCTGGCCGCCGTCCTTGGCCGCGAACGCGTTGACGACCTCGTCGAGCAGGTCGCCGTCGGTGTAGCCGAGCAGCGAGACGGCCTTGGCGTAGGTGATGCCGTCCTCCTCCGCCCCGGCGAGGAGCTGGTCGAGGATCGACAGCGAGTCGCGCGCGGACCCGGCCCCCGCGCGTACGACCAGGGGCAGCGCGGCCGGCTCGAAGGGCACGCTCTCGGAGGTGAGGATCTCCTCCAACAGCGCCCTGAGCGTCGTGGGCGGCATCAGCCGGAACGGGTAGTGGTGCGTACGCGACTTGATGGTGCCGATGACCTTTTCCGGCTCCGTCGTCGCGAAGATGAACTTCAGGTGCGGCGGGGGCTCCTCGACGAGCTTGAGCAGCGCGTTGAAACCCTCGCGGGTCACCATGTGCGCCTCGTCGATGATGTAGATCTTGTAGCGCGCGGAGACGGGGGCGAAGAAGGCCCGCTCGCGCAGGTCGCGCGCGTCGTCCACACCACCGTGGGAGGCGGCGTCGATCTCGATGACGTCGAGGTGCCCGGGGCCGGTCGGGGCCAGCGCGACACACGACTCGCACTCGCCGCACGGGTCGGGCGTGGGGCCCTGCTCGCAGTTGAGAGAGCGCGCCAGGATGCGGGCGCTGGAGGTCTTGCCACATCCGCGGGGGCCGCTGAAGAGGTAGGCGTGGTTGATCCGGCCCGTACGCAGCGCTTGTCTCAGCGGATCGGTGACGTGTTCCTGACCCTTGACCTCGGCGAAGGTCCCGGGTCGGTACTTGCGGTAAAGCGCAAGGCTCATACGACCATCCCGCCTGCGAGGGGGCTCTCAACGAAGAGACCCCCCGCACACCCGCCAGAGCCCGCTTATCCTTGCTGCCTTCCGGCCCTGGGGAGGTTCACAGGATGACGCCGCGCGAGGGGTCCCTGGACAGTCTAGCCGCACCCCGCAGTGCTCGCTCCACCCCGCGAGAACCTCCGCGCGAAAACATGGTCTGCGCACCTCGAGAAGTCCGGTAAGCTCGTCGGCGGAGGATTCGCCTAGTGGCCGAGGGCGCACGCTTGGAAAGCGTGTATAGGGCAACCTATCAGGGGTTCAAATCCCCTATCCTCCGCCAGCTCAGAGGGGTCATGCCGTGATCAGCGGCATGACCCCTCTTGCTCTGGGTCTCAGTTCGGGTCTCAGTTGGCCTCTTCAGGGCTCCTTTCCGCCTCCCAGATGAGACCTCCGACTTGCCTGGCCACGGTCTGCCGGATGCCGTCCGTCACGTGCTGATACCGCGCCGCCATGCCCGAGCCGGACCACCCCATGATGGCCATGACCGTACGTTCGGGCACTCCGAGGATGAGCAACACCGTGGCGGCGGTATGGCGCGCGTCGTGCAGCCGACCGTCACGTAGACCAGCGGCTTTCAGTAGTGCCTTCCACTCGTGATAGTCGCTGTACGGACTCACCGGCTGGCCTGTCGCCGTGGTGAAGACCCAGCCGCCCTCCTGCCAGAGCTGACGAGCCGCCTGGCGGTCCTTGTCCTGCTCCGCCTTGTGTTTCCTGAGCAGGGTCACCAACTCGTCCGGCAGACCGATCACCCGCCGCCCGGCCTTCGACTTGGTGTCCGACGTCGCCTCGTTGACTTGCTTGCGTTGCGGGCAGAAGCCAGGCTTCCTGCCACAGGGACGGTCGGCACACCCGTGGGCGTACTTGGGACGCTGACGACTGCGCCGCACCCGCAGAACACCCTTGTCGAGATCCACGTGCGTCCAACGCAAGCCAAGGGCTTCGCCTTGGCGCAGTCCGAGTGCGAGCGCGATCCCCCACCGCGCGCTGTTCCGTGGCAGTTCGTCAGCAGCCTTGAGCAGGAGGCGGATCTCCTCGATGTCGTAGGGCTCGATCTCGGCGTCCGTGAGCACTGGGGCCTTGGCCAGGGTCACCGGGTTCTTCGTGATGTGGCCGCGCCGTACGGCCTCGTTGAGCGCGGCCCGAACGGTCCGGTGAACGTGGTGAGCCGTTCCAGCGGATCGTCCGGAACGCTGGATCTTGGCGTAGAGCTTTTCCAGGTGCTCAGGCTCCAGCTTGTCGAGGCGGTGAGCACCGATGCCGGGGATCAGGTGGGTCACCACGTCCACCTTGTAGCCGGAGTGCGTGCTCTCCCGGATAGCAGGCGGGACAGCGATGTTCTCGATCCAGTGGGTCAGCCACTTCGCGACCGTCCACCGCTGGCCGGCCTTTCGGACGTGCCCGCCGTCTCGCTGGCGTTCCAGCTCACGAACGGCCTTGATGACCTCGGCTTCTGTCTTGCGCTTCACGTGGCGGCGATCGGGGGTGCCATCATCCTTGACGCCCACGGTCACCCGGCCGTGCCACTTGCCGTCGCCGCCGAAGTAGATGGTCGATGCACCGTTGGGCCTGCGTCCCATGTCAGCGGCTCCCTTCAAGAAGGTTGTTCACGTAGGCGGCCAGGCACTCGATGGGGACGCGGCGGAGTCTGCCAATGCAGACGGACGCCACTTCTCCGGTCTTGACGAGCTGGTACATCTGCGTCCGCCCGATCCTGAGCCGGTGCGCGGCCTCTTCGACGGTGAGCAGCAAGGGCAGGTCCTCCTGGGTAGCGATGTCGATCGTGTCGAGCCGGACGCTGTCCGGAGCCGTGACGGTCATAGGCGCGCGTCCTCCTCGTGCGCAGGGACAGCAGGGACAGCGGGCAGGGACGTCTGTCCCTCATGGCTCGCCGCGTTCATGCTGGTCAGAGCAGGTTCAGGGACAGCAGGGACGGCCGGGACACCTTCGTGGGCCGATGTCCCTGGCACCCGGTAGCGGCTGTTGGCGTCCACGCAGAGCTGTCCGTCGCTGGCCATGCGCGGGCAGGTCTTGCGGACGTTCTCGTAGGACAGGCCAGTGCCGTCGGCGATGGCCTTGGGTGTGCTGTTCGGGTTCGCCCGGACGTAGCGGACGATGGCCGCGCGGGTCTCTCCCAGCGTGTGATCCTCGGGCGGGCCGTCCAGCAGGTGCCACACTCCGGCGGCGGGCTGGAAGGCCATCGCGTATTCGGCCTCTTCGACGTCGCGGCCGGTGACGTGCAGGACGCCATCGGCAGTGCCACGCTGGCGCTTGAGCACCAACGTGGCGTCAGCGGCACCAGCCAGGCCGTTGGTGCCGGAGACCTGCTCCAGGAAGTCGTCAGAGCCCATCTTGCGGACGTGGTGAACCAGGACGACGGCCACGCCGTAGGTGTCGGCCAGGCTCTTGGCCCTGCCCATGGCGGTGTAGTCGGCGTCATAGGCGGACAGGCCGGGAGGCGTAGTGCCCCGGATCTTGGCGAACACGTCGATGACGACCATGCGGGCACCCGGGTTGCGTTCCAGCCACCGGGCTATTGCCTGGTCTCCGCCCCTGGGAAGGGTCTCGCACGCCGTGGAGAGGGTCAGTCCGCGTGGGGCTGACTTGTCTCCCAGGATCTTGGCCATGCGTGATTGGAGACGGCGCGGTGTGTCCTCCAGCGCCAGGTACAGCACCGGGCCGGGCTCTACCTCGATGGCTTCCAGGGCCTTCCCTCCCCCGGCGACAGCGACCGCCGTGGCGAGTGACAGCCAGGACTTGCCAACTTTGGGCGGACCGGCCAGCAGGTTGAGCCCTTCGGCGATCACTCCGGGCACGGCCCACTTGGTCGGCGGGAAGGTCACGGACATCAGCTCGTCAGCGGTCCAGGATGTGCGGAACGGCGTCGGTGCGGGTCCGTGGTCGCCAGGCACGTGGACCGCATCACCCGCGACCAGGCGTAGGTGAGATGGGCGCTCGTTCGTCATGCGGCCACCGTTCGCGGGCGGCGCGCGCCTGCCCGTAGTCCGCTGGCGATGGTGCGTGTGGCCTCGCCGAAGGGCTGGCCTACCTGCTGGGCAGCGTTGATCAGCCAGCTTGTGACGTCGGCTTCGGACAGCTCGCCACCGGCCACCAGTTGCCCGAGGGCGACGGACGCGCGATAGAGCGCGATATTGTGGCCGTGCGGTGGTGAGCTGGTCACTCGTTCCAGCTCGCCTCTGATCGCTGCCCTCAGGTAGGACCCGTGCCGGTCGGCGGCCAGAGCGATGGAGACGGGTGCCTGTGCGGGCAGCGGCTTGGGCCGCAGCAGCTCTGCCAGCCAGGACGGCAGCGGCGCGACGGGCGGAGCGTGCAGCACCTTGTATGAGCCGTCGCCGTCGCTGTCGCTGGCTCGGACGCGGCTGCCGGGGCCGACGACGTAGCCGCCCACGGCGCGTGTGTCGATGAGCCAGCCGAGCGCGCCTTGGGTGTTGGTCAGGGTCATGTCGACAGGAGCGCTGTAGTACAGATGCAGGCCGCCGCGCCGGGTGCGTACCTGGAAGGTCTCCAGGGGCAGTTCCTGGCCGTGGTCGGCGCACAGGGCCGCGAACACGTCGGCACCGTCACGGATTCCGGAACGCTCCAATTCCGGCGGTGGAGTGTGGCCGGGCTTCGGTCGGTCGAGGTCGATGACCACGAGTCCGGACGGGCCGCAGGCCACGCCCACGTTGTACGGCTTGCGCCAAGTGGCGCGAATGATGTCGGGCTGAACGGTGGCGCGCTCCTCCCAGCGGGTGAACCCGCGGGGCGGTTCCTTGCCACCCGGAGCGAGTGGGAAGACGTACCAGCCGCGAGCAGTGGCGGCCAGGGCGTAACGGATCGGGTCAACGGTCATGACGGTCTCCTGGTCGTGGCCGGTCATCGGGTGCCGTCGCTGTGGAGGCGGCGGACGAAGTTGAAGAGGTGGCGTCCCCAGCGGAGCCGCAGGCCGGTGCCCTTACAGCGGCGACACTCATGGGTGCCGCGACCGATGCGGTTGGGCAGGTGGCGCCTGCCCTCGCACTTTCGGCAGGTGCCGAACGGGCGAATCCAGCAGGCGATGCCGTAACGGAAAGCGACGATCAGAGCGATCGTGGTGGTCGTGATAGCGAGCAGGGTGACGGGGTCCAAGACAGCCTCCGAGGCCTGTTTCTGGGTGTCGTCAGCCCAGGGCGCTAGCGTGCTAACGCCCTGGCCAGGCATTGTTTTTGGCTGCTAGCGGGGGTGCTAGCGATAGCAGGGTCAGCCGCTAGCGCTAGCACCCTCCGGACGGTCAGCCAGAGCCGTTTCGGCGGTTACGCTCCGCGATGGCGTCGGCCAGGTCGTCGAAGCGGATGCCACGTCGGGTGACGGGCTTGCCGTCGATGCGGCGGCCGATGCTGACGACCGTCACGCCGTGCGGCTTGAGCGCGGTCGTGAGCTGCTCGGATGCCCATCCGGTGTAGACCTCAGGCCGCAGCTCGCTCAGGTAGCCGCACAGGGTCTCGTTCCAGGCGCCGCTCTCCCCCGCAGGCCAGACCTTCGCCAGGTCGGCCAGCAGGTCGTACGCGGGCGCGTCCTCGCGGGTCTGGGTGCCTTCCTCGGGCAAGGTGCCGGCCATCCCACGGAGCTGCATGGCGCGGGCCACGACCTGCTTGGCCTTGTCGGTGTCCACCTCGAACGAGCGGCGGGCGGCGGGCTTGCCGAGGCCGGACAGGATGCCCCACCCGGCTTCGACGACCGGTTGGAAGATGGTGGCTCGGTAGCCGTTCTTGTACATCGACGTGCCGAGGATCATGTCGTTGGCGACCTGGTCGGCCACCGACATGCAGTAGCGGGTGTTGACGTTGCGGGTGATCCCGGTCGGGAGGCTGTCCTTGTCCGGGATCTGGGTGCCGATCAGCAGGATCACGCCCAGGGCGCGGCCCAGCTTGATGACCTTCTCCAGGATCTCTCCGGCTTCCTTGCCGAACTTGCCGTGCAGGAACAGCTCCTGGATCTCGTCGATGGCGACGATCAGCGGGTGCAGGCCGGAGTCCTTGAGGCTGGCCAGCTCAGGAGTGACCTTGTTCTCCGGGGCCTTGCCGAGCTGGGCGTAGTGCGCGATGCGCTTGGAGCGGCGCTCGCACTCCTTGTAGAGCCAGCGGATCATTCCGGCGCAGCGGGCGATCGTCTCGTCGTCGAAGCCGTTGCCGTACTCGGTGCACAGCGGCTCCAGGACCTTGAAGTCCCCCACGCCCTTCAGCTCGTAGATGCGCAACTCGGCGCGCGGGTCGAGGCAGGCGGCCAGGACCGCCAGGCGCAGGGCGAAGGTCTTGCCGGAGCCCGGCTGGCCACCGACCAGCCAGTTACGGAACATCAGCGATGCGTTGACCGTGTCCATGCGAGGCGTGGTGGCGAACGGGAAGGGCTTGAAGACGTCCACCTTGCCGTCCCTGAGCAGGGGCCAGGCGGGCTGCTTCATCTGGGAGGCGGGTTCGTAACCGACCCACAGAGCCAACCGTCCGGGGTGGCCGTCACCAGGCTCGGGCCAGACCTGATCCAGCGGCAGACGCATGCCGGAGGCCAACCGGCCGCGCCGGGCTACGACGTCGGCGGCCTCCACGCCGAACGGCAGGTCCACGACCGCGAGGTGGCCGGGGCCGTCGCGGTGGATCTCGGTCGGGAAGCTGATGGCGTTCGGGTCCCTGCTCACGGCCTGGTTGATGCCGGAGATGCCGCAGGACAGCAGCGCGCGACGCACGAGCTCGGCGGTGAGCTTGCGGTAGCGCGGACCGGTCGAGACGCGGTCAGTGATCGGCTTGTCCGTGGGCCTGCCCGCGCGGGCCAGCACAGGCACCGCTACGGCCACGGCCAGCAGACGCGCCCACGTCGGAATGTCAGCGAGTAGGAAGACCAGCAGACCGATCAGCACCGTCACGGCGAGAGCGATCAGGATCCACCAGCGCCAGCGGGACTGGCGCTGGCGCTGCTTGTCCAGCTTGAGCCAGGTCTCCGGGTCGTTGCGGTCGGCGGCGTACTGGCGCAGTGCCCAGTTGCCCTCTTCGGCCGTGGCCCAGTGCAGCAGGCGGCCGAGAGTGCCGAACAGGCCGGGCACGGCGTACCAGAGCGCCTTCGCCGCGTACTTCGGTGTGCGAACCGCGTGGTAGCTGATGACGTACCCGGCATCCTTGGCCTGCCAGGCGAGCATCGTGCGGATGCCGCGCCAGGTGCGCAGCGTGGCGGGAATGATGGGTTCCCGGCGTTGGACCGTCCGCGTGGTGTACGGCGCGGCGTCGTCCTCGGGCGGGTCCACGGGGCCGCCCAGGGTCTCTGCCTCGATGGTGACCGTCTCGTGGTCGAAGGACTCGTCTTCCTCGGTGTCCTCGTCCGGCGTGCGGGCTCTGCGGCGGCTGTCCAACGGCACCACCTGACCGCCGGTCTCGGCGGTCTCGACCGTCGCGGTCGGGGACCGGTCGGCGAACTGGAAACCGTTCAGACCGGTCAGAGGTCCGTCGTCGGACCGGTTTTCCGGTTCGTGCGGGTTCTGGGTCATGATGAGACCACCTCGTGTGCGTAGTAGCGGGCGGGGTTGCAGGGCGCGACCGGAGTCTTGGCGGATGAGGTCGCGCCCTGTGTGCTGGTCGGACGGTTCTGGAAGGCCACGTGGATCTCAGCCCGGACGCGCGGGCGGGTCACCACCATGCGGATGAAGATGGCCACCGGGATGGCCGCACAGATGGCCGTGGCGATGACGGCGATGGTCAGCATGGAGGCCTCCTTTCAGGCAGGGTTGCCGCGCAGGGTGTCGCGGACGGCACGGGCGGCGTCCATGCCGCACCCGAGGGCGCGGCGGAACTTGTCCGCTCCGGAGTCGATGGAGAGCTGACCGGTCCCGATCAGGTCGCGGGCGCGAGCGGTGAGTTTGTCGACTGTGGCCGCATTTGCCCTGTACGACGGGGTGGTAGGGGTACCGGTAGGCCCGTGATCGAGGCCAGCGAACGCGGCCAGGACGATCGGCAGTGCGGTGACGATGGCCACCGCCACGATCGGTCCCAGGACGTGCAGAACCAGCCGGGACAGGGAGAAGTCGGCGGCCACGAACGGCAGGTACGGCCAGGCGTTCATGGCGAGTGTGAGGGCCAGGAACAGCCACTCGATCCGTACGAGCTTGGCGTCGTCGAGCGGTTGGCCTCGGGTGCCGAGGTAGGCGCGGGCGCCGACCACGACCAGCAGGGCCAGGGACAGGAACGGTTCGACCAGCCAAGCGAAGACCCAGGCCGGAGACCAGGCAGGTGCGCCGTCGGCGGCGAAGTGCTGCACACCGGCGGTGGACCAGGCCAGCGCCAGGGTGAGCGAGACGAGAGCGGCGGTGACCAGCAGGCGGCGCATCCGTGCGGCCTGCCAGGCTCGCATCTCGGGGTCTTGGGCCAACTTGTGCAGCCGAGCGGCTTCCTGGGCGGCCTTGCGACGCTTGCGCACCTTGGGCGTGTCCAGCAGCAGCGGGGCGTCGTCGTCCTGGAGGTCGGCCAGCAGATGTGCCTCGGCCACCTCAGCACGCAGTTTGCGAACGCGCTTGGTCTCTCCACTCGCCACCGGCCGGGACGGCACGGTGATGGCGGAGTTCTGGTTGGCGAGTTGTTCGAGGTCGGCCAGGGCGCTGGCCATCTCCTCCGGCGTCGGCTCGGAAGGCGGGTCAGGGTTGGCGATGTGGCTCATGCGGCTTCCTCCGTCCGCACGCTGGCGGGCTGGTAGTAGCAGGTGGTGCAGGTGTCGGCGTAGCGAGAGATGACGAACCCGGCGTCGCGGCCGCAGTTCGGGCAGCGACGGCGGGCAGCGTTGGCCTTGGCCAGGGCAGCCCACTTGGCCGGGGTCATGGGGCGCTTGGGCAGCGCGAACCGGATGTCGTAGAGGTAGGCGGCACGCACGCCGCGTGCGCCGTGCCGGCGGGAGCGCCAGAGAATCTGCGCTTGGACTCCCTGACCGCCGGGCCGCAGCCCTTCGGCGGTGAGCTGGCGCAAGGTCAGCAGATGCGGCGGGGCCATCCGCCACGGGTAGGTGGGAAGGCTGTAGCGGCTACCGGTCGGATCCCAGAAGGCCGCGCGGACTCGGGACATCAGCGCTCCTCGCATCGGAAGCGGAAGTTGGCTCGGCAGGCTCGGCATCCCGGGGCGCGGCCCGCGCCGTGGGCGGGGCAGAGCTGGGTGCGGCGGCCGGTGACGGTGCCGCAGCGGCGGCAGCCGATGATGCTGTCGGAGCGCTGGCCGCAGTCGAGGCAGCGGAAGCGAGTCATCACGCCACCGCCGAATCGTCGATGAGGTGCTGGTCGTCCAGGTTGAGGCCCGCCCAGACGCCCTCACCGGGATCGAGCGCCAGCGCGTACATCACGCAGGCCCCGAGAGCCGGGCAGTCACGGCAGATGGCTATGGCTCGCTGTTCACGCTCCTGCCGCCGCTCGGAGGTCTCTCCGTCGGTGCTGGTGAACAGGTGAGCGGTGTCGGGGCCGCAGGCGGGACCGGCGGCCAGGACGGCGTCGAGCAGGGCGGTCAGGGTGGGCGCGTTCGCGCCCGCGTCCCCGGACCACTGCACGTCGTGGAGCATGATGAGAACACCTCTCTTGAGGAGGGCCGGGGCGGCTGGTGTCTTGGCGGATGGGGCCGTCCCGGCGTCGATCGTGATTGGTGGTGACCGCCTTTTCGGTGGGAGGCGATAGCCCGGATTCAGTTCTCGAAGCGGCGAGTGCTCAGCCCGTCGGCGTGCGCTGAAGTTGGCGCCTTCCCAGGTCTTCCGGCTGAGCGGCGGACGATTTGGCCAGCTAGGCCGCCAAGTCATCCGCTGCACTTCCTGCCTGACCAGGTTGGCTAGGCAGGTTGTACAAGCTTCATGTTGAGCGGCCTGGCTAGTCATGTCAAGAGTCTTGGCCAACTTGGCTAGTAATGTTGTTCAGGTAGGGCTACGATCGGGGCATGAGACTCGATCCGGACGACCCTCGTCCGCCCTTTCAGCAGGTCGCCGCGCAGCTCAGAGCGGCCATACTCACCCGGAAGTTCGCGCCTGGGGAGAAGCTCCCCTCGGGGCCGGAACTCGCCAAAACCTTCGGCGTGGCGCGCCAGACCATCCAGCAGGCCATCCGCCTCCTTCGGGACGACGGCCTGATCGTTTCCCGCCAGGGAAGCGGCGTGTTCGTCCGCGAGAAGACCGCCCGCCCTGTCGGCCTGCGTCCTCACATCGAGGAGGCGTTCAAGCGATCAGAGGTCTCGATCGACTTCGCCGGCTTCTCCGGCGAGACACTGCACGGCGCGGTCATGGAAGCGCTCGACAACATCCGGGCGGGTCGCCTGACCCCGGAGCGCATCTCCATCCGGCTCCTGCTGCCGGACACCAACCGACCCTGGTCTCTCCCCTGCCGGGTGGACAACGGGCAGGATGAGCCGCTGTTCAGGCAACGCGCCGAAAAGATCATCTCTCGGCACGCCCAGGCCATCGTGGACTCGGTACACGAGCTGAGGGATCTCGGCCTAGTAGCGCACGCGTCCGCCGAAGTCCGGATCAGCGGCGAGCCGCCACGCTTCAAGATGTATGTGATCAACGGCGAAGAGGCGTTCTTCGGCTACTACGCCGTGGCGGAGCACACCGTGGCGTTGGGCGGCGAGCCCGTCACGATGTTCGACCTGATGGGCAAGGACACCGAGCTGTTCCACTTCGCACTGAGCGATGGTCCCGATTCGACCTCGTGTCAGTACGTACAGCAGTCGTCCGCATGGTTCGACGCGGTGTGGAACTCGGTCGCTCGCGAGGTGTCCTGATGGCACGGTCGGGGACGGAAGCCGTCCGGGCCGTCATGAGCCAGACACGGTGCCTCCTGCTGGACTTCGACGGGCCGATCTGCGACATCTTCGCTGGACTGCCGGCACCAACTGTGGCGGACAGTCTCCGCGCCGTCCTGGAAGAGGCAGGCGCGCAGCTCCCGCCGGAGGCGCACACCACGGACGATCCCCTAGAGCTGTTCCGACTCAGCGCCTCTTTGAGCGGCGATCTGAACCAGCTCGCACTCCGGACGCTCACCGAGTTGGAAGTAAAGGCGGCCGAGACAGCGAGATCTACCACTGGTGCAACTGACCTGCTGGAACGGGCACGCGACAAAGAAGTGCCTGTCGCCATAGTGAGCAACAACTCCGTGGCCGCAGTGTCGGCCTTCCTGGATCGCCAAAGGCTCAGCAGTCTGGTGGAGCACATCTCCGCGCGGGTGGAGGCCAACCCCGCACTCATGAAGCCGAATCCTCACCTGCTCGTTCAGGCGCTTACTCACATCGGTGCGCACCCCTCGTCCGCCCTGTTGGTAGGAGATTCGGTAACCGACGTTGAGGCGTCCAAGCTCGCTGGGGTGCTCGCTGTCGGCTACGCCAACAAGCCAGGAAAAGCCAGGCGGCTTGATGAGACAGGGGCGGATCTCATCGTCACAAGCATGAAAGAACTGGCGGACGCCCTCGCGCATGCCTGACGCCGTGTGCAGACTGAGACGCTCCGGAAACATGCGGAGTCATCTTAAGACGGCACCCGGGACGCGAAGAAGCAGAGAAGGATATTTCCATGGTCAAGCGCCTATTGGCGGCACTGTGCCTGTTAGTCACCGTTTCAGGTTGCAATGCGGCGTGGTGGCCCGAGACCGTGATCAAGGTGGATCCTGGCGCGGTCACGGAAGTGCGAAGCGTCGGCCGCGTCGTCACGCAGACCTTCACTGACCCGATGTACGAGCGGACTGTACAAGTGATTGAGATTCTGGTGGTCGACATGCAGGCCGCCGACTTTCCCGAAGCACTCGACCTCGCGCGCGATCGCCTGGAGCAGCTTGGGTGGAAGGAAGTTGGCTCTACTGATGTGATGGTTCAGATGGAGTCGAGTCGCTGGAAGGGGACGACCACGAGGCTTGGCTCTGTGGAGGATCTGGAATCGCTTGGTGCACAACTGGAGCCAGCGGCAGGAGAAGCACTGCAAGCTGATGCGAAGAAGTGGGCAACCTACATTCTTGTGTCACTCTCCAGCGTGAACGAATAGATGTGTCTGCAACCGATGAAACCACCCTTCAACCAGGCATGAGAACGCTCAGGTAAGCCAGCCTCATCAAGAGTTGATCTGGGGACGCTGCGGTTGCGACGGTGACCCGTACAACTCGCGGTAGACCTCACGAAGCTCCTCGGCTTCCGTCAGACCGCGCTCTTCGACCCCAGCGATGACCTCCTTGGCGCGCCAGTAGTTCGAGGGCACCAAGAGCCCACTCATGAGGGCCTGGCGCGCGACGTATCCGGCTTCTCCTGGCTCGTCGGTGGAGAGCAAAGCCAGCGCTAGATCGAGGCGGGCCGACGCCGCTCGACGCGGGCGTGGTCCCCCGTCTACGGCGGATTCCAGTCGTGCGAGCACCTGACGCGCGTAGTTCACGGCGGCCGGGTCGCCCAGCCACGAAAGCGTGGTCGCGGTGTAGGCGTCGCTCTTGGCCGGGTCGTACCGGAAGTGATGTTCGGGCCGGTCCGGCATGGGCATCGGCGACACCATCCGGTGTATCCGATGCAGCACGGCCCGGGTTTCAGTGCTCTTCCCCATCCGCGCCCAAGCCCGGCCCTCCTGCCCAGTGGCCTGGATGAACGCGGAGCTGGTGCGTGGTGCGACGTCCTGCGCCCCCTGCGCCAGGATCATGGCGTGCTGGAACTCGCCCTCAGTGAGGGCCTGCCACGCCTCGGTTTCCAGGCACCATGCCCTGATCTCGTCGTGCCCGGCGTGGCCGGCCAACTGCCCAGCCGTCCGAAGGCGCGCGGCGGCGGCCGGGTACTGCCGCAGGTCGATGTGGCAGGTCGCCGCAAGCAGCGACAGCCAACCGCCTGCCACGAGGAGACGACGGTGCTCAGCGAGAGTCTTCCTGCCGTCGAAGAGGCGCGTCACGTACTCCAGATGCCGCCGTACGCGGCCAAGGAGCTGCGCCGGTGGTGTGCGAGGGTAATCGGATGCCAGGTCGTCTACGGCAAGCTCAAGCCGTTCCAGCGTCTCTCTACTGACGTCGCTGGCCGCCGCCCGGCGGGCAAGCTCGATCGCGTCGATCTCGTCGCCCAGGTCGGCCGCTCCTTCTTCCTCGTCGAAGAGCGCGGACTCACTCAACCCGTACAGACGGCAGTACAGCTCCGCGTACTCGTCGTCCGGTCGGTGCTTGCCGCATTCGTGATCCCGGATCCGGCGCACGATGCTCTCCGGCTCAGGGAGCTTCCTGTCAGCGACGGCGGACAGTTGCAGGGCGAGGTCACGCTGAGACCAGCCTCGCCTGGACCGCTCGGTGCGTAGTCGCCTGGCCCAGGCGCGAGCATTGCTCATCGGAATGCACCTCCGGGGGTAGGCGGACACGGGCGCGCATCCGGGTGCGCCTCCAGTGTCCTCTCCCGCAGTCGTACCACGCCGGACTGTGATGGAACTCGTGCAGGACAACAACTCCTCCGCCTTGTCGGTCTGGAACGACAAGAACCACATGGACTGGCGCGGCGGTGACGTCTCTTCCCAGACGTCCACCATCGCGTCGTTGCCGCGCTCCGGGACAGCGCGGCTGCGGCGGCACGACCACGACCCTGCCGCAACCTCGGGTCGTGCCGCCGCATTGAACGATCCGAGCGGGGACCTGGTGTGAATCGCACTCGGAACGGATTGCGCATCCCCGACCAGAACCTGTGGACAGGCGAACTGCTCGACTTGCCGCTGTTCTTCGATTGGGACCCGATCGTCGAGGACATCCGCCTGTCCTACTCCGACCCGACAGACGATGACTGGGATCACGGGCTGCTATGGGTGCGGCACGGGTTGAACCGGGCGGGGAAGTTCCGGTGGAAGGCGATCAACACGCCACGCACCCGCGTCATGATGCGGGAGCACCTGTGCATGGTGTGCAGCTGCTCATGCCAGCGCCCTGACGGCCGCTACTGGTGGCTGTTCGTCAACGATCCCGACATCGCACCGGACGGCACCTCCATCACCAACCTGCCACCCACATGCGGAGCCTGCATCCCTGAGTCGCTGGCCACCTGCCCGCGTCTGGCCGAACGCTCCCGCGTCGTAAGCGTGGCAGGAACCAGCCCGTACGCGGCCACCGTGGACCTGTACGAGCCCGGACCCGGTGACTCGCTCCCCGTACCAGCGGTGAAGGTGTGCCACGAGGTCAATGTGCTGCTCGACAAGGGCAGCGAATGGCTTCGGTACGCGCTCGGCAAGCAGCCGTGGCTGATGCTCCATGATCTCCGTGACGAGGCGCTGGTATTGGCCGAACAGCAGGAGGCGCAGCCGTGACAGTAGATGGTCTGGTTGGGTGTGCTGTGGCCTGGTGCCAGTCCACCCACCGCCGGAATGACCAGCCGGGGCACGCAGCCCAACTCGGCATCTGGCATGTCGGCCAGGCCACGATTGAAGTCTTCGCCGGACACATGCCGCCGAACCCTCCGGTGGTGCGCATCGCCCGCTTCGAGGATGGTGTCCGTATCCACGTCCGCGACATTGACCCGGCACTTGCCGCCGAGCTGGCCGCAATCCTCGGTGTATTGCCAGACGACACCCGGCGGGAGTTCGTCAACGCGCTGTGGCGGGCCGCCTCGACACTCGATCCCGCCCCTTGAACGCCCCCGGCCAGGGCCCCACCGCAAGCCCATGCGCCCCCTGGCTGGGGGTCAACAACGTGGACAGAGAAGGTGTCCCTGCTGTCCCCGGCGTCCCTGAGACAGCTCTGACCAGCACAAACGTGAGTGGCCTAGGAGGGACAACCAGAGCCGGAGGTGTCTCTGCTGTCCCTGAAGAGCAAAGATCAAACGGTGCTTCGCACGTCATTCTGAGCGCGTTCCGCGCGACAAACGGCTGTAACACTGAGGAGGCGGCGCCCACCAAGTGTTACAGCCCTTCCGCCTCCAGCGGGTCTCATTTAGGGTCTCAGTTCGCCCGCGTCCGGGGACGTTCACCCACGTCGGTGCGTGAGCATGGGCCCAGCTAGAGACCCTGATGACCGGCCGTGAACGAAGGTCCACAGACTTGGAAAGCGTGTATAGGGCAACCTATCAGGGGTTCAAATCCCCTATCCTCCGCCAGCTCAGAAGGGGTGTGCCGTGATCAAGGCGCACCCCTTCTTGCTTTCCAGTCTCAGTTTCGATGGCCATCACGGTTCGCTCGGGAACTCCCAGGATCAGCAGGACGGTCGCGGCGGTGTGCCGGGCGTCCTGGAGCCGACCGTCCCTCAGCCCGGCCGAACCCAGAGGGTCTTCCAGCGATGAGGGACAGTTCAGAACGTGAGTGTCCCTGCTGTCCCTGGGCAGAGGGCAGGCCTTCCGAAGCCGTTTTGTCGGCGATTGCTGCGATCATGCCGCTCACGCAACCAAGGAGCGACCATGGCAGAGGCCCCCGACGAACTCCTCTGTTTCCCCGGCTACGAGACATTAGGAGAGATCTACTGCGTGTCCTTCGTCCGTGATCTCCCCCCAGAGGAAGTCCTCCGCCGGTTCGGCGTAGACGAGAAGAGCATGGAAGAGGTGGCATTCGACGAGCTGGACCATCGCTCGGTGGAGAGCATGAGGGCCGACGCGGCCGGTTACATCGGAGCCGCCCGAGTCGGCGACTGGACTGTCGTCATCGAACCAGGGGGATGGCAGATCGCCGTCGACGACAACATCTACGCCCCGGTTTCGCGAGGCACCGAGGTCGTGTCGGTCTGCCGCCACGACTATGCCGAGGACACCTTCGCCTATATCGTCGATGGCACGCCGGTCGTCTCGTTCGACCCGATGTACCCAGAAGAGCGATCGGGCAGTGACCCAGATCGCTTCGCAACAAAGATGCACGAGGTCGGGCTGGATCCCGACCACGACATCGATGGACCGACGATCGACCACCCGCTGGAGAGTTCGTTCGCCTTGGCGAGCAGCATCACCGGTCTCTCCTTCTCTACGGACCTGCGGAGACTGCGGTTCCTCGGCGCGGAACCCGTTGGGGGTTGAGCGGCAGCCCGATGCAGAACCGGAACGGCGCTTCGCAAAGTCTTTCCAGCGTGCTGCGCGCAAGGTCTGCTGTAACACTGGAAGGCTTCGTCAAGCTTCTGAGCCAGATTCCCGCTCGAACTCGGCCTTGCGTCGAGTGAGGTAGGCAGACCAGTCGGTGCGCGCAGCGATGACGTCGTCGATGGATAGTTTGATCACTCCGCAGAAGCCGACGGAGCAGGCGCGCGGCATGGAGGCGTCGATCAGGGAAATTCCCTCGATCCGATCACCGTCGTTGAAGGTGCAGAGTACGGGAT
Source organism: Nonomuraea thailandensis (assembly GCF_024172165.1). Lineage (GTDB taxonomy): Bacteria > Actinomycetota > Actinomycetes > Streptosporangiales > Streptosporangiaceae > Nonomuraea > Nonomuraea thailandensis. Next base: position 10,241,681 of record NZ_JAMZEB010000002.1, on the reverse strand, counting down.
GGAAAGAGCAGTCCTCGTAGAGGTCGCCGGGGCTGATAAGTCCGGGCCGGTCTCTGGTCACAGAGAAAGTGTGGCGGGTCGTTGCGACACCCCTTGGGCTCCCCACGCGCGACCAGCGCAGCGAGCCTCGCCGGAACTAGACTCCTCGGACGCCGGCCACCAGCCAGGGAGACGCCCCTTGCACACCCACGCGCCCGCCGACTACCACTGCCCGTTCTGCCACCTCACCCCCGACCGGGAACCCGACGTGGTCTACCGCGACGAGCGGGTCTTCGCGATGATCTGCCCTCGCTGGTGGCCGCGGAACGCGGGACACCTGCTGATCATCCCCGTCGCCCATCACGAGAACCTCTACGACCTCCCCGCCGCCGACGGTCACGCGATCTTCGACGCCACCCGGCTGCTCGCCCGCGTCATGCGCAGCGTCTACGACTGCGCGGGGGTCTCCACCCGCCAGCACAACGAGCCCGCCGGCAACCAGGATGTCTGGCACTTCCACCAGCACCTCTTCCCCCGCTACCCCGGGGATGAGCTCTACGGCACGCCCCCGCAGCCCGACTGGCTCCCCGCCGACCGCCGCCGCGCCTACGCGGAGCGGCTGCGCGCCGCGCTCCCCTCCTGACCGGCGGGGCAGCCCGTTCGCGGAGCCGGTCACAGCATGTTCCTGATCGGCTGGGGTGTCTCCGGCACGGGCTGGGCGAGGATGTCGGCCGCCTCCCGCGAGGTGAGCAGGCGGCCGTCGCGCAGGACGGCTTGCCCGGCATCAGGGCGAGCCTGGCCGGCACGCCGATGCGTCGTTGCCCGGCGAGCCGGACCGGCTCGCCGCCGGTCAGGACCTGCCAGGGGCCGAGCGGTTTGATCTCCAGCGCCATACGGAGCGCTGCCTTTCTTGATGGGAAGGATAATGCGTGTTCCGCCGACATCAGAAAGAGTCGTCTTTGTGTGGTCCTCGGCGTCACGGCCTGCCCATGCCTGTATAGATGTGCGGGCTCACAGGCGCCTTGCAAGTGACTCGATCCTCCCAAAAGCAAACCCGTCGCCGGCCTCACACCTGCGGTCACCGGCCCGAGGCAATGCCGCGCGCCGCGGAGGGATCTGGAATACCACCCCTCCGGCGAAATCTCCAACTATGTCCCGTCCTGACTCCACGGTGCCGCCGGTCTTCCGCACATCGCGACACCTATCCCCCGGTCACGTGGCGAGGTAGCCACATCGAGGGGTGCGTACACCCGGAACACATCGGCCACCTGTAAGGTTTCCGGGAATCACCCGAGAAGGAAGTGAAGACATTCAGCTCCAGCGGAATCGACTATTCTCGCTGGAGCCAGGACGACGCATGCGTCAGGCATTCATACCGGGTTCGCATGAAATCATCAATGATTGCCCGGCCGTCTCTAAGAAGTAATCGTAAGCGGCACGACAACTGTTCGCATGCGGGGCTGGGCGGCTTTCCGCCTGCCGTGTCCGCTCCTGGACAGCATGCGGGCCTGGTGAATTCCGCTGGGCGGCAGATGATGAGGGTGAGCGGCGAAGCCGCTCCCCGCCGGAGGTGAACCGTCCGGAGGGCCCCCATCGACGCTGTCAGAGGATCTCTCATGTCAGGAACCCGCCCTGCACTTCCGGACAGCACCACCCCCGAGTTCCAGAGCGAGGCACTCGCCCAGGCCAACGCCTACCGGGCCAAGCACCACGCGCCTGCGCTGGTCATGGACCCGGAGCTCAACGCCTACGCCAAGGAGCGGGCGCTCTCCCGCTCCGAGCAGGAAGGGCTCGCGGCCGGGCACACCGGCCTGCGCGGCCAGACGGGCGAGAACATCTTCTGGGGCGGCGGCTCCGCGGCCCTGCCCGGGTCGGACGCGGTCAACAAGTGGTACGACGAGATCTCGAGCTACGACTTCGACGCCGCCAAGTTCTCCTCCGACGCCGGCCACTTCACCCAGCTCGTCTGGAAGTCCAGCACCAAGGTCGGCATCGCGCGCGCGGCGGGGCAGGGCAGCAAGTACTTCGAGACGTACATCGTCTTCGTCTTCGAGGAGCGCGGCAACATGGAGGGCGCCTTCGCGGAGAACGTCCTGCGCGCCTGACCGGCGGCGCAGCGGTGTTCCGTCGGCGCTCGCCAGACTTGTGACCCGCACAACCGTGGAGCGCGGAGGCAGGTGAGGCCGGGGCCGTCCGGTGTGCACGTGGCGGGGCGGCACCGGGCCGAGCCCGAGACGGCCACGCGGAAGCCGCCGTCTTCCAGGAGCCGCGGGTGGCATGATGCCGATCGTGGCGACTTCGGGGCGGCGGCGAGCCGTCTGGGCGGGTGCGGCGCTGGCGGTCGCGGTCGCGGCCATCGCGCTGCCCGACCGTGGGTCGTTCCGGGCCGGGGTGACGGGCACGGCCGTGGAAGAGGTCCTGCGGGTCGACTCGGCGACGCGGGCGGCGCTCCTGGAGGCCGCCGACCGCCACCTGGAGACGGATCCCGGGCGGGTCGGGCAGTACCTCCTGATCACAGAGAGGCCGGAGCTGCGTCCGCGCGTGTTCTGCCGCGAGGAGTTCGTCGAGGTACGCAGGAAGGACCCGCACCTCCTGCTCGGCGTCGTGGCAGCCTGCCTGGAACTGGCCCGCTCCGGGGCCGGGCTCGTCGGCGGAAGCGGGTTCCACAGCCCGCTGCTCCTCACCGTCGAGCGGGCCGGAGAGCGGGCCGGAGAGCAGGCCGGGGAGCGCTTCGCCGTCCGGGAGGTGGAGGAGCCTCTGGACGGCGACATGAACCTGCCGTCGATCCGCCGGATGTTCTCGCCCGAGGGCGCGCCGCGGGCCGTGGACCTGGAGGCCGGCGGAAGGGAGACGCAACAGGCGCTCGACGACGAGGCCTGCCGGGTCTTCGGCCTGCCCGCCGGCACCGAGGTCACGTACCTCTCGTGACCTTCAGGAGGTCGGGGTCAGGCGCTGACCATGGCCTTGGAGCGGTCGGTCGCCATGCTGACGGCGAAGGCGCCGAGCACCGTGCCGGTGACGTAGCGCTGGACGCGCAGCCAGACGGGGCGGCGGGCCAGGAACGCGGCCAGCGCGCCCGCGGAGATCACGATCAGGCCGTTGACCAGGGTGCCGACGAAGATCTGCACCGAGCCGAGCGCGAGGCTCTGCAGCAGCACGTGCCCCATCGAGGGGTCGACGAACTGCGGGAGCAGCGACAGGTAGAGGATCGCGATCTTGGGGTTGAGCAGGCAGGTCAGCAGGCCCATCGAGAACAGCTTGCCGGGCCGCTCCGCCGGGAGCTCGCGCGGCTGGAAGGCGGACAGGCCGCCCGGCCTGAGCGCGTTCCAGGCGAGCCAGAGCAGGTACGCGGCGCCGGCCAGCTTGAGCGCGGTGTACGCGGCCGGCACGTACGCGAAGACCGCCGTGAGGCCGAGGCACGTGGCCGTCAGGTAGGTGGTGAAGCCGAGGAAGACGCCCGCGAGCGAGATCAGCCCCGAACGGCGCCCCTGCGTGAGCGAGCGGGAGACCAGATAGATCATGTTCGGGCCTGGCGTGAGCACCATACCCAGCGAAATCAGCGCAATACCCAGCAAACCCGCGGTCATAGGAGCCACAGTATCCGGCGTATCCCGAAATATCATGGTGGCTGTGCGTAACCGAACCACTACAGGGGAGAACTGCGTCGGGGGGAGCGCGCGATGCAGTTCGACGATGACAAGCCACTCGACCCGTCTCAGGTCGAGGACGTCCGTGCCTCGGGCCCACGGCCCGGCCGCGGCGGTGGCGGCGGGTTCGGCGGGATGCCGGGCGGGTGCATGCTGCCCATCGGCGGCCGGGGCGGCGGCTGCCTGCTGCTGCTCCTGGCGCTGGGAGCGATGTTCCTGTTCGGGATCGTGCCCTCGCCCTTCACGGGCGACGAGGGCGGCCCTCAGGGCGGCGGGCAGCAGCCCGGCGCGCCTCCGGCGGCCTCCCCCAGCGGCAACCTGGCCGAGCGCTGCAGGACGGGCGCCGACGCCGACCAGTCGGAGGACTGCCGCGTCGTCGGCACGGTGAACAGCATCCAGTCCTACTGGCGCCAGGCGTTCCAGGAGCTCGGGCGCAAGCAGTACACGCCCGCCAAGACCGTGCTGTTCTCGCAGGCGGTGAACACCGACTGCGGCGCGGCCGACTCCGCCGTGGGGCCGTTCTACTGCCCGGCCGATCGCAAGGTCTACCTGGACCTGACGTTCTTCGACACGCTCCAGCGCGACTTCGGGGCCGAGGGCGGGCCTTTCGCGCAGGCGTACGTCATCGCCCACGAGTACGGCCACCACGTCCAGAACCTCCTCGGCACCATGAACAGGGTCGGCCGCGGCAACCGCCCCGGCGCCGACAGCCCCTCCGTGCGCCTGGAGCTCCAGGCCGACTGCTACGCAGGCGTCTGGGCCCAGAACGCCGTCAAGACGGGCTTCTACCAGGAGCCGTTCTCCCAGAGCGACATCGACCAGGCGCTCAACGCGGCGGCGGCGGTCGGCGACGACAGCATCCAGCGGCGCACGCAGGGCCGGGTGACCCCCGACGCGTTCACGCACGGCACCTCGCAGCAGCGGGAGAAGTGGTTCACCACCGGCTACCAGAGCGGTGACCCCGAGCAGTGCGACACCTTCAGCGGAGGCATCTAGCGGCGCCCCCACCGGCGGCTTTCGGCGCCGCCGGCGAGTCCGCCGATAGGCGGGCGTCCCTCTGGGCAGTTGTCCGCCAGGCGCAACGGCGGGAAGGACGTCACCATGGATTTCCGGGACCAGGCCGACCTGGACCCCTCACAGGTGGAGGACCGGGGAGGGAGCGGCGGCGGTGGCGGCTTCTCCGGCTTCCCCGGAGGCATGGTCGTCGGCGGCGGCGGGATCGTCGGTTTGATCGTGCTCGTGCTGGTGTTCGTGCTGAACAACGTCGGCGGAGGCGGCGGCGGTGACGAGCCCGCACCGCAGCGGCCCCCGGCCAACCTGACCGAACAGTGCCAGACGGGCAGGGACGCCGACCAGTCGGAGAAGTGCCAGGTGGTGGGCGTCGTCAACAGCATCCAGAACTACTGGAAGCAGGAGATTTCCGAATATCGCCTGTCCAAGACCGTGCTGTACTCAGGTGGGTTACGTACCGGCTGCGGCTCGGCCAGCTCGACCGCCGGCCCCTTCTACTGCCCGGCCGACCAGCGCGTGTACCTCGACCTGAGCTTCTTCGACCAGCTCCACAGCCAGTTCGGCGCCAAGGGCGGCCCCTTCGCCCAGGCGTACGTGATCGCCCACGAGTACGGCCACCACGTCCAGAACCTCCTCGGCGTCCTCGACACGGGCAGCTCCGTCCCCATCGAGCTCCAGGCCGACTGCTACGCCGGCGTCTGGGCCCGCAACGCCATCGACACCGGCTTCTACGACAAGCCCTTCACCCAGGCGGAGATCTCGGAAGCGCTCGACGCCGCGGCGGCCGTGGGCGACGACAGAATCCAGCAACGCACCACGGGCAGAATCGATCCTGAATCGTTCACCCACGGCAGCTCCGCGCAACGCGTCGAGGCCTTCCAGCGCGGATACGAAAAGGGCTCCCCCGCCGACTGTGATCTCAGCGGGCTCGGCTGACACGGGCAGATAGCGCGAGGAATCGGAATCTCTCCTAAAATCAGGGGGGTGATCTTCAAGCTAGTCGGCGACGGACGCCCTTATCCCGACCACGGTCTGACGAACCGCGAGTGGGCCCAGATCCCTCCCCGGCAGGTCCGGCTCGACTCTCTGATCACCACGAAGGCCATGCTGGACCTGCACTCGCTGCTCGCCGCCGACTCCACGTTCTACGGGGACCTTTTCCCGCACGTGGTGCAGTGGCAGGGCGAGCTCTATCTGGAGGACGGCCTGCACCGCGCGCTGCGCGCGGCGCTGCACCAACGATCGATCCTGCACGCCAGGGTCCTCGAACTGCCCAACTGACAGAAACAAAAGGGAGCCACGATTCGTGGCTCCCTTTTTTCTTGCCCCGAGACCGGGTTCCGGCGGCGGCGGGCCTTTCCAACATCATTTCCGCGGAATGCGAAACGACGACCGTTACCGTTCCCGGCCGGAGGCGTTCGCTCCGTACATGACTGAAGGGGCTCCCGACCTGCTGGTCGGAAGCCCCTCCTGTGGCGGTGGTGGTGGGATTTGAACCCACGGATGAGTTGCCCCATCACACGCTTTCGAGGCGTGCGCCCTCGGCCACTAGGCGACACCACCGCGGATGAGCTTACCGGATTCTGCGAGTGCCGAAGAACCGAGTTAGTACGGCGCCGCACTCCTCGGCCATCACGCCCATGACGACCTCGGGCCGATGGTTGAGCCGGCGGTCGCGTACGACGTCCCAGAGCGACCCCACGGCGCCGCCCTTCTCGTCCGTGGCGCCGTACACGATCCGGTCCACCCTGGACAGCACGGCGGCGCCCGCGCACATCGTGCAGGGCTCCAGCGTCACCACGAGCGTGCAGCCGCCCAGCCGCCACTGCCCGCGCAGCGCGGCGGCGCGGCGCAGGGCGAGAACCTCGGCGTGTGCGGTCGGGTCGGCGGTGGACTCGCGGTCGTTGCCCGCGGCGGACAGCACCTCGCCGAGCGGATCGAGCACGACCGCCCCCACGGGGATCTCCCCCCGGCCGGCGGCAGCGCCGGCCTCCGCCAGGGCCAGGCGCATGGCCTCCTGGTAGGTCACGACGGGCGGCGCGTCACCGCAGCCGGTCGAGCTCGTCGGCGAACGACAGCCGCTCCGCGATCACCGACAGGATGTCGGCGGGCAGCAGGCCCTCCTCCATGCTCAGCTCCAGCAGCTCCTCGGAGCTCACACCCAGATCGCTGAGCAGCTCGAAATCGCCCGCGGGCCGCACGCCGAGCCCGTTGCCCTCCTTGTCGGGCGCCACGCCGGCGAACTCGGCGAACAGCTCGCCCAGGCTGTCGGCCGGGACGGCGTGCACGTCGGAGAGGAACACCCGCGGCTCCTCCTCGCCCCGGTACCGGGCGATGGCGAACCATTCGTCCTCGACCTCGACACAGAGCAGCGCCAGCTCGTCGCCGGCCAGGCCCAGCGCCTCCGTCACGGCGTCACCGAGGTCGTCGACGATCTCGGCGTCCCCGAGATCGACCTCGGCCCCGCTCCAGCCGTCGGAGGTTCTGACAAAGGCCGCAGAAAAGGTGTTGGACGCCATGTCCGCGCTCCAGGGGGGTCAGCCGAAGACCGATTCGATGGCACGCTCGAACGGCTCGGAGAACCCGAGCCGCGCGGCGATGCTGGACAGCACATCTTCGGGCAGCAGATCGATGTCGCCGGAGAGGATGCCCAGCTCCATCTCGTCCAACCCGAGATCGGCGAAGATCGACAGATCCCCGGCGGGGAGCACGGTCTCCTCGTCCTGGAGGATCTCGTCGAGCTCCTCCTCGTCCGGCACGGGGACGTCGAGGTATTCGAGCACCTGGCGCGCCAGCGGGAAGTCCCACGAGGCGGCGATGTCGGACAGGAACACGTCCACGTGATCGCCGAGGACCCGCAGCCCCACGAAGAACTCGTCGCCGACGGCGACCAGGCCGATCGTGCCGCTCTCGCTGGGCTGCTGCTTCAGGGCATGGATCAGCCCCTTCAGATCCGACGTCAACGTGACCGGCAGAAGCTCGGCCTGCCAGCATTCGTCTTCTCGATAGACCACGATGGCGAAGTCAAGAGCGTCCTCGTCTGTCATCGCCATCCCCACCCGACCTCTGACACGACAGATATCACCAGGACCCAATCGTTCCAGACCCGGCCACCACGCGTGTGCCTCTCCGGCCAAATTGTGATCAAAACCAAAGATGTGAGCCGCCGGCGACCGTGTGTAACGTTCCAAGCGCGCAGGTGAGGGGTCCTCAGCACGGCGTGTCAGGAGATAGCGTGGTGACCCATGGAGACCCTCGTCGTCGATCATCCGCTCGTGGCACACAAGCTCACCACGCTGCGCGATGTCCGCACCGACTCGCCGACCTTCCGCAGGCTCGCGGACGAGCTGGTGACGCTGCTCGCGTACGAGGCCACCCGCGACGTGCGGGTCACCGAGGTCACCGTCGAGACGCCGGTCTCGCCCGCCACGGGCGTGCGCCTGGCCAAGCCGTACCCGCTGGTCGTGCCCATCCTGCGCGCGGGGCTCGGCATGCTCGACGGCATGACGAGGCTGCTGCCCACGGCCGAGGTCGGCTTCCTGGGCATGATCCGCAACGAGTCCACGCTCCAGGCGGAGACGTACGCCACGCGGCTGCCCGACGACCTGTCCGGGCGGCAGTGCTACGTGGTCGACCCGATGCTGGCCACCGGCGGCACGCTGGCGGCGGCCGTGCAGTTCCTGTTCGACCGGGGCGCCGTCGACGTCACGGCACTGTGCCTGCTGGCCGCGCCCGAGGGGCTGGCGTACATGGACAAGGTGTTCGCCAACTCCGGCAAGCCGATCCGCGTGGTCACGGCGGCGCTCGACGAGCGGCTCAACGAGCACGGCTACATCGTGCCGGGCCTCGGCGACGCGGGTGACCGCCTCTACGGCGTGGTCTGACCGCCGAACCGTCCCTGAGAAGGCTTTTCCGTCACGTGGGGTCATCACTTCGTTACATACTGTGGTTGAGTGGGTACGAAGAGTCAGGAAGGCAACTTCCGCGCGCGTGGGGGAGCACGATGACCGATCACACCGAGACGGACCCGACTCCGTACGCGGACGTGGAGACGGTGCTGTGCGACGAGTTCGCCGGCATCCACTCCTCGACCACCGTAACGCGCTGCGTGGAGGCGGCGCACTACGGCGCGCTGGAGGTCACCGGCTATGCCCACCCCAGCCTGGTCGAGCGCATCGCGCGCAAGCACCTTCACGTGCTGGCTCTGGTGGCCAGCGAGCGTGGCTAAGCAAGATCCAAACTAACCTGCCAAGTCATCTTTACCCGGGCACTCAGGTGGGTAATGTAGTTGGCGGGTGGAGTGGGTAAGTGGCACGGAGGCGACGGTGCAGGTCAAAAAGGTCCTCACATACGGTGGTATCGCATTTGTTGCGTACTACCTGTTCGCGCGACCAGCTGACGCCGCGGACGCGGTGAGAGGAGCGTTCGACACGGTGTTCAACGCGGCCGACTCGCTGGCTCAATTTGTGAACAGCCTCTCATGAGACTTGTGACCCACGGGGACTCAGCTCCATCGTCGGTCAACCGCTACCTCCTCCCCCACGAACAACAGGTCATCATGGTGCGGCGGCATCCTGCCATCCTGCTGCGCCCGGTCGCCGAGGTGCTCGGCGGCCTCATCATCGCCGCGCTGCTCAGCAGATTCTTCGGCGGCGGCGATGCTGGCGGCACGGCACTCGTCGTCGTGTGGTGGCTGTGGCTCCTGCTGCTGATCCGTTTCGTCTGGAAAGTCGCGGAGTGGTCGGTCGATTACTTTGTGGTGACGTCCAAGCGAATGCTGCTGACCACCGGCCTGATCACGCGCAAGGTCGCGATGATGCCGCTGGGCAAGGTCACCGACATGAGCTTCCAAAGATCTCTGCTTGGGCGCATGCTCGGTTACGGTGAGTTCATCCTCGAGTCGGCCGGCCAGGACCAGGCTCTGTCAACGGTCGAGTACATTCCGTATCCGGAAACACTGTACCTCGAGGTCTGTCAGATGCTTTTTCCCAGCAAGGACGACAGCGACGATTAATCTCGGCGTGGCAAATTCTTCACGCGGGGATACCAGATTCGGCTACTTCATGCAATCATTGCGTGTTGTTGACCCTTCCCCGCCCTGAGAGATGAGATGCCGAGTCAGGGAACCATCGGTGACCGCGTCCGAGGATTGCGGCTGAACAGGCGGATGTCTCAGGCCCAGCTGGCCGGACCCGACCTGTCTGACAGTTATGTCTCGCTCATTGAGTCGGGTAAGCGCACGCCGACTCCTGTGGTGGCCCGGCTCCTCGCCGAGCGCCTGGGGTGCACGACCGAGTTCCTCCTTCACGGGATCGAGCCTCGGCAGCGCATCGACACCGAGCTCGGCCTGCGCCACGCCGAGCTGGAGCTGCAGCACGGAGACCCGTCCATCGCCGCCGACCGCTTCACGGAGATCGTGAAGGCCGCCGACGAGGAGAACGCCATGCTGACCGCGCAGGCGCGGTTCGGCAGGGCGCGTGCGCTGGAGGCCCAGGGCAGGCTGGGTCAGGCGGTGGAGGCGTTCGAGCGCCTCAGGAGGGAGGCGGCGGCTCATCCCGAGCGGCTGGCCGACCTGCCGCTCACGATCGCACTGAGCCGCTGCTACCAGCGGGCGGGCGACCGCCTGCGGGCCCGCGACCTGGCCGCCGCCGCGCTGGCCCAGGCCGAGCGGCTGTCCATCACGCGGGGCGAGCTCGCCACCGACCTGGCCGCCGCCCTGATCGAGGCGCGCAGCGAGAGCGAGAGCGACTCCCCCGAGCTGACCTACGTCAGGCGTGTGCTGGACCTGTCCGGCGTACCTAAAGTTGTGGACCGTTCCGGAGAGATCCAGGCCCTGTGGCACGCCAGTGCCGCCGCGGCGGCGGGCGAGGACTCCGCGCTGGCCGTGCGCCTGGCCGACGACGCGATCGGGGCGGGCCGCCAGTCCCGGCTCGCGCTGCAGCTCGCCAGGACCGCCATGCACTGGTCCAGGATCGCCACGGCGCCGATCGAGGAGGCGGAGCGGTTCGTCGCGAGCGCGGTCAGGGCGTTCGCGGTGTCCCCCGGCACCTCGCGGGAGCACGGTGAGAGCCTCATCGTGCACGCGCGGGTCAAGCTGCGGGCCGGCGACCCGGCCGCGGCGAGCGAGCTGGCCGCCACGGCGCTGGGGCTCTCGCACGACCGCTCGGGCACGACGCCCGCCGAGGCCCACCTCGTGCTGGCGTCCATCGCGCTCGACGCTGACGGCGACGCCTCCGCGCACCTGCGGCACGCGCACGAGCTGCTGGCCACGCTCGACCGTCCGGTGTTCGGCTCCGACCGGCAGGCTGCCCGCTGCTGGCGCGAGCTGGGCGACCTGTACGGCAGGGCGGCGGCCACAGCACAGCAGACCGCGGCATATCGTAAGGCCCTCGAAGCCGCCGGAGTCCGCTCCGCCATGGCAGGGGTGACGGTCGACGCCGCAGTGTCCCGCTGAACCTCCGGGAGCTCCAGATTTGGCGTTTTGAGTCTGGAATAATTAGGGTCTACCAGTCATTGACTCATAGGATGACTGGTTTCCCCGGAGGAGGCGGACTGTGAGTCTGCGTACGGCGCAGCGGGCTTCGCTCGTCGACCAGGTGATCGATCAGCTCAAGGAGCAGATCACATCAGGGTCGTGGCCGATGAACGGCAAGATCCCGACCGAGACCGTGCTCGCCGAGCAGCTCGGAGTGGGTCGCAACACCGTTCGTGAGGCCGTACGCGCGCTCACGCACGCCGGGCTGCTCGAGTGCCGTCAGGGGGACGGCACTTACGTCCGCGCGACCAGCGAGCTGTCCGGCGCCATGCTGCGGCGGCTGCGCCAGGCCGAGCAGCTCGAGATCCTCGAGGTACGCCGCGCGCTGGAGGTCGAGTCGGCCCGCCTGGCCGCCACCAGGCGCACCGACGAGGACATCAGGCGCATCGAGGCCGCGCTGGCCGAGCGCGAGCGGGCCTGGGAGCTGGACGACCCCGACTTCTTCGTGGAGGCCGACCTGGCCTTCCACATGGCCGTCGCGCACGCCACCCACAACCTCGTGCTCATCGACCTGTACGAGGACTTCTCGGCGGCGCTGAGGGCCAGCATCACCGCCGCGGGGACGTCGCTCAACAAGAGCTACATCCCCCACGACGCGATCGCGCGGGCCATCGCCGCCGGCGACGCGGCGGCGGCCGAGCGGGCCGGGCACGCCTGCATGGAGCACATCCTCATCGCGCTCACCGAGTCGTAGGCCGCAGCTCCCGCGCGTGGTCGCGGGCGAAGGTGACGAACGGCGTGGCCGGGCGCCCCATGACGCTCTCGAAGTCAGGGGTCGTGTAGTCGCCCCAGCCCTGCGCGTACGCGGTCAGGTACTCCCCCGTGACCTTGGCGTCCCAGTCGGGCATCCCCGCCTCCAGCATCGAGCGCACGCCCACCTCCACGGGCACCGGCTGGTAGGTGATCGGGGTGCCGTACACCTGCGACAGCTCCTGCGCGATCGTGCCCAGCGAGATGCTGGCCGGGCCCGTGAGAGTGTAGGTGGCGCCCTTGTGCCGCGCGGGCGCGCGCAGGACCTCGGCCGCGAAGTCACCGATGTCGCGCACGTCGACCATGCCGATCCGGCCCTCGCCCAGCGCGCCGTACAGGGTGTCGCCGTTGACCGAGCCGAAAAGGTTCTGCATGAAGAAGGCCGGGCGCACGATGGTCCAGTCGAGGCCGGAGGCCGCGAGCTCCACGTCCGACAGGGCGTGCAGGCGGCCGTTGCGGGTCGGCGCGTCGTGCGCGGCGCCGATGGCCGACATGCGCACCACGTGGCTCGCGCCCGCCTGCCGCGCCGCCCAGACGGCGTTCATGCTGCGGTGCGGCGCGTACGGCCCCATGGCGGTCAGCAGCCACACCGTCTTCACGCCCCGGAACGCCTCGTCGAGCGTGGCGGGCTCGTCCAGGTCGCCGACCGCGACCTCGACCCCCGCGGGCGCCTTGGCCGGGTCGCGGACCAGCACCCGCACGTCCGCGGTGCCTTCGAGGGCGCGCAGCACGGCGCGCGAAACGGTGCCTCCGGCACCGGTGATCAGGATGGTCATGACAGGGTCCCCTCCTCTGTGGAGACAAGCTCGTCGATCAGGTCGAAGAAGGCCCGGATGCCGGGCAGGTTGGCGCCCTTCGCCCGCGATGCGGCGAAGTCGGCGCCCGATCGCCACTCCACGATGTCCAGCCACTCGTCAGGTGACACGCGAACCAGCCTGGCGTCCAGGAATCCGGCCCTGTCCGCCTGGAAATCAGCGATCATCCCCGGTCGTGCCGCGAGCAGGTCGCCGGCACGCTCGGGAGACACCCGGAACCGGGTGAGTTCCACCGTCGTCGTCATGCCTCGACGGTATAGTAATAATTAGTGACGGTCAACATTAGTGACTAATTGAGGAGTGTGTGGTGCGCAGGAGCCAGCGCAAGCAGGAGGAGCCGGATCTCGGCGTGCTGTCCAGCCGGACGCTTTTCAGCCTGCAGCGGGAGCTGTTCACGAAGCTCGGCGAACAGGGGCATGCGCAGGTGCGGCCCCGGCACGGGGCGGTGCTGGCCTACCTGGACGTGGAGGGCAGCAGGGCCACGGACCTGGCCGCGCAGTCGGGCCAGCACAAGCAGGTGATCGGCACGCTGGTGGACGAGCTGGTGGCGCTCGGGTACGTGGAGCGGCAGCCCGATCCGGCGGACCGGCGGGCCAAGCTGATCGTCCCGACCGAGAAGGGGCTCGACCACATGGCCAAGTCGGACGCCGTCCTCGCCGAGATGGAGGCGGAGCATGCCAGGGCGGTCGGCGAGGAGGCGTACGCGGAGTTCAAGCGGGTGTTCAGGCTGGTCGCCGAGCGCCAGACGGGGTCATGAGGGCTCAGGTCTGGCGCAGCGACATGACCAGGTAGCGGAAGGCCGGCGCGGCGTCGCCCGGCACGTCCTGGATGAGGGCGGGCCGGGTGGGCGACTCCATGTTGATGCGGGCCAGCTCGCTCTCGATGCCCGTCAGCCCGTCGAGCAGGAACTGCGACTGGAAGGCGATCTGGATGTCCTCGCCGCGCAGCTCGCACGGGACCACCTCGGCGCCGCGCCCGATGTCGCCCCCGCCCGCCTGGATCAGCACCTGCCCCTGGCTGAACGACAGCCGGATGGCGGTGTTGCGCTCGGCCACCAGGGCCACCCGCTTGATCGCCCCGACGAACGGCGCCACAGCGACGTCGGCCCTGATCGACCAGTCGGAGGTCAGCCGCGCACGGTAGTCGATGAACTGCTCGTCGAGCAACCGCACGGTCGTGCTGCGCCCGACGCTCTCGAACCCGGCCACCCCGTCGCCCATCGCGACCGAGACCTCGCCGCCGCGCAGCGACTTGGCCACCTCGACCAGCACCCGCGCCGGCACCATGGCCGAGACGGCGACGCCGGGGCGCGCGGGACGCCAGTCGAAGTCGCGGGCGGCGATGCGGTAGCGGTCGGTCGCCGCCATCGCCACCGACTCGCCCTCGATGTCGACCCTGATGCCGGTGAGCATCGGCAGCGTGTCGTCGCGGCTCGCGGCCGACGCCACCTGGCCGACGGCGGAGGCGAACACGCCGCCGCCGATGGCGCCGATGCTCTCGGGCATGGCCGGCAGGGTCGGGAAGTCTTCCACCGGCATCGTGATCAGGCCGAACTCGGCGCTCCCGCAGGTCAGCACCGCCTCCGCGCCCTCGGTGACGAGCTCCACGTCGTCGGCGGGCAGGCTGCGGCTGATCTCGGCCAGCAGGCGGCCGGGGATCAGCACCCGCCCCTCCTCGGCCACGTCGGCGTCGATCGCGGCCCGCGCGGAGACGTCGTAGTCGAACGCCGACAGGGTGAGCTCCTCACCCGCCTCCAGCAGCAGCCCGGAAAGGACAGGCACCACGGGACGGCTGGGCAGGATGCGCGCAGCCCATGCCACCGCTTCTGCTAGAACATCGCGGTTAACCCGGATTTTCACCTGAAACCACCTCTTCGTCGCGCCATGCCTCTATGAAAATAGCCGCTGCGACCGACAACTCTGAGCGGTTCCCGGCGGGAGGTCAGCGGCTGTTGAGGTAGGCGAGCACGGCCAGCACGCGCCGGTTGTCGTCGTCGGACGGCGCCAGGCCGAGCTTGGCGAAGATGGAGGCCGTGTGCTTGGCCACGGCGCTCTCGCTGAGATAGAGCCGCTGCGAGATGGCTGCGTTGGAGCGTCCCTCGGCCATGGCCTCGAGCACCTCGCGCTCGCGCGGCGTGAGCGCGGCCAGCGGTTCGTCCCTGGCGTTCCTGGCCAGCAGCTTGGCGATCACCTCAGGGTCCATGGCGGTGCCGCCCGCGGCCACCCTGCGTACGGCGTCCACGAACTGCTCGGCGTTGAAGACCCGGTCCTTGAGCAGGTAACCGATCCCGCCCGAGCCGTCGGCCAGCAGCTCGCGCGCGTAGAGCTGCTCGACGTGCTGGGACAGCACGAGCACGGGCAGCCCGGGGATCTGCGTCCTGGCCGCGAGCGAGGCCTGCAGACCCTCGTCGGTGTGCGTGGGCGGCAGCCGCACGTCCACGATCGAGACGTCGGGGCGCAGCTCCAGCAGGCCCTTCAGCAGCTCCGGGCCGCTCTCCACGGCCGCCACGACCGTGAAGCCGTGGGCCTGGAGCAGGTGGACCAGGCCGTCCCTGAGCAGGTAGAGGTCTTCGGCGATCAGTACGCGGTTCATCAACACCAGGGTTTCGTCGGGGTGGCCTCCGCCATGAACTTCTCGCGGTCGTGCGAGGCGGGGATGCGGATGGCCATGACATGCATGAGGACACCGAGCAGAATCATGCCGATGATCGTCGGCCATTGCCAGGGCTCGGGCAGGTGCAGGGCGAGGAACCAGGTCTTCTCCTCGATGCCGAAGACCTTGAAGACGCCGGCCACGAGGCCCTGCGGGAACGTCGGGCACCAGGCGGTGCACCAGAGGATCGTGATCGTGACGGTCTTCCAGCGCGGCATCTTGGACGACGTGCCCGTCCAGTACGTGGGCAGCACCTTGGGCAGCTCCATGCTGACGGTCGTGGGGCCACCCGGCGGGCTGTGCACGGCGAGCACGCCGTCGAAGGCCGCCAGCCGCCGCTCGATGCCGGCCAGGCCGCTGCCCTTGGCCGGGTCGGCGCCGCCCATGCCGTCGTCGGTCACCGTGATGCGCAGGTCGGCGGCGTTGGTGCTGATGTCCACGAGCACGGTACGGGCGTCGCCGTGCCGCGCGGCGTTCGACAGCAGCTCGCTGACCGCGAAGTACACCGCCGCCTCCACCGGCGCCTCCGGCCGGTGCGGCAGGTTCACCTCCACGCTGACGTCCAGCGCGCTGTCCATGGCCAGCGCGCGTACGGCGTCGGCCAGGCCGCGCTCGGCGAGCACCGGCGGGTGGATGCCCCGGATGACCCTGCGCAGCTCCGTGAGCGTCTCCGAGGAGGCGTCCCTGGCCTTGGCCAGCAGCGCCTTGGCCGCCTTCGGGTCGGTCTCGACGAGCTGCTCCACGGCCCCCAGCGTCATGCCGATCGCCACGAGCCTGGCCTGCGTGCCGTCGTGCAGGTCGCGCTCGATCCTGCGCATCTCGGCCGCCTGCGAGTCCGCTGCCAGGTTGCGGGTGCGCTGGAGGTGGCTCACCTGGCCGGCCAGGCGGCTGGCGGCGGTCGGGTCCAGCAGCTTCTTGCTCCACAGGCCGTAGACGCGCAGGCCGCGTCCGGGGAGCAGGAGGAGCAGCGGCGTCAGCAGCACCTTCACCAGCGGGTCGAGCAGCAGCCAGACCTCGTCGCGCCACGTGGCGGGATCGCTCACCAGCCACTTCCACCGGTCGTTCCAGGCCGGCACCCGGGGGGTCTTGTAGAGCGTTCGCTCCGAGCGGTACATGCCGTCGGCCTGCGGGACGGGGGGCGGGGGCGGCGGCAGGTACGGGGAGTCGATCGTGATGCCCGCCCAGTCGCGTACCAGCTTGCGGTTGAGCTCTGCCAGCTCCCTGACCATCATCGCCTGCGGCGGGAACAGGAAGACCATGCCCAGGGCGAAGGACAGGAGCAGCATGACGCTCGTCAGCCCGGCCATGGCGGCCTGCACGATGACGAGCGCGAGCAGCGCCAGGACACGGCCGTAGCTTCGCAGCATGCCCCCCAGTCTGCGCCAACCTGCCACGTCATGACACTGCACCTAGATACACCCTTGCCGGGCATCCAGCCGGATTACCCGCCCGATGAGGCGCTTCTAGCGTCGTCACCATGAAAATCATCGAGGTCAGGAACCTGCGCAAGCAGTACCCGAATCACCTCGCGGTCGAGGACGTCTCGTTCGAGGTGGCCGAGAGCGAGATCTTCGGCATCCTCGGCCCGAACGGCGCCGGCAAGACCACCACGGTCGAGTGCGTGGCCGGGCTGCGGCAGCGGGACGGCGGACTGGTGCGCGTGGCCGGCCTGGATCCCCGCGACGACCGCGACGAGCTGCGCCGCGTGCTCGGCATGCAGCTCCAGAGCGCCGCCCTGCCGGAGAAGATCAAGGTCTGGGAGGCCATGGACCTGTACGCCTCCTTCTACCCGGACCCCGCCGACTGGGGCGAGCTGCTGGAACGCGTGGGCCTGTCCGCCAAGCGGGACACCATGTTCAAGAACCTGTCCGGCGGGCAGCGGCAGCGGCTGTCCGTGGCGCTGGCCCTGGTGGGCCGGCCGCGCGTGGCGGTGCTCGACGAGCTGACCACCGGCCTCGACCCCCAGGCCCGCAGGGACACGTGGGAGCTGATCGAGCAGGTGCGCGAGACCGGCGTGACGATCGTGCTGGTCACCCACTTCATGGAGGAGGCCGAGCGGCTCTGCGACCGGCTCGCGCTCATCGACGCCGGCAAGGTGGTCGCCACCGACACGCCTGCCGGGTTCATCGCCCAGGCAGGCGGGGAGCAGCGCGTGCGCTTCCGGCCGTCCGCGCGCTTCGACGACGCCGTGCTCCTGGCCCTGCCCGAGGTGCGGGCCGTCACCAGGAACGGCGACTCGGTCGTGGTGACCGGCTCGGGGAACCTGGCCCCCGCCGTCACCCTCGCCCTGGCACACCACCAGGTCGTCCCCGGAGACCTGCGCATCGAGCAGGCCACCCTCGACGACGCGTTCCTCGCGCTGACCGGAAGGAAGCTGTCATGAAGCTGCTCGTCATGGAGGCCAAGCTGCACCTGCGGGACTGGCCGACCCTGCTGTTCACGATCGGGCTGCCTGTCGGGCTGCTGATCGTGCTGGGAGTCAGCATCCCCAGCTTCACCGAGGTGCAGGACGGCGGTCAGCGCATCGTGGACACGCACGCGCCGAGCACCATGGCGCTGCTCTCGTTGCTGACCCTGTCGTGCAGCGTGCTGCCGGCGGTGCTGGCGACGTACCGGCAACAGGGCGTGCTCAGGCGCATGTCCACCACTCCCGTGCATCCCGCGCGGCTGCTGGGTGTGCAACTCCTGATCAACCTGGCGGTCGGGACCGTGTCCACGGTCATCCTGATCCTGGCCGGCTGGCTGGTGTTCGGCTCCGCGCCGCCGAAGGCGTGGGCCTGGTTCATCCTGGTCTTCCTGCTCGGCACGGCCGCCCTGCTGGCGATCGGGCTGGTGATCGCCGCGCTAGCGCCGAGCGCCAAGTCGGCGCCCGGCATCGGGTCGGTGGTGATGTTCCCGCTGATGTTCCTGGGCGGCATGTGGGTGCCTCGCGAGATCATGCCGGCCCCGCTGCTGGCGATCAGCGACTTCTCCGTGGCCGGGCCGTTCACCCAGGCGCTCAAGGACACCTGGGCGGGACAGCCGCCGCAGCTCATGCACCTGGCCGTGGTGGCCGCGGGGCTGGTCGTCTTCGGCGGACTGGCGGTGCGGACGTTCCGTTGGGAGTGAAGCTCCCCGCCGCGGGGGCGCGGAGGGAGGGGTCAGCGCCCGGCCCACACCGGGCGCGCACCCGTCACGTTGGTCATCAGCGAGTACAGCGAGGACGAGGCCGTGATGAACAGGCGGTTGCGCTTGAGCCCGCCGAACACCAGGTTGGCCGTGAACTCGGGCAGCCTGAGCCGGCCGATGAGCGTCCCGTCGGGGTCGTAGCAGAGCACCGCCTTGCCGGCCGCGATCCACACCCGGCCGGTGTCGTCGAGCCGCAGGCCGTCGTAGTTGTCCTGCTCCCCGCCCTCGGCGAAGACCTTGCCGCCGCCGAGCGTGCCGTCGTCGCCCACCTCGAAGACCCGCAACTGCCTGGCCCGCGTGTCGGCGACGTAGAGCCGCCGCTCGTCCAGGGAGAAGGCCAGGCCGTTGGGCCGGACGAAGTCGTCGGCCACGATCCGCACCTCGCCCGTCACCGGGTCGGCGCGGTAGACGTGGCAGCCGTCGATCTCCTGCTCGGCGGCCACGCCCTCGTAGTTGCTGAGGATCCCGTACGGCGGATCGGTGAACCAGACAGAGCCGTCGGAGCGCACGACCACGTCGTTGGGGCTGTTGAGGCGCCTGCCCTGCCACCGGTCGGCGATCACCGTGATCGAGCCGTCGTGCTCGGTGCGCGTCACCCGGCGGTTGCCCTGCTCGCACGAGACGAGCCGGCCCTCGCGGTCGAGGGTGTTGCCGTTGGTGTAGCCCGACGGCTGCCGGAACGGGCCCACCGCGCCGCTCATCTCGTCCCACCGCAACATCCGCTCGTTGGGGATGTCGCTCCAGACCAGGAAGCGGCCGGCCGGGAAGTACACCGGGCCCTCCGCCCATCGGGTGCCGGTGTGCAGGATCTCGACCTTGTCGTCTCCGCCGATCGCGCCGAACCGCTCGTCCAGCACCTCGAACTCCGTGGGGATCGTGTCCGTCATGACGACCACCATACGCGGTTCGGCAATACTCCGGTATGACCAGATAACATTCGGTTGTGGATGACATCGACAGGATGCTGGTCGGGTTGCTCCAGGAGGACGCCACGCGGTCGTACGCGGCTCTCGGCCAGGCCGTGGGGCTGTCCAGCGGGGCGGCTCACGAGCGGGTGCGCAAACTGCGCGAGCGCGGCGTGATCAGGCGGACCACGATCGAGGTGGACCAGGAGGCGCTCGGGCGGGCGGTGACGGCGTACGTGCTGGTGGACGGCGGCTCGTGGATGGGCGACGCCGGCGAGGCGCTGGCCGCGATCCCGGAGGTCGAGGAGGCACACGTCATCGCGGGCCCCGCCTCGGTGCTGCTGAAGGTGCGCACGGCCGGCACCCGCGAGCTCCAGGACGTGCTGCGCCGGGTCTTCCAGGTGGACGGAGTCACCGGGACGCGGACGATCGTCGCGCTGGATACGCTCTTCGAGCGGACCCTCAAGTAATCTCCAGGTATGACGAAGGTCGCCTGGAACACCAAGGAGCTGACCGTCGGCCAGCTCGCCGAGCGCAGCGGCGTCGCGGTCTCCGCCCTGCACTTCTACGAGGCCAAGGGCCTCATCAGCAGCCGGCGCACCGCCGGCAACCAGCGCCGCTACAGCCGCGACAGCCTGCGCAGGGTCGCCTTCATCCGGCTCGCCCAGCGCATCGGCATCCCGCTGAAGGTCATCAAGGACGCGCTGGCCGAGCTGCCCGACGAGCGCACCCCCACGCGCGACGACTGGGCCAAGCTTTCGGCCGCCTGGCGCGGCGAGCTGGACGACCGCATCGAGCAGCTCCAGCGGCTGCGCGACGACCTCACCGACTGCATCGGCTGCGGCTGCCTGTCACTGGACAGGTGCCCGGTCGCCAACCCCTACGACCGGCTGGGCGACGAGGGGCCGGGCGCGCGGCGCATCGACACCCGGCTCTGCCCGCCGCAGCAGCCCTGCTGCGCCCCTACGCCCTGCTAGACGATCAGACCTTTCCAGGCGGGACGATCAGCCCTTCGCGGGCGGGACGATCAGGCCTTGGCGGGCGGGACGATCAAGGTCGGCCGGTGGGCGTGGTGCAGCACGTGGTTGGAGACACTGCCCAGCAGCACCGAACGCACGCCGGCCAGACCGCGCGAGCCCGTGACGATCACCGAGACGTCGAGCTCGTCGGCCACGTCCACGATCGTCCGCCAGATCGACTCGTTGTCGGCCACCGCCCGATAGGTCACATCGCTCAGCCCCGCCGCGACCGCCAGCTCGGCGCCCTCCTTGGCGTGCTGCTCGGCCTGCGCCTTGGCCTCGTCCTCCGTGCCCGGGTCGATCGCGCCCGCCGCCAGCGGGTACTTCTTGAGCTGCACGAGCAGCGGCTCCCACACCGTGACGATCACCGTGGGCTGGGCCGTGAGGTGCTTGGCCGCGAACTCGATCGCGGCGCGCGCGTCAGCCGAGCCGTCGTAGGCGACGAGGATGGTCATGGCGTTCTTCCCTTCGCTTCAGTCACTCGATAGAGCACCGGAGCGATCACCGCCATTCCGCCGGCGACTGTCTGGTCGGTCACACGCGGCTCAGTGCTGGGCCATGTCCACGAACCGGCTGTAGTGCCCCTGGAAGGCCACCGTCACGGTCGCCGTGGGGCCGTTACGATGCTTGGCCACGATCAGGTCGGCCTCGCCCGCTCTGGGGGATTCGGGCTCGTACGCATCCTCTCGATGCAAGAGGATGACCATGTCCGCGTCCTGCTCGATCGACCCGGACTCACGAAGGTCGCTGACCGCGGGACGCTTGTCCGTACGCTGCTCAGGACCACGGTTGAGCTGCGAGATCGCGATGACCGGCACCTCGAGCTCCTTGGCCAGCAGCTTGATGGCACGGGAGATCTCAGAGACCTCGTTCTGGCGGCTCTCGGTCTTCTTCGGCGAGCTCATCAGCTGGAGATAGTCGATGACCACGAACCTCAGGTCGTTGCGCTGTTTGAGCCGCCTGCACTTGGCCCTGATCTCCATCATCGACATGTTCGGCGAGTCGTCGATGAACAGCGGCGCCTCGGCCACCTCGCTCATCCGGCGGGCCAGGCGGGTCCAGTCGTCGTCGCCCATCATGCCGGAGCGCATGTGGTGCAGCGCCACGCGGGCCTCGGCGGACAGCAGCCGCATGGTGATCTCGTTGCGGGACATCTCCAGCGAGAAGATGACCGTGGTCATACCATTCTTGATCGCCGCAGAACGGGCAAAATCCAGCCCCAGCGTTGATTTGCCGATGGCGGGTCGGGCGGCGACGACGATCATCTGGCCGGGGTGCAGGCCGTTGGTGAGCTGGTCGAGGTCGGCGAAGCCGGTCGGGACGCCGACCATCTGGCCGCCGCGGCTGCCGATGGCCTCCAGCTCGTCGAGGGCGCCCGGCATGATGTCGGCCAGCGGGGCGTAGTCCTCCGAGGTGCGGCGCTCCGTGACCTGGTAGATCTCGGCCTGGGCGCGGTCGACGAGCTCGTCGACCTCCTCGTTCTGGCCGCCGTAGCCGAAGGAGACGATGCGGGTGCCGGCCTCGATGAGGCGGCGCAGGATGGCCTGCTCGCGGACGATCTTGGCGTAGTAGCCGGCGTTGGCCGCGGTGGGGACGACGGCCGTCAGCGTGTGGAGGTAGGCCGCGCCGCCCACCCGGGCCATCTCACCGCGCTTCTGCAGCTCGTCGAAGACGGTGACCGCGTCGGCGGGCTCGCCCCGGCCGTAGAGGTCGGTGATGACGTCGTAGACCATCTGGTGGGCCGGGCGGTAGAAGTCGTCGGAGCGCAGGATCTCCACGACGTCGGCGATGGCGTCCTTGGACAGCAGCATGCCGCCGAGGACCGACTGCTCCGCCTCGATGTTGTTGGGAGGTGTGCGTTCGAAACCCGGGCCTGCGCCCACCTCTTCGTCAATGCTCACCGCGCCCCCTCAACAACTTGCAGGCGGTCGCACCACCCCCACTTGTAGTCGACCGGTCTGACAGTTTCCCGGAGTAACGCGCCGTCGGCAACGTGACCTGTGGACAACCCTGTGGCCGACCTGTGGATGACCTGTGGATGAACGCCCTCAGGGTGTGAACGGCCTGTGGACGGAGCCTGGGGATAACTCTTGCGGATATCCACCGAAGCCGTCTCGACCAGGGCGAACAGTGTCCACTGGCTGTGGAGGAAAGAAAGTTGGCCCGACACGCCGCGTAAGGCCCATAATGGACGAATGCCCATTACACCCAGAGACCGGGAGATTCTACGGCTGGCCGTGCCCGCCTTCGGGGCGCTGGTGGCCGAGCCGCTCTTCCTGCTCGCCGACTACGCCATCGTGGGCCACGGCCTCGGCACCACGGCGGTGGGCGCTCTGGGTGTGGCGGGGACGGTCCTGACCACGCTGGTGAACCTGTGCGTCTTCCTCGCCTACGGGACGACGGCGTCCGTGGCGCGCCGGACAGGGGCGGGCGACCACGTGCGGGCCATGCGCAGCGGCGTGGACGGCATCTGGCTGGCGCTGGCCCTCGGGGCCGCCGTGATCGTGGTGTGCTGGCCGCTGGCGCCGATGATCGTGGAGCTGTTCGGCACGGCGGGCTCGCAGGCGGCGCAGGCCGTGACGTACCTGCGGATCAGCCTGCTGGGCGCGCCCGGCATGCTGGTCGTGCTGGCGGGGACGGGCGTGCTGCGCGGGCTGCAGGACACGGTGACGCCGCTGGTGGTGGCCGTGGGCTCGTTCGCGCTGAACGCCGCGCTGAACGCCTGGTTCGTGCTGGGCCTGGGGTGGGGCATCGCCGGGTCGGCGTGGGGGACGGTGCTGGCCCAGACGCTCGGCGCGGCCGTCTACCTCGTGGTGGTGGCACGGGGGGCCGCGCGGCTGGGGACATCGCTGACGCCTTCGGTGGCGGGCGTCAAGGAGGCCGGCACGGTGGGGTTCGCCCTGTTCGTACGTACGCTCTGCCTGCGCATCGTGATCCTGGCCGCCACCGTCATCGCCACCCGGATGGGCGAGGCGGAACTGGCCGCGTACGCGCTGGCCACGCAGGTGTGGACGCTGCTCGCCCTGGCCCTGGACGCGATCGCCATCGCCGGGCAGGCCATCACCGGGCGCTCGCTCGGCGCCGGCGACGTCGGCACCACCCGGGCCGCCACGCGGCGGATGGTGCAGTGGGGCGTCTGGTCGGGGATCGTGCTCGGGTTGCTCGTGCTGGCGGCCAGGCCGCTGCTGCCGGGGCTCTTCGACGCCGACCCGCGGGTCGCCGGGCTGCTGCTCGACCTGCTGTGGCCGGTGGCGCTGCTGCAGCCGCTGTGCGGGGTGGTGTTCGTGCTGGACGGCGTGCTGATCGGGGCGGGCGACCAGCGGTATCTCGCCTGGGCCGGGGTGTGGACGACGCTCGCCTACCTGCCGGCCGCCCTGCTCGCCGCCGGGCTGGGCGTGGTGGCGCTCTGGTGCGCGCTGGGCGTGTGGATGGCGGCCCGCCTCGTCACGCTGGTCCGCCGCGCCAACGGAACCGCCTGGCTGGTGACCGGCACGTGATGGATTCGTGCTTGTTGTTGTCCACGTAGTGAGACATGGTGGGCGAGTTCCCTGAGCGGGGTGTTCCTTGTCCACGATTCTGCGACGACTGCCGCCTTCCGAGGCGACCGGCCTGCGTACCGGCGCCCGGCACAGCCTGGCCGAGGTCTACCGCCCGGCCGACCTGGTCGTGCTCGGGCTCGGCGTGATGATCGGCGCGGGCATCTTCAGCATCGCCGGGGAGCAGGCGGCCACCACGGCCGGTCCCGGAGTGATCCTCTCGTTCATGATCGCGGGTATCGCGTGCCTGCTGGCCTGCCTGTGCTACGCCGAGCTGTCGTCCACGATGCCGACCTCCGGCAGCGCGTACACCTTCACCTACGTCATCTTCGGCGAGGTGTGGGCGTGGATCATCGGCTGGGCGCTGATCCTGGAGCTGCAGTTCGCCGCCGCGGTGGTGGCCAGGGCGTGGGCCGCGATCACGGTGGGGGCGATCTCGCACTTCGGGATCCGCGTGCCGGCCGCGGACCTCGTCCAGGACGGTCTCGTCCTGCTGATCCTGGTGCTGCTCACGGGCATCGTGGCGCTGGGCGCGCGGGTCGGGCTGCGGGCGTTGTGGATCATGGTGTCGGCCAAGCTGCTGGCCATCGGCGCGGTCATCGTCGTGGGCGTCGCGCACGTCGACGTGGCCAACTTCGGCGACTTCTACGTGCCGCCGCAGCCGCTGGACACGGCTCCGGCGACCGTGCTGGGCGTCTTCATCGGGGAGGGCCAGGCGTTCGGCTGGTTCGGGATCTTCGCGGCGGCCTCGGCGATCGCGTTCGCGTACATCGGGTTCGACATCGTGGCCACCTCGGCCGAGGAGACCGTGAACGCGCCCAGGGCCGTGCCGAAGGGCATGATCCGCAGCCTGGTGGTCGCCACCGTCATCTACCTCGCGGTGGCGCTGGTGATGATCGGCATGGCGCCGTACACGGAGATCTCCGAGGAGTCGCCGCTGGCGGGCGCGTTCCGGGCGGTCGTCGTGGACTGGATGGTGCACGTCATCGACGTGGGCGCGGTGCTGGGGCTGACCACGGTGATCCTGGTGCTGATCGTGGGGCAGACACGGGTGCTGTTCTCGATGGCCCGCGACGGGCTCATCCCCCGCGGGCTGGCCACGGTGAGCCGCCGCTACCACACGCCCACGCGGGTGACGCTGGTGATCGGGCTGGTGGCGATCGTGCTGGCCGAGTTCGTGCCGGTGCTGACGATGCAGCAGCTCGTGGTGATCGGGACGCTGTTCGCGTTCGCGTTCGTGGCGGCCGGGGTGATCGTGATGCGGCGGCGCATGCCGGACCTGGAGCGGGGCTTCCGGGTGCCGCTCTCGCCGCTGCTGCCCGCGCTGTCGCTGGTGGCCACGCTCTGGCTGATGGTGAACCTGCGGGTGCTGACCTGGGCCTGGTTCGCCCTGTGGATGGTCTTCGGCCTGCTGGTCTACCTCGTGTACGGCCGCCGCCACAGCCTCCTGGCGCGCCCGAGCACCCCTCCTCCGAGACACCCCCACGGCCGCCACCGCCGCTAGAACCGCCCCGACTCCAGCACGCTGCGCAGGAACTCCTGGGTACGCGGCTGCTCGGGCGAGGTGAAGATCTGCTCCGGCGGCCCCTTCTCCACGAGCACCCCGCCGTCGAGGAAGCACACCAGGTCCGAGATGTCGCGGCAGAAGCCCATCTCGTGGGTCGTCAGGATCATCGTCATGCCCGACTCCTTGAGCTCCCTGATGATCCCCAGCACCTCCAGCACGAGCTCGGGGTCGAGCGCCGAGGTCACCTCGTCGAGCAGCATCAGCCTGGGCTGCGTGGCCAGCGCCCGGATGATCGCCACCCGCTGCTGCTGCCCGCCGGAGAGCTGGTCGGGGTAGGCCTTCGCCTTCTCCGCCAGGCCGAACCTGGCCAGCAGCCCGTGGGCCTGCTCCTCCGCCTGCGCCCGGGCCACCCCGTGCACCTGCCTGGGGGCCAGTGTGATGTTGTCCAGCACGGTCATGTGCGGGAACAGGTTGAACGACTGGAAGACGATGCCGAGCCGCCTGCGCACCTGGTCGATGTTCACCCGCGGGTCGGTGATCTCCTCGCCGTCGAGGTAGATGGCGCCGTCGTCCACCGTCTCCAGCAGGTTGACGCAGCGCAGCAGCGTGGACTTCCCCGAGCCAGAGGCCCCGATCAGGCTCACGACCTCGTGCGACTCGACCTCCAGGTCGATGCCGCGCAGCACGCTGTGGCCGTGGAAGTTCTTCCACACCCCCTCGATGGTCAGGACGCTCATGCTCCGCGCCTCCTGCGCGTACGGGCCGCCAGGTGGTCGGTGAGCCTGGCCATGGGGATGGTGAGCAGGATGAAGATCAGTGCGGCGGCCAGGTAGGGGGTGTAGTCGAAGGTGTTGAAGGTGTGCATCTGCGCCTGCCTGAGCGCCTCCAGCGGCCCGATCGTGGCCACCAGCGCCGTGTCCTTCTGCAACGAGACGAAGTCGTTCAGCAGCGGTGGCACGACCCTGCGCGTGGCCTGCGGCACCACCACGAAGCGCATGGTCTTGAAGTGGCTCAGGCCGAGCGAGCGGGCCGCCGCCACCTGGCTGGGATGCACCGACTCGATGCCCGCGCGGAACACCTCGGCCACGTACGCCCCGTACGAGAGCGTCAGCGCGATGATGCCCAGCGTCGCCTTGTCGGTCGGGATGCCCTGCAACTTCAGCGCCGGCAGCCCGAACCCGATCAGGTAGATCACCAGGATCGTCGGCACGCCGCGGAAGACGTCGGTGTAGAGCGTGGCCAGGGCTCTGACGGGGAAGAACGCCGGCGTCCTGATCCCCCTGGCCAGCGCGACCAGCAGGCCGATGACGAGGATCAGCACCTCTGAGATCAGGAAGATCCTGACGTTGAGCAGGAAGCCTTCCAGCACGTCCGGCAGCGCCGCGACGAACTGCTCACCGTCGAAGAACGTCTCCCGCACCCGCGGCCAGCCCGGCGAGCTGGTGATCCCCCAGACCACCAGCACGATGAAGACGATCGTCGAGGCCGTCGCGATCGAGGCCGAGCGGCGGGCGCGCGATCTGCGGACCCGCTCCCGCTCGACCTGCCGCTCCGACTTGACCCATTCGCTCATCGCAGCTCGGGGGCGCCCGCCGCGGAGCCGAGCCACTGCTGCTCGATCTTGGCCAGCTCACCCTTCGTCTTCAGCGCGTCCACGGCCTTGTCCACGCACGGCTTGAGCGCGCTGCCCTTCTCCATCACCAGCCCGAACTCCTCGGGCGTGCCGCCCGTCGAGCTGAACTGGCCCACGATCTTGGAGTTCTCCACCTGGGCGGCCGTCACATAGAACGCCGTCGGCAGGTCCACGACCACCGCGTCCACCTGGTCGTTCTTCAACGCGGTCACGACGTCGATCTGGTCGTTGAAGACGTCGGGGTCGTCGGCGGGCTTGATGACGTCCCTGACCGCGTTGAACGAGGTCGTGCCGACCTGCACGCCGATCTTGGCGTCCTTCAGCTCCGCCAGGCTCTTGGCCCCGGCGAACTTGCCCTTCTCGGAGACGACGACGGCCTGCTTGACCGTGTAGTAGCCCTTGCTGAAGTCGACCGCCTCCGCCCGCTCGGGCGTGATCGAGACCTGGTTGATGTCGAAGTCGAACTCCTTGTCGCCGGGCGCGAACGCGGCATCGAACTTCACGGTGCTCCACTGCACCTCGCTGCGGTCGAACCCCAGCTCCCCCGCCACGGCGAACGCCACCGCGCTCTCGAACCCCTGCCCGTTGCCCGGGTCGTCGTCCTTGAACCACGGCTCGAAGGCGGGCTTGTCGGTG
The DNA here is from genome assembly GCF_024172165.1 of Nonomuraea thailandensis. GTDB lineage: Bacteria > Actinomycetota > Actinomycetes > Streptosporangiales > Streptosporangiaceae > Nonomuraea > Nonomuraea thailandensis. The sequence goes on along the minus strand of NZ_JAMZEB010000002.1, from coordinate 10,213,888 downwards.
CCGATGGTCAGCTTGCCCGGGGTGAGCAGCGACAACTGCTCCTTGGTGCAGGCGGTGGACGTCGTGGGGGCGGCCGTGGTGGCCGTTTCGTCCACAGGCGCGCAACCGACGACGGCCACGGCCACGGCAAGCAACAGCAAAGGGCGAACGGCCATGGCCTTGCCTCCAGGGGGAACGCGCTAAAGAACGAAGGGCATTCTACGCCGCCCGTATAGGGAATCCCGTCCCAGGGTGTCCCTCACCATGGCGATCGGCCTGCTTCGGGCTCGCGTGACGGTGATCGGCCGGTGAAGGGTCGGAGGCCGTTTCCTGGAGGGCGTCAGCCGGAGTACGGCGGGTGGGGAGCCGTGGCTCCGCCGTAAAGAAAAAAGGGCCTCTCCCAACGGAGAGACCCTTCGTTCAGCCGGCTCAGCCGGCGACGACCTCGACATCGATGGATGCGGAGACCTCGGGGTGGAGCTTGACGGTGACGCGGTGGGAGCCGACGCTCTTGATCGCGTTGACGATCTCGATGCGGCGGCGGTCGAGCACCGGCCCGCCGGCGGCCTTGACGGCGTCGGCGATGTCGCCCGTGGTGATCGAGCCGAACAGCCGGCCCGACTCGCCCGCGCGGGTGGTCAGCCGGACGCGCAGCGCGCCGAGCTGGCCGGCGACCTCCTTGGCGGTGCCGAGGTCGCGGATCTCGCGGGCGTCGCGAGCCTTGCGGATGGTCTCGATCTGCTTCTCGGCACCCCGAGTCCAGCGCATGGCGTAGCCGCGCGGGATGAGGTAGTTACGGCCGTAGCCGTCCTTGACCTCGACGATGTCGCCAGGGGTGCCGAGGCCGGAGACCTCGTTGGTGAGGATGAGCTTCATATCGACAGGCCTCCTTAGCGCGCGGTGCTCGTGTAAGGCAGCAGAGCCACCTCACGGGCGTTCTTGATCGCGGTCGCCACGTCGCGCTGGTGCTGGGTGCAGTTGCCCGTCACCCGGCGCGCACGGATCTTGCCGCGGTCGGAGATGAACTTCCGCAGCAGGGCCGTGTCCTTGTAGTCGACGTAGGAGATCTTGTCGTGGCAGAACAGGCAAACCTTCTTCTTGGGCTTGCGCAGTGCCGGCTTTGCCATCGTGGTGCTCCTTTCAGAGCCCCGCCTTCAGGGCGGGAATGGACTCGGGCTTTTCGGACTGGGTTTAGAAAGGCGGTTCGTCGCTGAAGTCGCTGCCGCCGCCGCCGAAGCCGCCGCCCTGCTGGCCGCCGCCACCGCCGTAACCGCCGCCGCCACCGCCCTGGAAGCCGCCGCCCTGAGGCGGGGCGGGCGTGGCGGAGGCCCACGGGTCGTCGGACGGGCCGCCGCCGAAGCCGCCACCGCCGCCACCCTGACGGGAGGTGCGGTTGACCTTGGCGGTGGCGTTACGCAGGGACGGGCCGACCTCGTCGACCTCGACCTCGTAGACCGTGCGCTTCTCGCCTTCCTTGGTCTCGTAAGACCGCTGCTTGAGCCGCCCCTGCACGATGACCCGCATGCCGCGCTGGAGGCTCTCGGCGGCGTTCTCCGCCGCCTGCCGCCAGACGTTGCAGGTCAGGAAGAGGCTCTCGCCGTCTTTCCACTCGTTGGTCTGTCGATCCATGAACCGCGGAGTGGACGCGATGCGGAATCGAGCCACCGCTTGCCCCGTCGGGGTGAAGCGCAGCTCCGGGTCGTCGACCAGGTTGCCGACGATGGTGATTACGGTGTCGCCTGCTGCCATGGCTAGCGCTCGCCTTCCTGCACGCCTTCGCTTGGATTACGGCTCAGAGTACGGGGCTCCTCCGACAAAAGCCGGAGGTTAGTGCACGTCCGGACGCAGGACCTTGGTGCGCAGAATGCCCTCGTTGAGGTTCATCTGCCGGTCGAGCTCCTTGACCGTCGCGGGCTCCGCGGACAGGTCGATGACGGCGTAGATGCCTTCGGACTTCTTGTCGATGTCGTAGGCGAGACGGCGACGGCCCCAGACGTCGACCTTCTCCACGGTGCCGCCGTCGTTGCGGACCACGGTGAGGAACTGGTCGAGGGACGGCGCGACGGTGCGCTCATCGAGCGAAGGGTCCAGAATGACCATTACTTCGTAACGACGCATGCGGGACTCCTACCTCCTCTGGACTCTTGCGGTCACGACACTCTGCCGTGACAGGAGGACGCTGACGTCTTGGCCCGGGCGGCCCCATTTCGGCACCCGGGGCGATGGGTCACCCATCACAACGCAGCGTGCCAAGGTTACCAGCCGCCGGTAGGTGGGAAGGCCTGTAGGAAACCAAGGGGGTGGTGGCCGTGCCACATGTGCTTCAGCCCGCCGAAAGCGAGCGGTTCAGGCTCACGCTCAACCCGGACGGACGTCCGCACCCGGTCGAGAACATCCTGGCCGTCGCCACGCTCGTGTGCGGCGTGGTCGCCTTCGTCTCGACGTTCTGGACCTCGGCGCACGCGATCTCGTCCTGGTTCGGCACGCTGGGCTTCGGCATGGGTCTCTACTCGCAGTACGTCTCCGCCACGACGCCGCAACGCTCGCTCAACATCGTCGGACTCGTGGGATCGTTCGTGGGCGCCGCGCTCGGCATCGCCCACGGCGGATTCCTCCCCCACTCATGAGCAACGGCCCCGGTTCCCGCCGGGGCCGTTTGTCTATGTGACTCACCCGATGTGCAGGTCTATGCCGAGCAGGACCAGGAACCAGAGGAAGACCGCGAGCAACGCCTCCGCGAGATCCCGGAGCAGCCCCGGCGTGATGTAGTCGTACACCCAGGCGACGTAGATGCCGATGATGACGTAAACGAGGACGATCAGCGCTCGTAAGCGCCAGCGGCTCATATGTGCACTCCTCAGGGGTAGGGGGTGCCCCGGCGACTGCCCTGAGCTGCTGCTGCCAAACGCGTCTGATGGTCGCACTCGCACGGGGCTCCGCTGGTCACGCGAGCTGCCCTCTCCGCCCCGGGCTCGTCGCTCCGGATATCCTCGGCGACATGGTGCTAATCGGAGCTCATGTCGATCAGGACGACCCCGCCGCCCACGCCGCGGAGGTCGGGGCCGAGGTGGTGCAGTTCTTCCTCGGCGACCCGCAGGGCTACGACAAGCCCGTGCTGCCGGCCAAGCCGGTCGAGGGTGTGGACGTCTACATCCACGCCCCCTATCTGATCAACGTGGCGACGACCAACAACCGCATCAGGATCCCCAGCCGCAAGCTGCTGGAGCAGCACCTGAAGGCGGCCGCGAGCCTCGGCGCCAAGGGCCTGATCGTGCACGGCGGTCACGTCAACAAGAGCGACGACCCGCAGACCGGGTTCGACAACTGGCGCAAGGTGTTCGAGCGCATGGAGTGCCCCATCCCCGTGCTGATCGAGAACACCGCGGGCGGCGGCAACGCGATGGCGCGCAAGCTGGAGCGCATCAGCCGGCTGTGGGAGGCGCTCGACGGGTTCGACGTGGGCTTCTGCCTCGACACCTGCCACGCCCACGCCGGCGGCGAGGAGCTGGTCGACCTGGTCGACCGGGTCAAGGCCATCACCGGCCGCATCGACCTAATCCACTGCAACGACTCGCGCGACGACTTCGACTCCGGCGCCGACCGGCACGCCAACCTGGGCAGGGGCAAGATCGACCCCGAGCTGATCCTGGCGGTCTGCCGGGCGGCCGGCGCGCCGATCGTCGTCGAGACGCCCGGTGAGGGCCAGGCGGAGGACATCGCGTTCCTGAGGAAGAACCTCTAGCGAATACACACAGGCTGTGGATAACTTCCCTGGATTACCGAGACGGGAAAGTGGGTAAGGCGTCAGCCTGCCCAGGCGCCGCTCAGGAACCGGCCCGTGTTGACCAGCATCAACGGCCCTGAGATCAGCCCGTACAGCACCAGCACCCACGCCCTCCTGGTCGCGAGCCGGGCGACCAGCACCCACAGCGGGAACCACAGCAGCAGCGAGCGCGGGATCGACAGGTAGTACGCCGACGTCATCAGCGCCGCCGCCTGCGTGCCCGTGTAGACGGCCTCGCTCCAGCGGCGCAGCACGAGCAGCCACACCAGCCCGGCGACGGCCACCACGACCCCGGCGAGCTCCATCCGGAAGGCCACCGCGAAGTCGCCCGAGCCCATGGCCGAGCGCCAGGTCGTCGCCCACGCCTGCCACGGCCAGGCGAAGTCGCGCCCCCAGCCGGCCTCCTGCGCGTGCTTCCAGGCCAGCCAGTCGCCGGTCCTGCCGTACTGGTAGTACGAGTACGCCACCAGCGGCACCGGCGGCACGGCGAGCCACCAGGCCCGCCGCGGCGACTCCCTGCGCATCACGAACTCCACCACGAGCGCGAGCGCGAGGAACAATCCCGTGATCCGCACGCACGAGGCGCCCGCCGCCAGCAGCGCCGCCGACGGCCAGTTGCCCTGGCGGGCGGCCAGCCACGCCGGGATCGCGAAGGCCAGGAAGAGCGACTCGCTGTAACCCGCGGCCAGGAACACCGCCATCGGGAAGAGCAGCAGCGCCAGCACCGCCATCCACCCGTACGCGCCCTCGACCTCGGCCAGCCTGGCCAGAGCCAGCATCGCGACCGCCCCGGCGACCAGCGAGACCAGCAGCCCGGCCGCCGCCCAGTCGGGCACCACGAGGTGCACCAGCCGCAGCACCGCCGGCAGCCCGGGGAAGAAGGCGGGCAGCCCGTCGTCCGGCGGCCTGCCCGGCTCGCCGTCGTAGCCGTACCGGGCGATCGTGATGAACAGCGTGGCGTCCCACTTGCGCCACCGGTCGAGGTACTCGCCCAGCGTCACGCCGAGCAGCGTCGCCACGAGCAGCCCGGCCCGCGAGCCGAACCACAGCAGCAGCGCGTCCCGGCCGGCCGAGCGAGTGATCATCTGAAGGCGGACTGCAGGGTGAACCGGTCGGGCGCGTCGTCGAACACGCCGCCTGCCTGATCGTCGAGGTCGGCCTGCCGGACCACGTCCTTGTCGGGCCGCAGGACGTCACGCACGACGAACGCCATCATGATGCCGATCGTGATGATCCGGCCCCACACGGCGGTGAAGTAGGTGTCGTCACCGATGCCGAGGTCGTCGCGGCTGAGCGGCGGCTGGGCGAGCAGGTAGAGCCAGATCGCGACGAAGTACCAGACCTCGGCGAGCTGCCACAGCACCAGCGGCTTCCAGTTCGGCCTGGCCAGCACCGCGAACGGCACGAGCCACAACACGAACTGCGGCGACCACACCTTGTTCGTCATCATGAACGCGGCCAGCGCCAGGAAGCAGATCTGCGCCAGCCGGGGCCGGCGCGGCGCGGCCAGCGTCAGCACGGCGATGCCCAGGCACATGGCCGCCAGCGACACCATGCCGAGCGTGCTCACGTCGGCCTCGCCCAGCACGGGCCAGCCCTTGTTCTGGAAGAACAGCCACGGCGAGCCCCAGTCGACCCCGCGCTCCTGGGAGAAGACGTAGAACCTGCGCCACCCCTCCCAGGCGAAGACCATGAACGGCACGTTCACCACGAGCCACGCGCCCGCCGCCGAGCCCACCGTGACCAGGAACGGCCGCCATCGCCCGGTACGCCACGTCAGCAGGAACAGCGCGCCCAGGAACATCAGCGGGTAGAACTTGGTCGCGATCGCCAGCCCCAGCAGCACCCCGGCCGCCACCTGGCGCTGCCGCTTCCAGGCCAGCAGCATGCCCATGGACAGCGCGCCGGCCACCAGGTCCCAGTTGATGTAGGCGGCCAGCACCACGGCCGGCGAGATGGCGTACCAGAGCGGGTCCCAGCGCCGCGTCGGCCCCGCCACCGCCGCCATCAGCAGCACGCCGGCCACGAGGCTGAGGCCGAGCAGGATCACGGTCAGGTCGTAGAAGCGCACCGCCTGCGCGACGGCGTCGGGCTCCAGCGCGCGGGCGATCCAGCTGATCACCTGCATGACCTCGCCCAGCACCACCGGGTACTCGACCTGCTTGTCGAACGGCACCTGGGCGAAGTACGGGTCCTGGGTGGCCAGCGCCCTGTCGAAGTACAGGGGGTAGATGTCGGTGTAGCAGAAGTTCGTGTAGGTGGAGACCTGGTCGTTCCACCCGCCGGTGCGGCATGGCAGCCGCACCACGTACGCGAGGGTCGCCCCCAGGGCCGCGATCAGCCCCAGGGGCAGGTACGGCACGGCACGCGCCACCCAGGGGGCGCGTGCCTCAGTGCTCGTCACTGGTCCTCTGGCCTGGTGGTCTTCGGTTGTGCCCCGCTGGCTCTGGGCTCCGGCGCGGATCCCTGACCCGCCAGGCCCACGTCGTTGGGGTTGGTCTCGGAGAACTCGTCGTCGGTGCCGCCGTCGTCCACGCTCACGTCATCGTCGGGAACGGTGGCGTCGTTGCCGTCGCAGCCGATGATGCAGTCGTCCGAGCCGTCGTCGAAGGGGTTGTCCGGGCCGAACGGGTTCTCGTCCTCCTGCGTGGGCGTCGGCGTGGGCGTCGGGCTCGGCACGATGTTCTCGGGGACGCCGACCTCGGCCCGGTCCGGGAACTGCTCGACCGGCAGGTTCTCGTGAGCCATCTGCATGAACTTCTGCCAGGCGATGGTGGGCGGGCCCGCGCCCTCGAAGCCGAGCGAGACTTCCTTGACCCTGGTGTAGGGATTGTCGTTGTTGTACTTCTTGCTGCCCTTGCGGAAGATCGGGCAGTTGGAGTGCTGCGGCGCGACGACCTTGCCGGTCTTGGTCACGCACTGCTCACGGTAGAACCCGACCGCGGTGGAGATCTGCGGCGTGTACCCGACGAACCAGGCTTCCTTCTCGTCGTTGTTCGTGCCGGTCTTGCCTGCGGCCGGCCTGTTGCCCAGGCCCTTGCCCGCCGCGGTGCCGCCCGGCTGGAGCACCGCCTGCATGGCGATCGTGGCGTCGGCGGCCACACCCGGGTTGATGACCTCCTTGGCGACGGCCTGCTCCGGGTAGGCGACCTTGTTGTTCTGCCTGACCTCCTGGACGACGTGGTACTTGGTGTACTTGCCGCCGTTGGCGAAGATCGAGTAGCCCGCGGCCTGCTCGACCGGGGTCACCAGCGCACTGCCGATCGCGAACTGGAAGTGGTGCTCGTTCACGTCGTCTTCCATGCGCTTCTCGTTGAAGCCGGCCGCCTCGACGAGGTTCTTGACGTCATCGAGCTGGCCCGGCAGCTTGAACGCCATGGACACGTACGCGGTGTTGACCGACGCCGCGGTGGCCTTGACCACGTCGACGGACACGCCGACGTTGTGGCTGTTCCTGATGCCGCCCTCCTGCTGCCCGGGCAGCTCCTTGGGCACCGTCTGGTTGCCCGGCACGTAGCTCTTGAGCGAGTAGCCGGCCTGCAACCAGGCCGCGAGCACGTACGGCTTGAACGCCGACGCGGCCTGCTTGGTGGACTGGAAGGGCTCGTTCCACGGGTCGGTGAGATAGTCGTCGCCGCCGTAGAAGGCGAGCACGCGCCCGTTCTTCGGGTTCACCGCGGCCAGGCCGCCGTGGAACTCCGTGCCCAGGTTGTAGGCCTGCATCGTGCTCTTCACGGCCGTCTGCGCGGCCTTCATGAGCCTTCTGTCGAAGGTCGAGACGATGTGGTAGCCGCCGCTCTTGATCTCTTCCTCGGTCAGGCCGCGGGTCTCCAGCTCGGCCAGCACCTGCTTGACCATGTAGCCGTTGAGCCCGCCCAGGTCGTCGTTGCCGGCGGAGGCGCGCGTCTTGGGGAACTTGGCGGTCTGCGGGAGGTTGCCGTACTTGTCGGGCCACAGCTCGGCCATGTTCTTGATGACTTCCTTGAAGCGCCACTGCAGCGCCGAGGAGTCGTGGTCCCAGTTGGGCTGCTGGATGCGCGCGGCCAGGTAGGCGCCCTGCTCGGGGGTCAGCTTCGCGGCGGTGATGTTCTTGCCGGGGAAGTACGCCTTCGCGGCGGCCTCGACGCCGTACGCGCGGCCGAAGTTGATGGTGTTGAGGTAGGTCTCGAGGATGTCCTCCTTGGACATGCTCTCGTCGAGCTTGACCGCGACGAAGATCTCCTTGACCTTGCGCTGGATCGAGACCTCCTGGCTGAGGCCGTCGTAGTAACCGCGGGCCATCTGCTGGGTGATCGTCGAGGCGCCCTGGAGCTGCTGGCCCGTGACGGTGTTGTAGACCGAGCGGACCATGCCGGAGACGGAGATCCCGGAGTCCTCCCAGAACGTCTTGTTCTCGATCGCGACGGCGGCGTTCCTGACGTCCTCGTCCATCTTGGCGAAGGGGACGATCTCGCGCTTGTAGCCGAGCCTGGCGATCTCGTTCTTGCCGTCGCGGTAGTAGATGGTGCTCTGCTGGGCCGTCGCCTCGCTCTGCGCGGAGGTGGGGACCGGGGTGTTGGCGTACGCGACCATGATCATGCCGAACAGGCCCGCCGCGAGCACCACGGTGCCGGCCACGACGATCTTCCAGCTCGGCACGAACCTGCGCCAGCCGCCCCGGCCGCCGCCGTCCTTCTTCGTCGGCGGCCCCGGGGGCTCGGGCGGCTCGCCCGAGCCGCGCCGGCGCGAACGGCGCGGCGCGTCACTGATGATCGTCTCCTGGTTACCCAGCGTGCGCGTATCCTGGCGGCTGCGGGAGCGCGGCGGCTGCTGCTCGGGGTGGCCTCCATGCTGCGGCGGCTGCTCGGGATGGCTCCCGCGCGGCTGCTCGGCACGCCCCGCACGCGGCTGGGCGCGTCTGGCGGCCGGGTCGTCGTACGGCTGCGCGGCCATCGCGCCCGTCTGCTCGTAGGCCGCTTCAGGACGACGGGGCGGCTGGGCCGCGCCCCACCCCGGCTCGCCGGTTTGGGGAGGAGAACTCTGGGGCACAGAACGGGATGAGCTGGATCGACGGCGCCTCCCCGGGCGGGCCGGCCCCTCATTCATGCTGTTACTCACACGTCCTCACAACGTCGTCGGAAACATAAACGGCGGTCGGGCGTGGGCTCCTCGCCGCCCTCGGTCATCACGCTTGTCCGGCGAGGTCAGGCGGTCCGTTCCCGAGGACGTACGAAACCGTCAGGTGATTCCAGGAACAACCTTGGCAGACCTCGACAACGTACACCCGGAACTCATCGTAATCATGAGCCATGGCGACGAGTTCTGATGTGACCTTTGCCTGACCGGCATGCCTGCCGAGAGATTCCCCGTAGACATAGGTCACGTTGGTGACGTTCTCCTTTTCGCACACCGGGCAGGGGCGTTCGGTCGGCTCGCCGAAGTGGCGCGCCGCGCGAAGGAGGTAGGGCTGTGCGTCACAGACGTCGCGGCGCGAGGCGTACCCCGAGCGCAGGGAGCGGACGACCGCCCGCTTCGCGAGGCCGTAATCCACCACCCTTCTCTGTGACCACATGAGCGCCAGACTACGGCGTTTTACGGGTTCATCCCAACGCCTTGGCAGATTCATAGATTGCGGGCATATAGCGGACCGACGTATCTTGGGGATGTATCGGCTCGATACATCGACGCGAGAGGGGGCGGTTCCAGTGGCCAGCGGACAGGGCAGGGTCTTGGAGCTGGCCGTGCTCGGGTCGCTGCACGAGACGCCGCTACACGGCTACGAGCTGCGCAAACGGCTCAACGCCCTGCTGGGGATGTTCCGTGCGTTCTCCTACGGGTCGCTGTACCCCTGTCTGCGATCACTTCTGGCTCAGGGCCTCATCGCCGAGGAGCAGCCCGCTCCGAACGCGATCGTCGGCGGCAGGTCGAAGATCGTCTACAAGCTGACCGCCGAGGGCAAGGAACGCCTTCAGGACATGCTCACGCAGGCCGGTCCATCCGCATGGGAGGACGAGAGCTTCGGCGTGCACTTCGCCTTCTTCCGCCACACGGAGGCCGAAGTGCGGCTGCGCATTCTCGAAGGCCGCCGTAGCCGGCTCGAGGAGCGCCTCGACGCGGTGCGCACTGCGCTGGCGCGCACCAGGGAGCGCCTCGACAGTTACACGCTCGAGCTGCAACGCCACGGGCTCGAGTCCGTCGAACGCGAGGTGCGCTGGCTGAACGAGCTGATCGCAACGGAGCGTCGGGCCTCGTCAGAGGAGAGGCCCGAGAGAGATACCACGTCAACTGATGAGTAAGGGAGCGAGTGCGATGGGTTCGGTTCGCGTGGCCATTGTCGGTGTCGGCAACTGCGCGTCGTCGCTGGTCCAGGGCGTTCACTACTACAAGGACGCAGACCCGGACACACGGGTCCCTGGCCTGATGCACGTGAAGTTCGGCGACTACCACGTCGGCGACGTCGAGTTCGTCGCCGCGTTCGACGTGGACGCCAAGAAGGTCGGCCGCGACCTGTCCGAGGCGATCGTCGCCAGCGAGAACAACACGATCAAGATCTGCGACGTCCCGCCCACGGGGGTGACGGTCCAGCGCGGCCACACCTTCGACGGCCTTGGCGAGTTCTACAGCGAGATCATCGAGGAGTCCGACGAGGCGCCCGTCGATGTGGTCCAGGTGCTGCGTGACAACCAGGTCGACGTCCTCGTGTCGTACCTGCCGGTGGGCTCGGAGGAGGCCGACCGCTTCTACGCGCAGTGCGCGATCGACGCCAAGGTGGCGTTCGTCAACGCGCTGCCGGTCTTCATCGCCTCCGACCCGGAGTGGGCCGAGAAGTTCACCGAGGCCGGCGTGCCGATCGTCGGCGACGACATCAAGTCGCAGGTCGGCGCCACCATCACGCACCGGGTGATGGCCAAGCTGTTCGAGGACCGCGGGGTGGAGCTGCTGCGCACGTACCAGCTCAACTTCGGCGGCAACATGGACTTCATGAACATGCTGGAGCGCAAGCGGCTCCAGTCGAAGAAGATCTCCAAGACGCAGGCGGTCACCTCGCAGATCCCGCACGAGATGGGCAAGGCCGACGTGCACATCGGGCCGTCGGACCACGTGCCGTGGCTCGACGACCGCAAGTGGGCGTACGTGCGGCTGGAGGGGCGCTCGTTCGGCGACACGCCGCTGAACCTGGAGTACAAGCTCGAGGTGTGGGACTCGCCCAACTCGGCCGGCATCATCATCGACGCCGTACGCGCCGCCAAGATCGCGCTCGACCGGGGCATCGCCGGGCCGATCCTGTCCGCTTCCTCGTACTTCATGAAGTCGCCGCCGAAGCAGTACTCCGACGACGAGGCCCGCGAGTACGTCGAGAAGTTCATCAGGGGCGAGGTCGAGCGCTGACCCGCTGAGCTCATGGCGCCGTGTCCGGGCAGGACACGGCGCCCGCCCATGTCAGGGGCGCGCGGCGGGCGGCAGGTCGCCGGTCGAGGCCGGCTGCCAGGTGAGCGGGTCGGAGCCGAGCTCGGCCAGCAGCGGCACCTGCTCCCGGCACCAGGGCGAGATCGCCAGCAGCCCGTTCTGGGCGCCCTCGGCGAACTCCTTCCACGGCATCCAGCGGGTCTCCGCCACCTCGTCGGGGTTCGGCATGACGGCCGAGTCGACCGTGACCCGGTAGACGGGGCAGAGCTCGTGCTCGACGATGCCGTTGGCCATCTCGGCGCGGTAGGAGAAGGCGGGCAGCATGAGGTCGGCGCGCTCGGCCGCGAGCCCCAGCTCGTAGGAGAGCCGGCGCAGCACCGCGTGGTCCACGGGCTCGCCGGGAAGCGGGTGACCGCAGCAGCTGTTGGTCCAGACGCTCGGCCAGGTGATCTTGTGGTCGGCCCTCTTGGTGAGCAGCACGCGGCCTTCCCGATCGAAGACGTAGCTGGAGAACGCCAGGTGGAGAGGGGTTTCGCGGCCATGAACCGACGTCTTGGGCGCGGTGCCGAGCGCATGGCCGGCCGGGTCTACCAGCACAACGTGTTCCTCAGTGGTCACGCTATGAAGCGTACGAGATCATGCGCACCGCTCGGAACCCCGTTCGCATCAGCTGCACCAGCATCCTAAAACAGGAGGCACAGGGCTAGGCTGGCGGCGTGTCTTTCGTCGCCGATCTCCGCGTGGTCCTGCGGGGCCGGGACTTCAGAAGGCTGTTCGGCACCCGCCTGGTCTCCCAGTTCTCCGATGGGATCTTCCAGTTCGGGGTGACCGGGTTCGCCTTCTTCAGCCCGGAGAACCAGACCACCGCCTTCGAAGTGGCCGCCGGGCTGGCCGTGCTGCTGTTGCCGTACAGCGTGCTCGGGCCCTTCGTCGGCGTCTTCATCGACCGGTGGTCGCGGCGGCAGATCCTCATGGTGGCGCCCTTCATCCGCGGCACGCTGCTGCTGCTCGCCGCCGGGCTGGTCGCCGCCGACGTGCCCGATCCGTGGTTCTACGCGGCGGCGCTGGCCGTGCTGGGGGTCAACCGGTTCTTCCTGGCCGCGCTCGGCGCCTCGCTGCCGCACGTGGTGCCGCCGGAGCGCCTGATCTCGGCCAACGCGGTCGTGCCCACCTCGGGGACGGTGGCCACGTTCGTCGGCGCGGGCCTGGGGTTCCTGCTGCGGGAGATCTTCGGCGGCTCGGACTCCGGCGTGGCGCTGCTGCTGGTCACGTCCGGCGTGGTGTTCACGATGAGCGCGCTGGTCGCGCGGACGATGGACCGGCAGCTGCTCGGCCCGTGGCCCGACCCCAACCGGCCGCAGGCCCGCCAGGCCCTGCGCAACGTCGTCACCGGGCTCACCGACGGAGCCAGGCACCTGGTGGGGCACCGGGTGGCCGCCGCGACGATGGGCGCGATGGCCACGCACCGGTTCCTGTTCGGCATGTGCACCGCGCTCGGCATCATCCTCTACCGCTACTACTTCACCGACGGCGACGCCGACGCGGCGCTGCGCGGCGTCAGCCTGGTGGTGGTGGCCGCCGGCATCGGCACCGCCCTGGCCGTGGTGGTCACCCCGTACGCGACCGAGCGGTTCGGGATCGAGCGCTGGTTGCAGATCGCGCTGGTCGCGGCCGGAGTGCTGACGGCGGCGCTGGTGCTGCCGTTCCAGGAGTGGGGGCTGCCGGTGGCCGGCTTCGTGCTGGGGCTGGCCGGGCAGAGCGTCAAGATCTGCGCCGACACCACCGTCCAGCGCGACGTCGAGGACATCTACCGGGGCCGCGCGTTCTCGATCTACGACATGCTCTTCAACGGCATGTACGTGCTCGCCGCGGCCCTCTCTGCGGCCATCCTGCCGGCGAACGGCAAGTCGTACCTGGCCGTGGTGATCATCTCGCTCGGCTACCCGCTGGCGGCGCTCGCCTACCGGACGATCACCACGCGCTCACGCGCCAAGGTCGTTTGACCTGGCCCACTCCAGCAGCGCCGCGGTGGCGGCCTCCTTGCCGATCACGCCCTTGTCGAGCCTCAGCTCGAGCAGGAACTTGTAGGCCCGCCCCACCACCGGCCCCGGCCCGACCTCCAGCACCTGCTGGATCTCGTTGCCGTCGAGCTCGGGGCGGATCTTGGCCAGCTCCTCCTCCTCGGCGAGCCGGGCGATGCGCTCCTCCAGATGGTCGTAGGTGCGCGACAGGGCCGCCGCCTTGCGCTTGTTGCGGGTGGTGCAGTCGGCCCTGGTCAGCTTGTGCAGCCGGTCCAGCAGGTGACCGCCGTCGCGCACGTAACGGCGCACCGCGCTGTCGGTCCACTCCCCCGTGCCGTAGCCGTGGAAGCGCAGGTGCAGCTCGACCAGCCGGGAGACGTCGGACACCACGTCCTTGGGGAACTTCAGCTCGGTCATGCGCTTCTTGGTCATCTGCGCGCCGACCACCTCGTGGTGGTGGAAGGAGACCCGCCCGCCCGCCTCGTGGCGGCGCGTCTTCGGCTTGCCGATGTCGTGCAGGATCGCCGCCCAGCGCAGGATCCGGTCGGGCTTGCCGTCCTCCTCCTGCGCGATGGCCTGGTCGAGGACGGTGAGCGAGTGCTCGTACACGTCCTTGTGGCGGTGGTGCTCGTCGATCTCCAGGCGCAGCTTGGGCAGCTCGGGCAGCACGTGGGCGGCCAGGCCGGTCTCGACCAGCAGGCGCAGGCCCTCGCGCGGGTTGGCGCCGCAGATCAGCTTGTCGAGCTCGTCGCGGATGCGCTCGGCCGAGACGATCTCGATGCGCTCGGCCATCGCGGTCATCGCCGCCACGGCCTTCGCGTCGACCTCGAACCCGAGCTGCGAGGCGAACCTGGCGGCCCGCAACATGCGCAGCGGGTCGTCGCCGAAGGACTGCTCGGGCGTGCCCGGCGTACGCAGCAGGCGGGCCTTCAGGTCGGCCAGGCCGCCGTACGGGTCCACGAACTCGTGGCCCGGCAGGCGGACCGCCATCGCGTTGACCGCGAAGTCGCGCCGCTCCAGGTCGGCGTCGAGCGTCTCGCCGTACATGACCTCGGGCTTGCGCGACTTGGGGTCGTAGGACTCGCTCCGGTACGTGGTGATCTCGATCAGCCAGCTCCCCTTGCGCAGGCCGACCGTGCCGAAGTCGATGCCGATCGTCCACACGGAGTCGGCCCAGCCCCTGACGATCTCCAATACCCGCTCGGGGCGCGCGTCGGTGGTCAGGTCGAGGTCATTGCCGATGCGGCCGAGCAGGAGGTCGCGCACGGGACCGCCCACGAGGGCCAGCTCATGGCCCTGGTCGGCGAACAGGCGGCCGAGCTCGTCGGCCACCGGTGCGATCTTGCGGAACAGGTCGTTCATGGCCCGCTGCTGGCTTTCGGTCAAGGTTGAGTCGGACAAACTGAGTCGGCCTTCTGCTTCCGGAACATATCCCCCGAGCCACACCAGGTCCGGGTTACCGTCGGTCAAGGGACCGTCGGGGCCATGGGCTGAGGCAAGGAGGACTATATGAAGGACGCCCTCGCGATCCACCGCTGGCTCCTCGCACACCAGGTCCATCATGAGATCGTACGCCTTCCGCGTCCCATGACATGCGCGGAGGAGCTGCCCGAGACGATCTCCGCCGCTCCGGAGCGGTGCCTGATGGTCACGGTGCTCGAAGTCACGACCTGGGTCGGCCGAGAGGTCGTCATCGGGGTCACCTCCCCCGTCTCCTCGCCGCCCGGGCCCGGAGCCGTCGGCGGATTGCTCGGCGCGCGCCAGGTACGCCCCGCGTCCGCGCACGTCGTCAACGCCACCACCGACTACGCCTGCGGGCTGGTGTGCCCGCTGCTGCTGCCGGAGTCGCTGCCGATGTTCATCGACGACCGGCTGCTGGCCGACAACGAGCCGCTCTTCACCGCCACGGGCGAACGTCACACGGCCCTGTCGATGCGCTCGCTCGACCTGCTGGCCGTTCTGCCAGGCAAGATGGTCGACCTGCGCGGCTCACGCCGGCGAGGACCGCGCGCGGCGGTCGCGCGACGGCACTGAGCCCGTACCATTGCGGGCGTGCGTCGTCGTAGTCCAGCTCGGGCATCCGCGTGATCCGTAAGGCCGCGCTGCTCGCCGCGCTGTCCGCCGCGTTGCTCGCCCCCATGGTGGCGGTGACGCCGGGCTCTGCTGCCGCGAAACCCGCGGTCACAGCGCAGCGGCAGGGCTTCGCGGTGTCGATCTCGTCGATCACTCCTGAGGCGCCGCGGAACCTGACCGATGAGATCAAGTTCACCGGCACGGTGCGCAACGACACGGGCTCGCCCCAGTACAACGTCTCCATCCGGCTGCGCTACCGCTCGCAGCCGTTCACCGATCGCGCCGAGCTGAGCGCGTACGAGGCCGACCCAGCGGCAGTGCCTCCCCTCGTCTCCTCGACCTCCTCGATGTACATCCCGACGCTGGCCGCCGGGGCGCAGCAGGAGTTCGAGTTCACCGCGACGCCCGTGCAGCTCGGCTACCGGTCGTTCGGGGTCTACCCGGTCGCCGTAGACGTCGCGCCCAACGGCGTGTCCCAGGCGACGCAGCGCACGTACCTGACGTACGCGCCGGCCACGCCGCAGAAGCTGCCGCGCAACAAGCTCGCCATCGCGCTGCCCGTCATCGACCAGCCGCACCGCTCCACCGACGACGGCGCGTTCGTGGACGACAAGCTGAGCCAGGCGCTGACCGGCCGGGGCCGCCTGGCCGACCTGGCCCGCATCGCCCAGGCCGCGCCGACCACCGTCACCTGGGTGTTCGACCCGGCGCTGCTCGACGACGTCAGCAGGATGGCCAAGGGATACAGCGTCAAGACCAAGGACGGCGAGCAGAAGAAGCCGGCCAGCGCCGAGGCCGACCAGTGGCTGAAGACCATGCGCAGCGCGCTGGCCGCCTCCCCCGTGGTCGCGACCCCGTACGCGGATCCCGACGTGGCGGCGCTGGCGCACCACGGGCTCGACACGCAGACCGAGCGGGCCATCGAGCTGGGCGGCCAGACGGCCAGGTCGCTGCTCAACCAGAACGCGAAGACCAACATCAACTGGCCGGCCAACGGCCTGCTCGACCCCGACGCGCTCGACCTGCTCTCGGTCAGCGAGGTCGACACCGTGCTGCTCAACTCCACCAACCTGCCGCCGCAGCAGCCCGTCACGACCACGCCCGACGCCGCCTCGACGCTCGACTCGGTCAACGGCCCCGTCACCGCGCTGGTCGCCGACGCCGAGCTGAGCCGCCTGTTCGAGCCGGCCACCAGCACGTCCGTGCTGCTCAGCACGCAGCGCTTCATCGCCGAGACCGCGATGATCGCCGCCGAGCAGGCCCAGCCAGGCCAGACCACGCCGAGGTCGCTGGTCGTCGCCCCCTCCCGGCGCTGGAACCCCAACCCGGCGCTCGTCACCGCCCTGATCAAGACCGCGGGCCGGCTGCCGTGGCTGCAGCCCGCCACGCTGGAGTCCATCAAGCCGGGCAGGGCCTCCGTCCCGCGCGCCGGCCTGGCCTACACCGACCAGGACCGCAAGGAGGAGCTGACCCGCAAGTACCTCGACCCGGTCCGCGACACCTGGGCGAAGGCGCAGCTCACCTCGCTGATCACGACGCAGAAGACACAGTCCCGCTTCGACGCGGCGGTGCTGCGGCTGACCTCCTCCGCCTGGCGCAACAGCACGAGGATGGGCCGCTCGGTGACGAACACCGTCGGCAAGGCCGTGGACGACCAGCTCGCCGAGATCAGGATCACCGGGGCCAGCCCCGACTCGCCGCGCACGCTGGCGGGCAGCAGCGGCGTGGTGCCGATCAGCGTGAAGAACGAGCTCACCGTCCCCATCGAGCTCTACATCGAGGTCAAGTCCGACAACCCCGAGCTGCTGACCGTGACCTTCGACCAGCCGGAGCCGCTGCCGATCGGCGGCGGGCAGAGCGGCACGGTGCAGGTCCTGATGAACGCCGCCCCCGACACCAGCGGCGACGCGACGGTGACCGTGCAGCTCAAGACCGCCGACGGGCAGCCGTACGGCAAGCCGCAGCGGCTGACGATCCGCACGACCGGCTACACGGGGATCGCCCTGGTGATCGTGGGGGCGGCGCTGACCGTGATGCTCGCCGCCGTGGTGACGCGGCTGCTGCGCCGCAGGTCCCAGCGCAAGCTCGCGCGTGCCGCCAAGAACCGGGAGAGTGAGACCGTATGAGCCGCATGATGCGGGCCAGCGCCATCATGGCGGCGGGCACCATGGTGTCCAGGGTCACGGGGTTCGTGCGGACGATGGTGCTGGCGTACGCGATCGGCACCGCGGCGCTGGGCGACGCCTACAACGCGGCGTACGCGATCCCGTACAGCATCCTCGACCTGCTGCTCCTGGGCGTGCTGAGCAGCGTCGTGGTGCCGATGATCGTGCGCGCCCAGCAGCACGACGAGGACGGCGGCCGGGCCTACGAGCAGCGGCTGCTGACGATCGCCACGGTGGCGCTGGTCGCGGTCGCGGTGCTCTCCGTGCTGGCGGCGCCGCTGCTGATCGACCTCTACACCGACTGGGACGCGGGCAGCAGGAAGTTCGAGGTCGCGGTCATGCTGGCCCGCTTCATCCTGCCGCAGCTCGCCTTCTTCGGCGTGGGCGCGGTGGCCGGCGCCATCCTCAACACCCGCGACCGCTACGGCGCCCCCATGTGGGCGCCCGTGCTCAACAACGTGGTCGTCATCCTCGTGTTCGTGCTCTACGCCGTGGTCGGCACGGGCCGCGACATCGAGCGCGTCACCACCTTCGACCTGGCGCTGCTCGGTGTGGGCACCACGGCCGGCATCGTCGCCCAGGCGGCGGTGCTGATCGTGGCGCTGCGGCGGGCCGGGTTCGCCTTCGTGCCCCGCTTCGACCTGCGCAACGCGCGGCTGGGCGAGATGGGCAAGGCGGGCGTCTGGACGATCGGCTACGTCGTCGTCACCCAGCTCGGCTTCATGCTGACGGTGAACCTGGCCAGCTCCGCCGGCAACGTGGTGGCCGGGCACGGCATCAGCCCGTACACGCTGGCGTTCCAGCTTTTCCAGCTCCCGTACGGCGTCATCGGCGTCTCCGTGATCACCGCGATGCTGCCGCGCATGAGCCGGGCCGTCTCCGAGGGCCGGTTCGAGGACGTGCGCGCCGAGTTCGGGTCGAGCGTGCGGCTGGTCTGCTCGCTGATGGTGCCGGTGTCACTGCTGCTCATGGTGCTCGGGCCCGCGATCACCGTGCCGATCTACGGTCACGGCGCCAACACCATCCCCGACGCCGTCTACATCGGCAACGTGCTGCAGGTGTACGGGCTCGCGCTGGTGCCGTTCGCGATCTTCCAGCTCCTCCTGCGGGTCTTCTACAGCTTCGGCGACACCCGGACGCCGGTGTACATCGGGGCCGGCACGACGGCGGTCAACGCGGTGTTCATGGTGCTGCTGTACCTGGTGCTGCCGGCCGCGTACGCGGTGATGGGGCTGGCGCTGGCGTACGCGATCGCGTACGGGCTGGGCGCGGTCCTGGCCTGGTGGCTGGCGAGCCGCCGGGTGGGCGGGCTGGGCGGCTGGGCCGTCGGCATGTCGCTCACCAGGATGTACCTCGCGGGCCTGCCCACGGCCGTGCTGGCGCTGGCGGCGGTGTGGGTCGTCACCGGCGTGTTCGGCGGGCTCAATTTTCTCAATTCGGTCATAGTGCTCGCTATCGGCGGCGGACTCGGTATGGTGCTCTATCTCGGCGTGGCCCACAGAATGCGCATCCCGGAGGTCAACTCGATCGTTGGGATGGTCGCGAGACGGGTAGGTCGGTAAAGAACGCGGGCGGAATCTACTCGGCACTACCATGGAGCCCGACACGCGCGAATGGAAGCAGGAGGGGCGTGGGCGGATCCACCCGGCATAGCGGGCCTTCGTGGGTTACGGCCACGCAGGTGAGTCGAACCATGAGCACGCCCGATCGGCCAAGCGGAGTGAGCCAGTGAGCAGCACGTCGGCCGTCGAACCCGGCACCCGTCTCGCCGAGCGTTTCCGGCTGGAGGACCGCGTCAGCGAGTCCGACGGCGCCACGCTGTGGAAGGCGATCGACGAGATCCTCGCCCGCCCCGTGGCGGTGCACACCTTCGCCCCCGACTTCCCCCGGGTCCACGAGGTCGTCACGGCCGCCCGCGCCGCGAGCCGGCTGACGGACCCGCGCCTGACCCAGGTGTTCGACGCGGCCGAGGACGACAAGAGCGCCTACGTCGTCAGCGAGTGGGTCACCGGCGAGACGCTGACCGACCTGCTGGCCAACGGGCCGCTGGAGCCGGAGCGGGCGGCCGGGCTGGTGGCCGAGGCCGCCGAGGCGCTGGCGCACGCCCACGAGGCGCAGCTCTACCACCTGTGCCTGCGGCCCTCCCACCTGATGTGGACGAACGGCAACACGGTCAAGGTGCTCGGCGTGGCCGTCGACGCGGCGATGTGGGGGCTCACCACCGACCAGCCGGCGCTCGACGACGCCGAGGGGCTCGGCCGGCTGCTGTACGCGGGCCTGACCGGTCACTGGCCCGGCGACGAGGAAGAGGGCGGCCTGCCCGCCGCTCCCATGATCGACGGCCACTTCTGCACGCCCCGCCAGGTCACCGCGGGCGTGCCCGGCTACCTCGACACGATCACCGTGCGGGCCTGCCTGCCGGAGTCGCGCAGGGGCCAGGGCGCGCTGGCCAGCCCGTCGGAGGTCGCCGATTCGCTGGCGGACGTGGCCCGGCCGATGCCGATCCCGATCTCCTACCCCTCGACCCCCGCGGTCGCCTCGGCCTCCCACACCGAGGGCCTGGACATCGCCCACCGGCAGAAGACGGCGCCCGCTGCGCCGCTGCCGCCGCCTCCCATGCACCATCGCCCGCCGAACGGCGGGGGCAGCACGCTCAACCGCGTGCTGATGACGCTGGTGGTGCTGCTCGTCATCGCCGCCGTCGGCGTCGGCGCCTGGACGATCGGCCGCAGCCTGGGCAGCCCGACCACTCCCCAGACGGCCAGCGCCGCCCCCACCTCGACCAAGTCGGCCACGGTCGCCGTCGACGCCGTCAAGCCTAAGAACGCCAAGGGCTTCGACCCGCTCGGCGACGGTGACGAGAAGAGCGACATCGCGAAGCTGGCCATCGACGGCAAGCCCGGCACGCTGTGGAAGACCGAGACCTACACCAGCGCCGACCTGGGCCGGCTCAAGGACGGCGTGGGCCTGCTGCTCGACCTCGGCAAGGCCATGCAGATCAGCGACGTGGTGGCCACGCTGTCCGACGCGCCGGGCGCGACCGTCGAGCTCAAGGTGGGCGACTCCCCCGAGCTCGACTCGTTGAAGACCGTGGCGACGGAGAAGAACGCCGCAGGCAAGACCACCCTCGCTCCCGAGGAGCAGACCAGCGGTCAGTACGTTTTGATCTGGTTTACGCGTGTTCCGACGGATGCAGGCACTTTTCATGGCACCATCTATGAGGTAGTGGTGCATTCTCCCGGATCGGCATAATCAGGAATCTCTCTTGTGAACTCCCCACCCGAGACACCCTCAGCAGCGGAGCGGCCGGCGGTCACAGACGCCGAGCTGCTGACCGCGCACATCAACGGGGATCCACACGCCTTCAGTGAAATCGTCAAGAGGCACCGCGATCGCATGTGGGCGGTCGCACTGCGTACGCTCGGTGACCCCGACGAGGCCGCCGACGCCGTGCAGGACGCCTTCGTCTCCGCATATCGCAAGGCCGCCACGTTTCGCGGCGAGGCGGCCGTCACGACCTGGCTGCATCGGATCGTGGTCAACGCCTGCCTCGACCGGATGCGTCGCAAGTCCGTCAGACCGGTCGCCGACGACGAGCTCATCGAGGCAGCGGAGCGCGAGACGCCGCTGCCCGACCAGACCGTCGAGCGCGAGGTCTCGATGGAGGTTTCGGCTGCTCTGAAACTACTGCCCGCCGACCAGCGGGCGGCGCTGGTGCTGGTGGACATGATGGGCTATTCGGTCGAAGACGCAGCTCAGGTGCTTCAGGTGCCCAGCGGCACCGTGAAGAGCCGGTGCGCGCGAGGCCGCGCGAAACTTGCCCCAATTCTTTCGCATCTGCGGAACCGATCGGACCTCAATCGCGTCTCATCCGCGAAGGGAGCAGAACTTCGTGACGGGTGATACGCACTACGATCTGGAAATCCTCGCCGAGTTGGCCGAGGGTCTCCTGGACGTCGGCAAGGCGCGCCAGGTCCGCGAGCATCTCGCGGTCTGCGACCCCTGTGGGGAGCTTCTGGCCGACCTGGCGGCGGTTCGCGAGGTGCTGGCCGCGACCCCCACACCGGCCATGCCGATGGGTGTCGCACTGCGCATCGACAAGGCCCTGGCCGCCGAGGCGGAGTCCCGGCGCGGCGGGGGTGTCGGCCTCGTGGAAACACCGGACTGGGATGAGCTCATGCGGGACGCCCCGTGGGAGCGGCAGGCCGAGGTTCGGGAGCCCGTACGCCTGGGCGCCGTGGCCTCCGCCGGCGACGACATCCCCGAGATCCCCGAGCCGGTACGCCTCGGCGTGGTCTCCGACGACGGCACGATCGTCCCCGCCAGGACCCGCACCACGCGGCGCCGGCGCTGGGCGATGCCCGCGGTCGCGGCCGCGGCGGCTGCCGTCGTGGTCGGCACGGCCGTGGCCTCCACCAGCCTGCTGGCCAGTGGCGGCGACAGCGGCGCCGGCACGGGGCCATCGGTCGCGCTGCCACCGGTGCAGTCGGCCTCGCCGACGCCGAGCAGGACCGCACAGCGGGCCAAGGACGTCTATGTGACCAACAGCGACCACAACTACAGCGATCCAGAGCTGCGGATGTCGCTGGAGAGCTTCATGGCCCCCGCTCCTGCCATCCCCGGTGACTCGGACGTCGCCGACAAGGTGGCCAAGTGCGTCAGCGTGGTGTCCAAGCGCGCCCACCTCAAGGTGTTCGCGGTGGACCAGGGCCAGTACAACGGTCAGGAAGCGCTCATCATGGCCTCCTGGAAGCAGCGGGCCGCCAAGAAGGTCCGCGTCGACGTCGTCGACCCGTTCAACTGCAAGAACCTGCGCAAGCCCGCTCTGGGCCGCTGGTAACGGTCGTACGCAAACAAGCCCACGTGAGAGCCCGCTTCGGCGGGCTCTTTCGTTTCTCCCAGCGTTGCCGGGTAGGGCAGGGAATCAGGTCGGCCTAGGATCTGTTGTCGCCGGTGCACACAGCAGACGAGGAAGGCGTGGGAGCGTTGAGCGACGTCCGTAACGTGATCATCATTGGTTCCGGCCCTGCCGGTTACACGGCGGCCGTCTACTCCGCGCGCGCCGAACTCAAGCCGCTCGTCTTCGAAGGCTCCGTGACCGCGGGCGGCGCGCTCATGAACACCACCGACGTGGAGAACTTCCCCGGGTTCCCCGACGGCATCATGGGCCCCGACCTCATGGACAACCTCCGCAAGCAGGCCGAGCGCTTCGGCGCCGAGCTGGTGGCGGACGACGTCGTCGAGGTCGACCTGAACGCCAACCCCAAGGTCGTCAAGACCCACACCGACACCTACTACGCCAAGTCGGTCATCCTGGCGATGGGCTCCGGCTACCGCGAGCTCGGCCTGGAGAACGAGAAGCGGCTTTCCGGCCACGGCGTGTCCTGGTGCGCGACCTGTGACGGGTTCTTCTTCCGCAACAAGGACATCGTGGTCGTGGGCGGTGGCGACACCGCGATGGAGGAGGCCACGTTCCTGACCCGGTTCGGGCGCATGGTGACGGTGGTGCACCGCCGTGACGAGCTGCGCGCCAGCAAGATCATGCAGGACCGGGCGTTCGCGAACGACAAGATCCGCTTCGTCTGGGACTCCGAGGTCGTCGACGTGCTCGGCGAGACCAAGGTCGACGCGGTCAAGCTGCGTAACGTCAAGACCGGCGAGGAGTGCGAGCTGGCGACCGACGCGCTGTTCCTCGCGATCGGCCACGACCCCCGCACCGAGCTGGTCAAGGGCCAGATCGATCTCGACGAGGACGGCTACATCAAGGTGGCCTCGCCCTCCACGGCGACCAACATCGACGGCGTGTTCGCCGCCGGCGACGTCGTCGACCACACCTACCGCCAGGCCATCACCGCGGCGGGCACCGGCTGTGCGGCCTCGCTCGACTCCGAGCGCTGGCTCGCCAACAACGAGAAGTAAGGAGCGCACCGTGAAGGCTGTCACCGACGCCACTTTCGAGTCCGAGGTCCTCAAGAGCGACAAGCCCGTGCTGGTCGACTTCTGGGCGGAGTGGTGCGGCCCGTGCCGCCAGGTCGCGCCCATTCTCCAGGAGATCGCCAACGAGCACGGCGACAAGCTGGAGATCGTCAAGCTGAACATCGACGAGAACCCTGAAGTGCCGCGCCAGTACGGTGTGCTCCAGATCCCGACGATGAACGTCTTCAAGGGTGGAGAGGTCGTGAAGCAGATCATCGGCGCCAAGCCGAAGGCCATGCTGCTGCGCGAGCTCGAGGGCATCATCTAGGACGCCCATGAGAACGCCCCCGCGGTCCTGGCGACTGCGGGGGCGTTCTCCTGTCCGGGTATAAGGCGCTGAGGTGGCTTCAGACGGGACGTAGTGCCCGTTCCGGGCTCATGGAGCCGAGGAGGCGTTCGAGAGCCACCTCGACGTCCTCACGCCACGAGACGGCGGTCTTCAACTCCAGTCGCAACCGTGGAAATCGCAAATGCGGACGAACGGTCTTAAACCCCACAGAAAGCAAGTATTCCGCTGGAACGACGCAACTAGGCTCTTCCCACTTGAGATCCCCGAAAGCTTCAATGGCTTTCACCCCGCGCCGTGTCAGGTCCTTGGCCACTCCCTGAATCAGCATCCGGCCCAGCCCGCCACCGGAGAACTCCGGAACGATGTGCGCCGTCATCAACAACACCGCGTCGGCGCTCACCGGAGAGGTGGGAAAGGCCACCGAGCGCGGGGTGTAGAGCGGCGGGCTGTAGAGCACGAACCCCGCGGGCACCCCGTCGACATAGGCGATCTTGCCGCAACTCCCCCACTCCAGCAGGGTGCCGGAGATCCAGGCCTCCTTCTCCAGCGCCGGGTCGCCCGAGTCCACCGCCCGTTCCCCGCTCATGGGGTCGAGCTCCCAGAACACGCACCTGCGGCAGCGGCGCGGTAGATCTTCAACATTGTCCAGGGTTATGTTGACCAGCCGGCGCGACAACTACGGCCCCTATCGTTGACCCGGAAAAGCGCGCGAAAACCGCGTCTACAGGTGGCATCGTAGCCCAGTAGAGATGTCGCCACCGGACACCACGACGGTCGAGCCCGGCGACGGGCGACATGTCCGTCTGGCGTAATCTGGTATTTCAGTCCCATATGAGACCTAGGAGGTGGGCCGTGACGGAAGAGCTGGATCACGGTCAGACACCCGCGACCCAAGGGTCGCGCATCGACGCCTACGTCGATCGGTACGCCGCGCGAGCTACCGGGATGGTCGCCTCCGAGATCCGAGCTCTCTTCGCCGTCGCGTCGAGGCCCGAGGTGGTCTCGCTCGCGGGCGGCATGCCGTACGTCACGGCCCTTCCCCTCGACATGGTCGGCGAGCTCGTCTCCGACCTCGTCACGCGGCGCGGCCCCGTCGCGCTGCAGTACGGCTCCGGCCAGGGCGACCCGCATCTGCGTGAGCAGATCTGCGAGGTCATGCGGCTGGAGGGGATTCACGCCGGGGCGAACGACGTGGTCGTCACCGTCGGTTCGCAGCAGGCCCTCGACCTGATCACCCGGATCTTCATCGACCCGGGCGACGTCGTGCTGGCCGAAGGCCCCTCGTACGTGGGGGCGCTGGGAACGTTCGCCGCTTATCAGGCCAAAGTGGTCCATATCGCCATGGACGACCAGGGCATCGTGCCCGAGTCGCTGGCGCAGACCATCTACGCCCTGGAGACGGCGGGCGCGCCCATCAAGTTCCTCTACACGATCCCGACCTTCCACAACCCGGGCGGCGTCACGCTGAACATCGCCCGCCGCCAGCAGGTGCTCGACATCTGCCAGCGGGCCGGGATCCTCATCATCGAGGACAACCCGTACGGGCTGCTCGGCTTCGACGGGGAGCCCATGCGCGCCCTGCGGGCCGACAACCCCGACGGCGTGGTCTACCTGGGGTCGTTCTCCAAGACGCTCGCCCCCGGCTTCCGCGTCGGCTGGGCGCTGGCGCCGCACGCCATCCGCGACAAGCTCGTGCTGGCCATGGAGTCGGCCGTGCTCTCGCACTCGTCCTTCACGCAGCTCGCGGTGGGCCAGTACCTCGCGACGCAGCCGTGGCACGAGCAGATCAAATCCTTCAGGGAGCTCTACCGCGAGCGCCGGGACGCGTTGCTGGACGCGCTCGAATCGCTGATGCCGCCCGAGGTCACGTGGACAC
Source organism: Nonomuraea thailandensis (assembly GCF_024172165.1). GTDB lineage: Bacteria > Actinomycetota > Actinomycetes > Streptosporangiales > Streptosporangiaceae > Nonomuraea > Nonomuraea thailandensis. The sequence goes on along the minus strand of NZ_JAMZEB010000002.1, from coordinate 10,188,339 downwards.
GACCTGGTGGCGGCTTCTTCGTCTGGGCCACCCTGCCCGAAGGGCTCGACTCCAAGGCGATCCTGCCGCGGGCCGTGGCCGAGCGGGTCGCGTTCGTGCCGGGCACCGGGTTCTTCTCCGACGGCAGCGGGGCGCGGCACATGCGATTGTCGTACTGCTATCCCGAGCCCGACCGCATCCGCGAGGGGGTGCGCAGGCTCGCCGGAGTCATCGAGCAGGAGATCCAGCTCAGGGACACCTTCGGCACCGCCTCCGCCCGCGACCACCAGGGCGTCGACACACCAGGGCCCGACCTGGCCTGATCCCACCGGCAGGCCGGTGTCGCGCTCGATGCGACGCCGGCCTGTCGCTGTTTACGGAGGAGATGGGAGGGGATCGCCGGAGAAAGCACCTCCCGTACACCATTGGCCCCAGCCGCCGGTACGGTTGGACAGCCTGCCATCAGCGGCGTCAGCCAGCGGCTTCAGCGGAGGGATGAGATGAGCGATCTGGGCCACGTGCTCGTGCTGGCCGGAGGCCTCTCCTACGAGCGGGAGGTTTCTCTGCGCTCGGGTCGCAGAGTCAGCGAGGTGCTGCGCGCGACGGGCATCGACGTGGAGACCCGCGACACCGACGCCTCCCTCGTGCCCTCCGTCCTGGCCGACCCGCCGGACGCGGTCTTCGTGACCCTCCACGGCGGCGCGGGCGAGGACGGCGCCATCCGGTCCGTGCTGGAGCTGCTCAACGTCCCGTACGTCGGCGCCGACCCCGACGCCTGCCGCGTGGCCTTCGACAAGCCCACCGCCAAGGCCGTCGTCCGCTCCGTCGGCCTGCGCACCCCCGCGTCCGTCACGCTGCCCAAGGAGACCTTCCACGACCTCGGCGCCACGGTCGTGCTCGGCCGCATCGTCGAGCGCCTCGGGCTGCCCCTGTTCGTCAAGCCCGCCCGCGGCGGCTCCGCCCTCGGCGCCTCGTTCGTCCCCACCGCCGAGGAGCTGCCCGCCGCGATGGTCGGCTGCTTCGCCTACGGTGACACGGCGCTGATCGAGCGGTACGTGGAGGGCGTCGAGGTGGCGGTCTCCGTCGTCGACCTCGGCTCCGGGCCCGTCGCCCTGCCGGCTGTGGAGATCGTCCCCGACGAAGGCGTGTACGACTACGCGGCCCGCTACACCGCCGGCCACACCGAGTTCTTCGCCCCCGCCCGCCTCTCGGCCGCCGCGGCCGCCGCCTGCGCCGAGACCGCGGTGACCGCCCACACCGCGCTGGGGCTGCGCGACATCTCCCGTACTGATCTGATCGTGGACGCCGACGGGGTGCCGCACTTCCTGGAGGTGAACGTGGCCCCTGGGATGACCGAGACGTCGCTGCTGCCCATGGCGGCGGAGGCTGCTGGGGAGGATCTCGGCGAGCTCTGCCGCACCCTCCTCCAGAACGCCGCATCCCGCTCCGCCACCTCCTGAGCGGCTGTCTTTCCCGAGGCTTGCTGCGCCGGCCATGCGACCTTCTTCCGCACGGCCGGCGGCGGCCCGGTGACGCAAGGCGTCTTGGGTGCTGCCTCCACACGTCCGTACGCGTGGAGGGCAATTCACTGGCCCTTGCACATGCAGCGTTCACACGCGCTACCACCGAACGCCCCCACCTCCCAGCACACGCAGCACCTGACCGCGCCATCCATATGCGACCCGCCAACGGCAGGACCTCTCGCGCGTAGCGCGTCAGGCTCCGGCACTCCTCACCCGTGGCGGTCCCGACTCCGGCACTCTCCCGCCCGCGACGCACCTGACTCCGGCGCCCACTCACCCGCGGCGTATCCGACTGCAGCGCCCTCCACCGTCGCGGCACTTTCCATTCGCAGAGCACCCCGGCGGCCATCGCACTCCACCACCCGCAGCACGTCGCGCGCGGCCCACACCCACTGGACGCGACGCCCCACACACTGCACCACTGACGCGCCGCAGCATCGCAGCACCGACGCGGGCACGATCCCGTACCGCCACCCACCACCACCACCGCCGTCGCCGTCGCCACCGCCATCCCCGCCCACCACCGCCGTCCCCGCCCACCACGCGCACGACCATGCGCACGACCACGACCACAACCACGACCACAACCACGGCCACGACCACGGCCACGGCCACGGCCACGGCCACGACCAGACGAACCGTCTGAGCCGTGTCAGTAGCCTTACGTTGTGCTGATCGATTCGATGTACCCCAAGAGCTTCGCCAGCGACAACCACGCCGGCGTGCACCCAGCCATCCTCCAAGCCATGGCCGCCGCGAACACCGGTGACGCACCCGCGTACGGCGACGACACCTGGACCTCGACATTCGAGGAAAAGATCAAGGAGGTATTCGGCCCAGGCGCCGACGGCTTCGCGATGCTCAACGGAGCAGGCGCCAACATGGTCGGCCTCGCCCTCATGCTGGGCCGCTACAGCGCCATCATCTGTGCCGACAGCGCCCACATCGCCACCCACGAAGCGGGAGCAGCGGAGCGCCTGCTCGGCGTGAAACTCATGACGGTCCCGACCGAGGACGGCAAGCTACGCCCCACCGACATCAAGTCGCGCCTGGGCGGCCTCGGCAACCCCCACGAGTCCCAGCCCTCCGTCGTCTCCATCTCCCAGACCACCGAACTCGGCACCACCTACTCCCCCACCGAGATCGCCGCCCTCGCCGAAGCGGCTCACGAGTCAGGCCTACGCCTTCACGTGGACGGCGCCAGGCTCGCCAACGCCGCCGCCTACCTCGACTGCGACCTGAAGGCCATCACCACGGACGCCGGGGTGGACGTGTTCAGCTTCGGCGGCACGAAGAACGGCGCACTGGCCGCCGAGGCCGTCGTCGTCCTCGACTCATCGCTGGCGCACGCCGTACCGTTCCTCCGACGCCAGTCCCTCCAACTCGCCTCGAAGATGCGCTTCATCTCGTCACAACTAACGGCCCTCCTGACGGACGACCTGTGGCGCCAGAACGCCGGCCACGCCAACGCCATGGCCGCACGCCTGGCCGACGGCCTCGCGGACATCCCAGGCGTCTCTCTAGCGCAACCGGTCCAGTCCAACGCCGTCTTCGCCACCCTCCCGCTCCCGGTCGCGGAATCCCTCCGCCAGCGCTACCTGTTCCACTACTGGGACGAAGCCGCGAGAACCGTCCGCTGGATGACCGCCTTCGACACCACTCCGGAACATGTGGACGACTTCCTCAACGACATCCACAAGGCCGCCGCCATGTAGCGCACGCCCGCCGCACGGCACCCAAGTTTCACGTGAAACACGCACCGGTCGACTCCCGCCGGCTTCACCGCCCCGAGCGAATCGCTTCGCTCGCACCCATCGTCGCGCACCGCCCGACCCAAGCCGCCACGTCCGCTGTTTCACGTGAAACGTCGCCCGCCCATAGGGCAAGCAACGCGCCCAATCGGCCCCTCACACCGGCTCTCCCCAGAAGCCCTGGCCGCCCTAACCGCATCTCCAGCAACCGTCAGGTGACGAGCGCGCGGCCCATGAACCGGCCTTAAGCGCTGAGCGCCCCGCCGACGCGGGCACCGGAAGTGAGAGCCAACCATGAAATCGCTTGCCGGACGTCGCCCGCTCCAGCCATCAACCGCGGAAGGCTCCGTCGTGCGGGACATCCGCTCCGCACGTTTCACGTGAAACAACGCCAGAGATGCGTAGCACCCCTCAGAGACGTGTTTCACGTGAAACCAACCAGCCGACCAACCACCCTCGGGGGACGACCTTCGACCCACAACGCTCGACCGACAACCCCTTGAGCGACGACCACCCTCGGGTGGGTCACTTCCTACTCTTCACCCTCCCGCATCGCACGCACCGCCTCAGGCGCCATGGTGCCGATGATGCGCTCAAGGTCATCGATCGTGGCGAACTCCACCACGATGCGCCCCTTCCTGCGCCCGAGATCCACCTTCACCTTGGTCTCGAAGTGATCGGAAAGACGGTCGGCAAGATGAGTGAGCCCCGGCGCGGTCGGCTTGGCCACCTGGCGCTCCCGCACCGGCTTCTTGGCCGCCTTCGCGCTCCCCATGGCCACGATCTCCTCCACGGCCCGCACCGAGAGGAGCTCCGCCACGATGCGCTTGGCGAGCTTGATCTGCTCTTCAGCGCTCTCAAGCCCAAGAAGGGCTCGGGCGTGACCGGCGGTGATGGATCCAGCCGCCACCTTGAGCTGGACATCAGGAGGGAGGTTCAACAGGCGCAGCGTATTGGTGATGTGGGAGCGAGAGCGACCAACCTTCTTCGCAAGCTGATCATGCGTCGCCTGGAAGTCGTCAAGGAGCTGCTGATACGCCGCCGCCTCTTCCAACGCGTTCAGCTGCTCGCGCTGAAGGTTCTCGATGAGCGCGTCACGCAGCAGGTCGGTGTCCTGCGTGTTGCGGACGATCGCCGGCACCGGGTCCAGGCCCACCTGCTGGCAAGCCCGCCAACGCCGCTCCCCCATGATCAGCTCGTACTTGCCACCACCGACCGACCGGACCACGATCGGCTGTAGCAGCCCGACCTCCCGGACGGACGCCGCCAACTCCTCAAGCCGCTCCTCGTCGAAGACATCACGCGGCTGCCGCGGGTTGGGGACGATCGCGGACAGCGCGACTTCCTTGAAGTACGCCCCGGCGATCGGCTTGGGCCCCGTCTCCCCCGTTGACCCGTTCGACGGGGTCGGCGCCGCCCCCGTACCGTCAACGATGGGACCGGTCGGGATGAGCGCCCCGAGCCCCTTGCCCAATCCCCGCCGCTGCTGACTCACTGCGTCTCCTCATCCACCCGGTCGATTCCGGTCACTCCAGGAGAGGTTACCGTCGCCCGCCCCGCGGGGTGCCCCCTCGCCACACACCACCCCGTTGGATTTACACCGACACGATCACAAACCTGCCCAACTCGTGACTGAGCCCCAAGATGCCCTTCCTTATCCACGCAGACGGAGCGCAGCACGCCACCCACAGCACGGGCACGCGTCGTGCGACACACCACGATGCGGGGAACGCCGCGTCCAGCACTGCACGGCGCGCGAAACACGGATCGGCGTCCGATGCGGCACGCGAATCGCGGCCCACGGCATGGGAGACACGGCACGATCAGCGGACCGGAGTGAAGACCCCGCCCGAGGGAGCAGACGAGGCGAGCAGCGCGCGGCGAGCTGGACGTGAATGGACGCTCAGCATGCGAGCGCTGGGTTCGCTGTGATGAGCGACTGAGGCGAGCGTGGGGTGCAACGAGCAGGCCAACGCGACCGGGCCAACGCGACCGGGGCCGACACGGCGAACAGGCCAACGCGGGACCGGACTGGCACGGCGACCGCAACACGACGGGTAGCAAAGTACGGGAAGCGGCGGTGCGGCGTGCGGCGTGCTTGCCCCGGCGAGGGGCCACAACGTGGCACGAGAGCGAGCCTCCCCGCTGGGAGCCGGCGCAGTGGCGCAACGCGAGTAGCGGGCACGACGGGGGCCGATGCGGTGAACGGGCTCAGTGCGCAGAAGGCAGCGCGGCGCGGAGGGCTGTACATGGCGAACACGGTGTAGAGGGCGGTGTACGACGAGCGCAGTGCGGGGCGGTACATGGCGAGCTCATCGGCGTGGAGGGCGGTGTACGGCGAGTGCGATGCGGGGGCAGCATGATGAGCCGGCGAGGCAAACGGATGCCAGCGCGGCGCGAGGGCCCCCGGCGAGCACCGCACGAGGCGAGACCCCACGGCAAGCACGGCACGAGGCGGTCGGGCACGGCAAGCAAGGCGTGGGATGCCACGAAGAGCGAGCGCAGTACGCAGCGGCGCAACTGCGGGGTCGACGGTCCGAGCCGGGCACTGCACACGACGGTCGAGGCGACCGATGAGCTCGGCACGCCGCACAACTGCGCGGCTACCGCACGGCGGGCAACTGGCGGCCTTGCGCACCGGCCGCCGCGCCCGCAGGTCGTGATACGCGATGGCGATGCGAAGGGCTGCGGGTGCGCGACGTTCGCACCGCACCGCACCGCCCGGCACTGCACGGCCTTGCCCAGCACTGCATGGCCATCGCAGTACACGACGCCCACAGCGCCCGCCGCAACGTAGCGGGATCGCGCGCGGCGTGAGAAGGACATGGTGCTCACCGTGTGAACCGCTGGCGAAGAAGAGGCACGGCGTGAAGGCGAGACGCGGAAGGCGTGGATCACGACATGCTCGACCAGCGTCGCGCGATGCGCCTTCCTCCAGACGCACTGCCCCACGCCGGCGATGCGCCCAACTCGCAGGCACCAAATCCGCCTCCGCGCCCCTCCCCCACCGCACCTCCCCGGCTCCGGGCCTCTACATGGTGCACCCGATGCCCGGTCGGTCGCGTAGGTGCGGAGGTGCGTAGCGCCTCGATCGATGCGGTGCACGACGCACGGCCGTAGGCGATGCGACCGTACGAAAGTGATCAGGACGTACCGAGCGAGCGCGCACGAAACAGGGCCGCAGCCAAGGCGGACATACCCAACACGGACATGCCAGGCGCAGAGCAGGCCCTGTGCGGGGTGTCAGGCGACGGTGGCGCGGTGGGCGATCTCGCGGGCGGCGTCCATGTAGGCCATCGCCCCACTGGACCCCGGATCGTACGTCATCACCGACTGCCCATAACTAGGCGCCTCCGACAACCGCACGCTACGCGGAATCACCGTACTCAACACCGTCTCCCCGAAGTGCGCCCGCACCTCATCCGCCACCTGCGAAGCCAGTCGCGTACGCCCGTCGTACATCGTCAGCACGATCGTCGAGAGCCGCAGCGCCGGGTTCAGATGCGCCTTGATCAGGTCGACGTTCCGAAGGAGCTGGCCGAGCCCTTCCAGCGCGTAGTACTCGCACTGGATCGGGATCATGACCTCCTCCGCGGCCACCAACGCGTTGACGGTCAGGAGCCCGAGCGAAGGCGGGCAGTCGATCACGATGTAGTCGAGGTCCACCGCGTCGTACGCCGCCAGGGCGCGCCGGAGGCGGGCTTCGCGGGCGACGAGGGAGACGAGCTCGATCTCCGCGCCCGCCAGGTCGATGGTGGCCGGAGCGCAGTAGAGGTTCGGCATGTCGGGCACCTGCTTGACGATGTCCGCCATCGGCAGATCGTCCACCAGCACCTGGTACACGTCGGGAACGTCACCACGGTGCTCCGTCGCCAAGGCTGTGGAAGCGTTGCCCTGCGGGTCGAGGTCCACCACGAGGACGCGCTGGCCGTGCATGGACAGGGCGGCGGCGATGTTGACCGAAGTGGTGGTCTTGCCCACGCCGCCCTTCTGGTTCGCAACGGCGATCACTCTGGTCTTGGCCGGGCGTGGCCACGATCCGTTGCCGTCACTTGAGGTCTCGCCTGGCTGAGCGGCCGTCTGGGTTGCAGATGTTTCACGTGAAACCACTGAGCTGAGGGCCTCTCGTACCAGGGGCGAATCACCGGGGTTCAGGGGGGTCTGGGTCACGTTGGCCATCCTTTCAACCAGTGGTGTGCCGGTGCCGGGAGTTTGCTGTCGCGACACGCCCATTTCAGGCCAGCCAACCCCGTTGGGACTCTCGGACCGACGGCTGTCCGGCCAGCCCAGACCGCTTATCGCGACTGGCACAACCGTCACCTCCTCCGTCGCGGCCTTGCTCGCTCCGGCGCGCGACCCGCTACCACCCGAACCAATGTTGCAGGCGGCTCGACCTTACCGTGCCCGACGGTCACAAGCTCGGCCGTTCGGGCCCCGCTGGCCCGCAATTGGGCCTCCGCCTCGGCGAGCTCGTCGGCGGCCCGCTCCCCCTTCATGGCGATCAGCTCGCCGCCCTCGCGAAGCAGCGGCATCGCCCATGTCAGGAGACGGTCGAGCGGCGCCACCGCGCGGGCGCTGGCGACGTCGAACTCGCGCTTGCCGGCCAGCTCCTCCGCCCGGCCGCGCAGCACCTCGACGTTGTCCAGCTTGAGCGCCTCAACGCATTCCTCCAGGAACACGGTACGGCGCAGCAGCGGCTCCAACAGCGTAACCGTGATGTCCTGCCGCACAATGGCCAGGACCAGACCGGGCAGCCCCGCTCCCGAGCCGATGTCCACCAGTCGCACGTCCGGCGGCACCGCCTCGGCCACCACCGCGCAGTTGAGCAGGTGACGATCCCAGATCCGCGGCACCTCCCGCGGGCCCAGCAGCCCACGGACGACACCCGGGCCCGCCAGCAGCCCGGCGAAGGCGTTGGCACGCTCCCAAGCTTCCCCGGTGAAGACGTCCCGCGCTATCTCAGGCGGTTCAGGAAGCTCATCGTGGCTCACTGGTTCGGTGGCCCTTTCTGGGACGTGGCGGCCCTTGCTCGCTGTGGTCGGTATGGGGTTCTGGGTGTGTCGCGCCGGTGCGGGCTTCGGCCGGGTTGCGGCTGGTTCCGGAGCCCGCTCTCCCCCAAGGCTACGGGGTGAGATCACAAAGGCAGACTAGCGGGCCAGGGTCAAGGAGAGCTGTGAGCGCGCCGTTGGCACGCCTTCGCCCGCCTGCGAGCAAAAACGGCCGCCTGCCACGCGCGACAGCGGGCAGACGGCCGTTCGAAGTGGAACGCGCCTCAGGCGGGCAGGACCACCACGTACCGCTGCGGCTCCTCACCCTCGGACTCGCTACGGAGCCCGGCGGCGGCCACCGCGTCATGGACGATCTTGCGCTCGAACGGGGTCATCGGCTCCAGCGCCTTCGACTCACCGCGCTCCCGGACCTGATCGGCGATCTCGGTGCCGAGCTTGGTCAGCTCCGCGCGGCGCCGCTCGCGGTAGCCGGCCACGTCGAGCATCAGCCGCGAGCGCTCCCCCGTCTGCCGGTGCACAGCCAGCCGGGTCAGCTCCTGCAGCGCTTCGAGGACCTCACCCGCCGGCCCCACCAGCTCCGTGCTCTTCAGCCCGACGACGGAGACCATGGCCCGGTCGCCCTCGACGTCCATGTCGATGTCGCCGTCGATGTCGGCGATGTCGAGAAGGCCCTCGACGTAGTCGGCAGCGATCTCGCCTTCCTGCTCCAGCGCGCTGAGATCAGGAGCCTGCTCCTGCTCGGCCTCGGTCATGGCCGGCCTCTCCTTCGTGTTCAAGACTTCTTGCTGCCGGTGCGCTTGCTGCGTGACTGCCTGCTCGGCTGCTGCCTAATGATCTTAGGCTCCGGCGGGGGCGGAGGGGCCTCTTCTTCCGGAGTGGTCTTCCGCAGTTTGGCCATCAGTCCGGGCTTGGGCTTGACCGGGACCACGTTGCCCTTGGCGTCGTACTCCGGCATCGGGTGCCGGCTGTAGAACCAGTGCTGCTGACCGAGGGTCCACACGTTGGTGGTGACCCAGTACATGATCAGACCGAGCGGGAAGTTCAGGCTGAAGAAGGCGAACAGCGGCGAGATGTACATCAGGATCTTCTGCTGCTGCGCCATGGGGTTGTCGGGCATCTGCGCCATGGAGCGGGTGACGCTCTGCCGGACGGTGAGGAACGTGGTCAGCGAGCTGACCGCGACGAAGATGCCCAGGACCACCTTGGTCTGTACGTTGCCCGCGCCGAAGCCGGCGAGGTCCTCGGCCGACATGAAGAAGTTGGCGGGCAGCGGAGCGCCGAAGATGTGCGCCTTCCGCGCGCTGTCGACCAGCTCCTGGGTCATGCCGTACTTCGCGTGCCCGTTCGCCATGTTCTGCAGCACCGTGAACATGGAGATGAAGATGGGGAACTGCGCGAGGACGGGCAGGCAGCCGCCGAGCGGGTTGGCGCCCGCGCCCTGGTAGAGCGCCATGACCTCCTGGTTCATGCGCTGCTTGTCGTTCTTGTAACGCTTGCGCAGCTCTTGAACCTTGGGGGCGAGCTCCTGCATCTTCCGCGACGAGCGCATCTGCTTCAGGAAGAGCGGGAAGATCAGGATCCGCATGAACACGGTCAGCGTGATGATCGTCAACGCCCAGGTCAGCCCGCTGTCCGGGTTGAGGACCGTGCTGTATGCAGAATGGATCCAGATGATGACTTGGGCTACGGCTTGGTACAGCCAGCTCAGCCAGGACAGCTCCACCGAGCTATCTCCCTTGCGTTTCGTGGGACCGGACCGGGCGTGGGGGCACCGGGTCTATACCTCCGGGATGGAATGGGTGGCACCGCCCGATGCGCCGGACAGTCAGCCATACGCCGCGCAATGCCCCGTGCACGGCAATCGCTTCGAGTCCATAGGCACTGCATGACGGGTAGAACCGGCAGCGTGGACCGAGCAGCGGGCTGATGAACGCCCGATAGAACCGAATGGGGATGATGAGCGCGCGGGCTGCGATGCCCGGCACTACCCCTTGCGGTTGCTCCGTCATTTCTGTCCACCCGTCGAGGACTCGCGCCGCCTGAGCAAACGATCCAGCGCGAGATCGAGTTCGGCGGCCAGGTGCTCGAATCGCGCGGACGCGGCCGGTGGGTTGGCGCGTACCACAAGCAGGCTACCTCGCGGCAGCCGATGGAGACGGTCCCGCATCAGGTGTCGGAGCCGTCGTTTGACCTTGTTTCGGGTCACCGCGCCCCCGACGGCCTTGCTCACCACAAATCCCACGAGAGGCGGCTCTTCCCCAGAAAGGGTGAAATGCACCACAAGGGTCGGGCGGCCCGCGCGCTTACCGCGCTTGACCGCCGCCTCGAACTCCTCCCCGCGTCGCATGCGGGATTGACGGGACAGCACCGTATACGTCTAACGCCCGCCGGCGTGATCCGCCGGCGGGCTGTAGTCGCGCGGGACGATCAGGCCGACAGCTTCTCGCGGCCCTTGCGGCGACGAGAGGCGAGGATGGCGCGACCGGCCCGGGTGCGCATCCGCAGCCGGAAGCCGTGGGTCTTCGCGCGGCGACGGTTGTTCGGCTGGAAAGTACGCTTGCTCACGGGTGGGCTCCAGGCTTGGTGGTGCGCCACGAAGGCGCTTAAGACACATGGATGGCCTGCCAGTTTACGAGGGCACGCGAAATAGCCGTCGCGTGACAAGCCGACCGTCGTACGTTACGGGCCAAGCACCGTCCAGGTCAAACCAGACGGGTTGTCCACTAATCCACAGGCCACTTTTCCACCGGGGGCCCCACGTCCACAAGATGTGCACTCTGGTGCCACTAGGCTGTGGACAACGCTTGAACACAGCTGTGCACAAAGATACTGTCGGCCCTTCCAGGCCCGCTCAAGCCCTGTGGACAGCGTGTGGATCACCTGTGGAGGACGAGGGCGGGAAGCCCTGCCCCCACGTGTGGACGAAGGGTCGCCGATCGACATGGGCGACCCGAGCCATGTGGATAACGATCGCGGGGGGCCGCGAGAGGGAGGAGGGGGAGCCGCACCATGAACGGTGTCGACCTCGGCACGGTATGGGCGAGGGCCCTGGGCAACTTCCTCAACGAGAACGTGCCCATCCAGCAGCGCACCTGGCTGTCGATGGTGCGCCCGATCGCCCTGGCCGACGACACGATCGTGCTCGGCGTCCCCAACGACTTCCTCAAGGACCTCATCGAGAGCAACAAGCTGCGCCCGCTGGTGACCCACGCGCTCTCCCAGGAGCTCGGCCGGACCATGCGGGTGGCCGTGATGATCGACACCACGGCCCCCGAGCAGCCTGCCGTCGACACTCATCAACAGCCTGTGACTCAAAGTTATCCCCAGGGTGTGGAGAGTCAGCTGCGTTATGCACAGCCCGTGCAACCGCAGCACAACCAGGCTTCGGAGCCTCCGCAGTTCTATTCTCCACAGCCGGAGCAGCCCCAGATATCCACCGAATATCCACAGCAGGGCTTCTCTTTTGAACAGGCCCAGCCGTACACACCGCCTGTGGAGAAGTCGCCGGAGCCGGCTCCGAACCGGTGGGAGGCGAAGAGCAACAAGCCCAGCGAACCGGCCAGGCTTAATCAGAAGTACACATTCGAGACATTCGTCATCGGCGCCAGCAACCGTTTCGCCCACGCGGCGGCCGTGGCGGTGGCCGAATCCCCCGCGAAGGCGTACAACCCGCTCTTCATCTACGGCGACTCGGGGCTGGGGAAGACACACCTGCTGCACGCGATCGGGCATTACGCCCAGAGCCTGTACGACGGGGCGCGGGTCAGATACGTGAGCTCCGAGGAGTTCACCAACGACTTCATCAACAGCATCCGCGACCACAAGGCCGACGGCTTCCGCGGCCGCTACCGGGCGATCGACATCCTGCTCGTGGACGACATCCAGTTCCTGGAGGGCAAGGAGCAGACGCAGGAGGAGTTCTTCCACACCTTCAACACCCTGCACAACGCCAACAAGCAGATCGTCATCTCCAGCGACCGGGCGCCCAAGCAGCTCATCACGCTGGAGGACCGGCTGCGCAACCGGTTCGAGTGGGGCCTGATCACCGACGTCCAGCCGCCCGAGCTGGAGACCCGGATCGCCATCCTCAGGAAGAAGGCCATCCAGGAGGGCCTGGCCGCGCCGCCCGAGGTGCTCGAGTACATCGCCAGCCGCATCTCCACCAACATCCGGGAGCTGGAGGGCGCGCTGATCAGGGTCACCGCGTTCGCCAGCCTCAACCGGCAGGGTGTGGACCTGCAGCTCGCCGAGGTGGTGCTGAAGGACCTGATCACCTCGGAGTCGGACACCGAGATCACCATCGCGGCCATCATGAGCGAGACCGCACAGTACTTCGGCATCAGCATCGACGACCTGTGCGGCACCTCACGCAGCCGGGCGCTCGTCAACGCCCGGCAGATCGCCATGTACCTGGCGCGCGAGCTGACCGAGCTGTCGCTGCCGAAGATCGGCCAACAGTTCGGCGGCCGCGACCACACCACCGTCATGCACGCCGAGCGGAAGATCCGGTCGCTCATCGCGGAGCGCAGGTCGATGTACAACCAGGTCAACGAGCTGACAATGCGGATCAAGCAGACACAGCGTGGATCTTGAGTTCATACACAGCCTGTGGAAAACACTGTGGACCAGCGGAAACACAGAAATTCACCCGCCGTTCGCCCGACAATGCTGGGAAAAATCCGTCCACATGGGTTGGGGACAAAGGTGGGGACATCCTGTGGGGAACTTGGGGACTACCAGTGGACAACGTGTGGACAGACTGTGAACAACGGATCTGGAGCTCCAAAAGGGCCCCTTCTACCCGGTGGATAACCTGTGGAAACCTCGTGGATAACTGCCGTCTCACCGTGGATGACGGGACCATGATCTGGGGACGGCCTGTGGGCGAAGAATCTCCATCCCCAGGCGCCGAAGTTCTCCCCAGGCGTCACCCACAGCGGCAGTGGATGAAAATACGGGCCCTGAGCAGCCAAGACGCCGGTTGTCCACAGTTTCCACAGCCCCTAGTGTGATGACTTCCTATCTCTCTAACTAAGAAACTCAAAGACCCATAGAGGGGTTCTCCCGGAGCGCAAGTCCGGGAGGGTGGATCCTTGAGATCCTTCAATCAACGACGAACCCAGGAGGCTGATCACCGTGATGTTCCGAATCGAGCGAGACGTCCTCGCTGAGGCGGTGGCATGGACGGCACGCAGCCTCCCGGCGCGCCCGTCGGTGCCCGTTCTCGCCGGCATGCGTCTGGAGGTCACGGAGGCGCAGCAGCTCAAGCTCTCCGGCTTCGACTACGAGGTCTCCGCTGAGGTGACGCTGGAGCTGCACACAGGCGAGCCCGGTGTGGTCCTGGTCTCGGGCAAGCTGCTCGCCGAGATCACGCGCGCGCTTCCCGCACAGCCTGTGGACTTCGTGGTGGACGGCGCCAAGGCCGTCGTCACGTGCGGCAGCGCGCGGTTCACCCTGCTGACCATGCCTGTGGAGGACTACCCGAGCCTGCCCGCCATGCCGCCGGCTGCTGGCCGCGTGGGCAGCGACGTGTTCGCCTCCGCCGTCGGCCAGGTCGCCGTCGCCGCTGGCCGCGACGACACGCTGCCGATGCTGACGGGCGTGCGGATGGAGATCGAGGGCGACACGGTCACCCTGGCCGCGACCGACCGCTACCGGCTGGCCGTTCGCGAGCTGAAGTGGCAGCCGGGCCAGCCCGACTTCGCCGCCATCGCGATGATCCCGGGCAAGACGCTCGCCGACACCGCCAAGGCGCTCGGCGCGACGGGCGCCGAGGTGGAGATCGCGCTCAGCTCCGCCGGCGGCACCGGCGAGGGCATGATCGGCTTCTCCAGCGCGGGACGGCGCACCACGACGCGCCTGCTCGACCCCGAGTTCCCGAAGTACCGCTCGCTGCTGCCCACCGAGTTCTCCGCCCGCGCCGACCTGTCCACAGGCCCGTTCGTCGAGGCCGTCAAGCGCGTGGCCCTGGTCGCCGAGCGCAACACCCCGGTACGGCTGGCGTTCAAGAGCGGCGAGGTCGTGCTGGAGGCCGGCAGTGGCGACGAGGCGCAGGCCGTCGAGGCGCTGCCGGTCGACTACGAGGGCGAGGAGATGAACATCGCCTTCAACCACCAGTTCCTGCTGGAAGGGCTGGGCGCCATCGACTCCGACGTGGCGAGGCTCCAGATGACCACGTCCACGAAGCCCGCTATCCTCACCGGTGGCAAGCCTGTGCAGGACGGTGCCGTAACGGACTACCGCTACCTGATCATGCCCATCCGACTGTCAGGCTGAACCTGTCATCGGAGATGATGGAAGTCTGACAAGGGGGTACATCATGCAGATCGGCATGGTCGGACTGGGCAAGATGGGCGGCAACATGGCCGAACGGCTGCGCCGCGGCGGTCATGAGGTCGTCGGTTACGACCGCGACCCGGCGATCAGCGACGTCGCCAGCCTCAAGGAGCTGGCCGAACGCCTGCAGGCGCCGCGCGCCGTCTGGGTCATGGTCCCCGCCGGCAAACCCACGCAGACCACTGTCGACGACCTGGGCGAGCTGCTCAGCGAGGGCGACATCGTCATCGACGGCGGCAACTCCCACTACGTCGACGACCAGAAGCACGCCGCCGAGCTGGCCGAGAAGGGCATCGGCTTCGTCGACTGCGGCGTCAGCGGCGGCGTGTGGGGCCTGCAGAACGGCTACGCGCTCATGTGCGGCGGCGACAAGGAGCACGTCGACCGGCTCATGCCGATCTTCGAGACGCTCAAGCCCGAGGGCGAGGACGGCTTCGTGCACGCGGGCGACGTCGGCGCCGGGCACTTCGCGAAGATGGTCCACAACGGCATCGAGTACGGCATGATGCAGGCCTTCGCCGAGGGCTGGGAGCTCCTTGAGGCCTCCGACGTCGTCAAGGACGTCAAGGGCTCCTTCAGCAGCTGGCGCACCGGCACCGTGATCCGCTCCTGGCTGCTGGACCTGATGGTGCGGGCGCTCGACGACGACGAGCACCTCGAGCAGCTCCGCGGTTACGCACAGGACTCCGGCGAGGGCCGGTGGACGGTGCAGGCGGCTGTGGACCACGCGGTGCCGCTGCCGGTCATCACCGCCGCGCTGTACGCCAGGTTCGCCTCCCGGCAGGACGACTCCCCCGCGATGAAGGTCGTGGCGGCGCTGCGCAACCAGTTCGGCGGCCACGCGATCACCTCGACGGAGGGCAGCACCGGCAAGGGCGCCGACTCCCCCGGCGCGGACGTGACGCCGCCGCGCGAGGCCGAGCGCTGAGCCTGATCCCTGGAGTTATCCACAACACCAGGGTTTTCCACAAGAACGTATGCCGGTGACCCCGGTGGCCCGTGAGGCGCACTAACCTCGTGGGGTGCATGTCGCCCACCTCTCGCTGACCGACTTCCGGTCCTACGCGTCCGTGGAGCTCGGCCTGGAGCCGGGCGTCACGGCGTTCGTGGGGCCCAACGGCCAGGGCAAGACCAACCTGGTCGAGGCCCTCGGCTACGTCGCGACGCACTCCAGCCACCGGGTGGCCAGCGACGCGCCGCTGGTGCGGCAGGGAGCCGCCCGGGCGATCGTGCGCTGCGCCGTCCACAGGGACGATCGGCGGGCGCTGATCGAGCTGGAGATCAACCCGGGGCGGGCCAACCGCGCCAGGCTCAACCGCTCGCCCGTCTCCAGGGCCCGTGACGCCGTCGGCCTGCTGCGTACGGTGCTGTTCGCCCCGGAGGACCTGGCGCTGTCCAAGGGCGATCCGTCCGAGCGCCGTCGCTTCCTCGACGACCTGCTGGTGGCCAGGGCCCCGAGGTTCGCCGGGGTTCGCGCCGACTACGACCGGGTGCTGAAGCAGCGCGGCGCCCTGCTGCGTACGGCCGCGCAGGCCCGCAGGGGCAGCAGGAGCCCCCGGCGGCAGGAGGGGGACACCGGGTTCGCCGCGGCCGGCGCGGGCGACGTGCTGAGCACGCTGGAGGTGTGGGACGCCCATCTCGCCCGGCACGGCGCGGAGCTGTTGCGGGGGCGGCTGGAGCTCATCGAGGCGCTGCGCCCGCTGGTGGCCGGATCGTACGCCGCGCTCGCCCCGTCGAGCGCTCCGGCGACGCTGGCCTACCGCAGCACGTTGTCCACAGGTGGGGATCCCGGTGAGGGGGGTCCGGAGGGCGAAGTCCCCGGTGAGCGGGGATCTTTCGATACACAGACGTTATCCACAGACTTGGGGAAAACCCTTGAAGAACGTCTGCGGGAGCGGCTAGTGGAGGTCCGCCCGTCGGAGCTCGAACGGGGCGTCACGCTCGTCGGCCCGCACCGCGACGATCTGGTTCTGGGGCTGGGCGAGCTGCCCGCCCGGGGTTACGCCAGCCACGGCGAGTCCTGGTCGTTCGCGCTGGCGCTGCGGTTGGCGGCGTACGACCTGCTGAGGGCCGACGGGGGTGACCCCGTGCTGATCCTCGACGACGTGTTCGCCGAGCTCGACAGCCAGCGCCGGCGGCGGCTCGCGGAGATGGTGGCTCCGGCCGAGCAGGTGCTGATCACGGCCGCCGTTCCGGACGACGTGCCGCAGGAGTTGGCGGGAGGCAGGTTCGACGTCGCCGAGGGGAGTGTGACCCGTGTCCGCTGATGACGCGCGCGGTTTCCCACCGGGGGGCGCCGGTTATCCACAGGGCGCGGCTTCCGCTGGACGGCCGCGGGCCGGATCCACGGGCGGTCGTCCTCGGCCCGGCGCGGCGGCGGACGGTCGTCGTCCACAGGTGGGGACGACCGCGGCACAGGACCAGGCGGCCGGAGCACAGGGCCAGGCGGATGGAGCGCGGGCGCAAGGGGCCGGGGCGCGGGCGCAAGGGGCCGGGCAGGGCGGGCCCGGGGCGTCGGGCGGCGGTCCACAGGGTGTGGGCGGCGGGGCGGCCGGTGGCGGGCCTCAAGCCCATGGCGGGTCCGCCGCCGGTGACGGGTCCGCGGCGGGCCGCGGGCCGGGGGCGCCCGCGAAGGGTCCTTCGGCGGCCGCTGGGGGCGAGAACGCGACGGCCAGGGGTGTGGCCATGGCACGGGAGAAGCTCGCCCAGGCCAAGGCCGACGCCGCCAAGCGCGGCCAGCTCCCCCGGCGCGAGCCCAGGCGGAAGGCGGGAGGGCCACGCAGGGACGGCGGCGATCCCCAGCTTTTCGGTCGCGCGATCGCCGATCTGCTGGCCGATCGCGGCTGGGAGCGCCCGGCGAAGGTGGGCGCGGTGTTCGGCCGCTGGGTCGAGATCGTGGGCCCTGACCTGGCCGCCCACACCAAGCCCGAGTCGTTCGACGACGGCGAGGTGCTGATCGCCGCCGACTCGACGGCGTGGGCGACGCAGGTCCGGCTGCTCGCCCGCACCCTCGTACGCAGGCTCAACGAGGAGCTCGGCGACGGCACCGTGACAAAGGTCAAGGTCAGAGGCCCGCAGAACGCTCCGCGTCCATCAGGGGGATTGCGGGTGACCGGAAGGCGGGGCCCCCGTGACACGTACGGGTAGCGGCCGTCCACAGGGGGCGTCCACAGCGGCGGCGGAAAGGCGCTCGGGGCGATCAGACCGCCGCAGACGCGATAAGCCCCCTTTCCGGAGGGGGGATGCTTGCCTGGGGGCCAAACGAGCTAGAGGGCATCACAGGCGCGTTCATTGCCACCTTGGCCCTCCGGAAGCGGTAGAATGAAAAAGGATTCCGGACACGTCCGCTTGCGTGTCACCCCGGCAGCAAGCCGACTCCCCTGGGTGACCGCGCATCGGGGCACTCACGACGGTGACGGGCACGGCAGGGGCAGCTTCGCTAGTTAGTCGCCTCCCCCGCCGCGTGTCCGCGGCAGGAGGATTTCGCAGTTGTCCTACGACGCTAGCTCAATCACCGTACTCGAAGGGCTTGAGGCGGTTCGCAAGCGCCCGGGTATGTATATCGGCTCCACCGGTGAGCGCGGTCTGCACCACCTCGTGCAAGAGATCGTCGACAACGCGGTGGACGAGGCGCTGGCCGGTTACGCCGACAGCATTCACGTGACCCTGCTCGCCGACAACGGCGTGCGGGTGGTCGACAACGGGCGCGGCATCCCCACCGGCATCCACCCGGTGGAGAAGCGCTCGGCCGTCGAGGTCGTGCTGACCACGCTGCACGCGGGCGGCAAGTTCGACAGCCAGTCCTACGCGGTCTCGGGCGGTCTGCACGGCGTCGGCTCGGCCGTCGTCAACGCGCTGTCCACCGCCATGGAGGTGGAGGTCAAGCAGAACGGCCACTTCTGGCGCCAGCGCTACGAGATGTCCAAGCCCACGGCCCCCCTGGCCAAGGGCGAGGAGACCGACGAGACGGGCACCACGGTCACGTTCTGGGCCGACCCCGACGTCTTCGAGACCACGACGTGGAACTACGAGACGCTCTCGCGGCGCTTTCAGGAGATGGCCTTCCTCAACAAGGGCCTGACGATCACTCTGACCGACGAGCGTCCCGACCACATCAACGGCGAGCCGCACACCGTCACCTACCACTACGAGGGCGGTCTGTCCGACTTCGTGCAGCACCTCAACGCCAAGAAGGAGCCGGCGCACGCGTCGATCATCTCCTTCGAGGAGGAGAGCGACGGGCTCGCCGTCGACATCGCCATGCAGTGGAACAACTCCTACTCGGAGTCCGTCTACAGCTTCGCCAACGTCATCAACACGGCCGAGGGCGGCACTCACGAGGAGGGCTTCCGCGCGGCGCTGACGTCGATCGTCAACCGCTACGCGCGCGAGCAGAAGTTCCTCAAGGAGGGCAAGGACGACAACCTCAGCGGTGAGGACGTCCGCGAGGGGCTGACCGCGATCATCTCGGTCAAGCTGTCCGACCCGCAGTTCGAGGGGCAGACGAAGACCAAGCTCGGCAACACCGAGGCGAAGTCGTTCGTGCAGAAGGCCTGCAACGACCACCTGCGCGACTGGTTCGAGCGCAACCCCGGCGAGGCCAAGGACATCATCAACAAGTCCCTGCAGGCCTCTCGCGCCCGCATCGCCGCGCGCCAGGCGCGCGACCTGACCAGGCGCAAGTCGCTGCTGGAGGCCGGCAGCGGGCTGCCGGGCAAGCTGGCCGACTGCCAGTGGAACGACCCGGAGAAGTGCGAGCTGTTCATCGTCGAGGGCGACTCGGCAGGCGGCTCGGCCAAGGGCGGCCGCGACTCGCGCTTCCAGGCGATCCTGCCCATCCGCGGCAAGATCCTCAACGTCGAGAAGGCGCGGATCGACAAGGTCCTCAAGAACAACGAGGTCCAGGCCCTGATCACGGCGCTCGGCACCGGCGTGCACGACGAGTTCGACATCGCCAAGCTGCGCTACCACAAGGTCATCCTCATGGCCGACGCCGACGTCGACGGCCAGCACATCAACACGCTGCTGCTGACGCTGCTGTTCAGGTTCATGCGGCCGCTGATCGAGGCCGGTCACGTCTACCTGTCGTGCCCGCCGTTGTACAAGATCAAGTGGGACCGCAAGGGCGAGGACGCCTCCTACGCCTACTCCGACAGCGAGCGCGACGCGGTGATCGCCGAGGGCATCTCCAACGGCAAGCCCGACCCGCGGCCGCGCGACAACGTACAACGCTTCAAGGGGCTGGGCGAGATGAACGCCGGCCAGCTCTGGGAGACCACGATGAACCCGGCGACCCGGCTGCTGCGCCTGGTCACGCTCGATGACGCCGCGCAGGCCGACGACCTGTTCAGCGTGCTGATGGGGGAAGACGTGGAGGCGCGGCGCGACTTCATCATCCGTAACGCGCGCGACGTTCGCTTCCTCGACGTTTAAGAAGGACCAACACCTGTGACGGACGTGAACACCACTCCCCCGGCTGACCGCATCGAGCCTGTGGACATCCAGTCCGAGATGCAGCGCAGCTACATGGACTACGCGATGTCGGTCATCGTGTCCAGGGCGCTGCCGGACGTGCGCGACGGCCTCAAGCCGGTGCACCGGCGCGTGCTCTACGCGATGTACGACGGTGGCTACCGTCCCGACCGCGGCTACTTCAAGTGCGCGCGCGTCGTCGGTGACGTGATGGGCAGCTACCACCCGCACGGCGACACCTCCATCTACGACGCGCTGGTACGCCTGGCGCAGCCGTGGTCGCTGCGGTATCCGCTGGTCGACGGGCAGGGCAACTTCGGCTCGCCCGGCAACGACCCGGCGGCGGCGATGCGCTACACCGAGTGCAAGCTCGCGCCCATCGCCATGGAGATGCTGCGGGACATCGACAAGGAGACCGTCGACTTCCGCCCCAACTACGACGGCAAGTCGCAGGAGCCCGACGTCCTGCCGGCGCGCTTCCCGCAGTTGCTGGTCAACGGCTCGGGCGGCATCGCCGTCGGCATGGCCACCAACATCCCGCCGCACAACCTGCGCGAGGTCGCCGCGGCGGTCAAGTGGGCGCTGGAGAATCCGGAGGCCGGCGACGAGGACCTGCTCGAAGCCTCGATCAGGCTGGTCAAGGGCCCCGACTTCCCCACCAAGGCGCTCATCGTGGGCCGCCGGGGCATCGAGGACGCCTACCGCACCGGCCGCGGCTCGATCACCATGCGGGCCGTGGTCGAGGTCGAGGAGGAGAAGGGCCGGCAGGCGCTGGTCGTCACCGAGCTGCCGTACCAGGTCAACCCCGACAACCTGGCGCTGAAGATCGCCGAGCTGGTGCGTGAGGGCAAGCTCACCGGCATCGCCGACGTACGTGACGAGAGCTCCTCGCGGGTGGGGCAGCGCCTGGTCATCGTGCTCAAGCGCGACGCGGTCGCCAAGGTCGTGCTGAACAACCTGTACAAGCACACCCAGCTCCAGGACACCTTCGGCGCCAACATGCTGGCACTGGTGGACGGCGTGCCGCGGACGCTGCGGCTCGACCAGTTCATCCGGCACTACGTGGCCCACCAGATCGAGGTCATCGTCCGCCGGACGCGTTACCTGCTGCGCAAGGCCGAGGAGCGGGCGCACATCCTGCGCGCGCTGCTGAAGGCCCTGGAGCGGCTCGACGACGTCATCGCCCTCATCCGGGCCTCCGAATCCGCCTCCGCCGCCCAGCAGGGCCTCATGGCGCTGCTGGAGATCGACGAGGTGCAGGCGCAGGCCATCCTCGACATGCAGCTGCGCAAGCTGGCCGCCCTGGAGCGGCAGGCCATCCAGGACGAGTACGACTCGCTGATGACGCAGATCGCCGAGTACAACTCGATCCTGGCCAGCGAGAGCCGGCAGCGCGAGATCATCAACGAGGAGCTGGCCGAGATCGTCCACCGCTACGGTGACGGCCGGCAGACCGAGATCATCGCCTACGACGGTGACATGTCGATCGAGGACCTCATCGCCGAGGAGGAGATCGTCGTCACCATCACGCGTGGTGGCTACGCCAAGCGCACCCGTACCGACCTCTACCGGGCGCAGAAGCGCGGCGGCAAGGGCGTGCGCGGTGCTCAGCTCCGCCAGGACGACATCGTCGACCACTTCTTCGTCACCACGACGCACCACTGGCTGCTGTTCTTCACGAACAAGGGCCGGGTGTACCGGGTCAAGGCGTACGAGCTGCCCGACGCGGGTCGCGACGCCCGGGGCATGCATCTCGCGAACCTTCTTGCCATGCAGCCCGACGAAACAGTCATGGAGGTTCTCGACCTACGCGACTACAACGTCGCTCCCTATCTCGTCCTCGCCACGCGCAGCGGCCTGGTCAAGAAGACCCGGCTGTCCGAGTACGACTCCCCCAGGTCCGGCGGTCTGATCGCGATCAACCTGCGGGACGACGACGAAGTCATCGGAGCCCGGTTGGTCTCCGAAGAAGACGACCTGCTGCTCGTCTCGAAGGGCGCGCAGTCGATCCGCTTCACCGCCTCTGACGAGGCGCTACGTCCCATGGGACGGGCGACCAGCGGTGTTATCGGCATGAGGTTCCTCGAAGGTGACGAACTTCTTGCCATGAATCGCATCGCAGACGGTCAAGATGTGCTTATCGCCACGAAGGCTGGGTACGCAAAACGGACGCCAGTGGAGCAGTATCCAGTTCAAGGACGTGGCGGTAGAGGCGTGCTGACTGCGAAGATCGTATCTTCCCGTGGCAAGCTGGTCGGAGCCGTCATGGTCAACCCAGAGGACGAGGTTTTCGCGATCACGTCCGCCGGCGGGGTGATCCGGACGAGTGCCGGAGAGATCAAGCAGTCCGGCCGCCAGACCATGGGAGTGCGATTGATGAATCTCGCTGAAGGCGACAGCGTGGTGGCCCTCGCCCGCAACGCCGAGTCCATGGAGACTTCGGTGGAGAATGAGGAAGACGGGGGAGGAGAGTAGCTCATGAGCGCCCAGGGTGGTCCCGCCAGGACCAAGGCGGCTTCGGGTAACGGACAGCAGCCGAAGAAGCCCGCAGAGACCGAGATGTTCGACGCGGTCGAGGAAGGGCAGGACAACACCTCGCCCGCGCAGGGCAGGCCCATGCCCGCCAAGGAGGACAACAAGCCTTCGCCGCAGCCGGGCCCGCCCGGACCGCCGGGCCCTCACGGCCCGTCCGGGCCCCAGGGCCCACCCGTGCCGCCGCAGGGGGCACAGCCGCAGTCGGAGGGCAACGAGACGGTCCGCCTGCGCCCGTCGCTGGCCACCGAGGCCCCGCCGGCCCTTGAGCTGTCCAACAAGAAGAAGGGGTCCGGCTCGTCCGGGGGCCGGCTGCCTCGCAAGGCCCACCTGGTCCTGCGCCGCGTCGAGCCGTGGTCGGCCATGAAGTTCAGCTTCGTGGTCTCCCTGGTCTGCTTCGTGGTGCTGTTCGTGGCGGTGGCCGTCCTGTACGGCGTGCTGTCGGCCCTGGGCGTCTTCGACTCGATCGTGGAGCTGGTCAACCAGCTCGGCCAGGGCGAGCAGGGGCAGAGCTCGATCCCGATCGACATCGCCTCCTGGTTCGAGCCCGTGCGGATCCTCGGCTACACGGCCCTGATCGGGGCGGTGAACGTCGTACTGATCACGGCTCTTTCCACGTTGGGGGCGGTCATCTACAACATCGCCTCCGACCTGGTGGGCGGCGTCGAGGTGACCTTCAGCGAGGCCGAGTAAGGGCGGAGCTCGCGCCGTACGGGGCATGCGGACGGCGCGAGCAGCCTGCCGGAGGTTGTAAGCTTTTCTCGTCCCGAACAACCGGTTCGCCTCCGTGAGGCGGATGCGATAACGTTCGGGATGCGAGCGGGGCTATAGCTCAGTCGGTTAGAGCGCTTCCCTGATAAGGAAGAGGTCCCAGGTTCAAGTCCTGGTAGCCCCACACAGCATGACCAGCTAAAGTAGCCACTCTTGATGTCCAAGGGTGGCTTTTTGCTTGCGTGACCAGCTCCGACCATCTCACCCTCGCTCGAAGTGTGGATATCCATGGAGCCAGCTGGGCACGGGCCGATGACACCGCTGTCCCGGTGTACTGCTGATGCACCGCTTGCGAGCGGCGCCCGTGTCCTGACGTTCGCGCACCTGCGGCGGTGCGGCGTATGGACGCTCCTTGACGGTCACGGTCGGCCTGTGGACAGGCACACGTTTCCTCCGCGGGACGAAACGCTTGGCCCGGGTGGTCGGTGACGGCTTCGACGTGGCCGGCGGCGCTTTCGCGACCGGGCGTGGAGAGGGCGAGGCCAAGGCCGCGCGCGGGGCCGGCGCGTTCACGACAGGTTGAGCACTGGTGGCCGGGCGATCCGGGCGTACAGCCAGACCGGCGGAGAAGCCAAGGCCCGCACTGCATCCCATGGCGATGATGAAGGTGAGTGCGATGGAGCGCGGCCCGCGGGCTCGTCCGGGGTCGGACGGTGCACTACGGATGAACGCGGACGGTGGAAAGTCACTCATCGTGCCCCCCCGAGATCCTGGCTCCCCTGGCAGGTGATCACAGTGCGCTGTGCTGCGTAGATCTCCGTGGGCCGCCCGATCCAACCGCTGTTCGAGCATGTCCATACGAAGAGTTCACCCGGCCTGCGCGTTTCGTGCGGTGGGTCGGGAGGCCAGGGTGTCGGCAGTTGAAGATCAGGATCGCAGGGGGGTGGGCATGGGAAGCCGGACCTTGCGGGCCAGGGCGGGAGCGTTGGCGCTCGCAACGGGGGCGTCGCTGCTCGTGGGGCCGCCGCATCTGACGGAAGGAAGGGCGGCACAGGCACCCGCCCAGCAGCTCGCCGCAGCCGAGGGGGCCGTGTCGCGGGCGGAGGCACCTGCCCTCGGTACGCCCATCGGCAAGCCCCTGAAGGGTCACACGGGTCGCGTCGAGGCGCTGGCCGTGGGCAAGCGCAGCGACGGAACCCCCGTTGTCATCTCCAGCGGCCTGGACAGGACCATCCGGGTGTGGAGTCTGGGCGCGCGATCCCCCGCTTCCGTCAGCTCGCGGCGCGGTCGCCGAGCGGGCGGCGGCGCAGGGCGGGGTCGGTCAGGGGTGCGGGGCTCCACAGGCCGACGGGGTGGTAGACGTTGGTGCCGGGCGGCACGAGCTCGTCGATCCGGTCCAGCACGGCGTCGTCGAGCACCAGCGAGGAGCCCTTCAGCAGGCCCTCGAGCTGCTCCATCGTGCGCGGGCCGAGGATGACCGAGGTGACCGCCGGGTGCGCGGCGGCGAAGGCGACGGCCAGCGACGGCAGGGTGCAGCCGAGCTCGTCCGCCAGCTTCACCAGCTCCTCGACGACCTCCAGCTTGGCCGCGTTGACCGGGATGGCCGGGTCGAACCGCTCCGGGGCGCGTGCGGCGCGGCCCTGTGAGAGGTCGACCTGCTGCCCCTTGCGGTAGCGGCCGGTCAGGAACCCCCAGCCCAGCGGGCTGTAGGTGAGCACGCCCATGCCGAGCCGCTGCGCGGTGGGCAGGACGTCGCCCTCGATGCCGCGGGCCAGGATGTTGTACGGGGGCTGCTCGGTGCGGAAGCGGTACAGGCCGCGCTGCCGGGCCACGTGGTAGGCCTCGACCGTCTCGTGCGCGGGGAAGGCCGAGCTGCCGAAGGCCCGGATCTTGCCCTGCCGTACCAGGTCGGTCAGGGCGGAGAGGGTCTCCTCGATGTCGGTCCGGTGGTCGGGGCGGTGAATCTGGTAGAGGTCGATCCAGTCGGTACGCAGCCGCTTGAGGCTCGCCTCGACCTCGCGCACGATCCAGCGCCGCGAGTTGCCGCTCCTGTTGGGGCCCTCCCCCATCGGGAAGTGCACCTTGGTCGACAGCACCACCTCGTCCCGCCGGCCCTGCAACGCCTTGCCCACGATCTCCTCGGACTCGCCCGCCGAGTACATGTCGGCGGTGTCGACGAAGTTGATGCCGTGGTCGAGGGCGGCGTGGATGACGCGGATGCTGTCATCGTGGTCGGGGTTGCCGGCCGAGCCGAACATCATGGTGCCGAGGCAGTGGGTGCTGACCTCGATCCCGGTGCCGCCGAGGATGCGATATCTCATGCTCCGGACCCTAGAAGCTAGAGCCGACTCTAAGTCAAACTGGCCACATGTCGGGTATGAGCATCGGCCAGGTCGCCGAACGCACGGGGCTCAGCGTGCACACGCTCCGGTTCTACGAGCGGGAGGGGCTGCTGGCCCAGCCGGTACGGCGGGGAAGCGCAGGGCACCGCGTCTACAGCGAAGGAGACGTCGACTGGCTGGGCGTGTGCATGCGGCTGCGAGCCTCCGGCATGCCCCTGACCGACATCCGGCGCTACACCGAGCTCGTCAGAGCGGGCCAGGGCAACGAGGTGGAACGGCTCAGGGTGCTGCGCGAGCACCGGGAACGGGTGCTCGCCCAGATGCACGAGCTCGACGAGTGCCTCGCGCTGATCACCCACAAGGTGGCCATCTACGAGGGGCGGCTGGGCCTGCGGGACGAGGTCCCGGACTGTGTGCCCAGGGCTTGACCGGTTCTTTCGGCGTACCCAGTAGTGTCTGCCGGATGACAATCTCTCATGACGTCGGCGGCGACGGGCCGGCTGTACTTCTCCTGCACGCCGGGGTGTGCGACAGGCGGATGTGGGACCCCCAGTGGCAGCCCCTGATCGATGCCGGTTTCCGGGTGATCCGCTGTGACCTGCGTGGCTTCGGGCAGAGCCCGCTGCCCGCGGAGCCGTACAGCAACACCGGTGATGTGCTGGCGCTCCTGGACAGCCTGGGCATCGGGCAGGTCTCGCTGGTCGGCTCCTCCTACGGCGGGAAGGTCGCGTTGGAGGTCGCCGCGAGTCATCCTGACCGGGTGGCGGCGCTGGTGCTGCTGTCGGCCGCCCTGCCCGGGCGCGAGCCGAGCGATGAGGTGCGTGCCCTGGGGGCGCGCGAGGACGCGCTGGTCGAGGCGGGCGATCTGGCCGGAGCCGCACAGCTGATGGTCGATCGCTGGCTGGGGCCGGACGCGGGCGAGGACGCCAAGCGGGCGGTGCACGAGATGCAGGTACGCGCCTACGAGCTGCAGCTGGCCGAAGGAGTCGTCGGGCCGGTCAAGCCCGAGGTCGATCTGGCGGCCGTCACGATGCCGTGTCTCGCCGTCTCGGGCGCGCACGACGCGGCCGACTTCCGGGACACCGCCGCCGTCCTGCCCGCCGCCCGTCACGTGGAGCTGCCGTGGGCGAGTCACCTGGCGAGCATGGAACGGCCGGCCGAGGTCACCGGCATGATCGTCGCGTTCCTGCGCGAGCATCAGGGGAGCCGCGGCCCCCTGTAGCGGTGCGGGGCCCTCAGGTGAGTTCCAGGCCGCCGTCGATGGTGAGGACCTGGCCGGTGATCCAGGTCGAGGCGGGGTCGGCGAGGTGGACGATCCAGGCGGCCACCTCCTCGGGGGTGCCGCGACGTCCCATGGGGATGCTGTCGGCCTCGTCCTGCTTGATCTGCTCGACGACGTCGTCGGGCAGGCCGGCGGCTGTCAGTGCCTCGCTCTCGGTGGGGCCGGGGGCCAGCGCGTTGACACGGACGCCGTCGGCGGCCAGCTCCAGGGCCCAGCTGCGGGTCAGCTGTTCGAGGGCGGCCTTGGAGGCGGCGTAGTGGGCGGCGCCGGGGAGCGGGCGGTGGCCGTACGTGCTGGAGACGTTCACGATCGTGCCGCGACCGGCGCGCAGGTGCGGCAGCGCGGCCCTGGCGAGCAGGCTGGGCGCGGTGACGTTGAGGGCCAGCAGGTCGGCGACGCGCCGGCCGTCGGTCTCGGCCAGCGGCATGACGGTGGTGGCGCCGGCGTTGTTGACCAGTACGTCGAGGCGGCCCCAGCGGTCGGTCGCCGCGTCGATCACCGCCTGTGGGGTGCCGTCGCCGGTGATGTCGGCCGGGAGGACGGCGATGCCGGGGTGCCGGGCGGCGGTCTGCCGCAGGGCCTCGGCTCGGCGGCCCACGGCGAGCACGCGGGCTCCGGCGCGGGCGAAGGCGAGCGCGGTGGCGCAGCCGATCCCGGATCCCGCGCCGGTCACGATCGCGACCTGGTCCTGCAGTCGGTTGGCGGTCATGGCGGATCCCTCTTTGTTCGACGTTCGTGAAACATCGAACAAGCTACCATGGGGGGATGAGACAGGCGCATCACCCCGAAGCGGGCGAGTTCACCCTGACCGGGGTGATGGCCGCCCTCAGCGATCCGATCAGGGTCGGAGTGGTGCGGGTGCTGGCCGACGGCCGTGAGCGCGGCTGGGGCGAGCTGAGGGCGCCGGTGGCCAAGTCCACGCTCAGCCATCATCTGCGGGTGCTGCGCGATGCCGGGCTGACCCGTACCCGGCAGGAGGGCACCCGCTGCTTCGTGACCTTACGACGGCAGGAGCTGCGGGTGCGCTTCCCCGGGCTGCTGGAGGCGGTGCTGGCCGCGGCCGAGGACGAGGACGTCGGCCATCAGGTGAGCGTGAAGGACGCCGCGCCGTCGCTCTGAGTCCATTCCTGGCCCTGCCAGGCCGGGTCCAGCGGGGTGTGGGCGAGGTGGTTGGTGTAGTTCGACAGCGTCTTCATGCCGACGCCGAGCACGAGGTCCAGCACGTGGCGGCGCGTGTAGCCCGCGGCGAGGAACGCCTCGACCTCGGCGTCGTCCACCCAGCCGCGCCGGGCGACCATCACCTGCGTGAGCCGCCGGGCGGCCTCCAGCGCGGGGTCGGAGAGCGGCTCGCCCGCCCGCAGGGCGCCGACCACCTCGGCGGGCACGCGGGCGCGCAACGCCAGGGTGGAGTGCGCGGCCACGCAGTACTCGCATGCGTTCTCCACGCTGGCGGTGATCCACACGACGTGCTTGGCCGGCCCCGGCAGCGAGGACCTGCCGAACTGCTCGGCCAGCGCGTTGTAGCCGGCCAGCAGCTCGGGGGATTCGGCCATCACGCCGTTCAGGGTGGTCACGAAGCCCATGCGCCTCTTGGCCGCCTCCAGCATCGGGCGGGCCGCCTCGGGGGCGTCGCTCTCGTCGTACACACGGAAATCGATCATCATCTCTCCTCTGTGCGAGTGAAACCATCCAGTACGGCGCGCACGCCCGCCAGCAGGTCGCCGGCGTCGGCGCCGGCCCGGGAGCGCAGGTTCACCCCGTAGGCCAGCAGCGCCAGCGTCTCGGCGCAGCCCCGCGGCTCCAGCCCCGGCCGCACCTGGCCGCGATCCCGCGCGGCCTCCAGCGCGGCACGCATGGCCGCCCGCAGCTCGGCGTGGTGGGCGTCCAGAACCTGCCGGATCTCGGGGATCGTGCGGGCGGGGCCGGTGTGGGTGTTGGTGACCAGGCAGCCCCAGCGGGCGTGCTCGCCGGTGCAGCGCGCCGCCACCAGCCGCTCGAAGAAGGCGGTGACGGCGGGCAGGCCGCGACCGTCGGCGGCCAGTGCGGCGAACACCGGCCGGGACTGCCGCTCCAGGTAGCGGTGCAGGGCGGCGGCCTGCAGCCGTTCCTTGCCGCCGAAGGTCGCGTACAGGCTGGACCGGCTCAGGCCGGTGGCCTGCACGACGTCGGCGATGCCGGTGACCTCGGCGCCGCGCTCCCAGAACAGGCGTACGACCTGGTCCAGCGCGACGTCGGGATCGAAGTGCTTGATGTCGGGCATCCGGCCTCTCCCTATCTTGGAACGACTGGTCCAAGATAGGGGCAGGCGGCACGATCAGGCAACCGGCGGTCCAGGGCGCCCGCTTCGTGGTTGACGAAGATTCGGCCATCGGAAGGCGAATCTGACGAGTGCCGCGGCCTGGAGTGCCCGGGCGGCTACTTCGGCTGCTTCCACTACGGCCGGGCCGAGGGACCCCGCTGCGGCTGGGCCCACATGCGTGGATGCCGGGGTCGCGGATTGGTCGTCCGAACGCTATTGCGGCGCCATTCTTCCGATCATTGTGCCGTCGTCCCCGGCGCTCGCCGAGCGAGGGTGAGGTCGGTGACGAAGGTCATCTCCACGCCGTCGCCCAGCAGCGCGGCCAGCTCCCGCAGCGCCGGCTCCTGGCGGCCGGGAGGGAGGATCCGATAGGCGGAGATGGTGCGGACCAGGTCGAGGTAGCGGTCCGCGTCATACCACTGCGTCCACGAGTAGAGGCGCTCGTCGAGGTCGGTGAAGCGCGGGTCGCCGGCCAGCAGGTGCTGGGCCTCCTCGTTCCTGATCGGCGTCTCCTGGTGCAGGCTGGAGCTGGACACGCCGTGGCGGTGGTCCACCTCGGCGAGGGCGGCCCGCAGGCCGGGGTCGGTGACCAGGTAGTGGTTCCAGAAGAGCGCGAGCGCACCCGACGGGGCCAGCGCCGCGTGCGCGAGGTCCCAGCGGCGCTCGGGGTCCACCCAGTGCCAGGCCTGGGCCGAGTACAGCAGGGCGAAGGGCCGGTCGGGGACGTAGTCCTCGAAGATCCCGATCTCCACCCGCACGCCGGGGCACTTCGCCGAGAGTGCCGCCGCCATGCGCGCGTCGGGCTCGACGCAGGTCAGGTCCACGCCGTGGGCGGCGAAGGCGGCCGTGGCCTTGCCCGTTCCCGCTCCTGCCTCCAGCGCCGGGCCGGCCGGGGCGTAGCCGAGGACGTCGGTGACGAGCCGGTCGGGGTAGCCGGGCCTGGCCGACTCGTACAGGCCGACCGCCTCGCCGAACACGACACTTCGCTCACGATCCACAGCCATGGCGCGATTCAACCACGCCCGGGATCGTGTCCAGGGGCTGGGCCGAGGCCGAGCGCGGGCAGGATCGCCTGGTCGACGATCGCCGCGAGGTACTCCTCGCTCGGTGGTGTTCCGGCGTCGAGCAGGTGCTTGGTGACCAGGGCCTCGCCGATGTCGGTGACGACCGGGGTGAGCCGGGCGGCGGGGAAGTGGCCGCGGTCGGCGTAGTACTGCAGCACTGTGCGGGTGAACGTGCCGCCGCGGCCGGCGAAGACCCGCTCGAACAGGGCCTCGGACATCAGCGCGACGCTCTTCGGGTCGGTGAGGATGGCCGAGACGGCCCGGCCGGCCGGGCTGAAGGCCCACTCCACCATGAGCCGCAGGGAGCGGAGGAGGTCGCCGCGCAGGTCGGTGGCCCCTGGCGTGGGCTCCTCGACCGGGTGCTGGTGGTAGAGCGCGTCGAGCAGCACCTCGATCGGGTCCGACCAGCGGCGGTACAGGGTGCTGCGGGGGGTGGCCGCGCGCCGGGCGATGCCGTCCATGGTGAGCCGGCCCGCGCCGACCTCCACCACCTCTTCGAGCGCGGCGTCGTGGATGGCCTTGATCAGTTCCTCGCCCCGCCGGCGTGTCCGGGAGTTGTGGTCGTCCATACCCGCCCCTTGTTTAGCTACGCGGGTGTATTTTACCGTGGAGATTAGCTACAGTCGTGTATCTACATTCAAGGGGACAGCCATGTCCATCGCTCCACCGGCTCCCGTGCAGGGGGCCACTCCCATCGCCCGGCGGGCGCTCGCGCCCGATCTCTCGCGCGGGCTGATGCTGCTGCTCATCGCCCTGGCGCACGCGCACATGTACCTGTCGGGTCACGCGGCCGGATTCCGTGGGTACGCCCTCGACGGCGGCGTGCTCGACCGGCTGGTCGCCGGGGTGCAGATCCTGCTGGTGGACGGGCGGGCGCTGCCCATGTTCGCCGCCCTGTTCGGCTACGGCCTGGTGCAGCTCGCCGACCGGCAACTGGCCACGGGCAAGAGCTGGCCGCAGGTGCGCGCGGTGCTGCGGCGGCGGAGCCTGTGGTTGCTCGTGTTCGGGTTCTGCCACGCGCTGCTGCTGTTCTTCGGGGACATCCTCGGGGCCTACGGGCTGATCGGGCTCGTGCTCGTCGGATTCGTCCGGCGTGCCGACCGGGCGGTGCTGCGGGCGGGCGTCGTCGGGGTCGTGCTGCATGTCGTGGTGCTGGCCGGCTTCGGGCTGCTCACGATCTCGGCGCCCAAGGGCGACACGCCCGCGGCGATGGCCGACCCGATCGAGGCGCTGGTGATGCGGCTCATCGGGTGGTCCGGGATGACGCCCACGTACTTCGCGGCCAGCGTGGTGCCCGCGTTCCTGTTCGGCATCTGGGCGGCGCGGCGCCGCCTGCTGGAGGAGCCTGCCGCGCACCGGCCCCTGCTCGTACGCGTCGCCACCCTGGGCACCGTGCCGGCCGTGGTCGGAGGGCTGCCGCTGATGCTGGTGGACACCCGGCTCTGGGAGCCGTCGGACCTGGTCGCGGTGTCGGCGTACGCGCTGCACAGCGTGACGGGCATCGCGGGCGGGCTGGCGTACGCGGCGATCATCGGGCTCCTCGTCGGCCGGACGGTGTCCAGGCACGGCTCCCCCGGGCTCGTCGTGCGGGCACTGACCGCCTGTGGCCAGTGGTCGCTGACCTGCTACCTGCTCCAGTCGGTGATCTTCGTGGCGGTGTTCGCGCCGTACGCGGGAGGGCTCGGCACCCGCGTCGGCGACGCGGCGGCGTCCGGGATCGCCGTCGTGACGTGGCTGGTCACCGTGGCGCTCGCCGCGCTGCTGGCACCGCGCAGAGGGCCCGCGGAGGCCGCCTTGCGCCGCCTCACGTACGGGCGATCCACCGCGACGGGTCGCATGACCAGCGTGTGAGGGGCCGGTTCATCCACAGGCTGTGGGCTTCGGTGCGCGGCCTGTTGACAGGGGCTCCGCCGTTGTGCGACGGGCGCCGCCAAGGGTGTGGTATGAGCCGTTGGCCATGGTCGCCCAGTGATGCTCTGACCAGGTGAAACGCCTGTCGATCGAGTGCTCGGCGAGCGTGCCGGCCGTGGACGCCGCGCGTACCACGGGCGGCGCCTGGGCGGGGGTGGATTGCCGAAGAGTTATCCACAGGATGAGTGAGTTGTCCACAGGTTGTGAACTCGGCTGGGATCGCGGCTTCGGAGGTCAGCCGTGCTGGGCCGTGGCCTGGTCTCCGAGCGCCTCGGTCAGCGCCGCGAGCGAGGACCTGGCCGAGCGGATGCGCTGGGCCTTCGTCTCGTCGGCCCAGCCCAGCTTCAGCCCTTCGGCCACCAGCTCGTCGAACGCGGTGAACGCGGCGAGCTTCTGCCGGATGACCTTCGACCAGGCGTCGTCCTCGATCTGGTAGTAGACGTTGCGCTCCCCCGGCCTGCGGAACCGGCGGACGAGCCTGACGGACGTCAGGAGGTGCATGTTCGTCGTCAGGGACGCGCGGCTCGCGCCGATGGCGCCGGCGATGTCGCCCGCGGTCTGCGCGGGCGGGTCGCAGGCCATGAGCCAGCCCAGGACGCGGCCGGCGATCGGGGCGAGCCCCCACTCCTCGGAGACGAACATCGCCACCCGCTCGACCCACGCGCGCACCTGCTCGCGGTCCGGTCCGTCCTGCGTTGTCACAGAACCACCTTAACCAGGGGCTTCGGCGCTCCGCCTGCGCTGCTGGGCCAGGGCGCCGGCGTCGCCGGGCAGGTCGCGTTCGGCCAGCCCGCGCGCCACGCGCTCGCGCAGCTCCGCCGGGCGGTGCCCGTCGTACTTGAACTTGGCCCGCACCTCCTCCACCCGCAGTCGCAGCCCTCTGATCGCCGACAACATCCTGCGGTACGGCCCCGCGTCGGCGGCCACCTCGCCGTGGTCGCCGGCGGGCTGGTGATGGGCGAGCTGGCGGCGCAGGATGTCGGCCTTGCCCTCCCCGTCGTCCACGATCTCGGCCCGGCACACGAGCTGGACGGCGGCGTAGTAGCTGGTCGGCACGCCGGTTTCGGGGGAGTCCGAACGCCAGGAGGTGGGGATGTAGGCGTAGTCGTCGTGCACGCTCACCACCGCCACCGGGTTGACCTCCAGCGCCTCCCAGATCGGGTTGGGCCTGGCCAGGTGGAGCAGGATCCCGGCGTCCCCGTCGTAGAGGAAGTGGGTGGGCACGACCACAGGTGCCGCGCCGGCCACGCCGTTCACCGCGATCTGGCCGAAGTCGCGGGTACGCAGCCAGCTCCGCCACTCCTCGTCGTCCCTGGCGGCGTCCCACGGATGGATGAGCACACGAACCACCTTTGTACTAGTACATAATGTATTTTGTGCTAGAAAAATACACGATCGCGGGTGGGACGGCCAGCGAGATAGCGGCGG
The DNA here is from genome assembly GCF_024172165.1 of Nonomuraea thailandensis. GTDB lineage: Bacteria > Actinomycetota > Actinomycetes > Streptosporangiales > Streptosporangiaceae > Nonomuraea > Nonomuraea thailandensis. Next base: position 10,154,700 of record NZ_JAMZEB010000002.1, on the reverse strand, counting down.
GCGTCGAGGCCGCCGTGTCCGAAGGGCGGCTGCCACCTGGGGCGGCACTGCCGCCGGTACGCGAGGTGGCGGCGGGGGCCGGGGTCAGCCCGGGGACGGCGGCGGCGGCGTACCGGCTGCTGCGCGAGCGCGGCGTCATCGAGACCGCAGGGCGGCGGGGGACCAGGGTCAGGGCGCGGCCGGCCAGCACGTTCCGCGAGGAGATCCGGATCGAGGTGCCGCCGGGCGTGCGCGACCTGGCCAAGGGCAACCCCGACCCCAGGCTGCTGCCGCCGCTGCACGACGCGCTGGCCGCGGCGGCCACGGCGCACGCGCGACGGCCCGCCATGTACGGGACCGGCGACGACGAGGAGCTGCTCGCGCTGGCCGGGCAGCGGCTGCGGGCCGACGGCGTGCCGGCCGCGCCGCTCGCGATCACCTCGGGCACCCTCGACGCGGTCGAGCGTGTGCTCACCGCCCACCTGCGCCCGGGCGACGCGGTCGCCGTCGAGGACCCGGGCTGGACGGCCCTGCTCGACCTGGTCGCCGTCCTGGGGCTGCGGCCGGTGCCGATGCGGCTCGACGACGAGGGGCCGCTGCCGGACGAGCTCGCGCGGGCACTGCGGGCCGGCGCGCGGGCCGTGGTGATCACCGCCCGCGCCCAGAACCCGACCGGCGCCGCCGTCTCCGCAGCCCGGGCCGCCGAGCTGCGCGAGCTGCTGGGGGAGCACCCGGAGGTGCTGCTGGTCGAGGACGACCACGGGTCGGGGTTCGTGGAGCTGCCGCTGCACCCGCTGGCCGGTGTGACGAACCGGTGGATCCTCGTCCGCTCCACGGCCAAGTCGCTCGGGCCCGACCTGCGCCTGGCCCCGGTCACGGGCGATCCGGCCACGCTCGACCGGCTGCGCGGGCGGCAGCGGCTGGCCGCCGGGTGGGTGAGCCACCTGCTGCAACACGCCGTCGCCCATCTCTGGCGGACGAACGCGGTGGATCAGGCGGCGGTCGCGGCGTCGTACGCGCTGCGCAGGGACGGCCTGGTGGCGGCGCTGGCCGTGCGCGGCATTCCCGCGCACGGCCGCAGCGGCCTGAACGTGTGGATCCCGGTCGCCGACGAGTCCACCGCCATCACCCGGCTGCTGTCACGCGGCTGGGCCTGCGCGCCTGGTGCCCGCAACCGGATCGGCTCGCCGCCCGCGCTGCGCCTGACCGTCTCCTCCCTGCACGCGCAGGAGATCGAGCCGCTCGCCGCCGACCTGGCCGCCGCCCTGAGCCCGGCGCCGATCGGCCGCTACGGCTGACCGAGCCGCCGCCCTGCGCCGATCGGCCGCTGCGGCTGACCGGGCCGGGTCGGCTTCTTCCGGTACGCCCGGGGTCAGCCCAGCAGCTCCTCCCCGATCCAGCCGCCGGGCGGGCACCCCGGCGGTACGGCGAAGACGGCCGAGCCGATGGCCGTGATCCACTCGTTGAGCAGGTCGCCCTCGGCCAGCATGCGCTGCACGGGCACGAACTGCTCGGCCACGTCCGCCTGGAAGGAGGCGAACAGCAGCCCCGAGTCCGACTCGCCCTCGGCTGACAGCCCCTCGTCGTAGTTGTACGGCCGCCGCAGCAGCCGCAGCGCCGGATCGGCCACGTGCGCCCGCCGGATGTGGGCGAACTCGGAGATCACCGGGAACCCGAGCCGGTTCTTGCGCGCGTAGTCGGCCGCGTCGGTCTCGGCCGAGCCGGTGAGCGGCGCCCCGTTGCCCAGCCGCCGCCCGATCGTGAACTCCCTGGCCACCCGGTCGGCGGCATCCCACGTCTCCAGGTTCATCCGGATCCTGCGCAGCACCATGGTGGTGCCGCCGCGCAGCGGGCCCGCGCCGATCCACACCGCTCTGCCGAGGTCGGTGGCGTTCACCGTGCCCTCGATCTGGCCCATCAGGTTGCGCCGGTTGGCGCTGCGGAAGCCGCGCTGCGTCCACCGTACGCGGGCGAAGGACCGCGTGTCCTTCACGATCATCCGTACGGCGTGCGCGACCGTCACGGTGTCGTCCGCGCACACCTGGACGAGCAGGTCGCCCCCGCTCCACCGCTTCTCCAGCCGGTCCGTCGGGAACGCCGGCAGCGCCTTCACCGGCGACTCCGTCCCGGCAGCCTCGAACAGCCCCGGCCCGAACCCGAACGTGATCGTGAGCCGGGCCGGGTTCGCGGCGAGCTCGGGCTCGGTGTCGGCGAGCGCGGGCCGGCCCTGGGTGAGCCGGGCCGCGTCGTCGGTGAGGAGCTGGAGCAGGCGGACGATCGCCTCCTTGCGGGTGCCCTTCAGCAGGTCGAAGCCGAGGAACACCGCGTGGGCCTGCGGCGCCGTGGCCACGCCCGCCTGGTGCGCGCCGTGGAACGGCTCGACCGGCGCGAGCGCCCGGCGCTCCGTCTCGCGACGTTCCGTCTCGTTGCGGCCCTTTTCGCGGCGTTCTGCTTCGTGGCGCACGAGGGCGCCGGCCGCCGTGGCGGCCGTGGCGGCGCCCCCGGTGAGCAGCCCTCTGCGGCTGATCACTTGTGCCCCGGCTGGTAGTCCTCCTCGCCGCCGGCGAAGTCCTTGCCGATGGCGGTGAACTCCAGCGGCTCGCCGCCCTGGACCTGGAGCGTGAACGCGATCCTGGCGCCGGGCTTCACCTCTTCGGTGACGCCCATGAGCATGATGTGGTCGCCGCCGGGCTGGAGCTGGTGGGTGCCGCGGGCGGGCACGACGAAGCCGCCCTTCTTGGGTCGCATGACCATCTTGCCGCCGTCCTCGACCACCTCGTGCAACTCGATGGTGGGGGACAGCGGCGAGGTGCCGGACGTGATCGTGACCGCCGCGTCGGTGTTGTTGACCAGCGTGCCGAACGCCGCGGTCATCCCCTCCTCGGTGGTCTTCACCCAGGGATCGGTGATGGTCAAGCCGGTGGCGGGTGCGGTGGCCGACGGGCTGGCGGCGGCCGCGGCGGAGGCGGTGGTGGTGGCCGCGGGCTCGGGGGAGGAGGCGCCGCAGGCGGTCAGTGCCACGACGGCGGACGCGAGCACGAGGGCATGACGAACGTACATGATGGGATCGCCTTTCTCCGCCCGGCATGCCGAAGCGGCCCTTGCCGGGCGGCGGGGGTCGTCTGAACAGGGGAGACGTCTCGCCCGACCCGGAGGTCAGGCGGCGATGGCCCGCGGCGGGCCCCTCCTGCTGACGACGTGCCGCAGCACGGCCGAGCGCAACACGGGCGGCTCGGTCGTGCACAGGGGCGTGGAGAAAGGAGTGGTGAGCAGCGGCAGCCGGATGACCAGCAGCCGTACCGCCAGCCGGCGCAGCAGCCCCCACAGGGCGGCCTCGCCCCGCGCCAGCCACAACGCGGACATGCCGACCGCCCAGCCGTGCGCGACCAGCATGCCCAGGTCCGGCACCAGCCCCGAGTGGAGGTGACCGGCCAGCGCGTGCGGCGAGGCGGCGTGGGACAGCGAGAACAGCAGGTGCAGGATCACCTGTAAGCCGGCGAGCAGCGACAGGATCGCCGCGAACGACCGCTCGCGCCCCGACAGCGGATACGCCGCCGCGAACGCCAGCCCGAGCGCCGCCGCCATGGCCGGCACCGGCACGGACGCGCCGCCGAGCACGTGCGCCGCCACGCCCAGCCCGAGGCACACCACGGCGAACACCGCGGTGCGGGCGAGACGGAACGGCAGCGTCACCCGCCCAGCATTCCACGCCGTCCCGCCGGTCGGCACACCCGATCGTGCTTCACGTGAAACTGCCCCGAGCCTCGCGCCTCGTGCGATCGCCCTCATGCACCGGACGGCGTGTCGCCGCATGGGCGAGCACCCCCAGCGACGCCACGACCAGCACCATCAGCCCGGCCCGCGCCGCCGCGTCCCATCCGCCGTCCAGCGCCGCGAAGAACACCGCCCCGGCGACGGTCCCGCCGAGCACTCCCCCGGCTTCCTGCACGGTGCCGAGCACCCCTGCCGCGGCGGCCGATCGCTCAGGACGTACGGACGCCAGGACCGAGGACAGCAGCGGCGGCATCAGCCACCCCATCCCGGCCCCCGTCACCAGCAGCGCAAGTCCCAGCGCCAACGGCCCCGCACCCATCGCCTGATGCACCAGCACCAGCCCCCCGACCAGCACCGGCGCCCCGAACCGCCCGGGACGGAGCGAGGCCGCGAAGAAGCCGGCGTTCAGCGCCGTGCACACGGCCGCGGCGGCCAGCGGCGTCAGCCCGAGCCCGTCCTGAAGGTAGAGGGCGAGCACGAACGACAACCCCGCCGACGTGCCGAACAGCAGCCCCACCGCCACCAGTCCCCAGGCGAACCCCTTCTCCCTGAACACGCCCAGCTCCAGCAGCGGCACCCGCCCCCGGGCGGCCAGCCGTCGCTGCCGCCACCCGAACGCGCCCAGCAGCAGCGGCGCGGCGCCCAGGCACGCCCACGTCCACCAGGGCCACCCCTGCTCCCGCCCCTCGGCCAGCGGCAGCACCACGGCCACCAGCCCGGCGGTGACCAGCGCCGCCCCGCCGAGGTCGAGATCGCGGGGGAGCGATGGAGGCGTGGCGCGGGGGAGCAGGCGGCCGGTCAGGGCCAGGGCTGCCAGGCAGACCGGGACGTTGACCAGGAAGCAGGCCCGCCAGCCCAGCCCCATCGGGTCGGCGGCCACCACCAGCCCGCCGATCACCTGGCCGCTGAGCCCGGCCAGGCCGACGGCGGTGCCGTACCAGCCGAAGGCCCTGGCGCGCGCGGCCCCCCGGTACAGCAGGCCGAGCAGGGCGAGGACCTGGGGTGCGAGCAGCGCGGCGGCGACGCCCTGCCCGACCCTGGCCGCCACCAGCGTGGTCGTGCCGGTGGCCAGCCCGCACCCGGCCGAGGCCAGCGTGAACAGCGCCAGCCCCGCCGCGAACATCCGCCGGTGCCCGTACAGGTCGCCGAGCCGTCCGGAGACGACGAGCCCGGCCGCGTACGCCAGCCCGTACCCGGCGACGACGAGCTGCACGGCGGCGTCGCCCGCGCCCAGGTCGGCGCGGATGGAGGGCACGGCCAGGTTCGCGACGTAGAAGTCGAGCGTGGTCACGAACACCGCGACCAGCAGCACGGGCAGAGCGGCCCAACGCGTGGACATGTGACTCCAGGCAGAGGAGGGGACGGGGCGGCGAGAAGAACACCGCCGCACGCCGGACGGTTGACCTCACCCTGGAGCCGGGCCGTTACGATTCCCTGCGGATCCGCTATGGACGACCCCATAATCAACGCAATGCCGAAATTTCAGGACCTGTCGGAATTTGCGGCGGCCATCGCCCCGGTCATCGGCGCAGCCCTCGTCAACGTGCACGCCTCGGCCGCCAGAGCCGTCGCCGAGCTCGCCGAGACCTCGGCCGTGACCCCCGGCCTGCTCTCCGACCTGCGCTTCACACTCCCCCTCCGCCCGCTGACCCGCGAGGCCCTGGCCGTCATCGACCGGTACGGCGACGCGGCGGCCCGCGAGCGCGACCTCCAGGAGCACCTGAGCCAGGGGACCCTGGCCGAGGACGGCGACGGCACACTCCGGCTGACGGGCAGGGGCCTGGAGTTCGTGCACCGGCTGTACGACGTGCACGCCGCCACGGCCGGGCGCGTCTGGGCGGCCCACGACGTGCCCGGTCTCGCCGGGTTCACGGCCCGGGTGCTCCGGGCGGCCGAGCGGCTGCCGGGCGGGGCGCTGGAGCTGGTGGCGCCGCCGTACGAGCCGGAGGGGGCGGCACCGGGGCTGCTGCTGTTCAACCGGCTCGCCGTCGTCCGCTACCACCGCGCCGACGCCCACGCCGCGGCCTGGCAGGCGGCGGGCCTGTCCGCGGCCGGGATCGTCGGACTGCCGGACGGCCCGCTGCGCGCCGGCATCGAGGCGGAGACGAACCTGCGGGCGGCCGCGCCGTACCGGGCGCTGACCGCGGGGGAGCGGGAGACCCTGTACGACGGGCTGCTCAAGCTGGTCTGAGACCTACAACGCCTCCAGCAGGCGACCCACCTGGGTACGGTCGTTCACGCCGAGCTTGTCGTAGGCGGCCTGCAGGTGGTTCGCCGCCGTCCGCCTGGACAACGTCAGCCGGTCGGCGATCTCCCTGTTCGTCAGCCCGGTCGCGGCGAGCTGCAGGATCTCCCGCTGCCGCGGCGTCAGCTCGGGCGTGGCCAGCTCGACCAGCGCCGGAGTCGAGACGCCCGGGCAGAGCCTGGCCAGCGCGCCCGCCCGCGCCCGCGCGCTCCTGGCCAGGCGGCCCCGGCCCGCGTCGTGGTGGGCGGCCGCCTCGTGGGCGGTGGCCTCGGCCGCGTACAGCGTCGGCCGTCGCGGTGAGCCGGTGGCCGTCGGGCCCGGCCGGCTCGAGGAACAGGCCCCGGCTCGCCAGCGCGTCCACCGTGTCGGGCGGCGCGCCGAGCGTGGCGGCCAGGCCGGAGGTCAGCACCGGCAGCACGGTGGCGGCACGCAGCAGCTCGCGCATGGCCGGGGGCAGGTCCTTGAACGCCGCCAGCGTGAGGCGCTCGAGCGTGGCCGAGTTGGCCGTCAGACCGGCCACGACGCCGCGCCAGGTGGCCGGGTCCTCGCGGGCCAGCGCGTCGAGCGCCGCCTGCACGGCCGCGGGCCAGCCGCCGCACGTACGGTGCAGCTCGGCGGCGATGTCCGCGCCCGCCTCGCCCAGCAGTGCGCGGGCCCACGCGGCGGTCTCGTCCGGGGTCAGCGAAAGGTCGCCGGCGTCGAGGTCGAGCACGTCGTGGTCCTGGCGCAGCCGGGCGGTGGGGAACGGCAGCGGCGCCCGCGACGCCGTGACGAGATGCAGGTGGCGGGGCGCCGCGCGGACCAGCGTCTCCACGTACCGCACGGGACCGGCCGCGCCCGCGATGGCCTCGATGCCGTCGAACACCAGCACCAGCCCCCGCCGCAGCCGCTGCGCGAGAGCCTCGGCCAGCGCGCCCGCCAGCGCCGCCGCCTTCGACAGCTCGTCGGCGTCGGGCCCGAGCGGAGCCGCGGCGGCCGTCAGCAGGTCGGCGGGCAGGCCGGGCACCTTCGCCGACAGGGCCGCCGCCACCGTGCCCGCCAGCGTGGGCAGGTCGCGGTCGGCGGGCCCGAGCCGGTGCAGCACCGCGCCCACGGCCTGGCCCCAGCCGGTCAGCGCGGTGGACTTGCCGTAGCCCGTGGTCGCCACGAGGCAGGTGAGCCTGTGTGTCAGCGCCCCGTCGAGCCGCCGGTCGAGGGCGGGACGGGGGCGCACCCACCCGCGTTCCACCCCCGCATGCTATGCCCGCATTCGGAAGGGACTCCAGAGTTCGCAAAGTGCCACCTCCCGGTAACCAGCACGGTGGCGCACTATGGTCGTACTTCGACAGGAGGCACCGTGGAACAGGATCTGCCCGGCGGTGCGCGGCTGATCGTGGGGGTCGACGAATCCCCGGCCGCGCGCTGGGCGCTGGCCTGGGCCATCGGCGCGGCCAGGCTGCACCGGATGGCTCTCGTGGCCGTGCATGTCAGTCGCGCACCCGTCCATCCTTTTCCCGAGGCGCTGCCCGTGCAGCACGCGGTCAGGGTGGGCGAGGAGGCGCGCTGCACCGAGGTGATCACGAGCGCGTTCGAGGACGTCGCGGGCGGGGTGCCCGACGACCTGACGACGTTCGCGGTGGGCCGGGTCGGCGACCCCGGCTATCACCTCGTCGACCTGGCGAGGGAGGGCGACCTGCTCGTGCTCGGGCGGGGCCGCCGCGGCCTGCTCAGCCGCATCTTCCTGCCCTCGACCAGCATGTACTGCGCGCGGCACGCCCGCACGACCGTCGTGATCGTGCAGCAGCCGTCGCCCCCCGACGACCCGGAGCTGTCAGGGGAGCGGAGCCGGCGGTTCTGGAGCCGCCGACATCCGTAGGCGCCAGGGGAGCGGGGCCGGCGGTTGTGGAGCCGCTGACATCCGTAGGCGTCAGGGGAGCGGGGCTCGGTCCGGCGCCGCCGAGATCCGTGATCTGAGCAGGCGCAGCCCCTCCGGGAGGGCGTCCCTGCCGATCCCGCCGTAACCCAGCACCAGGCCGCGCTGCGGCGGGCTCTGGCCGCAGTACGCCTCCAGGTGCTCCACCGCGAGGCCGGGCGCGGCACGCACGGACGCGCCCAGCGCGCACAGGTGCAGGCCCGCCGTGGACGGCACCAGCCGCACCCGCTCGTCGGCGGCCAGGGCTTCGGCGATCAGCGCGTGCCTGGCGGCGTACTCGCGGGTGGCCTTCCTGATGTGCCTGGCCAGCAGGCCCTCGTCGATGAAGCGGGCCAGCGCCGCCTGCGTCGGCACCTCGCCGTGCCAGTCGGACAGGTGCCTGGCCGCGGTCAGCGCCGGCGTCAGCGAGGCGGGGGCCACCAGGAAGCCCATCCTCAGCATGGGCAGCAGCGTCTTGGAGAACGAGCCGACGTAGATGACGCGCCCGGCCCTGTCCAGGCTCTGCAGCGGCTCCAGCGGGCGCTCGCCGAAGCGGAACTCGCTGTCGTAGTCGTCCTCGATCACCACCGCCCTGCGGCGCTCGGCCCAGGCCAGCAGGGCGGCGCGGCGGGCCGGCGACATGGGCGTGCCCAGCGGGAACTGGTGCGACGGCGTCACGTACACGATCTTGGCAGTGCCGGGGACGGCCCGGACGTCGATGCCCTCGCCGTCCACCGGAACGCTCGCGATCCGGGCGCCGAGCGAGCGGAACAGCAGGCGGGCCGGGGGATAGCCGGGCTCCTCGACGGCGACGACGGTGCCCGGCTCGATCAGGACCCGGCCGATGAGGTCCAGCGCCTGCTGGGCGCCGTTGGTGATCAGCACGTCGGCCGGGCCCGCGTGGACCGAGCGGCTCAGGCCGATGTGACGGGAGATGGCCGCGCGCAGCGGCTCGTGCCCGGCAGGGTCGCCGTACCCCGCCAGGCTCGTCCGCAACTCGCGGGCCACCAGGCGGCGCCAGGTCTCCATGGGGAACAGGCGGGCGTCGGGGACGCCGACGCGGAAGTCGTACCGGGCGGGGGTCATCCTCGCCGGCGGCTCAAGGTTCTGCCAGACCGGGCGCGGGCGGACGACGCCCTTCGGCGCGGCCCGCCCCCTGACCGGCTCCCCCGACACGAACGTGCCCGCACCGGCCCGCCCCACCAGGAACCCGTCGGCGACCAGGCGGTCGTAGGCGAGGGCGACCGTGTTCCTGGAGATGTCGAGGCGGCGGGCCAGCTCCCTGGTCGGGGGGAGGCGCTCGCCCTCCCTGAGGCGGCCGTCGAGTATCGCGTCGAGGAGCTGACGGTAGACCTGTGCGGCCAGGTCACGGCGGCCGTCGAGGCTGATGTGCAGGTCCATCTTGGCCCAATCAACTTGCCGGAAATTGGAGCTTATCTCGGGACAAGTCCAGGACGAGGATGAGCCTATGAGACATCGGCGGATCCTGGCACACGCGCAGCTGGTCAGCTCCATCGGGGACGGCGTCTACCTCGTCACCTCCGCCTTCTACTTCTCCGACATCGTCGGCCTGTCGGCCGCCCAGATCGGCCTCGGTCTCACGCTGGGCTGGGGTGTCGGATCCGTCGCCGGCGTACCGCTCGGCCACCTCGCGGACCGGCGCGGCCCGCGCGGCGTCGCGGTGCTGCTCGCCGTCACGACCGCCGTGGCGGTCGCCGGCTTCCTGTTCGCGCGCTCGTTCGCCGCGTTCGCCCTGGTGGCCTGCCTGTACGGCACCGCCCAGACCGGCCTGTCGGCCGCCCGCCAGGCCCTGCTCGCCGCCCTGATCCCGCCCGCCGAGCGGACCCGCGTCCGGGCGGTGCTCCAGGCCACGCTGAACGGCGGGCTGGCCACCGGCGCGGCGCTGGGCGGGCTCGCCCTGTCCCTCGGCACGCGGGAGGGATATCTGGCGGTGTTCACCCTCGACGCGCTGACCTTCCTCGGCGCCGCCGCCCTGCTGCTGCGCCTGCCCGCCGTACGGCCCGCGCCCGCGCCGTCCGGACCCCGGCTGGCCGTGCTGCGCGACCGGCCCTACGCGCTCGTCACGCTGATCAACGCGGTGATGTTGTTCTACATGCCGCTGCTGAGCGTGGTCGTGCCGCTGTGGGTGGCCTCACGCACCGACGCGCCCACCTGGGTGGTCTCCGTCCTGCTGCTGATCAACACCGGTGGCGTGGTGCTCTTCCAGGTACGGGTGGCCAGGCGGGTGAAGGGGCTGCGGGACGCCTCGGCGGCGATGCGGCAGGCCGGGCTGCTGATGCTGCTGGCCTGCGGGGTGTTCGCGCTCAGCCCGTACGGGTGGGTGTTCCTGCTGGTGGCGGCGGCCCTGCTGGTGGCGGGGGAGATGTTGCTGGCCTCGGGAGGCTGGGAGATCGGTTTCGCGCTGGCGCCCGACGACCGGCAGGGGCAGTACCAGGCCTTCTTCGGCACCGGGGTGGCGGTGGCCAGGATGCTCGGGCCGGTCGTGCTCACCGCGCTCGTGCTCGGCGGCGGGACGCTGGGCTGGCTGGTGGTGGGCGCCATGTTCGTGACGGCCGGCGCCGTGATGGCGCCGGCCGTCAGGTGGGCCCGTGTTTCACGTGAAGCGGCGCAGGCGCAGGCTGTTGCTGACCACGAAGACGCTGGAGAACGCCATCGCCGCACCCGCGATCATCGGGTTCAGCAGGCCGAGCGCGGCCAGCGGCAGAGCCGCCACGTTGTAGGCGAAGGCCCAGAACAGGTTGCCCTTGATCGTTGACAGCGTGCGCCGCGACAACCGGATCGCATCCGCCGCCACCCGCAGATCACCCCGCACCAAGGTCAGATCACTCGCCTCGATGGCGGCATCGGTGCCGGTGCCCATGGCCAGCCCCAGGTCCGCCTGGGCCAGCGCGGCGGCGTCGTTGACGCCGTCGCCCACCATGGCGACGACCTTGCCCTCGGCCTGCAGCCTCTTGACCACGTCCACCTTGCCGGCGGGCAGCACCCCGGCGATCACCTCATCGATGCCCACCTCGGCCGCGACACTTCTGGCGACCGCCTCGTGATCACCGGTCAGCAGGACCGGCGTCAGCCCCAGCCCCTTGAGCTGGGTGATCGCCTGCCCGCTGGTCGGCTTGACCACGTCGGCCACCACCAGCACCGCACGCGCCCGCCCGTCCCAGCCGACCGCCACCGCCGTGCGACCGGCCGTCTGCTCGGCCTCCAGCGCCCGCTCCAGCTGCTCCGGCAGGTGCTGCGACCACTCCGCCAGCAGCCGCGGGCGGCCGACCAATACCGCGTGTCCGTCCACGATCCCCTGCACGCCCAGCCCTTCGACGTTGGCGAAGTCCTCGACGGTGGCCTCCGAGCGGGCCTCGCGGGCGATGGCCCGGGCGATCGGGTGCTCCGAGGCGTGCTCCAGCGCCCCGGCCAGCCGCAGCACCTGCTCACGGCTCTCCCCCTCGGCCAGATGCACCGCGGTCAGTGTCATCCGGCCCTCGGTGACCGTGCCGGTCTTGTCCAGCACCACCGTGTCGATCCGGCGGGTCGACTCCAGCACCTCCGGCCCCTTGATCAGGATGCCCAGCTGCGCGCCCCGCCCCGTGCCCACCAGCAGCGCCGTCGGCGTGGCCAGCCCCAGCGCGCACGGGCAGGCGATGATCAGCACCGCCACCGCCGCGGTGAACGCCGCCCCCACCCCGTCCCCGGTGCCCAGCCAGAAGCCCAGCGTGCCCAGCGCCAGCGCGATCACGATCGGCACGAAAACACCCGAGATGCGATCGGCCAGCCGCTGCACCTGCGCCTTACCGGTCTGCGCCTGCTCCACCAGCCTGGCCATCTGCGCCAGCTGGGTGTCCGCGCCGACCCGGGTGGCCCGCACGACCAGCCGCCCGCCCGCGTTCACCGTCGCCCCGGCCACCGCATCACCAGGCCGCACCTCCACCGGCACCGACTCACCGGTCAGCATCGAGGCGTCCACCGCCGAGGCGCCCTCCTCGATCACGCCGTCCGTGGCGATCTTCTCACCCGGCCGGACCACGAACCGGTCCCCGGCCTTCAGCCGCTCGACCCCGACACGCCGGCCGTCGGCCAGCTCCACCTCCTTGGCGCCCAGCTCCAGCAACGCCCGCAGCGCCGCCCCGGCCCGCCGCTTGGACCGCGCCTCGAAGTACCGGCCGGCCAGGATGAACGCGGTCACCGCCGCCGCCGTCTCCAGATAGATGTTGCCCGAACCGTCGCTGCGCTCGATCGTGAACGCGAACGGGTGTGTCATCCCCGGCGTGCCCGCCGTGCCGAAGAACAACGCCCACACCGACCAGCCCAGCGCCGCCAGCGTGCCGATCGAGATCAGCGTGTCCATCGTCGCCGCGCCGTGCCGCAGATTCGTCCAGGCCGCCCGGTGAAACGGCCACCCCGCGTACGCCACCGCCGGCGCGGCGAGCGTCAGCGACAACCACTGCCAGTTCGTGAACTGCAACGCCGGGACCATCGCCATCGCCACCACCGGCACCGACAACACCACCGAAGCGACCAGCCGCTGCCGCAACGACCGCAGCTCGTCCACCGGCTCACCCGGCACCGGCGCCACCTCGGGCAACTCGGCCGTGTAACCGGCCTTCTCCACCTCCGCGATCAACTGCCGCGCGTCCACGCCCTCGGGAAAGGTGACCTTCGCCTTCTCCGTCGCGTAGTTGACCGTCGCCGTCACACCGTCCAGCTTGTTCAGCTTGCGCTCGATGCGGTTGGCGCAGGATGCGCAGGTCATGCCGCCGATCGTGAGTTCGACGGCTCTGTCCTCGGTGGCTCCGACCAGAGAAGACATCACCTCTCTCCTTTCTTCCGTGCTCTCAGTGGCTGTGGTCGTGGGTCGCGGAGGGGGCGTGCCCGTCCGACAGGGTGGCCGTGGCGGTGAAGCTCGCCGTACGGACCTTGCCCTCGTGCTTGAAGTCGAGGAACAGCCGGTAGTCGCCGCGGCTGGGCGCCTCCGCGTAGAACGTGATCTCGGGGCCTGCCTGCTTGCTCTCCTCCGGATGTACGTGCAGGTACGCGAGGTCGCCTGCGCGCAGGGCCACCAGGTGACCGTACGCCCCAAGGTAGGGCTCCAGGTCGGTGACCGGCTCTCCGTCCTTGCTGACCGTCAGCGTGAGCTTGCCGGCCCTGCCGGGGACCAGGTCGCCGGCCAGGTTGACCGTGTAGTCGTCGACGGCCGCCGTACGGCTGACGTGGGGCAGTGGCTCGGGCCGGTAGTCGCCCGCGGCCTGGAGGTCCGCGCCGAGCGTGAGCTTCTCGCCGCCCGTGGGGACGAAGTCGGCGAACGCCCGGTACGCGCCCGCCTTCGGCAGCGTGAGCCCGACCGACCAGGTGCCGTCGGGAGCCAGGTCGGGGTGGAGGTGCTGGAAGCTCGTCAGGTCGCGGGAGGCCACGATGAAGTGCAGCTTCTTGTCGTGCTCGACCTGGTAGTCGGTGACGGGCTGGCCGTCGGGGCCGATCACGGTGAACGTGAAGTCGGTCGGAACCCCGGTCGTGAGCGAGGTGATCGGGTTGAGTGTGTAGCCGTCCTGTGACACTTGGAGCCCCCCGGGGGTATTGCTGGTCTGGCTTGCCGCTTGGTGTTGCTGCTCGGGCTGGGTGGCGTGGTCGTCGCCCGCGTGGCCGTCGGTGCCCACGGTGGTCGCTGTGCTCGTCGGGGACGGGCCCACCAGCTTGCCCACGCCCAGGGCGCCGCCGAAGAGGACGGCCAGACCCAGGGCGTACGAGCCGAGCCTGGCGGCCGTGTTCATGATCGATCCGCCAGCTCGTAGCCGGCGTCCTCCACCGCGGCGGCGATCCGCGCGCGCTCGACGGGGCCGTCGCTGTCGACGGTCAGCAGGCCGGAGGCCAGGTCGACCTCGACGTTCGTGACGCCGGCGACCTCGCTGACCTCCTCCTTGACCGAGCTCACGCAGTGGCCGCAGGTCATGCCGTGCACGGTGTAGGTGGCGGTGCTCATCGTCGTCTCCCTGAGCGTCATCGTCTTCTCCAGTCTCTGCTTCGAGTCCAACACCGTACCCCCCTAGGGTATCTGGATCGGGGTTCCAGGAGATTCGGGTCACGTTTCTCTTGTGGATACGGATGACGTACGCCCGGCGGCGCGTCGTCACCCCTGTCCGCTTCTCATACCCCCAGGGGGTACCTTCGAACAATTCGGAAATTAATACACCCCCTGGGGGTATGTCAAGCTGGGTGAAGTGGCCCGGAGCGGAGTCACCGGCAGGCGGAAGTGGTCTCGGGAAGCGCGCCTGCCCCTCCTGCACCGCGGACACGCCTCACACCACCGGGAACCCCCTGCGCATCCGGGCTGGATATTTGGCATGATCGAGCTGTTGTCCCAGATGGGCCACACATTCGGCCCATCTGGTCAGAGCACGACACAGGGACCGCAGCCATACCTTGCTAGGCTGCTTGTCAACCGTTGGGTCTCACCCCGGCAGGTGAGACCGTCGAAGAAGTGGGGTCACACCGTGAAGAAGCTGCTCGTTCTGGCGCTGATCGCCCTCGGGGGGTTGCTGATCTGGCGTAAGGTGCAGGCCGACCGCGCAGAGCTCGATCTCTGGACCGAGGCGACCGGTAGCGAGAACTAACCGACCGGCGAGGCGATGAGTGACGTCGTCCCCATCAAGCTGGCGTGCCTGGACCTGGCAGGCACCACAGTCGGTGACATCGCCATGGTCGAGCGCGCCTTCGCCGAGGCGATCGCGACCCAAGGCATAGTGCCCGGGACCGGAGCGTACGCGCGTGCCATGGTTCACGTGCACCGGTCCCGGGGCTGCCCCAAGATCGATGTCTTCCGTGGGATCTTCCCCGGCAACGAGGCCCAGGCCCAGGCGGCGAACCTGACGTTCGAGCGCTCCTACGAGGGCGCGCTGGAGCGGGCGGGTCTCGTCCCCATGCCCGGCGTCCTGGAGGTGCTCGACAAGCTCCGCGGCACCGGCATCAAGCTGGCCCTGATCACCGGCTTCAGCCGCACCACGCTGAGCCGCGTCCTGAGCGTCCTGGGCTGGCACGACAAGATCGACCTGGCCATCTCCCCCGAAGACGCCGGCGGCCGCGGCCGCCCCTGGCCCGACATGGTCCTCCACGCCGTACTCCGGCTGGGAGTGCCCGACGTACGCCAGGTGGCCGTCATCGGCGACTCGGAGAGCGACATGCTCTGCGGCAAGCGAGCCGGAGCCTCGATCGTGGCGGGGGTCATGACGGGCGTGCACAGCAGGGAGCGCCTCCTGAAGGGCGGCGCCACCCACATCCTCGACTCGATCGCCGACTTCCCGAACTTGATCCTGAGCGACGACCTTGGTACGACGCAGGTAGCTTCCTCCGCCCGGTAAGCTATCTTCGTCGAAGGGGCCTTAGCTCAGTTGGCAGAGCGCCTGCTTTGCAAGCAGGAAGTCAGGAGTTCGAATCTCCTAGGCTCCACCACGGAGGGCGCGGGTAGGTGGGCCGCAGCCCACCCACCCGTTGCCCGTCTGGGTGGTTGCCCGTTGCGACCCGCCCCGATGGTCCTCGCTATCGCTCGGGCGGTCTTTCTGGGGCGCGCCTTCGGCGCGCACAAAGGTCTTCCCCTAGGACGCTTCGCGCAAGAAGAGCTCAGACGCCTTCACCCAGGCGCCTGCGGCGCACCTCAGCGCCTGCGGCGCACCCCCGCGCCTGCGGCGCACCTCAGCGCCTGCGGCGCACCCCCGCGCCTGCGGCGCACCCCCGCGCCTGCGGCGCACCCCCGCGCCTGCGGCGCACCTCAGCGCCTGCGGCGCACCCCCGCGCCTGCGGCGCACCCCCGCGCCTGCGGCGCACCCCCGCGCCTGCGGCGCCATCGGAGCTGACGCGTCGCTTGACCGTCTCACCGGAGCGATGGCGATTCCCTCCGCCGGTGCGGTAACCCGACGATCCGGCTGACCATGGCTTCGGCCCGAGAGGCTTCCTGCGTTGCATCCAGGCCATTCCTGCGAGGATGCCCGCTTGTTGAAGCGCAACATGCTGGGCCGGCCTGCCGAAGCCTGAGCCGGGCGTCCGCGTGACCACATCAGGCACGGTCGGCGTCCGAGCTGGGGGAAAGCTCAGCGAACGACCTTGTCGGCACGATAATCAGCTGAGTGGAGCTTCGGCCGGGGAGTACTGTTCGAGGATGCGGCGGTGCGGGGAATGCGGCCACTGGGAGCCCGCCGGAGCGCCTGACTGTGAGCGATGCGCCGGGATCGTCGACGAGCTCGTCGAATCCGGATGGCGGGAGTTCGTCGCGCGGGAATTCGGCACACTGACCGCCCCGGACGAGCGCGACGTCGCCGAGATGGTGATCGACGAGCCCGACAGGCACCTGTGGCGGGTCGTGGACGCCGCCTACGACCGGCTCACCTGCACCGAGTGCGGCGGCAGGCTGAGCCGGGGTCCGGCCGGCTGCACTGCCTGCGACCTGGCGAACGGCTTCCGGTACGTCGCTGTCGAGATCGACCGGCCCGGCGTCCCGCCAGGCAACGAGCACGCACTACGGGTCAACGTGTCCGTGGTGCGCAGGCCGTTCGGGATCTCGTGGCGTGAGGTACTGGGACGGCGACTCTCGCTGCCCTACCTCCTCGATGGACATCTGCCTACGACGAGGCAGGCCCAGGCGGCCCGGGCTCTCCTCAACAGAGGGGGCACGGCTGAAGACCTGGCCGAGCACTTCAACCTTGCCTGGGGCGACGGCTGCGCCTGACGTGAGCTGACCCCTCGGGTTGCGGGACAAGGGCGTTCCGGGCCGTCCAGTCGTGTCTCGCGCCGGCGGTGACCTGCATGGAACGATCCGGAACGGCCTCGACTCGATCGTTCGATCCGCGGGTTCGGGAGCTGTCGCGACGGCCGGTCCATGGCGTACGGGGCCGACGGCTTCTGGCTGGGTCGTCGCGCTCGCCGTACGGGAGAGGCGCGGCGAGTGCGCCAGTATTACCGCATGGACCATCAAAAACTTCGCGAATCGATCAGTGAGGCCTGGGCGACGGACGTGCTGCCCAGCCTTTCCCGGTTGATCGAGATTCCCGCCGTGTCGTCCGCCTACGACGCCGCCTGGGAGGAACACGGTCATCTGCGGGCCGCCGTCGAGCACGTGCGGGGCTGGGTGGCGGCGCGGGGGCTGCCCGGCGCGCGGTGCGACGTCGTGCAGCTGGACGGCCGCGCCCCGCTCCTGCTCGTGGACGTGCCCGCGACTCCGGGCGCGGCGGCGGGCGGGACCGTCCTGCTGTACGGGCACCTCGACAAGCAGCCGCCGCTCGGTGACTGGTCGGAGGGTCTGGGCCCGTGGCAAGCGGTGATCCGCGACGACCGGCTCTACGGTCGCGGCGCCGCCGACGACGGGTACTCGGGTTACGCCGCCACGACGGCGCTGGAGGCCGTACGCGGGGCAGGCGGCGAACACGCCCGGGCGGTCGTGCTGCTGGAGACCGGCGAGGAGTCCGGCAGCCCGGACCTGCCCGCGTACCTGGAGCATCTCGCCGACCGGCTCGGCGAGGTGTCGCTGGTGGTCTGCCTGGACGGGGGCGGCGGAGACTACGAGCGGCTGTGGCTGACCTCCAGCCTGCGCGGCGCGGTCCAGGCGACCGTCACGGTGCGCGTCCTTGAGACGGGCGTTCACTCGGGGCTCGGAAGCGGCATCGTGCCGAGCTCGTTCCGGATCATGCGCCGGCTGCTCGATCGGGTGGAGGATCCGGAGACCGGCGAGGTCAAGCTGCCCGAGATGGTGGTGCCCATCCCGGAGGAGCGGCGGGCGGAGGCGGCGCAGCTGGTCGCGCTCCATCCGGAGGTCGCCGTACCGCGGTTCCCGCTGCTGCCGGGCATGAGGCGAGCCTCCGGCGACGACGTCGAGCTCGTCCTCAACAACACCTGGCGGCCGACCCTGTCCGTGACGGGCGCCGGTGGGCTCCCGGACCCCGCGGTGGCGGGCGCCGTGCTGCGGGCCTGGACCTCCTTCCGGCTGAGCTTCCGCCTGCCTCCCTCGGCCGACGCCGAGGCGGCGCGGGCCGCGCTGGAGACGATCCTCACGACCGACGTGCCGTACGGGGCGCAGGTCGAGGTCGGCGACTACATGGTCATGAACGGCTGGCACGTGCCGGCGGCGGCCCCCTGGCTGGCCTCGGCGTTGCGGCAGGTCGGTGAGGACGTGTTCGGGAAGCCGTGCCAGAGCTTGGGCATCGGCGGCGGGATCCCGTTCATGGAGATGCTCGGCAGGCGGTACCCGCAGGCGCAGTTCGTCGTCACGGGCGCGCTCGGTGCGGACTCGAACGCGCACGTGCCTGACGAATGGCTGCACATCCCGTTCGCCGTACAGGTGACCGAAGCGGTCGCGCACCTCCTCGACGCGCACGCCCGCGCGGGCGGGCATCCGCCGCAGAACTAGCGCCTTACGATCGCCATGGAGCCGGGCCGGCCGCCGTACGTGCTCGGGGCGATCGCCCAGGGATCCACCAGGGCTCGTCCTCCCACGACGACGACACCGGCGGCACGTTGTCCGCACTCCTGGAGCCATGATGGCCGAGCTGCGCGTCGTCACCTCGCTTTCCCATCCGTGAGCCGACACCGGGTCGTGCCGCCTTGGGCAATTTTGGAAGGAAAGTCTAGAATCCGAAGATCGTCATAGTCCGAGACCTTCTGTAGGGGAAGGCCCGGTACAGGGCGTCGCCTGACGGCGTGGAGGTCGTGTGCTGGATGTGATCGGTCTGGGGGCCGAGGCGCAGCGGATCTATGAGCTGCTGATCGGCCTCGGCTCGACCGGCGCCGACGAACTGGCCGCCGCCAGCGGCCTGTCCGCGCCGAGGGTGCGGGAGATCCTCGGCACGCTGGAAGGCCGCGGACTTGCCCGCTGCCTGCGGCACGATCCCCTCCAGTACGCCGCCGTCGACCCCGGGACCGCCCTGGACGTGCTGCTCCTCCGGCGCGAGGAGGAGATCAAGCACGCCCGCATCCACGCACAGGAGCTGTCGAAGCTCTTCCACGAGGCCGCTGATCGTCAGGCGCCCGCCCAGCTGGTGGAGGTCGTGGCAGGCAGGGAGACGGTCCGCCACCGGGTCGACAGCGCCCGGCGCAGCGCTCGCCAGGAGCTGCGGATCTTCGACAAGCCGCCGTACGCCATCGAGCCCACCCCGGACGTGGCCGAGGCGACGGGCAGCCTGCTGATCGAGCGGGGCGGCAGGGTGCGCACCATCTTCGACCAGGCGGCGCTGGAGTTGCCGGGACGCCTGGCGGGGGACATCGGCAAGGCCACCGCCAAGGGTGTGCGGCACCGTGTCCTGCCCGAGTTGCCGATGAAGCTGGTGCTCGTCGACGACCGTCTCGCCATCGTCCCGCTCCAGGCGACGCCCGCGGTGCTGGACAGCGCTGTCTTCGTCTACAGATCCGGGCTGCTGGAGGCTCTGTCGGCGCTGTTCGAAACCTTGTGGCACATCGCCCTGCCCCTGGATCCGGCCCACCCCGGCGCGGACGAGCCCGAGCAGCCGTCGGAGGACGAACGCCATCTGCTGAAGCTGCTCAGCACGGGAGTCCCCGACGAGGCCATCGCCCGCGCCCTGGGCCTGAGCGAGCGAACCTGCCGCCGCCGCATCCACTACCTGATGGAGCGCCTCAACGCCCGCACCCGCTTCCAGCTCGCCCGCCAGGCGGCCCGCCGCGGGTGGCTCAACGACGCGCCGGACTGAGCACGGCTTTCGCTCCGCAGGACCGCGCTCACGGCTCGAGGCGCGGGCGTGTTGTCGGGTTCCGGATGGGTGGCCGGTCCGGGACAGTGCCGGAAATGGCCATGGTTGGCCGCTTTTCGGCCATGACTGGCCATGTCACGCTTTGTCCGAAAGTCGGGGGTTTCTCGTCCCCGCGGCATCCCTCTCCTTCAGCATGTCCTGGGAGCGTTCATGTCCATCCGCTTACCGGCCAGACGGTCGTGCCTGCTCGCGGGCGCGATCGTCATGGCGTCGATCGTCGCCGTGCCCGTCCCGGCGACTGCGGCTCCTCCCTCCACGACCGCACCCGCGCCCGCCGTTCCGGGTGAGCGTGCCCGGATCACTCTGGTGACCGGCGACGAGGTGACGTACGCGACCACCGGCGGCGTGCCGAGCGTCACGGTCACCCCCGCGACCCGCAGCGACGGCAGCACGAGCACGTTCGTGACGTACGACAAGGACGGCGACACCTACGTGGTGCCGCTGGACGCACGCCCCTACATCACCTCGGGCGCGGTGGACGAAGGCCTGTTCAACGTCACCTACCTGGCCCGCAACGGATACGCCGCCCGCCAGGACGTCCCCGTGATCGCCCAGTACGGCAAGGACGCGCGCGTCGCCCAGGCGAAGGTCCCGGGAGCCGAGACCAAGCGGCGCCTGCCCACGGTGAACGGCGCCGCCTTGAAGGTGGGCAGGGGCACGCAGTTCTGGAAGAGCGTGCAGGACCCGGTGGTCAGGCCCGCCGACGCGCACAAGCATGACAAGCTGCGGCTCTCGGGCGGCATGGACCGGCTGTGGCTGGACCGCGTCAACAAGATCTCGCTGAACGAGAGCGTGCCGCTGGTCGGAGCCCCTCAGGCATGGGCGGCCGGGCACGACGGCGCCGGCGTGAAGGTCGCCGTCCTCGACACCGGCATTGACCGCGCCCACCCCGATCTGGCAGGAAAGGTGGTGGCCGAGGCCGACTTCAGCGGCGAGTCCCAGGACGCCACGGACCGCCACGGCCACGGCACGCACGTCGCCTCCACCATCGCCGGCTCCGGCGCCGCAGCCGGAGGCACGCACAAGGGCGTGGCCCCCGGAGCGTCGCTCCTGGTGGGCAAGGTGTGCGACGACCGCGGCGGCTGCTGGACCTCGTCGGTCATCGCGGGCATGGAATGGGCCGCCGAACAGGGCGCCGACGTGGTCAACCTCAGCCTGGGCGGCGAGGCGCCCATGGACTACCCCGACCCGCAGTCGCAGACCGTGGACGAGCTGACCGAGGAGAGCGGAACCCTCTTCGTGATCGCGGCGGGCAACACCGGCCAGGACGAGTCGATCAACTCGCCGGGCGTGGCGCGCGCCGCGCTGACGGTCGCGGCGACCGACAACGCCGACCGGCTCGCGAGCTTCTCCAGCCGCGGCCCGATCTGGTACGCCGACCGTACGCTCAAGCCTGACATCGCGGCCCCCGGCGTGGACATCACCGCCGCCCGCGCGTCGCAGAGCCCGTGGCTCGGTGACCTCTACACCGACGCGTCCGGCACCTCCATGGCCACCCCGCACGTCGCGGGCGCGGCGGCGATCCTCGCCCAGCAGCACCCCGACTGGAAGCCGGACCGGCTCAAGGCCGCGCTGATGAGCACCTCCAAGGACGTGAAGCTCAAGACGTTCGAGGTCGGCGCGGGGCGGCTGGACGTGGCCAGGGCCGTCTCCCAGCCGGTGCACGCGGTGACCCCCGCCGTCGACCTGGGCATCCTCTCGCGGGACCAGGACAAGCAGAGCCGGACCATCACCTACGCCAACGCCGGCTCCGAGCCGGTCACGCTGACGCCGGCCGTCTCGCTGGTCACCGGCTCCGGGGCCGAGGCACCCGCCGGTGCGGTCACGACCGGCCCGGCGGTCACGATCCCCGCCGGCGGCACCACCACGGCCACGGTCTCGGTCGACGTCGCGGCGCTGGCCAAGGGAACCTACAGCGGCGCCGTGACGGCCACCGATCCGTCCGGCGGGATCGTGGTGCGGGTACCGGTCGCCTTCCAGATCGAGCCGCAGTCCTTCCCGGTGAAGTTCGACATTCTCGGCCATGACGGCAAGCCCTGCGGCAAGACCACTGCCTTCGGCTGCTACGCGATCCCCGCGCTGACGTACGTCAATCACGACAACGGCCGCACCGGCATGCCCGGCTCGCTCACCGAGCGGCTCTCCGCCGGACGTCACTCCTTCCAGGCGGCCGTCGCCTGGCTCGACCCCGCCACCTGGGAGCCCCAGTTCGCGGTGGTCGTCGCCGAGGACATCGAGGTGACCGGCCCCATGACGGTGACGCTCGACGCCTCGAAGGCGCGGAAGATCGTCGTGCGGACCCCCAAGCCGAGCCAGAACCTCGACCAGCAGATCGGCGTCCTGCGCACCAGCGAATCGGGCGCCCGGTCGGGGTTCGGCCTGCTCCACGGTTATGGCTCCTACGGCTACTGGGCGGTGCCCGAGCCCGAGGTCGCGAACGGCTCGCTGCTCTTCCAGCACCAGATCGACGCCATCGCGCCGCTCGTCGAGATGGAGGTCCTCGGCAAGGAGAAGAGGCGGCTGCACCCCCGGCACAGCGAGTACTACGAGCGCGTCCCGAAGTTCTCCGGCTCCCGGTCCCTGGACATGGCCTACCTCGGCGTGCAGCACGCCCTGGCGGACCCGGCCTCCCAGATCCCCGGTGACCTGTCCGGGGTCAAGGGCAAGCTGGCTCTGATCGAGGTCGAGGACGACTGGGACGGGGCAGGCGCCAGGTACAGCTGCTTCGTCTTCCCCGAATACCTGGACGCCCTGGCCGATGCGGGAGCCGCAGGCGTCGTGGCCTTCATGAAGGTCGACGAGACCCCGAACAAGTGCGACACCCGATTCGTCTTCAACCCGGTCCACCGGTCGAGGATTCCGGCGGTCTCCGTCCCGCCCGACGAAGGACGGGCGCTGCGGGACCTGGCGGAGTCGGGCAACCGGCTCACGATCAGGGTGAAAGGCACTCCGACGAGCCCGTACGTCTACCACCTGAAGTTCTACGGCATGGACGAGATCCCGGCTGACCAGACCTACCGGGTGAGCGAGCGGGAGCTCGCGCGCTTCGACTACGACTACCACGCCGAGCGGCCCGTGGACGTCGTCCCGGCCTGGCACCAGTGGATCCCGGGGCGAGAGTCCGGCACCATCGCGGTCAGCACCCGCTTGCGCGGCCCCATCACCTGGCAGGAGTACGTCGGCCCGGCCACGCACCCGGACCAGCTGGTGAAGGCCGAGATCTCGCGCAGCACCACCGACCTCGGGATCATCGAGGACACGCCGGTGCCCTTGATGGTCCGCCCGGTGACCGCGGGCGCCGTCGTGGAAGGCGACTGGTGGGGGAGCCCGGGCGTCCCCGGCGCTCCGGAGTTCGACCTGGCGGCCACGGCGCTGAACACGTGCGGGGCTTGCCGGCAGGGCGACGTGTTCAGCCCCCTGCTCCCGATGGCCGTCACCGATCCGCACGTCGAGTCGTTCTACATGGAGACGGCCCAGTCGGATCGGCTGCGCCTCTACAGAGGCGGCCAGGAGATCGATCCCACCCCTCTCCTCGGGGTGATCACCGCGTACACCCTGCCGCCGGAGCCTGCCCGTTACCGGCTCACCCACGAGATGGACCTGCTCGTCCCGGCCATGAAGGCGGACTTCCACGACAGGCGGGTCAGCAGCGAGTGGGAGTTCACCTCCTCTCGGGTGAACGCGGCCGACAAGGGCAGGCTGAACTGCGCAGGCACCGTATGGGAGGTCTCCGATGAGCCCTGTGCCGTGCAACCGCTGGTCTACCTGCGCTACGACCTGAACCTGGACCTCGGCAACACCACCCGCCGGGGCGTGCACCGGATCGAGCTGCACGCCTACCACGAGGTGGCCGGCACGCCGCGGCCGGCGATCGCCTCGATCGAGGCGTGGGTGAGCTACGACGGCGAGAAGACCTGGCAGAAGGCCCGGACGGGGGCGCTCAAGGACGGCACGGTCACCGCGGCCCTGCCGGCCGCGCCGACGGGTCCGGTGACGGCGAGCCTGAAGGTGAAGGCGTCCGACGCCGCCGGCAACACCCTCACGCAGACCGTGCACGAGGCGTACGGGGTGCGCTGACCACCTGAAGAGAACGGCCGGCCGGCACCCCCGGCCGGCCGTCCGCTCTTCGGTACGCGCATGGTCGCGTACTTGTCCTCGATCGCCGGAGATACCGTCGGTTCCCATGTACGTGATCTATCGCTCCTGGAATCAGGGGACAGCAGGAAAGTCGGTCCGGCATCTGGCCGAGCCGACGGTGCTGGACTGGGTCCGCAGTGTCTGGAGTGAGGCTTCCGCGCAGGACGCGTACGACTGGCTCCTCCAAGAGCTCGGCACGAACGTCTACGGGCTGGATCAGCTCTTCTCGGAGGGCGGCCCCGCCCCGGAGACCATGCAGGACCTGCGCACCCTGGCCAGAACGCGACTCCCCGAGGTCTATCAGTGCAACGTTGACGAGCACAGCGTGCGCGTACTCGCCAACGGTCTCGACCATGACGTGGCCTATTACCTCGTGGACGACGTCGCTGTCGCGGCCCATCCCGAGCGGTGGTCCTTCGCCGTGCACGACGGGCCGCTGCCCGACGATGTCGGCCCTGAGAAGACGACCTTCAAGGCGCCGCTTCAAGTCGTCGAATTGGCTGAGCACCCTCCATCAGGGGAAGGGACCGTGTTCGCGGTCCTGCTCACCTTCAAGGCGCTGCGTGACTGCATCGGCTGGAATCCCACTCATGCGTTACCCGGCGTGCGGCTGCCGCAGTTCGGTGCGGCGCTACGTGATCTTGACGTTCCGACCGAGGAGTGGCCGCTCGAACTGGAGGTCCTGCCCGTGCTGGTCGCACCTGGCGAGGAAGGCGTCAGGCCCGCCTTGGAGCGCTGTAACCGGTGGCCGGACTACTCGTGGAATTCGGGAGAGCAGCCTCACCCGCCTCCCTCCCACGACGCGGCAGTGCGTCTCCTCGAGACAGGCCACCGCGAACGTACCGTCATCCGGGTGGGCGAACATCTGGCCCAGATGTTCATCAACCACGGCCGCGACCTTTTCGACCAGTGGTTCTTCTTCGATGACCGCTGGGCCGGAGCCAATCCTGACCTGGCCGCTTCGCTGATCTGGTTCGCCTATCACTGGGATCCGCTCTGTTCACGGCACCACATGCTGCATACGCCGTGCTCCGACAACCGGGTCCGGTACGTCGCCGTAGTCGGGGACGACGGCGGGACGATACAGGTGCGAGAGGCCCTGCCCCACGATGACCCCCGTATCTGGGATCTGCACCGATGGTCGTACCAGAAGCGGCCGCCGGGCGAAGTGACGGCCGGAGAAGTGCTCGGCTCCGTGGAGATCCAGCTCCGGCAACCGTCACCTGACATGTGCAAATTCACCGAGTTCGAGATAACCCGAACCCGTCACGGTCAAGCCGTCGCCGGCAAGCTCGCCCGCCACATCCGCCAAGACCTCCTGGAGGCCGGCATCAGGTGCGCCACCGGCTGGCTTCCCAAGGAGAACCTGTATCCGCACGGCCGCCGCTTCCTGCGCATGCTCGGCCGGCTCGATGAATCCTTTGACGGGCCGAGCAGCTTGTTTCTCGCCTGAGCCCCATGCTCGCGTGTCTCAGTGAACGCCACCTCCAACCACGACGAGTTTCACGAATCAGCCGCACCCCGTGAGGCCGCCACGCGTTCGAGCTTGCTCCACCCCGTCCATCCACGCTGCCTCAACAGCTCGATCAGCCGGCGCGCCGGTGGCACGGTGTCGAACGCCAGCGTGTCCATCAGCTTGGCGAGCGACGAGTCGAGATCGGTGTCGTCGACATAGTCCTCACCCCGCTCCTCCGCCATCCGCGTGAGGTAGGCGGCCAGCTCGTCGGCCAGCCCGACCAGCCGCGGGTCGTGGTCGGAGCGGTCGAGAGCCTGGCCGAGGGTGCGGTAGAAGTCGACGAGCCGCGGGTCGGCGAGCTGCTCCCGCTTGCGCGCCATCCACTCCGGGACCCGCTCGGGTGAGTGCGCGGCCAGCGGGATCCAGCCGTCGCGTTCGGCCTGGACGATCCGCTCGTCGACGCCGAGCGCCCGCAGCCGGTCCAGGTACTCGACCACCTCAGGGGGCAGCACCAGGCTGTCACCGGAGGCGAGCCGGGCGATGCGTTCGCGGTGCCGCTGCCGCTGCCGGATCTCCGCGCGCAGCCGCCTGTCGATGTCCGCGATCGCCGCGGCGAACTCGTCCTCGCCGGCCTGCAGCAGCTCCCGCACCCGCGCCAGCGGGACCCCGGCCTCGGCCAGCGTCCGGATCCTGATCAGCTCGACCACCGCGCCGCCGTCGTATCTGCGGTAGCCGAAGTGGTCCCGCTCCGGCTCCGGCAGCAGCCCCTTGGCGTGATAGTGCCGCACCGCGCGCACCGTCACTCCGGCGTACGACGCCAGCTCGCCGAT
Organism: Nonomuraea thailandensis; assembly: GCF_024172165.1. Lineage (GTDB taxonomy): Bacteria > Actinomycetota > Actinomycetes > Streptosporangiales > Streptosporangiaceae > Nonomuraea > Nonomuraea thailandensis. The sequence continues at coordinate 10,128,635 of NZ_JAMZEB010000002.1, read as the reverse complement.
GGTCAGCATCAGGCCAGCCTCCCACGGCCGTCGTCCCGGATGATCCGGGCGATCTGCGGGGCGTGCGTGAAGACCAGTTGGTGGTCGGCGTCGAGCCAGGACGTGGCGATGTGCGGCTGCTCGCGGACGAGCCGCTCGACACCCGCCCGCCAGTTGAGGTTGAACCGCTCGCCGCCGTCGCCGGCCATCGAGGTGGACATGATCATGCGGATGGGCCGGTCGATCTTCCTGTACCGGTCGAGGATCTCGGACCGGATCGCGTCGATCTCCAGGTTCAGGTCGAGGATCTGCCGGCCGGTGAGCAGCACCTGACGCGCGGTGCCCCGCCGGCTCTCCTGCCGCGCCGCCAGGTCCTCCCACATGGCGCGGAAGACCGGCAGGACGTCCTCGGTGATGAACGGCTCCGGCACGGGGTTCGCCCCGTCGATGAGAACGAGCTCCGCGACGGTGCCGGGATGCTCGCAGGCGTGGTGCACGGCCAGGTCCGCGCCCAGGGAGTAGCCCACCAGCACGGGCTTCGCGTCCAGCTCGGTCATCACCGCGGTGAGATCGCTGCGGAACGCCTCGAAGGAGTACTGCTCGGCGGCCGAGGCGAGGCCGTGGCCCCGGAGGTCGAAGGTCACCACGTCGTGGTCGCGCCGCAGCAGCGCGGCCAGCTCGCGCAGGTCGGCCTGGGTGGAGTTCAGCCCGGGGCACAGGACCAGCGGCCGGCCCCGGCCGCCTCGGGACACCGGGATCGTGACGCCGTCGTGGTGGATCGTGTGGTGCCGCAGCGTCCTGTCGCCCGTGTCGCTGCGCCGTCCGGCGGCTTCGTTCGTCGTCATACCGCCATGCTGAGGGGTTGCCCCTGCGTCAGGGCCAACCCCTTGCTGCGACGACTCGAGGTCATGGCTTCAACGCGATGGCGTGCACGGCCTCTTCGATCTTCTCCAACCCCCGCCTGAGGACCTGCGCCTGGTGCAGGCTCGCCCATACCTGCGCCGTGGCCACATCGCCCTTCTGCAGCGCCTTGCGAGCTTCGGTCTCGTAGTCGGTGTTCCCGAACGGCTCCATCGGCTCCTCCTCGTGGCTGATCTACGCCCACTGCCCCCGGAAAGCCCGGCCCTCACCAGACCGGCGCGACATATGCTCGGCGGCCGATGGATCGTGAAGAGGAATCGGGGGGTCGCCGAAGTACGGGTGTTCCGACGTAACAGCCTGAAAGGCCGGCATGCATGACCGCTCCCCCTCAGGACTCGGCGCCTCCCAGCGAGGACACCGACGCGCAGGTGATGGAGGCGTCACGGCGCGACCCTGATCGCTTCGGCGCCGTCTTCCACCGCTATTTCGCCTCCATCCACCGTTACGTCCACCTGCGCCAGGGCGAGTCGGCGGCGGACGACCTAGCCGCCGAGACCTTCCTGCGCGCCTTCCCGCTGCCGGGACCGTTTCGACCTCACCAGCGCCAGCGCCCGCCCCTGGCTGTACGGCATCGCCTCCCACCTGGTCGCCGACCATCATCGCGCCGAGGCGCGCAGGTACCGGGCGCCGGCCAGGAGCGCCGATGCCGGGGAGATCGCCAGCCATGACGAGCGGGTGGCGCAGCGGGTCTCGGCGGCGGTCATGCAGCCGCGGCTGAATGGGTCAGCGGCCGGCGCCCGAGGCGTCCACGAGCACGTCCCCGGCCGCCGTCCGCATGTACAGCACCGACCGCCCGGCCCGCCGCCGCTCCACCAGCCCCGCGTCCAGCAGCACCCGCAGATGCCTTCCCACCGACCCGAGCCCATGACCGGTCACGGCGACGAGCTGGGTCGTGCTCATGGGCGTGCTCAGCAACACCAGCACCCCGGCGCGCGCCGTCCCGACGAGCGCCCCGAGCCCGGCCGGGACGGGCCGCCGGTCGTGGTGCTCGGCGAGCACGCCGAGGCACGGGTAGACGATGGCGTACCGCTCCCGCCCCTCCCACGACACCCACCCGGCCTTCGGCGTCACCGGCATGAACAGCAGCTCGGCCCCGGCCGCGATCTCCCTCGGCGGGACAGCGTGCAGGTTGACCTGGAACCGGCTCTCCCCGATCCACCTCGTTCCCGGCCGCAGCGAGTCCAGCACGGCCGCCCAGCCGCCCTGGCTCACCCGCGCGGTCCGCGCGACCATGTCGGCCTCCAGGACGCGCCGCCGGCGCTCCCAGTACGGCCGCACGGTCTCCTCCCAGACGTACGTCTGGAGCGCCCCCGCCCGCTCGGGCAGGTCGTCCCGCTCCAGGGCGGCGGGGAGCGGGCCCCCGAGGGACACGCGGAGGTCGGCGCGCGCCTGTGCCGGCCCGGTCGCCCGCACCCGGGCCACGGTCTGCTCGAAGCTCTCCCCCTCGCACGAGGTGGCGCAGAAGAAGTCGGCGATCCACGACCTGCCGAGCGCCGCCCGTACGAGGAGCGCGGCCACCGGGTCGGCCGCGAGGTAGGCACGGTATCCGGGCAGGTGCGCCCGCAGCCAGGCCTCCTCGCCCGGATGGGCGCCGGCCCCCATGTGCAGCAGCTTCAGGCTCGCGAACGTCTCGGCGAACGGCGAGAGCACGAACCGGCTGCGGGCGAGGGCGTCGGTGTCGATCTGCCACAAGCCCATGCGTGTACGACCTTTCGCGTGTCGGCGAAACAGTAAACACGACCTGCCGGCCACTCGGAGACTGCGACGCATGCGCAGCTACCGAGCTCTCCTCCACACCCCGGAGTTCACCCCGTTCCTGCTCTCCTTCGCCGCCTTCGCCGCGGCCCAGACGATCGGCGCCCTGGCCCTGGGCACGCTGGTCTTCCGGGCCACCGGCTCCCCGCTGCTGTCGGCGTTGAGCATGTTCGGCCCGCAGCTCGCGCAGCTCGTGGGGGCCACGTTCCTGCTGTCGGGCGCCGACCGCCTGCCGCCGCGCGCGATCCTCTCCGGACTCGCCCTCGCCTACGCGGCCTGTACGGCGGTGCTGGCGCTGCCCGGCCTGCCGGTCGCGGCGGTCCTGGGGGTCGTCCTGGCGCAGGGCCTGATCGCGGCTCTGGGCGGGGGAGCGCGCTCAGGGTTGCTGACCGAGATCCTGCCGAAGGACGGCTATGTGCTGGGGCGATCGGTGTTCAACATGGTGTGGGGCCTGACGCAGGTGGCCGGGTTCGCGATGGGCGGCGCGTTGCTGACGCTGCTGACGCCGGGGACGTGCCTGCTGCTGGCGACGGCGTTGTACGTGACGTCGGCCCTGGCCACCCGCCTGGGCCTCACGGCTCGCCCGCCACGCTCCTCCGGGCGCCCGTCCGTGTCGGCGACCTGGCGCACCAACGCACTCCTGTGGTCCTCGCGCTCCCGCCGCCTGACGTACCTGGGCCTGTGGATTCCCAACGGCCTGGTGGTGGGCTGCGAGTCGCTCTACGTCTCCTACGCCCCCGGGGCCGCCGGCACGCTGTTCGCCTGCGCGGCGCTGGGCATGTTCGCGGGGGACGTGGTGGTGGGACGTCTGGTGCCGCCCGTGTCGCGGCCCCGTCTCGCGGTGCCGCTGCGGCTGCTGCTGGCGACGCCGTACCTGTTCTTCGTCCTGCAGCCGGGGGTGGCGCTGTCGGCCGTGGCGGTGACCGTCGCCTCGGTCGGCTTCGGCGCGAGCCTGGTCCTGCAGGAACGTCTGATGTCCCGCACTCCCGACGACCTCGCGGGCCAGGCCCTCGGCCTGCACTTCGTCGGCATGTCCGCGACGCAGGGCGGCTGCGCCGCTCTTGCGGGCGCGGTGGCCCAGCTGACGTACCCGGCGGCGGCGATGACGGTGCTGGCGGCCGGATCGGCTGCTGTGACCCTGGCCCTCGCGGTGCTGGGCAGGCACGAGGAACGGCTGCCGGGGCGTCCGGTCGTCGTGCCGGAGCCCTAGCGCTCAGCCGAGGTTGCGCGGGCTCGTGCCGTTGATCCTGTCGGGGACCGTTTCGGCGACCGCGAACCCGGCCTCCCTCAGAGAGGCGGCCACCTCGGCGGCCAGCTTGGTGTCCCGGCCGCCCACATAGGTGGTCACGGTGCTGCCGGCGGCGGCGTGCCAGGAGACGGTGTAGTCGACCGCGCCGACCAGCTTGAGCGCGCGCGGCTCGTCGAAGTTGGTCGAGGTGATGTGCAGCCGGCTGTTGCCGTCGGGCTTGATGCCGACGAAGGAGTAGAAGGCGTACGTCCTGCCCGCCGCGTGGTCGGCGAGCTGGGTGGTCGGCGGCTCGATCGCGCCGCCGTGGACGGCGATGTGCGCGACGGCGGCGCCCTTCGGCACGCGTTGCAGACGCAGGTAGTCCTGGCCCTCGACCTCCGTCTTGGCGAGGGTCGGGTAGTCGGGGTAGACGTCGGCGACCGTGGCGTGGGCGGGATGCGGGGTGGTCAGGGGGAGCAGGAGGAGAAGTCCTGCGGCGACTGTCTCTCGCATGGCGCCCACGTGTCACGGGAGCTGCCGAGGTCATGTCCGATGCTTCAGCCACCCCGGTGTTCGTCGTCAGAGTGGCATGCCGACCCGTGTCACGGGGGTCCGGGTGGGGCCCCCGTGCTGTGTGGGCCTGGCATGGTGGTCAGGCAGCGTCGAGGGCTTCGGTGATCTTGCGGGCCATTTCGGTGGTGGTGGGGCTGGTCTGGCCCTGCTGGGCGGCTTGGACGGCGGTGAGGACGGTGCGGCGGAAGTTGTCGGCCTCGTCGGGGGCCTGCTGCTTGAGCAGGTCGATGGACTGGGTCAGGGCGGGCAGGACCTGGTCGGCGAGGGAGGCGACGGTCTTGCCGTGCTTGATGCCCTTGGGGGCTTTGGCCAGGACGTGTCCGGTGAGGCCGGTGGCGGAGGTGAGGGCGATGGAGCCGTGGGTGGCGGCCTTGTGGGCGGAGCCGGCGGAGCCGGCGGCGGACATGAGGGAGACGGCGCCCCAGCCGGCGATGCGGAGGGTGAGCTGGTCCTGGACGGTGAGGGTGACGGACATGACGGGGTGCTCCTTGTGAGTGATCCGGTGGAGCGGGCGGGTGCCGCTCCGTTCATGGGTCAACCATCACCGACCGCTCTGATATCGGACCGCCGCTGCGCTGACACGTCCGCTGACATGACCCTGGGACCCCCGCCCGTACGGTCACCTCCGCTCGCGCCGCGTGGAAGGCCCGTCAGCCCTTCGTCGCCATCAGCGGGAATCCGACGCCGGTCAGCATCTCGGAGGCTGTCCACAGGCGGCGGGCGAGCGTGCCGTCCCGGGCGGCCTTCGACCGGCCGACGAGCTTCGGGGCGCCGCGGCCCTCCAGGAAGCCGTCCGGGCCGGCGTAGGAGCCGCCGGGGACGTCCGCCACCGCGGCGTAGAGGGTGGGCAGGGCGCCGTCGTCGTCGCTCTGGGAGAGGAGGCCGGTGAGCGCGGTGCGGAGCCGGCCCAGCGGGGTGGGGTCGCGGTCGAGGTGGCCGAGGAGGTTGGTGGCGGCCATGCCGGGGTGGGCGGCGGTCGCGAGCACCGGGGAGCCGGCCTCGGTGAGGCGGCGCTGGAGCTCCGAGGTGAACAGCAGGTTCGCGAGCTTCGACTGGGCGTAGGCGGCGAAGGCGCGGTAGGGGCGGCGTTCCCAGTTGAGGTCGGCGAGGTCGAGGGTGCCCGTCCGGTGGCCGTTGGAGGAGACGGTGACGACGCGCCGGCGGATGCGGGGCAGCAGCAGGTTCGTCAGTGCGAAGTGGCCCAGGTGGTTGGTGCCGAACTGCAGCTCGAAGCCGTCGGCGGTACGGGCGAGTGGCGGGATCATCACGCCGGCGTTGTTGATCAGTACGTCGATCGGCTCGGTGAGGTCCTCGGCGAACGCGCGGATCGAGGAGAGGTCGGCGAGGTCGAGGCGCTGGACGGCGGTGTCGCCGGTGAGGGTCGCGGCGGCGGTCCGGCCTCTGTCGGGGTCGCGGACGGCGAGGACGACACGGGCGCCCTTGGCGGCGAGCGCGCGGGCGGCGGCGAGGCCGATGCCGCTGTTCGCGCCGGTGATGACGACGGTGCGGCCGTTCATGGCGGGGAGGTGGGCGGCGGTGAATGTTGTCATGGCAAACAATGTAGGCAGTGACAACTATGCTGTCAACGACAACATTCTGGGTAGGATGGGCGCCGTGCCCGCCTACCATCACGGAAACCTGCGTGCGACGCTGCTCGCCGTCGCCGAGCGGAGCCTGCGCGAGCGTGGCGCCGACCAGCTCTCGCTGCGCGAGCTGGCCCGCGAGGCCGGTGTCAGCCACGCCGCGCCCCGCCGGCACTTCGCCGACCGGCAGGCGCTGCTGGACGCGCTCGCCGAGGCCGGGTTCGCCCGGCTGGACGCCGAGCTGCGTGCGGCGCTGGAGGCCGCCGGTGCGGAGTTCGCGCCGCGGCTGCACGCGATGGCGGCGGCCTACCTGCGGTTCGCCACCGAGGACGCGGCGCTGCTCGAGCTGATGTTCACCGGCAAGCACCGCGAGGGCGCCGACCGGCTCGTCGCGGCCGCCGCCGCGCCTTTCGGGCTGATGGACGACCTCATCGCGCAGGGGCGGGCGCAGGGGGTGCTGGAGGCCGGTGACTCGCGGCGCGTGGGGATCGTGCTGTTCGCGACGCTCCACGGCATCGCGACGCTGGTCAACGGCAACCTGGTGGTGCCGGAGCTGCTCGACGGGCTCGTGGAGACGGCGGTGGATCAGTTCGTACGGGGGTCGCGGCGCCGCTAGCCGGATTCTGTCGGTGCCGTGAGGAAGGCTGCCTCAGGACGCCCCCCGCGACGTGAAGGAAACCCCGTGGCCCGACTGCTCCGCCGGCTCGAAGAAGAGCTCTACGTCCAGTACAGCCGGATCTGTGTCTACGGGGCCACCGGGTGCCCGGAGTTCCGCGACGACGAGCCGGAGATGTACCACGCGACCGCCACCGTCCACTCGGAGGCTTGGGATGCCGAGCCGCCGGACCCGGGGCCAGGGTGGAGGCTGATCGAGCGGACGAACCTCACGGCCGAGACCGGCGTGATCAAGCTGGGCGTGCTGGACGGCGGCGGCCGTGACTTCCTGATCGGCCCTCCCCTGTTCGAGTACGGCCTGAGCGTGCACGTCGAGGACGAGGGGTCGCTTCTGCGGTGGTCGTTCCGGTTCTGGCCGATCCGCGATGTCTTCGACCCGCTCGTGCACCTGAGGCCTAAGGAGCCGGCCGGGGCCGCGTCGCCGCTGGAGCCGCGCCGGGTGCCCGTCCCGGTCACGACGGCGGGGCAGTGGGCGGCGATGCGAGGGGAGGAAGGGGTGAGGTGGCCGGCCGTTTCGCCGATGTTGCTCGATCCGGTTGCCCGCATGGTCGACCTGGCGCCTGAAACTCCGGTCTCCCGCGCGTTGGCGGCGCGGGTGCTCTGCTCCGAGGAGACCTGGCCGGGGTAGCACCGCGACGGGCCGGCGCGCGATCATGGCGGGCGTGGCGATGCTCCGGTTGCTGGCGATCAGCCTGCTCTGCGGCGCCGTGGCGGTGCCCTTCCTGGGGGAGCCGCGCGGCGACGGCTTCGAGCACGCGAGGTACGCGGTGCTCGTGGCGCTGGTCATCGGCCAGGTCGTCACGGTGCCCATCGGGTCGGTGGCCGGTCTCGTGCTCGCCGCCACCGGCTCGTGGCCCCGCACACCTGGCTACGTCCTCGGCTCGGTCACGACCGCGTGCGGAGTGGTCGTCGCCGCCCAGGCCCGGGCCGCTTCGAGGTGGATCGACGGAAGTCCTCCCGGCCTCCGCGATCCGGAGGACAGCTCCCTCGCGGTGGCTGCGGCCTTCCTCTCCGGTGCGTTCACGATCTGCCTCGGCATCTCCCTCGTTGTGATGCGATGGTCCGGCTACGATCCGCGAACCGCTCCGGTACGTCGCGGCAGGACCCCCAGACGAAGGCCGCGAACCCCCTGAAGTCCCCCCTTCAATCCGCAACCTTGCCAAGACCCCCGATCCCCATCAGGATGAAAAGCCGATGAGATCGGCGAACGGGCGCCCCCGCGCCTTCCCCTTTTACATCGTCTGCGACGTCTCGCACTCGATGCACACCGCCCGCGAGGACGGCCGGCCCACCCCCTTCGAGGTGCTCTCCAACTGCGTGGGCGAGCTGCTCTTCGAGCTGGAGGCGGGCGATCCCGGCGTCAGCGAGGCCGCGCACGTGGCCGTGGTGTCGTTCTCCGACAAGGTCGAGCTGGTCCTTCCGCTGACCAGGCCGTGCGACGCGATGAGGGTCCCGGCGCTGAGACCGGGCAGGCAGACGGACTATCTGGCGGTCTTCAGCGAGCTGGTGAAAATCATCGACAAGGATCACCGGAAACTCTCACGGCAGTTCGACGTGCGGGCGCCGGTGGTCTTCTTCATCACCGACGGGGAGCCGTACGTCGGCACATCCCATCAGGACGTCGAGGTCTGGGCCCCCGCGCGCGACCGGCTGGCGAGCCTGCAACCGGCCCCGTACATCGTGGCGCTCGGGTTCGGGTCGGTGCGGGAGGAGACGCTGCGGCGCGTGGCCTCCACGCTCAGGGGCGAGGTGCTGGCGTTCGCGGGCGAGGTCGCGACCGGGGCGGCCACGGTGCTGCACGGCATCGCGCAGGCCGTCTCCGACAGCATCAGCGCCTCCGTCAACAGGAACACGGCCGTGCTGCGCGGGCCCGAGGGGATGCGGCAGCTGAGATGATCAGGGCGGCGCTGGCTGGGTTACTGCTGGTCATCGGGATGGGGCCGGTGGGAGTGCGGGCTGGTCCGGCGCCGGAGCCGACCGTGACGGTGACCGTGACGCCAGGCCAGCGGCAGGGCGGCGCGGGGTCGGGCTGGCCGTGGTGGGTGCTGTCCGGCCTCGCGGGCGGCGGCGCCGTACTGCTCGGGCAGATGCTGTTGCGGCGCAGGGCCCGCGCCGCCGCTGACGGCGGGACGCCGCTCGGGCCGCTGCCGCAGCCGCTGCCCGTGCTGCTGGCGGGCGGCGCGGATTCGCGCGCCCCTGGGGTGGCGCTCGACGGCGGCATGCTCGCCCAGACCACGGTCCGCGCCGTGAGCCTGCGCGGCCGGCGCCACCGCTACCGGGGCGAACCCCTTCAGGACGCCTACGCCGTACGGCTGAGCGCGGACGGCCGGTGGGTGATCGCGGCCGTGGCCGACGGGCTCGGCAGCACGTTGCACGCCGAGCACGCGGCCGCGGTGGCCGTGCGCGCCGCCACGAACCTCTCCCTGACTCCCGGCCTGGGCTGGCACGCGGCCTTCGCCGCCATCGCGGGGGAGGTCATGCGCGCCACCGCCAGGCTCGCCGACCGGCGCACCGGCAGGCACGGCGGCGGGGCGTCGGAGCCGCCCGCCACGACGCTGACGATCGGGGTGGTCCCCGCGGACGGCAGGCGCGGGATCGCCGCGTGCGCCGCCATCGGCGACTCGCCGGCGCTGTGGCTCCATGACAGGACGTGGACCGAGATCTTCCCGCCGGAGGGGCAGCGGCCTGGCAACGTCACGTCCGCCCTGCCGGACGACCTCGGCGAGCTGCGGGAACGGCAGATCGATTGGGGGCCGGGCGATGTGCTCGTCCTGTGCAGCGACGGGTTCGGCACGGCCATGGGCGGCGGCGGCAGCGTGCTCGCCCAGCGGCTCGTCACCTCGTGGAGCTCCCCGCCCGCGCTGCGCAGCTTCCTGTGCGACGTGGACTTCCAGCTCTCGACCTACGACGACGACCGGACCGTTCTGGCGTTGTGGGCGGGCCGTCACGACACGGCCGTCCTGTGACAGGAGTGCGGCGGCAGCGGCATGAACCTCCCGGACCTGGTCGATGAGGCGGATCTGACGCCCGCCGCGGACGCGGACGCCTACCACCTGCGCCCGGGCGGTCAGGCGCGCAGCCTGGAGCCGTGCGAAATCGGCGGCGTGCCCGGCCGGTTGCTGTTCAAGCGCTACGACGAGGAGACGCTGGCGGGGCTGGACGCGGACGCCCTGCTCGCCATGGTGCGCTGGCGGCGCGAGCTCCCCCGGCAGGACCGCGTGACCCTGGACCGGCGCTGCGCCTGGCCGATCGCGGCGGTCGGGCGGGGCCGGGTCACCGGCATCCTGATCAGGCCCGCGCCCGAGGAGATGTTCGCCGAGCTGCGCGACCGGCGGGTGCCGCGGCACCTGGACGAGCTCACCCGGTCGCCCGAGCGGGTGAACGCCCTGCGCGAGCACTACGGCACGCGCTACTACGAGCCGCCGTACAAGCTGGCCGTGCTCGGCCGGCTGCTCTCGACCGTGCAGTGGCTGCACGAGCAGGGCTATGTGGTGGGCGACCTGCAACTGCGCAACGCCGTCTTCACCATCGACCCGGCGCCCGCGGTGTACCTGCTGGACTGCGACTCCTGCCTGCCGGTCGGCGGGCGCGGCGCCCTGCCGGAGGCAGATCCCGAGCAGTGGAAGCTCCCCCGTGAAGGGGCGTTCACCCCCGAATCGGACTATTACAAGTTCGCCTGGGCCGTCGTACGGTGCCTCCAGGAGAGCGCCGAGACGTGGTCGCTCGACGAGACCGCGCTCGCCAGGGTCCTGCCGTCGCGGCATCGCCGCCTGATCGGCCAGTGCGTGGACGGCGCCCCCGAGTCGGTGGACGTCGAGCGATGGCGGGCGGCGGGCGAGTCGTGGCGCTGGCTCGTCACTCCCGGGCGTATCTACGTCGAGACCGACTCCAATCTGCGCGAGGCGTGGCGGAGGGGGAGGTCGGCGGTCGGGGACGGCTCGCGCGCCCGGCACGGAGGAGTCGTGGTGCTGATCGTCGTCCTGGCGGCTATCGCCGTCGTCGCCCTGGTCACGTTGGGAGTCTGAATGAACACCGGCCAGCCGCGGCGGATCGGGCCCTACGAGGTGCTCGGCCGCCTGGGTGCCGGCGGCCAGGGTACGGTCTACCTCGCGCAGGGTGAGGCGGGCCGGGTCGCGATCAAGGTGATCCACGCGCAGGGGGCGGCCGATCCGAAGGCGCGCAGGCGGTTCGCGGACGAGGTGGCCATCGCGTCTCGGGTGCCCAGGGCGTACACGGCGATGATCATCGACGCGGCCATCGACCGCGATCAGCCGTACATCGTGAGCGAGTACGTGGAGGGCCCGTCCCTCCAGGAGCTCGTCGAGACGCACGGCCCGCTGTCGGGGTCCGCGCTCGAACGCCTGGCGACCTACACGGCCACCGCGCTGGCGGCGATCCACGGCGCGGGAGTCGTCCACCGGGACCTCAAGCCCGCCAACGTCATCGTCGGCCCGGACGGGCCGCGGGTCGTGGACTTCGGCATCGCCCGCGCCCTGGAGGCGACCGCGGCGATGACCACGCCCGTGGGGACCCCCGCCTATCTCGCGCCGGAGCAGGTCGGAGGGGTCGACGCCGAGGTGGGCCCGCCCGTGGACGTGCACGCCTGGGCGGCGACGGTGTACTTCGCCGCCACCGGCAAGGCGCTGTTCGCGGGGAGCAACGTGGCCTTCATCATCAACCGCGTCCTGAACGAGACCCCCGACCTGAGGGTGATCTCCGAGCCGCTGCGGTCACTGATCGCCGACTGCCTGGCCAAGGACCCGGCGCGGCGGCCGGCCGCCATGGATCTGCTCGGCCGCCTGGTCGGCCACCAGGCGGAGACCACGCAGTCGACGATGCCGCGCACGGTGGTCCTGCCGGTCACCATCGGGACGCTGAAGGAGACCACCACGCTGGGCAGCGGGTCGGCGGCCGACATCGTGATCCACGGGGACGGGATCGCCCTCGCGCACGCCACCGTACGCAGGGTGAGCGCGGGCTACCGGCTGCACGATCACAGCGGCGGGCTGGGGACGTTCATCGACGGCCGGCCCGTCCTCTACGCGACCCTGCGGCCGGGCGACCGGTTCAGGATCGGCGCGGCGGTGCTCCGCCTCACCGAGGCGGGAGAGCTGGAGCGGGTACGGTTCGGCCGGAGCCACCCCGCTCGCTGGTGGCTGGTGCTCCTCCTCGTCACGGCGGTGGCGCTGGCGGTGACCGTCGTGCTCACGGGATGGTCACGGGGGTGGGCGTGGTGACGTTCACGCGTTCGCCGGTCCGGGAGTCGAGGGTGAAGGCGCCGCTGGCGCCGCGGATGACGTTCGTGCCGGTGAACAGGTAGAGCTGCCCGCGCACCGCCACGGCCGAGGGCAGGCTGAGCTGGGAGGGATCCACGCCGATGGCGGCCTTCTGCACCGCGGTCGCCGCGGCCGTCACCGCGTCGTAGGCCAGGATGGCCAGCCCGCTGCCGAGGTGCCCCGCGGGGAACGTCACCCCGTGGTGCGGCGCCACGAACTCGTTGCGGAAGTCCCGGTAGAGCTGGCGGTGCGGGTTGTCCTCGTGGTCGAGCCGGTTGGGGTCGGCCAGCGGCACGAACATCACCTTGATGGGGGCCTCGGGGTCGTGCAGCGACGGGTCGTTCGGGTCCTGGTCCTGGGCGTCGTCGCCGGTGACGACGGTGATGGGCGTGGATCGGCAGGGCCGGCTGCGCAGCAGCTTGAGGAAGGTGGGCATGAACGCCTGGCGGCCGGCGTAGAAGATCATGTCGGTCTTCGTGCCGCAGATCGTGTCGCTGATGGTGCGCAGGAGCGAGGGGCCCCCGCGCGGGTCGAAGGGGAAGCTGAGCCCTGACCTGTCGACGTACGGCTTGAGGCCGAGCTTCGGGTCGAGGAAGGCGTCCTTGAGCGAGCGGGCGTACAGGTCCTTGGTGCCCTGCGGGGTCACGTCGGCCCACATCAGCGCCGCGTTCCCGCCGGTCTTCTTCTTCCTGAACTCCTCGGCGATGGCGGCGAGCTGGGCGGACGTGCTGACCGCCGTGCGGGTGAGGCCGGGGATGGGCCCGGCGGCGTCGATCTCGCCGGTGGTGTTGAACCCGGCCGCGGTGATGAAGTCGGCGACCATCGGGATCCCGGGGTCCTTGGCCAGGGCGCGCGCGGCGTCGATGCTCTCCTGCTGGCTGGGGCCCATCCCGGTGACCGCGACGATCTGCCCGGGGCTGCCGGTCGCGCCCGTCGCGGCGTTCTTCCGCACCGCCTGCACGGTCGTCCGCCACTGCGAGCCGTCGTGCCCCGTGTTGGCCAGCAGCAGCCGGATCTTGGGGAACGTCTCGGACCGGTTGGCCCGGTACTGGCCGATGAACGCCCCTTCGAGCTGGTGCAGGGCGCGCTCGCCGACCAGCCCGCGCGGGCCCGCCCCCATGGGGGCCATCAGCGCGATCGTGCTGTAGTCCTTGCCCTGGGAGACCTGGCGGTTCTCCGCCGCGATGGCCTCCAGGATCTGCTGGTACGGCTTGCCCAGCACCATCGTCCCGTCGGCCGGGTCCAGCAACCCGACGCATTCGCCGTCGACGTCCACGACGTCCGCGCTTCTCGTCTCGCAGCCGCCCCACGGCCACCAGCCCTGGGTGTAGTTCACCAGCACGACCGTGGAGATCAGGACGGCGACCACGACGACGATCACCACCAGGCGGCGCTGGAACAGCGCGCCCACCTGGCGTAACAGGCTCCATGCGCGCGCGGCTGGGGAGGGGGCCGGCGCCGGTTCGTCATACATCTGGACTCCAAGGCCGTCACTGATCCCGTGACCGTGCAGCGCTCGTACGCTTTCCCTCCCTGAAGCGGCGGGCGCCTAAACTCACCGTCATTAAAACGTGATCAATAGCGGCCGGACAACCGCCGGCGAACATCATTCGGATCACCTTTGGGGCGGATGGGGCAGAAGGTGATGCCTTACAGCACAATCGAAGGCATGGGAAACCCTCGGCAGCCCGCCCCGCGGGACTACCCCGGCGTGGTCGCCACCATGGTGGCGATCCTGGCGGTGCTCCTGCCGGGCGGCTTGGCGTTCAGCGTCCACAGGTATCTGAACGGCCCCGCCCCGATCCCGCCGGCCACGGACGCCGCACCCGAGCCCGCCCGGCCGAGCCCCGGCGAGAAGGCGCGGCCGGACGCGCTGATCAGCGACGACGAGTTCGGCGACTGGAACTTCCGCATGGGCGACGTCGCGTTCAAGGCCAAGAGGGCGGGCGGCTGGACGTACGACTCCTGCGCCCCGGTCGACAGGCAGGGCATGCTGGCCGAGAACGGGTGCGAGCGCGCCGTCCAGCTCGCCTACTCCGCCTACAGCGGGCATCTCACCGCTGTCCAGGTCATCATGGTCTTCCCCGGCGAGAAGGCCGCCAAGGCGACGGCCGAGCACCTGGCGAGCTCCTCACGCGGCGTGAAGTGGCGCCGGGACGCGATGCTCGACGAGTACGTCTACGGCAGGATCCGGTCCGGCGCGAACGGCCGGTACGTCGTCTACACCGCCGTCACCGCGGACAAGTCGGCCCAGGCCAGGGCCGCGCGGTTCCACCAGTACCTGCAGGCGGACCACCTGAACTACTTCGTCTTCCGCGACGCGGGCTGAGGACGCCCGGCTCGACATTCCGGGTGAACGCCGGTCCGAGCCCGGCCGGCGAAGCCGTCTCGTCGCGCCCGGGTCGTCGTGGGCGGCTGGGCGTCGACCGCTAACATCGCGATCGTGGCAGATTGGGAGCTTCGTCCGGCTTTGGCGGAGGATGTCGAGACGGTGGCCGAGCTGCGCGCCGTGGTGCTGCGCGCGGACCTCGAACGCCTGGGCCGCTACGACGAGCACCGCGTACGCCAGCGCTTCCGTGACGCGTTCGAGCCGGCCCACGCCTGGATGATCGAGGTGGGCGGGGCCTTCGCCGGCTGCGTCGCGCTGCGGCCGGCGCGGGGCTCGTACTGGCTGGAGCACTTCTTCCTGGACCCCCGGCTGCAGGGCAGGGGCATCGGCACGGCCGTGCTGGGCCGGCTGCTGGAGCGCTGCGACCGCGAGGGCGCCGCCGTCCGGCTGCAGGTGCTGCAGGGCAGCCCGGCCCGCCGGCTGTACGAGCGGCACGGGTTCGCGCCCGAGACGGAGGACGAGGTGGACGTGTTCATGGTGCGGGCGGCCGGCTCCCCGTCCAGGGACGGAGCTTCTCCGGGTTGAGCACCGCCCAGATGTGCTTGATGCGGCCGTCCACGATGTCGAACGCCAGCACCGACACGGTGACGCCGTCGAGCTGAGCCACCAGCCCCGGCTGGCCGTTCACCGTGCGCTCGACGAGCTCCAGGCCGGATCCGGCGTCCATCCGGTCGGCGAAGAAGCGCGCGATCGGCTCCGCGCCCTGGACGGGGTGGAGCGCGGCCGTGACGAGGCCGCCGCCGTCGCCGGTCGCCGTGGCCTCGGGGTCGAGGATGGCGATGAGGGCGCCGATGTCCTTGCCCTCCCAGGCCCGCTTGAAGGCCCTGACGACGCCGGCCTGCTGGGAGGAGGGCGTCGCGGGGGCGCGTGAGTCGCGGATGCGGCGGCGCGCCGAGGTGGCGAGCTGGCGGCAGGCCGCCGGGGTGCGTCCGACGATCTCGGCCACCTCGGCGAACGGGTAGCGGAAGACGTCGTGCAGGATGAACGCCACGCGTTCCGCCGGGGTCATGGATTCGAGCACGACGAGGAAGGCCATGTTGATGGACTCGTCGAGGGTGACGCGGTCGGCGGGGTCACCCGGCTGCGCGTCCGGCCACTCCGTACGCTCGGGCAGCGGCTCGGGGATCCACTCGCCCACGTAGCGCTCGCGCCGGGCCCGGGCCGAGCGGAGCAGGTCGAGGCAGATGCGGCCGGCGACCCGCGTCAGCCAGGCGGCGGGTGAGCCGATGGCCTCCTGCTGCTCCCTGGACATGGCGTACCAGCGGGCGTACGTCTCCTGCACCACGTCCTCGGCGTCGGCCAGCGAGCCGAGCAGCCGGTAGGCGAGGTTGATCAGGTGACGGCGCTCGCTCATGATCGCGGCAAGTCCTGGATCGGGTCGCGTGCCCATCGTGTCGACGGCTCCTTCGGTCGTTCATGTCCTCACAGCTCCGACGAGACACCGGCCCGGACTGTGAGGCCGGCCCGCCGCCTCACATCGCGCGCGGCTGCGTCGTCGTACCGGCGAACCCAACGCCGAGAGAGGAACGATCATGGAACCCGTCAACGTCGCGGTCATCTATTACAGTGCCACGGGCACCGTGCACGCCCTGGCGCAGGCCGCCGCCGAGGGCGCGGAGAAGGCCGGCGCCGAGGTGCGGCTGCGCAAGGTCGCCGAGCCCGCCCCGCAGGAGATGATCGACTCCAGGCCGGAGTGGGCCCAGCACGTCAGGGACACCGCCGGTGTGGCCGTGGCCGCCGCGGACGACCTCGACTGGGCCGACGCGGTGCTGTTCGGCACGCCCACCCGCTTCGGCAACCCGGCCAGCCCGCTCAGGGTGTTCATGGAGAGCGTCGGCAGCCTGTGGTTCCAGGGCAGGCTCGCGGACAAGGTGTACTCGGCCTTCACCGCCTCCAACACCGCCCACGGCGGGCAGGAGTCGACCATCCTGGCGCTGGCGAACACCTTCTACCACTGGGGCGGGATCATCGTGCCGCCCGGCTACACCGACCCGATCCAGTTCCGGACCGGCAACCCGTACGGCACCTCGCACGTGGCCGGCGACGGCCCGCCCGGCGAGGTCCCGCTGCAGGGCGCCCGCCACCAGGCCCGCCGCGTCGTGGACACCGCCGCCGCGTTCAAGGCCGGCCGCGCCGCCTGATCCGAGCCCGCCGGCGGCCGACGTCCGTATCATCTCGGCATGGTGCTGAACCTGGAGCCGCGCCTCAGCCGGCGGGCAATGCTCCTGGCAGCCGGAGGGCTGCTCGCCGGCTGCTCCGCACGCCGGCCCGAGGCGGGACGGGTCCGGTTACGGCTGGCCACCGGCCCGGCGGGGGCGGTGTACCGGCGCATCGGCGGCTCCCTGGCCGAGCACATCTCCGAGCAGGTGCCGGGCGCCACGGTGACGACCGTGCCGAGCGGGGCGTCCACCGACAACATCCGGATGTTGCGGGCCGGCGAGGTGCAGCTCGGGCTGACGAGCCTCGACGCGCTGTTCACGGCCGGCGGCCGCGCGCCCGAAGGGCTCTCGGCGGTCTGCCGGCTCTACGACAGTCACCTGCACCTCGTGGTCATGGCGGACTCGGAGATCGGCGAGTTCGGCGATCTCGACGGCACGCGCGTGTCACTCGGCGCCCGCGACTCGGGCACCGAGTTCACCTCGCTGCGGGTGCTGCGGCTCGGCCGGGTGCGGGCCGACGGGCGTTACCTCAGCCAGGCCGAGTCGGCGGCGGCGCTGCGCGACGGCGAGATCGACGCGATGTTCTCCCTCACCGGCGTCCCGACCCCGGCCATCACGGACCTGGCCCAGCGGCACCCGGTCCGGCTGATCCCGCTGGACGAGCAGGCGGACGCGCTCTTCACGGCGTTCCCCGGCCCCTACGCCCCGGCCAGGATCCCCGCGACCGCCTACGCCGGGGTCCCGGCCACCCGTACGGTCGCCGTGCCGAACGTGCTGCTCGCCCGCAACGACCTGCCCGACGACCTGGTGTACGCCATCACCGACACGATCTTCACCCACACCGGCACGATCACCTCGGGCAGCCGCGACGACACCGCGCCCGTCCCCGACGCCGTCCCCGAGGCGTGGCAGATCAACGTGCGGACCGGGATCGCCACCGCGTCCATCCCGCTGCACCCGGGCGCGGCCGCCTGGTTCCGCGCCCGCAAGCACTGACGCCGCCTGGCCGGGCGTCCGCGGGCGCTAGTCACGCACGATCGGCAGCGCCACTACCGCGGCGAACCCGTGCCCCGACCCGTCCGGGCGCGGCAGCCCCTCCTCCAGCAGCAGCTCACCCCCGGCCGCCCCGACCAGGTCGGCGCAGATCGCCAGCCCCAGCCCGGTGCCGGGCACGTTCTGGTGCCGCGGCGAGCGCCAGAAGCGCCGTAACGCCTGACCCCGTTCGGCGGCGTCGAGCCCCTGCCCGTCGTCACGGACGGCGATCGCCACCACCTCCCCGTCGATCCGCGCGCTCACCTCCACCACCTGCGCCTCCGACAGCCGCAGAGCGTTGCTGACCAGCTCGTCCAGGATGCTGCCGAGCCCGCCCGTGGGCTCCAGCAGCCGCAGCCCGGGCGGCACGTCCACCGCCAGCGTCCGCCCCGACGTCGCCGTCAGCGCCCGCCACCGGTCCACCCGGGTGGCCAGCACCGAGTCCAGCTCGACCGGCGAGGTCGTCCGGATGCTCTCCATCCGCGCGCTGGCCTGCAGCGAGTTCAGCAGCCGCTGCATGGCCTTCACCTCGTCCACGGCCACCTCGTACACCGGCCGGCCGCCCCCGGCCAGGTGCGGCTCCATGCTCTCCACGGCGAGCCGCAGGCTGGTCAGCGGGTTGCGCAACTGGTGCGAGGCGTCCGAGACGAAGGCCCGCTGCCGTTGCACGGCGTTCTCCACGGCGTCCATCATCGTGTTGAACGAGCCGGCGAGCCGCCGCAGCTCGACCGGCCCCGCCTCGGCGTCCGCCCGGATGGTGAGGTCGCCCTGTGAGATCCGCCCGCTGGCGGCGTCCAGCTCGCGCACGGGGCGCAGCACCCACGCCGACACCGGCCAGGCGACGGCGATCAGCGCGATCAGCGGCAGCAGGCCGAGCGCGGCGAGCTGGGCCCACTGCAGCAGGACGCGCGAGCGGGTCTTCGACAGGTCGGAGATGGTCACGACGGCGCCGACGACCTCGCTGTCCCGGCCCACGGGCTCCGCGACGACGAGCGCGGAGCCGTCCCACGGCGCCCACTCTCCGGACGGCTCGGAGCGGGTCCCGGCCAGCGCCGCGGTCACGATCCGGGGCAGCGCGGGCTCGGCGCGCGCCGCCTCCTGGTACGCGCGGGCCGGCCCGAGCAGCACCGCGCCGGAGGTGTCGATCACTGCGGCCGGGATGCCGTACAGCTCGTGGTAGCGCGTCAGCTCCTGCTGGAGCGCCTCGGTCCGGCCGGACGACAGCGCGGTCTCGGCCAGCGACGCGAAGCGGCCGACGTCGCCCAGCCGGTCCACGTACGTCTCCTGCATCTCCCGCTCGGCCAGCGTGACGCTGTGCGGGATCCCGAGCGCGGCGACGAGCAGCACCGCGAGCGGCACCAGGACGACGAGCAGGCGACGGCGCACGGCGCGTCAGCCGATCAGCTCCGGCTGGCCGGCCTGGAGCCGATAGCCGACCCCGTGGACTGTGCGGATGGGCACGGACGGGCCCAGCTTGTTCCGCAGCGCCGCGATGTGGGTGTCGAGGGTGCGGCTGGAGGACTCCCAGGTGGCGCCCCAGATCTGGTCGAGGATGACGTCGCGGCTGACCACGTTCGGAGCGCGGCGGGCCAGCAGCAGGAGCAGCTCGAACTCCTTGCGCGTCAGCGTCAGGGGCGTGTCCCCGACGAAGACCTCGCGGGTGCCGACGCCGATCCGCATCGGGCCGAGCACGAGCGGCTCGTCCGGGTGGGTCAGGGCCCGGGCCACGCGGGTGCGCCGCAGCACCGCGTCGATCCTGGCCAGCAGCTCGGGCACGCCGAACGGCTTGACGATGTAGTCGTCGGCGCCGGCGCGTAGGCCGCGTACCCGCTCGTGCTCCTCCGAGCGCGCGGTCACGGCGATGACGGCGGTCTCCGGCCGGTCGCGCAGCCTGCGGATCACGTCGAGGCCGTCGCCGTCGGGCAGGCCCAGATCGACGAGCACCACATCGGACGGCGCGGCGCGCACGGCCTCCGCGGCGGTGGCGATGCGGTGGACCTCGAAGCCCGCCTGGGCCAGGACGGTCACCAGGCCCCGCGCCACGCGGTCGTCATCCTCGATGATGGTGATCCGCATACCGGCGGATTGTACGGCGCGGATGGACGCTTGTGTTAGCCCTTCACTTCTTGGGATTCTTCTGACATCCAGCGCATTCCTTGGGATTTCTCTGACACCATCCGCGTCCCTGCCACCCGAGACTGAGGCCGCGCACTCACTGACGAACGGGCATGCGCTGACGAGGAGGTCGCCATATGAGAACGACCAGCAGGTACCGGGCCGCCCGGGTCATCACCGCGATCGGCGTCGTTTCGCTCGTCGCCGCCTGTTCCGGCACCGGCGGCAGCACCGCCACGGGAGGCGCGACGGGCGGAGGCTACCCGGACAAGAACATCACGTTCGTCGTGCCGTTCAGCGCGGGCGGCCCGACGGACACCGTCACCCGCATGATCGCCGAGCCGATGGCCGCCAAGCTCGGCGGCAAGATCGTCGTACAGAACGTCGAAGGCGCCGGCGGCACCGTCGGCGCCGGCGAGGTCGCGCGGGCCGAGCCCGACGGCTACACCGTGCTCATGCACCACATCGGCATGTCCACGGCGCCCGCCCTCTACCAGAACCTCGACTACAAGCCGCTCGAGGACTTCCAGATGGTCGGGCTCGTCACCGAGGTGCCGATGACGGTCGTCGCCCGCAAGGACTTCGCGCCCAAGACGCTCCAGGAGCTCGTCGCGCACGTCAAGGCGAACGCGAGCAAGGTCACCCTGGCCAACGCCGGCATCGGCGCCGCCTCCCACCTGTGCGGCCTGCTGTTCCAGACCGCGGCCGGCGTCAAGCTGCAGGAGGTGCCGTACGAGGGCACCGGCCCCGCGCTGACCGACCTCGTCGGCGGCCAGGTCGACTTCATGTGCGACCAGACGACCAACACCAGCGGCCAGATCACCGCGGGCGAGGTCAAGGCGTACGCGGTCACCACGCCCGAGCGGGTCAAGAGCCTGCCCGACGTGCCCACCACGACCGAGGCCGGCCTGCCCCAGCTCCAGGTCAGCGTCTGGCACGGCCTGTACGTCCCGAAGGCCACGCCGCCGGACGTCGTCCAGAAGCTGACCGAGGCGCTGAAGGTGGCGCTGGCCGACCAGAAGGTCATCGACCAGATGGCCAAGCTCGGCACCGCGCCCGTCCCGGCCGAGGACGCGACTCCTGAGGCGCACCGGGCCAAGCTCCAGGAGCAGATCGGCACCTGGGGCAAGGTGATCGCCGACGCCGGGGTCAAGGCCTCCTGAGGTGAAGCACCGCCGATCCTTCCCCGACGTCCTCGCCGGAGGCGTCTTCGTCCTGATCGGTGCCGCGTTCGCGGCGGGGTCGCTCGGCTACGAGCTGGGCACCCCGCTGCGGATGGGCCCCGGAGCCTTCCCGCTGCTGGTCGGCGCGGTCGTGGCCGCCCTGGGGCTGGCGATCGTCGTCAAGGGGCTGGTCGCGGGCGAGGTGGCCGCGTTCGGGCCGGTCCCCTGGCGGGCGGTCGCGGTCATCGTGCTCGCGCTGCTGTTCTTCGGGTTCACCGTACGGGGCCTCGGGTTCGTACCGGCGTCGGCGGTGACCGCCCTGCTCACCACGCTGGCCAGCACGCGTGTCCGCCCGCTCATGGCCCTGGCCGTGGCGGCCGGGCTCGCCGTGGCCGGCACGCTCATCTTCGTCGTCGGACTCCAGTTGCGGATCCCGCTCGTGGGCCCGTGGCTGGGGTTCTGACGCGGCATCCGGATTGAGAGGGCATGGAACTTCTCGACAACCTGGCGCTGGGCTTCTCGACCGCCCTCCTCGTCCAGAACGTCCTGTACTGCTTCGTGGGAGTGCTGCTCGGCACGGCGGTCGGCGTGCTGCCCGGCATCGGGCCGACGGCCACGGTCGCGATGCTGCTGCCGATCACGTTCAGCTTCGAGCCGGTGACGGCGCTGATCATGCTGGCCGGCATCTACTACGGAGCCCAGTACGGCGGCTCGACGACGGCCATCCTGATCAACCTGCCCGGCGAGTCCTCGGCCGCGGTCACCGCGCTCGACGGCCACGAGATGGCCAAGCAGGGCAGGGCCGGCGCTGCGCTGGCCACCGCCGCCGTCGGCTCCTTCGTGGCCGGCACGATCGCCACCGTCGTGCTCGCCGTCGCGGCCCCGCCGCTGGCCAGGGTCGCGCTGCAGTTCGGCGCGGCCGACTACTTCTCGCTGGTGCTGCTCGGCCTGATCGTGTCGATCGCGCTGGCCCGTGGCTCGGCGCTCAAGGCCCTGGCCATGATCGGGCTCGGGGTGCTGCTCGGCACCGTCGGCCAGGACATCTACACCGGCACGCCCAGGTTCGTCTTCGAGCAGCGGGAGCTGTACGGCGGCATCGACTT
Source organism: Nonomuraea thailandensis (assembly GCF_024172165.1). GTDB lineage: Bacteria > Actinomycetota > Actinomycetes > Streptosporangiales > Streptosporangiaceae > Nonomuraea > Nonomuraea thailandensis. The sequence goes on along the minus strand of NZ_JAMZEB010000002.1, from coordinate 10,106,684 downwards.
CGTGTCGGTCGCCGTCGGCATGTTCGGCGTGGCCGAGATCCTGCGCAATCTGGAGAACGAGCGGACCCGCACGATGGTCGTCAGCAGGGTGAAGAACCTCTGGCCGACCCCCGAGGACCGGCGCAGGATCGTCGGCCCCATCCTGCGGGGCACCGGGCTCGGCGCCGCGCTCGGCGTCCTGCCCGGCGGCGGCCACGTGCTGGCCTCGTTCACCTCCTACGCGGTGGAGAAGCGCATCTCCAAGCGGCGCCAGGAGTTCGGGCACGGCGCCGTCGAGGGCGTCGCCGGGCCCGAGTCGGCCAACAACGCCGCCGCCCAGACGTCGTTCATCCCGCTGCTCACCCTGGGCCTGCCCGCTCACCCGGTGATGGCGCTGATGGTCGGCGCGTTCATCGTGCACGGCATCACCCCGGGTCCGAACGTCCTCACCGACGAGCCGGCGCTGTTCTGGGGCCTGATCGCGTCGATGTGGATCGGCAATGTGCTGCTCGTGCTGCTGAACCTGCCGCTGATCGGCATCTGGGTGCGCATGCTGCACATCCCGTACCAGGTGCTGTTCCCGATGATCATCCTGTTCGCGGCGATCGGCACGTACTCGCTGTCGTTCAACGCGTTCGACGTCTACGCGATCGTCTTCTTCGGCCTTCTCGGGTACGTGCTGATCAAGTGCGGCTGCGAGCCCGCGCCCCTGCTGCTCGGCTTCGTCCTCGGGCCCCTGCTGGAGGAGAACCTGCGGCGGGCGCTCATCATCTCCCGCGGCGACGCGACCGTCTTCCTCACCCGCCCCATCTCCGCCGTCCTCCTGCTCCTGACCGTGGCGGCCCTGGTGGTCGCCGTCCTCCCGGCGATCCGCAGGCGCCGCGAGGTCGTCTTCACCGAGGACGAGTAGGCATACGATGGCGTCGCCTGGCCCGGGTGGCATCAGGATCCTCCGGGTCCTGTGCGGGCGGGCGGAAAGGCCGCCCGCCCGCACAGGACCTCGCGCTACGTCACCCGGGTTCCCCGATCGAACCCGCTACGACGAAGAGGATCAGACCAGGTCGAACCGGTCGGAGTCCATGACCTTGGCCCACGCCGCGACGAAGTCCTTCACGAACTTCTCCCTGGCGTCGTCGCTCGCGTACACCTCGGCCAGCGCCCGCAGCTCGGAGTTCGAGCCGAACACCAGGTCCGCCCGGGTGCCGGTCCACTTGAGCTCGCCCGTCTCGGCGTCGCGGCCCTCGAACGTGCTCTGGTCCTCCGACGTCGACTTCCACGTCGTGCCCAGGTCGAGCAGGTTGACGAAGAAGTCGTTGGTCAGGACGCCGGGCGTGGTGGTGAAGACGCCGTGCTGCGTCTGCTGGTGGTTCGCGCCGAGCACACGCAGGCCGCCGACGAGGGCGGTCATCTCGGGCGCGGACAGGTTCAGCAGGTTCGCCTTGTCCAGCAGCAGGAACTCGGCCGGCAGGCGGTTGCCCTTGCCGAGGTAGTTGCGGAAGCCGTCGGCGGTCGGCTCGAGCGCGGCGAACGACTCCACGTCCGTCTGCTCCTGCGTGGCGTCCACGCGGCCCGGCGTGAACGGCACCTCGACGTCGAAGCCGGCGTCCTTGGCCGCCTTCTCCACCGCCACGCCGCCGGCGAGCACGATCAGGTCGGCCAGCGAGACCTGCTTGCCGCCGGTCTGGGCGCCGTTGAAGGCCTTCTGGATGCCCTCAAGGGTGCCGAGCGCCGTGGCGAGGCGGTCGGGGTCGTTGACCTCCCAGCCGATCTGCGGCTGCAGGCGGACCCGCGCGCCGTTGGCGCCGCCGCGCTTGTCGCTGTTGCGGTAGGACGAGGCGGAGGCCCACGCGGTGGACACGAGCTGCGACACCGACAGGCCCGAGGCCAGGATCTGGCTCTTGAGCGTGGCGACGTCGCCGGCGTCGATGACCTCGTACGTGCGAGCGGGCAGCGGGTCCTGCCAGAGCAGCACCTCGGACGGCACCTCCGGGCCGAGGTAACGCACGATCGGGCCCATGTCGCGGTGCGTCAGCTTGTACCAGGCCTTGGCGAACGCGTCCGCGAACTCCTGCGGGTTGTCGCGGAAGCGGCGCGAGATCTGGTCGTAGATCGGGTCGACGCGCAGCGACAGGTCGGTCGTGAGCATCGTCGGCGCGTGGCGCTTGGCCGGGTCGTGGGCGTCGGGGACGGTGCCCTCCCCGGCGCCGTCCTTCGGCCGCCACTGGTTGGCGCCCGCGGGGCTCTGGAACAGCTCCCACTCGTACCCGTACAGGATCTCGAAGAAGCTGTTGTCCCAGGTGATCGGGGTGTTGGTCCAGATGCCCTCGAGGCCGCTGGTGATCGCGTCGCCGCCCTTGCCGGTGCCGTACGTGCTGCTCCAGCCCAGGCCCTGCTCGGCCAGGGTGGCGGCCTCGGGGTCGGCGCCGACGTGGTCGGACGGGCCCGCGCCGTGGGTCTTGCCGAACGTGTGACCGCCCGCGATGAGGGCGACGGTCTCCTCGTCGTTCATCGCCATCCGGCGGAACGTCTCGCGGATGTCCCTGGCCGCGGCGAGCGGGTCGGGGTTGCCGTTCGGGCCCTCCGGGTTGACGTAGATGAGGCCCATCTGGACGGCGCCCAGCGGCCGCTCCAGCTCACGGTCGCCCGTGTAGCGCTCGTCGCCGAGCCACGTGGTCTCCGGGCCCCAGTAGACGTCCTCCTCGGCCTCCCAGACGTCCTCGCGGCCGCCGGCGAAGCCGAACGTCTCGAAGCCCATCGTCTCCAGCGCCACGTTGCCGGCCAGGATCATGAGGTCGGCCCAGGAGAGGTTGCGGCCGTACTTCTTCTTGACCGGCCACAGCAGGCGGCGGGCCTTGTCGAGGTTGGCGTTGTCGGGCCAGCTGTTGAGCGGCGCGAAGCGCTGCTGGCCGGCGCCGGCGCCGCCGCGGCCGTCGCTGATCCGGTACGTGCCGGCGCTGTGCCAGGCCATCCGGACGATGAGCGGGCCGTAGTGCCCGAAGTCGGCCGGCCACCAGTCCTGGGAGGTGGTCAGCACCTCGGCGATGTCACGCTTGACGGCGGGCAGGTCGAGGCCGAGGAACGCCTCGCGGTAGTCGAAGTCGTCGCCGTAGGGGCGGGCCACGGCGGGGTTCTTGGCGAGGATCCTCAGGTTGAGCCGCTCCGGCCACCACTGACGGTTGCCGCCACCCTGGGTCGGGTGGGCAGCGCGCGTGTGCGCGACCGGACAGCCGGCGCCTTCGCCTTCTGTCTTCGGATCGGTGACGATCGCGTCATGGTTCTCGGTCATGGGAATCCTTCCAGGACTTGGGTTCAGCAGCTCACGCAGTGCGGTTGGTGGAGCAGTCGGGGCACCGGCCCCAGTAGATGACCTCGGCCTCGTCGATGGTGAAGCCGTGGTCGTCGGCGGCATGCAGGCACGGGGCATGACCGACCGCACAGTCGACGTCGGCGACCGCGCCGCACGACCGGCACACGATGTGGTGGTGGTTGTCCCCGACGCGCCCTTCGTACCGGGCCGGGCTTCCGGCCGGCTCGATCCGGCGTACGAGCCCCGCCGCGGTGAGCGCGTGGAGGGCTTCGTACACGGCTTGCAGGGAGACGTGACCCACACGGTCGCGCACCCCGGAGGCGATCGCCTCGACATCGAGGTGGTCGCCGTGCCGGACGGTGTCGAGCAACGCGACCCGGGCGGCGGTAACCCGCAGGCCGGCGCCACGCAACTCCTCGGCGGTGGTCGGAGTCCTGGGTGCGGTCATGGCGCCACAACCTACCGCCATAAACACGATTGATACAAGATAACGAACAGTCCCAGTTTTGTGCCCGGTCAGGTTTTTACCGTCCGTACGGCCGGGCGTGAAGAACCGGCTGCTCCGTACGTGTGCGACAGTGAGCACACGCCCCGTCCCCGCCCCCGGGAGCCGACAGCTCATGCCGCCCGCCGACCCGGCTCGCCTGGCCGCCTACGACGCCGTGTCCACCGCCCTCGCCGTGCTGAGCGACCGGCAGGTGGCCGACCTGGTCGCGGGGGCCGAGCCGCGGGGGGAGGGCATCGGCGGGCGGTCCGCTGAGCTGGAGGTGGCCGGCACCCGCGTCTTCGTCAAGCGCGTCCCGCTCACCGACCTGGAGTGCCGCCCGGAGCACGTCCGGTCGACGGCCAACGTCTTCGGCCTGCCGACCTTCTACCAGTACGGGGTCGGCTCGGCCGGGTTCGGCGCCTGGCGGGAGCTGGCGGCCCACGTCATGACCACGAACTGGGTGCTGACCGGCGCCTTCGCCGGCTTCCCCATCCTGTGCCACTGGCGGGTGATCCCCGACAGCCCTCCGGAGGGGTTCTCCGACGAGCCCGGCGGCATCGACGGATACGTGGCGCGCTGGGACGGCTCGGACGCGGTGCGCAGGCGGCTGGAGGCCATCATGACCTCCTCGCGCAGCCTGGTCCTGTTCCTGGAGCACCTGCCGGGAACGCTGGCGTCGTGGCTGTCGGAGCGCGAGGGGAGCGAGCCGTACCCATGGCTCGAACAGGCACTCGTCGGCGGCACCCGGTTCCTGAGCTCGCAGGGGTTCGTGCACTTCGACGCCCATTTCCTGAACCTGCTCACCGACGGCCGCGAGATCTACTTCGCCGATCTGGGGCTGGCCGTGAGCAAGCGGTTCACGCTGTCCGCCGAGGAGTCCCGCTTCCTCGACGATCATCTCTCCTACGACCGGTACTACACCACCAGCCACCTCCTCCGCCACCACCTGCCGGGCGGCACGCGGGAGAGGCGGGAGCACGTCCGGCTCCTGCGCGAGTGGGTGGCGGGCCGGGCCAGGCGCGATCAGGTCTCCGAGGCCGCCGCCGGGCTCCTCGATCGGCACGCCGCGACCGCTCTCGTCTTCGAGGGGTTCGTCGAGCGGCTGGTCGGCGAGAGCAAGCGGACGCCCTTCCCGCACGCGGAGCTCGACCGCGCCTAACGGGTCAGCCGGCGTGCCAGAACGTCGACAGCACCACGTGCACGGCGGTCGCGCCCAGGACGCTGATCACCGCGTTGCGGGTCTTGACGTGCAGCCCGACCGCGGTCGCCAGGGCCAGGACGGCGGGCACCATGGCGGTCCAGGGCGTGGGGCGCAGGTCGCGCAGGGTGTACAGGGCCAGGATCAGCATGATGCCGGTGGGCATCTGCACGGCCAGGAACTGCAGGACGGACGAGCGGCGCAGCGGGCCCAGCACGGCGAAGGGCAGGGCGCGCAGGCCCCACGTGATCGCGGTGCTGACGGCCACGACGGCGGCCAGGTAGAGCGGGGTGGGCACGCGGGTGCTACCTTTCCGGGCCCAGGCCCGAGATCGAAGCCGGCACGGGCGAAGGGGCCGAGGGCGCCGGAGCGGTGGACGCGGACGCGAGTGCGGACGCGGACGCGAGTGCGGACGCGGGTGTGGATGCGGACGCGGAAGCGGGTGCGGACGCGGCCGGGCGCCGGAGGTGGCGCAGGGCGTACCGGATGAGCAGGCCGGCCGTGAACAGGCCCATCGAGACCGGCAGGAGCTGGCCGGGGGTCAGGAGCGCGGCGCCGGCGAAGCTCGCGGCGGCCAGCAGCGGCGTCGGCAGGTCGCGCCGGTCCCGCCAGGCGTCGATGGTCAGCACCACGAACAGGGCGGTCAGCGCGAAGTCCAGCCCGTGCAGGGTGACCGGGACCAGCGCTCCGGCGAGCGCTCCCGCGGTGGCGCCGCCGACCCAGTAACCCTGGCACAGCACCTGCATCCACAGGATGCGCGCGCCGCTCCAGCCGCGGGCGCGCCCGCCCGCGGTCAGCGCGTACGCCTCGTCGGTGAGCGCGAAGGTGGCGTAGACGCGGCCGAGCGGGCGGACCTGGCGCAGCGGGAAGGACAGGGCGTAGAAGACGTGCCGCATGTTCACCAGCAGCGCCGTGACGGCGATCTGCCCCAGCGGCGTCGCGGTGGCGACCAGCCCGAGCAGCAGGAACTCCAGCGACCCCGCGTAGATCACCGCGGTGAACACCGTCGCCCACCACCAGTCGAGCCCGGCGTGCACCACCAGCACGCCGAAGCTGACCCCGAGGGGGAACAGGCTCAGCCCCACCGAGGCGGTGTCGGCCGCAGCCGCCGTGAAATCCCGCGTTCGCATGAAAAGCAATTTTAGTGCGTATCCCGCATAATATGGTTTCACGCGTTAGGAGAAATCGGGCATATGAGCAATTCAATTATCCTGGATCACGTTGATCGCGAAATTTTGTTCCAATTGGCCCAGGACGGCCGGATGTCGAACGTGGAGCTGGCCCGACGGGTGGGGCTGACGCCGCCGCCGTGCCTGCGCCGGGTCAAGCGCCTGGAGGACGCCGGGGTGATCGCCGGCTACCGGGCGCAGATCTCCCCCGAGGCCCTGGGCCGGTCGCTGGAGGTGGTCGTGTCGGTGGAGATCGCGGTCAACGACCTGCAGACCGTGGAGGAGTTCGAGTCGCGGGTGGCGGCGCTGGAGGAGGTGCTGGAGTTCCGGCGGATGTTCGGGCGGCCCGACTACTACATGCGCGTGGCGGTGGCCGACCAGTTCGCCTACGAGAAGTTCCTCAGCCAGCAGATCCTGCCGCTGGCCGCGGTCTCGCGGGTGGACTCCCACCTCACCATGAAGCGCATCAAGGATTAGCGGCCGGGTTCTCCAACATGTAGGCTGCCTACGTGTAGCGTGCCTACATTGGTGAAGGAGACTCCCAGATGGAACAGGTCAGAGGATCCACCGGACGGACGGTGCGGCTCGTCGTCCTCGTCATCGCGGGGATCGTGCTCGGGAACGTGCTGGTCACCCTGCTGATGACCCGGGACACCGGCCTCGGGGTGGACGAGCTGGTCGCCTTCGCCGGAGGCGCCGTCCTCGGGCTCCTGGTCGAGTTCGGGGTCTTCCGGCGGTCCGGGCGCTGAGCCGTGGACGCGCTCGACCTGGCTCGGCTCGAGTTCGGGATCACCACGAGCCTGCACTTCCTCTTCGTCGCCCTGACGCTCGGCCTCGCCCCGCTGATCGCGTTCCTGCAGACGCTCTGGGTCGTGCGGGGCAACCCCCTGCACGAGCGGCTGACGAAGTTCTGGGGACAGATCTACATCGTCAACTACGGCCTCGGCATCATCTCCGGCCTGCTGCTGGAGTTCCAGTTCGGCCTCAACTGGAGCGGGCTGACGCACTTCGCCGGTGAGCTCTTCGGCGCGCCCATGGCGATGGAGACGCTCTACGCCTTCTTCGTCGAGTCGACGTTCCTCGGGCTCTGGATCTTCGGCTGGGGCCGGCTGCCGAAGGTGGTGCACCTGCTGACCTTCTACGTCGTGGCGATCGCGGCGATCGGCTCGGCGTACCTCATCGTGGTCGCGAACGGATTCCTGCAGAACCCGGTCGGCTTCGAGCGGGCCGGTGACGCGCTGCGCGTGGTCGACGTCGGCGCGGTGTTCACCAATCCCGCCGCGCTGCTCGCCGTGGGGCACATCCTGCCCGCCGCGCTCATGGTCGGCGGCTTCTTCATGGCAGGGGTGAGCGCCTGGCACTTCCGCCGGGGCACCGGCGAGGTGCCCTTCTTCCGCCTGTCCCTGCGGCTCGGCCTCACCGTCGGCTACGTCGCCACCTTCTTCACCATCGGCTTCGGGGACGCGTCGGTGCTGTGGGTGGTGCGCAACCAGCCGACCAAGCTCGGGAGCGGCGCGGAGGCCCTGCGCGCCGCCGAGCGCATGGCCGCCGAGCACGGCCCCGGTGACTACCTGGCGCCCGCGTGGGTGCCCATCGCGCTCACCGTCATGCTGTCGGTCGCCTACCTGTACGTGCTCTTCGCGCTCGTCCCCATCGTGCTGATCGGCCGGGGCCGCATCGAGCGGCGGCGGTTCCTGCTCGGGGTCGGGGTCTGGACGATCCCGCTGCCGTTCCTGACCGTGATCCTCGGCTGGACGGTCCGCGAGATCGGGCGGCAACCCTGGGCCGTCTACGACGTCCTGCCCACGAGCGAGGCCGTCTCGGACGTCAGCACCGCGAGCGTCCTGGCCTCGCTGGTGATCTTCACGACCCTGTACGTGACGCTGGTGGTCGTCGGCTACCTCCTGATCGCCAGGATCGCGAAGGCGGGGCCGCGCTCGCTCGTGCTCGGAAGTGTCCTGGGGGACGAGGAACTGGTCAGGGAGCGCTGATGGAGATCGTCTGGCTGATCGTCGTCGGCCTGCTGCTGGCCGGCTGGCACGCGCTCGACGGGTTCGCCCTCGGCGCGGGCATGTTCCTGGCCGTGCTGCGCGGCGACGCCCGGGGCAGGCGCCGGGTGGTCGCCGCCATCGGCCCGTTCTTCCTGGCCGGCGAGGTCTGGCTGATCGCCTTCGCCGGCGTGCTGGCGGTCACGTTCCCCGACGCCGAGGCAGTGCTGTTCACCGCGCTGTACCCGGTGATCGTGGTGATGGTCGCGGCGTGGTTCGTCCGCGACCTCGGGATGTGGTTCCGCGCGCGCAGGCCGGAGGCCGGCTGGCAGCGGCGGTGGGAGACGGCCCAGGCGGTCGCGAGCGCGGTCTTCGCCGCGGCGGCCGGACTCTTCCTCGGCAACGCCGTCCAGGAGCCAGGGGACGGCGTGCTGTGGCTGCTGAACCCGTACGCGCTGCTCGGCGCGCTGGCCACGGTGGCGCTCTTCGGCCTGCACGGCGCGGCGTTCCTGGCGCTGCGCACGACCGGCGAGCTGCGCGAGCGGGCCAGGCGCGCGGGCGAGCGGCTGGCGCCCGTCGTGCTGGTGCTCCTGCCGGCGCTGGTCGTCACGGCCCCGCTCGCCTCCGCGTCCGGGTTCGCGCCCCTCGCCCTCGTCCCCGGTCTCGCCGGCCCGGCCGCCGTCGCCGTGGCCTGGCGGGCCTTCAGGAAGGGCCGCGACGGCGCGGCCTTCGCCGGGACGGCGCTCGCCGCGCTCTGCCTGCCGCTGACCGCCGGAGCGCTGATGGCCGGGCGGTTGCTCGAAGGGGTGGCGGGGGAGAGCACGATCGGCGGGCTCACGATGGTGGCGCTGCCGATCCTGCCGTTCCTGCTGGCCGCCCAGGCGGCGTTGTGGTGGGTGCACCGGCACCGGCTGAGCGATCGCTCGGTGACGTTCTTCTGAAATCCGGCGCGCAGGTCCGTCACAAGGGCCGGCTGATCGCCACGGCCGGCTTCGTCGCCGAGCCGGGCTGCTTCCGCTTCACTCCCGTGGGTTTCACGCCCCCGCGTGTGCTGCGCGACGTACGGTGGCGCTCGCTGGCGGACGCCGCCGCGGGGGCCGCGCACGCGCACGCGAAGCGGACGAACGACGCCACGCCGGCCGAGTACGCCACGACGATCACCGACGTCGCCCTGGACGGCACCTTCCCCGCGAAGGGGCACGAGGACCGCGTCAGGCGGTGGGCGGCGGACACGGTGGCGGCGCGGGGGTGAGAGTGCCGAGCAGCGTGCGGACGAACGCGGCCGCCGCCTCCTCGTCGTCCCTGAACCCCGCCTCCGACATGTGCCCCAGGAACGCGTGCTGGAAGCAGGCCCCGAGCAGCAGCCCCGCCGCCGCCCGCACGTCCGCTTCGGCCCGCACCCGCCCCGCCGCCTGCTCGGCGCGCAGGTAGGCGGCCAGCGCCTCGTTCGGCCTGTGCGGCCCGGCCCCCTCCTGCCGCAGCTCCTCCTTGTGCGCGGTCAGGGTGGCCGGGTCGGCGAACACCGAGGCGAACATGGGGAACCCGGCCCGGTACAGCTCGATGGCCGCTCTGGCCACGGCGGTGAGAGCCGCCACCAGGTCGCCCCCGCCGCGCAGCGCTCCCGCGAGCGGGGAGAAGTCGGGTGAACGCTCCCGCATCACGGCCACCATCAGGTCGGCCTTGCTGGGGAAGTGCTTGTACAGGGCCGCCTCGGTGAACCCGGCGGCCCGTGCGATCTGTCGCGTGGTCACGTTGGCCAGGCCTCGCTCGGCCATGACCTCGGCCGCCGCGTCGAGGATCACGTCTCTGGTGCCCATGGTCGCCCTCTCGCCGTTGACATGGTTAGTAAACACTCACTAGCCTGCGATCGAGGTTAGTGAGTGTTTACCAACCAGGAGTCTAGATGAAGATCACCATCTTTGGAGCGACGGGCGGCACCGGCCGGCACGTCGTGGAGCAGGCACTTGAAGCCGGGCACCACGTCACCGCCGTCGTCCGCGACCCCGCCGGGCTCCCCTCCTCCGGCAGCCTCGAACCGGTGGTCGCCGACGTCATGCGGCCCGAGGCCATCGAGGCGAGCGTGGCGGGCCGGGACGCCGTGATCTCGGCGCTGGGCCCGCGCGGGCGCGGCGCCGGGCAGGTGTGCGCCGAGGGCGCGCATTCGATCGCCGCCGCGATGCGCGCCGCCAGGGCGCGCCGCCTGGTCGTGGTCACCGCCGGCGGTCACGTCGTGGACGCCGGGGACGACCTGCTGAACCGCGTCCTGGTGAAGCCGCTGCTGCGACGCTTCCTGCGCGAGGGCTTCGCCGACTTCGCCCGTACCGAGGAGATCGTCCGCGGCAGCGGGCTGGACTGGACGATCATGAGGCCGCCGCGCCTGACGGACGGCGCCCGCCGCCCGTACCGGAGCGCCGTCGACCGGAACGTGCGCGGCGGCATCACCATCGCCCGAGCCGACCTCGCCCACGCCATCCTCGCCGCACTCGACGACCCGGCCACGGCCGGCCACACCATCTCCGTGGGGTACTGACCGTGAAGAAGCCCATCGTCATCACCATCAGCCTGCTGCTGGCCGCCGCGCTCTGCGCCGCCGGGACCGTCGTCTACCTCACCTTCCTGCGCCCCGCCGACAACCCGCCCGCCGACGCCTGCGCGACGGGGGCGACCCGGCCGCGCGTCGTGGCGGCCGGGGCCAGCATGACGCAGGGCTCGCTCGGCGCCGACTGGGTGGCCTCGCTGCGCGCCGCGTTCCCCGCCTACGAGTTCGTCAACGCGGGCAGCAACGGCAACACCACCGCCGACCTGCTCCAGCGCGTCGACACCGACATCGTGGCCTGCCGCCCGGCCGCGGTGACGCTCCTCATCGGCACCAACGACGTACGCGACGGCGTCCCCCTGGAGGAGTACCGCGCCAACCTGCGCGCCATCGTGGACCGGGTCAGGAGCGGCACCGGCGCCCGCGTCGCCCTCATGTCCCTGCCCCCCCTCGGCGAGGACCTGAACGCCCCGATCAACCGCACCCTCACCCGCTACAACGCCGCGATCAAGGACATCGCCGCCCGGACGGGGGCCGACCACCTCGCCCTGCACGAGCGCATGGCGGGCATCCTCCGGCACGGCGCCCGGACGCCGTACGGCTTCGGCTTCCCGCTCGCCTTCAGCGTCGCCGCCCAGCACTACCTGCTCGGGCGCACCTGGGACGACATCGCCCGCGCGGGAGGCCGCGAGCTGCTCGTGGACCACGTCCACCTGACCGACCGGGGCGGCGCCCTCGTCACCGAGCTGGCCGGCGGCTGGCTGAGCGGCATCACGGAGCCATGACCGAGCAGCCTCTCACCGGCGGGAACCGCGCCGCCCAGGTCGTACGGGTGGGTGACACGGTCCGGCCAGCGTGCCCCGGGGGCGCACGCCCTCGTGCTGCGCCATCGGGAGCGGAAGCCGGCTGGTAGCGCCTCGCGCCGAAGCGGTGTCAGCCGAAAGCGGAAGCCCGCTCCGGGCCGGGCCGTTCTGGCTACGCTCGGCTCCATGACCGAGACCTGGGACCCTTCAGCCGCAGGAGTGCTGCGCCTGCCCTCGGGCCGCCTCGTCCGCGGCAGGGGCCTGCGCCACCCGCTCCCGGCGGGCGCGCGGCCCGCCTTCGCCCTCTACCTGCTCGGCAAGGAGCCACCGGGGGTCGAGTGGGAGCACCGCTGGGTGCGCTGGCCCGACTTCTGGCTTCCAGCCGACCGCGCGGCCGCGGCCGAGGCCCTGCGCGAGGCGTGGAGCCGCGCCGCCACCGAGCGCGTCGAGGTGGCCTGCGGCGGCGGCAAGGGCCGCACCGGCACGGCCCTGGCCTGCCTGGCGATGCTCGACGGCGTCCCCGGCGACCGCGCGGTGGCCTACGTGCGCGAGCACTACGACAGGCACGCGGTCGAGACCCCGTGGCAGCGTCGCTTCGTCACCCGCTTCGACGCCTCCCCCGTCACCCCGTAGGAAGGCGTCACTCCACGGTCCGGTCTCACTCCACGGTCCGTAAGATCCGCTCGATCGACTCCGTGCGGGAGCGCAGCTCCGCCAGCTCGGCGGCCATGCGCTCCTGCGTCTCCACCGTGCTGCGGGCGAGCTCCTCGAACCGCTCCACGAGCCCCCGCAGCTCCTCGGCCGCGTCGGCCTGCCGCCTGGACTTGCGGGACTCGAACATCCCCACGGTGAAGACGCTGATCAGGAACGTGACGAGGATCAGCACCCCGAGAAAGAAGATCACCTCGGGCCAGGTGTACGACATCAGGAGCCCTCCTCGGGGTCCGGCCTCGTGAGAGTCTTGGCCGCCTCGGCCAGCGCCGCGGCGGTCAGGTGCAGGCTGAAGTCCGTGACCTCGTAGTACTTCATGGCCTTGCCGTCGTCCGACAGCTCCAGGCTGCCGGCGATCAGCCCCGCGGCCTCCAGCCGGCGCAGGTGCATGTGCAGCAGCGGGCGGCTGACGCCGATCTCGCGGGCCAGGTGGCTCACGTAGTCGCGCCCGGCCGCGAGCCGGGCGATGATGCGCAGCCGCAGCGGGTTGGCCAGCGCCGCGAGCATCTCGACCAGGTCGTCACCCGTCGGCCCGGCCTCCGTCATAGCTTCCCATCACCTGTGAGCGTCACCTTCGGGGCACCGTAACATTCAGGCCACCTCGACCGCTTCCCGCTCCGCCGCCGGCGCGGCCCGATCCCCCCTGGCGGCCAGGGTCAGCCCCGCCGCCAGGCAGATCAGCGGGATCGCCGGGATCACGTACCGCACGTCGAAGGCCGCCAGGAACGGCGGCGAGGCGACCAGCGCGAGCGCGGCCAGCCCGGGCAGCAGCGCGTCCCAGCGCCGCCGGACCAGCGCCGCCGCCAGCGTCCCGACCAGGGCCAGCATGAGCAGGGGGAACGGCACGTACCCGAAGCGCTGGTAGGCCCGCAGCCACCCGGCGTACGGCTCCACCACCCGCGTCGCCGCCGGGCCCGCCTCGTACGACTCGGCCACCCCGCGCACCGACTCGCTGATCGGCCGCTCGGAGGCGGGCAGCTTGTACGGCGTCTTCTCGTCCACCGCCGTGCGCTCCCAGCGCAGCAACTGCTTGAGGTCGGTCGCCACCGCCCCCAGGTACGCGCCCGGCTGCGCGAGGATGGCCTGCCTGGCGAACTCCCCGGCGAGCTGGTTCCTGTTGGCCGTGCCCGGCACCTTGAGCAGCGGTGAGAAGCTCTCCCACAACCAGTGCGGCGGATATGGCCGCTGCTCGACCGGCATGCCGGGGCAGAGCACGGACAGCCGCTCCGGCGGCTTGATGACCGCGCAGTCGGCGAAGCTCATGGTCCTGGACCACAGGAAGTTCCCGTCGGCCTCGGTGAGGCCGAACTTGCCCTTCTCCACCTTCATCCAGGTCGCGTACGCGCCGAGCGGGATCGTCCCGGCCACCAGCAGCGCCACCAGGGGGCGCCAGCCGTACCGCCTGACCAGCAGGTACGCGGCGGTCAGCAGCAGCAGCGGCAGGCCGACGGTCCTGGTGATCCCGGCCAGGCCCAGCAACATCCCGCCCACGGCGGCCGTGGCCGGGGTGACCCGCCAGACGATCAGGGCGATGGCCGCCGAGACGAGCACGACGAAGACGGCGTCCGCCATGATCATGTGTTCGAGCAGGATGAGGAACTCGTCGTAGAGCAGCGGCGTGACCAGCAGCGCCGCGCCCCAGCCTGGCAGGCCGCGGCGGCGCAGCAGCGCGTACAGGGCCACGGCGAGCGCGAGCATGAGCAGGTGCTGCAGGACCGTCACGAGTGTGAGGCTGTGCGCGGGCCGCAGCAGCGCCAGCAGCAGGGAGTAGCCGGAGGGGCGCGCGGTGCCCGGCGCCAGCTCCTCCTTGAGGAAGGCGAAGGAGTCGCCGTAGAAGAGGATGGCGGGCGGGAAGCCGAGCACCGCGAGCACCCGCAGCCCGATCGCCGGCAACATGGCGATGACCAGTGCGCGATGGGCCAAGACAGATCCGCTTCCTCGTGTGTCCGGGCCCCCACAATAGTGGACATCCCGGTCACCGAGCGGGGATACCGCAGGCAGGCTCCCGTCCGTCCGAAACGCGCGCGTCCCTCTTGTCGGCGCCATTACCGAATGACATTCTGGAATTTGGGTCGCCAATCTGTCGTCGCCTCTCGCGGAGGACATCCATGACCATCGACAAGGAAGCCCTGCGCCGGAAATATCGCGAGGAACGCGACAAGCGGCTGCGTCCCGACGGCAACGACCAGTACCTCCGCCTCACCGGCCGCTTCGCCCACTACCTCGACGACCCCTACACCCCGCGGATCGAGCGCGACCCCAAGACCGACCACGTGACGGTCGCCTTCATCGGCGGCGGCTTCGCCGGGCTCGTCACCGGCGCCCGGCTCAAGGAGGCCGGGGTCGAGGACGTGCGCATCGTGGAGAAGGGCGGCGACTTCGGCGGCACCTGGTACTGGAACCGCTACCCGGGAGCGCAGTGCGACACGGCCTCGTTCGTGTACATGCCGCTGCTCGAGGAGACCGGCCACATGCCGACCGAGAAGTACGCGCACGCGCCCGAGATCCTGGAGCACTGCCGCCGCATCGGCAAGCACTACGGCCTGTACGACCACGCCCTCCTCCACACCGAGGTCACGGACCTGACCTGGGACGAGACCCGCTCCCGCTGGGTGATCAGGACCGACCGCGGCGACGCGTTCACCGCCCAGTTCGTCGCCATGGGCATCGGGCCGCTGCACGTGCCCAAGCTCCCCGGCATCCCGGGCATCGACGACTTCCGCGGCCACGCCTTCCACACCAGCCGCTGGGACTACGCGTACACGGGCGGCGACCCCTCGGGCGCGCCCATGGACCGGCTGGCCGACAAGCGGGTGGCCGTCATCGGCACCGGCGCCACCGCCGTGCAGTGCGTGCCGCACCTGGCCAGAGCCTGCGGCGAGCTGTACGTCTTCCAGCGCACGCCGTCCTCCGTGGACGTGCGCGACAACCGGCCGACCGACCCCGAGTGGTTCGCCACGGTCGCGACGCCCGGCTGGCAGCAGCGCTGGCTGGAGAACTTCACGGCCAACCAGACCGGCGCCCCGGCCGAGGAGGACCTGGTCATGGACGGCTGGACCGACATCTCCCGCCGCTTCCGCGCCAGGATCGAGCACCTGCGCCCCGAGGAGCTCACCCAGGAGAGCATGCTGGCCGCCTTCGAGGACTCCGACTTCGAGAAGATGGAGGAGATCCGCGCCCGCGTGGACGCCGTCGTGGCCGACCCGGCGACGGCGCACGCCCTGAAGGCCTGGTACCGCCAGCTCTGCAAGCGCCCCTGCTTCCACGACGAGTACCTCCAGGCGTTCAACCGGCCGAACACCCACCTCGTCGACACCGGCGGCAAGGGCGTCGAGCGCATCACGGAGCGGGGCGTGGTGGTGGCGGGCCGGGAGTACGAGGTGGACTGCGTCATCTACGCCTCGGGCTTCGAGGTCGGCACCGACTACACCCGCCGCGCCGGCTACGACCTGACCGGGCGCGGCGGCGTCCGGCTGTCGGAGCACTGGGCCGACGGCATGCGCACGCTGCACGGCGTGCACGTGCACGGCTTCCCCAACGCCTTCCTCGTCCAGCCGACGCAGGCCGCCAACCTCATCTCCAACATCCCGCACAACCTGACGGAGGCCGGCAGGACCATCGCCGTCACCGTCAGGCACGCCCTCGACCACGGGTACGCGGAGGTCGAGGCCACGAGGGAGGCGGAGGAGGCCTGGGTGGAGCTCCTCCTGTCGGGCACCGGCCGCCTGCTGGGCTCCCAGGACTGCACGCCCGGCTACTACAACAACGAGGGCCAGGACCCCGGCAGGAAGAGCTGGCTGGGCGTCGGCCACCCGCACGGGGCGATGGCGTACTTCGCCTTCATCGACGGCTGGCGCGAGTCGGGCGCGTTCGAGGGTCTCGACTTCCGCCGCGGGGGTCAAGATCGGTAGCCTTCGTCCACCATGAGCTACGACCTGTACTTCTACCGCCGCGACCCCGGCCAGTCCTGGGACGAGGCGCTGGACGCGGCCCCCGGCGCCCTGCAGCCCGACCTGAGGGCCTGGGGCGACATCGTCGTCGGCACCCGCGCCCTGCTCGGCGAGGTGCGCATCGTCGAGTACCCGCCGAACTGGGAGCTGGACCACGAGGGCACCGGCATCTCCGTCAACCACTGGGAGGGCGGCTGGGAGATGAGCGTGCCCTACTGGACCCACGGCGAGGACGCCAGGCGGGTCGTCGGCCTGCTGTACGAGGTGGCGTCGGTGGTGGAGCGCGAGTCCGGGTTCGAGTGCTTCGACCCGCAGCTCGGGCTGCCGAAGGCGCAGGTCGCGGATCCGGGCGCGGCGGTGCCCGTGTTCGACGCCGTGGCGGACCAGTTCGGCCGGCGGGGAGCCGCGAACGTCTGACCGCGGCGTGCGACAAGCGTGTCCGTAGGGTATGCGTTCGTGGGCTCGCGCATCGGACGGGGTAGACCCAGCCATGTGACTCATGGAAGCCGCGCACCCCTGCGCCAAGGCGACGGCGGCCCTTTTGTACGGTTCCAGGTCCGCTACTACGGACGGCTCGGCGTGCCCGTGGGCATCTTCGCCGCCTGTCACCATCTCCGCAGCGCCGGTCGGCTCACCCCGGCGGACGACGAGCTGTTCACGACGGTGGACGACTGGTTCATCGCGCGGTTGCCGTACCCGCCCTTCTACGCCGACGGCAACACCATCCGCGCCGTCCCCTGGTTCAAGCCCGGCGCGGCCTCCCTCATCGACGCGCTCGCGCCGCTGGAGGATCTGCTGCGCCGGTACGGCGTCGCGTACGACGTCGTGCGCTCGCCCGACCCCGGCACGATCATCTACGAGGACGACTTCCAGATCGGGGTGCTGCCCTACGTCCGGCGCCCCGCGGCGACCAGCACGCCGGCGGCATCGGGGCCGTCCGGGTGACGGGCGCGGAAGCTATCCCTAGCACTACTGCGTGCCCCTGACCTCGGCCGATACGGTCACAAGGTGCTCAACAGGACCGCGCTCGAAGCCCTGACCCGGCATCCGCTGCCGTTCCTGGCCTCCGCCTGGCCCTGGCGCGGCGCGGTGTACCTGGCGGCCAGCGCCGTCCCGGGCGTGGTGGCGGGGCTGATCGTGGCGGCCTCCATCAGCGGCACGCTCGTCGGCGCTCCCCTCGGCGTCGTCACGGGCCTGGCCGCGCTGGCCGTGGGCAGCCTGCTGATCGCTCCCTTCGAACGCCTCCGCCTGCGCCTGGTGGACGTGGTCCCCCTGCCCGAGGCGCCGCACCGGCGCTGGCGCGAGGCCGGGCTGGCGATCATGACTCTGCTCGTGTTGTGGTGGATCGATCTGGTCATGCTGGCGTTCACGATCGGCGGGCCGCTGATCCTGGCGCTGTCCCCGGTGCTGCAGGCCGAGGTGGCGCCGATCGTCGGCGTGCTCGCCTCCATCGCGGGCGTGCTGCTGCTGCCCGTCGCCGCGTACACGATCACCGCCTGGGCGGGCGCGCGCGGCGCGATGGCCCGCGCGATCCTGGCGCCGGCGCAGTCCGAGCTCACCGAGGTGCTGCGGTCGCGGGCGCGGCTGGTGGACGCGTTCGAGATGGAGCGCCGCAGGATCGAGCGGGACCTGCACGACGGCGCCCAGCAGCGGCTGGTCGCGCTGTCCATGTCGCTCGGCATCGCCGGCCTGGACCTGCCCGAGGGGTCGGAGCCGGCCCGCCTGATCCGGCAGGCCCACGACGAGGCCAAGCAGGCGCTGGCCGAGCTGCGCGAGCTGATCAGGGGCGTGCACTCCCCGGTGCTCACCGACCGGGGGCTGGCCGCGGCGGTGCGGGACGTGGCAGGGCGCTCGCCCGTGCCGGTGGACGTGGACGTCGACCTGCCGGCCCGGCTGCCCGCTCCGGTCGAGGTGACGGCGTACTACGTGGTCAGCGAGGCCCTGGCGAACCTCGCCAAGCACAGCGGGGCCACCAGGGGAGCCGTCACCGGCCGGATCGAGCGCGGCACGCTCGTCGTCGAGGTGCGCGACGACGGCGTCGGCGGGGCCGACCCCGCCACCGGGTCGGGGCTGACGGGCCTGGCGGACCGGCTGTCCGTGGTCGAGGGGAGACTGTCCCTGTCGAGCCCGCCCGGCGGCCCGACCCGCCTGCGGGCGGAGATCCCGTGCTGAGCGCGAAGGAAGGGAAGAGACCGTGCGCGTGGTGATCGCCGAGGACGCCGTCCTGCTCAGGGAGGGCCTGGCCGGGCTGCTCGAACGCTTCGGCCACACCGTCGTCGCCTCCGTCGGCGACGCGACCGCCCTGGTCGAGGCCGTGGCCGAGCACCGCCCCAAGGCCGTGGTGACCGACGTGCGCATGCCGCCCGGCTTCGCCGACGAGGGCCTGCGCGCCGCGCTGGAGCTGCGCGCCCGCGACCCGGAGCTGGCGGTGCTGGTGCTCAGCCAGTACGTGGAGCAGACGTACGCCGCCGAGCTGCTGGAGTCCGGCGGCGGCGCGGGCGTCGGCTACCTGCTGAAGGACCGCATCGGCGACGTGCGCGAGTTCGTCGAGGCCCTCGACCGCGTGGCGGGCGGCGGCACGGTCGTGGACCCCGAGGTGGTGCGCCAGCTCCTGAGGCGGCGGCGCGACCCGCTGGCCAGGCTCACCCCGCGCGAGCAGGAGGTGCTCGGCCTGATCGCCGAGGGCCGCACGAACGCGTCGATCGCCAGGGAGCTCTTCGTCACCGAGGCGGCCGTGGCCAAGCACATCGCCAACATCTTCACCAAGCTCGACCTGCCGCCCGCCGCCGACGGGCACCGCAGGGTGCTGGCGGTGCTGGCGTACCTGCGAAGCTGATCAGGACACGCAGAACTCGTTGCCCTCCGGGTCGGCCAGCGTGACCCACCAGTTGGGCCCCTGGCGGCCCCTGTGCAGCTCCTTGGCGCCCCTGGCGGTCAGCCGCGCGACCTCCGCCTCGATGTTGCCGGCCCCGGCCCGGATGTCGAGGTGCGCGCGGTTCTTGACCGACTTGGGCTCGGGCACGAGCTGGAACAGCACGCGCGGAGCACGTTCGAGGCCGTCGGGGTGCCTGATGGCCGCGCCCGCCTTCCACACCAGCGCGCCGTTGTGCGTCGTCGTGTCGTCCTCGGAGGCGTGACCCTTCTCGATCAACTCCCTGATGAACGACTCGTCCTGCGCCTCCACCTGCCAGCCGAGCGCGTCGGCCCACCAGTCGGCCAGGGGGTGCGGGTCGCCCGAGTCGATGACGACCTGGAAGTCATATGCCATACCTAGATCCTAAAAGTAGGGTTCCTGGCATGAACGAGCCATGGCAGGAGGTCGGTGACCGCGTCTACGTCCGGCGTCATGAGTCGTACGACCTCAACACGGGACTGATCGTGGGCGACGGGCACTGTCTGGTGCTCGACACCCGGAGCTCGCACCGGGAGGCGCGCGACCTCGTCGAGGCGGTCCGTACGATCACGGCCAGCCCCTGGACGGTCGTCAACAGCCACTCCCACTTCGACCACTGCTTCGGCAACGCGATCTTCCAGCCCGCCGAGATCTGGGGCCATGCCAGGTGCGTCGAGGAGATCGAGGCGGACGGGGAGCAGCAGCGCGCCGTCCTGATCGAGCGGCGGCCGGAGCTGCGGGAGGAGCTGGAGGAGGTGGCGATCGTGCCGCCCGACCACACGTTCACGGTGGCGGCCGGCCTCGACATCGGCGGGCGCATCGTGAACCTGCGCCACTTCGGGCTCGGGCACAGCAGCAACGACGTGGTGGCGCACGTGCCCGACGCGGGCGTGGTGTTCGCCGGTGACCTGGTGGAGGAGGGGGCGCCGCCGGCGTTCGGCGACTCCTACCCGCTCGACTGGCCGGGCACGCTGGCGGCGATGCTCAACGAGATGCCCGAGCCGGTGATCGTGCCGGGGCACGGCGCGGTGGTGGACCGGTCGTACGTGCTGGCGCAGCACGACGAGCTGGCCCTGGTGGCCGACCTGGCCAAGCGGGCCCACGTGGAGGGGCTGCGCGACATGATCACGTCCTTCCCCTACCCGGAGGACGTCTCCCGCCAGGCGATCGCCCGCGCCTTCATGCAGCTCGACGCCTAGGCCACCCGCATGGAATGGGGGCCGCTGACACAGGAGGACGCCCGCTCGCTGGCCGGCCTGTGGGCCGCGATGGCGGACGCCGACGGCACCGGTGAGCCGTTCAGCGTCGAGGACGTGCGCGAGCAGCTCTTCCACCGCCCGATCGACCTGGCCGGGAGCACGCTCGTGGCCAGGGACGGCGAACGCGTCGCGGCCTTCGGCCACCTGACGGTCAGGCAGTCCGCGGAGGGCGGGCTGCACGTGCTGCGGTTGTGGGGCGGCGTGCACCCGGCCTACCGCAGGCGGGGAATCGGCAGGCGGATCGTCGGCTGGGCCGTCGGCGCGGCGCCGCTGCTCAGCGAGCGGGCCTTCCCCGGCGTCCCCGCGGAGATCCACCTCGCCGCGGACGACCACGACCCGGGGGTCCACGCGCTGGCCAGGGGTGCCGGCTTCGCCGCCGTGCGCAGGTTCGCGCTCATGGAGCGGGGCCTGAAGGACACCCTGCCCGAGCCCAGGGCCCCCGATGGGGTGACGATCGCCACCTGGACCCCCGAGCTGGACGACGGCGCCCGTCACGTGCGCAACGAGTCGTTCAGGGACCATTGGGGCACCGTGCCGCACACCAGGGAGAGCTGGGCCGCCCACATCACCGGCACGCGCAACTTCCGCCCCCTGTCCTCGTTCCTGGCCCTGGCCGGGGGCCAGGTGGTGGGCGCGCTGATCACTCACGCCGCCGGGGAGCAGGCCCACATCATGATCATCGGCACGCTGCGGGAGTGGCGCGGCAGGGGCGTGGCGAGCGCGCTGATCGCTCACGCGCTGGCCGCCTTCGCCCGCCAGGGATATCGCGACGCCGGGCTGAACGTGGACCTCGACAACCCGACGGGCGCCGTCGGCGTGTACGAGCGGGCCGGTTTCATGGTCATCAGGAGCAGCACGAACTACGCGCTACCCGTCAGGTAGCGGGAAACACGCGACGAAGCCCCGGTCGCCGTACACGAGCGACCCCTCGTGCAGGAGGGCGATGTCCCGCGCGATCGGCAGCCCCAGCCCGGCGCCGCCCGCGTCCCTGGCCCGCGCCTCGTCCAGCCGGGTGAACCGGCCGAACACCGCCTCCCGCTGACCGGGCGGGATCCCCGGCCCGTCGTCCGACACCTCCAGCACCGCCTGCCCGCCCTCGGCGGCCACGCGGACCCGTACGGTCGAGGCGGCGTGCCGTACGGCGTTGTCGGCCAGGTTCGTCACCAGGCGGTCGAGGTGCGCGCTCGACCCCTTCAGCACCACGTCGGGCTCGACGTCCAGCTCCACCCGCACCTCGGGGCGGCGCCTGGCCCGCAGCGCCGCCTCGGCGGCCACCTGCCCCAGGTCCAGCTCGGCCACGCGCAGCGGCTCGCCGGCGTCCAGCTTGGCCAGCATGAGCAGGTCGGCCGCCAGCGACTGCAGGCGCTCGACGTCGGCCAGGGCCTCCTCGGTGAGCTCGCTGGGCTCGGCCAGCTCCAGCCGGGCCCGCAGCGTCGCGATGGGGCTGCGCAGCTCGTGCGCGGCGTCGGCGACGAACCTCTTGTGCCGCTCCACGGCCGTCTCCAGCCGGTCGAGCGTGCCGTTCACGGTGGTCGCCAGCGCGGCGATCTCGTCCTTGGAGCGGGGTACGGGCACCCGCTGGTTCAGGTCGCGGGCCGTGATGTCGGCCACCTTGGCCCTGATCGCCGCCACGGGGCCGAGCGCCCGGCCCACCGAGAGCCACGTCATCCCCGCCACCACGGCCAGCAGCGCGGGCACGCCGGGCAGCAGGGCCTGGTACAGCGTCTGGAGGGCCTGCTGCATGTTGTCCAGCGACACCCGGGCCATCACCATGGCGGGCCCGGTCGCGGTGGCCACCTCGATGCCGGCGACCGCGTACTCGCCGGGGTCCGCCCACCCGGCGGCCACGGCGGCCTGCTTCTTGGTCACCAGGAGGTCGGGGTCGGCCATCCGCACCACTTTGCCGTCACTCAGGTACACCTCGCCGCCCTTGCCCTTGACGGGCGGGGCGGTCTCCACCGGCTTGGCGGGCGTCACCGGTCGCATCCCGGGCTCGTCGGCCTGCTTGAGCTCGACCGTCCCCGCGTACGGGGCCGCCGCCATGGCCTTCTTGGCCGCCGCGGCGTCGGCGGTGCTCACCAGGGTGCCACGCAGCGCCAGCACCAGGACGAGCGTCGCCAGGCCCAGGGCCAGCGCCACCACGAGTGTGGCCGCCACGGTGGCCCGCAGGCGGACGGAGGACAGCCCCGCCACCGCCCACTCCCAGCGGCTCACGCGGCCTCCAGCCGGTATCCGGCGCCGCGCACCGTCATCAACGTCGTCCTGCCGAACGGCACGTCGATCTTGCGGC
The DNA here is from genome assembly GCF_024172165.1 of Nonomuraea thailandensis. Classification (GTDB taxonomy): domain Bacteria; phylum Actinomycetota; class Actinomycetes; order Streptosporangiales; family Streptosporangiaceae; genus Nonomuraea; species Nonomuraea thailandensis. The sequence goes on along the minus strand of NZ_JAMZEB010000002.1, from coordinate 10,084,114 downwards.
GCAGCGCGCTGATGTAGACCTCGACGATGTTCGGGTCGCCGTCGTAGGAGAAGTCCCACGCCTGGGCCAGCAGCTCGCTCTTGGAGACCACCTCCCCGGCCCGGCGCGCGAGCGCGTGCAGCACCGCGAACTCCTTCGGCGTGAGCTGGATCCCCGCCTCGCCCCTGCGGCAGCGCAGCCCCGCCGGGTCGATCACGAGGTCGCCGACGCTGATCGACACCGGCCGCTCGCGCCCGCCGCGCCGCACCAATGCGCGCAGCCTGGCCAGCAGGACCACGTACGAGAAGGGTTTGGCCAGGTAGTCGTCGGCCCCGTTGTCCAGCGCCTCGGCCTCGTCGTAGATGCCGTCCTTGGCCGTGAGCATCATGATCGGCGTCCAGTCGCCCGCCTCGCGCAGCCTGGAGCAGACCGCGTAGCCGTTCAGCCTGGGCAGCATCACGTCCAGGACGATCACGTCGTAGGTGTTCTCGGTGGCCATCCACAGGCCGTCGCGGCCGTCGTGGGCCACGTCCACCGCGAAACCCTCGCCCGCCAGCCCGCCCTTGACCAGGTCGGCCAGCCGCTCCTCGTCCTCCACCAGTAACACTCGCACGCGTCCAGGGTGCCTCAGGGCACCTAAAGCCAACCTGAAGATCATTTAGGCGCTCTTCAGGGTCACTTCAGGTACGAGCGGCCATCCTCGGGGCGTTCGGTTGTCCCCAGTTGAGGAGAATCCATGTTCAAGCGTCGTCTCGCGGTGCTCGGCACGGTCGCCGTGCTCGCCGTCACCGGCCTGGCGGGCTCCGCCATGGCCGACGAGCCCACCCCGGCTCCGGGCGCGAAGGTGACCTGCACGACGGCCGACGGCAAGGTCGTCGAGCTGGCCCAGGCGCTGCCGGCCAAGAAGGGCTTCGTGGCCGGGCCCGACGGCAAGGTGACGCGCCTCGACGAGAACGGTGCGGTGAAGGTCGAGCGGCTGCCCGACGGGGGCGTGGCGGTCAAGAGGGCCGAGCCGCTCTCGCCCGAGGAGATCGAGAAGCTCTCCAAGGTCAAGGAGCTGCCGCCCGAGGCGGCCGAGAAGCTCGCCAAGCTGAAGGAGCTCTCGCCGGAGGAGGCCGAGAAGCTCTCGTCGGACGACTTCCTGAAGGCGGTGCCCGCCACGCCCGCCCTGCCCGCCGAGGGCGTCGAGGGCGTCGAGGGTGCCGATCGTGCCGAGGGCGTGACCCCGCCCGAGGGCGGCCCGGCCGAGACCGTCAAGATCATCTGTAAGAAGCCCGAGGAGTAGGCGGTCCCGGGCTCAGGCGGGGAACGACGGGTGCGGCCCCAGCGCCCAGTACTCGAAGAGTCCGTGGCCCACGAGCCCGTCGTACTCGAACCGCCCGACGGCGTCCACCAGCCCCCACATCCTGGCGGCGTCGTCGGGCAGCCGGTACGTCACGCCCTGCACGACGGGCCCGGCCCCCTGGTACATCCCGTGCCGCCACTCCTGCTCCAGCCCGTACCCGGTGCCCACCATGAGATGAACGGGCAGCAGCGGCGTGCAGCGCACGTCGAACGGCTTGCCGCCGGGCGGCGCGAACGTGATGGTGGCCTCGACGACGTCGCGCGTGCCGGGGGCGTAGACCGGGCGGTACTCCGGTCTGCCGAGGTACTCCTCCTCGCGGCCGTCGGGCCACACGCGGACGGCCTCCTCCAGCAGCCGGCGGCCGCGCTCGTCCTCCTGGACGATGCAGAGGATGGCGTGGTCGTCGAAGCGCATCGGCGCGTAGAGCCAGTAGAACGTCCCGGAGTTCTTGGTCATGATTCCCGGCGGCTCCGGCTCGCCGACGGGCCTGATCCCCCATGAGCGGTCCCTGGTGCCCATCCAGCGATCGGGTGTGACGAAGATCTCCTCGTCCCCGATCCTGATCTGTCCGGACCAGCGGCCCGTCTGGGCCATCCGTACGGAGTCGAACACCACCCGCTCCTGCCACCGCAGGAAGTGCCGCGGCTCCAGCACGGCCGGGATCGTCCCTTCCCACAGGAGGTCGAAGGACAGGCCGTGCTCGTTCGGCTCCAGGATCACCCTGAGCCGCTTGAGCCCCTCGACGACCTCGACCCGGAACGGCCCGACCCGCGTGTCCATGCGGTCGGCGCCCAGCTCGCGTGAAGCGCGCACGACCCTGTGCAGGTCCGGCGTGCGGACGCAGGCGAAGGCGTCGGTGACGCCCAGGTTGGGGTACTGGCCGAGGCCGACGATCAGCATGAGCTCGTCGGAGGCGGCGTGGCAGTTGAAGTAGTAGCGGTCGTAGAAGTTGCGGTCTCCGGTGGTCACGTGCCGCATGACCTGGGCGGCCTGGTGGACGGGGTAGTCGTCGAGCGGTGACAGCGCCATGCCCGGCTTTCTAACAAGCGCTTGGTCGTACGTCAACGGGTCGCGCCCGACACGCCGCACACAGGAGCGCGCCCCCGTGACGAAGATCGTCACGGGGGCGCGCCACCGGCGTGCAGGGGCGGTCACGACATTCTGCGTGACGCCTCATCCGCCTTGTCAGACACCTTGGCCGCCATGCGGTCCGAGGACTCGGATGCCCTGTCAGCCTTCTCATCAACCCAGCGTGAGGCATCGGAGGCGGAGTCCTTCATGTGCTCGGTCCACTGCTGAGCGTTGCGGCGGTAGAACATGTAACCGATCGTTCCCACCGCAAGGCCGGTCAGCAGAGCGAGCATCGGCCACCGCCGCGACCGCGACGGCTTGGGATCGATTCGCCTGGCCGCATTGGTCAGCATGGAGCTGACCTTGGGTGCGATCTGCTCCTCGAACCCGTGCGCCGCGGACTCCAGCCGTGGCGCCGCCCAGTATCGGGCGTCTTCGATCCGATGGGCGGCGGCCACCTTGGCCTGGTCCGCCATGGGCTGCATCCGGCGGCCGGTTCGTACGGCCTGGTCCTTCATGCGACCCATCCACGTGGCGGGTACTTCGATGACCACGCGGCGTCTCTTCATTCTCAGGGACACGACAACCTCCCCTGTCGTTGGGGCCCCGCAGCCTGACCTGCCCCGGACAAGGCGGCTCAATCATCGCCGTCCATGGGAGGATGGCTCTGGAGGCCGTACGGCCATAATCCTCAAAACACCACAAAACCAACCCTGTGCATAGAGGGGGGCAGCTGTCTCGTGGCTGAGAAGCTGATCGCTAACCTGCAGACCAACCGCGGCAATATCAAGGTAGAACTCTTCCCCACCAAGGCGCCGAAAACGGTGCGCAACTTCGTGGAGCTGGCCGAAGGCTCCCGCGAGTGGACGCATCCCGGCACCGGCGAGAAGAGCACCGGCCGCTACTACGACGGCACGATCTTCCACCGGGTGATCTCCGGCTTCATGATCCAGGGCGGCGACCCGCTCGGTCAGGGCATCGGCGGCCCCGGCTACGAGTTCGACGACGAGATCCACCCGGAGCTCTACTTCAACCGCCCGTACCTGCTCGCCATGGCCAACGCCGGCATCCGGTTCGGCAAGGGCACCAACGGCTCGCAGTTCTTCATCACGGTCGTGCCGACGCCGCACCTCAACGGCAAGCACACGATCTTCGGTGAGGTCGTCGAGGGCCAGGAGATCGTCGACGCCATCGCCAAGACCCGCACCGACCACCGCGACCGCCCTGCGGAGGACGTCGTCCTGGAGTCGGTCACCATCGAGCGCGTCCAGGCCTGACGGCCCCGCCCGTCGCCGGCCCGGCGCCCCCGCTACGCCGAGGGGCCCGGGCCGACGCCCGGCCCCACGCGGCACGGTCGCGCAAGCCATAGGCTTCGGTCATGACCAGCCAGCCGCCGAGCCCGCCCCCGCAGCCCGAGCAGCCCGCTGAGGCGGTGCCCACGTGCTACCGGCACCCCGACAGGGAGACCTGGGTACGCTGCCAGCGTTGCGAGCGTCCCATCTGCCCCGACTGCATGCGTGACGCCGCCGTCGGCTTCCAGTGCCCCGAGTGCGTCGCCGAAGGCAACAAGGGCATCCGCCAGGCCAGATCCACCTTCGGCGGCAACGTCGTCCGCACCCCGATCGTGACGTACGTCCTGCTGATCGCCAACGTGCTGATCTTCGGCGGCCAGTACCTCACCGGAGGCCTGGTCACCGACCTGCTGCAGATGGGGCCGGGCAGAGTCGCCGTCTTCGGCGAGTACTACCGCCTGATCAGCGCAGCCTTCGTGCACGGCTCGATCTTCCACATCCTGTTCAACTGCTGGGCGCTCTACGTGGTCGGTCCCTACCTGGAGCGCGCCTTCGGCCATGTTCGCTTCACGGCCCTCTACCTGATCAGCGCGCTCGGCGGCTCGGTGCTCAGCCTCTGGGTCGATCCGCTCCTCCAGGCCACGGTCGGCGCTTCAGGCGCCATCTTCGGCCTGTTCGGCGCGGTGTTCGTGATCGGCCGCAAGCTCAACATGGACGTGCGCGGCATGGCCGTGCTCATCGCGCTCAACCTGGCGATCACGTTCCTGGTCCCCGGCATCAGCTGGACCGGGCACATCGGCGGCCTGATCACCGGATCGCTGCTGGCGGGGGCGCTGGCCTACGCCCCCAAGAACAACAGGACCCTGTGGCAGGTGCTGGCGATCGTGGCGGTAGTGGTGCTGCTGGCCGTCCTCGTGCTGGCCAGGACGTCAGCCATCCTCACCGCGCCCTGAGCTTCCCCAGGCTGTGGAAAAGGCTGTGGAAAGAACTAACGCCAGCGGGTGGAAAGAACCACACCGAAGATGATGAAAACAAACCCGATCAACAGGTTCCAGTTCTGGAGATCGCTGAAGAACGGCGCCCGTGGTGCGACGTAATAGATCGCGATCCACAGGATGCCGATGATCCACGCGGCGACCATCGTGGGGGCCAGCCAGCGCGGGCTGACCTTGACCTGCTGAGACCTCTGCGGCGGCGTGTAGACCGCCTTCTTGCGAGCCTTGGACTTGGGCACTGGATAACTCCTGCTGAGGGCCTGGGCATCCGGATCGTCCACAGGCTCTTCGATTTAGCGTAGTTGAAGCGTGCCCCAGGATAGTCGCCACGCGCACGACATGGCGATCCCCGGGGCCCGCATCGCTGCCGAATACGCTGAACGCATGCGGGCCACGCTCCGGGCCGTGGGGGAGCTCAGCATCACCGCGGGCCTGATCCTCATGCTGTTCTGCGCGTACCTGCTCTGGGGCACCGGCGCCTACACCCAGAGCCAGCAGTCGCTGCTGCGCCGCGAGCTGGCCGACAAGAAGCCAGGTCAGGTGCGGGTCCGGCCCGGTCAGGCGCTGGCGATGCTGCGCATCCCCAGGCTCGGCCGCGACTACCAGTACGCCGTGGTCGAGGGCGTCGCGGCCGAGCAGCTCAAGAAGGGCCCCGGCCACTACCCCGACAGCGCCATGCCCGGCCAGGTGGGCAACTTCGTGCTCTCCGGGCACCGCACCACGTACGCGGCCCCGTTCAACGAGATCGACGAGCTCGAACGCGACGACGAGATCGTGGTCGAGACCGGCGACGCCCGCCACACCTACCGCGTCACCTCGCAGGACATCGTCAAGCCCGACGAGATCGACGTGCTCGCCCCCGTGCCCGGCAAGCCGGACATCCGCCCCATCCGCGCCTTCATCACGCTGTCCACCTGCCATCCCGAATACTCGGCCGCCGAGCGCCTCATCGTCTACGGCGTGCTGAAGGAGAGCGAACCACGCGAGGAGTGACATGTACGCCTGGCTCTGGCGCAAGCTGCCCGGCCGCCCGGGCACCCGCGTCCTGACGGCCGTCGCGCTGGTCGCCGCCGCGGGGGCCGTACTCTGGTATGCGGTGTTCCCGCTCCTGGAGCCCGTGGTGACGCTGGACGAGGTGACCGTAAGGAAATGACGAGCGTGCTGGTCGTGGACAACCACGACAGCTTCGTCCACACGATCGTGCAGTACCTGCGCGAGCTCGGCGCCGACTGCGACGTGCGGCCGCGCGACGACGTACGCGTGCACGACGCCGACGGCTTCGACGGCGTGCTCATCAGCCCGGGCCCCGGCACCCCCGAGGCGGCCGGCGTGAGCGTCCCCCTGGTGCGCCACGCGGCCGCGAGCAACCGGCCGCTGCTCGGCGTCTGCCTCGGCCACCAGGCCATCGCCGTGGCCTACGGCGCCACCGTGACCCGCGCCCCCGACCTCTTCCACGGCCGGACCAGCGCCGTCACGCACGACGGCAAGGGCGTCTTCGAGACCCTGCCCTCACCCGTGCGGATGACCCGCTACCACTCGCTGGCCGTGCTGCCCGAGACCGTGCCCGACGTGCTCGACGTGACCGCCCGCACGCAGGACGGCGTCATCATGGGCCTGCGGCACCGGGTGGCGCCCATCGAGGGCATCCAGTTCCACCCCGAGTCCGTCTTGTCCGAGCATGGTCATCGGCTGCTCGAAAATTGGCTGCGCGGAATCGTGTAACAAACGTCTCGCGCAGAGCGACGTACAAGTGAGCGTCCCCGCCGTTGCCCCCGAGCGGCGGGGGCGTTCGTTGTTCGCGCGGCACTCGCTGCTCCCGCGGGCTCGCTGCTCCCGCGGTCCGCGCAAGCCCCCGTACATGCGGAAGGGCCGCCCCGGAGGGCGGCCCTTCGCCGTGCGTGCGGGACCTCAGCCGTTGAAGTCGCCGCCGAGGCCGTCGTCACCGATCGGGTTGTCTTCCGTCGGCTCGTCCGACGGGAAGTCGTCGGTGGGCTGGTCCGATGGGAAGTCGTCCGTCGGCTGGTCCGTCGGGAACCCGTCGGTCGGCTGGTCCTCGGGACCGGTCGAGACCACGATCGTGATCGCCGTGTTGGACGCCACCTTGGCGCCCTCACCGGGGTTCTGCTGCACCACGGTGCCCTCGGGGACCTCGTTCGACGCCTGCCGGACGACCCGGGTCTTGAGACCCGCGCCTTCGAGCTGCGCCTTGGCGTCGGCCTCGGTGAGGCCCATCACGCTGGGCACCTCGATGAGCGCCTTCGGGACGAAGAGGGTGACGGAGCCGCCCTCCTCGACCTCCGTGCCGGCCTTGGGGTCGGTGGCGACGACCGTGCCCTGCGGCTTGGCGGAGTTGCGCGTCTTGACGACGCCGGTCAGGCCCGCCTCTTCCAGGGCCTTCACGGCGTCCGCCTGCGGCATGCCGACGAGGTTGTCGGGCACCTTGACCTTCTTGGGGCCGCTGGAGACGACGAGCTTGACCGCCGAGTTCTTCTCGACCTTGGTGCCGGCCTTGGGGTCCGTCCGGATGACGGCGTCCTTCTCGACGTCGGTGCTCGCCTCCTGGACCACCTCGACCTTGAGCTGGAGGTCGGTGAGCTGCCCCTCGGCGTACGACCGCTCCTGCGAGGCCAGATCGGGGATCTGCACTTGGCTGTCGGCCTGCGTGCCCCCGCCGCCGCTGAACACCACGTAGCCGACCGTGATGAACCCGCCGATGATGAGCAGCGGAATGATGATCCACAGCGCCGTCTTGAGCGCGTTGCCGCCGCTGGACGCCCTGCGCCGGCCGCCGCGCCCGCCGCCCTCGTCGTACTCGTACGGTGGGACCGCGGTGGTGCGCTGCGTGGAGGGGCCCTGAGCCGCCTGCGTGGCGGTCATCATGCGCGTGCCCTGGCCGTAGTTGCCCGTCATCGCCATCGTCTGGGCGTCGACCGGCATGCCGGACATCGCGCGCTGGATGTCGGCGCGCATCTCGCCCGCGTTCTGGTAGCGGTGCGCCGGGTCCTTGGCCATCGCCTTGAGCACGATGGCGTCGGCCCACTGCGGGATCTCCGGGTCGATCTGGGACGGCGGGATCGGGTCCTCGCGCACGTGCTGGTAGGCGATCGCGACCGGGGAGTCGCCGGTGAACGGCGGCTGGCCGGTCAGCAGCTCGTACAGCACGCAGCCGGTGGAGTAGATGTCGCTGCGCGCGTCGACCCGCTCGCCGCGCGCCTGCTCCGGCGACAGGTACTGGGCGGTGCCGATCACCTGCGCCGTCTGCGTCATCGTGGCCGCGGAGTCGGCCATCGCGCGCGCGATGCCGAAGTCCATCACCTTGACGTCGCCGGCGCGCGTGATCATCACGTTGGCCGGCTTGATGTCGCGGTGCACGATGCCGCCGCGGTGGCTGTAGTCGAGCGCGCGCAGGATGCCGTCGACCAGCTCCGTCGCCCGCTCGGGCAGCAGCCGCCGGTCCTGGCGCAGCAGGTCGCGCAGCGTCCTGCCGTCGACGTACTCCATCACGATGTACGGCACGGGGGTGCCGTCGGTGACGTCCTCGCCGGTGTCGTAGACGGCGACGACGGCCGGGTGGTTCAGGGAGGCCGCCGACTGCGCCTCACGGCGGAACCGGGCCTGGAAGGTGTGGTCGCGCGCCAGGTCGGAGCGGAGGGTCTTGATCGCGACTATGCGGTCCAGCCGGATGTCTCGGGCGCGATACACCTCGGCCATGCCGCCGCGCCCGACGACACCGTCGAGCTCGTAGCGACCTCCGAGTAGCCGAGGCTGAGTCATTTCCTGCACTGTCCCTTACCGTTCATCTTGGGTACCGGCCTGCTCGGGGGGCCGCCGGTGTCCATCATCGACCCCATGGCGCATCACGTCTCCTCCTTGGGCGGGTTCGTATCACCCGGGTCCGGCGAGGCGGTGGGTGTCGGAGTTGTCGGTGTAGTGGTGGGCGTCGGGGTCGTCGGGGTGGGCGTAGGGGGCCGGGTGGTGGTGGTCCGGGTCGGTTTCGGCGTCGGCTTCTTGGTAGGAGTAGCCGACTTGCTTACGGTAGCCGACGGCGAGGGTATAGGGTTCGTCGACTTCACCGGAACCACCGGGGGCCGCCGCGTCTTCGTCTTCGTCTTCGTCGGCCGCACCCGGGGCTGCGTCGGCGTGGCGGTGGCCGGCGCCTGCGACGGCTCCGCCACCTCGGGCGCCGTGCTCGGCTGCTCGCGGTTGGCGAACGTCACCGCCGTGAGCCCCACCGCCGCCACGCAGCCCGCCGTGGCGACCAGCGCCAGCGTCCTGGCGCCCCTGCGCCCGCCCGACGGCCGCTCCTGCACCGTGGTGGTCGGGGCGAGGTCGTCGGTCTCCCGCTCGTCCTCGGGTGCCGGCTCGCGCACGCGGAAGCCGCCGGGGTCGGTGAGCATGCTGAGCTCGGGCACGTGCTCGACGCCCGCCAGCGACTCGCGCAGCACGTACGCCCGGTCGGCCACCTCCAGCGCCGAGCCGGGGCGCTGCGCCGGCTCCTTGGCCAGCAGCGCCATGACCAGCTCCCGCACCTGCGCGGGCACGTCCACGCCGAGCGGCGGCGGCTGCTCGTTGAGGTGCTGCAGCGCGATCGCCACCTGGCTGTCGCCGCGGAACGGCGTGCGTCCCGTCAGGCACTCGTAGGCCACCACGCCCAGGGAGTACAGGTCCGTCGCGGGCGTGAGCGGGAAGCCCTGCGCCTGCTCGGGGCTGACGTACTGGGCGGTGCCGAGCACGGTGCCGGTCTGCGTCACCGGCGCCGCCTCCAGGGCCCGCGCGATGCCGAAGTCCGTCACCTTGATCGTGCCCTCGGGGGTGACGAGCAGGTTGCCGGGCTTGATGTCGCGGTGGATGATGCCCGCCGAGTGAGCCACGTGCAGCGCCTTGGCCGTCTGGTGCACCACGTCGAGCGCCACTTCGGGGCCGATGGCCCCGTTGCGCGCCAGGATGGCCGACAGCGGCTCGCCGTGCACCAGCTCCATCACGAGGTAGGCGAGGTCGCTCTGCTCGCCGTAGTCGAAGATCTGCGCCACCCCGGGGTCCGCCAGAGCGGCGGTGAGCCGCGCCTCGTTGCGGAACCGCTCGCGGAAGGTGGGATCGGCGTAGATGTGGCTGCGCAGGATCTTCACCGCCACCTCGCGCCCGAGCAACTCGTCACGGGCGCGCCACACTTCTCCCATACCGCCCGTGGCGATGCGGGAGACCAGGAGGTAGCGGTTACGGAGCCGCATGACCCAGCAGGTTACCGTCAATCACTTGTTCAGCACCGCCTCCAGCACGGCCTTTGCGATCGGCGCGGCGGTGTGACCGCCGGTCGCCTCCGCCCCGACGTTGGCTGCGCCGGACTCGACGATGACCGCGAGGGCCACCTTCGGGTCCTCGGCGGGAGCGAAGGAGATGAACCAGGCGTGCGGCGGCGCCCCGTCGGCGGTCTCCGCGGTGCCTGTCTTACCCGCTACTTGGACGCCTGGAACCTGCGCCAGGTTGGCGGTGCCGTTGCTCACGACGCTCACCATCATCTCGCGCAGCTTGCCGGCCGTCTCGGAGCTGACCGCATCCGTCTTCAGCTCGTCGGGCTCGGCCTCTTCGATCGTGTCGTTCTTGGCGTCAGTGATCTTGTTGACCAGGTACGGCTTCATCACCGTGCCGTCGTTGGCGATGCCAGCCGCGATCATGGCCATCTGCAGCGGCGTCATCCGGTTGCTGTTCTGCCCGATCGAGGCCATGGCCAGCGCGGCCTTGTCGTAGTCCTTGCCGAAGTCGCTCTGCGCCGCGGCCATCGGCACCGACACCGGCGTGCCCATGCCGAACTTCTCCGTCTGCTCCTTCATCGCGTCGAAGCCCAGCTCCATGCCCATCGAGGCGAAGGGCGTGTTGCAGGACCTCTCCAGCGCGTACACCAGCGTCACCTGGCCGCTGCCGCAGGCCGCGCCGCCGTAGTTGGGCAGGCTGATGTTGGTCTGGGGCAGCGGCAGCCGCTGCGGCGCCTCCACGGTCGTCTGCGGGCCGCGCGAGGAGTCGGCCTCCAGGTAGGCCGCCATGGTCACGACCTTGAACGTGGAGCCCGGCGGGTACGTCTGCGAGATCGTGCGGTTGAGCAGCGGCTGGCTCTTGTCCGAGTCCAGCTCGTCGTACCGCTTGAAGACCGTGCCCTTGTCGGTGCCCGACAGCTCCGCCGGGTCGAACGTGGGCAGCGAGACCATCGCCAGGATCGCCCCCGTCTTGGGGTCGAGCGCGATCACGGCGCCGCGCTTGCCGCTGTTGCGCAGCGCGTCGTAGGCCGCCTTCTGGGCCTTCGGGTTGATCGTGAGATCGACGCTGGCGCCCCTGGTCGGCTCGCCGGTGAACAGGTCGATGCTGCGCCGCAGCAGCAGGTCCGCGCTGGAGCCGTCGAGCAGGGCGTTCTCGCTGCGCTCGATCGCGCTCTCGCTCTCCGGCGAGAAGTAGCCGGTGACGTGCGCGTACAGCTTGCCGTCGGTGTACTTCCTGACGAACTTGAAGTCGCTGTCCTTGGTCTCGACGGACTGCGCGAGCACCTTGCCGCCGGCCGTGATGCGGCCCCGCTCGATGGCGTAGCGGTCGTAGTAGTTGCGGGTGTTGCGCGCGTCCGTGCGGTACTCCTCGGCCCGTACGGCCTGGAGGAAGTTCACATTGATCATCAGGAGCGCGAACATGGCCAGGCATGCCACGGCCACGCGCTTCAGAGTGCCGTTCATCGCTGGAACACCTGCGTCAGTCCTTCGTTCTGGATCGCTTGAGGCGGGGGGCGTCTGGCGGCATCTGACGTTCGTACCAGCAGCGCGATAAGGATCCAGTTAGCCAGGAGGGCCGAGCCGCCCTGGGACATGAACGGCGTCACCAGGCCGGTCAGCGGAATGAGGTTCGTCACGCCTCCGACGATGATGAAGACCTGCCAGGCCAGGATGAACGACAGGCCGCCCGCCAGAAGCTTGGAGAAGGGGTCGCGGGCCGCCAGGGAGGTGCGCAGGCCGCGCTGGACGATCAGCGCGTAGATCATCAGGATCGCCATCAGCCCGGTCAGGCCGAGCTCCTCGCCGGTGGCGTTGAAGATGAAGTCGGAGAAGGCCAGCGGGATCAGCTCGGGGTGGCCCTGGCCGAGCCCGGTGCCCAGGATGCCGCCGGCGCCCAGGCCGAACAGCCCCTGCATGATCTGGTAGCTGCCGCCGAACTCGCGCTCGTAGTACTCGTCGGAGCCGGGGTTGAGCCAGACGTCGAAGCGGTCGCCCACGTGGGAGAAGAGCTGACCGGCCAGGAACGCGCCGCCGACGAACAGCAGGATGCCGATGAGCACCCACGACGTGCGCTGGGTGGCGATGTAGAGCATCACCACGAAGCCGCCGAACAGCAGCAGCGACGAGCCCAGGTCCTTCTGCAGCACCAGCACGCCGATGGCGACCGCCCAGGTGATCAGCACCGGGCCGAGGTCGCGCGCCCTGGGCAGGTCGATGAAGAGCAGCCGGCGCCCGGCCAGCGCCAGCACGTCGCGCTTGGCGACGAGGTAGCCGGCGAAGAAGACGACCAGTGCGATCTTGGCGAACTCGGCCGGCTGGATGGTCGCCGAGCCGAACCCGATCCAGATCCGCGCGCCGTTGATCTCCTTGCCCAGCCCGGGTACCAGCGGTGAGACGAGCAGGACCACGCCGACCAGCCCGGCGGTGTACGTCATCCGCTGCAACGCCCGGTGGTCACGCAGGACCAGCAGCGTCACGGCGAAGAGCACCACGCCGATCCCGGTCATGATGATCTGGTTGGTCGCGGAGGCGCCCTTCATGGGAGCGCTCTCCAGCCGGTAGATCACTACCAGGCCGATGCCGTTGACCAGCGTCACCAGCGGCAGGATCAGCGGGTCGGCCCAGGGGGCGAACTTGGCCAGCACCAGATAGGCGGCCAGCATCAGGCCGCCCAGGCTCAGGCCGTACGTCAGCATGCCCGCGGGCACCTGGCCGTCGATCGCCAGGCCCACGTTGGCGTAGGCGCCCATGATGATGAGCACCGCGAGCGCGAGCATGATCAGCTGCGCCCCGCGACGCTTGGCCGGCATCGGGACGGGGGAGACGGCGACTTCGCTCATCTACTGCTGTTTCGTCTTGGTGGCGGTGGCGGTGGCGGACGCGGAAGGCGTGGGGGTGGGGCTCGCCTCCGCGGTGGCCTCTTGTTTCGGCTCTGAGTCGGCGAACTTCAAGGCGTTGATCCTCGTTATGCCCTCGGCTTCGGTGGTGACGGGGATGCCGCTCTTGATCAGCGCCTGGTCGGCCTCGGACAGCTTGGAGAGCTGCTTGCCCGTGGGCTTCTTGACGTGGAAGAGCGGAAAAGGCCCCAACTCCCTCTGGATCCCTTGGAACACGACCACCTCGTCGCCCCTCGCTCCGACGAAGAACTGGTCCTGAGTCCACTGATATCCAAAGTAACCGCCGACGCCGACGGTGACGACGCCAATGCCCAACACGGTGACCAGCACGGGCCACACGCGACGACGCCTGCCGGGCCGCCGGGACGCCTGAGGGGCGTCCGGCACCTCGAACTCGTCATCGGTGATCACCGGCTGGGGTGCGGTCACCGCGTTGGCTCGCCCCGGCGAGGTGTCCTGAGGACTACCGTGCAGCCGGGTCATGCCCGCGGCGCCGACGACGGCGGCCTCCGCGGGCACCTGCTGCCCATCGGTGATCTCCAGCACGTCGGCCAGCACGCACGTGATGTTGTCCGGCCCGCCCCCTCTGTTCGCCAGGTCGATGAGCTGGCGGACGACCTCTTCCGGGTCGTCGATGTTGGTGAGCGTGGCGTGCAGCGTCTCGGCGCTCACCACGCCCGACAGGCCGTCGGAGCACAGGAGGTAGCGATCGCCCACCTGCGCCTCGCGGAGCGTGAGGTCGGGATCGACCTCGCCACTGCCGTCGAGCGCGCGCAGCAGGATCGAGCGCTGCGGATGCGTGGCCGCCTCTTCCGGTGTGATGCGCCCGTCGTCGACGAGCTGCTGCACCAGCGTGTGGTCATGCGTGATCTGGTAGAGCTCCCCGCGTCTGAGCAGGTAGGCGCGCGAATCGCCCACGTGCACCAGCGCGACCTGGGTGCCGTTCCAGAGCATGGCCGTCAGAGTCGTGCCCATGCCTTTGAGGCTGGGATCCCGCCCCACCATCTCGTGCAGCTTGCGATTGGCGTCGCGTACCGCTGCCTCGATGGCGTTGAGCAGGTCACCCCCCTGTTGGGCCTCTTCCAGAGAGGCCATGGCGGCGATGGCGACTGAGCTCGCCACCTCGCCGTGTGCGTGCCCGCCCATGCCGTCGGCGACGGCGAGCAGGCGGCCGCTAGCGTACGCCGAGTCCTCGTTCCCTTCGCGGAGGAGGCCGACGTCCGAGCGGGCGGCGTAGCGGAGTGCGATGGTCATTTGCGCAATTCAATGACTGTCTTGCCGACGCGGATCGGAACACCGAGCGGCACCGGGGTCGGGCGGGTGACTTTCGAGCGGTCGAGATACGTGCCGTTGGTGGACCCAAGATCTTCCACGATCCATTGACCGTCCTGAGGAAAGAGCCGGGCGTGCCGGCTGGAAGCGTAGTCGTCGGTGACTACCAGCGTGGCGTCATTGGCCCGGCCAATGGTGATGGGCGTCTCCGTGAGGTCGATGGTGGTGCCTTGGAGGGGGCCACCGGTGACGATGAGCTGGCGTGGCTCGCCCTTCTTGCTCTTGGGCTTTGCCACGGGTTTGGCGGGTTTCGCGGCCTTACGTGCGCCCGCGGGAGCCGTGCGTGAACCGAACAAGTCAGTCCGGATCACGCCGACTGCGGCAATGACGAAGAACCACAGCACCGCCAGGAAAGCGAGCCGGATCAGCAGCAGCGTGAGCTCGGACATGGACCGTCTGTCTACCCCTAATCGCGCCGGAACACCAGAGTCGTACGCCCCAACGTCACTCGCGTGCCGTTCTGGAGCTCGATCCTGCGCACCGGCTGGCCATTGACGAAAGTGCCGTTCGTCGATCCGAGATCCACGAGAACCACTGTCTGGCCCTCGACGCGCAGCTCCGCATGGTGCCGCGACACTCCTGGATCGACGAGACGAAGATCGCAGTCGGTGCCCCTGCCGAGCAAGGTCACCGGAGTGGTGAGCTCGTAGGAGCGGTCGCCCTGCGGATCATCCTGGGTGGAGACGAGCAGCCGCGGCCGCCCGTTGAACGCGCCGGGCCTCGACGGAGGCAGGTCGCTCGCCGGCTGGCGGATCTCGTCCTGCTCGACCGTCGCGCCACGGATGACGCCCGATCTGATGCGGAACAGACCCACAGCCAGGTCGCCGGCGGTCTCGAAGCGGACCCGGACCGGTCCCACAAAGGAGTAGCCCTGTTCCTTGGCGTACTCCCTGGCGAGGTTGGCCAGTTCGTGGCTGATGCTGTCGGCGTAGACCTCAAGCCTCTCGCTGTCGGTCGTGGACAGCTCCACCACGAAGTCGTTGGGCACGAGCGTGCGACCTTGAGCGACGATCGCCGCACGCTCATCCATCTCCCGCTGAACCGCGCTGGCGACCTCGACCGGCTGAAGGTCAGATTTGAACGCCCGCGCAAAGGCTCCCTCCACCAGGCCTTCGAGCCTTCGCTCGAAGCGCTGAAGGACTCCCACCGGGTACCTCCCTTCCTCCGTGCATAAATCGCGGCCCCGAGACGCTATCGGCGCCCGGTCTCCGCTCGTTCCACGTCACGGTCGTCCAGGCGCTCGTCGGCCCTCGCGCCCAGCTCCTCCGCTCCCGTGTCTTATGCGATCGTATCCGGGTTCAGTACCAGTGGCTGTTCCGTGCTAATGTTCTTTCCGCACCCACAAGGGCGGGTGGCGGAACGGCAGACGCGCACGGTTCAGGTCCGTGTGTCCGAAAGGACGTGAGGGTTCAAATCCCTCCTCGCCCACTCGGGTCACCGATGAAATCGGCAGACCCACACTGACGAAACAAGCCCCGGTTCGCAAGAGCCGGGGCTACTTCTTTGTCACGACCTTGTCAGTACGGGCTGTGCTCCGCATGGAGACCCTAGATGCCCTCACTTGCAGATCACTTTCGAATGGCTTGAGTGATTTAGCTCACACCTCGGCGCCGACGTGCAGCCGACGTGCAGCCGAGGTGCGACGGGGGCGCGCATCGTCGAGCGCCCCCGCACACCCGTTCTAGGCCGCTCTGGTGTCCAGCAGCTCGCCCACCAGATCGGTCAGGCTCACCATCCCGATCACGTCGTGCGCCGCGTTCGTCACCAGAGCCAGGTGGGACCTGGCCTCCTGGAGGGCCGTGACGGCCTCGGGCACCTGCGTGGTGCACGGGAGCTTGGGCAGCGGCCTGATGAGGTCCGACGCCTTGCTCTCCGGCTTCAGCAGGGCCTCCCGGACGTGCAGGGCGCCCTCCACGCCGTTCGGGCCCTCCACCAGGAGCCGGAGGTGGGCGCTGCCCGCCGCCGTCGACCTGATCTCGGCGGCCGTGGCCGTCGCCGTGACCTTGACCGCCTGGTCGATGGGCACCATGAGGCGCTCGATGCCCTCGTCGTCCAGGCGCAGGGCCCGGGTCAGCAGGTCGTGCTCCTCCCGGTCCAGCAGGCCCATCCGGCCCGACTCGCCCACCAGCATGGCGAGCTGGCGCGGGGTCCTGGTCGTGGCCAGCTCGTCCCTCGCCTGGACGCCGAAGAGGTGCAGTATCACGTTCGTCAGCCCGTTCAGCGCCGAGAGCAGCGGGCGCATGACCGTGGTGAAGGCCCGGAACGGGAAGGTCAGCAGGAGCGCCGCCCGCTCGGGGTGGGTCAGGGCCCACGACTTGGGGGCCATCTCGCCGATGACCATGTGCAGGAACGTCACCAGGGCCAGGGCGATCACCAGCGCGATCGGCAGCCGCATGGCCTCGGGGACGCCGATCGCGGCGAAGACCGGCTCCAGGTAGTGCTCCAGTGCGGGCTCGGTCACCTGGCCGAGACCCAGGGTGCACAGCGTGATGCCGAGCTGGGCGCCCGCCAGCATCAGGGAGAGCTGGCGGCTGCCGCCCGCGGCCGACCTGGCCGCGATCCTGACGAGCCGGTTGCCGCCCGCCGCCATCTCCTCCAGGCGATGACGCCGCGAGGAGACGAAGGCGAACTCGGCCGCCACGAAGAGCGCGTTGAAGGCCAGCAGCGCGAGGCTTAGAATGATCATGGTCATCGGGACGTCGCCTCCGCGTGCCGCAGCGGCGTCAGGCGGACCCATTCGGGCACCCGCCGGTTGAGCGACATCACCGTCAGCTCCGCCTGGTGCTCCTCCACGTCTTCCGCGAAGGGGTCGTTGTTGGCGTCGATCGGTACGGTCACCGTGTCGCCGGGGTTGGGCATCCTGCCCAGCTTGGCCAGCACCAGGCCGGCGAGGGTGTCGTAATCGTCGCTCTCCGGCAACGCCACCCCTGTCGCCCGCTCGACCTCGTCGAGGCGGAGGCTGCCCGGCACCTCCCAGATGCCGCCCGGGTGCTCGACGGCGCCCACCGGCTCGGGGTCGTTCTCGTCCACCAGCTCACCGACCAGCTCCTCGGCCAGGTCCTCGATGGTGATGACGCCTGCCAGGCCGCCGTACTCGTCGATGACGCAGACGATGTCGTCCTTGGCCGCCCGCATCCTGTCGAGAACGGCAGGAAGCGGGACCGAGTCGGGCACCAGCAGGGCGGGGCGCGTGATCGCGGAGATGCTGCCCTCCTCCAGGCCGGAGGCGAGCAGCTCGCGGACGCCCGTGACGCCCATCACGTCGCCGTCCTCGCCCACCACGGGGTAGCGGGAGTGACCGCACTCGCGCATGACCGCGAGGAGGTCGCTGATCGGCTGCGAGGCGCGCAGGACCACCACCCGGGGGCGGGGGACCATGATCTCCTCCGCCGTGCGGTCGCCGAACTCCAGCGCCCGCTCCAGGAGGTCGGAGAGCCTCGGAGGCAGCTCGCCCGCCTGGGTCGACTCCGCGATGATGCGGGAGAGCTCCTCGGGGGTGGCGCCGTGCTCCACCTCCTCCACGGGCTCGACGCCGACGCGCCTGAGCAGGCCCGTCGCGGCCGAGTCGAACAGCCTGACCACCGGGCCCACGACCGCCAGGTAGATCAGCGTCGAGCGGGCCAGGAACTTGGCCACCTGCTCGGGTCTGGCGATGCCCAGGTTCTTGGGCGCCAGCTCGCCGAACACCATCTGCACGACGGTCGCCACGAAGACGCCGGCCGTCACGGAGATGCCCGTGATCATGCCGTCGGACAGGCCCGTGCCGGCCAGCAACGGCCGGACGATCGTGGCGATCGCGGGCTCGGCCAGGAAGCCGACCAGGAGCGCCGTCACCGTGATGCCCAGCTGGGCGCCGGAGAGCATGAAGGACAGGCGGGAAGTGACTTGGAGTGCCTTCTCGGCGGAGGCGTCGCCGGCGGCGGCCTGCTCGCGCAGCGCCCCCCGGTCGGCGGCGACGAAGGCGAACTCCTGGGCGACGAAGTAGCCGGTCGCCGCGGTGAGAAGCAAGAGGGCCAGCAGCCCGAGATAGGCGCTCACCGCAGTGAGCCCTCAGAGGAACCCGTGCCCGTGCACGGGCGAAGACTCCACGGGTCCGGATCGGACACGATCATCCCTTCGATAGAGGTCGTCCATAACCGTAACGACGCAGGTGGCATCTATGTTTCCGCAGTGACTCTCAGCTAGTTCCGCGTACTTTTCCGTGGAGAAACCTTGGCGGAACGTCTTCACTGCTGGGGGGTTGGACGTAGCGTCTATGACAAAGCGAAGGGAAGAAGGCGAAGTGACCGAGGACGACCGGACCCGGGCCATGCGCTCACCAGGCGACGGCCGCCCGCTCCCGCCACGGCCCAGTGACGGCCTGCGCTCGGGGGGCGCGCCCGCTCACCGGCTCCCCCCGGCAGGGCCGGGAGCGCCGACTCACCAGCTTCCCACCGCCGCCCACGTCCCCGAGTCGCCGCGGGCCGACGAGCCCGTGCGGGGCAGCTCGCGGGTCTACGGACGCGAGCGTTCCGGCAAGAGCCCGGTCAGGCCGTTCAGGTCGCGGGGCGAGGAGCCGCCCAGCGGGCCCGGAGGCCCCGCCGGGCGCCGCGGCGGGCCCAGGGGGCCGCGCAGGAGGATCTCCTGGAAGGCCGTCGTGAGCATCGTCGCCGGGCTCCTGGTGGTGTTGCTGGTGGCGGCCGTCGCGCTGTTCTTCGTGATCGACTCGCGGCTGGCGGGCATCGACGGGGTGCTCGACGACTACGAGGGCCGGCCCGCCGACACCCCGGGCACCAACTGGCTGCTCGTCGGCTCCGACAGCCGCAAGGGCCTGACCGCCGCCCAGCGCAGGAAGCTGGCCACGGGGCAGGCCGCCGGGCAGCGCACGGACTCGATGATGCTGCTGCACATCCCGGAGGGCAGCGACAAGCCGACGCTGGTCAGCCTGCCGCGCGACTCGGCCGTCACCATCCCCGGCAAGGGCCGCGACAAGCTCAACTCCGCGTACGCCATCGGCGGCCCCAAGCTGCTCGTCCGCACCGTGGAGACGGTCACCGGGGTGCACGTCGACCACTACATGGAGATCGGTTTCGCCGGCTTCGTGGACATCGTGGACGCCATCGGCGGGGTCGAGATCAACGTGCGCGCCGCCGTGAACGACCCCAAGGCGGGCCTCAACCTCAAGAAGGGCGTCCAGGAGCTCAGCGGCTCGCAGGCGCTCGGTTACGTGCGCACCCGCAAGGGCGGCGCGCTGCCCGACTTCGAGCGGACCAAGCGGCAGCGGCAGTTCCTCGGCGCGGTGGTGAAGAAGGCCGCCAGCCCGGGGGTGCTGCTCAACCCGTTCACCTCGATCCCGCTGGCGTTCAGCGCCACGGACGCGGTCGAGGTCGACTCGGGCACGGGCGCGTTCAACATGCTCTCGCTGGGCCTGGCCATGGGCGACAGCCCGGTGACCACGGTGGTGCCGTTCGGCGGCAACGAGGTGATTCCGGGCGGCGGCACGGCGGTCAAGTGGGACCGGGCGAAGGCGCTGGCGCTGTTCGACGCGCTGAAGGCCGACCAGCCGGTGCCGAAGGAGATCGTGGACGCGGGCTGAGGCCCGCTCAGCCCCCGCCTCCGCCCCCGCCTCCGCCGTCGCCGCCTCCTCCCCCGGAGGAGGTGACGGCGGCGCCGATGGCGGCGATGACCTGCGCCACCGCCTGGGCCGCCCAGGCGCCCTGGGCGATGTGCTTGACGCGTTTCCTGTCCGCGCCGGGGAAGGCCTTGCGGCTGAGGCCGGCGGCGTGGACGAGCGAGATCAGCGCGGCGGTGCGGTCGTCCGGGTCGGCGCCCGCCAGGACGGCGGACACCCGCTCCCTGACGTCCGCCTCCACGCCGGGGAAGACCTCCGGCCAGCGGGTGACAGGGAACAGGCCCAGCGCCCTGCCGCGCTGCTCCGACAACACGCCCATGCCCGCCAGCCGGGAGAGCAGGCGGTTGCGCAGCTTGTGCGACTGCAGCTTCTGCACCCACCAGGCCGGGCTCCTGTCGCTCTTCCTGCCGGCCATGAGGGCCAGGACGGCGTCGAGCTCGTCGTCGCCGAGCGGCGCCGGGTCCGTGACCGTCAGCTTCCTGCCCGTCAGCTTCCTGCCGGTCAGCTCCACCCGGTCGTGGACGGCCAGCTCGGCCAGGAGCGCGCCGGCGACGGCCGGGTCGAGGTACGCGGTGCTGACGAGTGGCCTGCCCTTGTCGTCGCTGTAGGCGAGCAGGAGGAGCTCCTCGGCGATCGTCACCGTCATGCCTCGAACACTAACCTCCCAGCCATGAGCATTTCGGATGAGTTGCACGCCATCGGCCGGCCGCTGCTCCAGGCGCAGCTCGACCACGCCACGGTGGCCGGGATCGGGCGCGGTGACCTGCCGGAGACGGTGTTCCGGTCGTGGCTGGAGCAGGACTACCTGTTCCTGCTCGACTACGTGCGGGTGTTCGCCCGGCTGGCCTGGCAGGCGCCGGACGCGCACCTGGGTGACCTGGTGGATCTGGCGCACACGACCTTCCACGACGAGCTG
Organism: Nonomuraea thailandensis; assembly: GCF_024172165.1. Classification (GTDB taxonomy): domain Bacteria; phylum Actinomycetota; class Actinomycetes; order Streptosporangiales; family Streptosporangiaceae; genus Nonomuraea; species Nonomuraea thailandensis. Next base: position 10,063,427 of record NZ_JAMZEB010000002.1, on the reverse strand, counting down.
AGCCTGCACCGGTCGATGTCGGCGGAGTTCGGGGCCGATCTGGAAGGGGCGGTGAAGGGGCCGGCGTGCGCGGCGTACACGGGGTTCCTGCTGGAGTCGGCGAGCTCGTACGGAGAGGGCCTGGCGGCGCTGTACCCGTGCATGTGGGGATACTCGAACCTCGGGCGGATCCTGGCGGAGAACCCGCCCGAGGAGCCGCGCTACCGGGCCTGGGTGGACACGTACGCGGATCCGGGGTTCGCCGCGCTCACGGTGCGGATCGGGCAGATGATCGACGAGGCCGGGCCGGACCCGGCCCGCGCCGAGGAGCTGTTCACCGAGGGGATGAGGCACGAGCTGGCGTTCTGGGACGTGCCGTAGCCGGCGGGTGCGGCACGTACCCTGGTGGCATGCCCGAACTTCCCGAAGTGGAGTCACTCGCCCACTTCCTGCGCGAGCGGGCGGTGGGCCGCACGATCCTGGGGGTCGACGTGGTCGCCATCCAGGCGCTCAAGACGTTCGATCCGCCGGTCACGGCGCTCGGCGGGCTGACCGTCACGGGCGTGGCCAGGCACGGCAAGTTCCTCGACCTCGACTGCGACGGCCTGCACCTGGTCATCCACCTGGCCCGCGCGGGGTGGCTGCGCTGGCGTGACGACCTGTCCGGCGCCAAGCCGGTGCGGCCGGGCAAGGGGCCGCTGGCGGTCCGGGTCAGGCTGGCGCCCGACGACGAGGGCCTGGCGCCGGGGTTCGAGCTGACGGAGGCGGGGACACAGAAGCGGCTCGCCGTTTATGTCACGAAAAATCCGGACGAGGTGCCCGGTGTCGCCGCGCTCGGCCCCGACCCGCTCGCCGACTCCTTCACCGTCGAAGCGCTCAAGCGCATCGTCGGCGGCAACCGCACCCAGATCAAGGGCCTCCTGCGCGACCAGAAGGTGATCGCGGGCATCGGGAACGCCTACTCCGACGAGGTGCTGCACGCCGCCAGGATGTCCCCGTTCAAGATCGCGGGCACGCTGACCGACGCCCAGATCGCCGACCTGCACGAGGCCATCGTCACCACGCTGCGCGACGCCGTCGAGCGCGCGCACGGCCTGGCGGCCAAGGACCTCAAGGCGGAGAAGAAGTCGGGCCTGCGCGTGCACAACCGGGCGGGGCAGCCCTGCGACGTGTGCGGCGACACGATCAGGGAGGTCTCGTTCGCCGACTCGTCGTTGCAGTACTGCCCCACCTGCCAGACAGGCGGCAAGCCGCTGGCCGACCGCCGCCTGTCCAAGCTGCTCAAGTAGCGCTCAGCACCTGGTCGCCCGCGGGCTTGCGGGCGCGGGCGCGCAGGCCCGCGACGGCGACGACCGTCGCCAGCAGCGTGGCCGTGACGGGCACCACCAGGGCCGTGCGCATCGCCTCCAGCCCGGCCTCGGGGCCGGTCGCCGCGCCCAGGGCCGCCACGTTGACGGCGGTCACCATCGACAGGCCCAGGGCCGCGCCGAACTGGAACGAGGAGTTGATCAGGCCGCCGGCCAGGCCCTGCTCGTGCTCGGCGATGCCGTCCGTGGCCACGATCGTCAGCGGGCCGTAGACGAAGGCGAACATCAGGCCGATCAGCAGCATCGACGGCAGCATGGCCGCGTACGTCCAGTCCAGGCCCACCCCGAGGAACAGTGCGTACGCCAGCAGGCCCGAAACCAGGCCGCCGAGCACCACCTTGGCGTTGCCGAACCGGTTGACCAGCCACGGCGTGAGCGTGGGGGCCAGCACCACGTCGGCGGCGGCCGCCAGCAGGGCCAGCCCCGTCTGGATGGTGGACCAGCCGCGCAGCTCCTGAAGGTAGAGCGTGATGAGGAACTGGAAGCCGAAGAACGAGGCCGTGAGCAGCGCGGCCATCACGTTCGCGCGGACCAGCGGGCCCGAGCGCAGGATCCCCAGACGGACGAGCGGGCTTGTCGAGCGGCGCTCCACGGCGACGAAGAGCGCGAGCAGGGCCAGGCCCGCGGCGAAGACCGCCGCCGTCAGGAGCGGGCCGTCGGAGGGATGCTCCAGGCGGACGACGCCGTAGACGAGCAGGATCATCGCGCCGGTGACGCTGAAGGCGCCCGCCACGTCGAAGCCGCCCGCCGCCGGGCGCTCCCCCTGGTCCTTGATGAGGGGGATGGCGGCGATCAGGATGACCAGCGCCAGCAGGACCGGGGCGAAGAACACCCAGCGCCAGCCGATCGCGGTCAGCAGCCCGCCGATCACCAGCCCGAGCGCGAAGCCGCCCGCGGCCGTGCCCGCGTAGATGAGCAGGGCCCTGTTGCGCTGCGGGCCCTCGGGGAAGTTCGTGGTGATCAGGGACAGGCCGGCGGGCGTCATGAACGCGGCGGCCACCCCGGTGACGAACCTGGCCACCAGCAGCACCCACCCCTCGTCCGCGAAGCCGCCGAGCCCCGAGAACAGCAGGAACACCACCAGCCAGAACAGGAACATCCGCCGCCGCCCCAGCAGGTCGGCCGCCCGGCCGCCGAGCAGCATGAAACCGCCGTAGCCGAGCACGTACGCGCTCACGACCCCGCTCAGCATGCCGGTGGACAACCCGAGATCGGCCCGGATGGACGGGAGGGCGACGTTCAGCATCGCCACGTCGATGCCCTCCAGGAAGATGGCGCCGCAAAGAACGATCAGTACGCCCCAGGAACGGGCAGGGACAGACACAACAAACCCCCGGTTACTTCTAGGAAGGTCGGTTCTCTCTTGTAACCGCCCCAAATCATGCGCCAACATGGTTTGTTGTGGAAGAAGGCACTTCTCGATCACTCGGTTACTGCGAAGGCACCGTGGACGACGACTACGACGCGCGCCAGTGGGACGTGCGGGAGGACTGCGAGGTCCGGCAGATCCTCGACCGCATCGCCGACAAGTGGTCGCTGCTGGTGATCGCGCTGCTCGACTGCCAGAGCCTGCGCTTCACCCAGCTCCGCCGCGAGATCGACGGCATCAGCCAGCGCATGCTCAGCGTCACCCTGCGCCAGCTCGAACGCGACGGCCTCGTCAGCCGGACGGTCCACCCGGTCGTGCCGCCCCGCGTGGACTACGCGCTGACGCCGCTCGGCCGCACGCTGCACCAGACCATCAAGTCCCTGGTGACCTGGACCGAGCAGCACCAGGAGGAGATCATCGCGGCGCGTGCCTCCTACGACGCCAGGCGCGAGATGATGGAGTCATGACCGTTCCTGAGATCGAGGCCACCGCCGTCCCCGCGGACGCTTACCTGCTCGACGTCCGCGAGCAGGACGAATGGCTCGCCGGCCACGCGCCGGAGGCCGTGCACATCCCGATGACCCAGATCCAGGGCCGGGTCGACGAGGTGCCCGCCGACCGCACCGTCTACGTCGTCTGCCGGGTGGGCGGCCGCTCCATGAACGTGACGGCCTGGCTCAACCAGCTCGGGCGCGACGCGGTGAACGTGGGGGGCGGCATGCAGGCGTGGGAGTCCGCGAGCAAGCCGATGGTCAGCGAGACGGGGCAGCAGCCGTACGTCGCCTGAACTCGCCCACTATGGCGGTTTCGCCGCCATTGAGGCATGATGAGGGCGCCAACTACAGATCGTCGCGGGAGCTCGGGGTGCCGGGCTGAGAGGGCAGCTACTGATCCGCTGCCGACCGCCTGAACCTGTCCGGGTAATGCCGGCGTAGGGAGTGTGCGATGACGCATGTCGCCGACGAAGTTCCGCTGACACTCGAGGGCCGGCCGCCGAAGACGCTCGGCGTGCTCGACCAGGGCGCGCTCTGGGCGAACCTCGGCGTCAGCCTCCTCGGCTTCTCCGGGGCGATGTTCCTGGTCAACCCGCTCGGCAACGCCCCGCTCAGCCTCGCCGCGGCGCTCGTGGCGACCGTGGTCGGCAGCCTGATCGGCACGGCCATGGTCGGCCTGTCGGCCATCCCGGGGACACAGACGGGGCAGCCGGCGATGGTGCTGCTGCGGGGGCTGTTCGGGGCGAGGATCTCCTACGTGCCGACGCTGCTGAACATCGTGCAGATGCTCGGCTGGGGCGCGTTCGAGCTGTGGGTGATCGCCACGGGGGCCGGGGCGATCTTCCCGGCGGTGCCGTACGCGGTGTGGGTGATCGTGGCGGGGGTGCTGACCACCGCGCTGACGATCTGGCCGCTCGGGTCGATCCGGGTGCTGCGCCGGTACGTCACCATCGGCGTGATCATCGCGATGGTCTGGTTCACCTGGTTCTTCCTGCGTCAGGCGCCGGCGCAGGTGGGCGGCTCGTGGACCGCCTTCCCCGCCGCGGTCGACTACGTGATCGCACTGTCGGTGTCGTGGGTGCCGATGGCTGCCGACTTCGCCCGGCACTCGCGCTCCACCGGCGCGGCCTTCGCCGGGGTGGTCGGCGGTTACACGCTGGCCCAGGTGGCGTGCCTCGGCTTGGGCGTGTACGCGGTGGCCATCGCGGGCAACGCGGACGCGGTGTTCGGCACGTTCGTGGCCGTGCCGCTGGGCGCGCTGTTCTTCGCCATCCTGGTGCTGCGGGAGACCGACCAGTCCTTCGCCAACGTCTACTCCACCACGGTCTCGCTGCAGAACCTGATGCCGCGGGTGGACCGGCGCGCCTTCTCCGTCGCCATCGGGGTGCTCACCGTCGTGATCGCCCTGCTCGTGGACGTGACGTCGTACGGCGCGTTCCTGACCGTGATCGGGGCGGTGTTCGTGCCGATGTTCGCGGTGCTGGCCGTGGACTACTTCCTGCTGGGCGGCGCCCGCCGCTGGAACACCGAGGAGAACGCGCCCTCGCGCTGGTCCATGCTGGTGCCGTGGGCGCTGGGCTTCGTGGCCTACTGGCTGACGACCTCGACGCCGACCATCGCGGCGTGGGACGGGGTCTGGGCGGGCCTGCGCGAGGCCATCGGCTTGACCCGGCAGGTGTGGATGAACGGCGCGCTGGGCGGCGCCTTGGTGGCCGCCCTGGTCACGCTGCTCATCGGCCTGCTGCTTCGGAATTCCTCCGCTCGACGTTGAGCAGGTGCTGCTTGGCGGCCGGGCCGCCCGCGTAGTCGCCGAGCGCGCCGTCCTCGCGCACCGCCCGGTGGCAGGGCACGATCACGCAGACGGGGTTGGAGGCCAGCGCGTTGCCGATCGCCCGCAGCGCGCGCGGCCGGCCGATGCTCTCGCCGATGCGCTCCAGCGTCGTGGTGGTGCCGTAGGGCACGGCCATGGTCTTCTGCAGCACCGTGCGCGCGAACGGCGTGGCCAGCGCCAGGTCCACCGGCGTGGTGAACGTGCGCAGCCGCCCGGAGAAGTACGCGTCGAGCTCTCTGCGCACCGGGTCGAGCCGCCTGGCGTCGGGGCCGATGAAGCTGCCCACATGCCTGGTGACCAGCTCGAACACGTCGTTCTCCGCCTCGAAGCTGCACGCCGCGATGCCCTTGCCCGTCACGGCCAGCACCAGCCGGCCCACGGCGCCGTCGTAGGTGCCGAAGGCGATGTCGGGCGGGGTCTCGCCCCGATAGGTGCTGGAGGTCACCCGCAACAGGGCATCGAGATCGTTGCTCGACATGCCTCGCACCCTCCCACCGCCGGGAATCACCGTGACCGCAGCGTATCGGACGGATCTCCCGACGCACCCACCGCACCGCGTGCACTATGGAGTAGTGGGGGACGAATGGGCCGGTAGTGACGATGAGATCGCTCGCGCGGCGCTCGCCAGCTCGCCCAACGCCGTCGTGGCGCTCGACCGGGACCAGAGCGTGCTGGTGTGGAACGCCGCGGCGGAACGGGTGTTCGGGTGGAGCGCGGAGGAGGTGATCGGGCGCAGGGCGCCCATCGTGCCGGACGAGCTGACCACCGAGCACACCGCCGCCCTGGAGCGGGTGCGCACCGGCGAGCCGGTGTCGCTGCGCACCAGACGCCTGCACAGCAACGGCACCCTGCTCGACCTGCGGGTGGACATCAGCGCGCTGCGCCTGGGCAGCGCCGTGGGCGGCTACGTGTGCGTCTACCACCCGGCGCTGGCCGACCACGTGGCCAGGGAACGGGTGGCGCGCCGGGCCAGGCTCGTGCGCCGGCTCACCGACGTGGTCGGCGACATCAACTCCGAGCTGGAGCTGTCGGCCGTGCTGGACCGGATCTCGGCCAGCCTCACCGAGCTCACCGGCGCGGACGCGGGCGGGTTCGTGCTGATCGAGGGGGAACGGCTGCGCCTGGTCAGCACGTACCAGTTGCCCGCCTCGATCAGGGGCACCACCACCGAGCTGCGGACGAGCCTGGTGGACAAACTTTTACGAACGGGCAGGACCGTGCTGCTGGAGTCGCACGGGCTGGACGACCTGGTGTGGGCCCGGCTGGGCGGGCTGCACACGATCGCGCTGGGGCTGGCGGCCGTGGGCGGGCGGCCGTACGGCGCGCTCTACGCGCTGTTCGCCAACAGCACGCCCGGGCACGTCGAGCTGGAGCTGCTGGAGCTGCTGGCCGGGCACGCGGGCATCGCGGTCGGCAACGCGGTGGCCTACCAGGAGGCGGTGCGGCAGCGTGCGCACGAGCGGGCGGTGTTCGACGCCAGCGCCGACGGCATCGCCGTGCTCGACCACGCCGGCCGGGTCGTGCGCTGGAACCCGGCCGCGGCCGAGCTGACCGCGCTGCCGGGCGACTGCGTCATCGGCGGGCCGCCGCCGTTCCCGGTGCCGGGGCCGGGCGAGACGGGCACCTTCCAGCTCGACAACGGGCGGTGGCTGGACGTGGTCAGCGCGCAGATCGTGGAGACCGGCGAGGTCGTCGTGGACTTCCGCGACGTGACCGCGGCCAAGGAGCTGGAGGAGGCCAAGGACCTGTTCCTGGCCACGACCAGCCACGAGCTGCGCACGCCGATCACGATCGTGCGGGGGTTCGCCAGCACGCTCGACTCGCGCTGGGACAAGATGAACGATCCCGAGCGCCGCTCCGCGGTGCACACGATCGCCGAGCGGGCCAGGTCGCTGGGCGAGCTGATGGACCACCTGCTGCTGGGGGCCAGGGCGGGGGCCGACGAGCTGAAGGTGCGGATCGAGGAGTTCGACCTGGCCGAGCGGATCGACGGGGCCACTCTGGGGCTGCCCTCGCTGTCGGACAAGCACCGGGTGGAGGTGGACCTTTCAGAAGGGCTGCCGTACGTGCTGGGCGACGCCCTGGCCACCGACATCATCCTCGGCCAGCTCCTGGAGAACGCGTTCAAGTACTCGCCCAGGGGCGGGCTGATCAGTGTCGGGGCCTGGCCCGAGGACGACAACGTGGTCGTGGTGGTCGATGATGAGGGGGTCGGTATCGCCCCGCCTGACCGGGAGCGGATCTTTGAGCGCTTCGTCCAGGTGGACAGCGGCGACCGGAGACGGTTTGGTGGAGTAGGGCTCGGTCTCTACATCGTCCGCAGCCTCGCCAGGGCACAGGGGGGAGATGTGAGCGCGCATCCAAGGCCGGAAGGGGGCACCAGAATGCGACTCGTACTCAGGTGTGCTGCCCCTATCCGATCCGACACACCGATGCGGTAACGAGGTGGTCACGGTTGAGCTGATCTATCGTCCAATGTGTACAAGCTGTGATCGAGATGCGGTTTCTGGGATCGAGTAACGGGGCATTTCGGTCGTACCGGGGAGTGTTCCCGCGGGGGGCACAGGTAACGGGGAGGTGGGTGTGTCAAGCGTGGTGCTGCTGCCGTACGCGCCGTCCAGCGTTGCCGTCGCCCGCCAGCGTCTGAGCACTGACCTGCAGGACAGTGGGGTCTTTGCCGCCGCGATCGACGATGCCGTGCTGGTGGTGAGCGAGTTGCTGAGCAACGCGCTGCGGCACGCGCATCCGCTGCCGTCGGGAATGGTCAGGGTCGCCTGGCTGCGCAGCGACGATCACATCGAAGTGGCGGTGAGCGACGGGGGAGCGGCCACCGAGCCGCGGGCGGGCCGCCCGACCCTGTCCTCGCTCGGGGGCCGGGGGCTGGGCATCGTGGAGTACGTGGCGGAGAGCTGGGGGGTCAGGCACGACGGTGACACGACAACCGTCTGGGCCATCCTGCCCGCTCCGAGCCAGTCGATGAACGGGCAGGTGGCGGCCCTGCGAGAGGTCAGTTAGGCAAGCTGCAGCCGCCTGTTGAGCACTGCTCGCTCGGTGACGGCCCACGCCGACGAGACGAGCAGGTAGAGCCCCGCGGCCAGCGGCAGGAAGAGCGCGGCCAGCACCGAGCCGTACGGCAGCAGCCGCATGATCTTCTTCATCAGCTCCGGCTGCTCCTCGGCGATCCTCATTTGCCTGGCGGACAGCCATGCCACCGCTGCGACCAGCGCGACGACCAATACGAAGACCAAAAATGGCCCGCTGACCAGACCGTAATTAGCGATCACCCCGGCGACCTGCTGACCCAGCGGAGCCCCGAAAAGCTGGTGCCCCACGAGCGCGGTCGGATGCGTGGCGACGCTGTACATCAGCCACATGAACGGCAACTGCGCCAGCATCGGGAGGAACCCGGCGAACGGCGAGGTGCCCTCCTTGGCGTAGAGCGCGCTCAGCTCCCTCGACAGCCGCTCGGGGTTGCGCCCGTGGCGTTTCTGCAGCTCACGCAGCTTGGGCGCGAGCTTCTCGCGGATCTTCACGGTACGGGTCTGGCGGACGTTGAGCGGCAGCAGCAGGAGCCGTACGGCCAGCGTGAACAGCACGATCCCGAGCGCGGCGCTGCCGCCGGACATGCTGATGACGAACGTGACAAGAGAATCGATCATGAGCCCTGTTTCCTCGAAGGGGGATGTCCGGGCTCGCTCGTTGTCGAGAGAGCCCCGCTTGACGTGACGTGACGTGGAAGCGGGGCACGCCTAAGGCGCTCGTGGACGCGACCGGCCGGCCGCGTCGGGATCACGCTGCCGCTGGAAGGCCGTGCGGCGCGCGTAGGACAGCGGGAAGCTCGGCGGCTCCCCGCTGAGGGCGGGCAGCAGCGTGGCCGCCCAGGTGGCCAGCAGCAGGATCGCCACCATGGTGATCCCGACCAGCCACGGGTCGAACAGGAGTTGCATCGAGGGTCAGTGGGACCGCGACGACTTGCCCACCACGGCGACCGCCACGAAGACGAGGACCGCGATGACGCCGACGATCAGAGCGAGCTTGATCAGGCCTGCCAGCATCGGCAGCAGGAAATTGAACAGCACGAAGAGACCCAGCAAGGTCCCTATGACGAGCATCACGACTCTACCCATGGAGCCACCGTACGTCCTCGGGGCATGATCCGCGAGCCTTACGAAGCGATGACGCGTACATCACTTCCCCACGGCCCGGCCGTACCGTGAAGGGGTGAACACGCGCATCCTGGTGGTCGACGACGATCCGACCGTGTCCGAGGTCGTGGCGCGCTATCTGGAGCGTGACGGGCACGAGGTCGAGTGCGTCGGCGACGGGGCCGAGGCGCTGCGCAGGGCGCTGGCCCGGCCGCCCGACCTCATGGTGCTCGACCTGATGCTGCCCAAGCTCGACGGGCTCCAGGTGTGCAGGAAGCTCAGGGAGCGCTGGCCGGTCCCGGTGATCATGCTGACCGCGCTCGGCGAGGAGATCGACCGCGTGGTCGGGCTGGAGACCGGGGCCGACGACTACGTGACCAAGCCGTTCAGCCCGCGCGAGCTGGCGCTGCGCGTGCAGTCGGTGCTGCGGCGGGCGCGCGGGGCCTCGGTCACCGGGGGCACCGGCGTGCTGCGCGACGGGGACCTGGTGGTGGACGTGGGCGCCCACGAGGTGCGGCTGCGCGGCGAGGAGGTGCTGCTGACGGCCCGCGAGTTCGACCTGCTGGCCCACCTCATGCGCAACCCGCGGCAGGCGTTCAGCCGGTCGGCGCTGCTCAACCAGGTGTGGGGGTGGTCGTTCGGCGACTCCTCGACCGTGACCGTGCACGTGCGGCGGCTGCGGGAGAAGATCGAGCCCGATCCGACCGAGCCGCGCAGGATCGTCACGGTGTGGGGGGTCGGCTACCGGTACGAGCCCATGGACGACGCCTGATGCCCCGGCCGGGCGACCTGCCCATGATCGTGGCCGTCACGGCCGGGCTGGGGCTGCTGATCGCGCTGTCCGGCATCTGGCTGATGTGGCGGCTGCGTACCAGGTCGATCGGGGTCATGCTGGCCGTGGTCGTGGTGGTCGCCGTGACGGCCACGCTGGCCGGCGTCGTGGCGATCATCAACAAGATGATCATCGAGGGGGCGACGAAGGACTTCGTGCTGAGCGTGGTGGCCGTCGGCGGGCTGGTGGGGCTGGGCGTGGCGTTCGTGCTGGCCAGGCGGGTGGTCGGGGAGAGCAGGCGGCTGGTGGAGGCCGTGAAGGTCGCGCCGTTCACGGCGCCCCCGGGGCTGCCCGCCGAGCTGCGGACGATCGCGAACACCCTGGAGGAGGCGTACGCGCGGGAGCGGGCCCTGGAGGGCGCCAGGCGCGAGCTCGTCGCCTGGGTGAGCCACGACCTGCGCACGCCGCTGGCCGGGATGCGAGCCATGGCCGAGGCGCTGGAGGACGGCGTGGTGTCCGACCCGGAGACGGTCGCGCGCTACCACGGGCAGATCAAGCTGGAGGTCGAGCGGCTGTCGGCCATGGTGGACGACCTGTTCGAGCTGTCGCGGATCCACGCGGGGGCGCTGCGGCTGTCACGGGCCAGGATCGGGCTCGCGGACCTGGTCGCCGACACGCTCGCCGGCGCGGAGCCGCTGGCCAGGGCCAAGGGCGTGGTGCTCACGGCCGAGGCGTCGGCGGCCGTGCCCGTGGAGGCCGACGCCGGAGCCCTCGGCAGGGCCCTGGGAAACCTGGTGGTCAACGCCATCAGGCACACGCCGTCCGATCAGAGCGTGATCCTGCGGGCCGAGGTCGACTCCGCCGGGATGGCCTGTCTGTCGGTCACGGACTGTTGCGGAGGGATACCCGAGGAGGACCTGCCGCGGGTGTTCGAGGTGGCCTTCCGGGGGGAGGCGGCTCGTACCCCTACCGCTGACGGAGGGGCCGGGCTCGGGCTGGCCATCGCGCAGGGCATCGTCGAGGCGCACGACGGGGTGATCGAGGTGGTCAACGACGGGCCGGGGTGCCGGTTCGAGATCCGGCTGCCCCTGGTCGGCGGCTGACGTCCGCGCACCCCCGCTCAGGCGCTCTCCGGCAGGTCCCGGGGCTCGCCGAACGACTCGGCCATCGCCCGGAACGTCGGGCACGGCCAGCGCCACATGCAGCTCCGGCACCGCAGTATCGGGTGGGCGGTGTCACTCGTGATGCCCCCCGCGTCGCGCGGCTGATGGAGATCGAGCAACCTGAGCCCGAGCTCCGAGAACCTGAGCAGCTCGGTGCGCGCCCCGGCGAGGAACTCCAGGTCCTCGATCGCGAGCCGGGTGCGGATGGGGACGTAGCCTTCGTGGTTCACCAGGCCGCGCAGGCGCCCCGCTTGGTCATGCCATGACGTCGCCTTCTCTGTGCTGATTTGGATGGTCTCCAGGCGTTCTCGGAGGCCCTGGCGCTGAGCGTCTTCGGGTTTTTCGGCGTTCATCGATGCGGGGCCCGTCGGTCGTGCCCCAGCCCCTCCTTCTCCACGAAGCGGTGGCGGTTCCCGTGTCACGCTGTCAAGCTTCGCGTACTCTCCGTTTTCATGGAGCCCAAACGGAGGACAAAAACCTGTGGTTCCCCTATCGGCGTGACAACGTGACCGGAAGCGCTCGCGCCGCTAGCCTGCCCATGTGGAGCTCAAGGTCTCGACTCGATCACATGCCGGGTGCGCACTCGTTGCCATCACCGGAGAAATCGACCTCTATACGGCGCCTCACCTGCAGTCCGAGTTCACTCGGCTGCTGCAGGACGGGCCTAGCCGGGTGGTCATCGACATGTCCGCCGTGGATTTCTGCGACTCCACGGGGATGAACGTGCTGCTCTCGGCGCTCAAGCGGATGAAAGAGCAGGGAGGGGCGCTGGAGGTGGCCGCACCGCGTCCCGCCGTACGCAAGATCCTGCAGGTCACGGGGCTCGACTCGGTGTTCACCGTGCATGACGAGGTGCCGCAGGAGTTCCTCATCGCAGAGGGCTCATGACGGGTTCGTACGTCGCCGCGGAGGCGATGACGGCCGGGCGGGACGACCTGCGCGGAGGGGATGACCGGTGAGCGGCGACACAGCGGTCATCATTCCCGCCGTCAACGAGGCCGATCGCATCACGGCCACCGTCGAGGCCGCCGCCGCCCTGCCCGGCGTCGACCTCGTCGTGGTCGTGGACGACGGCTCGACCGACCAGACCGGCAGGGTGGCCCGCGCGGCCGGAGCCCGGGTGGTGCGTCACAGCCGCAACCGCGGCAAGGCCGCCGCCATGGAGACGGGCGCCGAGGCCGTACGCCTGCTCGACGAGGACGCCGCCCCGCGGCACCTCCTCTTCCTCGACGCCGACCTCGGCGCGACGGCCCGGGCCGCTGCGCCCCTCATCACGCCCGTACGCGAGGGCGAGGCGGACATGACGATCGCCGTGTTCACCACGAGGGTGAAGCTCGGCGGGCACGGGTTAGTCGTACGGCTGTCCAAGGAGGGCATCCGTCGCGCCACCGGCTTCGACCCCGCCCAGCCGCTCAACGGGCAACGTTGCCTCACCCGGGCCGCCTTCGAGGCGGCGCGGCCGCTGGCGCACGGGTTCGGCGTGGAGACGGCGCTGACCATCGACCTGCTGCGCAAGAGGTACCGCGTCGTCGAGGTCGAGGTGGACATGACCCATCGGGCCACGGGGACCGACTGGCGGGCGCAGTTGCACCGGGCCCGCCAGTTGCGGGACGTGGCTCGGGCGCTGGCGGTGCGGGAGCCCGTGGTCGTACAGAACCTCGGCAAGCTCCGGCATCGACGCTGACGCCCTTGCCCCTACAATTCCGGCATGCCCGACATCGACGAGCAGGGTCGTCCTGAGCCTCCCCTCGACGGCAACGAGATCGCCACCCTCGTGGGTTACCTGGAGTTCCACCGCGCCACCCTCGCCTGGAAATGCGACGGGCTGTACGCGGACGGGCTCAAGGCCACCGTGGGGGCGTCGTCGATGACGCTCGGCGGGATGCTCAAGCACCTGGCGTACGTGGAGGACCACTGGTTCTCCCGTCACCTGCACGATCGCGAGGGTCAGTCCCTGTGGACGACGGTCGACTGGAAGAGCGACCCCGACTGGGATTGGCACTCGGCCGTCGAGGACACTCCCGAGGAGCTGCGCGGCCTCTGGCAGGACGCCGTGTCCCGCTCGCGCCTCCTGCTCGACGAGGCGCTGGCGGACGGCGGGCTGGATCGTCTGTCGCGGCGGGCGTGGGCCGATGGGCGGCGGGTCAGTGTGCGGTGGATCGTGGTGCACATGATCGAGGAGTACGCGCGGCACAACGGGCACGCGGATCTCATTCGCGAGGCTGTGGACGGGCTGACCGGCGAGTGACGCGGCCCTTGGAGGCGGCTGTCCACAGGTGACCGTGGTGTGTCGGGTGGCGTCCGGCGGTCGTCCACAGGTGGCCCCGCTTTGTCGGAAGGCGTCTCGGGAGTGTGCTGGAATTTCCCGGTGACTTCGCAGACGCATCGGGGTGAGGCGCGGGGCCGGCCGGCAGGGGCCGCCACGGCGGCGATCTGCGTCTCGATCCTGCTGACGATCACCATCGGCCTCCTCGGGCCGTCGGCGATGGTGCCCTCGCTGGGCGGCCCGGCCTGGCTTCCGCCCTTCTCCCTGGGCGTGGATCCCGAGCCGCACCTGGTGATCGCCCTGGCGGCGGCCGCCATCATCCTCGGCGGCCTCGGCCTGCTGGGCGCCCTGCTCACCCTGCGGCGATCGCCCGGCCCGGGATCGTCCGGCCCGGGATCGTCCGGCCCGGGATTGTCCGGCCCACGATGGCTCGATCCGCGATGGCTCGTCACCGCGGGCTGCCTCGCCGCCGGCATCCTGGCGTTCCTGCCTCCCTCGGGCTCGGGCGACCATCTCAACTACGCCGCATACGGCCGGATGGTGACGCTCGGCCTCAGCCCGTACACCCACGGCGCCGTCGACCTCCCCGGCGACCCGATGGCGGACGCGGTGGAGGAGCCCTGGCGCGAGGAGCCGAGCGTCTACGGCCCGGTGGCCACGGCCGTGCAGGCGCTGGCGAGCTGGATCGCGGGCGACTCGCTCAAGCTGACGATGTTCGTCCTGGCCCTCGTCAACGCCGCCGCGTTCATCGCGACGGCCCTGCTCATCGACCGCTTCACCAGGGGCGACCCCGCCGGACGCCTCCGGGCGGCCCTGCTCTGGACGGCCAATCCCCTCCTGCTCTACCAGCTCGTCGCGGGCATGCACGTCGACACCCTCGCCATCGCCTGCATGGTGGCCGCGCTCCTGGCCAGGAGCCGCCCCGTCGGCGCGGGCGCCCTGCTGGGGCTGGGGGTGGCGGTCAAGGTCAACGCCGGCCTGGTGGCTCTCGGGCCGGCGTGGGAGCTGCGACGACGCCCCGCCCGCCTGGCCCTCATGGCGGGGTGCGCGGTCATGGTGGTGGTCGTCGGGTACGCGATCGTCGGCCCCGAGGCGATCGCGCCGATGACCCGCACGAGCAAGTCGATCTCGCACGCGTCCCCCTGGAAGCTGGTCCAGGGCTGGCTCCAGTCGATCGTGGGCACCGGGAGCGCGTACCGGGGGGAGATCCAGATCGGCTCCCTCCTGCTGCTGGCGCTCATCGCCTGGGCGCTGCTCCGCCTGGCCGCGCGCAGAGGGCTGCTCGGCGGAGGGAGCGGCGGCGGGCTGGAGGCGCCCGTGGTGGCGGCGGGGCTGGTGGTGGCCTATCTGTTCGCCACGCCGTACATCCTGCCCTGGTACGACGGGCTGGCGTTCGCCCTGCTTGCCCTGGTCGCGGTCTCGGCCCTCGACACGTTCGTGGTCGTGCACCTGCTGGTCCTGTCGCTGGCGTACCTGCCTGCCAGGGTGGAGGGGGTGCCGGCCGATCTCGAATGGCTCAGCAAGGTGCTCAGGCCTCAGCTCGCCTGGGTGCTGCTCGCTCTGACCGCTGCGCTGGTGGTGTGGGCGTGGCGAGCTGCAGGGCCCGTACGCAGGCCGCGAGCGTCAGCGGCACGGCCACCGTTAGCGCCATAGCGGGGATGGCGATGCCGGAGTCGTTCATGAGGAAGCCGACGAAGGCGCACGTGAGAGCGCCGAACAGGCCCGCTCTGAACGCCGGGGCCTGCTGGTAGGCCAGGCCCAGCGCGGCGGCGCCCCAGCGCGAGGGGCGGGCCAGCACCAGGAACAGGAAGGCCAGCGCGACGAGAGAGAGGAGGGTCAGCGACCAGTTCCCCACGGTCACACCGATCATGGCGCCGAACTTCCGCGCGATGACGGTCCACGCCTGACCGTCGATGATCTGCTGCACGAAGTTGCCCAGGTGGGTCCGCTGGGTCTCCGGCCGCAACCAGTCGACGACCGACAGCGCGCCCACGATCGCGGCCCCCGCCAGGCCCACCACGACGAGCCTCAGCAACGACACCCGCTTGCCCGACAACAACATCAGGAAGACGGCCAAGCCGACCACGAACGCCGGAACACCCCCGAAGTCCGCTCCCCAAGACGGCCACCCGTCCGCGAAGACCGCGAATCCCCCGTACAACGCGCACAACGTGACGACCACGACCCTGGACACACCCCTGCCGAGCAGCCACTGAGCGATCCCGGCGAGCCCGAGCACCGTGCCCGTCGCGTAGATCGCGAAGGCGATGTTGCTGAAGCCGTAGAAACGCCCTCCGGTCACGGGCTCGTAGCCGGTCACGGCGTTCACCTGGAGCTTCGAGCCGGTCATGACGTCGATGAGGAGGGCGAGCGAGGTGATGGCGGCGACGGTGGTCAGAGGGCCCAGCACATGTGCCCGCCAGGGGCCGGCGAAGGCGACGGCGGTGATGAGACCGGCGATGGCGAGGATCGTCAGGATCACCGAGAGCATCGGCACCGGCAGGGTCCACCAGGGCACGAGCTGGGCCAGGAACGTGGACACGGCGATGGCGCCGCTGATCACCGCGACGACCTGGACGGATCTGAGCAGCTTGGAGGTGCTCGCGTGCTCCTCACCGGCGCCATGCGCGGCGGCGCCCATGTCGTCCTGAGTGCCCTCTGCGCCATGCGCGGCGGCGGCGCCCATGTCCTCCTGCGTGTCCTCTGTGCCATGCGCGGCGGCGGCGCCCAAATCGTCCTGCGCGCCGCCGTTCGCGTTCGCGGGTTGTGCGTCGGTGTCGTGGGCGCCTCCCCCGTTCGCGCCACCACTTTGCAGGACCTCAGGGTGTGCGTGCGCGTGCAGGGCGTCCAGGTGCTTCGCGTTCGCAGGTTGCGCTGTCGTGCCGTTCGCGGGCGGGGGCGAGGGGCGGGGTGTGCGGCGGCGGCGCAGGGCGAGGGCGGCGAAGGCGTAGAAGAGGAGCTGGACCGTGACCAGGACGGCGAAGAACGGGCCGCGTACCTCGCGCAGCACCTGGCTGGCGAGGTCTCCGTCCGCCAGCTCCGTCACCGTCTCGGACGCCGTGGCGGGGGCGGGGCCGCCGGGCTGCCAGGGGCGGCCGACGACCTCGCGGGCGGCGGGGAGGCCCAGGAGCTGGATGGTGGTGGCGGTGAGGTCGGTGATCGCGACCAGGGCGTCCTGGCGGGTGGAGGTCGCGGTGAGGTGGCCGTGGGGGTACGGGCGGCCGTCCGGGGAAGGGCCGGTGGCGATGGCGACGTGGAGGTGGGCGTTCGGGGTCACGTCCGAGATGCCCGCCAGCAGGACGGTGGTGTCGGCGGGGAGGCGGCTGATCAGGGCGCCGATCTGCTGGTCGGCCTGCGTCACCGCAGCCTGGCGGGCGGCTGTGGACAGAGGGGTGGGGACGCCGTACTCGTCGTGGGGCTGCGCGGCCCAGGCGTTCGCGAGGTCGGCGGCGTCCAGGACGATCAGGTTGTAGGGGGTGAGGTCGCCCAGGACGTCGAGGGTGGGGGCGTATCTGGCGATATTTCCGGACTTGTCGGCTGCGGCCAGCGCGGCGCCCGGGCCGATGGCGGCGACCTTGCCGCCGCTGTCCGCGACGAGCTGGCCCAGCGTGCCGAGCTGGGCGGCGTAGCCGGTTTCCGACTGGTGCGCCGACAGGGCCTGCCAGCTCGGGACGGTGGCGCCCTGGCCGGTCTGCTGCGGAGTGGGAGGGGCCGGGCAGCCCTTGCCCTGCGTGCCCGCCCGCTGGCCCGCGGAGACGGTCAGCCAGCCGGCGGTGGGGCAGGTGATGCCGCGGTCCGGAGGCGGGACTGCTCGGGTCGAGAGCGAAGCCGAGGCTCCTTCGGCGGCCAGGCGCCACAGGTTCGGGGTTCTCGTCTCGTCGAGGTCGCTCCACTGCAGGCCGGGAACGCCGATGAGGGCCACGCGCCGCTGGGGGGCCACCGACGCTCGCCCCGCGCGTGGGACGGTCCCGGCCGTGGCGCTGCTTGTCGTCGCGGTGTTGCGCGCCATCGTGCCGCTGCTCGTCGTCACGGCGTTGTCCGCCGTCGTGGTGCTGGGCGTTGCCGTGCTGGTGCTCGTGCCCAGGCGCACGGTTGCAGGTGCTTGAGAGGGGGCGGCGATGCCCGGGCTCGTGCTTGCGGGCGCGGCGGAGGCGGAGGCCGAGGTGGCGGTGAGGGGGGTGAGGGAGAGGGTGAGGAGGGCGATCGCGAGGGGGCGGGTGAGCCGGTGGCCGAGGCGTGGGCGCGCCCCGTACCGGCCCTGAGGTGGGCACGGCGTGGCGTTCGGCATGTACGGACCCCCAGTAGTCTGCCCCTCGATCAACAACAGCCACGGTAACGTGCCACACCGTGACAAGTGGCGAGGTGCGGGTGATCCGGCGGCAGTGGTGGGCGTGGGCGATCGTGGTGCTCGTGGTCGCGGCGGCCGTGGCGCCTCTGGTGCACACGTGGCTGACGAACCCCGACGACCAGCGACTCGTTGACCTGGACGTTTACCGTACCGGCGGGCAGATGCTGCTCGACGGCCGGCCGGTGTACGACTACGTCACGCCCGCGCCGCAGCTGCTGCCGTTCACCTACCCGCCCATCGCCGCGATGCTGGCCGTGCTGCTGGCCGGGATGTCGTGGGAGACGGCGCAGTGGGTGTGGACGGCCGGGATCTTCGTGGCGCTGGCCGTGACGGTGGGGTTCTCCTTCCGTCAGGTCCTGGAGCGCCAGGAGCTGCGGAAGTACGCGCCCTGGTTGTTCGCGCTGCTCATGGTGATGTGCACGTACCTGATGCCGATCCGGGATCAGGTCCGGTTCGGGCAGGTGGACATCCTGCTGGTCGCCCTCTGCCTGGCCGACTGCGTGGCGAGGCGGCCGTGGTGGCCGAGGGGGTTCCTGATCGGGCTGGCCACGGCGGTCAAGCTGACACCCGGTGTCTTCCTGATCTACCTGCTGGTCACCAGGCAGTGGCGGACGTTCTTCATGGCGTCGTTCGCGGCGGCGGTGCTCACGTTGCTGCCGTTCGCGGTGATCCCGCAGGACGCGGTGGACTTCTGGTTCTCGGCGCTGCTCGACCCCGAACGGCTGGGCGCGAACGCGGCCACCACCAACCAGTCGGTCCGGGGCATGCTGATCCGGTTGTACCTGCCGCAGGAGTGGAT
This sequence comes from Nonomuraea thailandensis, assembly GCF_024172165.1. Taxonomy (GTDB): domain Bacteria; phylum Actinomycetota; class Actinomycetes; order Streptosporangiales; family Streptosporangiaceae; genus Nonomuraea; species Nonomuraea thailandensis. The sequence goes on along the minus strand of NZ_JAMZEB010000002.1, from coordinate 10,044,894 downwards.
GACCACGCTGATCTGGCTGGCGATCGTGGCCGTGATCGGCTGGCACGGGTTCAGGGGGGCGCGGGAGGCGTACCGGGTGGGTGATCCGCTCACCGCGGTCGCGCTGGTCGGGCTGATGGCGGTGCTGCTGTCGCCGGTCGCGTGGATCCACCACCTGGCGTGGGTGGTCGTGGTGATCGCGGCCATTGTGGGCGACGGGCGTGACCCGGTCAGGCTGCGGGTGGCGGCGGGGGTGTGGCTGTTCTACGTGGTGCCGGTGCCGTGGTGGGGTGTTTCGCTGATAGCGGCGAAGATTCCCGGGGTCAGCCTGGTGCTCGGGAAGATCGTCCAGAACGGGTTCGGGCTCGGTGCGGTGGCACTGGTGTGGTTGTTGGTGTCCTGGCTGCCGAAACGCCGACAGATCGCTTGACCCAGGCATTACCCTCTGTGCCGTGCTCGTTACCACATGGGTGATCGTGGGTGTCGTCGCCGGAATCAGTGGCGCGATGATCGGCTATCTGGCGCTGCGCCAGGCCAGAGCCACGGTGGAGGACTGCCAGCGCCTGCTCTCCCGGCAGATCAGCGAGGGCCGTGGGGATCTCAAGGCCATCAGGGACGTCGCCGTGTGCCAGTACGACGCGCTGTCGGAGATGACCGGACGCATGTCGTTCTCGGTGGCGATGATCAACGGGCTGGGTGACGGGATCGTGCTGACCTCGATCAACGGGCGCAGCGAGACCCGGACGTACGTGCGGTCCGTGGTGGGCGGGAAGGGCCAGCAACCGCTGTCGCCGGAGGAGGAAGAGGCGGTGCGGGCCGCCAGGCTCGGGCACGGGCCGGTCGTCACCTGCCGGGCCGCCGAGCTCCTGTGACCCGCCGGGCCGAGGGCAAGCCAGGCGGGCCGCGTCCAGGCCGGCGGGGTTGAGAGCGGTCCGAGGGGCGGCCGGCGGGCCACGAGCGGACCGGCAGGCCGAGGGCAGGGCGGCCGAGGGCAGGGCGGCCGAGGGCAGGGCGGCGGGGAAACGGCCGCGGGCGCTGTCCACCTGCGGATAGCCTGTAAGCATGCCCAGACTCGCCTACCTCGGGCCGGAAGGGACCTTCACCGAAGAGGCCCTGCGGCTCCTCGACCCCACCGCCGAGCGGCTGCCCTGCGCGACCGTGAGCGCCGCGCTCAACGCCGCGCGCTCCGGTGACGCCGACGGCGCGGTGGTGCCGCTGGAGAACTCCATCGAGGGCGCGATCACCACGACGCTCGACGAGTTCGCCTGGGGCGAGCCGTTGCTGATCAACGCCGAGCTGCTGCTGCCGGTGCAGTTCTCGCTGCTGGCCAGGCCGGGCACCGAGATCCCGCACATCAAGCGGGTCTACACGCATCCGGCCGCCATCACCCAGTGCCGCGCCTTCATCTCGCGCGAGCTGCCCGACGCCGTCGTGGTGGCCGCCCCTTCGACGGCCGCCGCCGCGCAGGAGGTGTCGCTGCCGGGCTCGCCGTACGACGCCGCGATCGCCGCGCGCATCGCCGGTGAGCACTACGGGCTGGCGGAGCTGGCCGCCGACATCGGTGACAGGTCCGACACCGTGACCAGGTTCGTCAAGGTGAGCCGGCCGGGGCCGCTGCCCGAGGCGACCGGGTCCGACCGCACCACGCTCGTGGTCTTCCTGGCCGACGACCACCCGGGCGCGCTGCTGGAGATGCTGACCGAGTTCTCCGTGCGCGGGGTCAACCTGACGCGCATCGAGTCGCGGCCGACCGGTGACGGGATCGGGCGTTACTTCTTCCACTTCGATTTCGAGGGGCACGTCGCCGACGCCCGGGTGGGCGAGGCCATCGCCGGGCTGCACCGGATCTGCGGCGAGGTGCGCTTCCTGGGGAGCTATCCGCGGGCTGACGGCGTGGCGCCGCAGATCAAGCGCGGCACGTCCGACCCGGAGTTCGCGGAGGCGGGCGACTGGCTGGCGAGGGTCCGGTCGGGGCAGGTCTGAGCACCCCACCGCTGTCCCCGCGGCGAATGGGCCGACGTGCGGGAAGGCGCGGGGCCGGCGCGCGGGAAGGCGCGGGGCCGGCGTGCGGGAGAGCGCGGGGCCGGTGTCCCGGGGAAAGCAGGGGCGGGACGCCTCCTCGCGCCGGTAGCCTTTCCTTGTGATTGACCTGCGTACCCTTCGTGAGGACCCCGACCGGCTACGGGCGTCGCAGCGTGCCCGCGGTGAGGACGACTCGGTCGTCGACACGCTGCTCGACCTCGACGAGCGCCGCCGATCCGCGCTGACCTCGTTCGAGTCCCTGCGCGCTGAGCAGAAGAGCATGGGCAAGTCGGTCTCCAAGGCGCAGGGCGAGGAGAAGGCCGCGCTGCTCCAGCGGGCCAAGGACCTCGCGGGCCAGGTCAAGACCGCCGAGTCCGAGGCCGAGAAGCTGGGCGCCGAGCTGGACGAGCTGCTCCAGACGGTGCCCAACATCGTCGAGCAGGCGGCGCCCCCCGGCGGCGAGGACGACTACGTCGTGCTCGAGACGCACGGTGAGCCCCGTCAGTTCGACTTCGAGCCGAAGGACCACCTGGAGCTGGGCGAGGCGCTCGGCGCCATCGACATGGAGCGGGGCGCCAAGGTCTCGGGCTCGCGCTTCTTCTTCCTCAAGGGCGTCGGCGCGCGGCTGCAGCTCGGTCTGCTCAACATGGCCATGCAGCAGGCGATCGAGGCCGGGTTCACGCCGATGATCACTCCGGTGCTCGTCAAGCCGGAGACCATGCAGGGCACCGGCTTCCACGTGGCCCACGACAAGGAGATCTACCGGCTCCCCGACGACGACCTCTACCTCGTCGGCACCTCCGAGGTGTCGATGGCCGGTTACCACGCCCAGGAGATCCTCAGCGCCGACGAGCTGCCGCTGCGTTACGCGGGCTGGTCGTCGTGCTTCCGCCGCGAGGCGGGCTCGTACGGCAAGGACACCAGGGGCATCATCCGGGTGCACCAGTTCGACAAGGTCGAGATGTTCTCGTACGTACGGCCGGAGGACGCCCAGGAGGAGCACCAGCGGCTGCTGGCGTGGGAGAAGGAGATGCTGGCCAAGATCGAGGTGCCGTACCGGATCATCGACACGGCGGCGGGCGACCTCGGCATGTCGGCGGCCCGCAAGTTCGACTGCGAGGCGTGGATCCCCACCCAGGGCCGTTACCGCGAGCTGACCTCGACGTCCAACTGCACCGAGTTCCAGGCCCGCAGGCTCGCCGTCCGCTACCGCGACAAGGACGGCAAGCCCCAGCACCTGGCCACGCTCAACGGCACGCTCGCCACGACCCGCTGGATCGTGGCGATCCTGGAGAACCACCAGCAGGCCGACGGCTCCGTGGTGGTCCCCCAGGCGTTGCGCCCCTACGTGGGGCTCGACGTGCTGGAGCCGGCCAAGTCCAAGTAGAGCCTCACGGGCCGGCCTAGGGGTAAGCAGAGCCTCACGGGCCGGCGTGGTGGTCCGGATCCGCGCGGCGGGCGTCGTTCCTGATGGCGGCGGCGCTCGCCAGCACGACCAGGCCGGTCAGCAGTACGGCGAACGCGAACGCGACCCCGTACGAGTCCGGGGTGCCCTTCGCCCACCCCGTGAACGGCAGGTGGACGGCCCCGTAGACGAGCGGCGAGGCCAGCACCCCGATGGCGGCGGGCACGGGCCGGGGCCGGCCCGCCCAGCCCAGGACGATGGAGCCCACGACGCCTGCCAGGATCATGAGCAGGCCCAGGGTGGAGAAGGGCATCCCCGGGGCGTAGTACGAGTACGGCAGGGAGTTGTCGTCACTCAGCAGGAGCAGCAGGCCGAGGCAGGCGGTGAGCGCGGAGCCGGTGTAGGCGACGGTGTACTGGCGCAGCCCGGCACCCGCCCCGGCGAACAGCATGCAGGCGGCGAGGAAGATCGCCACGTTACGCTCGGGACCGGTGTCCACCTCGGCCGAGGTGGCGCCGGGCCAGCCCGCGTGCCGCCACGTGCCGGACGCGTCCCGGACGGTGATGCCCGCCATGCCGCTCGCCACGACGACGACGTGCCCGCCCCCCTGCGCCTGAACGGCCAGTGACGTGGCACGCACTCCGGAGGAGTCGTACTGTCTGGTCAGCCGCTTCAGCTCGCCCGCCGAGGGCTCCCACGACGGCCGCCACGTGACGCCGGCGTCGTCCGACTGCTCCACGGCCATCCGGGTCGCGGCCAGCCGGTAGCAGCGGGTGGCCTGCCCCGGGACGCACTGGGCGCTCTGCGCCGGCCGCCGGGTGTCTTCGCCGGTCCTCTCCGTCCAGGTGCGGCCGCCGTCCTGCGACACCCAGTCCATGGACGTGTCCGTGTGGACGGTGACGCGTCCGGCCCCGTCCACCTCCACGGCCTCGGCCGAGGGCGGTGGCATCACGGCGCCGGTGGCGGTGACGGCGATCAGGGCCAGCGGCGTCGTGACGATGATCCGCCAGCGGGCCGAGGCGGGATGGTGGAGGGTGCGCCGGCGTACCCACCACGCCAGGGCGAGGGCGGGCAGCGCGAGCAGGTCCGTAGGATCGGCCAGGACGCGCGACGGGCCCGCGACGAAGGTCCAAGCCTGGGAAGCGAGCTCCGCGCCCGTCTCCGTGGTTTTGACGGCCGTGAAGAGGGCGCCGGTGAGCACCGTGGCCACCAGGTCGGCCCGCCGCCAGAGCAGCAACGCCAGCAGCGCGGGCGCCACGACGAGTCCGGCGACGTCGCTGAGCTTGCCTGTGACGAGGCCGGGATGGGCCTGCTTGAGCAGGTGGTCGTTGACCAAAAGCACGAGCACCCCGGCAACGGTCACGGGGTGACACAACCACGCGTACCTCATACACAGGTCGATGGATCAGCGTGGCCGACGGTTCAAGGGGTGTGTGAGTCGAGTCACAGCCGTGACCGATCCGACACCGGCGTCGTGATCTTTCTCACGTTCGGGTTGTCCGGGACCGCCATTACGGACGGCCCCCGGACAGCAAAAGACCGGAGCCCGCTGGGAGCGAACCCCGGTCTATCTCGCTGCTACAGGTTCGTTAGAGGGCACGGACCTGAGAGGCCTGCGGCCCCTTCTGGCCCTGCGTGATCTCGAACTCGACCCGCTGGCCGTCTTCAAGGCTGCGGTAGCCGTTGCCGACGATCTCGGAGAAGTGAACGAACACGTCCGGCGCACCGCCGTCCGGGGCGATGAAGCCGAAGCCCTTCTCGGCGTTGAACCACTTGACGGTTCCCTGAGCCATAAAAGCTCTCCCTCAGGATGTGAATCTATGGGACCCACACCTCGTGGGTCCCGGTGTGTCGTACAGCAAGCACCCGGGGTGGCTCAGACAAAGTCATGCTGGTTTTCACTACGGGATCAGCTAATACAACGCCATCACATCTAACACCATTCTGGAGCGTTGGTGTTCCCGTCCTCAGGAAGATTTCTGTCAGGCGGCATCACCGGGCAAACTGGAACCTGTTATGCAGAGTCTTCCCGCACCGCGTCTAGTGGCCACCGACCTCGACGGAACCGCGCTGCGTACGGACGGAACCGTGTCTCCCCGCACGGTCGCCGCCTTCGCCAAAGTCGAGGAATCGGGGGCTGTGCTGGCCTTCGTGACAGGGCGTCCGCCCCGGTGGATGGGCGGGGTGGCGGGCGCGGTACGCCACCGTGGCCTGGCCATCTGCGCCAACGGGGCCCTGATCTACGATCTCCATACCGAACGGATAGTGGAATCTCACCTCATCGACGTGGAGGTACTCGAGGAAGTCGTCGCTCAGCTAAGAGCGAACGTGCCCGAACTCGTATTTTCGGTCGAGTATGAAGCCGGTTTTGCGCATGAGTCCGATTTCCGGCCGGGTGGCCTGGACCGCCGCCTGGGGGCGGTCCGGATCGACTCGGTGACCGCGGAGCCGTGCGCCAAGCTGCTGGCCCTGCACCCCGGCATGGGCGCGGACGAGCTGCAGGCCGTCGTGCACGAGCTGGTGGGGCACCTGGTGACGGCGACCCACTCCAGCCGCAGGGGCCTGATCGAGATGAGCGCTCAGGGCGTGACGAAGGCGAGCGCCCTGGCGGCGTTCGCCGCCGAGCACGGGATCAAGGACACGCAGACCGTCGCCTTCGGCGACATGCCGAACGACCTGCCCATGCTGAGCTGGGCAGGTACGTCGTACGCGGTCGCCAACGCGCACCCCGACGTGCTGGCTGCGGTCGATCACGTGACCGCGACCAACGACGACGACGGTGTCGCGCGGGTGATCGAGGAGCTCTACCGGTAGCGGCGCCCGGCGGCGGGCCTCCCCTCAGAGGTGGCGGGCACCCCCTAGAGGTACGGCCCCGAGCCGCCGTGCGGGCGCTGGCCCTCGTCACCGGGCACTCCAGGCACGCCGGGCAGCGCCCTGCGCATCTGCTCGAGCTGGGCCCGAGCAGCCATCTGCTGCGCGAACAGCGTGGTCTGGATGCCGTGGAACAACCCTTCGAGCCAACCCACCAGCTGGGCGTGCGCGATGCGCAGCTCCGCCTCGCTGGGCGGCGTGCCGTTGTCGTCGGTGAACGGGAGCGAGAGCCGCTCCAGCTCGTCGACCAGCTCCGGCGCCAGCCCGTCCTCGAGCTCCTTGATGGAGGACTCGTGGATCTCCTTCAGCCGCTTGCGGCTGGCCTCGTCGAGAGGGGCCGCGCGGACCTCCTCGAGAAGCTGGCGGATCATGCTGCCGATGCGCATCACCTTGGCGGGCTGCTCGACCAGGTTGGTCACCGATCGATCATCTTCGCCGTTATCGCCCTGACCTTGGAAGTCGGGGCCCACCACCACGATGTGGGGGGTGTTGTTGTCCTCAGCATTCATAACACTCACCGTACTAGCAGGATCTTGCCGACGTGCTCCCCCGAATCCAACATTCGGTGAGCTTGGGCGGCCTCGGCCATGGGGACCTCGGCGTACACGACGGGACGCACCGCACCCGCGCTGACCAGCGGCCATACGTTGTCGACGACGCTCCGGACGATGACGCCCTTGTCGTCCACCGGGCGGGCGCGCAGCGTCGTGGCGTGCACCGACAGGCGCTTGGAGAGCATGGCGCCCAGGTCGATCTCGCCCTTGCGCCCGCCCTGCAGCCCGATGATCACCAGCCGCCCGCCGGTGCGCAGCGCCCGGACGTTGCCCGCGAGGTACTTCGCGCCCATGATGTCGAGGATGACGTCGGCGCGCACCTTGTCGGCGAAGTCCTCCTCGCGGTAGTTGATGACCTCGTCCGCGCCGAGCTCCCTGACGCGCTCGCCCTTGGCCGCCGAGCCGACGGTGGTGACGACGTGCGAGCCGAGCGCCTTGGCGAGCTGCACCGCGAACGTGCCGATGCCGCTGGCCCCGCCGTGCACCAGGAGCGTCTCGCCCCTGCGCAGCCGGCCGACCATGAACACGTTGGACCAGACCGTGCACGCCACCTCGGGCAGCCCGGCGGCCTCACGCAGCGACACGTTTTCAGGCACGGGCATGACCTGCTGCCACGGCACGGCTACGCGCTCGGCGTAACCGCCGCCACCGAGCAGGGCGCACACCTCGTCCCCCGCCTTGAAGTGCTCCACGTCCGACCCGACCTCGGCCACCACTCCGGAGACCTCCAGCCCCGGATACGGCGGCGTGCCCTCGGGCGGGTCATAGAATCCTTGCCGTTGCAGGACGTCGGCTCGGTTCACCGCGGAAGCGGTCACGTCGATGAGCACGTCCCCGCGCTCGACGTGCGGCTCCGGCACCTCGCGCCACTCCAGGACCTCTGGTCCGCCCGGCCTGGCGATCTCAATGGCTCGCATGCGAACCACGGTAGCCGGGCAAAGAAGTTGTGGGTTGCAGGGCTGCGCACAAGCCCATGGCGTTAACCTGCAAGGTATTTGCTGCCCCTTTAGACCCACCCGAGGGGGAACACGGTGGCAAGACACGATCGAGAGGAATCTCTCGAGGAACAGCTGGCCTGGCTGGACGCGATCAAGGAGACGGAGGAGGCGCCTGTCCCTGTCAGCGCCTCCGGCGCCCTCGCCGACGAGCCGGTCGCATCGCCGTACCCCAAGGACCCGTGGGCGCTGGTGCCCCAGCACCACGACACCCCGACGCCGCCGCTCTTCCGCGCGGCCGTCGACTCCGTGTACGGCGCCGATGCGGCCGAGGAGGTCCCCGAGCGGGAGAGCGAGGCCGGGGAGTGGCTCGGCGAGGCCACCGTCAAGGTGGAGCCCGCGGCGCCCGCCGACGACCCCTTCCACGCGCCGCTGAAGCCGTTGCCGCGGCCCGACGACACCGATGCCTACCCGTCGCTGTCGTTCACCCCGCCCGATCAGGCCGACTCCCAGCCCGAGCGGGCCGAGGAGACGACGTGGCCGCCTTCGGGGGAGGAGACGGCGTGGGTGACGCCGCCCGACTGGCCGCGCCCGGCCACCGAGGAGGCCGTTCCCGCCGCGGACTCGCCGCATGCCGGGGAGTCGTCGCGTGCCGGGGAGTCGTCGCGTGCCGGGGAGTCGTCGCGTGCCGGGGACGAGCCTGCCCGCGCGGAGGAGGAGCCTCCCGCGGTCGAGGAGAAGGTCGCGTGGGCCGACACCCAGCCGCGTAACGAGCGGCCGGCCTGGGAGGAGCAGGCTGACGAGCCCGCCGGGGCGGAGCCGCCGCGCGCCGATCTCCCGGAGTGGGCCGAGTCGTCGCAGACGCGGCCGCGCGGCGACCTCCCGCAGTGGAACGAGCCCGAGGCCCGCCTCCAGGAGCAGCGCCTCACCTGGTCGGAGCAGCAGCCGGACCGTTCCCACTGGAGCGAGCGGCCGTCGGAACGCTCCGACTGGAGCGAGCGGCCGGCCGATCGCCCCGAGTGGAGTGACGAGCCCGCCGACCGGCCCGCCTGGAGCGACCAGCCGTCCGAGCACCTCCACCAGCCTGAGCCCGCTCACCAGCCGGAGCACGCCCGGCAGCCGGAGCAGCGGCCCCAGTGGACCGAGCAGCACGAGTGGCGTCCCGCCGAGCGCGAGATCCCGCCGCCGCCGCGCCGCCGCCCGGCCCCGACCCCGGTGTTCACCGCCTCGCCCAGGCCGCCGGTCACCGGCCGCCCGACCGCCGAGAGCCTCGACCCGGAGTCCCTGCTTCGCGGACGGCGTAACGCCCCCTCCAAGGGCTGGCGCCGCCTGGTCTACCGGGCGTCCGGAGGCTGGATCAAGCCGGGCGAGTCACCGGAGGTGCGCCGCCGCCGCGAGCTCGTCACGAGGGCCCGCACTCCGGTCACGGCCGGTCACCACCGCGTGGCCGTGCTCAGCCTGAAGGGCGGGGTGGGCAAGACGACGACCACGGTCGGCCTCGGCGCCACCCTGGCGGCGATGCGCGGCGACCGCGTCATCGCCGTGGACGCCAACCCCGACAGGGGAACGCTGTCCGACAAGCTCGTCCTGGAGACCTCGGCCACCGTGCGCGACCTGCTCAACGAGCGTGACCAGGTCAAGCGGTACGTCGACATCAGGGCGTTCACCTCGCAGGCGCCCTCGCGGCTGGAGGTGCTGGCCTCCGACCGCGATCCGTCGGTCTCCGAGGCGTTCAGCGGCGCCGACTACCAGGCCGTCTCCCAGGTGCTGGAGAACTTCTACTCGATCTGCATCACCGACTGCGGCACCGGCCTGCTGCACTCGGCCATGGGCGGCGTGCTCGGCCTGGCCGACCAGATCGTGCTGGTCAGCTCCCCGTCCGTGGACGGCGCCAGGGCGGCCTCCGCGACGCTCGACTGGCTGGAGGCGCACCACTACGCCGACCTGGTCAAGAACGCGACCGTGGTGCTGTGCAGCGTCAGGCCCCGGTCGAAGTCGGCGGTGGACATCAAGAAGCTGGAGGCCCACTTCGCCGCCCGGTGCCGCGCGGTGATCAGGGTGCCGTACGACCCGCATCTGGAGGAGGGTGCGGAGATCGACCTCGACCGGCTCCAGGAGCCGACGAGGGAGGCGTACCTGCAGCTCGCCGCCTGCGTGGGCGACGGCTTCGCGGGCGTCAGGGACTGACCCCCGGGCGCTCCTGCCGGCGGCGCACGTCAGGAGCGTGGGGAACGGCTGGCGGAGGGTGTGGGATTCGAACCCACGAGGCCATCGCTGACCTGGCCGCTTTCAAGGCGGCTGCACTCGTCCACTATGCGAACCCTCCTGTGCGGAAACCACGATAGCGGCTGTGGTGACAGGGGTGTACGTTCAGGAGGTGGCGGATCTCAGCGTCGAGGTGCAGCGTGACGAGCGCGACGCGCTCGTGCGCCTCACCGGCGACCTCGACAAACTGACGGCGCCGCTGCTGAAGGACGCGTTGGTGCAGCTGTTCGCCGAGGGCCGGGTGCAGGTCGTGATCGACGCCGAGCAGCTGGACTTCTGTGACTCAAGCGGCCTGTGGGTGCTGGTGGAGCACCAGCGCAGGGTCTCCGCGCACGCCGGCTCCTTAGGCATCGTGAACGTCCACGGGGTGTTGCAGCGCGTGCTCGACGTGACAGGCCTCAAGGCCGCCTTCGACCGCGTGGTCCCCGTCGAGCTCTAGACGCCGAGCTGCGACAGCAGCCACTTCGGGCCCACGGTCTCGGCACCCAGCAGGCTCACCCGTTCCTTCAGCCCTCGGTCGGCCGTGACGACGAGCACCCGCTCCCACGGCTTGGCCTGGCGCACGATGTCCACGATGGCGTCGTCGCCGCTGCCGGTGGCCGCGACCACCTGGACGCCCTCGACGGCCGGCGCGCTCCTGGCGGCGCCCTCCACGACCGCCACCATCCTCGGGTACCACTGCGCCAGCACGGGATGCGCCAGCCGCAGCACCGAGACCTCGCGCAGCAGCCGGGTCGCCGCCCCCAGCCGGTCGTTCCACCAGCCGCGCTCGGCCCGCGCGCCGACGATGTTGGCCACGTCCAGCACGATCGTCTCCGGCCTGATCGCCTCCTGGATGTCGCTCCACGTCGCGGCGAAGCCGGGATGCAGCCTGCGCGCGGGGATCTCGGGCAACGCCAGCCAGCGCAGCTCGGTGCTCTCGCGGTTGGCCGGCGCCGCGGCCAGCAGCTCGGCCGACTCGGCGATCACCGTCTCGAACGCCCACCCGCCGTGGTCGTCGAGGTAGACGCCCTGCACCCGCAGGCCGTCACCGGCCAGCGCCGCCTCCTCGTGGGCCTCGCGCAGAGCGCTGGCGACCGCGTCCTCGTGGCTGTCGCGGGCTCCGCCGGGCAGCCCCCAGGTGCCGCCGTGGTGGCTCCACCAGGAGCGCTTCTGCATCAGCACGTACGGCACCCCGGCGTCGTCGTGATGGACGACGAGCAGCCCCGAGGCGCCGTGCACCCCCCAGTGCCTGTGGCCCTGGGCGCACTCCGTCCAGCCGTCGCCGTCCCTAGCCGTCATGGGCCAATTCTCTCAGCCTCCGCCCTTGGAGAAATGCTGGTAGTCCTTGGCTCCCGACCAGTACCCGCCCCACTCCCAGCCCACGGCGGCGAAGGCCTTGACGACCTTGTCGCCCGGATTAATCACACCTTTACCCTTAATTGGGCGCTCGGTGAACTTCTTGGCATTCTGGTGTGCTGTGCCGCCGCTCGCGGTGACATATGGGTTCTGCTGGGGATTGATGTCTATTGCTTCCCCGTATGCGTGATTTGACCAGTTGCTCGACCCGGTCGCCCGGCGGCAGTTGAAGGCCGAGGTGTTGTTGGCGTCGATCGAGTCGAAGTCGTCCGCCTCGAACGCGTCCACCAGCTTCATCTGCTCGATCGGCCAGCGCCAGTCGTACAGCTTCTCGAAGACCGTCTCGATGTCGTCGGTGACCGTGTCGCGCACCACCAGCTCGCCGGTGTGCGGCTTGTCGTCGAAGCCCCAGTACGTCAGCGTCACCAGCCGCAGGTCCCTGTAGTGGACGGGGCAGCCGGGGCGCCAGGAGTAGGGAAGCCGGTCGCGGGAGACCCGCGAGACCTTCGAGGTGAACTCGGGAGGCCCCGTGGACGTGGGCGTCGCGGGTGCGGGCGTGGGTGATTGCGGCGCTTCTTGCCCGGGGGCCGAGGTCGCGGGGGCCGGCACCGAGGCCGGCTGTCCCGCGCCGCACGAAACGGTCCCGAGCACCACGAGCGCCAAGGCGGCAGCACGTCTCATCTAGCCACCATATGCGACGTCTGGCCAGGTCAACGGGCTATCGACGCCATGAGTGCGGCCCGCGTGGCGCACGGCGCCGCCGGGACCGTGCGGCGCCGGGGTCAGGGGACGACGAGGACCGTGCGGCGCCGGGGTCAGGGGACGACGAGGACCGTGCGGTGCGCCCGTTTCGCCAGATGGGCCGCCACCGACCCGCGCCAGGGCGATCGGGAGCGGCCCACGACGATGCCGTCGGCCATGTGCGTGCTGGCCAGCGTCTCCAGCGCCCTGGCCGGATCGCCGCGCAGGCTGACGAACCGCCAGCGCACCCCGGCGCCGCGCAGTTCGTCACGCAGCTCCTCGGCCAGGTCCGCCCCCGAGTCGGGGATGATCGGCGACCCGGCGAAGAACCAGAGGGAGGCGGTGTTCAGCGACTCCACGAACGCGATGAGCAGCGCCGCGTCGTCCCGCCGGGCGAGCCCGGCCGCGTACGCCAGCGCGTTGCGGCTCGGGCCCGAGCCGTCGAAGCCCACGACGAGCAGGCCGGCGCCGTCCTTGCCGATCTCGAACCGCCCTGCGGGGAGCCGGCCGGCGACGGGCTCCCACTGCGGGTCGATGCCATTGCCGGACACGGCATGACTCGCGTCAGGAGTCGGCGTGCTTGCCGCGGCGGGCCAGTTCGCGCAGGGCGTCGGCCGCGTAGACCACGAGGGCGGCGAACGAGAGCGCGGCGATCCCGCCGCCGACCCACAGGTCGTTGATCGTCGCCTCCGCGTACTCGGCGCCGCGCGGCTGGTAGCCGACCGCGAACGGGGCCGCGACCAGCCACAGGCCGGCCAGGAACAGCACGACCAGGGCGGCTACGCCCAGCTTGGCCTTCATCGGTTCTCCTCCGCTCCGACCAGGGGAGCCTTGCCGTTCTGGCGGTGCTCGCCCGTGCGGGTGCTGTGGTTCAGGTCCTCGCGCAGCGCCTCGACCAGCGGCGCGAGCAGGGTGGCCAGCTCGGCCGACGAGGCCTGCGGCGCGGCGGCCACCGGCACGGGCTCGGGCTCCGGCTCGGGCCGCCGCGGCTTCGGCACGACCAGGCCGCGTACGACGAGGTCCTCGTAGATGGCCAGCACGAAGGCAATCGCGCCCACGAGGCCCACGACGGCCACCCCGAGGCCGGCGAAGAACTCGGACTGGGTGGCGTTCGTCCAGTCGGCGCCCTCGGGCTGGGTGCCGAGGGCGAAGGGTGCGATCATCAGCCACAGCCCGGCCAGCACGGCCAGGGCTGCCGCGACGGCGCCCACGAACTTGCGAATCATTGCGAGATTCCTCCTGTTACGAGGTCTTTCTGTGGGGGCGTGGCCTGCGCGATCAGAGCGCGCGAGGTGGGCCGCAGCACGTCGTGCACGACCGATCTCGCCCGCTCGCGCTCCGAGCGGTCGTCAGGCGGCGCCATCTTGGCGACGGCGGTGAGCAACGCGGAGCCTTCGCCGTTCGCCCGCTCGATGCGCTGGGCGATGAGCTCCAGCAGCAGCCCGGCCAGGACCAGGTCGTCCTTGTTGAGCGGCTTGGGCTCGGGGGCGGCGGGGGTGCTCGCCCCGCGCAGCGGCAGCTCCTTGAGGAAGAGCGTGGCCAGGAAGCCGAGCAACGCGATGGGCACGCCCACCAGGAACACGGTCTCCAGGCCCCTGGTGAACGCCTCCAGCACGATGTTCTTGATCGGCGTCGGGAGCATCTGGATGGCGCTGGGGCTGCCGAGCTTGACCTCGGAGCCGCCGGGCAGGTTGATGCCCGCCGCCTTGACCATCTCGGCGATCTCGTCCTTGAGCCGGCTCGTCAGGATGGCGCCGAACGCGGCCACGCCCACCGCGCCGCCGAGCGACCTGAAGAACGACACGCCGGACGTGGTCGAGGCCATGTCCCGCAGCTCGGAGCCGTTCTGCGCGGCCAGGATGAGCATCTGCATCGACAGGCCGAGCCCGACGCCCAGCACCGCCACGTCGAAGCCGATCAGCCACTCGCTGGAGTCCACGTGCAGCCGGGACAGCAGGAACAGCCCGATGGCCACGATGAGCAGGCCCGCGACCGGGAAGATCTTCCACTTGCCGGTCTGGGTGACGATCTTGCCGGAGATCACGCCGGCCAGGAACAGGGCGACGACCATGGGCAGCGTCATCAGGCCGGAGTTCGTCGGGCTGAGGCCCTTGACGATCTGCAGGTACTGCGGCAGGTAGATCATCGCGCCGAACATGGCCATGCCGACGAACAGCGAGGCGAGGCTGGTCAGCACGAACGTCGGGTTGCGGAACAGGCGCGGCGGCAGGATCGGGTTGCGCGCGGTCCGCTCCGACAGCACCGCCAGGGCCAGCATGAGCAGGGCGACCGCGCCCAGGAAGTACGTCCAGCCCGAGTTCCACTCGAACTCGTTGCCGCCCAGCGTGAGCAGCAGCATCAGCGCGCTCGCGCTGGCCGTGATCGTCGTGGCGCCCCAGATGTCGATCGAGGTGCTGCGCCTGACCCTCGGCAGCTTCAGCACCTTCTGGATCACGAAGAAGGACACCAGCGCGAACGGCACCACCACGTAGAAGCACCAGCGCCAGCCCAGCCAGTCGGCGTCCACGATGAACCCGCCCAGCAACGGCCCCGCGACCGTGGAGATGCCGAAGACGGCCCCCATGTAGCCGGAGTAGCGGCCACGCTCGCGGGGGGAGACGATGTCCCCGAGGATCACCTGGCTCAGCGCCGACAAGCCACCCACGCCCAGGCCCTGTACGGCACGCGCCGCGATGAGCTGCCCCATGTTCTGCGACAGGCCCGCCACGAGCGACGCCGCGACGAACAACGCCAGAGCGGTCTGGAAGAGCAGCTTGCGCCCGAAGAGGTCGGACAGCTTGCCCCACAGCGGTGTGGAGACCGTCATCGTCAGCATGGTCGCGCTCGCGACCCATGAGTACTGGTCCTGACCGCCTAGCTCCCCCACGATCGTCGGCAGCGCGGTGCCCACCACGGAAGTCGAGATCATCGACGTGAGCATCGCGAGCATGAGCCCGGACATGACCTCGAGGATTTCGCGGTGCGTGTAGGTCCGCTGCTTCGTGGGGGACGCGGCCTGCGCCTGGGCTACCAAGACACAACATCCCCTTCTTACAGTTTTATCCGAGTTGAGTATACGCATGTTTACTAGCCGCGCGGTAAGTGGGGTGTGCGTTCAGTAGAGTGCGGGCATGAACCGGCAGGTGACTGAGGCCAGGCCGCGCGACCGTGAGGCCACCCGGGAGCGCATCCTGCAAGCGGCTCGCACCCTGTTCGGCGAGCAGGGCTACGAGCAGGTGACCGTCCGCATGATCGCGGCGGCGGCCGAGGCCAACATCGCCCTGGTGGGCCGCTACTTCGGGTCGAAGGCCGGCTTGTTCGCCGCCGTCCTGCAGGGCGAGCCGACCTTCGGCGAGCTGTTCACGGGCCGGCCGGAGGAGCTGGCGCGGCGGCTGGCCGAGTACGCGGCCCAGCGCATGCGGCATCCCCCGGAGAGCCCGATCCTGCGCACGCTCGAACGTTCGGCCTACCATCCGGAGGTGCGCACGGCGGCCAGGGAGCGCCTGATCACGGCGGTGCTCAGCCCGCTGGAGGCCACGCTCTCCGGCCCTGACGCGCACGCGCGCGCCCGCATGGCCGTCTCGGTCGTGCTGGGCATCGGGGCGATGCGCCGCCGCGTCGGCCCCGAGGAGCCCACGCCGGCCGACGTCGACCGGCTGACCGCCGTCTTCGAGGCGTGCCTGGCCGGTTGAAAGTTTCACCGCTCATCGCGGCCCTGACCTGCGATGGCGGCTTGGAGATCGATCCGATGTCTTTGTCCGGCCCGGGAGCGCTATCTAGCATCCAGATGCCCGTGGGAGCGCTCCCACCCGACGGACGGAGTTATCTACATGTCTCGCAGAAGGCCCATGTGGGCGGCGCTCGTCACGGCGGCCGCCATGGCCGCGGCGGGAGCGGTGGTCATGGCAACCCCCAGCGCGCAGGCCGCCGACTCCGCTTTCTACGTGGATCCGCAGACCAACGCCGCCAAGTGGGTGGCCGCCAACCCGAACGACAGCCGCACCCCGGTGATCAGGGACCGCGTCGCCGCCGTGCCGCAGGGGCGCTGGTTCGCCACGTACAACCCCTCGACCGTGCGCAGCCAGGTGGACGCGTACGTCGGCGCCGCCGCGGCCGCGGGCAAGATCCCGATCATGGCCGTGTACGCGATGCCGAACCGCGACTGCGGCGGCCCCAGCGCGGGCGGCGCCCCCGACCACACGGCCTACCGCGCCTGGATCGACGAGATCGCGGCCGGCCTGGCGGGCCGCCCCGCCTCCATCGTCCTCGAACCCGACGCCCTGGCCATCATGACCAACTGCATGAACGCCTCGGAGCAGGCCCAGGTGAAGGCGTCCATGGCCTACGCGGGCAAGCGGTTCAAGCAGGCGTCCTCGCAGGCCAAGGTGTACTTCGACATCGGCCACGACGGCTGGCTGTCCGCCTCCGAGGCCGCCTCCAGGCTGGTCGGCGCGGACGTGGCCAACAGCGCCGACGGCCTCGCGGTCAACACCTCGAACTACCGCGCCACACCGGGGCTCGTCTCGTACGCGAAGAACATCATCGCGGCGACCGGCGTGTCCAGGCTGAAGGCGGTCATCGACACCAGCCGCAACGGCAACGGCCCGTCCGGCAGCGAGTGGTGCGACCCGGCGGGCCGCGCCACGGGCATCTGGAGCACCACGGAGACGGGCGACGCGGCCATCGACGCCTACCTGTGGGTCAAGCCTCCGGGCGAGGCGGACGGCTGCATCGCCGGGGCCGGGCAGTTCGTGCCGCAGCGCGCGTACGACCTGGCCGTCGCGGCGGGCGGCACCTCCACGCCCACCGTCACCCCGACCGTCACCCCCACCGTGACGCCCACCACGGGGCCGGGTGGCTGCACCGCCACGTACAAGGTGGCGAGCCAGTGGTCGGGTGGCTTCCAGGGCGAGGTCACCGTGAAGAACACCGGCTCGGCGCAGACGAGCGGCTGGCGGGTCGGCTGGACGCTGCCGAACGGCCAGACGATCTCGCAGCTCTGGAACGGCACCCTGACCGGCACCAGCGGCGCCGTCAGCGTCACGAACCTCAACTGGAACGGCACGCTGGCCGCCGGCGCGAGCACCACGTTCGGCTTCCTCGTCAACGGGCAGGGCGGCACCCCCGCCACGGTGACGTGCACCTCCTCATGAAATAACGCGCCTTTCGCGGCTGTTGTCCACTGCCAGGTCAACCGCTCTGCGAAAGGCGCGTACTCATGGCTCTGCCGCTGTCCATCCTGGATCTGGCGCACATAGGCGAGGGCGAGACCGCGGCGGACAGCTTCGCCGCCAGCGTCGCCCTGGCCCAGCGAGCCGAGGAGCTCGGATACCGGCGCGTCTGGTACGCCGAGCACCACAACATGGACAGCATCGCCTCCTCGGCCACCAGCGTGCTCATCGCCCACGTCGCCGCCCACACCCGGACGATCCGCCTGGGAGCGGGCGGCGTCATGCTGCCGAACCACTCGCCGCTGACCATCGCCGAGCAGTTCGGCACGCTGGAGACGCTGCACCCGGGGCGCATCGACCTCGGGCTCGGCCGCGCGCCCGGCAGCGACCAGCAGACGATGCGGGCGCTGCGCCGCAGCCCCGCCTCCGCCGACTCCTTCCCGCAGGACGTGCTGGAGCTCCAGGGTTACCTGACGGGCGAGACCCGCATCCCGGGCGTGCACGCCACCCCGGGCAAGGGCACGGACGTGCCGCTCTACATCCTCGGCTCCTCGCTGTTCGGCGCCCAGCTCGCCGCCATGCTCGGCCTGCCGTACGCGTTCGCCTCGCACTTCGCGCCCGCCGCGCTGGAGGAGGCCGTCGCCGTCTACCGGCAGGAGTTCAAGCCGTCGGCGCAGCTCGCCGAGCCGTACGTGATCGCCGCCCTGAACGTGATCGCGGCCGAGACCACCGAGGAGGCCGAGGAGCAGTTCCTGGCCTCCAAGCGGCTCAGGGTGAGCAAGTTCCTCGGGCGGGGGCGCACGTTCACGACCGAGGAGGCCGACATGATCCTCGACTCCCCGGCCGGGCAGCAGCTCGTGCAGATGGCCAAGTACTCGGCGGTCGGGAACCCCCCCGAGGTCAAGGCGTACGTGGAGCGGTTCGCCGAGCACGCCCGGGCCGACGAGCTGATCGTGGCGTTCTCGGCGCCCGACAGGAAGGCCTGGATGCGCTCGGCGGAACTGCTCGCCGACGTGTGGATCGGCGACCAGCAGTGAGCGGCGCCCGCTGATCGGCGTGCGCCGTCGCTAGTCCGCCACCAGCCGGGAGCGGGTGCTCGTCTCGTACTCGCGCTGGCGCCGCACCACGTACGTGCCGGGTGCGCATCCCGAGCCCCCGTGTTCGGGATGCAGCAGGTAGACGGGGGCGGTGGCGTCGAACATGCCGATCGCCAGCCCCTGCCCGTCCCGGACGTGCGTGGTCCAGCGGCAGGTGCCCGGCTCGGCGACGAGCGTGTGCGGGTTGCCGCCGGCCGCGCCGCGCAGCAGCTCCACGCCCTCGGCGGGCACGGGCCGCCACCTGGCGTCGCCCCACACGGTGACGTCGGCTTCGGACAGCGGGATGACGATCAGGTCGCCCTGGGCCTGGAGACCGTCGAGCACGGGGATCCGTACGGACTGTTCGAGGTGGTCGAGCACGGTGAGCCCGGTCCGGGAGGTGAGCTCGGCAAGGGTCATGGTCATGGGAATCACCTTCAGGTTCTGCGCAGGAGTCGGGAGTACTGCTCGGCGGACAGCCCGTACGTCCAGCCGGCGGCGGCGAGCGGATCGGTGAAGTGGCCCGGCACGGTCAGGCCGTACCGCCGGCGCCGGCCGTCGCGCTCGACGGAGCCGTTCACCGCGACGAGCACCTTCGTCTCCCGCCGCATGTCGTAGAGCCGCAGCTCGGAGCCCGGGTTGCCGGGGTCGGGCGCCGTGCCGACCAGCCTCAGCCCGGCCTGCTCGACGTATTCGGGCCAGCCGAGGCGCTCGATGGCGCACCGCCTGACCTCGACGTTGGTCTCGGCCGCGATGCGCTCGGCGGTCGGGTCGGTGATCACCCAGGCCGGCACGCGGGTGCCGTGCCAGGAGTGCAGGGACCAGCCGTCGGCGTAGCGCACGGCGGGGCCGTCCGCGTGGTGCAGCCGCACCTGGCCGTCGTCCTTCCACACCTCCGTGTGCAGGGCGACGGGCCGCTCCGACACGACGCACACGTGCTCGGCCGGCCACCACCAGTGACACGAGGAGGCCACCGTCGCCCACAGCCCCCACTGCCGGAGCTGCTCGGCGGTGAACACCACCCCCGCGATCCGGCGCAGCGCGTCGTAGTGGGCGATCCAGGCGACGAGCTGGCTTTCGTGCCAGCGGTTGGTCCAGGCGAACTCCCCGGTGTGGGCGTGTGAGAGCGGCCGGAGCAGGCAGTCCCCGCCGCTGTTGAGCAGCGGAGCCTGCACCGTACGCCTGATGACCTGTTCGAGCGGCTGTTGCAGCCCTCGCACCTTGGCGTCGATGCCGCGGCGCAGCTCGTTCTTGAGCGCGACGAGCCGGGGCGGCAGCGGCCATTCGGCCACCCGTTCCAGGCTCTGCGCAGGGCCCAGCCCCGGTGGCACGGTCGCCAGCGCGATGAGCGGCGAGGCGACCCAGTGGAAGCGGGGCGGCGGCAGCCCGATCAGGTGGTACAGGGCGGAGATTGCGGCCTCTGCGGCCGGACGGTCGGCGGGCAGCGTCGAAAGCGCTTGGCCCAGCCATCGCTCGCGGATCTCGGCAGCTTCCCGCTGCACGTGAGCGCTCACCGATCTAGGGCGGTGGCGCCCTCCCTTCGCATGATCATGCGACCGATGGTGACAGACGGGCAGGGCGGCTGTCCACCCCCGGTCACTCCTGCTGCGGATGCCGGAGCTGGTACGGGCCGGTGGTCTCGGAGGCCGGCGCGGGTGACAGGCCCGCCGTCAGGAGCTGGGTGCGCAGCGTGACCACCGTACGGTCCAGCGCCCTGATCTGCGCCTGCAGGCGGCGGATCTGGTCGCGCATCGCCGTGGAGGCGGTCTGCTCCTCGGCCAGGTCGGTGCTCACCTGAGTGGCCTGGCTCTGCATGCGGGTGAGCTGTTTCTCCAACTGGTCCAGCGCGTCCTCGTAGATCGTCTTGGCCCGCAGGAACGCCTCGGCGTCCACCTTCGAACGCTCCAGCTCCGCCTGCCGTTCGACCTGGAGCAGCGCGGTCTGGTGGGTCTTCCGGTTGGCGTCGGTGGCCGAGCGGAAGGCGAGGTAGGCCACCCCGAGCGGGACCGCGCCGATGGCCACCTGGATGAGGATGTCAGTCAGCATCGCCGCCTCGCATGGGCCTGATCACTCCGGTGTAGGCGATGCCGTCGTCGCCGTGCCAGGCGTTGACGGTCAGCGCGATGGGAAACTCGCTGCCGTCGCGCCGCAGCCCGACCAGCGGGATGATGTGGCCTGCCAGCTCGGACACGCCGGTGACGCGCACCCTGGCCAGGCCCTCGACGTGCTGGTCGCGCAGACGCGGCGGCATGAGGATGGTCAGCGGCCGGCCCACCGCCTCCTCGGTGCTCCACCCGAACAACTTGGCGGCCTGCGGGTTCCACGACTGGATGAGCCCGTCGGCGTCGGCGACGACGACCGCCGCCCCGCCCGTCGCGCGGTCCGCCGTGACGGCCTCGGGCCAGGTCGCGATCAGCGCGATCCAGCCGCCGAACGCCAGCCAGACCGCCGCCCCCACCCAGCCGCGCGGGTTGTCGCCGGTGAAGGTCGAGATCAGGTACACCAGGCCGTACAGCAGGAGCAGCGCCGTGGCGGCGGCGAAGGCGACCCGGTCCGAGCGCAGGAACATCTGCACCAGGCACAACGCGCCCGTGGCGGCCCAGGCCAGGGCCCAGGCGTCGAGCGGGGCGATGGCGGCGAGCACCGCGTAGCTCGGGGTCGCCGCCTGCCCGGCAGGAGGGAACGCCAAGGAGGCGGCGATGGCTAAGCAGAGCAGGCCCACGAAGGCCAGCGAGGCGCCGCGACGGCCGATGCGATGCAGGACCCGCGTGAGGTATCCGTTACTCACGGTCGCTAGATTAATGCATATAGTTAGCTTTGGTAGGTGGTTATACCGACGCGAAAGTTTCCGCCGATGAGCGGCCACTCTTCGTAATCACATGCGGCGTGGCATCGTTCCCAGGTAGTCCTTGAGTGCCCGCTTTCGCACGACAACGGGGGCTGGACCGGCCGCAGGGCGCTCGTTAGAGTGACCGCATGACTACAGTGGGTCACGACGTAGAAGCACTTCGCACCGCGTTCCCCGACTGGTCGTTCTTCTTCAGCGACGAGGGGGTCCTCTACGCGACCAGGCGCGGGGTCCGGCTCGACGACGCAGACATCCTCAAGGGGTTGCATCAGACGGTCAGCGCCAACGACGTGGAGACGGTGATGGACCTCCTGCAGGACCAGGCGCGTGTGGCAGCGATGTCATAGCACCGGAGGGTCGAAGTCGAAGTCGAGGCGCCTGCGCTGCCTCCGCCACGTCGACGTCGGGATGGTTTCCTGTGGTGGGAACGCAACGCGCCCGACGCCTGATGTCAGCGCCCGCCCATCGAAGGCCCGCCCATCGAAGGCCCGCCCATCGGAGGGCCGCTCATGGGAGGTCCAGGCACGCGACGGGCGCGTGGCCTGCGCATGAGCAGCGCCGCGCCCAGCAGGAACAGCAGCCCCACCCCGGCGGCCGCGCCGCCCACGGCGACGTAGGACATGTCGATCGGCGGGTTGGTCGTCGGCGGGGCGACCGGCCCGTCACCGAAGTACTCGTCCCCCTTGTACGGCGCCGCCTCGATCTCGCTCTTCCCGGCGGCCCCCGCGGCCCGCACCGCCGCTGCCGCGTCGATCAGCCCGAAGCCGACGAACACGTTGTAGCCGCCCGCCGGTTTCTGCGCCGTCCGCAGCAGGATGTCGCGCACCTGCCGGGGCGTCAGGCCGGGGTTGCGGGACAACATGAGCGCCACGGTGCCCGCCGCGAGCGCGCAGGCGGGCGAGGTGCCGTTCCCCATCCGGTAGCCGCCGCCGTTGTCGGCGGCGTAGATGTCCACGCCGGGCGCGGCGATCTGGTTGTACGTGTGCACCTGCGAGAACTCGGCGCGCGCACCGCCGGGCCCCATGGCCGCCACCGCGATCACCCCCGGGTACGCGGCCGGGTAGGCGACGGTGTTGTTCGCGTCCACCTCCAGCGGGTCGGTCGATCCGCCGTTGCCGGCGCTGGCCAGCAGGACGACCCCCTTGCCGAGGGCGTAGTCGACGGCCGAGGCGGTGAGCTCGTCGTAGTCGCTGCCGAGGCTCCACTCGTCGCTGCCGAGGGACATGGAGATCACCTGGGCGCCCTTGTCGGCGGCGTACCTGATGCCCTCGGCCAGCGCGCCGGCCGCCTTGACGCTCTGTTCGTCGGCGGGGCCGCCCGACTCGGCGGCCTGCTCGGCACGCTTGCGCGCGGGGTCCTCCTCGTCCCACAACACCCGCACGTCCAGCACCTCGGCCTGCGGTGCGACCCGCAGCACGCTGGAGGCCATGGCGGTGCCGTGCTCGCCCCAGTACGGCCTGCCCGGCTCGGCGCCCCCGCCGATGAAGTCGGGGCCGGCGGTCACCCGCCCGCGCAACTCCGGATGGTCGCGCATGACCCCGGAGTCCAGGACCGCCACTGTGATGCCCTTGCCCTGCCCGAGCCGGTGCGCGGCGGGCACCTTCATGACCTGCTGCTCCCAGCCTCGCGGCGCCTCCGCCGCGGCCGGACCGGCGCCGGCCGGGATCAGCCCGGCGACCAGCACGGTGACCAGCACGGCCGGGCTGACCAGCCTGCGGATCACGGTCCCACCTTCCTGGCCTCGGCCTGCACGCGGGTGGAGATGCTCTGCGCCAGCCCCTGCGCGGTGTGCGCCCACGCCTCGCGGTCCTCCTTCTGGGGATGGGCCCGCTTGCCCCATGGCTGTGGCAGCCTTCCCGCCCTGCGGCCGTCCGCGGGGCCGGCGGTCACCGCCACGTACATGGGCGTGTTCCCGATGCTCCAGCCGCCGTTCCCGGCCCGCGCGGCGTCCTTCCACCGGGTGCCGGGCGCGGCGAGGGCGCGTACCACGTGATCCGGCTTCTCGTCGGCCTCGCTCATGACGTCCTGCAGCTCCTGGCGGGCGTACTCGTTGTCGCGGAAGGCGATCAGGGCCACGGTGGCGGCGGTTCCTCCGGTGTCGTCCAGGTAGGTGGCGCGCAGGGCCGCGACGCAGCCGCCCTTGACGGCGGCCCGCGCCAGCTCGCCGGAGAGCGCCTGCCGGCAGGAGGTGCCGGAGGAGACGGCGGCCCTGGTCCAGCCGCGCTCGTCGTTCGGGTCGCGGTAGGTCTTGTCGGGGTGCTCCCGGCCGAGCCGCGGGGGGAACAGCGTCTCGACGGGCACGTTGCGCCACAGCTGCCTGGCGTACTCGGGGTTGTGGATGGTCTGCCGGCTGTTGGAGTACGCCTTCGCGATGAGCGCGCCGCCGCCCAGCAGGGGCAGCAGGCCGAAGCCCGCGAGGAGCAGCCCCACGGCGATCCGCCACGGTCTGCGGGGCGGGCGGGCCGGCGGCGGCTGCGGCCAGGGCGCGTACGGGGGCGGCTGAGGGGGATGAATCCCCGGCCCGGAGCCGGACGGGGGGTACATCATCGTCTCTCCTGTCGTGCGAACCGGCCTCTCGGGTGGTCTGTTTCGGCCTTTTTGATCAGTTTGAGCGTTCTGACCTTATCGGTCATGAGAGCGGGTGAAACCACGTGAGGGTGCCGTGAAACCGCCGCCGCCGACAGTGGAGCCATGAACATCGCAGAACTCGGACGTGCCGGGGGCGGCGATCTGGCCGTACGTACGGAAGGGCTGGCGAAGTCGTTCGGCGGGCATCGGGCCGTCGACGGGATCGACCTGCGCGTACGCCCCGGTGAGATCTTCGGCGTCCTCGGCCCGAACGGCGCGGGAAAGACCACCACGCTACGGATGCTGGCCACCCTGCTGACGATCGACGCGGGCCGCGCCGAGATCTTCGGCGTGGACGTGGCCGGCAACCCGCACGTGATCCGCCAGCTCGTCGGCGTCACCGGACAGTACGCCTCGGTCGACGAGAACCTGACCGCCCGCGAGAACCTCTGGCTCTTCAGCCGCCTCCAGGGCATCGCCGCGCCGCGCGCCCGGCGCATCGCCATCGACCTGCTGGGCCAGTTCGGCCTGGAGCAGGCCGCCGACAAACCCATCGCGCAGTTCTCCGGCGGCATGCGCCGGCGACTCGACCTGGCGGCCAGCCTGATCAGCAGGCCACCGCTGATCTTCCTGGACGAGCCCACCACCGGGCTCGACCCGCGCACCCGCGGCCAGATGTGGGACACCATCCGCGGCCTGGTCGCCGACGGCTGCACGGTGCTGCTGACCACGCAGTACCTGGACGAGGCCGACCAGCTCGCCGACCGCGTCGCCGTCATCGACCACGGCCGCAAGGTCGCCGAGGGCACCCCCGACGAGCTGAAGAGCGCGGTCGGCGACTCGACCCTCCAACTGCTGCTCGCCGAGCCCGGCGAGGTGCCCGCCGCCGTGGACGTCGTGCGCCGCGTGCTCGGCTCCGAGCCGGTGCTCAGCCCGGAGCAGGGCCGGCTCAACGTCGCGCTCGACCAGGCCGACCTGGCCGCGGACGTGCTGATCGCGCTGCGCACCGCCGGGGTGTCGATCACCTCGGTGAGCGTGGCCAAGCCCAGCCTGGACGAGGTGTTCCTGGCCCTCACCGGTCATGGGACCGGCGGTGACGGCGAAAGCGGTACGGAGGAGAGCCGATGACCACCACGATCGCACCCGCCCGCGAGGCGGTCCAGGCCGCCGACCGCGTGGCCGCCGCCCGGCGCCGCGTCTCCATGGGGGAGACGGTCGGCCAGACGCTGACCATGGCGTGGCGGGCGCTGAAGAAGATGCGCAGGAACCCGGAGCAGTTCTTCGACGTGGCGTTCCAGCCCATCCTGTTTACCGCGATGTTCGCCTTCGTCTTCGGCGGCGCCATCGCGGGCGACGTGCAGAGCTACCTGCCCCTGATGGTCCCCGGCATCCTCGCCCAGACCGTGCTGACGACGTGCATGGCCACGGGCACGCAGCTCCGCGAGGACATGGAGAAGGGGGTCTTCGACCGGTTCAAGTCGCTGCCGATCGCCCGGATCGCGCCGCTCGCCGGCCCGATGGTGGCCGACCTGGTGCGGTACCTGATCGCGGCCACGCTGACCTTCGGCATGGGCCTGGTGATGGGCTACCGCCCGGGCGGCGGGGCCGGCGGCGTGCTCGCCGCGATCCTGCTCGCCATCTTCACCGGGTGGTCGCTGGCGTGGGTCTTCACCTGGGTCGGCACGATCGCCCGCAGCGCCCAGGCCGTCCAGGGCATCTCCATGATGATCCTGTTTCCGCTGACGTTCCTGTCGAACGCGTTCGTGCCCGTCGAGACGCTGCCCGGCTGGCTGGCGGCGTTCGTCCGGATCAACCCCGTCTCACACCTGGTCACGGCCGCCCGCGACCTCGCCAACGGCGCGCTCGTCAGCGGCGCGGTGGCCTGGACGCTGGTGGCGTCCGTGATCGTCGTCGCGATCTTCGCGCCGCTGTCGGTGCGCAGCTACAAGCGGCACATGTGACCCGCCCCCGTGACGCACCTGCTCGACGAGCTCGCGCGCCTCGCCGAGCAGGTCGGAGCCGCGCCGGTCGCCGTACTCGGCCCGCCTGGCGGCGATCATGCCGGGCGCGGCCCGCTCCGCGTACGGCTCGATCCGCTCGAACGACAGGCTCGGCGAGGCGCTGTTGTACGCGAACCGTTCGGCCAGCACCAGCAGCCCGATCGCGTCGCCGGTGGGCATGGCGCCCCGCAGCAGCCCCCAGGCGCCGAGCGCGAAGAGCATCACGCCGCACAGCGGGTAGTCGAGGGCCGGATCGTCCACGGTCAGCACGTCGTAGCCGCAGAGGGTGGAGAACAGCTCCGCGCCGTAGCGGACGTCCTCCGGCGGGGCGTGATAGGCGTACGCCGCCAGGGTGGCCGACTCGGCCACCAGCGTCCACGGCGTGCACTCCGTCATCGGCACCCCGGGCAGGCGCAGGCCGCGCGCCTGCTGGACGGCCGTGCGGTACTCCTCCAGCGCGGTGGCCGTCTCACCGCGGGCGAGCGCGATCTCGGCCGCGCACAGCGAGACCATCGCCACCCCGCCGAGCACGACCTGCCTGTCGTTGATCCGCTCGATCGCGGACAGCTCGGCCTGCGCGGTGCCGAGGTCGTCGTCGGCCAGCGCGGAGGTCAGCAGCAGCGCGCGGAGCTGGGTCTCGTCGTCGGCGGCGCCGAGCCGGCTCAGCACCGGGATGGCGACGCGGGCGTGCTCCACCGCCTGCCGCCGGTCGCCGAGCTGCATGATCAGATGCGCCAGCACAGCGTGCATCATCGCCGGGAACCACGGGCCCTCGTCCTGCGCGGTCAGCGCCAGCGTCCGCTCGGCCGCCTCCATCGCCCCGCGCATGTCGCCCGCGTTCTCCAGGACGTGCACGCTCGCGTGCGTCGCCGCCCGCGCCACGTCGGGATCGGCGTCGCCGCGCAGCTCCGCCAGCCGGCGGTGCATCTCGGCGCCGTCGTTCGTGTGGCAGGCGAGCGCCACCCCGGCCATCGCCGCGATGCGGGCATCCGTCGCCTCACCGGCGGGCAGCCTGCGGAGCAGGTCGCGCAGCGGCTCGTCGCGGACGTCGGCGGCGACGAGCACGTTCATCAGCGTGATCAGCATGGCGGCCCTGGTCACCTCGACCAGGTGCGGCGGCGGCCACCAGCCGCTGATCACCTGGACGATCGCCTCGCGGTGGGCGATGATCCGGAGATGGTCGCCGCGGATCGACCACAACGCGCCGACCCCGGCCAGGAGCTGCACCGTCGTGACCGGATCCGACTCGCCGAGCGCCTGCCGGAGCAGGTCGGCGAGGTTGCCCTCCTCCGCGCGCAACGCGTCGGCCGCCTCGAACTGCGCCGGGCCGAACAGCACGGAGGCGTGCCGCAGCGCGTACTCCGTCGCCCAGGCCCGCTGCGCCTCCCGGGCGGGCCCCTCCTCGCCGGCCTCCTCCAGCCGCATCCGGCCGAACTCCCTGACGGTCTCCAGCATCCGGTAGCGCAGGCCGTACGCCGTCTCGCGGACGCTCAGCATCGACTGCTCGGTCAGCGCGTCCAGGACGTGCAGGGCGTCCGGGCCGAGCACGTGCTCGGCCGCCTCCAGCGTGAAACCATCGCCGAACAGCGACAACCACCGCAACGCCCGCCGCTCGGGCTCGTCCAGCAGGTTCCACGACCAGTCGATGACCGCCTGCAGTGTCCGGTGCCGGTCGGGAGCCGTGCGGTTCCCGCCGCGCAGCAGCGCGAACCGGTCGGCCAGCCGCCGCGCGATCTCCTCCACCGACATCACCCGCACCTTGGCCGCCGCCAGCTCGATCGCGAGCGGCAGCCCGTCGAGGCGGGCGACGACCTCACCGACCACCGCGTCGTCGATCCGCACGCCGGGGCGGGCGGCCGTGGCGCGCTGGCGGAACAGCTCGACGGCGTCACCCGCGGGCAGCTCGCCGAGCAGGTAGACGCGCTCGGCGGGGATCGACAGGGGAGCGCGCGAGGTGGTGAGCACCCGCAGGTCGCGGGTCGTCACGGTGAGGAACCCGACCAGATCGGCCACGGCCTCGATCACGTGCTCGCAGTTGTCCAGGATCAGCAGCGCCGGGGTCTGGTCGAGCCGCTGGGCGATCCGCGCGCGGACGTCGGCCCGCTGCTCGGCGGTCAGCGCGTGACGCCCGCTCACGGAGTCACGTACGCCCAGCGCCGAGCCCACCTCGCCCACCACGCCCTCCGGTGAGGAGACGCCGACCAGCTCGACGAAGTGGGCGACGGGCTGCGCGGCCCTCCTGCCCGCCACGTGCGCCAGCCGCGTCTTGCCCAGCCCGCCGGGGCCGATGACCGAAACCACCCGGTGGGTCTGCAGCAGGGCGTGCACCGACCGGATGTCGTCGTCGCGGCCGAGCAGCGAGGAGCCGTCGAACAGGATGCCCTGGCGCACCGGCCGATCGGCGACGAGCAGTTCGGCGTACACGCGGGCGAGCTCGGGCCCCGGCTCGGCGCCGAGCCGCGCGGCCACCCCCACGCGATAGCGCTCGTAGCGCTCCAGCGCCGCGGCGGCCCCGCGCACGGCGGCCTCGCTGCGCAGCAGG
This sequence comes from Nonomuraea thailandensis, assembly GCF_024172165.1. Lineage (GTDB taxonomy): Bacteria > Actinomycetota > Actinomycetes > Streptosporangiales > Streptosporangiaceae > Nonomuraea > Nonomuraea thailandensis. The sequence continues at coordinate 10,016,579 of NZ_JAMZEB010000002.1, read as the reverse complement.
CAGGCGAGCAGCTCCTCGTCGTGCGGCCGCTCGGCGGCGGCCTCCTCCAGCAGCGGCAACGCGCTCTCATGGGCGCCGCTCCGCCCCCGCGCGATCGCGGCCACCCGCCGCGCCTCGGCCACCCACTCGCCCGCGACGTCCCTCAGCTCGGCCAGCGCCCCCGTGGCGCCGTCCGGGCCGCCCGCCGCCAGCCCCATGGCCTCCTCCGCACGGCCCCGCGCCGCCGCCACGTCGTCCGCGCCCAGCGCCGCCCGCGCCTCCTCCACCAGCAGGCCGAGCCGCAACGCGTCCACCTGGCCGGCCGCCAGCCCGAGCCGGTACCCGCGCGGGATCCGCTCCACGACATCGGCGCTGGTCGCCGCCCTGGTCCGCGAGACCACCACCTGCAGCGCCTTCGTCGGGTTGGCCGGCGCCTCCTCGGGCCACAGCTCCTCGACCAGCCGCTCGTCACTCACCCCCGCCCGCCCGTGCAGCGCGAGCACGGCCAGCAAGGTGTGCGCGCGATCGCCGACCACACGCGCACCCTGCCAGCGGACGCCGTCGAGCAGGACCAGTACGGGGGACACACCCTCAGCTTACGGACCAGCGCCTCCAACCCGCGCTGATCTCTGTATCGTGCCGGACGTGACGCGGACCGACTGGTTGGACGTTCGAGAACGGCTCTCACGCCTGAGCGCCCTGGCCGGCGCCCAAGCGGTGTTCGGCTCGGCGGGCCACGGCTGGAAGCTCGACCCGCCCCTGGAGGCGGAGGAGCTGGCCGGCCTGGAAGCGCAGCTCGGGGTGGAGCTGCCCGGCGAGTACCGCTCCTTCCTGCTGCAGGCAGGACGCGGTGGAGCCGGCCCCGCCTACGGGCTCTTCCCCGTTCGCCTCCTGGACGGGCGGTGGCGGTGGGAGGGCGACGGCGCCGACCTCACCGACCTCGACTCGCTGGGCCGGCCGTTTCCTCACGTGGAGGCGTTCGACCCGGCCGAGGGGCTGCCGGAGCCGCCCGACGAGGAGGACTTCGACTCCACCGAGGCCTTCGACGCGGCCGAGGAGGCGTACTGGGAACGGCGCGACGCCGTCGTCTACGACCGCCGCCACCGGGTGGGGCTGCTGTACCTGTGTCACCTGGGGTGCGCGTACCGGGAGGCTCTGGTGATCAGCGGGCCCGCGCGGGGGCAGATGTGGGCCGACGACCTCGCCGGCGACGGTGGGTTCCGGCCGTTGTACGGCGATGACGGGGAGCGGCTCGGGTTCGCCCGCTGGTACCGGCGCTGGCTGGAAGCCGCGCAGGACCAGGCGTCGTCGAAGGACGCGTAACGACCCCGGGCTCCGCGCGGCGCCGCCACGACGGCGCCGCGGCCCGGTTCTCAGCCCGCGACGGACGGATATCCGGCCGCCGTGAGGTCCTCGGCGAGATCCTCCATGGAGAGGTCGGCGTTCAACGCGGTGACCACCGCCTGCGTCAGCGGGCGGAGGGCGTAGACGTGCCGCACCGCTTCGAGGTCGACAGGCACCTCGTAGAAGTCCTCCGCGAACCGCTGGAACGCCTCAGGTGACGGGTCGATCAGCCGCGCGAACAGGTACATCGCACCATCGGGATCGCTCACGCCGTCCGGGTGGTCGATCTCGCCCACCCGCCAGTGCCGATCATCGCTCGCGCGCCACAGGCAGGCCGTCACCACCGGCATGCCGTCCTCGTCGCAGAAGGCGGGCTCCCGCACGCAGTCGCGGAAGATCTCGGGGACGGAGTCGAGCACGCCCGGCCACGGCCCGTCGTTGCCGTACGGGCTCATCGGGGCCTCGTGAGCGAAGCCGCGGACGTACGCGCCGGCGGGAGAGAAGACGATGGAGTACTCGTCTCCCGAACCGTTGCACATCGAGGCCATCTCCTCCCCGGGGCTCCAGCCGGTGGCGAAGGAGTGGTAGCGGCTGGACCAGTCGGGGCTCAGGACGGCCTCCAGCACCGCCATGGACCGGCTGAGATCGCGGAGCCTCGGGATCCCGGGCAGCAGGCGGGCCACGTCGTGAGCGGTCATGAGCGTCTCCGTCCGTCCGGATGTCTCACCGCATGCCTTCGCGCACGGTCTCAGGTGGCGGCGGGAGCCAAAGACAAAGGCCCGCTCCCGGGTCTCCCCGGGAGCGGGCCTTTCTGCTGTGCGCGGCCGAGAGGACTCGAACCCCTAACCTTCTGATCCGTAGTCAGATGCTCTATCCATTGAGCTACGGCCGCTCGCTGCGTAAGCAAGCATAGCGGGTTTCCAGGAGTGCCTCGAACCAGAATCGGCAATCATGGGGCCGCCGGTCCGGGCTCGGGGTGTTCTCCGGGTGGTTGAGGGTGGGCCGGTGTGGCGTTGACCTGGGTTTCGGGCCTCTGAAGGGGGACGGGGGTGTCGTGGCGTCGCGCCGGGGTGGGATCTGTTCTCGGTGCTGTGGACGACTCGCCTCCTGTGGATACATCGAAGGGTGTATCCACAGGAGGACCCTCGTAGGAGGGAGGGGGCCGCGGGAGGTGGTGGGATGAGGGCATGAAGCAGGTGGTGCTGGGGGCGGGGGCCGCCTTCGCGGTGGGGCTGGTGCTGATCGCGGGCGGGTCCCATCTGGAGCGCGGGGTGCCGGCATGGGTGCTGGCCGTGCCCTTGGCGTTCACCTGTGCGGGGGTTCTGGTGCGGCAGCGGGCTCCGCTGGCCTCTTTGGGGCTGGGGGTGGTCGGGATCGTGATCGACGGGTTCGTGGGGCCGTCGCTGGGGACGGTGCTGGTCTTCACCGACAATCTCTACGCCGCCGCGCTGTACGGGCCGGCCCGGCTCGCCAGGGTGCTGCTCGGGGTCACCGGGGTGCTGGCGGTCGTGGCGGGGGCCGTGGCCGGGTTCCTGGCGGAGGACTGGCGGATGCTGGCCGTCATGGGGGTGCAGGCCGGGCTGGTGCTCATCACGCCTGTCACCACCGCTGTGGTGCTGCGGGAGCAGCGTGATCGGGCCGCGGCCGAGCGGGCGCGGGCCGAGCAGGTGGCTCATCTGGCGGAGCTGGATCGGCAGGCGGCCGTGGCCGCCGAGCGTACGCGGATGGCGCGCGAGCTGCACGACATGATCGCCAACCACTTCAGCGCCATCGCCATCCAGTCCACTGCCGCGCTCTCACGCAAGGACCTTGATCGGGAGACCGTGCGGAAGGTCATGGAGTCCGTACGGGAGAACAGCGTCAAGGGGATGGCCGAGATGCGGACCATGATCGGGTTGTTGCGTCAGGACGGCGACGAGGGGGAGGGCGAGGCCACTCGCCCTCGGCTGGCTGACGCGGAGACCCTGGTCGAACGGGTGCGGCGGGCCGGGATGACGGTGGAGATCCGGGTCGAGGGGGAGGCCGGGGAGCTGCCCGCGGCCGTCGATCTGGCGGGGTATCGGATCTTGCAGGAGGCGCTGACCAACGCGCTCAAGCACGGGGGGTCGCCGGTGTCGGTCGGTGTCGTGCACGAGGGCGAGCGGGTCCGCCTGAGCGTCGAGAACGCCCTCGCGGGGCGGGGGCGGCGGGTTGAGCTGCCGGGGGCCGGGGCGGGGCTCATCGGCATGCGGGAGCGGGCCTCGCTCGTCGGCGGGTTCTTCGACGCCGGCGAGGTGTGGGACGGGGAGCGGGCCAGGGGCGGCGAGGGGCGGTGGCGTGTTCAGGCGGTTCTTCCCACGGCGGGGTGAGGTGTCGCGGGCTTGAGGTGCGTGGCGAGGGGCGGGTGTTGTGGGCTTGAGGTTTGTGGCGAAGGGAGGCGTTGCGGGCTTGAGATGTGCGGCGGGTAGGCCCTTCGGGCGATCGGTGGGTGACAGGCGTAGCGGGCTGGATGGAGGTGGCTGGTGACCATCAGGGTGCTGGTGGCCGACGATCATGCGGCGGTCCGTACCGGGATCGTGCTGATCCTGGGCGGGGCGGGTGACATGGAGGTCGTGGGGGAGGCCGGTGATGGCGAGCAGGCCGTGCTCATGGCCCGGGAGTTGCGGCCCGACGTGGTGTTGATGGATGTGCGGATGCCTCGGCTCGACGGGATCTCCGCTACCCGGGAGCTGGCCGGCGTCTGTGATGTGCTGATCCTTACTACGTTCGACGTCGACGAGTACGTGTTCGGGGCGTTGCGGGCCGGGGCGGCCGGGTTCCTGCTGAAGAACACCGACGCCGAGGCCCTGATCGAGGCGGTCCGGGTGGTGGCCAGGGGGGACGGGCTGATTTCGCCGGGGGTCACGCGGAGGCTGATCGCCGCTTTCGCCGAGCAGTTGCCGGTGCGCCGGGCGGTGGGGGAGGAAGCGGCCGGGCTGACGCCTCGGGAGAAGGAGGTGCTGGCCTGTATCGGGCGGGGTTTGTCCAACGCCGAGATCGCCAAGGAGCTGGACATGGCGGAGGCGACGACCAAGACCCATGTCAGCCGGGTGCTGAACAAGCTGGGGCTGAAGAGCCGGGTGCAGGCGGCGATCTATTACTCGGAGGGGGCGTAGGGGCTCGTGCGAGGGGCGGTGGGTGTGGTGGGGTGTTGATCCGATGGCAATCGCGGATGCCTAGTCTGATCATGACTAGAGGGGTAGACCAAGCCAATGAGTACAACGCCACCACCTCCGCCGTCCGAGGAGCCTGACAACGGGTCAGAGGCAGGGGCGGTGCCGGAGGAGGGGCCGCGGACCCCGCCTGCAGGCGGGGAGCCGGTCATCATGCCGCCTCCGGGCGGGGAGCAGGTGCGCATGCCGCCTCCCAGCGGGGAGCCGGTCGACCTGCCGCCTCCGAGTGGGGAGCCGGAGATCATGCCGCCCCCGTCCGGTGCGCCGGGGCCCATGTCGGCGCCGGATCAAGGCGTGGGGGCCGCCTCCGGGGAGCAAGGCCGGGAGCAGGTCGGGCGGCCGTCGTTCCTGCCGCCGGACGGCGGGGCCGGGCAGCCTTCGAGCGCGGAGGCTCCTCGTGGGCACGCCTTCTCATGGGAGCCGCCATCCGGTCAGCCCTCTCAAGGAGAGCCGTCGTCCCAGGGCGGCCGGCCGTCGTTCGGGCCTGCCGCGTCCCAGGGCGGCCAGCCGCCGTACGAGGGTGTCCCGGGTCAGGGCCAGCCGCCGTACGGGGGCGCGCCCCAAGGCCCGCCGCCCCAAGGCCCGCCGCCCCAAAGCCCGCCCTCTCAAGGTCCCCCGCCCCAAGGTCCTCCGTTCCAAGGCCCCCCGCCCCATGGACAGCAGCCGTACGCCCACCCGGGCGGCTACGGCCCTCCGCCACCCCCTCCCCCGGCCTCCGGCTCCACCGGCACCCTCATCGGCATGCTCTTCGCCGGCCTGGCCATCTACAGCGCCCTCAACGCCGTGATCGGCTTCTTCATCTTCTTCGCCGCCATGAGCGCCGGCGACAACTCCAGCCCCTACCTGGCCGCCGGCGCGGTGCTCCTGGCCCTCGTCGGGCTCGGAGCCGGCATCGGCCTGTGCTTCATCCGCAAGTCCTGGAGCAGGGGCCTGGGCCTGGGGCTCATGATCGGCTGGGCGCTGTGGTCGATCCTGTCCGCGGGGATCTGCACCGGCATCAGCCCGAGCCTGTACGCCTGACCGCCATGCCCCTTCACGAGATCTTCGTCGGCCTCGGCGTGGCGGTGGCGGCCGTCGTCTTCGTCCGGGAGGCCCGCAGGCGCGGAGCGCTCAACGAGCAGTCGCTGATGGCCGTCGCCGGCGCGCTGGTCGGCGGCGCGATCGGGATGCGGCTGGCAGGCTGGCTGGAGACGCTGGAGCTGGAGAACCTCTGGCTGTACGGCTCCCGGAGCATCCTGGGCGGCCTGACCGGCGCGTACCTCGGGGTGCTGGTGGCCAAGCGGATCATCGGTTACAGGGAGCGGACCGGTGACCTGTTCGCCCCGGCGGTGGCGCTCGGCATGGCGGTGGGCAGGATCGGCTGCCACCTGACGGAGGCGCCCGGCAGGCCCACCGATCTGCCCTGGGGCGTGCACGCCCCGCCCACGACCCCCGAGTGCCCCGGATGCCTGACCGGCCAGGCGATGCACCCGTCGTTCATCTACGAGATCGTCTTCCAGCTCGCCGCCTTCGCCGCGCTCCTCTGGGCGCGCGAGCGGCTGACCCGGCCGGGCGAGCTGTTCACCCTGTACGTCGCCGCGTACGCCGCCTTCCGTTTCCTCGTCGAGTTCACCAGGGCCAACGAGACGGTCTGGCTGGACCTGACCCGGCCCCAGTGGTTCCTGATCCCGGGCTTGCTGCTGCTCGCCGTCAGGCTCGGGTACGGCTGGCGGCGCGGTTACTACACACCCCTGTTCGAGCGAGAACGAAAGGTCACGACATGAGCGCAGGGATGGGCCTGCGGGGCGACCGCATCCTCAGGTACGTCAACGCGTTCTGCCCGGGCTGCCACGGCCGCGCCCTCGACAGGGTCGAGCGGCTGAGCGGTTATCTGGCGGAGCGCGACGGCCGCGTGTGGCTGGAGCGCGGATGCCGCGAACACGGATTCATCCGTACCCTGTACGACGAGGATCCGGAGATCCTGAGCTATCTGGAGGAGTGGACCGCCCCCACCAAGCAGCACATCCCGGACACCGCCGGAAACTTCGCTCCGATCCCCTCCGCGTACCTCCAGGGCCTGCCCGAGCTCCAGACCCAGCACACCTGCATCCTTCTCGAGGACATCGCCGAGACCTGCAACCTGCGCTGCCCCACCTGCTTCGCCGGCAGTTCGCCCGACCTGACCGGCGTCGTCCCGGTCACCGACGTCCTGGCCAACGTCGACCAGCGTCTGGAGCGGGAGAACGGCAAGCTCGACGTCCTCATGCTGAGCGGCGGCGAGCCCACCCTCCACCCCGAGCTGAAGACCCTCCTCGCCGAGCTGAGCGCCCGCCCGATCACCCGCATCCTGATCAACACCAACGGCGTCCTCATCGCCAAGGACGACTCCCTGCTCGACCTCCTCACCGAGCACAGGGAGCGCGTCGAGGTCTACCTCCAGTACGACGGCACGTCCGCCGAGGCCTCCAGGCACCACCGGGGCGGCGACCTGACCAGGATCAAGGCGGAGGCCGTCAAGCGGCTGTCCGCACGAGAGATCTTCACCACCCTCGTCATGACCGCCGCCCTCGGCGTGAACGATGGTGAGATCGGCGACGTCGTACGCCTCGCGCTCGACACCCCGTACGTCGGCGGCGTCTCCCTGCAACCCCAGTTCGGCTCCGGCAGGTCGGGCGCCATCGACCCGGACGACCGCCTCACCCACACCGGCGTGCTCAAGCGTCTCGGCCCGCAGACCGGCGGCCTGGTGACCTGGCGCGACCTGACCGCCCTGCCCTGCTCCCACCCCCACTGCTGCTCGGTCGGCTACCTCATCCGCGACGACGCCCGCCAGTGGCGCTCGCTCACCGCGCTGATCGGCCACGACCGGCTCAAGGAGAACCTCGGCCTGGTCTCCAACCGGATCGCCGACAGCGAGCTGCCGAAGGAGCTGCGCCTGGCCGTGCAGGAGTCGCTGATGGGGCTGCTCTCCGAGCAGTCGTCGTTGTCGCACCCGCAGGTCGGGGACCTGTGGCGGACCATCTGCGAGAACTGCGACCTCGGCGTCTCCACCCTGCTCGCCCTCGCGTCGTCGGTGCTGCCGGGGCGGCGCAAGAAGCTGCGCAGGATGCTGGGGGAGCGGGTCGTGCGGATCACGGTGAAGCCGTTCATGGACATCTCGACGATGATCGAGGAGCGGCTCACGCAGTGCTGCGTGCACGTGGGCACCCGCGCCGAGCAGGACCAGTGCGCGCCGTTCTGCGCCGTGCAGGCGTGGCCGGAGCTGTCCGCGCAGCGGCTCTCGGCGGTGGCCCGATGACGCCGCGAGCCTCGGCGGTGGCCCGGTGACGGCCGCGTCCCCACAGGGGAAGGAGCCGTACGACCCGCTCCGGTTGTGCGTGTACGCGACCGTCGCGCTGCTGGCGTGGCTGCTCGGGCCGTGGGCGGTGCTGGGGTTCGCGGCGCTCGGGTTCGCGGGGTACTGGAAGGCGCGGCGGGCCGGGCTGTCCCGGAGCAAGTGCTTCCTCCGGGACACCCGGCTCGTGCTGGCCTACCTCGGGCTCATCGGGCTGGTCGCCCTGGCGGCGATCATCCTCTGATCGCCGCCACGTTGAGCACGGTGTACTCCTTGCCGCCGCCCCGCTTCCTGATCTCGCAGGACCGGTCCGCGCAGTGCTGGTAGAACCGGGCGCCGGCGTCCCAGAAGAGCGTGGGGAAGTGCTGGATCCGGCCCAGTTCGCCGCCCTCGACCCCCGGGGTCCGCTCGCCGACCCCGGCCAGCTCCCCGGTGGCGAGGTCGTACACGACCGCGAGCGGCACGCCGGCCTTGGTCACGTCCGGCTCGTGGACGCGGAACAGGGCGCGCCGGCCGTCGAGCAGCCACCGGACGCCGTGACCCATCAGCGTGCCCGGCAGGGTCCGCCGCCCGGATCCGTCCACGCGCTGCACGATCAGGCGATCGTCCAGCAGGCCGGTGCACCACTCGGGGCCGCACTGCCACCGGTCGGCGCCGGGTGGCACCGCCACGCCGGTGGAGCCGCCGGTCTCGAGGTTGACGATCCTGGTCACGTTGCCGGCGGCGTCCCACTCGTGGGCCCACGGCCAGGAGGCGAGGCGCAGGTTCGCGGCGCCGGGCAGCGGCTCCGGCACGCCGCCCGAGAGCGGCAGCCGGTAGACGCCGAGGATGGCGGCGATCTCCTGGTCGGGCAGGTCCTCGTAGTACCGCAGCACGAGCACCGCCCGCTGCTTGCGGGGCAGCTCCTGGAGCTCGGCCCACAGGTCGGCGTCGCCGTAGCGGTCGGGCTCGCCGCGGTCGGGCACGGCGGCCACCAGGTCCTCCCGGTTCCGCCGCCGCCACGACCTGATGTGCAGCCGGACCATGGTCGTACGGACGTACCCCTCGGGGTCGTGCTTCTGGCGCACGCGGGGCCAGGCGTCACCCAGGCGGGCCAGCGCCTCCTGGACGAGATCGGCGGCGTCCTCGGAGTTGCCGGCCAGCACGTAGCCGTACCGGAGAAGCGCATCGCCCCGGGCCCGGACGAACTCGTCGAAATCCTCCACGAACCCAGGGAGCGTCCTACATGGTCATCTGTTGCACGGCCTACTGGGCGCGCACGTACAGGCTGAGGGTCTCGGCGACGCAGGCCGGCCGCTTCTCGCCCTCGATCTCGATCGTCATCTTCAGGCTGGACAGGTGGCCGGCGGGGGAGTTCTTCACGTCGATGAGCTCGCCCACGGCCCTGATCCGCGCGCCGACCGGGACCGGCGTGTGGAAGCGGACCTTGTTGAGGCCGAAGTTGACGCCCATCGCGATGCCCTCCACCTTGATCAGGGAGAACATGAACGACGGCAGCAACGACAACGTCAGGTATCCGTGGGCGATCGTGCCGCCGAACGGCCCCTCCTTGGCCCGCTCCACGTCCACGTGGATCCACTGATGGTCGTCGGTGGCGTCGGCGAAGGTGTTGACCTGCTCCTGAGTGACCGTGCGCCACTCGGTCGGGCCGAACTTCTCGCCGACGGCCGCCTTGAGTTCATCGATGTTCGCGAAGGTCCGCATGGCCCCGAACGCTATTGCGCGGACGGGACGGCTGCCAAGTTCAGCACCTTGTACGAGCTCTGCTCCTTGCGCCAGTAGAGGACCGTGCCGGGCTCGCCCGCCATGCCGAGTGCCAGCGTCCTGGCGTCGATCGTGCCCGTCGAACCGGTCGCGATGTCGTGGACGCCGTTCCTCAGCGGCACGAAGCGGTTGAGCAGCGGCGCCATCGACAGCGGCTTCGGATGGCCGAAGACGCCGTCGAGGTCGCGTAGATCACTTCCGTCGATCCGCTGGAGGAAGCCGCCTCCGGCGTCGCGGCCGAGGCACCAGTGCGGGCCGCAGCGCACCCCCTTCGCGCCCGGCCGGCTGTCGACCTCGTGGGAGGTGATGAGGGTGAGGTCGACCAGCACCGTCTGGTTGCGGTCGCCGAGATCGGGCCCTGCGGGCGCGTCGCTCGCCCACGGCCATCTCAGCAGGTGCAGGCCGTCGGTGGCGGCGATCCGGTCGGGCGTGCCGCCGGCCAGGGGGACGCGCCAGACACCGCCGCTCCTCTCCGACCAGATGACCTGGTCGCCGTTGACCGAGATCGCGTCGAGGTCGGCGCGGTCGCCGGTCAGCTCGGTGACCAGCCTGGCCCTGCCGCCCGCCAGCGGCGCCGTCCAGATCTGCCGGGCGGACTTGCCGGAGGTCGACTGCCAGACCACGTTCCTGCCGTCGGCGGCCAGCGAGTGGATCACGAACGGCCGCGGCCGGGGGAGTGCGGCCACCAGCCGGCTCTTCTTCGTCGTGGAGTCGTACACCTCCAGCCTGCCCCGCGCCTCCTTCCCCGGCGTCCTGGCCAGGACCAGCACCTCCGTCGGGCTGACGCCGATCATCGGGACGCGGTGCGCGCCGTCGGGCCCCTGCACGGGCAGCGTGAGGACGGCGTCCGGCCACAGCTCCTCCACGGGAGCCGACCGGGGAACGGGCGGCTCGGGAGCCGGGGTCGTGGCCATGTCGCCCTCGCCCCCGCCGGACAGGACGGCGCCCCTGATCCCCACGCTCAGCACCACCACGGCAGCCGCCGCGGCCAGCACGCGCACCCTGCGGCGGGTCCTGCGCCGCCTGCGCAGCGCCACGCCCGCCAGCAGGTCCGCCCCGTCGTCGGGAGCGTGCTCGCCCGCCGCGCGCAGCGCGCCGATCAGCTCGTCCTCAGTCCTCATGCCCGCTCCCCCTTCCGAACCGACTCGCGTCCCGACTCGCGAACGGACTCGCGTACCGATGGCTTGACCCGCAGCGCGTTGAGCGCGTGGAACGCCTGGCTGCGCACGGTTCCCCTGGAGATGCCGAGAAGCTCGGCGATCTCCTGGTCGGACAGGTCCTCGTAGTAGCGCAGCACGAGGACGACCCGCTGCCGACGCGGCAGCGAGGCCAGCTCCTTCCACAGCTCGCCGAGCGCGTGCACGTCGGTGTACGAGCCCTCCGGCAGGTCGTTCGTCAGGTGCTCCCTGCGCCGCCTGCGCCACCAGCTGACGTGCTGCCTGGCCATGGTCGTGCGGACGTACGCCTCCGGGTTGTCCTTGTTGCGGACCCGTTTCCAGGAGTCGCTCAGTTTGAGCAGCGCCTCCTGGACCAGGTCGGCCGCGTCGTCGGCGTTGCCGGTGAGCACGTAGCCGTACCGGAGCAGGGCCGGGCCCCGCGCCCGTACGAATTCGTCGAACTCCACATCTCCTGGACGCACCGGGGGCTCCGGCCTGTTGCAAAGATCTTTACTCGAAACCATCGCATGAGTGTTCGAGTCCGCGCTACAGTTCTAGGTACCGCAATCGAACAGAGGTTCGGCCTGGTGAGAGGGGGTGTGTCCGATGACGGTGCTCGCGCCCGCCCCTGCTCGGACACGCCGTAGCACTTTCTTCCCAAATCTAAGACGGCCGCTATATCCGGCAATAAAGTCCGAGAGCGTGGACCCTGTGCGAAACCCCTACGCTCCAGGCGCCGGGCAGCGCCCGCCGGAGCTCGCCGGGCGCGACCGCGAGCTGCAGCAGTTCGAGGTCGTGCTGGAGCGGGTGGCCCGCGGCCGTCCCGAGCGCAGCATGGTCGTGACCGGCCTGCGGGGAGTGGGCAAGACCGTCCTGCTCAACACGTTCAAGTCGATGGCCATGCAGCGGCTGTGGGGCACGGGCAAGATCGAGGCCCGGCCCGACCAGTCGATCAGGCGGCCGGTGGCCGCCGCGCTGCACATGGCCATCCGCGAGCTGGCGCCGCGGCACCGCGCGCCCGAGCGCATCGAGGAGTTCCTCGGCGTGCTCAAGGCGTTCGCGATGCGCGACCCGGCCGCGGCCAAGGGCACCTCCCACTGGTCGCCCGGGATCGAGGTGCCGGCCAGCCGCGGGCGCGCCGACTCGGGCGACCTGGAGATCGACCTCACCGAGCTGTTCGTCGACGCCGCGAGCGTGGCCACCGATCTGGCGGTGGGCATCGCCCTGTTCATCGACGAGATGCAGGACGTGCAGGCCGCCGACGTCTCCGCGCTCTGCGCCGCCTGCCACGAGCTGTCGCAGACGGGCGGGCCGCTGATCGTGGTGGGCGCCGGGCTGCCGCACCTGCCGAGCGTGCTGTCGGCCAGCAAGAGCTATTCCGAGCGGCTCTTCCGCTACGCGCGCATCGACAAGCTCGACCGGGAGGCGGCCGACCTCGCGCTGATCCTGCCCGCGCGCGAGGAGGAGGTGGAGTTCACCCAGGAGGCGCTCGACGCGCTCTACGAGGCGGCCGACGGCTACCCGTACTTCGTGCAGGCCTACGGCAAGGTCGCCTGGGATCTCGCCCCGCGCAGCCCGATCACGCTCGACGACGTCAAGGTCTCCGCGCCGGAGGCCGAGGAGGAGCTGGCCGTCGGGTTCTTCGGCAGCCGCTACGAGCGGGCCACCCCGGCCGAGCGCGACTACATGCACGCCATGGCGCAGATCGGCGACGAGCCGGTGCCGACCTCGGAGGTGGCCGACGCGCTCGGGCGCAAGCCGTCCAGCCTCTCGCCCGCCCGCGACAGCCTGATCAAGAAGGGGCTCATCTACAGCGCCGAGCGTGGCCTGATCGCGTTCACGGTGCCGCACTTCGGGAAGTTCCTGCGCGCTCAGCCCATCTGAGTGGCGCCCCTAGACCTCTATTGGGCTGTCTAGTGGGGAAGCTAGACAGCCCAATAGAGCTATATCGCCACGCCTGTCGAGGGTCGTATACGGCTCTATAGCGTCAGGCCGATACTGTCGTATATTCCGGCAGAGACCCGCTGTCCTCCGCGCTGACCACGGCCATCCGCACGGCCGGGCGCCGTCCGGTCAGGTAGACGGCGAAGACGACGTCGTCGTCGTGGTGGTCACGGAAGGCGAAGAAGCGCCAGCACAGCTCGCGCCAGCTGTCGTACGGCTCGGGCGAGGCCAGCTCGCCCTGGTGCGCCCGCCACGTGCCGCTCGACCTGAGCCGCGACAGGACGACCGACTCGGCGGGGCCACGGCGCTGCTCGCAGGGGGCGCGGTACCGTACGCGGTCGATCAGCTCCTCGATCTCGGGCGACAGCGCCGCGAGCACCGCCACCCCCGCCACGAGCAGCCACGACGGCGCGACCGCCGCCTCCCAGCCCGGCACCGGCGCCCACACCGACGCCGCCGCCATCCCGGTCAGCGCCACCGTCCTGCCGATCGAGCGCAGCCCGACCGGCGCCGAGCTCACCTCGCCGAAGCAGCCGCATCCCGCGTCGGGCCGCCGCCTGCGCAGCTCCAGCAGCACGTACGTGGACAGCGCGAAGAAGGCCACCGTGCCCCACCGGAACAGCGGATGCGTCGTGAGCAGCAGCCCCGCGGCCAGCGTCAGCTCGCCCGCCGCGCACACCAGCAGCGCCGGGGCCTGGACGCGCTCGGGCACCAGCACCGCGGGCCCCAGCCTGGCCAGCGCCCCCGGCTCGCGCCCGGAGCCGACGGTGATCACCTTCGCCACCGTGCCCAGGACGAGCATGGCGATCAGAAGCGGGAGCTGCGATTCGAGCACGAGCCTCACCCCAGTCCGATCTGCGCGTTGAAGCAGCCCTTGATCAGCTCGCCGCCGAGCTCCACGTAGGAGGACGGCGACAACTCGGCGATCCGGCCGCGCGGCGAGGTGTCACACTCCACGCACCGGTCGCAGAACCGCCCGGCCACACACCCGCACGCGACCACGGGCACGTTCGCGGACCGGTTCGAGCACACGTTCCTGACCTGCAGCAACGAGCCCACCGAGAGGTACGGCAGGCCCGCGCACGACACGCCCGCCTGGGCGCAGCCGGTGTCGGCACGTTCCAGCATCGGGTAGGCCGCGCCCCGCTCCTCCTCGTCGAACGTGTCGGACCAGGTGGCCGTGCCGGCGATGCGCGCCTGCTTGTAGACCGGGGACGGGGGCGGCACGGAGCGCGCCGGATACGGCGGCTGCGAGGTCGCGGGCAGCAGGGCCAGGCTCGCCCCGTCGCGCCTGACGCCGATCGCGTCGAAGAGGTAGCCGGGCTCGAACTTGGGATGGCGCACCTGCAGCCGGCCCGACGAGCGGTAGGGGACGACGACCGTACGGTGGCCGCGGTGCGGCCCGCAGTCGAGCTCGACCGTCAGGTCCTTACGACCCTCGATGGACAGGATCGTCCCCGTGATCCGGGTGGTGTCGGCCCAGATCCGCTCGATCACGCGGCCGTCGCGCAGCGCGCGCATCAGCACCATGGCGCCGATGGGCAGGTCGGCGGGGGCGACCTCGGCGCCGTGCCAGGCGGTGGCCCACGGGGCGATCACCAGCCGCTCCTTGGCGCCCGCGGGGGTCTCGATGGTGATCAGATGCGGGCTGACGTCCAGCACCTCGCCGACGACGGCGCGCAGCGGATCGCCGTCGCGCGGATCGGGGCCGGGAACGCCGCTCTCGCGACCGAGCGCGGCCGCGGCGAGCACCCGGCGGCGCTCAACGCTCGGATACCCCATCCGCCCCTCCCTCGCTCGGGTACTAGATTCACATGACTTGGGGGCGGCTCCCACCGTAGTGGCCCAGAACAGAGCAAAATACGCATCCCCGGGGAAGTGCCTTCACCTACGGCGGCGTACAAACCACCACCGACCTTGACGGACCTTTATCCTCGGCGGGCCGAAACCTGAATTGGGGTTCAGGCCTTATAGGGCATCAGGCTGCGATTCTGGCCACGATGCAGACCACCAGCTGGGAAGACGAGTTCCGCGAGTACGTCATGGCCCGCGGTCCCGCGCTGCTGCGCGCGGCCCATCAGCTCACCGGTCATCCGCTGGACGCGGAGGATCTGTTGCAGAGCGCGCTGACCAAGACGTACCAGGCCTGGGAGCGCATCGAGGACCGGGGCGCCCTGGACGGCTACGTGCGGCGGGCCATGGTGAACATCAACATCTCGCAGTGGCGGCGGCGCAAGCTGGAGGAGTACCCGTCGGACGAGCTGCCCGAGCCGGTGACCTTCGAGCAGGGCGGGTCGTCGGAGGTCCACGAGGCGCTCGAACAGGCGCTCCGGGAGTTGCCCGAGCGCATGCGGGCGGCGATCGTGCTGCGCTACTACGAGGACATGACCGAGCCGGAGATCGCCCAGAAGCTCGGGATCAGCGTCGGCACGGTCAAGAGCACGGTGTCGCGCGCGATGGCCAAGCTCAGGGCCGCGCTGGCACTTCCCTCTCAGTAGGGCACGAGCTCTCCGTGGAGCCGGCGGTGGCGCACGGGCGCACGACGTCCCTGATCTTGCGCAGGCTCTTGAGGAACGCCTCCAGCTCGTCGGAGCCGAGCAGCCCGGTGAAGCACTCCTCGATGTCACGCAGGTGGTCGGGCAGCACCGACTCCATCCGCTCCCGCCCGGCGTCGGTGAGGGCGGCGTAGGAGGCCCGCCGGTCGCTGGCGCACGACTCGCGCCTGACCAGCCCCTCGCGTTCGAGCCGGTCGACGACCCGGGTCACGCCGCTGGTGGACAGTTGGGTCTGCGCGGCGAGGTCGCTCATGCGCAGCCGCTGGTGCGGGGAACGTGCCAAACGGATGACGGTCTCGAAGTCGATCTCCGACAACCCCGCGGCGCTCAGCACCGGCTGGAACCGGCTCATCAACCCGGAGTGGACCTCGGTCAGCAGTCCGATCGCCGTCAGCCGGGAGTCGTCGAAGTTCGTCACGCTCATACCTTAGCCGACGTTAGTTGACGAGCGGAATATTCCTCATGTAGAAAGTTGTTGCCGCAGACATCCACGGAACAGCTACCTCTTAGGAGAACCCCGATGAGCACCCGCACCTGGGAGTCCCTGACCATCCCGGCCGCCGGCACCTACAACCTCGACGTGGCCCACACCACCATCGGCTTCGTCGTCAAGCACATGATGGTCAGCAAGGTCCGCGGCCACTTCGGCGCCTTCAGCGGCTCGGTCACGATCGCGGAGAACCCGCTCGAGTCCGGCGCCGAGCTCTCGATCCAGGCCGAGAGCATCTCGACCGGCGTGCCGGACCGTGACGGCCACCTGCGCAGCGACGACTTCCTGTCCGCCGAGAAGTTCCCGCAGATCACCTTCAAGAGCACCCGCGTCGTCGGGCACTCCGGTGACGAGTTCGTCGTCGCCGGCGACCTGACCATCCGCGACGTCACCAAGGAGGTCGAGCTCGCGGTCGAGTACGGCGGCGTGGGCACCAACCCCTGGGGCCAGGAGGTCTGGGGCTTCTCGATCAAGACGGAGATCGACCGCGAGGAGTTCGGCCTGACCTGGAACCAGGCGCTGGAGACCGGTGGCGTGCTCGTGGGCAAGAAGATCAAGATCGAGATCGAGGGCGAGGCCAACCCGGCCGCCTGATGCTCTTCGCGGTACGTTATCCACAGGCCTGAAGCCCGTCCCAGCTCTGGGCGGGCTTCATCCACAGGGAGTTACCCACAGGCTGTTGATAACTCTTGATGAGAAGCGCCGCGGTTATCGCTTTGCCGCCTCGGCAGAAGGCCGGTACGCTGTGCTGAGCCGCGGTGGCTCCAGGAGGATTCGCCTAGTCAGGTCTATGGCGCCGCACTGCTAATGCGGTTTGGGTTTACCGCCCATCCGGGGTTCAAATCCCCGATCCTCCGCAGGTCAGGCCCTTCCCTCGTGAACAGCGAGGGAAGGGCCTTTCGCGGTTCGGACCCCCGTGCGGGCACACTGCGGGCACACTGCTTGATGATCATGGAGCTGGAAGCCCGTCGCTCCCCAGATGCAACCACCCGGCGCGGTCGTGCGTCCTACTGGCGAGCGTCGACCCGTGAGGGGCGTCACGCTTACCGGTGTCTGCGAGGTGCTTCGCGGGCCGCCGGCAGGGGGGCCGTCAGCCCGCTCATGGGGAGCTGGGGACGGCCCCTTCTGTGTTTCTCGCGCCCGATATGCGTGTCGCTCCGTAGGCGCAGACGTACGTTCTGACAATGAATTTTCATCAAACCGTTGCCAGAAGGCGTGAATGTTTCGCATTATCGGATTTCGGCCTGCCACGCCGAACCGAAATCGCCCTGGCGCACACGTCGGCGTGGTCGACGTGGCAGTGCCGTCAGGGCCGGGAGTTAGGCGGTGGGGTCGCCTTGCTCTCGGCCCGCCTCGTCGGGTCAGAGGCTGGATGACCGCCCTGACTCGGTGATCACACTTTAGAACGGGCGAGCAGCCTGTTGGTGGTGAAGTCCAATAAATGTGGATTAATCACGATTTGCGTGCAGGAACCACTCGAATCCTGCTTCCCCCCGGATAAAGCTCGACCTGCCCAGCCATGATCACCACTACGACCGGCCCCGGCTGTTCCATCCCCAGCTCCGCCATCTCGACCGCCGTCGGCATTCGCGCATCGATGAACACCTCGTCCTCGACCGCGATCGTCACATCATCCGTCTCGCCCTCGGGGCGTACGAAGGAACCGCGCATGGGGACGGTGTAGATCAACCGCATCTTGTCGCGCAAGTGGCGGATCGCTCGCCGTGCCGTGTCTCTGGAGACGCCGTAGCCCGACATGATCTGGGACTCGCTCGGGATCGGCCGGCGCGGGCGCAGCTGGCCTGATTGGATCCGGTCCGCGATCTCCCGTGCGATCCCAAGGTAGATCGGCGTGTCCCCATCATGATCAACAACCACGGTCACACGTTAGGGGAGTGTCGTCAGGCCCTGATATTCGCGTACCTCGGCTTCCTACGTACGCACTCGTACGGGCCGTACGTATGGACAAACGATGCGTTTCAGGGTCAGGATGGCCGTTCCGGCGCGGGGGCTCCCCTGCCGTCGGTGAGGGCTTCTCGCTGGAGAGAGCACCCTGTCTGGCGGGAAGCCCTCCAGTGCCGCCTGTCAGATCACAGCTCGGCGCGGCCCATCTTGCCGCTGTACACCAGCTCGTACAGGTCCGCCGGCAGGACGATGTCGGCCGTCTCCACCGGAGTTTCGCCCGCGTAGTACGTCCTCTGGATCGTCATCATGATCGTGCCAGGCGGATGCGAGAGCTCTCGGCACTCGTCCTGCGTCCCGAGCCGGGCGCGTACGTGCTCCACCCAGTCGTCGATCACGACCCCGATGCTCAGCATCCGCTCGGCGACACCGCGGCCGGCCAGGAGGCCGTCCTCTGGTAGGACGATCGGCGTGCCGCGGGTGATTGCCAGAGGCTCATAGGAGGTGGAGAGCATGACAGGGTCCCCGCTCGCCTCGAACACGTAGCGAGTGCGGACGACATCTTCGTCCTGGCCCACCGGCTCGCCCATGCCCAGGCGTTCGCGTATGTCCACCGGCGCCTGCACGGTGCGGGAGGCGTAGGACCACGTGGCTTGCCGACCCTGGCGCTCCATATCCGCACGGAAGGGGCTGCCGAACGGGGATGCCCGGTACCAGGCGCGAAGCAGCCGTGTCACCTCCGGCCGGGTCCTGACATAGGTGCCGCTGCCTGGCTTGGTCACCGCCAGCCCCTCGGCCACCAGGGTGCTGACCACGCGACGGCCGACCCCGTCCGAGACACCGTAGTCCCTGACCATTTCCGGAATGGACGGCAACCGATCGCCGGGCTGGAGCTGGCCGTCACGGATTTTCTGCCGCAATTCGTCAGCGATGCGCTGATACAGATGCCGATCATCGTGCGCGGTCACGGGACTAGGTTGACAGGCTTGGAGCCAAGGTTGCAAGCTAGACACCATGCTACCGACCTTGTAACCAAACTAGGCGGTCCCTCATGTACACAACCTCTCTTCCTCCAACCGACGAAAGCCCCCACGTGGCAGGAGTCTGGGCGCGCGGCATCACACTCGCCGAGATGCCCGACCTTGCCGATGGTGCTGAGCAACTGGCCCGCAACCTGGTCGCCACGGCCGTACGGCGCACACCCCCCGACGGGCGCATCCACATCGAGATCGAGACAACCGCCGAAGGCCTCCGGCTCCTGGTGCGTGATCCCCGAACGCCTGACCCTGTTGGCAGCCGCGAGTGGTCTGAAATCTCCTCGTTCACGCTGTCCTTCGGCACCCAGAGCGGTCCAGAGGGCCATGAAGCATGGGCCCTGCTGCGCTCCCCGGACGCGGTTCCAGCATGAAGCCTAGCCAGCGGCTCGTCCGCGCACTACGCGTCTATGGGCGAGGCCGGCGTGTGCCTCAGCGCCGCGCGCCGGGCACACGGCCTCAACTTGTAGCGGGGTGGTCTGCTCGCGCAGATGAGCTCGCTGACAGGTACCCGGACTGGACGCTGGTCGGCAGCGAGCTGCGCGGACTGTGGGCGATGTCGCGCCTGCTCGATGTGCCCGCCGGGTGTCCCGAGACGCTGTCGGCAGACAGCATCGAGGCGATGGAGCAGCAGCTGGCCGAGGCCACGACGCTCATGCAGAGGCTCCGATGCCACTGATCCCGTTCGAGAGCAGCGTCCTCGGCGCCTGCATCCACTGCCGGCGCCCCCTCGTGCAGCGCGGCAGCTTCCTCGTGACCAAGGAACTGCCGCCGGACGTGCCAGGGCTGATCATGCCGAGCGACTGCGCGGCACGCCCAGAGGGCGAGCGCCGCTGGGGGCCGCACGAACTGCCGCCACCGCGATAGCTCCCGCCCTGCCGCCGGATTGCCGCCATTGCCGACGGCAGGGCGGGCGGGTGGGTGGTCCTGCCCTTGAAGGCGGGGCAGGGCCACCCTTCCACGCCAGGGCGGTGCGGGTGCCCCTCCCCCGCACCGCCCACCGAACCCCTCGGCCGCGCCTCCCACACCAGAGCCGCAGCGGCCGGTAGCGTGCCCGGGCTCTACCCCTTAACGGCACAGGGCTCCCGATTCGTATCGGGAGCCCTGCGGCCGGCCGATCCCCCTTCCCCAGGAGACCGACTCATGGAAAACCCTATGGCAGCTGCCGCCGGAGCGGCGCCACTTCGCCGCGCGCACCGCCCGGACTGGGTCGAGCGTGGCGGCCTGGCCGTCGTGGTCACCGCCGCCGTGGTGCTGTCGTTCAGCGCGCTGCAGGGACTCGGCCAGTTCGCCGGATTCGGTGACTGGACCCTGCCGCTGGTCGACGTCGACTTCCCGCTGGCGCTGCTGCTGCCGCTGTGCATCGACGCCTACGGCGCCGTCGCCGCGCGCATCGCCACGAACCGCGCCTACTCCGAGACGACCCGCAAGCACGCGATGATCCACAGCGGGATCGCCATCGGCGTGGGCGTGCTCGGTAACGCGGCCTACCACTTGATCGAGGCTCACGTGATCGAGCTCGGCGGCGGCGTACTCGTGGCCCTCGTCATCGTCGTCAGCGTCGTCCCGCCGGTCGCGCTCGGCGCTCTGGTGCACCTGATGTCGGAGTGCGGCCGCGACCGCCAGGAGGCCGAGCAGGTGCCCGCGGCGGCCGCCGTACCCGCGCCTGCACCTGCCCAGGTACGTGATGTGCCCGCCGAGGTACGTGAACCTGGTGACGTACCCGCCGGCACCCCGGCGCCGCCCTCGGCGCCGCCGCTGGCGTCCCCGGCAGCGCCCGCCAGCGCCGAGCAGGGCCTGCTCGGCCAGCCCGGCCAGCCCGGTCTGCCTGGCCTGCCCGCCGCCGGGCCTGGCCAGTACGCCCGGCATGCGCACACGCTGCCCGCGGCCGAGGCCGGCCCGGCGCCCGTACCCGCGCAGGTGCACCTGCCGGAGCCGCCTCCCGAGCTGGCCCCGCTGGCACAGCGCGCGATCGAGACGTGGGCCCCCGGCGGGCGTCTGCACAAGCTCCCGCCGCTACGCGAGGTCAAGGGCGTGCTCGGCGTCGGCCAGCCCAAGGCCGAGCGGGTGCGCGCGTACCTGAGCGAGCTCGTCACCACCTGAACTGTGCACCTGGCGTGCACCCGATGAACCCGCCGCCGCGGAGCAGCCGCGGCGGCGTACCCGAAGGAGAGACCGACCACATGCCCATCGACTCGCTGATGATCCATTACCGCCGGGACGGCGTGCTCCGGCACACCGGCCGCATCGCGCGCCCGGCCGACACGCAGACGCTGCTCGAACTGGCCGACGACCTCGCGGCGCGCACCCCCGCCGGGACCGGGCAGCGAGTACGCATCGTCTACGGCGACAACGACGAGCTGCAGGTGCTGCTCAACCGCACAGCCTTGGGCGAGCTGCTACAGGCGGCCGACGAGGCGCACGCACGCGTCATGACGGCGGCGACAGCGTGAACGCTTACAACGGCAGGGAGCCCGGACGGCACGGGCCCGTGCCTCCCCAGTCGGACCCGCACGAGGAGCCGGCGCCCCTCGACGAGATCGAGGCTTCTTTCGATCATGAGCGCGCCCGGATCCGTGAGCTCAGCGGCAACTGCGCCTACATCGCCGACTGGCTGCCGACCGTCTTCGCCGAGCTGCGCCGGCGGCGCGTGTCGGAGGAGCATCTGGCGCGGGTGGACCGGATGGAGTACACGGTGACCGACGGCCCGGGCCAGGCGCCCGGCCCGGATGCCGAGCTGGTCACCGCCGCGCAGGCCGAGGCCGTGATGGCCAACGCGGCCAGCCGCCGGTCGGTGTGGGCCCGCCCGGTGTACACGCCGGGGTGGGTCCGGGTCTCCGGCGAACCGCCGTCCTAGCCCCGGGAACGATGAAACAGCCCCTGACCGATCCCCAGGATCGGTCAGGGGCTGTTTCATACACCCTGGTCACAGCAACAACATTGTTCCGCTGACAGGATGTGCACGCCGTCGTACTGTCCGGGTATGGCCAAGAAGGGTGACGACGACGAACCCCCGCCGATCTGCGGCACATGCCTCGGCGCCGGCGGCGAATGGATCGAGATGAACGGTAAGAAGGGCCAGGAGCGCAAGTGGGTGACGTGCACCTCATGCAACGGGACAGGGCGTAGGTGACCGACCGGATCACCTGCCCCGAGTGCGGCGGCCGGCGCGGGCAGCAGGTCGGCGGCCTGTTCCTGGCCTGCCAATTCTGCGGCGGCCAGGGGACGGTCGGCGGCAACAACGAGCCCGCCGAGCGCGGGTGCGACGATCGGCCGCCGCCCCCGCCGCCGCCGGCGTGGGAGCACAAGGTGTGGTCGGATCCGTGGATCTCCCAGACGATCGGCTGCCGCTATTGCCTCGGTTCCCGCAAGGTATCCCACGTGGACGAGGAGGCGGGCACGCTCGTCACGGTGCCGTGCCGGTGCGCCCATGCCGAGAACGCGAATGAGCCCTCGCCCGATCCGTGAGGACCGGGCGAGGGCTCTTCATATGCCTGGCCAGGCTCTACCGCTCTCGCGGTGATCGAGGGCCCTGGCGCCCAGCCGTGGTACGGCGCCAGGGTATTACCTCGTGGGCGGGGGACAGGGCCCGCTCTTCAGGCTTGCGGGAGCCTGCCAGCACTGCGGCCACGGGCCGGGGCTGATCTACCCATCCCTGAGCGTCCCCCTGTTGTGGGAGTTCTCGAAGCTGCGGCCGATCTTACACAGTGGTCCTCGAGGATGCTGCCGGCGATGACAGAGTGTCGGTTCTATCGCTGTGATATGGGCAGGTCGGGCCGCGGAGTGTGGCGGGCCCGCCAGCCCGACACCGTGGCGATCGCGGTGGGCAGCAGCGGGATGGCGACTGCCTCGGCCCAGTCGGGCCAGAACGCGATCAGGGAGTGGTCGGCGTCGACCGCCTGCAGCACGGCCAGGAGAGCGACCGAGCCGAGGTAGCCGCCGAAGCTGGCCCACTTCACCTTGGCCTCGACCGGCGCCCGGCCATACTCGATCGGCTTGTCGTGGTTGGACATGTGCCCCTCCTTCAGGGACGCGCCCCTCATCTCAGGGCGAAAATCAGGCACCTCGCGGCGTAGGAGGTACAGCCGCACCAGGTCGTCGAGCACGGCTAGCGGATGCGCAGCAGCGCAGACCAGGTGTCGCGGCCGACGACGGCGTCGTCGTCGAGGCCCTCGGCACGCTGGAACTGGCGCACGTCGCTGGCGAGCTGGCTGTCATATTCGGTGCTCTCCAGCCAGGCCTTGAGGCCGAGCTGGCCGCCGTACCGGATCGGGGCGAGGTCGCCGCGGGCGAAGAGGCAGCCGCGCAGGGTCTTGACGTCCCAGCCCTTCACGCCGGGCCGCAGCAGGGGCAGGTCCTTCACGATCTCCTCCGTCCAGCTGGCGCGCGCCGGCGTCTTGCCGGCGAGGAGCGCGGCGACGGCCGCGCGGAAGTCGGTCATGTCGATGCCGGCCGGGTCCGGCTTGGAGGTGTTGACCTCCCGGTGCGCCTTGACCCGGGAGGCCCCCAGTTCGAACTCGCGGCACAGCTCGGCGCACAGCCGCCGATACGCGTCCAGCTGCGCCTCGGGCCACGGCTGGGAACCGCAGTTCTCCGCCTCGATCCCGATGGAGCTGGAGTTGTCGTGCAGCGGCGACGTCGACGGCGCGTTGTGCCAGCACCGCCCGGCCGCAATTACGTAAATGCGGCCGGAGCGGCCGAGGCCGAACTGCGACAGCGGCCCGGCCAACCCGGGCCGGCCGGTCCGCACCACGGACAGCGACGGGTAGTCGCCGCCGGCTCGCGGGCCCGCGGTGTGATGGCAGACGATGCCCTCCACGCTCGGCTGCGGCCCGTGGCCGCGGCTCTTCCACCCGGTCACCTCGGTCACCGGGTGGCCGGTACGGCGGGCGACGTCGGCCAGCTGCGTCAGGTACGGCATGCGTCCTTTCCTCTCTGCGTTCGTCGGGCTCAGCCGTTCTGCAGCCGTGCGATCTCCGCACGCGCGATGGCGAGTTCGGCACGCAGCGCTGACACCTGTTCGGCGAGCGCCTGGATCTGCCGCTGCTGGTCGCTCAGCTCGGCCTTGAGTTCCTTGTTCTCCGCCTTGGTGTCGGTAAGCTCCGTGCGCAGCAGCGCAACCACGTGATCGGCGGTCTCCACCGCCACGCTGTCGGACCCGCGGTCCAGCTGACGGAGCTCGGAGCGCCGCTTGGTCAGCGCGACGATCGCCTGCACGATGGTGCCGCCGGCGGCGACCTGGGCCACGGAGACGAGGACTTCGCCCCACGTCACTCCTCGCGCTCCCGGTCATGCAAGTGGCGCGCCGCGCGGGTGATGAGGCGCACCTTGATCAGGCAGCCGATCGTCAGGGCGGCGGAGATGACCCCGGCGGCCAGTCCGTGCATGCCCAGGCCAGTGACGACCGTGATGGAGTAGAAGGCGTAGCCACCGGTCATCATCCACAAACCGGGGATCTCGATCGTGGTGCGATGCCAGTACAGGCCGTAGATCTTGAGCACGCCACCGGCGGCGAACATGACGCCCCACAAGTGCGCCACCGGACCCGCAGTGGTGTGCAGGCTGAGGGTCATGCCTTGGGAGACGTCGTCGCCGATGGTTGCGCCGAGAGCGCCGAGGACGACGGCCGCTCCCGCGGCGACGGTGCCGAAGGGGTTGAGTCGGAGGCTTTCGCGCCGGCTGTGGGTCATGTGCTCGCCGATCTCGGTAGCTGCGGCGGGATGGGGGCAGTCGCCCGCGACGCACCCCTCTGCGGGCGGTGACGATCAAGGGGAGGGGTCTAGCCAGGCACCGAAGGCGACGCCGCGCAAAATCACGGATCGGAGCGGCCCGTGCAGCTGGTTGACGACGTCGGCGCGCAGCAGGTTGTAGTGCTCGGCGGTCGGGTCCGTGGAGATCGTGGCCGGGCTGGAGAAGGATCCCGGCCAGGTCGGTGCTGATGCCGGCGAAGGCGGCGGAGGTGGCACTAGCGAGTAGGCCGCGCCGCCGGCCTCGGTCCAGATCGGTTCATCGCCGGAGGCGGTGAGCCGGCCGCCGCTGGACGGCGCGGGCGGGAAGGGCTGGTTGGGGATGATCCATCCGGCCGACGCGGTCGTCAGGCCTCCCTGGTTGGTGATCGAGGCCTTGAGGTCGCGCACGATCAGCTCCAGAGTGCGGATGCGGTCGGCGAGGTCCTCCGGCTGCGGGAGCGGCATGGTCAGATCTCCAGTTCTTCCTCGAACACGAGCGCCGCGGTTGGCTGTGAGTCGCGGCTGGTGACGGTCACCTGCGCGCCGATGACGCGCCAGCGGTGATCGAAGGAGGCGGCGCCGTCGATGATCGGCCACCAGTCGTTGACGACGATCACGCGGGCGCGCTCGCCGAGCGCGGCCGGCGTCCAGTTCGTCTCGTCGAGCTTGATCGTGACCTGGTGAACGCGGACGGCGCCCGGGCGTTCAGCCGCCCACTTGGCGGCGTAGGCGTTGAGCGTCGACTGCTCCTTGACGGTGGAATAGTCGATCGTCTTGTCGATCCTGGGCCAGCCCGCCGCCAGGTGCGCGCTGGCGTTCTGCGGGGTGGACATGAGCGGCGTCGAGGAGGTGGAGGCGTCGGTGCTGACCGATTCGCCGCGGGCCCGGTAGCTGGTGGCGCCGCGCAAGGCGTCGATGTTCTGGCTGAGCTTGAGGATGTTGCCGGGCTGGGAGAAGACGTGATCGGTGGTGCCGCCGAGCTTGGGATACCCGAAGCGCACTTCGCGCACCCGCGCTCCGGTGCCGGGATCGGCGGTGTGGATGAGCCATTCGAACCCCTGGTCGGTGTCGGCCAGCTCCCGCAGTCGCTGCCCGAACGTTCCGCCCTCGGACGCCAGATAGGTGCGGTTGCGGTTGACGCCGGAGGAGCCGGGCGGCAGGGTCAGCCCGATGTCCGCGCTGGAGAGCGCCTGCATCTCGGTGATCAGGCCGCGGGCGACCTCCAGCTGATCGATCCCCTCGTAGGTGTAGGTCTGCCGGATCTCGACGGCGTTGAGGTAGGACTCCAGCGTGGCGCCCTGCATGGAGATCGTGACGGCGCCGCGGTCGTCGATATCGACGTCGGCCTGCCAGATGACGGCCGTACACCAGATCACGCCGTTCTGGTAGGCGTGCACGACGACGCGGCCGGGCCCGGTGGACAGGCTGTCCGGCTCGGTGGGGTGCTCGATCCAGCGGGGGACGATCTTGGCGATGTTGTCGGCCAGCTCGCGGTTGACCACGTGTGCGGTCGCCTGGAACGGGCCCGGCTGGCCGATGAAGCGGCTGAACGACACGCCGTCCAGGTCGGCCGTGGCGATGTAGGAGTCGGTCAGCAGGTCGCAGAACACCGCCTTGAAGAGCACGTCGGTGCTCGCCGGGATGGACGGCGGCGGCTCCGGCGGCGGCCCGGACGTGCCGCCCACGTCGACGGTGAAGCCGTGCGAGTACAGCGGGGTGCTGCCGGAGGCCGTGAACGTCGTGGCGCCGGTCGAGCCCGCCTCCGGCCGGGCCCGGGTGGCCAGGGCCGCGGTCGCCTCGCTGATGTTGCGGTCGGCCTGCTCGGTGTGCCCGGACGGCGTGGACCAGCTGGCGCTGGCGGAGATGCCGGCAGTCCAGCGCAACGTCACGCCGGGCTCCGAGGTCGGTGCCAGCGCCGGGCACGTCACCGTGGCGTCGTTGTCGGCGTTCGCGGTGGAGGCGATGAGCGGGGTGGCGCCGTCGGTGTCGGAGATCGCGACGATCACGACGATGCCGCCGGCGCCGACGGTCTGCCGGAAGGTGTAGGACGCGGGCTCGGCTGGGCCGGCCTGCTTCCACCAGACCTTGCTGCCGCCCCACTCGGTGGCGGAGCGCTGGCCGAGCAGCTGCCAGGTGGTGCCGCCGCCGGGCGTGGTCATGTTCGCAGGGCCGAACGCGTCAGTCGTCTGGAACGCCACGATCGTGTCACCCGCGGCCGCGCCGGGCGGCTTGGGAATGGTGAAGGTACCGGCCATGGACTGGCCGGAGGAGACCGAACGGAGGATCGCCACGACTCACCCCCGATCGTGCTGCGGTGCGCGGATGGTGGCCCGGGGCTATTCGTAGGCGTCGCGCCAGAGGACCTCGACGCCGGCGTCTCCACCGGAGGTGGTCTCGTACGACAGGCTGTTGCTGCCGACCTCGGAGTAAAACTCCTTCAACGGGACGCTGATGGTGTCAGCCAGGTTGTTCTCGACGTCCACGCCGGCGATCTCGGCCTTGCCGCGCTGGGTGTCGACGACGAGGATCTCACCGGCGCCCAGCGTGATGTCGAAGGCCATCACCCTGCCCAGAGTCTCGTTGACGATCATCGGGTCGGTGGCCGGGCCGGTGAACCGGTAGATCGGGCTGGTGTAGAGGTCGCCGCCGTTGACGAGCGAGACCGGCGCGGACGCGTTGGCGTCGATCACCATCGACTGCTGCAGGAGCCCGTACCTGCGCGGGTCGGGGCACTCGAACGTCACGACCGGTTCGGGGTGGCCGTCGCGCCAGTCGGCATCCCGGACCCCGGTGCAGTCGATGCACTTGCCGAACGCCATCAGCGTCTCGGTGTAGCCCCGGATGACCAGCGTCCACAACGTGTTGTCGCGCAACGTGCGGGTATCGTGCCGCAGCTGCGCCACCAGGCCGCTGATCTGGGATGGGTCTACGAAGGACTGCAGTTGCAGCTTCACGGTGACGATGCGGCGCTGCAGGTAGCTGCTGCCGGCGAACGCGCCGTGCCGGTTCGGTTCTTCCTGCGTCAGCGAGTCGACCTTGGGCTTTGCGTCCCAGCCGGTGATCTCCCGCAGCGCGAACGCTGTGCCGGCGCCCCACAGCGCGGTGCCGCCCCACTCGACCTGCTGATCGGCGGTGATGAGCGAGCCGGGCAGGATCGGGACGCTCACCCCCGGGGAGGGGACGAGCGCCTCGGCCTCCACCACCGCGGCCGGGATCGTCGCGGCGAACGTGGCCGTGACCGTCGGTGCCGGCACCTCCGCCGCCGCCTCGACCACCGCCGGCGCGGGGGTAGCGTTCTGCACGGCCGTGATCGCCGGTGCCGGCACCTCCGCCTGCGCCGTCACCGGGTCCGGTTCGATCAGTTCCGCGCTGCCCGCCACCACGGTGGGCGCGGGCACCTCGGCCGTCGCCTCGACCACGGCGGGCTTGGCCGTCTGCCCCGTCGAGACCTCCGGTGCGGGCACCTCGGCCGTCGCCTCGACCACGGCGGGCTTGGCCGTCTGCCCCGTCTTGACCTCCGGTGCGGGCACCTCGGCCACCGCCTCCACGGTGGCGGCATCGACGGTTGCGTCGAGCGCGGCGCCGAGGATCTCCAGCGCCACCCAGCCCCAGTCCGCGGCGCCCGTGCCGGTCCCGTCGAGGCTAAACGTGACGTTCGAGCCGCTGGCCGGGGTGTTGGCGGCCTTGGTGATGGCCATGCCGGGCAGGAAGCCGCCGACGTACCAGGCGGATTCGTCATCCGTGGAGGTCGGAGCGGCGGTGCTGTTCCAGTCGATCGCCGCGCAGAAGCCTCTCGAACCGGCCGCCGTGCTGGTGTAGCCGTTGACGTTGAGGGCGTTCACCGCGGACGAACCTGACCCGGCCGCGCCGATCGGGCTGGACGGGTGGGCGCCGGTCAGCACGTAGATCTTCATGCCGCCGGTCGACGACGTCAGCGTGACCGTCGTGCTGGTCAACGCGGTCGGGTTCGGCGCGGTGTAGATGCGGACCCCGGAGTGGCCGGACGGGGCTGTCGTGCGCAGCGTCCACGTCCTGGCCGTGCCGCTGTTGCTGATGGCGGTGCCGCCGCCGGTGCTCGCCGCCACCACCGCCACCAGCAGAGAACCTGCGGGCGGGTTGAACGCGGCGCTGGTGATGGTGCCGGATCCGGTCGCCGCGGCCGGGCTGGACGCGTGGATCTCGATCGGCACACCCGCCCCCTCTCTCGATCACCGGGACCG
Source organism: Nonomuraea thailandensis (assembly GCF_024172165.1). Lineage (GTDB taxonomy): Bacteria > Actinomycetota > Actinomycetes > Streptosporangiales > Streptosporangiaceae > Nonomuraea > Nonomuraea thailandensis. The sequence continues at coordinate 9,987,957 of NZ_JAMZEB010000002.1, read as the reverse complement.
GGTCAGGCGACGACCTTCGCGCGGCCGATACCGACGCTGGCGAACGCGAGCAGCAGCGTGCCGTCGTTCGTGGTGTACGCCGACAGAAAGTCGATCCCCAGGATTCGCCTTTTCGGCGTCTCGGCATCGGCGTACGCGACCGCGCCCCGCACGCCGGTCAGCGTCGAGCCCGGCCATTGCGCGTCGTTGCCGTCCCACGTGGCGTAGATGCTGCCGACCGTGGTGACCGTGAACGTGGACGAGGCGATCGCCAGCCCGCCGGCGGTGTAGCCGGTGCCGACGATCTCCCCGGTCGTGCTGTAGGACTGGTCGGCCGCCGAGTAGTCGGGCGTGATCGTGTTGTCGTACAACGCGATCTTGTGGGTGTCGTCGTCGAGGTCGAGCGGGAACTGGCTGGCTCCCATCGCATCGACGAGGAGATCGGCATACCAGCCGCTACCGCCCCATGCCATGTCCGACAGCACCTCCGACCCTGATCGTCGCGTCCCGGCCCGGCGTGCCTTCCGCCGGCTGGCCGAGCGTGCGCGCCCACTCCCGGAACGCCCTCATCTCGCCCTTGGCCTTCTTGAGCTCGGCCCGGGCGGCCGCCTCCTGCTCTCCGCCCGTCCCGCGCACCTCGCGGAGCGCCTCCTTGGCCGCGGCCAGGCGCTCCTCCAGCTCCTCGCACGCGCCGAGGAACTCCAGCGTCCGCCGCGCGTGCATCGCGGCCACTCGTGCGCTCGTCACTGGAACCGCTCCCAATCCACCAGGTCCGCCCGGATCTCCCCGACGACGACCGTGGCCGCGTTGAGGATCTTCACGTCCTGGCCGTGCTGCCGCATCCGAACCTTGTTGCCGAGCTCGTCGAGCAGCACCTTGACGCGCTCGCCGGTCTTGGGCCTGCGACCGTCCTTCCACCGGGGCTTGACCCGGTGCGACCACCCCTCAGGGCGGATCCCGACCGACCGCAGCCGGGCCAGGTCAGCCGGTGTATACGGCTGAATCGTGGACATGCGAAACCGCCTCTCATGACGGGAGTGAAGGAGAATGCGTCCGGGGCCCGCGGCCCCGGACGCTTACGGCGGCCCCTTGGACCCGAGCCGCGAGTACAGGTAGGCGGCCGCCAGGTCGGCGTCCGCCTTGCTGTTGACGTTCATGGTTTCCACGGTGATCAGCGACCCGCCGCGGCTGACCGTGGACGTGCCGCCGGCCGCGGCCGCCCCGCCGGCCGCCCCGCCGGCTACCGCGAGCGCCGGCTGAGGCATGGCCCTTTGCGGCGCCGACACCTGGGCGGAGTTGACCGGGAGCCCGTACGAGCTCGCCGTGTACCCGGTGCCGGGAGTCCAATCCGGGGAACCGCTGAGACCGTAGTCGCCAGCGATCATCCCGCCGGGCGGCTTGCGGACCGTGTCCATCCGCTGCAGCGACGCCGACACAGCACCCTTACGCGGGGTATCCATGCGCTTCAAGGAGGCGGAGGCGGCGCCCTTGCCGCGCGGGGTGTCCATCCGTTCTATCGACGCCGACACGGCACCCTTGCCGGCCGCCTTCGACCCGGAGGAGCCACTGCTGGCCTTCCCCGCGGCGATGGCGATGAGCAAGTCCTTGACCGAGGTGTTCAGCACGTCCACGCTGCCGGCGACCAACTCCACGCCGTCGGAGGTGACGGTGGCGACGTTGGAAAGGCTCTCGCCGACCCGGTCGCTCATGCTGGTCACGCTGTCGCCGACCTGCTGCGCCCCGGCCTGCCAGCCCGCGGTCATCGACTCGCCCACGGTGCCGACCTCCGCGATCGCCGCGGTGAGCGTGCCCGTGTCGCCCATCGTTGACGCGAGCGAGGTATCCACCGCGCCGAGGCCGGCCCCGAGCTGGGTGGCCGCGTCGGAGACCGTGACGGCCACCTGCTGCACCTGCTGGTCAGCCTCGCGCCCGTACAGGCCGAACCCGAAGTCCTTGGCCACCCGGGCGAGAATGTCGATCGCCCTCTGCCTGTACGCGGGCTCGTACGGGATGAACGCCTCGGTAGCTCCTCGCCCGGACGATCCCTCACCGAACAGGACCGTAGGCCGGGAGACGATCGTGGGCGGCTGCGGCCGCATCCCGCCTGTCGCGTACCGTTCGATCCCGCCCTCGGCGTAGCGCAGGAGGGCGCCCGCGGCCGCCTTGAGGTTCTCCTGCTTCTGGACGTGCACCTGCCGGACGGTGGTGGTGACCGTCTTGCCGTCGAGCTCGGCCAGCTTGCGCTCGTACTCCTTGATCAGGTCGAGCGCTTCCTTGCCTCCCGGGGTCTTGACGTCGGTCTTGACGTTCCCGGGGATCAGGCCGAGCTTGGTGGCGAGCTCCTCGGCTTGCTTGCGGGAGAACCCCATCGACTCGGCGACCTTCAGGAACGCCGCCCGCTGCCCGCCGAGCTTGGCCTCCACCTCGGCGAGCGGAGTGCCCTGATCGATCAGCGCCTGCCGGTAGTCGTTCGCCGACTTGGCCAGGTCGATCAGCGCGGACCGGTTGTCGCGCCCCTTGACCGTGTTGGTGGAGATCGCCTCACCGTTCGTCTTCGCCGCCGCGGTGGCATCGTCGAGCGCCTGCTTGTAGCCGATTTCGGCCTGCATGGCGCTCGCGGTCAGCCCGGTGAGCTGGCCGAGCGCGCCGCGCAGCGTGTCGACGGATGTCGCGGCGCCGGTGGCGGAGCTGCCGAGGTCCTTCAGGGCGTCGCCGGTCGGCGCGGTGGCCTGCTGGGCCGCGTCCGCCGCGGCGCTGTAGTTGGGAAGCAACGCCCGCAGCTTGTCCACCTGGTCGCCGGACAGCCCCGCACCGCGCGCCAGCTCATCGAACAGGGCGGTGGCCTGCTGGGTGTTGCCGCTCTGGACCATCGCGGTCAGCGTCTGGTCGAAGTTCTCCAGCCGCTGCCGCCCGCTGTCCATCGAGTAGAAACTGTCCGTCAGGCCGGCGATGTCGTTGCCGAACTGGACCAGCCCGTTATCGCTGGTCAGCCTCGACACCGTCTGGTGCAGCTGCTCGAACTGGCCGACGACAGGGGCGAACCACACCGAGCTGCGGGCCATGTCGCCGGCGAAGGTGTCGGCGTTGTGGCCGAACTCGTACAGCATCTCCGCCGCCGGAGTGCCCTTGGCCGTCAGGTCCGACATGCGCTTGGCCAGCTCGTCGATGTCGGGGTTCAGCCCGGCCAGCTCGTCGCCGAGGGCGTCCACCGCCACCGCCGCGCCGGCCACGAGCGCGGCCATGCCGCCCGCCTGCATGACCCGGTTCAGCCCGGTCATCTTGCCCGACGCGCTGTCCGCGGCGCCGGACAGGCCGCCGAGCTTGCCGGTCAGGTCCTGCCAGAACGACGCCACCTGCAGCCCGGCCTGGGCGGTCTTGACGGCCAGGATGGCCAGCGCGATCGCGCGGATGTGCTCGGGGTCCATCCCGGCGACGATCGAGGCCAGCAGGTTCAGCCCGGCCAGGCTGCCGATCCCGAGCGAGGCGACCGCCTCACCCACGTTGAGCCCCGCTGCGGCGAGGTTCTTCAGCAGCGCCCACACCTCGGGGGCGTGCTCTTCGACGTAGCCCATGAACTCCTGGAACTGCGGGTTGGACTCCAGCGTCTGGCCCCAGGTGGCGAACTTGGCGGTGGCGTCCTCCAGCCCGCCGACGACCGTGCCCTGCCAGGGCAGGAAGGCGTTGATGATGCCGGCCACGCCGGTGACCACGTTCAGGGTGCTGTTGCCGAGCCCGGTCATCGCCTGCGGCCCGGCCACGCCCACGTTGTGCAGGAACTTCGTCCAGAACGGGCCGTCCAGCGCCGCCGAGGCGCGCTGCTCCAGGCCCACGAAGCTGTTCGCCGTCCCGGCCACCAGCGGCGAGATCTTCGGGAGGGTCTGCTCCATGAGGCCGAGCCCGCCCGTGATTGCCGGGATTACCGACGGGTTGAGGCTCTGCTGCCACTGCAGGTAGACGTCGGAGAATTCCTGCCAGCGCTGAGCCAGCTGGAACTCCTCCGGCGACAGCTTGCTGTAGTCCTGGCTGTCGACGGCTTGCTGTACCCGCTCGAACGTCGCCGTGGCGACCATGCCGAACGCCTTCGCGCCGGCGCTGGCGGAGAACAGCGCGCCCTGCAGCACGACGGCGCCGGCGGTCACGCTGGCCAGGACGGGCACCGCGACGCCGAGGCCGACCAGCCCGGCCTGCATCTTGGCGATGTCGCCGAGCGCCGTCTTGGTGTCGGCGTCGATCTCGATCCGCACGCTCTTGCCGTCCAGGCGGCGCGCTTCTGCGGCGACCAGCTCCATGTCCGCGATGGCCTGCTGGATGCCGGCGCGCACCTCGAATGAGGCGCCGTCCTCCAGGCCGGCGAGCTCGCGCTTGAGCCGGTCCAGCTCGGCGAGCGCGTCGACGGCGTCGCAGTCGACGCCGATCTGCTGCTGCGACAGCTTCTCCAGCTCGCCGCGCAGCTGGGCGAACTTCGCCTCGGCCGGGCTGCTGTTGGCGTCGATTTCGATCGCCGGCAGCCGCTTGACCGCGTCTTCCAGCTTCTTGCGGAAGCCGGTCGCGAACCCGGCCGTCTGCTGAAAGCTGGTGTTGAGGTCGCGCAGGTCCTTCTTGACGGCGTTCTTCCCGGCCGTCCAGCCGGAGATGCCGAGCTTCAGCCGGGTGGTGACCGTGCGGTCAGCCACGACGCATCACCTCCCCGAGATCCCAGAAGCAGAAGAACGATCAGGACCGGGTGTGTCACCGTGGCAACGCGGCCGCCGTGCGGCGCGTCCTCTCTCGCACACCCCTACATCCCCAGGAGCCCCCCATGTCGCAGCCGTACGGCCCGCAGGGCCAGGAGCCGCCGTTACCGCCCTACGCGGCGTCTCAGCCCGTCCCGGGGCAGCTGTACGCGCCGCAGGGGCACGCCTACTCGCCGCCGGCACCGCCGGCACCGGCCCGGAGCCAGGCGCTGGCGATCATTGCGCTGGTGCTCGGCGTCCTCGCGATCCTCATCGCGCTGACGCCGTTCCGGTTCGCCGCCATGCCGCTTGCCGTGTTCGCCGCGGTGCTCGCGATCGTGGCGCTCGCCGTGAAAAGCCAGGGCGGCACGGCGTACGCAGCCGTGGGGCTCGCCTGCGCAGCCGTCGGCCTGGTCCTGGCGATCCTGCTCGCCATGGCCTCCACCACCCTGGAGCAGAACAACCTGCGCCAGCAGCAACAGATGCAGGACTGTGTGTCCGACCCCGACCGCTCAGCCGAGGAGATGCTGCGCTGCATCAACGGCACCTAGTCCCGCCGGCGCGCGTGGAACACGAGGTCTCGGACCTCTAGCCCGTCCCATTCCTTCTGCCGGGCGATGATCACCTCGCAGGCGTGACAGCGGTACGGCGGTGGTGCCACGAAAGCGCCGTCGTTGGCCTCGCCCACGGTGGTGTCGAGCGGGAGCCCGCACGCGCCCGGGCAGCGGTTGCGCTCCTCTTCGTACGCGGCCTGGGCCGCGTTGAGGTCCTCTTCCAGCCATTCCGGCTCGCGCTCCGTGATGGCCCGCACCAGCCTGCCCGTCTCGTCGTCGTACTCGAAGCGCGTCACGCTGCGCGGGGCGCGGCCGAGGAGACGAGAGCGCGGGATCTGGTAGGCGCGGGCCAGACTCAGCTCCTGCTGGTACGGGACAGAATGTCGGAGGCGAGCGCGGAGAAAGGGACCGGGTTCGAGCTCCCGTGCAGCTCCAGAAGCGTGTTCCACAGGGCGCCCCACTGGCCCGGCGTGATCATGTCGATCAGCCGTCCGGCCTTCTCCTCGCTCAGCTTGGGCTTGAGCGAGCAGGCGGCCAGCACCGCGACCGGGAACGTCTCGGTGTTGTGGTCGGCCGGCGCGTCCTTCGGCCGCGGCGGGTGCGCGGCCAGCAGATCCCGCCACTCACGGCGGTGCAGCGCCTGCAGCACGAACACCCGCACATGGCCGGACATCTCCTGGCGCAGCGCCTCGATCTCCTCGGCCAGGCGGCGAGCGTCGCCCCCGGCCGCCCCGCCGGCGAAACTGTCACCCCCGGCGGGCCCACGGCGGGCCGCCTCCAGCTGCCGGTGAAGCTGCTCGAACCGCAGCTGCAGGTCGCTGCGCATGCAGATCGGCACCTCGTCCTGCGGCAGCCGGTAGCCGTCGAGGAACTCGTCGATGTCCTCGGCGAGGCGGTAGGGCTCGGTCACGCGGCCACCGTCGCTTCCGTGTCGGCGTCGCTGTGGTTGAACATCTGCTGGACGATCTTCTGGACCTCGTCGAGCACGGGCGGCTGACGCTGGTAGATGCCGCACTCTGACGGGTAGATCTCGACCGGGTCGCCCGCGACGTACGGAAGCTCGTGCGCCTTGTTCCGCCGGACCGCCAGCCAGATGTCCAGCTTGGGCGTGAGCGTGTTGTAGGCGATGTCGTCGGCCTCCAACTGCTTGCGCTTGTACGTGAGCGTGATGTTGTAGGTGGAGGTGCCACCGCGGCTGGTGTTGCTACGGCTCCCCAGCGCGCCGTTGTCCACGCTGGCCTGTGACGGCTCGATCCCCAATCCGTCCTTGGTCAGCAGCATCTGCAGGTCGATACCCGCGTTCAGCTCAGCCGCCGGCGGCGCGCTGGTGGACGACAGGGTCAGGACGGCCGTCACCTTGACGTTGCCATCGCCGAGCAGGTCCTCGAACGCCATGTCGGCTACTCCTTGTCCTTCGCGGCCGCCGTGCGGCGCGTGTTCTTTCCGGATGCGGCCGCCTCGGCCGGCGGCTCGGACTGCTCAGCGCCGTCCGGCTCGTCGGCCGTCGGCGCCTGGTCGTCGTCGAGGCGGTCATAGTGGGCGGCGAACGCCCCGAACGCCAGCTCGTTGATCTGGGTCTCCAGACCGGTGAGTTTGCTGCGGACGCGGATCATCTTCGGCATCAGCGCACCGCCGCCCAGGTGAGCGTGCTGCCGGGGGTGACCGACCACTCCAGGGCGATCAGGTAGGAGTCCTCCGGATCACGCATGCCGGGCAGCAGCCGCAGCTCGTAGAAGCCCACGGGGATGCTCCAGGTCTTCTCGGGCAGCGGCACGCCGTAGTCGGTGTTGCCGGCCGGGGTCACGCCGAGCGTGACGGCGCCGGCCGTGGCGTTGTTGACGATCAGGACCGTCTCACTGGTGACGCCGCTGACCTTGTCGTCGGCGGCGGCGTTGGACAGGGTCAGGGCGCCGCCGGCAACGGTGGCGACCTGCGGTGCACGAGTCGGCATGAGCTCCTCCAGGGCATGCCAGCAGGCCCGCACACCGTGCTCGGTGCCGGGCGGGAACAGATGGTCAGGTGGCGCGCGAGCTGCGCACCAGATATTGGGCCGTGCCGAACCACAGCGTCGTCGACTCGTCGTCGCGGCGGACGGGCTGAGAGCCCTCCTGCCGGACCGGCCGCATGTGCCGCCCCGGCACCACCGGCACCGTCGTACGCAGCAGCGTGTCGACCATTCCGGCCAGCAGCAGCGCCTGCTCCGCGGTCGCGCCCACGCTGGTCGCCTGGAGCCGGAGATCGGACGGCACGCTGTCGTCCAGCGACCGATCCACGGGGCTCTCGCTGCCGATGTCGGGGTACAGCGCCACGTACGGCGGCACCGTCCCCGGCTCGACTCCACCGAGGTGCACGGCAGCCGCGGCCGGCAGGCCATTGTCGAGGATCGCCTGGATCGCGGTGATGATCGCGTAGGCGTCGGCCGGGTCGGCGCTCACAGCAGCGTCCGCGCGAAGGCGTCGACGGCCGCGTTGAACTCCGGCTCGGTGGCCACGGCCGCGCGCTGCCCGTCGAGGTGAGGCGGCTGGTAGGGGCCGCCGTATTCGAAGCCCTCGCCCATGGACCCTTGCTTGCGGGCACGGTCGGGACCGATCTCCCAGATGGCCGCGTCCTCGGCATAGATCTGCTCCGACGTGATCGATCGGGGGTAGTGCTTGCCGTGCCGCCCGGCCGTCTTCCGTGCGTTGTCCTGCCACCGCTTCTGCAGCGCCAGGGCGTGCTCCCGGACGAGCGGGTAGGCGCCCTCGGCCGCACGCCGCGCGCCGTCCTCTACGTACTCGGAGATGGCCAGCAGCTCGCTGGCGTCCAGCTCGGCCATGCTCACCTCCCTACGCCCGGTCCTCGACGATCAGCTTCCTGGTGACCGCCGAGCTTTTGTAGTCGACGTCAACCACCTCCATGACCCGGCCGACGGCCCACCCGTCCGGGGACTCGGTGATCGTGGCCCGGTCCTCCGGCAGCACCGGCGTGGCGGCCGCCCACGGCAGTTTGAGCCGGTACCGGTGCAGGACGACCTCGCCTTCGCCGTAGGCGGCGTCGCGGCCGGCGCCGAGCGGCGAGATCTTGCACGGCCCCTCGTACACCGTCGCGTACGTGTCGACGATCTCCAGCGTGTCGGGGTCCGTGGTGGTGCCGGTCTTCCGCTCGATGAGGACCTGGTCCTCGAACACGACCTCGGGGACGAGCTCGCGCGCGCCCGCGAGAGCGTCCTGCAGCGCCACGCCTACACCTCCCCGACGGCCGGGTAGAGCGGCGCGATCGAGAACGATCTCCCGGCGGCCGCCGCGCCGGATACCGCGGCCACCAGGTCGTCATACTCGTTCTCGGTCAGCTCCAGCTCGCCGGAGGCCTGCGACGCGTCGCGCTGAAACTCGTAGTCGCCGCCGTAGTCCTCCCGGAACTTGCCCTCGGGATTCCGTACGACGCGAGCGACCATGGCGCAGCAGACGCTGACCGCGATCTGCGGCACCGGGTCGGCGTCGAGCAGCTGCGGCACGCGGCCGCTCATGATGGCGCTCGCGTCCTCCAGCAGCGCGGTCACCCGCGGCTCTTGCGCCGACGCCAGCGTGCGCTCGAACCGCGTCTGGAACTGCTCGAACGTCGCGAACGCCATCGTCTACTCCTCCTGCAGGGACGCCAGCGTCTCCCGGGCGGCCAGCACACCCTTGCGCTTCTTGCCGGCCTCCTCGGCCGCCAGCACTCGCTCGGCCTCCTCGGCGTCGGCCTTCTCCAGGTAGGCGAGCACCTCGTCTCCGGTGTGCTTGGCCGGGTCGAACGGGGCGGAGGGGTCGGAGACGGGGGGCTCCGACCCCTCCGGGTTCTTGACGCGCTTCCAGCCGTCGATGCCGTCGACGGCCAGGGCGCGCAGCTGCCGGTCCTCGTCGGACCCGTCGATGGTGAACGCGCGGGCGATCTTCTCGCCGCCCACGAACCTCTCGTACAGCGCCATCTCTCTGCCCCTCTCAGACGGCCAGGCCGCGGTAGGCGGCGTGGGCCTTCTCCATGCCGTATTCGAGGCCGATCTCGCCGTACAGCTGGACCTTGTCCGCCGAGCCGGTCTTGGCCAGCGGCTCCTCGAAGAACACGCCCTTGCCCGGGATGCTGAGCAGGACCGGGCGGAGCATGTTGAGGCTGGCCACGATGAGCGCGTCGCGAGGGACGGCCCGGTCCATCATGATGTTGAACCGGCCGAAGTCCGTCACCACGGTGTCCACGGCGACGCCGCCCATGGTGCGGGACGGGTCGATGTAGATGACCTTCGCGCCGGCCTCGGCGTAGGCCTTGGTGACGGCCCGCTTCTGGGTCGAGTTGACGATGATCGTCGCGGTGCGCTGCTCGGACAGGCCGCCGTTGTCCCAGGCCTGCTGGATCAGCTCGTCGATGTGGGTCGTGGTCAGCGTGGTGGTCCACGGCTTGATGTAGTCGATGTTCGACGTCGACGTTCCGAGGGTGATCGGCGCGCCGCCCTGGGTCGAGGCGACCTTGAAGGTGTTCGTGGCCTTCGCCACGACGTAGTAGACGCGGCCGGCGACGATGTTCGTCGCGTCACCCGTCGAGGTGAACACGATCTTGTCGTTGTCGGCCAGAGCCGTCGCGGTCTCGGTGATCGTGTCGGTCGCCGAGCTCAGACCAGTGACCGTGCTGGTGGCCTTGCTGACCTTGTTGGTGGTGATGGCCTCCAGCAGACCCCGCATCTTGCGCGGGCTGGCGTTGCTGGCCGGGTTGGCGTACTTCCCGTTGATCATGGAGAAGTTGACGTCGAGCGCCACCTGCTTGAGCGCCTGCTCGACCTGCCAGTCCAGCTCGTTGGTGACCGGCTGCTCACCGCCGACACCCCGGTACGGCGCAGACTGCGGCGTGGCCACCTGCCCGGTCGCCGCCTGCTTGGTGTAGGAGACGGCCACCTGCTCCTGGTGGATCTCGACCACGTTCCGGACGGCGTCGCGCACCCGCTCCTCAGCGGTCGGCGCGTCCGCACCCTCGGTGCGGGTCCGCTGCGCCGGGTCCCTCAAGTCGTACTGTTCCCACTCGAACTCCACCGCGTCGGTCTGGCCGCCGCCGGTCAGGCCGCCGATGGCGCTGAGCAGCGGGGTCTCCTCGGGCGTCAGCCCCCAGAGCTGGCCGTGGTAGTTGGGCAACCCGAACGTGGTGCCGATGCCGGTGACAGATCCCGCCATGGTCCTCTCCTAGATCATGATCATTTATGTCGTGGTGGTGAGCGCGGCCTGCCGCCGCTTGAGGCGGATGGCCAGGCCGTGATTGCCGGCCTTCTCGGCCTCGGCGATCTGCGCGGCCAGGTCCGGCACCCCGTCGCCCCGCGGGCCCTGCGACGGGTCAGGCTTCGGGCCCTTGCGCCCCGCCTGCTTGCCGAGGTGCGGCTTGCGCTTGAGCAGGTCCGCCAGGTCCGCCTTGATCCGGTCGGTGTCGACCTCGCCGTCGTCGTCGACGTACGAGCCGAGCTCCAGGAACGCCGCGGCGTCGGACGGGTCGGCGAAGTCGGCCGCGGCCGCGCGCACCTCGAGTTGCACGGTGCGGTCGATGAACCGCTGCACACGCTGCTCGGCCTTCTCCGCCCGGCTGGTGACCTTCTCCAGCTCGCTCTTGTCGGCGTTCTCGAACCGCTCGACTTGCTTCTCCAGCTCGCGGACCCGCTTCTGCGCCTCGCGCGCCTTGGCCCGCTCGGACTCCAACGCCTTCTGACCGCCCGTGCCGAGCGGCTTGTCGTCGCCATCGCCATCGCCCTTCGCGGGCTCGGTCTTGGCCGGCTCGGTCTTGGCGGGCTTGTTGTCGTCCTGGCCCTGTCCGGAGTCGCCGCCGTCGCCGACGGGCTGCGGTTCGGGGGCGCCTTCGGATCCGCCGGCCTGCAGCCGGATCGGGCGGCCGTTGCGCCGGTAGCCGATGATGGCGCCGGGCACGGTGATGATGTCAGCCATCGCGGCTGGTCCTTCCTGGTGGAGCCGCCGCGGCGTCGCGCCGCGGTGGTGGTGACCGCGGCGAGCGCCGCGGTGGTCAAGGGGGCCCGTCAGCCCAGCAGGTAGCCGAACTGGCGGAGCAGCCGGATCGCCTCGTCGCGGTCGCCGCCGGCGTCGGCCAGGAGCTGCTCGGGCATTGGCCGCACGGTCTGGGACCGCCGGTAGCGCTCACCGGCCCGGCGCTTGAAGTTGCCGAGCCGCCGGCCGGCGACGCCGCGGACGGTGGTGCCCTCGGTGGTGACGCGGCGGCCGCCGTACGCGGTCGTCATGCCGCGGCGGGCGTTGACGATCTGGCCCGGGTCGGCGCCGAGCCGGATCGCCTCGGCGCCGCCCGCGGTGAACGCGCGGGCCTGCTGGGCCGGGGTCATCTGCTCGAACAGCTGCGCCGGTGTCGGTGGCGGCTCGTCGCCCTCCCTGTGCGGGACCATGGTGCAGTCGCAGCGCGGGTGCCGCTGGAATCCCGTGGACCAGGCGTAGCTTCTGCCGGCGAGGACGATGCAGCGGCCGCATGCCGGCAGGCTCACGTGCCGCACGTACATCACCCACTGCCGCACGCCGGTCATGCCGATCTGGTCGGCCACCCGGGAGGCGTCGGCGATCTGCGTGTCCACGATCCGGGTCAGCGACGCGAGCCCGGCCTGCAGCGCCGTGCCGTCGTCGGCGCCGCGGGCCAGCCACCCGGCGGTCTGCAGCGCCGGTTGCATCAGCAGCCCGGCCAGGGCCCGCCCGTCCGCGGCGATCCCGGCCAGGGCGGCCGCGTTCACCGCCGCGGTGGGCGGCGGCACCTCCTGGGCGGCGGCGAGCTCACGCAGATACGGCATCGCGAGCCGCGCGGCCGCCAGCTGGCCCATGGACAGCAGCTGCACCATCTGCGCCAGTAGCGCCATCCACTGCTCGATCACGCTGCCGGCCTCGACCTCGCTCCACAGTTCCTGCGCGCGGGCGGCGACGTCCGCGGCGAGCTCCTGCTGCGTCTGGTAGTGGTCGTCAACCACCTGCTGCAGCGCCACCGCTCACCCCTGCCGGCCGCCGCGCGGGCGGAGGCGGCGGCACGGCCTGGCCGTCGTCGGCCGGCTCGCCCGGGCCGGGCTTGGGGCCGACACCGGCCGCCAGGTCGCCGGCCATCGCGCGCTCGAGGGCGCGGGCGGCCGCCTGTTCGCGCCGGCGCATGCGGCCTCGCTGCACGGAGGTGTAGCCGAGGTCCTCGCGCGCCTGCTCGTTGTCGATGATCCCCGCGGTCTTCTTCTTGACCGTGGCGTCGGCCTTGGCCGCCTCGGTGGGCGTCGAGGCGTCGCGCCATATCGTCTCCAGCGACCGCGACTTCTCATTCCACTTGCCGTCCATGATCCGCTCGGCCAGCCGCATGACGCGCTCCCAGGAGCCGCCGAACGAGCGCTGCTTGCGCTCGGCGCGCTTGACAAGCCGCGCCTCGCTGGAGCGGATCGCATCCGCCGAGGCCGGGTTCTCCGTGCTGTAACCCAGGTAGTGCGGCGGCAGCCCGGAGATCGACGCCACCAGCCGCGCGAGGGCGTTGATCGTCTCGTGGAAGTTCGCCAGGGACGACTCCGGGAACTGGCCGGCCTCGATCTCCCCGGGCCCCTTCTCGTTCGACCACAGCCGCCCCATCAGCTGCGACCACGCTCCGACGGGCTTGCCGTCGGGGCCGATGAAGTCGTCCTTGTCGACTCCCCACACCCATCTGCGGGGGATGGCGTGGTACTCGGCGCCGACCATCATGTCCGTGGCGATCTTGCAGGCGGCGTCCGACAGCGGGACGACGTCGACCAGCTCGCTCACGCCCAGCGGCCGCAGCGGCCGCGGCCGGTTCACCAGCGGCTCGATCGGCGGCAGGCCCAGGTTGTGCTCGTCGCGGTCGATCTCCGTCCAGCCCTCGTCGAAGTGGTAATGGATCGTGTCGTTCGGCAGGTAGAGGGTGGCGTACTGCTGGCGCACCTGGCCGCCCACCGACAGCTCGTCGTCGTTCCAGCGGCGCAGCGCCGCCCGCACCCGCCGGGTGCGCGGGTCGGTGTCGGCGTACATCTGCAGTGGCGACTCCACCGTGATCAGCGGCGGCTCGTCCTCCTCCGGGTTGGAGCCGACGCACACGAACCCGCGCCGCATCGTGAGCGCGTCGACGTGGCCCATCTGGGACTGCTCGTCGAGGTCGTTGTACTGCCAGATGTCCCACAGCTTCGCATCGGCCTCGGCGTCGGAGCCGCGCCGGAACCCCTCGACGTCCAGGCGCTCCTCGACGGAGTCGACGATCAATCTCGGCCAGTTGATCACGACCTTCTTGATCCGGTCGTCGAGCTCCTTCAGCAGCTCCGGATGCATGTAGGCCAGCGGCTGGCAGCCCTCGTAGTAGTCATCCAGCTGCCGCAGCGGGCCGAGCTCGGCGTCGTGCCGGCGCGCCAGCCGTTCCAGCCACTCCAGCGGTTCGAGCTCCAGCGGTTCGAACGCCACAGCGTCACCCCCTTCACTCGCGTGTGGTTCCAGGCGGCCGGCCGGGGCAGGGCCCGCCGGCCGCCCGGCGTCTGGCGGGCGTCACCCGTGCACGACCATGCGGCCGCTCTTCTTCCGCGGCCGCCGCAGGTAGCCGTCGAGGCCCATCACGGCCGCGGCGATGCCGTCGATGCGGGCCTGCGACTTCAAGCGTTCGGGCTTGATCAGCTTCAGGTTGTCCTGGCCGTCGTCCTTCACCTCGACCACCGAGGCCATCCAGCGGGCGACCGGGTGGCCACCATGCCGGATGCGGCCCGGGCCCACCTGGTCGCCGGACTTGCCGAGCAGCCGCTGCAGCTCCTTGATCGAGGGGCTCTGGCCGACGAACGTCTGCGCGATCGGGACGACGTCGACGCCGCGCAGCGCGGCGTCGAGCTCCTGGACGAGCTGGCCGGCGAACATCCGGTCGTAGCCCACCCGGGCCATGTCGAAGTGCCGGCAGTCCGCGAGCACGTCGGCCTGGACGGCCGCGTAGTCGATCACGTCGCCCTCGGTGGCCTTCACGTACCCCTCGCGGATCCACCGCTTGAGCGGTACCTGCAGCTGCCGCTCCAGGTCCTCGACCCGATCGCCGGGCACCCAGAACCGCCAGAACATCTCCAGCTCGACGCCCGCCTCGGGGGACTCGACACCGATCCACCAGGCGGTGAAATCGGACACGGCCGACAGGTCCAGCCCGCCCCACGCGCGCCGCCCGCGCGCGCTGGCCAGGTCGGTGATACCGGCGGTCGCGTCCCACACCCGCAGGTCGATCAACCTGCTGCGGTCGCGCATCCTGCGGTTCAAGTGCAGGCGGCAGAAGGTGGGGAAGTAGCTCGGCGTGCTCTTGGCCTTCGCGGCCTCCTTGCGCAGGTACCGCAGCGTGGGCGAGATGCCCAGGCCCGGGTTGGCCTTGCGCCAGGTCGACTCGTCGAACGGGTCGTCCGTCTCGCCGGCGGCCCAGATCACGCCGTAGTGCGTCGGATCCTCCACCACACCCGAGCCGCACTTCTCGGTGTAGGAGTGCTTCTCGTCGTAGATGCTGCCTTCGGCGCCCTCGTCAGCCGTCGTGATGAAGATCACCAGCGGCTGATCCCGGGCACCGGTGCCGGTCTCGATCGCGTCGATCAGGTCGCGCCGCTTGTGGACGTGCACCTCGTCGATCACCGCGCCGCTCACGTTGAGGCCGTGCGCGGTCTCGGCCACGCGGGACAGCGCCCGCAGGATCCCGCCGGTGCGCGGCACCCGGATCACCTCGGCGAGCGGCTCGACGCGGGAGCGGGCCGCCTTGCTCGTCATGAGCATGCGCTTGGCGTCCTCGAACACCCGGCCCGCCTGCTCCAGGCTGCCGGCGGCCGCGTACACCTCGGCGCCGGCCTCGCCGTCGGCGAGCAGCAGCACGTTGCTGATCCCCGAGCTGATCGTCGACTTGCCGTTCTTGCGGGCGACCTCGATCCACACCGCGCGGATCACCCGCACGACGCGCTCGATCTCCTCGTCGTAGAACACCCAGCCGAACACGGGCGCCAGCACCCACACGACCTGCCACGGATCCAGGCCCTGGCCGAGCATGAACCGCTGCCCGGCCCACCGGCCCTTCGTGTGCGCGAACGCGCCGAGCGCCTGCAGCTTGCGGCGCGCCACCTCGACGTCGAAGTAGGCGCCCTCCTGCCGGTCGGCCTGGAACGCCACGGTGCGCGGCCGCCGCGCGGCCGCGTCCTCGATCTGCTCCGGAGTCAGGCCGAGCTCGATCAGCGCCTCGTACGGCACCGGCAGATCAGTCGAAGGGGTCGTCGTCATCTCCATCGTCCCCCGGCGGTGTGATCCCCGCCCGGGCCGAGGGACTCAGGCCGAGCTCCCTGATGTAGACCTTCAGCTGCGCCCGATACGCGCTGGCGATGGTCGTCGCGCCGTGCTTCTGCCAGCCGCGCTCGCCCGCCATCAGCATCCCCTCCCGGCTGATCGCGCGCTCGCACTGGTCCAGCCGGGCGACGCACACGCAGTAGTCGCGTACGAGAGCCTCGTCGACGTCGCCGAGGCCGGCCGTCTTCGTGAGCACCGGCACGACCCGCCGCCACTCCCGCCTGGCCACGTTCCGGGCCCGGATGTTCTCCCCGCGGATCGCCCGATTCTTGGAGGCCGGGAACACCTCCCGCCAGTCCGGCTCGGCCAGGTCCCCGGGCGGCACCACGACGCCAGCCTTGACGGGCCGCTTGCCCGGGTTACCCTCCCGGACGACCTGCAGGGCGGGCCGCTTGCGGTGCGGATCAGCCAAGACCCCACCTCCTCGGCTGCGCGATGATGAGCGCATGACGGACGAAGAGGCGCAACTGCTGGCGGACCTCGATCCCTGCCCGCAGGGCTGCGGCCGCACCACCGAGGACCCGTACGGCGGCCCGTGTAATGCCTGCTGGGCAGAGGTGCCCATGCCCGGCTTCGATCAGTGGCTGCCGTGAGCGAATCATCGTTGGCGATCGGCCCTGTTGGTCACAATGTCCTTGAGAACGTCCGCCGCTTGCGGCTCGCCCAAGGACTGAGCGCACAGCAGTTAGCCGACCGAATCGCTGAGCGTGGCGGGAAACTGGACCGGCCAGCGATCTCCAAGATCGAGCTGGCCAAGCGGCGCGTGAACGTGGATGACCTCGCTGAACTCGCTGAAGCCCTTGGCGTCGCACCCGCCGACCTCATAGCCGCCGCGCCTGACTGTCGGCAATGCCATGGGGCTCCACCCGCTGGATTCCAGTGCCGAGTTTGTGGAGCGGCACTGTGATCGCCATCCCGACTAAGCACGAGCAGTAGCGGCCACCGGTGTAGCGAGCGGGGGCTGTTCGCGCTGGCCAGCGCCCTGCCCCGCCCGCGCAAAGTCGTTTAGCTGCGGCGCCAGCCGAAAGCCTCCCCCGCGGTCTCCCGTTTGCCCCTCAGGGGGCCCCTCCCCACCCCTCTGACCTGCGGAAACGCTGGCAGAGCTGTGACCTGGGGAAATGTCACGATGAGTGGTTCTCGGTGCGTACGGTGGGCTTGGCCAACTGGTCCAGATACTCGGCCATGACCTTGTTGTGCCTGGCATCGGCCAGTGCATGGTGTTCGCCCTTGGCCTGCTTGGGCATCTCGGGGTTGCCCAGTCTCATGGCTTCCTGCTTGAGGTCAGCGGTCCACATGGGTACGCCCTTGGGCAGGTCGATCATGCGGCCCCACAGCTGGCACAGCACGACGTGGTCATAGGCCCCGTACCACGCCCACAGCTCAGGGTCGGGTACGCCGAGGATGAACTCGCGTACCTCGTTGGCGATCACCCAGTGCGGCTTGACCCGGATGTCGCGCATGTCGATGACGCCGGGCTCGGTCATCTTGACCTCGTGCCCGCTCGGCCCGGTGCCGGTGTACGTGAGCCCGGTCTTGTGCCCACGCAGGGGCAGGTGCGGCCAGACGTTGTCCATCAGCCAGCGGTGCTCGCGGATCGTGTCCCATGGGGCGTCGCTGTTGACGGCGTAGTACTCGTGGCCGGTCTCGGTGACGATGCCGATCGAGATCAGCTCGATGGTGCGGCCGTTCTCCAGGAACTCGCAGTCGTAGAAGATCTTCACCTGAGCGCTCCGACGATCGCGTGGAAGACGGCGTCCTTGACGCGCTGCTCGACGGGCAGTTGGTCGTACGGTACGAGGCACGGGTGGGTCTTGGCGTCGGGGTCCTTGTCCGGCCCGTACGTCCAGCCCTCGGCCCGCTTGTGTTCGCACCACGCCTCGTGCAGCTGCTCGGGTGTGGCGCCGCGCTGTGCCTCCTCGACCCCGGCGATGGCGGAGACGCGCTGCCAGTGAGGCGCCTCGTCCCAGTGCGGGGAGGGCGAGGGGTCTTCGGTGATGAGCTGGATGGCACGGTTGGCCTCGTGGCAGATGTGGGCGATCCAGTCTGTGGGCATGACGATGCGCTTCACGCCTAGCCCTCCGGCGGAGTGGAGTGGGTGTCGCGTGCGATGGCCGCGTTGGCCCAGAACATGACCTCTTCCAGCTTGGTCATGGCGAGGGACTTCTCGCGGCCGTCGGGCAGGTCGTCGTCGAGGATCTGGGCGAGGTAGCGGCAGCGGGAGCGTACGTGCTCGTGGGCGCGCTGCTTGATCACGGTGTCAGCGGGGTGGAAGCTGAACCGGTTGTCGAGGTCGGCGGGGGTCATCGGGCGTTCCATCCTCCGGGTTGGCGGCGGGCTGTCTCTTGGCCGTGGCAGGTGTCGCACAGGCCGCGGCCGTGCTTGGGGTCGTTGGGGTCGAGGCCTTGCGCTTCGAGCTGGCGGCGGGAGAGCGGGTAGTGGTCAGCGTGCTTGGACCGCCGGGCCCGGCAGAGCACGCAGACCGGGTGCTTGCGCAGGACGCCCGGGCGGAAGCGGTCGCGGTGGCCGGCGCCGTAGCCGCGTTCGGCGGCTGTGCCGCGCTGGGCCTCGGCGTCGGCGCGGCAGTCGTCGCAGCGGCCGCTGGTGGAGAGGTTGGGGCAGCCGGGCGTCGTGCAGGCGGTGCGCTGGCGGTGGGGCATTGCCACCTCCCGGCCCGGGGGTGAGGACGGCGGCAGGCTGCCGCCGACTGCCTGCCGCCGTCCCTGGATCCCCCACACACCCCGTAGTCCCCGGCTCGCTACGGGGGTCCTGACATGCGAAAACCCGGCGCACCGGCCGGGCTTGGGCATGGGTCTGGTACGGCTGATTTAGCCAGAAAAGTCTGCGGGCGTCAAGATCGGCGCGCCCGGGCACCTCAGCCCGCGTCCCCGGGCTGTGCTCGCCGGTGGTAGCCGCGGCGGCCGCGCATCACCTCATCGGCGGTGCTGCGCCGCCACCGCTTGACGCCATGCTCCTCATCGTCGGGGGCCGGCCAGCGGCCGCGTGAGATGTCGGCGTCGAGGGTGCCGCGCTTGAGGCCGGTGGCGTCGACGAGCTGGGCGATGGTGAGCAGCTCGTCAGGATCTGCGGCCGGGGCGGGCTGCTCGCGCAGGAAGTGGGCGCGCACCACGGCGTCGACCTGCTTGGCGTCGTACTCGGCCCAGCGGCCGCGGCGGCCGATGGGCGTCGGCCACGCGGGGTGCTTGCGCCAGGTGCCGGTGACGGTCGTCAGGGCGCGCTCGTAGCGTGCGGCGATCTCGGGAGCGATGATGCCGCGCTGTTCTACCATGGAGACGTCTTCCTTTCGTGGAGGTCAGTCTGCGGGCCTGGCAGGGCTGCCAATCAGGGCTTCGGCCCACCCTGCCAGGCCCTCACGTTTGTGTGGTGGCGGGCCCGCCACCGTGGCAGAGCAGATGATGTTTCCACTGGTGAGGGGCCCGGCCCCGGGCTGGATGCCCGGGGCCGGTCTGCTGACTACTCGATCTGCCCGTTCAGGATCATCTGAGTGAGGGCGAGGTTGGCGGCGGCGGCTGCGCAGTGGAGGTGTACTGCGTCGTACCGCCATTCGATCTCATCGTGGCTGGCCGCGATGTGGATCAGATCCATGCTGGTCTGGATCATGAGTACCGCCTGGTCGAGGTGACCGATCGCGTGGCCGGGGATCGGCTCGTCCTCGATCAGAACCCGCATCCGTCCCAGCGCTTCGAAGAAGTGATCGAAGTCGGTGCTGGTGGGGAGCGGGAGCTTGATCGGGATGGGGAGTCCGATCGCGACCTGCATCAGCAGGTCGAGCGCTCCGGCCACGGCCTGGGTCATGGCCAGGAGTCGCTCGTCTGGTGTGTCAGCCATTGCTGACCCCTCTCTGTGGAGTTATCAATCTGCTGCCGGTCGGGGCTGCCAACCCCTTCCGACACCCCTTAATTTACAGGAATAGCGTAGTGATTTGCAAGAAGATCGGGAAAGAAAAAAGGGGCCCATCCCCCAGGACAGGCCCGTCCATCCTGATCAGCTGATCAGCGGATCAGCTCGGCGTCCCGCACGCTCTCACCGACGATCGCCGCGGTGAAGCGCCGCCCGGGCAGCTCGTCGAGCGGCACGCCCAGCTGCAGCGCCAGCGCGGCCGCGGGCACGCGCAGCGGGTCGTCGCTGGGGTGGTGGGCGGTGACGATCTCGGCCTGCGTGCCGAACAGCAGCTGCACGCGCGCCTCGACGCGGGCCGGTGGCTCGGCGATGGAGCGAGCGGCGTCGGGGCTGCGCTCCCAATCGTCTTCGGTCATGACGGTGATCCTTCGTGTCGTGGGGGTGTGGCCCGGCCGGGTGGCCGGGAGGTCAGCTGGCCGCAGAGCGCGGCACGAGCACGCCGTGGAGGAGACCGCGCCGGTAGGCGATCACCGCGGCGTGCGCGCGCAGCAGCGCGGGCTGGTCGTAGGCGTCGACCGGGCGGCCGCGGCCGCGGCGCTGGCCGAGCACCGGCACCGCGAACAGCAGGACAAGGGCCCGGACCTCGTCCAACGTCATGGCGGGATGCAGCTGCTCCGCCGCTTCCTTGATCGTCCAGCTGGCGCTCATGCCCAGTCCCGCCGGTACGTGATGCGCCCGTCGTCCCACTCGATCATGCCGTCCCCGTTCAGGTCAGAGCGCGTCATGCGCCCATGCGGCCGCTGGCCGCGGCCGTCCTTGCACCCATCATTGATGCACCACAGGCGGCCGTCCCGCAGCACGACACGCAGGCTGAATGTCGTGCAATACGGACATGGCGGCGGCGTCGCGCCTGGCGCGGCCGGCAGCGGCACGGCCCGCTCCTCCTCGCCGATGACCTGGCGTGCGGAGCGGACCCAGCGGCCGATGATGCGGGCCGCACGGCGGGCGTCCTGCTCGGGAACGCCGTAGGCCAGGTTCATGATGGCCTTCAGCGCCGCGACGGTGTTGACGTCGCTGCCGCCGCGGCGGTCGCCGACGTGGCCGGCAACGTCGCGGCGCAGGCTGGCCTCCAGGCGCCGCGCCTCCTCGCTGATCGTGTACAGCAGCAGGGCCGCGTCGGCGTTCCACGGCGCCGGCGACCCGGTGGCCTTGTGGTGCGACATGGTGCCGGTCATCGGAGAGCCGCCGACCTCGGGCACCAGCGCCCACAGCATGCCCAGCAGCGGCACCAGCTCATGCACCAGCACGCCGACCTCGTCGGCCGCCGCGCTCACCACGCGTTCCCGTCGGTGCGGCGCGGATCGGCCAGGCGGGCGCGCTGCCGGGCGATCGTCTGCAGCGCGGTCGAGCAGCGCACGGCCAGGCAGGCGGCGGCCAGGAGCACGAGGCCCAGCCAGCCGTCACCGTAGATCATCTGCCAGAACGCGGGGATGCCGGCGACGATGGCGAGCAGGGCGTAGCCGCAGCCGGCGTGCTGGCGCCGGGGGTTGGTCAAGCAGACTCCCGTTCGATTTCGAGCTGGCCCGGGATGTGGCCCGGGTCGCGGACGACGATGGTCATGGGGATGGTCAGCCGGCGGGCGGCGCGGGCCCGCTTACGGTGGCAGCGGCCGCCGAGCAGCCGGCCGAACCGGCGGCGCAGCGCGGCCTGCGACCAGATGCGGCGGCCGCAGTCCTCGCAGCGCGGCACCCACCGGCGCCGGCGCGGCGGCGCCGGCGGGTCCCACATCGCGAGTTGCAAGCCGTCCATCAGGTGCAACCGTCCAGGGTGACGCCGTACTTGGCGCAGTAGGTCTCCTCCAGCTCGATGGCGGTGCTCACCGACTCGACCGCGTTCGTGGCGCGGATGATCGCTTCCGCCTCCTCGACGCGTCGGCGGAGGTCGTCCACCTGGCGGTCTCGGGCGTTGAGCTGGCGGCGTAGCTCGGTGGCCAGGTCCTCGGCACGCTGCTGCATGCCCCGAGCGCTCTGGACCCTCTCGGCGGCCGCGGCCCCGCCCTCGGCGATGCGCGAGGCAGCGCGCTCGGCGGCGCGCCGCTCGATGTAGTCATCCAGGTTGGCGATCACGTCGCTGAGAGTGCCGAGCAGGGATGGGACGTCAGCCACGCTTACGCCTCCCCTTCTTGCGCTTGGGCTTCCCGGTGGCGCGCGGCGGCTTGGTGCCTTCGCAGCCGCGCGCCCAGCGCGGACCGATGCGGCGCCACCGGCACTGCCCTGCCGCGCGCGCCTGCTCAACGGTCCAGCGAGTGCCGTTGAGCAGGGTGCCGTTGTAGGCGGTGGCGCCGTCGTCGGACAGGGCGACGAGCTTCTTGCAGTGGTTGCACATGGCGCCGGTGAGCAGCTGGCGGGCGAGGGCCTCGGCGGCCTCGACGGGACCGCGGTGGTTCTCCTCGGTGATGCTCGTGCCGCGGTACTGGACGTGGGCGTACCAGGCGGCCTCTTCGACGGGTACGTTGTCGTGCAGGTAGCCGATCTCAATCCCTCTGGCGCCGGTCCGACCGACCAGATCAACGGCTGCGATCAGGGCGTCGTCGTCCATGCTTACGCTCATCGGCGAGTCTCCGTTCTCTGGTCCTGGGCACCGGGGTCTTCCCGATCGACGATCGCCTCGTCGGGCACGTAGTCGCCGCGGCGTACCGCGGTGCCGGCGTGGTTCCTGCAGATGCGCTCCCATTTGCGCAGGCTGGCGTAGTAGCGCCAGCCGTCCGCGTCGTGGGCGCCGTACAGGCAGGGCTGGTCCGGCGCGGGCGGCGGCGGCAGCGGGCGCGGCTGGCTACTCCTGGGCATCGTGGGCCTCTTCCAGGGGGACGAGGGCCCAGCGGCAGCCGAGCTGGAACGCGATCGCGTCGAGGACTCTGGCGTTGCTGGCGCCCCAGCCGCGTTCGAACGTGCCGATGTGGGTGCCGCTGCGTCCGACGAGCCCGCCGAGCTGGGTCTGGGTTAGGCCGCGCGCCTCGCGTGTTTCCCGGACGGTGGATGCGATGCCGGCAGGTGCGGGCAGCCGCTTAGCCACCCTGCACCACCTGGTCCAGCTGGGCGATGACCTGCCTGTAGATGTCGGCGCGGGTGGAGGCGATGCCCGCGCTCTCTCCGTCGGCGGTCTCGCGGGTGTAGATCTCGTCCTGTTGCCGGCGGACAAGGTCCTTGCGGAGCGCCGCCAGGCGCTCGGCAGGCACCCCGTAGCGGGCGTTCTCGTGCGCGGTGGCCAGCTGCAGCAAGGTGCCGAGGTCGACGGGGCCGGAGCCCTGCGGGATCAGGTTGGTCGCGCATTCGCCGTTCTCGGAACCGGGGCAACGTCCTCCCCGGTACGGACAGTTCATGACCAGGAACGGGTGCTCGTCGAGATCGTGGTGCAGCGTGTAGCCGACGAGCTCGCCCAGCTCTCGATGCAGGACGCCCACTCGTGTGGTGCGCTCCAGGCTGGGCTCGGGATCGTCGTGGAACATGGCCACCGTCACCAGCGTGCCGAGCTCTATGGCGCGGGTGCGGGCCTGCTCGGCGAGCAGGTTCGTGACGCAGCGGCGGGGGTCAGTTCGGCGTCGCCCGATCTGCGTGATCGTGTGCGGGCAGCGCAGTTCCAGGAAGGTGCTCTCGTCCGAGAGGCGTAGCCCTGGGGCCAGCCGGTAGGCGGACAGGCTCGCGTTGAGCAGGGGCTGCTCGGTCATCGTGTTGGTCATGGTGCTTTCCAGATGGGGTAGCGCCGGGCGGGTGCCCGGCGGCGGGTACGGGGGCGGCCGGCCGGCAGGCCGGGGATGGCCTGCTGAACAGCGCGGTGGGTGCACGTGGCGATGTGCGGGCGGTAGCGGTGCTCCCACGGGTCTGGCGGCCGCGCGGTGGCGCCGTCGAGGGAGCGTGAGCGCCACGTCCCGGTCCCGGTCTTGTAGACCGCCTGGTTGCCGGTCTCGTCTGGTGTCGGCTCGACGGGCATGCGGCGCCCGTGCTCGGTGATGGTGATGAGCACGAGGGCGTCGCACCCGTGCGGGCACGGCTGCAGGTCGTTGGGGGTCGGGATCATGGCGGCCTCCTGCGTCAGTCAGTCCGGCGCGGGCGGTTTAATCAACGCCGTTGAGTTTCTTCCATGATCGCTCTTCGGCGTGTCCGGTGGCACGGCATTTGTGGTGATCACGTACAGATGTGGCTCCTCGGCCAGGGCCGCGGCCGCCCGCACGACCAGGTCGGCGGACGGCGGCGTCCCGTACGTGGCGGAATGCAGCAGCGCGCGCAGGTCCGCCTGGGGCAGCGCCGCCCAGCCGACCCGGCCGAGGATCCGCCGCATGTCGGCGCGCAGGACCTCGGCGTAGTCCACGTCGCCCTCCTCGGTGAGGGGCACGTGCCGGGGGGTGTCGGCCAGCAGGGCCGTCATGTCGCGCAGGCTCGGCACGGGCCGGCCGGTGAGCCGCTCGCGCCGGCAGTCCGGGCACAGCCGCGGGTCGGCGCAGCGGTGCCGCTCGCCGGTCACGCTCGTGCCCCGCTGCGCATGCGGGCCCTGGCCTCGGCCATGGCGGCCCGGGCCGCGGCGAGCTCGGCCCGCACGCCCGGCGCGTCCGGTTCCGCGGGCTGCGCTGGGGCGGGCACGTACGTGGACGGCGGCCGCCACGCGATGTGCGACGGAGGGTCGGCGAGCAGCATGCGGTCCAGCCGCCACCGTGCGACCGCGGCCGGGCAGTCCGCCTCCTGCACGCCGGCCAGGGTGCGGCCGAGCTGGCCGGTGTCGTACCCGGCGACCAGCAGCGCCACCACGCGCGGGGCGAGGTACCACGGCAGGGCCGCGCGGGCGAGCACGGCCAGCGCGAGGTCCCCGTACCGGGCCGGGTACCGGGCCAGCAGGGACAGCACCTGGCCGGGCGACAGCCACAGCTCGGCGAGCTCGTTCGTCGGTGCCGGCAAGGGCGGCAGCTGGGCCAGGCGGGTCAGGTCGGCCACGGTGGCCACCACCGCGCCCGCCCGGTCGTGCCCGGGGCCGTCGGATGAGAAGGGGTTAACTGGTTTTATGTGCGGATTCTGATCACATGTTGCGGCCTGCGGCTCGCTGGTGTCGTCGCAGGTCGCAACATGTGCGCTGTCAGCGGGAGTGTGGCCGGTCGAGGCCTCGGCCACCGCCTGCTCGGCGGCCAGAGAGGCGTCCAGCAGCAGCCAGGCCTCGCGCGGGCCGGGCAGCTGCCCGGGGGTGTCGACCACGACGATGAGGTGCTGCCACTGCCCGCGGCCGACGCAGCGGCGCAGCTGCAGCAGATGGCCGCGCTCGGCGAGCTCGCGGTGGCCGGCGCGCAGCTCGCCGATGCTCATCCCGTACGCCGCCGCGATCTCGGCGCGGTCGGTGCCGGGCTCGGGCGGCCGGGTCAGGTAGCACACCAGGAGGCCGAGCACGGCCGGGGGCGCGCCCACGGCCGCGCGGATGGCATCCACGAGGTCGCTGGCGTGCGAGTAGGCCAGGACGAAGGTTCCGGTCAGGGTCATGCGCAGCCCCAGGGCATGCGCGGGTAGAGCCCGGTCGGGCTCATGGCCGCCGCCATGTGCGTTCGCCTTTCAGTGGTCAGGGGTGGGGGCGGGTACAGGGGCCGGATGTCGGCGCAGCCACTCCTCGAGGACGCGACGGGTGGTCAGGTTGGCCACGCCGAACGACATGCGGTCCAGGGCCGAGGCGCTGAGGCCGGCCTGGGAAGCGACCTGCCACCACGCCAGGCCGAGCTCGCGGCGACGCTCGTCGACGCGCTCACGCAGTGCGGGAACGGTGCCCGGAGCGGCGCTCATCGGGCCAGTCCCAGCAGCATCGCGGCCAGGGCGATCCACACCAGCGAGAACCCGCAGGCGCCGGCGGTGAGCGCGAGGAGCGGACGGCCGGTCAGCCCGGCGTGCTCGCCGACGGAGAAGATCGCGCCGCCGAGGATCACGAGGAGGAACGGGACGAACGCGGCCATCAGCCGGCCAGCGAGGTGCCCGGCGAGGTGTCCGGCGTGGCCGGGCCGGGCGTGTAGTCGGTCCCGTCCGAAGATGCGGCGGGGGTCTCGGCGGGGCTCTGGTCGGTCAGGGCCTCGTGCCACTTCGCGAGCGCGGTCACGCCGCCGGGCCCGGTGCCGATCTCCCAGGCCACGACGTATGCGCCGTAGATGCGGGCCAGGCGGCTGCGCTCCTGCTCGCTGGCGTCGGCGATGAGCCCGATCAGGTCTACGGTCCAGTTGTCCGGCTCGTCGTCGGGGTTGCGGTAGTCGTCGTCGAGCATGTGGCGGACGTGGCCGGCGACGCTGCGGTCCACCTTGTGGATCGCGACGGGGATGTCCTGCAGGCGGCTGATCAGGTCGTAGGCCTGGTCGTGCGGCAGGAAGATGTAGCCGTGGTCGCCCCCGGCCTGGTCGTAGAACTGGACGGTCTCTCGCGCGCTTGGCGCGAGGGGGAACAGGAGCCTGGCCCGCACCGGGGCGAGCGCGTCCGGCGCGGTGGCCGGGGAGGAATATGTCGTCGTCATGGTCGATCTCGATCTATGAAGCGCGACGGGCCGTGATGGCCGCCGCGATGGTGGGTGGAACTCGAAGGGAAGGGCGCACGCCGTAGGGGCGGGCGCGGCAGGGAAGGCGGCCTGCCGCGGCCGGGCTCGGCCCGCCCGCCGGGGAAGTGGCGGGCGGGGACGGACAACGCGGAGGTCAGGTCCAGGAGGTGATGGACAGCAGGCTGCGGGCCTCTGCCCAGGTGACGCGCCAGCGGTCACGCAGCCAGCGCCCCAGGTACGAGGGCACCTGGCGGCGGCCCGCGCGGGCGGTGCGGGGCCGGCGGCGGACTCTCATCAGGAGGCCGCCGCGGGGGGAGGGTCCGGCACCACCTGGCCCTCCTGCCGCGCCGCCGGCACGGGCCCGGCCGGGGGCGGGGGCGAGGGCGGGGCGGCGTGCCGAGGCACCGGAGTGAGGTGGGATCCGGGCATCGCGAGCGTGGTGGGCATCAGCTCGGCCGGGGTCGGGGGCACCTCGATGAACGGGCGGGCCGGCTGGCCGTGCGCGGGGATGGGCCGCTGCCCCCGGGCGCGCCGGTCGTAGGCCGCGTCGACGCGCTGCAGCACGTCCCGGCCCGCGCTGAGCAGGTCGATCAGCTCCTGCCGGGTCAGCTCCAGCGCGCCGGACCGGAACAGGATCTCGCCCAGGATGTCGCCGCCACGCTCGGACACCCGGCCGGGCCTGCAGTCGAGCAGCGTGGAGAACTTGGGTTCATACAGACGCATGGGTCAGTCCTTCCGCGGGAGGGTCAGGGAGTAGGGCGACGAGCAGGACGCGCACGCCGTCGGGCCGGGTGCGGGCCGCGCGTAGCACGCCGGGCTCGTGGCCGATCACCTGCAGGCCGAGGGCGGCCTGCCATTCGGCGTAGGTGCGTTCGGCCGTGTAGCGGCCCATGGAGGGGGCGTGGCCGTCGATGAGGCCGAGCAGGGTGCAGCCCTGGGCGCCGATCGACCAGGCGATCGGGGCCAGGTCCTCGTGGGTGGCCAGGATGCCGCCGAGCGTCTCGGCCAGGCGGCGCTGCCACTGCGCGCTGGTGGCCGGCCGCGCTGGGGCGCACGACCAGGTGCGCGGCCGCGTCATGGCGCGTCCCCGGCGGGGACGAGCAGCACGATGTGGTCGCCCCGGCAGGGCTCGGCGTAGACCAGGTCGCCGCCGGCGGTGGGGCGGCCCCCGAGACTCCAGCGCACACCGCCCACCAGCTCGACCTCGGTCAGTCGGACGGGGACACCGTCCAGCCAGGTCGCGTGCCGGATGACCATGCCGCCCTTGAGCGCGCGGACGTGGCGCGACTGGCCGGCGAAGTCGGCGACGTCGTCGCGGCTGCACCACCACGGGCCGCCGTCGACGTAGCGGTGGCCGGGCAGCATGCCGAGCTCCGCCCACCGCAGGATGACGCGCTTGTCCAGCCCCCACGCCTGCACCAGCCACCACAGCGGGATCTCCGCCGGCCAGTGCGGCGGCGGCGGCGCCAGCGCGCCCGGGTGTTCGCCGTGCCGGGGCGGCGCCTGGCCGTAGCGCAGCCAGGCGCGCGCCGCAGCGTTGTCGAGCACCGGCCCCTTGGGCGACACCTGGTAGCCGAGGCCGAGCGCGGGGGTGAGCAGGTCTCCCGGGCCGACACCGAACACGTGCGCCAGCGCGACCAGCTCGGCGACGCTGATCAGCCGCTCGCCCGTCTCCACATCCAGGGCGATGCCGCGGGTCCACGGCACGCCCACGGCGGTCATCTCGGCGGCGAGCCGCTCATGCGTCCACTGGCGGCCGTAGCGGCGCTGGCGCAGCTGCACGGCCAGGCTCGCCATCGGGGCCACCGCGATCGGCTGGCCCCTCATCGGCGCAGCCCTCGCGCCCGGGGGGCCGAGCGCGCCCGCTCGGCGCGGCCGCGCGCCTGCGCGACGCGCTCGGCCAGCTGCGCCTCGACCCGCTGGGTCAGGAGCGCGATCGGCTCGTCGGGCTCGATCTGCGGGGCGTAGACCGTCAGTGCCAAGACGATGCGCACCAGCGCCTCGACCTCGGACTCGGCCAGCCACGCCGAGGGCTGACCCGAGGCCGGCCGCTCCCACAGCCGGGACGCCTCGGCGGCCTGCTCGTCACGCAGGGCGCGTGCCCACGCGGTCATCTGCTCCTCGGTCATGTGGTTTTGCCGCCCGCCGATGCCGGAACGATGCTGATGTGTCTCATCGCGTCGTCGCAGATCTCCAGCCAGGTGGTGACCAGACCGCGCATCCGGGGGTTGAGGCGGCGGGTCCAGTTGAAGTCCCCAACAGCGGTCATTAGCGAGCTGCCCTCCTGCTGAGGGGTGGTGTCGCTGACCGGCGGATCAGTAAAGTGGGTCATGAGAGTGTTGTCCGATTCAGTCGCCGTGTCGGAGGTCTCCCGGGCCAGCGCCCGGGGGACCTTTCGGTTTGTCGGGGGTGGCCGATACGGTGATCGGCTCAGAACGGCTCACGCGGAAGCGCCGTCGGCGCGGGCGGCAGCTCGCGGCCGTTAGGCCCGTACGCGGGCAGCGGGCCCGCCGCCCAGTGCGGCGGGTCGCCCATGGCGCCCAGCCCGTCGCCCAGGACCGCCCAGAGCGCCCATGCCTCCTCGGAGCTGAGGTCGAGCACTGGGGCGGTGTTCATGCCGAGCACCATGTCGAGCGGGCGCGACACCTTGATCTGGATCTTGACCGGGTCGCCGGCGCCCCCGAGCTCGGCGCTCACGCTGCTGTGACGTGGGGTTTTGAGCCGGATGGTGCGCGGCCGCTCATCGATGACGCGCGGCAGCGGGGCCTGCTGAGACAGGGGCATAGGGATCTCCATCTCGGCTACTCCTGCGCTTCGATCCAGGCGTAGACGTCCGACTCCCAGGCGCCCAGGCGGCCACCGATCTTGCGGAGCCAAGGGACGCGGCCGAGGTGGCGGTAGTACCGGAGGGTGCCCTGGGGAACCTGGGTGAGCTCCTCGATCTGGGGCATACGCAGAATCCGGTCGTTGCGCCGGTCGGGCATGGTGCCGACGACCGCTGTGCGGCGCGACATCAGTCGGCCCACGGGACGACGACTTCGAACAGGTCCTCGAACGTGGTGCCGGGCAGGCGGAAGAGCGCAGAGGCGATGAACTTGCCGCTCGGCTCGACCTTGTTCTCCTTGATGCGGTGGATCGTGGACACGCTGGTCTGCAGAAGAGCTGCGCACGCCGTGTCCGTCGTGAGGCCGTGCTGCTCGACCTTGCTGTCCCAGACAGCCCGGCGGAGGCGGACGCGGGGGCGAGCTACCTCAAGGGTGCTTCCATCCATGGGTGGAAGATAGCGTCATCCATGCGTGTATGCAATCCATGTATGGAAGAGTCTTGAGCCGCCCTTGCTACGACAAAGGTGTCTCCTAGGGTCGTAGCCCTGCCGGATGTCATGTATGCACGGATGGATGGCGGTAAGGAATCACTGCCGTCACCTGCGGATGTGCGCCGACTAAGGGCGTGCTATTTTCCATCCATGCAAACGCCTACGTGGAACCGCGAGCTCTTCACGCAGACGTTTCAACGGCTGACTGCGGAGACCGATCTGACCTACACCGACCTTGCCAAGCTCGGTGGGACGTCACAAGCCACCATGAGCCGGTGGGCCAACGGCGAAGTGAAGCCGAACCATGATCCCCTACGGCGCTTCGTCGACGCTTTCACCTCCAAGTTCCCCAAGCTCGGCGAGCTCGGCGCCGCGCTACTGGCCGCCGCCGGCTACGGAGAGGGCTATACGCCGCCTGGCCGGCCGGACGACGTCGAGGAAATCCGCCAGGCCGCAGCACGGATCGAAGACCGTACCCGCCGCGCGCGCGTTGAGACGATCATCGATCGAACCCTCGCAGACCTGGAGGAAGACCGAGTGCGCAGGCTGAGAGCCCTCAGGGAGGTGATTGGCTTGGCAGAGGATGACGAACGGTGATTCACGAAGGCATTTTCGTACTTGTGACGAAGCGTCCTGAACTGCACGTAACTCAGCGGTAACGGACGTAAACCGACACACCTCCTGCCTCGTCTTCCCCTTACGGCTAGCACCAGCCGAACGTTCAAGGAAGAACGGAGCAAGATGCCCCTCAAGGAACTGATTCTCATCACGGCAGCCGCAGGAATCGCTCACGCCATCGCCCGCTACAGCTGGCGCAAGGGCGTGGCGCAGGGAGAGGTGAACGCCAAGAAGGACACCCAGCTCGCGCTCCTGCGAGGGATGGCGATCGTGCGCCTCCAGGACGCACGCCATCCCGAAGGGCGCGACATCATCGCTGAGATGAACAACGCCGAACGCCTGTCGTAGCAGGCGCGGGGACCCGGCGCGTGACCCCACCACGCCCGGCCTGGCCCCCTCCCCAGGTCGATCACGGAGCCCCGGCAATTCTCGTCACTCCACCTCACAGGAGTCACTCATGGCCGACGGTTCTATCTTCAAGCGCTGCAGCTGCCGAGACGACACGGGAAAATACCTCGGCGACGGTAAATGCCCGCAACTGCGAATCCCTGTCATCGAGAATGACCAGCCGAAGATAGGTGCCACCGGGGAACCGGAATGGCGCTGGTCGCCCGAACACGGGAAATGGTGGGCGCGATACTCCGCGCCGCCCGTCAATGGCCGGCGACGCCAGCCCCGAATCGGGCCCTTCGACAAGGAGACGCATGCCAAGAAGGCGCTACGCCAGGTGCTCGCCGATCTCGATTCTGGCACGGTGGTTTCCCACGACCCCAACATGACGGTGCGCCAGTACCTGCGCAAGGTGTGGCTTCCCGGAAAAAAGAAGCTCGAAGAGAGCACGCGGGAGTCGTACGAGGAAGCGATCGACCTCTACTTTGACCCGGGCATCGGCCATATCAAGCTGGTCCGCCTGAACGAGGACCATTTGAACAAGCTCTATGAGGCGATCTCGCAGATCAACAATCTGCCGCCAGGCGAACAGCCCAGCGAGTTGCTGCGTCGGCTCCTGGCCGCGCGCGCCCTGGCACCCTGGCGGCACGAGCGGCCCGGCAAATCCCCTGGGCTGAACCGGAAACTGCCGCTGACGCCAGCCCGCATTCGCCGCATCCACGCCGTGATCTCCTCCGCTCTCGGCACCGCCTTCAAGCAGAAGCGGATCGGCCACGACCCGAGCAAGCATGTGGAGCTCCCGGAGGTCAAGCCGACCAAGCCGGTTGTGTGGACGCAGGAGCGGGTCGAGCGCTGGAGGGCCACGGGCAAGATCCCGCACAAGGTGATGGTGTGGACCCCCGAACAGGCTGGCCGGTTCCTCGATGCATGCGAGCGTCACGAGCCGCGGCTGTACCCGATGTATCACCTGGTCGCGACGCGCGGACTGCGCCGCGGCGAGGCGGCCGGCGCGATGCTCGCCGACCTCCAGCTCGGCGCAGGCATCCTCGACCTCATCGAGGGCCTGGAGGACGACGACACCGGCCTGAAGACCGAACGATCCACGCGCACGGTCTCCCTGGGAGACGTCAACAAGGCCCTGCTGAGGAAGTGGGTCGCCCGGCAGAAGGAGGAGCGCCTGGCGGCGGGCGAGCGCTGGCAGGACTCCGGCAGGCTGTTCACCCGGCCGGACGGCAGCGCGTACGGGCGGGAAGAGTACTTCAGCGAGCGGTTCGCCGCGCTGGTCAAGCTCGCAGACCTGCCGCCGATCCGTTTCCACGACCTGCGGCACTGCGCAGCGACGATGATGCTCGCGGCCGGCGTGGACATGAAGTACGTCAGCGCAGAGCTCGGGCACGCGCGGCACTCGTTCACGGCAGATGTCTACGCCTCGGTGCTCCCGGATGTAGCCCAAGCGGCCGCGAACGCGACGGTGTCGATCATCCCGCGCACCACCAACAGATGACCCAGCCAGCGGGCACTTGCGGGCACGCTGCGGGTGCAGCACACCCCGCGAAGTCCAACAGCGCCAACAGAGCCAACCGTCTCCAATGCCGCTGACCAGCGCATCCAACAGGGCCAACAGAGCCAACTACGACCAACGATCATGGACGCTGGACTGCTAATGCGGTTTGGGTTTACCGCCCATCCGGGGTTCAAATCCCCGATCCTCCGCACGTGAGAGGCCCTCTCCCCCAAGTTGGGGAGAGGGCCTTTTTGATCTTCGGGGACGCCATAGTTGCAGTCCTGGTTGCAACCGCTACGAGTTTCCCCAGAGAGCGGACGCGAGCCGTTCTCCCGCATCGCGCATCAGTGGTGTGGATACGTGGGTGTAGCGCTCGGTGGTCGTCACGCGGGTGTGACCGAGAACTTGCTGTACGACTCGGATGTTCACCCCCTGCTCGATGAGTAGGGTCGCGGCGGTGTGCCGGGCGTCGTGTACCCGGACGTCCCGGACGCCGGCCTGCTTGAGGATGGTCTTCCACAGCTTCCAGTCCTCGGTGCGCTCGATGGGAGTGCCGAGCTTTGTCGCGAACACCAGATCATGATCCCGCCATCGATCTCCCACCTTCTCTCGCTCGGCGTCCTGCATCTCGCGGTGTGCCTTGAGCTGGGCGAGGAGCTCGGGCGGGCACTGAAGGGTGAGCTTGCTCTTGCCCTTGCGCTGCCGAAAGACCACGCCGCCGCCGCTTCGCTTGGGGCACTTGTCCGCGTGGCCGGCGCAGTCCTTGAGACAGGGCCGCTTGTAGCAGGCATGGCCGCCCCGCGCCCCACGAACAAGATGTGCTCGGAGTCGACCATCCCCGCCATCGGCTGATACGAGACCAGAGGCTCCAAGCCCTTCGGCCGATACCCGGTCTCCTCCTCCACCTCCCGCAG
The DNA here is from genome assembly GCF_024172165.1 of Nonomuraea thailandensis. GTDB lineage: Bacteria > Actinomycetota > Actinomycetes > Streptosporangiales > Streptosporangiaceae > Nonomuraea > Nonomuraea thailandensis. The sequence goes on along the minus strand of NZ_JAMZEB010000002.1, from coordinate 9,955,256 downwards.
AGCAGTGGCCATCGGATCCTCGCCGACCTCGATCAACCCACCGGGAAGCTCCCACCCCCACCGATCGAACACGAACCGATGCCGCCACATCAGCAGGACACGATCCTGCTCATCCAGGACGACAGCGATCGCGGCCCGATCCAAGTGGATCACGTGATGCTCGAACCGCTCCCCGCCTGGGATCTCCACATCCGCCAGCCCCAACCGAATCCACCGATTGTCATAGACCAGCCGCTCCCCGTGCACGACCCAGCGCGTCAGCTCAGCGTCATCAGCCACAGTGCGAAACTATCGTCTAGGGGATCCTCAGTACACATGTTCCAGACAGAAACAGCTGCTGGGAGGGCCCTCAGATCCCCGACGTAGCAGTAGGTGATGTATGGGACTCAAGGTTGCCTCAGTAGGGCCTCACCTATGCGAGGCGTCCCTAGCAGAGCGCTCCGGCAGCCGCAGATAGATGACGTCAAGCCCGCTGCGCATCTCGCACGCTGGCCCTATCGTTGGACTGTGGCACTTACCTACAAGATCTCGCAGCCTCTAATAGACAAGTACACAGCTGGCCCATCTGCTCAGCGCACGTCGCAAGTGAAGAGCCTACACGAGAATATTAGGCAAGCGCTAGAGAATTGGGGAGACAAGAAGTTTGACACTTTCCTACAGGGCTCCTATCGCAATGGCACAGCGATTGCAGACATCAATGATGTCGACATCGTTGCCCTTTATGATCCATGGAACAGCCCCGAATCTAGCGCGCGCTGGGAATGGCTCTTCAATCACGTCGCGCACATTCTCCAGCAAACGTCGCTAATGAGCGGGCAAGTAACGATTGGAGATAAGTGCGTAAAACTAGACGGCCAGCTTAAGGCTGACATAGTCCCGGCAATCAGTCGAACAGCTTACAGCTCCGTAGATCCGATCAGGGTATACTCGCGAAGACAACGCTTAGAGCGAGATAATTATCCACGCACCCACTACGATAATGGAGTAAAAAAGCAGACCGCTACCGGGGATGCGTATAAGTCGACCGTCCGCCTATTTAAACGCTGGATACGTCAATACCCGACGCTCACAGCTCCATCCTTCTACATTGAATGTGCGGTACATAGCGTCGAGAATTCTGCCTTCAATACCTATCTACCACTGTCGTTCGCGAGCGTAGGCGTTGAGCTTCTGAAATATAGCGAAACTTCTATAATCAGGTCTGTGGCTGGCGACAAAGACATTCTAGTTCCAGCAGAATGGAAGCCGGCGCATTTTGTATCCTTCCAGCAAGCTCTGAGACGCGACCTGCCTCTTGTTACTGGGGCGCTTGGGGCATCCACCACATATGAAGCAGATAGACTGTGGTGTTCAGCTTTTGGCGATTAAGGGGCAGCAGCGACACAGAACTGGTGGAGATACATGCATCCATACTCTCATGATGCAGACAGGCGGCAGCGATTCATAATTATCATATGTGCAGTATTGGGTGCGCTTATCGCATACGGGCTGGGATGGATTTATAAGTTATCTGGGTTTTCCCCGCCGTGGTGGCTCGACGCTCCAGCGTTCTTCGGTTGTTTTGGTATTGTCTGGAAGGTATATGACAAATGGGGCTGGCGGCAGCAGATCGGCAACCAAACTTTATCCGGCATCATAGATATATCAGGAGAATGGCAAGGTGACATTGCCAGCGATTATAGGTCTGGCGCAACCATTACAAGTCAGATCGTCATTCGACAAACGGCTACACGTATACTCGTTGAGCTTAGAACCGAGACGTCTTCGTCCTATTCGTATATGGCTACCCTTTGCGCGGGAGAAGGGCCTGATCAAGGTCTGAGATATATGTACTCTAACCGCCCTCGGACTCTTACCCCAATCAGCATGACGCCGCACGAAGGTCGTGTCCACATACGCATATCCTCGGACGGCCAAACCTTGGAAGGCGACTATGAGACTGATAGGCATCGCAAAAACACCGGACAGCTAGTTTTTAAGCGACTACCATAGGTAGCTGCTCGTTCACCAGGAGCCTCTTTGAATCAATCACGATACCTTATTGAACAATTCATGTGGCCTTGCCAGCATATATTTCGAATTTCTGTAGAGACCAGCGTAAAGTCGGCACTCGAAGCAGTAGGGTTCATGGGAGAATCTCATGTCCTACTAGTTGGTTTCGAGGCCGAAGGAGATCATCAGTTTCCTATTTGTATAGATCCTGAGGATGGACCCTATACGCCCAGGGAGCTTGCACACGTTGTATCGCAGACAGAGGAGACCTACGAGCAGCACCCCGATCGCGACATGCTATACAGCGATCAACGTAGCCGTCACCTTCATCCGATCCGATTGCGACGCCGTATCCGCAGCTCGATCTTGGAACAATGCCTTTCGGAAACCCCCCAAGGAAGGCAATGGGAGTTCTTCGCCGGCATGCCAGCCAGAGTGGAAGACTACGAGGTTCACGTAGTAATCGGACTAGAAAAATCAGCCCTTACGAAGGTTCCACGTATAAAAACCACTGAGCGCGATCGGATATCTATCCCCCCGTCACTAGTACATGCCCTGATTACAGATATATTAAGCCGTAGTACACGGAGCCTAACGCTGCCTGAGCCAGGTAGCAGCTTGCTTGTGTTGCATGCGAGCACCTCGGAGATATTGCGAAGCGCAACAGACTACTTTCTGCGAAGTCTCGTATATTGTGCTGGAACTATCTTCGGAAACGATCTCGATTTGCTGTTAAATAATATTTCCTCGATGCCGTATGAAGGTAGAAGTGGTCAAGGAAAGATAATTATTGCCGAACGAAGCATGAGGGGCTTGCATATTGTCCTTGAGTTCGAAGTGCCAGTGAAGCTCTCAGATGTGCGAGCAGTACGAAAGATACTTGAAGCTAGTGGTCCATCAGGTTTCTTGTTGGCAGATGACGGTAAGGTCTACGGGCTCGGATCTGTCGGCCTGGAGTACGACGAATCTAGTGAAACAGCTTTCGCTGTAACGATTTCAGATAGAGGGGCCTGGGAGTTGCATCATTCAGCTACAATATTACTGCAAGTGCGCGATGGCGTTCCCAGACTTCCGGCGCCGCCTCTTGATCCGGCTTATCTGGAAGATTTAATTGCTCGCCTACTTCCGGGAGCTAACGTTCCCGTCCTGCTTTCACTCGCGTATGCGGCCCAAGAGAACGAGCATGGGACAATGTTGGTGATTTCAAGCTCTGCGGATATGGAGGCGCACCGCTTATCGCCTCAGGCCTGGGTGGTTAAGCCAAGAGTCATCGAGAGAGACCTGCTGATTCAGTTGACTGCGATGGATGGAGCTACGCTAGTCGATGTGCACGGTCACTGCCATGCCATGGGCGTCATACTTGATGGGCATGCTGCCGGAAAAGGTGATCCATCTAGGGGCAGTCGATACAATAACGCAATAAGGTATTTGGATAGTAATCCTCCTCCGGCGATTGTGATCGTATATAGCTCAGATGGGACAATCGATATTCTGCCACGTCTGGAGCCACGAGTGCGGCGCTGTGATGTCGAGTCGGCTGTAAGGCGCTACTTGGACCTGGCAGCATCTGACAGTATGAATATAAGAGAAATTGTCAAAGCATGGGATCTGGTCAAGTCATTGCGCTTCTACTTGACGGCAGAGCAGTGCGAACACCTGAACGCTGCACGGCAAGGTGTAGAGCATCGGAACCCTAGCCAAATTCGAATCATCGAGCCCATCTTGGCCCCTGATGGGGCAATGAATGATTCGTACTGGCTGGATTAGCTTTTCGTCTAGTGATTCTCGAATCGATCGGAAGAGCATGATTTCTCGGATCCGCGATGCCATGAGCTCATCCTGGTCGACTGTACAGGTTAACTCCGCGATAAGAAGTTCACTAACAAGCCTAATGGGATCGAAATCCCGAGGCCGATGAAGAAGTAAGTCATTTGTTCTCGTTTGCTCCGTCGTGCATATCGTGATTGCACCTGCTCCGTGACGTGTGCGACAAGATCGCGGACCGCTCCCGCCTGCTGCTGATCTAATTCGGCAATCTTTTTAGCTTGATCTGCGTCGGCTTGTATCTTGCGGAGGACATCATCCTGGATAACGAGTTCGTGCCTAAGTTCTTCGATCAAGTTGGCCGAGTCTTCGAGCGCGGATTTTAGTCGTGCTATTCGCGCTTCCATCTGTTTTTGTGGGTCGACTGTAGCTTGCCGTCTCGCCTCCCTGCGGTTCAGGGGCAAGCTTGCGATGATTATAAGGGAATTAATGAGGGCGCCGAAGAGCAGCGCAAGCATTCCCGCAACGCCAACGTATCCGACATATCTTAGATTCTCGGGATAATCAGATAGATTCTCGGGCATGTTTTCGGGGTCCAGGCCAGCTGCATAAATGGCGAGCGTCATCACGATTATACTGCCCACGAGCGCCATAATAGCCAGCGAGAGAAACTTGTTAATGACTCTTACGGCTACTACCAAAATGCGGCTGAGTTTGCTTTGATCATTTTCCGGCCCCGTGGGGGTCTTGTTGTCGTCCATGCAACAACTATGGGCTGTGACCGCGTGACTGTCATGAGTCTTCGACCAGATGTCTGGTCTCACTTGATGCTTGACGCTTTGGCATCGGATGATGCTTGACACTCCTAGCCGATCTTTCGCTTCTTAGTATGCGCTTGGGACTTGATCCGGGTGATCTCCTGGGTGGTGGTTCGGGGCACGACGCGGATGGGTTCGCCGTTGTCGCGCACGGTGATGTGGGTGTCGTCCACGGTCACGTCCAGGATCTTGCGGGCGTGAACCCGGCCGACCTGGACCTTCTGCCCGACCACCTGGAAGTGCCCGCGGCTGCAGACCACCCGCTGGACGGTGACGGGCTCGGTCGGAGCGCCGGGTGGTGGTCCGGCGGGGCGGGCGTTGCGCAGGGTGACACACTCGGCGAGCGGGAGTGGGCAGGGTACGGCGCGCAGCAGCAGGCGTTCCTCGTCCATGACGCGGGCCGTGATGCCGTCCAAGCGCACGATGACGCGGCGGCCGGCCAGGTGGGCGCCGATGCACAGGGCCCGCCCGGCCAGGCTGATGGTGCCGATCGAGCTGACCTGCCGATCCACCTCGACGGCGCTCGCCGCAATCGCGGGCTCGGCGACGGGCTCGTCCGGTGCTGGGCGGGCTTGTCCCGAAGCGAGCAGCGCGGCCAGGTCCTTGACGGTCAGCCGGGAGGCCACGCTCTTGAGCCGGCCACCGCTGCCGGTGAACACGTGCAGCCGCTGAGTGCTGATCCACACGGTGATCGGCATGCCCGCCCGATCGGGGCCGAGCCAGAGCTGCTGGCCACCGATCGACAGGTTGCCTGAGGCAGGAACGACCCGATCGACCTCGATCGCCTGGCGCGATAGCGGATCGACCGTGCTCATCAGGACGGGCTCGGGCCGTTCGGGTTGATCGAAGTGATGGATGGCCGGGGCCGGGAGATCCGGCGGTGCGGTCGCGGGAGGGGCCGCGGGAGCAACGCCGGCAGCGGGGGCGGGCACCGTGGTCAGGCCGGCGGGCAGGTGCAGTGGCAGTTCCCGCTCGGCCCGGCGTTGTCCGTCGCTGCGCTCGATGAAGAACCGGTCGGCGGGGAAGGCCATGTCCAGCGCCTGGTGAGGGCGGGCGGTGTTGTAATGCTCGGCGAAGGCGTCCAGTTCGGCCTGGGCGGTCTCGATCGAGGCGAACGGCAGCGCCTCGGTCAGCAGCTCGCGGCGCACGCTCTGATGGAAGCGCTCGATCTTGCCAGTGGTGGTCGGGGTGCGTGGTGCGGTGTGACGCAGTTTGATGCCGTTCTCCCGGCAGACACGCTCGAACAGCACCTCGCCTGCCTTCGGCCCGCCGAACCGGCCGGTGAACTGCTTGCCGTTGTCGGTCAGCACCTCCAGCGGCACCCCATAGGCGCGCATCGCCGCGGCGAACGCCGCGCACACCAGCCGCCCGGTCGGCCGGGTCACCACCGAGGCGATCACGCAGAACCGGGAATGATCGTCCACGCCAGTGATCAGCTGGGCCTCGCTGCCGTCGGCCAGCAGCAGCCCGCCCATGATGTCCATCTGCCACAACTGCATCGGCCCCGGACGCTCCCAGCGGCGGTAATCCTCGCGCCTGCGCCGGCGGGTGACCGGCTCGACCAGCCCGTTACGCACCAACACCCGGTAGATGCTCGCCCGCGACGGCAACGGCTCCACCCCGCGCCGGCCCAGCTCCCACAACAGGGTACGCGGCCCCCACCGCGGATGGGCCCGCCGCAGCTCACAGATCAGCGCCTCGATCGCAGCCGACGTCTGCATCGGATGCGCCTTCGGTGCATGCGACCGATCGGCCAGCCCCGCCAGGCCACCGTCCTGATACCGCCGCACCCAGGCATGCACCGACTGCCGCGACACCCCATACCGTCCGGCCACATCGGTGACCTTCGCGCCCGACAACACCTCGATCACCGCGTGATAGCGCTGCTCCACGACACTCAACTCCACCAATGCCACCCGAGCCTCCCCCGAAGCGCCGATAACGCCACGAGCAGGCACAGATAACGATCAAGGTGTCAAGCATCAAGCGAGGCCAGAGTGTCAACCATCAAGCGAGACAGGACATGAGTCTTCGACCAGATCATTGCCGAATAGCTCTTATAGGTATCAAGCGGCGGCGCGGCGCGCCGCCGTACCCCCGGCCCTCCGCCCGCCCGCCGTCCGGGCGTGCGGCCTGGAGGCCGGTCCCGGACGGCGGGCGGGACACCGGGCCGTCCACCGCACGCCCGCCGCGCCGTACCGACCGAACGCACCGACCGCCGTTGCCACGCCGCCTGAGCACGCCGGCCGCGCCCCGCCTCTACACGCTCTGATTCTCACGCCAACGACGTCGTTGCCACCACGCCCAATCTGAGTCGGGCGATGTAGGCGGCGTTGGTGAGGTTCGGCGGAGGTAATACAGGTCGATGGGCAGGACCAAGGCATACAGATGTGGCCTGGCCCATGGTGGTAAGCCGATGAGAGCCTGTTGAAGTCGTCGGCGGGGCGCATCACCGGTGCACTCATGGCACTCGCACTTGAAGAAGACGCGGTCAGCGGTCCCCATCAGGGCCGCCTCCTGCCAAGCCACCAGGGCTGCCGCCACCGCGCCCGGCCACATGCGGGTGTGTTCGAGGGTGATCACCGCGGTCATGGGACGACGGCCGAGCCCGGGAACGTGATGGATCACAGCTCTGTGGGTCCCACACACCGATCCCCGTGTACGGACCTCCGAAGGGCGCCTACGCGGCATGGCCCTTTCTGATCAATGACATAACCACGATGATCGCATACGAGGCCGTGTCATCTAAGCTCCCAGCGCCGAGGAAACCCATGCCTCCGGCGGGGGCGCTCCAGCCCCGGGATGATCGCCACGCGTGACACCACGCTCGTAGGTGGTTGAGGTGGAAGCCTGATCAACCCGTCCGCCATCGACCCGGGACAAGCCGAGCAGACCTGGGCCGCGGGGTCAAGGTCGTTCGTCCGGTGGGGCGCTCCACCTTGACCCCGCGGCCCAGGCCCGCTTCCCCTTCGGGCGGGTCGACAGCAGACGGGATGATCAGGCAGGTGGCTTATGCGCGTCGCGAGTGATTGCCTAGGCTTACGGCGATCCGGACGGCATAGGAGTGCGCATGGGTGGGGCGACAGCGGCAGACTACGCCTGGTTGAGCGACCGGTGGACCGATGGTGTCGGTACCACCCAGTTGTGCATCAACTTCGTCCGTGATCTATCCCCCGCGGACGCTCTGCGGCGGATCAAGGTCACCTCGGGCACTCTCGGCAAGTTCAGTGTCGCCGCATACGCCGCTCAGGGCGGAACCGTCCTGGCCGACACCGGATGGGCAACCAAGTACGTCACCAACGTGGCCGAGCCGTTGTCATTGGGTACGGCCGTGGCCACGGTGTTCGCCACTGTCGAGGACTCGGACTTCACCTTCTGGTTGAACGAGCGGCTGATCACTACGTTTGGCTTGTACGGCTACCGCTACCGGGAGGGCGACGATCCCGATCGGCTCCTTGCGGATGTCCGTGAGCTGGGCCTGTACGGCGACGGATACGGCGAGAACCCCATCGCCAGCGCTCTGGCTCTCGCCTCCCGCGCGACCGGCGTACACCTATCTCGCGCCCACTATGCCAGACCAGCTCTAACCGGTTCGACTGATCATCTGCAAGCCACCTGGTGAGTCGGGGGCCCGCGATCCAGCACAGTGCTGGGAGCCATCTTGGGAGCCACCCAAACGGACGATCTTGAACTTCGGCGTACGGGAATGAACGGTGAGGCTGCCGCCGGACCAGGTGGCGGACGCCTGCGAACGCTCATGAAGATCCTTTGGGGACCTTGTAAACAGAAGGCCGAAGGTACCGTCTAGTTGCAGTGCTAGTTGCAATCTGGCGCCGTTCCACGTCGTTCCAGACTGAATGGCCACACTCATTGGTCCAGGTTGAACTGATCGGGACGGCTGAGATCAGAGCTGCTAATGCGGTTTGGGTTTACCGCCCATCCGGGGTTCAAATCCCCGATCCTCCGCGCATGAGAGGCCCTCTCCCGATCTTCGGGAGAGGGTCTTTCTGATCTTCTGGAGGCAGTGCGGGCCGTCAGCGGTGGCGCCCGTACCGCAGGTAGACGATCCCGTTGCCGGAGGCGGTGCTGGAGAGCAGGTCGAGCTGGTATGACGCGGGGACGCCGTCGAACAGCCGGGTGCCCTCGCCCGCCACGTAGGGGAACACGCTCACCCGGAGCTCGTCGATCAGGTCGAGTCGCATGAGCGAGCGCCAGAGGCGGACGCCGCCCCAGACCACGATGTGGCCGTCGCCGCCCAGCCTGAGCTTGTCGACCTCTTCTGTCGTGTCAGCGGAGGCGATGGTGGTGTTGGCCCAGTCGGCCGTCCTCAGGGTCCGGGAGAAGACGACCTTGCGCCCGGTGTTCAGGAGGTCGGCGAACGGGTGGTCGGTGGAGGTGGTCATGGCCCGGGAGATGCTTTCGTAGGCGGTGCGGCCCATGAGGTGCGCGTACGCGCTCCGGAGGAAGTCGAGGTGTGCCGGGTCCGCGGGCTCACGGTTCTCGGGCAGGTCGAAGCAGAACTTCCAGAACTCGGTGTCCTCGTCGGCGAGGAGGCCGTCGAGGGAGTAGTTGAACACTGTCGCTATCAGCTTCCGCATGAACAGAGCTCCGTGGACTCGGGTCGTCTGGGACCGTGCGTGTTCCTGGCCGCGGCGCTCACGTGACGCGGCGTCTGTGGCCTGGCTCTGATGCGTTAGACGACGCTGCCGTCCGGAAGTCATCGGTGCCTGGTCCGCCGGCTGGTCGCGCGGTCGGATGTCGTCACCAGCAGGGTCGTTCCGCGGACAGGTGGCGCCGGACGAAGTGGACGGCTAGGGAGGCCGCGATCCCCGCCACGTACTGGAGCAGGGCGGACGTCCTGAAGGGCGGCGTGGTGAAGTACTGATAGATCTTCACCAGGTCCTCGAAGCCGGGCGTGGTCGGCAGGGCCGCCGGAGGTCATCCGGCCGCCCATGAGCAACAGCAGGATCCGCGAGCTCCACGACCCGCCCTCGTCCCCCAGCGCGATGACGGAGACGTCGCCCTGCGGGTGGCGGTGGGCGATGTCCTGTCGCTCATCCGCCTCGATGAGCCGCTCCAGCAGCTCCTGCGGTGGCTCCGCGGCAGGTTGCATGTTGCCACCCCCGGGTCATCGCGGGCGATCTCCCGCTCCACGCTAACGCGACCCCCGCTCACCTGCCCAGCGCCGCTTCCTCCTCCGTGGCCGCGCCGAGATGCGATCATCACCCTCATGGGTGTCACACGGACTCACCGCTACGGGGCCCTGGGCCTGGCGACGCTGACGCTGATCACCCTTTTCGGGCACGTGTCGCTCGCCTGGGGGCTGCGCGAACTGCTGACTCCCGGACTGATCATCAGGGGCGGCCTGGCGGCCGGCCTGGTCCTCGCCGGCGGGATGGCGTTGGGGCGGGCGATCACGTCGGGACGGCCACAGGGCGAACGCCTCATCGCCGTCGCGGCAGGTGCGGCGATCGGCGGGGTGTGCTCGTTCTTCGGGGCGACCTTCTCCATCTGGAGCTTGATGCTGGACAACCTGTAGCACGCGCCCGCATGGACCGCCGCCCGGGATCTCACCGGCCGCGTCTGGCGGACCAGCCCCACCAGCCCGCTGCCACCGCCACGGCGACCGGGGCGATCAACGGCGCCGCGGGCTCGTACAGGCGCAGGGTCAGGGCCGCGATCACCGCGCCCGTCGCGAGCGCCAGCACCACGCCGAGGGGCCGAGCCACCCCGCCGCCCTTCTCCTGGCCGCTGCCGGGGGTCCACAAGGCGACCACCTGCCCCGCCAGCCCGGTCACCGTGCCCGTCACGTACGTCGTGGACAGCCCGGATCCGCCGGCCCACCGCGTGACCGCGCTCTGCAGCCCCATGGCCACCGCCGACCCCGCCACGAGGGCGGGACGCGGCGCCTGGGCCGCCCACCCCACGGCGATCCCGGCCAGCAGCGCCAGCTCCAGGCCCAGCGCGGCGGCCGGGCCGCGCGCCGCGCCGCCGGCGGTCTTCCGCCCGACCAGGAGGAAGCCCGCCGCCAGCCCGGCGCAGAATCCGGCGAACGCGAGAGCGGAGCCCATGACGTGCGCCGTGCGCCCGTAGCCCAGCGCCAGGCCGAGCAGGACGACGTTGCCCGTCATGTTCGCGGTGAACACCTGGCCGAGCGCCAGAAAGCTCAGCGCATCGACGGCCCCCGCCGCGAGCGCCAGGCCGAGCATCGAGAACCGCGCCATCCGCATGCTCTACGCACTATATCGATCACTCTCCGCGATCGGCCCGTGCCGCCGGGTCAGGCGCCGGCGGTGTCGAGGCGGCTGAGCTGCTCGCCGGTGAGCTTGACGTCCAGCGCCGACAGCGCGGCCTCGTACTGCTGGAGCGTGCGCGGCCCGATCAGCGGCACGATCGCCGGCGAGGCCTGGTGCATCAGCCACGCCAGGACCAGCGCGTTCGGGGCGACGCCGGCCTCGGCGGCCACCTCTGCGAGCGCGGCCAGCCGGGCCTCGGCGTCCGGCCCCTCGTACGCCCCCATCGCCCCGTGCCCCTTGCGCTTGGCCGGGTCGTCGTAGATGCCCTTGAGGATCGGGGAGTACGCGACGAGAGTCAGGTCGTCGTGCGTCTCCAGGTAGTCGAGCTGCTCGTCGTCCACGATGGACACATGCCGCAGGCCGGCGCGGCGCCGCAGGTAGGAGTGCTGCTGCTGGAGCGCGACCGGCGCCGGCCAGCCGTGCTGGGCGCACAACTGCCGGATGCGCTCCAGCCGCCAGGTCCGCACGTTGGACCAGCCGATGTGGCGGGCCTTGCCTGCCTGGACGATGCCGGCCAGGGCCTCCAGCGTCTCCTCCAGCGGCGTGGCCCGGTCGTCGACGTGCACGTAGTACAGGTCGACGTGGTCGGTGCCGAGCCGGCGCAGGCTGCCGTCGATCGCGTCACGCAACGTCTTCGCCCCGGCTCCGACGAAGTTCCGGTACGCGGCGCCCCAGTCGGGGCGGCCGTCGGCCCAGACCGCGTCCAGATCCCGTACGACGGCGCTGCCCTTGGTGGCCAGGAACACCTCCTCGCGCCGGCCGGACCTGGCCAGCCAGCGGCCGATCAGCTCCTCGCTCTCCCCTCCGTGGCTGCCCTGGTTCTCCCACCAGCAGTAGCAGTCGGCGGTGTCCAGGAAGTTGCCGCCGGCCTCCACGTACCGGTCGAGCATCGTGACGGCCTCGTCCTCCGGCGTGACGGTGCCCATGATCATGCAGCCCAGGGCGAGCTGGCTGACCTGCTCGCCGGTACGGCCAAGCTGTACGGTCTTCACGCGACCTTCTCCTGTCGTCGATGGCGTCAGAAGCCGAGTGAGCAGCGGGAGGCGTCGCGGTGCGCCTGCCGGGCCTCGGCCCGCTGCGGAAGCGTGCGGTCGCCCGCCCGGTGACAAGGGCGGCGCTCCATCACGCCATCGACGCTAGAAGCTCGAGTGCACTCCAGGTCAAGGCTCCGGCCCTTACGGCTGCAGCACCGACAGGATGTTCCCCGAGGGGTCGGTGAACCAGGCGATCGGCGGGCCGTCGCCGCGGGCGACCCCGCGCTCGTCCTGCTCGATCCCGTCGTAACGCTCGAACCGCACCCCCCGCGCCGCCAGCTCGTCCACCGCCTGGTCGATGTCCTCGACGGGGAAGTTGAGCACGGTGTAGGTGGCCGGCACGTGAGCGGGCCCCTTCGGGTAGACGAGCACGTCGCTGCCGAGGTGCAGGGTCAGCATCCCGTGCTCCTCCGAGACGCGGACGCCGAGCGTCCGGCCGTAGAACTTCTTGGCGGCCTCGACGTCGTTCACCGAGAATCCGCTGAACGCCTTGGTGGTGTCGAGCATGGTCACATCCCCTGCCGGTGTTCCTCGCTGAGCTGAATGATCTGCACGTAGTTGCCGTCCGGGTCGATGGCGGTGGCGAACAGGCTGCCGTCGCGGTCATCGAGCTCGGACAGCCACTGCGTGCCCGCCCGTTCCATCCGGGCGGCGACGGCGCGGGCGTCCTCGACGTCGAAGTTCATGATGACCCTGCCGGGCTCCGGATTCTTGTCCGACACGTCCGCCCGCGAGTCGATGAACAGGAAGAACTCCCCGAACTTGAGCAGCCGGTACCCGTTGGCGTCGCTCGTCTGGCCGGGGTCGAGGGCGGCGGCGTACCAGGCGCTCAGCCGCTCGGGGTCGGTGCTGGACAGCAGCATGCTGCCGAGTACGGGTCGCTTCATCGCGAGTTCCTTTCTCTTGTCCTCGATGTGCAGACCGGGCGGCCGGCCGGAAGTCATCGGTGCGGGGACAAAGATGCGGAACAGAAGATGCGGAACAGAAGATGCGGAACAGAAGATGCGGAACAGAAGATGCGGGACAGAAGAAAGGAGCGCGGCGCGCCCGGGGAAGGACGCGCCGCGCGGATCAAGGGCTCAGCCGACTCTGAGCGTGAGGCCGTACACGCTCAGTGCCTCGTTGACCGGCTGGTGGTACGTGGTGCCTCCGGTGGTGCAGTTGCCGGAGCCGCCGGAGGTCATGCCCTGGGCCTGGCTGCCCGAGATGAACGAGCCGCCGGAGTCGCCGGGCTGGGCGCACGCGCCGGTGCGGGTCAGGCCGGAGACGGTGCCCTGCGCGTACCTGACGCTGGCGTTGTGCTGCTGGATGGTGCCGCAGCGCCAGCCGGTGGTGGAGCCGGAGCGGCAGATGGACGCGCCGACGGAGGCCTGGGTGGAGCCTCGCACGGTCACGTTCGCGCCGCCGGAGCCGCGCACGTACGGCGTGGCGGTGTTGCCGGGCGCGGCGACCCAGGCGTAGTCGTTGCCCGGGAAGGACGAGCCCTGGAAGGTGCCGGTCGGGTTGGTGGTCCTGGAACCGGCCCGGCCGCAGTGCCCGGCGGTGGTGAAGCCGGGGGTGGTGCCGCGGGTGACGGCGAAGCCGACGCTGCAGCGGCTGGAGCCGATGTAGTACGCGGCTCCACCGATGATGTTGATGAACGTCGTCGGCCGCTCGGCCGTCGCCGACACGGCGACCGCGCTCCGGTCCACGCCCGCCGCCGCGACGAGGGCCTCGGCGGCCTCGACGGTGGGAGCCTGGACGGAGACGGTGTTGGTCTTGACGTCGGCGAACCACAGCGCGGCGCCGGCGGCGGCCCGCCTGGGGGCCCGGTCGAGCTGCTGCACGATGCCGTTGAGCTGGGTCAGCGAACGCTGGACCACGACGGGCTGAGCGCCCTGCGCCTCGATGGTCGGTGCGGCCGCCGGGTCCGTGGTGGCGACCATGAGCTTGGAGGCGTCGTCGTTCAGCCAGGCGCCGCCGAACGTGTCACCCAGTGCGGGGGTGAGGCTCGCCTCGGCGGCGGCGGCGCGCTCCTCGTTGGCCAGACGAGTGATGACCTGCGCCTCGGAGAGGCCCAGATCGCGTTCGAGCGCGTCGATCATGGAGGGGGGTGCGGAGGGGGGAGCGGCTGCTTGTGGCGCCGTGTCGGCTGCTGCCGGGCTGAGCGGGGTGGCCAGGCAGACGGCGAGGATGGCGCCGCCTACCAGCGCACAGCGTTTACTCAACATGTGCACTCCTCGGGTGGGGGTGCTGTCAAGCTAACGGTTGCTTCGGTCCGTGCTTAGATACCAAACGAGCACTATTTCGGTGTTATGGACCCTTTACGGCCCTCGACCTGAATATGAAATTTTCAGCCTTTAAGGCGCAGGTCCTGATGGGTGGGTAAGGTGCCGTGGCTGGAGGTGTTCTCTGTGCGTAATGGTGTTCGTCATCTGCTCGGCGCCGGCGCAGGACTGCTGGCCACACCGCTGATCGCGGCGGGCCTTCTCTACTTCGCCAGTGGCCGGGCCCTGGCCGCCTGGATCGCCGCCGCCGCGCTCGGCGCCACGATGGTCGTGGTCGGCGTCCTGGCCGGCTCGCGGGTCTCGCCGATCGGATCGCTGGTGCCCGGGCTGGCCCTGGCGGTCGTGGCGGGGCTGGCGTACGTGCCGGAGGTGCGGGTGGCGGGCCTGATGCCCGCCGAGTACGCCGAGCCGTACGCGAGGCTGGCCGAGACCTGGGCCCTGCCGCTGGCCTGCGTGCTGCTGGCCGCCTCGGTGTTCCCCGCACGCTGGCGGGGTGCCGTGCGGCCCGAGCCGCCGGCGGAGCCCGAGGAGGAGGTCGTCCCCGAGCCGCCGCCGCTGCCCAAGCGCATCCCCTCGCGCTACTGAGCGATCAGGACCATCAGGGCGATCACCAGGTACGGCAGCGCCAGCACGGCGAACGTCACCCCGTGCGACGCGTGGGACGACGCCGCCCCGTACGCGGTGTAGACCCCGAGCGTCACCACGTTCGTCCCGAGGCCGGCCACCGAGGTCACGGTGGCACGCGCGGGGCCGGTGATGCGCTCCTGCAGCCGCACGTCCGCCAGTACCTGGGCGAGCTGGAACGCCCCGACGGCCGGCGCGATCGCCAAGAACCCGGCGGGATGCCCGCCGAGCGCGCCTGCGGCCATGGCCAGTGCCGCCACCCCGAGCAGCGCGGCGTACCCGCGCGAGCGCAGGCGCTCGGCCGGCCCGGCCAGCAGGCCGCCGGCCGTGGCGCCCACCCAGACCAGGAGGATCAGCAGCGGGATCGTGGCCTTGGCCACGCCCGTCTCCGCCCCCAGGTACGGGATGTACTCCTCCAGCGCGCCCCAGATCGCCGTCACGAACGCGACCAGAATCATCGCGTGCAGCACGCCCCGGTCCGCCCGGGCCAGGCCGATCCCCTCGCGCAGGGTCGTCAGGTAGCCCAGGCCCCCGGCGGCGGCCGGCGCGCGGTGCTCGGGGAGGGTCAGCGCCGTGGCCGCGCACAGGACGCAGGCCAGCACGCTGGCGGCCGCCACGGCGGGATAGCCGCCGGCCGCGAACACGGGCGAGGCCAGGCCGATCGCCGACGCGCTGCCGGCCAGGCCGAGGGCGGTCGCGCGGCCCATGACGGCCGCGTACCTGCCGGATCGGCCGCGCCGGTCCAGCTCCTCGTACGCGAGCGCCTCGTACGCGCCGGAGACCAGCGCCTCCCCGGCCCCCCACAACACGAAGCCGGCCGCGAACACCCAGTAGGAGGGGGACAGCACCCACAGGGCGAAGCCGAGGCCGCTCAGCAGCGGGCCGAGGAACAGCAGCAGCCGCCGCGAGACCGTGTCGGCCCAGGCGCCCGAGGGGATCTCCAGCACCATGCCCGTCACCGACCAGATGACGAACAGGGAGGAGACCTCGGCGACGGAGATCCCGGTGTCGGTGAACAGCAGGGCGTACACCGGGTAGATCAGGATGAATTCGCTGAGGAACGCGTAGACGTACAGCGATACGACAAGCATGAGGCCTTCCAGGGGGACGAGAGGGGACTCCGAGTGCTCGCCGTCAGCTCGGAGGCCCGCGCGCCCCGCGCCGGCCCCTGGTTATGGATCAATGTCGCCAGGTCATGTGAACGAGTCTAGGCGTTGACGTCCCCGATGCGCTCCCGGAAATCGCGGCGCTCCAGCGCCCGGAGCGTGGCCCTCATGAGCTGCTCCAGAGGCACGGGCAGCTCGGCGTCCAGCTCGCGCACGGCCCGCTCCGTGGCCGCCCACTCGGCCTCGATGAGGGGGAGCGCGGCGCGGGCCCGGCCGGTGAGGTGGACGATGCGGTGGCGGGCGTCGGCGCCCTTCTCCAGGGTGACGAAGCCGCTGCGGCGCATCTGGACCACGGTCTGGCTGGCGGCGGAGTGGGTCACGCCGATCGCCCTGGCCAGGTCGCGGATGGCCAGCGGGCCCTGCGCCACCAGCGTGCGCACGACGGGAGAGAAGCGGGGCCGGTAGTCGGGCAGGCCGTGCTCGGCGTAGATGTCGGCGACGGCGCCGTCCATCAGCTCGTGCACGTGCCGCATCAGTGTGCCGAGTGCGATCACGACACCAAAGTAACAGTGCTGTCGGACTCGCCCTCGGGGAGCGGGATCCACTTGTGGGACCACTTCACCAGCTCGTCCAGCACGGGGCGCAGCTCCTGGCCCATCTCGGTCAGGTGGTACTCCACCCGCACCGGCGAGGTGGCCAGCACCCGCCGCTCGACCAGGCCGGCGGACTCCAGCTCACGCAGGCGCCTGGCCAGCATCGTGTCGTTGATGCCGGGGATGGCCGCCTTGACGTCGGCGTAACGGTGGGCGCCCTTGAAGATCATGTGGAGCACGGCTCCGGTCCAGCGGGCACCGATCAGCTCTAAGGCGATGTGGAAGCGGGTGCAGACCTGGTCAAGGCTCATGCCCGCAGTCTAGCGTTTGCTAAGGAATCTGTAGTTACTAAATAATGTTGAGTGAATCTATCGCTAGGAAGGCGGAGTCATGGACAAGCCCGTTCTGCAGGTCATCGTCGCGAGCACCCGACCGGGTCGTGCCGGTCGCGCGGTCGCCGAGTGGGTGCACGGCAAGGCCGTGTCCTCGGGGCTGTTCGAGGTGGAGCTGGTCGACCTGGCGGAGGTGCGGCTGCCGTTCCTGGACGAGCCGCACCACCCCAGGCTGAAGCAGTACGTGAACGCTCACACCAAGGAGTGGAGCGCCACCGTCGACCGGGCCGACGCGTACGTGTTCGTGACGCCCGAGTACAACCACAGCTACCCCGGCGTGCTGAAGAACGCCCTGGACTACCTGCACCACGAGTGGCAGCACAAGCCGGCGGGGTTCGTCAGCTACGGCGGCGTCTCGGGCGGCACCCGGGCCGTGGCCGCCCTGCGTCACGTGGTCAGCACGCTGAAGATGGTCCCGCTGATGGAGGGCGTGATCATTCCGTTCGTGCCGCAGCACCTGGGCGAGGACGGCACACTGCGCCCCAGCGACGTCATGGACGCCAGTGCCGACGCCATGCTCGGCGAGCTGGCCAGGTACAGCGGAGTGCTGGGCGCGATGCGGCAGCCGGTGGCCTGAGCTACGCTGCGGGGCGTGGCGCTGGCAGTGTGTGTGGTGGTCCGATACCGCAAGGCGGTGACCTACGGCGTGCACGCGCTGCTCGCCGCCCTGGAGACCGCGGGGGTCGAGCACGAGCTGCGGCTCGGCACCACCCCCGAGGAGACCGCCGGGCACATCCTGGCCAGCGAGGCCGACCGGGTGCTCGTGCTCTGGTCGTTCTACTCGCCCGACGCCGAGGCCATGGCCACCGAGCTGGCCGAGGTCAGGGCGCGCAGCGGCGAGCGCGGGCTGCACATCGCGGGCGGCGTGCACGCCACCGCCGAGCCGCAGCAGGTCATCGACGCGGGCTGGGACCTGGCGGGCATCGGCGAGGGCGAGTCGACGATCATCTCCCTCGTCCGGGCGCTCCAGGACGACACG
Organism: Nonomuraea thailandensis; assembly: GCF_024172165.1. Classification (GTDB taxonomy): domain Bacteria; phylum Actinomycetota; class Actinomycetes; order Streptosporangiales; family Streptosporangiaceae; genus Nonomuraea; species Nonomuraea thailandensis. Next base: position 9,937,391 of record NZ_JAMZEB010000002.1, on the reverse strand, counting down.
CCGCTCACCGCCGTCCCCGGCCTGGCGATCAAGGACTCCGACGGCGTCGCGCTGCGCACCAGGCCCGCGCCGCAGCTCCCGCTCGACGCGTTCCCCTCGTTCGCCGGCAGGAGCGGGCCGATCGAGATCACCCGGGGCTGCCGCTACACGTGCCGCTTCTGCCAGACGCCGTTCATGTTCGGCGGGCAGTTCCGCCACCGGTCGGTGGCCAGCGTGCGCGAGCACGTGCGCGGCATGGTCGAGCGGGGCCTGCGCGACGTGCGGTTCATCACGCCGACCTCGCTGTCGTACGGCTCCCCCGGGCCCGACCCCGACCTCGGGGCGGTGGAGGAGCTGCTGGCCGGGGTGAAGGAGGAGTTGCCGCCGCACGGCCGGGTCTTCTTCGGCAGCTTCCCCTCCGAGGTGCGGCCCGAGCACGTCAGCCCCGAGGCCATGCGGCTGCTCAAACGGTACGTCGCCAACGACAACCTGATCATTGGGGCGCAGTCGGGATCCGACCGGGTTCTGGCCGCCTCGGGGCGCGGGCACGACACCTCGCCCGTACGCGACGCCGTCAGGATCGCCGTCGAGCACGGCTTCCGGCCGAACGTCGACTTCATCTTCGGCATGCCGGGGGAGTCGGAGTCGGACCAGGCGCAGTCGCTGCGGCTCGCGAGCGACCTGGCCGACCTGGGGGCGCGCATCCACACCCACACGTTCATGCCGCTGCCGGGCACGCCGTGGCGCGACGCCGAGCCGGCGTTCATCCCGCTGGCCACGATGAGCGAGCTCGACCGGCTGGCGCAGCGCGGCGACGCCTACGGGCACTGGCGCAGGCAGGCCGAGCACGCCGTACGCCTGGCCGAGACCGCCAAGGCCTACCCGCGCAGGGCCCGCCGCAGGCGCGCCACCGACTGAGCCCGCACGCCGCTGCCGGCTGAGGCCGCGCCTCGCGCCGGCTGAGGCGGCGGGCCCGGGGCGGCGCGTCAGGTCGGTCGGGGCCCGCCGTCGTCCTCGTCGTCCAGCATGCGCAATGCGCGCTCGAAGGCGTCGCCCACCGGCCGCAGCGCCTGCGAGAAGGCGTTGAAGAGCGGGCCGAAGATCTCGCCCACCTCGGTCATGAGGTCGGGGCTCTTGTTCTCGGGAGGCGCCCACCGCATGGCGTCGGCGCTCAGCGTCTCCCACTCGTCGACGACACCGTCGATGGCGTCGAGCACGTGATCAGGATCGCTTGGCATGACCGTTTCTCCGTGAAAGGGCCGTCATCCCCACGGTACGTCAAGCGGGGATGGACACGCCCACTCCGCCCCGGGTCTGCGCGCCGTACCGCTGCTTGTCGGCGTCCAGGTCGAGCGGCCGGATCCCGGCGCGCCCGGCGATGATCTCGTCGGTCAGCAGCGAGGCGGGCACCAGCCACGACACCTCGAACTCCAGCCCGTCGGGGTCCTTGGCGTACAGCGCCTTCGTGGTGCTGTGGTCGGAGGAGCCGACCAGCGCGCCGAGCTCGGCCAGCTTGGCCTGCACGCGCTCCAGCTCCTCCAGGGTGTCGACCTCCCACGCCAGGTGGTAGAGGCCGACGGAGGTGTGCCCGGCGGAGGAGGGGGAGGCCTGCTCGCCGATCTGGAACAGGCCCAGGTCGTGATCGTTGGAGGAGCCGGGGGCCTGGAGGAAGGCGGCCCCTCGCATGCCCATGACGACCTCGAAGCCGAGTGCCTCCCGGTAGAAGGCCACGCTGCGCTCCACGTCACGGACGTAGAGGACCGCGTGGTTGAGCCGCTGTACCGGCATGATGTGCCCCTTTCAACAAAGTCCCCTTCCAAAATAGTTGAACGCGCATATATCTAGCGATGGCCAGATGAGGACGAACCGACACGCGGGCCGGAGTAGCGAGCGAACTGTCGGGGCGAGGCCGTAGCGTTCTCCGGGTACCCGACCGAGGAGAGGCCGATGCACGACACTGACGATGCAACGCTGTTCAGGGTGGTTCACGGGGTCGCGGGGCGGTTCGCCGGTCAGCCCGTCCCCGTGGTGATGGAGGCCTTGATGCGCCACCTGCCCCCGGCTTCGGGCGTCGAGGTGACGGACATCAGGAGGATCGCCGAGGAGATCAGCGTGGGGCGCGATCCGTCGGGCTTGTGAACAACCGCTTGTGAACAACTGATCGCCAGGGGAGCATCGAACCATGTACGAGCCAACCCCTGACGATCGATTCACGTTCGGTCTGTGGACGGTCGGCTGGCAGGCGCGCGATCCGTTCGGGGACGCCGCTCGGGCGCCCCTCGATCCGGTCGAGAGCGTGCACCGGCTTGCCGAGCTGGGGGCCTACGGCGTCACCTTCCACGACGACGACCTGCTCGCCGTCGAACCCGATCGCGAGCGGGCGATCGCGTCCTTCCGGAAAGCGCTTGCCGAAACCGGGCTGAAGGTGCCCATGGCCACCACGAACCTGTTCACCCACCCCGTCTTCCGCGACGGCGCCTTCACCAGCAACGACCGCGACGTGCGCCGCTACGCCCTGCGCAAGGTCATGCGCAACCTCGACCTGGCCGCCTCGCTGGGCGCCTCCACCTACGTGTGCTGGGGCGGCCGCGAGGGGGCCGAGTCCGACGCGGCCAAGGACGTCCGCGCCGCGCTCGGCCGCTACAAGGAGGCCGTCGACCTGCTCTGCGGCTACGTCCGCGAGCGCGGCTACGATCTGCGCTTCGCCATCGAGCCCAAGCCGAACGAGCCCCGCGGCGACATCCTGCTGCCCACGATCGGCCACGCCCTCGCGTTCATCGGCGAGCTCGAACATCCGGAGATGGTCGGCCTCAACCCCGAGGTCGGCCACGAGCAGATGGCCGGGCTCAACTTCGTGCACGGGGTCGCCCAGGCGCTCTGGCACGGCAAGCTCTTCCACATCGACCTCAACGGCCAGCACGGCCCCCGCTTCGACCAGGACCTGATCTTCGGCCACGGTGACGTGATGAGCGCGTTCTTCCTGGTCGACCTGCTGGAGCACGGCGGTTACGACGGGCCGAGGCACTTCGACTACAAGCCTTTGCGTACCGAGGACCCCGGGGACGTGTGGGTTTCGGCCGCCGCCAACATGCGGACGTACCTGATCCTCCGGGACAAGGCCCGAAACTTCCGCGCGGACCCGGAGGTGCGTGAGGCGATGCGGGCCTCCCGCGTCGAGGAGCTCGGCCTGCCCACGCTCAACCGCGGCGAGACGCTGGCCGATCTGGCCGCGGACGACTTCGATCCTGAGGCAGCGGCCCGGCGCGGATACCATTTCTCCCATCTGAACCAGCTTGCGCTGGAGCACTTGTTAGGAGTTCGTGGGTGACGCTGGTCGCTGGGGTCGATTCCTCCACGCAGAGTTGCAAGGTCGTCATTCGAGACGCGGAGACGGGAGAGCTGGTCCGGCAGGGCCGTGCCGCTCACCCGACGGGCACCGAGGTGCACCCCTCCCACTGGTGGGCCGCGTTGTTGCGGGCCATCGAGGAGGCCGGTGGGCTCGACGGTGTGGCCGCCATCAGTGTGGGCGGGCAACAGCACGGCATGGTCTGCCTCGACGAGTCCGGAAATGTCGTGCGCGACGCGTTGCTGTGGAACGACACCCGCTCCGCCCAGGCGGCCCTCGACCTGATCGCCGAGCTGGGCGGGCCACAGGCGTGGGCCGACGGCGTGGGCTCGGTGCCCGTGGCGTCGTTCACGGTGACCAAGCTGCGCTGGCTGGCCGAGCACGAGCCGGACAACGCCCGCCGCACGGCCGCCGTGTGCCTGCCGCACGACTGGCTCACCTGGCGGCTGTCGGGCGCGCTGGCCTCCGGCGTCCCGTTCTCCGCCGCGGCCTGGGCGGACGCGCCGCTGCCTCCGCTGTCGCACCTGGTCACCGACCGGGGTGACGCCTCGGGCACCGGCTACTGGTCGCCCGCGACCGGCGCCTACCGTACGGACCTGCTCAAGGCCGCCTTCGGCGCGGTCCCGCTGCTGCCCAGGGTGCTGGGGCCGGCCGAGGAGGCGGGCGCGGCCGTGGCCGGAGGGCCCGGTCCGATCCTGATAGCCCCCGGCACGGGCGACAACATGGCAGCCGCACTGGGCGTGGGAGCCCGGCCGGGTGACGTCGTGGTGTCGCTGGGGACGTCCGGCACGGTGTTCGCGGTCGCGGAGACGTCCAGCGCCGACCCCACCGGCGCGGTCGCCGGCTTCGCCGACGCCACGGGGCGCTTCCTGCCGCTGGTGTGCACGCTCAACGCCGCCCGCGTCATGGACGCCGCCGCCCGCATCACCGGGGTCTCCCTGGACGAGCTCGGCAGCCTCGCCCTCCAGGCGCCTCCCGGCGCCGGCGGCCTCACGCTGGTCCCGTACCTGGAGGGTGAGCGCACCCCGAACCGGCCCACCGCGACCGGCTCCGTCCACGGCCTCACGCTGGCCACCTCCACCCCCGCCCACCTGGCGCGGGCCGCCATCGAAGGCATGCTCTGCGGCCTGGCCGACGCGCTCGACGCGCTGGCCCTGCGGCCGGAGCGGGTGCTGCTGATCGGCGGCGCGGCCCGATCGGAGGCGGTCCGCCGGATCGCCCCCACGATCTTCGGTGTCCCGATCACGGTGCCGCCGCCCGCCGAGTACGTCGCCGACGGCGCCGCCCACCAGGCCGCCACGCTGGTGACCACCCCTGACTGGCGATCGGGCGACACGGCCGTGTACGAGGGCGAGGCGATCCCCGCGATCCGCGACCGCTACGCCCGCGCCACGGGGCACATCCTCGACTGACGGCGCTCCTGCGCTCCCCCGAGGGCTGCCACCTGCCCTCCGGGGAGCGGGAAGCCCCTCGGGGGAGCGGGAAGCTCTCCGGGGGAGCGGGAAGCCGTCCAGGGGGCCGGCGTGCCCTGACTCAGGGGCGGCTCAGGGTCGGGTCGGGGATGGGACCGGATGCCGGGAACGGGGCGGGCCGGGAGAGTTGGTGGCATGACCGCAGTGAAGAGGCTCTCCCCCTGGATCGCCTGCGCCTCGATCCTGTTCTCGGTGGTCGCCGTGGTGGCGGGCCAGTTCGGCCCCGACCCCTACCTCGACCCCATGAACGTCACCATCAGCGAGTACGCCGTGTCCGACCGCGGGGGCGTCACGGAGGTCGCGATGGCGGTGCTCGGAATCGGGTCCCTGGCACTGCTGGCGGGGCTGCGGTCCGTGGGGGCGCCCGTCAAGGGGGCGCCGCAGTGGTTGCTGACGGTGTGGTCGGGTGCTCTCGTGGTGGCCGCGGTGGTCCCGACCACACCCATCGGCCAGGACCTCGACCTGGCGGCCCAGATCCACCGGTACGTCTCGATCGCGGCGTTCGTGAGCCTGCCCGCCGCCGGCGCGCTGCTGGTGCCCAGGCTGGCCTCAGACGCCTCCTGGAAGCCCGTGGCGCGGGTGGTGGAGTGGGTGGCCCTGGCGGGAGGGTTCGGGCTGCTGGCCATCACGTACGTGGCCATGCCGGGCGAGCGGGTGATGATCGGGCTCGTCGAGCGGTTGCTGCTGGGGGCCGAGGTGGCGTTGCTGGCCGTCCTGGCGGGCTGGCTCGTACGGCTCACGTGGCAGCGGAGCGCCGCACGCGCCGCCATGGCCGCAAATTTCCCGACATATCACAGATTTATCGCTAGTCGATCTTAAAAGCATCTGTTTCGGTGCTATTCTCTCCCGCGATCTTCTATCCGGGAGCAGGTGTCATGGCATCGGGCAGATCCATCAGGTTCAAGATCTCGACGCTGCTCGTCATCCCCTTGATCTCCCTGATCGCGCTCTGGGGCTTCGCCGCGAGCACCACGTCGGGAGAGGCTCTCAACCTGCTCAAGGTCGAGAGCATCTGGACCGATGTCATCAACCACACCGACGGCCTGGTCGGCAACCTCCAGACCGAGCGCCTGGCCTCCGCCGAGCGCCTGGCCGGCACGGGCAGCGACCCGGACGCGCTGGCCAAGGCCCGCGCCAAGGTGGACAACAACAACAAGACGCTGCGCCAGCGGGCGCTCGGCGAGGACGCGCAGTCGGCGCTCACGGACGACATGAAGACCCAGCTCCAGACGGTCTTCGAGACGATCGACCGGCTCCCGGACATCCGGCGCAAGGTGGACGACCGCCGGCTCACCCCGGGCGGCCTCGTCACCGAGTACGCGAAGATCTCCGACGAGGTGCACCTGCTCTACTCCCGGCTGACGATGAGCACGGACCTGGAGCTGGCGCTGCAGGCGCAGGGCCTGATCTCGGCCGACGAGGTGCGCGAGCTGCTGGCCCGCGAGCACGCCCTGATCGTCGCCTCGAACGGGCGGGCGAGCATGCACGACGTGCACCTGCTGGCCGCCATCGACGGCACCCGCAAGCACCTGTTCCCCAAGGCGCTGGCCAACCTCGACACCGAGCTGCGGGCTCCGTTCGAGAAGCTGTACTTCTCGCCCCGCTACGTCACCATGGAGAACCTCCTGGAGGCCTACATCGGCGGCGAGCCGCTGGACCTGGACCTCTGGCGGGGCATCTCGGACCAGGTGCAGAAGGAGTACCGCGAGTCCGTCTGGCGCACCGGTGACAAGCTGCTGGCCAGGATGGAGCCCGCGGGCGTGGCCATCGCGGTGCGGGCCGGGGTCGCCGGCGCGCTCGGCCTGATCGCGGTCATCGTCTCGATCGTCATCTCCATCAGGATCGGCCGCAGGCTCACCCGCGAGCTCGGGACGCTGCGCCGTACCGCGCTGGACCTGGCGGAGATCAGGCTGCCCGACGTGGTGGCCAAGCTGCGCAAGGGCGAGCCCGTGGACATCGCGGCCGAGGCCCCGCCCATCGCGGTGAGCCAGAAGTCGACCAGCGAGGTCCGCGACCTGGCGGCGGCCTTCGACAGCGTGCAGAGCACCGCCGTGGACGCCGCCGTCGAGCAGGCCAAGCTGCGCGAGGGCGTCTCCGAGGCGCTGCGGAACCTGGCCAGGCGCAGCCAGTCGCTGCTGCAGCGCCAGCTCAGGCTGCTGGACGAGATGCAGCGCCAGACCGAGGAGCCCGAGGCGCTGGAGCGCCTGTTCAAGCTCGACCACCTGACCACCCGCATGCGCCGCCACGCGGAGGGCCTGGTGCTGCTCTCCGGCGGCGCCGCGGGCCGCAGGTGGCGCGGCGTCATCCCGATGGAGGACGTGCTCAGCGGCGCCGCCGCCCAGGTCGAGGAGTACACCCGGGTACGCGTCTACCCGATGCCCGAGGCAGGCGTCTCCGGCTCGGCGGTGGCCGACCTCATGCACCTGTTCGCCGAGCTGATCGAGAACGCCACCACCTTCTCCTCGCCCAGCAACGAGGTCTCCGTGCACGGCGAGATGGTCGGCAGGGGCTTCGCGGTCGAGATCGAGGACCGCGGCCTGGGCATGGACGAGGCCACGCGCAGGGCCATCAACGAGCGGCTGGCCAGCCCGCCGGAGTTCGACGCCTCGCAGACCGAGCGGCTGGGGTTCGCGGTGGTCGGCATGCTCGCGGCCAGGCACGGCATCAGGGTCACGCTCAAGCCGTCGCCGTACGGGGGCACCACGGCCATCGTGCTCGTGCCCGGCACGCTGGTGGAGCCGATGGCGATGCCGGTGCAGCCGATGGAGTTCGAGCCGGTGTCGGTGATCCGTTCGGACCTCCAGGAGGCCACCGGGCCGGGCGAGCTGCCGCGGCGCGTCCGGACCAACAGGCGCAACGGCGCCGCGTCCTCCCCGGCGGCCCTGCCGCAGCAGGCCCCGCCGCAGGACGACGCACCACCGCAGCAGATGCCCCGCCGCGAGCGCACGGCGGGACTGCCGCAGCGCCAGCGGTCCGCGGGGCTGCCGCAGCGGGAACGGCAGACGGGGCTGCCGCAGCGGCTCAACCAGGAGCCACCCGCCACGCCACCGATCGAGGAGCGTTCGCCGGAGGAGACCAGGGCACTGCTCTCCTCGCTCCAGTCGGGCTGGCAGCGCGGACGGCAGGAAAGCGACCAGGATGGGGGATCTCAATCGTGAGCCGCGAGCACGAGTGGGTTGACGAGGAGGCCGGGCCGGTCGTGCGGCCCTACGCGGTCGCACGCGGGCGCACGAAGTCCGCCTCCTCCGAGGTCGACCTGCTGGCGACCGTCGTCTCGACGGGGTTGCCCGTCCCGGCCAAGGCCGAGCTGAGCGCCCAGCACCGGCGCCTGCTGTCCTGCGTGTCGGGCAAGAGCAGGCCCGTCGTGGAGGTGGCCTCCGACCTGGGCCTGCCCGTCGGCGTCGTACGGGTGCTGCTGGGGGACCTGCTGGAGCACGGCCTGGTGACGGTGCGCCCGCCCAGGGACAAGGCCGCCACCCCGACGGAGAGCCTGCTCCGCGAGGTGATCAACGGTCTCCGGGCGTTGTGACCACGGTCAGTTGGCCGAGGTGAGCGTCCTCAGGGAGTGCTCGACCAGCGTGATCATGACCTCCTTGGCCGAGGTCCTGCGCCGCACGTCGCAGAGCAGGACCGGGACGTCGTCGTCCAGGTCGAGCGCGATGCGCACGTCGTCCACGCTGTGCCGCTCCGCGCCGTCGAAGCAGTTGACGGCCACCACGAACGGCGTGCCGCGCTGCTCGAAGTAGTCGACGGAGGGGAAGCAGTCGGTCAGCCGCCGGGTGTCGGCGATCACGACCGCGCCCAGCGCGCCGTAGGACAGCTCGTCCCACATGAACCAGAAGCGCTCCTGCCCGGGCGTCCCGAACAGGTAGACGACCAGCCCCTCGCGGATCGTGATGCGGCCGAAGTCCATCGCCACGGTCGTGGTGGTCTTGGCCTCGACCCCGTCGAGGTCGTCGACGCCGATCCCGCGGTCGGAGAGCACCTCCTCCGTGCGCAGTGGCTTGATCTCGCTGATCGACCCGACCAGGGTGGTCTTGCCGACGCCGAACCCCCCCGCGATCAGGATCTTGAGCGCGACGGGGTCCTCAGAGAGCACGGAGTCCATTGATCACTTCCTTGAGAATGCGCTCATTCGACCGCGCTCCTCCGGCTGAGGGCGACGTCACCGAGATGAGGCCGTGGTCACGCATGTCACCGAGCAGGACCCGGATGACGCCGACGGGCAGGTCGAGCTCGACGGCCAGATCGGCCAGCGAGATCGGTTCACGGGCTGCCCGCAGGATGAGTTGCTGTTCGGGCCCGAGATCGCCAGGGGGGTCGCCGATGGCGCGCACGGTGGCCACGAGGTCGAACGCGTCTCCTGATGAGCGTGTGCGACCGCGAATGAGAGCATAAGGCCGGACGACGGGTCCCGCCTCCTCATCGAACCACTGCGGGCTATCGCTCATGACGCTCCAGCGCGCGGGTTGGTGGTGATGTGCTGGCCCACCCGCTTGACCAGCATCGCCATCTCGTAGGCGATCTGGCCGACGTCCACGTTCGCCTCGGCGATCACCGCCAGGCAGGTGCCCTGGCCCGCCGCCGTCACGAACAGGAACGCCGACTCCATCTCCACAATGGTCTGGCGCACGTCGCCGCCGCCGAAATGCCGCCCGGTGCCGCGGGCCAGGCTCTGGAACCCGGCCGCCACGGCCGACAGGTGCTCGGCGTCCTCGCGGGTCAATCCCTTGGAATGGCCCACGGCCAGGCCGTCGGTCGACAAGATGACCGCCTGGCGCACGGCGGCGACCCTCGTGGCGAGGTCGTCCAGCAGCCAGTTCAGCTCACCGGTGTTGGTGGTCGGCGCACTCATGCATCCCCCTTACTCATGGGCCCCTCCTGGGAGGCTTCTTCTCTGGCGCGTTGGGTTCCCCGCTGGAAGGCGGAGAACAGGTCGCGTACCTCGTCGGGAGAGCGTTCGGCCGGCTCGGGCGCCGCCTCCTGCTCGGGCTCCTGCGGGGTCTCCTTGAGCTGCTGCACCAGGTTCGCCTGCCGCACCCGCCTGGGCAGCCCCGCGTGGGTGCCGGAGCTGACGACCGCGAGCGCCTTCTTCCTCGTACGGCTGGGCAGCGCGGCCTTGCCGTCACCGCCGGCCGCCTCCAGCGCGGACTGCTCGGTCACCAGCGAGCGCGGCACCAGCACGATGACCGTGGTGCCGCCGAAGGGCGAGCGGCGCAGCAGCACCCTTATCCCGTGGCGCTGGGCCAGCGTGGCGACCACGAACAGGCCGAGCTGGTCGCTGTCGGCCAGGTCGAACTCGGGGGGCGCGGCGAGCAGCGCGTTGAACCGCGCGTACTCGTCGGCCGACAGCCCGAGCCCCTTGTCCTCCACCTCGACGGCGTAGCCGTTGCTCACCAGGTCGCCGCGCACCTGGACCACGGTGTCGGGCGGCGAGTAGATGGTGGCGTTCTCGACCAGCTCGGACAGCAGGTGGGTGACGTCGGCCGCGGCGGTGCCGTCGATGGCGCCCGCCGGCATCGTCTCCACGGAGACCCTGGTGTAGTCCTCGATCTCGGCGACCGCCGCCCGGACGATGTCGATCACGGGCACCGGCTTGCGCCAGGCCCGTCCCGGAGCGGCGCCGGACAGCACGATCAGGCTCTCCGCGTGCCGCCGCATGCGCGTGGTCAGGTGGTCCAGGCGGAAGAGCTCCTCCAGCCTGTCGGGGTCGTGGGTGCGCCGCTGCATGGCGTCGAGCAGGCCGAGCTGCCGGTGCAGCAGGCCCTGCTTGCGCCGGGCGAGGTTGAGGAAGACCTGGCCGACGCCGCGCCGCAGCGCCGCCTGGCCGACCGCCGCCGTCACGGCGGTGTGCTGCACGTACCCGAAGGCCCTGGCCACGTCGGTGATCTCCGCGGAACCGCTCACCTTGATCGCCTTGGCTTCCTTCCGCACGTCGACGTCCTCACCTCTGCGCAGCCGCGCCACGATGTCGGGCAGCCGCCGGCCCGACAGCTCGACCGCGGCCGCGCGCAGCCCGGCCAGCTCCCCGGCCAGGCGGCGACCGAAGCGTACAGAGATGATGATCGACGCGAGCACGGCGATCAAGCCGACGCCGCCCGCGATGCCGATCTCGACGACGGTGCCGGTGGCGGCCTGCGACGTACGGGCGGCCAGGGCGTCGGAGGAGGTCTTGCCGAGGTCGTCGAGGCGGCCGGTGAGCTTGTCCACGGCCCGGTGCCAGGAGTCGGCGTCGGGGGGAGGCGCGCCGGTCTTGATGACGCGCGACTCCATGGTGGCGAAGGTGAGGAACGGCTCGGTGGCGAAGACCTGCTCGTACGGCCTGCGCAGCGTCACGTCGAGCCCGGCCAGGCCGCGCGAGTGCAGGAACTTCCTGGAGGCCGCGTACTCGGTGAAGGCCGCCGTCTCCTGCGGGGTGAGCCGCGCGTCGGCCAGTGCGCCGATGGCGAGGGCGTGCTCCCTGGCGATGTACTCCCTGGCCATGCCCATGGCCTGCAGCGACGAGGCCTGCTGGAAGATCTCCAGGTCGGAGACCGTGATCAGGTGGTCGTAGAGCCGGAAGAGGGCGTCGAGCACGCGGTTGTACTCGGTCAGGCCGGCCAGGCGGGAGCTGATCCCGTTGTCGATGTCCGACCGGATCAGGGCGAGCCTGTCGAGAGCCATGTTGAGGTTGTCGAGGGGCCGCCGCAGGTCGTCGCCGACCGCGCCGCCGGCGTCGGCTGCCGCCTGCCTGAAGTCGGCGACGGACTTGTCGGTGCGGGCGCGCTGGCCGCCGAGCACCTCGGTGAGCTCACGCGTCGTGAGCGCCTCCGCGGAGCGCACCCGTTCGGCCTGGAGCTGTAATCCCAGGTCGGTGGAGGTGACGCCGATCGTGTCGTAGAGGGTGTTCGCGCGGAGCAGTGACTGGGCGTCGCCCATGGTGAGGTTGAGGACGAAACCCCAGAGCGCGCTCAGAGACAGGAGGGGTAGCAGCAGCAATAAAAAGATCTTGAACCGAATTGACCGGTTTCGCGAGCCCATGTCCCAACCTCGAGTCGGGGGCATTTCCACACCTTGTGTAAATACACCTCCGGAAGATCGCACAGGAGACTAGCACCGATTATGCTTCCGGCGCAGTGGGAGGAAGGCGTTCATTACCGTGATTATTGGGACAAGATCCCCCGATCCCGGCGTGCCGTGGCCACCGTCGTCCACAGCCATCCGAGCGCGACCAGCGAGATCACGATGAGTCCCGCCCAGTTCAGCAGCGTGTACACGTGCACCTGCCACGGCGTCACGTGCGGCACCCGGCCGATGCGCAGCAGCTCGAACTGCCACGGCCGCCCGGTCAGCACCAGCGTGACCGCGATCGCGATGGCGCTCATCGAGTCCCACAGCGCGTGCAGGAGCGAGACTCCCAGATAGGTCAGCACGACCGGCCCGGTCACCCGGCCTCCCGCGCGGAACAGCGCCCCGCCCGCGATCGCGGTCCACAGGCCGTGCCCGACCGGGGTCAGGATGCCGCGCAGCACCTCGGTCTCCACGAGCTGGGTCAGCGACAGGCCGCCCGCGGTGAACAGGGCGTTGAAGGCGTACCCCGAGCTCTCGAAGGCGGCGAAGCCGAAGCCGACGGTGGCTCCCAGCACCACGCCGTCCCTGGTCGCGTGCCTGACCACGTGCCGGGTGACGAAGACCAGGGCCGCCAGCTTGACGCCCTCCTCGATCAGGCCGACGAGCACGTACATGAGCAGCGACGGCCGCAGCAGCCAGCTCTCCAGCAGCGACGCGCCCAGCACCCCCAGCACGCCGCCCACCACGAACGCCACGAACAACCGCTCGACCGTCACCTCGGGGGAGCGTCCCCGCCCGTACGCCCACACCACGAACGTCACCGGCACCAGGAAGCTGCCGAACAGCACCACCGTCGGGACCAGGTTCGAGTTGCCCGTCCAGCCGGTCACGACCACGGTGGCCAGCCAGAGCGCCAGGCCCGTCAGGAAGATCCGCAACCACAGCGCCCTCATCGCGCCCGCTCCGGCGTCAGCGGGTTCCGCGGAGCCTTCATCGGGTCAGCTCCCCCACGGCCCGCAGCGCGGCGGCGACGGCGGCCTCGCCGCGCGCGGCGGGCTCGGCGTCGGAGCCGGCGATCGCGATCCTGCCGAACCGGCCGCGCGCCGCGTCCGCCGGGAACGGCCCGTCAGGGTAGAACGCGTGCCACGGCCGGCAGTACTCGGGCGCCAGCGCGTGACCCCACCGGCGGACCGTGATCTCCGCGATGCCCCCGCCCGGGTCGAAGCCGGCCGGGCCGAGCAGCCGGGCGAGCTGGTCCCTGACGGTGTGCTCCAGCGTGCTGTACGGCGTCCTGATCAGCTCCCGCCTGCCCGCCGCGGACCCCGCGCAGGGGCCCAGCTCCGACCGGCACGGCGTGGCCAGCATCCGCACGGTGTCCGGAGGCGTGAACTCGCTGGCGCACCAGTACGCGCCCGTCCACCGCACCCGCTCCACGCCCAGCCGCCGCCAGGCCACCGGGTCGCGCAGCCGGACGGTCGCCTCCAGCAGCGGCACCCGCGACGCCTGCCGCAGCGCCCCCCGCCGCTCCGGCGGCAGCTCGGGCACGAGGTACGGCACCACGGCGCTCCAGCAGGCCAGGATCACCGCCCCCGCCTCCACGGTGCACACCTGGTGGCCGTCGAAGTACCCCACGGTCGCGGACCTGGCGCCGTCCCGTACGGACACCACCGGGCTGGACGTCCGGACGCGGACCCGCCCGTCCAGCGCGGGCACGGCGGCCGCGGGCGCGGGCCCGTGCCAGTGCCGCCGCACGGTCGGCGAGTTGTACCTGGACGGCTGCTCCCTGCTGAGCCCCAGCCCGGCGAACCCCGGGTACCCGGTGCCCCAGGCGTCGATCGCGCCGAACGCCCGCGTGTCGTACCCCCAGTCGGGGCACGACATGGTCCTGCAGAACCGCTCCGCGTCGGGATGCGCCCCGCACACCTCCCGCAGGAACTCCGCGTACGTCAGCCCCGCCAGCCGCTCCTGCTTGCCCTCGGCCGGCACCCCGGGGAACCAGTCGGGCGGGTCCTCGTGCAGCGCGCGCAGGTCGCGCCGCGCCTGCCAGGCGATCGGCAGCCGGTCGATCCAGCCGGGGGAGTCGGTCGCGACCAGGGTGTCCGCGCCGAACGTCTCCGCGTCGCACATCACCGCGTCGAAGGCGGCCCGCCCGGCGAGGAGCTCCCGGTCGCCGAGCGCTGCGTGGTCATCGGGCGCAGCGTTGTCGCCGAGTGCTGCGTGGTCGCCGAGCGCTTCGTGGGTGTCGAGCACGAGGACGCCCGCCCGCGGGTGGCGGCGCAGCCACTCGGCCGCCGCGCTGCGCCCGCCGCGCCCGCCGCCCACCACGACGAGGTCGTGGTGCTCCCCGGTGGGCACGGGCGGGCCGGCGTGCGCCCAGAAACGGCCGTCCCGCAGCGCGTGCGCGACGCTGAGCGCCTCACTGGTGTCCCCGCTCACCGTGAAGGGGTGCGGAGGGTTCGGGGCCTTGGGGGCCGCGCTACCGGCCACGCAGCTCACGGCGATGCCGTCGAAGAAGTCCCTGCGGGTAATGGGCACGTCCATCCCGAGCGCACGCGGAGAGAAGCTCATGCCGCGATCATCAGCAGCCGGGAGAAAAGCCGCATCAGGACGCGCAGGGCCCGGGAAACATTTTGCCCGCCCTATTACCGCGAGGCCGGTTTGGCGGGTGGTGTCGATCTTGCGCGCATCATCCCAGGTAGCGGCATGGAGGTGAACCCGGAACCCGCTGAATCCCGTGAATACCGACGTTGCTCTCTCTTGCGCTGCTCGCTTCCTCTAGCGTTTTGGCCAATGTCCATGTAGCGAAATGGAGCGGCCATGCATAAAGCAATTCCCGGGATATTCCTGAGCACTCTGGTCATTGCCGGATGCTCCTCGGCGGAGGAGCCCGCGTCGCCCGCCGCCTCGGCACCGCCCGCGCAGTCGTCCGCCGCCAGCGCCAAGCTGCGTGCCGCGCTGCTGCCGGTGCCCAAGGGCATGAGCGTCGCGTACGGGCCCGAGCTGGGCGAGTTCGGCATGCTCAAGTCCACCCAGCAGGGGCTGGAGGCGGTCCGCAAGGCCAGGGCGCAGCACCCCGAGTGCGCCGGGGCCGCCCAGCTCGACGCCGCCAAGCCGGACGTGGCCAAGTCGCCCGCCGCCGTCGTCGCCTTCTCCGCGGCCCGCGGCTCGATCACGCAGGCCGTGGTCTCGCTGCCGAAGGCCACCTTCCCCGAGCCGCTGCCCAAGCAGTGCGCCGACTACACGGCCGACGTCGGGGGCGCGAAGGTCACGTACAGGACCAAGACGCTGGACATGCCCGCCAAGGGCGACCAGTCGCGGGCCTACCTGACGACGGCGGCCGGCGACAAGAACAACGCGCAGATCGGCTCGGTCATGATCAGGCGGGGGACCCTGATCATGAGCATGCTGGTCGTCGGGCAGCGGGTCAAGCCGCAGGGCCTGTACGAGCTGGCGAACCTGGCCGACCAGAGCCTCGCCCGCGTTAAGCCGTAGGCTTCGCGATCTGCGAAAAGTGCCGGAGGCGGCTCCGCGGCCCTTGTTGACGTCCCGAACGTTGATCAGGACCGGCTTCTCAGGGGGATTGCACGATCGTTCGCCGAGCCGCCGCCCCTGGCCGCCCGTCAGATGAGGACGTGCGCGTCCGGGCGGCCGACGAAGGAGAACTGGGCGTTCCTGGTCAGCTTGATGTGGTCGGCCTGCCAGGTGTGCATCGCGGTGTCGGCGCTGCGCCAGTAGACGAAGTTGAACCGGTCCGACGAGTAGATCTTGACCCCGTCCTCCTTCAGCCGCCGCACGAGGTGGGTGTCCTCGCCGCGGGTGATGTCGGCGAACGGGTACGCGCGGAACAGGCCGGCCTTGCCGAGGAACGTGCCGCCCTGCACCAGCCACGAGTACCGGTGCTCCAGCCCGGGCAGCCGGAGCATCGTGGTGTTGCTGCCCTCGAAGTACGCGTAGTGCGCGCCCTTCCCGGTCATCTCCGCGTCCGAGAAGTCGAAGGAGCGCACCAGGTCCGACAGGTAGTGCTCCCCGTACAGGTTGTCGTCGTCCATCTTGGCGATCAGCTCGCCCTCGGCCGCGGCGATGCCCAGGTTCATGCACGCGCCGAGCGAGAGCGAGGCGTCCGCGGGCAGGACGGTGACGTCCGTGATGCCCGCCATGCGGGCCTTGTCCGCCACCACGACGGGGTCGATGTCGAGCCCGTGCAGCACCATGACGAGCTGCAGCGGCCGGTGGAGCTGCTTGGCCACCGAGGAGATCGCGTGCTCGATCTGGGAGGCGCGGTTGGTGGGCAGCACGACGGTGATCGAGCGCGACCGGGGCGTCACGTGGTGCCCGAGGTCCAGCAGGATCTGGTCCACGCGGTGCGAGAACAGGTGCTTGTCGAACACCTCGCGCATCGCCAGGTGCCCCATCCTGGCCCGCAGCTCGGGGCTGTTGATCAGGTGCAGCACCTGGTTGTACGACTCGATCGGCTCGCGCGCGATCGGGATCAGCTCGCCGAACGTCTCCTCGATGGCCCTCGACCACCCCGACACCACGGGGGTCGAGCAGGCGGACAGCTCGAAGACGCGCCGCGCGCACATGGTCGGCGAGTCCAGCACGGAGTTGACGTTGAGGAAGACCTTGTACATCCGGTACGCGGCCAGCATCTGGTCGTAGGGCAGCTCGCCCACGATGTGCGGCCGGTACTTCTCCGGCCAGGCGTACTTCTCGTCCACCTCGCCGTTGCGCGCGAAGATGTGCAGGCCCAGCTCCCTGACCGGGTCGAGCACGACCTCCATCTGCTCGCGGCGCTCGGGGTGCTTGTCGCGGAAGTACATCCCGGCGAAGACGACGTCGTGCAGGCGGCCCTTGTTCTGCTGGATCGGGTTGTGCACGCGGGGCTGGGCGGCGAACTGCAGCACGTCCACCCGGTCGTGTCCCAAAATTTCCCGATATTTCGGCAGCATGTCACCGTCGCAGGTGAACACGTAGTCGAACAGCTTGGCCGTGTCGATGAAGAAGTCGAAGTTCGGCGGGTCCTCCTTGTTCCAGAAGACCGTGGGGATGCCCTCGCTCCTGCACCAGGCCACCAGGTCGCGCAGCGGATCCTTGGGCGCGTTCGTGCCGGTCATCTGGTAGCGCCAGCGGCCCTGGTTGCCGTGCCAGGCCGACTCGCAGAACAGCAGGTCGGGCCGCTTCTCGGCGAAGATCTCCGGCCAGTCCTTGAGCCCGAACTCGATCTGGTCCCACTCGTAGCGGAAGGCCATCCTGGAGAAGTCGTCCAGGATCACCGCGACCTTCAGGTCGGGCCGGTTCACCGGGCCGCTCGGCCACTTCACCGCCGGCACCTCGACCGACGGCGGCCGGTGCTCGGCCGCCGCGGTGGCCAGGCTCACCGGGATGGGCGCCTTGGGCGCCTTCTCCTTCGAGCGCACCGCCTCGACGATCCTGCCCGGGCTCTTCGAGCCGAGGGCCTCGCCCAGCTTGAACGTGCGCTTGGCCTGCGTGGCCTCCAGCTTCCAGTTGGCGTACGCGGCCTTGGCCTCGGCGATCTCCAGCCGCCGGCGCAGCTCCCTGACCTCCGCCTCGTACCGCTCGACGAGCTTGCGCTCCTCGGGCAGCCAGTTGACGGGGCCGAGACGCTGGAAGGTGGGCTGTTCAGGGGTTTCGGCCATGGTGGTACGCCAATCGCTCAGCAGAGGTAAGTCATAGTACGGCGGATATCGCCGTTATTCGGGGCGTTCGCCCTGAGAGGCGGGCGAGAGGTTGTCCCCCTTGAGCCAGGCGGCGATCACCGTGGCGATGCGCGGCCCGGACCTGCCGTCCCACAGCACCGGCAGCTCGCCGGCCGGAGTGGCGGCCCCGTCGGCCAGCGCCTTCTCCGCCGCGGCGGGCAGCAGGGCGGGCGTGACCAGGCGGTTCGTGCCGTGGGTGATCGTGATCGGGCGCTCGGTGTTGGGCCTGACGGTCAGGCAGGGGACGCCCAGCATGGTCGTCTCCTCCTGGACGCCGCCGGAGTCGGTGACGACCAGCGCGGCGCCCCGGACGAGTGAGAGGAAGTCCACATAACCCAGCGGGTCGATCACCCTGACGGACTCGCCGTCCACGAGGCCCGCCTCGGCCAGCCGTACCTTGCCGCGCGGGTGGATCGGCACCACGAGCGGGACCTGCCGCGAGACCTCCAGCACCGCGTCCACCAGCTCCCTGGCGGCCTCGGGGGTGTCCACGTTCGCGGGGCGGTGCAGGGTGGCGACCGCGTAGCGCCCGGGCAGGCCGAGCCGCGCCACCACGGGCGCCGGGTCGAGATCGGGAAGCGCCGAGAACAGGCTGTCGATCATCGGGTTGCCCACCAGGTGCACCTTGGCCGCGGGCACCCCCTCGTTCGCCAGGAACGCCAGCGCCTCCGGAGAGGTGGCGAAGAGCAGGTCGGCCAGCGCGTCGGTGACGACCCGGTTGACCTCCTCCGGCATGCCGCGGTCGAACGAGCGCAGCCCCGCCTCCACGTGCGCCGTCGGCACGCCGAGCTTGGCGCAGACCAGGATCGCGGCCAGCGTGGAGTTGACGTCGCCGTAGACCACGACCAGGTCGGGCTCGTGCTCCTGGACGACCTCCTCCAGGCCCACCAGCAGCGCCGCCGTCTGCTTGGCGTGACTGCCGGAGCCCACCCCCAGGTTCGCCACCGGCTCGGGCAGGCCGAGGTCGGCGAAGAAGACGTCGGACATCAGCGCGTCATAGTGCTGACCAGTGTGGATGATGCCCTGCCGCACGCCGAGCTCGCCGAGTGCCCGCACCACCGGGGCCGCTTTCACGAAATTGGGACGAGCACCCAATACGTGCAGGACCAGGGGGTTCTCCCTCATTGACCTCGCCTTTCATAGCGGAAGGGAAAAAACGCTGCCTATGGTACGGTCCCTGCGTGGCATCCGACGCCAGTCGTCAAGACTCCTCTAAGGTTTCCGCGAAGTCCGCCCGTGCCGGCGTCGGTGGGCTTCTCAAGGGATTCGTCCAGCACCCGATCATCGTCTCCCGCGTGGTGATGACGAAGGTCAAGTCAGACCCCGTGCGGGTGGCCCAGGCCGCCGCCGACACGCTCCCGCCCAAGTTGCGGCCCATCGTCGGCAGCGTCGCCTGGCCGGCGGCCCGCCGGGCCCGGCGCATGGTGCGCAAGTTCGGCATGCGCGTGGTCAAGGGGCCGTGGAACGAGGCCAAGGAACACTGGGACGCCGGCCGGGTCAGCGAGGCCGCCGCCGTGCTGGAGGCCCACACCAAGTACCCGTTCGTCAAGCGCAGGGCCGCCTACTACCGGGGCGAGCTGGCCGCGATCAGCCCCGACCCGATCCCGCCGGGGCCCAAGGTGGCCATCCTGAGCCGGGTCCAGAACCGGGTCCTGCACGTGGTCACCAACGCCCTGCCGTACACGCAGGCCGGCTACACCGTCCGCACCCACCGCATCGTCACCTCGCAGAAGGCCGCGGGGATCGACCCGCACGTGGTCACGAGCTGGGGCTGGCCGATGCTGCAGGGGCACGCGGACGCGGCGCCGTACGAGGAGATCGACGGCATCCCCTACCACCGGCTGCTGCCCGAGCCGCACGGCGACATGCCGTTCGAGACCCAGGGGCGCATCATCAGGGGCGCCGACCGGGTCACCAGGCTCACGGCGGAGCTGCGGCCGCAGGTCCTGCACGCCGCCACCGACCACCGCAACGGCTCGATCGCGCACGCGGTGCGCGACAGGACGGGCACCCCGTTCGTGTACGAGGTCCGCGGCTTCCTGGAGGAGACCTGGGCCTCCCGCGACCCGATCCGGGTCGGCAGCCAGCGGCAGGTGCTCCAGCGCGAGCGTGAGGCGTTCCTCATGCGCGAGGCCGACGCGGTCGTCACGCTGGCCGAGACCATGGCCGCCGAGATCGTCGAGCGCGGCGTGCCCAGGGAGAAGATCCACCTGGCGCCCAACGCCGTGGACGACTCGCTGCTGACGGCCTCCTACGACGGGGCCTCCTTCCGCCGCGAGTACGGCATCGGCGACGACGAGATCGTGGTCGGCTCGGTGTCCAGCATCGTGGCCTACGAGGGCTTCGCCACCCTGCTGCGGGCCGCCGCGCTGCTGCGCGACGAGCGCACGCCCGTGCGCGTGCTCATCGTGGGCGACGGCACCGAGCGTCCGAACCTGCTGGAGCTGGTCGAGGAGCTGGGGCTGAGCACCGCGATCCTGCCGGGACGCGTTGGCCCCGACGAGGCGCTGCAGGCCCAGGACGCCATCGACATCTTCGCCTGCCCGCGTGAGGACCTGCGGGTTTGCCGACTTGTTACGCCATTGAAACCGGTCGAGGCGATGGCGCTCGGCAAGCCGGTCGTGCTCAGCGATCTGCCCGCGCTGTCCGAGCTCGTCGGCTCCGACGGCGCCGGGATGCTCGTGCCCGCGGGTGATCCGGCCGAGCTGGCCAAGGCGATCGCGCGGCTGCGCGAGGACCCTGCCAAGCGCGCCGAGATGGGCGAGGCGGGTCGCGCCGAAGTCGCGGCGAAGCGGACCTGGAGCCGCGTTGCCGAGACTTATCAAGCTCTATACCGGTCCCTTGCCGATTGATGACCATGAATCTTCCTTCCGTTTCGGACGGGTTCGGTCGCATTAGGCGTGAGCTAGGTGGACTTGAGATAACCTTTGCGACCATGAAGTGTTGTTTCCGGCTCCCAAAGGCACAGCTGTGACAGAAATCGACTTGACTGTCATCGGCCTGGGCTACGTCGGCATGCCTCTCGCCAAGGAGGCTGTGGGCGCCGGCCTGCGGGTCGTCGGCCTTGACGTGGACCCTGCGAAGGTCGACGCGCTCAACGCCGGGCAGTCCTACATCGATGACCTGACCGACGCCGACCTCGAGCACATGCTGGCCAACGGGTTCAGCGCCACGCTCGACGAGACCGTGCTGGCCAGGAGCAACACGATCGTCATCTGCGTGCCCACCCCGCTGGACGACGACCACCGCCCTGACCTGTCCGCCGTGGAGGGCGCCACCAAGGCCGTCGCGCGCAACCTGGGCAAGGGCACGCTCGTCGTGCTGGAGTCCACCACGTGGCCCGGCACCACCGACGAGCTGGCCAGGCCCCTGCTGGAGACCTCGGGTCTGAAGGCCGGCGAGGACTTCCACCTGGCCTTCTCGCCCGAGCGCATCGACCCGGGCAACCCCAAGTACGGCCTGCGGAACACGCCCAAGGTCGTCGGCGGCTACACGCCGACCTGCCGCGACCGCGCGACGGCGTTCTACGGGCGGTTCATCGAGCAGGTGGTGCCGGTCAGCGGCACCCGCGAGGCCGAGATGGCCAAGCTGCTGGAGAACACCTACCGCCACGTCAACATCGCCCTCGTCAACGAGATGGCGATCTTCTGCGACGAGCTCGGCATCGACCTGTGGGAGGCCATCGAGGCGGCGGCCACCAAGCCGTTCGGCTTCCACAAGTTCCTGCCCGGGCCAGGCGTCGGCGGGCACTGCATCCCCGTCGACCCGTCGTACCTGTCGTACACGGTGCGCAAGCTCGGTTACCCGTTCCGGTTCGTCGAGCTGGCGCAGGAGATCAACGAGCGGATGCCCTCGTACGTGGTCGCTCGCGTACAGCGCTTGCTCAACAGGCATAAGAAGCCCGTGAACGGCGCCAAAGTCGTTATGCTCGGCGTCACCTACAAACCGGATATCGCCGACGAGCGTGAGACCCCGGCACTCCCCGTGGCGCGTGCGCTGCTGGAGCTGGGCGCGGAGCTCTCGTTCGCGGACCCGTACGTCAAGGAGTGGGCGGTGGACGGCACCCCGGTGCCGCGTGAGGATGATCTCGCCGAGGCCGTGATCAACGCGGACGTGACGCTGCTGCTGCAGCAGCACGCCGCGTTCGACCTCGGCATGGTCGAGGCGAAGGCCAAGCTCGTGCTGGACACCCGCGGCGTGCTCGCCGAGGGTGAACGCGTCGAGCGGCTGTAGCGACGGAGGGCTGCGCGCAGTGCACGTGCTCGTCATGACGGTGGTGCATAACCCCGAGGACGCGAGAATTCTGCATCGGCAGATCCGTGCCCTTGTGGATGCCGGTCATGAGGTCACGTACGCCGCGTCGTTCAGCGCGCACGGCGTCGTCCCCAGACCGTGGGTCAACGGAGTCGATCTGCCCCGGGCCGCCCAGCGTAAACGGATGGCCGCGGTGTGGGCCGCGCGGCGGCTCTTCAAGCGCATGCGGACGAAGGTCGACCTCGTCCTCATCCACGACCCCGAGCTGCTGTTCGCGGTGTGGGGCATCCGCAACAGGCCGCCCGTGGTGTGGGACGTGCACGAGGACACCCCCGCCACGCTCTCGCTCAAGCCGTGGCTGCCGTCGTTGCTGCGGCCGCCGGTGCGGTTCCTGGCGCGCATGCTCGAAGGCACCGCCGAGCGCCACATGCACCTGCTGCTGGCCGAGACGGCGTACGCCGGCCGGTTCAAGCACGCCCACCTGATCGTGCCGAACGAGACCTGGGTGCCCGACTCCGTCACCCCGCCCGGTGACGACCGGATCGTCTACCTCGGGTGGCTGTCCCGGGCGCGCGGGGTGTTCGAGGCGGTCGAGGTGGCCAAGCTGCTGCAGCCGTACCGGGTGGCCGTCGAGCTGATCGGGTACGCCGACCCGCAGAGCCGTCCGATGCTCAACCAGGCCGTCACCGAGGGCCTGCTGGAGTGGCGCGACTTCATGCCCAACGACGAGGCGCTCAAGCGGCTCGACGGGGCTCTGGCGGGCCTGTCGCTGCTGCACGACGAGCCGAACTACCGGCACTCCATGCCGACCAAGATCGTCGAGTACATGGCGCACGGCATCCCCGTCATCACGACCCCGTCGCCGCGCGCGGTCGAGCTCGTGGAGCGCTACGACAGCGGTGTCGTGGTGCCGTGGCAGGACCCGAAGGCGGTCGCGCAGGCCGTGCTGACGCTGCGCGACGACGTGCGCGAGCGGCGGGCGCAGGGCGCGCGCGGCTATGCGGCGGCCCGTGCGAACCACCACTGGCCCAACTCGGCCAAGCGGTTCGTCGCACAGCTGGAGTCCTGGGCCGGGGTCAAGCCGTAACTTCCGAGGGCGGAGTAGGTTCCTGAACGTGCGCTGGCTCTTCGTGGTCGCTGCCGCGGCCGTCCTCGCCGTGGTCGCCGCCGTGATCATCGTCCTGCCGTCCGACGACACGGAACCCGTGGCGACCAAGTCCGCCGCGCCCAAGCCGTCGAGCACCGAGCCGACGCCGAAGGTGAGCGAGTTCACGGACCCCTGTGGAACGTTCGACACCGACAAGAAGGCCCCCTACGCGGTCACCGGCTACTGGATCACCCCCAAGTCCAACCCCTGCACGTGGCGCACGCAGCTCCAGGAGATCCACAGCGTCGGCGGCGACACGATCATCAGGATCGGCTACGGCCTGCAGTTCCGCACGGTGAACGACGCCGGCCAGATCCTGAAGGAGGGCGAGGTCGACTCGCTCTACGAGCCGTGCGAGGAGCGCGGCCTGAGCTGCCACGACGCCGCCCTCCAGGACCTCCAGGAGGCCAACCCGGAGAACCGCATCGGCCGCGTGTACGTCTACCGCACGGACGAGTCGTTCGGGCCGGACCTCTACCGCTGCCCGCAGATGGAGCACTCCGTCGAGGTCGGCAAGCGCGTCTACTACCGGCTCATCACCCAGCCCGACGGCTCCGACGACGCGACGTGCGACTTCAGCGACAAGGCCGGGTCGTACGACCTGATCCTGGTGGCCGGCTCGCCCCAGGACAGCCTGGGCAAGCTGCTCGACCTGGGCGACCAGTTCGGCATGCGGGTCTTCCCCGCGCTGCCGCTCGCCCCGCGCGACTCCAAGGCGAAGATCCGGGCGGAGAAGCGCCACCTCGGCACCCTCACCACGCTCACCCGGCGCATCCTGCAGGACTACGGCGCGCGCTTCGCCGACCGAGACTCGCTCGGCGGGGTGTACCAGCCGTTCGAGGTGCAGATGTCGGCCACGCTGGCCACGAACCCCACGCTGGAGGTGTACGCCGACCAGCACCGGATCGTCGAGCAGGAGCTCGACAAGCCGATCCTCATCAGCCCCTACCTCGACGCCCGCAAGCGGGTCGCCTTCGGGCAGACGCCCAAGCAGGTGGCCGAGGGGTTCAAGGCCCTGGCGAAGACCGGGGTCGGGATCATCGCGCCGCAGGACAGCCGGGGGACGGGCAAGGTCGGGCTGTTCTGGCCGGACGAGCGGGAGAGCGAGGTGGACGAGCGCCTGCGGCCGGTGGTCGGGGAGTCCACGTACGACACCGCGTACCACGGGTCCACGCGCGACTACTACCGCGAGATGGCGGCGGCCCGCGAGGAGATGATCGACCAGGGCTACCACGTGGAGCTCTGGGCGAACGTCGAGGCCTTCGAGCCCTCCGGTGACCAGCCCTGCGCCCCCACGGGCACCCGCGGCAAGACGGACAAGAAGCGCCTGGACCAGGCGGTGACGATGGCCGGGCGTTACGTGCAGAAGATCGTCTCCTACATGTGGAGCGATTTCATGACATGTGGTGATCCGTCGCTCGAAACGGAGATCGCCGGGGATTGGCAGCGGCCGATCGCGGTGGACGCGATCCGGCGGCCGCGCGACATCCAGGACGGGGTCGAGGTGCGCGGCTACAACCTCAAGGACGGCACCGTCACCGTCACCTGGTCCGGCGGCACCAAGGAGATGGTGGTGTCCACCGTCGGGTGGCTGGACGAGGACCCGATCGAGGAGGAGCTGCCGGTGGGGATGGCGACGGCCTGGGTGCCGTTCGACTGGGCCCAGGTGCCGGCGGGCGAGTGGGTGCAGATCGGGGTGAAGCTTCCCTCGGGGCAGGGGACCACGGAGCCGCTGCACGTACGCGTCTCCACGCAGGCGGCCGGGACAGAAGGGGGCTGACGGGGCGTCCTTCCGGGGCGGCCGTCAGCCGGTTCGCTGGCTCGTACTCCTGCGTGTAACGTGCCTGCCATGGTCCCGAGCATCCCGGTCAGTGTCGACCTGGTCGTGCTCACCGTACGCAACCAGGCTTTGTGCGCCCTCGTGTGGCGCCGCGACAACCCGCCGTTCCTGCGGCGCTGGTCGCTCCCCGGCGGCTTCATCCAGCTCGACGAGGACCTCCCGGCCGCCGCCCATCGCCTGCTGTCCGAGCGGGCGGGCCTGCCGGGCGCCCCGGTCCACCTGGAGCAGCTCCAGACGTACGGCTACCCCGACCGCGACCCCCGCCAGCGCGTCCTCAGCGTCGCCTACCTCGGCCTGGCCCCCGACCTTCCGGCCTCCGAGAAGGCCCACATGAGCTGGCAGCCGATCGACTCCCTCGCCGTCATGGCCTTCGACCACCGCCGCATCATGCTCGACGGGATCGAGCGGGCGCGGGCGAAGCTGGAGTACACGTCGCTGGGGGCGGCGTTCTGCCCGCCCCAGTTCACGGTCGCGGACCTGCGCAGGGTGTACGAGATCGTCTGGGGCCGCCAGCTCGACCCCCGCAACTTCCACAGGAAGGTGACCAAGGCGGAGGGCTTCCTGCTGGAGACGGGCGGCACGACCACCCGCGACGGCGGCCGCCCGGCCAAGCTCTACCGCCGCGGCCCCGCCGAGCTCCTCCACCCCCCGATGCTCCGCAGCCTCAAGGAGTAGCAAGGGGGTCGCTTTTCCCGTCGCAGAACACCTCCTTCACAAGCCCGTCCACCAGAGTCTGGAAGTTCGCCGCCGGCCCCCGGGTGGCCGAGTCCACCCAGGTCACCGCGCCGGTCACGGACGTCCTGCCGTCGGGCGAGCTGTACATCAGCGCCCCGTACCCGTGCGGCGGGCTGCCGTTGTGGCGCAGGACGGTGCCGCAGCCCGGCCCCAGGTCCTCCACGAACACCCCGAGGCCGTAGCTCATCTTCGGGTGCGGCGTGCGCATCTCGGCCAGCAGCGTGTCCGGCAGGAGCCTGCCGCCGTTCAGCGCGGTGAAGAACGTCTGCAGGTCCCGGGTGGTCGTGATCAGGTCACCGGCGCCGGCCAGCAGGGAGAGGTTCTGGCGGCTGATGTCGACCACCTTCTCCTGGCCGTCGGCGTCCTCGTACCGGTAGTAGCCGTGGGCGTGCGGGCCGGGGAGCTGCGCGCGGTCGCCCGACAACGAGGTGCCCGTGAGGCCGAGGGGCTTGACGATGCGACGGCGCAGCTCCTCGGTGTAGGAGTGCCCGGTGACCTTCTCGATCAGCAGCAGGGCCACCGTGTAGCTGGTGTTGGTGTAGCTCTGGGTCGTTCCGGGCTCGAAGCGCGCCGGCTTGGACAACGCGAACCGGACCAGCTCCTCCGGCTGGTAGCTGCGGAAGCGGTTGTCCAGCCACTCGTCGCCCGCCGAGGGGATGCCCGGCTCCCAGGACCCGTCGGGGTTGAAGTCGCCGGTGTAGTTGAACAGGCCGCTGGTGTGCTGCAGCAACATCCGCACCGTGATCCGCTCGTCCAGCCCGAGCTCGGGCAGGTGGGCGGCCACCGCGTCGTCCAGGGTGAGCCTGCCCTCGGCCACCAGTTGCAGCACCAGGGTCGCGGTGAAGGTCTTGATGTTGCTGCCCGCATAGAAGCGGCCGTTAGTCGGGGGCGCGGCGCTCTGGCCGAGCCTGCTCGCTCCGGCGCTGCCCGCCCATTCGCCCTGCTCGTCGTGGACGCGCAGTTGCACTCCGAGGAAACCGGCGTCCACGAACGCCTGCATGGCCTGCCGCAGCTCGGGGCGGTCCGCCCTGGCCGCGGCGCTGCCCGGGGTGGGCGACGCGCTGCTGTCCGTGGGAGTGGCCGATGCGGGGGTGGCCGCGCCGGCCAGCAGCGCGGCCGCCAGCGCCGCCACCCCCACCCGGCGGAGAACCCGGGCGCGGCACCCGGTGATCTGGTTGCCGTCGTTACTCGTCTTCCGCGGCCCACCGGCCGTGATCGCTGTACCGTTCATGGCAGGTACGGTCGCGCGCCGCGCTGACACCGGGCCGTCGCCGGCCTGACGCGCTCGCTGACACGGTGACCGGCTGCCCGGTCCCGCGCAGCGCCGCGTCCAGGTCCCAGCGCACCAGCCCCTCGCCGGAGCGCAGCCCCGCGGCACGCTGCCGGGCCGAGACCCGCCAGGCACGGCCGAAAGTACCGCCGCACGCCGCGAGTCCCGTCACGCGGCCGATGCCCGCGCCCGGCCTGATCCCCAGGATGAGGCCCCATGCCG
This sequence comes from Nonomuraea thailandensis, assembly GCF_024172165.1. GTDB lineage: Bacteria > Actinomycetota > Actinomycetes > Streptosporangiales > Streptosporangiaceae > Nonomuraea > Nonomuraea thailandensis. The sequence continues at coordinate 9,910,359 of NZ_JAMZEB010000002.1, read as the reverse complement.
CATGAAATGCACGCCTCCTCCTCCGCCCGGCCGCGGATCGCCGAGCTCGACGTCCTGCGCGGGTTCACGCTGTGCGAGATCCTGCTCGCCAACATCCAGCTGATGGCCGACGGCGGCAGCGCCGTCACGGCTCCGCCCATGGGCGCCTGGGACCCCTGGCTCGGGCTCCCGATCTTCTCCCTGCTGTTCGGCATCGGGTTCTCGCTGCTGCTGGACTCCGCGGCGAGCCGCGTTCCCCGCCCACGGCCGGCGCTGCTGCGCAGGCTGGCGGCGCTGCTCGTGATCGGCCTCGCGCACATGCTGCTGTGGCCGACGGAGATCCTGCACAGCTACGCCGTCGTCGGCCTGCTGGTGCTGCTGCCCTCGACGTGGCTGCCGCGATGGGCCGTGGCGGGCCTGTCCGCCGCGCTGCTGACGGTGGCGATGATCGGCGGGGGCGGGCCCCTGCTGATCGCCGGGCTGTTCCTGCTGGGCTCCGCGCTCGTCAGGTACGGGGTGGTCGGCAGGATCGGCACGTCCACGCGCGGGCCGCTGCTGCTGGGCCTGGCCTTCGCGGCGGGGCTGGCCGCAGCCCTGTGGGCACGGGCCGGAGCGGGCGCGGACCAGCCGGCCTTCATCGCCACCCTGGCCGATCTCCTGCTCGCCGGGGTGTACGTGTGCGCCCTGCTGGTCCTGCTCAGAACGCCGCTGCGGGCGGTGCTGGAGCGCCTCTTCGCGCCGCTCGGACGGATGGCGCTGACCTGCTACCTGACCGCCACCCTCCTCGTCGTGGTGGCCGCTCGGCTCTTCGGCCTGCCGATCGGCCGGGATCTGACGGTGGCGTACGTCGCCGCGGGAGCCGTCCTCGTGGTCCAGTGGCTGTTCTGCACCCTGTGGCTGCGCCGCCACCGTCAGGGCCCGGTCGAGTGGGTCTGGCGCTGGGCCACCTGGGCTCGCCGCCCCGTCCTGCGCGTGACTCCATCACCTGGGACGCCTGCCCGGCGGGGGTGAGGCGGGTGTAGCTGCCCGGCGCCGCTCGCCCTGGTCGTCGACACCTTCGAGGACAAGCTGGAGCTCGTCGCCGCCTTCCTGACGTCCGCGCGGCAATTCCTCGTCCGCCAGTCCTGAAAGCCCCGGCGACGCCCATCCGCGGGGCCGCCCGCGGCGAATCACGGGGAAACGGATCCCGACCACGGAGAGGAGAACGGCATGACTTCCGCCGAGACCGTTCGTGCTCGCCGCCGTCGCGTGCCCGTGCTCCTGCTCGCCGCCGCCGCCGTCGCGGCGCTGGTCGCCGCGGTGACAGGGGCCGGGACGCCGGCCCGGGGCCCAGCCTTCCGGCTGCCCGCCACCAGCGCGGTCCTCACGGTCGACGCCTACGAGGACGTAGGGCCGTCGAGCACGCTCAAGTGACAAAAGGTGATGAACCGGTGACGCCTTCCGGCCGCGCCCTTTAGGATCTACGCGTACCCGGCGACAAGGAGACGACCGTTGATCGCGACGGCGGCGCGGTGACGTTGCTCGCGGGCCGTTACCGGCTGCTGGCGCAGCTCGGGCAGGGCGGCATGGGCACCGTCTGGCGGGCCATGGACGAGCTGCTCCGGCAGGAGGTGGCGATCAAGGAGGTCAGGCTCCCGCCGGACCTCGACGAGGCGGCCAGGGCGGAGCTGACCGAACGCACGCTGCGCGAGGCGCGCGCCGCCGCCGCGCTGCGCGACCACCCGTCCATCGTGACCGTGCACGACGTGGTGCTCGACGACGGGCGGCCCTGGATCGTCATGGAGCTCGTACGCGGCCGCTCCCTCGACCGGGCGGTACGCGACGAGGGGCCGCTACCGCCGGCCCGGGTCGCCGGGATCGGCCTGCGGATGATCGAGGCGCTGTCGGCCGCCCACGCGACGGGCATCCTGCACCGCGACGTGAAACCCGCGAACGTCATGCTCACCGACGACGGGCGGGTGCTGCTGACCGACTTCGGCATCGCCACCATCGCGGGTGACGTCGCGCTCACCCAGACCGGGCTGCTGAGCGGCTCGCCCGGCTACATCGCCCCCGAGCGGCTGCGCGGCGAGACGGACGGGCCGCCCGCCGACCTGTGGTCGCTCGGCGCCACGCTGTTCACGGCGGTCGAGGGCGGCGCGCCGTTCGCCCGCCACAACGAGGCCGCCGTGCTGGCGGCCGTGCTGATGCAGGAGCCCGCGCCCTTCCGGCTGGCCGGGCCGCTCGGGCCGGCGCTGGCCGCGATCCTGGAGAAGGACCCGGCCCGCCGCTGCTCACCGGAGCAGGCGACCGCCTGGCTCGCGGCCATCGCCCAGGGCGATCACCCGACCGGTGGGCACAGCGCCCGGATGGCAGGCGGGCACGGCGGCCGAGGCGCAGGCGGGCACACCGGTCACACGCGCGATCGCGGCAACCGGAGCGCCGGCACGGTGCCCGGGCGGCAGGGCCCGCCGTTCCCCGGACCGGAGCCCGCCACGCAGGCCGGCCGGCCGCGCCGGCGCCGCACCAAGGTCCTCGTGGCCACCGTGCTCGCGCTGGTGCTGACGGTGACCGCAGGCGTCGTGATCGTGCCGCGGCTCTTCCCGAACGCCATTCGCCTCATCGGCTACGCGCTGGCCCCCCGCAGCACCCCCACCCCGTCCCCGAAGCCCAGCGTCACCCGCTCCACCCCCGCCCCCCAGCTCGTCGGCGCGTTCGAGGCCTGCGACCTGCTGACGAACGCGCAGGTCCGCTCGTTGTTCGGCCACACGGTGAAGCGCCACTGGATGGTGGAGTCGGCCTGCTCGTGGCGCGGCGGCGACTTCCAGGTGCTGAGCCTGACGGCGCACCGGGGGCCGAGCGCGTCGATGGCGGCCCTGGTGCACAAGCAGACCGTGAGTTTCATGCAGGACGAGCCGAAGCGCACCCCCGGCACCAAGGTCCGCAAGGGCCCGGCCGTCGGCGACGAGGCCTACAGCCACACGGGGCCCACGGGGCTCGCCTGGGCAGGCACCCCGATCCACTCGACGAAGGTCGCGTTCATGGTGGCGAACGTCTCGGTGACCCTCCAGATCCAGGGCGGGGGCCGCGGCTTCGGCACCGCCGACAAGGCGGCCGAGCTGGTCGAGGCGGCACTGGTCAAGCGCAAGCAGGCCGCCGGCACGGGTTGAGGGCTCATCTAGAGTGATGCCATGCCTCGTTTCCGCCACATCCTGGACACCATGGCCGCCTACAAGCCGGGCAAGGCGGTCGCCGCTCCCGACGGGCGCTCGTACAAGCTGTCCTCCAACGAATCCCCGTACGACCCGCTGCCGTCCGTGGTGGAGGCCATCGCCGAGGGCGCGCGGCAGGTCAACCGCTACCCCGACCCGGGCGCCGTCAAGCTGACCGAGGCCATCGCGGAGCGTTTCGGCGTGCCGGCCGAGCACGTCGCGCTCGGCCCCGGGTCCGTGACGGTGGCGCAGCAGCTCTTCGAGACGGTGGGGGAGCCCGGCGTCGAGGTCGTGTACGCGTGGCGGTCGTTCGAGGCGTACCCGCTGCTCGCGGACCTGGCCGGGGTGAGGTCCGTCATGGTGCCGCTGGCGGGCGAGGACCACGACCTGGACGCCATGGCGGAGGCGATCACCGACCGGACCCGCATGGTGTTCGTGTGCAACCCGAACAACCCGACGAGCACCGCCATCCGCCGGGCCGCGCTGGAGTCGTTCCTCGACCGGGTGCCGGAGGACGTGCTGGTGGTGCTGGACGAGGCCTACCGCGAGTACGTGCGCGACGAGGACGTGCCCGACGGCGTCGAGCTCTACCGCGACCGGCCGAACGTCGCCGTCCTGCGGACCTTCTCCAAGGCGTACGGGCTGGCGGGCCTGCGCGTCGGTTACCTGATCGCGCCGGAGCCGGTGGCGACGGCCGTGCGCAAGACGATCATCCCGTTCGCCGTGAACCATCTCGCCCAGATCGCCGCCATCGCCTCGTTGCAGGCCGAGGACGAGCTGCTGGAGCGGGTGGAGGCGGTGGTCAAGGAGCGCACCCGCGTGCGCGAGGCGCTCATCGCGCAGGGCTGGACGGTGCCGCCCACCGAGGCCAACTTCGTCTGGCTCCGCCTCGGCGAGCGCACCCCCGCCTTCGCCGCGGCCTGCGCCGTGCAGGGCGTGGCGGTGCGGCCGTTCGGCGAGGAGGGCGTACGCGTGTCGATCGGCTCACCCGAGGCCAACGACGCGTTCCTGGCCGCGGCGCAGGAGTTCGGCCGGTAGGGCGCGCGGTCACCCCTGCCAGCGGTGGCGGCGGCGCTTGAGGAGCAGGCCGGTGGCCCCGGCGCAGCCGGCCAGCACGACCGACCCGCCGACCAGCCAGCTCGCGTCCCGGCGCCCGGTGCCGTCCGGCCGGCTCACCGCCACGGGCCTGGCCGCCGGCGCGGCGGCCGCGGCGTTGGGGGAGCGCTGGAAGACCACGTCCGAGCAGGAGTAGTAGGTGTCCGCGGTGTCGGAGTTCTGCCAGATCGTGTAGATGAGGTGGCGGCCGGTCCTGGCGGGCAGCCGGCCGATGATCGTGTACGACCCGTCCTCGAGCCGGGGGTCGGTGGCCGTGAGGAACGGCCTGCGTTCGAGGTCGGACCACTTCAGGGGCTCGCCGGGGTCGTATCCCTTCTTGGTGACGTACATCCGGAAGGCGCCCCGGTGCGGGATGGTGCCGCGGTACTTGAAGGCGAAGCGGGCGCCGGGCCGCAGCGTGGTGGCGGGCCAGTCGGCGCGTGCGAGGTCGAGGCCCTGGAAGGCGGGCAGGCCTCCGCTGCACAGCTTGCCGTCGGGGATCACCTGGCGGTCGCGGCCCGCGACGTTCGCGATCCGGAGCTCGTCCCAGGCGCGGGTCAGCGCGCCGCCGCTCGCCCGCACCGCGGCCCGGCAGGCCGCGGAGCGCGCCGCCTGCCTGGGGCCCTCCGCGCCGCAGGCGGCGGCCCGGCTGAGCGGATCCTCCAGCGCGCCGTGCGCGCCGGCGGGCCCCGCGGACACGAGCGCCCACGGCAGCGACACGACGATCACGAATCCCATCCGGTACGACCACATCCGGCAGCCTCCCGCCCTCGTCCCACGAGGAGGTACGGGCTTCCGGCGGCCCGGGTTCAGTTCGAGGCGGCGACCGTCTCGGGCGCGGGTGCGGATCTGGCCCGCGCGCGCCGCTCGGTGGAGACGACCAGGGCGACCCCGATCAGGATCACCAGGCCGCCGAGCACGATCTGCACGGTCACGTGCTCGTTCACGACCAGCACGCCCAGGATGACGGCGACGATCGGGTTGACGTAGGCGTACGTCGAGACCAGCGAGATCGGCGCGTTGCCGAGCAGCCACGTGTACGCGGTGAACCCGACCAGCGAGCCCACCAGCACCAGATAGACCAGCGCCGCCCACGAGCGCCCCGACACGGCCGACACGTCGAACCGCTCCCCGACGGTGGCGCCGACCAGGGCCAGCCCCACGCCACCGGCCAGCATCTCGACGGCGCTGGCCGTCCACACGTTGGGCGGCATCGGGATGCGCGACGACAGGAACGAGCCGATCGACCACGACACCGATCCGAGCAGGATCACCACGATGCCGGTCGTGCCGGCGCTCTCGCCGCCGCCGCCGTTCAGCGACAGGGCGGCCACGCCGCCGAACCCGACCAGCACCCCGACCAGCGTCAGCATCGCGGGCCGGTCCCTGACGGCGAGCCTCAGCAGCACGAGCCAGAGCGGCACCGACGCCACGAGCAGCGCGGCCAGGCCGCTGGAGATGTGCTGCTCGGCCACGGCCACCATGCCGTTGCCGCCGGTCAGCAGCAGCAGCCCGACGAGCGCGGCGCCGCCGGCCTGCTTCAGCGTCATCCTGAAGGGCGCCAGACCCTTGGTGACCAGCAGGAAGCCGGCGAGCAGCAGGGCGGCGCAGACGAACCGGAGCGAGCCGTGGAACAACGGCGGCATGGTCTCGATGGCGATCCTGATGCCGAGGTAGGTGGAGCCCCACACCACGTAGACGATCCCCAGCGCGCTCCAGACCATGAGCGTCCGGCGGCTGTCAGCAGTGTTTGAACTCATGACTCATGAACCTACAGGGAGATCCCGACAAATTGCCTGCGAGTATCAGACTTCGGACTGTGGCGGGATATTAGCGATAGGCGGCTTTCGTGCCACTGGTGGCGGCACGGGCGCGCCGGGCAGGATCGGGCCATGTCGAACTCCGCCGCCATCGCGCACTTCACCGCCCGCCTGACCTTCGAGACCGACGTCGCCGACGTGGCCGCCGACCTTTCCGCCTCGGCCCCTGGCCTGGTCGTGGTCGACTCGCGCAGCCGGGAGAGCTGGGACCAGGGCCACGTCGAGGGCGCCGTGCACCTGCCGCACCGCGAGATCGCCGCCAGGGCGGAGAAGATGATCCCGAAGGACGCGACGGTCGTCACGTACTGCTGGGGCCCCGGCTGCAACGGCGCCACCCGCGCCGCCCTGGAGTTCGCCAAGCTGGGTTACCGGGTCAAGGAGATGCTCGGCGGCTTCGAGTACTGGGCGCGGGAGGGCCTTCCGGTGGAGACCGCCTCGGGGGTCGCCCGCCGCCCGGTGGACGCGCTGACGGCGCCGATCTCCGGCGCCGCCTGTGCCTGTTGACCGGAGCGTGAACGGCGCTCCAGTGCCGCCACAGCGCCGTACAGCCGTCTTTCCGGCCCCGTTATGCCGCAACTCCGCCCGAAACCCGCCAGATCGGTACCACCGGGCGGGCAGGCTGCTCGAAATCGCCTGTTAGGCAAGGGAATCGTTCATCAAGAACGACGCCTCTCGGCGGAGGCCGGCGGGGGAAGGATTTGGTGCCCCCGTCCGAATCCCGTCGATCGGGGGCGTCCGAGAACATACCCCTATCTACACGGGCCAACCAATGAGTTCACAAGAGTCAAGCCACAAGTTCGCGATGCTGACACCTTCCGTCAATGTACGGGGCATGCGAAGGGGCGGGCCCGCGGAGGGCGGACCCGCTCCATGCCGGTCGGCTCAGCGCGGACCGAGCTTCTCCACGATCAGCCGGTAGAGCTGGCGCGGCCTGCCGGGCTGCGGCGTACGGTTCGGCGGAAGCGGCCACGCGAGTCCCTCGTCAACCAACGTGCGCAGCAATCGCCGGGCCGTGCGAGGCGTGACCCCGAGCATCTTTCCCGCACCTTCGGCATCGACCACGGTGTCGCCGCCTTCGAGCTTGGCCGCCAGCCTGGCCAGCACCTCCACCCCCTTCGGCTTCAGTGCGGTGGCCCCGGTGGGCGGCATCCGCGGGGCCGGGATGAGCGCCCGCCCCTCGCGATCGACCGCGAAGCCCTGTGCCTGCTTGCCCGCCTGCGTGCGGGCCAGCGCGGCCCTGGCGTGCGACTCGGCGTCGTGCGTCGTGCGACCCATGCCCACGCCGACCTCGACCGCCAGCCCCAGCTCGTCCCTGATCCTGGCGGCGAACGGCAACACCCTGAACCCGTCGGTCGCCGCCGCGATCGAGCCCCTGGTGGCGGTCACCAGGTAGCTGTGATCGTCGATCGGCCAGACGGTGGCGTTGATCCGGTTCGCCTCCTGGACCAGGAGCCGGTGCAGCGACAGCCGCAGCTCGTCGCGCCAGTAGCGGGGCGCGGCGCGGCGTACGGGCTCGCGCAGCGTCGGCACCTCCACCAGCACCACGGTGAGCTGCGACTCCTCCAGCCGGTGATGCGCGCCGAGCAGCGCCGCCGTGTGCAGCGCCGTGCGCACCGCCGCCGAGGTCGGCCTGATCCTGATGACCGGCACGCCCGCGGTGTGCAGGCGTTCGGCCACCGCGGGCAGGCACGTCAGAGCTCCCGTGGTGGCGCCCTGCCGGGCCAGGCGTTCGTGGTAGGCCGCGATCGTGCCGGTGGCGCCCGGCTCGTCGCGGCTGTGCACGTCCGCCGCGGGGATGCCGAGGTCGGTGTAGGCCTCCTCGACATCGGCCCTGCTGACCACGTCGATGCTGACCCGTTGCGGGTCCATGCGGGTGTCCAGCGCCGCCTTGGCCAGCGCCGCCACCAGTGCTGCTCCACCGAGTTGCACGTACGTCGCGGGCATCGTCAGCACGCCGGATCGCCTGGCCAGGTCATAGGGGACCGGGCTGGCGAACAGACATGCGTCGACACCGGGACCGAGCCGCGTCACCTTGTCGGGCGCCTCCTGTTCGTCGCGGTACGCGGCCGCGACCAGGCGACACGGCAGAGGTGCCGCGGCGTGACCCATCAGCATGACTCGCTCGACCAGGTCGTGGGGTCCGACCACGCCGATGGTGAGGTCCGGTGTCATAGCGCCCGGGCGTGACACTCGGGGAGTTTCTTCGGCCCTCTCGACCAATGTTCGTCCCATCCTGCCGTCCGTTGCAGTGCTCTCTTTTGGAACGATCGCTCGCGGGGGCCGTAATGTCACGCCCGACTTTTCCGGAAAGCCGTTCTGGTTGACCGCCCGACATGATGTTTTAGCAGCTCAACGAGGTATTTCTTGCGTTTTTTAGCGCTCTGAAATCTCTCGTGTAATGTCCGCCCCGAGAGCGCGCATTCGCGCGGCGAGATGCGCGTGACCGCGGTCGATCAGGTATCCCGAGTCGATCAGGGTCTCGCCTTCGGCCGCCAGACCCGCGAGCACCAGCGCGATCCCGGAGCGCAGATCGTGCGCGGTCACCTCGGCGCCCCTGAGCGGCGTGCGCCCGCGCACGACCGCCCGGCTGCCGTCGACCTCGACGTTGGCGCCCATCTTGTTCAGCTCGCCGGCCAGCGCGAACCGGCCGTCGAAGATGCGCTCGTGGATGTAGCTGGTGCCCTCGGCCAGCGCCGCGACGGTCATCATCGGCGACTGCAGGTCGGTGGCGAAGCCCGGGTAGGTGTCGGTGATGATGTTGATCGGGCGCAGCGGGCCGTCGCAACGGACGTGCAGGACGGCACCCTGGCGGTGGAACTCGACGCCCATCTGCTCCAGCTTGTAGCGGACCACCCCGAGGTCGAGACCGGTGCCCACGAGGCTGACCTCGCCGCCGGTGAGCGCGGCGGCCATCGCGAAGACGCCGGCGTCGAGGCGGTCGGGCATCACGGTGTGCTCGACCGCGTGCAGTTCCTCGACGCCCTCGACCGTGATGAAGCCGGTGCCGCCGCCGCTGATGCGCGCGCCCATCTTGGTGAGCATGTCGATGACGTCGAGCACCTCGGGCTCCAGCGCCGCGTTCTCGATCACGGTGGTGCCCCTGGCCAGGGCGGCGGCCATGATGAGGTTCTCCGTGCCGGTGTGCGAGGGGGTGTCGAGGTAGAGCGTCGCCCCGGTCAGGCCCGACGCCTTGACGTGGATGACGGTCTCGCCCTCGTCCACGATCGCGCCCAGCCGCTTGTAGCCGAGGTAGTGGAAGTCGAGGTTGCGGCTGCCGAGGTTGCAGCCGCCGACCCCCTCGACGACCGCCTCGCCGAGGCGGTGCAGCAGCGCGGGGGTGAACAGCACCGAGCCGCGGAACCGCCTGGCGATCTCGGCGGGCAGGACGGGGCTGTTCACCCGGGAGGCGTCGATGACCAGCGTGCGCTCGGACTCGTGCAGCTCGACGTACGCGCCGATCGCCTCGGCCAGCTCGACCGCGCGACGGACGTCTTCGATGATCGGCACGTTGCGCAGGACGGTGCGGCCTTTCGGGGCGAGCAGGGCCGCACCGATCATGGGAAGCACGGCGTTCTTCGCGCCCTGAATGAACGCGGTTCCACGCAGTGCGTTGCCACCGCGCACGCGGTAACGGACCATTCGTGCGGCTCCTTGAATTCAACGGTGAGGGCTCGATCGGGCCAACAGTAGTCGCTAACACCACATGACCCAGCCGAATCATCCGCTAAAGGAAGACCCCGTGACGCGCTCATACGCTTCTAGGTATCGCTGCCTGGTGCGCTCGACCACGTGGTCGGGGAGCCGAGGTGGTGGGTTTCCTGAGGCTTTGTCCCATCCGGATTCGGGCGATAGTAGCCAATCGCGTACATATTGCTTGTCAAAAGAAGGTTGCGACCTTCCCGGCTGCCATTCGTCGGCCGGCCAGAAGCGCGAGGAGTCGGGGGTCAGCACCTCGTCGCCCAGGGTCAGCACACCGTCGGTGTCCCAGCCCAGCTCGATCTTGGTGTCGGCCAGGATGATGCCCCGCTCGCGGGCGATCTCCGCCCCGCGCGTGTAGACGGCCAGCGTGATCCGCCGCAGCTCCGCCGCCAGCTCGGCGCCGACCTCGGCCTCGACCTGCTCGTAGGAGATCGGTTCGTCGTGCTGCCCCATCGGCGCCTTGGTGGACGGCGTGAAGATCGGCTCGGGCAGCCGCGACCCGTCCTCCAGCCCTTCCGGCAGCCGCACGCCGGACACCGTGCCGTCGGCGCGGTACTCGTTCAGCCCGCCCCCGGCCAGGTAGCCCCTGGCCACGCACTCGACCTGGACCATCTTCAGCGGCCTGCACAACACGCTGCGCGGGTCGTCGCCGGGCGCCACCACGTGGTTGGGCACGACGTCCTTGAGCTGGTCGAACCACCACAGGGACATCTGCGTGAGAATGGCCCCCTTGTCGGGGATCGCGGGCTCCAGGATGTAGTCGAAGGCCGACATGCGGTCGGAGGCGACCATCAGCAGCAGGCCCTCGTCGGTCTCGTAGAGGTCGCGTACCTTGCCGGAGTGCAGGTGCTTCATCGGGCGATGTCCGTCCTGTGGAAGGAGCCGCGCATCGTGACGCGGCCGACGAGGTCGTAGGCCGCCTGGCGCGCGCTCTCCTGGTCGGGGCCGTGGCCGACGACGCTGAGCACCCGCCCGCCGTCGGAGACGACGGCGTCGCCGTCCTGCTTCGTGCCGGCGTGCAGCACGTACGCGTTGTCAGCCGGCTCCAGCCCCGTGATCACGTCGCCCTTGACCGGCGACTCCGGATAGTTCTCCGCCGCGATCACCACGGTCACGGCGCAGCCGTCCTTGAACACCGGGTCGAGCCCCAGCTCGCCGGTCGCGGACACCATCAGCAGCCCGCCCAGCGGCGTCTCCAGCCGGTCGAGGATCACCTGCGTCTCCGGGTCGCCGAACCGCGCGTTGAACTCGACGACCTTCGGCCCCTTGGAGGTCAGCGCCAGCCCGACGTAGAGCACCCCCTGGTACGGCAGCCCGCGCCGCGCCAGCTCGGCGATCGTCGGGTGCACGACCTCCCGCATGACCTGCTCGGTCAGCCCGTCGGGCGCCCACGGCAGCGGCGTGTAGGCGCCCATGCCGCCGGTGTTGGGGCCCTCGTCGCCGTCGTAGGCCCGCTTGAAGTCCTGGGCGAGCTGCAGCGGCACCGCCGTGCTCCCGTCGCACAGCGCGAACAGCGACACCTCGGGCCCGTCGAGGTACTCCTCGATCACCACCCGCTCGCACGCCAGCGCGTGCGCGAGCGCCTTGTCCCGGTCGCCGGTGACGACCACGCCCTTGCCCGCGGCCAGCCCGTCGTCCTTGACCACGTACGGGGCCCCGAACTCGTCGAGCGCCGCCGCGGCCTCCTCCTCGGTGGCACACGTCCTGGACCGCGCGGTGGGCACGTCGGCCGCCTTCATGATCTCCTTGGCGAACGCCTTGGAGCCCTCGATCATGGCTGCATCCTTGGACGGCCCGAAGCAGGCGAAGCCGGCCTCGCGCACCGCGTCGCTCACCCCCGCCACGAGCGGCGCCTCGGGCCCGACCACGACGAGGTCGACCCGCAGCCGCCCGGCGAGCTCGGCCACCTGCCCGGGGTCGAGCGGATCGACGGCGTGTACGGTCGCGACCTGCGCGATGCCAGGGTTGCCTGGCGCACAGTGGAGCTCGCTGACCTGGGGATCGAGGCTGAGTGAACGGCACAGGGCGTGCTCACGCCCTCCGGAACCAATGACTAGAACGCGCACGCGCTCCATTGTCGCAGGCCCGCCGCCTGGCGCACGCTCCGGTCGCCTGCACATCAAATGCCGGAATAGGCGAGCAACTTTGTGGAGTTCTACCTGAGCCGAAGCCCTCCAGCCGAGTATCGTCGGTTTGGTTCACCCGCCTGTGGTAACTTAGGGCGGCTTTATGGCGTCTCGTGTGATTGGAGGTGGTCCGGGATGAATCCTGGTGATCCCAGCAGTACGTGCTCCCACACGTACGGCTCGCGTACCCCCGACCACTCCAATCCGGCAGCCTGATCGTGCCTCCACGCCCTATCCGTGTTGATTGAGGTGACTTCGTCGCGCGTGGAGCGTCCCTGGTCGGGCGGAGAGGGACTGCCATGCGCTCGTCCACCCTTTTCCGTCGCATCAACCGTCACCCTGTGCCGTCGCGCGTCCCGCACGTGCTGCCCAAGCCCGTGCAAGAGGTCTGCGTGCCACCGGTCGACTCGCTAGTCGAGTTCGGCGCCTACATCCAGGGCAAGAAGGTCAAGGCCCCTGGCATCGTCGAGGCGCTCGGCCTCGTACGCGCGCACAACGAGAGCAACGACGGCGCCCGCGCGTTCGTCTGGGTGGGCCTGCACGAGCCGGCCGCGCCCGAGGTGGAGTGGCTGTCCGAGGTCTTCGGCCTGCACCCGCTGGCCGTCGAGGACGCCGTCAAGGCCCACCAGCGTCCCAAGGTCGAGCGGTACGGCGAGTCGCTGTTCATGGTGCTCAAGACCATCGCCTACCTCGACCACGACGAGCTGACCGCCACCAGCGAGATCATCGCCACCGGCGAGATCATGGTGTTCCTCGGCCCTGACTTCGTGGTGACGGTGCGCCACGGCAAGCACTGCTCGCTCGCCGGTGTCCGCGAGCGCCTCGAGGACAAGCCGAAGCTGATGAACCGCGGCCCGGCGGGCGTCCTGCACGCCATCTCCGACCATGTCGTCGACCAGTACCTGCAGGTGGCCGACCTCATGCAGCTGGAGCTGGAAGAGGTGGAGGCGACCGTGTTCGCCGACGTCAGCTCCCGCGACATCAACCGGATCTACCAGCTCAAGCGCGAGATGCTGGAGATGAAGCGGGCCATAACGCCGCTGCAGTCGCCCATGGCCGCGCTGCCGCAGCGCCGCGTCATCCCCTCGGAGATGCGCGACTACTTCCGCGACGTCGGTGACCACCTGTCACGCGTGTGTGAGCAGGTCGAGTCCTCCAACGAGCTGTGCAGCTCGATCCTGCAGGCCGCGCTCGCCCGCTCGAACGCCCTCGCCAACGAGGACATGCGGAAGATCTCGTCCTGGGTGGCCATCCTGGCCGTGCCCACCATGATCGCCGGGATCTACGGGATGAACTTCGACTTCATGCCGGAGACCAAGGCCGTCTGGGGGTATCCGGCGGTGCTGGCCGTGATGGTCACGGTCTGCGTGCTGCTGCACCGCGGCTTCCGCCGCAACGGCTGGCTCTAGACGCCCACGGGCCTGAGCGGGGCGACCGGGTCGGGCAGCGCCAGGCCCCGCTCCCGCCACAGCTCCCGCATCCGGTCGGGGTAGTCGGTGACGATGCCGGCCACCCCGAGGTCCAGCATCCTGGCGCCGAGGGCCTGGTCGTTGACGGTCCAGACGGCCACGTCGAGCCCGGCGGCCGCAGCCTGCGCCATCAGCGCCTCGTCCACCATGACGTGCTCGGGCGAGAGCGTGGTGGCGCCGGCGTCACGCGCGGCGGCCGGCACGTCGCCGCCGTGGACGGTGCCCTCGTTCCAGTGCAGGGTGTCCAGCTCGATCAGCGCGAAGCGCCGCGTGCCAGGGGCGATCTTGGCGGCGTGCGCGATGACGCGCCAGTCGAAGCTGAGGATGGCGCAGTTGCCGAGCCTGCCGTGCCGGTCGAGCTCCTCGATCACCATCTCGGTGAACAGCTCGGGGTCGGCCGTCAGCTCCGGCCGCGTCGGGTCGGACTTGAGCTCGACGTGCATCCGCACGCCCTCGGCGTCGTAGGCGCCCGCCAGGCCGAGCACCGCGCCGAGGGTCGGCATGCGGGTCTCGGGCATGGCGACCTGCGTCAGCGCGAACGGGTCGTCGGGGTGCCGCGGCAGCCGCACGCCCACGTCGAGCGTGCGGAGCTGGGCCAGGGTGAGCGCGTTGATCGGCCTGCCCACGTACGGGTAGAGCGGATCGCCGGCGTGCAGCGGCCGCCGGTCGGCGCTGGTGACCGCGGAGACCGTGAGGTCGTGCGTGAGCACGAGGCGCCGGTCTGCGGTGAGCGCGACGTCGAACTCGAGCGCATGCACGCCCAGCTCCATCGTGCGGCTCATCCCGGGCAGGGTGTTCTCCGGCCAGAGGCCGCGAGCCCCCCGGTGACCATGAATCTCAACGCGCACAACCGGGACCCTACCTGGCACGGGGCATGTCACGGCGGTGCCACGCCGTGTCCTTTTTATCCTGCTACGCCCGGTCGTGGCGTTCCGGCCAGACAATAGGCTGTTCTCTATGACGGAGGTCCTCAAAGGTGCCCATTTCCCGACAGTTCGGGCATGGGTGGAGGGGTGGGTCATCTCCCGCAATGCCCCCAGTCCCGTACGCGAGCCCTGGGGACTGCGCGTGGACGTCGGACTGCCCGGCCACGTGGCCAGGCACATCGTGGCCGCCCCGACCCCCGAGACGCTCCGCCGTCTCACGGCCACGATCTCCGCTCCCGGCACCTGGCTCAAGCTCTGCGCCCCCGCCGAGGCCGTCGCCCCGCTGCTGACCCCGGGCTGGGCCGTCCAGGAGCCGGAGTTCATGATGACGGCCCCGCTGCCGCGCCACCCCGCCCCGCCGGCCCCGGCCGGCTACCACCTGGCCGTCACCACCAGGGCGGGCGTCACGGCGGCCCGCCTGCTGACGGGGGCGGGAGAGGTCGCCGCGCGCGGCCAGTTCGCGGTCGCGGGCACGACCGCCGTCGTGGACCAGGTCGAGACGGCCGAGGGCCACCGACGCCGCGGGCTGGGCTCGGTCGTCATGCGGACGATCGCCGCCACGGCCGCCTCGATGGGCGCCCGCACGGGCGTCCTGGTCGCCACCGCCCAGGGCCAGGCGCTGTACTCGACCCTCGGCTGGACCCTGCACACACCCGTGACGGCGGCCGTCCTCACGGCAGCCGGAAAGTGATCCCGAAGGCGCCCCGGGGGTCGTGGACGGCCTTGAGCGCGGTCAGGCGCTCCAGGTCGGCCGGGTCGTAGGCGCTGCGCACCTGCTCGGGCCCCGCGTCCCGCCCGTGCCCCATGAGGCTGAGCAGGCGGCCCACGCTCCACGGGGCGAGCGCCCCCACCAGCTCCTTCGCCCTGGGCTCCGCGCCCAGGTGCAGCTCGACCAGCAGGTAACGCGCGTCGCGGTGCCCGACGGCGCCGCCCGAGGCCCGCGCGGAGATGGTCAGGGCGGCCGCCGAGATCTCCGCGCGGTACACGTGAGGCGTCAGACCAGCGAGCGCACCACGATCGTCTGGTCGCGGCCGGGGCCCACGCCGATGGCGGAGATCGGCGCGCCGCTCATCTCCTCCAGCGTGCGCACGTACGCCTGCGCGTTCGGCGGCAGGTCCTCGAACGACTTGGCGCTGGAGATGTCCTCCTGCCAGCCGGGGAACTCCTCGTAGATCGGCTTGGCGTGGTGGAAGTCGGTCTGGGTCATGGGGATCTCGTCGTGCCGCACGCCATCCACCTCGTACGCCACGCACACCGGGATCCGCTCCAGGCCCGACAGCACGTCCAGCTTGGTCAGGAAGTAGTCGGTGACGCCGTTGATGCGGGTGGCGTACCGGGCGATCACCGCGTCGAACCAGCCGCAGCGGCGGTTGCGGCCCGTCGTGACGCCGTACTCGCCGCCGGTCGTGCGCAGCCAGTCGCCCATGTCGTCGGTCAGCTCGGTCGGGAACGGACCCGAGCCGACGCGGGTGGTGTACGCCTTCAGAATACCGATGATCTTCGTGAGCCGGTTCGGCGGGATGCCGGCGCCCGCGCACGCGCCGCCCGACGTCGGAGAGGACGACGTGACGAACGGGTACGTGCCGTGGTCGATGTCGAGCAGCGTGCCCTGACCACCCTCCAGCAGCACGAACTTGCCCTCGTCCAGCGCCTTCGACAGCACCAGCGAGGTGTCCGCGATGTGCGGCTTGAGCCGCTCGGCGTAGGCGAGGTACTCCTCCAGCACCTGCGCCGGGTCGATGCCGCGCCGGTTGTAGACCTTGGTCAGCAGCTGGTTCTTCTCGGTCAGCGCGACCTCGATCTTCTTGGCCAGGATCCCCGGATCGAGCAGGTCCTGCACGCGCACGCCCATGCGGTAGATCTTGTCGCCGTACGCCGGCCCGATGCCGCGCCCGGTCGTGCCGATCTTCGCCTTGCCCAGGTAGCGCTCGGTGACCTTGTCGAGCGCCTTGTGGTGCGGCATGATCAGGTGCGCGTTCGCGCTGATCAGCAGCCGCTCGGCGGAGATGCCCCGCTGGGCCAGCCCGTCGATCTCGCTGAGCAGCACGCCGGGGTCGATCACTACGCCGTTGCCGATGACCGGCACCACCTCCGGCGACAGGATCCCCGTGGGGAGCAGGTGCAGTGCGTACTTCTGGTCACCGATGACCACGGTGTGGCCCGCGTTGTTGCCCCCCTGATAGCGGACGACGTAGTCGACGTCGCCACCGAGCAGGTCGGTGGCCTTGCCCTTGCCCTCATCGCCCCACTGGGCACCAACGAGAACGGCAGCCGGCATGGTTCAGTCTCCCGAGCACAAAACGAAACCCCTGGCGCAAGCGCGACAGGGGCTCTTGCGTAGAGAGACTACCCGAACGTGCCTATTCGTCCCAAGGGCTAGCCCTTGGTCAGCGCGTCGTGCCCGCTCTCGGTGCTGTCCTTGAGGAACTGCAGGCACCGCTCCGCCTCGTCCTTCTCGCCGATCGCCTGCGCCGCCCTGGACAGGGCGTACAGGCAGCGCAGGAACCCCCGGTTCGGCTCGTGCTCCCACGGGATGGGGCCGTGCCCCTTCCAGCCGCTGCGGCGGAGCGCGTCGAGCCCGCGGTGATAACCGGTGCGGGCGAAGGCGTAGGAGGTCACGGCGTGCCCCTGGGCGAAGTACTCCTCCGCGAGAGCGGCCCAGGCCCCCGGGTAGGCGGGGAAGCGGGCGGCCACGTCGGAGGCCTTGACGCCCGACTCCAGCGCCTCCCTGGCCTCGGGCAGGTCCGGCAGGTGAGTCGGGGGCGGCCCGGCGAGAAGGTTATCCATAGGACAAGTCATACCCGCCGGGCCGCTGAACTGGCTAGGAGATCTTCGTCCCAGCGCTCTTCAGGCTCTGGCACGCCTCCACCACGCGGGCGGCCATGCCGGCCTCGGCCGCCTTGCCGTACGAGCGGGGGTCGTAGGTCTTCTTGTTGCCGACGTCGCCGTCGACCTTCAGCACGCCGTCGTAGTTCTTGAACATGTGCTCCGCGATCGGGCGGGTGAAGGCGTACTGCGTGTCGGTGTCGACGTTCATCTTGACGACGCCGTACGAGATGGCCTCGTGGATCTCCTCCAGCAACGAGCCGGAGCCGCCGTGGAAGACCAGGTCGAACGGCTTGTCCTTGCCGTACTTGGCGCCCACCGCGTCCTGGATCTCCTTCAGCACGCTCGGCCGCAGCTTGACGTGACCCGGCTTGTAGACGCCGTGCACGTTGCCGAACGTGGCGGCCAGCATGTAGCGGCCCCTGTCGCCGATGCCCACGGCCTCCGCCGTGGCCAGCGCGTCCTCCGCCGTCGTGTAGAGCTTCTCGTTGATCTCGCCGACGACGCCGTCCTCCTCGCCGCCGACGACGCCGATCTCCATCTCCATGATGATCCGCGCCCTGGCGCACTTCTCCAGGAGCTCCTTGGCGATCTCCAGGTTCTCGTCCAGCAGCACGGCGGAGCCGTCCCACATGTGTGACTGGAACAGCGGGTCGAGGCCCCTCGACACCCGCTCCAGGGAGATGTCGATCAACGGCCGCATGAAGCCGTCGAGCTTGTCCTTCGGACAGTGGTCGGTGTGCAGCGCCACCGTGACGGGATACTTGGCCGCCACCACCCTGGCGTACTCCGCCAGCGCCGTCGCGCCCGTGACCATGTCCTTGACCGTCGCTCCTGAGAGGAACTCCGCGCCACCCGTCGAGACCTGCACGATGCCGTCGCTCTCGGCCTCGGCGAAGCCGCGCAGGGCGGCGTTCAGCGTCTGCGAGGACGTCACGTTGATCGCCGGATAGGCGAATCCACCGGCCTTGGCCCGGTCGAGCATCTCAGCGTAGATCTCCGGAGTCGCAATAGGCATGATTCATCTCCCTGAGAAGTTGCGGCTGCGCCAGGGCCAGTATTCCGGCTCCCTACCCGCTGGGGTAGACACAACGCGTCCTTGTTGGTCATGTCCTCCACCCCCGCTACAGGTAGGCTCCTCGTCGTGGACTGGCTTCTGAATCTCCTCGACCCCACCTGGTGGCTGACGATTTTGGGCGCGTTCGCCACCGTCGGCGTTCTCGCGATCATCTTCGCCGAGACGGGTCTGCTGCTGGGCTTCTTCCTGCCCGGCGACTCGCTGCTGGTGGCGGCGGGGATTTTCAGCTCGGCGTCGGTGGCCACGGGAATGGGCATCGAGCCCCTCTCCTTCCCCCTCCTGCTGATCGGCACGCCTCTGTGCGCCATCGCCGGCGCGCAACTCGGGCATTTCCTCGGGGCGCGATTCGGCCGCAAACTCTTCGACAAACCGGATTCGCGGTTGTTCAAGCGGGATCACGTGCTGCGGGCCGAGGTGTTCTTCGAGAAGTTCGGTCCCGCCAAGGCGGTGATTCTGGCCAGATTCGTGCCAATCGTGCGCACGTTCATGAATCCCGTCGCGGGCGTGCTGGAGATGACCCCCAAGCGCTTCTTCCTGTGGAACGTCGTCGGCGGCATCGTCTGGGTCGAGGGTCTCATCCTGCTCGGCCACTTCCTCGGCGGCCAGGTCGACCCCAAGCAGATCGACCGCTACATCCTGCCCGGCGTCTTCCTGATCGTCTTCATCTCCCTGATCCCGATCATCGTCGAGGCCGTCAAGCACCGCCGCGCCGCCAAGGCGCTCCAGGTCCCCAGCGGCAAGCACCACCGCGTCCCCTCCAGCTTCGACGGCCAGGTCTGACGTCCCTCCTGGGCGGATCACCGCGAGGTACGCTGCCCCTTGTGGGACGCCACAGGTCAGATCCGATGGGCCTCGCCCGATTAGCGCTCGCCGTCCTGGCGGTGGGAGCCGTCGTGACGCTCCTGGTCGTCGGCGGTCGCGCGCTCCTCGACCTCCTGGACGCGCCGCCTCCCGACCGCGAGCCCGCCGCCGCCCCTGCCTCCGGCACGGCCACCGGCCCGGCCTCCGCCGCGCAGGTCCCCACCGTGCGCATCGAGTGCGTCGCCGAGACCTGCCCCCTCGTCACGGTCCGCGTACCGGGGGGTGACGTGCTGCAGCACCGGGAGATGAGCCGGGGGGAGGAGGTTCGCTACTTCGAGCCCGAGCTCGACGTCGTCCTCAGCGACGCGGGCACGGTCCGCGTCACGGAGAACGGCGCTCCGCGCGCCCAGGGCAGGGCGGGCGCCCGCGAAGCCTTCACCGTCCGCGCCGACTGACCCCGTTGCGGGTGCCGCCCACCACCGTCGCGGGCCGCGCGACCGCCACCCGCCGTGCCCGCGCGACGCAGTCCCGCGTGCCCGCCCATCACTCGCCTGTGTGCCGTCCGGCATGCGCGAGTGCGCTGCGTGCCGGTGCGCCGTGCGCGAATGCGCCGGTCCACGCACGCCGCACCCCGGCCCCCGCCCGTGACGGCGCCGGGTCGGCTAGACGGTGTGCGGTGGTGTTCGGCGCAACACGTGCGGCGCCCAGGGCGGACGGCGCCCAACGCGTGCGGTGCCCAGGGCAGGAGGCGCCCAACGTGTGCGGAGCTCAGGCGGGAGGCGTCCAGGGCAGGCGGGGTTCAGAGGCCGAGGTCCTCCAGGGTGAAGGCCGTCCGATACTCCAGCCCCTCACCCTCGACCCGCTCCCGAGCCCCCCGATCGACGATCGTCGCCACGGCCACCACCTCGGCCCCCGCCTCCCGCAACGCCTCCACGGCGGTCAGCGGCGAGCCACCGGTGGTGGAGGTGTCCTCAACGGCGAGCACCCGCCGCCCCTTCACCTCGGGCCCTTCGATGCGCCGCTGCATCCCGTGCGCCTTCTGCGCCTTGCGCACCACGAACGCGTCCAGCGCCCGCCCCCGGGCCGCCGCCGCGTGCAGCATCGCGACCGCGACGGGGTCGGCCCCCATCGTGAGCCCGCCGACCGCCTCGTAGTCGAGGTCGGCCGTGAGATCGAGCATCACGCTGCCCACGAGGGGCGCGGCCACGCCGTCGAGGGTGATGCGACGCAGGTCGAGGTAGAAGTCCGCCTCCTTGCCTGAGGAGAGCGTGACCTTGCCGTGGACGATGGCCTTGCTCTTGATCTCGGCCAGCAGGTTGTCGCGATCAGTCATGCGTCCAAGCTTAGGACCAGCCGCCGCGGCGGCCTCTGCCCGTCACGAGCTCATGCTCCTGATCAGCGCCAGAGCCTGCCCGTACGCCTTCGGCAACGGCCGCACCCGTACCCGGGGCCGGTGCCCGTACAGGATCTCGGAGTCGCGCAGCCGCGCGACCTTCCCGCGCAGTTCCCCGTCCATCCGCGTCACGGCCCCGACCCGCACGGGCCCGAGCAGCGCCAGCGTCTCGTCGCCAGGGAACGCCCGCCGCAGCGCGGTGGCCAGGTTGAGTGCCGCGGCGAGCCGTTCGGCCAGTTCCGCGGGCGGCGCCGACGGCTCGGCGGCCACCAGGCACGTCCCCCTGGCCGTGCCGCGGTAGAGCTGCGCCAGCCTGGTCCGCAGGTACGCCGCCGTGACCAGCCCCGTCAGCGGGTCCTCGCAGTGCAGCTCCCCGAGCGGCGCGAAGCTGTGCTCGGCCCACCCGGCCGCGAACGAGCGCAGCGCGGCGAACGGCGGCCCGCCCGCCCCGGTGACGGCGAACAGGGCGGCGAGGTCGTTCATGCCCTCGGCGACGCCGACCCCGGCCGCCGCCCGTGCCGAGCCGAGTGCCCAGCACGCCTGTGACAGGTCGCAGGCGCCGCACACCGCCTTGACCACGGCCTCCACCTCGGGCGTCCACCAGTCCTCCGCGAGCGCCCAGCCGGCCGCCATGCTCCTGCGACGCCAGCGTGACAGCACGTCCGCCTCCATTCGTCCCCCTCCGTGGGATCTCCCCGGGAGTAAAGACGCGGGCGCGGTTTAGTCATGACGGGGAATGCGGAATGATTGCGCGGGGCAACCCCGCGTAATCGTGAGGTCACTATGGGTGTCGAATCGCCGCAAAGCGATGCAGATCTGCTTCAGGCGGTCAGGGAGGGCAACGCCGCCGCGTACGGGGAGCTCTACGAGCGCCACGTCGCCGCGGCGCGCGCGCTGGCCCGGCAGCTCGTCAGGGGCGCCGAGGTCGAGGATGTCGTGGCGGAGTCGTTCACGAAGATCCTCGACCTGGTGGGCAGGGGCGGCGGGCCCGACTCCGGCTTCCGCACCTACCTGCTCACGGTGGTGCGGCGCACGGTCTACGACCGCTCCAAGGTCGAGAGCCGCCAGGTGACCACCGGCGAGATCGAGCTGTACGACCCGGGGGTGCCCTTCGTCGACCCCGCGCTCGTCGGGCTGGAGAAGTCGTTGATCGCCAGGGCGTACCTGTCGCTGCCCGAGCGCTGGCGGGCGGTGCTGTGGCACACCGAGGTCGAGCGGGCCAAGCCGGCCGACGTGGCGCCGCTGCTCGGCCTGTCGGCCAACGGCGTGGCCGCGCTGGCCTACCGGGCCAGAGAGGGGCTGCGGCAGGCGTACCTGCAGATGCACCTGGGCTCCCCGCCGCAGCACGACTGCCGGCCCGTGCTGGGCAAGCTGGGCGCGTACGTGCGGGGCGGGCTGGCCAGGCGCGACTCCAAGGCGGTCGACGAGCACGTCAGCGCGTGCGAGGAGTGCCACGGGGTGCTCCTGGAGCTGACCGACGTCAACCGCGGGCTGCGCGTCATGGTGGGGCCGCTGATCGCCGGGCCGCTGTTCGGCGGGTACGCGGCGGCGCTGGCCAAGCCGGGCGTCGTGGGCGCGGGCGGCGCGCTGCGGATGCTGGGCCGGCTGCGCAGGGTGCCGAAGCAGCAGCAGGTGGCGATGGCCGGCGGCACGGTGGCGGTGACGGCGGCCGTGCTCGCCTCGCTGCTGCTGGTCGCCGACGAGAAGCCGATCGTACGTCCGCCCGCGATCACGCCGGTCGCCCAGCCGCCGGTGTCGGTGGCGCCGGTCCCCGTCCCGATGCCGCTGCCGACCGAGCGGCCCGCCCAGGTGCCGCCGCCGGTCAAGAAGGACAAGCCGGGCAAGGCGCGGCTGCGGGCCACGATCGACGCGCTCGGCTCCCTCGTCCGCGCCCAGCCCGGCATCGTCGGCATCCGCCTGCGCAACTACGGCGAGAGCGCCAGCGAGAAGCTGGCGGCCCAGGTCGACCTGCCCGACGGCGTCACCCTCGTCCCTCCCGCGCGGCACGGCCACAGCGCCGCGCGGCTCGGCCCTGTCGGCACGGTGGACGGCTGGGTCTGCCGCCCGGTCAGCGGCGGCGCCCGGTGCGCCAGGCAGGCGCTGCAGGCCGGGCAGGGCACGGCGGTGTTCCTGCGGGTGCTGGTGGCCGACGAGGCGCCACAGGGCGCGGGGCCCGCCGTCCGCATCGCCGCCGGCTCGCTGCGGCTGCAGGCGCGGGCCGAGGAGGGCGTACGGAGTTACGGCGCGCCCGCCAGGTTCGCCACCGACGGGAAGGTGGCGGTCAGGGCGATCGGCAACACGCTGCTGAGCTGCCCGGCCGAGCGCGCGGGCTGCTCGGAGACCCGGCGCAGGCAGGGCACGCAGCGCGACAACGACCTGTGGCCGATGACCCCGCTCGACCAGGACGAGCGGCCCGACACGACGTCCTCCAGCGGGGCTGAGCTGTCCCTGCCGAAGGGCAGTCAGGTCGTCTGGGCGGGCCTCTACTGGTCGGCGGCCGACGACGAGGCGGGGCCCATCAGGATCAGGCCGCCGGGGCGGCGCAAGTACCTCACGGTCCAGCCCGGCGAGGTGACGATGCGCGAGCTGCCGCTGGGCCCCGTCTACCAGGCGTTCGCCGACGTGAGCGGGCTGGTCGGCGACGTGCGCAGGAACGGCACCTGGTGGGCGGCCGACATCCCGATGAAGGCGGGCGTCTCGCGCCATGCCGGATGGAGCCTGGTGCTGATCGTCACCGATCCGGCGGAGCCGTACAGCCAGGCCGTGGTGCTCGACTCGGCCACCGTGGTCGGCGGCCAGGCGCGGCGGGTGCGGGTGCCGCTGGGCGGGCTCAGCCCGGCCGCCTCCCCCGCCAGGGTCGAGCTGGTCACCTGGGAGGGCGACGCCGATCTCAAGGGCGACAAGGTCTCGCTCGGCTCCGGCGCCCTGGCCTCGGGCGGCGGCGACCGGGATCCGGCCAACGTCTTCGACGGGTCCTCGAACGGCGTGGCGGGGATGACGTTCGGCACGGACGTCGATACGGTCAGCGCTGAACTCGGGGTGGATCCCGGGCTGACGATCGTCACGGACAAGGACGTGGTCCTGTTCGGAGTGGCCGCGCTGAGCGTGCGGGCTCGATCGTGACCGTGAACGGGACAAACTGGTACGGTCTGCCTAAGTGGCCTGGCGCTACGGCGAGCCGGGTTCGAATCGTCGGGATTAACCCTCGCGCGATCACCTGCTTTCATTACCCTGAGAGAGGGCCGCCGAGTCCGGTCTCTGACGGTGCAGAGCCAGCAAGGTCGGACCACCAGGAAAGGGGCGGTGTCAGTGGATCGCTGCGCGCTGTTCGTGGACGCTGGCTATCTGCTGGCTGATGGAGCGATGGCGGTGCACGGCACACGTCATCGCGAGGCGGTTTCCTGGGACTATCCCGGGTTGCTGCAGCTGATGACCAGCCTGGCGCGCGAGCGCACGGGGCTGCCGCTGCTGCGGTGCTACTGGTACGAGGCGACGGTCGAGGGCCGCCGCACGCCGGAGCACGACGTGCTGGCCGACATCCCGGGCCTCAAGCTCAGGCTGTCCCGCATCCGGCCCGGGCGGCGCGAGGGCGTCGACGCCCAGGTCCACCGCGACCTGATGACGCTCGCCCGCAACAACGCCATCTGCGACGCGGTCGTGGTCAGCGGCGACGAGGACCTGGCGCAGGTCGTGTGCGACGCGCAGGACCTCGGCATCAGGGTGAGCGTGATCCACATCGCGGCCGACGGCGGCTGGGCCGTCTCGCGGTCGCTGCGGCAGGAGTGCGACGACCTGGTGGAGCTGGGGTCGGCCCACCTGCGGCCGTACGTCAGCCTGCTCACCGGCGTCTCCGAGTCCTCCAACGGTCACCACCAGCCGATCAGCAACGGGCACTCCACCCCGTCGCTGCCCCCCGCGCAGCCGGCGTCCCTGCCGCCCACCTCGCTGCCGCAGAGCTCCAGCGGGGGCAGCCACGCCGCGCCCTCGTCCGCCGGCAACGGCCAGTCCTCCGGCTTGTCGCGTGGCCAGTCGTCCACGCCGCCCGCGCTGCCGACGTACACCAGCTACCAGTCCGAGCCGCCGACGCCGCCGCCCGCCGCCCCCGTCACCGGGCCGATCCAGGCGCAGCCCCAGGCGTCCAGCCCGAGCACCGGCCAGTTCTCCGCGCCGTCGAGCGGTACGTACCAGCCGTCGCAGCTCGGCCCGTACACCGGCCCGCAGCCCGCGCCCATCACCCCGCCCGCCGCCGCCACGGCGGGGGCCACCACGCTGGCCGACGCCGTCAAGGCCGCGCACCGCGAGGGGCACGACTTCGGCGAGTCGGTGGCCCGCGACGCGCCCGCGCTGTGGCTGGAGGCGGTGCTGGCGCGCAAGCCGCGCATGCCGTCGGACCTGGAGGCACGGCTGCTGCAGGGCTCGTCGCTGCCGATCGACTTCCTGCTGCACGACGAGGTGCGCCACGCGCTGCGGCGCGGCTTCTGGGACGCGTTGGAACGCGCCCGCCACTGACGCCCCGCCCCCAGCGCACCTCCGAGCACGCTGGGCTAGTTCCCACCCCACCCCAGGTCCCAACGCCAGCGCATCCCCACTGCAGCGCATCCCCGGCCCAGCGCATCCCCGGCCCAGCGCATCCCCGGCCCGCGACCCTGGCACAGGCGCAATTCCGGCTCAGTGCATCCGCAGGTCCCCAGGACAGGCGCGGCTCCCCCCAGTACAGGTGCTGGTCCCGACCGCAGCGCATTCCAGCTCTCGACCTCAGCGGGCCGACCGGGGTTCCATCGCGCCTCGCAGGTCTTGGCCTCAGCGCACCGCATAGCTTCCGAGCGATGGCTCCATGAGCCTGAACACCTCGCGCGCGGCCGCCGCCACGATCTCGGCGATCCGCGCATCATCCACCCCCTCCAGGGTGAGCTCCATGATCTGGCCGAGCAGCACCCGGTAGGGCGCGGCGAGCTGAGCCGCCACCACCCGGGGCACCGGTCCCCGATCACCCGTCTCCGTGGCCAGCTCCCGCGCCAGGGCCTCCTCCCGCTGCTCCAGTAACTCGCGCAGGCGGCCCACCAGCGTCGGCGACTCCGTGATCATCCGCCCGAACCCGTCGCGGGTGAACCCAAGCAGGGGATCGTGCCGCTCGGCCGCCTCCAGGAAGACCCTCCTGAGCGCGGCGAGCGCCGACTCTCCCGGCCGCCTGCCCGCCACGATCCCCGCCAGCGCGGCCACGAACTGCTCGTGGTGGTCGAAGGCGAGGTCCTCCTTGCGGGGGAAGTAGTTCGTGACGGTCTTCTTGGCCACCCGCGCGGCCTCGGCGATCTCGGCGATCGTCGTCTGCTCGAAGCCCCGCCGGATGAACAGCCGGGTGGCCTGGTCGGAGATCTCCTGACGGGTCTCCCGCTTCTTCTGCTCCCGGAGGCCGAGGATTTTTGTGTCGGACATAAATTTCCTCTTGACTCGTATCTAGTCTGGTCATAATCTTAGGACTGTCACAAGTTTAGGACCTGAAGGGGCTCGCATGCGAGAGACGTTCCAGATCAAACTGCCCGCCTCCATCACCGCCGCGACCGCTCGTTCCGGCCGCCCGAGCTCGCCGCGCACCTCCGCCGTACCGGCTCGCGGGCTGAAGCCCGTGGCGCAGCCCCACGTCACGCGGAGCGCCGCTCCCCGGCGCGCTGCGTACTGAGACGCCGCCTACTGACGCGGCTTGCCGCGCACTGACCCCGACCCCGCAACAACCCCCGGGAGGTCCCCATGTCAGTCACCACCACTGATTCCGTCGAGGGCTACCTCAAGCAGATCGGCCGGATCCGGTTGCTGGACGCCAGGCAGGAAGTGGCGCTCGGCGAGCGCGTCGAAGCCGGGCTGCTCGCCCAGGAGCGCCTCGACCGCGAGGACGATCTGTCCGCGCAGGGCCGCGCCGATCTGTCCGCGCAGGAGCGCGCCGACCTGTCCGCGCAGGAGCGCGCCGACCTGGAGTGGATCGCTGCCGATGGGCGCCTGGCCAGGGACCAGATGATCGAGGCCAACCTGCGGCTGGTCGTCTCCATCGCCAAGCGCAGGGCCGGGCACGGCCTGCCGCTGCTGGACCTGATCCAGGAGGGCAACCTGGGGCTGATGCGGGCGGTGGAGAAGTTCGACCACCGGCTCGGGTTGAAGTTCTCCACCTACGCCACCTGGTGGATCAAGCAGGCGATCGGGCGTGCGCTGGCCGACCAGAGCCGGACGATCCGCCTGCCCGCGCACGTGGTCGAGGACCTCAACCGGGTCGTCCGCGCCCGCGCCACGATGCTGCGGGAGCTGGGTCGCGAGGCCACCGCGAGGGAGCTGGCGGCCGAGCTCGGGCTGACGCCGGAGAAGGTCGAGCAGTTGCTGCGGCACGACCGCGTGCCGGTCTCGCTGCACACCCCGCTCGGTGACGACAGCGCCGAGCTGGGCGACCTGCTCGCCGACGACGCGCCCGGCCCCGCAGCCGAGGTCGCCGCCTCCTGTCTCCGCCGGGACGTGCGGGCGGCACTGGCGACGCTGACCGAGCGAGAGGCCGCCGTCCTCATCCAGCGGTACGGCCTGGCCGATGACACGCCGCGCACCCTGGACGAGATCGGCCGCACGTTCGGCGTCACCCGGGAGCGCATCCGCCAGATCGAGGCCAAGGGCATGCAGAAGCTGCGCCGGCCCGCCTGCTCCCGCGCCCTGGCCGACCTGCTCGCCTGACGCCTGGATCATGACCAAGTACATCTAGTGGAAGCGCGCCCTGCTCACCCAACGTCTCACGCAAGCGAGCCCCGCTCGCCTCACGAAGGCGTGACTTCTCGCAGAAGGGCTTTCTCCGCTGATTCCCGACCCGACGACCGGGCACCCGCTGCCCGCCCACGAGCGGGTGGTCTTCCTCAAGCCGCCGGTCACCTCGCCCACCATCGAGCTGGGCGGGTACTCGCCTGGTGGGACCGGCCCGTCGAGCCGGTGACCGAGCACGCCCGCACCATCATGGCCGGCACCCCGGCCGGCATCGCCCGTATCGCCGCTGAACACGAACTGGAGAAGAGCCCTTGACGCAGACCCCCTTCGAGCCGGGCGCCGAGTTCGACCGGCAGGTCCGCACCCTGATCGACCTCGGCTATCCCGCCATGGCCGGGCTCGGCCCCGCGACGCTGGCGCCGCTGCGCGAGCTGGCCGTCCGCCACGGGGGTACGACGTGCGACCCGGAAGGCGGCCGGGTGCCGTTCGTGCTCGTGTTGTCCCGCGAGATCGCGCCGATCGAGCAGACCATGCCGCTGACCACGGTGCACGGCAGGCGCAAGCCCGGCTTCGTCGATCACTCCTTCGAGCCGGGCGCACTGGAACGATTCGTCGCCGTCTCGGAGGTCGAGCAGGTCTACCTGCTGTTCGACGTCGAGCGCGGCGAGGAGTTCTGTGGCGCCGTCCCCAGCGCCGCGATGAACGTCATCGCGGCCCGGGGCCGCACCCTGCTCACCATCGAGGAGGGCATCGCCCTGATCACGCACTTCCCGCAGCTCCTGGCCAAGAACAAGTGCTTCTCCCTCGGCGGCTCCCGCTGCGGCGACCGCCGGGTGCCCGCCCTCTGGATCAGCCGGAACGCGCCCAAGCTCGGCTGGTGCTGGGAGGGCAACCCGCACACCTGGCTCGGCATGGCCTCCGCGGGCGGCAGGCGCGCGGCCGCGTGAACACCCCCGGGCGGACATCGGTCCCGGGGGTGGTGCGCGGAGATCAGGAGAGCGCGTCGAAACCGGCGCGCAGGTGACTCAGGCGATCGGTCAGGTCGGTCAGCGGCACGGTCAGCGCCGGGTCCTGCGACTTGCGGGCCAGCTCCCTGACCCGGGCCAGCTCGTCCTCCACCGCCGTCAGCCGCCGCGACAGCTCGGGCAGCACGGACGCGTGGTCGCCCGCTCCCGGCGGCAGTTCGCCGCTGAGGCGGTCGCGGAGCAGCGACCCCTGCTCCGCCAGGCGCTTGTTCATGTTGTACAGCTCGGCGAACACCGAGACCTTCGCCCGCAGCACCCACGGGTCGAACGGCTTGGTCAAATAGTCCACCGCGCCCGCCGCGTAACCACGGAAGGCGTAGTCGGGAGCGCTGTCCACCACGGTCAAGAAGATGATCGGGATGTTACGGGTGCGCTCCCGCCGCTTGATGTGCGCGGCGGTCTCGAAGCCATCCATGCCCGGCATCCGCACGTCGAGCAGGATGAGCGCGAACTCGGTGTTGAGCAGCGCCTTGAGCGCCTCCTCACCCGACCTGGCGCGCACGGGCACCAGGTCGAGCGAGCTGAGGATGGCTTCGAGGGCGATCAGATTCTCCTCGCGGTCATCCACGAGGAGGATCTTTGCACGATCCGGCATCGATCACGACCCTTCGGGCGACGAGGCTGACGAGTCGGACGCGGAGCCCCGGCCGCGGCTGAGCCAGCCGCGCAGCCGTTCGAGCAGGCGGTCCACGTCGACCGGCTTGGGCACGTAGTCGGACGCGCCCGAGGCGATGGACTTCTCCCGGTCGCCGCGCATGACCTTGGCGGTCAGCGCGATGATCGGCAGATCGGCGAACTGGGGCATGCGACGGATGGCCGAAGTCGTGGCCCACCCGTCCATCTCGGGCATCATGATGTCCATCAGCACGAGCGCGACGTCCTCATTACGTTCGAGCTGTTCGATGCCCTCCCGTCCGTTCTCAGCGTAGACCACGGTCGAGCCGTGACGCTCCAGCACGCTGGTGAGCGCGAAGACGTTGCGGATGTCGTCGTCCACGATCAGGATCTTGGCGCCGTTCAGCGGGTCGTCGCCCTGCCACTGGCTGGGCGTCTCCGCCGGCGGCTCGACCAGCTCGGGCAGCGGCAGGTCGAGCGGCAGCGGCGGCTCGGGCAACGTGGACGTCGCCGAGTCCTCGCTCGGCGGCGTCATGAGCTGCCTGCGGGCCGTGCCCGGGTCGGTCGCGGCCAGCGGGCCGGTGTACGAGGCCGGCAGGTAGAGCGTGAACGTGCTGCCCTTGCCCAGCTCGCTGTCGACGTGGATCTCGCCGCCGAGCAGCCGGGCGATGTCGCGGCAGATCGCCAGGCCCAGGCCCGTGCCGCCGTACTTCCTGCTCGTGGTGCCGTCGGCCTGCCTGAACGCCTCGAAGATGACCTCGCGCTTGTCGGGCGCGATGCCGATGCCGGTGTCGATCACCTGGAACGCCAGCAGGTCGGTGGAGTCGTGCAGGCTGTCGTCGTCGAAGTCGACCCCGGGCGGGGCCATCGAGACGCGCAGCTTCACCTCTCCGCGAGGCGTGAACTTCACCGCGTTGGACAGCAGGTTGCGCAGCACCTGCTGCAGGCGCTGCTCGTCGGCGCGCAGCTCGTGCGGCACCTCCGGCTCGACGTCCACGCTGAACGACAGCCCCTTGTCCTGCGCCAGCGGCGCGAACGCGGCCTCCAGCAGGTCGACCATCTTCGGCAGCGACACCTGGATCGGATGGATGTCCATCCGGCCGGCCTCGACCTTCGACAGGTCGAGCATGTCGTTGATGAGCTGGAGCAGCGCCGAGCCCGCGCTGTGGATCGTGCGGGCGAACTCGACCTGCTGCGAGGTCAGGTTGCCCTCGGCGTTCTCGGTCAGCAGCTTGGCCAGCACGAGCAGGCTGTTGAGCGGCGTGCGCAGCTCGTGCGACATGTTCGCGAGGAACTCGGACTTGTAGCGCGAGGAGACCGCGAGCTGCTCCGCGCGCTCCTCCAGCGTGCGGCGGGCCTGCTCGATCTGGAAGTTCTGGATCTCGATCGCGCGGTTCTGCTTGGCCAGCAGCGCCGCCTTGTCCTCCAGCTCGGCGTTGGACCTGCGCAGCTCCTCCTGCTGGCGCTGCAGCTCGTCGGAGCGCTCCTGCAGCTCGCGGGTGAGCCGCTGGGACTCGGTGAGCAGGTCTTCCGTGCGGGAGTTGGCGATGATCGTGTTCATGGTGACGCCGATGGTCTCGACGAGCTGCGTCAGGAAGTCGAGGTGCACCTCGCCGAACGGGGTGAAGGAGGCCAGCTCCAGCACGCCGAGCACGCGGTTCTCGAACAGGATCGGCAGCACCACGATCTGCGCCGGCGTGGACCGGCTGAGCCCGCTGTCGATGGTGATGAACTGCGGCGGAACGTCGTCCAGCACGATGTGCCGGCCCTCGCTGGCCGCCTGGCCGACGATGCCCTCGCCGAACTCGAAGCGCTGGCGCGGGCCGCGGTCGGGGCGCACGCCGTAGCCGCCGATGAGGATGAGGTTGCGCTCGTGCTCGGGCTCGATGCTGTAGAAGGCGCCGTAGCGGGCCGACACCAGCGGCGTCAGCTCGCTCATCGTCAGCTTGGCCACTTCCAGCAGGTCGCGGTGGCCCTGCATGAGCCGGGAGATGCGGGCCAGGTTGGACTTCAGCCAGTCCTGCTCCTGGTTGGCCTGCGTGGTCTCGCGCAGGCTGCCCACCATCGAGTTGATGTTGTCCTTCAGCTCCGCCAGCTCGCCCTGGGCGTCGATGGCGATGGAGCGGGTCAGGTCGCCGCGCGCCACGGCGCTGGTCACGGTCGCGATGGCGCGGATCTGCGTGGTGAGGCTGCCCGCGAGCTCGTTGACGCTCTCGGTGAGCCGCTTCCAGGTGCCCTCGACGCCCTCGACCCGGGCCTGGCCGCCGAGCTGACCCTCGGTGCCCACTTCCCGGGCGACTCGGGTGACCTCGGAGGCGAAGGACGAGAGCTGGTCCACCATCCGGTTGACGGTCGTCTTGAGCGCGAGGATCTCGCCCTGGGCGTTCACGTCGATCTTGCGGGTGAGGTCGCCGTTGGCGACCGCGGTGGTCACCTCGGCGATGTTGCGCACCTGGTACGTCAGGTTGTTGGCCATGGAGTTGACGTTGTCGGTGAGGTCCTTCCAGACGCCCGACACGCCCTTCACCCGCGCCTGGCCGCCGAGCTGGCCCTCGGTGCCCACCTCGCGGGCCACGCGGGTGACCTCGTCGGCGAAGGACGAGAGCTGGTCCACCATCGTGTTGAGGGTGTCCTTGAGCTGGAGCATCTCGCCCTGGGCGTCAACGGTGATCTTCTTCGACAGGTTGCCCTGCGCCACCGCGGACGACACGGCCGCGATCTGGCGCACCTGCGAGGTGAGGTTGTTGGCCATGGAGTTGACGTTGTCGGTGAGGTCCTTCCAGACGCCCGACACGCCGCGCACCTGCGCCTGGCCGCCGAGCTGACCCTCGGTGCCCACTTCCCGGGCGACTCGGGTCACCTCGGAGGCGAACGAGGAGAGCTGCTCGACCATCGTGTTCATGGTGGACTTGAGCTCCAGGATCTCGCCCTGGGCGTCCACGTCGATCTTGCGGGTGAGGTCGCCGTTGGCGACCGCCGTGGTGACCTGGGCGATGTTGCGCACCTGGTACGTCAGGTTGCGCGCCATGGAGTTGACGTTGTCCGTCAGGTCCTTCCAGACCCCGGACACGCCCTTGACCTCGGCCCGGCCGCCCAGCTTGCCCTCGGTGCCCACCTCGCGGGCCACGCGGGTGACCTCGTCGGCGAAGGACGAGAGCTGGTCGACCATCGTGTTGAGGGTGTCCTTGAGCTGGAGGATCTCGCCCTGCGCGTCAACGGTGATCTTCTTTGACAAATTGCCCTGGGCCACCGCCGTCGCCACGGTCGCGATGCTTCGTACCTGCGAGGTGAGGTTGTTGGCCATGAAGTTGACGTTGTCGGTGAGGTCCTTCCAGACGCCCGACACGCCGGTCACCTGGGCCTGGCCGCCGAGCTGGCCCTCGGTGCCCACCTCGCGGGCCACGCGGGTCACCTCCTCGGCGAACCCGGAGAGCTGGTCGACCATCGTGTTGACGGTGTTCTTCAGCTCGAACATCTCGCCCACGGCGTCGACCGTCACCTTGCGGCTCAGGTCGCCCTTGGCCACCGCCGTGGTCACCACGGCGATGTCGCGCACCTGCGCCGCCACGCGGGACGACATCGTGTTCACGGCCTCGGTGAGGTCGCGCCAGCTTCCCGACATGCCGCGCAGGTTGGCGCTGCCGCCCAGCCGCCCTTCGGTGCCGGCCTCGCGAGCGACCCTCGTGACCTCGGAGTTGAACAGCGCGAGCTGGTCGACCATGCCGTTGATGGCCTTGCCGAGGCGGCGCACTTCGCCCCGCGCGGAGCGGTCGAGGTCGATGCGCCGGGACAGGTCGCCCTTGGCCACCGCGTCGATGACGTCGGCCGCGCCGCTCACCGGGCTCACCAGGGCGTCGATCAGCATGTTGACCGACTCGACGCTCTCCGCCCACGCGCCGACACCCGGGCCGGGCGTCAGCCGCTCGCCGAAGCGACCTTCCTTGACGACTTCTTTGCGTACGCGTGACAACTCGTTGGCGAGGTGCTCGCGGCGGTCGGCCACCTCGTTCAGCAGCAACCGCACCTCACTGAGGATGCCAGGAGGCGCGTGAGGAACCCGACGCCGGAAGTCGCCGTCACGCCAAGAGAAGAGAGTCTCAAGGATGGGAACGAGATCCGACTCGGTGTAAGTCCTCTCCTCTGGGCTTAGCGCGGCCTTGGCCGTGGTCATGGGGCCTCCTTCACTCGTCGCTGCCGCACGGCGAGTGATTCAAGTCTGTCACGATGAGTAGCTCGTAGTCCTGTCCTTGGATTTACCCCAAGTCAGCGGGAAGTGTGGTAGGCACGTTGGGATGACTGCTTCTCCCCATGCGGTGCTGGCTGCGACGTTCGCGCCCGGCGAGACCGCTGTGACGGCTGCGATGAGGTTCACGCGCGAGGTGATGACCGCGTGGGCCACCGGCGGCGTGCTCCACACTGCCGAGCAGGTCGCCGCGGATCTGGCCGAGCAGGTCGCTGACGAGCCTTTTGAGGTGATTTGGAAGCATTTCGGGGACGCAGTCCAGGTGGAGTTGCGCCAGCGATACCTCTCCCAAAGTGATCCGAAGGCTCCTTCCGTCAACGTCGAGGAGTGGGGAGTCACCTTTGCGGGCGATTCCCGTGTCCATTGGGCAAGGCTCACGCTACCTGGCTCCGCGGACCGGGTGGCAGCCGAATGGCTGGAGGAGAGCAGCCGCGGGCCCCACTGGCTGGGGTTCCTGGCCGACGCGAGTGACCTGCTAGCGGGCACGCTCGACCCCGACATGGTGCCGGCGATCATCGCCCAGGTGGTGGTGCCGCGGCTGTCGAGCTGGTGCGCCGTCTACACCTCCGACAACTCCGGGCCGCTGCGGCTGGTCTACCTCTGGCACGCCGACGAGGCCAGGATCGACGGCCTGCGCGAGCAGCTCGCGGACATGGACATCGACGCCGCCGACACCCGCGTCACCTCCATGATCCACCTGCCCGAGTCGCAGGTGCTCGCCGTGCCGCTGATGGCCCGCGGCCGCAGTCTCGGCATGATGTGCCTGGGGCGGCCCGACCGCTTCCCCGACGAGGTCATCCAGTTCGCCGAGGACATCGGCAGGCGCGCCGCGCTGGCCATGGACAACGCCAGGCTCTACGCGCAGCAGGCCGCCGCCAACCGCGCGCTGCAGCGCAGCCTGCTCCCGCCGAACGAGCCCGAGGTGCCGGGCCTCGACTACGGCGTCATCTACGAGCCCGCCGGCGAGGTCAACGAGGTCGGCGGCGACTTCTACGACCTGTTCAAGGCCGGCGACGACTCCTGGCGCTTCGCCATCGGCGACGTCTGCGGCACCGGCCCCGAGGCCGCCGCCGTGACCGGCCTGGCCCGCCACACGCTGCGCCTGCTGGCCCGCGAGGGCTACGGCGTGGCGGCCGTGCTCGGCCGGCTCAACCAGGCGATCCTGGAGGAGGGCGAGCGGGCGAGGTTCCTCACGCTGCTGCACGGCGACATCACGCCCGTGCCCGACGGGCTGGAGGTGCGGCTCGTCTCCGCCGGGCATCCCGAGGCGCTGCGGCTGCGGCCGAGCGGCAAGGTCGAGGCGGTGACCACGCCGCAGTCGTTGCTGGGGGTCTTCCACGAGGTCGTCTTCGAGGCCGACACCGTGCATCTCGACCACGGCGACGTGCTGCTGGCCGTGACCGACGGGGTGACCGAGCGGCGCTCCGGCGGGCGGCTGCTCGACGACGACGGCGGGCTGGCCAAGCTGCTGGCCGAGTGCGCGGGATTGTCGGCCAGGGCCGTGGCGGAGCGCATCCGCAGGGGCGCCGCGGAGTTCGCCTCCGAGCCGAGCGCCGACGACCTGGCGATCGTGGTGCTGCGCGCCCGCTGAGCCCGGGGTCGTGCTGGTCAAGGTGCGCCTTTCCGGCTGACTACGGGTGGCGAGATGATGACAGCCCGGCTGGCCGAGCGTCAAGGTCCGTAGTCAGGAACGGTCGCAGAGCGTGACAAGTGTCACGGTGCGCCCACGTGCTTGCGGGCGAAGTCGAGCTGCAGCGCCGTCTGCGCGATCCGCTCGGAGACCACGAGCGAGCCCCTGATGGCGTCGTAGGTGTAGACCTCGTGGTGGCGGCCCTGCTCCTCCAGCTTGGTGACGTACTTCTCGATCTGGCGCAGCGGGCAGCGGGTGTCGTTCTCGCCCGCGAGGATCAGCAGCGGGCTCTTGACCTGGTCGACGTAGGTGATGGGGGAGCTGGCCGCGTACCGCTCCGGCTGCTCCTCGGGCGAGCCGCCGAGCAGCGCGCGGTGGTAGGCACGCAGGCTCTCCGCCTCGTCCTCGTAGGAGGTCTGGTGGCAGGCGATCGGCACCGCGGCGATGCCGCACGCCCACAGGTCGGGCTGGGTGCCGAGGCCGAGCAGCGTCAGGTAGCCGCCCCACGCCGTGCCGGCCAGGACGGTCTTGTCCGGGTCGGCGATGCCGTGGTCGACCACCCACTGCCGTACGGCCGCCACGTCGGCCAGCTCGATGTGCCCCACGTCGCCGTGCAGCGCGTCGCGCCAGGCCGAGCCGTAGCCGGTCGAGCCCCGGTAGTTGACCCGCACCACCGCGAACCCGGCGTCCACCCAGGCCGCCACCGTCGGCGAGAACGCGTCGCGGTCGTGCGCCGTCGGGCCGCCGTGCAGCAGGAAGACCGTCGGGTGGGGGGCCGTGCCGACCTCGGGCCTGGAGACCAGCGCGTGGATGCGGCCGCCCTCGCCCTCCACGTCGATGTCCTCCACCGGGACGCTGGGCGGCGCCGGCGGGCCGATGGGGTTGACCACGACCTGGCCGTTGCTGGACCGGACGATCGGCGGGCGGGAGGCGCTGGACCAGGAGTACTCGACGTGGCCGCCGGGCCGGGGAGTGGCGTCGTCGATCACGCCGTGCGGGGTCTCGATGAGGGTCAGGCCGCCGCCGCGGAGGTCGTAGCGGTGCAGGAAGCTGCGGGCGCGGTCGTCGCGCAGGATGAGCAGGCCGCGGCCGTCGTCGTACCACTCGGCGTCCAGGTCGCCCGCGTCGCGCAGCCAGATCTCGCGCTGCTCGCCCGTCACCGGGTCCCAGACCAGGGGCTCCTGCCGCCGGCGGCGCTCGTGCAGGGCCAGCAGGCGGCGGTCGCCCGCGACCGGGGCGAAGGCGAGGCCGACCACGCCCTTGCCGGGGCCGTCGTGCAGCTCGCCGACGACGTGGCCGTTCTGGCGCACGACGCGCAGCGCCGGATGCCGGAAGTCGCCGTACTCGCCGTGGTTGATCGCGATGAGGGAGCCGTCGAGGGACATGGCGGCCACCCAGGCGGCCTCCGGGTGCTCGTAGAGGGTCTCGGCCGGCTGGCCCGCGCGTACCAGGTGGATGCGAAACAGGCCCTCGCCGGCCACGCTGATCGCCGCGACGCCGGTCGTGGACAGCGCGATGCCGCCGGGCTGGCCCGGCGGCAGGTCCGGCGCGACCGGCTCGTCGGCGCCGCCGGTGAACGGCTGGCGCCACCAGCCGCCGTACTCGTCGCCGTCCGTGTCGGCGAACCAGTAGATCCAGTGGCCGGTGGGGTCGATCGCGGCGTACGCCGTGCCCTT
The DNA here is from genome assembly GCF_024172165.1 of Nonomuraea thailandensis. Classification (GTDB taxonomy): domain Bacteria; phylum Actinomycetota; class Actinomycetes; order Streptosporangiales; family Streptosporangiaceae; genus Nonomuraea; species Nonomuraea thailandensis. The sequence continues at coordinate 9,874,038 of NZ_JAMZEB010000002.1, read as the reverse complement.
GGGCTGGTCGGTGACCTGGCGGGTGGCGCCGGTCACGCGGTCCCAGGCGTAGACCTCCCACTTGCCCGTGGCGTTGGAGCGGTAGATGGCACGGTTCGGGGCCTGGCGCGCCCAGGACGGCAGCGTCATGCGCGACGCCCGGAACCTGGCCTGCCAGCGTTCCTCCGCCTTCATCCGGCGCGCCCCCTCCCGTTGATGTCCCGTGCCTCCGGGCCCGGGATGCCGTCCAGTATTGCGCCTGTGCCGGGGAAATACTCCGAGAATGTGGGGGAATTTCGGACTAAATGCCCCATCAGTAACACCAGTCGCTCATGTCCGTCAAGGAACAGATCTTGATCGGTGTGCCGGCTCGAAGATAGACAGATGAAACGCGGCGTGCGTTACTACTTTTTGCTGTCTTTTCGCGACATTTCGGGAGACAAATGCGGCGATCCGCTGATCGAGCGTGTTCGCCTGGTGATGCCACGCACTGGGGCCCATCCCGACGACCTGGGCGATGTCGCCGGGCTCCAGCTCCATCTCGAACTCGATCGAGCGCCGCCCGGTCTCGGCGAACCCCTCCAGGCTCCGAGCCACCCTGCGCTCTTTCTCCTCGTCCACGGAGAGCAGCCCGAGCTCCTCGACGAGCGGGCTGAGATGCTCGGGCGCGGGGGTGACGACCACCGCCGCCCCTCCCGGCCGCAGCACGCGGCGGAACTCGGGCCCGTTCCTGGGCGCGAAAACGTCGATCACCACATCAGCCACCCCGCTCCTGATCGGAAGCGGGCGCCACACGTCGGCCACGAACGCCCCTGCCCTGGGATGCACCCGCGCCGCCCGGCGTACAGCGTGCTTCGACACATCGAACGCCATCCCGATGCCATCGTTGACCGTGTCGAGCACGGCCGCCAGGTAGTGCCCGGTGCCCGCGCCCGCGTCGATGATCACCGGCGCGGTCCTGCCCTCCGCGCGGTGGCCCTCGACGGCTTCCGGCCCCTGCTCGCCGCCCGCAGGCGCCGCGCCGGAACCGGCCTCCACTTCCGTCCCACGGTACGCCCTCAACTCCGCGCCGTCATTCGTTTCGGTGCAGGACTCATGTTTTGCTGGAACGTTCTCCGGCCCCAGATGTGCCCGCACGGCCTCGGCCACCGCGTCCGCCAGCGGGGCGTAGTGGCCCTTGTCGAGGAAGGCCGCCCTGGCGGCCACCATCTCGGAGGTGTCGGCGGTGCCCGGCTGTCCCGAGCCGGTGAGAAGGCTCACGTAGCCCTGCTTGGCCACGTCGAAGGTGTGGTTGCCGGCGCATCGCACGGTCGCCCCGGCCAGGCGCAGGTCGGCGCGGCACACGGGGCAGATGAGGTAGTCGACGATGTCAGCCAGCATGGGGCCCATTGTGGTGCACGGGCGCCGGTCAGGCGGCGTTGGCCGCTTCCAGGAGGAATGCGGCGTTGGAGGGGGTGGAGCGGAGCTTGTCCACGAGGATCTCCAGGCCCTGCTGCTTCTCCAGCGCGGTCAGCATGCGGCGCAGCCGCCACACCACCTGCTGCTCCGACGAGTGCATCAGGATCTCCTCGCGCCTGGTCCCGGAGGCGTCGAGGTCCACGGCGGGGAAGAGGCGGCGCTCCGCCAGCTCGCGGACGAGGTGCAGTTCCATGTTCCCCGTCCCCTTGAACTCCTCGTACAGGTTGTTGTCCATCCGCGAGCCCGTGTCCACGAGGGCGGTGGCGAGGATGGTCAGGGAGCCGCCGCCCTCGACGTTGCGGGCGGCGCCGAAGAAGCGCTTGGGCGGGTAGAGCGCCCGGGCGTCGATGCCGCCCGTGAGGACACGGCCCCCGCCGGGCGGCGTGAGGTTGTTGTAGGCCCGCCCCAGCCGCGTCAGCGAGTCCAGCAGCAAGACCACGTCACGTCCCGACTCCACGAGGCGCTTGGCGCGCTCGATGGCCAGCTCGGCGAGGGCCGCGTGGTCGCGGTCCGGGTGGTCGAAGGTCGAGGAGAAGACCTCGCCCGCGATGGTGGCGCGCATCTCGGTGACCTCCTCGGGCCGCTCGCCCACCAGGAGGACCATCAGGTGCGCCTCGGGGTGGTTGCGGGCGATCCCGGCGGCCAGCGCCTGGAGGACCATGGTCTTGCCGGCCTTGGGCGGCGCCACGATGAGGCCGCGCTGCCCCTTGCCGATGGGCGCGAACAGGTCGATGACGCGCGTGCTGAGCGACTCCGTCTCGATGGTGAGCCGCTCGGTCGGGTGGACGGGGGTGAGCCGGTCGAACGCGGGCCGGTCGCGCCACGAGGTGGCGCCGTTGACCGACTCGACCCGGACCAGCTTGTTCCCGGCGAAGGACGCGGTGACGTGGTCACCGGGACGCAGGTCCCACTGGCGTACCTTCTCGGGGGTCAGGCGTACGTCGCCCGGCCCCGCCAGGTGGCCGGCCCGGATGAAGGCGGACTTGTCGCCCACGTCCAGGAGTCCCGCCACCTGACGCACCGGTGCCGAGGCACGCTGCTCAGGAATGGTGTGCACAGACATGATGAGCCCCTCTGGGGGAGATGCGCCGGAAGCCTCGGACGAGGACCGGCGGGTGATGAAGGAAAGGTGGCCGGGCTCTCGCGAGAAGGAGGGCCGGGGCCGAACTTGGAAGATCAAGCGGAGCTGGAGCTCGACGCTTGGTGGCAAGATACCACACCGTCCGACCCATACAACGCCTAGCCCTCTTGGGCTATTCCGGGGCGGTAATCGGCGCTTCTCCCACGTCTTCGGGGTGCGGCGCGTGACAATGTTCTTCTCGGCGACGTGCAGCGAGGAAAATTACCTCGCCCCGGTGTGCCGAGCAGCACAGAACCCCCGTCAGTGCAGCGTCATCGTGTCAAGTGGCATGCAGGGTCCCTGCAACTCGGTGAGGGTTCCATAGGGACGAAACAGAGAAATCTCCTTGGGGGAGCACCATCATGAAGACCGTCAGCTGCCCGCGGTGCCACCACGAGCTGGACGAAGGCCCGATCATGTACCGGTGCGCGAACTGCCGCCGCGCCGTCTACGCCGCCGACCTCGAGAACGAGTACGTTCCGGCCCAGCCTGTCGCCGCCTAGCCCGGCCCGCCTAATCTGGCGGGATGCCGCATCAACCGATGACCGTGTCCGGCGTCGAGGTGACACCGCTCTGCGACGCCGTCGGGCCCATGGGAGCGGCGATCCGCCGCCCGCCGGCCGAGCTGTTCCCCGGCTCCGGGCTCCGTGACGAGCCGTGGGTCCTGCACTTCCACTGCTACCTGATCCGTGACGCCGCGGACCGGCTGACGCTGGTCGACACCGGTATCGGCGGCACGGACTCCCCGGCGTCGAGCTGGGCGCCCGTTCCCGGCACGCTGGCCGGTGAGCTGGCCGCCGCGGGCGTCGCGCCCGCCGAGATCGGCACCGTCGTCCTGACGCACCTGCACAGCGACCACGCCTCGGGCGCGGTCGCCGAGGGCCGACCGATGTTCGGCAACGCCCGCTACGTGATCCAGCGGGCCGATCTGGACGCCGCCCGGGGTCCGGTGCTCGACGACGTGATCACGGTGATCAAGGCCCAGCTCCAGGTCGTCGAGGGCGACGCCGAGGTGGCGCCCGGCGTTCACGTGCACCACACTCCCGGCCACACGCCGGGCCACCAGATCGCCAGGGTCGGCGAGGTGGCCATGACCGGCGACCTGGTCCTGCACCCGGTGCAGCTCGACGACCCGGCCGTCCGCTACCTCTACGACGACGACCAGGAGGCGGCCGCGCGCACCAGGGCCGAGGTGCTGGCCGGGCTCAGGGCCGAGCGGGCGATCCTGGCGACCGCGCACTTCAGCGAGCCTTTCCTGCGTCTGTGATCAGACTCGGGCACCATGTCGTGCCATGAAGATTCTCGTTGCGGCAGCTGCCGGCGTCCTCCTGACCACCTCGCTCCCCGCGTCGGCCGCCGCACCCGAGCTGTCCGGAGCCGCCGTCTACGCCGGCGCCTCCGACAACCAGCTCAGCAGGTACGACGGCGGCGAATGGAGCACCATCGCCAAGCCCGGCTCCATGCCGCAGTACGCCGCCTCCCCCGACGGCAGGAAGGCGGCCTGGGTGACGACCAGCGGCCGGCTCCAGGTGAGGAGCGGCAGCAGGACCACCACGCTCGTCAGCGGCCTCCAGGGCGGCACGCCGTGCCTGACCCCGGTGTGGTCCGCCGACTCCACGCAGGTGGCCTACACCCAGGGCAGTGACACGATCATGGCCGTGAAGGCCGACGGCAGCGCGGCGCCGCGCAAGCTGGGCAGGTCGGCGGGCGTGTGCCACCTCGCCTGGTCGGCCGACGGCCGGTACGTCGCGGGTTACACCGGCGAGGCGAACGCCCTCTACCGGCTCGACGTCAGGACCGGCAAGGCGGCCAGGGCCAAGGGAGTCACGTGGATCACCCACGTGCAGAGCCTGTCGCCGAACGGCCGCACCGCCGTCGTGGAGGTGCCCGCCAACCCCGCCACGCTGGGCGACGGGAGCTGGCCGGCGGCGTTCAAGCCGGTCCTGCTCGACATGGTGACCGGCAAGAAGCGCGCGCCCGCCGTGAAGGGCAGGCTGCTCGGCGCCACCTACCTGAAGGACGGGCGGCTGGTCGTACGGGTCGGCGGCGCCACGCACAACACGCTGGTCGTGCTCGACGGCGCGGGCAAGGAGGTCCAGCGCCTCGCCGAGCCCGCCAAGGCCAGGAAGCAGGCCCTGCTGCAGGTGCTGCCCTAACCGCCGTCTGTCCCGCGCCGGCGCGGGACAGACGGCGCCCAGGGCTCTGCCTGCCGGCCGGGGGGACCGGCCGGGCGGTCCAGGGCTCTACCTGCCGGCCAGCGCGGGCTGGTCGGCGAGCAGGGCCGCGGGCAGGGCCACCGTCGCGGTCAGGCCGCCGTACGGCGAGGGCACCAGGGCGACCTTGATGCCGTGCCTGGCCGCGAGCCTGGAGACCACGAAGAGGCCGAGCCGGTCGCTCTGCGCCAGGTCGAACTCGGGGGTGTCGGCCAGCCGGTCGTTCAGCTCGTCGAGCTCCGCGCGCGGCAGGCCGAGCCCGCGGTCCTCCACCTCGACGACCAGGCCGTGCGGCGTGGCGGAGCTGCGCACGTCCACCCTGGTCTGCGGCGGCGAGAAGAGGGTGGCGTTCTCGATCAGCTCGGCCATCAGGTGGGCCACGTCGGTGACCGCGGAGCCGAGCAGCGCGACGGACGGCGGCTGCATCACCTCCACCCGCTCGTACTCCTCGACCTCGGCCACGGCGGCGCGCAGCACGTCGAGGATCGGCACCGGGTTGCGCCAGCCGCGGCCGGGAGCCTGGTCCGACAGGATGATCAGGCTCTCGGCGTGCCGGCGCATGCGCGTGGTCAGGTGGTCGAGCTTGAACAGGTCCGCCAGCGTCTCGGGCGCCTCCGTGGCCCGCTCCATGCTGTCGAGCTGCAGGAGCTGCCGGTGCAGCAGCGACTGGTTGCGCCTGGCCAGGTTCACGAAGACCTGGCTGACGCCGTGGCGCAGCCTGGCCTGGTCGACGGCGGCCTCGACGGCCGTGGACTGCACGTCGTTGAAGGCGCGGACGATGTCGGCCACCTCGGAGGTGTGCGCCTTGACCTCCAGCGGCGCCACCTCGGCGGACGTCGGCGGCTCGGCGTTGGTGCGCAGCCGCTTGACCAGCCCGGCCAGCCGCACCTCGGCCAGCTCGGTGGCCGCGTCACGCAGCGCGGCCAGCTCGCGGACCAGGCGCCTGCGGAAGCGCAGCGAGAGCAGGATCGAGGCGACGACGGCGATGAGGCCCAGGCCGCCCGCCACGCCGATCTTGACCAGCATGCCGATGGCGGTCGGCGTCACCCGGCTCACGATGCCCTGGGTGGCCTTGCTCTGGTTGTGCTCGACGGTGACCCACAGGTTCTGGGCGTCGATGGGCCAGGTGGCCGCGCCCGCGGGCAGCCCGTTGACGGCCGCCTGCCCCTGAATGGCGTCCTCGGCGCGCAGGAACTCCTGGTAGACCGGCGAGTCGGCGAGCTCGCCGTACGGCCCGCGCAGGTCGCCGTCGAGGTGCGACAGCGCCTGGGAGAACAGCAGCCGCCTGGTCGCCACCATCCCCGTGAACGACTCGCGCTCCCGCGGCTCGACCCGGCCCCTGGCCAGCACGATCGCGATCAGCGCCCGCTCCCTGGAGAGCACCTCCTTGGCCTCGCCGAGCATGGTCACCGCGCGGGCCTGCTGGTAGAGGGCCATGTCGGGGACCAGGACCATGGCGTCGTACATGCGGAAGGAGGCGTCCACGACCTGGCTGTAGCCGTCGATGACGTCGAGCGGCGGGACGAGCGTGCCGTCCACCTCCTTGCGCACGTCGGCGAGCTGGTCGAGCTTGACGTGCAGCGCGTTGAGCTGCGTGCTCATCTCCGGCGACAGGTCGCGCAGGTTCCCGGTCAGCGCGCGCAGGGTCTTCACGGCCCGGTCGGTCCGCCCGCGCTGCACGGCCATGGTGTCCGCGCCCTGCCCGGTCACCAGGAACTCCACCGAGGCCAGCCGCTCGTTCTGCAGCTCGATGTTGACCCTCTCCGAGGGCTGCGCCAGGTTGGACGCCAGGTCGTCGATCGCGAGCAGGCGCATGCCGGCGCCGCCGGTCAGGCCGGCCGCGAACGCCCACAGGCCCACCAGGGACAGCAGCGGGACGAGCAGGAGGATGAGAAGTTTCAGCGCGATGGGGCGGCCACGCGTGGGGGACATGCGACCTCCGGGTGCATGATGAGATCGCCTCGCAGAGTACACCCCCCTTTGGAAGGATTTCTGTGCGTCTTCCGCGTTCTCTCTCCGGCTGGACCATCGCGGTCTTCGGCTTCCTCGCCTTCGCGCTCGGCCTGCTCGGGTTGATCTCGCCCGACACGCTGCTGGCCGTGCTCGGTTTCGAGGTGCTCGACGTACGTCCCGCCGGGGACTACACGCTGGTCTATATGGCCGCCAGTTCGATGGCGGCCGTGAACATGGGCGTCTACTACCTGTTCGCCGCCTCGAACGACTACACCCCGTTCTTCCGCTGGACCGTGCCTTTCAGGCTCGTGACGTTCGCGGTCTTCACCACGCTGGTGCTGACGGGGGCGGCGCCGGGCAAGTTCTTCGGCGTCGGCCTCTGGGAGGGCCTGGGGGCGGTGATCACCGGGTTCGCGCTCTGGCGTGAGGGCAAGCTGATGCCCTCACGCCAGAGCGCGGACGCGGTCTAGCGGCGCTCGTCGCTGCCGGCGACGAGACGGTCACCGGAGTGGTCGCTGTGCGCGTGCACGCTCGTGTTCGTGTGCTCGCGCTCCAGCTTCCGCTCCAGGTCCCGCTTCTCGTCCTCCAGCCGGGCGACCCGGTCGGAGGCCTCGGCCCTGGCGCTGCGCAGCCGGCGGCGCTGCCTGGCGGTCCTGCGCGAACCCGAGCCCAGCAGCCAGACGCCCAGCAGCAGGACGGCCATGGCAGCCGCCCCCGCGAGGAACATCTCCACCTGATTGGGCTCGAAGGTGTAGCCGAACAGGATGTACCTGGCGCTCTCCTCGGTGAGGACCAGAGCGAAACCAGCGCCGGCGAGCAGGATCAGGAGCACTCCCAGTACGATCATCCAACTCACCCCTTGTCGTAAGAGGCGTTTCTCCTGCCCGTAGATCGGCGCGGTATGCGCGATGATGACGTCCATGAGACCCGACGCGGGCCAGGTCCTGCACTTCTCCGAGGACCCGACGATCGAGCGCTTCGTGCCGCACGTGGCGGTGACGAGCCGGCAGAGCGAGCCGTACGTGTGGGCGGTGGGCTACGAGCGCTGCCCCGACTACTGGTTCCCCAGAGCCTGCCCGCGCGCGATGGCCTGGGTCGGCCAGGACACCTCCGAGGAGGACACGGCCCGGATCATCGGCGCGGGCTGCGGCGAGCGGGTGCACGCCATCGAGTACTGCTGGCTGAAGGCGCTGATGGAGGTGCGCCTGTTCGCCTACCGCCTGCCGGCCGACGGCTTCACGCCGATCGGCGAGCCGGCGCACGCCGTGGTCTCCACGGCGCCCGTGGTGCCGCTGGGCCCGCCCGAGCCGGTGGGCGACCTGTTCGAGCTGCACGAGCAGGCGGGGATCCAGCTCAGGGTGCTCGACAACCTGTGGCCGTTCTGGAACGAGGTGACGGCCAGCAGCCTGCAGTTCAGCGGGATCCGGCTGCGGAACGCGCGTCGATGAGGGCCTGCAGGGTCTCCAGCGGCATCGAGCCGGGCGGCAGCTTCTCGCGGGCGGCCCTGTTGGCCTCGCGCCGCAGCGTCTCGTTGACCGGCGTGGGCAGCCCGTGCTCGCGGCCCAGCAGGACGATCTCGCCGTTGAGGTAGTCGGCCTCGATCGAGCCGCTGCCCCTGGCCAGGCTCTGCCACGAGGAGCCGCCGCTGCGGTCGACGCCCTCGATGGGGCGCGCGTCGACCTTGTGCCCGCGTACCTCGGCCTCCTCCTCGGGAGTGGCGTACGCGATGCCGGCGTGCTCCAGCACGCCCCTGGCCTCGGCCCTGGCGCGCTCGACCACCTCGGCCATGCCGGGCACGTGGCCGAGGAGCGCCTCGGCGGCGTTGCCCAGGTTGCCGAGGAGCTTGGCGTACTTCCAGCGCATCACGTCCGGGACGGCCCGGCCTACGAGGCCGCGCTTGCTCAGGTCGTCGGCGATGCGTGCCGCGAGCTCGTCGTCCACACCCTGTGGATAACGGCCGACGTGCAGCATGCCGGAGTAGGGGTGGGCGTGGGCGGCGATGACGCCGGGCTGGGGGATCTGTGCGGGCAACCACACGCACATGCCGTAGACGTGCTCGAACCGCCGCAGGACCATGCGCTCGTTGGCCACGCCGTTCTGGGCGCACACCACGGGCAGGTCGGCCGGCCAGGGGGCCAGCGCGGCGATCGTGTCCTGCGACTTGGTCGCCAGGATGAGCACGTCGTCATCGCGCGTGGGCACGGGGCCGTCGGCGGCGGGGATGTTCAGGGTCTCGGCGGACTCGGGGGTGATCAGTCGCAGGCCGTCGCGCTTGAGGGCCTCGTAGTGGGCTCCTCTCGCGATGAGAAGGACCTCGTGCCCGCCCTGAAACAGGCGGGCCCCGATGGTTCCCCCGACTGCTCCTGCTCCGATCACTATGTAGCGCATTGTCTGAGGATGTCACTCCCTACTTGGCGAGTGCCACTTGGGCCTGCGCGGTCGTCACGGCGGAGCCGCGCGAGCGCTCGCGCCAGATCGTCCGCAGCACCCGCCAGCCGTCGCGCACGGCGTTCAGGTTGCTGACGCCGTGGATGCGGGAGCGCTCGTGGCTGGGGACCTCGCGGATGATGAGGCCGGCCTGGGCGGCGCGGACGTTCATCAGGGTCTCGATCTCGAAGCCGTCGCAGTCGAGGTCGAGGGCGTCGAGGTGGCGCGCCCAGAAGGCGTTGTAGCCGTAGCACAGGTCGGTGTAGCGGGTGCCGTAGAGGAGGTTGGTGAGCCCGGTCAGGACCTTGTTGCCGAGCGAGCGGATCGGACTGAGGTCGTCCGAGCCGCCACCAGGGGCGTACCTGGAGCCCTTGGCGAAGTCGGCGCCGTTCACGAGCGTGGCGACGAAGGAGCGGATCTCGCGGCCGTCGGTGGACCCGTCGGCGTCGATCATGACGATGATGTCGCCACTGGCGGCCTCGAAGCCCTCGATGAGCGCGTTGCCCTTGCCGCGCCGGCTCTGCACGACGACCCGGAGGTCGGGGCGCAGCCTTCGCGCGACGGCGATGGTGTCGTCGGTCGAGTTGCCGTCGACGAGGATCACCTCGTCGATCCAGTCGGGCAGCGTCGCGAAGACGTGGGGAAGGTTCTCGGCCTCGTTCATCGCGGGAACGATGACGCTGACGCTGGCGGCGAAAGGCTGCTTGTTCATGTCACCAAGGTTCTCCGTGACGCATGCAACCCGCTTAACAGCTCCTTGCATAGATCATGCGCATGATGAAATCTCAGGTGATTTGGGCCTCCCCCGAGCGGGAAATGATCTCGTTCACGGTTTCCTCCACGCTCTGGCGCGAGGTGTCCAGCCACAGGCCGAGGCGTGGCGTCTCGTGCCGCAATGCCGCGTCGAGCTGGGCAATCGTCCAGCCCCCGGCGTAACCGGACTTGGCGCGGGCCGCCTCGCGGCGCGCCACCTCGCCGGCGCCGGGGACCAGGACGATCACGTGCAAGGGACGCGTGGCGACCAACGTCGTGAACAACGGCAAATCCGCACCGAGAATGACATCTTGAACTATTGGTGTGAATCCGGCGTCGAAATACATATCCGCCGTGTTGGCCGCGATTCGGTAACGGAGATGGAGTTGCCGCACCGCCTCACCGGTCAATTCCGGGGTCATGTCCGCGCGCCCGCCGACCACCATGCGGCGGAACGTGTCGCCGCGCACGTGGGCCGAGCGGGGCAGCCGCTCGGCCAGGGCCTGGGCCACGGTGGACTTCCCGGCCGCCGAGATCCCCGTGATCAGGACGGCACCCTTCAAGCGCCCACCAGCTTGCGCACCCGGCCGGCGCCCACGGCCATCAGGAGCGTGGGCAGCCTGGGGCCGGTGTCGGAGCCGACGAGCAGGCGGTAGAGCAGGGTGAAGAAGGCCCGCTGCGCCGTCTTCATCTCGGGCGTGGGCTTGGCGTCCACCGGCAGCCCGGCCTGGAGCTTGGGCACGCCGTACACGAGCGCCGTCAGCCCCTCCAGCGTCCAGTCGTCGAGGCCGTCGGCCAGCAGCCGCAGCGCCTCGTGCTCGGCCGGCTCCAGCGAGTCGAGCAGCTCCTGGTCGGGCGACTCCCGCACGCGGGTGCGCTGGTCGGCGGGCAGGTGCAGCTCGACCCAGCGCTGCGCCCGGCCGAGGCGGGGGCCGGCCTCCTCCAGCGTCTCGACGCCGTCGAGGTCGCGCAGGATGCGCAGGGTCTGCTCGGGGTGGCCGGTCGTGATGTCCACGACGGAGGCCAGCGTGCGGTAGGCGACCGGGTGCGGCGTGGCGGGCAGCGGGCCGGCGGCCGTGCTCACCGCGCGGTTGTGGGCGGCCAGCTCGGCGGGCTGGGCCTGCCCGGCGGCGACCTTGCGGCCCAGGGAGTCCCACTCGTCGTAGAGGCGCTGGATCTCCTGGTCGAAGGCGATCTTGAAGGACTGGGCCGGCTTGCGGCGGGCGTACAGCCAGCGCAGCAGCGGCGCCTCCATGATCTCCAGCGCGTCGGCCGGGATCGGCACGCCGCCCTTGGAGCTGCTCATCTTGGCCATGCCGGTGATGCCGACGAACGCGTACATGGGGCCGATCGGCTGCTGCCCGCCGAACACCTCGCCCACGAGCTGGCCGCCCACGATCCACGCCGAGCCGGGAGAGTGGTGGTCGACCCCGGACGGCTCGAAGATCACGCCCTCGTACGCCCAGCGCATCGGCCAGTCGACCTTCCACACCAGCTTGCCGCGGTCGTGCTCGGCCAGGCGCACGGTCTCGCCGAAGCCGCACTCGCAGGTGTAGGCCAGCTCGGTCGTCTCGTCGTCGTAGTTGGTGACCGTGGTCAGGTCGCGCCCGCACAGGTCGCAGTACGGCTTGTACGGGAAGTAGTCGTCGGCCGCCGGCTCCGCCTCCGGGCCCTGCTTGAGGCGGTAGCGCGACAGCACGGCGTCGATCCTGGCCCGCTCGCGCACGGCCGTCAGGATCTGCTCGCGGTAGACCCCGGAGGTGTACTGCTCGGTCTGGCTGATGGGGTCGTACTCGACGCCCAGCTCCGCCAGGGCGGTGACCAGCGGGGCCTTGAAGTGCTCGGCCCAGTTGGCGTACGAACTGCCGGGCGGGGCGGGCACCGAGGTCAGTGGCTTGCCGATGTGCTCGGCCCACGACGGGTCGATGCCCGCGGGCACCCTGCGGAAGCGGTCGTAGTCGTCCCACGACAGCAGGTGCCGGCACTCCAGGCCGCGCCGCCTGATCTCGTCGGCGACCAGGTGAGGTGTCATCACCTCGCGCAGGTTGCCCAGGTGGATCGGGCCCGACGGGCTCAGCCCGGAGGCGCAGACGATCGTTTTGCCCGGGGCACGTCGCTCCGCCTCGGAGATCACCTCGTCCGCGAACCTGGAGACCCAGTCGGTCTCGGCACTGTCAGCCATCGCGCCATTCTTGCGGGTCCGCGGGATTCAAGCCAACGCGTCACCGGTCATCGGGGTCCTGCGGCCCGACGCGTGGGTCGGAGAAGACGTCCACGAGATGGGCGGGGACCCGCCCGGCTGCGAGGTCGTCGATCAGCCGGCGGGCCGCCTCCTCGGTGACGCGCAGCACCCGCAGCCCGGGTACGACCGCCACCAGGCCGTAACCGGCGTCGGCGTCCTCGTCGGCCAGGCCGAGCAGGCGCAACGCGTCGGCGAGGGTGGCCTCGGGCGGCAGCCGCACCTGGATCATGGCCATGTCAGGCGGCGCGGTTGCGGTTCTGCCTGCCCAGCGCGGCCAGGATGGCGGGCGGGTCGATGACGCCGTAGCCGTAGTCGTGGTCGAAGCCGACCGTGCTGCGGTCGTCGGCGGTGCGGTGCAGCAGCGTGCGGAGCTGCGCGGGCGACAGCTCGGCCGCGGAGCGGTGCGTGCGCACGGCGGCCACCACGCCGGCGGCCACGGGGCAGGCGGTGGACGTGCCGGTGTCGGCGGCGCCGACCGCCTCGGAGCCGGCGAAGTGCGTGTACGCGCACAGGTCGGGCTTGCGCTCCGACAGCCGCCCCGGCCCCTGCGAGGAGTAGCCGACGCGCTCGCCCCGCGTGTCGACGCCGCCGACGGACAACACGCGCGGGTGGGAGTTGGCGCCCGCGATCGACCGGTCGGGGAAGCCGCATCGCCGGTCGGGGCACTCGCGCCCGCAGTTGCCCGCGGAGAACAGGATGTCGGCGCCCGCCTCCTCCAGGCTGCCGACGATCAGGTTGAACGGGTGCGCCGGGTTGTCGGAGTAGTTGCCCGGATGGCCGGGCGGGAAGTCCATGTCGGGCGAGAACAGGCCCCAGCTGTTGGAGACCACCAGGGACCTGGAGTCGGCGGGCATGGCCTGCAGCACGGCGCGCAGGTGGGAGTAGGCGGCCACCGCGTCGGACAGCAGCCCGTCGGCGGTCGGGCCCGGCCTGCGGCTGAGCAGGACCGGGATGTCGAGCAGGGTCGCCTTGGGCGCGGCGATCAGCGTGTCGAAGGCGCACATGGAGCCGTGGTCGACGGGGTAGCGGCCGGGCGTCTTGTCGACGCCGGGCGGGCTCCAGCTCCGGTCGGCGTCGATGGTCACGTCGTGGCCGATGCGGGCGGCGACGTGGTCGGCGTTGATGCCGGTGTCGACGATCGCGATGGCCACGCCCTCGCCGTCGTGGCCGGCGGACCACAGGTCGTAGGCGTGCAGCAGCCGCCTGACCTCCTCCCAGTCGCCGACGGGCCCGCTGTCACCGCAGGTCGGATGGGACTGGATCGTGGGATCGGCGAACACGCCCGCCACCTCGCGCACCGAGGAGGACAGCAACGAGCTGCGCGTGGTGAGCTCGGCGTCGGAGATCTCGCCGCGGACGAGCACGGAGGCGTCTTCGGGCGCCATCGAGAACTGCGCCCGCTGGTGCGGGGACAGCGGCGCGCCATGGGCGGAGACCGGCCTGGGCACGGCCACGGGGGTGAACGCCCGGTCGAGGAGGACTCCGGGCAGCTCGGCGACGACGTCGGAGACCGCGCTGCGGACACCGGGGTCGATCACGGACGCGACGACTTCGGGGGCCGGGCGGAGCTGGATCAGGACGCGCATGGGTTCCCCTTCGGAGTGCTGTTACGAAACGATTACTCAACGTAACAGTGCCCCGTCCGGCAGGTGGTGACTCCTTTGTGTAAGGATGATGTAACTTTCCGTGGGCGGCGGCGGTCCGCCGCCCACGGCGTCAGGACAGCGTGGCCGCGTACGGGTCCCAGCCCGCGGGCAGCGGCTCGGGGGCCGCCGTCGTGGAGGCGATGGGCCTGAACTCCGCCTGCTCGCCCGACTCGGTGATCGCCGACATGAGCTCCAGCACGTGGAAGGCCAGCTCGCCCGACGCGCGGTGCGGCGTGCCCGCGCGGATCGACCTGGCCATGTCGAGCACGCCGATGCCGCGCCCCGCCGTGGTGCCCGCCAGCGGCAGCTCCCGCCAGTCGGCGTCACCCGGCCCGCGGACCAGCAGCGGGCCGTCGAACGTGTTGGGGTCCGGCAGCGACAGGGCGCCCTCGGTGCCGATGACCTCGATCATCCGGCGGTTCACCGCGGAGTCGAAGCTGAAGGTGGCCGACGCCGTGGCCGAGCCGGGGAAGTCCAGCAGGGCGTTGACGTGGGTGGGCACCTCCACCGGGAACAGGGTGCCCGCCTTGGGCCCGGAGCCGATGACCCGCTGGTCGCGGGCCCTGCGCGTGCCGGCCGCCACGCGGGCGACCGGGCCGAGCAGCGACACCAGGGCGGTCAGGTAGTAGGGGCCCAGGTCGAACAGCGGGCCGCCGCCGAGCGCGTACAGGAACTCCGGGCTGGGGTGCCAGGATTCCGGGCCCAGGCTCTGCGTGGCGGCCGCGACGGCGACCGGCTCGCCGATCGAGCCCGAGCGCAGGGCGCGCACGGCGGACTGCAGCCCGGCGCCGAGGAAGGTGTCGGGCGCGCCGCCCACCCGCAGCCCGCGGCTCCCGGCCTCGGCCATGACCTTCGCGGCCTCGTCCAGGTTCATGGCCAGGGGCTTCTCGCCGTACACGTGCTTGCCGGCGCGCAGCGACTCCAGCGCGACGGACGCGTGCGCGGCCGGGATCGTGAGGTTGACGACGAGCTCCACCTCGGCCAGGGAGAGCACGGCGCCGAGGGTGCCGGACACCCGTACGTCGTGCTCCCTGGCCACGGCGGCGGCCCGGTCGGTGTCGAGGTCGGCGACGGCGACCACGCGCACGTCGGGGAAGGCGTTGAGGTTGCGGAGGTATTGGCCGCTGATGACTCCGGCGCCGACGATGGCGACGCCGACCGGGCCGTTGCTCAAGAGCTCTCCAGGGAGGTGAGGTAGGCGTGGCTGTCCGCGAGGGCGGCGAAGACGTCGGTCGCGCACTCGTCGAGCTCGACGATGCGCCACGCGCCGGGGGCGGCGGCGAGGATCCCGGGCACCGGCATCACGCCCGCGCCCACCGCGACGTGCGGCTCGCCCTTGACCCCCGGGCCGTCCTTGACGTGCAGCGCCTCGATCCGCTCCGACAGGCGGCCGAGCAGGGCGGGCACGTCGGCGCCGCCCACGGCCGCCCAGTAGGTGTCGATCTCCAGGAACACCTGCGGGGCGAGCAGGTCGGCCAGCACCTCGATGGCGTGCCGGCCGTCCACCCGCGGCTCGATCTCCCACCAGTGGTTGTGGTAGCCGATCCGCATCCCGTACGCGGCGGCCTGCTCGCCGAGGGTGTTGAGCAGGTCGGCCGTGCGCGCCAGGCCGTCGCGGGTGGTGAACTCCTCCTCGGCGATGCCGCCGGGGATGATCACCTTGTCGGTCCCGACCGTGGCGATCGCGTCGAAGACCTGCGCGGGCTCCTGGCTGAGCAGCGCGTACGCGTGCGTGCTCGACACCGTGAGCCCGAGGTCGTCGGCGACCCGGCGGAAGCCCTCCGGGTCTGCCGTGGGGTCGTAGGGCTCGACGGCCCGGTATCCGATCTCCGCGATCCGCCTCAGCACGGAGTCGCGGTCGGCGGCCAACTCGTCTCTGACGGTGTAGAGCTGGACACTGATCGGTCGGGTCATCCGCGTACCCCCATGAGGTGCTCGAGCGCGAGCTGGTTGAGCCGGGTGAAGTGGAAGCCGCGGGCGGCGGCCGCCTCGACGTCGAAGTCGTCCTTGGCCAGGTCCTGCCAGGTCTCGCCGGCGGCCAGCGTGGGCTGGGCCAGCTCGTCCACGCGGGAGTTGCGCAGGGCCTCCTGGACCTCGGGGTCGGCGCGGAAGACGCGCGACTTCTCCTTGAGGATCAGGTACGTGCGCATGTTCGCCGCCGCCGAGTCCCACACGTCCTGGGGGTCGTCGGTGCGCAGCGGCTTGTAGTCGAAGACGAGCGGGCCGTCGTAGCCGTGCGTCTCCAGCAGGTCCACCAGGAAGAACGCGCTCTTCAGGTCGCCGTGGCCGAAGATCAGGTCCTGGTCGTACTTGGGGCCGTGCTGGCCGTTGAGGTCGATGTGGAAGAGCTTGCCGTGCCACAGGGCCTGGGCGATGCCGTGCACGAAGTTGAGCCCGGCCATCTGCTCGTGGCCGACCTCGGGGTTGACGCCCACCATCTCGGGGTGCTCCAGCTCGTTGATCAGGGCCAGGGCGTGGCCGATCGTGGGCAGGAGGATGTCGCCGCGGGGCTCGTTCGGCTTGGGCTCGATGGCGAAGCGGATGTCGTAGCCCTTGTCGATGACGTACTGGCAGACCAGGTCGAGGGCCTCCTTGTAGCGGTCCATCGCGGCCTTGACGTCCTTGGCGGCGTCGGACTCGGCGCCCTCGCGCCCGCCCCAGCACACGTACGTCTTCGCGCCGAGCGAGGCGGCCAGGTCGAGGTTGCGCATGACCTTGCGCAGGGCGTAGCGGCGAACGTCGCGGTCGTTGCTGGTGAAGGCGCCGTCCTTGAACACCGGGTGGGTGAACAGGTTCGTGGTGGCCGCGGGGACCTTCATGCCGGTCTCGTCCAGGGCCTTCCTGAAGGCGGCGATGGCCTTGTCCCGGTCGGGCTCGACGGCGAGCAGGTCGTCGTCGTGGAAGCTGACGCCGTGGGCGCCCAGCTCGGCCAGGCGGTGCACGGTCTCCACCGGGTCGAGCGCGGGGCGGGAGGCGTCGCCGAACGGGTCGCGGGCCTGCCAGCCCACGGTCCAGAGGCCGAAGGCGAAGCGGTCGTCAGGGGTCGGGGTGAAAGCGGTCATTTCCATCCTTCGCGGGCTTTAGTCCATAATCTGTATTAATCCTGAGGAGGTGGGCATGGTGTCGTCAAGAGGGGTCCGGCATGATTCCATGCGCGCCCGTAACCTGGCCGTAGTCCTGGCGACCATCCACCGGTCAGGACCTCACACCCGCGCGGCGCTGGCTGAGAGGACCGGGCTCACCAAGACCACCGTATCCAGCCTGGTCGCGGACCTGCTGGAAGCGGGCGTGGTGGCCGAGGGCGGCGCCGTGCGCGGCGGCGAGCGGGGGCGGCCCGGCGTGGCGGTCGGCCTGAGCGGGCACCGGGTGGCCGCGCTCGGGCTGGAGATCAACATCGACTACCTGGCGGCGTGCGTGGTGGACCTCACGCGTACCGTGCGGCTGCGGCGCGTCAGGCCGGCCGACAACCGCAACTCCGACCCCGCCGCGATCCTGGAGGGGCTGCGGGCCCTGGTCAAGGAGATCACGGCCGAGGCCGAGGAGGCGGGGCTGCGGGTCATCGGCGCGGCGCTCGCCGTGCCGGGCACGGTGGAGGGCGGGGTGCTGCGCAGCGCGCCGCACCTCGGCTGGCGGGATGTGCGCGTGGCGGGCCTGATGGACCTGCCCGGCGAGCTCGGCCACTTCGAGATGGACAACGAGGCCAACCTGGCGGCGCTCGGCGAGTTGTGGTTCGGCGCGCGGGAGCCCGACTTCCTCTACGTGTCGGGGGAGATCGGCATCGGCGCCGGCCTGGTGGTGCGGGGGAGCCTGTTCAGGGGCACGTTCGGGCTGGCCGGCGAGCTGGGGCACGTGGTCGTCGTGCCGGACGGGCCCGCGTGCCGGTGCGGTGGGCGGGGTTGCCTGGAGGTGTACGCGGGCCAGGACGCGCTGCTCGGCGAGCTGGCCTCGGTCGGCGACCTGGTCGCGCGGCTGGAGTCGGGCGACAGGGAGGCGGAGCAGGCGTGCGAGCGGGCCGGGCACGCGCTCGGCGTGGCGCTCACCTCGGCCGTGCACCTGCTCGACCCGGGCCGGATCGTGCTCGGCGGGATCTTCGCGCCGCTGTTCCGCTGGCTGGAGGGGCCGGTGTCGGAGGGGCTGGGGGCCAGGCTGGGGCAGATGCGGGGCAGGCCGCCCGCGCTCGTGGTCTCGGGGACGGGCGGTGAGGCGGCCGTGCTCGGGGCGGCCGGGCTGATCATCCAGCAGATCCTCGCCGAGCCCGCCCAGTTGCTAGGGCTCTAAGTGGACATTCCGTACTATGTCGGGATGAAGATCGAGGAGCGGGCCGCCTCGGACCGCGAGCTCGCCGCCCTGCTCGACGCGGCCTTCGCCGAGCTGGTCGCCCGGTACGGGCCCGAGGGGCGCTCGCAGGTGAAGGAGGGCGCCAGATACCTGGTGGCCTCGGTGGACGGCCAGGCCGTCGGATGCGGCGCCGTGCAGCCGGTGGACGCCGTCACCGGCGAGCTGAAGCGCATGTACGTGGTGCCGGGGCAGCGCGGGCGCGGGATCGCCACCTCCCTCCTGTCGGCCCTGGAGGATCTGGCCAGGAGCCTCGGCTACGAGCGGCTGCGGCTGGCGACCGGGCTGCGCCAGCCCGAGGCCATCGCCCTGTACGAGCGGTGCGCGTACACGCTGACCGAGCCGTACGGCGGCTACGTGGACGCCCCGCTGACCCGCTGCTACGCCAAGGCGCTGGCGCGGTAGGCGCCGGCGACCACCACGCGGGGGCGATCGCCCTCGCGCTGGAGGAGCCGGCGCCCTCGCGCGGCCCGGCTACGCCCTGGAGCTGAGGGCGAGGACCTTGACGTCGGGAACGGCGGGGCTGGTGAACGAGACCGCTTCGCGGGCCGGGTCGGCCGGCACCGAGACGCGCCAGATGCTCACCTTGCGGCCGTCGGCGGTGCCGTTGACGTTGTAGCGGGTGTTCGCCGTGAGCGCCGCCTCCTCGCCGAAGCGCGGCGCCGCGGCCGCCCAGTCGGTCACCCTGAGCGGCGCGGTGGACGTCGTCCCGTCCGCGTAGGTGATCGTGAGCTCGGTCTGCTGGTCGCCGTTCACGGCCGTGACCAGCAGGTCGAGCGCCTGGTAGCGGCCCGGCGTGAGGTGGGTGCGCTGGCCGCGCAGGCTGTGGAAGTTGCCCGCCGTGCCCTTGGTGTCCGGGATCACGAAGCCCTCGTGCGGGCCGGGGGCGGGGAGCTGCTCCGCGGGGAAGCTCCAGCCCTTGCCGTCCAGGTTGCCCTGGGCCCTGGCGTCGGTGGAGGCCACGCCGTCCACGTCGTACTGGAGCCGCTGGGCGCAGGCGGCTCCGACGGGCTCGCACGCGGCGGGCAGGTTCGGGACCGGGGTCCGCGCGGCGGGCACGTGGTCCACGGGCAGGTCGGCGTCGGCGGTGGCCCACTGCCGGTTCGCGGTGGCGCCGACGTTCACGACGACCTCGCCGCCGCGGTTCAGCAGCGACTCGGGCAGCCAGGACCTGGTGTACGCCCTGCCGTCGACCTTCACGTCCTGGACGTAGATCGCGTCGGGACCGGCCTGCGGGGCCGTCACCGTGATCGTGCGGCCGTCGCCGCGCTTGATCCACGCCTTCGGGAACATGGGGCTGGACAGCAGCATCTCGGCGCGGCTCGGCGTCTGCGGGTACATGCCGAGCGCGGCGAAGACGTACCAGGCGGACATGGTGCCCAGGTCGTCGTTGCCCGGCAGGCCGCTGGGGCCCGTCCTGTAGACCAGGGACGCCATCGCGCGCACCGTCTCCTGGGTCTTCCACGGCTGGCCGAGCGCGTTGTAGAGCCACGGGACGTGGATGCCCGGCTCGTTCGTCGGGTCGTAGCGGAAGCCGTCGCCGCCGGTCGCCCACGAGCCGTCGGCTCGGTGGAAGAAGGCGTCGAGCCTCTTCGCCGCCTGCTCCCTGCCGCCCATGGCGGCGGCCAGCCCCGACACGTCGTGCTGGACCATCCAGGTGTAGGTGGCGCTGGTGCCCTGGGCGAAGCCGGCGTCCGAGGTCGGCGAGAACGGCCACAGCCAGCTCCCGTCGGCCTTGCGGGCCTGCTGGTAGCCGCCCTCCACACCGGCGGACGGGTTGAACGTGTTGCGCCACCAGCTCGCCCTGGGCAGCAGCTCGGCGCGCTCCCTGTCGCGGCCGATGCGCCCCGCCCAGTCCGCGAGCGCGAAGTCGGCCGTGGCGTCCTCCAGGGTCTCGGCGGCGCCGCCCCAGCAGTGGCAGGTGTCCTGGGGTGCGTACCCCAGGCGCAGGTACTCGGCCAGGTTCGGGCGCTGGCCCTCGCACTGGCCCGGGCAGCCCTTGTCGGACAGGCCGGACTCGTGCGGCACGGTGGCCTGCCTGTAGAGCGAGTCGAAGGCGCCGCGCACGTCGAAGTTGCGCACGCCGAGCGCGTGGAAGCCGGCCAGGGCGGGAGCCGACGGGTCGCCGGTCATGACGTGGGTGGGGCCGTTGACGTGCACCCAGCGGTCCCAGACGCCGCCGTTCTGCCGGGCCAGGTTGTACAGCGACTGGGCGTAGTCGCCGGCGACCTCGGGTTCGAGCAGGGCCAGGAGCTGGGTGTGGGCGCGGTACTGGTCCCAGCCGGAGAAGTTGCCGTACTGGACCCGCTGGCCCCGCGCCAGGCGGTGCACCTTCCGGTCGCTGCCCAGGTAGGTGCCCGCCACGTCGCTGGTGACGTTGGGCTGGAGGTAGGAGTGGTACATCGCGGTGTAGAACGTGGTGAGCTGGTCGGCCGAGCCGCCCGCCACCTCGATCGAGCGCAGGCTGTCGTTCCAGGCGCGGCGGGCCCTGGCCGCCACGGACGCCACGTCGTCGCGGCGGGAGATCTCCCTGGCCAGGTTCTGCCTGGCCGCGTCCAGGCTGGTGTAGGAGATGCCGACCTTCATGCGGACGTCGGCGTCCGCGGTGGTGTCGAAGCTGACGTACCCGCCGGAGCCCCTGCCCGCGCGGTCGGCGCCGGTGGCGTAGCCCTCGCCGCCGGAGGCCGTGGTGGTGTCCTTGCGCAGCTCGCCGTTCACCCACGTGCCGGTGCCGGAGAAGGCCCGGTCGAAGGTGGCGGCGAAGTGCAGGCGGTAGTAGCTCTTGCGGTTGTTCACGCCTCCGTTGGCGCGGCGGCCGCAGAACGCGCCGGTCAGGACGGAGCCGGTGACCGTACGGGTGGCGGGGTCGATCGTGATCTCGGCGTCCTCGCTGCCGTTCAGCGAGTTCGACACGCGGAAGAGCAGATTGGCCTGCTTGTCCCGGGGGAAGGTGAACTCGCCGACGCCCGCGCGGGTGGTGACCGACAGGTCCGTCTTGACGCCGGAGCCGAGGGTGACCGTGTAGCGGCCCGGCTGGGCGCTCTCAGCGGCGTGGCTGAACGTGCTCGCGTAGACAGCGTCGGTGGTGTCCGCGGTCGGGGACGAGGCGACCTCGCCGGCGAACGGCATGATCGGCACGTCTCCGGCGGCTCCCGGATGGCAGCCGGCGCCGTTGACGTGCGTGAGCGCGAAGCCGCGTACGCGGGGGGTGTTGTAGGAGTAGCCGTTCGCGCCGGCGGCGTTGGTCTGGTCGCCGGCCGTGTTGGTGGGGCTCCAGGAGATCATCCCGAACGGCAGGACGGCCCCTGGATAGGTGTTGCCGCCTCCGGCCGAGCCGACCAGCGGATCGACGTGGGCGGCGGGGTCGGTGACCTTGCCGGGGATGAGAGGGGATGCTGCTGTGGCGGGGACGGCGACGATGGTGCTGATTAAGGCGCCGGTGATCGCCGTGGCGAGCCACGAACGGGGAGAGAACACCTCGAGATCACACTGCCTCACCCTAACCGGGCCATGAACGCGTGAGTAAGCCCAGAAAAATCTCCGGCGGGATGTCGAGGACGCCCTGCCGGTGCCGTACGACGCGCCGGGCAACCGGCTCTGATCAGGGCCAGCAATCCGGGGACCGCTCGCCCGCCGCCACGACGGCCGCGCCGTCGAGCTCGACGATCGTCAGCCCGATGCCTCCCAGCGGCCACTCGACGGCGAACTCGAAGGGCTCGGGAGGTGGCAGCGGCCACAACCAGAGCCGGACCCCGGACTGCAGGGAGCCGGTCCTGATGTCACCGGCCGGCGTCAGCATCAGCATCGGGCCCTGCGGGTCGCTGCCGCGTTCGTCGAGCGTGGCGAGCTTCGTCCCGTCGGCGTAGCGGACGCCGAAGCGCAGCAGCCGCTCGGGCGCCAGGTCCCGCGTTCGCCCCTGGGAGGTCGGGATCAGACCGTGGTCCGCAGCGGGCCCCCGTTGTAGGCGATCGCGTCCGCCGCGGCCGCCACGATGTCGACCTCGCCCTCCGTGGCGGCCCTGTGCAGGTTCAGCACCAGCCGCTCCGGATCCCCCCACCCGGCGAACTCGCCCAGGTCGGCCTGCCGTGCGGCCTCCAGCGGGCTGAGCCCCCGAGCCGCCTCCTTCTGCACGAACCGGAAGTAGCGCTCCTGCTCGGCCAGCACGTACGGCAGCGCCCGCGCGTCCACCAGCGGCCCGTGACCGGGCACGACCAGCTCGGGCGCGAACGCCGCCAGCCAGTCCAGCGCCCGCAGCGACCCCTCCACCGACCCGCTGAGCGCCAGCGGCGTGACGCCGTTGAAGAGCAGGTCCCCCGCGAACAGCACGCGCTCCTCCGGCAGCCACGCGACCACGTCCCCCGCGGAGTGCGCGACGAAGCCGGGATGGCGCAGCTCGACGCGGCGGTCGCCGGTGTGCAGCGTCACCTCCGACCTGAACACCACCGACGGCGGCCGTCGCGAGACGTTCCCCCAGTCGGGCACCGGCGCCCAGAACGGCGGCGCGCCGTCGATGATGATGTCCGAGAGCACGCCCTCGCGGGTGCTCTCGTGCCCGACGATCACCGTGTCCGCGGGCAGCAGGCTGTTGCCGTGCGTGTGGTCGCCGTGCTCGTGGGTGTTGACGGCCGCCCGGACGGGCGCGCCGTGCGTGCGGGTGGCCAGCTTCATCAGGAAGCGGCGGGTGCGCCGCTCGCCGGCGCAGGTGTCGATCACCACGGTGCCGCCGGAGCCGGTGACCGCGCCCGCGTTGTTGACCCACCAGGTCCAGTCCGGCTGGACCCAGGCGTAGACCCCCGGGACGAGCTCGTGCAGCACCGCGTCGTCGATCCCGCTCATCATGCGTCCGGTCCTTTCGGGAGGGTGCGCCTCGATGGTGCTCAAGCGGGGTTCAGTACCGGTCGAGCCCCGGTAGATCCGGTCTGTGCGGAAATACCTGGAAGTCGCCGGGCGGCGGGGGCAGTATGCGTACGGGGGCCGTGGCTCGTTCGCTCGCGCGAAAGGGAGACACGCATGGAGCTCCGCATTCTCGGCCCGCTGGAGGCGCTGCGGGACGGCAGGGCGCTCGACCTCGGCGCTGCCAAGCAACAGGTGATCCTCGGCGTGCTGCTGCTGCACGCCAACCAGGTGGTGTCGGCCGGGCGGCTGGTGGACGAGGTGTGGGGCGAGTCGCCGCCGCCGAGCGCGCCCAAGGTCGTGCAGGGGTACGTCTCCGGGCTGCGCCGCGTCCTCGGCGGGGACGCGATCCTCACCCGAGGAGGCGGCTACCTGGCCGTGGCGCCTCCTGGCACGCTCGACGCCGAGCGTTTCGAGCGGCTCGCCGGGCAGGGCACGGCGGCGGATCCCGCGCGGG
This sequence comes from Nonomuraea thailandensis, assembly GCF_024172165.1. GTDB lineage: Bacteria > Actinomycetota > Actinomycetes > Streptosporangiales > Streptosporangiaceae > Nonomuraea > Nonomuraea thailandensis. Next base: position 9,850,562 of record NZ_JAMZEB010000002.1, on the reverse strand, counting down.
CGGTGGAGCTCTTCCGCCGGGCGCTGTCGTTGTGGCGGGGTGAGGCGCTGGCCGGGCTGGCGTTCCGGGCCTCGGCGGCCGGCGAGGTCGAGCGGCTGACCGAGCAGCGGATCGGCGTGGTCGAGGAGCTGATGGAGGCGGAGCTGGCCCTGGGGGGCGGGGCCGCGCTCGTGCCTGCGTTGCGGGAGCTGGTGGCGGCGCATCCGTACAGGGAGCGGCCGCGGGCGCAGCTCATGCTCGCCCTCTACCGGTCGGGGCGGCAGGCCGAGGCGCTGGCCGTCTACCGCGACACCCGCCGCCTGCTGGCCGCGGAGCTCGGCCTGGAGCCCGGGCCTGAGCTGCGGCGGATGGAACGCCAGGTGCTCGCCCAGGCGGCGGAGCTCGCCCCGGGACCCCAGGCGGCGGAGCTCGCCCCGGGACCCCAGGCGGGCTTGCCGGAGTCGCGCACGCCGAGCCCGGCGGCCTTGGCGGAGCCCCACGCCGAGCATCCGCCCGTGCCTGCGCCGGATTCAGGGCGACCTGCGATGGTTTCACGGGAAACCGACGAGCCGGCGGCGGGGACCAGGCGGCTGGTCACCGTCCTCGCGGCCAACGCGGCCAGCACCGCCGCCCTCGACCCCGAGCTGCTCCACCACGTGCTGGACACCCACACCCGCACCTGCGCCGACGTGGTCACCCGGCACGGCGGCAGCGTGCAGCGACCGCCGGGCCGGCCGATGACGGGCGTGTTCGGGCTGCGCGAGGTGCGCGAGGACGACGCGCCGCGGGCCGTCCGCGCCGCCGTCGAGCTGCGCGACGCGCTCCGGGCCTGGCAGGCGGACGTGCGACGCGACCACGGCGTCACCCTGCCGGTACGGCTCGGCGTCGAGTCGGGCGAGGCGTACGTGCCGGACGGCTCCCCGGCCACCGGGCACGTGTTCGACGCCGCGAGCCTGCTCCAGCAGGCGGCCCCGGACGGCGGCATCCTGCTCGGCGACCGCGCCCGCGCCCTGACCCGCACGCTGGCCACGACGGAGCCGCACGCCGCGGTGGCCGGCGCGCCCGCGTGGCTGCTGCGCGGCCTCCGGCCGGACCAGCCGCCGCTGGGGGAGTCGCCGGCCCCGTTCGTGGGCCGCCACCAGGAGCTGCACCAGCTCAGGCAGGCCCTGCACGCGGCCGTCGCGCGGCGGGCCTGCCGCCTGGTGACCGTGCTCGGGCCGCCGGGCATCGGCAAGTCCCGGCTGACCGCCCGCCTGCTGGAGGAGGACACGGTCGAGGTCTCGGTCGCGATCGTGCGCTGCGCCTCGTACGGCACGGGGGCGGAGCTGTCGCAGCTCGTCCGGCAGGTGCCGGCGGGGGACCGGCGCGAGCAGCGCAGCCGCCGGAGCCGGAATCCCGCGGGAGGCGACGACGAGGCGGCCGAGGAGGAGCGCAGCCGGATCCTGAGCGCGGCGGGGCGGCCCCTGCGGGCCGACGAGACGTTCTGGGCCGTGCGCAGGCTGCTCGAACGCGCCGCCGGCCGGCGCCCGCTCATCGTCGTGATCGACGACGCCCACCATGCGCCGCCCGAGCTGCTGGACCTGCTCGACTACCTCGTCGCCTGCTCCACCGGCGCGCCCATCCTGCTGCTGTGCCTGTCGCGCGAGCGGCGCCCCTCCTGGCCGGACGCGGTGGTGCTCGGGCCGCTGTCGGAGCAGGAGTCGTACAAGCTGGCGGAGAACGCGGCGAAGGGCGCCCTCGACCAGCGCGCGGTCGAGGCCGTCGTGCGCGTCGCGGAGGGCAACCCGTTCTTTCTGGAGCAGCTCGTCGCGGCCCGAGAGGAGACGGGCACGGCCGCGCTGCCCATGACCGTCCAGGCGGTGCTCGCCGCCCGCATCGACCACCTCGACCCCGGCGAGCGAACCCTGCTCCAGTACGCCTCCGTGGAGGGCGCCACCTTCCACTGGGGTGCGGTCGCCGCGCTGGTGCGGGACGGCGCCCGCGCGGCCCTCATGTCCCTCCTGCGCAAGAACCTCGTCAGGGCCGACACCCCGGAGTTCGCCGACGAGGACGCCTTCCGCTTCTCCCACGCCCTCATCGGCGAGGTCGCCTACGACAGCCTGCCCAAGCGCACCCGCGCCGACCTGCACGAGCGGCTCGCGGGCTGGCTGGCGGGCAAGCCCGGCGCGCAGCCGGCCGCGATCGGACACCACCTGGAGGCGTGCGTGCGGCTGCGCGGCGAGCTGGGCCTGTCGGGCGAGCGGGAGCGCACGCTGGCCGCCGAGGCCGCCGCGCACCTGGCCACCGCCGCCCCCGCCGCGCTGCTGCGCGGGGACGTGGCGGCGGGCGCCGGGCTGTGGCGCCGCGCGGTCACGCTCATGCCGCGCGGCGACCCCGGGCGCGCGGCGCTGCTGCCCAGGCTGGGCGCGGCGCTGCACGAGGCGGGCCGGTTCGAGGAGGCGCACGAGGTGCTGGCGGAGGCGAGCTCGCTCGGCGACCCGAGGGTGGCGGCGCTCGCCGAGGTCGAGCGGGAGCGCCTACGCCTGCAGGCCGGCACCGGCTGGGCCCTGGCCGACGCGCGGCGGGTGGCCGACCGGGCCCTGCGCGTGCTGCGCGGCGACGACCGCGGCCTGTGCAGGGCGTGGTGCCTGCGGGCCTCCATCGACTGGACCGAGGGACGGGCCGCCGCCGCGGACGAGTCGTGGCGGCACGCGGAGCGGCATGCCGTGCTCGCGGGCGACGACCGGGAGCTGTACGAGATCCTCGGCTGGCGGGCGTCGGCGGCGGCGTTCGGCCCCATGCCGGTGGCCACGGCGCTCGACCTGTGCGAGCGCAGCCGCGCCCGGGTCGCGGCCAGCCCGGCGGCGATGGCCGTCATCCTGCATCCGGCCGGCCTGCTGCTGGCGATGCGCGGCGAGTTCGGCCGGGCCCGCGAGAGCCTGCGCCGGGCCGACGAGATCCTCGGCGAGCTCGGCCGGCTGCAGTCGGCCGTCTCCCACCACGAGGCCATGATCGAGCTGCTGGCCGGCCGGCCCGCGGAGGCCGAGTCGCTGCTGCGGGAAGGCTACGAGCGGCTGTCGGAGCTCGGTGAGCGCACGCTGCTGGCGACCACGGCGGCGATGCTGGCCCGCGCGCTGCACCTGCGGGGCCGCGACGCGGAGGCCGAGCACGCGTGCCAGGTCAGCGCCCGCAACGCCGGCGACGAGGACGTGCCCACGCAGGTCATGTGGCGCGGGGTCCAGGCCGGCGTCCTGGCCGCCCGCGGCCACGCCGGGGCCGTGGACATGGCCCGCGACGCCGTACGGCTGGCCCAGCGCACGGACCTGTCGCCCATCATCGCGGACGCCCTGTTCGACCTCGCAGTGGTCCTGTACGCCTCGGGCGCGCGCGAGCAGGCTTGTACCGAGGCCCGCAGGAGCAGGGCCCTGCACGAACGCAAGGGGAACGTCGTGTCGGCCGAGCACGTGCGCGACTGGCTCGCGGCACGGTCATCGAGCGATTGAAAGAGCCATTCCATGTCCCTGTCTCAGATAATCAAGGTCCTGGTCTCGGACGACGAGGTGACGATCGTCGGCAGGCACACACCGTCGCCGGAGCACGAGGGCAGCACCGTGCACTACTACTACGTGGTCGGCAAGGACGGCGCCGCGCTCGTCCGCGGCGCCGCCGACGCGGTCCTGCCGCGCAGCGTGCCCCCGGACCCGGCTCCCGAGACCTCCTGGGTCGCGCCGCCCCGGCCCCGGCCGCAGGAGCTCAAGGAGGGGATGACCGTGCTCGCCACCGCGCTCGGCGTGATCGAGACCGAGAATCCGCCCGGCTTCCACACCCTCCTGTGGAGCCAGGAGCTGCCGGTCACCGCCATGGAGGGCTGACGGGCGAAGGCGCTGCTCAAGCTGAGCTCCTCCTGGCGGCGGGTCCGGGTAGGGGTCAGCCGTTTTCGTGCCGCGCCTCGGCATAGGCCAGCACGTGGTCGCGCAGCATGACCGCCGCCCGCGGGTCGTCCCGCTCGAACGCCGCCACCAAGGGCTCGTGGTCGGCGGCGTTCTCCAGGGCGTGCGTCCTGAGCAGGCGGATCGACAGGTGCGTCCACACCTCGATGCCCAGCGACTCCCACACCGACAGCAGCACCTCGTTCCCGGCGGCGCGGACGATCTCGCGGTGGAAGGCGACGGCGTGGCGCACCTGGTCGGCCAGGGTGCCGCCGGCCGCCTCGTGCAGGCGCTCCAGGTGGCCGCGCAGGGCCGCCACGGGCGGGCGGCGCAGGCGTACGGCCGTCTCCTCCAGGCCCGCCCGCACCACGTAGACCTCGCGCAGATCCGCCTGCGTGAGCTCGCGCACCCGCGCGCCCTTGTTGGGGGAGAACTCGATCAGGCGCAGCGCCGCCAGCTCGCGCAGCGCCTCGCGCACCGGAGCCTGGCTGACGCCCGCCTCGGCCGCGACCTGCCGCTCCACGATGCGGTCGCCCGGCCCCCACCGGCCGCCGATCAGACCGTCGAGCAGGGTCTGGCGGATCTGGTCGCGAAGCGGCGAACGCACGACGGGTTTCATTTCCCCAGACTACAGAACATCGGATGATCGATCATAGGGTGTTTAATGGAAGCATGGAGAAAGACCTGGATCCGCAGGAGACCGCCGAGTGGCTCGAGTCGCTGGAGGCGGTGCGGCGGGCGGCCGGCCCCGAACGGGCCGACTACCTGTTGAGGAGGCTCGCCACGAGCAGCCGCCCCATCAACACGGTTCCGACGGCCGAGGAGCCTCCCTACCCGGGTGACCTCGCGCTGGAGGAGCGCATCTCGGCCTACGACCGCTGGAACGCGGCCGTCATGATCACCCGGGGCAGCAAGCACGGCCTCGGCGGTCACCTGGCCACCTACGCCTCGGCCGCCTGGCTGTACGAGGTCGGTTTCAACCACTTCTTCAGCGGCGAGCACGACCAGATCTACTTCCAGGGTCACGCCTCGCCGGGCATCTACGCCCGCGCCTTCCTGGAGGGCAGGCTGAGCGAGGCGCAGCTCGACCTGTTCAGACGCGAGCCCGAGGGCGGGCTGCCGTCGTACCCGCATCCGCGCTCCATGCCGGACTTCTGGCAGTTCCCCACGGTGTCCATGGGGCTGGGCCCGCTCAACGCGGTCTACCAGGCGCGGTTCAACCGCTACCTGCACGATCGCGGCATCAAGGACACCTCGCGCAGCCACGTGTGGGCCTTCCTCGGCGACGGCGAGATGGACGAGCCCGAGTCCACCGCCGCGCTCACCCTGGCCGCCCGCGAGGGGCTCGACAACCTCACCTTCGTGGTCAACTGCAATCTCCAGCGGCTCGACGGGCCGGTGCGCGGCAACACGAGCATCGTCCAGGAGCTGGAGGGCGTCTTCAGGGGCGCGGGCTGGCACGTGGTCAAGGCGCTGTGGGGCCACGACTGGGACGGCCTGCTCGGCTCGGACGAGCTGGTGACGCGGCTGGGACAGGTGCCCGACGGGCAGTTCCAGACGTTCGCCGCCTCGACCGGCGGCTACATCAGGGAGCACCTGTTCCAGGGGCTGGACGTGCCGTACCCGGACGAGGAGCTGCGGCGCATCGTGGGCGGGTCGCGGGCGGGCCACGAGCCGCGCAAGGTGTACGCCGCCTACCAGCGGGCGCTCGCCAACCGGGGCGCGCCCACCGTCGTCCTCGTGCAGACCGTCAAGGGCTGGATGCTCGGCTCGGGCATCGAGGCGCGCAACGCCAACCACCAGATGAAGAAGCTCACCCAGGACGAGTTCCGGGTCCTGCGCGACCGGCTCCGGCTGCCGGTGCCGGACGAGGCGCTGGAGGGCGAGCTGCCGCCGTACGCGCACCCGGGGCCCGACTCCCCGGAGGCCCGTTACGCGGCCGAGCGGCGACGCGCCCTGGGCGGCTCGGTGCCGCGCCGCACGTTCGTCCCCCGGCCGCTGCCCGAGCCGGGCGAGCGGGCGTTCCGCGCGCTGGAGAAGGGCTCGGCCCAGCCGGTGGCCACGACCATGGCGCTGGTGCGGCTCGTCAAGGACCTGATGAAGGAGCCGGAGACCGGGCGCAGGTGGGTGCCGATCGTGCCGGACGAGGCCAGGACGTTCGGCATGGAGTCGCTGTTCCCCACGGCCAAGATCTACTCCCCGCTGGGCCAGCGCTACGAGGCCGTGGACAGGGAGCTGCTGCTGGCCTACAAGGAGGCCACCGACGGGCAGCTCCTCATCGAGGGCATCACGGAGGCCGGGTCGATGGCCTCCTTCGCCGCCGCCGCGTCCAGCTACGCCACGCACGGCGAGCCCATGATCCCGCTCTACATCTTCTACGCGATGTTCGGCTTCCAGCGGACCGGCGACCAGATGTGGGCGCTGGCGGACCAGCTCGGCCGCGGCTTCCTCGTCGGGGCCACCGCGGGCCGCACCACGATGACCGGCGAGGGGCTCCAGCACGCCGACGGGCACTCCCAGCTCCTGGCCTCGGCCAACCCGGCCTGCCTCGCCTACGACCCCGCCTTCGCGTACGAGGTGGGCACGATCGTCCACGACGGTCTCAGGCGCATGTACGGCCCGTCCCCCGAGGACGTGTTCTACTACCTGACCGTCTACAACGAGCCGATGCCCCAGCCCGCCATGCCGGAGGGCGTCGAGGAGGGCATCCTGCGCGGCATCTACCGCTACGCGGAGGGCGGCGGCCAGGCGCACCTGCTGGCCAGCGGCACCGCCGTCCACTGGGCGCTGGCGGCGCAGCGGCTGCTGCAGGAGGACTACGGGCTGGGCGTGGACGTCTGGTCGGTCACCTCGTGGAGCGAGCTGCGGCGCGACGCCATGACCTCCTCCGGCGTGCCGTACCTCCGGCAGGCCCTGGCCGGGGCGCAGGGGCCGGTGATCGCGGTCAGCGACTGGATGCGCGCCGTCCCCGACCAGATCCGCCCGTGGATCGACCAGCCGTGGACCTCGCTGGGCACCGACGGGTTCGGGCTGTCCGGCACCCGCGAGTCCGTACGCAGGCACTTCGGCGTCGATCCGCGCTCGATCGCCGACGCCGTGTTCAAGGCCGTCGAGGAGCAGGCCAGGCACTGATCAGTCGAGACAGAACTCGTTGCCCTCGGGGTCGGCCATGATGATGTGACCGGCCCCGAGCGGAGGAGCGGGCTCCTGGCGATGGAGCACGCTCGCGCCGTGGCCGACGAGCCGCTCCGCCTCCGCCTCCAGGGCCGCCATCCGCGCCTCGCCACCGAGGCCAGGAGCGGCCCGCACGTCGAGGTGCACGCGGTTCTTGACCTGCTTGCCTTCGGGCACCCGCTGGAAGAACAGCCGCGGCCCCGCGCGCTCCGGGTCGATCACCGCCGAGGCGTCGTTGCGGCGCTCGGGCGGCACGCCCATCGCCTCCAGGGCCTGCTCCCACGACTCGAAGCCCGGGGGCGGGTCGTCCAGCCGGTAGCCGAGCGCCTCGGCCCAGAACGCGGCCAGCTTGGCGGGGTCGGCGCAGTCGAAGGTGATCTGAACCTCGCGGGCCATCTCAGCTCGCCTCCCGCCGGGTGTGCAGGTAGAGGTCGCGCAGCAGGCACACCTCGGACAGGTGGTGGATCAGCTCGCGGTTGATGTGCAGCACCAGCGCCGACATCGGGTGCTCGGCGTACGGTCCCTCCGCCTCGCCGCAGGGGCGGGCCAGGCCGTCCTCGCCGAGCGACTCGACCCCGGCCAGCCACGCGGCGTACTCCGTGTCGAGCTGGGCCAGCGCCTCGGCCGCCGTGGCGGCGTACTCGAACGAGTGGTAGTCGGTGTGCTCGCGGCCGAAGTGGGAGGCGTTGCGCATCGCGAGCACGCCGACGATCACGTGCCCGAGCCGCCAGGAGATCGTCGTGAACGGCGCCGGGTCGGGCGGCGGCACGGCGAAGTCGATGGTCATCGCGCCGGTCCCGCCCTGTACGGGCGCGACGCCGGTGCCGCGCGGCCGCACGTTCCAGCAACCGGGGGCCGGCTCCCAGAAGTACTCGTCGTCGGTGAGCCCGTCGAGCCGCTTGCGTAGCTGGTGGGCCCAGTGCCAGTCGATCTGCTCGCGGAGCAGGGAGTTCCAGGTCATGGGTCCAGCATGGAGTGAATAGCGGACAGGAACGGTCCGTGTTCTGTGGAACGATGAGCGCATGACCGCCGAGGGGACGACCGAACGGGTCCTGCGCCTGCTCTCGCTGCTGCAGCGCCGGCTGTCCTGGACCGCCACCGAGCTCGCCGACGAGCTCGGAGTCACCGACCGCTCGGTGCGCCGCGACGTGGAGCGCCTGCGCGCGCTCGGCTACCCCGTGCACGCGACGGCGGGCGTCGGGGGCGGCTACCAGCTCGGCGCCGGCACCCGGCTGCCGCCGCTGCTCCTCGACGACGAGGAGGCGATCGCGACGGCGGTGTCGCTGCGGCTGGCGTCCGGCGGCACGGTGGCCGGGGCGGGCGAGGCGGCGCTGCGCGCGCTGACAAAGCTCGACCAGGTGATGCCGCCCCGGCTGCGCGCCGAGGTGCGGGCGGTGCACGGCGCCACCGACACCCTGGTCGGGTCAGGCGTCGAGATCGACGCCGAGCTGCTGGTGACGCTGGCGCGGGCGTGCCGCGACGCCGTGCGGGTGCGGTTCCTGTACGCCTCGGTGCGCGGCGGGGAGGAGCGCGAGCGGACGGTCGAGCCGGTGCGGATGGTCGCCACCAGCCGGCGGTGGTACCTGATGGCCTACGACGTCGATCGCGACGACTGGCGCACCTTCCGGCTCGACCGCATGCGCGAGGTGGGGGCGACGACCTGGCGCTTCCGGCCCAGGGAGCATCCCGACCCGGTGGCCTTCGTCCAGCGGGGCGTGACCGAGGCGCCGTACCGGTATCTCGCCCGCGTGCGGCTGCGCGCCCGCCCCGAGCAGGTGCGGGAGCTGGTGCCGCCGCAGGTGGGGCGGGTGGAGGACGACCGCGACGGGTGGTGCGTCCTGGTCTCCGGGGGAGACGACCTGGGATGGATCGCCATGCACGTGGCGCGGATGGGCTTCGAGGCGGAGATCCTGGATCCGCCGGAGCTGCGGGAGGCCGCCGCCCGGCTGGCCCGCAGCCTCGCGGCCCTGGCCGGGGCCGGGTGACCGGCGGCGCGGGTGGCGGGCGCGGACCGGAGCCGGACGCACGCGGAGCCGGATCGGGACATGGACCGGAGGTATGCGGGTACTGGCCGCCCCACCGGGAGTGAAGGATGGGCGGCATGGGTTTATGGACGAGGTTGCGAGGCCGGTTCGGGCGGCACGGGCGGAGGCTGCGGGCCACGGCCCGGGAGCGCTTCGGCTGGCAGACGCTGCGGCCGGGCCAGCAGGAGGCGATGGAGCACCTGCTCCGCGGCAGGGACGTGCTGCTGGTCATGCCGACCGGCGGCGGCAAGTCGGCGGTCTACCAGGTCCCCGCGCTGCTGCTCGACGGGCCCGCGATCGTCGTCTCGCCGCTGATCGCGCTCCAGCGTGACCAGGTGGCCGGCCTGCTCAGGGCCGACGCGGGCGGCGCCGTGGCGGTGAACTCGACGTCCTCCGTGGAGGCCGGGCTGGAGAAGGTGACGGCCGGGGACGCGGCGTTCGTGTTCCTGTCGCCGGAGCAGCTCGCCAAGCCCGACGTCGTCGAGCGGCTCGCGCAGGTGCGTCCGTCCCTGATCGCGATCGACGAGGCCCACTGCGTCTCGTCGTGGGGGCACGACTTCCGCCCCGACTACCTGCGGCTCGGCAAGGTCATCGAGCGCCTGGGGCATCCGCCGGTGGTGGCGCTGACCGCCACCGCCGCGCCGAACGTCCGCGAGGAGATCGTCCGCTCGCTCGGCCTGACCCGGCCGGCGACCCTCGTCAGGGGCTTCGACCGCCCGAATCTCTCCCTGGAGGTCCGCCGCTTCGCCCGCGAGGAGGACAAGAGGCGGGCCCTGGTCGAGTACGCCGCCTCCCGCGAAGGGCTCGGCCTCGTCTACGTCGCCACCCGCAAGGCCGCCGAGGAGTACGCAGCGGAGCTGGCCGGCAGGGGACGCCGGGCCGAGCCGTACCACGCGGGCATGCGCGGCGCGGCGCGCACCCGCGTGCACGAGCTGTTCACCGCTGGGGAGGTGGACACCGTCGTGGCCACGTCGGCGTTCGGCATGGGCATCGACCGGCCGGACGTGCGCTACGTGCTGCACGCCGCGCCGCCCGAGTCGCCCGACGCGTACTACCAGGAGATCGGCAGGGCGGGCCGGGACGGCCAGCCGGCCTCGGCCGTGCTGTTCTACCGGCAGGAGGACCTGGGCCTGCGCCGCTTCTTCACCGGCGGCCGGGCCGACGCCGAGGCGCTGCTGCGCGTGGCGACGCTCGTGCGCGAGCACGCCGGCACCGTGCCCGCCGGCGAGCTGGCCGAGCTGCTCAAGCTCAGCACCTCACACCTGTCCAGGCTGGTCAACCTGCTGGAACGCGCGGGCGCGCTCACCGTGACCGGCACCGGCGACCTGCGCTACGCCCCGGGCGGGCCGGAGCCGGAGCGGGCCGCCGCGCGGGCGGCCGAGCTGGACGAGACGCGCCGCCGCGTCGACGACTCCCGCATCGACATGATGCGCGGCTACGCGGAGACCAGGGGCTGCCGCCGCCGGTTCCTGCTCGCCTACTTCGGCGAGCCGTACGCCGCCGCCTCGTGCGGCGCGTGCGACACGTGCGAGAACGGCGACGCGCCCGAGCCGCCGCCGCCCGCGCGGGACCGCGGCGAGTTCCCGGTGCAGGCGAAGGTGACGCACAAGTTGTGGGGGCAGGGGACGGTCATGAGCCGCGAGCACGACCGGATCACCGTGCTGTTCGACTCGGTGGGCTACAAGACCCTGTCGCTGGCCGTGGTGGGGGACGTGCTCCGTCCGCTGTGACGGCCGGTCACAGGGTGGAGGTGAGCCCTTCGGCGATCTTCCGCAGCTCGGCGGTGACGGCGTCGGGGCCGGCGAACTCCTTGGCGTACACGGGGCTGAACATGATCTCGGCCCACTGCGCGTCGCCCATCTTGAGGAAGAGGGTCGGGGTGCCCGCCATGCCGTCCTCGCCGACGTTCGTCACGACCAGGTAGCCGCTCCGGTCGCCGACGGTCACGTCCTCGCCCTCGCCCTCGTCGCGATGGATCCGGAGCCGGTCCTCGAGCTCCTGGACGGCGGCGTTCTCGTACATGAAGATCTGTACGCGGTAGGTGCCCTCGTCGTCGCCCTTGTAGTTCCACGAGGTGGTGTAGCTGTCGCCGTGGTCCACCGACCAGTTGCCCCACCGCAGGCGCTCGGGCAGGTACCCCACCCTGACGTGGCCGAACTCCCTGCCGTCGCCGAGGTCCCCGAGGTCCGCGGGCTCGGTCCGCACGGGCGGGGTGTCGTCGATGGCGGGCGGCTCCGGCACCGCGGAGGTCGTGGCCCGTTCGCCGGCCGGGGCCGTCGAGCCGGCGGTCAGGTAGACGACGGGCGTGGCCACGACGGCCACGGACGCGATCACGGAGGCGGTCACCGCCGCCGTCCTGATCCTGCGCCTTCTGTCCCGGTTGCCGCGGATCACCCGCTCCAGCAGGTCCGGCGCGGCGCGCAGCCGGGCGGTCTCGTCCGTCATGAGCCGGCGGACCTCGTCCTCAAGCGTGGGCATTCCTGATCACTCCTTCCACTGTGTCGCGGCCGAGCGCCGAACGGAGCTTGGCCATGGCCTTCGACGCCTGGCTCTTGACCGTGCCGACCGAGCAGCCGAGCACCTCGGCCGTCTGCGTCTCGCTCAGGTCCTCCCAGTACCGCAGGACGACCACCGCCCGCTGCCGGGGCGGCAGCGCGCGCAGCGCGTCCATGAGCACGTGGACCAGGTCGGGGTCGTTCGCCCTGGCCGGCCGCTCCGGCGGGCTGTGCATGGGCACGATGCTGAGCACGGCACGGCGGCGGGCCCGGCTGATGGCCGCGTTGACGATGACGCGGCGCACGTAGGGCTCCGGGTTGTCGTGGCGGACCCGGTCCCACTTCCTGTAGGTACGCTCCAGCGCCGTCTGCAGCAGGTCCTCCGCCTCCGTCTCGTCGCCACAGGCGAGATAGGCGACGCGCAGCAGGCTCGTGGCACGCGCGGCCACGAAGGCGCCGAAGTCGTGCTCCACGCCGCTCACGGCTGTCTGTCCGATTTCACGCCTCCTAATACGCCCGGCACTCCACCGACCGTTGCCCGCCCGTGCCGGGCAATTCACGGGCAATTCACGGGCAACCCTCCGGGCAACCCTCGGGGCGGCCCGAGCGTATGGATGGTCGTGACTCGGAAACCAGTGAACAAGCTGATCACTCTCGGCGCCGGTCTGGCCGTGGCGGCCACCGCCCTGGGCGCGCCGCCCGCCGCCGCGGCGGCTCCCCCGGAGGGGGCCTACTGGCACACCAGGGCCGTGACCACCATCGCCCATCCCTGGCGCTTCGGCACCAAGTCCGACCCCTACGAGCTGCTCCAGCGGCGCGTCTCCGAGCTGTGGAGCGCGCCCGACGGCAAGCAGTGGTACGGGTTCCGCGAGCTGGGCGCGCAGCCGGCGACCGAGGCCGACAAGAAGGCGTGGCAGCGTGACGGCTCCCCCGCCAAGTGGAGCAGGTCGATCGACGGCAAGGTCGTGAAGCTGTCCGCGGAGCCGTCCAGGGGCCACGTGAGCCCGGTGCGCACGGAACGCGACCAGTTCCAGTTCGCGGGGCAGTGGCTGACGTACGACGAGGTGCAGCGCCTGCCCGCCGACCCGGACCGGCTGAAGGACTGGGTCACCAAGGCCGGCCAGGTCTTCGGGATCACCGCCGAGTCCATGACGCACTGGCTCTCCTCGAGCCTGCCCCAGCTCCTGCACGCGCTGCCCGCGCCGAAGGAGGTCCGCGCGGGGGCATACCAGGCCCTGCTGACCCTGCCGGGCGTCCGCGCCGGCGGCGACGCGAAGGACACCCTCGGCAGAGCCGGCGCCGCCGTCGTGATCGAGAGCTCCAGCGGCACCGGGAAGAAGGCGTCCACGGTCAAGCAGACCCTGATCGTCGACACCGGCAGGATGGTGCTGCTGTCGCAGGGCCGGGCGGTCGCGGTCGGCGGCAAGGCGTTCGGGGCGAAGTCCTACAACGAGATCCTGGTCGAGGTCGGCTGGACGAACGCACGGCCCGCCGTCCCCGCCCCTTCCTGAGCGGGCCCCGGCCCTCGTCCACGCCGGATGTGCGTCCAGGAGAGTAGGCTCTTAGCACTGCATTTCGTGCGTAAGCGTCCGTAAGCCATCGTTCTGCTGGACATCCTTCGTGGGGAAGGTACGTGTGCCCAGTTTCAGTCCTCTGCGGCCGGCCGACCCGCGCCACGTAGGTCCCTACCGGCTCACGGGCTATCTGGGCGCCGGCGGCCAGGGCACCGTGTACGTCGGGGAGTCGCCCGAGGGCCAGGTCGTCGCGATCAAGGTGCTGCACGCCCGGCTGTCGGAGGAGCCGCAGGCCCGCGAGCGCTTCCTCCAGGAGATCGCCGCGACCCGGAAGGTGCGGCAGTTCTGCACGGCCCGCGTGCTGGACGCCGACACCAGCGGCGACCAGCCGTACGTGGTCAGCCAGTACGTCGAGGGCATCTCGCTGAGCCGGCTCATCGCCACGCAGGGGGTGCGCGACCCCGACGCGCTGGAGCGGCTGGCCGTCGCCACCGTGACCGCGCTGGTCGCCATCCACCAGGCCGGCATCGTGCACCGCGACTTCAAGCCCAGCAACGTCGTCTGCGGCCCCGACGGGCCCAGGGTGATCGACTTCGGGCTGGCGCGCGCCCTGGACTCCACGGTCGCCGAGAGCAGCGAGATCCTCGGGACACCCGCCTACATGGCGCCGGAGCAGTTCAGCGCCGGGGTGGTGACCGGGGCGTCGGACATGTTCAGCTGGGCCGCGACCATGGCCTACGCGGCCGGCGGGCGGCCGCCGTTCGGGTCCGACAGCATCCCGGCGCTCTTCCAGCGCATACTCAACGAGGAGCCGGATCTCACCGGGCTCACCGAGCCGGTGCGGTCGCTGGTGGTGGCCTGCCTGGACAAGAATCCGGCCGCCCGGCCGTCGGCGACCGACGTGCTGTTCCACCTGCTCGGCCACGGCGTGCCCGATCCCGCGGGGGAGGCGCCGGGCCAGGAGTCGCTCTTCCCGCTCGGGACGCCGCCGCGGGCGGGCGGCGGCGAGGGCGCCGCGTCCAGGACGGGGTCGCCGTCGCTCGCGGCGTCACCCTCGCTGCCCGGCTGGTCCTCGCTGTCAGGCTCGTCCTCCTTGCCGGGCTCGTCCGCGCGGTCCGGCCCCGCCTCGCTCTCCTCCGGCCCGGCCCTCACCTCCGGCGGGGCGCCGCTGTCCGGCTCCGGGCCCGTGTCGGCGACGGAGTCGCTGGTGGGGCCGCCCGCCCGCACCGGGCTCAGGTCGCGGCGCACCCTGATCACCGCGTCACTCGGGCTGGTGGCCGTCGGAGCCGCCGCCACGGTCGCCTACATCGCGCTGGGCAGGCCGGTGACGCCTGTGGCCGTGATCAGGCCCGCCGTCGTCCCGGGGCCCACGACGCCGGTGATCTCGCCGGAGGTGACCAGGACCCTCGACCCGGACCCCGCCTACGCCGTCGCCTACAGCCCGGACGGGAAGACGTTCGCGACCGGTGGGGCCGACGGCGCCGTGCAGGTGTGGGACGCCGCCGGCCGCCGCGTCACCGCCTCGCTCGACGGCCACACCAAGGGCGTGCACGCGGTGGCGTTCAGCCCCGACGGCAGGACGCTCGCGACCGGCAGCGACGACGGGACCGTACGGCTGTGGAGCCTGCCCTCGGGGCGCGGCAAGGGCACGCTCACCGGCCACACCGGAGGGGTCGGGTCGGTGGCGTTCAGCCCGGACGGCAGGACCGTGGCCAGCGCCAGCCGCGACCGGACCGTGCGGTTGTGGAACGCCGAGACCGGCGACGGCACCGCGATACTCAACGGCCACACCGACTGGGTGGACTCGGTGGCGTTCAGCCCGGACGGCGCCACGATCGCCACGGCCAGCCACGACCGGACCGTCCGGCTCTGGCACCCGGCGGCCGGCGAGGCCACCGCGGTGCTCTCCGGCCACCGCTACTGGGTCTTCTCGGTGGCCTTCAGCCCGGACGGGAAGACGCTGGCGAGCGCGAGCGCCGACCGCACCGTCCGGCTGTGGGACGTCGCCACCCGCAAGGAGCGCACCGTGCTCGCCGGTCACCGGGGCTGGGCCACCGCCGTCGCCTTCAGCCCGGACGGCAGGACGCTGGCCAGCGGCGGCTACGACCGCAAGGTACGGCTGTGGGAGGTGGCGAGCGGGCGCGGCACCGGCGAGCTGGACGGGCCCGCCGACTGGGTCTACTCGGTGGCCTTCAGCCGGGACGGCGCCACCGTCACCGGGGTCGCCGGTGACGCCACGCTCAGGTTCTGGGGCACGAGCTAGGGAACGGGCTCCGGGGCGCCGGTCACCTCCGCGGACGCGGGCAGCGGGCTACGGGGCGCCGGTCTCCTCCGTGGACGCGGGCAGCGGGCTACGGGGCGCCGGTCTCCTCCGTGGACGCGGGCAGCGGGCTACGGGGCGCCGGTCTCCTCCGTGGACGCGGGCAGCGGGCTCCGCCACACGGTCGGCTCGTCGCCGTGGCCGGTCGCCGTCGAGCCCACGCCGACGAGCTCGCCGTCCACCGTGGTGAACGCGCTCAGCCGCTGGTCGCCGGGCCCTGACATGCCGGTGCCGCGCGGCTGCTCCGGCTTCCACGAGCGGCCGTCCGCGGACGTCCAGATGACCACGTCGCCGGGCCTGCCCACGGTGCCGGCCACGACGAAACCCCGCGGGGTCGCGGCCACGGCCGTGACGCTGGACTGCTCGCCCGCCACCACGGGCAGCGTGATCGGCTGCCAGCTCCGGCCGCCGTCGAGCGAGGCGTACCCGAACGCGGCCGTGCCCGTGCCGTTGCCGGTGACGGCCGTGCCGGCGGTCACCAGGACGTCGTCGTAGGAGGCGATGTGGGGCAACCAGCCCTCGTTGACGCCGGCCGGGATCGGCAGGCGCACCAGCGACCACTTGCGGCCGTCGGGCGAGAGCCACACGGTGGGGCGGCGGACGAAGACGCCGCCGTAGGCGTTGGGGTCGGTCACGCCGCCGGCGGCGACGAAGCCGAACATGCCGCTGGTCACGGAGTTCATCCAGCGCCTGGTGGCCTGCGTGCCGACGAGGTTGTCCTCGCCCGCCGGACGGCCGCGCTCCCAGGTCCTGAGGTCCGGTGACCACCAGGTGGCGGCGCCGAACCCGTCCTCGCCCACGATCACGTAGCCGTCGGGGCCGGCGGCGGTGCCGCGGGCGATCAGCGGGTTCGTGCCGGAGGGCTGGAACGGCGCCGCGCCGTCGGCCCGCCGCCAGCTCTCGCCGTCGGCCGAGGTGACCACCAGGGGGCGGCCGGGTGTCCCGCCGCTCGTCCCGACCGCCAGCCAGCCCGCGAAGCCCGGCGCGACGCCGGTCAGCCGCTGCCGGCCCTGGCCGGTCAGGGCCTTGTCCTTGTCCTGGACGTGCTGCCAGGTGGCTCCGTCGGCGGAGGTCCACACGGCGGCCTCGCCACTGGCGCCGCCGACCGCGATCACCCGGCCGTCGGCCGCGCCGAGCGCGTCCACGACCTTGCCGCTCCCGGTGGTGCCGGGGATGCCGGTGGGGACGTCCTTGCCGGCCTTGTCACGCACCGCGAGCAGGGCTCCCGCGCCGCCGTGGGCCGCGTCGGCGCCCACCGCGACGGTGTTGTCCCCGGCCGCGGCGGCGTCGCGCACCTCGGCGCCCTCGGCCGTCGCACCCGCGGGCTGCCAGGAACGGCCGTCAGCGGTGCGGACCAGCCGGACCCCGCTGTCGGTCTCGATCGCGGCGACCGCGGCCTGCGCCGTGGCGGTCAGCCGTAACAGCCGGCGGAATCCCGGCACCTCGATCTTCGCCGCCGTCGTCCAGCGCACGCCGTCGGGCGAGGTGTAGGTGGTGGCGTGGGAGCCGTCCTGGCGCACCGCGAGCATGGTCGTCGCGGTCGCGGCGAAGGCCAGCTCGGGCTCGCCGGACGTGCCGGGGACGGCGAACGCCTGCCAGGTCTCGCCGGCGTCGGTCGAGCGCCAGGTGATGTCGTACGGCTTGGCGGAGCTCTCGCCGCGCACCACGATGGCGTCCTTGACGCTCGCCACGTGCGTGAGGGCCAGGGTGCCGCCGGTCGGCGGGTGGAGCCGCCAGCCGGCCCGGCGCTCCCAGCTCCGGCCGTCGCCGGACAGCCACACCACCGGGGCGGCGTCGGTGAAGTCGCCCTTGTCGGAGGTCTGGCCCACGGCGGTGAAGCCGTCGCCGGTCCACGCGACGTCGGCGACCCGGTCGCGGGGGCCGAAGGCGAGGCTGGCGGTGGCGTCGGGCTGGCGGGTCCAGGCCGCGCCGTCGGGGCTCGTCCAGACGACGGTGCCGCCGACGCGGTCGCCGAGCGCGACCCAGCCGCCGGGGCCGGCCGCGAGGTGGCGCGGGACCTCGCCCGCGACGGGCGGCTCGCCCTTCGCGGTCCGCACCTGGGCGCGGGCGAAGGTGCGGCCCGAGTCCCTGGACAGGAAGAACTCGGTGCGGTAGCCGGAGTCGGCGTCCTCGCCGCCCGCGACCACCACGGTCGCGCCCGTGGCGGCGACGCCGTTGAGCTCCAGCTGCCGGCCGTCGGCGCTGCTCGCCGATCTTGCCGCGAACAGGTTGCCCGCCAGCTCCGCCGCCGGCTCGTCGCCCTGGCGGGAGGCCACCAGCACGCCGCCGGCCACGATGACCGCGAACGCGACGGAGGCGCCGCCGATCAGCAGCGAGCGGAAGCGCTTGTGCCGGCCGGGGGCCGTCGGGTCGGTCGCCGGGTAGCCGACGTCGGGGTCGGTCAGCTCGGTGGTCGGCGGCACGGACGGCATCGACGGCCGGGACAGCGGCGCCGAGGGCTGGGAAGGCCGCTCGTCGAGCGGCGCCCAGGGCTGGGAGAGCCGCTCGTCCACCGGTGCGGACGGGCGGGAGAGCCGCTCGTCCACCGGTGCCGAAGGGCGGGAGAGCCGCTCGTCGAGCGGTGCGGAGGGCAGCGAAGGCCATTCGCTGAGCGGTGATGACGGCTGGGAGAGCCGTTCGTCGAGCGGTGACGACGGCGGCTGCGAATTCGGCCGTTCATATTCCTGCTCGGGCGTTCCGTCCGGATCGCCCGTCTCGCTCCTCCAACCACCTCCGGTCACCGCAGCCTCTCCCTTTGATATTCTCCCGGCCAGGACGGAGCCCCTCGCCGGAAGTCATTATTTATGGGAAGCGCGACGAAACGAAGTCCGAGCGCGAGCCGGCCCGATGACGGCGGCTGACGGCCCGGCCCGTTCCCGCACCTGGATCCTCGCCGCGGCGATCTGCGTCGCCGTGGTCGCGGCCAGCGCGGCAGGGGTGCGCACGATCGGCGAGACACCCGCTGACGTGGCCGGGAACGGCGAGGCGACGCCACCGCCCGCGCAGTCCGTCGAGCCCCCGCCCCTGGCGCTGCCCGAGGCGTCCTGGAAGCTGAGCTGGTCCGACGAGTTCAACGGGCGGGGCCGCCCCGCCAAGTGGACCGCCCTGTCCGGCACGAGCTGGTCGAACCGCAAGGCGCTGCACTACTACACCCCGGCCAACGCGGTGCGTGACGGCTCCGGCCACCTGGTCATCTCCGCCGAGCGGACGCGGGCCGCGGACGGCACGGCCTGCTGGTACGGCCCGTGCGACTACAGCTCCGCCCGGCTGGAGACCAGGAGCACGTTCGACCAGGCGTACGGGCGGTTCAGCGCGCGGATCAAGCTGCCGCTGGGCAAGGGGCTGTGGCCGGCGTTCTGGCTCAAGCGCACCGACGCGGGCAGCTCCGGCTCCGCGACGTACGGCGAGATCGACATCATGGAGAACCGCGGCCACGAGACCCATCTCGTCCGGGCCTACACCCATTCGAGGGGCCGCAAGGGCGGCGGCCAGATCACGCTGCCGGAGCGCCTGGACGCCGGTTTCCACGTGTACGGCGTCGACTGGACGCCGCAGAGCATCACCTGGTGGGTGGACGGCAAGCCGTACGCGCAGTATCCGCGCCATCCCGGCTGGCCGTTCGACAAGCCCTTCTACCTGATCCTCAACCTGCAGGTGGGCGGCACCTGGGTGGGAGATCCGAGCAGCAGGACGCACTTCCCCGCGCGGATGGTCGTGGACTGGGTCCGGGTGTACCGCCAGCGCTGAGTTCTCCCCTTTTAGCGCGAAGTCCGATCAAATATCCGATTGGAACGCTCCTAAATAACGTTTGTGCCGCCGTAGCCATCAAATTGGGGCACCAGCCGCTCCTGGGACAATAGGATCAACCGTCCCATCAGCATCGTGGTGAAGTCACGCCGTAAATGACGCGATTATTTCCCCGTTCCACTTCTGTTACGACAGCCGCCCTCCTCGGCGCGGTCGTCGTGGCCGTGCTCGGCGCGCAGACCGAGCAGGGGCGCCACCTGCTGCTCGCGGCCGGGCTGGCCGGCGCGCCCGCCGGATACACCGAGCTGGCGTTCGCCGACCCCCAGGCGCTGCCGGAACGGGTGCCCGCCACGTCGTACCTGGCCCCGCCCTCCTTCACCATCCGCAACGTCACCGGGCGGCAGCACGAGTACGCCTGGTCCGTCCGCCTGTCCGAGGCCGGCAGGACCCGTACCGTCGCCGGCGGCCGCGTGACCCTGGCCGACGGCCAGCCGGTGACCATCACGCCGCCCACGAAGGCGCTGTGCGAGCCCGGCCCGATCACTCTGGGGGTCCAGCTCGAAGGCGGCGAGGCCATCGCGTTCCGCGCCACCTGCTCCGCGAACATCGACGAGGGGTAGGCGCGTGCCCGGACGGCCCGTGGTGGCGCTGGTCACCGACGCGATCCACCCGTACAGCTTCGGCGGCAGGGAGATCCGCTACCACGAGCTGTACGCGCACCTCACCGCGCACGCCGACGTGCACGTGTTCACCATGCGCTGGTGGCCGGGCCCCCGCGTGCGCACCGAGGGCGGCGTCACGTTCCACGCCATCTCGCCGCTGCTGCCGATGTACCGCAACGGCGTCCGCTCGACCTGGCAGGCGCTGGTCTTCGCGGTGGCCTGCCTGCGGCTGCTGCGGCACCGGTTCGACGTGCTCAACGTCGACCAGATCCCGTTCCTGCACCTGTTACCGCTGCGTCTGGTCGCCGCGCTGCGGCGCAAACCGCTGATCGCCACCTGGCACGAGGTGTGGGGCCCGGAGTACTGGCGCTACAGCATGCCCACCGGCTGGCGGCCGGCGTGGTGGATCGAGCGGCTGGCGATGCGGGCGCCCGACCGCATCATCGCCGTCTCCCCGGAGACGGCCCGGCGGTTGCGGGCCGAGCTCGGCGAGCGGGCCCCGATCACGATCGCGCCGAACGGGGTCGACCTCGACGGGGTCGGCCAGGCCGTGCCGTACGAGCAGCGCACCGACCTGGTGGTGGTCAGCAGGCTGATGCGGCACAAGGGCCTGGACCTGCTGCTCGCCGCCATCGCCCGGCTGCGGGAGGGCGGCCGGGCGATCACCTGCCGGATCATCGGCGACGGCCCCGAACGCGACGCGCTGCGCGAGGAGGCCGAGCGGCTGGGCATCGCGCACGCCGTGGACTTCCGGCACGACGTCAGCGAGCAGAAGGACGTGTACTCGCTGGTCAAGGCGGGGCGGGTGTTCGCCTTCCCGTCCACCAGGGAAGGCTTCGGCATCGCGGTGCTGGAGGCGATCGCGTGCGGGGTGCCGGTGGTGACCACCTCCGCCAGGGACAACCTGGCCCAGCACCTGGTACGGCGCAGCAGGCGCGGCATCGTCTGCGACCACACGCTGGACGCGTTCGCCACGGCCCTGGCCGCCGCCCTCGACACGCCCGCGGCCGGGCCCCCGGACGGCGCCTTGGCCGAGCCGTGGGTCGGCGAGTACGCCCTGGACTCGATCGCCTCCCACGTGGTGAAGGCGATGCTGCCGTGAGGGTCCTCTACGTCAGCCCGTACCCGCCGGCCCGCGACGGCATCGGCGCCTACACGCAGGTGCTCGCCCGCGCCGTACGCGAGCGCGGCCACGAGATCGCCGTGGTCGCCGCCCGCCCCGATCCCGGCGCGCCCGACGAGGTCATCGGCACGCTGGGCGACGGTGGAGGGGCGTCGATGCGCGCGGCCGTGGCCCGGTTCCGGCCGGACGTGGTGCACGTGCAGTTCGCGGTGCCCGCGTTCGGCGCCCGCAGCCTGGCCGTGGCCCGCCGGCCGGCCGCCTCGGGTGTCCCGGTGGTGGCCACGCTGCACGAGGTCACCCGTGACACGGCGCTGCTGCGCGGGCCGGGCAGGGCGCTGTACCGCCGTCTCGCACGGGGCTGCGACCGGCTCGTCGTGCACACGCGGGCCGCCCTCGAGACCGTCGACGCCCTCGGGCTGGACGCCGAGGTCACGCTGGTCCCGCACTTCTCCGCGCCCCCGCCGCCCGCGACCGGCACCGCCGCCGTCCTGCGGGCCCGCTTCGGGCTGGGGGAGGACCGCGTGCTGCTGGCCTTCGGCCACATCCACGTCAGCAAGGGGCTCGACGACCTGGTGCGGGCGCTGGCGACGCTGCCGCCCGCGGCGCTGGGCGGGGTGCGGGTCGTGGTCGCCGGCGCGGTACGGCGGCGGCACGGCCCGTTCCGCGTGTTCGAGGCCCGCGACCACCTGCACGAGGCGACGGTTCGCCGCCTGGCGCGCCGGCACGGGGTGCGCGACCGGCTGGTCTTCACCGGGTACGTCCCGGACGGCGACATCGCGGCCTGGTTCGCCGCGGCGGAGGCCGTCGTGCTGCCCTACCGCGACGCCGAGCAGAGCGGGGTGGCCAACCTGGCCCGCGCCTTCGGCGTACCGGTGATCGCGACCACGGTGGGCGGGCTGGCCGAGCTGTTCGAGGGCTCCCCGTGGGCGGTCCCGCCCGGCGCCCCCGACCGCCTGGCCGCGGCGATCGACGACCTCCTTACGCGCCCGGCCCCGGCACGCGACACGAGCGCCGTGCGCACGACGGACACCGACCTGGACACGGTCGCGGCGCGGACGATCGCCGTGTACGAGGCCGTCCGCGGCCCCCTGGCCCGCACCCCCGGGAACCGCCCCGATGCCCCCTAGCCTGTCCGTCGTCATCTGCTCCTACAACGGCGCCGCCCGCCTCGGCCGCACCCTCGACGCGCTGCGGGCCCACCCGGTCCTGGAGGTCATCGTCGTCGACGACGGATCCCAGGACGCGACCGGGGACGTCGCGCGCGACCACGGCGCCACGGTCGTCCGCCACGAGGAGAACCGCGGCGCGGCGGCGGCCCGGGACACCGGCCTGCGGGCCGCGAAGGGGCAGGTCGTGGCCTTCCTCGACGACGACTGCGAGCCGTCCCCCCACTGGGCCGAGCGGCTGCTCGACGGCTACGCGGAGGAGGGGGTCGCCGGGGTGGGCGGCCCGATCGTCCCGGTGACGGGGGACGGTTACCTGCCGCGCTTCCTCGAACGCAACAACCGGCACGAGCCGCTGGAGCTGGAGCTCACCGTCAGCGCGGCGTTGCCGTACCGGCTGTGGTTGTACCTGAGACGGCAGTGGGGGACGGCAGCCGGGCCGGCCCGCGGCAGGCGCGACGTCTACGCCTTCAGCGGCGGCAACATGTCGTTCGAGCGGGAGCGGCTGCTGGCCGCCGGCGGGTTCGACCCCAGGTTCCGTTACGCGGCCGAGGAGGAGGACCTGTCCCGCAGGCTGCGGCGGGACCGGCCGGGCCGGCTGGTCTTCGTCCCCGACGCGCCGGTCGGCCACCGGTACACGCCCACGGCGCGCGGGCTGTTGCGCCGCAGCCTCGCCTACGGGCGGGGCGCCGCCATGCAGTACCTGAAGTGGCCCGGGGTGCGGCCGACGCTGTTCCCGTGGCCGGTGCTGGTCGCGGGCCTGGCCGTGGCGGCCGTCCGGTGGCCGGTGCTCGCGGCGGTGGCGGTGCTGCTGCCGCTGCCGCTCTACCCGGCGGGGCCGCGGCACGCGCCGGCGGGCAGGATCGAGGCGCTCGCCGACCCGTACCTCCGGCTCGCCCAGGAAGCGTGCGAGAATGTCGGCTTCCTGCACGGTCTGTGGGCCTTCCGCCGCATGTTCGCCGGGGACAGGGCCGGCCGGGGTGGAGGGCAGAGCACGTGACCGTCCGCGAGCAGGACAGGCGGATGGTGCTGTACGGCGCGGCCCTCGTCCTGATCGTCGGCCTGGCCCAGGTGCGCCACCTCTGGGCGGCCCAGCTGCTGCTCGTGCCGCTCCTGCTGGCCGTGCCCGGGTGCCTGCTGCTGCGCGCGTTGCGGGTGCCGGGCCACCGGGTGGCGGCGTTCCCGCTGTACGTGCCGGCCGCGTCGCTGATCGTGCTCATGGTGTCCGGCCTCGCGGTCACCCTGCTCGTGCCGCTGGCCGACGGAGCCGTGCTCGGCGCGGTGTTCGGCCCCGGCTCGGACCCGGGGACGCCGCTGCGGGCCGGGCCGCTGCTGGCCGGGCTCATGCTGGTCTGCCTGGGCCTGTTCCTCGCCGGGACGGGGGCGCCGCGGGAGACGGCGGTCCCGTGGCGGTCCCTGCCCTCCGCCGGATGGCTGTCGCTGCCGTTGCTGCTGCCGCTCCTCGCCGCCGCGGGCGCGCTGCGCCTCAACCACGGGTACGGCCCCGAGGCGGCGATCGCCGCCGTCGCCGGCTGCGTGCTCGTGACGGCCTTCGGGATCGTCAGGGCCGGGCGGCTGGGCGACGGCCGCTCGGCCGTGCTGCTGTACGCGGTGTCGCTGGCCATGATGTGGTCGTACGCGCTGCGCGGCGAGCTGGTCTACGGGTTCGACATCGCCTCCGAGTACGCCGTGGCGCAGGAGACGGCCACCTCGGGGATCTGGGTGACGGGGCCGCACCCCGACGCGTACGGGGCGATGCTCAGCATCACCGTCCTGCCCGCCCAGTTGCACGCCCTGACCGGGCTGCCGGTCCTGCTGGTGCTCAAGGTCGTCTATCCGGCGCTCTTCGCGATGTTCCCCGTCGCGATCTTCCATCTCGCCAGGCGTTTCCTGCCGGGGCAGTGGGCGTTCGCCGCCGCCGCGTTCGTGACGGCGCAGGGCGCGCTGTCGCAGCAGTTCCCCGCGCTGGCCCGCCAGGAGATCGCCATGCTGCTGTTCGCGGCGCTGTGCGGGGCCCTGCTCGACGCCCGGCTGCGGCACCTGCCCAAGGCGGTGCTGCTGGGCCTGTTCGGGGCGGGCATCGTGGTCTCGCACTACACGACCGCGTACTTCACGGCCGTGATGCTCGGCGGGGCTCTGGTGCTGCAGGCCGTGCTATGGGCCCTGCGGCGGCCGCGGATCGCGCCGCGCGCGGTCGCGGCGGCGCTGCTGCCCGGGCTGCTCGCCGGCGTGCTCTGGTACGTCCCGATCACCCGGTCGACGGCCAACATCGGCGAGTTCCGCACCGCGCTGAGCTCCGAGGGCCTGCGGCTGCTGCCCGGCGCGGAGAGCGCCGGCACACTGCTGTCCGCCTACCTGCGGGGCACCGACGTGACCCGCATCCCGACGTACCTGTACGCCAAGCGGGTGGTGCCCAAGTACCGCCCGCCCAAGGTCGCCGTGACGCCTGCCGCCGACGCCGGCGATCCCCGCTGGGAGCTCGGGGACGCGGGCGTCCCCGTCCCCCCGAAGGCGGCGCCGGCGGTGAGCGCGTCGCTCGACCTCGGCGTGCTGCTGATCCAGCAACTGGCGAACCTGCTCGCCCTGATCGGCGCCGTCGTCATGGCCGTGCGCCGCCACTCCTCGTGGCTGGTCAGGCGGATCGGCGTGCTGGCCGTGCCGATGCTGGGCGCCCTGGTGCTGTTACGCGTCTCGGGCACCCTGGCCGCGTCCTACAACCAGAGCCGCGCCCACCTCCAGGCGCTGACGCTGCTCACCATCGCCCTGTTCTGGCTGCTGCACCGCGTCTCGGCGGCCAAGCTCCCCCTCGTGCTCCGCCGGACGACGTACGGGCTGGCCGGAGCGGCCGTCGTGGTCACCTTCACCACCGGCAGCGGCCTGGACAACGTGCTGCTCGGCGGGGAAAGGGCGACCAACCTCTCCACGCGCGGCGAGGACTGCGAGCGGTACTGCATGTACGAGGCCGAGCTGGCGGGCGCGCGCTGGCTGGAGCAGGCGGCCCGCGGCTCACCCGACCGCCTCTACGCCGACCGGTACGCGCAGCTGCGGCTGTTCGCCGAGCTCGGCCCCGGGCGGCGGATCCAGACCGACATCACCCCCCTGACCCTCGACCGGCGGGCCTGGGTGTACGCGAGCTGGGCCAACACGGCCGTCGGCCGCGCCCGGTCGCTGTTCGACAACCAGCTCGCCCTGTACGCGTTCCCGACCGGCTTCATCGAGGCGCACTACGATCTCGTCTACACGAGCGGAGTCACGAAGGTCTTCCACCGATGATCTCTATCGTCATCATCAGCAAGGACGAGCCCGCGCTCGACGGCACCCTCGGCGCCGTCACCCACGCGGCCGGGGCGGCCGGCCTGCCGTACGAGATCATCGTCGTGGACGCCTCCGAAGGCCGGCTCGACGCCGTCGCCGCCGCCCACCCGCACGTGCGGTGGACGGCCTTCACCCCGCCGCCCGGCGCCCGCGTCACCATCGCGCACCAGCGCAACGCCGGCGTGCGGGCCGCCGAGGGGGAGGTCGTCGTGTTCACCGACGCGGGCTGCCTGCCCCGCGACGGCTGGCTGCGCCGCCTGGTCACGCCGCTGCTCGACGAGGGCGAGAGCGTCGTGTCGGGCCTGGTCACCGGCCCCGAGGGGCACGACAGCCTGTACGACGCCGACGCCCGCCGCCGGGCCGCCGCCCGCTACCTGCCCGAGTGCGGCACCGGCAACCTGGCCGTCCGCCGGGAGGTCTTCGACGAGGTCACCGGCTTCGACGAGACGTTCGGCTACGGCTCCGACGTCGACTTCAGCTGGCGGGTCCAGGACGCCGGGCACCGCATCCGCAGCGCCGGCGACGCGGTCGTCACCCACGACTGGGGGGACCGCCGCCGCCAGCTCCGCCGCTCCTACGTCTACGGCAAGGCCCGCGCCCGGCTCTACCTCAAGCACCGCGGCCGCCGGGCGGACCTGCTGCGCCGGGAGCCGATGGTGCTGGTCTACCCCCTCTTCCTGCTCGGGCTGCCGCTGACCCTGTGGTTCCCGTACTATCCGGCGCTGCTGCTCGTGCCGGCCTGGCGCAACCGGCACAACGGCCCGGCGCGGGTGCTGGCCGACCACCTGGTGTACGGCGCGGGCGTGCTCGCCGAACTCCTCGCCCCCCGCCGATGAAGGTGCTGGTCTTCCCCCGCGACAGCAACCCGTACCAGGAGCTGCTGCACGCGGGGTTACGCGAGGGCGGCGTCCGCGTCCGCTACCTGGGCGAGCTGACCCCCTCCCACACGCTCAACCTCCTGCTGCTGCCCGCCGAGCTGGCCGCCCGGCGGCTGGCGGGGGCCCGGGTCGTGCACCTGCACTGGGTGTGGAAGTTCGCGCTGCCCGGCGGGGACCGGACGCGGCGGGTGGCGCAGCTCTGGTTCGCCGCCGTCCTCGGCGTCGTGCGGCTGCTCGGGCTGCGGCTGGTGTGGACCGCGCACAACGTGCTGCCGCACCGGCCCGTCTTCGCCGACGACGCGGCCGCCCGGCGCACCCTGGTGCGGCGCTGCGACCTCGTGATCGCCCACCACTCGACGGCGCTGGACCGGCTGGCGGCCCTGGGGGCGGCGCCGTCCAGGGCCGTGGTGATCCCGCACGGCCCCTTCCCGGCGCCGCCGGTGCCGCCGCCGGGCCGGTCCGGCAGGCCGCGCACGTTCCTGTTCTTCGGGCGGATCGAGCCGTACAAGGGGGTCGAGGATCTGCTCGCCGCGTTCACGGCGCTGCCCGGCGCGCTGGACGTGCGCCTCGTCGTCGCCGGATCCTGCCCGGACCCGGAGCTCGCGGCCCGGCTGGAGGCGTCGGCCGCCGGCGACGACCGGGTCGAGCTGCGGCTCGGGCGGGTGCGCGAGGAGGACGTCGCCGGGCTGTTCGCGGCGGGCGACGTCGCCGTGCTGCCGTTCCGCGAGATCACCACCAGCGGCAGCGCGCTGCTCGCGCTCGCCCACGGCCGGCCGCTGATCGTGCCCGAACTGCCCGCCCTGGCGGGGCTGCCGCCCGCCGCCCTGGCCTGCTACCGCGGCGGCGTCGCCGGGCTCGCCGCCGCCCTGCGGGAGGCGGCGGGCTGGGACGCGGCGACGCTGGCGGGGATGTCGCAGGCGGCGCTGGAGCACGCGAACGGCGCCGGCTGGCCCGAGATCGCCCACGCGACCCGCACCGGCTACGCCACCGCACTGCGCCACCGGAACCCGACGGAACGCGCCCGCCTCGACCCCGCGGGCGGGCAGGCGGGGGAGCCCGTGACCGGCGATCCCGCGGGCGGGCCGATGGGGGAGCCCGTGACTGGCGATCCCGCGGGCGGGCCGATGGGGGAGCGCGTCCGCTCGCTCTTCCGTGACGTCCTGGTGCGCGGCACCTTCCTGCTGCTGGTGAACACGGTGCTGCTCGCGGCGGGCGGCTTCGCGTTCTTCACGCTGGCGGCGCGCAACTACCCGGTCGAGGCCGTCGGCTGGCTGACCGCCGTGACCGCGAGCGTCAGCCTGCTCTCCACCGTCGCCTCCCTCGGCCTGCCCACCACGCTGCTGCGCCACCTGGTGAAGGCCGGCGACCCGCGCCGCCTGGCCGCGATCGCCGTGACCGCGGTCGGCGCGATCGGCGGCGTGCTCGCCCTGCTGTCCCTGCTGATCCTGGCGCCGCTGCTGCCGGGCGGCCCGGAGCTGATCCGGCAGCCCGGGACGGTCGCGCTGGTCACGGCCCTGGTGATGGTCACCGCCGTCGGCGGGACGCTGGACGCGGGCCTGCTGGCGGTCCGGGGCACGGGGGCGCTGCTCGCCAAGAACGCGGCCGGCACCGTGCTGAAGGTCGGCGCCCTGCTGCCGCTGGTCCCGCTCGGCTTCATCGGCCTGGTCCTCGCCTACGGCGGCGGCACCCTGCTCGCCTGCCTGCTCGGCGGGGCGGCGCTGTGGCGCAGGCTGCGCCGCCCCGCCGGAGCCCGCGCCCGGCCGGTCGACCTGCTGCGGCGGTACCTGCCGTTCTCCGCCGCCGGTTACCTGGCGACCGCGCTCGGCATGCTGCCGAGCACCGTGGTGCCGCTGGAGGTGCTGGCCGTCCAGGGGCCGCAGGCGGCGGCGTACTTCGCGATCGCCTTCCAGGTGGCGGCGTTCCTCAACTTCATCCCTTCGACGAGCGCGCAGGTGCTGTTCGCCGAGGCGCAGCGGATCTCGCTGCGCCGCTACCTGCGCAAGGCCGTGGCGGGCATCTACGGCCTGCTCGTGCCGGCCGTCGCGGTGATCGTGGCCGGCGCGCCGCACCTCCTGCGCGTGTTCGGCGAGGGCTACTCGGCGCAGGCGGCGCAGACCCTCCGGGTGCTGGCCCTGGCGGCGCTGGTCGGGGCGGGGAACTACCTGGTGGACACGATCCTGATCAGCCGGGACCGCACGGTCGCGTACGTCTTCATGAACGGCGCCAACGCGGCGCTGGTGCTGGGGCTGGTGGCGGCGCTGCTCCCGTACGGGCTGACGGCCGCGGCCCTCGGCTGGACGCTCGCGCAGGGCCTGTCGCTGCTGCTGGGGGTGGGCGTGCTGGTCGTCAGCTTCGCCGCCGGGCGGCGCGCGCGGGTCAGCGGGGCGGATCGGCGGCGGAGGCGTACACGCGGACGTGGTCCACGATGAGCTGCTGCGGGAAGCGGGTCGTCGAGTCGGGCGGGCCCGGCCAGTCGCCGCCGACGGCCAGGTTGAGCAGCAGGTAGTAGGGCACGTCGAAGTCCCAGCCGCCGGGCGGCGCGTCCGCCTTGTGCTCGGTGGCGTAGACCTGCCCGTCGACGAGGAAGGAGATGCGGTCGGGATACCAGTCGGCGGCGAAGACGTGGAAGTCGTCGGCGAACCTGCCCCCGCCGGGCAGCCGGTAGGTGTTCTGCTCGTCGTAGCCCTGCTCGCCGTGCAGGCTGCCGTGGACGGTGTCCGGCTCGCGCCCGAGATGCTCCATGATGTCGATCTCCCCGCGCCCGCTGCCCTGCGGGGAGCGCCGCGCCCAGAAGGCCGGCCACATGCCCTGGCCCTCGGGTAACTTGATGCGGGCCTCGATGCGCCCGTAGCGCTGGACGAACTTGCCCGCCGTGAACAACCGCGCGGAGGTGGCCGCGCACACGCGAGGGCTGCAGTCGTGGCCGCCCGCGTCGTCCGACCTGGCGGTGATCACCAGCCGCCCCTGGCCGTCCACGGCCGCGTTGCGCGGCGAGTAGTACTCCAGCTCGTTGTTGTAGCCGAGGTGGTCGTCCACCAGGTTCCACTTCGCCGGGTCCGGCGGCCCGGCGGGCCCGTCGAACTCGTCGGCCCAGACCAGCCGCCACCCCGCCGGCACCTGCTCCGGCGCCTGCCCCGGCGGCGCCGGGGCGGGGTCTCGCGGCGTCACCACGTAGAGCGTGGCCGCGACCGCGACCGCGAACGTGAGGACCAGCGCCCCGGCCACCCACCAGCCCGTCCGATCGCGGCCGGACGCCGCCCTGCCGGTGTGAGGTGAACGGCTCGCACCTCGGCGGGGATCCCGGTGCCATGCGCGGTCATCGGACACGGACCTCTACCCTCCCGGCGGCATGATGTGTCATGGTACGGCCCTTCCCCG
Source organism: Nonomuraea thailandensis (assembly GCF_024172165.1). Classification (GTDB taxonomy): domain Bacteria; phylum Actinomycetota; class Actinomycetes; order Streptosporangiales; family Streptosporangiaceae; genus Nonomuraea; species Nonomuraea thailandensis. Next base: position 9,820,882 of record NZ_JAMZEB010000002.1, on the reverse strand, counting down.
ATGATCCCGGGGTCCACGTCGTTTTTCTCGTCCCAGTCGTGCTTGAGCCGGGCTCTAGCCGCGCACGCGACCATGAGCAGGAATTGATCAGCGCCATGGCATGACGAGAGACCGGAAGAGGGTCAGATGGCCACCGAAAGCTATCGGCGCGGCGAATTCCCCCGCAGGTGGTTCGCGCTGTTCATCGTCCTCACGGCCATGTTCATGAACCAGCTGGACGTGACGATCGTCAACGTCGCCCTGCCGTACATCCAGCGGGACCTCGGCGCGGGCGTCTCCCTGCAGCAGTGGATCCTGGCGGGTTTCGCGCTGGCGTTCGCGCTGCTCCTGGTCACCGGCGGCCGGCTCGGTGACATCACCGGCCGCAAGAAGGTCTTCCTCACCGGCGTCGCGGGGTTCACCGCCGCCTCGGCCCTGGCCGGGCTGGCCCAGAGCGGCGAGATGATGGCCGCCGCGAGGGTGGCGCAGGGCGTGTTCGCGGCGCTGATGGTGCCGCAGGTGCTGTCCGTGATCCAGGTGATGTTCCAGCCGCCCGAGCGCCTCAAGGCCATGGGGCTGCTCGGCGTCGTCGTGCCGTTCGCCTCGATCACCGGCCCGGTCGTCGGGGCCCTGCTCACCGCCGGGCCGGGCTGGCGCTGGATCTTCTGGGTGAACGTCCCGATCGGCGTGCTGGCCTTCTCGGGGGCGGCGCGGCTGGTGCCGGAGTCGAAGTCCGACCGGCCGCTGCGGCTGGACATCCCCGGCGTGCTGCTGCTCGGGCTCGCCTCGATCATGCTCATGTTCCCGCTGGTTCAGGGCCACGAGCTGGGCTGGCCGGTGTGGACGGTGGTGTCGATGGCCCTGTCACTGCCGCTGTTCGCGCTCTTCGGGATCTACCAGTTCCGCACGGAGGGGGCCTCGCCGCTGGTGCCGCCGGCGTTGTTCCGCAACAGGTCGTTCGTCGCCGGATCCGTGCTGATGGCGCTGGTCTTCTCCGGCATCATGTCCTACCTCATCGTGCTGGTGTGGGACTTCCAGGTCGCGCACGGCTGGAGCCCGCTGCGGATGGCGCTGACGGGGCTGGGCTGGACGATCGGGCTCGGCCTCACCGCGAACATCGCGGTCAGGTACGGAGCCGTCGCCGGTCGCCGGCTCATCGGGCTCGGCCTGGCCGTCATGGTGGCCGGGATGGCGGCCCTGATCCTGGTGCTGCGCCACTACGGCGGCGCCACGGACTCCTGGCAGGTCTTCGCCTGCCTCCTGGTGGCGGGCATGGGCTCCGGCCTGGTCGTGCCCATCCTGGTGGACCTCGTGCTGGCCGGCGTGCCCGCCCGGGACGCGGGCGCCGGGTCCGGCGTGGCCAACGCCACCATCCAGCTCGGCACCGCCGTGGGCGTGGCGATGGTCGGCGCGATCTTCTTCGGGCTGGTCGGCACCGGACCGCGTGACCCGGCGGTGTGGGCGGGCGCCACCTGGCAGACCCTGCTCTACAACGCCGGGGTCTTCCTCCTCGCGGTGCTGCTGGTGCCGCTCCTGCCCCGGCGGACCCGGCGGCACGAGGCCACCGTCGGCGAAGGCCGGTCCACCAGCGCCTCCTGAAAAATGCTCGTCCCTAACGCGACTAATCGCCCGCACAAAAGCGATCGAGTTGTGGACCTGTGCGCATGACAGGAATTGGTGCATAGTCACCAGAGGCCTTGTCAATAAGGCGTGAGTTCGTAAGATCGGAAAAGTGAGGGTGTGCGCGTAGGACGCCACGGCCCCGACGGCACGTCGCGTACATCCGGCACCACGTGACGAGCCGGCGGGGCGAGATCTGGCTCTCCGGCGTTCGTGCAGCTCCATCGCGCACCGAGGTCCACCTGCATGTCGCTTGCCACTAATAACATTCCGGCACGGGGGTCGCTGCACATGGAAAAGGCAATGCGTTTCGCAATCCTGGGTCCCTTGGAGGTGCGGCGGGGGAGCCGGACCATCGCCGTCAACGCCGAGAAACAACGGGTGATCCTGGCGACGCTGTTGCTCTCGGCGAACCGTGTCGTGCTTGCGGACGACCTCATGGAACGACTGTGGGAAGAGCGTTTACCGCGTTATGCGCGGGCCTCGCTGCAGACGCATCTGGCCCGGCTGCGCCGCACCCTTGAAGACGGCAACGGCGACGTGGAGGTGATCAGGACCAGCCCTGGTGGCTACCTCATCGAGGTCGCCCCGGATCATCTGGACCTGCTGCGCTTCCGCGACCTGGTCGATCGCGCCGGGCGCGCGGAGAGCGCGGGCGACCTGGCCGACGAGCTCAGCCTGCTGCGCGAGGGGCTGGCACTGTGGCGGGGCACGGCGCTGGCCGGCATCCGCTCCGACTCCATACTCCGCGACGAGGTGCCGCAGCTCACCGAGGAGTGGTTCCGCTGCCTGCACCGGCGCTTCGACCTGGAGCTCATGCTGGGCAACCACGACCAGATCGTCGCCGAGCTGCGCAGCCTCGTCCGCAAGTATCCGCTGCGTGAGAGGCTGTGCGGCCAGCTCATGATCGCGCTGTTCCGCTGCGGTCAGCAGGTGGAGGCGTTGAAGGCGTACGCGTCCGTCTCCGCGGTGCTGCGCCACGAGTACGGGCTCGACGTCGGTGACGAGCTCGAACGGCTGCAGCACGCCGTGCTCACCGGAGATCCCGACCTGGTGTCAGAAAACGGTTACCGGAAGGCCCACCGCGAGCTGACCCCGGCCGTCTCGCGGTGGGCCACCCCGCGCCAGCTACCCGTCAGCGACGGCGACTTCGTCGGGCGGGCCGACCTGCTCAGGCGGGCCGACGCGGCACTCGACCCGGCCCGGTCCGACGCCATGGCGATCGTCACCATGACGGGGCCTCCCGGCGTCGGCAAGACAGCCACGGCCATCCAGGTCGCGCATCGGGTCCAGGACCGCTTCCCGGACGGCCAGATTTACGTCCGGCTGCACGGGACGGGCGAGCACCCGCGTACCCCCACCGAGGTGCTGGGCGAGCTGCTGGAGGCGACCGGGCTGAGCCCCGGCGCGGTCCCGGAGGGCCAGGAGCAGCGCGCCGCCCTGTTCAGGTCCCGGCTCGCCGACCGCCGGGTCCTGCTCATCCTCGACGACGCCCTCGACCTGGAGCAGGTGCGGCCGCTGCTGCCGGGCACGCCGGCGTGCGCGGTGGTCATCACCAGCCGCCGCCTGCTGTCGGCGCTGCCGGGCACCGTCCTGGTGCGCCTGACGCACCTGCCTGAGCGGGAGTCGCTCGACCTGCTGGAGGCCATGGTCGGCAGCAGGCGGGTCCGGCAGGAGCCGCACGCCGCCGCGCGGATCGCCGCCGCGTGCGGGCACCTGCCGCTGGCCCTGCGGATCGTGGGGGCGAGGCTGGCGGCGCAGCCCCTGGCGCGCCTGGCGACGTTCGCCCACCGGCTGCAGGACGGGCGGCGGCGCCTGGACGAGCTGAAGGTCAGCGACCTGGACCTGCGGCGGAGCCTGGAGCGCAGCTACGTCGCGCTCGACCCGTCCGCGCGCACCGCCTTCCGCCGGCTCGGCCTGCTGTCCGACGCCGACATCACGCCGCGGACCGTGGCGGCGCTCGCCGACGCGGACGACGAGCGCCTGGCCGACCGGCTCATCGAGCACAACCTCCTGGAGCCGGTCGGGCTCAACACGATCCTCGACCCCACCTACCGCCTGCACCCCCTGTCCGCCCTGTACGCGGCCGACCTCGCCAGCCAGGACGACCCGGCCTCCACCGGAGCCGCCCTGCGCCGCTACATCGACTCCCTGCTGGCCTACGCCGAACGGGCGTCGCGGCAGCTGCCCCGGGCGATCGGCCAGCTGCCGCCGGAGGGCGGCGCCACGCCCGCGCTGCCCCATGGCGGCGTGCCGCTCGACGACATCGAGCGGGTGGACGTCAGGCCGTGGAGGTGGCTCGCCACCGAGCGCGACCACCTCAGGGACATGGCCCTGCGCTGCTGCCGGCACGGCTGGCACCAGCGGGCGGCGCGGATCACCGAGATCATCACGCAGCTCGCCAGCCATGACGACGCGATGGAGCCGCTCGGCCGGCTGTGCGTCGCCGTGCGCGACGCCGCGTGGGCCAACGGCGACCAGCGGACCGGATGGCGCACCGAGCACCACCGCGCCATGCTGCTGCTGCGGCAGGGCCGGGTGGAGGCGGCCCGCAGGGTGCTCGGCAAGTGCGTCAACGCCTTCAACCGGCTCGAAGCCACCCGGGAGCTCCCGTACAGCGTGGCGGTCCTGGCGGCCATGAGCGTGATGCAGCTCAGAGCCAGGGAGGGCCTGGCGCTGGCCGAGCACGCCCACAAGCTGGCCACGGCGAACTCCGACCCGCACGCCGAGCTCCTCGCGCTCGCCGCCGTCGGCGACGCGCTGCTGGGCCTGAGGCGCAAGGCCGAGGCGCGCACCACGCTCGAACGGGTGCTGCGGCTGGCCAGGGAGCTGGGGGAGACCCGGCTGGAGGCGGTGACGCTGAACCGCATCGGCTGGTCGTCCCTGCGCGTCGGCGACCTGCGCGCGGCGCCCCTGATGGCCAAGGAGGCGAGAGGGCTGACCGGGATCGGCGACCGGTACGGCAAGGCGCGCCCGCTGGCGTTGCTCGGCGCCGTCGCCCTGGAGCAGGGGCGTCACCGGGAGGCGATCCAGCTCGCCGAGGAGAGCCGCCGCACCTTCGCCCGCCTCGGCGACGCCTGCGGGGAGGCGGAGGTCGCCTGCCTGGTGGGGGAGATCCACCTGTCGGCCGGGCGCGCCCGCGACGCCGTCGCGCTCCTGGTCCCCGGCCTGAGCAGGCTCGACGAGCTGGGCGCCTACCGCGTCCGCGACCGGGCCTCGCGCATCCTCGCCAGGGCGGACGCCGTGCTCGGCGAGCCGCGGCCGGGCGGGCAGGGCGGCCGGTGGGCGGAGGACCTGGCGGTGCGCTCGCTCAGCCGCGACGGGCGCAGCGGTGCCGCCTGACGGGCTCGCCCAGCCGCGGCGGGCGCAGCGGCGCGGCCTGACGGGCTCGCTCAGTCGTGGCGGGCGGCGCGGTGCCGCTTGATGCGGGAGTGCACGAGGCGGACCGTGACGACGGTGGCCACGATCGCCGGAGGGATCAGCGTGCCCCAGACGCCGAGCTCGGCCCCGGCCTCACGATAGGAGGCGCCGACGGCCGTCCCCGCACCGACGTACAGGCACGACCACGTCAGGGCGGCGGGGGCGGCCCAGCCGATGAACCGCCGGTACGGCATGTCCAGCGTGCCGGCCACGATGGGGACCAGAGAGTGGATCACGGTGACGAACCGGGACCCGAACACGGCGGGGCCACCGTGGCGGCGCAGGTACTCCTCGGCCTTGGCCCACTTGGCCGCCCCGATCCGCCTGCCCGCCCAGCTCCGCCGGATCGACGGCCCGAAGCGGCGCCCCAGGGCGTACCCGAACGTCTCCCCCGCCAGGCAGCCGGCGGTGGTGGCCGCGACGAGGAGCGCGTAGCGGGCCGGTGAGCCGACGGTGGTCCCCGCCAGCAGGACCACCGCGTCACCCGGCACGAACAGCCCCACGAGCAGCGACGTCTCCACGCACATGAACCCGAGCGCGGCCGCGCAGAGGAGCAGGGGGTGCAGCTCCGCCAGGTGTTCGAGTAGCGCCATGCCGGGTTGCTCCCCCTCTCCGATATGTCGTGGCGAACGTGCACGCCGGTCATCTCATGATGGCTTTGACTTCTTCCGCCCACTCTCCGATCGCCGTATTGTCAGGGTCATTTCAGGGGGTCCCGGAGAAACGTCAGGGATGTTCCCGATGGCGCCGGCCGGGGTCCCTCGCGATCATGGTGGTACGCGGTCCGATGTCCGGTATCCGACATCAAGGAGCGACTCCATGACCTTCCGCCTCCTCGCCTCCCTGGCGGGATCCCCTCGCGGAGGACACCCGATCGACCCCGCGGAGGACGAACGCCGGCCGCTGCGGCTGCTCATCGGCACCGACACCTACCCGCCCGACGTGAACGGCACCGCCTGCGCCACGTACCGGCTGGCCGGCGCGCTGGTCACACGGGGGCACGACGTGCACGTCGTGTGCCCGTCCGAGCAGGGGCCCCCGCGGGTGGAGCGGGCGGGAGGCGTCACGGTGCACCGGCTGCGCTCGGTGGCCGGGCCCGTGCGACCGGACAGGCGGATCATCATGCCGGTCCTGCTCACGGGAACCCTGGCGAGGATGCTCAGGCGGATCGCCCCCGACGTGGTCCACGTGCAGGACCACTTCGTCGTCGGGCGCGCCCTGATCGACGCGGCCCGCCGGCTGTGCGTGCCGGTGGTGGCCACCACCCGCTTCCTGCCGCACGCGGGGCGGCACGTGCCCGGCACCGCGGTGTGCGATCTCGGCAAGGCCCTGGCCTGGCGCGACCTCGCCCGGGTGTTCGGGCGCGCGGACCACGTCGCGGCCCCCAGCAGGGCCGCCGCGGAGCTGCTCGCCGGCCGCGGCCTCAACCGCCCGGTCGAGCCGGTGCCGTACGGCGTGGACCTGACCCGGTTCCGGCCCAGGGAGGAGCCGAAGACGTGGGCCCGCGGGACGCTCGGCCTGCCCGACCGCGAGACCGCGCTGTTCGTCGGCCGGCTCGACGCCGGGACGCGGCTGGACGAGCTGCTCCGGGCGCTGCGGCAGGTGTGCCGGAGCGCCGACGCGCAGCTCGTCCTGGTGGGCGACGGGCCGCGGCGCGGGAGGCTGGAGCGCCTGGCCGGCGCGCTGGGGCTCGGCGGGCGTACCCACTTCCTCGGCTCCGTCCCCGAGGACGTCCTGCACCTCGCCTACGCCTCGGCCGACGTCTTCGCGATGCCGAAGGTCGCCGGGCTCGACAGCGCCGCCACCCTGGAGGCGATGGCCAGCGGCCTGCCCGTGGTGGCGGCCGAGGCGGGCGCACGCACCTGCCTCGTCCAGCACGGCACGACGGGTTTCCTGTACCGCCCCGGTGAGGTGCCCGCGTTCGCCCGCTTCCTCACCCGGGTGCTGACCGACGGCGAGCTGGCCGCGACGATGGGCACGATCGGCCGCACCGTCGCGGCCACGCACGACCATCTGCGCTCGCTCTCCCGCATCGAGGAGATCTACGCCGGCCTCGCCCAGACGTACGGCGGGCGCGTCCAGCGGCTGGTCTAGAGGCCCTGAGCCGGTCCGGCGGCCTTGTCGGCCACCAGGACGCGGAAGGCCAGCCCGGGCACCTCGTAGCGGCGGCCGTTGACGAACCCGGCCCGATCCAGCATGTGCGTGTAGTCCTGGACGGTGTGCACCTCGCCCTCGAACGTCCACGTCAGCATCAGGATCGAGAACAGGTGCGGCGCGGGGTCCTCGGCGGGCGGCGCGTCCAGGGTGAAGCCCACCAGCACGATCTTGCCGTCGGGCTTGACCGCGGGGGCGAGCCTGGCCAGCAGGTCGCCCGCCCGCTCCGCCGAGAAGTGGTGCAGCACGTTCGTGACGAGCACGACGTCGTACGGGCCGCCGAGCGGCACCTCGAACATGTCGCCGGGCAGCCGGTGCACCCGCTCCCTGACCCCCATCCGCTCGGCGTGCTGCTCGGTCAGCGGCAGCACGTTGGGCCAGTCGAGCGCCCACACCTGGGCCCGCGGGTTGCGCTGCGCCAGGGTCAGCCCGTACATGCCGTGACCGCAGGCCACGTCCAGCACGTCCAGGCTCTCGCGGCCGACCGCCCACGGCTCCAGCGCGTCGGCCACGACGTGGGCCGTGGGGCGGGCCACCGCGACGGCGTAGGACGCGAAGTCCTCCCAGTACTCGTAGCCGGGGGTCTCGGCGTGGACCTCCATGACGGTCCCGCCGTGCCGTACGGCGTCGTGCAGCTTCTTCAGCGCGTCCCACTCCCAGTCGCTGGCCATGACCCGGACCATGTCGCCGAGGTACTCGGGGCTCTTGCTCACCAGGAGCCGCTCGGCCCCGGCGGGCAGGGCGAAGCGGCCGCCGTCCTCGACGGCCAGGCCGACGGCGGCCAGGGCGTTCAGCAGGATCCGCATGCCACGGACGTCGCTGCCGAGCCGCCCCGCCACGGTCTCGGCGTCGATCGGCCCCTCTGCCAGGCAGTCGAACACCCCCATCGTGACGCCCGTCCTGAGCAGGCTCGTCGTCTTGTACGCCTGCATCATCCCGAGCAGCGACTCGCGGCTGATGGTCTTGTCGTTCGTGCTCATCGTCCCTCCCGCCGAAACGGTGACTGTGGTTTCCGGACCGCGCACTCGCCGGCCGGCTGACGTCAGTGCGGAAGCTGGGAGACCCTTCCGGGCTCGGCCTCCCATCGGTAGAACTCGCGGGCCATGGCGTCCCGGGGGGAGCGCCAGGTCTCGGGGTCGTACGGCTCGATGAACTCCGTCAGCCGCTCGCTCAGGCGCCGGAACTCCGGATGCTCGCGGATCTGGCCCATCGTGACCTGGGCGTTGTCGCGCACCTCCATGAGCTGGAAGTACAGGCCGTGGAAGGAGAACAGGCTGCGGCTCACGGCTCCGCCGAGCCACGGCAGCTCGGTGCGGTCCGACTCGGCGAACAACTCGGCGACCTCCGCCTCGGAGGAGGGCCGCATGCGTGCCACGACCAGGATGCGTTCCATTCGGTTCTCCTCGGTGTCTCGCTGGGCCTGCCACGGGCCTCCGCGACCGGCTCAGGAGGCGGGCGGAGGCCGGGATCCGGCGAACGATCTCGGGCTCAGTCTTCCCGGCCCGGCTCGCACGCGGCTTGAGGGAGCCTGGAGGGTCGTGCCGCCCGCCCGCTTCGACCCGTCTTCGACCTGCTCTCTAGCCGTGACCAGGAGCATGAGGTGTCCGGAGACCCGATCACCGGCACGCCACGGACCGCAAGCCCTGGAGGAGTCATGAACCCGCCGTCCGGCACCGCGCGGCCACAAGGCCGGCCGCGCTGGCTCACCACGCTGTTCCTGGCCGACATGTGGGAGAGGTTCAGCTTCTTCGGGATGCAGGCCATCATGATCCTGTTCGCGGTGGCCCCCGCCGAGGAGGGCGGGCTGAACCTGCCGCACTCGACCGCGGTCGCGCTGTACGGCGCCTACGTGGGCCTGATCTTCGTGCTGTCCATGCCGGGCGGCTGGCTCGGCGACCGGTTCCTCGGCGAGCACCGCGCGACGCTCTACGGCGGCATCGTGATCGCGCTGGGCCACTACCTGATGATGGTGCCGAGCAGGCCCACCGCCTACCTCGGGCTGGTGACCATCGCCGTGGGCACCGGCCTGCTCAAGCCGAACATGCTGGCGCTGCTGGGACGTTTCTACGGCCCCGACGAGAGCAACCGGCGCGAGGCCGCGCTCGTCGTGTTCTACATCGGCATCCAGATCAGCGCGCTGCTGGCGCCGCTCGTCACCGGTTTCCTGGGCGAGCGGATGAACTGGCACCTCGGGTTCGGCGCGGCGGGCCTCGGCATGACGTTCGGCGTCATCCAGTACGCCGTCGGCTCCCGGCGGTTCGGCACGATCGGACGTGCTGCGGCGCACCCGGCGAGCCGGGCCGAGCTGCGGGCCGTGGCGAGCCGGATCGCGGTCGCCGCCGCCGTCGTGGGCGTGCTGCTGACCGGCGCCGTCCTGACGGGCAACTTCGCGATCACCCACGGGATCGCGCTCGTCGGCCTCGTCACGCTGACGGCGCCGTTCGTCTACTTCGCGGTCCTGCGCCGCCGGGCCCGGCTCAGCCCGGCCGAGAGCCGGCGGTTGTCGGCGTTCCGCTGGGTGCTGCTGTCGGTGGCGCTGTTCTGGATGTTCGTGATCCAGGCCGGTTCGACGCTCAGCCTGTTCGCGCAGCGGCACACCGCGCGCGAGGTGGGCGGCTTCCTGGTGCCGGCGAGCTGGTTCCAGGCGGCGATCCCGCTGTTCATCCTCCTGGCGGCGCCCGCGGTGGCGTGGTTGCTGATGCGCAGGGGTGGTCAGGTCAGCGTGGTGGACAAGATCGCCTTCGGGCACTGGCTCGCGGCGGCGGGCTTCGGCGTGATCAGCGTGGCGGCCGTGTTCGCGGCAGGCGGGGAGATGGTCTCCCCGCTGTGGCTGCTGTTCGTGCTGTTCACCCTGGCGTGCGGCGAGGTGATCCTGGGCCCGACGGTGATGAGCGCGACCGTGGATCTGGCCCCCTCCGCGTTCGCCGGCCGCACGATGGCCCTGTACTGGATGTTCGCGGGCGTCGGCGGCGGGCTGGGCAGCATGCTCGGCCGGCTGGTCTCCGCGGGGGACCCGCAGCCGGTGTACTACCTCGCGCTGGCCGTACTGGCCCTGTTGACCGCCACGGGGTTCGTCCTGGCCCGGCGGCGGCTCGTGGCCGCCATGTCGTCCGCCTCCCCGGACGCGGCGCTGCAGGAATCTTCCGCCGCAGGCAGGGGCTCCGGCGCGACGTCGTCACCGTCCTGAAACCCGGCGCCTGCTCAGGTGTACGCCCCGTGTCCTCCCCGCTTCCGGGACCTCACGCCCGATGGAGCACGAAAGAGAGACGAAAGCGGCGCTTTACCGCAGTCCATTAGAAAGGCACCTGAGGGGGATCGTGAACTCCCCTCAGGTACGGACAGGCCGGAGAGCCAACGCCGCTACGTGAGGATCGATTCACATGCGTTTTCAGGTGCTCGGAACATTGGAGATCCACGACGGTACGCGCCGGTTGACACCGAGCGCCCCCAAGCAGCGCAGCGTGCTCGCGCTGCTGCTGTCCTCGGCGAACGAGGTCGTGCCCACGCAGGCGCTGATCGAGGAGCTCTGGGAGGGGCGCCCGCCGGTGAGCGCGCTCACGACCCTGCAGACGTACGTGTACCAGCTACGCAAGCTGCTGACGCGCAGCGGTGACGAGCGGGGCGGGCTCCGGCTCGTCACCAAGCACGGGGCGTACCTGCTGCACGTGGACGAGGGCATGCTGGACGCCGTCGAGTTCGAGCGGCTCGTGGACGTCGCCCGCCGGCACCTCCAGGCCGACGACCTGGAACGCGCCTCGGCGGCGCTGTGCGGAGCCCTGGACCTGTGGCACGGGTCGGCGCTCGCGGACGTGGTCTCCGGCCCCCGGCTGGAGATCTACAAGACCCGGCTGGAGGAGCTGCGCGTCCACGCCACCAAGCTCAGGATCGACACCTCGTGGCGCATGGGACGGCACCACGAGACGATCGCCGAGCTCAAGGAGCTCACCGCCGTCCACCCGCTCGACGAGTGGTTCCACCTGAGGCTCATGGAGGGCCTGTCCAGGGAGAGCCGGCGTCACGAGGCGCTGGAGGTCTATCACAACCTCCGCTCCATCCTGCGCGAGGAGCTCGGGCTGGAGCCGGGCTCCGAGATGCGGGAGCTGCAGCAGATGGTGCTGGCCACCGACCACGTGCCCGAGCCCGTCCGTGCCGGGAGGAACGGCCGCCAGCCGGCCCGCAACCCGGTGCACGGGCGAGCGATCGCCCAGAAGGCCGACTGCGCGTTGTGAGAGCGACGCCCGGCACCATGCCCGCGCCGGCAGGGTGCCGGGCAGGGTGCCGGGCAAGGTGCCGGGCAGGGTGCCGGTCACGAAGTCGCGGCCACCATGATGTCCGCGAGCGACGTGGTGTGCCTGGCCTCCTGGAACCGCGCGTCGCCCAGGATGTCCTGCAGGAACTCGATCGTCGTGCAGACCCCGCGTCCCGAGACGTGGAACTCGCTCAGCGCCCGCCGCATGCGGGCGATGGCCTGGTCGCGGTCCGGGGCCCACACGATGACCTTGGCCAGCAGGGAGTCGTACTCGGCGCCGATCGAGACGCCGTCGGCGCCGTGCGTGTCCACCCGCGTGAACGGCCCCCCGGGCGGCAGGAACCTCTCCACGACGCCGGGCGTCGGCAGGAAGCCGCGCCGTGGGTCCTCGGTGTTCACCCGGCACTCGATCGCCACGCCCCGGAGCTCGACGTCCCGCTGGCGCAGGGACAGCGGGCGGCCGGCGGCGATCAGCAGCTGCTCCCTGACCAGGTCGACCCCCGTGACCATCTCGGTCACGGGGTGCTCCACCTGGATGCGGCAGTTGGCCTCGATGAAGTAGAACGCGCCGCCGGGATCGACCAGGAACTCGAAGGTGCCGGCGCCGGCGTAGCCCACGGCGCGCGCCAGGGTGACCGCCGCCTGCCGGATCCGCCCGGTCAGCTCGGCGGACAGGCCGGGCGCGGGCGACTCCTCGATCAGCTTCTGCCTGCGCCGTTGCACGGTGCAGTCACGCTCGCCCAGGCTCACGATGCCGCCGTGGAGATCGCCCAGCACCTGGACCTCGATGTGGCGGGCGTGCTCGACGTACTTCTCGACGAAGACCCGCCCGTCGCCGAACACCGCCTGGGCGCTCGTGCGGGTCTCGGCGCACGCCTTCAGGAAGTCCCGCGGGTCGCGTACGACGGCCATGCCCCGGCCGCCGCCGCCCGCCACGGCCTTGATGATGACCGGGTACCCGATCTCGTCGGCGACCTGCTTGGCCTCCTGGCCGGTGCGCAGCGGCGCGGGGCTGCCCGGCAGGACGGGCAGCCCCGAGGCGGCGGCGAGGTTGCGCGCCTGCGTCTTGTCGCCCAGCGCGGCGATCACGGACGGGGACGGGCCGATGAAGGTCAGCCCCTTCGACTCGCACATCTCGGCGAAGTCGGCGTCCTCGGACAGGAAGCCGTAGCCGGGGTGCACGGCCTGCGCCCCGGCGTTCAGCGCGGCCTCCAGGATCGCGGGCGGGTAGAGATAGCTGCGCTTGGCCGTCGCGGGCCCGATCTGCACCCGCTGGTCGGCCAGGCGCAGCGCGGGGGAGTCACGGTCCGCCGTCGAGTGGATCATGATGACGCGTACGCCCAGCTCGCGACAGCTCCGGGCGATGCGCAGCGCTATCTCGCCACGGTTGGCGACGAGGACCGACGAGAACATGGAGCCTCCAGGCGCTTTCCGTACGCGGTCGGATACCGGTCGTTCAGGGGGTCGCGGGCGGGGCGACGGCGATCAGCTTCTGGCCGTACTCGACCGGCGTCCCGTCCGGGACGAGGACCTCGACGACCTTGCCGGACACGTCGGCCTCGATCGGGTTCATCAGCTTCATGGCCTCCACGATGCCGACCTGCTGTCCCTTCTCCACCGTGTCGCCCACGGCGACGAAGGGCGCGGCGCCCGGCTCGGAGGCCCAGTAGAAGGTGCCCACCATGGGCGCGCAGACGTGGCGCAGGTCGTCGTCCCCGGCGGAGGCGGCGGCCGGGGTGCCGCTGCCGTCCGCCGGCGTGCCGTTCGGCGGCGCGGCGGTCAGCGCGGCGTGCGCGGCGGTGTCCGCCGTGGGATAGGACGTGAGGTTCGGCGGCGCGGCGGCGGGTGGTGCCCAGACGGCGGTGACGGGCGGGACCGCGGTGACGTCCGGCCATTCCAGCTCGACGACCGCGTCACCGGCCTGCAGCCGGACCCGGCGCATCCTGCCGCCGACGGCGATGAGCTCCGCGGCCTGGCGGCACAGCTCTCCCACCAGCGCCTGCGAGGAGCCGTCACCCGCCCGCCCCACGGCCTCCCGCCCGTCGACGCCGCCCTGCCGATCGATGCTGCCGTCCTGCTGGGCGGCGCTGTCGTCCTGCTGGGCGGCGCTGTCGTCCTGCCGGGTGGTGCTGTCGTCCTGCCGGGTGGTGCTGTCGTCCGGCCGCCCCGCGGCTTCGCGCGTGTTCATCGCGACCCCGCGTGGAACTGGCGGAAGCGCTGGCGGCGCTCCGCGACCAGCTTGCGCGGCTCGTGGATGGCGAGGTCGTCGAACGCCTCCGCCACTGCGGCGGCCAGCAGCCGGGCGGTCCCCGCCGGATCCGTGTGGGCGCCCTCGCCCGGCTCGGGGATCACCCCGTCGACGACGCGGTGCCGCAGCAGCTCCCGGGCGTCGAGCCGCAGCGCCTCGGCGGCGCGCGGAGCGGCGGACGGGCTCTTCCACAGGATGGAGGCGCAGCCCTCGGGGCTGATCACCGAGTACACGGCGTTCGACAGGGCCAGGACGCGGTTGGCGACGCCCAGCGCCAGCGCGCCCCCGCTGCCGCCCTCACCGGTGACGACCGCGACGACCGGCACCGGCAGCGTGGACATCAGGCGCAGGTTCTCGGCGATGGCCCAGGCCTGGCCGTTCTCCTCGGCCTCCAGCCCCGGGTACGCGCCCGGCGTGTCCACCAGCGTGAGAATCGGGCACCCCAGCTTGGCCGCCAGCCGCATCAGCCGGGCCGCCTTGCGGTACCCGGCCGGGGTGGGCATGCCGAAGTTGCGCTCGACACGTTCCTTGGTGGTGTGCCCCTTCTGGTGGCCGATGAGGACGATCGGCCGGCCGTGGAGCCTGCCGAGCCCGCCGACGATGGCGGGGCAGTCGCCGCCGAGCCGGTCCCCGTGCAGCTCCACGAAGTCTTCGAGCAGGTATCGGGCGTAGTCGAGCGTCGTGGGCCGGTCGGCGTGCCGGGCGAGCTGGACGGCCGTCCAGCCGCTCCTGGCGGGCAGCCGCTCCGGCTGGAAGAGCAGCCGCGACGTCTCCGTGGCGGGCCCGCGCTCACCGGCGGCCTGAAGAGCGCAGAGGCGGGCCAGCGTGGAGCGCAGCTCGGCGCGGGGCCGCACGTCGTCGATGAGCCCCCGCGCCCGCAGGAACTCCGCGGTCTGGAAGCCGTCGGGGAGTGCCTGGCCGATGGTCTGCTCGATCACGCGCGGCCCCGCGAAGCCGACGTGGGCGCCGGGCTCGGCCAGGATGACGTCGGGCAGGGTGGCGAAGGAGGCGGCCACCCCGCCGTACGTCGGATCCGTGATCAGTGCGATCGTCAGGATCCCGGCCTCGTCCAGCTCGGCCAGGGCCTGGCTGGTCGTGGCCATCTGCATGAGCGACAGCGTGCCCTCCTGCATGCGCGCCCCGCCCGACGCCGTCACCAGCAGGAACGGCACTCGCTCCACCAGCGCGGTCTCGGCGGCGGCGACGATGCGCGCGCCCACGGCGGACCCCAGGCTGCCGCCCATGAACCGGAAGTCCATGACGGCGGCGACGATCCCGTGGCCGTCGATCGTGCCGCGCACGCACAGCACGGCCTCGTCCAGCCCGGACTTCTCCCGCGCCTCGCGCAGCCGGTCCGGATAGGGCCTGCTGTCGGTGAACCCGAGCGGGTCCTCCGGAGTCGTCGGCGCCTCGATGATCACCGTTGATCCGTCGTCGAAGAGCTGCTCGACCCGCTCGCGGGCGGTGATCCTGGTGTGCAGCGCGCACCCGGGGCACACGCCGAGCTCGCGGGCGAATCGCTTGCCGTACACGATCTCCCCGCAGCGCGCGCACCGGATCCATTCGGCCGCCTCGACCTTTGGGGGGAAGGTGATGGTCATCCTCGGTGCTCCTTTTCCTCGCTCAACCACCCGTCGGCGAAGCTGGTCCGCCCGATTGCCTGCAGTCCGGCCCACAGGTGCCGCCCCACCGCGAGCAACGCCCGCCGCACGTCGTGCGGGAGGAGGGGCGGCCCGGCGGGGTCCGTCCGTCCGTGGGGACGGGCCCCGCCGGAGCCGGCGCCGTCAGAACTGGTCCACGACTTCATAGATCCCGTAGCCCTTGCCGCGCTCGTCGTCGCGGTACGACCGCAGCGCGGACGTCTGCCCCTTGTGCCGCGACCCCTGCTCCCAGGTGTTGAACTCCGACAGGCTCGTCCACTCGCTCAGCACGGCGAACTCGCTCGGGTCGAGGGTGGAGCGCAGCAACTGGCTGCTCAGCAGCCCGGCGGTGCCGCGCATGCCCATGTTGACGCGCCGGTAGGCGTCGATCACGGAGCCCGCGTCCCCGTTGGCGGCCGAGTAGTAGACGAGCACCCGGACCACTCCGATCATCGCCTGGCCTCCAGGCGCTCACGGCCGAGGTCGAACACCACGTGCTGGGTCGTCATCGTGCCGTGCGAGCGGTAGGGGTGCAGCTTCTTGCGGTGCTCGACGTGCGCGTCGCTGCCCTCGAAGGCGCGGAACCCGGCCTCGTCGGCCCAGTCGCTCATGATGTAGTAGACGCCCTCCTCCTCGGCGCTCCTCGACAGCCACTGCCCGACGTTCGCCGGGTTCTCGCCGACCACGTCCGCGACCGAGTACCAGACCCGCTCGAACTCCTTCTCCTTGCCGGGCAGGATCTGCATCCTCAGCATCACCCGGAACACCTGCGTGTCAGCCATCTCAGATCCCTCCATCGACGTGCACGGTCTCGCCGGACATGTAGCGGGAACGGTCGCTCGCCAGGAACAGCACGACGTCGGCGATCTCCTCCGGCTCGCCGAGCCGGCCGAGCGCGGTCATGTTGCGGTAGCGCTGCTCCTGCTCGGGGCTGAGCCCTTCGGCGGCGTGGGTGGAGATGATGCCGGGGGCGATCACGTTGATCCTGATCCCCTGCGGGCCCAGCTCCTTGCACAGCGACCTGGCCAGGCCGAGCACGCCCGCCTTGGAGGCCGTGTAGTGCGTGCGCAGCGGCACGCCGACCATCGCCGCCTTGGAGCCGATGGCGACCACCGACCCGCCCTCGGACATCAGCGGCAGCGCGCCGTGCAGGATCAGGTACATGCCGGTGAGGTTGGTGTCCAGCACCCGCTGCCACTCGGCCAGTTCGAGCCGGGCGAACGGCACGTGGCTGATGGCGCCGGCGTTGTGCACGACGACGTCCAGCGAGCCGAGCCGGGCCCGGCACTCGTCGAGCAGGCGGGCGACCTGGTCGGCCCTGCCCACGTCGGCCTGGACGACGCTGTGCTTGCCGGGCGTGGCGGCCAGGTCGTTCTCCAGCCGGGCGGCCGCCTCCGCGTCGCCGCGGTAGCACGCGACGACGTTGCAGCCCTCCTGGGCCAGGCTGAGCACGACGGCCCGGCCGATTCCTCGCGTCCCGCCGGTGACCAGGACGTTCTTGCCGTCAAGCCGAAAACTCATGATGCGTCTCCTCTTGGTTCGCGAGCCGCCGGCGGCGTCTCAGAGCAGCGCGACGGCGGCGGAGCTGTTCAGGACGAGGGCGAGCACGGCCAGCCACGTCCTGGTCCTGTTCCACCACGCCCACGTGCGGCGGAAGGTTTCCATGTCCCACCCGGCCGGCAGCGCGTCCGGGTCCTGCGCCTTGACCCAGCGGTTCATCGGGACGTTGCGCGTGAGCGACACGACCACCACCGAGCCGGCCGTCAGCGCCGCGGCCGCGCACAACACCCGGCCCGCGAGCCGCGGCTCCGTCACCGCGACGAGCACGTCGGCGACGAAGGTGACCAGCAGGCAGGCGGGCTGGAACGGGTCGTACCGCCCGACGGCGAAGGCGTGCGCCCTGACGTAGTCGGGGGTGGCGAGGGTCTTGTAGAACGGCACGACGCCGAGCACCGTGGCCATCAGCACGCCCGCGGCCAGCCCGTTGGCCAGCAGGGCCAGCGGCAGCGCGAATCCGGTCATGAGCCACCGCCCCGGGCCGTCATCCCGGCGGCCCGCGCGGCGCGGGCCCTCAGCGCGGGCATCGCGGCCTCACGCCTTCCCGGCCTGCCGCGCCGCCTGCTCCACCTTCTCCTTGATCAGTTTCATCTGCGTCGGCGAGTTCCCGTCGATCCGCCTGGTCATCTGCTCCAGGTCCACCGGGGAGTCCGGCTTCATGCGGAAGTCCTGGATCCAGCGCATCTCGACGCCGCCCGGCACCTCCCGGTACTCCCAGCGCAGGTTCATGTACTCGAACCAGCCCGTCTCCACGCGGTGCGCCCGCACGGTGCGGGTCCGCGGGTCGGCGGTCCGCTCCGACACCCACGACCAGGCGTTGCCGTTCTCGTCGGGGTGCATGGTCAGGCGGAAGCGCACCGTGTCGCCCGACCGGTGCAGCACCTCCGTCTTGGCGTACTCGTCGAACAGCTCGGGCCACGACTCGACGTCGTTCGTCATGGACCAGACGAGGCCCATCGGCGCGGAGATGACGATCGCGTTCTCGGTGTGTCCTGCGGTCATGGCTACTTCACCGCCGCCCGCTCGTTGACGTAGTCGAGCACCGCGCGGGGCGTCTCCAGCGTGGCGGCGACCTCGTCGGGCACGACCACCCCCCAGTCGCGCTCCAGGCGGCTGGCCAGCTCCAGCACCGCCAGGGAGTCGTAGCCCAGATCCCTGAAGCCGAGGTCGATGATGTCGCCTTCGAGGTCGATCGACTCGTCCTCGCCGGCGCTGATCCGCATCAGGTGCCGCAGGTCGTCGAGCGTGAGTTCCTTCATCGGTCTCCTCCTGTCGAAGTGCTGTGGTCGGGGGCGCGGAGCACGAGCGCGGCGTTGAAGCCGCCGTAGCCGCGGGCGACGATCAGCGCCGAGCGCACCTCGGCGTCGCGGGGCTCGTCCCTGACCAGGTCGATCGCGTAGTCCGGGACGAGCTCGGAGACGCCGATCGTCGGCGGCAGCACCGAGTCCCGCATGGCCAGCAGCGCGGTGGCGACGTCCAGGGACGGCCCGCCCGCGTAGAGCCGGCCGGTCATCGTCTTGGGCGCCGTCACCGGCACGCCGCGGTCCCCGAAGACGGCCGCGATCGCCTCCGCCTCGGCCCGGTCGAGATCCGGGCTGCCGGCGGCGTCGGCGAACACCACGTCGATGTCACCCGGCTCCAGGCCCGCCTGGGCCAGCGCCTGCTCGATGGCGCGGCGCAGCGCGGGCGGGCGCCTTGATCCGGGGGCCGGATCGAAGGTGGCGGCATGACCGGCGATCACCCCGTACACGTTGCGCGCCCCGCGCTCCCTGGCGCTCCCGGCGTCCTCCACGATGAGGATGGCGCCGCCCTCGCCGGGGACGTAGCCGCCGGCGCCGGCGTCGAACGGCCGGTAGGCGAGCTCGGGATCGGTGTGGGTGCTGAGACGGCCGTTGGAGATCTGGCAGGTCAGCCCGTACGGGCTGAACGGCGCGTCGGTGCCGCCGCTCACCACCAGCCGCGCGCCGTCCTCCAGCACCCGCCGGGCCTGTGCGAGCGACTCCAGAGCTCCGGCCTGCTCGGCGACCACGACCCCGCAGGGGCCGCGCATGCCGTGCCGGATGGAGATCTGCCCGGTGGTGGCCGCGTAGAACCACGCGATCGACTGGTAGGCGCCCACGTGCCGGGGGCCCTTGTTCCACAGCTCCTGGATCTCGCGCTGGCCGAACTCCACCCCGCCGGACGAGCTGGCCGTGACCACGCCCATCTCGTACTCGGGCAGGTCCGACGGGTTCACGCCCGCGTCGGCGAGCGCCATGTCGGCCGCCACCAGCGCCATGTGCGTCCAGTGGTCGGTCTGCGGGATCAGCCGGCCGGGCACGTTCCCCGGCGCGCTGAAACCGCGGGCCTCTCCCGCCAGGCGCACCGGGTAGGACTCCGGGTCGAACCGCGTGATCGTGTCGATCGCCCGCGTCCCGCTCAGCGTCGCGGCCCAGTGCTCCGCCACGCCGAGCCCGGTGGGGGCGACGACGCCGATCCCGGTGATCACCGGGGCGTCCTGGGCCGGGCTCATGCCGCCTCCCTCCCGGGGGCGGTGAGCACCATCGCGGTCTGGAACCCGCCGAACCCGCTGCCCACGCTGAGCACCACGTCCACCGGCTGCTCGCGCGCCACGCGGGGGACGTAGTCGAGGTCGCACTCCGGGTCCGGCGTCTCGAGGTTGGCGGTCGGCGGCACCGTGCCGTGCTCGATGGCCAGCGCGCTGGCGGCCACCTCGATGGCCCCGATCGCGCCGAGCGAGTGCCCGACCATGGACTTGATGGAGCTGACCGGCGTCCGGTAGGCGTGATCGCCCAGGCTGCGCTTGAACGCGGCCGTCTCGTGCCTGTCGTTCTGCTTGGTGCCGGAGCCGTGGGCGTTGATGTAGGCGACGTCGTCCGGGTTCAGCCTGGCCCGGTCGAGCGCCACCCTGATGGCCTCCGCCATCTCCCGCCCGTCCGGCTTCAGGCCGGTCATGTGGTACGCGTTGCCCCGCGTGGCGTAGCCGGCCACCTCGCAGTAGACGTGCGCCTCCCTGCGCCGGGCGCGCTCCAGGTCCTCCAGCACGAACACGGCGGCGCCCTCGCCGAGGACGAATCCGTTGCGGTCGCGGTCGAACGGGCGCGACGCGTGCGCCGGGTCGTCGTTGCGCGGCGAGGTGGCCTTGATCGCGTCGAAGCACGCCACGGTGATCGGCGAGATCGGCGCGTCCGTGGCGCCGGCCAGGACGACGTCCGCGGAGCCCTCCGCGATCAGCCGCGCCCCGTAGCCGACGGCGTCGAGCCCGGACGTGCAGCCGGTCGAGATGAGCGTGACCTGGCCCTCCGCGCCGCACGTCCAGGCGACCTCGGCGGCCAGCGAGCTCGGCACCAGGTGGCCGTACAGGTGCGGCACCCCGTAGGAGGGGTCGACGAGCCAGTTGCGGCCGGAGTCGCTGACGACGACGTACTCCTCCTCCAGGCTCATGGTGCAGCCGACCGCGCTGCCCAGCGTCACGCCGGTGCGGGCCAGCTCCAGGTCGGAGGAGTCGAGGCCGCTGTCCGCGAGCGCCTCGCGCGCCGAGACGACGGCGAACTGCGCGGCGCGGTCCATCCGGCGGATCTCGCGGGCGGTGAGGCCCTCGGCGGCCGGGTCGAAGTCGCACTCCGCAGCGATGCGCGACCGGAACGCGCCCGCGTCGAACATCGAGATCGTCCGCGTGGCGGTACGGCCCGAGGTCAGCAGCTCCCAGAACGCCTTGCGCCCGGTGCCGCCGGGGGCCACGACGCCGATGCCGGTGAGCGCCACCCGTCTGCCGGTCATTTCTGGTCCCCCACGTTGAGCGAGGGCTCCGCGGCGTTCGGGAGGGGCTCGGTGTCCACGTGGCCGAGCGACGGCTTCGGCGCGAGCGGGCTGAGATGGAAGACGGCGACGGCCTGCGCCTCGCCGGGGTTCTCCACCCGGTGCCGGACCCCGATGGGGATGTGCAACGCCTCGCCCGGGCTCAGCCGCACCGGCGTCCCGTCCACCCGCACGAGCAATTCCCCCCGGACCAGGCACAGGAACTCCTCGGAATAAGGGTGGTAATGCTCCGACACGAACTCGGCGGGTTCCAGAGTGAGCATTCCCATGAATCCGGAGGTGGCGCCGACCGTCGCCGGGCCGAGCAGGACGCGAATATCACCACCACGCCGCCGATTGGGCGTGATCTCGTCGGCATTGACTTTCGACGCCCGGGTAATCGTCATGTAGAGGCCTCCCTGCCAGCCGGACTACTTTGCTGACAAGCATCATCGCGGCGGCGGCTAGAGAAGACCTCGAAGCGTGCTCAAGCCCCCTCGGGGCCGGCATTTCACGCGCTATTCCCCAGTCATATTCGAGTCCGCCTCAAGGCGCCGTCCGGATACTTCGGGGTGGTGGCAGAGGGAGGAGCGACATCCGTGATGGTCCAGATTCTCACCGCCGCGGTGCTGGTCACCAGCGGTATCGCCGCAGGCGTGCTGTTCACCCACGCCGTCGGCGTGTGGCCGGCGATGCAGGCCATGACCCCCGAGCGCTATGTCGCGGCGCACAAGCTGCTGGGCCGCGCCTACGACCCGATGATGCCGATCATCGTCGGCTCCTCGGCGGTCCTCGACGTCATTCTGGCCATTCTTTCCGAGCCTGGCCAGGCGCGCACCCTGTTCATTGTCTCGGCCGTCTGCCTGGTCGGCGTCGGCGCGGTCTCGCAGACCCGGAACGTGCCGATAAACCGGCGCGTCAAATCGCTCGATCCGCAGGCCATTCCGCCCGACTGGGAGGATCCGCGGGGCCTGTGGGGGAAATGGAACCTCGTGCGGACGTCGTTCGCCGTGCTCGCGCTCGTCGGAAACGCCGCGGCCGCCGTGTCCGCGTTCTGAAATTTTTTCGAAACACCTCTGGCGAAGGGATTCACCATGACCGCGCCCGGTGCCGCGCGGGGAGCCGGCCTCGCCCCTCCCCGCGATCTCGCCCAGCGCAAGGCCGACGTGCTCGGCAAGCTCGCGAGCGAAAGGTACGCCTGGCTCGCGACGAGCGGGGAGTCCGGCGCCCACCTCGTCCCCCTCGGGTGCGTCTGGGACGGCGCCCGGCTGGTGATGGCCACCCAGGAACGGCATGTCACGATCCGCAACCTGCGCAAGGACGGGCACTGCCGCGTCGCGCTCGGCGACCCCACGGACGTCGTCCTCATCGACGGCGCC
This sequence comes from Nonomuraea thailandensis, assembly GCF_024172165.1. Taxonomy (GTDB): domain Bacteria; phylum Actinomycetota; class Actinomycetes; order Streptosporangiales; family Streptosporangiaceae; genus Nonomuraea; species Nonomuraea thailandensis. Next base: position 9,798,838 of record NZ_JAMZEB010000002.1, on the reverse strand, counting down.
GTGGACATCGTGGCGCACCAGGACCTGCCGGCCGACGCCCCGCCCGTCCTCGCGGACCTGCCCGTGAACCCCGGCCGGGTGCCGGGCTGCGTCTACCTCTTCCTCACGCCCCGGCGCGTCCTCACCTGGCGGCACCGTGGCGAGATCCCCGACCGGACGGTGATGTCGGACGGCCGCTGGCTCGCCTGAACTCCGTTGACCGTTTCCACGACCTCTTGAGGAGCCCAGATGCCAGAGGCGGCGACAGCCCCGATCGGCAGCATCCCGCATGCGGCCCTGACGGACCCCTATCCCTACTACGAGAGCCTGCGGGCGGCCGGGCGGGTGCACCGCCTCAACACCCCCATCGGGCTGGAGGCGTGGTTCGTCCCGCACTACGAGGACGCCCGCCCGCTGCTCACCGACCCGCGCTTCAGCAAGGCCGCGCACCACTCCGACGTCGTGCGCGAGGACGGGCAGAAGGCGGAGAGCTCGTTCGCCGACAACATGGTCAGCACCGACCCGCCCGAGCACACCCGCCTGCGCAAGCTGGTGCAGAAGGCGTTCACCCGCCGGCGGATCGAGCTGCTGCGGCCGAGGGTGGAGCGGTTCACCGACGACCTGCTCGACCGGATGGAGCGGGCCGGCGAGGCCGAGCTGATGGAGGACTTCTCCTACCCGCTGCCGATGATGGTGATCGGCGAGCTCCTGGGGATCCCGGTGGAGGACCTCGCGGACCTGCGCCACAAGAGCGTCTTCTGGTTCCTGGAGGAGGACTACGCGGGCAACCCGGTGGACCACTTCCGGGCGCGGCAGGCCGCCATCGGCGAGTACGTGCGGGGGCTGATCGAGCACCGGCGCAGCCACCCCAACGACGACCTCATCCAGGGCCTGATCGAGGCCCGCGACGGCGAGAACCGGCTCTCGGAGAAGGAGCTCGTCGCGACGGTGATGCTGCTCATCTTCGCCGGCTTCCTCACCACCGTGAACCTGATCACCAACGGCGTTCACGCGCTGGTGCGCAACCCCGGCCAGCAGGCCAAGCTGGTCGCGCAGCCCGACCTCATCGGCAGCGCCGTCGAGGAGTTCCTCCGCTACGACAGCTCGCTCTCCCTGATCGAGGGGCACGCGAAGCAGGACATCGAGATCGGCGGCACCGTGATCCCCGCCGACTCCCTGATCATCGTCCCCGTGCACTCGGTCAACCGTGACCCGCAGGCGTTCCCCGACCCGCACCGGCTGGACATCACCCGCAACCCCAACCCGCACCTGGCCTTCAGCCACGGCGTGCACCACTGCCTGGGCGCGCCGCTGGCCCGGCTCGAAGCGCAGGTGGCCATCACCGCGCTGCTGCGGCGGTTCCCGGACATGGCCCTGGCCTGCGACCCCGCCGAGGTGCGCTGGCACCGCGACTTCTTCCAGCGCTCCCTGCACGCGCTCCCGCTGCGGCTCAAGCCCTGACCGCCGCTGTCGACCTTCTGAGAAAGGAAGCCCGATGTCTCTTCCCGAGACCGCAACACCCCTTGTCAGGACGGCAACGGGATTCTTCCAGGCGCAGGCCCTGTTCGCCGGGATCGAGCTGGGCCTGTTCGCCCGCATCTGCACCGCTCCCGCCACCGCCGAGGAGATCCAGCGCGAGTTCGGCCTGCATCCCAAGCTGACGCGGGACTACCTGGACTCGCTGGTCGCCATGGAGCTGCTCGGCCGGGACGGCTCCGCCTACAAGGCCTCCCCCCTCACCGCGACCTACCTCGACCCGCGCAAGCCCGAGTACATGGGCGGCTTCCTCGCCCACAACCAGCGCCGCCTGTATCCCGCCTGGGGCAACCTGCCCGGCTTCCTGCGCTCCGGCGAGAGCCTGGTCAAGCAGCTCTCCGAGGGCGACTTCACCGACGGCCTGTACGCCGACCCCAAGCGGACGCGCCACTTCGCCGACGCGATGGACGGCTACGCGGTGCTGCTCGGCCGCCCCCTCGCGCAGAAGTACCCGTGGGAGACCGTCAAGTCCTTCACCGACCTCGGCGGCTGCCGCGGCCTGCTCACGATGCGGCTCGCCGCGGCCCACAGCCACCTGCGCGGGGTGACCTTCGACCTGCCCCCGCTGGAGCCGCTGTTCGACGAGCTCATCGAGAAGGAGGCCGGCGACAGCGACCTGCGCGACCGGGTGTCCTACCACGCGGGCAGCTTCTTCACCGACGACCTGCCCGACACGCAGGTGTACATCTTCGGCCACGTGCTGCACGACTGGGTGGACGAGCGCCGCCGCGCGCTGGTGAACAGGGCCTTCGAGCAGCTGCCCCCCGGCGGCACCCTGCTCATCTACGACAGCATGATCGACGACGAGCGCCGCGACGCCGCTTTCGGCCTGCTGATGAGCCTCAACATGGCCATGATCAGCGGGTCCTCGGAGTACACGGTGTCCGAGGGCGTCGGGTGGATGAAGGAGGCCGGGTTCGAGGTCGAGCGGCCGGTCCCGCTGAACGAGCTCAGCACGCTGCTCGTCGGCAACAAGCCGGTCTGACGGCCGAGAGGGCTGGAGGCCGCCGAGCACCGGGCCGGGGGTCGTGTCGTCAGGCGGCGCCGGCGCCGAAGGCTCGCTCCTTCAGCGCCGGGATCCGCTGGGCGGTGCGCAGGAAGGCGCGGAAGCCGCGCCGCGCCAGCGGGCTCCTGGTGACGAACCGCCGGGCCGTCCGCAGCGAGTCGCGTACGGCGGCGAAGCCGTACTCGCTCATCTGCCGCTCGTAGGCGCCGATCGCCGCGACGACGTCCGTGCCGCCGGCGGCGGCGGCGCTCAGCTCCTGGCAGAGGAGCCGGGCGTCGCGCAGCGCGGTGTTGGCGCCCAGGCCCAGGTGCGGGGCCATGGTGTGGATGGCGTCGCCGAGCAGCGTGATGTTCGTGGCCGGCCACGGCTGCGCCGGCACGGCGCTGCGGATGGGCAGCAGGGACACCGTGCCGGGATCGGTCATGGTGATCATCCGCAGCAGGTCCGGATGCCAGTCACCGATCATCCGGAGGACGAGCTCACGGACCTGCGCCCCCGGCAGCGAGGCGGCGTCCGCGGGGAACTGCCGGGTCTCGGCGCCGAAGGCCCACAACACGTAGCTGCTGGTGTTGTCGTGCATCGCGCCGTCGCGCTCAGTGGCTCCGATGCCGCCGGGCAGCACGACCGGGTCGCCGCCGAAGTCGTGCGGCGCGCAGAACATGGAGTAGCCCCTGGCCGGGACGATGTTGGTCAGCCCCTCGTAGAGCTGGGCCGGGATCTGCCGCTTCGTCTCGTCGCTGAGCGGGAACTTGCCGGCCACGCGGGTGATGCCGGTGTCGATGCGCTCCGCCCCGGGCAGGTACTGCTGCCGCACCCTCGACCCGCTGCCGTCGGCCGCCACCAGGACGTCGGCCGTGGCGGTGGAGCCGTCCGCGAAGTGCAGCGCGATCCGGCCGTCGGCCGTGCGTTCGTACCGCTCGAACGTCCTGCCGAAGCGCACCACCTCGTCCAGGCCGGTGAGCAGGATCTGGCGCAGGGTGATCCGGCTGACCGAGTGGTGGTCGCGCCAGTTGGCGTCCCGCTGGTCGGCCTCCAGTTTGATCAGCGGCTTGAGCTGCTCGGTCATGAAGACGAAGTCGAGCCCGCCCCTGCCGGTGGTGGCCAGGAAGGCCTGCCACAGCTCGGGGCTCAGGCATTCGCGCAGTGCCTGGGCGCCGAGCGGGTTGATGTGCAGGCGGTAGCCCTGCAGGCGGTTGGTCGCGGTGCGGTCCCGCTCGTGGACGGTGACGCGGACGCCGGCTCTGTGCAGGCCCTGCGCCAGGCAGAGCCCGCCCACTCCGGCGCCGATGATCGCTACCTCCAAGGTCATGCTTCCCCCGTTCCGAGTTATCACCCATTCAGGTGACTGTCTCCATCATCGGTATGGAAAGAACGTAACCCGGAACGCCGCCCGCGGCAACGACACGCCCGGAGTGGTCAGGCGTCCCAGGCGACCGGGAGGCTCTTGACGCCGTAGATGTCGGCGAGCTCCGGACGCAGCGCGACCTCTTCCGCCGGTACGGCCAGGCGCAGCGCGGGGAAGCGGCCGAGCAGGGCAGGGAGGGCCACGCGCAGCTCGACGCGGGCGAGCTGCTGGCCCAGGCACTGGTGGATGCCGTGGCTGAAGGCCAGGTGGCCGCCCTCCTGCCGGTGGATGTCGAGGGTGTGGGGGTCGGTGAAGCGCTCGGGGTCGCGGTTGGCGGTGTTGAGGGCCAGGATGACCGTGGTCCCGGCGGCGATGGTGTGGCCGTCGAGCTCGACGTCCTCCAGCGCGACCCGGAAGAACTGCTTGGCGACGGTCAGGTAGCGCAGCAGCTCCTCCACGGCCTGGTCGGTGAGTGAGGGGTCGGCGCGCAGGGCGGCGAGCTGATCGGGGTTCTGCAGCAGGGCGAAGGTGCCCAGGGCGAGCATGTTGGCGGTGGTGTCGAACCCGGCCGAGAGCAGGATCAGGGCCATGCCCTGCAGCTCCTCGTCGGTCAGGTCGCTGTCGAGCAGGTCGCTGAGCACGTCGTCGGTGGGGTGGGCGCGCTTGGCGGCGACCAGCCCGGCGAGGTACTGCTGGGTCGCGACGTAGGCGGCGCCCACCTCCTCGTCGCCGGCCTCGCCGCCGAGGAAGGTGTCGATGTTCTCCTGGAAGAAGCCTCGGTCCTCGTACGGCACGCCCAGCAGCTCGCAGATCACGACGGCGGGGATGGGCTTGGCGAACGCGGTCACCAGGTCGGCCGTCGTGCCGGCCTTCTCCATGGCGTCCAGGTGCTCGGCTGTGATCTGCTCGACCCGCTCGGTGAGCAGCCGCATCCGCCGGACGGTGAACTTGCCGACCAGCGGCTTGCGGTAGCGGCCGTGCTGCGGCTCGTCCATCAGCAGGAACTCGCCGGGCGGCGCCGGGGGCACCTCGATGTCGCCGTAGTCGATGATCGGGTGGTGCTTCATGAACTCCCGGCGGGAGCTGAAGCGCGGGTCGGCCAGGATGGCGCGGGTCAGGTCGTAGCCGGTGACCAGCCAGCCCTGGTGCCCGTCGGGGAAGGGGAAGCGGCTGATCGGGCCGTGCTCACGCGCCTCGATCAGCTCCTTCGGCGGGTCGAAGGGGCAGCCGGGCTGACGGCTGGTGGGCATCGAGGGGAGTGTGTGCGTCATGAGGGCTCCTCAGGAGATCTTGCGGCGGTAGGTGTTCATGGCGAAGGCGTAGGCGACGACGAGGATGCCGACGCACCAGCCCAGGGCGACCCAGATGTCGTTGCCGACCGGCTGCTCGGCGAACAGGGCGCGGATGGCGTTGACGATGGAGGTCACCGGCTGGTTGTCGGCGAAGACGCGCAGCGGGGTGGGCATGGTGTCCGTGGGCACGAAGGCGGAGCTGAGGAAGGGCAGGAAGATGAGCGGGTAGGAGAACGCGCTCGCCCCCTCCATGGTCTTGGCCGACAGGCCGGGGATGACGGCGATCCAGGTCAGCGCCAGGGTGAACAGGACCAGGATGCCCGCCACCGACAGCCACGCCAGCACTCCGGCCCCCGAGCGGAAGCCCATGAGCAGCGCCACGAGCATCACGACCACGAGCGAGACCAGGTTGGCGACCAGCGAGGTCAGCACGTGCGCCCACAACACCGACGAGCGTGCGGTCGGCATCGACTGGAAGCGCTCGAAGATGCCGCCCTGCATGTCCATGAACAGCCGGTAGGCGGTGTAGGCGATGCCGGAGGCGACCGTGATGAGCAGGATGCCGGGCAGCATGTAGTTCACGTACGACGTGCCCGACCCGGTGCTGATCGCGCCGCCGAACACGTAGACGAACATCAGCATCATGGCGATCGGCATGATCGCGGTCGTGATGATGGTGTCGGGGCTGCGCGTGATGTGGCGCAGGGACCGCCCCAGCAGGACGGTGGTGTCACCGAAGAAATGCTTGCTCATTGTCGTGTCCTCTCAGGATTTCGTGCCGACGAGGGAGAGGAAGACGTCCTCAAGGGTGGGCTGCTTCTCGACGTACTCGACCTTCGCGGGCGGGAGCAGCTGCTTGAGCTCGTCCAGGGTGCCGTTGACGAGGATCCGGCCCTCGTGCAGGATCGCGATCCGGTCGGCGAGCTGTTCGGCCTCGTCCAGGTACTGGGTGGTGAGCAGCACCGTGGTGCCGCCCGCGGCCAGCTCCCTGACGGCCTGCCAGACCTCGATGCGGGCCTGGGGGTCGAGCCCGGTGGTGGGCTCGTCGAGGAAGATGACCGGCGGGTCGCCGATCAGGCTCATCGCGATGTCGAGCCGGCGCCGCATGCCACCGGAGTAGGTGGCCACCTTCCGCCCGCCCGCCTCCGTCAGCGAGAACCGGGCGAGCAGCTCGTCGGCGACCTCGCCGGGGTTCCTCAGGTGGCGCAGGCGGGCGACCAGCACCAGGTTCTCCCGCCCGCTGAGGATCTCGTCCACGGCGGCGAACTGCCCGGTGAGGCTGATCGACTCGCGCACGTCCGCCGCCTGCTTGGCCACGTCGAAGCCGTTCACGCGGGCGGTGCCGGCGTCGGGCTTGAGCAGCGTGGACAGGATCTTCACGGCGGTGGTCTTGCCGGCTCCGTTGGAGCCGAGCAGGGCGAAGATGCTGCCCCGCGCCACCTCGAAGGTCACGCCGCGCAGCACGTGCAGGTCCTTGTACGACTTCTCCAGGCCGTGCACCTGGATTGCCGGGGCTTGCTGGGTCGTCATCCCTGTGTCCTGTCTCGTGGTGGGGTGGCCTCGCCGGCGGCGCGGGCGATGGCGCTGGTGAAGCGGTTGCGCTCGCGGGCCCGGTACTGGCCGAGGGGGTAGTTGGCCATGAACGTCTCGACGAACTCGATGGGGTCGTCGCCGAAGAGACCGCGGATCGGGATGCCGTCGGCCACGCTCTGCTCGACCAGGTCGGCCAGGTCCTCGTACATCGTCATCGCGCCCGCGCCGTCGGCCGGCCCGAAGTGCATCAGGTAGCGCTCCAGAGCCTCGACGGCGATGCGGTAGTTCTCGGGCAGTTGCTTGACCCGCGCCCTGTACCGCCGCCAGCGCTTCTTCTCCTCCAGGGAGCCGGTGACGATCTCCAGGTAGTGCAGGTAGCGGCTCTTGTTCTCGTCGGCCACGTCTACTTGCCTCCTCTGCGAAGCTGTTCGAGTCGTTCGGCCAGGAAGCTCCAGGTCTTCCAGAACTCCTCCAGGTACTCCCGGCCCTGGGCGTTGAGGGAGTACACCTTGCGCGGCGGCCCCTTCTCCGACGGCACCTTCTGCACGTCGACCAGGCCACGCTGCTCGATCCTGACCAGCAGGGCGTAGATGGTGCCCTCGGCGATGTCGGAGAAGCCCTGGTCGCGCAGCCAGGCGGTGATCTCGTAGCCGTAGGCGGGCCGACCGGCCAGGATCGCCAGGACGATGCCCTCCAGCGTTCCCTTGAGCATCTCCGTCACGAGCTTGCCCATGGGACACCTCCCTTCAGCTACTCGGTGTTGCTGACTACCGGTACAAAGTAACACCGACTACTGGTACCTAGCAACACCGAATACTGAGGACTCTGCGGGGGGCGGACCGCGCTGACCGTTCATGCCGGCCACCATCGCCCGGCACGCTGACACGGGACCGTCGTCACGCTGACACGACCCCGCCGGGACCTCCGCCGCGCGGGCGCGAACGCGTCCACCCCCTACCGCAGGCCGGCCGCCACCTCGATGTGCCGCACCACGCGGAGCAGCTCCGGCGTCGGCAGCCGTCGCTCAAGCCCCTTCAACCGGGCGCCGAGAAGGCCGCGCTCCGCCTCCGCGAACACGCCACCGGCATCCAGGCACGCCTGTACACATCCGCCCAGCTCCTCCAGAACCGGACCGCCGGAAAGAGGCGGGCGATGCCGCGACCAGAACCACAACGCGTGCCGCGCGGCCTCCTGCGGAGCGCCGTACCAGTACCACCGGCACTGCCGGTTCGGGTTGGCATCTTCCGCCCGCGGAGATCTCCGGCCCTGCCTCTTGGCCTCCCGGCGCCGTGCCGCATAGGTTTCCAGCTCGACACGGAGAGCGGCACGGCTGGCCTCGATGAGATTCAGGGCGCCGAGCAGCGCCGCCTCATCGGACCGAAATCTCCCGGCCTTCGACTGGAGATAACTCAGCGTCGCGTTGAAGCCGAGCGGCCGATACAACTGCACGCAGGAGCGCAACGCCGAAACCCGCCATGGGTACGGCAGCCGGGAGTCGCGCACCTTACGGGCATGGTTGCCGAAGCCCACCGGAGAATGCTAGTCGGTATACCTGCGGCATACCGCCCCTTGGCAGCGTCCCCCGGGCCGACAAGCCGAATGCCGATCGGCAAGACCTGCAACCGCAGCTCCTACCAGCACTGGTCCTGAGCCTTCCGGCGGCGGTTCGCCGATGCCCGGGCTTGAAGTTCTCGACGGCGCTGCTCGCGGCGGGTGGTCGACGTTCCTGAAGCTGTCCACCGCAAGCAGATCCGCCCAGTGCTTCGAGCTGATGCGGCATCGACCGCAGCCCTCAGGCGTCCTTCTCGAGCCAGGCGACGATGCTGCGTACGAACCCCTCGACATTCGTCAGAGGCCGCCCGTCGTTGCCGGCCGTGATCCGCGCGTCGTCGAGGCGGTGGCCGGGGAGGAGAGCGTCGGCGATCTCCAGCAGCTGCTCGGCGGCGGGTTCGGGAGGCTGGGTGATCACGGTCATCTCTTCACGAACCTTCGGGGACGTCACCGCTGAGGCGATCCAGGCGGGAGTAGCCGATCCTCCTCGCGGCCGTTGAACCCGGCGTCGGGCGGCTTGCGTACAACCCGGTTGAGCAACATGTCCCGACAGCCCGCGAGCAGGCAGAGACCTGGGTGATGTCATGACTACCCCAGCAGGCTGGGAGACCCTCGGACTCGCCGGTGACCCCACTCCGGGAAATCCGGACGAGGTGCGCGCGCTGGCAGGCCGCCTGCTGGAGCAGGCGAAGCTGGCCGAGGACAACACCGCCAAGCTCAACAACGTCTCGAGCAACAGCTCGGCGCTGCGGATGCGGGGTGACTACGCGGGCCCGTACGCCGAGGCGCTGGCCGGCCTGCCGACGGAGCTGGCCAAGCTGGGCCGGGCGTACCGCGGCGCGGGCGCCGCGCTGAACACGTATGCCGACAGCTTGCGGCAGGCGAAGTCCCAGGCGGGGACCGCGCTGGCCCAGGGCCGGAGCGCCGACCAGCAGTACCAGGGCGCGTTGCGGGAGGTGCGCGCCCACCTGCCGGCCACGAGCACGACGAGCACGCTGGCCGAGACCGAAGCGGCGGTCACCGCGGCCGGCCCCGCCGTGCAGGCCGGCGTGCGGCCCGCCCTGCAGCGGGCTCGCGACGCCGACGCCGACCGTTCCCGCGCCCGCCGCATCGCCGACGACGCGGCCCGGCTGCGCGGCGACGCGGAGAGGCGGGCGACGGAGGAGATCCAGCAGGCGCTGGAGGGCAGCGGGATCCAGAACAAGTCCTGGCTGGAGAAGGCCTGGGAGACGGTCTCCACCCCGTTCCGGTCGTGGGACGACTTCGTGAACCTGGCCCGTAACGTGGCCATGGTCGCGGGTCTCGCCGTGCTGATCATCGGGACGGGCGGGGTGGCGGGGGCGATCCTGCTCGGGGCGGCGGTCGTGGCCGGAGCCGTGGTCTTCGCCGACAGCCTGAACAAGTACCGCCAGGGCAAGGCAAGCCTGGGACAGGTCGTCCTGGACGGCATCGGCATGTTGCCCGGCGGCAGGAGCGCCGGTCTGCTCGCCCAGGGCGCCAAGGCCTTCGCCGGCTTGAGCGCGGCGGCGGCGGGGGTGCGCGCCGGCGGTGGCCGGCTCCTCGGCTCGGGCGGGCTGCGGGCTGCGGGCGGCGCCATCGCCGGGGCGGGGGTCCGGGCCGGTCAGAAGGCCGCGGATCTGCGTTCCGCGTTCCGGAACGGCGGCGCGCGGGCGGCGACCGCGGCGAGCGCGGCCTGGCAGAAGACCCGGCAGTTCTTCAGCAAGGACCCGGTGCACTTCCCGTCCGGCACCGTGCTGCTGCCGCAGAGCGACCTGGAGCTGCCCGGGGTGCTGCCGCTACGGCTGGAACGCTCCCACCTGTCGACCTATCGATGCGGCCGCTGGTTCGGCCCGTCCTGGGCCTCGACCTTCGACCAGCGCCTCGAGATCGACGACGACGGGGTGTGCCTGGCCACCGCCACCGGCGCGCTGCTCGCCTTCCCGCATCCGTACGACGAGCACCCCGTACGACCAGCGGACGGCCCCCTCCTGACCCTGCGGCGCACGGAGGACGCCTACACCGTCACCGAGCCGGACACGGGCCACCTGCTGCACTTCTCGCCTCTCCCGCCTGGCCCCGGCCAGGCCGGTGAGGAACCGACGGTCCTGCCGCTCACCGCGATCAGCGACCGCAACGGCAACCGCGTCGACCTGCGCTACACCGACGGGATCCTCAGCGCGGTGGAACACACCGGCGGCTACCACCTCGACATCGAGACGTCCGAGGGCCTGATCGTCGCCATCCGGCTGCGGGAGGCCGGGCAGACGCTGCTGTCGTACGGCTACGACCAGGAGGGCCGGCTGACCGAGGTGATCAACTCCTCGGGCCTTCCGCTGCGCTTCACCTACGACGAGCAGGGCCGGTTGACGCGCTGGGAGGACCGGATCGGCACCTGGTACGCCTACACCTACGACGACCAGGGCCGGTGCACAAGTGGCACCGGCATCGACGGCATCTTCGACACCGAGCTCAGCTACGGCGACGGCGTCACCACCGCGCGCGACTCACTCGGCCACGTCACGGCCTACCACTACAACGAGTTGTTCCAGGTGATCCGGGAGACCGGCCCGCTCGGTGAGCAGACCGGCTACCGCTGGGACCGCCACGACCGGCTGCTGGCCCGGACCGACCCCCTCGGCCACACCACCGGCTACGCCTACGACGAGGCGGGTGCCCTGGCCTCGATCACCCGCCCGGACGGCAGGAGCCGCGTCTTCGCCCGCGACGAGCTGGGCCACCCCACGGCCGTCACCGACTTCGACGGCACCCGGTGGCCGCTGACCTGCGACGACCGGGGCAACCTGCTCACGGACAGCACCACCGGCTACACCTACGACGAACGCGGCCGGCTCACGTCGATCTCCGACGCCCTCGGCCACGTCCGTGCCATCGCCTGCAACGCCGCCGGCCTGCCCACCACGATCACCGACCCGCTCGGCGCCACCACCCGCTACGACCGTGACGCGTTCGGCCGCGTCACCGCGGTGACGGACCCGCTGGGCAACCTCACCCGCCTGACCTGGACGGTGGAGGGCCGGCTGGCCGGCCGCGTCCTGCCCGGCGGCGCCGAGGAGCGTTGGGCGTACGACGCCGAGAACAACCTCATCGAACACCTCGACGCGCTCGGCCGGCGCACCCGGGTCGAGGTCGGCCCCTTCGACCTGCCGGCCGCCCAGGTCACCCCGGACGGCATGCGGATCGAGTTCGCCTACGACACCGAGCTGAGGCTGACCCGCGTCACCAACCCGTCCGGATCGACCTGGGACTACACCTACGACCCCGCGGGCAATCCCCTCCGGGAGAGCGACTTCGACGACCGGGTGCTCGCCTACAGGCACGACAGGGCCGGCCGCCTCGTCGAGCGGATCAACGGCGAGGGAGAGGTCACGAGCTTCGTTCACGATCCGCTCGGCCGCGTGATCGAGCGGCGGTCCGGCGAGCTGACCGCCGCCTTCGGCTACGACCTGCTCGGCAGGCTGGTCCACGCGGCCAACGCCGACGCCGAGGTGCGCTTCGGCCGCGACGCGTACGGCCGGATCGTCTCCGAGACCTGCAACGGCCGCACGCTCGCCACCACCTACGACGCCACCGGCCGGCGCGCCGGCCGGCGCACCCCCTCCGGCACGGAGAGCACCTGGGAATACGACGCCGGCGGACGGCTCCGCACCCTGCGCACCGGCGGACGCACCATCGGCTTCACCCACGACCTGGCAGGCCGCGAGACCGGCCGCAGCCTGGGGCCGGACACCGTACTCAGCCACGAATGGGACACCGACTCCCGCCTGCGGGCCCAGACCCTGCACACCGGAACCTCGGCCCCGCACGGCCGCGGCGCCCGGATCGTCCAGCGGCGCACCTACAGCTACCGTCCGGACGCTCAGCTCGCCGAGATCGACGACCTGCTCGCCGGACGCCGCCGCTTCGAACTCGACCCCGCCGGTCGCGTCACGGACCTGTCCGGCCCGAACTGGACCGAGCAGTACGCCTACGACCCGGCCGGCCGGCTGGTCCACGCCACCGGCCCGGGCCTCACGGACACCCGAGGCGAACGCTCCTACACCGGGACCACCGTCCGCCGCGCCGGGCGCGTGCACCTCGACCACGACCGGCAGGGCCGGGTCGTGCTGCGCAGGCGGAAGAGGCTGTCGGGGAAGGACCAGATCTGGCGCTACACGTGGGACGCCGACGACCGCCTGACCACCGTCGTCACGCCGGCGGGCGAGCGGTGGCGCTACCGTTACGACGCGCTGGGCCGCCGCATCGCCAAGGAGCGGGCCGACGGCTCCTCCCGGGTCGAGTTCGTCTGGGACGGTCCCGTTCTCGTGGAGCAGATCCACGACGGGCGGACCACCGTATGGGAGTGGGAGCCGGGCACCTTCCGCCCCGTGACCCAGCTCGAACTCTCGGGCGAGCAGGCAGAACTCTCCGGCGAGCAGGTCGATGAGCGCTTCTACGCGATCGTCACCGACCTGATCGGCAGCCCCGCCGAGCTCGTCGACCCGGCCGGCCGGGTGGCCTGGCGGAGCCGGAACAGCCTCTGGGGCGCCTCCACCGGGCCGATCTCGGCGGGAGCCGACTGCCCCCTACGCTTCCCCGGCCAGTACGCCGACGAGGAGAGCGGGCTCCACTACAACCTCTTCCGCCACTACGACCCGCAAACCGGCGCCTACCTCAGCACCGACCCCCTCGGCCTCGGCGGAGGGCTGGTCCCGCACGGGTACGTGCTCAATCCGGCCCGCTGGGCCGACCCCCTGGGGCTGAGCCCGTACGACCCGGTGCCGAACCGCTACCCCGAACGCCTGGCGGGCGAGAAACAGGCCGCCGCCGAGGCCGGCGTGGCTCCCATCACGGCCGGCACACCCGAGTTCGGCCAGGCGGTCAAGGACGGCGGGTTCTTCCTCTACTCTGTCGAGGCGGACGACACCCTGCGCATCATGACCATGGCCGGGGACATCAAGCATCCGGTCATGACCGACGGCCGCCCGGTGCTGGCCGCCGGTCAAGTCAGGTTCCAATACGGCTCGGTCACGTACATCGACAACAAAACCGGGCACTACACACCGGAGAGGAGTTTCTCCGAGGACTTCTTGCAAGCGGGCGTCCGGGCGTTCGAGAATGCCGGCATCTTCGTCCGCCGGAAGGCTCCTCGCGACATCGGAGAATTCTCGTGAACGACGACTACCGCACTCTCCGCCCGCTGGACGACGCCGCCCGGCGGGCCTGGCTGCGCGAGCGCTTCCCGCAGGGCATGAGCGGCCACTGGTGGAACACCATGGTCGAGCTGGCCGAGCAGCACTCGGCAAGGCCACCGATCACGTCCGAGCCCGAGCGGCTGCAGCAACTGCGTTTCGCCTGCTCACTCCTGGACCTGGGGGTCGAACAAGGCCTGCACCCCGTCTTCGCCGTGCAGTGGGCCGCCCGGCTCGCGCAACGGGAGCTACGGTACGGGACGAACGCCGCCACCCTGCCGGAAACACTGACCCCGGACGGCGTGGCGCACCTGGCCCTCTCCCTCCTGGCAGTCCCGTACGCGGAGGCCGAGGCCCTGACAGAGCGGGGCAAAGCCCTCCTCGCCACCCTGGCGGAGGACGCCTCCCCGGGTGAACGGGGCATGCTCCTGGATTCCCAGCCCGATGAGGACCTGGACAAGGCCGCCCGCATCGACCACATGATCTCTCCGCTGGAACCGCTGGCCGCTCACATCCGGGACGCCGGACTGTCGGCCGAGGTACGGCGGTGGCTCGACGTACTGCGCTACCTGAACTGAGACGCTTATCGAGATGGTGTCCCGCCCGGCCTGCTGGCCGCTCACAGCAGCGCGATGCGGTGCCCCGCCCACCGCCTCGCTCATGGTGCGCCGCATCACGCCGTTCGCGCGGAACACGGCGCTTGTTGCCTCCCAGTCGCAGGAGCGCCTGCCGGTTGACGCGCATTCGGAAACGGGTTCGTGGTGATGGAGAGCTCAGTTGCCTCGCCGTCGGCGCCTCGGTGCGGCCGCAGGGCCGGACACCAGCCACGTCGCCAGTTCCTCCATGAGCTGACCAGCGAGGCGTTCGAACGCCGGGGTCTCCCGCCTGGGGTTGATCTGCAGGGCCATCCGGCGCTGCAGCCGGCGTTCGTCTCGATCATGAGTGACCAGGGCGTACCCATCGAGACCATCGCCGATCTCGTCGGGCACGCCGGCACCAGCGTCACGGAGGCGGTCTACCGGCACCAGCTCAAGCCAGTGATCACCAAGGGCGCCCACACCATGAACACAATCTTCGGCGACAAGCCGACGGGTTGAGTCCGAGTGAGGTGGCTCCCCGATTGGCTCCCATCGACTTCCAGAAACGGAAAAGGGCCCGACCCGCTGAGCGGATCAAGCCCTCTACCTGGTCTAACTCTGTCGGGGTGGCGGGATTTGAACCCACGACCTCTTCGTCCCGAACGAAGCGCGCTGCCAAGCTGCGCTACACCCCGGTGCACACACCCGTCGTGTGCGTGCTTGAAAAGTCTAGCGGACTTCCAAGGTGCTTGTGACCGCCTTTATCTCCGAGGCACCAGCGTCAGCAGAGTCGCCTCCGGGAAGCAGGCGAAGCGGACCGGTGCGTACGGGGAGGTGCCGAGCCCGGCGGAGACGTGCAGCCAGGCCGAGTCGTGGCGGCTGAGCCCCTTGACGCGGGCGCGGTCGATGCCGCAGTTGGTGACCAGGGCGCCGTAGAAGGGAATGCAGAGCTGGCCGCCGTGGGTGTGGCCGGCCAGCAGGAGCTGGTAGCCGTCGGCGGCGAAGCGGGTCATGTTGCGCGGCTCGGGGGAGTGCATGACGCCCAGGCGGAGGTCGGCGTCGGCCGGGGCGGGGCCGGCCACCAGGTCGTAGCGGTCGCGGGAGATGTGGGAGTCGTGGATGCCCGCCACGGCCACGTCGAGGTCGCCGACCTTGATGCGGGCCGTGGTGTTGTTCATGTCGAGCCAGCCCTCGGCCGCCATGCCGGCCCCCAGCTCCTCCCACGGCAGGGAGGGCACGTGCTGGCGGTGGTCGTTCTTGGAGGTGCGCCACAGGTAGCGGGCCGGGTTCTTCGGCACGGGGGCGTACAGGTCGTTGGAGCCGTAGACGAACAGGCCCGGGCGCGACAGCAGGGGCTCCAGGGCGTGCAGGAGCGAGGGGACGGCCTCGGGGTGGGCGATCGAGTCGCCGGTGTTGACGACGAGGTCGGGCTCCAGGGCGCCGAGCGAGCGGACCCAGTTGATCAGCATCGTCCGGCCCGGCGTCAGGTGCAGGTCCGACAGGTGGAGGACGCGCACGGGACGCTGGCCGCGCTCCAGCACGGGCACGTCGAAGCGGCGCAGGCGGAACCAGTTGCGCTCCACCACGGAGGCGTAACCCAGCCCGGCAAGGCCGAGACCGAGCATGGACAGGGGTACTGCGACGGCTTTCCTCACCTCTTCATGATGCCCGAGATCCGGCGCGACATCGGCCGGACCGCATCGAGACGGGGCCGAGACAAGGTGGAGACAGGGCCGATGCGGGGACGGAAGAGGGGCGGGGGAGGGGCGGGACGGCGACGGGACGGTCCTCGCAGGCGGCAAGATGGACCGCATGAGCGCATTGAAGGACAAGCTGAAGGCCGATCTGACGGCCTCGCTGAAGAGCAAGGACGAGGTACGTCTCAGGACGGTCCGCATGGCACTGGCCGCGATCAACGTCGAGGAGGTCGCGGGCAAGGAGGCCAGGCAGCTGTCCGACGACGAGGTCGTCAAGGTCCTCACCAAGGAGGCCAAGAAGCGGCGCGAGGCGGCCGAGGCGTTCGCCAACGCGGGCCGCAAGGAGCAGTCCGAGGCGGAGCTGGCCGAGCAGGCGGTGCTGGAGGAGTACCTGCCCGCGCAGCTCTCCGACGAGGAGCTGGCCGAGCTGGTGGAGGCCGCCGTCGCCGAGACCGGCGCCGCCGGGCCGCAGGCCATGGGGCAGGTCATGAAGGCGGTCAACCCGAAGGTCGCCGGGCGGGCCGAGGGCGGCCGGGTGGCCGCCGCCGTCAAGGCCCGGCTGGCCAAGTAGGCCTTCGCGCGCTTCTCTGCGCCCTGAGCCTCCGCATGGTGCTTCTCCCGCGCCCCTGAAACCCCTCAGGAGCCCTCAGAAGCCGTCAGGAGCCCCGGAGACGAGGCCTCCTCCCACGGATGTGGGCGGAGGCCTCAGCGCCCCGGGGAGCGCCTCTCAGCCGCCCGGCGTGATGATCGGCCCGGCGTCGCCGCCGCCACCGCGGCCGCCGCGACCGCCGCCCGGCCCGTCGCCGCCGCCCGGCCCGTCACCGCCGCGCCCGTCCGGCGGCCCGTCGTCGTTGCCCGGGCCGAAGATGTCGAACGGGTCGTCGGGCCCTTCCTCGTCCTTCTTGTCCTTCTTCGGCTTGGGCGCGCAGTTGTCGGTGCAGCCGCCGAACCGCGAGGTGTCGACCGGGTGGAAGTCGACCGGCTCGACCCCCTTGAGCGCCTGGATCATGGAGTCCTTCCAGATCCGCCCCGAGATCGACGCGCCGTACACGTACGGGTAGTAGCGCCCGCCGATCGTGATCCCGATCAGCTTGTGCGCCGAGGTGCCGCGCGGGTCGCCCAGGCTGACGGCGGAGGACATGTTCGGCGTGTAGCCGGCGAACCAGGCCGACATGTAGTTGTCGGTCGTGCCCGTCTTGCCGGCCGCGTCGCGCCCGATCCCGCCGACCTCGGTCATCGTGCCCTTGGTGAACACCCCGGACAGGATGCCGCTGACCGCGTCGGCGACCTCCTCCTCCAGCACCTGGGAGCACTTCGGCTTGTACTGCTTGGCCTTGCCGAAGCGGTCCTTGATCTCGGTGATGGCCAGCGGCTTGCAGTACTGGCCGCGCGAGGCGAAGACGGCGTAGGAGCTGGCGATCGTGACGGGGTCGACCTCGTTGACCCCGAGCGTGAACGTCTCGACCTCCGACAGCTTCTGCCCGTCGGCCCGCTTGACGCCGAGCTTCTTGGCCATCTTGACGGTGTCGCAGAGCCCGACCTTCTCCTGCAGCTTGATGAAGAACGTGTTCACCGAGCCCCAGGTGCCGGTCTCCAGGGTCTTGAAGCCGCCGCCGCCCTCGCTGGAGTTGCGGACCGTGTGGCTGGGGTCGCCGACGTTCTGGTTCTTGCAGTTCTTGAACGCGCTGTAGCCGTTGGCCTGGTAGCCCGCGGGGGAGGGGAAGCCGTCGTCGTACTTCAGGCCCTCCTCCAGCGCGGCGGCCAGCGTGTAGACCTTGGCCGTCGAGCCCTGCTGGAACCCGCGACCGCCGCCGTGCGCGGCGTCGGCCACGATGTTGTAGCTCATCTCGTTCTTCTTCTTGCTGCCGCCGAACTTGCGCGAGCTGGCCATCGCCTTGATCTCGCCGGTGCCGGGCACCACCATGGCCTGCGAGGCCACGGGCTTGTCCTTGGTGCTGACGTACTTCTTGATCGCCTTCTCGGCGGCCTCCTGCATCTTCGGGTCGAGCGTGGTCTTGATCCGCAGGCCGCCGCGCTGGAGCAGCTTCCTGCGCTCGTCCTGGTTCTTCCCGAAGTCCTCGTTGTTGAGGATCTCGTACTGGACGTAGAGGCAGAAGTACGGATATTTGCTGGCCTCGCAGCCGCCGGGCACCTTGACGTCCTTGTAGCCCAGCTTCTTCTCCTTGGCGGCCGCGGCCTCCTCGGCGGAGATCTTCTTCAGCTCGGCCATCCGGTCGAGCACGGTGTTGCGCCGCTCCAGCAGCCGCTGGCGGGACTCGGGGCCCACGTTGGGGTCGGTCCTGGCCGGGTTCTGGACGGCGCCGGCGAGCGTGGCGGCCTCGACGAGGTTGAGCTCGGAGGCAGGCTTGTCGAAGAAGCGCTTGGCCGCCGCCTGGATGCCGTGGGCGCCCGCGCCGAAGTAGGCGATGTTGAGATATTTCTCGAGAATCTGGTTCTTCGAGTACTTCTTCTCGATCGCCATGGCGTTGCGCAGCTCCGACAGCTTGCGCGAGACCGTGGGGGCGATGGCCGCCGCCTGCTCCTCGGGTGTCTCCGCCTTGTTGACCAGCACCTGCTTGACGTACTGCTGGGTGATCGACGAGCCGCCCTGCATGACGCCGCCGCTGCTCACATTCTTCAGCAGCGCTCTGACCGTTCCCTCCACATCGATCGGCCCGTGCTGGTAGAAACGGAAGTCCTCGATCGCGATCAGCGCTGTCTGCATGATCGGGGCGACCTTGTCGAGGGTCACGGACTGCCGGTTCTCGAAGTAGAACTGGGCGATCTTCTTACCGTCGGCGTCAAAGATCTCGGTGCGTTCGGAAAGAGGAGGTTCGTCGAGCTCTTCGGGCTTGAGGTTGAGTGCGTCCACCGCGCTCCTGGTGGACATGCCCGCCCCGCCGACGGCGGGCAAGGCAACGGCAGCCGCGAGCACCCCCGCAGCCGCGCCCGCGATGATGAGCCGCAGGACGTTGAGCACGGGGTTGGAGCGATCTTTGCGCTGCGCTTGCACGCTACCAAGAGTACGCGGAAACACTGACCGAATCGGTAGCACGACACCATTTCGCCTTGACTGACGGGGGTGACTAGTCATTCCCGGTCAAGACGGCCGCGAGAAATTGGTCCTCTGGGGTCTGTCGGCCCGAACGTGTAGTTGCGTACGTTCTCCTCTGCGGCAACTGAATACGGAGGCTCGGCGCCCGCGCCCGTCGGCCCCAAATGACGACTGACCACCTAAGGGGAGTGGGGTCGAACA
Source organism: Nonomuraea thailandensis (assembly GCF_024172165.1). Taxonomy (GTDB): domain Bacteria; phylum Actinomycetota; class Actinomycetes; order Streptosporangiales; family Streptosporangiaceae; genus Nonomuraea; species Nonomuraea thailandensis. The sequence continues at coordinate 9,779,876 of NZ_JAMZEB010000002.1, read as the reverse complement.
ATGTGGATCACGGATTGGACCTCCCGTGCCGCCTGTAAGGGTGCGGATCCGGATGCCCTGTTCGTGCAGGGCGCCGCGCAGAACAGGGCCAAGCTCATCTGCCGTGGCTGCCCGGTCCGTACTGAATGCCTCGCCGATGCGCTGGACAACCGCATCGAGTTCGGGGTGTGGGGCGGTATGACTGAACGGGAACGACGTGCGCTGCTTCGACGGCGGCCCGATGTGGACTCGTGGCGAGAGCTGCTCGAGTCGGCCAAGGAAGAGTACGAACGAACCAACGAGCTGATCGCGGGCTGACCCCAGCCCGGCGACCGCGTACGGCCGGCGCCGCCGCCGGCCGTACTTCTATGCGGTGGCCAGCAGGTTTCCGATCTCCCGCAACCCGGTGAGATCGTGAACGTCCTCGGACATGGCGCGGACCTGAACCACGGGCACCGTGGGGTGGGCCGAGACGAAATGCTCCTGCTCGCGGCTTTCGCGAGCGGCGAGCTGCATTCGCCCGGCGTGCAGCCGCAGCACGGCCGCGGTGAGCTCGTGCTCGCCCCTCGACTCCAAGTCCTCCGCGGCGGCGGCGCTGCGGGCGGCGGAGAGCCCCGACGCGGGCACCTCGTGCACCCGGTTGACGACGAGGCCGGCCAGGGGCATACGCTCCTCGGCCAGGCGTTCGACGAAGTAGGACGCCTCGCGCATCGCGTCGCGCTCCGGCGCGGCGACCACCAGGAAGGCCGTGCCTGGCGCCTGCAGCAGCCGGTACGTCATCTCGGCCCGCTGCCTGAACCCGCCGAACACCGCGTCGAGCGCCGACACGAAGGTCTGCAGATCCTTGATCACCTGGGCGCCGAGCAGCTTGGTCATCGCCCCTGCCATCAGCCCGAACCCGGCGTTGAGCAGCCGGAACGCGCTGCGCCCTCCCGCCTTGGCGGGCGCCGTCAGGAGCTTGATGAACCGGCCGTCGAGGAAGCGCCCGAGCCGCTCGGGCGCGTCGAGGAAGTCGAGCGCCGAGCGTGAGGGCGGCGTGTCGACGATGATCAGATCCCACTCGTCGGAGCGGCGGAGCTGGCCCAGCTTCTCCATGGCCATGTACTCCTGCGTGCCCGAGAAGCTGGACGACAGGGACTGGTAGAAGGGGTTCGACAGGATCTGGCGGGCCCGCACGGGATCGGCGTGCGCCTCGATGATCTCGTCGAACGTGCGCTTCATGTCGAGCATCATCGCGTAGAGCTGGCCGCCGCCCTCGGGCGAGCTGACCAGGCGCGGCGTGTTGTCCAGCTCGGTCAGGCCCATCGACTGGGCCAGCCGCCTGGCCGGGTCGACGGTCAGCACGACCGCGCACCTGCCGCGCTCGGCGGCACGCAGGCCGAGCGCCGCCGCGGTCGTCGTCTTGCCCACGCCGCCGGCGCCGCAGCAGACGACGATCCTGGTGCCCTTGTCATCGAGGATGGCGTCGATGTCGAGCCTGGCGGGCTTCTTCACGCTGCTCCCTGGGTGCGCATGCTCTCTGCCAGCTCGTACAGGCCGGCCAGGTCCACGCCGTCGGCCAGCAGCGGCAGCTCGTACCTCGTCAGCCCTGCCCCGGCCAGCGTCTCCCGCTCGGCGCGCTCCAGCTCGGTGCGGCGGGCGTGCTCCACGATCTCCTCGGCGAGCGCCCCGGCCAGCGCCGAGGCCTGCGAGCCGTCGGTCACGCCGGCCGCCTTGAGGCCCAGCGCCAGCTCCTCGGAGTCGAAGCGGCCCTTGACAGCCGTGTCAAGAGCGGCCTGTGGCAGCAGGGACTGGCGCACCATGTTGATGAAGATCCCGCCGGGCGGCAGGCCCGCCGCGCGCAGCTCCGAGATCCCGTCGAGGGTCTCCTGTACCGGCATCTCCTCCAGCAGCGTGACGAAGTGCACAGCCGTCTCGGGGGACTTCACGACGCCGCTGACCAGGTCGGAGTGGTTCTTGATGGGGCCGACCCTGGCCAGGCCCGCCACCTCCTTGGTGACGTTCAGGAAGCGCGTGATGCGGCCGGTGGGCGGGGCGTCGAGCACGACGGCGTCGTAGATGCGGCGGCCGTTCTTGCCACGCCTGCGCACGGCCTCGGTGGTCTTGCCGGTGACGAGCACGTCGCGGAAGCCGGGGGCCACGGTGGTGGCGAAGTCGACGATGCCCATCTTGGTCAGCGCCCGGCCCGCCCTGCGCATCCCGTAGAACATCTCCATGTACTCGAGCATGGCCTCCTCGGGGTCGATGGCCAGCGCGTACACGTCACCGCCGTCCGGCGCGACCGCGATCCTTCGCTCCTCGTACGGCAGCGGCGGCAGGTCGAAGATCTGCGCGATGCCCTGCCGGCCCTCCACCTCCACCAGCAGCACCTTGCGGCCGCCCGAGGCCAGGGCGAGAGCGAGAGCGGCGGCGACGGTCGTCTTGCCGGTGCCGCCCTTGCCGGTGACGACGTGCAGTCGTACGTCGGCCCAAGCCGTGTCCGGAGAGTCCACGCCACCACGCTACCGAACGGTCACTTGTCGTCTGCCTGCGACCAACCTTTGAGATTGCTCACACTACGCTGATCCCCATGAAGAAATGGGAGTACCTCACGGCACCCGTGCTGATCCACAACACGAAGATGATCCTCGACAACTTCGGCGCCGACGGCTGGGAGCTGGTCCAGATCGTCCAGGGCGCCACGCCCGAGCAGCTGGTCGCCTACTTCAAGCGGGAGAAGCAGTGACGACGCCCGAGCAGCGAGTCGAGGAGCTGGGGTTCACCCTGCCGTCGCCCGCCACGCCGGCGGGCTCCTACGTGCCCACCGCCCGCACCGGCGACCTGATCTACACCTCGGGTCAGGTGCCGATGATCGAGGGCAAGCTGCACCAGACCGGCAAGCTCGGCGTCGACCTGGGCGTCGACGAGGGCAAGGCGCAGGCCCGCATCTGCGTGCTCAACGCGCTGGCCGCCCTGAAGGCCGAGCTGGGCGAGCTGTCCCGGGTGCGGCGGATCGTCAAGGTCGTGGTCTTCGTGGCCAGCGCGCCCGACTTCATCGAGCAGCCGCAGGTGGCCAACGGCGCCAGTGACCTGCTCGCCGAGGTGTTCGGGGAGCAGGGCAGGCACGCGCGCAGCGCCGTGGGCGTGGCCGCCCTGCCGCTGGACGCGCCCGTCGAGGTGGAGCTGATCGCCGAAGTCGGCTGAAGCGGGCATATGTCACCATGACCGAGTGATGTTCTAGGAGGAGGTCATGTGACCGGATTGCCACTTCCTGCCGAGCTCGCCGACCGGGCGCGGGACGTCCTGGCCGGCCGGGTCCAGCCGGTGCCGGCGCGGGACGCCGCCACGGTGGTGCTCCTGCGCCCGGGGCCCGAGGTCTATCTGCTGCGGCGCAAGGCGACGATGGCCTTCGCCGCGGGCGCGTACGTCTTCCCCGGAGGCTCCGTGGACGTGCGCGACACCGACCAGGCCGTCGCCTGGGCCGGGCCGTCCCCGGCGGAGTGGGGCGAGGTCTTCAAGGCCGACGAACGGCTGGCGCGCGGGCTGGTGTGCGCGGCCGTGCGCGAGACGTTCGAGGAGTCCGGGGTGCTCCTGGCGGGCCCCGGGCCCGACTCGGTGGTGGCCGACACGACAGGCGACGACTGGGAGGCCGACAGGCTGGCGCTCATCGACCGCAGCCTCGGCTTCGCCGACTTCCTCGCCAGGCGCGGCCTGGTGCTCCGCGCCGACCTGCTCAAGGCCTGGGCCCACTGGATCACGCCGGAGATCGAGCGCAGGCGCTTCGACACCCGGTTCTTCGTCGCCGTGCTGCCCGAGGGGCAGCGCACGCGCGACGTGGGCGGGGAGGCCGACCGGGTGGTGTGGCGGCGCCCCGGCGAGGCGCTGAACGGCGAGTTCTTCCTGATGCCGCCCACCCATCACACGCTGACCGAGCTCACCGCGTACGACAGCGTGGCGGGCGTCCTGGCCGCGCCCAGGGAGATCGAGACGATCATGCCCAGGGCCGTGGAGATCGAGGGTGAGATGCGGCTGGTGACGCGATGAGCGGCCTGCACATCCCGCTCGACACGCCCGACGGTTCCCGTACGGAACACGCCGAGAACCTGCTCGCCCCCAACCCCTCCGCGATGACCCTCGACGGCACCAACACGTGGGTGATCGGAACCGGCGAGGAGGTGGTCGTCGTCGATCCGGGCCCGGACGACCAGGCGCACCTCGGCCGTGTGCGCGACCACCTCGGCGAGCGCCGCGTCACCGGGATCCTGCTCACCCACGGCCACTTCGACCACAGCGGCGGCGCGCGCGCGTTCGCCCGCATGGTGGACGCGCCCGTGCGCGCCCTGGACCCGCGGCACCGCCTGGGCGAGGAGGGCCTCGGCGACGGCGACGTGGTGACCGTGGGCGGCCTGGAGATCCACGTGTACGGCACGCCGGGCCACTCGTTCGACTCGCTGTGCTTCTGGCTGCCCGCCGACCGGGCGATGCTGACCGGCGACACCGTGCTCGGCAGGGGCACCACGATCATCGCCCGCGACGGCGGCCTGGCCGACTACCTGCGCAGCCTCGACCGGCTCAGGGCGGCGGCCGAGGGCCTGGAGGCGCGGGCCCTGCTGCCCGGTCACGGGCCGGTGCTGCCCGACCCCATCGGCGCGCTCGACGGGTACATCGCGCACCGGAGACAGCGGCTCGACCAGATCAGGGCGGCGCGCGCACAGGGCGCCCGCACGCCACGCCAGATCGTCAAGATCGTGTACGCCGACGTCGACCGCTCGCTCTGGCCGGCCGCCGAGATGTCGGTGGCGGCCCAGCTCGACTACCTCGACCGGTTGTAGAGCCGGTCCATGTCGAGGATGACCACGGCCTTGGCCTCGATCCGCAGCCAGCCACGCTGCGCGAAGTCGGCCAGCGCCTTGTTGACCGTCTCACGGGAGGCGCCGACGAGCTGCGCCAGCTCCTCCTGGGTCAGGTCGTGGTGCACCCGCAGACCGTCGTCGGTCTTGGTGCCGAACCGCTCGGCCAGGTCGAGCAGCTGCTTGGCCACCCGCCCGGGCACGTCGGTGAAGACCAGGTCGGCCAGCACGTCGTTGGTCCGGCGCAGCCGCTGCGCCAGCGCGCGCAGCAGGTGCAGCGCGACCTCGGGCCGGCCGGTCAGCCAGGGCCGCAGGTCGTCGTGCCCGAGCCCGGCCAGCCGTACCTCGGTCAGCGCCGTCGCCGTGGCCGTGCGCGGTCGCGGGTCGAACAGCGACAGCTCGCCGAACATCTCGCTCGGCCCCAGCACGCTCAGCAGGTTCTCCCGCCCGTCCGGGGAGGTGCGGGAAAGCTTGATCTTGCCTTCCAGCACCACGTAGAGCCGGTCGCCCGTCTCGTTCTCGTGGAAGAGCGTCTGCCCCTTCGACAGCTGGACCTCGGTGATGCTCGTGCGCAGCGCAGCGGCGCTCTCGCGGTCCAGCGCGGCGAACAGGGGGGCCTTGCCCAGCACATCTTCGGTGTTCACTCTGCCTCCTCTGCTGCCATTGTGACTCACCCCACTCCGGGCAGCACACACAGGTTATGGGAATGCCGGAGTGTTCTGGGCTTGCCCGGGTGCGTGAAAGCCCGGGGGAAAGGTACCGGACCGCCGTTTCCGTACTGTGACCGGACTACCCGGAACCTTTCTCCATCGCCGCGATGGCGGCGTCAACCGGCTCGGCGCAGCGTGGCGACGAGATCGGGCACCTCGCTCACGGCGTCAGCCGGCCTGGCGGGCCAGGAGGTCGTCCACCGAGGCGACCGCCGCCGCCATGGAGCGGCTGAGCAGGACGCGGAGGACGTCCACGGACTTCGGGCGGGCCGCCGGATCGGGCAGGCGGCACTGCTGGACCGCGATGCGCAACGCCGGCGTGAGCACGCGCAGGTCGCCGTCCTCGGCGCCGGTCGCCGCGAACACGACCAGGTCGGCCCAGGCCCGTACGTCCTCCGCCTCCGGCAGGTCACCGGGGGCGGAGGAGGTCTGCCAGCCGATGAGCACCTGCCCGTGCGCGCCGAGCGCCACGCTCTCCTTGCCGGGCCGGATGCCGGAGGTGCCGCGCGCGTGCAGCTTGGCCATGGCCGCCACGCAGCTCACGGCCAGCCGGTGCAGCGCCTGGCCGCGCAGCGGCCCCGCCTGCCTGACGAACTCCGCCAGCGTCGAACCCTGATCACCCATGTCACGACCCCCTTCCGAGGCGCCAGGTTGTACGCGGTCGGGCCCGTCCTGGGTTCAACAGTTCGCGGGAGCTTCTACTCTTGCGGCATGGCGACGAACGCGGCGGGGCGCAAGCCGGAGACCCAGCTCGCACTGGTTCGGCGGGCGCGCAAGATGAACCGCATCCTCGCGGAGACCTACCCTGACGCCCACTGCGAGCTCGACTTCCGCAACCCTCTGGAGCTGCTGGTCGCGACCATCCTCTCCGCGCAGTGCACGGACAAGCGGGTCAACATGGTCACCCCCATCCTCTTCGCGAAATATCCGACGGTGGAGGACTACGCCGCCGCAGACCGCGAGGAGATGGAGGAGATCATCCGCTCCACCGGCTTCTTCCGCGCGAAGACCAACAGCATCATCGGCATGGCCCAGGCGGTCTGCGACCGGTACGGGGGCGAGGTGCCCGCCAAGCTGAAGGACCTGGTCACGCTGCCCGGCGTGGGCCGCAAGACGGCCAACGTGGTGCTGGGCAACGCCTTCGACGTGCCGGGCCTGACCGTGGACACGCACTTCCAGCGTCTCGTACGGCGCTTCGGCTGGACCGAGGAGACCGACCCCGTCAAGATCGAGCACGTGGTGGCCGAGCTGCTGCCCAAGCGCGAGTGGACGATCTTCTCCCACCGGGTGATCTGGCACGGCCGCCGCATCTGCCACGCCCGCCGGCCGGCGTGCGGCGTGTGCCCGCTGGCGGCGCTCTGCCCCTCGTACGGCACCGGCCCCACCGGGCAGGCGGAGGCCCAGAAGCTCGTCAGATCCGGCCCCTTCTCCTGATCGGGGAAGTCATTCGCGCCACGGCGTGTTGGAGGATGCGTGACCCAAGTGCCCGACTGGCTGGAGAGACTGGCGGCGCAAGCGCAGCGGACCCGAGTTCCCGTCCCCCTCCGGCCGCCCGACGGGCGCGGGCGCAGGGCCGCGGTGCTGATGTTGTTCGGCGAGGGGCCGCACGGCCCTGACGTGCTGCTCATCCAGCGCAGCACGCGCGGGCGCAGGCACGCCGGCCAGCCGGCCTTCCCCGGCGGCGGCGTGGACCCCGAGGACGCCGGGCCGGTCGAGGCCGCGCTGCGGGAGACCGAGGAGGAGACCGGGGCCGACCCGCGCGGGGTGCACGTGATCTGCACGATGCCCGAGCTCTACCTGCCCTACAGCGACAACCGCGTCACCCCGGTGATCGGCTGGTGGCGCGAGCCGTCCGCGGTGCACGCGGCCTCGCCCGACGAGGTCGACTCGGTCGAGCGGGTGCCGATCGCCGAGCTGGTCGATCCCGGCAACCGGGTGATGCTGCGGCATCCGCGCGGCACGGCCGGGCCCGCGTTCCGGGTGCGCGGGATGCTGGTGTGGGGGTTCACCGCGATGGTGCTGGACACCGTGCTGCGCGAGGGCGGCCTCGAACAGCCGTGGGACCCCACGCGCATGGAGGACCTGCCGCCCGACGTGGTGCGGCTCGCCTCACGCACGGGCTAGCGAGCCTCGCGTACGGGCCGGCGAGCCTCGTGCCCGGGTGGATGAGCCTCACGTACGGGTGGATGAGTCTCGCGTACGGGCTAGTGCGCCGATCGCAGCGCGACCCCGAGCGAGGCCCATCCGGCCACGTCGGCGTCGCTGTCGGCGGCCAGCGTGCGCAGCGTCTCCAGCCCCGCCCGGTCGGGCGGCTCCCCGAGGACGTGCTGCAGCGCGTACGCGGCCCCGTACCTGACCCTGGGGTCGATGTGACCGGCCAGGTCGATCACGGACGGCAGCGACCGCGGATCGGCCAGATGACCGAACGCGATCAGCACCGAGTACAGCACCATGGCGTCGTCCTCGCTGGCGGCCAGGTAGCGCAGCACCGGCAGCGTCCGGTCCACGAAGGGCCGCAACATGCCCATGATGTCCACGCCGAGCAGCCGCTCGGCCACGGTGTCGGCGGCGCACAACCGCCTGGCCTCGATGAACGACTCCAGGTCACCTCGCTGGCGCAGCAACGAGATCACGTGCCAGCGCAGGGGCCCGTCAGGATCGGTGTCGCGCAGCGCAGCCTGGATGAGTTCGCGCACTGTTCCCTCGTCCGGCGGCATACCGCTCAAGGTAGCCAGGTGAGTGACGCCGTCCTGATCGAAGACGTGCACACTTGACCGTATCGCTGGTTACCTTTGAAGCGTGCGCGGTGATCTGCTTGACCTCATCTTGATCGGCCTCGTGATCGCCTTCGGCATCTCGGGTTACCGGCAGGGTTTCATCATCGGGGCGATGAGCTTCGTGGGGTTCGTGGGCGGTGCCGTGCTGGGCGTCTTCATCGCGCCTCCCATCTCCAAGGCGGTCGTCGACGGTGACACGCCGCAGGCGCTGCTGGCCATCGTGATCGTGTTCCTGTCGGCCACCATCGGGCAGTTCGCCTCCTCGACGCTCGGCGCCGTCGTGCGCAGCCACGTCACGTGGGAGCCGGCCAAGATGGCCGACGCGATCGGCGGCACGTTCGCCAGCGCGCTGTCGGTGCTGGTCATCGCCTGGCTGATCGGCTCGCTGATCGTCTCCACCGCGTTCACCCCGCTCGTCGACCAGGTGAAGAACTCCGCGCTGCTCACCACGGTCGACGACGCGATCCCGCAGGCGGCGCGCAACTGGCAGCAGCCGTTCAAGAAGTTCATCGACCGCTCGGAGTTCCCGCCGGTCTTCGACGCCATCGGCGCCGGCACGCTGATCGACGTGCAGCCGCCCGACCAGAGCGTGCTGCAGGGCGCCAAGCTGGGCCGGGCCCGCCAGGCGATCGTGAAGGTCCAGGGCAACGCCGAGAGCTGCAACAAGCACATCGAGGGCACCGGCTTCGTCTACGCGCGCGGCCGGATCATGACCAACGCGCACGTGGTCGCCGGCGTCACCCGCGACCTTCAGGTGATCGACTACAACGGCGACCGCCACACGGCCACGGTCGTGCGCTACAACCCGCGCCGCGACATCGCGGTCCTCAACGTGCCGGGGCTCGACCTGCCGCAGCTCGCCTTCGACGGCGACGGCAGCCGCGGCGACAACGCGATCATCGCGGGCTTCCCGAAGGGCAAGGGCTTCACCGCCGAGCCGGCCAGGATCGGCGGCCAGCTGGAGGCCGAGGGCCCCGACATCTACCGCGAGAACACGGTCAGGCGGAAGGTGTACGCGATCCGCGGCCAGGTGCTGCCGGGCAACTCCGGCGGGCCGCTGCTCACGGTGGACGGCCAGGTCTACGGCGTGATCTTCGCCGCCGCGATCAACGAGGAGCAGACCGGATACGTCCTGACGGCCGAGGAGGTCGCCCCGGACGCCTCGGCGGGCCGCAACGACACCACGCCGGCCAGCACGCAGGAGTGCGACTGATCCGCTGAACCCCGGGCCGCTTCTTTCGCGTCCCGCCATGTGATAGCCTTTCACAATGTGAAAACAAATCACATGGTGAGACTGGGACGGACGGACATCGAGATCACCCCCATCGGCCTGGGCTGCATGCAGTTCGCCGGCACCGCGAACGTGGCGCGCTGGATGGTCAGGCCCATCGGCCAGGAGACGGCCACCTCCGTCGTACGGGCGGCGCTCGACGGCGGGGTCACCTGGTTCGACACGGCCGAGATGTACGGCAACGGCCACTCGGAGCACCTGCTCGCCACCGCGCTCCAGACGTGCGGCATAGCGCCGGGGGAGGTGACGGTGGCCACGAAGTGGGCGCCGCTGGGCCGTACGGCCGCCAGCATCACCAGGACGATCGGCGACCGTCTGCGCCACCTCGGGGGCTTCCCTGTGGACCTGCACCAGATCCACATGCCCACCGGCTCGTTGTCGAGCATCCCGGCCCAGCTCAAGGCCATGGCGTCGCTGCTGAAGGCCGGCCGGATCCGCTCGGTCGGGGTGAGCAACTTCTCCGCCCGCCAGATGGAGCTCGCCCACCGGGTGCTCGCCGCGGAGGGCGTCACGCTGGCCTCGAACCAGGTGCGGATCAACCTGTTGCACAGGAACGTCGAGCGCGACGGCGTGCTCGACACCGGCCGCCGCCTGGGGGTCACGCTGATCGCGTACTCGCCGCTGGAGGGCGGCCTGCTCACCGGCCGCTTCCACGACGATCCCGCGCTGGCCCGATCGGCGCCGGTGATGCGCAGGTTCTTCGGCCGCCGCGAGCTGAGCGCCCAGGGGCTGGCCCGCACCGGGCCGCTGATCGAGGAGATGCGGGTGATCGGCAAGGCGTACGGCGTCACGATCTCGCAGGTGGCCGTCAACTGGGTCGTCACCCGCTACGGCGACACGGTCGTGGCCATCCCGGGCGCCTCCAAGCCGCGCCAGGCGGCCGAGGCGGCTGAGGCCATGGGCTTCCGGCTCACCGAGACCGAGATCGGCAGGCTGAACGCGCTGTCGCTAACCTGATGCGGTGCCCAGGACGACCAGACGAGACAGCTACCACCACGGCGACCTGCGTGCCGCGCTCATCGACACCGCGATGGAGCTGATCGCCGAGCAGGGGGTGCAGGGGTTCTCGCTGGCGGAGGCCAGCAGGCGGCTCGGCGTCGCGGTCAGCGCCCCCTACCGGCACTTCGCCGACCGCGACGAGCTGCTGACCGAGGTGGGGGTGCGCACGGGGGAGCTGCTGGTCGCGGCCGTGACGGCCGAACGCGGCGGCGACTCGCCCGAGGATCGGCTGGTGGCGGTCGTCCGCGGGTACGTGCGCTTCGCGGCCGGGCACCGGGCCCTGTTCGAGGCGCTGCTGGCCACGCTCACCCCGGCCGGGGAGCCGGAGCTGGATCGGGCCATGCGACCGGTGAAGGGGGCCTTCCACGACGCCGCGACGGCCCTGTCGGGCGGCGACCCGGCGGCGGCGGAGGCGCTGGGGATGGCCGTCATCGCGATCGCGCAGGGGCACGCGGGGCTGCTGTACCTGGGGACGTTCGGCGGGGGCGAGGAGGCCGTGGAGACGGCGGTCCGGCGGGCGGCGGCGGCCACCCGGGCGGTGATCACCGGTCGCGCCGCGCTCGCCTAGCCGGTCGGAGTGTCCCCGTCCGGCTCAGCCGGGCAGCCTGTCCAGGTTTCGTCCGGCTCAGCCGGGCAGCCTGTCCAGGATCAGGGCGATGGCCTCGTCCGGCTCGCTGTCCTGCGTCAGCGTCGAGGCCGCCTTGCCGACGGGGTCGTAGGCGCCGCCGTACGACTGCGCCTTGGCCGCACCCCTGCTGAACAGCGTCACCGCCCCGCGCCCGTTGCCCCGCTGCAGGTGCGTGAGCCCGACGCAGATCTGCGCCAGCCCCTGCCACAGCTCCCGCTCCTCCTCGGGAGCGCACTTCCACCGCCCCTCGAACACCTCGTGCGCGTTGAACGGCAGCCCCTCCTCCAGGAAGCGCCGTCCGTCGGCCAGCGCCTGCTCGGTGGAGGGCGCGTAGTCGTCGGGCACCCGGGGCATCCCGGCGGATCCGTAAGGCAGCGGCCGGCCGTAGGCGTCGCGCGGCCGGGCGTTGCGTGGCCTGCCCTCGGGGTCGCGGTCTCTCATCGGTCGGGCTCCGGGTCGGACAGCCAGCCGAGCAGCTCGGTGTCGAACACGTCGGGAATCTCCTCATGGGGGAAGTGGCCGGCTCCCTCGAACAGCCGCCACCGATAAGGCGCCGCCACGTAGCGGCTCGAACCCTGCGCCGTACGCGGAAGGACGCTCGGGTCGAGCGCCCCGTGCAGGTGCAGCGTGGGCGCCTCGATCTCGGTGCGCATGGCGCGCGCGTAGCGCCGCCCGTCGGGCCGCAGCTGTGAGCGGCCGAACCAGCGGTGGTACTCCAGCGCGCAGTGCGCCACGGTCGGGATCCTGAACGCCTCCCGGTACGTACGCGACTCCGCCGGCTCCGGCCACCCGGGACGCGACCGCTCCTCCAGCAGCCGCCCCACCAGCGCCGCGTCGTGCCGGGTGAGCCGGCGCTCGGGCAGCAGCGGGAGCTGGAAGCCGAACGTCCTGCGGCTGGCCCTGAGCTGCCCGAAGGGGTCGGTCAGCAGCGCGTTGCGCAGCCGCAGCGGGTGGGGGGCGGACACGGCCACGAGCCGGCGCACGCACTTGGGGTCGCGTACGGCCATCGTCCAGGCCAGCAGCCCGCCCCAGTCGTGGCCCACCACGATCGCCCCGGTCTCGCCCAGCGCCCTGATCAGGCCCGTCGCGTCGGCGGCCAGCGTGGGCAGGTCGTAGCCGCGCGGCGGCTTGTCGCTGCCGCCGTAGCCGCGCAGGTCGGCCGCCACGGCCCGGTAACCGGCCGCGGCCAGCGAGACGAGCTGGTGCCGCCAGGTCCACCAGAACTGGGGGAACCCGTGCAGCAGCAGGACCAGCGGCCCCTCGCCCGCCTCCACGACGTGGAAGCGGGTGCCGCCCGCGTGCACCGCGCGGTGCGTCCAGGGCCCCTCGATGTGGACGGCCGACTCGTCAGGCGCCATCTCGGGTCACCGGCTCGCGATCCTTGAGCGCGGGCAGCGCCTGCTCCTCAGGCGTGGCGATCTCCTTGAGATCCTTGATCGAGCGGGCCGTCCGCTTCATCCCGGCCAGCCCCTTGAGCCGGCGGACGCCGACGAACACCAGCAGACCCGCGGCCAGCAGGTAGACCACGGTCACGATGAGGAAGGCCAGCCAGTTGGGCATCACCTGGGCCAGTGCGTACGCGATGGTGAACGAGGCGAGGATCAGGCACAGGTGCGCCATGAAGGCGGCGGCGGCGAACATCCCGGCCGCCATGCCGACCCGCTTGGCGTCGAACCTGAACTCGGCCTTGGCCAGCTCGATCTCCGAGCGGATCAGGGACGAGATGTGACTGCTCGCCTGGGCGACCAGCGAGCCCAGGGATTCTTCCTCGGGAGTCTGCGGCATGAACGTCTCCTATCGAGGCCTGGTGGCCGTGTCAAACATCATCCAGTGCAATGCGACGCTTGCGCACCCGTATGTTGAGCAGCACCGCTGCCAGGATCGACGCGATGAGGCTGGCCGCGAGGATCCCGGTGGTGACGGCCTCGGCGCGCTGCGGGTCGTCGCCGTACGCCAGGTCGCCGACCAGCAGTGACACCGTGAACCCGATCCCGGCCAGCAACGACACCGCCGCCATGTCCCGCCAGTGGAGCTCCTCCGACAGTCTCGCCAGGCCGAGCCGCACTGACAGCCAGGCACCGCCGAACACGCCGAGGAACTTACCGACCACGAGTCCCGCCATCACTCCCAGAACTACCCGATCGGACAAGATAGCGCCGAGGCTTGATCCATCGAGCTTCACCCCCGCCGACACGAACGCGAATGCCGGCACGGCCAGACCCGCGGAAATCGGGCGGAAGTAGTGATCGGCCGCCTCGGCGGGGGAGCGCTGCTCGTGCCCGGCCGTGGTGACCCTGGTCATCAGGCCGAGGGCGACGCCCGCGACGGTGGCGTGCACGCCGCTGGTCTCGACGGCGTACCAGGCGGCCACGGCGAGCGGGACGAGCACCCACGGGCTGGTGACCAGGCGGCGCTGGAGCAGCCCGTACGCGGCCACGAGGGCGGCGCCGAGCAGGAGCATGGGGACGTTGACGTGCTCGGTGTAGAAGACGGCGATGACCGCGATGGCGCCCAGGTCGTCCACGACGGCGCAGGTCAGCAGGAACGCGCGCAGCGCCGCGGGCATCGAGCTCGCGATGACGGCCAGCACGGCGAGGGCGAAGGCGATGTCGGTGGCGGTCGGGATCGCCCACCCTCTGGCGGCGTCCTCCGCTCCCCAGCTCACCAGCAGGAACACGATCGCGGGCAGCACCATGCCCGCCACGGAGGCGATGATCGGGAGGGCGGCCTTGCGCGGGTTCGCCAGCTCGCCGTGGACGAACTCCTCCTTCACCTCCAGCCCCGCCACGAAGAAGAAGATCGTCAGCAGGCCGTGCTGGACCCACTGGTACAGCTCCATGGGGCCGAGACCGGCGTGGCGCAGCGCCTCGTAGCTGTCGATGGAGACGTTCGCCCAGAGCAGGGCGACGACGGCGGCGGCCAGCATGATGACGCCGCCGATCGTCTCCATGCGCAGGGCCTCGGCCAGGGCACGGGCATAGCGGGCGCCGGTGGGGAAGGGCCACTTCTCGGTACGCAAGGAACTCCCTCGGTCGGGTCGGCGTGCTGTCGCACGCGCTCGTCGCACTGACTCGCCGACCAGACTTCCCGGCACACCTTGCTCTACAGCGTACCGATATGAGGCCGCATGCCCCGAATTGTCCGGGACGTGCGGCCTCACATGGGCGCTTCTAGTCCTCCGACTTGGCGGAGGGGAGCTTCTCCGAGATCAGGTTCATCACCGTGCTGTCGGCCAGCGTGGTGACGTCGCCGATGCTGCGGTTCTCGGCCACGTCGCGCAGGAGGCGGCGCATGATCTTGCCCGAGCGGGTCTTGGGCAGCTCGGGCACCACCAGGATCTGGCGCGGCTTGGCGATCGGGCCCAGCGTCTTGGCCACGTGGTTGCGCAATTCGGTCGCGATGTCGTCGCCCTCCTCGGCCGTGCCGCGCAGGATCACGAACGACACGATGGCCTGGCCCGTCAGCGGGTCGGTCGCGCCGACCACCGCCGCCTCGGCCACCTTCGGGTGGCTGACCAGCGCGCTCTCCACCTCGGTGGTGGAGATGTTGTGGCCGGAGACCAGCATGACGTCGTCCACGCGGCCGAGCAGCCACAGGTCGCCGTCCTCGTCCTTCTTGGCGCCGTCGCCGGGGAAGTACATGCCCTCGAAGCGGCTCCAGTAGGTGTCGATGTAGCGCTGGTCGTCGCCCCAGATGGTGCGCAGCATGGACGGCCACGGCTCGCGTACGGCCAGGAAGCCGCCCCCGCCGTTCGGGACGCCGTTGCCCTGGTCGTCCACCACGTCGGCGACGATGCCGGGCAGCGGGCGCATGGCGGCGCCCGGCTTGGCGGCGGTCACGCCGGGCAGCGGGCTGATCATGATGGCGCCGGTCTCGGTCTGCCACCAGGTGTCCACGACGGGGCAGCGCTCGCCGCCGATGTGCTCGCGGTACCAGACGTACGCCTCGGGGTTGATCGGCTCGCCGACGGAGCCCAGGATGCGCAGGCTGGACATGTCGTACTTGGCGGGGATGTCGTCGCCCCACTTCATGAACGTCCGGATCGCCGTCGGGGCGGTGTAGAGGATCGTGATCTTGTACTTCTGCACGATCTCCCAGAACCGGCCGCGGTGCGGGGTGTCCGGGGTGCCCTCGTAGATGACGCTGGTGGCGCCGTTGGCGAGGGGGCCGTACACGATGTAGGAGTGACCCGTCACCCAGCCGATGTCGGCCGTGCACCAGTAGATGTCGGTCTCGGGCTTGAGGTCGAAGACCGCGTGGTGGGTCCAGGCGGTCTGGGTCAGGTAGCCGCCGGTGGTGTGCAGGATGCCCTTGGGCTTACCGGTGGTGCCGCTGGTGTACAGGATGTACAGCGGGTCCTCGGCGTCGTGCGGCTCGGCGGTGTGCTGGTCGCTCTGGCGCTCCACCAGGTCGTGCCACCAGACGTCCTTGCCGCTCGTGGCGACGTCCTCGCCGGTACGCCGTACGACCAGGACGTGCTCGACCTGCGGGCACTCGGCGACGGCCTCGTCCACCGTCGGCTTGAGCGCCGACGGCTTGCCCCTGCGGTAGCCGCCGTCGGCGGTGATGACCAGCTTGGCGTCGGCGTCGTCGATGCGGCTCTTCAGCGCGCTGGCCGAGAACCCGCCGAACACCACCGAGTGGATCGCCCCGATGCGGGCGCAGGCCAGCATCGCGATCGGCAGCTCGGGGATCATCGGCATGTAGATCGCGACCCGGTCGCCCTTGCCCACGCCCAGCTCCTGCAGGGCGTTGGCGGCCTTGCCGACCTCACGCTTCAGGTCGTTGTAGGTGAGGGTGCGGGTGTCGCCCTCGGGCTCGCCCTCCCAGTGGTAGGCGACCTTGTCGCCGCGCCCCTCCTCGACATGGCGGTCGACGCAGTTGTAGGCGACGTTGAGCTCGCCGCCCACGAACCACTTGGCGAACGGCGCCTTCCACTCCAGCGTCGTGTCCCACCGCTTGGCCCAGGTCAGCCGCTCTGCCGCGCGCTCCCAGAAGGCGAGGCGGTCGGCGGCGGCCTCGTTGTATGCGGCTTCGGTCACGTTCGCGGCCGCCGCCAGGTCGGCCGGCGGTTCGAACCGGCGGTTCTCCTTCAGCAGGTTGGACAGCGCCTGGGGTTCGTTACCAGCGGTCTCCGGGGCCACCTCGTGCTCCTTCTATGGCCAGATTGGTCAGGTTCGTGTCCCACTTCACCAGCTCATGACCGTCGTACACAAGAGGTCTAGACAGGTCTGTACCGAGTGCGTGAGCCAGGGCGACGTTTATCGGCGCGCATTACAAACGCTATTGAAACGTTGTCATCCTGAAATCCAGAGAATATGCCGTCCAGGATAAGGGCCCGGATTAAGGGCGGATTTATCGACGCGCGCGGGCGTGCGCGGGCCCGGCGCGCCCGACGCGATGCTCACTGTCCGCCATCTTCCACCCACCAAGCGTCAGCTCGGTAGCCAGGGGGCTCGGGGCCCGTCGGGCGCTCGCGGGCGCGCGGGTAAGGTCGGTTCCTGTGAGTGACCCAGACCCGTTGGCCGTCATCGCCCAGCTCCCCGGCGTCCCCGAGGCGGTGGACGAGGCCCGGCAGGCCGTCGACAGGCTCTACCGGCACCGAGTGCTGCGCCGGGCCAGCCCCGCGGTGTCCACCGAGTCGTCCCTGCGCGGTGCGCGGGCGTCGGCCGCCATCGAGGGTGTGGACGTGCCGCTGGACGCCCTGCGCCGCGACACGGTGCACGACCCGCTCGTCCAGGGCGCGCTGCGCGCCTCGGCGGAGCTGGGCAGGCTGGGCGCGACCTGGCGCAAGGCGCCCAGGCAGGTGCTCGCCAGGCTGCACGCCGTGGCCGCCGCCGGCCTCGCGCCGCAGGAGGCCCTGGGCCGCCCCCGCACCTCCGGCGAGGCTCCCGACCCGCTCGCGCTCGGCCCCGCCCCGGGCGCCGCCGACACCGCGGCCCGCATGGAGGGGCTGTTCGAGCTGCTGGAGCGTCCCACGAAGGCGCCCGCGGTCGTGCTGGCCGCCGTGGTGCACGCGGAGCTGGCGGTGTTGCGGCCCTTCGGCACGGCCGACGGGGTCGTGGCGCGTGCGGCCGGGCGGCTGACGCTGGTCGAGCACGGGCTGGACCCGAAGTCGCTGGTCGCGGTGGAGGTGGGGCACCTGGAGCTGCCGTACGGGGAGGCGCTGCGGGCGTACCTGGAGGGGTCGCCGGAGGGAGTCGCCGCCTGGGTACAACACTGTGCCTCTGCGGTAACCCTCGGGGTTCGCGAGACGACTGCGATCTGTGAGGCCATGCAGCGGGGCTGACTCCTGGCCCGGTTGACATAGCTGACGGCGTCTCAGTCATGAGACGCCGTCCGCCGGTGCGTGACACCGGGTTACCAAGCGTGCACCTCAATCCGTCGGAGCGGGACAAGCCCGTCACGACGCGCCTCCCGCGGCTGGTCGCGCGTGGGTGCCCGGCTGACGCACCCGGACAAGAGGTCCGTGACACCTTTCTACGACGGATCCGCCCTGATGGGAACCCCTCGGACCAAGACCTTTACCCGACCGTGGGCCGGTGTGTGGGGTATCGGGGGACAGGCGGGTCGGCGGGGTCGGTTACCAAGCCGTGATGATCACTCTCTGTGATCAGCTTTATGTGATCGTTATCGGGTGGCGAAAAAACTTGGCGAAAATGCGAGATTGCTGCTCGACGAAACTCGAGTGGATCGGGCAGCATACGGTGGTATCGCCCGAAACTGGAGCGACCTTGCGGGGGATAGCTTTGCGAGTCTCTTGCCAGGCTCCGGTGTAGTGATGAAAGCTTTCTTCTGAAACGGGACCGGCTCTACCCCCCCGGAGCCGGACCGATCAGGCGACCCCCGCTCTCCCCCCCGGCGGGGGTCGCCCCTTTTCCGGCCCTCTTCCCGCCTGCCTCGTCCCATCGGTCGTTGGGTGCTGGGGTGTTTCTGGCGCTGGGGCGGCCGATCGACGTACGGGTGTGCCATCCGCGCTGGTTCCCGCGCTGCCTCTCGTGCGTTGCCGCTCCCGCCCTGGTCCCTCCTCTCGCACCGCCTCCCGCGCTGGTTGCCCCGTACTGCCTCCGCGCTGGCCTCCCGCGCTGCCTCCGCGCTGGCCTCCCGCACTGCCTCTCGTGCGCTGCCGCTCCCGCGCTGGTCCCTCCTCCCGCGCTGGTTCCTGCGCTGACCCCCCTCTGCGTCGTCCCTCCACGCTTGCCTCTCCGCACCCGAGTTTCGGGCTCGCGCTTCCACGCCCCTGAGCCGTGCCTTCCTTTAGCTCGAGCCTGTGCCCCTGGCGGCATGCACCTCCATGCCTGGCCCGCGCTCCTCCGCGCCAGGTTTCCGGCCGCTCTGCCCCGCGCCCCGCCCCTGCGCCTCCGACGCTCCGCCGCGCACCGGGCCGTACCGCGCCCGCGTTCTGCCCCCGCCACGCCCTGCAACACACACACGTCCGCCCGCGTCCCGCCCTCCGCATGTTGCTCCGCGCCTTTCGCCCCTTGTACCTCCACGCCAGCCCCGCGCCCATTCGCGCCAGGCTCCCCGATCCCTCCACACCCAGCCCCCAGCCCGGTGCTGACGCCCGCGCTTGCTCGCGCCTCTCCGCCCGGCCCGCGTCCTCCCCACCCAGTGCGCGTCCCTCCCGCCCCCCTTCTCCACGCGGTCCGCGCCCTTCCTCATCCGGTCCGCGCACCTCCGCGTCGGGCCCGCGCCCTTCCTCGCTCGGCTCGCGCGCCTGCGCACCCCGGTGCGCATCCCTCTCCGCCCCTCCGCCCCTCCGCCCTCGCGCTCCATGCTTTCCCATCCCGCCCGCGGCCCGACGGCGCCTGCGCCGTGGGCTCGTGCCCTGGGCCCGCGCCACGCCTGCGTCCCGCCCCGACATGTCCTGCAACCCACACGCGTCCGCCGCACCTTTCGCCCCCAGCCCGCGCCTTGTTCCCGCCAATCCTCCCGAGCCTCGCGGCCCCGCAGCCCAGCGCCTCACACCCCGGCTGGACCCCACGCCCCGGCGGGACCCCACGCCCCGGACCCCTGCGCCCCGGCCGGACCCTGCGCCCCCACCGGCCCCCGCGCCCCATCCTGCGCTCACACTCCTGCGCCTGAACCCAGCCCTGCTCGTGCGTCCTTCACCCGCGCCGTTGCACCTGCACTGGCACCAGCCAAGGCCCCCATCACGGCGTTATCCACAACCCCAGCCCCCGCACGCACCCTTATCCCCAGAACCCCATTCGGCTCATCCTCCCAACCGCCACCTCCAGCAAACTCGACCTCCACCCCGCCTCGCGCAGGACGCCCAACCCACCACCACGGAGGCCGACATGCACCGCCCCTTGGTCATCACCGAGGACCCAGCCCTCCTCGACGACCTCGTCCGCATAGCAGCCGCAGCCGGCGCCCAACTCGACGTGGCCCAAACCCCCACCCACGCCCGTCCCTTCTGGAACCTCGCCCCGCTCATCGCCATAGGCGCCGACCAGGCAGACCCGATGGCGGCCACCTCACCCCCACCCCGAGACCAGGTCCTCCTCGTAACCCGCGACACAGAAGACCCCGACACCTGGCGAAAATGCGTAGCAGTAGGGGCCCAATCCGTCATGACCCTCCCCAACAACGAACGCGACCTGGTCGACAGACTCGCCGACGCCATGGACCCCGACCCCCGCTCAGGCGTCGTGATCTGCCTGGTAGGCGGCCGAGGCGGCGCAGGCGCGAGCGTCCTCGCCGCCTGCCTGGCCCTGCGAGCCTCGACCGACCACCTCCGCACCCTCCTCGTGGACGCCGACCCGCTGGGCGGAGGCATAGACGCCTTGCTGGGCCACGAGGAGGCGACAGGCGCCCGCTGGGCAGATCTGGTGGCCAGAGAAGGCAGGATCAACTCCAGCGCGCTGCAGGCGGCCCTCCCCGCGTTTGGAGACCTGGCAGTCCTCTCCTTCCACAGAGGCGAGGTCGACGCGATCCCGCCCCAGGCCATGCGCTCGGTCCTCGAAGCGGGCACCCGCGGCTTCGACCTGGTGGTCGTCGACCTCCCGAGGCATCTCGACCCATCAGCGATAGAGGCCCTGACCAGAGCCACCTCCACCCTCCTGATCGCGACCGCAGACGTGCGCGGCATCCTCTCCGCCGTTCAGGTCCTCTCGGACCTGCGCGACCACACAGCCGACATCCGCGCGATCCTCCGCCCGGGCATCCTGGACGACGACACGGCCATGACGGCCCTGGGCATCCCCTCCGCCGGCACCCTCCCCGACCAGCCCAGACTCACCGCCACCCTCAACCGGGGCGAGCTCCCTAGACTCGGTCCCCGCACCGTCCTGGGCGCCCTGTGCACCTCTCTCCTCCGCGACCTCCTCCCAGCCGCATGACCCCCGCCCCCACCACCCAGCCCCCACACCCCCGATCCACCGAGGCGCCACAAACCTGGTCGACCCCGGGCTCACCGTCCCCCCGAAACCGACCGGGCCCTCGACACGAACCGGAGGCATACCGCCGCCCTCAAATGCCCCACCATCCACCACAACAGAAGGACCCCCCGAAGCGTACGAACCCGCCATCCGCGCAGCCGCCGACCGCTCCAGCCTCCCCCGAGCTCGTGGAAGCGGTACGCGTCCGCCTGGCCAGAACAGGCGTCGAACCCACCCCAGCCCAAGTAGCCCTGGCCCTGAGAGCGGAGAAATCCGTCTACGGCGACGCGGAAATCCTCGCCATAGCCCGGGCCCTCTGCGCCGACCTCATCGGCGCAGGCCCTCTGGAGCCCCTCCTGGCCCGCCCGGACGTTACAGACGTCCTGGTCAACGGCCCCCGCGAGGTCTGGATCGACGACGGCGCCGGCCTACGCCGCACTCCCGTCACCTTCACCGACGACGGCTCCGTCCGCAGACTGGCCCAACGCCTCGCAACCGCCGCAGGCCGGCGCCTCGACGACGCGTCCCCGTACGTGGACGCCCGCCTCCCCGGCGGCGTCCGCCTCCACGCCGTACTCCCCCCGATAGCGTCCGGCGGCACCTCCATCTCCCTGCGCCTCCCACCCCGCCGCGCCTTCACCCTGCAGGACCTCGTCACAGCAGGCACGATCGCCCAACCCGCGATCCCGGTGCTCACCGCCATGGTCACCGCCAGGCTCGCCTTCCTCGTCACAGGCGGCACAGGCACGGGCAAGACCACCCTCCTGTCAGCCCTCCTCTCCCTGGCAGATCCAGGCGACCGCCTCCTGCTGGTGGAGGACTCAGCCGAGCTCCGCCCCCTCCACCCCCATGTGGTCCGCCTGGAAACCCGCCCGGCCAACCTGGAGGGCGCCGGCGGGGTAGGCCTGCGCGACCTGGTACGCCAGGCGCTCAGAATGCGCCCGGACCGCCTGGTGGTCGGAGAGGTACGCGGAGCCGAAGTAGTCGACCTCCTGGCCGCCCTGAACACCGGCCACGAGGGCGGCTGCGGCACCCTGCACGCGAACACGGCGGCCGACGTCCCCCCACGCCTGGAGGCGCTCGGCTGCGCCGCGGGCCTGACCAGGGAGGCCGTACACAGCCAACTGGCGGCAGCCCTCGACGCGGTCATCCATCTGACGCGAGGCCGCCCGGACGGCCGAAGACGCGTAGCCGAGATCTGCCTGCTGTCCAGAACGCCGACCGGCTTCGTCGAGTCGGTCCCCGCCCTGACCTTCGACGCCCAAGGCCGCACCCGAACCGGCCCCGGCTACGACGCCCTGGCCCAGCGAGCCCGCCCCTAACAAACCGCCCCCGAGCTGAACCTCCACACCCGACAACCACAGAACCGACAAGCCACCACAGTCCGCGGGCAAACGACCGCAGTCTCAGCCCCGTCCTGTCAACGAACGAACCATCCACGCCCCAGACAAGCTGTCGCGGGTCCGACCAAGCGTGGATCGAGCCATCCCCATTCGGGACGAAAGAGCACGATGACCAGCGCCCTCATAGCCGCGTTGTCCACAGCCTGCGCCGTCTGGCTGTGGACAGGCCCCAACACAGCCACAACCCGCCTGACCAAACTGCTGACCTCGGCCCGCCCCACCCCTCAATGGCCATCGGTACTCAAGCTCCTGACCCACCCCGCAGCCACTCCCACCCCCGCCCGCCGGGCCGAGGCCTGGCGACGCGCGTCGATCGAGCTGTGCCAATCCCTCGCGGCGGAACTCTCCGCCGGCCGCACCCCGAGCGACGCCCTGACCAGAGCCATCACAGCAGTAGACCTCCCAGATCCGGCCCTCCTGCGCCCGGTCATCGCGGCAGCACGGGACGGCGGCGACGTCTCAGCAGCCCTGACCACATCGGCCCCACAAGAGGGAGGCGAGGGCCTACGCCGCCTGGCAGCATGCTGGGAGGTCAGCACCACGGCAGGCGCAGGCCTGGCCGCCCTGATCGACCGGGTGGCGCACACGTTACGAGCAGCCCAAGCCCATCGCCAAGACGTCGCGGCACAGCTGGCGGGTCCACGCACCACAGCCCGAATGCTCGCCGCGCTCCCGGCCCTCGGCCTCCTCATGGCCGCAGCCCTGAACATGCACCCCCTGTCCTTCCTCTTCGGCACCCTCCCCGGCCTCATGTGCCTCATCGCCGGCATCACCCTGGACGTCTGCGGCCTGTGGTGGACCGCCCGCATGGCCGCCCGAGCCCAAGCCTGACCCCGATCGGACCCACCGATGCTCCAACTCCTCTCCGCCCTCTGCGTCGCACTGTCGACCTGGCTATGGCTCTCCCCCCGAACACCCGCAGACCGCCTCACCCGCCTGAACACACAAAAGACGTCCCCCCATGAGCCCGTACACCACCAGCCATCCCCACCCCAGCCCGTCCCCGTCCCCCTCCATCCTTCGCCCACCCAAGCCCTCCATCCCTCACCCACCCAAGCTCCCCATCACTCCCACCGCGACCACCCCCGCCCGAACCGTCCCACCCGCAGAACAACCCTCACCGCCACGGCAGCCGGCCTCCTCTCCGCCCTCCTGATCGGCGGCATCCCCGGAGCCATGGCAGGCATCCTCATCACCCCCGCAACAGCCCTGTTCCTCCACAGACGAGAACTTCACCAACCGCATCTCGACCGCCGCCGCATAGCCGCCGACCTGCCCTTCGCCGCCGACCTGATGACCGCCTGCCTACACGCGGGCAGACCGGTGAGCGCCGCCACAGAAATCGCCGCCAACGCGATCGGCGGCCCGGTGGGCGAACGCCTGTCATGGGTGAGCACCCAACTCCGCCTCGGTGCCGACCCCGACCCAACCTGGGCCTCCCTCGCCAAGGACCCCGCCATGGGCCAACTGTCCCGAGCCATGAGCCGAGCGGCCCAGAGCGGCGCCCCCGTCGCCGAGGTCCTCACACGCTTGGCCGACGACGCCAGAGAAGCATCCAGAGCTTCATCGGTCGCCGCAGCAAGAAGCGTCGGCGTCAAGGCGGTCGCCCCCTTGGGCCTGTGCTTCCTCCCAGCCTTCGTCCTACTCGGCATCATCCCGGTGGTAGCCGGCCTGGCCTCAGCCATCGTCATCCCGTGAGCCACTCACCGTCAGACGTCACGGCCCCGCCATCACCACAACGCGCCCACAAGCGGATGACCACGAAACCCACGCTCCACCGTGCACAAGCACACCGCCGTACCGCGCTCTGCCCATGCGCAGGCACACCGCCGTACCGCGCTCTGCCCATGCCGAGGCACGGTCACGTCCACGGACGTGGTGTATGAATCGATCTTCGCGTGATCCTGTTTCTGCAGGTTAAGCCGTAAGTGTCTGCGGAAGCGGGTTCTGGGCCGGTGTGTCGTCGACGATGAGCCGGACGCGAGCCTTGGCCAGGATGTCCAGGCCCATGTAGCGGCGGGCTTCGACCCACTCGTCGGTCTGCTCGGCCAGCACCGCGCCGACCAGCCGGATGATGGAGGGCCGGTCGGGGAAGATGCCGACCACGTCGGTGCGGCGGCGGATCTCTTTGTTCAGCCGTTCCTGCGGATTATTGGACCAGATCTGCGGCCAGATCTCGCGCGGGAAGCCGGCGAAGGCGATCAGATCCTCGCGTGCGGCGTCGAGATGCTCGGCGGCGGCCGGATGCTTAGCCTCCAGCGTTTGCACGACCCAGGCGTGCTGGGCGCGCACCGAGACGGCGTCGGGCTGGTCGAACAGGGTGCGCACCAGGGTGGCCACGAACGGCTGCGCCGACTTGTGCACGCAGGTCAGCAAGTTGCGCAGGTAGTGACTGCGGCACCGCTGCCACGACGCACCCGCCAGCGTGGCACCGATCGCCGCCACCAGCCCGGCGTGACAATCGGAAATGACCAGCTGAACACCGGCCAGGCCGCGCGCGACGAGGCCGCGCAGGAACGCCAGCCAGCCCGCGCCGTCCTCGGCGCTGGTGACGTCCAGGCCGAGGATCTCGCGCCGGCCGTCGGCGTTCACCCCGGTGGCGACTAGGACGTGCACGTTGACGATGCGGCCGCCCTCGCGCACCTTCTGGGTCAGGGCGTCCAGCCAGACGAAGGTGTACGGGCCGGCATCGGGTGCCCGGGTGCGGAACGCCTCGACCTGCTCATCCAGCGTCTTGGCCATCTGAGAGACCTGGCTCTTGGAGATGTGCTTGATACCGAGCTGCTCGATCAGCTTGTCCACGCGCCGGGTGGAGACACCGAGCAGGTAGCTGGTGGCCACGACGCTGATCAGCGCCTGCTCGGCCCGCCGCCGGCGTTCCAGCAGCCACTCCGGGAAGTACGAGCCCGAGCGCAGCTTCGGGATGGCCAGCTCGATCGAGCCCGCGCGGGTGTCCCACTCGCGGGTGCGGTAGCCGTTGCGCCGGTTGGTCCGCTCGTCGCTGCGCTGGCCGTAGCCAGCCCCGCACAGGTTGTCGGCCTCGGCCGACATCAACGTCTCGGCCATGGTCTTCACCATGGATCGCAACAAGTCGGGGTCACCGGTCTGGATCTGCTGCGCCAGCCATTGCTCGGGCGTCACACTG
Source organism: Nonomuraea thailandensis (assembly GCF_024172165.1). Classification (GTDB taxonomy): domain Bacteria; phylum Actinomycetota; class Actinomycetes; order Streptosporangiales; family Streptosporangiaceae; genus Nonomuraea; species Nonomuraea thailandensis. The sequence goes on along the minus strand of NZ_JAMZEB010000002.1, from coordinate 9,754,732 downwards.
TTGTCTGCGGCCATCACGTGGTCTCCTTCGATCTTGGTTTGCGCCTTCGAAGGATCACGCGATGGCCGTCGCCATTTCACGGCGCCACGCCTGTGAGCAGGTCAAACTCGTACACCACTCTCGTGGACGCAACCCGAGGCACACCGCCGTACCGCGCTCTGCCCATGCGCGCCCGTAGCGCCTAAGCGCCGCCGCACTGGTCTGTGCCCCATTCCGCACCACCGCGCCTGAGCGTGCCGCCGTACCAGGGGCCTCCCCATGCGCGTCCCTCGTGCCTTGAGCGCACCGTCATACCGCCTGTGCCCATGTGCACCCACAGTGCCTTTGGCGCGCTGCCGTACGGGCTGTGGCAACCGCATTCGGCCGTGCTTGAGCGCGCCGCAGTACGTAGCCGCCAACACTCCGCCGTACGTGGCTCGCGCGCCACTGCGCCGGCTGTCTGGAGGCTGCGCGGCCGATACGTCGGCCATGCCCCGCGCAGCGCCGTTCAGAACACCAACGTCGGGGACGCCGCCAACGCGACCATCGCGTCTCACGCCGCCAACGCGACCGCCGCGACCACTGTCACCAACGCGATCAACGCGTGCTCCAGCGTATGGTCGCAGTGGCCCGTGGGCGTGTCATCCCTGCTGTGAGCGCCCTGTCCTTGTGTGCGTACTGTGCTCCGCGGTCGCCGTGCCCGCACGAATGGGTCGTCTTGCAGCCACGCGTCGTTGACCACACGCGTCGTGGGCGATGTACGCTCCTGCCGCCCTGCCGCCAAGGCGGTCGGTCGAACCCTCCATCGCCTGAAGGGTCCTCTGTGCGCGCGGCTCGGCTCACTTCGGCCTTCGTCCACAAGGCAATGACCATGCCATCGCCCTTATCCACAGAACGCTGTTCGGCCAGCATCTCCCAACCCAGCCTCCGTCACCCTTGAACTCCCGCCGGCCAAGGACCCCGGCTCCCAACTCCTGGAGGCAAGATGCACAGTCCCGCCACCACGCCAGACGACATCGCAGCCGCCACAGCCCATGCGGGCGCCAGCACACCACCCGCTCATCCCGGCCACCGAATCATCCGAAGCCCGGCACCCCTCGCTCCCTTCACCCTCACGTCCCACAAGCATCCCGACCCTGAGGTCAAGATCACCAACGCGGCGACCAGCCCGCGCCGCAGCATCGCGCCCGATCGACGCACTGACGAGACCTCCGCAAGCGCCCTCGCCATCCGTGAAGGGGACTCCCGTGCCCCAAGCACCTCAAGCTCCGGCCAGTCGCCGGCTCCCTCCTCGGCAGGCAAGCATCACCGCATCAGAAGTTCCCGACCCCGAACGAACAGGTGGCTCCACTACGCCGCCACCAACCGGGAGCGCGGCATGTCCACCGCTGAGTACGCAGTCGGAACCATCGCGGCCTGCGCCTTCGCCGCGTTGCTCTTCAAGGTCGTGAGCAGCCCAGAAGTCCAGGAAATGCTGACCTCGCTCATCGACAGAGCGCTCAAAACCGGGCAGGAGTGACGCCGCGCCGCGCGCGGACCTCCAGGAGCATCAAGCGGTCGGCATCGCGGGGCTCGGTGACGGCCGAGACCGCCGCGATGCTGCCCGCCCTCATGGTCGTCCTGGCCGCCGCCCTGTGGGCCATCCAAGCAGTCGGAGTCCAACTCGAATGCGTGGACGCCGCCCGAATGGCAGCCCGCGCCGCAGCCAGAGGCGAGCCTTTGGAGCAGGTTCGCACCTTCACTCAAGCAGCCATCCACCCGAACGCCCAAGTAGCCATAACCCGTGGCCCTGAGCTCACCCAAGTGCAGATCACAGTGGAAGTACGCCCTTCCTGGGGCGAAGCGCTGCCCGCGGTCCGCGTAGAAGCCACAGCCACCGCAGCCACCGAACAGTGATACGGCGCCGCAGCCCGCCACCAACTGACGGAACACCCATCCACAGAACCTCAGGAGTGACGATCAATTCCAAGGACCGAGGCTCGGCCACGCTGTGGGGTGTGGCGCTCATGGGCCTCTTAATGGCAACTGCCACGGCATTCGCCACGGTGGGTTCCGTGCGCGTGGCCCACCACCGAGCCGGCAGCGCCGCCGACCTCAGCGCCCTCGCAGCAGCCAAACTCGCGCTGATCGACCCAGAAGGAGCCTGTGGTAAGGCCTCCGAGCTGGCTGCGGCGAATGGTGTCGAGCTCACGAGATGCCAGATAACCGACGACATCGCCGACGTCTGGACGGCCTTGCCCATCTCGCTGCCGTTATTAGGCCCGCGCACCGTGCATGGCAGGTCCCGCGCCGGCCCCACGGCGTCGACACTCGACTGATGGATCTGAGGGGCTCCTGCTGACGGGAACAAGCATTCGTAGGCGAGCCGGTTGCACTCGTGCGCACGGACGGTGCCCAGCGCAAATGCCGGTCCCGAGGCGGCGAGCCGATCTCCGAGGCGGTCCCGGCCCATACCAGAGGTGACGCGAGCAGGCGCAGGTGCGCGAGCCCATCTCGGTGTGGCATGAGCATGCCGTAAGGGTGCGTGCCGACTCCGAGGAGGCGCCAGCACGCGCTCAGGTACGCGAGCCGGTTCCGAGGTAGCCGGAGATGCACCAGAGAGCGAGTCATCCCCCTGGAAGATGGGCCAATCCCAGCGGTAGCAGGGCATTTCCTCAGTGGCAGGGCGCTTCCGGAGGTGGCAGGGCGCTTCCGGAGGTGGCAGGGCACTTCCGGAAGTGTCAGCTACAGCCTGGGGGCGGCCGCCCAGCCAGGGGACCGGCCAGAGTGCCTTCCGAGGTGGCGCCGCGACGGTTCTCAGATGAGGACGGCCTCGCATTGCGCGACACACGGAGAGGGCGGCTGGAGGGGGTAGGCGTTATGGGGTGATTGAGGCCTGAGGGGCAATGTCGCAATCAAGTCACGACTTCTTAGACGTGGTGTCCAAGAGTCGGATGTCTCCCGTAAGGTTCCGCTTACCCTCGGTCCATGCCGTATGCGTCAAGGAGCCTGGGAGAGCAAGGGCGCAGTCGCTAGGGTGCGGGCCCGGGGACGGTCGGTGACCGTATCGGCCGGGCGCACTGCACTTCCGGTCGTCGCATGAACGCCCAGAGGGTGCTCAGGCGGCGCGAGGCTCTCGATGGAGGGAAGCGTCGTGTCGGTAGTCGGCAGAGTTGTAGCCGCAGGGATGCTCGTGGCGGGATCCATCGCGCTCGGCGGCACTGCCCAGGCGTCCGCGGTGACGGGGCGGGCCGGCTCCTCCGGGCAGATCACGTCGCCCTCCGACGGTGAGGTGATCTCGAGTTCGTCTGTGACGGTCTCCGCGCGTACGGGGCTCATGCAACTGAGGATGGGGCTGTACGTCGACGGGCCTTCCACGCCGAGCCAGAAGGTAGCCGCAGGCGGCGCCAATCAGACGCTGTCCGGCACGTTCGACGCGGGTGACGCCCCCAACGGGACCTTCACGGTGACCCTCAAGGGGGAGATCACCGGGAACAGGTACGCGAGCAGCACGTTCAAGCTGCGCCGACCGGCCGAAGCGCCAGGCGGTGTGAACGCGAGCAGGCAGGGCGCCGACAAGGTGCTCGTCACCTGGAGCAAGGGATCGGAGCCCGACCTGCAGTCGTACGAGGTCTCGAACACGCAGTCCGGCGTCGTCGGACGGCTGTCCGCCGACAGCGTCTGCGCGGGTTCCTCGTGCAAGGCGGTGCTCGCTGTGCCGTCTAAGGCAGCGGGTCAGCGGGTGGGGTTCTCGGTCAAGGCGTTCAGGGGGGATGGTGACGGCGGTTCGATCGGGTCGGGTGATTCGGCGGCCGCGTACGTCACCTTCCCCGCTCCACCGGCGGCCCAGCCGACGAAGAAGGCCACCGACAGCGCGCAGGTGCCGAAGAACAGAGACGCCCGGGGCGTTGATGCGCTGCCGACGCTGCCCGCCAAGAAGCAGACGGTCCCGTCCCGCAAGCCGACCACGCCCACCCGCAAACCGGCGACCACGAAGCTGCCCGACATCCCGGACGCCGACCCGAGCGGCAACCTTCCCATCCCCGCCGCTGACGAGCAGGGCGAGAACAGTGACCTGGTCCCGGCCGATACAAGTGCGAAGGATGGCGACGACGAAACTCCCGTGCAGAGCGACGGCGTGAAGGCGCAGTCGAGCGAGTCGCCGATCGGGAACATCGGGCAGTACGGCCTCTACGTCGCAGGCGGAATCCTCCTGCTGCTGCTCGGTGCGCACGCGGGCGCCTGGGCCAGGCGGCGCGCCCTCGCCACCGGCGCAGGCGGTCCCGCCTCCACGCCGACGCCGGACATCGATACGTCGGCTGGAGTGGCGCAGGCCCACACCGCGCATCCTGGCCTACACGTCAGGCAGGCCGACGCCGGCACTCCATCGACCACGGCTGTGCCTCGTCGGCCGGCCGTCATCCTGGCCGTCGCCAAGACTCGGCTTCCGGAACAGGCTTCCCGGTCCCATCAGGGCCCCGGAACGGAGGCCGAGCGCTCACTCGGCACCCCGAACCAGCAGGCGAGTGGGGAGGCGGGTTCGTCTGCCGAGGGTGGGGGCCGCCGACCGGGCGGGGTGACGGGTTCGTCCATCGAGGGGGGAAGCCGCCGGCCGGTAGAGGGGGCGGAGTCCTGGCTCGATGGTCGAGGGCAACGGCCGGGTGTCAGTCCGGATATGCAGTCGGGGGTTGGCGGGCAGCAGTCAGGTGGGGCGGGGCAGTCGCTGTCTGAGGTCTTGAGGCAGCCGTCGGAGGTGGGAATGGGCGGTGGCGCTGCTGAGTCGCTGCCATCGGCTTCCGCTGTCGAGTCGCCGCCGAGCTCTGTCGCATCGCCTGGACCGCGCGCCTCCGGGTTGTCCGGGGAGCTTCCGTTGAGTGCCGGTGCCGCCCCTGCCACCCCGCGTGGCATGCAGCCGTATGGTGCTGGTCCTGGGCGAAGGAACGAGCCCGCCGCCGATCGGATGCGGGGGGAGGTGTCCACGCCAGGCCGGATGGCCCAGGAGGCGTTCCCTCCTGATCGGATGGCCGGGGAGGCGTTCACACCTGATCGGATGGCCAGGGAGGCACTCAGACCTGATCGGACGGCCGGGGAGGCGTCCTCGCCTGATCGGACGCATGGGGAGACTCTGACGCCTGATCGGGCGCGGGCAGAGGCGTCCATGTCTGATCGGAGGCGTGGGGAAGCCTCCGCCTCTGATCGGGCGGGCGGGGAGACGGTCACGCCTGAGCGGACGCGGCGGATCGCGTCCGGTGGTTCGGTGCCGCACGTTGCTGATGGTGGCGACTCGGGTAGCGGCCCGAAACAGCAGGAAGAGTGGGGGGTGCAGCAGGGGCCGCTGCATATCGCTCTGCCGAGTTCGGCGGTCACGGATGTCTCCGGGCCTGCCGTTCCAACGGTCGCTCCTGCCGTACGTCTTGAGGAGCGCTGGGATGACTACCTGCCGCCGTCGCCGAGATCGATGGAGGACAGCGGGTTCTGGGAGCGTCCACAGCCGGGGGCGGCCGATTTCTGGGCCGCTGATCAGGATGGCGATGATCGGGGCGGTGCGAAGGGTGATGAGCGGGCTCAGGCGGGTCGTCGGCACCGGGATGGCTGGAGTTAGGGGAGGCGTTGGTGCTGTGCGCCAGGGCCCGATCGCTCATGACCGCTCATGAATCGTCGGGTGTTCTCAAGGAGTGGATAGTCCGTAGAAGGTCGGACTCCTTGGAAATGCGTGCACGTGATGGGTGGCGAGATTCCGGCTGGTCTCGGGTGTAAGTGATCACTGAGTGCGCTTGGCGTGCGTTGGACGGCACGGTCTCTGTTGGGCTGTGTTCGCAACTTGCTGCGACTCGGGCAGGGAGTCGTCATGCGTGAAATGTGGCGCTTGTTGTTCGCGGGCCGGGGTTTGTGTTGCTTGGCGGGGATGTGTGCTGGGTATTCGCTTGTGTGTGTTGATCGGGTTTGGGTGATGAGCGGGATCACTGTGAGGCGAGCAGCGTGTTGAGGAGGCGGATGGCGCCTCGTTTGTCCAAGGGTTCGTTGCCGTTGCCGCATTTGGGGGATTGGATGCACGACGGGCAGCCGCGTTCGCACTCGCAGGACATGATCGCCTCGCGGGTGGCCGTCAGCCAGTCCGTGGCGCGGGCGTAGCCGCGTTCGGCGAAGCCGGCGCCGCCTTCGTGGCCGTCGTACACGAAGACGGTGAGCAGGCCCGTGTCGGCGTGCAGCTCCGTGGAGACGCCGCCGATGTCCCAGCGGTCGCATGTGGCGAAGAGGGGGAGCAGGCCGATCGAGGCGTGTTCGGCGGCGTGGGCGGCTCCGCCGAGGTCGATGCCGGCTTCGGCGAGAGGGGCCACCGCGGAGGCGGGGAGCGTCCACCAGACGGCGCGGGTGCGGAGGGTGCGTGGCGGCAGTTCCAAGGGCTCGTCGCCGAGCATCTCGCCTGATTGGAGGCGTCTCTTGAGGTACGAGACGACCTGGCGGGTCACCTCCACCTCACCGAAGTGGAGGGTGCCGGAGCCGAGGGCTTGGGAGCGTTCGGTGGAGAGGATGGAGATGTCGGTGATGTCCCGCGCGAACGTGGTGTAGTCCGGGTTGGCGCTCGTGACCAGGGCGACCCCGGCGTCCAGGTCCAGGAGCTCCACCAGGAACGTCTCGCCCTGGTGCAGGTAGATCGCGCCGGTGTGGACCGTGGTGTGGGCCGAAGGCTCGTCCACGCTGCCCAGCAGGCGGCCCGTGGACGACTCCACGACCTGGATGGGGTTGCCTCCGCCGCCACGGATGTCGGCGAGGTCGGTGGCGCGCTCCCGCCTGGTCCAGAACCAGCCGGCCGGGCGCCTTCTGAGCAGGCCCTGCGCCACGAGGTCATCGAGCACCTTCGACGTGGTGGCGCCGAAGACGGGCAGGTCGTCCTCGGTGAGCGGGATCTCGGCCGCTGCGGCGCAGAGGTGGGGGCCCAGGACGTACGGGTTGCTCGGGTCGAGGACGATCGCCTCCACGGGCTGGCCGAACAGGGCCTCGGGGTGGTGCACGAGGTAGGTGTCCAGCGGGTCGTCCCTGGCGATCAGTACGGCGAGCGCGTCCTGGCCGTCGCGGCCCGCACGGCCCGCCTGCTGCCAGAGGGAGGCTCGGGTGCCCGGCCAGCCCGCGATCAGCACGGCGTCCAGGCCTGAGACGTCGACGCCGAGCTCGAGGGCGTTCGTGGTGGCCAGGCCCATGATCGTGCCGGCGCGGAGGGCCTTTTCGAGGAGCCTGCGGTCTTCGGCGAGGTAGCCGGCCCGGTAGGCGGCGATCTTGTTGGGGAGGTCGGCGAGGTCCGGGTCGGGGGTGTCCGGGAGAGCCCAGGTGAGAGGGCCGTGAGTGGGCGTGGGAGTGGAGGCGGGGGTGGTTCGCGAGGGTCCCGGCTCCGACGCCGGTTCGGGTGCCGGGGCGGACGCCGGGGCTTCAGAGGGCGGGGAGACCTCAGAGGGCGGAGGGATCTCAGAGGGTGGGGGGACCTCGGAGAGCGCGGAGGAGGTGTCAGGCGGTGCCGGGGAGGTGTACGTGGATGCGGATGTTGGCGTGGAGGTGGGGGTGAGTGGGAGGGGGAAGGGGGGTGAGATGGAGAAGGCGACGTCGGCGAGTTTGGCGCGGGCCGACAGGGCGACCGTTTCGGCGCTGCGGCGGGAGCGGACGAAGGCGAGCGTGCGTACATCGGCCAGGACGAGGTCCGCCAGCAGGTCAGCCGTCTCCGCCGTGGCCGTTCGCCGTACAGGAGCCCCTCCCTCGCCCCGGAGCTCCGTCAGGGGCGGCTCCCACAGTGCGATGGTGGTCGAGCCCTTGGGCGAGGCGTCCGCCGTCACCTCGTCCATCTCAAGCCCCGTCAGTCGCGTCGCGAACACGCCGGGCTCGCTGGCCGTGGCCGAGGCGAGCACGAACGTGGGCCGGGCGTTGTAGCGGGCGCAGGCGCGGCGCAGGCGGCGCAGGATCTGGGCGACGTGCGAGCCGAAGACGCCACGGTAGCCGTGGCACTCGTCCACGACGACCAGGCGCAGACGCCGGAAGAACGTCGACCACTGCGCGTGCCGGGGCAGGATGCTCCGGTGGAGCATGTCGGGGTTCGTCAGGACGTAGTTGGCGTGCTGGCGTACCCAGGTGCGTTCCTCGAACGGCGTGTCGCCGTCGAAGCAGGCCGCGCGCAGCTGGGTGATGCGCAACTCGCGCAGCCCGCGGAGCTGGTCGGCGGCCAGGGCCTTGGTGGGCGTCAGGTAGAGGACCGTGCCGCCGTCGAGACACGAGGCGATCGCCGGGGTGAGGTACGCCAGGGACTTCCCGGAGGCCGTTCCTGTGGAAATGATCACGTTTCGGCCACGGTGTGCCAGGTCGGCGGCCTCGTATTGGTGAGGCCAGAGTCCTGTCACCCCGCGGTTCGCCAAGCGCGTAACAAGTACTTCAGGTGTCCACTTGGGCCAACTGACTTGACCCGCCTGACGTGCTGGAACATGCTCCACATGGGTGACACGCTCGTGACGTGCGGGAACGCCAAGCAGGTGGTGGAGGAGTGGACCTGCCTGTTGTGGGGAGGATCCGGTAGAAGTCACTGTTTCCAGTCTTGCATCGAGGGGCAAAGTCGCCGGGAATCGTGATTTCGTATAGACACAAGCCAGGCGCGTGGTTGAATGCCGCGCGTCAGGGTCGGACAGTCTGGGGCCACGCTCCAGATTGCCAGGCCCGCAAGAGTACTTTCGCAGGCGAGGCGCTGGAGGATCTGTGGATCTGAAGTTGGATCACCGCACCGAAGACCGACTCACCATCGTGGAGGTCGAGGGTGAGATCGATGTCTACACGGCGCCGAGATTGCGTGAGCTCCTCATCGACCTGGTCAACAAGGGCAACTTCCACCTTCTTGTCAACATGGAGAAGGTCGACTTCCTCGACTCCACGGGCCTCGGTGTCCTGGTCGGGGGGCTCAAGCGGGTACGTGCGCACGACGGCTCCCTCGAGCTCGTCTGCACGCAGGAGCGCATCCTCAAGATCTTCCGGATCACCGGTCTGACCAAGGTCTTCGGGATCTACGCTTCGGTCGACGAGGCCAAGGAAGCTCACGGCAAAGACAAGTAGCATGGCTACCGTCGAGCTGACGTTCAGCGCCCTCCCCGCGCATGTGCGGACCGCACGGCTGGTGGCGACGGCGATCGCTCGCCGCACCGGCGTGGAGGAGTCCCTGCTGGACGAGGTCAGGCTCGCTGTGGGTGAGGCGTGTTCCCGGGCAGTGGAGGCACATCGCGCTCACTGTCCGGGCGAGCCCATCCGCATCGAGCTGCGTGACGACTCGGGGCGGTTCGAGGTCACGGTCAGCGACCTTGCCCCCAGTGATGAGATCAAGCAGGAACAACCCCTCGACCTGGGCATGCTCTCCGACTCGTTCATGTCGAACTTCGGCATTGCGGTCATCGAGGGCTTGGCGGATGACGTACAGGTCTTTCCCAGCCCCAAGGGGACGAACATTCGCATGAGCTGGCCGGCGGCCGTGGGCGTCTGACCGACCCTGGTGTGAGTCGGCCTGATCCCCCTTCGGGCCTGCTGCGGGCTGGGTTCTGGCTGGTTCTGGCCTGTTCCTTGGGTGCGCTTGGGTGCGCGGCTGTGGTGGGGCAGGTCAGGCGTGGTCCGGGGCTGGCGCGCGCCCGTGTGGGTGGCGTGGCCTGGGTCTTCGGCGCCGGTCGTGTGGTGTCTGGTGCTCGTACGTGCTCCCCGGCGTGTCCGGCGCGGCGCCGGGAAGGCTGCGGGGCGCGTCTGTGGCTCTCAACCGCTGGCTGTGCCTCTCGACCGCTGGCTGTGCCTCTCGACGGAGGTGGCGGGCGGTGGGAGAGGTCTGTCGCCGGGCGAGACGGTTGCGCGGAAGTGCGCCCGCGTGGGGCGGGTCGCACAGGACGCGCGCGGCGGGTCGCGCGAAGGTGTGGTCACGCGGGGTGGGCCGATGCGCGCTCACGCCGGGGCCTGGCCGGGGGCATGTCCGCTCCCGTGCGAGCGGCGGCAGTGCATGTGCGGGCGGTCGTCCAGCAGGTGCAGGGTGGGCGTGGACCCCACCCCCTCGCGGCGACGGTGAGTCGCGTGGCTGGGCCGTCGTCGTGCGGGGACGGGTCGCATGGCGCGTGGGCGGGCGTGGGCTGCGTCGTGCGGAGGACGTTTCACACCGCGCATGAGTGGGCGTGGGCCGCGTCGGGTGGAGGGCGGGTCGCAACGCGGGCGACCAACGATGCAATGGGGACAAACGGCGCGGTGGTGCGGCGGGCGCGCCTGTCCGGAGGGTCGCTGGGAACGCGATCGGTGCAGCGTCAAGCGGCAGGCGCAGCACTCAAGCGACAAGCGGATGCGAACGCTGAAGGCGCACGTCACCTGCCCAAGCCTTTCCTCTCCCTTCCCTCCCATCCACCCCCAAAACCCTCCCCAGCCCCCAAACCATGCCACCTCCAAAGCGAATTACGGTCCGCCCGTTTCTCCCTCTTGCTATGACCGTAACTCAGGGAAATTCCACTTGTCAGATCCCAAACCGGGTCCCAGGCAGGGGATTACTAGACACTCGCACAATTAGCGACCGCGAGAGCCTTCATATCCGCGGAGTGCCTGCGTAGACTCCCGGCACCGGCCAAGGTGATCCAGAGCAACGCGGATTCAACCGGAAGCGGCACCCACAACCCGGATGGTGCCGCAACACCCGCCGAGGAAAACTGCAGCACCGCCCGGGCAGGACGACCGGTCTTGCCGAGGAGAACGATGAGCAGGCACATGCTGGCAGCGGAGCCAGCGTCCAATCTGGCCCTGAGCGGAAACAATCTCACCATCGTGATCGTGGTCGCCGCGGTCGCACTCATCGCGCTGGCCGTAGCAGGCGGCCTCGTACGCGAAGTGCTGGCCGCCGGCCAGGGCACCGAACGAATGCAGAACATCGCGCGCGCCGTGCAAGAGGGCGCCGCCGCATACCTCGCGCGTCAGTTCCGCACGTTGGCGATCTTCGTCGTCGTGATTCCCTTCCTTTTGCTGTTGCTACCTGGAGAAACCGACGTACGCGTCGGGCGCTCCATCTTCTTCGTCGTCGGCGCGGTGTTCTCCGCGCTGACCGGCTTCATGGGCATGTGGCTGGCCGTGCGCGGAAACGTCCGCGTCGCCGCCGCGGCCCGGGAGGCCGGGGAGAAGCGCGCCATGCGCATCGCGTTCCGCACCGGTGGTGTGGCCGGGATGTTCACCGTGGGCCTCGGCCTGTTCGGCGCGGCCGTGGTGGTGTTCGTCTACCAGGGCAACGCTCCCGGCGTGCTCGAAGGGTTCGGGTTCGGCGCCGCGCTGCTGGCGATGTTCATGCGAGTCGGCGGCGGCATCTTCACCAAGGCCGCCGACGTGGGCGCCGACCTCGTCGGCAAGGTCGAGCAGGGCATCCCCGAGGACGACCCGCGCAACGCCGCCACCATCGCCGACAACGTGGGCGACAACGTCGGCGACTGCGCCGGCATGGCGGCCGACCTGTTCGAGTCGTACGCGGTCATGCTCGTCGCGAGCCTCATCCTGGGCCGGGCGGCCTTCGGCGAGGAGGGGCTGGTCTTCCCCCTCATCGTCCCGATGATCGGTGTGATCACGGCGATCATCGGCATCTTCGTCACCCGGCTGCGCGACAGCGACCGCAGCGGCATGGCCGCGATCAACCGCAGCTTCTTCATCTCGGCCGCCATCTCGGCGGTGCTGGTGACGGCGGCCGCGTTCTGGTATCTGCCGAGCAGCTTCAGCGGCCTGACCGGCTCCTCCATCACCGGCTTCGACGCCGACCCGAGGCTGATCGCCATCGGGGCGGTCCTGATCGGCCTGGTGCTGGCCAGCGCCATCCAGCTGCTCACCGGGTACTTCACCGAGACCACCCGCCGCCCGGTCAGGGAGATCGGCGAGAGCTCGGCCACCGGCCCCGCCACCGTCATCCTGGCCGGCATCAGCGTCGGCCTGGAGTCGGCGGTCTACTCGGCGCTGATCATCGGCGGCGCCGTCTACGGCGCGTTCCTGCTCGGCTTCGGCAACGTGACGATCGCGCTCTTCGCGGTGGCCCTGGCGGGCACCGGCCTGTTGACCACGGTCGGCGTCATCGTGTCCATGGACACCTTCGGCCCGGTCTCCGACAACGCCCAGGGCATCGCCGAGATGTCCGGCGACGTCGAGGGCGAGGGCGCCCGCGTGCTGACCAGCCTCGACGCCGTGGGCAACACCACCAAGGCCATCACCAAGGGCATCGCCATCGCCACGGCCGTCCTGGCGGCCACGGCGCTGTTCGGCGCGTTCCGTACGGCGGTGGAGGGCGAGCTGGCCACGGCCACGGCGGCGGTCAAGGGCGCCCTGGGCAGCTTCTCGACCTTCTCGCTCAGCATCGACCAGCCGAACGTCCTGGTCGGCCTGATCGTCGGCGCCTCGGTCGTGTTCCTGTTCTCCGGCCTGGCGATCATGGCGGTCGGCCGGGCCGCGATGCGGGTGGTCTTCGAGGTACGCGACCAGTTCCGCAACAACCCGGGCATCATGGACGGCACCCAGAAGCCCGAGTACGGCCGGGTCGTGGACATCTGCACCCGCGACTCGCTCCGCGAGCTGGCCACGCCTGGCCTGCTGGCGGTCATGACGCCGATCGCGGTCGGGTTCGCGCTGGGGTACGCGCCGCTGGGCGCGTTCCTGGCCGGGGCCATCGCCTGCGGCACCCTGATGGCGGTCTTCCTGTCCAACTCGGGCGGCGCCTGGGACAACGCCAAGAAGCTCGTCGAGGACGGCCACCACGGCGGCAAGGGCTCCGAGGCGCACGCCGCCACGGTCATCGGCGACACGGTCGGCGACCCGTTCAAGGACACGGCCGGTCCGGCCATCAACCCGCTGATCAAGGTGATGAACCTGGTGGCGCTGCTGGTGGCGCCCGCCGTGGTGCTGTACGCGGGCAACCCGGCCGTGCGCATCGGCATCACGGTGGTGGCGGTGGCCGTGGTGATCGGCGCGATCATCGTGTCCAAGCGGCGCTCGGTGACCAGCGAGCCGGCCAGCAACAACAACAACGACCGCGATCCCGAGCCCGTCGCGTCCTGACGAGCCGGACGAGCCGGACGAGCGCGCCCGTTCCTCTGCGAGAGGGGCGGGCGCGTCTGCGTGCGAACGCCGGAGGGTGGCGGGCGCGGCTCCACGCGCAGCCCGGAACGGGACCTCGCGCCCCCCAGTGGGAAACTGGGCACGTGAACGACGAAAACCGGCCCAGCGGCGGGAAGACCCTGGGCCTGATTCTCCTGGCGATGATCGGGATCCTGGCATTGATCATCGCGCTGTCCGTCTGGGCCTCGAGGACGGGATGACTTCGTGCGTACGTTGATCGTGCTCCGCCACGCCAAAGCCGCCCAGGTGCCTGGCCTGGCCGACCGGGAGCGCCCCCTGACGGACCGGGGCGAGCGGGACGCCAAGCGGGTGGGCGACGAGATCAGAGCCGCCGGCCTGGAGCCCGACGTGGTGCTCTGCTCGCCGGCGGTCAGGACCAGGCGCACCGCCGAGCTCGCCTTCCCCGAGGCGGAGATCAGCTACGAGCGCGACATCTACGAGGCCTACCCGGAGGAGCTGCTGGAGCTGGTCCGCCGCACCGACCCCGGTCTGAGCACCGTCGTGCTGTGCGGCCACAACCCGGGCGTGCACGAGCTCGCGCTGGGGCTGGCCGGCGGCGACTACGTGTTCAGGCCGGGGGCGTTCGCGGTCATCCGGGTGGAGCCCCCGTGGGAGGACCTCTGGCCGGGCCAGGGGAGCCTCGTCACCAGGTGGGACCCCAAAGAGGACAGCTGAGGGCCGCGGGCACGCCGTCCTCGGCTAAAGGGGACGGCTGAGGGCCGCGGGCACGCCGTCCTCGGCGTCCGCGGCCTCCACCTCGTCCCGCGAGATCCCCAGCAGGTAGAGGATCGAGTCGAGGTACGGCGTGTTGACCGCGGTGTCGGCCGCCTGCCGCACCACGGGCTTGGCGTTGAACGCGATCCCGAGCCCGGCGGCGGCGATCATGTCGAGGTCGTTGGCGCCGTCGCCGATGGCGACCGTCTGCGAGATCGGCAGCCTGGCCTCGCGCGCGAAGCGCTCCAGCGCCCGCGCCTTGCCGGGCCGGTCGACGATCTCGCCGACGACGCGCCCGGTCAGGTGGCCGTCGACGACTTCGAGCACGTTCGCGGCGGAGTAGTCGATGCCGAGCTCCTCGACCAGCCCGTCGGTGATCTGCGTGAAGCCGCCGCTGACGATGGCGAAGCGGTAGTCGAGCCGCTTGAGCGTGCGCACCAGCGTACGGGCGCCGGGCGTGAGCACGACCTCCTTGCGCACGTGCTCGAACACCTCGGCGGGCAGCCCTTCGAGCAGCGCCACCCGGCGGCGCAGCGACTCGGCGAAGTCGAGCTCGCCGCGCATGGCCTCCTCGGTGACCCGGGCGACCTCCTCCAGGCAGCCAGCGTGCGCCGCGAGCAGCTCGATGACCTCGCCCTGGATGAGGGTCGAGTCGACGTCCATGACGATGAGGCGCTTGGCCCGGCGGGACAGGCCGGTGCGCTGCACGGCCACGTCCACCTCCTGAGCGGCGGCCTCGGCGGCCAGCTCGACGCGCAGCGCGTCGGGGTCGGCGCCGGAGACGGACAGCTCGATGCAGGTGACGGGCCACTGGGCGAGGCGTTCGATGCGGTCGATGTTCGCGCCGGCGGCGGCGATGCGGCCGGCGATGCCCGCGATGGCGGCGGGCTGGAGGGTGGCGCCGAGCACGCTGACCGACAGGCGGCCGCGGCGGCGCTGCTCCTTGGCCTGCGATCCGGTGGAGAGCTCCACCTCCATGCCGAGGTCCTCGGCCACGCGTTCGACGGCGGTCCACATGGCGCCGAGGGTGGTGCCCGTGCCGGTCGAGGGGCCGCCCGCGTACGCGACGAGCACGCCGAGCGTGAGCCGTCCTCGGATGACGACCTGCTCGATGTCGGCGACCGTCACCGGAAAGTGCGACAGAACGGAGAAAAGGCGCGAAGTGACGCCCGGGCGGTCGGGGCCGGTCAGTGTGATCAGGAGGGTGCGCTGGTCCACATCCAGCCACGGTACTGCGCCCGGTCCGATGCTCGCGAAGCAGGTGCGGCATTCGGGCCCGGGCGCGGCGCGTGGACCTTAGCGGACGACCTTGGTCTTGACGGTCTTCGCGAAGGCGTACTCGGGGATGCCGAGGCGGTCGAGCTCCTCCTTGCTCATGTTCTCCATGCCCTGGTCAACGTTGTAGGTGACCACGCCGAGGGTCGCGGTCTGGGTGCCCTTGGCGCTCTTCGTGGTCTTGGCGACGAACTTCATGGTGATCGTCTCGTCCACCTCCACGACCCTGGGCAGGACGCAGTAGAACGCCCGCCCGTCGAGCGCGCACTGGGTGCCCTTCTCGGCCCAGTACTGGATACGGCGCAGGTCGACACCCTTGGGGAACTCCCCGCCGACGAACCAGGAGTCCGCGTAGTGCGGGCCCTTGTTGGTGGCCTGGATGGTGTAGGTGATCTTTCCGCCGGCCTTGACCGTCTTGTTCGCCTTCACCTTCACGGCGAAGGTGGAGAACGGCTCAGCAGCGGTGGTGGCCGAGGCGGGAACGGCCGGAAGCAGCAGGGCGCTTGCCGCAATTGCCAGCGCGGCGCCCTTGAGCAGGGAGTTTCGCATTCACGTCTCCGTTACGAAGGGACACGGGGACGTCACAGAACCAAGCCCCCGTAAATGTCGGCTTTTCCTATCACAAACGCAAAATCTTCGTAAAGTCTATTGCTTCAGGATCAGGTGCGTGTCGCCGAACTCGTGCCACAGATATCCCTTTCGCAACGCTTCTTCGTACGCCCGGGCCAGCGCCGCCTCCCCCGCGATCGCGGTCAGCATGAGCAGGTGGCTGGAACGCGGCTCGTGCAGGCCGGTGATCAACCCCGTGACGGCCCGCACCCCGATCTCGGGCGTGACGACGTGCCCGGTCCAGCCCTCCGACGCGGTGACCCGGCCGTCGGCGCCCGCGGCCGTCTCCAGGGCCCGTACGACCGTGGTGCCCGCCGCGACCACGCGCCCGCCGTTCTCCCTGGTCAGGTTCACCAGCCGGGCCGTGGTGGCCGGCACCTCGTACCGCTCGGCGTAGGGCGGCTCGTCCTTCTCCGCCGAGGCCACCCCCGTGTGCAGCGTGATCGGCGCGATCCCGATCCCGCGCGCCACCAGCGCCGTCACCAGCTCGACCGTGAACGGCCGCGCCGCGCTCGGCATCTCCGCGCTCCCCGGCACGGTCGCGAACACGGTCTGGTACGCCTCGATCGGCCAGTCCCGCTCCACGTACGAGTAGCGGATCGGCACCCCGTGCGCCCGCAGGTAGGCCTCCACGTCCCGGTCGAGCACCGCCCGCCACAGCCGCTGCGTCTCGCGCCCGACCAGCCGCAACGTGGCCCGCCCCGGCATCGGCAGCCACTCGCCGGGCTCGCCGCCGCCGTACGGCTCCGACCCCTTGCCGGTGCGGCGGCGTAGCTCCACCAGCCACGTGCCGTCCGGCCTGGCGGTCGAGAAGTGCACGGCCAGGCGGTCCAGCCGGACGGCCGCGGGCAGGGTCGCCGAGTTGTTCACCACGATCAGGTCGCCGGGGTCCAGCAGGCCGGGCAGGTTGCTGAAGTGGTGATGGGACGGCTCCGCCTCGCCACGGGAGACCATGAGGCGCACGGCGTCCCTGGACATGCCCCTCGCCTCGGGCGGCTCGGTGGCCGACAGGCCGGGCGGCAGCGAGAAGTCCAGCGCGGCGGTCATTGCAGGCTCACCTTCCCGCTCGCCGGGCGGGAGGCGACCAGGTCATGCAGCGCCGCCGCCACCTTGGCGGGGTCCGTGGCGGCCGAGGCCTCCTCGGCGCCCACGGCGTCGGCGAGCATGCGGGTGTTCATCTCGCCCGGGTCGGCCCACCAGACGCGCACGTCGGGCTCCTCGGCGGACAGCACGTTGGACAGCTGATCGAGCGCGGCCTTGGTGGCGCCGTAGCCGCCCCAGCCCTCGTACGCGCCGGTCGCGGCGTCGGAGGTGATGTTCACGATCGCGCCGCGGGAGGCGCGCAGCGCGGGCAGCGTGGCCTGGACGAGGGCGAGCGGAGCCGTCACGTTCGTCTCCAGCAGTGCCCTGAACGTGTCCAGCGGGTAGATCGCCAGCGGCGGGAGCGGCGTCGCGCCCAGGTCGCCGGCGTTGTTGACCAGCAGGTCCAGCTCGGGCGCCGCCTCGGCCAGCCGCCGGACGTGCGCGGGGTCCGTCACGTCGCCGGGGATCGCGGTCGCGCCGAGCTCGTCGGCGGCCCGCTCCAGCTCGTGCGGCCCGCGGGCGGTGAGCACGAGGTTCCAGCCCGCGCCGGCCAGCGCTCTGGCCAGGGCGAGCCCGAGTCCGCGGGAGGCGCCGGTGATAATCGCGGTGTTCGTCATATGACCGACGGTAGGAACGCGGCGCGCGCAGGACATCGGGCGCAGGGCGGGTGCGGGCCTCGGCACATCGTCCTAGGACCATAGAGTGGGCGCCGTGACCTCAGACCGGGACGAGATCCTGCAGGCGGTGAGCTCCGCCGTGCTCGCCGTCACCCGGCACCTGTCGGTCCGCGAGGTGCTGCAGGTCATCGTACGCTCGGCGCAGCGGCTGCTCGACGCCCGCTACGCCGCGCTCGGCGTGCCCGACGAGGACGGGTCGTTCGCCGAGTTCGTCGCCGAGGGCCTGACCGACAAGCAGTGGGACGCGATCGGGCCGCTGCCCAGGCAGCACGGCATGCTCGGCGCGATGCTCCGCGACGGCACCCCCGTCAGGCTGCCCGACCTGCGCAAGGACGCCAGGTTCGAGTGGTGGCCGAAGGCGCACCCGGTGATGAAGGACTTCCTCGGGGTGCCGATCCGCGACGGCGAGCAGGTGCTCGGCATCATCTTCCTGGCGAACAAGCGCGCGGGCGGCGGCTTCACCCAGGAGGACCAGGAGCTGCTCACGCTGTTCGCCGCGCACGCCGCGATCGCGCTGATCAACGCCAGGCTGTACGAGCGCGGGCGCGAGCTGGCCATGGTGGAGGAGCGCAACCGGATGGCCAGGGAGCTGCACGACGCGGTCACCCAGAAGCTGTTCTCGCTGCGCCTGTCCGCGCAGGCCGCCGGCGCCATGCTGGACAAGGCTCCCGACAAGGCCGCGGCCGAGCTCGAACGCGTCCAGCGGCTGGCCGGTGAGGCCCTGTCCGAGCTGCGCGCGGTGATCGTCGAGCTGCGCCCGGCCGAGCTCGACCGGCACGGTCTGTCCGAGACGCTGCGCAAGCACGTGCGCCTGCTCGACCGGCTGCATCCGGCTCTGGTCTCGTTCGAGTGCGCCGAGCTGCCGCCGCTCGACCCGGCGGTGGAGGTGGCGGTGTTGCGGGTGGCTCAGGAGGCGCTGCACAATGCGCTGCGGCACTCGGGGGCCGGGACGGTCTCGGTGCGGCTGGCGTACGGCGGGGGCCGGCTGGAGCTGGTCGTGCGCGATGACGGGAACGGGTTCGAGCAGGCGGACTCGCGCGGGCTCGGCCTGGTGTCGATGCGCGACAGGGCCGAGGCCGTCGGGGGCGAGCTGTCGGTGGAGTCGGCGCCCGGCGCGGGGACCACCGTACGCGTGGAGGTGAGCGTGTGATCCGGGTGCTGATCGCCGACGACCATCCGGTGGTGCGGCAGGGGCTGCGGACGTTCCTCGACCTGCAGGACGACATCACGGTCGTCGGCGAGGCGGGCGACGGGGCGCAGGCCGTCGAGCTGGTCGGGGAGCTGTCGCCCGACGTGCTGCTGCTCGACCTGAAGATGCCGGTGATGGACGGGCTCGGCGCGCTGGAGCGGCTGTCCGGCAGCGCGACCAGGATCGTGGTGCTGACCTCGGTGAGCGACCCGTCCGACGTGGGCCCCGCGATGCGGGCGGGGGCCGCCGGGTTCCTCTACAAGGACGTCGACCCGACCGCGCTCGTCCAGGCCGTACGCGCCGTGCACGGCGGGCAGGTGCTGCTGGCCCCCGAGGCGGCGGAGGCGATGCTGGCCACCGCTGCCGACGCGGTCGTCCCCGCGCCGGTGCCGCTGACCGAGCGCGAGCGCGAGGTGCTCGCGCTGATCGCGGCGGGCCGCTCCAACAGGGAGATCGCGCGAAGCCTGGCCGTGGCGGAGAAGACGGTCAAGACGCACGTCTCCAACGTGCTGATGAAGCTGGGCGTGCAGGACCGCACCCAGGCCGCGCTGTACGCGGTACGGCACGGCCTGGGCTGAAGGCGCTTACGTGTCCTTCTTCTTGTTCGATTCCTCGTGGCTGGCGGGCGGGTTGTAGTCCTTGACCGGAGGCGGCGGCGTCCAGCTCCTGCCCGGGTTGCGCGGCGGGGTGACGATCTTCGTCTTGACCGTCTTGAGGTCGTAGTGGTGCTTGATGCCAAGGCGCTTGAGCTCCGCCTCGCTCATGTTCTCCATGCCCTGGTCGACGTCGAAGGAGATGACGCCGATGCGGGCGGTGGCCGTGCCCTTGGTGCTGCTCTTGAGCGTGAGCTGGAAGTTCAGCCAGTCGGTCTTGCCCTTCTCAAGGGCGAGCGGGCCCCAGCACCAGAACCACTGGCCCTCCCACTCGCACTTGGTGCCCTTGGGGCCGCCCCAGCGCAGGGTGGGCTTGACGCCCTTGGGCAGCTGGCCGCCGATGTAGTAGTAGTCGGCGTAGTGCGGGCCGAGGTTCGTGGCCCGGAGGTTGTACATGATCTTTCCGCCGCGCTTGGTGGTCTTGGTCCACTTGGCGGTGATCTTGAAGTTCGAGTACGGCGCGACGGTGATGCCCGCGGCACGGGTGACCGTCGTCGTGGTCGCGGCGGCGGCCTGTCCCGGCATGGTCAGGGACGCGGCGGCCAGTCCGCCGGCTAAGAACAGGCTGAGGTTTCTACGCATGTGACGGCTCCCCGTACGGTGCTGGAAATCCCCGATCATCTCCAGGATTATTGCGTAGGGCAAATTTTTCGCAAAGAGCGATGATCTTTCGTGACCTGGGATGGCTTGCGGGGTTTTACGTGGGCTCATCACGCTTGTGAGCGGGGGTCAAGCACAAGGGGGAGGACCAGGTGCCGGAAACGCACCCCTTACAGTCCAGTGATCCGGTCACGCTGGGCGAATACCGGTTGCTCGGGCGTCTGGGCAAGGGTGCGCAGGGAATCGTCTACAAGGCCGAGTCACCGGACGGGCGGCTCGTGGCGATCAAGCTGCTGAACACCCGGCTGGACAAACCGGGCCTCGATTCCGAGCGGTTCCTGCGCGAGGTGGCCGCGGCGCGCCGGGTCGCCCAGTTCTGCACGGCGCAGGTGCTCGGGGCGAACATGGACGGGGAGCACCCGTACATCGTCAGCGAGCTGGTCGACGGGGTGTCGCTGCAGGTGGTGGTGCAGCGGGAGGGGCCCAGGGCGGGAGGCGCCCTCTACCGCCTGGCCGTCGGCACGGTCACCGCGCTGGCCGCCATCCACCGCGCGGGCATCGTCCACAGGGACTTCAAGCCGAGCAACGTGCTGCTCGGGACCGACGGGCCGCGGGTGATCGACTTCGGCATCGCGCGGGCGCTCGACTCGGCGATGACGATCAGCAGCGGGGTCGTGGGGACTCCGGCGTACATGTCGCCCGAGCAGATCTCGGCCGAGCGGGTGGGGCCGGCCAGCGACATGTTCAGCTGGGCGCTGACGATGATGTACGCGGCCACGGGGCGGCCCACGTTCGGCCAGGACAGCCTGCCCGCCGTCATCTACCGGGTGATGCACGAGGAGCCGGACCTGTCGGTGCTGCCGGACGACCTGCGGCCCGTCGTGCGGGCCTGCCTGCGCAAGCGGGCCGAGGACCGGCCGGCGGCGGCCGAGGTGCTGTTCTCGCTCCTGGAGAACCAGGGGAAGGACGCGGGGGTGGACGACGAGGTCGCCCTGACGACGGGGTCCCAGGTGGCCGCCGAGCAGAGCCGGCCCCCTGTCCCGCTCTGGGGCACCCCGGACGGCGCCGCCCCTTCCGCCGCCCCTTCCACCGGCCCTTCCGCCGGCCTCGGCCCGGCCTCGCCCGCGGGGAGTGCGCCTGTTCCGCCTTCCGGTGCGGCGGGGTCGCGATGGGACGCCGGCCCGGGGGCGGACGCCGCGGGTGGCGTGGCTGGTGCCGGGAGTGCGGGGGCGGGCTCCGGTAGCGCGGAGGCCGGTGCCGGTAGTGCGGCGGCGGGCTCCGGCTGGGCCGCGCCGGACAGCCGGCCGCCCTCGTCGGGGGCTGCCCCTTCGAGCTGGGTCAGCCCCACGGGGTGGGTCAGCCCATCGGGCGACGGCTACCCGCCGCCCTCGGGCGCGCCCGCCGCATACCCACCCGCACCACCTCAGGGCGCGCCCGCCGGCTATCCGCCCGCGCCACCTGCCGAGTACGCGCCTGCGCCACCTCAGGGTCCGCCCGCCGGGTACCCGCCCGCGCCGCCGCAGGGTCCGCCCGCCGGACGTGCGCCTCAGCCGTCCGCGCCGCTCCAGGGTTCGCCTGCGGGGCCGCCCGAGGGAGGCCCGGCTCGTCCCGCGCAGGGCCCTCCCGCAGGACAGGCGCCGCAGAACGTTCCGGCTGGGCCGGACGCAGCGCCGGGGGCCGGCTCGCCGGGTGCCGGGCCGTACGGCCGAGCGCCGCAGGTCGGCCAGGTGGGCGCGTTCGGGCAGGCGCCGCCGCCCGGTGCGGCGCCGCAGGGCGGGCGGGCGGCTGGGAGCGCGCCGCAGGGTGAGTGGGCGGCGGGAAGCGTGCCACAAGGCGGGCGGGCGGCAGGGCGTGCGCCCTCAGGTGAGCGGGAGCCGTCGCGGGCGCCGTCGGCCGGGCAGGCGCCGGGGCAGGGGACGCCACTGGGTGGCCGGGGCGCCGAGCGGGAGGCGGCGTTCCAGGCGTCGCCGCATGACCAGCGCGGTGACAGGCCCGGTGACGGGCCCAATGACAGGCCCAATGACAGGCGCGGTGACAGGCCCGCCGAGAGGGCCGCAGGGAAGGCCGGGGACGGGAACGACGCGTTCTTCAGGCATGCCCCGGCCGAGGAGAAGCCCGACGAGGTCAGGGCGAGGCGCAGGCGGGCGGCGCTGGTGTCCGGGACGCTGGTGGCCGCGCTGACCCTGGCGGGCGGCATCCTGTACTTCGGCCCGAGGATGTTCGGCACCGGCAACACCGGGACGGTGGCGCAGGTCACCACGTCCGTCACCCCGCCGACGTCGCCGCCGCCGACCCCGACGCCCACCGCGGTGACGCCGACGCCCGTGACCCCCACCCCCACCCCCACCCCGACCACCACGCCCGCCGAGGTGGAGCAGGCGACGGTCCCGGTCCTGGGCAAACAGGACGGCAAATCGCTCAAGGGTCACACGAAGGGCGTGCAGACCCTCTCAGCCGTCCGCACCGGCGACAGGACGTGGCTGGTCACGGGCGGCCAGGACGGCCGGGTGCGCCTGTGGGACCTGGCCGGGCACAGGTCGCTGGCCACGATGAAGGGCCACAGCGAGGAGGTGTACGCGGTCGCCTGCGTGATGATGGGCAAGACCCCGATGGCCGTCTCCGGCGGCTACGACGGCAGCGTCCGCCTGTGGAACCTGAAGACCCGCACGGGCAAGGTCCTCGGCTGGCACGGCGACGCCGTCTACGCCGTCGCGCTGACGAAGGTCAAGGGCAGGTACGTGGCGGTGACCGGCGACGCCAACGGCTACCTGAAGTTCTGGGACCTGAGCAAGCGCAAGGCGACGGGCAAGATGATCAGAGCCCATCGCAAGCCGGTGAACTGGCTCAGCGCCACCCACGTCGGCGACCGCGCGGTGGCGGTCTCGGCCAGCGAGGACGAGACGCTGCGCCTGTGGGACATGTCCTCGCGCAAGCAGTACGGCAAGACGTACAAGGGCCACACGAAGGGCGTGTACGCGGTCGCGCTGGCGAAGGTGAACGACAAGACGGTCGTGGCATCGGGCGGTAAAGACGGAAAAATCAGGCTCTGGGATCCGAAGAACGGCAAGACGATCGGCACCATGTCCGGCCACAAGAAGATCGTCTACTCGCTGTCCTTCGGCACCATGAGCGACCGGCCCGTGCTGCTGTCGGGCGGCACCGACGGCACCATCCGCCTCTGGGACCCGGCGACCCGCAAGCCGCTCGGCAAGCCGGTCAAGGCCCACAGGAGCGGCGTGTACGCCGTCGGCATCGTCCCCCTGGACGAGGGCGTGGCCGTCGTCTCGGCCGGCAAGGACAAGCTGGTCAGGCTCTGGAAGTCCGAGGACGACGCTATTGGTTCCTGACGGGCTCGAAGATCGCGTGGTGCGCCGCCACGAGCGCGCGGCGTACCGCACGGTCGAGCTCGCGCAGGGCGGTCCCGCGCGCGGCGACCTGCATCGAGGTGAGCCCCCGCTCGTCGGCCAGGCGCAGCACCGCCGCCAGCCGCGTGGCCAGGGCGGAGACCCGGTGGGCCCGCCCCGGGTAGCCGGGCGCGAGCTCGCCGCCGCGCGCCGGCCCCTCCGGACGATCCTGCGCGGGGCCGTCGACCGACGTCAGGGCCTCGGTGGCGGAGCGCATCGCGCCGGACAGCTCCCGCTCGGCCTCGGCCAGCGACGGCAGGTCATGGCGGACGGGCCCGGCATCGTGCACCTCCAGCCGTACACCGACATAGGAGGACCCGCGCCGGTCGAGGTGGGGCACGAAACCGAGGTTGCGGCCGGCGAGCACGGCTATGGCCGCCTGGCCGGCGTCCACGGCGGCCGAGTTGAACGGCGGCGGCCCGGACAGCCCGAGCGGGTCTCCGGGCGCGGGCAGGGCCAGCCGCAGCTCGCTCAGGCCTTCGGCGCGCAGGTTTGCGAGGTATTTACGCAGGCGCACGTCGCCCGCGACGGCGGGCCCGCCGACGGCTTCCACGTGGTCAGCCGCCTCGTCGAGCCCCACGTGGCCGGACAGCCACGCGTTGCCCCAGGCGACCAGGGACGGACAGACAGGCGATTCAGGGCGCACCGATCCACGATAAGCGCTCGCCCTGCAATAGGTTTGTCCCGAGGGTGACTCCTAAGGAGGTATCGGGGATGGGTGGTCAGGTGCTGCGGCTCCAGGACGTCGCCGTCAGGCGCGACGGAGCGGCCCTGCTGCGCGGCATCGACTGGACGGTCAACGGCGACGAGCGGTGGGCCGTCATCGGTCCCAACGGCGCGGGCAAGACGACGTTGCTGCAGGTCGCGGGCACGTTGTTGTACCCGAGCGAGGGTGTCGTCGAGGTGCTGGGGGAGCGGCTGGGGCAGGCGGACGTGTTCGACCTGCGACCCAGGATCGGGCTGGCGAGCGCCGCGCTGGCCGAGCGCATCCCGCCGGAGGAGAAGGTCATCGACCTCGTCCTGACCGCCTCGTACGGGATCATGGGCCGCTGGACGGAGGAGTACGACTCCAACGACGTGACGAGGGCCGTCGAGCTGATCGACATGATGGGCGCCGCCCATCTCATCAGGCGGCGCTTCGGCACCCTGTCGGAGGGCGAGCGCAAGCGCGTGCAGATCGCCCGCGCGCTGATGCCCGACCCCGAGATGCTCCTGCTCGACGAGCCGGCGGCCGGGCTCGACCTGGGCGGCAGGGAGGATCTGGTACGCCGCCTGTCGGTGCTGGCGGGCGACTACCGCGCGCCGACGCTGGTGCTGGTGACGCACCACGTGGAGGAGGTGCCGGCCGGGTTCACGCACGCGCTGCTGCTGCGGCACGGCTCGGTGGTGGCCCAGGGGCCGCTGGAGCACGTCATGACCGCCGACAACCTCTCGCAGACGTTCGGGGTGCCGCTGACGCTGGACCGGAGCGCGGAGGGCCGCTGGTACGCGCGCGCTCACTAGATCACCTTTTATGGTGATAAAAGACGCCGATCCCCGAAACCAAATAGGATCTACGTAGTCGGTTCCCTCGACTCCGGAGCGTCGCCATGTCCGTCGAGCAGCTCATCGTCGTCCTGGTCGTGGTCGCGGCGGTGGGCTTCGGGGTGGCCCGCACGATCCGGATCATCCCGCAGGCCACGGCCGCCATCGTCGAGCGCCTGGGGCGCTACCACCGCACGCTCACGCCCGGGCTGAACCTGGTGGTGCCCTTCATCGACCGCATCAAGGACATGATCGACCTGCGGGAGCAGGTGGTCTCGTTCCCGCCGCAGCCGGTGATCACCTCCGACAACCTCGTGGTCTCCATCGACACCGTCATCTACTTCCAGGTGACGAACCCGAAGGCGGCCACGTACGAGATCGCGAACTTCCTGATCGGCGTCGAGCAGCTCACGGTCACCACGCTGCGCAACGTGGTCGGCGGCATGGACCTGGAACGCACGCTGACCTCGCGCGAGGACATCAACACCGCGCTGCGCGGCGTGCTGGACGAGGCGACCGGCAAGTGGGGCATCCGGGTCAACCGCGTCGAGCTCAAGGCCATCGACCCGCCCGCCTCCATCCAGGACTCGATGGAGAAGCAGATGCGCGCCGACCGCGACAAGCGCGCCGCCGTGCTGGCCGCCGAGGGGCAGCGCCAGGCGGCGATCCTGGCCGCCGAGGGCGAGAAGCAGGCGTCGGTGCTGCGGGCGCGCGGCGAGGCGGAGGCCGCCGTGCTGCGCGCGCAGGCGGAGGCCGAGGCGCAGGCCATGCGGGCCAAGGGGCAGGCGGACGCGATCGGCATGGTCTTCAAGGCCATCCACGAGGGCAACCCGGACCAGCACCTGCTCGCCTACCAGTACCTCCAGACCCTGCCCGAGATCGCCAAAGGCGACGCCAATAAGATTTGGATCGTCCCCTCTGAAATGGGCAAAGTCTTGGAGAACCTGGGCGGCCTGTTCACACCCCCCAAGGGACAGGACAGCCGGTAGGAAACCCGCCGCCGCGGCCTCGACCGGGCATTTCGCGGCGGCATCGGGAGGGTTTCGTGACGGGCTGGGAGCTGGCGGCGGTGTGCGCTGCCGGTGTGGTGGCAGGGGCCATCAACGCGGTGGTCGGGTCGGGGTCGCTGATCACGTTTCCCACGCTGGTGGCGCTGGGCGTGGACCCCGTCACCGCGAACGTCTCCAACACCGTCGGCCTGGTGCCGGGCTCCTTCAGCGCCGCCTACGGGTACCGCACCGAGCTCCAGGGCCAGCGCGACCGCCTGCTGCGGCTGGGCGCGGCGTCGGCGCTCGGCGCGCTGATCGGCGGGATCCTGCTGCTGTTCCTCGATCCGGACGTGTTCGAGATCGTGGTGGTGGCCCTGATCGCGCTGGCCTGCGTGCTGGTTGTGACGCAGCCGAGGCTCAACGCGTGGGTGGCCGCGCGGCGCGAGCAGGCGCACCCGCACGGCGGCCTGGCCCTGTGGCTGGGCGTGCTGGGCGCGGGCGTCTACGGCGGGTACTTCGGGGCCGCCCAGGGGGTGCTGCTGATCGGGCTGCTCGGCATCTTCCTCGACGACGGCCTGCAGCGGGTGAACGCCGCCAAGAACGTGCTGGCCCTGATCGTCAACGCGGTGGCCGCGGCCTTCTTCGTCGTGGCCGCCGACGTGGACTGGCAGGCCGCCGCGGGGGTGGCGCTGGGCGCCATCGTGGGCGGCTTCCTGGGCGCCCGGCTGGGGCGGCGCATCCCCGCTCCGGTCCTGCGTGCGGTCATCGTCTGCGTGGGAATTGTGGCGATTGTCGTACTGGTGTACGGATAATCGTCTATGGGTAGGAACCTGGTATGAAAGGTGACCGGGTGGAGATCGTCATCGACGCCGGAGAGTCGTCGCCGCGCACCTACGAGATCAGGGCCACCCGCGCCGGCCGGCGCGTCGAGGTGGCCACCCGGCGAGGGCTGGTGGAGGTGAGCGAGGTCACCCGCACCGGCACCCCGGTGCGTACGGCCCGCTTCATGTCCAGCCGCATCCTCGCCCTCGTCGAGCACCCCGCCGACGGCGCCGCGGCCGAGGGGGCCTGACCTCGATCGGGGGCCGGGTCAGCGGAAGTCCTCCGCGTGGTCCTCGGCCCACTGCCGAAAGCCCAGCGCGGGCCGCCCGAGCAGCCGCCGCACCGTGTCCGTGGCCCGCTCGGGCCTGTCCACGAAGCTCTCCCAGGTCTTCAGCGCGCTGTCCACGAACGCCTCGTCCCCCCAGGCCGCGAGCAGCCACTCCCTGGCCTCGTCCGCCGGCAGGTCCTCCCAGCGCACCGCGCGCCCGACCACCTCGCCGATCACGCGCACCTGCTCGGCCTGGGTCAGCTCGTCGGGCCCGGTGATGGCGTACGCGCCCCCGTTGTGCCCCGCCGAGGTCAGCACGTGCACGGCCACCGCCGCGATGTCCTTCTCGTGGATCAGCGCGCGCGACGCCTCCCCGTACGGCCAGCGCACCACGCCCTGCCGCACCTGGTCCGCCCACCCCAGCGTGTTCGTCGCGAAACCGCCGGGCTGCAGGAAGGTCCAGCCGAGCCCCGACCGCCGGATGAGCTCCTCGATCTCCCCGTAGTGCCCGGCGGTGCCGTCGCCGCCCGGCACGTACGCCGACAGGTAGACCACCCGCCGCGCGTGCCGGGCGATCGCCGAGACGGTCTCCGCCGCGTTGCCCGTGGACATGCCCGGCCAGAGCAGGAACACGCTCTCCACGTCCTTCAACGCGGGTTCGAGCGTCTCGGGGGCGGTCAGGTCGCCCTGAACGGCCTCCACGCCCGCCTGCACCCGCTCGGGTCGCCTGGCGAACGCTCGTACGTCGATGCCCGCCGCGGCGAGCTGAGCCACCACATGCCTGCCGACATTGCCGGTCGCGCCGGTCACAAGAATCTTGCCCATGCCTGTGACCGTAGGACCTCAACCAAACTTCAGGTCAACCCCGGCCGTACCTGGATGGTGCCGTCACGCCTGATCCGCGTCTCGAACACGGGCGCCGGCGCGGTCGCGGGCCCGTGCTTGACCGACCCGTCGGTCAGCCGGAACGTGCTGCTGTGCCACGGGCACACCACGCACGCCTCCCCGTCCTCCATGACGAGCCTGCCCTGGTGCAGGGGCCCCGCCAGGTGCGGGCAACGGTCGGCCAGCACGGTCACGCCGTCGCCCTGGCGCAGCACGAAGAGCTGGATGTAGCCCAGCCTCCTGGCCACCGGACGGCCTTCAGGCAGGTCCTTGAGCGGGCACAGGTCGTGCCAGCCCAGCGGCACCAGGTGGGTCACCTGCGGCGCGTGGTTGGCCCCCGCTGCCTGCCGGTAGGCCAGGTGCCCGCCCAGGTACGCGCCTAGCCCGCCCACGGCCAGCCCCGCGAAGGAGAGCATCCGGCCGGGCCGCTCGCGCCCGCGCACGCGGGCCATCAGCGAGGCGGTCATCAGGCCGAGCGCGGTCATGTTCGCCGCCATGTGCACGAAACCCACGCGCTGCTGCTCGCGGTGGAGCGAGGACCAGTCGGTCAGCCCCGCCGCCGCCGTGGGCAGGGCGTTGACCAGGCCCGTGGCGAGCAGCAGCCGCGAGGCCCGCGGATCGGCGCGCGCCAGGTCCAGCACGGCCGTGGAGAGCCAGCAGCCCAGGCTGACCGTGGCCAGCGGTGGGTGCACCGGCTCTCCGATGGGGACGCCGTGCAGCAGGTCGCGCAGGCGGCCCTGACGCAGCCGCTGCCGCACGAACTTGGCCAGCCCCCTGATCGGCTTGTCCATGGCCTTCGACTTCTCGAGCCGATCGGCAATGGCGACCGGCCCGGCGAAACCCCGAAACTGCCGACGTCTCGCGCGTACTGTCTCTTTCACGACAAGTCCCCTACCCCGGGCATGTGGGGATCACTCGGACAGGTGTCCCCTGGCGACGGACAGTTCGACCAGCTCCAGGGCGTACGCGCCGAGCGAGGCCGAGCCCTCCTCGATGATCCGGACCTTCTCCCTGACCTCCGCGGCCGTCACCTTGAACAGCGGCCACGTGCCGCCCTCGGTGTGGTGGTTGGCCAGGATCGGGGCGAAACGGTCGAGCGCCTTGGCGAACCTCGCCTCCGGCGTCTTCCTGGCCTCGAACTCCTCCCACAGCTCCCGCAGCCACACCCCCTGCTCGTCCGGCAGCAGGCCGAAGATCCGGTCGGCGGCGGCCCGCTCGGCCTCGGCCTGGGCCTCGACCGCCACCGTGTCGTAGATGAACGTGTCACCGGCGTCGATCTCCACCAGGTCGTGCACCAACAACATGGCCACCACCCGTTGGAGGTCCGTTCCGGGTGGGGCGTGCTCTCCGAGGACCATCGCCAGCGTGCCCACGTACCAGGAGTGCTCGGCGGAGTTCTCCCGCCGCGAGCCGTCGATGAGATGGTTGCGGCGGATGATCCGCTTCAACTTGTCGATCTCGATGGCGAAGGCGATCTGGGCGTTCAGGCGGTCCTCTTCTGGCGCGATAGTCACGCGCGACACCCTAATGTGCGATGATCACCCCGGTTGGTGAAATCGTGACCGGAACTCCGTTGAACACTGCGTTACCACTTGGAACGTCTATGGTCGTCTCATCGGTGAGCGTGTTGACGTTGACGCCGGCGTGCTCGGCCGCCACGTTCTGGGCGCTGCCCGCGTGCCCCCATCCGTGAGGCAGGCTGACGACGCCCGGCATGATCGTGTCGGTCGGCTCGACGGCCACGGTGACCTGGCCCTTCGCCGAGCGCACCACGGCCTCGCCGTCCAGGCCCAGCCTGGCCGCGTCCTCGGGGTGGATCTGCAGCGTGCAGGTGTTGCTGCCGCCGACCAGCGGGCCCACGTTGTGCATCCAGCTGTTGTTGGAGCGCAGGTGCCGCCGCCCGATGAGGACGATCTCCGGCGGCTCCTCCTCCAGCCTGCCGCGCAGCCGCTCCACGTCCTCCATGAGCTGCGGCGGCGCCAGCTCGACCAGCCCCGAGGCCGTCTTGAGCACCTCGCCCAGCCGGGGCTCCAGCGCGCCCAGGTCGAGGCCGTGCGGGTTGTCGAGCAGCTTGCGCAGCGACAGGTCGCCCTTGCCGGCCCACTCGCCGTACGGGCCGAGCCTGAGCATGAGGTCGAGCCGCCGCTCGCTGCCGGTCTCGCCCTCCAGCAGGTCGCGCAGCTCCGCCACGTCCCGCCCCTCGATCCCCGAGCCTGGCGTCTGCGCGGCCTTGCGCAACATCTCGTCGATGACGAACGCGTCGAGGTCGCCCTCCAGGCCCGAGGCGATCATGGCCAGCCTGGCGAGGATCTGGGCCTCCGAGGGCCGCTCGTCCAGCGGCAGCAGCGGCGGCGAGTAACGCGCGTAGTTGCGCACCGCGAACCCGAGCAGCGCGAAGTCGTAGTGCCCCGACTGCAGGACCCGCGGCGGCGGCAGGATGACGTTCGCGTGCCTGGTGGTCTCGTTCAGGTACGGGTCCACGCTCACCATGAAGTCGAGCCCCTGGAAGGCCGTGTCCAGCCGGTCGCCGTGCGGCGCCGACAGCACGGGGTTGCCCGCGACCGTCAGCAGGAACCTGACCTGCCCCTCGCCCGGCGTCTCGATCTCGTCGGCCAGCGTGGCCACGGGCAGCTCGCCGTTCGTCTCGGGCAGGCCCCTGACCCGGCTCCTCCACCGCCCCACCGCGTACGGCCTGCGGCGCCCCGCGAACTCGGTCGCGGGCTTGGGGAACATCGCGCCACCGGGCCTGTCGAGGTTGCCGGTGAGCACGTTCAGCACGTCCACCAGCCACTGGGCCAGCGTGCCGAACTCGGCCGTGCACGTGCCGATCCTGGCGTAGACGGCGGCCGTGGGCGCCCCGGCCAGCTCCCTGGCCAGCCGCGTGATCGTCTCGGCGGGCACCCCGGTGCGCCGGGCCACGGCCTCGGGCGGGAAGTGCTTGGCCGCCTCGCGCACCTCGGCCAGCCCGTTGACCTCGTGCCGCGGCCTGGCCAGGTCCTCGGCGAACAGCGTGTGGACGATGCCGAACAGCAGGTACGCGTCCGTGCCAGGGCGGATGAAGACGTGCTCGTCGCCCAGCGCGGCGGTGCGCGTGCGGCGCGGATCGACCACGACGAGCCGGCCGCCGCGCCCCCGCAGGGCCTTGAGCCTGCCGGGGAAGTCGGGCGCGGTGCACAGGGAGCCGTTGGACTCCAGCGGGTTGGCGCCCAGCATCAGCAGGTAGTCGGTCCTGTCCAGGTCGGGCACCGGGATGGCCAGCGGATGGCCGAACATGAGCCCGCTGGCCACGTGCTTGGGCATCTGGTCGGCGGTGCTGGCGGAGAAGACGTTGCGGGTGCCGAGCGCCTTGATCAGCGGGGCGGCGTACAGGGCGCCCGCCATGGTGTGGGCGTTGGGGTTGCCCAGGTAGACGGCGATGGAGCGGCGGTCCGCGACGCGGTCCAGCCCGGCCTTCACGGCGGCGAACGCCTCGTCCCAGCCGGCCTCGCGCCAGAGCTCGCCCTCCCTGATCAGCGGCTTGCGCAGCCGGTCGGGGTCCTCGTCGAGCCGGCCGAGGCTCGCGCCCTTCGGGCAGATGAACCCCTTGCTGAACGGATCGTCCTTGTCGCCTCGGACACCGGTCACGTGCCCGCCGTCGTCGAGGGTGAGTGTCAGGCCGCAGACGGCCTCGCACAGGGGACAGGTCCGGTGGACGGTCGACGTCATCACGACTCCTGAGTTCGCCAGATGAACTCATCTTCGCTCGGACGGGGCGCATGGGGAAGCCCCGGAGCCCCCGCGGTCTCCGGGGCTTGCACCCCTAGGGACGGCCCCGTTCCCTAGGTCCTCACGCCGCCAGCGGCAGTGTCGCCAGATCAGGCGGCTCCTCGAGCTCGGATCTCAGCGGGATCCACGCTCGGCGGCCGTACAGGCGGTCCAGCCCGGGAGAGGTCGCCCCGGGGGCCTCGTCCCGCCTGACGATCTCCACGATGAGCAGCTGGGCGCGGGTGCGGTGCCGGTAGACGTTCACGCTGCGGGCCCAGCACGCCGCAGCGATCTCCTCGCTGTACGCCTCGAACGCCTCGGCGCTGATGCCGGCCCGTACCAGGATCAGTGCCTTCTCGCCCGTGGTCGTCGGCGTGATCCAGAGCACCAGCGGGATGCGGCCCGCCCTGGTGTGCAGGGTGGTCTCCAGGCACGTCCGCTGCAGGCGGTGCCTGGAGACCACGCACCAGAAGTGGGCCGCGATCCAGTTGCGGCCGAACCTGGTGGCGGCGGGCACCGAGACGGCGCCGGCCACCAGGACGAAGGGCGCCCACCGGCCCTGGTGCGCGGCGCTCAACAGGGCCGTGGCGAGCAGCGCGAGCCCGCCGAGCAGCAGCAGCTCGGTGCGCGCCCGCCAGAGCCTGGCCGGCGGCGAGCCGCCGCGCGCGGCCGGAAGGTCCTCGCTGGCCGGGTACCTCTGGTTGCGCGGGTTCCTCGGCATGTCAGGACACCTCCTCGATCACCTTGCTGGGCTGGCGGAGCTGGTCGAAACGTGGGTCGCGGTAGCTGCGGGAGCCGAAGCCCGTCCTGGTGACGGTCCAGCCCACCCGGTAGGCGAATTCGTCGGGCTCCACGCAGATCTCGTAGTCGGCGGAGGCGATGAGATCCTGGATCCAGGACTTGATTCGGCTGACCCCCTTGGTACCTTGTGAGTACATAGAAGACCCCTTTCGCGGCATTTAGAGGTGGCTTCTTTGCCGGTCCGACGGCTGGTGACCGAGTTTCGCCGCAGGGTGGCAGCCCATATGCGGTGCTCGGTGATCAGCCTCGGCCCGGCTTTTTTCGTGCTCGAATGAGCGAAGTCGCGCAGCGTTGTTCAGGCGATGAAGGAATCCTTCCGGCAAGTGGCCTCCCTGTGGCGAATGTGCGTTTCCGGGGCGGCGACGTTGCCGGAGATGCGGCCCTCGTACGGGCGCGCGACGTGGGGCGGAAGGGCTCGTGCGCTGGGCCGTGTCGTCATGCCGGCCTCCTCTACGACTCGAGAACCCTCCTGGTTCTGATCGTCCCCTGCGGCTGACGATGCTGCAAGACTTCCAGCAAGGGAAGATTTACTTTTCTTCGCGTCTTGCGGTGCAACTTGCACGACAAGCGTTACCGGCCCGGTAGAAGGCGGAAGATCTCTCCCGTCTCCAGCCTGTTCGTGAAGCTTGTTCTTGCTCCTACGCTCTACCCATGAAAGCCTTCTGGCAAGGCTGTGCGGCACAACACATGCAACTTGCAGTGTAAGATTGGGCGAACGGCCCAAAAAGCCGGGCTCCAAACGGTCCCATCCGGCTACACCTTCATTCCTGAGAAGGAGGGTGGACGGTGCCATCGCAGCAGGGCAGTCCAACAGTACGGCGGCTCCGGCTGGGGCAGGAGCTACGCCTCCTCCGTGAGCGGCGGAAGTTCACCGGGGCCAAGGCCGCCAGAGAGCTCGGCTGGTCGGCGAGCAAGGTGAGCCGCATCGAGGCCGCCAAGACCATGCCATCGGCCGAGGACATCAAGTCCATGGCGAAGTTGTACCGCGTGGATGGCGACAAACTTGACGAGCTCGTCGGCCTGTTGCGTGATGCGGAGCAGCGCGGCTGGTGGGAAGATTACGAGGACACCCTCCCCGAGGAGTACACAAGATTCCTCGGCCTGGAGGCGGAGGCCATCCACCAGCGCAACTGGGAACCCCAGGCTGTGCCGGGTCTCCTGCAGACCGAGGACTACGCCCGGGAGGTCATCCTCGCCACGCGGGGCATCGCACGCATCACGCACAGCGGTGTCCGCAGCAGGGTCGAGGCCCGTCTCGACCGGCAACAGCGGGTCCTGCACAGGGCTGATCCCTGCCGAATGAGCGTCATTCTGGACGAAGCGGCACTTATGCGCCGTTTTGGGGAGCCCTCGGTCATGCGTGAGCAGATGGAACATCTGTTGGAGGTGTCCCTACTGTCACACGTCAGCGTTCAGGTCCTACCATTGGACTCGCTTCACCCGGTCAACACCGGTGCGTTCATTCATCTCAAGTTCGCGGAATTCGACGATGTGGTCTACCTGGAGCAGCTCTATTCTGCTCACTTCGTCGAGGACCTCGAGCGGGTGGCCGGTTACGAAACAGCCTTCGACCACATGCGGTCGGAGGCTCTGGACGAGGACGAGTCTCGGGTGCTCATCCAGCGCAAGGCCATGCTCTGGCGGCGTTGACGACGCCGTCACCTCAATACACAGGCAACGGAGCCTAGGGAAGAACATGCACAACGACATCACGAAGGCGGCCTGGCGTAGGGCCAGCTACTGCAACGGCGCAACGGCATGCGTCGAGGTCGCACCTCTGGCGGATGGCAACGTCGCGCTGCGTGACAGCAAGCAGCAGGACGGGCCGGTCCTGGTATTCACGCCGTCGGAGTGGGCTGCCTTTGTGGCGGGCGTCCAAGATCACCAGTTCGACCTGGCCACCCTCGCCGCCAGCTCATGACAAACGGCTCTGGGCGGTTGCTGCAGCAACTTCCCAGAGCCGTTTCGACAGAGGCTGTTGACGCGCCCTGTCATGGTGACCCGACCTTTCTGCGGGCATGGACGTTCACATGGGTGAGGCAACCCCGTGCGTGACTGCTAGGCCAGGCCCAGGCCTTGGGCGACGCCGTGGCCGAGGTCCTTGTGCACGTTGTTCCAGTACTGCACGACGCGCTGCTTCATCTCGGGGGTGACCTCGGGGGCCGAGGCGTGGCCGACGATGTTGGAGACCAGGTGGGTGCGGTCGGTGTCGGACAGGACGTTCTCCCACAGGGCGCGGGGCTGGCTGTGGTCGTCGTCCTCGGCGTGCAGGGTGTAGGCGGAGCGGATGAGCTCGCCGGTGACGTGGTAGTGCTCGCCGGCGTGGCGGGACGGGTCGGCGGCGGGGCCGCCCACCGTGTTGGGGGCGTAGACCGGGTCCTGGGGGTTGCGGTAGGTCATCGGGCCGTCGAAGTTGTACGAATGCACCGGGACGCGGGGCTGGTTGATCGGCAACTGCAGGTAGTTGGGGCCGATGCGGTAGCGGTGGGCGTCGGGGTAGGAGAACAGCCGGCCCTGCAGCATCTTGTCCGGTGAGGCGGCGATGCCGGGCACCAGGTTGGCCGGCTCGAAGCCGGACTGCTCGACCTCGGCGAAGTAGTTGCCGGGGTTGCGGTTCAACACGAACCGGCCGATGGTGATCTCGGGGTAGTCGCTGTGCGGCCACACCTTGGTCAGGTCGAACGGGTTGAACCGGTAGTCGGCCGCCGCCTCGAACGGCATGATCTGCACGTTCACCGTCCACGACGGGTGGTCGCCGCGGCGGATCGCCTCGAACAGGTCGCGGGTGTGGTAGTCGGGGTCGGTGGCGGTGAGGGCCTGGGCCTCGGCGGCGGTGAAGTTCTGGATGCCCTGGTCGGTCTTGAAGTGGTACTTGACCCAGAACTTCTCGCCGGCGGCGTTGTACCACAGGAAGGTGTGGGAGCCGAAGCCGTGCATGTGCCGCCAGGAGGCGGGGGTGCCGCGGTCGGTCATCAGGAAGGTGACCTGGTGCGCCGACTCCGGGTGCAGGGTCCAGAAGTCCCACTGCATGTTGTGGTCGTGCAGGTGGTTGTCGGCGCGCCGCTTCTGGCTGTGGATGAAGTCGGAGAACTTCTGCGGGTCGCGGATGAAGAAGATCGGCGTGTTGTTGCCGACGATGTCGTAGTTGCCGTCCTCGGTGTAGAACTTCAGCGCGAAGCCACGCGGGTCACGGGCGGTGTCGGCGCTGCCGTTCTCCCCGGCGACGGTCGAGAAGCGCAGGAAGAGCGGGGTCTCGGCGCCCTTCTGGAAGAGTTTGGCCTTGGTGAACTGGCTGACGTCCTCGGTGATCTGGAGGAAGCCGTGGGCGCCGCCGCCCTTGGCGTGCACGACCCGCTCGGGGACGCGCTCCCTGTTGAAGTGGGCCATCTTCTGGATCAGGTAGTGGTCCTGGAGCAGCAGGGGGCCGTTCGGGCCGACGGACAGCGAGTGGTCGTCGCTGGGGGCGGGGATCCCCGCGTCGTCGGTCGTGAAAGTCATGGCGCGATCCTCCGGATGATCATTCTTGGCAGCTCGGGCAGACGCCCCAGTACGTGACGTCGGCTTCGTCCACGACGAACCCGGCCGTGTCGACGGGGTCGAGGCAGGGTGGCCGCCCCACCGCGCAGTCGACGTCGGTCACGGTGCCGCACACCCGGCACACGAGGTGGTGGTGGTTGTCGCCCACCCTGGCCTCGTAGCGCGCGGGGCTGCCCATGGGCTCGATCCTGCGAACGAGACCGGCCCCGTGCAGCGCGTGCAGCGAGTCGTAGACGGCCTGGAGGGAGACCTGCCCCACGCGATCACGCGCGCCCCGATGGACGTCGTCCACGTCCAGGTGGTCGCCGGCGCGAACGGTCTGCATGATCGCCAGCCGGGCGGCGGTCACCCGCAGCCCGGCCTGACGGATCAGGTCGTCGTCCCCCATGCCTGACAACCTATGCGCTAAACCTGAATCATTCAAGTAAAGGAATTGTCCAAGTCTAGGCGACGGCCGGAACGCGGCGCCGGACGAGGAACAGCGAGCTCAGCCCGGCGAGCACGGCCAGGGCGGCCATGGCGAGGGACGTGGTCAGCGAGGCGGAGGCCGAGGCGGTGGCGCCCTGGTCGAGGGAGATGAACAGCGTGCCCACGGTGGAGACGCCGATGACCTGGCCGAGCTGCATCACGGTGAGCAGCGCGCCGCTCGCGTCCGCCGCGTACGCGTCCTCCACCTGCTCGGTGGCCATGTTCGTCACCGCGACCTGCACGCCGAGGCCCGCGCCGATGAGGGCGCTCATGAGCGCGTACCCGAGACCGCCGCCGGAGGCCAGGCCGAGCCCGACGTAGGCGGGGGCGGCCACCACGTAGCCGAACGGCACCAGCGGCCGCTGCAGCCGTGCGGGCAGGCGCGGCCAGGCGAGCCCGACCAGGCCGAAGGCGAGGGCGCAGGGCACCAGCATCATTCCGGAGGCCAGCGGAGACAGGTGCAGGTCGCCCTGCAGGTGCAGGGCGGAGGTGAACAGGAACGCGCCCCACGTCGCCGGCCCGAACAGCAGGATCGCCAGCCCGGGCCGCATGCCGGGCGCGCGCAGCACCCGCGCGTCCACCAGCGGGCGCCCGCCGCGTGCGGTCACCCACCGCTCGATGCGCACGAACGCGGCGAACGTCACCACGCTGAGCCCCATCGAGATCCAGCCCCACACCGGCCAGCCGAGGTCGCGGCCGAGCACGAGCGGCACCACGAACAGCAGCACGGCGGCCGACAGGGTCAGCAGGCCGAGCGGGTCCAGCCCGGTACGGCCGCCGCCCTCGTCGGCGGGCAGCACCTTGAGCCCGGCCACCAGCAGCAACGCCCCGATCGGGACCAGCGTCAGGAACACGACCCGCCAGCCCAGGCCGAGGCCCAGCAGGATCCCGCCGAGCGCCTGGCCCACCACGATGCCACCGCTGATCACCAGCGACCACAGGCCGATCGCCCGGCCCCTGGCGGCGCCGTGATAGTTGCGCTGGATCAACGTCAGCACCTGCGGCATCATCATCGCGGCCCCGGCGCCCTGCAACAGCCGGGAGGCCACCAGCCAGCCCGTCGAGGGCGCCAGGCCCGCGGCGAGCGTGGTGAGGGTGAAGACCGCCAGCCCGCCCAGGAACGCCTTGCGATAGCCGAACAGGTCGCCGACCCTGGCTCCGGTGATCAAGAGGACGGCGTAGACGATGGTGTATCCGGCGACGATCATCTGCAGCCCGGCCCCCGACGCCTGCAGGTCGGTCTCGATGGTGGGGGTCGCCACGTTCACGATGTTGACGTTCAGGATCGCCAGGAACTGCCCCACGAGGATGATCGCCAGGAGCAGGCCGCTGGCCTTGGGAACGGCTTCCTGTGTCTGGGTGTTCACAGGAGGGGAGAAAGCGGCAGTTTGCGACATGATGTTCAGTCTGCCGGGATCCTGGTACCAGTAACGAGAGCCCATTTATACTGGTACTGGTGCTAACTGGATAAGCTCCCCGTGTGCCCCCATAGTGGAGAAATGACCGTGGCTGAGGCAAGACGTACCGACCTGTCGGCGTTCCTGCGCTCGCGGCGGGAGCGGATCACGCCGGAGATGGTCGACCTCGCTCCCGGCCCGCGCAGGCGGACGCCGGGGCTGCGCCGCGAGGAGGTGGCCCAGCTCGCCGGGGTGGGGGTCACCTGGTACACGTGGCTGGAGCAGGGGCGGCGGATCAACGCCAGCCCGCAGGTGCTCGACGCGATCTCCCGCACGCTCAAGCTCGACAGCGCCGAGCGCCACCACCTCTACCGGCTGGCCGGGCAGGCGGCAGACCCGGTCCCCGTGGACTCCGGCCAGGTGACGCCCGAGATGCAGGGCATACTCGACCGGCTCGGCGACATGCCGGCCTGCGTGTCCAACAGCCGGTGCGACGTGCTGGCCTGGAACGGCGCGTACGCCGCCCTGTTCCCCGAGCTGGTCGAGGCCCCGGACGGCGAGCGCAACTCGCTCTGGCACACCTGCCTGCACCCCTCGCCCACCACTCGGCTGCTCCACCGCGACCACGAGCTGGCGCGGGCGGTGGCCGTCTTCAGGGGCGCCTACAGCCGGCACGCCGACTCCCCGTGCTGGCAGGACTTCGTACGCCGGCTCAGCGTGGAGAGCGCGGAGTTCGCCCGGTTGTGGGCCCGGCAGGACGTGGCCGATCCGGGGCCGAGGGTGAAGGCCTTCAAGCACCGGGAGCTCGGCGGGCTGCGCTTCAGCACGACCAGCCTGACGGCGATGCCGGAGATCCGGCTGATCGTCTACACCCCGATGGATGACAAGACTCGACTGGCTATGTCCAGGTTGATGAGCATGAGGGAGTCTGCGCGGTAGTTCGCCCCACATGGCATGCTCGATCCCTGTAAGACAGGTTTCGAGCGGAAGTGGCGGCAGATGAGATTCCCCCGTGCCCTCCCGGTGATCGCTGTCGTCGGATTACTGGCCGCGTGCTCGGCGGCGCCCGAGCGCGAGCTCCAGAGCAAGGAAGTGGCCGCCAGTCCGGAGCAGGCGGAGGAGACGGCCAAGCCGACCCCCGAGCGAAAGCCGTTCACCATCGCCTTCGGCGGGGACGTGCATTTCGAGGGCATCCTGCGGCCGCGGCTCAACAATCCGCGCACGGCGCTCGGGCCGATCGCGAGCGTGCTGCGCAAGGCCGACTTGGCGATGGTGAACCTGGAGACCGCCATCACCACCGGAGGGACTCCCGCGCCCGGCAAGCAGTACACGTTCAGGGCGCCGTCGAGCGCGCTGACGGCGCTGAAGGCCGCCGGGGTGGACGTCGCGTCCATGGCCAACAACCACGGCATGGACTACATGCAGACCGGGCTGGCGGACTCGCTGGCGGCGGTCAAGCGCAGCAGGTTCCCCGTGGTGGGGATCGGGGCGGACGCGGCGCAGGCGTACCGGCCCTTCCGCAGGACCGTGAACGGCAACCGGGTGGCGATCATCGGGGCCACGCAGGTGCTGGACGCGGAGTTCATCCAGTCGTGGACGGCCACGGCGGAGCAGGGCGGGCTGGCCTCGGCGAAGAACGAGCCGGCCCTGCTGCGCGCGGTGCGCCAGGCGCGCAAGAACTCCGACACCGTGATCGTCCACCTGCACTGGGGCACCGAGATGCAGAAGTGCCCCAACCCGGCGCAGCTCTCGCTGGCTCCCAAGCTGGTCAAGGCCGGCGCCGACGTGGTGGTCGGCGGGCACGCGCACATCCTGCTCGGCTCCGGGTACCTCGACGACGCCTACGTCAACTACGGCATGGGCAACTTCGTCTTCTACAACTCCAACCCGGCCACCACCGGCAGGACGGGCGTGCTGACACTGACCATCAACGGCCGCAAGATCTTGAAGGATTCGTGGACTCCGGCCACGATCCAGGGGGGTATCCCGATACCGATGACGGGGCCGGCCCGCACCAGTGCCGTGGCCGACTGGAAGGCGCTGCGCTCCTGCACGGGTCTGGCCGCCCGACCCTGATCGATCTATTCTACTGGACAATCCGTCCAATAGGAGGTCGCGATGCGGATGGTCGAGTCCGGTGACGTGCGACTGGCGGTGTTCGAGGAGGGCGATCCCGGCAGGCCCGCCGTGCTGCTCCTGCACGGCTACCCCGACACGCATCGCGTCTGGGACGAGGTGGCCGGGCTGCTGCGCCACCGCTTCCACGTGGTGCGCTACGACGTGCGCGGCGCCGGGGCGTCCACCGAGCCGGCGGACCGGGGCGACTACGGGTTCGACCGGCTGATCGGCGACCTGCGCGCCGTGCTCGACGCCGTGGGGGTGGCCAAGGTCCACCTCGTGGGGCACGACTGGGGCTCGCTCCAGGGCTGGGAGGCGCTGGGACGGGCCTCGGTCGTGGGCCGGCTGGCCTCCTTCACCAGCCTGGGCGGCCCCGGGCTGCGGCAGGCGGCGGACTTCACCCGCCATGGGCGGCGGCGCGACGTGGCGGCTCAGCGGGCCAGGTCCTGGTACATCGGGGCGTTCCGGCTCCCGGTGCTGCCGGAGCTCGCCTGGCGCTCGGTGCTGCCGGGGCTGGTGAGGCGTGCCCTGCGCGGCGACGGCATCGCGCCGCGGCCGGGGCATCCGGCGGCGACCCTGGTCAGGGACGGGATCAACGGGCTCGCGCTCTACCGGCGTAACATGCCCGGCTCCGGGCTCGATCCGCGCGTGCCCGGCCTGCCGGTGCAGATCATCGAGGCCACGCGCGACGCGTACGTCACCCCGGCCCTGCTGGCCGCGGTGGGGCGGTGGGCGCCCAGGCTGTGGCGCCGCAGGATCGTGGCCGCGCACTGGGCTCACCGGAGCAGGCCCGAGGCCGTGGCCGGGATGATCGCGGAGTTCGTGGAGCACGTCGAGGGCGGGTCAGAGAGCGGGGAGCTGCGGCGGGCGCGGGCGGCCGGGGCGTTCGGCGGGCGGCTGGTGGTGGTCACCGGGGCGGGCTCCGGGATCGGGCGGGCGACGGCGCGGGCGTTCGCGGCGCACGGGGCTGAGGTGGTCTGTGCGGATATCGATATCGACGCCGCGAAGCGGGTGGCGGACGATATTGCGAGAGACCTTCGGATTACGGCCCACGGCGTGCAGGTCGATGTGGCGAATGCCGATGCGATGGAGGATTTTTCGCGAAATATCATCACTGAATATGGCGTGCCGGACATTGTGGTGAACAATGCGGGGGTCGCCGTCGCGGGGGCGTTCCTCGACCATGGTCTCGACGACTGGCGCAGGACCCTCGACGTCAATCTGTGGGGCGTCGTCCACGGCTGCCGGCTCTTCGGCGCCGCCATGGCCGAGCGGGGGCAGGGTGGGCACATCGTCAACGTCGCCTCCCTGGCCGCGTTCGCGCCCTCCCAGGTGCTGCCGGCGTATTCGACCTCCAAGGCGGCCGTGAAGATGCTCAGCGACTGTCTCAGGGCCGAACTGGCGGGTCACGGCATCGGAGTCAGCACCATCTGCCCCGGATTCGTCTCCACCGGCATCGCGAGCCACGCCACGTACACGAGGGAGAGCCTGCGCGAGGACGCCGTGCGCGGGCTGGCGCGGCGCGGATACCCGCCGGAACGCGTGGCCGCGCACATTCTGCGGGCCGTGCACAGAAACCAGGCGATCGTCCCCGTGAACGCCGAGGGGAAAATCGGCTATGCGCTGTCCCGGATTTCACCGCGGGCGATGCGCGGGCTGGCCCGGTTGAGCAAATTCGCGGGTAACGATCGCCCATACAGGAGAAGATGAATCCGTGTCTTCGCCGCAAATGGACGACGAGTGCGTCCACCCCAACGCCCTCAGGCGGCAGCCAGCACAGCGCCGCAGCGCCCGACGCGTCGAGCGCATGCTCGACGCGTGTGCCGAGCTTCTCGACGAGACCGGTTACGAGGCCCTGTCCACCACCCGCATAGCCGAGCGGGCGGGCGTGGCGATCGGGTCGGTCTACCAGTTCTTTCCCGACAAGCGGGCCATCACCCAGGAGCTCACCCGGCGCAACGTCGAGGAGTTCGTCCGCAGGGTCGATCGCAGGTTCCTCGAGGAGGACTACCGCGGCTGGTGGGAGGCCGTGGACGCGATCATCGACATCTACGTGGACATGCACAGGACGGTCTCCGGGTTCAAGAGCCTGCACTTCGGCGACGTCGTCGACCTCAACCTGCTCGACTCCGACTCCGACAACAACACGGTGATCGCGGGGCGGCTGCGCGGCCTGTTCCTGAAGGAGTTCGGGCTGGCCGACAGCCCCGCGCTCGACCTGGCCGTGCTCGTGGCCGTCGAGGCCGGCGACGCCGTGCTGAAGCTGGCCTTCCGCCGGGATCCGGAGGGCCGGCCGGAGATGATCGACGCGGCCAAGCAGCTGATCAGGGGGTTCCTGACGCGCCAGCTCAGGTCCTGGTCACCGCGTTAGCGCGGGGGAGTCGTAGACGGCGACGGTCAGGGTGCCTGGGCGCCGCTCGTACTCGGAGATCGGGGACGACACCCTGACCTTGATGGTCGCCGTGCCGCCGGGGCCGGGCAGGTTCTTGCGGCCCAGGATGGTGTAGCCCCGGCTGTGGGTGGAGGGCGGGGCCGCGCATTCGCCGCGCAGCGCCTTCTCCAGCCGGCCGTTGACGAAGATCTCCTCGTTCAGCCGGCGCGCGATCCCGCCGCCGCAGTAGACCATCAGGACCGGCGCCCGTCCGGTGGCGGGAACGGTGAGGGTCACCTCGCGGGCCGCCGGCCAGGTGACGCTCTGCGTGGCGACCAGCCGGTACTCGTCCCCCGCCGGGCCGCCGAA
The DNA here is from genome assembly GCF_024172165.1 of Nonomuraea thailandensis. Taxonomy (GTDB): domain Bacteria; phylum Actinomycetota; class Actinomycetes; order Streptosporangiales; family Streptosporangiaceae; genus Nonomuraea; species Nonomuraea thailandensis. Next base: position 9,712,158 of record NZ_JAMZEB010000002.1, on the reverse strand, counting down.
CATCTTCGGCGGTGCGACGGGAGGCGCGGGCTTCTTCATGGTGCCGGGAGGAGTCCATTCGTAGACGCCGAACCGCCACGCCTTCGGCCGCTCCCCCGACTTGGGCATGGTGATGGAGAACGTGGCCGTGCCCGTGGGCAGCGGGAGCACGTCCACGGGCCGGTTCGAGGTGCACGCCGCGTTCAGGAGGGGCACGGGCGTCAGGGCGGTCCACCGCTCGACCGGCTTCTCGACGGTCACGTGAGGCACTGCGCCGGGCGCTCTCGACGGGCAGTTCGCCATGATGGCCAATGGCCTTCCGCTCACCTTCACCTCGAACGTCACCTTGGACTTCGTCGGCGCGTCCAGCGTCGCCGTGGCGATCCGGCGATAGAGCGTGCCGTCCGGCTCCTCGAAACTCGCCGGGAGCAGGTGGGGCGAGACGGCGGTGGTCGGGGCGTCGGTTACGCGGGGCTGGGCCACCCGGGCGGGTGACCATGGCTCGACGAGCATGCCCGCCACCACGACCGACGCGGCGGCGGCCCCGGCGACGGCGGCCGTGACCAGCCGGCGGCGCCGGGCCGCCCGCGTGCGGGTGCGCAGCCGGTCCCACGGGACCGGCCGGTCCAGGGCGGGGCGGCTGCGCTCCTCCAGCAGGTCATGCAGGTCCTGACGGCTGACGGGCACGTCGCTACCCCTTTCTCGCGTACGCGGCGGCGACCGACTCGTCGATCCGCAGCTTGGCCAGCGCCTTGCTGGTCTGGCTCTTGACCGTGCCGACGCTGCAGCCCAGCGTCTCGGCGGCCTGGGCCTCGGTCATGTCCTCGAAGTAGCGCAGCACGATCACGGCCCGCTGGCGGGCGGGCAGCCGGCCCAGGGCCTGCCAGACCAGCTCGCGCTCGTCCGCCTGCCCCATGCGGTCGGCGAGCTCTGGATGGTCGGGCGGCGTGCCCGTGGTCAGCTCCACCTGCCGCCAGCGCCGCCGCCACCACGACACGTGCACGTTGACAATGATCTTGCGGACGTACGCCTCGTGCTCGTCCCTGATCCGCCCCCAGGCCAGCCACGCCTTCATCAGCGCCGTCTGCACCAGGTCCTCGGCCACCGCCCAGTCCCTGGTGAGCAGGTAGGCCGTGCGGAGCAATCGATGCCACGCCGCCGCGACGAACGCGTCGTACTCCGATCGATCCGCCATGCGCAAGCCTCTCTCCACCGTCGGTCACCCGTACGACGCGGGTGATCGGTGAGAAGGTTGCCCGGCGGCTACTGCGTGGCGGGCGGCTCGGAGAGCCAGGCCGGCATGTCACGGAGCCGGCGCTTGTCCTGGTCCGCGGGCTGGTCCCCGAGGGCGGTGGCGGGCGCCTGGTGCAGGTTCGGCGTCACCGGCGTGCGCAGGCACGGGGCGGGGAGCGAGACGGCGCGCGAGTCCCTGGCCTCGCGTACGTCCAGGCGGGCCTCCAGCGCCCGCAGGTTGCGCTCGGCGGTCTCGACGGCCTCCAGGCGGGCCGACAGATAGCCGGCGACGCCGGGCACGACGGCCGACAACACGACAGCACAGGCCAGCGTGAAGGTCATCTGCTTGGACATACCCATCACAGTCCCTCCGCTCGCGTGGCGGCAAAGTGGACCCGTATATGCCCGCTGACCTGGGCGGACACGCCTTTCCCCGCCAGGCTTGGGCAGGACGTTACCGAATTCGAACGTGACCGGCGATGCGGATTGACCGGGCAAAGGCCCGGGTGGCTCGGTAGTCTCGCGGTGTGGCGCATGTGACCCGTGAGCACCTTGATCGTCTGCTTGAGCAGGCGCTGTTGGCCGACGACCACGATTCCCTGGCCAGCCGGCTGTACGACGTCGCGCTCGACTATTCCTCCGGTGACGTTTCCAGGGCTTCGATCCTGGTTCTCGCCGCCGAGGAGTGGCGAGCCGCGGGGCAGCCGGCGCGCGCGATGGAGTGTTTCCAGCGCGCGGTCGAGGACGGTGGCGAGGCGGGGTTCGACCCGCGTGCCGGCATCGCCGACACGCTTTTCGAGCTCGACAGGCCGGACGAGGCGAGGGAGGTCATCGAGACGATACGCGCGGAGGGAAACGTCTCCACGGCGACGGCTCACACGATCGCCGAGACGCTGGTCGCCTATGGCGATCTCCAGGGAGGCCTCGACTGGGCCACCCAGGCCGCCCTGCGGTGTGACGAGAACGATCCGGAGCAGGTGGCGCTGCTGCGCACCCGCTACCGCATCAGGGTCGATCTCGGGCTCCCCGAGGACGAGCTGGACGAGCTCGTCTCCTGAGGCGGCCGGGCGTCCGCTGAGCCCGGCCCGTCCGGCGGGGCAGGGCTCGTACAGTCATGCCCGCGTACGATCCAGCGGTCGTGGGTCCTCTCGCCGGAGGGGCCGCGGTCCCCGCATGGTCCGTTCGGAGGGACCGCGACCCCTCGGCCAGGGGAAGCCGGGCGTGGCAGGCACGGTCCACGCCCGGACAGGGTGGCTCAGTTCAGCCCGAGACCGCCCACGGCATCGGTGAGTCCGGCCGCCCCGGTCCCGCCGCCAGGCAGGATCGAGACGCCGCTGAGGCTGTCCACCGCCTTCGGCAGCACCTGGCCGATGAGCTCCGCGCTGACCTCGCTGACCGGCTGCTGCAGGCCCAGCGGCGAATCGACCCCGGTGCCGACGACACGGTTGTGGTAGGGGCCCTGGCCCACGGTCATCGCGTGCGGCAGCCTGGTGTCCAGCGGCGTCCCGGGCACCTCGGGCAGCGCCGGGAGCGGCGGCAGGTCCGCCATGGTCGCCAGGTCGGACACCCCGGCCGGGCCCGGCATCATGGGGAAGAGCGCGGGCGAGGCCGAGAACAGCGAGGCCAGGCCCCAGGTGGCCCCCGCGCCGCTCACGTCCGCCATGTTCAGCACCTCCTTGCCCGTCGCCACGCCGGTGAAGCCGACGTGCCTGGCCATCTCGCCTGCCGCCATGGCCACCCTGGTGCTCTCGTCGGTGATCATGCGGCTGCTCGCGGTGCCGCTCTGCTCGATGCGCAGCGAGGTCGGGCTGTCGCAGGTCGAGATGGCTGAGCTGGGCGACAGCAGCGCGGTCTCGGCGCAGTTGCCGGCCGTCGCGGCGCCGGTGGACAGCCAGCTCACGCCGGCGGTCAGAGCGGCCACCGCGATCATGCTCCGGAACTTCTGGAATGACACCGCACGTCCCCCTGAGTCGATGTCGGTGATCTGACGAACGCTGAACGTAGTCACCCGCCGGGTCGGGGGAGCGCGGCTTGTCCGAAGAGTGGGGCGAACCTTACCGAGCGGGTGGCCCGATGACCGTGTCATGACACGCCGGAGCCCGGGGATCGCCTGGACCCCCGGGCTCGCGGAACAGCTGGCTAGGCCGCTCGCTGGACGAGCAGCTCGTCGTCGCCGAGCTCCACCAGGACCTTGTCGCCGTCGGCCACCTCGCCGGACAGCACCGCCTTGGCCAGCTTGTCGCCGATGGCCGACTGCACCAGGCGGCGCAGCGGGCGGGCGCCGTACAGCGGGTCGTAGCCCGTCAGCGCCAGCCACTCGCGGGCCGCCGGCGTGACCTCCAGCGTCAGCCTGCGGTCGGCCAGGCGCCTGGCCAGGCGCTCGACCTGAAGGTCGACGATCTGCGCCAGCTCCTCCGAGCCGAGCGCGTCGAAGAGGATCACGTCGTCGAGCCGGTTGAGGAACTCCGGCTTGAACGAGCTGCGCACCGCCCCCATGACCGCCTCGCGCTTGGCGCCGTTCTCCAGCGACGGATCGACGAGGAACTGCGAGCCGATGTTGGAGGTCAGGATCAGGATCGTGTTGCGGAAGTCGACCGTGCGGCCCTGGCCGTCGGTCAGCCGCCCGTCGTCGAGCACCTGCAGCAGGATGTCGAACACCTCGGGATGGGCCTTCTCGACCTCGTCGAGCAGCACCACGGTGTACGGGCGCCGCCTGACGGCCTCGGTGAGCTGGCCGCCCTCCTCGTAGCCCACGTAACCGGGAGGCGCGCCGACCAGCCTGGCCACGCTGTGCTTCTCGGAGTACTCGCTCATGTCGATGCGGGTCATCGCCCGCTCGTCGTCGAACAGGAACTCCGCCAGCGCCTTGGCCAGCTCGGTCTTGCCCACGCCTGTGGGGCCGAGGAACAGGAACGAGCCCGTCGGCCGGTCGGGGTCGGCGATGCCGGCCCGGCTGCGGCGTACGGCGTCGGAGACCGCCTGTACGGCCTGCTGCTGGCCGATGAGGCGCCTGCCCAGCTCCTCCTCCATGCGCAGCAGCTTGGCCGTCTCGGCCTCCAGCAGGCGCCCGGCGGGGATGCCGGTCCACGACGAGATCACCTCGGCGATGTCGTCGGCCCCGACCTCCTCCTTGACCATGGCGTTGTCGGGCGGCGCGGCCTCGGAGGCGGCCTTGAGCGCCTGCTCCAGCTTGGGCACCTCGGCGTACATGAGCCGCGAGGCCGCCTCGAAGTCGCCGTCGCGCTGGGCCCGCTCGGCCGCGCCCCGCGTGTCGTCGAGCTGCTTCTTCAGCTCGCCGACCTTGTTCAGGCCGGCCTTCTCGTGCTCCCAGCGGCCGACGAGGGCGTTGAGCTCCTCCTGGCGGTCGGCCAGCTCCTGGCGCAGGCGGTCGAGCCGCTGGACGGAGGCCTCGTCGGTCTCCTTCGACAGCGCCAGCTCCTCCATCTTCATCCGGTCCACGTTGCGCTGGAGCTGGTCGATCTCCACGGGACGGGAGTCGATCTCCATGCGCAGCCGCGAGGCGGCCTCGTCGACCAGGTCGATGGCCTTGTCGGGCAGGAAGCGGTTGGTGATGTAGCGGTCGGACAGCGCGGCGGCGGCCACCAGCGCGCTGTCGGCGATCTGCACCTGGTGGTGGGCCTCGTAGCGGCCCTTGAGCCCGCGCAGGATGGCGATCGTGTCCTCGACCGTGGGCTCGCCCACGTAGACCTGCTGGAAGCGGCGCTCCAGCGCCGGGTCCTTCTCGATGCGCTCGCGGTACTCGTCGAGCGTGGTCGCGCCGATCATGCGCAGCTCGCCGCGGGCCAGCATGGGCTTGAGCATGTTGCCGGCGTCCATCGCGCCCTCGGCCGCCCCCGCGCCGACGACGGTGTGCAGCTCGTCGATGAACGTCACGATCTGCCCGTTGCTCTCCTTGATCTCGGAGAGCACGGCCTTGAGCCGCTCCTCGAACTCGCCGCGGTACTTGGCGCCGGCCACCATCGCGCCCAGGTCGAGCGAGATGAGCCGCTTGTTGCGCAGCGACTCCGGCACGTCGCCGGCCACGATGCGCTGGGCCAGGCCCTCGACGACCGCCGTCTTGCCGACGCCGGGCTCGCCGATGAGCACCGGGTTGTTCTTGGTGCGGCGGCTGAGCACCTGGACCACGCGGCGGATCTCGGAGTCGCGGCCGATGACCGGGTCGAGCTTGCCGCCGCGGGCGTGCTCGGTCAGATCGACGCCGTACTTCTCCAGCGCCTGGTAGGTGTCCTCGGGCGTCTCGCTGGTGACGCGGGCGTTGCCGCGCACCTTCTCGAACGCGTCGAGCAGCGCCTGCGGCGTCGCGCCCTGCGACTTGAGCAGCTCGGCCGACCGGCCTCCGTCGGCGGCCAGGCCGACCAGCAGGTGCTCGGTCGAGACGTAGAGGTCTTCGAGGCGGTTGGCGTGCTGGGCGGCGGTGTTCATCACCGTCAGGAGCTGGCGCGAGCTCGACGGCGCCCCCACCGTCGAGCCCTGCGCCTTCGGCAGCGCCGCGAGCTGCTCCTCGGTGCGGGCCCGCAGCGTGCGCCAGTCGGCGCCGACGGCCTCGAGCAGCGGCACGGCGGTGCCGCCCGTCTGGGAGAGCAGCGTGGTCAGCAGGTGAGCCGGGGAGATCTCCGGGTTGCCCTCGGCGGCGGCACGCCGCATGGCACCCGAGAGCGCTTCCTGGCTCTTCTGGGTGAGCTTGTAGTCCATGTCCTTCTAGGCCCCCGGTGGCAGCTCGTAGCGGATCAGGGCTCTGACCATCCGCATCTCGGCGCGCAGGCGGTGAACCTCCTCGCGCAGCCGCAGGGCTTCGTTCTCGAGCTCGAGAATCCGCTTGATCCCCGCGAGGTTGATGCCCTCTTCCTGGGAGAGCCGCTGCACCTCGCGGAGCTGGATGATGTCTCTCGTGGAGTAGAGGCGGCCGCGCCCCGCCGTGCGGCCAGGACTGACCAGGCCGAGCCGGTCGTACTGGCGCAGCGTCTGCGGGTGGAGCCCGGAGAGCTGCGCGGCCACCGAGATCACATAGACAGGGGTGTCGTCTGACAGGTCGAAGTAGTTGGCGTCCATCGGCTACTCGCTTCTGGCTCGCTGTATGAGCTCTGCGCGCGGGTCCTCGCTCGTGTGCGCGGTGTTGAACTCGTTGAGCAGCTCACGCGACTTGTCGTCGAGCGTCTTCGGCACGACCACCTCGACGCTGGCGAGCAGGTCGCCCTTGGTGCCGTCCTTCCTGGCGACTCCCCTGCCGCGCACGCGGAACGTGCGCCCGTTGGGGGTGCCCGCGGGAATGCGCAGCGTGACCGGCATGCCCTTGAGGATCGGTACCTTGATCTCGGCCCCCAGCGCGGCCTCCGTGAACGTCACGGGAACCGTGATCGTGAGGTTGTCACCAGCCCTGCCGAACACGGCGTGCGGCTTGACGTTCGTCTGGATGTAGAGGTCGCCCGCCGGGCCGCCGTTCTCGCCCGGCGCCCCCTTGCCCTTGAGCTTGACCCGCTGGCCGTCGGCCACCCCCGCGGGAATGCGCGCCTGGATGGTGCGGGTGCTCTTGGCACGGCCGCTGCCCTCGCACACGGGGCAGGGGTCGTCCACGATCAGCCCGCGGCCCTTGCAGTCGCGGCAGGGCTCGGAGAAGGCGAAGTTGCCGAGGTTGCGGCTGGCCGCGCCGGTGCCCTCGCAGGTGGGGCAGACCCTGGGGGTCGTGCCCGCCTTGGCGCCGGTGCCGCTGCACGCGGTGCAGGCGGCGGAGCTGGTCAGCCTGAGTGACACGGTGGTGCCCTCGACGGCTTCGGTGAACGTGAGCGTCACCTCGGACTCGACGTCCTGGCCACGCCGCGGGCGGGTCGTCGCGCCGGTCGTACGGCCGGCGCCGCCGCCGCGGTTGAACAGCCCGCCGAACAGGTCGCCGAGCCGCTCACCCGCGCTGCCGCTCTGCCCGGTCTGCTGGCTGGTGCCGCCGAACAGGTCACCGAAGTCGAACGGGAAACCGCCACCGCCCGGACGCTGGCCGCCCACCCCGGACCCGAACAGCGTGCGCGCCTCGTCGTACTCCTTGCGGCGCTTGCTGTCGGACAGGACGTCGTACGCCTCGGAGACCTCCTTGAACTTGGTCTCCTTGGTGGCGTCGCCCTGGTTGGTGTCGGGGTGGTACTGCCTGGCCAGCTTCCGGTAGGCCTTCTTGATCTCCTCGGCGGTGGCGGTCTTGGGCACACCAAGGACGGCGTAGTAGTCCTTTTCCAGGTAGTCCTTGGTGCTCATCTACGGCCCTTCGTCCTAATGCCTTAGTTTTCGTCGTCATCGGACGCGGCAGGGGCGTCCTCGGGCTCGGCGACGGCCACCCGCGCCGGGCGCAGCACCCTGTCACCCATCCGGTATCCAGGCTGCAACACTTCGACGGCCGTCGGCTCGCTCACGTCCGGCGAATAGCTGTGCATCAGCGCCTCGTGGACGGTCGGGTCGAACGGCTCGCCCTTCTGCCCGAAGGCGCTGAGGCCGAGCTTGGTGAGTGCCGACTCCAGCGACTCCGCCACCTTCGCGAAGCCGCCCGTCAGCTCACCGTGGTCGCGGGCCCTGCCGATGTCGTCGAGCACGGGCAGGAGCTCCGTCAGCGCTCCGGCGACGGCCTGCTCGCGTACCGCGGCGCGGTCGCGCTCGACCCGCCGGCGGTAGTTGACGTACTCGGCCTGGAGGCGCTGCAGGTCCGCGGTCCGCTCGGCGAGCTGGGCCTCCAGCTCGCCGTTGCCGTAGCCGGCCTGCGCCTCGGGCGCCTGCTCGGCCGCCTGGTCGGCGGAGTCCCTGACCTGACCCGTCTCCGGGTCGATCTTGCGGTTGTCGCGGATCACCGGCTCCTCGTGCCCGTTGTCGCGCGGCGGCATCACTGGTCCTTCTTCGGCTGGTCGTCGTCGACGATCTCGGCCTCGACCACGTCGTCGTCGGCCTTCTGCTGACCCTCACCGGCCGTGGCGTCCTGCGGGGCGCCCTCGCCGCCGGCCTGCTGGCCCTGGCTCGCGGCGTAGATCGCCGAGCCCATCTTCTGGCTGACCGTGGCGAGCTTCTCCGCCGAGGTGCGGATGACGTCGGTGTCGGTGCCCTCCAGAGCCTTCTTCAGCTCGGCCAGGGCGTCGTTGACCTCGGTCTTGATCTCGCCGGGGACCTTGTCGTCGTTCTCGCGGAGGAACTTCTCCGTCTGGTAGGCCAGACCGTCCGCGTTGTTGCGGACCTCGGCCTCCTCGCGGCGCTTCTTGTCCTCCTCGGCGTACGACTCCGCCTCGCGCATCATGCGCTCGATGTCGTCCTTCGGCAGCGCGGAGCCGCCGGTGATCGTCATCGTCTGCTCCTTGCCCGTGCCCAGGTCCTTGGCGGAGACGTTGACGATGCCGTTGGCGTCGATGTCGAAGGTGACCTCGATCTGCGGGATGCCGCGCGGGGCCGGCGCGATGCCGGTCAGCTCGAAGGTGGCCAGCTTCTTGTTGTAGGAGGCGATCTCGCGCTCGCCCTGGTAGACCTGGATCTGCACCGACGGCTGGTTGTCCTCGGCCGTGGTGAAGACCTCGGAGCGCTTGGTCGGGATCGTCGTGTTGCGCTCGATGATCTTGGTGAAGATGCCGCCCTTGGTCTCGATGCCCAGCGACAGCGGGGTCACGTCGAGCAGCAGGACGTCCTTGACCTCACCCTTGAGCACGCCGGCCTGGAGCGCGGCGCCGATGGCCACGACCTCGTCGGGGTTGACGCCCTTGTTGGGCTCCTTGCCGCCGGTCAGCTCCTTGACGAGCTCGGAGACGGCGGGCATGCGGGTCGAGCCGCCGACGAGCACCACGTGGGCGATGTCGGAGACCTTGATGCCGGCGTCCTTGATGACCTGGTGGAACGGGCCCTTGGTCCGCTCGAGCAGGTCGGCCGTCAGGCGCTGGAACTCCGAGCGCGTCAGCTTCTCGTCGAGGTGCAGCGGGCCCTCGGAGGAGGCCGTGATGTAGGGGAGGTTGATGTTGGTCTCGGACTGGCTGGACAGCTCGATCTTGGCCTTCTCGGCCGCCTCGCGCAGACGCTGGAGCGCCATCTTGTCCTTGGCCAGGTCGACGCCGTGCGCGTTCTGGAAGCGCTTGACGAGCTCGTCCACGACGCGCTGGTCCCAGTCGTCGCCACCGAGGTGGTTGTCACCGGAGGTGGCCTTGACCTCGACGAAGCCGTGGCCGTCCTCCTGGCCGACGTCGAGCAGCGACACGTCGAAGGTGCCGCCGCCGAGGTCGAAGACGAGGATCGTCTGGTCCTGCTCCTTGTCGAGCCCGTAGGCGAGGGCCGCCGCGGTCGGCTCGTTGATGATGCGGAGCACGTTGAGGCCCGCGACCGTGCCGGCCTCCTTGGTGGCCTGGCGCTGGGCGTCGTTGAAGTAGGCCGGGACGGTGACCACCGCGTCGGTGATCTTCTCGCCCAGGTATGCCTCGGCGTCCTGCTTCAGCTTCTGCAGCACGAAGGCGCTGATCTGCTGCGGCGAGAACTTCTTGCCGTCGATCTCCTGGGACCAGTTGGTGCCCATCTCGCGCTTGACCGAGCGGATCGTGCGGTCCACGTTGGTGACGGCCTGCCGCTTGGCGACCTCGCCGACGAGGACCTCGCCGTTCTTCGCGAAGGCGACCACGGACGGCGTGGTCCGCGAGCCCTGCGCGTTGGCGATGACGGTGGGCTCACCGCCCTCGAGGATCGAGACGACGGAGTTGGTCGTCCCAAGGTCGATACCTACCGCACGTGCCATGAGTACGTCCTTGTAGTCAAAGTTGAGTCGGTTGGACTCAACCTATGGATGCGTGTCGTCTTTGTCAAACGACTTGAGCCTACTCGACTCAACCTCGATGAGCGCGAAAGCATTCCCGCCGAAAGGGCAAGAACGGGCGTGACACTGCACAACACGCGTAACGGACCCGAGCGGTCAGGGGTTCCTCCCGATCGCGGCCCGCTTCACCGGCCCGCAGGCGGGGACGCGGCCGTCCCCCGAGCGGCTCGGTGCGCCGGCGAAAAGGGCGGACCCCCGGAACGGTGGGCGCGTCGCCGGGGGTCCGCTATCGGGGATGGCTCTCAGAGCGGGGTGCTCATGTCGGTCTGGATCTCGGTGGTGCTGAGTGCGCGGTTGTAGATGCGGACTTCGTCGATGAGGCCGTTGAAGTGTTCGCCCCAGAGGCTGTTGCCGCCGATGCGCAGGACGCCGTTGTCGGTGCGGATGGGGCCGCCTGCGGCTCGTTCGCTGGTGAGTGCTCCGTTGACGTAGAGGCGCAGGGTGGTGCCGTCGTAGGTGGCGGCGAGGTGGGTCCAGGTGTTGAGGGGGAGTGAGGCGGTGCCGCCGGTGCCGACTTCGCCGGTGGTGTGGATGACGGTGTGGGGGCGGTTGCTGTCGCTTCCGGCGGACAGGACGTAGGCGAGGTCGCCGGTGTACTGCTTCATGATGACGGTGCGCCAGCTGTTGACGGTGGTGGGGTTGACCCAGGCTTCTAGGGTCATGCCGGTGGTGAGGCGGAGGTTGGGGGCGTCGTTGACGGTGACCCAGCTGGAGGTGCCGTTGAAGGACAGGGCGGGGCCGTACTTGCCGGTGGCGGTCCAGGTGGTGTTGGTGAGGGTGCCGGTGTTGGCGCCCGCGGAGTCGGTGAGCGTGGAGCCCGCGTTCTCGTTCATCCCGTAGGCCGCCACCAGGCCCGGGTTCGCCGGAGGCGTGGTGACGGTGGCCGAGACCTCGGCCGAGGACGGGCTCACGTTGCTGGCCGCGTCGAACGCGCGGATCCGGTAGTGGTACATCCCGGCCGCCATGCCCGCGTCGGTGAACGAGGTGGTCTGCGCCGAGCCCACCTGGTTCGCGCCCGACGGCGTGAAGCCGGGCGTCGTGGACCGGTGCACCGTGTATCCCTCGACGCCCACGTTGTCCGTGGCCGCGGTCCAGGTGAGATGGGCGCTGCCGGGGCCGCCCGTGGCGGCGGGGGAGCCGGGGGCGGTGGGCGCCTGGGTGTCGGGCTCCGGCGCCGCGCCGATCGGGGTGTTCATGTCGGTCTGGATCTGGACGGCGTTGAGTGCGCGGTTGTAGATGCGGACTTCGTCGATGAGGCCGTTGAAGTGTTCGCCCCAGAGGCTGTTGCCGCCGATGCGCAGGACGCCGTTGTCGGTGCGGATGGGGCCGCCTGCGGCTCGTTCGCTGGTGAGTGCTCCGTTGACGTAGAGGCGCAGGGTGGTGCCGTCGTAGGTGGCGGCGAGGTGGGTCCAGGTGTTGAGGGGGAGTGAGGCGGTGCCGCCGGTGCCGACTTCGCCGGTGGTGTGGATGACGGTGTGGGGGCGGTTGCTGTCGCTTCCGGCGGACAGGACGTAGGCGAGGTCGCCGGTGTACTGCTTCATGATGACGGTGCGCCAGCTGTTGACGGTGGTGGGGTTGACCCAGGCTTCTAGGGTCATGCCGGTGGTGAGGCGGAGGTTGGGGGCGTCGTTGACGGTGACCCAGCTGGAGGTGCCGTTGAAGGACAGGGCGGGGCCGTACTTGCCGGTGGCGGTCCAGGTGGTGTTGGTGAGGGTGCCGGTGTTGGCGCCCGCGGAGTCGGTGAGCGTGGAGCCCGCGTTCTCGTTCATCCCGTAGGCCGCCACCAGGCCCGGGGGCGTCTGCACGGCCTCGTACGCGGCCGTGTACGTCGTCGCCGTGGCCGGCGCCACCAGGTTGTGGGTCGCCGCGCCGCCGTCCGACCAGGAGTCGAAGGCGTGCTCACCCTGCGGCGACGGCGCCGTGATCGAGTTGCTGGAGCCCACGATCACCGTCCGGGTGAACGGCGCCACCGTCTGCTCCTGGTTGAAGCCGAGCTGGAGGCCCGGCGGGTCGGTCCGGAAGGTGAGGTTCACGGTCTTCGGCTGCAGCAGCACGCTCTTGGTGTCGGTCAGGCCGTGCTGGTCCGTCACGGTGAGGCGCAGCTCCAGGTGCGACGGGTACTCGTGGTCGGGGGCCTGGAAGGAGCCGGACGCGCCGGTGTACCTGGTGATCTCGTGCTCGTGGCAGGCGCCGGGGCAGTGGTGCATGATCAGGGTCCAGGTCATGCGGGAGCCGGGGATCGAGCCCTCCTCCGGGTCCGCGCCGGTGCCCGAGAAGCCGATGGTGTCGCCGACCGCCCACGTGATGGCGGACGACGGCGTGGTGATCGACGCCGTGGGCGCGGTGTTGCCCACGTTGATGGTGACCGTGGCGTCTCCCTGGCCGCCCTTGTCGTCCCTGACGCGCAGCGCGACCACGTACGAGCCGGTCTGCGTGTACGTGCGCGACGGCGTGGCCGAGGTGGAGTCGTCGAGCTCCCCGTCGCCGTCGAGGTCCCAGGCGTAGGTGACGGGGTCGCCGTCGGCGTCCGTCGAGCCGGCGCCGGAGAAGTTCACCGTCAGCGGGGCGGCGCCCGACGTGGGCGCGGCGCTGATGACGGCCGTGGGCGGCGCGTTGTCGTAGAGGTAGCGGACGATCGTGCCGTTGTCGTAGTCGACCGCGAACAGGTCGCCGTTCGGGCCGGTCTCCAGCTCGACGGTGCCGATGCCGGTGTCGAACGTGGTCACCGTCGCCGGGTCGGGCAGGCCGTTCGCGCCCTTGGTCATCGCCCAGACGCACTTGCGGCTGTAGTCGGAGAAGAACAGGGCGCCGTCGTACGCCTCTGGGTACGTGCCGCCCTCGTAGAAGGCGACGCCGCTGGAGGAGGACTGGCCGCCGGGCGCGCAGGTGTCGCCGGGGTAGAGGCGCTGGCCGTGGTTCCACGCGTAGAACGGCTGGGCGTGCGCCGAGGCGCCGGCCGAGTAGAGGTTCTCGCAGAGGGTGAGGTTGAGCGCGTCGTAGCCGTCCTCCCTGGACGCGCCCTCGTAGCAGGGCCAGCCGAAGTTCGCCACGCCGCCGGTCGGGTCGGTGATCCGGTTGATCTCCTCGTAGGTGCCCCAGCCGACCTCGCCGGACCAGATCTCGTCCGTGCCGGGGCGGTGGGTGATGCGGAACGGGTTGCGCATGCCGTGGGCGACGATCCTGGCGACGTTGGGGTCAGAGTTGCCCGCGTTCGGGTTGCCGGAGGCAGCAGCCCCCGTATCCGGATTTATCCGGATGATGGAGCCGTCCAGGCCGGCCGGGTCGCCGTTCGTCCGCACGTCCTGGGCCCGCAGCGCCCCGCCCTGGGCCGCGGGCGGGGTGAGCGCGGTGCCCACAGCGTTCGGCGGGTCGCCGCAGGGGTTGTCCGGCACCACGTCCGAGCCGGGCAGGTTGTCCTGGCCGTAGTCGGGGAACTGGAAGCTGGCGCCGTCACCGGCCGAGGCGTAGAGCGCGCCGTCGCGGCCGAACTGCAGGTCGCCGACCGAGTGGCTCGGATACTGCTGGCACCAGTCGGTGATCAGCGGGGTCTCGGCGCCCGTGGGGGAGATGACGGACAGGCGGCCGGTGATGCGGCAGCCGTCCGCGGTGGGCCCGGGAGGTGAGGGGCACTCGTCGAAGTCGTCGTTGGCCTGGCCCCAGCGGGGAGCGGCGCCGCCGGGCTCGGCGTCGTAGGAGTAGAGCACGTAGACCCGCGGGTCGGCGGGGAAGCCGGGGTGCAGGGCCAGGCCCAGCAGGCCGCGGTCCCAGAAGTCGTGCACCCGGGTGCGCAGGTCGGCGTACACGGTGGGCGTGGTGTCCGTGAGCGAGTCGAAGACCTTGATGTAGCCGCCCTTCTCGGCCACGAACACGCGCCCGTCGGCGGCGAACTCCACGTTCGTCGGGCTGGTCAGCCCGCTGAAGACGGTCTGCTTCTGGAAGCGCTGGGGCAGGGCGACCGCCTGGGGCGCCAGCGCGACGAGGCCGGTCAGGATCAGGGCAGCGGAAACTAGGCAGCGTAACAGCCGTCTCACGGGTCCCCCCATTGGAGCGTGACATCACCCCCGGCGCCCCCACGCCATGGTGCTCTGATCGATGTATCGCAAGTAATCGATCATTTGTCACTGGGGTTGTCCGTAAGTGGACATTTCGCTACTTGGCGCCGTCCACGATCTTGCGCTTGCCCAGGGACTTCTTAAGCTTGACGGTCGTCGTCTTCTCGACCGCGATCATGATGCACGACATGTTCTTCGCCTTGGGCGACGTGCCCTCGTACAGGGTGATCGTGACCTTCTTCGCGGTCTCCTTCACCTTGACCCGGTCGAGCACCGTGCACGGCTCCACCCCCGACCACCACGTGAGCTGGACCTTCTTGCCCTTCGAGACCGCCTTGGCCCTGGTCCAGCGGATCTTGTGGACGTTGATGGCGTCGCCCGTCGGCTTGACCGGCTGAGGATCCTTCGCCGCGGGGGTCGTGGTCACCGGGTTCGACACGACCGGGTTCGAGACGGCCGGAGGCTTCTGCGCGGCCGAGGTGGAGGCCCGCTCGGCCGGCGGGGCTGTCGTGCCGCAGCTCGTGGCGAGCGCCAGACATCCGGCCAGGAGAGTCGCTGTCATTGTCCGCATACCCATACGACGGATCACAGCGCCCGGCGGTTCAGGTGACTAGTGTGGTGCGCGTGCTCCGACAGGCCATGCTCGCCCTTTCGAAGAGCCGGCGCGCCGAGCGGCTCGTCACCACCTCGCCGCTGACCGCGGACGTGGTCAGGCGATACGTCGCCGACGACATCGCAGCCGTGGTCGGCGCGCTGACCCGCGACGGGCTCCTGGTCAGCGCCGACCACCTCGGCGAGGAGGTGCACGACCCGGCCCAGGCCGAGGCGGCCGTCGCCACCTACGTCTCGCTGCTCGCCCTGCTGCCCCCGGGCTCCGACGTGTCGGTCAAGCTCACCGCGCTGGGGCTGCGGCAGTCGCAGCGGCTCGCCACCGCCAACGCCGCCGCCATCTGCGCGGCCGCGGCGGACAAGGACGTCACCGTGACCCTCGACGCCGAGGAGCACGACACGGTCCCGGGGCTGCACGCCGTGCACGCCGCGCTGCGCAGGGACCATCCCGACGTGGGGGTGGTCGTGCAGGCGTACCTGCCCGACTCGCTCGACCGCTGCGAGAAGCTCGGCGGGGCGCGGGTGCGGCTGTGCAAGGGGGCGTACACGGCGCCCGGGGCGTACACCAGGCCCGCCGACATCGACCGCTCCTTCGTGCGGTGCCTGAAGGTGCTGATGGCCGGCACCGGCTATCCGATGGTCGCCACCCACGACCCGCGGCTGCTGCGGATCGCCTCGGCGCTGGCCGTGCTCGACGGGCGGGACATGACCGGCTTCGAGTACCAGATGTTGTACGGGGTGCGGCCCGAGGAGCAGGCCCGCCTGGCCGGGCTGGGCGCGCGGGTGCGCGTCTACGTGCCCTTCGGCTCCGACTGGTACGCCTACCTCATGCGGCGCCTGGCCGAACGCCCCCGCAATCTGGCCTTCTTCCTCCGCTCGCTGCTGTCGCGCGGCTGACCGGCCCCGGGCCCACGCTTTCCCAGCCGCTAGGCTGCCAGGTCAGCGTCTACTTCCTTCGAGGGGCCGAAATGATCGCGATTCTGGGCACGGGCAAGATGGGCGAGGCTCTGCTGTCCGGGCTGCTGCGCGCCGGGTTCAAGCCGGGCGACATCATGGCGACCACGCGCAGGGCCGAGCGCGCGGAGGCGCTGCGCGAGACGTACGGCGTGCGCACCGTGTCCAACTCCGAGGCCGCCAAGGCCGCCGACACGCTCATCCTGGCGGTCAAGCCGCAGGACATGGGGTCGCTGCTGGCCGAGATCGCCCCCCACGTGCCCGCCGAGCGGCTGGTGATCTCCGCGGCGGCGGGCATCACCACGTCGTTCGTGGAGCAGCGGCTGGGGGTGGAGGTGCCGGTGGTGCGGGTCATGTCGAACACGCCGATCCGGTTCGACGAGGCGATGAGCGTGATCTCGGCGGGGGCGTACGCGGGGGAGGAGCACCTGAAGCTGGCCGAGGGGCTGCTGAAGCCGGTCGGCAAGGTGCTGCGGATCCCCGAGTCGCAGCAGGACGCCGCGACGGCGCTGTCCGGGAGCGGGCCCGCCTACTTCTTCTACCTGGTCGAGGCCATGGTGGACGCGGGCATCCTGCTCGGCATGCCGCGGGCCGCCGCGCTCGACATGGTCACGCAGTCGATCGTGGGCGCGGCGGTGATGCTGCGCGACTCGGGGGAGCACCCGGTGATCCTGCGCGAGGCCGTCACGTCGCCGGGCGGGACGACGATCGCCGCCATCGCGGAGCTGGAGCGCCACAGCGTGCGCGCCGCCTTCCTGGCCGCCATCGAGGCCGCCCGCGACCGGGGCCGCCAGCTCGCGTCGGGGTGATCTTCGGCCGGGCCACCCCCGCACCGGCCCGAGCGGGCGCTTGTGCGGGCAGGTGGCGGGGCTCCACGATGGGTCGGGTGACGATTCGTTACGGGGCCGCCCCGTTGCTCGTCCTTTTAGCGCTGACCGGCTGCACCTCCGAAGAGCCGGCCACCGTCCAGGTCGCCGACGTCCGGAGGGCTCCGGTCACCGAGGTCGTCGAGGCGCCCGCCACCATCGGGGCGCGGGCCTCCGCGACGTTGCGCTCGCCCGCCCAGGGCACGATCGCCAAGCTCCACGTCCGCGACGGCGACCGCGTCCGCAAGGGGCAGATCGTGGCCAGGATCCGCTCGCCGCAGGCCGAGGACCAGCTCCGCCAGGCCCGCCAGGCGTCCGAGACGGCCAGGCCGGCCCGGTTCAGCGCCCCGGCCGTGAGCCTGCCGTCGCTCGACACCCGCGCCTTCGACCGCAAGGTGGCGCGGCACTTCGCCCGAGCCCGCGAGGAGGCCGGGAAGGTCGAGGACAAGCGGACCCGCAGGCAGCTCCTGAACGCCATCGACCTGGCCAGGACCCAGCACCAGGCCCAGACCAGGGCGCTGGCCTCCATCACCACCCAGCTCAACCGCTCCGTCAGCGGCCTCATGACCGGCGTCACCAGCGGCCTGACCAGCTCCATGGCCTCGCTGCAGGCCGCCTCCAGGTCCCAGGCCAGGGCCGCGGTCAAGGTGGCCGAGCGGACGGTGAAGTCGCTGACCGTCAAGGCGCCGTTCGCCGGGGTCGTCACGCTCGGCCGGGTGTCGGGCGGCGGCGGAGTGCCCGGCGGCGTCGGGAGCCTGCTCGGCCAGTTGCCAGGCGGGGGCGGCGGGCAGCAGCTGCCCTCGCTGCCCGCCGGCGGGTCCGCTCAGAGCACTCCGGTGGCGGCCGGGGTGCCGGTCTCGCCGGGCGACGCGATCGTCACCGTGACCGACGTGTCCGAGCTCACCCTGGACGCCGACGTGGACGAGACCGACGTGCTGCTCGTGCGCGAGGGCGTGCAGGCGGAGGTCGAGCTGGACGCGGTGCCCGGCGCCACGTACGAGGCCACGGTGACCGGCATCGGGGTCACGCCCATGGAGGGCACCACCGGCGGCGTCAGCTATCCCGTACGCCTCAGGCTCGGCGCGGGCGCGTTCGACGACGGCTCCGAGGCGCCGACGCCCAAGCCGGGCATGAGCGCGGTGGCGCGGCTGACCGTGCGCGAGTCGCCGTCGGCCGTCTCCGCGCCCGCCTCCGCCATCGTCTCCAGCGGGCGCGAGAGCGTGGTCTGGGCGGTCAGGAACGGCGTGGCCGAGCGGCGCGTGGTCAAGCTCGGCGCCCAGGGGGACGCCGTGGTGGAGGTGCTGAGCGGGCTGTCCGTAGGCGAGCGGATCGTGGTCAGGGGAGCGGACTCCGTACGGCAGGGGCAGTCACTGCCATGAGCGGCGGGCTCGCGATCGAGGCGGTCGAGCTGACCCGCAGCTACCAGCTCGACGGCGTGGCCGTCGAGGCGCTGCGGGGTGTCACGCTGCGGATCGGCCAGGGCGAGTTCGCGGCCGTAGTGGGCCCGTCGGGGTCGGGCAAGTCCACGCTCATGCACCTGCTCGGCTGCCTCGACCGCCAGTCCTCGGGCGTGCTCCGGGTGGGCGGGGTGGACATCTCGCGGCTGTCCGACGCGGAGCTGGCCGAGCTGCGGAACAGGACGATCGGGTTCGTCTTCCAGTCCTTCCACCTGCTGGCCAGGACGACGGCGCTGGACAACGTGGCGCTGCCGCTGGTCTACCGGGGGCTGGGCAGGGCCGAGCGGCGGGCCAGGGCCCGTGCGGCGCTGGAGTCGGTGGGGCTCGGGCACCGCCTGCACCACCGGCCCTCGCAGATGTCCGGCGGTGAGCAGCAGCGCGTGGCCATCGCCAGGGCATTGGTGGGCGAGCCCGAGGTGCTGCTGGCCGACGAGCCCACCGGGAACCTCGACACCGCGAGCGGGGCCGAGGTGATGGCCATCCTCGACCGGCTCAACGCCGAGGGCGGCATGGCGGTGGTGCTGGTCACGCACGAGGCCGAGGTGGCCGCCCACGCCAGGCGGCAGATCCACGTACGGGACGGCCTGATCGAGCGGGACGACGGCCCAGGAGGGGCGGCGGCTGATGAGGAGCGGTGAGGCGCTGGCCATGGCGCTGGAGGCGCTGCGCGTGAACCGGCTGCGCAGCGTGCTCACCATGCTGGGCGTGATCATCGGCGTGCTGGCCGTGGTGATCCTCGTGGCCATCGGCACCGGTGCGAAGGACGAGATCGAGAAGCAGATCTCCGGCCTCGGCACGAACATCATCCTCGTCGTCCCCGGCCGCATCAGCCTCGGCGCGGCGCCCACGCAGAGCAAGCTGGGCCTGGCCGACGTGGCCTACGTGCGGCGGGTCGTGGGCGACCCGTCGAAGGTGACGGTGTCGCTGCAGTCGGGCGAGACCGTGCGCGTGGGCAGGACCGAGGCGTTCGTCACGGTGATCGGCACCGACCAGAACCTGGTCAACATCTTCGAGCGGCCCGTCGCCAAGGGACGCCCGCTGAGCGGGACCGACGTGGACACCCGGCGCAGGGTGGCGGTGCTCGGCTCGGAGGTGGCCGACCGGCTGTTCGGCGAGCTGGACCCGATCGGGCGGCAGGTGACGGTGGCGGGTGCGAGGTTCCGGGTGGTCGGCGTGTACGCCACGGTGGGGCAGACGTTCGGGCTCTCCCGCGACCAGGAGATCCACGTCCCGGTGACGACCGCGCAGCGGCTGCTCGGGATCGAGCGGATCAACGGGATGGCGGTGGGCGCGTCCGGGCCCGACGAGATCGACCCGCTGTCGGACCGGGTGACGGCGGCGCTGCGGGACAGGTATCCGGGCGAGCAGTTCTCGGCGGTCACGCAGACCGCGCTGCTCGGCACGATCGGCAGCGTGCTGGGCATGCTCACCGGCGTGCTGGCGGCCATCGCGGGCATCTCGCTGCTGGTCGGCGGCGTCGGCGTGTCGAACATCATGCTGGTCAGCGTGCGGGAGCGGACCAGGGAGATCGGGCTGCGCAAGGCGCTGGGGGCCAGGCAGCGCGACATCCTGGCGCAGTTCCTGATCGAGGCGGTGCTGCTGACGACGATCGGCGGGCTCATCGGCATCCTGCTCGGGGTGGGCGGCTCGTTGGCCATCGCGGCGCTCACGGAGGTGCCGGCGTCGATCACGTGGTGGTCGATCGTGCTGGCGTTCGGGGTGTCGGCGGCGGTCGGGGTGTTCTTCGGCGTGGCGCCGGCGCGAAGGGCGGGCCGGTTGGACCCGGTGATCGCCCTCCGCGCCGAGTGAGCGCTGCCTACGCCGGGCTCAGGCGTCGCGCCGCTGCATGAGGAGCGCGCCCGCGACCGTGGCGACGGCGATCCAGGCCAGGTAGACGCCGAACCCGCCCCACGGTGTGAGCGAGTCGCTGCCCTGCCCGGCGACGAGCAACTGGCCGGCGTTGGTGGTGAAGTACTCGGCCACGACCTTGCCCCACTGCCCGGGGAGCTGGTTGGCCACCTGGGGCAGCACCAGCATGAGCGCGATGGCCGCCACGATCGCGCCGGGCGTGTGCCGGACGAGCGTCCCGAGCCCCAGCCCGAAGATGCCGCAGGCGGTCAGGTAGAGCGAGGAGCCGACCAGCGCGCGGACGACCTCGCCTGCCGCGAGGTCCGGCGGCTGGGTGAAGGCCAGCCCCACGCCGAGCGCGGCGGCGGAGGCGAGCGCCGAGACGACCAGCGAGGTCGCGCCGAACACGAGGAGCTTGCCGGTGAGCAGGTTCATCCGCTTGGGCACGCTCAGCAGCGAGGTGCGGATGCCGCCGGTGCGGTACTCGCTGGAGATCACCAGCACGCCCAGCGTGGCGATGGCGAGCTGCGCGAACATGATGCCGAGCAGGCTCGCGGCGATCCCCTGACCGGCGGGGACGGGCCCCTCGGCGGTGCTCTTGACGGAGGCGCTGAGCAGCGCCGACAGGCCCACCATCAACCCGAACGTGGCGGCCAGCGTCCACACCGTCGAGCGCACCGAGCGGATCTTCGTCCATTCGGACCTGAGGATGTCGATCATGCCGAGAACTCCAGACTGTCCTTGGTCAGCTCCATGTAGGCCGCCTCCAGCGAGGGCTGCACGAACGTCAGCTCCTCCAGCGGGATGCCGGCCCTGGCGGTCAGGGTGCCGATCTCGAGCGTGCTCATCGCGGTCACCCGCAGGTGGTCGGGGTGCAGCTCGCCGACCTTGACCAGCTCGGCCACCTCGGCCAGCCGGGGCGAGCGGACCCGTACGTACCCCTGGGAGCTGCGGCCGATGAACTCCTGCACGCTCGTGTCGGCGATCAGCGCGCCCCTGCCGATGACGATCAGGTGGTCGGCGGTCTGCGCCATCTCGCTCATCAGATGGCTGGAGACGAACACCGCCCGCCCCTCGGCGGCCAGCTCGCGCATGAACGTGCGGATCCACAGGATTCCGTCAGGGTCGAGCCCGTTGACGGGCTCGTCGAACAGCAGGATCTCGGGGTCGCCGAGCAGCGCCGCGGCGATGCCGAGCCGCTGCGACATGCCCAGCGAGAAGCCGCCGACCCGCCGCCTGGCCACCTCGCGCAGCCCGACGGCCTCCAGCACCTCCTCCACGCGGGAGGCCGGGATGCCGTTGCTCTGCGCGATGGCGAGCAGGTGATTGCGGGCGCTGCGCCCGCCGTGCACGGCCTTGGCGTCGAGCAGCGCGCCCACCTTGCGCAGGGGGTGCCGCAGCTCGGCGTAGGGGCGCCCGGCCACGAGCACGGACCCGCCGGACGGGTGGTCGAGGCCGAGGATCATGCGCATGGTGGTCGACTTGCCCGCGCCGTTGGGGCCGAGGAAGCCGGTCACCTGACCCGGCTCGACGTCGAACGACAGGTCTGCGACGGCCATGGTCGAGCCGTAGCGCTTGCTCAGGTTCGTTGCTCGAATCGCGGTCATGATTCGAGAGTGCCGTCGCGCCCGCCGGTTTTCTTCCTGCCAGGGAACCGTTCGCCGGGCGCCGGGGTAGGACCGTGGTCCTACTCTCCAGGGTGGACCAGCGCCGCCTCGTAGGCGATGATCACGGCCTGCGCGCGGTCCCGGACGCCGAGCTTGGCGAACAGGCTCGTGACGTGGTTCTTCACGGTCGAGGGGGAGACGGCCAGGCCGGCGGCGATCTCCGCGTTCGACCGGCCGCGGGCGATCAGCACGAGGATCTCCCGCTCGCGGTCCGTGAGCCCCGACAGCTCGGCGGGCGCGGTGCGCGGGGGCGAGGTGCGCACGAACGTGCCGATGAGCCGGGTCAGCAGGCGCGGCGCGACGGCCGACTCGCCCCGGTGCACGACGCGCACGCCCTCGATCAGCTCCTCGGGGGAGACGTCCTTGGGCAGGAACCCGTCGGCGCCCGCCCGCAGCGCGGCCACCACGTTCTCGTCCAGGTCGAACGTGCTCAGCGCGAGCACCCGCACGCCGGGCAGCTCCGTGGTGATCAGCTCGGTCGCGCGCACGCCGTCCATGCCGGGCATGTGCAGGTCCATCAGCACCACGTCTGGGCGCAGCCGCCTGCTCAGCTCCACG
This sequence comes from Nonomuraea thailandensis, assembly GCF_024172165.1. GTDB lineage: Bacteria > Actinomycetota > Actinomycetes > Streptosporangiales > Streptosporangiaceae > Nonomuraea > Nonomuraea thailandensis. Next base: position 9,690,108 of record NZ_JAMZEB010000002.1, on the reverse strand, counting down.
GCCTGCTCGCCGTCCGCCGCCTCGCCGACCACGCTCAGGTCGGGCTGCGCGTCGAGCATGAGCTTGAAGCCCGTACGGACGAGCGCGTGGTCGTCGGCCAGCAGGACACTGATCATGCCTTCTCCAGTGGTAAGCGGGCGTGCACGCGGAAGCCGCCTTCCGGCCGGGGCCCGGTGGACAACTGGCCGCCGCACAGGGCCACCCGCTCGGCCATGCCGCCGAGCCCGAAGCCCGGCGCGCCGTCGTCCTTCGGCAGGCCGTCGTCGAGCACCTCGACCTCCACGGCAGAGCTCTCGTAGGCCAGGCGCACGCTGGCCCTGGCGCCGGCCGCGTGCTTGCGGGTGTTGGTCAGCGCCTCCTGCACGATCCGGTAGACGGCGTGGTCCACGGCGGCGGGCAGCTCGACGGGCTCCCCCGTCACGGTCAGGTGGGCCGGCAGGCCCGCGGACCTGGCCTCCTTGATCAGCGCGGGCAGGCGGTCGGCGCCCACGCCGGTGGCGGCGTCAGGCCCCTCGTTGCCGTCGGCCCGCAGCACGTCGAGCAGGCGGCGCATCTCCGACATCGCCTGGCGGGCGGTCTGCTCGGCGCTCTCCAGGGCCTCCCTGGTGACCGCCTGCTCCGCCGGCAGCGTGGCGCGCGCGCCGCCGACCAGCGCGTTGATCACGGTGATGTGGTGCGCGACCACGTCGTGCAGCTCCCTGGCGATGCGCCGCCGCTCGGCGCGCACGGCGGCGTCGGCGACCTCGCGCCTGCCGCGCTCGTTCAGCTCGGCCCTGAGCCGGACGAGCTGGCCGAGGCCCACGGGTATGGCGACCATGAACAGGGCCGTCGCCCAGGCGGCCTGGATCGGGGTGCCCAGCTCCATCACGAGGGTGTAGAAGAGCCAGGTCACCGCCGAGGCGATCACGGTGGTGCGGCCGGTGGTGAAGCGGCTGAGGCTGTAGAGGGCGACGGTCGTGGCGACGTTGGGGGAGTCGACGAGACCGGTCAGGATGCACACCGTGTCCACGGCGGCCACCAGGGCCATGGTCGTGATCGGCCGGTTGCGCCGCCAGAGCAGGGGCAGCACGGTCAGCAGGTAGTGCACGTTGCCCAGCGCGAGCCGGCTGTCGCCCAGGGTCAGTACGGCGACGGCGCCCAGGACCGAGGGGATGGCGAGCACGATCACCAGCGTCCGGTCGAAGACCTTGGGACGCTGGAAGAATCGCACGATCTTCATGAAGGTCCGCGCCGCGGGCACGCTCAAACCCTAGTTCAGGAAATGTCACCCTTGTCGGGGACGATCAACCCGGGCTACAACCGGGCGTCTGCCCTGCGGTAACGTCGGCGCAAGGCGAGGGACACGCGGAGGGGTTGGCATGAGCCGGTCGGCACGGGTGATCTGGGACGACGCTCTCACCTCCTACAACTTCGGCCCGAGCCATCCACTCGCCCCCGTGCGGGTGGAGCTCACCATGGCGCTCGCCCGCGAGCTCGGTGTGCTCGACAAGGTCGAGATGAGCGGCTGCGGCCCCGCGAGCGACGACGAGCTGGCCATGTTGCACGACCGCGGCTACATCGAGGCCGTCAAGCGGGTGTCCGTCTCCGGCAGGCCCGACCTGGCCGTGGGGCTCGGCACGACCGACAATCCGGCGTTCGCGGGCGTGCACGAGGCGTCCGCGCTGATCGCCGGGGCCTCGCTGGCCGCCGCCCGCTCGGTGTGGGAGGGCGCGGCCGAGCACGCGGTCAACGTCGCGGGCGGGCTGCACCACGCCATGCCCGCCGCGGCCAGCGGGTTCTGCGTCTACAACGATCCGGCGCTGGCCATCGCGTGGCTGCTGCGGCAGGGCGTGGGCCGCGTCGCGTACGTGGACGTGGACGTGCACCACGGCGACGGCGTGCAGGCGGTGTTCTACGACGACCCGAGGGTGCTGACGATCAGCCTGCACGAGAGCCCGCGCACGCTGTTCCCCGGCACGGGCTTCCCCGAGGAGACCGGGGCCGCGGGCACGGCCGTCAACGTCGCGCTCCCGGCCGGCACGGGCGACTCCGGGTGGTTGCGGGCCTTCCACGCGGTGGTGCCGCTGCTGCTGCACGAGTTCCGGCCCGAGATCCTGGTGACGCAGCACGGCTGCGACAGCCACGCGCTCGACCCCCTGGCCAACCTCATGCTCAGCGTCGACGGCCAGCGGGCCGCGTACGCCGCGCTGCACCGCCTGGCCCACGAGACGGCGGGCGGCCGGTGGATCGCCACCGGCGGGGGCGGTTACGAGCTGGTGCAGGTGGTGCCGCGGGTGTGGACGCACCTCATCGCCGAGTTGTCGGGTCATCCGGTCGATCCGGCGACGCCGACGGGTGAGGGCTGGCGGCAGTTCGTACGGGAGCGTACGGGGGAGACCCCGCCGCTGACCATGACGGACGGCCGAAACCCGGAATTTCGAGACTTGTCCGGTGGTTATGATCCAGCGGACCCCATTGACCGTGCGGTCATGGCGACCCGAAACGCGGTGTTCCCCCTGCACGGCCTCGATCCGATGCCCTGACCGAGGCGCACGGCCTCGCTCCGTAGCCCTGACGAGGAAGAACCAGTGCTGAGCCGCGACGAACTCCGAGATCATCTTGTATACAGCCGCATAGCCGGCGATGTCGCGACCCCCCGCGAGAACAACCTGGACCACTACAGCTCGCTGGCCAACGGCGACCCGTACTACGCGCTGGGCCTGACCTTCGACCAGCCGTGGTCGTACCGCGACATCCTCGCCCTGATGGCCAAGTCCGCCGGCGTGGTCTCCGACCCCGGCCACCGCTGGGGCCAGGACACCATCGACCCCGACCTGACGATCGACGCGATCGACGCCATGGCCGAGCGCATCGCCGCGGTGCTGGCGCGGCCGGAGCCGCGCATCCTGTTCGCCACCGGGCACCCCACCGGCCTGCTGGCCGTCCACCTGCCGCTGGCCGCCCTCTGCGCGGCCAGGGGAGCCCGGCTGCTGTCCCCCGCCGAGGGGTGGACGTACGCGGGGTCGGGTTTCGGTCGTCCCAGAAGGATCCGTTATCTCCAGGACATCGCCATGCTCGACGACCGCGGCGCGCTGGTGCACACCCACGACGCGGCCCCGATGCGGCACATGCTGCAGAAGCTGAACGGCGACCTCCCGGACCTCGTGATCGCCGACCACGGCTGGGCGGGAGCGGCCGGAGAGGCGGGTGTGCCGACAGTGGCGTTCGCCGACTGCAACGACCCCGGGCTCTTCGTCGGTGAGGCGGAAGGCAAGCTTGACGTGGTCGTGCCACTCGACGACAACGTGCTACCGCGCTACTACGCTCCGTTGACCGAGCGGTTGGTCACAGGAGTCTCACAAGCCCTTTGAGTCTAATTCGGTCATCCCCATACCGTCTTTTCGCGCCTGCATTCCAAGAGGCTCGCTGTCCCTTTGCCAACTTTTGACGGGGCTCCGGCGACTCTTATGTGTGGCAACTTGGACAGTTCCAACGTCCATGTGCGGTGCTAGGCCAGGCTGCTGGCCAGCGATTTCGTTGGTTCGGCTGACAGGTGGCTCCGGCAGTTGAGAAACTAGGGGGTTTGCGCACTCGGAGTCCCGACTTACGCTGACGGCAGTACACGTGCGTGAGCAATGGCACCAGTGGGGATAACCCGGAAACACGTGCGGAAGAGGCGTCCGATGGGTGCAGGCGAAAGACCTCTCAGCGAGGTGAAGTTCCTGACCGTCGCAGAAGTGGCGACGGTCATGAGGGTGTCCAAGATGACGGTGTACCGGCTCGTCCACTCGGGAGAGCTGCCGGCCATCAGAGTCGGCCGATCGTTCAGGGTGCCTGAGCAGGCGGTACACGACTATCTGCGGGAGGCCTACATCGAGGCAGGTTGACGTAGCGACACGCCGAGTCGTGTCGTGAATGCTCTCGCGGGAGAGGCCCGGCCGCCGCTGGTGCGGCCGGGCTCTCACCCCCCGAGGGGCGATCTACCGTGGATCGCCGGTAGTCTGTGAGCCGGTGTGCGCTCGCACTCCGGTTCAGACGTGCTATCAGTACCTGGGGGTCCCGTGGGCTCTGTCATCAAGAAGCGCCGCAAGCGGATGGCTAAGAAGAAGCACCGCAAGCTGCTCAAGAAGACGCGCATCCAGCGGCGCAACAAGAAGTAATCGACGCAGCTGCGAGGCGCTGATGACCCACACCGTGCTTGTCACCGGGGTCTCGCGCCACATCGGCGCCCGGGTGGCGAGTGCTCTGGCGGCGGACCCGGACATCAGCCGCGTCATAGGAGTGGACACCGTGCCGCCCCCCTCGCTGACGCGAGACGGCGGCATCTCTCTCGGCCGGACGGAGTTCGTCCGGGTCGATCTGCGCAGCCCCGACATCGCTCAGGTGATCGCGGCCGCGGACATCGACACCGTTGTGCACATGAGCCTGGTCAGCGCTCCGTCGCGAAACGGCGGCAGGGCGGCCATGAAGGAGCACAACGTCATCGGCACCATGCAGTTGCTCGGTGCCTGCCAGCGGTCGGCGACCGTGCGGCGCGTGGTGGTGCGCTCCACCACCGCCGTCTACGGCTCGTCGCCCCGCGATCCGGCGGTGTTCACCGAGGATCTGGAGCCGCACGTCGGCCCCGTCCACGGATACGCCAAAGACGCGGCCGAGGTCGAGGGTTACGTGCGGGGCTTCGCCCGGCGCCGCCCCGACGTGGTCGTCTCGCTGCTGCGCTTCGCCAACTTCATGGGTCCTGGCGTCGACTCGCCGCTGACCCGTTACTTCACCCAGCCGGTGCTGCCGACCGTGTTCGGCTTCGACCCGCGGCTGCAGTTCGTCCACGAGGACGACGCGGTCGAGGTGCTGCGCCGGATGGCGACCGAGGATCACCCCGGCACGTTCAACGTGGCCGGGGCCGGCGTGCTGCTCCTGTCCCAGTGCGCAAGGAGGGCGGGGCGGGCGAAACTGCCGCTGCCCTCGCCCGCGTTCAAGGTGCTGGGCGGCGCCGTGCGCCGGGTCGGGCTGGTCGAGTACTCACCCGAGCAGGTCCGCCTGATGTGCCACGGCCGCGCGGTCGACATCGCCCGGCTGGAGGCCGAGCTGGGCTGGAAGCCCAAGTTCACCACCGGCGCGGCCTTCGACGACTTCCTGCGCTCGCGCGGCCTGCGGCCGCTCGGAGGTGTGCGCGCGTGAGCGTCCCCGCGAACGACCCGGAGGTGCACGCGTGAGCGTCCCCCACGGGGAGGAGGCCCGCGTGATCCCCATCAGCGCGGCCCCGTCCTTCGAGCAGCAGCAGCCCTCCGCCGACGAGCTCGCCGAACGGCTCGCCGCGCTGCTGGCCTTCCTGCGCAGGCGGATCACGGGCGACTACGAGGTCGACGAGTTCGGCTACGACGCCGAGCTGACCGACAAGGTGGTGCTCGAGCTCATCAGGCCGCTCTACACCCACTGGTTCAGGGTGGAGACGCTGGAGCTGAAGAACATCCCCGACGACAGCGGCGCGCTGGTCGTGGCCAACCACTCCGGCACGCTGCCGCTGGACGCGCTCATGTTGCAGGTGGCGCTGCACGACGAGGCCGACAGGCCGCTGCGGCTGCTCGGCGCCGACCTGGTCTACCAGCTTCCGCTGCTCAGCCACCTGGCCCGCAAGACCGGCCACACGCTGGCCTGCCGCGAGGACGCCGACCGGCTCCTGCGCAAGGGCGAGCTGGTCGGGGTCTTCCCCGAGGGCTTCAAGGGCGTCGGCAAGCCGTTCTCCGAGCGCTACAAGCTGCAGCGCTTCGGCCGCGGCGGCTTCGTGGCCTCGGCCATCCGCGCCGGGGTGCCCATCGTGCCCACCGCGATCGTGGGGGCCGAGGAGATCTATCCCAAGATCGGCGATCTGAAGACCCTGGCCAGGATGCTGGGGCTGCCCTACCTGCCGATCACCCCGTTCTTCCCGCTGCTGGGGCCGCTCGGCCTGGTGCCGCTGCCGTCCAAGTGGATGATCGAGTTCGGCGAGCCGATCCGCACCGACGAGTACGAGCCGTCCGCCGCCGACGACCCCATGCTCGTCTTCAACCTCACCGACCACGTGCGCGAGGTCATCCAGCAGCTCCTCAACGAGCTGCGGCTGCGCAGGGGCCACGCCTTCCCGCCGTTCCTCTGACCGCCGGGGTGCAACCGCCCCGATCCCGCCGGTGTTCTTCGCACGGATTTTCACGGAACACCGAAGGGAACCCCATGGATCTGCAGCTTTCCGGCCGCGTCGCCGTCGTCACGGGCGCGTCCAAGGGCATCGGCCTGGCCGTCGCCCGCACCCTGGCCGAGGAGGGCGCCCACGTGGTCGCCGCCTCCCGCACGCCGTCCGACGCCCTGGCCGAGGCCAAGGTGCGGCACGTCGCGGTGGACCTCATGGACCCGGCCGCCCCCGCACGGGTCGTCGCGCGGGCCGTGGGGGAGTTCGGCGGGGTGGACATCCTGGTCAACAACGCCGGTGGGCCGCCGCCCGGGGCGACGCTGCCGCGGGCCGGGTTCATGGCGCCGGACGACGCGGACTGGGCGGCGATGTTCGAGTTCAACCTGTTCGCGGCCGTGCGCATGATCCGGGCCGCGGTGCCGTCCATGCTGGAGCGGGGCGGCGGCGCGATCGTCAACGTCTCCTCGACCATGGGCAGGCAGGCCGGAGTCGTGAACGTCGACTACGGCGCGGCCAAGGCGGCCGTCCTGGCGCTGAGCAAGTCCCTGTCCGCCGAGTACGCGCCGCAGGGCGTGCGGGTCAACACGGTCACGCCCGGGGCGGTGCTGACGGACTGGTGGACGAAGGAGGGCGGCGCGGCCGAGGTCTTCGCGGGCATGGTCGGCGCCGACAGGGACAGCGTGATCAGCGAGGTGGCTCCTACGATGATGGGGCTGGCCACCGGCAGGCTCGTCCACCCGCAGGAGATCGCCGACGCCGTCGCGCTCCTCGTCTCGCCCCGCTCGGGCAGCACCACGGGCGCGGAGTTCGTGATCGACGGAGGCCAGCTCAAGGAGATCTGAACCCGATCGGCGGGTTGTGGCAAGACATCCGTGACCGATCCCCCACAGAAGGGCGGAGATGATCACGCAACCCGCCGTCAGGGGTGCGGACGCCGACCTCGTACGAGCCTCGTGGACGGAACCCGAGGCCTTCGCCGAGCTCTTCGACCGCTACTCCGCCATGCTCTACCGGTACGTCTCCAAACGCCTCGGCCCCGAGCCCGCCGAGGACCTGGTCGGTGAGACGTTCCTGGTCGCGTTCTCCCGCAGGAAGAGCTACGACCTGGCGTACGCGGACGCCAGGCCGTGGCTCTTCGGCATCCTCACCAAGCTGATCTCCCGCCACCACCGCACCGAGGCGGCCCGCTACCGGGCCCTCCTGCGTGCCCCTGTGGACTCCGAGGTGGAGTCGCCCGCCGACCGGGTGGCGGCCGGCGTGACCGCGCAGGCCGTGCGGGCCGAGCTGGCGGGCGCGCTGGCCGCGCTGCCCGCCAAGGACCGCGACGTGCTGCTGCTGATCGCCTGGGGCGATCTGACGTACGAGGAGGCCGCGCGGGCGCTCGGCATCCCCGTGGGAACTGTGCGCTCCCGCCTCAACAGGGGCAGGCGGAAGGTACGTGCCGCGCTCGGCGACGCCAACCCGATGGAGGAGGAGTGACGATGGACGACCTGAAGCTGCTCCGGGACCTCGGGGCGGAGCTGGAGCACCAGCCACCTCCCACGCTCGTGCGCCGGCGCGAGAGCTTCCTGCGCGCGCGGCCCCGGCGCAGGTGGTCGGGATGGTGGACGGCCGGTCTCGTGGCCGTGGCCACGGCCGCCGCCGTCGCGGTGCCCGTGGCGTTCGTCGCCGTCCGGCACACGGCCGCGCCGCCCGCCGGGACGGACACGGTGGACATGAGCGGCACGAGGAACGTGCTGGTGATCGGCTCGGACACGCGCGAGGGCGAGGGCAACGAGAAGTACGGCCCCGAGTCGGCCAGGCGGGACGTGGGCCAGCGGTCCGACACCATCATGATCGTGCACGTCCCCGCCGACCGCGGCAGGGCCACCGCGATCAGCATCTCGCGCGACTCGATGGTGCGGATCCCGCGCTGCGGGACGCAGCCCGCCCGGCTCGACCTGATCAACTCGGCCTACGCCGTGGGCGGCGCGGCCTGCCTCAGGACGACGCTGGAGAGCCTGACCGGGCTGCGGCTGCACCACACGGTCGACGTGGATTTCAGCGGGTTCAAGAACATGGTGGACGCCATCGGCGGCGTGACGGTCAAGCTTCCACAGCCTGTGGACGACCGGGCCGCGAAGCTGAAGCTGCCGGCGGGCGAGAACCTGCTCGACGGCGAGCAGGCCCTGGGCTACGCGCGGCTGCGCCACTACGGCGACGGCTCCGACGTCGCGCGGATCAAGCGGCAGCAGGCACTGGTGCTGGCGATGCTGAAGAAGGCGCAGCGGCAGGTGGTCGCCGACCCGGGCAGGCTCAAGGCATTCCTCGGCGAGGTACGCGAAGGCGTGCGGACGGACCTGAGCCTGGAGGCGATGTACGAGCTGGGCAGGCAGCTCCAGGAGGTCAGGATGACGGTCGTGTCGGTGCCCTGGGAGCCCTACCCGGGTGATCCCAACCGCGTCCGGTGGAAGCAGCCGGAGGCCGGCGAGCTCTTCGGCTCGCTCAAGTAGGCGGCGGTCAGCGGCGGTAGTGGCGGCGCAGGGCGATGCCCGCCGCCACGCCGCCCGCCACGGCGCCCACGCCGGCCGCGATCGGCAGGGCCGTCATCGTGGCCTTGCGCCCGGTGCGGAAGTCCTTGATCTGCCAGTCGTGCTTCCTGGCGTGCTCGCGCAGCTCGCTGTCGGGGTTGATCGCCACGGCGGTGCCGACCAGCGACAACAGCGGCAGGTCGTTGGCCGAGTCGCTGTAGGCGGTGCAGCAGGTCAGGTCGAGGCCCTCCCTGCGGGCCAGCGCGCGCACCGCCTCGGCCTTGGCGGGCCCGTGGAGCAGGTCGCCGACCAGCCGCCCGGTGTAGACGCCGTTGCTGGTCTCGGCGACCGTGCCGAGCGCGCCGGTCAGGCCGAGCCGCTGCGCGATCACCCTGGCGAGCTCGATCGGCGTCGCGGTGACCAGCCAGACCCGCTGCCCGGCGTCGAGGTGGCGCTGGGCCAGCGCGCGGGTGCCGCCCCAGATGCGGTCGGCCATGACCTCGTCGTAGATCTCCTCGCCGAGGCGGACGACGTCGTCGACCTTGGCCCCCGCCACGAACGCCAGCGCCGTCTCCCTGGCGACCGCGATGTGCTCGGGGTTCTCGTTGCCGCGCAGCCGGAACACCGCCTGCCCCACCGCGAACTTAACCAAATCAGACGTGGTGAACAGCCCGCGCGTGGCCAGCCCCCTGGCGAAGTGGTAGATCGACGCGCCGCGCATCATCGTGTTGTCCACGTCGAAGAAGGCCGCGGCCCGCAGGTCCGGCTCGACGGGCGCGACGGTGACCGCCGCCTGTGCCGCGACCTCGCCGGCGACCTCGGGCTGCGGTTGCTGTCGTCGTCGCATAAGCCGCCACATGGGCTTCAGCTTACTTACCTACTCAGGGGCGGCCAGACCCTCGATGTAGTCGAGATAGCCCTCTGCCTGGGCGAGCTGGTCCTCGTCGAGCTCCTGGAGCATGGGCTTGACGGCCTCCTCCTGCTCCTGCGCGAATTTCTTGATCTTCGGCGAGCGGGGTTCGGTCCGTTCGAGCCTGCTGATGCCCGCCCGCGTGGACTCCTCCATGTCCTTGAGCGTCTTCTTGACCAGCGGGCCGTCGGCGGAGGAGCCGAGCAGGCTGGCGACCTCCCTGGCGCGGGTCTGGGCCGAGTCCAGCTCGCGCTCGCCGCGCTGGGCGTCGTCGGAGCTGAGATGCACGAGAGTGGTCTCGGCGGCGCGCTTGAGCGGGTACAGCGAGTCGCCGGGCACGGCCTGGTAGGTCGCGAACGAGGAGACCATCAGCGCCGCCGCCAGCCCCACGGCGGACAGCTGGGACAGCAGCGGCCTGCGCCGCGGGCGGCGCCGGCGATGTGCCGGGCCGGCCGGCTCGGGCTCGGGGTCCAGGGCGCCGGACAGCAGCTCGGCGCGCAGCCGTTCCTTGAACGCGGCCGCGGGAGCGCCGCCGATGGGCAGCTCCCGCAGCTCGGTGAGCTGCTCCAGCACGCGTTCGCGCCGCCTGCGCGCGCTACTCATGACGGCTCCCTGACCGACGCGGCCATGACACCTGCCTAACGAGGAGCGGAGGGTGGAGGTTACGCCAGGTCGTGCTTGAGCGCCCTGGCCAGCGCTCGTACGGCACGGAACTGCAGCGCTTTGATCGCTCCACTCTTCTTCCCCATGATCAGCGCGGTTTCCGCGAGCGAGAGGCCGTGCAGGAAGCGCAGGACGACGCATTCCTGTTGTTCGGGATTGAGATCTCGTACGGCTCGCAGCACCCGGTCGTTGATGATGGCCGTGACCACCGCGTTCTCGGGGATGTGCGAGCCGTCGAGCGGAACGTCGATGACCTCTCCCGTCGGGATCTCCAACCGGTAGCGCCCCGACTTGAAGTGGTCGGTCACCAGGTTTCTCGCGATGGTCACGAGCCAGGCCCCGAAGTCGCGGCCCTGCCAGGTGAAGTCGCCGATCCTGCGCAGCGCCCGAAGGAAGGTCTCGCTGGTGAGGTCCTCCGCCAGCGGGTGCGAGCCGACCCGGAAGTAGATGTAGCGGTAGACCAGGTCCACGTAGCGGTCGTAGAGCGTGCCAAAGGACTGCGTGCAGCCGTTCTTGGCGTGCATCACCAGCGTGCGCAGCTCGTCGGAGACGTCTTCGCGCACGGCGAACTCGCCCGTCCGGGCAGGTCCAGCGACCGCTGGCGCAAGCAGCCCGGCGAACGGCGACGAGTCAGGCATCCGGTATCCCTAGGGGTAAGGGGTGCGGCGTGCTCGAACACTCTAGAAATCAACCGCAAAATCCACAATCCACGGAAGTCATGCATGACTAGGCGTAATCGGCAGATACCGTGGTGGACCGACCCGTTCCCTCTTCGGCTACCGGCTGGGAGGCATCGTCCGGCAGCATTGGAGTCACCATGGAGATCCTCGTTGCTGTCATAGCATTTGCCGGTGCGCTCCTGGCCGCCGTCGCGGCCGGTGCCCTGATCCAACGACTGCGCGACGAGCCCGAGGGATGGCTGGTCGCCTGGACCGTTGCAGTCGTGGGCCTGTGCCTGTCACTGGGCGTGATCGGCGTCGGCTCCTTCTTCGGCTTCGGCGGCGTCACGTTCCGGATCTACCAGGTGACGGGATCGCTCATCGCACCCCTGTGGCTGGCCATCGGCCTGGTGCAGCTGCTGTCGGAGAAGGTGCCGCCGAGGTTCCTGGCATGGCTGCTCGGCATCGCGCTGACCTTCGTGTCCGTCGTGATCATGGTCTGGGACCCACTGAAGACCGAGGAGATGGGCAAGTCCCTGCCCACCGCCTCGACGCACTGGAACGTCTTCCCCGGCTACCTGCTGACCGGCGCGCACGTGGTCGCGCTGATCGTCATGCTGGCGATGCTGGTGGTGGCCGGGCTCAAGTGGCGCAACGGCGACGAGTACGACACCGACAACCTGCACGCGACCGTGGTCATCGTCCCGTCGGGGCTGGCGCTCGTGGGCGCGATGCGGTTCCCGGTGCCGGGGTTGTTCACCACGGCGCTGCTGGCCGTGGCCGCCGCCGCGGTCTGGTACACCGTGCTGCGGCCGCTGGCGCCGTACGAGGACGACGACGAGGACGATTTCGACGACGACCGCGAGGAGCGCGCCCCGCGCCGCGAGGAGCGCTCTCAGCGCCGCGAGGAGCGCCCCATCGCGCTGGACGAGCACCGGATGACGCCCGGCGAGCGCCCGATGTTCCGCGACGAGGTGCCGCAGCAGGGCGGCCACCGGGGCATGCCGGAGCCGGTGCCGGCCGCGGACCTGCCGCCCGCGCCGCCGCGCCGCTCGTCGGGGCTGGGGGATCTGGTGGCCGAGTACCGCGCGGGCGACGAGGGCTACCGGCAGCGCGAGGTCGACTACGCCGCCCGCATGGCCGCGCCGCTCGACGACGGCCCCTCGACCGGCTACATCATGAACGGCGCCCCGCCCGCGAGCGCGCCCATGACTCCGCCCGCCCCCGCGACGGGAGCGGTCTTCCCCGGCGCCGACCTGTTCTCACCCGCCCAGCAGCAGCCCGGTTCGGGCCGGCCCTCGCCGCACATCTACGGCCTGCTCACCGTCTTCACGATCGTGGACGGCGCGGGCGACGCGTTCGACCGGCTGGCCGAGGCCACCGTTGAGGCCGTGCGCCGCGGCGAGCCCGACACGCTGGTGTACGCCTGCCACGCCGTGAAGTCGGCCCCGCTGCAGCGCATCGTCTACGAGCTCTACCGCGACGAGGTCGCCTACCGCGACCACCAGCGGCAGCCGCACGTGGAGCGGTTCGTCAACGAGCGCCAGGCGATGGTGCTGGCCACGAACGTCATCGAGCTCGACGTGAACGCCGCCAAGGTGGTGCCGCTGCCCACCGTCAGCTACTGAGCGCGGCCCTCAGCCTGGCCTCGTCCACCCGCCAGAAGTCGTGCTGCACCCCGTCGATCAGGGTGACCGGGATCATCTCCCAGTACTTCTCCCGCAACTCGGCGGACGACTCGATGCTGATCTCCTCCCACGGCACGCCGAGCTCGCCCGCGACCCGGGCGATGACCTCGCGCGCGTCGTCACACAAGTGACAGCCGGGCTTGCCGAGCAAGGTGATGCGATGCATGACGTAACCGTACCCCGCCGACTTTGTGCATCGGTTCACAAAGGGATTAACCTGAAAGACGGTTCTAATCCGTTCACGCGGTCCCCAAGCCGCCCCTACCCTGGAGCACCGGCACGTGAAGAGCCCGTCCACGCCCCGTGACCGCGGTATCCCCGAGGCGACGGTCGCCAGGCTTCCGTTGTACCTCCGGGCGCTCCACGGGATGGCCGAGCGGGGCATCGCGACCGTCAGCTCGGAGGACCTGGCCGTCGCCGCCGGGGTCAATTCCGCCAAGTTGCGCAAGGATCTGTCACATCTCGGCTCCTATGGCACGCGCGGCGTAGGCTATGACGTTGAGTACCTCGTCTACCAGATCTCCCGCGAGCTCGGCCTGACGCAAGACTGGGCGGTGGCGATCGTCGGAGTCGGTAACCTCGGTCGCGCGCTGGCCAACTACGGCGGCTTCGTCTCCAGAGGCTTCCGGGTCGCGGCGCTCGTGGACGCAGACCCCGAAGTCGTGGGCGACACCATCGCGGGATTGAATGTGGAGCACATCGACGAGCTGGAAGCCGTGATCAGACGGCGGGGAGTTTCGATCGTGGTTCTGGCGACACCGGCGGCAGCGGCGCAGGAAGTGTGCGATCGCGTGGTCGCCGTGGGCGTCACCAGCATCCTCAACTTCGCCCCCGTCGTGCTCACCGTGCCCGACAGCGTCGATGTCCGTAAGGTCGATCTATCCATAGAACTGCAGATTCTCGCGTTCCACGAGCAACGCAAGGCTGGGGGGCCACTCATGGCGGTGGACAGTCAATGAGCGTTCTGGCTATCGGGCTGAGCCACCGCACCGCGCCGGTGGCGTTGCTGGAGCGGGTCTCGGTGACGGGCGACGCGCTCGTCAAGCTGCTGCACGACGTGCAGCAGGATCCCTGCGTCGCGGAGGCCATGGTGGTCTCGACCTGCAACCGGGTCGAGGTCTACGTCACGGTCGACCGTTTCCACGCCGCCGTCACCGCCATCAGCGACCTCCTGGGCGTGCACACGGGCGTCCCGGTCGAGGAGCTGACGCCGCACTTCTACGTGCACTACGAGGAGCGGGCGGTCGAGCACCTGTTCTCCGTGGTGTGCGGGCTCGACTCGATGGTGGTCGGCGAGGGCCAGATCCTCGGCCAGGTCCGCCAGGCGCTCAAGCTGGCCCAGCGCCAGGGCACCGTCGGCGCCACCCTCAACGAGCTGGTCCAGCAGGCGCTGCGGGTCGGCAAGCGGGCCCAGACCGACACCGGCATCGACAAGCACGGCGCCTCCCTCGTCACCGCGGGCCTGGCGCTGGCGGGCGAGCTGGCCGGCAGGCGCGCCCTGGTGATCGGCGCGGGCTCGATGAGCTCGCTGGCCGCCGCCACGCTGGCGCGCGCCGGGGTGAGCGACATCGTCGTGGCCAACCGCACGTACGAGCGGGGCGCCAGGCTGGCCGAGTCCGTCGGCGGGCGCGCGGTCGGGTTCGCCGCCGTGGCCGAGGAGCTGGCCGCCGCCGACATCGTCATCACCTGCACCGGCGCGGGCCGCCACATCGTCACGCCCGACATGCTCGGCGGGCCCGCGTTCCTGCTCGACCTGGCGCTGCCGCACGACATCGACCCCGCCGTGCGCGCCGTGCCCGGCGTCACGCTGGTGGACCTGGAGACGATCCAGGAGTCCGGCATCGGCTCGCGCGAGGGCGACGCCGTTCAGTCCGTACGCGCCCTCGTCGCCGAGGAGCTGCGCGCCTACCTCGACGCCGAGCGGGCCGCCAAGGTCACCCCGACCGTGGTCGCGTTGCGCAGCAAGGCGGCCGGCGTGGTCGAGTCGGAGCTGGGCCGCCTGCTCATGCGCGTGCCCGAGCTCGACGAGCGGGCCAGGGACGAGGTCGCCATGACCGTCCAGCGGGTCGTCGACAAGCTGCTTCACGAGCCGACTGTGCGTGTCAAGCAGCTCGCCACCTGCCCAGGGGGCGATCATTATGCGGAAGCCCTGCGTGAGTTGTTCAATCTGGATCCGAAGGTGCCCGAGGCCGTGAGGGAGGTGGAGCTGTGACGTCGCGGTCCGGCGCGTTGCGGCTCGGAACCCGCCGCAGCCTCCTGGCGACCACCCAGTCGCAGATGGTGGCCGACGCCTACGTCGAGCGCACCCGGCGGGCGGTCGAGCTCGTCGGCGTGACCACGTTCGGCGACGTCACCAAGGCGCACCTGGCGCAGCTCGGCGGCACCGGCGTGTTCGTCAGCGCGCTGCGCGACAAGCTGATCGAGAACGAGATCGACTTTGCCGTCCACTCGCTGAAGGACCTGCCGACCAAGCAGGACCCGCGCTTCACGCTGGCCGCGCTGCCGGCCCGCCACGACCACCGTGACGCGCTGGTGGGCACGCGCAAGTTCGCCGACCTGGCCCCCGGGGCCAGGGTCGGCACCGGCTCGCCGCGACGCGTCGCCATGCTCAGCGCGCTCCGCCCCGACCTCCAGTACGTCGCGATCCGCGGCAACGCCGACACGCGCATCGGCAAAGTCAATTCCGGCGAGCTCGACGCGGTCGTGCTCGCCTCGGCCGGGCTGCACCGGCTCGGCCGCGACGCGGAGATCGCGCAGATCTTCGAGGTCGAGGAGCTGCTGCCCGCGCCAGGCCAGGGCGCGCTGGCCGTGGAGTGCCGCGCCGACCGCGCCGACGTGATCGAGTTCCTGCGCGTGCTCGACGACCCCCGGACCCGCTCCGCGGTGACCGCCGAGCGTGCCCTGCTGGCCTCCCTGGAGGCCGGGTGCGCCGCTCCGGTGGGTGCGTTCGCGGTCGATGACGGGCACACTCTGAACCTGACCGCTGTGGTCGTCTCCATCGACGGCCGCGAAACGGTCCGCAAGTCCGCCGCCGGCTCTCCTTCGGAGGCTGCGAACCTGGGCCGCCTCCTAGCGGCCGAGATGATCGCCGAAGGGGCCGACAGATTGATGGGGGAGCATTCCCATTGAGCTCCGATAGTCCAACCTCCGGTTTCGTCGCGTTCGTGGGCGCGGGTCCCGGCGACCCCAACCTGCTGACGCTCCGCGCCGCCGAGCTGCTCGCCAAGGCCGACGTGGTGGTGCTCGACGTCGAAACGCAAACCCCGCTGCTGCGCCACTGCCGTGAAGGCGTCGAGGTCGCCGAGCTCTCCGGCGGCGACTTCGTGCAGCGCGCCGCACGGGGGCAGCTCGTGGTCCGCCTGATCGAGGGCGACCCCATGCTGTTCTCCTCGATCACCGAGGAGGCCGCGGCCTGCACCGCGGCGGAGGTGGACTTCGAGATCGTGCCCGGCGTGCCGCCCGCCACCGCCGTGCTCACCTACGCGGGCATCCCGCCGGCGACGGCGGTGCCCGAGTTCCGCATCGTCGACGCCGCTCAGGAGCAGGACTGGGCCGCACACGCCGCCTGCCGCGGCACGCTGGTCATCTACAACGGCATCGGCGACGCCGTGCCCATCGGCAAGGCGCTGATCGCCGGCGGCAAGCCCGACACCACGCCCGTCGCGGTCAGCAGCGGCGGCACCACCACCGAGCAGTACACCGTCGTGTCCTCGCTCGGCCGCCTCCAGGCCGACCTCAAGCACGCCGGGTTCACCGAGCCCGCGCTGATCGTGGTCGGCGAGGCCGTGGGGCAGCGCGACAAGCTGTCGTGGTTCGAGACCAAGCCGCTGTTCGGGTGGCGGGTGCTGGTGCCCAGGACGAAGGAGCAGTCGCGCTCCCTGTCCGACCAGCTCATCGCCTACGGCGCGGTGCCCGAGGAGGTGCCGACCATCTCGGTCGAGCCGCCCCGCACGCCGCAGCAGATGGACCGCGCGATCAAGGGCCTGGTCACCGGCCGCTACGAGTGGGTGGCCTTCACCAGCGCGAACGCGGTCAAGGCGGTGCGCGAGAAGTTCGAGGAGTACGGCCTCGACGCCCGCGCCTTCGCCGGGCTCAAGGTGGCCGCCGTCGGCGACGCCACCTCGCGGGCCCTGGTCGAGTTCGGCGTCAAGCCCGACCTGCTGCCCTCCGGCGAGCAGTCGTCCGAGGGGCTGGTGGCCGAGTGGCCGCCGTACGACTCGATGCTCGACCCGATCAACCGGGTGCTGCTGCCCAGGGCCGACATCTCCACCGACACGCTCGTGGCCGGGCTCACCGAGCTGGGCTGGGAGTGCGACGACGTCACCGCGTACCGCACCGTGCGGGCCGCCCCGCCGCCCGCGCCCATCCGCGAGGCCATCAAGGGCGGCGGCTTCGACGCCGTGCTCTTCACGTCCTCCTCCACGGTGCGCAACCTCGTGGGCATCGCCGGCAAGCCGCACAACGTCACCGTGATCGCGGTCATCGGGCCGCAGACGGCCAAGACGGCCGAGGAGTTCGGGCTCCGGGTCGACGTCATGGCCGACACGCCGTCAGCCTCCGCCCTGGCCGCCGCGGTGGCCGAGTTCGGAGCCAAGCAGCGCCAGGCGGCCCTGGCCGCGGGCGACACGCCGCGCCGGCCCTCCCAGAACCGCCGGGGCGCCAGGAGGAGAGCCAAATGAGCGCGCAATACCCCGTCTCCCGCCCCCGGCGGCTGCGGCGCAACCCCGCGCTGCGCCGGATGGTGGCGGGCACCAGGCTGCACGCGGCCGACCTGATCCTGCCGATGTTCGCCAAGGAGGGCATCACCGAGCCGCAGCCCGTGGCCTCGATGCCGGGCGTCTTCCAGCACACCCGCGACTCGCTGCGCAAGGCCGCCCACGACGCCGCCGCGGCGGGCGTGGGCGGCGTCATCCTGTTCGGCATCCCGGCCGTGAAGGACGCCCGCGGCTCGGCCGCCGACGACCCCGACGGGGTGCTGCAGGTGGCGCTGCGCGACGTGGTGGCCGAGGTGGGCGACTCGATCGTGGTCATGGCCGACACGTGCCTCGACGAGTTCACCGACAACGGGCACTGCGGCATCCTCACCCCGTCCGGCGACGTGGACAACGACCTGACGCTGGAGCGCTACGCCTCGGTCGCGGTGGCCCAGGCCGAGGCCGGGTCGCAGATGGTGGCGCCGAGCGGCATGATGGACGGCCAGGTGGGCGTGATCCGCGCGGCCCTCGACGCCGCCGGTCACGGCAACGTGCCGATCCTGGCCTACTCCGCCAAGTACGCCTCCGCCTTCTACGGCCCGTTCCGCGACGCCGCCGAGTGCGCGCCGCAGTTCGGCGACCGCAGCACCCACCAGCAGGACCCGGCGGGCCCGCTGGAGGAGGCGCTGCGCGAGGTCCGCCTCGACCTGGCGGAGGGCGCCGACGCGGTCATGGTCAAGCCCGCGCTGGCCTACCTGGACGTCATCGCGAGCTTCCGCGCCGAGGTGGACGTGCCGGTGGCCGCCTACCAGGTCAGCGGCGAGTACGCGATGATCGAGGCCGCCGCGGCCAACGGCTGGGTGGACCGCGAGCGCATGATCATGGAGTCGCTGGTCGCGATCAAGCGGGCCGGCGCCGACCTGATCTTGACATACTGGGCTACGGAAGCGGCTCGACGGCTCTAACAAGGGGTTTCCCGTCAACCCATGGGGCCCGTGGGTTAGAGTTGCATGACAAGTGCTGGTGTGTCCCGCGTGTGCGTAGGTGCTTGCGGCAGGCTGCTCGACGCGGCTGCCGTTCCGTCCGGTGTCGGGGCCTCCTCAGGCGCTGTGAGTCGAACGGGAGACACCATGGTGGGGGTACCACTGGCTCGGCGTACCAGAAAGCGGGCCCAGAAACAGGCACGGCCGACACGCATCTCGGCCGTGCTCGAGTACGCCGCCCTGGGCTGGCCCGTCGTGCCGGGCGCCCATCCGCTGCCACAGGGGCCGCGCGCGTGTTCCTGTGACCGCGTCGGCTGTCCCGACCCGGGGGCCCATCCGCTCTCGCCGGCCTGGCACATGCAGGCCACCACCGACACCGCTCTGCTCACGCGCTGGTGGGAGGCCGAGCCCGAGGCCAATGTGATTCTGCCCACGGGCCGCGTGTTCGACGTCTTCGACGTACCCCTCACCGTCGGCCTGTCGGCCCTCACCCGGATCGACGCCGCCGACGCCCACTCAGGCCCGGTCGCCGCCAACGGCGACCGGGTCTTGTTCTACGTGGCAACGAGGGGCAACCCTGAGGACGAGGACGAGTGGTGGTCGTGCCAGCTCGACTGCGACCCCGCCACCATCGACGACACGCCGGGGCTGCGCTGGCACTGCCGCGACAGCTACGTGCTCGCCCCGCCCTCGACCCTGCCGAGCGGCCAGGCCGTCTCCTGGCTGCGCCCGCCGGACGGCCGGCCCCTGCCCGACCCGCTGCGCATCCTGGAGTGGCTGGCCGACTGACCTCGGGGCCGGCGCCGTGGGCGGATAACCTAGCCCGGTGAGCCGTACACAGAACTCCGAGACCCTGTTCGCCCGCGCCCGTGAGATCGTGCCCGGGGGCGTCAACTCTCCGGTGCGCGCGTTCAACTCGGTGGGCGGCACGCCGCGTTTCATGGCCTCGGGGCAGGGGCCGTACATCACCGACGTCGACGGCAACCGCTACGTCGACCTGGTGTGCTCCTGGGGCCCGATGATCCTCGGGCACCGCCATCCCGCCGTCGTGGAGGCCGTCGAGCGCGCCGTCGCGAGCGGGTTCTCCTACGGCACCGCCACCCGGGGCGAGGTGGAGCTGGCCGAGGAGCTCGTGGCTCGGGTGGCGCCGGTGGAGAAGGTGCGGCTGGTCAGCTCGGGCACCGAGGCGACGATGAGCGCGGTGCGGCTGGCCAGGGGGTTCACCGGGCGGTCCAAGGTGATCAAGTTCGCCGGCTGCTACCACGGGCACGTGGACGCGCTGCTGGCCTCCGCCGGGTCGGGGGTGGCGACGTTCGGGCTGCCCGACACGCCTGGAGTGACGGGAGCGTCGGCGGCCGACACGATCGTGCTGCCGTACAACGACCTCGCGGCCGTCGAGGAGGCCTTCGCCGCGGCCGACGTCGCGTGCGTGATCACCGAGGCGTGCCCCGCTAACATGGGGATCGTCCCGCCGCGCGACGGCTTCAACGCGCGCCTGCGCGAGCTGTGCACCGCCAACGGCGCGCTGCTCATCGTGGACGAGGTGCTGACGGGCTTCCGCGTCTCCGCGGCGGGCTGGTACGGCCTCGACCCCGTCGACGCCGACCTGATGACGTTCGGCAAGGTCATGGGCGGCGGCCTGCCGGCGGCGGCGTTCGGCGGCCGGGCGGACGTCATGGCCAACCTCGCGCCCGAGGGGCCCGTCTACCAGGCGGGCACGCTGTCCGGCAACCCGCTGGCCTGCGCGGCCGGGCTGGCCACGCTCCGGGCGCTGGACGCCGAGGCGTACGCGCGGGTCGACGCGGCGGCGCTCAAGGTGGGCGACCTGGCCTCGGAGGCACTGGCGAAGGCGGGGGTGCCGCACCGGCTGCAGCGGGCGGGCAACCTGTTCTCGATCTTCTTCACGGACGCCGAGGTGACGAGCTTCGCCGAGGCCAAGACGCAGAACACCGCGGCCTTCACCGCGTTCTTCCACGCCATGCTCGACCGGGGGGTCTACCTGCCGCCGTCGGCCTACGAGGCGTGGTTCCTGTCGGCCTCGCACGACGACGAGGCTCTGGGCCGGGTCGCCGAGGCTCTTCCCGCCGCGGCGGAGGCGGCCGCCGCCGTGCTGTGACGGCGGCACGCGGCGCCTGACGAGTGCGGGCGGGGCGGCGGGTCCTGGCACCCGGCGTGCCCGCCCGTCCCGCTGTTCAGCGAGCCGGCTTCTGGTAGCGGATGCGCTGCTCGCGAGCCTGCTCGGCGAGGGCCTTGAGGTACGACACGGAGCTGGTCTGCTGCTTCTTCGTCTTCAGGATTCTCATGCAACTATTTTCGTCTGCTACACATTCAACGACAAGCGAGACTTTCTACGCTAAACCGTTTAGGCTGACTTACATGTTGGACCTGAACCGGCTCAAGGCTCTTCACGCAGTCCACGTCTACGGGTCGGTCGGCGCGGCCGCCGACGCGCTCATGGTCACGCCCTCCGCCGTCTCCCAGCAGATCGCCAAGCTGGAGCGCGAGACCGGCGCCCGCCTGATGGAGCGCAACGGGCGCGGCGTGCGCCTGACGGACGCCGCCGGGCTGCTGGCCGAGCACGCCGAGCGCATCCTCGCCCTGGTCGAGACCGCCGAGGCCGACTTCGAGGCGCTGCGCGGCGAGGTGGTCGGCCGGCTGAACGTGTCCGCCTTCCCCACCGCGGTCCGCGGCCTCATGCCGGGCGCGCTGGTCTCGCTCAAGCAGCGCCACCCCGACCTGTGGGTGCAGCTCAACGAGCGCGAGCCCGAGCGGGTCGTGCGCGAGGTCGCCAGGGGCGAGCTGGACCTGGGCGTGATCCAGGACTGGCTGAACCGCCCCATGGCCATCCCCGAGGGCCTGTCCAAGGCCACTCTGCTCGACGACGTGGCCGACGTGGCCGTGCCCGCCGGCCACCCGCTGGCGGGCGAGCGGGAGATCGAGCTGGCCGCCCTGCGCGGCGAGCAGTGGATCAGCGGCTCCCCGGGCACCGTCTGCCACGACTGGCTGGTGTTCACGCTGCGCAGCGCCTCGCTGGAGCCGGTGATCGCGTGCATGGCCGACGAGTACCCGACGCAGCTCGCGCTCGTCGCCGCAGGTCTGGGCTGCGCCATCGTGCCGCGGCTCGGCCGCGACTGCGTGCCCGACGGCGCGCGGCTCGTCCCGCTGCTGCCGCGCCAGTCGCGGCGCATCTACGCGGTGTGGCGCACCGACGCGGCCCGCCGCCCGGCCATCAGGGCCATGGTGGAGGCGCTGACGGAGTCGAGCAGGAAGCAGGAGAACGCCTGGGCGGTCAACTGACACCGGCCGGGGGCCTTGAGCCGCGCGGCCGGGGCGAGCGGATAGGCTGTGCGCACCATGGCTGAAACCACCGTCGTCCACCTGCTGCGCCACGGTGAGGTGCACAACCCCGGAGGCGTCCTGTACGGCAGGCTGCCCGGCTACCACCTGTCCGAGACAGGTCAGCTCATGGCCGAGACGGTCGCCAAGGCCGTCGGCGGCCGCGACATCGTCAAGCTGTTCAGCTCACCGCTCGAACGCGCCCTGGAGACGGCGGCCCCGCTCGCCGACAAGCTCGGCCTGGAGATCGTCCAGGACGTCCGCCTGATCGAGGCGGGCAACCTGCTGCAGGGCCGCATCGTGGGCAAGGGCCTCGGCGTGCTGCGCGACTGGCGCAACTACCGCTACTTCTACAACCCGCTGCGCCCGTCGTGGGGCGAGTCGTACCCCGTCATCGTCGCGCGCATGAAGTCGATCATCGACGAGGCCAGGGCGGCGGCGCGCGGGCACGAGACGGTGCTCGTCAGCCACCAGCTCCCGATCTGGGCCATCAGGTGCGCCGCCGAGGGCCGCAGGCTCTGGCACGACCCGCGCCGCCGGCAGTGCGCGCTGGCCAGCCTCACCACGCTGACCTTCGACGGCGACCGCCTGATCAGCATCGGCTACAGCGAGCCCGCCGGATCACTGGAGACGGGGCCCTCGCTCCCCGGGGCCTGATGTCCGGAGCGTGCGGGTGCCCCGGTAGAGTTGCAAGCTCTACCGGTTGTAGTACAAGGAGATCTTCCTCCGTGCGCGCCAAGTCCCTCTCCCTCGTTCTCCCCCTGGCCGCGCTGGCCGTGCTGGCGGCAGGCTGCGCCGGCAACGCGGGCGGCCAGCCGCAGGCGGGCGACACCCGGTTCGTCGCGGGTGACGGGAAGATGCAGGTCTTCGAGGCCGCCGAGCGCAAGCCGGCGCCCGCCGTCGAAGGGCCGACTCTCGACGGCGCCACCGCCTCGCTGGCCGCGCACAAGGGCAAGGTCGTGGTGCTCAACTTCTGGGCTTCCTGGTGCGGCCCGTGCCGGGCCGAGGCGCCGGTGCTCAAGGAGGTCGCGGCCAAGACCAAGGCCAGCGGCGTGGAGTTCCTCGGCGTCGACTTCAAGGACCGCCAGGCCGACGCCAAGGCGTTCGAGCGCACCGAGCAGACCGGCTACCCGCACATCTTCGACCAGCCCGGCAAGGTCGCGCTGGCCTTCCAGGGCACGGTGCCGCCCGCGGCCATCCCGTCCACGCTGATCATCGACAAGCAGGGCAGGATCGCGGCCAGGGCGCTGGGCGCCGTCAAGTACACCGACCTGATGAACGCGGTGACCAAGGTGCGCGATGAGTGACGTCGTCGCCTCGGGCTCGCTGCTGCTGGCCGTGCCGATCGCGGTGCTGGCCGGGGTGGTGTCGTTCCTGTCGCCGTGCGTGCTGCCGCTGGTGCCGGGCTACCTGTCGTACGTCACGGGCATGAGCGCCGACCCCAGGCGGGGGCGGCTGGTGCTCGGGGCGTCGTTGTTCGTGGCCGGGTTCGCGCTGGTCTTCGTGCTCAGCGGGGCGCTGTTCGGCGGTCTCGGCTCCGTCCTGCTGGGCAACGCCGACGTCATCACCCGGGTGCTCGGCGTGCTCACCATCGTGCTCGGGCTCGCCTTCCTCGGCGTGCTGCCCGGGCTGATGCGCGACGTGCGCATCCACCGCCTGCCGGCCGCCGGGCTGGCGGGCGCGCCGCTGCTCGGGGTGGTGTTCGGGCTGGGCTGGACACCCTGCATCGGGCCCACGCTGGCCGTGGTGCTGACGCTCGGGCTCAACGAGGGCAGCGCGGGCCGGGGAGCGCTCCTGGCCGTCGCGTACGCCCTGGGCCTCGGCCTGCCCTTCGTGGGCGCTGCGCTGGCCTACAGCAGGGCCCTGCGCACGTTCCGGGCCATCCGCAAGCACTCACGCCTGATCACCAGGATCGGCGGCGGCATGATGGTGGCCGTCGGCGTGCTCCTGGTGACCGGGCTCTGGGGAGAGATGATCGCCGCCATGCAGGGGCTGATCGGCGCGTTCGAGCCGGTGATCTGATGAGCGTTCAGGAGCTGGAGAAGGAGCAGGCGCCCAAGCAGGCCGGGTTCGGCCTGGTGGCCTGGCTGCGCTGGGCATGGCGCACGCTCACCTCGATGAAGACGGCGCTCATCCTGCTGTTCCTGCTGGCGCTGGGCTCGGTGCCCGGATCGCTGGTGCCGCAGCGCAGCGTCGAGCCCGACAAGGTCGCCCGGATCTACGAGCAGAGCCCGGCGCTGGCCGAGTGGTACGACCGCCTCCAGCTCTTCGAGGTGTTCAGCTCGACCTGGTTCGCGGCCGTCTACCTGCTGCTGTTCACCTCGCTGATCGGCTGCATCATCCCGCGCACCGCGACCTTCGTGCGCGAGCTGCGCCGCAAGCCGCCCGCGGCCCCGAAGAACCTGTCCCGCCTGCCCCACTCGGCCTCGTTCGAGAGCGACCTCGGGGTCAGCCAGGCCGCCTGGAAGCTGCGCAGGCTGCGCTTCCGCGTCGTCACCGGCGACGGCTGGGTGTCGGCGGAGAAGGGTTACCTGCGCGAGATCGGCAACCTGTTCTTCCACGTCGCCCTGCTCGGCATCCTGGTGGCGATCGGCGCCGGCTCCCTGTTCGGCTACCGCGGCAACGTCCTGGTCGTCGAGGGCGACGGGTTCGCCAACACCGTGGCCGCCTACGACCGGTTCATGCCGGGCAACCAGGTGTCGGCCGAGTCGCTGCAGCCGTTCTCCTTCACGCTGTCGGAGTTCAAGGTGGCCTACCAGATCGCCGGCGACAAGCGGGGGCAGGCGCTCGACTACTCGGCCCACCTCAAGGTCAGCGACACTCCGGCCTCGCCCGCCCGCGACTACGAGCTCAAGGTCAACGAGCCGCTCGAGGTCGACGGCACGCAGATGTACCTCATCGGCAACGGCTACGCGCCAGTGTTCAAGGTCACCGACGGGAAGGGGCAGGTGGCCTTCGAAGGGCCCGTGCCCTGCCTGATCGAGCAGAAGGCCACGATGACCTCGGGCTGCGTCGTCAAGGTGCCCGACGCCCAGCCGTCGCAGCTCGGGTTCCTGCTGCAGTTCCTGCCCACCAGCGTGCCGCTGACCGACGGCGACCACGCCTCGGCCTTCCCCGGCGAGCTCAACCCCGAGGTGAAGATCCTCGGCGCGTTCTCCGGCGACCTGGGGGTGCGCTCGGGCAGGCCGCAGTCGGTGTACGAGCTGGCCGAGCCCGAGGTGCTGAAGAAGCTCAAGCCCCTGGTCATGGGGTCCAGCGCGCCCAAGCCGCTGGCCGTGGGGCAGTCCATGGAGCTGCCCGACGGGCTGGGCAGGCTCGAGTTCACCGGGGTCAAGGAGTGGATCACGCTCCAGACCTCCTACGACCCTGGGCGCTTCCCCGCCCTGGCGGCCGGCGCCACGGCCGTCGTGGCCATCGCGCTCTCGCTCATGATCCGCCGCCGGCGGGTCTTCGTGCGCGTCTCCGAGGGCCGGGTCGAGGTGGGCGGCCTCACCCGTACCGAGGGCTCCGCGGCGGGCTTCGCCGAGGAGTTCTCCGACATCGTCAAGGTTCTATCAGCAGGAGAAAAGGATGTCCGCTGAGCAACTCGCCGAGCTGAGCGACCTTTTCGTCGTCGCAGCCGTCCTGCTCTACGTCGTCGCCATGGTGTTCTTCGCGATCGACCTCGCGTTCGGCCGGGCCCGCCAGGGCAGGGCACGGGCGGTGCGGCCGGCCGAGGTCAAGCAGCCGGTCACGGTCGGCGCCGCGGGGCCGGAGTCGTCCGGTGAAGGCGCCGACGTGGGGGGCGGCCCCGTGGAGGGCGCGGTGGACGGCGCGGTGGACGGTGCGGCGCCGGGCGCGCCCGCCGCCGCCCAGGCGTCGGGCGGGAGCGCCAAGGCCGGCATGGTCGCGCTCGTGCTCGCCTGGCTGGGCTGGGCCGCCAACCTCGGCGCCATCGTCACCCGCGGCCTGGCCGTGGACCGGTGGCCGTGGGGCAACATGTACGAGTTCGTCGTCGCGATCTGCTTCGCCGCCGTGACCGCGTTCCTCGGCACCCAGCTCCGCCACAACGTGCGCTTCCTGGGCGGGTTCGTCATGGTCACGGCCGCGCTCGGGCTCGGGCTGGCCGTCAAGGTGTTCTACACGGCCGCCGGCCCGGTGGTGCCGGCGCTGAACTCGTACTGGATCGCCATCCACGTCACCGCGGCGATCGTCGCCAGCGGGCTGCTGACGCTGGCCGGCGTCGCCGGCGTGCTCTACCTGGTGCGTCGCGAGGGGGAGTCGCGGTTGCCGTCCCGCGCCGACCTGGAGAAGGTGGCGCACCGGGCGATCGTGTTCGCCTTCCCGCTGTGGACGTTCGCCGTGATCGCGGGCGCGCTCTGGGCGGACCGGGCGTGGGGCCGCTACTGGGGCTGGGACCCCAAGGAGGTGTGGTCGTTCATCACGTGGGTGGCCTACGCGGCCTACCTGCACGCGAAGGTGACGGCGGGCTGGCGGGGGAAGGCCGCGACCATCGTGCAGCTCGTGGCGTTCGGTTGCCTCCTGTTCAACCTGATCGGGGTCAACATCTTCATCGACGGCCTGCACAGCTACGCCGACGTGGACTAGGAGAGGCTAGGAGACGTCGTCGCCGCGCATCCGCCGGTCGAGGTCACGCAGGAAGTCGGGGTCGTCGTCCGGTCCCTTCGGCGCGCCCGGGCCCGGGGGGACGGGCCAGGCCGCGCGCGGTGCGCGCGGGCGGCCGCGCGCCATCCACACGACGCCGCCGAGCAGCGGGATGAGCACGACGATGAGGATCCACAGAGGCTTCGGTACGCTCCGTACCTCGTCTTCGGGTGTGGTGACCACGTCGAACAGTGAGAAGAGCCAGAAGGCCAGCAGCGCCAGGCCGATCAGAACACCTGCCATGTCCCGAACTGTAAGCCATGATTCGGCGTGATCGTGCTGCCCGATGTCCCATTTCGGGTGACTAGCGGAAGATCGGCGTCGTACGGTGGAAGCCGATGCGTCGGTGTCCACGGGGCTCCACGTGGCGTTGAGGGGTGCGATGGCCTTTTCTTCCGACAGGGGACCCAACGACAGAGGACGGCATCGGCGTGGCCGTTGGTGGCGGCGCGGCTCGTACCTCTTCTCGCGTCGCAGCGAGGCCCGCTCCGACGCCGACCGCTCGTTCTGGTCCGACGCGCGCGACAACCGCGGCGATCAGCCGCACCGGGCGGCACGGCCCGGCGAGAGGGGAAGGCCGTCCGGTGCGCAGGACACGAGGATGTGGCCCGCGGGTGACGGACCGGAACGCTCGATGTGGCCCCTCGACGGCCGCCGGGACACCCGCTCCCCGGCCGCGAGCCGGGACGGCTCGGCGGGTCGTGAGCGCGGTCCGGGAACGGTCCGCGACGCCTACAGCGGCCGCGAGCGCGGCCCGGGAACGGTCCGGGACGCCTTCAGCGGCCGCGAGCGCGGTCCGGGAACGGTCCGCGACGCCCACACGGGGCGCGAGCGGGACTTGGGGGCGGGCTGGGACGCGTTCGAGGTGCGGGAGCGTGGCGAGCGCCTTCCCGCCGCCGTCGTGGTCGACCGCCCCCGCTACACCTGGGACGACTTCGAGCTCACCGACGAGCCGCTGCGGGCCCGCCCCCATCGCCCGGACGCGCCCTCGCTGGGCGACGGCCTGCGCCACTGCGGCCGGCTGGAGCCGATCCTGCACCGGCAGTGGGACGCCAGGCAGGGCCGGCCGTCCGCGGACGTGATCAGGGCGGTGGAGAGCCTGGCCAGGCTGCCCGAGCGGCTGAAGGAGCTGCTCGCCTCGGGCCTGGAGGGCATCTACGTCGGCCCGGGCGGCGTGCCGGACCTCGACGACATGGGTTACCTGCGCGGCGCCCCGCTCCCGTCCAGCCGGGCGACCTGGGACATCTGCGCCGGCGCGTACGGCGACCGCAAGATCGTCGTGGGCGACCGCCCCTCGCCCACCCCCGACGTGATGATGCACGAGGTGGGCCACGCCATCGACGACATCGACGCCGCGTACGGCGACTGGGTGTCCGACTCGCCGGAGTTCGTGCGCCTGTACGACACGGCCGTCCCGCTGCTGGCCTCGACGTTCCACCGGCAGGGAGGCGGGCTGGGCCGCAAGGAGTTCTTCGCCGACGCCTTCGCCGCCATCGCCTCGCGCCAGCGCCCGGCCCTGGTGGACATGCTCGGCGGTGACACGCGGATGGCGCTCGACATCATGCTGTTCTTCAACCGGCGCTACGGAATCTAGGTGATCGGCCATGTACGTCATCCGGCTCGCGGACGGGACCTTGCGCGTACCGCAGAGCCTGACCAGCCAGGACGGTCTTCTGATCGGCAACGCCTACGTCGAGGTCCAGCCCGGTGACCCCGACTACGAGCAGTGGCTGCCGGAGTCGCTGACCGAGGAGGAGGCGGAGCTGCGCCGCCGGCGCTGGGAAGAGGAGAACGACGAGCTGGAGCGGGAGTTCCTGGCGTTCAAGGCGAGGCAGGAGGACGCCTGACCGGGCGGCGGCAGGGGGAGTGCGCGGCCCGGTCCGGGCCAACGGACAGGCGCCAGCCACGGTCGGCGGTTGGCGCCGCCCCGTGCCGTTCCCGTACGGAAGTGTGGCCGGGAGGGCACGCGAACAGTGGGTTCCGCCAGCGGTGATCCTGGCGGGGAGGACCGCTGTTCATGCGGCCCGCCGTGCAGGATCACCGACTAGACGGAACGTCAGACGCGCGGGGACTCACCTGCCGGCCTGTCGGCCGTGAGAACGTCCTCGCCTCGGAGAAGGGCGTGGACTTCCGACTCGCGGAAGCGCCGGTGCCCTCCGGGGGTGCGGATACTGCTGATGCGGCCTGCCGCAGCCCAGCGCGTAACCGTCTTTGGGTCTACCCGGAAGAGGGCGGCAACCTCTCCTGGGGTCAGCAGACGCTCGCTGCTACTCTCCACCAATCTCTCCCCCTCGCATCCCGCTTCCTGCCAGCGGGCGGACAGGTAACCAGTGTGTCGAGCGAAGCCTGATTTATCCGTGGTTTTCTACAAAGATCACGGGTTGTTATCAGCTGACTGCCCGATTGTTATATGATAGAGCCTCTTTGGGGCTCTCGTGGGTGTTTCTTTACGAAACTCCCTAACTGGGAACAGTAGCAGTGCTCGCGTCCGATGCGAAGAGCGACCGCTACGCAGGTCCGAGTAACCTCGAACCCGTGCGTCCCGTTCTCGTTTACACCGCGTCGCGGATCGGCCTGTTCGTCGTGACCCTGGGTGTCCTCTGGCTGCTAGGACTGCAAAACCCGTTCTGGCTGATCGTCGCTTCATTTGTGATCAGTGGCATCGCGAGCTACGTCTTGCTGTCCAAGCAGCGCGACACCATGAGTGCGCGTCTCAGCGACAAGATCGACCGGCCCAAGCCACAGAACGACTAGGGCAGGGGGAACATGCCAATCCGGGCATGGTACTCCCGTCCGAGTCTCGTTGTGTCACTACCGACAAGTAGTCCACTGGCGTGCGCGTAAAACGCCTTCACGCCGATGCCGCGCTCCCGCGTGGGATTCCAACTGAGGGCCTTTCCGGTGCTCGGATGAATGGCGCCGATGCCGGGCCGTGACACCGCGCCCGGGCCCGCGGAGTCGCGGCCCTCCGGGTTGTCCAGCCAGCGCTGGTGCCCGCCCACGTACACCGCCGCGCCGGTCACCGCGACGGAGTAGAGCGAGTCGCCGCCGGTGCTGTTCACCCAGGTGGGGCGGATGGCGGAGCCCTTGGCGTAGGTCTCGAACCGGGCTGCCGTGTCGCAGATGCCGCCCTTGGCGCCGCCTGTGGTGACGACCACGAAATAGCGGCCGTCGGGGGAGAAGTCGAGGCCCCTTACATAGGAGGGGAACGCGCTGCTGCACTTGCGCGCGTACGCGTCGGTGCGCCACGGCGCCACCCTGGCGGCCGCCGCGCCGATGTCGATCAGCCCGAGCTGTGGCCGGGAGTGGCCGTCGAGCGTGGTGAACGTGCCGTCCACCGCGAGCCGGTGGCCCGAGACCGCCAGCGCGTAGACCTTCGCCCGCGAGGTCAGCGGCGCGCCGGGCTCGATGTCGAAGCCGGCGTCGGGCGTGCCGGTGTCGGCGTCCAGCCTGGCCAGCGCCGTGCGCGGGCTGGTGAAGTCACCGCCGACGTAGAGGTGCCGGCCCTGCCTGGCCAGCGCGGTCACCATGCCGCCGCCGATGCGCGGCTGGAAGCCCGGAACCAGGGCGCCGTCGGCCAGGTCGAGCCTGGCCAGGCCGCGAGCCCTGCGGTTGTCGACGCCGTGGAACTCCCCGCCCACGTAGACGGTGCCGCGGTCGCCGGCCGCCAGGCCGTAGACGGGGCCGGCCATGCTCGGCGCGAAGCCAGGCAGGACGCGGCCGGTCACCAGGTCGTAGGCGAACAGGTTGTCGCGCGGATGGATCGTGGTGCGGGACGCGTCGCTCACTTCGCTGAACGAGCCGCCGACGACGACGGTGCGGCCGACGACGACGATGGCGTTGACGATGCCGTCGAGCACGTGGGGGGTGCTGTCGATCGGGTCGGCCGACACGACGCGCGCGTGCGGGACGGGGGCCGAGGCGATGATCGCCGCAAGGGCGGCACGGGCAAGCATTCGCCAATATCTAGCAGACGTTCGGTAGTCATGCTGCTACTTTCCGTTGATTGTCCCGGAAGGGTATGACCGCGTACCCGCAGGCGGGCCCCAATAAGGTGGGTGGCATGACGCGCGCTCAGTTGGACAAACAGCCGGACGAGGTCGCCGCGATGTTCGATCGCACCGCCCGGCGCTACGACCTGGTCAATGACGTGATCTCCCTCGGTCAGGTGCGGCTCTGGCGCAAGGCGGTGGCCGCCGCCGTCGACGCGGGGCCCGGGGAGCTCGTGCTCGACCTGGGGGCGGGCACGGGCACGTCCACCGACGCCTTCACCACGCTGGGCGCGCGGGCGATCGCCTCCGACTTCTCGCTCGGCATGCTCGGCACGGGGGTGCGGCGGCACGGCGGCAACGCGCTGTCGGGGCCCGGCGTGCCGTTCGTCGCGGGCGACGCGATGCGGCTGCCTTTCGCCGACGGGGTGTTCGACGCGGTGACGATCTCGGTGGCGCTGCGCAACGTGCACGACACCGCCCAGGCGCTGCGGGAGATGCTGCGGGTGACGAAGCCGGGCGGGCGCCTGGTCGTCCTGGAGTTCTCCCACGTGACGTTCGGGCCGTTCGACCTGGTCTACCGCGAGTACCTGATGCGGATGTTGCCGAAGGTGGCCAAGGTGTTCGGCTCCAACGACGACTCCTACGAGTACCTCGCCGAGTCGATCAGGGACTGGCCGGACCAGCCGACGCTGGCCGCCACCATCCAGGCCGCCGGCTGGGAGCGGGTGGCCTGGCGCAATCTCACGATGGGGATCGTCGCCATGCACAGGGGGTTCAAGCCCGCTTAATCGCCGAAAACTCATTTCCGGCCGGCCGCTTTCCTGCCCGCGGGTCATGCGAAGGTGCGCTTTTCCGGCGGCGGAAATCATCGATTTCCGATCCGCCCAAGCGGCCGCGCTCGCGCGGAAGCGTCTCGAGACCGCATCGCCTCACCGGCCGGGCTCTGAGCGCCCGGGGGCTGCTGCTAGCGTGACGATCATGACTGCGCGGCCTCAGGCGACACGCCGTCCTCATGGATCACAGAACCGCACCCCGACTGCCACTATGTACAGGAAAAGCAGTAGACTGCGGGCCGGTAAGTTTGTGAAGGGGTTCACAAAGGAACGAAGGCGCGACACCCCACGGCCTTCGAGCGTGTAGGGACAGGACAGTCCAGTGACCGTGCCAACAGCCATACCTCAAGCGCAGGAGCTCGCCGCGAGAGAGCGAAGCCAACGAGTGGCGAAGCAGGCGCGACCATGAACACTGATGACGCCGACGTCATCGTCGTCGGCGCCGGTCCCGCCGGTTCCGCAACCGCCTTTTACCTCGCTCAGGCCGGTCTCGACGTGTTGCTCCTGGAGAAGACCAGGTTCCCCCGCGAGAAGGTCTGCGGCGACGGCCTGACCCCCCGTGCGGTCAAGCAGTTGCAGAACATGGGCGTCGACATCGACGCACCCGGCTGGATCAGGAACAAGGGTCTGCGCGTCGTCGGCGGCGGCCTGCGCTTCGAGCTCGACTGGCCGCAGTTGGAGCGGTTCCCCGATTTCGGGCTCGTGCGCACCCGCCAGGACTTCGACCAGATCGTCGCCGCCAACGCGGTCAAGAACGGCGTGCGCCTCATGGAGGGCGTCACCGTCACGGGCCCCGTGCTCGACGACCGCAGCGGCCACATCGTGGGCGTGACCACCAAGGACGGCCGCGAGTTCCGCAGCCGCGTGGTCGTGGCCGCCGACGGCAACAGCACCCGCCTGGCCCTGGGCATGGGCCTGCACAAGCGGGAGGACCGCCCGATGGGCGTGGCCGTGCGGACGTACTTCGAGAGCCCGCGCCACGACGACGACTACCTGGAGACCTGGCTGGAGCTGTGGGACGGCGACACGCTGCTGCCCGGCTACGGCTGGGTGTTCGGCGTCGGCGACGGCACCGCCAACGTGGGTCTCGGCCTGCTCAACACCAGCTCACAGTTCGGCAACATCGACTACCGCGACCTGCTGCGCCGCTGGTGCCGGTCGATGCCGCAGGAGTGGGGCTTCACCGAGGAGAACATGACGGGCCCGATCCGCGGCGCCGCGCTCCCGATGGCCTTCAACAGGCAGCCCCACTACACCCGCGGCCTGCTGCTCGTCGGAGACTCCGGCGGCTCCATCAACCCGTTCAACGGCGAGGGCATCGCCTACGCCATGGAGACGGGCGAGATCGCCGCCGAGGTCATCGCCAAGGCCCTCAAGGACACCACCCCCGCGCAACGCGAACGGATCCTGCGGACCTATCCTCAGACGCTGAAGGACGCCTACGGCGGATATTTCACGCTCGGGAGGTTGTTCGTCGAGGCGATCGGGAAGCCGGGTGTGATGAGCTTCGGCACCAGGCACGGGCTTCCCCACCCGAGGCTGATGCGCTTCGCGCTCAAACTCCTTGGTAATCTCACCGACCGGCGAGGCGATGCGTCCGACATGATCATCAACGCACTCTCAAAGGTCGCGCCATCAGCATGAATCTCGCAATCAACAGATCCGGCTGCGCGCCCGCGCGCGCGGCGACTCCAGAGGAGGCGTAGCGATGGACCTTTACGTGCCCATCCTGGTGCTCGCCGTTCTCGCGGGGGGCTTCGCGATCTTCTCGGTCGCCATCGCTCCCTTCACCGGTCCCAAGCGCTGGAACCGCGCCAAGCTCGACGCCTATGAATGCGGCATCGAGCCCACGCCCCAGCCTGTCGGTGGTGGACGGTTCCCGCTCAAATACATGATCACGGCGATGCTCTTCATCGTCTTCGACATCGAGATCATCTTCCTATACCCGTGGGCCGTCTCGTTCGCTCCGCAGACGGACGACCTCGGCCGCGTGCTCTCCTCGGGCCTTGGCCTGTTCGCGCTCGTCGAGATGCTGCTGTTCATCGTCACCGTGCTCGTCGCCTACGCGTACGTGTGGCGCCGCAAGGGTCTGGACTGGGACTGAAAATGGGACTTGAAGAAAAACTCCCCAGCGGGTTCATCCTCAGCACGGTCGAAGCGGCCGCGGGGTGGGCGCGGAAGAACTCCGTGTGGCCGGCGACGTTCGGCCTCGCGTGTTGCGCCATCGAGCTGATGGCCACCGGTGGCCCCCACTACGACCTGGCGCGCTTCGGTATGGAGCGCGCTTCGGCGTCTCCCCGGCAGGCCGACCTCATGATCGTGGCCGGTCGGGTGTCGCAGAAGATGGCGCCCGTGCTGCGCCAGATCTACGACCAGATGGCCGAGCCCAAGTGGGTCATCTCCATGGGCGTGTGCGCCTCCAGCGGCGGCATGTTCAACAACTACGCCATCGTGCAGGGCGTCGACCACGTCGTCCCCGTCGACATCTACCTGCCGGGCTGCCCGCCGCGGCCCGAGATGCTGATCGACGCGATCGTGAAGCTGCACGACAAGATCCAGAACATGAAGTTCGGCGCGCACCGCGCCAAGCAGATCGAGGAGCTCGAGCTGCAGGCGCTGCGCACGCTGCCACTGATCGACCAGGGGGCCGCGAAGTGACCTCGCCCGACAACCTCCCCGAGGTCCCGGACGCGCAGGTCCCCGAGGTGCCGGCGGCCCAGGAGCCGCCCGTCGCCCGCAGGGGCATGTTCGGCGCCCAGGACAGCGGCGACACCTCCGGCTACGGCGGCCTCGTCGTGCGCCGGGCGCCGCAGATCTCGACGCCGCGCCCGTACGGGGGCTACTTCGACGAGATCGTCGACAGCCTGGCGATGGACGAGGCCATCGAGCGCGTGGTCGTCGACCGCGGCGAGCTGACCCTGCACGTCAGGCGCGAGCGCCTGGTCGAGGTCTGCCAGAAGCTGCGCGACGACCCCGCCCTGCGCTTCGAGCTGTCGACCGGCGTGTCCGGCGTGCACTACCCGCACCTGGCGGGCGAGGAGCTGCACGTGGTGATCCACCTGGTCTCGATCACCCACAACCGGCGGGTGCGCGTCGAGGCGAGCGCGCCCGACTCCGACCCGCACATTCCATCCACGGTCAGCGTTTACCCTGGTCACGACTGGCACGAGCGCGAGACGTACGACTTCTTCGGGATCATCTTCGACGGTCATCCCGCGCTCACCCGGATCATGATGCCGGACGACTGGGACGGTCACCCGCAGCGGAAGGACTACCCGCTGGGCGGCATCCCGGTCGAGTACCGCGGCGCCACGATCCCCTCGCCTGACCAGAGAAGGAGCTACTCATGAGCACCGCTTATGACGAGGCGACCGAGGGCAAGGTCTATTCGGTCAACGGCGCTGACTGGGACCAGGTCGTCACCGGTGTGCGCGACTCCGAGGAGGAGCGCCTGGTCGTCAACATGGGCCCGCAGCACCCGTCCACGCACGGCGTGCTCCGGCTGGTGCTGACGCTCGACGGCGAGACGGTGACCGAGGCGCGCGGCGTCATCGGCTACCTGCACACCGGCATCGAGAAGAACATGGAGTACCGGACGTGGACCCAGGGGACCACGTTCGTGACCCGCATGGACTACCTCTCGCCGATCTTCAACGAGACCGCGTACTGCCTCGGCGTGGAGAAGCTGCTCGGCATCACCGACCGCGTGCCCGAGCGGGCGCAGGCCATCCGCGTGATGATGATGGAGCTCAACCGCATCGCCTCGCACCTGGTGGCGATGGGCACGTTCGGCATGGAGCTGGGCGCGACCACGCCGTTCCTGTTCGGGTACCGCGATCGTGAAATGATCATGGACCTGTTCGAGTACATCACCGGCCTGCGCATGAACCACGCCTACATCCGCCCCGGCGGCGTGAGCGTGGACCTGCCCGCCGGCGCGGTGGACAAGGTCGGCGAGTTCCTCAAGGAGATGCCCAAGCGGATCAAGGACATCCGCAAGCTCCTCGACGAGAACCCCGTCTACGTGCGCCGCACCAGGGACGTGGCCTACCTCGACCTGACCGGCTGCATGGCGCTCGGCGTCACCGGGCCGATCCTGCGCGCCGCCGGCCTCCCGTGGGACCTGCGCAAGTCGCAGCCCTACTGCGGTTACGAGACCTACGAGTTCGACGTCGCCACCGAGCGCGGCTGCGACGTGTACTCGCGCTACCTCGTCCGCATGAGGGAGATGGAGGAGTCCCTCAAGATCATCGAGCAGGCGCTGGACCGCATCGCCGGTCCGCTCAAGGGCGACCCGGTCATGATCGAGGACAAGAAGATCGGCTGGCCCGCGCAGCTCGCGCTGGGGCCCGACGGGTTCGGCAACTCGCCCGACCACATCGCGCACATCATGGGCAGCTCCATGGAGGCCCTCATCCACCACTTCAAGCTGGTGACCGAGGGCTTCAGGGTGCCGGCCGGGCAGGCGTACGCCAGCATCGAGTCGCCCAAGGGCGAGCTCGGCGCCCACGTGGTCAGCGACGGCGGCACGAGGCCGTACCGCGTGCACTTCCGCGAGCCGTCCTTCTGCAACCTGCAGAGCTTCCCCGCGATGGCGGAGGGCGGCCAGATCGCCGACGTGATCGCCGCGGTGGCTTCTATCGACCCCGTCATGGGAGGTGTGGACCGGTGACTTACTCACCGGAGATCCGTGAGCGTCTGGAGCGGGACGCCAAGGAGATCATCGGGCGCTACCCGAAGACGCGCTCCGCCCTGCTGCCGCTGCTCCACCTCGTGCAGTCCGAGGACGGCTACGTCTCCGACGACGGGCAGGAGTTCTGTGCGGAGATGCTCGGCGTCAGCAAGGCCGAGGTCACCGGCGTGGCGACCTTCTACACCATGTACAAGCGCAAGCCCGCCGGCGAGTACCACGTCGGCGTGTGCATCAACGCGCTGTGCGCGGTCATGGGCGGCGACCAGATCTGGGAGGAGCTCTCGGAGCACGTCGGCGTCGGTCACGAAGAGGCGACCGCCGACGGCAAGGTCTCGCTGGAGCGCCTGGAGTGCAACGCGGCCTGCGACTTCGCGCCGGTCATGATGGTCAACTGGGAGTTCTTCGACAACCAGACCCCCGAGTCGGCCAAGCAGCTCGTCGACGACCTGCGCGACGGCAAGGACGTGGCGCCCACGCGCGGCCCCAAGAAGCTGTGCACCTTCAAGCAGGCCTCGCGCGTGCTCTCCGGCCTGCCCGACGAGCTCGCGGGCGAGGGCCCGTCGGCCGCCGGCCCCTCGCTGGAGGGCCTGAAGGTCGCCAAGGCCAAGGGATGGAAGGCACCGGAGGCATGAGCACCACTTTGACACCGGTCCTGACCGCGAACTGGGACCAGCCCAACTCCTTCACCCTCGACTCCTACGGTGAGTACGAGGCGGCGAAGAAGGCCCTGGGCATGGACCCCGACGCGGTCATCCAGGCCGTCAAGGACTCCGGCCTGCGCGGCCGCGGCGGCGCGGGCTTCCCCACCGGCATGAAGTGGGGCTTCATCCCGCAGGGCGACGGCAAGCCGCACTACCTCGTCGTCAACGCCGACGAGTCGGAGCCGGGCACCTGCAAGGACATCCCGCTGATGATGGCCAACCCGCACTCGCTGGTCGAGGGCATCATCATCACCTCGTACGCGATCCGGGCCAACCACGCCTTCATCTACGTGCGCGGCGAGGTGCTGCACGTCATCCGGCGGCTGCACGCGGCCGTGCGCGAGGCGTACGAGAAGGGCTACCTCGGCACCGACATCTTCGGCTCCGGCTACGACCTGGAGCTCGTCGTGCACAGCGGCGCGGGCGCGTACATCTGCGGCGAGGAGACGGCGCTGCTGGACTCGCTCGAAGGCTTCAGAGGTCAACCGCGGCTCAAGCCCCCGTTCCCGGCCGTGGCGGGCCTGTACGCCTCGCCTACTGTCGTGAACAACGTCGAGTCGATCGCGTCTGTTCCCTCGATCATCGCCAACGGCGCCGAGTGGTTCGCCGGGATGGGCACCGAGAAGTCCAAGGGCTTCGGCATCTTCTCCCTCAGCGGCCACGTCACCAGGCCCGGCCAGTACGAGGCCCCGCTCGGCATCACGTTGCGCGAGCTGCTCGACATGGCCGGCGGCATCCGCGAGGGGCACCAGCTCAAGTTCTGGACCCCGGGCGGCTCCTCCACGCCGATCTTCACCGACGAGCACCTCGACGTGCCGCTCGACTTCGAGGCGGTCGGCGCCAAGGGCTCCATGCTCGGCACCCGCGCGCTGCAGATCTTCGACGAGACCACCTGCGTGGTCCGCACGGTGCTGCGCTGGACCGAGTTCTACGCCCACGAGTCCTGCGGCAAGTGCACGCCCTGCCGCGAGGGCACGTACTGGCTCAAGCAGGTGCTCAAGCGCCTGGACAAGGGCCAGGGCACCGAGGAGGACCTGGCCACGATCACCGACATCGCGGACAACATCCTGGGCCGCTCGTTCTGCGCGCTGGGTGACGGCGCGACGAGCCCGATCCACTCCTCGGTGAAGTACTTCCGCGAGGAGTACCTCAAGCACTTCGAGATCGGCGGTTGTCCGTTCGACCCGAAGAAGTCCACTCTCTGGGGTGAGCAGTGACCGTCGTAGAGACAGAAGTGAACCTGGTGACCCTGACCATCGACGGGTTCCAGGTCAGTGTCCCCAAGGGCACGTTGATCATCAGGGCCGCCGAGCTGCTGGGCATCCAGATCCCCAGGTTCTGCGACCACCCGCTGCTCGACCCGGCCGCCAACTGCCGGCAGTGCCTGGTCGACATCCCCGACGCGGGCAACGGCCGCGGCTTCCCCAAGCCGCAGCCGTCGTGCGCGATCGAGGTCGCCGAGGGCATGGTGGTGCAGACCCAGCTCACCTCGCCGGTCGCCGAGAAGGCGCAGCGCGGGGCCATGGAGCTGCTGCTCATGAACCACCCGCTGGACTGCCCGGTCTGCGACAAGGGCGGCGAGTGCCCCCTGCAGAACCAGGCCATGTCCAACGGCCAGGGCGAGTCCCGCTTCCAGGAGCAGAAGCGCACCTTCCCCAAGCCGCTGCCGCTGTCGACGCAGGTCCTGCTCGACCGCGAGCGCTGCGTGCAGTGCGCGCGCTGCATCCGCTTCTCCGACCAGATCGCCGGCGACCCGCTCATCGAGTTCTTCGAGCGCGGGGCCAAGGAGCAGG
Organism: Nonomuraea thailandensis; assembly: GCF_024172165.1. Classification (GTDB taxonomy): domain Bacteria; phylum Actinomycetota; class Actinomycetes; order Streptosporangiales; family Streptosporangiaceae; genus Nonomuraea; species Nonomuraea thailandensis. Next base: position 9,651,867 of record NZ_JAMZEB010000002.1, on the reverse strand, counting down.
TTCGCACGGCCGAAGGCAAGCCGTTCAACTCCTACTTCTCCGGCAACACGGTGCAGATCTGCCCGGTCGGCGCGCTCACCGGCGCCGCCTACCGCTTCCGCGCCCGCCCGTTCGACCTGGTGTCCACGCCGAGCTCGTGCGAGCACTGCGCGGGCGGCTGCGCCCTGCGCACCGACCACCGGCGCGGCCGGGTCACCCGCCGCCTGGCGGGCAACGACCCGCAGGTGAACGAGGAGTGGAACTGCGACAAGGGCCGCTGGGCGTTCACCTACGCGCAGCAGCCCGACCGCCTCAAGCAGCCGCTGGTCCGCAACGAGGAGGGCGTGCTCGTGCCCGCCTCGTGGCCGGAGGCGCTGGCGGTGGCCGCCGAGGGCCTGGCCAAGGCCCGCGGCAAGGCCGGCGTGCTGGTCGGCGGCCGTGTCACGGTCGAGGACTCCTACGCCTACGCCAAGTTCGCCAGGCTCGCGCTCGGCACCAACGACGTCGACTTCCGCGCCAGGCCGCACTCCGCCGAGGAGGCGCAGTTCCTGGCCCACGCGGTGGCCGGCAAGGGCATCGAGATCAGCTACACCGACCTCGAGAACGCCCCGCACGTGCTGCTCGTCGGCCTGGAGGCCGAGGAGGAGTCGCCCATCCTGTTCCTGCGCCTGCGCAAGGCGTGGCGCAAGAAGGGCCTCAAGGTCACCTCGATCGCGCCGTTCGCCTCGCCCGGCCTGGTGAAGATGGGCGGCACGCTCGTCCGCACCGCCCCCGGCGCCGAGGCCGATGCGATCGGCGACCTGGTCGGCACGCTGGCCGAGGGCACGATCGTGCTGGCCGGCGAGCGCCTGGCCACCGTGCCGGGCGCGCTGTCGGCCGTCGTCCGCCTCGCCGCCGCCGCAGGCGCCAGGATCGCCTGGATCCCGCGCCGGGCCGGTGAGCGCGGCGCCGTCGAGGCCGGCGCGCTGCCCAACCTGCTGCCGATCGGCCGCCCCGTGGACGACGAGAGCGCCCGGGCCGAGGTCGCCAGGGCGTGGAACGTGGCCTCGCTGCCCGCCACGCCCGGCCGCGACACCTCCGGCATCCTCGCCGCCGCCCGCGACGGCGAGCTGGACGCGCTGGTCGTCGCCGGCGTGGACCCCTACGACCTGCCCGACCCCGCGGCGGCGCTCGAAGCTCTGGAGCACACGCCGTTCATCGTCAGCCTGGAGATCCGCGCCAGCGCCGTCACCGACCGCGCCGACGTGGTCCTGCCCGTCGCGGCGGTGCAGGAGAAGGGCGGCACGTTCGTCAACTGGGAAGGCAGGGGCCGCTCGTTCGAGGCGCCGCTGAAGGTTCCCGGCCTGCAGTCGGACCTCGCCGTCATCGGCAGCCTGGCCGACCGGATGGACGTGCACCTGGGCCTGCCGGACGCCAAGTCCGCCCGGCGCGAGCTGTCCAGCCTCGGCTCCTGGCGCGGCAGCCGCGTCAGCGCGCCGGTCGCCCTGCCCCGCGCCCTGGACATGCCGGAGCACGGTCAGGCGCTGCTGTCCACCTGGCACCTGCTGCTCGACGAGGGCAGGCTGCAGGACGGCGAGCCGTACCTCGCGGGCACCGCCCGCACCGCCGAAGCGCTGGTCTCGGAGAGCACCGCCGCCGAGCTGGGCGTCACGGACGGCGACAAGCTCGTCGTCGGTGAGAACGTCACCCTGCCGGTGCGCGTCGCCGACCTGCCCGACCGCGTGGTCTGGGTGCCGGCGAACTCCGGCGGCTGCTCGGTCACGCGTGACCTGCGCGCGGTGGCCGGCGACATCGTCACCATCGGGAGCGCCTCATGAGTCCCACCCTGGAGAACTTCGGCCACGATCCGCTCTGGATCACCATCATCAAGGCCGTGATGCTGTTCGCCTTCCTGATGCTGGGCATCCTGTTCGGCGTCTGGTTCGAGCGCAAGCTCATCTCGCGGATGCAGCACCGCTACGGCCCCAACCGGGCCGGCAAGTTCGGCCTGCTGCAGTCCGTGGCCGACGGCCTGAAGATGGGCCTGAAGGAGGACATCTTCCCGCGGACCGTGGACAAGGTGCTCTACCTGCTCGCGCCGGTGATCATGGTGGTGCCGGCGTTCCTGGCCTTCTCGATCGTGCCGTTCGGGCCGGTGGTGAACCTGTTCGGGGTGGAGACGCCGCTGCAGCTGGTGGACCTGCCGGTGGCGGTGCTGTTCATGCTGGCCATGGGCGCGGTGTCGGTCTACGGCGTGGTGCTGGCCGGGTGGTCGTCGCGCTCGCCGTACGCGCTGCTGGGCGGGCTGCGCTCGGCGGCCCAGGTGGTCTCCTACGAGATCGCGATGGGCCTGTCGTTCGTGGCGATCTTCCTGTTCGCCGGGACGCTGTCCACCTCCGAGATCGTCAAGGCGCAGGAGCAGACCTGGTTCGCGGTGCTGCTGATCCCGTCCTTCCTGGTCTACGTGGTGTGCATGTTCGGTGAGGCCGCGCGCATCCCGTTCGACCTGCCGGAGGGTGAGGGCGAGCTGGTCGGCGGGTTCCAGACGGAGTACTCCTCGTCGCTGAAGTTCGCGCTCATCATGATGGGCGAGTACCTGCACACCTTCACCGCCTCGGGCATCGCGGTCACCCTGTTCCTGGGTGGCTGGCGGGCTCCGTTCCCGATCTCGTTGTGGGAGGGTGCCAACCAGGGCTGGTGGCCGGTGCTGTGGTTCTTCATCAAGTTCGTGCTGACGTTCTGCTTCATCGTGTGGGTGCGCGCGTCGCTGCCGCGGGTGCGCTACGACCAGCTGATGTCGCTGGGCTGGAAGGTGCTGATCCCGGTCAACCTGGCCTGGATCCTGCTGGTGGCCGCGGTGCGCAACGTCGTGGTCAACCCGGAGAACCGGACGATCGGCATCGGGCTGGGCGTGGTCATCGTGATCGCCGCGCTGGCCGTCTGGATGCGGTTCGACACCGTGAACCAGCGGCGCAAGGAGGCCAGGAAGGCACAGGTGGACGCCGAGTTCGCGCAACTGTCCGAGGAGCCGGCGGCCGGTGGCTTCCCTGTGCCGCCGCTCGACCTGCCGCACTACCACGGGGTGCAGCACAAGGAGATTCCCAGTGGGACTAACTGATTGGCTGAACCCCGTCAAGGGCTTCGGGGTCACCTTCCACACGATGTTCAAGAAGCCCGTCACGACGAACTACCCGGAGGAGAAGAAGCCCACGGCTCCTCGCTTCCACGGGCGTCACCAGCTCAACCGCTGGCCCGACGGGCTGGAGAAGTGCGTCGGGTGCGAGCTGTGCGCCTGGGCGTGTCCGGCCGACGCGATCTACGTCGAGGGCGCGGACAACACCGAGGAGGAGCGCTTCTCGCCGGGCGAGCGTTACGGGCGCACGTACCAGATCAACTATCTGCGGTGCATCCTGTGCGGCCTGTGCATCGAGGCCTGCCCGACCCGCGCGCTCACCATGACCAACGAGTACGAGCTCGCCGACAGCAACCGCGAGAGCCTCATCTACACCAAGGAGATGCTGCTCGCGCCGCTGACCCAGGGCATGGAGCAGCCGCCGCACCCCATGCGGCTCGGTGAGACCGAAGAGGACTACTACCGGCTGGGGCGGACCAATGGGTGAGACCATCACTTTCTGGGTGCTGGCCGTCGTCTCCGTCGGCGCCGCGCTCGGCATGGTCTTCAACCGCAAGGCCGTGTACTCCGCGCTGATGCTCGGCACCGTGATGCTCTGCCTGGCCGTCCTGTACGCGGTGCAGGACGCGCCCTTCCTGGCCGCGGTGCAGATCATCGTCTACACCGGCGCGATCATGATGCTGTTCCTGTTCGTGCTCATGCTCGTCGGCGTCGACTCCTCCGACTCCTTCGTCGAGACGCTCAAGGGGCAGCGCTTCTGGGCGGTCCTGGCGGGCCTCGGCTTCCTGGCGCTGATCGTGCTGGCCGTCGGCAACGCGGTCTTCGCACCGCAGGCCGGCCTGGCGCAGGCCACCGGGCAGGGCGGCTACATCCGCTCGATCGCGCTGCTGCTGTTCACCAAGTACGTGTTCGCGTTCGAGATCACCTCGGCACTGCTGATCACCGCCGCGCTGGCCGCGATGGTGCTCGCGCACCGCGAGAAGCTCACCGAGAAGGTCACGCAGAAGGACCTGTCCCGCGCCCGGTTCCTCGGCGACCACCCCTCGCCGCTGCCCGGCCCCGGCACCTATGCCAGGAGCAACGCCATCGACATGCCGGCGCTGCTGCCCGACGGGTCGGTCGCCGAGTCCTCGGTCAACAGGTACATCGCGCGCTACGACGTCGAGCACGACCACCTGCCCGAGGACCCCAAGCTCGCCGACGCGATCAAGCACACGGCCGAGATCGACGAGGCGCCGACCGAGGCGGAGAAGGAAGCCGAGACCAATGAGGTGACCAAGTGACGACGCACTACCTCGTCCTGTCCGGCATTCTCTTCGCCATCGGCGCCATGGGCGTGCTGATCAGGCGTAACGCGATCGTGGTGTTCATGTGCGTGGAGCTCATGCTCAACGCCTGCAACCTCGCCTTCGTCACCTTCTCCAGGCAGGTCGGCAACCTGGAGGGCCAGATCATCGCGTTCTTCGTGATGGTGGTGGCCGCGGCCGAGGTCGTGGTCGGCCTGGCCATCATCGTGACGATCTTCCGAACCCGCAGGTCCGCGTCGGTCGACGACGCGAACCTGCTGAAGTACTAAGAGGTGACTGGTGGAATCTCATATCGCTGAGATCGTCCAGCACACCGGTGGAGTGATCGGCAACGCCTGGCTGATGATCGCGTTCCCGCTCGTCGGGGCGTTCATCATGCTGGTGTTCAACCGGTTCACCAACCGCTGGGGCCATCTGCTGGGCGTGGCCATGTCCCTCGCCTCGTTCGTCGTGGCGGTGCTGGCGTTCTTCGAGCTGATCGGGTTCGGGGCGGAGGAGCGCCGCCGGGCGGTGCACCTGTACGAGTTCATCCCCGGCATGGTCGACATGGGGCTGCTCATCGACCCCCTGTCCATCAGCTTCGCGCTGCTGATCACCGGTGTGGGCTCGCTGATCCACATCTACTCGATCGGCTACATGGCTCACGACGAGCACCGCCGCAGGTTCTTCGCCTACCTGAACCTGTTCGTGGCCGCGATGCTCCTGCTGGTGCTGGCCGACAACTACGTCGGGCTGTTCATCGGCTGGGAGGGCGTCGGCCTGGCCTCGTACCTGCTGATCGGCTTCTGGCAGTTCAAGCCGTCCGCGGCGGTCGCGGCCAAGAAGGCGTTCGTCGTCAACCGCGTCGGTGACTTCGGCCTGCTGGTCGGCATGTTCATCATCTGGACCACGTTCGGCACCCTGACCTTCAGGGAGCTGGGCGAGCAGATCCAGCCCGGCCAGACGAACGGCACCATGCTCGCCATCGGCCTGCTGCTGCTCCTCGGCGCCTGCGGCAAGTCGGCGCAGCTCCCGCTGCAGTCCTGGCTTCTGGACGCCATGGAGGGCCCGACCCCGGTCTCGGCCCTCATCCACGCCGCGACCATGGTCACCGCCGGCGTCTACCTGGTGGTCCGCTCCGGGGCGTTCTTCTTCCCCGAGGGCTCGGGCGCCGCGCTCGCCGTCGCCATCGTCGGCGCGGTCACGCTGCTCGCCGGTGCGATCATCGGTTGCGCCAAGGACGACATCAAGAAGGGCCTGGCCGGCTCGACGATGTCGCAGATCGGCTACATGATGCTCGGCGCGGGCCTCGGCCCGGCGGGGTACGCCTTCGCGATCGGCCACCTGATCACGCACGGCTTCTTCAAGGCCAACATGTTCCTCGGCGCCGGCTCCGTCATGCACGGCATGAACGACGAGGTCAACATGCGCAAGTACGGCGGGCTGCGCAAGTTCATGCCGATCACGTTCATCACGTTCTTCATCGGCTACCTGGCGATCATCGGTTTCCCGCTGCTGTCCGGCTACTTCACCAAGGACGGCATCATCGAGACCGCGGTGCACCACCAGCCGATCCTCGGCTGGCTGGCCGTGCTGGGCGCCGGCATCACCGGCTTCTACATGTCGCGGATGGTCTTCATGACCTTCTTCGGCGAGAAGCGGTGGGCCGACGACGCGCACCCGCACGAGTCGCCGCTCGTCATGACGGTGCCGCTGATGATCCTGTCGGTCGGGTCGCTCTTCCTGGGCGGCTACCTCGTCCTGAACGGAACGCTGTACAGGTTCCTGAGCCCCGCCGTGGGCGGCGACCCCGCCGCGGCTCCAGAGTTCCACTTCGTCACCACGCCGGGCCTGGCGACGCTGGCGCTCGTCGCGGTCGGCGCGGCCTTCGCCTGGATGCGGTACGGCCGGGTCGAGGTGCCGTCGGTGCAGCCGCGCGGCTCCTTCCTCACCACGTTCGCCCGGCGTGACCTCTACGGTGACGCGCTCAACGAGTCGCTCTTCATGCGCCCCGGCCAGTGGCTGACCCGTCTCGCGGTGTTCTTCGACAACCGCGGCATCGACGGGATCGTCAACGGCCTGGCGGCGGGCATCGGCGGCAGCTCCGGGCGCCTGCGGCGGGTCCAGACGGGCTTCGCCAGAACGTACGCGCTGTCCATCTTCATCGGTGCCGCCCTGCTGACCGGCGCCCTGCTCCTCGTTGGGAACATCTGATGTCACCCTGGCTCCCGATACTCATGGCGGTGCCCGTGGTGGGCGCCGTCGTGGTGGCCCTGCTTCCCAAGGGCAGTGACAAGCTGGCCAAGCAGGTAGCGCTGCTCGTCTCGCTGCTGGTGCTGGTCCTCACGGGCGTCGTGGCCGCCGGGTTCAAGCCGTCCGGCGACCGCTTCCAGTTCGTCGCCGAGTACAACTGGATCCCGAGCTTCGGCGTGAAGTTCGGGGTCGGCGTGGACGGCGTGGCCCTGGTGCTCATCGCGCTGTCGGCGGTGCTGGTGCCGATCGTGATCCTGGCCTCCTGGCACGACGCCGACGGCGTCAAGACCGCCGACGGCACGCTGATCACGCCCAAGCGGTCGGTCAAGACGTACTTCTCGCTGCTGCTCGTGCTGGAAGCGATGATGATCGGCGTCTTCGCGGCGACCGACATCTTCCTGTTCTACGTCTTCTTCGAAGCCATGCTGATCCCGATGTACTTCATGATCGGGTCGTACGGCGGCGCCCAGCGGTCCTACGCGGCCGTCAAGTTCCTGCTGTACTCGCTCTTCGGCGGCCTGCTCATGCTGGTCGCGGTCATCGGGCTGTACTTCGTCGCGGGCAAGCAGACGTTCATGTTCCCCGAGCTCGTCGGGGCCATCCAGGACCCGGTCATGCAGAAGTGGCTGTTCGCCGGCTTCTTCATCGCCTTCGCCATCAAGGCGCCGCTGTGGCCGGTGCACACCTGGCTGCCCGACGCGGCCGCCCAGGCTCCGGCCGGCGCCGCGGTGCTGCTGGTGGGCGTGCTGGACAAGGTCGGCACGTTCGGCATGCTGCGCTTCTGCCTGGAGCTGTTCCCCGACGCCGCCAAGGCGTTCACGATGCCGATCGTCGTGCTGGCGGTCATCAGCATCATCTACGGCGCGATCGTGGCCATCGGCCAGACCGACATGAAGCGGCTCATCGCCTACACGTCGATCTCGCACTTCGGCTTCATCGTCCTCGGCGTGTTCGCCATGTCGGACGTCGCCCAGTCCGGCGCCGCGCTCTACATGGTCAACCACGGCTTCGCCACCGGCGCGCTGTTCCTGGCGGCGGGCTTCCTCATCGCCAGGCGCGGGTCGCCGTTCATCAGCGACTACGGAGGCGTGCAGAAGGTCGCGCCGGTGCTCGCGGGGTTCTTCCTGGTCGCCGGTCTGGCCGGGCTCTCGCTGCCGGGCCTGTCGTCGTTCGTCAGCGAGTTCATGGTGATGATCGGCACGTACTCCACCCAGGCGCACGGCTCCGGCGCGCTCACGGTGGCCGCGATCATCTCGGCGGTGGCCGTCATCCTCGCGGCCGTCTACATCCTGTGGATGATCCAGCGCACCATGAACGGGCCGACGGCCGAGCCGGTCAAGGCGTTCAAGGACCTGAACGCCCGCGAGGTCTGGGTGCTGGCTCCGCTGGTCGCCCTCATCATCGGCTTCGGCTTCTTCCCCAAGCCGCTGCTCGATGTGATCAACCCGTCTGTGCAACAGACGCTGACCAACGTGAAGGTGCCCACCTCCACCATCGCTGAGAAGGGGACAGGTCAGTGAACCCCGCCATCGAAGCGCCGACGATCGAGTACGGCACGCTGGCGCCGCTGCTGATCATCTTCGGCGCGGCCTGCATCGGCGTGCTCGTCGAGGCGTTCGCGCCGCGCTACCTGCGCAAGTCCATCCACGTGCCGCTCACCCTGCTGAGCCTGGCCGGCGCGTTCGCGCTGGTCCTGGTGCAGACGGTGCGCGGCCAGGTGTCCACGACGGCCTCCGCCATGGGCGCGGTCGCGGTGGACGGGCCCGCCCTGTTCATCTGGGGCATCATCCTCGTCCTGTCGTTCGTCTGCGTGCTGCTGATCAACGACGAGGGGCACTTCGTGGCCTCCGCCGCGGCCGTGCCGGGCAGCGCCGACGAGGAGGAGGCCGAGGCCCACGACAACGGCACCGGCCACACCGAGGTCTACCCGCTGGTCCTGTTCGCCGTGGGCGGCATGCTGCTCTTCCCGGCCTCGCACGACCTGCTGATGATGTTCGTGGCCCTTGAGGTCATGTCGCTGCCGCTGTACCTGCTGTGCGGCCTGGCCCGCAGGCGCCGCCTCCTGTCGCAGGAGGCGTCGATGAAGTACTTCCTGCTGGGCGCCTTCTCCTCGGCGTTCTTCCTGTACGGCACCGCGATGGTCTACGGTTTCGCGGGCACCGTCTCGCTGCCGGGCATCAACCAGGCCATGGCCGCGGGCAACGCGCTCGACCCGCTGCTGCTGATCGGGTTCGCGCTGCTCGGCGTGGGCCTGCTGTTCAAGATCGGCGCCGCGCCGTTCCAGGCCTGGAAGCCGGACGTCTACCAGGGCGCCCCGACGCCCATCACCGCGCTCATGGCCTCCGGCACGCTGGTGGCGGCCGTCGGCGCCGTGCTGCGGGTGTTCTGGGTGGGGCTGGGCAACCTCGACTGGGAGTGGCGGCCGGTCATCTGGGTCGTCGCCGCGCTCACGATGGTCGTCGGCTCGATCCTGGCGATCACGCAGACCGAGATCAAGCGCATGCTGGCCTACTCGTCCATCGCGCACGCCGGCTTCCTGCTGGTCGGCGTGATGGCCACGTACGGCAGCGCCCAGCAGAACTCCGGCTCGCTCAAGGCGATCCTGTTCTACCTGGCGGTCTACGGCATCACCACCGTCGGCGCGTTCGCCGTGCTGACGCTGGTGCGCGACCCGGGCGGCGAGGCGGGGCACCTGTCCCGCTGGGCCGGGCTCGGCAAGCGCGCGCCCGTCCTGTCCGGCGTGTTCGCCTTCTTCCTGCTCGCCTTCGCCGGCATCCCGCTGACGAGCGGCTTCATGGGCAAGTACGCCGTGTTCGCCGCTGCGCTGAACAGCGGCACCCAGCCCGGCGACTCGATGGGCGGCTGGATGGCCGGCCTGGTGGTGCTGGGCGTGGTCGCCTCCGCGATCGCCGCGTTCTTCTACGTCCGCGTGATCGTGCTGATGTTCTTCAGCGAGCCGGCGGCCGACGGCCCGGCGGTGGCGGCCCCCAGTATGGGGACCGTGGCCGTCATCGCGGTTTCGCTGCTGGTTACCGTAGGGGTGGGGCTCTATCCGGAGTCCGTGCTCGGTGTCGCCAACGACGCTGCCAGCAGCCTGTTCATCAGATAGACAAGGGGATCTCGTATGTCTGCGCCACCCGTGGTTGACCTTCCCATTGCGGACGAGCGGTTGGCGCAGGACGTGGCCAACGGGCTGGCCGCAGTCGAGAAGCTCCTGCGCTCGTCAGTGGAGACGGAGGACGCCTTCGTCACCGAGGTGTCCAAGCACCTCATCGAGGCGGGCGGCAAGCGGTTCCGTACGCTGATGGTGCTGCTGGCCGCCCAGTTCGGCGACCCGTCGGCGCCGGGCGTGGTGCCCGGCGCCGTGGTCATCGAGCTGACCCACCTCGGCTCGCTCTACCACGACGACGTCATGGACGAGGCCCCGGTCCGCCGGGGCTCCCCGTCCGCCAACGCCCGGTGGGACAACACCGTCGCGATCCTCACCGGCGACTACCTGTTCGCCCAGGCCTCCGACCTGCTGGCCGACCTGGGGCCCGAACTGATCCGGATCCAGGCCCAGACGTTCTCCCGCCTCGTGCAGGGGCAGATCCGCGAGACCATCGGCCCGCGCGCCGACGAGGACCCGATCGCCCACTACCTCGGCGTCCTGGCCGACAAGACGGGCTCGCTCATCGCCGCCTCCGGCCGCTTCGGCGCGCTGCTGTCGGGTTCCCCCGCGGACGTCGAGGAGCGCCTCAGCCGCGCCTGCGAGGCGATCGGCGTGGCCTGGCAGCTCGGCGACGACCTGCTGGACGTGGCCTCCTCCGGTGCCCAGTCGGGCAAGACGCCCGGCACGGACCTGCGGGAGGGCATCAAGACCCTGCCGGTCCTGTACGCGCTGGCCGCCGGCGACTCCCCGCGCCTGACGGCCCTGCTGTCGGGCCCGGTGGCCGAGCAGGACGTCGAGGAGGCGCTCACCCTGCTGCGCGCCCACTCCGGCATGGCGCGGGCCCGGGCGGAGCTGGGAGCCTGGGTGGACCGCGCCCGGGCCGACATCTCGGGCCTGCCCGACATCCCGGCCAAGGACGCGTTCCTGGCGCTGTGCGACTACGTGGTCGAGCGCTCCGGCTGAAGCATCGCGGCCCTGCGGGCGGTACGGTTCATCCGTGCCGCCCGCAGGCTGTCGTAGGTGAAGACGGCCAGCGCCAGCCACACGATCGAGAACCCGATCCACCGGCTCGACGGCATGACCTCCTTGGCGATCAGCACCCCGCACCCGAACTGCAGGATCGGCGCGATGTACTGCAACAGCCCGATCGTGCTCAGCGGCACGCTGATGGCCGCCGCGCCGAAGCAGAGCAGCGGCACGGCCGTGATCACCCCGGCCCCCACCAGCAGCAGCGCGTGCCCGGCGCCCTCCTGGGCGAACGTGCCCTGCCCCGTCGTCTGCAGGAACCCCACGTAGGCGAGGGCGGGCAGCAGCAGGACCAGCGTCTCGACGGCCAGGCTCTCGGTCGCGGGCACGCCCGCCTTCTTCTTGACCAGCCCGTAGACGCCGAAGCTGAAGGCCAGCGTGAGGGCGATCCAGGGCAGGCGCCCGTAGTCGAAGGTCAGCACCAGCACCGCCAGCGCGCCGAACCCCACCGCCACCCACTGCAGCGTACGCAGGCGCTCGCGCAGCAGCACCACGCCGAACAGCACGTTGACCAGCGGGTTGATGAAGTAGCCGAGGGCGCTCTCCACGACGTGGCCGGTGTTGACGGCGTAGATGTAGGTGCCCCAGTTGACCGTCACGAAGATGGCGGCGAGGGTCAGCAGGCCGAGCTTCTTCGGTTGGCGGACCATCTCCTTGACCCAGGCCCAGTGCTTGCGCAGAGCGAGCACGGCGACGACGACCACCAGCGACCAGACCATCCGGTGGGCGAGGATCTCGACGGCTCCGGAGGGCTTGAGGAGGGGCCAGTAGAGGGGGAACAGCCCCCACATGATGTAGGCGGCGATCCCGAAGAACACGCCACGCCGAAGGTCAGGCATGTACCCCATTGTCGAGCCTTACCACCCTTAATCACAAATTTCATGCACTAAGCGGAAATGTGTAGATATCCTTAAGTGTTGCGGCGTGAGTAGGCTGGATCTGATCCAGGGAGGTAGCGCCATGGGCTGGCTGTTCGGCGGCAACAAGACATCGATGGTCCGGCCCGAGGACGCGCTCCCAGGCCGCCCCGACCCCATCCCCGTCCCGGCCCGCCATGCGGTCCTCGACGCCCCCCTCGCGCCCCCGTACCCGGAGGGCCTGGAGGTCGCCGACTTCGGCCTCGGCTGTTTCTGGGGCGCCGAGCGCAAGTTCTGGCAGACGCCCGGCGTCTACACGACGGCGGTGGGCTACCAGGGCGGCTACACGGAGAACCCGACGTACGAGGAGGTCTGCAGCGGCCTCACGGGCCACACGGAGGCCGTCAGGGTCGTGTTCGATCCGGCCCAGGTGTCGTACGAGGAGCTCCTGAAGGTCTTCTGGGAGGCCCACGACCCCACCCAGGGCATGCGCCAGGGCAACGACGTCGGCTCCCAGTACCGGTCGGCGATCTACCACCACTCGCCGGAGCAGCAGAAGGCGGCTGAGGGGGCGCGGGAGGCGTACCAGGGGGTGCTGAAGGGCGCCGGCTACGGGAAGATCACCACGGAGATCGCCCCGGCCGGGCCGTTCTACTTCGCCGAGGACTATCACCAGCAATATCTGTACAAAGTGCCCAATGGGTACTGCGGAATCGGCGGCACGGGTGTCGCCTGCCCGGCCGGGTGGTGAGGCTCGATCTCAGGCTCGCCCAGGCGGTGGGTGGCCGCGTGGTCTCGGTCGAGGTGTACGGGGACGCGGATGACGTCCTGCGGCGGCGGGTGGGGCTGGCCTGCGACGTTGCCGCCGCGTACGGCCTGAGCCGGACGTGAACTGCCTGTATGGCGTCCTCGTCTTCGGCGAGTTTCCGGATGATGCAACATCCAAGGGGTCCTGATGCGTCTCAGACGGGATGAACGAGAGGATCCCCCTTCGTGGATGACGCACCGGATTTCGCGGACTTCGCCGCCAATCGGGGCCATGCGTTGTTCCGCTACGCCTACATGCTCACCGGCAACCCGCACGACGCCGCCGACCTCGTGCAGGAGGCGATGATGCGGCTGCGCGGCTCGTGGTCGCGCGTGCAGCGCAAGCACAACCCGGAGAGCTACGTGAAGACCACGATCGCCCGGCTGCACATCTCCGTCTGGAGGCGGCGCAGGCGTGAACACCTGGTGTGGGAGGTGCACGAGCAGCCCCAGCCGGTGGCGGAATCGCCGTTGGACCTGTGGGACGAGCTGGCGAAGTTGCCCAAGCGTCAGCGGGCCGTGCTCGTCCTGCGTTACTACGAGGACCGGTCGGATGTGGAGATCGCCGAGATGCTCGGCATTTCTCCGGGAACCGTGCGGAGTCAGGCGTCCCGTGCCCTGGACAAGCTGCGCGCCACCGTCACCCAGCCGAGGAGCCTGCAATGATCGATGTTGAAGAGGCCTTGCGTCGTACGTTCGCCCGCGCGCAGGAGCGGGTCCCGGCGATGCCGCCGGAGCTGCTGCGGCGGATGACAGTGCCACCACAGGCTGGGCGCAGGCGCCGGGGGCTGGTGCTGGCGGGTGTGGCGGCGACCGGGCTCGTGATCGGGGTGACGGCGGTCGTGGTGGAGCGGGCTTCCGGGCCGGAGCCTGCCGTCACGCCGCAGCCCGCCGTGACGGTGAGGCCGACGCCGCGGATCGAGGGGGCACGGGTCGTGGAGGAGGTCGCGCCGCCGTTGGAGCAGGCGCTGCCCGCGGTGGTCGCCGAGGTGCCGCGGAAGGTTCCGGGTGGTAGGGCCTTCACGCCGAAGCTGTTCATCGATGCGCGCACCATGCTGGGATACGTGTCGAAGCAGGGCTACGATCCTGCGCCTGAATTGTGGGCTTATCGCCTGGATTCGCGGACGTTCCGGCGGCTGGCCACCCTCGACAGTCCCATCGCGCCGGTGAACTCGCCGGCGGTAGGGGAAGGCGTGATCGCCTGGTTCAAGTACGTGAAGCGGGACATCCACATCATGACGATCCCGGTGACGGGGGGCACGCCCCGCACGGTGGTGTCGTTCCCGGCCGAGCGGGACGTGGACAAGGTGAACGGCGACAGCATCCACGGTGTCGACCTGGCCATCGGGGACGGCAAGATCTTCTGGTCGTCGACCAAGTCGGGCGGGGTCCATCAGGTTCCGGTGCGGGGCGGCGAGCCGTCGTCCGTGCCGGACACGGAGAAGCTCCGGCTCTTCCGCTGGCCCTGGGCCGGGCGGGCCAACGACGGCTGGGTGGGAATGAGGGAACTGCTCAACCTGAGTACCGGGGCGCGGCCCGACGACCCCCCGCAGGCGCTCTGCGACGTGACCTGGTGCCTCACCGGCAACCAGGCGATCCGCCGCGACGGCAGCCGCGTCGTGGATCTTCCGGGCAACCACCCCCGGTCGCTCGTGGCCGATCGTTTCGTCACCATCAGCCAGGTCGACAAGCAAGGGCGGAAGGCCGAAGCGGTCTTCGATCTCGAGACGTCACGGGCCGGCAGGTTGTGGATCACCGACCTCCGCAAGGCCTCCCCGACCCTCTACGTCGGCACGGACACGCTCCACTTCAAGCGTGGGACCAACTGGCTCGTCATCCATGACAGCACAGCCGGTTAGGCGGGCACCGCTAACCTCTTCGGATGATTACCTACCGTACGATCGTCCCCGCGGACCTCGACCGGGTGACGGACTGGATCGTGACCGAGCCCGTCGGCTGGATCGCGGCCGATCGTTACCTCGCGGAGCTGTCCGAGAACATGTACCGGCCGGAGTGGACGTGGATCGCCGAGGCCGAGGGGCGGGTCGTGGGGCGGGCTCTGTGGTGGGGGCCGGGGGACAGCGCGTATCCGGTCGCGCTCGACTGCCTCGACGTGGACCCGAGTGTGGGGGATCGGGCAACGGTCGCCGCCGGGCTGATCGAGGCCGCGCTGGGCGGGTTCCCGCGCCCGGTGCAGTACGCGATCAAGGTGGCCGGGGGATGGCGTGAGGATCCGGTCGTCTCGGCGGCCGTGGGGTGGCGGCGGGCGGCCGCGCGGGCGGCCGGGTTCACCCGGGAGGTGGAGCGGCTGCAGTTCGAGTGGGCGCCGGGCGACGGGGTGCCTGCGGCGGCGGGGACGTTGCGGTTCGCGGGGGCGTCCGATGAGGAGTTCCTGGCGGTGTTCCGGAGGATCGCCGAGGGCAGTCTGGATGCTCAGACGCGGGCGAGCGTGGCGGCCAAGGGGTCGGAGGCGGCGGCGCGGGAGGAGATGGACTTCTATCTCGGCGCGCCGGGTAAGCGGGAGTGGTGGCGGATCGCCTGCACGCCCGAGGGCGAGGTGGCGGGCATGGCCATTCCTTCGGCGACGCCGTACAGCGTGAATGTGGGTTATCTCGGGGTGGTCCCGGAGTTTCGGGGGCGGGGGTACGTGGACGAGGTGCTGGGCGAGATCACCCGCATTCACGCGGGCAACGGTGAGTCGCGTATCACCGCCACCACCGACCTGGGTAACGCGCCGATGGCGGCGGCGTTCCGGCGGGCGGGATACCGCAACACGGAGATTCGCATCAACCTTTCCAACGACGCGCCTTCCTGAGCGGCATGACGATCTACCGGTGCCTTCAGCAGACGCCCGGCAAGCGGCACACCTTGACGGCCATCTTCCTGGCGTTCTCGGTCAGCCGGCCGGGGTCGTGGAAGCCCTCGCTGGTCGTGTAGATCATCAGAGCGCTGCCCCTGCGGGCGACGAGGCCGGTGATCGTCTGGTTCACGCCGCCGCCCTGCCGGGTCTCGTAACCCATGCCCACGGCCTCGTCCCCCGCCTTGGCCCCGCTCGTCCGCCACTGGATCTTGAGTCGCGGCTCCGACGGGTCGCTCTTGCGCGCGCATCGCTTGACGTCGGCGCGCAGGCCGTTCAGTGCGGCGTGGGCGGCGCGGGGGCTCCTGTAGAGGACGAGCTGTTCGGAGGAGTTGCTCGGGGCGCTGGTCCAGTGGGTGATCGTGCGGGCCGCCAGCCGGTCGCGGTCGGTCGCGCGCTTGTGCAGGCACGGATTCAGCTCCAGCGGGACGGTCAGCTTGCCGCTGATCGTGTAGCCCTGCTCGTCGGCCTGCACGGGGCCCGGGTTCCTGCGCGCGTCGCGTTCGCTCAGCAGGAAGTTCTTCGGGATCTCGGTGGCGGCCGCGGGAGACAGGGCCAGGAGCAGGGAGAGTGTCGCGCTGATCATGATGGGTTGGACACGGGTGCGGGCGAGTTGGTTCGCTGAGCGCCGATGACCTTCAGGAGCTGGAGCGCCCGGTGGGCGGGGGAGCCGGGGTCGGCGGTGAAGATGATGACCTGTTGCTCCTGCTCGGGGACGGTGAGGATGTCGAATTCCAGCTCGATCGGGCCGATCTCCGGGTGGCGCACCGTCTGGCGCAGGTGCCGGTCGATGCGGAACTCGTGGGAGTTCCACATCCTGGCGAAGTCCTCGCTGCCGGCCAGCAGCTCGTCCACCAGGCTGAGCAGCTCCGCGTTGTCGGGGTAGCGGGTGACGGCCATGCGCAGGTAGCTGACCGCCGTGACGACGAACCGTTCCGGGTCCGTCACACCGTAACGCGGCCGGTCCTTGTCGGGGTTCAGGAAGTAGCGGCGGATGACGTTGCGCTCCTGGCCCTCCAGGTCGGAGAAGTCCTCGAACACGGCCGCCGCCAGCGGGTTCCAGGCCAGGACCCGGCAGGTGGGGTCCACGACGATCGCGGGGGAGTCGGTCAGGCGGCCGATCAGGTTCAGGATGCTCGGCTGCACCTCGCGTACCGGGGTGGCGGCCTCCCGTTCCTCCCGCTCGCCCGCGAGCTGGAACAGCCGCGCCCGCTCCTGGGACGACAGGCGCAGCGCGCGCGAGATGCCGTCCAGCACGCGCCGTGACGGGTGGCGTCCGCGTGCCTGCTCCAGGCGGGTGTAGTGGTCGACCGAGATGTACGCGAGCTGGGCGACCTCCTCGCGCCGCAATCCCGGTGTACGCCGGCGGCGTCCCTGCGGCAGGCCCACGTCGGCGGGGCTGACCCGTTCGCGCTTGTTGCGCAGGAATTCGCCCAGGGCGTGCTTGTCCATGGTTGCGACTCTATGTCCGCAGGTGGGGCGTTACCCAAGGACTCATGGTCCCTGGTTGTGCGGAGGCGATGGCGGGAGCGTGAGGTCGTACCGATCATCTACCTAAGGCGTACGAAACCATGCAGATCTTCATCACCGGAGCGAGCGGCTACGTCGGCGGGGTCGTCGCCGAGCACCTGGTCGAGGCCGGTCACGATGTCGCCGCGCTGGCCCGCTCCGACAGCGCGCGCGAGCGCGTCGAGGCGCTGGGGGCGAAGGCGGTGCGCGGTGGCCTGGAGGACCTCCAGACCCTGCGTACGGCGGCGGCCGGCGCCGACGCCGTGGTGCACGCGGCCGTCGACTACGCCCATCCCGGGATGGGCGAGATGGAGGACGGCGCGCTGCGCGCGATGCTGGACGGGATGCACGCCGGAGGCACGTTCGTCTACACCAGCACCGGCCTGGTCTACCCGGACGGCGAGGGCGTCGCCGTGGACGAGGGGCGACCGCTCGACCCGGATGAGTCGCCGCAGCCGTACAAGGTGCTGGGCGAGCGCCGGGTGCTGGCCGCCGATCACGTGGCGGGCGCGGTGATCCGGGCGGCCCTGGTGTACGGCCGGGGCGGGTCGGGCCTGTTGCAGGGGCTCATCGCCGGCGGCAGGCAGAGCGGCACCGTGCCCTACATCGGGGACGGCGCCAACGAGTGGTCGTCGGTGCACGTGGACGACCTCGCCGCGCTCTACCTGGCCATCCTGGAACGCCCGTCCCCCGGGACCGTCGTGAACGCGGCCACGGCAGAACGCACGCCCTTCCGGCGGATCGCCGAGGCGGTGGCCGGGCTGACCGGCGCCAGGGCCGTCTCGCTCACGGCGGAGCAGGCGGTGCGGGCCATGGGGCCGTTCGCCGCCGTGCTGGCCAGGTCCGCGCCGATGGACTCGTCCAGGGCCGGGCGGCTGTTCGGCTGGAAGCCCACCGGCCCCGCACTCCTGGAGGACCTCGCCGGCGGTTCCTACCGGTGACGGTGTCAGCGCCTGGCGGCGTCCAGGGCGGTACGGATCTTCTCCGTGCCGGCCGGCACTCCCGGTGACTGGGCGAAGTTCGGGTCGTCTCCCGCGTACGCGTTGCCGTACACCGGGGTCCCGGGCTGGAACCGCCAGCCCTGCGCCAGCGGGCCCGCGTCGACGGCGTCGTACCCGATCGCGTCCAGGAACGCGGTCACCGTCTCCTTCGCGGCGGCGTCGTCACCCGCGATCGGCAGGGCGGTGCGGTCGGGAGCGCCGCTCGGGCGGGGCAGCGCCCTCAGGTGCACGAAGAAGATGTTGTTGAAGACCTTGACCACCCTCGACGCCGGGAGGTGCTGCTGCAGCAGCTCGCTGGACGTGAGCGAACCGTCGTCGAGCCGGGGGAAGTCCCCGTCCCGCTGCGAGTAGTAGTTGTTGGTGTCGATGACCGGCTTGCCGGCCAGCGGCTCCACCGGGACGTCGCGGTAGGCCCGCAGCGGGATGCTGACGACGACCAGGTCGCCGGCCTCCGCCGCCTCCGCCGGGGTCGCCGCGCGGGCCTTGGGGCCGAGCTCGTCGACCAGGTCCTTGAGCGTCTCGGGGCCGCGGGAGTTGCTGAGCACGACGTCGTAACCGGCTTCGACGGAGAGCCGGGCGACGGTGCCGCCGATGTGTCCACTGCCGATGAAGGCGATTGTCGTCATGACGGCCCCAACTGCGCGGGCGGGTGCGGCATTCCCTCGTGGGACGACGCCGCGAGCGTGGTCGTGGCGGCCAGGTGGCGCAGCCCGGCCTCCGACTCCGAGCCCGCCTCGGCCGCGAACAGGTCCATGCCCTGCAGCTCGGGGTCCCCCGGCAGGGTGACGAGCTCGGCCGACAGCCGCAGCTCGCCCACGATCGGATGGTCGAGCACGTAGTCGCGGTGCGTCGCGGCGGCCACGTGATGCTCCCGCCACAGGTCGCGGAACTCGGGGCTCTCCTGGCGCAGGGCGTCGACATGTGCCATGACGTGCGGGTTCTGCGGGTAGCGCGCGGCCAGGATGCGGAGCTGGGCCACGTGCTCCCTGGCCAGGCGCGGCCAGCGCTCGCCGTGCAGGCGCCTGATGCCCGCGTCCAGGAAGATCAGGTGGGCGATCGTCCTGCGGTCGCCGGGGATCGCGGCGAAGTCGGCGAACACGGCGGCGGCGAGCCTGTTCCAGGCCACGATGTCGGCGTGGCGGCCCAGGACGAAGGCCGGGGTGAGCACGAGGGAGTCGAGCAGCCGTTGCAGCCCCGGCCGTACCGGCGTCCGGGGGAAGTCGCGGCAGCGGTGCGCCGGGTGGGCCAGCGCGTGCAGGTACGCCCGCTCGTCCCCGGTGAGCCGCAGCACGTCGGCGATGGCGTCCAGCACCTCGGCCGAGACGTTCTGGCTGCGTCCCTGCTCCAGGCGGGTGTAGTGGGTGACGCTCACGCCGGCGAGCAGCGCCAGCTCCTCGCGGCGCAGCCCGCGCACCCGTCGCGTGCCGTTGCTCCGGTACGGCACGCCGACCTCCTCGGGCCGCAGCCGGGCCCGCCGGGACTTGAGGAACTCACTCAGCTCAGCGCTTCGATCCACATCCGCCCAGCCTAGGCAAAAATTGACTAGCCAACACGCGGGGCTGGCTGCGGTTCGGGACCGCCAGCAGGCTGTCCGGCATGAGATCCATGATCCCTCTTTTCCTGCTGGGGCTGGGCAGCATGATCACTGCCCTCGATTTCACGATCGTCTACGTCGCGCTGCCGGAGATCGGGCGGGAGGTCGGGTTCGCCTCCTCCGACCTGCAGTGGGTGGTCAGCGCGTACGCCGTGCCGTTCGGGGGCTTCCTGCTGCTCGGGGGGCGGCTGTCGGACCTGCTCGGCAGGCGGCGCATGTTCGTGCTGGGCATGATCCTGTACGGCGTCGCGTCGCTGCTCGGCGGGCTGGCCGGTGCTCCCGGGGCGTTGGTCGGTGCGCGGGCGCTGCAAGGGCTCGGGGGCGCGGTGCTGATGCCGGCGACTCTTTCGCTGGTGGTGACCATGTTCGAGGAAGGGCGGGCGCGGAATCGGGCGATGACGGTGTGGGCGGTGTGCGGGGCCAGCGGGATGAGCGTGGGGGCGCTGCTCGGTGGTGTGCTGACCGGGGCGTTCGGGTGGGAGGCGGTGTTCTTCGTGAACGTGCCGCTGGCCGTGGTCGCCGTTGTGGCGGCGTTCGGCGTGCTCGCGCCGGACGGGGAGCGTCGTGCGGGCGGGTTCGACCTGCCCGGGGCGCTGACCGGCACCGCGGGTGTCACCGGGCTGGTGTTCGCGATCTCGCGTGGCGCCGAGTGGGGGTGGGGCTCCGCCGGAGTGCTGGTGCCGCTGGTGGCGGCGGTGGGTCTGCTGGTCGCGTTCGTGGTGATCGAGGCGCGCAGCCGTAGCCCGCTCATGCCGTTGCGGCTGCTGGCCAACCGGCACACCAGCGCCGCCGCCGGGGCCATCCTGCTGTACGGCATGAGCATGCAGTGCGTGCCGTACTTCCTCACCCTGCACTTCCAGGACGTGCTCGGCTACGACGCCATGCAGTCGGGCCTGGCCTTTCTCGGGCCGACGCTGGGGATCGCCCTGGGCAACCTCGTCGGCGAGCGGCTGATCCCGCGCATCGGGCTGCGGGGCACGCTGCTCCTCAGCGTGCTGGTGGGGGTGGCCGGCACCGGTGTGCTGGCCTTCGGTTTGTCCGTGGACGGTACGTACCTCGGGCTGCTCGTGGGGGCCGTCGGCTTCGGGGTGGGGTCCGGGCTGTCGTTCACCACCATGTTCATCCTTGCCTCTACCGGGGTGGCCGCGCATGAGCAGGGGGCGGTGTCCGGGCTCTCGTCCACGGTCCTGCAGGCCGGGAGCGGGGTGGGGCTGGCTGTGCTGGTGGCGGTGGCCGGCCGTGGGGGCGAGGGACCGGCCGGTGAGGCGTTGCGGGTGGCGACGGTCGAGGGACTGCGTGGGGCGTTCCTCGCGGCGGCGGGGATCGCGGTGGTCGGGGTGCTGGCCGGGCTGGCGATCCCGCGGAAGGTGCCCGTTTCGCGGTGAGTTGACCTGACGTGCGGTCGGATACTCGGGGATGGGAGAAGTCCCAGGTACGACCAGGGGTGGACGCGAAATCTCCGACCCTGGTCAGATGCCCCGCCCGGCACCCCCGCGATACGTTCTCCGCATGATGAGCCCAGCACGGCGGATGGTGTGGCGGCCGGTCGCCGAGGCCGGTGCGGCGGTGGCCCTGACCCTGTTCCTCGGCTACGCGCTCGTCGATCCGCCGGGGCCGTCCTCGTGGCTGCCGGTGTGGGCGGCCTGGCCGGTGGCCGCGGTCATGAGCCTGCCGGTCGCCTTCCGGCGGCGATGGCCCCAGGCCATGTTCGCCGTCGCGGGCTCGGCGGCCGTGCTGGCCACCGCGGCGGGCGCCGTGGCCGCCGGTGCCATCTGGGTGTCGTTCATCCCGGCGGCGCTCGCGCTCTACCTGGTCGCCTCCACCGCTCCGCTCGGCCGCTCGGCGGCTCTCCTGGCCGGATGCCTGTGCGCCGCGGCGGCCGCCGTACTGGTCTTCTACGCGCAGGTGCTGCCGACCCTGCCGCCCGCTCTCGAACGCACCGAGTTGCCTCCCTACCTTCCGGTCGAGGGCAGCGCGATCGGCATCTTCATGAGCGCCGCGTGGGGCATCGGCGTGATGGTCCGCCGCCAGCGGTTCCTGGTCGCCCGCCTGGCCCGCCACCGTGCCGAAGCCGCCGTCGCCGACGAGCGCAGGCGCATCGCCAGGGAGCTGCACGACATCATCGGGCACAGCATGAGCGTGATCGCCGTCAAGGCCACCGTGGCCAACCACGTGGCCGACCTCCATCCCCAGGAGGTGCGTGCCGCGATGGCGGTCATCGAGCAGACGAGCCAGAGCACGCTCACCGAGATCCGCCGGGTCCTCGGCCTGCTGCGATCCGACGGCGACCCGGACGACTCCCTGACGCCGGTGCCCGGCCTGGCCGACCTGTCCGGGCTGGTGGATCAGGCCACGTCGGCGGGGGTGGAGGTGGAGCTGAGCGTGCCCGCGGACGCGGCGTTGCCGTCCGCGGTGGCCCTGTCGGCGTACCGGATCGTCCAGGAGGCCCTGACGAACGTCGTCAAGCACGCGGCGCCCACCCGATGCTCGATCACCGTGCGGCTCGATAACGGACAAGCGGTGATCGAGGTCCGCGACGGCGGCCCACGGACGCCACGCGAAGCACGGTCGGCGGTCCCGGGCGGGCACGGTCTGGTCGGGATGCGTGAACGGGCGGTGATGTTCGGCGGCACGCTCAGCGCCGGGCCTCACACCGACGGCGGGTTCCACGTGGTGGCACGCCTGCCCTACGGTCCGGTGGGTGCCGCGGCATGACCCCGGCGGCCGCACAGCCGGCGTGGTCGTGTCCGGGGAGGCTGGGGGCGGTCGGCACGGGGTCGGGTGGCATGATCTGTTCGGCCCGGACGGGGTGGTGGCGTGAGCCTTGACGTGGTGAGGGAGTAGGTCGCTTGGAGGCACAGGAGGGGGCGGGCTCGTCCATCAAGGTCCTGCTCGCTGAAGATCAGGTGCTGTTGCGCGACAGCTTCAAGATGCTCATCGACAGCACGCCCGGGATGGTGACCGTGGGCGAGGCGGGCACAGGCGGCGAGGCGGTGCGGCTGGCCGGCCGGTTACGTCCCGACGTCGTGCTCATGGACGTGCGCATGCCGGAGATGGACGGGATCGAAGCGACCAGGCACATCTGCGGCTCCCCGCAGAGCTCCGGCACTCGCGTGCTGATCCTCACCACCTTCGACCTGGACGAGTACGTGTACGCCGCGCTGCGGGCCGGTGCGAGCGGCTTCCTCATCAAGAACACCACGGCGGCCGAGCTCCTGAGCGCGATCCGGGTGGTGGCCGGTGGGGAAGCCCTGCTCGCGCCGACCGTCACGCGCCGGCTCATCACGGAGTTCCTGCAGCGTGCCGCACAGGTTCCCGCGCCGCGCTCCCTCGACGGGGTCACTCCCCGCGAGCGCGAGGTGCTCACGCTCGTTGCCACGGGGCTGTCCAACCGTGACATCGCCGAGCACCTTCACCTCACCGTCGGCACGGTGAAGACGCACATCGGTCATCTCCTGGCCAAACTGGAGGCTCGTGATCGGGCGCAGCTCGTGATCGCGGCATTCGAGGCCGGGCTCGTGAGCAGCCCTTCCCGGAGCGATCGTCGGTGATGCGGGATCCGGCGCGGACATCGCGCCGGAGAGGGAGTGGGCGGAAGTGCCGGGCGGGAGGGGAAGGGCCCGGGCCTCAGGCAGGTCCGCGGGCACCTCAGGCAGGTCCGCGGGCTTCGGCGCCACCGCCCCGCCCTGGCGGCACGTCGAGCGATGCGGGGCGGGTGGAGGCTCCGACCTTGAGTACGCCCTGCGGGCTTCGGCGTCATCGGATCACCCGGTAGGTCGGTGTCACCGGATCACCCGGTAGGTCAGGTGGGTGACGAGGCGGGTGCCGGAGGGGGCGCCGAGGGGTTCGAGGGTGATGTCGCCGACGTTGTGGAGCAGGCGTTCGCCTCTGCCGAGGATGACGGGGGCGACGTGCAGGCGCAACTCGTCGATGTGGCCCGCCGCCAGGTACTGGTTCACCGTCGCGGCGCCGCCCGCGATGGCGATGTCGCGGTCGCCCGCGGCCTCGCGGGCCTGGGCCAGCGCCGACTCGATCCCGTCGGTGACGAACATGAACGTCGTGCCGCCCTTCTTCGGCAACGGCTCGCGCGGGTGGTGCGTGAGGACGAAGACCGGCGCGTGGTACGGCGGCTCCTCGCCCCACCAGCCGGTCCAGTTCAGGTCCCAGGCGCCGCGGCCGGGGCTGAACATGTTGCGGCCCATGATGAACGCGCCGGCCGCCGTGATGCTCTCGAGCACCGCTGCGTGCTGCTCGGCCTCCTCGAACATCCACTGGTGCAGGCGGTCGCCCACACCCTCGCCGAACGGCTCTTCCAAGCTCTGGTGCAGCCCTGCCACGAAGCCGTCGACGGACATCGCCATGTCGCACGTGACCTTGCTCATCTCACTGCCTCCTGCTGTTCGGGCGCCTGTCTGGCGCCGCCTTCACCATGAGGTCGGAGCCGCCCGGACGTCTTCTACACGCCGGCGGCACGAATTTCTGGGACTGTATGGGCGCGGGCGACTGCGTCAGGGAAGGGACGGCCTGGGTGGAGCATTGCTGCGCGGAGATGGCGACGCGTCTGGAGCATGCGTGCGACCTGCATCCGGAGCCCTTCGACTGCCCGGATGCGGTGGTGACCTTCCTCGCCGAGTACCGGGGCTACGGGCTGCCGATCCATGACGGGGGAAGCAGCTTCATCGCCATCCGGCACTGCCCGTGGTGCGGGGCGCGGTTACCGCAGCGGCTCGATGAGGAGTGGGAGGAGGAGGTACGCGCCACAGGATTCGATCCGGATGCTGAGGAGGGTGAGTTGCCGGCCGAGCTGAAATGGGACACCTGGCGCGAGGCTCGCCGATCGGTGTGATGACCTGGGTGGTTGATGCGGGCGCCGCTGTCTCTTGGGTGCGGCACCGTCCCCGTACATGCGGCACCGTCCCCGTACGTGTGCTGCGGTGTCACTTCTTGACGGTGCTCCAGAAGCGGTACTGGTGGTCCTCGACGAAGTCGGCGCGCTTCCAGGTCCCACTCGTCAGCGACTGCACATGCCACCCCGCCTCACCACGATCATCCCGCAGAACGGCCCAGCTCTGCTCGCCGTCACCGTTGGGGTCGCCGGTGCGGGCGAAGCGCGTCCAGGTGGCGATCAGGCGGTCGGCGAGGCGGGTCTGCTGGGGCGACAGCTTCTCGAACAGGGCCAGGTCGAACAGGTAGGGCAGTTCGGCCATGTGCTGGGCGGCGGCGGGGAAGCTCGGCTTCGGGTAGCCCGCGTACCAGGGAGTCCGCTGCTCGGCGAACTCGAACATGCGCGTGGAGGTCCAGCGGGACAGGGCGCGGGCGGTGTCGAGGGTCGGCGCCGACCAGGTCGAGTCGGTCTTGAGCGTCGCCAGGGTCCTGCCCGCCGACTTGCCCAGGGGGTAGCGCCGCAGCACGGCGGCGGCGTTCCCGCCGTACGCCTGCTCGACGGCGGGCCGGTAGGCCGCGGCGGCCATGGGCTTGCCGGTGGCCAGCTCCAGGCCGAGGATCATGCCGTTCTCCTCGTCGTGATTGACGCCGACGAGGACGGGGACACGGTTGAAGCGGCCCGTGCGCAGGGCCTGGTCGACGGGGAGCGGCAAGGAGGGCGTGCCGCTGTACGGGCGCGGCTCCCGCTCGGTGCCGTAGGCGTCCAGGAGCTTGGCCATGGGGAGCTCGCGCAGGCAGCTCGCCACGTCGGGGGCGTCGGCGCAGCCGGCCTTCTCGATGACCTCCGTGCTCTCCGCCAGCGCCTCGGCCTCGGTGCGTGAGGCTTCCCCGCAGGGTGCGCTCTGGATGATCGCCCGCTGGAACAGGCCCGCGGAGGCGGGGGAGGCGAGGTGGCCGCAGACGGCGAAGCCGCCGCCGGACTGGCCCATGATCGTCACCTTGCGGGGGTCGCCGCCGAACGCCGCGATGTTCTTGCGCACCCAGCGCAGTGCCGCGCGCTGGTCGTCCAGGGCCAGGCCGCCGGAGTCCGGCAGCGACGGGTGGGTCAGGAAGCTGGTGACGCCCAGGCGGTAGTTCATGGACACCACGACGGCGCCGCCGGCCGCCAGCCGGTCTGCCCGGTACAGGTCGCCCATGCCGTACATCAGGCTGCCGCCGTGGATCCACACGATGACCGGTAGCTTGCCGCGCTTGCCCGCGGGGGTGGTGACGTTGAGGTTGAGGCAGTTCTCGTCGGTGCTGGGCTTGCCGATGGGGTAGCCGACCGGTTGGGCGCACACGTTGCCGGGCTTGGTGGCGTCTCGGGTGCCCTTCCACGCGGCGATGGGGGCCGGGGCGGCGAAGCGGGCGGCGGTGGCGTACGGGATGCCCTGGAAGGTGCGCACCTGCGGGCCGGTGGTGCCGCGGACGGCGCCGTCGGCGGTCCTCACGACGGCCGAGGCCGAGGCAGCTGCGGAGCCGGAGGCCGACGAGGCGGAGGCGTAGGAGCCGGGGCCCGAGGACGCGGAGGAGCCGGGGCCCGAGGAGGCGGCGGCTGGGGTGCCGTACGGGGTGAGCAGTGCCAGGCCGAGGCCCGCCGACGCGATCATCTGCTTCTTCATGGTCGTTCTCCCTGTCGATCAAGCGATGGCAGAACCCTAGCCCACATTTGCACGATCGCGCAAAACGAACGCGCAAAACGAATGCATCAAACGTTCGTGCTAATCTGTTGGTACGGTGTAGCCCATGGGAAACCGTGAAGACCTGCTCGCGGGCGCCAAGCGCTGCCTGCGCGAGCAGGGATACGACCGCACCAGCGTCCGCGACATCGCCGCCGCGGCCGGCGTGAGCACGGCGGCGATCGGCTACCACTACGGCTCGCGGGAGGCGCTGCTCACTCAGGCGCTGTTCGGCCTGCTGGACGAGTGGGGCGACAGCCTCGGTCGCGCGCTGGCCCCTGAGGCGGGCGACGACGCGGTCCGCGCGTACGAGCGCATGTGGGAAGGGCTCGTGCGGCAGTTCGCCGAGCATCCGGACCTGTGGCTGGCCACGGTGGAGCTGTTCCTGCAGGGGCGGCGGCAGCCCGAGCTGCGCTCCAGGGTGGCCGAGGGCATGGCGGAGGGCTGGCGTGGCATGGGCGCGATCCTGGAGAGCGTGCCGGAAGAGAGCGTGTCCGAGCGGTCCGCTCGCACTCTCGGGATGGTGCAGACGGCGTTGATGTCCGGGGTGATGATCCAGAGTCTGGGCAATCCGGAGAACGCGCCCAGCGCGGCCGAGGTCCTGGAAGGGCTGCGGGCGCTGGCGAAGCTGGCGGGTCCGGCGGACTCCTGACGGGGCTCCACCGGGTCTCTGCCGGGTCTCCAGCGGGTCTCCAGCGGGGCTCCACCGGGCCTCCTGGCGATGCGAAGGTCCGGTGGAGCACTGGCGGGCTGTCCACTGGATCTCCGGACGATCCGAAGGTGGTTCAGTAAGGTCGCCCGCGATGGCGATCACGAACCGTCCACGGATTCGGGTACGTTCCTGAGACACCGCAGGCGACGGACGGGCCGGCGTTCGAGCCTGCCCGCGACCATCCGCCCCTCCGCGCCGCGCTCACCCGGCTGGAGCGGGCGCACGGCACCAGCGAGGCGCAGGGATCGGCGAGGCGCACGGGATCAGCGAGGCGCACGGGTTCGCGACCGGGCGGATCAGGGAGCTGGGCGCGGTGCTGCGGCACCCCCCACGGACAGCCCGCCGAGCTCGGCGGGCACGTGCTCAGCTCGTGCGGGCGTTACCCCGCGGTCGGCGGTCGGCGGTCGGCGGTCGGCGGTCGGCGGTCGGCGGTTGGCGGTCGGCGGCTGGTGGCTGGTTGCTGGTGCGGTGGGATGGGAGGGGAGGCGGTGGAGGTGTTCATCCGGACGCCGCGCAGGACGCCGCATGAACCGGCCCTTTCCGTCAGGTGGCTATTTGCCGGGCGATGAGGCATTAGGTGGACAACAGGGATTCGGCCATCAGATATTGGAGGGAACGCGAAGGACGGTGTTGTATGCATGCACGCCTTGACCATCTCGTCTGCTGGGTCTCCGACCCCCGCGCGTCCCTGGACTTCTACGAGCAGGTGATCGGCCTGCCCGGGGTCCGGGCCGAGGAGTTCCGCGACGGGATGGCGCCGTTCCCCAGCGTGCGGATCGCGCCCGAGACCATCCTCGACCTGATGGCGTACGAGGCGATGCGCGGCGTGGACGAGGGCACCGGCGTGAAGGGCAGCGCCGGGCACCCGATCAACCACTTCTGCCTGGCGGTCGGCAAGGACGACTACGACGCGCTGCAGGTGCGGCTGAAGCAGCACGGCGTGGAGATCACCGGCGGCGGCGCGAACTCGTTCGGCGCCCAGGGCATCGCGCCCGAGACTATGTTCTTTCCCGACCCGGACGGGAACGTGATCGAGGTCCGATACTACGAGTGAGCCTGGCCCGCACGGTCCTGCGCAGCACCGGCCCCAGGTCGTCCAGGACCGTCACCAGCGCGGCCAGCTCCTCCAGGGCGTCCAGCGCCTGGGCCGCGCCGTCGGCGTCGACGCCCTCGTAGAGCTCCAGCCCCACGAACGCCGCCGCCGTCGCCTTGGCCAGCCCGGTCACGTCCACGAACTCCGCCAGGGGCGAGCTCGCCAGCACCCGGCCCAGCGCCTGCTCCACCTCGGCCATCCACAGTTCGAGCCCCTTCACGACCGCCGCGGCCAGCTTCTCGTCGGTCTGGCTGCCCGCCAGGAGCTGGGCCAGCGCCGCGACGCTGCCTTCCGCGCGCTCCTGCGCGTGCAGCTCGCGGCCGAGGTCGAGCAGCTCGCGCAGCGAGGTCACGGCGGCGAAGCGGTCGCGGTAGAGGGGGATGCGCTGCTGGGCGCCGTGCTCGCAGGCGGCGGCCAGGAGCTGGTCGACGCTGCCGAAGTGGTAGAAGACGAGAGCCTGGTTGACGCCCGCGGTCGCGGCGATCGTACGGGCGGAGGCGCCGGCCATCCCCTGCTTCTTGAGCGTTTCGAGCGCCGCGTCGAGCAGCTTCGTACGTGTGTCGGCCACCGGGCTCCCTCGAGCGTTCACAGGCGGGCCACCTCCCGCCTGGGCCTCACGCTAGCGGGAACGCCGTGCGCCGCGACGTCCACGTACGAGGCGGTGAAGCTGCCCCAGTAGCCGAAGATCCGGCCGAGCAGCGGGTTCGACACGGTGACCGCGATCCTGAAGCGCCCGGCGCGGTCGTCGTAATGCTCGGTGACCAGGGCGGTGCCGGTGGCGGCGGCCGGGATGCGGACGGCGAGCGGGCCCTCCAGGAGGCGTTGCGGGCCCGAGCGGATGACCAGGCCGCCGCGCTCGTCCACCGACAGGGCGAGCGGGGTGGCGATGTGCTGGTGGGTGCCCAGGTAGTCGACGACGCGGGCGCCGGCCTCGTCGTAGATCATGGTCGCGTCGAAGCGGCTGAGGGGGAAGGTGCGCACGAAGGTGACGGTCTCGCGGCCGTGCGAGTCGGTGTACGGGTAGTTCTCGATCCGGAACGGGACGTCGCGGCCGGTGTCCTTGATGAGGATGTTCCTGAGGCCGCCGAGCGTCAGGAACGGGCGGACGGCGGGGCCGGCGTTCCAGACGCGGCGCATGACCCCCTCGCCTATGCAGGCCTCGCCGCTGTCGAGCCCGACGCCGAAGCGGCGCTGGAGCTGGGGGTGGAGGCGGGCGAAGTCGGGGCCGAGCGCGCGCTGGAAGATCGAGGGCATGGTCGCTCCCGTGGATGCTCGATGGGACGGCGTAGGCAGCGGCGGGCCGCTGGGGTGCCCGGCAGGGGCGGGACGGCGACGGCGAGCGCCGCCGCGGCCAGTGCGGGCAGGGGCCCGAGCAGCCAGGCGGCCAGGCCGACGGCGGCCGTTCTGGTCGCCGCTTCCGCCAGGGCCTGGAGGAGGGTGCGCACGGGCGATCTACCGGTCTCCAGCCACAGGCGCAGCCGGTCGAACGACCAGGCGGTGGCCCACCACATGAGCCGGGGCGGCAGGACGTGCGGGCGGTAGTCGTAGGAGGTGAGGAAGCGGATCCCGGCCGGGGTGGGCAGGTAGCGCCAGTAGCCGGAGCCCGCGCGGATCGGGGAGAGCGGGTGGTCCGAGCCGAAGCGGAGTGCCGAGGTGCAGGTGCCGTCGGAGGCGTGCCGGTCGCCCGTGTGCACGCCGACGCCAGTGATGCCGAGGGTCGAGTAGCGGAACCTGCGCTCGGACAGGCGCTTGATGCTGCCGAAGCGCAGGTCCCAGCGCTCGTGCCGGGCCGGATCCTGGGTGGCCTGCCACAGCGCCTCCAGGTCGGCCCTGATCAGGATCTCGATGTACAGCCGCATGACCCCTCATCGTGAGATTTGAGCGATCGCTTAAGGCGACTATAAGAGTGTTTGAGCGATCGCTCAAGACGCTCGGAAGTGTCGGCGGGTTCTGGTACACAGGCGGCATGGGTGTCACCGTCGATGAGTTCCTGAAACTGCTGGACGAGCTGCCCGACGTGCGGATGAGTCACGGCGGCGAGTGGGTCGGCCTCAAGGTGCACGACAAGGGGTTCGGCTACCTGTGGGAGGCGACCGAGACGGTCGGGCTGAAGGCGACGATCGAGGAGCAGATCGCGCTGGTCAGCGAGCGGCCCGAGGTGTTCGAGGTGCAGTTCACGGCCGGGCGGTTCGGTTGGGTGGTGGTCCACCTCGACAGGATCGACGCGGAGGAGCTGTTCGAGCTGATGGCCGAGGCGTGGTGCCTGACCGCACCCAAGCAGCTCGTGGACGACTTCGAGGCGACCCATCCGATCGGGAAGAAGGTGCAATCCGGGTAATCTCCGACATTGTGACCCCTGTGAACGTGCGGCTGCGGGAGTGGCGCGAGGCCGACGCGCCCGTCGTGCTGCGTGCCTTCCAAGCTCCCGACCTGCGCCGCCAGGCTCCCTGGCCCGTCGTCACGCTCAAGGACGCCTCGGGCTGGATCGCCTCCTGGGAAGGGGTGGGGCACGCCTTCGCCGTGGTCGAGGGCGAGCGGGTCGTCGGGAACGTGGCCGTGACCAAGCTCGACTCCCATGGCAACGGCTGGGTGTCCTACTGGGTCGTGCCCGAGGCCAGGGGGAAGGGGGTCGCGGTGGCGGCCACCGAGCTGGTGGCGCGGTGGGCGTTCGACGAGCGCGGGCTCTACCGGCTGGAGCTGGGGCACCGCACGAACAATCCGGCCTCGTGCCGGGTCGCCACGAAGGCCGGGTTCCTGCCGGAGGGCATCGAGCGGGGCAAGCTCTGCTACGAGGGCGTCCGGTACGACGTGGAGCGGCACGCCCGCCTGGCCACCGACTGATCGGGCCGCGCTGTCGGTCGGCGAGGGCCGGTCGCCTGGCGTCGCGCGTGCGGGCTGAACTACGCTGTGGCGGGTGGACAGCGAGAGTCTGGCCGCGGCCGGGCTGTTGGAAGCTCTGAGCCGGGCGTCGGAGATTCTCGCCGAGTTACGCCATCCGTTCGTGAGAAGCGAGCAGTTCTCCTATTTCTTCCCGCCGGCAGGCGCCCGCGTCGGCACCACCTTCGTGCTGCCCGACGGCCGCGAGGTCAGGTTCGAGGTCTCCATCGCCGCGTCCGGCAAGGCATTTCACGTGGAGGGCGGCATCCAGGCCGAGGCGGAGACGCTGCTGGAGCTGCCCCGCAAGAGCGTGCCGGACATCGAGGAAGGGCTGGCCGCGTTCGACGACTACGCGGGGGAGGTGGCGGCGCCGGCGGAGCGGCTCATCGGGCAATTGCTGGAAGAATTGTCTGACAACTAGACGAATGCTGTCTGGTTGTCTGACAATGGGTCCATGAGGAATGGACCGCTTGCCGTCGTGGGTGCCTCCGTGCTCTGGGGGACCGCGGGCACGGCCGGGCTGCTGGTGTCCGCCGACTCGGTGGCGCTGGCCGCCGCCCGGCTCGTGATCGGAGGCGCCGCGCTGGCGCTCGTGGCCGGGGCCGGGCTGTGGAAGGCCGTCAGGCCGGGGCTGTTGCTGGGGGCCGTGGCGGTGGCCGCGTACCAGCTCTGCTTCTTCGCGGCCGTCAGCCGTACCGGGGTGGCCATCGGCACGGTGGTCGCGATCGGCAGCGGGCCGGTGTTCACCGGGCTGCTGTCCTGGGTGCTGCACGGGCGCAGGCCGACGAGGCGGTGGAGCGCGGCCACCGCGGCGGCCATCTGCGGATGCGCGGCGCTGATCGTGGGCGGCGGCGCCGACGCGGGCGCGCAGGTGGTCTCCGGCATCGCGCTCGCGCTGCTGGGCGGGCTGCTGTACGCCTTCTACGCCGTCATGGCGGCCCGGGCGATCGGCCAGGGCGGCCAGTCGAACGCGGTGATGGGGGTGATGTTCGGCGGCGCCGCGCTGATCATGGTGCCGGTGCTCGCGGTCAGCGGCGTCGCCTGGATGGGCGAGCCGCGGGCGCTGCTCGCCGTGCTCTACCTCGGGCTCGGCACCACGGCCCTGTCCTACTTCCTGTACGGCCGGGGCCTGCGCACCACGCCCGTGGCCACGGCCGCCACGCTGTCGCTGGCCGAGCCGGCCGTGGCCGCGCTGCTCGGGCTGGTGGTGCTGGGCGAGCGGCTGGCCCCGGTCTCGATCGCCGGGCTCGTGCTGCTGGGGCTGAGCCTGGCGGCGGTGGCCGTACCGGAAAGGACGCGAGAAAGGGAGCGTATGCCGGAAAGGGAGCTAGAGTCGCAGCCGTGACGTTGCCGCTCAGACCCGTCTCCACCGTCGGTGCGCTCGCCGACGCCCTGCGCAGCAGGGTGTTGTCCGGCGAGATCCCGCCCGGCACCGCGCTGCCCGAGCAGGAGATCGCCGCCTCGTACGGCGTCGCCAGGCCGACCGTGCGGGAGGCGCTGGCGAGCCTGGTCCACGAGGGGCTGCTCAGACGCGAGCGCAACCGCAGTGCCTATGTCCCGGAAGTGACGCTTTCGGACCTCGAAGATCTCATGTACGTCCGCCGCCCCCTGGAGGACCTCATGGCGCGGGCCGTGGCCGGCAGGACGGTGCCGGGTGCGGAGGCGGCGCTGCACCGGATGGCCGCCCTGCCCGCGGACGCGCCCTGGTCGGAGGCCGTGGCCGAGCACATGGCCCTGCACCAGGCGCTCATCGAGGCCGTCGGCAGCCCGCGGCTGGAGCGGCTCTACGGCGTGCTGGCCGCCGAGACCCGGCTCGGGCTGGTGCGGCTGCGCGAGGTCTACGAGGACAGGGACGTGCTGGTCGCCGAGCATCGCGAGCTGCTCGACGCCATCGCGAACGGCCCGGAGGAGGCCGCGCGGGCGGCCGTCGCCGCGCATCTCAGCCACTCGTGGGGCGGCGACGGCCGAGTACATCGGCACCTTTGAGTGCGAACCCTTGCGGGACTGCCCCGTAACTCGCAAGAATCGCGGCCATGCACGGCAACCCGATGCCGGACTCCTACGTGTATGTCACGGAAGAGGGCGTCACTCGTCACTATGCGGACGGTAGCGTCGAGGCCCTCGCCTGGGAGGACGTGGTGGAGGTCCGTGTTGTCACGGAATCAGGGGAAGACGTCCTCTATATCCTTCTCGACCGCGACGGAGAGGGCTGCGTCGTGCCCCGCTCCGCCACGGACGCGACGTTTCTCGCCCGGTTGCGTTACCTCCCGGATTTCGACCTCGACCGGCTGACCCTGGCCGCCGACTCCGCGCACGACGGCGTCGTGGTGGTCTGGCGCAGCCCCGACCCGCCGTCGGCGCTGCCGGACCTGGAGTACGACTAGCCCTTCATAAATCGGCAACCTGCAGAAATATCGCAGTAAATCTGGCATTTCCCTTGTCAACTGCTGCCACTTGTGGACCGTTCCGTCAAGCCCCCGCAGGCCCTGGCAATCGTCCGAATGTGGACATTTGCCGGTATTCCTCATGCCGGAATCGATCTTTACTCTTTAGTGGGGGCCGCCGCCCTTGATTGTGCGTGGGACTTGTCAACCCATGTGGTTCAAGGAACGTCAAGTTATCGCGGTGCACAGAGTTGTCAGGGTGGTGCTATGAGGGTGGGGACTGGGGAGTCCGCTGTCGTGCTCCTCGAGGCCGTACCGCGCCGCGCGTCGAGCATCTGGACGCGTGCGTACTTACGGCTCCTGTTATCGGGTGACACGGCGTGCGCGCTGCTCGCGTGCGTGTGCGTGCTGGGCATCCGGCTGATCGCCGGCGCGTACATTCCGACGGTCGAGTTCCTGCTGGGATTCGGCCTGGTCATCGCCTGGCCCATCGCGCTGTGGATGGGCGGCGCGTACCGCCAGCGCGCCAACGGCGAGGGAACGGAGGAGTTCAAGGCCGTACTGAACGGCGGCATCGGGCTGATGGCGGCCGTCGCCATCATGGCCTACGCCACGCAGACCGCCATCGCGCGCAGCTTCGTGATGGCGATGTTGCCGCTGGCCCTGCTCGCGACGCTCTACTACCGCTACCGGATGCGCAAGCGGCTGCACCGGCGCAGAGCGGTGGGCGACTACATGCGCCAGGTGATCGCGGTAGGGCACCGGGAGTCGATCCTCGACCTGGTGATGCAGTTCAGGCGCCAGCCGTACCACGGGATGCAGGTGGTGGGAGCCTGCCTGCCGGGCAACGCCATGGACGTGGACCTCGACGGCATCCCGGTGCTCGGCGACTTCGGCGACGTGGCCACTGTCGTCCAGCGGGAGCAGGTCGACGCCGTGGCCGTGCTGGCCTGCCCGGAGCTGGACGGCGCCGCGCTGCGCCGGCTGGCGTGGAGCCTGGAGACCGCGCGCACGGACCTGTTCGTGGCGCCCGCGCTCCTCGACGTGGCCGGGCCGCGGATCAGCATCAGGCCGGTCGCGGGCATGCCGCTCCTGCACGTGGAGCATCCCGAGTTCGGCGGGATGCGGCAGTTCGTGAAGACCGTCTTCGACCGCCTGGTGGCGGGGGTCGCGCTGCTGGTGCTCGCGCTGCCGCTGCTGGCGATCGCGCTGGTCATCCGCCTGACCAGCCCCGGCCCCGCGCTCTTCTACCAGACCAGGGTCGGCAAGGGCGGCAAGGAGTTCCGTCTGGTGAAATTCAGGACCATGGTGGTCGATGCGGAGCGGCTCAAGGGCGCGTTGCTCGAAGCGAACGAGTTCGACGGAGTGCTCTTCAAGATTAGGAACGATCCAAGGATCACCAGGGCAGGCGCTTTCCTCCGGAAATACTCCCTCGACGAGCTGCCCCAGCTGCTGAACGTCCTGCGCGGCGAGATGTCGCTCGTCGGCCCGCGCCCGCCGCTGCCGGAGGAGGTCGCCGAGTACGGCACCGACGTCCGGCGCCGCCTCGTGGTCAAGCCGGGCATCACCGGGCTGTGGCAGGTCAGCGGGCGTTCCGACCTGACGTGGGAGGAGTCCGTACGCCTCGACCTGCGCTACGTGGAGAACTGGTCGCTCATCCTCGACCTGCAGATCCTGTGGAAGACCTGGTCCGTCGTCACCCGTGGAGAAGGGGCTTACTAGCGGTGAAAGCACTCGTGCTCGCCGGGGGGTCGGGCACCCGGCTACGCCCCATCACGCACACGTCGGCCAAGCAACTGGTCCCCGTCGCCAACAAGCCGGTCCTGTTCTACGGCCTGGAGGCCATCGCGGAGTCCGGGATCCAGGAGCTCGGCCTGGTGGTCGGGGACACGCACGCGGAGATCGAGGCGGCCGTGGGCGACGGCTCGGCGTTCGGGCTGCAGGTGACGTACCTGCGGCAGGAGGCCCCGCTCGGGCTGGCCCACGGCGTGCTGATCGCCCGCGACTACCTGGGCGACGACGACTTCGTCATGTACCTCGGCGACAACTTCGTCGTGGGCGGCATCAACGACCTGGTCGACCGGTTCGCCAGGGAACGCCCCGCCGCGCAGATCATGCTGACCAAGGTCGGCGACCCGCGCCAGTTCGGGGTGGCCGAGCTGGACACCGAGGGGCGCGTGATCGGCCTGGAGGAGAAGCCCGAGCGGCCCAAGAGCGATCTGGCGCTGGTCGGCGTCTACCTGTTCAGCCCGGCCGTCCACGCGGCGGTGGCGGAGCTCAAGCCGTCGTGGCGGGGCGAGCTGGAGATCACCGACGCGATCCAGTGGCTGATCGAGGCGGGGGAGCGCGTCGAGTCCTCGGTGATCTCCGGCTACTGGAAGGACACCGGCAACGTCACCGACATGCTGGAGGTCAACCGGCTCGTGCTGGAGTCGGTCGAGCCCAGGATCGACGGGCGGGTGGACGCCGCCAGCGAGCTCATCGGCCGGGTCGCGATCGAGCCGGGCGCGGTGGTCGAGCGCTCGCGCGTGGTCGGCCCGGCGATCATCGGCGCCGGCGCCCGCATCCAGGACAGCTACGTCGGCCCGTACACCTCCATCGGCGCCTCCTGCGCCGTCAACGGCAGCGAGATCGAGTACTCGATCGTGCTGCCCCGCGCCTCCATCGCCGGGGTGGGCCGCATCGAGTCGTCGCTGATCGGCCACGACGTCGAGGTCACCCCGGCGCCCAACACGCCCAAAGCCCACCGTCTCGTACTGGGCGATCACAGCAAGGTACAGATCAGTTCATGACAAGAATTCTGGTCACCGGTGGCGCGGGATTCATCGGCTCCCACTTCGTCCGGAACCTCCACGAGTCGACTTCTGATGCGCCCGGGTCCGGCGCGGCCGTCACGGTGCTGGACAAGCTGACGTACGCCGGCAACCGCGCCAACCTCGACGGGGTGCGGCACGAGTTCGTGCACGGGGACATCTGCGACGCCGAGCTGCTCGCGCGGGTCGTCCCCGGCCACGACCTCGTGGTCAACTTCGCCGCCGAGTCGCACGTGGACCGGTCGATCGAGGGCGCCGCCGAGTTCATGCGCACCAACGCGCTCGGCACCCAGACGCTGCTGCAGGCGTGCCTGGAGGCCGGGGTGCCGAAGGTGGTGCAGGTCTCGACCGACGAGGTGTACGGCTCGATCGACATCGGCTCCTGGGACGAGGCCGCGCCGGTGCGGCCCCGGTCGCCGTACGCGGCGTCGAAGGCGAGCGGGGACCTGATCGCCCGCGCGTACGCGATCACGTACGGGCTGAACGTGTCGATCACCCGCTGCGGCAACAACTACGGGCCCAGGCAGTACCCCGAGAAGCTCATCCCGCTGTTCGTCACGAACCTGCTGCGCGGCAGGAAGGTGCCGCTGTACGGCGACGGCGGCAACGTGCGGGACTGGATCCACGTCGAGGACCACTGCGCGGGCATCCGCCTGGTCGCCGAGAAGGGCGAGCCGGGCGAGATCTACCACATCGCGGGCACGGCCGAGCTGACCAACAAGGAGCTCACCGCGCGCCTGCTCGAAGCCTGCGGCAAGGGCTGGGACATGGTCGCGTACGTGGCCGACCGCAAGGGCCACGACCGCAGGTACTCGCTGGACGACTCCAAGCTGCGGGCGCTGGGCTACCGCCCTGAGATCCCGTTCGAGCAGGGGCTGAAGGACACCGTCCGCTGGTATGCCGCGCACCGCGACTGGTGGGGCCGCGATGGATCCGCAGCGTAGCGAGGACTCGATCGCGGTCTTCTCCGAGCGGAGCTCGGCGATGGGACAGGGGATCGCCCGATCAGGCCGGGAGGCCGCATGAGGTGGCTCATCACGGGGGCGGGCGGAATGCTGGCCGCCGACGTCCTCTGCAGGACCGCGCTGACGGGCGAGCCGGTGCTCGCGCTCGGCCGGGCCGACCTGGACGTGCGTGACAGGCGGGCGGTGCACGACTTCGTCTCCGCCTACCGGCCCAGGGCCGTGCTGAACTGCGCGGCCTGGACCGCGGTGGACGACGCCGAGACGCACGAGGCCGAGGCGCTGGCGGTCAACGGGGACGCCGCCCGCTGGCTGGCCGAGGCGTGCGACCGGATCGGCGCCCGGCTCGTGCACGTGTCCACCGACTACGTCTTCGACGGGGCGGCGGGCCCGCCGTACACCGAGGACGCGCCGACGGGGCCGGTGAACGCCTACGGCAGGACCAAGCTGGCGGGCGAGCGGGCGGTGCTGGAGCTCGGCCACTACGTGGTGCGCACCGCCTGGCTGTACGGCGCCCACGGCGCGAACTTCGCCACCACCATGATCAGGCTGGCCGGGGAGCGGCCCATCCTGGACGTGGTGGACGACCAGCACGGCCAGCCCACCTGGACGGCCGACCTGGCCGACTACCTCGTCCGGCTGGCGCAGTCGGACCTGCCGCCGGGCGTCTACCACGGCACGAGCGCGGGGGAGACGACCTGGTGCGGGTTCGCCAGGGAGATCTTCACGCTGCTGGGCCAGGACCCGGAGCGGGTGCGCCCGGTGCCGACCTCGGCCTTCCCCCGCCCGGCCCGGCGCCCGGCCAACAGCGTGCTGGCGCACACCCGGGGGGAGCCGATCCGGCACTGGCGCGCCGCGCTGCACGCGGCCTGGCCCGTCCTGTCGAGGAGCCGTCAGTGCAGCGTGGCGTAGAACTCCTGGCAGGCGGCGTGGTCGGGCAGCAGCCCGGCCCTGAGCGCCTCGTCGAGCGTGGGGGCCTTGGCGTCCTTCTCCGAGAGCACGGGCTCGATGCCGGCCGGCCAGGCGATGCCGAGCGCCGGGTCGAGCGGGTGCACCCCGTGCTCGCGGGCCGGCGAGTACGGCTCGGAGCACAGGTACATCACCGTGGCGTGCTCGCTCAGCGCCATGAACCCGTGCCCGAGGCCCTCGGCCACCAGGACGGCGCTCCTGCTCACGTCGTCCAGTGTCACGCCCTCCCACCGGCCGAAGGTGGGCGAGCCCGTGCGCAGGTCCACGACGACGTCCATGACGCTGCCGGACAGGCACATCACGTACTTGGCCTGCCCCGGCGGCACGTCGGCGAAGTGCACGCCGCGCAGCACGCCGCGGGCCGAGACGGAGCAGTTGACCTGTGCCAGGTCGAACCGCCGCCCGGGCAGGTCGGCGGCGCGGAAGGCCTCGTAGAACGAGCCGCGGGGATCGGAGTGGACAGGCGGCGTGTGGCGCCAGACGCCATCGATGCCGAGGGGATCCATGGGCTGACAGTAACGAGATCACCGGCCCTCGCGAAATATCAATCTCTTGGAGCGTGCGAATGATGACTTGCCGGTTATGCGGCTCGGACGATCTCACCGGCGTGGTGGACCTGGGGGCGACGCCGCCCTGCGAGCGGATCCTCACGGCCGACCAGCTCGACGAGCCCGAGGTGACCTACCCGCTGCACCTGCGCGTGTGCACGTCGTGCTGGCTCGCGCAGATCCCGCCGTTGATCACCCCGGAGGAGACGTTCACGGACTACGCCTACTTCTCCTCCTACTCGGCCTCCTGGGTGGAGCACGCCCGCGCCTTCGTGGCGGGCCTCGACCTGCGGCCGGACTCGTTCGTGGTGGAGGTGGCCAGCAACGACGGCTACCTGCTGCGGCACGTGGTGGAGCGCGGGGTGCGCTGCCTGGGCGTCGAGCCGTCGGTGAACGTCGGCCAGGCCGCCAGGGAGCGCGGCGTGCCGACGGTGACGGCGTTCCTGACGCCCGAGAGCGCGCAGGCGGTCGTGGCGGAGCACGGCAAGGCCGACTACGTGGTGGCCAACAACGTCTACGCGCACATCCCCGACGTGATCGGCTTCACCGAGGGGCTGCGCACGCTGGTCGCCGACGACGGGCTGGTCTCGGTCGAGGTGCAGCACCTGCTCACGCTGATGCAGCTCAACCAGTACGACACGATCTACCACGAGCACTTCCAGTACTACACCGTCGCCTCCGCCCAGCGGGCCCTGGCCACCGGCGGGCTGACGCTGGTGGACGTGGAGCTGCTGACCACGCACGGCGGCTCGATCCGGCTCTGGGCCGCGCCGTCGGGCGCCCCGTCGCAGCGGGTGTCGGACGTGCTGGCGATGGAGAAGGCCGCCGGGCTGCACGAGATCTCCGGCTACATCGACTTCACCGAGCGGGTGGCCAAGGTCCGGCGCGACCTGCTGGGCTTCCTGATCACCGCTGCCGAGGAGGGCAGCACGGTGGTCGGGTACGGGGCTCCCGGCAAGGGCAACACGCTGCTCAACCACTGCGGCGTCCGGCCCGACCTGCTGCCGTACACGGTGGATCGCAACCCGTACAAGCACGGCAAGTTCACCCCCGGCGCGCGCATCCCGATCTTCGAGCCGGAGCGCATCGCCGCCGACAAGCCGGACTACGTGCTCGTCCTGCCGTGGAACCTGCGCGACGAGCTGATCGACCAGCTCTCCTACATCCGCGACTGGGGCGGCCGGCTGGTCTTCCCCATCCCCACGCTGGAGGTCGTGTGAAGGTCGTGCTCTTCTGCGGGGGTTACGGCACCCGCATGCGTACGGGCGCCGCCGGCGACGCGCCGAAGCCCATGCAGCTTGTCGGTCCCCGGCCGCTGATCTGGCACGTCATGCGCTACTACGCGCACTTCGGCCACAAGGAGTTCATCCTCTGCCTCGGCTACGGGGCCGAGCAGATCAAGGAGTTCTTCCTCCGCTACGAGGAGACCGCCTCCAACGACTTCGTGCTGCGCGGCGGCGACGTCGAGCTGCTGGGAGCCGACATCTCCGACTGGACGATCTCGTTCGTCCACACCGGCGTCGAGTCGTCGATCGGGGAGCGGCTGCGCCGGGTGCGCGACCATCTCCAGGGCGACGAGATGTTCCTGGCCAACTACGCCGACGTGCTCACGGATGCGCCGCTGCCGGAGATCATCGAGCGGCTGGAGAAGTCGGGCGCCGGTGGCGCGCTGATGGCCGTGCCGCCGCCGGGGACCTTCCACTGTGTGGAGATCGCCGAGGACGGGCTGGTGGGCCAGATCACCGCCGTCACCGAGATGCCGCTGTGGGTGAACGGGGGATATTTCGTCTTACGTCAGGAGATCTTCGACCACATCCCCGAGAACGGCGACCTGCTCGTGGACGGCTGCAAGGAGCTGGCCAAACGCGGGCGGCTGATGGCCTACCCCTACCGCGGCTACTGGCGGCCCACCGACACCGTCAACCAGCGCATGGAGCTGGACCGGGCCTACTCCCGCGGCGACCGCCCCTGGGCCCTGTGGGAGCGGGCGTGAACCGGCTCTTCCCCAGCGGCCTGAGCCGCGTCGCGCTGCTCGCCGCCCACTGCGACGACCTGGCGATCGGCGCGGGCGGCACCCTGCTGGTCATGTGCACCGCGCACCCGGGCATCCAGGTGGACGCCCTGGTGCTCTCCGGCGGCGGGACCGCGCGCGAGGAGGAGGAGCGCAACGCGCTGGCCGCCTTCTGCCCGGACGCCGACCTGCGCGTGACCGTGGCCAAGGTGCCCGACGGCCGGCTCCCCGCCCACTGGGACGAGGCCAAGAACGCGGTCGAGGAGCTGCGGATGCGGACCGAGCCGGACCTGATCCTGGCGCCGCAGGCCGGCGACGCGCACCAGGACCACCGGGGGCTGGCGCGACTGGTGCCCACCGCGTTCCGCGACCACCTCACGCTCGGTTACGAGATCCTCAAGTGGGACGGCGACCTCGGCCGGCCCAACGCCTACCAGCCGCTCGACCTCGCGCTGGCCGAGCGCAAGGTCTCCCTGCTCTGGGAGCACTACCCCTCCCAGCGCCACCGCCCCTGGTTCGACAGGGAGGCGTTCCTCGGGCTGGCCAGGATCCGCGGCATCGAGTGTCACGCACGCTACGCGGAGGCCTTCTACCTGCACAAACTCGCTCTAGATCTAGCTGGAGGCTGATCGACATGCGTGTCTTACTCACGGGGCACCAGGGCTATCTCGGCACGGTCATGGCACCCATGCTCGCCAAGGCCGGCCACGAGGTGACGGGCCTGGACTCGGGGCTGTTCGCCGAGTGCGTGCTCGGCCCCGTGCCGGACGACCCGCCGGGGCACCGCGTGGACCTGCGCGACGTGCCCGCGAACGTGCTCGAAGGCTGCGACGCGGTGATCCACCTGGCCGCGCTCTCCAACGACCCGCTCGGCGCGCTCGCGCCCGAGCTGACCTACGACATCAACCACCACGCCTCCGTCCGGCTGGCCAGGCTGGCCAGGGACGCCGGTGTGCGCCGCTTCCTGTACGCCTCCACCTGCTCGGTCTACGGCGCCTCCGGAGGCGACGACCTGCTCGACGAGGACGCCCCGCTGCGGCCCGTCACCCCGTACGCCGAGTCGAAGGTGCGCGTCGAGGACGAGCTGGTCGACCTGGCCGACGACGACTTCACCCCGGTGTTCCTGCGCAACGCGACCGCGTTCGGGTTCTCGCCCCGGCTGCGCGCCGACATCGTGCTGAACAACCTCGTCGGCCACGCCCACCTGACCGGGCAGGTGCGCGTGCTGTCGGACGGCACCCCGTGGCGGCCCCTGGTGCACGTGGCCGACATCGCCGACGCCTTCCTGGCCGCGCTGGCCGCGCCGCGCCAGGCCGTGCACGCCAGGGCGTTCAACGTGGGCGGCGAGCTGAACAACCTGACCGTGGCCGAGATCGCCGAGCACGTCGTCGAGGCGGTGCCCGGCTCCGAGCTGATGATCACCGGCGAGACCGGCGCCGACCCGCGCTCCTACCGGGTCTCGTTCTCGCGGATCCGCGAGGCGCTGCCCGGTTACCACGCCCGCTGGACGGTGAAGGCGGGCGCCGTCGAGCTGGCCGACGCCTACCGCTACCACGGCCTGACCGCCGGGGACTTCCGCCAGCGGTTCACCCGGCTGGCGTGGCTGGCCGACCGCCGCAAGGCCGGGACCGTCTCCGAGGAGCTGCGCACGTGACCGGGGAGGAGATGCACGCCCTGGTGGAGCGGCTCTACCCGCTGTGCCGCTCCATCACGGGCGACGGCGTGCGCGCCACGCTGGGGATCGTCGGGGAGCTGCTGGAGCTGGACGTGCACGAGGTGCCGACCGGGACCCAGGTGCTCGACTGGACGATCCCGCAGGAGTGGAACATCCGCGACGCCTACATCAAGGATCCGGCGGGGAACCGGGTGGTGGACTTCCAGCGGTCGAACCTGCACGTCGTGGGCTACAGCGTGCCGGTGTCGGCCACCATGACCCTGGCCGAGCTGCGGCCCCACCTGCACACGCTGCCCGGCCGGCCGGACCTGGTGCCCTACCGGACCTCGTACTACGCGCCGACGTGGGGGTTCTGCCTGAGCCAGGACACGCTCGACGGGATGGGCGAGGGGCCGTACGAGGTGGTGATCGACTCGACGCTGGCCGACGGGCACCTGACCTACGCCGAGCACGTCGTGCCGGGGCGCACCGACGACGAGGTGCTGATCTCCTGCCACGTCTGCCATCCGTCGCTGGCCAACGACAACCTGGCCGGGATCGCGGTGGCCACGGCGCTGGCCCGCAGGCTCAGGGAGCCGCGTCTCACCTACCGGTTCGTGTTCGCGCCCGGCACGATCGGCGCGATCACCTGGCTGGCGCGCAACCGGGAGAGCACCGGGCGCATCAGGCACGGGCTGACGCTCGCCTGCGCCGGTGACCGGGGGGCGCTGACGTACAAGCGCAGCAGGCGCGGCGACGCGCCCGTCGACCGGGTGATGGCGGCCGTGCTGCGCGACCGGCCGCACACGATCGTGGACTTCTCGCCGTACGGCTACGACGAGCGGCAGTACTGCTCGCCCGGCTTCGACCTGCCGGTCGGCAGCCTGACCAGGACGCCGTACGCCGGATACCCCGAGTACCACACCTCGGGGGACGACCCGGGCTTCGTCTCGCCGCAGGCCATGGCCGACACGCTGGAGACGTTGTGGTCGGCGGTCGAGGTGCTGGAGCACGACGGCCGATACCAGAACCTGAGCCCGTACGGCGAGCCGCAGCTCGGCAGGCGCGGCCTGTACGGATCTCTCGGCGGACGCAGTGACACGAAACAGGCGCAGCTGGCGATGTTATGGGTGTTGAACCTGTCGGACGGCGAGCACAGCCTGCTGGACGTCGCCGGCCGCTCAGGCCTGCCCTTCGGCGCGGTCGCCGAGGCGGCCGCCGCTCTGGAGGGTGCGGGCCTGCTCAAACGGGTGGGGGAGGGCGCATGAACCTGCGGGTGGGGGACCTCGTCGAAGTGCGGAGCGCGGCGGAGATCCTGGCCACGCTGGACGAGCGGGGCGAGCTGGAGAACCTGCCGTTCATGCCGGAGATGCTGGCCTACTGCGGGCGGCGGATGACCGTGCACAAGGTCGCGCACAAGCTGTGCGACACCATCAGCCGCAGCGGCATGCGGCGCATGGACAGCGCGGTGCACCTGACCGGCGCGCGGTGTGACGGCGGCGGGCACGGCGGCTGCCAGACGGCCTGCTCGCTCTACTGGAAGGAGGCGTGGCTCAAACGGGTCGATCCGGACGAGCCCGTGGCTCGCCAGATCCCGGAGGAGCGGCTGCTGAAGCTGCTCGACGCCAACACGCGCAAGGGCCCGGACGGCTACTCCTGCCAGGCCACCGAGCTGCTGCGGGCCGCGCCCGCCTGCCTGCCGTTCCGCGACCTCGGCCAGTACGTCACCGACGTGCGCAGCGGCAACGTGGGCGTCGGCCGGACCGTCCGCACCTTCCTGGTCGGGCTGTTCAACCGCTTCCAGGACCTCAGCAAGAAGGTGCTGCCGCGCCGCCTGTGGATCAGGCGGGGGCTGCGCTGGGGCTTCATCGAGGGCCGGGCCGGGAAGAAGACGCCGACGGCCACGCTGGACCTGAAGGTGGGCGAGCTGGTCAGGATCAGGTCCAAGCAGGAGATCCTCGACACGCTCAACGACGACCTGCTCAACCGCGGGATGGGCTTCGAGGAGGAGATGGCCCGCTACTGCGGCAGGACCGCGCGCGTACGGGCCAGGGTCGAGCGCTGCCTGGACGAGAAGACCGGCCGGATGCTGACCATGAAGAGCCCGTGCATCATCCTCGACGATCTCGTCTGCGAGGGCGTCTACAACGCCAACTGCCCGCGCGAGTTCGTGCCGTTCTGGCGGGAGATCTGGCTGGAGAGGGTCGAGACTTCGTGAGTGAGGTCGGCGACATCGGCCGCAAGGCCGGTCGCGGGCTGCGCTGGAGCCTGCTGGGCAACCTGGTGATGAAGGCGGGCTCGTTCGTGATGAGCCTCGTCCTGGCCAGGTTGCTG
The DNA here is from genome assembly GCF_024172165.1 of Nonomuraea thailandensis. Lineage (GTDB taxonomy): Bacteria > Actinomycetota > Actinomycetes > Streptosporangiales > Streptosporangiaceae > Nonomuraea > Nonomuraea thailandensis. The sequence goes on along the minus strand of NZ_JAMZEB010000002.1, from coordinate 9,607,476 downwards.
GTGCCCGAGGACTTCGGCGTGTTCGCGATCGCGCTGGCTGCCACCCAGTTCGTCATCTACATCAACGACGCCGGCGTGATCGCGGCGACCGTGCAGTGGCGGGGCAGGCTGGAGGAGATCGCGCCCACGGCCACGGTCGTGGCGATCCTGTCGAGCTTCGCCCTCTACGCGCTGTTCTGGGTGATCGCGCCGTTCTACGCGCGGCTGGCCGGGAGCGAGGACGCCATCTGGGTGATCCGTATCCTCATGGCCACCAACCTCGTCTACGGGCTGACAGCGGTGCGCAGCGCCGCGCTCATGCGCCGGTTCGAGCAGGACAAGCTGGCCCTGGCCAACCTGGCGGGGTTCGTCGCCAACGCCGGCGTCTCCATCACGCTGGCCGCGAACGGCGCCGGGGCCTACAGCTTCGCCTGGGGGCAGCTCAGCGGTGGCGTGCTCACCGGCGTGCTGGTGGTCGCGCTGGCGCGCGTGAAGATCGAGCTCGGCTTCGACCGTGCGCAGGCCGCGCGGCTGCTGCGGTTCGGGCTGCCGCTGTGCGTCAGTCTCGGCATCGAGGGCCTGCTGCTCAACGTGGACTCGGTCATCGTCGGCGACGTGCTCGGCCCGGCCTGGCTGGGCTTCTACCTGCTCGCCTTCAACATCTCCAGCTGGGTGCCTGGCCTGATCGGGACCGCCATCCGGTACGTCGCGCTGCCCAGCTTCTCGCGCCTGGTGGAGGAGGGGACCGAGGCCGTGCGGGAGGGCGTGCGGCAGTCCGTCCCGCTGCTGGCGGGCATGGTGCTGCCGATCGCGGTGCTGATGGGCACGCTGGCCCCCGCCGTCGTGGAGTTCCTGTACGGCACGAACTGGCTGCCCGCCGCCCAGGTGCTGCGTTTCCTGGCCGTGGTGATGGCCGTGCGCATGCTGACGCTGCTCATCACCGACATCCTGGCCGCGCTCGGCCGGACGAAGGCGACCATGTGGGTGAACCTGTGCTGGGCCGTCGCGCTGGTGCCCGCGCTGCTGGTGGGCGCCCGTCTCGACGGCATCGAGGGCGCGGCCGTGGCGCACGCGGTCGTCGCCGTGGTGGTGGCGCTGCCGCTGCTGGGCGTGGCCCTGCACCGCTCCGGGGTGCCGGTGGGACTGGTCGGCGCCGGGCTGGCCAGGCCGCTGCTGGGCGCGGCGGCGGCCGGCGTGGTCATGGTGGCGCTGGCCACGGTGATCGACGGCGCCTTCTTCGAGCTCTGCGTGGCCGGAGGCGCGGGGTTGCTGCTGTTCGTGCTGGTCGTGGTGCCGCGCGCGGTGCTCAAGCGGCTCGTACGCCAAGGGAGGGCGCATGCACGAATCTGACCTCGTATCGATCGCGCTGCCGGTGCGCAACGGGGCCGGCCGCCTGGAGGCCGTGGTCCGCTCGGTGCTGGCGCAGGACCATCCGCGCATCGAGCTGGTCATCTCCGACAACGCCTCCACGGACGGCACCGAGGAGCTCTGCCGCGACCTGGCGGCGGCCGATCCCAGGATCGTCTACCACCGGCACCCGCAGAACGTCGGCCTGCTCGGCAACTTCATGCACGCGGCCCGCATCTCCAAGGGCGCGTACGTGCGCTGGATCGGTGACGACGACCGGCTGGAGCCCGACTGCGTCTCGGCGGCCCTGGCCGTCTTCGCCGCGGACGAGCGGCTGATCCTCGTCACCAACCAGGTCTCCTACACAGGACCCGACGGGGAGGTGACGGTGCCCTACACCGGCACCCGGCTCGGCTCCGACGATCCGGTGGAGCGCTTCGCCGAGATGCTCAGGCTGCTCAACGAGAGCCCGTACCTCATCGACCCGCTCTACGGGTTGCTGCGGCGCGAGGCCGCCGTCGGCATCCCGCGGCGCAACATGCTGCGCGAGGACGAGGTGTTCGCGGCCAAGCTGGCGCTGTCGGGGCCGTGGGCGCACGTCCCCGCGGTGCTCTCGCACCGCAACTGGCGGCTGGAGCGGATCGGCCGCATCGCCCGGCGCCTGGACGTGCCGTCCTGGCAGTCCCACCTGGCCAACACGCTGCAGTGCAGGGAGCTGCTGAGATGGGTGCGCGACGCGGAGCTGACCGAGGAGCAGCGGCGGCGGGCGCGCTCCGAGGTGATGCGCATGTACGCGCGGCGGCAGCGGCGCACGCTCGCGCACCGCGGCCGCAAACTGCTATCTCTGGTCGGTTTGGTGTAACACGTCCGATGGGCAGAGCGATTTCCCGTTTGCATCGATACAAAAGTCGACGGGGGCGGAAATAGTGCGCTTCTGGAAGGCCATCCTTGGTCTGGCCCGGAAGAAGTTCGTTGGGCCGCCTGTCGCCGTCGCGGCCATCGGCCTCGCCCTGGCGGCGTACTTCCTGATGCCGAGCCGATACGTCTCGACCGCCTCCATGGTCCTCACCGTGCCCGCCACCGGCGGCACCCTGGAGACCGAGCCGGCGAGCAAGCCCGGCCTGACCAACCCGCTGCTCCAGTTCAACGACGCGTTGCGGACCACCGCGGGCATCCTGATCCTGGCCACCAACACGATCGACGTCTACAAGGAGATCGGCGCGCCCGAGAGCGGGCCCACCGTCGTGACCATCAACGACGGCCGGACCAACCCCGACCTGCTGAGCATCAGCACCAACGGGCCCTTCATCTACGTCGAGGTGGAGGGCGACGACCCCGCCACGGTGCGGGAGGTCATGCGCAAGGCCCAGCTACGGGTGCGGCTGGAGCTGGCCAGGCGGCAGACGGCGCTGGACGCGCCGATCAGCACGCACATCGGGATCATGGACGTGATGCCGGCCTCGGGCCCCAGGGCCGCCCTCGGCGACCGCCTGCTCTACGCGGCCTTCGGCGGCGTGTTCGGCCTGATCGCCGGGATCGGGGTGGCGTACGGCGTCCAGCGGGTGCGCTGGGCACGCGCCCGGCCCGAGCCCGAGAACGAGCCCGAGAACGAGTCCCAGAACGAGCCCCAGAACGAGACCGGATCCGGCACAGGGCTCAGGCCCGAGCCGGAGATCTGGGCGGAGGTCGTCGCCGAGCAGCCGGGAGCGGAGAGCGAGCCGGGGGAGCATCCCGCGCAGGCGCTCAACGGCTCCCGGTCGCACCCGCCGGCCGCCGCCGCGGGCTTCCCCCTGACGGTGGAGGAGCTGGCCCAGGAGCAGACGGGACCGATCCAGGTGGTCAAGGACGACGACGAGCCGGCCGGGAGGAGCGAGGACGGCGACGGTCAGCTCGACTCGACGACCTGAGCGCACCTCCTGATGGCGGCCTGCCTGGCCTCCATCGGGGTGTGCGACTTGGCCGAGATCATCATCCCGACCGCCTCCGGCGGCAGCCGGTCGGCGAAGGCGACGGCCTGGGCCTCGTCCCACGGCTCGTGGTTGTAGCTCAGGTGGCAGATCGTGGTGTTGATCGGCGGGTCGGTCTTCAGCACCTCGTCCACGAAGACGCCGTACAGGATGAACTCCGAGACGTGCAGCTGCGCGTTGAACGCGTCGAGCCAGTCGCGGCCGGTCACCTGGGTGATCCGCCGCTGCATCGCCCGCACGATCTCGGGGTCCCAGAACGTCAGCGCCGTCACGTAGTCGGGCAGCGGCGGTGGCGGCGCCGGAGGCAGGCCGAGCAACTCGCGGGCCACCTGGTGCCAGATGACGTGCCGCTTCATCTCGGCCGTCACGCCGTTCTCCAGCCGGTACAGGCACAGCCGCCCGTCCCTGGTGAAGGACTCGGCGCTGGTCGGGCGGACCAGGACGGCGTCGGAGTCCACGATGAGCATGGCGTCGGCGTCGATCAGGCCCGCCGAGGCGATCTTGACGGTCTGCTGCATCACCCAGCCGCGCAGCGGCGGCCACGGGCGGCGGTAGTTGACGTACACGTCGGCGCCCGGCATGCGCAGGTACCTGCGCGGCAGCAGCTCCGAGCGCACCCACACGTGGCAGCGGGGCCCCTCGAACCCGGCGAACGCGTCGCGGTCGCCGGGCGGCACGAAGACGTGGTGGATGGTGTCCTCTGAGGTGTATTCGAGCACTGATCTGTGCAGGTCGGCGAACAGCTCGGCGTCCAGGGCGTAGGAAGGCGTGATGACCGCCAGCTTGCTCACGGATGACTCCCGTCGGGTCCGGTGATCTGGGAGCATCGCTCGATCGCCGCCATCCTGGCCGCCATGGGCGTCCCCGACTTGGCCGAGATCATCATTCCCACCGCGTCGTGAGGTAGCAGGTCGGCGAAGGCGATGGCTCCGGCAGGGTCGAGAGGGGTGCGATCCCACCGGCTGTGGCAGATCGCGGTGTTGACCGGAGGCGCGGCCCCGAGCACCTCGTCCACGAACACGCCGTAGACGATGAACTCCGAGACCCGCAGGTGCGAGATGAAGGCGGACAGCCAGTCACGCCCCGTCGACTCGGTGATCCGCCGCTGCATCTCGCGCACGACGGCCGGATCCCAGCACGCCAGCGAGCTGACGTAGTCCGGCAGGGGCAGCGGCGCGGGCCCCGGCAGGCCCAGCAGCTCGCGGGCCACCCGGTGCCAGGTGACGTGGTCGGTCATGAGCTCGTGCACGCCGCCGTCCATCCGGAACATGCAGACCTGACCGTCCTGGATGAACAGGTCGGGCGTGGCCTGGCGGACCAGGACCACGTCGGAGTCGGCGACCAGCACCACCTTCGCGTCGAGCCGCGCCGTCACCGCCACCTTCACGGCCTGCTGCGCCACCCAGCCGCGCAGCGGCGGCCACGGCCGTCCGGGATCGATCCACACGCCGGCCAGCGGCACCCGGACGATCCGGCGGGGCAGGATCTCGGCGTAGGTCCAGATCCTGCAGCGGGGCCCGGCGTACCGGGAGAACAGGCGGCGGTCGGAGTCGGGCACGACCACGTGGTGCACCGTGTCGTCGGAGGTGTGCGCGAGCACGGATCGGTGCAGGTGGGCGAAGAGCTCGGCGTCAGGGGCGTACGTGGGCGTGACCACGGCCAGTGCGCTCATGAAAACTGATCTCCGTCCCCCGCCGGGAGTGACGCCCCTCGTACTCCATATCGCCCCGTAATGGGTGGTGTTACAGGGTTTTGTGTAACGCTCCACACCAACCGGGCGACATGTATGAGGCGGGACTCGCGAGGGAGGGCGCGTGGATTTCTGGGGGACGCTCCTCGTCCTGTTTCGGCGATGGTACGTGGCCCTGCCCGCCTTCCTGGCGGCCGTCGGCGCCGCCTTCTACGCCTACTCCACGATCCCGGTCACCTACACCACGACCGCCGTCCTCGTGCTCACCGCGCCCACCAGCGGCGGCACCCTGCCGCCCGACCCCGACCAGCCCGTCCCCAGGGTCAACCCGCTGCTGAACTTCGACCACGGGCTCGACGTGGCCGCCTCCATCCTGATCAGCGTCATGAGCACGCCGGACATGGTGGCGGCCATGGGGGTCACGAGCGGCGGCCCCACCACGTACGCGGTCACGAACGGCACCAACAACCTGGAGTCGCTGGCCACGGGACCGCTGGTGTTCGTCGAGGGGGAGAGCCGGACGCCGGAGGAGGCCACGCGGATCGCGCGCAAGGCCATCGACCGCATCGAGCAGGAGCTGGACGTGCGCCAGCGGCAGGTGCAGGCGCCGAAGGGCACGTACATCACGATCAGCGAGGCCGTGCCGCCGACCACGCCGGCCCCCCAGCAGGGCAGGAAGCTGCGCTCCGCCGCCTCGGCGCTGGGCCTTGGGGTGATCGCCGCGCTGTGCGGGGCGTTCGCCGCGGAGAGCCTCTCAGGGCCGCTGAGCGGCGCTGTGGCGCGTCTGCGCAGGCGCGGGGAGCCGCCCGCTCGGGCACCGGAAGCGGTCCCCGAGAAGACGGGGGTCTAGGCGATGACCCTCAGGGGCCCGGGCGCGGGGGCGCCGCCGCCGCCCGGCCGCGCCGACGGGGCCACCGTGGCCGCGATCTTCGCGGCGGTGCTGCTCATCGTGCCCGCCCGCCTGGTGCTCAAGGCGCTGCCGCTCTCGCTCACCCCGGCCAACGTGGTGAGCCTGGGCGCGGCGTTGTTGTGGTTGTGCGCGCAGTTCACGCTCACGCTGGGGGCGGCCAAGGGGCGCAACCCCGTGCGCACGGCGCTGTTCGCCTACTTCACCTCGATGGTGGCCACCTACGGGTTCTCCACCTGGGGTTACATGGACTCGGACGAGCTGAACCTGAGCGATCACGCGTTCGTTCTGGTGATCGCCCTGGTCGGCATCGCGCTGACGGTCTGCGACGGGGTGCGCGACCGGCGGCGGCTGGACTTCCTGCTGCAGACGCTGGTGGTCGGCGGCGCGGTGATCTCCGTGATCGCGGCCTTCCAGTTCCTGCTGTCCATCGATCTGACCCGGTTCCTGGAGCTGCCGATCCTGCGCTACACCAGCGAGGGCGACTCGTTCGTGCTGGAGCGGGCGGACCTGCGCCGGGTGGCCGCGACCACGGGGCATCCCATCGAGTTCGGCGTCACCTGCGCCATCCTGCTGCCGCTGGCCGCGCACTACGCGAGCCAGGCGCGGCTGCGGGCCGAGCCCGCGCTGCGCTGGTGGGTGTGCACGGGGCTGATCGGGTGCGGCCTGATGTTCTCCGTGTCGCGCTCGGCCATGCTCAGCCTGGCCGTGGTGGGGGCGGTGCTGTTCGCGGGCTGGTCGTGGCGGCGGCGCGGATACACGCTGCTGATCGCCGCAGCCTTCCTGGTGGTCATCAGGATCACGGTGCCGGGCCTGCTCGGGGCGATCACGGGGCTCTTCTCCAACATCGGCAACGACGAGAGCATCCAGTACCGCACGCACGACTACGCCGTCGCGGCCCAGGAGATCGGCCGGCACTTCTGGCTCGGCCGCGGCCTGGGCACCTGGTACGCCCCCAAGCACCAGATCTTCGACAACCAGTACATCCTGTCGATGGTCGAGACCGGCCTGTTCGGCACCGTCACGTTCGCCGCGATCTTCGCGGTGGCCTGCTACGCCGCGCTGCGGGCCCGGCACCTCAGCGCCGACGCCGGCGACCGCGACCTCGGCCTGACCATCGCCGCCGTCATGCTGGTGCCGCTCGTCGGGTCGTTCACCTTCGACCTGCTGTCCTTCCACACCGTGACCGGCCTGGCGTTCGTCCTGGCCGGCGCGGCGGGCGCGCTGCTGCGCGCGGCCACGGCCGAGTCGGGTCAGCTCTCTCCCGCGCAGGCCAGCGGGCCGACGATCGAGGTGACCCGATAGTTCTCGTCGATGGTGACCAGCTCGTTGCCGGCCCACTCCGTCCTGGCGCACTCGGAGTCCACCGGCCCGTACACCCACGACTTGTCCACCAGCTTGTTGCCGCGCACCACCTGCCTGCCGCGCGCGTTGCGCACCTGGATGCTGTACGTGCCGCCCATGACGAGGTTGTCGGTCACCACCACGTCCCGCGACTTCTCGTCCACCAGGAAGACGGGCGCGGTGATGTCCTTGGCCTCCCGCTGGTCGACGGTGTTGTGGTGGAACAGCAGGCCCTTGCCGCCGTTGTAGGCCTGGATGCCGTCGGAGTGGTCGCCCGCCCGCGAGCAGAGCTTGACGTAGGAGTCGCGGATCTCCACGTCGTCGCCCGAGACGCGGAAGCCGTCGCTGTGCCCCTGCACCAGCACCCTGGTCGCCTTGTACTTGTCGTGGCCGATCCCGGGCAGCGGCTCGCACTTGCCCGTGGTGCCCACCGTGGAGTCGGTGATCGTGAACCGGAACGACTGCGGCCCGTCGGCGTTGATCACGTCGCCGTCGATCACGCTGTTCCTGATCGTCACGTCGTCGGCGTGGATCAGCAGGTGGCCGGGGACGTGCACGCCGTCGAGCACGGCGCCGGAAGTGCGCACGCGGAAGGCGACGTCCTCCGTGTTGAGCGCGACCTTGGTCAGCTCGGTCCCGCGCAGGGCGCCCGTGCAGGCGGGCGTCGGATGGTCGGGGCAGGAGGAGCCGTCGGACCGGACGATGGCGGGCGGAGGGGACGACGGGGCCGGCGAGGGCGCCGGATCGGCGGGGGCGGCCTGGCAGGCCACCGGTGTCATCGCCGCCACCAGGAGCATGAGGGCACGTGCGCGCATCGCCGCCACCTCTCAGGCGCCCAGCCTGGGCAGCAGCTCGGCCCAGGAGCCCGCGTCCAGGTCGCGCCGGCTGACCTCCGCCGCCGCGAGCGGCCAGGCTATCCGCAGGTCGGGATCGTCGTAGCGCACTGCCAGATCCTCGCCCGGATCGTGCTCCCTGTCGATGCGGTAGCACGTGTCGGCCTGCTCGGTGAGCGCCTGGAAGCCGTGCAGCAGGCCCGGGGGCACGTAGAGCGTGACGAAGTCCTCGTCGTCCAGGCGCACCGCCATGCTGCGGCCGAACGTGGGCGAGTGCGGCCTGGCGTCCACCAGCACGTCGTGGACCGCGCCCCGCGCGCACCGCACCAGCTTGGCCTCGCCCCTGCCGGAGCGCCCGTGCAGGCCGCGGATCACGCCCGTGCGGGACCTGGACTGGCTGTCCTGGATGAACGCGCAGGGGTCCAGGCCCGCGCCGGCGGCCACGGCCGCGTCGAAGGTCCTGGTGAACAGGCCGCGGCTGTCGCGGTGCGGCACGGGGGTGAACAGCAGCACCCCGTCGAGCTCGCCCTGCTCCACTTTCATGTCCGGTCCTTCCTGGAAGGCGTGCGATGAAGCCTGTGGTCAGTGTCGTGATTGCGGCGCACAACGAGGAGCCCGTCGTGCGGGCGGGGTTGGACCAGCTGCTCGCGGGGGCCGCGCCGGGGGAGTTCGACGTCGTCGTGGTGGCCAACGGCTGCTCCGACGGCACCGCGCGGGCCGCCGCCCGGCCGGGCGTGCGCGTGCTGGAGACGCCGGCCGCGGGCAAGGTCGGCGCGCTGCGCCTGGGCGACGCGGCCTGCCGCGCCTTTCCCCGCGTCTACCTGGACGCCGACGTGCGCCTCGACGCGGAGTCCGTCCGGCTGCTGGTCGAGGCGGCGGGCCGGCCGGGCGTGCTGGCCTGCGCGCCGGTGCCGGTGTGGGACCTGCGCGGCACCGGACCGGTGGTCCGGCGGGTGCACCGGGTGCACGACAGGCTCATCGCGCCCGTACGCGCGCTGGCCGGGGTCGGCGTGTACGTGCTGAACGAGCGGGGGCACGAGCGGGCCTTCCCGCTGCCCGACGTGATCTCGGACGACGGCTGGGTGGACGGCTGCTTCACCGGCTCCGAACGGGTCGTCGTGACCGAGGCCAGGTCCGTGGTGCGGCCGCCGCGCACGGTCAGGGCCCACCTGCGCAGGCGGGTCCGGGTGCGGCAGGGCAACCGGCAACTGGCCGCGCTCGGCAGGCCCGGCCGGGCGCTGCGGCTCGGCGCGCTCGGCCGGCTGGTGGCCGCGCGCGAGGTCGGGCCGCTCGACGCCGCCTGCTACCTGAGCGTGCTCGTGCTGGACCGGCTGCTGACCAGGCTGCGCCGCGGCCCGGCCGGTTGGGGCACCGACGCGGGCACCCGTCATCGCGACCCTACGGCGGCCTCGTAGGCCGCCGGCGTCTCCGCTGACGTCTCCGCCTTCATCGGGGCCTCATCGCGGCTTCGTAGGCCGCCAGGAGCGCCGTCCTGGAGTGTTCCCAGGACAGCGGCCCGGCCACGCGCTCGCGGCCGATCTCGCCCATCCGCCGCCGCTCGTCCGGGTCGTCCAGGAGCCGGGCGATCAGCTTGGCGAACTCCGACTCGTCGTTCGCGGGCGCGTACAGCGCCGCCTCGCCCGCGGACACGCGGGCCTCGCGTAACTCGAAGGAGACGATGGGTCTGGACATGGCCATGTACTCCATGACCTTGTTCATGGTCGAGACGTCGTTGAGCGGGTTGAGCGGGTCGGGCGACAGGCACACGTCGGCCGTGGAGAGGTAACGCATCAGGTCCTCGTCCGGGATCCGGCCGGTGAACTCGACGCAGTCGCCCAGGCCCAGCTCCCGCGAGAGCGCCACCATCGCGTCGAAGGTGTCGCCGCCGCCGACGAACACGGCGTGCCAGTCCGTCCTGCCGTGCTCGTCCCGCAACTTGGCCAGGCTGCGCAGCGCGTAGTCCACGCCGTCCTGCGGGCCCATCACGCCGAGGTAGCACAGCAGGTACGGCTTCCCGCGCCGCACCGACGCGTCGGGCGGCACCTGGTGGAACCGCTCGACCACGGGCGCGCTGCGCACCACGAACACGTCCTGCGGCCGCTTGCCGCCCCTGGTCAGCGCGATCTGACGGTAGCTCTCGTTGGTCGCGATGACGACGCGCGCCGCCCGGTACGTCAGCCGCTCCGCCATCAGCACCCCCCGGTACAGCAGGTCCCTGCCCCGCCCGAACCGCGACAGGTACAGCTCGGGCACCAGGTCGTGCTGGTCGAAGACGTACCGCGTGCCGCGCCGCCGCATGGCCAGCGCGACCAGGAAGAACAGGTCGGGCGGGTTGCAGCCGTGCACGACGTCGAAGCGTCCCAGCCTCCTGGCGATGCGGAAGGTGTGCCACAGCGCCGAGCCGTACTCCTGGACGAACCCGATCGGGCCGCCGGTGGCGGCGCGCAGCGGGTAGCGGTGGATGTGGACGCCGTCGATGACGACCTCCGCCTCGGTGTCCTGCCTGGCGCCCTTCGGGCAGATGACGTGCACCTCCCAACCGGCCTGGCGCAGGGCGGTGCTCTCCTGCCAGACCCGCCGGTCGAGCGGTACGGAGAGGTTCTCGACGAGGATGAGCGCTCTGCCAGCTCTACCAGCCAATGCCTGTGTAGTCCCTTCTGCCCCGGTGGGTTTCCGCGTCGGGAAGGCGTACGAGGTCGACGATCACGCGGTCGCCCGCGCGGGCCAGCGCCTCCAGCACCGGCGCGTCCTTGCACCCGACCACGCACACCTCGGCGTGCTCCAGCACCTCCTCCACCGAGTCGGCGAGCAGGTCGCCCAGGTGGGGCAGGCGCTCGGCGATGTAGGCCCTGTTGGCGCCGACGAGGCGCGACAGGGACACGTTGGCGTCGTAGATGCGCAGGTCGTAGCCCTTGCCGAGGAGCCGTTCCGCCAGCTCGACCAGCGGGCTCTCGCGCAGGTCGTCGGTGCCGGGCTTGAACGACAGGCCGAAGACGCCGATCCGGCGCCTGCCCGGCGCGGTGACCAGGTCGAAGGCGCGCTGCAGGTGGGCGTCGTTGGCGGGCAGCACGTGCGACAGCAGCGGGACGGACACGTCGGCCTTCCTGGCCGCGTAGACCAGGCCGCGCAGGTCCTTGGGCAGGCAGGAGCCGCCGAAGGCGAAGCCGGGCCGCAGGTAGGCCGGGCTGATGTTGAGCTTGCGGTCGGCCAGGAAGACGTCCATGACGCGGTGCGAGTCGAGCCCCATGGCCTGGCAGATGGCGCCGATCTCGTTGGCGAAGCCGATCTTCATGGCATGAAAGGCGTTGTCCGCATATTTCGTCATTTCGGCTACCGGGATGGGCACCCGGAAGACCTCGCCGGGCAGGCCCTCGTACAGGCCGGCCACCACGCTCCCCGAGGTCTCGTCCGACTCGCCGATCACCGTCTTGGGCGGCGCGAAGAAGTCGCGCACACTCGTGCCCTCGCGCAGGAACTCGGGGTTGACCGCCACCCCGAAGTCCACCCCCGCCCGCATGCCCGACGACAGCTCCAGGATCGGCACCAGCAGCTCGGCGCAGGTGCCGGGCAACATCGTGCTGCGGAAGACCACCACGTGCCCGGGCCGCAGCGCCCGGCCGATCTGCTCGGCCACCCGCTCCAGGTACGTCGTGGACAGGCTGCCGTTCGGCGCCGACGGGGTGCCCACGCAGACCAGCGACACCTCGCTGCCCGCGACCGCCTCGGCCGCGTCGGTGGTGGCCCGCAACAGGCCGTCGGCGGTCGTTCTCGCGATCAGCTCGCCGATGCGCTCCTCGACGATCGTCGCCTGCCCGTTGTTGATCAGATCGACCTTGTCCGGATTCACGTCCACGCCGGTCACCTGATGCCCCATGGAGGCCAGGCAGGCCGCCGAGACGCACCCCACGTAACCGAGCCCGAAGACACTGATCCGCATGAGCCGCCCTCCGTGTTGGACCGTCTAACGTGGACCGTCTTTGGAGGGCAGCGCGTGATTCCCCCCGCCTCCAAGGGATATGTCGGGCATGCGTATTGGAACGTTACCGACTTCTCGGTAAACGTCCGTTCCTTGCCATCTCCCTGGCCCGGGCGAGGGCCGTCACCGCGGCCCGGCGCAGCGGGTTGCGGGTCACGATCCCCTGGCACACCACGCTCTCGCCCGTCTTGGCCCGCCGCTTGTACTCGTCCTCGCCCCGGCCCAGGTCGATCCTGGAGACCCCGAGCGCCGGGGCGGCGGCGACCAGCTCGCGCAGCAGGATCCAGCCGGGAGAGAGCTTGGCCAGCTCCGGGTCGTAGACCGGGAACCACCAGTGCAGCACCCCGCCGGACCGCAGCCCGAAGTGCGCCGCCAGCAGCCGCGGCCCCGCGTGCACGGTGGACAGCACGCCGCCGAAGCCCGGGTCGCGGGTCTTCAGCAGGCTCTCCAGCAGCCGCACGCGCTCCGGCTCGGCGAAGTAGTCCTGCGCGCCGGTCGCGGCGTACTGGGCGCGCTTGAGCTCGATCACCCGCGCCAGCGCCTCCGCGTCGCAGGAGTCGGCCTCGAACCGCACCTCGCCGAGCTCCCGCGCGGCCCTGGCCAGCCGCCGCCTGGCCTGCCCCATGTTGTCCTTGCCGCTCTTGGAGGCGCGCCCCAGATAGCCGTCCAGCCCGCCGCTGACGTCCAGGTACGGCGACGGCCTGCGCGTGACCACCCACCGCTCGAACCCGGGCGCCTGCTCGATCAGATGGTCGAACGCGTAGCCGCCCGCGCCGTTCCCCAGCAGGTCCAGCGGCCGGAACGGGGCGCCCGCGGCCAGGATCGGCCCCTGGAAGTCGGCGCCGGGCCAGCCGACCGGCCGCAGCAGCCGCCCGTCCCTGTGGTGCGGCACGAACACGCCGTCGCCCACGGCCACGTGCACGGTACGCCCGGCGGCGTGCACGGCCGCGGAGAAGCCGGGATGGAAGTACGGGCTGTCGAGCGCCGGGTTGCCGGCCCGCAGCTCCTCCCAGGTGTCCAGCTCGCCCACGGTGAGCGCGTCGAAGCTCCTGACGTTCATTGGGGGAGCACCGTGACCCGCCGCGAGGGCCGCAGCAGCGCCGCCACGCTGGCCCTGGACGTACGCCGGCCCGCCAGCGCCCGCACGGCCTCACCCGCCAGCACGGCCAGGTAGTACGCCGTCCCCGGCACCGGCCCATGCCGCCGCCGGTACAGCCGGACCTTGTTCACCACGAGCATGGAGGCCAGCATCGGGTTCACCCCCGAGTCGCCGCCGATGTGCTCGATCACCGACGCGGGCTCGTACCAGGTGGCGTAGCCCAGGTCGGCGGCCCGCAGGCAGTAGTCCGTCTCCTCGCTGTAGAGCAGGAACGACTCGTCCCACGGCCCCACCTCGCGGATGACCTGGGGCGAGAGCAGCATGGCCGCCCCCGTCGCCCAGGCGAACGCGCCCGGCTCGGCGTAGTCGCGCGGATGGGTCACCAGCTCGCCCAGCTTGCCGATCCGCCCGGCCCGCCCGCCGCCGACCACGGCCTCGGCCAGCGCCCGGCCCACGGTCGGCATCCGGCGCAGCGACGGCTGCAACGTGCCGTCGGGATTGACCATGTACGGCACCGCGATGCCCCTGCCCGGCTCCCGCAGGGCGTCCAGCAGCGGCGCGATCGCGCCCGGGCGCAGGCGGCAGTCCGGGTTGAGCACGTAGACGCCGTCGAGGCGGTCCAGGTCGAGCGCGGCGATCCCGGCGTTGATCGCCGCCGCGTACCCGGCGTTCCTGCCCACCCGCACCAGGGTGACTCCTGCCTTCTCCGCGATGGCGGCGGAGTCGTCCTTGGAGGCGTTGTCGGCCACCACGACCTCGGCCAGCTCCACGCCCGCCGCGCCCGCGGGCAGCGAGTCGAGGCAGCCCGGCAGCACGTCGGCGCTGTTGTAGGTGACGATGACGACCGCGGCCCTGCGCATCAACGCACCCGCTTGTACAGCCGCATGCCCAGCTTGCCCGCCCGGCGGCCGAGCGAGGGCCCGCCCAGCACCCCGCCGATCCAGGAGGCGTCCAGGTCGTGCCTGAGGCTGTTGCGCGCCTGCAGCCAGGAGCCGGGCCGGGCCCTGCCGCCGTCGCTGGTGTACGCCCTGGTCACGCCGGCACGGCGTAACCGGCGCAGCACGCGCCTGTCGTACGAGCCGAACGGGATCGCCACCCGCGACACCGGCTCGCCGGTCAGCTCGCCGAGCACCTCGTGCGCCCGCTCCAGCTCCTCGGTGGCCTGGACCGCGCTGATCGTCCGCCAGTCGCGGTGCGCCCAGCCGTGCGAGCCGACCCGCATGCCCTTGCCGACCAGCTCGCGCACGCCGTCGGCGTCCAGCCTGCCCGGCTCGCCGAGCAGCCCGGCCAGCACGAAGAACTCCGCCTTGAGCCCGCGCTCCAGCAGCCGGGGGAGTGCGATCTCCACGTCGGAGGCGTTGCCGTCGTCGAAGGTGATGCGTACGTCCGGCCGGCCGGCCACCGCGTCCACCACCCGCTCGAACTGCTCGACCGACACCCACGTCGTGTCCTCGCCCCGATCCAGCTCCCGGGTCGTCTCTCCGATGCCGTGCACGGTCAGATTCGTCACCGCACGCATCCCGCCCCCTGATCAGAGTGCCGCCAGGAGTGATATCGCCTTCCGGGATGGACCGTTACATCTGCTTTGAATGCCATTCGACAGTTTTTGTGAGCCCTGCCGTCAAGGAGGTGACCGGCCGCCAGCCCAGGACCCGGGCGGCCGGCTCGACGTCCGAGCGTTGCGTGCGGTCCAGCGGCCTGGCCGCCACCGCCCCGTACACCGGGCGGGCCGGGCCGCCGACGAGGCCGGCGATCAGGTCGGCGGTGTGACGGATGGAGACGGGCTCGGGGGTGCCGATGTCCAGGACGTGACCGGCCGCCTCGCCGCTCGCCCCCGCCCTGACGAACGCGTCCACGACGTCCTCGACGTACACCCAGGTGACGAGCCTGGTGCCGGAGGTCAGCTCGGGCGACTCGCCGCGCAGCAGGGACGTCGTCACGTACGGCACCAGCCTGCGCGGGTTCGGCTCCCCGGGCCCGTAGACCATGGCCACGCGCAGCACCGACACCGGCACCTGCCACAGCGCGTGGTACATGCGGGCGTAGCCGGTCGCCGCCGCCTTGGCCGCCGCGTACGGCGAGCCGGGGGCCGCGCCGTCGCGCGGCTCCTCCACCGAGCCCGCCAGCACCACGCTGCGCACCCCGGTGCCGGTGACCGCCGTCAGCAGGTTCACCGCGGCGCCCAGACCGGAGGCCAGGGTCGGGGCCACGACCGCCGGCTCGCGGACCCCCGTGACCTCGCTGGCCAGGTGGAAGACCACCTCGGGGCGGACCCGCCCGACCAGCTCGGCGGTGGCCGCGGCGTCGCTCAGGTCCACCCGGTGCCACCGCTCCCGGTCCGTGCTCCCGCGGCTGACCGCGTGCACCTCCGCGCCCAGATCTTCGAGGCGCCGGACGAGATGAGCTCCGATGAAACCGGTCGCGCCCGTCACCAGGGCCCGCGTCCCCTGCCACATGCGGCCTGCCTTCAGTCGTGTTGTTCGGGTGCCGGTATGGGATCGCCCGTGTCGTGCCAGACGTTTCCCTCCGCGGCCCTGAGCTCCGACCGGGTGCTCAGCAGGATCGGGCAGTCGTGCGCCGAGTTGCGCCCGAACCGGTTGCCCGTCACGCGCTGGCCGGTCAGCGGGCGGCCCAGCGGCGTGTGGTCGATGTTGACGACGCAGCCGCCGCCGTCGAGATAGTTGCCCTCCACGCGCAGCTCGTCGGCCGAGGACTGCACGGCCGCGTTCGGGTCCTTCGTGGTGGACAGGTCGATCGTGTTGTGCCGCAGCGTGACGCCGGTCTGGTCGGCGAAGGCCTGCACGCCGTCGTTGTGCGTGGGCTCCCCGCCCTGGTCGGGGTCGCTGGCGAACCAGCCCAGGTCGTGGATCCAGGAGTCCTGGACGAGGGTGCCGGTGTGGGCCTTGATCCCGTCCACGGTGCCGCGGAACTCCGAGCGGTAGATCTCGGTGTGGGCGGCCCAGATGCCGTCGATCGAGGCGGAGGGGTGGGTGGGGTGGAACTCGGAGTCCTCCACCACGGTGCCGCGGGCGTGCTCGGTGTCGAGCAGCGGGCGTACGTCCTGGGTGGGGCCGCCGCGGAAGACGCACTTCCTGAACGTCACGTTACTGGCGGTCACCACGACGAACCCGTAGAAGACCTTCCCCTCGACGACCTCGCCGTCCTTGGCGAAGGTCCGGTCACCGGTGACCTCGGTGAGCGGGGTGCCGGGCGGCACACCGGTCGTGTCAGCGCCGGGAAAGCCCGCGGGGACCTGCGGGGCCGGCGTGCCGGCCGGGACGGAGGGCCTGATGGGCGACTCGGCCGCCTGCCGGCTCGGGGTCCCCAGCTCCTGCGCGGCGGCCACGACCAGTGCCAGGGCGGCGACCGCGGCTATGACATACCACCACGTCTTCGCCACCCCGGCATAGTCGCGAAAAATCAGCCGATGCGCCAGGTGTCGCCACCCAGCAGCAGCTCGCTCAGGTCACCGGGGCCCTTCTGCGCCACGGACTCCTCGAGCTGCTCGGACATCAGCGACTCGTACGAGGGCCGGTCCACGCTGCGGAAGATGCCGATCGGCACGTGCTCGAAGGCCGGCTCGTCGAGCCTGCTGAGCGCGAACGCCACCGACGGGTCGGGGTTGTGCGCGTCGTGCACGAGGATCTGGTCCTCGCTCACGCTGTCGCGGGCCACGACCTCGACGCCGCCGTTCGGGCCGCGCACGACGGCCTTGGAGGAGCTCACGATCGGCTGGCCGTGCTCCAGGCGCAGCGTGATGTCGTCGCGGACCTCGGGGTCCTTGAGCTGCTCGAAGGCGTTGTCGTTGAAGATGTTGCAGTTCTGGTAGATCTCGACCAGCGACGTGCCGCGGTGCGCGGTGGCCTCGCGCAGCACCGACTGCAGGTGCTTGCGGTCGGAGTCGATGGTCCTGGCCACGAACGACGCCTCGGCGCCGATGGCCAGCGAGATCGGGTTGAACGGCTTGTCCAGCGAGCCCATCGGCGTCGACTTGGTGATCTTGCCGACCTCGGAGGTGGGGGAGTACTGGCCCTTCGTCAGACCGTAGATCCTGTTGTTGAACAGCAGGATGTTCAGGTTGACGTTGCGGCGCAGCGCGTGGATCAGGTGGTTGCCGCCGATCGACAGCGCGTCGCCGTCACCCGTGATCACCCACACGCTCAGGTCGGGCCTGCTCGCCGCCAGCCCGGTGGCGATCGCCGGCGCCCGGCCGTGGATGGAGTGGAAACCGTAGGTGTTCAGGTAGTACGGGAACCGCGAGGAGCAGCCGATGCCCGAGACGAACACGATGTTCTCGCGCTTGAGCCCCAGCTCCGGCAGGAAGCTCTGCACCGCGGCCAGGATCGCGTAGTCACCGCAACCCGGGCACCAGCGCACCTCCTGGTCGGACTTGAAGTCCTTCAGGCCCTGCTTCACGTCGGTCTTCGGGACGAGCGACAGGCCCTTCCCGTTCACCAGCTCAGTCACTCTCGATCACGTCCTGGATGACTCCGGCCAGCTCCTCGGCCTTGAACGGGAGCCCGCGCACACGGTTGTAGCTGATCACGTCCACGAGGTACCTGGCCCGCAGCAGCAGGGCGAGCTGGCCGAGGTTGATCTCGGGCAGCAGCACCTTGTCGTAGCGCTTGAGGACCTCGCCGGTGTTGGCGGGCAGCGGGTTGAGGTGGCGCAGGTGGGCCTGGGCGACCTTGCCGCCCGCGCGCCTGATGCGCCGCACGGCGGCGGCGATCGGCCCGTACGTCGAGCCCCACCCGAGCACGAGCACCGTCGCGTCGCCGTCGGGGTCGTCCACCGCGAGGTCGGGGACGTCGATCCCGGCGATCTTGGCGGCCCGCGTGCGGACCATCAGGTCGTGGTTGTTCGGGTCGTAGGAGATGTTGCCGGTGCCGTCGGCCTTCTCGATGCCGCCGATGCGGTGCTCGAGCCCGGGCGTGCCGGGGATGGCCCACGGGCGGGCGAGCGTCTCGGTGTCACGCTTGTAGGGCAGGTATTCGCCGTCGGCGCCGTTCGGCTCAAGCGTGAATTCCTGCGAAATGTCGGGCAAGTCGGAAATTTCGGGCAGGCGCCAGGGCTCCGAGCCGTTGGCCAGGTAGCCGTCCGAGAGCAGGATGACCGGAGTGCGGTACTTGACCGCGATCCTGGCTGCCTCGACCGCCGCGTCGAAGCAGTCGCTCGGCGACATCGGCGCCACGATCGGCACCGGCGACTCGCCGTTGCGCCCGAACATGGCCATCAGCAGGTCCGTCTGCTCGGTCTTGGTCGGCATGCCCGTGCTCGGCCCCGCCCGCTGCACGTCCACGACGATCAACGGCAGCTCGGTCATGACCGCCAGACCGACCGTCTCACCCTTCAGCGCCACACCCGGACCGCTCGTCGTCGTCACGCCCAGCGCGCCGCCGAACGCGGCCCCGAGCGCCGCCCCGACGCCGGCGATCTCGTCCTCGGCCTGGAACGTGCGAATCCCGAACCGCTTGTGCTTGGACAACTCGTGCAGGATGTCGCTGGCCGGGGTGATCGGGTACGACCCCAGGAACAGCGGCAGCTTCGACTGCACGCTCGCGGCGATCAAACCGTAGGCCAGCGCCTGGTTACCGGAGATGTTGCGGTAGACGCCCGGTGCCAGCTGCGCGGGCTTGACCTCGTACGAGACCGAGAACGACTCGGTCGTCTCGCCGTAGTTCCAGCCTGCCTGGAAGGCCGCGATGTTCGCCTTGGCGAGATCGGGCTTCTTGGCGAACTTCTGCTCCAGGAACTTGATCGTCTGCTCGGTCGGCCGGTGGTAGAGCCACGACAGCAGGCCGAGGGCGAACATGTTCTTCGAACGCTCGGCGTCCTTCTTGGAAAGGTCGAAGCCCTCGAGTGCCTTGACGGTGAGCGAGGTCAGCGGCACGGCGTGCAGGCGCCACTCGCTGAGCGAGTCGTCCTCCAGCGGGTTGGCGGCGTAGCCGACCTTCTGGAGGTTGCGCTTGGTGAACTCGTCGATGTTCGCGATGATGTCCGCGCCCCTGGGCAGGTCTCCCAGGTTGGCCTTGAGCGCGGCGGGGTTCATGGCCACGAGCACGTTCGGCGCGTCGCCGGGCGTGAGGATGTCGTGGTCGGCGAAGTGCAACTGGAAACTCGACACGCCGGGCAGGGTGCCTGCGGGCGCGCGGATCTCCGCTGGGAAGTTGGGCAGAGTCGACAGGTCGTTGCCGAACTCCGCAGTGCCGGCGGTGAAACGGTCACCGGTCAGCTGCATGCCGTCGCCGGAGTCCCCAGCGAATCTGATGATCACGCGGTCGAGTTGCTGGACCTGCTTCGTCACAGCTCAGTCCTCCTCGACGCGCCAATGCGCGGTTGCTTCGGGCGCGTTCTCTGTTTCCATGCTAGATCCTCGGAAGGTCACGCGTTTGCATGCCGCGCAAAGCGGGTAAACGCGGTCGGAGTTCAGTCAGGGTGAGGTGCGAGAACGACGACACAGCCCGGACGCGAGCCTGCAGAGGTCTACATGCAGGCGGGCGAACAGGACGGTTCGGGTCACGAGCGCCAACTATACGTCCCCCCAACACGTGCGCTACGTCAGGGGCTGCTTACCCGGCAGCTCGTTCCCTGACCTGTACAGGCGTCCGGCCTGCATCCCCGCAGAGCCGTACAACTCAGGAACGGTCACGAAGGTGTAACCCTTCCCGCGCAACTGTTTGAGGATGTCCGGAACCGCGTCAACGGTTTCCCGATGAATGTCGTGCATGAGAATGATCGCACCTGGATGGGCTTCGCGCACGGTCCGGTCGGTGATGTCTTTCGCCTTGTCGCCGTCCTGATCCTTCGCGTCGACGCTCCAGGTGACCAGGGACAACCCCATCTCGCGGGCGACGTTGCACACCTGCTGGCTCACCGCCCCGTACGGCGGCCGCACCAGCTTCGGCGTCTGCCCGATGATCGCCGACACCGCGTCCCCGGTCTTGGCGATGGTCTCAGTGATTTTGCTGCTGCCCTGTTTCGACAGGTCCCGATGGGCCCAGGTGTGGTTCCCGACGAGATGGCCCTCCACGCTCATCCGCCGCAGCAGCGCCGGCTGCGCCATCGCGTTGCTGCCCACGGTGAAGAACGTGGCCCGCGCCCGCTCCTGCTTCAGCAGGTCGAGCAGCCGTCCCGTGTACGGCCCGGGCCCGTCGTCGAACGTCAGCGCCACGCACTTGACCCTGGCGCAGTCCACGCTCCCCGCCCGGTTGCTGACGGCGTCGGGGCTGTTCGCGGGGGCGAAGTCCGGGCTGTCGACGCTGCCGCCCCGAGCCTGCCGCGCGCTCTCCTGCGCCTGCCGCCCCAGCTTCGACAACAACGGCGTCACCTGCCCGGCCGGCACCGCCACGGCCACCCGGCCCAGCGAGCACGGCCCCACCTGGCAGTCGTCGAACTCGACCACGAGGTCCCCGTGGCGGTTGAACGCCATCGAGTCGAAGTCGTCGCCCCCGGCGGTCACGGCGTCGCGCTCGACCTGGTTCCCGCGCTCCTTGAGCCGCTCCCCGACCAGCTCCGCCAGCCGGACCAGCGCGGCGTGCTCGTCCAGCAGCCCGGTGGACCCGGTCGCCTGCCGGGTGCGGGGGTCGAACCAGAACGTGCGCGTGGAGTTGGCCCAGCGCTCGCCCTGGAACTCGCCGGTGCGCAGCCGCACCGCGACGGCCTCGGGGGAGGCGGCGGCCAGTTGCCAGTCCACGTTCAGCTCGGGGCGCGGGCTGACGGGCTCGACGCCGCGGTTCCTGGCCCTGAAGTCGCCCAGCTGCCGCTCGGCCTGGGCGCGCAGCTCGCGGTTGAGCGCGGTGGCGCCGGCGAACTCGGGGTAGTCGATGTGCACGTATCCGCTGCCCGGGGAGTCTCCCTCGGTCACTGTCCTGGTGGACAGGCCGATGACGGTCGCTGGGTCGACGAAGTCGATCGCCGTCGGCTCTGCGGGGACGACGACGTCCGGCTCTGGGGAGGCGGCGGCCAGAGCGCACCCTGAGGCCGAGAGGGCCAGCAGAGCGATTCCGGAGAAGAATCGCGATTTGTGCATGCCTGTCAGAGTATGGGGCCGATCTTACGATTTACCCCGATTTTGTGTGAAAGCTCCGGACACTTTGACCACACTGGGTACTCCGAGGGACGCGGGTTACCATCGCTTCATGGACGGCTACTACGAGTCCTACGTACTCGTCGCCGCGCTCCTGGCCATCGGCGTCGCCATCGTGGCCGGCGCCCTCTTCGCCAACCGCCTCCTCCGCCCCACCCGGCCCACCCCCGAGAAGCTGACCACGTACGAGTGCGGGGTCGATCCCGTGGGGGACGGCTGGGCGCAGTCTCAGGTGCGTTACTACGTCTTCACCTACCTGTACGTCGTCTTCGCCGTGGACGCCGTCTTCCTGTTCCCCTGGGCCACCGTCTTCGACGCGCCGGGCTACGGGATGACGACGCTGGTGGAGATGTTCGTGTTCCTGGGGTTCATCGCGCTGGGCATCCTGTACGCCTGGCGCAAACGGGTCCTCAGCTGGACGTAGTGGGCCGGCCGGAGGGCTGGCTATCTTGCTGTGCCATGTCCGCCTGCCCCGAGTGCGACCAGCCGCTCACTTCCGAGCCGCCCCATCCCGAGTGGTGCTCGTCCTGCGACTGGAACGTCGTCCGTTCCACGTCCTCCCGTGAGCTCCAGAAGGTCCGGTTCGCCCGCTTACAGGCCCGGCTGGTTCGCGGACTGCACGAAGACGTACTCCGCTCCCACCCCACGCCCTCCACCTCCACCGCGCCCTCCACCTCCGCTGCTCCCTTTCCCGCCCCCTCCGCCCGCGACCCTCGACCCGACCTCGCCCACCGCCCCCACCTCCATCTCGCCGCCGACCCCGGCTCCACCGCGGCCATCCGCAACACCGCCCCTACCGCCCCTACCGCCCCTACCGCTCCCCGCGGCATCGCCCGCGCCGTCGTCTACGCCCTCGCCCTCCTGACCCACCTCCTCACCCCGGCCTTTCTCATCCTCGGCATCTACCTCCTGACCCGCGGCGCCCTCTTCGCCGTCCTCCCGGCCCTCGTGGCACTCGACCTGGCCTGGCTCCTGCGTCCCCGCGCCGCCCCCTTTCCGCCGGACACCCGCCCCCTCACCAGAGAGACGGCCCCGCACCTGTTCGCCCTGCTCGACCGCATCGGCGCCGAGGTAGGCGCCCCGCGTACCGACGTGGTGGCCATCAGCGGCGAGGTGAACGCCTCATCCCGCACCTACGGCTGGCGCCGCCGCCCGGTGATCGAGATCGGCTACCCGATGTGGCTGATCCTCACCCCGCGGGAACGCGTCGGCCTGCTCGCCCACGAAATGGCCCATTCGAGCAACGGCGACAGCCGCCACGGCTTCGTCGTGGGCAGCGCGTTCCACTCTCTCGCCGTACTGGTCGACGTGACCCGCTTCGACTGGAAGGAAGGCGACGGCCTGGCCCGCCTCATCGCCGAATCCCTGCTCGCCGTGCTCGGCCTCCCCGTCCGCGGCCTCATGGCGGCGATGGAGCTCCTGCTCCACCGCACGTCCCAGCGCGCCGAGTACCGCGCCGACGAGCTGGGCGCCCGCGTCGCGGGCACATCCGCGATGATCTCGCTCCTGGACGCCTTGAACACCCGAGCGCTCTCCGCCTTCGGCTTCCTGGAGAGCAGCGCGCACACCGCCAAGCCCGAGAACCTGTGGACGGCCCTGCGCACCTCCGTCGCCGCCGTCCCCGCCTCGGAGCTGGAGCGCCGCCGCCGCGCCGCCCGCCTGGAGGAACTCCGGGTCGATAGCACCCACCCGCCCACGTACCTGCGGATGGAGTGGGTGGCCGCGTTGCCGTACCCGGAGGGCCGGGTGCAGGCCGGCGACGACTCACCGATCGACAAGGAACTCGAGACGGTCGCACTCCAGGTGGCCCAGACCATCAGAGAGAACGCCCAGTCAGCCCTCTACCGCTGATCGCCGAGCCCGCCCGAGCCCCCGCACGCCCACCCTCCTGTCCTCCGCGGCAGCCTGAGCCCCCTGCCCTTCCTCACGCGCCCAAGCTTCCGCCTTTCCTCGCCCGCCCCAGTTCTACCCTTTGCTTGATCATCCGAGCAGGAATCCCGATCACCCGTGATCCCTCGATTCCTTGATTTCTTCTTTCCTTTGCCTGACCTGTGATCCGCGCAAGAATGGCCATATGGCAGCAACGGATCTCCCGATGCCCACCGTGGGCCCGATCTCACGGTTGGCGCCCAAACCCATGCGTTTCGTCCTCAACTGGGGCCGCCGCTACTCCTTGTGGGTGTTCAACTTCGGGCTGGCCTGCTGCGCCATCGAGTTCATCGCCGCCTCGACGAGCCGTCACGACTTCATCCGCTTCGGCGTGATCCCGTTCGCGAACGGCCCGAGACAGGCCGACCTCATGATCGTCTCGGGAACGGTCACCGACAAGATGGCCCCGGCCGTGAAGCGCCTGTACGAGCAGATGCCCGACCCCAAGTACGTGATCTCGTTCGGCGCCTGCTCCAACACCGGCGGCCCGTACTGGGACTCGTACTGCGTCACCAACGGCGTCGACCAGATCATCCCCGTCGACGTCTACGTCCCCGGCTGCCCGCCCAGACCGGAAGCCCTCCTGTACGGCATCACCAAGCTCCAGGAGAAGATCGCCGCCGAGAAGCTCAGCGACCGCTACGTCTGGTCCCGCTCCCACGCGGAGCACTCCCAAGACCCGACCCTCGACCCGGACCAGGAGTCGCAGCGGTGACCACCAACGACCCCGGCGACGACGACAACACACCCCCGGCCACCAACCGCGACACGGACACCCCCACCACCTCGTCCGCCAGCGACCCCGCAGCGGACACCCCCACCACCCCGTCCGCCAGCGACCCCGCAGCGGACACCCCCACCACCCCGTCCGCCAGCGACCCCGCAGCGGACACCCCGTCCGCCAGCGACCCCTCATCCGATGTCGCGCCAGCCGATGTCCCGCCCGCCGGCGGCGAACCGGCCACCACCCCGCACACCCCGTCGCCGACGCGGGCCCCGACACAGGCGCACATCCCGGCACAGGCACATATCGCCACCCACATCACCGAGCACTTCGGCGACCGTGCCCAGATCTCCGAGTCCTTCGGCGACACGACCATCGACGTCGCCCCCACCGACTGGCTCGACCTGCTCACCTACGTCCGCGACACCCTCGACTTCACCTTCTTCGACTGGCTGACCGGCGTGGACGACCCGCCGGACACGTTCGCCGTCGTGGTCCACGTCTACAACCCGACCGCCGGCCGCCGCCTGCTCCTGCGCACCCACGTACCCAAGGAGAGCCCGCACCTCCCCACCGCCGTGGACATCTACCGCGGCGCGAACTGGCACGAGCGCGAGACGTACGAGATGTTCGGCGTCATCTTCGACGGCCACCCCAACCTCGTCCCGCTCCTCCTCCCGGACGGCTTCGAGGGCCATCCGCTCCGCAAGGATTTCATCCTGGCCGCCCGGGTGGCCAAGCCCTGGCCGGGCGCCAAGGAGCCGGGCGAGTCAGGCCACGGCGCCCCGAGCCGCCGCAAGACCCTTCCGCCAGGAGTACCAGCCGACTGGGGGCCACCTGATGCTTGAAGTGGTGCTGAGCTTCGTCGTCATCCTCGCCGTGTTCCTGGTCCTGCCCTTGATCATCGGGCAGACCGAGCACAAGGTCATGGCCCACATGCAGTCGAGGCTCGGCCCCATGTACGCGGGCGGCTTCCACGGCTGGGCGCAGCTCATCGCCGACGGGGTGAAGTTCGCGCAGAAGGAGGACGTCATCCCGGCCGCGGCCGACCGCCGCATCTTCATGATCGCCCCAGGCGTGGCCCTGGTCCCGTACCTGGTCGTCCTGATCGCCATCCCCATCGACCGCGACCGCGTCGCCGTGGACCTCGACCTCGGCCTCTTCTTCGTCCTCGCCGTCATGGGCATCGGCGTCCTGGGCTCGATCATGGCGGGCTGGGCCTCGGCCAACAAGTACTCCGTCCTCGGCGGCATGCGCTCCGCGGCCCAGCTCATGTCGTACGAACTGCCCCTGGTCCTGTCAGCCTCGTCGGTGGCGATGGCAGCGGGCACCCTGTCGCTTCCGGGGATCGTCGAAGCGTGGCAGTGGTGGTGGCTGCCCTGGCAGGCGATCGGCGCCATCGTCTTCTTCCTGGCCGGTCTCGCCGAGCTCCGCCGCCCCCCGTTCGACATGCCGATCGCCGAGTCGGAGATCATCATGGGCCCGATGACCGAGTACACCGGCATGCGGTTCGCCCTCTTCATGCTGTCCGAGTACGCCGGAATCGTCGTCCTGTCGTTCCTGACCACCGTCCTGTTCCTGGGCGGCTGGCAGGGCCCGTTCCTCCCCGGCTGGCTCTGGACGCTCCTGAAGGTCTTCTTCCTGGCCTTCATCGTGATCTGGCTCCGCGTCACGTACCCGCGGCTGCGCGAGGACCAACTCCAGAAGCTGGCCTGGGCCGTCCTGGTCCCCCTCTCCCTCGCCCAACTGGCCCTGACCGGCATCGTCGTCGTCCTCACCTGAGCACGACGAACACCCCAGCCACCTCACCCCATCCCTCAACAACACCCCCACTTCACCGCCCACGCTCCTTCACCCGTCCGCCCCCAGTCTGTCGGCCGCCGTCGTTCATCTCCTGCCCTCAGTCCGTCCCCCGCCGTCGTCCGACTGCCCGGTGTTGCCTGTCCCTCGCGTTGCTACGCCGTCGCTTACCGCCGCTGCCTGTCGTCCCGCGTTGCCCTGCGTCGCCAGACTTCCCGCCAATCCAACCCCGCGTCCCCCCTGCGTTGCCCGTCGCCTCGCCCCGCCCCGCCCCACCTCGCCTCGCGTCGCGTCGCGTCGCGTCGCCCGCCTCGGGTCGCGTCGCCTCGCGTCGTCCCGCGTTGCCCCGTCCCCCGCGCCCGTGCGCGTGGCGGCAGGCGTGACGCCGAACCCCGTCTACCCGGCGGCGCGTGTCTCCGGCGACACCATGCATCGCCCCGTGTAGCGCCAAGTCACCGGCCGCCTCGCCCGCGCTCGTCGCCGGCGTCGCCCGCCTCGCCCGCGTTGCCCCATGCCTCGACCCGCCGTCGCCCTGCGTAGCCGTGCTCGCCGTCATCCCCCCGGGCCTGACATCCCGAGGAAACCTTATGCCCGCCTTATTCGTCGTACCGGAACAAGGGGGCCCTTAGGGGATGACGAATGAACCAACTCCGACCATGTGCCGGCACCACAAAAGACAGCCATTGCCCGCAGACAATCCTGACCGCCGACCACCGAACGCTGACGGTCACCGACAATGTCTCAGGCGATTCGATCAGCCTGACACCCGCACGCCTCTACCACTACAGATACGACTACCAGCCAGCCGACGGCCAGAAACCGCCCACCATCCAAGGCCTGGCAGCCCTCGACCCTGACGGCCTGGTCCTCGTCGACTTACCAGGCGACTGGCACGAAACCGACCTCCAGGAATTCACTCGCAAGGCCGGAATCCCGCTGGAGGACGCCCGTAACCATGACTCCAACAAGATCCGCGCTGCTCTGGCGTCCCGCGCCCCAGGTTGGCGCCGCATACGCGGCCTGCCACTCCTTTCCACCGCGAAATGGCGCAAACCACTAGGCATTTGCCTGGCGATCGCAGGCGCAGCCCTGATGGCCTATCTCGCCTCCCTGGGAATGTGGGCCGCCTGGCGAGGCCTGTCCACCATAGGCCGGGTGCTTCTCGACCTCCTCGACGCCAAATGGCTCTTGGTGGTCTTCAGCCCAGCGTTACTCTTCCTCCGCCCCGCACTGGCGAGAGCCCACCACTGGCGGGTCGGACGCGGCACGATCCTCGGCCCGTACGGCGGCCCGTACCTGACCAGAGGCTCCTCGAACAAGCTGCACATCACGCAGGGCAGCAACGTCGTGGCCAAGCTCCGTCTGGGCGAGAACTCCGGCCAGGCCTTCAGCCTCCTCCTCTACCGGTACGAGGACCTGACCGGCCTCCTCGTCCTCGACCGCTTCGGCCAAACCCTCCACCACCTGCCAGGCCCCTGGTCCCCGCAGGACGTCGAACGGTTCGCGCAACGCCACGACCTGGTCCTGGCCGTACACCGGGTGTCCCGCGAGGAGTACCTCGCCTTCACGAAGAACGCCGAAGAAGCCACCCCCTGACCCCGTACACGAACTCCGACCCCCGCCACCACATCACGCTCGGACACGGCAGCCACGGACCTCCGCCCAGCCCACCGCACCACACCTCAGCCCAGCCCAGCCTCAGCGAACGATCGCCAGCATGACATCCGAGGCCGAGGGGCGTTCCTCGGGCTGCTTGTTCAGGCAAGCCTTGACGATCCCTCGTAACGCGGGCGGCAGCGGCGACAAGTCAGGATGAAAAGTGAGCACCCGGTGAAACACCGCAGGCACCGTGTCCTCCCCGAACGCCGGCCGCCCCGTGGCCGCGAACATCATCGTCACAGCCCAGCTGAACACATCCGAGGCCGGCCCCACCGCCGTCCCCGTGAGCTGCTCCGGCGACATGTACGGCGGCGTCCCCACCATCTTCCCCGCCGTCATCGTCACCTGATCCAGCGCCCGCGCGATCCCGAAGTCGATCACCCGCGGCCCGTCGTGCCCGATCAGCACGTTGCTCGGCTTGAAATCCCGATGGACGACCCCCGCCTTGTGGATCGCCGCCAGCGCCCCCGCCGTGGACAGCGCCAGCCGCGTCAGGCTGTCCTCGTCGCGCGGCCCGTACTTCTTGACGAGCTGCTCCAGCGACGGCCCCTCCACGTACTCACTGACGATGTACGCGTGCCGCCCCGTGATGTTCACGTCGAGCACGCGAGCTGTGGAAAACGTCGCCACCCGCCGCGCCGCCTCCACCTCCCGCGCGAATCTCGCCCGCGCCGTCTCGTCCACCAGATCGTGCAGCACCTTCACGGCGACGCGCACCCCGTTGGGCGCCATGGCGAGGTAGACCGACCCCTGCCCGCCACGCCCGAGCTGCTGGAGCACGCGGTAGTGGCCGATCCACTCAGGATCGCCCGGCCGGCGCTGCCGGCTCGGCGCCGTGGTGCGCTGCCCCAGGTCGACCGGCTGGTAGGAGGGAGCGGTGAGCCGGGCGCGCGCCATGAACGGCACCAGGACGCCCGAATGGATGAGCCCGCCGAGCCAGCTGAGGAAGAGCCCGGCCGTTATGGTCAGGGCCAGAGCCTCCGGCATGGTCTCGAAGTCGTCGTACGCCATCACGGCGATGAGGAACGACCCCATGCTCACCCCGTAGACGGCCGCCGCGACACCGTGCCAGACGTTACGCAGCCAGAAAGCCGCGATCCCGATGGTGAACGGGGTCGCAAAGCCGCACGTGAACAAGGGCAGGCACGCCCACACGACGGCGGCCGTCCACCTCAGGCCACTGGGGCGGATCGGATGGCTTTGCTGCATGGCCGAGAGACTATCGCCATGCCGTGGTTCATATCGGGCATGCACACAGGTTGTGGATAACCCCCCATCGGCCTGTGGATAGCTGTGGAAAAACTGGGGACAACGCGCTGGCTCATTCACGTGCGCGCCCAAGTGCGTCATGATGTTGAACCATGGCGCGGATACCGGGAGTGGGGCTGGCGAAGGGGCTGTCCATCACCCTTCGCCACATGCTGCGCAGATCGGTAACGCAGCAGTATCCCGAGGTCAAGCCCGATCTGCCGCCCCGTAGCCGAGGCGTCATCGCCCTGGTCGAGGAAAACTGCACCTCCTGCATGCTCTGTGCCCGCGAATGCCCCGACTGGTGCATCTACATCGACTCCCACAAGGAGACGATCCCGGCGCCCGAGGGCGGCCGAGCCCGCCAGCGCAACGTCCTCGACCGCTTCGCGATCGACTTCGCCCTGTGCATGTACTGCGGCATCTGCATCGAGGTCTGCCCCTTCGACGCGCTCTTCTGGGCCCCGGAGTTCGAGTACGCGGAAGGCGACATCCGTAACCTCCTCCACGAGAAGGACAAGCTGGCCACCTGGGTCGAAGCCGTCCCTCCGCCTCCGGCCCACGACGCCGGCGCCGAGCCCCCGAAGGAGCTGACGGCGGCCCCGCGGCGCCCGGCCGCCGACCGCCCGGCCCGTACCCCTGCAGCTCAGCGCCCCCGCACCGCCACCCCGACACGCCCGGCCGTCACCGAGGACCAGGAACCGGCCACGAGCGCCGAGGCCGCCCCGGGCACGACGACCGGCGAGTCCGCCCCTGCCGCGCCGGAGCCCGGCCAGGACACGCCCGCGTCACGCCGTCCCCGACGGCCGATGACGAACGTACGAGGCATCCGCCCTCCAGGCGCCCTGCCGTCCAGAGAGCAGCCCCGTCCACAGGAAGAGGGGTCGGCGCAGGCGCCCGGCGAGGCGTCATCCACAGGCCGACAGCCCGCGGACGAGTTGTCCACAGGCACGGAGAAATCGCGACCGGAGCCCGGAAACGAGGAGCAGACTTCTGCCCCGAGCCCGCGCCGGCGCAGGATGGCCGATCCACGTTCCATCCGACCGCCAGGGCGGCTCGGCCCTGACGACCCGAAGGAGCCCGAGGAGGAGTCGTGACCGAAGCGGTGCCCTCCTACCTGTCACCCACCGCGCAAGAGATCGTCTTCTTGCTGCTGGGGGCGGTAGCGGTTGGATCGGCGCTGCTCGTCGTCACGACCAGGCAACTGGTCCATGCCGCCCTCTGGCTCGTGGTCTGCTTCGGCGCCCTGGCGGGCGGTTATCTCGTGCTGACCGCCGAGTTCGTGGCCTGGGTGCAGGTGCTCATCTATGTGGGCGCGGTGGTCGTGCTGCTGCTGTTCGGCATCATGCTCACGCGCGCCCCCATCGGCCGCTCCACCGACCTCGACAGCGGCAACAGACTGGTCTCGGCCCTGGTGGCGGTGGCGACGGCGGCGATCCTCGTCACGGTGGTGATCGACGGCTTCCGTACGGCCTACGCCCCGCTCACCCCCGGCCGGGGAGCCGCGAAGGAGATCGGCGCCAGTGTGTTCGCCACGTGGGTGCTGCCGTTCGAGGCCCTGTCCGTGTTGCTGCTGGCCGCCCTCATCGGCGCCATCGTCCTGTCCCGTACGGACATCCCGGGCGGTGCGCCGTCCCAGCCCGACACCGGCCCTCCACCGCCGGCGAACGCCCCGCCGCCGGCCCGCCCCAACGGCGCCTCACCATCCGGCCAGCCGATGAGCGCCACACCACCCGACCAGCCGAAGAGCGCCACACCACCCGACCAGAGCGGGGGTCATTAGTGCACATCGTCTACCCGGCGGTCGTCTCCGCGCTCCTTTTCTCCATCGGCGTCTACGGCGTGCTCGCCCGGCGCAACACGATCCTCGTGCTGATGTCGGTCGAGCTGATGCTCAACGCCGTCAACCTCAACCTGGTGGCGTTCGACGTGTGGCTGGGCGACCGCCTGCACAGCGGCCAGGTGCTCACCCTCTTCGTCATCGTCATCGCCGCCGCCGAGGTGGGCCTGGGCCTCGCGATCGTGCTGGCGTTGTACAGGAACCGCCGCACCGTGGACATCGACCATCTCCGCGACCTGGCGGAGCCGGCCGACGATCCCGCGCGGGCACCGGCCCGGCCGGCCCCCGTACGCCTCCAGCCCGACCCCGCCACCCGGGCGGAGGCCGTCCAGCCCGACGACCACCGCGACGGCGAGAGCGCCCCGGTCAACCGAGGGGGCGGCACGCGATGACGACCTTCCCGCTGCTGGCCGTGCTCCTGCCCTTCGCCGCCGCCTTCGCGGGCCTCCTGCTCTCCCGCCGAGGCTTGAACAGAAGCAGGCCCCGTCAGCAGGCGGCGAACACCCGAGCCGCCTGGATCGCGATCCTCCCCACAGCCGCCTCGGCGATCGTGGCCCTCTCCCTGGCCTGGACCCCGGGGCTGGCCTACTTCGCCGGCGCCGCCATCCCGCCCACGGGCCGCACCTACGGCACGATCGTCACCGGCGGCATCCCGATCTCGCTCACCCTCCAGGCCGACGCCCTGTCGAGCGTCATCGGCGTCCTGGTGACCCTCGTGGCGCTCGCCGTACAGGTCTACTCCGTCGGCTACCTCGGAGACGACCCCCGCTACCCCTCCTACAGCGCCTTCATCAGCCTGTTCACCAGCGCGATGCTGCTGGTCGTCTACGCGGGCGATCTCCTGGTGCTCTACGTCGGCTGGGAGATCATGGGCCTGTGCTCCTACCTCCTCATCGGTCACTGGTGGGAGGACCGGGACAATTCCCGCGCCGCGGTGAAGGCGTTCCTCGTCACCCGCCTCGGCGACGTCGGCTTCCTGTTCGGCATCTTCGTGCTCGGCCTGGCGGCCGGCAGCTTCCGCATCGCCGACGTGCTGGCGAAGGTGCCCGACATGTCCACCGCCACCCTGGTGACGGCCACGATGTTGCTGCTGGCCGGCGTGGCGGGCAAGAGCGCCCAGGTGCCGCTGCACACCTGGCTCCCCGACGCCATGGCGGGCCCGACGCCGATCAGCGCCCTGATCCACGCCGCCACCATGGTCGCCGCCGGCATCTTCATCGTGGCCAGGCTGTTCCCCGCGTTCCTCGCCGCCCGGCCCACCCTCGACGTGCTGGCCGTCATCGCCGCGCTGGGCATGCTGGGCGCCGCCCTGGCCGCGCTCGCCCAGGACGATCTCAAACGCGTCCTCGCCTACTCCACGGTCAGCCAGCTCGCCTACATGGCAGGCGGCCTGGCCGCGGGCTCCGACACCGCGGCCGTCTTCCACCTGGTGACCCACGGCGCGTTCAAGGCGCTGCTGTTCCTCTGCGCGGGCGCGGTGATCCACCACGTCGGCTCCAACCTGATGACCCAGATGGGCGGGCTGCGCCGCGAGCTGCCGGTCACGTTCGTCACGATGACGATCGGGTTCGCCGCGCTGATGGGCATCCCGCCGGCCAGCGGTTTCTTCAGCAAGGACGGCGTCCTGCTGGCCATGGACGACGCGCTGTCGAGCGGCGGCCTCACGGACGCGGCCGCCCTCCTCCTGTACGGCTGCGCGCTCGCGACCGTGGCCGTCACCGGCGCGTACGCCACCAGAGCCTGGCTGCGCACCTTCTTCGGCCAGGCGCGGGCCGTGGCGCTCCCGGAGCCCGAGCCCGGCACCGCCCACGTCGTCGACGTCAGGGAAGCCCCGCGCACGATGCTCGTGCCCGTCATCCTGCTCGCGGCCCCCGCCCTGCTGCTGGGCTTCGCCGGCGAGCCGCACCTCGACATCGGCGTGGCGGCCATCAGCGTCGTGCTCGCGGCGCTGGGCGCGGGGGCGGTGTACGCGTTCTGGCGTCTCGACCCCGTCTCCGACCCGGCCCGCCTGCTGGGCCCGCTCCGGGCTCCGTGCGAGCGCGCCTTCTACGTCGACAGCCTGTACGCCGCCCTGTTCACCCGCCCCGTGCTGGCCCTGGCCAGGCTCGTCGTCAGGACGGACGACGTGGTCGTGGACGGCGCGGTGCGCGGCACCGGCAAGTCGGCGCGCGGCCTGTCCGGAGTGCTGCGCCTGGCCCAGAACGGCAACGTCCAGCTCTACGTGAGCGGCCTGCTGGCCGGGATCCTGCTGATCGCGGTGGGGGCGGTGGTGTTCACGTGATGCCAGCGAGGGGAGTCGCATGATGGGCTGGATCCCGGTCGCGCTCCTCGCCGTGCCCCTGCTGGGCGCCCTCCTGCTGATCCTCGCGCCGCGGACCTTCCGGGACGTGCTCCGTACGTACGGGCTGATCTTCTCGGGCGTCACGCTGGCCCTCAGCCTGGCGCTTCTGGCGACGTTCGACCACGGCGGCCCCTCCCGGATGCAGTTCGAGCTCGACCAGCCGTGGATCCCGGGGCTCGGGCTGCGCCTGCACCTGGGCGTCGACGGCATCTCGCTGCCGCTGATCGTGCTGACGGCGTTGCTGACGTTCCTGTGCTTCGTCTACCTGTGCTGGGGCGGGTCGAGGGGGTTCATGAGCGCCAGGCCGAGGGCGCTCGTGTTCACGCTGCTCGTGCTCGAAGTCGGCATGATCGGCACGTTCCTCGCCCTCGACCTGCTGCTCTTCTTCGTCTTCTTCGAGATCGTGCTCATCCCGATGTACTTCCTGATCGGCATCTGGGGAGGTCGGGGGCGCAGAGCGGCGTCGATCAAGTTCATTCTGTACACGCTGCTCGGCTCGGTCGTCATGCTGCTCGGCCTGCTCCTGGTCTGGGCCCAGACCGGCACGCTCGACATCGAGGCGCTGAGCGCGGCACACGGCGCGGGCATGCCCAGATCCATCCAGATCCTGGCCTTCGTGGCGATCGGCATCGGCCTGGCGGTCAAGACTCCCATGTGGCCGCTGCACACCTGGCTGCCCGACGCGCACACGGAGGCTCCCACCACCGGCTCCGTGCTCCTGGCGGGCGTGCTGCTGAAGATGGGCACGTACGGATTCGCCAGGATCGCCATCCCCGTCCTGCCGGAGGGCGCGGCGGCGGTGGCGCCATGGCTGGGTGCGTTCGCCGTGGTCGGCATCGTGTACGGCGCCCTGGCCTGCCTGGCCCAGCGCGACCTGAAACGCATGATCGCCTACTCCTCGGTGGGCCACATGGGCTTCGTCCTGCTCGGCTTCGCCACCCTCACCCCCGTCGGCATCAACGGCGCCCTGTTCGCCAACGTCGCCCACGGCCTGATCACCGGCCTGCTGTTCTTCCTGGCAGGAGCGATCAAGGAGCGTTACCACACCTCGGAGATGCCGGCGCTGGGCGGCGGCCTGCTGGCGACGATGCCGCGGCTGGGCTCGGTGCTCACGTTCGCCTCGATCGCATCGCTGGGGCTGCCGGGGCTGGCCGGGTTCTGGGGAGAGATGCTGGTGCTGTTCGGGGCGTTCCAGCCGGCGAACGGGCTGCCGCGCGGGCTCTTCCTCACGTACATGGTGATCGGGGGGCTGGGCGCGGTCCTCACGGCCGCGTACTTCCTGGTCATGTTGTCCCGCGTCACCCACGGCCGGCCACGTCCCGCCCCCGACTTCCACCCGCCCGACGACCTCGTGCCGCTGGACGACCACCTGATCCACGAGCCTCCCGACGAACGCCCCGTCACCCGCCTCGGCTCACCGGCCACGGCGACCCTCGTCCCCGCCGACGTCTACCGCCACGAGCTGCTGGCCTGGACGCCTCTGGTGGTCCTGATCCTGCTGTTCGGCCTGTGGCCCGGCCTGCTGCTGTCGCTGACCACGCCGCCCGTGCAGACCCTGCTGGGAGCCATCTCATGATCCAGCAGATCGACTACTTCCTGATCGCGCCTCCGCTGGTGCTCGCCCTGGCGGCTGCGCTGGTGCTGCTGCTCGACGCGTTCCTCCCCGTACGCCCGCGGACGCGGATCGGGCTGGGCCTCGTCACGCTGGCGGGCATCCTGCTCTCCCTGGGCTTCGTGGTCGCCCAGGCGTTCGGAAACGGCGCACCGCGGTCGACGTTCTGCGTCCCGCCCGGTCTCGCCGCGGGGCAGGCGTTGTGCTCGTTCGTGGTGGACGGGTTCACGCTGGTGTTCGCGGGCATGGTGCTGGCGGCCGCCGTGGTGGTCGTCCTGATGTCGATGACCGAGCTCGCGGGCGGCGCCATCCCCGTGGGCGAGTGGTACTTCCTGCTCCTGTGCACCCTCGTCGGCGCGGTGACCCTGCCCGCCTCCCGCGACCTGATCATGCTGGTGGTGGCACTGGAGCTGGTCTCGCTCCCGGTCTTCGCCCTCACCGCGCTGAAACGCTACGACGGCCGCTCGTCCGAGGCCGCCGTGAAGCTCTTCGTCGTGTCGGTCGTGTCCACGGCGATCATGCTGTTCGGTGTGTCCCTCCTGTACGGCATCGCGGGCTCGGTCTACCTGTCCCGCCTGGGGGAGGTCTTCGACCCGCAGGGGGCGGCCGGTGCGGAGCTGCCCGCGGTCGTCACGGTGGGCGTGGTCCTCGTAGCGGCGGGTTTCGTCTTCAAGATCGCCGCTGTGCCGTTCCACTCGTGGGCGGCCGACGTCTACCAGGGCGCGCCGATCCCTGTGGCGGCGCTGCTCTCGGTCATCTCGAAGGCGGCCGGGTTCGCCGGGCTGATCCTCGTCCTGGTCAGCGCCCTGTACGGGCAGGCCGGCACCTGGGCTCCCATCGTGGCGATCGTGTCGGCGCTGACCATGACCGCGGGCAACCTGCTGGCCATGCGGCAGCGCTCCGCCGTACGCCTGCTGGCCTGGTCGTCGGTGGCGCAGTCCGGCTACATCCTGGCGCCGCTCGCGGTGGCGGCCACGACACCGGGGGCGGTCGGCACGTCCACGGCCTACCTGGTCATCTACGCCGCCATGAACCTCGGCGCGTTCGCCGTCGTCATGCTCGTGTCCAGAACCACGGCCCGCAACGAGCTCGACGACTATCGCGGCCTGGCGCTGCGGCGGCCGGCGGCGGGCATCACGCTCGCGTTCTGTCTGGTCTGCCTGGCGGGCCTGCCGCCTGGGCTGGCCGGGCTGTTCGCCAAGGTCTTCGTGTTCCGGGAGATCGTGGCGGGTGGGTCGGGGTGGCTGGCGGTGGTCATGGCCGTCAACACGGTGATCGGCCTGTACTACTACGCCGTCTGGACGGCCCGCCTCTTCACCCCGGCGGGCCGGGCGGAGCCGTCCCTGTACAGGCCGCCCGTGACGGCCTGGCTGGCTGTGGGGCTCGCTCTGGCGGCGGCTGTGCTGTTCTCGATCGCGCCCCAGCTCGTTCTGGACATGACCTCGCTGTCGGCCTCGGGCTGAGGAACCGGACGTCGCCTCACCGATCGCCTCACCGGCCGCCAGCCGATCGCCTCTTCGGGTCGCGAGCCGGTCGCTCATCGGTCGCTCACCCCGTCCCAAGCCGGTGGCTTCCCCGGTCGCGAAACGCTGTGAGGCGGCTCACGAACCCCGACAGCCGGCCGCGCAACCACCCACGACATAACCCGATACAACGGGACGCATCGTCCATCCCCTCGACACGGGAAGTCGCGCTCCGCCCTCAGCTGAGCACGCCGGGGAACGAAGCACCGGGTCTTCATCGTTGGACCTGGTGAACCCAGACCACGAGAGGGGGAACCTTGCACCACAACGGTCTGCGCACCGCCATCCTGCTCGGCGGGCTGTCGGCGCTGATCATCACGGTGGGCGCGTGGTTGGGCGGCGGCACCGGTGCACAGATCGCGTTCGTGCTCGCCCTGGTGAGCAACGGCGTCGCCTACTTCTTCTCCGACCGCATCGCACTGTCGGCCATGCGCGCCAGACCGGTCAGCGAGGTCGAGCAGCCCACCCTCTACCGAATCGTCCGCGAGCTCTCCACGCAGGCCCGGCAGCCGATGCCCCGCCTGTACATCTCGCCGACGGTGCAGCCGAACGCCTTCGCGACGGGCCGAAGCCCCAGGCGGGCCGCGGTGTGCGTGACGTACGGCCTGACCAAGCTGCTCAACGAGGACGAGCTGCGCGGCGTCATCGGCCACGAGCTGTCCCACGTCTACAACAGGGACATCCTCATCTCCTCCGTGGCGGGCGCGTTCGCCACCATGATCACCTGGCTCAGCTACGTGGCCGTCTTCTTCGGCGGCTCGGACGACGACGAGGGCCCCGGCTTCGTCGGAGCGCTGCTCATGATGCTGCTCGGCCCGGTGGCGGCCACGATGGTGCAGATGGCGATCTCCCGTACGCGAGAGTTCCAGGCCGACGAGTCGGGCGCCAGGCTCACGGGCGACCCGCTGGCACTGGCCTCGGCCCTCCGCAAGATCGAGATGGGCGCCCGCAGGCTGCCGCTTCCGGAGAACAGCCGCCTCACCTCGGCCTCGCACATGATGATCGCGAACCCGTTCAGCGGCTCCGGCTTCGGCCGCCTCTTCTCGACCCACCCGCCCACCTCGGAGCGGGTCGCCCGCCTCGAGCGCATGGCCGGCTACCGCCGCTGACCATCCTGGCCCGAGGCGCAGGTCAGCCGGCGTTCCCGTCCTCCTCGGCGATCTTCCGCAGGATGGTCGCGAGATCCGCGGGATGCACGACCTCCTCGGTGCTCTCGAGCTCCTGCGAGCTCCACCACCGATACTCGGTCGTCGTGTCCTTCTCGATCTGCTCCATGTGGTCGAACGACACGACCGCGTCGTCCACCCGGATCGCGAAGAACGACTGATCCTGGGTGAACGCGTACTCGCCCCACTCGAACTCGATCAGCGCCTCCGCATGCGGCCCGGTGAACTCCTCCACCCCCGCCCGGATCCCGACCTCCTCGTAGAGCTCCCGCGCCGCAGCCTGCTGCAGCGTCTCGCCGTCCTCGACGGCCCCGCCGATCGTGAACCAGAACCGCACGTCCGGCCGAGCCGGATCGAAGCCATGAAGCAGGAGAACCCGACCTTGTTCGTCAATGGGCAGAACACGTGCCGTGAACCGGCGCAGGGGGATCTTTGTCACGCTAACCGAGCATAGGGTCAAGGCCGCCCGCAACGGCCGCTTCCACGCCGAAGCCCCCTCGCGCCGCGGAGCGCCCGGGACACAGAACAGACCCTTGTGTCCCGGATACGCTCTCCGCGATCGTCGTGTGCGAGCTCGGAGCCGTACGGCATGCCTCGGGCTAGCGGTAGTTCACGAACTGCAGGGCGATGTCCAGATCCTTGCCCTTGAGCAAGGTGATGACGTCCTGAAGGTCGTCCTTCTTCTTGGAGCTGACCCGCAGCTCCTCGCCCTGAATCTGCGCCTTGACCCCCTTCGGCCCCTCATCGCGGATCAACTTGGAGATCTTCTTGGCGTTCTCCTGGTCGATGCCCTCCTTGAGGCTGACCAGCATCCGGTACTCCTTGCCCGACAGCTTGGGCTCGCCCGCATCGAGGATCTTCAGCGAGAGCCCCCGCTTGACCACCTTCTCCTTGAACACGTC
The DNA here is from genome assembly GCF_024172165.1 of Nonomuraea thailandensis. Lineage (GTDB taxonomy): Bacteria > Actinomycetota > Actinomycetes > Streptosporangiales > Streptosporangiaceae > Nonomuraea > Nonomuraea thailandensis. The sequence goes on along the minus strand of NZ_JAMZEB010000002.1, from coordinate 9,569,504 downwards.
GAGCGCGGCACCCGCCCGCTCCTCGCTGTTCGCCTTGATCTCGATGTTGTTCTGCCCGGACCAGCTGATGCTCGCCCCGGTGCCCTTGAAGTCGAAGCGGTGTCCGATCTCCTTGACCGTCTGATTCAGCGCGTTGTCGACCTCCTGGCGGTCGATCTTGCTAACGATGTCGAAAGACGAATCGGCCAAAGCACCCATCCTCTCAGCTGCGGCGAAATCGGCCCGGTCCACGCAACGCCCGGACCCAGCGAACGAGCCTAGCCAGCATCGGCCCTCCGTGCAGGACCACGCCCCCTTGCTCGCCCCGTACGCGATGCATCCCCTTCATCCCCTTCCCCTCAATCCACTCCAACCTCCACACCATCGGCCGTTTACGACAGCACCCGGGGCGGCGATGGGGATCGATGGGACGACTCGGACTCGCCTCGGGACAAACCGGTGTCACGTGCACCTCCGAAGTCCGCTATTCTTCTGTCTGTCGCCGCGAGAGCGGAAGACACGGCAGGTTGCCCGAGTGGCCAAAGGGAGCGGTCTGTAAAACCGTCGGCTCAGCCTACGCAAGTTCGAACCTTGCACCTGCCACACCAGCGGGAAGAGGCCCGTCACCAGCGGAAACGCGGTGACGGGCCTCTCGCTTTACGTCCGGCTGTCTACGGCTCACGCCGGTCCGCTACGGGTGTCTACGCTGAATACGCGCTGAAGATCAACGGGCTTCGTCCGGGGAGTCCGGCGGCTTCGGAGACGTCGGGGGTAGAGCTGCCTCGATGCGCCGCATGGCCTCAGCCTGCCCGCCAGAGATGCACTTGGCGTAGACCCGTAGCAGCACCTCGACGCTATGCCCTGCCCACTCGGCGACCTGGGGCGGGTTCACGCCGGCGTTGAGCCACGCGGAGACGCACGCGTGCCGGAAGTCGTACGGCCGACCGGCGATTCCTGACGCTTGCTCAGCGGGCGTGAGAGCGCGCTTACGCGCCGCGTGCCAGACCGGAAGGTAGGTGCTGTCGCGAATGATGCCGCGCCGGGGTCCAGTGAAGATGCGGCCTTCTCGATCAGCGGGGAATGCGGCGATGTGGGCGTGCAAAAGCGTGACGAGATCGGGGTGAATGGGTACTAACCGCTTCGCCTTCGGCGCGCGGTGCTTCAACCCGCGGCGCTGTCGCGCACTCCCGTCGTCCGTCCACTTGGTTCCAACCTCGGGGGCGACATTGGTCAGGATGAATGCACCCCAGCCGTCGGCATCGGGAAGGTTTGCGATGTTCTCTTTCCGCAGGTCAATCACCTCTTCCGGGCGGAGTGCGGCGTAATACATGCAACCGAAGAAGGCAACGAGGCGCTGGCCCATGGCACCTTCCCTGCCGACTTCGGAGAGAATGGCGCGTGCCTGCGTGGCATTGGTGACCACGCCGGGGTCTACAGCTTCCTCGGTCTTGGGCCTGGTCCACGTGATGTTGTGGAGCGGGTTCTCTGGCAGCGCGTTGACCTCTATGGCGAACTTGAAGAGGTTGTTGAGGACCTGGCGCTTGCGCTTCACGGTGTTGCCCGCGGCGGCAGTGCCGTCTTGCGTCTGGCTGATGCGTTCGAGAATCGAGCGGGTGAGGTTGGCGCCGTGCTTCGACTGCGTCAGCTCGTGAACGTCGATGGTGTTGTTCTGTAGCCATCGGATCACGTGCTCAATGTCCGCCGGAGGGGCAAGCCAACGGATCGCCGGATTCTGGTCCTTTCGGGTGCCCTTCTCGCCATCACGCGTACGCGTGCTGAGAACCCAGTCACGCAGGGCGGCGCGGAGCTCCTTTCGAGGCGGTCGCCCGTTGTCTCCTGCCGACACCGCCTCAGTCGCGTCGGTGAGGGCTTCGGCGATGCTTCTGCGGTGGTTGCCTGACGCGTACGGCCATTTCGCGTCCATGTAGGCGCAGACCAACGTGAACCAGCTGACGGCCTGTTCACCGCGTTTCCACGAAAGCGGTCGTCCGTCCTCGATGCTGAATGCTTCGCCCTTGTTGGCGGCGACCGTGAGTTCCGCCTTGAAGCTCTCCGCTTGAGCCCTGAGTCGGAAAGGTGCCCTGAAGGCTGCTTTGGCCACCCGCCAGCGAACGGTGTAGGTGCTGACCTCAGTCCCCTGGTAGACCTCGGTTTTCCAGATGCGAACGTCGTAGCTGGCGTTCATCAGGCCGTGTCCTCCAGGCTGGTCAGCCAGCGGTCGTAGTCGGTGCGGCGGATGCGAAGGTCGCCGTTGGGCAGCTTGAGGCAGCGTGGGGCGCGACCTTTCGCGCGCCAGTCGTAGAAGGTGGATCGGGCTATGCCGAGCTCGGTGCAGAAGTCGGCTACGGTCATGGGCTTGCTTGCAGTGGCCGCCATGAGCGTGTTCCCTTCCGATTTCCATGATCGATAGAACCGCTGAATGCAAGATGGGGAGGGGTAGCCGTATCAACCCGTAACAGCGTCGTTTTCGCTGGTCAGGGTCGATACGGCTTGCTAATGCGTTACGACTTAAGCCGTAACGGTGTCGGAAGCCGTACCGGCTTGATCTGCGGTGTTACGGCTAGTACGGCTGCTGCGTCCTCCCCTGTCCAAGGGCAGGACGGCGGCCTCGGGGACGGGTTCTGCGGCCGGGCAGTAGCGCGCCCATGCGTCGGCGAAGTCGCCGCGGTGGTAACCCCTCAGTGGACCGTTCGGGAAGCGCATCATGGCCGGTCGAATGCCGTACTCGCGGAGCATCAGTCCGAGCTTCATCGCGGTCAGCCCAGCGGGGCCGTGCTCGGTCCATTCGCCTTCCGGATCGGCCTTGAGCCGTTCCAGGAGTACGGCGGTGGGCAGCGCGGTGTCGGTGCCGAAGGCGGTACGGCAGTCGGCCAACAGCCGGACGCGGGGCGAGGGTTGCCCGTTGTCGTCGGCTTCGGCGGTGAGCGCGACGGCGGCGGCGCGGGCTCGTTCGGGCCAGGTGCCGCCGGCGTGGTCGGCGACGATCACGAGGGGTTCCCAGGTGTCGGCGGCGCGGTCCTCGACGGGCATGGCGGGTTCTGCCTCCTCCAAGCTGCTCAGGTCGGCGCGGAGCCACTGGTTGAGGGCGGCGGCCAGGTCGCGGAGCGGGGTGCGGTCGCGGCGGTGGCGGTAGGGTGCGGCGGTTTCGCCGGGTGCGCGGCGGCGCATGCGGACGACGACGGCGCGGTCTTCGATGGTGTCGGGCATGGCGCCGATGCCGGCGAGTGCGGCCATGGCGAAGGTTGGGATGCTCTCGACGCGGTTGGTGGCGGCGTCGTAGCGTTTGGCTGGCCGGTTGCGCTGGTGTCCGGCGTTGAGCAGGCCGCGCAGATCCTCGTTGCCGTCCGCTTTGGGGCCGAAGATGGTGTCGGCTTCGTCCACGAGCATGGTGGGCGGGTCGTCGGTGATGGAGCGGTAGACCGCGGCGCTGGAGGAGTTGACCGTGATGAACGGCTGGTGGCAGGTGGCCTCGACGATGTCGAGCAGGCGCGATTTGCCGCACCGCTTCTCCGGGCCTCGGATCACGAGGCGGGGCGCGTGTGCCCACGCGGGTTGGGCGTGGGATGCGGCGATCCACAGGGTGACGGCGTCCGCGGTTTCGCTGCTGGGCAGGATGACGTAGCGGGTCAGGGCGGCGCGGAGCCGATCGAGCAGGGCCGCGCCGGTCGGGTCTTGGGTCATGGTGGTGCCCTCCCAGGGCAGGGTCAGGCGGTGGCCAGGTGGCGGGGACGGCGGGCGCCGTGCCGCAACCCGGACTCGACGGTGCGTACGACTTCGCTGCGGGACAGTCCGAGGTCGGCCCCTCCCTGTTCAAGCAGCTCTTTGACGGGCTGCTCGGGTAGCGCGCCGCCAGCGATGAGTTCGCCGAGTGCGGCTGCGGCGCCGAACAGGGCGCGGTTGCGTTGACCGGGTTGTGCCGCGGCCAGGTGGGCGAGTTCGCGGTTCAGGGCCGCGTTCAGGTAGGCGGAATGGCGATCATCGATGATGGGGACGTGTACGGGCCTTTTGGCTGGTAGCGGGGCGGGTTGGAGCTGCTTGAACAGGGAGGGGGGCAGCGGGGCGGGCCTCGTGGCGTGTTGCACGGTGTAGCGGCCGGTGCCGTCCGGGAGGGTGACTGTGCTGCCGGGTGCGACGACGTAACCGCCCCATGCGCGGGTGTCGATCAGCCATCCGAGGCTGCCGTTGGTGCTGGGCAGGCGGGTGCCGGGCGGGGCGGTGTAGTACAGGTGCAGGCCGCCGCGGCGGGTGCGCACTTGCAGGGTTTCCCATTCGATCGGGATGCCTGCGCGCTGGCAGAGGAGGGCGAACACGTCGGCGCCGTCGCAGATGCCGGGCAGGTTCCATTCGCGGGGCGAGCGCTGGCCGGGCTTGGGCCGGTCGAGGTCGATCACGACCAGTCCGGCGGGGCCGGTGGCGATGCCTGCGTTGTAGGGGGCGCGCTGCCACCAGGCGCGGATGCGGCCGGGGTCGCGGGTGGCGCGGGTCTCCCAGTTGGTGAAGCCGCGCGGGGGCGCCTTGTCGCCTACGGCGAGGGGGAAGACGGGCCAGCCGCGGGCGGCAGCTCCCAGGGCGGCGGCCATCGCGGCGTGGTGCGTAGTGGTCATGCGGCGCTCCCTTCGCGTTGCTCGGCGGGCAGGAGGTGGTCGGGCAGCAGACCGGCTATGGCGGTGGCGGCCTGAAGGGGGACGACTCCGTTGCCGATCAGCCGGAGTTGACCGTTGCGGGAGGTGCCGGGCACGTCGGTGACCCAGCCGACCGGCAGGCCCATCAGCCATTCCGAAAAGCGTGGCCTCAGCCTGAGCTTGCCGCCTCGTCCAGGCTCAACTGGCCAGGGTGCCGGATGGCCGAACGTCGCTTCCCAGCGCGCGATGGCCGGGGCGTACGGTCCCCACTCGAAGACACGGCGCCGGTCAGCGTGGGGTTGCCCCGCGGGTAGGTGGTGCTGGTCCGTTCGCTGTCGGCCGCGGTCGGGGTCGGCAGCAGCAGGGAAACCGCCGTGCGCAGGTCCATCCCCCCGTCGCCGTGCAGGCCCGCCCCGTTGGTGTCCGAGGTGCGCGGCGTCGGCAGCAGGGTGAACACGTTCGGCAGTTGTCCCCGGTAGCCGGCTCCCTTGCCGTCCCGGGCGACCGGTGTGGGCAGCAGGCCAGGCGAGGCAGAACCAGCGTCCACGCTCGTGAGCGGCGCCGTCGTCGCACGCTCGGAGACATGTCCAGTTCGCATCGAACCCGAGGCGGGCAAGGTCAGCGAGGACGACGTCAAGACCAGGTCGCCGAGTAACGATGGCCCGCACGTTTTCCAGCACGAGCAGGCGGGGTCGTAGCGTAGCGACGGCATCGGCGATGGTGTGCCACAGGCCACTTCGCGTTCCTTCCTTGATGCCCGCGCCGCGGCCGGCGTAGGACAGGTCCTGGCACGGGAATCCGGCGGTCAGCACGTCCACAGGCGGGACGGCACCCCAGTCGAGCGCGGTCAGATCGCCGAGGTTGGGCACGCCGGGGAAGCGGCAGGCCAGCACGCGGGCGGCGTCGTCGTCGTTGTCGGCCGTCCACTGCAGGCGGGCGCCGAGTACGGCGGCCACGGCCAGGTCCAGGCCGCCGTAACCGGAGCACAGCGATCCCGACGTGAGGCGCGTGAGGGCGCGGGTCATGCCGCGGCCCGCCTTTCGCCCTGGGCCAGTGAGGCGGTCAGCGCCCGTTCGAGGCAGATCTTGTGGACGGGATGCCGGTCGTCGTCGAGCAGGAAGCACAAGCGGTGGCAGAAGCGGCACGGGCGGCGGCGTCCCCCGCCCCAGTGCTCGCGTTTCTTGTGCCAGTCCAGGGACACAAGCCCCTGGTAGATGCGGTGGCCGCTCGGGGCGGTGGCTGTCATGCTTGTAGGTGCCCTTTCTCGTCATGTTCGGGGAGCGGGCGGGCGGCCTCGACGGTTGTGCTTGGCGGCTTGTCGTCGAGGCCGCATGCGCCCACGTGGTCATGTTGGAAGGATCTAGAACGGGGGCTCGTCGCTGAGGCCGGTGCGGAACGACGGCTTGTCGCCCATGGGGGCGGCACTTGCCCACGGGTCGGCGGGTGCGCCGTTGCCGTGGCCGTTGCTGCCGGTGCGGGCGGCCTTCTGCGGTTTGGCGGTGGCGAAGCGCAGCGATGGGCCGATCTCGTCCACGGTCATCTCCATGACCGTGCGGTGGTCTCCGTCGCCGGTCTCGTAGGTGCGCTGGCGCAGCCGGCCGGAGGCGATGACACGGGTGCCCTTGGTCAGGGACTCGGCGACGTGGTCCCCGAGGTCGCGCCACGCCGAGCAGCGCATGAACAGGACCTCTCCGTCCTTCCACTGCTCGACGCTCTTGTCGTAGGCGCGGGCGCTGGAGGCGATGGTGAAGCTGGCCACCCCGACGCCGTTCTGCGTGTAGTTGAGCTTGGGGTCGTCGGTCAGATTGCCGATGATCGTGATCGTGGTCTCGCCGGACATGGCGGGTCTTCCTTCCGAGATCGTCGAGAGGATCGGTGAAGGGGTTCGGGGCAGGGGTGTGGCACCCCGCCCCTGCCACGGGCGGGGGGTCGGGGGGAGGGTTACAGGTCAGGAGGGGTGCCACGGAGCGTGGCACCTGCCGTGGCACCCCCGTGGCAGGGGTGTGGCACCCTCGTGGCACCGGGCGTGACAGGGGTGTGGCACCCCTCGGGTGGCACCCGTGGCAGGAAGATCGAAAAGGGCTGGCGCTCGCACTCACGCGCAGCCGTGCGCGCTACGCGCTGTGCGGCTCGGCGTACTGGCGCCCTTTCTGCGTGAGCGAGAACAGCACCTGTTCGGCCTCGTTGAGCTCGCGGTGCAGGAAGCCGAGCGTGTCGAGGCGGGTCAGCGTGTCGCTGGGCACGCCGGCGTCGTTCTCGACGTCGTCGGCTGTGAGGGGGTGGCGGTCGCGCAGCAGTTCGACGACGCGCCAGGCCGGCGCGATCTCGTGTGCCGCCTTCTTTCCGGGCTTGGTGAGGTGGATGCGCAGTTTCGGGTTGCCGCGGGCGGTGATGGCGATGCCGGGCGTGGGCGGGGTGGTGCTGCCGTGCAGCCGTCCGGCCACGTGTCCGAGGCCGGCCAGCTCCACGAGCTCATCTCCGGTGACGCCGGTGCGCTCCCATATCTGGGAGGCGCGGAAGCCGACGCGGGCCGCGCTGGCGCTGTAGGTGGCCAGGTAGCGCAGGGCGCGCCACTGGCCGGGGGTGAAGCGCAGCGGGTCCACCTCAGGCCGCCTCCTCCCGGATCTCGGGCCGCTCAGGCATCAGGTAGCGCTGGGCTTCGTCGTCGTAGCCGCCGAGCACGCCGGCCGCGAGCAGCCGCTTGAGCTGCTTCTGGCACCACGCGCGGGACATGTCCGTGCTCTGCCACAGCGGCTTGAGGTCGCCGGAGGAGAAGTCGCGGGCGCCGTCGTCCCACAGCTCTTGCAGCCGCCCCAACAGGGCTTCTCCGCGTTGCTGCGGGGTCATGCGCTGCTCGGGCGGCGCGAACGTCAGCGGCGGCTGTCCGTCCGGCAGGTCGGGGATCTCGTCGTCGAGGTCGCCGATGACGTCCGGGTCGGGGTCGTCGGTGGCCAGGTACTCGGCGGCCACGTTCCGCACCTCCTCATCGTCGTCCTCGTTCTGGTCGGGGTCGGCTTGGTGGGGTTCTTCCAACTCGACGGGCCAGGTGGCGCGCGGGTGCGTGCCGCCATCCAGGAGCGCCAGGCGGGCCGTGGTCGGGTCCACCTTCTTGTCGGCGGCCGGCCAGCGGGCCGCGTGCTCCCGCATCGCCTGGTTGGCGGCCTCGTCGTCGAAGCGGTCGCCCTTCATGCCCCACGCGAACGTGCGCAGCGGCATCGCGATCCGCTCGTCCGGGATGGACGGGGCATCCAGGTAGGCCATGCCGGGTTGGGCGTTGGTCCACAGCTCGGGCCGGGCGCCGGCGTCCTGCTGCCGTTCCGACAGCCCGAACGAGGCATCGGCCGGGGAGTCCACGCCGAAGCACATCTTGGCCAACTGGCCGCGGGCCAGGGTGGGCATCTGGGAGTAGTCCGAGCGCTGCAACGACATGACGATCGTGCCGCCGGCCGACCGGATCGCCTTGAGCATGGACAGGAAGCGTTCCTGCTCGGCGTCGGACAGGGCGTCGAAGATGTCCGGGAACTCCTCCAGCCACACGATCCAGTACGTCAGGCCGCAGCCCTTGACCCACTTCTGCAGGCCCTTGCCCGCGAGGTAGTTGGTGCGCGGCTTGATCTGGGCTTGCAGGTCGGCGAGCATCGCCTTGACGCCGGGCTTGGACGTCTCGAACCGGTGCAGGGATTCGCGCATCGGGCCGAGAGTCTGATTGCCCTTGGTGATGTCGCCGGCGAAGATGGCGACGTCGTAGCGGGTGATGAGCTCGCCGAGCAGGTTCCAGGCGCCGCCGATGCTCTTACCGGAGCCGGTCTGCCCCATCACCTGTAGGTGGTGCCCCACCAGCGTGTATGCGAGTTCGTCGAGGTCTTGCCACAGGCCCGCGCGGACCGGCTCGGCGACCGAGCCGCCGGGGCGGGAGGCGCCGGGCCAGGGGATCGGGCGCTTCATCACCCGCGGGTCGCTGATGGTGACCTTGGCCTTGGAGGCGTCGTCCGGGTCGATCGCGGTGGTGATGCTGCCCGGCGGCAGCGGGATCCCCGACTCGATGTAGGCGACCTTTTTCTGCAGGTCATCGGCGGTGTGCCGGCCGTGGTCCAACTGCACTTCACCCTCGACCTTGTGTGCGGTGGCCTTGACCGTGCGGGCCTCGACCTCCTTCATGCCGGCCCGTTCGGCGCCGCGGCCGAACAGGAACGACAGCGGGTCGGTGGCGGTGCCGGGCTCGTCCCAGCCCTTGAGGCGGATGACGGAGCGGATGTTCCATGACAGCGCCATGGTGATGCCCCCGACGACGCCGAGCCGCCACAGCACCGGGTGCCAGGGGCCGAGGTTGACCACGGCCACGGTCCAGACGCCGGCCAGGAACGTCGAGGCGGTGGTGTGGGTCTTGCCCCACGGGCCGCGCGCGTGTGAGGTGCCGTAGGTGACGCCGGTCAGGATGATCACGCAGACGGTGACCACGCTGGACCAGGCGCCGATCGCCTCGGGGCTGTAGAGGATGAAGTGCAGCGCGGCGGCCAGGCCGAAGCCGAACAGGCCCACGACCCACGGAGTGACCAGCGTGAGCAGCTTGGACACGCCCTTGGCAGCCACCTTGGACATGCTCGATTCTTCGATCGTGGCGGTGGCGAGCTCGCGACCGCTGTTGGTGCGTGCGGGCATTAGTCGTCCTCCCAGTTGAAGGCGCTCTTGCGCTTCTCGGGATTGGCCTGGGGCAGGATGTCGACGAACTCCTTGCGGAACTGGGCGTGGAACTTCACCAGCTCCACCCCCGCCCCGCGCTGCAGCTCGGCGGCGCGCTTGAGCCGCTTGACGACCCGCCTGGCGCGCCGGCGCACATCCGGGGCGCCGACCATGGCCAGCAGCGGGTGACCCTTGAACGAGCGGATCAGCACCGCGTACAGCTCATCGGAGCCCATCGCGAACTCCTCGCCGAGCTCACGGCACAAGCCGCGGCCGACGCGGGCGTAGTCGGTGATGGAACGCGGCCCGGACCACGGAATCATGGCCAGCTCGGGGACACGGCCCCTGCCGGACGATGAGGCCGTACTGCCGTTCGACGCACCGCGGTATGAGGTGTCGTAGCCAGCCGTCCTGCCGGAAGATCCCTCTTCGTTGATGAAGATGCCGTTGTTGCTCACAAGTTCTCCTCCCGCGCGGTCTCCCGCACGATCTCGGCGAAGCGGTGCAGCAGGTAGGCCAGCCGCGGCAGGCCCACATACGAGGTGGCCAGCGCGTCGAGGGCGCCGACCACCAGGACGATCACGTGCCCGAGCAGAGTCAGCGCGGCCAGCACATAGGCGACCGCGAGCATGGCCGCCATCCGGGCCAGGGTGGCGATGTCGCCGGCGCCGTTCATCAGCGCGTCTCGCGCTTACCAGCCCGGCGAGACGCGCGGCCGATCAGGCGCCGGATGCTGCGGTGCCGGGGGAACACGGCGGCCTCGACGGCGGTCAGGACGATCACGACGCAGGCCAGCGTCAACCCGAACGCGACCGGCGACCAACCGAACAGCAGCCAGACCAGCCCGACGATCGCGACCAGCACGAGCACGCTGCCGAAGTCGGGGCCGATCTTGTGCTTGGTGGTGTACTTGCGGGCCATCATGCGGCACCTCCTACGGTGTTGCCGGACGTGAGCGTGGGCACCTCGTGATGCACCGGAACAACGCGGTCACCCCAGCGGACGGGGCGGGGAATCTCCTCGGCGACCGGCTCGGCGCCGGCCTGGTCGGTGTCCTCGACGGGCTCGGCGGGCCACTCGGCCAGCCGGGCGTTGATGAGCTCGACCGCGCGCCGCTCGGTGATGCCGAACCGGTCGATCAGATGGTCCGGGTGCGGCGGCTTGCCCTGCATCCGCAGCGTGGTCACGACCAGATCGTCAACCAGGGCGCCGATGATGGACCGGGCAGCGGTACGGGTGAGCTTGAACCGGTCGGACAGCTTGCGCTCCGACAACGGCTCACGGGCCAGCACGCTCGCCTCGTAGGCCAGCCGGGCGGCCTCCTCCACCGTACCGGCCACAGCCGGCGTCGGCTCGACCTGCTCGGCGGCCTCCTGGTCGGCGTGGTCCTCGACCGGCTCAGACGCGGCCTCAGACGCGGCCCCGGGGGCGGGTGCGGTGACCGGGCGCGGGGTGCGCCGGAGCATGCCCATCAGCAACTCGTAGGCGACCACGAGCACGATCGGCGCGACCGCGCTGATCAGGCTGGATGCCAGGCCGCCGGACCAGCCGTGCGCGACGTTCGCCGCGAGAGTAGCGACCGCGCCGGCGATCAGCGCGAGGCGGGCCAGCCACGGCGCCTTGTCGCCACGGCGGGAGGCGTCGAGCATGACGAGCGAGCCCATGATGATCACGCCGTCGATCAGGATGGGCAGCGTCCACGCCGTCGCGACCGGCTCGCCTGCCGTCATGGCCAGGCCGTGCTGGTGGCGGAAACTGACGTAGGCGGCCACGCCGGCGATGACCGACACGACGGCGATGGCGACCCGGCGCGTGGCCAGGCCCGCGGCCACCGCGCCACCCGGCGGGGCGGGCGGTGGGTTGGCCGGCTCGGTAGGGTTCGGGTTCACAGTCTGGATCTCCTTCAGTAGCGGGGGCAGATTGAGGTCCCCGACCGGTGTTGCGACCACTGGCCGGGGACCGCTTACGAGGTGGACGGAAGGCCGGTCAGGCGGCGGCCTGCTCGGCGCAGTCGTTACAGGTGCCGAGGCGGCGCGACAGTACGTAGCCGACATCGCGCAGGCACTCGGGGCAGGTCCGGCGCGCGGCGTTCGCCTTGGCCAGCGCGGCACGCTGCCGGACGGTCGGGGTGCGCTTGGGCAGGGCCAGGCGCACGTCGTACAGGAACGCGACCCGGACACCACCGGGGGCGCGGTAGCGGCGCGAGCACCACAACACCTGACCCTGCACGTCCTGTCCGCCGGGCCGAAGACCGGCGGCGGTGAGCTGGCGCAGAGTGAGCAGGTGTGGCGGCGCCATCCGCCACGGCCACGTGGGCAGCGCGTAGCGCCGGCCGGTCGGGTCCCAGAAACGGGCACGAATACGGCTCACGAGTCCATCACCGACTTTGCGGCGGGAGCCGTCAGGCCGCTTCGCGCGGTGTGGGCGTCGAGGCACCCTGTCCGCGGGCGAACGCGTCGAGTTCGTCAGAGGTCAAGCCCGCCCACACACCCGCCTCGGGGCGCGCGTCGAGGGTGTAGAACAGGCACGAGGCCCACACCGGGCACTCGGCGCACACCTCACGGGCAACCTGCTCGCGGGCGGCACGGGCGTCGGTGGACTCCTCGGTGAAGACGTCGGGGCCAGCGTGCAGTTCGGGGTCGAACCGGCATGCGGCCTGCTCGACCAGGTGACGCGGCATGCCCTCGGTGACCGAGGTCAGCAACGCCTGATAACCGCGGGCGGCATCCCGGACCAGCCGGGACTGTGCCCTGTCGTAAGCGTGATCTTGTGCGGTGAACGTTTCGGGCGGCTTCATCGCGATCCCTTCGGGTTGGTGCGCCTCGGGCAGTCGGACTGCAAAAGGCGTGGGATCGACGCCCCACGCGACCGCCTTTTCGGTGGGAGGCGGTGACCCGAATGAAGTTGTGGCAAGCAGCAGGCGCCACAGCCCTCGGCGCGCGGCTTAAGCCGCCTTCCTAGGGGTCTTTTGGGCTGTACGCATCGTTCTCGCCTAGGCGACTACTCGACTAGAGGAGTTCTGATTCATGTATCGCAGACTCGTCTAGAGGAGTCAAGCGCTATCTCGCAGGAAGTTGGTAGGAGAGCACATAGGCGTCGCTCGACATCACGGTGTCGCAGACCTCTACAGCCCTGCCATCTTCGGCAAAAGCTGTCCTAACGAGGTGAAAGACCGGCGTGCCGGGCGCAAGCTTCAGAGCCTTAACCTCTTCACGGAGAGGCATCCGCGCCTTGATCTCCTCGTCGAAGTGATCCAACCGATAGCCCATCTCCTCCAGGCGGGCGTAGATCCCCCCTGGTCCTGTGTCAGGCTCGGCGATCCGCGTTCCGCCGGCAATAGCGGCAGGCAGGTAGGAAACCGCTGTCTCGACCGGATGGCCGTTGATCAAGTAGCGACGGGAACGCACAACGACCCTGTCTTGCGCGGCCAGACCTAGTCTCTTCGCCACGTCGGCCGACGCATCCATCTCGCTGATCTGGATGGAATCGACTGAAGGTTTGCCTCCTGCCTCCTCCGTCTCCACGATGAAGGCGGCCTTGCCGCGGTCCCGGTGGCGTCGAGCGAAGCGGTCCGACGCCAGCCGGCGAACTGGCGGACGTGAACGGACAAACACGCCACGCCCATGCTCTGCAACGGTCAAGCCTTCACTCTGGAGAAGCTGGAGGGCGCTCCGGACAGTCATGCGCGCTACGCCGTAGTGCGCCATCAGTGTGGCTTCGGACGGCACCTTGGCTCCGGGCTCTAGACTCCCTCGCTCAATCGCCTCGCGAAGGTGGTCAGCGATCTGCTTGAACACGGGGCGGTCTGATGCCGGATCGAGACCAGGCATGCTGAAGTCCATGTAAGTCAACTCCTCCACTCGTACATACGTGTACTAGCTTGGAGTCTAGCTAGCTTCTAGTCGCTAAGGATTGCCATGAATCAGGACTCGCGTCACTCAGTGAGCGTCGCTGGCGTCATCGTAGACGATCAAGGTAGGGCGTTGCTCATCCAGCGTCGCGACAACGGTCATTGGGAAGCGCCGGGAGGGGTCCTTGAGCTGAATGAAGACATTGTTAGTGGACTCCGGCGCGAAGTACGGGAGGAGACGGGGCTTGAGATCGAGCCGGAGCTACTTACCGGCGTATATAAGAACATGAAGCACGGTATCGTCGCACTCGTCTTTCGCTGTCATGCCGTAGGAGGGTCTCTTACAGCATCCGAGGAATCAAAAGCCTTTCGCTGGGTGACTGCAGATGAAGCGCGCGCATTGTCTGTCCAGGCGTTCGCTGTCCGCGTTATTGACGCCATGACCAGCGACGGCAAGCCCGCAGTGCGAGAACATGATGGTGTTCACATCGTTGGGCTTAGCCTCTAAGGTCACGTTGGTGGAGTGCCTTGCCCGAGAACGCTGCGATCACACGATTGATTAGCAACTTTCGCATCGTTCCCCGACCGCCGGATATCGACGGACGGGGAAACGATGCGTGCGCTGCCGAGCGGGCTTCAGCGAGGGCCGTTCCTTTAGAAGAGGGTGTCTTGTGTATCCCCGAGGGCTGACGCCGCAACCCCGCTCACTGCATTTACGTGAGCGACTAGGCTGCTTCCAATAACTTCGCCCAGTTGGACGGGTACAGCATTGCCGATCAGTCGCCCGAGAGATTTGAATATGACAGGTTCGCCCTTCTTGACGAACTTGTATTTGCGCGGGAACGTCTGGATCATGGCTGCCTCGCGGAGAGAAATGGCGCGATCCTGCTCGGGGTGCCCAAAACGTCCATTCCCATAGCCGAAGCACTGCGTGGTCATGGTGGGCGCTGGAGCATCCCATTCCATACGTCCATAGACGCTCGGATAACTTGTGCCAGTGTCCTTACGATGGCAGGCGGCAAGCAATTCTGGGTCCCAGTCGCGCCAAGTTCCCCCAGGCTTCGAAGCCCTGATGCGTCGTAGATTTGTCTCACTCAGCGATGAGGCATAGTGGAGAGGGTCTCTTGGATGCTGCTGACCCGCCTCTATACGAGGTAGCCTGGCGATAGTCTGGCGAACAGTGCTACGAGTACCGAATGTTTCGGGAATAGAAAGACCTTCGTGCCCAAGTTTTGATGCCAACAGTACCAGACGACGCCTAGTTTGTGGGATTCCTAGCTTCGCGCACTCGACGACCGACCATGTAACAGCGTAGCCGGCGAGAGCGGAAAGGAACTCCTTGAACACCGAGTGATCGGCGAGTTGTGGCACATTTTCCATTGTCACCAAGGTCGGCTGAAGGTCCTTGATGAGACTGCCGAAGGTAGAGACCAGTTGCCAGTCTAGGCCGCGCTTCTTACTCCTCCCGCTTCGACTGTACGTAGAGAACGGCTGGCAGGGAGCGCACCCAGCCAGCAGTGATATGTCCCCTTCGGGGAAGTACGGGCGCAACTCTTCTGCCCGCAACTCATTGACATCGCGTTCAATGAACTCCGCAGCGTTGTTGGCCTCATACGGGTACTTGCAGGCAGGATCGACATCTATACCAGCGCGCACGGTGATACCGCTGCGGACCAGGCCATGAGTCAATCCGCCGGCGCCGCAGAAAAGATCGACTGCGGAGATATTTGGAAGCGCGCTAGATTCGTCCATCACGCGACCCCCTTTGGCTGATGTTCAGGCTTTAGAAATTCATGCGACTGTATGTGAGAGGTGAAGCAGTCAATAACCTCTCGTAAATATGCACCGATCGCATCGACGGTCGTACGCAGCTCCGATACTCCTATGCCATCTGCGCAATCGACAAAGGAGATGGAGCCGTGTGCTAAGTCGTTTCGTCGGTTCTTTACCAACTTCAGGGCGCCCATGTCGTCCCGAAGTGGTCTTTTTGCTACCGCTCGCACTGCAGCGGAAATTTTGATCTGACAACCGATGCGTTTGCCTATTTTCTCGATAGTTTCGTCATCCCAGTTGCCTCCCCCGCCGATCTCAATGTTGAACGAATCAATTGGAAGCCTGTCGATGAGGTGATTGCACATCGCCACCGCCTGTGCAAGCCGATGCTCCGGAGAGAGATCTACGTGCGTCCTTGCCATTGCGCGGACCCACTCTCTTTGGAGTGATGGGTTTAGGTGCTCGGGGCCCCATTGGCTGCCCGATTGGGCAGCCATACATAGGGCGGCTATGCACCTTGATACCGTAGCCTCAACGAGATTATAAAGTTGGAGGTAAACGCTTGAATAAAGGATTTTTTGCTGTGAGGCGGTGATGGTATAAGCAGAGGCGATGGGTTGGTTGGAGCCGAGTACTTTAGGAACGCCCGCTTGCGCCGATCGTTCTACTTCGCCGAGAAAGTCCAGATACGACTCAATCTCCTTGAAGCGCTCCGTGTAAAACGGTAGGAGATCAGAGATGTTCATGAGCTCACCAGGCGTGTGCGAACGAAGTCGATGCGACCCCTCAAGCGCGCTTTTGCGTTGGCCCCATCCGAGCCGGTGATCTTCGAGAACTCGTCTCCGTGGATCCACTCTGCAACATTGATGCGGCCGGCTTCTAGGTTCGCGAGTTCCGGTCGCTCGCTGAGCGCCCAATACGAGCCGATCGCAATAGATTCAAAACGTGCTCGTGGTGTGGCTTGACCTTTTGGCGTTTTAGTGAAGCCATGCGGGAACACGCGAGCCACAAAAGCCATCGTCTCGGCGAACCTCTGGCGGTAGCGGCCTGCTAGCCTCGGGTCTTCGTTGAACTCCTCGTTCATCTTCTTGGAGTAATCGAACATGAAATCTGAGGGCCGATCGCGATACCCATCCAGGCCATCACCATAAGCAAAAAAGCGCGTGACCAGTTCTTCGGGGCCTCGCTCCTTCTCCCTCTTCTTGCTCATTGGTGCGAGTTGAACGAAAAGCGGGTCCTGTGCGAGATCGATAACCATCTGGATGAAGGGGCCAGCAAGGGCGCCGCGGCGGATCTCGGCGTAGTTCGCGATCTTGCTGCCGGTGTTGATCCGCTCGAACATGTCGAGTCGCGCCGCTTCGTCGGCATGTTCGTTTAACACAATGCCACGGATGGAGCGGTTCTTGATCTTACGCTGTCGGGATTCAGGAAGATCGGTGAATCGAAAACCGGAGACGTGGGTTAGCTGATCGAGATCTCCTAGTTGGAGATTCCCGAAAATAAACTCCTGAAGAGTGCGAAGCCTTTGGGATCCGTCGACTATTTCCAGCTTGCCGTCAGGCATCTCCCAAAAGAATATGAACGGGATCGGAAGGCCCATGATCAGAGATTCAATGAACTTGGACTTTCGCTCATGCTCCCAAGTGAATTCGCGTTGATATGCAGGCACCACATACTCGCCAGTCTGCATTTTGTTCGCTAGGATCTCAACCGAATACTCGGTAATGTAGAACTCAATGCGTTTGGCCTGCTCAAAGATCTGGTTCTCGGCGGCTTCAAGGTCCTCCGCAGTGAGGATCATGCCCTGACTCACCTCTGGCCCGCCCCTCTTCGTATGGCCGCTGCTTGAGGGCTCGTGCATTCGACTGGCGTTGCGGATACACATCCCCACTGGATCATGTCATACGCTGCTGCTCTTGCGCATCTCATGTCCGAATCGGCCCGTGTGGACGCCGGTAACGAGCAAGACCCCTTATCTGTAGTGATGCGACTTTCATCCGAGTCGGGTGGCTGAGTCCGCTTCCGCCAGTGTCCACCTACCCCCTTGGTCCTGGAGGGGAGCTGCCTGTGGCCTCTGGGTGGCCGGCTGCCGATGGACGCGCACTGGCCCGCCTGAAGGAGGGCGGTCTCAGCGGCTCGTAGAGTGCCTTTCGGCGACAGGGCGGAGGGAGAGGTCCAGTCGCGACGTGTTCTTGTCTCAGGGCTCCTGAGCCGTGATCGCTTGTGCGTTACGTTGAATGCGTGCACAGCTAGCCATGGAGCCAGGACGAACGCGCAGGTCAGAGCGGGTTGCAAGGATGCCCTGTAAAACCGTCGGCTCAGCCTACGCAAGTTCGAACCTTGCACCTGCCACCAGCAGTAAGTGCAGCTCAGAGGCCCTACGGGGCCTCTTCTGCCTTTCAGGGGTATGCAGCCGGATGCCGCTCTGAGCGGCCTGTTGTCGCTGGTCCACCAATATGCGTGCAATGATCTTGAGCGCGTTTCCGCAGGTCGAGCCTTGGTTCCGGCCAATACGCGGCCAAGAACAAGAGCCCCGGTGGCGGCCGAGGCTCTGGGCGGGGTTGAGGTGTGGGTCATGCGGCGAGGGCGTCGCCGATCCGCTTGTTGGCGATCTCCTGTTGGCCGTCGATGCACTTGGCGTAGACCCTCAGCAGGACATCGACGCTGTGGCCCGCTCGTTCGGCCACATCCGGGGCTGACACGCCCGCATTGAGCCAGAGGGACACCGCCGCGTGCCGGAGATCATAAGGACGCTTGGCGAGCGGAGAGGCGACCTGGGCGGGCGTGAAGGCCAGAAGTCGGGCGGCCTGCCAGACCTCTGTGTACGCCGTTGAGGCGACGACCCCGCCTCGCTCACTGCGAAAGATCCGGCCGTCCTTGGCCGTTCCGTACTCGGCGATGTGTTCGCGGAGGATGTTGACCAGTTCGGGAGGGACGGGCACCGGTCGGACGTCTTGTCTGCCCCGGTGCTTGAGGCCGCGTTCCTCGTGTGCGTCCCCTGTGTCGGTCCACTGCGTGTTGACCTCGGGTCGAGACACGTCGATCGTCAGCCGTCCCCAACCTGCGGCGGGCAGGTGGCAGTCCTGGACACGGAGGCCCACTGCTTCGGCCGGTCGAAGGGCGGCGTAGTACATGCAGGCGAAGAGGGCCATGAGTCGCCGGCCTCTGCCGCGTCGGCCTACGTAGGTCACCGCGGTCAGCAACTCTTGCGCCTGGCGCGGGTTCACTACGACGCGAGGGTCTACCGTCTCCGTGGTCTTGGGCGGCTTCCACTTGATCTTGTGCAGCGGATTTGCCGAAAGTTCTTCCAGCTCTACCGCGTACTCCAGGAGGGCGTGGAAGACGGCGCGTTTGCGGGCGATCGTCGTGGACGCTGCCGCCTTGCCGTCGAGGCACAGCGTCAGGGCGTACAGCGCGAGCCGCACGGTCTTGGCTTCTTCCAGGTTGGCCAGGTCGAGCGAGGCCGCCTTCATCCAGGCCACGGCGGAAGTGTGCTGCTGCGGCACTGTCGGGCGCTTGTCCTCGGGCAGGAGGAGGAGCTTACGGAGGATCGTGCGCAGTTCGCGGGCATCTGGGCGACCCGTCCGTTCCTTGGTCAGAGCGGGCAGGACCGTCGCCAGGGCATCGGACATGCTGTCCCGGCTCTTGGCCGCTGCATGTGGCCACTTCATCTCTATGAACGCCTGGGCGAACTCCAGAACGCTCCGAGCGTCCTTGGCCTTGATCATGGACATCGGTAGCCCCGAGTCCACGTCGAAGGCTTCACCACGCTTGGCGGCCTGGCGCAGGTCGGACAGGAAGCTCTCGGCGAGGGCCTTGGTCCGGTAGGTCTTCGAGGAGCGCTTGCGGGCGACGGACCAGCGGACGACGTACGAGGGTGTCTTGCTGGACTTGTTGCGAGTGATCTCGAAGAACTTCACGTCGTACGAGGCCGTCATGTGACGCTCCGGAGGGATTCGAGCCAGGCGTTGAGGTCGCTGCGGTAGATGCGAAGTTCACCGTTGGGCAGGCGGATGCCCTCCGGTGCCTTGCCGATCTCACGCCAGCGGTAGAAGGTCCGGCGGGAGACGCCGCCGAGTTCGTCGAGGACCTGTCGGACGGTCAGCAGCTCGTCTTGTGCGGTCATGCGGCCCTCCCCACGTCTTCGACTGCCGAAAGATCTTGTCCGGTTGCTCTGGCTTCCAGTTCACGGAGGTGGGCGCGCCAGCGTTGGCGTTCGTGGACGGAGCGGAGGAGGCGGAGGGCGAGGGGTGGCACGTTGGCGTCTCCGGCCGGGACGGGGCGCCAGATGTAGCGGTGTGGGTCGGTGGGCTCGTCGGCCTGGCCGAGGGCTTCCAGGACCCAGGTGCGGCGGTCCTGCTTGTGTTCGGCGAGGGTCTTGTTCGACCACTTGCGGGAGACCAGGACGCGGCGTCCCGCGTAACCGAGGTGTTCGGGCTTGTGGGCCTTGCCACGGCAGCGGCCGGGGTGCATGCCGGGTTTGGCGTCCTTGGGCTGGATGCCGTAACGCAGCCAGTTCGGGCAGGTGGGCGAGCAGGGTTCGTAGCGGAGCGCATCGAGCATGCGGGCGGCGTGCTGTTGCTGGGTCTGGCCGCCGTCGAGGGCGTCGCCGATGGACTTGGTGAGGTACTTGGACAGGTAGCGGATGCACTGGTCGGCGTCCGGGGTGCCCGCGAGCACGCCTTGGACATCGACTTGTTCGCCGAAACGGATCACGTGGAGCGGTTCGGCGTCCTCGTCGAGGGCGTCGAGGGCTTCGTCCCAGGTCGGCAGGACTTCGCCGGTGGCCGGGTCCAGGTAGCCGGTGCAGTCCTGCCAGACGGGCACGTGGTCGCCGTCGAAGACGACTTCGTCGGCCTGGGGCCACCAGACCTGGTGGTAAGTGGCCGCGGCTATCTGCTTGATCTCGGCGCGTGGGAGCGTTCCACGAATGGCCATGTGCAGGTGCGGGGCGAGCCGCTTCTGAGGCTCCACCGAAGCGAAGTACTGCACGTCATAGCCCGCCACGCGGCGCAGGTTCTGCACGAAGCGATCCACCAGCTTGGAGAAGTGCAGTGCGTCCCGGGCGGCGCGGTGGTAGTCGTAGGTGTTGGGGTCGATGGGTGCGCCGTCGCGAACCTTGCCGTACGAGGGCAAGGTGAGCGTGACGAACAGGGACGGCCGGTAGATCTTGCCGTCGCTGCCTTGGAAGGTGCGGCCCAGGGTGGTGTGGGTCATCTTGCGCTTGGGCAGGTCTGGTGCGTCCTGGCGCCGCCGGGTGGAGCGAGAGCGCTTGAATGCCGTACGACCGAGGACGTTGCCGCGCATCCCAGCGGCGTTGATCTCCTCGTCCAGGCCGGAGATGATCGCTTCCAGTTCGGTGGTGTCGTCGCCGGCCTTTTCGGCAGCCTCGCGCTGGGCTTGGTAGTCGGCGCGGAACTCCACCAGCCAGCGTTGTTCCTCGTTGGGCTCGTCGGGTGTGATGGCGGGTTCGGTGTCGAGGTGCCAGCCTTCGCGGCATTGGGCCTTGCGGAGCTGCTTGTTGCGCTTGGCGCAGGGCGGGCACTTGCTGTCGAGGGTGGCCCCGCACGGTACGTCGATGATCTCGGTCTTGCCGGTGACGACGTCGAGGCGCTTGAGCGGGATGGGGCGGATGCAGACGCCGTGCTGCTTGGCGACCTCTACGAGCACGTCGCGGGCCATCGGCATGGCCTGTCGGACGGCACGGGGGAGGGCGCGGTCGTGCGCATGGGTCATGCGGTCCTCCCTTCGTCGGGGTCGGTGACGATGAGCGCGGTCTGGCCGCACTCGGAGCACTCGACCAGGCCGCGGAGGGGATCGAGCCAGAGAGCGTTCAGGGTGAGGCATGTGGCGCAGCGCAGGCCGTGGAGCAGGTGAGTCATGCGGCCTGCCCGTAGTAGGCGACCATGGCGCGGATGTCGGTGTCGGAGACGTAGGCGGCGCGGACCCGGATGGGCTCGGGTGAGGTCTCCAGTCGCATGTATGCGACGCCCGCGCCCAGTTCCGGTATTGGGGAGATGTGGTCGGCGAGTGCGCCCCGGTCGCGTGCGCCGTCGCCGAGGACCATGTCCACTTGCTCGGACTCGTCGAGCCGGAGGGCGATCTTGTCGGGGAACAGGTTGCGGATGTTCATGACTTCCTTGCGTGGGTCCTGGAGGGCTGCCATGACGCCGACGCCGACCGAGCGGCCTTGGGTGGCGAGGGTGGCCAGGGCGGCGGAGGTGCGTTGCCGGAGTTGCCGGTCGGGTTGGTAGGCGGTCAGGAACGCGACTTCATCAACGAGCACCAGGACGAACGGGTCCTCGATGGTCGGGATGTGGGAGCGCTGCAGTCCGGCGAAGCGGGCGGCCCGCTTCTGCATGACGGAGACGGCCTCGTCGAGCAGGTCGGCGCAGTCGCCCGGATCAGCGGCGTAGCGGCCTTGGAACAGTTCCCGTCCGAAGGACAGTTCCATCAGCTTGGGATCCAGCGCCCAGATCTGGGCCAGGCCCGCCCGCATGGCGGGGAGCAGTCCGCGGATGGTGTCCCAGAGGAAGGAGCCTTTGCCGGCTCCGGTCGCGCCTGCGATCAGGACGTGGGTGCCGTGCACTTTGAGCCGGAGCGGTCGGCCGTCCTCTTGCTTGCCAATCTCAATCGGTCCGACCGATGGCTCGTCCGGGATGGGCAGCGCGGGCATGGGAGCGGCCAACGGATCGTTGCGTGGGAAGGTCAGCAGCAGCCGTCCGCCTTTGACGAGCGCGACCCGGCATGAGGTGGCGCCGAAGCCGTGGGCGAGGTTGTCGATGCGGTCGGACCAGTCCTTGACCGCCTGGCCGCCGAGCATCCGGACCGTGATGCGGTCGGCCCAGCCGTCGCAGGTGACGCGGAGCAGACGCGGCATGTAGACGCGACCGTTGACGCGCTTGGCCAGGCCGGAGACGTCCATGACGCCGTTCCAGTGCCGCCGGTAGACCGACATCAGCCGCCACCAGGCCAGCAGCCGGAAGCCAACGAGGCGGGCGAAGAGATCGCCGTCGGTGCAGGCCCAGGCGAGCAGGGACAGCACGACGAAGCCGAGCGTGGACGCCGCAGCAGGCCAGCCGTACCAGTAGCAGATGCCACCGAGGGCGACCGGGACGGCGACGGCGACCGGATGCCGCCAGGTGGTGCGGACGAGGGCGGACAGGAAGCGCCAGCCGTAGACGAGGAAGGTGATGATGGCGGGTGTCTTGAGCACGGCCGGTCGGAAGACGACGGCTGTATCGGGCGTGGTGGAGACGAGGGTGCGCGCCTCGTCGCCAGGCAGCCGCTTGAACATAAGCTGGGAACCTCTCGTGATTGAGCAAGTCGTGGGAGAGCCGAGGGGCCGCCGGAAGTTGCCGCTTCCAGCGGCCCCGCCTCATGCGTCAGGCCGCCGTGTTGGTGGCGTCCTGGGCCGACTGTTCGGTGTGCAACTGCTCGCAGTCGGCGAGGTAGCGAGCGGCGGCGTTGAAGATCTCGCGGGCGAGGCTCAGGTCGGCGTCGGTGACCGGCCCGGCCCCGGTGGTGGAGATGTGCACGTTCGCCTCATGAGAGGCGAAGTCCAGGTACGGGCGCGGGTTGCTGAGCAGGAGCCCGGCACGGACCTTCAGGCGCGGGGTGTGGAAGGAGACGCCGACGTGCGGCGCGCAGTCGGGCTGCATGGACAAAGTGACGTAGGTGTAGGGCCGGGGCTCGCTCACGCTGCCACCCCCTTGCCGTCCGGGAGGCCGTAGAAACTGCGCTCCACGGAGCGGGCGAAGCGGTGAGCCGCGTGGGCGAGCTGGCGGGCGAACTCCATGTCTTCCGCCGTCACGGGCCCGTTGGTGGTGACCAGGACGGAGGTGGCACCGAAGTCGAGCGCCAGGACGGGCTCACGGCGGGCGAACGGGTGGTTCATGGTGCGGGCGGCGTGCCCGGTGGTCAGCCGGATCACGCTGTTGCGCGGAGTACGGCGTCGGGTCATTTAGGCGGCTTCCTTTCCGGTCTTGGCAGGCTGGGCGCTCTGGCGGGGAGCATGCATCTGCTGAACCTTGATCGAGTAGGCGAGACGTCCGGCCGCGTTTACGTACGGGGTGACGGCCATGCCGTCGAACTCGACCGGCGTGAACGGCAGCCCCGGCATGGGCTGCGGCGGCACCGGCTGGACCGGGGCCAGGATCTTGACCGCCACCGTCTTCTGGGCGGGCTTGAGGGTCGGGTCACCGTCCATGACCGCGACCTGCCAGACCAGCTCCTGGGTCTGCTTGTCGCGGGCCTGCACGAACCGGCCGCCGGCGGAGGCGTCGAAGTCCTTGACGGGCTCGACCTCGCCGACGATGTAGCAGCCGTGCGGGAAGACCATGGCGAAGGTGACGGGGATGGGGCCTTGCAGAGCCATGACGTGGGTTCCTCTCTTGAATGACAGGCACTCGACCTATCAAGTAGTTAGACGATAACTCTCCGTAGCTTGCTAGGTCAAGTGACTAGGTGTGAAGTGACGGGCGTGTCACCAGTGCGATAGACAGTCGCCTAAGCCGATGGCCCGACATCTGGGGAGGATCTGGTGCGAATCCTGTGGGGCTGCTTAGCCGTGGTCGTGATCGCCCCGCTGGTCGGGCTATTCCTGCTGATCATGAAGCCGGTGTGGCGCGACGATGCCCGGCTCGACAACTTCCATGAGCGAGTGCTGGCCATCCCGCTGCCGCCTGAGACACGCAGCAACGGCGACATCGAAGCCGAATTCGGCAAGAACAGCGGTGGCAGTGGCGACTACTGCCACTACGAGATCCGACTGCCCCTCAGCACTGGGCTGTCGGCGGGCGAGATCGGTGCCTACTACCGCAAAGCCGCGATTGCCGGAGTGGAGAACGAGGCCAACGTCCGTCTGACCTGGGGCGAGAACGCCGCAGACGGTAGAGCCGTCGTTGTGGAGTTCAGCGACATCAGCTCCAGCGATTGGGACTTCCGCTGCACATAGACGGCAGCTCCCCGTCACGTGATCGGGTAGGCGTCTTCCAGCTCATGCCGGTCGGCAGGTAGCAGGACCTCGACGACGGCAAGGGGCCGGCCGGAGGCGTCACGGACGGCGCCGAAGACGGCCAGGAGCGGAACGTTCGGGGGCATTGCCAGTTGCTTGGCCTCGTCTGCCGAGGGCATGCGCGCGGTGATCTGCTCCACGATGTGATCGAACCGGACGCCCTTACGCGCCTGGAGGTGCTCCCGGAGTCCCTGCCGCAACGGCTCATCGCTGGTGAGATCCGTACCGCCGGAAAGATCCAACGGCAGCCACAGTGATACCAGCTCGGTCGGCTCGGCGTTACGCACGATGAGCCGCCGCCGGACGAACACTTTGCTCTTGGGCTGCACGTCGAGCAGCACACCGACGCGGTTCGGAGCGGTGACAGCGCTCACTTCAACAACGTCGCCGGTGGTGTCGGCCTCCGGCGTGGTCAGGTACGCCTGTCCAGGCCGCTTCTGCTCGATGGAAGCCATGGCCGGACGGCCACGTACGAAGCGTCCCTTGCCCTGCTGAGATTCGATCCAGCCCTGCTCGCGAAGCACGCGTAGGGCGGCCACCACGGTGGGACGGGAGACGCTGAACTCCTGGATGAGCTGGTTCTCACTGGGCAGGAGCGTGCCCGGTGGGTAGTCTCCTGCCTCGATGCGCCTCCGAAGAGTCTGGACAAGCTGCGCATACTTAGGCGGCACGGACTCTAGCGACATCATGACCGTCCAACAGCCGACAGGTTGTTTTACCAAGTTTGAGAGTAACCGGCGAACCACAGCCTGTCCACGCGGTTGGGACAAGGCCGGGAGCCGTACAGAGAGAACCGGCAGGCAGCCCAGCAGCCGGGCGGGGAAAGGACGCCGCGGGGGCCACCACTGCAACTGCCTGCCGGGAGAGGCGCGACGAGACAAGGCGGCGGCAATCCCTACCCCTTTTGGCAGGGAGCGCACTTGTCTCTCCGCGCCGGTCATCACCTGGCGATGTACTCAGCCAGAAGCTTTGCCGCGCCCTCCGGATCGTGGGCCGGGTGCCGCTGCTCGGCGCTCTGCCAGGAGTAGTAGTTTCCGCCGAACCCGACGAACACCCACACCGGCAGCCCCGGCTCACGCTTGTGGACGACCAGCGCGGTGTTGTCGTCGCGCAACTCGGCGTTGACACCGAGGTTTGTGAGCTGGGCGTGCAGTCGGACGAGCAGGTCCCCCTCACGCTGGTGTTGCAGGAAGTCGTTCATCGCCGCCTGCATGATCGAGTTCATTTCCCGTTCCCTTCGGCCTGGCCGCCTCCGAGGCAGTCGAGACACTCCCGCTCCTCACTAGGGGTCTGATCTGTGTCGCAGTCGCCGATGAGAAGCGCACGGCGCGAGTCGCGCAGCTTGATCCCGCGTCCCCGGCAGCCGGGGCACGGCGACGTCTTGCTCATCTCGTCTGGCCGGATCACCGTCGCCATCTCCTCGTTCATCCGGCGTTCCCTGTGGCGGGAGGCCGCGTGACGTACCGTGGTTGATTGATGACAAGTCCACCGGCAACCGAGTCTGAGCAGGACCCCTGAACGGCCCCCTCATTTCCCCTTTCGAGCCCCCAGCCGGGAGGAAGACCCGAAGATGCCCGACTACGTCCCTAACGTGCGCCTACGTGCTTGGCGCAATCAGGAAAAGCTCAACCGCGCCCAGATGGCAGAAAAGATCAACACCACGCCCATCGGACTCGCGCAAAGGCTGACCTGCGACGAGGAGCGAATCCGGCGCTGGGAAGCAGGCGAAGTCAAATGGCCGCGCGCCGAATACCGGCTCGCGCTGACCCAGCTGACCGGGAAGGAACCGGAAGGCCTCGGGTTCTCCCAGGGGAGGCGGAACGAAAGCCGCCTCATCGAGGCCCACATCATCCCGGCCGACGCCCTTCGAGCCGAGGCCGACCTATACGGCACCATGGAACTCGCCCAGCAACTCCAGGCTTCCGACGTTGGAACCGGAACCTTGGAAGCCCTTGCCGAGGCCGTCGATCTCCTGTGCCGCGCCTATCCAGTGGTACCCGCAGGCACCCTACGGGACCGGACGCAAAAACGCCTGGCGCAGATCAATCACCTACTCGCCGGCCGCCTCACCCTGGATCAGCACCGCGAACTGCTCGTGATCACCGGGTGGCTAACCGCCCTACTGGGCTGCGTCCACTACGACCTGGGGGAGAGGGAAGAGGCCGAAACGGCCCGACGCGCCGCATTCGAAATGGGCCGCCAGGTCGGACACGGCGAACTCATGGGCTGGGCACACGAGATGTCAGCGTGGTTCGCCCTCGTCGAAGGCCGCTACGAAGACGTCGTCACCGCCGCCCGCATGGGCCAAGCCGTCGCCGGCACCAGCAGCGCCATGGTCCAACTCACCCTCCAAGAAGCCCGCGGCCTCGCCCGCATCGGCGACGGCCGTGAAGCTGACCGCGCCTTGACACGCGGAGCCGAAGTGCTGGGCAGCCTGCCCATGCCCGACCACCCCGACCACCACTTCGTCTTCGACCACGCCAAGTGGGTGTTCTACGCCGCCACTTGCTACACCTGGCTCGCCGACGACGACCGCGCCGAAGAACACGCCCGCGAAACTATCCAGATGCACACACGTCCAGACGGCACCTCCAATGCCCCCATGCGGGTCGCCGACGCACACATAGATCTCGGGATTGTCCATGCAAGACGTGGTGATCTCGATGCGGCTGTTGAACAAGGTTTGGCTGCCTTCGACATCGATCGGAGATCTCTTACCGACCTCGTAAATCGTGCTGGGGATCTTGATCGAGTACTACGGCAGCGTTATCGCCGGGAAGTGCTGGCAGCCGAATTTCACGAGAGGTATGTGACAGCTCGGCGCGCACTCATGAGCCGCCGCCCAGACCTGCTCGACTAGACGTTATAAAGCTATGAGTTGAGCCATGCCCCCATAATCAGGGCGGCTTGGCGTGGAGCATAGAATCAGACATGGCGCAAAAAGGGTCGCATACCGTACACGCGGATCGTATGGGTGCTAAAAGAAGTGACGAAATAGCTCATATGTGGCATGATGCGTGGTGGCAGCAATCCGGCTTGCCCCTCAGGTCGTGCGGGTGAAAGATGCGTCTGGATGTTCCATATCTCGCGGCGTTGGATCTCGAGAAAAGCGCTCAGTATGTAATAAAGACGCCACTCGACCACTTCCCTTGCCTGATACTGGATCGCTGCCTAGAGAACGCAACCGCAACTATCGCCAGCCATATGTCCGCAGCTCTTAGTGCGGGTATGGTGATTGCAAGTGAAATTCTCACCATGCCGCGTGCTGGCTTCGGTCCTAGGCCTGTTTTGGTAACTGGAACCTTAGAGCGAACGCTCTATCGATCGCTTATGCAAGCCATAGCGAAGGATCTCCCTCCTCAGTCGAGGGGCGCCGGGAAGTATGACGCACTTAAAAGCTTCGGCCTCGATGGAAGCTCAGAGTATATTGTCGAGATCGACATAGCGGCGTGCTATGAATATATCGGACATAGCATCCTGTGTGACGAAGTCATGCTCCGTTCGATGGATTTTAATACCGCCGATGCACTGATGTCGTTTCTCGGTGAAGTGTCGAAGCAATCTCGCGGCCTTCCGCAAATGCAAGATACTAGCGATCGGCTTGCTGATGTTTATCTCAGCATTCTAGACCGCAAGCTAGGTCGCCATGGCTACAGCGTTCGTCGATACGCTGATGACATCAGGGCCACGGCGAGCGATTGGCTCACGGCGAACGAGGTCATCGAACATGCGGCTGAATATGCTCGAGAGCTCGGGCTTATTCTCTCTGCGCACAAGACGCGAATCTATCGCAGGCAAACGCTGATCGACCAGCAACAAAGTGAAGCTAACTTCTTCAATGGATACATCTGGCGAGCCAAGGAGACGCTAACACGAGTCTTCTTCGCGGCTCCACCTCCATACTCCAATCAGGATCCAGAGGAGATCGCCGTTGAGCCCGAGGATAAGGACACTGCTCAGCGCGCGTATTGGGATCTACTTAGCGATTGGGGAAGGGGGCAGAGGGAGGGATCTGAGGCGGAGATAGAAGGCTTTACCTCCATCTCGATACCGCTTATCCTGTCCGGCCTGCAGTCGTATCAAAAGCGAATCTCGGATCGCCGACTAGAGGATATCGTATTTCGGCATCCTAGATATCTAGAGGCAGTATCCAACTACATTGTCGCACGTGCAAAGGCGGGCCTGGACGAGAGGCACTGGAGCTCAGTGGCCCGTCTAATCGTTATGGCTCGACAAAGCCCCTGGGCGAAGCTATGGCTGTTGGACACCATTGAACGTGTTTCACCGAATATCAGTGAGGCTCCCCGTAGGGTGAGAGAATGGGTAGCTCAGCAGTTGGATGATCGACACGAGACAGTGCGGGCTCAGGCGACCTGGGTCCGAGCTGTCTTGGGCGAACTGACAGCCGGTGAGGTTGGAGAGATTTACCGGGCAGCCTCTGGTATGACCAAGCCTGCTATTGCTGCGGCATCAACGCTTCAGCAAGGACTCGATAACTCCATCGTGCGTGCGATCGAAGGCGACTCCCCATTGAATCGAGAGGCAGTCAAATGGGCAAGCGCATTGATCCCCAAGACCTGACTGAGTCAGCTGATCGATGTCTATTGGCGCTAGCCCGTCTCGCGCGGAGAGGTAGTACTAGTACCCATACTCGTAGTGACCAACACTGGTTGGTCACCTCGGCTGCGACTCTAGTAGAGGGATATACCGATGGGTTGCTGCGATCTTTGATTGACCTGAGCGATATACGGAGTACGCCGTTTGGGAATGCTCTACTTAGCGCCACAGGGGATGATCCCTACAGGGCATGGGAATCGCGACTGGGATGGCTGAGGGATGGTTTCTGTATATCGATCAAAGGTGATAAGGAGACCCAGGCGTTCCTTACCTTGGTAGACGCAAGGAATGCAATCGTGCATGGGGAAGGTAGGCTAACACGTCTGCAAGCGGGAAGGGTAAATCAGCTCGTCAACATGTCGAGGGACTTGAAAAAGATTCTAGATATCGAGCTTTCGTCAACGTCCTTGATTTTCACGCCTACATCCTGCTTGCGAGGTATTTTGACGTGTCGAGATTTTGTGTGCTACTTGGATGCAAAAGCCCTCGAAGCAGAGCCGCGTTTGAAAACGTATAGCACTCGGTGAGTTGACTGCACAAGCGCAATTCCTGGCTGCCGCCTCCAGCTGTTGACTGACTGTTGTCTGGTCTCACTTGATGCTTGACGCTTTGGCATCGGATGATGCTTGACACTCCTAGCCGATCTTTCGCTTCTTAGTATGCGCTTGGGACTTGATCCGGGTGATCTCCTGGGTGGTGGTTCGGGGCACGACGCGGATGGGTTCGCCGTTGTCGCGCACGGTGATGTGGGTGTCGTCCACGGTCACGTCCAGGATCTTGCGGGCGTGAACCCGGCCGACCTGGACCTTCTGCCCGACCACCTGGAAGTGCCCGCGGCTGCAGACCACCCGCTGGACGGTGACGGGCTCGGTCGGAGCGCCGGGTGGTGGTCCGGCGGGGCGGGCGTTGCGCAGGGTGACACACTCGGCGAGCGGGAGTGGGCAGGGTACGGCGCGCAGCAGCAGGCGTTCCTCGTCCATGACGCGGGCCGTGATGCCGTCCAAGCGCACGATGACGCGGCGGCCGGCCAGGTGGGCGCCGATGCACAGGGCCCGCCCGGCCAGGCTGATGGTGCCGATCGAGCTGACCTGCCGATCCACCTCGACGGCGCTCGCCGCAATCGCGGGCTCGGCGACGGGCTCGTCCGGTGCTGGGCGGGCTTGTCCCGAAGCGAGCAGCGCGGCCAGGTCCTTGACGGTCAGCCGGGAGGCCACGCTCTTGAGCCGGCCACCGCTGCCGGTGAACACGTGCAGCCGCTGAGTGCTGATCCACACGGTGATCGGCATGCCCGCCCGATCGGGGCCGAGCCAGAGCTGCTGGCCACCGATCGACAGGTTGCCTGAGGCAGGAACGACCCGATCGACCTCGATCGCCTGGCGCGATAGCGGATCGACCGTGCTCATCAGGACGGGCTCGGGCCGTTCGGGTTGATCGAAGTGATGGATGGCCGGGGCCGGGAGATCCGGCGGTGCGGTCGCGGGAGGGGCCGCGGGAGCAACGCCGGCAGCGGGGGCGGGCACCGTGGTCAGGCCGGCGGGCAGGTGCAGTGGCAGTTCCCGCTCGGCCCGGCGTTGTCCGTCGCTGCGCTCGATGAAGAACCGGTCGGCGGGGAAGGCCATGTCCAGCGCCTGGTGAGGGCGGGCGGTGTTGTAATGCTCGGCGAAGGCGTCCAGTTCGGCCTGGGCGGTCTCGATCGAGGCGAACGGCAGCGCCTCGGTCAGCAGCTCGCGGCGCACGCTCTGATGGAAGCGCTCGATCTTGCCAGTGGTGGTCGGGGTGCGTGGTGCGGTGTGACGCAGTTTGATGCCGTTCTCCCGGCAGACACGCTCGAACAGCACCTCGCCTGCCTTCGGCCCGCCGAACCGGCCGGTGAACTGCTTGCCGTTGTCGGTCAGCACCTCCAGCGGCACCCCATAGGCGCGCATCGCCGCGGCGAACGCCGCGCACACCAGCCGCCCGGTCGGCCGGGTCACCACCGAGGCGATCACGCAGAACCGGGAATGATCGTCCACGCCAGTGATCAGCTGGGCCTCGCTGCCGTCGGCCAGCAGCAGCCCGCCCATGATGTCCATCTGCCACAACTGCATCGGCCCCGGACGCTCCCAGCGGCGGTAATCCTCGCGCCTGCGCCGGCGGGTGACCGGCTCGACCAGCCCGTTACGCACCAACACCCGGTAGATGCTCGCCCGCGACGGCAACGGCTCCACCCCGCGCCGGCCCAGCTCCCACAACAGGGTACGCGGCCCCCACCGCGGATGGGCCCGCCGCAGCTCACAGATCAGCGCCTCGATCGCAGCCGACGTCTGCATCGGATGCGCCTTCGGTGCATGCGACCGATCGGCCAGCCCCGCCAGGCCACCGTCCTGATACCGCCGCACCCAGGCATGCACCGACTGCCGCGACACCCCATACCGTCCGGCCACATCGGTGACCTTCGCGCCCGACAACACCTCGATCACCGCGTGATAGCGCTGCTCCACGACACTCAACTCCACCAATGCCACCCGAGCCTCCCCCGAAGCGCCGATAACGCCACGAGCAGGCACAGATAACGATCAAGGTGTCAAGCATCAAGCGAGGCCAGAGTGTCAACCATCAAGCGAGACAGGACACTGTTGACTGACTGTATGTTGCCGAATTGCTCTCATAGGTATCAAGGCGGCGGCGCGGCGCGCCACCGTACCCCCGGCCCTCCGCCCGCCCGCCGTCCGGGCGTGCGGCCTGGGGGCCGGTCCCGGACGACGGCGGGACACCGGGCCGGGCGCCGCACGCCGGCTCCGCCGTACGGGCCGAACGCACCGGCCGGGGTTGCCACGCTGCCACACACATGCAGCCCTACGATCGCCGCGGCGTGGCTGGTCGTCGTAGATTGCTGGGGGCGATCGACGATCCGTGCTTCGTTCCTCAGCACGGCTCACCGTCAACGTGGTTGCGGTCTGATTCCAAGCCAAGGGCGCGCCTAATCCCGAGGACTTAAACCGGAGGTCCGGTAGGGAGCGGAGGAGTGGCCGCGACGGTCTGTTGAATTGCCAAGGTGACGGCACGGCGCATCACGCGCTCTAGGTCCTCCACGACGGCTTGGAACGTGGATGCCAGGGAGCCGTCCAGCAGGCTCATCGAGGGGGCTACGCCTGGGTCAGCATGAACTTGATGGTTTCGGAGATTGTATGCCTTCGACATGAAGCCTGAGATAGCGGCCGCGGACGCGCCGAGTTCGGGGTCTCTATCGAGCAGGCTTGCCGCGCCTGAGGCGATTAGAGCCTTCTTGCGCTGGGTCCTGCCATGCCCAGCGCCGTGAATGAACATAGCTTCAGCAGCCACCATAAGATCTACTAGACGATCCTCCGGCAGGCCACGGGACCCAGCCAACACAAGACGGCGGATCGCCATCTGAAGCGGCCGATCTTGCGTGACAGACGGGGTGGCAAGCATCGTCATCAGCTGCTGGACCGACATGGCGTCGGCCGTACTGAGAAGCAGCGTGGGCCGTGCCAAGTCGGGCGCTTGGCTCCAACTGAGCGAAGCCGAATAGCCAGGATTGGCGTCGAAATCGTCAGGATGCTGCATCTGGAACGATCGGCCGACTGTTACGGAGCCCCCGCAAACTAGCCTCAGCGCGATCTGAAGTCGCAGCACCTCCTCCTCAATCGAGGGCGGTACGTTGATCGGTCCGTCCACCTCCCCGACCCGAATCGGATAGGTGGTCACCTTAACTACGGCACGCTGATAGAACCTCGACACCGTCCGGCTCAAGGTGCTCGATGTCGCCTGGTCCGGCAGACCAGTCTGAATGGCGGCTGACAGTTCGGCATCGGTCATGAGTCGGAGGACCATACCGTCCCCCAAGGACACCTCGGGATGCAGGGCCATGTCGAAACCGAGCAACGGCACCGCCTGCACCAGTCGGACAGTCGAGGCGAGCAGGCCAGCCTCCACCCGCTCGTACGTTTCGTCGAAGAGGGCTTGGTCGAAGACGTAGGTGCTGTTCGCCTCGACCAACGGCGTCAGCAAGTCAGCGATCAGTACCTGGGTCAGCTCTCGGCTCGTTGCCGAGAAGTCGAATCCAATCAACGTGTTGACCCTGCGGCTCAGCTCCGGATGACTGGCAAGCGCCGTACAGAAGGTCGGCATCCCCGGCAGCTGATTCCACCAGTCATGACTGACTAGCACGGCCGGATGCTGCCAGTGTCGACGCCGAACCAGCACCAGTGTTTCTTGCCCAGCGCGCCACCAACCGTCCCTGCCTACATATTCAGCGAAGATCGGCTCGGGCTCGGCCGCACTCAGCTCCGCCAGTGCCTCTTGCATCAGCGCAGCGGTGGCTTTCCACATGTCGTCGTACTGAATCGCCATGGTGACGCCCCCTGTTCGGTAAACAAGCCCTATAGCGGCGCCCGCAGGAAGCGAGCCAATCAGGATGTCACAGCGGCTCTGCGGGGTCCACCTGAATGGAAGCGCGAGTAGAGATGTCTCTGCCGGGAGTTGCTGTGTGAGGAAGTCCCGTCTGGCATACCCAGTCGTGACGTGCAATATACGTGCAATGATCATGGAGTGCATGGCGCTGAAGTAAGGTTGCACCGCAGGTCAGATGCCCTGCCGACCTGGAAGCAGTCACGAGCTGTAAAACCGTCGGCTCAGCCTACGCAAGTTCGAACCTTGCACCTGCCACACCAGCGGGAAGAGGCCCGTCACCAGCGGAAACGCGGTGACGGGCCTCTTGCGTTGTGCCCGGCCGCCTACGGCTGACACCGACTCTGTACGGGTGGCTGCGCCGAATACGCGCCGAAGATCGTTAGTCTGCCTCGGGGACGTCCGGCTGCTCAGCGGGGGCGGCCGGGGGGAGCGCCGTTTCGATGCGGCGCATGGCTTCGACCTGGCCGCCCGCGATGCACTTCGCATACACCCGCAAAAGAACGTCCACGCTGTGGCCGGCCCACTCTGCAACCTGGGGAGGGTTCACGCCGGCGTTCAGCCAGGTGGACACGCAGGCGTGCCGAAAGTCGTACGGCCGCGCCGCGATGCCCGACGCTTGCTCAGTGGGGCTGAGGGCACGCTCGCGTGCCTTGTGCCAGACCGGCAGATAGGTGCTGTCGCGGATGATGCCGCCGCGCGGACCGGTGAAAATGCGGCCCTCACGACCATGGTTGAACTCGGCGCGATGGGCGCGTAGGAGTGCCACGAGATCCGGGTGGATGGGTACCTGGCGCTTTGCTTTCACCGGGCGGTGCTTGAGTCCGCGGCGTTGCCGCGCTTTGCCGTCGTCCGTCCACTTAGTGCCGACCTCTGGGTCGGAGTTCGTAAGAACGAATTCCCCCCATTCACCACTTTCGGGAAGCTTTCTGATGTTCTCTGTGCGCAAGTCGATGACCTCTTCTGGGCGTAGGGCGGCGTAGTACATGCAACCGAAGAAGGCCGCGAGCCGTTTACCCATGGCACCTTCCTTTGCTACCTCGGCAAGGATGGCGCGGGCTTGTTCGCGGTTCGCTACGACACCAGGATCTACGGCCTCATCAGTTCTCGGTTTGGTCCACGTAACGCTGTCGAGCGGATTAGCCTGCAGGGCGCTGATCTCCCGGGCGAACTTGAAAGCGTTGTTGAGGACTTGCCGTTTACGCTTAACTGTGTTGCCCGCTGCGGCCGTGCCATCCTGCTTGCGACTGATCCGATCAAGCACGGCCCGCGTGAGGAGTGGGCCGCGCTTGGGGCGAGTCAGTTCTAGGACGTCGATGGTGTTCTCCTGCAGCCACCGAACTACGTGCTGGATGTCCTCGGGAGGGTCCAGCCAACGCATGGCCGCGTGCGGACCTTTGGCAGGTTCTGCGCCGTCGCGGACTCGCGTACTGAAAACCCAACCGCGTAGTGCCGCACGAAGCTCTTTCTGGTCGGGCCGTCCTGCATCGCTTACTAGTAGCACTTCGGTGGCATCGGTGAGTGCTTCGGCGATGCTCTTACGGTGGTTCCCCGAGGCGTACGACCATTTAGCATCCGTATAGGCGCAAGCGAATTTGAACCAGCTTAGGGCTTGTTCGTCCCGCCTCCACGAGATCGGTCGCCCATCTTCGACGCTGAATGCTTCGCCTCTGTTGGCCGCGACTGTCAGTTCTGCCTTGAAGTTGTCTGCCTGCGTTTTGCCGCGGAATGGCTCCTTGAAGGGCCTTTCGCCTACTCTCCATCGGACGGTGTACGTAGTGACCTTGGCGCCCTTGTATATGTCCGTTTTCCAGATGCGAACGTTGTAGCTAGTTTCCATTACGCAGCATCCTCCAGGCTACTCAGCCAGCGGTCGTAGTCTGTGCGGCGAATGCGCAGATCGCCGTTGGGGAGCTTGAGGCAGCGCGGAGCACGGCCTTTCTGGCGCCGGTCGTAAAAGGTGGAGCGTGCTATGCCGAGTTCGGTGCAGAACTCGGCGACGGTCATGGGCTTCCCTGCGGTGGTGGCCATGAGCGTGAGTCCTTCCGGATTCATGATCAGCATGAGGCGCGAAAGCAGCTCTCGGAGCCCTGCTCGGGGCTCGTTGGCGCAGTTTTGAGGGGGTAGCCGTACCAGCCGTACCAGCTTCGTTTTGGCTGGTCAGGGTCGGTACGGCTTTTTGAGTGGTACGGCTTAAGCCGTACCAGGGTTGCAAGCCGTACCGCTTTGACCTGGGGATTCGAGGCTGGTACGGCTGGTACGGGCTCCCCTGCCGAACTGCACGACGTCGGCGTCGTCGGCGCCCTCGGAAGGCCGGTCGTGGCCGTCCGGGGCGGGGTCGTCGGCGGGGCAGTAGCGCTGCCAGGCGTCGGTGAAGTCACCGCGGTGGTAGCCCTTGGCCTGCCCGATTGGGCGAGGGAAGCGGATGGTGTCGGAGCGGATGTCGTATTCGCGCAGCATCACGCCGAGCTTCATCGCGGTTAGGCCGGTGGGGCCGTATTCGTTCCAGCCGCCTTCGGGGTTGGCCTTGAGCCGTTCCAGGAGGGTGGCAGTGGGCGGGGCGGTGTCGGTGCCGAAGGCGGTGCGACAGTCGGTGAGCAGGCGCAGCCCGGGGGTTGGGCGGCCGTTGTCGTCGGCCTCGGCGGTGAGGGCGAGGGCGGCGGCGCGGGCGCGGTCGGGCCAGGTGCCGCCGGCGTGGTCTGCGATGATGACCAGGGGTTCCCAGGTGTCGGCGGCGCGGTCTTCGACGGGCATGGCGGGTTCGGCCTCCTCCAGTCGGGTCAGGTCGGCGCGTAGCCACTGGTTAAGGGCGGCGGCCAGGTCGCGCAGTGGGGTGCGGTCGCGGCGGTGCCGGTAGGGGGCGGCTTTCTCGCCGGGGCCGCGGCGGCGCATGCGGATGACGACGGCGCGGTCTTCGATGGTGTCGGGCATGGCGCCGATGCCGGCCAGGGCGGCCATAGCGAAGGTGGGGATGGATTCGACCTGGTTGCGGGCGGCGTCGTAGCGTTTGGCGGGCCGGTTGCGTTGGTGGCCGGCGTTGAGCAGGCCGCGTAGGTCTTCGTTGCCGTCGGCTTTGGGGCCGAAGATGGTGTCGGCTTCGTCCACGAGGATGGTGGGCGGGTCGTCGGTGATGGAGCGGTAGATGGCCGGCGATGAGCTGTTGACGGTGATGAACGGGTCATGGCAGGTGGCCTCCACGATGTCCAGCAACCGGGACTTGCCGCACCGCTTTTCGGGGCCGCGGGCGACCAGGCGGGGGGCGTGCGCGAGGGCGGGCTGGGCGTGGGTGGCGGCGATCCACAGGGTGACGGCGTCGGCGGCCTGGTCGCTGGGCAGGATGACGTAGCGAGTCAGCGCGACGCGTAGCCGGTCCGGCGGCCGATGATCGGTCTCTCTGCGTCGGCCGTCCACGAGGTCGTGATCATGGAATATCGTGCTGGTCATGACCACGGATGACTGGTTGGCCGACACCCGAACCTCTTATGACACGGTCGCGGTCAGCTATGCCGACCAAGTGCGCGGCGCCCTCGCCGGACACCAGTACCTGCGCGCGGCTCTGGCGTTGTTCGCCGACAGCGTGCGAGTCGCTGGCGGCGGGCCGGTCGCGGACGTCGGCTGCGGCCCCGGTGAAGTCACCGCCCACCTGCATGAGCTCGGTGTCGACGCCTTCGGTGTCGACCTCTCCCCTGGGATGATCGACGTGGCCCGGCGCGACCACCCCGGCCTGCGGTTCGAGGTAGGCTCGATGACGGACCTGGACCTCCCCGTCGCTTCGGTGGCCGGCCTGCTCGCCTGGCAGTCGTTGATCCACATCCCCGACGACGAGGTGCCGACTGTGTTCGGGCACTTCCACCGAGCATTGCGTCCCGGCGGACCGCTGCAGCTCCTGTTTCACGTCGGCGACGAGTCGCGGTTGATGACGGAGGGCTATGGCGGTCACCCGATGAAGGTCCATGTCCACCGCCGTCAGCCTGACCAGGTGGCATCCTGGCTGCGCGATGCCGGTTTCGTGGTCGAGGCTCAGATGCTGCTCGACCCGGATGCGAAAGCTCAGCAAGCGATTCTTTTCGCACGCAGTAAGTCCTAACTTCTGCATATGTCGGGCTCGCCAGTCGGAACCGGAGGACATGCGGGTGTGCTCCCAGCGGTGCTGGTGGCCTCGTCGAGGCTGTCGAGCACTCGTTGGACACGGTCGTGCTCGCGCCGAAGCCGGGTCTTCTCTCCCGTGGGGACTCTGGGGTTGCCGAGGAACGCTTGGAAGGTGGCCGCCTGCTCGGCCCAGATCGGTCGGTGGCAGGCGTGGTGGGTGGCCTGCGGGCAGCGAGCCGAGTCGCACAGTCCGATCAGCGGCCGTGTCGCCTGTGTGGTCCCGGCCAGTCGTAGGCAGAGCGCTTTGGACGGGTCGCGGAACCAGCAGTAGTTGGCTGGGCCGACGTGCAGGCTTGCGGCTTGCGCGCGGAGTAGGTTCTCGATTCGCCGGTCGGTGTCCAGCACCGTCGGCTCGGCCGGTGCGCTGTCCCGCAGCGCGTTGTCGATGCGGGTGAAGGTCGCGATGAGGCCGCGGGCACCGGGTCCGGCGGGGAGCTGTCCGGCCTGGTACTGGCGGAATGCGTTGATGGTCAGGCGGAGGTGGTGTTCTTCTTCCAGTTCCTGGACTTCGGCGTGGAAGAGGGCTTGTGATCCGCCGGGGCGGTTGGCGTAGCCCTCGGTGGTGGCGGTCGAGACGTGCTTGAGGTGGATCTTCGCCGCGAGCAGTCCGCCGGGGCGTTGCGCGAGTTCCTGCGCCAGCGTGCGGCGCAGCATCCGCAGGTTGAGCGGGCCGGCGGGGATCGGTGTCAGGCCGAGTCGCTGCCCGGCCGGGCCGTTGATCCAGTTCCGCAGCCGTGGGTAGCTGGTGTGGAAGACCATCGCGCCGAACACGGGTTCGCCGGTGCCGCCGCCGTGGAGACGTTCGGCGAGCGCGATCGCCTGGTCGACCTCGGCGACGACGACCCACTCGTCGTCCTCGCCGCCGAACTGTCGACCCTTGATGACCTTGCTGGCTAGGCGGAAGCGTTGGCCGCCGCCCGTGATCGTGAGGGGAGGCCGTCGGCAGCCGATGCGTAGTTCCAGCAGTTCGCTGGTCCGCATGCCGCTGGCCGCCGCAGTGAGGATCAGGCAGGCGGTGCGGACCGCGGTGACCAGGCCGCGGATCTCGTGGTAGGACACCGGAAGCGTCCAGGCGCGGGGCTCGCCGCCGTCCGCGCCGACCACTGGTGCCGCGTTGCGGCCCCAGGCATGCTCGACCCCCAGCACCCGGACGGCGTGTTCGAGGTGGGGCCGGATCTGCTCGACGTGGCGCAGCAGCAGCTTGCCGTAGCCGAGCTGACGCCCCAGCGGGCTGAGGTTGACCGGCAGTACCGGGTCGGCCGGGCTCCAGCCGTTGGCCAGGCGCCGGTCAATCGTCCCGGTGGCGCGCTGCCCCACTCGGGGGCCCGGCGGAACTCCTCGCGCAGCTCAACGAGCTGCGGTCCGATGGTGTCGACCAGGTAGAGGCAGGCCGCCAGCAGCGGTTGCAGGACGGGCAGCGGGACCGGCGGGGTCCTGTTCTCCCCGGCGCGCTGGTGCCCGGCGACGGTGTTGGCTGGCTTGCCGTTCCAGGGGGTGAATCCGGGCTGGTAGCGGTCGGTGCTGAACAGTTCGCCGTAGATCGCGACCAGCTGGAGCACCCAGACGCGGGCGGCGACGCTGCCCGGCGTGTTCGCGGTCTCGGTGGGGATTCCGTTCGGGTCGTGCTTGACGAACGCGTGTTGCAGGAACTGGTCGCAGTGCAGCTGGGTGACCTCGGCCAGGCTGCGGACGTGATGATTGTCCAGCCAGGACAGCCACTTGATCAGGCTGTTGAGGTGTTTGCGGCAGGTGCGGGGGCTCAGGCGTTCGCGGTGCGCGTGCGGGAGTCGGGCGACCGCCTCGTGGGTCGGCGCGAGCAGGGCGAGCATGAGTTCTTTGGCCATCCGCCGCCATGCCGGGTTCGTGATCGCGGTGAAGTCCCACCGTTTCTCGACCGCGCCCATCATCCGGTGTGCGTCGGCCAACCCGTCCAGAACCCAGACGTCCTGGTCGAACACGGGACGAACGGATCCGGGCAGCACGGTGAGCCCGGCCAACTCGCAGACATCGGCGCCGGTGAATACCGAGGCCGACGGCGAGTGGTCGGGGCTGGAGACGAGGTGTTGGTCGGTCACGCCAACTCCTCGGGACACAGCGGCAGCAGCTCGCCGACGCTG
The DNA here is from genome assembly GCF_024172165.1 of Nonomuraea thailandensis. Taxonomy (GTDB): domain Bacteria; phylum Actinomycetota; class Actinomycetes; order Streptosporangiales; family Streptosporangiaceae; genus Nonomuraea; species Nonomuraea thailandensis. Next base: position 9,530,291 of record NZ_JAMZEB010000002.1, on the reverse strand, counting down.
CCACCGATATCGCTGCCGGCCGTGGTGCCGGCCTCGGTGTCGAGGGCGTGGGCGGCGGCGGTGACCGCCTGCTGGTCGAAGCGGGGCAAGATGTCGGTCTCCAGTCGGTGGGCGTAGGGGCCGAACACGGTCAGGAACGCGGTCGTGGGCTGCTGGCGGAACTGCCGGGAGAAGAAACCCTTGAGCCGCAACAGGTTCGGCAGGTGGCGCGGTAGGAACGCCGCCAGCGGACACAGCAGACAGACCCACGGCCGCGCGGGGCAGGGCTTGCCCGCCGGACCGAACGGGCTGGCCAGCTGGTCGGCGCAGGCCGCGACGAACACATCCCGCTGTCCACCGAGCAGCTCGGTGATCGCGGCATCGTCCAACCCGTGCTCGGCGGCCAGCTGCGGCAACCCCGACGCCGCGTCCACGGCCTGCTCGTCGGTCAGCACCCGAGGTGGCTGGGCTTTGCGGAGCAGGTCGGCCTGCCCATCCTCGATGATCGCTTCGATCGCGTCCTGTTGGGCCGGTGTGGTCACGCTCAGGTAGTGGTCGCCCTCGACCGCGGCGCTGTGGTTGGGGTCGATGGTGGTGCGGCCGGTCCAGCCGCGACGGGACAACAGGTTCTGGTAGGTGGTGCGAATGCGGCTGCGGTGCAACCGAATCGAGACACCGTCGACGGTCAGATCGTGCGTGGCGGCCCAGCGTCGGCTCAACCCGTTGCGGAACACCAGACCGGACGCCGGACTTCCCGCCTCGCTGGCGGGGTTGGGGCCCAGGCCCGGGTTCAGTCGGATCCACAACCGCGACCGCAGTTCCTCGCGGATGACGCGGCGCAGTGGGGCGGAAAGCTCCAGCCACTGCTCCAGCAGGCGAACTGCCTGCCGGGGCAAGGTCAGGCTCTGCGGACCCGAGCGGCCTTTGACGTAGTCGAGCAGGATCGTGGCCTCGCCTGCCCAGTCGATGTCGGGCACTCCGAGGTCGGCGATGCCGTCGGGGACGATGCCGGTGTAGGCGCCGAACAACAGCACGTAGGCGAACGTGACGTCGGTCGTCGGGAACAAGGTCCGAGTCACACGGCCCAGGTTCGTTTGGGCCACTGCGTAGCTCGTCACCCCGGCCCACCGGGTGACCTGCGCGCGACCGAGCGGGCCGTGCCGCAGCAGCAACCAGCGGAAACGCGGTGACGGGCCTCTCGCTTTGTGTCCGGCTGTCCACGGGTGACACCGGCGCTCTACGGTTGATCGTTCCCTGTACGTTCCCTAGCGATCACGGTTGGTGGACCCCAGTGCTCGGGATGTGTCTGTGGCGACACTGGGCTCCCGCACCGGCGTCTATCTCAGGGAGGAGCGTCACAGAGCTCGCAGGAAGGACTCCAGCGCCCTGGGACGGTAACGCAGCTACTCCGGCGGGACACCCGCCCTACGCCCGCTACACGCTGGCGTAGGGCGTGTGCCACTGCGCCGTACCCGCCGTGTGATCAACCCATCGTCGGCGCCGAACTGGCCAAGGTCGACGCCACCGGCTACCGGTCACTACGTTCCTTCGAACGCGTCGGGAACCCGTCCTTGTGGTGACCTGAGCCCGGCGGCCAGAGACACGCTCTCGCCGCCCTGACCGGCCGGTCAGGGCGGGTTGTGCATCTTGCCGGCCACCGCCATCGAGGAGGGCCGGGCCTTGTCCTCGATGAGCGGCGTGCTGGCCGCCGCCTACCACCTGCTGTTGGCCTGGCGACAGGCCCCCCTGCTAGCGCAGGTGGCGGGCGAAGAACCCGGCCGCGTCCTCCCCGGCGGACTGCGGGACACCGGTGTGCCCGCCCATGTTGGCGAGCAGCGTCTTCTCCTTGGAGCCGAAGGCGTCGAACAGGTCCAGGGCCGCCTGCCTGTCGTTCCCTTCGTCATCCCACTGCAGCAGGACAAGCAGCGGAATGGTGACCTGCCGGGCCTCCTCGAACATGATGCGAGGCACGAAACTCCCGGCGAAGAGGCCGGCGGCCACGATGCGCGGCTCGACCACCGCGAGCCGGATGCCGATGGAGATCACTCCCCCCGAGTAGCCGACCGGACCGCCGATCTCGGGCAGCGACAGGAGGGCGTCCAAGGCGGCCTGCCATTCCGGGACCGCCTTGTCGACGAGCGGGAGGATGAGGGCGTCGATGATCTCGTCGCCGACCGGCTCGCCGGCCTCAATCGCCCGGCGCAGGTCGGCGCCTGCCTGCTCGGCGCCGGCCCAACGGGGCCGGTCACCGCTCCCGGGGAGCTCGATGGTGGCCGCAGCGAAGCCAGCCGCCGTGGCGTGCCGGGCCCGTGCCACCAGCCGGGGGTACATCTTGTGCAGTCCGAGCGGAGGGTGGCCGAGCAGGATCAGCGGGACCGGTGCGGACGCGGATGAGGGCGTCCACAGGATGCCGGGGATCTCGCCGAGGGTGAATCCGCGTTCGACGACGCCGTCGTCGAGGTGCTGCTCGGAAGTGAATTGCATGGTCGTGCCTTTCGGGAGTGCTCGTGAACGGCGCTCCCGGACGACCTATCGCCCGGCCGTGACCCCAGAGGGGAGCACCCATGTCGATACTGTGTTCACGGGTACCACCTCCTCGTTCTCCGGCACGGCCTCCAGAAAGCTAGCAATGGTCGCCGTGGTCCGCCAACCGGTTTTCGCGAAGGCTCCGTGGCCGGATGATGCACGGAGCCACTCGCCTCAAGGCCGAGGCCGTGTAGTTGAGGGCTTCGCTGTGACGTGATCGCGGCGTGACGGGATCGGAACGCTACGCAGAGCTACTTGGAGCCTCATCGCAGCTGTCCGAGTGGAGGGTCGTTCGGCGCATGATCCGCTCGTTCGCCGGGTTCGGCGAAACCCTGCCGGGTGGTCCCCGGGTCTGGCTGAGGTCCGGCCGTACCGGTGCAGTTCGCAGGTCTGTCGGGCACGTTGGTTGGCCGCGCGGCCAACCCGCCTCTGGCGCGGCCCTCGCCCAGTCGTCCGGCATCACCGCATCATCGCCATCAGCTGCGCCAGGCTCGGGCTCGACCAGTCCACGCCGTGCCCCGTGCAGTGCGACACGTACAAGGCGATCCAGCCCGTGCACGTGTCGTACTGCACGGAGCACGGCCCGCCGCGCAGGCGATCAGAACACCATTGCGAGCAGGTCGGCGAACAGCTCCTGATCGTCGATCTCGAGCCCGCGGTTCGTGAACCAGGTGGCCATGTTGTGGCAGTCACGCATCAGGAAGTCCATGCCCTTCGGGTTGCCGACGACGTCGACGACCTGGGGCAGGTCGATCATCACGATCCGCTCGTCCTGCGCGAGGACGTTGTACGGCGAAAGGTCGCCGTGCGCGAGCCCCGCGCGGGCCAGTTCGCGCATGCCCTCGCGGAGCTGCTCGAAATACACACCGAGCAGCTCCTTCGACGGCCGGACCTGGGCGAGCCGGGGCGCGGCACCGCCCTCGCCGTCGTCGATGAACTCCATCAGCAGCTCGGTGCCGTCCACCTGCACGGGATACGGCACCGGGACGCCGGCCTTCCACAACCGGTTGAGGGCGACCCACTCGGCGTAGGCCCACTGACCGGCCGCGACACTGCGGCCGTGCGAGGTCTTCTTCGCAATCGCCCGGTTGTCGCGGCTGTTGCGGGTACGGCGGCCTTCGACGTACGACGTACTGCGGCGGAAGGACCGGTGTTCCTCGGTGCGGTATCGTTTCGCGGCCAGCAGCGAGGACTTCGCCGGGTTGTCGCCGATGGCTTCGACGGCCCGTTCGAGCAGGAAGACGTCGGCTTCCTTGCCGGTTTTGAGGACGCCGAGCTCGGTGTCGATCGCAGCCTGCTCCGTCACGACCCACGAGGGGCGTGGTTCCGGGCCGCGAGAACCGCGCTCGACCTCCAGCCAGGTGGACCACCGCTGATCCGGGCCCAGCTCCTCGTCGACCGAATGGAACTCGAAGACGAAGGCGTCGGACGGATCTGATGAAGACTCGTCACCGGGGGCATCGGACCAGGGGGAGCCGAGGTCGGAGTAGGAATCAGGGAGTTCGTACTCGGAAGACAACGGGTGTGCTCCTGAACAAAGAGGTGGGACTGATGCGGACATGCCGCAGCGCAGTGATGGCCATCCGTCAGCCCTCCTTAGTCCAGGCAGCGCTCTCCGCCGCTCGATCGAGCCAGCATGCCCGCCCGTTTTGGATCTCGCAACCCATTTACCGGCGCCGGGACCGTACGGTCGGTGCCGATTTCGGAGGGCGTCTGCACGGATGTCAGAAGTCGCCGCTGAGCATGGTTGTGGTGCGGGCCGCGGTACGGGGCATGGCCGGGCTGGTGCTCGGGGCGGTGATGGCCGTGGTCGAGCTGGTGTGGGTCGTCGTCGCGGTGCCGTTGCTGGTGCTGCCGCCGGCCCGGCCTTGGTCGTTTCGTGGCGCTCGCTGGCTGGCCGAGGCCGATCGGGTCCGGGTCAATCGCTGGCTGGGCGGCGCCGTCGCTCCTGGTCTGGCTGGGGGACGTGTGTTGGCGTACGTGGCGATGCGTGCCATGGCGGGCGGGCTCGGCGGCGGAGTGCTGGTGCTGGTCGGGATCTGGGTGGCGGTGAGCTGGCAGGCGCTGTCCGGCGGTATGAGCGAGCGTGCCGGTTGGAGCTGGTACGACCCGATCACCTGGACGGTGTTCGTCCTCCTCGTCCTCTTCCTGGCGGTGCAGGCCCTCATGGGACTGGCGGCGCTGGAGCGGCGGCTGGCGGCATGGGGGCTGGCGCCCAGCGACAAGGAGGTGCTGCGGGGACGCGTTGAGCAGTTGTCGCGGACGCGGGCGGAGGTGCTGGAGGCGGTCGATGACGAGCGGCGGCGGATCGAGCGGGACCTGCATGACGGGGTGCAGCAGCGGCTGGTGGCGCTGGGCATGCTGCTGGGCCGCGCTGATCGCCTCGACGATCCGGGCGCTGCCGCCGCGCTGTTCCGGCAGGCGCGGGAGGAATCCCGCCGCGCTCTGGAGGAGTTGCGGGAGGTGGCCTGGCGGATCTGCCCGGCTCCGCCCAGGAGACGGTTGCCTCCTTCGTGGTCTGCGAGGCGGTGACGAACGCGCTCAAACACAGCCGAGCCCAGCGTGTCGAGGTCGAGATCCGCCAGCCCGGCGGCATGTTGCTGGTACGCGTCACCGACGACGGCGTCGGCGGCGCGCGGGCCGACGGGCGGGGTCTGTCCGGGCCGGCGCGCCGGGTGGCCGCCCACGACGGGCGGTTCGACCTCGACAGCCCGGCAGGCGGGCCGACGACGCTGCGGGTGGAGCTGCCATGCGCATGGTCCTGGCCGAAGACAACACACTGCTGCGCGAGGGCCTGACCCGGCTGCTGAGCGAGGGCGGCCATACCGTTGTGGCCGCCGTCGGCGATGGGGAAGGACTGATGGCCGCCTGTGTTGTCGCAGTACGTCGACACCCGCTACGCCGCCCAGCTCATCGAGGGCGCCGTGCGCGGGGCCGGCTACCTGCTGAAGGACCGGGTGGTCGAGGTCGGCGACTTCCTGGAGGCGCTGCGGCGGGTGGCGAGCGGCGGGACGGCGTTCGACCCGGAGGTCGTCCGGCGGCTGCTCAACCGCGCCCGCGACACCGTGTCCCTGGCCCGGCTCAGCGTGCGCGAGCACGAGGTGCTCGCCCTGATGGCACAGGGACACACCAACGAATCCATCGCCGCACGCCTGCACGTGTCGCGCAGCGCGGTGGAGAAACACGCCAACGCCATCTTCGACAGGCTCGGCCTGGCGCACGCCGACGGCTGCAACCGCCGGGTCCTGGCCATCGTGCGTTTCCTCAACGACCAACCCCCTTCCCATCTGACGACCTGGGCGGCCCTGCGCCGCGGTCGTGCGGGGACAGCACGATGTCGGCGTCCTGGAGGTCGGCTTGGGCGAAGCCGGCCGGGGTGCCTGCGGGTTCAGTCGCGTGCCGGGGGCAGCAGCGCGGCGGCGGCCACGATGAGCGGGTCGAGCCGGCCGTCGGCCGCGCCGGCGTCGGCGAGCAGCCTGGCGCGCATCCGGGGATCCCAGAAGGCGCGGATGTGCTCGGCGATCCGCTCGGCCGCCCAGGCCGGGTCGCGGTTCCTGAACTGCACGGCGATCTCGTTCGCCATGCGGATGTGCGGGGGCGTCCGCGTCGCGGTCACGGGATCACATCACCGCTGCCGGGGCGGGGTGCTTCAGCGACACCTGCACCGCGGTCACCTTGTACTCGGGGCAGTTGGTCGCCCAGTCGGAGTTCTCCGTGGTCACGACGTTCGCGCCGGTCACCGGGTGGTGGAACGTCGTGTAGACCACCCCGACCGGCATCCGGTCGTCGATCTTCACCCGGAGGCTGGTCTCCCCGACCCGGCTGGTCAGCGCGACGGTGTCGCCGTCGCGGACGCCGCGCACCTCGGCGTCGTGCGGGTGCATCTCCAGCACGTCCTCCGGATGCCAGGCGGTGTTGCCGGTACGCCGGGTCTGGGCGCCCACGTTGTACTGCGACAGGATGCGTCCGGTCGTCAGGATCAGCGGGAACTTGCGGGTGCTGCGTTCCCGGGTCGGCACGTAGTCGGTGAGCATGAACCGGCCCTTGCCGCGTACGAACTCGTCGATGTGCATGATCGGGGTGCCTTCGGGCGCCGCGTCGTTGCACGGCCACTGGACGCTGCCGACCTCGTCGAGCTTGGCGAACGACACCCCCGCGAAGCTGGGTGTGGTCATCGCGATCTCGTCCATGATCTGCGCGGAGTCGCCGTACTTCATCGGGTAGCCCATCGCCTGCGCGATCTCGCAGACGATCTCCCACTCGTGCTTGCCGGTCCGCGGCGCCATCACCGGGCGGACGCGGTTGATCCGGCGCTCGGCGTTGGTGAACGTGCCGTTCTTCTCCAGGAACGAGGTGCCCGGCAGGAAGACGTGCGCGTACTTCGAGGTCTCGTTGAGGAACAGGTCCTGCACGACGACGAGCTCCATCGCCGACAGGGCGGCGGTGACGTGCTTGGTGTTCGGGTCGGACTGGACGATGTCCTCACCCTGCACGAACAGGCCCATGAACGTGCCGTCGATCGCGGCGTCGAACATGTTGGGGATGCGCAGGCCCGGCTCCGGGTCCAGCACCCGGCCCCACAGCGTCTCGAACGTGCCCCGCACCACGTCGTCGGAGACGTGCCGGTAGCCGGGCAGCTCGTGCGGGAAGGAGCCCATGTCGCACGAGCCCTGCACGTTGTTCTGCCCGCGCAGTGGGTTCACCCCGACGCCCTCGCGTCCGATGTTGCCGGTGGCCATGGCCAGGTTGGCCATGCCCATCACCATGGTCGAGCCCTGGCTGTGCTCGGTGACGCCGAGGCCGTACATGATGGTGGCGTTGCGCGCGCTCGCGTACAGGCGGGTCGCGGCCCGCAGCTCGGCGGCGGGGATGCCGGTGATCGGCTCGACCGCCTCGGGGCTGTGCTCGGGGGCGGAGATGAACCGCTCCCATTCGGTGAAGTCCTCGCAGCGCTCCTCGACGAACTCCCGGTCCACCAGGCCCTCGGTCACCACCACGTGGCTCATGGCGTTGATCAGCGCCACGTTGGTGCCGGGCTGTACCCGCAGGTGGTGTTCGGCCTGGATGTGCGGGGATCGGACCAGGTCGATCCGGCGTGGGTCGGCGACGATGAGCTTGGCGCCCTGGCGCAGCCGGCGCTTGATCCGCGAGCCGAACACCGGGTGGGCGTCGGTCGGGTTCGCCCCGATGATCAGGATGACGTCGGCCTTGTCCACGGACTTGAAGTCCTGGGTGCCGGCCGACGTGCCGTACGTCTGCTTGAGGCCGTAGCCGGTCGGCGAGTGGCAGACGCGGGCGCAGGTGTCCACGTTGTTGTTGCCGAAGGCGGCGCGCACCATCTTCTGGACGACGTACACCTCCTCGTTGGTGCAGCGCGAGGAGCTGATCCCGCCGATGGAGCCGGCGCCGTGCCTGGCCTGGATCCGCAGCATGCGGCCGGCGACGTGGCCGATGGCCTCCTCCCACTCCACCTCGCGCCAGGGGTCGGTGATCCGCTCGCGCAGCATCGGCTTGAGCCGCCGGTCGGGGTGGGAGGCGTAGCCGAAGGCGAACCGCCCCTTGACGCAGGAGTGTCCCTCGTTGGCCTTGCCGTCCTTGTACGGCACCATGCGAACGACCTCGTCGCCGCGCAGCTCGGCCTTGAACGAGCAGCCCACGCCGCAGTAGGCGCAGGTGGTGAGCACGCTGCGGTTCGGCATGCCGAGCTCGACCACGGACCGCTCCTGCAGCGTGGACGTCGGGCAGGCCTGCACGCAGGCGCCGCAGGAGACGCAGTCGGACTCCATGAACGTGCCGCCGGCGCCGGCGGCCACCTTCGAAGCGAACCCGCGCCCCTCGATCGTCAGGGCGAAGGTGCCCTGCACCTCACCGCAGGCGCGCACGCAACGGGAGCAGGCGATGCACTTGCTCGCGTCGAAGTCGAAGTAGGGGTTGCTGCTGTCGGTCGGCAGGTCGAGGTGGTTCTCGCCGTCGAAGCCGTAGCGGACCTCGCGCAGGCCGACCACGCCGGACATGTCCTGCAGCTCGCAGTCGCCGTTGGCCGGGCAGGTCAGGCAGTCCAGCGGATGGTCGGAGATGTACAGCTCCATGACGCCGCGGCGCAGCTCGGCGAGCTTCGGCGTCTGGGTGCGTACCCTCATCCCCTCGGCCACCGGGGTGGTGCACGACGCCGGGGACCCCTTGCGGCCGTCGACCTCGACGAGGCACAGGCGGCACGATCCGAAGGGCTCCAGGTTGTCGGTGGCGCACAGCTTGGGGATGTCGATGCCGCACTCGGCGGCGGCGCGCATCACCGAGGTCCCCTCCGGAACCAGCACTGTCTGCCCGTCGATCTCCACGGACACGGTCGCCTCGACCGAGCGCGCCGGAGTGCCGTAGTCCTTCTCCTTGATCAGGCTCATCGCCGTTCCTCCGTCGTCACTCCGAAGTCGCCGGGGAAGTGGGTGAGGGCGCTGCGCACCGGCATCGGCGTCAGGCCGCCCATCGCGCAGAGGGAGCCCTCCGTCATCAGGTGGCACAGGTCGTCGAGCAGCTTCAGGTCGGCGGTTCTGTTCCGGCCCGCGACGATGCGGTCGATGACCTCGACCCCGCGCACCGAGCCGATCCGGCACGGGGTGCACTTGCCGCACGACTCGGCGGCGCAGAACTCCATGGCGAACCTGGCCTGCGCCGCCATGTCCACGGTGTCGTCGAACACCACCACGCCGCCGTGGCCGACCATCGCCTCCGCCGCCGCGAACGCCTCGTAGTCCATGGGCAGGCCGAACCGGGACGTCGGCAGGTAGGCGCCGAGCGGCCCGCCGACCTGCACGGCCCGCACCGGCCGTCCCGATCGGGTGCCGCCGCCGTACCCCTCCACCAGCTCGCCGAGGGTGATGCCGAAAGCGGTCTCCACGACGCCGCCGCGGGCGATGTTCCCGCCGAGCTGGAAGACCTGGGTGCCGCGCGAGCGGCCCACCCCGAGCTCGGCGAACGCCTCCGCGCCGTCGGCCAGGATCATCGGCACCGAGCCCAGGGTCAGCACGTTGTTGACCACGGTGGGTTCGCCGAACAGGCCCTCCAAGGCGGGGATCGGCGGCTTGGCGCGCACCATGCCGCGTTTGCCCTCCAGGCTCTCCAGCATGGAGGTCTCCTCGCCGCAGATGTACGCTCCGCCGCCCACCCGGACGAACAGGTCGAAGCTGAAGTCGCGGTCGAGGACCCGCTTGCCGAGCCAGCCCCTCTCATAGGCGGCGTCGATCGCCGCACGTAGCGTCGCCACGGCGTCGGGGTATTCCGAGCGGACGTAGATGTAGCCCTCAGCCGCCCCGACCGCCCAGGCCGCGATCGCCATCCCCTCGACGAGGGTGAACGGGTCGCCCTCCATCAGCATCCGGTCGGCGAAGGTGCCGCTGTCGCCCTCGTCGGCGTTGCAGCAGACGAACTTGAGCTCCGACACGGCACCGAGCACGGTCTTCCACTTGACGCCCGCCGGGAAGCCCGCGCCGCCGCGGCCGCGCAGCCCGGAGTCGGTGACCTCGGCCACCACCTGCTCAGGGGTGAGGGACAGCGCGCGCGTCAGGCCGGCGAGCCCGCCGTGGGCGACGTAGTCGTCGGGGGAGACCGGGTCGACCACGCCGACCCGGGCGAACGTCACGCGCGTCTGGTCGCGCAGCCACGGGATCTCCTCGGTCGGGCCGAGACACAGGGGGTGCTCGGCGCCGTCCAGCAGTCCCGCGGCGAGCAGGTCGTCGACGTCGTCCGCGCCCACCGGTCCGTACGCCACCCGGCCGGCCGGTGTCGCCACCTCGACCAGTGGTTCGAGCCACAGCATGCCTCGGGATCCGTTGCGCACGACGCGGACCTCGGGGCCGGCCGCCTCGGCGATGCGCTCGGCGACCTGGTCGGCGCCGACGGAACGAGCGGCCGAGTCCCGCGGGACGTACACGGTCATCGGCTCGCTCGTCACGCGGCCTCCCCCAGGAGGCGATCGAGCTCCTGTGCCCCCACCCTGCCGTACAACCGGTCGCCGACCTGGACGGACGGGCCGAGAGCGCAGTTGCCGAGGCAGAAGACCTGCTCCAGCGTGATCGCGCCGTCCGGCGTGGTCTCCCCGAGGCCGACGCCGATCCGGCTCCTCGCCCGGTCGACCAGCTCGTTCCCGCCCACCGCCTGGCACGCCTCCGCCCGGCAGATCCGGACCGTCGTGCGGCCCGGAGGCGTCTGGCGGAAGTCGTGGTAGAAGGTGACGACGCCGTGCACGTCGGCTCTCGACAGGTTCAGCTCGTCGGCCAGGATCGGGATCGCCGCCGGATCGACGTGGCCCAGCTCCTCCATGAGGCTGTGCAGGATGGGCAGCAGAGCGCCCCGGTCGTCACGGTGCCGCGCGACGACCGCGCGCACTCGATCTTCAAGAGACTGCGCCGACGACGACGTCATGACCAGCCTTTCGGTCGGGGGGATCTACCTGCACGGTCGTGCATCCCCGGCCGGCGCGTCCAATCGTTTCTTTCTCTCATCCGATAGACGGCTTCTATCAGCGCAGACCACGGTGCGGTCGTCGCATCAGCAGGGTCTCCTCGCCCGCGTCCCCCAGCGGTGCGGTCTTGATCGAGCGCCCGCGAGCGGTATCTCATGGATCCGGAACGCTCGCAGTTCGTGGAACGCCGCAGCGGGGCGGCGCAGGCCGGGCCGGCGTTGATGGAGCCGGTGTTGTCCGGCCGTGAGACCCGTCCACAGGAAGTCACGGCGCGGTAGAGGCCGGGTGTTCGCATTTCCTGAGCAGGAGTGACGATGACGTACGAGGAAGCTGCGGAACTCTCGCGACACGGCGTGCCGCCGACCGGCCTCAGCCGTCGGGAAGGCGCTGTGAGGGTGCGCCGCCCGGGCCCGACGACCCCCGTTCGCATCAGGCAGTTCTCCGGCTCGACGGCCACGGACCGCCGCGACGACCTGGCCACGGAGGAGCCGCTGGAGATCCGCGTGTCCGCCCCGGACGGCACGCGCCGTACGGCGGCCATCACCATGCGCACGCCGGGGCACGACCTGGAGCTGGCGGCCGGGTTCATCAGCGGGGAGGGCCTGGCGGGGCCGGGGGACATCGCCGCGATCGCGTACTGCACCGACGACGACATCCCGCCCGAGGCCCGCTACAACACGGTGACCGTGCACCTGAAGGGGCCCATCCCCGACCTGCCCGCGCTCGACCGTCACTTCCTCACCTCCAGCGCGTGCGGCGTCTGCGGCTCGGCGAGCCTGGAGTCGCTGCACGACCGCTGCCGCCCCCTTCCCCGGGGCGAGCTGGAGCTCACCGCCGAGCTGCTGTACGGGATGCCCGGCGCGTTGCGCGGCGCCCAGGGGGTGTTCGGCAAGACGGGCGGCCTGCACGCCGCCGGGCTGTTCTCGGCCTCGGGCACGCTCGTGGCGGCGCGCGAGGACGTCGGCCGGCACAACGCCGTCGACAAGCTGGTCGGCTGGGCGGCGATGAACGACCGGCTGCCGCTGAGCGACCACGTGCTCATGGTGAGCGGCCGGGCCAGCTACGAGATCATGCAGAAGGCTCTGTCCGCGGGCATCCCGGCGGTGTGCGCGGTGTCGGCGCCGTCCTCCCTGGCGGTCGACCTCGCCAGGGAGTTCGGCATCACGCTGGTGGGCTTTCTGCGCGGCGAGCGCTGCAACGTCTACGCGGGCGGGGAGAGGGTCGTCGGCTCTGCCGAGGGGCGCGGGCACGCCGGTGCGGGCCGGACATGATCACCGGCTGGCGGGAAGGTCGATCGAACGTCGCCGCTGAACAGTGAAGACCGCGATCGCGGTGCGACTCGCCGGAGAACAATGGCGCTCCCACGCCGCCAAGATCCGGCATTTCCGGACAAAGCCCTCCGTTCTTGGAGAGTTTTGGCCCTGTTCGCCGCTTCTGTCTGCTGTGGCAGTCGGGGTGATCCACTCGTCGGCGTTGGGCGAATCCATACCATTCGGAGGCCGAAAGATAGGCCGATGATCACGCCGAATTGGCCGGAGTGGTCGACCGATATGGCTACGATATTCAACGTTCAAACGACCGATTGCGGGACGACCTGTCTCGATCTATTTCGAGCATTGCCCCGTGCGACGCCCGCACAGGGGAGAAGCGCGCAAGGTGACCGGTAACGTCGCTGACGACCCGTGCGACGATCGCTACGACAACTGGCGACGCGACTTCTCGCTGCTGTGGGGCGGCGCCGCGTTCTCCCAGCTGGGTACGGTGTGCAGCAGGCTCGCCGTCCCGCTGCTCGCTCTGGACATGACCGGCTCGCCGGTGTTCGCGGGCTGGGTGGCGGCGGCGGGCGTGCTGCCCGGTGTGCTGCTGCACCTGCCGATCGGCGTGCTGGTGGACCGGTTCGACCGCTATCGCGTCATGGTCGTGAGCCAGGTCGTGCAGGTGTTCGTCGCGCTGCAGGTCGTCGCCATGCTCTGCCTGGGTGGCCCGCCCGTCATGCTGCCCATCGCCGCGGCCCTGCAGGGAGTGTGCCTCAGCTTCTACAACACGGCGGAGCTCACCGCCGTGCAGCGCATCGTCCCGACCGAACACCTGTCGGGAGCCATGGCGAAGAATGAGGCCCGCCGCAATGTCGCCATGATTCTCGGCCGCCCGCTCGGCGGATTCCTCTTCGGGCTCCACCGGATAATTCCGTTTCTGCTCGACGTCGTTTTCGCCGTTGTCGCCCTCTGTGCGCTGCGCGGGATGCGGAACAAAGAATTCCAGGCGGGTTCGGCATTCGGCCAGGCCCGAAATAATTCGCTGTGGCGCGATTTCCGTGACGGCATCTCCTATCTCCGTCGGGAGACGTTTCTTTTCCTGGTGCTGTGGATCTGCACGATCACCAATTTCCTCTTCCAGGCACTCGGCCTGGTCTTCATGGTCTCCGCGGAACAGCAGGGGCTGTCCAGCTTCGAGATCGGCGTCCTGCTGGCGGCCGGCGGGGCGGGCGGCCTGCTGGGAACGTCCATCGCGTCCTGGACGCTGCGCAGGCTCGGGGCCAAGCTCATGGTCGTGGTGTGCGTGTGGACGTGGCTGCTCGTCATGGTCCCCGTCATCTTCTGCGACGACGTCGTCATGCTCATGCTGGTGTGGGCGGTGATCGGATTCATGGGCTCGCACATGAACGTCGCGCTCACCGTGCACCAGGCGCAGGTCGTGCCGGAGGAGTTGCTGGGACGGGTCGTCAGCGTCAACCGGTTCTTCACGGGGGGCGCCGTTCCGCTGGGCGCGCTCGCCAGCGGCTATTTGATGAACGTGCTCGACACCCAGGGCACCGCGGTCGTCACGGTCGTCGTCATCGCGTTTCTCGCCCTGGCCATCACGCCTGGAAAGGCGTGGGAGAGCACCCGCCTCGTCGACGGCGACAACAGGCGATCGATCAATCCGGCGCCACGCGGCAAGCACGTTCAGATGAGCCTGCAGCGTGACCGTCGGCGAATCTCGGTGAGGGCTCACACCGGCGTGATGGCGCGCGATGCGGGTTCCTCCCCGCCGGGGGAGGGGAAGATGGCGAGTGTGAGGCCGCGCAGGCTCGACTGAACCTTGTCCTCGACGATTCCCGGATCGACCGTGCGGGTGCCGCTCGAAATGATGTGTCCGAAAACGTCGTCACAGACGGCGTTCACCTCGTCGATCGCCTGGCGCCGGCCCTCCTCGCCGCACAGCGCCCAGAGCTGCGCGATGGCCACCCGGGCCGCGTGGTAGTCGTCACGGGCCTGGCGGAGCCGGTCAGGGAGATCTTCGGGGTCGAGCCGCACATTCGCGTCCCGGCGCATCTGCAGCACGAGCCGTGCGGTCAAGGCGAGCTTGAGCACGGAGGACTGCACGGCCTCGCACGACTCGCGCAACTCGCGCCTGCGGTTCTCGGTCGCTTCGGCCCGCCGCTCATCCTCCAGCCGGATCCGTTCGTACTTGGCCTTCATCCTCTCGTTCAGCAGCGCCCACACCGCGGTGAGAGTCGCGGCCAGGATCGTGCTGGTGCCGGTGATGATCGCTATCAGCGCAGTGGGGTTCATACGCGTGCATCACAGTTCCTCGATCAGCTGCACGGCGGCGCTGCGTTGGTGGGAGGGAAGGGGAGGACGCTTGGCGGACAACGCGCGGGTGGCGAGCTGGAGGGCGGCCGACCGGTTGCCGCTGAGCTTCTGGACGCGGGCGGCGCGAAAGAGCACCGGCCCGCTCTCGACGGTGTCGGTGACGAGGTCGCCGAGCTCCTTCCTGGCCGCCTCGGTACGGGACAGCGTGGCCAGGGCCAGTGCCCGGGCTGCCCTCGCCGACGGCACCGCCCGGTTGGCGACCCGGTCCAGGTCCCGCAGGGCCGATTCCGCCTTGCCCAGGTCGGCATAGATCTCCCCGCGCACGCGGAGCGCTTCTGGCGTGTCACCGTCGCGCCTGAGCACCTCACCCAGCACGACCAACGCGGCCTCCTTGCGGCCCGCGTTCCAGAGCGCCTGGCCGAGCCCGGTCTGCACGGACAGGTCGTTGGGGACGCGGTTGGCGGCGGCGGAGAGCTCCTCGACGCCGGCCCCCTGACCTCCCTGCACGAGCTTGAGCCGCCCCACTGCGGCGAGCAACTGACCGACGGCCGTGGTGTCACCCAAGGTCTCGAAGATCCCGGCGGCGGAGCGGTAGCGGCGGGCCGCCTCCTCCAACAGGCCCTGCTCGTACGCCACGGTGCCCAGGAACGACTCGGCCTGCGCACGCGTCCTGGTGTCCTCCCGGGAGGCCGCGCTCGCGGCCTCGTCGGCATGCCTCCGTGCGAGAGTGAGCCTGCCCCGGGACAGCGCCTCCTCGGCGGCACGCAGGCGGGACGGCCCGTCCAGTTCGGCACTGTGCCACTGTGCGGCCTCGAGCTGCTGGACGGGCTGCACGAGCCGCGGATGTTGCAGCTCGTAGCCGCGCAGGCCGTTGCGCCACCGCGCCTTGATGACGTGCTCGTCCTCCACGGCCTGGACCACGGCGGCCGGCAGGCCGAAGGCGCGTCCCGACCCCTCCTGCGCTGTTCCCCCGCCCTTCGAGGCGGCGGAGATGAACGTGTTGCGCAACCACGAGGCGAGCTCGTGCGGTGGCAGCTGCTGGTCGGCTGCGACGTTGGCCAGCGCCTGCGCGGTGAAGTGTTGCAGCGCCCTGTTGACGTCCAGGTGCAGACGGGTGGAGTGCACCTCGGGCGCGTCCGTCAGGTCCCTCCACAACCGCGCGCACACCACCTGCAGGAGCACCGGCTCCACCAGAGCCGTCCGGCCTCTGTCGGTCCCCTGAGCGGTCCTCACGGTACGGAGCTCGTCGACCAGCAGGCTCGCGATCTCAGGGGGGAGCGCGCGGCCGAACCGTTCGATCGGCCCCCTCGCCGCCTCGATCGCGGTGTCCTGGCCGAACGGTTCCAGGGGAAACGAGACGCAGGAGTCGTCGGCGACCTCCTTGGCGATCGGGAGGACGTCGTCGAGGTGGTCGGTGCGCACGCACAGGAGCAGGCGCGCGGCCGGGCGGCGGTTCATGGCCTCGATGAGCTCGTCCAGAAACCGGCGCCGACGGCTGATGTGGATCTCGGAGTCCTGGAAGAGCCGCTCCGCCTGGTCAATGGCGATCATGGTGGGGACCGGCTGGCCCGATCGATCGGCACGTTCGTTCCTGCGCAGGAAGTCCTCGATGGACAGGCTCGCGATGCGGGCCGCGGACGCGGTGGGGGCCCACGACGACAGCAGGGCGAACACACACGGATTCTCGTCCGGCAGCGACGCGGAGGGTACGGAGGAGCGGTACGAAAAACGGCCGATGGGCAGGACGTTCGCCCCCTCGGCCGAAAGTTTGGCAAAGGCGCCGGCCCGCAGTAATGACGTCTTGCCGACCCCGGCGTGGCCGTACAGGATGGTGACGCGATTCTGCTGCCAGAGCCTGGTCAGCTCATTCGTCTCGTATGTCCGCCCAAAGAACAGCTCATGATCGCCCACCTCGAAGGAGCGGGCTCCGACAAAAGGGTCAGGCTTCGGCTGCCAAAGCGGGGATGCTCCTGTCATACGGTGATCCTCGGGTACCAAAAAGCGGAAATTGTCTGCCCGAAACGACAGCGAGGTTTCCGTGATCCGACATGCGAGCATCCGATCGTAACAGTTGAAGCCTCTGCTGGCCGCAGTAACATGATCATGTCGAGATGGAGAAGGCGTCCCTGTACGAATGCGACGCACTGTTGGCGGGTCTGCTTCCAGGGTAGGCCATATACGCGGACGCCGGAAGCCGACCGGGCCGGATCCCGCCGCGGCCGGCAAGCCGCGAGATCCTACGGCCGCTGTGTCGACTGCTGAAATCCGGCGCTGATGTCCCCGTTTCGCTTCGGAGAATCGAGAACGTCGCGCAACGCCTGCTCCACGACCGAATCGCCCAGTCGTTCGAGGTCGTCGAGCGTGAAGTCGGACACATCGATCAGCTCGACATGATCAGCCAGGTGGGACGTGAATTCTGGCCCCATGTGCCCTCCTCAGCCACCCTCGCCGGCATCCTCATTCGATTACAAGAATCGATTAGCATGAGCAGTATAGACGCCCGCCTACCCATCTTCCAGATCATCCCATACGCTATTGTGATCCCCTCTCAGGGTGACGCTTCGAAGCGCGACGGGTTGCGGCACGGCCGAAAAAGGAAATAGTGGCTGCCGATTATCTGCGTGGTCGCATCGGAGGCGTGGCGGCTCACGAATGACACGTCGCGAGGATCGAAGGCGGAGGCGGGGCGGATGACGCTTTCACAATCGACTGGCACGATACGACCGTCGGGAAGGTTTCCCAAGGTCTGGGGCAAGATCCCGCCCCAGAACAAGAACTTCACGGGGCGCGAGGAGCTGCTGGAGCGGCTCCGCAACGGCATCATGGGGGAGATCACCGCGGTCGTGCCCCATGCCCTGCACGGTTTCGGCGGAGTCGGCAAGACCCAGATGGCGGTGGAGTACGCCTACCGCTACCGATCGGAATACGACGTGGTCTGGTGGGTCCCCTCCGACCAGCCCGATCTGGTGCGATCGACGCTCGCTCAGTTGGCGCCCCACCTCGACGTGCCGTCCGCCACCACGACCGGCATCGAGGACGCGGCCAACGCGGTGCTGGGCGCCCTGCAACGGGGCGAGCCCTATTCGCGGTGGCTGCTCATCTTCGACAACGCCGACGAGCCGGAGGACATCAACGACGTCATCCCGCGCGGGCCGGGTCACGTTCTGATCACCTCGCGCAACCATCGCTGGGAAGGCGTGGTCGAGACGGTGGCCGTCGATGTGTTCTCGCGCAGCGAGAGCATCGAGTTCCTGAAGAAGCGCGTGCGCAAGGCGATCGACGGAGAGGACGCCAGCAGGCTCGCCGACGAACTGGGCGACCTTCCGCTGGCTCTGGAGCAGGCGGGTGCGCTGCAGGCCGAGACCGGCATGCCTGTGCAGCAATATCTGCAGTTGCTGGCCGAGCGCACGAGTCAGCTCCTCGGCGAGAAGAAGCCGACGGACTACCCCGTGTCCATGACCGCGGCGTGGGCGCTGTCGGTCGCCAAGCTCACCGAGAACCTGCCCGAGGCCGTCGAGCTGCTGCGCTGCTGCGCCTTCTTCGGGCCCGAGCCGATTCCGCGCGAGGTCTTCGCGCCCGTCGACGACGACGCGATCCGGCCCGTGATAGCCGAGGTGGTGGCCGACCCGCTCCGGCTGAGCCGCGCCATCGGAAGCCTCGGCCGCTACGCCCTCGTCCGCGTCGACAACACCTCCCGCACCATCCAGGTCCACCGCCTGATCCAGGCGCTGCTGCGCGACGAGCTCGACATCGAGACGCACAAGCGGATCCGAGCCGAGGTGCACGCCCTCCTCGCCGGAGCCGCCGCGCCCAACCCGGAGAGCCCGGCGACCTGGCCCCGATACCTCGAACTGCTCGCGCACGCGACCTCGGCGGGCGTGGCCTCCAGCCATTCGCCGGCGGTCCGGCAGTTCGCGCTCCGCCTGCTGCGATACCTGCGGGCGTCGGGCAACTACGCCTCGGCCCAGGACACCGCCAAGCGCCTGGTCGAGCAGTGGGGCCAGGAGTCCGGCAGTGACGACATCGACGTGCTCAGGGCCCGCAGCCAGCTCGGCAGCATCCTGCGGGAGCTGGGCGAGTACGGCGAGGCGTACGAGCTCGACAGGACCACTCTGGAGTACATGCGGCGCACGGCCGGCCCGGACCACGAGGACACCCTGGTGCTCGTCAACGGCATCGGCGCCGACCTTCGCGCCCGGGGCGAGTTCCTCCAGGCCCGAGACCACGACAGCGACTCGCTGCTGCGGCACGAGGCGGTGTTCGGCATGGGCGCTCCACGAACGTTGCAGGTCGTCAACAGCCTCGCGCTCGACTACGCCCTGATCAGTGACTACCAGGAGGCCCGCAAGCTTCATGACCGGGCCTACCGCGGGCAGCGGGTGCCCGGGCTGGAGATCACCAGGGCGGGCATGCTCGGCTCCATGAGCGGTCTCGCGCGGGCGGTCAGGCTCTGTGGCGACTACACCGAGGCGTGCGACCTCGGGGAGGACGCGTACTCGTACGGGATGGACCAGCTGGGCGGAGAGCACCCCTGGACCCTCCGCGCCGCCAAGGAACTGTCCGTCGCCCTGCGCCGCGCGGGCGAATACGGCAGATCACTGGAGATCGCCGTGGACGTGCACACGCGCTACGTGCGGCTGTTCGGGCTCGAACACCCCGACACGCTGGCCGCCGCGATCTGCCTGTCCAACATCCAGCGGGCGATCGGCGACACGGATCTGGCCTTCGAACTCGCCGCCGACACCGCGCACCGGTATCCGAAGGTGTACGGCGGCGATCACCCGTACAACTACGGCTGCACAGGGAACCTGGCACTCCTGCATCGCGTCAAGGGCGACCTCCGGACCGCGCGGGAGATGGACAGGAAGGCTCTTGCCGGTCTTGAGGCCAAGATGGGGCGCGATCACCACTATCCGCTGACCGTGGCCGCCAACCTGGCCTCCGACCACGCCGCGCTAGGAGAGCTGGACGAGGCCTGCGAGCTGGGCCAGGACACCCTGCGGCGAGCGCAGAAGGTGCTCGGCGACTCTCACCCCATGACGCTGGGCTGCGCCGCGAACCTGGCGGCGGACCTGTGCGCGATCGGCAGGAAGGACGAGGGAACCTCCCTGCTGGAGCGGACCATGGACGTCTACGCGGCGACGCTGACGCTCGAGCATCTGGACGCGGTGGTGGCGAGCGAGGGCCGCCACCTCGATTTCGACTTCGACCCGCCGCCGATCTAGACCTGCGGGCCGGGGACTGATCCGGGCTCCCCGTTCCGCCGCCGCCATGCGGACAGGTGGTCGTCGGCGGCCTGTCCGGCCGCCGAGCGGGCGTCGTCCGGCACCGGTTCGCGAGACCAGTCGTTCAGTGTCCGGCTTGTCGCGGCGACGAACTGCTCACCCGCCTGGGTGAGCAGGCCGCTGCCCGCGATGACCTGAGCGGCCGAGGCGGCGGCGTCGCGCCAGCGAGCGAATTCAGTGTGCGCGCGAAGGGCCGCGGCGCCGGCCTCGTGGACGCGTTGCCGGCGCCAGAATCCGGCGATGCCGAGGTGCGCGTAGACGCCCTGGAGCAGGCCTGCGATCGGACGCGGGTCGTCGCGCCAGGGGGCGTAGAAACGCCGGCCGCCGTCGGGCCTCGTCAGGGCGACCATGTCGAGCAGCGCGGTGAGCTTGGTGTGCTGCGCCTCGTGCGCCAGCGTGACTGCGAACAGCTGGGGATCCGGCGGGATCGACAGCCCGACGCTGCCGAGGGCCTGGTAAGGCGTGGCGCTCGACACGCCGTCCTTCGGGCCGGCCAGCGGCGTGAGGACCGTGATGGTGTCGGCGATCTCCTGTGCGGCCGTCCAGTGGTGCCGGACGAGCAGCTCCCACGCCGCGCGCAGCGTCGCCCGCCACTGCGCCACCTCTTCAGGGCTCAGCCTCGTCGGAGCGACCTCCGCCCCCGGCACGCGGTCGGGGTCGATGTCGTCGAGCAGGAAACGTACCCCGACCCCCTGGTGTTCGGCGGTCAGCCGGCGCAGCCCCTGCCACCCCGGAGCGTCGTCGCACGGATCGGCGGGAATCCGGACGGAGGTCCTGCCCGCGGTGACGACCGCTCCCCCCTCCTCGACCCGTACGACGGCGGGGCCGTCATCGCCCGGTGCCGCCGCCCGCCCGAGCGACGGCAGCATCACCATGCCGTTCACGGCCGTCACCTGGAACTCGCCCGGGAAGCCCGCCCGGACGGCCGCGGCCGCGACCAGCGAGGCCAGCTCGAGCACGTCGCCATGGTCGTCGGGTCCGTTGAGGATCGCGCGCCGCGCCCACGCGGTCATCGTGGGGTAGCGGATCACGGCGCCGACCGCCCGCGGGTCATGCTGCTGGATCCGGGCGAGCATGGCGTAGGAGCGCTTCACGGCCTCAGTGCCCACAGCGCTGCGCAGCCCGCGCAGTAGGAGCAGGCGCTTGCTGTACTGGGCCGAGAGAAGATGGCCTACTGCCTCCGTGCCGCCGCCGCCCTGTGCCAGCGCGTTGAACACCTTGTCGGGAAGGACGTGCCGGTCCAGATCCATCAACTTCCCTTCCGCAGCATGGCGACGTCGTTGGCGAGAGTCCGGTGGATGTGGGTGATGAGCCGGAAGAGATCCCGGCAGTAGACCGATGCGTTCAAGAAGCCTCGTCCCGAGCGGTAGCGGTGCGGATACAGGCCTCCGCCGCAGATCCGTTTGACGTCGCAGCCGGTGCACTCGGCGGACAACGCCCGGCTGCCGAGCTGACGGGCGGCGATGGCCGGATGGAGCAGCGCCGCGTCGAACGCGTCCCTGGCGACGTGCATGGCCGTGTCGGCGGCTCCTTCGTAGGCCGCCTTCAGCGAGTCCACCTGCTCCAGGCTGCCGTCGGTCTCCACGACCACGACCGTCACCGGGGACAGGCCGATCGCCTCGGTACGCGAGGCTTGGCCGAGCAGCATGCGGATGATCTCCGAGAACAGCCGGACGTGCGTCTCCTGCTTGCGGGCGCCGTACCAGCGGTCGAAGAGGGCGACGAGCCAGTCGGCGTACGGGGTGGCCGCGCCGTGCGGAGACAACCCCGGAGGCGGGAAGTCCCAATTGCCGTGCGGCAGCAGAAAATCCATGGTGGGCGGGGCGAATTGCAGCAGGGATTCGTACGTGGTGACAGGGTCACCGCGTAGGTCGATGGTGCTGAGCACGCCATTGAAGAGATGCCGGTATCGCGGTGACGTCAGTTTTTCCAGCCCGGTGCGGACGGCCGCGTAACTGCCTGTGCCGTTGGCCCGCACCCGATGCCGATCGTGACTTTCCGCGTCACCGTCCACACTGACGCCCACCGACACGTCCAAAGCGTCGAACAGGTCGAGAAACACGGTGTCCAGCAGCACGCCGTTCGTCTGGAGGAGAACCGAGACGTCGACCGCCGGATCGACGGCCGCGCGGAGCGCGGTCACGGCGTAGCGGATGTGGTCGGCGCCGGCGAGCAGCGGTTCGCCGCCGTGCAGGATGACCTCGACCTGGGACAGGCCGTTGTCATGGACGTGCTCGGCGATGCGCAGGGCGGCCGCGTCGATCGTCTCGCGGGCCATCCGCCGTGGTTGCCGCCGCCAGCTCTGGTCGGCCATCTCATAGACGTAGCAATAGTCGCAGGCGAGATTGCACCGACTGTGGATCTTGAGAATGAACTGCCGGAAGGGGGTCGGTCGCCAGCCGATCTCCAGCAAACCTTTCACATCGAGGTTCAGCGGCCATTCGCTCGTATCGGCGGGGGGCCCTGACTGAACGCCAATAGCCACGCAATCAGCTCCATCGGTAAGATCCGAGCGCTGCGCTGCGCCATACCACCTGGGCGGATTATCCATGTGTCCGCGAGAACAAGCAACCAGCGAATCGGTTGCGTCCACAGAAGTGATGTACGGGTTTGACCTGGTCGGCACATCGCGTGACGTTTCCATGTTTGTCGAGCGGGTCCTGCCGTCCCCGGAGCGTCGGCGGCGGTGTGCTGCCGCGCCGCGGCCGGACAGGACCCGGCGGGGAGCATCGGCTTCAGATATTGGAATGGAACATTCCGTTCTGGTATAGTGGAGGCACGACACGACGGACGGGGAGCCGGACGCCGCGGCCCCCCGTACCTGGAAAGGACGCACGATGAGCCAGAACGCCAGCACCCACTGGAAGATCCTCGACGACGCCCACACCGCCCTGCGCACGGCCGTGGCGGGCGTCGAAGCCTCCGGCTGGGGTTGGGCCACCCCGTGCGAGCACTGGAACGTCACCCAGGTGCTGCAGCACGCGGCCGGCGACCAGGTCGGCTTCGCCGCCGCGATCACCGGCGGCCCCGGCCCGGGCGAGGACCCGTTCGCCCCCTCCGGGACGCTGGCCGGGGACCCTGTGGAAGTCGCCGAGGAGGCGATGCGGGCCTCCGCCGCCGCGTTCGCCACCATCGCCCACGACGCGGACGCCGTGCCGACCCCGATCCCCCCGCACTCCTTCCCGGCCGGCCTCGCCGTGGGCGCCTGCGCCCTGGACGCCGCCGTGCACGCATGGGACATCGCCATGGCCACCGGCCAGCCCTCGCCGCTCTCCCCGGAGCTGGCGCGGGCGCTGATGCCCACCGCTCAGGTCATCGTCGACCCCGTACGGGCCTGGGGCGCCTACGCCGCGGTTCTGCCCGAGGCGGAGGGCGACGACGACGTGGCCGTGCTGCTGCGCTACCTCGGCCGCGACCCGCGCTGGACCGCCTGAGGCGACCCGCCGGAGCCGCATGTCAACGTGGGGCGATCGCCTCGTGCAGGCGCTCGAAGCGTTCGCGTACGGCGGGGTCCGGTTCTGCGCGCAGGGCCGCCGCCACGGCGGTTCGCGCCACGGGCGGCAGCGTGGCGTGGTCCCAGGCGGACAGCGCGCGAACGGCCAGGTTGCGGTTCGGGTGACGTGTCTCCTGGTGTTCGGGCAAATTTGCCCAGTCGCAGGTCATGACCGCCGCTGTGCCCGGCGAGTATGTCGACGGACGCCATGGATGTCGCCCATGCTCATCAATAGGCCGACTGTCACTGTCCGTGATGATTCACCGGCCTGGTCTGAGTAGCCGAAGGGTGGGAGCCGAGCCATGGCCGAGCAGGGACGCGTGCGGTGGAAGCGCTTCGGCTTGATCTTCGCTCCGGTCGCGGCCTTGACGTCGCTGCTGGTCGGCGCCACGGCTCAGGGTGTCATCGGCGCCATGTTCGTGGTCTCGGGCAACGCGTTCAAGCTCGCCGTCGGTGAGCTGCGCGGCCAGGGCTTCACGCTGGCCGGCGGCGTCGTGGAGACCAGGAAGGGCCGGACGATACCCGTCATCTCGACCGGCATCCGCCGTGCCGTGGTCACCGACCTGTGCCAGAGCGCCCTCGTGCGGACACCCGTGGGCACGATCACGATCCGGCTCACCGGAGGCCGGGCCGGCAACGTGGTGACGATCGACAACCTGGTGATCGACCTGGAGACGGGGCGGACGGGAGCCTCCATCCGCGACCTGGAGCTGGGCCGTGACGCCGCCACCCTGGACCAGGTGCCGGGCTTCGGAGGGCCCGCCGGGACCTTCGGCAGCCAGGCGTCGGCGGTGACCCTCCGCAATGTCAGGCTGAGCCCGCGGGCCGCCACGGCGGCGACGTTCAGCCTCCCCGACCTCGGCCTCGACGTGGTGCGGGGGGAGAGCGAATGCTTCTAGGACGGATCCGGCCCGGAGCGCTGGACGGAAGCTGGCGGCGATCGCGGCCGTTCTGGGGCGGGCTGTTCATCGTGGCGGCGGGGACGGAGCTGCTCTGCATCCCGCTCGCGCTCGACGCGCTGCCGGTGGCCGTCATGTTCGGCGCGGTCGGGGTCAGCTACCTGATCGCGCTGGTCATGGTCATGGCCGGGGTGCTCGTCTGGCTGCAACCCGCCCAGCGGGTCTTCCTCGGCCTGGTGACCGTGGTGCTCTCCATGGCCTCCTTCGTCTACTCCAACCTGGGCGGATTTCTGGTCGGCATGGTCCTGGGGCTGCTGGGGGGCATGCTGGCGGTGGCCTGGACCCCGGACAGCCGGCCGGAGAACCGCGTCGACACCGTCAGCGTCCGCAGCGCGTTCGCCGTCGTACGCACCTGCGCTGAGAAGGCGATCGCGGCTCTGGCGCGGATCAGGTGAGCGGTGGTCACGGCGTGACGACGGCGAAGTCCGGCGCGGGTCAGGTGAGCGGTGGTCAGGGTGTGACGATGGCGAAGTCCGGCGTGGGCTCCTCCAGGACGGCGGTCAGCCGTTGCAGGACGGTCAGGTCGCCGTCGTGGTCGAGGTCGGCGGCGTCGCCGTCACCGGCGAGCAGGCTCATCAGGCGTTCCTTGGTCAGCCGGAGCGTCAGGTCCGCGCCGTCTCCGGACGGGCTCCGCTCGTGGATCAGGGCGCCGTTGGACATCGTGGTGCGGTGGTGCTCGTCGTTGTCGGTGAGGTGCCAGTCGATGGCGAAGCGCTCGTTCCAGGCGTCAGGGCCGTGCACGCGGATGGAGAGCGAGTCGAAGACCTGCTCCGCGGTGAGCGCCTTGAGCATGTCGTGGGAGACGGTGCTGGTGGCGGGCTTCGACGGCCGTTCGGTCAGCTCGCCGGCGCCGGTCAGGTAGAAGTTGCGCCAGGTGGCGTTCTCGGCGCCGTGGCCGAGGCGGGTGTAGACCTTGGCGAGCAGCCGCCGGGCGGCGGAGTCGTCCGGGTCGGCGAAGATCGCGTGGTTGAGCAGGGTCGCGGCGAAGCGCAGGTCGCCCTCCTCGACGTAGCGGCCGGCCAGGGCGACGACGGCGGAGGTGCCGCCGAAGGCTTCGACGTAGCGGCGGGCCTGCTCGACGGGCGGGTGCTCCCACAGGTGGGCGGGGTTGCCGTCGAACCAGCCGAGGTAACGCTGGTAGATCGCCTTGACGTTGTGGCTGACCGAGCCGTAGTAGCCGTGCGTGTGCCAGGCCTGCTCCAGGGCGGGCGGGAGCTGCATGATCTCGGCGATCTCGTTGCCGGTCATGCCGCGGTTCAGCATGCGCAGGGTCTGGTCGTGCAGGTAGGAGTACAGGTCGCGCTGCTGGGACAGGAAGGTGACGATGCGCTCCTTGCCCCAGGTGGGCCAGTGGTGGGAGGCGAAGGCGACGTCCGCCCGGTCGGCGAACAGGGCGATGGCCTCGGTCAGGTAGCGGGACCAGAGCCGGGTGTCGCGGACCAGCGCGCCGCGCAGGGTGAGGACGTTGTGCAGGTTGTGGGTGGCGTTCTCGGCCATGCACAGGGCGCGCCGGTCGGGGAAGAGGAAGTTCATCTCGGCCGGGGCCTCGGT
The DNA here is from genome assembly GCF_024172165.1 of Nonomuraea thailandensis. Lineage (GTDB taxonomy): Bacteria > Actinomycetota > Actinomycetes > Streptosporangiales > Streptosporangiaceae > Nonomuraea > Nonomuraea thailandensis. The sequence goes on along the minus strand of NZ_JAMZEB010000002.1, from coordinate 9,504,465 downwards.
GCCGGGGGTGAGCTGGAAGACGACGCGGACGCCGTCGATCGTCTCCTCCTGGCCGGTGCGGGTGACGTCCAGGGTGGGCGGGACGAGCGAGACGGTGCCGGCCGAGGTGCCCATGCCCAGGCCACAGCCGAGCTGCCCTTCCGGGCTGTGGGGGAGGTGCTGGCCGTACATGTACGCGGCGCGGCGGTTCATGGCGGTGCCGGCGTAGACGTTCTCGGAGACGGCGTGCTCCATGAAGTGGGCGGGCGCGATGACGGGGACGTCCGTGCCGTCGATGACGCCGCGGGCGCCGCCGAAGTGGTCCGCGTGGGAGTGGGTGTAGATGAGGGCGGTGACCGGCCGGTCGCCCCGGTGGTCGCGGTAGAGCTTGAGCGCGGCGGCGGCGCACTCGGTGGAGACGAGCGGGTCGATGACGACGACGCCGCGCTCGCCCTCCACGAGGGTCATGTTGGACAGGTCGAGGCCGCGTACCTGGTAGATGCCCTCGGTGACCTCGAAGAGCCCCTGCCTGGCGCAGAGCTGCGCCTGCCGCCACAGGCTCGGGTGCGCGCTCTGCGGGCACTCGCCGTCGAGGAAGGCGTAGGAGTCGTTGTCCCAGACGACCTTGCCGTCGGCTGCCTTGATCAGGGCGGGGGACAGCTTGGCGATGAAGCCGCGCTCGGCGTCGTCGAAGTCCGCCCGATCGTGAAAGGGAAGGTCTGCCATGCGACGGTGCTGCCCAGCAGCGCCTGAGAAGAAGGCCAGAGAAGGCCAAAGAATGGGCATGGCCGGCGCGGAGGTCGTCCCGTAAAGGGAACAAGCCGGATGTGCCGCGTGCGCGCCCCCCCGGTGACGGTCCCGGAGCTGTACTGATCGGAGGGCTGCTGTGACGTTCGCGGCGGGGCTTCGCGGGGTCCGGCGGGGTGACCTGGGCAAGGAGATCACCGCCGGCGTGACGCTGGCCGCGCTGGCGATTCCGCTCAACATCGGTTACGCCCAGATCGCCGGGCTGCCGCCGGTGGTCGGCCTCTACACCGCGATCCTGCCGATGCCGGTCTTCGCGCTGTGCTGCTCGTCGCGCCAGCTCGTGGCCAGCCCGGACGCGCCGATCGCCGCCCTGATCGCCTCGCTGCTGGCGGCGCTCGCCGTCCGTCCGGGCAGCCCCCAGTACGTCGAGCCGGCCTACGCCCAGGCGCTGGTGTGCGCGGCCGTGTTCCTGCTCTTCTACGCCTTCCGGCTGGGTTTCCTGGCGAGCTTCCTGTCGGAGCCCGTGCTGGTCGGCTTCATCGCGGGCCTGGCCGTCGAGATCCTCACCAGCCAGATCAAGAAGATCCTGGGCATCCACACCAGCGCCGAAGGCTTCTTCCCGGAGCTGTGGGAGATCGTCACCAAGCTCCCTCAGTCGCAGTGGTGGAGCGTCGTCGTGGGTTCGTGCACGATCGCGGTGATCCTCCTGCTGCGCCGGATCGCGCCCGCCCTGCCCACCCCGCACTGGCCGGGCATCTCGCTCGGGCAGTGGGCGGCGCTCGTCCCCGGCGCCGTCTGCGCGGTCGTGGTGGCGGTCGTCTACCGCTTCGAGAGCCAGCTCTTCTTCGCCAACGCCGGCACCCTCAAGAGCGAGATCGAGGCGCTGGCCGACCGCGGCGCGCGGCACGTCGTCCTGGACGCCGAGGCGATCAGCGACGTCGACACCACCGGCGCGCAGGCCCTGCGCCAGGTCGCCGACCTGCTGCGCGAGCGTGGCGTCGGCTTCTCCGTCTCGCGCGCCACGACGGGCGTCCGCCGGCTGCCGGCGCACTACGGGCTGACCGGTCTGACCTTCCACGAATCCAACCAGGCCGCCGCCGCGGCGTTCCAGCAGGAGGAGTCTTGTGGGTGAAGCCTTCGCCGACATGCTGCCCTACACGCTCGGCCTCATCGTCTCCCCCTTTCCCGTGGTGGCCGTGATCGCGCTGCTGGTCAGCACGGGCGGGCGGGCCAAGGCGACGGTGTTCGAGCTGGCGTGGCTGGTGGTGAGCTGGCTCGTCCTGCTGGCGCTCACCGCGCTGCTGGGCGCCCTCGGGGCCGCGGGTCACGGCGGGCAGCCCGCGTGGCTCTCCTGCCTGGTGCTGGTCATCGGGCTGGTGCTGCTGGCGGTCGTGTTCGCGGGGGCGCGCAGGGCGGCCCGGCGTCCGGCCGGGGAGGCGCCGCGGGTGCCGCGGTGGATCGTGGCCATGGACGCCATGACCAAGCCGAAGATCGCCGGGGTGGCGACCGCGCTGATCGTGGCCAATCCGGTCAACCTGGCCGCGCTGGTCGGGGGCGCGGTCACGGCCGGGCGGGTGCCTCTGTCGCCGCTTCAGCAGGCCGTGCTGGCTGCGATCTTCGTCGTTCTGGGCAGTGTGGGGGTGCTGGCGCCGTACGTTCTGACGATGCGTGAGGGCGGGGAGGAACGGCTGGCACGGCTGCGCGCGTGGCTCATCCTGCACAACAGCGCACTCACCCTGCTCCTCATCGCCGTCTTCGGCCTGCTGTTCCTGGCCAAGGGGCTGCGCGGCCTCCTGTCCTGAACAGCCGGCCCGTCCGGATCGGCCTTCAGCCTGTCACAGCCCAGGGTGATCGCGAATCGGCCTACGCGGGGAGGTGAAAGCGATCATTATGACCGTGGGGGCCTTCCCCGCGAGCGCGACCGACCCCGCAGCCGCTCGCACCCGTCCGAGAGAAAGGACCGCATGTCCGAGGGAACGATCAACCGCCGCAAGCTCATCACCATGGGCTCGGCGGCGGCCGCCGGCGGCCTGTTAGGGCTCTCGCTCGTCCCGGCCGAGGCCCGGGCGGCGTCGCGGACGGCCGGCAGCGCCCGCCGCAGCGCGGCCACCTGGGAGAACATCATCGAGAAGTCCTCCTTCAGCAGCACCACGGCCTTCACCCAGGAATGGAACTACGGCTACCCCTGGGGCAACACCCACAACGGCGCCGCCAAGATGCTCAACAGCAAGGTCACGCTGTCCGGCGGCGTGCTGACCCTGACGGCGACCCGGCTGAGCCAGCCCGACGGGCAGAGCGCGAGCCCCCCGCACGCGCCGCTCTGGTACCACTCCGGCGCCATCCACGCCAAGGAGCCGATCCTCGTCGACGACCAGTTCCCCGAGTACGACATCGAGGGCGAGTTCCGCACCCGGACCGGTCTCGGCATCTGGCCGGCCTTCTGGACCACCGGCATCGCCCCGAACTGGCCTCCGGAGAGCGACATCCTCGAGTACGTCGGCGACTCCACGAACCTGTTCAACACCTGGACCAAGGAGGCCGGCGAGAACGACCCCGCGGAGCGTCACGAGCTCAGCGGCCACGACCCCAGCACCTGGCACCGCTACCGGCTCTGGATGGAGAAGGACGGCGACGACGTCATCCTCGACTACTACTTCGACTACGGCGAGAACGACGGCTGGAAGGTCACCCACCGGGGCGTCGGCTGGGCCGGCATCCCACAGCACCTGATCATGAACTTGCAGATGGGCTCCTGGGCGTCGCAGGTCGACGTGAACGATCCGCTCTGGAGCCAGCAGCCCGGCCCTTCCGGCAACACCACCTTCCAGGCGCGCAACGTGTGGGTCGGCCGGACTCGTAACTGGTAGGACGCCACCCTTCGGCGGCTCACCGGTCGAGGTAGTCGTGGCGCGCGTCGGCCGGGCCGATGTGCACCTGGCCGTCGCGCACCTGCCACTCGCTCCGGCCGCCCTCCTCGTGGGAGACGAGGAAGAGCCCGACCACGCGGTCGTCGTCCGCGTCGGCGGCCGGCAGCGCGGCGGCCTGCCGGATCACGTCGAGCAGGTCACCGACGTGCTGCGCGCGGACGGCGCGTGCGTAGCAGACGGCGTCGAGCCAGCCGCCCTGGGGGAAGGCCCAGCCAGGGTCCGGCGCGCCGCCGAGGATGCGCTCGAACGAGCGTCTCTGGCCGGAGTCCTGGAACTCCAGCCAGCCTCGGACATGGACCCACGCCCCCATGACGCCGTCAGCCGCCGGTCACGTGGACACTGTCGCCGGTGTCCACACCAAGGCGGGACGCCCAGGCCAGGGCGTCGTGGAGGATGGCGGTGTCGTCCGCCGGCCGGGCGGCCGCGAGCGTGGCGGGCGCGCCGCCGCGACGATGGCCTCGACGATCGGTCGCACGGCCGCGTCCACCATGTTCAGTCCTCGTTCCGTCGGCATCGCCGATCAGTCTGGCAGGCGCCTGCCCGCCCCACCTCGGGCAGACGGCGAGGGCGCTACGCCCGCTCGAACAGCAGCTTCGCGGCCGTCATCGCCCCGTCGGCCTGGACCTGGCCGGCCACGTCGGCGGCGCGCGCCCGGGTCCGCGCGTCCAGCGCCGTGCCGAGCGCCGCCGACAGGGACGCGAAGGTCGGTACGGGGCCGTCGTGCGCCACGCCGTTCCCCAGCTCGGCCACCCGCCCGGCGTAGTACGGCTGGTCCACCATCTGCGGCACCACCACCTGCGGCGTGCCCGCCCTGGCGGCCGCGGTCGTCGTGCCCGCGCCCCCGTGGTGCACCACGGCGGCCACCCGGCGGAACAGCGCCTGCTGGTTGACCTCGCCGACGGCGAAGCAGTCGGCGGCGTCGTCGATCGGGGCCAGGCCGGCCCAGCCGCGGGCGAGCAGGACCCGGTGGCCCTGCGCGCGGACCGCCTCGACGGCCACGCGGGCGACGTCCTGGGCCGCCGTCATGGGCATGCTGCCGAAGCCCACGTACACGGGCGGCGTGCCCGCGTCGAGGAAGGTCTCCAGGCCGGCGGGCAGCGGGCGTTCGTCGGGCAGGATCCAGGCGCCGGTCTGCACCACGTCGAGGTCGGCGGGCCGTACCCAGGGGCTGAGGACGGGGTCCGTGGCCAGCCAGGGGCGGTCGGTGAGCAGGTGGTCGCGCACGTTGCCCAGCGCGGGCAGGCCGATCGACGTCCTGTGGGCGTTGATCACGCCGCCGAACAGGACGTTCATGTTCTCGATGTCGAGGTCCCACAGCGCCCGGTTGTCGGTCACCCCGGCCGGGTGCGGGCGGCCCGGGTACTCGAACGGCGGGTGGTGCGGCGACGGCAGCATGGCCGGCTGGAAGCACGTGTAGAAGTAGCGCAGGCCCAGCTTGTCGGCCGCCGTCCGCGCGCCCGCCACGGCGGGGAACATGCCGGTGGCCACCACCGCGTCGGCCCCTTCCGCGGCCGCCGCGGCGATCGTGTCGAAGGTGGCGGCGACCATCTCGGCCGCGCGCTGCGCCATGTCCTGCTCCTTGAACCGCGTCGGCCCCGTCACCATGGAGCGCGCCGTCCGGCCCACCGGCACCAGCGGCACGCCGGCCCGCGCCAGCACCTCGGCGAACTCCTCGTCGGGCGGTGCGCACACCCGAGCGTCCGCGCCGAGATCGAGCAGCCGGACCGCCAGCGCCGCCATCGGCTCGACGTCTCCGCGCGAACCGCGGGTCGACAGCAATACACGCACTACGCACTCTCATCTCTGCAGGTCTTCGGCTTCGGCCTGTGATTCTGCGGCATGACCGGGGTCTTGCCGCAAGCCCGGGGTGCGCTATACGTTGGGAGTGGCGGAGGGTGGTAAACGCCCTTTCCGCATGAATCAGCCGGAAGCGTCCTCTGCCGTGAGCTGCCCGGCGCGCCGCCGCAGGTCCGCGGCGAACTCCTCGGCCCTGCTGAGCTGGGTGCGGAGCGCCTCGCAACGCTCGCGGGCGGCCTGCTCGAAGCGGCCCAGCCGGGCCAGCAGCCGCTCGCGCTCGGCCGCGTCCAGGGCCGCCGCGCCGCTGTCGTCGAGCCGGTCGGTGATGGACAGCAGCTCGCCCATCTCTTCCAGCGTGAAGCCCAGCGGCTTCATCCGGCGGATCACCATCAGCCGGGCCACGTCGGCCTCCGTGTAGAGGCGGAAGCCGCCCTGGCTGCGCGCGGAGGGCCGGACCAGGCCCACCTCGTCGTAGTGGCGGATGGTCCGCAGCGACAGCTCGGTCCGCGTCGCCACCTGCCCGATGTGCATGTGCTCTCCGCCACCGCCCGCCGGCGCGGGAAGCCCTGATCCGTCCATCATTCGCATGACCTCACTGCTCGGCTGATCGGGCGGTGCGGGCCCCGCCGAATCTCTACCCTAACGTCAGGGTAGAGTTGCCCGTGGCCGGACCGCACGTGGCATGCCCTGGCTGGGAACCTACCGCCACCTCGCCACCCCGCCGCCCGCCCCTGTCGAGGGCCGCTCCCCGATGAAGGACGTCTGTTGCTCAGCTCATCCGTGCCCGCCCGCTTCCGCCCCGGCCGCCCGGCCTGGCTGACGCCCTCGGTGGCGCGTACCGAGATCCTGTCCGGGCTGGTCGTGGCCCTCGCGCTGATCCCCGAGGCGATCTCGTTCTCGATCATCGCGGGTGTCGATCCCAGCGTCGGCCTGTTCGCCTCCTTCACCATGGCCGTGGTCATCGCCATCGCCGGTGGCCGCCCCGCGATGATCTCGGCGGCCACCGGCGCCATCGCCCTGGTGGTCGCCCCGCTGGCCCGCGAGCACGGCTTCGGCTACCTGATCGCCACCGTCATCGTCGGCGGCCTCATCCAGATCGTGCTCGGCGCGCTCGGCGTGGCCAGGCTGATGCGCTTCGTGCCGCGCAGCGTCATGGTGGGCTTCGTCAACGCCCTCGCCATCCTCATCTTCATGGCGCAGGTGCCCGAGCTGATCGACGTGCCGTGGGTCGTCTACCCGCTGGTCGGCGGCGCGCTCGCGCTGATGGTGTTCCTGCCCCGCCTGACCAGGGCGATCCCGGCGCCGCTGATCTCCATCGTCGCGCTCACCGCCCTGACCGTCGGCGCCCACCTGGCCGTGCCGACCGTCGGCGACCGCGGCGTGCTGCCCTCCTCGCTGCCCGTGCCCGGCCTGCCGGACGTGCCCTTCACGCTCGGCACCCTCACCCTCATCGCCCCGTACGCGTTCGGCTTCGCCCTCGTCGGCCTGATGGAGTCGCTGATGACGGCCAAGCTCGTGGACGACATCACCGACACGCACTCCTCCAAGACCCGCGAGTCCATCGGGCAGGGCCTGGCCAACATCGTCACCGGCTTCTTCGGCGGCATGGGCGGCTGCGCCATGATCGGCCAGACCATGATCAATGTGAAGAACGGCGCCCGCACCCGCCTGTCGACCTTCACCGCCGGCGCGCTGCTCATGGTGCTGTGCATCGTCTTCGGCCCGCTGGTCTCCCAGATCCCGATGGCAGCCCTCGTCGCCGTCATGATCCTGGTGTCGTTCGGGACGTTCGACTGGCACTCCGTCGCGCCGGCCACGCTCAGGCGGATGCCCGCCGGCGAGATCGGCGTCATGGTGATCACCGTCGCCGTCGTGGTCGCCACGCACAACCTGGCCATCGGCGTCGTCGTGGGCTCGCTGACCGGCCTGGTCATCTTCGCCCGCCGCGTCGCCCACCTCGCCCAGGTGACCTCCTGCCTCGACCCCGACGGCAGGCAGGTCGTCTACGCGGTCACCGGCGAGCTCTTCTTCGCCTCCAGCAACGACCTGGTCTCCCAGTTCGACTACGCGGGCGACCCCGATGACGTGGTCGTCGACCTCACGGGCGCGCACATCTGGGACGCCTCCTCCGTGGCCGCCCTGGACGCCGTCGAGGCCAAGTACGCCGCCCGCGGCAAGACCGTCCGCATCGTCGGCCTCAACCAGCCCAGCGCCCGCATGCACGGCGCCCTGTCAGGGGAGCTGTCCGGCAGCCACTGACACGCGGGCGCCCGTCAGCTCGTGAGGACGACGAGCTGACGGGTCGCGCGCGTCATCGCGACATACCGGTCGACCGCCCCCTCGATGCCCTCGCCGAAGGAGCCGGGGTCGACGAGGACGACCAGGTCGAACTCGAGGCCCTTCGACAGCTCCGGCGTCAGCGACCGCACGCGGGCCGTCTCCTCGAACGCGGGATCGCCGATGACGCAGGCCGTCCCGTCGGCGTGGGCGGCGAGCCAGGCGTCGAGGATCGAGCCCAGCTCCGAGGTGGCGCCGCGGGTGACGGGGACGCCGGTGGCGCGGATGGAGGTCGGGACGTTGGCGTCGGGGAGCGCGGCCCGGATGACCGGCTCGGCCTCCGTCATGATCTCTTCCGGCGTGCGGTAGTTGACGCTGAGCGAGGCCAGGGTGATCCGGTCGAGCCTTACCCGCTCCAGCCGCTCCTGCCACGACTCGGTGAACCCGTGCCGGGCCTGCGCGCGGTCGCCGACGATGGTGAAGCTCCTGGACGGGCAGCGCTGCAGCAGCATCTGCCACTCCGCGTCGGTGAGCTCCTGGGCCTCGTCCACGACGATGTGCGCGAACGGGCCGGCGAGCAGGTCAGGGTCGGCGGCCGGCAGGGCGCTGTCGTCGACCAGGCTGCTGCGCAGGTCCTCGCCGCGCAGCATCGTCACCAGGCCCTCGCCGTCGTCGTCGGCTTCGAGCAGGTTGTCGACGACGTGCGACATGCGCTCGCGTTCGGCGGCGAGGGCGGCCTCCTGACGGCGCCTGCGCCGGGACGCCTCCGGGTCGCCGAGCCGCTGGCGTGCCGCGTCCAGGAGCGGCAGGTCGGAGACCGTCCAGGCCTGGGCGTCATCGCGTTGCAGCCGCCGGATCTCGTCGGCGGCGAGCCAGGGAGCGCACATCCGCAGGTAGGCGGGGACGGACCAGAGGTCGCCGACGAGGTCGGCCGCCTCGATCAGCGGCCACGCGCGGTTGAAGGTCCGCAGGAGCTCCCTGTTCTGCAGCAGGGACTTGCGGAGCAGGTCAGGCGAGATGTCCTCGTCGTCATGCTTGTCGGTGAGGATCGTGAGCAGTTCCTCCCAGATCTGGTCGCGCGCCTCGTTGTGCGGGGTGCCGGGATCCGGCGCGGCGAACGCCTCGGCCCAGTCGTCGGCGCCCAGCCAGATGTCGGACCAGTGGGTCGTGACCGTCATGCCCTCGGTGGGCGGGTTCTCGTAGAACCTGACGGCCGGCTCGATGGCCTTGACCAGGTCCGCGGACGCCTTCAGCCGCGCCACCTCCGGGTCCTTCTCGACCGCGGCCGCGGCTCCCTCGGCGACGAGGTCCCGCAGGGTGCAGGTCTGCACGCCCTCCTCGCCGAGGCTGGGCAGGACGTCGGCGACGTAGGCCAGGTAGGGCTGGTGCGGGCCGACGAACAGCACGCCGCCCCGGCGGTGGCCGAGGCGCGGGTCGGAGTAGAGGAGGTAGGCGGAGCGGTGCAGGGCGACGACGGTCTTGCCCGTGCCGGGACCGCCGTCGACGACCAGGGCACCGCGGGATCCCGCGCGGATGATGGCGTCCTGGTCGGCCTGGATGGTGGCGAGCACGTCGCGCATCCGGGGCGAGCGGCTGCTGCCCAGGCTGGCGATGAACGCGGACTGGTCGTCGAGCGCGGCGTGCCCCTCGGCCCCGTCCGCGGTGAAGACCTCGTCCCAGTAGTCGCTGATCCGGCCGCGGGTCCAGCGGTAACGGCGGCGGCTGGCCAGGCCCATCGGGTTGCCGTGGGTGGCTCCGAAGAACGGCTCGGCCGCCGGGGAGCGCCAGTCGAGCAGCAGGCGGCGGCCCTCGCTGTCGGTGAGGCCGAGGCGTCCGACGTAGACGGGCTCGGGGTCGTCCGCGCTCACCATGTGGCCCAGGCACAGGTCCAGCCCGAAGCGGCGCAGCGCGCGCAGGCGCGCGGTCAGCCGGTGGATCTCCAGGTCCCGGTCCAGCGCCTGCCTGCCCGCGCCGCCGGGCGCCCTGCGCTCGGCGGCGAGCCGGTCCGACAGCTCGGCGATCGCCTGTTCGAGGCTCGCCGCGATGGCCGCGAAGTGTTGCTCGTCGCGGGCGATCAGGGCCGGGTCGGCCTTCGGGGCGAGGTGGTGGGGAAGGTCGAACGCGCTGGTGGTCAGCGGGGTCACGGGTGGTCGGCTCCGATTCGTTGCTCGCGGCAGGGGGTCAGGTCGTCGATTGTGCGGCACGACCGGGGTCTTGCCGCAAGCCCCCTGTTGCGCTATACGTTGAGAGTGGCGGGGGGTGTGCCGTCCTCCTCGCTCCTCATCAGCCGAGGTCGAAGGCGACGTCGGCGAGCCGGATCGTGCTCACGTCCTGGTCGGGCAGCAGCGCACGCAGGTCGGCCAGTTTCCAGCGGTCGATGACGAGCCCGTACACGGCGCCCTCCTCGGCGGCCCGGGCGAGCCACTGGTAGCTGAGGCCGAACGCGCTGAGATCGTCCCCCTCGTCGAGCAGCCCGACCCAGTTGCGGAACTCCCGGAGCGCCGGCTCGGGCTCGGTCTCGTGCTGGTAGGTGAAATCCGCTCCGGTGTTCTCCTCGACCATGTCGCGATTCCACACCACCGCGTTGAGCAGCGGATTCGGGTCGGAGTCGTCGTAGCGCGAGGCCGGGAAGTAGATGTAGGAGACGTCGGGCCCGCCCCGGAGGGCGTACCTGTGGTTGAAGGCGATGAGCTGTTCGGTGGTCATCGGGCGCGTGAACTCCACGACCGCGGTGGCGACGAGCGTCTGGGGCAGCCCGTCGATGGTCTTCCTGGCGATGTGCTTCTGTCCCGCGTAGGGGTTGGCTTCGACGGCGCTGATCGCGTCGCCCAGCTTGCCGGACGGCCCGTCGAGGGAGGGCGCCCGGACGGTGCCGAACAGGCTCTCCACGATCTCGTAGCGCTCGGGCTCGCTGCGGCCGGCCAGTCGAGGCTCTCCCCACATCGCGTAGGCCGACTGCCATAACGTCTCGCCGGAGTCGGAGCCCCCGGACAGGCGCTTGTCCGGGTTGGCGACGCGGGCGGCCGTGCCGTGCACCGTGGCCACGCGCTCGCCGCCGGAGGGGAGGAACAACCACAGCACCCGATCGGCGGCGCCCAGGGCCAGGTGGAGCACCACGGTGACGGCGAGCACCTTGCCGAGGGACCTGGCCACGTGCGCCCAGTCGGGCTCCCTGGGGTTCAGCACCGCACACTCCTCGCGACGTAGATCAAATCCGGCCGAGGGCCATGATGCAGGTGATCGGTTCGGCCGTCGAACGGTGCGGCGTCAGTGGCCGGTGGCGCCGTCGAGGCGCTCGCGGAGCAGGTCGGCGTGGCCGTTGTGGCGGGCGTACTCCTGGATCATGAGCGTGTACACCCAGCGCAGCGACATGGTGATGCCGCGCCTCGGGTCGGTGAAGGTCTCGTCGAGGGAGCGGCCCGCGACCGTGCGGCGGACCGCGTCGAGCTCGGCGAGATAGGTCGCGTGATCGGCCTCCGCGTCGGCCCCGTCCACGTCGAACTCGGCGCTCAGGTCGTCGTCGGTGCAGTAGAGGTACGGCACCCGCTCGCCGGCGAAGCGGGTGCGGAACCAGTCGCGCTCCACCTCGGCCATGTGGCGCAGCAGCCCGAGCAGCGACAGGCTCGACGGCTCGACACAACGGGACCTGAGCTGGCCGGCGGTCAGGCCGCCGCACTTCCAGAGCAGGGTCTCGCGGTGCGCGTCGAGCCAGGCGTCGGCGACGGCCCGCTCGCCGCCCGCGGGCACGCTCAGCTGGCCGTTGAGCCGCGAGATCTCCGGCGAGCGCCAGGCCATGGCTCCATCATGCCTCCAGCAGCACCAGCCAGGTGCGGTCCGGGCACACCCGCTCGATCTCCGCACGGGAGAGCCAGTCGGCGCGGGTGCTCTCGGAGCCCGCGGGCGGCCGCGTCGGCGCGCCGGACTCCGGCAGCGCCGCGCGGAACATCGCCATGTACGCCAGCGCCGGATAGCGGTAGTCCGCCGGAGGCGGCTCCAGCAGCTCGATGCGCTGCCAGGCGAAGATCGACAGAGCGGAGGCCGGCAGGCTCAGGCCGGTCTCCTCGTGCAGCTCCCTGGCCGCCGCCTCGGCCAGGCTCTCGCCCGGCTCCAGGTGGCCGCCTGGGATGTCCCAGCCGCGGCCCTCGCGGTCCACGCAGGTCATCAGCGTCCGGCCGGCGGAGTCGGACACGAACGCGAACGCCGACGTGGTCTGCTCGACCGGCGGCAGGGTCTCGGACAGGATCACGTCGAGGCGGTGCGCCACCGGGATCCAGGGCACCGTCCGCGTCGCCAGCACAAGAGTCACCAGCTCACTCTGGTGGCGACGCGAAACGGATGTCAAAACGGCTCATACGCCTCGACGCAGCGCCCGGTTGCCCAGGTAGAGGCCGACCGCGGCGATGACGCAGGCGGTCGCGGCGCCGTACAGGACGGAGGGGCTGGACAGGTCGCCCGCGAACAGGGCGCGCTGGGCGTCCACGATGTAGGTGACCGGGTTGACCTGGCCGAGCGCCCGCAACCAGCCGGGAGCGGTCTCCAGCGGGAGCAGCACCCCGGAGAGCAGCAGCAGCGGGAACATGATCGACTGGCTGACGACGTAGAACAGGGTGCCGCCCGGGGCCGACTTGATCGCCAGGACGAACGAGAGCGCCCCCAGCCCCACGCTGAAGACGACGAGCTGCAGCAGCGCCCCCAGGACGCCCGCCAGGTGCAGCTCGAAGCCCAGCGGCAGCGCCAGGACGATGATCAGCACCGCCTGCACCAGCAGCGTCAGCACGGCCTTCACGCTCTTGCCGACGAGCATCGCCGTCCGGTTCAGCGGCGTGACCATGAGGCGCTCCATCGCGCCCCCGATCAGCTCGACCAGCAGCGTGTAGCCGGCGCTCATGGGCCCGGTCAGGCACATCATGACCAGGATCCCCGGCACGAACCACTGCCACGACGAGCCGACCGCCCCGTCCAGCAGCGACCCGAACAGGAACAGGAACAGCAGCGGCTGCCCCATGTCGAACAGCAGCCCGACCGGGTTGCGCAGGCTGGGCTTGAACTCGCGGGAGAAAACGGTGGTGGTGTCACGCAGGAACGTCGTCATCGGTGAGGCTTCTCCCAGTCAGGGTGAGGAACACGTCGTCGAGGGTCGGGCGGATGGTCTCGGCGGTGACGACCTTGATGCCGGCGGCGTCCAGCGTCCGCAGGTAGTCGGGCAGCGCGGCGGTGGCCTTGGCGACCCGCAGGCGGACGGTGAGGCCGTCGGCGTCGCCGCCGCCGATCCGCGCGGCCGTCTCGGCCTCGCGCTCGGTGCCGGTGGTGATGACGATGTGGTCGCCGGCCAGGTCGTTCTTGAGCTGCTCGGCCGTGCCGTCCGCGATGATCCGGCCGCCGTCGATGATCACCACCCGCTCGGCCATGCTGTCGGCCTCCTCCAGGTAGTGGGTGGTCAGGAACAGCGTGGTGCCGTACGTCTCGCGCAGGCGCAGGATGTGCTGCCAGATCTCCGCGCGGCTCTTGGGATCGAGCCCGGTCGAGGGCTCGTCGAGGAACAGCAGGGACGGGCGGTGGATGAGGCCCAGGGCGATGTCGAGGCGGCGGCGCTGGCCCCCTGACAGGGTGCCGGGCACGCGCTTGGCCAGCGGCGCCAGGTCCAGCAGGTCGAGCAGCTCGCCGGCGCGGGCGGCGGCCTCCTTCGGGCGCAGGCCGTAGCAGCGGCCCTGGGTGACGAGCTCGTCCCGGACGAGGAAGTCCTCGCCCGCGCTGTTGCGCTGGCCCACGTACCCGATGCGGGCCCGCACGCCCTTCGGGTCGGTGGCCACGTCGTGGCCGGCCACCGTGGCGGTGCCCGAGGTGGGTGGCAGGAGGGTGGTGAGCATGCGCAGGGTGGTGGATTTTCCCGCGCCGTTCGGGCCCAGGAACGCGACGAGCTGGCCGGCCTCCACGTCGAGGTCGATGCCGCGGACGGCCTCCACGCTCTCTTTCTTCATCTTGAACACTCGGGTCAGTCCCCGGGCATGGATCATGGTCGCCTTCCTCCGGGCATGGCGAAGAAACCCCTGGTCGGGGGCGGTCGCTGGATCGAATCCCAGTTTGTGCAGCTCCGGGGATGTTTGGCAAACGCGAATGTCACGTTCATAAAGGGCTTCCACCTGCGGAAACACCGTCAGGAGCGGCGCCGCCGACGTGGCCAATTCAGGGCCTCCGAAGTGCGGTTTCTCCGGATCGGCGCAACAATTTCTGCGAACATCTCGCGCATGGGTGATCTCGTCGTGCTCGTCAACGGCCTGCCCGGCTCCGGCAAGACCACGGTGGCCCGGGCGCTCGGGCGGGCGCTCGGCTGGCCCGTCATCAGCAAGGACGACATCAAGGAGACGCTGGCGGACACGCTCACGAGGCCGGAGTGCGTGCCGCCGCGCGAGTGGAGCAGGCGCCTGGGGGCGGCGGCGGGGGAGAGCATGTGGACCCTGCTGGCCGCGGCCGGTCGCGGCGCGGTGCTGGAAAGCCCCTGGCTGGCGCCGCTGCTGCCGGTGGTGCGCGCCGGGCTGCGGCGGGCGGGCGTCGAGGCGGGCCCGCGCGTGCGGGAGGTCTGGTGCGACGTGCCGCCCGAGCTGGCCAGGCGCAGGTACGAGCAGCGCGTACGGCACCCGATCCACTTCGACGGCGAGGTCGGCGACGAGCGTTGGCGGGAGTGGACGGCAGGGGCGCACCCCCTGGGGCTCGGGCCCGTCTTTTCGGTCGAGACGACGCGGGAAATTGATATTCCCGGACTTGCGAAATTGTGTGCGGCTCCGCAATGATCTCCGGCGTGAAACGTCTCTTGTTATTCGCGGTAATTGCTACGGTCGGCATGACCGGAGTCGCCCAGGCGGCCGACGGAGTGCCCGGTGTGGACGTCAGCAACTGGACGGGCGACATCGATTGGGCGAGCGTTGCCGCCGGAGGCGGGAAATTCGCGTTCGTGCAGGCCACCGAGGGCACGGACTACACCAACCCGCGTTTCGGAGCGCAGTACGACGGAGCCGCGGCGGCCGGGCTCATCCGTGGCGCCTATCACTTTGCGCAACCACACGAAACCGACGGTACGGCGCAGGCCGACTATTTCCTGCAGCACGGCGGCAACTGGATCAGCGATGGCCGCACCCTGCCGGGAGTGCTCGATATCGAGGACAATCCGTACAAGGACACGAACGGCAAGAACAACTGTTACGGCCTGTCCGTCGAGGACATGGTCGCCTGGCTCAAGGCGTTCACGAAGAAGTACCACGAGGCCACCGGCCGGCACGCGATCATCTACACCACCACGAGCTGGTGGCAGACGTGCACGGGGAACTCCGACAAGTTCAGGTCCAACCCCCTCTGGCTGGCCCGCTGGGGCAACGATCCGGGCGAGCTGCCGAAGAGCTGGAAGAAGCACACGTTCTGGCAGTCGTCCGACAAGGGGCCGCTGGTCGGCGGCGGGAACACGTTCAACGGCTCGGAGTCCCAGCTCGCCACGCTGGCCAACCCGCCGGCCTCGGTGACGGTGTCGGGCCAGGCCAGGAACAGGAAGACCTACACGGTCACGATCAGGAACACGGGGCCGCACCCCGTCAAGGACGTCAAGGTCTCCGGGAGGGCGTTCGGCGGGCAGACCGTGGTCAAGGCGCCGGGGTGCGACTTCAGCGGCACGGCGGTGCGTTGCACCGTCGCCGAGCTGCCGCGCGGGCAGAAGAAGACGTTCACGTTCACCACCAAGCCCAGGAAGTCGACGGGCACCGTGGGCGTCAACGTGACGGTCGGCTCGGTGAAGCTCACCCTCAAGGCCCGATAAGAGGCAGTATCAATCCCAGAAGCGTGACTTTTGGGAGGGTATGGGATGAGACGGCGGTTAGCCGTGGCAGCGGCGCTGCTCCTGCTGACCGCCACGGCCTCCGTGCCGCTGGGGCTGTCCATGCCGCCGCTGATCGTACGTGTCGCGTACGAGATCGAGCAGCGCGGGATCGTGTACTCCTGGGGCGGCGGCCACGCGGCGTCCCCCGGGCCGTCCAAGGGCACCTGCAGGGGCTACCGGGGCCGGATCAAGCCCTGCCCGGCGGCCAGGACGCGCGGGCTCGACTGCTCGGGCTTCGCGCGATGGGTGTACGCGCTGGCCCACGGCGAGGACGTGCTGGGGCCGGGGAACACCGACGACCACGTGCGCAGGATGCGGCGGGTCTCCTCGCCCGAGCCGGGGGACCTGGTGTTCTTCGGGAAGATCGGCAAGCGGTCGGTCAGGACCCATCACGTGGGCGTCTACCTGGGCGGCGGGAAGATGATGAACGCGCCGGAGACCGGGGCCGTGGTGCGGGTCGACGAGATCGGCCGGAAGAAGGACTTCGCCGGGTTCTACCGGTACTGAGGCCGGGCTCTACGGGTACTGAGTCGATGCCTGTGCCGATTCGGTATGCCTGGTAACGCGTGTGGCAGGGCAAAAATGAGAGACCCCGCGGCTAATGTGTGCCGCTATGGACAGGCGATGGGTCGGGCTCGACGGTTACGAGGTCGTCGGTGCGGTGCGCGGGGGGCGGCAGGTGCTCCGGGTGCGCAGGAACGGGTGGCTGGTCGCCGACTGCACCTCGGTGGCGGAGGTGGCCAGGCACGTCGATCTGGCGGATCTGTGCGAGGTGATCGACTTCCCCGCGCGGCGGCGGGTGCGGGCCCCGGCGGCGGCCGGAACGAGTTCGCATCATCGCTGAGTGCCGTGTATGGTTACACCTGTCCGCAGCGCCGGACAGGCCCCTATAGCTCAGTCGGCAGAGCGTCTCCATGGTAAGGAGAAGGTCAACGGTTCGATTCCGTTTGGGGGCTCGCACTTCACGCCCGACCCGTAAGTCACGGGGCGGGCGTTTTCGCGTTGTACGCGGCTAATCGGCTGGCGGCTGGTCCTTTCCCCGGTTCCTCCACCACCGGAAGAGCGCCGCGACGGCGAGCATGACCGCCGTGCCCGTGCCGGTCTCCAGGGCGGCGACGACGTCCCAGCGGATCAGGAACGCGCAGAACACCAGCACGGCCCAGATCGCCGCCCCTCCCAGCACCCACGCCAGGAGATCGTGAAGGTTCAAGCTCCGCCCCGCATGGCGAGGAGTGTGGCGACCGGGGCGGGCTGCCCTCTGCCAGGCATCTCAAGCCCGAAATTTGGGCTGTGGCTGATGGGCCGCGTCGCCTCGGATCCATAGCCTTGGAGAAATGGCAAGGTCAACCTGGATCGCTGCAGCGGCCGTGATCGTCGCCATCGCCGTGACGGCCGGCGCCGCCCTGGCGATCGGGATCGTGCTGCTGACCACCGAGCACGGACGTCAGAGCCCGCAGATCGCCGCCTCCGTCCGCGGCTCCGGCTCGACCGCGCAGAAGGGCGCGATGGACGCCTGGCGCGCCGACTTCGAGCGCACGCATCCAGGGTTGCGCGTGATCTACGAGGCCACCGGCTCGGGAGCGGGCATCCGCGACTTCATCGCCGGCCGCAGCGCGTTCGCCGGCTCGGACGTCGCGATGAACCCGCAGGAGCAGGCGCAGGCCGACCGGCGCTGCGGCGGCCGCGCCATCCATCTGCCGATGGTGATCGGGCCCATCGCGCTGGCCTACAACCTGCCGACCGTGCCGGACCTGAAGCTCTCGCCCGCCACGCTGACCGGCATCTTCAGCGGGCGCATCACCAGGTGGAACGCGCCGCAGATCGCCGCGGACAACCGCGGCAGCCGCCTGCCGCCGACCCCGATCCGCGTCTTCCACCGCTCCGACGCCTCCGGCACCACCCACAACTTCCTGTCCTACCTCAAGGCGGCCGGCGACTGGCCGCACCGGCCCTCCCTGAGGTGGAACGGCACGGGGGAGGGCGTGGTGAGCTCCAGCGGCATGGCGCGGGCCGTCGAGCAGCGCCGGCACTCGATCGGGTACGTGGAGTACGGCTTCGCCAGCAGCGCCAGGCTGAAGGTCGCCCGGATCCGCAACGCCGCCGGGCAGTTCGTCCCGCTCACGCCCGAGAGCGCGAGCAGGGCCATGAAGGGCGCCAGGAGCGCCGGTCGCGAGGACGATCTCGTGGTCCGCCTCGACTACGTGACCAAGGTCTCCGGCGCCTACCCGCTCATCCTGGCCACCTACGAGATCGTCTGTGCGAACCGGAACGACCCGGTGGTGCTCACCTTCCTGAACTACACCGCCAGCGACGCCGGCCAGTCCTACCTCTCCCTGTACGGTTACGCCATGCTGCCCGAAGAGCTCCTCGCCAAGGTCCGCGCGCGGCTCGGCGCCACGTCCTGAGCCGGGCGGGCGGCGACCGGTGTGCGGGGGTTCGCGACCGCTGCTACGCTGATCACCCCTTGGGAGGGGACGGCAGACGGGGCTGCCGGGCATTTGATTTCGGTTGTCGGGGGTTCCTGAGGCATACTGGGAGCACCCCACCTGACCGGGTGAGTTACGAATGTGCTCGCCGTGTCGGGTATCCTCTACGGGCCGGGCCCTTTCCGGCTCAAAGGCGGAGTAGCTCAGTCAGGCAGAGCAAACGGCTCATAATCGTTGTGTCGCCGGTTCAAGTCCGGCCTCCGCTACTGCCCCAACCCAGGTCGCCAGGCCTGGGTACGGGCGTGTCCATGTCCCGAACGTAGAAAGGCACTCCCAAGTGGCTGCCACCGACGTTAGGCCGAAGATCACGCTGGCCTGCCAGGAGTGCAAGCACCGCAACTACATCACGCGGAAGAACCGGCGCAACGACCCGGATCGGCTTGAGCTGAAGAAGTACTGCCCCAACTGCCGCTGCCACCGCGCGCACCGCGAGACCCGATAGGGCCTCCGGGCAGGGCTTCTGCCCTCCTACAGACATATCGCACAACCGGCGTCCCCTAGCAGGGCGCCGGTTTGTCGTGTTTGTAGGGGCTTTTCGCGCCGCGCATGTCCCGGGCAAAAAGCAGCCCATCCCCAGCGACAGCCGAACCTTGTTCTGTTAGCGTCGGCCCCATCAGCGCTGGGACGACGGAGACATGCGAGGGAGCAGCGATGGCCTTGAATCGTGACTTCGTGGGCAGGACCTATCCGCCGAGTACCCCGTACGAGGTCAGCAGGGTGAAGATCAAGGAGTTCGCGGCCGCGATCGGCGACAACAACCCGCTCTACCGCGACAGGCAGGCCGCCCAGGCCGCCGGCTACCCCGACGTGATCGCGCCGCCCACGTTCCCCATCGTCTTCAGCCTGCAGAGCGGCGGAGAGGCGCTGGTGGACCCGGATCTGGGCCTGAACCTGGCCATGGTGGTGCACGGCGAGCAGCGTTTCGAGTACGTGCGGCCCGTCCACGCCGGCGACGAGCTGGTCATGACCTCCACGATCACCGACATCCGCACCGCCGGCCGCAACGAGGTGCTGACGGTCAGGAGCGACATCCGGACGGTGCAGGGCGAGCCGGTGTGCGTGACGTACAACACGATCGTCGAGCGCGGAGGGGCGGGCTGAGATGACTGCCACGGTGAGGTACGACGAGGTCGAGGTCGGGCAGGAGATCCCGGCGGCGGAGTACAACGTGCGCCGGGTCAACCTGGTGATGTACGCGGGCGCGTCGGGCGACTTCAACCAGATCCACTGGAACGAGCGCTTCGCCAAGATGGTCGGGCTGCCCGACGTGATCGCGCACGGCATGTACACGATGGCGCAGGCCGGGCGGTTCGTCACCGACTGGGCGGGGGACCCCGGAGCGGTGGTGGACTTCGGGGTGAGGTTCTCGTCGATGGTGGTCGTGCCCGACGACGACCGGGGCGCGACGATCTCGGTGAGCGGGGTGGTGGAGGAGAAGCTCGAGGACAAGAGGGTGGTCGTCGGGCTCACCGCCAGGTCGGGGGACGCGAAGGTGCTCTCGAAGGCCCGGGCCGTGGTCCAGCTCTCATGATAGGCGGGGCGGCTCCCGGGTAGCGCGTGTCCGTATGAATGATGCTGCGCGACAGGTCTGGCCGACGGTTCGATCCATCCCCGTGTCCGCGGTGACCGATGCCAAGCCGCCCGGCAACCTGCGGCCCGCGCGGCCGGAGGAGGTGGCGGGCGGCACCGGCACCGGCCGCGACACGGCGGGCGGCGCCGGGACCGGTGGTGACACGGCGGGCGGCGCCGGGACCGGCCGTGACACGGCGGGAGGCGCCGCCCTCCGCGGTGGCGGGCGGGCGCCCGGGGTCGGCACGGCGGGCACCCGGGCCAAGGGAGAGCACGCCAGGCTGAACCCCGCCGCCGAGCTGGGCTTCTCCGGAGATCCGGGGCAGCACGGCGATCCGGGTGACGAGATGTTGCACGCCCAGCGCGTCTGGGACGGCACGCTGGCCACCAACCGGCTCGACGACCTGGGCGTCAACAGCGAGCGGCAGCGCATGGAGACCAAGGACGTGACGGTCGGCGTGGGCCTGCTCGTGGACGGCAGGCCCGAGGACGTGCGCAGGTGCCTGCAGTCCGTCCTGGACCACACGAACGCCCGCGTGCTCGCCCTCGACCTGGGCGACGTGGACGGCGCCGGCGACGTGCTGCGCGAGCTGGCAGACCGGCACCCGGAGCGGATCGCCGCCTGGCACGTGGCCGAGCAGCCGCACTGGCGCGGCGGCACCGCGACCTGGGGCGAGAGCCGGGCGAAGCTGCTGCGACTGGACGAGTCCGAGGTGCACGTGCTGATGGACACGGACGTGGTGCTGCGGGGCGACGCGCTCACCCCGCTCGTCGCCGCGGTCGCGTCGGGCGCGGTGGCGGCGGGCTGGCGGGGCTTGGAGCCGTCCGACGGCGCCACGGCGCGGACGAGCATCGGGATCGTCCCGCAGTGGCGGCAGGGGCCTGGCGGCGCGGGGCCCGAGTGGCGGGAGGCCGGGCCCGGGAAGGTGCGGGCGCTCACCGGGGGGCTCCTGGCCGTGCGCAGGGCTCAGGCGATCGGCGCGCTGCCCGAGGACGCCTGTTACGGCGCGTACGCCGATCTGGAGCTCTCGCTGGCCCTGCCCGGCGACCTGGTCGTCCCCGACGAGCCGCCGCCCGTGGAGCGGCTGGAGCGGCACGACGTGCCGGCCGACTACCTGGAGCGGGAGTCCCGGCGCAACTACGACGGGGTGCTGCGCATGCTGACCGTCTCCTGACCGACGACTGGGGTGCTGGGCGTGCCGGGCGTCTCCTGAGCGACGACTGGGGTGCTGGGCGTGCCGGGTGCCTCCTGAGCGACGACGGGGGTGCTGCGCATGCCGGGCGCCTCCTAAGCTAGGTGCTCATGGAGATGCTCGCGCCGTACACCACGCTGCGCCTGGGCGGCCCCGCCCGCGACTTCGCCGAGGCGACCTCGGCGGAGCAGCTCGTGTCCCTGATCGCCGAGGCCGACATGAACGGCGTCCCCACGCTGGTGCTCGGCGGGGGCAGCAACGTCGTGGTGTCCGACGACGGCTTCGACGGGCTGGTCGTCAAGGTCGCCACCGAGGGCGTGGCCGTCTCGCGCGACGGCGAGCAGGTCGTGCTGGTGGTCCAGGCGGGCGAGGACTGGGACCGGCTGGCGGCCCGCGCGGTGGCCGAGGGCTGGTCGGGCATCGAGTGCATGTCCGGCGTGCCCGGCCTGGTGGGCTCGACGCCCATCCAGAACGTCGGGGCGTACGGGCAGGAGGTCGCCCACACCATCAGGTGCGTGCGCGCCTACGACCGGCGCACCCGGCAGGTGGTGGACCTGGAGGCGCGGCAGTGCGGGTTCTCCTATCGCGACAGCCTCTTCAAGCGTGACCCGAGCCGGTACGTGGTGCTGGCCGTGACGTACGCGCTGGACGTTTCGGAGCTGTCCGGCCCGCTGGCGTACGAGGAGCTGGCCCGCAGGCTGGGCGCCGAGGCGGGCGGCCGGGTGCCGCTCGACCGGGCCCGTGCGGCCGTCCTGGAGCTGCGCAGGGGCAAGGGCATGGTGCTCGACCCCGACGATCCCGACACGCGCAGCGCGGGCTCGTTCTTCACCAACCCGGTGCTCACGCCGGAGCAGGCGGCGGAGCTGGCCGTGCGCGCGCCGGGGCATCCGCACTGGGAGATGCCCGGCGGGCTGATCAAGGTGCCGGCGGCGTGGCTGATCGAGCAGGCGGGCTACCCGAAGGGGTACGAACGCGGCCCCGTACGCATCTCCACCAAGCACACGCTCGCCCTCACCAACCCGACCGGGGCCGCCACCGCGGCCGACCTGCTGGCCCTGGCCAGGGAGGTGCGTGACGGGGTGCGCGAGAAGTTCGGGGTCACGCTGGTCAACGAGCCGGTGCTGGTGGGCTGCGGTCTGGGGGAATAGGCAGCCTTCTGGGGCTGTTATGGTGTGTTGGAATTACCGAAGGGGAGTAGTCCCAATCGCGTGATCGACATACTGGCGCCCGCGGGCGCCCGGTCGCGCGGGCCTTGATCGGGCGGACGAGACCTTCGGCCTGGCAGTCATGACAAAGACGCTGCCGGGCCGAAGTCGTGCCCGAAAACCATCTCCCCGGGTGCCTGCTTCCGGCCTGGTCGCGCGGAAGAGGACCGTTGGAAGCGTTCTGGATCAGCACCGTCGCCATCTTCGTGGCCGAGCTCGGCGACAAGAGCCAGCTCATGGCGATGACGTTCGCCACCCGTTTCAAGGCCTGGGTCGTGATCCTCGGCATCACCGTCGCCACGGCCGTGGTGCATCTGCTCAGCGTGGCCCTGGGCGGGCTGGTCGGCGACTGGCTGCCGACCACGGCGATCTCGATCGTGGCGGGCCTGGCCTTCCTCGGCTTCGCCCTGTGGACGCTGCGCGGTGACGAGCTGACCGAGGAGGAGTCCAAGAAGGCCCAGCGCACCACCAGGAACGCCCTGATCGCGGTGACCGTGGCGTTCTTCCTGAGCGAGCTGGGCGACAAGACCATGCTGGCCACCATCACGCTGGCGACGCGCTACGACGACTGGGTCGGCACGTGGATCGGCTCGACGGTGGGCATGGTGGCGGCCGACGCGCTGGCGATCCTCGTGGGGCGCATGCTGGGCAAGCACCTGCCCGAGAAGGCCATCAAGTACGGCGCCGCCACCGCGTTCGCCGTCTTCGGCCTGATCCTGATCGCCGAGGCGATCTTCTAGGCGGCGATCTTCCAGGCCGGCAGCCTTCCAGGCCGGCGGTCCTGCGGGACAGCGGCCTTCTAGACCAGCAGCGAGAGCCGGTGGGCGGCCGCGGCCGCCTCGCCGCGCGTGGTGACGCCGAGCTTGGCCAGGATGTTCGACACGTGCACGCTCACCGTCTTGGCCGAGATGAACAGCTCGGCCGCGATGTCGCGGTTGGTCCGCCCCTGCGTCACCAGGCGCAGCACCTCCAGCTCGCGCGGGGTGAGCAGCTCGGACGGCTCCTGTGCCGCCTGGAGCCCGCCCACCCGGCGCGACAGCGCCTCGATGTCGGCGATGAGCGGGGTCGCGCGCAGCGCCCGGGCCAGCGGGAGCGCCGTCTTGAGCCGCGTCGCCGCGCCCTCCCTGTCGCCTCCGGCCGCGGCGCCGCCGGCCGCCCGCAGCAGGGCCTTGGCCTGGTTGTGCGGGCGCCTGAGCCGCTCCCAGGCCGCCGCCGCGGCGTCGAAGTCACCGAGGTACGACAGCCGGTACGCCTCCACGACCGGCCCGATGACGGTCAGCTCGGCGGCCACCTCGGCGGCGTGCTTGCGTACCGCCTCGGTCCGCGCGGGCTCGACGTCCCGGGCGGCGTCGCAGACGACGCGGAGCAGGGCGAGCAGCCGCCAGCCGAGCATCGCCTTGCTCGGCTGGCGCGGCCGGGCCAGCACCCGCTCCGCCTCGTCCAGCGCGGCGGCGGGGTCGCCCGTGGCCAGCCGCCAGCCGATGCGCAGGCGGGCGTTGTTGACCAGGTCCTGGACGAACTCCTCCTGGTGGTCCTTGAACACGCCGGTCTCGGTCAGCAGGGCCTCGACGAGTTGCAGCTCGCCCCTGGCCATGGCGATGTCGGCGCGCACGCGCAGCAGGGCGAGCCTGTGGCGCAGCACGGGGCCGTGGCTGAGCGCGCTCTCGACGATCTCGATGGCCTCGTCCCAGCGGCCGAGCACCTCCATCGACTCGGCCCAGTTGTTGGCGATGAACAGGCCGCTGCCGCGCAGCCTGCCGTACTGCTTGGCGATGCCGTAGCCGTCCTCGGCCAGGCGCAGGGCCTCGTCCTCGCGGCCCATGTCGAGCAGCGCGTCGACGTTGTTGCCGAGCGCCCGGGTGATCAGGCGGGGCGAGCGCTCCTCCCGGCCGATCCGCAGCGCCTGCTCGTTCAGGGCGATCGTCTTCTCCGTCTCGCCGTTGAGCGAGTGGCCGAGCGCCTGGTTCATCAGCAGGTCGCCTTCGAGACAGCGGTCGCCGTACTGCCTGGCCAGGCGCAGGCCCTCGGCGACGAGCCCGCCGGCCTCCTCGATCTGGCCGCGCAGCATCAGGTGGCGGCTCAGCGTCATGACGACCTCGGCCCGGTCGGGGCTGTCCTCGGGGACGAGCTGCAGCGCGTGCCTGAGGTCGTCGATCACGCCGGTCTGGTTCTTGGAGTTCTTGAACGCGGCCCTGCGCTTGATGACCTGGGCCACCCGCTCCGGCTCCGTGGCCTCGTCGAGCTGCGCGAGCGCCGCCTTGACGAACTTCAGGCCCCTGTCGACGTCGCCGCCGGCGCTGGCGGCCTCGGAGGCGCGCTCCAGCACGGCGGTGTGGTCGGCGCCGATGAGGTCGGCGGCGTCGGGCACCCGGACCCAGAGCATGAGCACGCGCTCCAGGAGCTGGACGGCCTCGGTGTACGCGTACGCCTTGAACGACTTCTGCGCCGCCTCCCAGGCCGAGATCAGGGCCCAGCGGTCGTCGCGGGCGCCGTACCAGTGGTGTGCCAGCTCGACGGCGGCGCGGCCGGGCGGGACGAGCCTGCGGTCCTTGGAGATCTCCTCGGCGAACCTGGCGTGCAGGCGCTGGTGCTCGCCGGGCAGCAGCTCGTCGTGGACGGCCTCGCGGATCAAAGAGTGGCGGAAGACGTAGGCGCGGTTGTCGGCGATCTGCAGCACGTTGCGGGCGATGGCCGGGCGCAGCGCGCCCTCCAGCTCGACGTCGGA
Organism: Nonomuraea thailandensis; assembly: GCF_024172165.1. Taxonomy (GTDB): domain Bacteria; phylum Actinomycetota; class Actinomycetes; order Streptosporangiales; family Streptosporangiaceae; genus Nonomuraea; species Nonomuraea thailandensis. The sequence goes on along the minus strand of NZ_JAMZEB010000002.1, from coordinate 9,479,699 downwards.
CAGGCCGCTCACGGCCGCCAGCAGTGCGTGGCCGACGCGGTTGCCGCCGGCGGCGGCCACGCGCAGCACGCGCTGGGTCTCCTCGGGCAGCCGCTCGACGGTGCCGAGGATGAGGTCCTGCATGGACTCGGGGAAGGTGCAGTCGACGCCGCACTCCAGCAGGGCCTCGACGAACAGGGGGATGCCCTCGCTGCGCTCGTAGACCTGCTCGACCGCGCCGTACTCGGAGACCTTGCCGAGGATCGCGGTCATCTGCTGCGCCACCTCGTCGCGCGACAGGCGGGGCAGGTCGAGCCGGTGCACCCCGTTGACGCGGCCCAGCTCGGCGAGGACCGGCCTGAGCGGGTGCTGGCGGTGCAGGTCGTCGGACCGGTACGTCATGACCATCAGCACCTGCGGCGCGTGCAGGTTGCGGCTGAGGAAGGCGATGAGGTCGCGGCTGGAGCGGTCGGCCCAGTGGATGTCCTCGATGACGAGGATGGTGGGGCGGCTGTCGGCCAGGCGCTCCAGGAGGGTGAGGAACTGCTCGAACAGGCGCGCGCGGCCCGTGTCGGTCTCGCCGTCGCCGTTGGGCTCCCCGAACTCGGGCAGCAGCCTGGCCAGGTCGCGCTCGGCGCCGTCGGGCAGCAGCCCCGCCACGGCGGCCGGGCCCTGCTCGCGGACGAGCTGCCGGAGTGCGGCGGTGAACGGCGCGTACGCCAGGCCCTCGGTGGACAGCTCCACGCAGCCCCCGAGGAGCACGTGGGCGCCGTCGGCGGCGCGCTGCTCGGCGAACCGCTGGACGAGCCTGGTCTTGCCGACCCCGGCCTCGCCTCCCAGCAGGACGGCCGTCGCGGTGCCGCGTTTGGCGTCGAGGAAACTCTCGGCCAGAGCCGCCAGCTCCTCTTCCCGCCCTACGAAGACGGGACTGACAGATCGTCCCCGCATGTCGTCCAGCATGTCATGCAACTTCCGGTGCTTTCGACGGATTTATGGCGGTTGTGAGGCCCGGCCGCGCGCGAGGATGCGGCCGGGCTCTCGTGGGGTGGTCATGAGGTGCGGCGCTTGCCGAAGAACGAGCGGCGCTCGCTCTTGTTGCCACGCTCCGCCTCGAGTACTCGGCGGTGGTGGGCGGCCGCCCGGCGCAGCTCGCTGGCCTGACTCTTCATGAGCTCGAACTCGATCTCGGGGTTCATGGTGTTTCTCCAGATGTTTCGTGCGTCTTGCTGACACCTTTAATGCTCGGTCTAAGGCCCGCCCCGTCGCATCGGGTGGATGCCTTATCTCTGGTGCCTGAAGGGCTACGGCATACCTAGGGAGGGGGCCCCGGGTGCCCTAAGGTGGTCCGGTTTGGAGGTAGTGGCCCTGGTCGGCGATGCTGTCTAGGTGTCAACTGTGACTACCTCGCTCGCGGACGTCGCCTCGTCCGACGCGGCGTTGCGAGCATTCCTGCAGGGCCTGCCCGGGGTCGACCGGGTCGGCGCGGACCAGCGGGCGGCGATGCTGGGCACCCGTTCGATCAAGACCACGGCCAAGGCCCAGGCCATTGACCTGGCCATCTCGATGGTCGACCTGACCACGCTGGAGGGGGCCGACACGGCCGGCAAGGTGCGCGCGATGTGCGCCAAGGCCGTCCGGCCCGGCGGCGACGCGCCCTCCGTGGCGGCCGTCTGCGTCTATCCCGACCTCGTCCCCGTCGCCGTCGAGGCGCTCAGGGGCACGGGGATCAAGGTGGCCTCGGTGGCCACCGCGTTCCCCAGCGGGCGCACCTCGCTGGAGGTCAAGGTGAGCGACACCGCGCTGGCGGTGTCGGCCGGGGCCGACGAGATCGACATGGTGATCGATCGGGGCGCGTTCCTGTCCGGGCAGTACATGAAGGTCTACGAGGAGATCGTCGCGGTGAAGGCGGCCTGCGGGGCGGCCCACCTGAAGGTGATCCTGGAGACCGGCGAGCTGTCGACCTACGACAACGTGCGGCGCGCGTCCTGGCTGGCGATGCTGGCCGGCGCCGACTTCATCAAGACCTCCACCGGCAAGGTGTCCCCGGCCGCGACGCCGCCGGTGACGCTGATCATGCTGGAGGCCGTGCGCGACTTCCGCGACGCGACGGGCCGCCAGATCGGCGTGAAGCCGGCGGGCGGCATCCGCACCACCAAGGACGCCATCAAGAACCTCGTGCTGGTCAACGAGACGGCCGGCGACGACTGGCTGACCCCCGACTGGTTCAGGCTCGGCGCCTCCTCGCTGCTGAACGACCTGCTGATGCAGCGCCAGAAGCTGGCCACCGGCCGGTACGCGGGTCCCGACTACTTCACCCTGGACTAGACGATGTTCGAATATGCACCGGCACCCGAGTCGCGCGACATCGTCGATCTGAGGTCGTCCTACGGGCTGTTCATCAACGGCGAGTTCGTCGAGGGCTCCGGCGCCTCGTTCAAGACCGTCAACCCCGCCACCGAGGAGACGCTGGCCGAGGTGGCCACCGCCACCTCCGACGACGTCGACCGCGCCGTGCAGGCGGCACGCAAGGCGTTCGGCGTCTGGAGCGCGCTGCCCGGCTCCGAGCGCGCCAAGTACCTGTTCCGCATCGCGCGGCTGATCCAGGAGCGGGCCAGGGAGCTGGCCGTGCTGGAGTCGCTCGACAACGGCAAGCCGATCCGCGAGTCGCGCGACGTGGACCTGCCGCTGGTCGCGGCGCACTTCTTCTACTACGCGGGCTGGGCCGACAAGCTGCAGTACGCCGGGTTCGGCCGGAGGACGGCAGACGGGCAGGGCGGCGCCAAGCCGCTGGGCGTGGCCGGGCAAGTGATCCCGTGGAACTTCCCGCTGCTCATGCTGGCCTGGAAGATCGCTCCAGCGCTGGCCTGCGGCAACACCGTGGTGCTCAAGCCGGCCGAGACGACCCCGCTGACCGCGCTGCTGTTCGCCGAGATCTGCCGGCAGGCGGACCTGCCGCCCGGTGTGGTGAACATCGTCACCGGCGCGGGCGAGACCGGCGCCGCCGTGGTGGCCCACCCCGACGTGAACAAGGTGGCCTTCACCGGCTCCACCGAGGTCGGCCGGATCATCGCCAGGTCGGTCGCCGGCACGGGCAAGAAGCTCACCCTGGAGCTGGGCGGCAAGGCCGCGAACATCGTGTTCGACGACGCCGCGATCGACCAGGCCGTGGAGGGGATCGTCAACGGCATCTTCTTCAACCAGGGTCACGTGTGCTGCGCCGGCTCGCGGCTGCTGGTCCAGGAGTCGATCCAGGAGGAGCTGCTGGCCGCGCTCAAGCGCCGGCTGGGCACGCTGCGGCTGGGCGACCCGCTGGACAAGAACACCGACATCGGCGCGATCAACTCGGCCGAGCAGCTCGCCAAGATCAGGCAGCTGAGCGACCTGGGCGAGTCCGAGGGGGCCGAGCGCTGGTCGCCCGCGTGCGAGCTGCCCGGCAAGGGCTTCTGGTTCCCGCCGACGCTGTTCACCGGGGTCGCGCAGTCGCACAGCATCGCCAGGGAGGAGATCTTCGGCCCCGTGCTGTCGGTGCTGACCTTCCGCACCCCCGCCGAGGCCGTCGAGAAGGCCAACAACACGCCGTACGGGCTGTCGGCGGGAGTGTGGACCGAGAAGGGCTCGCGCATCCTGTGGATGGCCGACAGGCTCAGGGCCGGGGTCGTCTGGGCCAACACGTTCAACAAGTTCGACCCGGCCTCGCCCTTCGGCGGCTACAAGGAGTCGGGCTACGGGCGCGAGGGCGGGCTTGCCGGGCTGGAGGCCTACCTTGATGTGTGAGCACCGCCGGGCCCGCCGCCGTCAGCGGCGCGCCGAGGCCACCAGGGGGCACGCCTTCGCCAGGGCCGGCCGGCCCGTACGCACCGGCTGGTACGCCCACCGCTGCGGCGTGAGCCGGTGCGGGCAGGTCTTCGTCCCGGTCCAGATGTCGCAGGAGTCCACGTGGAGGGGTCGGGGCGATGAGTAGGTTGTCCGTCAACAAGACCTACAAGCTGTACATCGGAGGGGCGTTCCCGCGCTCTGAGAGTGGAAGGTCCTACCCCGTGACCTCGGCCAAGGGCGAGTTCCTCGCCAACGCCTCGCGGGCCTCGCGCAAGGACGCCCGCGACGCGGTGGTGGCCGCGCGCAAGGCGTTCCCCGGCTGGTCGGGCGCGACGCCGTACAACAGGGGGCAGATCCTCTACCGCGTGGCGGAGATGCTGGAGGGGCGGCGCGCGCAGTTCGCCGAGGAGCTCGGCGGCGGCAAGCGCGCCGCGCTGGAGCAGGTGGACGCGGCCGTCGACCGGCTCGTCTGGTACGCGGGCTGGTCCGACAAGATCGCCTCGGTGCACGGGGCGGCCAACCCGGTGGCCGGGCCCTACTTCAACCTGTCCACGCCGGAGCCGACCGGCGTGGTGGCCGTGGTGGCGCCCGCGGATCCGCTGCTCGGGCTCGTGTCCGTGGTCGCGCCGGTGATCGTCACCGGCAACACCTGCGTCGTGGTCGCCTCCGAGCCCGCGCCGCTGGCGGCGATCACCCTGGCCGAGGTGCTGGCCACGTCCGACCTGCCGGGCGGGGTCGTGAACCTGCTCACCGGCAGGCAGGCCGAGCTGGCGCCCTGGCTGTCGGCGCACATGGACGTCAACGGCCTCGACCTGACCGGGGTCGCGGACGCCGACCTGGCGCTGAGCTGCGAGCAGGCGGCGGCGGAGAACCTCAAGCGGGTGCTGCGGCCCGTCCAGGAGGACTGGACGGCCGATCCGGGGATCGGCCGCATGACGCGTTTCCTGGAGACCAAGACCGTCTGGCATCCGATCGGCATCTGACCCGTCCGGGGCCTCTCAGCCGATGAGCGGGCCCCGGGCCGTCAGGTCCCCGACGAGGTCGGGCGGCAGCGCCCGGCAGTCGTGCACGCGGACCTCCTCGCTCGACGGGTGCCCTTCGAGCCCGTCGAGCGAGGTGAGCCGCTGGTGCCGGCCGGTGACCACGCCGGTCAGCGCGGGCAGCCGCCGCGGGCCGCCGGACGGCCTTCCAGGCGTGGGCGGGGGACGCGGTGGCCAGCTTGGCGCGCGGCTCGATCAGGTCTGAGGGCCGGATCATGACCCGAGACCTTACGGGGCGGGAGCGGCGACTCAGGAGAAACCGGGTGGCCTGAGCGGCGGGTGCACGTTCTGGAGCTGGGCGGCCAGGCCCAGCAGGTGCGGCTCGCCGCCGGGCGGGGCGACGATCTGCACGCCGATGGGCATCGCGCTGGAGTGCGTCGCCACGGGGACGCTGATGGCGGGCCAGCCGCACATGTTCCAGGGGCCGGCGGTGGGGGCGTAGGTGACGTTCGTCCACGCGTTGCGCAGGAAGCCGCGCTCGCCCCAGCGCTCGGCCTTGGGCGGCACGGCGGCCAGGGCGGGCGTGATGAGCGCGTCGGCCTCGCCGAACCACTGGTCGGCGCCGTATCCGCGCCAGCGCTCCCGGCCCCGCACGCCGTTCAGCCGCAGCGCGCGCAGCGTCCGGCCCGCGCGGGCCAGCGCCCTGGTGCGGCGTTCGAGCCGGTCGGGGGCCTCGGCGGACTCGGCGGCCCTGATCAGCCAGGTCGCGACCGTGGCCGGGCCGAGCCACACGGGCAGCCTGCGCCCGTGCTCCACCACCGTGTGCCCGGCCACGCGCAACGTCTCGGCCGCCCCGCGCACCGCCGCCTGGAACTCCTTGTCCACCCGCATGCCGGCCGGCAGCGGCTGGGGCGCGTACGCCACCCGCAGGTCGAACGGCTCGGGGCTGTCGGGCGGCGGCTGCGGCTCCCACACCTCGTCGTCGTCCGCCCAGACCGAGCGCAGCATGCGCGGCGGCGGCTCCACCCGCCGCCCGCTCCGCCACGCCTCCGCCAGCGCCGGGTCCGCCGCCAGCACCGACAGCGCCAGCGCCAGGTCCGAGGCGGTGCCGGCCAGCGGGCCGTTCTCGGTGAGGCGGTCCCAGTCGTTCGCGGGCGGGGGCACCAGGCCCGCGCCCGGCTTGATCGCGAGCACGCCGCAGCAGGCCGCCGGGATGCGCAGCGAGCCCATGCCGTCGTTGCCGAGCGCGATCGGCACCATGCCCGCCGCCACCGCCGCCGCGCTCCCCGAGGACGAGCCGCCCGCCGTGCGTGACAGGTTCCACGGGTTGCGGACGATGCCGTACGCGCTGTCGCCGAGCGCCACCAGCCCCAGCTCCGGCAGGTTGGTGAGGCCCACGATCACCGCGCCCGCCGCCCGCAGCCGCGCCACCGTCACATGGTCTTCCGGCGCGGGCGTGTGCGGGCCGGCGGCCGACCCGTGCAGCGTGGCCTCGCCCGCCACCTCAAGGTTGTCCTTCACCGCCACCGGCACGCCCGCCAGCGGCAGCTCGGCCAGATCGCGCCGCTTCTGCAGCAGCCGCGCCTCGTGCACGGCCTGCTCCCTGACCCTCCGGAACGCTCCTACCTGGGGATCCCGCTGCGAGATGACATGGAGGTGCTCCTCGACGACCGTCGTGGCACTGACCTCACCATGCCGGACGGCCGTCGCTATCTCGATGGCGGACCTGCCTGCCCACAACATGAGAAGAGTGTGCAGCTTTTCACTCATCGTTGCGAGGGTCGATAGGGTCGATTCACGTGAACGGACCTTCGCTTGCCCTCCGCCAGCGTTCCATGGGCGACCTCTCGGCCGAGTTCCCCCTGTTCCCGCCGCTGACGCGGGGCTGCCCCAAGACCAGCACCGACGAGATCGCCTTTCCGCTGGACGTCGTCTACGACTACGCGAAGGTGGACCGGCGCCTGTTCGAGCAGGCGCCGGGGCCGGACCTGGCGCGGTGGTCGCCGCTGCTGCCGCCGCTGGACGCGCCCACGCTGGGCGAGGGCGGCACCCCGCTGGTGCCGTTCGGGGACGTCCACGTCAAGGACGAGTCGCGTAACCCGACATGGTCGCACAAGGACCGGCTCAACCGGGTCGCCGTGAGCGCGGCGCTCGCCTCGGGCGCGCCCGGGGTGGTCGTGGCCTCCTCCGGCAACCACGGGGCCTCCGCCGCCGCCTACGCCGCCCGTGCCGGGCTGCCCGCCATCGTGCTGGCCTCGGCCGACTCGCCGCCCGCCGTGCAGGCGTTCCTGCGGGCGTACGGGGCCAAGGTCGTCTCCGTGCCCGGTGAGAAGCGGTGGCCGCTGCTGCGGGAGATCGTCGACCGGCTGGGGTACCACCCGGTCAGCAACCAGACCGTGACGCACACCGGGCATCCGTTCGGGCCCGAGGGCTACAAGACGATCGCGTACGAGCTGTTCCTGCAGCTCGGCGAGGTGCCCGCGGCCGTGTTCACGCCCACCGGGTACGCCGAGCTGCTGTACGGGGTGTGGAAGGGGTTCACGGAGCTGCACCTGCTCGGGGTGACGGAGCGGACGCCGCGGATGTTCTCCTGCGAGACGGCCGCCGGCGGGCCGCACGCCAAGGCGCTGGCCGCGGGCCTGCCCGCCGCCGTCGTCGAGCTGGGGCCCACCGACGCGTACGGCGTGGCCGGGTCGGTGGGCGGGCACCGGGGAGTCGTCGCCGTGCGCGACAGCGGCGGCGAGGCGGTGCTCGTGACGGACGAGGAGATGCGGCGGGCGCAGCGGGAGCTGGCGCGGGCGGGGTTGTGGCAGGAGCTGTCGGGGACCGCAGGGCTGGCCGGGCACCGGCGGCTGCGCAGGGACTTCGACGGGCCCGTGGTGTGCATCGCCACGTCGAGCGGGTTCAAGGACCTGGGGGTGGGCGGCGAGCGCTACCCCGTCCTGGAGGACCCGACCCTGGACGACCTCATCCCCTGATCCAGACCCGGAGCGGGCCCACCGTGGTGAAGCCGTGCCGCAGCGCGGGCGCCGGGTCGCTCTCGTAGCCGACCAGCGGGCGGCCGGGGAACAGCTCGGCCGCCGCCGCCAGGACCCCCGCCCAGTCGCCGAACACGTTCGACACGCCCACGGCCGGCCCGGTCGCCGTCAGGACCGCGCCGGAGCCCAGGCCGGGGGCGTGCACGATCGTCGCCTCGGTGAGCAGCGGCGGCAGGAACAGGTCCCGCACGCCGCAGGCGCGCTCCCACTCGGCGAGCGCGGCCTCGTCCCTGACCACCTGCCAGTTCGTGGTGGCCGGCTCCGGGGCGTCGCGATGGATCCACTGGGCCTCGAACAGCACGTCGAAGCCGGGCGGGTCGAGGGTGGCGAAGCTGTCCTTGATCGACGCGCCGGAGCCCGCGTCGAGGTGCGGGAGCAGGTCGGCGGCCGTGGCGCCGGGGGAGAGGGTGACGGCGTCGGGGTAGAACGGAGGGGTCCTGACCGGGCTGGTCCAGGCCAGGTCCGTGAACGTGCCCCGGATGCCGTGGGCGCGGCACATCAGGTCGCACCAGCGCGCGTTGTCCCTGGCCGCCTCGCCTCGCCAGTCGGTCATGGGGTGTTCCTCTTCGTGCGGCGGGTGGGCCGGGCGGTGAGCGGGTCCTCCGGCCAGGGGTGCTTGGGGTAGCGGCCGCGCATCTCCGCGCGTACGTGACGGTAGCCCTCACGCCAGAACGAGGCCAGGTCCGCGGTGACGGCGAGCGGGCGGCCGGCGGGGGAGAGCAGGTGGACCAGGACCGGGACGCCCGCGATGCGCGGGGTCTCCAGCCAGCCGAACAGCTCCTGCAGCTTGACCGCCAGCACCGGCTGGTCGCCCGAGTAGTCCAGGCGGACGCTGGAGCCGGTGGGGACCTCGATGCGCTCGGGAGCCACCGCGTCGAGGCGCTCGCTCCAGGGGATGAGGCGTCTCAGCGCCGAGGCGACGTCGATGCGCTCCACGTCGGCGCGGCGGCGGGCCCGGCCGAGCTCGGGCTCCAGCCACTGGTCGGCGAGGTCGGCGAGGTGGTCCATCGAGGGCCAGGGGGCGCCGATCGCGCGGTGGCAGAACGCCAGGCGGTCGCGCAGGTCCCTGGCCTGCTTCGTCCAGGTGAGGAGCTCCTCGGTGCGCAGGCCGTGCAGGATGGCGTCGCGGACGTCGGCGTTCCTGAGCGGGGTGGCCGAGAGCTCGATCGCGCCGAGGCGTTCGACCCGGCGGGCCGAGACGTCGCCCCTGCGCTCGCCCGGCGGGACGCGCCAAGTGATCTCGTCCTCCGTCGTGGTGCCCAGGGCCGCTCTCGCGGTGGCCTCGTCGATGACGACGGCCTGCCTGATGCGGGCCGAGGCCGAGCCGGTGGGACGGTCGGCGATCGCGATGGCCAGCCATTCGGCGGTCTGGAGCCGGGAGCCGTCCGGGAGCTGGGCCTGGGTGCCCGAGGCCATGAGGTAGCCGCCGCCGCGCCGGCGCGCCACCCGCTCGGGGAACGCCAGCGCCACCGCCATACCGGCCGGCGCGTCGCCATGGCGCGGCCTCGTGGTGGTGCGGGCGGCGGTGGTGCGGCTGTCCCGGGGGGCGCGGGCTTCCGCGGCGGCGCGGCGCAGGCGGGAGGACTCCTGGCGCCAGCGGGAGGCGAAGCCGGTGCCGCCGCGGCGGGCCGCGCGCCAGACCTCCACCAGGTCGTCGGACGCGTCGCGGGGCAGCTGCTCCGACAGCAGGGCCACCACCTCGGCGGCCTCGGGGCCGAGGTCGAGCAGGGCCCTGGCCAGGCGCGGGTGCACGCCGGCGAGCGCCATCCGTCGCCCGCGCTCCGTCACGCGCGCGCGTTCCCCCTCGGAGGGCGAGAGGGTGACGGCGCCGAGCACGTCCAGGGTGCGGAGGGCGGCGGACAGGGCGGCAGGGGGCGGCGGGTCGAGCAGGGCCAGGCCCGACGCGTCCGGAGCGCCCCAGCAGGCCGCCTGGAGCGCGAAGCCCGTCAGGTCGGCGAGCGCGATCTCCGGGCGGGCGTGGTCGGCCAGGCGGTCGTGGTCGGCGGCCGTCCAGCAGCGGTAGACCGTCCCGGGAGCCTCGCGGCCCGCGCGGCCGGCGCGCTGGGTGGCCGACGCCTTGGAGACGCGGACCGTGGTGAGGGAGCCCAGGCCGCGGGCGTGGTCCGTACGGGGCTCGCGCGCCAGGCCGGAGTCCACCACCACCCGCACGCCGGGAACGGTCAGGCTCGACTCGGCGACCGACGTGGCCAGCACCACCCGGCGCGCCGGGCCGGGGCGCAGCACGGCGTCCTGGACGTGGGCCGGCGCCTGCCCGTGGACCTGGAGGAGGTGCTCCACGTCGCCCGCCAGCATCCCCGCCACCTTGGCGATCTCGCCCACGCCGGGCAGGAAGCACAGCACGTCGCCGTCCCGCTCCGCCAGCGCCCGGCGCACGACCGCGGCCACGTGCGAGAGCAGCGCGGGGTCGACGCGCAGGCCGTGGGGCGGGGCGACCGGGCGCGGCGGCGGCGCCCAGACGGTCTCCACGGGGTGGGCGGCGCCGGTGGCGGCGACGATCGGCCCGCCGATCAGGCCGGCCCACGGCTGGGCGTCTGCGGTGGCGGAGGTGGCCAGCAGGCGCAGGTCGGGGCGGAGCGTCTCGCGTACGTCGAGGAGGAACGCCAGCGCCGTGTCCGCGTCGAGGTGGCGCTCGTGGCACTCGTCGAGCATGACCGCGTCCACCCCGGCCAGCTCCTGGTCGCGCTGGAGCCGCTGGAGCAGCACGCCGGTGGTGACGACCTCGACCATGGGGTTCGCGCCCACGTGGCGCTCGCCCCTGATCGTGTAGCTGACGCCCATGCGGCGGGCCGCCGCGCGGACGGCCAGCCGGCGCGGCTCCGCCACCACGACGCGCAGGCCCGCCTCGGCCAGGGCCAGGGGGACCACGGTGGTCTTGCCGGTGCCGGGCGGGGCGGTCAGGACCGCGCTGCCGTGCCGGTAGAGCGCGGAGAGCAGCTCGGGCAGGACGCGCCGGATGGGCAGCACCTCCGGCGCCGAGGCGGTACCGGGCGGCGCCGAGGCGGTTCCGGGCGGGGCCGAGGTACCGGGCGGGGCCGAGGTACCGGGCGGGGCCGAGGCGGCGCCAAGGGGCGGCGTGGCGCCCTGGTCCGCGTCAGGCATGGGCCCCGGCGGGGACGGGGAGCGCGGCGGTCAGGACCGCGTCGAGCAGGCCGGGGAAGCGGCTCTCCAGGTCGCCGCGGCGCAGGCTCATGTACTTCAGCCGGCCCTCCTGCTTGGTCAGGACCACGCCGGCCTCGCGAAGCGTGCGGTAGTGGTGCGAGGCGGTCGACTTGTGCACGCCGAGGTCGTCGCCCGCGACCGTGCACGTCATCTCGCCGGCCGCGGCGAGGCGGGTCACGATCTCCAGGCGTACGGGGTCGCTGAGGGCCCGCAGAACCTCCGTGAGCTGGATGTTCTCCGTGGACGGATGCGGCAGCAGGCGCATGCTGAAACCCTACCTCCGTTTTATTGTTTGACAACAATCCAACTATCGGTCAGTTTGATGGGCGTCCAACTGAATGCTGGAGGCTCCATGAGTTCGCGGCTCTACCCGATGGCTGCCGGAAATTTCGCGATCGGTACGGGCATGTTCGTGACCGCCGGGCTGCTGCCCCCCATCTCCGCGGACCTGGGGGTCTCCCGATCCGCCGCGGGGCAGCTCATGACGGTGTTCGCGCTGGCCTACGCCCTGCTGTCGCCGATGCTCGCCGCCCTGACCGCACGGATGTCGCGCAGGACGGTGTTGCTGGTGGCCATGGGGGTGTTCGTGGCGGGCAACACCTTGACGGCGCTGGCTCCCACGTACGCGCTGGTCATGCTGACCCGGGTGGTCGCGGCGGCGGGCGCGGCCATGTTCACGCCCACGTCGTCGGCCGTGGCGAACGCGCTGACCGAGCCCGAGCGGCGCGGCCGGGCGCTGGCCCTGGTGATGGGCGGGCTGAGCGTGTCGTCGGCCATCGGGGTGCCGCTCGGCACCTGGCTGGGGGAGGCGGCCGGGTGGCGGGCCACCTTGTGGCTGGTCGCGGGGCTGGGCCTGGTCGGGCTGGTGGGAGTGGCCGTGCTGGTCCCCGAGGTGCGGATCCCGGCGTCGGGACGGTTGCGGGAGCGGTTCGAGCCGCTGCGGGACCGGCGGGTGCTGGCGGTGATGGTGACACAGCTGCTGATGTTCGCGGCGGGCTTCACGGCCTACACCTACATCGGGTCGCTGTTCGATCTGCCGCTGCCCGCGCTGCTGTGGGCGTGGGGGCTGGGCGGCATCGTGGGCAACGCGCTCGGCGGGCGGCTCACCGACGCGTACGGGCCGCGCCGGATGATCCTCGCCGGGCTGGGCGCGTCCGTGGTGTTCCTGGCTCTGGTCCCGGTCGCGAACCTGACCATCCCCGTCGCGCTGGTCTGGGCCTTCCTGTGGGGCGCGACCGGGTGGCTGGTGGCGCCCGCGCAGCAGTTCAGGACCGTCACGGCGGTGCCGGGCAGCGTGCCGATCGGGCTGGGCCTGCTGTCGTCGGCGCAGTACGTCGGGTTGTTCGTGGCGGGGCTGGCCGGTGGCGCGGCGCTGGACTCGTACGGCCGGACGGGCGTGGTCGTGGTGTCCGCCGGGTTCGGGCTGGTGGCGCTGCTGTTCACGTTGGTCACCTACCGGGAGCGGCCGAAGGTCGGCGTTCCCGCTCCCTAAGTAGGGGCTCACGCCGCCCGGTTTTTCGGGAGAATGTCGGATGTGTCTGACGAGCGGGATCCACGTGACGAGCCCCTGTCCGACGACGCGGGGCAGGCCCCGGTGCCGCCCGGCGGCGATCCGCGCGACGAACCCGCCCCCTTCGGCGCCGTCGTCCTGCTGACGGGCGCGGCGGCGGTCGGCATCATGGTGCTCGGCGCGCTGGCGCCCTCGGCGCTGAGCCTGAAGTTCCTGCTGTTCGGGCCGATCGCCCTCGTCCTGTTCGAGATCGCCGTGCACGAGGTGTGGTGGAAGCGGTGGTGGGGGGCGATCCCCGGAGCGGTGCTGGGGCTGGCGATCTACTTCGAGGGCCGTGCGGCGCTGGCCGACATCGTCGGCGACGCCTGGGCGCACCCGGCCTCGTACGTCACCGCCTGGGCCCTGTTCGCGGCCGTCTTCGCCTGGGCCAGCCGCTACCCCCGCACGTCCTCCTGAGGGCCGGCCGCTACCCCCGCACGTTCTCCTGAGGGCCGGCCAGCAGGCGCGCGAGGTCCTCCAGAAGCCTGGCGTCGGCGGCCAGATGGGCCTCGGCGTTGTCGAACAGCGCGTCGGCCAGGGGTGACAGGCCCTCCTTCGCCGTACGGCCGGCGGCCAGGGCCGCGCGCTCGGCCTCCACCGCCCGGGAGGCCGCCGCGACCAGCTCCCCTGCCTCGCCCGTGTCCAGCAGGGCGTGCCAGCGCAGGGCCAGGGCGAAGTCGGAGCGGGTGGAGTGGGGCGGGGCGGCGAGCGCCTTGCGCAGGAGGTCGCGCAGGGTGCGGCGGCCCTCCGGGGTGATCGCGTAGACGCGGCGGAGGCGGTCGCCGGTGCGTTCCTGCGAGAACGTCCGCGCCAGGCCCTCCAGCTCCAGCTTCGCCAGCGCGTGGTAGACCGAGCCGGGCTTCACGCCGGTCCACTGGTCGAGAGCGCCGGCCGTCACGACCTGGTTGATCTCGTAGCCGTGCTTGGGGCCCTCGTTGAGCAGGCCGAGGACCAGCAGCCGGGTGGATGACGCCGACACGGGAACACCTCCGCTGAATAGTCAACGTTGACCATATCAGGGCGGCCGTGCTCTCATTACTCCAAGTCGAATAGTCAACTTGGAGTATCGAATGAGGCGACGGCGGATGGACCGGTTCGTGCGCGCGTACGCGGAGCTGGGCCGCTTCAGCGGAGCCGTGCTGGTCGCGCGGGGCGAGAAGGTGCTGTTCACGAAGGGGTACGGGCTGGCGGACCACGAGCGCGGCGTGCCGAACCGGCCGGACACGGCGTTCAGGATCGGCTCGCAGACGAAGACGTTCACCGCGATGGCGATCCTGCAGCTCAAGGAGCGCGGGCTGGTGCGGGTGGACGACCCGATCGCCAGGCACCTGCCGGGCCTTCCCCACGGCGAGCGGATCACCCTGCACCACCTGCTCACGAACTCCTCCGGCATCCCCGACTACGTCACGACCGAGGGGTTCACCCGCGTCATGGGAACGCCCGTGACGCGGCGGGAGCTCATCGACTCCTTCAAGGACCGGCCGCTGCTGTTCGAGCCGGGCGCGGGCGTGAGTTACAGCAACTCGGGGTGGGTGCTGCTGGGCGAGGTCATCGAGCGGGCGTCGGGGCTGGCGTACGGCGACTACCTGCGCGAGCACGTCCTGGAGCCGCTGGGGATGGCGCGCAGCGGGCTCGTGGGAGAGGCAAAGGGATACGTGTACGCGGACGGGCGGGCCGAGCCGGCCCCGTACCTGGACAACTCCCGCCAGGACGCGGCGGGGGCGCTCTGCTCGACCGTGACGGACCTGCACCGGTGGCGGCTGCGAGTGCCGGACGAGCTCGTGGGGCCGTACGTCGAGAGCGACGGGATCGCCTACGGGTACGGGTGCGCGTCCGGCCGGGGGCGGATCGAGAGCTCAGGAGGGACCATCGGGTTCGTCAGTGTCTCGGCGCGGTACCCGGCCGACGACCTGTTCGTCTGCGTGCTGGCGAACGTCGAGAACGCCGCCTTCTCGGAGATCGAGCGGGGGCTGGCGGCGATCGCCAGGGGCGAGCCGTACGAGCCGCCGTCCGCGCGGGTCTTCGTGAGCGTGGACCCGGCCCTGTTCGACGGGTACGCCGGCCGCTACACCATGCGTTTCCTGGGCCGCGCCTCGACCATGGACGTGACGAGGGACGGCGACCGGCTCATGGCGGAGGTGCACGGGCTGGCCAGGACCGAGCTGCGCCCGATGTCGCCGACGCGGTACTTCGCCCGCATGAAGGGGGAGGTCGAGCTGGACTTCCGCGAGGGCGGCGAGGTCGCGCTGAACTGGGCGGGGCACGACGTGACCGCCCGCAGGGTCGCCTCCTCGTAGGGGACGGCCGGAAGGCCTCAGGGTCTCCTCCTCGTAGGGGACGGCCGGTAGGCCCGCAGGGGGACGACCCGCGGCGGCCCGCCCGCCTACGGTCGGCCGCATGTTCAACGACCACGTGACATTCCGCCGAGTCACGGCGGGCACGCTGCTCGTCGTGGCCCCCCTCCTCCAAGCCGTGGCCGTCGTCGTCGACCCCGGCACCTGGGGCGACGACCGGGAGGCCGTCAGCTTCGGCGACAACCCCGCGCTGGCCCAGACCCAGTCCGTGCTCTACCACTGGAGCTGGATGCTGATGGCCGTCGCGATCATCGGCCTGATGCACCTGACCAGGCGCAGGGCCACCCGGCTCGGCCACGCGTCGGGCGTGCTGGCGGTGATCGGCTATCTCCAGCTCTCCGGGCTGCTGCTGATCGACCCCGTCGAGTGGTACCTGGGACAGCACAACAGCCCGGAGGAGGCCCAGCGGATCCTCGACGAGATGATGAACCTGCCCGGGGTGACCTTCGGCTTCCAGATGCCGTGGATGTTCTTCGGCTTCATCGGGCTGCCGCTGCTGACCGTGGCGGTGTGGCGGGCCGGGTTCGTCGGGTGGTGGGTGCCGCTGGTGGTGGCCGCCGGATACCTCGGCGGCTTCCTGGTCGAGTACGGGCCGCTGACCGTGCCGTTCTGGACCGCGCCCGTCGTCGCCCTGGGCTGGACCGGGGTGAGGATCCTGCGCATGGGAGACGACGCGTGGGCCGGCTACTACCAGGTCAGCCGATCACCGGAATCCAGCCCGCGGTGACCGCGAGGATGATGAAGAAGCCGAGGAGGATCCGGTAGATCACGAAGGGCGTGAAGCGGTGGGTGCTGATGTAGCGCAGGAACCACGCCACCGCCGCGTACCCCACGATGAACGACACGACCGTGGCCACGATCGTCGGCCCCCAGTCGGGGGTGTTCTCGCCGCCGATCTCGAACAGCTCCAGCAGACCCGAGGCGAAGACGGCCGGCATGGCCAGCAGGAACGAGTACTTGGCCGCGTCCTCGCGGCGGTAGTCGAGCAGCAGGCCGGCCGTCGTGGTGCCGCCCGAGCGGGACACGCCGGGGATGAGGGCCAGCGCCTGGGCGAAGCCGTAGATGAGGGCGTGGGTGATGCTGAGGTGCTTCTCCAGCGTGAGCTTGTTGCGGGCGGTGCGGTCGGCGAACCACAGGATGAGCGCGAAGACGATCAGCGTGGTGCCCACCAGGCGCAGGTCGCGGAAGACCGTCTCGATCTGGTCCTTCAGCACCAGGCCGAGCACGGCGATGGGCAGGGTGCCGATGATGATGTACCAGCCCATGCGGGCGGCCCAGTGGCTGCGCAGCTCCTTGACGAACAGCGAGCGCGTCCACGTCGAGATGATCTGCCAGAGCTCCTGCCGGAAGTAGATCACCACGGCCAGCTCCGTGCCGATCTGGATGACCGCCGTGAACGCCGCACCCGGGTCGGGCCAGCCGGCGAAGGCGGAGACCACCCGGATGTGGGCGCTGGAGGAGATCGGCAGGAACTCCGTGAGCCCCTGGACCAACCCCAAGATCACCGCTTCTAGCCAGCCGATCACGACAACACCTCTCGTGCGCGCGGGAGTGACGAGGGTGAGGTTAGCGGAATCGGAGGCCCGCCAATCGCTCTCGTCCGCCGTGACGCCGGCCGGCATGCGGAAGGCGACCAGGACCGCGTCCACCCTGGCCGGTGGACGATTCCGGCAATTCACTGGAAGTTCGCACGATGTTCGCCTCCGCCTGCCTGTGCGCCGAGCTGCCGGCGCTAGCGCTTCCAGACGTGGGCGTTCGCGCGCGCGAAGTCCGCGAAGTCGCGGGCCGGGCGGCCGAGCGCCTCCGGCACGCCGTCCGTCACACTGGCGTTGCGGCCGTCCAGGATGTCGGTGAACAGGTGGCCGAGCCCCTCCGCCGCCTCGCGCGGCACCCCGTGCTCCACGGCCGCCGTCACGTACTCCTCCGGCGTGACCCGGACGAACGTGATCTCCCTGCCGATGATCTCCGACAGCTCCCCGGCCACGGCCGCGAACGTCAGCAGCCTCGGCCCCGTCATCTCGTAGACCCTGCCCGCGTGCCCCTCCTGGGTGAGCGCGGCCACGGCGACGTCCACGATGTCCTCCACGTCGAGGAACGGCTCGGGCACGTCGGCGGCGGGCAGCGCGATCACGCCGTCGAGCACGGCGCCGAGCAGGAAGTCCTCGCTGAAGTTCTGCATGAACCAGCTGCAGCGCAGCACCGTCCACTCGGCCCCGGACTCCGCCAGGGTGCGCTCGCTGGCCTGCGCCTCCGGCTCGCCCCTGCCGGACAGCAGGACCAGCCTGCGCACGCCGCTGCGGACGGCCAGGTCGGTGAACGCCTTGACGTCGTCGTACGCGCCGGGGAAGGCCAGGTCGGGATAGTAGGACACGTAGACGGCCGTCACGCCGTCGAGCGCGGCCTGCCAGGTGCCGCGGTCCTGCCAGTCGAAGGCCGGGGTGGCGGAGCGGGAGCCGACCCGTACGGGCAGGCCGAGCGAGGTGAGCCGGTCAGCAATGCGGCGGCCGGTCTTGCCGGTGCCGCCGAGCACCAAAGTCGTCATGCATCTAGTAAGCCCCGATACCGATAAGACTCTCCATGGTTGAGAAGCGCAATCCCATATGCGATCGTCTAGGCATGGACCAGCTCGCGGCGCTACTCGACGGCCCGAGAGCCCACGGCGCCTTCCTGCTCCGCTCCCTCCTTGATCCGCCCTGGTCGCTGCGCATCCAGGACGAGGCCCCGCTGTCGGTGATCGCGCAGGTGCGGGGCGAGTCGTGGGTCATGTTCGACGACGGCGAGCCCGTACGGCTGGAGCCCGGGCAGGTGGCCATCGCGCGCGGGCCGGAGCCGTACACGGTGGCCGACGACCCCGGCACCAAGCCGCAGGTCGTCATCCACCCCGGCCAGCACTGCACCACGCTCGACGGCGAGGTCCTCTACCAGACCCTCGACCTGGGGCTGCGTACGTGGGGCAACAGCGCCGACGGCGCCACCGTGCTGCTCACCGGCACCTACAACCTGGAGGGCGAGGTCAGCAGGCGGCTGCTCGAAGCGCTGCCCCAGCTCATCGTGCAGGCGGGCGACCCGATCATCTCGCTGCTCGGCGCGGAGATCGTCAAGGACGAGCCGGGGCAGGAGGCGGTCCTCGACCGGCTGCTCGACCTGCTGCTCATCGCCGTCCTGCGGGCCCACTTCGCCACGCACGAGGCGCCCGCCTGGTACCGCGCGATGAGCGACCCGGTGGTGGGCAGGGCCATGCGCATGCTGCACAACAACCCGGCCCACCCGTGGACGGTGGCCCTGCTGGCCGCCGAGGTGGGCGTCTCCAGGGCCGCGCTGGCCAGGCGCTTCACCGAGCTGGTCGGCGAGCCGCCGATGTCGTTCCTCACCGACTGGCGTCTGGCCCTGGCCGCCGACCTGCTGCGCGAGCCGGACGCCACGATCGGCTCGGTGGCCAGGAAGGTCGGGTACGGCAGCCCGTTCGCGCTCAGCGCGGCCTTCAAGCGGGTGCGCGGCGTCAGCCCGCAGGAACACCGGGCGGCGACGGCGGCGGGGGTCAAGTGAAACCCCTGCTCCTGCTGGACGTGGACGGCGTGCTCAACCCCATGGGCCGCCCCGCGCCCGACTTCCGCCGCTACCGCTGCACGATCGGCGATGACGTCTACACCGTGCACCTCAACCCCCGCCACGGCCGCCGCCTGCTGGAGCTCGCCCTGGTCACCGGCTCCGAGCTGGTCTGGGCCACCACCTGGGAGCACCACGCCAACGACTGGATCGCTCCCCGGATCGGCCTGCCGTCGCTGCCCGTCATCACGCTGGGCTCCTCCTCCGGCGCGCCCGCGAGCGAGCACGGGGAGATGTTCAAGACGCCGCACGTGGCGGCGTACGCGGGGCAGCGGCCGTTCGTCTGGTTCGACGACCAGGTGTGGGCGGAGGACGAGGAGTACCTCAGGGTCCATCAGGGTCTGGCGGACTTCCTGCTCATCCACGTGGATCCCAGGCAGGGACTGACCAGCCGACATCTGGGCATGGCACATGAATGGCTGACCCTTACAGGGTTTTCTCAGGGTTCCTGACGGGAGTCTTGCGGCCACGCTGTCCGTTTCCCAGATAGGTCGCGAAAACCACACGGAGGAACAGCATGTACCGCTCTCGTGAGCACCGGATCATCGCAGGCGTCTGCGGCGGGCTCGCCGACAAGATGGGCCTGCCGCCCACCCTCGTACGAATCCTCTGGCTGCTGCTGTCGCTCATCCCGGGGCCGCTCTGGGTGGTCTACGTCGTGATGTGGATCCTCGTCCCGGAAGAGCCGAAGGGTTACCGCACGGCGGCCTGACCCCCCGGGGCGCGGCAGGGGGCGCCGCGGCGCCCCCTGCGCCGGCGGCGCGAGCCGCGCCCCTCGCACCAGTGAGTGAGGCCGGAAGGGCACGTGCCGGTGTGTCCGGACGGCGGCATATCCTCGAAGCATGAGGGCAAGGCCGCTGACGCTCATCCAGGATGAGCTCGTCGATTACGACCAGGCGATGGAGCGCATGACCGACTTCGTCGGGCAGCGCCAACGGGACGAGCGGCCGGACACGCTCTGGCTGCTGAGCCACCCGTCCGTCTACACCGTCGGGCGCCGCACCCCGGTCTCCCACCTGCCCGACCCCACGCGCGGCATCCCCGTCGTCGAGACCGGGCGCGGCGGTCAGCTCACCTACCACGGTCCCGGGCAGCTCGTCGGCTACCTCGTCGTCAAGCTGGGCGAGAGCGAGGGCATCGTCGACTACGTGCGCGAGGTGGAGCTGAGGCTGGTCGAGGCGCTGGGCAAGCTGGGCCTGCCGGCCGAGCGGCGTGACACGCCGCCGGGCTCCGAGCTGCTGACCGGGGTCTGGACGGCCGAGACCGGGCGCAAGATCATTTCGATCGGGATGCGGCAGAGCCGGGGCGTCACCAGCCACGGGTTCGCGCTCAACGTCGACGGCGACCTGACGCCTTGGGACTGGGCCGTGGCCTGCGGGATGCCCGACGTCGACATGACCTCACTCAAGCGCGAGCTGGGCGCCACCGCCATGGACGAGGTGCGCGTGGCCGTGGCCGAGGCGTTCGAGGCCGCCTGACAGGCGGAGGTCATCCTCAAGGAGGAAATCTTGTCATTCCTCCCCTTTCCTGCCTGCGCATAGGCAATGATCCAATCTTGGTCGCACGCCCCGACGGAGGGATCGACTGAAGATTGGAGCACTGTGCGAAGAAGGTTTTCCCTGCTCGCTGCCGCTTTAATGGCGATGGCGACGCTGTCGTCCGTCTCGCCCGCCGCCGCGGAGACGGCGGAGACGGCACCAACGATCACCTGGGCGCCCTGCGAGGAGGAGCCCACCGCCGAGTGCGGCAAGCTGACCGTCCCGATCGACTGGTCCAAGCCCGACGGGCCGACCGTGGACATCGCCGTCGCCCGGCGCAAGGCCACCGACCCGGCCTCCCGCATCGGCTCGCTCGTGATCAACCCGGGCGGCCCCGGCGGGTCCGGCGTGGAGGCCGCGTACGGCGCCACCTGGTTCACCGATGAGCTGCAGAAGCGGTTCGACATCGTCGGGTTCGACCCTCGGGGCGTGGGGCGCAGCAACCCGGTGATCTGCTCGGCGTCGGTGTACAACCAGATGCCGCACACCGTCATGAAGAGCCAGGCCGACTTCGACGCCTGGAACACCTTCACCAAGAAGCTGCACGCCGACTGCCGCGAGCGCACCGGCCCGCTGTACGACCACGTCGACTCCAAGGACGTGGCCCGTGACATGGACGCGCTGCGCGCCGCACTCGGCGAGGAGAAGCTGACCTACTACGGCATCTCCTACGGCACGCTGATCGGCCAGATGTACGCCGAGCTGTTCCCGGACCGCGTCCGGGCACTCGGCCTCGACAGCAACATGGACCACAGCCTCGGCGTCGCCGGCTTCCTGTCCACCGAGGCGATCGCCGTCGAGGACGCCTTCGACCAGTTCGTCGGCTGGTGCGACCAGGACCCGGGCTGCGTCCTGCACGGCCAGGACATCCGGGCCATCTGGAAGGGCCTGCTGGACAAGGCGCGGCGCGGCGAGCTCGTCTACCCGAGCACCGGCACGAAGATGACCGAGCTGCAGGTCATCTACAACGCCGCGCTGGGCAACGAGGGGCCCGACTGGCAGACGCTGAGCCAGACGATCAACTGGCTGAACGGCGGCCCCGAGCCGGGCTGGGTGCCCCCGCTGCCCGGCCGCGGTCCGGTCGAGGGGGACGTGGCGTACCTGCCGACCGCGATCCTCTGCCAGGACTACAACCTCAAGGTGCGCAACTACACCGAGTACGCGGCGCTCATGAAGGTGTCCAACAAGCTGGCGCCGGACACGCGGTACCACCCGTACCCGATCGACGACCTGCCGATCTGCATGAACTACCCGACCACCAACCCGCCGCACGAGCTCAGGTACACGGGCGAGGCCCCGATCCTGCTCGGCAACTCGCTGCACGACCCGGCCACGCCGTGGATCTGGTCGGCCAACGCCGCCCGCCAGCTCGGCTCCAAGGCGGTGCTGCTCACGTACGAGGGCTGGGGTCACCGCATCTACGGCAAGGACAAGTGCCAGACGGACATCTTCGACGAGTACCTGATCTCGCTGAAGGTGCCCGCGCACGGCACGCGCTGCGCCGTGGGCACGCCTGAGGAGACGCTCAAGCTCAGGAGCACGACGCCGGCCTGGCCGACGGACAGGCTCTCCTGGTAGGCCCGATGGGTACGGCGTCGCGCCGTACCCATCGGTTTCCTCACGCGGTGGGGACCTCGTCGACCGTTCGGCGGGGTCCCGTGAACCAGTGGCGGGCCGACAGGGCCCACCACAGCGCGATCCCGACCAGCACCACCCCGACGGCGATCGGCGCGTAGTTGACCGACGTCCAGGTGAAGTCGGCGCTGCCGGGCACGCCGGCCGGCGAGAACGGCATGATGAAGTAGATCGAGACGATCACGATCTCGACGCAGGCGATCCAGCACAGTGCCTTGTACTTCTTGCCCAGCGTCCACGGGCCGGGCTGGAAGGCGTCGCCCATGCGCAGGCGCAGCCAGATCGGGATGAGGAAGGCCAGGTAGAGCCCGATGACGGCGATGGACACGACGGCGTAGAAGGCGACCGGCGTGGTCAGGCCGGGAGGGGCGTAGAGGGCGGGCAGGGTGATCAGGGCGGCGGCGACGCAGCCGGCGATGATCGCGTTGACCGGGGTGCGGTTGCGGTCCACCTTCGACCACAGACGCCAGCCGGGCACCGCGCCGTCGCGCGAGAACGCGTAGGTCATCCGCGACATCGAGGTCACGCAGCTCATCCCGCAGAAGAACTGGCCGATCGTGGAGATCGCGAAGATGGCCGTGGCGAGCGGGGAGGACAGCGCCGTCTCGAAGATGGCGCCGACGAAGCCGGCCTGTTTGTTGAGCTCGTCCACGTTCGTGGCGGCGAACAGGAACGACAGCAGCAGGATCCAGCCGCCGATGGCCGAGTAGAAGATCGACTGCCACAGGCCGCGGGCCGCGCTCCTGGCCGCGCCCTGGGTCTCCTCCGACACGTGCGCGCAGGCGTCGAAGCCGGTGATCGTGTACTGGGTGAGCAGGAAGCCGAGCGGCAGCACGTACAGCCAGAAGGGCAGCCCCTCCGAGCTGTCGCCGAAGCCCGAATTGTTGTTGGTGCCGAAGAAGACGAAGTCGGCCGACTGGTGACTGGCCGGGGCGAAGATCAGGATGGCGACGACGATCGCGGCGCCCGCCACGTGCCACCAGACGGAGACGTTCTGCAGCAGCGAGATCAGCTTGTGGCTGTAGATGTTGATCAGCGCGTGCAGCGCGAGGACGATCACGAAGAGGAGGAACGCCTGGGGCAGGGTGGCCTCCCAGGCGCCGCCGGTCAGGCGGTTCAGGGTGATGTTGAGGAACGTGGCACAGCCGTAGTCGACCGACGCGGTGACGGCGATGAGGCCGATGAGGTTGAGCCAGCCGGTGAACCAGCCGTGGATCGGCTTGCCCAGCTTGGCGGCCCACCAGTAGATGCCGCCGGCCGTCGGGTACGCCGACACCAGCTCCGACATGCAGAAACCGATGATCAGGATGAACAGGGAGATCAGCGGCCAGCCCCAGGAGATGGCGATGGGGCCGCCGTTGTTCCACGCCTGTCCGAAGGTCGTGAAGCAGCCGGCGAGGATGGAGATGATCGAGAAGGAGATGGCGAAGTTCGAGAAACCGCTCCAGGTGCGTGCCAGCTCCTGCTTGTAGCCGAGCTCGGCCAGTCGCCTGGAATCCTCTTCAGTGGTCATTGAGGTCTCCCTGGGGGGCGCGGAGGACGCTCCTTTTGGTCTACGTCTAGACCATTTCTTTCCAGGGGACAAGCCGTTACAGGAGGGTTTCGATCTCGTCAGGCGGGATGGTGGTCCCCCCGCCGGGCGGGGGGACCAGCGGCGGGGTCAGGAGAAGGCGTCCGTGGCCGCCTGGCAGAAGGCCTTGAGGTCGTCCGGCTTGCGGCTGGTGACCAGTGTGTTCGGGCCTTCGGTGCAGACCATGACCTCCTTGTCCACCCAGGTCGCCCCGGCGTTGCGCAGGTCGGTCTGCAGGCTGGGCCAGGACGTCAGGGTCCGGCCGCGTACGACGTCCGCCTCGATCAGCGTCCACGGCGCGTGGCAGATGGCGGCCACCGGCTTGCCCGAGTCGAAGAAGGCCCGGGCGAACCGCACCGCCTGCGGCACCGTGCGCAGGAAGTCGGGGTTCGCGACGCCGCCTGGCAGGACGAGGCCGTCGAAGGCGGCCGCGTCCACGTCGTCCACCGTGTCGTCCACGGCGAAGGTGTCGGCCTTGTCCAGGTGATTGAACCCCTGGACCTGGCCCGGGGCGGTCGAGACGAGCCGGGGCGTGCCGCCGGCCTGCTTGACCGCCTTCCACGGTTCCGTGAGCTCCACCTGCTCGACTCCCTCGGGAGCGACCAGGAAAGCGATGGTCTTGCCGTCCAGCATGTGACTGCCCTCCCTTGTTTCCACCCCCCTTTCCGTGACCGCCGGATGTATGCGTCTTTACCCCTAGGGGGTATATTGGCAGTCAGGAGGGACGAGAGTGAGGAGTGTGACCATGACTGTCGCGACGTACCAGGTGGACGGCATGACGTGCGGCCACTGCGTGAGTGCCGTGACCGAGGAGGTCGGCAAGGTGAGCGGCGTGAGCGGGGTCGAGGTCGATCTGGCGAACGGGGCGGTGACCGTGACCAGCGCGGCGCCCGTCGATGTCGCGCTGATCGACGCCGCGGTGGTCGAGGCCGGTTACGAGCTGGGCGGCAAGGTGGACCTGCTGCCCCAGGCCGGCGGGTCGTGCTGCGGCAGCGGCGGCTGCCACTAGCTCACCAGGGCAGCGGCCCGTTGGCGTCGAGGTAGCCGCCGGTGGGGCCGTCGGGGGCGACCTGGGCCATCCTGACGATGATCTCGGCGCCCTCCTCGACGGTCTGGACGCCGGTGTTGTGGTTCAGGTCCGTCTTGGTGAAGCCCGGCTCCACGGCGTTGACGCGCATGGCGGGGAACGCCTTCGCGTACTGCACGGTGACCATGTTCACCGCCGCCTTGGAGGCCGGGTACGCCACCCCCGGGTAGGCGTACGCCGGGGTGCCCTCGGCGGTGACCCCGGCCATCGAGGCCAGGCCGCTGCTGAGGTTCACCACGACGGGGGCGGGGGAGCGCAGCAGCAGGGGCAGGAAGGCGTGCGTGACGCGGACCAGGCCGAAGACGTTCGTCTCGAAGACGGCACGCAGGTCGCCGGGCGTCACGTCCGCGGCGCCGATCACGGCGCCGTCCGCCGTCCGCCCCTCCACGCCGGCGTTGTTGATCAGCACGTCCAGCCCGCCGTCCGCCCCGACGGCCCGCGCCGCGGCGGCCACGGAGGCATCGTCGGTGACGTCCAGGACGACGAGCCGCGCGCCGAGCCGGTCGGCGGCCTCCCGGCCGCGCCCGGCGTCGCGGCTGCCGAGATAGACGGTGTGACCGGCCTCGACGAGGCGGCGGGCGGTCTCGTAGCCGAGCCCCTTGTTGGCTCCGGTGATCAGTGTCGTGGTCATGTCTCCAGCGTGCGGCGGAGCTCCGGGAGTAGCCATTCGTCCGGTTTTCCTGGGACTGACAGTGCCAGGAACATCCCGGACGGGCGGGGCAGACTGGGGACATGAGGGAGTTCGGGCAGGCGGTGCGGCGCTGGCGTGACCGCGTGACGCCGGAGACGGTGGGGCTGGCCGCCGGCGGGCACCGGCGCGCGGCCGGGCTGCGCCGCGAGGAGCTGGCGCTGCTCGCCGGGATCTCCGCCGACTACGTCACCCGGCTCGAACAGGGCCGGGCCGCAAACCCGTCACCGCAGGTCGTCGAGGCGCTGGCCCGGGCGCTACGGCTGTCGGCGGACGAGCGGGCGTACCTGTTCAGGACGGCAGGGCTGGCGCCGCCGTGCCCCGGCGCCGTGCCCGCGTTCATCCCGCCCAGCGTGCACCGGATGCTGGACCGGCTGGCCGGCACGCCGGTCGGAGTCTACGACGCGGCCTGGACGCTGCTCCTGGCCAACTCCATGTACGCGGCGCTGATGGGCGACCCGTCCGGATGGCGCGGCAACGAGCGCAACGGCGTGTGGCGCAACTTCGCCGGACCGGCAGGCCGGGTCAGGTACACGCCGGAGGAGCGGCGCCGGTTCGAGGCCATGATGGTGGCCGACCTGCGCGCGACGGCCGGCCGGTATCCGGCCGACCAGCGGCTCAGGCGGCTGGTCGGAGAGCTGCGGGCCAGGAGCGAGCGGTTCGCCGAGCTGTGGGACGCGGGGGGCGTCGGGCGGCAGGAGGGCGGCCGGAAGGTCATCGATCATCCGCAGGTGGGCCCGCTGGCGCTGGACTGCGACATCCTCAGCGTGGCGGGCAGCAACCTGCGCATCATGATCTACACCGCCGAGCCCGGCACGGAGGACGCCGAACGCCTAGCCCTGCTGGGCGTCCTCGGCACGCAGTCGATGGTGGGCTAGCCAGCAGGCGGCGGCGCCCACGGCGTACCAGAGCAGGTCGGGCGGGTTGAACGTGCTGCCCAGCACCGGCCGCAGGAGCTCGGGGATCT
This sequence comes from Nonomuraea thailandensis, assembly GCF_024172165.1. GTDB lineage: Bacteria > Actinomycetota > Actinomycetes > Streptosporangiales > Streptosporangiaceae > Nonomuraea > Nonomuraea thailandensis. The sequence goes on along the minus strand of NZ_JAMZEB010000002.1, from coordinate 9,453,712 downwards.
CCCAGAGCTGGGCGAACTCGATCGCCCAGCTCAGCCCCGCCGAGACCGCCGCGGCCACCCAGGGGCGCACCCTGGGCAGGGCGAGCACGAGGAGCGCGTAGATCAGCGCGGTGTAGAGCGCGTCACCGGCATACTTCGGCACGGGCCCGTCCCAGAGCGCGCGCACGCCGAGCCCGCATGCGACGATCACGACGCAGGTTAGGGCGGTCGGCAGGCGGGGCACCAGCTCACGGTAGTGCCAAGTGCGCTGAAAATTTACACCGCCAAAGGAAACGAAGGTGAAACAATTTTCCGCACCTCGTTGACATGCGGACTCCGTATGGTGTGCCTTTCTCTACACAGGAACCCCCCTGCCTGAAGGTGAGGCACTCATGAGGAGATGGTTCGCACGCCTGGCTGCGCTGGGCGTCGCGCTATTAGTGGCCGGTCAGGGCACCACGGCCGCCCTTGCCCAAGATCCGGCTGCGGGGAAGAAAGTCTTTCGCGTCGGCGCGACGCAGGCCATGGACTCGATGAACCCCTTCCTCGCGGTCCGCCTGGTCTCGACGTCGATCCACCGCTGGATGTACGGCTACCTGACGGTGCCCGACTCCAAGACGCTGCAGCCCAGCCCCGACCTGGCCGAGTCGTGGACCACGTCCGAGGACGGGCTCACGTGGACGTTCAAGATCCGCGCCGCCAAGTGGTCCGACGGGAAGCCCGTCACGGCCGACGACGCGGCCTGGACGTTCAACAAGATGATGACCGACGAGGCCGCCAAGACCGCCAACGGTCCTGCGGTGGAGAACTTCGAGAGCGTCACCGCCAGTGGCCAGGACCTGACGATCAAGCTGAAGGCGCCGCAGGCGTCCATGCTGGAGAACCCGGTCCCGATCATGCCCAAGCACGCTTGGGAGTCGGTCACGGACATGGCGAACTACGACGCCGAGAAGTACCCGACCGTCAGCAGCGGGCCGTACATCGCGGTCGAGCACAAGAAGGACCAGTACGTCAAGCTGCAGGCCAACCCCAACTACTGGCGGGGCAAGCCCAAGATCGACGAGCTGCAGGTCATCTTCTACGACAACCCGCAGGCCGCGATCGCCGGCCTGAAGAAGGGTGACATCGACCTGCTCGGCCGGATGACCCCGCAGGAGTTCGAGGCCATCCAGAACGACCCGAACATCGAGGCGTGGAACACCCAGGGCCGCCGCGCGGCGTACCTCCAGGTCAACCACGGCGCCACCACCACCGACGACAAGCCGGTCGGCGACGGTCACCCGGCGCTCAAGGACGTCAAGGTGCGCCAGGCGCTGCACTACGCCATCGACAAGCAGAAGCTGGTCGACGAGGTCCAGAACGGCCTGGCCAAGCCCGCCGACGGCTCCATCGTGCCGCCGATGTACAAGGACTTCTTCTGGGAGGCCACCGGCGAGGAGAAGGTCTCCTTCGACCCCGCCAAGGCCAACCAGATCCTCGACGACGCCGGCTACAAGAAGGGCTCCGACGGCGTCCGCACGATGCCCGACGGTGACCGCAAGCTGGAGTTCCGCTTCACGATCCACACGGAAACGCCGATCGAGGACAAGCTCGCCGAGTACCTGACCGCGTTCCTCAAGGAGGTCGGCATCACGCTGACCACGGTGAAGCTGGAGTCCAGCAAGTTCACCGAGGAGACCGGCGTCACCGGCAACTTCGACATCGCGATCAGCGGCTGGTCGGTCAACCCCGACCCGGAGGAGGTCATGGCCACCCACCTGTGCAGCCGCAGGCCGGCTCCGGGCGGCGAGGGCGGCGGCACCGAGTCGTTCTTCTGCGACGACACCTTCGAGAAGCTCTACCAGGACCAGCTCAAGGAGCTCGACCGCCCCAAGCGCGTCGACCTCCTCAAGCAGATGCAGGAGCGGCTCTACACCCAGGCGCCGATCATCGCGATCTACTACACCAACGACCTGGAGGGCTACCGCAAGGACAAGGTCACCAGCATCACCCCCATCCCTGAGGACAAGGGTCTGCTGTACGGCGGCAGCGGCTACTGGCCGTTCTACACCGTGGACGTCAAGGCCACGGCGGCCGCCGGAGGCAGCAGCGGTGGTGGCTCCAACACCGGCCTCATCGCCGGCATCGTGGGCGCCGTGGTGGTCGTCGGTGCCGCGGCCTTCTTCCTGACCAGGCGGCGCAAGAGCACCGCAGACGAGCGCGAATGACGACTCCGCTCGAAGCAGCAGAGCCCGCCGCCGTCCAGGCGGCGGGCCCTGGTGACGAGCGCCCCACCAGCCGAGGCGCGCTGCGGTACGCGCTGTCGAAGGCCGGTGGGGCGCTGTTCAGCATCGCCATGGTGCTGGTCGGCACGTTCTTCGTGTTCCGGCTGCTGCCGGGCGACCCCGTGCGCAACCTGGCGCAGGGCCGCAACATGACCCCGAGCCAGCTCGACATGGAACGCCGGCGGCTCGGGCTCGACCAGCCGCTGCTCGACCAGTTCATCGACTTCGTCGGCGACACGCTCAGGCTCGACCTCGGCACCTCCTACGAGTACAAGCGGCCCGTCCTCGACCTCATCGGCGAGCGGCTCGGCCCGACCCTGCTGCTCGCGGGCACCGGCCTGGTGATCGCGGTCAGCCTCGGCATCTGGCAGGGCACGCGGGCCGGCTGGCGGCACGGCAGCCGCTTCGACCGCCTGTCCACCGGCGCGTCGCTGCTGCTGTGGTCGATGCCGACGTTCTGGCTCGGGTTGCTGCTCATGATGGTGTTCGGCGTCGGCATCGGGCCGATCCCGGGCATCTTCCCGTTCCGGGGCATCGAGAGCGTGGACGCTCCCGACGGGTTCGCGTACGTGCTGGACGTGGCCTCCCACATGGTGCTGCCGTGCCTGACGCTGGTGGCCGTGGTCTACGCGCAGTACCTGCTCGTCATGCGCTCGTCGCTGATCGAGGAGGTCAGCCAGGACTACGTCACCGTCGCCCGCGCCAAGGGGCTGCGCGACGACGACGTACGGCGCCGCCACGCGGTGCCCAACGCCCTGCTGCCCACGGTGACGCTGGTCTTCATGCGCATCGGCTTCGTGGTCGGCGGCGCGGTCACCGTCGAGACGATCTACACCTGGCCCGGTCTCGGGCAGTTGTTCTACGAGGCCATCAAGGTGCCCGACTTCACGCTCATGCAGGGCACCTTCCTGCTCATCACCGTGGCCGTGATCGTCATGAACACGCTGGCCGACGTGGTCTACCACCTACTCGACCCGAGGGTGAGGTCGGCGTGACCAGTGTCTCCACGGCCCGCAGGCGGCTCGCGCTGAGCCGGTTCTGGGCCGAGTACCGCCACCACCGCGGCGGCGTGATCGGCCTGGCCGTGCTCGTCGTCGCCGTGCTGCTCGCGCTGGCGGCGCCGCTGTTCATCAGCGAGGACGTGACCAGCGTCGTCCGGGGCGTCGGCCAGAAGTGGGCGGCGCCGAGCCTGAGCGAGCCGTTCGGCACCGACGAGTCCGGCCGCTCGATCCTGCTGATGGTCTGGTGGGGCTCGCGCACGTCGCTGCTCATCGGCTTCCTCGCGGCGCTGCTCAGCATCGTCATCGGCCTGGTCTTCGGCGTGGCCGCCGGGCACTTCCGCGGCTGGCTGGGCGCCTCCCTCATGCGGGTCACCGACTGGTTCCTGGTGCTGCCCTCGCTGGTCACGGCGCTGGTGCTGGCTGCCGTTCTGGGCGGGAGCACGTTCACGATCATCATGGCCATCGGCATCACCACCTGGCCGTCCACCGCCCGCCTGATCAGGGCGCAGACGCTCGCCGTCGAGGCCAGGCCGTACATCGAGCGTTCCAAGGCGCTCGGCGCCGGGCACTGGCACATCACCACCCGGCACGTGCTGCCGAACGTGGCGCCGCTGCTGCTGGCCAGCACCACGCTGGAGGTCGCCAGCGCGATCGTCACCGAGTCCACGCTGGCCTTCCTCGGCGCCAGCTCCAACAAGACCTCGTGGGGCACCATGCTGCGCGCCTCCTACGACTACGGCGCCGCCAACGAGGGCGCGTGGTGGTACATCCTCATCCCCGGTCTGGCCATCCTCGTCGTCGTGATGGCGTTCACCCTCGTGGGGCGGGCGCTGGAGGCCGTGCTCAACCCCCGGCTGAGGAGGGCCGCATGAGTCTGCTCGAACTCGACGACGTGTCGGTGACCTACCGCATCGCCTCGGGCGAGGTGCCCGCCGTACGCGGGGTGTCGCTGAGCCTCGACTCCGGAATGGCGCTCGGCGTCGCCGGCGAGTCCGGCTCCGGCAAGTCGACGCTGGCCATGGCGCTGCTCCGGCTCCTGCCGCGCGACGCGCGCGTCGGCGGCCGGATCCTGCTCGACGGCGACGACGTGCTGGCCATGACGTGGGGGCGGCTGCGCGCCGTCCGCTGGGCCGAGGCCTCGATCGTCTTCCAGGGCGCCCAGCACGGCCTCAACCCCGTGCGCCGGATCGGCGAGCAGATCGCCGAGCCGCTGCTCGTGCACGACCTGGCCAAGCCGGACGCCGCCCGCAAACGTGTCGCCGAGCTGCTCGAACAGGTCGGCCTGCCCGCCTGGCGGTCGCGCAGCTACCCGCACGAGCTGTCCGGCGGGCAGCGGCAGCGCGTGATGATCGCGATGGCGCTGGCCTGCTCGCCCCGGCTGATCATCGCCGACGAGCCCACCACCGCGCTCGACGTGATGGTGCAGGCCCAGGTGCTCACCCTGATCAAGGAGCTGGTCGCCGAGCAGGGCATCTCGCTCATCATGATCTCGCACGACCTGTCCGTGCTCGCCGACGTGTGCGACCGGCTCGCCGTCATGTACGCGGGCCGCGTGGTCGAGCACGGGCCGTCCGGCGAGGTGTTCCACGAGGCCAGGCACCCCTACAGCCGGGCGCTGGCCGCGGCCTTCCCGACCGTGGGCGACCCCCTCTCGCGGATGGCGCCCAAGGGGCTGGGCGGCGACCCGCCCGACCCCATGCACCTGCCGAGCGGCTGCTCGTTCCACCCGCGCTGCCCGGTCGCGCTGGACGAGTGCCCCTCGCTGGACGTCGAGCTGTGGCCGGCGGGGCCGGGCCGTACGGCGGCCTGCGTGCACGTCAGATCTGACCGGGCACTCGGTGCTGCCGACGCTGCCGACAGTGCCGACGCTGCCGACAGTGCCGACGCTGCCGACGCTGCCGACAGTGCCGACGCTGCCGACAGTGCCGGCGCTGTCGGGCTTGTCGGAGCCGAGGAGGAGGCTTCATGACCGAGACGCAGACCACCGCGGAGGCGGTCGCGACCACGCGGCCGACGCTGCTGGAGGCCCGCGACCTGCACGTCGAGTTCTCCTCCAGAGGCCGCCGCGCCCGCGCCGTGGACGGCGTGAACCTGGCCATCGGCGCGGGCGAGATCGTCGCCCTGGTCGGCGAGTCCGGCTGCGGCAAGACCACCCTCGCCCGCACCCTCCTCGGCCTCGAACGCCCCACCTCCGGCGAGGTCCGCTACGACGGCGACCCGCTGAGCTACGGCTCCAAGGCGCTCAAGGCCTACCGCAGGCAGGTGCAGCTCGTCCTCCAGGACCCGACCGGCTCCCTCAACCCCAGGCACACCGTGTACGAGGCCGTCGCCGAGGGCCCGCGCATCCACGGCCTGCGGGACGAGCAGGACATCGTGGCCACCGCGCTGTCCCACGCCGGCCTGCGGCCGCCCGAGCGGTTCTTCCTGCGCTACCCGCACGAGCTGTCGGGCGGGCAGCGGCAGCGCGTGGTCATCGCCGGCGCCCTCGCGCTGAACCCGAAGGTGCTGATCGCCGACGAGCCGGTGGCCTCGCTGGACGCCTCCGTACGCGGCGAGATCCTGGCCCTGCTGCTGCGGCTGCGCGCCGAGCTGGGGCTGTCGGCGCTGGTCGTCACCCACGACCTGGGCCTGGCCTGGAACATCGCCGACCGGGTGGCCGTGATGTACCTGGGCAGGATCGTCGAGTCGGGGCCCGTGGAGCAGGTGCTGACCGCGCCGCGGCACCCGTACACGCAGGCGCTGATGTCGGTGTTGCCCGAGTCGCCGGAACGCGTGGTGCTGACCGGCGAGCCGCCGGACCCGACCCGGATTCCCGGCGGCTGCCGCTTCCACGCCCGCTGCCAGGTGCTCGCCTCCGGCAAGGCGGCCGAGGCGGGGGTGGACGGGCGGTGCCGTACGGAACCGCTGGACATCCTGCCCGCGGTGCCCGAGGCACAGGCGGCCTGCTACTACGCGGAAACAACCGGCCATTGACCCGCTGACGCACTGCTCCGCAGACCCGGTGGGTTCGCTGACCGGTGGGCCCGGTTGCCTGCTCCCCTCGTCTCGCCAGGGGCCGCCGGCATACGGAGTCGGCCGGTGCAGTCGGCCGGCGCAGCCGACCAGCGGACCCAGACATCGCGTCGGCCGGCGGCGGTGGTGGATCGCGTCGGCCGGCGGCGGTGGTGGATCGCGTCGGCCGGCGAGCCGGTCAGTGGAGGTCGGCGTCGTGGACCAGGATCGCGGCCTGGACGCGGTTGGCCAGGCCCAGCTTGGCCAGCACCCGGCTGACGTGCGCCTTCACCGTGGCCTCCGTCAGGCGCAGCTCGCGGCCGATCTCGGCGTTGGACAGACCGCGGGCCAGCGCCTTGATCACGTCTCCCTCCCGGCCGGTGAGCCCGTCGAGCTGCCTGCGGGCGGCCTCGGCGCGCGAGGGGGCGCGGTCGGCGTACTGCGCGATCACCCGCTTGGTGACGGACGGGGAGAGCATCGCCTGACCGTCGGCCACCGTGCGCACGGCGGCGGCCAGCTCCCTCGGCGGGGTGTCCTTGAGCAGAAAGCCGACGGCGCCCAGGCGCAGCGCCGCGTGCACGTACTCGTCCACGTCGAACGTGGTCAGCATGATCACCTTGGGCGCCTGCGGGTCCAGGAGGATGCGGCCGGCGGCGGTCAGTCCGTCCATGACCGGCATCCGCACGTCCATCAGCACCACCTCGGGCCGCAGCCGCCCCACCGCCGAGACCGCCTCCGCGCCGTCACGCGCCTCACCGATCACCGAGATGTCGCCCGCCGCCTCCAGAATCAACCGCAACCCCGACCGTACGAGCGCCTCGTCGTCCACCACGAGCACCCTGATCACGCCGCACTCCCGCCACTCACGACAGCGCCCAAGGCAAAAGGCCCGCGCATGCCGAGCTCAGGGCGGTACCGCTCGCGAACCGCCGCGTCGCGCTCACGGTCGCGCCACGTGCGAAGAGCCACGCTCATGCCGGGATCCTGGCGCTGACGAGGAAGCCGCCGCTCTCCTCGGCGCTGGTGCGCAGCGAGCCGCCGAGGAGCTCCACCCGCTCGCGCAGCCCCACCAGGCCCCAGCCGGCGCCCGGCAGCTCCTCGGGCGGCGCGTGTGGCGCCTGGTTGCGCACCTCCACCTCCAGCGCGCCGTCCCCGAACCGGAGCATCACGTCCGTGGGCACGCCGCCCGCATGCTTGTGCACGTTCGTGAGCGCCTCCTGGATCACCCGGTACGCCGTCCGCTCCACCGTCTCCTCCACCGGCCGGGGCTCGCCCTCGTCGTGCCGGGTCACCGCGATGCCCAGGGCGCGGGACTGGTCGAGCAGCCGGTCGAGGTCGCCGAGCGTCGGCTGCGGCCGGTAGCCGGAGTCGAGGTCGTCCAGCGCGGACGGCGGCCGGAAGTCGCCGCCGAGGCCAGGTCGTGGTCGGTAGTCGCCGCTGAGGCCAGGTTGTGGTCGCAAGCCCCCGCCGAGGTCGGGTTGTGGTCGCAAGCCCCCGCCGAGGTCGGGCTGAGACTGGAACCCGCCGCCGAGGCCAGGCCGTGAAGGCGAGCCGGCGTCCACGGTCTCGGTGCGGGGCGCGCGCAGGACCCCGAGGACGTCGCGCAGGTTGCTCAGGGCCTCCCGGCCGATCCCGCCGATCAGGGCGGCGGTCTCGGCCGTCTCCTCGTCGGCGGCCCGCACCTCCAGCGCCCCCGCGTGCAGCACGATCAGCGAGACCCGGTGGGCGACGACGTCGTGCATCTCCCTGGCGATCCGGGCGCGCTCCTGCGCCCTGGCCTGCTCGGCCCGCATGACCTGCTCGCGTTCGAGCCGCTGCGCCCGCTCCCTGGCGGCCTCCAGCACCTCGGCCCTGGCCCGCGTCCACAGCCCCACGGCCAGCGGCAGCCCGATCATGCCCAGCGCCATGAACAGCGCGTTGCCCAGGCTGGCGGTCAGCATCTCCTGCAGCCCGTCGCGCGCCTCGCCGACCACCGCCGTGATGCCGCAGACCACCAGGCAGGCGGCGATGTAGGCGGCGATGCCGCGGCTCCTGTCGAGCGTGCGGCCCGCGAAGTAGGAGGCGACCAGCAGCGGCGGCCACACCACGAGCCAGGCGTAGGTGACGGCGCCGACGGCGGCCAGCGGCCACCAGGACCGCGGCGCGTGCCAGGCCGCCACGCCCGCCACCGCGGCGATCACGACCTGCACGGGCAGCGGAAGGCCGGACGGCACCCCCATCTGCCCGCTCATCACGAACAGGGACGCCGCGAACATGCCCGCGCCGAGCAGTACGAACCGCATGGTCACAGCGTAGGGGCGCGCCGGGGAAGGGGCCTTACGACGAAAGTAGGGGGTGCGGATCGACGATCGGGGAGGACGCTCCGGCCCGCCCTTCCGGCAGCGTGGTCGCCATGCGAAGCACCGCTGCCGCGGCAGCCCTGTCGTTCATCGTCCTGTCCGTCATCCCCGCCCAGGCGGCGCGCGCGGCCGTGCCTGCGGGAGCCGGAGCCGAAGCCGGAGCCGGAGCTGGAACCGGAGCCGGAGCTGGAACCGGAGCTCGGGCAGGCCTCAACCTGCCCGAGCCGACCGGGCCGAAGCCCGTCGGCACGACGACCCTGCATCTCGTCGACAAGAGCCGCCCCGACCCCTGGAACCCCGAGGCCGACCGGCGAGAGCTGCTCGTCTCGCTCTGGTATCCGGCGAAGAAGGCCACCGGCAAGGCTGCGCCCTACCTGACCGGGCAGGAGTCGGAGCTGGTGCTCAAGGACCTGCCCGTCGCCCGGAAGGACGCGCTCACCACGGTCAGGACACACGCCCGTCTGAACGCTGCCGCCGCGGGAGGCAAGCGGCCGCTGGTCGTGATGTCGCCAGGGTTCAGCTTCCCGCGCGCCACCCTGACCTCGCTGGCCGAGGACTTCGCGAGCAGGGGTTACCTGGTCGCCGCCGTGGAGCACACGTACGAGTCGGTCGCCACCACCTTCCCCGACGGCCGCACCACCACCTGTCTGGCCTGCGTGAAGGGCCAGGACAACGCGAAGGTCGCCGCGAGCAGGGCGAAGGACGTGCGGTTCGTGCTCGACGAGCTGACCGGGAGCGGCTGGGGCAAGAAGATCGACCGGTCGCGGATCGCCATGGTCGGGCACTCGATCGGCGGTTACTCCGCGGCCCGGACGATGCTCGCCGACGGCCGGATCAAGGCCGGGGTCAACCTGGACGGCACGTTCCGGGTGGAAGAGCCGCTCAAGCGGCCGTTCATGCTGATCGGGGCGACGAAGTCGCACACGCCCGACGGCACCGACGAATCATGGAAGCAGGCGTGGCCGAACCTGACCGGCTGGAAGCGCTGGATCACGGTGAAGGGCACCGACCACTCGGCGTTCGTGGACTACGCGGTGCTCAGGCAGCAGCTGGGGCTGCCGGCGCAGGAGCTCGACGGGGCGCGGGCGCTGGAGATCACCCGGGCTCACCTGGCGGGCTTCCTCGACCGGCACCTGCTGGGCAAGCGCACGCCGGTCAAGGACTATCCGGAGGTCAGCGTGCATAATCCTTGAGCGTGACGGCGTTGGCGGCGCGGAAGATGGGGCCGGTGATCCGCTCGATCATCCGGTTCCTGCCGGGCAGGCGCGGCAGCAGCCGCATCATCCTGAGCTGGAACCACAGTGCCGCCCGCGACCCGATGACCATGCCTTTGACGTTGGCGGGCCCCAGCGCCTGGTTCGCCGCCACGAAGGGGCGCAGCTCGCGCTCGTACCCCTCCGTCCCGCCGCCCGTGGCCAGCTCGCCCGCCAGCACGTACGCGCCCACGAGCGCCAGGCTGGTGCCCTGCCCCGAGGCGGGCGAGGCGCAGTAGCCGGCGTCGCCCACCAGCACGACCCGGCCCTTCGACCAGCGGTCCAGGTGGATCTGGGCGACCGTGTCGAAGTAGAAGTCCTCGGCGTCGCGCGCGGCCTCCAGCAGCGCGGGCACCTGCCAGCCGACACCCTCCATGGCCCGCGCGAGCAGCTTCTTCTGGCCGTCGACGTCGCGGTGGTCGTGGTCCAGCGGCGGCGACGACCACATGAACAGGGCCTTGGCCGCCGTGTCCTGCCGGGTGCTGTAGACGTTGGCGGTCCTGCCGACGGCCGCGTGCACGGCCTCCTCGCGGTCGAGGCCGAGCGTGTTGGGCACGGTGCAGATCGAGATGTAGTGGCCGAGGTCGCGGGTGCAGGCGGACTCGTCGCCGAAGGCGAGCCGCCGGACGTTGGAGTGCACGCCGTCGGCCCCGACGACCAGGTCGAACGTGCGGGGCAGGGAGCGTTCGAACGTCACGGCGCCGTCCTCGGCGATGCCGGTGATGGAGTCGCCGAAGACGTACTCGACCTCGTCGCGGGTCAGGTCGTACAGCAGCTCGTTGAGGTCGCCGCGCATGATCTCGGCGTCGTCGCCCGTACGGCCGCCGAACAGGTCGGCGTCCATGGCGGCCAGCGGGCGGCCGGCGGCGTCGTAGTAGGTGGCGACGCGCATGTCCGTGCCCCTGGCGCGGACCGCGTCCAGCAGGCCCATGCGCTCGATCACCTCCAGCGCGGCGCCGCGCACGTCCACCTTGTAGCCGCCCGTGCGGATGGCGGGGGCTCGCTCGACGACGGTCACGGTGTAGCCGTGCCGCCGCAGCCAGTACGCCGTCGCCGTGCCCGCGATGCTCGCGCCCGAGATGAGGATGTTCGTCATGAGCGAGACCGTACATGCGTCTCAGACGCTTGTCTAGTACGCATGTGTTAGCCTCTGGGCATGGGAAACAGGGAAGATCTGCTGGCGGGGGCGAAGCGGTGCTTGATCGAGAAGGGTTACTCGCGCACGACCGCCCGTGACATCGCGACCGCGTCCGGCGTGAGCCTGGCGGGCATCGGTTACCACTTCAGGTCGAAGGAGGCGCTGATGAACGAGGCGCTGTTCGAGGTGATGAAGGAGTGGGGCGAGGAGCTGGGCGCGACCCTGTCGGCCGACGTGCGGCCGGACGCCACGCCGCTGGAGCGGTTCGAGGCGGCCTGGGACCGGGTGGTGGAGTCGTTCGAGAAGCTGCGTCCGCTGTGGGTGACGCAGTTCGAGCTGCTGGGGCACATCGACCATGCCGCGCCGGAGCTGCGGGAGCAGCTCACCCGGGCCATCGGGGAGGCACGGCTGGGGCTCGCCGAGCTGTTCGAGGGCGTCACGCTGGGCACCGATCCCGAACGCGAGCGGCTCACGGGCACGCTCTACCAGGCCATGCTGACCGGGTTCCTGTCGCAGTGGCTGCTCGACCCGGACAGCGCGCTGTCGGGCCGCGAGGTGGCCGCGGCCCTGCGCATGATCACAAGCTGAACGCCCGCGGGCCCGGCAACCCGCCGACCACGACCTTCCCCGGCAGGCGCCGGCTCGCGGTGGGGTCCGGCTTGTCGTGTGGAGTCAGAAGGCGCTGATCGAGCGTCAGAAGGCGCTGATCGTGGCGGGGGCGCGCTCGGCCCTGCTCAGCGTGCGGATGACCGCCGTCGGCCCGTGGCGGTGCACCGCCAGCCGGGCCAGCAGCTCCACCACCGGATCGATCACCGAGGTGGGCAGCTCGGGAGTCTCCACGCCCACGCTGGCGGCCAGGTCGTCGGAGTGCACGACCAGCTCCACGAGCCGGGTGAGCAGGAAGTCGTCCAGCCGCAGCGACCAGCCGGACCACGGCAGGTGCACCACCCGGTCGGCCGGCTCGGAGACCAGCGCCGCGCTCTGCATCTCGTACAGCGCCTGCGCCCGCTCGACCAGCACCGCGGGGCCGGCCGCCGCGGCCGCCTCGCCGCCGCGCCGGACGCTGAGGTTGCTCTCGTGTTCGAGACCGGCCTGCACCCACGGCGAGCGCGAGTAGTGCTCGATGAGCGTGACGGGCTCCCCGGCCTGCCCGTTGGGCGCCAGTACGTCGCCGACCCTGACGAGCTGGTGGGCCAGGTGCCCGGCCAGCCCCGCGACGCTGAACTCCATCAGCGCGCTCGGCTTGTCCCACGAGGCCGCCACGGCCGGATGGCGCAGGAGCGACACGGCCGACGCCGCGGCCTCCAGATAGGACTGCCTGCTCTCCCCCATTTGCCGCCCTTCCCAGGTTTCAGGTGGTGATTGGCGCGAACGCACACTACGCACGTAACAAACCACCGCCGCGTCGCCGTTCTTCCTGGTGAGCCGGGAAACCTCAGCCGAGCGCCTGCCTGATCGCCGACCGGACGAACGCCCGGGCCAGCCGCCCCCGCCGGAACCGGCTCAGCACCGGCGCGGGCGTGCCGTAGCGGCGGGCGCGGATGCCGGCGACCACCGTCTCGGGCGCGCCCAGCTCGTCCAGCACGTCCAGCGCCTCCAGCTTGCTGATCAGCCGCCCCTCCCGCAACGTGACGGTGGCCCTGGCGACGGTCACCATGCCCAGGTCGACCCAGACGTCCTGCAGCCAGCGCCGCCGTTCCTGCGCCTTGACGAGCCAGAAGTCGCGCAGGTCCGTACGGACGAACCGGGCCAGCTCCTCGTCCGACACCGGCGGCAGCAGGCCGGCGGGCGGCGGCCCGTGCAGCACCCTGGCGCCGTTGTGCAGCTCGCGCCGCGTGACCGCGGTGACGGGCCGCCGGAAGATCTGGCTGTGCGCCCACGTGATGTGCTCGGCCCCGAGGTCGTCCAGCTCCTGCCTGGACATGTACGAGCAGTGCAGCCGCTCGGCCAGCGGCAGGCGGAGCCTGCGGTGCACGGCCTTGATGCGCCGCCAGTCGCCCATCGTGGCAGGCGAGTCGAGCACCGCGATCAGGTCGAGGTCGCTGCGTCCCTCCTGGTAGTCGCCCGCCGCGAGCGAGCCGTGCGCCCAGAGCGCGACCAGGGGGACGGCAGGCTCGATGCTCTCGAGAAAATGCCTTAGCAGTCGTTCGGTGGCTGCGTGCATGATGGCAACTATGATCGATACGCGGCTGACAGGAAAGGTTGCGCTGATCACAGGCGCCAATCACGGCATCGGCGCTGCGACGGCGACCGCGCTGGCGGCCGAGGGGGTGGCGGTCCTCCTGACGTACAAGCGGCTCGCGCCTCTGAACGAACCCGCCTATCCGGAGGCCTTCGACCGGGTCAGGGCGGGCACGGCCGACGACGTCGTCCGACGCATCCGCGAGGCGGGCGGCACCGCGGAGTCGGCCGAGGCCGACCTGTCCGACCCCGAGGCTCCGAAGCTGCTGTTCGACCTGGCCGAGAAGGCGTTCGGGCCGGTGGAGATCCTGGTCAACAACGCCAGCGCCGGGCTGGGCGACACCTTCGCGCCCGCCGGGCACGACGCCTTCGGCCGCTCCTTGCGGATGGTGGACGTGGAGACGCACGACAGGCAGTTCGCGGTGGACGCGCGGGCGGCCGCGCTGCTGATCTCGGAGTTCGCCACGCGGCACGTGGCACGCGGCGCGACCTGGGGCCGCATCATCGGCCTGACCTCCGGCGGGCCGAACGGCTTCCCGACCGAGGTCTCGTACGGCGCGGCGAAGGCGGCCCAGGAGAACTACACCATGTCGGCCGCCCACGAGCTGGGCGCCTACGGCATCACGGCCAACATGGTCTACCCGCCCGTCACCGACACCGGCTGGATCAACGACGAGGTGGCCAGGGCGGTCACCGAGAGCGCGGTGCTCAAGGAGATCGCGCGGCCTGAGGACGTGGCCGAGGTGATCACCTTCCTCGTCTCGCACCAGGGGCGGCGGGTGACGGGGCAGATCCTCAGGATGTACTGAACAGGGCGCTCACCGACTCGCCGTAGTGGATCCGGCGCATGGCCTCGGCCAGCGCGGACGCGATCGACAGCACGGTGAGCTTGTCGCTGGGCTTGGGCGGCGGCACGGTGTTGGTGCAGACGATCTCCAGGACCTCGGGCATCGCGCTGAGCCGCTCGATCGCCCCACCGGCGAACAGGCCGTGCGTGCACGCCACCCGTACGGAGCGCACGTCGCGCTCGCGCAGCCGGTCGAGCAGCTCGATGACGGTGCTGCCCTTGGCGATCTCGTCGTCCAGGATGATGACGTCCTTGCCGGCCACGTCGCCGATGACCGAGCTGATCACGACGCGGTCGTCGCTGAAGCGCTGCTTGGCGCCCATCGCGACGCCGGTGCCGAGCAGGCGGGCGAAGTGGGCGGCCTCCTTGGCGTTGCCGAGGTCGGGGGAGACGACGACCGTGTTGGACAGGTCGTACCGGCGGAAGTGGGCAGCCAGCTCGCGCAGCGCGTGCAGGTGGTCGACGGGGACGCTGAAGAAGCCGTGCACCTGCGGCGAGTGCAGCGTCATGGCCAGCACGCGGCTGGCGCCCGCGGCCACCATCAGGTCGGCCACCAGGCGCGCGCCGATCGAGATGCGCGGGGCGTCCTTCTTGTCGCTTCTGGCGTAGGCGTAGTGAGGCATCACCACGGTGGTCCTGGCGGCGGAGGCGCCACGGGCGGCGTCGAGCATGAGCAGCAGCTCGACGAGGTGCTCCTGCACGGGCGGCACGAGCGGCTGGATGAGGAACACGTCACGCTCGCGGCAGTTGGCCTGGAGCTGCACTTCGAGCACGTCATTGGCGAAGCGGTTGAGCTGAACGGGGTGCAGAGGTGTGCCCAGGTGGGCGCAGATCTCCTCGGCCAGGTCGGGGTGGGCGCTGCCGCTGAAAACCGTGATGTCTCGCACGATTCCCACATGGTAGCCAGAGCCACCGACGTTCCACGAGACCAGCCCCGGCACCAGCGCGTCTCAGGTGACGAGCTCGGAGGCCGGCCGGTCTCGGGTGACGAGCCCCGAGGTCGGCGGGCTCAGGTGACGAGCTCGGAGGTCAGCGCGTCCAGGTCGGGCAGGACGCGCCAGGCCAGCGCGAGCGCGTCCGGCGCGGGCGGGTAGCGGGGGTGCGGCACGGCGATCACCCGCATCCCGGCCGCGTGCGCCGAACGCAGCCCGTTGCTGGAGTCCTCGACCGCCACGCAACCATGCGGGTCCACCCCGATGCGCCGGGCCGCCTCCAGGTACCCGTCGGGCGCCGGCTTGCCGCGCGGCACCTCCTCGGTGGAGACGGTGGCCTCGAAGCACTCCGTGAGCCCGGCCGCTTCCAGCACCACGTCGATCAGCCGGCGCGGGGACGAGCTGGCCACCCCAAGCGTGAGGCGCCCCGCAAGCCGCCGCACCACCTCGACGGCCCCGGGCATCAGCGGCACCTCCTCCCGGTACCGCCCGGCCATCTGCTCGACGACCCCGCGGGCGATCTCGTCCGGCGGCAGCCCGACGCCGAGCTCATGCAGGTACGCGGCCCACTCGCCGGTGCTCATGCCCATGAGCCTGGACTGGGTGTCCGGCTGCCAGGTGCCGCCGTGATCGGCGACGAACGCCCGGCGCACCTCCTCCCAGACAGGCTCGCTGTCCACCAGCACGCCATCGAGGTCGAACACGCACACTTCCATGGATCCCCCTGCGACGATCAGCTCAGGACCAAGCCAACCACATGCACTTGTCGGAGATTCATCCTATTTAGGGCCTTTATTGAGCTATTTGCCCGAAAAGGCGGGCATGCGGCTGAGCATGGCAGACCTTCCCTTCCACGACAGGGGCGACTTCGAGGACGCCGACCGCGGTTTCCTCGCCAAACTCAGCCCGGCAGTGATCAGAACGGTCGACGGCAGGATCGTGTGGGACAACGACGCCTACGACTTCCTCCAGGAGGAATGCCCCGGCACCGCCCATCCCAGCCTCTGGAGGCAGGGCCAGCTCTGCTCCAGACAGGGCCTGTACGAGGTCACGGACGGCGTCTACCAGATCCGGGGCCTGGACCTGTCGAACATGACCCTCATCGAGGGCGAGCGCGGCGTCGTCGTCGTCGACCCGCTCATCTCCACCGAGTGCGCCGCCGCCGCGCTCAAGCTGTACCAGGCCCACCGCGGCGCCCGCCCCGTCACCGGCGTGATCTACACCCACGCCCACGCCGACCACTTCGGCGGCGTCCGCGGCGTCACCGTCGGCGACGTGCCGATCCTGGCCCCCGCCGGCTTCATGCGGCACGCGGCGGCCGAGAACTTCTACGCCGGCCCCGCCATAACCCGCCGCGCCGTCTACATGTACGGCCGCGCCCTGCCCCGCTCCCCGCTGGGCCAGATCGGCGCCGGGCTCGGCATGACCGCCTCGACCGGCACCATGTCGCTGATCCCGCCCACGGACGAGGTCGCCCGCACGGGCCAGGAGGAGACGATCGACGGGGTCAGGATGGTCTTCCAGCTCACCCCGGGCGCCGAGGCCCCGGCCGAGATGAACTTCCTGCTCCCCGACCGGCGTGCCCTCTGCCTGGCCGAGAACGCCACTCACAACCAGCACAACCTCCTGCCGCTGCGCGGCGCCGCCGTCCGCGACGTACGCGCCTGGGCCAGGTACCTGACCGAGGCCATCACCCTGTTCGCCGGCCGCGCCGACGTCGCGTTCGCCTCGCACCACTGGCCCACCTGGGGCGCCGAGCGCGTGGAGCGCTTTCTCAGCCAGCAGCGCGACCTGTACGCCTACCTGCACGACCAGACCCTGCGCCTGCTCAACAAGGGCCTGACGGCGTGCGAGATCGCCGAGGCCGTGCAACTCCCGCCCGAGCTGGAACGGGCCTGGCACACGCACGGCTACTCCGGCTCGCTGGTCCACAACGTCAAGGCCGTCTACCAGCGCTACCTGGGCTGGTTCGACGGCAACCCGGCGCACCTGTGGGAGCACCCGCCGCGGGAGAGCGCGATCCGGTACGTCGAGTGCCTGGGCGGCGGGGCGGCCGTGGTCGCGTTCGCCAGGCGGTACATCGACGAGAACGACCTGCGCTTCGCCGCGCAGCTCCTCAACCACGCGGTCTTCGCCGACGAGGGCAACAAGGAGGCCCGGGACCTGCTGGCCGAGGTCTACACCCGGCTCGGCCACGGCGCAGAGAACGCCACCTGGCGCAACTGCTACCTGATGGGCGCGCTGGAGCTGGCCGACGGCATCGTGCCCGCCGCCCTGGACGCCGCCTCGCCCGACTTCTTCGCCGCCCTGACCGTGGAGCAGATCTTCGACTCGATCGCCGTGCGCGTGGACGGGCCGCGGGCCTGGCACGAGCGGCTGTCCATCGACTGGCACCTGACCGACCTGGGGGAGCGCTACCGTACGACGCTGTCGAACGGCGCCTTCATCCAGCAGCCGGCCCCGCGCGACGGGGCCGCGGACCTCACGCTGCGGCTCACCAAGGCGCAGCTCGTCGGCCTGCTGGCGGGCAAGGGCGTGGAGGGCGTGCGGCGCGAGGGCGACACGACGGTGCTGCAGCGGCTGGTGTCGGTGCTCGACCGCCCGGTGCCGGACTTCGCCATCGTGACGGCCTGACCCGTCACTCCCGGTCGGCCTGCGCGCGCAGCGCCTTGCAGGCGAGCGCGAGCAGCGTCACCACGACCGCCGCGACTCCCGGGCCGACCAGCAGCGGCGTGGTCAGCTCGCCGGCGTGCCAGGCCGCCGCCACGACCGCCGCCGACGTCAGCACCGTCACGCCGAACATCGCGCCCCACAGCGGCAGCACGTGCAGGTACGCGAACAGCAGCGGGAAGGCCACCCACACGAACGGCGGCGCCGCCACGGCCAGCACGGCCCACCCGCCGGTCACGAGCCCCAGCCACACCCGCCCCGCGACGGCCCTGCCCTGGACCGCGGGGCCGGTGGCGTACAGCAGGCCGAGCAGCACGCCGCCCGCCGCCAGGCCGGGCCGGTCCTCGCGCAGCACACCCACCACGGCGATCGCCAGCAGCCCGCAGGCCGTGACATGCACCGCCCAGCTCAACAGTCGCAACGGGACGTCAGTCATCAATCACTAAGAGTAACCCCAAGGCGAGGGCGCGCGACAGAGGCGATCAGGTAGTACAGCACCCCGGCCAGCACGAGCGCGATCACCACGCCGATGTTCGCCGTCCCGAACGTGCCGGCCTCCAGCTCGTCGCTCATCAGGAAGCCGACGATCCTGGCGATGTTCGGATCCGCCGAGGTGATCAGGCCCAGCCCCACGACCGACGCCACGACCAGCGACACCAGGCCCGGCCAGTTGAGCGCGGGCGCGCCGGCCCGCAACAGCCGCTCGTCGTAGGCCCGCCCGCCGGCCCGCAGCCGCCACATGTCCACCAGGAAGATCGCTACCCAGGCCGCCATCACGACGCCGACGATCGCCAGGAACGCCTGGAACGTGGCCAGGAAGCTGGTGGAGACGAACAGCAGGTAGTAGCCGCCGAGCACCATGAGCAGCCCGTCGACCAGCACCGCGTAGTGCCGCCTGATGGGCACGCCCAGCGCCAGCATCGACAGCCCTGACGAGTAGATGTCCATGATCGCGCCGGCCAGGAAGCCGCCGACGGCGGTCAGCAGGTACGGCACCAGGAACCACGTCGGCAACGCCCCCGCCAGCGCCGCCACCGGGTTGGCCCCCGCGGCCTCGGCCAGCGTGGGATCGCCGCCGACCAGCAGCACCCCGAACACGAGCAGCACCAGCGGCGGCAGCGCGCCCCCGAGCGTCGTCCACAGGGCCACCGAGCGCGGCCGGGAGCTCGCGGGCAGGTAACGGGAGTAGTCGGCGCCGCAGTTGACCCAGCCCAGGCCCAGCAGCGTCATGGCGAAGATGACCCCGCCCACCCAGCCGCCGGCGCCCGACGTGGTCTCCAGCGAGCCGGCGCCGAGCCTGGGCACCATGAGCACCAGGTAGACGACCGTCAGCACGATGAACGCGTAGGTCAGGTACCGCTGGACCACCATGATCATCGCGTGCCCGTACACGCCGACCGCGATCACCACGACCGCCGCGACGGCGAAGCAGATCGCCGTGGCCGTCGTGGGCGGCACGCCGGGCTCCAACTGCCCGGACGCGGGGAGACCGGGGCCGAGCCGCCTGATGATCTCCGCGCCGCTCTGCGCCGCGAGCGTGACCAGCACGATCTCCCAGCCGACGTTGGAGATGTACGACAGCAGAGTGGGCAGCTTGTTGCCCTGGTAGCCGAACGGCGCCCGCCCCAGCGTCATCGTCGGCACCCCGGATCTGGCCCCGGCGACGGCGACCAGGCCGACCAGCAGGAACGACAGCGCGTACCCGACCGCGCCGGTGATGATCGCGGGCACGACGCCCAGCCCGAGCCCCACGACGTACACGCCGAAGGCCACCCCGAACAGCGACAGGTTGGCGCCCGCCCAGGGCCAGAACAGGTCCCTCGGCCTGCCGCGCCGCTCCCCCTCCGGGACCGCGTTGATGCCGTTCTGCTCGACCGCCATCGTTGCCATGATCGGACGTTACCCATCCTTGGCCGAGAAACGAACCTTTCTCCGGCGGCGAGCAAAGAAACGCCTGATAGGCGATATTTCAGGGTGCCCGGGGCAGCATGTGCGAGGTGATGGGGGAGTCCGGAACCGACACGCGGCGGCGCGCCCTGGCCGTGTGCCTCGTCTCCGCGTTCATGACCGGGCTGGACGTGAGCATCGTCAACGTCGCCCTGCCCTCCATCCGCGACGGGCTCCACGCCTCCGATGACGGGCTGCAGTGGACCCTGTCCGGCTACGCGCTCACGTTCGGCCTGCTCCTGGTCCCCGCCGGCCGGCTCGGCGACGCCAGGAGCCGCAGGACGATCTTCCTGTGGGCCGTGGCCCTCTTCACGCTCTCCAGCGCGTTCTGCGGCTTCGCCTGGAGCATGAACGTGCTGATCGCGGCCCGCCTCGTGCAGGGCATGGCGGCCGGGATGCTGAACCCGCAGGTCTCGGGGCTGATCCAGCAGATGTTCCACGGGTACGAGCGGGGCCGCGCCTTCGGCGCGCTCGGCGCCACCATCGGCGTGTCCACGGCCGCCGGGCCGCTGATCGGCGGCGCGCTGGTGACCGTGTTCGGGGCCGACCACGGCTGGCGGTGGGTGTTCCTGGTGAACCTGCCGATCGGGCTCGTGCTGCTCCCGCTGGCCTGGCGGCTGCTGCCGCGCCCGCAACTGGTGCACACGCGGCCGGAGAGCATGGACCCGGTGGGCGTGCTGCTGCTCGGGATCGGCGTGGCCGGGCTGCTGCTGCCGTTCATCCAGCGGCACCAGTGGGAGGGGCCGGTCAAGTGGCTGCTCGTGCCGGCCTCGCTGGTGGTGCTGGCCGGGTTCGTGACCTGGGAGCGCTTCTACCGGCGCGAGCCGCTGGTGAACCTGGAGCTCTTCCGCAAACGCTCGTACAGCCTGGGCTCGGCCATCGCGCTGTTCTACTTCGCCGGCTTCACCGGCATCTTCTTCATCTTCACGCTGTACCTGCAGAGCGGCCACGGCTACAGCGCGCTGCTGGCCGGGCTGGCGATCACACCGTTCGCGCTCGGCTCGGCCTCGGCCGCCATGGTCGGCGGGCACCTGGTGTCCCGGATGGGGCGGCGGCTGGTCGCCATCGGGCTGACCATGGTGATCGTCGGGCTGCTGGCCACCATGGGCGCCACCGCGCTGGTGCCCGGCGCGGGGGCGGGCCTGGCGACCGCGCTGCCGCTGCTGGTCGCGGGCATGGGCAGCGGGCTGGTCATCTCGCCCAACCAGGCCATCACGCTGTCGGAGGTGCCGCCCTCGGGCGGCGGGAGCGCCGCCGGGGTGCTGCAGACGGGGCAGCGTCTCGGGTCGGCCATCGGCATCGCGGCGGCCGGGACGACGTTCTTCGGGTCGCTGGGCGAGGGGTGGCCGACGGCCTTCCGGCACGGGCTGGTCGTGGTCGTGTCGTCGGTCTGCATCGCCCTGGCGGCGGCCCTGTACGACCTCGTCCGCACCCGCCGCGACCACCGCGAGCCGGCGAGGTCATGACGCCAGGATCCGCGCCTCCAACGCCGGATCGAGGCCCTTGAGCGGCCGGTCCGCCCGCTGGGGCGCCTGCCCGCCGA
Source organism: Nonomuraea thailandensis (assembly GCF_024172165.1). GTDB lineage: Bacteria > Actinomycetota > Actinomycetes > Streptosporangiales > Streptosporangiaceae > Nonomuraea > Nonomuraea thailandensis. The sequence continues at coordinate 9,432,627 of NZ_JAMZEB010000002.1, read as the reverse complement.
GCCCGCGCAGCCAGGCCCACGTGTCGGCCACCGTCTCCGCCACCGGGCGGAAGCGCAGCCCCGCCGCCACCGCCTTGCCGACGTCACCTCCGTGCATGAAGTCGTAGTCGTCGCCCACCAGCCAGAACGGCAGCCCGGTCCACGGCTCCACCCCGGCCGCCAGCAGCCGCTCCTCCTCGATCCAGCGCAGCTCGGCATCGGAGCCGGTCACCTTCACGCAGGTCTCCAGCAGCTCGCCCATCGTCGTGGCCCCGGGCGGGCACACCACGTTGAACGCCCCGCCCACGCCCCGCGCCCCCGCCTCCAGGCACCAGACGGCCAGGTCGCGGACGTCGATGTACTGCAGGCCCCGATCCGCCGGAGCGGGCGCGACCACGGGGCCGCCCCGCGCGATCCTGTTGAGCCACCAGGGCAGCCGCCCCACGTTCTCCTGCGGCCCGATGATCAGCCCCGCCCTGGCCAGCAGCGCCCGGTCGCCGAACGCGGCCACCGCTCCCAGCTCGCCGCCCGCCTTGTTGCGCGCGTAGGGGCCGTCACCGTCGTCGGCCGAGGCCGCCACCAGGGGCGCGCTCTCGTCGGCCCCGAACGGCACCGGCTCGGCGTAGAGCGACCTGCTGGAGACGTACACGTAGGAGCCGGCCCGACCGGCCAGCAGCGCGGCGGAGTCCCTGACGGCCGAGGGCGCCCACGACCACGTGTCGATCACGACGTCCCACTCGCCGCGCTCCAGCGCCGCCAGCCCGCCGGGCGCCGTGCGGTCACCGCGCAACGCCGTCACCCCCGCGGGCGGCTCGTGGCTGCCCCGGTTGAACGCCGTCACCTCCCAGCCCATCGCCAGCGCCTCGTCGAGGACGACCCGGCCCACGAAACCCGTACCACCCAGCACCAGAACTCTCATGGCACCCCAGCCTGCCCGCGGAAGCGTACGGCCGGAAGGCACGCACGCCCTCAGCGGAATCGCCGGGAGCGAAACATGTACGGAGAGTATGCGTCGATCATGTTGCGTACGCCATCCACGGGTAAATGTCACACACAGTAACTGCGGGATGGGGGTGTGGGATTGTCACGACGGCTCCTTCCGCGCTCGATCCGGGCGCGGATGACCACGGCCGCGACCCTGGTGGCAGCGGTCGTCATCGTCGGCGCCTCGGCACTCACGCTGGCGACCGTGCCGGACAATCTCCACGACACCGTCCACAACCGGGTGGAGCTGGCCGTGCGGCGGGTGGCGAGCGACGCGCGTACCGGAAGGCTGCCCAGGGACCTGCGGACGCCCGCCCGCGTCCAGCTCCTGCGCGTGCTCTCCGGGACCGGCGAGGTGCTCGCGAGCAGCACGTCCTTCCCCCAGGATGCGCGGGTCACCGCGTTCAGGCCGGTCAGGCAGGAGACCGTCCACACCACCGAGCTGGAGCTGGCGCGCCACCCGGAGGAGCCCAGGAGCAACCACCTGCTGATGGCCATCACGGTGCGCTCGCCGCGGGGGCCCGTCACGGTGCAGGGCGCCTCCTCCCTGGCCGACGTGGACAGGGCGCTCATGTGGATCCACCTGATGGTGTTCGCCGGCACGCCGCTCGTCCTGGTCGTCATCGCGCTGCTCACCTGGGCCGCGGTCACCTGCGCGCTGCGGCCGGTCGAGCGCGTGCGCGCGGAGCTGGCCGAGATCACGGGCCAGGACCTGAGCCGGCGCGTCCCCGTGCCCCCCACAGGCGACGAGATCGCCGACCTGGCCGCCACCACCAACCACACGCTCGACCGCCTGGAGCGCTCGGCCGAGACCCAGCGCCGCTTCGTCGCCGACGCCTCGCACGAGCTGCGCAGCCCCATCTCCGCCCTGCGCGCCCAGCTTGAGGTGGCCAACGACTACCCCGACGAGACGGACTGGCCCGCCACGGGGGCGCGGGCGCTGGCCGCCGCCGACCGGCTCACGGGCATCATCGACGAGCTGCTGATGCTGGCCAAGCTCGACGCGGGCGCCGTCACCCAGCGCCGGGTGGTGAACCTGTGCCTGGTGGCCGAGGAGCAGATCCGCCGCCGCGAGGGCGGCCGGGCGCCGATCTTCCTGCACGCCTGCGAGACGGCCCCGGTCCTCGGCTCGCCCGTGCAGCTCGACCGCCTCCTGACGAACCTGCTCGACAACGCCACCCGCCACACCGCGTCCAGGATCGACGTCGAGGTGACCGTACGGGGGGACAAGGTGGTCGTGACGGTCACCGACGACGGCGACGGGATCGCGCCGGAGGACAGGGAGCGGGTCTTCGAGCGCTTCACCCGGCTGGAGAGCTCCAGGGCCAAGGACAAGAGCGGCAGCGGCCTCGGCCTGCCGCTGTCGAGGGAGATCGCCGTGGCCCACGGCGGCACCCTGACGGCCGCCGACCAGGCGCCCGGCGCCCGGTTCGTCGCCGTTCTGCCGCTGCACCGTGGCTGACCGGAGGCCTAGACTCGGCGGCATGCACCTGCGCGAGCTCTCCGAGGAGATCGAGTCCATCTCGCGGCGGTACGCCGATCACCTGGGCATCGAGCGCGACGACACCTGGTTCCTGCTCAAGCTGCAGGAGGAGGTCGGTGAGCTGACGCAGGCGTTCCTGATGCTCACCGGCAGGGCCAGGACGAAGGGCCGCACCGGGGCGGAGCTCGACGCCGACTTCCGGGCGGAGCTGGCCGACGTGGTGTGCCACGTGCTGCTCATGGCCCGCCACCACGGGGTGGACCTGGAGGCGGAGATCGCGCGCAAGTGGCTGGCCTGGAAGAGGGAGGGCCCGTCTCCGGCTGAGACGGGCCCCGGGGGGATCACTTGACGAAAGTGATCCGGTCGGCGGGGGACGGGCTGATGGGCGAGCGGGCGCTCAGGTAGGCCGTGAACGCGTCCAGGTCGATCGGGCCGCTCCACGTGTCACTGCTCTGCGTGAACACGGAGAAGCCGTCACCGCCGCCCATGAGGAAGTTGTTCGCGGCGATCTTGATGGACTGCGTGTCCGTGACCGGTGTCCCGTTCAGCTTGATGTCGGACACGCGCGAGCCCACCGGCTTGGTCGTGTCGAACGTGTACGTGAGCGAGGACGACACCTGCAGGATCCGGTGCGAGATCGCGCCCGTGGCCGGGTTGGGCGTCCAGACCTGCTGCTCCAGCAGGGCCTTGAGCTGCGCACCCGTGTACGTCCGCACCTGCACGATGTTGCTGAACGGCTGGACCTCGAACGCCTCGCCGTAGGTGACGACGCCGTCGCCCTCGGAGCCCTTCTGCGCGTACGTCAGCGACGTGCGGATGCCGCCGGGGTTCATCAGCGCGATCTCCGCTCCGGCCGCCTTGGCGGCTTCGAGCTGGGAGTCGGCGATGAGGTCGCCGAGCGGCGTCTCGGGCTTCGTCGTCGCGGCCGAGCTGTTGTTGACCACGTTGGAGATGTCGGCCGTGATGGCGCCGAGCTTGCGGTCGGCGACCTCGGCGCTGCGTGCCTTCCACGTCTGGACCTGGGTCTCGACCTGCGGGTCAGGGGTGACCGTCCGCGTGACGACCTTGTTGTCCGCCTTCACCGAGGACCGGATCACGTCCTTGGTGCGCTTGTCGATCTGCAGGTCGATCTGGGTGAGCACCCGGCCGAACGACGACCCCTGCGTGTAGTAGCGGTCCTGGCCCGCGGGGTCGGTCGCCTTGCAGATGTACGCCTGGTGGGAGTGGCCGCTGATGACCAGGTCGATCTGCGGGTTCAGCTCCCTGGCGATGCGCGAGCCCGCGTTCGAGGTGTTCACCGAACAGGCGTCCGGGCTCTGGTTCGGCGTGATCGAGTCGCCCTCGTGCACCAGCACGACCTGCGCCTTGACACCCTTGCGCGCCAGGTGGGCCGAAGCTCTGTTCGCCGCGGCGACCTCCTCGGTGAACTGCAGGCCCTTGATGCCCTCCGCGGTCACGATGGTCGGCGTGGTCGCCGTGACCAGGCCGATGAAGCCGACCTTCACGCCGTTGATCGTCTTGACGTGGTAGGGCGGCAGCGCGTACCTGTCGGTGCCTTCCTTGAGCACGTTGGCGGCGAGGAAGTCGAAGCCGGTGCCCTTCCACTCGCCCGCGGGCGAGCAGCCGTCCACGGGGTGGCAGCCGCCGTTCATGAGGCGCTGCAACTCGGCGTAGCCCTCGTCGAACTCGTGGTTGCCCGCCGACGTGGTGTCCAGCCCGAGAGAGCCGAGCACCTCCAGCGTGGGCTCGTCGTGGTAGGCGGCGGAGATCAGCGGGGACGCGCCGATCAGGTCGCCGGCCGCCACGAGCAGCGTGTTCCTGTTCTGCGCCTGCTTGATGTGCGTCGCCAGGTACGAGACGCCACCGGCGATCGAGTACCTGCCGCCGGCGATGCCGGTCAGGGTGCCGTCCGTGTCGACCAGGGCCCCGTCGGGGTCGAGGATGCGGCTGGAGGAGCCGGACGGGGGCTCCAGGTTGCCGTGCAGGTCGTTGATGCTGAGCAGGCGGACCGGGACCGTCTGCCTGCCATGGTTGCCGCGGTCGCCGTGGGCGCCGGTCGCGGCCAGGGCGGGTGCCACGGCGAGGGCGATCCCGGCCGCGGCCGCGGCTCCGGCCGAGAGCAGCCGGAGGAGGGTGCGTGACGTCATGACAGGAACGTTACGACGTGACGCTATGCAACAAATGTCGCAAAAGGTAACGATTGATAGGAGTACCTGATGGCACTGTTCGCCATGGATACGCCTAGAGTCTGGTCTGTGGGTGCGTACGTGGAGATCAGGGAACAGCTCGGCGACCGCGACGTCAGCGAGGTGCTGGACGTCGTCGAGAAGGCCACGGAGGCGGACGGCGTCCGCCCCCTCAACGAGCATGTGATGCTCCATCTCCGCTACGGAGGTGACCCGCGCGCCCGGTCGTTGCTGCTGCGGGCGGACGACGGCGCGCTGGCCGGCTACGCGCACGTGGACCCCACCGACGAGGTCGAGGGGCCGAGCGTGGAGCTGGTCATCCACCCGTCCCATCGCCGGCAGGGGCACGGCGCGCGGCTGCTGCGAGCCGTGCTGGAGCTGACGGGGGGCGCCGTGCGGCTGTGGGCGCACGGCGACCACGCGGGCGCCGGAGCGCTGGCCGCCGCGTTCGGCTTCGAGCGGGTCCGCTCGCTCTGGCAGATGCGCCGCTCCCTGTTCGCCCCGCTGGCGCCCTACACGCTCCCGGACGGGGTGACGCTGCGCGCGTTCGTGCCCGGGCAGGACGAGGAGGCGTGGCTCAAGGTGAACGCCGCCGCCTTCGCCCACCACCCCGAGCAGGGCGCGTGGACGATGGACGACCTGCTGCGGCGCGAGCAGGAGCCCTGGTTCGACGCCGAGGGCTTCATCCTGGCCCTGCGCGGCGACCGGCTGGCGGGCTTCCACTGGACGAAGGTCCACGGCTCCTCCGAGCACGGCCACGAGCCGCTGGGGGAGGTGTACGTGGTCGGCGTGGACCCCTCCCAGCAGGGCACCGGCCTGGGCCGCTCGCTCACGCTGGCCGGCCTGGGCCATCTGCGCTCGCGTGGTCTCGCCCAGGCGATGCTGTACGTGGACGAGACCAACACGGCGGCGATCAGGTTGTACGAGTCCCTCGGGTTCAACCGGTGGGACGTGGACGTGATGTACGCCCCCGCGTGATCACCCTTCGACGATGGCGTGGAGGACGAAGTAGGACACGGCAGCCACCAGGGCGGCGGCCGGGATGGTCAGGATCCAGGCGGTCACGATGTTGCCCGCGACGCCCCACCGTACGGCGCTGAGCCGCTTGGTGGCCCCCACGCCCATGATCGCCGAGGTGATCGTGTGCGTGGTGGAGATGGGCGCCCCGAACCCGATGGCGGCCCCGTACAGGACGGTCGCCGCCGCCGACTCCGCGGCGAACCCCTGGGGCGGGTCCAGCGCGATGATGCGCCGCCCCAGCGTGCGCATGATGCGCCAGCCGCCCGCGTACGTCCCGAGCGAGATCGCCCCCGCCGCGGCGAGGATGACCCACTGCGGGATGGGATCCGTGGGCTGGGCGAACCCGCCGACGGTGAGCGCCAGGAAGATCACGCCCATCGTCTTCTGCGCGTCCTGCAGGCCGTGCCCGAGCGCCATGGCGGCGGCCGAGACGGTCTGCGCGTAGCGGAAGCCGCGGTTGGTGCGGCCCGGCTGGCTGTTGCGGAAGATCCAATATATTGCGATCATGATCAACGCGGCCAGGGAGAACCCGACCAGCGGTGACAGCACCATCGGGATGACCACCTTCTCCAGGACGCCGTCCCAGTGCACCACGCTGGCCGAGGCCAGCGCGGAGCCCACCAGGCCGCCGATGAGCGCGTGACTGGAGGAGGACGGCAGGCCGAAGTACCAGGTGACCAGGTTCCAGGTGATCGCGCCGATCAGCCCGGCGGCCACGATGACCAGGCCGTGTGAGCCGTTCGGAGCGTCGATGATGCCCTTGCCCACCGTCTGGGCGACCTGGGTGCCCAGGTGGGCGCCGATGAAGTTCATGGCGGCGGCCATGAACAACGCGGCCCTGGGGGTCAGGGCCCGGGTCGAGACGGAGGTGGCGATCGCGTTCGCCGCGTCGTGGAAGCCGTTGGTGTAGTCGAAGACCAGGGCGATGACGACCACGGCGATGACGAGGCCGAGCGTGAGGTCCACTGCCTGGGCCTAGCTTTCCTTGACCGCGATCGACTCGACGGTGTTGGCCACGTGTTCGAAGGCGTCGGCAGCCTCCTCGAGGGCGTCGACGACCTCCTTCATCTTCATGACGGTGAGGGCGTCGTACTCACCGCTGAACAGCTTGGCCAGCAGCCTCCTGTAGACCTGGTCGCCCTGGTTCTCCAGGCGGTTGACCTCGATCCAGTACTCGTTGAGGTTCTTCATCGACCGCAGGCGCGGCATCGCCTCGGCGGTCAGCTCGGCGGCCCGCTCCAGCACCTCCACCTGGCGGACGACGTCCTTGGGGAGGTGGTCGAGCTGGTAGAGGACGATGAGGTCGGAGGCGGCCTCCATGGCGTCCATCACGTCGTCGAGGTTCGAGGCCAGCCGGTAGATGTCCTCGCGGTCGAACGGAGTGATGAAGCTCTCATTGAGCCGGTTCATGATCGCATGGGTGCGTTCGTCACCGGCGTGCTCGCAGGCGCGCATCTTCTCGGCCAGGGCTTCCCTGTCCGAGCCGTCGCTGATGATCTCAACCAGCAGACGCGATGCCGTGACCAGGTTGTTCGCCGAGTCGGCGAACAGGTCGTAGTAGCTGTCCTCACGTGGCGTGAGACGCAGACGCACGTCGTTCTCCAGATGTGCGGGGATGGTCCGTGGAAGAGGGTATGGCTTACCAGGCGAAATGCGAACTTCATGTCCCCTTCGCCTACTGGCTACCCGCCGTATGTTGTGCGACACCGCAGAACCGCGTAGTTTTAGGCGGTTTTTCGCTGCTCGCGCCCTGTTTGGGGTCGCCCATTACGCCTCACTCGGGCGGGGTGAGGCGGGTGAAGTCACCCGTACGTTATCTGGATGTTCATCTGTTGTTCATCTTGTTCAGATCTTCGTACGGTGGAAGTTCCGGAACGACCGGGACGGGGTGGGGCCGCGCTGCCCCTGGTAACGGGACCCGTACTTGCTGGACCCGTACGGGTGCTCGGCGGGGGAGCTCAACCTGAAGACGCACAACTGCCCGATCTTCATCCCGGGCCACAACTTGATCGGCAACGTCGCCACGTTCGACAACTCCAGCGTCACATGCCCGGTGAACCCCGGATCGATGAACCCGGCCGTCGAATGCGTCAGCAACCCGAGCCTCCCCAGCGAGCTCTTGCCCTCCAGCCGCGAAGCCAGGTCGTCGGGCAGGCTGACGACCTCGTACGTGGAGGCGAGCACGAACTCACCCGGATGCAGGATGAACGGCTCGTCACCCTGGGGCTCCACCAACCGCGTGAGATCCGGCTGCTCGACGGACGGATCGATGTGCGGGTACCGGTGGTTCTCGAACACCCGGAAGAAGCGGTCGAGCCGGACGTCGATGCTGGACGGCTGGATCATCTCGGGGTCGAACGGGTCGATGCCCAGGCGGCCGGCTTCGATCGCAGCGAGGATGTCACGGTCAGATAGCAACACGGTGAGCAACTTACCGGTCTGGTCCTGAGAGTGTGGGGCTGGGATTGCTGTTGTGGGCCAAGTTTCCGCTACAGTGGGGGGCGCAGCCTTCGGGGTGTACGCGGGTGTAGTTCAATGGCAGAACATCAGCTTCCCAAGCTGACAGCGCGGGTTCGATTCCCGTCACCCGCTCCAACTGGTGAGGCCCAGGTAGGGACATGAATCCCGACCCGGGCCTTGATTGTTTCCGGACTTGTTCGATCTTCGCGGGCCATTAACGGGCCATTAGCTCTTGATCACCCTGCTGGGACCAGCGCGCCCGCCGTGCCCTCGTCGTCGTCATCGTCCCGTGCTTCGAGTTGCCGATCGATGGCGTTGGTGATCGCCTCGTCGGCTCCTCTGACCGCGTGCTGGTAGATCATGGCCGCCCGTACGTTGTCGTGCCCCATGCGAGCCATGAGGTCCTTGAGGCCCGCGCCGGACTCGGCGGCCAGCATGTTGCCCGTGTGCCGCAGATCGTGGAAGTGGAGTCCCGGCAGGCCCATCTCCGAGACGACGTCCACCCATCGTGTGCGGGTGTTGAAGCCGCTGCGGCGTATCGGGCCGCCCTTGGCCGCTGGGAACATGAGGGCGCCCGGCTCGTCCTGGACGTAGGTGTTCATGTGCTCTTGCAGGACGGGGACGATGCTCTGTGGGATGCCGACCGTCCGGCGTCCGGCCTTGGACTTGGGAGGTCCCAGCACCAGCCCGCTTGCGGAGCGCTCGACGAAGGCGACCCGTACGCGGACCGTACGCGCCTTGAGATCGACGTCCATCCGGCGTAGTGCGCTGACCTCACCCCAACGCAGGCTCGCGAAGGTGGCCAGCAGCACCATCGCACGGAACCTCCGGTCCTGGGTGGAGTCGGCCTTTCCATCCATGGCCATCTTCCACAGTGCACGCTCAGCCGCCGCACGCGCGTGGAAGATCTCCGGATGGGTACGCATCGCGCCGTGCCGTTGGAAGCGCAGCCGGTATGCCCCGTCCTTGATCTTGCGGACATTGCCGATCGGACGTAGCCCGACCCGGTCGGCCAGTTCGAACACCTGGGAGACAGTGAGCACGGGACGCTCTTGCGCGTGCTCGTCGCCTGCCCCGCGGATCCGGCACGGGTTGTGCGGGATGACGCGGTCGTCGGCGGCGGTCATCAGCACGGCTCGCAGCAGCCGGTACGCCTTGGCCGCCATGCTCACCGACACTCCGTTGCCGAGCAGATCAGCCCGCCACTGCCGAACGGCCGAAGTGCTGATCTTGGCTATCGGGACGTTGCCGAGATGTGGCGTGATGTGCTTCTTGAGCAGCCAGCGATAGAGATCGACGGTCCGGGGACGCAGGCCGGGGCGTTGGGCGATCCAAGTTTCGGCGTAGTCGCGCAGCTTGACCTTGCCACGATCTGGATCGTTCCATTCGCCCTTGATGATCTGCGCCTCGATGAGCGACAGAGCACGCTCAGCGTCGGACTTGCGTTCGTAGGTCTCGGTGCCCGTGCGCATCCGGCCGTCCGGTGCGGGATAGCGGATCTGGTACCGCCCGGACTCCCGCTTGCGGATGTTGCCGAAACGACGGTGGTTGTCCTTGTTCGCCATCAGGCGGCCCTCCCGGTTGCGTCGAAGGTCGTCATGGGCGCGACGGTCCCGGCGACGACGAAGGCGATCAGTGCGGACTCTCGGATGCGGACGTGCCTTCCGACCTTCACGAACTCGATGCGGCGTTCGGCGATCAGTCGGCGGACGAAGCGAACCGAGGTGCTGAGCAGTTCGGCCGCTTCCGGGACGGTGAACAGTTGGTCCAAGATCTCCTCCTCTCAGGCTGCCTGTGGAGTTGCCGAAAGTTCTTCGAGCCGTCTCAGGTGGGCACGCCATCGCTGGCGTTCGGCGATGGATCGAAGGAGCCGTACGCCGATCGGCGAGACATCGGGATCGCCGGGCCTGACCGGCTGCCAGACGTAGCGGTGCGGGTCGGTGGGCTCGTCGGCCTGGCCGAGCGCTTCCAGAACCCAGGTACGGCGGTCCTGCTTGTGCTCGGCGAGCGTCTTGTTGCTCCACTTCCGGGAGACGAGGACCCGGCGACCGGCGTAGCCGAGGTGTTCGGGCTTGTGAGCCTTGGACCGGCAGCGGCCGGGAACCATCCCCGGCTTGGCGTTCTTGGGCTGAACGCCGTACCGCAGCCAGTTCGGGCAGGTCGGCGAGCACGGCTCGTAGCGCAGGGCATCGACGAAGCGGGCCGCGTGCTCCCGCTGAGCCTGACCGTCCAGGGTCTCGCCGAGGCTCTTCGTCAGGTACTTGGACAGGTACCGGATGCACTGATCGGCGTCCGGCGACCCGGCGAGCACGCCCTTGACGTCCACCTGATCGCCGAAGCGGATCACGTGCATGGGCTCGTCGCCGAGCTGGTCGAGAGCTTCGTCCCAGGTGGGCAGGACCTCGCCCGTGTCGGGGTCCACGTAGCCGTCGTTCCAGATGGGCAGGTGGTCACCCTCGAAACGGGCTTCATTGGCCTGAGGCCACCAGACCTGGTGATAGGTCGCCGCCGCGATCTGCTTCATCTCGGCGCGCGGCAGAGTGCCCCGGACGGCCATGTGCAGGTGCGGGGCGAGTCGCTTCTGAGGCTCCACCGTGGCGAAGTACTGCACGTCGTAGCCAGCGACCCGGCGAAGGTTCTGCACGAACCGGTCCACGAGCTTGGAGAAGTGCAGCGCGTCACGAGCCGCCCGAACGTAGTCGTACGTGTCCGGATCGACGGGAGCGCCATTCATGATCTTGCCGTAGCTCGGCAGGGTGAGCGTGACGAACAGAGAAGGCCGGTAGGTCTTGCCGTCCGCCCCTTCAAAGGTCCGGCCCAGGGTCGTGCTGGCCATCTTCCGCTTGGGCAGGTCAGGTGCGTCCTGGCGGCGCTTGGTCGAGCGGACCCGCTTGGAGCCCGTGCGGCCCAGCACGTTCCCGCGCATCCCGGCCTCGTTGATCTCGACGTCGAGCCCGGTGAGCACAGCGTCCAAGTCGGAGGTGTCGCCGCCGGCCTTTTCCTCCTCGTCGCGCTTGGCCTGCATGTCGGCCCGGAACTCGACGAGCCAGCGCTGCCCATCGGTCGCCTCGTCGGGCGTGATGATCGGCTCCTCATCGAGGTGCCATCCCTCCCGGCACTGCGCCATCCGAAGCTGCCGGTTGCGCTTGGCGCACGGAGGACACTTGCTATCCAGCGGCGAGCCGCACGGGACATCGACGATCTCTGACTTGCCGGTCGTCATGTCGAGCCGCTTGAGCGCCACGGGACGGATGCAGACGCCGTGAAGCTTGGCGATCTCCTCGGCCACGTCGCGGGCGAGCGGTTGAGCCATGCGGATGGCTCGCGGAGTCTTGCGGTCGATCAACGAACCTCCTCTCCAACCTCGGGGAACGTGAGCGCGATCTGTCCGCACTCGGAGCACTCGACCAGGCCGCGCATCGCGTCGAGCCAGAGGACATTCAGCACGCCGCAGGAGGCGCAGCGGAGGCCGTCGAGAAAGTGAGCCAGTGTCATCGGACCTCACCGACCATCGCGCGGATGTCATCGTCGGAGACGTACGCGGCCCGGACGCGAATCGGATCAGGACTGGTCTCCAGCCGCACGTACCCGACGCCCGCTCCCCGCTCTGGACGAGGAGAGATGCGATCGGCCAGCGCACCGCGATCTCTAGCCCCGTCACCGAGCACCATGTCCACCTGCTCCGATTCGTCGAGCCGTAGAGCGATCTTGTCCGGGAAGAGGTTGCGAATGTTCATGACCTCCTTGCGAGGGTCCTGGAGAGCCGCCAGGACGCCAACGCCGACCGCGCGTCCCTGAGTGGTCAGCGTGGCCAGAGCAGCCGAGATGCGCTGCCTGAGCTGCCTGTCGGACTGGTAGGCGGTCAGGAAGGCCACCTCATCGACCACGACCAGAACGAACGGGTCGTCGAGAGTGGGTGTGTGTGATCGCTGAATCCCGGCGAAGCGAGCGGCACGCTTCTGCATGACACTCACGGCCTCGTCGAGCAGGTCAGCGCAGTCAGCGGGATCAGCCGCGTACCGGCCGCCGAAGAGAGCCCTGCCGTACGACAGCTCCATCAGCTTCGGGTCGAGCGCCCAGATCTCGACCAGGCCCGCATGCATGGCAGGCATGAGGCCACGAATCGCTGACCAGATGATCGAGCCCTTGCCCGCCCCCGTGGCCCCGGCGACGAGGACATGAGTCCCGTGCAGCCGGAGGAGCCACGGCGAGCCGTCCTCTTGCCGGCCGATCTCGACCGCCCCGACAGTCGGGGTATCCGGGATCGGTAGCGCTGCAATCGGCGTGGCCAGCGGATCGTGACGTGGGAAGGTCAGCACGAGCTGACCGGCCCTGGCCACCGCGACCCGACAACTTTCCGACCCGAAGCCGTGGGACAGGTTCTCGATCCTGTCGGACCAGTCCTTGACCGCTTGGCCGTCGAGCATGCGGACGGTGAGCCGATCGGCCCAGGAGTCGGAGGTGACCTTGACCAGCCGCGGAACGTACTCTCGTCCGCGTATGTGCCGAGCCAGCCCGGCGACGGTCATGACCGGTTGCCAGTGCCGCCGATAGATCCAGAACCAGCGTGCGAAGGCGACCAGCCGCCAGCCGATGCACCGCGCGAACGTCGGCCTGTCGAGGATCGCCCAGGCGCCCATGGCCACGAGAGCGGGAACGACGAGCAGCAGCGCGACGCGCCAGCCGTACACGAGGCAGAGCCCAGTAGGAACGGCGATCGCCGCCAGCGCGACGGGATGCCGCCAGACCAGACGGAAGAGGCCGGCTACGAACCGGGCGATGAAGATGACCAGAGTGATGATGGCCGGGGTCTGCACCACGGCCGGTTTGAAGACCACCGCCGTGTCAGGGGTGGTCGAGACGATGCGGTGCGGCTCGTCGCCGGGCATTCTCTTGAACATTAGGGTGAAGTCCTTCCATGCATGTCGCGTGTGTGCGGAAGACCGAGGGGCCGCCGGAAGTTGCCGCTTCCTGCGGCCCCGCTGAGCATCAGGCCGCCTCGCCGTCGGTGGCCTTGCCTGACTCGCCGGAGTGCAGCCGCTCGCAGTCAGCCAGATAGCGAGCGGCGGCGTTGAAGATCTCGCGAGCAACGGTCAGGTCGTCGTCGGTCACCGGTCCCGAGGTCGAGACGGTCACCGCAGCGTCTGAGGTGTCGAGGTCGAAGCAGGGCCTGCCGTTCTCTCCGAGCCAGGCGCGCGCCCGCAGCTCCGCCGAGCAGAAGGCGATGCTGAACCGCGACGGCTGATCGGGACGTAGGGAGACGGTGACGTAGGTGTACGGGCTGAGCGTCATTGACCCGCCACCCCCAGCCCGTTCGGCAGGCCGTGGAACATGCGCTCCACCGCTCCGGCGAACATGGCGGCCTCTCGCGCCAGAGTCCGAGCAAACTCGACGTCGTCGAGGGTGACGTGATCGTTGGCCGACGTGGTGACGAGCACCTGCGTACCGCCGAAGACGAGCCCCAGGACCGGCGACCGCTGCGGGTACGGATGGTTCCGCACGTCAGCGCCCTGGCCGACCTTGAGAGCGATTGTGCTGACCGGACGGGCCTTCTGCCGCCCCATCACGCCGCGTCCTTGGCAGCCGTGGGCTTACCGGTCGGGCGAGGAGCGCGCATCTCGCGCACCTTGATCGAGTACGCCAGCCTTCCGGCCTGGTTGACGTACGGCGTTGCGGTCATGTGGTCGAACTCGACCGGCGTGAACGGCAGTCCGGCCATCGGGGCCGGGGGAACCGGCTGCACCGGGCTGAGAATCTTGACGGAGACGGTCTTCTGAGCCGCCTTGAGTGTCGGGTCGGCGTCCATGACGCTGACCTGCCAGACGAGCTCTCCGCTCTGCTTGTCGCGGGTCTGGACGAAGCGCCCGTTGGTCGAGGCGTCGAAGTCCTTGACGGGCTCGACGTCCCCCACGATGTAGCAGCCGTGCGGGAAGACCATGTCGAACGTGACGGGGATGGGACCTTGCAGTGCCATGAGGCTTACTCCTAGCTAGTCGTCTTGTCGCTAACTCGTCTTGTCGAGTTGTCATGAAAGTACCCGCAGGTCAGGGGCTTGACAACACGAGTTAGCGGGATTTCTTCAAGATCTTTTATGAGGCTATGACAAATCCATCCATAAGCCATTGCGGCATAGCGGATGGATCGGTTCAAATGACGATCAACTCCACGTGATCTCCAAAGCTCGTGCGGGGACCATGTGGCAGTCGCGCCGATATGGGACCGTGCAAGGAGTGCGAGATCTCGAAATTACGGTACGACCTCAACCACGCTCGCAACATGTCGATCAGGAGCGAGCCCGACGACGAGCCCATGGGGCTGCCACCAGGCGTGCGGGGGACGCGGTGGATCGAAGTCGCCAAGAGCAAAGCACGCAATCGGCAGCTAGCCAGACACAAGCTGACCGAGAAGGAAGAGAAAGCCCTCATGCGGAGAATCGCGCGAAGCCGGGCCTGGAAAGAGGAACAAGAACGCCGCAGAAACGGACTATAAATTAGAGGGAGTAGGAGTCCTCTAGCTCATGGAGGTCGCCGGGTAGAACGAGGTCCACGACAAGCACGGGCCGTCCTCCTCCGTTGAAGACACTGGCCAGCACCCCGAGGACGGGCGCGTTCTTGCGGACCTCCATGAGCTTGGCTTCGTCTGACGAAGGGTGTCGAGCGCTCAGCCGCTCGACGACGTGCTGAAGCTTGACACCCTTGCTCGCCCGAAGATGCTCTCTGATGCCAACGGTGAGCGGCTGGGCTTCACCGAGCTGTGTCTCTTCGGCCTGATGCGCCGGGCACCACACGGTGAACAGGTCGGTCGGCCGCTCATCGTCGCGAAAGAGAACCCGACGCCGCACCACCGCGGATCCCTCCGGCACGTCCAGAAGCTTCGCGACCGCAGCGCTGGCTGCGAGCGATCCAGCCTCGATGACAGTGCAGTTCTCGTCCACCTCCACGCGGTCGAGGACGGCCCTGCCCGGACGGGGAGTCTGGTGAGCGGCGCCTGGTGGCGCGGCCTTCACGAAGGACCCCTTGCCGTGCTCCCGTTCGATGACTCCACGGAGCTGGAGAACTTGGAGGGCGCGAACGACGGTCGGCCGGCTCACCCTGAACTCGCGGACGAGTTGCGTCTCGGAGGGCAGCAGAGAGCCGGGCGGATAGGTCCCGTCCGCGATCTTCTGCCTGATCGTCTGCACGATCTGGGCGTACTTCGGGGGCGCGAACTCTTCGGACGACATGACGACCACCCAACAACTCGACTTGTCGTAAAGCCTAGTTCGAGTTGGACAGCCTGTCTTCCCCTCAGCTACAGGAAGCGTACGAGCTGGTGGAGGAACCATCTGACTGCGCCACAGACAGCCCCTCCACCAGCGCCAAGACGCGCCGCAATGGCATCCCTGAACTCGCCATCCGCCGCGCCCGCCTATCGAGCCTCACCGTTGAGGAGAGCAATCCAGACGTCTTGCGCCTCCTTGGACCGCCAGCGATACGTCTCGTGAATCTGCTGCACCACTCCATCGAGACGCGTAGTCCGACGGATGTAGACAAGGCCACCCTCACGACACCGTTCGTAGATGACGTCCTCGCACTCGCAGGTGAACTCGATCACGCGCGGCGGACCCTGCTCGCGTACCACCTCCCGCCAGACCAGGCGCATGCAGTTTGGCCGAGGTGGACCCACGTGAGGCGCAGAGCAGCCGACGTAGACGTTCACAGCAGCGCACCCGCCCGTCCGGTCCCGCTGCACCGCCAGCAGTCATCGCGGTGTCGGTCATCAGGAGCGGTATCGCCTGAGTTGTTCTCGGCCACCACCACGGCCCGGCGGAGGCTGATGTACTTCCAGCCTCGCCCTGAGCAGGAGTTACACGGCGCAGTCATGCAACGAGGATTGCCCGAGGACTTGTCACGTCTCGATCGCTCGTGAGTACCGTCTGTAATCGACTCGTCTCTTTTCGTCTCCTCTTAGTCTCGTCCGAGCCCGTCTCTGTCGCTAACCTGGGCCTATATGGCACCCCAGCCCGAGGCGCGGATCATGACTGACCAGCCGATCCTGTTGAAGACTCTCCTGACGCAACGCCATTGGCAGACCTACAGCACGTTCTGTAAGGAGTACGACAAGGCGGCCAAGAAGGTGGACCCGTCGTTGCAGGGCGGTTGGCCGAGCCGGGCACAGCTCCACCGATGGCTGAACGGGGAGCTCAAGGGTTTGCCGTACTCAGGCCACTGCCGCGTCTTGGAGGCGATGTTCCCGGGCAGGTCGGTACATGAGCTGTTCACCACGACCGCCGTCGAGATCCCCGCACAGAGAACAGATCCGGAGCCAGCCAGAAGCGCCGGCCCCGACATCGTCGCCTGCGCCATGCCGCAGATGGCCGATGTAACCGCGGTCTTCAGTAGCCGCTCGGCCTTCTCCTCCGCATACCCGGCATCATCGATGTTCGACGACGCGAAGGAGATCAACGCAGCAGGCCTGTCGCTCAACATCCTCTGCCAGAGCTATCCCGATCATCAGCTCAAGCGTCTGCTCGACTCAGGCACGCGCATCCGCTGCCTCTTCCTCGACCCGAAGGGCCAGTCGATCCGCGCCCGCGAAGCAGAAGAGGGCTACACCGACAGCACCCTGACGACCCTAACGGCGCTCAACATCAGCATGCTGACCAGGCTGCGCGATCGGCTCGACACCACGTCGGCCCAACGCCTTGAACTCCACGTCTACGACGAGACGATCCGATTCAACCTGATCATCGTGGACCGAGGGTTGTGCGTGGTGCAGCCGTATCTTCCACAGGCGCGCGGAGTCGATTCACCTACCTTTGTGATCAAAGACAACACCGCCGCAGAGGGGCTGTTCCCCATCTTCGACCAGGTGTTCAGAGATATGTGGGAGCGGAGCAAACCCGTATGACCATCGACGCCAGGACTGTTCTCCCCATCGCTGAACGTGCCGTGTCGATCGCCAGCCAGATCATCCGCACCAAGGCTCCCGGCGTCATCACGGCCAAGGGCGACCGGGACATGGCGACAGAGGTGGACTACGCCGTAGAAGATGCCGTAAGGGAATTCCTGTCTCGCGAGACGCCTGAAATCGGATTCCTGGGCGAGGAGGAAGGCGTCAGTCACCTGGGCGACGGCCTGATGTGGGCGCTGGACCCCGTAGACGGAACGGCCAATTTTCTACACGGCATCCCGCTCTGCGGTGCCTCCCTGGGGCTGATCGACAAGGACACGCCCACACTCGGTGTGATCGACCTGCCGTTCCTCAACCTCCGCTACTCGGCGGCTGAAGAGTCCGGCGCTGTCGCCAACGGATCCGCGATTCAGGTGAGCGATGCCCGCGAGTTGCAGAGTGCGATCGTGGCGATCGGCGACTACGCCGTGGGGGAGAACGCTGACGAGCGCAACCGGCCGCGGCTTGCCCTGACCCAAGAACTCGCCGCTCGTGTCCAGCGCATCCGGATGTTCGGCTCAGCCGCGATCGATCTCGCGTGGGTGGCGCACGGCAGGATCGACGCCACCATCATGCTCAGTAACAACCCGTGGGACACCGCAGCAGGCGTCATCATTGCCCGAGAAGCGGGAGCAACGGTGATCGATCTCGACGGCAGTCCGCACAGCATGACCGCCCAAGCGACCATCGCCGCAAGCCCCAAGCTTGTAGCCGACCTCGTGGAACTCATCGCCGAGACCCGCAAGGCAGTGGTGCTCGACCGGATGTCTGGTCTCACTTGATGCTTGACGCTTTGGCATCGGATGATGCTTGACACTCCTAGCCGATCTTTCGCTTCTTAGTATGCGCTTGGGACTTGATCCGGGTGATCTCCTGGGTGGTGGTTCGGGGCACGACGCGGATGGGTTCGCCGTTGTCGCGCACGGTGATGTGGGTGTCGTCCACGGTCACGTCCAGGATCTTGCGGGCGTGAACCCGGCCGACCTGGACCTTCTGCCCGACCACCTGGAAGTGCCCGCGGCTGCAGACCACCCGCTGGACGGTGACGGGCTCGGTCGGAGCGCCGGGTGGTGGTCCGGCGGGGCGGGCGTTGCGCAGGGTGACACACTCGGCGAGCGGGAGTGGGCAGGGTACGGCGCGCAGCAGCAGGCGTTCCTCGTCCATGACGCGGGCCGTGATGCCGTCCAAGCGCACGATGACGCGGCGGCCGGCCAGGTGGGCGCCGATGCACAGGGCCCGCCCGGCCAGGCTGATGGTGCCGATCGAGCTGACCTGCCGATCCACCTCGACGGCGCTCGCCGCAATCGCGGGCTCGGCGACGGGCTCGTCCGGTGCTGGGCGGGCTTGTCCCGAAGCGAGCAGCGCGGCCAGGTCCTTGACGGTCAGCCGGGAGGCCACGCTCTTGAGCCGGCCACCGCTGCCGGTGAACACGTGCAGCCGCTGAGTGCTGATCCACACGGTGATCGGCATGCCCGCCCGATCGGGGCCGAGCCAGAGCTGCTGGCCACCGATCGACAGGTTGCCTGAGGCAGGAACGACCCGATCGACCTCGATCGCCTGGCGCGATAGCGGATCGACCGTGCTCATCAGGACGGGCTCGGGCCGTTCGGGTTGATCGAAGTGATGGATGGCCGGGGCCGGGAGATCCGGCGGTGCGGTCGCGGGAGGGGCCGCGGGAGCAACGCCGGCAGCGGGGGCGGGCACCGTGGTCAGGCCGGCGGGCAGGTGCAGTGGCAGTTCCCGCTCGGCCCGGCGTTGTCCGTCGCTGCGCTCGATGAAGAACCGGTCGGCGGGGAAGGCCATGTCCAGCGCCTGGTGAGGGCGGGCGGTGTTGTAATGCTCGGCGAAGGCGTCCAGTTCGGCCTGGGCGGTCTCGATCGAGGCGAACGGCAGCGCCTCGGTCAGCAGCTCGCGGCGCACGCTCTGATGGAAGCGCTCGATCTTGCCAGTGGTGGTCGGGGTGCGTGGTGCGGTGTGACGCAGTTTGATGCCGTTCTCCCGGCAGACACGCTCGAACAGCACCTCGCCTGCCTTCGGCCCGCCGAACCGGCCGGTGAACTGCTTGCCGTTGTCGGTCAGCACCTCCAGCGGCACCCCATAGGCGCGCATCGCCGCGGCGAACGCCGCGCACACCAGCCGCCCGGTCGGCCGGGTCACCACCGAGGCGATCACGCAGAACCGGGAATGATCGTCCACGCCAGTGATCAGCTGGGCCTCGCTGCCGTCGGCCAGCAGCAGCCCGCCCATGATGTCCATCTGCCACAACTGCATCGGCCCCGGACGCTCCCAGCGGCGGTAATCCTCGCGCCTGCGCCGGCGGGTGACCGGCTCGACCAGCCCGTTACGCACCAACACCCGGTAGATGCTCGCCCGCGACGGCAACGGCTCCACCCCGCGCCGGCCCAGCTCCCACAACAGGGTACGCGGCCCCCACCGCGGATGGGCCCGCCGCAGCTCACAGATCAGCGCCTCGATCGCAGCCGACGTCTGCATCGGATGCGCCTTCGGTGCATGCGACCGATCGGCCAGCCCCGCCAGGCCACCGTCCTGATACCGCCGCACCCAGGCATGCACCGACTGCCGCGACACCCCATACCGTCCGGCCACATCGGTGACCTTCGCGCCCGACAACACCTCGATCACCGCGTGATAGCGCTGCTCCACGACACTCAACTCCACCAATGCCACCCGAGCCTCCCCCGAAGCGCCGATAACGCCACGAGCAGGCACAGATAACGATCAAGGTGTCAAGCATCAAGCGAGGCCAGAGTGTCAACCATCAAGCGAGACAGGACATGGTGCTCGACCGGAACGTTGCCGAATAGCTCTTGTAGGTATCAAGCGGCGGCGCGGCGCGCCACCGTACCTCCGGCCCTCCGCCCGCCCGCCGTCCGGGCGTGCGGCCTGGGGGCCGGTCCCGGACGGCGGCGGGACACCGGGCCGGGCGCCGCACGCTCGCCGCGCCGTACTAACCGATCGCTCCGACCGGGGTTGCCACGCCGCCGCACAGATACAGCCCTACGATCGCCACTGCATGGCTGGTCGCCATACACGGTCGGGGGCGATCGAAGGGCCAGGGCTTCGTGCCTCAGCCCTGGCCCACCGGATGACGTGGAACTCTCCGTGCTGTCTGGGCCGGTGGGGCCGGGCTCCATCACGGATCGTAGACAACAGCCCCCAGTCTGGAAGATTCGCGATTGAGGACCTTCACACCGCTGAGCCTGCCGGCAAGGCGCGAAGGGAGGTCATCACCACTGATATCGATGATCACCACGCCGCTAATCCTGCTTGCGAGAGCCAGAGCCGCGGGCACGGCATTGTCGACTATGTCGTTCCTGGCAGGGTCGATGCCCACCATACGAAGGTAACCATTCAACTTGTCCGGGTCGCTGCCCTGACGATCGAAGGGGCGAGATGGCGCGAAGCTGGTCACCACTTGTCCGCCCACTGTGTAGATGAATCGGTCGTGTACGCCACGGTCGCGTTGCACGGCGACGGCCTCGCCTCCGCCGATGGATAGGACTTTGACGTGTTCGGCTTGGCTCGCACGACGCCCTTTGCACTCGGTGACGACCCAATCCCCGAGACGAGCAACCGTGATGATCTCTTCAGGATTCTCTGCTCCCTGATGTTCGGCGACCTCTTCATCGGAGATGAGCCGGATGTCCTGCTCTTCGGCGCCAAGGCGGTGGAGAACCTCCCGCTCGTCGAGACCGCGGACGAAGGTGATGGCGTAGACCGGGCCGAGCGGTCCGTCATCAGGCCAGTCATATACATCCGGGCCAACCCCCGAGTCTTGTGCGAAGACACGGACGACCTCGATCACCTCGGGATTCGCGGCCAAATAGGCCTCGCGAACGTGAGAGGGGATCATGCCAGTCCCGCCGATCCTGTGGCCGTTGGAGTCGGCCCATTCCCGGATACCGGGAGTGCCGGGAGGACGGACGAGGCGCGCCATGCGCATCGAGCGAAACGAGGAGTCCGACATGTTGGGCAATCTACTCGTAATCGCAAAACCGCGAGAGAGCAGCGAGGCGCCGCCAGGGTTGCAGTCTGGGTTGCAATACGAGGTCGTTCAGAGCCGTTCAGACTGGACCACGCATGGCCTCTGACCTGCACTGAACGATCTGGAACGGCCCGAGCTGGATCTTTTACTCCGTAGTTTCAGCAATCAGTTTCAGCAATCACCAACCCCCGGATCAATCGGGTCGACCATCAGTACCACCCGGCCAGCCTCGACATCGAATCCGAGATCCGGATGACCAGGGGAACCCTCCGGAGTCATTAGCACAGACTCCCCGAGGCTCTGTCCGATCAGGCGGAGGACAACCACCAGGACATCCAATCGCTCCTGCCCTTGCAGCTCTCTGAGGTCAACATCGAAGTCAATCGACTCAGCCTGATACACCCGGAAAATCATGAGGACCTCAGGGATCGGCCAGACTCTCAACTCAGGCGTGGCGTCGGCGGATGCAGCGGCGACCATGTCAGCAGCCGAAGTAAGCTCCATCGGCTCGCCACTCAGCGCGTAGGCGTACTGCCAGCCCTGCGACTGAACGAGATCAAGCAGCGCCTGCCAGTCCTCGACAGTCGTTCCTTCTACGACCACGTCAGGCAACGTTCCGTTGATATCGGGGTCGAAGAGGGACTTCACGTCATCCCACAACAGGTCGGGCATAGTACTCATCATCCCTGAGGAAGTCCCTCCGGCGGGGTACTCTAGCTCCGGGTCAGCGGCTGATCGTCGGGCCATTAGCGGGCCATTAACCAAGGTGACGAGCGGTCAACCACGGTCACTCACGACCTCACCGACTCCCCCGGCGACCAGCAATCCCCTGCTACAGGGATCGCGATCGATGCAGTTCCCAAGCTGACAGCGCGGGTTCGATTCCCGTCACCCGCTCTCATAGGGATAGCCCAGGTGGACCGATGGATTCGATGCCTGGGCTCTGTTGTTTCCTAGGGCTGTTGATCTCTGCGTGCCATTAGCGTGCCATTAGGGCTCGTGGTCACCCGGCGGGAACCAGCAGGCCAGGCGGGTCATCTTCGTCGTTGTCGCGTGCCCGTTCGTGCCCGATGAGGTGCTTGTCGATGGCGTCGGTGATCAGCTTGTCGGCTCCACGGACGGCGTGCTGATAGATCATCGCGGCGCGGACGTTGTCGTGTCCCATGCGCGCCATGAGGTCCTTGAGGCCTGCGCCCGAGTCCGCCGCGATCATGTTTCCCGTGTGACGGAGATCATGGAAGTGCAGCCCCGGGACGCCGATCGCCCGCACGGCCTCCATCCAGCCGGAGAGCTTGTTGAACCCGCTCCGGCGCATCGGGCCGCCCTTGATCCCGGTGAAGATCAGCGCTCCGGCTTCGGGCTTCACGCAGAGCCGCAGGTGTTCTCTCAGGGCCGGGACGATCGCTTGTGGGATGCCGACGATGCGCTTGCTGGCCTTGGACTTGGGCGGACCAAGAACCAGCTCGCCTGTGGAGCGTTCCACATAGGCCAGACGCACGCGGACCGTACCCGCGTTGAGTTCGAGGTCCAATCGGGTCAGTGCGGTGATCTCGCCCCATCGCAGGCTCGCGAAGGTGGCCAGGAGCACGAAGGCACGGTAGCGGCGATCATGCGTGCAGTCGGCCTGCCCGGTGTCGATCATCCGCCACAGCGCCCGCTCGGCTTCTGCTCTTGTCGGGAAGACTTCCGGGTAGGTCCGCATCTCACCATGCCGCTGGAAGCGGATGCGGTGTCCTTCGCCTCTCTTGAGCGCCCGGATGCTGCCCACGGGGCGGCGCCCAACCTTGTCCGCCAGCTCGAAGACCTGCCCGACGGAGAGAGCCGGTCGCTCTTCGGCGTGCTCGTCGCCGGCCCCGCGGATCCTGCACGGGTTGCGAGAGATGATCCCGTCGTCCTCGGCCGCTGTCATGAGTACGGCGCGGAGGAGGCGATACGCCTTGGCCGCCATGCTCACCGAGACGCCCTTGCCGAGCAGGTCCGCCCGCCACTGCCGAATCATTGCGGTGGAGAGCTTGCCGAGGGAGATGTTGCCGAGATACGGCGTGATGTGCTTCTTGAGCAGCCAGCGATAGAGGTCGATCGTCCTCGGTCGAAGTCCGGGGCGCTGGTCGATCCAGGTTGCCGAATACTCTGCGAGCTTGACCTTCAAGGCGGCGGCGCGGCGCGCCGCCGCACGGCCCTCCGCCCGCCCGCCGTCCGGGCGTGCGGCCTGGGGGCCGGTCCCGGACGGCGGCGGGACCGGGCCGCCCGCCGCACACCCGCGCGCCGTACCCATTCGACCCGTCACACGTGGGCCACGCCGCCGCCACACCCCATAATGCGAGCGTGAGACTCCAAATCGATCCGGACCGAAACTTAAAGACCGGCATCTGCGACTGCTGCCAAACCCCCTTCGAACGCGTGACCGGCTTCATCAACAACGATGACGGCGCTTACGCGATCTACTACGCGTCCTGCTACCACCATGACGGAATCCACGAAGCATGGATAGACGTCATCCTCGATGACGCCTGGGACCCTGATGAACCGGTCAGCCACCCCGGCCCCAACCGGGTCACCTTCGGATGCCGAGTCGGACCAGTCGAAAACTCACCCGTCCCAGCCTGCACCTTGGTGACCGGAGCTGCAGTCGCACCCGATCAACCGTTCTACGGACGCAAACTGACCCGAGACGAAGCCCTCGCACATTCATGGCTCTCGGCTTACTGGGAGACCATCGACCACATCTTGGAGAACGACCTCACGGTGCGTCAGCATCTCTACGGTGTGACCACAAACAATCAAGCCTCCGGCGGGGGCACTCCGACTCCGGGATGATCGTCGCACCGGCTGTTCTCGCCGTTGGTGGCCGAGGTAGAAGCCTGATCATCCCGCCCGCCATCGACCCGGGACAAGCCGAGCAGACCAGGGCCACGGGGCCAAGGTCGTTCGTCCAGTGGGGCGCTCCACCTTGTCCCCGTGGCCCTGGCCCGCTTCCCCTTCGGGCGGGTCGACGGCAGACGGGATGATCAGGCGGCCGGCGTGCGCGCGTCGCGCGAGAAACACCAGGTCGCGGGGTGATCGCCGTGCCATTAGCGTGCCATTAAGGGCGGTAACGAGGGGTCAACCACGGTCACTCACGACCGGTCTCAGCTCCAGGTCAGCGCCCCTACAAGCCAAGATCCCTGCGATTCCCAAGCTGACAGCGCGGGTTCGATTCCCGTCACCCGCTCCAACTGCTCGGGCTCTCGTTCCGGGCGCTACGCGCCTTGCGACTTCAGGCAGCGTTTCCTAGAGGGCTCTGCCCCCTTCGACCCCCGACAAGCTGCTTCGCTTCGCTCGCCTTCGCGCCCGCCCGTTGCCCGTTTACCGGGTTGACCGTTGGAGCCCGCCCCCAACGGTCCTCGCCTTCGGCTCGGGCTGTTCCTCCCGGCGCTTCGCCCCCTGTCGAGGGGCTGCCGCCCCTCGAGCACCCCGACCGGGCGGGGCGAGTGCTCGCTTGGGTAAGCCGCGTGCCCGTGCAGTAAGACGATCCAGCACCTCAAGGCGCGAACGGACTCGCCGACAGGCTCTTGACGACCTCTACGGCGCTCAACATCAGCATGCTGGTCAGGCTGTGCGATCGGCTCGACCTCCCGTCCGCCCAGCGCCTTGAACTCCACGTCTACGACGAGACGATCCGATTCAACTTGCTCATCGTGGGACCGGGCGCTGCGCGTAGTTCAGCCGTACCTCCGCAGGCACGCGGAGTCGATCCAGCTACGTTTGCGATCAGGGACAACATCGCCTTTGAGGGCTTTCTGTGTTCGACCAGGTGTTCAGCGATATGTGGGAGCGGAGCAAATCTGTATGACCATCGACGACCGGACCCTGCTCCCCATTGCTGAGCACGCCGTGTCGATCGCCAGTGAGATCATCCGTACGAAGGCTCCGGCATCGTCACGGCCAAGGGCGACCGGGACATGGCTACCGAGGTGGACTGCGCCGCAGAGCATGCCGTACGGGAGTTCCTGGCTCGTGAGACGCCCGAGATCGGATTTCTAGGCGAAGAGGAAGGCGTCAGCCAGTTGGGCGACGGTTTGATGTGGGCGCTGGATCCCGTGGACGGAACGGCCAACTTCCTGCACGGCGTCCCGCTCTGCGGCGTCTCTCTGGGCCTGGTCGACCAGGACACACCCGCAATCGGCGTCATTGACCTGCCGTTCCTCAACCTCCGCTACTCGGCGGCCGAAGGGTCCGGCGCTGTCGTCAACGGATCCGAAATTCGGGTGAGCAACGCCCGCGAGTTGCGTACCGCGATAGTGCGATCGCGACTACGCCGAGGGAGAGAACGCCGATGATCGCAACCGACCCCGGCTCGCCCTGACCCAAGAACTCGCTGCTCGCGTTCAGCGCATCCGGATGTTCGGCTCAGCCGCGATCGATCTCGCCTGGGTAGCGGACGGCAGGATCGACGCCAACATCATGCTCAGCAACAATCCATGGGACACCGTGGCAGGAGTCATCATCGCCCGAGAGGCCGGAGCAGCGGTGATCGATCTCGACGGCAGCCCGCACAGCCTGGGCGCCCGCGCGACGATCGCAGCAAGCCCTGAGCTCGTGGCCGACCTCGTAGAACTCATCGCCGAGGCTCACGAGGCTTCGGCGTTCGACCGAAGCATTGCCGAATGGCTCTCGTAGTATCAAGCGGCGGCGCGGCGCGCCGCCGTAGGCGCCGCGCAAGCGCTGCCGCGCCGTGCATGCGGCCTGGGGCCGTTCTTGCGCGACGCGCCGCGCCTGGCGTCGCCGTAGTACCTCCCGCGCCGCACCAACCGAACTCGCCGGCCCAACCCCGCACCGCCGCACGATGCCAATGCTCTTGCTTTCCGGCGTCTTCGGATACCGCTATGTGACGCCGTGTTCAACAAGCCGCCTGGATTGCCGTTTCTGAGCGTCTTCTCGGCCGCAGCCATCTTCCTCTTGATATGGGCCAGCTTTCCCTCCTGGTACGGGATCGAGACGTTCAAGTTCGGGATCCCCATCGGCTTCGGCCTGATCCTCTACTGGACGATCCGGATCACATGGGCCGACCACAAGGCAGAGGCGCCAGTCGGCTCACTCAACAGGGCGCTCGTGCCGTGGTACATCGCCATAGCCGTTGGGGCCGCCCTCATCACCAATGCGCCGTTCTGGATCCGCTATACATCTTCCGAAGCGAGCCTGAGAGCCTACGCCACAGCGGTGGATGAGAACCCTGGTCGCAAAGAGCCCTGCCAATGGGTTGGCCTGTACTACGTATGCGATGGGAAGCGATACGACGATCTCTTGACAGGGGAACAGATTCCCGGCAGCGCCCGACTGATAGTCCAGGACCTGTTCGGACAGGACGACAAGGGCTTCGTCTGGCTTACCTCTGGCGAGCCAGACGAGAATGCCGATGGCGGCGACCGCTACAGCCATCTCGAAGGGTATTGGTACAGCTACCGGTATGACAGCTCGTGGTAAGTGGCCGGCCCATCGACAAGGTGATGGTCTTAGCACGGCATGGAGAACCAAGCAGTCTGCGGCGAGGGCGCTCCGGCTACGGGGTGATCGCCGTGTCGGCGACAAGGCCATGACTGGCTGAGGTGGAAGCCGCCCGCCCGGCGTAAGAAGATCCAGTACCTCAAGGCGTGAACGGACTCGCGACCGGCGATGACGCAATGCCCTCCCTGCCAAAATGGACAGAGGTAGCAAATAGGCATGAAACTCTGTGCTGAGGGTGGGGAAGGAGACATCCCTTCGTGGGAGCAAGCAAGCCGGATCCGGAGGTTCCTGATCCTCAGGTGCGTGAACGAGGGCGTCCGCGTTCCTACTCCGCCGCTTACAAGGCCCGGATCCTGGAGGAGTACGACCGTCTGGACAAGGCGGGCAAGGGCGCGTTGCTGCGCCGGGAGGGCCTGTACTCGTCGCTGATCTCCAGCTGGCGCACCGCGCGGGATCACGGTGCGGAGCAGGCGCTGGCACGTCCGGTCGGACGGCCGAAGGCCGACCCGCGTGACAAGGAGATCGAGAAGCTGCAGGCGGAGGTCGAGCGGCTGCGTGCCGAGCTTGGCCAGACCCGTCAGGTGATCGAGGTGCAGGGAAAGCTCTTCGCGCTGCTGGATCAGCTCGCCACCAGCAGCGAGCCCCTGCCGGGCCGGGGCGAGCAGTGACCGAGACCTTCCAGGCTGCCCAGGCCGAGGCGATCGAGGAACTGGTGCCGCTGCTGGGGCGGCGCAACGCCTGCACGGCGGCCGGGGTGTCGCAGGCGACCTGGTATCGCCACCACCGCCAGAGCCCGGCTCCGGTGCGGCCCGCCCGGCCGCGCAAGCCGCACCCGGCCGCGTTATCGCCGGCCGAGCGCGACCAGGTCCGCGCGGTGCTGAACGAGCGCTTTGCCGACGCCTCCCCGGCCACCGCCTACTACAGCCTGCTCGACGAGGGCGTGTATCTGGCGTCGGAGTCGACCATGTATCGCATCCTGCGCCAGCACGGCGAGGTGGGCACCGACCGGCGCCGGCAGGCGACCCATCCGCCCCGGGCGGTGCCCGAGCTGGTCGCCGACGCCCCCAACCGGGTCTGGGCCTGGGACATCACCAAACTCCGCGGCCCCGACAAGGGCGTCTGGTACTGCCTCTACACGATCATCGATCTGTTCAGCCGCTACGTCGTCGGCTGGATGGTCGCCTCCCGCGAATCGGCTGACCTGGCCAGACACCTCATCGAAGCCACCGCACGCAAGCACGGCATCGACGCAGGCACCCTCACCCTGCACGCCGACCGCGGCAGCTCGATGACCTCCAAGACCCTCGCCGAACTCCTCATCGACCTGGGCGTGGCCAAGTCTCATTCCCGGCCTCGGACCTCCAACGACAACCCGCACGTCGAAGCGAGCTTCAAGACACTGAAGTACTGCCCCATCTTCCCCGGCCGGTTCGGCTCCATCGACCACGCCCGCGCCTTCTGCCAGGAGTTCTACGCCTGGTACAACCATGATCACTTCCACTCCGGGATCGGCTACCACCACCCCGTCGATGTGCACTACGGCCGCGCCGCCGCCATCCGCGACCGGCGCGCTGCCGTCCTGACCACCGCCTACGCCACACACCCCGAACGATTCGCCAGCGGCGGTCTGCCCACCCCGCCCGACCTTCCCGTACCCGCCTGGATCAACAAGCCCAAGACCAACGAACCGAAGGACGCCACAGAGAAGACGACACACAATTAGCCCAGCTCAACTGCCTTGCTCAAATTGACAGGTTCCGCAGCAATACCCGAGCTGATGATGCAGGCCGTCCTATTCCATGCCGGCTTACGTTGGTCGTTCGGTGTTCAGCCAGTACTGAAGGGATGAGCTCGTTGACTTGAGCACAGTGGGAGCACGTGAGGGCTCCGGCCAGATCTGCAGGAAGTAGTGATCGCCTGTTTCGACCGCGACTTCTTCATCCATGCCTCTGATGTGATACCGCAAACGATACGTTCCGGGACCGGCGGGCAGCGGAGGAAGAGGGTGCGTCCTCCCTCCTCCCCACTCCTGCAGCGAAAGCTGACCGGATGGAGACTCGTAGCTGATCTCGACGATGTCTTCGTATCCATCGAGGTCGGCCTCCGGATCCCGATCGGCGACAGCCACCGTGAACTCCACCGGTCCCCACTGCGGGCCCACGATCAGGAGGGCACTGCCTTTCTCTACTCGGATGACCCCGACAGGGGGATTCGGCACGTCCTCGAATCCGCCCGCGTCGCACCCCTCGTCCACGAGATAGGTCTGGCTGTAATCCACCTCCACAACCATCTGCTTGACGTGGACGGCAGGAGGCTCGTCTGTGGTCATGGGCGGGAAGCATAGGGCCCGCCCTTGACAAAAATCGCCTATCAGGGGCGGCGTAAACCAGCTGCGGTCAGGTGATGGAGGGCGAGCGAGTTTCCGTGCCACATGCGTGCCAGCACAAACGGGGCCCACGGTCGCTCACGTCGCTCGACTCTCCAGCGACCCTGGTCCTCCAAGTCGCGAAGCGCCATGAGACATCGAGTGGCCTCATCCACCCGACCTCTAGGATCTCGCGATGAAGATCTGGACGGAGCGCCCTTCCAAGACCGACGTCGAAGCGGTCGTTCGCCGCTACTTCAGCCTGCTCCGAGCTGGGAACGTCCCTGAAGCCGAACAGCTCGTCGGTGATCACCCAACGACCCGGCATGTGCTCAAGTCGCTCTGGGCGGGCTCGGTCGGAGTGAGCGTCGATGCGAATGAGACGAGTTGCAGCCGTGCTGCCGATGAGTGGAAGCACGACCTGTCCTGGCTCGGCGAACTCGATCTCGTAGGCTTCAACTGGGGCCACACCGGCAGCCATTTCTACGTCGAGGTCACCCATCGCGCACAGGTGATCGAGGTGTCATTGGGCTTCTGGGTCAAGCCTACCGACGCCGGCTGGGTCGTCGCGGGACCGTCCACCCTCTGGTAGGGAACACCAAGGGGCAGCACGATCCAGGTGTCGCCCGGTCGGCGGAGTTGCGTTCCGGCGGGTGTGTAGATCAGCCCTGAACGGCGCGTCGTCATCGGCGGCAACCCGTGGGCCATGTCCGCAAGCAGGTGCAGACTGGGGCGCATGCTTCCAGCCGGCCTCAGCGAGACGGAGTACCTGCGTCACATCGAACTGCTCGCCCGCGATGTCATCCACGCCGCGAACGAAGAAGGCTGGCTGACCTACGACCGCGAGGCGACAGCCGCCACCCCTCTCCACCGAGCCGTGAACGAACTGGCACGTCAGATCCGCCACCACCACTTCAGCGGAGACGGCTGCCTGGAAGACGATCTCCCGCTCATGCGGCTCGCAGGGATCGTCCTCCTCCACCCGAAGGCGATCCCCCCGGACATGGAGGGGACCTACGAAGAAATCTGCGCCCGGCTGGGGGTGCCGCCGGCGGCGGACGGCTGGGCTGTCTGGAACGCCTGGGCCCACGATCGGCAGCCCATCTCCATCGTCCTGGCCGACACCGACGGAACCGAAGGCATTCTCGTCAACTGGGCCCACGGGATCGAGGTCTACCCGGCCGCACCACTGCCGGCCCAGGTCGTCCTGACGCGGCAAGGATGGATCACACCCATGACGCTCTCTCCTCTCAGCGCCCGAAAGCTCGGCGTCACACGGCCTCCCTATTGGACGCCCGATGCCTCCGGCGAGGGCACTCCGGCTCCAGGGTGATCGCCATCGTCCGCCGGTCGCATGCGTCCGGCCTCAGTTTCCGTTCCGTGGCGTGGCTCCCGGCTCGGCTCCCCTTCGGCCCTTCAGCCGATCACACCGTGAACGTGGTGGACTGGAGGATCTTCCCAGTAGAGGTGACCCTCAGCGCCACTGAGAGGTGAGCAGGGTCCAGAAACGTTCCCGGGTCGGGCGCAAGGAGACGGCGTCGTAGGCGTGGCTCACGGCCAGCCGGAAATCGCCGGTCAGCAGGAGTGCCTCGATCAGCTCCTCCATGACCTGGCACCGCTGATCGGCCAGCGCGTCCAGTGCCGGCCTGAGGGTCCAGGTGATGGACGCGTCCTCCGCCGGCTCGCCCCGCCGGCGGGCCAGAGCCCGGCGGAAGTGACGGACGGCCTGGCCGGGGTCGCCGGCCTGCGTCGCGTGCCGTCCCTTGGCGGCGGCTTCCCGGTAGTCGGCCACGTCGAGCTCGCCCTCCTCGTTCCGGAGGCGGTACCCGCCGTACTTCGTGACGAGCCGGTCCTGGTGGTCGAGCGACCTGCGTAACCGGCCGGCGTACGTGCGGGCGTTGGCGATGGCCGACGCCGGCGGCTCGCCGTCCCACAGCGCCCCGAACAGGCGCTTCAGGGAGACCAGTTGGTTGGGCTCCAGCAGGAGCGCGGTCAGGAGGACGCGGACCTTGGTCGACCCGATGGGGCATTCGCGGCCGTCCCGCTCGACCTGGACGGGCCCGAGGAGGCTGAACCGAATGGTCACAGTCATCCTCCGGCGACTCGTTGGGAGCGCTCCTACTTTGGGCGAGGTGAGAGCGAGGGCTGTTGTGGTGGGGCCGGTGCGCTGTCGTATGGCCGGACGAACGCGGCGACCATGATCGCCGCGCCCGCCGCTTGCAACTTTTCGATCAGTGACGACGGAAGACGCACGTCATCAGCGGAAGGGCGTCTCCGATCAGATTCTCCGACATGTGACTGAGCTGCCATCCTTCGCGCTCGATCCCCTCGATCAGCTCGGCGGCATCCGGCACAGCCCAGGCACGCATGGACTCGGCCTTGACCCGGAGGCGGGACACGAAGATCGTATGACCCTCCTGATGGGCCCGCCGAGCCTCCGCGATGGTCTGACCGATGTCCTGCTCATCATTGCGAAGCCACGCCATGGACCGTCGATCTCCCTTGCCGAGATGGGTGCATCAGCTGCTGAGGATAGTGTTCCGATGATTGAACGATGCCCCTGGTGGAGCTCCGGCTGCGTGCCCTGCTCCATGGCCGGCACGGGCCGATGGGGCGAGTCCTCCCTACCGGCCCTTTGACGCGCGGGACGGCCTCGATCAGCGGCGAACCGGGCTCCGCCGTCAGAGACGCTTCGTGATCAGGTCTCACACCAGCCAGGAGCCGGTGCATTTCGCCGCGGTGCCACCGATGATGTCGGCCTTCACGCAGGCCTTGTAGAGGCGACCGGACAGGGCCCGGTGGCCCTGGCTGTAGGTCGTGTTCTTGATGATCGCCTGCTGGCCGCTCTCCCACTTCCCGGTGCTCGGGTTGTAGACCGACAGCCACAGGCGCAGGCCGTCGGCTGCGGAGCTCTTGGGGACGCGAGGCCAGATGTAGGTGTAGTTGCCGTACTTGCCGGATCGAAGCTGAACCGTGAACGAGTACTTCCAGGTGATGGTCTGCGACTTCAGGGTGCCCACCTTCGTGGCGCTCTTCGGCGCGTCCCAGGTCCAGTAACTGGCCGACGCCTGGGCGTGGGGGACGGTCATGACGAGCGCCGCCGACGCCGCCAGGACAGCAGTGCCAACGGACGCGATACGCCCTACGATCTTTCGCATGTCTATGCTCTCTCCTGTTGACGACCCAGCCGGTCGCGATCAGCGAGTTTCCTGGTAGGAACCCTAAGGAGAGGCGGTATGTCCGAGGTATGCCGATGGCGTCCGTCGGCGCGTCCGAAGAGCGATCGCGTCGGTCGGCATCGGGCTGGGAGGTCTCCTCACGGGCGTCGTCCTCTGAGGGTCTGGACCGTCGCCGATCTGCACCTGGACGGGCCGGCCCGATTGACCTCGGTAGGCCGAGCAGCAGGCGGGCACGAGCGCTCAGCCGCCGGCCTCATCATCTTTCACACACCAGCGGGTGACCTTCGGCGAAGCCGCTGTTGTCGTATCGTCCGAGTCACCGAAGAGCGGTGACGAGACAGACAAACCCGCGCCCCCGGCCGGGCGCTCCTGCTCCGGGATGATCCCTTACAGGGCTTCGGTAGTTGCCCATACTCTGTCGCCAGGAACGACCAAGGGGGTCATCAGTGCTGCAAACCTGGGTCAGCACCGCAGGAGGTCCGTTGATCGCCGTCCCTCAGTCGGAGCTGAGCATGTGGGCGGGTGTGGACGACGATGACGGCCCCGTCGAGACGTGGGGAGACTACGGCCGCGCCTGCGCCGTCGAGGGCTACATCGGTGCCGTCACCGTTGGCGCGCAGCAGGCTCTCGTCCTCGGCGACGAACCTGCCATGACGACCTTTCTGCCGGCCGAACGTCTCTTCCTGCGTTGGGCTGCCGCATCTTCCGAGGGTGAGCTTGTCGCGGCAGCCCAGCGAGCCCTGGCGGCCGATCCGGACTGGGACGATGACGAGGACCTGCACTGGGAGGTACGGGAGCCGGTCGTGCTCTTCGACTCCGCCATCCCCGGTGCTGAGGTGGAGCCTGACGAGCGGCTCGTCATCGATCTCGAACCTGCCCGGTACAGGGTTCGAGCCGCCTACGCCGAGGACGAGGACAACGCGATGATCCTCGTCCAACTCCAGCCGGCGACCTGACTTCATGGTCGCCGCATCGCTCTGCACGCCGTGCGCACCGCCGCCGCACATCATGCGAACGCCGCCAGGATGTCCATGAAGCCATCCGAGTTCGTGATCCTCAGATAGACCTCCTGGCCACCCCACTCAGTGCTCACGCCGTCGAGCCCGTCGACACAGATCAAGCACCCATCCCGTGGTTCATCGATCCGGCTCCATCCTTCGGCGAGGAACTTCTCGAATATCTGCTCGCTGGTCATCAGCGCGGGATCGGCTCTGAAGCTCAGGGAACCGCCACTTCCGGAGTCGCAGTCGTCCTCCTCCGCGACGGTCTCAGCGATGGTCTTCGGGAGCAGCCTCAACACGATCTGCTTCAGTTCGTTGATCTCCTGTTGCGCCTGTGCCTCGCACATGGCTCCGCAGCCGGTGATGGTGGTGGCGGCCAAGGCGATGCTCACCATGAAGGCAGCACAGATCCTCGCAAGGCCGTTCATGCGTCTCCGATTCAAGAGCTCAACCGTCGGCGTGCTCAAGGTAGTTCGCCGACCGGTGCGACGGTATGCGTCCCATCGCCGGTACACCGCCAGACGGCGATGCCTTGCTCCCCGTCGGGGTGCAGGCCAAGGTCGTGCGTGGGCAACGCTGTGCGTCTCGTTCAGGCACGCGAACCGGGATCGGCGCGTGCCCTGGGGGCGCTCGTCGTGTCACGTCGCAGTCGATGTTGCCACCACGGTCCATGGGAGTCCGGGGAGACGAGCGGTGCGGGTGAGGTGCGACGCAGGTGATACCGGTCGATGGGCAGGACCAACGCGTACAGGTGCGCTCCGGCCCACGGAGGCAGGGCGACGAGAGCCTGGTGCAGTCGCCGGCGGGGCGCGTTTCCGCTGCACTCATCGCATGGGCACCTGCTGAAGTGGCGGTCGGCGGTCCCGATCAGGACGGCCTCCTGCCAGGCGACCAGGGCGTCCGCTACCGCGCCCGGCCACATCCGGGTGTGTTCGAGGGCGATCACCGCGGTCATGGGGCGACGGCCGAGCCCGGGAACGTGATGGATCACGGCTCTGTGGGCCCCGCACGCCGATCCTCGCGTACGGACCTGGGAAGGGCGCCTACGCGGCATGGCCCTTTCTGATGGCAGGCATGGCCGGGATGATCTCATGCGACGCGCGTGCCGTCCAAGCGCGTCCGAGACGGACCTGACTTTCGACAGGGGCATCGGTTGACGATGGACGGATGATCCGCCGGCCCGGATTCGGCAGGGTGACGTCCGTGGACACGTTCTTTCCGGGGCGGTGGATCGGTGGTGTGGCGCTCGTCGTGGGGCCGGTGGTCATGTGTGCCGGGTACCTGCTGCGCCATCTGAGCACGGTCACCGCCCTCAGCCCTCAGCAGCAGGCGTGGGCCGAGGGGCAGCCTTTCGCCGCCTACGGTCAGCTTCTCGCCTACACCTCGGAGCCGGCCCTGCTCACCCTCTCCTACGCGGTCTTCGCGCTGGGCGCGATCCTGCTCTTCCCCGCCTTCGCCGCTCTGGCCCAGCTCGCGGGCGGCGGCCTTGCCTGGTGGGGGGCCACTCTGCTGATCGCGGGGCTCTTCGCCCGCCTGTACTTCGCCGGCGCCGATCAGAGCGCCTTCCAGCTCACGGAGGCCGTGGGGCTGGACCAGGCGACGAACGCGATCATGAAGGAGTACGTGGACATCTCCTACGGGCCGTGGCGGGTTCCGGTGTGGGCGTCGGTGGGACAGTACGCGGGCTCGCTCCTGCTGGCCGTCGCCGCCTGGCGCGCGGGCCTGTTCGGCACCGCCCGGTCCTTGATGTTGCTGCTGGCGGGAGGCACCTGGATGGGGGTGTTGAAGGGCGCCTCCGTCCCCGACGTCCTGGTCACCGGTCTGCTCTGCGTGGCGCTGGTCCCGCTGGGCGTACGGGTGTCGCGGGGGTGGCTGCCTGCCCTCACCGGCCGGTCGAAGGCGCTGAGCTGGTGAGCGAAAATCCCGAGGAAGTCGTGGACCGCGGCTTGGTATGGTGCCGAGGTCGTCCCACTTGGCGGCGTTCGAGGGAGAGGACACCACGCGACGATGGAGGCGTCAGAGGTCCGGCGTGCGGTGGCCGTGGCCAGATCGGTCGCCTCGGCACTCGGCCTGACGGCCGACGACGCGGTCGTTCTGCAGAACTCGAACAAGCTCACTCTGCGGCTGCTGCCCTGTGACGTCCTGGCGCGGGTGGCGCCCGAGGCGTCCCAGGTCGCACAGTTCGAGGTCGATCTCGCTCGGCGGCTCGCGGGCGCGGGGTGCCCCGTGGCCGCACTTGAGCCGCGGGTGGAGCCGCGCGTTCATGCGCGCGACGGCTTCGAGGTCACGTTGTGGACGTACTACGCACCCGTGACCCCTGGAGAGGTCCCGCCGGCCGACTACGCCAAGGCGCTCCAGCGGTTGCATGCCGGCATGCGCGAGGCCGACGGCGTCCCGACGCCGCACTTCACGGATCGGGTCGAGGAGGCGCAGCAACTGGTGGCGAGCCGCGAGCGCTCGCCGGCGCTCTCTGACGCGGACCGCGAGTTGCTGGGCGACACGTTACGGCGCCTGAGACGAGTGGTCGGCGAGCGGGGCGCACCCGAGCAGTTGCTGCACGGGGAGCCGCACCCGGGCAACGTGCTCACCACGGAGAACGGCCTGCTGTTCATCGACTTCGAGACGTGTTGCCGTGGGCCTGTCGAGTTCGACCTCGCCCATGCGCCGGAAGAAGTCGGCGAGCACTATCCGGGTGCCGATCAGGAGCTGCTGGGCGAGTGCCGGATCCTCATGCTGGCGATGGTCACGGCGTGGCGCTGGGATCGCGACGATCAGCTGCCGGACGGGCGGCGGCTGGGCCTGGAGTGGCTCGGCCAGATCCGAGCGGCTCTAGCTCGTGACGGGCTGGGCGGCCGGCACTGATCGCCGCCCGCGGCAAGCTCCGTCGAGCGCGTCGTTTCCTGCGGACAAGCTGGAACGTCCTTGAAGGGTCACGGGGTCTGGTGGGGACCCCGTGACGGGCCGGTGGTGGGCATGGGGGTCAGGCGGCGTCGAGGGCTTCGGTGATCTTGCGGGCCATGTCGGTCATGGTGGGGCTGGGCTCGCCGGTCTGGGACTGGATGGCGGCGTCGATGGCGACGGTGACGGTGCGGCGGAAGTTGTCGGCTTGGTCGGGGGTGTGCTGCTTGAGCAGGGCGGTGGAGGCGGTCAGGGCGGGCAGGACCTGGTCGGCGAGGGCGGCGACGGTCTTGCCGGACAGGTTCTTGGGGGCCTTGGCCAGGACGTGGCCGATGGCGCCGGTGGCGGAGGTCAGGGCGATGGAGCCGTTGGTGGCGGCCTTGTGGGCGGAGCCGGCGGCGCCGGCGGCGGACATGAGGTAGACGGCGCCCCAGGCGGCGGTGCGGAGGGTGGTCTGGTCCTGCTCGGAGAAGGTGATCGACATGGTGGGTGTGCTCCTTGGGGAGGGTTCCGGTTCGAACGGGCGGGGTGTCGCGCCGTTCATGTGCCTTACTGTCGCGGACCGCTCTGACACGGGGCCGTTGCGGCACTGATGCGGGCGCTGACATGGCGACCTCGGCATGAGCCGACACCAGTGGTGATCCATTCGGGCAGCTCGACGATGACGTCGTTGAGCTTGGCGAGGACCGGGCCAGGCCGTGGTGACCGCGAACGCCACCGATCCGCTCGCGGACCGGTCGAGGTGCGCTACCTGAGCCTCGCCTGGGCTTGGGACTTCACCTCGGGATGCGGGTCCTCGGCGAGAACCCGCAGGACGGCCGCCGGGGTGGACGGCCAGATGGCCTGCCTGTCGTTCGCGAGGAGGCGGTGGCCGTCCAGGGTGGTGAGGGGGTTCTGGGCCGTGTGCGCGCGGACCTTGGGGTCGGCGTCGGTCATCAGGGTGGCGAGGAGGCGGGGGTCGCCGGTGTGCGCTGCCAGGCCGGACCGAGAATCGCGGGTCTGCTCGGCATCGGACAGGTCAGGTTCGCCTTCATCAACGGCCTGGCAGTGTCCAGGGAGAGTCGAGAGCGCCGGGCCGGTACTGCCAGACGAACTCCAGCCACGGCGGGGCGACTCCCGTGAAGTGCGCCCAGCTGCCCGGCTCCGCGCCGGGATGGTCGCCGCGCACTTCCGACAGGAACCTCAGCACGAAGCCTTCCTGGATCAGGCTGTTGGTCATCCGGCTCAATGTCTGCCGGTACTCGCGGGGTTCCTGGATGCGGCTCCCGGACGACTCGTAGACCCATTCCTGGTCGGGATAGGAGGTCACGGTCTCGTCCGTGTAGGGGTCGGTGAGCGGGTAACCGGAGCCGTTCCAAGAATGGTGGGTGAGCCCGGAGAAGAACGGGTTCGCGCACATCAGGTAATAGTGGCCGCCTTCTTCGACGACTTTCGCGACCTCGCGGAACACGACCCGGCAGTCCGGGACGAAGGTCAGCGAGTACGGATGCCAGACCAGCTCGAAGGAGGAGCCGTCGAGGGCCGACAGGTCCCGCATGTCCCCTTGCACCGTGCGGACGGTGACGCCGTGGTGCTCGGCGGCCGAGCGGTCCCGCTCCAGTTGCCCCGAGGAGATGTCGAAGACCGTCACGTCGGCCCCGAGCAGGGCGAAGGCCGCCGACTGCTGCCCGCCCCCGCCTGCCAGGCAGAGCACCCTCCGGCCCGTGAGGTCGCCGGGGATGCCGAGCCGTTCGAGGCCCAGATAGGCCCGGGCCTTCTCGGCGTCCAGGTCGAGCATCGGACGCGTGAACAGCGCGTCCGCCTCCACCAGGGCTTCCCAGCGTTCCTCGTTGTAGCGGTAGACGTCGTCCTGCACGGCGAACACCCTAGATCGCTGGGGTAGGTCCGGGGAAGTCGCGTCTGCGGCGGATCGGGCTGAGCAGCAGGATGGCGAGCGAGCCGAGCTGGACGGCGGCCATCAGCCACAGGGTCTGCCGGACCCCGATCGACTCGCCCAGCACGCCGCCGAGCAGCGCGCCCAGGGGGATCGCTCCGTAGTTCAGGGCCGAGGTGCTCGCGGTGATCCGGCCGAGCAGCTCGGGCGGGCAGTACTGCTGGCGGAAGGTGCTGGTCAGGATGTTGGAGGCGACGATGCCCGCGCCGGCGCAGAAGCCCGCCAGGGTGAAGAGGGCCAGGCTGTCGCCGGTCGGGCCGAGCAGCAACATCGGCGCGGCGAACGCCTCGCACAGCAGGAACCCGCGGGCCGTGCCCGACCGGGCGGCGATGCGGCCGGCCAGCGCCGCCCCGGCCAGACCGCCCGCGCCGGCCAGCGCGAGCACCAGGCCCACCTGGCCCGCGCCCGCGCCGAGATGGCGGGTGAGGAAGACGACCTGGATCGACTGGTATCCCATCAACGCGAGGTTGGACATCGCGCTGAAGAGGGTGAGCGTGCGCAGGTACGGGTCGGGGACGACGAACCGCACCCCGTCCCGGATCTCCGCGAGCAGCCGCCGCTCCGCCGGGCCGCGCGAGCCTGCCTCACGTGAGCCCGCCTCGCGTGAGCCTGCCTCACGTGGGTGGGCCTCGCGCGTGCGGGACTCGCGCAGGCGGGCCTCGCCCGTGCGGGACTCGCGCAGGCGGGACTCGCGCAGGCGGGACTCGCGCGGGTGGGACTCGCGCGTACGGACGGAGCGCAGGCACAGCGCGGCGATCGCGAAGCTGACCGCGTCGGCCAGCACGCCGCTGACCGCCCCGAAGGCGTGCGCGAGGAGCCCGGCCAGGCCGGGGCCGGCGATCTGCGCCGCCGATTCGCTGCCCTGGAGCTTGGTGTTCGCCTCCAGCAGCCGCTCGCCGCCCACCAGGACGGGCAGGTACGCCCGGTAGGCGAGGGTGAAGAACACCTTCGCCACGCCGCCCACCGAGGCCACCACGAGCAGGTGCGCCATCGTGAGCCCGCCCAGCCACGCCGCGACCGGCACGCTCGCGAACGCCACCGCCGACACGCTGTCGCAGGCCAGCATCATCGGCCGTTTCGGCATCCGGTCCACCCACGCGCCGGCGGGCAGCCCGACCACCAGCCACGGCGACCACGCGGCCGCGGTCAGCAGCCCGACGGTGAACGTGCCGGCGTCCAGCGTCACCACGGCGACCAGGGGGAGCGCGACGCCGGCGACGGAGCTGCCCAGCATGCTGGTCGTCTCGCCGGCCCACAACAGCCGGAAGTCGCGCATCCGCAGCAGCCCGCCGGGCGTGACCGGCGGGGCCGGGGTCACGGCTGTCCGGGCACGGCGCGGACGGTGAGGAAGACGAGCTTGCGCTCCTGCCCGTCATCGGGGATCTCCCTGCCGGCCAGGGAGGTCAGCAGGGCGAGGATCCGCTCCTCCACCTCGGCGAGCTCGGCCACCGACAGCCGCGCCCAGTGGTCGGACGTGAACGCCGCCCGCCGCCACGGCTCCGGGTAGCCGTCGCGCTCGGCGATCCACTGCCTGACCAGGCCGGCCTGGCGGTCGAGCAGCAACGACTCCGCCGCGGCCGCGACAGGGTCGTCGGGGAAGTCCGACGGTGACCAGCTCAGGACGTCCGGCGATCTGCGCCACCAGCGTTCGCGGCGGTCGCGGGCGAGCTCGGGGGCCTCCTCCACGAGGTCGCAGGCGGCGAGGACCTTGAGGTGGTGGCTGAGGTTGCCGACGGCCTGGCCGGTCTTCGCGGCGAGCGCCGAGGCCGTCGAGGGGCCGTCGACCCGGAGGAGGTCGAGCAGGCGCCGGCGCAGGGGGTGGGACATCGCGGCGAGCACCTTGGAGTCGCGGATCTCGCGCGTCGGACGGTCGGGCATGGGCTCAGCGTAGATGCACAAGAGCTCTTGTACAACGGCTCTTGTGCATCAGTCGCGGAGCTTCGCGTTGAGCCGGGCGGCCTGGCGGGTGAGGTGGTCGCGTTCGGGGAGGTTCGTCGCTGATCGGGCGGCTTCGGCGTAGAGGCGTGCCGCCGTCACCAGGTCGCCGTCACGCTCGTGCAGGTACGCCGCGGCGGCGGTGTAGCGGGGCAGGGAGGGGTCGAGGTCTGTCAGGGCGGCCAGGCCGGCCCGCGGGCCGTCGGCCTCCCCGACCGCGACGGCCCGGTTGAGGCGGGCCACCGGGCTGCCGGTGAGGCGCACCAGCTCGTCGTACCACTCGACGATCTGCACCCAGTCGGTCTCCGCGGCCGTCAGGGCGTCGGCGTGCAGCGCGGCGATCGCGGCCTGGGCCTGGAACTCGCCCAGCCGGTCGCGGGCGAGGGCGGCCTGGAGGACGTCGACGCCCTCGGCGATCATGCGGGTGTCCCACAGGCGGCGGTCCTGCTCGGCGAGCGGCACGAGCCTGCCGTCGGGGCCCGTCCGCGCAGGGCGGCGGGCGTGGTGCAGCAGCATGAGCGCGAGCAGGCCCGCCACCTCCTCGTGCCTCGTCGTGGCGGCGAGCTGGCGGGTGAGCCGGATGGCCTCGGCGGCGAGGTCCACGTCGCCGGAGTAGCCCTCGTTGAAGACGAGGTAGAGCACGCGCAGCACCGTGGCGACGTCACCGGGCTGGTTGAACCGGACGGCCGAGACGGTCCGCTTGGCCCGACTGATGCGCTGCGCCATCGTCGCCTCCGGCACCAGGTAGGCCTGCGCGATCTGGCGCGTGGTCAGGCCGCCGACCGCGCGCAGCGTCAGCGCGACGGCCGAGGCCGGGGTGAGCGACGGGTGCGCGCACAGGAAGTACAGCTGGAGCGTGTCGTCGGCCTCCTCGCCGGGCGCGGGCTCGGGCTCGCCCTCCACCAGCACCTCGCGGTTTCGCCTGGAGGTGTCGGCGCGGGCGGCGTCGAGGAACTTGCGCCAGGCCACGGTGACCAGCCAGCCCTTGGGGTCGCGCGGCGGATCGTCCGGCCACTTGCGCACGGCCTCGATCAGGGCTTCCTGCACGGCGTCCTCGGCCGCCGCGAAGTCGGCCCCGCGACGGACGAGGACGCTGATCACCGTGGGGGTGAGGGCCCGCAGCAGGAGCTCGTCCACCGTTCGTCAGTCCGTGAGGGGCGGGCACGCGGACATCAGCGGGCGCACCTCGAGCCACTCGTGGATCGGCCTGCCGCCCGCGCCCGGAGCCGCGGACAGCTCCGCGGCCAGCTCCAGCGCCCGCTCGTACGTGTCGACGTCGATCACCATCCAGCCGGCGATCAGGTCCTTGGTCTCCGCGAACGGGCCGTCGGTGACCGGCGGGCGGCCCTCGCCGTCGTACCGGACGAACGTGCCCTCCGGGGAGAGCTCCTTGCTGTCGACGAACTCGCCGCTGCTCTCGAGCCGGTGGGCGAAGTCGCGCATGTACTGCATGTGGGCCGAGACCTCCTCCGGCGTCCACTGGTCCATCGGCACGTCGTTGGCCGGTGCCGGCGCGCCCCGGTAGTGCTTGAGGAGCAGGTACTTGGCCATCGTGTTCTCCTTTGTGCGGTACGGCCCATTGTGGCCGGTGTTCACTGCGGGGACGGAGCCGTGCGCGGGATCTCGACATCCCGCCGCCGGACCTTCTCAGAGCCGGCGTTCCTCCCTCTGCCGCATCAGCTCCTCCACCGGGCTCGGCAGGGTCGTCTCGAAGTCGATCAGCTTCACCCACGTCGGGGTCACGACGATCCGCACCATGCCGTCGTAGAGCGAACGCACCTCCGCCTCCCACTCGACCCGCTGCTCGGGGGTCATCCGGTAGGAGCCGTTCATCTGGAGGTACTCGTCCGGGATGCCCTCGACGACGTCCAGCTCGGCCCGGCCGCG
The DNA here is from genome assembly GCF_024172165.1 of Nonomuraea thailandensis. Lineage (GTDB taxonomy): Bacteria > Actinomycetota > Actinomycetes > Streptosporangiales > Streptosporangiaceae > Nonomuraea > Nonomuraea thailandensis. Next base: position 9,390,896 of record NZ_JAMZEB010000002.1, on the reverse strand, counting down.
GATGAGCAGGGTCTTGGGCGGGTGCACCTCGGTGTCGATCGTCAGGGCGACCATCGGGTTCTCGCGCAGGGCCGCGAGCTTCGGGGCGTTCTTCGTGGTGCACATGACGATCTGCGAGCCGTTCCAGGTGAACCCGATCGGGACGTTGCGGGGGGTGCCGTCCTTGGCGACGTAGGCCAGGCGGGTCAGGTCGCGGGCGAGCAGTTCCTTGCTGTACGGGCGGTTCAGGATCTCGGTGATCCGGCTCGGCTCCATGGTCGTTCCCTCTCGTCGGGGCTGCCGCTGATGTCCCTGGGACGGAGCCGGGCGGGCGTTCTCGACATCACCGTCGGATTTCTTACCGGAGCCTCGCCACGGTGGGGAGATGGTCGCTGCCGGTGGCGGGCAGGACCCAGGTGCCGGTCGGGGTCGCGCCGCGGGCCATGACGTGGTCGATCCGGGCGAGAGGGAAGGCGGCGGGCCAGGTGAAGCCGAACCCGTCGAGCGCCGGGGTCAGCCGGGAGGTGAGCGGGGACAGGCCGCGGTCGTGGACGGTGCCGTTGAGGTCGCCCAGCAGCACGACCCGCTCCAGCTTCTCGGCGTCGAGGGCGGTGGCCAGCGCGGCGGCGCTCTCGTCGCGCCAGGCCGTGCCGAAGCCGTCCTGAGGGCGGATGCGGACCGAGGGGAGGTGGGCGACATATGCGGCGATGTCGCCTGCCGGGGTTCGTACGGTGGCGCGCAGGCCGCGGTTCCAGTCGGCGGTGATGTCCTTGGGCTTGATGTCGACGGGGCGGCCGTCGGTGAGGGGGTACCGGGACCAGAGCCCGACGGTGCCCACGACGAGGCGATGGGGATGCTCCGGCGCGAGGGCGGCCTCGTAGACGGGCAGGGCCTGAGGTGTCAGCTCCTGGAGGGCGACGAGGTCGGCTCCCGCGCCGGCGAGGGCGCGGGCCGTTCCTCCGGGGTCGGCGTTGTCGTCGGCGACGTTGTGCTGCAGCACCGTGAGGACGGACGCCTGCTCACGCACGCCGGCGATCCCCGAGCCGGAGAACACCGAGGCGCCGAACACGACCACCCAGACCACCGCGGGCAGCGCCACGGCCGCGACCGCGATGGCCGAGCGCCGTAACGCCGCCAGGACGAGCAGCGCCACGACCACCAGGCCGAGCCAGGCCAGGAACGTCTCCAGCAGGCTGCCCACGTTGCCCACCGCGTTGGGCACGGCGGGGTGGAACGCCAGCAGCCCGGCGACCAGCACGGCCGACGAGACCAGGACCCACGGCCCGCGGGCGCGCGGGCTCCTTTCCCGGCGTGGCGCGCTCATCCCACCTCCGGTCGTCACCGGTCGAGGTGTTCGACCAGGAGGCGCAGCAGCGTCCCGGGCGCCTCGACGTGCGGGTCGTGCCCCGTCGGCAGGGACACCTCCCGGATCAGCGGGCACTCCCGCGTGGCCGCGTCGAGCTGCCGCCGCGTCCACGAGCAGTACGCTTCCAGCCCAGCTCCGCCAGGAACGCGGTCATCTCCCGGCAGGCGGCGGCCGCCGTGCAGGAGCAGGACGTCCTGACCCGACCCGCCGTGGTCCTGCGCCACGATCGGCACGCCGCCGCTCACGACCGACGTCATCCCGGCGGTCACCTCGGTTCGAGGAGCAGGTAGTCGATCTTGCCGTCGTCGCCGACGGAGATCTTCGTGTCGTACTTCTGCCCGACGGGGATGGACGTCACCCCGGCCAGCTCGGTCGGCTTCGTGCTGCTCAGCTCCTCCAGCCTGAGCCCGGCCAGGTCCTTGGCGAGCGCGTTGAACTTCTCCGCGGGCACCTCCTTGAGGAACGTCTCGGTGAGGTGCTCGCCGAGCTCTTTCTCGGGGATCGGCGTGCGGTTGACGGCGTCCAGATACCACTGGAGCTGCTTGCCGGCCGGGCTGTCGGGAACGGCGACACTCTGCTCGCCGCCCGCTGCCGAGCAGCCCGTCACGAGCACGGCGAGCAGGGTGATCAAACCGGCTAACGATCGCATGGAGAGCTCCTGATGATCAGCTTTCGGGGAAGAGGAATGTTAACAACCCGCTCCGACGGAAAGCAGCACCCGGCACGGGTCGGAGCAGGACGACGGGGTTGGCGAGCGCCGGCATGCGCCCGTCCGCTCAGCGCAGGACGACGGGGTTGGTGAGCGCAGCCATGCGCCCGTCCGCGTGACGGATCTCGGCCCGGACGAACGCCGACTCCGCCGCACCGGTCCGCCACTCCACGACGCCCGCCCCGCCGCCGGGCAACGACTCGCGCAGCACCGTGCCGCGTTCGGTGTGGAAGGTGACGGCCCCGGAGGGGACGCCGCGCACGTCCACCCGTACGGCGACCGGCCCGCCGCCGGTCTCCAGGCACTCCCCGACACCGGCCCGGGCGTCACCGGCGGTCGCCTCGAAGGACAGCTCGACCGCGGCCGATCCGGCGATCCAGCTCCGGCCGGCGCGGATCGCGGCGAGCAGGGCGCCGGCGCTGAGCTCATCGGCCAGGACGACGGTGTGCGGAGTGCCGAGCTGGCCCTCCAGATGGGCGTCGCTGTTGCCCATCGCGGGCCGCCACGAGCCCCGGTGGACGTCATGGGCCAGGCCACGGCCCCACTCGGCCAGCGCGGCCTCGTTGTTCGCGTTCCACGGCAGGTCGGAGGCCCACTGGCCGTTCCACACCTCCACCACGTCGAACCCCTGGTACGGGTACATGAACACCCCGGACGGGTACGGCGCGTGCGGGTGGGCGGCCACGCACAGGCCGCCGGAGCGCCGCACCTGGCCCAGGTGGCGGTCCACGACGTCGTCGCGGACGCCGTAACGCCATTCGACCACCTCGCCGGGGGCGAGACCGAGCGCCAGCCAGTGTCCGGTGCGGGTCGTCACCTCCTGGCCGTGGATCACCAGCAGGCCGTCCCCGGACAGCGCGCTCCACTCGTCGTGCGCGGCGGGGGTGTTGTGCTCGGTGACGGCGACGAAGTCGAGCCCGGCGGTGCGGGCGGCGGCCGCCAGCTGCGCCGGCGTCAGGTCCGCGCCCTGCGAGAGGTACGAGTGCACATGACAGTCACCCCGGAACCAGCGGGCCGGGCCATGATCCGTCGCCATGCCGGCAGCGTACCGGTGCGCCGCCCGGTGATGGGAGACTCGCACCGGCCCAGCCCGCGTGATCGCGGTGCGGAACTCATCATGGTTTCGAGCAGTTGTCCCGACTGCTGCGACTACTCGACGACACGGATGTGGACGGCGCATGGATGTTCCCCAGGATCTGCCGCGTGAGCTCGACAGCGCGTTCCACGCCGTCGGCCTGCCCTGGCCGGACATCAGGATCGACCAGTTGGAGCGGGTGCTGGAAGAGCTGGGCGACCGGCCGGAGTCCGAGCGGGTCCACGAACGCTTCCGGATGTTGCGCAGGGGACAGGACCTGTTCTTCCGCATGTTGCGCGACATCGCCGACGAGCACGGCGGCGACGCCATGAGGATCCTGCGCCACAAGGACCGGCCCTGCGTGAGCGCCGTGCGGGACACCTGGGCCGAGACCATCGGCCAGGTGGAGGAGCTCCACGAGGCCGTCCGGAGCGTGGCTCGCGCGCTCGTGGCCGAGCGGGCGGCCACGAGCGACTACCTCGCCGGGCCGTGGCCGGCCTGGGTCGCCGGGCGGCCCGACCGCGGCATCCGCGAGGAGCCCACCGCCGGGCGCGGGCCCGCCTGCGACGCGCTGCTGCGCTGGCGGGACGACCGGTACGGCCCGCGGGTCTGCGTCGTCACCGGCTCTCCCGCCTCGGGCAAGACGACGCTGCTCGCCTGGTCCTGCCTGTCGGGCCTGCCGTCCTGGTCCGGATACCCGGGCAAGGAGGCGGCGGTCCTGCTGCGCAGCCTCTCGGTGGCCGAGGCCCGCGCGGAGCTGGAAGCCGAGCTCGGGCGGAAGGGCCTGGACGGCCTCGACGAGACGGTCCTCGTCACGCTGGGCGACCCCCAGCGGAGCCTGGACCCCGAGGCCATGCTCACGGAGCTGATCATTCCGCTGATCGAGAACCCCCATGTCCGCCTGCTCCTGGAGTGGCCGGACCCGGCCGCCCTCCCGTGCGAGGCCTTCGTCCTCGACCTCGACGATCCCCGCTGCACCGACCGCGAGGCGTTCGCCGGGTGGTACGCGGCCCAGAGCCCGCACTCCCCCTTCCCGGAGTGGTACGCCGCCGAGGACGCGCCTTCTCCCTTCACCGCGGGCCAGGTCTACCCGTCACCCGGTCTGGCGGCGCTGGCGGCACGGGCGAAGGGCGCCGATCCGGGAGAGGGCACGATCGCCGAACGGGTGACGGCGGCCTGGCTCGACGGAGTGTCGCCGGCCGCGCGGGACGCCGCGCAGACCCTGGCCCTGACGCTCGGCCCGGCCGGGCCCTACACCTGGCGGCTGTTGCACTGCGGGCGCCGCCGCGACGATCCCGCCGAGGCCGCGCGGGGCGTGGCGGAGGCCGCCGCGTCCCTGCCGCTCGCCGTGGCGGGGTTCCCGTCGTACGCGGTGTCACTGCCGGAGCTCAAGGCGGCGCTGGACCCGCCGCTCCACGGGCACAGCGAGCTGGTGGCGGTGATGCGCGGCTGGCCGCGCTGCGCCGACCTGTCCACCCCCTCCTACGCGAGCGTCCACCTGGAGGCCCACGAACGGCTGGCCGGCACCCCGATCCCACCGCTGCCCCTGTGCCGTCCCCCGGTCGAGGTCACCCGCGAGATGATGGACGGCCTGGGCTGCGAGCTCGCCCGCCCGCGCGCGTTCCATCCGGCCCTTGCCCATGGGCCCACCAGGAGGTTCATGGCCGAGGTCGGCCTGCCGAAGGACGGCCTGTACACAGGGCTGGGAGAGCTCGAGCTGTTCACCGAGCCGATGACCGGGCAGTGGCCCGACGACCACGACGAGCTGGCCGCGATCTCGCCCTGCCCCCTGGAGTCGCTGTTCATGATCGACTCCATGGACAGCTGGTACCTCTTCCTCGACGGCGGGACCGGCCGGATCTACGAGGTGCACGAGAGCCTTGAGGACGCGCGCCCGGCCCACGACGACGTGGCGTCGTACGCGTACTTCCTGTACGTCATCCACCGGACCCGTGCCCTGTGGTGCGGCAAGGACGCGCAGGGCAAGGCCTCGGACTGGTGCGCCGACGACCTGATCCTGGAGCTCCACACCTACTCGCCCGACACGATGGCCTCGGGAAGGGACCCCATCTGGCCCCTGGCCCTCACCGACTACACGCTTCTGACCTAGGCGGGCAACGGCGGGTCATCGGTGGTGATGCGGGTGCCGATGTCCTCGCCCTCGCAGATCGCCCGCATGACGCCTCTGGCGGCGACGTCGAAGACGTGCATGCGCAGGCCCTGCTCGTTGGCCAGCACGAACGCGCTCTCGTCCATCACCCGCACCCCGGCGGCCAGCGCCTCCCGGTAGGTGAGGTTCGTGTAGCGCTTGGCGTCGGGGTCGAGGTTCGGGTCGCTGTCGTACACGCCGTCCACGCCGCGCTTGGCGACCAGCAGGGCGTCCGCGTCGAGCTCCAGGGCCCGCTGCACGGCGGGGTAGTCGGTCGTGACGTACGGCTGGCCGATGCCGCCGGCCAGCAGCACGATGAGGTCGCGCCGCAGGTGCCGGTCGGCGCGCAGCCGGATGAACGGCTCGGCCACGCTCTGCATGGGCATGGCGGTCATGACCCGGACGTCCGTGTCCGAGCGGGCGGTCAGCACGCCGCGCAGCATCAACGCGTTCATGACCGTGCCGAGCATGCCGATGTTGTCGGCCTCGGCCCTGCCGATGCCCCAGCCCTCGGCCATGCGGCCGCGGAAGTAGTTGCCGCCGCCGATCACCACGGCGATCTGCACGCCGAGGTCGTGGACGGAGAGGATCTCGTCCGCGAGCTGGGCCAGGCTCCCCGGGTCGGTGCCCCAGCCGGCCTCCCCGGACAGTGCCTCGCCGCTGAGCTTGACCACGACACGTGAGTAACGACGCATGCCCGCAATCCCTTCGCGGTCGCGCGCTCGGCGACCGGCCCAAGGATACGTGGCCGTGGCCCGCTCCCACCGGCCGCGCTCGTTCACACGGTGAGCACGCCGACCGTCTGGTCACCGCTCACAGGGTGAGCACGCCGACCGTCTGGTCGCCGCTCACCTCCCCTGTGAGCTCGAACCCGAGCCTGCGGTAGAACCCCTCGGGGCCGCCGTCGCCCGGATGCCACGTGACGTACATCCGCGTCGCCCCCCGCCGCCTGAGCTCGGCCGCCACGGACGAGACGGCGAAGCGGCCGACGCCGCGCCCCTGCGCGCCGGGTGTCACGTTGAGCCGCCACAGCCCCGACCGGAAGTCGACCCCCTCGCCGTTCCAGTCGATGTCGAGGAACGCCATGAGGAACCCCACGGCGTCGGCGCCGTCGAGGATGAGGCGCGGCCAGGCCGTCCGCGGGCGGACGTAGGCCTCGGCCAGCGACTTCACCACCGACGTGACGAACTGCTCCTGGTCGGGGCGGACCCGTACGGCGATGGCCGCGTCGAGGTTGGCGAGGGTGACGGGCACGAGGCGCAGATCAGGCGTCATGGGGCGGATCCTGTGGGAGAGGCGTCGCCGCCCAGGGCGGCGTCCAGGCGCCAGTACCAGCCGATCAGCCTTCCGCGCGCCCGCTTCACCGGTCCAGCGCCAGTTTCACGCCGAGCCCGACGAAGAGGCCGCCCGTGGCGACCTCGATGCGGCGCCGGGCGGCGCGCCGGTGGCGCAGCCAGCCGCCGATGCGGCCCGCGAGCACGCCGACCGCGCCGTCCACGAGGAATTCCAGCGCGATGAGAACGGCCCCGAGAATCGCGAACTGCAACCAGACCTGACCGAGACTCGGATTGATGAACTGCGGCAGGAAGGCAATGGTGAAGGTGACCATCTTCGGGTTCAGCAGGTTGGTCATCAGACCGCTCAGATACGCCCGGCGGCCCGACATGCCGCCGCTGCCCACCGCCGCCTCCAAGGGGCTGTCATGGCGGTTGCGGATGGCCTGGACACCCAGGTAGATCAGGTACGCGGCCCCCGCGATCCGCACCACGGTGAACGCGACCGGCACCGCCTCGAACAGCGCCGCCAGACCGGCCGCCGCCACCGCGACGTGAACGGCCTCACTGGTGGCCACGCCCGCGGTGGCGAGCAGCCCGGCCCGCGGGCCGCCGCGCATTCCGCACCCCAGCACGAACAGCATGTCGGGCCCAGGAGTGATCATGGCGACAATGGTGGTCACAGTGAAGAGGGCGAGAAGATGGGGGTCGATAGGCATGACACGAATTCTCCCATGGCGTCCAAGACGGGAAAAAGTGTGACATCTACCTGGGATGAGGCGTTCGCGGATCGGTATGCGGAATGGTCGGCGCACATGGCGGCCGACATCGCGTTCTACGTCGGCCTCGCCCAGGAGGCGGACGGGCCGCTCGTCGAGCTGGCGATCGGGAACGGGCGGGTCGCCATCCCGGTCGCGCGGGCGACCGGACGGTGCGTCATCGGCGTGGACCTCTCCCCGTCGATGCTCGAACAGGCCCGCACGAACGCCGCCGAACAGGGCGTCCAGCTCGACCTGCGCGAGGGCGACCTGCGCGAGCTCACCCTGGAGGAGCCGGCGGCGCTGGTCTACTGCCCGTTCCGGTCGCTGCAGCACCTCCCGGCCTGGGCCGACCGCCGCCGCCTCTTCGAGCGGGTGGCCGCGTCGCTGCGCCCGGGTGGCCGCTTCGCCTGGAACGCCCTCGCCTTCGACCACCACGTCGCCGCCCGCTTCGACGGGACGCGGCGGCTGGAGCCGGTGCCGCACACGACCCGCTTCGCCGTGGGCGACAACCGCATCGACATCGTGCTGGACGACGGGGCGACGAGCTCGTCCTGGTGGGCGACGAAGAACGAGTGGCTCGGGCTGATCGACGTCGCGGGGCTGGAGCTGGAGGCGTTGTACGGAGGGTTCGCCCGCGAGCCGTTCACCGAGGACAGCCGCGAGTACGTGTTCGTCGCCCGCCGGCCCGTCCCGTAGGCGGCCCGGCGCTCACAACCAGGGCTCACAACGGCGCTCACAACCAGCGCAGCCGGCCGCCGTGCATCGCGGAGAACGCCGCCGGCTGCCCGTCCAGGGCCAGCACGTACATGACGGCGTCCGTCGGGGGACGGCGGGGGAGGCGGGCGGTGACCTGCGGGAGGACACTCTCGGTCTCCTGCGAGATCCAGTGGCAGCCGAGCCGTGCGAGCTGCTGCGTGAACGCGGCCCGGCCCTCGCCGGGCATGAGGTAGAGCACCGCCGTGTGGTAGACGACGAGCGTGGCGTGCGGGGGCGCCTGGGCGGCCACGTCGGCGAGCCGGTCGTTGAGGTCGCCGCGCACGATGGGCGGCGGGTCCTCGCGGGCCAGGTCCATCGCCGCCTCCAGGCGGTGCAGCCGCTCCCGCTGCTCCGGCCAGATCAGCGTGCGCAGCCACCGGACGTCGTCGGGGTCGTCGACGTCGAGGGGGTTGAGGTCGATGCCCGACCGCCAGGCGACGGTGATCGGGCCGGGGTGGGCGAGGTGTGGCGGCGGCACGCCCTCCACCTGGCAGCGCAGGCGCAGCGGGCTGTCCACGGCACCGGTCACGTGACCTTCGTCCACGCGGGCGGGCCGGCCGGGAGAAGCGCGGTCATGGGCGGGCCCGCCCGGCAGGTCGTAGGTGTAGGCGTACCGGTCGGGCAGCAGGCACAACCCGGCCGACGCGCCTGCTTCCAGCAGCGCCAGCGGCTGGGGCAGCGCGGCGAGCAGCGGGTACAGGGCCGCGCACCTGGCCGGCTCGTTGGTCTGGGTGCGCCGGGCGAGCATCGTCGCGACGACGGCCTCACGGTGCTCCAGGAGCGAGCGGCGGAAGTCGTCGTACCCGGACGGGGTGCCGGTGACGTACCGGACGGCGGCGAAGAGCAGGTTGGGCTGCCGCTTGGCCGGCGGCAGCTCGAACAGCAGGCGCAGCACCTCATGGTCGGACGCGACGCCGGAGGCGAGCCGCTCGTAGAGGGGCGAGGCGCCGCGGGCCTCCAGCGTCGCGAACCGCCGGTACCACTCCACCGTCGTGTCCCGCTCATCCGGCATCGATGCCTCCATGCGTGCGATCCGACCACGGGCGTCCTCAGGTCCGGCTGTTCAGCACCTCCCCGAGCAGCGCGAAGAACGCGTCGCCGCGGACGATCTCGAACGGGTCGCCGAGCAGCTCGCCCAGCTCCGCGATGTCGGCCGGCGCCCAGTTCCAGGCGTTGACGGCGCCGGCGATGAACAGCGGGCGCGCGCCGTCCCAGCCCTCGATGTGCCGGACCAGCGTGTCCCGGTACTCCTGAGCCCTGCCCTGCGGCGAGAAGTTCCCGATCACGGGCAGCCCCGCCGGAGCGGCCTGCAGGTCGCCGCTCTCCCACGACTGGATGATGCCGCGCAGCGGCGTGTTCTTCCTGTACGAGGCCGCGATCCGCGCGTCGAGGGCCACCCAGCCGTCGCCCGCCGCGTTGCGATGGTTGTAGGCGTAGACCAGGTCCATCCCCGTGCGGCGCAGGAACCGCCCGGTCAGCGCGGTGTAGGCGTCGAGGGCCTCGCGCGGCCACGACCCCGGGTAGGTGTAGCCCGCGCCGGACGGGCCCGCGATCAGCAGGTCGTGGTCCGTGGCCGTGCGCTGGTAGTACGCCAGCAGCGCGGGCCCGATCTCGGCCAGCAGCGGGCTGACCGTCCAGTTGGTGGGCACCCGGCCGCGCGCGGGGTCGTCCCAGATCTGGCGCATCCTGCGCTGGCAGTACTGGATGTTGTCGCCCTCGCCGACGGTGAGCGTCAGGTAGACGCGGTCGCGCAGCGTGGTGCGCGGCCTCGGGCGTACGCGGTCGGAGACGCGCGCCTGGACGCCCGCGTGCACGGTGGCGTTCATGTAGTAGTCGGCGGGCACCACCTCGACCGCGTGTTGCGAGGCCCGGTCCACCCCGCCCCACTCGCCCGCCACGTCGTTGGAGAACCAGCCCGCGTACGGCGTCGTGGGCCTCACCTGGCTCAGGATCTCGTCGAGCAGCGCGCCCGTCCCGCCGCTGGGCGGCAGCCAGAACACCATGGCCCGCATCGCCACCGTGTAGTCGCGGAAGTACGGGAAGGGCTCCACCCGGGTGGGCGCCGTGGTGGTGGCGGTGACCAGGAACTGGTTCCACAGGTCCACCTCGACGAGCAGTTGACGCGTGCCGGCGGGGGCGGTGAAGCGGTAGACGAAGTAGTTGCCGCCGTCGGCGAAGCGGTTGGCGTCCGCGCCGACAGCGGAGTTGAGGCCGTCGAAGAGGTACGCGGTCTCGGCGTCGGTGCCGGGGGTGAAGGAGGCGAGTTGCGCCCCGTCGGCCCTGACCACGACCGAGCCGACCGAGGCGCCCCAGCCGTCGTCGCCCAGCGAGTCCTGGAAGCGCAGGTAGACGCCGTCCTGGCCGGTCAGCTCCTGGCTGAGGTCGAACGTGCGCACCTGCCGGTTCGAGGAGTCCCTGATCCGCTGGGTCTCCCTGGCCACTTCGCGCCACCGTACGTCCTCGACGCGTACTGTCCTGGTCGGTGGCAGGCCGCTGAGCAGGGCCTTGGTGCAGCGGGGGAAGAGGTTGCCGAGCTGCCAGCGGTAGGTGGCGAGCACGTCGCCGGGGTCGAAGCGGCCGCGCAGGTCGGTGATGACCTCGAAGCCGTGCTCGACGGCCTGTTCCGCGGTGGCGGCGACGGCGTTCTCCAGGCCGGCCAGGGTGGTGGCGACGTTCACGGAGTCGGGGACGGCCGGGTCGTGCAGGATCGCGCCGCGGGCCTCGTCCCGGTAGCGGGCGATCAGGTCGAGCGGGCGGTCGTGGCGGGTGATCCGGGCGCCGGTGCCGTCCAGCCAGGCGGTGTCGTAGTTCTCGGCGTTGTAGTTGAAGTACAGGCGGGGGCGGCGGCGGTTGACGACTCCCTGGAGGGTGGTCAGGAGCAACTGGTCGTCGCCGTGCAGGGCGCTGACGTCGGCGAAGTCGAGGTGGGTGGGGCGGCCGAAGCCGGGGAGGAGGGGGGCCGCGGCGGTGGCGGCTCGGGCGGGGAGGGAGACTCCGAGCCCGCCGGCCGCCAGCACCATGCCGTTCGCGCGCAGGAAGGTACGTCGGGACACCATCGGCGTTCACTGCTCCTCGTCGGGGGGAGACCAGGAATGACAGCGTTGTCATCTGCTGGTGCGAACGTAACAACGTGACGGAATGTTGTCCATGGTGTAAAACCCGCCGACAGGGTCGAACCGTACTTTCGGCCGGTACTGCGATCACGTCCCGGCTCCTACCGTGGGAGGCATGCGGGAGCGGTGGGAGGCGGCCGGGCTCGGCGTCGCGTTCGCGGTGGTGCTCGCCGACTGGGCCCACCGGCTCGTGGACAGCTGGGGCGGCGGCTACTGGGTGCCCGGCTGCGTGGCGGGCGTGACGGTGGGCGTGCTCGCCCTCCTGCGCCGCCGCGCCCGGCTGTGGACGGCCGTGGCGGGCATGGCGGTCGCGGCGCTGGCCATCCTGCTCGCGCGGCTCTTCGACCTGCCCGCCGAGCCGGGGCCCGGACTGGCTCTCGGGCTGTCCGTGCTGGTCGGCTCCGCGCTCAGGACGCTGCCGGCGCCGCAGGCCGCCGGCGTCGGCGCGGGCGGGCTCGCGGTCGCCCTCGGCAGCCAGCTCTCCGGGTCCACGCACACCGCCGTCCTCGCGCTGAACCTCGGGGCCTGGCTCGCCGCCCTCGCGGGCGGTCTGGGGCCGCGGTGGCTGGCGATCCGCCGGTCCGCCGCCGCCGAGCGCGTACGCCACGCCGAACGGCTGAGGCTGGCCAGGGAGCTGCACGACGTCGTCGCCCACCACGTCACGTGCGTCGTCCTCCAGGCTCAGGCCGCGCAGCTCGTCGCCCGCAAGGACCCCGGCCGGGTGGCCGGCTCGCTCGCCGACATCGAGGCGGCCGGATCCGACGCGCTGGCCGCGACCCGGCGCGTCGTCGGCCTGCTGCGCGAGCCCGGCGGGCCCGCGGACTTCGGGCCGGCGGAGCGGCTCGGCGAGCTGGTCGCGCACTTCGACGGGCCTCCCGTGGCGCTGCGGCTGCCCGACGGGGAGCCGGCGTGGCCGTCGGAGGTGGCGGGCACCGTCTACCGGCTGGTCCAGGAGTCCCTGACCAACGTCTCCCGCCACGCACCCGGCGCGAGCGCGGTCACCGTCAGCGTCACGCAGGCAACTGAGGAGCTGGTGGTGGAGGTGACGGACGACGCCCCGCCGTCCCACCGGACCCACCGCGACCGCCTGGGCGGCGGCTACGGGCTGGTCGGGATGCGCGAGCGGGTCGAGGCGCTCGGCGGCACGCTGTCGGCGGGCCCGCGCCCCGCGGGCGGCTGGACCGTGCACGCCACGCTGCCCCTGCCGGAACGCGATGCGCACCGGACGCCGGCCGCCTCCCGGGGGACGCCGGCCGGGGCCGGCGGGCAGGGGCGGCGGTGAGCATCACGGTGCTGCTGGCCGACGACCAGCCCATGATCCGCGGTTGCCTGCGCCTCATCCTGGAGGACCAGCCCGACATCCGCGTGATCGCCGAGGCCGGTGACGGCGCGGAGGCGGTCGCGATGGCACGCAGGCTGCGGCCCGACGTGTGCCTCGTGGACGTGCAGATGCCCAGGCTCGACGGCATCGAGGTCACCGCCGCCCTGGCCGGACCCGACACGCGCGACCCGCTGCGGGTGATCGTGGTCACCACGTTCGACCTCGACGAGTACGTCTACGGCGCGCTGCGGGGTGGCGCGGCCGGCTTCGTGCTCAAGGACGCCGGGCCCGAGCTGCTCGTGGAGGCGGTCAGGGCCGCGCACGCGGGCGACGCGCTGATCTCGCCGTCGATCACGCTGCGCCTGCTGCGCCACGTCACGGCCGCCGCTCCCAGGCCCGCCCCCGGGCAGCCGCTGTCGGAGCGCGAGAGCGAGGTCGTGCGGGCGGTCGCCAGGGGCCGCACCAACCAGGAGATCGCCACCGAGCTGTGCATCTCGCTCAGCACGGTGAAGGGCCACGTGTCGTCCGTCATGACCAAGCTCGGGATGCGCAACCGGGTCGAGGTCGTCGCCTGGGCCTGGGAGAGCCGGCTCGTGCGCTAGTCCGCGAAGATCACTCCACGGGGAACGTGCGCAGCTCCTTGCGCGAGGCCAGCCCCAGCTTGCGCAGCGCGTTGGCGATGTGGCTCTCCACCGTGCGCCTGGACAGGAACAGCGCGTCGGCGATCTCCTGGTTCGTCTTCCCGGCCGCGGCCAGCAGCGCCACCTCGCGTTCCCGCGACGACAGCGTCCCGCCGTGCGAGGGCCGCCCGCCCCGCCACGGGTACGGGATCGGCACCCCGTTCTGCCGCATCACCCGGCAGACCCGCGCGAGGTCGCGGTCCGCCCCCATCGCCCCGTACGCCCGCAGGGCCTCCTCCAGCAGCGCCCCGCCGTCGCCGGACCCGCGCTCGCAGCGCCACCGCCCCAGCCGCTCCCCGGCCAGCGCCTCCTCGTACCGCAGCCCGGCCTTGCGCAGCAGGACCCGCGCCTCGTCGAGGAGCCGGTCGGCCCGCCCGGCGTCGTCCGCGCGCGCGAGCACGGCCTCGGCGGTCAGCAGCGCCGCCTGCGCGAGCGGCGCGTCGGCCCTGCCGAGACCTGCGCGCAGCTCCGCCACCTCCTCCGCGCCGCCGCGCCCGCCCAGGGCGTCCAGGGCGTCCACCAGGCACGACACGCTCTCGGCCGCCCACACCCAGTTCCCCTTGGCCCGCGCCAGGTCCAGGGCGGCGGTGGCGTGCTCGGCGGCGCCGGCGGCGTCGTCCAGCGACAGCAGCAGCCGCGACAGCGTCGTCCTGGCCGGGATGAGCGGCCACACCGCCCCCGTCCGCCCGGCGATCGCGATCACCTCGCGCAGGACCTCGACGGCCTGCTCGGCGGGGCCCGTCGCGGCCAGCAGCGCCCCGCGCAGCAGTCGCGAGTCCAGGGAGGCCGCGGCGAACGTGGCGGAGGTGTCGCCCAGCCGGCGCAGCCGCTCCTCCAGCCCGTCCCACCGCCCGGCGGCCCGGTCCACGGCGGCCGTCACCAGCGAGACGACCTCCGCCACCCGCAGGTACTCGGCCTCGTCGGCCACTCGCCGCCCCTCCGCGAGCAGGATCTCGGCCCGGTCGAGCCGCCCGGCGTGCAGGGCGCCCTGGGCCCAGTTGAGGCAGGCGCGGGCGTGCTCGCGGGGCGAGGCGCGCAGCCGCTCGTCGGCCAGCAGCGCGTCGATCAGCCGCCGGCTCTCCGGGTCGCCCTGCTCCAGCAGCAGGCTCGCGCGCGTGATGCGGACCGCGATGGCCACGTCCGGGTCGCCGCTGCGGAGCGCGGCCCGCTCCGCCTGCTCGCAGCGGGCGGTGTGCTCGCTGACGTGCCGGTCCACGACGGTCTCCGGCGCGGCCAGCACGGCCAGCGCGCGGCCCAGGAGCGCGGGCCGCTCGCCGAGGTCGTCGATCGCGTGCTCGATCTGCAGGTATCCCGCTCGCGCCTGCCCGTGCTGGCGCAGCAGGCGGCCGAGGGCGAAGCGCAGCTCGCCGCGCAGCGGGGCGGGCAGCGGCTCGGTGGCCAGCAGGCGTTCGAGTATCGGCACGGCCTCCGCATGCGCGAGCCCGTCCACGGCCGCCCGGCCCAGCTTGACGGCCAGCCGTACGCGTACGTCGCGGGACAGCTCGCCGACCTCCAGCGCGCGCAGCAGGAAGCGGGCGGCCGTGGCGTCGTCCCCGTGGGAGAGCGCCGTGTCGGCGGCGGCCTCGGCGTTGCCCACGAAGTCGGAGGTGCGGCCCGCGTGCAGGAAGTGGTGCGCCAGCCGGGCCACCGGCCGGGGACCGCCGCGGGACTCCAGGGCCCGCGCGGTCCTCAGGTGCAGCCACCGCCGCCCGGACACGGCGACGGACTCGTACACGATCTGCCGCGCCAGCGCGTGCCTGAACCGGGAGCGGCCGTCCTCCTCGTGCAGCAGCCCCACCGCCTGCGCCTTGGCCAGCGCCCTGGCCACCTCCGGCGGGCTGCGGTCGCTGACCTCGGCCAGCACGCGGTCGTCGGGGGTCATGCCGATGACGGCCGCGGCGCCCAGGATCTCCTGAGAGGGGTCGTCGAGGGAGGACAGGCGCTGCAGCACCACGTCCCGCAGCACGGTGGGGACGGCCAGGTCGGCCAGCACGTCGGGGCGGCCGGGGATCTCGCCGGCGGGCAGCCGCTCCAGCAGCGTGCGCAGCACCTCCTCCACGACGAACGGGATGCCGCCCGTCTTCTCGTAGAGGGGGCCGGCGAACGTGCGGGGGAGCTCGACCCCGAGCACGCCGCCTGCCAGCTCCTCCACCTCGGGCAGGCTCAGCGGGGCCAGGCTGATCGTGCGGGCCGGGCCCGACGGCGCCCTGGCGAAGGCCTCGCGGATGGGCAGCAGGCCCGCCTCGGTGCGTACGGTGAGGATCACCGCCACGTCGCGCGGCCGGTGGGCGGCCAGGAAGGCGAGGAAGTCGTGGGTGCCGGCGTCGGCCCAGTGCACGTCCTCCAGCACGAGCACCAGCGGGCCGAGGTGGTCGAGCAGCGCGACCGCCGCGCGGAACACCCGGTGCCGCTCCGCCCGCTGGTCGGGCAGCGGCGGGAGGGGCGGGGGCAGGTGCTCGGCGATCTCGGGCAGCAGCGGCGCCAGCGCCCCGGCCACGGGGTTGAGCGGCAGGCGCGAGCGGGCCAGCTCGGCCCCCGCCGAGCGGAACGCGTCGAGCAGCGGTGAGAGGGGCAGCGGCTCCTGGAGCTGCTCGCACTGGCCGACGAGCCGCCGGGTGCCGGCCAGGTCGGGCGCGGCGAACAGCTCCGCCACCAGCCGGCTCTTGCCGATGCCCGCCTCGCCCTCGACCAGGGCGAGCGACGGCGGTGACCCGATGACCGAGCGCAGCAGCGCCAGCTCGGAGCGGCGGCCGACGAGCACGTCGGAGAGCGAGCCCGAGGGGGCCGGTCCCAGAGGCAAGCGGCCACCTCCTACCGGATATCAGCGGCAACAGGCTACCTGATGTTAAATTTCCGTTTTGTGACGCCATAAATCCGTATCCAGTACGGATACCGGCCCAGTCCGTCCCTTATTAGCGTCGGCGATCATCCGCGTGATCCGCGGGACGCATGAAGGGGCGACGATGCATCTGTCCACATCCCCCAGACGGTTGGTGGCGACTGCCGCGCTGACCGGGCTGGCGATGGCCGGGCTCGCCTGGCCGAGCACGGCGGAGGCCGGCGCGGAGGAGCAGAAGACTTATCTCGTGCGGCTCGCCGCGGAGCCGGTGGCGACGTACGAGGGTGACGTGGCCGGTCTGGCGAGGACCAAGCCCGCCGAGGGCGAGAAGATCGAGACGGGCTCGGCCGAGGTGACCGAGTACGTCGATCATCTGAAGGGCCGCCACGACGCCGCGCTGCGCAAGGCCGGCGGCCACAAGCTCTACGAGTACGTCTACTCCTACGAGGGCTTCGCCGCGCGCCTGACCGCCGACCAGGTGGCCAAGATGCGGGCCTTACCCGAGGTCGTGTCGGTGACCGAGGACAGGAAGGTCTCGGTGGCCACCTCCTCGACCCCGGCCTTCCTCGGCCTGGACGACCGCGGCGGCCTGTGGGACCGGCTCGGCGGCCCGACCGGCGGCAGGAAGGGCGAGGGCGCCGGTGACGGCCTGGTCATCGGGGTGATCGACAGCGGCATCTGGGCGGGCAGCCAGAGCTTCGCCAACCCGGACACGAGCGGCAGGCGGTACGGCCCGCTGCGCGGCTTCCACGGCGGCTGCGCGCAGAGCAGCCCCGACCAGTCATGGGACGCCAAGCTGTGCAACGGCAAGGTCGTCGCGGCCAGGCACTTCAACGCCGGCTGGGGCGGTGACGCGGGCGTCAAGGAGCAGCTCCCGTGGGAGTTCCAGTCGCCGCGCGACTACAACGGCCACGGCACGCACACGGCCTCCACGGCGGGCGGCAACCACGACGTGACCGTGACGGGCCCGGCGGCGGCGTTCGGCAAGATCAGCGGCATCGCGCCGCGCGCCAGGATCGCCGCGTACAAGGCGCTGTGGTCCACGCAGGACGCCTCCACGGCGAACGGCTACTACTCCGACCTGGTCGCCGCCATCGACCAGGCGGTGGCCGACGGCGTGGACGTGATCAACTACTCGGTCTCGGGCACCAGCACGGACCTGCTCGACCCCGCCGAGCTGGCGTTCCTGGCGGCGGCGGAGGCGGGCGTGTTCGTGGCCGCGGCGGGCGGCAACGACGGGCCGGGGGCCGCCACGGTGGCGCACCCGTCCCCGTGGGTGACCACGGTCGCGGCCGGCACCCACGACCGCGCCACGCACGGCTCGGCGACGCTCGGGAACGGCGCCTCGTACGAAGGCGTCTCGCTGGCCGCGACCAAGGCGGGCCCCGCGCCGCTGGTCGACGCCGCAGCGGCCGCGGTGGCCGGCGCGGACCCGGTGAAGGCCGCGCAGTGCTGGGCCGCCAGGGACAACGGCGGCACGGCGGTGCTGGACCCGGCCAAGGTGAAGGGCAAGATCGTGATCTGTGACCGCGGCACCACGCCGCGGGTCAACAAGAGCGTCGCGGTCTCCGAGGCGGGCGGCCTCGGCGTGATCATGACGAACGCGGACGAGAACTCCCTGAACGCCGACCTGCATGTCATCCCCACCGTGCACCTCGCGGTCAAGGACCGGCAGGCCGTCAAGGACTACGCCGCCACGGCCGGCGCCACGGCCACGGTCGAGCAGGCGAGGATCACCTCGGACGCCCCCGCCCCGTACGTGGCCGCGTTCTCCTCGCGCGGCCCGCTCCAGGCGGCGGGCGGCGACCTGCTCAAGCCCGACCTGATCGCCCCCGGTCAGGACATCCTGGCCGCCTACGCGCCGCCGGGAGCGAACGGGCTGGAATTCAACGTCTCCAGCGGCACCTCCATGGCCGCCCCGCACGTGGCAGGGCTGGCCGCCCTGCTGAAGGACCTCAACCCGCGCTGGTCCCCGATGGCGGTCAAGTCGGCCCTGATGACCAGCGGCTCCGACGTCAAGGACGGCCCGTCCACCGACCCGTCGGTCATCTTCGGCCAGGGCGCCGGGCACGTCACCCCGAACAGCGCCGCCGACCCCGGCCTCGTCTACGACAGCGGCATCGAGGACTGGACGGCCTTCCTGTGCGGCAGCACGAACGCCGTCGAGCCGAAGGTGTGCCAGGCGCTGGCGGGCAAGGGCCGCTCCTTCGACCCCAGCGACCTGAACGTGCCCTCGATCGCCATCGGCAGGCTCCCCGGCACGCAGCAGGTGACCCGTCAGGTGACCAACGTGGGCCGCTCGACCGCCACGTACACCGCCTCCGTCACCGGCCTCGACGGCATCGACGTCAAGGTGTCGCCGAGCCGGCTGACGCTGCGCTCCGGGCAGACGAAGTCGTTCACGGTCACGTTCACCCGGACCACGGCCCCCATGAACGCCTACGTGGGCGGCCGGCTCACCTGGAAGGAGCGCAGGCACACCGTGCGGACGCCCGTCGTGGTGCGCCCGGTGCCCGAGAAGTGGGCGGCCACGTACGGCGTCGCCGGAGGCAAGGACACCGCCGAGTTCATCGTCAACGACCCCGCGGGCAAGCGCGTCTACGTGACCGGCGCCAGCTACGGCTCCACGCCCGGCCTGCTCAGCCCGAGCATCGCCACCGTCGCCTACGACGCCGTGACCGGCAAGGAGCTGTGGAGCAGGACGTACGCGGGCCCGGCCGGCAACTACGACGAGCCGTTCGCGCTGGAGCTGACCCCGGACGGGAGCAAGCTGCTCGTGGCGGGCGTCAGCGCGGGCACCGAGACCGGCACCGACGCCGTCACGCTCGCCTACGACGCGGCCTCCGGCGAGCCGCTGTGGACGGCCCGCTACACCGCGGCGAACGCGCACTCCGACCACGCCAACGCGGTGAAGGTCGCGCCCGACGGCAGAACCGCCTACGTCACCGGCATGACCACGGTCGGCGACAACGGCGAGGCCGACT
Organism: Nonomuraea thailandensis; assembly: GCF_024172165.1. Lineage (GTDB taxonomy): Bacteria > Actinomycetota > Actinomycetes > Streptosporangiales > Streptosporangiaceae > Nonomuraea > Nonomuraea thailandensis. Next base: position 9,371,890 of record NZ_JAMZEB010000002.1, on the reverse strand, counting down.
ACTTCGTCGCCGCCTACGACACCGCCGACGGCAGGGAGAAGTGGCAGACCCGCTACGACGGCCCCGGCAAGGGCACCGACGACGCCCGGGTGATCGAGCTGACCCCCGACGGCACGAAGCTCTTCGTCAGCGGCCAGAGCCAGGGCGAGGAGGGCACCGGCCTGTCCGACTGGGGCACGGTCGCCTACGACGCCGCCACCGGCCGGCAGCTCTGGACGGCCGGGAACAACGGCCCGGCCAACCGCATCGACGTGCCTTCCGGCATGGCCGCCGACGCCGGGGCCGTCTACGTCACGGGCAGCATCGAGACGCAGGACACCCAGAGCGACGTGATGACGGTCGCCTACGACGCCGCCACAGGAAAGGAGCTGTGGGCCGACCGCTACGACGGCCCCGGGCACGAGAGCGACACCCCGCACGACCTGACGCTCGCGCAGGGCAGGCTGTACGTCACCGGCAACACCACCGGCGAGGGCACCGGCTCCGACTTCACCACGCTCGCCTACGACGCGGCCACCGGTGAGCGGTCCTGGGTGCAGCGCTTCGACGGGCAGGCCGGGAACGAGGACTACGCCTGGGCCGTCAGGGTGACGCCGGACGGAAGCAAGGTCGTCATCGCCGGTCAGAGCGCCGACGACCAGGCGAAGGGCACCGACTACGTGACCGTCGCGTACGACGCCGGGAGTGGCGAGCAGCTCTGGGTGGGCCGCTACGACGGCGCGGTCGGCGCCTCCGACGACGCCCACGGCCTGGCCGTGGACGCGACCGACGCCGAAGGGGTCCGGATCTTCGTGACGGGCTCCAGCGCGACCGGCGGCACCCCGCCGTTCGCCCTGGAGATCGACTTCGCCACGGTGGCCTACTTCGAGCCGTGGAAGCAGTGACCTTCTGACCAAGGAGCGCCTCCCGTGAAAACGGGGGGCGCTCCTGTCGTTTCGGACGTGACCACTGCGGGTAGGCCCGTGTTGATTCTGAGCTGCCTGATCTTCAGGAGCCCCAGATGTCCCGTATCACACTCACTCCCGCAGCCCGTGAAGCGCTCCGCGACGGAGAAGTGATCTTCTTCGACTGGCACGTCACCGGCCTCTGCTGCGCGGACGCGGGGGAGTTCTCGGTCAGGGCGTTGAGCCGCGCCAAGCTGCCCCGCCGGGCCCGCCCGCTGGGGCCGACCGGCCTGGTGTACGCCCACCCCACCGCCTGGGTGCATCTCACCGACCTCCCCGTCACGATCGACTGCCGCCCGCTGTGGCGCTGGCGGCGCTTCGTCTCCGATCTGCCGCCGGACGCCGGCCTGCGCTGCTGCCTGGGGCGCCCCCTATATGGCCCTCACTACGGGAGGTAACCGGTGAAGCTGCGTTCCATCATCATCTGGACGGCGGTGGCCATCGTCGGCGCCGTGGGGTGGGCGGTGCTCGCCCTGTCCAGGGGCGAGAACGTCAACGCGGTGTGGCTGCTGTGCGCCGCGCTCGGCTCGTACGCCATCGCCTACCGGTTCTATGCCCGCTTCATCGTGCGCAAGGTGCTGCGTGCCGACGACCGCAGGGCCACCCCTGCCGAGCGGCTCGACAACGGCATCGACTACCAGCCGACCGACCGCCGGATCCTGTTCGGCCACCACTTCGCCGCCATCGCCGGCGCGGGGCCGCTGGTGGGGCCCGTGCTGGCGGCCCAGATGGGCTACCTGCCCGGCACCATCTGGATCATCGCGGGCGTGATCTTCGCCGGGGCCGTGCAGGACATGGTGATCCTGTTCTTCTCCATGCGCCGCAACGGCAGGAGCCTCGGGCAGATGGCCCGCGAGGAGATCGGGCCGATCGGCGGGGCCGCGGCGCTCATCGCGGTCTTCGCCATCATGATCATCCTGCTGGCGGTGCTGGCGCTGGTCGTGGTGAACGCGCTGGCGCAGTCGCCGTGGGGCGTCTTCTCGATCGCGATGACGATCCCGATCGCCCTGTTCATGGGGTTCTACCTGCGGGTGATCAGGCCGGGCAGGGTCGTCGAGACCACGGTCATCGGCGTCGCGCTGCTGCTCCTGTCGATCGTGGCCGGCGGCTGGGTGCAGGAGTCGAGCTGGGCGCCGTTCTTCACGCTGAGCCCGTCGGCGCTGGCGCTGTGGCTGATCGCGTACGGGTTCGTCGCGGCCGTGCTGCCCGTGTGGATGCTGCTCGCGCCGCGCGACTACCTGTCGACGTTCATGAAGATCGGCACGATCGTGCTGATCGCCATCGGCATCGCGATCACCGCGCCTCCGCTGCAGACCACGGCCTTCACCGACTTCGCCTTCAACGGCAAGGGCCCGGTGTTCGCCGGGTCGCTGTTCCCGTTCGTGTTCATCATCATCGCCTGCGGCGCGCTGTCGGGCTTCCACTCGCTGATCTCGTCGGGCACGACGCCCAAGATGATCCAGAAGGAGACCCAGGTTCGCATGATCGGCTACGGCTCCATGCTCATGGAGTCGTTCGTGGCCATCATGGCGATCACGGCGGCCTGCGTGCTGACGCCCGGCCTCTACTTCGCGATGAACTCCCCGGCCGGAGTCCTCGGCCCCACCGTCCAGACGGCCGCCGAGGCGGTCACGAACATGGGCTTCGTCATCACGCCGCAGGACCTTGAGGCAGCCGCCGCGGCCGTGCAGGAGGAGACGCTGATCGCCAGGACGGGTGGCGCGCCCACGCTGGCCGTGGGCATCTCGCAGATCTTCTCCGGCTTCCTCGGCGGCGCGGCGCTGCAGGCGTTCTGGTACCACTTCGCGATCATGTTCGAGGCGCTGTTCATCCTCACCACCGTGGACGCCGGCACGCGGGTGGGGCGGTTCATGCTCCAGGACACGCTGGGCAACCTGTGGAAGCCGATCTCCCGGGTGAGCTGGTGGCCGGGGCTGGTGGTGACCAGCGGCGTGGTCGTGGCCGCCTGGGGGTACTTCCTCTACCAGGGCGTCAACGATCCGCTCGGCGGCATCAACCAGCTCTTCCCGCTGTTCGGCATCGCCAACCAGCTCCTGGCCGCCGTGGCGCTGACCGTGGCCACGACCCTGCTGATCAAGAGCGGGCGGCTCAAATGGGCCTGGGTGACGGGCGTGCCACTGGCCTGGGACGCGGCGGTCACGCTGACCGCCAGCTACCAGAAGGTGTTCTCGCCCGACCCGACGCTCGGCTTCTTCGCCCAGCGCGACCGCTACCAGACGGCGCTCGACCAGGGGCAGCTCCTCGCGCCGGCCAAGACGACCGGCGCCATGCGGCAGATCGTGGTCAACTCCACCGTGGACGGCATCCTGGCGGCGCTGTTCGCGATCCTGATCATCGTAGTGCTCCTCGACGCCGCCCGCGTGTGGATCAAGGCGATCCGGATGCGGGAGCCGCTGCCCAGCACGGAGGCGCCGTTCGAGGAGTCGAAGATCTACGCCCCCGCCGGGCTCATCGCCACCCGCGAGGAGAAGGAGATGATGGCCAGGGCCTCCTCAAGCGGGTAGCCACCGCTGCGTGGGCCAGCCCTCCAGCCGCCACGCGCTGTCCCAGAACATCCACTCGTACGCCGCCGCCCGGCAGTACGCCTGCGCCATCGCCGCGCGGGTGTCCGGCCCGGCGGCGGCCGCGAGCCTGTCGGCGATGGCCTTGGCCTGCTCGACGGAGGCCGCGAAGCCCGGGTCGGCGTAGGTGGAGATCCACGCGCCGTACGGGTGGCCTGCGGTGTCGCCGACGCGCTCCAGCAGCGCCGTGCCGACGTCCTGGTAGATCCAGAAGCACGGCAGCACCGCCGCCGCGATGACCGGGTAGGGCTCGGTCAGCGCGGTGGCCTGGAGGTACGACGCGTACGCCAGGCAGGCCGGCGAGGTGGGGCCCTTGGCGTCGAGCTCCTCGATGTACCCGGCGTGCAACATCCGCTCGGCCGCCAGCGCCGTGTGCGCGCTCCGCGCCCAGAACGCCGCGTCGTCCGCGGTGGCGGCCCGGACGGAGGCCGTGGCCAGCGCCTTGGAGAACGCCTCCAGGTAGCGGGCGTCCTGCAGCATGTAGAAGCCGAACCGCTCACGGTCGAGGGTGCCGTCGCCGAGTGCGGTGATGAAGGGGTGCTCGTGGATGGCGCGCATCAGCCCGGCCGTGCGCTGCCACATGTCGTCGCAGAACATGCGCGGCCTACCAGATGGCGTGGAAGTGGTGGACGGGACCGTGGCCGTGACCGACGTGCAGGCTGTCGGCCGCGCGCAGCGCCTCGGTGAGGTACGCCTTGGCCGCCCGCACCGCGCCCGCCCAGTCGTCGTGGCGCGGGCGCAGCGCCGCGATGGCCGAGGACAGCGTGCAGCCGGTGCCGTGCGTGTTCTTCGTGTCCACGCGGGGCGCGGCCAGCTCGATCGTGCCCTCCGGCGTGGCCAGCACGTCCACGCACGTGTCGCCGTCGAGGTGGCCGCCCTTGAGCAGCACCTGCCGCGCGCCCAGCGCCCGCAGCCGCTGCGCCTGCTCGTGCATCTCGGCCAGGCTTCCGGCCGGCTGCTCGCCGAGCAGGTCGGCCGCCTCCGGCAGGTTGGGGGTGATCAGGTGCACGCGGGGCAGCAGCGTCTCGCGCAGCGCGGCCACCGCGTCGGAGGGCAGCAGCCGGTCGCCGCTCTTGGCCACCATGACGGGGTCGAGCACGACGTAGGCGGGCCGGTAGGCGTCGAGCGCCGCCGCCACCGCCTTGATCAGCGCCGCGTTGCCCAGCATGCCGATCTTCACCGCGTCGGCCGGCACGTCGGTCAGCAGCGTGTCGAGCTGCTCGGCGACGAACTCGGCCGGCACCTCGTGGATGCCGGTCACGCCGGTGGTGGTCTGCGCGACCAGCGCGGTGACGACGGTCATGCCGTACGCGCCGAGGGCGGAGAAGGTCTTCAGGTCGGCCTGGATCCCGGCGCCGCCGCTGGGATCGGTGCCCGCGATGGACAGGACCTTGGGTACAGCGGCCATGGCCGTGACGTCCCTTCGCTAGTCCGAACTAGATCAGGTTCGACGGGTGTGATCTCAGCCCGGCCTTCCGGGCACCCCGCGTCAACGGCCACTGTAACAGGCGCTCAGACCTCGACGGCGCGGGCCTCCTCCGCCGTGGCGGCCCGGGTGGCCAGGTAGGTGGCGACGATGGTGATCAGCCCGGCCGCGATCATGTAGGGCGGGATGCCGAGGACGGCGCTGCCCGCCGCGGCCTGCAGCGAGGTCAGGATCACGGGCGCGAAGCCGCCGCCGAGCATGCCGCCGATCTGGTAGCCGAGCGAGGCGCCGCTGTAGCGGACGCGGGCGCTGAACATGTCGGCGAACAGCGCGGCGAGCGGCCCGTACATGGCGGGGTGGATGACCGACAGGCCGATGATCGTGGCGACGGCCAGCACCAGCGGCGAGCCCGAGTCGATGAGCAGGAAGAACGGGTAGGCGTACAGGACGTAGGCGACGGTGCCGGCCAGGAACACCTTGCGTCGGCCGATCCGGTCGGACAGCGCCGCGAACGCCGGGATCGTGATCACCTCAAGCGCGGCGGCGATGGAGACGATGAGCAGCACCGTGCCGCGCTCGATCTTCAGCTCGGTGGTCGCGTACGTGAGGATGTACGTGCCGAACAGGTAGAACTGCAGGAACGGCGCGATGCAGGCGCCGAAGGCCAGCAGCAGGTTCTTCGGATGACGCCGGATGGCCTCGATGACCGGCAGCCGCACCTGGCGCCCCGACTGCTTGACCCGCTCGAAGTCGGGGGTCTCCGCCAGCCGCAGCCGGATCACCAGGCCGACCAGCAGCAACGCCACGCTGCACAGGAACGGCACCCGCCAGCCCCACGTCATGAACTGCTCCTTCGGCAGCAGCGAGACCAGGGCGAACGCGGCGGAGGCCAGCACCAGCCCGGCGGGCGCGCCGGACTGCGGCCAGCTGCCGTGGTAGCCGCGACGCTCCTTGGGCGAGTGCTCGACCGCCATGAGCACGGCTCCGCCCCACTCGCCGCCGACCGCGAAGCCCTGCAGCAGCCGCAGCACGACCAGCAGGACGGGGGCGAGCACGCCGAACGAGTCGTACGTGGGCAGCAGCCCGATCAGGAACGTGGCCGCGCCCATGATGAACAGGCTCAGGACCAGCATCGACTTGCGGCCGAGCCGGTCGCCGAAGTGGCCGAAGACGATGCCGCCCAGCGGGCGGACCACGAAGCCGGCGCCGAAGACGGCGAAGGCGGCGAGCTTGCCCGCGACGTCGGAGAACGTCGGGAAGAAGAGCTCGTTGAAGATCAACGCGGCGGCCGTGCCGTAGATGAAGAAGTCGTACCACTCGATGGTGGTGCCGATGAAGCTGGCGAGCACGACCTGCCTGATCGGCTGCTGGTTCTGGGGGGTCACAGGTGCTGCCTCTCTGCCTTGCACCCGGTCGCACGATGGGGTGCCGGAGCGTGTGAGGAGCGAGTGTATGCAACGGTATCCCGCGATTGTCAATGGTTGGCCGTGATGGTTGACAGGGGCACCGATACATGGATATTTCCGTATTCAACGGTATACATTGCACGAGGAGGTGTCCGTGAGGCTGGCGGAGCGGGCCGACGACTGGCACGCGGCCTGCGCGGCCGACGCCGCACTGGCGGCGCTGGGCTGCCCCGGAGAGGTCGGCTTCGGCATCAGGGCCGGCGACGACGTCGTGACCTTCGCCTTCCGCGACGGAAGGCTCACCGGCGCCGCCCGGCGGACCGGCTTCGAGGTGGTCGCGGAGCCCGAGGCGTGGCGGCTGTTCTTCGCGGCCGAGCCCCGGCCGCCGCACCATCACCTCTTCGGGATGCTCATGCGCGTTCCGGGGACCGCCGTCACCGGGGACGAGGTGTGCTTCGCCCAGCACGCCCACCTGGTGCGGCGGGTGCTGGAGATCGGCCGCGCGGTCCTCGCGGGCCCGGCGCCCGAGGCGGCGGCGGAGCCGGGCGGCGCGGTGGTCGCGGACCAGGCACCCGAGGCGGCAGGGGAGCCGGGCGGCGCGGTGGTCGCGGGTCCGGCGCGGCCGGATCGCATCGAGGGGCGTTACCTGCGGGCCGAGGTGGGCGGGGAGCCCGTGCGGCTGTTCTGCGAGCACGCGGGCACCGGTCGCGACGTGCTCTTCCTGCACACCGCCGGCGCGGACGCCCGCCAGTTCCACCACCTCATGAACGACGATCGGCTGGCGGAGCGCTGCCGCATGGTGGCCTTCGACCTGCCCTGGCACGGCCGCTCCTCCGGCCCGCCCAGCGAGCCGCCCGGCGCGTACGCGCTGGACACCGAACGGTACGTCGCCACGATCATGGCCGTCGTCGAGGGCCTGGAGCTCGACGACCCGATCGTGGTCGGCTGCTCGATGGGCGGCGAGATCTGCCTGGAGCTGGCCCTGCGCCATCCGGGCCGGCTCGGCGGCGTCGTGGCCTGCGAGGCCGCCGACCACGTGCCGGGCCGGCAGGTCGCCTGGGCCCGCGACCCCCGCGTCAACCAGGCGCTGTTCGTGCCGGAATGGGTGGAAGGGCTGATGGCGCCGCAGAGCCCGCCCGAGCACCGGCGCGAGGTGTGGTGGGGCTACTCCCAGGGCGGGTTCGGCACGTTCTCCGGGGACATCCTGTTCTACAGCGGCGACTGGGACGCGCGGGACCGCGTCGGCCGCATCGACACGGCGCGCTGCCCGGTGGTGATGCTGACCGGCGAGTACGACTACTCGTGCACGCCGGAGATGTCCCGGCGGACGGCCGGGCGCATCCCCGGCGCGCTCTTCAGGACGATGCCCCGGCTCGGCCACTTCCCGATGGCCGAGAACCCGGGGGAGTTCGCCGGGCACCTGATGTGGGCGCTGGACGAGATCGACGGCAAGGCGAGAGGGACGGCCGGATGAGATATCGCATGCTGATCGGCGGCGAGCGGGTGGACGCCGGCGGCGACCGCAGGCTCGCGGCGGTCAACCCGTACACCGGGGCGGAGTTCGCCACGGTGCCCGACGCCAGCGCCGCCGACGTGGCCGCGGCGGTCACGGCCGCGAGCGAGGCGTTCGAGAGCACGTGGGCGGCGACGCCCGGGGTGGCGCGGGCGCGGCTGATGCACCGGCTGGCCGACCTGATCGAGGAGCGCGCCGACGAGCTGGGCCGGCTGGAGAGCACCGACAACGGCAAGCTGCTCAAGGAGACCGCCGGCCAGGCCAGGTTCGCCGCGCGCAACTACCGGTTCTTCGCCGGGTACGCGGACAAGCTGTACGGCCGCACGATCCCGCTGGACAACCCGGACACCCTGGACTACACGCTGCGCGAGCCCGTGGGCGTGGCCGCGCTCGTCACGGCGTGGAACTCCCCGATGCAGCTCCTGGCCAACAAGCTCGCCCCCGCGCTGGCCACCGGCAACTGCGTGGTGATCAAGCCGTCGGAGCACGCCTCCGCCACCACGCTGGAGCTGGCCGAGCTGGTCGAGCGGGCCGGTTTCCCGCCCGGCGTGATCAACATCGTGACCGGTGGCGCCGAGGCGGGCACGAGCCTGGTCGGCGATCCGCGCCTGGGCCGCATCAGCTTCACCGGCAGCGTCGCCACCGGCCAGGCCATCGCCGCCACGGCGGCCCGCACGCTCGTCCCCGTCACGCTGGAGCTCGGCGGCAAGTCGCCCAACCTCGTCTTCGCCGACGCCGACCTCGACGCGGCGATCACGGGCGCGATGGCCGGGATCTTCGCCGCGGGCGGCCAGACCTGCATCGCGGGCAGCCGCCTGCTCGTCGAGCGGCCCGTCTACCAGCGGGTCGTGGAGGAGCTGGCGCGGCGCGCGGACGCCATCCGGCTGGGCGACCCGCTGCTGCCGGACACCCAGATGGGCCCGGTCGCCAACGCTCCGCAGCACGAGCGCATCCAGCGCATGATCGCGGCCGGGGCCGAGGCCGGCGCGCGCCGGGTCGCCGGCGAGCGGGAGCTGCCGGACAAGGGGCTGTTCGTGCCCCCCACCGTCTTCGCCGACGTGCACAACGGCATGCCGATCGCCAGGGAGGAGGTCTTCGGGCCGGTGCTGAGCGTCATCCCGTTCGGCGACGAGGAGGAGGCCGTCGCGATCGCCAACGACAGCGACTTCGGCCTGGCCTCCGGCATCTGGACCACGAGCCTGGCCCGCGCCCACCGCGTCGCCAAGCGGCTGGTCGCGGGCACCGTCTGGGTCAACACGTACCGGGCGAGCGCGGCGCAGGCTCCGTTCGGCGGCACCCGGATGTCCGGGTACGGCCGCGAGCGCGGCGAGGAGGCCATGGAGGAGTACCTGCGCACCAAGAACGTCATGATCGACCTGTCCGGCCGGGCCGCCGACCCGTTCGCCATGCGGACCTGAAGGGAACACCACATGAGATCACCAGTGGGGCTGTGCGGCCTCGGCAACATGGGGTCCGCCGTCGCGCGGCGGCTCTCCGGGACCTGCCAAGTGCTCGCCTACGACCTCGACCCCGCCCGCACCGGGGCCGCGGGCGAGCTGGACGGCGTGACGGGGGTCGCGGAAGTGGCCGACCTGGCGCAGGCGGAGACGGTCGTGCTGTCGCTGCCCACCCCGGCCGTCTCGGCGCAGGCCGCCGCCGCGATCGCGCCCGGCATGCGCCCGGGGTCGCTGATCGTCGAGACCAGCACGGTCAACCCGGCCGACATGCACCGGCTGCGCGAGCTGTGCGCGCCGCACGGGGTCCGCGTGCTCGACGCCGCAATCCTGTCCGGCGTGGCGCAGATGGCGGCGGGCACGTCCACGCTGCTCATCGGCGGGGACGAGGCGGACGTCGCCCGCGCCCGCCCGGTGCTCGACGCGCTCGCGCCGCGGCAGCTCGTGCTCGGCGAGCTGGGCGCGGGCATGGCCGCCAAGGTCATCAACAACGCCGTGGCGCACGCCGTCATGGTCGTGCTCGCCGAGGCCGGCGCGATGGCGGCGGCCACCGGCGTGTCCGAGCGGCGGCTCGCCGAGCTGCTGGCCGATCCGGAGGCCGGGCTCACCCGCCCGCTCACCCACCGCTTCCTTGAGCGCGTCCTGCCCGGCGACTACGAGGGCGGCATGCCGACCTCCGCGGCCCGCAAGGACTCCACGCTCGCGCTGGCCCTGGCCCAGGACGCCGGCATCCCGCTCTTCGCCATCCAGGCCTGCCACAGCGTGTACGAGATCGCCGTCGGCGGCGGGCTCGGCCGGCAGGACTACGCCTCGATCGCCACCCTGTGGGAGCAGTGGACCGGCCGCCCCATCTCGGAGAAGGAATGAGCATGACCTCGTACGACGTGATCGTGGTCGGCGGCGGCAACGCCGGTTTCTCCGCCGCCCACGCGGCCCGCGAGCGCGGCGCCCGCGTGCTGCTCCTGGAGAAGGGCACGGCCGGCGAGGCCGGCGGCAACTCCTACTACACGGCGGGCGCCTTCCGCTTCCCCTGCTCCGGGCTGGACGAGCTGCGGCCGCTGATCGAGGAGGACCCCAGGCACGCCACGACGGACGTGCCGCCCTACACGGCGGAGGACTTCCTGGCCGACATGAAGCGGGTCACCGACGGCCGCTGCGACCCCGTGCTCACCGGCCTGCTGGTGGGTGACGCGGCCGGCGCGGTCGGCTGGCTGGCCGGCAAGGGGATCCGGTGGCGGCTGATGTACGAGCGGCAGGCGTACGAGTCGGACGGGCGCTGGCGCTTCTTCGGCGGCCTGGTCGTCGGCACGGTCGGCGGCGGGAAGGGGCTGATCGCCGGGCACACCGGGGCGGCGGTCGCGTCGGGCGTCGAGATCCGGTACGGCGCGGCGGTCACCTCGCTGCTGCGCGACGGGCAGCGGGTGACGGGCGTGGAGTACCGCGACGCGTCGGGAGCCGCGCACGAGGTCACCGCGCCCGCGGTCGTGCTGGCGGCGGGCGGCTTCGAGGCCGACCCGGAGCGGCGGGCCAGGCACCTCGGCCCGGAATGGCGGCGGGCCAAGATCCGCGGCAACCCCCTGAACACCGGCGAGGTGCTCGACCTCGCGCTGGCTGCGGGCGCGCAGCCGTACGGCGACTGGGCCTCCTGCCACAGCACCGCCTGGGACGCGGGCGCGCCCGACAGCGGCGGCAACCGCACCCTGACCAACCAGCTCACCCGCCAGAGCTATCCGGTCGGCGTCGTGGTCAACCGCGAGGGCCGCCGCTTCGTGGACGAGGGCGCCGACTACCGCAACTACACCTACGCCAAGTACGGCAGGGAGATCCTGCGCCAGCCGGGCGGCGTCGCCTTCCAGCTCTTCGACGCCAAGAGCAGGCCGCTGCTGCGCCGCGAGGAGTACGACTCCCACCCGATCACCGCCGCGCGGGCGGACACTCTGGCGGAGCTGGCCGCCGAGCTGGGCATCGACCCGGGAGGGCTGGAGGAGACCGTGGCGCGCTTCAACGCCTCGATCGACGACGGCGTGCCGTTCGACCCGTCGGTCAAGGACGGCCGGGCGGCGGCCGTCCAGCCGCCCAAGTCGAACTGGGCGCTCGCGCTCGACGCCCCGCCCTACTACGGGTACGCGGTGACCTGCGGCATCACGTTCACGTTCGGCGGGGTGCGGGTGGACACCGACGCCCGCGTGCTCGACGCGGGCGGCGTGCCGATCTCCGGCCTGTACGCGGCGGGCGAGCTGGTCGGCGGCCTGTTCTCCGGCAACTACCCGGGCGGCTCGGGGCTCACCTCCGGCACCGTCTTCGGCCGCCGCGCGGGCGCCCACGCGGCCGGGGCGTCCCATGTATGAGCTCTACGCCCTCCGCTACGCGCACCGCGACGCCTCCGTCCGCGGCGAGCACTTCTACGGCCACGACCCGTGCGCCCTCGACCCCTACCCGATCGACTACTACGTCTGGGCGGCCATCGGGGAGCACGGCGTGGTGCTGGTGGACGCGGGCTTCACCGAGGAGACCGCCGGGCGCCGCGGCAACCGCCACTACCTGCGCTCGCCCGTGGACACCCTGGCCGCCCTGGGCGTGGCGGCCGACGGGGTCGGTCACGTCGTGCTCAGCCACCTGCACTACGACCACACCGGTCACCTGCGCGACTTCCCCGAGGCCCGGATCGTGCTCCAGCGCTCCGAGCTGGCGTTCTGGACAGGCCCGCACGCCCACCGCGGCGACTACCCACACCTGGCCGACCCCGACGACATCGCCTACCTGGTGCGGGAGAACTTCACCGGCCGCGTGCGGCAGCTCGACGGCGACCACGAGCTGCTGCCCGGCCTGAGCGTGCACCACGTCGGCGGCCACACGCCGGGCATGCAGGTCGTCCGCGTGCGCACCGCCCGCGGGGACGCGGTCGTCGCCTCGGACGCCGGTCACTTCTACGACAACATCGAGGCCGACCGCCCGTACGGGATCGTGGACCACCTGCCGGCCATGTACGACGCCTTCGACCGCGTCCGGGCGCTGGCCGGCTCTCCCGAGCTGGTCGTGGCCGGGCACGACCCGCTCGTGCTGGAGCGCTACCCGGCCGTGCCGGGCCTGGAGGGCTACGCGGTCCGGATCGCCTGACGGTTGTTGACCATACGTTCGAGCATTCGGCATCGTAGGGCGGGTGGCCGCTGATGAGACGCGTGACGGGGTCGAGCTGACCAACCTGGACCAGCCGTTGTTCGACGGCGCCGACGCCACCAAGCGTGACCTGGTCGACTACCTCGACGCCGTCCGCGACCGCATCATCCCGGTGCTGCGCGACCGCCCGCTCTCGGTCGTCCGCGTGCGCCCGGGGCAGGCGCCGTTCATGCAGAAGAACCTGCCCAAGTACGCCCCCGACTGGGTGCGGTCGGTGTCGATGTGGGCGGAGGCGTCGCGCAGGCAGGTGACGTACGCGCTGTGCGACGACAGGAAGACGTTGTTGTGGTTCGCCAACCAGCGGGCGGTGGAGTACCACCCGGCGCTGTTCGCCGGCGAGCACGCCACCCACCTGGTGCTCGACCTCGACCCGCCCGAGCACGACGACTCGTTCTCGCTGGCGGTGCGCGGCGCGCTGCTGGTCCGGCAGGCCCTCGCGGACATGGGGCTGGCGGGCGCGGTGAAGACGAGCGGCGCCAAGGGCGTGCACGTGTTCGTGCCCGTGGTGGCGGGCACGGCGATGGACGATCTCGCGGCGGCCACCCGGGCGCTGGCGGCGCGGGCCGAGCGGCTGGACCCGGCGCTGGCGACCACGGCGTTCATCCGGGAGGACCGCGAGGGCAAGGTGTTCCTCGACTCCACCCGGGCGGGCGGGGCCACGGTGGTGGCCGCCTACAGCCCGCGCATCCGGCCGGGCGTGCCCGTCTCCTTCCCGCTGGCGTGGTCGGAGCTGGACCGGGTGTCGCCGCGGGACTTCACCGTGCGTACCGCGCCGGGGCTGCTGAAGGACGCCGACCCGTGGGCCGGGCACATGCCCGCGCCGCAGCGGCTGCCCGCCGACCTCGTCGAGGAGGGGCACACGATCCCGGTCGCCCGCGTACAGGCGATGCACGAGGGCAAGCGGAGGGCCCGCGCCCGCCGCGCGGAGTGATGTCGCAAATTTGCGACAATAGTGGGTCTTCACGCTGATTCTTCGCCGGGTTACGGTCGGGCAGCGGCGCCTCGGGGGAAAGGCCGCGTCCCTGGTAACCCATGGGGGGACCCTGCATGCGAAGAGTCATCACCGTCCTGATCGCCACCCTCGCCTTACCCCTGGCCATGGCCGTGCCCGCGAACGCGGGCGGCCTCGACGACGCCTTCGCCAAGGTGCTCGTCAAGAAGGTCAAGGGCAGCAACGTCCAGAAGCATCTCGACGCGTTCCAGGCCATCGCCGACGCCAACGGCGGCAACCGCGCCGCCGGCACGCCCGGTTACGACGCCTCCGTCGCCTACGTCGAGAGCAAGCTGCGCAGGGCCGGCTACAAGGTCACACGCCAGCCGATCAACTTCGTCGAGAGCTGGAGCGAGAACAGCCCGCCCGTGCTCGACCTCACCGCGCCCACGCCGAAGTCGTACGTGCCCGGCACCGACTTCGTCACCTTCCAGCCCTCGCCGCCCGGTGACGTGACCGCGCAGGTCCAGGGCGTGGACCTGACGCTGCCGCCGACCCCGTCGCCCAGCTCGACCAGCGGCTGCGAGGCCTCGGACTTCGCCGGCTTCGTCGCCGGCCGCATCGCGCTCATCCAGCGCGGCACCTGTCCCTTCGTCAACAAGGTGATGAACGCGGCCGCGGCCGGAGCGTCCGGGCTCATCGTGTTCAACGAGGGCCAGCCGGGGCGCACGGACCCCTTCCCGCTGGACATCGGCGAGTGGCGGGGCGGGATCCCCATGGTGTTCTCCAGCTTCGCCGTGGGCAACGAGCTGGCCGCCACGCCCGGCGCCACCGTCCGCCTCAAGGTCGACGCGAACCTCGTGCTCGGCACCAACGACAACGTGATCGCCGAGAGCCGCTTCGGCGACCCGCGCAACGTCGTCATGGTCGGCGCGCACCTGGACAGCGTGACGGAGGGGCCCGGCATCAACGACAACGGCTCCGGCAGCGCGGCCCTCATCGAGATCGCCGAGGAGATGGCGCTCGTCCCGACCAAGAACAAGGTGCGCTTCGCGTTCTGGGCGGCCGAGGAGATCGGCCTGCTCGGCTCCGACCAGTACGTCGATTCCCTGTCGGAGGCGCAGCGCGACCGGATCAGGGTGTACCTGAACTTCGACATGATCGCCTCGCCGAACTACGCGTACAAGCTGTACGACGGCGACGACTCGGACGGCGTCGGCTCGCCCGCCGGACCGCCCGGCTCGGCCGAGATCGAGGCGCAGCTCGCGGCGTTCTTCGGCTCCCGGTCGCTGCCCACCGTGGGCACCGACTTCGACGGACGCTCCGACTACGGGCCGTTCATCGCCGTCGGCATCCCGTCCGGTGGCATCTTCACCGGCGCGGAGGGCATCAAGACGCCCGAGGAGGCGGCGCTGTTCGGCGGCACGGCCGGCGTGGCGTACGACGTCTGCTACCACCAGGCGTGCGACACGCTCGCCAACGTCAACGCCACCGCGCTCGACGTGGACTCGGACGCGATCGCGGACTCGGTCGCCCGGTTCGCCTTCAACCTGCGCGCCATCCCGCCGAGGACGGCGCCCCAGGCGGCGGCCGCCCTGTCGGCGGAGTCGACCACCAGCTAGGAGATCCGGCCGGGTGGGCGGTGCTCCCGCCCACCCGGCCGGGCCTCGCGCCGGCCCGCGCCCACCGGCCGGGCCGCGCCCGCGTCGCGGAGCGTGCTCAGCTCGCGGGGGTCGGATGGCTGACGGGGCCGCGATGCCCCTGCTTGTCCACCGCGCGCACCCCGAACTGGAAGTTGTCCTTCGACAACCCCTCCACGGTGTACGAGGTCACGTTCCCCACGAAGCGGGAGTGCGTCCACAACGGCTCGGTCGTGTCCCGCCAGACCACCTCATAGCCCGAAATGTCGGGTTCGGGGTTCGCGTCCCACCGCAGATCCGTGTCGTTGGTGAGCCGGCTCGTCACGATCGCCGCCCGTCCGGGAGAGCGCGGCGCGCGGGCCAGCACCGCCAGCGCCGCCAGGTTGACCTGCGCCACCCGCGCCACGTAGTCGTTCTCGACGAACCGCAGCAGGTCCCCGTACTGCACGCCGTCCTCCACCCGCACGTCCTGGTGCTGGTGCCGGTAGTTCTCGTGGACCTCCGAGAAACGCACCGCCGCGTACCCCTGCTGCAGGAACGGGATCTGGTCGCCGCCCCGCAGGTACCGGTCCCTGCGGTAGTACAGGCGCGCGTCGAACCACGGCACGTACTGCTCGGCCGTCTCGTGCACGAACCTGGCGAGCTGCCGCGACACCCCGTCGTTCTCGCCGCCGACCGACTGGCGGACGGCGGCCTGGGCCGGGGTCTCCGAGGTGGGCACGCCCTCGGAGAACACCCGCACGGCCCCGGCGTCGCGCCCGTTCTCGCCGTCGGCGCTGCCCACGATGTCGTTGGTGAACATGCCCTGCACGTCGGCGTTGTTCTGCCTGGCCTGCTGGGCGTAGTACGCGGATCCGTACAGGCCCTGCTCCTCGCCCGCGACCGCCATGAACACCACGGTCGCGTCGAACGTGCGGGTGGCCATGACGCGGGCGGCCTCGATGGCGACCGCCACCCCCGAGGCGTCGTCGTTCGCGCCGGGAGCGTCGCAGGTGGCGTTCATGACGTCGCTGCAGCGGGAGTCGTAGTGGCCGCTGACCACGTACGTGCGGCCGGCGGCGGCGTCCTGGCTGCCGCGCAGCGTGGCGACCACGTTCGTGATCACCGTCGGGGCGGGGATGCGCGGCGAGACGGGCTGGACGAACGACTGCTTCTCCACCGTCATGCGCCCGCCGGAGGTGGCGGCGATCCTGGAGAACTCGTCGTGGATGTAGTCGCGGGCGGCGCCGATGCCGCGCACGGGATCGTCCTGGCTGGACAGCGTGTGCCGGGTGCCGAACGAGGCCAGCCTGGCGATGATCCGGCCGAGGTTGCGCGCGTCCACCTGCCGGACCATCTTCTCGATCTCCGGATCGCGCGGCGCGCCCGCCTCGGCGGCGGGGGTCAGCACCCCGGCGAGCAGGACGACGACGAGAAGGGGCAAGGCTGATTTACGGACTCTTTTCAGGGCAAATAGAGATAGTGCCATGACGGCTCCATGAGGATGCTGGGGTGTTCCGGGCCGGTCCTTCTCCGTGGACCGGCCCGGAGAGCTACCGGGTGATCGCCACGTTGTCGATCCCCGCCTCCACCAGGGAGGCTCCCGAGGCGTCGGCCGCGTCGACGACGACGCGGACGGTCTGGCCGGCGAAGGCGTTCAGGCTCGCCGAGGCCGTGGCCCAGGCGCCGTTGCGGTTGGAGGCCGCGCCCGCCTGGTTGAACACCGTGGACGTGGTGCCGCCGACCACGCGGACCCGCAGGTAGTCGGCGCTGGAGGCGTTCGAGCCGTGCGCCAGGTACCACGAGAACGACAGGGTCAGCGCGCCGGTGGACGGCAGCGTGATCGGCGGTGACTGGATCGAGGTGACCCCGCCGTCGACGTCGTACGCGCCCGCGGACGAGCCCGCCAGCCGCCCCGTGACCAGGTCGTTCGTGCCGCTGACCGTGATGCCGAGCTGCTTGGCGCCGCTGGACGTGGTGGCCTCCGGGTCACCGCGCTCCCACTGGCCGAGCGTGGCGGTGTCGGTGGCGGCCGGGTTCACCGTCCAGCCCGTGGCCGTCTCGAACGTGTCCGACCAGACGGTCACCGGCGGCACGGCGGTGGCGATCGTCCACACCGCGTAGGCGATGGCGTCGGCGTTCCTGTCGAGCGCGGTGTCGTTGATGTTGGCGGTCGTGTCGCAGGCGCGGTGGTAGCAGACGTCGAACGCCTGCCCGGAGGTGCCGCCCCACAGCGTGGCCTGGGCGGCGCTCTTGATGCCCTCCGCGCCGGTGAACGTGCCGCCCGCCGGGATGCCCACGGCGATGAACGGCCCGTAGTCGGAGCGCCCGTCGAAGTCGGTGCCCCGGGTGGGGACGCCGATGGAGGTGAAGTAGTCCTGGATGGTCCGCTCGATCTGGGCCGAGCCGGCCGGTCCCGGCCCCGCGCCCGTTCCGTCGGAGTTGTCGCCGTCGTAGATGAAGTATCCGGCGTTCGGGGAGCCGACCATGTCGAAGTTCAGGTACCCCTTGATCCGGGCCCGCTCGGCGGCCGGCAGGTTGTTCACGTAGAACTGCGAGCCGCGCAGGCCCAGCTCCTCCGCGCCCCACCAGGCGAAGCGCAGGTGCTTGACCGGCTGCAAGGCCTGGCGGGACACCTCCAGCGCGGTCTCCAGGATGGCCGCGCTGCCGGAGCCGTTGTCGTTGATGCCCGGCCCGGCCGTCACGCTGTCGAGATGCGCGCCGACCATGAGGACGTCGTTCGGGTCGCCGCCCGGCCAGTCGGCGATGACGTTGTAGCCGGTGGCGCCGTTGTAGGTGAACGACTGCAGCGTGGTGGTGTAGCCGGCGGCGTCGAGCAGGCCCCTGACGTAGTTCGCCGAGGCCAGGTAACCGGGCCGGCCGTGGGCCCGGGTGCCGCCGTTGGCGTTGGCGATGGACTGGAACTGGGTCAGGTGGGCCTTGACGTTGGCCAGCGGGATGTCCGGTGGCGCGGCTGCCCGGGCGGCGGGTGCGGCCAGGGCGGGGGTGAGGGTGAGGGTGACGATCGCCGCGACGATGAGTGATCTCATGCCGTTTTTCCAGGTGCGACGGCTGGATAAGAGCATGGCGGCGCCTCCATCCGAGGTCGAGGGTGGAAGATCCCGAGATGGTGCTTACTGGAACGTAACGCCGCAAATGGGGTTCGCCTAGGCCTGGTGTGAGGCCGCCGGGGCCGGACCTGAGGACATCAGGGCTGGGCCGTCTCCTCGGCCCGCAGCGCCGCCAGGACGGCGTTCGGTGAGTCGGCGAAGAACCGGATCGAGGTCACCTCGGCCGTGCGGCCGAGCGGCCGCACGGCGGTGAGCGGCTCGGCCAGCTCGATCGCCACGTTCACCCGCGAGGAGACCGCCACGGTCAGCCTGCCGTCCTTGACCGTGACCATGCTGTCCTCGTTGTACGACCCGCCGGCCCGGACGGCGGTGATGAGGTGACGGGGCACGCGCAGCTCGAAGTAGGCGCCGTACCTGATCAGCAGCTCGTCACGGGTCACCACATGCGGCCTGGTCGCGCAGGAGGCGGCCATCGTGGCCACGAACAGCAGGCCGTACAGGTCGGCGATCAGCACCCCGAACCGCAGCCACGCCGGCACGTCCAGCGCGAGCAGCAGCAGATCGATCACCACGGTCTCGACCGCCATGGCGAACGAGAACAGCGTCAGCACGAAGGCCTGCTCCTTGGCGTACGTCACGACGGTCGCGCCCACCGGCACCCCGTGCCTGCGGCGAAGCACCCACAGCCCGATGGCGGCCAGGCCCTTGAGCTCGAACCCCAGCATCCGCAGCGCGACCCGGACCATCACGTTCCTCCCTCCAGGCGGCCTGACCTCCGATTAGAAACGTTGACGTCGCGTCAAGGTCAAGTGCGGAATGCCGATGGGAACAACGCTCATACCGGTTCCCGCCAGCGGGAAAGATTTTCGGGAATTCGATTGAACCCATCCCCGCCCGACGGCGTACAACCTGTCGGACAACAGCACGCACCGACACCGAAAAACGCCACCTGACCTGCGCGAAGGCGGATTTCGAGCGTGCCCTGCCGCGCTGACCGGCTGCCACGGGGATGGCGATGGAATTTCAGGGATGGAGCGACGGCCTGGCCCTGCGGCCGCGCGATTACCTGGGAAAGGGCCAGACGCTCGCCGCTGCCGTCAGGACGGCGGGCCCCCTCGGGGACGAGGCGCTCCACCTGTTCGCGCTCGGCAGCGCCGCCGCCATGGCCAGGCTGCACCTGGGCGGCATCGCGGGGCTGCGGCTCAGCCCGGGCAACGTCATGATCGGGCCGCGCGGCCAGGTGTTCCTCGCCCCCGGGCCGCGCGACAGCCTCTTCCCCGCCCACGACGTCAAGGACTGGGCCGGCGTGGTCGTGTTCGCGGCGACGGGCCGCGAGCCCGACGACGGGGCCGACCTCGACAGGCTGCTTCCCGCGCTGCGCGCGGTGATCGGCGAGTGCCGCCGCTCCGACGCGGCCTCCCGCCCGTCGGCCGTGGACCTGGTACGCATCCTGCTCGGCCACTCCGGCGCCGCCCAGGGCGCCACGGTGCACGAGCTGCTGCTGGAGGCCGAGCGGCGGACCAGGCCGGAGGAGCCGGCGCCGTACGCGGACCACGTCGTGCCCACGCCGTTCTGGCGCAGGCCGGCCTACCTCACGGGCATCGCCATCGGCATCGCGCTCGTCGCGGGGGCGGCCGGCGCGGTGGTCATGATCGCCGGTGCGGAAGGCGGGCCGGAGCCCGCCGCGGGAGACGTGCTGAGCGCGGTCGGCCGGCGCACGGCCACGTTCCGCCAGGTGATCGAGGAGACGCGGGCGACGGGGCAGGCGGTGGCCGAGGGCCGGCTGAGCTTCGACCCGGGCGCGCCCGCCACGTCGTACGACATGAAACTCGCCTGCGGGAACGATCCACGCCCCACCCCCGTGTCCCTCGTCGGCAGCAGGGGCGTGGCGGGAGGCGTGGCGTTCGACGCCGACCAGCCGCCGGTGGAGCCCTGCGCCCAGCGGACGGCGGCCGTCGTCAGGGAGCTCAGCTCGCCGCGCACCATCAAGGGCCTCATCGACGCGGCCGGATCGAACGTGACCAGCGCGCCCGCCGGCGCGAACGGCCGCACGCTCAGCGGATCGGCCCCGGCCCACCGGGTCAGGGGCGAGGAGGGGCGGAACACCTACGCGGGCCTGCCGGCCGAGGGTCCGGTGCGGTTCCGGCTGCAGGTGGACGGCCAGGGCCTGCCGGTACGGCTGCAACTGCGCCTGGAAGGCCGCGGCAGCGTGCCCCAGATCATCGAGACCGTCTATCGGGATTGGCGCGCATTCGAGGCCATCAAGGGGGAGACGACCAATGGCTGAGGAATTCACCGCGAACCGCCAGGAAGCCGCGAACGTCTCGCGGGATCTCAAGGCCATCCGCGCGGCGCTCGACGGCGGCAACGCCGGCGCGCTCGACGCGAAGACCGGCTCGGAGAAGGTCGACGACGCCTTACGGAGGTTCTTCGAGGAGTCCTCCGACAACCGGGAGCGCATGAACCAGCTCCTGGAGCGCGCGGCGGGCCTGCTGGACGCCCTCGTCGAGGGCACCGGCACGCTCGACGGCTCCCTGGCCGACTCCCTTTCGACCAGCACGGGCGGCTCGTGATGAAGGCGCTCGGCCTCGGCGTGCTCACCGGCGTCCTGATCGCGACGGTCGCGGTGTCGCTGGTGTTCGCGCTGACGGACCGGCCCGCGGCGCCCGCCGGCGCGCGAGCCGTGTTCATCGAGGAGCCTTCGGGACAGGCCGCCGCGCCCGAAAGGACCCCGGACGCCACGCCGGCGGCGCCCCCGCGGAGCGAGGACCCCACACCGGACAAGGGCGACTTCGCCGGGCGGGTGGCCCGCAGCGGCGCGCTCGTCGCGCTGTCGGTGCGCCAGGGCAAGGCCGTCGGCTACTTCTGCGACGGCCGCCGCGAGGTCTGGATGTCGGGCGCCGCCCGCGACAACCGCGTGACGCTCACGGCCCCCAGGGGCGGCAAGGCCCTGATGACCGCCGCCCTGGACGAGGACGGCGCGACCGGGGACCTGGTGCTCGGCGAGGACGCCTTCCGCTTCACCGCGCCCGTCGTCGAGCGGCCGTCGGGCCTGTACCGGGCGACGGGCCAGGTACGCGGCGCGTCGGTCGTCGGCGGCTGGATCGTCCTGCCGGACGGCCGCCAGGTCGGCGCCGTGAACGTCGGCGGCGTCGAGCGGCCCGCACCCCGGCTCGTGCCGGGCGGCGAGGTCCTGGTCGACGACGTCACCCTCGAACCCGAGCCCGTGGACGCCTTCATGGAGGAGCTGACCGATGGCTGACCTACCCTTCGGATTCACGTTGCGGGTGCCCGACTCCTGGTACGAGTTCGACGTCTGGCGCGCCGGCCGTACCGGTGATCTGGCCCGCCTGGTGGACGCCCGTGTGGCGGCCACGCCGGAGCTGGCCCCGCACCGCTCGGTGCTGCTGAAGGTGCTGCGCGAGGTCGCCGACCTGGCGGCGCGGCACGGTGCGGTGTTCGGCGCGGCGATGACCGACCACGTCGAGGACGCCGGCACCCTGCTGGCCACCCTCATGGTCCTGCACACGCCGGGCCGCTCCGACCCCGAGGGCAACACGGTCGAGGCGATCGCCTCCGGCATCGTCGCCGTGCCGCCCACGCCCGGCACGCCCGCCTGGCGCGGCGTCGAGATCGTGGAGCTGGACGCGGGCCGCGCCGTACGCGTGACCGGCGTCGAGACCGGCGAGCTCGACTCGGTGGTCATGCAGACCCTCATCCCCGTGCCCGGCGGGCACGGCGTGCTGGACCTGGTGCTCACCAGCCCGCACCTCAGCCTGGCCGAGCCCATGCTCGACCTGTTCGACGCGATCAGCGCCACCCTGGCCTGGTCCGACCCCCAAGGAGAGTGAACCGTCATGGCAGGTGGGACCCATCACCTCAGCTTCCCGCAGGTGGAGAACAGCGCCACCCGGCTGAACAAGGAGAAGGAGGACATCGAGAGCCGCCTGACCCAGCTCAAGGCGATGATCGACCAGCTCGTGAGCAGCGACTTCGTCACCGAGCGGGCCTCCGGCAAGTTCCAGCAGGACTACGACCAGTGGAACAACGGCGCCAAGCAGGTCATGCAGGGCCTGGAGGGCATGAGCCAGTTCCTCAAGACGGCCATCGCCAAGCACCGCGAGCTGGACGCCTCGCTCAGCGGCGGCGCGGGAGCGTGACGCCATGCCGGGCGGATGGGACGTGCTGGGGCTGGCCGGCGACCCCGCCCCGGGGGACCCCGGGCAGGTCAGAGGGCTCGCCGACCGGCTGCTCAAGGAGGCGGCGCTGGCCGAGGACAACACGGCCAGGCTGAGCACCGTGTCGGGCGGCAGCTCGGCGCTGCGGATGCGCGGCGACTACGCGGCCCGCTACACCGAGACGCTGGGCGAGCTGCCCGGCGAGCTGGCCAAGCTGGGCAGGGCGTACCGGGGCGCCGGTGAGGCGCTGATGACGTACGCGGGCAGCCTGGAGGCGGCCAGGACCCAGGCCGGTACGGCGCTGCGCCGGGGCCAGGCCGCCGCCGCCCGGTCACAGGGGGCGCTGCGCGAGATCCAGGCGCAGCTCCCCGGCCCGGTGCGCGACGTGCCCGAGGCCGAGTCGGCCCTGGCCCTCGCCGACCCGCCGACCCAGGAGGCCGCGCGCCCGGCGCTGCAACGGGCCCGCCGGGCCGAGGACGACCGCGAGCGGGCCCGCCGCATCGCCGAGGAGGCGGCCGCGCTGCGCGCCGACGCCGAGACCCGGGCCACCCGGGAGATCGAGCAGGCGCTCGAAGGCAGCGGCATCAAGGACAGGTCGTGGCTGCAGAAGGCCTGGGACACGATCAGCACGCCGTTCAGGTCCTGGGACGACTTCGTGTCGTTCGCGGCCACCGTCGGGGCGGTGGCCGGGCTGGTGGTGCTGGTCATCGGCACCGGCGGGGTGGCCGGGGTGATCCTGGCCGGCGTGGCGGTGGCGGCGGGCGCGGTGGTGCTCGGCGACGCGCTGAACAAATACCGCCAGGGCAGGGGCTCGCTGGGGCAGGTCGGGCTGGCCGCGCTCGGCGTGCTCCCGATCGGCAAGGGCATCGCCCTGGCGGGCCGCGGCGCCAAGGCCGTGATGGGCATGAGCGGCGCGGTACGCGGCGGCGGGGGAACCCTGGCCGGCACCGGCGCGCTGAGCGTGCGCGGCGGCGGGAGCGCGCTGGGCACGCCCTCGCTGCGTACGGCGGTGCGGAGCGGCGGCGCCCGCCAGGGCACGGCCGCGACCGCGTCATGGCAGCGCGGGCGCCAGTTCTTCAGCCAGGACCCGGTGCACTTCCCGACCGGCACCGTGCTGCTCCCGCAGACGGACGTCGAGCTGCCGGGCGTGCTGCCGCTCCGCCTGGAACGGACCCACCTGTCCACGTACCGCACCGGCCGCTGCTTCGGCCGCTCCTGGGCCTCCACGCTGGACCAGCGCCTGGAGGCCGACGCCGACGGGCTGTGCCTGGGTACCGAGACCGGCGCCCTGCTCACGTTCCCCTACCCCGAGCAGGACCGCCCGGCGTACCCGGACGAAGGCCCCCGCCTGGCCCTGCGCGAGACCGACGACGGTTACACGGTCACCGACCCCCTCACCGGCCGGACCGCGCACTTCGCCGAGACGGCCGAGGCCGGCGTGCTGCCCCTCGCCGCGATCACCGACCGCAACGGCAACCGCATGGACGTGCGCTACACCGACGGCCTGCCCCGCGAGATCGTCCACTCCGGCGGCTACCACCTGGACATCGAGACGTCCCAGGGCCGCGTCGTGGAGATCCGGCTGCGCGGCGCCGGCCAGCGGCTGCTCTCCTACGCCTACGACGAGGCCGGCGACCTGACCGAGGTGACCAACTCCTCCGGCCTGCCGCTGCGCTTCACCTACGACGACGACGGCCGGATGACGCGCTGGCAGGACCGCATCGGCACCTGGTACGCCTACACCTACGACCTGGAGGGCCGCTGCGTGTACGGCACCGGGTCGGCGGGCGTGTTCAACACCGAGCTCTCCTACGGCGACGGCGTCACCCGGGCCTGCGACTCGCTCGGCCACGTCACCACCTACCACCACAACGACCTGCTCCAGGTCACCGCCGAGACCGACCCGCTCGGCCACACCACCCGCTACCTGTGGGACCGCCACGACCGGCTGCTCGCCCGTACGGACGCGCTCGGCCGCACCACCCGCCACGCCTACGACGAGGCGGGCGCCCCGCTCTCCGTCACCCGCCCGGACGGCGCCACCCGCCGCTGCACGCGCGACGCCCTGCACCTGCCGGTCACCGTCACCGACTTCGACGGCACCACGACCACCCTGCGCCACGACGCCCGCGGCAACCTCGTCGCCACCGACGACACCACCCGCGCCTACGACGACCACGGCCGCCTGACCGCGATCACCGACGCGCTCGGCCACACCCACACCATCGCCGCCGACGCGGCCGGCCTCCCCCTGGAGATCACCGACCCCACCGGCGCCACGACCCGCTGCGAACGCGACGCCTTCGGCCGCGTCACCGCCGTCACCGACCCCCTCGGCCGCACCACCCGCCACACGTGGACCGTCGAGGGCCGCCCCGCCACCCGCACCAGCCCCGGCGGCGCGGTGGAACGCTGGGCCTACGACGCCGAGAACAACCTGGTCGAGCACGTGGACGCGATGGGCGAGCCGACCCGCTTCGAGATCGGCCCCTTCGACGTCCCCACGGCCCGCACCACCCCCGACGGCGCCCGCCTGGAGTTCTCCTACGACACCGAGCTGCGCCTCGCCAAGGTCACCAACCCGCAGGGCCTGACCTGGCAGTACGTCTACGACCCGGCGGGCAACCTGGTCGAGGAGATCGACTTCGACCACCGCGTGCTGAGCTACCTGCACAACCCGGTGGGCAACCTCACCGAGCGCGTCAACGGCGCCGGGCAGTCGACCAGCTTCGTCTACGACGTCCTGGACCGGCTCATCGGGCGGCGGGCCGGCGACCGCCTGACCACGTTCGACTACGACCCGCTCGGCCGCCTCGTGCACGCCGCCAACCCCGACGCCGACCTCACCATCGGCCGCGACGCCCGCGGCCGCGTCATCCGCGAGACCTGCAACGGCCGGACGCTCACCTCCGCATACGACGCGCTGGGCCGCAGGGTGCTGCGCCGCACGCCCTCCGGGGCGGAGACCGTGTGGACGTACGACGCCCGCCACCTGCCCCTGACCCTCGAAACCGCCGGCCAGACCCTGCACTTCACCCACGACCCGGCGGGCCGCGAGACCTCCAGGACGTTCGGCGCCGGCGTCGCCCTCCTGCACGACTGGGACGACGACGGCCGCCTCCGCTCCCAGACCCTCACCAGGGGCCCGGCCGGCCGGACGGCCCAGCGCCGCACGTACGGCTACCGCAGGGACGGCGAGCTCACGGAGATCGACGACCTCCTCTCCGGCCGCCGCCGCTTCGACCTCGACCCCGTCGGCCGCGTCACCGCCGTCCACGCGACCGGCTGGTCGGAGACGTACCGGTACAACCCCGCCGGCCAGATCACCGACGCCACCTGGCCCACGCCCGGCGACTCCCAGGGCCCGCGCGCGTACACCGGCACCATGGTCCGCCAGGCGGGCCGCACCCGCTACGAGTACGACCGCCAGGGCCGCACGGTCCTGCGCCAGCGCAAGGGCCTGTCCACCAGGCCCCGCACCTGGCACTACACCTGGGACGCCGACGACCGCCTGACGGCCGTCACCACCCCCGACGGCACCCGCTGGCGCTACCTCTACGACCCGCTGGGCCGCCGCATCGCCAAGGAACGCGCCGACGGCGCCCACCGCACCGACTTCACCTGGGACGGCCTCACCCTGGCCGAGCAGTCCACCGACGACCGCACCACCTCCTGGGACTGGGCCCCCGGCTCCTTCCGCCCCCTGACCCAGACCGAACGCTCCCAGTCGTGGGTGGACGAACGCTTCTACGCCATCGCCACGGACCTGCTGGGGACGCCGGCGGAGCTGGTGTCGGCGGAGGGCGAGATCGCCTGGCGCACCCGCCGCTCCCTCTGGGGCACCTCACCGGGCGCGATCACCTCGGGCGCCGACTGCCCGCTGCGGTTCCCCGGGCAGTACGAGGATGCCGAATCCGGGCTGTTCTACAACTTCCTTCGGTATTACGACCCGGATGCCGGGTGTTATGCGGCCGCGGATCCGATCGGGTTGCGGGGTGGGTGGGACCCGCACGCGTACGTGGTCAATCCACAGGTGTGGATGGACCCGCTGGGGTTGAGCCCGTATCCCATCTGGAGCGCGACGAACAACCGGACCCCGGTGCAGAACGCCTATCGTCACTGGCGCTCTCATGGGGGTGAATTCCCGCACCTGAACAACGCCAAGGAGTATGTGGAAGAGGCTACGGACTTCCTGCGCGGCAACCAGCCAGGCACGCTCACCAGGCAGCGTCCGAACGGGGACATCGTTCGCTACAATCCGCAAACAGATCAGTTCGGCGTGATGAACGCCCAGGGTGCTCCCCGGACCTACTACAAGCCGGACCCGCACATCCACGGACGACCGACGAACCTGGACTACTTCAATGCCCAATGACGGCAACCCCTACTGCCGGGTCTGCGGCCTGCTCCAACCGGGCCTGCCATGGGGCGAGGACGACAAGACGCCTTCCTGGGACATCTGCGACTGCTGCGGCAGCGAATTCGGCTACCACGACTCCACGCCGACGGGCGTCCTTCGCGCCAGGAACGCCTGGATCGCGAAGGGCTGCCCCTGGTTCGAGGAATCCAAGCGGCCCCCGGACTGGGACATGGAAGAGCAGCTCCGGCACGCCCAGCACCTCTAGAACCCCGCGAACTGCACCAGTTCCAGCCTCCGAGCCGTCCCCATGTACGCCCGCCCCACCGGCCCCCCGAAGAACTGGTCCGGCTCCAGGTTGATCCCGTGCTCGCGAGCGTGCACTCGGCTGGTCGGCGTCAGCAGGAACCGCGTCCCCGACCGCAGCACCTCGCTCACCTCACCCGACAACGCCCGCCGATGCCCCTCCAGCAGCGGCGTGGCGTCCCCGCACAACACCAGCGCCCGCCGCCCCAGCTCCGACGGCGCGAGGATGTCCTGCAGCAACGTGGGCAGGGTGTCGAAGCCCTGCTCCCGGGCCGTGACGGTCACCTGGTCGAGGTCGTCCACCACCACCGCGTACCGTTCCCCTTCGAAGGCCTCCACGGCCTCCCGCAGGGAGGCGTCCGTGAAGGAGACGCCCGCCAGCGCCCGCGCCTCGGGCAGCGAGCGCACCAGCGGCGAGCGGGGCGGCCCGATGGCCAGCACCCGCACGCCCGCCCGCAGCAGCACGGTGGCCATGACGAGCGCCGCGTTGCTGCGGCCGGAGCCGGAGGGGCCGGAGACCAGCACGAGGTGCGGTCCGTGGTCGAACAGGTCCAGCTCGACGGGGGTGACGTCGGGGCCGCCGACGCCGATGGCCGGGTCCGGCAGCGAGCGGAGCGGGACGGCGGCGGGGAGCGGCGGGAAGGGTCTGGGACCGCGGACGGGCCGGCGGGCGTGCGAGGGCCGGTGCGCGGGCAGGACGGGCAGGTCCTCGGGCGGGAGGCAGATCTGGGCGTGCAGCCCGCCGGCCGCCTCGATGGCCCGCCCGGCCAGCACGGGCGGCGACACCATGCCCGACGTGAGGTAGGACCGCCGCGTCTCCTCCCGGGGGAACGGCAGGAACAGCCGCCGTGAGAACAGGTCGGGCGTCTTGCCCCGCAGCATGTCGTGCCCGCCCACGGCCACCGTGTGGATGCCCACGGGAGGCCCGCCTGCCACGATCCCGCGCAGGGTGACGAGCAGCGGCGTCTCGAAGAAGTCGGGGCTGCCGCGATCCTCGAAGTACTCCCACCCGTCGATGACGAGCACGATCACCGGCGCGGACGGCTCGCCGGGCGTCAGACGGGCCAGCCGCCGCCGCTCGACCTCCTCAGCCAGCCACGTCACCAGCCGCCTGATCCGGTCGGGCTCGCCGCCGCCGATGACGGCCCCGCAGTGCGGCAGCGACGCGTACGCGGCCAGCCCGCCGGGCTGGTTCTCCACCACGTAGAGCCACACCTGCTCGGGCGAGCAGCGAGCCGCCAGGCTGGAGACGAGCGTCCGGCAGAACGTCGTCCGCCCCGACTGCGGCCCTCCTGCCACCATGAGCCGCTCGGTCCCGCCCAGGTCCAGCCCCATGGCGGGCTGCGCCTGGTTGACCGGGTCGTCCAGCAGCGCGAACGGCACCCCGCCGGCCTCCGGCAGCGCGGACAGCGGCAGCGCGGCGGGCAGCGGCGGCAGCAGCGGGCGGAACGGCGGCTCGGTGGACAGGCGCGGCGCGGCCTCCAGCACGGCCGCGATGGCCAGGTCCTGGTCGGTACGGCTGGCCCGCGGCGCGTCCCTGAGCTCCGGTCTGGGCAGCCCCAGCGCGGGCCAGGGCGCCACCCGGGCGGTGGCGGGGGCCGAGCCGCTGGGCGGCGGGTCGCCCAGGTAGCCGGTCTGGAAGAGCTGGGGCGTGCGCTGCTCGCCGCCCACCCGCATGATCATGCCCCGGCCGCGCAGCCGTGACGGGATCGTCGCGGCGTCGGGCACGCCGAGCACCTCGGTGCTGTCGGACGGCTCGTTCTGGCGCAGGGTGATGCGCAGGGAGATGTTGTTCTTCAGCTCGGGCGACAGCTTGCCCTGCAGCGACTGCGTGGCCAGCACCAGGTGCATGCCGAGCGAGCGGCCCTTGGCCGCCACGTTCACCAGCTCGCGCAGGAAGTCGGGCGAGGTCTCCAGCACGCGGGCGAACTCGTCGAACACCATGACCAGCCGGGGCAGCCGCCCTCCGGCGTTCCAGTAGGCGTCGATCTCGCCGCCGTACCTGGCCAGGATGGCCTCGCGCCGCCGAACCTCGGCCCGGACGGAGGCCAGCACGCGGCGGGCCGCGCTCTCGTCGAAGACGTCCGCCGCCGTGTCGCCGGTCGAGCGGATCAGCCCCACCACGTGCGGGCAGTGCTCGAACGGCAGGAACGCGCTGCCGCCCTTGAAGTCGACGAGCACCAGGTTCAGCTCGTCGGGCCGGTTGGCCAGCAGCAGCGAGGTGACCAGGGTCTGCAGCAGGATGCTCTTGCCCGCGCCGGTCGCCCCGCCGAGCATCGTGTGCGGCCCGTCCGCGGCGAGGTCCACGGTGACGGGGCCGGTGCCGTCGGCGCCGACGCACACCCTGGTGGTCGGCGCGGGGTCGGCGGCCCAGCGTGACAGCACGGCCTCGGCGTCGGGGACGCCCAGGCCGAGCGTGTCGAGCAGGCGGACGGCGTCGGGGATGACGCTCTCGGCCCTGGCCAGGGTGAGCCGGTCGCGCATCGGCGCCACCGCGCGGGCGATGCGCTCGGCGGCCTGCTCGCCGAGGCTCTCCGGCTGCACGGCGACCGGCAACCCCTGGCGGCCCCGGGTGAGCAGCATGCCGGCGCCGTCGAGCTCGCAGACGCCGCGGCACTCGTTCAGGCTGCGCTGGTCGGCGCAGATCACGTACACGCCGACGGAG
This sequence comes from Nonomuraea thailandensis, assembly GCF_024172165.1. Lineage (GTDB taxonomy): Bacteria > Actinomycetota > Actinomycetes > Streptosporangiales > Streptosporangiaceae > Nonomuraea > Nonomuraea thailandensis. Next base: position 9,342,261 of record NZ_JAMZEB010000002.1, on the reverse strand, counting down.
GGGCCCTCCCTGAGCACCTCCTTCATGCCGGGGATGTCGCGTAACGCCCGCGCCCCGTCGAGGACGACGACGATCTCCTCGCCGAACACGACGCGCCGCTCCTTGGCCTTGAGCCGCTCGGTGACCAGGTCCTTGAGCTCCTCGATGCGTTCCGTGCGGGTCTCGGGCGTGTTGCCGACCAGGCACGGTACGGGGGCGTCCACGTTCAGGTGCGGCAGCCAGCGGGCCCAGGCCAGGTGCTCGCCCCCGGACGCGGTGATCAGCACCAGCCGCAGCTCGTCGGGCGCGCGCAGGGTGCCGAGCTGGACCAGCAGCCAGCGCAGCAGCGCGTCCACCGGGTCGGGCGGGCCGATGACGCCCAGCACGCCGATCTGGCGCAGGTCCACGGTGACGGGCACCCCGCGCAGGGCCGGCGGCGTGAACTCCGGCCAGGGCTCGCCGTCGAACGTGATCGTGGCGGGCTCGTCCGCCACGCCCACGCGCAGCGTCAGCCCGTCAGGGGAGTCGGCGTTGCGCGGCCACAGGCCGGGCCCCTCGTGGGTGGCGGCGAACGTCAGGTCCACCTCGTCGGGAGCGACGACGTGCCGCAGCCACTGCTCGTGCACGACGTGCTGCCTGACGCGCTCCATCGTGTCGCGTTTGCGCTGGTCGAACTCGCGCTCTTTCTTCTTGCGCTGCCGCCCTTCCACCCACTGCGTGCCGAAGAACGTTATCGGGGTCAGAATTCCGAACAGCAGAAAATATGGGCTTTTCAACAGGACGGCCATCGCGATCGATATCGGCAGCGGCAACAGCGACGAAATCAGCGCCACCGCGATATTGCGCTGCGGGATCTCGTTCCTGGGCATGGTGATCCGCGTGCCCGCGACGGCGGGGGCGGGGGAGAAGGCCCGGTCGAAGTCGATGCGCCCGTCACGCGCGCGGGTGGTCCTGAGCCGGGTGGACGGCAGCGGCGCCCACCGCAGCCGGTCGTCGCCCACCTGGAGCACCCCGTCGGGGCGCAGCGCCACCGGGCCCTGGACGCCCAGCTCGTTGACGAGGGTGCCGTTGCGCGAGCCGAGATCGTGGACCGTGGCCTCGCCGGTCCAGGACACGTCGAGGCGGGCGTGCCGCCTGGAGACCTTCTGGTCGCGCAGCAGGCTGATGTCGGTCCACTCGCGGCCGATGACGTGGCTGCCGGGGCTGAGCCAGATCACCCGGCCGGCGTCCGGGCCGGCGAACACGCGGATCGCGCCGGCCGCCGCCAGCGGCCGCCAGGGCTGGACGCGCTCCGGCTCGCCCACGCTGATCGTCGCCCCCGGCACCAGCGGGCTGTCCGCGACGGGGGAGTCGGGGTCGAGCTTGTCGCTGCCGACGTAGCAGGGGCGGCCTCTGACGGGGAAGGGCAGCGCCCGCAGCAGCGAGCCGACGAGGGTCTCGGGCTCCGCCGTCACCTCGGCGTCGACGGCGGTGGAGGCCGCCGGATCGCGGATCGTCAACCGAATGATCATAATCCCCTCTCCAGGGGACTGAAGCACGATTTAACAGATAAATCTAGCTATACGGCGAGACGGGCAAACTACCCAACCTTGGCCCCGCCTCGTGGCTAGAGTGATAATTCTCAATATCAGCCTACCGAGCGCGATATTTCATGATATCCGCTGCGCGAGGAGCCCCGGAGTGACTCACCGCGTAACCGACGAGGCCATGGTCAGAGCCCTCTACCGCGAATACGGCGCCCCCCTGATGGCCTTCGCCGTCAGGCTGACGGGCGGCGATCGCCGCTGGGCCGAGGACGTCGTCCAGGAGACCCTGGTCCGAGCCTGGCGCAACCTCCACGACCTGCGTACGGAGTCCGGTTCGCTGATGCCCTGGCTGGCCACGGTCGCGCGGCGGGTCGTCATCGACAACCGCCGCCGCTCCGGCTCCCGCCCCCTCGACACCGTCGAGGACATCCCCGAACGCGTCATGCCCACGGCGGCCGAGGACGAGCAGCTCCTGCGGGAGATCGTCGTGACCGACGCGATGATGTCGCTCTCCCCGGCGCACCGGCAGGTGCTCACCCAGACGTTCCTCCTGGACCGCACCGTCCAGGAGGCGGCGGAGACGATCGGCGTGCCTGTGGGCACGGTGAAGTCCCGCGTGTACTACGCCATGCGCGCCTTACGGGTCGCGCTGGAGGAAAGGGGGGTGACGCTGCCGTGATCCAGGTGCGTCACGATGACAGGGGGGTGGCGCCATGACAGAGGTACACCACGAGGACGTGGCCGCGTACGCGCTCGGCCTGCTCAGCGAGGAGGAGCGGGCCGCCTTCGAGCGCCACCTCGACGGCTGCGGGAGCTGCGCGTCGGAAGTGGGGTCGTTCGCCGCGATGGGCGAGCTGATCAAGGGAGTCCACCCGGACGACCTCCTGCCCCACCCACCGGACGCGCAGGTGGAGTCCCTTCTGGTCCGCCGCGCCGCCAAGGAGCGCAGGCGCCGCAGCCTGCACCGCGGCTTCATGACCGCCGCCGCGTGCCTCGTGGTCGCGGCCGGCGTCTTCCTCGGCATCAGCTCCATGACCAGCGGCCCCAACCCCGACAGCATCCACGGCCCGGCCCGCGACCTGCTCATGACCGGCCGCACCTACTCCGTCACCGACCAGGCCACCGGCGTGTCCGGGCTCGTCGGCCTGGAGGACAAGGGGTGGGGCACCCACGTCGCGCTGGAGCTCAAGGGCGTCAAGGGCCCGCTGCAGTGCCGGCTCATGGCGGTCGGCGACGACGGGCGCTCGGAGGTCGTCGCGAGCTGGGGCGTGCCGGAGAAGGGGTACGGCGTGCCCGGCTCGCCCGACCCGCTCGTCCTGCACGGCGGCACCAGCCTCCCGCAGTCGGAGCTGAACCACTTCACCATCCAGACCTTCGACGGGAGGACACTGGCGACCGTGGCCGTCTGACCTCTCAAAGGGCGGAAACGCGCCCTCACAGGGCCGATAACAGCGCCCGCAGCTCGCTGACCTGCTTGGGCTCGGCGATCCCGTCCCAGGGTGACAGGGCCGCCAGCCCGGCCTCCTGGTGCTCGGCGGCCCGCTCCCGCCGCAGCCGGGCCAGGTGCAGGTGGGCGAGCGCGGTGCTCACCCCGGCGGCGGGCAGCCGCGGCTCGGCCTCCTCCAGCAGCGCCGCCACCGCCTCCGGCGCGTGCCCGGCCTCCTCCAGCATGATCCCGGCCCGGTGCACCAGGCAGCGCGCCCGCCCGAGCTCGTCCGCCGCCCCGGCGTAGAGCCGCTCGGCCTCGTCCAGGTGGAGGCCGGCGTCGTGGCTCTGGCCCAGGTAGTGGTGGGCCAGGGCGAGCAGCTCGCGGGCGTGCGCCTCGGTCGCGGGCTCGCCGGCCCGCCGCGCCAGGTCGAGTGCCTGGAACAGCACCACCCTGGCGTTGGCGTGCAGGCTGCGGGCCTCGGGGCCGCGGCCGTCGTGGTCGAGCGTCTGGCCCCTGCGCATGAGCAGCGCCGCCACGTTCGCCAGCCGGATCGCCTGGCCGAGGACGTCGCCGCCGGCCAGCGCCTGCCCGTACCGGACGAGGGCGGACTCGACGGCGGTGAACTCGTCGCCGCCGGCCAGCAGGATCGCCGCGTGCGCCAGGTGCAGGTCCGCCGGCCACGACTCGACCCTGACGCGCAGCGCCGCCGAGCGGTTGAAGTGCTGGCGCGCCCTGCGCGGGTCTCCCGAGGTGAGCAGGATCGTGCACCGGCGCAGCTCCGCCGTGGCCTGCACCGGCTCGTCCCCGAGCGCCTCGGCGGCCCTGGCCAGCTCCGCCGCCGCGCGCAGCCGGTCCTCGTGCCGCTGTTCGAGCCGGAACCAGGCCTCCAGCGCGTCCGCGATCCGCGCGAGCGCGCGCCCGGTCCTGGGCGCGGGCGCCTTGCGGGCCAGCACCTGCAGCAGCACCCGGTCCTCCATCGCGAACCAGGTCCTGGCCTCCTCGGCGGGCAGCCGCCCGGCGAAAGAGCCGGCCTGCTCGGCGAAGTGCTCGACCAGCCGCTGCCAGGCCGCCACCTCCCGCGCGGCCTCCCGGGGAGTGCCCTCGGCGCCGCCGCCGCGGAACGCGCTCGACACCCTGACGCGCGTCATCCGTACGTTCTCCACCAGCCCGAGGTCGGCCAGCTCCGTGATCGCGTCCGCGGCGGACGGCACGCCGAGCAGCGCGGCGGCGGCCTGGTGGTCCACCTCCGCGATCGGCAGCCCGGCCAGCAGCACGAAGAGCTGCTTGGCCGTCGGCCTGAGCTGCCTGACACCGAGGCCGAGCACGAAGTCGAGGGTGTCGGCGACGGACAGGCTGCGCAGGTCGTCCACCAGCGTCTGGAGAGGCACGCCCGGATTGCCCGCCAGCCAGCGGCCGACCCTGACGATCTCCAGCGGGCTGCCCAGGCAGACGTCGACCAGCAGCTCCAGCGCCTTCGGGTCGCGGGAGACCCGCTCGGCGCCGAGGTGGCGGGCCAGCAGCGCCTGGCCCGCGTCGGGGGCGAGCGGGCCGAGCTGGATGGGCTCGACGTGCTGCGGCGGCGTGTCGGTGAGCGTGCCCGCCACCACGATGTGCGCGCCCGGCACGCGGGTCGGCAGCCACTCGACCTGGCTCCACGAGCTGACGTTGTCCAGCAGGAGCACGCAGCCCGTGCCGTTGAGCGCCTCGATGACCTGCGCGGTCGCGTCCTGGGGCTCCTGGATGCCGCCCGGCGGGCGGTTCAGCGTGCGCAGCACCCGCTGGGCGACGCTGAGCGGCGTCTCGGGCCGGTCCCTGTCGGGGCCGCGCAGGTCGGCGTAGCGCTGCTTGCGCGCCTCGCCCGCCAGCTCCCACCCCGCCTGGATGGCCACGGTGGAGGTGCCCATGCCGATGCCGCCGTGCACGACGACGATCCCGCGCTCCAGCGCCCCGTCCTTGATCCGCCGCAGCTCGGCGTCCCTGCCCACGAGGCCGTCGATCCGGTCGGGGAACGGCATGGGCGCCAGGACCGGGCGGGGCGCGGGCTCACGGCGGCGCCGGACCAGGTACGTGAGCACGCCGGCCACGACCGGCACCACCAGGACGAGGAGGATCAGCAGCCAGGTCGGCAGCCCGCCGATGAGCTGCTTGATCAGCTCCTCCTGAAGGATCAGGATGGTGCCGCCCACCGTCAGCACCCCGCCGACCCCCAGCTCGGGCAGGTGCGCCGCGGCCCGCCGGTACAGGCGCGACAGCCGGAAGCTCAGCCGCTCCCTGCGCGAGATGTCCGTCACCGGCGCACCCCCCGGGTCAGCCCCCTGTGGAGCCGGCGCGCCGTCACGGCCACCACCAGCACGGGGACGGCGGTGGCGATCACCGCCTGGGCCGCCAGCGGGCTCGCGGCGCTCATGAAGTGGCGGGCCTGCTCCAGCAGGATCAGCGGCAGGTGGTCGCCCGACGGCCAGTTGAGCAGCAGCCCGACGACCGCGTCGTTCCAGACCAGGACGAACGCCAGCACCCCGGCCAGCACCACGGCCGGGCGCGCCTCGCGTACGACGTGGAACAGCTCCCAGCGGTCGCGCGCGAGCATGGGGGCGGGAACCCGGACGAACGCGTTGTGCAGCACCAGCACCGCCAGCGGCATCACCAGCGCCGCGTGCACGATGGCCAGCGCGAGCGGGGTGCCGACCGGGCTCAGCCAGCGCTGCAGCGGCACGGCGAACGCCTGCGGCGGCAGCGCCGCCAGGGCCACCGACACCAGCAGGACGGGCCGCCAGGCGCGGCGGGGCAGCAGGTGCTCGTGCGCCAGCACGTACGCGGCCGGCACCGCGGCCAGCAGCACCACGCACACCACCGCGACGGCCCGCAGGAACGTGGTGCCCAGCGCCCCGGTGAAGGCGCTGTCGGACAGGGCCTCCGCGTACGAGCCGAGCGTCCACGGCTCGCCCTCCCACCACCCGCTGCGCGCGGCGGCGACGGGCTCGCGCAGCGACGTGAGCAGCAGCGCCGCGAACGGCAGCAGCCACAACACCGCCACCGCGCCCCCGAGCGGCCACAACCGCCGGCTCCGATCGGCCGGAGGCCGCGCCGCCGGAGCCGGATCGGCCCAGCTCACCCGCCCGCGCAGGCCGAGCAGCGCCGGCGAGGCCAGCCCCGCCACCAGCAGGGACATCAGCACGGCCAGCGCGGCGGCCCCGGCGTCGCCCAGATCGTCGTTGTGCCGCCACCAGTACAGCCCGCCGCCCTCCACCAGCGCCTGCGTCGACCCAGGCGCCCCCATCAGCACCAGGTCGAACACGCGGGCCGCGGCCACCAGCGCGAACAGGTACGCCAGCGCGGCGGGTCCGGCCAGCGCGGGCAGCACCACGGACCAGAGCCGGCGCCGCCGCCCGACGCCGAACGCCCTGGCCATCCGCAGCAGGCTCGACGGCAGCCGGGCCAGGGCCTCGTGGAAGACCAGGAACGCGACGCCGGCGTACTGCCAGACGAAGGCCAGCCCGAGCACCAGCCAGATCCAGCCGGGCCCGAGGAAGGCCGTGTCCCCGCCCAGCAGGGCGGCGGCCATGCCGCGCTCGCGACTGGTGTCGAACAGCAGCCGGAAGATCGCTCCCGTGGTGAGCGGGGAGACCACGGCGGGCAGCACCAGGATGACGCGCATGACCAGGCCGAGCGCGGGGCCGGCGTTCCTGACCAGCCAGGCCAGGCCGAGGCCCACCGCGCAGACGACCACGACCAGCACCCACCAGATCAGCGTGTTGCCGACCGCCTGCCAGGCCTGGCCGTCGCTCAGCACGCCGGACCAGGCGCCGGGCCGGGAGAAGCTGATGAGCACGGTCGCCAGGAACGGGGCCAGGATCACGCCCGCCGACAGCAGCACCGCCAGCAGCAGGTAGAGGGCGGCCCGCCAGCGGCTGAGCCGCTGACCGGTCGCCGGCAGCCTGGCGTCGTGGTGCGGGGCCACCTCGAACAGGAAGGCGTTGTGCTCGCTCATCGGGCGGCGCCCTCCACGATCTTCTCGCGCGCGGCCACGGCCGCCGTGGCGGGCGCGACCGTGCCCGCGGTGACGTCGGTGAACAGCTCGGTGAGCACCCGCCACAGCCCGCGCCCGTCACCGCCCTCCAGCCGGCCGATGAGCCGGTCCGACAGGTCGTAGTGGCGGTTGCCCGCCCTGTTCAGCGCCTGCGCGGGCGCGCGCAGCAGCGGGTGCGACGGCGCTCTGTACGGGGTCAGGAAGCCGCCCTCGTCCACCCAGCCGGTCAGCGCGTCCCGCTCACCGCTCGCGCGCGGCCTGGTCAGCCAGTTCACGAAGTCGAGGGCGTCCTGCCCGCCGCCGCGCATCGCCACCGCCACGTCACCCCCGACCACCAGCGGGGGCGGCCCGTTCCCGTGCTGCGGGAAGGGGAAGTGGCGGGCCACGTCCCGGCCGCCGTAGAGCTCGATCACGGGCAGCGCGAAGTCGGGCGCGGCCACCACGTCGGCGGTGCGGTAGCTGAAGACGTCGAGGATCGAGTCGTGGAACTGCATGGTCAGCGCCCGCCGGCCCTGGTCGTGGGTGAACGCCTCGCGCCAGATCGTGGCGAGCAGCGTGAGCGCCTCGGTGACCTTGGCCACCCCCCACCACGCCTGGTTGCCCTGCTCCGAGGGCGGGAAGAGCCCGTCGTACACCTCGGGGGCGTAGGCGAGCAGCACGTTCTCGAACCAGTCGCTGAGCACCCACCCGTCGGCCGCGCCGATCGCCAGCGTGCCGGGGCGGGGCTGCCAGGCCGTCAGACTCGCCGGGGGACGCTGCTCGCCCGTGCGGTGCCACACCAGCGACTTGTTCGCGATCTTGAACCAGGCGCCGAGCTCCTGCCCGCTCCCGTACGGCGTCACGAGCCGCCGCCAGAACTCCGGCTGCGCGTGCCCGCCGGTCCTGGGCCGGATGCGGGGCTGGACCACCGGGTCGAAGAGCAGCCCCAGCCGGGGGATGACCGCCACGTCGGGGATGACGTCCTCGGCGGGGCCGCGCAGCAGCGCGCTGATGTTGTCGCCCGCCGAGTAGACGCTGACGGGCCGCCGGTAGCGGGCCACGTACGCGTCCACCACGCGCAGGAAGCGCCGTAACTCCTCGCCGCTCCACACCACCGCCACCCGCAGCGGCGGCTGCCCGGCGCAGCCCGCCACGAGCACGGCCGGGACGGCGGCCAGGAACGCCCTACGGCTCGTCGGCATCGGCGATCTCCCAGATGCACGAGGGCGAGGCGAGGCTGGCCACCCTCGTGCCGTCGTCGGTGACGACGAGCACGGCCAGCCCGGGATCGGCGCCCAGCGCCCCGCTCACCGCCCCGTGACACGGCCCGCAGCCCGTGCGGTCCTCGATCACCACCACCTTCACCGGCAGCGGCCGGCACAGGACCCGCGCCAGCGCGACGCTCAGCCGCTCGTCGTGGGCCAGCTCGTGCGGCCTGGAGCGCAGGAAGCCCTGGATGTCCATCCGCCTGGCCATGAACGCGATCCGGCCCTGCACGAACGACGGCGCCAGGTCGTCACGCGCGGCCAGCGACAGGTTCCGCTCGACGGTCAGGTGCGGCAGCAGCCCCGCGCCCGCCGGGACCAGCCCGATCTCGCGCTCCGCCGGCAGCCGCATGGTGATCTCCTGGCCGCCGAGGCCGATCCGGCCGCCGACGGGCATCTCCAGGCCGAGCAGGAGGTCGGTGAACGCGTCGGCCTCCGCGGGCTCCCCGGCCACCACCACGGCGGTCTGGCCGGGGTCGAGGGTCAGCGGGTCGGGTGACAGGCGGCGACGGAGCCCGTGAGTGTCCCAGGTGAGACCGTTGATCTCCAGTAGTGGCACGTCCGCAACCGCCGTCAAGTCGGGATGTCATCCGCACTTGACGTTCGCACAAACCGTGGATGACTTCAACGTGATCGATCAACACCACTACGTGTTCAGGAAGAGGCAGAAGGGATGGCCGTCAGGGTCGAGGTGCACGCGCACGTCCCGCTGGGGCTGGAAGCCGGCGACCGTCGCGCCCAGCTCGACCGCCCTGGCGCTGCTCTCGTCGAGGTCGTCCACCTCGATGTCCAGGTGCGCCATCATCTGCTGGGCGCCGGGCCGCGCGGGCCACGTCGGCCGTACGTACTGGGGGTCGGTCGAGAACGACAGCCCGGCCCCGCCGCCGGGCGCCGCGAGCATCACCCAGCCGGGCTCCTCCTCCTTGACCTCCCAGCCCAGCAGGGCGCGGTAGAAGGCGGCCAGCGCGTTCGCGTCGGGCGACTCCAGCACGGTGGCGGACAGTCTCACATCGGCTCCCGGGGTGCGGAGAAGTGGGTGGTGAACCAGTCTCGGGCATGTCCGGCCACAGCCTCCAGCGCGCCGGGCTCCTCGAACAGGTGGGTCGCCCCCGGCACGACCGTGATGCGGGACTCCGCGCGCAGGCGCCGCCGCGCCTCCTCGTTCAGCTCCACCACCACGGGGTCGCGCCCGCCCACGACGAGCAGGGTCGGCGCGCGCACCGCCGCCAGCCGGTCCCCGGCCAGGTCGGGCCGCCCGCCGCGGGAGACGATCGCGGCGATCGCATTGTCAGGCTCGGCCGCCGCCCACAGGGCCGCCGCCGCGCCGGTGCTGGCGCCGAAGTACCCGATCGGCAGACCCTTGGCCTCGGGCTGCCCGCGCACCCAGGCGGTGCGCTCCAGCAGCCGGTCGGCCAGCAGCGCGATGTCGAAGACGTTCGCCCTGTCGGCCTCCTCCTCGGGGGTGAGCAGGTCGAACAGCAGCGTGCCCAGGCCCGCCTCGTTGAGCGCGCCCGCCACGTACCGGTTGCGCGGGCTGTGCCGGCTGCTGCCGCTGCCGTGCACGAAGACCACCATGCCCGCAGCGGCGTCAGGAACGATCAGATCGCCGGACATGCCTCACCTCCTCAACTGCCGCGACCCTGTCGCTACCCGCGCGAAGGCGGCTCTATCAGTCACGATGCTGGGCAGAGAAACTGGACATGGAGACCGATACGGGGCGCGGGCGCGAGGTGGCCGGCTCCCCGCTCGAACGTGTCGTGTCGGGCGGGGCGGCCGCGCTCTCGCGCGTGCGGAGCATGGGGGTCGGGCGCTGGCTGCGCATGGAGCGCGAGGCGCTGGCCCAGACGGTCAAGGTGACGGTGGCGTGCTCGGTGGCCTGGTGGCTGGCCGCGTACGTGCTGAAGGTGGACCTGCCGGTGCTCGTGCCCATCGGCGTCCTGCTCACGGTCTCCGCCACCGCGTACAGCACGCTCGTGCGCGGCGGCCAGCAGATCCTGGCCGTCGTCGCCGGCGTGGGCGCGGCGACGGTGCTGATCTGGCTGATCGGCGCCAACGTGGTGACGCTGGCCGTGCTGGTGGTGGCGGGCCTGGTCCTGACGCGCCTGCTGAACCTGCCCGCCCAGAACGTGCAGATCCCCATCACGGCGCTGCTGGTGTTCGCGCTCGGCAGCACGTACGGCTTCGCCCGCCTCGCCGACGTGCTCCTCGGCGCCGCCATCGGCATCGCGGCGAACCTCCTGGTCATGCCGCCCCGCTACGTGGACAAGGCCGGCAAGGAGCTGTGCGGCCTGTCCGCCGAGCTGGCCGACCTGGCCGAGGACATGTCGCACGGCCTGCGCGGAGACTGGGACAGGGACATGGCCGGCGACTGGCTGGAGCGGGCACGCGCCCTGTCACAGCGCCTGGAGGACACCGAGGAGGCCGCGGACCAGGCGGCCGAGTCCGTGCGGCTGTCGCTGCGCCGACGCCGCTACGACCGCCGCCTGCGCCAGCTGGCCGAGGCCGCCACCGCGCTCGACCACGCCTGCCACCAGCTCAGGGGCATCGCCAGAGGGCTGGTGGACCTCATCGCCGGCGTGCGCGGCCTGCCCGGCGAGCGCGGCGCCGACCTGCCGGAGCCCCTGGCGGACGAGCTGGCGGCGCTGTCCCGCGTGTTCAGGGACTTCGGCATGCTGCAGGTCGGCCGCGGGCGGAGCGAGGACCTGGAGGACCTGTACGCCGCGCTCGACGACGGGGAGCACCAGCAGCAGCGGCTGGCCATGGCGTTCCACCCGACCCGGCACACGGAGCTGCGCTCGCTGCAGGGGGCGCTGCTGGACGACTGCGCGCGGATCCGCCACGAGTTCGACCCCGACACCGGCCCGCACAGAGCCGCCTTCCCGAGGCAGGATTGACGGATGCCGGAAGTCCCGGAGCCTCACTGCCGGCTCCACCCCGCTCTTGAGGTCCGCCCCTCGCCCATCGCGGGTCAGGGCCTGTTCGCCACGGCGGCCATCCCTGCCGGCGCCGTCGTCTCCCGCCTGGGCGGGCGCCTGGTCACCTTCGACCACCTCCAGGCCCTCTTCGCCGACCCCGGCGTCCCCTACGTCGACACCATCACCGTGACCGCCGACCTGCACCTGGTCCTGCCCCCTGACAGCCCGATCGGCAAGGCCAACCACAGCTGCGACCCGAACCTGTGGTGGACCGGCCCCTACACCCTCGCGGCCCGCCGCGACCTCGGCCCCGGCGAGGAGGTGACCAGCGACTACGCCACGAGCACCGCCGACCCCGGCTTCGTGCTCGACTGCCGCTGCGCCACCCCGCTCTGCCGCGGCCGCGTGACCGGCGCCGACTGGCGCCGCCCCGACCTGCGCGAACGCTACGGCGACCACTGGGTGCCCGCCCTTCTCGCGCTCATCAGCGACGGCCCCTGACGCCGCTCACCCCATGAGCCGCACACCTCCACGCGCGGGTGACCACGCCCCGCCGCGGGGCGTTGATCCTGGCATACTGCACGGATGTCCGACTTCGGCGAGTTTCGAGCCAGGGGACGCGCCGCCCTGCTGGCCGGCGAGGCCACCCACGACGTCCCCATGGTGGAAGGCGCCATGCGCTGGGGAGCCGCGGCCGCGTTCCGCCCCGAGGGTGAGATCGTGGACCGGATGACGGAGCTGGCCGCCACCGTCGACGCCCCCGGCCACTGGGTGCACGGCGGCCCGACCTTGCACGTCACGCTCAGGACGCTGGAGCCGTACCGCACGCACATCCCCGAGGACGACCCGCTGCGCCGCGCGTACGGAGCCGCGCTGGCGGAGGCGGTGGACGGGCTGCCTCCGGCGGAGGTGCGCCTGGCCGGGGTGAGCCCGCACCGGGGCGGCGTCCTGGTGGGGGCGCACCCGCGGGACGACACGCTGGCCACCGTCCGCAAGCGCTTCGCCTGCGCACTGGAGTCGCGCGGCGTCAGGGACCTGGAGCAGGGCCGTGTCCGCGACCTCTGGTACGTCAGCCTCGTGCACTTCGCCGCCCCGCTGGCGAACGCCCGCGACCTCGTCGGATGGTGCGACACCCACGCGGAGACCGACTTCGGCACGGCCGAGCTGCGCACGGCGGAGATCGTCCAGTTCCTGCACACCGGCCGCGGCATCCGCGTCCGCTCGCTGGAGATCGCCGCCCTGGACGGAGACGGCGGGGTGTCACCCCGGCCCCATTCCTGAGGTGAAACCCCGCCGCCGGCCCCGTCAGCCCAGCAGCAGCGCCGTCACGAAGTGCAGCAGGTGCCAGGCCACGTAGGCGCTCAGCGAGCAGAACGCCCACTCCTTCCCGCGGCTGATCCGTGCGATCCACCGCAGCTCCTCCGCCGGTTCCCGCCGCACCCGCAGGCTGCGGGAGACGAAGTACGCCGCCAGCAGCCACGCGGTCCCCGACCCCATGACGAGCGCGGCCGAGATCGCCAGCAGCAGCGGCGAGGCGGAGGTCTCCGCAGCGGCGGGAAGCTGGTGGACCCAGGCGCCCAGCAGTCCGGCGAGCAGCCCGACGGTGATCCGTCTGTCCTTGCGCGCCTGTCGCTTGAGCCACTGAAGGTCTCGACGCAGATGGTTCTTGAGCATCCGGATCACCTCCGTTGGAGTAGCTGGGTCACCAGCTAACGGGAGTGTCCGGAGAAGATCTGCGACCTCAGGCCTGAGATTTCACGACTTTTGTCGGCATTTCGTGGAGAAGCCGGAGTTCCTCCGCCACCTGCTTCGCCTCGAAGACGTCGCCGACCTCCTCCAGGGTCCGCACCGCCTCGCGGAGATGGGAGACGGCGGCCCACCGGTGCCCGAGCCGGGCCGAGGTCAGGCCCAGCGCCCGCAGCGCGCACCCGAGGTCCCGCCGGGTCCCGCACTCGCTGTGCACGTCCCTGGCCTGCCGGGCGTACACCACGGCCTCGTCCACCCTGTCCAGGTCCAGCAGCACCAGGGCGAGCGTGGTGAGCGCCGCCCCCCACCGGTCGCGGGTGCCGGTCTCGTGCTGCAGCTCCACCGCCTCCCTGGCGGGCTCCAGCGCCTGCGCCGACCGGCCGGCCGCGAGCAGCGCCTGCGCCATCGACAGCAGCGCGCTGCCCCGGTTGTCGCGCAGCTCCTCCCTGATCGCCAGCGCCGACCTGGCCGCCCGCAGCGCCGCCTTGGGCTGCCCCAGCGACAGGTACGTGTACGTCAGCGTCTCCTGCACGTCGGCCTCGACCCGCCGGTTCCCCAGCCCCTGCACGATGTCCAGGGCTTCGAGCGCGTACACGAAGGCCACCTGCGGCCGCCCCTGCCGCCGCCGCACCCGCGCCAGCCGGTTCAGCATGCGGGCCTCGATGGGCCCGTCGCGGATCACCCGGCTGATCGCCAGCGCCTGGCTCAGGTACTCGTCGGCCCGCAGGTAGTCCGACAGCCGCCAGTGCACCAGCCCGATGTCGCCGAGCGTCTCGGCCTTGCCCTGCTCGTGGTGGAGCTCGACCTGCACGGTCAGGGCCTGCTCGTAGCAGGACAGCGCCTCGTCGTAGCGGGAGCCGTTGCGCGCGATGCGGCCGAGCGCGCACAGGGCCCGGCCGCAGCCGTACTGGTCGCCGGTCGCGGTGTAGCCGGCCAGCGCCCGCTCGGCGTCGCGCCGGGCGTCCTGCGGGAGCCTGAGCAGGTCGTAGATCTCGGCCAGGCACAGCAGCGTCTCGGCCTCGGCGTGCTCGTCGCCGAGCTCGTGGCAGATCGACAGCGCCTCCAGGCCCTCCGACAGCGCGGCGTTCGGCTCGCCCAGGTTGCGCTGCACGGTGGCCAGGATGATCAGGCTCTGCGCGGTGCCGCGCCGGTCGCCGAGCTCCTCGCGCACGTCGAGGGCCTGGCCGGCGTGGTGCAGGGCCAGCTCGTACCGCTCCTGCGACAGGTGCAGCCGCGACAGCGTGTGCAGGCAGCTCGCCACCCCCGCCTGGTCGTCGATCGCCCGGTGGAGCTCCAGCGCCTCACCGGCGTAGCGCAGCGCGTCCTCGCTGTTGCCGGCGATGCCGTGCACCTCGGCCAGCTCGTTCAGCGCCCGCGCCTGGCCCTCGCGGTCGCCGAGCTCGGCGAAGTCCGCCAGCGCCTCGCCGATCAGCCTGGCCGCCAGCGTGGAGGGCCCGATGTCGCGGTGGAGCGAGCCCAGGCGGCTGCGCATGAGCGCGATGGCCCGCCGGTTGCTCACCTGCATCGCCGAGGTGAGCCCGCCCTGCTGCACCTCCAGGTTGTTCTCGTAGAACCGCAGCCGCCTGAACGGCTCGAACACGGCCTCGGCCAGCCGCCAGGCCATGCCGTGCGCGCCGCTCTCCCCGGCCAGCCGCACGGCCGAGACCAGCGAGCGCCGCTCGGCCTCGAACCACTCGCGCGGCGTCCCCGGGTCGGTCGCCACGGCCAGGTAGTGGTCGAGCAGCCGCGCCCTGGCCTCCCGCACCCCCGCCTCCGCGTGCCTGCCCAGCTCCCTGGCCAGCCGCTTGACCAGGTCGTGCACCCGGTAGCGCGGCCCGGGCAGCGGCTCCACCAGGTACGCCCGGTGCAGCCCCTCCACCGCGACCACCGCCTCGGTCACCGGCACGCCCAGCGCCGCCGCCAGCACCTCGGGCGTGAAGTCGCGCCCCGGCAGCAGCCCGACGTGCCGGAACGCCCGCCGCTGCGCCGGGCTCAGCGACTCGTACGCCAGGTTGAGCGCCTGCGTGAACGCCTCCTCGGGATCGCCCACCAGCCGCCGGTCGGGCCGGCGCAGCTCCTGGGCCCGGGACTGCACGCTGAGCCCGGGGTTCTCGGCCAGTTTGGCCGCCGAGATCCGCAACGCGAACGGGTGGTAGGAGCACACCCGCGCCAGCTCGGCCAGCGCGTCGCGGTCGGCGGCCCGCGGCGAGCCCTCGCCGAGCACCGCGACCAGCAGCGCCACCGCGTTGCCCGGGTCGAGCACCAGCAGATCCATCAGGTCGGCGTGCCCGGTGGCGCGCAGCGGCGCCATCCGCGTCCTGCTGGTGACCAGCACCACGCAGTCCTTGCTGCCCGGCAGCAGCGCCCGCACCTGCGCGGGGTCGGCGGCGTTGTCGAGGATGAGCAGCAGCCTGCGCCCGGCGATCCTGCTGCGGTAGAGCAGCATCAGCTCGGCCTCGTCGGAGGCGGGTTCGCCGATGCCGAGCGAGCGCAGGATCTGCCCCAGGGCCTCGATGGTGCTCATCGGCGGCTGGCTCGGCGACTGCCCGCGCAGGTCGATGACGATCTGCCCGTCGGGGAACCGGTCGGCGTGCAGGTGGCCCCAGTGCGTCACCAGCGCGGTCTTCCCCACGCCGGGCAGGCCCTGCACGACCATCGTGTTCGTCCGCCTGGGCCGCTCCAGCCAGGCGGTGAGCAGGTCCAGACTCTGCTGCCGCCCGATGAAGTCCGGCATGTCGGCGGGGAGCTGGCGCGGCTTGGGCACCTCGCCCACCGGCAGGGGCCCGGACGGCCCGGCCGGGCGGATCAGGAACGGCGTCACCTGTCCCGCCCACGGGGCCGACAGGTGCTCCCAGCTCCCGGCGGCGCCACGCAGCGCGGACGGGTCGGCGATGCGCAAGCGCCGGTAGCGCAGCCGTACCAGCCAGCCCCGCTGGGTCCACTGGGTGATCTGGCGTTGCACCACGTCGGCTGAGCTGCCCACCAGGCCGGCCAGCGTCTCCATGGTCAGCGGCGGCGCCTGGTCGGAGCCCAGCCCGTAACGCTCGTCCAGGTGCAGCAGCCACACGGCCAGCCGGGCGGCGACGGGGGCGCGGGCCAGCGCCTCGTGCCGGCGCGCGGCCACGTTCCTGGCGAACAGCTCCTGCACCAGCGCGGTCGCCACGGCCGGGCCGGCGGAGGCGTGCTCGCGCAGCCGGCGCAGGTCGATGGGCCAGACGCGCACCTCGGTCAGCGCGTCGACCCTGACCCGGTCGGCGGGGCTCCAGAAGGCCAGCTCGCCGACCAGGTCGCCGGCGCCCCGCAGGTCGTGCAGGGCCTCGCGCCCGCCCGCCGGGGCGTACTCGCGGGCGTAGCCCGAGTCGATCAGGTAGACGTTGTGGTCGGCCCGCTGCGGCGAGCACATCATCTCGTTGCGGTGGTAGACGCGTGCGCGGGCGCCCTCGTCGACCAGCGATCTGAACAGACTCACCCGGACACCACCCCTTTCAGGACGGCGGTGTCCTCGACATGACAGACGCGAAACAGTGTGTACGACGACTTGTCACATCAGTGGAGCGCAGCGGGAACCCGCTGTCAATGAGCCGCCCGGGGTTCAGACGTTGGCGGCGTCGGCGCGGTCGGGCACGAAACGGTAGCCGACGTTGCGCACCGTGCCGATCAGCGACTCGTACTCCGTGCCGAGCTTGGCGCGCAGCCGCCGCACGTGCACGTCGACCGTCCTGGTGCCGCCGAAGTAGTCGTAGCCCCAGACCTCCTGGAGGAGCTGGGCGCGGGTGAAGACCCTGCCGGGGTGCTGGGCGAGGTACTTCAGCAGCTCGAACTCCTTGAACGTGAGGTCGAGCACGCGCCCGCGCAGCCGCGCGGTGTAGGTGGCCTCGTCGATCGACAGGTCGCCGCTGCGGATCTCGTCGGGCACGTCCTCCGCCGCGGCCTGCGAGATGCGGCCGGTGGCCATGCGCAGCCGTGCCTCCACCTCGGCCGGCCCGGCGCTGTCGAGCAGCACGTCGTCCACGCCCCACTCGGCGGTCATCGCCGCCAGCCCGCCCTCGGTCACGATCACCAGGAGGGGGCAGTCGATGCCGGTGGTGCGGATCAACCGGCACAGGCTCTTGGCCTGCACGAGCTCCTTGCGCGCGTCCACGATGACGGCGTCGGCGGGTGGGGTGTCGATGAGGGCGGACGCCTCCGCCGGGGCGACACGGACCGAGTGGAGCAGCAACCCCAGCGCCGGTAGCACCTCGGCGGACGGCTCGAGGGCGTTGGTCAGCAGGAGCAGGTTGCTCATTACGGCCTCCTCAAACACGCAAGGACCCGGGGGCTACGTCGCCCAGGTCCTGTAGGCGAGGATATCCCACGAGTAAGTCGCGTCCATTGCGCGTCCAGCAGGTGAACAGCGCGTCTCCTGGAACAAGCTGGTTAAGGGCGGCGCACAATAGTGTGGAAAGGATTGTGAGGCACGGCATGGCCACGGGAAAAGTACGTTATTGGGCGGCTGCGAAGGAAGCGGCAGGAGTGGCCGAGGAACCGTTCGAAGCGGTCACTCTTGGTGAACTCATGACGAAAATCACACAAAATCGGTCAGAGCTGGCACGGGTCGTGCGACGATGCTCCTTCCTCGTGGACGGCTCCCCGGTGGGCAAGCGCCCCCACGGCGAGGTGGTCCTCGGCGAGGGCGCGACCGTCGAGGTGCTGCCCCCCTTCGCCGGCGGGTGAGCGGTCAGGTGAATGGGCGCTTCGCGGGGGAATGAGGATGCCAGTCGGTAGTCTCTTGACCCCCCGCTCGAGACAGGGAGCTCCATGCGCAAGCTGCTCGTCTTTCTGATCGTGCTCGTCATTCTCCTGGTGGCCGTCGATCGGGTCGCGGTGGCCGGCGTCGAGCGTGATCTGGCGAACCGCATCGCGGCGACGGCCGACCTCTCCGGCACGCCGACCGTGACAATTGAGGGCATCCCATTTCTCACTCAGGCCGTCTCCGGGCGCTATCCGGAGGTACGGTTCAATCTCGGCACGTTCACGTACGGCGACGTGCCGGTCAAGAACCTGCGGGGCGCCGCCTACGACGTGACGGCCCCCCTGTCCGACATCATCCAGAACAGACCTGACATCCGGGCCGGCCGCGTGACCGTCAGCGGCACCCTCACCAGGGCCACGATCGACAAGTACGCCCCCCAAGGCGTCAAGATCGGCGGCAACGGGCGGCGGCTCACCGCGTCGGGCGAGGTCACGATGGGGGTGAACAAGGTGCGGTTCAACGCCGAGATGCGGGTCGAGCTCGCCGACGGGGGCATCAAGATCCAGGCGGAGAAGATCGAGGGCGTGCCCGACCAGGTCGCCCAGCTCGTCTCCTACACCATCCCCTTCCAGGGCAAGCTGCCCTTCGACGTGAAGGTGACCGGGGTCAAGAGCGTGGCCGAGGGCCTGGAGTTCTCGGCCGAGGCGTCTGACGTGCCGATTCGTGGATGAGATTGAACCGCTCGCTCCCGTCGTACGTGATGAGGGCGTGAGTGCAGCCGGGACCGCCGACGAGGAACTCGTGAAGACCCTCTTCGACGAGCATGCCGGGCCCCTCTACGGTTACGTTCTGCGACTGACCGGCGACTCCGGGCGGGCCGAGGACGTCGTGCAGGAGACGCTGTTGCGGGCCTGGCGGCATCCCGAGGCGATGTCCGGCAGGCCGATCCGCGCGTGGCTGTTCACGGTGGCCCGTAATCTCGTCGTGGACCAGCACCGCGCCAAGAAGGCCAGGCCGCCGGAGACCGGCGACGAGGCGCTGGCGGTCCTGCCGGCCGATGACGAGCTGGAGCGCGCGGTCGAGTCGTGGGCCGTGGCCGAGGCGCTGGCCGCGCTGCGCGCCGAGCACCGCGAGGTGCTGCTGGAGGTCTACTACCGGGGGCGATCGGTGAAGGAGGCGTCGGCGACGCTGGGCATACCGCCGGGCACGGTGAAGTCCCGCACGTACTACGCGTTGCGCGCCCTCAAGCTGGCGCTCGAGGAACGGGGGCTGGCACCGTGATGACGTGTGAGGAGGTCCGGATCTCGCTGGGCGCGCACGCCCTGGGGGCGCTCGATCCGGAAGAGGCGGCGGAGATCGACCACCACCTGGCGACCTGCGAGGCGTGCGGCGCCGAGCTGCTGGAGCTGGAGGGCGTCGGCGCGTTCCTGGGCAAGGTGTCGGAGCGCGACGTGGAGCTGGTGGCCAGCCCGCCGCGCCAGGTGCTCGACCGGCTGCTGAACGACCGCGTCAAGCGGACCAGGCGCGGCCGCGCCCTGATGTCCCTGGTCGCGGCGGCTGCGGTGCTGGTGGTGGGCGGCACGGTGTGGACGGCGGTCCAGACCGGCTCGGGAGGCGGGTCGACGGCGGCGCAGGCCCCGGCCGCGTCGCAGGGCCCCGAGGTCATGCGGGACCAGAGCTCCGCGGAGAAGGCCGTGCCCCAGAGCTCCCCGCGAGCGTCGCAGAGCGCCGCCGAGGACGCCCGGAGCGCCGTGGAGCCCTCCGCGAGCCCGGCCCCCCGGATCCAGGCCAGCTCAAGGCCGGCCAGGGCGGACGAGGTCGCGTTCCCCGGCGAGAACAAGGCCGCCGATTACTACGCCACCGTGCTCGTCCGGCAGGCGGCCACGGGCTCCGAGCTCGGCGTGCAGGTCACCGGGGTGCCGGTGGGCACCGACTGCCTGGTCGTCGTGGTCGGCGTGGACGGCCGGCAGGAGCGCTCGGACAGCTGGGTCGTGCGGCGCGCGGACTACGAGACCGGGAAGATCTTCCGCTTCCGTACGGAGCTCGGCCTGAAGCAGATCGCCAGGTTCGAGATCGTCGACACGGCGGGGAACCTGCTCGTCAAGGTGAACGTGCCGGCGAAGGCCCGGGGGAAGTAAACGACCCCGGCGCGCGGTTGCACCAGAGGATGACGGGCTTGTGGGTGGCGCTGGCGACGCTGGCGCTCGGGACGGTGATCGGGGTGGTCCGGTTGCGCCGCGACGGACGCGTGCACGAAGCGGGCGGCGACCGGCTGTCCGCCGGCGACCTCGGCTCGGGGCTGGGCGAGAGGGCCACTCTGGTGCAGTTCTCGACCGCGTTCTGCCAGCCGTGCCGGGCCACCCGGCGGGTCCTGGCCGACGTGAGCGCGCTCGTGCCGGGCGTCGCCCACGTCGAGATCGACGCCGAGTCCCGGCTCGACCTCGTCCGCAGGCTGGACATCACGCGCACGCCCACCGTGCTGGTGCTCGACGCGGCGGGCGGCATCGTCAAGAGAGCCTCGGGGCAACCGCGCAAGGCCGACGTCCTGGCCGCCCTGGCGGCGGCCGTACCGGATTCCGGACTGTGAGCCGTCTCACAAGTTGTCTCACCAACCGGACGAGATGTGACAGATGACGAGACGCCGAGTAGTGTCTTCGCCATGAACCCATCGACAGAGCTGCTGACGAAGCGGCGCGCGGTTGATTTCTGCCGCGTCGCCACCGCGCTCTGTCGCGCTGCCTGAGGACGATCTCGCGCGGACTGAGGATCCGCCCCAATCGACCCTTCAGGAGCATCCCGCGATGCGTGCCGATCCTAGAGCGCTGCGCTTCGGCGCGGCCATCACCACCCTGGTCCTGGCCTCCGTCCTGGTGACGGAGAGCTTCTGGCTGCTCGCCGCCCAGGCGGTGGTCTTCGCGCTCGGGGCGCACCGGCGCTCGCCGTACGCGATGCTCTTCAAGGTGCTCGTGAGGAGCGATCCAAC
Source organism: Nonomuraea thailandensis (assembly GCF_024172165.1). Classification (GTDB taxonomy): domain Bacteria; phylum Actinomycetota; class Actinomycetes; order Streptosporangiales; family Streptosporangiaceae; genus Nonomuraea; species Nonomuraea thailandensis. The sequence continues at coordinate 9,321,680 of NZ_JAMZEB010000002.1, read as the reverse complement.
GGAGACCGAGGACGCCCGCCCGCCCCGCTTCGCGCAGGGGGTGGGGCTGGCCTTCGCGGTAGTCGGCCTGGTCGGGTTCGCCACCGGGATCACGTCGCTGGCCTTCGTGGCCACGGCCGCGGCTCTCCTCGCCGCCTTCCTCAACGCAGCCTTCGGATTCTGCCTCGGCTGCGAAACGTACCTGCTCATTCGCCGACTACTGCCCGCCGCCAACATGGAGGTATCCAAATGAGCCGCTCCGCCGCCCTGGTGGACGCCGACTGGGTCGAGGCCAACCTCGACACCCCGGGAGTCGTTCTCGTCGAGGTCGACGAGGACGTCAGCGCCTACGACAAGGGCCACATCCGTGGTGCCGTGAAGGTCGACTGGCGTAACGACCTGCAGGACCCTGTGCGCCGTGACTTCGTGGACAAGACCGGTTTCGAGGCGCTGCTGTCCGACCGCGGCATTGGCAACGATGACACCGTGGTGCTGTACGGCGGCAACAACAACTGGTTCGCCGCCTACGCGTACTGGTACTTCAAGCTGTACGGCCACGAGAACGTGAAGCTGCTCGACGGCGGGCGCAAGAAGTGGGAGCTCGACTCGCGCGAGCTGGTCAAGGACGTGCCGCAGCGGGCCAAGACCCAGTACGTCGCCCAGGAGCAGGACAGCGCGATCCGCGCCTTCCGCGACGACGTGGTGTCCGCCATCGGCAAGCTCAACCTGGTCGACGTGCGCTCGCCCGACGAGTTCACCGGCAAGCTGCTCGCCCCCGCGCACCTCCCGCAGGAGCAGGCGCAGCGCGGCGGCCACGTGCCCACCGCCCGCAACATCCCGTGGTCCAAGGCCGCGAACGACGACGGCACCTTCAAGTCCGACGACGACCTGCGCTCCCTCTACCAGGAGGCCGGCGTCGACTTCGGCAAGGACACCATCGCCTACTGCCGCATCGGCGAGCGCTCCGCGCACACCTGGTTCGTGCTGCACGAGCTGCTCGAGCAGTCCAACGTGAAGAACTACGACGGTTCGTGGACCGAATACGGCTCGCTCGTGGGCGTGCCGATCGAGCTTGGGGAGGCCCGCTGATGTCGGCTGCAGCACAGGGTTGCGGCGCGCCGGAGCAGACCGTCGCGCTGCCCGCCGGGATCGATCTGGCCAACCAGGCCGTGATCCAGGGCGTCGTGACCGGCGCCGGCACGGCGTACGCGCGACTGCTCGACCACTCCGGTGAGTTCACCGGCGAGGTCGTGGTCTCCGAGGACGGCGTCTTCCGCTTCTTCGCCGCTCCCGGCGACTGGACCGTCCGCATCATCGCGGGCGGCGGCGTCACCAGGGACGTGCAGGTGGAAGCCAAGCTGGGCGAGGTCGCCCAGCTCGCGGTCGCCGTCTGAGCATCTGCGTGCGGGCCCGCGTTCCCTCTCCGGGGAACGCGGGCCTTTCGCGTGCAACCGATGGCGACCGCGCGGTGTTGTAGAGAACGTGGCTGAAACCGACTGTCCAGACCCGGTGCGCAAGGCGCTGCTCGACGACCTCGACGAGGGCTTCGCCGAGCTGTACGGCGCCTACCGCGGCCTGGTCTTCTCGACCGCGCTGCGGCTGAGCGGGCGCTGGGCCGACGCCGAGGACTACACGGCGGAGGCGTTCCTGCGGGCGTACCGGGCCCTGTCCGGGTACTCGCCCGAGCGCCTCGCCGGGCTGCAGCCGCGGGCGTGGCTGATGACGATCCTCATGAACGTCTGGCGCAACTGCGCCCGCGCCAAGTCCCGCAGGCCGCCGACGGACCTGGTCGAGGAGCCGTTGGACGGCGCCGACCCCGGCGAGGGCGTCGAGGCGGCCGCGGTCCGCCGCGAGACCGGCGACGAGCTGGCCGCGCTGCTGGGGCAGCTCCCCGACGAGCAGCGGGCCGCTGTCGTGCTGCGGCACGTCGTGGACCTGCCGGTCAGCGAGATCGCCACCGTCCTGCAGATCCCCCAGGGCACGGTCAAGTCGCACGTGTCGCGGGGGCTGAGGCGGCTACGCGTACTAGGAGGTGCCCGATGACTCAGGATCCCCTGCTCACCGGACTCGCGGCACTCGCCGTGGAGCCGCCGGAGAGCCTGCTCGAACGGATCGCGGCCCGGTGGGTGCGCGTTCCGGCGCCGATCGGTGAGGTGACGGTGGCCTGCACGGATCAGGGTGTGGCCTACGTGCACGCGGGAGAGGGCTTCGCGCAGGCGTTCAGGGAGCGGTTCGGCCGCCCGCTGCTGCCCGCCGCCCGGCCGCCCGCCGGGCTGCTGCCCGCGCTGCGCACCGGCCGCCTGTCGGGGCTGCGGCTCGACCTGCGCGGGCTGAGCCCCTTCCAGCGCGCGGTCCTGGACGCGGCGCGGGAGATCCCGCGCGGCGAGGTCCGCCCCTACGCGTGGATCGCCGCCCGCGTCGGCAGCCCCAGGGCCGTACGGGCCGTCGGGACCGCCCTCGGGCGCAACCCGGTGCCCCTGCTCGTCCCGTGCCACCGGGTCACCCGGTCGGACGGGATGGTGGGCGACTACGTGTTCGGCGCGCCGGCCAAGGAACGGCTGCTGCTGGAGGAGGGGGTGGACCTGGACCGGCTGCGGGCACTGGCGGGGAAGCGGGTGTTCTACCTGGCCAGCGACACGACCGGCGTGGTGTGCTTCCCGACGTGCCACAACGCGCGGCGCATCACGGCCGCGCACCGGCACGGCTTCCGCAGCCTCGCCCAGGCGCGGGCCGCGGGCTACCGGCCGTGCCGCACCTGCCGCCCGGCCCAGGACGTGCCGGCGTAGCGGCCCCCGCCTGACGCGCCGGGCACACGGGCTTCAGACGGGCTCAGACAGGCTCAGAACGGGCTCAGACGGGCTTGGTCGGGTACCGCATGAGGAGCGTGGCCCGCACCACGTCCGGCCCGTGCGCCCGGTAGCCGTGCGGCACGTCGGACACCCACGAGATGTGATCACCTGGCCCGGCCGTGAGCGGCTCGTCGATGGGCCCCGCGCTGAGGGTGCCGGTGAAGACCGTGACGTGCTCGCTGACCCCCTCGTGATGCGCGGGCGAGGTCTGGGTGAGCCCTGGCGGGATGCGCACGCGGTAGAGCTCGTAGGTGACGCGATCGTCCTCGAACACCTCGAGCAGCTCGGCCTCGATGGCGGTGCCCCGCATGATCTGCGGCTCGGGCGGCGCGTCGAGAATGGCCCCGATCGGCACCCCGAGCTGCGCGGTGATCGCCCAGAGCGTCTCCAGGGTGGGGTTGCGCGTGCCGGTCTCCACGCCCGACAGCGTGGCCTTGCCGATGCCGGCGCGCTTGGCGAGCTCGGAGAGCGAGACGCCGCGCGCCTGCCGCAGCCGCCGCAGTCGATCTCCCACCACGCGAGGATCGGTGTCGAGTGCGGGCTGCGGCTCCATACCGCCATATTGCCGCACATCCGACCAGCATGTGGGCTGCGCTCCCCGATTGGTCGCGGACCGCCCGCCGCTTCCGGGGGGCCGCGCCGTGATCGCCGCGTGTTCATGATCGATCTGCGGAGCGTAGCGCTTTTGCCAGGTTGCTGCTGCGCCACAAGTGACAGACCGATACGATTCCACAGATGTCCGGATCGACAGGTGTGACGGCACCTCCGCGACCTGGGCCTACGCCGGCTCAGCAGATGCCGTCGCCGTACTCGCTGCCCCTGCACGCCCTTCGCCTGGCGGGCAAGTGCGCGCTGCCGCTGATCTGCTGGTACGCCGTCGGCGAGCTGGCGCGCTTCGTGCTGCTGTACGGCGCCGTCGAGGTGGCCTACGGCGACTGGCGGCAGGTGCGCCTCGTGGGCGTCATGACCCTGCTGACGCTCATCATCCTGGCGGCGATGACGGTCACCACCGGCATGCTCCACACCCTGCGCGGCGCCCTCTGGGAGATCCGGGCCAGGACCGGCGACGAGGTGGCGGACGAGCGCTTCTTCCGGACCCTCGACCGGGTGGCCCCGGCCTTCGCGGTGCTCTATCTCGCGTGGGGCTTCCACGTGGAGGACGCCCGGGACATCTACCAGATGGACCTGTTCCACCACTTCTTCGACATGACGGAGGCCTCCTGGTTCGGGGAGAACTCCGACGTCGGGCAGGGGCTCACCGACATCGACTGGCGGGTGTCGCTCGGGGCGATGGTCGTCATGTTCGGGCTGAAGATGCTGTTCGCCAGGCTCGTGGAGAAGGGCAAGGGCGGTTTCTACGGCTTCGCAGCCGCCTTCTCCGAGTTCGCGTTCGTCTTCTACGGGCTGAACGCCACGGTCGCCTTCGCCGACGCGCGTTCGGAATGGGTGACGCACCGCAGCGTGGTCGAGGGCACCACGGAGGTCTGGGCCGAGGCCCAGCAGAAGATCCCGGTCTGGGACGACGTCACGGGCTGGTTCGGCGACGTCTGGCCGCTGCTGCTCGACGCCGTCGCCGTCCCGCTCGCCTGGCTCACCGTGGCCATGCTCGTCTTCGGCGCCTACTCCGACGACACCCGAGCCCTGGTCAAGGGCACCAGGCTGGAGAAGGGCGTGGACCGCCTCGAAGGCAGCCACGACCTCACGCAGAGGTCGTTCGACCAGGTCACCGGGGGATTCAGGGATCGCTGGGTGCCGCTGGCCAACTCGCTGCGGATGGTGTTCAAGGCGGGCGCGCCGCTGTTCGGCATGATGTGCCTGTGCTACGTGGGCGTGATGGTGGCGGGCGAGTACGCCGACCGCTGGATCCGGCACCTCGTCGGCTCCGAGGCCGAATGGGCGTGGACCTACCAGGGCCCGCCGCTGTACTTCGTGCTCGACATGATCGTGACCGTGCTCACCACGACGCTCCTGGCGGCCACGTACGACATCGCCGCCACCCGCGCCCGCCTCAGAGGAGAGTCGCTCAGCGACGCCTGAACACCAGCACCACGTCGTCCTTCTCGGCCTTCTCCATCGCCTTCCGGTCGAACAGGTCTTCCGTCGGCGTGTCGGAGCGGTAGGCGCTGGGGCGGAAGCTGAGCTGCACCTCGTTCGCCACCGGGGTCGGCACGATCGCCAGCCCCTCGATCCTGTACTCCTCGCCCACCACGAGCCTCTCCGACGGCTGATCCCCCACCGGCCTGGCCTCGACCGCCCAGGTACGGCCCGCGGAGTCCCTCAGCTGCATCTCCGAGGGCCCGGCCGTCATGGTGGCGTTGGCCTCGTCCAGGAGCTTCCGCGTGATCTCGATCTTCAGCCACGTCGTGTTCGGCCGCGGTGTGCTGCCCTGCGGGATCTCCGTGGTGCTGACCGCGGCCCGGTACTCGATGTTGTGGACCTTGCCCGCCTGGCCGGCGGGCACGACGGTCTCCTTCGTCTCCTTGCGTTCGTCGGTGACCTTCTCGTAGAAGAGGTAGCCGTCGTAGGTCTGGCCGGCCGTGACGAGCAGCGACGCGACGATCGCGCCCGCCGCGATCAGGGCGGTGCGGCGGCGCCTGGCACGCGGGGAGGGCGCGGACCCGGTGGGCGCGGCGGCGGGCTCCTCGGGAGCGCCGGACTCGGCGAAGGCCTGCCCCGGGCCCGAAGCCGGGTTCGCCCCAGGGGCCTGCGCGCCCGGGGGCTGCGCGCCAGGAGGTTGCGCGCCGGGGGGTTGTGCGCCGGGGGGTTGTGGGGCGCCGAACATGGCCGCGCCGGGAGCCGCCCCCGCTGTGGGCCGGATGGCGGGGATCGGTTGCGTGGCGCCGCCGACGGACTCGCGCTGCGCCGGGGGCCAGACCTGCTGGTCGGCGGTGGGAGCGTGCCGGGCATGGCTCGGGGACGGGCCGTACCCGTGCGGCACGCCCTGCGGAGGCAGCCCGCCCTGGGGGCGCGGCGTCCTGTGGGGCGTGGGCCCTTGAGGACGGGGCTGCGCGGACCCCTGGGAGTACGGCGGCTCCGGCGGGTACGGCGTCCCCTGCCCCTGAGGCATCGCACGGCCATGCCGCCCGCGACGAGGCGGCATCCCCTGCTCGGGCGGCGGCACGCCGGGGCCGGCGGCGGAGCGCAGGCCCTGCGGCGGCGCGGCGTGGCCGGGCGCCGAGCCGAGTCCGGGTGGTGGTGTGGCGTGGCCGGGGGCCGAGCCGAGCCCGGGTGGTGGCGTGGCGTGCCCGGGGGCCGAGCCCAGACCGGGCGGCGTCACCCGGCTGCGCGGCGGGGCCTGACGGGGCGCCGGAGCCTGGCCAGGCGGGGCGTGACCGGGTGCCGGGGCATGATCGGGCGGCGTGGGGCTGTGCGGCGGCGTGGGGCCGTGGGGCGGCGTGTGGCCGGGGGCCGAGCCGAAGCCGGGTGGCGGGATGGCGGGGCCGGCGCCGGGTGGCGGCATGGCGGGGCCGAGGCCGGGCGGTGGTGCCTGGCTGGGCGGCGGGGCCTGGTCGGCCGGGGGTTCCTGGCCGACCGGCGGGTGGGGCGTGGTGTCGTCCGGACGCCGGTCGTTGCGCGGTGCGAACCAGTCGCGCTCGTCGTTCGTGCTCATGTCCCGATCACTTCTTCACGAAGGAGTAGACGTCCTGCGGCGAGGCGGCCAGCTTGCGCGCCCCCTCCTCGTCCAGCCCGAGATCCACCTCGACCTGGGGCCGGTACGACTCCACCAGCGTCGTCGTGCCCAGCCCGAGCAGCACGCTCGCGCCGGGCAGCGCCGACGCCGGCACCTCGAAGACGACCCGCCCGCTGACCCAGATGTCGGGCTGCACCCAGGTGTGGGCCAGGGTGAGGGAGCTGTCCACGCGGTCGGTGGTGGCGAACCTCTTGCCGTCGGCCGTGACCAGCACCGCCTCCCGCATGTGGTACGGCTTCAGGCTGGACTTGGCGGAGACGGCGATGACGAGGAAGAGGTTGTCGGTCCCGATGGTGGAGCTGTTGTCCTGGATCCCCTTGGCCACGGAGAACGAGTCCACCCGCGCGGTGAACCGCCGCGCGTCCACCTCCTCGCCCTTCTCCCCGGTGTAGACGAGCGCGTTCGAGGTCTCGCCCTCGCTCAGGTGCAGCGACTGGAGCCCGATGGCGCCGGCGACGAGCACCACCCCGGCGAGCGCGTTCAGCCACCGGGAGCCGCCGCCCCGCCGCCTGCCGGCCCGTCTGCCGCGCCGGGCCGGCCCGCCGCTGACCGCCGATCTCGGCTCCGTGGCGGTCACGCCGCGTCGCCCTTCTTGACCGACATGGTCACCCGGGCCTTGATCTCGGGCAGGTGCTTCTCGCCCACTTCCTTCGAGATCATCTGCCAGGCGGGGATGTCGTCGTTGAACTGGGACTCGAACTCGAAGGAGGCCACGTCGAGCGTGATCTTCTCCGGCGGCTGCTCGTTCTCCTTCAGCTTGTAGCGCACGACGACCCGGGAGGGCACTCCCGGATGGAGCTGACGGGTCTCGCCGCCCTTGCTGAGGGCGAAGGTGAAGGGCCCCGCGTCCTTGTCGAAGGCCGGGGAGATCTTGACCAGCGAGCCCGCGAAGGAGGTGAACGTGAAGGCCTGCTCGGGCTTCTCGGGCGGCAGGCCGACGGAGGCGGTCGCGTCGCCCTGGTTGGTGACGTCGAAGAGCAGCTCCACGAACCGCTTCTCCTCGTCCCACTCGTTCTGAGCCGGTTCGATCCTCACGCGGGACTCGACGAACTTCGTGGAATACAGGCCCTGATCGAGCACGGCGCCCTCGCTGAGCGGGTCCGGCGCGTCGGGAGTCTCGTTCAGACCGCCCAGGAGAGCGGTGATGCCGATGACTGTGATCGCCACCAGGGCGATCGCGGGCACCACTACCGGGCGTCTGGGCTTGTCAGTGCTGCCGCCGGAGGGTTCCGTCATGGGTAAGGATGGTAATAGGTATCGCTTGTCCCATCTGCCGCAATGCTCCCATCGGACCGGTCGAATTGCCGAGAACCCTGCCGCTATAGCGCTTGTAACTCATACGCTGTCACGGAGCGGAAAGGGCTGACCCCCACTCCTCATGACATATCGGCGGCCGGAGGGTCACGTGACGGACGTGCATCCCGAGCATGCCCAGCTCCAGGCGGACCGCATCTACCTGGGCTGGCAGTACATCCTGCTGCATCCCGACCCCGGCCCCCCGCCCAAACGCCCCTCGCCCGTCGAGGAGGCGCCCGGCGAGCCCGACCCCGCCGTGCAGGAGCTGATGCGCCGCGAGCGGATGCAGGAGGACATGCTCAACCGGCCGGTCCGGTTCCTGCGCGTGTTCCTGCTGGCCCTGACCGTGGTGATCCTGGCCGTCGCCCTGGCCGGCTATCTCGCCTGGCCCTTCGCGCTGGTCGCGCTGGTCGCCTCCGGCGGCGTGGCGGCCATCCTCAGCTACGCGCTGCTGCAGGGGGACCGGGCGGTCAGGTACCGGGTGCTGGAGCAGCAGGCCAGGGACGACCGGCAGCGCCGGGAACGCGACAAGGACCTGTTCCGCGCCCAGGAGGAGCACGCCGAGCGCTACCGCGAGTGGCAGGAGTCCAAGGAGCGCCACGACAGGCAGCTCACCTGGTACGCGGTCGCGGTGCCCGACGAGCTCGACCGCATCGACGTGGCCGGCGGCACCTTACCGGGCTGGTCCGCGCTGGTCACGCTGCTCGGCGCCACCCGGCTCTACAGCGGCGGGCACCTGACCGTGCTGGACCTGTCGGAGGGCGCGATCGCCAAGGACCTCATCGAGCTGGCCCGCAAGGGCGGCGACGACCCGCTGGTCTGGGTGCTGCCCGTCGATCTGCCCCGGCTCGACCTGGGCGCCACGCTCAAGCCGGAGGCGTTCGCGGACGTGCTGGCGCACGTGGTGAGCGTGAGCGAGGAGCAGCGCAGCACCCGCGACCTCAGCTTCGACAACGCGATCCTGGAGCGGGTGCTGGAGGTGCTCGGGGAGAACGCCACGATCAGCCAGGTCACCGCCGCGCTGCGGGCGCTGGCGCAGGTGGGCGACCCGCGCGACGACCTGCGGTTCGGGCTGATCACCGCGACCCAGCTGGAGCGCATCGGGACGCTGTTCGGGCGTGGCGTGAGCGACCGGGTGGTGATCGAGCGGGCCTGGGCGCTGGAGTCGCAGTTACGCAAGCTGGAGACGCTCGGCACGCAGGCCGTACGGCTGCCGCCCGCCCGGCTGCGGGTGGTGAGTATGGACCGGCAGGCCGGCGTGTTCGGCAACCGGGTGCTCGGCACGTACGTGGCCACCGCCCTGACCCACATCCTGCGCCAGTCGCCCTCCTCCGACCGGCCCTGGTACCACACGATCATCGTGGCGGGCGCGGACAAGCTCAGGGGCGACGTGCTGGACCGGCTGATGGACGCCTGCGAGACCTCGCGTACCGGGCTCGTCCTGACCTACCGCTCCCTGACCCCGACCGTGCGGGAGCGGCTCGGCAGGGGGCACGCCGCGGTCGCGTTCATGCGCCTCGGCAACGCCGAGGACGCGCGGGTCGCCAGCGAGCACGTCGGCACCGAGCACCGGCTGGAGCTGGCCCAGCTCACCGAGACGATCAGCGACTCGCTGCCGGGCCTCGACGGCGGCTACACCTCCACGATCTCCCAGGTCGAGGACGGGCGCGAGGAGCGCGACGGCGACCACGCGGACCTGGCGGAGGACATCACCGAGTCCACCGAGTGGGGCAGGACGGCCGACAAGATCTCGGAGAAGGAACGGGTGCTGCAGCGCTCGCGCGAGTTCCTGGTGGAGCCGCACCAGCTCCAGCAGCTTCCCACGACGTCCGTGATCGTCACGGATGCCACCGCGGACGGCCGCCGGGTACGCCTGGCCGACGCCAACCCGGCCATCCTCACCTTCCCCAAGACCACGCTGGGCGAGCTGGAGGACGTGCGCGAGGCGGTGCTGGCGCTCGACCCGCAGGCCGTGGACGGCAACGGAGAGCCGCCGCCGAACCTCGGGCCACCACCGCCACGCCTGGACTGGCGCAAGGGGAGGCAATGACATGGTCAATGTCGAGGTGATGAGCTGACGGTTGGCGGAATTTAACAAAGAACCGTCTGTGGGGGATTGAAATGCAGCCGAGTGTCTCGCTGAGCGGGCCCTGGTATCGAATTCAGTCGATCGCAGCACCCTCGCGAAGCTCGTCGGCGGAGTGGGATTTCGTCACTGTGCTTCCTGCGGTGCTGTCGGCGGCGCAGCGCGACCGGCCGTTCGTCATCGGATGGTTGTCGCGGGGATCGGGGGCGCCGCTCGAACTCATCACCAACGCCGGCCCGTTGTCGCCGCCGCGCCAGCCGCGCAGGTCCACCGACCTGCCCGACGACCCGAGCGGGCCGCAGCCGTTGCTGTTCCCGGGCGGGGCGCGGGGGGTGCGGCTGAACGAGGAGTACCTGGCCGACCTGGCCGACCTGGTGTGGACGCCGTGCCCGGGGCGGCAGGCGCCGCCGCTGGGCAGCAAGGGGCGCGAGTTCGATCCGGACGAGCTCAAGCGGCCCACGCTGTTCGAGTCGACGCTGGTGACGCTGATGTCGCGGCCGTTCGCCTGGCTGGTCGTGGCCGAGCCGACGGACCTGCTCGACGCCGAGGTGGCGCACCTGCGCACGCAGCTCAACGTGCTGCGGCAGTACGGCGACGCCTCCGAGCGCTCCCGCTACGACGCCGAGCGGGCCGAGCGCCGCATGCAGGAGCTGGACGCCTTCCGCGAGGCCGGCCTGTGGAACGTGCGGGTGCTGGCCGGCGGGGCCACGGCCGACGAGCTGCGGCAGATCGCGCCCGTGCTCGTCGGGTCCGTCGAGATGAGCCAGCATCCGTACCGGCTGCGCAGCTCGCACGGCGCCGCCTACTCCCTGCCGGAGGCCCTGGCCATCACCATGCAGGACCCGGCCGACGGCGCCGCCGCGCCGTTCGCCGCCACCGCGGGGGCGCTGGCCGCGCTGGCCGGGCTGCCCAGGCGGGAGGTGCCGGGCGTGCGGGTGCTCGACTCGGGCTTCTTCGACGTGACGTCGGAGTCGGAGGGCGGCGAACTGGAGCTCGGGGAGATCCTCGACGGGCAGGACCGCGGCGTCGGCACGTTCCGGGTGCCGCTGGCCACGCTGAACCGGCACGCGTTCGTCACGGGCGCGACCGGCTCCGGCAAGTCGCAGACCGTGCGGCACCTGCTGGAGCAGCTCAGCAGGGCCCGCATCCCGTGGCTGGCCATCGAGCCGGCCAAGTCCGAGTACGCCGCCATGGCGGGCCGCGTCGACGAGCCCGTCACGGTGATCAACCCGTCGGCGCCCGACGGCGTCCCGTTCAGCGTCAACCCGCTCGAACCCGAGCCGGGCTACCCGGTCCAGGCGCACATCGACATGGTCAGGGCGCTGTTCATGGCCGCGTTCGACGCCGAGGAGCCGTTCCCGCAGATCATGTCGCTGGCGCTGCAGCGCGTCTACGAGGCGACCGGCTGGGACGTGGTCACCGGCGGCGCCGTGCCGGGCTCGAACGTGCCGCCCAGCGTCCCCACCCTCGAACAGCTCCAGCAGCACGCCATGGACGTGATCAAGGAGATCGGCTACGGCCGCGAGGTGCAGGCGGACGTCGAGGGCTTCATCTCGCTGCGGCTGCGCTCGCTGCGCGTCGGCTCCGCCGGGCGCTTCTTCGAGGGCGGCCACCCCGCCGACATCGGCGGCCTGCTGGAACGCCAGGTCGTGCTGGCCATCGAGGACGTGGCCAACGACGAGGACAAGGCGTTCCTCATGGGCACGCTGATCATCCGGATCGTCGAGCACCTGCGCATGCGGGCCAGGCGGGAACGCTCGGCCGAGCTGCGGCACGTCATCGTGATCGAGGAGGCGCACCGGCTGCTGCGCGACCGCGGCCACGGCCGGGCCTCCACCCACGCCGTGGAGCTGCTGGCCGGGATGCTCGCCGAGATCAGGGCGTACGGGGAGGGCATCGTGGTGGCCGAGCAGATCCCCACCAAGCTCGTCTCCGACGTCGTGAAGAACACCGCGCTGAAGGTCGTGCACCGGCTGCCCGCCGAGGACGACAGGCAGCTAGTCGGCGCCGCCATGAACCTCAGCGACGAGCAGTCCCGCCACGTGGTGTCGCTGCAGCCGGGCTCGGCCGCCGTGTTCGCCGACGGGATGGACCGGCCGCTGCGGGTGCGCGTGCCGCTCGGGGAGTCCAGGGAGAAGGCGCTGCCGGGGCCGCCGCCGCCCATCCGGGGCCGGCGGTCGGCGGCCTGCGGGGCGCAGTGCCGTACGGGGCAGGCGTGCACGCTGGTGGAGCTGCGCGAAGCCGACGTGCTGGCCGGCGCGGCCGAGTGGGCGTGGCTGCGCATCTGGTGCGACACGGTCGTGCTGGCCTTCGTCGGCAACCGGCCGCTGCCCGGCGTGCCGCGCGCCCTGTCGGCCGCCTGGGCCGACCTGCCGGCGCGGCGCCGCGAATGCCTGCTCGCCACCCTGGTCGAGCGCTCGGTGCAGCGGCGCGCCTGGTCGCTGCGCACGTGGTTCGACCCGGCCCTGCTGACCGAGAAGGCCGCGGAGACCGCCACGCGGCTGCTGGGCGGCGCCGACAGCGGCGGCGAGCGGCCGGGCGCGTCGTGGGTCATCCCGCAGGTGCGCTGGCTGCACGAGGTGGACAGGCTCTTCCCGTACGGCCAGCCCGCCCCGAACCTGCGCAGCCCCGCGCCCCCCATGGAGTACGCCCTGTTCCGCCAGCCGGGCGGCGCCGGCCACGGCTCCGTCGAGCCCGAGCTGCTCGGCCACCGGGCCAAGGCGCTGCGCCACCACCCGCTGTCGATGGAGGTGGACCACAACCGGGCGCTGGCCTGGCGGGTGATCCTCGGGGACGACGAGCACGAGGGCGTGCAGCGCGACATCGCGACGGTCGCGATCGGCGTGGAGTCCTCGGCCAGGATCAGGCACGCGGGGCAGACGATGGGGGCGGGCTGGCTGGAGAGCGTGCTGTCGTGGCCGCGCCGCTTCGTGCTGCCGTTCGAGCACGGCGGCTCTCCGGAGATCGCCTTCGCCGAGCCGCCGGGCCCCTGATCGTAAAGGGGCGTTTTCGCGCGTGTCTCCAGACTTGGGGCCAACGCCGACTAGGATCCTTGCACATGACCCAGCTTCCTCTGCGGGCCCAGCTCGCCAGTGCCCTGGGCCGCAGCGCCGCCACGCTGTCCAGGATGACCGGGCGTGGCGACGGCTCGGTGATCGGCGGTCGGGTCGGCCTGCTGCTCGAGCCCGACCTCCTGCGCCAGCTGGCCCGCGACCGCAAGCTGGCCCTGGTCAGTGCGACCAACGGCAAGACCACCACCACGAGGCTGATCACCTCGGCACTGCTGGAGCTCGGCGAGGTGGCCACGAACGCGTTCGGCGCCAACATGCCCGCCGGCCACGTCTCCGCGCTCTCCCAGCACAAGAGCGCCCCGTACGGCGTGCTCGAGGTGGACGAGAAGTATCTGCCCGAGGTGCTCGCCACGACCGGCGCCGGCGTCGTCTGCCTGATGAACCTCAGCCGCGACCAGATGGACCGCGCCGCCGAGATCTGGCTGCTGGCGCAGAAGTGGCGCAAGGCCCTGTCCGGCAAGCCCACCCACGTCATCGCCAACTGCGACGACCCGCTCGTCACCTGGGGCGCCTCCACCGCGGCCAAGGTCACCTGGGTCGCGGGCGGTCAGCGGTGGAAGGAGGACTCCTGGTGCTGCCCCGAGTGCGGAGGCCCGCTCGACCGCAAGGACGCCGACTGGGCGTGCCGGGAGTGCACGTTCCACCGGCCTGAGCCGCAGTGGGTGGTCGACGACGACTCGGCGATCGACCCGCGCGGGCAGCGCTGGCTGCTCGACATCCAGCTCCCCGGCCAGGCCAACCGCTCCAACGCGGTGATGGCACTGGCGGTGGCCGAGGCGTTCGGGCTGCCGGTGGACCGGGCGCTGCCCCGGCTGCGCGAGGTCACCTCGGTGGCGGGCCGCTACACCACCGTCGAGCGCGAGGGCCGGCACGCGCGGCTGCTGCTGGCGAAGAACCCGGCGGGCTGGCTGGAGGCGTTCGACGTCGCCGACCCGCAGCTGCCGATCATCCTCTCGGTCAACGCGCAGGGCCCCGACGGGCGCGACACCTCGTGGTTGTGGGACGTCGACTACCGCATCCTGCGCGGGCGCCCCGTGTTCGTCACCGGCGAGCGCCGCCTCGACCTGGCGCTGCGGCTCGACGTGGCGGACGTGCCCTTCACGCTGTGCGGCACGTTCTCGGAGGCGCTGGCCATGCAGCCGCCCGGGCGGGTGGACGTGATCGCCAACTACACCGCCTTCCAGCAGATCCGATCGGAGTTCGGCCGTGCCGTCTGACAGCGCCCTTAGCATCGTCTGGATCTACCCCGACCTGCTGAGCACGTACGGTGACCAGGGCAACGCGCTGGTCCTGGAGCAGCGGGCGCAGCGCAGGGGGATCCAGACGGAGACGATCCACGTACGCTCGGCCGACCCGGTCCCCGAGACCGGCGACATCTACCTGATCGGCGGCGGCGAGGACCGCCCGCAGATCCTGGCGGCCCAGCGCCTGCGCAGGGACGGCGGCCTGCACCGCGCCATCGCGCGCGGCGCGGCCATGCTGGCGGTGTGCGCCGGCTACCAGATCATGGGCAGCACGTTCGGCGGCGAGGAGGGCCAGCCGGTCGACGGCATCGGCCTGCTCGACATCTCCAGCTCCCGCGGCCCCGCGCGGGCGGTGGGGGAGCTGGTGGCCGAGGTGGACGCCGCGCTCAACCTGCCCACGCTGACCGGCTTCGAGAACCACATGGGCGTCACCCACCTGGGCCCCGGCGTCCGGCCGCTGTCGCGGACGGTCAAGGGCGTGGGCAACGGCGACGGGTTCGAGGGCTGCTACGCGGGGCACGTCGTGGGCACCTACCTGCACGGCCCGGCGCTGGCCCGCAACCCGGCGCTGGCCGACCTGCTGCTGTCGTGGCGGGTGGGCGAGCTGGCGCCGCTCGACGACTCCCGCTACGAGGCGCTGCGCCAGGAGCGCCTGACGACGGTGCTCCAGGCCTCCTGACGGCGAATTACGTGAACCACCCCGAAGTGGGGTAGAACGTCGGCCGTGGGATCCACGGTCACTGTCCCCCAGACCCGCACGATGAGCGGGGAGGAGCTGTCCGCCGACGACGCGTGGGAGACCCTGCGCAAGTACGGCGGCTGGCACTTCGTGCGCGACTCGTTCACGAGGTTCCGCTACGGCGACGGCATGAGCCATTCGCGGGCCCTGGCGTTCCAGATCTGCCTGGCGATCATCCCCGGCGCCATCGCCGTCGTCGGCCTGAGCGCGGTCACCCACCAGGAGGAGCTGGGCCGGGTGCTGCGGCTCACGCTGAGCGCCCTGGCGCCCGGCGGCGGCACGGACGCCATCGCGCAGGTGCTCCGCGGCGGGAACGGCGCCAGGGACGAGCTGGCGCTCTGGCTGGGGCTGGTCACCACGCTGGCCGCGCTCGCCTCGGCGATGGCGCAGTTCGAGCGGGGAGCGAACCGGATCTACGGCGTCGAGCGCGACCGGCCGTTCCACCGCAAGTACGCCAGGGCGGTCGTGCTGGCGCTGACCGCCGGGATCTGCATGATCACCGGATTCACGGTCCTGGTCGGCGGCGGCGAGCTGGGCGCGGCCCTGAGCGAGACGTACGGCTGGGGCTCCGGCGCCCGCCAGGCCTTCGCCTTCGTCCGCTGGCCGCTCGGCTTCCTGCTCGCGCTGGCCTCCACGGTCACGCTGTTCCGGGCCTCGCCCCGGCGCAGGCAGCCGGGGCACACGTGGCTGGCCGTGGGGGCGCTGGTGGCGCTGGGGTTATGGACGCTGTTCACGCTGGGGCTGGCCGCCTACACCGAGTACAACAGCTCGTTCGGCAACACGTACGGGCCGCTGACCGCCGTGATGGCGCTGCTGCTGTGGTCGTTCCTCAGCTCGATCGCGCTCTTCCTGGGCATGGCGTTCGCGGCGCAGCTGGAGGCCTGCCGCGCCGGCTGCGCCGAGCCCGCGCACCCCGACCCGGGGCCCACGGCGGAGGAGGAACGCGAGCCCATGGTCGGAGAGGTCGGGGCGGCGGTGATCGGCGCGGTGCGGGGCCTGTTCCGCGGGAGGCGACGCGGAGCTTGACACGCAGCCGTATGGCTGCCTATCCTGCAAAAGGCAGCCGAGTGGCTGCGTGTTGGGATGGCGACATGATGGACGAGGTGTTCAAGGCGCTGGCGGACCCGAGCCGCCGCAGCCTGCTGGACAGCCTGAACGCGCGCAACGGCCAGACCCTGCGCGAGCTGTGCGCGGAGCTGGACATGGCCAGGCAGTCGGTGAGCAAGCATCTGGCCGTGCTGGAGGAGGCCAACCTGGTCACGACCGTGCGTCGCGGACGGGAGAAGCTGCACTACCTCAACGCCGTGCCGATCAACGCCATCGCCGAACGCTGGATCAACCGGTACGACCGCCACCGCGCCGACGCCCTGGCGGACCTCAAGACGGCACTGGAGGGCCATCCCATGCGGCACGACCCCGACTTCGTCTACACCACCTTCATCCGCACCACCACCGAGCGCCTCTGGCAGGCGCTGACCGACCCCGCGTGGACCAAGCGCTACTGGGGGGTCGCGCTCAAGTCGGACTGGAGCGCGGGCTCCACGGTGACCTGGGAGTACCAGGGCATCACGATGAAGGACCCGGAGCAGGTCGTGCTCGCCGCGGAGCCCGGCAAGCGCCTGGCCTACACCTGGCACACCTTCACCCCGGAGTTCGTCGAGCTCGCCGGGCTGCGCGGCGACGACCTCGAAGCCTGGACGAGGGACCCTCGCTCGACGGTCACCTTCGACCTGGAACAGCAGGGCGAGCTGGTCAAGCTGACCGTCACGCACGGCGGCTTCGGCGCGGACAGCGCCGTGCGCAAGGCCATCAGCGGCGGCTGGCCGCAGATCCTGTCGAGCCTCAAGACGCTGCTGGAGACCGGCGAGACCCTGCCCGCCGGTCAGTAGACCAGGGCCTGCACGCCCTCGGCGGTCACTTCCTCCACGAACGCCGGCGCGCCCGCGATCCGCACCCCCTCCAGGAGGTCGTCCACGGTGATGTTCCTGCGGGCGGCGCACTGCGTGCAGAGCGTCACCCGCCCGGCCGCCAGCACCGCGTCGAGCAGGTCGGCCAGCGGCGCCGCGTGCGGCAGGCTGAACTCCTTGGCCCGGCCGGGCACCGCGAACCACGACGACTCGCCGGTCAGCCACAGGGAAACGGATACACCGCTCGCGAGCGCGGCGGCCGCGACCGTGAACGCCTGGTTGCAGCGCTCGGGAGCGTCGGCCCCCGCGGTCACCTTGATCACCAGTGAACGTGCCATATCCGTCACCCTAGCCCCGGACGAGCCCGTACGGGCGTGGCGCGCCACTACGCTTGGGGAGCATGGAAGAACCTGAGGTGCACCCCGACCTGGAGCCGATCGCGTTCCTGCTCGGGCGGTGGGAAGGCGCCGGCGTGGGCGGCTACCCGACGATCGAGAGCTTCAACTTCGGCCAGGAGATCGAGTTCGGGCACAACGGCAAACCGTTCCTGACGTACGTGAGCCGCACCTGGCTGCTCGACGACGCCGGCAACCGGGTCAGGCCGCTGGCCACGGAGTCCGGCTACTGGCGCTCCCTGCCCGACCGGCAGATCGAGGTCGTCCTGTCGCACCCCACCGGGATCGTCGAGATCTACATCGGCGAGGTCGTCTTCCACAAGATCGAGCTGCGCACGGACGTGGTGGCGCGCACCGCCTCGGCCAAGGAGTACACCGCGGGCCACCGCCTGTACGGCCTGGTCAACGGCAATCTCATGTGGGCGTACGAGATGGCGGCCGTCGGGCACCCGCTCACGGACCACATGTCGGCAGAGCTGAAGAAGGTGGCCTGATCCCATGAGCACGCCGTTCACCGCTGACGCCGTCGAGGCGATCAAGCGGCACATGAATGACGACCACGCCGACGACGGGCTGATCATCGTACGGGGGCTCGGCGGGCGGCCCGACGCCAAGACGGCGCTGACCAGCGACGTCGACGCAGAGGCGATCACGTTCACGATCGACGGCGGGGAGCGGGTGCGCGTGCCCTGGGGTCAGACCCTCACCGAGCGGGCGCAGGTGCGCAAGGCCGTCGTGCTGCTCTACCGCGAGGCGTGCGAGAAGCTCGGCCTCCAGGCCCGCGGCGAGCACTGAAACTGAAGAAGGGCCCCGGGCAACACTCCGCCGTGGCGGCGGGCCGGATGGACCATGGTCGGGATCGATGTCCCGCCCTCCGGCTGCCAGGGGCCCCGGTGGTTGCCTCGTATTCGCATCACGTCACGAGACAACAGTCCGCGAGGTCAGCGGACAACCACCTCGCTAGCCCGACTATGACTAACCATTATTCGGACCACCTCCTTTCCGCGTACTCAAGAAGCTATGCGCTCCGCCGCGAAAGGGGCAAGTGAATATCGTCGGGCCGTAGTATCGAGGGCATGACCGAGACGCAGTGGCATGAGGAACTTCGCGCCAAGGGCTACAGGGTCACTCCCCAGCGCCAGCTCGTGCTGGAGGCGGTCAAGGAGCTGGAGCACGCCACGCCGGAGGAGATCTGCGTCAAGGTCCGCCAGACGGCGCGCGGGGTGAACATCTCGACCGTCTACCGCACGCTGGAGCTGCTCGAAGAGCTCGGCATGGTCACCCACACCCACCTCGGGCACGGCGCCCCCACCTACCACCTGGCGGCCGAGGCCGACCACGTGCACCTGGTGTGCCGGGGCTGCGACGAGGTGTTCGAGGTGCGGCCCGAGCTGGCGGAGGGGCTGGTCAAGGGCCTGGACGAGGAGCTGGGCTTCGTCGCCGACGTCCACCACCTGACCGTCTTCGGCCGCTGCCGCAACTGCCGCTGACACCCCCGCGGCGGACGGCCGCCTCCGGCGGTGCGGATAGCCTGGAAGACATGCGTAGCCCTCTGCTCGACCTCCCCGGCGCCGTCCCGGCGGACGCCCCTGACTCCGACGTAGCAGCGCACTACGGCGACCTGTTCGCCGAGCAGCGCGCACTGGTCAAGGGAGAAGCGGTCGTCGACCGCAGCAACCGCGAGGTGATCCGCATCTCCGGTGCGGACCGGCTGAAATGGCTCAACGACCTCACCTCGCAGAAGCTCGACACGCTCCAGCCGGGCGAGTGGACGCAGACGCTCGACCTCGACCTGCAGGGCCGCGTCCAGCACCACCTCACGCTGACCGACGACGGCGAGAGCGTCCTGGCCCACGTCGAGCCGGGCACCGCGCAGAGCCTGGTCGACTACCTCGACCGCATGCGGTTCATGCTGCGGGTGGAGGTGTCGCGGGCCGACGACCTGGCGGTCCTGTCCACGGCCACGGAGGACGTCCTGGTGCCGCGGGCCGAGCTCGCCGACCACCTCGGCAAGCCGCTGGCGGGGCTGTGGGCGTACGAGGCCCTGCGCATCGAGGCGCACCGGCCGCGGCTGGGCTTCGAGACCGACCACAAGACGATCCCGCACGAGGTGGGCTGGGTCGGCGGGGCCGTGCACCTCAGCAAGGGCTGCTACCGCGGGCAGGAGACGGTGGCCCGGGTGCACAACCTGGGGCACCCGCCGCGGCGCCTGGTCTTCCTGCACCTGGACGGAAGCGTCGACACGCTGCCGGCGCACGGGGCTCCCGTGATCTTCGAGAGCCAGGAGGTGGGGGTCGTCGGCTCGGCCGCCCGCCACCACGAGCTCGGGCCGATCGCGCTGGCCGTGGTCAAGCGCACGGTGCCGGTGGACGCGCCGCTGCTCGCGGGCGGGGTGGCCGCCGCCCAGGAGGTCATCGTCCCGCCGGACGCCGGCCGCAACGTCACCATCGACCCGTCCCTCCGCCGCCGCATCCGCTAACCCCGGCCCGCGCGGCACCCGCCGCGCGGGGCCTACGCCGGTGCGGTGTTGAGCGCCATGCAGGTGCTACGCCGGGCGCAGCGCCACGCCGTGAGCCGTGCCGCGCCGCGCCGCGCCACGCCGTGAGCCGTGCCGTGCTGGGCGCTGCGCCGTGCTGGGCGCCACGTCCCGCCGCGTTTTGCGCCGCCGTGTGGCGGTGGCCCGCTGGCTCGCTGGGCGGCGCGCCGCCCAGGCCGGGCCCGGCGTCACATGTCCAGGACCAGGGTGATGGGGCCGTCGTTGACCAGCGCCACCTTCATGTCGGCCCCGAACACCCCCGTCTCCACCCGCGCCCCCAACGCCCGCAACTCCGCCACCACCGCATCCACCAACGGCTCGGCGACGGGCCCCGGGGCGGCGGCCTGCCAGGTGGGGCGGCGGCCCTTGCGCGCATCGCCGTACAGGGTGAACTGGCTGATCACCAGGAGCGGCGCCGACACGTCCGAGCAGGACTTCTCGCCGTGCAGGACGCGCAGCCCCCACAGCTTGGCGGCGAGCCTGGCGGCCTCGGCACGCGTGTCCGTGTGCGTGACCCCCACCAAAACGAGCAGCCCCGGCTCGCTGATCGCCCCCACCACCTGCCCGTCGACCTCGACGGACGCCGAACTGACCCTCTGTACGACTGCTCGCATGGCATCCCATTCTGGACCAGGACCAAACGCTTCATACACTCATGTCGAAAGGGGAGCGTGAAATGTCGTTGATTGTGGAAGTTGTCCGATCCGGGTTCGTGGAGTCCACGCATCAGGCTCGCATGCTGACCGTGGACGCGGCAGGCCGCCCGGTCGAGACCAGGGGCGCAGTGCACGTGCCGGCCTCGCCACGGTCGTCGATGAAGCCGCTGCAGGCGCTGGGCATGCTCCGCAGCGGCCTGCGCCTGGAGGGCGAGCTGCTCGCCTTGGCCTGCGCCTCGCACTCGGGCGAGCCCTTCCACGTGGACGGCGTCAGGAAGATCCTGGCGGGAGCCGGGCTGGACGAGTCGGCGCTGCAGTGCCCCGAGGACTACCCGTTCGACCGCGCGGCGACCGAGCGCGGGCGCGTCTACATGAACTGCTCGGGCAAGCACTCCGCCATGCTGGCCACCTGCGTGGCGAACGACTGGCCGCTGAGCACGTACCTGGAGCCGGCGCATCCGCTGCAGCGGGCGATCCGCCAGACGGTGGAGGAGCTGACCGGGGAGCGGGTGGCGGCCTCCGGGGTGGACGGGTGCGGGGCGCCGCTGTTCTACGTGTCGATGCTGGGCGTGACGAAGGCGTTCCGGGCGTTCCCGATGTCGTCGGAGGACTCGTACGAGCGCAAGATCTTCGACGCCATGCGCACCTACCCCGAGTGGACCTCCGGCACCGACAGGGCGGAGGCGAAGCTGATGCGGGCGCTGCCCGGGCTGATGCTGAAGGCGGGGGCGGAGGCGTTCGACGCGTTCGTGTTCGAGGACGGGCGCGCCGGCACCGTCAAGATCGAGGACGGCGGCACGCGTGCCCGCGTGCCCGTCACCGTGGCGGCGCTGCGCTCGCTGGGCCTGGACGCGCCGGAGCTGGCCGAGCTCGCCGCCGGCACGGTGCTGGGCGGCGGCCGGCCGGTCGGCGAGCTCCGGGTGCGCTGAGGCGTCTACTCCGAGGCCTGGTCGGGCACGCGCCCGGCGAGGCGCTCGTAGCGCTGCCTGGCGGCCTGCGGCGTGCCGAGGCCGAGCCCGAAGGCGACCTCCTGCCAGGTCATGCCGCGAGCGCGGGCGAGCTGGAGCAGCGTGGCTTCGAGCGCGTCCAGCTCCCCGCGGACCAGCGGGACGAGGCTCAGCGCGGCGGTGATGTCGGCGTGGTCCACCGCCGGCTCACCGTCGCCCGGCCGCGCGGCTCCGCTGAGGAGGAACGTCACGAGCCTGACGGCCTCGTGCGGCGCGAGCGCCGACGGGTGCACCTGCCGCTGCCGCTGCTCGTCGGTGGCCGCGTGCCGCTCGGAGATCCGGTGCAGGGACGCGTACACGCGCTGCGCCCGCGCCTGCTCGGGCTGCGGAGGGTTGAAGAGGTCGGCGTCGGAAGTCATGGGGATCACGATGGTGCATGACACAGCCGCATGTCAACATCTCGGTTTAAACAGATCGTTCAATTGCTATGACGCCGGTGTCAAGGTACTAACGTGACGCCGATGAAGTTCGGTATCAGCTACAGCACGCCCCCCCACGGAGTCGACTCCGACAAGCTCGCCGCGTTCGCCCGGCTGGCCGAGGAGCGCGGGTTCGAGTCCCTGTACGTCCCCGAGCACATCGTGCTGTACCCGGGCGCCCGCATCGGCCCCTTCGAGCTGCCGCCGACGCTGCCGTACGCCGACCCGCTCGACACCCTGACCTTCGTCGCCGCCCACACCGAACGGCTCCTGCTCGGCACGGGCGTGCTGCTGCTGCCGTACCACCACCCGGTGACCCTCGCCAAGCGGCTGGCCACCATCGACGTGCTGTCCAAGGGCAGGATGCGGCTGCTCACCGTGGGCCTCGGCGCGCTGCCGGGGGAGGCCCAAGCCGTGGGGGTGGACTTCGCCGGCCGGGGCCGCCGCGCCGACGAGGCGATCGACGTGCTGCGGCTGCTCTGGGCGGGCGGTGCGGAGGGCGTCGGCTTCACCGGGGAGTTCTTCGACCTGGACGGCCTGTGCAGCTATCCCAAGCCGCACGAGGCCACCACGCTGCCGATCCACGTGGGCGGGTCGAGCCGGGCGGCCGCGCGCCGGGCGGGCCTGCGCGGCGACGGCTTCTACCCCGGCGGCAGGCTGCGCCCCGAGGAGCTGGCCGCGCTGTGGGAGCTCGCGCGGTCCACCGCCGCCGAGGCGGGCCGCGACCCGGACGCGCTGGAGTACACCCGCTTCGGTGCGATCGACATGCCCACCGGCCGCGCCGAGGAACTCGCCGCGCAGGGGGTGACCCGCCTCGTCGTCAGCCCCTCGGCCACGGAGCCCGACGAGCAGCGCGCGGAGCTGTCGGCGTTCGCCGAACGATTCTCCCTCTAGAGAGCCTCAGAGGGAGCGGAACTGGCGGGTGGCGGAGATGGCTCCCGACGTCGTCTGGGTGAACGTGCGCATCGAGCCGGCGAACTTCGACAGGTCCCACTCCGCGGGCCCGTGGTACCAGTACAGGTTGTCGGCCTGGTGCCCGTTGCCCGTGACGGAGGCCACCACCCGCGACCAGTGCTCCACCCCGTCGAAGATCACCGCGTACGGCAGGTACCGCGAGAACAGCTCCACCCGGTGCTGCTCGGGCACGTCCCCCAGCTCGCCGGAGAACAGGTACTGCCGGAAGCCCATCGTGTGCGCCAGCGCCGCCGACCCCTTGGCGGTCTTGGCCGGCATGTACTGCCCGCCGACGGCCAGCGCGCCGCCCGCGATGACCAGGGCCAGGCCCAGCAGCCCGTACGTGGTGAACCAGGCCAGCGCCACCGTGGCCAGCAGCCCCACGCCGACCAGCACCACGCCGATCGTGGTCCACCTGGTGCGCTCGGTGTCGGGGCGGCGGGCGAACCAGCCCTGCCTGACCACGTCGGCATAGAGCGCGTCGCGCACCTTGCCGAGGTGGGCGGCGAACGAGCCGGACAACTGCGACAGCAGCACCACGTCACGCCCGTCGAAGATGGCCTGGTAGAGCGCCAGCTCGTACGGCAGCAGCGCGTTCACGGGCGCGTTGGGCGCCCTGACCAGCATCCAGTCGGGCGCGTCGTAGGTCTGCCTGGGCTGCTCGTCGATGCGCAGGTAACCGCGCACGGCCAGGTCCACGATGGTGGCGGTCACGTCGACCACGTCGGCCTGCTCGTCCACGAGCGTGCCGATCTGGCCGGGGCGCACCCCGTCGGGCGGGGAGAAGTGGCCGTTCTGCACCGGATCGACCTTGCCGCTCTCGTGGCCGGCGACCCGCGCGTCACGGCCGCGCGTCCAGTAGAGCAGGGCGACGCCGCCGAGCATCAGCACCAGCAGCCCGGCCAGGGCGCCGCCGGTGACGGTGTCGAGCGTGAACGCGGCCGACAGCGAGAAGCGCTTGTCCAGGATGGGCTTGCCGCTGCTGGAGCCCTTGGGGTATCCGACGATGACGGTGAGCGCCTGGTCGGGAGCGATGCTCTCCTGCTCGAAGTCGGCCTGCGTGGCGCCGTGGTCCATGGAGGCCGACGTGCAGCCGATGGCCGAGGTGAGCGCGCCGGCGAAGCAGGACAGGTTCTGGACCTGCCCGGGGCCTGTCACCTTGACCGTGGCCTTGGCGACCGGCTGGTTCCAGCCGTTCACGGCGAACCAGCGCAGCTCCTCGATGCCGCCCGAGGGCGTCACCGCCCCCTTGACGTCGTACTCGACGGTCTGGCCCGTCACGGTGAGCACGTCACCGGTGAGGGTGCCGCCCTTGACGTTCGAGATCTGGTAAAGGCGGTCGTTGCTGTCGTCGTAGCGCGTCCTGGTGATGAACGTGCGCTTCAGCTGCCCCGAGGCGCCGCTGATCTTCTCGACCACGTGCAGGGTGCCGTCCTTGCCGAGGGTCATCGTGACCTCGTCCGTCATCCCGGCCTCCGCTGCGAGAGCGGCGGGGGTTGCGGACAACGTCAGAGCGGTGGCCGCCAGGGCGGCCATCGTGAGTCTGATACCCATGGCGGCAAATCGTATCGGTTCGTACCTGCTCAGGTCAGAGTGATGTTGTTGGCCGCCCGCTGGACGCTCTCCGGCGCGGCACCCTGGCCGGGGTTCTCGTGGGCGAGCGCCTGGTTCGCGGCGACGAACGGGCGCATGCGCTCCTCGTACCGCTCGAAGGCGTCCGCGCCGCCGGCGCCGAGCTCCTGCGCGAGCACGTACGCGCCCACCAGCGCCAGGCTCGTGCCCTGCCCGGACAGCGGCGAGGCGCAGTACCCGGCGTCGCCCACCAGCGCGACCCGCCCCTTCGTCCAGCGCTCCATCTTCACCTGCGCCATGGAGTCGAAGTAGAAGTCGTCGGCCTTCCACATGGCCTCCAGCAGCCTGGGCGCCTCCCACACCTGCGAGCAGTGCTCCTGGATCAGCCGCTTCTGCTGGTCGAGATCGCGGTAGTCGTAGTCGATCACATCGGCCCTGAAGCCGAGGTTGACCCGCATCTCGGCCGGGTCGCGGTCGCTGAACAGCGCGCCGCCCGCCTCGCCCGCGTTGAACCAGGTCTGCCAGTGGTCGAGGCCGAGGAAGTTGCCGGCGGTGTAGATGGAGACGTAGGTGCCGAGGTGGTGCAGATACTGCTCCTCGGGGCCGAAGGCCAGCCGGCGCACGTTGGAGTGCAGGCCGTCGGCGCCGATGACGTGGTCGTAGCGCTCGCCCCACCCGCCCTCGAAGGTCACCTCGCCGTCCTCGCCGAGCGTGGCGATCGAGTCGCCGTAGACGTAGCGGGCGCTCGCGGAGGCGCCGAGGAGGATGCGGTTCAGGTCGTCCCGCATGATCTCGACGTCCGGGCTGTCGAACCGGCCGCCGCTGAGCGTCTCCTCCTCGCTGCGCATGAGCTCGTTGCCGTCGCCGTCCAGCATGTTCATGCCGCGCATGGTGGTGCGCAGCGCGCGGACCTGCTCCAGCACCCCCATCCGCTCGACCACGGTCAGCGCCGCGCCCCTGATGTCCACCGCCTGGCCGCCCTTCCTGGGCGCGGGCGCCCGCTCGACCACCGTCACGTCGAACCCGTGCCGCCCCAGCCAGTACGCCAGGACGGGGCCGCCGATGCTCGCGCCGGAGACGAGAACCTTCTTCATGAGTGCGCTCCTGTGTGTTGACGTTGTACGCAAAACTGAATGTACGTAGTACATACAGCAGGTGGCAAGGGTATAGTGGCAAGATCTGTACTAGTACAGGAGGATGGATGAGCAGCACGCCCCACGCCCGCATCGCGGCCGACATCAAGCAGCGGATCGCCGACGGCCGGCTTCGCCCGGGCGAGCGTGTGCCCTCCACCAGGCAACTCGCCAGAGACTGGAACGTCGCCCTGGCCACGGCCGCCAAGGCGCTGACGCTGCTGGCTCGCGAGGGCGTGGTGGTGGCCGAGCCGCGCGTGGGCACGGTCGTGGCGGAGCGGCCCGGCGAGCCGGCCAGGCCCCGGCCGGGCGCGACGGCCGAGCACGAGCTGACGCGGCGGCGCATCGTCGGCGCCGCCATCGAGATCGCCGACGCGGAGGGCCTGTCAGAGCTGACGATGCGCGCCGTCGCGGGCCGGCTGGCGGCGGCCACCATGTCCCTCTACCGGCACGTGGGCGGCAAGGACGACCTGGTCATGCTCATGGTGGACGCGGCGTTCGCCGAGTTCCCGCTGCCGTCGGAGCGCCCTGAGGGCTGGCGGGGGCGGCTGGAGACCTCGGCGCGGGTGCAGTGGGCCGCCTACCGGGCGCATCCGTGGATGGCCCGAGCCACGCCGCTGACCCGGCCGGTGCCCTCGGAGGCGCTGCTGCGGCACTCGGAGTACGTCATGGAGGTGCTGCAGGAGACCGGTCTCGACGCCGCCACCCGGATGTACGTGATGATCCTCGTCTACAGCTTCGTGCAGGGGATAGCGGCCCACATCGAGCTGGAGCAGCGCGCCAGGGCCGACACGGGGATCACCGACGAGGAGTGGATGACCGGGCAGGAGGGCTTCCTGGGCGACATCAAGGCGGCCAATCCGGCCTTCTCGCGGCTGCTCGACGAGCTGGGCGACTTCGACCTCGACCTCGACCGGCTCTTCGAGTTCGGGCTCCGGTCGTTGCTCGACGGGCTGACGAGGCTGGTCGAGCCCCGCTAGTCGGAGATCTGGATGCGCAGGCGGCGGAAGCCGCGGCCCTTGCTCTCGATCTTGGCGACCCTGATCCGCCCGATCTGCTTGGTGGAGGCCACGTGCGTGCCGCCGTCGGCCTGCGTGTCCAGGCCGACGATGTCGACGATGCGCACGTCCTGGACGGTCTCCGGCACCAGGTTCGTCGCCGTGCGGATGAGGTCGGGGATGGTGAACGCCTCCGCCCTGGGCAGCACCCGCACGTCGATGCGCCGGTCGGCGACGATCTCGGCGTTGCAGGCGTCCTCCACGGCCTCCTTGAAGCCGGGAGGCACCTCGGGCAGGTTGAAGTCCATGCGGGCGCTGAGCTCGTCCATGTTGCCGCCGGTGACCAGGCAGCCGTAGTCGCGGAAGACCACCCCGCACAGCACGTGCAGGCCGGAGTGCGTACGCATGAGGGCCGAACGCCGCTCGTCGGCCACCGCGGCCCTGACCGCGGTGCCGGCCGGCGGGATCGGGTCGCCCTCCGCCGGGATCAGGTGAAGGTCGTCGCCCTTGCGCACCCCCACGATGCGGGTCTCCACGCCCTGCCAGATCAGAACGCCGTGATCCGCCGGCTGGCCGCCCCCACCCGGATAGAATGCCGACCTGCTCAGCACGATTCCCTCGGGTGTGGCGTCCAGGACGACGGCTTCGAAGTCGCGCAGGTTCTGGTCGGACAGTTCCAGTCTTTCGGTGCGCCCGTGGAGATCGGTGCTCATATCGGCAGCCTAGTGCCCTGAGGTGGTCATGCGTGGCCTGATGAGACGCGTCGTGGTGCTCGTCGCGGTGCTGGGGCTGCCCTCGTGCGCCTTCGCGGCGAAGCCGGCGCCCGCCGAGCAGCAGGCGCCGGTGATGATGTTCGTGGGTGACAGCTTCACGGTCGGGTCGGGCCCGGTCCCGCCGTGGCAGACGTACGCCTCGCAGACCGCCCGGCTGCTGGGCTGGCAGCCGATCATCGCGGGCGCGGGCGGCACCGGCTTCTGCAACGAGGGACGGGCGGGCCGCACGTTCCAGCGCTCGTTCGAGGTGGAGCTGGCCTGGCGCCCCGCCCCCGACCTGCTGGTCATCTCGGGCGGCCACAACGACCGGCGCTGGAGCCCGGAGCGGGTGCGCGGGGCCGCCGCGAGCCTGCTGTCCGAGGTGCGCGCGCACTGGCCGGAGACCAGGACGGTGGTGGTCGGCCCCATCTGGATGGGGGAGCCGCCGAAGAAGGCGTACGGGGTGCGCGACGCCGTGGCGGAGGCGGCCAGGGCCGGGAAGGTGTCGTTCCTCGACCCCATGCGCAGGAGCTGGCCCAAGGAGGCGGTCCTGCCCGACGGCGTGCATCCCACGCTCGCCGGGCACGAGGGCCTGGCCGCCTGGCTGGCGGCCGAGCTGGCCTGACCTACCAGGGGCCGTAGGGGCCGTTGTTGCCCCGGCCGCCGCCCATGCCCTTGACGGCGGGCTTGACGTCGACGACGTAGATCGTGGCCGCGATGACGGCCGCGATCGAGAACAGCCCGAGGCCGATGCCGATGAACTGGGCGCCGCCGACCACCATGAAGGCCTGGAAGTAGCTCAACGCCCCGGCGGCCGAGAACAGCGTGGCCAGCCCGAGGATCAGCAGCCACAGGTTCTTCTGCAGCTTGCCCGCCGAGACGAACGCGTTGGCCGGCACCCGGAGCGCGTGCGCGAGCGCGTAGATCGACATGCCGAGAATGGCCACGGCGAGCACCAGGAAGAGGAGGTTGAAGACCCCGTTGATCATGTCCATGTAGTCGTCTCCGCCCAACGCCGTGATGCAAACGGCTTCAGCCTAATAGGCGCCCCCGACATAGGGGCACCCCGAACGGAAAGGCCCGTCTCCCTTCCGAGGAGACGGGCCCGGGGGTGGGTCAGGCCTGGGCCTTGGTGGAACGGGTCTTCCTGACCGGCTCGACGGGCTCGGCGACGGCCGGCTCGGCGGCCTCCGACACCTCTTCGAGCTCCAGGGCGGCCGTGCCGCTCGCCTGGCTGACGACCTTGCGGCCGCGCGTGGCGAAGTCCTCGTAGACCTCCGTGGCCTTGAGGGTGAGCTGGTCGGCGTACTCGCGGGCCTTCTCGGGCAGGTCACGCGCGAAGCCCTCGGCCTTGTCGGCGTACTCGCGGGCCTTGACCGGCAGGTCCTTGGCGATCTCGGTGCGGCGCGACTGCAGCCTGTTGAGCTGCCCGGGCAGCTCGCGCAGCTTCTCCACGGCGAAGTCGCCGACACCGGTGATGGCGTAGAACGGCTTGGACTCGGTGAGCTTCTTGACCTCGGTGGCCAGCGTCATGGGTTAACCTTCCTTGGTTTCCTGGGTGACGTCGCCGTTGCGTGAGGTCGCCGCATAGGGCTCAAGAGCGGCGAGAAACTCCTCGGGCAGCGGCGCGTCGTCCGAATCGGAGTCACTCCGGGGGCGGGCATTCTGGGAGGTCTGCTCGTCCTCGGCGTGCTTCTCCTTGCGGAACGACTCATAGATGTCGATCAGCACCTGGCGTTGCCGTTCGCTGAGATGCGCGTCGGCCCTGATCGCGGTGATCACGTCGCTGGGCGGCTCGCGGTCCTCGATGAGGCCCGCCTGCACGTAGAGCGCCTGCGAGGAGATGCGCAGACCTTTGGCGATCTGGTTGAGAATCTCCGCGCTCGGCTTGCGCAGGCCGCGCTCGATCTGGCTCAGGTAGGGGTTGGAGACCCCGGCCGCCGCGGCGAGCTGGCGCAGCGAGATCTTCGCCTGCTGCCGCTGGTCGCGGATGTATTCACCGATCGAGCCGACTTTGGGTAGTGCCATGCCGACAGTCTGCCCCGCGGTGCTTGCAATTGCAAACGCGATGGTTAACACCAGCAAGCATCAGAGCTGGATAACCCACAGGAAGGGTGCGGCGGTGATCAATGTCACAGACAGGGCGATGAAGCCGTAACGCACCGACGTGGCCAGCTCGGGAGCGGGCTTGATCAGGCGATCGACCCTGGCCATGACGTTGTGGACGTGCACCCCCAGCATGCCGTGGGGCGTCGGCATGGCGCCCGCGGTGCCGAACCTGAGCAGCGCCGTGGCCAGCCGGCGCGGCGAGCAGTAGCGGCGGGCCCGGTCGTCGGCCGCCATCTCGACCAGCAGCTCGACCTGCGCCTGCGCGTCGGCCACGACCTTCGACCAGGGCAGAGCCCTGCGCAGCGCGGCGAACGGCAGCAGCACCAGGTCGTGGCGCTCGCGTACGTGGGCGGCCTCGTGCGCGAGCACGGCGGCCAGCTCGTCCTCCGACAGCAGCTTGAGCGCGCCCTCGCTGACCACGACCTGCGAGCGCAGCCCCGGCACGCAGTACGCGGCGGCGCTGGGATGGGCCAGCACCCGCACCCCGGGCACGCCCGGATCGTCGTGGGAGATCAGCGCCAGCAGCATGCGGTGCCTGCGACGGGCCCGCAACGCCTGCACGCCCGCGGTGAGCAGCACCGCGACCAGCACGGCCAGCGCGGTCAGCCCCGCGATCAGGGCCAGCACGTGCAGCGCGTCCCACTCCTGCGCGGGCGTCTCGCCCCGCGCGAAAGCGATCAGACCGGGCAGCACCCCGTCGTCGTACGGCTGGACGGCGAAGGCGAGCATCGCGCCCGTGGTGGCCAGGCCCCAGCACACGCCGAGGGACTGCCAGAGAATGATGGCCAGCCGGGGGGCGCGCGAGGTCCACCCGGCCGTGGTGAAACGCCAGGAGCCAACCGCGCACGCCGTGGCGAGCGCTGCCAGCGCCGCTGCCGTGATCACTCTTCCTCCAGCTCCGTAAGGGCTCTGCGCAGGATCTCCGCCTCCGTGCCCGACACGGCCTGGGCGAAGCGGGTCAGGGCGGCCGAGCGGTCGCCCGTCAGGTCCAACGCCTCCAGCATAAGCTCAGCGATGTATGCGTCGCGGCTTTCCGCCGGTTGGTACCGCCATGCGCGCCCGTCGCGGGTGCGCTCGAGGAAGCCCTTGCGGGTGAGGCGGTCGAGGACGGTCATGACCGTGGTGGGGGCCAGGTCGCGGTCGGCAATCAGCCTGCCGACCTCGCGGGCGGTCAGCGCGTTGCTCTCCGCCCAGAGGATGTCCATGATGCTGCGTTCAAGCTCGCCAAGACCCTTCACGCCCTTCAGGGTAGCTCTACAAAGCGTCGAGCTGGCATTCGGGGCGGCACAGTTCGCCGGAAGTGGCGTGCGCCGCCCGTCGCTGACAGGCTGAGTGAGATGAAGCTCACGCTGGTCCAAGGCGACATCACCGAGCAGCGGGTCGACGCCGTCGTCAACGCCGCCAACTCCTCCCTCCTGGGCGGCGGAGGCGTGGACGGCGCGATCCACCGCCGGGGCGGCCCCGAGATCCTGGCGGAGTGCAGGAAGCTGCGCGCCGGCCACTACGGCAGGGGCCTGCCGACCGGCCAGGCCGTGGCGACCACGGCCGGCCGGCTGCCCGCCCGGTGGGTCATCCACACGGTCGGCCCCGTCCACTCCGCCTCCGAGGACCGGTCCGGGCTGCTGGCCTCCTGCTACCGGGAGTCGCTGCGCGTGGCCGACACGCTGGGCGCCTGCTCGGTGGCCTTTCCCGCGATCTCGACCGGCATCTACGGCTGGCCCATGGACGACGCCGCCCGGATCGCCCTGGAGACGGTCCGGACGGCGGGCGCCCGGGTGGACGACGTGCGGTTCGTGCTGTTCGACGCCGCCGCGTACGCCGTCTTCGAGGCGCGGCTCTAGATCACGGCGCCCACGGCGGCGCCACGGCCCAGGTCACGTCCTGCTCGTAACTGGTGGCCGAGTCGAAGGCGTGCGAGCCGCCCGGCACCGCGATGTACACGGCCTCCGCGAAGTGCCTGACGTTGTGGCCGGCGATGTTGTACGAGGCCAGCGTCACCCCGGCGCCCCCGGCCCTGGGCGGCTGGGCGCAGAAGGTGGCGTCCTGGTCGAACAGGGCCGTGCCGTCGCGCGCGTCGTTGCGCACCCGGAAGTCGGCGTGCCGCAGGTAGCGGCCGGGGAAGTTGCGCGACTCGAAGGAGTAACAGCTGCCCTCGGCCAGCCCCCGCCGCACGAAGAACGTGGCGTCCTCCTTGAGGAGCTGCGCGCTGCCGGCGCTCACCACGTCGGTGCGCGCCAGCGAGTCCTGGTGCCGCAGGTACCGGTCGGTGAACCCCGGCGTCGTCACCCGCAGCGACTGGGCGGCCCCCACGGTCAGGCCCGCGCCGCTGCGCCACCACGGCGTGTCCGGCAGCCAGGTGACGTCGGCGGCGAACGACGTGGGGGTGTCCCAGGCGTTGGGGCCGCCGCTGCGCGCGATGTGGACGGCGTCGTTGTGGTGGCGCAGGTAGGCGCCGGGCTGGTTGAGCGACTCCAGCGACACGCCGGTGCCCGCCTGCCCCGCGCGGGCACAGAACGTGGCGTCCTGGTCGAACAGGGCCGTGCCGTCGCGCGCGTCCTTGCGCACCCGGGAGCTCGCGTGCCGCAGGTAGTGGCCGGGGAAGTTGCGTGACTCGAAGGAGAAGCAGGTGGCGTTCGCCAGGCCGGGCCGGGCCCAGAACGTGGCGTCCAGCTTCAGCGTGTCGGTGCCGCCCGCGGTGATCACGTCTGTGCGGGCCAGGCCGTCCTGGTGGCGCAGGAAGCGGTCGGTGTGGCCGGCGGTGGTGACGCGCAGCGAGACGAGGCCGCCCGCCGTCAGGCCGGTCGCGGCCTGGATCACCGAGCGGTTGACGGCGCGTACGCGCTCCGCGTCCATCTTCAGCACCCGGCGGTCGTACGTCCACAGGCCGTTGACCTCGTTCTCGACGTCCGTGGGCTGGGTGTAGATGGACGCGGACAGGCCGTTGCCCGCGATGAGCGGCTTGAGCTGCTCGTTGATCGAGACGTAGCGGCCCGTCAGCGCCGTGGCGTTCGAGGTCATCTCGTACGCGAAGCCGGTGCCGGGCCACTGGTGGCCGGGGCTGAGCAGGCCGAGGCCGCCGAACTCGCCGAGCACGGCCACCCTGGTCGCGCTGGGCCGCTGCGGCGTGCCGGGGCCGACGTAGATGTGGTCGTCCACCACGTCGCCGTTGCCGCCGTCGAAGCCGCAGCAGTTGGAGCCGGAGTTGTTGTTGACCAGCCGGGTGGGGTCCCAGCTCTTGACCAGGTCGGCGATGCGGGCGGGGTCGTACTCGCCCCAGCCCTCGTTGAACGGCACCCACTGCACGATCGAGGTGATGCCGCGCAGGTGGTCCACCATGCGGCGCAGCTCGCTCTCGAAGTTCGTCCTGTCGGCCGCCGAGGGGCCGGTGCCGGTGCGCATCGAGGGCATGTCCTGCCAGACCATCAGGCCGAGCCGGTCGGCCCAGTAGTACCAGCGGGCGGGCTCGACCTTGACGTGCTTGCGCACGGTGTTGAAGCCCAGCGCCTTCTGCTGCTCCAGGTCGAAGCGCAGGGCGGCGTCGGTGGGGGCGGTGGAGATGCCGTCGGGCCAGTAGCCCTGGTCGAGGGTGCCGAGCTGGAAGACGAACCGGCCGTTCAGCGTGGGGCGCAGCACGCCGCCGACCATGGCCTTGCCCACCGATCTCATGCCGAAGTAGCCGGTCACGACGTCCCCGCCGCCGGTGCCGGTGAGCGTGACGCGCAGGTCGTACAGGAACGGGTCGTCGGGCGTCCACAGGCGGGCGTTCGGGACCGGCACCCGCAGGGGCGCGCCGATGGCGCCGGTGGCCGTCCCTACCACGTTCCCGCCGGTCAGCACCTCGGCCCTGACCTGCTGTCCCGACGCGCCCGTCGCCTGCACGACGAGGTCGAGCCGCCCGGCCGCGACGTCAGGAGTGGTGTCGAGGCGGGTGATGCTCGCGGCGTTGACCGGCTCCATCCACACGGTCTGCCAGATGCCGGAGTGCGCGGTGTAGAAGATGCCGCCGGGGGAGCGGCGCTGCTTGCCGATGGGGGCGCCCGTGGCGTCCACGGGGGCGTACACGCCGACGATGAGCTCGTTCGAGCCGGAGCGCAGGGCCGGGGTGATGTCGAATCCGAACGGGTCGTAGCCGCCGGTGTGGGCGCCGACCGCGGTTCCGTTCACCCAGACCCTGGTCTCCCAGCTCACAGCGCCGAAGTTGAGCCGGACGCGCCGTCCCGACCAGCCGGCGGGCACGGTGAACGTCCTGCGGTACCACATGCGGTCCTCGTGCCGCTGGATGCGCGAGAGTCCCGATTCGATCGGGTACGGGACCAGCACCTGCTCGGCGAGGTTCTGGCCGGTCGGCGGGGTGGTGATGGAGCCGGTCGCGGCGAACTGCCACAGGCCGTTGAGGTTCTGCCATTCGGAGCGTACGAGCTGGGGCCGCGGATACTCCGGCAGGGCGTTGTCCGGGGTGACCTCGGCGGTCCATGGGGTGGTGAGCGGGGGCGCGGCCAGCGCCTCCTGCACGGGTAAGGCGACGACTGCTCCTGAGAGGACCAGCACCGCGGTGAGGCGGCGGGCCCAGCCTGAGAATCTGCTCATCTCGGCTCCTTGACGAGGACCGTGCCTGACTTCCCCCGACAGGTTGCGACCGAACTTGAACGAGTTAGATCGCACTGTGACCATATACCGCAGATCACCTGCGCGAAACAGACCGCTTACCGGGGATCGACGGCCGTCCAGGGAAGCGTCAGCTCGCCGAGCCGCCACCGGCCGGGACCGCCCAGGGGCGGATGCGTCGGGACCGGCCAGGACTCGGCCAGCACGCCCACGGCGGCCAGCCAGCGCTGCCGCTGCCCATGTGCCCCGTAGGGGGCGCTGACCGCCCAGGCGCGGTCGAAGTCGTTCAGAAACGCATGGATCCGCTCACCCGGCACGTTCCGGTGGATGAGCGTCTTCGGCAGCCGGTCGGCCAGGTCGGACGGCCGCTCGAAGGCGTCGAACCGCGCCGCGATCGTGATCGTCCGCGGTCCGCCGGCCGTCAGCCCCACCCACACGGCCCGCCGGCCGTTCTCGGAGCAGGTGCCCTCCACCAGCACGCCGTCCGGGGCCAGCCTGCCCGTCAGCACGTCCCAGTAGTGCCACGCCTCGTCCTCGCCGTACTGCCGCAGCACGTTGAACGCGCGGACCAGCGCCGGCGGGCGCGGGACGGGCAACTCGAAGCCGCCCAGCCGGAAGCTCAGCCCCTCCCGCTCGTACGGCTTGGCCAGCGCCACCCTGGCCGGGTCGATCTCGACGCCCACCACCTCCACGCCGGGCGCCACCCGGCGCAACCGGGTGAACAGCTCCAGCGTGGTGGTGTGCGAGGCGCCGTACCCGAGGTCCACCACCAGCGGCCGCCCGCCGGCCGCGCCGCGCAGCAGCGGGCCGTGCACCGCCGCGATCCAGCGGTCGCAGCGCCGCAGCCGGTTGTGGCCGGTCGTGCCCCGGGTGATCGTCCCGACCGGTTTAGCCACTGACGCGGTGCACCTTGTGCTGCGCGGCCTGGGCCCGGGGGCGGATGATCATGCGGTCGACGTTCACGTGGGCCGGGCGCGTCACGGACCAGGCGATCGCGTCGGCGATGTCGTCCGCGGTGAGGGGGTTCGGCACGCCCTCGTACACGCGGGCAGCCGCCTCCTGGTCGCCCCTGAAGCGGGTGACCGCGAACCCCTCCGTCTGCACCATCCCCGGCGCGATCTCGACGATCCGCACCGGCTGCCCCACCAGCTCCAGGCGGAGGGTCTCGGCCATGGCCCGCTGGGCGTGCTTGGCCGCGACGTAGCCGCCCCCGCCCTCGTACGCGCCGTGCCCGGCCGTCGAGGTGAGCATCACCAGCACGCCGTCGCCCGATTCGACGAGTTTGGGGATCAGCGCCTGGGTCATGCGTAGGGAGCCGAGCACGTTCACGTCGTACATGTGCTGCCAGTCGGCCAACCGGGCGTCGGTCACCTGCTCCAGGCCGAACGCGCCCCCGGCGTTGTTGACCAGCACGTCACAGCGCTCCAGGCCGGCGGCCAGCGCGTCGACCGACTCCTGAGAGGTCACATCCAACATCACGGGCCTGATCGAGGGCACCTCGGCGGCCAGCTTGTCGAGCCGATCGCGGCGCCGCGCGCCCGCGACGACGTCGTATCCCTCGGCGGCGAGGCGCCGCGCGGTCGCCTCTCCGATCCCGCTGCTAGCACCGGTCACCACAGCCGTCTTCCGCATGCTCCACATCCTAGGAGGTGGCCTCCCTACGCCCAGTTGTGACCGTCTGTCGGGAATGTCGAAAAATTCGGGATAGTTGTATTCCGTCTGGAGGTGGTGTCGAGTGAGGCACTTCGGAGGTGAAGTCGGGTGAGGCGACGACGGGTCAGCCGGGTCGCGACCATCAGCATGCACACATCGCCGCTGGACCAGCCCGGAACGGGCGACGCCGGAGGCATGAACGTGTACATCGTCGAGTCCGCCAGACGACTGGCCCAGCTCGGGGTGGAGGTGGAGATCTTCACCCGGGCCACCGCCCGCGACCTGCCGCCCGTGGCCGAGCTCGCCCCCGGCGTCCTCGTCCGCCACCTCACGGCCGGGCCGTACGAGGAGATGGACCGCGCCGACCTGCCCGCCCAGCTCTGCGCCTTCCTGTCGGAGGTGCTGCGCACCGAGGCCATGTACGACCCGGGCCGCTACGACGTCATCCACTCCCACTACTGGCTGTCCGGCCAGGTCGGCTGGCTGGCCAAGGAACGCTGGGGCGTGCCCCTCGTGCACACCATGCACACCATGGCCAAGGTCAAGAACCTCCTGCTCGCCCAGGGCGACAAACCCGAGCCCCAGGCCCGCGTGGTCGGCGAGCAGCAGGTCGTCGAGATCGCCGACCGCCTCGTCGCCAACACCACCGACGAGGCCCGCGAGCTGATCGACCTGTACGGCGCCCCCGAGCAGCGCGTCGCCGTCGTGAACCCCGGCGTCAACCTCACCCGCTTCCAGCCCGCCTCGCAGGGCGCCGCCCGCCACCGGCTCGGGCTCCCGCAGGACGCCCACGTCCTGCTGTTCGTCGGCCGCATCCAGCCGCTCAAGGCCCCCGACGTGCTGTTGCGCGCCGCCTCCAGGATGCTCATCGACGACCCGTCGCTGCGCTCCCGCCTGGTCGTCGCCTGCGTGGGCGGCCCCTCCGGCAACGGCCTGGCCCGGCCCTCCCTGCTGACGGACCTGGCCGCCGAGCTCGGCATCGCCGACGTCGTCCGGCTCGTACCTCCCGCGCCACAGGAGGAGCTGGCCGACTGGTACCGGGCCGCGGACGTCACCGTCGTCCCCTCCTACAGCGAGTCGTTCGGCCTGGTGGCGCTGGAGTCGCAGGCCTGCGGCACCCCCGTGGCCGCCGCCGCCGTCGGCGGGCTGCGCACCGCCGTCCGCGACGGGGTCTCCGGCCTGCTCGTCGACGGCCACGACCCGGCCGAATGGGCGCAGGCGCTGCGCCGCTTCGTCACCGCCCCCCTCTGGCGCGACCAGCTCTCCGAAGGCGCCCGCGCCCACGCGGCCGCGTTCGGCTGGCAGGCCACCGCCTCCCGCCTCATGGAGGTGTACGCCGGAGCCATCGCCCACATGCACAAAGTGCCCGTGGCCGTGTCCTGACTTTTATTCTGGTCGTCATGCGCGATGTCGTCGAAGCCGCGCTCAAGGCCGCGGACGTCTCCTACGACGAGCCGCGGCCCGGGGCGTTCCTGGTCAAACTGCCCGGACAGCACAAGCTCGCCACCATGACCTGGCTGATCGTGGGTGAGAGGGTGCTGCACGTCGAAGCCTTCTTCTGCCGCCAGCCCGACGAGAACCACACCGAGTTCTACCGGTGGCTGCTGGGCAAGAACGGGTCCATGTACGGGGTGCACTTCTCCCTCGACCCCGTGGGTGACGTCTACCTCGTGGGGCGGGTGCCACTGGCCGCGGTCACCGAGGAGGAGGTGGACCGGCTGCTGGGGTGCGTGCTGACGTACTCGGACGAGTGGTTCGACCGGGCGCTGGAGCTGGGCTTCGCCACCTCGATCCGGCGGGAGTGGGCCTGGCGCGCCAAGCGCGGCGAATCCCTCGCCAACCTCCAGGCCTTCGCCCGCTTCGCCGACCCCGACCGCTGACCCATGGCCTTCGCCCGCTTCCCCGACGCCGACCCCGACCCCGACCGCTGACCCATGGCCCGCAGTCGCAAGAGACCGCGGCGGCTCGTGGCCGGCGACGAGACCTTCCTCTGGGTGGTGGCCCACAACCACCGCGACGAGCAGGGCCGGCCGCGCGAGTGCCGGGAGACGCTCAGGCTGCGGCGCAGCGGGGCGCGGGGGCGCCTGCTGATCGTCTTCCAGGAGGGGCCGGGACGGCTGCTGGCGCACTCCGGAGCGGTCGGCGCCGGTGGCCTGTGGCTGAACCTGCACGAACCCGGCACCGTACGAGCCCTGCTGGACGAGGCGACCCTCCGCGGCTGGGACAGCGACGACCCGCTGACGGCCCACCTCGACGGCTGGGACCTCTTCACCGCGGTCGCACCACCCCTCACCGCCCAGGCACGGCCTTGAACCCTCACCGCACCTCCACTCGCCAGGCGCGGCCCTGATCCCGCCGCACCTCCTCCCACCAGGCACGCCCCTCCTCAGGCACGGCCCTCCACCTCGCGCACTTCCCAAACCATAGGATTGGCCTCATGGCGACTTTGGTGCTGCTTAGGCACGGCGAGAGTGACTGGAACGCGAAGGGCCTGTTCACCGGCTGGGTGGACGTGAGCCTTTCGGCCAAGGGCGAGGACGAGGCCCGCCGCGGCGGCAAGCTCCTCCAGGAAGCCGGGCTGCGCCCGGACGTCGTCCACACCAGCCTCCTGACCCGGGCCATCCAGACGGCCCAGCTGGCGTTGGCGGAAGCGGACCTGATCTGGCTCCCGGTGAAGCGCAGCTGGCGGCTCAACGAACGCCACTACGGCGCCCTCCAGGGCAAGAACAAGGCCCAGA
Organism: Nonomuraea thailandensis; assembly: GCF_024172165.1. GTDB lineage: Bacteria > Actinomycetota > Actinomycetes > Streptosporangiales > Streptosporangiaceae > Nonomuraea > Nonomuraea thailandensis. The sequence continues at coordinate 9,283,291 of NZ_JAMZEB010000002.1, read as the reverse complement.
CCAGGGAGGAGTTCGGCGAGGAGCAGTTCATGCTGTGGCGGCGCTCGTACGACGTCCCGCCGCCCCCCATCGCCGACGACGACGAGTACTCCCAGGCCGGTGACCCCCGCTACGCCCTCCTCCCGCCGGAGCTCATGCCCCGCACGGAGTGCCTGAAGGACGTGGTCGACCGCATGCTGCCGTACTGGTACGACGAGATCGTCCCCGACCTGGCCGCCGGCCGCACCGTCCTCGTCGCCGCCCACGGCAACTCCCTGCGCGCCCTGGTCAAGCACCTGGACGGCATCAGCGACGACGAGATCGCCGGCCTCAACATCCCGACGGGGATCCCCCTCCTGTACGACCTCGACGCCGACTACCGCCCGACCACCCCTCGCGGCAAGTACCTGGACCCGGAGGCCGCCAAGGCCGCCATCGAAGCCGTCGCCAACCAGGGCCGCTGACCAACTGCTCGGTCTTCCCGGGGGCGCGCTTCGCGCGACGCCTTGTGGGGGGCACTGCCCCCCACACCCCCATTTCAACTGCTCGGTCTTCGCCCGAGGGCGCGCTTCGCACGACGCAGCCTCAGGCAGCGCCTTGTGGGGGCAGGCCCCACACCCCCGGTCGAGGGGCCTGCCGGCCGCTCCCGCTCCCCGGCGCTTGGTCACGCACGAACCACCCTCGGCCCCGAGCCGCGGAAAGTTGCTCAGGTTGAAGAACCACAGGCGTGGACACCCGCACACAGCGAAGCCCGCTCGTGATCCGCCACTTGCCACTCTCTGTGCGTTACGCCTGCCACGCGCCTTCAGCCCGTCCGAGCCTTCAGCTCGCCATGCGCCCTCACCACAGTCCGCGCCCTGCCCGCGTCCGAGCCTTCGGCCCGCCATGCGCCCTGACCCAGCCCGCGTCCTGTCCGCGCCTTCAATCTGCCCGTGCCCTCCCCCTCCGCGCCCTCAGCCCGGCATCTCCACCCGGTGCATCCCGGCTACCGTGATCCCGCTCAGACGTGTTCCATCACGATCACCCCGGCCGTATCGGGTACGAGCGCGGTGAAGACATGCGGCGCATCGCCCGGATAGGACAGATAGTCGCCGGGCCCCAGCTCGACCGGCTCGTCCAAGGGCCCCGCCAGCGCCCGCCCCGCCCCGATGACGAGGTGCTCGACGGTCCCCGGCATGTGCGGCTCCGATCGCCGCGACTCGCCCGGCTGCGCCTCGATCCTGTAGAGGTCGCGGCGGGCCCCGGGCGGGCTGGATGCCAGCAGCGTCGCGGTGTAGTTGGCCTGGCCGGAGTGGGCGGCCGGCCCTTCGCCGGCGCGGATCAGCCGCACCGCGGGGCGCGGCGGATCCACCAGCCGGCTGAACGGGACGCCCAACGCCACTCCGAGGGCCCAGAGCGTCTCAAGGCTCGGGTTCCCGGTGCCCGCTTCGAGCTGGGAGAGCGTCGACTTGGCCAGGCCTGAGCGTCTCGCGAGCTCCGTCAGCGACATCCCGGCGCGGTCACGCTCGCGCCTGATCGCCGCCGCGATCCGGTCGAAGGGAGGTCTGTCATCCGCCACCGTTCGCTCCACGCTTCCATTCGTTCGATTTGACGAACACCCATGCCCGGTCCACTATAGCGGTCGAGCGTTCCGATATACCGAACAGGGGGGCACGTGCGCGACCCAGCAAGCCGGAGTCGACCGCTCGACACCGGCAGCAGGCACCACCCGCAGGAGCAGGGCCGAGCCGTCGCCCTGCCGCCACCGCACATGCGACATCTCGGCATCCTCGCGCACAGCACCGAGGGTGCGGCGCTGAGCTTCCTGTCCTTCTGCCAGGAGGGCTTCCAGCGTCTCGGCGAGCACGACCACCCCGACGTGACCCTCGACTACATCCCGTTCGGCCGCAGCATGCCCGCCTGGGACGCGGGCGATCACGACGCGGTACGCAAAACGCTCGCGGTCAGTGTGGACCGGCTGGCCCGGGCGGGAGCGGAGTTCTTCATCTGCCCCGACAACACCGCCCACCTGGCGCTCGAACGCCCGGGCCCGGCTCTGGCCCTGCCGGGCCTGCACATCGCCGAGGTGGTGGCCGATCAGGCCGCCCGCGACGGACGCACGCGCGTGGGGGTCCTCGGCACCGCCTACACGATGGAGGGCGCGGTGTATCCCCGCGCCCTCGGCGCCAGGGGGATCGCCTTCGAGGTGCCGGACGCCTCAGATCGCAAGGTGGTCAACGAGATCATCTTCAGTGAGCTGGTCAACGGCGTGTTCACCGACGAATCCCGTGCCGCGTACGTCAAGGTCATCGAGCGGCTGGCCGCCCGCGGCTGCGACGCCGTAGCGCTGGTCTGCACCGAGATACCCCTCCTCGTCGAGCCGGAGCACTCGCCGCTCCCCACGCTTGACTCGACCCGCCTCCTGTCGACCGCCGCCTACGACACAGCCGTCGGCTTGAGCCCGTTCCCGACTTGGCGTGGCGGCTTGGAGGGGCTCACGGAATGAGATGGCGGGGGTCCGGAGTCCGAATCTCTTGAGGCGATGGGGGAGGATGAAGGAGAGGGCCGGCGCCTCAGCCCGATGAGATGACACCGGCCGTCAGACCGCGTCGGTTACGACTCTCGCCTGGTGACCCCTTCTGCGGTCGATAGTGAGCGAATCGCATCGCTTCGTTGACGTGATCACTCATTCAACGGGCGGCGAGCCATGCTGGGCCTCCGCCCGCACGGGCTTGGCACCCTCGCGCCCTCGGGTATGGAACGAGGCAGGCCGGCTCGGTCACCTCCCCGCTCGCGAATCGTGACGAAGCCGCTCCTGCTTCGCGCTTTCGGATCGTCAGGCAAGCAGTTCCTGCTTCGCGCTTTTGGATCCTGCGGTAGGCCGTTCCTGCTTCGCGCCGTTCGTAGCCCGATCTACACACCCGACGGGACGCAACCCCTTCGGATGGCGAGGCGAGCCGCCCTGCCTCACGCTTTCGGCTTCTGAGGCAGGGCGGCGTGTTTGTCTCGCGCCTTCGAACGGTGAGGCAGGCAAGGCTGCTTCGCGTACCGAACCATGAGGTGAGGGCCTCACCAGTCGATGGCGCGCGCGAGCGGCGTGGCGTCTCCTGGCGTCAGCGGCTTGGTCAGGAGCACCGGCATCTGCGCCATGAACCGCGGCTCGGTGCCCAGGTGCTCCTGCGCGGCGTGCACGGTGAACGGGTGCACCACGTAGGCGTCGCCCGGGCTGCCGGTCGCCAGTGCCAGCGGCCGGTCGGGGCCCACCTCGTCGAAGATCGGCCCCATTTGCATGGGGTCGAGCACCTGCCCCTCCTCCAGCACCTTGACCATGTCCCGGTGTGATCCCGCGCGGATGCGGGTGGGTGCGTCGTCGGTGCCGACCTCGGAGAACAGCACGAGGAGCAGCAGGGTGCCGGGGCGTGTGCTCACTCCCCAGGTGCCGTCGGCGCGCATGGTGTTGGAGTCGATGTGCCACCCACGGTCGTCGGCCGGAGGCACCCGGGGGAAGCGGACCGGGATGTTGCCGACGGCGCCGCGTCGATGCCATCCGCCCGGGCCGGCGACGGCGTCCAGGGCCGCGTGCAGCTTCGGGCTGGCCATGAACTGCCCGAACGGCCCCTCGCCGGTCAGGTCGGCCGTCCACACCACCGGCTGTGTCCACCCGGAGGGCTCGTCCGGCGACAGGCCGATCCGCTGCCACAACAGGGCCCTGGCCGCATCGCCGACCTCCCGCGGCACGATGCCTTCGAGCTTGGCGAAGCCGTCGCGGACGAACTGCTCGACGTCAATGCTGTCCATGTTGAGCACGCTACCGAGGCTGTCCATCGCTTTTCCGCCGCCACCAGGCCGTTTCCAGGGCGCTCCTTGGCCGTCTCCGGGCCCGCCCGGGGCCGCTTCCTGGCCTTCTCCGGGCGATTCCGGACCGTCGTCGGGGTGATTCCAGACCGCCTCCAGGCCCCTCCGGCCGCCTCCAGGCCCCCCGGACGCCTCCAGTGCCCCTCCGGAAGTCTCCAGGGTCGCGCCCAGGCCGCCTCCAGGCCGTCCTCCGATGCGAACCTCTCGGTCCACGACGCGATCGACGAGCTCCCGTCAGGGGCTCAGAGCGCGGACATGGCGAGGACGGTCGAGGCGAACCGCTGCGCTTCGTCCCGGTCCACGGCGGGCTCGATGCGCTTCCCCTTCCTCCAGACCGAGACGGGCTCGGCGGGCGGCCGGTCGATGAGGGCGGTGATGGGCGGCACGGCCCTCGCCACGGGCTGGCCGAAGAGCGCCGACGCCGCCCGTACGACACCGCGCAGCGGTTGCCTGAAGGGCTCGTGCAGCCCGGTCGCCACGAACACCGGGTTGTACAGCACGTATTTGACGCGCTCGGAGCCGTAGGCGGCGCCCAGCAGCACGCTGGCCCTGGCCCCCTGCATGGTGGCGGCGACCGCTCGATAGCCGTTCTCCAGCTGGAGGTCGTCCCAGTTGATCCGGCCGCCCCGCCCGGCGCCGCACAGGTTGACGATCACCGGCGACGGCGCCTTCTCCAGCGGGCCGCGTAACCCTTCGGCCATGAGCCGGCGGTTGAGCACGTAGAGGGCGAAGGTGTGCTCGAAACCCTCCGCTGTCGTCACCCGGCGCGGGTTGTACCTGAAGGCGGCCAGCACCAGCGCGTCGATCACGGGGTGGTCGGCGCTGAGCCGTTCGACGAGGTCGCGGGTCTCGCGCAGGGAGCTGAGGTCGCAGCGGACGAACCGGGCCCGCGGCACCTCCGCACGCAGGCGCCGCCCGCCCTCCTCGCTGCTGCCCACGGCGACGACCTGCTCGCCGAGCGCGGCGTAGTGGCGGGCGAGGGCCAGCCCGATGCCGCTGGTGCCGCCAGTGATCACTATGGTCCTGGACATAAGTTGAGGGCCTCCTCAAATTGAAAGTGCCCTCAACTTATCTAGACTGCCGGTCGACGCGCAAGGACGGCCGACCCGGGAAGGGGCCACGTGAAAAGCAGCTCCGAAGGCTTGCGGGTAGCCGCCCTGCAGGCGGGTCTGATCGGCTCGGCGGCGGGCGACCTCCCGGACGTCCTGGAGCGATGCGCGCAGGAGCGCATCGACCTCCTCGTCCTCCCCGAGTGCTACTTCGGCGGCATGCCGGCCGACAGCCGGGCCGCCGAGTCGGCGGCGATCGCCCCGCCCTACACGAGCCTCCTCGCGGCCCTGGCGGCCTGCCCCGAGCAGACCACGGTGGTCGCCGGGTTCACCGAGCGCTCGGCCGGCGGGCGGCTGCACAGCTCCGCGGCCGTCGTCCGCGCGGGGAAGCTGACCGGCGGGATCTCCCGCAAACTGTTCCCCCGGGAGCCGGTCTTCAGCCCGGGTGACGACCTGCCGCTGCACCACCACGGCGAGCACGCGTTCGGCGTGGTGATCTGTTACGACTGCAACCTCGTCGAGCCGTCCCGGCTGCTGGCGCTGGCCGGCGCCCGCGTCCTGGTCTGCCCGCTCAACAACGACCTTCCCCCGGACGTCACCCGCGGCTGGCTGAGCAGGTCGCGCTCGGCGTTGATCGCGCGAGCGGTCGAGAACGACTGCTGGGTGATCGCGGCGGACGTGGCGGGAACGGCGCCGGGACGGGAGGGGATCGGCGCGACCTGCGTCATCGCCCCGGACGGCCGGGTCGTCGCCGAGCCGGACAGGAGTGCGGCCCCTGAGCTGGTGGTGGCCGAGATCGAGGTGCGCGGCGAATCCATGCTCCCTCGCTGGGACGTCCGCCGGAACCCGGCGATCTTCGACAGGTGGCGGCGGAGCCTGGAGCCGTAGTGGGTGGTGGGCCGGGGCCGCCTGAGCGCCGGCCCACCACGCGCGGGTTCCTACGGAGCGGGGTAGTCCGTGAGGTAGACGGGCGCGCCGACCTTGGTGGTGTCGGCCGCGTCGCCGACGCCGTTGACCACGTGGTCGATCGTCCCGGCGCTGAGGTTGACGGTCATGATGTGGTGCAGCCGCACGCCAGGGGTCTGCGGCACCTCGAACCCGTTCTCCGTGTGGATCTGCGGATTGTTCTGGTTGAAGACGTAGACCCCGCCGCCGTACAGGCGGTGGCGGCGGACGCGGTCGCCGACCTTGTAGCCGGCCCAGCCCTCGACGGCGCCGTTCATCCAGTCGGCCTGGGTCGGCGGGTCGTACGGCAGCTCGTTCTGGTAGAGGATCGTCGTGCCGTCGTCGCCGTTCCAGATCGTGTTGTACTGCTGGAAGTGCTCGACGAACAGCCCGGTCGCGGTCACGTGGTCACCGTTGATGACGGCGCCGTTGCGGCCCAGGTTGGTGTTCCAGCGCTGGGTGTCATTGAGCCCTTCGACGCCGTGGTCGGCCCGCCACACCCAGGTGTGGTCGATGAGCACGTGGTCGCTGTTGACCTCGAGCGCGACGTCGGTCCTGCCGATGTGCGGCCCGCCGACCCGGAAGTACACGTCGGACAGGGTCGTCGGGTTGTGCGGCGTGGCGCGGCGCTCGCCGTGCCGCTTGCCCACCCGCAGCAGCACCGGCGACTTCTCGGTGCCGGCGTCGATGGTGACGCCGGCGATGACCACGCCGGGCACGTCGGCGACCTCGATCGGGGTCGAGCCGCGGGTGGCGGTGAGCGTGGCGTGCCCGAGGCCGAGCACGACCGTGTCGGGACGCTTGACCTCGATGCTGCGCGCGATGTCGTACACGCCGGGGGTGAGCAGCAGGTTCTTGCCGCGAGCGAGCTGCCTGTTGATGTCGTGCACCGAGTCGGACGGCTTGGCGACGAAGAAGTCGGTGATCGGCAGCGTGCGGCCGGGCGTCAGGCCCGCGGCCCACGAGACGCCGCGGGTGTCCCTCCTGGCGGCGGGCACGCGGACGTTGTACCTGCCCTTCGCGTCGGCGTACAGGTAGGGCTTCTCGCGGCTGAGGGGAGTGGTGTCGAGCGTGGTGTACGGCGGGTTCGGGAAGCCCGTCTCGGCCGGGGCGCCGGTGACGCCGGAGAAGACCTGGTTCCACACGCCGTTCGACCAGCCGGCGACCTCGCTGTTGCGGGTCAGCCACTGCTGCTGGGAGCCGTTGGTGACGGACGGCAGCCTGGAGTCGGCGATGAAGCCGCCGCTGGCGTACTGCGGGCCGGCGGTGCAGTAGTCCATCAGCGACAGGGTGCCGCCGGTGACGTCGAGCCGGCGCAGGGACACCGCCTGGGAGACGGCCCAGAAGTTCGCCGACGACCGGCAGCCGTCCTGGCCTGCGGCGTTGATGTTGATCGACAGGTTCGACAGGGTGCGCCAGAAGTTGACGAGTGCCAGGCAGTTGCTCGTGCCGCCGTCCGCCAGGCAGCGGTTGTAGACCTCGACCTTGCCGTTGATGACGACGTCGGTGGGGGAGGCGCCGAGGCCGGCGATCTCCGTGTAGTAGCCGACCTTGATCTGGAGCGGCTGTTCGGCGGTGCCGTACGTGCCGGGCTTGAAGAGGTACGCGTGGCGGGTGGTGCCCATCTCGGCGTCCACCTGGGCGGCGTGGGCGGCGTCGAGGGTGGCCTGGATGTCGCCGACCGGCATGCCGGGGTCGAAGACGGTGACGTTCGGCCCGAAGTCGGGGGCGGCTGGAGAGGCGGCTGCGGGGGTCGCCGACAAGACGGCGGTCGTGGCGGCGGCGGTCAAGAGGGCGGTCGTCAGCACGAGGCCGAATCGCGGCGCCCGGCCGCGGGGAGGCTGGGTCGTCGTCATACGGTCCGTCCCTTCCACTGCGGGGTCGCGCAGTGCTCTGGACATCGCCAGCTCGGGTCGAGAGAGCGCTCTCTCGCGCGACCTGGCTTATATCGAGGCCTGAAGAATGGGGTTCCGGATGTTTCTACCGCGTCACCGGCCCCGATCACAAGATGCGCGGAACGACGTTCAGGCGCAGGGAGAAGGGGTCCAGGGTCTTGGGCAGCGGGCGGTCCGGGCCGAGGGCCGGGCCGTCCGGGAAGAAGTCGTACTGGCGCAGCAGCGCGGCCAGCACCGCGGTGCCGACCGTGCCTCCGAGATCGCTTCCCGGGCAGCGGCCGGGCCCGGCCGAGAACGGGATGATCCACCAGTCGGCCGCGGCCCGCCCGTCCAGCCACGCTTGCGGGGTGAAGGCGTCGGCGTAGCCGATCTGCGGGTTCCGGTTGTGCACGGCGACCGGGATCATGAGGTCGGTCCCGGCGGGGAGCGTGGCTCCGTGCCAGCCGGTGGGCTCGGTGACGACCCGGGGCAGCGTGGCCACCAGCGGCCACAGGCGCAGGGACTCGTGCAGGCAGGCGCGCAGGTGCCGCCGCTCGCCGCCGGTCGCGCACGCCTCGGCCCGCGCCCTTTCGCAGTGCTCGGGATGGCCGGCCAGGAGTGCCAGGGTGGGGCCGATCACCGTACTGCCGAGCCCCGTCAACGCCAGCAGCCAGTGCGGCACCTGCCCCGCGGGACAGGTGCGAGCGCTCTGGGGCGCGGCCGCCGCCAGGCCCGCCAGGCTGTCGCCGGCCGGCGCCTCCAGGTGCCGCTCGATCCCCGCCGTCATGGCCAGCCGCAACCTGCGCGCCCGGCCGCGGCGCCGGGGCCCCAGACCCAGCCAGTTGCCCTGGTGGCGCAGCGCGTTCAGGGTCGACAGGACCTGTACGTCGTCGCGGGCCGCGTCGCCGAGCACCAGCCTCAGCGTCGCCCGGTCGTAGCCGCCGCGCAGCCGCTCCCAGTCCACCGGGGCCTGGCGGCGGCCGAGGATCCCGTCGAGCTCCTCCGTCATCACCTGGTCGATCCGCCGGGCCAGCACGTGCGCCGCCCCGCCCAGCACGGCCTCGTTGAACCGGCGCCGGTCGCCACGCTGCTCCCCCTGGGACAGCAGCAGGCTGTCCGGCTGGAAGGGCGAGAACCCGTGCCACTTCTCCTCCGTGCGCAGGGAGAAGACCGAGTCGCTGCCGGCCAGCACCCGTTCGACGTCGCCCTGCGACAGGAGCAGCAGCACCTTGCCGCGCGGGCCCCGCACGTAGAGCGAGCGGCCGCCGTAGCGCACGCGCAGCCGCAGGCAGAAGCGCTGCGCCGCGGCCTGCGTGTCGAGCCGGGCGAGCAGCCGGGTCATCGAGGGCCGGGGGACGACGATGCCGCGGGCGAACTCCGGCAGGGAGTAGAGCAAGGCGAACGCCAGGCTCTCCAGCCCGGTCGCGCGCGGCGTCTCGGAGGTCTGTCGTCCCATCACAAGCCCTCCACACCTTGGGGATACCACAAGTAGTAGTTAAATGATTACTATAAGTGAAGAGCTGAAAGGCGGTGACCGGCCATGTTCTGGACGAAGATCGTCAAAGAGTGGTACGAACGACCGTTCCTGCTGCAACTCCTGGCGCTGGCCAGGATGCGGGCCGCCCTGCGCCGGCACAACCTGCACGACACCCGCCCGGTCGGCGGCGAGCGGGCCCCCACCCCGTCCCGGCCAAGGCCGCGCCACCGCAGCTACGACGGCTCCGGCTACGACCCCGCCGACGCGGACATGGGCCGGGCCGGCACCCGCTTCGACCGCAACGCGCCCCTCGGCCTCACCCATCCGGGCCCGCGGGAAAGGCTGCTGTCGCCCAGCCCCCGCGAGGTGAGCAACCGGCTGCTGACCAGGCGCGAGCTCATCCCCGCCACTTCGCTAAACATGCTGGCCGCCGCCTGGATCCAGTTCCAGAACCACGACTGGTTCAGCCACGGCGACAACCGCCTGGCCGACCCCATCGAGGTGCCGATCGCCGACGGCGACCAGTGGTACGAGCGGGTGATGCGCGTACGCCGCAGCCGCCCCGACCCCACGCCGCGCACCGTGCCCGGCACCCCGCCCACCTACGCGAACACGGTGACCCACTGGTGGGACGGCTCGCAGCTCTACGGCAGCTCCGAAAGCCGCTGCCGCTCGCTGCGCACCGGCGAGGACGGCACGATGACCCTCCAGGGCGGGCGGCTGCCGGATGAGACCGCCCCGGGGCTGGCCGGGATCGACCTGACCGGGTTCAACGACAACTACTGGGTCGGCCTGGCGCTGATGCACACCCTGTTCGTCAAGGAGCACAACGCCATCTGCGGCATGCTGCGCGAGGCGTACCCGTCGTGGGACGACGAGCGGCTCTTCCAGACCGCCCGCCTGGTCAACGTCGCCGTCATGGCCAAGATCCACACCGTGGAGTGGACGCCCGGCATCCTCGACAACCGGGCCGTGAGCCTGGGCATGAACACCAACTGGGCAGGGCTGCTGGGGCCCGGCTTCCGCCGCCGTCACGGCCGCGTGGGGCGGGGCGAGATGATCTCCGGCATCCTCGGCTCGCCCATGGAGCACCACGCCGCGCCGTACTCGATGACGGAGGAGTTCGTCGCCTCCTACCGGTTCCATCCGCTGATCCGCGACGACTACCCGGTCCGCTCCCACCGCGACGGCAGCCTGATCACCACCGAGGAGCTGCTCCCGATCCAGGGGCAGCACACCCGCGCCGCCGTCGACAGGCACGGCATGTCCGACTGGCTCTACTCCTTCGGCGTCATGCACCCCGGGGCGCTGAGCCTGCACAACCATCCCGACGCCCTGCGCGACCTGGTGCGCGTCAGCGGCGAGCGCATCGACGTGGGCACCCTCGACATCCTGCGCGACCGCGAACGCGGGGTGCCCCGTTACAACGACTTCCGCCGCATGCTGCGCAAGGCGCCGGTGACCGAGTTCGCGCGGATGACCGGCGACCCCGGGTGGTCACGGGAGCTCGAGGAGGTCTACGAGGGCGACCCCGAACGGGTCGACGTCACCGTGGGGCTGCTCGCCGAGCCCAAGCCGCCCGGGTTCGCGATGTCCGACACCGCGTTCCGGGTGTTCGTGCTCATGGCGTCCCGCCGGCTCAAGAGCGACCCGTTCTTCACCGACCTGTACACGCCCGGGGTCTACAGCCCCGAGGGGCTGGACTGGATCGACAGGACCGGCATGACCGAGGTCCTGCTGCGCCACCACCCCGAGCTCGCCCCCGCTCTCAGCGGCGTCCCGCACGCGTTCGCGCCGTGGCGGGCGCTCAGGTGACCCGCCGTCCGCCGCGCCCCTTGGCGGTGTACGGCAGCACGAACAGGTACAGCCCGGTCAGAAACTGCAGCACGAGCGGGAACAACGGCAGGTAGAACACCCACATGGCGGGATTCTCCTGCGAGACGGCGACGATGGCGACGAGCACGGTCGTGGTGAAGGCGATGGACAGCCAGCGGTGACTCTGCCGGATCCACTTGCCGGAGTTCATGGGAAAGACCTCCTCAGCGGACTTCCTGGATGCGGATGAGGTTGCCGGCGGGATCGCGCACGGCGCAGTCGCGGACCCCGAACGGCTGCTCGATCGGCTCCTGCACGATCTCGGCGTCGCCCGCCTGCAGCCGCTCGAACAGGCCGTCGAGGTCGGCGGTGGCCAGGAGGATGCCGGCGTAGGTGCCCTTGGCCATCATCTCGGCGATGGTGTGGCGCTCGGCCTCGGTGACGCCGGGGTCGGCCGCGGGCGGCTGCAGGACGATGGACGTGCCGGGCTGACCCGCCGGGCCGACGGTGATCCAGCGCATCCCGTCGTACCCGACGTCGTCGCGGATCTCGAAGCCGAGAACGTCGCGGTAGAAGGCCAGGGAGGCGTCCGGGTCGTCGTGCGGCAGGAAGCTCGAGTGGATGGAGATGTCCATGGGAGCCACGCTAGGGGCGGCTCGCGGGCCGCTGCTTCTCGATTCCTGACCGATACTGAGGTCAGGGCTCCACAGGCGCCGTCCGGAGGAGAATTCATGTCAGAAGAACGCGAGATGGCGACAGGCCGTTGTTTCGTCTGTAAGCGCGAATTCACCTACGACCCGAGAGAGGTCATTACTTTTCTGATCGACCCGCAAACCGGGATTCCGCCGGGCTTCAGCGTTCTGGGCACCATGCGGCCGGCCGGACCGGAAGCGGTGGCCCGGTCCACCGATGAACCTCTCTGCCCCGATTGTCAGGGCCGGGCGGAGCAGTACAGGGATGCGATGAACGCGCCGCCGCCCCGCTGGGAAAGCTGGCCGCCAGCCGGGAATTAAGCGCCGCATAACGCCCATGCCCGCGCCGCGTGTGCGCGCAGGGCGCGGGCGTGGCTCTAGCATCTCCTTCGGGCAGACCGGTTGGAGTGCTGGGCGGAGGGTGCCCTTCCGCCCAGCTCACATCCCGGTCACCGGCCGTCAGCTCGGGCGGGCGCCGGTGACCAGGTAGACCACGTCCTGCGCCACCCGTACCGCATGATCCGCGTACCGCTCGTAGTAACGCCCGACCAACGTGATGTCGATCGCCGGCTCCACCCCGTGCTGCCAGTCCTTGGCCAGGATGTTCTTGAACAGTTTGCGATGCAGCCGGTCCATCGCGTCGTCGTCCTGTTCCAGCTCCATCGCCGAGTCCACGTCCCGCGACGCCACGCAGCTCCCGGCCTTGGTGACCAGGTTCTCGGCGATCTGGCCCATCTCCAGGATGGTGGAGCGCAGCGCCGGCGGGATGGCGGAGTCGGGGTGCCGCAGGCGGGCCACCTTGGCGACGTGCACCGCGAGGTCGCCCATGCGCTCCAGGTCGGTGCCCATGCGCAGCGCCGTGATGACCATTCTCAGGTCCACCGCGACCGGCTGCTGGCGCGCCATCAGCTCGAAGATCGACGTCTCGATGTCGGCGAAGACCGCGTTCACCTCCTCGTCGCGGGAGATGACGCTCTCAGCGAGCTGGAGGTCGGCATCGAGAAGGGCCGTGGTGGCACGGGATATCGCCGAGCGGACAAGGCGGGTCATTTCGACCAGCTTGTCTGTCAGTGCATCAAGTTCTTCATGGTACGCGTCGCGCATGTCGTCACCGTACGACCCGCTCGATGAACGAACCCCTACAGCAAGATGAACTTTCCAGGAAAGGGCCGTTCATCCCCTGATGAGGGGGTCTGTCCCTGCGAAAACGCCACCTACCATCGGAGGCATGAGTGAGATGGCCATGAGCTTCGCGGCCCTGGCCGGGTTCGTGGTGGGCGCGCTGGCAGTCCTGTTCTATCGCAATCAGATCGAGGCCCCGAGCCGTGCCGCCGCGGCGGACGGCGTGGAGACCGGCGCCGCGCTGCCGCAGGGCGTCGCGTCGGTGCTGGCCGTGCTGCCGTCGTCCGCCGTGGTCCTTGACGCCCACGACCGCGTCCTGCGCGCCAGCTCGGCCGCACGGGCGTTCGGGCTGGTCAAGGGCGACCGCCTGATGGCCGCGGAGCTGCTCGCCCTGGCGAGGCAGGTACGCCGCGACGGCGAGATCCGCGAGAGCGAGATCGACGTCGCCGGCCACAAGTTCGGCCAGGAGACCACCAACTTCGCCGTCCGCGTGGCACCGCTCGGCTCCTACGGCCAGGTGCTCGTGCTGGCGGAGGACCAGACCGAGCGGCGCCGGGTCGAGGCCGTGCGCCGCGACTTCGTCGCCAACGTCAGCCACGAGCTGAAGACCCCGGTGGGCGCCATGAGCCTGCTGGCCGAGACCATCCAGGACGCCGCCGACGACCCCGAGGCGGTCAGCCGCTTCGCCGGGCGCATGCAGCACGAGGCCGCCCGGCTCAACTACCTCATCCAGGACCTGATCACGCTCAGCCGGATCCAGGGCGCCGAGCCCATCCCGACGCCGGGTCAGGTCTCGATCGACGAAGCGATCCACGGCGCCATCGAGTACTGCAACACCAGGGCCTCGGCCAAGGACATCGCACTCGTCACCGGCGGCACCGAGGGCCTGCGCATCTGGGGCGACGACGACCTGCTCGTCACCGCCCTGCGCAACCTGATCGACAACGCCGTCGCCTACAGCCCCGACCACACGAGGGTCGTCGTCAGCGTGCGGCCCGCGGGCGACTCCGTCGAGATCAGCGTCAGCGACCAGGGCATCGGCATCCCCGAGGAGGCGCTGGAGCGCATCTTCGAGCGCTTCTTCCGCGTGGACGCGGCCAGGTCGCGCGCCACCGGCGGCACCGGCCTCGGCCTCGCCATCGTCAAGCACGTCGCCGCCGCGCACGCCGGCGAGGTGTCCGTCTGGAGCAAGGAAGGGTCCGGCTCCACCTTCACCCTCCGCCTGCCCGCCTTCGGCGGCACGGCGGTGGCAGTACCACCCTCGATTCCCCTGGAGGCAGCCAAATGACCCGAGTACTCGTCGTGGAGGACGAGGAGTCCTTCTCGGACGCCCTGTCCTACATGCTGCGCAAGGAGGGCTTCGAGGTGTCCGTCGCGGCGACCGGGCCCGAGGCGCTGGAGACCTTCGACCGCAACGGCGCCGACCTGGTGCTGCTCGACCTGATGCTGCCCGGCCTGCCCGGCACGGAGGTGTGCCGCTCGCTGCGGCAGCGCTCCAAGGTGCCGGTGATCATGCTGACGGCCAAGGACAGCGAGATCGACAAGGTCGTGGGCCTGGAGCTGGGCGCCGACGACTACGTCACCAAGCCGTTCTCCTCGCGCGAGCTGGTGGCCCGCATCCGCGCGGTGCTCCGCCGCCAGGGCGACGTGGTGGAGGAGCTGGAGACGGCCGTGCTGGCCGTCGGCCCGGTGCGCATGGACGTCGACCGGCACGTCGTGGCCGTGCGGGGCGAGCAGGTGCAGCTCCCGCTGAAGGAGTTCGAGCTGCTGGAGGTGCTGCTGCGCAACGCGGGGCGGGTGCTGACCAGGGGCCAGCTCATCGACCGGGTCTGGGGCGCCGACTACGTGGGCGACACCAAGACGCTGGACGTGCACGTCAAGCGCCTGCGCGCGAAGATCGAGTCGGACCCGTCGAACCCGCGCTGCATCCTGACCGTGCGCGGCCTGGGCTACAAGTTCGACGCCGTCGAGGAGTAGGCGAACACGGAAGAACCCCGGTACCGCGCCGCGGTACCGGGGTTCTTCGTGCGATCAGTGACCCTCTTCGGCCGCGGTGGCGGACGGGGTCGGGGTGGGCGTGGGAGCCGCGGTGGCGCCGGGGGCCGGCGGGTAGTCCTTGTATTCGCGGCTGCGCGTCACCACAGGCACGTTCATGGACACGATCCCGGCGTTGGCGAACTGGAGGTCCAGCTTGATGGACTCGCCGCCCCTGAGGCTCCTGGGGATCGCCTCCAGCATGATCTGCGGGGTGGGCTTGCCGGTGTTGACGAGCGTGTTGCTCGGGAGCTGGATCGGGGCGGTGACCTTCACCGAGCCCATCTGGCCGGCCGAGACCGCCTGGAGGGTGTCGGGGGCGCCGGCGGTGTTCAGGATGTTGAGGTAGATGGGGGCGGAGCCGCGCCACGGGATCTGGGCCCCGGAGTCGGGCCCGAGGATGAACGCCTGCGGGATGTGAATGCCGCTCTTGCCGTACGCGTCCTTATCGATCAGCACTTGCGCTTCGGCGGGTGCGTAGGGCTGGTTGGTGGTGGCGTCGAATCCGGCCGCACAGCCCGCGAGCGCGGGGGCTGCCAAGAACGCGGCGGCTACGGCAATCCAGCGACGGCTGGTCACGGGCGGGTACTCCTTGGTCTTGCGCAGGTGTCGCGCGTGCGTGATGTGCAGCGCCCACCATATCCACCCCAATGCAAGGTCATATCCACACCCCCGCAGGTCATTCGCTATGTCCGGAAATGCGATTCATAGAGTTGAGCGCTTGTCAAGCCCCAATATGCGGCCTTGACCTGCAGTTATGAGGATTTCACTGTTCCGGGAGGCTGTGGATGCGTGGTACTCTGGAGTACAGCGGAAGGGGTACTTGTCACATGACTTTCCAGGTCGGCGACACTGTCGTCTACCCCCACCATGGGGCTGCTCGGATCGAAGCAATCACGACGCGATCCATCAAGGGTGAGGAAAAGACCTACCTGGTGCTCAAGGTCGACAAGGGCGACCTTACCGTCCAGGTGCCAGCTGAAAACGCAGAACTCGTCGGCGTGCGCGATGTTGTCGGTCAGGAAGGCCTTGAGCGGGTTTTCGATGTCCTTCGGATGCCGCACACCGAGGAGCCGACCAACTGGTCTCGTCGCTACAAGGCCAATCTCGAGAAGCTCGCCTCCGGCGATGTGAACAAGGTCGCCGAGGTGGTTCGGGACCTGTGGCGGAGGGACCGCGAGCGCGGCCTGTCCGCGGGTGAGAAGCGCATGCTCGCCAAGGCTCGTCAGATCCTTGTCAGCGAGTTGGCCCTTGCCGAGAAGACCAATGAGGACAAGGCTGAGGCCCTGCTCGACGAGGTTCTCAACTCCTGAACACGAATCTTCCACGGGTGGGCGTCGGTGTCGACGTCCACCCGTTCTCATCGGATGACGCAGCCCGCGAGCTCAACCTCGCGGGCCTGCGCTGGCCGGGCGAGGTCGGCCTCGAAGGCCACTCCGACGGCGACGCCGCCGCCCACGCCGCCTGCGACGCGCTGCTGTCGGCGGCCGGGCTGGGCGATCTGGGCCGGCTGTTCGGCACGGCCGACCCGCGCTGGGCGGGCGCCTCGGGTGCCGCCCTGCTGGAGGAGACCGCCCGCCAGGTACGCGCCGCCGGTTTCGAGATCGGCAACGTGGCGGTCCAGGTGGTCGGTAACCGGCCCAAGCTGGCCCCGCGCCGTGAGGAGGCCGAGAAGGCCCTCAGTGCGGCCGTAGGGGCCCCTGTGAGCGTCTCCGCCACCACCACCGACGGGCTGGGCCTGACGGGGCGTGGAGAGGGCGTGGCGGCCATCGCGACGGCGCTGGTCGTCAACCTTTCCTGAGCGCCCGGCGTCATATGTAGGGACGCGTGAGGGTGTCCTGGCGGGTCGTCGCCTAGCCCGCCTGATTCGGAGGCGGCGGTTCGTCACTGGCGCGGTACGGACCGCCGTCTTCTCATGGGTAGTTTGCCTGCTCAGGGGGTATGTGTCCCGTCAAGACATGTGAACGTCTCGGGGGGAGCTACACATGATCGGCGCGATTGTTTCCGCAGTAGTCATCGGCGCCATCGTCGGTGCGCTGGCCAGGCTGCTGGTGCCCGGCAGGCAGAACATGTCCATCGGCCTGACCCTCATCGTCGGCATCGTGGCCGCCCTGGTCGGCACACTGATCGCGCACGCGTTCGGCTGGGCCGACACGAAAGGGATCGACTGGATCGAGCACATACTCCAGCTCGCTCTGGCCGTCATCGGTGTGCTGCTTGTGACCCGCATGGGCATGGGGCGCGGCGGTGGCCGTACTGGCAGAACCATGACCTGACCTGGCCCTTCTTTACGGCATGCATAATCGCCGTAGATCGGGTAGCGACCTTCCCGTGAGAGTGAACCGCTCACCCTCACGGGGAGGTTTCATGTCATGACCATCGAATCCATCCTTGGCGCCATCGTGATTGGCGCCGTGATTGGCGCAATCGGTCGTCTGCTGCTTCCCGGCAGGCAGGCCATCGGGTGGATCCTCACCATCGTCGTCGGCATCGTGGCGGCCCTGGTGGGTACGCTGCTCGCCCAGGTGCTGGGCGTGGAGACGACACCCGGCATCGACTGGATCGAACTGGTGATGCAGGTGGTGCTCGCGATCGTCGGTGTCGGCCTGGTCGCCGGCCTCAAGCGCGGTCATCGCGTCTGACGCCGGCTCCAAGCGGGATACATCGGCCCGCCCGGGATCTCTCCCGGGCGGGCCCGCCCATGTCCGGATCAGTCGTCGGGCGGGCGCGGGGTGGCGCGCAGGCGCCCCGACGGGGCCGGCGTGTCGTCGTGGACCACCGGGTGCGGGGCGGTGTCCTCCATCTCGTCCGGGCGCTCGCCCTCGTCGGCGCTCTCCGGGCCGTGCACGGGGTCGGGGGCGTCGTCCTCGAAGACGGGGTGCGGCTGGGTGTCGGCGTCCTCGTCGTCCTCCGGGCGAGGGTGGACCAGGACGTCGGAGGGCTTGACACGGTCGCCCCAGCGGACGGGGCGCGTCTCCGGCTCGGGCTCTAATTCCGGCTCGGGGGCGGGCTCGGGCGCGGACCCGGAGACAGGTCCGGGGGCGGGCTCGGGGGCGAGGTCCTTCTCCTGCATCGGCCACTCGGACACCTGAGCCGAGACCGGCGGCGTCTCGGGGGCGGGGGTGGGGCCGACCACCGGGGTGGGCTCCAGCACGGGCGGGGGCGTGTCCGTGGCCAGCGGGGGAGCCGTCTCGGGGCGGTGGAACGGCACGATGTCGCGCTCCGCCGTACGGTCCTCCTGCGCGTGGCGTTCGGGGCCGCGCACGTGCTTGATCAGCAGCAGCCACAGCCACAGCGCCAGCGCCAGCATGATCCACGGCGCCAGGGCCACGCCCACGGCCGTCTCCCGCACGCCGAACTGGAACCGCACCGCCGTGGCCACGTTCACCGCCGCGGCCGCCACGATCAGCAGCACCAGCACGAACGCCGCCTGCACGCGCACCAGCATCCTGGCGGGGCGCAGCAGCAGCACGGCGATCAGCGCGATCAGCAGGAGCGCGTCGAAGGCCGCCGGATAGAGGAAGGCGAGGTCGGGCCTGGCCTCGCCGGTGACGGCGAGCGTGCGCAGGTCGTCGAAGGACAGCGCGCACGCGGCCCCGGCGAGGGCGGCGACCGCGAGCCCGGCCAGGGCGATGCCCAGGCGGCGGAGCGTAGAGGGGGGAGTCACGTCCATGGCGGTGTCGAGCCTACAGAACAATGATGGTCAAGACCGATCAAGGGAGAGCCGCGCATGGCAGTGCTGACGGAAGATGTCCGGATACTCCTGGACGCGCCGAATTACGCGACGGTGACGAGCCTCAATCCCGACGGAGGGCCGCAGTCGTCGGTCGTGTGGGTGCGCACCGACGGCGACGACATCCTCTTCTCGACCGTGAAGGGACGCAGGAAGCCGCGCAACTTCGAGCGCGACCCGCGGGCCAGCCTGCTGGTCATCGACCCCGACGATCCGTACCGGTACGTGGAGGTCCGCGGGCGGGTGACCATGACACCCGATCCCGAGGGAGCGCTCATCGAGGAGCTGTCGCAGAAGTACCAGGGCACGTCCTGGGAGGACAAACCGGGCACCGAGCGGCTTATCGTACGGCTCTCTGCCGACAAGGTCATCTTGCGGGGTTGATTTATCGGCGTGCTGACCGCCCTGAGGCGTTAGCCTTGCCTTTGTGAGCCTGCACATCTACGACACGAGCACGCGCGCCATTCGTGAATTCGTTCCGGTCGAAGCCGGCCGGGCGTCGATTTATCTGTGTGGGGCCACCGTGCAGGCTCCGCCGCATATCGGGCACATCCGCTCGGGTGTGAACTTCGACGTCCTCAGACGCTGGCTGATGCGCTCCGGCTACGACGTGGCGTTCTGCCGCAACGTCACCGACATCGATGACAAGATCATCAGGGTGTCGGCCGAGGAGAGCGTGCCCTGGTTCGTCGTGGCCGAGCGCAACCAGCGGGCCTTCACCTGGGCCTACGACACGCTCGGCTGCCTGCCGCCGACCGTCGAGCCGCGCGCCACCGGGCACGTGCCCGAGATGATCACGCTGATGGAGCGGCTGATCGAGCGCGGCCACGCGTACGCCTCGGGCGGTGACGTCTACTTCGACGTGCGGTCCTACGCCGACCGCTACGGCTCCCTGTCCAACCAGAAGCTGGACAACATGCGGGCCGCGGCAGACACCGACGACGAGTCCTGCAAGCGCGACCCGCGCGACTTCGCCCTGTGGAAGGGCGAGAAGCCGGGCGAGCCGACGTGGCCGACGCCGTGGGGCCCCGGGCGGCCCGGCTGGCACCTGGAGTGCTCGGCGATGGCGACGAAGTACCTGGGGCCGACGTTCGACATCCACGGCGGCGGCATCGACCTGATCTTCCCGCACCACGAGAACGAGATCGCCCAGTCGCAGGCCGCGGGCGACGGCTTCGCCCGCAACTGGATGCACAACGGCATGCTCAAGATCGGCGCCGAGAAGATGAGCAAGTCGCTCGGCAACTCGCTGCTGATCCCCGAGATGGTGCAGAAGGTCCGGCCCGTGGAGCTGCGCTACTACCTGGCGGGCCCGCACTACCGCTCCTCGATCGACTACTCCGAGGAGGCGCTGCTGGAGGCCGCGGCCGCGTACCAGCGGATCGAGGGCTTCGTCACGCGCGCCGCCGAGGTCATCCACGACGTCGACGCCGACGCGCCGCTGCCGCAGGCGTTCGCCGACGCGCTCGACGACGACCTGGGCACGCCCCAGGCGCTGGCCGTGGTGCACGAGGTGGTGCGCGAGGGCAACGTGGCGCTGTCGCGCGGCGACAAGGAGGCCGTGGCGCGGCTGCTGGCCGAGACCCAGAACATGCTCGACGTGCTCGGCCTCGACCCGCGCTCGCCGCAGTGGCGCGGCGCCGGGTCCGACCTGACGCCCGTCGTGGACGCGCTGGTGGCGGTGGCGCTGGAGCAGCGCAAGGCGGCCAGGGAGCGCAAGGACTACGCCGCCGCCGACGCCATCAGGAACCAGCTCGCCGCCGCCGGCATCACCGTGGAGGACACGCCGAACGGGGCGCGCTGGGAGCTGAGCCGTTAGGGCGGGGGCGTCTGGTGGCTCGGGCTCGCCAACAGCCCGAGTACCCTTGATTCCATGGCAGCAGGCGGTAGGGCTTCGGGCAGGCCCGCGAAGAAAAAGGGCCCGTCCAAAGGCACCGGAGGTCAGGGCCGCCGGTCGCTCGAGGGCAAGGGCGCGACCCCGCCCGCCGAGATGCGCCACTGGTACAAGGACAAGGCACGCACCGAGCGCATCGCCCGCGAGGACCGCGACGGCACCCGCCGCGCCGCGCCCGCCAGGCAGCAGCGCCGCTCGGAAGACGCCCCCGACTACGTCGGCGGCCGCAACCCGGTGCTGGAGGCCCTGCAGGCAGGCGTGCCGGCCAGCGCCCTCTACGTCGCCCAGCGCATCGACAACGACGACCGCGTACGCGACTCCATCAAGATCGCGGCTGAGCGCGGCATCGCCCTCCTGGAGGTCAGCCGCGACAAGCTCGACCGCCTGACGGAGGGCGGCGTGCACCAGGGCATCGCCCTGCAGATCCCGGCATACGACTACGCCCACCCGTCGGAGCTGGTCGAGCTCGCCCAGGACGCCGCCGAGGTACCGCTGATCGTCGCCCTCGACTCGGTCACCGACCCCCGCAACCTGGGCGCCATCGCCCGCTCCGCCACCGCCTTCGGCGCCCACGGCCTGCTCATCCCGTCCCGCCGCTCGGCCGGCGTCACGGGCGGCGCCTGGAAGACCTCGGCGGGCACCCTCGCCAACCTCCGCGTCGCCCGCGCCGCCAACCTGACGGCCGCCCTGCGCGAATACCGCGAGTCCGGCCTCTTCGTCATCGGCCTCGACGGCGCCGGCGAAACCGACATCGGCGACGTCGACCTGCTGACCGAGCCGCTGGTGGTCGTCGTGGGCTCCGAGGGCAAGGGGCTGTCGCGGCTGGTGCGGGAGCACTGTGACGTCGTCACGCGGATCCCGATGCAGGCGGCTGCGGAGTCGCTCAACGCGGGGGTGGCGGCTGGGGTGGCGCTGTATGAAGTCGCTCGTCACAGGCGTCTCTAGCGTCTACACTGGTAGGCCGTGCCGACGTAGCTCAATCGGCAGAGCATCTGTCTTGTAAACAGAAGGTCAGGGGTTCGATTCCCCTCGTCGGCTCTGCATCCAGAAGGCCCCTGAACAGGCGTTACGCCGTCAGGGGCTTTCTTGCGTCGCCGGCGAGCCTGGGCTAGGAGTTCATCTCATAGCGGTACCAGTGGCGCGGGTCTCCGTGCTCGTGCAGCCACAGCGTGCCGTCTCTGCCGATCTTTCCTCGGGCCCAGCCGGTCGGGTGTCGGTCGTGGGGAAGGAGCAGGTTCAGCCGGTGCGACTCGGTGATGGTGCCGTTCTGTCGGCGGCCTCTGCGGAGCTCCCAGCGGAACCCGCCGGCCGCTCGGTGTTGATCGAGGAAGGCGAGCTCGTCGCCGGAGACGGCCAGGCCGTCGCTGCTTGTGATGGCGTTCGGGGTGATGCTGCGGACGCCGTGACCATCGACCTCGATCAGGGGGAAGTCGGGGTAGGGGCAGGCATGGACCACTTCGTTTCCGACGTTCAGCGCGTAGCAGTCGTACCAGAAGGCGTCCGAGGTGTGGGGCGGCGCCATCCAGGGGTGGCCGCCGTTGTTGCGTAGAAGGCCGACAGGGTATGGCCGCCTTCATCGATGACCCGGACGCTTTTCGTGAGGTGTAGCTCGTCCTCCGGGATGGGCTCCTGGTAGCGCTCGACGTCGATGTCTACGCGCGCACAGCGTGCAGCGGCCAGCACGATGCCGTCGCCGTGGGTGTAGATGTGGGTGAACCGTTGGTCGAAAACTGTCAGCGAAATCTCGCGAGTCTCCGCGCCATCACAGATGACGGCGGTTGCGGGTGCTGAGCAGGCGCCCGTGACGGTGGTGGAAGATCGGCGGAGCGTTCGTCCCGGCACGATCGCCGAGAAGGGAGCGCAAGGTGACGCCCGAGGATGTGGTGCGGCGTACGAAGCGGATCGTGATCAAGGTGGGTGCCGCATTCGGCGAGACTGAGCGCTTCGGGGCTCGTGGGGAAGGCTTAAGGCTTTCGCGCTGGCCGTTCTACTTCGGTGGACGCGCGGGGGTGCTCGGTGATGTGGACGCCGAGGTGGTGGCGGCGGCGTGCGGGTTCTTCTCGCCGGACCTGGTTCGTGACGCGTGGGACACCGCACGGGCCGTGGTTCCGCTCAGAAGCATCGTTGAGGTGGACGTGGAGGAGTGCACGTACTGGGCACGCACCACTTACGGTGACCTTCCGGAGCTCGGTCAGTTGGCCGATCTGGCCGAACGGGTGGCGGAGGCAGCCGAGCCAGTCGGCCGCCCGCTCTTCGCGGCATGGCGATCGCTTGTGGTGGCCGATGAGGATCCGGCGTCCCGGGTCGCTCTCGCATTGCTGCGGTTGCGCGAATATCGGGGCGCCTCTCATCTGATCGCCGTCCATGAGCATGGCCTTACGCCGCTCAGAGCCATCCTCGCCGGGCCTGGAGTCGACAAGGCGAGGGCGAATGGATGGGATGGACCGTGGCCGTCGGCGCCGGAGACTGACCCCATGGCCCTCGCCAGTGCGGAGCGGCGAACGGATGAACTCGCCGCTGTACCGTTCGCTGCCCTGACGCCAGTGGAGCGGGAGCGTTTTGTGCGGCTTCTCGGCCAGGTTCATGACGCCTACGGGCACAGACAGCATCCGGATCAGACATAGCTGCTTTCGGTGTTGGGGCAGGCCATTCGAAGCTGCTCAGCATGAATTTCCCGCAACCGCGGATCCGCAATGAACTACGTGGAACCACCCGCTCGTTATGTGCCGAGGCCGTCGTCGGCGAGACCGTGTGGGAGGGGAGCGCACTCGTGCTCGTTGATCCAGAGGCCTGCCTGTTCCAGGAGGGGTTCGGGGGCGTGGCCGGTGCTGCGGAACACGAAGCCGACCCTTGCCGGTTCGGTGTATAGCTCACGCCTGTCGGGTGAGCTATTCGGGTCTGTTCGCCAACGGCAGCATGCCTTGTCCAGTGATGCCGTGATCTGCCTCATGGTCATCTGAGAGGAATAGGCGGTGAGTACGTTCGTTTCTGGCTCAGGGAGCTCAACGGGGTCGTGTCGAGCTTGGACGCTGACCATCGTCACGGTGCGGCAGTGGCAGACGCAGAGTTCGACGTGTCCGTATGAGAAGAGGTGGGGCCACCTTTTCCGCCGGCTGACACGGCCGATGTCCCATGGCGGGCCGAGGGTCTTGGCGATGCTGTTCAGAGATGCGCCGCAGCGTATGGGCCCGATCTCGCCTGTTGCACCGAAGAGAATCATGATGGCGAGCGCTGTCACGATGCCGGAGCATAGTGGCTCGCTTGAAGGCGTCTGTGGAGGATTGCAGGGGCTGCATCGCCACCCGCGGAATCTATCCATGCTTGCGTTGCTCTGGAAAGATGCGGGCGCAACCGAAGTGCACTACTCAACTGGTCGTGATGGGAGCGGCACGTCATGGACGATGGTTCGCCAGCCTGGGGCGAGGTGTCATCCCACCATCGTCGGTTTCAACAGGGGCCGGGATTGCGGGTGGCGTCCTGATGGACTGTCGTCGTCCGCATGACACGAACAGCTGTCTCGGATGCAGATGTCGGGATGCTTGTGAGTGGTGGCACTGAACACGAGGTTTCAGGTGATGGATCCGGCCGACACGGATCATTTGACGAACATCTCATGTTGGTCGACCGCGTAGGTTCGGCTAATGAACGAGTTGTGGAGTTTCGGGAACAGCTCGTGGTGCCACCGGCTGGAGAGCACTACGGCACTCTGAACGAAGATGAAGATGAAGATGAAGATGAAGACGTGCCGATGGAGGAGAATTGCGCGTGGCTCAAGATGCAGGCCGGTATCGGTCTCGACATCGCGGCGCGCGGGCCGGGGAGCCGCCTCATGGGTTTCGACGCCTATCATCACGTCGGCCTGGCATTCGGCAACGATTGGCCGCCCCTGCGGGAGGCCACCCGCGAGATGCTGCGCTTGGCGAGCGATTGATGGCAAGTCAGCCGTGACCGCGCTTCGTCCCTCGGCGTGGCTCACCGAGCGACTCCTCCGAGAGAATGGCCGCATGGATCCTGTGGAGATTGTCGTCGGCCGAGGCGGACAGTCCGATCGTGTGCTTATCGAGGTTCGCGGTCGCATGCACCCTGGCTCCACCGATTTCTGGGATGGGAACTGGTTGACCTCTCCTGTTCGTGCGCGGGTCGGCGGGTTCGCCGCCAGGATCAACGCGGGGCTCCGGATCGATGAGCTTCGCGACTTCCGAGTGGCGTTGGAGCGTGTCTACACAGAGGTCCAGGGAAGCGCCACCTTGTCGTCGATGGAGAATTGGATTGAGCTCACCATCGAATGCCATCCCACAGGTTCTCTGTCGGTGTTAGGGACTCTGGGTGATGATCCTGGGATGGGGAACATCCTTCACTTCATGATCAAGGATTTGGACCAGACGGACCTTCCGCCGATCGTGGACGCGCTAATTGCTGTTGAGGAGCGATTCCCCGTTGTGGGCCGCGCATGACAGCGCTTGCCCGGCGTCGTCGGGGAGCCGCCAGGGTCGGTGTGGAGGAGTAGTAGGGCGAGGGCGGCGGGCACGGCGTCCGCGGGCCCCGGCGAAAACAGAGGTCAGGGGGTCGGCGGGGTGGCATACTCGCCGGATGCCGTCCCACGTCTCCCGCGAGAATGCGATCCACCTGACCGGGCCTGTGCCGACGCTGGCTCTCGTCTCGGCCGAGCCGGTCGAGCAGCTTCCCGAGCTCGAGCTTCGCTCGGGTGAGCCCTCCGTGTGTGTCGGCTGGCAGCTTCTGACGGCACTTGCCTTCTCGGTCGTGGACGGGCCTGGTGATGCCGGGTTCCTGGTCGATGGGCTGGTCTCTCCCGATGAGGTGGAAGAGCGGTTCGGCTGGTTGAGGGCGGTGGATCGGGCCGGGGGCGCTGTGGTGGTGGTTGCGGGCTCGCGGGAGCAGGCTCGTGACTGGAGCGCGGTGGCCGGGAGCGGCGGGGCGCGCGGGGGGTTCGTGGCTTTGAGGGAGCGGGACGAGGGGGAAGATCAGTGATTCGGTTCTTGACAGCGTCTTGACTCGGACGTGGAGAACCGGCGGACGCGGGCGCGGATCTTAGGAAAGGATGAGTCGCCGGAAGAGCACCTCGGGAAGTGAGGTTCGGGTGAGCGACCTGCGCGGCGTTGTGGAGCAGCTGATTCGCCGGCCTGCGTTCTGGCGTGCCGATCCGCCGCTTCCCATCCTGTACGTCACGGGCGGCTCGCACGCTTCTGTCGCCGTCGAGACGCTGGTTGGAGCGTTCCAGAACGGTGTGCCCTTCGCCCGTGCCGAAGACGACGGGGCCACGGAGAGCGACCCGCATCGGAGGCTGTTGAAGCTGGTCGAGGCGCTGGCCGCGGAGATGGGCAAGCCGGTGAACGGGTCGCTGCTGCCGCCGCCGCGCTTTCCGCTCGCCCAGTTCGTGATCTGGGCGCGGGAGCAGTGCCACGGGCGGCCGGAGGGCTTCGAAGGGGACTGGCCGCCGCGCTTCCGGACGAACAACGGCTACGGGGAGTTCAAGCACCGGTTCAGGGGCTGGCAGCGCAGCAAGTACGGCAGCGAGCACCGCACCAGGACCTCGGCCGACTTCGCGTTCCGGGCGGCGGTGGCGTGGGTGCCCGTCGGCACGCTGGCGGTCTGGCTGGCCGGCACGAAGACCGACCTCATCCCGTGGGACAACCTGGTGGCCCTCGTGCCGTGGGCGGTCGGCCTCGCGGTGATGCTGGTCGGCACGGTGTTCCAGGGCCTGATGTCGGTCACCGGGTCACTCTTCTACCGCTCCTTCCGCAGGCAGCCGTACGTCACACGGCGGCGGTTCGAACGGTTGCCGCAGTACGCGCTGCGCGTGGCGAACGCGGACGCCGCCGAGGCCGAGCAGTTGCTGGTGCACGCGCTGCTGCGGGATCTGCGCGAGGCCTACAAGAAGCGTGTCCTGCCGTGGCCGAACTGGGGGCGCGAATGTTACGCGCTGCTCGTCCTCAAGGTCACCGATCCCGGTGGCGTGCACGCCAGGTTCCTGCGGCTGATGGAGCGGACCACCGAGGAGACGGGTCTGCTGCCTCCCCTGGTCGTGGTGGCGAGCGTGCCCGACGTCACTCCCCGGTCCCCGCGTTCTCCGATGAGCCTCGGCCGGGTCTCCGAGGCGGTGAGGCGGTGGCGGACGGAGGCCGCGCGGCGGGTGCCCGATCTGCGCCTGCGCATCGACACCCCCGGGCCGCCGGAGGTCACCGCGTTCCAGCCGCGGCGCCCGCGGCGCTCGCGTGCCGTGGGCTACTGGTCGGTGGTCCTGGCGGTCCTGCTGGTGCTGCCCGGATGGGGCGGTTTCCAGTGGTGGGACCGGTGCGGTGGCCGGGACTGGGCGGAGATGAAGGGAGGGGAGTGCGTCGGCATCCTCAACTGGGAGCGGCTCAACTACGGGCGGCTCTTCAACCGAGACGTCCGGGCTTGGCTCAGCAAGATCGACGTCAACAACCAGCAGGCCGAGAAGTCGGGGAACTACGTCGACGTGGTGCTGTTCGGCGAGTACTCGCCGTGGAACGTCGATCCGGACGACCCCCGGGTCGTGAGCGGGCTGTCGGAACTGGCGGCGGCCGAGTACGTGCAGAGCAACGTCCACAGCTCACCGCGGCTGCGCATCCTGGTCGCCAACGGAGGCGACGACTTCAGCAAGGCGCCCGAAGCGGCGAGACAGATCGCCGCCATGGCCGAGGGCAACCGGAAGCTCATGGGGGTGGTGGGGCTCCCGCGCAGTCTGAGCGGCATTCGCGAGGCGATCGAGGTGCTGCACAAGGCGAAGATCCCGATGGTGTCGAGCACGGCGACGGCGGACACGATGGGGACGATCGCCTCGGGGAACCACTCCCAGTACTACTTCCACGTGGGGCCGACCAGCCATCGCGAAGCGTGGATGGGTGTGAGCTTCGCCAGGTCGTTGTTCGCGGCCGGCAAGCGGATCAAGGTCGTCATCGTCAAGGACAGGACGAGCAAGGATCACTACACCGGCAACCTGGCCGACGACTTCAAGGCCGTGCTCCAGAAGCAGGCGATCTTCAAGATCGTGGACGAGTTGCCGTACTCCGCGCACGGGGGGCTGCCTCCTGCCGCCGCCGGGGCCTGCCGCCGGGAACCCGACGTCATCTTCTACGCCGGCCGGGCGGTGGACTTCGTCGACTTCCTCACGGCCGTCGAGGGCCGGAGATGCGGCAAGGTGAAGGTGATCGCGGCCGACGACGTGGCCAGGGTGATGCCGCACCACGGCGAGGCGATAGCCGCGATGAAGCAGGTCGACGTCTACTACCTGGGGCTGGCGGGCCGCTGGTTGTGGGAGCTCCCCGGCAAGTCCGGCGAGCGGCCGACTCGCACGAGATTCGCCAATCATCTGCTGGACAACCAGCTCACCGACATGTCCGAGGACAATCTCATCCTGACCTACGACGCGATCAGCCTGATGTACCAGGCGATCAGCGACGCCTTCGAGCCGGAGACGGCCGAGGAGGCACGCGAGGACGAGCTGCCCGGCCGGGGTGAGATCAAGCAGCGGCTGGAGGGCACCACCCTGCGCGACGCGTGGGAGGGAACCAGCGGGTTGATCGACTTCCGCGGCGCCGGTCACGAGCCGTACGACAAGGTGATCGCCGTCATGAGACCTGGCCGCCAGGGCATCCCGGTGCTCTACTGCGGGACCCTCGATCCCGACCACGCTCGCAAGAGTCAGGGCGAGGTGTGCAAGGGCGTGCCCGCGTCCGTCTCGCCCTATGCGAACGAGGGCGACCCCGTGATCGAGGGCGATCCCGCGATCGAGGGCGATCCCGCGATCGAGGGCGATCCCGCGATCGAGGGCGATCCCGCGATCGGGGGTGATCCCGCGGTCAGGCAGGGCTGATCGTCGCGGCGAGCGTGGCGCCCAGCTCCCAGCAGGCCGCCAGGTCGTCCTTGCCCGGCGCGCCCGTCACCGCCACCGGCGGATGGGCGCGCTGCCAGCCCAGCCCGGTCGTGATCGACTCCACCGCCCGGACCGCGCCGGTCGCGTCGCTGTTGCCGTGCACGTACAGCCCGTACGGCAGGCGCCGCGTCTCCTCCAGACACGGGTAGTAGACGGTGTCGAAGAAGTGCTTGAGCGCTCCGCTCATGTAGCCGATGTTGACCGGTGTGCCGAGGATGACGCCGTCGGCCTCGAACACGTCCACGGCGGTGGCGCGCAGCGCGGCACGGGTGACCACTTCGACGCCCTCGACCTCGTCCGTGGTGGCGCCCTGCCGTACCGACTCGAAGAGCTCCCGCAGCGTCGGGGAGGCGGTGTGATGCACGATCAGCAGGCGTGACACGGTGCGATCCTCTCATGAGCGGGCTCGCTAGCCGCCGCGGGTCACGGTGGCGCGGGGCAGCGATTCGTACAGGGCCTCGGGCGAGCCGACGACGGCGTTGAGGCCGCCGTTGACGATCTGCCCGGCGGCGTCGCCGGAGACGAAGGGCTGGGAGGTCTGTCCCTCGACCCTGATCAGCATGCGGGTCGGGGTGCAGAACAGGCTGACCTCGCCCTCGTGGGAGACGGCCGCCGCCGGCTCCACCGGGCCGGAGAAGCCGTCCTCCCGCTTCGGCTGACCCTGCGACCCGGTCAGGTCGACGTGCATGCTCCAGCCGGCGCCGGCCAGCCCGCACAGGCCCGAGGAGTGGATCCACGCGAGCAGGTCGTACGAGCCCACCCTGATCTGCGCCAGTGCCCGCTCGGCCTCGTCGGGCACCTCGGGCCGGTCGATCAGGCCCCGCAGCTCGGCCAGCGGCCACCGGGCCGGGTCCTTGAGCACCGGGTCGGCGGGCGGCGTGGCACAGGCCGTGGCCGCGAGCAGGAGTGACGCGAGCACGGCACGGGCCGGACGACGGATCAAGGGTGCCCCCGTTCGGGTCGAGTCAGTCGATCTTCCCATCGGAGCCCGACGCCAGCAGCCCGTTGAGCTCGCCGAAGTCGAGGGCGCCGTCCAGGGAGTCGAAGGTGCCCTCGCCGAGGAGTTCGAGGGTGACCTGACGGGCCGTGGCGTAGGCGGCCTGGGCGACGGCCGAGCCGAGGCTGATCCTGCGGACCCCGGCCCCGGTGAGGGCGGCCACGTCCGGGCCGCCGGGCATCGCCATGGCGTTGACCGGGATCGGGGAGGCGTCGCAGAGGGTGCGCAGGGCGGTCAGGTCGAGCAGGCCGGGCACGAAGACGCTGTCGGCGCCGGCCTCCGCGTAGGCGAGCGTGCGGGCGACGACCTCGTCCAGGTCGCCGAGGCCGAACAGGATGACGTCGGTGCGGGCGTTGAGGACCAGCGCCGGCAGGCCCGCTCCGGCGGCGGCGGCCCGGGCCTCCCGGATGCGGGCCGCCTGCTCCTCGATCGTGTACAGCGGGCCGCCGGCGGCCCGGGAGTCCTCCAGGTTGACGCCGACCGCGCCGGCGGCGATCACTTCGGTGACGGTGGCCGCCAGGTCGTCGTAGCCGCCCTCGACGTCGGCGGTGACCGGGACGTCGACCACGGCCGCGATCCGGGCGACGACGCCGATCGCTTCGGCGCGGCCCAGCGCCTGGCCGTCCGGGCGCCCCAGGCTCCAGGACAGGCCGGCGCTGGTGGTGGCGATCGCGGGGGCTCCGGCCGCGGCGATCACGGCGGCGCTGGCGGCGTCCCAGGCGTTGGGCAGGAGCAGCACCGCATCGTTCTGGAGCGAGCGGAGCAGGTCGGCCTTGGCGGTGGCGGTCATGGGAAGGGCTCTCCTCGGCAGGTGGACGTCGTCTCGCTCACAGGTATAGCGCCGGGCCGGGCGCGGCCTGCAGCGGATTTCGGACATCATCATCCCGTACCGCCACGAAGCTCGCGTGTCGCTCACGGGCGGGTGTCAGCGAGATGGACGGCACCGGGCCATGCCGCAGGAGACCGGTCAGCGGCACCCGGGCCCGCAGGAGACCGGTCAGCGGTAGCCGGTCGCGTCCGCGGGCCTGCCCGCGTCCTGGACCTCCACGAGGTAGCGCCAGCAGTCGGGTTGTGAGCCGTCCACGTCCGTGAAGCCGTACTCGCGGGCGAGTTGACCGCTGGACAGCGACTGCCCGCTCCAGCGCATCACGTCCGCGTCCGCGGCCAGTGCGGCGACGGCGCGGCCGACGTAGCGGGGCGTCTCGGAGATCACGAAGTGCGGCTCGCGGGCGGTGGCGTCGCGCCAGTTCGCCTCGCTCACCCCGAAGTGCTCCAGCATCAGCTCGGACCTGAGCCAGCCGGGCGTCAGCGTCACGGCCGCGCAGCCGTGTTCCCGCAGCTCATGTGCCTGTGCGAAGCCGAGCCTGAGCACGGCGCTCTTGGCGTGGTCGTAGAAGAACGAGACGCGGTAGTTGTCGTCGTTGTACTCCTTGGTGCCGTCGGTCATCTCCACCACGAGGCCGCCCGGACGTTTGATCAGCAGGGGCAGCGCGTAGTGGCTGGTGATGATGTGCGTGTCGATGGCGAGCCGGAGCAGGCGCAGCCCGGCGTCGAGGTCGTGCTCCCACAGCGGGGTGTCCCACTGGGCCAGCAGCTCCCCGCCCCAGATGTCGTTGACGAGCACGTCCAACCGGCCGTGGTCGCGCTCGATGCGATCCACCAGGGCCCTGACCTGGTCACGTTCCAGATGGTCCACCTGGACGGGGATGCCGTGGCCGCCCGCCTCGTCCACCAGCGCCGCCGTCTCCTCGATGGTCTCGGGACGGTCGTACTCGGATCGGCTCCGGCCGCTGGTGCGGCCGGTCACGTACACGGTGGCTCCGGCGGCGCCCAGCTCGACGGCGATGCCGCGGCCGGCGCCGCGCGTGCTCCCGGTCACCAGGGCGATCTTGCCCTTCAGGTCGTCACTCATGCGGAGGACGCTAGGACGGAAAGCCGACACGTGGTGTCATGTTCTGCCGGAGCCGTCTTGACCGTACGAAGGCCCTTGCGTACGTTCCGTGCGAGGAGGCGGCCATGACCGAGCAGCCCAGCAGCAAGGGAGCCTGGCCCGATCTGCCCCCGGGCCCGTACGGCACTCCCTCACCCGACCTGGCCCGACGGCTCGCCGAGGCGCCGATGGAGGCGGCCACGATGCCGAGCGGCGACCGCATCCCCATGATCGTCCGGTACGCGGACGTACGCGGCCTGCTGGCCTCCCCGGCGAGCAGCCGGAACCTGCGCGAGCCCGGCCTGCCCAGGATGGTCAGCGGCAGGGCGCTGGACGACGATCCCGCGACGCTGAACAACCAGGACCCGCCGGAGCACACCCGCTACCGCCGCATCATGCACGGCGCGTTCACCCCCAGGCAGGCCGAGCGCTGGCGGCCGCGCGTCGCCGCCATCGCCGGCGAGCTGCTCGACGCGGCGGGCGAGGAGTTCGACCTGGCGGCCGACTTCGCGCTACTGCTGCCCGCGCGGGTGATCTGCGAGCTGCTCGGCGTGCCGATGGACCGCTTCGCCCAGGTACGCGAGTGGACCGACATGTTCCTGTCCACCGCCGACACCAGCGCCGAGGCCAGGGCCGAGGGGTACGCCGCGTTCATGGCCTACGCCGCCGAGCTCATCGCGCGGCACCGGGCCGAGCCGGGCGACGACCTGATCGACCTGCTCATCGCGGCGCGGGACGAGGGCGACAGGCTCAGCGAGGCCGAGCTGACCAACATGGTCTCCACGCTGATCTTCGCCGGGTACGAGACCACGGCCATGATGATCATACGAGGGGCCTTCCGGCTGCTGTGCCATCCCGGCCAGTACGCCGAGCTCGTGGCGCATCCGGAGCTGGTGGAGCCGGCGATCGAGGAGATCCTGCGGCACGAGGGGCCCGGCGCGCCCGGCATGCTGCGCAGGGTCACCGAGAGCGTCGAGACCTCCGGCGGCGCCGTCACGGCGGGCACGGTCGTGCTGCCCAACCTGTCGGCCGCCAACCACGACCCGTCGGTGTTCGCGGACCCGATGCGGTTCGACGTGCGCAGGTTCGCCCGCGACGTGCCCCACTCGCATCTGACCTTCGGCCACGGGCCGCATTTCTGCATCGGCGCGAACCTGGCCAGGATGGAGCTGCAGGAGGCGTTCCGCGCGCTGGTGACCCGGGCGCCCGGGCTGCGCCCGCAGGAGGACCTGGCGGCGGTGCGGTGGAACGACGACGCGTTCGCCTACCGGCCCCGGCGGCTGCTGGTCAAGGCGGGATGAGCGGGCGGGCCTACAGCTCGCCCAGCTCCCCGAGAGGCTTGGTCCAGTAGTCGCGGTCGAAGGGCCTGCCCTCCGCGATGGCGTCGGTGTCGGAGATGGCGCGGTGGGGGTCGGCGGCGATGTGCACGATGTCGTTGAAGGTCTTGAACGCCTGCTCGTCGCCGGGCTGCATCGCACAGGCGTGGATGCGGTCGTACCAGTACTTCTGCTCCTGCTCGATGCGGGGCAGGAGCTCGGCGCGGGTGAGGGTTCTGGCCTCCGCGATCGTCAGCCGTTCGAAGCTCGGCATGCAGCCATTCTGTCGCCCGCCGCCGGTGAGATGAAGAGCCCGGGGTGCGGCCTCAGCCCCGTACGCCGCACAGCAGGCGGTTGTTGCCCCGCTGCCAGAGCGTGCCGATCTCGGTGAAGCCCGCCTCGCGCAGCGCCTCCACGTGGTGCGACAGCAGGTGGGACTCCGAGCCGCGGTGGGCGGAGCCGGCCGTCGTCCTGGCCGCGTTGAGCGCGGCGAGGTCGGGGTCGGCCTCGATCGCGTCCCACCAGGACCGCCAGTCCTCCGGCGGGTTCTGGCCGAACACCCGCTCGGTCTCGAGGCGGTGCACCTCGTGCTCCAGCCGCGAGAGCGCGGGTGTGGTGTCCTCGGTGTCCATGTGGTCGCCGTTGAGCAGCAGGCCGCCGGGGCGCAGCACGGTGGCCAGCTCGGCGTACACGCCCTTCAGCTCGGGGCCGGAGATCCAGTGCAGCGCCGTGGTGCTGACGGCCGCGTCGACCTGGCGGCCGTCGAGGCCGAGCAGCCCGGTCCATCCGCTCGTGCGCAGGTCCGCCGAGACGAACGTGAGCTGCGGGTAGGCCGCCTGCCCCAGCCCGAGCAGCAGCGGGTCGGCGTCCACCGCGACCACCGTGGCATCGGGCAGCCGCTCCAGCAGCCGGGCGGACAACGAGCCGGGGCCGCACCCCAGGTCGACCACCACGGGGTCGGGCCGGCCGAGCGCCTCCACCGCGTCGATCAGGGCCGTGAAGCGTGCCTCACGGTCGGGCAGGTAGCCCTCCTGCTGGCGGTCCCAGCGCGCGATCCATTCCTGTGCGGCATCGTGGGTGAGCATGAACGCCCCCTGTAACTGTCATCTAAGATTTGGACAGTCACAACGTAGAACATGAAGGTGTAACCGGTCAATTGGACTACAACAGTCACACGGACATCGTGGTCAGAGTGGCGGTGTCGCTCGTCAACGAGCTGACCCCCGGCGAGCGGCGCGGGCGGCCCTTCCCCGTGCCGGTGGACGCCGGCGCCGCCGCCACCGCCGGCCTGCGCGCCGTCTACACCTCCTACCGCGAGGTCACCGCGTCCGAGGGGACCGAGCTGGCGCGGGTCGCCGCCCGCCTGCGTACGGTCTTCGCCGCGGTCGCCGCCGGCGACGTCGACAGCGCGGCGGGGGAGGTGAACGCGCTGCTGGAGGAGACGCACGCCAGGCCGATGCTCGAACGGCACGACGGCGAGCCCTGGCACCTGCACTTCCACGGCCGCGGCGGCACCATGGCGGGCGACTGGGCGGCGAGCTGCGCCACGGGGCTGGCGATCGTGCTGGGCAGCGAGTTCCACGACCGCCTGGGGGTCTGTACGGCGCCGCACTGCGACCGCGTCTACGTGGACGTCTCGCGCAACGGCACCCGCCGGTTCTGCTCCACGGCCTGCCAGGGCCGGGTGAAGACGGCCGCGTTCAGGGCCAGGACGAGGCCGGAGTGACAGGACGCGGCGCCGGGATGAGGCGCCGGGGTGAGGCGCCGGGGTGAGGCCGGACCGACAGGACGCGGGGCCGGGACGAGGTCAGGGTGACAGGACGCGGATCGGGGCGCCGTCGATGAAGGCGTCGATGTCCTCGACGGCCTCGCGGAAGTACGTGCCGTAGTTCAGCTCCGTCACGTAGCCGAGGTGCGGCGTGGCCAGCACGTTCGGCAGCGTGCGGAGCTCGTGCCCCTCGGGCAGCGGCTCCAGGTCGAACACGTCCAGCCCCGCCCCCGCGATCCGTCCCGCCCGCAGCGCCGCGGCCAGCGCGTCCTGGTCGACGATCGCCGCCCGCGCCGTGTTGATCAGGTAGGCGGTGGGCTTCATCAGCGCCAGCTCCCGCTTGCCGATGAGCCCCCGCGTCCGGTCGCCGAGCACGACGTGGACGGAGACGACGTCGGAGCCGGACAGCAGCGCGTCGAGGTCGGGGGCCAGGCGCGCGCCGGCGGCGGCGGCGCGTTCCTCGGTGAGGTGCGCGCTCCAGGCCACGACGTCCATGCCGAACGCCCGCCCGACCGCCGCCACCCGCTCACCGATCTTGCCCAGGCCGACCAGCCCGAGCGTGCGGCCGTGCAGGTCCGTGCCGATCGTGTGCTGCCAGGGCCCGCCTGCGCGCATGGCCGCCGACTCCGACACCAGGTGGCGGGTCAGGCCGAGGATGAGCGCCCAGGTCAGCTCGACCGGCGGCGTGGAGATGCTGCCGGTGCCGCAGACCGTGACGCCGTGCTCCCGCGCCGCCGCGAGGTCGATGGAGGCGTTGCGCATGCCGGTGGTGACGAGCAGGCGCAGGTTGGGCAGCCGGTCGAACAGCTCGGCGGGGAACGGCGTGCGCTCCCGCATGGCGACGACGATCTCGCAGTCGCGGATCGCGGCCACGAGGTCGTCCGGGCGGCCGAAGTGCTCGCGGAAGCTCTCCGCCCGCACCCGGGACCAGTCGGCCAGGCCGAGGGCCACGCCCTGGTAGTCGTCCAGCACGGCACATCGCAGCATGACCCCGGATCTTACGCCCCGCCCCGCGGGCATCGAGTAAGCCCTCTTACCGAAGGGAGGTTTTCCCCTTACCCCCGCGAACCGGGCGTCCCGCGCAACCGTGCGGAAGGGTGTCCTGAAGACCGATGGGAGAGGAATTCATCCCATGCGCAGACAACTGGCAGCAGCCGGCCTGGCCACCGCTGCCGCTCTCACCACCCTCGTCGCTCTCCCCGCCTCGGCCGACGCCGCCGCCTCCAACGCGCGGCGGGTCGCGATGAGCGGCAAGCAGGAGGTGCCCGGGCCGGGCGACCGCAACGGCTCCGGCGTGTTCGCCTACGAGGTGAGCCACGGGCGGCTGTGCTACGTCATCACCGCCCGCAAGATCAGGCCCGCCACCATGGCCCACATCCACCGGGGCAGGAAGGGCGTGGCCGGCCCGGTCGTCGTCACGCTCAAGGCGCCGTCGAAGGGCTTCGCACGAGGGTGCGTCAAGGCGGTCAGGCATCAGAACGCCAGGAACGCCGCCACCACGCTCACCTTCAGGGAGCTGCGCGGCATCGTGAAGTGGCCGCACCTGTACTACGTCAACGTGCACAACAAGAAGTTCCCGGCCGGCGCCATCAGGGGCCAGCTCGGGTAGAGCGCAGGACCGACCCCCTGCTCCAGCTCCCCGGTGTGCCCGGGGAGCTGGAGCCCGTTCAGTCGGCGGCCAGCCGCTCCGCCTCTTCGTGCAGCGCCTGGATCAGGACCAGCTCCAGCCGGAGCCGTTCGAGATCGGGCGCGACATCGTCCAGGACGTGCATGATCGGGCCTCCCTGAAAGTTTAGGACGCCCCATATGCCACAGAGGTTTACAACGCCTCAGGTTTCGCTCCTGAAACGTTCCCACGCGGACTGCCGCGTCATGCCGAGGGCGGCGCCGACCCGTTCCCAGCTGACGTCCCGGGAGCGGAGCTGTGCCACCCAGTCGCGTAGGTTGTCGTCCACCTGTGCCTGTACGGCGGCGATTTTCGGGAGATGTTCGAGGATTTGCTCGACGGACATGGTTTCCCAGGCGGGAAGCCGGGGTTCGGTGGAAGCGGCGAGTCGTTCCTGTTCGAGGATTTCCCCGCACAGCCCGACACATTCGTCACAAATGTGTACGCCGGGCCCGGCAATCAGCTTGTTCACGTCCCCGCTCTTCTTGTGACAGAAGGAGCAATGGAGGTTCTCTTTCCAGTCAGGCATGACCTGACGGTAGCTTCGTCAGGCCACACCTGACAACCCCTGGAGCCGATCCCGGTCCATGTGCGCCCGCAGAATCTCCTGCCGCTCCTCGTTGATCCTGCGGGACAACAACAGGTAGGCGCTCAACACCTGCCCGTACCTCTCGCGTGCCTGTTCAAGCTGGTCGCGCAGCAGGAGAACGCGCTCCCCGTCGCCGTGTCGCTCGGCCTCGGCCAGCAGCGCGCGAGCCTCGTCCACGATCTCTTCGGCCCGCGTCCTCGTGCGGCGCAGCACTGCGGAGCACTCGTGCAGCTCCGTCAGGCGCGCCGAGGAGACGATGAACTCAGCAGTGTGCACGGCCGAGCCGTCGGCCGTTCCGCTGCGGAGATCAGATCCCATTTCCCGCCACCTCCCGGTCAAGGTTGCCTAACTGTAGACGCGCAACTCCGGCGCCGGGATCACCGGAGGTGGGCGGTGGTGACGTAATGAACCCGGCGGAGATAAATCCTCTCCCGGGGAGGAAATCCTCCTCCCTGAAACTCATTCGGTGCCGATTGAATGAGGTATTTGGCGGAGATCCCGCTGCTTATCGGCGGAATGCCGCGAATCTCCAACGCCGGCAAAGCAGTGGGAAGAAGACGCCGCGATCGGCCCCCACGGGCACCCGCACTCGTCACATACTGAGACGGGACGACGGCGCTACGTGACTGTGGAGTGGTGGAGATGGGCGGGGCAGGCGACGGTGACGACACGGTCGACGTCAGCGTCGTGATCCCCGTCCACAACTGCCGGGACTTCCTCGACCGGTGTCTCACCTCCGCGCTCGTCCAGCGGGTGAAGAAGGAGATCGTCGTCGTGGACGACGGCTCCACCGACGGCAGCGGCGAGCTCCTCGACCTCTACGCCTCCTACCACCCGGACAGCGTCAAGGTCGTGCACATCGAGGCCAGCGGAGGCGCCGGCAGGCCGCGCAACGTCGGCATCGAGCACGCCACCGGCCGGTACGTCTTCTTCTGCGACGCCGACGACCACCTCGGCCCCGAGGCGCTCGAACGCATGGTCGCCGTGGCCGACCGCAACGACACCGACATCGTCCTCGGCAAGATCGTCGGCCACGGCCGGCGGGCGCCCGTGTCGATGTTCGCGCACAGCGCCGACCGGGTGGAGCTCGGTGACAGCAACGTCTACAACAGCCTGAGCTGCTTCAAGCTGTTCAGGAGGGAGCTGCTCGTCCGCCACCGCATCAGGTTCGGCGAGGGCATGCTGGTCGGGGAGGACATCCTCTTCACCGTGCACGCCTACTGCCACGCCCGGGCGATCTCCGTGGTGGCCGACCACGACTGCTACCACCTCGTCTCCAGGCCCGACGGCAGCAGCATCATGCAGCAGCCCGGCAGCCGGGACCCGCTGGCCTGGCTGGCCATGATCCGCGAGCCCATCCGGCTGATGGCCCGGCACGTCGAGCCCGGCCCGCTGCGCGACCACCTGCTGCGCAGGCACTTCAGGCTCGACGTCTTCACCCAGCTCGGGGCCGTGTTCCTGGACAGCGACGACGTGCGGCGCAAGGACATCGCCCGCGAGGTCGCCGCGTTGTGCGAGGAGTGGTACACCCCCGGCGTCCACGAGCGGCTCAACACCATCGACCGGCAGCGGGCCGGCGCCCTGGACGACATCGACCGCCTCATGCGCCTGGCCCGCATCGAGAGCGCCACCGTGCGGCGCCGGCTGACCGGGCTGCGCTGGGAGGGCGAGCACCTGGTGGTGACGGGCGCCGCCAGGCTCTCCGGGATCACCAGGGACGACGGCCTGGCCGTGGTGCTGCGCGCCAGGCACGACCCGGACAGGGAGCTGGTGGTGACGGCCGAGCGCAAGGGCGGCGAGTTCACCGCCAGGGTGGACGTCGGCAGGCTCGACTCCGGCATCTGGGACCTGCGGGTCGCGGTCGAGATCGAGGGGGTGATCCGGCTCGGCAGGCTCGGGGCCGACCGTGACAGCGGCCTCGGCAGGCCGCGGCCCCGGCTGGTCGGCGGCGTCGTGGCCCTGCCCTACTTCACCCGGGACAACGGCAACCTCAGCATCGACGTGGGCGGCCACGTGGTCGCGGTGCCCGGCACGGCGCGCCTGATCAGGATGCGCTGGGCGCTCGGCCACCGGCTGCTGATGGACGGCGAGGTCACCGTGGCCGGCACCACCCCGCCCGCCACGGCGGTCAAGCGGCTCGTGTGGCGGGAGCGGCGCACCGGGCGCGAACGCGCCGAACGCGTGATGGCGCTGCCCGGAGGCGGGTTCGCGGCCAGGCCGGCGGTCGGGAAGCTGGCGCCCGGCACCTGGGACGCCTACCTGGAGCTCGATCTGGGCGGGCCGCCCGCGCTGTTCAGGATCGAGACCGATACGGTGGCCGGGCCACGCCGATGGTGGGCGTCGGCCCTGTTCAGAAGCGTGCGGCCGTACGCGACCTCGGGCAAGGGGCGGCTGAGCGCGGTGGTGCGGCGGCTGACGGCCGAGAGCGTGGTCAAAAGAATTCTTCGGTAATTGCCATCTATGTGCAGGTGCAAGACGATGTCCTAAAGTAGGACCGTTTGTCCGTCCTCTTCTCGGACCCTCTTGCTGGAGGCAGCCGTGCACGTACCCGATGGCTTCTTCAACGCGGTGACATCCATATCGGCCGGGGTCGTCGCGGCCGCCGGCGTCGCCGTCTGCCTGCGCGGCGCGCGGCGCGAGCTCGACGACCGCACCGCCCCCATGGCCGGGCTCGTCGCGGCGTTCATCTTCGCCGTGCAGATGCTCAACTTCCCCGTCGCCGCCGGCACCAGCGGCCACCTGCTGGGCGGCGCGCTGGCCGCGATACTCGTCGGGCCGTACACAGGAGTGCTGTGCATGGCCGTGGTCCTGCTGGTGCAGGGCGTGTTCTTCGCCGACGGCGGGCTGACGGCGCTCGGCGTCAACATAACGATCATGGGCATCGTCACGGTGCTCGTCGGCTGGGGGATCTTCCGGCTGGTCACGACGATGGCCAGGGGGAAGGTCGTGGTGGCGGCGTTCCTGGCCGCGCTGATCTCGGTGCCGGCCTCCGCGCTGGTGTTCACGCTGCTGTTCTGGATCGGCGGCACCGCGCCGATCGAGGTCGGCACGGTGGCGGCCGCCATGGGCGGCGTGCACCTGCTGATCGGCATCGGCGAGGGCCTGATCACCGCGGTGACCGTCGGCGCCGTGCTGGCCGTGCGGCCCGACCTGGTGTACGGGGCCCGCGGCCTGGCCAAGCCGCTGGAGCTGCGCGGCACCGGAGGCACCACCACCGTCGTGCCCGAGGAGCGGCCGGTGACCACCGGTGGCGGGCTCAGGCCGTTCCTGCTCGGCGGCGTCGGCCTGACGCTGGTACTGGCCGGGGTCGTCTCCTTCTTCGCCTCCGGGGACCCCGACGGGCTGGAGGCCGTGGGCGAGAGCGAGGGCTTCCTCGCTCAGCAGGCCGACCACCTGTTCGGCCGGTGGGCTCTGGCCGACTACGGTGAGGTGGGCGGGATTCCCGTCGGCGTGGCCGGGATCCTCGGCGTCGGTCTGGTGTTGCTCATCGCCGGGGCCGTGGCCTGGGCCGCGCGCAACCGTGACAAGACAGCCGACAAGACCAGGGTGTGATTCGTGGGCGCTGGGCACCACCACCGGCTCTACCTGCCGGGCGAGTCGGTCGTGCACCGGCTGCCGCCGCAGTGCAAGCTGCTGGCGGTCTTCGCCTTCGCGCTCGTGGTCGTGGCCACGCCGCGCGAGCGGTTCTGGGCGTTCGCCGCGTACGCCGTCCTGCTGGGCGGCGTCGCGGTGGCCGCCAGGGTGCCGGGGACGTACGTGCTGCGGCGCATGGTGATCGAGGTGCCGTTCGTGCTGTTCGCCTTCCTCATCCCGGTGGTCGGGCTGGGGGAGCGGACCGAGGTGCTGGGGCTCTCGCTGAGCGTGCCCGGCCTCTGGGCGGCCTGGAACATCCTGGCCAAGGCCTCGCTGGGCGTGGTGGCGTCCATCCTGCTGGCGGCCACCACGGAGCCCCGGGCGATCCTGCTGGGGGCGCAGCGGCTGCGGCTGCCGAGCCTGCTGGTGCAGATCGCCATGTTCATGCTCAGGTACCTGGACGTGATCGTGGACGAGATGCGGCGGATGCGGGTGGCCAGGGAGTCGCGCGGCTTCGAGGCCCGCAACTTCCGGCACATCCCGGTGATCGCGCGGTCGGCCGGGGCGCTGTTCATCCGCTCGTACGAGCGGGGCGAACGCGTGCACCTGGCCATGCTCAGCCGCGGCTACTCGGGCCAGATGCCCGTCATCCAGGAGCTGCCCGCGTCGCCGGCCCACTGGGGGGCCGCACTCGCCCTGCCCGCCGTCGCCCTCGCCATCTTGGGACTAACGTGGT
Organism: Nonomuraea thailandensis; assembly: GCF_024172165.1. Classification (GTDB taxonomy): domain Bacteria; phylum Actinomycetota; class Actinomycetes; order Streptosporangiales; family Streptosporangiaceae; genus Nonomuraea; species Nonomuraea thailandensis. The sequence continues at coordinate 9,242,353 of NZ_JAMZEB010000002.1, read as the reverse complement.
GAACTCTCTTGAAGTCCGGCAGCTCGCCTACGCCTATCCGGACGGCACCCAGGCGCTGTTCGGCGTGGACCTGACGATCGCCCGCGGCGAACGCGTGGCCCTGCTCGGCCCGAACGGCGCCGGCAAGACCACGCTGGTGATGCATCTCAACGGCATTCTCACCGCAGGGCACGGCAGTGTCACGGTGGCAGGCACGCCGGTGCGCAAGGACACCCTCAAGGAGGTCAGGCAGCGCGTCGGCCTGGTCTTCCAGGACCCCGACGACCAGCTCTTCATGCCCACGGTCCGCGACGACGTGGCCTTCGGCCCCGCCAACGCGGGCCTGCGCGCCCCGGAGCTGGACCGGGTGGTCGAGGGCGCGCTGGAGCGGGTGGGCATGCTGGAGGCCGCCGACCGGCCGCCGCACCACCTGTCGTTCGGGCAGCGGCGCAGGGTGGCGGTGGCGACGGTGCTGGCCATGGCGCCCGAGATCCTGGTGCTCGACGAGCCCTCGTCCAACCTCGACCCGGCCGCCCGCAGGGAGCTGGCGGAGATCCTGCGCTCCCTCGACGTGACGGTGCTGATGGTCACGCACGATCTGCCGTACGCGCTGGAGTTGTGCGAGCGCTCGCTCATCCTCTCCGGTGGCGTGATCGCCGCCGACGGTCCCACCCGCGACCTGCTCGGCGACGCCGACCTGCTGGCCCGGCACCGCCTGGAGCTGCCGTACGGCTTCGCGATCCCCGCCGTCTGAGCAAGCTGGCCTCCCAGGCAAGGGCATCGGCGGCGAGATGGGTAGAAACCCGGAGCATGGCTCTTGACGGGGCGTTTGGTACGCGTTTAGGCCCGCCTTGTTCTCCTGCATCCGACTTTTCGTAGTTTGTGCATGCCCGGTATCCGGGGATGTCGAAGTACAGTGGCTCATCGAGGAGGGGCCCATGAAGCTGCGGCTTGCGCGACACGCCCTGGGCGACGCCGTGGTGGTGGCCGTCGAGGGAGAGCTTGACCTGTTCACCGCGCCGTTCCTGCGTGACGAGGTGCGTGACGCCATCAAGCAGGACAGCGCGCGGCTCGTGCTCGATCTCCAGCAGCTCTCGTTCATGGACTCCAGCGGCCTGTCGGTGCTGATCGAGGCCTGGCGGCTGGCGACCGGAGAGGGCGGCGGCGTGTCCCTGGCGGCGCCGCAGGCGCCGGTGGCGCGCATCCTCCGCACGACGGGTCTCGACCGGCGGATCAAGGTGTACTCCGACGTGGACACCGCCGTGGGCGAGATTTAACCGCCCCCGAGTAGAACTTCATTCGGTCTGCGGGTTAGGGTCCGGCTATGGACGTGAACGGATCTGCAGCAATCATCTCCGGCGGTGCCAGCGGCCTCGGTGAGGCGACCGCCCGCCTGCTGGCCCAGGCAGGCGCCACCGTGGTCATCGCCGACCTCAACGAGGAGCGCGGCAAGGCCGTCGCCGACGAGATCGGCGGCGTCTTCGCCAAGACGGACGTCTCCGACGACGAGCAGGTGCAGGCGGCCGTGGACGCCGCCGTGGCCACCGGCAAGCCGCTGCGCGTGGTGGTCAACAGCGCCGGCATCGGCTGGGCAGAGCGCACGGTCAACCGTGACGGCAACCCGCACAACCCGGCCACCTACCGCAAGGTCATCGAGGTCAACCTGATCGGCACGTTCAACCTCATGCGCATCGGCGCCGCCGCCATCGCCAAGACCGAGGCGGCCGACGCCGACGGGCAGCGCGGCGTGGTGATCAACACCGCGTCCGTGGCCGCGCTGGAGGGGCAGACGGGGCAGCTCGCCTACTCGGCCTCCAAGGGCGGCATCGTGGGCATGACCGTGCCCGCGGCCCGTGACCTGGCCGCCATCGGCGTACGGGTGAACACCATCTGCCCCGGCATCATCGACACCCCCATCTACGGCTTCTCGCCCAACTCCGAGGAGTTCAAGGCGAAGCTGGTGGCGCCGGTGGTCTTCCCCAAGCGCATGGGCCGGGCCGACGAGTTCGCCCACCTGGTCAGGTCGCTCGTCGAGAACGACTACATGAACGCCGAGGTCATCCGCTTCGACGGCGGCATCCGCTTCCAGCCCAAGTAAGGCAGGTCCCGTGTCTGACGAAGTGCTCGTCGAAGAGTCCGGCAATGTGGCGATCCTCACCATCAACCGCCCCAAGGCCCGCAACGCCATCAACGGCGCGGTGGCGCGGGGCGTCGCCGAGGCGCTGGACGCGCTGGACGCCCGTCCCGACATCTCCGCCTACGTCCTGACCGGCGCCGGCGGCACGTTCTCCGCGGGCATGGACCTCAAGGGGTTCCTGTCCGGGGACTTCCCGGTGGTCAAGGGCCGCGGGTTCGGCGGGCTGACCGAGGCGCCGCCGAAGAAGCCGCTGGTGGCCGCCGTCGAGGGGTACGCCCTGGCGGGCGGGTTCGAGCTGGCGCTGGCCTGCGACGTCATCGTGGCCTCCTCGGAGTCGAAGTTCGGCCTGCCGGAGCCCAAGCGCGGGCTGGTGGCGGGCGCGGGCGGGATCATGCGGCTGCCGCGGCGGATCCCGTACCACGTGGCCATGGAGATGGCCCTGACCGGCGACCACTACGAGGCCGCCCGCCTGTACGAGCTCGGCCTGGTCAACCGGATCACCGAGCCGGGCGGCGCCCTGGAGGGCGCCCTGGAGCTGGCCAGGAAGATCGCCGCCAACGCCCCGCTGGCCCTCGCCGCGACCAAGAAGGTGGTCATCGAGTCGCAGGACTGGTCGCTGGAGGAGATGTTCGAGAAGCAGGGCGCGATCATCAACCCGGTCTTCGGCTCGAAGGACGCCATGGAGGGCGCCGCCGCTTTCGCCGAGAAGCGCGCGCCCCAGTGGAAGGGCGAATGACCAGGAAGGTCGGATGACCGTCCCCCTCCCGTCCTGCCCAAGGAACGGGAGGGGTCTCCTTTAGCGCGCGCATAGCTCCGCACGGATACGGTAAAGAAAGAGGAGACAAGTTACCGGGAGAGCGCATGAGCGACTATTCGGGTTCCAGGTTCGAGTCGGCCAAGCGCGGTGCCGGAGCGCTCCTCTCCGGCGCGCTCAGCGCGTTGATCATCGTGGTCGGCATGGTCGCCGTCATGTGGGTGGTCGAGGGCGTCGACTTCTTCGTGGGCGGTGCGCTCGACTACCAGTTCGGCATCGTCGGCTGGGATCCTGACGGCCTGGTGGGCATCCTGTTCGCGCCCTTCCTGCACGGCGGCTTCGGCCATCTGATGGCCAACTCGGTGCCGCTGCTGGTGCTGGGCTTCCTGGCCGGGCTGCGTGACCTGCGCAAGTTCCTCTGGGCCACCGTGCTGATCATCTTCATCGGCGGCCTGGGCACCTGGGTGACCAGCCCCGCGGTCCTGACGATCGGGGCGAGCGGGCTGGTGTTCGGCTACTTCGGCTACATCCTGGCCCGCGGCCTGTTCGACCGCCGGCTCCTCGACATCGTCATCGGCATCGGCGTGGGCATCGCGTACTGGGGGATCCTGGCGGGCCTGCTGCCGAACCAGCAGGGCATCTCGTGGCAGGGGCACCTGTTCGGGCTCGTCGGCGGCGTGGTGGCCGCCTGGGTGCTGCGCCGCAGGCCGCGGCGCGAGGTGGCGCCGGCCAACCCGTACTCGTTCTGATAAGAAATGTCCAACTTTCTCCCTACATCGGGTCCTTAGCCCGAACGCGGGCAGGCGTCGGTCAGAGCTGCTGAAGGAACGGGAGCGCTGACCATGTCGAACAAGTTGCGCATTGCCTTTGCCCTGCTCGCCGGGTACTTCCTCGGCCGGCGCCGTAAGCTGCGCATGGCCGCGGCGCTGGCCGCGGCCGGGCTGGCCGGCCGGGCACGCGGGGGCAAGGGCGGGGGCGGCAGTGGCGGTGGCCTGCTGTCCCAGGGGATCAAGACCCTCACCTCCTCCGCGGACGTGGCGCCGATCGTCGATCGCCTGCGCGGAGATCTCCTGGAGGTCGGCAAGGCGGCGGCGGTAGCCGCGGCCGGCAGGCAGATCGACTCCCTGAGCGACAAGCTGCACGAGCGCGCCGAGGCCATGCGGGCGCCGGGGCAGAAGCCCGGCGACGACTCCGACCGGGCGGGCGCGCCACAAGGCGAGCAGGACGGGGCGGAGGAGCCCGAGGACACCGCGGAGGACACCGCCGCGGGCACCACGGAGGACACCGCCGAGGGCGAGGACGAGGACTACGGCGAGGAGCCGGAAGCGGAGGCTCGGGAGCCGGAAGCGCGCGAGAGGACCCAGCGGCGACCCCGCATGCTGCGGCGGACCCGCCGGGCGATGAGGGGGAGCGACCATGGCTGAGGCAGAAGCAGGCCGAGCAAGGAGATTGGCCCAGGCGGCGGGCCGAGCCGGGACGGGAACGGCCAGGAGGGCCGCCGGCGCGGGCAGCGGCCTGGCCGCCGCGGCGAAGAACACGGAGGAGCAGGCGGCCTCCGCGGCGAACACCGCGGCGAACACCGCGGCCGAACAGGCGGCCAATGAGCAGAAGGGCGCCGGTGGACGCGCGATCGGCGCGGCGAAGGGAGCGGCCGGAGGGCTGGCCGGCGCCGCGAAGGGGACCACGCGAGCGGTGGCCGGCGTGGCGAAGGAGGCCGGGCAGGAGATCGTCAAGAACCTGCCCACGGACCGGCTCAAGCAGGAGGCGCAGAACCTGCTGCACGCCGCGGCGGGCCGGGCGCTCGCCCGCGCCGAGAACAAGCTCGAAGGGCTGACCGGCCGTCTGTCCGACTACGCCGGGGGCAAGGGATCCAGCCTGCTGGGCGCGGTGACCGGCTCCGGTGGCGACAAGCCGGGCATGGTGAGCGGAGCCATCAAGGGCGGCCTCACGGGCGGCCTCACCGGCGGCCTGAAGGGCGGTCTCAAGGGCATCATGCAGAAGCTCACCGGCAAGGGAGGCGACAAGGGGAACCGGAAGATCACCAACATCATCGAGTCGATCGACATCGGTGCTCCGCGGCGCCTGGTCTACAACCAGTGGACCCAGTTCGAGGACTTCCCGTCGTTCATGAAGAAGGTCGAGAACGTCAAGCGGGAGTCGGACCAGGAGTCCACGTGGAAGGCCCAGGTCTTCTGGTCGCACAGGAACTGGAAGGCGCACGTCGTCGAGCAGCTTCCCGACCAGCGGATCATCTGGAGGTCCGAGGGCCCGAAGGGGTTCGTGAACGGCGCGGTGACCTTCCACGAGATCACCGACGACCTCACCCGCGTCCTGGTGGTGCTGGAGTACCACCCGCAGGGCCTGTTCGAGCGCACCGGCAACCTGTGGCGTGCCCAGGGGCGCCGCGCGCGGCTGGAGCTCAAGCACTTCAGGCGGCATGTGATGGCGCACCTCCTCCTGCACCCCGACGACGTGGGCGACGGCTGGCGCGGGGAGATCCGCGACGGCGAGGTCGTGAAGGACCACGAGACGGCGATGGACGAGGAGCGCGCGGCCGCCGAGCAGGAGGAGCCCGAGGAAGAAGAGGACTACGAGGAGGAAGAGCCCGAAGAGGAGGAGGGCGAGGAGCCCGAGGAGGAAGAGGAGCCCGAGGAGGAAGAGGAAGAGGAAGAGGAAGAGGAGCCCGAGGAGGAAGAGGACGAGTACGAGGAGGACGAGGAGCCGGAGGAAGAGTACGAGGACGAGGAAGAAGAGGAGGAGGAGCCCGTCCCCGCGCGTGGCGCTTCCCGCCCTCGGACCCGTTAGAGGTGGGAGCGCGTGTGCTCGGCCGGTGACGTGGACAACAACCGGTCGATGTAGGCGAGGCCCACGGCCGACGCCACGAACGCCAGATGCATCAGCGTCTGCCACATGATCTTGTCGTTGGGCGTGCTCTGTGCCCGGATGAAGGTCTGCAGCAGGTGCACCGACGAGATCCCGATGATGGCCGTGGCCAGCTTGACCTTGAGCACGTTCGCGTTGACGTGGGAGAGCCACTCGGGCTCGTCGGGGTGGTCGTTGAGGTCGATGCGCGAGACGAACGTCTCGTAGCCCCCGATGATCACCATGATCAGCAGGTTCGAGATCATCACCACGTCGATGAGGGCCAGCACCGTGAGCATGACCACGACCTCGGGCGAGGGAGCCCCGGCTGCGGCCGGGGCGTCGCCGTGCAGGAACACGGTCTCGATGAGGTGCCACAGCTCCAGCGCGAACTGGTAGACGTACACGGCCTGGGCCACGATGAGCCCGAGGTAGAGGGGAACCTGGAGCCAGCGGCTGGCGAACATCAGGTAACCGAGGCTCTTCGGCCGGGCGCTGCCCTGGCCGAATAAGGGCTTAGCGGACAAGAATGTTTCCTGGTCGTCGAGCCGGAGGGGATGGCGAGGCGGGCGACCCGAGCTCATGCCGGAAGCGCCGACGGCCGGCACCGACGGACTGCCGGTGCCGGCCGGATTTGTCTGGAGCGAGGCTAGAGGCGCTCGACCACGTAGTCGACGCAGGCCGTCAGCGCCTCGATGTCGGCCGGGTCGATGGCCGGGAACATCGCGACGCGCAGCTGGTTGCGGCCGAGCTTGCGGTACGGCTCGGTGTCGACGATGTCGTTGGCGCGCAACACCTTGGCCACGGCGGCGGCGTCGACGGAGTCGCTGAAGTCGATCGTGCCGACCACCTGGGAGCGGAACTCCGGAGCGGCGAACGGCGTGGCGTAGGCCGACTTCTCCGCCCAGGTGTAGAGGCGCTGGCTGGACTCGGCGGTGCGGGCGGTGGTCCAGGCCAGGCCGCCGTTGCCGTTCATCCAGTCGAGCTGGTCGGCCAGCAGGAACAGCGTGGCGACCGCCGGGGTGTTGTAGGTCTGGTCCTTGCCGGAGTTGTCGATCGCGACCGGCAGGCTGAAGAACTCGGGCACGAACCGGCCGCTCGCGGCGATCTCCTCGACCCTGGCCAGGGCACGCGGCGACATGATCGCGATCCACAGGCCGCCGTCGGAGGCGAAGCTCTTCTGCGGCGCGAAGTAGTAGACGTCGGTCTCGGCGATGTCGACGGGCAGGCCGCCGGCGCCGGAGGTGGCGTCGACGAGCACCAGCGAGTCGTCGGAGCCGATGCGCTTGATCGGCATGGCGACGCCGGTCGAGGTCTCGTTGTGGGTGAGCGCGTAGGCGTCGACGCCGTCCTCGGCGACCGCCTCGGGGTAGGTGCCGACCTCGGACTTGATCACGCTCGGCTCGGCCAGCCAGGGCGCCTTCTTGGTGACCGTGGCGAACTTCGAGGAGAACTCGCCGAACGACAGGTGCTGGGACTTCTCGCGGATCAGCCCGAAGGCGGCGATGTCCCAGAACGCGGTGGTGCCGCCGTTGCCCAGCACCACCTGGTAGCCCTCCGGCAGCGAGAACAGGTCGGCGAGACCGGAGCGTACGCGGCCGACCAGGTTCTTGACCGGCTTCTGGCGGTGCGAGGTGCCCATGAGGCTCGCGCCGGAGGCGGCGAGCGCGGCCAGTTGCTCGGTGCGAACCTTCGAGGGCCCGCAGCCGAAGCGGCCGTCGGCGGGCTTGATGTCAGCGGGAATCACGATGTCAGCCACGTAACGGAGCCTACCGACCTGCGCGTAATGGCTTGCACTCGGTCCGGACTTTGAGACCGCTGGAACTTTCACCGCCCGCGCCAGGTCAGCGGCCCGTCCCTGACCGGAGACTTGACTAAACGCTCAGGAAATCCCACTTTCCAGGCAAGTCGCATGAGGCGTTGATGGCCATGGAAGACGCTGACGTCCTCACCGCCAGAGAGCTGGAGATCCTCTCCCTGACCGGTTCAGGCCACAGTGCCCAGGAGATCGCGGATCGGCTGCGGCTCTCGCGCTGCGCCGTGGAGAACCACAGGCGGCGCATCTACCGCAAGCTCGGGGTGGCGGGCCAGGGGCAGGCCGTCTTCCGCGGGCTCGGCCTGCTGGAGCCCGCCGGCAGGGCGTACGTGGAGCGGGAGCGGGGCAGGGAGCTGGTCGTCCTGCACGCCAGGTGCCCGATCGCGGGCGAGGTGGTGACGCGGGCGATGATCGGGGCGGGGCGGGCGCTGGCGGCCGTGCGGGGGCCTCTGCCGTACGACGAGGAGATGGCGGGCGGCCGGCTCACGGCGGTGCTCGTGGACCCCGTGGAGGCCGACTGGGCGCTGCCCGGGCGGCTCGGGGCGCGGGCGATCGCCGTGCCGTCGGCGCCGCCTGGGCCGTGCGTGGTGACCGACGCCGTGGCGCGTGGCGCGCACGCGGTGTTGTGGCTGGGGGACGTGCCCGGCCACCTGTGCGCGGTGCTGGACCTGGTGGCGCGGGAGTACCTGGTGGTCGGGGCGGGCATGGTGCGGCGGCTCGGGCCCGCGCCGCGGCTCACCGAGCGCGAGGCCGAGGTGCTGGCCTCGATCGCGCGCGGCGACAGCATCAAGCAGACCGCCCGCCTGCTCGGCATCGCGGGCAAGACCGTGGAGAGCACCAGGGCCAGGCTGTTCGTGAAGCTCGGCGCCCGCAACCGGTCCGAGGCGCTGACCATTGCCCACCGCGTGGGCCTGCTGCCGCCGGGGCCGCCGGGCGGGCGGCCCCGGCGCAGGATCACTGGCCTCGGCTCGCCGGATCGACCCGGGCGAAGGTGAGCAGGTCCACCATCCTGAAGTCGCCCGCCGGGCCCGAGCGCCGCGGCAGCGTGGGCCGCCAGGACGGGTTCGTGCTCAGGAACGAGGACGGGTCGAGCTGCAGCAGCCCGACGAAGACCTCGCCCACGATCCGCGCGCCCACGCCGGCCAGCCTGAGGCCGCCGGCCAGGACCTCGGCCTCCTTGAGCACGTAGTACCAGAGCGGGGTGCTGGAGGGCAGCCCGTGCCCGATCGACTGCAGCTCGGGGAAGTGCTGCGCCTCCAGGGACTGCACGCCGATGGCCCGTGCGATGTTCTGCCCGGACGGCAGCGACCAGGTGATGTGCCGCAGCAGGTTGCGCTGCGCCAGCGAGGTCGGCGGGTCCGCGGACGGGATCGCGGCCAGCGGCAGGTTGAACAGCGGCGTGGACAGCTTGGTGTCGATGCGCTTGTTCGGCCGCACCTCGCCGTCGCCGAAGTCGAAGAACGTCTGCCAGCCGATGAACCGCCTGGCCGCCCTGGCCCCGCCGCGCAGGTCCACCGGGTCGGCCTGGCCCTGACCCGCGGGGTCGAAGATGAAGCCGAAGAACGGCGTGCCGTCCGGGTTGCCCGCGAGGTTGGCCCGGTACGACGGCCGCACCATGCTGTGCCCGAACCGGTAGGCCGCGCCCTGGAACTCGACGGGGATGAACTGCTGCCCTGCCACCGGCCGGTAGAAGCGCCGCCCGTTCCTGAGGATGTCGTCGACCACGCTCTGGCCGATGATCTGCGGCAGGAACTCCCGCAGCACCAGCCACTGGTAGTGCCACCTGACCTGCTGCCTGGCGGCCTCGAACACGTTGCCCTGCTGGCCCGCCGCCCGCAGGTGGTCCACGACCCGGTTGTGGAAGCGCAGGAACGCCGCGTGCATGCCGCTGATCATGAGGTTCTCGTCGTTGCGGGGATCGGGGATGATCGCCGTACGGTTGGCCCTGCGGGGCACGTCCTCGAACCGGCCGCCGCTCTCCACACGGAGCTTGGCGGTGTCCGCGGGGTCGTAGAACTGCGGATCGGAGGCGGGGCCGCGGGCGTAGACGGTGTCGAGGTCGAAGCCGGGCGTCCTGAGGTTGGGCGACTGCTCGGGCGCGGTCGGCACGCCCAGGGGAGAGTCCCGGTCGAAGGTCATGTCGTGGTCGATGAACTGGCCGAAGAACGTCGTGCCCGCCGTGTGGGTGGCGTTGTCGAGGTTGTTCGGGCTGAGCTCGGGGTTGGTGATCAACCGGATCGGGCCCTCCTGCAGCGGGTCCCTGGCGTCGGCCAGGCCGCCGGGGCGGCCCATCTCCATCAGCGCGGACCTCAGGCTGGGGGCGTTGAAGTCGGCGAACGGGGCCAGGCTGAAGACCCGTCCGAACCGGTCGGGGGAGGTCGCCAGGCCTCCCGCGCGTGCCGTGACGACCTTGGCGAGTGCCTCTGCGGGGGTGAGCGTCAGTGCGGCGGCTCCGGCGCCTACGCCGGTGAGGAAGCCGCGCCTGGTTAAGCCGGATGTGGGCTCCATGACGTGCTCCTTACTGACCCTCACACCGGAGGAGGGCAGGCGCGCGCAGAACGTCATACCTGCTCGTGGGAGGGCCGAGGGTGCCTGCCGCCAGGCTGAGCCTCTGACCGGAGACGGTCAAGGAACCACTTTCCCCTAGGGTCTTTCGTCCCCGGGAACGCGAAACGGCTACCGCCACGGCCCGTCCTGGTGAAAAAGGGGCCGCGCGGTAGCCGCAACACGGAATCAGTACTTGCCGACGACCTCGTCGGCGCCATCGAGCTCGCTGAGTGGGCGCGAGGTGGGACCGGTGTAGATGGCGCTCGGGCGGACCAGCCTGCCCGTGCGCTTCTGCTCCAGGATGTGCGCGGCCCAACCGGCCGTGCGGGCGCAGGTGAACATCGAGGTGAACATGTGGGAGGGCACCTCGGCGAAGTCGAGCACCACGGCGGCCCAGTACTCCACGTTGGTGGCCAGCACGCGGTCGGGCTTGCGGGCGTGCAGCTCCTCCAGCGCGGCCTGCTCCAGCGCCGCCGCGACCTCGTAGCGAGGCGCGTCGAGCTCCTTGGCCGTACGGCGGAGCACGCGGGCGCGCGGGTCCTCGGCGCGGTAGACGCGGTGGCCGAAGCCCATGAGACGGTTGCCCTTGTCGAGCTCGCTCTGGACGTACTTCTTGGCGTCGCCGAGCTGCTCGACGCCCTCGATCATGTGCAGCACCCGGGCCGGCGCGCCGCCGTGCAGCGGGCCGGACATGGCGCCGACGGCGCCGGAGAGCGCGGCGGCCACGTCGGCGCCGGTGGAGGCGATGACGCGGGCGGTGAACGTCGAGGCGTTCATGCCGTGCTCGGCGGCCGAGGTCCAGTAGGCGTCGATGGCCTTGACGTGCTTGGGATCAGGCTCACCGCGCCAGCGGATCATGAAGCGTTCGACGATGGTCTTGGCCTCGTCGACCTTGCTCTGCGGCACCATCGGCAGGCCGAGGCCGCGCGCGGACTGCGCCACGAACGACAGGGCCATGACGGAGGCGCGGGCGAGCTGGTCGCGGGCCTCCTCGTCGCTGATGTCGAGCAGGGGCTTGAAGCCGTAGGCAGGGGCCAGCATCGCCAGCGCGCTCTGCACGTCTACACGGATGTCACCGGAGTGGACAGGAATGGGGTACGGCTCCGCCGGGGGCAGGCCCGGCTGGAACTGATTGTCGACCAGCAGGCCCCAAACGTGCCCGAACGGGACACGGCCGACCAGCTCTTCGATGTCGACGCCCCGGTATCGAAGGGCGCCCCCTTCTTTGTCCGGTTCCGCGATCTCGGTCTCGAAAGCTACGACGCCTTCGAGCCCGGGTTTGAAGTCGGACATACTCGGCCGCCTCCCTTTCTTGCCATGTTTCGGCAACGCGATGCCTTGATGTCGAGATACCGGCGGGTCAATTTAACCCCCTCCCAGCTCATGCTCGGTCTCGGGACCCGCCGTTCAGGCAAACCCGCTGGTCGGGAGCGGTGCATGGGATCTACCACGCAAGCGCGCAAGAATATCGTCTCGTGGATGCCACCCCGCGCCCGCCCACGCTGGCGGGGCTTCGCCGTACGTACGAGGGCGAGCCGTTGCTCGAATCAGACCTCGCGTCCGACCCCATCGCGCAGTTCACCACCTGGTTCCAGGACGCGCTCGAAGCCGGCCTGCCGGAACCCAACGCCATGATCCTGGCCACCGCCTCCGCCGGCGGCCGCCCGAGCGCCAGGACGGTCCTGCTCAAGGGCTACGACGAACGCGGATTCGTCTTCTACACCAACTACGAGTCGCGCAAGGGCCGCGACCTGGCCGAGAACCCGCGCGCCTCCCTGCTGTTCCCCTGGCACCCGGTACGCCGCCAGGTGCGCATCGAGGGCACTGTGACGAGGATCTCCCACGCGGAGTCGGCGGAGTACTACGACTCGCGCCCGTACGGCTCGCGCATCGGTGCCTGGGCATCGCGGCAGTCGGCCGTCGTGCGTTCCCGGGAGGAGCTGGACGCCCGGTACGAGGAGCTGGCGGCCCGCTGGCCGGAGGATCCGCCGGTGCCCGACTTCTGGGGCGGTTTCCGGGTCACCCCGGTCGAGGTGGAGTTCTGGCAGGGGCAGCTCGACCGGATGCACGATCGGCTGCGCTACCGGCGGACACGACCCGGATGGGTTCTGGAGAGGCTTGCCCCTTAATGTTCGTTAAGTGGCATTCGGGGAGCTGGTCAAGCGTCATCTCGTAGACACCCGGCCGCTGGGCGTTCCCGCGTACCGGCGGATCTGGCTGGGCCAGGCCGTGTCACACGTAGGCGTCGGCGTGACCGTCGTGGCGGTCGGGCAGCAGGTCTACGAGATCACGCACTCGTCGTTCTACGTCGGCCTGATCGGCATCGCCAACCTGATACCGCTGATCGTCTTCGGTCTGTGGGGCGGGGCCGTCGCCGACGCCGTCGACCGGCGCAAGCTGCTCATCATCGGCTCGGTGGTCGCCTGGGCCGCCACGCTGTTCATCCTGGTCCAGGCGCTGCTCGGGCTGAACAACGTCTACCTGATCTTCCTCGTGGTCGCGCTGAACTCCACCGGCTTCGCCATCACCGGGCCGACCCGGGGCGCGATCATCCCCAGGATCCTCGAACCGGAGCTGGTGCCGGCGGCCAACGCGCTCAACTCGCTCGTCTACAGCATGGGCGCGGTCCTCGGGCCGATGGTCGGCGGGGTGGCGATGTCGTACGGCGGGTTCGCGTGGGCGTACGCGGTGGACGCCGTCCTGTTCACCGCCAACCTCTACGCGGCGCTCAGACTGCCCTCACTGCCTCCGCTGGGCGAGGTGCAACGTCCGGGGGCCAGGGCCGTCCTGGACGGCCTCAGCTTCATCGTCAGGAGCCCGGTGCTGCTGATGTCGTTCGTCGTGGACATCATCGCGATGGTGTTCGCCATGCCGCGGGCGCTCTTCCCCGAGCTGACCGCCGAGCGCTTCGGCGGGGACCTGCTCGCGCTGGGCTGGATGAACTCCGCGATGGCCATCGGCTCCGTGGCCGGCGCGCTGTTCTCCGGGTGGGTGGGGCGCGTCAAGCGGCAGGGGGTGGCGCTGACGGTCGTCATCGCCGTCTGGGGGCTGGCCGTGGCCGCCGCCGGGCTCGTCCACGACCTGTGGCTGCTGGTGCTGTTCATGGCCGTCGGCGGGGTGGCCGACGTGATCTCCTCGGTCTGGCGGCAGTCGATCCTGCAGCTCTACGCGCCCGACGAGATGCGGGGGCGGCTGCAGGGGGCGTTCATGGTGGTCGTGGCGGGCGGGCCGCGCCTGGGCGACCTGCGGGCCGGCGCCACGGCCACGGCCTTCGGGCTGACGGGCGCGTGGGTGGGCGGCGGCCTGGCCTGCGTCGTCACCGTGCTGGTCGTGGGGCTGTCGGTGGCGGGGTTCCGCAACTACCGGGCCGGCTCGGCCGCGGTGGTCCGGCCGCGCCGTTCGAAGGGAACCGGCCCCTTGAAGGAGGAACCGGCGGATTGACGCTCAGGCGACCCGCGCCTGCGCCCGGTCGGGCTGACGCTCAGGCGCCAGCGGCGCCTGGGCGGCTGGTGCTCAGGCGACCCGGGCCGCCGCCTGGAGGTCGGACAGGAAGCCCGCGTAGGCCGCGTCCCGGTCGGGCGCGCGAAGCACGGCCGACGGGTGGATGGTCGCCACCGCCAGCGACTCGCCGAGCGGCACCGGCTCGCCACGGTGCTGCGTCACCTTGAACGTGCGCCCGAGCAGCGACCGGGCGGCCGTCGCGCCGAGCACCACGACCACCTCGGGCCGCACCGCCGCCAGCTCGGCGTCGAGCCACGGCCGGCACGCGTCGATCTCGGCGGCCGTGGGTTTCTGATGAATCCGCCTTTTACCCCGTGGCGTGAAAGAGAAGTGTTTGACGGCGTTCGTGAGGTAGACGTCGTCCCGTTTGATTCCCGCCTCCTGCAGACCTCTGTCCAGAATGCGCCCCGCCGGGCCCACGAACGGGTGCCCCTGCCGGTCCTCCTGGTCTCCCGGCTGCTCGCCGACCAGCATGAACCTCGCCTGCCGCGGCCCCTCGCCGAACACCGTCTGCGTGGCGTTCCTGTACAGGTCACAGCCCTCGCAGCAGGCCGCGGCACTCCGGAGCGCATCGAGATCGAGACGGTCGGGAAGGAACTCGGCCGCCCCATTGTTGCCGTCCTTAACCATCGTCGGTCGTTCTCCCAATAGGGTTCCCTGTGACTCCTGTGCCCGCAGCGGACGGGCTCAGTCCCACGATCGGCGAAGTACCATTCACTTGGGAGGAGCCTTGACCGCACACGGCCTGATCGACACTACGGAGATGTATCTCCGTACCATCTACGAGCTCGAAGAAGAGGGCATCGTCCCGCTGCGGGCCCGCATCGCGGAGCGTCTTCAGCAGAGCGGCCCCACCGTCAGCCAGACCGTCGCACGCATGGAACGTGACGGGCTCGTCCGCGTCGAGGGTGACCGCCACCTGTCGATGACGGAGCTGGGCCGCACGCTCGCCACGCGGGTGATGCGCAAGCACCGCCTCGCCGAGTGCCTGTTGACGCAGGTGATCGGCCTTCCCTGGGAAGAAGTGCACATCGAGGCGTGCCGCTGGGAGCACGTCATGTCGGAGTCGGTCGAGTCACGCCTGGTGACGCTGCTCGACAACCCGACGGTGTGCCCGCACGGCAACCCGATCCCCGGGCTGGCCGAGCTGGGCGCCAGGGAGCCGGTCGAGAGCGGCGACGACGTGCTGACGACGATGTGCGACCTCGCCGGCACACGCGACACACCGGTAGTCGTGCGTCGAATTAGCGAACAAGTGCAAAGCGATCCCGCTGTGATGCTTAAACTCAAGCAAGTTGGGATACAACCCGGACGCGAGGTGACGCTCGCGGCGAGCGACGACGGTGTACGGGTGACAGGTGACGGTGACGCGAAGGATACTCCCGCGGAGCTTCCGCGCGATGTCGCCGCGCACGTTTTTGTCTCCAAGCGCTGACGCGCGTCCAGCTACTTGGTTGAATCCCTCCTGGGAGGCCCTCCACTCTCCCCTGGCCAAGACTGTTGCAGGAGCGCCCGTGGTCCGCTTTGCATACACGCCACCCCGAGGAGTGGTCTCCGGATGAAGCGATGGGGGGATCTGTCACAAGAAGCGGCTGATCACCTTGCTGCCGGGTCCGTGCTCGACCACGCCGAAATGGCCGTGGTCGTCACCGACCGTTTCAGCAATCTCCTCTATTGGAATCCGTTCGCCGAGAAACTCTTCGGCCGGCAGGGTAAGTCGCCTTCGCGTGACTCGTCCGTCCTGTCCCTCGGGATCATGGAGAAGGACCACCCGATGGCGATCGAGCTCGCCAAGCACGTCCTCAAGGGCGGCGTCTGGGAGGGCACCTTCGACGTCAGGCGCGGCGACGGGACGATCGTCTACGTCCGCGCGCAGGCCGTGCCCCTGCGTCCCTCGTCGGGCGGGGTGACGGGGATCGTCATCATGGCCCGCGAGGCGCTGCGCAGCAACGAGCGGGAGAAGGACCGGTTCGGGCTGCTGGAGCGCATCGGCGAGCGGCTGGCCGGCTCGCTGTACGTCGAGGAGACGCTCAAGCGGGTCGCGGAGATGCTCGTCCCCCAGTTCGCCGACCACTGCTTCATCGAGCTGATGGAGGGCGACCGGCTCGTCCGCAGGGTCTCGCAGCACGTGCAGGGGTGGACTCCACCGTCGGGAACATGGAAGCCGGTGGGCGCGGAGATCCGCTACCCCTCCGGCCACTACGCCGACACCGCGCTCCGCCGCCAGGAGACCATCCTGGTCGAGGACTTCGCCACCAACCGCAGCCCCGTCCCCCACGAGGGCAGCGCGCGCCTGTGCGGCGAGATCGGCATGACCTCCGCCATCGTGGCGCCGCTGCTGGTGCGGGGGGAGACGCTGGGGCTGATGTACCTCGGCCTGTCCAACCTCACCGACCGCCGCAGCCCCCACTACGACGCCTTCGACCGCGACTTCGTGGGCGCCATCGCCACCCGGGTCGCGCTCGCGATCGACAACGCGCTGCTGTTCGAGGAGGAGCGCCACACGGCTGAGTCGTTCCAGAAGTACCTGCTGCCCCGGGCGCTGCCGCAGCTCGACGGCCTGCAGATCGCCGTGCGCTACTACCCGGCCGCCCCCCTGGCCTCCCACGGGCAGGGCATCCAGACCCAGGTCGGCGGCGACTGGTACGACGTCATCCCGCTGTCCGCGGGCCGCGTCGGCATCGTGATCGGCGACGTCGAGGGCAGGGGCGCCAAGGCCGCGGCCATCATGGGCCAGCTCAGGGCCGCGTTGCGGGCCTTCGCCCAGGACGACAAGTCCCCGGCCGACATCCTGGCCAGGCTCGACGAGTGGACCCGCATCATCGCCACCCCCGAGCAGGACGACAACGGCGCCGACGTCAGCATCCCGCCCATCGTGACCTGCCAGTACCTCGTCTACGACGCCTGGTCCCGCCAGCTCTCCTTCGCCAACGCCGGGCACGCCCCGCCGCTGCTGCTGGTCGACGGGCAGTGCGTCGAGCTCGACATCGAGGAGGTCGGCCAGCCGCTCGGGGTGCGCGCCAAGGGCCTGCACGCCGACCTGGTCTACAAGGAGGAGACGCGCACGCTGCCACCGGGCGCGGCGCTGCTGCTCTACACCGACGGCCTGGTGGACCGCCGCCCCGGCCGCGACGGCCGGATGCCGAGCGAGGCCGAGACGCTGGGCGTGCTCTGCGAGAAGCTGGCCAAGATGTCCGACGCCGAGGTCGAGCGCATCGCCGACGCCGCCACGGTCGCGGTGCCCGGCGAGATCGACGACGACATGGCCATCCTCGTGGTCCGCTCCAGCGACGTCGACCTCGACGTGGAGGCCCGCACGTTCCCCGCCCAGCCCATCATGGTCGGCGAGGCGCGCCGGATGGCCGCCGAGGCGTTCGCGAGCTGGAACGTGCCCGAGGAGCGCGCCGAGCTCGCCTGCCTGCTCGTCTCCGAGGTCGTCACCAACGTGGTGCTGCACGCCGCCACCGCCGGGGTGCCGCGCAGGGAGCTGGTCGTGGAGGGGCCGCCGCTGCCGTTCGAGGAGTCCTGGGACATGCCGGGCTTCGAGGACGAAGTGGTCGGCGACAAGGAGTTCACGCTGCGGCTGCGCAGGGGCGAGGAGTCGGTCTGGGTCGAGGTGTTCGACCAGGACCTGCGGCTGCCCCGCATCCGCAGCGCGGGCGAGAACGACGAGGGCGGGCGCGGCCTCTACCTGGTCGACCAGCTCGCCAGGCGCTGGGGGTCGCGACCCACCAGGGAAGGCAAAGCGGTCTGGTTCGAGATTCCCACGCGTGGTAGGTGAGTGATTCACTGGCGGCCATGGAGCTGGCCTTCGAGCGCCGGGGCACCGGCGCGCCGCTGATCCTCGTCCACGGCATCGGCCACCACTGGCAGGGCTGGCTGCCGGTGCTCGACCGCCTCGCCGCCTCCCGCACGGTGTTCGCGGTCGACCTGCCCGGCTTCGGGGTCTCGCCCGAGCTGCCGGCGCGGATCCCGTACACCGCCGAGGCGCTGGCCGACGCGGTCGAGTCGTTCTGCGCCCGGCTCGGCATCCGCGAGCCCGCCGTGGCGGGCAACTCCCTCGGGGGCTACATCGCGCTGGAGCTGGCCTCGCGCGGTGTCGTGAGTTCGGCCGTCGCGCTCTCCCCGGTCAGCTTCTGGTCCCGCGCGGAGCTGCTCTACTGCCAGGCGACGCTGCGCGCCATGCGCACCTCGGCCCGCGCCCTGACCCCGGAGCAGCTGGAGAACCGCCACCTGCGCGCGGTGGCCGCCGGCCTCCTCGTCGCCCATCCCGCCAGGCTCGACCCGGCCGCCCTGATGGCCGCCACGCAGGCGCTGAGCAACGCGCCCGGCTTCGACGAGACGCTGGAGTCGTTCGGCGGGCTGATGCCGCCCGCGCCGCCGAAGTCGCCGATCACGATCGCGTGGGGCGAGCACGACCGGCTGCTGCTGCGCCGCCAGGCCGTGCGCGCGGCGCGGTGGTCGGGGCAGCGGGTCAAGCTGCTGAAGGGGTGCGGTCACGTGCCGATGAGCGACGATCCGGAGCTGGTGGCCCGCGTCATCCTGGAATCGGCGTGAGGCCAAGGGCGGGAATGAGAGGATTGTGACCCTCACCTAGGCGGGGTCACGAGTGCCTTCTGATCGGTACGTGCTGCTCGACAGGCTCGGCAGCGGGGGCATGGGCACCGTGTGGCGGGCCACCGATCAGCTCCTGGGCCGTACGGTCGCCGTGAAGGAGATGCACCTCCAGGCGACGGGCAAGGCCCGCGCCGACCGGGCGGCCCGGGCGCACCGGGAGGCGCACGCCATCGCCCGGATCTCCCACCCGAACGTCGTCAACGTCCACGACCTCGTGATCGAGGACGAGCGGCTGTGGCTGGTGATGGAGTTCGTGGACGGGCCCTCGCTGAAGGACCGGGTCGCCGCCGCCGGTCCGATGAGCCCGTCCGACGTGGCGGGGGTCGGCCTGCAGCTGCTGTCCGCCCTGGAGGCCGTGCACGCGGCCGGCGCGCTGCACCGCGACGTCAAGCCGGCCAACGTGCTGGTGCGCCGCGACGGCAGGGTGGTCCTGTGCGACTTCGGCATCGCGGCGCTGACCGGGGCCGGCCCGCTCACCGAGACCGGCGCGGTCGTGGGGTCGTACGAGTACATCGCTCCCGAGCGGCTGAACGGCGGGGCCGTGGGGCCGGCCAGCGATCTGTTCTCGCTCGGCGTCACCCTGTGCGTGCTGCTGGGCCGCTCCCCGTTCGCGCGGCCGGAGGCGGCCGGCGTGCTGCACGCCATCGCCCGTGCCGAGCCGGAGCTTCCGCCCGCCGCGGGGCCGCTGCGGCCGGTGCTCGAAGCGCTGCTGCGCAAGGACCCGGCCGCCCGGCCGTCCGTCGCGGAGGCGAGCGCGATGGTGCGGCCCCTCGCCGGCACGGACGCGACCGCCTACGACCTCCCGATGCCCTCGCCCGCTCCGCGCGGCCGCCGCCTCATCGGCCTGGCGGGCATCGCCGTCGCCGTCCTGCTGGGCGTCGCCGCCACCACGGTCGCGCTGACGAGCCGTTCGACGGACGGCGCCACGGCCGCCGCCACCGGGACGGCGAGCCCCGCGCCACCGAGTTCCGTCCCCCCGAGTTCTGCGGCACCGAGTTCCACGGCTCCCGCGCGCCCGACCCGCATCGACGCCGTGATGCCGGTCCCGGACGACCCCGAGCAGTACTGGGTGTTCTCCGGTGACCGGTACGTGCGGACCACCCTGGAGGGCGAAGGCCCCGGCGGCCAGGTCACCTACGGGCCGTCACGGCTCGACGGGTGGCCCGGCACGTTCGACAGGGTCGGCGCGTTCAGACAGGGCCTCGACGCGGTGCTGCCCGTGCCGGGCGTGCGGAACGACTACTGGGTGTTCTCCGGAACGCAGTACATGAAGATCCGCGTCACGGACGTCGCCTACGAGGACACGGTGCTCGAAGGGCCGGACACCCTCCGGAGCTGGTCCGCCCTCCGCTGACGCGGGTCAGCCGGAGCGGGGGGTGACGAACTCCTCGATCAGGACGGGATACTGCTCCCCACCGTGCCCCGCCGCGATCGCCCGGTCGGCCATCGCCTTGATCAGCTTCGGCAGCTCGGCGTTGACCCCGGCCGCCTCGCTCTCCTCGACCAGGTGCGCCATCGCCCGCGCGTCCGTCTCCAGGGCCGACACCTCGGCGGGGAAGGAGCCGCCGTCGACCTGCTCGGCATAGCCCGGCAGCCATCCGGCCACCCCGGTGGCGATCTCCCGCGCGAACGGCGCGAAGGTCGCCGCGTCCACCCCGGCCGTCCTGAGCAGCGCGGTGCCCTGGAGCCAGGCGTTCAGGACGCTCCACATCATGGCCAGGCCGGCCGCGTCGTACAGGGACGCCAGGCCCGGGTCCGCGCCGAGGTAGGTGATGGTGCCGAGCACGCCGAGGGTCTGCTCGTACGGCTCGAGGTCGGCCCGCGGCCCGCTGTGCAGGATCACCGCCTCGTCGGTACCGATGGTCTGCGGGATGGCCATGATGGCGCCGTCCAGGTAACGCGCGCCGCGCCCGGCGGCCCGCTGGGCGGCCTGCCTGGCCTGGGCGGAGGTGCCCGAGGTCAGGTTGATCAGCGTCGTGCCCTCCAGCGTGCCGTCGCTCGCGCCCAGCAACTCGTGCACGGCCTCGTAGTCGGTGACGCAGATGATCGTCAAGGGGCTCGCCTGGAGGGCGTCGCCGACCGTCGGCGCCAATCGTGCGCCCCCGGCCACCAGCTGGTCGGCCCTGGACGTCGTACGGTTCCAGACGGTCGTGGGATGCCCGGCCTTGAGGAAGGCGGCGGCGAGGGCCTGGCCCATCAGCCCGAGCCCGATGACGGTCACAGGTGTAGCGGTTCTGTCGTTCATGGCAACATCGTCAACGTTGAGACCGGTCTGAAGGTCAAGTGAGGTTTCGATGCGAATCGGGGAACTGAGCCGTCGGACGGGCGTGCACGCCCACCAGTTGCGCTACTACGAGGCCCAGGGCCTGCTGGAGGCGGAGCGCGGCTCGAACGGTTACCGGGAGTACGACGAGGGCGCGGTGCTGCGGGTCAAGCAGATCCGGCACCTGCTGGGCGCGGGCCTGTCGTCGGAGGACATCGCGTACCTGCTGCCCTGCGCGGTGGGGGAGGCCCCGGAGCTGTTCGGATGTCCCGAGCTGCTGGCGGCGATGCGGACCCGGCTGCGGCGGCTCGACGACCAGATGACGCGGCTCGCCCAGTCCCGCAGCGCCCTGGCCGGCTACATCGAGGCGGCCGAGCAGACGGGCCGCGACAGCTACCCGCCCTTCGAGCACGCCGGCCTGGAGCCCGTCCCCGTGCCGTAGCGACGGCGCCCGCAGGTCTGCCTTCCCGGCCACGGGCCCGCCGGCGGGGGACCTGGGCGCACCCGATCGCGGGGCGGCGACTCAGCCCTTCGAGTCCGCCTTGTAATCCTGGGCGAGGAGCCCGAGCAGCACCTCGTCCAGGAACTCGCCCATCACCCACGCCGAGGACCTCAGCACCCCCTCGCGCACGAACCCGTTCCGCTCGGCGGAGCGCAACATCGCGGTGTTGTCCGCCAACGTCTCGATCTGCAGCCGGTGCAGGCCGCGCACGACGAACCCGTAATGGCACATCACCGCCACCACGTCGGTGCCGTAACCCTTGCCGCGGGCGGACGGCCGCAGCCCCAGCCCGATGTGCGCCGACCGGTTGTGGGTGTCGATGCCCCACAGCGTCGCGGTGCCGACCAGCGCGCCGCCGTCCAGTTCCACCACGGAGAACACGACGTGCCCCTGCGCCTTGTCGTCCACCATGACCAGCGACTCCTGGGAGCCGGGCGTGATCGGGCGCCATGGGCTGGCCTGGGCGCGTGAGTGGGTGACCACGTCGTCGTAGAGCTCGGCCTGCAGGACCGGGAGGTCGTCCTCGTGCCGGGCCCTGAGCCCGACCTTGCTGCCCTTTAGCATGCGAGATTCCTAGCCGACCGGGCCGACCGTCGGCAAACCCCTTGTGATACTTTCGGCGTCGCCGTGCGGTGCTGCGAGTTCGAGGAGGTGAGTCCGATCAACGCTGTGACAGGTCGGGGCTCCCTCCTTTGCATGGCCTAGGGAGCGCCCGCGCAAGGCATCCCGAAAGGCCTGAAACGCTGATGCGCTTCACTTCCCAGACGTCGTCGGACGGCGTCACCGAGCAGTTCTTCACCCTCGACGAGATCCCCGGCGTGCTGTGGACGCCGGAAGGCGCCTGCGGTACCCGTCCGCTGATCCTGCTGGGTCACGGCGGCGGGCAGCACAAGGCGGCCCCCGCCAACGTGTCTCGGGCGCGTCGCTACGCCGCCGAGGGTTTCGCGGTCCTCGCGATCGACGCGCCCGGCCACGGCGACCGGCCCCAGGACGAGGAGTTCGGCCGGATCGCGGCCGAGATGCGGGCCGGCATGGCCGCCGGCCGGAATCCCGGCGCGCTGGTCGCCGGCATGCACGGCCATCTGGCCGGTCAGGCCGTCGCCGACTGGCAGGCGGTGCTGAGCGCGGTCCAGCGCCTCGACCGTGTCGGCGCCGGCCCGGTGGGCTACTGCGGCCTGTCGATGGGCTGCGGGCTGGGCATCCCGCTCATCGCCGCGGAGCCCCGGATCCGGGCCGCGGTGCTGGGCCTGCTCGGCGTGCACGGGCTGGCCGAGGACGCCGCGCGCATCACCGTGCCGGTGCGGTTCCTGGTCCAGTGGGACGACCAGCTGGTGCCGCGGGACCAGAGCCTGGCCTTGTTCGACGCTCTGGCCTCGGCGCACAAGACGCTGCACGCCAATCCCGGCAGGCACGGGGAGGTGCCGTCGTTCGAAGAGGACGACTCGCTGAGGTTCTTCACCCGGCAGCTGAGCTGACACGAGATCGCGGAGCCCCGGCGCGCCGGGCCGGAGGTCGTTCCGGTCCGGCGCGGTGCGCGGGCTGGCGAATTTTCGGTGCAGGCCGAAACTAGCCTTGTGCCTCCGGGATCGTCACAGGCGGGCAGCTCGGGTCGAGCCGCACCTTCGCCAGGTCCCGGCCGACGATCGTCCAGGCGTCGAAGGAGCCCGGCTCGAACTGCAGGTGCGGATTGGTGTGCCACTCGTCGCCCAGCCCGGTCGCCAGCAGCTTGGCCTCCGATCCGAGCTCGTAGGCGTTGCCGCCGCCGAAGAAGGTGGAGGTGAACACCCGGCCCTTGTGGACCTGCAGCTCGCCGTGTCCCGACAGCAGGCCCTGATGCCTGATGGTTCCGGTGGCGGGGTCCAGGGCGATCCAGGCGCCCAGCACGCGCTTGTACACCGCGTACAGCAGCCCTTCGTGGACCTTGAGGTCCTGGAAGGTGCGGTGGCCGGGAAGCGGATCGAACTGCCGGACCACCTTGCGCTGCTCCAGGTCGAAGGCGGCGATCGAGGCCGTCGTCCTGGTCGGCGGCGTGCCGCCTCCGCCGAGCACGTCGCCGCCGAGGTAGACGAGGCCGCGCGCGGGGTCGACGCTCAGGCTCATCAGGCTCTGGTCGGGGATGACGTTCGGGTAGACGTCCATCTTCCCGGTGTCGGGGTCGAGCACCGTCAGGGCGCCCTGCAGCTTCGCGCCGGTCGGGGCGGAGGCCACCAGGATGGTGTCGGTGACGGGGTCGTGCTCGATGTCCCACGGCCGCGACTGGTCGTGGCCGATGTAGCCGAGGCCGCGTACCTCGTCGGTGTGGACGTCGATGGAGACGATCTGGCCGCTCGGATACAGCGCGGCGTAGATCTTGTTCCCCCGCCGCACCATGGCCTTCGGCTCGCCGACCACGCGGATCCTGCGTTCCTGGCCGGTGCGCAGGTCACGCACCTCCACGGCGAAGTGGCCGCCGATGTACAGGGCCCGGTTCGGCACCAGCAGCATGCTCTGGGTCCGCTCCGCGCCGGCCGGGAAGCCCGCGTCGATGAGGTCCACGAACTCGGAGGTCCTGCTCGGCAGGTCCAGCCACCACATGCCGCCGCTGCCGGCGAAGCCGATGAGCCGCTGCCCGTCCAGCTTCAGCGCCCGGGTCTCCTCGCCCGGCGAAGGCGGGTCGGCGACCTTGGTCACCGCGTCCTGCCCGGTGCGGTAGCTGTAGACGGCGCCGTCGGGGCGCGAGGTGAGGTAGACCGTGCCGTCGGGGGCCACCTCGAACGCGTCGATGACGCCCACCCCGGCCTCGAACTGCCGCCGGTCCGTGCCGTCCTTGCGCACGTCGATCAGCGTGCTCCCGCTCGCCGCGAGCACGCGGTCGCCGTGGAGGGAGACCGTGCCGACGGCCTGTGGCCCCTGGGCCAGCTCCCTGACCGCGCCGCTGACCCGGTCGACGGCCATCAGCTTGGCCTTCTCCAGCAGGCCGACGTAGGCGGTGGTCTCGTCGACGGCGACCGCCCTGACGTAGTGCTCGCCCTGGACCAGCACGCCGTACCTGCGGACCGCGCCCGTCGAGGGGACGTACTCCCACAGCCGGCCGTCGGAGGAGGTGCCGAGGTAGAGGGCGCCGTCCGGTGCGGCGGCCATGCTCCAGACGAAGCCGCCGTTCGCGCCGAAGGAGTGCAGGTGCGCCACCTGGCCCGTGGCCAGGTCGTAGCTGTACAGGTCGGGTACGGGGTAGGTGCCGACGTACAGCTTGCCGCCGGCGACGGCGGTGGCCCAGCCGCCTTCCGGCTCGCCCGCCTTGGGGCCGTCCGGCAGGGTCGCGGTACGGGTCACCTTGCGGGTGGCCAGGTCGATCTCGGCCACGACTGGAGGCTTCGGCCCGCGCGAGACGACGTACGCGTGGCCCTCGTGCACGGCAGCGCCGACGATCGCGCCTGTGACGGAAGCGGGGCCGTACGTGGTGACGGCCGGGGTGTCGCAGCTCGGCGCGGCCGTCGCCTGTGCGGCGGCAGCAGTCGACCAGGCCGGTATCGACAAGGCGGACAGGACCATGAGCAGCGCAAGACAGGTTCGCGGCACGGGCCGCACCTCCAGGATGTTCAAAGCTGCCTAGTTTTGGTCCAGACCGTAATCATGTGAGCATGGCACGTCAACACCGGCCGTCGTCGGGACGCCCGTCGGCTTGTCGGCGGCGCGGAACGCGGAGTCGCTGCGCGACGCGGGCGTGCAGGGCGGACCTTTGGCGCTAGATCTTGGTCTGGCCCCAGAGCAGCAGCATGACGATGACGAACACGATCACCACGCCGGCATAACCGATCGGCCCCAGGCGGATCGCCCGGCGTACGCGGTTGAGCAGCCAGGCGAACAGCAAGGCCAGAAAAATCAGGAGGATCAGGCCGCCGTCCATGTTGTCCAGTATGCGGCCCGATCCCGCCTGCTGCGCGGTGACGAATCAGAACCGGTCAGAGACCGAGCTCAGAACCGGTCAGAGAAGAACTTCGAACAGGTCAGAAGCCGAAGGACCTGCCGATGATCTCCTTCATGATCTCGGTGGTGCCGCCGTAGATCGTCTGGACGCGGCTGTCGAGCCACGCCTTGGCCACGGGGTACTCGGTCATGTAGCCGTACCCGCCGTGGAGCTGCAGGCAGCGGTCGATCACCTTGGTCTGCAGCTCGGTCGTCCACCACTTGGCCTTGGCGGCGTCCACGGCGGTGAGCTCGCCGGCGTTGAGGGCGAGGATGCACTTGTCGACGTAGTGGCGGGCGATGTCGGTCTCGGTGGCCAGCTCCGCCAGGACGAAGCGGGTGTTCTGGAACGAGCCGATGTTGCGGCCGAAGGCCTGGCGGGTCTTGCAGTACTCGACGGTCTGCTCCAGCACCGCCTCGGCCGCGGCCACCGCCGCCACGGCGATCGACAGGCGCTCCTGCGGCAGGTTGTGCATGAGCTGGAAGAAGCCCTCGCCGTCCTTGGAGCCGAGGCGGTTGGCGACGGGCACGCGTACGTTGTCGAAGAACAGCTCGGCCGTGTCCTGCGCCTTCATGCCGACCTTGTCCAGGTTGCGCCCGCGGGCGAAGCCCTCCATGCCGCGCTCCACCACGACCAGCGTGGTGCCCCTGGCGCCCGCCTCCGGGTCCGTCTTGGCCACGACGACCACGAGGTCGGCGTTGATGCCGTTCGTGATGAACGTCTTCTGGCCGTTGAGGACGTAGTGGTCGCCCTCCCGGATCGCGGTGGTCCTGATGCCCTGCAGGTCGCTTCCGGCGCCGGGCTCGCTCATCGCGATCGCGGTGATCAGCTCGCCGGACGCGAAGCCGGGCAGCCAGCGCTGCTTCTGCTCGTCGTCGGTGAGGTCCACCACGTACGGGGCCATGACGTCGTTGTGCAGCGAGAAGCCGAGGCCGCTGGCGCCGTTCCGCATGATCTCCTCGACGATCACGGCGTTGAAGCGGAAGTCCTTGACGCCCGCGCCGCCGTACTCCTCGGGCACCGAGAAGCCGAACATGCCCAGCTCACCGGCCTTCTTCCAGGCCTCGCGCGGGACGATCCCGTCCTTCTCCCACTGGGGGTGGTACGGGGCGACCTCGCGGGCCATGAAGTCGCGCACGGTCTCCTGGAAGAGGAGGTGCTCGTCGTCGAAGAGGTCACGCTGCATCAGTCGCCTCCGCTTGCAGAATAGGATTCTGTTACCGGAAGGTATACCCGTGGTGGGCGGCTGGGGACACGGGTTCATCACAAGTGCCGGAAGTAGCGGGTTTCGGCATGTGTTGCGGGTGTTTCGACTCTAGGATCTACCCTCGGTCTGGTATGTGGGGGATCGGAGTCTCCGTGAGTCGGTGGCACAAGGCGTTCATCGCCGCATCCTTGGGCATGGCGGCAACTGCTGGTTTAGTCGTGACGTCCTCGATTCCCAGCCAGGCTGCAACCTCGCTCGTGATCAATTATCGCTGCACGGGTGGTGTGGCGGGCAGCGGCGTGGAGCTGGAAGCGCGGATGACGCCCCAGGTCCAGGCGGGGCGCATGGACGTCCGCTGGGACATCTCCTACACCGACGACTTGCAGCGCTTCGGCTCGCCGGGCTTCTTCCCCGCAGGGTCGTCACTGCATCTCGAAGGTGTCGTGGACATCAGCGGCGCCTGGAACGGCCAGCTCAAGCCGCGGGGTGGCAAGACCCAGCAGCAGCTTGTCCCTGGGGATTATCTGGAGCTTCCCGAAGGGCTGTCCGACGGTGCGGCGCTCGACCGGGCGGGGACGATCCGCTTCAGGCCGGGCGGGCTGAACCTCAAGTTCACGCCTGCCGAAGGTGACGTGAAGATCAACGGTAACGACCCCAGGATCCAGTACGAAGGCACGTGGAACCAGGTGTACACGGCGCCGACGTACAGCGACTACCTCAGCGACATTCAGAAGACCGACGGACTGCACGCGAAGGCCTCGTTCGAGTTCATAGGCACGAAGGTCGCCTACATCGGCCGGCGTGAGCAGAACCTCAGCAAAATCCAGGTGTTGATCGACGGCGAGCCAGCTACTCCCGAGTTTGTCGAGCCAGGTAAGGACACCAGCGGCAACGACATGACGGGCACCAAGAGCCAAGAGGTTCTCTGGACGTCGCCACAGCGGTCCTATGGGCCGCACACCATCCAGATCGTCAACACCGAGGGCAAGGTCGCCTACCTGGACGCCTTCCAGGTGATCACTGGTGACATCCCCGAGCCGCCGGAGTATGACAAGGCGACCTGCACCATGCTCGGGAGCCCGGGCGCCATCGACGTGGTCGTTCCTGGCAGTTCGCCCACGGGCACCGGCACGCAGACACCGACGGACGACCCAACGGACCCGCCCACAGACGACCCGAACGACCCGGATCCGAACGACCCCGACCCCAACGATCCCGACCCGGACCCGGACGACAACGACGTCGACTCCCACGCCACCATCGGCGGTGACTTCGTCCAGGTGGTCACGCCGTCCGGCACCGCCACCGCGACCGCAACGGTCACTCCGAAGAGCACCGGCCCCACCGCGACCAAGTACTACCGCGCCCAGGTGGCCAACACCCCGAGCGGCGGCGTGGACACCGGCGTCGCCCCCGATGAGGAGAGGCCCCCGTTCGGCCTCATGGCCAGTGGCATGGCGTTGGTGATGAGCACCGCAGGCGGCGGGCTGCTGCTTCGCCGCCGCAAGGCCGCGCACGCGGGAGGAGCGCAGTGATGGCCGAGGAGAAGATGGCCGAGCAGCAGAGGTCGCCGATGCACCGGGCGTTGCCCGGGCTGCTCATCGCCGGCTCGCTCGGCGGCATCGGCCTGGTCATGGTGAGCCTGCTCTCGCTGGCGCCCCCGGTGGACGACGGCTCGGGCTCGGGAGTGCCGCTCGCTGCGCCCCAGGGCGCGCCGTCCACGGTCGAGATGTCGAACGCGGGCGCGTTCATCCTGCCGCCGACGGTCGGTCCGGGCGGCAAGAACGTCCCCCTGACCCCGGCCCGCCTGGACGCCCCGCCCCCGCTGGCGGCCGTTCCCGTCGTGCCGGCGATCCCCAAGGCCAAGCCCAAGGTCGGCAAGACCGCGCCCAGGCCGATCCGCATCAAGATCCCCAAGATCAAGGTGAACTCGCCGATCGGCTCGGTCACGGTCAACAAGAAGGGCGTGCTCGGCACGCCGCCCCTGAGCAAGCCCAACCAGACGGGCTGGTACAAGGGCTCACCCGTGCCCGGGGAGACCGGCCCGGCCGTCATCAACGGCCACGTGAGCACCCGGTCGGGGGCCGCGGTCTTCGATCGGCTGCGGGAGCTGGCCAAGGGTGACCAGATCTACGTGTATCGGTCGGACGGGAAGGTCACCCGGTTCACGGTCAGCGGGATCGAGCAGGCGAGCAAGAACTCGTTCCCGACCAAGCGGGTGTATGGCAACACCAGCAACTCCCAGCTCAGGCTCATCACTTGCGGTGGGGTCTATAACAAGGCGACTCACCACTACACGGACAACATTGTTGTGTACGCAACGTTGTCGAAGAAGAAGGGCTGAGGGGGAAAGTTGGGGCGGATTTGGCGGTTTACGGGAAGTTGACAGGGACAGTTCGTAGGATCTCAACCTAACCGTGACCAACGGCTGGAATTCTGGCACGACTGTTGAGCTGGCTTTGAAACGGAGAAGGACCCGTGCTTATGTCCCAGGCGGGGCGCCGCCTCGCCCGTAAGACGTCCGCGATGGGGCTTGCGAGCACGCTGGTCTTCTTTGCGTGCGCGGTCCTTACTTGGTCATCTCCGGCTCAGGCCGCTGTGGACAAGACGATGGAAGTCACCTATGACTGCACGGGTGGTTCCTTCGCGGCCACTGGCGTCAAGGTCACGATCACGGCGCCCGACACCGTGGCGCCCAGCGGAACTGCTTCCATCAAGTGGACCTTGCCTACGACCCTCACGGCGACGTCATCGCTTGCAGCGAATACTCAGATCCTGATCGACGGCAGCCTCACAGTCGGCGGAGGTGGCACGCCCGCTGCGCTGACGAAGACCCACACTGGCACGATGACCGCAGGCGGCACGGCTTACACGCCGTCGCCTGCCACCATGGAGGCCACGGTGACGGCACCGGCCACCGGTGGTCCGGTCACCATCACGCCTGGGACCGCGAACACCACCAAGGGTCTTAAGATCACCGCAACGCCTAGTGGCGGTCAGCAGAGTGTCACTGAGTGCACCTACAAGTCAGCGACGCCCGCGACCGGCCTCTCCATGACGGTTCAGGCGGGTGGCGGTGGTGGCACCAATGACGACGTCGTCGCCTACGTCTGTGACGTCCCCACCGGCACCACCGACACGAACTACCCGTCCGAGGCGGACGTGGACATCAAGGTCGTCATGACGCCCCCCACCAGCGCCTCGGCCAACGCCGACGCCTCGATCACCTGGACCGGCACCATCCAGACCACGGGCGACGGACTAGTTGCTCCTGCAGCCTGGCCGGCCACGGGCGCGAAGCTCTTCGCGACGATCAAGGCGACCGGCGCCGGAGCCCCCGCCACCGCGACCGGTGAAGGCTCGTTCACGACCACCATCCAGCCGGGCGCGGACATCACGACCCTCCCCAGCATCACGATCAAGGTCAAGCCGACGACCACGGGCACCGTGTCGCTGACCGCCGGCGACCTCGCCTTCGGCACCAGCTCGACCAGCCCCGTGCTCAGGTGCACCGCCCCGACCACCGGTCTCAAGGCGTACACGTTCACGGTCGGCAACGGATCGACCAGCCCGAGCCCCACCACGACGAGTCCCACCCCCACGAACACGAGCCCCCGCCCCACCACGACCCGCACCTCCACGGTGACGGTCACCCCCACCAGCAGCACCACCAGAAGGTCGCAGACCCCCAAGGCGGGTGCGGACACCGGTGCCGGTGGGACGATGGGCCCTGATGGCCGCCTGTTCATCCTGACCGGCACCGTCCTGGTAGGAGCAGCCGCGGCCGGCGGTCTGATCATGCGACGCCGTTCGATCAAGGGCTGACGAGACGTGTCGGGCTACTATCCGTACGGCGGCCAGACCCCCGCCCCTCCGCCGTCCCAGGACAAGGGCAGCACCGCTCTCAGAGCGGTGCTGATCACGGCCGCGATCGCCGGCGTGGTGACGGTCGTGGCGGGCCTGCTGATCGTGCTCAAGTCCCCCGAGGAGTACGGCCTGCAGAGCAGCAGGGACACCCTGAACCTCCAGGCCCAGCCGAAGCAGACCGCCCAGCCCGAGCCGGCCTGGTTCCAGGCGCCGGCGAACGTGCCGCCCCCGCTGCCGCAGATCACCCCGGCGCCTCCGATGCTGCCGTCCACGCCGATCAGGCTGGTGATCAAGCGGCTGGGCATCAACGCCCCGATCCAGTCGGTCGGCCTGAAGAGGGACGGCACGATCCAGGTGCCCCCGTCGGAGAACCACAACCTGGTCGGCTGGTACCGGAACATGTCCACCCCGGGCGAGGTGGGCCCCGCCGTGCTGCTCGGGCACAAGGACACCCGGACCCGCGCCGCCGTCTTCGCCCGCTTGCCGGAGCTCAAGAACGGCGACACCATCGAGGTCAAGCGCCAGGACAAGACGACCGCGGTGTTCACCGTCGGCGGGGTGGAGCAGGCGGACAAGAAGACCTTCCCGACCCAGCGCGTGTACGGGGAGCAGCAGAACGCCCAACTGCACCTCATCACCTGCGGTGGCACCTACGATCGGTCCACCGGGCACTACACGGACAACGTCATCGTGTACGCCACGATGA
The DNA here is from genome assembly GCF_024172165.1 of Nonomuraea thailandensis. GTDB lineage: Bacteria > Actinomycetota > Actinomycetes > Streptosporangiales > Streptosporangiaceae > Nonomuraea > Nonomuraea thailandensis. The sequence goes on along the minus strand of NZ_JAMZEB010000002.1, from coordinate 9,211,649 downwards.
CGAGCTCTTACAGAAGCTGAGCGCGGAGGCGGGCATGGGCTGGATGGCGAAGCGGAGACTGCGTACTGGCCCCACGGCGGCACTGCCCGCCAAACCGGACCCCGGCGAGCTGCTGCGCCTCGTCCAGCTCGCGGATCCGAACGCCAGGCGCGACGGCGACGACATCGTGGCCGTGGACGTGCGCGTGTGCGCCCCCGTCGAGGCGGACAAGGACCTGACCGGCGGCGAGCTGGAGCAGGCGTGGGCGGTCCGGGTGGCCGCCGAAGGGCCGCTGCCGCTCGACTTCTTCGACCGCTACCTGGCCGAGGGCCTGGCGTTCCGGCTGGGCGGGCTCGCGGTGTGCCGGGGCGAGGTGAGCGATCCGGCCGATGACAGCGCCGAGAGCGGGCCCGCGGTGATCCTCCCGGTACGCCCTACCGCCGAGGAGCTGGAGCCCCTGCTGCAGCAGGACGAGGACGACGAGTTCCTGTTCACGGCCGGAGACGTCAAGGCCGCGCTGGTGCCGCAGAAGGGGCAGCCGCCGGCCGTGCAGGAGCTGCTGCCCTTCGCGACCGAGCTGACCGCGATCGAGCTGCGCGGCGACGACCCCGTGAAGCTGGGCACGCTCGCCCTGGAGCTGTCGGAGGCGCTGAACGGCATCCCCGTGGACCGCTGGCGCTTCCGGATCGACGCCCCGGAGGACCTGGTGCCGGCCGCGCAGGACGCCACCGAGGACGCCAGCGAGGACGCCGCCGAAGACGCCACCCAGGACGAGCCGGAGGACGCCGTACCCCCCACGGCCCCTGCACCCGAATGACGTTCTGTTGTACCCTGCACCTAGTAACCGAATAATGCTCGGTTTCCAGGAGGCACTGTGGCAGAGGCGTACATCGTCGGGGCGGTCCGTACCCCGGTCGGCAAGAAGAAGGGCGGCCTTTCCACCGTCCACCCCACTGACCTGGCCGCTCACACGCTGAAGGCGCTGATCGACCGCACCGGCGTCGACCCCGTGGCGGTCGAGGACGTCATCATGGGGTGCGTCATGCAGTTCGGCCCCCAAAGCATGGACATCGCGAGAAATGCCTGGTTGTCGGCAGGTCTGCCGGAGACCACGGCCGGCGTCACGATCGACCGCCAGTGCGGTTCCTCGCAGCAGTCGATCCACTTCGCCGCTCAGGGCGTCATGTCCGGCACCCAGGACCTCGTCGTGGCCGGGGGCGTCGAGTCGATGAGCATCGTGCCCATGGGCTCCTCGATCACGGCGGCCCTGGAGAAGGGCATGCCGTTCCCGTTCGGCGAGAAGTGGGTGGAGCGGTACGGCAAGCAGGAGATCTCGCAGTTCCGCGGCGCGGAGCTGATGTGCGAGAAGTGGGGCTACACGCGGGAGGTGCTGGAGCAGTTCGCGTTCGAGTCCCACCAGCGCGCCGCCAAGGCCATCGCGAACGGCTACTTCAAGGACCAGATCGAGCCCGTCAACGGCGTCGAGGACGACGAGGGCCCCCGGGCCGACACGACGCTGGAGAAGATGGCCGGCCTGAAGACTCTGAAGGAGGGCGGGCAGATCACCGCCGCCACCTCCTCGCAGATCTCCGACGGCTCCGGCGCCGTGCTGATCGCCTCGGAGCAGGCCGTACGTGACCACGGGCTGACCCCGCGGGCCCGCATCCACCAGCTCGCGCTCATGGGCGACGACCCGGTCTACATGCTGACCGCGCCGATCCCCGCCACGCAGCGGGCGCTGAAGAAGGCCGGCATGTCGATCGACGAGATCGACGTGGTGGAGATCAACGAGGCGTTCGCGCCGGTGCCGCTGGCCTGGATGCACGAGCTCGGCGCCGACCCGGCCAAGGTCAACCCGAACGGCGGCGCCATCGCCCTCGGCCACCCGCTGGGCGGCACGGGCGCGATCCTGATGACCAAGCTGCTGCACGAGCTGGAGCGCACCGGCGGCCGGTACGGCCTGCAGACCATGTGCGAGGGCGGCGGCCAGGCCAACGTCACCATCATCGAGAGGCTGTAGCAAAGCGGCGAGCGCCGCCCCGGGCGTAACAAGGGGGCGGCGCTCGCCTGACTACCCATCCCGGTAGTTGCTTTCATCGGCCCTTCGGCGGGATGCGGCGCGGCGGCGCGATGGGCCGCTGCGGCATCTTGGGCATCGGCCGCACGACCGGCAGGGCGGGGCGGCTCTTCTTGTTGGATGCACGGATGAACATACAAGGCTCCTCTACGTAATTCGGGGACGCGGCTTCCTACGAGAGGGCCGCTCTGCGAGCTCAGCTGTGGGCCGCGTCACATGGCTGGACGGGGAACAGGGCTTGCTTGCGAATTACAGGTAAAGGCGCATGTCCAAGAGGCTATGGGGGCGCCGGATGCCCGCGCAACCGAATTAATGACAGGGCCAGGCGGGGGGCGGCGGCCCCTCGTCCACCGCGTTCCCCGGCCCGGCAGGCAGGCCCGCGTTCCTCGCCGCGCGATGTGACCTGTCCCGGTTCACACCCGGGCGGCTGAGATGACCAGGTCCAGGGCCTGCCTCGACTCGCTCAGGTCGCGCATCGCCTGGTCGATCCGGTCGCGTTCCCTGCGAAGCCGCCCCACCACGTCCGGGCAGGTAGGCGCCAGCCGCTCACCGCGCGCCTCCAGGCACGGCAGCACGGCGGCGATCGTCGAGGTGCTCAGGCCGGCGGCGAGCAGGCAACGGATGCGGCGCACGGTCTCCACGTGGGTCTCGGTGTACTCGCGGTAGCCGCTGGGCAGGCGCGAGGGAGCGAGCAGGCCCTGTTCCTCGTAGTAGCGCAGGAGCCGCTCGCTCACGCCGGTGCGCCGGACGAGCTCGCCGATCCTCATCCCCACCTCCACGACTTGACTCTCACATACATGTCAGACTTTAGCGTTCCCGCATGAAGAAGAGTCTGCTGGTGCCGGTCGTGCTCATGGTGAGCGTGTTCGTGGTCGGCACGTCCGAGTATCTGATCGCGGGGCTGCTGCCTCAGGTGGCCGCCGACCTCGGCGTCTCCGTGTCAACGGCCGGGCAGGCCGTGACGGCGTACGCGCTGGGGGTGGTGGTCGGCGGGCCGCTGGTGACGATCGCGACCGTGCGGCTGCCGCGCAAGGGGCTGGCGCTGGGGTTGCTGCTGCTGTTCGCCGCCGGGAACGCGGTGTGCGCGGCGGCGGGATCGTACGAGGTGCTGATCGTCGGGAGAGTCGTCGCGTCGTTGAGCCACGCGGCCTTCCTGACCCTGGCGTTGACGGTGACGACGCGGGTGGTCGAGCCGCAGCGGGTGGGGACGGCCATCGCCGCCGTCGGGTCGGGCTTCTCGGTGGCCACCTTGCTGGGCGTGCCGCTGGGAGTGCTGCTGGGCGAGGACTCGGGGTGGCGGACGCCGTTCGCCGTGCTGGCGGTGCTGGCGCTGGCCGTGACCGCGGTGCTGGCCGCCGTGCTGCCCCGGCAGGACGCCCCGGCCACCAGCGTGCGGGACGAGGTCGAAACGGTGCTCGGGCGGCGGGTGCTGGTGGTGATCGCGACGACGGCCGTGGGGCTGGCCGCGACCTCGACCGTGTTCACCTACCTCGCGCCGGCGCTCACCGAGATCACCGGGTTCGGGACGGCGGCGGTGTCGACGCTGCTGCTCGTGTACGGGGCCGGCAGCCTGGCGGGCGGGCTGGTGGCGGGGCGGCTGGCGGATCGCTCGCTGGGCGCCACCGTGCGCGGCACGTTCATCGGGCTGAGCGTGGTGCTGGCCGTCTTCCCGTTCGCGGTGCCGTGGGCCGGGACCGCCGTGGTCGCGGTGCTGGTGTTCGGGCTGCTGACCTCGGCCACCACGCCGGTGTTGCAGAGCCTGGTGCTGCGGCACGCCGGGCGGGCGCCCACCCTGGCGGTGTCGGTGAACGTGTGCGCGTTCAACATCGGCATCGCGGCCGGGTCGGCGCTCGGTGGCGGGCTGGTGGCGGTGGACGGGCTGCGGTGGCTCGGGCTGGCCGCCGCCGCGCTGAGCCTCGTCGCCCTGGCCATCAGCTATGCCGCCGTCCCGCGCCGCGAGCCCGCGCTCGTGAGCCAGTGACGTCCGGCCGGTTCATCGGGAGCGTACGAGGGTCTCCAAGACCTGGTGGAGGGTCTTCGCGGGGTGGCCGATGACGGTTTCCAGGGTGGGGTCGGTGGTGTCGAACTCGCCGGCGCGGGACGCGGCGAACATCGTCAAGGTGAACTCCGCGGCCGGCCGCGGCATCCCGCCGGCGACCGCTGCGGAGATCCACTCGTCGTCGTCCATGACGACCCGGGTGACGGTCCGGCCGGTGATGCGGCCGAGGATCGCGGCGACGTCGGCGAAGTCCAGCGTGTGCGGGGCCGTCAGCGGCGGCGTGACGCCTTCGAGCGCGCCGTCCTCGGCCAGCGCGACGACCGCGGCCTCCGCCAGGTCCTCGTGCGCCGTCCAGGACACCGGGCCGTCCAGCGGAACGGCGAGCGTGCCGGTCTCCAGCGCCGCGCCGATGTAGTGGCCCAGGGTGGAGGCGTAGAACCCGTTGCGAAGGGCGGTGTGGGGCACTCCTGCCTGCCTGAGGTGCTCCTCGGTGGCCGCGTGCACCTTCTGCGGCGGGAAGAGCGAGGTGGGGGAGGCGGCCTGATGGCTGGTGTAGAGGATGCGCCGGGCGCCCGCTTCCCGCGCCGCGTCGATGGCGGCGAGGTTGGCGGTCAACGCACCGCCGCCCCGGATGGCCGCGGAGATGACCAGGACGCACTCGGCGTCTTCGAAGGCGTGCTTGAGGGTGCCGGGTTCGGTGAAGTCTCCCGTACGGACTCGCACCCCCCGCTCGGCGAGGTCGACGGCCCTGCCCGCGTCGCGCACGCTGACGCCGATCCTGCCGGCCGGGACCCGCTCCAGCAGGCGGTTGACGATCAGCGACCCGAGGTGGCCGGTGGCTCCCGTGACGATCAACATCGATGACTCCCGTCTGTTTCCGATGGAACTAATAAGACGGTAACACCGATAATTCCATTGGAAGCAACATGAGCGATATCATCGTGTCCATGGCAGCACCGAAGTCGCAGCGGCGAGACCTCACCCGGGGCCGCATCGTGAAGATCGCGGCCCAGCTGCTGCGCGACCAGGGGCCGGCCGCGGTGACCACGCGCCGGGTGGCCCAGGAGGCCGGGCTCCAGCCCCCGGCTCTGTACCGCCTCTTCCAGGACAAGGACGACCTGCTGGACGCCGCCGCGGAGCACGTCTTCGCCGAACACGTGGCGGGCAAGCGGCTCACCACGCCCTCGGACGACCCGGTGGAGGACCTCCGCGCCGGATGGCACACGCAGATCAGCTTCGGCCTGGCCAACCCGTACGTCTACGGCCTGCTGCTCGACCCGGCTCGCGCCCGCGACACCCCGGCACAGGCCAAGGGCGTGCGGATCCTCGCCGAGCGGGTGCACAGGATCGCCGCCGCCGGGCGGCTCCGGGTGAGCGAGGAACGCGCCGTCAACCTCATCCGCGCGGCGGGGGCCGGAACCGTCCACACCCTGCTGACCCTGCCGCCGGGGCACAGCGACCCGCAGCTGGCCGACGCCGCCTTCGACGCGATCGCTCGCGCCATCCTCGTGGACGAGCCCGCCGTCCCCGCCCGCGACCCGGCGGCCGTCGTCGCGGCCTTCCGCACGCTCCTGCCCGACCTGCCCATGCTCAGCAAGGCCGAGGCCGCGCTTCTCGACGAGTGGCTGCGACGCTGATCCGGGTCATCCGGAGACCCCGGTCACGGCACTAGACGAGCTGCCGTTCGAAGCCCGTCACCATGGCGATCAGCCCCGAGTCGAACCACTGGTCGTAGAAGGCGATGGCCGCCTCGTCGTGCGTCTCGCCGCCCGCGCCCACCTGGGCCAGGGCATGGCCGAGGACGTACACGCCGACCGACTGGACCGCCGTGAGCGCGTCCCGGGAGGCGATGCCGGCGGCCTCGAAGCGGGACAGCAGGCCCGTGAGGAGCTCCAGCCCCAAATCCACGTCGACCGGATGGGTGGCGAGCAGCGGCACGGCGCGCGGGTGCGCCAGCAGCATCCTCCGGTACGCCGCCCCGAACCCCGTCAGGGCCTCGGGCCAGGCGACGTCCGGAGAGTGGTCGGCCACCGCCTCGGCGAACAACGAGTTCACCACGGCCGCCAGCAACGCGTCCCGGTTGGGGAAGTGCCGGTAGAGGGACATCGCCGCGACGCCGAGCTCGGTGCCGAGGCGGCGCATGGTCAGTGCCTCCAGCCCGTCGCCGTCCAGCACCTCGACGGCCGTCGCGACGATGCGTTCTGTGGTGAGCACGGCGGGCCGCCCTGCCCGTCTCCGGTCCGGAGTCATGCGCTCAGCGTAGTGACCAGCATGATCAGGGAGAGCGCCCCCACCACCATGTGCTGGACGTCCGGGACCACGCCGTGCCCCTCGGCGGGCAGGATCTTCAGCGTGCGGGCGTACTCCCGCCGGTAGAGCTCGCGCTGCGCGGCCGAGGACGGGCCGAGGTACGGCAGCCACCAGTTGTGGACGTGCCCGGCCAGGATGAGCACGCAGATCGCGGTGGCGGCGGTCAGCGACCAGGGCCGCCCGAATTTGTGTACCTTGTAAGCTTATACAGTACACAAATCCGGGCGGCTGTCACCCCCAAGCCCGCGAGCGCCGCGACCAGCACCGCGACCGACAGGGGCGCGGGGAAGTAGGTGAGCTGAGCCCAGGTGACCGTGCGCCCGTTCACCAGCACGGACACGAGGTCCGGATACGCGGCCAGCACCGCCGCCGGCACGAGCGCGGGCAGCAGCCGCAGGCCGATCCGCCACCACGGCCGGCCCGACCGCGGAGCGGCCCAGCGCCGCGCCCGCAGCCCGCCCAGCACGCCCAGCCCGGCCGCGACCAGCGCGAGCGCGGCCAGCACGCCCTCGAAGAGCTGCCGCTCGTTGCCCGGCCCCTCGGGGCTCCTGCCCTCGCTCATCGCCGTGAGCCCGAGCATGATGTCGTACGTCGGGTCGTACAGCGTCGCGTTGTTGGTCATCACCGCGAAGCCGTAGCCGGTCCTGGGGGAGACGGCCTCGACGGCGTTGTAGGTGAACAGGTTCCCCGAGTGCACGAGCTGCCCGTCGTCCTCGATGCCCCATCCCATCCCGTACGGGCGCAGCTTCGAGGGCTGGTGCATGGCCTCCAGGCTCTGTCGCTTGACCAGCGGCCGGCCGTCACCCGACTGCGCGACCAGCCACTTGCCCATGTCGGCGGCGGTGGTGATGACCCCGCCCGCCCCGCTCTCGTCGTGGAACCCGTCCAGCTCCGGCCGGGGCAGCCAGGCTCCGAAGAGCGAGTTGTAACCGTCCGCGACCGGGACGACCTTGTCGGAGATGGCGCTGGATCTCATGCCCAGCGGCCCGAACACCCGATCCCGCAGGTAGTCGCCGAACCGCCGCCCGCTCGCCACCTCCACCAGCCGCCCGGCCAGGTCGTAGTTGACGTTGCAGTACTCGTAGCGGGTGCCGGGCTCGGCGGCGAGCCGGGAATCGGCCAGGCGGGCGGTGTAGTCGGCCGGCGAGGTGGCCTCCTCCGTGGAGGCGATGTCCACCGTGCGGTCCGACAGGCCGGAGGTCTGGTTCAGCAGGTGCCGTACGGTGATCCGGGCCGCCCGCGGATCGGCCATCCTGAAGCCGGGCAGTTGCGCGGCGACCGGCTCGTCCAGCTTGATCTTGCCCTGGTCCACGAGCGTCATGACCGCCATGGCGGTGAACGACTTGCTCACCGAGGCCACCCGCATCGGCGTGTCGGCGGTCATCGGCCGCCCTTCCGAGTCGTGCCCGTAGCCGGCGGCGTGCACGACCTTGTCGCCGTGCGTGACGACCACGGACAGGCCCGGGACCCCGGTCGACTCCATCGCCTGCTCCAGGTAGGCGTCGATGGTGGCGGGCGTCAGCTCGGGGGCCGGGCTCAGGGTGAGGGCGAGGGCGAGAAGGAGTTTCACGGGAAGAAACCTAGGAACGCGAGGGCCCCTCCCGTATCCGCCGACCGTCAATGACCACCCCTGTCGAAAGTCAGGTGTCCTCCAGCCGGGTCGGCACCGCCTTCTGCACCTGCTGGAACACCACCGACGTGCGGAACCCGACGATCTCCTTGCGCTTGCTCAGCCGGTCGAGCAGGAACCCGTGCAGGTGATCGAGGTCCTGCACCCCCACGTGCAGCAGGAAGTCGTCCCCGCCGGCCAGCACGAACACGCTCAGCACCTCCGGCATCTCCGCCGCCGACGTCTTGAACGCGTTGATCACCGCCCGGCTCAGCGGCCGCACCTGCACGGACACCATCGCCTGCACGCCGCGGTTGAGCGCGGCCGGATCGATGTCGGCGTGGTAGCCGCGGATCACCCCGCGCCTGGTCAGCGCCCTGACTCGCTCCAGGCAGGTGGACGGCGCGATGCCGAGCTGCCTGGCCAGCTCGCGGTTGGACTGCCGAGCATCCGTTTGGAGCAACCGTACGATCGCCGAATCAAGTTCATCCATGCGGCCAGGTTCGCACGTGATTCCGGCCGATCGTTCGGCCGGGGCCCGGTATGACCGAACGGACGGGTTACGTTCGGCTGCATGAATGGACATATGGGGGCATGGCAGGGTACGGCGCTTCTGGTCGGCGCCGTGCTGGGGCCGGGCATGCTGGTGCTGCCGCACCTCGCCGCCGCCGCAGCAGGTCCGGCGTCGGTGCTGGCCTGGGCGGGGATGCTCGCGCTGAGCGTGCCCGTCGCGCTGACCTTCGCCGCGCTCGGCGCGCGCTACCCGGGCGGCGGAGGCGTGGCCGCCGTCGTCGGCCTCGCGTTCGGCCGCCACGCCGCCGCGGTGGCCGGGTGGTGGTTCTACGGCGCCGTGCCGATCGGGACGGTCGCCGGCGCGCTGGTCGGCGGCCAGTACGTCGAGGCGTGCCTGGGCCTGGACGCCACGCCGGCCGCGTGCCTCATCCTGGCCGCCGCGTTCGCCGCCAACGCCGCCGGGCTGCGCACGTCGGGACGGCTGCAGATCGGCTTCGTCGCCCTGCTCGTCACGCTGCTGGCCACGGCCGTGCTCACCGCCGCCCCGCACGCCGACCCGGCCAACTTCACCCCCTTCGCCCCGTACGGCCTGGCGGGCGTGGCCGGCGCGGCCGGGGTGCTCATGTTCGCCTTCGTGGGCTGGGAGGCGGCCAGCCACCTGTCGGGTGAGTTCGCCCGCAGGGACGGCCTGATGCGCGCCACCGCCGTGACGCTCGTCGTGATCGGGCTGCTGTACGCGGGCGTCTCCGTCACCTCCGTCGGCGTGCTCGGCGCGGACATGTCCGCCGTGCCGCTCACCGGCATGCTGGAGCTCGGCCTCGGCCCCGTCGCCCGCCCGGTGACCGGGGTGGTGGCGGTGCTGCTGACGTTCGGCGCGGTCAACACCTACCTCGCCGGGGCGGCCAGGCTCGGCGCGGCGCTGGCGGCGGACGGGGCGCTGCCGCGCTGGTTCGCCAGGGGCGGGGCGCCCGGGCAGACGCCGTACCGGAGTCTCGGGCTGGTGCTGGCGCTCAGCGTGCCCGTCCTGGTGTGGGCGGTGGACCTGGACATGCTGATGCGGGCCACCTCGGCGTGCCTGGCGGCGGTCACGTCGGCGGGGGTGGCGGCGGCGGTGCGGATGTTGCCGGCGGGCCGTCACCGGATCACGGCGATCGTGGGGACCGGGATGTCGCTGCTGGGGCTGGCGTTCTGCGGGGCGTACCTGCTGGTGCCGGCCGTGCTCGGCGCGGTGGCGCTCGCCGCGATCGGCATCAACCCTCGCCGTTCCTACAAAATCGGGCTATAAACGGCGACAGGGCGCCGTCAGGCGGGCAGTACACATGAGCATCAGACGGCGCGACGTCGGGAGGTGCCATGACCCAGCACGCCAAGTACGCGGAGTCCAGGCAGGTCGGCGAGCAGGCGCGGGAGAAGGAGTGGACGCGCCCCAGCTTCGCCAAGCAGCTCTTCCTCGGCGACTTCCGGATGGACCTGGTGTATCCGGCGCCCGCGCCGCCCGACGAGGCGACCAAGAAGGGGGAGGAGTTCGTCAGGGCGGTGCGCCGCTTCCTCGACGCCCGCGTCGATCCGGCGCTCGTCGAGCGGACCGCCCAGGTGCCCGACGACGTGGTGAAGGGGCTGGCGGAGCTCGGCGCGTTCGGCATCACGATCAAGGAGGAGTATGGCGGCCTGGGCCTGCCGTACCTGTACTACTGCCGCGCCCTCATGCTCGTCGGCTCCTACTGCCCGGCGCTGGCCACGCTGCTGTCGGCGCACCAGTCGATCGGGGTGCCGCAGCCGCTCAAGCTGTTCGGCACCGAGGAGCAGAAGCGGGAGTTCCTGCCCAGGTGCGCGGCGGGGGAGATCTCGGCGTTCCTGCTGACCGAGCCCGACGTCGGCTCCGACCCGGCGCGGCTGGCCACCACCGCCGTGCGTGACGGCGACGACTACGTGCTGGACGGCGTCAAGCTGTGGACCACGAACGGTGTCATCGCCGACCTGCTGGTGGTCATGGCCAGAACCGGCAAGAAGATCAGCGCGTTCGTGGTGGAGGCCGACACACCGGGCATCACGGTCAAGCGACGCAACACGTTCATGGGGCTGCGCGGCATCGAGAACGGCGTCACCGAGTTCTCCCAGGTCAGGGTGCCCGCCCGGAACCTCATCGGCAAGGAGGGCGAGGGGCTGCGCATCGCTCTCACCACGCTCAACACCGGCCGCCTGTCGCTGCCCGCCACCTGCGCCGGGAACGCCAAGTGGGCCGTCAAGATCGCCCGCGAGTGGGGCAACGAGCGCGTGCAGTGGGGGCGCAAGGTCGGCCTGCACGAGGCCGTGGCCACCAAGGTCGCCTTCATCGTGGCCACCGCGTACGCCGTCGAGGCCGTCTGCGAGCTGACCGCCCGCCTGGCCGACGACAGGCGCAACGACATCAGGATCGAGGCCGCGCTGGCCAAGCTGTTCACCTCGGAGCTGTCGTACCAGGTGCTGGACGAGCTGGTGCAGATGCGCGGCGGGCGCGGCTACGAGACCGCCGAGTCGCTGGCCGCCAGGGGCGAGCGCGGGGTGCCCGCCGAGCAGATGTTGCGCGACTCCCGCATCAACCGCATCTTCGAGGGCTCCTCCGAGATCATGCGGCTGGCGATCACCCGGGAGGCGGTGGACGCGCACCTGTCCGCCGCCGGCGAGCTGATCAACCCCGAGGCCAGCCGCCAGGAGCGTGCCCAGGCCCTGCGCCGGGCCAGCCGCTTCTACGCCAAGTGGCTGCCCACACTGGTGGCCGGCACGGGCAACCTGCCCACCGCGTACGCCGACTTCGGCCCGCTGGCCGGGCACCTGCGCTTCGTGGAGCGGACCAGCAGGAAGCTGGCCAGGTCCACCTTCTACGGCATGTCCCGCTGGCAGGGCAGGCTGGAGCACAAGCAGTCGTTCCTGGGCAGGATCGTGGACATCGGGGCCGAGTTGTACGCGATGACCGCCGTCTGCCTCAAGGCCGAGGAGGACTCCAAGGACCTGGGGCGCCGGCCGTACGAGCTGGCCGACACCTTCTGCCAGCAGTCCAGGCGCCGGGTGGACGCGCTGTTCGACCGCCTGTGGGACAACAGCGACAACCACGACGTACGCCTGGCCGGCTACGTGCTCGACGGCCGCTACACCTTCGTCGAGGAGGGCATCCTCGACCCGTCGATCGAGGGCCCGTGGATCGGGGCCCCCGAGGGCGGGGAGAACGTCCGCCGCAAGATTCTCTGACATCCGGTCTAGACCGGTCGTGCGGTCCTCGCCGCCTGAGTGTTGCCAAACCGAGACAGGCCGGTATAGACCGGCTGCTGAACTCCGGCTTACGCTTGCGCAAACGCGGCCATGCACTGGCCCGCGTGCTCATCCCCCTGGGCGGGGTCCGGCTGGCTGGTACGGACCAGCAAGGCCCGTCCGACGAGAAGGCGGTATCTCCGGTGAACATGAAGCTTGTGGGCGGCGCCGCTCTCGGCCTTGCCACGATGCTGGTCCTGTCCAGTTGCGGTTCTGGCGGCTCCGGTGGCGGAGGCGACACCCAGGCGGCCGGCGACGGCCAGGTCACGCTGAAGATGGTCGCCGCCGACTACGGCGACGGCCCCGGCAAGCCGAACTCCGGCGAGACGTTCTGGAAGGGCGTCACCGACGAGTTCACCAAGGCCAACCCGAACATCAAGGTCGAGGTCCAGGTCATCAACTGGAACGACATCGACAAGCAGGTCGCCACCATGGTGCAGAACGGGCAGGTCCCGGACATCCTGCAGACCGGCGACTACTCCGGCTTCGTCGAGGACGGCCTGCTCCACAAGGTGGACGAGGTCCTGTCCCCGAACGTCTCCGGTGACATGCTGCAGAAGTTCGCCGAGTTCGGCAAGGTGGACGGCACCGCGTACGGCATCCCGTTCGTCTCCTCCGCCCGCGCCCTGTTCTACAACAAGGACCTGTTCGAGCAGGCCGGCATCGCCGAGCCGCCGAAGACGTGGGACGAGCTCAAGGCCGCCGCCGAGAAGCTGAAGGCCAAGGGCGTGACCCAGCCGTTCGGCCTGCCCCTCGGCCAGGAGGAGGCCCAGGCGGAGTCGTTCCTGTGGATGCTCGGCAACGGCGGCGGCTACAAGGACGCCTCCGGCAAGTGGGCGATCAACTCGGCCCAGAACGTCGAGACCTTCACGTACATGAAGGGCCTGGTCGACGCCGGCCTGACCACCCCCAACCCGGGCACCAAGGACCGCAAGACGGTCTGGGAGGACTTCGGCGCCGGCAAGGTCGGCATGGTCAACGGCGGCCCCATGTCCATCCCGATCTTCGACGCGGCCGGCCTGAAGAACTACGGCGTCGCGCCCATCCCCGGCAAGGCCGGCCCGCTCGACACCACGCTCGGCGTCATGGACTGGATCATGGCGTTCAACAAGAACGGCCACGCCGCCGAGATCAAGAAGTTCTTCGACTTCTTCTACACCGGCGCCGCCGCCCAGAAGATCTCCGACACCTACAAGCTGCTGCCCGTCACCAACGGCGGCATCCAGAAGCTGTCCGGCGACGAGAAGCTCAAGCCGTTCCTCGACGCCCTGCCCAACGCCAGCTTCTACCCCTTCCAGGACCCCAAGTGGGCCACCCTGAACCCGGCGATCAAGCAGACCATCGGCGGGGCCGTCAAGGACGACCCGGCCAAGGTCCTCGGTGAGCTGCAGAAGACCGCGGAAGCGGCCGGCTGATCCAGCGGGACCGCGGTACGGCCGGCCGTCCGCCGGCCGTACCGTCCTTGCGAAAGGTGCTTGAGTGACAACGCTGGATGTGAAGAAGCCCCGCGCCAAGCGGGGTCTGCGCGCCCTCGAACCCCTGGCCTGGGTCGGGCCCGCCATCGTGCTGATCGTCCTGGTCGTGCTCTGGCCCGTGGTCGAGATGATCAGGTCGTCGTTCCTGGAGATCAGCCGGCTGGGCGTGGTGCGCGGCTCGGCGGGGTTCGCCAACTACGAGAAGCTCTTCGCCGAGAAGGACTTCGCCGACGTCATGGTCCGCAGCGTGATCTGGGTGATCGCGGTCGTCGCGCTCACCGTGCTGATCTCGCTGGCCCTGGCCCAGCTCTTCAACCAGCGCTTCCCGGGGCGCAAGCTGGCCCGCTGGGCGCTCATCGCGCCGTGGGCCGCGTCGGTGCTGATGACCGCGATCATCTTCAAGTGGATGCTCGATCCCGAGGTCGGCGTGATCAACCAGATCCGCCTCAAGCTCGGGCTCATCGACGCGATGGGCGGCGCCGCCGCCGACCAGCTCGGTGACGCCTCCACCGCCATGCCGTGGCTGGTGTTCGTCGCCGTCTTCGTGTCGGTGCCGTTCACCACGTACGCGCTGCTCGCCGGGCTCGCCACCATCCCCGCCGACGTGTACGAGGCCGCCAGGATGGACGGAGCCGGACGCCTGCGGACGTACTGGTCGATCACGCTGCCGCTGCTGCGCCCCGCGCTCACCGTGGCGGCCCTGATCAACGTCATGAACGTCTTCAACAGCTTCCCGATCATCTGGGCCATGACCCACGGGCAGCCGGGCTACTCGACGGCCACCTCGACCATCCTCATGTACATCCTCAAGGGCTCCGACATCGGCGAATCGGCCGCCATGTCCGTCGTCAACTTCGGCATGGTGATCGTGCTCACGGTCATCTTCCTGAAGGTGTCGCGGTGGAACAAGGAGGTGGCCTGATGGCCGTCAAGACCATGCCGGCGCAGGCCCAGCCCCATCACCACCACGCCCGCGCCCGCCGCAGCGCCGCGCGCCGCGCCATGCCCCGGCTCAAGACCGTGCTCATCGCGGCCACCGCGTACGTCGTGGCGTTGCTGTTCCTGTTCCCGTACGTGGTCATGCTGCTGACCTCGCTGCGCTCCCAGGAATCGCTGCGCGACGTGACGTTCTGGCCCGATGAGTGGGTGTGGTCGAACCTCACCGACTTCTGGGGCAGTGGCCTGGCCGGGAACCTGTGGGTGACGATCAAGGTGGCGGCCGGCTCGACGTTGCTCGTGCTGCTGGTCGCGCTGCCCGCCGCGTACTACTCGGCGCGGCACAACTTCCGCGGCCGCACCGCGTTCCTGATCCTCGTGCTGATCACGCAGATGTTCCAGCCCACCGCCATGGTGGTCGGCATCTACCGGGAGTTCTTCCAGTTCGGGCTGGTGGACTCGGTCTGGTCGCTGATCCTCGTCAACGGCGGGTTCAACCTGGCCTTCGCCGTGTGGATCCTGAACGCGTACTTCTCCTCCATCCCGCGCGAGCTGGAGGAGGCCGCCTTCATCGACGGGAACGGGCGCTTCGGCGCGCTGTTCAGGATCACGCTGCCGCTGGCCATGCCCGGCGTCATCACCGCGCTGATCTTCACGTTCATCGCCGCGTGGAACGAGTTCGTGGTCGCTCTGACGCTCACCACCACGACCGAGAACCAGCCGCTCCCCGTGGCGCTCAACTCGTTCATCGGGCAGTACCAGGTGGACTGGCAGAACCTGTTCGCCGGCTCGGTGATCGCCACCATCCCGGTGATCATCCTGTTCGCCCTGATCGAGCGGAAGGTGGTCGGCGGTCTGACCGCCGGCTCCATCAAGTAGCCCGCCCGGGCCGCCTCACCATCCTCCGGGGCGGCCCCGGCGTGTCATCGCTCCTGCGGAACGCGCGCCACGCAGAACACGGTCTGGCCGAACGGCGGCGTGATGAACCGCTCGATGAGCCTGGTCATGGGCACCACCGTGCGGTCGTAGATCTTGACCAGGCGCGGGTCGGGGTAGCCCACGCCGCCCCGGCGCACGGCCGCCCACCAGGCGATGCCGCCCAGGAAGTTGATCGGCTTGAGCACCTCGATGTCGAGCCCCGCCCTGGCGACCGTCGTGCTCAGCGTCTTCGGCGTGTAGCGCTGGACGTGGCCCACCTTGCGGTCGAAGTCGCCGTAGAGCTGCATGTAGCCGGGCACCCAGATGATGATCCGGCCGCCGGGCAGCGTCACCCGCGCCAGCGAGCGCAGCGCCTCCGCGTCGTCCTCGATGTGCTCCAGCACGTTCATCATGACGACCGTGTCGACCTTGTCCTCGAGCGGGATGTCCGTCGGCAGGCCGAACTGCAGGACGCTGATGTCGTCGCGGTCGGCGAAGCGCTTGTCGAGCTGCTCGACGCAGTAGGGGTCGAAGTCGCTCACCACGAGCCGGTCGAGGCGCGGCAGGAACTGCTCGGCGAAGTGGCCCAGCCCCGAGCCGATCTCCAGCATCGAGCGGCCGACATGCGGGGCGACCATGTCGAACTCGTACTGCCGATAGTTCTTGGCCTCGTCCCCACCCAGGTGGTTCTCCAGGGCCTCGTCACCGGCCGCGGGTTGCACTACACGGTCATACCCAGAAGACATAATCCCGTTCCTTCAAGGGGCTCATGGATTGCCCGAGTCTAATGCCCTGGACAGTCACCAGGATGACACGATCTGCGGATCGCCCTTCCGCACGTGACCTGTTTGCGGTGGAATCTGACTCGCCATGGACGACGACGAGGCGATCGCCCGCTCGCTCGAAGGTGACCTGGCGGCCTACGAGGTGCTGGTCGCCCGCTACAGCGCGCTCGCCCACCGGACCGCCTTCATGCTCGGCGCCGGTGACGAGGCGGAGGACGTGGTGCAGGAGGCGTTCGTCAAGGCGTTCCGGCACCTGTCCGGCTTCCGCAGGGACGCGCCCTTCCGGCCGTGGCTGCTGCGCATCGTCGCCAACGAGACCCACAACCTGACCCGCTCGCGCGGCCGCCGCTCCTCGCTCGAACTGCGGCTCGTGGGCACCGCCGACACGCGGGTGCCCGAGGACCCGGAGGGCGCCGCCGTCGCCGGTGACCGGCGCTCGCGGCTGCTGGCCGCCGTACGGGGGCTGCCGGAGCGGGAACGTCAGGCGGTCGTGTGCCGGTACTTCTTACAACTGAGCGAGGCGGAGACCGCCCAGGTGCTCGACTGGCCCGTCGGCACCGTCAAGTCCAGCACCCATCGGGGGCTGGCCCGGCTGAGGGAGGAGGTGGGGGATGAGCTCGCGTGAGCACCCGGACGAGCCCTTCGACGACATCGAGGCCGAGCTGACGGCCCTCGGCAACCTCCTCGACGTCCCCGGCCCGCCGCCACCGTCGGAGCTGGCCGCCGCCGTCCGCGCCCGCCTCGAACAGCCCGCCGAGGCCCCTGCCGACTCCCACGACGCCGTCCGTGCCCGCCCCGACCAACCCGTCCAGCCCTCAGACGACCCGCACCACGCCGGCGGGCCGGATCCGGCGCACGGGCCGGTCACCGGTCCCGTCAGGCCGCCCGGCCGCAGGGACTCCCGGGCGCCGGCGCGGCGTCGCCGCCGGGCGAGGTGGGCGATCGTGGCGGCCGTGGTCGTCGTCGTGATCACCGTGACGGCCGCCACCCCGCAGGGCCGCGCCGCCGTGACGCAGATCCTGCGCTTGGCCGGCATCGAGATCGAGGTCGGCCCGACCGCGCCCCCGCCCGTCACCACCACGGCCACCCTCCCGGGCGAGCACCAGGTCCCCCCGTCGGACGTCCCGGGCCGGGCCAGGTTCCAGGTGCGGGCCCCGGCGGCGCTCGGCGACCCGCAACGCGTCACGGTGGCCGACGACGGCAGGCTGGTGTCGATGTTCTGGCCGGGCGGCATCAGGCTCGACCAGTTCGACGGCACCGTGTCCCCGTTCTTCTTCAAGAAGCTGGGCCCGCCCAGCCCCGAGTACACCCGGGTGAACGGCCGCGAAGCCTGGTGGATCCCCGGCGAGCACCCCCTCGGCTACCTCACCCGCGAGGACGGCACCCGGATCCCGCTCCGCCAGGCCGCCGCCACGCTCATCTGGCAGCAGGACGGCCTCAACCACCGCCTGGAGGGAGCGAAGAGCATGGAGGAGGCCGTCCGCATCGCCTCGTCACTGGAGTGAGAGCGGCCGGGTGAGCCAGTCGTCCACGCCCTTCAGCAGCTCCTTGCGCACCGACTCGGGGGCGGTGGACGACCGCACGGACTGCCGCGCCAGCTCCGCCACCTCCGCGTCGCTGAACCCGTACACGTCCCTGGCCAGCTCGTACTGCCGCAACAGCCGCGTGCCGAACAGCAACGGGTCGTCGGACCCGAGCGCGATCGGCACCCCCGCGTCGAACAGCCGCCGCACCGGCACGTCCGCCGCGTTCTCGGCCACGCCCAGACCCACGTTCGAGGTGGGGCAGACCTCGCAGCAGATCTGCCGGTCGGCCAGGCGCTGCATCAGCCAGTCGTCCTCGGCCGCCCGCACCCCGTGCCCGACCCGGTCGGCTCCCAGGTCGTCCACGCACTGCGCCACGCTGCGCGGCCCCAGCAGCTCGCCCCCGTGCGGCACCGCCAGCAGCCCGCCCCGCTTGGCGATCCTGAACGCCCGCTCGAAGTCCCTGGCCGCGCCGCGCCGCTCGTCGTTGGACAGGCCGAAGCCGACCACTCCCTTGCCGACGTACTGGGTGGCCAGCCGGGCCAGGGTGTTGGCGTCGAGCGGGTGGCGGGTGCGGTTGGCCGCGACGATCACCACGATCCCGATGCCCGCGTGCCGCGCGGCCTGCTCCACCGCGTCCAGCATCAGCTCCAGCGTGGCCGTCAGGCCGCCGAAGCGCTGCGCGTACCCCGAGGGGTCCACCTGGATCTCCAGCCACCGGGATCCGGCCGCCGCCTCGTCCTCCGCGGTCTCCCGCATCAGCCGGTAGACGTATTCCGGGCGGGTCAGTACGGACCGGGCGATGTCGTACAACCGCTGGAACCTGAACCAGCCCCGCTCGTCCGTCGCCCGCAGCTTGGGCGGCCAGTCCTGCTCCAGCGCGTCGGGAAGGGTCAGCCCCTGCTCCCTGGCCAGCTCGATCAGCGTCGAGTGCCGCATCGAGCCGGTGAAGTGCAGGTGAAGGTGGGCCTTGGGAAGCGCGTGCAGGGGCCGGAGCATCTGCATATCTTGCCACTCAACCTCCGGCCGGGTTCGCGCGTTGGGGAGGGCGAAAGGGGACCCTCGCTGATGACAGACGACGACGAAGCGGCCTTCGACGAGTTCCTCGCCGCGTGCGGCACCTCGCTCCTGCGTACCGCGACGCTGGTCTGCGGGGCGAGCAGGCACGACGCCGAGGACCTGGTCCAGCACGCGCTGGAGAAGGTCTGCCGCCACTGGACCCGCATCAGGCGCGACAACCCCGAGGCGTACGCGCGCAAGGCCGTGGTGAACGCGGCCATCAGCAGGTCACGGCGGCGCAAGGTCGTCCGCGAGATCACCGGTACTGGGAGGACCGGTCCGAGCAGGCCGCCGCGGCCCTGCTCGGCTGCTCGGTCGGAAGCGTCAAGAGACAGGCGGCGCGAGGGCTGGCCAGGATCCGCGAAACCTGGACGTCTCAGAGGGAGTGACGAGATGACGATCGAGGACGACCTCGCCGCCGCCATGGCGGCGCACGTCTCCGGCGTGCGGGCCGCACCCGGTCTGGGCGGGGCCGTACGCCGCAGGCACCGTGCCCGGGTGATCCGCTTCCGCGCGGCGGGCGCGGCGCTCCTCACGGCGGCGGTCGCCGCGGCAGTGCCGGTGGCGATGAGCCTGGCCGGCCCCGCGGGCGCGGGGGAGGCCGCCGGCCGCGCCGTCGTGACCGGATCGCCGAGCGGTCCCCGCGAGTTCGCCGGCGTCCGCATGGAGTACCTGCCCGAGGGCCTGGCCTGGATCCGGGAGCCCGGCCCCGGTCCGGTGGTCCCCCCGGCGAGCTACGTCGCCGCCTTCGACAAGCTCGGCGACGCGACCGGCCGCCGCTTCGTGCAGCTCGTCGTGTTCCACGGCGAGTCCGCCTTCGAGCGCGCCGGCCCCCTGCCCGGGGAGGGGACCGAGGTCGTGGACGTGAACGGCAGGCAGGCGCGCCTGGCCGCGGTGTCCCGGGACGGCGAGGTCGTCCCGTACGGAACCGAGGGCGGCACCCCCACGATCGTCTGGGAGCTGCGGCCGGGCCTGGCCGTCGAGCTGTGCGTCAGCCCCGAGTACGCCGAGGAGATCGACGCCGCCGAGGAGCTGAAGAAGATCGCGAGAGGTGTCCGCGAGAGCGGCTGAAACGCACGGTGCCGACGGGACCCGGTGGGATATCAAGGATGCATGATCCCCGAGGGGCACCACATCGGCCAGGGATGGCGGGCGGCGCTCGCGATGCTGGCGTTCGGAGTCACGGCCCTGGTCATCTACGGCCTGTTCTCCTCGGGCTTCGGACGCCTGCCGCGCGCCGCCGTCCCGACCCCCGCGCCCGCGCCCCGCCAGGTCGAGCCCGCGCCCGGCACGGAGCCCGACCGGCCGGCCGCCGCCGCGGCGGCGCATCCGGGCCCCGTCCGCGCCGCGGGTCCCGGCGCGCTCTGGGTCGTCTCCGACGGCTTCTGGCTCACGTACCTGCCGGAAGGGCTCGCGCGCGGCGGCGGCAGGGTCACCGCGACGGCCGCCCGGGCCACGTTCGGCACGGCGAGCAGGCTCGTCGAGGTCCAGGTGGAGCACGGTACGGTAGCCACCGACTGGGGCGCCTACCGCAGGCGGATCACCGTGCTGGACGCCCGCGCGACCACCGTGCGCGGCAGGCCCGCCATGGTCGGCAGGCACCCCGGCGGCGGGCGCGTGATCGCCTGGCTCGAACGCCCGGGTACAGGCGCGTGGATCCGCGTCAGCGACTCCCTGAGCAGCGAACTCGTCGCAATTGCCGCCTCGGTCAAAGCTCCTGTAGGAGACTAGGGGCCTTTTCCCTGGTTACACGCACTCTCATGGGGGGTCGATGCGGCGGTTGGCGGCGGTTCTCCTCATGCTCACGCTCGCGGCGTGCGGCGGCGGGGGCGGTGGTCGTGACGGGGCGCGGGAGCCTTCGAGCATCCCGCCGCAACCCAAGCCGGCCATCACCGGCAGCGGCGACACGATCGAGCTGTCCTGCGGCGACACCGGCGTGCGGGTGCCGGCCTCGCCCGCGGGTCTCACCCCGGCCGGCACGTTCGGCCGGCTCGACTCGCTGACCCGGCCGCTCAAGGTCGAGGGCCGCATCTGGAGCGACAACGACGAGCGCATGTACGTCGGCGTGGTGTGCGGGGTGCGGGCGGCCGAGCAGTTCGCCACGCTGGTCGCCAGGTCGACGCTGACGGCGTACCAGGGCAAGCCCGCGCTGCGCTGGACCACGCGGACGGGCGTGCGCAGCTTCATGTGGCTGGAGCGGCCGGGCACCGCCGTCTACGTCGGGGCGACGCCCGGCCTCGCCGACGACATCAGGCCGATCGCCGCCGACATCACCTTCACCGCCTAGCGCGCCTCGGCGAGCAGCTTGCCCAGCCGGCTGACGCCCTCGGCCAGATCGTCGTCACCCAGCGCGTAGGACAGCCTGAAGTAACCCGGGGTGCCGAAAGCCTCACCCGGCACGACGGCGACCTCGGCCTCCTCCAGGATCAGCTCCGCCAGCTCGGCGGACGACTGCGGCCGCCTGCCCCGCAGCTCCTTGCCGATCAGCTCCTTGACCGACGGGTACGCGTAGAACGCCCCCTTCGGCTCGGGGCAGAGGACGCCGGGGATGTCGTTGAGCATCCGCACCATCGCCTGCCGGCGCCGGTCGAAGGCGGCCCGCATCTCCGCCACCGCCGACAGGTCGCCCGACACCGCCGCCAGTGCCGCCATCTGGGCGACGTTGGAGACGTTGGAGGTGGCGTGCGACTGCAGGTTCGTCGCGGCCTTGACCACGTCGGACGGGCCGATCAGCCAGCCCACGCGCCAGCCCGTCATCGCGTACGTCTTGGCCACGCCGTTGAGGATCACCACCCGGTCGCCCAGCTCGGGGACGGCCGTGGCGATGCTGGTGAACTCGGCGCCGCCGTACACGAGGTGCTCGTAGATCTCGTCGGTGACGACCCACAGGCCGTGCCGGGCCGCCCAGCGGCCGATCGCCACCGTCTCCTCGCGCGAGTGGACGGCGCCCGTCGGGTTGGACGGCGAGACGAACAGCAGCACCTTCGTCCGCTCGGTGCGCGCGGCCTCGAGCTGGTCCACGCTCGCGAGGTAGCCGGTGGACTCGTCGGTCACGACGTCCACCTGCACGCCGCCCGCCAGCTTGACCGCCTCGGGGTAGGTCGTCCAGTACGGGGCGACGACCAGCACCTCGTCGCCCGGGTCGAGCAGCGTCGCGAACGCCTCGTACACCGCCTGCTTGCCGCCGTTGGTGACCAGCACCTGCGAGGCCTCGGCGGCGTAGCCGGAGTCGCGCCGGGTCTTGGCGGCGATCGCCTGCTTCAGCTCCGGGAGGCCGCCCGCGGGCGTGTACTTGTGGAAGCGCGGGTCGCGGGCCGCCTCGATCGCCGCCTCGACGATGTACCCGGGCGTCGGGAAGTCTGGCTCGCCCGCGCCGAAGCCGATGACGGGGCGCCCTGCCGCCTTCATCGCCTTGGCCTTGGCGTCCACGGCGAGGGTTGCGGACTCGGAAATCGCGGAAATTCTCGCGGAGATGCGGGATCGGGTGGACATGCCTCCATGCTCCCATGGGGGCGTGACCTGGGCGATCAGGTTTTGGTTCGACGTGGCGGGCAATCACCCGTATGCTTTCGCCTGGTCCTTCCGCCGCATGTCGGCGAGCGGTTCGGTCCAGGCAGTGAGTCGATCAGGGTAGTGTGGTTGACGACATAGGGCACTGGCGCAATTGGTAGCGCACCGGTCTCCAAAACCGGCGGTTGGGGGTTCGAGTCCCTCGTGCCCTGCGAGTGCGGTCCGCGCAACAATAGGCGTGTAAGCGCGCCGCAAGACTGCGTTGGATACGACGGATCAGGTGAGGACTGTGGCGATCGACACGCGCGGCGAGACCGCAGACAAGCCTAGTGGCGAGAAGAAGACCCGCACTTCTCCTGCCCTCTTCTACCGGCAGGTCGTCAACGAGCTTCGTAAGGTCATCTGGCCGACACGCAAGGATCTCATCACCTACACCACGGTCGTTCTGATATTCGTTCTGATCATGGTTGCGATCGTGTACGGGCTCGACAGCGCCCTGGGATGGGCGGTCCTCCGCATCTTCGGCGGATCCTGACCGAGACACCGACGGGTGGGGTCGCCTGACGGAGTCGCCATTCGAAACCACGAAAGAGGAAGAGTCACCGTGTCCGAGTCTTCATTTCCGGCGGACGAGTCCCGCGACGAGTGGGGCGACGAGCTGGAAGAGGCCACTGAGGAGTCCGCCGAGGCGGCTCTGGAAGAGGCTGAGGCCGAGTCCGAGCTCGAGGAGAGCGACGAGGCTGCCGAGGACGAGGCGGCCACTGTCGAGGACGAATCGGTGCTTCCCGACGTCGACCCTGTCGAGGAGTTCAAGAGCTCGCTGCGCGGTCTTCCCGGCGAGTGGTACGTCATCCACTCCTACGCCGGTTACGAGAACCGCGTGAAGTCCAACATCGAGAGCCGCAACGTGTCGCTCAACATGGAGGACTACATCTACCAGGTCGAGGTGCCGACGCACACCGTCCAGGAGTTCAAGAGCGGCAAGAAGGTGCCGGTCAAGGAGCGCGTGCTGCCCGGCTACGTGCTGGTGCGCATGGAGCTGACCGACGAGTCCTGGGCCGCCGTGCGCAACACGCCCGGCGTGACCGGCTTCGTGGGCCTGTCCAACAAGCCGAGCCCGCTCAGCCTCGACGAGGTCGCCAAGCTGCTGGCGCCCGAGCCGACCGAGGAGGCCAAGAAGACCACGACGAAGGCCGCCAGCGGCCCCACGGTCGAGTTCGAGATCGGCGAGTCCGTCACGGTCATGGACGGCCCCTTCGCCACGCTGCCCGCCTCGGTGAGCGAGATCAGCCCCGAGTCGCAGAAGCTCAAGGTGCTCGTGTCGATCTTCGGTCGGGAGACCCCGGTGGAGCTCTCGTTCAACCAGGTCTCGAAGATCTAAGACGATCACCTACACTTAGACGTTCGGTCGGCCGCCTTATCGCGAGGGCGGCCTCCGACATGTCCGGGCCCGCAATCCTACGGGCCGGACGCAACGCAATCAGGACCCGGAGAAGGACAAATGCCTCCGAAGAAGAAAATCGCCGCACTCGTCAAGGTGCAGCTCCCGGCCGGCCAGGCCACGCCGGCTCCGCCGGTGGGTACCGCCCTCGGTCCCCACGGCGTCAACATCATGGACTTCGTCAAGCAGTACAACGCTGCGACGGAGGCCCAGCGGGGCAACATCATCCCCGTTGAGATCACCATTTTCGAAGACCGCAGCTTCACCTTCGTCACGAAGACGCCGCCGGCGCCTGAGCTGATCAAGAAGGCCCTGGGTCTCGACAAGGGCAGCGCGGTCCCGCACCGCGACAAGGTGGGCAAGCTCAGCCGTGAGCAGCTGCGCAGCATCGCCGAGACGAAGATGCCCGACCTCAACGCCAACGACATCGAGGCGGCCGAGAAGATCATCGCCGGCACCGCCCGGTCGATGGGCATCACCGTCGCCGAGTAAGACCTTTCCCAGCAGTTCGTGGGAGGGCCGCCGTGAGACGCGGCCCGGACACCACTAGGAGTCAAGAATGCAGCGCAGCAAGGCGCACAAAGACGCGGCCGCCAAGGTCGACCGCGACAAGCTCTACTCGCCCGTAGAGGCCGCGAAGCTGGCCAAGGAGACGTCGACCACCAAGTTCGACTCGACCGTGGAGGTCGCTCTCCGGCTGGGCGTCGACCCTCGCAAGGCCGACCAGATCGTGCGCGGCACGGTCAACCTCCCGCACGGCACCGGCAAGACCGCCCGGGTCCTGGTCTTCGCGACCGGTGACCGTGCCGAGGCTGCCCGCGAGGCGGGCGCCGACATCGTCGGCGCCGACGAGCTGATCGACGAGATCGCCAAGGGCAACCGGCTCAACGAGTTCGACGCCGTCGTGGCCACGCCCGACCTGATGGGCAAGGTCGGCCGCCTCGGCCGCGTGCTCGGTCCGCGTGGTCTCATGCCCAACCCGAAGACCGGCACGGTGACGCCCGACGTCGCCAAGGCCGTGACGGAGATCAAGGGCGGCAAGATCGAGTTCCGTACCGACCGGCAGGCCAACCTGCACTTCATCATCGGCAAGACGTCGTTCGACGAGCGTCAGCTCATCGAGAACTACGCTGCCGCGCTGGACGAGGTGCTGCGTCTCAAGCCGTCGGCGGCCAAGGGCCGTTACCTGAAGAAGGTCACCTTCTCGACGACGATGGGGCCGGGCGTTCCGGTCGACCCCAACGTCACGCGTGGGCTCACGGCTGAGCTGGAGGCCTGAGCCTCAGGCTTGGTCGTCGAACGCCCCCGCCCGATTCGTTCGGGCGGGGGCGTTCTCGTGTCGGGGTGGCGCATGGGCCCGGGGGCGTCCTCGGCGGCGTGGAGACGCCCAGCCGCCAGTCGAGCGGTGCGGAGACGCGCGAGGGCGTGGCGGGGGCCTGGGGACGTGCAGGGGCCCGGCGCGGAGGCGACGTCGTCGGTGGCCGACAGCCGGTGAGAGCGGGTACGGGCCGGCGGCGTACGGTGGATGTGTGGGAGATGTGCAGACCGGGTGAGGGTTAACCCTGGGTTTTCCCCTAATTGTGCGGGGAAGACGCCATGACCCGGAAACTTAAACGTAGGGTCAAAGCATGCTGAAGCGCACGATAAGTATGACCGCGGCTGGAGCCGCGCTCGTGGTGGCGGCGGTCGCCGGTTGTGGATCGAACGCCCAGCCCATCCAGGTCAACCTGGCCGCCTCGGAGGTGCTCGCGCAGGCCGCGCAGAAGACGGCCGAGGTCACCAGCTACACGGTCGACGCCGTGGTGAACGTCGCGCACCCGCAGGAGGGCTCAGGCAAGGTGCAGGGCCGCATGCTCTACCAGAGCAAGCCGCAGCTCGCCGCCGACGTGACCCTGGACACCGTCGACATGGGAGGCCGCAGCGTCCCCGGCGGGGTGCGGGCGGTGCTCCAGGGCGACACCGTCTATGTGAAGGTCCAGGCGCTCAACGACTTCCTGGGCAACACCAAGCCGTGGATCAAGGTCTCGCTGAGCGACACGGGTCACGCCGGCGAGGTGAACCAGTACCTCGGCCAGATCCAGCAGTTCGACCTCGCCAGCGTGACGAAGCTCGTCACGGCGTCGCAGGACGTGAAGTCGGTCGGGACCGAGAGCGTCAACGGCGAGGACGCCACGCACTACAGCGGCACCTTCCCCGTGGAGGTGGCCGTGCAGCAGCTGCCCGCGGAGCAGCAGGAGCAGGCCCGGAAGAACCTGGCGGAGCTGAAGGACGTGAAGTTCGACATCTGGGTGGCGGCCGACGGGCTGCCGCGCAAGCTCGCGCTGAACGGCTCCAAGGAGGGCGCCACGCTCGACGCGACCCTGTTCTTCAAGGGTTACAACGAGAGCGTCAACATCGAGACCCCGCCCGCCGACCAGGTCGGCGAGCTGCCCAAGGGCACGACCAACTGAGAACGATTTGGAAACTCGGCGGCCAGCACGTAGTCTGGTCGTTGCCGAAGACCGCCGGTCGTCGTCGGGTGCTCTGAGCCTGTCGACCGAAGGATCCACGTCATGTGGGCGACCTGCGCAGGTGTGATGCGAGTTTCCCACATGGTTGATTCCGTGTGCGTGAGCCCCGTGCGCCCTGCGCCGGGGCTGTTCTCATGTCAAGGGCCTTCTCCGGCGGCACATTCTGGAAGGAGGCCCATGGCGAGGGCGGATAAGGCGACAGCGGTTGCCGAGCTCAAGAGTGAGTTCGAAGGCAGCCAGGCCGCCGTTCTGACCGAGTACCGCGGTCTCACCGTCGCGCAGCTCAAGGAGCTGCGCACCTCTCTCGGTGGGAATGCGAAGTTCGCCGTGGCGAAGAACACCCTGACCAAGATTGCGGCCACCGAGGCCGGTCTGACGGGCCTCGACGGCCTGCTCGCCGGTCCGACCGCGATCGCCTTCGTCAACGGCGACGTTGTCGAGGCGGCCAAGGGTCTGCGTGACTTCGCCAAGGCCAATCCCCTTCTGGTGATCAAGGGCGGCGTCCTCGACGGCAAGACGCTCGACGCCACCGAGATCACCAAGCTCGCCGACCTCGAGTCCCGCGAGGTTCTCCTCGCGAAGCTCGCCGGTGCCCTCAAGGCCAAGCAGAGCGCCGCGGCCGCGATGTTCGCCGCTCTGCCCACGCAGATGGCCCAGCTTGCTGAGGCCCTGCGTGCCAAGCGCGACGAGGCTGGCGAGTAACACCGGGGGTTGCCGCACGTACCGCGGTCCCGTTCCAAGTTTTCAGCAAGACCTAACGTAAGGAATCAATCATGGCGAAGCTCAGCACCGACGAGCTGCTCGACGCGTTCAAGGAGATGACCCTCCTCGAGCTCTCCGAGTTCGTGAAGGTCTTCGAGGAGACCTTCGACGTCAAGGCCGCCGCCCCCGTCGCGGTTGCCGCCGCCCCCGCCGCCGCTGGTGGTGGCGAGGCCGCCGCCGTCGAGGAGCAGGACGAGTTCGACGTCATCCTCGAGGCCGCCGGTGACAAGAAGATCCAGGTCATCAAGGAGATCCGCGCCCTGACGTCCCTGGGCCTCAAGGAGGCCAAGGACCTGGTCGACGGCGCTCCGAAGCCGGTCTTCGACGGCAAGGTCAACAAGGAGCAGGCGGAGAAGGCCAAGGCTGCCCTCGAGGGCGCCGGCGCCACCGTGACCGTGAAGTAACTTCCCCTTCACTTCACGCAAGAGCTCTTCGGAAAGAGGCGGACACACCCTGGTGCCGGGTGTGACCGCCTCTTTTCGCATGTCCGGGCCCTGTTCCGGCCCGGGTGCCGGCCCTGGGCCGGTCGCCGTGCCGGTCGCCGTGCCGGTCGCCGTGCCGGTCGCCGTGCCGGCTCCGCGCCCGCCCCGCGCCGGCCCTGTGGCGGCCCTGTGGCGGCCCTGTGAGGGCTCAGGAGATTCTCAGGTGCGTCTCATCGCCCGGCCAACCGGCCTGCCTAGCGTTCCTGGCGTGGTTACCGAAGCGAAGTCTCGTTGGGCGCCGGCCGTGCTGCTGGTCGGCACCGGGGTGCTCTACATCTGGGGTCTGGGGGCCTCGGGGTGGGCCAACTCCTTCTACTCGGCGGCGGTGCAGGCCGGCAGCCAGAGCTGGAAGGCGTTCTTCTTCGGGGCCTCCGACGCCGCCGGCGCGATCACCGTGGACAAGACCCCGGCCTCGCTGTGGCCGATGGTGCTCAGCGTGCGCCTGTTCGGGCTGAACTCGTGGGCGATCCTCGTGCCGCAGGCGCTGATGGGGGTCGGCTCGGTGGCGATGGTGTACGCCTCGGTGCGCAGGTCGGCCTCCGCCTGGGCGGGGCTGCTGGCGGGGGCCGCGATGGCGCTCACGCCGGTGGCCGTGCTGATGTTCCGGTTCAACAATCCCGACGCGTTGCTGGTGCTGCTGCTGACCGTGGCGGCGTACTGCGTGGTCAGGGCGCAGGAGCGCGGGGCCACGCGGTGGCTGGTGCTGGCGGGGGTGGCGATCGGGTTCGCGTTCCTGGCCAAGGTGTTGCAGGCGTTCCTGGTGCTGCCGGGGTTCGCGCTGGTGTACCTCGTGACGGCGCCGGTGGGGTTCTGGCGGCGGGTGCGGCAGTTGCTGGTGGCGGGCGCGGCCATGGTGGTCGCCGCGGGGTGGTGGCTGCTGGCCGTGGCGCTGGTGCCGGCGTCGCAGCGGCCGTACATCGGGGGCTCGCAGACCAACAGCGTGCTGGAGCTGGCTCTCGGCTACAACGGCCTCGGCCGGCTCAACGGGGAGGACTACGGCGGGCTCGGCAATCTGAACCAGCAGGCCGGCTGGCTGCGGCTGTTCGACACCGAGGCGGGCGGCCAGATCGCCTGGCTGCTGCCCGCGGCGCTGGTGCTGCCGGCCGCGGCCATGTGGCTGACCCGGCGGGCGCCGCGGACCGATCCGGTGCGGGCGGCGCTGTGGGTCTGGGGGAGCTGGCTGGTGGTGACCGGGCTGATCTTCAGCCTGATGCAGGGGATCTTCCACGCCTACTACACCGTGGCGCTGGCTCCGGCCATCGCGGCGCTGGTGGGCCTGGGCGCGGCGGTGTTGTGGGAGCGCGGGGCGCACCGCGTGCTCGCCATGGTGGCGGCGGGGACGGCTGTGTGGTCGTACGTGCTGCTGTCGCGCAGCTCCGGCTGGAACCCGTGGCTGGGCGTGGTCGTCCTGGTGGCGGGGCTGGGGGCGGCGCTGGCGATGTTGTTCACCCGCCGGATGCCCGCCGTGGCCGCGGTCGCCGTGGTGGCGTGCCTGGCCGGTCCGGCGGCGTACGCGGTGGACACGGCGGCGTCGCCGCACACGGGGGCCATTCCGACTGCCGGGCCCTCCACCGGCGCAGGCTCCGGGAGACCGTCGGGCGGCGGCTCCCAGCGGCAGGGCGGCGGCAACCTCCCGCCTTTCGCGCAGGGGCGTTCGCCAGGCGACGGCGACGGGCAGGGGCGGTCGCCTGGGGACGGCGACAGCGGTGCGCAGGGGCGTGGCCGGGGCGGGCGCATGGGCGGTGGTGGCATGGGCGGGCTGCTGAACGCCGGCACCCCGAGCGCCGAGCTGACCGCGCTGCTGAAGTCCGGCGCCTCCGGTTTCACGTGGGCGGCGGCGACGGTGGGGTCCAACAACGCGGCCGGCTACCAGCTCGCCACGGAGCTGCCGGTGATGGCGGTGGGCGGGTTCAACGGCACGGATCCGGCGCCGACGCTGGAGCGGTTCAAGCAGTACGTCGCCGAGAAGAAGATCCACTACTTCGTCGGCACCGGCATGGGCGGCGCCGGTCGCGGCACGGGCGGCAGCGACGACGCCGCCCGGATCGCGGCCTGGGTGCGGGAGACGTTCACCGCGACCACGGCCGGTGGCACGACGGTGTTCGATCTCACACGATCATGAAATATCGCAGAATGGGGGCGTGACAGAATCCGCCCCCCAGGTGGATCGCCGGACGATCTCGCCCCGGCTCACCCGGCTCGGCGCCTGGCTCGTCGACATCCTGGTGTGCGCGGTGCTCGTGGCGACCACCCAGCAGGTGCTCTCCGCCGACTGGGACGAACCGGTCGCCTCGATCCCCGCCTTCGTCTACTTCTGGCTGCTGCACGCCCGCTTCGGACGGACCCTGGGGAAGTGGCTGGCCGGGATCAAGGTCGTCGCCCGGGGGACGGACCGGCCGCCGTCGCTGTGGGCCGCGGCCGTTCGCTCCCTCTGGGTGTTCCTCACCGCGATCCCGGCGGTCGGCTGGGTCGTCGGGATGGCGGACTGGCTGTGGTCGTTCTTCGACGGTGAGAAGCGGTGCCTGCACGACCTCCTCGCGGGCACCGTCGTGGTGAACGCCCAGGCCAAGGACTGACCAGCCGGCCTGTGCGCGCTTACTGGACAAGACGTCTCATAACTGCCCGGTAACAAGCTGCGGGATCCGGTTCCCCTCCGCCGGAACGCCGTTACGGTGAGGGCATCGTCCGCCTGCACTCGGGAAGGTGACCGTGGGCGTGGAAGTCGTGATCGACGGGTTGACCAAGTCCTTCGGCCGGCAGGTCATCTGGGAGGACGTCTCGCTCACGCTGCCCGCCGGCGAGATCTCGGTGCTGCTCGGCCCCTCCGGCACCGGCAAGTCGGTCTTCCTCAAGACCATGGTCGGCCTGCTGCGGCCCGACAGGGGGCACATCTGGATCGACGGCTTCGACCTGGCCGACTGCGCCGAGGCGAAGCTGTACGAGCTGCGCCGCCTGTTCGGCGTGCTGTTCCAGGACGGCGCCCTGTTCGGCTCGCTCAACCTCTACGACAACATCGCCTTCCCGCTGCGCGAGCACACCAGGAAGAGCGAGGCCCAGGTCCGCCAGATCGTCATGGAGAAGGTGGAGCTGGTCGGCCTGCTGGGCGCCGAGACCAAGCTGCCGGGGGAGATCTCCGGCGGCATGCGCAAGCGGGCGGGCCTGGCCAGGGCGCTGGTGCTGGATCCGGAGATCATCCTGTTCGACGAGCCCGACTCGGGGCTCGACCCGGTCCGCACCGCGATACTCAACCAGCTCATCGTGGACATCAACGCCGAGATCGAGGCCACGTTCCTGATCGTGACCCACGACATCAACACCGCCCGCACGGTGCCCGACAACATCGGGCTGATGTTCCGGCGGGAGCTGGTGATGTTCGGCTCGCGGGAGATGCTGCTGTCGAGCGACGAGCCGGTGGTGCGGCAGTTCCTGAACGCCAGGAAGCACGGCCCCATCGGCATGTCCGAGGAGAAGGACCTGTCGGAGCTGGAGGCCGAGGCGCAGATGGGGCACGATCCCGGGCCGCTGCCGCCGATCCCGCCGCAGCTCATGCCGTCCGGCAGAAAGATCCGCCGCACCCAGCGGCCGCCCGGCACCTGGCTGGCGGCCAACGGGGTGATCCCGCCGCAGGGCTCGTTCGTGGACGAGCGCGGGCGCAACTGGCTGGAGGAGTATCCCCGGCTGGTCAACGCCCACCTGCACGGGATCGCCTGAGACCGCCCCTGGACGCGGGACCGCGTCGCGGTGGGTTTCAGGAAGGGGAGCCCGTGCGCGGCGCTCAGGGGGCCGCTGAGGGCCATCTGAGGGCATTTGTGGAGATCTTTCGGCTCTGACCGATTCTCGCGGCAAGGGCGAGCACGAGCAACGCCCCGCGCGCCACCCGCCCAACCGCCTGCGTTGGTTGGCGGGCTTCCGGAGCGGATGTCGCGTTATGATCCGGCAGCGGCCGGCCGGGAGAGGGGTGAGCAGACGTGTCAGGACTCGCTGTTCGGCCCGCTCGCATCATGATCGCGGCACTCAGCGGGGTGCTGGCGGTGCTCGTCGGCGGCGGCGTGTGGATCGCGGCCCAGGCGCGCGACGAACAGGGCAGGGCAGGCGACAAGCAGGCCGCGCTCCAGGCCGCGGGCATCCACGCCAGGAACCTCGTCTCGCTCGACTACAAGAGCGTCGACACCGACATGCGGCGCATCCTCGACACCTCCACCGGCGCCGCCAGGGCCGAATACGAGGCCAACGCCGGCAAGCTCAGGACCACCACGGTCGAGAACAAGGTCGTCCAGCACGGCGTGCTGCGCGCGACCGGCCTGGTCTCGATCACCGGCACCACGGCCAGGGTGCTGGTCGTGGCCGACGTGGAGATCCGCTGGGACGGCTCCGACAGCTCGCCCCAGGAGCGCTTCTACCGATGGCAGATGGACCTGAGCAAGGTCGGCGGGGCCTGGCTGGCCGCCAAGGTGGTGCAGGTCCGTTGAGGATCTTCATGATCGTGCTGCTCGGCGCCCTCGTGATCATGGGCGGGGTGCTGGTGCCGACCATGTGGTTCGACCTGCGCGAGCTGCGCGACAGCGACGCGGCGGGGGCGCAGGCCGTGGCCGCGGCCAGGAAGGTCGCGCCCGATCTGCTCTCCTACGACTACCGGACGGTGGAGGAGGATCTGGCCCGGGCGGGCACGTTCACGACGGGCGAGCTGGCCGGGCACTACAAGGAGCTGGCGAAGACCCTGGTGCCCAAGGCCAAGGAGCAGAAGATCGTGCAGAACGTGGCCGTGGCGGGCGCCGGCGTGGAGCGGGCCGAGCCCGACCGGGTAGAGGTTCTGCTCTTCGTGAACACTGGTACGGTCAAGGAGATCCCTGGTAAAGAAGGGGTCCAGCAAGAGTTCACCCAGAATCGCGCCAGGTTCGTCATGGTGCGGCAAGACTCTCGCTGGCTGGTGGCGGGCCTGTCCACGCTCCTGGGCACGGCCTGAGGCTCCAGGTGATCGCGGGCGCGTCGCTTCCTTCAATTGTTACCAAAAATCAGGTTTAGCGCAGCCTTTGATAGGGGTACCTCAGTCACTGCTGCACCGGTTGTCGGCATGGGTTCGACCCCCGGTGTGACGGAGCGTTAACCGCCCCCGTTCGCGGGTATCGTCTTGGGCCTGGCGGTAGGCGATCAGTCACACAGGGGAGAAAACCCAGCGTCCGGGCCCTGAGTCGGCTAAAAGTCGGGCTCGCGGGCTTGACGTTTCCGCCTGAACGGGCGATGCTGCGACCAACGTGGAGCATGCAGCGAGGGTGAAGTGGACAGGCGTGTGCCGTTCGGCTACACTGCCCCTTTGCGCTGCCCTTTGACGACCCGCGATGCTTGCTCACGTTGCGAGGTTGTCTGGCGTGCGTGTAGTCAGTCCGCCGCGAGCCCTCGGAAGGACATCTGTTGGCAGCCTCGCGCAACGCCTCCGCCGTACCCGCTGGTCCCCGTCGCGTCTCTTTCGCGCGTATCCAGGAGCCTCTCGAAGTTCCTGACCTTCTTGCCCTGCAGACCGAGTCTTTCGACTGGCTGCTCGGAAACGAGAAGTGGAAGGCCCGGGTAGAGGCGGCTCGCCAGGCCGGGCGCAGGGACGTCCCGACCCAGTCGGGCCTCGAAGAGATCTTCGAAGAGATCAGTCCGATCGAGGACTTCTCGGGGACCATGTCCCTGTCGTTCCGCGACCACCGGTTCGAGCCGCCGAAGTACTCCGTAGATGAGTGCAAAGAGAAGGACATGACCTTCTCCGCCCCGATGTTCGTGACGGCGGAGTTCATCAATAACACCACCGGTGAGATCAAGAGCCAGACGGTGTTCATGGGCGACTTCCCGCTCATGACCCCGAAGGGCACCTTCATCATCAACGGCACCGAGCGTGTCGTGGTCTCCCAGCTGGTCCGATCGCCCGGCGTCTACTTCGAACGCAATGTCGACAAGACGTCCGACAAGGATCTGTACGGCTGCAAGGTCATCCCGTCGAGGGGTGCCTGGCTGGAGTTCGAGATCGACAAGCGCGACAGCGTCGGTGTTCGCATCGACCGCAAGCGCAAGCAGGCCGTCACCGTGCTTCTCAAGGCACTGGGGTGGACCAGCGACCAGATCCTCGAGCGCTTCGGCCAGTACGAGTCGATGCGGGCCACCCTGGAGAAGGACCACACCGCCGGCCAGGACGACGCCCTGCTCGACATCTACCGCAAGCTGCGGCCGGGCGAGCCGCCGACCAAGGAGTCGGCGCAGACCCTGCTGGAGAACCTCTACTTCAACCCCAAGCGGTACGACCTCGCCAAGGTGGGTCGCTACAAGATCAACAAGAAGCTGGGCGTTGACTCCGAGATCACCCAGGGCACGCTGACCGAAGAGGACATCGTCGCCACCATCGAGTACATCGTCCGCCTGCACGCGGGCGAGGAGTCGATGCCGGGCGCCAATGACCGTGAGGTCATCGTCGAGATCGACGACATCGACCACTTCGGCAACCGCCGCCTGCGCAGCGTCGGCGAGCTCATCCAGAACCAGGTCCGCCTGGGCCTGGCCCGTATGGAGCGCGTCGTGCGCGAGCGCATGACCACGCAGGACGTCGAGGCCATCACGCCGCAGACCCTGATCAACATCCGCCCGGTCGTGGCGTCGATCAAGGAGTTCTTCGGCACCTCGCAGCTGTCGCAGTTCATGGACCAGACCAACCCGCTGGCCGGCCTGACGCACAAGCGGCGTCTGTCCGCGCTGGGCCCCGGTGGTCTGTCCCGTGAGCGGGCCGGCTTCGAGGTTCGAGACGTGCACCCGTCCCACTATGGCCGGATGTGCCCGATCGAGACCCCTGAAGGCCCGAACATCGGCCTGATCGGTTCGCTGGCCTCCTACGGCCGGATCAACGCCTTCGGCTTCGTCGAGACGCCGTACCGCAAGGTCGTCGACGGCAAGGTGACCGACCAGATCGACTACCTGACCGCCGACGAGGAAGACCGCTACGTCAAGGCGCAGGCCAACACGACGCTCAACCCCGACGGCTCCTTCGCCGAGGCCCGCGTCCTGGTCCGCACCAAGGGCGGCGAGACCGAGCTCATGCGGGCCGAGGAGGTCGACTACATCGACGTGTCGCCGCGCCAGATGGTGTCGGTCGCCACCGCGATGATCCCCTTCCTCGAGCACGACGACGCCAACCGCGCGCTCATGGGCTCCAACATGCAGAGGCAGTCCGTGCCCCTGCTGAAGAGCGAGGCTCCGCTGGTCGGCACCGGCATGGAGTACCGTGCCGCGACCGACGCCGGTGACGTCATCAGCGCCGAGAAGGCCGGTGTGGTGGAGGAGGTCTCCGCCGACTACGTGACCGTCATGAACGACGACGGCACGCGTACGACGTACCGGGTGGCCAAGTTCAAGCGCTCCAACCAGGGCACCAGCTTCAACCAGAAGCCGATCGTGGCCGAGGGTGACCGGGTGGAGGTCAACCAGGTCATCGCCGACGGTCCGTGCACGGACCAGGGCGAGATGGCGCTGGGCAAGAACCTGCTCGTGGCGTTCATGCCGTGGGAGGGCCACAACTACGAAGACGCGATCATCCTGTCCCAGCGGCTGGTCCAGGACGACGTCCTGTCCTCGATCCACATCGAGGAGCACGAGGTCGACGCCCGTGACACCAAGCTGGGCCCCGAGGAGATCACCCGGGACATCCCGAACGTCTCCGAGGAGGTCCTGGCCGACCTCGACGAGCGCGGCATCATCCGCATCGGCGCCGAGGTCGTGCCCGGCGACATCCTGGTCGGCAAGGTCACGCCCAAGGGCGAGACCGAGCTGACCCCGGAGGAGCGGCTGCTGCGCGCGATCTTCGGTGAGAAGGCGCGCGAGGTCCGCGACACCTCGCTGAAGGTGCCCCACGGTGAGCAGGGCAAGGTCATCGCCGTCCGCGTGTTCAGCCGCGAGGAGGGCGACGAGCTTCCCCCCGGCGTGAACGAGCTGGTCCGGGTGTACGTGGCCCAGAAGCGTAAGATCACCGACGGTGACAAGCTGGCCGGCCGCCACGGCAACAAGGGCGTCATCTCCAAGATCCTGCCGGTCGAGGACATGCCGTTCCTGGAGGACGGCACCCCGGTCGACATCATCCTCAACCCCCTCGGCGTGCCCGGTCGAATGAACGTCGGCCAGGTGCTGGAGACCCACCTCGGGTGGATCGCCGCCCGCGGGTGGGACATCTCGGGCATCCAGGAGGCCTGGGCCGAGCGGCTGCGTGACAAGGGCTTCGAGCAGGTCGCCCCGCGCACCAACATGGCCACCCCGGTCTTCGACGGCGCCCACGAGGAGGAGATCGTCGGCCTGCTCGGCAACACCATCGCCAACCGCGACGGTGACCGGATGGTGCAGCCGACGGGTAAGGCCCAGCTGTTCGACGGTCGTTCCGGCGAGCCGTTCCCGTACCCGATCGCGGTCGGCTACATCTACATCCTCAAGCTGCTGCACCTGGTCGACGACAAGATCCACGCCCGGTCGACCGGCCCCTACTCCATGATCACCCAGCAGCCGCTCGGCGGTAAGGCCCAGTTCGGCGGCCAGCGCTTCGGTGAGATGGAGGTGTGGGCGCTGGAGGCGTACGGCGCCGCGTACGCGCTGCAGGAGCTGCTGACCATCAAGTCCGACGACGTTCTCGGCCGGGTGAAGGTCTACGAGGCCATCGTCAAGGGCGAGAACATCCCCGAGCCGGGCATCCCCGAGTCCTTCAAGGTGCTCATCAAGGAGATGCAGTCGCTGTGCCTCAACGTCGAGGTGCTCTCCAGCGACGGCATGTCCATCGAGATGCGCGACACCGACGAGGACGTCTTCCGCGCGGCGGAGGAGCTCGGTATCGACCTGTCCCGGCGTGAGCCGAGCAGCGTGGAAGAAGTCTGAGGGGGAGATCGCACAAAATGCTAGACGTCAACTTCTTCGACGAGCTCAGGATCGGCCTTGCGACGGCCGACGACATCCGTCAGTGGTCGCACGGCGAGGTCAAGAAGCCCGAGACGATCAACTACCGAACCCTCAAGCCGGAAAAGGACGGGCTCTTCTGCGAGAAGATCTTCGGTCCTACCCGCGACTGGGAGTGCTACTGCGGTAAGTACAAGCGCGTCCGGTTCAAGGGCATCATCTGTGAGCGCTGTGGCGTCGAGGTGACTCGCGCCAAGGTGCGTCGTGAGCGGATGGGCCACATCGAGCTGGCCGCGCCGGTCACGCACATCTGGTACTTCAAGGGCGTCCCGTCGCGCCTCGGCTACCTGCTCGACCTGGCCCCGAAGGACCTGGAGAAGGTCATCTACTTCGCGGCCTACATGATCACGCATGTCGACACCGAGATGCGTGAGCGTGACCTGCCCTCGCTGGAGGCGAAGATCTCCGTCGAGCGGCAGCACATCGAGCAGCGCCGCGACGCCGACGTCGAGGCCCGGCAGAAGAAGCTCGAGGCCGACCTGGCCGAGCTGGAGGCCGCCGGCGCCAAGGGCGACCAGCGCCGCAAGGTCCGCGAGGGCGCCGAGCGCGAGATGCGTCAGCTTCGCGACCGCGCCCAGCGCGAGCTGGACCGGCTCGACGAGGTCTGGAGCCGCTTCAAGAACCTCAAGGTCCAGGACCTCGAGGGCGACGAGCTGCTCTACCGCGAGATGCGCGACCGCTTCGGCCGCTACTTCAAGGGCGGCATGGGCGCGCAGGCGATCCAGGACCGCCTGATCAGCTTCGACCTCGACGCCGAGGCCGAGAACCTGCGCGAGACCATCCGCAGCGGCAAGGGCCAGAAGAAGGCCCGTGCCCTCAAGCGGCTCAAGGTCGTGTCGGCGTTCCTGAACACCACCAACTCGCCGCGCGGCATGGTGCTCGACTGCATCCCGGTCATCCCGCCGGACCTGCGCCCGATGGTGCAGCTCGACGGTGGCCGGTTCGCGACCTCCGACCTCAACGACCTGTACCGCCGGGTCATCAACCGCAACAACCGCCTCAAGCGTCTGCTCGACCTCGGCGCGCCCGAGATCATCGTGAACAACGAGAAGCGGATGCTGCAGGAGGCCGTGGACGCGCTGTTCGACAACGGCCGCCGCGGTCGCCCGGTCACCGGTCCCGGCAACCGGCCGCTGAAGTCCCTCAGCGACATGCTGAAGGGCAAGCAGGGTCGTTTCCGCCAGAACCTGCTGGGCAAGCGAGTCGACTACTCCGGCCGTTCGGTCATCGTCGTCGGCCCGCAGCTCAAGCTGCACCAGTGCGGTCTGCCCAAGCAGATGGCGCTGGAGCTGTTCAAGCCGTTCGTGATGAAGAGGCTCGTGGACCTCAACCACGCGCAGAACATCAAGTCGGCCAAGCGGATGGTCGAGCGCGCCCGCCCCGTGGTGTGGGACGTGCTCGAAGAGGTCATCACCGAGCACCCGGTGCTGCTCAACCGCGCTCCGACGCTCCACCGTCTGGGCATCCAGGCGTTCGAGCCGCAGCTCGTCGAGGGCAAGGCCATCCAGATCCACCCGCTCGTCTGCACCGCCTTCAACGCGGACTTCGACGGCGACCAGATGGCCGTGCACCTGCCGCTGTCGGCTGAGGCCCAGGCCGAGGCACGCATCCTGATGCTCTCGACCAACAACATCCTCAAGCCGGCCGACGGCAAGCCCGTCACCATGCCCACCCAGGACATGGTCATCGGCCTCTACTGGCTGACCACCCAGAAGGACGGCGCGATCGGCGAGGGCCGCGTGTTCGGCTCCATCGCCGAGGCGCAGATGGCCTTCGACCGCCGCGAGCTGGAGATCCAGGCGAAGATCCACATTCGCCTCAAGGACGTCCTGCCGCCGCGCGAGTGGGTGGCCCCCGAGGGCTGGGAGCAGGGCGACCCGATCCGCCTGGAGACCACGTTCGGGCGGTGCCTGTTCAACCAGACGCTGCCGGACAGCTACCCCTTCGTCGACTTCCAGGTCGGCAAGAAGCAGCTGTCCACGATCGTGAACGAGCTGGCGGAGACCTACCCCAAGATCGAGGTCGCCAACTCGCTCGACGCGCTCAAGGACGCCGGCTTCCGCTGGGCGACCCGCTCCGGTGTCACGATCTCGATCGAGGACGTCGTCGCGCCGCCCAACAAGCAGGACATCATGGAGAACTACGAGCGCCGGGCCGACAAGGTTCAGCGCGAGTACGAGCGCGGTCTGATCACCGACGAGGAGCGCCGCCAGGAGCTCATCGAGATCTGGACGCACGCGACGGCCGACGTCGAGACCGACATGGTCAACGCCTTCCCGGCGACCAACCCGGTCTGGATGATGGTCAACTCCGGTGCCCGTGGTAACAAGATGCAGGTCCGGCAGATCGCCGGCATCCGCGGCCTGGTGTCCAACACCAAGGGTGAGACGATCCCGCGGCCGATCAAGGCCTCGTTCCGCGAGGGCCTGTCGGTGCTGGAGTACTTCATCTCCACCCACGGTCAGCGGAAGGGTCTGGCCGACACCGCTCTGCGTACCGCCGACTCGGGTTACCTGACCCGTCGTCTGGTGGACGTGGCGCAGGACGTCATCGTCCGCGAGATCGACTGCGGCACCGACCGCGCGGTCCCGCTGCACGTCGGCGAGCGGGACGCCTCGGGCAACCTGGTCAAGGCGGAGAACGCCGAGTCCAACGTGCACGGGCGCATCCTGGCCGAGGACGTCGAGGTCGACGGCAAGATCATCGCCCCGGCGGGTGTCGACATCAACGACATCCACGTGACGAAGCTGGTCGAGGCCGGTGTCGAGACCGTCCGCACCCGCAGCGCGCTCGTCTGCGAGGCCAAGATCGGTGTCTGCGCGACCTGCTACGGCCGCTCGCTGGCCACCGGCAAGCTCGTGGACGTCGGCGAGGCGGTCGGCATCATCGCCGCCCAGTCGATCGGCGAGCCCGGCACGCAGCTGACGATGCGTACCTTCCACACCGGTGGTGTGGCCGGCGCCGACATCACCCACGGTCTGCCCCGTGTCACGGAGCTCTTCGAGGCGCGCATCCCCAAGGGTGTCGCCCCGATCTCCGAGGCCGAGGGCCGGGCTCGCATCGACGAGACCGACAAGACCAGGAAGATCGTCATCACGCCGGACGACGGCTCGGAGGAGATCGCCTACCCGGTCTCGATGCGCTCGCGCCTGCTCGTGCAGGAGGGGCAGCGCGTCACGGTCGGCCAGCAGCTCGTCGCCGGCGCCGTCAACCCGAACGAGGTGCTGCGCATCCTCGGCCCGCGGGCCGTGCAGCTGCACCTGGTGGCGGAGGTCCAGCAGGTCTACCGCTCGCAGGGTGTGTCGATCCACGACAAGCACATCGAGATCATCGTTCGGCAGATGCTCAAGCGCGTGAACGTGCTGGAGTCCGGTGACACCGACCTGCTGCCCGGCGAGCTCGTGGAGCGTCCGCGCTTCGAGCAGATGAACCGCGAGACCGTGGCCGAGAGCGGGTCGCCCGCCGCCGGCCGTCCGGTGCTCATGGGCATCACGAAGGCGTCGCTGGCCACCGAGTCGTGGCTGTCGGCGGCCTCCTTCCAGGAGACGACCCGGGTGCTGACGGACGCGGCGATCCACGCCAAGTCCGACTCGCTGCTGGGCCTGAAGGAGAACGTCATCATCGGTAAGCTCATCCCGGCCGGTACCGGCATGCCGCAGTACCGCAACATCCGGGTCGAGCCGACCGAGGAGGCCAAGGCCGCCATGTACACCGTGGGCGGCTACGACGGCTCGGCCGCCGACTACACCTTCGGCACGGGCAGCGGCGAGGCCGTCCCGCTGGAGGAGTACGACTTCGGCCAGTACAACCGTTAATCGCTCCAGGTCACGCGCCCGGGTCTCTCGTCGGAGAGGCTCGGGCGCGTTGCGTTGCGGCCCTGGTGCCGTTACGGCACGCCTTGCTCACCCCACCCGCCGTACGTGGCCGGGGGCCCTCCAGGGAGACGCCTCCGAGCCCTTCAGCGGCGGGGCGCCGTCACGGCGCACCGTGGGCCGGTGGCGTGGTCAGAGCATCGCCGTGAGCAGGTCCCTGACCTTCGTGGCCGCTTCGCTGATGGCCGTCACCCCGCCGGCGGAGGCCGTCAGCATGGTGAGGAAGCCCAGGAGGCGGTTGGGGCGTTGCTCGCCCGTCGTCTCCTCCCTCAGGAGCTCCACCGCGGTGCTCGTGCCCTGAGGGTCGGCCAGCTCGTTCTGGTGGCGGGCGACGGCGGAGAGCAGGTCGCCGATGAGCCTGCGCAGCTCCTCCTGCTGGGCGGCGGTGCCGTGGTCGTTGACCACGCCGTGGAAGGTCGAGCCGGGGGCGTGACCGAAGTTGGAGCCGGGGGCGTTGCC
Organism: Nonomuraea thailandensis; assembly: GCF_024172165.1. GTDB lineage: Bacteria > Actinomycetota > Actinomycetes > Streptosporangiales > Streptosporangiaceae > Nonomuraea > Nonomuraea thailandensis. The sequence continues at coordinate 9,171,187 of NZ_JAMZEB010000002.1, read as the reverse complement.
GAAGTTGATGCCCTGGGCGCCGCTGAAGTCGCCGCTTGTCATGGGGTGTCGCCTTTCTGCGCCGGGCCCGTGCTGCCGCGGAACTGGGAGCCGGGCGCGTTGCCGAAGTTGGAACCGGGGGCGTTGCCGAAGTTCGAGCCGCGGGCGTCGATCTTGTTGTGGGTGATCTGGGTGATGCGCTGGGCCACCTCGCCGGTGTCGATGCCGTGGTCGGACAGGAAGCGGCTGATGGCCTTGAACACCGCCTCGTGCACGACCTGGTCGAACATCTCGACGTCGCGTTCGATGAAGAAGCGGCGCAGGTCGTCGCCCATGGCGAGCTCCCGTACGCTCGTGAGCGCGCCGTAGTCGTACAGGCCGTGGTTGTGGATGACCGTGCGGTCGTCGCGTTCCTGGCGGCGCAGGGCCGCGGCTCCGGCCGAGCGCCTGGCGAGCCGATAGGGGGCGGTGAGCAGCAGCGGGATCGTTCTCACCGCGCCCTCGCCGATGGCGACGGCCAGGCCCGTCAGCGGGTCGGCCGAGATCCGGTCCACGTCCGAGTACTTGTGCGCCAGTGGATAGAGCATGTACGTGCTGCCCTCCATGAACAGGGAGCCGCGCAGCCTGATCGCCCTGATGAAGATGGTGACGATCAGCTGGCCGCCCCAGCCGAGGACCTCCACGCAGAGGTAGACGCGGGCCGAGGACTCCGGTGTGCGCGAGACCGCGCGCAGCAGCTCGGCGTCCGTGGTGACCAGGGGCGGGGCGAGGGGGTTCGGTAACAGGTCGGGGGCGTGGTTGATGTCGACGCCGTTGATGAACAGCCGCTCGGTCAGCCGGAGGTTCGGCAGCCCCGTGGCGGCCACCTCCCGCGCGAGGTGGGCGTGCACGTCGTCGGAGTGGAAGGGGCGGGGCGGGCGGTCCTTGTTCGCGGGCTTGGTGATGTCGATGGCGAACGACCAGCCGTGGTACTCCTCGCCGCTGCCGACGAAGGGCCGGTAGCCGGAGAAGACCATGACGTTCCCGTGCTGGGCCTGGACGAGGCGGCGGACCTGGCGCCGGGCGCGCGGGCCGAGCGGTGAGGGCGCGGAGCCGGCCGTGAAGCGGCGGCTGGACAGGCGCCCGCCGAGGACGACGACTCTGGTGTGGAAGAGGTGCGCGGCCACCACCAGCCAGGCCGGGGCCAGGGGGAGCAGCGCCAGCACGGCGAGCCCGAGTGGGCTGAGGTCGTCCAGATCGTCGAGGTCCTCCAGGACGTCGAGTGCGTCGAGGGCGTCCAGCTCGGGCAGGACACCGGCCACGGCCGCCGCCAGGGCGGCGAGGGTGGCGGCGGCGATGAGCAGGAGGAGCACGTCGCGGACGGTGCGGTGGCGCTCGGCGGCCAGCGCGTGCTTGGCCACCGCGGGCAGGTCCACCCCGTACGAAGGGGCGGTGGCGCGGTAGGGGTGGCCCAGGGTCTCACGGATGACCTCGCGGGCGAACTCGGCTTCGAGGTAGCCGGCCGCGCACAGGTAGCGGGTGGTGTTCGTGGGGCGTTGCAGGGGAGCGGAGGTGGTGTGGTGCTCGTCCGGGACGCCGCCGCCCTGGATCTGCAGCACGGCCTCCACTCCGCCCATGCGTACGCGCTGGCCCACGGCCAGGCGTACGGGCTGGTGGATGCGCGCGTCGTCGACCCAGGTGCCGTTGGTGGAGTCGCAGTCGGCGATCCACGCCGCCCCGCCGGCGAGCCAGACCCTGGCGTGCCTGCGGCTGATCTCCTGGGAGTCGATGCGCAGGGGTGAGGTGCGGCCGATCTCGGTGGGCGCCTCCGAGACGGGCAGTCGCAGGCCCCGCAGCTCGCGGGGCCTGACGAGGACGAGTTCGAAGGGGGAGGTGTGGGAGCCGGGCCAGTGCCCGTCGGCCGCCTCAGACAACGCGGCCTCCGCCCAGGTGTCGTGGGAGCCCCTGGTGCGGCTGGTGGAGGAGCTGTGACATGTCCGTCGTCCCCTCTCGGCGATTCGCCACGCGACGTTATCCGTACGGTGAGGCGCCCGCTTCAGGGAGTGACCCAGGGATTACCCTAGGGATGCTCGCCCGCTCTTCACCATTCCGACGCCTGAGCTTCGGCGAAGCGCTCGCGAGATGGTCGCGAAGGCCGATATCATGGTCTGCGGAGCTGTAGATGGGCTGGATGAAAAGGCCCGCGGCGATCCGGAGTGGCAAGGCTTACGGCCTTGTCGCGCCGTTTTGACGTGTCGCCAGGGCCTGGGTAGTCTTGAGCATCGTGCCCGTCTTCTAGCGGGCTCTCGACCGTGCGCTCATTGCGGGCGCGGGACGGCTTCCTGGCTCGTAATCCTCGCGGACGTGTCTGTGTGAACAGCGCGACACGCCCGAGCGCGGGGGCACCGAGACAAGAAAAACCAGCAGGTCATGACACCGGCAGCACCTGCGAAATGCAAGACCTGATGACGTAACACCGGCCAAGGCACGAAACGGAGTGGCAGTGCCCACTATTCAGCAGTTGGTCCGCAAGGGCCGGCAGGACAAGGTCTCCAAGACCAAGACTCCTGCCCTCAAGGGGAGTCCGCAGCGGCGCGGCGTGTGCCAGCGCGTGTACACCACGACCCCGAAGAAGCCCAACTCGGCACTGCGCAAGGTGGCCCGCGTTCGGCTCACGAACGGCATCGAGGTCACGGCCTACATCCCCGGTGTGGGTCACAACCTGCAGGAGCACTCCATCGTGCTCGTGCGTGGCGGTCGTGTGAAGGACCTGCCGGGTGTTCGCTACAAGATCATCCGTGGTTCGCTCGACACCCAGGGTGTCCGCAACCGCAAGCAGGCCCGTAGCCGCTACGGCGCGAAGAAGGAGAAGAGCTAACAATGCCTCGTAAGGGTTCTCCTGGCCGCCGTCAGCTCATGTCTGACCCGGTTTACAGCTCGCCGCTGGTGACCGCCCTGATCAACAAGGTGCTTCTGGACGGCAAGCGCTCCATCGCGCAGTCGATCGTCTACGGCGCCCTCGAGGGCTGCAGGGACAAGACGGGCAACGACCCGGTCGTCACCCTGAAGCGCGCGCTTGACAACGTCAAGCCGACCCTCGAGGTCCGCAGCCGTCGCGTCGGTGGCGCGACCTACCAGGTGCCGGTCGAGGTGCGCGCCGCGCGCAGCACCACCCTGGCCCTGCGCTGGCTGGTGCAGTACTCCCGCGCCCGCCGCGAGAAGACCATGACCGAGCGCCTCATGAACGAGCTCCTCGACGCCAGCAACGGCCTCGGGGCGAGCGTGAAGAAGCGCGAGGACACCCACAAGATGGCCGAGTCCAACAAGGCCTTCGCTCACTACCGCTGGTAGTGGGTTCGACGAGACGACGAGGACGCGAGAGAAGTGGCCACCCAGACCGCTCTTGACCTGGCCAAGGTCCGAAACATCGGGATCATGGCCCATATCGACGCGGGCAAGACCACCACGACCGAGCGCATCCTGTTCTACACCGGGATCAACTACAAGATCGGTGAAGTCCACGAGGGCGCTGCCACGATGGACTGGATGGAGCAGGAGCAGGAGCGCGGCATCACGATCACGTCGGCCGCGACCACCTGTGAGTGGGCCGGTCACACGATCAACATCATCGACACTCCGGGTCACGTCGACTTCACCATCGAGGTCGAGCGCTCGCTGCGCGTCCTCGACGGTGCCGTCGCCGTGTTCGACGGCGTGGCCGGTGTCGAGCCGCAGTCGGAGACGGTGTGGCGTCAGGCTGACCGCTACGACGTCCCCCGGATCTGCTTCGTCAACAAGATGGACCGTGTCGGCGCGGAGTTCCACCGCTGCGTCGACATGATGATCGGCCGTCTGGGCGCGACCCCGGCCGTCATCCAGCTCCCGTGGGGTGTTGAGGCCGACTTCAAGGGCGTCATCGACCTCATCAAGATGAAGGGTCTCATCTGGAGCGCCGAGGCCGCCAAGGGCGAGATGTACGACACCGTCGACATCCCGGCCGACCACGCCGAGGCCGCCCGTGAGTGGCGCGACAAGCTGGTCGAGACCGTCGCCGAGAACGACGACGAGCTGATGGAGCTCTTCCTCGAGGGCACCGAGCCCAGCGAGGAGCAGCTGGTCGCGGCGATCCGCCGCGCGACGCTGGCCAGCGCCATCAACCCCGTCCTGTGCGGCACCGCGTTCAAGAACAAGGGTGTTCAGCCCCTGCTCGACGCGATCGTGGCCTACCTCCCCGCCCCGACCGACATCCCGGCCTTCAAGGGCCACGCGGTCGGCAACGAGGAGAAGGTCATCGAGCGTCACGCGGACCCGACCGAGCCGTTCTCCGCCCTGGCGTTCAAGATCGCCAGCGACCCGCACCTGGGCAAGATCACCTACATCCGCATCTACTCGGGCACGCTCGAGGCCGGTTCACAGGTCGTCAACTCTGTGAAGGGCAAGAAGGAGCGGATCGGCAAGATCTACCAGATGCACGCCAACAAGCGCGAGGAGCGCCCGACGGCGATCGCCGGTCAGATCGTGGCCGTGATGGGTCTGAAGGACACCACCACCGGTGACACGCTGTCCGACCCGACCCACCAGGTCGTGCTCGAGTCGATGACGTTCCCGGCTCCGGTCATCAACGTCGCCATCGAGCCCAAGACCAAGGGTGACCAGGAGAAGCTGTCCACCGCCATCCAGCGGCTGGCCGAGGAGGACCCGTCCTTCCAGGTCCGCCGTGACGAGGAGACCGGTCAGACGGTCATCTGGGGCATGGGCGAGCTTCACCTCGAGATCCTCGTCGACCGCATGCGGCGCGAGTTCAAGGTCGAGGCCAACGTCGGCCGCCCGCAGGTGGCCTACCGCGAGACCATCCGCCGCAAGGTGGAGAAGATCGACTACACCCACAAGAAGCAGACCGGTGGTTCCGGTCAGTTCGCGCGGGTGATCATCAACCTCGAGCCGCTGGGCGAAGGCAACGACGGCTACGAGTTCGAGAACAAGGTCACCGGTGGCCGCGTCCCGAGGGAGTACATCCCGTCGGTCGACGCCGGCGCCCAGGAGGCCGCCGAGTTCGGCGTGCTGGCCGGTTACCCGATGGTGGGCGTGAAGGTTACGCTGACCGACGGTGCGGCCCACGACGTGGACTCCTCGGAAATGGCGTTCAAGATCGCCGGTTCGATGGCCTTCAAGGAGGCCGCGCGCAAGGCGGACGCCGTGCTCCTCGAGCCGATGATGGCCGTCGAGGTGACCACGCCCGAGGACTACATGGGTGATGTCATCGGTGACCTCAACGGTCGCCGCGGGCAGATCCAGGCGATGGACGACCGGGCCGGTGCCAAGGTCGTCCAGGCGCTCGTGCCGCTGTCTGAGATGTTCGGCTACGTGGGTGACCTGCGTAGCAAGACGCAGGGGCGCGCGAGCTACAGCATGCAGTTCGACTCCTACGCGGAGGTGCCTCCGGGCATCGCCAAGGAGATCGTCGCGAAGGCCCGGGGCGAGTAGTTTCCAGTCCGATCCCGCGAGGGATCGGACCGGGACTTCTGTCCTGGTCCCTGGTGGGGTGGTGCGAGCCACCCCGCCGCCAAGGGGTTCGGGAGTTCCCGGGCCCGAGTGTGTAGACGAAAGTCAGTCAGATTCTCAAGGAGAGAACCAGTGGCTAAGGCCAAGTTCGAGCGGACCAAGCCGCACATGAACATCGGCACCATTGGGCACATCGACCACGGCAAGACCACGCTGACCGCGGCGATCACCAAGGTGCTTCACGACCGTTTCCCCGAGCTCAACAAGGCGACCCCGTTCGACAAGATCGACAAGGCGCCCGAGGAGAAGGCTCGTGGTATCACGATCTCCATCGCGCACGTCGAGTACCAGACGGAGAAGCGTCACTACGCGCACGTTGACTGCCCGGGTCACGCCGACTACGTCAAGAACATGATCACCGGTGCCGCCCAGATGGACGGCGCCATCCTGGTGGTCGCCGCCACCGACGGCCCGATGCCGCAGACGAAGGAGCACGTCCTCCTGGCCCGCCAGGTCGGCGTTCCCTACATCGTCGTGGCCCTCAACAAGTCCGACATGGTGGACGACGAGGAGATCCTGGAGCTCGTCGAGCTCGAGGTCCGTGAGCTCCTGTCCGCTCAGGAGTTCCCCGGCGACGACCTGCCGGTCGTCCGCGTCTCCGCGCTCAAGGCTCTTGAGGGCGACGAGAAGTGGGCCGACAGCATCATCGAGCTGATGAACGCCGTCGACGAGAACGTCCCCGAGCCCCCGCGTGAGACGGAGAAGCCGTTCCTCATGCCGGTCGAGGACGTCTTCTCGATCACCGGTCGCGGCACCGTCGTCACCGGTCGTATCGAGCGCGGCATCGTCAAGGTCAACGAGCAGGTCGACATCATCGGCATCAAGCAGGAGAAGACGACCACCACCGTCACCTCCATCGAGATGTTCAACAAGATGCTCGACGAGGGTCACGCGGGTGACAACGCCGCCCTGCTGCTCCGCGGCATCAAGCGCGACGACGTCGAGCGCGGCCAGTGCATCATCAAGCCGGGCACGACCACCCCGCACACCGAGTTCACCGGCCAGGTCTACATCCTGTCCAAGGACGAGGGCGGCCGCCACACGCCGTTCTTCAACAACTACCGTCCTCAGTTCTACTTCCGTACGACTGACGTGACCGGTGTTGTGAACCTCCCCGAGGGCACCGAGATGGTCATGCCGGGCGACAACACCGAGATGCGCGTTGAGCTGATCCAGCCCATCGCCATGGAGGAAGGCCTCAAGTTCGCGATCCGTGAGGGTGGCCGCACCGTCGGCGCCGGCCGGGTTGTGAAGATCATCAAGTAGGACCGTCGGGGCGGCGGTCGGCCCCGGACCCCGGGACCGACCGCCGCACCACGTAGGGCCCCATGGCAAGGCGCCGTGATCCAGCAGTAGCTTCGGCCGGCGAGCCAAGGCGAGTGACCGAAGTCACTGCCGGATCACGGAAGAAAAGGCAGATCGACTACGTCTGCCTCGTGGGGTTAATGCGGGGTTGCACCTGCATGAACACACAGCGGCACAGGCCGCACGATACTTTTTCAGACGACAGCGAAGGACACCGAGGCCACTATGGCGGGACAGAAGATCCGCATTCGGCTCAAGGCCTATGACCACGAGGTCATCGACAGCTCGGCCAAGAAGATCGTCGAGACGGTGACGCGGACTGGCGCGAAGGTCGCGGGCCCGGTGCCGCTGCCGACCGAGAAGAACGTGTACTGCGTCATCCGCTCGCCGCACAAGTACAAGGACAGCCGCGAGCACTTCGAGATGCGCACGCACAAGCGGCTGATTGACATCATCGACCCGACCCCCAAGACGGTTGACTCGCTCATGCGGCTCGACCTCCCCGCGGGTGTCGACATTTCGATCAAGCTCTGAGGGAACGCACTGACATGGCTAAGACGATCAAGGGCGTCCTGGGCAAGAAGCTCGGCATGACCCAGGTCTTCGACGCGGACAACCGGCTCGTTCCGGTCACCGTGGTCGAGGCCGGTCCGTGCGTGGTGACCCGCGTCCGCACCGCCGAGAAGGACGGCTACTCCGCCGTTCAGCTCGGCTTCGGGCAGGTCGACCCCCGGAAGGTCAACAAGCCGCTCGGCGACTACCTGCGTAAGCACGACATCACCCCGCGCCGTTACTTCGCGGAGATCCGCACCGACGACGCGAGCGACTACACCCTGGGCCAGGAGCTGCTGGCCGACACCTTCGAGGCGGGCCAGTTCGTCGACGTGACGGGCAAGAGCAAGGGCAAGGGCTTCGCCGGTGTCATGAAGCGGCACGGCTTCGGTGGTCTGGGCGCGTCGCACGGTACGCAGCGCAAGCACCGCTCGCCGGGTTCCATCGGTGGCTGCGCCACCCCGGGCCGCGTTTTCAAGGGTCTGCGCATGGCTGGCCGGATGGGTAACGTCCGCACCACCGTGCAGAGCCTCAAGGTTCACGCCGTGGACGCCGAGAAGGGCCTCATCCTGATCAAGGGTGCGATCCCCGGCGCCAACGGCAGCCTGGTCCTCGTCCGTACCGCTGCCAAGAAGGGGGCTGCCAAGTGAGCACCACTATTGACGTCCTCGACGCCAGCGGCGCGAAGGCCGGCACCGTCGACCTGCCCGAAGACATCTTCGGCGCCAAGGTCAACGTACCGCTGATCCACCAGGTGGTCGTGGCCCAGCTCGCCGCTCGCCGGCAGGGCACCCACAAGGCCAAGACCCGTGGTGAGGTCTCCGGCGGTGGCAAGAAGCCGTACCGCCAGAAGGGCACCGGCCGCGCCCGTCAGGGCTCGACCCGCGCTCCGCAGTTCACCGGCGGTGGCACCGTCCACGGCCCCGTGCCGCGCGACTACTCGCAGCGCACGCCCAAGAAGATGAAGGTCGCCGCCCTGCGTGGCGCCCTGTCCGACCGGGCGAGCGGCAACCGCGTGCACGTGGTGAGCTCCCTGGTCTCGGGCGAGACGCCCAAGACCAAGTCCGCGCTGGAGGCCCTGCGCAAGGTCACCCAGGCCGCTCGCGTCCTGGTCGTCGTCGACTCCGACGACGAGCTGACCTGGCTGAGCCTGCGCAACGCTCCCGAGGTCCACCTGCTGGACGCCGGGCAGCTCAACACCTACGACGTGCTCGTGCACGACGACGTGGTCTTCACCCAGGAGGCGTACGACCAGGTCGTGGCGCGGCTGAGTGGCGGGAAGGAAGACGCCTGATGGAGAAGATCGCCGACCCGCGCGACATCATCATCAAGCCGGTCGTCTCTGAGAAGAGCTACGGCCTGATCGATGAGAACAACAAGTACACGTTCCTGGTGAAGAAGACCGCGAACAAGACCCAGGTCAAGATCGCCGTTGAGCAGATCTTCGGGGTCAAGGTCACCAGCGTGAACACGATCAACCGGCAGGGCAAGCGCAAGCGCACCCGTACCGGCTTCGGCAAGCGTCCCGACACCAAGCGCGCGATCGTGAGCCTGGTCGAGGGCGATCGGATCGACATCTTCGGTCAGATCGGCTAGCAGCCATAGAAGTGAGCGGGCCCCCCGAGGGCCCGCGGGGCTGAGACCGTCGCACTCCGGTGCGGCGGGCTCACCCATGTAACCGACGAAGGATGAACGAAAAAGATGGGCATCCGTAAATACAAGCCGACGACTCCGGGTCGCCGCGGATCGAGTGTCTCGGACTTCTCCGAGATCACCCGCAGCACTCCTGAGAAGTCGCTGCTTGCGCCCCTGCACAGCAAGGGCGGCCGCAACGTACACGGCCGAGTCACCGCTCGCCACCAGGGCGGCGGTCACAAGCGCGCCTACCGGATCATCGACTTCCGCAGGCACGACAAGGACGGCATCCCGGCCAAGGTCGCTCACATCGAGTACGACCCCAACCGCACCGCCAACATCGCCCTGCTCCACTACGCCGACGGCGAGAAGCGCTACATCATCGCGCCGACCGGCCTCAAGCAGGGCGACCGGATCGAGAACGGCCCCGCCGCCGACATCAAGCCGGGCAACTGCCTGCCGCTGCGCAACATCCCGACCGGTACCTTCATCCACGCGGTGGAGCTCCGTCCGGGTGGTGGCGCCAAGCTCGGCCGCTCCGCGGGCGCTCAGATCCAGCTCCTCGCCAAGGAGGGCCAGTACGCCACGCTGCGTATGCCGTCCGGTGAGATGCGCATGGTGGACGTGCGCTGCCGCGCCACGGTGGGCCAGGTCGGCAACGCCGAGCAGGCCAACATCAACTGGGGCAAGGCCGGCCGCATGCGGTGGAAGGGCAAGCGCCCGACCGTCCGTGGTGTCGCGATGAACCCCGTCGACCACCCGCACGGTGGTGGTGAGGGTAAGACCTCCGGTGGTCGTCACCCGGTGAACCCCAAGGGCAAGCCCGAGGGCCGTACCCGTCAGGCGAACAAGGCCAGCGACAGGCTGATCATCCGCCGTCGGTCCAAGAGGAAGAAGCGGTAGGAGCAGCCGAAATGCCACGTAGCCTTAAGAAGGGTCCCTTCGTGGACGACCACCTTCAGAAGAAGGTGGACGCCCAGAACGAGAAGGGCACCAAGAATGTCATCAAGACGTGGTCGCGTCGCTCCATGATCGTTCCTGACATGCTCGGGCACACGATCGCCGTGCACGACGGCCGCAAGCACGTCCCGGTGTTCGTCACCGAGTCGATGATCGGGCACAAGCTCGGAGAGTTCGCCCCGACGCGTACGTTCCGCAGCCACGTCAAGGAAGACCGCCGCAGCCGGCGGTAAGCGTCCCAGAAGTAGGAGAAAGCGATGGAAGCCAGGGCTCAGGCGCGGTTCGTCCGTGTCACGCCCCTCAAGGCCCGCCGCGTGGTGGACCTTATTCGCGGGCTGCCCGCTTCGGAGGCGCAGGCCGTGCTGCAGTTCGCTCCCCAGTCGGCGAGCGAGCCGATCTACAAGGTGCTCAGCTCCGCCATGGCGAACGCCGAGCACAACTTCGATCTCGACCCGAGCACGCTCTTCGTGAGCCGCGCGTGGGTCGACGAGGGCCCGACGCTGAAGCGGTTCCGTCCGCGTGCACAGGGTCGCGCCTATCGGATCAACAAGCGGACGAGCCACATCACCGTGATCGTGGAGTCCCGCGAGCCGAAGGGAAGGACCCGATAGTGGGCCAGAAGGTTAACCCGCACGGGTTCCGCCTCGGCATCACGACCGACTTCAAGAGCCGGTGGTACGCCGACAAGCTGTACAAGTCCTACGTCGCCGAGGACGTGTCGATCCGTCGCATGCTGCAGAAGGGCATGGAGCGGGCCGGCATCTCCAAGGTCGAGATCGAGCGCACGACGGACCGCGTGCAGGTGGACATCCACACCGCGCGTCCCGGCATCGTGATCGGCCGCCGCGGCGCCGAGGCCGACCGCATCCGCGGTGACCTGGAGAAGCTGACCAAGAAGCAGGTCCAGCTCAACATTCTCGAGGTCAAGAACCCGGAGATCGACGCGCAGCTCGTCGCGCAGGGCGTGGCCGAGCAGCTGTCGAGCCGTGTCTCGTTCCGCCGCGCCATGCGCAAGGCGATGCAGTCGGCCATGAAGTCCGGCGCCAAGGGCATCCGTGTCCAGTGCTCCGGTCGTCTGGGCGGCGCCGAGATGTCGCGCTCGGAGTTCTACCGCGAGGGCCGCGTGCCCCTGCACACGCTCCGCGCGGACATCGACTACGGCTTCTACGAGGCCCGTACGACCTTCGGCCGCATCGGCGTGAAGGTCTGGATCTACAAGGGCGAGGCTCCGACGAGCCGCGCCGAGCGTGAGGCGGCTGCCGCCGGCGCTCGTGCCGGCCAGCGTCGCGAGCGCGACGACCGTCGTGGTGGCGGCGGCGACCGTCCGCGTCGTGGTGGCGGCGACCGCCCCCGTCGTGGCGGCGGCCGTGGCGACCGCGCCCCCCGCAACGAGGCGGCCTCGCAGGCCGCCCCCGAGACCGGCCCGGCTGCGCAGCCGGGTGCTGAAGGGAGCTGACCATGCTGATCCCGCGCAGGGTCAAGCACCGCAAGCAGCACCGGCCTGACCGCAGCGGAGCCGCCAAGGGCGGCACCAGGGTCGTGTTCGGCGAGTTCGGCATCCAGGCTGTTGAGCACTCCTACGTGACCAACCGCCAGATCGAGTCCGCTCGTATCGCCATGACCCGTCACATCCGCCGTGGCGGCAAGGTGTGGATCAACATCTACCCCGACCGTCCGCTCACGAAGAAGCCTGCCGAGACCCGCATGGGTTCCGGTAAGGGTTCGCCGGAGTGGTGGATCGCCAACGTCAAGCCCGGACGCGTGATGTTCGAGCTGTCCGGCGTGACGGAGCCGATCGCTCGCGAGGCGCTTCAGCGTGCGATCCACAAGCTCCCGATGAAGTGCAAGATCGTTAAGCGTGAAGTGGGTGAGGCGTGATGGCTAAGGGCCTGACCGCCGGCGAGCTGCGGGTGGAGGACCAGGACACCCTGGTCCAGAAGCTCAAGGAGGCCAAGGAGGAGCTGTTCAACCTCCGCTTCCAGGCGGCGACCGGTCAGTTGGAGAGCCACGGGCGGCTGCGCGCCGTCCGCCGCGAGATCGCCCGTATCTACACCGTGATGCGCGAGCGCGAGCTGGGCATCGTCACGGTCGAGAAGGAGACGAGCGATGGCTGAGACCACCGAGACCACCGAGGCCGCCGAGAAGAACGGCGAGCAGCGGCACTTCCGCAAGGTCCGCGAGGGCCTCGTCGTCAGCGACAAGATGGACAAGACCGTCGTCGTCGCCGTCGAGGACCGCGTGAAGCACCGTCTGTACGGCAAGGTCATCCGCCGTACGACCAAGTACAAGGCGCACGACGAGGCCAACGCCTGTGGCGTCGGCGACCGCGTGCTGCTGATGGAGACCCGCCCCCTCTCCGCCACCAAGCGGTGGAGGGTCGTGGAGATCCTCGAGAAGGCCAAGTAGGCCCTCTCGGATATACCGCGCCTCGTGGGGGCTCTGAGAGCCCCCATGACGGCGTCCAAGGACGCGGGGCCTAACGGCCTCGCGTCGCCTGCGGTGCGGCGCCCTGAGGGGCGCTGTGGCCGTGGGAACAAGACAATGCCAGGTTCCGCCAGGCTCAGAGATGAGAACCGGCGCGACTATCAGGAGTAGACGTGATCCAGCAGGAGTCGCGGCTCAAGGTCGCCGACAACACGGGCGCGAAGGAGATCCTTTGCATCCGCGTTCTCGGTGGCTCGGGCCGACGCTACGCCGGTATCGGCGACGTCATCGTCGCCACTGTCAAGGACGCGCTGCCGGGCAGCACGGGCGTCAAGAAGGGCGATGTGGTCAAGGCCGTCATCGTCCGCACGGTCAAGGAGCGCCGCCGGCCCGACGGCTCCTACATCCGCTTCGACGAGAACGCCGCCGTCATCATCAAGGACAGCGGCGACCCTCGTGGCACTCGTATCTTCGGCCCGGTCGGCCGCGAGCTGCGCGACAAGAAGTTCATGCGCATCATCTCGCTCGCCCCGGAGGTGTTGTAGATGCCGAAGTCGTTGCATGTGAAGAAGGGTGACCTGGTCCAGGTCATCGCCGGCAAGGACAAGGGTGCCAAGGGTCGCGTGATCGCCACGCTGCCGCGCGAGGACCGCGTGGTGGTCGAGGGCATCAACATGATCAAGAAGCACGCCAAGGAGACCCACCAGGGCCCGCGCGGCGCCAAGACCGGCGGCGTGCAGACCATGGAGGGGCCCATCCACGTCTCGAACGTGAAGAAGCTCAAGGACGACAAGCCCGCCGAGAAGAAGGCCGACGAGAAGAAGGCCGACGAGACGGGTGAGGACAGCTGATGACTGCCACGACCACTGAGACCGAGCGCCCGACGCCGCGACTCAAGACGAAGTACCGCGAGGAGATCGCGGCGCAGCTTCGCGAGCAGTTCGGCATCGAGAACGTCATGCAGATCCCCGCCCTGACCAAGATCAAGGTCAACATGGGCGTGGGCGAGGCGGCTCGTGACTCCAAGCTCATCGAGGGTGCCGTCCGCGACCTCACCGTGATCACCGGCCAGAAGCCGGCCGTCGTCCGGGCGCGCAAGTCCATCGCGCAGTTCAAGCTGCGCGAGGGCATGCCGATCGGCGCGCACGTCACGCTGCGCGGCGACCGCATGTGGGAGTTCCTCGACCGCCTGCTGGCGCTGGCCCTGCCCCGTATCAGGGACTTCCGGGGTCTGTCGCCCAAGCAGTTCGACGGCAACGGGAACTACACCTTCGGTCTGACCGAGCAGGTCATGTTCCACGAGGTCGACCAGGACAAGGTCGACCGGCCGCGGGGCATGGACATCACGATCGTGACCACCGCGAAGAACGACGACCAGGGCCGGGCGCTGCTGAAGCTCCTCGGCTTCCCGTTCAAGGAGGCCTGATCCAATGGCGAAGAAGTCGCTGATCGCCAAGGCGGGGCGCAAGCAGAAGTTCGAGGTCCGGGCCTACACGCGGTGCTCGCGCTGCGGTCGTCCGCGCGCCGTCTACAGGAAGTTCGGCCTGTGCCGTGTGTGCTTCCGCGAGATGGCGCACCGGGGCGAGCTGCCCGGCATCACCAAGTCGAGCTGGTAGGTAACCTGGGGGCGGCCCGGTGTCGTCCCCCAGGCCCATATATGTAGTAGGAAACAGGACGCATCCGCGTCCGTGACCGCGCCGAAGGTCCACCGGTAGAGCTCAGCTTCACCGACTGGAAACCGCGGCGAGGAAGGCCACTGGCCATGACGATGACCGACCCGATCGCAGACATGCTCACGCGTCTGCGCAACGCGAATTCGGCGTACCACGACAGCGTGTCGATGCCGTACTCGAAGATCAAGGCGCACATCGCCGAGATCCTCCAGCAGGAGGGCTACATCCAGGCCTGGACCGTCGAAGACGCCAAGGTCGGAAAGAACCTCGTGGTGGAGCTCAAGTTCGGGCCCACCCGTGAGCGGTCGCTCGCGGGCCTGCGCCGGGTTTCCAAGCCCGGTCTGCGGGTTTATGCGAAGAAGGACAACCTGCCTCGAGTCCTGGGCGGACTGGGCGTCGCGATCATCTCGACGTCCCACGGCCTCATGACCGACAAGCAGGCCGGCAAGCGTGGTGTGGGCGGGGAAGTCCTCGCCTACGTCTGGTAGAGGGGAGGAACACAGCATGTCGAGAATCGGACGGCTGCCCATCCCTGTGCCGAGCGGCGTAGACATCACGATCGACGGCCAGGATGTCCAAGTCAAGGGCCCGAAGGGCACGCTCACTCACTCGGTCGCCGAGCCCATCAAGGTGGCTCGGGACGACGACGGCGCCATCGCCGTCACCCGGCCGAACGACGAGAACAAGGTCCGTGCGCTGCACGGCCTGTCCAGGACGCTGATCGCCAACATGGTGCAGGGCGTCACTCAGGGCTACTCCAAGAGCCTTGAGATCGTCGGCGTCGGTTACCGCGTCCAGGCCAAGGGCCCGACGCAGCTGGAGTTCTCTCTGGGCTTCAGTCACCCGGTCATCGTCGACGCCCCCGAGGGCGTCAGCTTCCGCGTCGAGAAGCCGACCCTGTTCCACGTGGACGGCATCGACAAGCAGAAGGTCGGCGAGGTCGCGGCCAACATCCGCAAGTTGCGCAAGCCTGACCCGTACAAGGGCAAGGGCGTGCGCTACCAGGGCGAACAGATCCGCCGCAAGGTCGGAAAGGCTGGTAAGTAGGCATGGCTCCGAAGGTTGCGTTCAGCAAGCACACGGCTGCCCGCACCGTCTCGCGGGCCCGCCGTCACCGCCGCGTCCGCAAGTTCGTCGTGGGTACGGCCGAGCGTCCGCGCCTGGTCGTCAACCGCTCGACCCGTCACATGTTCGTCCAGATCGTGGACGACTCCGTCGGCCACACGCTGGTGAGCGCCTCCACCATGGACGCCTCGCTGCGCTCGCTGGAGGCGGACAAGACGGAGAAGGCGAAGAAGGTCGGCGAGCTCCTCGCTCAGCGGGCCAAGGAAGCCGGTATCACCAAGGTCGTCTTCGACCGCGGTGGCAACCGCTACGCCGGCCGCATCGCGGCTCTGGCGGACAGCGCCCGCGAAGGCGGGCTCGAGTTCTGATGGCTACTGAGAAGAGGAACCACTGATGGCTGCAGCTCCGCGTCGCGGTGGCGGCACCGGTGGCGAGCGGCGGGACCGTCGTGACGATCGCCGCGGTGGCGCCGCCGACAAGGGCGTCTCGTACATCGAGCGCGTAGTGAAGATCAACCGAGTGGCCAAGGTCGTGAAGGGTGGTCGTCGCTTCAGCTTCACCGCCCTCGTCATCGTCGGTGACGGCAACGGCCTGGTCGGCGTCGGCTATGGCAAGGCCAAGGAAGTCCCCGCGGCCATCGCCAAGGGTGTCGAAGAGGCGAAGAAGCACTTCTTCAAGGTGCCGAGGATCCAGGGCACCATCCCGCACACCGTGCAGGGCGAGGAGGCGGCCGGCGTCGTCTTCCTGCGTCCGGCCTCGGCCGGTACCGGCGTCATCGCCGGTGGCCCGGTGCGCGCGGTGCTGGAGTGCGCGGGCATCCACGACGTGCTGTCCAAGTCGCTCGGCTCCGACAACCCGATCAACATCGTGCACGCCACCGTGGCGGCTCTGAAGGGCCTCTCGCGCCCCGAGGAGATCGCCGCCCGCCGTGGCCTGCCGATCGAGGACGTGGCCCCGCCGGCCATGCTCAAGGCTCAGCGTGAGGGCCTGGCGGAGGCGGCGGCCGCGAAGGCGGTGAGCTAGTCATGGCACGCCTGAAGATCACTCAGGTTCGCTCGAAGATCGGTGGCAAGCAGAACCAGCGTGACTCGCTGCGTTCGCTTGGCCTGAAGCGAATCGGCGACGTCGTCGTCAAGGAGGACCGGCCCGAGATTCGCGGGATGGTCTCCGTGGTGACGCACCTCGTCGAGGTGGAAGAGGTCGACTAGTCATGACTGACAAGGCTCCGCTCAAGATTCACGACCTGCGTCCCGCCCCCGGCGCCAACAAGTCGAAGATCCGCAAGGGTCGCGGCGAGGCGTCGAAGGGCAAGACGGCCGGTCGCGGCACCAAGGGCTCGCACGCCCGTACGACGGTTCCCCTCGGCTTCGAGGGTGGCCAGGTGCCGCTGCAGAGGCGTCTGCCGAAGCTCAAGGGCTTCTCCAACGCCCTGTTCAAGACGACCTACCAGGTCGTCAACCTCGACAGGATCGGCGAGCTGTTCCCCGAGGGTGGCGAGGTCACCGTCGAGGGTCTGGTCGCCAAGGGTGCTGTCCGCAAGAACCAGCTCGTGAAGGTGCTCGGCACCGGGGAGATCTCGGTCGCGGTGAACGTGACGGCTCACGCCTTCTCGTCCTCCGCGAAGGAGAAGATCGCCGCCGCCGGTGGTTCCGTTACCGAGCTGTAGTAACGCTATGACGAGGCGTGGGGGCTTTGACAATGGGCCCCCACGCCCGTAGTGCGTTAGAGTTCGCGAGACGGCAGGCTTCTGTCCGGCTCGTTTGACATGAGACTTCAGATGGCAGATCCCCGCACCATCGCTTACTCACACCGCCG
The DNA here is from genome assembly GCF_024172165.1 of Nonomuraea thailandensis. Lineage (GTDB taxonomy): Bacteria > Actinomycetota > Actinomycetes > Streptosporangiales > Streptosporangiaceae > Nonomuraea > Nonomuraea thailandensis. The sequence continues at coordinate 9,154,238 of NZ_JAMZEB010000002.1, read as the reverse complement.
TAAAGGCGCGCAGGAGGGACCGTGCTGACCGCGTTTACCCGGGCGTTCCGGACACCGGACCTGCGCAAGAAGTTGCTCTTCACCCTGGGCATCATCGCGCTTTTCCGTCTCGGCTCGGTTCTTCCGACCCCGGGAGTCCACGTACAGAACCTCGCCGCCTGTTTCGACCAGGCTCGGAGTGGCGACACCGGCAACATCTACGGGATGGTCCAGCTCTTCAGCGGCGGTGCGCTGCTGAAGCTTTCCGTGTTCGCGCTGGGCATCATGCCGTACATCACCGCGAGCATCATTCTTCAGCTGCTCGTCGTGGTCATTCCGCGACTCGAAGCGCTGAAGAAGGAAGGCCAATCCGGCCAGACCAAGATCACGCAGTATACGCGTTATCTGACCATCGGGCTCGCGGTTCTGCAGTCCACCGCCTTCATCGCGCTGGCCCGCACCGGCCAGCTCTTCCCGAACTGCCAGCAGGACGTTCTGCTCGACCCCGACAACATCTTCCAGATCGTGACGATGGTGGTCATCATGACCGCCGGTACGTCCGTGATCATGTGGCTCGGTGAGCTCATCACCGACCGCGGTGTCGGCAACGGCATGTCCATCCTGATCTTCACGCAGGTCGTCGCGGTGTTCCCGTCCGAGCTGGCCAACATCTTCCAGGCGAACAAGTTCACCTTCGCCGTCGTCATGGTGGTCGGCATCTTCATGATCGCCGCGGTGGTCTTCGTCGAGCAGGCGCAGCGCCGCATCCCGGTCCAGTACGCCAAGCGCATGGTGGGGCGCAGGATGTACGGCGGCACGTCGACGTACATCCCGCTGAAGGTCAACCAGGCCGGCATCATCCCGGTGATCTTCGCGTCGTCCCTGCTCTACCTGCCGCAGCTCGTCACGTCGCTCTTCCAGACCAGCGACAACGTGGTGATCACCTGGATCTCGCAGAACCTGGCCACGGGCGACACCCCGATCTACATGGCCACGTTCTTCCTGCTGATCATCTTCTTCACCTACTTCTACGTGTCGATTACGTTCAACCCCACTGAAGTCGCCGACAACATGAAGAAGTACGGTGGGTTCATTCCGGGCATCCGCCCCGGCCGTCCGACGGCTGAATACCTGAACTTCGTGCTCACCCGTCTGACCGCGCCCGGCGCGCTCTATCTGGGTCTGATCTCCATGGTCCCGATCGTCGCGCTGGCGGTGGCCGGTGCGAGCCAGAACTTCCCGTTCGGAGGGACGAGCATTCTGATCATGGTAGGCGTCGGCCTGGACACGGTGAAGCAGATCGAGAGCCAGCTGCAGCAGCGTAACTACGAAGGTTTCCTGCGGTAGTGCGTCTCGTTCTGGTTGGGCCCCCTGGAGCGGGTAAGGGGACACAGGCCCAGTACATCGCATCGAACCTGTCCATCCCGAAAATCTCGACAGGTGACATCTTCCGTGCCAACGTCTCGGGCGGCACGGACCTTGGCAAGCTGGCCAAGACGTACATGGACCGTGGTGACCTGGTGCCCGACGAGGTCACCATCGCCATGGTCCGTGACCGTCTGTCCGAGGACGACGCGCAGGACGGGTTCCTGCTCGACGGCTTCCCGAGGAACGTCGCGCAGGCGGAGATCCTGCGCGACATGCTCAAGGACTGGGGCCAGGCGCTCGATCTCGTACTCGAGCTTGTGGTCGACGACGACGAGGTGGTCAGGCGGCTCGCCGGCCGGCGCACCTGCAGCCAGTGCGGCCGCATCTGGCACGTCGAGTTCGACGACAAGAAGGACGACAAGTGCGACGCGTGCGGGGGCGCGCTCTTCCAGCGTGACGACGACAAGGAGGAGACCGTCAGGCACCGCCTGGAGGTCTACCAGGAGCAGACGGCGCCGCTGGTCTCCTACTACGCCGACGAGGGCATCCTGGTCGGCGTCGACGCGACAGGGCCGGTCGAGGAGGTCACTCAGCGGGCCATGGACGCGATCCGGCCGTTCCTGGGCTAGTCCAGTTACGTCCGATTTGCGGAGGTGGCACGGGTTTCCGTGCCACCTCGCGGCTATTGTGGGGGGAATTGGGCCCCCACTGTGGCCCGTTGAGACCCAGGGGGGCAGAAGATGTTCAAACGCAACAGACACGGCATCCAGATCAAGTCGCCGGAGCAGCTCGAGAAGATGCGGGCCGCGGGCCTGGTGGTCGGGCGCACGCTCGACCTGCTCAAGCGCTCGGTCGAGCCCGGCATGACGCCGCTCGACCTCGACGTCATCGCCGAGAAGGCGATCAGGGGCGAGGGTGCGATCCCGTCGTTCAAGGGCTACCAGGGCTTTCCTGCCACGATCTGCGCGTCGGTGAACGACGAGGTGGTCCACGGCATCCCGACGAACGCCCGCAAGCTGCAGGAGGGCGACATCATCTCGATCGACTGCGGCGCGATCCTGGAGGGCTGGCACGGCGACTCCGCCGTCACGGTCCCGGTCGGCGAGGTGGACCAGAAGCTGACCGAGCTGATGCGGGTCACGGAGGAGGCCATGTGGCGCGGCATCGCCGCGCTGAAGCCGGGCCGGCACCTGTCCGACATCGGGTACGAGGTCGAGCGTTACGTGAAGTCCCAGGGCCGCTTCGGCATCCCTCCCGAGTACGGCGGCCACGGCATCGGCACCGAGATGCACATGGACCCGTGGATCGCCAACCACGGCAAGCCCGGCCGCGGCCCGATGCTCGAAGAGGGCATGTGCCTGGCCATCGAGCCCATGGTCAACCTGGGCACCGAGCGCACCCGCGTGCTGGCCGACGACTGGACCGTGGTGACGATCGACGGCAAGCACTCCGCACACTTCGAACACAGCGTCGCTGTGACACATAATGGTCCCTGGGTGCTTACCGCCCTAGATGGGGGCGAATCGCGCTTGGCTCAACTTCAGCTCTAGCCGGGAGTGGTGGGATGGCGAAGAACAGCCCCGAGATGCGTGCCTCCGACGCCGACCGAGACAGGGTGGCCGCCATCCTCCGCGAGCACACGGCGCAGGGCCGCATCACGATGGACGAGTTCAACGAGCGGCTCGAGAGCCTCTACAAGAGCAAGACCTACGGCGAGCTGGCCAAGCTGACCTCCGACCTGCCCGACGTGGACCTGCGCCACCTGCCGGTCAAGGCCTCCCCGGCGGCCAAGCCGGCGCGGCAGCAGGGCATGCACAGCGGCATGAAGGCCGCCTGGAGCGCCTGGGCGGCGGCCAGCGGCATCAACTGGGTGATCTGGCTGATCGTGAGCATCACGGCCGGTGGCTTCATCTACCCGTGGCCGTTGTGGGTGATGGGCCCGTGGGGCGTGATCCTGCTGGTGAGCACCATCTTCGGGGACAACAAGCCGAAGAGCACCTAGGGCTCTGTGCAGTAGTGCACTGTGTGAATTCCTGCGCAGTGCGGATATGCCCGGCTTCTTAACGTGAGCTGTGTCGGACCACGACTCACGGAGGAAACCACATGCGCAAGGTCCTTGCAGCCACCGCTCTCGCCGGCTCGATGGCGTTCGCCGGCCTCGCCGTCGCCCCCGCCGCGCAGGCGGCCACCGCCTCGCCCGTCAGCGCGACGCAGGCGACCGCTTCGATGGGGAGCTGGGGCAAGTACTACTCCAGCAACAAGAAGGCCTACACCTACGGCAAGACCTACAAGTCGGGCAAGAAGGTCTACACCCACTGGTACGGCAAGGAGTCGTCGTCGAAGTACGGCTACGTCTGGTTCAAGTACTACTCCGGCGGCAAGTGGCACCAGTTCTACCGCCAGTGGGACGGCTCGCACCACGCGAAGTGGTCGGGCAAGGGGATCAAGAGGATCTACACCTGGACCTGCTGGGGCGGCAAGCACAAGTACTGCGGCTCGCAGCACCGCATCTACGGGTAGACCGCAGGCAAGCTCTACGGGTGCACCACAGGCAAGGCCCGCCGGCGAATCCCCGGCGGGCCTTCCGCTGTGTGCGTAGGTCAGGGCGGTCGTGGGGTAGACTCTCTCATGGTTGTGTCAGGACACCTGGCACGCGTTTCGCGTTTTTGGCTCAGGTGTCGTACACTCCTTAGTCGGCTCACTATGACTTATCACGCGTCGGCGATCGTTCCCGATCGCCGCTCTCTTCGAAGCGTGAGGGTCGCGGCTGCGTAGTGAACCGGAGCCTCAGACGACCGATCAGTGAAACGCGAGGAATTTTGGCCAAGAAAGACGGCGCCATCGAGATCGAGGGCACTGTGGTCGAATCGCTCCCGAACGCCATGTTCCGGGTGCAGCTCGACAACGGCCACAAAGTCCTGGCCCACATCAGCGGACGCATGCGGATGCACTACATCCGAATCCTTCCCGATGACCGGGTCGTTGTTGAGCTGAGCCCCTACGACCTGAGTCGTGGGCGGATCGTCTACCGATACAAGTAAAAACGTCTGAGGACACGAAGGACAATGAAGGTAAAGCCGAGCGTCAAGAAGATCTGCGACAAGTGCAAGGTGATTCGCCGGCACGGTCGCGTCATGGTGATCTGCGACAACCTGCGCCACAAGCAGCGCCAGGGTTAGTCGCCGCAAGGCGTCTCCGAGTCCGCCCCATCAGGGTGCGGGCTCGATCCATGAGGAGCCTGCAACAAGTAGTCACGTCTCACACCTGAAAAGGCGGCGGCATCCGCTGAACCGTTCAGGAGACCCCCGGTCGGAGGCCGGGGCCCTCACCCCGGGCATTGGGGAGGGGCAGTGCGGCGTAAGACCTCCGCCACAAAGAAGGAGAATGCCCGACCATGGCTCGCCTGGTTGGCGTCGACCTCCCCCGCGAAAAGCGGCTGGAGATCGCTCTCACCTACATCTACGGAATCGGCCGCACCCGCGCCCAGGAGATCCTCCAGGCCACCGGCGTGAGCGGCGACCTGCGCGTGCACCAGCTCTCCGACACCGAGCTCGTCCCGATGCGTGACTACATCGAGGCGAACTTCAAGATCGAGGGTGACCTGCGCCGCGAGGTCCAGGCCGACATCCGTCGCAAGATCGAGATCGGTTGCTACCAGGGCATCCGGCACCGCAAGGGCCTCCCGGTCCACGGTCAGCGCACGCAGACCAACGCGCGCACCCGCAAGGGCAAGAAGAAGACCGTCGCCGGCAAGAAGAAGCCCGGTAAGAAGTAGTCCCGCGCAGCCGCGGACCGAAGACCTCAGGAGTGAAGGCAAAGGATGCCTCCTAAGAGCCGCCAGGGTGCGCCCAAGAAGGTGCGCCGCAAGGAAAAGAAGAACGTCGCTCACGGGCACGCCCACATCAAGAGCACGTTCAACAACACGATCGTCTCGATCACCGACCCGAACGGGAACGTGATCTCCTGGGCCAGCGCCGGCCACGTGGGTTTCAAGGGCTCCCGCAAGTCCACCCCGTTCGCCGCCCAGATGGCCGCCGAGAACGCCGCCCGCCGCGCCATGGAGCACGGCATGCGCAAGGTCGACGTCTTCGTCAAGGGCCCCGGCTCCGGCCGTGAGACCGCGATCCGCTCGCTTCAGGCCACCGGCCTCGAGGTGGGTTCGATCCAGGACGTCACCCCGGTCCCGCACAACGGTTGCCGGCCGCCGAAGCGCCGCCGCGTCTGACTTAGCCCAGGAGATACAGAGAAATGGCTCGTTACACGGGCGCGGACTGCAAGCTCTGCCGTCGCGAGAAGACCAAGCTCTTCCTCAAGGGCAGCAAGTGCGAGTCCGCCAAGTGCCCCATCGAGATCCGTCCTTACCCGCCGGGTGAGCACGGCCGCGGACGCCCCAAGGAGTCCGAGTACCAGCTTCAGCTTCGTGAGAAGCAGAAGACCCGCCGCATCTACGGCGTCCTCGAGAAGCAGTTCGCGAACTACTACGAGGAGGCCACCCGCAAGACGGGCAAGACCGGTGAGGTGCTGCTCCAGATCCTGGAGAGCCGCCTCGACAACGTGGTCTACCGCGCCGGTTTCGCCCAGTCGCGCGACGCCGCCCGCCAGCAGGTCCGTCACGGACACATCCTGGTGAACGGCAAGAAGGTCGACATCCCGTCGTACCGCGTGCGTGAGCACGACATCATCGAGGTCCGCGAGACCAAGCGCAACCTCCTGCCGTACGAGGTGGCCCGCGCCACCGCCGGCGAGCGCACCGTGCCCGCGTGGCTCGGTGTCGTGCCCGAGAAGCTCCGCGTCCTGGTTCACCAGCTGCCGGTCCGCCAGCAGATCGACACCCAGGTCCAGGAGCAGCTCATCGTCGAGCTCTACTCGAAGTAAGTAGTAACCGGTCCGGTCGGGGTGCGGCATGTCGCATCCCGACTAGGCTGTTTTCATCGGAGTGGCGTCATATAGCGGTCGCCACACGAAACAAGGGGAGACCCGCACATGCTGATCGCTCAGCGTCCGACTCTTCTCGAAGAGTCGATCGACGAGACCCGGTCCCGGTTCGTCATCGAGCCGCTGGAGCCGGGCTTCGGCTACACCATCGGCAACTCTCTGCGCCGCACGCTGCTGTCGTCCATCCCGGGCGCGGCCGTGACGAGCATCCGCATCGAGGGCGTGCTGCACGAGTTCTCGACCGTTCCCGGGGTCAAGGAAGACGTCACCGACATCATCCTGAACCTCAAGGAGCTGGTCGTCTCCTCCGAGCACGACGAGCCGGTCGTGATGTACCTGCGCAAGCAGGGCCCGGGTGAGGTCACCGCCGCCGACATCGCGCCTCCGGCCGGTGTCGAGGTGCACAACCCCGAGCTGCGCATCGCCACGCTGAACGGCAAGGCGAAGCTGGAGATGGAGCTGACCGTCGAGCGCGGTCGCGGCTACGTCTCCGCGGCGCAGAACAAGCAGCCGGGCCAGGAGATCGGCCGGATTCCGATCGACTCGATCTACTCCCCGGTCCTCAAGGTCACCTACAAGGTCGAGGCGACCCGAGTCGAGCAGCGCACCGACTTCGACCGCCTCATCCTCGACGTCGAGACCAAGCCGGCGATGAAGCCCCGCGACGCGGTGGCCTCGGCCGGTAAGACCCTCGTCGAGCTCTTCGGCCTGGCCCGCGAGCTCAACGTCGAGGCCGAGGGCATCGACATCGGCCCGTCGCCGACCGACGCCGCCCTCGCGGCCGACCTGGCGCTGCCGATCGAGGAGCTGAACCTCACCGTCCGCTCCTACAACTGCCTCAAGCGCGAGGGCATCCACACCGTGGGTGAGCTCGTCGCCCGCAGCGAGCAGGACCTGCTCGACATCCGCAACTTCGGCGCCAAGTCGATCGAAGAGGTCAAGCAGAAGCTGCACGAGATGTCGCTGGCGCTCAAGGACTCCCCGCCCGGGTTCGACCCGAGCGCGGTGGCCGGCGGCGGCTACGACGACGACGACAGCGCGTACGTCGAGACCGAGCAGTACTGATTCCCAGCTAGCGCGGGCCCCCGACCCGGGGGCCTGGCGGCCCGACCCCGGTACCTGGTACGGCCGGGGCGGGTGAACTCCCAAGGAGAACTAACATGCCCAAGCCCACCAAGGGTGCACGTCTTGGCGGCAGCCCGGCGCACGAGCGGCTGATCCTGGCCAACCTGGCCACGGACCTGTTCCGCCACGGCAAGATCCGCACGACGGTCGCCAAGGCCAAGCGCCTGCGCCCGCTGGCGGAGCGCCTGATCACCAAGGCGAAGAAGGGCGACATCCACAACCGGCGTCAGGTCCTGACCGTCGTTCGGGACAAGGGCGTCGTGCACCACCTGTTCACCGAGCTCGCGGTGACGTTCGCCGAGCGTCCCGGTGGCTACACCCGCATCACCAAGATCGGTCCGCGTAAGGGCGACAACGCCCCGATGGCGGTCATCGAGCTGGTGACCGAGCCGCTGAACGGCGTCACCACCCGCAGCACCGAGGCCCCGGCCGCCGCTCCGGCTGCCGCCCCGGCCGAGGAGGAGACCAAGGCCGAGGCCCCCGAGGCCGCCGCCGAGGAGGAGACCAAGGCGGAGGCCGCCGAGGCTCCCGCCGAGGGCGCCGAGGCTCCTGAGGCGAAGAAGGACGAGGCCTGATCTTTCAGGCTGGATGAGACGGGCCCGAATCCCCTCGCGGGGGTTCGGGCCCTTTTCCATAGGTGAGGGAGAACCATCGTGGTACGGCTGCGCCTCGATCTCGCGTACGACGGGACCGGCTTCTCCGGATGGGCCAGGCAGCCGGGGCTGCGCACGGTCCAGGGGGAGATCGAGCAGGCGATCGGCCGGATCCTGCGGCTCGACGGGCCCGCCATGCTGACCGTGGCCGGGCGTACCGACGCCGGGGTGCACGCGCGGGCGCAGGTGGCCCACGTGGACGTGCCGGAGGCGTCGCTGGGGGAGCTCGACGGGAACAGGGGGCCCCTGGGCGTCGATGAGCGGCTCGCTGCGCTCGTGAGACGGCTTGGCGGGGTCCTGGAGCCAGATGTACGGATTTATCGGGTCTCGGTGGCTCCTGAGGGCTTCGACGCACGGTTCTCCGCGATGTTCCGGCGGTACGCGTACCGGGTGAGTGACGCTCCCGGCGGCGTCGACCCGCTGCGGCGGCGCGAGGTGGTCTGGCACAACCGGCCCCTGGACCTGGCGGCGATGAACGCGGCCGCGGCGCGGCTGGTCGGCGAGCACGACTTCGCGGCGTTCTGCAAGAAGCGCGAGGGCGCCACGACCATCAGGGAGCTGCAGCGGCTGGAATGGGCCCGCCTGCCGGACGGTGTGCTGGAGGCCACGGTGGTGGCCGACGCGTTCTGCCACTCGATGGTGCGGGCGCTGGTCGGCTCGCTGCTGGCGGCCGGTGACGGGCGGCGGCCCGTGGAGTGGCCGGGGCAGGTGCTGACGGCGGCCGTACGGGACTCCGGGGTGCACGTCGCGCCCGCGCACGGCCTGTGCCTGGAGGAGGTCGGATACCCGCCGGAGCCGGAGCTCGCCGCGCGGGCGCTGGCCACGCGGCGAGTGCGGACGGCGGGCTCAGCCCTTGGTGATGCGGCGCTCCAGCACGAGTGAGGTCTGGTCCCGGAACGCCCCGCTGACCTTGGGCAACGTCTTGTCCTTGGCCTCCGGCGTGTGGCCGTCGGCGTGGGTGGCGTAGCTGAAGACGATGTAGCGCCCCCAGACCAGGCCCGCGGCGTACCCGCCCGCGATGTGCACGCGCTCGCCGCCCGAGTCCTCAGGGCCGGGCAGCGGGCGGAACCAGATGTTGCGTGAGAGGTTCTTCGCCTGGTCGGCGGAGGCGGCGGCGTTCCTGTCAGGCAGGACGGCGATGCCGGTGGTGACGGCGTAGCGGCGCTTGCTGTCGACGTACGTGGCCCGCAGGACCCGGCTGCACTTCTGCTCCTTCAGCGCGTCGGCGAACTCTCCCGTGGCGGCCTTCTCGCAGGTCGTCTCCATGTCGGCCTTGACCCGGGTGAACGTGGTGCCGGCCGCCCCCACCTTCTTCTTCGGGAACGCCTCCGACAGCGACAGCTTCTGCGGGTCGGTCTGCTCCGAGTTGAGTATCGACGTGCCGGCGGCGTCCACCGGCGGGGACGGCTCGGCGGTGGACGGAGGAGCGGTGGAGCGGGCCGCGGCCGTCGTGGGCGGAGCCCCGCTGACGGCCTGGTAGGCGAAGAAGCCGCCCGTCGCCACGCCCGCCAGGGCCAGCGCGCCCAGCGTCACCAGCAAGGCCCGCTTGCTCTTGGCCGGAGGCGGGGGTGGGGGCGGGGTCTGGAACGGGGGCTGCTTGAACGCGCCCGGCGGGAAGGCCGGGCCGCCTGCCGGGGGCCTGGGCACGTCCAGCGACGTGGACGGGCGCTGGCCCCAGGTGTCTCTGGAGAACGGGAGCTCGGGCAGTTTGTCACCGGTGGGGGGCGTGGGGGGCCAGACGGGGACGTCGCCGGGCTCCGGTGGGCGGATGGACGGGTTCGCGGCGGTGGCGTCGTGGCCGGGCGCGCCGGGGTCGAAGTGGGGGGCCTGGTCGCCGGCGTGCTCTTCCATCGCCACCGGGGCGGCCAGGGGCGGTGGATGCGCGCCCGGGGCGGTCGGGAAGGGCAGGGCCAGCCGGGTGTCGTCCGGTCCGAGCTCGTCGTGGCCGGCGACCGAGTGCGCGTCGTCCGAGTGGGCGGCGGCCGAGTGGGTGGCGGCCGAGCGGGCGTCGTCCGGTGCGGTGCCGTGGCCGGGCCCCGGGTCGCCGGGCAGGGCCGGCACGCCGTCAGGTGGCGTGGCGCCCTCCGGCGCCCGGACGGCGGGGTTCGTGGCGTCCTGTTCGGCGTCCCGCTTGGCGGCGTCGGGGTCGAAGTAGTGGGCCGGGCGGGCGAAACCCTCGGGGTTGGTGGCGTTCGGGTCGAAGGGCGGCAGGAGGCCCGGCTCGTCGGGCTCGGCCTCCAGCTCGCCCGTGGCGGCCGGCCAGGGTGGCATGGCGTGCGGGTCGGAGACGGGGGCCGGCCAGGCCGGCATGCCCGCCGCGGCGGCCGTGAACGCGGGCGGCGGCTCCCAGGGCGGCGCGCCCGGCACCACCGGCTCCACCGGCCAGCGGTTCGTGTCGCGGCCGTGGTCGTCGTCAGGATGGTCCCAGGGGCGGATGCGGCCCGGGCGGGTCTGGTCGTCGTCCGCCTGCCACGTGGGATCGGACTCGGGGGTGCCGAAGGGGGTGAAACCGGTCGGGGGTGCGGCGAACGGCTGCTGGTACGCGGGCGGGGTGAAGGGCTGCTGCCCAGGCGCCTCCTGGGCGCCAGGCGGGCCGAAGGGCTCCTGGGCGGGCGCGTTCTGGGCCGCCTGCGTGGGGAAGGGCTGATCCGCCTGGTCGCCCCTGCCGTGGTGATGGTCCGGCTGGACGTCCTGCGTGCCGTGAGGCGGGTCCGGCTGGCCGCCGTACATGTCGTGAGGCGGGTCCGCCTGGACGCCTTGCGTGCCGTGAGGTGGCTGCGGCTGAGCGCCCTGCGTGCCGTGGTGATGGTCCGGCTGGGCGGTGGACGGCGCCGGGCCGGGCTGCTGGGGGTCGAACGCGTGCTGGTCGAAGGCGTGCTGGTCGCCTGGTGGCACGCCGAAGGGCGCGTGGCCGGTGGAGGGCTCCCAGCCGGGCTGTTGCTGCGCGAAGGCGTGGTGGCCGGTGGGTGGCGGCTGGGCCGGACTGCCGAAGGCGTGCTGGTCGGCCTGCGGTGAGCCGGAGGGCCCGTGGCCGGGGTGGGTGGGGTCGGAGTACCAGTCGTACGGGGCGGCGTCGTCGCCCGGCACCTCCCATGACTGGGCGCCGGGCGACGTCTCCTGATCGGAGGTCGGTCCCTGCAGGACGGGTGGGACGGGACGCGCGTCGGCGTCCGCCGCCTCGTCGGATGGAGTGAACGCCGCTGGAACGTCTTGCCCGTTGGTCTGGCCGAAGCTCGGCGGTGGCGTCGCGGGGACGGCCGAGCGGTCGGCTTCCCTGCGATCGTGCTCAGACCCGGGTTCCTGGCCACGCATAGCTGGAGCCTAGCGAGAGTAGCGAGATCGTTATGTCGGTATGGGCGTTCCCAGAGGCATCACGAGTCCCCTACAGGCGCATATGCCCCACAAAGACCACTCAGCTCAGCGCGCTACCGGTGAGCGCCCGATGGTCCAGAGCCTGGAACACGGTGGCCTTGGTGATGTCGTTGATGGCCTCGGAAATCCGCTTCGACCCCTTCGAGTCGGGCTTCGTGCCGTCCTTGTTCTGGAACCAGACCAAGATCGCATAGTGCCCGAACGTCGAGACCTTCGCGCCGCCGGCGCCCGAGCCGAGGAGCTTCGTGACGCTGTCCTTGCCCGCCAGCGGCTTGACGTAGTTCTCGTCGCTGCCGCTCTTGGCGACCTTGCTCGCGTTCTTGCTCGTGCTGAGGTTGGCCACGCCGATCGTGCCGATCACCGTGCCGGCCTTGTCACGGAAGCTGGCACGCAGGAACTGGTTGCACTTGGCGGACTTGAGCGCCTTCTTGAGGGCATCGCCCAGGGCGCCGTCGTCACACTTCTTGTCCTTGCTGGTGATCGTCATCTCGTAGCCGCGGCCCGAGACCGTGAACTTCTTCTTCGAGCCGAAGAACTCCTTCACCGAGATCGCGTCGGGGTCGGTCTCGCGCTCGGCGGCGAACCCGTACTTGCCGGGCGGGGCCGACGGCAGCGGCGCCGAGGTCTGCCGGGGTGCGGCCGTCTCGGCGGAGGTGGGGGTCTCGCTGTTCCACATCAGGTAGAGACCGCCGCCCAGCAGGCCGAGCACCACCACGCCGCCGATCGTGGCCAGCAGCGGGCCGCGCGAGCGGGTGCCCTCGTCGTACGGGCTCCAGCCGACGCGGCTCTGAGGGCTGCGGGAGGTGTCGTCCTTGTCGTTCTTGGCGGGGTCGTCCTCGGCGGCCTTGCGGTCCTTGCGGGAACGGCGGCCCTTGCCGGACGGGGACGCGTCGTCCTCGTCGGTGGCGAAGGGGTCCTTGCCCCGGGTGCCGGGCCCGCTGTCGTCGGAGTCGGCCGCGCGCCTTCCGCGGCGGCCTGAGCCACGTCCCTCGGAGCGGCTGTCGGAGCGTCCGTCAGGGCCGGGAGCGCCGGGGCCGCCACCAGAGCCACCACCGGGGCCACCACCAGAGCCACCACCGGGGCCACCGCCCGGGCCTTGGCCGCCGGGGCCTTGCGCGCCAGGGCCGGGACCGCCAGGGCCGGGGCCGTTCGGCCCGCCACCGCCGAAGGGACCGCCGGCGAAGGGGTCACCGCCGAACGGGTCGGAGCCGAAGAAGCCGCCACCGGGCTGCGGGCCGCTCGGCGGGCCACCGGAGGGCCTGCCGCCGCCGGGACCACCGGGACCGCCGGGGCCGCCACTTCCAGGGCCGCCACCGCCGAAGGGGTCGCCACCTCCAGGGCCGCCACTACCCGGCCCGCCGCCACCTGGCCCGCCACGCCCAGGGCCGCCACCGCCGAAGGGATCGCCACCTCCAGGGCCGCTGCCGAAGGGGTCGCCACCAGGGCCGCCGCCTCGCCTGCCATTACCGGGGCCGCCAGGGCCGCCGCCGGGCCCACCGCCGCCGGGTCCGCCACCAGGTCCGCCACCGGGTCCGCCGGGGCCGCCTCCTGCCGGGCCGTTGCTGGTGAAGAAGCCGCCGGAAGGGCCGCCGAACCCGTCGGGCCCGCTGTCGAAGGGGTCGCGCGGCCTGCTGCCGAAGGGATCGGTCGATCCCCCGCCGGAGGACCGGTCCTGCCCGTTGCCGGAAGGGCCGCCGCTGCTGAAGAAGCCGCCGGACGAGCCGTTCCCGGAGGAGCCGTCGTTCGCGGAGAAGAAGCCGCCGGACGAGCCGTTGCCCGAGGAGGAGCCGTCGTTCGCCGGGCCGCGGCTGGTGAAGAAGCCGCCGGAGGATCCGTTGCCGGAGGGGCCGTCGTTCATGAAGGAACCGCCGGCAGGACCGCCGTCAGCGGGACCGCCACCGAAGGGGGCACCGTCTGCGGAAGCGCCGCCCCTGGGAGCGCCGCCCGGACCTTTCGGACCGCCTCCCATCCCGTAGGGGGCGTTGCCCGTGCCGTTCTCACGTTCCCCACTGCCGTTGGAAACCATGCGGCGACATTACCGTGATGTTCGTCATTGGGTTCCGAAGTCCTGAGTCCACCATGGTCCTCCAGGGCCCGAGGCGACGCCGACGCCGATGGCCTTCAGGCCGCAGTCCAGGATGTTCTTGCGGTGGTCGCGGCTGGCCATCCAGCCGTTCACCGCCTCCTCGGCGGTGTCGTATCCCGCGCCGATGTTCTCGGCGGCGCCCCAGCGGTATCCGGCGCGCTCCATCCGGTCCCAGGGCGAGGCGCCATCGGGGGAGTTGTGCGACAGCTGCCCCGTACGGGCCATCTCGAGCGAGTGCGCCCGCGCGGAGCGGGTGAGTGAGATCTCCACCCGCAGCGGCCCGCAGCCGCGCCGTGCCCGTGCGGAGTTGGTCAGGGAGACGACCCGGGACGCCAGGCCCGCCATGACCCGCACCCCGTCGTCGTGGGGCGCGACGGCCACCGCGGGGTCGTCCTGCGTGTTGAAGCCGTCGATCTGGTCGTCGGGAGTCCTGGTCGGCGTGGGCGTGGCCGTGCCGCGGGGCGGCTTCTTCGTGGTGATGCCACGGGGGATGCGCTCGGCCTGAGGCTGCGCCTTCCTTGCCGTCGTGGGCGCGGGGTTGGCGGTGGCGGCGGCGGGCGGGGCGGTCTCGTTCAGGTAGACGTGGGGGGCGACCTCGGGGCCGTCGGTCAGCCGGCCGATGAGCACGCCCGTGAAGAGCACAGCCAGGAGGCAGGTCAGCACGCCCAAGCGGCTCCGGCGCCGAAGGCCGCGCTGGGTTTGCCGGGTGTGAGAGATCCGCCACATACCGCCGCTAACGATAGAGATGTCTGGTCCTGGGAAAGAAGGGGTCCCAGGGAAACGAAATCGAACCGTTCTGCGGTCGGGTAGACTCGCCTCGGGTTACCGGTCACTTTGACCTGCACGCCTTTGGGCGGGTAGCTTAGGTTCGTTGTGTGCATAGGTCCAGCGTGACCAATGCGCGGCGCGTCCGGCGTCATCTCCCGTGTTGAGGAGACGGAAGGTCCGGGCCGTCGTGTGCCCGCACCGACCGACCAATGTAGCTGTCGCATCCGACAGCGCCGAAGACGCGAGCATAAAGAAGGCTACGACCGTGCGCACGTACTCACCGAAGCCCGCCGACGTCCAGCGTCAGTGGTACGTCATCGACGCGACCGATGTCGTGCTGGGCCGGCTGGCCAGCCACGTCGCGACCCTGCTCCGCGGCAAGCACAAGCCGATCTTCGCGAACCACGTCGACACCGGTGACTTCGTCATCGTCATCAACGCCGACAAGATCGCGCTGAGCGGCAACAAGCGTGAGCAGAAGAAGGCGTACCGCCACTCGGGCTACCCGGGCGGTCTGCGTTCCGTCAGCTATGGCGAGCTCATGGACAAGCGCCCCGACAAGGCCGTCGAGAAGGCCGTGAAGGGCATGCTGCCGAAGAACTCCCTCGGTCGGAAGATGGCCAAGAAGCTGAAGGTCTACGCGGGTTCCGAGCACCCGCACCAGGCCCAGCAGCCGGTGCCGTTCGAGATCACCCAGATCGCCCAGTAGTAGTTCGAAAGAGTTAGAGGAGAACCGTGGCTGAGCCCACCGGTGTCGAGACGGTCGTAGAGACGGCCGAGCTGGAGGAATTCTCCGGCGAGGACTTCCCGTCCGAGTACACCACCGAGTCCGCCGCCAGCGCTGACGCTCCCGTGCGCAAGCCCGTCACCACGGGCAACTCGTACGGCACCGGCCGCCGCAAGGAGGCGATCGCCCGCGTGCGCATCGTCCCCGGCACCGGCAAGTGGACGATCAACGGTCGTTCGCTGGACGTCTACTTCCCGAACAAGGTCCACCAGCAGATCGTCAACGAGCCCTTCGTGGTGCTCGGCGCCGAGGAGGCGTTCGACGTCATCGCCCGCATCGACGGCGGCGGCGTCACCGGTCAGGCCGGCGCGCTGCGCATGGGCCTGTCCCGCGCCCTGGCGATCCTGGACGTCGAGGTCAACCGCCCGCCGCTGAAGAAGGCCGGCTTCCTCACCCGTGACGCCCGCGCCACGGAGCGGAAGAAGTACGGCCTCAAGAAGGCCCGTAAGGCTCCGCAGTACAGCAAGCGCTAAATTGGCGCGCCTTTTCGGCACCGACGGGGTACGTGGGGTCGCTGGTCGCGACCTCACGGCGGAGCTCGCCATGGATCTGTCCGTGGCGGCGGCGCACGTCCTCGGCGATGCAGGCGCGTTCGCCGCTACCGGACGCCGTCCGGTAGCGGTCGTAGGCCGGGACCCGCGTGCCTCGGGAGAGTTTCTCGAGGCCGCAGTGGTCGCCGGCCTCGCGGCGTCCGGAGTGGATGTGCTGCGCCTCGGCGTGCTGCCCACCCCGGCCGTCGCCCACCTCACCGCCGCGCTCGGCGCCGATCTCGGGGTCATGCTGTCGGCCTCGCACAACCCGGCGCCCGACAACGGCATCAAGTTCCTGGCGCGCGGAGGCTTCAAGCTGTCCGACGCGGTGGAGGACGAGATCGAGCGGCGGCTCGGTGAGGAGTGGAGCTTCCCCGTCGGCTCCGGCGTCGGCCGCGTGCGCGACGCCTACGGCGAGGCCGACCGGTACATCTCCCACGTCCTGACCACGATGAGCGCGTCCCTGGACGGGCTGAACATCGTGGTCGACTGCGCTCACGGGGCGGCCCACATGGTGGCGCCCGAGGCGCTGCTGCGCGCGGGCGCCAGGGTCGAGGCGATCGGCGCCAGGCCCGACGGCCTCAACATCAACGCCGGCCACGGCTCGACCCACCTGGACAAGCTCCAGCAGGTCGTCATCTCGCGCGGGGCCGACCTGGGCGTGGCCTACGACGGCGACGCCGACCGCTGCCTGGCGGTCGACCACACGGGCGCGATCATCGACGGCGACCACATCATGGCCATCCTCGCCGCCGCCATGCACGGCGAGGGCACGCTGGCCAAGGACACCGTCGTCGCGACCGTGATGTCCAACCTGGGCTTCAAGCTCGCGATGCGCGGCGCGGGGATCACCGTGGTGGAGACGTCGGTGGGTGACCGCTACGTGCTGGAGCGGATGAAGTCCGACGGCTTCAACCTGGGCGGCGAGCAGTCGGGGCACGTCATCATGCTCGACCACGCCACCACGGGCGACGGCCTGCTCACCTCGCTGCACCTGCTGGGCGTGATGGCCAAGTCGGGCGTGCCGCTGAAGGAGCTGGCCGCGGTGATGACGCCGCTGCCGCAGATCCTGATCAACGTCAAGGACGTCGACAAGGGCAAGGCCTCGGTGCCCGAGCTCGTCGCCGCCGTCGCCGAGGCGGAGGCGGAGCTGGGGGAGACCGGCCGGGTGCTGATCCGGCCGAGCGGGACCGAGCCCATGATTCGGGTCATGGTGGAGGCCGCTTCCGAGGAGCACGCCACCCAGGTGGCGGGGCGGCTGGCCGACGTCGTGCGTACGGCCTGCGTCTGACGATCGATCGTTCACCGGGTGCGAGGCCGCGCCCGGTGAACGCCTCAGAAGCGACTCAGAAGAGACTCTGCCGTTCGGGCAGGTCGATGACCCCCGTGAGGGCCAGCAGCACCAGCGCGGCCAGGGCGGCGGCGATCGCCCATGTCACGGGATGCCCGAGGTTCAGCGTCCAGGTCTGGCCGAAGCGCGCGTGCAGGACGACGGCGGGGTCGTGGCGGTTGGCGTAGACGGTGCCGGCGAGGAACCAGTGCCGGTCGTCGTCGCGCTGCACGAGCCCGGAGTCCTCCTTCTCCTCACCCGGCAGGGCGGGCAGGCGGTGCCCTCCCTGCCCGACGCGCCATTCCCAGGCGAGCGGGCCCAGCAGCAGGGCGGCGAGCGGGAGCACGGCGGCCGCGGTGCCGGCCGCGGAGACCTCCCAGAGCTGCAGCGCGGCGATGAACAACGAGAAGTTCACGCAGGCGGCGCCGAGCAGGCAGAGCCGCGCCATGCCGCGCAGGTAGACGCGGTATCTGCGGGCCGATCCCGCCGGGCGGGCGGCGTCGAGGTCGGGGCGGGCGCGCAGCAGGACCATCGTCAACGCGGGGAAGGCCAGGGTGACCGCCGCCTGGAACAGCACCGGCTCGAAGGCGGCGAGCGCGGTGGTGGGCGCGCGCCGGGCGGGATCGACGCCGAGCCCGTGGAAGTGCGCCAGCGTGGCGGGCAGGGCGTCGTAGCGCCACCGGCCGAACGCGGCGGTGGCCAGGGTGATGGCGACCGCGGGCAGGATCCAGCGCCAGGGCAGGCGGACGGGATCCGAGCGGAACGAGGTGTTCACGGTGACGCCCTGGCGCCTGCCGGCGAGCCAGCGGCCTGCCTGCTTGGCGGCGCGCACCTTGAGGTGGGCCCGGTGGTACAGCGTCAGGCAGGCCACGCCGAACCCCGCGAGCCAGAGCTGCCCGAAGGTGGCGGTGAGCGGAGCGAACAGGACCATGGCGAGCAGCACCAGCCGCACGTAGGCTCGCCGCTGGGCGATGACGGCCGGGTCGGCGGCGCGGTCGTCAGGGACGCGCACGCCGAACGGCAGCGTGGGTCTGGCCAGCGCGGGCGTGATCAGCGCGATGCAGCCGATCAGCACGACGGCGGCCAGGGCCGCGACGACCGGCGTCATGTGACCGCCTTCTCCGGCACAGGCGGCGCGGGCTCATGCCTCGGCCCGGCCTTCCCCTGCGCGGGCTCATGCCTCGGCCCGGCCTTCCCCTGCGCGGGGACGCTCGCCTGCCCGAACCCCGCCAGCACCTGCGCGCACTGGCGCAGGATCTCCTCGTGAGCCACACCGTGCACGCTGGCCTCGGCGAGCAGCACGCGCATGCGCTCGTGCCACTGCTCGCCGAACCCCGGATCCGGCGCGCCTGAGCGCGCGTCGCGTCTGATGACCGCGCCGCTCTTGCGGTTGACGCGGATGACCCCCTCCTGTCTGAGCAGGTCGTACGCCTTGTTCACGGTGTGGAAGTTGATCCCGAAGTCGGTGGCGAGCCGGCGGGTGGACGGCAGCGGATCACCCTCCTTGGCCTCACCGCGTGCCACGGCCTCCACGACCCGGTCCCTGATCTGCTGGTAGATCGGGACGTCGCTGTCGAGATCGATGGTCAGGTTCACACCCTCAGTCTATCTGATATAGAAGTAATAGAACAGATGGAGCGGAGGCTTGCATGATCGAGGTAGAGATCCGGGCGGGAGCGCTCGAGCTGCGGCACGCGCCGTGGACACGGCCGTTCGTGGGCAGGGCGACGACCCGCGTGCCGCTGGGCGCGATCCGCGAGGTGCGCCTGGTGGAAAGGCCGCTGGCCGAGGCGCGCGGGCTGCGGCGCGGCCTGGTCGTGAGCGGCCGGCTCAAGCTCGGCGTGTGGACCGGGTGGGACCGCGTGAAGCGCCTGGTCTGCGCCCGCCGCGCCCCAGGGCTGCGGATCGTCCTCGACCGGCGGATCGCGGGGGTGGACGAGCTGGTGTTCAGCGTCGACGCCGCCGGGCGGCTGCGTGCCGGGATCGCGGGAGCCAGGGCATGATCGAGGTGCGCGGCCTGAGCAAGTCCTTCGGCCCGGTGCGGGCGGTCAGCGAGCTCAGCTTCGAGGCCGCGGCAGGCACCGTGACGGCGTTCCTCGGCCCGAACGGCGCGGGCAAGACCACCACGATGCGCATGCTGCTGGGCCTGGTCAGGCCCAGCGCGGGCAGCGCCACCATCGGCGGGCGCCGCTACGCCGACCTGCCCAGCCCGTCGTCGCGGGTCGGCGCGGTGCTCGACACCTCGGGCTGCCACCCCGCTCACACCGTCCACGACCACCTGCGCGTCTACGCCCGCATGGGCGGGCACCCCCGTTCCAGGGTGAGCGAGGTCATGGAGCTGACCGGGGCGGCGGCCTTCGCCGGACGCAGGACACGCACGCTGTCCACCGGGATGCGCCGCCGGGTGCAACTGGCCACCGCGCTGCTCGGCGACCCGGCGGCGCTAGTGCTGGACGAGCCGGCCAACGGCCTGGACCCCGAGGGCATCGCCTGGCTGCGCGGCTTCCTGCGCGACCTCGCCGGGCAGGGGCGCGCGATCCTGATCTCCAGCCACGTCCTGAGCGAAGTGGAGCAGGTGGCCGGGCAGGTCGTGATGATCAGGCAGGGCCGGCTGGTCACGGCGGGCCCGGTGAGCGACCTGTACGGCGCGGCGGCCGTACAGGTGCGCTCGCCGCAGGCGGAACGGCTGCGGGCCGCCCTGCGCGGTGAGGGCGTCACCGTGGAGGCGCGGCACCCCGACGTCCTGCGCGTCCAGGGGCTGACCGCTCCCGAGGTCGCCGCCGCCGCGGCGCGCCACGGCATCGCGCTGCACGAGCTCACCCAGGAGAGACCCACACTCGAACGGGCCTTCCTCGACCTCACGGGAGGCGCCTCATGACCTGCCTCATGACCGGGCGCCGCGCCTCCGCGATCCTCTCCGCCGAACGGCACCGCCTGACGGCCTCCCGGCTGCCTCTGTGGGGAGGGGCCGCGGCGCTCTGCAGCGGCGCGTTCATCGGGCTGCTCGCCCTCATCGGGCCGGAGAACTTCCAGCCGCCGCTGCCCGGCCTGGAGACGGAGCAGGGCACCCGCATGCTGCTCGGGATGCTGGGGATCCTGGCGTTCGTGCCCGCGCTGATCGGAACCACCGCGGTCGCCGCCGAGCACCGCCACCAGACGATCACCACCACCGCCCTCTTCGTTCCCCGACGGTGGCACGCGCTGCTCGCCAAGCTCGCCGTCTACGCGGTCGCGGGGCTGGGCTACGGGCTCCTCAGCGCGGCCGTGGCCGGTGCCGCGCTCTTCGCGGCGGCCGCGGTCAAAGGGATCACGCTGGGCCTGCCCGCCGTCGCCGTGCTGGCGCTGCTGGTGAGGATCGCGCTGGCGATGGCCGCGTACACGCTGCTCGGGGTGGCCGTCGGGGCGCTGCTGCCCAACCAGGTCGCCGCGCTGGCCGTGCTCGGCGGCTACTTCTACCTCGTCGAGACCGCGCTGCTGGTGATCCCCGGCGCGAACCTGCTCTATCCGTACCTGCCGGGCGGGTCCGCGGCGGCGCTGACCGGGTTCACCTACCTGGCCGACGCCGTCGCGACGCAGACCGGCGGGGCCGCCGCCGGTCTGCTGCCCGCCTGGCTGGGGGCCGTCGTGCTGCTCGCGTACGCGCTGCTCGCCGCGCTCGTCGCGATCGCGGCGCCGCTGCGCAGGGACATCACGTGAGCGTCACTCGTCGCCCGTGAGCGAGAAGACGCGCAGCCGCTGACCTGCCCAGAAGACCGCGCCGACGGTGACCACGAGCAGGGCCGGGATGGCGAAGCCGAGCGTGACGTCGGCCTTGAAGAAGGGCGAGTCGGTGAGCTGGTCGGCGATCGACTGGCCCCAGTGCTGGATGGAGAACTTGCGGGCGCCCGGGATGAGGTTGCCCACCAGGCTCTCCCAGACCAGGGCGTAGATGATGCCGATCGTGACCGCGTGCCGGGTGACGACGCCGAGCAGCAGGAAGACGGCGGCGTAGGCGATGCTGGCCACCAGCGAGCCGACGGCGAAGCCGGCCGCGATGCCGTCCTCGTTGCCGATCAGCAGCCAGCCGGCGACGTAGGTGGGCACGGCTCCGAACGCGACCAGCAGCGAGGCCGCGACCAGGAACTTCGTCCGGATGATGACCGGGCGCGAGATCGGCTTCGACATCAGGTGGATGATGGTGCCGTCGTCGATCTCCGGGGCGATGACGCCGGTGCCGGCGATCAGGCCGAGCAGCGGCAGCATGGTGCCGATCGCGAAGCTCTTCATCAGCTCCACGGTCGTCGACTGATCGGCGGCGCCGACGAGGCGGAACAGCACGGTCAGGGCGATCAGGGCGAGCGGGAGCAGCAGGAGCAGGATGATGCGCCGGCGGCCCAGCAGGGCGCGGTAGGTGATGCCCGCCACCACGGTGTTCATGTCAGGTGCTCCTGTTGATCAGGTAGGAGAAGACGCTCTCCAGGTCCTCGTCCGCCGGGGAGACCTGGTGGAGGCGTACGCCCTCCTCCTGAGCCACTCGGGGCAGGAGGCGGGCGAACCGGCGGAACTCGGTGGCCTGGACCTCCAGGCCCTCTGGGCGCAGCGTGATGCCGCCGGTCGAGGCGTCGCGGACGAGGGCGGCGGCGAGCTTCCTGTCGTCGCTGGAGCGGATCATGAACAGGTGGGGCCGGTCCGTCATCAGCCGCCTGATCTCGCGGAAGTTGCCCGACGCCGCGTGCCGGCCCGCGACCAGCACCTCGATGTGCTGGGCGACCCGCTCGACCTCCTCCAGGATGTGGGAGCTGAACAGGATCGTCTTGCCCGCCGTGCCCATCGAGCGGATCAGGTCCATGAGGTGCAGGCGCTGGCGCGGGTCCATGCCGTTGAACGGCTCGTCCAAGAGGAGGACCGGAGGGTCGTGGACGAGCGCGGCGGCGACCTTGACGCGCTGGCGCATGCCCTTGGAGTACGTCTCCACGCGCCGGTCCTTGGGCTCCTCCATCTCCACCGTGGCCAGAGCCTTGCGGGCGGCCTCGACGGGGTCGGGCAGGTTGTGGAGGCGGGCGGCGGAGAGGACGAACTGCCAGCCGGTCAGGAAGCCGTATACGCCCTCCCTTTCCGGAACTAGGCCGATATTTCGGTAAATGTGGTGGTTCTTCCACACGGTGGTGCCGTCGAGCGTGACCGTGCCGCCCGAGGGGGGCAGGAAGCCGGCCATCATGTGCAGGAGCGTCGACTTGCCCGCGCCGTTCGGCCCGAGCAGGCCCGTGACCCCGGGCCCGATGGTCATCGTGACGTCGTTGACCGCCACCACGTTGCCGTACCAGCGGGACACCTGCGAGAGCTCGATCTTCATCGCGCGGCCGCCTTCCTGTAGCGCAATCCGAGAGCGGCCAGGCCGGCGGCGATCAGCAGCACCAGGACGGCGGCGGAGGCGGGGCCGCTGGGGTAGGCGGCGCTCTCGATGGAGTGCGGCGGGGTGCCGAACAGCCAGTGCTGTACGGAGTCGACCAGCCAGAACGGGTTCGCCAGCCACGCCCAGGCGGCCGCGGACTCGTTGCCCGTGGAGTACAGCGAGCCGTAGATGATCGGGACCGAGGCCGACGAGAGCAGGTAGACCGTGATCACGGAGGCCACGCCGAGCCCGCGGCGCGGTGTGAACGAGGCCAGCGCCAGCCCGAACGCCGACAGCAGCAGGGCCAGCAGCAGCGCCATGAGCACGGCTCCCAGGTACTCGCCCGTGGCGGGCGGCCCCGGCATGTCCACGACCAGCTCGCCCAGGAAGGTCACCGTCAGCGGCACCGCGATCAGCGCGAACACCGCCACGGTCATCGCCGCCACCTTGGCGCCGACGTACTCGGTGATCGTGACGGGCCGCGACAGGTAGAGCGGCAGCACGCGGTAGCGCAGGTCGGGCGCGACCACCGTGGGGGCCTGGGCGGCCAGGAAGATGGCGACAACGGCCTGCATGATGACCGCGAAGCCGCTGTAGGCGATGCCGCGCTGCTGGATCAGGGCCATCATGGCGATGCCCACGATGGAAGGCATGATCATGATGGCGGCCAGCGCGAACGGCACGATCTTGCTGCGGGCCGGGCGGCCCAGGCCGAAGATGCCGCGCAGGCTGTGCACGGCCAGCGCCCTGGTCGCGTAGCCGCGGCCGAGGCGTACGCCGTCGTAGTGGCGGTAGCCGATGTCGTAGATCTCAGACATGCGCCACCTCCTCCCTGAAGACGTCCTCGATGCGGTGGCGTCCCTGTTCGAGCCGGATGAGGGCCAGGTCCAGCTCGGCCGTGGTGTCGCGGATCGCGTCGAACGTCTCGGGCCCCAGCACCTTGACCACCAGCAGGCGCCCCTGCTGGGAGACGGTCTGCCCGCCGGCCGACAGCCGGGCGGCCAGCTCGTCCAGGCCCTCGTCCACCTCGACCGTCACCGTCTGCGTGGCCTGCGTGAACTCGCCGATCGCCGACGAGCGCAGCAGCCGCCCCGCGTCGATGACGACGACGTGGTCGCAGACGCGCTCCAGCTCGCCGAGCAGGTGGGAGGTGACCAGCACGCTGATGCCGAACTCGGTGCCGATGCGCCTGATCAGCGCGAGCATCTCGTCGCGGCCGCGCGGGTCGAGGCCGTTGGTCGGCTCGTCGAGGAAGATCAGCTTGGGGTCGTGGACGAGCGCCTGGGCCAGCTTGACCCGCTGCTTCATGCCGGTCGAGTAACCGCCGACCGGACGGTAGCGCTCTTCGGCCAGGCCGACATGGCGCAACACGTCGGCGGCGCGCTCGCGGGCCGCGGTGCGCGGCAGGCCGGACATCCGGGCGAGGTGGACGACCAGCTCGGTGGCGGAGACGTCGGGGGGCAGGCATTCGTGCTCGGGCATGTAGCCGACGAGCCGGCGGATCTCGGCGCCCTGGGCCGTGACGTCCAGATCCAGCACGCGCGCGCCGCCGCCGGACGGCGGCAGCAGGCCGAGCAGGATCTTGATCAACGTCGACTTGCCCGCGCCGTTGGCTCCGACCAGCCCGGTCACGCCGGGCCCCACGGTGACCGTGAGCTGGTCGACCGCGGTGACGGTGGGGAAACGCTTGGTCAGCCCCTCGGTGGCGAGGATGTGCATGTGCCGGACCCTACTAGCCGCCCCGGCGGTGTGGCCTCGGTCATATGGATGAACGACGTCCTACTTGAGGCCAGAATTTTCGCTGGACCACGAGGGTGACGGTGCCCGCGATGACCATCCCCAGGATGTTGACGCCGAGCTGGGCGACGGAGGCCGCGACCTCCTTCCAGTCGGACATCGCCGCGGCCACAGCCACATAACCGGCGGCGGGGACCGTGGTGACCGAGATGAAGACGCCGACCAGGGCCGAGGACTTGCCCGCCGTGACCGACAGCACCCCGGCCGCGCCCGCGAGCAGCGCCACGATGATCGACCAGCGGTCGGGCTTGACGATGAACTGGACCTCCTCGTTCCTCCTGAGATTGCCGAGGTCGATCCACTCCCACCAGTAGGAGACGAGCGCGCACGCGTACGTGATCGCGATCGCCACCAGGAATCCGATGACCAGCGTCCGCAGCGCCGTCGCGACCAAATGCCACCGGCCGCGCAGAAGGCCGAAGCAGATGGCGGCCACCGCGCCGAACTCGGGCCCCAGGACCATCGCGCCGACGATCAGGACGGGCGAGTTCTGCAGGACGCCGATGCCCGCGAGCTGGGTGGCGATGGCGAGGAAGGCCAGGTAGGCCCAGGTCACCCGGGAGTCGGCGGAGACCTTCTGGGCCAGCTCCTCCCAGATCACCGCGTCGTCGGGAGCGCCCGGCGCCTCCTCGACCGCCTGGTCGGCCACCTTGGACAGCGACAGATCGATCTGCTCGGCGGCGATGGACCCCTCGTCCTCCAGCCAGGCGAGCTTGCCCAGCACCTCGTTGGCCGACTCGCGGGCCGCGTCGCAGAGGATCACGTCACCACGCGGCTCGCGCGCCGCGCCGGGCAGCACCACGAGGTTGGTGACGCCCGGGCAGCCCTTCAGCACCTCGACCGCCTCTTCTGTGCGGGCGGACGGGACGATCAGTCGCAGATGCAGCACGGGGACATTGTCGTCGAACGAACCTTGACGATGTGTTGATAGTCGTACGCGAGGCTCCCTCACATGATCTGGTACTGGTGCCACGACCACGGTGAGGAGTGCTGGTTCGCCGGCCTCGACGACCAGGAGTGCGCGGGCCGGTTCGCGCGCTACCTGTTCGAGGAGGTGTTCAGGTCTGGCGGAGCCGAACCCGCCGTACGGAGTGGTCGCCGCCCTTCTTGAGGACGAGATCGGCGCGGCCCCTGGTGGGAGCGATGTTCTCGATGAGGTTGCGCTCGTTGATGTCGCGCCACACGTTGCGCGCGAAGTCCGTGGCCTCGTCGTAGGAGAGCTCGGCGATGTGCCGGAAGTACGACTTCGGGTCCTCGAAGGCGGTCCGGCGCAGCTTGTGGAAACGTTCGACGTACCAGGTGCGGATGTCCTCGGTCTTGGCGTCCACGTAGATGGTGAAGTCGAAGTAGTCGTTGACGGCGAGGGAGGTGGGCGGGGCCGGCTGGAGGACGTTGAGCCCCTCGATGATCAGGATGTCGGGATTCTTCACGGTCTGGTGGGCGCCGGGGACGATGTCGTATTCGAGGTGGCTGTAGATGGGCGCCTTGACCTCGGCCGCGCCCGCCTTCACCTCCGCCACGAACCTGACCAGCGCCCGCCGGTCGTAGCTCTCGGGGAAACCCTTGCGATGCATGATCTTCTTGGCCTCCAGCACCGCGTTGGGGTAGAGGAAGCTGTCGGTGGTGATCAGCTCCACGTGCGGATGCTCGGGCCAGCGGGCCAGGAGGGTGTGCAGCAGGCGCGCCGTGGTCGACTTGCCGACCGCGACGCTGCCCGCGATGCCCAGGATGTACGGCACGCGCTTCTCGGATTTGCCGAGGAACGCGCTCAGCACGCTGCTGCGCTGCTTGGACCCGGTGAAGTGCAGGTTGAGCAGCCGGGTCAGTGGGAGGTAGATGTCGGTGACCTCGGTGAGGTCGATGGGGTCATCGACGCCGCGTAGCTCTTCCAGCTCGTCTGCGGTGAGAGTCAAGGGCGTGTTCTTGCGGAGCTCGCTCCACTGCTCCCTGCTCAGTTCCACGTAGCCGTTATTCACCTAGGCAGCGTAGCGATGTGCCGCGAACCCGACCTCGGGCGGGGCGTCCCCAGGGATCCACAGCCTGTGGATAAAAACGTGGGATTACCGATAGCACGTTCGGGGAAGGAAAGTTGGTCTTGGTGAAACGGACATGCAACGGCTGACCGGCGGCTACTGTCCCGACGGGAGGTATTCCGTGGACCGTCGTCGCTTCATCTCCAACGTCGTGGCCGGGATCGCCGGGCCGTTCGCGGGCGTCGCGTGCGCCGGCGCGAAGGGCGGGGCCGATCCCGTGCGCGGGTACGGCCCGCTGCGCCCCGTACGCGACCTGCGTGACGGGAAGGCGCGGCTGCACCTGCCCGACGGGTTCAGATACCGCTCGTTCAGCGTGGCGGGAGACAGGTACAGCGACGGCTCCGCCGTGCCGGGCAAGCACGACGGCATGGCCGCCTTCTCCGGGCCCGGGGGCAGCGCCGTCCTCATCCGCAACCACGAGGTCAACGGGCCGGTGGGCGCGTTCGGCGACCGGCGCAAGGCCTACGACCCGATGGCGGGAGGCGGCACCTCGACGCTCCAGGTCACCCGCTACGGCGAGGTGATCCGCAGCGCGCCGTCGCTGAACGGCACCATGATGAACTGCTCCGGCGGCCCCATGGCCTGGCGGGCCTGGGTGACCTGCGAGGAGACGGTCAACGGCCCCGACGTGGCGAACGACCGCTCCGGCGAGGACAACTCCAAGCTCACCCGCAAGCACGGCTACCTCTTCGAGGTGCCGGTCGCCCGCGCGGCCACGGCCACGCCGATCCGCTCGGCCGGGCGCTTCCCGCACGAGTCCGCCGCCTTCGACCCCTCCTCGGGCGCCGTCTACCTGACCGAGGACAACTTCTCCTTCCCCTCCGGCTTCTACCGCTACCTGCCGCCCAAGCACCCGATCCTGGCCGGGCGGCTGCTCGACGGCGGCAGGCTGCAGATGCTCGCCGTCGAGGACGCCGACCGCGCGGACCTGTCGAAGGCGCAGGAGCCCGGCGCCGCGTACGGGACCGCCTGGGTGGACATCGACGACCCCGACCCCGACTTCACCGGCAGGCCCGCCTACGACGAGGCCGCCCAGGCCGTGGGCAGGCAGGGCAGGAAGAAGGGCGCGGCCATCTTCGCCAGGCTGGAGGGCGCGGTGCACCACCACGGCACCGTGTACTTCGTCTCCACCCAGGGCGGGGCCACCGCGCCCGGCGAGCGCGCGCCCGACGGGTTCGGCGACGGGCGGGGGCAGGTGTGGGCGTACGAGACGTGGAGCGGCCGGCTCAAGCTCGTCTACGAGTCGCCGCGCTCGTCGGTGCTCGACCTGCCCGACAACGTGACGGTCAGCAGGCGCGGCACGCTGGTGCTGTGCGAGGACGGCGAGGAGGACAACTACCTGCGCGGGCTCACGAAGAGCGGGGACATCTTCGACTTCTGCCGGCTGCAGCCCATCGAGGGCGACGGCGGGGCCGAGTTCGCCGGCACCACGTTCGGCCCCGGCGGTCACACGCTCTACGTCAACCTGCAGGCCAAGCAGGGCATGTCCATCGCGATCTGGGGGCCGTGGGAGCGCGGGCCGTTCTAATACGCTGGGACGATGATCCTGGGTATCGGCGTGGACGTCGTGGACATCGCCCGCTTCGAGGCCGCGCTGGAGCGCACCCCGCGCATGAAGGAGCGGCTGTTCACCGAGGGCGAGAGGCCGCTGCCGGTGCAGTCGCTGGCCGCCAGGTTCGCCGCCAAGGAGGCCGTGGCCAAGGCGCTCGGCGCGCCCAAGGGGCTCGGGCACCTGGAGGCCGAGGTGCACTGCGACGAGCTCGGCAAGCCGGAGCTGCGGGTCTCCGGCAAGGTGGCCGAGGTCGCGTACGGGCTCGGGGTCAAGCGCTGGCACATCTCGCTCAGCCACGACGCGGGCGTGGCCGTGGCCTACGTGATCGCGGAGGGATAGCTTCGGATCATGCCTACTGCTTTCACCGCCGATCAGATCCGGGGGGCTGAGCACGCGCTCATGGCCCGGCTGCCCGAGGGCACGCTGATGCAGCGGGCCGCCGCCGGGCTCGCCGCCGTCTGCGCCGACCTGCTGGGCCGGGTCTACGGCAGACGCGTGGTGCTGCTCGTCGGCAGCGGCGACAACGGCGGGGACGCCCTGTACGCGGGCGAGCGGCTGGCCAGGCGCGGGGCAAGGGTGGACGCCGTGCTCGCCGGGTCCAGGACGCACGAGGCGGGGCTGCGGGCGCTGCTCGACGCCGGTGGGCGGGTGGCCGAGGCGTCCGCGATCGGGCGGGCCGACCTGATCGTCGACGGGCTGGTGGGCATCGGGGCCGCGGGCGCGCTCAGGGAGCCGTACGCGCGGCTCGCGCAGGAGGCCGATGCCGCCCGCGGCGTCGTCGTGGCCGTGGACGTGCCCAGCGGGGTGGACGCGAGCACCGGGCGGGTGGAGGGGCCCGCCGTCCGGGCCCGGGTGACCGTCACCATGGGCGCGTACAAGACGGGGCTGCTGGTCGATCCGGGCGCCGCCTTCGCCGGGGACGTCCGGCTGATCGACATCGGGCTGGGGGAGCACCTGCCGGATCCCGACGTCGCCGCGCTCACCGCCCGCGACGTGCGCGACCTGATCCCGCGCCCGGGCGAGGAGTCGGACAAGTACCGCAGAGGGGTGCTGGGCGTCGCGGCGGGCAGCGACCTGTTCACCGGCGCGGCCGTGCTGGCCGTGGGCGGCGCGCTGCGGGGCGGCGCGGGCATGGTGCGGTACGCCGGCCGCGAGGCGCCGGTCGCCCAGGTGCGCGCGCGCTGGCCGGAGGCCGTCGTCACGCTCCTGGGCGAGCCCTCGATCGAGCAGGTGGGCCGGGTGCAGGCGTGGGTGCTCGGCCCGGGGCTCGGCACCGACGACTGGGCGCACGAGCTGGCGGCCAGGGTGCTCGCCACCGACGTGCCCGTGCTGATCGACGCCGACGGGCTGACCCTGGTGGCCGCGGACAGGGCGCTGCTGCGGCGCGCCGCGCCTGTTCTGATCACCCCGCACGCGGGCGAGCTGGCCAGGCTCATCCGCGCCGACCGCGCCGACATCGAGGCGGCCCGGCTGGAGCACGCCCGGCGGGCGGCGGCGGAGCTCGGCGTGACCGTGCTGCTCAAGGGCTCGACCACGGTGGTGGCCGAGGACGGGCGACCGGCGCTGGTGAACGTCACCGGCACGCCCTGGCTGGCCACCGGCGGCACCGGCGACGTGCTGTCCGGGCTGGCGGGCGCGCTGCTGGCCCAGGGCCTGAGCTGCTACGACGCCGCCTCGTGCGGCGCCTACCTGCACGGGCTGGCCGGGCGCCTGGCCGCCGACGGCGCGCCGCTGGCCGCCGCCGACGTGGCCACCGCCGTTCCCGCGGCCATCCGCACCGTGACCAGCGCGGGCTCGTGACGCGTCCCGGATGAAAACTGGACTCGGTCACGAGCCGGAGCTGCCACACTAGAAGGATGTACTCTCCAGTGGCCACGCCCGCCCAGGCGCGGGTCGATCTGGCCGCCATCAGGCACAATGTCGTCCTGCTCAAGGAGTGGGCGGGCGGTGCGGAGGTCATGGGCGCGGTCAAGGCCGACGCCTACGGGCACGGGCTGGTGCCCACGTCCGAGGCGGTGCTGGAGGGCGGGGCGAGCCGGCTCGGCACCGCGTTCGTCAGGGAGGCGCTGGAGCTGCGCGCGGGGGGCGTGACCGCGCCGATCCTGTCCTGGCTGATCACCCCGGGCGAGCCGCTCGACGCGGCGCTGGCCGCCGACATCGAGGTGTCGGCCGCCGACGTGCGGCTGCTCGACGAGATCGCTGCCGCCGCCCGGCGCGCGGGCCGCGCCGCGAAGCTGCACCTGGAGGCCGACACCGGCATGAGCAGGGGCGGCGCGCCGCTCGCCGCCTGGCCGGACCTGCTGGCCAGGGCGGTGGAGCTGCGTGCCGAGGGCGTCATCGAGATCGTCGGGCTCTGGTCCCACTTCGCCTGCGCCGACATCCCCGGCCACCCGTCGATCGCGCAGCAGCACGAGGCGTACGAAGCGGCGCTGAAGCTGGCCGACCAGGCCGGCGCGGCCGACTCCGGCGTGATCAGGCACCTGGCCAACTCCGCCGCCACGGTGACGCTCCCCGACACGCGCTACGACCTGGTCAGGCCCGGCATCGCGATGTACGGCCTGAGCCCCATCCCCGAGCTGGGCGACTTCGGCCTCCGGCAGGCCATGACGCTGACGGCCAGGATCGGTCTGGTCAAGCGCGTCACCGAGGGCGCGGGCGTCTCCTACGGACACCTTTACATCACGGGGCACGAGACGACGCTTGGTCTGGTTCCCCTCGGGTACGCGGACGGCATCCTGCGGCACGCGACGGGGCGGGCCGAGGTGCTGGCGGGAGGCCGTCGCAGGCTGATCGCGGGCCGGGTGTGCATGGACCAGTTCATGATCGACATGGGCGACGACCCGCTGTCGGCAGGCGACGAGGTCGTGCTGTTCGGGCCGGGTGACGGGGGCGAGCCGACCGCTCAGGAGTGGGCGGATACTCTCGGCACGATCACGCATGAGATCGTGACCAGAATCGGTTCGCGCGTGCCGCGAGTTCACGAGAACGTGACGCAGGGCACTTCGCGGCGGGCATGAGCGGAGAAGGATCGGGGAGATGACGACGACGACAACACGGCGCAGGGTAGGGATCGCCGGCGCGCTCGTCGGCGCGGCTTCCGCCGGCGTCGCGGCTGCGGCGCTGGCCAAGCGTTACGCGGTGGGCCGGATCAGGCTCCGCCCCGACCACGAGGCGAGCGAGCCGTTCGGCGAGCTGCGGGGCCGGGAACGCACGCTCGTCACCTCCGACGGTTACGCCCTGCACGTCGAGATCGACGGCCCCGAGGACGCGCCGCTGACCGTCGTGCTCTGCCACGGCTACTGCCTGAGCCTGGAGTCCTGGCACTACCAGCGCAAGGACCTGCGCGAGAACTACCGGATCGTGCTGTGGGACCAGCGCTCCCACGGCCGCTCCCAGCGGGCCGCCGCCGACGACTGCACGATCGACCGGCTGGGCGAGGACCTGGCCGAGGTGATCGAGAAGTTCGTGCCCGGCCCGTGCGCGCTGGTCGGCCACTCCATGGGCGGCATGACGATCATGGCGCTGGCCGACCGCCACCCCGAGCTGTTCGGCGAGAAGATCCGCGCGGCGGCGCTCATCGCCACCTCGGCCGGCAAGCTGGCCGAGCTGACGCTGGGCCTGCCCGCGATGCTCTCCAAGGTCGTGCACAAGGTGGCGCCCGGCACGGTGTCGCTGCTGGGCAAGCGGGGCACGTGGATCGACCGCACCCGCCACGCGGGCAGCGACATCGCCTTCCTGATCACCCGGCTCTTCGGCTTCGGCGACTCCAAGAACGTCAGCCCCACCGTGGTCGACTTCGCCGAGTCGATGATCAGGGCCACCCCCACCGAGGTGGTCGCCAACTTCTACCCGGCCCTGATGAACCACGACAAGCTCGCCGCCCTGCACGTGCTCGACCCCGTGCCCACCGCGATCGTGGTCGGCGACAGCGACTGGCTGACGCCGCCCGACCACAGCAAGGCCATCGCCGCGGCGCTGCCCAGGGCGCAGCTCACCGAGGTGCCGGAGACCTCGCACCTGGTGCAGATGGAGCGGCCGGGCATCGTCAACGACACGCTGCGCGACCTGCTGAAGAGGGTGGAGATCTAGTGCGGCTCGCGACTCCCGACGACATGCGGGCCTACGGCGCCCGCCTGGCCGCCCGGCTGCGCCCCGGCGACCTGCTGGTGCTGTCCGGCCCGCTCGGCGCCGGCAAGACCACGCTCGTCCAGGGCATCGCCGAGGGGCTGAAGGTGCGGGGCCCGATCACCTCGCCGACGTTCGTGATCGCCAGGGTGCATCCGTCGCTGCGCCAGGGGCCGCCGCTCGTGCACGTGGACGCGTACCGGCTCGGTGGCGACCTCGAGGTCGACGACCTCGACCTCGACGCCTCGCTGGAGGAGTCGGTCACCGTCGTCGAATGGGGTGAGGGGCTCGTCGAAGGGCTGGCCGACGACCGGCTGGAGATCCACATCGACCGCGAGGCCGGCGACGAGGCCCGGATCGTGAGCCTGCGAGGCGTGGGCCCCAGGTGGGCCGACACGCCGTCTGATCCGCTACAAGGCTGAAACCTCCGTCAACGCCCGGTAAAGCTGGCACCCTTGACGTACCACGCCAACGATATAAATCATGATCGTTGGTCAGGGATTCGCCCAGATTTTCTGGGTATCAGGACGAGCGAGTTCACCAAATTTGGTGGATGCTGGGGTGCAAGACGGCGGAGTGGGGTGCGGGCCGGTGCTCAGGGTCAGGCGTGTCGCGTACGCGGGAGCCATCGTCATGGTCGGTCTGACCGGCTGCTCCGCCTCGGCGGAGACCAATCCAACAGGCACACCCACCCCGACAGCCTCGACACCCACACCCGGCACCCCCACAGGCACCGCCACCACCACGACGACCGGCAGCCCGCGGCCGACCACCACCACGACCAGGCAGACCATCTCGGTCCAGCTCAACCCCGACCGCGTCACGGCGGGCGAGACGTCCAGGGTCTGGATCCTGGCCAACTGCCCCGTCCCGACCGGCGGCCCGGCCCACACCGGCACCGCCACGTCCAGGGCGTTCATCAACGGCGTCACGCTCAACCCGGTCCCCGCGGCCTCGATCACCCCCTCCCCGACCACCACCGCCGGCTCCCCCTGGGTGCGCGGCGAGGCGCAGGTCTCGGGAACGATCCGACGCGGCAACTACCGCGTGGACGTCAAGTGCGACGGCACCAACGACATGGGCAGGGCCACGCTGCGGGTCGTCGCGGCCCAGACCGACGAGCCGAACACCACCGTGCCCACCAGGGCGCCCAGGGCGGGCGGCGGAGGCACGTTCGCCCAGGACGCCTCCGAGGAGTCGTCGATCCCGTTCGGCCCCGCCGGCGTGCTGATCGCACTGGCCCTGGCCGGAGGCATCGGCTACGCGGTCAAGCGGCGCAACCGGGCCTAGCCGTGGCCCGCCCGGGACGGGTGGTGCTCGCCGGCGCGATCACCGGTCTGGTGCTCGTCATGTTCGGCAGGGGGATGCAGACCGGCACCACCACCACGCCCGCCGCCGACGTCGTGCCCAAGAGCATCGACATCCCCTCGATCGACGTCGAGGCTTCGCTGATGGAGCTCGACCTGCTGAAGAACGGCGAGGTCGAGCTGCCGCCGTACGAGAAGCCGAAGGTGGCCGGCTGGTACACCGGCAGCGCGGTGCCCGGCGAGAAGGGCGCCTCGGTGATCATCGGCCACGTCGACACCAAGACCGCGCCCGCCGTCTTCTACAAGCTCAGGCACTTACGCAAGGGCGAGACCGTCAAGGTGGAGCGCAGCGACGGCAAGGTCGTGGAGTTCAAGGTGGACTCCATCGAGCAGGTGCACAAGGACAGCTTCCCCGCCCAGCGCGTCTACGTCGAGGACGGGCTCAAGCTGGTGACGTGCGGCGGCAAGTTCGACTACGCCAAGGGCGAGTACCTTGACAACGTCATCGTCTACGCGTCCCAGGTCTGAGAGCAGATGAGCAGCGCCGACCACCCGCCGGCCACCGGCAGCCGGGTCCCGTGGCCCGACGTGCACCCGAAGGTGCGCGCGGCCGTCGAGGAGTTCCTCGGCGGCCCCGTGGCCGAGGCCGTCACCCAGGAGGGCGGCTTCTCACCGGCCGCGGCCGTGCGCCTGCGCACGACGGGTGGCAGGCGCGCCTTCGTCAAGGCCGTCGGCCCCGAGCCGAACGCCGAGAGCGTGCGCATCTACCGGTCCGAGCTGAGGATCGCCGCCGCGCTGCCCGAGTCCGTGCCCGCCCCCAGGCTGCTGACCGGCTTCGAGCTGGACGGCTGGGTGGCGCTGGTCTTCGAGGACGTCGAGGGCCGGCACCCGGCGATGCCGTGGCGGCGCGACGAGCTCGACCGGGTGCTCGCGGCGGTGGCGGAGATGTCGGCGGCGCTCACTCCCGCCCCCATCGACGCGCCGGCCATCGAGGAGGTGCTCGGCGGCTCGTTCAGGGGCTGGGGCAAGCTGCTCGACGAGGACACCGGCGGGCTCGACCCGTGGATCCCGCGTCACCTCGGCGAGCTGGCCGAGCTGGAGTCGGGCTGGGCAGCGGCGGCGGCGGGCGACAGCCTGGTCCACGCCGATCTGCGGGCCGACAACATCCTGCTGAGCGGCGAGCGCGTCTACGTCGTCGACTGGCCGTGGGCCTGCAAGGCCGCGCCCTGGTTCGACCGGGTGGCCATGCTTCCGTCCGTCGGGATGCAGGGCGGGCCGCCGCCGCACGAGCTGTTCACCGATGACGATCCCGCGGTGACCACGGTGGTGGCGGCCATGGCAGGCTACTTCGTCCGGCAGTCCCGCCGGCCGGACCCGCCCGGCCTGCCCACGCTGAGGGAGTTCCAGCGGGCGCAGGGCGTGGTGGCGCTCGACTGGCTGAAGAGGCGTACGGGCTGGGCCTGAAGCGGCCGGGTGAGACCCTCGCGGCGGGTAGGCTAAACAGTCGTGCTGGTCCTGGCCTTTGATACCGCGACGCCCGCCGTCACCGCCGCGCTCCACGACGGGGAGCGCGTGCTCGCCGAGTCGACCACGATCGACGCCCGGCGCCACGGTGAGCTGCTCGTGCCCACCATCGAGGCCGTGCTGCGCGAGGCGGACGTGCCGCTGCGCGCGGTGACGGCCATCGTGGCCGGCAGCGGCCCCGGTCCCTACACGGGTCTGCGCGTCGGGCTGATGACCGCGCAGGGCCTGGCCACCACGTTGGGCGTGCCCGCGTACGGCATCTGCACGCTCGACGCCGTCGCCTACGGCAGCGGGCTGTCCGAGCCCTTCCTGGCGGCCACCGACGCGCGGCGCAAGGAAGTCTTCTGGGCGCGTTACTCCGACCACCGCACGCGTGCCGACGGCCCCTTCGTGGACCGCCCCGCCGACGTGCCCGCCGAGGGGCTGCCGGTCGTGGGCGCGGGCGCGCAGCTCTACCCCGACCTCCTGGGGGGCGGTCTCGACCTGCCGCTCTACCCGTACGGTGGCGCGCTGGGCGCGCTGGCCGCCGAGCGGCTCGGCGCGGGCGTCCCGCTCGACCCGCCGCGCCCCATCTACCTGCGCAGGCCCGACGCGGTGGTGCCGGGCGCGCCCAAGAGGGTGACGGCGTGAAGCTGCGCACGATGACCGAGGCCGACCTGCCGGCGGTCATGGCGATCGAGCGGGCCACGTTCCCGCTCGACGCGTGGAGCGAGGGCATGATGCGCGGCGAACTGGCCGAGATGCCCCGCACCCGCCACTACGTGGTGGCCCTGGTGGGCGACGAGATCGTCGCCTACGCCGGGCTCGCCGCCGCGGGCGACCAGGCCGACGTGCAGACCATCGCGGTGCTGGACAAGCACCAGGGCACGGGCATCGGCGGCGCGATGCTGACCGAGCTGCTGGCCGAGGCGGGCCGCAGGGGCGCGCGGGAGATCTTCCTGGAGGTACGCGCCGACAACCCGCGCGCGCAGGGGGTCTACCGGCATTTCGGGTTCGAGGAGATCGGCACCCGCCGCCGCTACTACGACGACGGCACCGACGCGATCATGATGAGAAGGAAGCTTGGTGACTGACGCACCCCTGGTCCTCGGCATCGAGACGTCCTGCGACGAGACCGGCATCGGCATCGTCAGGGGTCACACGCTGCTGGCCAACACGATCGCCTCCAGCATGGACGAGCACGCCAGATTCGGCGGCGTGGTGCCCGAGGTCGCCTCGCGCGCCCATCTGGAGGCCATGACGCCGACCGTGGAGGCCGCGCTGGCCCAGGCCGGGCTGAAGTTCTCCGACATCGACGCCATCGCCGTGACGGCCGGCCCAGGGCTGGCGGGCGCGCTGCTGGTGGGCGTGGCCGCGGCCAAGTCGTACGCGCTGGGCCTGGGCGTCCCCCTCTACGGCGTCAACCACCTGGCCGCGCACGTCGCCGTCGACCAGCTGGAGCACGGGCCGCTGCCCAAGCCGTGCATCGCGATGCTGGTCTCGGGCGGCCACTCCTCGCTGCTGCTCGTGCCCGACGTGGCCGAGGACGTCATCTCGCTCGGCTCCACCGTCGACGACGCGGCGGGTGAGGCGTTCGACAAGGTCGCGCGGGTGCTGGGCCTGCCGTTCCCCGGCGGCCCGCACATCGACAGGGCCGCCCGCGAGGGTTCGGGCACGGCGATCGCGTTCCCGCGCGGCAAGCTCGACGACGGCACGCTCGACTTCTCCTTCTCCGGGCTCAAGACGGCCGTCGCCCGCTGGGTGGAGGCCCGCGAGGCGTCGGGCGAGTCCGTCCACGTGCCCGACGTGGCCGCCTCCTTCCAGGAGGCGGTGGTCGACGTGCTGACCCGCAAGGCCCTTCAGGCCTGCCGCAAGTACGACGTGCACGACCTGCTGGTCGGCGGCGGCGTGGCGGCCAACTCGCGGCTGCGCGCGCTGGCCCAGGAGCGCTGCGACGCGGCAGGCGTACGGCTGCGCGTGCCCAGGCCGGGGCTGTGCACCGACAACGGCGCCATGGTCGCCGCCCTCGGCTCCGACCTGGTCGCCGCCGGTGTCACGCCCTCGACGCTGGAGATCCCCGCCGACTCGTCGCTGCCGATCACGACCGTGCACGTGTGAGCTCGCGCCTGCGGGAGAGCACCCGCAGGCGCAGCACCAGGGCCACCGCCGCCGGCACGGAGAACAGGCCGAGCTGCCACCAGTCGTCGTCGCTGCCGCCCAGGTGCCGGTCCAGCACGTGGTTGACGGCGTGGAAGGTGTTGGTGAACACGTATCCGGCCAGCACCACCGCGATCACGTCGCGCCACCACAGTGCGCACAACATCATCATGCCGATGCCGATCTGGAAGACACCGGCGTCGTGGAGGAAGTGCTCGTGGTTGGGCCAGTTGGCCCACTCGGCGAAGCTCGCCGGGTCGATCCGCATCCACACGCCGGTGACCAGCATCGTGGCCGCCGCGACGACCACTGTGATCTTGATGAACATCCGTCGCTCTCCCTTCGGGTCTGAGCAACGGACGGTCATGACCGCGCGAACGTGACAGCCGTGCCTGTGAGCCTCCCCACAGGCACGCGGGTCAGTCCTTGGCCCTCGTCGGGCGCAGCAGGGCCTCGGCCAGGGCCAGCATGGTCTCCTCCAGCGCGTCGAGCCGCTTGTTCAGGTCGGCCGTGGCCGGCTGGACGATGCCGGTCACCGTGCCGGCCAGCTCGTCGCCGTCGGGGCGGGCCCTGACCAGCTCGGTGAGCGCCTCGGTGGCGGCGGTCAGGCGCTCGGCCTGCTCGCCCACGTGCGCCTGGAGCACTTCGCCGACCCGCTCCGGGATGGCCAGGTCGGCGGGCAGCCGGCCCACGCACTCGGTGACCGCCTCGATGCGCTCGTCCACCGACTCCAGGTGCTCGCTCGCCTGCTCGGCGCGCGCGGCCAGCCCGTTGAGGTGGGTGTCGAAGCCGTGGAAGCGGGTGTCGAGGCCGCCGAAGTGGCCGTCGATGGCGTCGAAGCGGCTGCTCAGGTGCTCCTCGGCCTCGCCCAGCCGCTCGTCGATGGCGTCCATCTGGTTGTCGAGTTTGTTGAAGCGGCCCTCGTTGCGGGTGGCGAGCTCGGCGGTGTGCTGGTCGGCGGCGGACATGCGCTCGTCGAGCGAGGAGAAGCGGGCGTCGATGCGCACGTCGAGCGCGTCGAACCGGTCGTCGTGACGGCCCAGGTGGCCGTCGAGGGTGCCCAGCCGCTTGTCGACCGAGCCGAGCTGGCCGTCCATGGACACGAGCCGCTTGTCCACGCCGCTCATGCGGCCGTCGAGGCCGTCGATCCTGGTGTCGATGTCGGCCAGGCACTCGTCGGCGGACTCCAGCCGGCTGTCGAACCCGGTGAGCCGGGAGTCGAGGCCGGTGAGCTTGCCCTCGGCCCTGTCGAGCCGGGCGTCCACGCCGCTGAGCCGGGCCGTCAGGCGCTGCTCGCTCTCGCCGAGCTGCACGGCCAGGTGCTGGTCGGCCTCGTCGAGCCGGGTGGTCAGGCGCTGCTCGACGCCGGCCAGGCGGCCGGTGAGCGCCTCGTCGGCCTCCTTGAGCCGGCTGACGAGGCGCTCGTCGGCCTCCAGGAGGGCCGTGGCGAGCCGCTGGTCGGTCTCGTCGAGCCGGGTGCCGAGGCGCCGGTCCGTGTCGTCCAGGCGGGCGCTCAGCCGCTCGTCCGTCTCGTCCAGGCGGGCGGTGAGCCGCTGGTCGGTGTCGCCGAGCCGGGTGCCGACGCTCTCCGACAGGTCGTTGACGACGTCCTCGACCCGGTCGGTGCGGGTGGCCAGCTCGGCCATCGACTTGTCGAGCCGGGTGAAGCGGCTGGCGGCGGCCTCCATGCTGGAGTTGAGGCCGGCCAGCAGGGCCGCGAAGTCGGACATGCCCTTGGTGATGCCGTCGGTGGTGTCGAGCACCGACTGCAGGCGCTTGAGCGCCTCGTCCACGCTCTCGCCGACCGTGCCCACGTCGGCCCACAGGCTCGGCAGCTCGGCCACCGGGGTGACCCGGGCGTCGACGTGACCGACCTTCTCGCCCACGGCGTCGACGTGGTCGCGCACGGCCTCCACGTGCTGGGCCAGGCCCTCCGCCCACATCGGTGGCTTGGCGGAGATCTCGTCGAGCCGCCCGCTGACCGTCTCCAGCGCGCCGCTGAGGCCGCCCAGCTCGCGCTCGCGCACCTCGCGCAGCAGCCACTCCATGCCTTCGAGCCGCTGGCGGATCTCGTCGAGCACGGCGCCCTGGGTGCGTTGCTCGTAGACATGGTCCTGGGCGGCACGCGCGAGCAGGTCCCGCATCCTCTTGGGGACGGCGTCATGGCCGTTCGGAAGAAGGGCGGCGTGGTTGGAATGGTCCACCGAAAGCTCCTTCGCTCGCCGACGGTCTGCCGCGCAGCGGTGGGATAGGTCCGGTTTATCGTTGAAAGGTGAGAGCGCGGTCAACCGCAATGGGGCGGAGAGCCACTCGCCCGCCTACCTTAGCCTTTCGATCAAGGTCCGTCAGGGCTGAATTGAAAGATCGCGATTAACGTACGGATGTCCGGGTTCGGTGATTCAGGCAGGTGGGCGGGCCTTGCACAAGATTACCGAGGGTTTGTCGGCAATTCTGGTGAGCATGATCACCATGGATTTGTCGCCTTTGAGGCGCAAGTCGGCGCGCAGGCGTTCGATGTCCACGGCGGAGCCCCGCTTTTTGATGGTGACATTGCCGATCTGTCGCTCGCGGAGGGCGGCTCGGAGCCTTTTCAGGGAAAAGGGAAGAATGTCGTCGACTTCGTAGGCGGCGGCCCACGGGGTGTCCACCGGTTCGTCGGACGTGACGTAGGCGATCATCGGATCGAGCAGCCTGCCGCCGACCAGCTCGGCCACCTCGCCGACCAGGTGCGCGCGGACGGCCGCGCCGTCGGGCTCGTAGACGAAGCGGCCCGGCGCGCCGACCGGGGCCCGCACGCCGGTGGCGGCCAGCGTGTGGCCGCCGGGCAGCAGGGTGGCCCGCCTGCCCCCGCCGCCCTGGGGCCCGGCCCACAGGGTGGCCTCCTTGACCTCGCCCTTGTACGAGATCCACTCGGCCTCCGCGCCCTCGGGGATGAACTCGTACGGGATGCCGGGGGCGACCTTGAGACAGGCCAGCCGCGCCCGGGAGACCAGATCGAGCACCACGGGCCAGGGCGGCGAGTAGGCCATCGGGTCGAACGTCCGGCCCCGGCCCGTGCGCCTGGCCGGGTCGGCGAACAGCACGTCGTGGTCCTCCGGCCGGACTCCCGCCGCGTCCGCCACGGTCACCGTCACCCGGTCGGCCAGCTCGAACGCCTCCGCGTTGGCCCTGGCCACCGCGACGGTCAGCGGGTCGGTGTCCACGGCGGCCACGGTGCAGCCGGCGCGGGCCAGCGCGAGCAGGTCGCCGCCGACGCCGCAGCAGGCGTCCACGACCCGGGGCGCCCCCGCGCCGTGCAGGGCGAGCAGGCGGCGGGCGCGGTGCTCGGCCACCTCCGCCCTCGTGGACTGCTCCAGGCCGTGCGGGGTGAAGAACATGCGCCCGGCGTCCGCGCCGAACTTGGCCCTGGCCCGCTCCCTGAGCCCCGCCTGGGTGAGCGCGGCTGAGGTGAGCGCCGCGTCGTACGTCCTGCGCAACGTGGTGGCGGCGACGACCGGGTCGGCTCCCGCCAGCTCCTCGGCCTCCGCCAGCGCGCGCCTGCCGCGCGGGGTCAGCAACTCGGTGAAGGCGTCGAGATCCACGTCACCAGACGTTAGCGCCACGCGGGAGCGGGAAAGGCCCCGGGGCGGCGCGGCCGTGGCCCGCGTACGCGCAGGTGGCGGCGGCGCGCCGGAGGCGGGGACGTTCGCGCACGTGGGAGACTGGACCAGGCCCCGCATGCCCGCGAGGCGGGTCTGATCGCTCTCAGCAGACGCGTTCGTGTTGACTGTCAAGCCCCTCTTGCATATGTTTCCTGTTGGCACTCTCCCCTTGAGAGTGCCAACGTGCGACGAGGCAGGTCTGACACCCGCGACGGCAGGCCCAGCTGGTCGCCTCTTCTAGATCATTCAAATCTGAAGGGGAGGTCCGATCGTGACGACCGCCACCAAGGTTCCCGTTAAGCCGCTCGGCGACCGCATTGTGGTCCAGCCGCTTGAGGCCGAGCAGACCACCGCTTCCGGCCTGGTCATCCCTGACACCGCCAAGGAGAAGCCGCAGGAGGGCAAGGTCCTCGCGGTGGGCCCGGGCAACTGGGACGAGGACGGCGACAAGCGGATTCCGCTCGACGTCTCTGAGGGCGACATCGTCCTCTACAGCAAGTACGGCGGCACCGAGGTCAAGTACGGCGGCGAGGAGTACCTCGTGCTCTCCGCCCGCGACGTTCTCGCGATCATCGAGAAGTAAGCCGGTTGTGTCGAGCCCCGGGCGCTCTTGAGGGCGGCCGGGGCTTTCGACGCCAGGAGAGGACTTTCAGCAATGGCGAAGATCCTGGAGTTCGACGAGGACGCCCGCCGCGCGCTCGAGCGCGGTGTGAACGCCCTCGCGGACGCCGTGAAGGTAACCCTCGGCCCGCGTGGCCGCAACGTCGTCATCGACAAGAAGTTCGGTGCGCCGACGATCACGAACGACGGTGTCACCATCGCTCGTGAGATCGAGCTGGAGGAGCGCTACGAGAACCTCGGCGCCCAGCTCGCCAAGGAAGTTGCCACCAAGACCAACGACATCGCGGGCGACGGCACCACCACCGCGACCGTCCTGGCCCAGGCCATGGTCCGCGAGGGCCTGCGCAACGTGGCCGCCGGCGCCTCGCCGCTGTCGCTCAAGCGCGGCATCGACAAGGCCGCCAAGGCCGTCAGCGACAAGCTGCTGGCCAGCGCCCGCGAGGTCGACGACAAGAAGGAGATCGCCAACGTCGCGACGATCTCCGCGCAGGACGCCCAGATCGGCGGCCTGATCGCCGAGGCGTTCGACAAGGTGGGCAAGGACGGTGTGCTCACCGTCGAAGAGTCCAACGCCATGGGCATGGAGCTCGAGTTCACCGAGGGCATGCAGTTCGACAAGGGTTACCTGTCGGCCTACATGGTGACCGACCCCGAGCGGATGGAGTCCGTCCTCGAGGACGCCTACATCCTGCTCACCCAGGGCAAGATCTCCTCCATCGCGGACTTCCTGCCGCTGCTGGAGAAGATCGCCCAGACGAAGAAGCCGCTCCTCGTGGTCGCCGAGGACGTCGAGGGCGAGGCCCTGGCCGTCCTGGTCACCAACAAGATCCGCGGCACCTTCACCTCCGTGGCCGTCAAGGCCCCGGGCTTCGGCGACCGCCGCAAGGCGATGCTGCAGGACATGGCCATCCTCACCGGCGGCCAGGTCGTCAGCGAGGAGGTCGGCCTCAAGCTGGAGCACGTCGGTCTCGAGGTGCTCGGCACGGCCCGCCGCGTCGTCGTCACCAAGGACGCCACGACCATCGTCGACGGCGCCGGTGACGCGCAGGCCATCGAGGACCGCGTCAAGGAGATCAAGATTGCCATCGAGCAGTCCGACTCCGACTGGGACCGCGAGAAGCTGCAGGAGCGCCTGGCCAAGCTCGCCGGCGGTGTGTGCGTGCTGCGGGTCGGCGCCGCCACCGAGGTGGAGCTGAAGGAGAAGAAGCACCGCCTCGAGGACGCGATCTCCGCGACGCGCGCCGCGATCGAGGAGGGCATCGTCTCCGGCGGTGGCTCCGCGCTCATCCACATCTCGAAGGACCTCGACGACCTCGGCCTCACGGGCGACGAGGCCACCGGCGTCGGCATCGTCCGCCGCGCGCTGGTCGAGCCGGCCCGCTGGATCGCCGAGAACGCCGGCCTCGAGGGCTACGTGGTGACGCACAAGGTGGCCGAGCTGGAGGCCGGTCACGGTCTCAACGCCGCCACCGGCGAGTACGTGAACCTGCTCGACCAGGGCGTCATCGACCCGGTCAAGGTCACGCGCTCGGCCGTGCAGAACGCCGCTTCGATCGCGGGCATGCTGCTCACCACCGAGGCGCTCGTGGTGGACAAGCCCGAGGAGGAGGCCCCGGCCGCCGGCCAGGGTCACGGTCACGGCCACGGCCACTGACCGCGCCTTCCGTTCCGTTACGGCCCGCACCCCTCAGGGGTGCGGGCCGTACGGCGTTTCAGGGGCCGGGGGGCGGCACCGGACCGGGGTGCGGGGA
Source organism: Nonomuraea thailandensis (assembly GCF_024172165.1). Taxonomy (GTDB): domain Bacteria; phylum Actinomycetota; class Actinomycetes; order Streptosporangiales; family Streptosporangiaceae; genus Nonomuraea; species Nonomuraea thailandensis. The sequence continues at coordinate 9,111,447 of NZ_JAMZEB010000002.1, read as the reverse complement.
GCGGGCGCGCGAGGGCGGGTCCTACGCTGGGGGCATGCGGTACGCGCGGGCGGTGGAGCGGCTGAGGATGCTGGCCGAGGCGTGCGAGCAGACCAGGCGGCTGCCGGCGGTGGAGCCGTTCCTGCGCGAGGCCCACGTGTTCGGCGCCCTGACGGAGGGGGCGGACCCGCTCGACGAGCTCGAGCTCGCCTTCGTGCTGAACCTGCCGCCGGACGAGGTCGCCTGGGGCACGCACCCGCCGGGCACGGCCTGGCTGGTGGACTTCCTGCGGCTGGACGAGGGCGGGATCGCCTACTGGTGGCGGTCGTTCCGCGAGCCGGTGGCCAATCATCACATCCACGAGCCGGTGCGGTTCTGGTCGCTCGACGGCATCGACGAGGGCGTGCTGGCCTCGCTGCGGGAGCGGCGGTTCGGGGCGCTGCGCGGCGCTGAGGCTCCTCGGGGGGAGGAGCGGGTCGCCGGGGTCGCGCAGGAGCTGGAGGCGGCTCTGGAGCACCTGAGGGCGGTGCACGGGGCGTACTGGGACCGGCAGTGGCGGCGCGAGCACAGGGGGCTGCGGCGCTACCCCGAGCATCACCTGTGGGAGGCGGTGCGGGGCTACCTCGAACTGCTGGACGTGCGCGACGAATGAGCCGGGCCCCGCGGCGGCATGTCCCCTCGTGGGTGGGATGGGGGGAAGTGGGGGAAAAGGTGGCTTATTGGAGTAAACCGGAAGTGTGCGTTAAGCGTCTGGGGTCTGACAAATGTCGCGCATTCTGGCTTATCGCCTGAAACATTATGTCAGCATTAAGGCTTAGTGTGGTCAGTTGATTACTGTTCGTTATCGTCGCTTCAATGTGACCAATCCGTAGCCGTTCGCTATGACGACAGGCCGGATCAGTGCGGGCATCATGCCTATCGTGAGCGAGGGAAGCGTCGCCGACGCCAAAATTGGGGTAAGGCTCGCGTCGAGACTTCCGGCACGGACGGATGACTCCGACCTTAGGGAACTGACGAGCCTCGCCGTGCAGGGGGATCGCAGTGCGATCGAATCCCTGCTCGGTGAGTTGCGTCCGATGGTGGTGCGGTATTGCCGCGCCAGGCTGGGCAGGGTTTCAGGGCAATATCACATTGCCGATGACGTAGCCCAGGAGGTGTGCATCGCGGTGTTGTCCGCGCTGCCGCGGTACCGGGACATGGGGCGGCCGTTCGCGTCCTTCGTGTTCGGGATCGCCTCGCACAAGGTGGCCGACGCGCTGCGGAGCTCGGTGCGCTCCGCCGTGCCGACCCAGGATCTGCCCGACGGACCCGACGACGGCCCCGGGCCGGAGGAGACGGTGGTCCGCTACATCGAGGTGGAGCACGCCAGGCGGCTGCTGGCCAGGCTCCCCGACAACCAGCGGGAGTTGCTGCTGTTGCGGGTGGTGTCGGGGCTGTCCGCCGAGGAGACCGGTAATGTACTCGGTATGTCACCGGGAGCGGTCCGAGTCGCCCAGCATCGGGCGCTGGCGAGATTGAGGCAGATGGCCGAGCTGGAGTCGGCTTGACACCTGAGGAGGAGACCGATGCGCTGCTCGACGCGCTCGGTCGTGGAGAGCTGCCCGACTCAGGCGATCCAGCGGCGCGTCTGCTCGCCGCGCTGCTCGATGACGTCGATCAGCGGCGCTCCTCCGTGTCGATGACGCCGTCGACGTAGCCGCGGGCGTAGTCCCAGCTGACGTAGTCGGCGGGGTCGGGGTGGAAGGCCGGCTCGTGCACCTGCGGCTGGCCTTTCTCGATCATCTGTTTGAGGTTGCCGCGCAGCAGCTCCCAGTCGAAGAAGTGCTGCTCGCCGCATTCCGGGCAGTCGAGCACGAGCCCCAGCACCCCCTGCGGTTCGAGCAGGGAGCGGAAGACCTCGACGTCGGCGAGGTCCGTGATGGCCTCGTCGCGCTCGGCGGCGGTGAGTGGCTCGGCGTCGTCGAGCGCGCCCATCGCCGAGGACGGGTCGTTCGGGTCGTCCGCGAACGGATCGCGGGGGACGTCTTCCAGCACCTTCCCACCATATGACCGAAGCGGCCCGCGCGGTGGGGTTTACCTCAGCCATCCACGTCTGGCAGCCTCGACGCCGGCGTGAAAGCGGGATTGAGCTCCCAACTCGGTCATGGCGTCGGCGAAGCGCGCGCGGACCGTGCGTACCGACACGCCGAGCTGGCGGGCGATCGAGTCGTCGCACATGCCCTGCGCGGCCAGGCGCAGCACCTGCACCGCGCCGTCGCTCCTGTGCCCCCACGGCAGGGGCAGCGCGCGGGCCCACAGCTCGCGGAAGAGCGAGCCGAGCACGCCCACCACGACGGAGGTGCGCACCAGGTAGAAGTTGTAGGCGTGGTCGGGCAGGTTGCCGCCCCAGTGGGCGGGCAGGCCGGCCACCTCGGGCCCGGCGGTCATGAACCAGCTCGGCACCCGGTCCAGCGTGCGCACCTCGCCGCCGGCCTCGGTGAGGCGGGTGAGCTGGTCGCGGACGCCGGGGAGCAGCAGACTGGAAACCGGGATGATCGCTTGAACGGTAAGCAAATTCCGTTTCTGCGCATCAATCCAAGGATCCGCAAATTTCCGGGCAAAGTCTGTCATGGTCCGGTCGTCCGGAACGGAGGTCAGTAAAGGCATTGGTGGGGTTTGACATTGCACGGCGATGCCCACCACGCTCTCGTAGAGGATGTCCGCCCCCCTCGCCATCTCCACCGTGAAAGGCCCGCTGCGATAGTCGCGCCCGGCGTCGTAGTCGCGGATCAGCCCGCGGATCGAGCCCAGCGCCGAGTCGATCCTGCGGCTCTCCTCCGCCAGCCGGTCGAGCCGCTCGGCGATCAGTCGGCCGAGCGCCGCCGCGGGATGCCTGGCCAGGTACTGTCCCGAGTGCTCGTCGATCACTCCCAGCCTGACGAGGTCGTCGAGCTGGCGGCCGACCTTCTCGATCGGGCCGTCCATGGCCTGTGCCAGGTCCGAACGGGTCGCTTTGTGCAGGCGCAGCACCGCGGAGTAGAGCGCGGTCTGGGCCGGGTCAAGGCCCAGTGTCTCGAGCGGATCTGACATGATTAGCGGCTCGTCGCGCATTATGGGCGGCTCCGTTGGGGGGACACGGGCGTGCCGTGAGGATAACCCCGCATTCGCTTCCTGTCCGCGTGTTGCGCGGACTGCGGCCCCGCGGCGTGCAACTTCGTGCAATTGCACGTTTTCACATTGCGATGTGCCGTTGAGTAACGCAGGCTTTACCTAGCGTCGGCATCCAGCCAAGGGCGCGGTTGCGCCGGCCATCAGGACGCGGAGGGGGGTTCGGTGGCGTGTCGCGCCGCCGTTGCCCGGATGCCGGTGGCCGGGGGGTGGGACGGATCACCGACCGTCCCATCCCCCGGCACTATGTCGAAGCCGGGACTGCGAGAGCCGTGGGGGTTCTCGTGCTCCCGGCTTCAGTGCGTTTTGGAAGCAGGGCCTAGACTTGGTGCACATCAGCGCTAGGCAGGAGGGGGCCGCGGCATGTCCAAGTTCACCGAGATGGGTTTGACCTTCGATGATGTGCTGCTGGTGCCCGGATATTCGGACCTGCAGCCAGGGGAGGCCGAAACCCGATCTCGCCTGTCCAAGGGCATCACGCTGTCCATCCCGCTGATGTCCGCGGCCATGGACACCGTCACCGAGGCCCGCATGGCGGTCGCCATGGCCCGGCAGGGCGGCATCGGCATCCTGCACCGCAACCTGTCGGTCGAGGAGCAGGCCCAGCAGGTCGACCTGGTCAAGCGGTCCGAGGCCGGCATGGTCACCAACCCGGTGACGTGCAGCCCCGACGACACGCTGGCCGACGTCGAGCGGCTGTGCGCCACGTACCGGATCTCCGGGGTGCCCGTGACCGACGTGTCGGGCACGCTGGTCGGCATCGTGACCAACCGCGACATGCGCTTCGAGACCGACCAGGCGCGGCCGGTCCGCGAGGTCATGACGAAGATGCCCCTGGTCACCGCGCCGGTGGGGGTCTCGCGTGACGACGCGTTCGCCCTGCTCAGGCAGAACAAGATCGAGAAACTGCCGCTGGTCGACACCGAGGGCAGGCTGCGGGGCCTGATCACGGTCAAGGACTTCACCAAGAGCGAGCAGTACCCGCTGTCCACCAAGGACGCCGACGGGCGGCTGGTCGTCGGGGCGGCCGTCGGGGTCGGCGGCGACGCCGAGGTGCGCGCCAAGGCCCTCATCGAGGCCGGTGTGGACGTCGTGGTCGTGGACGTCGCGCACGGTCACTCCAAGGGCCTGGCCGACATGATCGCCAAGGTCAAGGCCAACAGCAAGGTCGAGGTCATCGGCGGCAACATCGCGACCAGGGCCGGCGCCCAGATGCTGGTCGACGCGGGCGCCGACGCCGTCAAGGTGGGCGTGGGCCCCGGCTCCATCTGCACCACCCGCGTCGTGGCCGGGGTCGGCGCGCCGCAGGTCACGGCCATCTACGAGGCGTCCAGGGCGTGCGCGCCGGCCGGGGTGCCGGTGATCGGCGACGGCGGGCTGCAGTACTCCGGCGACATCGTCAAGGCCATCGCCGCCGGGGCCGACACGGTCATGCTGGGCTCGTTGCTCGCCGGCTGCGAGGAGTCGCCCGGTGAGCTGATCTTCATCAACGGCAAGCAGTTCAAGTCGTACCGGGGCATGGGCTCGCTCGGCGCCGTGCGCAACCGCGAGCGCGGCGGCACCTCCTTCAGCAAGGACCGCTACGCGCAGGCCGACGTCGGCGGCGAGGACAAGTACATCCCCGAGGGCATCGAGGGCCAGGTGCCCTACCGCGGCCCGGTCGCGGCCGTCGCCCACCAGCTCATCGGCGGGCTGCGCCAGGGCATGTGGTACGCGGGCTGCCGCACGATCGAGCAGATGCACACCGACTGCGAGCTCATGCCGATCACGGCGGCGGGCCTCAAGGAGAGCCATCCCCACGACATCCAGATGACCGTGGAAGCTCCGAACTATCACAGAAGGTAAGTTCATGACTCAGCAGGTGGAGATCGGCCGGGGTAAGACCGGGCGGCGGGCGTACGCGCTTGACGAGATCGGCCTGGTGCCCTCGCGGCGCACCCGTGACCCGGAGGAGGTCTCGATCGCCTGGCAGATCGACGCCTACCGGTTCGAGTTGCCCGTGGTCGTCGCTCCCATGGACAGCGTGGTCTCGCCGGCCACCGCCATCGAGATCGGGCGGCTCGGCGGTCTGGCCCCGCTCGACCTCGAAGGGTTGTGGACGCGCTACGAGGACCCGCTGCCGCTGCTGGAGGAGTGCGCCGCCCTCGACCAGGAGGCGGCCACCAAGCGGCTGCAGGAGATCTACGCCGCGCCGATCAAGGAAGAGCTGATCGGCCGCAGGATCGAGGAGATCCGCGCCTCCGGCGTGACCACCGCGGTCCGGCTGTCGCCGCAGCGCACGGTCCAGTACCACAAGACCGTGATCGACGCGGGCGTCGACATCTTCGTCATCCGCGGCACCACGGTCTCGGCCGAGCACGTGTCGGGGCGGGCCGAGCCGCTCAACCTCAAGCAGTTCATCTACGAGCTGGACGTGCCGGTCATCGTGGGCGGCTGCGCCACCTACACCGCCGCGCTGCACCTGATGCGCACCGGCGCGGCCGGCGTGCTGGTGGGCTTCGGCGGTGGCGCCTCGCACACCACCCGCAACGTGCTGGGTGTGGCCGTGCCGATGGCCACCGCGATCTCCGACGTGGCGGCGGCGCGGCGCGACTACCTCGACGAGTCCGGCGGCCGCTACGTGCACGTGCTCGCCGACGGCGGCATGGGCACCTCCGGCGACATCGCCAAGGCCATCGCCTGCGGCGCCGACGCCGTGATGGTGGGCTCGCCGCTGGCACGCGCGGTGGAGGCGCCCGGGCACGGGTTCCACTGGGGCTCCGAGGCGCACCACCCCGATCTGCCGCGCGGGCGTCGGATGGCGTTCGGCACGGTCGGCACGCTGGAGCAGATCCTGCACGGGCCGTCGAGCGTGGCCGACGGGTCGATGAACCTCATGGGCGCGCTGAAGCGGACCATGGCCTCGACCGGTTACTCCGACATCAAGGAGTTCCAGCGGGTCGAGGTCGTCGTGGCGCCGATCCAGCGCTGACGTTCCGGGTGGCCGCCGCCCGCTCTGCGCGGGTGGCGGCCGCGACGTAGGGTTCTCGCCATGGAATCGGTTGAGGACAGGATCGCCCGGCTCGAACAGCAGGTGGCGGCCCTCCAGCGCTATCTCGGCGTCGATCTCTCCCGCGGTGAGGAGCGCCGGTTCCCGCCGGAGCTCTACGAGGCGCTGAGGCACGGCAAGACGATCAAAGCCATCGCGATCTACCGCAAGGAGACCGGGGCCTCGCTCAGGGACGCCAAGAACGCGGTGGAGGCCATGCAGCGCAGGGCGGGCTCCGGGTTCTGAGGGTGACGGAGGTCGAGCGGGTCTTCCGCGAGGAGTACGGCAGGGCCGTCTCGGTGCTCGTGCGCGTCTTCGGCGACCTCGACCTGGCCGAGGAGGCGGTGCAGGAGGCCTTCACCGTGGCGCTGCGCCACTGGCCGCAGGCCGGCCAGCCGCCGAGCCCCGCCGGATGGATCATCACCACCGCGCGCAACCGCGCCATCGACCGCCTGCGCAGGGAGTCCGCGCGGCACGACAAGCACGCCCAGGCCGCGCTGCTGCACGCCCCCGCCGAGCACGTGGACGAGGGGCCCGTGCGCGACGACCGGCTCCGGCTGATCTTCACCTGCTGCCATCCGGCGCTGGCCGCGCACGCCCAGGTGGCGCTCACGCTGCGGCTGCTGGGCGGGCTCACGACGGCGGAGATCGCCCGGGCGTTCCTCGTGCCCGAGGCCACCATGGCCCAGCGGCTGGTCAGGGCCAAGGGCAAGATCCGGGACGCGCGCATCCCGTACCGGATCCCGGAGCAGGCCGATCTGCCCGCCCGGCTGCGGGCGGTGCTGGCGGTGGTGTATCTGATCTTCAACGAGGGCTATGCGGCCAGCTCCGGTGACCGGCTCGTCCGCGAGGAGCTGTGCGCCGAGGCCATCAGGCTCGGGCGGCTGCTGGCCGCGCTGATGCCGGACGAGCCGGAGGTCATGGGCCTGCTCGCGCTCATGCTGCTCATCGAGTCGCGGCGGGCGGCCCGCACCGGGGCGGGCGGCGAGCTGGTGCCGCTGGCCGCGCAGGACCGGCGGTTGTGGGACCGGGCGCTCCTGGAGGAGGGGCGGGAGCTCGTACGGCGGTGCCTGCGGCGCGACGAGCCGGGGCCGTACCAGGTGCAGGCGGCCGTCAACGCGGTGCACGGCGACGCGGCGAGCGCGGCGGAGACCGACTGGGGTCAGATACTCAAGCTGTACGACCTGCTGCTGACCCTCACCCCGACCCCCGTGGTGGCGCTTAACCGGGCCGTGGCCGTGGCCGAGGTGGAGGGGCCCGGGCGGGCGTTGCGGGTGGTCGAGGAGATCGGGGCGGCGGGTGACTACTACCTGTTCCACGCCGTGCGGGCCGATCTGCTGCGGCGGCTGGGGCGGGAGGCGGAGGCCGCGCAGGCGTACGAGGCGGCGATCGCGCGGTCGGGCAACGAGGTGGAGCGGGAGTTCCTGCGGGCGAGACTGTGACGGGGCCCGGCCGCCAGTCGGAGGCGCGACGGGCCCCGGCGGCCGAGTCGGAGGCGTGATGGGCCCCGGCGGCCGAGTCGGAGGCGCGACGGGCCCCGGCGGTCATGTCAGAGGTGTGACGGGCCCTGGCCGTGAGGCGGGGGTGTCGCGGGTCGCGGCCCTCAGGCGGGGGTGTGGCGGCGGCGGTGGGCGCGTTGCCGGCAGGCGTTGCCGCAGTAGCGGGCGGGGCGGCCCGTGGCGGTGGGCGCGATCGGGGTGCCGCACTCCACGCACCGAGTTTCGTTAGGTTTCGTTACGGAGGCGCGAAGGCCGTCCAGGACGATGGCGGTGCTGCGACCGGGGGTGGCGGCCGTGTGCTCCATGGCGGCGCAGCCCGCGATCAGCCCGGCCACGTCCCCGGCGGTCACGTCGGGACGGACGGCCCCCGCCCGCTGGGCGCGGGCGAGCAGGGGAGCCAGGGCGGCCAGGAAACGGTCGTGGACGCCGGGGGAGACGCCGGCGGCGGAGGCCATCGACTCGCACAGGGCCTTGTTGAGCGCCACCTGCGACACCGCCCGCTCGAACGCGGCGAGGAAGGCCGCGCCGGGGTCGGCGGACGCCGGGGTGGCGAGCTCCTCGACGAGCCGGTCGAGCCGGTCGTTGACCACCGCCGCGAGCAACGCCTCCTTGCTGGGGAAACGCCGGTAGACGGTGCCCGCGCCCACGCCGGCCCGGCGCGCGACGGCGTCGAGCGTCGCCGACGGGCCCTGCTCGGCGAACGTCTCCCGCGCCGCCGCCAGGACGCGGGCGTGGTTGTGGCGGGCGTCCGCCCGGCCGGGAACGGTCATGCCCGGAACCTCCTGGGTTGACAGCCGGAACGAGCGTTCCGTAGCGTCTAAGCGGGTTACTCGTTCCGGATTCTAGACCGTTCTGGAGGCATGTGATGCATCCGTCCGCCCGTGAAGTGGCCGAGCGTTTCCTCGCCGTCGCCGCCGGGGGCGACCTCGCCGCGCTGGCCGACCTCTACTCGGAGGACTCGGTGATCGAGATCCCGTTCACGTCCGGGGGCGGGCCCTTCAGGTTCGAGGGGAGGGAGGGGCATCGGGCCAGGTTCGAGCGGGCGGGGGCGGTGCTGCGGCGGGACCGGCTGGAGAACGTGGTGCTGCACGAGACCGCCGACCCCGAGGTGGTCATCGCCGAGTACGGCCTGCACGGCCACGTCGTCTCCTCCGGCCGGCCGTTCGCGAGCTCGTACGTGATGGTGATGAGGATCAGGGACGGCCTCATCGTGCACTCGCGCGACTACGCCGACCCGACCGGCTATCAGGACGCGCTCGCCGCCTCGTGACGCGTGTACGTCATGACCACGGTGCCGTTGCTGAACGTGCGGGTGCCGGTCAGCGTGAACCTGGTCGGTGAGAAGGCGCCGTGGAAGGCCGGGATGCCCGCCCCCGCCACCACCGGGTAGCACTTGACCACCATCTCGTCGATCTCGGGCAGGAGCTGGGCGGCCAGGCTGCCGCCGCCGCAGAGGTAGATGTCGAGGCCCTCCTCCTGCTTGAGCCGGCGCACCAGGCCGAGGGGGTCGCCGGGGACGAGCTCCACGGCCGGGTCGTCGATGCTCTTGATGGTGCTGGAGACGACGTACTGGCGCAGGTGGGCGTACGGGCTGGTGTATCCGGCCGCCAGGCCGGGCTCGTAGGAGCCACGGCCCATGAGGATGGTGTCGAAGCGCCTGTTGGGGGCCTCGAAGCCGATCTGCTCGCGCACCGGGGTGGGGACGGTCTCGGGATACTGCTCGTTCATGGCGGCGGCCATGTCGTCGGCCACGGGGTAGAAGTCGTACTCGCCCCCGGGGCCGGCGATGTAGCCGTCGATCGAGGTGGCGATGTAGTAGACGAGCTTTCGCATGCGATCAACTCCGTTTGAAGTACTACGAATGAAGTGATCTGACCGTAGTACTACAAGCGGAGTGGTGTCAAGGTGATCCGCAGGAACACGGCGCGGCGTGCCGCGCTGGTCGACGCCGCGATCGAGGTGCCGGTCGAGGAGGGCGCCCACGGGCTCACGTTCGGGGCGGTGGATCACCCAGGCCGCTGCCCGGCGACGTGGACGAGCTCCACAGGCTCGTGACCAGCGCCGTTGCGCGGTTGTTGCCCTAGCATGCGGGAATGGCTGATCTTCAGCACACGCACGAGCTGACGTACGAGGGCGACCGCGTCGTCAAGCGCTACCAGGACAGCAAGCCGGGCGCGGCCGAGCGCGAGTGGCGGGCGCTGACGCTGCTGGCCGAGCACGCGCCGGGGCTCGCGCCGGAGCCGATCACGTTCGAGGGCGGCGCGGTGACGATGTCCAGGATCCCCGGCGTGCCGCTGCGCGGGCTGTTCGCGCGGGGCAGGCACGTGTCGGCCATGGCCGAGGCGCTGGCGGAGCTGCACGCCGCCGTGCCCGGCGACGTGCTGGGCGGCCTGCCCGTACGCCCCTGGCAGCGCGAGGCGATCGTCGACTGGGTCAGGAAGCGCTGCGCCGCCTGGCAGCCCAGGGAGCCGCTGGCCGACCGGGCCGTCAAGGAGGGGCTGCGCTGGCTGGAGAGCTGGTCGCCCGGCGAGGCCGGGGTCCGGGAGGTGTTCGGCGCGGGCGACGGGAACCTGGCCAACTTCCTGTGGGACGGCTCGCGCGTGCGCATCGTCGACTTCGAGGACTCCGGGCGCAGCGACGTCGCGTTCGAGGTGGCCGAGCTGGCCGAGCACGTGTCGATGTGGGTGGACGGGGAGGTGGAGATCGCGCGCCGGTTCGAGCTGAGCCCGCAGGAGGAGCGGCGGACCAGGGAGTGCCGCAAGGTGCACGCGCTCGTCTGGTTCTTCCTGCTGTCGCACGAGCACCCGCGCAACCCGCCCGGGACCTTCCAGCGGCAGGTCGAGCGGGTGCTGACTACATTGGGCGCATGAGAATCGCGGAGGAGAGCGACAGGGCCGCCGTGGAACGGCTCGTCCACGACGCCTACACGCCGTGGATCGAGGTCATCGGCATGCCGCCGCTGCCGCTGGAGTCCGACTACGCGGCGCTCATCGCCGACGGCCGGGTGCACGTCACCGACGGGCTCGAAGGGCTCATCGTGCTGGTGCCCGAAGAGGGCGTGCTGCTGGTGGACAACGTGGCCGTACGCCCCGACCTGCACGGCAGGGGCATCGGACGGGCGCTGCTGGCCCACGCCGAGCGGGAGGCGCGCAGGCTGGGGCTGCCCGCGCTGCGCCTCTACACCAACGCCAAGATGACCGCCAACATCGCCCTGTACGAGTCGCTCGGCTACCGCGAGACCGGCCGCCAGGGCATCGAGGGCCGCTCGGCCGTCCTCATGCGCAAGCAGCTCAGCCCGTGAGCACGCCCAGCAGGTGGCTGACCTCGCGGGCCACCGCGTCGCGGCCGGCCTTGAGGTACTTGCGCGAGTCCACGACCCGCTCGTCGTGGGTCAGGTAGTCGCGTACGGCGCCGGTGAACGCCTTGTTCAGGTGGGTCGCGATGTTGATCTTCTTCATGCCCTGGCGGACGGCCTCGCGCAGCACGTCGTCCGGCACCCCGGAGGAGCCGTGCAGCACCAGCGGCACCGGCACGGCCGCGCGCAGCTCGGCGATGAGCTCCAGGTCCAGCACGGCGTCCTTGGTGGTCATGGCGTGCGAGGTGCCCACGGCGACGGCCAGCGCGTCCACGCCGGTCCTGGTCACGTAGTCGAGCGCCTCGTGCGGCTTGGTGCGGGCCCCGGGCGCGTGCACGCCGTCCTTGCCGCCGACCTCGCCCAGCTCGGCCTCCACCCACACGCCGCGCTCGTGGCACCAGGCGGCCACCTCGGCCGTGGCGGCGACGTTCTCCTCGTCGGGCAGGGCCGAGGCGTCGTACATCACCGAGCCGAGGCCCAGCGTCACCGCCTCCTCGACGAGCGCCCGGTCGGTGGCGTGGTCGAGGTGGACCGCGACCGGCACCTCCGCCTTCCTGGCGACCGCGAGCGAGGCCAGCGCGATCGGCTCCAGCGCGCCGTGGTAGCGCACGCAGTTCTCGCTGATCTGCAGCACCACCGGCAGGCCCAGGGCCTCGGCGCCCGCCACGATGGCGGTGGCGTGCTCCAGCTGGATCACGTTGAACGCGCCCACCCCCGCGGGGGACTGGCTGACGATGTCGCCGATGGAGGCGAGGGGCATGGCGGGGCTCCTTACGTGATGATGATCTGGGGGTGGATGTCGGCGTACACGTCGGGGTCGAACTCGCCGGCCACCGGCCTGGCCACGGCCGCCGCGCCGAGCGCGGCCGCCCGCCTGAGCCGGTCCGGCCACGGATCCGGCTCGACCAGGCCCAGCGCCAGCCCCGCGACCAGCGAGTCGCCGGCGCCCGTCGGGTTGCCCCGCACGGTGTACGGCATCCGCGCCGCGTACGTGCCCTCCCCGGTGACGGCCAGCAGCCCGTCGGCGCCCATGGACACCACCACGGCCCCGGCGCCCCGGCCGCGCAGCGCCTGGGCGCCCTCGGCCGGGGTGCCGCCGGGCACGGCCCTGGCCAGCTCGTCCGCGTTGGGCTTGAGGATCGAGGGGCGGCCCTCGGGCGCGTGGCGCAGGGGGTCGCCGTCGGCGTCCACGATGGACGGCACGCCCCGGCCGGCCGCGATGGCCGCCAGCGTGGCGTAGGTGTCGGCGGGCACGCCGCGCGGCAGGCTCCCGGACAGCACGACCGCGTCGGCGCCGGTCAGGAGGGTCTCGTAGTGCTGGACGAAGCCGGCCAGCTCGTCCGCGGTGACGTCGGGGCCCGGCTCGTTGAACAGGGCCGTGTGGTCGGCGTCGGTGACGGCGAGGGTGGTGCGGGAGTCGCCGTTGATGCCGTACAGGGCGCTGGGCAGCCGCGCCGCCTCCAGGTCGGCCTCGATCGCCCGGCCGGTCGGCCCGCCGGCCAGGCCCGTGACGAGCACGTCCCGGCCGAGCGCGGCCAGCACCCTGGCCACGTTGACGCCCTTCCCGCCCGCGCGCCTGTGCACCGCGCTGACCCGGTTGACCCCGTCCCAGTCGACGCCGGGCACCTGGTAGGTCACGTCGAGAGCGAGGTTGAGCGTCACCGTGATGATCATTAAGGCTCCGTGATCCAGACGCCGTCCTTCAGCACGCCGTCCACTTCCAGCGAGTCGGAGAGCACCAGCAGGTCGGCCGCCTTGCCCACGGCGATAGAGCCGATCCTGTCGGCCAGGCCGAGCAGCCGCGCGGGCGTCAGCGAGGCCACCTGGACGGCGTCGGGCAGCGACATGCCCAGCTCCTGGACGCCGCGCCGGAACGCCACGTCCATCGTCAGCGTGGAGCCCGCGATCGAGCCGCCCTCGACCAGCCGGGCCACGCCGTCGTCCACCCGCACCGCCATGGAGCCGAGCACGTAGTCGCCGTCGCCCAGGCCGGTGGCCGACATCGCGTCGGTGATCAGTGCCGTCCTGCCTGGCCCCGCCACCTCGTACGCCAGGCGCAGCATGGCCGGGTGCACGTGCACCCCGTCGTTGACCAGCTCGACCGTCACCCGCTCGTCGTCCAGCAGCGCCGCCACGGGCCCGGGGGCGCGGTGGCCGAGCGGCGGCATCGCGTTGTACAGATGGGTCGCCACGGTGGCGCCCGCCTCGATGCCCTCGATGGCCTGCTCGTAGCCGGCCTCGCTGTGCCCGATGGCGGCGAGCACGCCTTCGGCGACGGCCATCCTGATCGTGTCGAGCGCGCCGGGCAGCTCCGGCGCGATGGTCAGCATGCGCACGTGGCCGCGCCCGGCCTTCACCAGCCCCGCGAACTCCTGCGGCGAGGGCTCGCGCAGCCGCGTCGGGTCGTGCGCGCCGCAGCGCGACCTGGCGATGTACGGGCCCTCGAAGTGGATGCCGGCCAGCAGCCCCTCGTCGCACAGCTCGGCCAGCGCCGACGCCGCCCTGGTCAGGCCCTCGATCGTGTCGGTGACGAGGCTGGCCATCGTGGTCGTGGTGCCGTGGCGGCGGTGCAGTGCCACGGCCTCGCGCGCCCGCTCCAGGTCGCCGGTGGGGAAGGAGCCGCCCGCGCCGCCGTGGTTGTGCACGTCCACGAACCCCGGCACGACGTGCCGGCCGCCCACGCTGAGGCCGGGACCCGGGGCGGATCCCTGGCCGACGTGCGTGATGCGGCCGTCTTCGATGGTCAGCCACCCCTCGTGCACGCCCTCGGGCGTCACGATCCTGGCGTCGGCAAGAGTAAGGCTCATGAAGAAAGGATCACAGATCGCGTGAGGTGCATGGGCTCGTCGGGGTTCAGCCCCTGGGCGAAGGCCCGCGCCACCGCGACCCGCTGGGCGCGGATCAGCTCGGCCATGGGGTCGAGCGAGGTCTCGAAGAACGTGCCGCCGGTCTCCTCGACCTGCGCGCGCAGCCCTTCGGGAGCGGTGCCGAGCATCCAGGTCACGCGGCCAGGGGCGGCGATGCTGATCGGGCCGTGCCGGTACTCCATCGCCGGGTAGGCCTCCGTCCAGGAGCGGGACGCCTCGCGCATCTTCAGCGCCGCCTCCTGCGCCAGACCGACCGACCAGCCGGTGCCCAGGAAGCTGAACTGCTCGGCCGAGACCAGCGGGTCGGGCAGCGGCGCGGCCACGGCCTCCTCGGCGTCGGCGATCGCCTGGGTCAGGTCCTCGCCCAGGGAGGCGCGGAGCATGGCGAGCTGCGTGGTGGCGAACCTGGTCTGCACGACCGACTGCTCGTCGGCGTAGTCGAGCACGACGACCTCGTCGGCGGCCGACATGATCGGCGTGGTGGGGTCGGCGGTGATGGCGACGCTCTTGTCGGTGGTCCGCGCCAGCAGGTCGAGGACCTCGGTCGTGGTGCCCGAGCGCGTCAGCGCCAGCACGCGGTCGTAGCGGCGCCCCTGCGGGAACTCGGAGGCGGCGAACGCGTCGGTCTCGCCGTGCCCGGCCCGCTCGCGCAGCACCGCGTACGCCATCGCGATGAACCACGACGTACCGCAGCCGACGACGGCGACCCGCTCGCCCCGGCGCGGCAGCGCGTCGGCGGGGACGTTCGCGACGGCGCGGCGCCAGCAGGACGGCTGGGACGCGATCTCGGCCTCGGTGTGGGTGGTCACCACTTGCCTCCCCGTGATTGATTGTTTCTGCGCTTTTTATATCAGGAATGGGCATAAATGAACACTGGTAGCCCTGGCGTTCCTGGGTGTGCCACGCTTGCTCCTGTTCCCCATGCCCCCAGGAGGCCTCCGTGTCCCGCTACGACCGCTGGAACGCCATCCTCGAGCTGCTGGCGCAGGAGGGCAGGCTGTCGGTGGAGGAGGCGGCCCAGGCGCTCGACGTCTCCACCGCGACGATCCGGCGGGACTTCGACCAGCTCGCCCAGCAGCAGATGCTCATGCGCACGCGGGGCGGAGCGGTGGCGCAGAGCGTCAGCTACGACCTGCCGCTGCGGTACAAGACGGCCAGGCACGCCGACGAGAAGCACCGCATCGCCCTGGCGGCGGCCGAGCTGGTGACGCCCGGCGCCGTGATCGGGCTCAACGGCGGGACCACGACGTCCGAGCTGGCCCGCACCCTCGCGACGCTGCCGACGCTGGAGAGCGGGTTCACGATCGTCACCAACGCCCTGAACATCGCGGCCGAGCTGACCGTCCGGCAGCACGTCAAGATCGTGGTCACCGGCGGGGTGGCCAGGCAGCAGTCGTACGAGCTGATCGGGCCGCTGGCCGGCGGCGTGCTGGAGCAGGTGACCCTGGACGTGGCGTTCCTGGGCGTGGACGGGCTGGAGGTCGAGCTCGGGGCCTCGGCCCACCACGAGGGCGAGGCCAGCGTGAACCACCTGCTGATCAGCAGGGCTGCGCAGGTCGTGGTGGTGGCCGACTCCTCCAAGATCGGCAAGCGGGCCTTCTCCCGCATCTGCCCGATCGGCCAGATCGACACGCTGGTCACCGACGCCCAGCTCTCCGACCGGCTGGCGGGGGAGCTCACGGACGCGGGTGTGAAGGTCGTCCGTGCCTGAGGGCGTTACAGGGCGATACGTCCGCGGGTAGGTATGGAACGCAGACCACAGGCGTTCCAGGGGGAGATATGACGTCGGGAAAGAGCGCGGCCCGGCTCGGGCCCGCAGAGCGGGCAGAGGCGCTGGACCGTATGTCGTCCCAGGAGCTCGACGTGGTCGTGGTCGGCGGCGGCGTCGTCGGGGCGGGCATCGCGCTCGACGCCGCGACCCGCGGGCTCGACGTGGCGCTCGTCGAGGCGCGCGACTTCGCCTCGGGCACCTCGTCGCGCTCGTCCAAGCTGATCCACGGCGGCCTGCGCTACCTGGAGCAGCTCAACTTCGAGCTGGTGCGCGAGGCGTTGCAGGAGCGGGCGCTGCTGCTGCAGCGCATCGCGCCGCACCTGGTACGGCCGGTGCCGTTCCTGTTCCCGCTGACCCACTACGGGTGGGAGCGCCCCTACGTGGGCGCGGGCGTGGCGCTGTACGACACGCTGGGCTTCGCCACCGGGCTGACCCGCGGGGTGCCGGGGCACCGGCACCTGTCCAGGTCGCGGGCGCTGCGGCTGGCGCCCGCGCTGAAGAAGACCGCCTTCACCGGCGCCGTCCAGTACTGGGACGCCCAGGTCGACGACGCCCGCTACGTGATGATGATGCTGCGCACGGCGGCCACGTACGGCGCGCACATCGCGCCCAGGGCGCAGGTGGTGGGGTTCCTGCGGGAGGGCGAGCGGGTCACCGGCGTGCGGGTGCGCGACCTGGAGCTCGGCGAGGAGTTCGAGGTACGCGCCCGCCAGGTGGTCAACGCGACCGGCGTCTGGACCGACGACATCCAGGAGCTGGTGGGCGGGCGCGGCCAGATCCACGTCCGCGCCTCCAAGGGCATCCACCTCGTCGTCCCGCGCGACCGCATCCACTCGCTGACCGGCATCATCCTGCGTACGGAGAAGTCGGTGCTGTTCGTGATCCCGTGGGGCCGCCACTGGATCATCGGCACCACCGACACGGAGTGGACGCTCGACAAGAGCCACCCCGCGGCCTCCCGCACCGACATCGACTACCTGCTCGACCACGTCAACGCGGTCCTGTCGGTGCCGCTGACCCGCGACGACGTCGAAGGCGTGTACGCGGGGCTGCGGCCGCTGCTGTCGGGCGAGTCGGACGAGACGTCCAAGCTGTCCAGGGAGCACGTGGTCGCGCACCCGGTGCCGGGGCTGGTGATGATCGCCGGCGGGAAGTACACGACGTACCGGGTCATGGCCAAGGACGCGGTGGACGCCGTGGCGCACGGCCTGGACCAGCGGGTGCCGCGCTCGTGCACCGACCGCATCCCGCTCGCCGGCGCGGAGGGCTACCAGGCGCTGTGGAACTCCCGGCACCGCATCGCCCAGGAGTCGGGGCTGCACGTGGCCAGGATCGAGCACCTGCTGCAGCGTTACGGCTCGCTGATCGACGAGCTGCTGGAGCTGATCGAGCAGGACCCGTCGCTGGCGCGGCCGCTGGCGGGGGCCGACGACTACCTGCGCGCCGAGATCGTCTACGCCGCCACCCACGAGGGCGCCCGGCACCTGAACGACGTGCTGACCCGGCGGACGCGCATCTCCATCGAGACCTTCCACCGCGGGGTGGCGGTGGCGCAGGAGTCCGCCGAGCTGCTGGCCGAGCCGCTCGACTGGGACGGCGAGCAGGTCAAGCGGGAGGTCGAGTACTACACCAAGCGCGTGGAGGCCGAGCGCCGCTCGCAGGAGCAGGACTCCGACCACGAGGCCGACGCGATCAGGCTCGGCGCGCCGGAGATCGTCCCCGTCGTGGTGCCGGAACATACCTGAGGGGGCGGCCCGCGGCGCTGCGGGGTCCGCGGACCGCCCCGTCCAGGATGGTTCTACGCCGGCGGGTAGCGCGTGGCGTCGTGCACGTCGAGCAGCGGCTCCTTGACGCCGTCGCCCGAGTCGTCGGTCCAGTTGAGGTTGCCCGTCGAGATCAGCGTGCTACGGACGGACAGCGAGCCCGTCCGGTTCGTCGGCTTGTGGGTGCCCGACGTGAGCAGGGCGGCCGCGCCCGCCACGTGCGGGCTGGCCATCGAGGTGCCGCTGATCGTGGCGTAGCCGCCTGCGCGGTAGGTCGAGTAGATGCACGTGCCCGGCGCCGTGATCTCCACCGTGGAGCCGTAGTTGGAGTAGAACGCCGAGGTGTCGTCCTGATCGGTCTCGCTGCGGCACGAGAGCGTGCTGCCCCCGGCGCCGCCGGCCAAACCGTCGTTGTCGGTCAGCGCGGAGACGGTGACCACGTCGGGGTGGTTGGCGGGGAAGAAGGAGGAGGTGT
This sequence comes from Nonomuraea thailandensis, assembly GCF_024172165.1. Classification (GTDB taxonomy): domain Bacteria; phylum Actinomycetota; class Actinomycetes; order Streptosporangiales; family Streptosporangiaceae; genus Nonomuraea; species Nonomuraea thailandensis. The sequence goes on along the minus strand of NZ_JAMZEB010000002.1, from coordinate 9,093,563 downwards.
TCGTGTGGCTGTTGCCCGCGGCCACCACGACCACGATGCCGGCGTTGACCGCGTTGGTGATCGCCGTGCTGATCGCGCTGCTGGAGCAGCCGTTGCAGCCGAGGCTGAGGTTGATGACCTCGATGGTGGAGGCGCGCGCCACCACCCAGTTGATGCCGGCGGCGATGCCGGACAGGGTGCCGGAGCCGGCCGCGTTGAGCACCTTGACGCCGTGGATGCGGGCGCCGGGCGCCACGCCCACCGGGCCGATGGTGTTGTCGAGGGCGCCGACGGTGCCCGCGACGTGCGAGCCGTGGCCGTTGTCGTCGGTGCCGGAGTTGTTGACGCACAGGCCGGTCAGGCAGTTGGCCCGGGCGACCACGTTGAGGTCGGGATGGGTGTTGTCCACGCCGCTGTCGACCACGGCGACGTCCACGTCGATGCGGACGTCGTCGGTGCCGTCGATGTCCAGGTTCGGGTTGTCCGGGCCGAAGATGCGCCTGACGCCCGTGGGCACGGTCTGCACGAAGGCGTGCACCTCGGCGTCGGGCTCCACGCTGATGACGTTCGGGTTGCGCTTGAGCTGTTCGGCGGCGGTCGCGCTCAGGCGGGCGGTGTAGCCCTTGAACGCGTGCTCGTACACGCCGACGAGCTGCCCGCCGAGGCCGGCGACCTGGTCCTGGGCGGCGCCGCGCGGCGCCCGCATGGCGGGGTTGAGCTGGACGATGTACGTGCCGTCCGGGGCGGCCGCCGCGGCGGAGACGGGCAGGGGCGCGGCGAGTAACGCCAGTGCGCTGACGAGCAATGCGAGCAGGGGGGTGCGTGGTCGCATGGCAGCGTGGGCCCTTTCTGGTTCGGGACCGGCCCGCCCGCTATGACACGAACCAACCGGTCCGACAGTGGGGTGTAAGCAAAGTTTTCACCATTTGTCGGGATAAGTCCACAAAAAGGGCGCCGGTTCGCTACGAACCGGCGCCCTTTGGTTGCTTAACGGAGTGGGATCCACGCTTGTGAGGCCAGCGTGGCGAGGTCGTTGACCTGGACACCCTCGTACGAGACCGTCCACAACGAGTCGCCGATGACGATCGAGCGCTGGATGCCCGGCTCGTAGCTGTAGCCGCCCTCCTGACGCTGCTTCGGGTGCTTGATCATGCCCAGCTCCTTGACCTCCGCGTCACCGATCTGGAGCACGAGCGCGCCCGACTCGTTCATCTTGTTCAGCGGGATCACCGACAGGCCCGTCTTCGGCCAGTACAGGAACGCGTGCGGGTCCCACTCGGCCCCGGAGCCCGAGTCCTTCTGGAAGAACTGCGACAGCCGGCGCGGCGTGCCCGGGTCGCTGACGTCGAACAGCGAGACCTGCGTGCCCAGCGTCCTGCCCTGCTCGCTGGCCTCCTGCCCGATGCCGATGAGCCGGCCCTCGCTGCCGGGGTGCAGGTACGCCGAGTAACCCGTGATCTTCAGCTCGCCCGTCACCCTGGGCGCCGCCGGATCGCGCAGGTCCAGCGTGTAGAGCGGGTCGACCTGCCGGAACGTGACGCAGTAGCCGACCGCCCCGATGAACCTGACCGAGTAGATGCGTTCGCCCTTGCCCAGGCCGCCTACCTCGCCGACCTGGGCCAGGGTGTCGGCCCTGAGCACGTGGACGGCGCTGGAGCTGGTCTTCTCGTCGCCGGAGTCCACGGTGGTGGCGACGCGCAGGTGACCGTCGTGCTCCGACAGCGAGTACTGGTTCAGCAGCCGCCCCGGCACCTTGCCCGAGGCCACGTACGCGGGCGCGCCGGGCCTGGTGATGTCGAACCGGTGCACCTCCGTCTCCTCCGGCGGCATCGTGGGCGTCGGCCGGGGGCTCGCCGGGGGCACCGCCGCGTCGCCGGGGGTGGGCTCCACCGCGGGGGCGACCGCGTCCGAAGAGGCCGGCGCCTCCTCGACGGGGAGCGGGCGGGCCACGGGGAACCACCAGCGCGGGTTGCTAACCACGTACAGGCTCTGGCCGGTGCCGTACACCACGTCGCCGTCGGCGGCCAGGCTGATCGGGTCGGTGCCCGCCGCCGTGACGCCCTGCGCCAGGTCGATGGTGTGCACGGTCAGCATCGAGGTGCCGGTGTAGCCGGCGGGGTGGCTGACCCGCTCGCACTTCACCGTGTCCTTCCTGACGGCGCCCGACGCGTCCGTGATCTCGATCTTCGGCAGCCAGGCGTCCACCGGCGCGCGCCGGACGGTGTCCTGGTTCGCCTTGAGCAGGTCGGCCTCGGTGGCGTTCTGCTTCGGCTCGGGGAAGGCGATGTCGGGCTGGCTGCGGGTGACGAGCCGGACGGTGGAGCCGATCATCCTGGCGTCCACGTACGAGCCCTGTGGCCGGATCGTGCTCAGCACCCTGGGCTCGCCCGCCAGGTCCACCACGACGTAACGGGTGTCGGCGGGCGGCCCGATCGGCCGCGTCTTGTACATGATGTCGCCGCCGCGCATGAGCACCAGCGCGCGGTCGCCCGAGACCAGCAGGCCGCCGGGGATCCCGGGGCCGCCCTCGCCCTCGGTCAGCCTGACCGACCCGGTGATCCTCCTGGTGGCCGTGTCGATGATCCGCAGCGTGCCGTCCGCGACCGTGATGACCCGGTCGCCGTCGGTCTTGACCAGGTCGGGCTCGTCCACCCCGGCCTCGTGCACGTTCGTGGTGGAGTGCTCCGGCGTCGCCGCCACCCTGGCCTTGCTCTCGGCCGCCGCGTCCTGCGCGACCGCGAACGGCATGACGCCGCCGAAGCCGTACGCGGTGACGTTGGCGGCGGCCTGCTCCCGCAGGCCGGCCAGCGCGTCGTCGCAACTGCTGTAGGCCACCAGGCGGACGGCGCCGAGCGCCGTCGCCTTCGGGGGCGGGGCCGTGGAGCCTCCCGTCGAAGAGGTGCAGGCGGCCGTGACCGCCGCCAGCGCGGCGGCGGTCACGGCCGTGCGGATCAACGTCTTCATGCCCTCATCACGGCTGCGTGAGCGGGATGGTTCAGGAGCCTCTGGACGGATTCACGGTGAAGGCCGGGCTGAAGTCGAGATCGTCGGGCACTTCGAGCATCTTGCGCAGCAGCTTGCCGGTGAAGTCGAGCACCTGGATCTCGTCGTTGGCGCCGTTGTCCTGCTCCCAGCAGTAGAGGTGGCTCTCGTCGTAGAAGCCGAGCACCTTGTCGCAGTCGGAGGAGAACTTCTGCAGGCGCTCGCCCGTCGTGGCGTCCCAGATGCAGTGGTCGCCGTCGCCGCCGTTGGGGCAGTTGGTGACGAACGCCTCGCCCGACGGCGAGAAGATGTCCTGCGTGCCGGCGGAGAGCGTGCCGATGCCCTTCAGCGAGCGGGTGGCCTTGCCCTCGGTGTCGAAGAAGCGCAGGTTGCGGTTGGTCTCGCTGCCGTAGACGTTGACCACGCCCTCGTCGTCGCCGTCGAAGCCGAAGGAGGTCTCACGGATGGAGGTGTCGCTCACGTTGACCACGTCGGCCGTCTTCGCGGTCACGTCCACGATGACGAAGCCGAGGTAGTGCCACTTGCTGCCGCTCTTCTTCTCGATGTTCAGCAGGATCCTGGAGCCGTCCTTCGACCAGGCCCTGATGCTGCTGATCAGAGGTTCCTTGACGGTCTTGATCGTCGTACGCTCGCCGGAGTCGCGCTCGGTGATCACGATGAAGTCGAAGTCGTCGGAGCTGTAGCTCCTGCCCCTGGCGGCCAGGAGCTTCCCGTCGGGGGAGACGACCGACTCCCAGTTGCCCTGGTACTTCGTGAACGTGCCGCGCAGCGAGTTCCTGGCGTAGTCGATCCAGTCGTCCTTCGGCTTGTCGTAGACCTCGTAGGAGGTCAGGACGATGGCGTCGGCGGGGTTCTCGTACAGGGAGATCTTGCCGCCGGGCAGCGTCCGCTTGGTGCCGGTCGCCGGCACGCTCGCCTGCGCGGTCTGGGACGGGCTGTCGGACGGGGTGCTGCTCGTCCTGGGATCGGCGCTCTTCGACGAACGCCTGGGGTCCGGGGTGCTGGTCCCGATCGCCACCGACGTCGTCGAGGACTTGTCGATCTGGATGAACACGATGACGCCGGCGAGCATGAGCAGCGCGACCGCCACCGTGACGCCGGCGATCAGCGGGCCCCTGCCGCTCCTGCGCGGCGGCGCCTGCGTGTACATGCCCTGCTGGTGCTGCTGCCCGTAGGGCGGGATCGTGGGCTGCTGCCACGGGGGCTGCTGGTGCGGGTGCTGGGGGAACTGGGCGCCGGTCGCGTACGGGACGTTGCCGGACATCGGCCCCGACGGGGAGCCGGCCGGTGACGCGAACGGCGAGCCCGGGGCAGGGCCGGTGGGAGAGCCGAACGGTGGGCCCGAGGGCGGGCCCGAGGACGGGCTCGCGTACGGGCCTGAGGACGGGCCTCCGTACGGGCCCGAGGGTGACCCGGAGAGCGGCCCCGAGGGCGGGCCGGTGGGAGGCGGGTGGGGCCCGGCGGGGGCGGCCTCTGCGGCGCCCTGCGCCAGCATGCCGGGGTTCGGCGCGGGCTGCTGCAGCAGGCGCATGATCACCTGCTCCGCCGTGGGCCGCTGCGCCGGGTCCTTGGCCAGGCACGCCACCACCACGTCACGCAGCGGGCCCTCGCCGAGCGCGCCCAGGTCGGGCTGCTGGTTGAGCACGCGGTTGATCACCGCGGGCATCGTGTCGCTGCCGAACGGCGCCCGCCCGGAGGCGGCGAACACCATGGCGCTGGCCCAGGAGAACATGTCGGCGGCCGGCCCCACGGTGTGACCCATGACCTGCTCGGGCGGCATGTACGACGGCGTGCCCACGACCATGCTGCTGATCGTGGAGGTGGCGTTGAGCGCGCGGGCGATGCCGAAGTCGATCACGCGCGGCCCGTCGGCGCCGATGATCACGTTCGCCGGCTTGAAGTCGCGGTGCACGATGCCGGCCTGGTGGATGGCGGCCAGCGCCGTGGCGGTGCCGATGGCCAGCCGGTGCAGGACCGAGCCAGTGCGCGGCCCCTCCTCCTGCACGACCCGCTGTAAGGAGGGGCCCTCGATGAACTCGCTGACGATGAACGGCCTGTCCTGCTCGACCCCTGTGCCCAGGACGGCGGCGGTGCAGAAGGGCGCGACCTGCTGGGCCACCTGGACCTCGCGCAGGAACCGCTCCACGCTCACCTGGTCGCCCGACAGGTCGGGACGCAGCCACTTGACGGCCACGTTGTGGCCCGAGTGGTCCTTGGCCAGGTAAACGACGCCTTGACCGCCCTCGCCGAGCCGGCCGAGGAGCTCGAAGCCCCCCAGCCGCTGTGGATCTCCGGGCCGGAGCTGAGCGAAGGATGCCATGAGGGGATTCTGGCCCTATGCCGCGGATCCGCAAAAACTACCCGCCGGTAGCACCGCGGAATATGCTTCTGAGATGCAGGTCACGTCCAGTGGTAGGACACAGTCCGTCATCGCTCCGTTCACCGGAGAAACCCTCGCTGAGCTGCCCATTTCCGACGCCGAGGACGTCCGGGCGGCGTACGGCAGGGCCAGGGCGGCCCAGGAGGCCTGGGCGGGCAGATCGCCCGCGGAAAGGGCCAGGCCCTTCCTCCTCCTGCACGACGCCATCCTCGATCGCAGGGACGAGATCCTCGACATCGTCCAGAACGAGACGGGCAAGGCCCGCAAGCACGCCTTCGAGGAGGTGCTCGACGTCGCGGGCTGCAGCCTCTACTACGCCCGCCGCGCGCCGCGCCTGCTCGCCCCGCGGGCGCGCAAGGGCATCCTGCCCGGCGCCACCCGCGTGACGGAGCTGCGCCGGCCCAAGGGCGTGGTGGCCCTGATCAGCCCGTGGAACTACCCGCTCGCGCTGGGCGTCACCGACGCGGTGCCCGCGCTGCTGGCCGGCAACACGATCGTGCACAAGCCCGACACCCAGACCGCCCTGTCCACGCTGTGGACCATCGACCTGCTGGCCGAGCTGGGCATGCCCCGCGAGATCTGGCAGGTCGTGCTCGGCGAGCCGGCCGGCATCGGCGACGCGCTGCTCGACCACGCCGACTACGTCGTCTTCACCGGCTCCACGCGCGGCGGCAGGAAGGTCGCCGAGGAGGCCGCCAAGCGGCTCATCGGCTGCTCGCTGGAGCTCGGCGGCAAGAACCCGATGATCGTGCTCGACGACGCCGACCTCGACGTGGCCGTGCAGGGCGCCATCCGGGCCTGCTTCACCAACGCGGGCCAGCTCTGCCTGTCGATCGAGCGCCTGTACGTGCACGCGTCCGTCTTCGACGCCTTCGCCGACCGCTTCGCCCGCGCGGCCCGGGCGCTCAAGCTGGGCGCCGGGCACGACTGGTCGGTGCAGATGGGCTCGCTCACCTCCCGCCGCCAGCTCGACACCGTCACCGCGCACGTGGACGACGCCGTCGCCAAGGGCGCGAAGGTGCTGACCGGCGGCAGGGCCAGGCCCGACCTCGGCCCGCTGTTCTACGAGCCGACCGTGCTCACCGGGGTCGGCGAGGACATGGAGCTGTGCCGCAACGAGACGTTCGGGCCCGTGGTGGCGCTCTACCCCTTCGCCACCGAGGACGAGGCGGTCGAGCTGGCCAACGACACCGTCTACGGCCTCAACGCCTCCATCTGGACCTCCAGCCCGCCCCGCGCCCGCCGCCTGGCCGCCAGGGTGCGCGCCGGGACGGTCAACATCAACGAGGGGTACGCCTCGGCGTACGCGTCCTACGACGTGCCCATGGGCGGCATGAAGGCGTCCGGGCTGGGCCGCCGGCACGGGATCGAGGGGCTGCTGCGCTACACCGAGGCCAAGGCGGTGGCCTCGCAGGCGGGGTGGCTGGGGTTCGAGCCGCCGGCCGGGATGTCGTACGAGAGGTGGGCGGGGGTGCTGGCGACGGCGCTGAAGGTGATGCGGCGGGCGCGGCTGAAGTAGGGGGCGGTCAGACGGGGTGCCTGACCCAGACGTTCGGCTCCACGTAGACGGCGTGGTCCTGGCGCACGTCGCAGTGCACCGGGCTGAGCGCGCCCGGCACCTCCACCGGCCCTGAGCGGTCGAAGGGCAGGCCGGTCCAGTCGCGCCACTCCGCCAGCGTGCCCGCGACCACCATCGACCGGGGCGCCACCTTGACGATCTCGCCGCCCGCCCGCACGTGCACCCGGAGCCAGGCGTCGTGGGGCAGACCGTCGGCGCGCGTCCTGAAGGCGTACTCGCTCATGGGGGTGTGCGGTTCGAGGTGCTTGAGGTTGGGGCGCACCGGGGCGACGAGCTCGCGATGGCCGAGCCGGGCGGCCTGGCCGCGCAGCGCGGCCAGCATCGTCGCGGACAGGCCGTTGCGCAGCAGGTCGCGGCGGACGGTGATCTCCAGGGCGGAGACGGCGTCCGTCGGCCGGCCGGCCGCCCTGGCCAGCCAGCCGGACTGGATCACCCCGTCCCAGCCGTTGTCGGGCAGCTCGCCCCCGTTCGACACGAACGGCGTCATGTAGCCCCGCGCCACCAGCCGCCCGGGCTCCGCGTCGTCGTCGGCCACCAGCACGTGGTCCGGGTAGGCGGTCTTGACCAGCGCGTAGTACTGGTCCGCGACCGGGTCCTCCAGCATGAACCGCTGCCACGTGTGGTCCATGTCCCAGAGCGTCGCGGCGAATTCCGGGCGTTCGGCGAGCGTGGTGATACGGATGGCCATGGCGGACATCCTGCCCGGCGATCCCTCCACTCCGCGCCTATATTTATGGGTACTTAAGATCCCAAAGGCGGTGCGCTAGCGTCGGCGGCATGACAGAACTTGACGCCAGGCTGCGAGCCATCACGGACCTGATGGTGGCCGAGGCGCGCGAGGGCGGCGGCAGGCACGAGTACGACGGTCAGATCCAGGACCTGTCGCCTGACGGCGTACGGGCCGGGCTGGCACGACTCGGCCAGGGGCCCGCGCCGGAGGACGCACACGACGCCAGGCACCTACAGGTGTTCGAGGAGAGCCTGCGTGACCAGCTCGGCGACCTGGAGCTGCACCGCAAGAACCCGCTGTTCCACCTCTCCAACCTCGACCTGGCCTGCTACGACCGCGACTACGGCCCCGAGGAGGAGCGCGCCGCGGCCAGGGCCGCCCACCTGGCGCGCTGGCCCGAGGCCGTGGACCAGGCCGTGGCCGCGCTGGACCAGGTGGCGGCGCCCGTCGCCACGTCCCTGCTCGGGGCCGCGAAGGGGCTGGCCGCCGGCATCACGGACGAGGCCGCGCTCAAGGCGCACGCCAGGCTCGTCGCCCACCTGGAGCGGGCCGCGGCCGAGGGCGACCCGGACGCCTCGCTCGGCGCCGAGGCACTGGCCAAGCTGATGGGCACCGCCGAGGGCCTGCCGGTCGACCTCGGGAAGCTGGCCGAGCGGGCCGACGCCGAGCGCGACCGGCTGATGGCGCTGCTCGCCGAGTCCTGCGCCAAGCTGGGGGAGCGGGACCGGGCGCCGCTCGACGTCGTACGCGAGCTGGTCAAGGACCACCCCGACCCCGAGGGCGTGATCGAGGCCGCGCGGATCGGCACCGAGAAGGCCATCGCGTTCACCCGCGAGAAGGACCTCGTGCCCTACCACGACGGCGAGTGCCTGGTGGGCCTGGCGCCCGAGTCGCGCCGCTGGGCGATGGCCATGATGGCGTGGAACTCGCCGGGCGAGCCCGAGGGCCCGTCGTGGTACCACATCACCCCGCCCGACACCTCCTGGCCGCGACAGGACCAGGAGGAGTGGCTGGAGGTCTTCAGCGCCACGACGCTGCCCGCGATCAACGTGCACGAGGTCGCTCCCGGGCACTTCTCGCACGCCAGGGCGCTGCGGCGGGCGCCGTCCGAGGTGCGCAGGGTGCTGCAGTCGGTGGCGTTCATCGAGGGCTGGGCCCACTACGCCGAGGAACTGTGCGTCGAGGAGGGCTTCGAGTCGGACGACCCGCGCTTCGAGATCGGCGTGTGGGTGGAGGCGCTGATCCGCGTCACCCGGCTGGCCTGCGCGATCGGCGTGCACACCGGCCAGTTGACGGTCGAGGAGGGCGCCAGGCGGTTCGAGTCCGACACGCACCTGGCGGGCCCCGCGGCGCTGTCGGAGGCGCGGCGGGCCTCGTTCGACCCGACGTACGGCCGCTACACCTGGGGCAAGCTGCTCATCATGGACCTGCGCGAGCGCGCCCGCGCCGAGTGGGGCGCCGGCTACACCGTGCAGCGCTTCCACAAGCAGCTGCTCGACCTCGGCGCGCCGCCCCTGGGCCTGATCGGCGCCGCCCTCCGAGGCGCGGGCGAGATCGGGTAGCGTCCGCCTGGCCGATCGGGGGAACGTCTGTAGCGTCGGTTCGCTAGGGAGGTTTGTCCGTGCGCGAGCTCTCCGGCAAGGTCGCGGTGGTGACAGGTGCGGCGAGCGGCATCGGGCGGGCGCTGGCCCTCCGGTTCGCGGCCGAGGGGATGACGCTGATGCTCGCCGACGTCGACCACGGCGGGCTCGCCGAGACGGCCGCGCTGGCCGGTGACGTCGAGGTGCTCACGCAGATCACCGACGTGTCCGACGCCTGGGCCGTGCGTCACCTGGCCAACCGCTGCTTCGGGGAGCTCGGGGCCGTCCACGTGCTCTGCAACAACGCCGGCGTCTTCCAGGGCGGCCACATGTGGACCCGCGACGAGGAGGACTTCTCCTGGCTGCTCGGCGTGAACCTGTGGGGCGTGCTGCACGGCGTGCACGAGTTCGTGCCGCGCATGATCGAGCAGGACACCGAGGGGCACATCGTCAACACCGTCTCCGTCGCCGGCCTGTTCGCCTCGCCGGGGTCGGGTGGCTACTCGGTGACCAAGTACGCCGCGCTGGCCGCCTCCCTGTCGCTGGCCCAGGACCTGACCGCCACCGGTTCCAAGCTGCGCGTGAGCGCGCTGTGCCCGGGGGCGGTCAGGACCCGCATCGGCGACTCCGACCGGACCCGCCCGGCCGGCCTGGCCACCACCCCGACGGCGGACGAGGTGGAGTCGCGGGAGTGGGTCAGCAGGGCGGCCGAGCGGGGCATGGAGCCGTCCGAGGTGGCCGGCCTGGTGGTGACGGGCATCCGCGAGGAGCGGTTCCTCCTGCTGACCGACCCCAGGTACGCCGAGAGGCTGCGCGAGCAGACCGAGACCCTGCTCACCGGGAGCCTGCCCGGCTACCAGTGACGGTCGTGGGCCAGCACCCGCACGACGGTGCCGCTGCGCGGCCTGACCAGCACCCGTACGGAGTCGCCCGGCAGCACGTCGTGATAGAGCCCCGGCTCGACCTCGAACGCGATGGCCTTGGCCGAGCTGCCGTCGTGCAGGGCGATGTAGTGGCGATCGGCCTCGGCCCACCGCTTGACGACGTGCCCGGTGACCTCCTGCCGCCCCGGGAGCGGCCTGGCGGGCTCGATCTCGCCGCTGTGCCAGCCGCTGCCCGTGAAGATCCACTCCTGCTCGGGGCCCGCCGGGCCCGCCTCGGCGACCTCGCGGCCGCGCACGGTCGGCACGAAACCGCGGCCGCCCATGAGCAGCCCGATCCCCGCCACGAACGACACCGCCGAGGCGATGATCCCGGGCCAGGACACTCCTGCCGCCGCGACCGTGGCGTACCAGGGGACGACGAGCGCGGCCGCGAGCACCACCGGCACGAGCAGGCTCGGCCAGCGCCGCCGCGCCAGCCCCAGCTCGATGGCGTGCCGGCGGACGAGGGGGACGAACGCGCGGTCGAGCTCGGCCGCCGCCGGCATGAGGTCGATCACCGCGGCCTCGGAGGCGCCGCCCATGCGGGCGCGCACCCGTTCCATGACCCATCGCTCGTACGCCGGCAGCGGCTCCTCCAGCGGGGCCCCCAGGGACAGGTGATCGCCCTCGACCGTCAGCCGGCCGCGCCCGGCCAGCTCGAACAGCGCCGTGTGGAACACCTCCTGGGCCCGCATGCCGCGTAAGAGGTCGGCCACGGGGGCGGGCGGGGGCGCGTCGGCGCCCTGCCCGGGGTCGTGCCGGTTGGACACCTTGAAGGCGGTGACGAGCATGGCGACCCACAGGGCCCACGCCACCACCGGCCAGACAAGATCCATTGTTCTGTGTTAGCACGTCGGCCGGAGCCAGGCCAGGTGTAAGAGCCAAGGCGGATACACTGAGGTCACCGCATTCGCCTTTGGGGGGTTCTCACGGTGTCTGAATTCGACACAGTGCTGGTGGTCGACTTCGGCGCACAGTACGCGCAGCTCATCGCCAGGCGGGTGCGCGAGTGCCACGTCTACTCCGAGATCGTGCCCTCGACCATGCCGGTCGAGGAGATGATGGCGAAGAACCCGAAGGCGATCATCCTGTCCGGCGGCCCCTCCTCGGTCTACGCCGAGGGTGCCCCGCCGGTGCCGCACGGGTTGTTCACCACGGGCGTGCCCACGTTCGGCATCTGCTACGGCTTCCAGGCCATGGCCCAGGCGCTGGGCGGCGAGGTGGCCCGCACGGGCGTCGCCGAGTACGGCGGCACCGCGCTGGAGGTGCTCGACGAGGGCGTCATCTTCGCCGGCCTGCCCGCCAGCCAGACCGTGTGGATGTCCCACGGCGACAGCGTGGCGGCCGCGCCCCAGGGCTTCGCGGTGACCGCCTCGACCAGCGAGACGCCGGTCGCCGCGTTCGAGAACGTCGAGCGCGGGCTCTACGGCGTGCAGTTCCACCCCGAGGTGCTGCACTCCGAGCACGGCCAGGCCGTGCTCAGGCACTTCCTGGAGGCGGCCGGCTGCCGCCCGTCGTGGACCATGCTCAACATCGTCGAGGACTCCGTCGAGGCCGTGCGCCGCCAGGTGGGCGACGGCCGGGCCATCTGCGCGCTGTCGGGCGGCGTCGACTCCGCGGTGGCCGCCGCGATCGTGCAGCGTGCCATCGGTGAGCGCCTGACCTGCGTGTTCGTCGATCACGGCCTGCTGCGCAAGGGCGAGGCCGAGCAGGTCGAGCGCGACTTCGTGGCCGTCACGGGCGTCAAGCTGCGCGTGGTCGACGCCTCCGAGCGGTTCCTGAAGGCCCTGGAGGGCGTCACGGACCCGGAGGAGAAGCGCAAGATCATCGGTCGCGAGTTCATCCGCGTCTTCGAGGACGAGCAGCGCGCCATCATGGCCGACGGCCCGGTGGAGTTCCTGGTCCAGGGCACGCTCTACCCCGACGTGGTCGAGTCGGGCGGCGGCACCGGCACCGCCAACATCAAGTCGCATCACAATGTCGGCGGCCTGCCGGAAGACCTCCAGTTCAAGCTGGTGGAGCCGCTGCGGGCGCTGTTCAAGGACGAGGTGCGCCGGGCCGGCGAGGAGCTCGGCCTGCCGGCCGCCATGGTCTGGCGCCAGCCGTTCCCCGGCCCCGGCCTCGGCATCCGCATCGTCGGCGAGGTGACGCGCGACCGGCTGGCCATCCTGCGCGAGGCCGACGCCATCGCCCGTGAAGAGCTGTCCAGGGCCGGCCTCGACCGGCAGATCTGGCAGTGCCCGGTGGTGCTGCTGGCCGACGTCCGGTCGGTGGGCGTGCAGGGCGACGGGCGCACCTACGGGCATCCGGTGGTGCTGCGGCCGGTGACGTCCGAGGACGCGATGACGGCCGACTGGTCGCGGGTGCCCTACGACGTGCTGTCGCGCATCTCTACGCGGATCACCAACGAGGTGCGCGAGATCAACCGGGTGGTGCTCGACGTCACCAGCAAGCCGCCGGGCACCATCGAGTGGGAGTGACCCGCTCTCACCGGGTGCGGGTGAGCAGGTGGGCCTCGCGCATCCGGCCGTCGGGGGCGAAGCTGCCGAAGAAGTGCACGTCGATGGCCAGCTCCTTGCCGCGCTGGCGTACGTGCAGGGTGTAGCGGGCGGCGAGGCGGTCTCCGTCCCTGACCGCCTCGTGCACCTCCATGCGGCCCTCGGGGCGGTTCTTGCGTACCGGGCGGGTGTGGGCGATGAGCTTGTCCCGGTCGATCCGGTTCCCGTCGGCGTACTGCACGACGTCGGGCGTGTGGTAGCGGTCGATGATCACGGCGGGATCCTCGTCGGTGTTCACCAGGTCGTCGGTCAGTGACGTGATGAAGTCGGCGATGAACGTCTTCGGGTCTGTCTTCACGATGCTCCCAGCGCTGCCATAACTCTTACGCGCTGTAAGATATACACAGCCCAGTAACTTGGACAAGGTGTAAGAGATGAGCTCGTCCCCGACCCGGAACCGCCGCGCCGACGCCCGCCGCAGCAGGGCCGCCATCCTGGCGGCGGCCGTCGAGCTGCTCGACTCCGACCCCGACGCCAGCGTCGACGCCATCGCCACCGCCGCGGGGGTGAGCCGGCAGACCGTCTACGCCCACTTCCCCTCCCGTGACCGGTTGCTGGCGGCCGTCCTCGACCACCTCACCGAGGAGACGGTCGCCGCGATGGAGGCCACCGGCCCCGGCGGCGGCCCGGCTGCCGAGGCGCTGCTGCGGCTGCTCGACGCCGCGGACCGCACGGCCGGGCGGCACCCCGCCCTCCTGGCGAGGCTCGGCGCGCTGCCCGTGACCGCGCGGGACGACCAGGTCCGCCACGCGCCGGTCGCCGAGCTGCTGGAGCGCGTGATCCGGCGCGGCCAGGCGGACGGCGAGTTCGACGCCGGCCTGCCCGCGCAGTGGCTCGTCGAGGTCACGATCAGGCTCGCGCACGCGGCGAGCGAGGAGACCGCCGCAGGCCGGCTGTCCAAGGAGGAGTCGAGGCGGGCCTTCCACACCACTCTGCTGCGCGCTCTCGGCATCACCGCGTCATGATCTGTATCAAAACCGGGTCTGCCGCCTCCTGAGTCACCGGGGGGCCGGTCGCTTCGACCCGGAGGAGATCGCACAACGTGGGCGCGACACGAGAAATACACCGAATCCCGCGCGGCAACATCACCTTCGCCATCCTGGCGGGCGAGCGCGCGCTGTCCGTGGACGGCGACCTGCGGGCGGCCCGCTACTGGTTCGACGCCGCCTACCAGGACGCCGAGCTGAGCGGCGATCCCGAGCTGCTGGCCCGCGCCGCCCTCGGGCTGAGCGGCGTGTGGGTGCACGAGCACCGGACCTGCGCCGACTGGGAGAGGGTACGCACCCGCCAGCGCCACGCCCTGCGGCTGCTGGACCCCCGTACGACGCTGGCCCTGCGCCTGCGGGCCAGGCAGGCCGCCGAGGAGGACTACCGGGCCGGCACGCACGACACGATCCTCCGGCTGCTGTCCGTGGCCCGCGGCGCCGGCGACCCGGTGGCGCTGGCGGAGACGCTGAGCCTGGCGCACAACTGCCTGCTCGGGCCCGAGCACGGCGAACGCCGCCTCAGGCTGGCCCAGGAGCTCATCGGGCAGGCCGCGCGTACGGGGCGCCGGGGCGACGCGTTGATGGGGCTGCTGCTGCGTACCGTCGATCTGTTCCTGGAGGCCTCGCCCAAGGCCGAGCGCAGCCTCGAAGAGCTGCAGGGCATGCTGGCCGCCAAGGAGCACCGGGCGATCGGGTTCGTGGTCAGCGCGATCAAGGTGATGCTGACCATCCGCGCCGGCCGCTTCGAGGAGGCGGAGACGCTGGCGGCGGTCTGCGCCGAGCTCGGCGACGCGACCGGCGACGTCGACGCCACCGGCTGGTACGGCTGGCAGCTCGTCGCCATCCGCTGGCTCCAGGGACGCGGCGCCGAGCTGGTGCCGGCACTGTCGGAGATGGTGCACTCGCCCACCCTCAGCGCCCTGGACAACTCCTACCTGGCCGGCCTGGCCGCGGCCGCCGCCGACGCGGGCGACCGCCGGACGGCCGAAGGGCTGCTGGCCCGGCTGCGCGGCCCCGACCTGCCGCGCTCCAGCACGTGGATGACGTCGATGTACTTCATGGTGGAGGCCGCGCACCTGCTGCGCGACACCGACACCGCCGCCTGCGCGTACGCCGCGCTCGCCCCGTTCGCCGACCTGCCGGTCATCGCCGGGCACGGCGTGACCTGCCTCGGCTCCGCACACCACCCCCTGGGCGTGGCCGCGCTCACCCTCGGCCAGGTGGACCGGGCGGCCGAACACCTGCGGGCCGCCGTGCGGCAGAACCTGGCGCTGGGCCACTGGCCCGCCACCGTGCTGTCCCGGCACCGGCTCGCCCAGGCGCTCGCGCTCACGGGCGACCCCGGCGACGAGGGGCCCGGCGCGGCGCGGGAGGCGGCGGAGCTCGGCATGGTGCTGCCGAAGGCGGCCATCCGGCCGGACGAGGCCGCCGGCGTCTGCCGCTGCCGGCGGCGCGGCCTGCACTGGCTGCTGGAGCTGGACGGGCGCAGCGCGCTGGTCGGTCACAGCGTGGGCATGGGCTACCTGGCGACGCTGATGGCCAACCCCGGCCAGGAGATCCCGGCCATCGACCTGGCCGCCGGCGCGGAGGCCGTCAGGAGCGCGTCGAACTCGGCGCAGCCGGTGCTCGACGAGGTCGCCAGGCGCACCTACAAGGAGCGGCTGGCGCGGCTGGAGGACGAGATCGGCGAGCTGGAGTCGAGGAACGACCTCGAACGGGCCGCCACGCTGCGCGAGGAGCGGGAGTGGCTGCTGGCCGAGCTGGCAGCGGCCACCGGCATCGGCGGGCGGGCGCGGCCGTTCACGGGCAGCGAGGAGCGGGCCAGGGTCGCCGTCGGCAAGGCCATCTGGCGGGCCGTGGACCGGGTGGCGGCGGTCGATCCGTCGATCGGCGAGGAACTGCGGGCCACCGTGCGTACGGGGACGCGCTGCTGTTACCGGCCGCGTTGAACGGGCAGGAACGGCCGGAGCGGCCCGGCCCTGTGAGAGGCCCCGAGCCGCCATTCCGGCATGCGCGTGCATACCCTCGATAATTGAGGGAAGAGAGGCATCTCCTGGGCCAACGCGGACCGCGGTTGGCAAGGGGGAAGCCCGTGACCCGCGGTTCGGAAGGAGTGGCGAAGCCTGCATGTCCCATGCGAGCGAGTACGGCAGGCAGCCGCTGGTGTTGCTCGTCGAGGACGATCCGCAGGACGCGTTGATCGTCGAGGAGCTGCTGGAGGACAGCGGCCTCGCCGTACGCCTGGAGTGGGCGCGGTCCGTGGACGAGGCCAGGCGGGCCCTGGTCCGCCTGCGGCCCCAGTGCGTGCTGCTGGACCTCGGCCTGCCCGACGCGTACGAGTTCTCGGCGCTGTCCGCCGTGATCGAGGAGGCGGGTGACGCGGCCGTCGTGGTGCTCACCGGCCTGGCCGAGGAGCAGGCAGGCCTGGCGGCGGTGTCGGCGGGCGCCCAGGACTACCTGGTCAAGGGCCGGGTCGAGGCCGAGTGGCTGGGCCGGACACTGCGTTACGCGATGCAACGCAAGCAGGCCGAGCAGGCCGCCGTGGCGCTGCACGCCGAGCGCATGCGCGCCAAGGAGAACGAGCGCCTGGAACGCGGCCTGCTGCCCACGCCACTGCTGCAGAGCATGCCGATCGAGGTGGCCTCGCGTTACCGCCCCAGCAGGGGCTCGGCCACGCTCGGCGGCGACTTCTTCGACGTCGTCGAGTCCGACGACAAGGCCGTGCACGCGGTCATCGGCGACGTGTGCGGGCACGGCCCCGACGAGGCCGCGCTCGGCGTCTGCCTGCGCATCGCCTGGCGGGCGCTGGTGCTCAGCGGCGTGACGGGGGCGGCCCTGCTGCGCAGGCTCGAACGCATCCTGGAGGCCGAGCGGGCCGGCACCGACATCTTCGTCACCATGACCACGCTCGTCCTGGAGCCCGACCAGCGCACGGTGCGGATCTGGCGGGCCGGCCACCCCGGCATGCTGCTGCACGACGGCGACACGGTGAGCCTGGCCGAGCCGGTGCACAGCCTCGCGCTCGGCCTGCCGGTGGAGGCCGACTGGCACCAGGACGTGCTGGAGCTGCCCAAGGGCGGCGGCCTGACGCTCTACACCGACGGCCTGTTCGAGCGCCGCCTGCCCGGCGCGCCGCCGCGCTGGCTGGGCGAGGAGGCGCTGCTGGACCTGGCCCAGCGGCACGCGCACCTCGACGGCGAGGGCTTCCTCGACGCGCTGATCGCCGACGTCGAGGAGGTCACCGCGCCCGACGCGCCCGCCGACGACCTCGCCGTGGTGCACCTGCGGTGGAGAGAGCGAGCATGACCGACGCGTCCCGCCTGCGCCGCCTCACCGTGCACGGCTGGTTCATGGTGATGATCGCGGCCTTCACCCTCCTGATCGCGGTCTGCGGGGTGATGGGCGCCGTGATGATCGATCGTACGAGCAGCCTGTCCGACGAGCTGACCACACGCATCTCACCGGCCGCGATCGAGGCGTCCCAGATGCAGAAGGCCCTGATCGACCAGGAGACCGGGGTCAGGGGGTTCCTGCTGACCGGCAGGCAGGAGTTCCTGCAGCCGTACGCCGAGGGCGTGGCCGCCGAGCAGCGCAGCCGCGCGCAGGTGGCCGCGCACCTCGCCGACCGGCCCGCCCTGCTCGCCGAGCTGAACGCCATCAGCGACAAGGCCGCCGCCTGGCGCAGGGACTACGCCGAGCCCATGACCGCCCAGCGGCGCGACGACGGCCGCGTCCCCGGCGTGACGGTCGAGGCGGGCAAGCAGTCGTTCGACGAGATCAGGACGATGCTCGAACGGCAGAACGGCCGTCTCGCGCAGCTCCGCGAGAGCGCGTGGGCGGACCTGTCCGGGGCCGAGCAGCTGCGCAACTGGTCCTTCCTGGCCATGCTCGTGCTGTTCCCGCTGGCCATGACGGGCATGACGGTCCTGCTGCGCCGCGCGGTCGTCCGGCCGCTCGACGACCTGCGCATGGCCTCCCGCGAGATCGCGGCCGGCGACTTCGAGCACGCCATCCCCGCCAGGGGCCCGGCCGACATCCGCGAGGTGGCCGAGGACGTGGACCTGATGCGCGTACGGATCGTGCAGGCGCTCGGCGACTCCCACCGGCAGCAGGTGCTGCTGCGCGACCAGGCGGCCGACCTCGACGCGCAGGCCGTGGAGCTGCGGCGGTCGAACGCCGAGCTGGAGCAGTTCGCGTACGTGGCCTCCCACGACCTCCAGGAGCCGCTGCGCAAGGTCGCCACCTTCTGCCAGCTCCTGGAGAAGCGGTACGGGGAGGTGCTCGACGACCGCGGCAAGCAGTACATCCGCTTCGCCGTCGACGGGGCCACCCGGATGCAGGTCCTCATCAACGACCTGCTCAGGTTCTCCCGGGTGGGCAGGGTGTACGACGACCGCGAGCCGGTCGAGCTGGAGGAGACCCTGGACAAGGTGATAGACGACCTGTCGGCTCCGATCGAGGAGTCCGGCGCCCGCATCGAGCGCCCCGACAAGCTGCCCACCGTCGTCGGCGACCCCACGCTGCTGCGCCTGCTCTGGCAGAACCTCATCAGCAACGCCATCAAGTTCCACGACCCGGACCGCGAGCCGCTCATCCGCATCGGGTGCGAGCCCGGGGTGGACGGCTGGGAATTCTCCGTGGCGGACAACGGGATAGGGGTGGAGCCCGAGTTCGCCGATAAGATCTTCGTCATCTTCCAGCGCCTGCACAGCCGCGAGCAGTACAGCGGCACCGGCATCGGCCTGGCGATGTGCAAGAAGATCGTCGAGAACCACGGCGGCAGGATCTGGCTGGACACCGGCTACACCGGCGGCGCCCGGCTGTGCTTCACCCTGCCCGCCGCCACTCCGCAAGCCGACCCCGGCCCTGATCGCGAAGGACACAGCTCATGACGACCGGGCAACCCATAGAGGTCCTCCTCGTCGAGGACGATCCCGGCGACGAGCTCATCACGCGCGAGGCGTTCGAGGACAACAAGATCCGCAACAACCTCCACGTCGTCAGGGACGGCCTGGAGGCGATCGACTTCGTCTACCGGCGCGGCGAGCACGCCGCCGCGCCGCGCCCCGACCTGATCCTGCTCGATCTCAACCTGCCCAAGTACGACGGACGTCAGGTGCTGGAACGCATCAAGGGCGATCCCGAGCTGCGCTCCATCCCCGTCGTGGTGCTCACCACCTCCTCGGCCGAGGAGGACATCCTGCGCAGCTACGAGCTGTTCGCCAACGCGTACGTGAGCAAGCCCGTCGACCTCGACCGCTTCATGGCCGTGATCCGGCAGATCGACGAGTTCTTCGTCACGGTGGTGCGGCTGCCGGGGCGGGCGCGGGCGTACGGCGGCGACGAGGGCATCTAGGCCCGCTCGCCGGAGCCCGGCCGCACGTCGATCGGCTCGGTCGGCGCGTCGTCGTCCGAGCTCGCCCCAGAGCCCACCTCGGAGCCGATGGGCTCCTCCTTCGACGCCACAAGCGCTTCGGGCTCCTCCGCGGCCTGCTCGGCGGCCGGCCGGCGGTGCAGCAGCCGCAGGAGCCCCTGCCCCGCCTCCGCGGACAGCCGCACCAGGCTCCCCAGGAACAGCGGCACCAGCAGCGCCCCCACGAAGATCGGCGAGGCCATGTAGCGGAAGTCCTGCGCCGAGATGTTGGCCAGCACCGCGAGCTGCTGCCCGGCCACCACCGCCGCCACCCCCAGCACGTACCGGTTGCGCAGCGCCCACGCCCCCAGCCCCACCGCCAGGTACGACAGGTACGCCCACGACGCCCCCCGCCACAGCACCCAGTCCCACTCGGGCATCAACGCCCCGGTCAGCCACGGGTCGGCCACCTGGTTGAGCTCCAGGGACAGCGGCCGCAGCGAGTACACCCACCGCCCCGGGAAGTCGGCCACCTTGTACGGCCCCACGTACGTGTCGGCGTTCGGCCGCCGTGACAGCCGGTACGTCATCCCCCCGGTCACCCGCTCGTCCTGCACCGGCCGCCACGCGATCGCCCCCCGGCACAGCCGCGCGTCCACGACCAGCCCCGGCTCGGTGACCAGCAGCCGCCGCCACAGCTCCAGCAGCTCACCGGCGTGCAGGTCGGCCTGCGGCCAGCTGAAGTCCTCGCGCCAGATCAACGGGTTGATCGTGTAGCAGGTGCCGCCTTCCCACCACCGCTCGATCGGCGCCACCGCCGCGATGAGGCTGACGTCCCGCGGGGTGAACAGGTCCGGCCGCTGCCGGTAGGCGACCGCGATGTCCCCGTACGCGGTGTGGTAGACGTACGTCTTCGACGGCGCCACGATGCCGAACTGCGGGAACACCACGTTCGAGAGCACGAGCGGCAGCGCGGCGGCCAGCGTGCCGGTGAGCAGCAGCCGCAGCCGCACGGCCGGGACGAGCACCACCAGCGCCAGCACGGCCACGCCCGCGATGAGGAAGCCGTTGGCGCGGAAGAGCCCGAGCGCCACGAACAGCAGCGCGAGCCCGATCAGCGCGGGCACGCCGACGGCGCGCCGGGCCGCGATCCGCGCGCACAGGCCCGCGATGGCCACGGCGCAGATCGTGAACGGCACGTCCTTCCACAGCGTCACCGTGAACGCGCCCACGGGCGGCGCCAGCGGCATCAGCACGACCACCACGGTCGTCAGCAGCCGCGGCGCGCCCATCGCCTTCAACGACTGCGCCAGGTAGGTCAGCGCCCCGGCCATGGCCGTGGTCTGCGCGAACGTGACGGCGCCCAGGTCACCCGTCCGGGTGAAGCTCAGCCACAACAACGCGTCGTAGACCACCGAGTGATCGCTCACCCAGGGCCCGACCATCGTGTGGCTGAGGTAGAGCACCGAGTCGCGGCTGAACAGGCCCGGATAGAAGGCCGCCCACCAGCAGCCGAGCACGGCCTGGACGATCAGGAAGGTCGTCAGCGCGACCCAGGGCCCGCGCCTGATGTCTGCCCCCATGGCTTCATTCCCGAACTGAGGGGGGAACCGGTCAGAAGTAGCTCTCCCCTGGCGTCGGCCCCTTGCCGCGCAGCAGCGTGGGCACCGTGACGAGGTGGTAGCCGCGCTTCTTGAGCTCCTTGAGGATCTCCGGCATGACCTGGACGGTCTGCGGGACCACGTCGTGCATGAGGATCACGCCGTCGCGCTTGGCCGCCTTCAGCACGGTCGCCTTGATCTTCTTGGTGTCGCGCAGGCTCCAGTCGAGCGTGGTGTCCGTCCACAGGATCTGCGCCAGCTCGGTCTGGCCCGCCAGCCCCAGCACCCGCTCGTCCGTCTGCCCGTACGGCGGGCGGAACATCGTCGGACGCCGGCCCGTGACCTCCTCGATCACGTCCTGCGTGACCTTGAGCTCGTCGAGGATGTCGTTGTCGGAGTGCGCGGGCAGCGAGGCGTGCGAGTAGGTGTGGTTGCCGATCGCGTGGCCGCGCGCGACGATCTGCCTGGCCACCTCCGGCCGCTCCTCCACCCGCTTGCCCACGAGGAAGAACGTGGCCTTGGCCCTCGCCTTGGACAACGCCTTGAGCAGGGCGGGGGTGGTTCTGCCCGGCCCGTCGTCGAAGGTCAGGGCCAGGCACTTGACCCGGGCGCAGTCGACGGCGGCGCTCTGCGCGGCCTGGGCGGGCAGGGCGGTCAGGGCCAGGGAAGCCGCGAGTAGGGCATGAATCACCACACAGCAAAGCCTAGAGCCAACCTCGCCCGCCCAAGCGTGCCCTCATGTCTCGGTCTGGGCACCTTCACCTGAGGAGCCGGGCCCGCAGGAAGAGGGTCACCCCCCTGAGCGACTTGACCGGCAGGTAACGCTCGGCGCAGACGATCGCCGACAGCCCCGCGTTCAGCAGGAAGGGAGTCCTGTGCAGGTCGCTGCCGCTGGAGCGCCGCCGGTGGCGGGCCACGAGGGGGCGCAGGAGGACGTTCCAGCTCCAGAGGCGGTCGATGGTCAGCCCGGCCTTCTCGACGACGACCGTGAGCGAGTCGCGGCCGTAGCGGCGTACGTGGCCGACGGCGTCGTCGTGCGACGACCACAGCGACATGTCGCACGGCACCGCGATCAACGCGTGCCCGCCGGGCGCCAGCACCCGCGCGATCTCCTCGGTGACCAGATGGTCCTCGCGGATGTGCTCCAGGACGTCGAACGCGGTCACCAGGCTCACGCTCGACGTCTCGAACGGCAGCGCCCGCGCGTCCGCCCGGACCGCCTTGAGCCCTCGCTTCCTGGCCGCCTCCACCGCGGTCTCGCAGTGGTCGGTCGCGGTCGCGTCCCAGCCCGCGTCGACCAGCACCTGGGTGTTCCCGCCGCCCGCGGCGCCGACGTCCAGAGCCCGGCCGGGACGGCCCAGCCCGCGCAGCTCCCTGCGCAGGATCGCGCGGCGCTCGCGGTACCACCAGTGGGTTTCCTCGAGCGCGATCAGGCGGCGGAGCTCAGTGGTTTCCATCGATCAGTTCCTTGTCCGGGAGAAGACCCAGCGGAGCAGGGCGAGCAGGCAGTACGTGGCCGCGACGGCGCCCGACTCGGGCGCGGCCCCCTCGGCGGGCACGCAGAGCACGGCCGCGGTGGTGAGGGCGTAGAGGAGCGCGCATCGGGTCGCGGCACGGAAGGCCGACCGGCGGCGGGCCGTGACCGTGACGATTCCCGCCAGGAGGAGCGCGCCGAGGTTCGCCGTCGCCGGTGACCACATTTCCCGTAACGGGAGGTATGCCAGCGCATGCAGAATTCCGGGGATAATCGCAATAAAAGCAGAAATGTCGAGAATTGGCCGGGTGAGAATCGCGTCCGGGTGCGCCGGCGCCGGCGCCGCCCTGCGCACCTGTACCCGCGCCCGGCCCGTCGTCATCGACCAGGCCACCCTGGCCAGCCCCTTCAGGTCGTCCACGGCCGTCCTGACCACCTTGACGCGGGAGTCGGCGTCCTCGATCCAGTCGACCGGCACCTCGTGCACGCGCAGCCCGTTGTGCTCGGCCAGCAGCAGCAGCTCGGTGTCGAAGAACCAGGAGTCGTCCCTCACCTTGCGCATGAGCGGCCTGACCACGTCCGTCCTGGCGGCCTTGAACCCGCACTGCGCGTCGCTGAACCGCACCCCGAACCCGTGCCTGAGCAGGGCGTTGTAGCCCCGCGAGACCACCTCGCGGCGCAGCGAGCGGCGCGTGCGCGCCCCGGGCGCCAGGCGGGTGCCGACGGCGAGCTCGGAATGACCGCCCGCCACCGCCGCCACCAGTGGGAACAGGGCGTCCAGGTCAGTGGACAGATCGACGTCCATGTACGCCACGACGTCGGCCGGGCTCTCCTGCCAGGCCGCCCGCAGCGCCGCGCCCCGGCCGCGGATGTCCAGCCGCCGGGCGTGCACCTGCTCCAGCTCGCCGGCCAGCGTGGTGGCGACCCGCCAGGTGCCGTCGGTGCTGCCGTTGTCGACGATCGTGATCCGCCACGGCAGCGGGAAGCCGGCGTCGAGGAAGCGGGCCAGCGTGCGGACGCAGCCGGGCAGCGCGCGCTCCTCGTTGAGCACGGGGATGACGATGTCCACGCTCGCCGGCCTGGCCGCGGGATCGAGGACGCGGGGACTCGGCTCCATGGCGGCACGCGTGTCCATAGGCTCCCCTGATCTGCTCGTGGCCGTGGGTCCACGGAAATGGTGCTGGGGGAGTCCAGCGGGGCGCGTGCGGCTTTTTCCTCACCATTCCGAGAAGCGGCGAGATCTTTACCTTCCGGGGAGCCGGTAGACCGAAGTGGTCGCATTCTTGAACCGCAATCGAGCATATTTCCCCAGCATCGGATTTATGCCGGTAAAAAGCCATTTGACGCCATATTTCTGGGCGAGTGTCCGGACGTTCTCCGCCGTCGGCGCCACGAACACCGCATCGTTGGCCGCCAGCCGCGCCCGGTCCCCGAACGGCTCCGCCAGGTACGACCGCACGAACGGCCGGGCCCGCGACAGCGTGCTCTCCGCGTACGCCCAGCCCTCCACCAGCACCCGCCGCTCACTGAACCCCGACACCCAGAAGTGCCTGCTGTCGCACACCTGCCACCAGTCGTAGCGGCAGTGCAGGTCCGTGGCCACCACGTCGCCGGGCGCCGAATGCGCCCGCAGCCATCGCCCCGCCTCCATCGCCCCCTTCGGGATCAACCGCTCCCGCCGCTCCCCCCGGAGATCGACGTGCCCGGCCACGTCCCGTACGGAGCCCGGCAGCGCGTACCCGGCCAGCAGCGCCACCACCGCCAGCACGGACCCGCGCCGCCACAAGAGCAGCGCCCCCACTCCGAGCACCAGATACGGCGCCACGACCCGCACCAGCGCTCCACCCCCGACCTCCACCTCCGCCACCACCAACGCACCCCCCGCCCCCACAGCGGCCAGCCCCCCAGCCCGCCCCCACGACGCCCATGCTGCCCCTGACCCCCGCCCCGCCCCTGACCCCCATCCCACCACCAGCCCCCGCCCAGCCGCCGGCCCTCGCCCCGCCGCTGGCCCCCATCCCGCCGCCGACGCCCGTTGCGCCACCATCACCCCGCACACCGCGGCGACCGACAGGTAGGGCCGCGCCGCCTCCAGGAAGTAGAGCTGCGACTCGGCCGGATGCCCGAACACCACGGTCGCCCCGATCCCCGCCGCCCCGATCCCGAGCAACAGCAGCACCGCAGGCTCCAGCACCCGCCGGCCCAGCCCCGCCACCCCGCCCCACACACACGCCAGGCAGAACAGATGCACCGCCGTCAGCACCACCAGCGGCACCGGCGACACCGAGGCCAGCTCCGGCATCCCCACGCCCGCCACCGTCCCCCACACCGTGCGCATGGTCGCGAACGGCGAGACGACCATCCCCTGAGCCCCCTGCCCGAACAGCACGAACTGCGCGAACAGCAGACACCCGAGCGTCACCCCCGCCACCCCCAGCCACACCCCCGGCACCCGCCGCTGCACCACCCCGCGCACGACGACCACCACCACAGCCCCGGCCAGCAGCAACGGCAGATACGTGGCCTTCGCCCCGGCAAGCGCCACCAGCAACACCCCCAGCACCACCCACCGCGCCCACCCCCCACCACCCGGCGCTTCCCACCGGTCCGGCTCCCTACCGTCTGGCCCTCCCCACCGGTCCGGTTCCCCACCGCCAGGTGCTTCGCACCGGTCCGGCTCCCCACCACCCGGTACCGCCCACTGCCCTCCACCCCCACCGCTCAGCACCGCCGACCGCGTCCCACCCCCGCGGCCCAGTACCGCCCCCCGAGTGACACCCTCACCCACCAGCAGCAGCACCACGGGCACGAACAACAGCGCCCCGAACGTCTGCGTCGGACTCGTCGTAACCGTGAACATGGAACGCGAGCTGAACACCACCCCCTCCACCAACGCCGGACTGAACAGGAAGTACGTCATCCCGGCCGCCGCCACCCCCGCCCCCCGGCTCCCGCCCACCCGCCGCCCGAGCGCCGCCACCAGCACCACCATGGCCGCCGCCATCGGCAGCGTGGACAGCCGATACACCAGAGTCACCGGCTCGATCCCGGTCACCCAGCTCGTAGCGGCCAGCTCCGCGTAGACGAACCAGTGATAGGCCAGCGGCTCACCCAGCACCGACGGCATGGTCGGCGGGAGATGATGCTTGATCTCACCGACCATGGCCAGGTGAAAGGGCATGTCCACGTACGCGGCCTCGACCGGCACCCGATACTGGAACAACGTGCTCCACGCGATCAGGTACACCACGATCCCGGCCAGTGCCCACGCACACCAGCGAGGCGCCCGCTCCCCACCCGCACACCCCCGCCAGTGCCGCCGCAGCCCGGGCACGCACGCGAACACACCCAAGACCACCACAGGCGGCACCACCACCAGCAACGGCGCCCCCACGGCCCGCGCCGGGATGTACGCCAGCACCTCGACCGCATACCCCAGCGCCAGCCCGGCCGCCCACTCCTCACCCACCGACCGCTCCGACCCGGCTGACGGCCCGGACCCGGTGGACCGCCCCGACCCGGCCGGCCTGGCCGACCACCCCGGCCTGGCCGACGACGCCGGCTTGGCCGACGACGTCCGTCCGGCTGACGCCCGTCCGGCCGGACCACCTCCCCCCGATCGGCCGCCGACGGCCAGCGCCCGCCACAGCAACGTCCCCGGCAGCGCCACTCCACCCCCGACATAAGCGGCGAAGGCACACAGATCACGGACGGAGACCCCGCACCACAGAAAGGCAGCCACAGCCACAGCGCACACGAGCACCACCGGCATCCGGCCTCCCCGCCCAGGAGACACCCGCAACCGGACGAGCGTGCTCTCCGGAGCCGCCAGCGTCATCGAATGACGGTCACCAGGCGCGTGAACTCGGCCGGCAGATCCACCCCGTCCCACACCCGGTGGAAGCTCAACGCGCTGCCGACCGGCACCATGCGATCCACGCCCCGCCCCGCCAGCCCCCTGGCCAGCTCCTCCAGCTCCGCCTGGCCGAACCCGAAGTGCGTCATCGTCTGATCCCGCCGCTCCACCAGCGGCACCAGCTCGCCCAGCGCCCCCAGCCTGGCGTGCGCGAACGTCCCAGCCCCCAGCCACCGCCGGGGCGCCGCAGCCGCGGCCGACAGGCGCACCACGGCCAGCGCGTTCCCGTGGAACTCCACGCTCTCCGCCAGCCCGTCGGCGGCCAGCCCGTACGTGGAGACGCGCTTCTCCACGGCCATCGCCGCGTCCACCCCCCAGCCGCGCACGGTCACCACCCGCGCCACGTGGTCGGTGAAGTCGGCCCGCGCCGCGTCGCAGTCGCCCTCGGACCCCACCCAGAACACGGTCCTGGGGGAGGAGCAGGCGGCCTGGTCGAACCAGTAGGTGTCGTTGACGAACCCCTCGGCGACCGTCACCCGAGCCGCCCGCGGCGCGCACAACCACGCCGCCGCCCGCACCACCGCGAACGACGAACGGTCGGGAAAGGTCAGGTCGCGCGCGTGCGGGGCCAGCGCGTGCCGCCGGATCTCGCGTACGGCGCCGTCGCCGCCCCACACCACCCGCAGGTCGCAGGCCGCCGACAGCGCGGCGGTGACGGCGTCGGAGCGGCCGTAGGAGATGACGCGCTGCGTGGCGGCGATCGCGGGATCGGCGTCGGCCAGCGCCTCGTGCAGCGTCTCCAGGATGGTCTCGGCGACCGGGCCGGAGCGGCGCGACAGGCGTACGACGTTGCGGTTGCCCATCAGGGCCGACAGGGCCCAGGAGTAGACGAAGACGGTGTCGACGTTCGCGGGCGGGACGTGGAAGATCAGGCCACGCG
The DNA here is from genome assembly GCF_024172165.1 of Nonomuraea thailandensis. Classification (GTDB taxonomy): domain Bacteria; phylum Actinomycetota; class Actinomycetes; order Streptosporangiales; family Streptosporangiaceae; genus Nonomuraea; species Nonomuraea thailandensis. Next base: position 9,066,621 of record NZ_JAMZEB010000002.1, on the reverse strand, counting down.
GGACGCGTACGTGCTCGCCGCCGAGCCCTTCGACCGTGCGGGCCAGCTCGCTGGGCCGCAGGAAGAAACCGAGCGAGCCCAGCTCGGGATGCCGGCGCGCCAGCGCGGGCCGCAGCAACCGCCGCCCGAAGGCCGCGAGAAACTCCCTGACCCGCTCGTCACCCACCCGCAGCTCGCCACGCCCCGGCTCGCCACCCAGCCCGTCGAGCACCACCTCGACCGGCACGGTCCCCCCGGCGGGAAACCTGACGTCCACAGCAGCCACGTCCCGCGCCCCGGCGGACGCGTCATACGCTCCTGCGAACGTGTCCCGCGCCCCCGCGGGTGCGTCCCGCACTTCAGCGGACACGTTTCGCACCCCTGCGGATGCGGCGTGTGCCCCCGCGGACGCGTCACGCGCGACGCGGGTAGGTTCGCGCGCGCCTGCGGACGTGTCACCCGCGACGCCGACCGGATCACGTGCCGCACCGAACGCATCACCCGCGACGCCGAACGCATCACGTGCGGCGCCGGAAGGATCGCGTGCGGCGCCGGAAGGTGGAAGTGCCGCCGCGGCCGTGTCACGTGCGATGGTGGTGCGTTCGTCAGGCATCAGCCCTGCCCCATGGTGTCGCTGCAGCCGCGCGCCTCAGCCCGCGGCAGCCTGCCGAGAACCTCGAACCGCTTGCCCGGCCAGCTCCCGTCGTCCACGCCGCGCACCACGCCCAGGTCCTCGGTCAGCAGCACGTGACCCGGATAGGACGTGGGCAGCGTGCTGACCACCTCGATGATCCCCGGCACCCCGGCCGGCGCCTCCTGCCATGTCTCGGGGTCGCGGATCACGACGTCGGCGAAGTCGGGGCAGTAGAGCCCGTCACCGCCGGGCCCCTCCAGGAACACGGTGCCGATCTGCTCGACCATGCCGTAGAAGTTGTGCACCCTGCTCAGCCCGCACTCGGCCGCCAGCCGCCGCCGGAACTCGGCGTTGTCGACCGCCTGCTCGGCCAGCCGCTTCCAGCCGCCGGAGTGGATCAGCACGGCCTGCGACAGGTCGGCGCCCAGGCCGCGCAGGTGCAGCCAGACCATGAACGTGAACCCGAAGACCAGGAACCGCTCGCTCCCGTGGCGCGCCAGGAACCCCTTGACCGCCTCCGCGTCCACCCGCCCCTGCTCGTCGAGCACGAAGGTGTGGTCGCGGCCGAAGTTCATCATGCCCAGCACGCCGGCGCCGCGGGCGCTGAGCGTCGGGTCGCGGACGACCGAGCGGGTGTCGACCACCAGCATCGGCAGTCGCCGCTCGCCCAGCACGGCCCGGATCGTGGCGGCCAGCATGCGGGTCTGCGCCGCCGCGGCCTCCCGGTCGAGATAGACGCGGCTCGGCCGCTGCCCGGTCGTGCCGCTGGAGGTCAGCACCCGGAAGACCTGCTCCTCCGGCACGCTGCGCAGCTCGTGCGTCTTGAACAGCCGCACGGGCAGCCACGGCAGCTCGGCCAGCCGCTCGTAGGGCGGCGCCGCACCGATGGCGTCGAGGATCCTGCGGTACGGCGGGCACGCCGCGCGGTGCCGCTCGGTCAGCGCCGCCAGCTCGGGCACCAGGACGGCCTCCCGCTCCGGCCCGCTCAGCGTGAACACACGCGCTCACCACCGGCCGCGACGCTCATGTGAGTGACTCCAGCGTGCGGTAGTCGATCTTGCCGGTGGCCAGCAGCGGCAGGTGGTCGATGTGCCGCATGTCGAACCCGCTCCAGTGCAGCCGCAGCTCGGCCCCCAGCCGCCGCGCCATGCGCACCTGGGCGGCGGGGTCGAGCGCTTCGGTCCAGACCGTCACCCGGTCGTCGCCGCTGGTCACCGCCACGGGGCCGAGGCCGCGCAGCATGCGTTCGACGTCGTCCATGTTGACCCGGGTGCCGAAGACCTTCGCGATGCGCTTGAGCCGCCCGGTGACCTCCAGGAACCCCTCGGGATCGAGCGCCCCGAGGTCGCCCGTGCGCAGCACCCCGCCCAGGTCGTCGCCCCTGGCCAGATCCTCGGCGTTGTCGGCGTAGCCCATCATGACGTTGGGCCCGCGGTAGACGATCTCGCCGTCGGCGATCTCCAGCGACCCGCCGGGCAGGGCGACCCCGACCGTGCCGAGCTTGTCGGCGAGCCGGTCGGGCGGCAGCACGGCCATGCGGGCCGTGGCCTCGGTCTGCCCGTACATCACGTAGAAGCGCTCCACCTGGGCGGCGAACTCCTCGATCAGGTCCGGCGCGAGCCGGCCGCCCGCCTGCGTGAGCGTGGTGAGCCTGGGGTACTTCGAGCGGTCGAAGCGGATGCGGCGCATCATCGAGTACTGGTACGGGACGGCGGCCAGCGACGTGCAGTCGTAGGCGTGCAGATCCGCCCAGAACGACCGCTCCAGCAGCCCGGCCTCCGTCAGCACCACGGCGCCGCCCGCGATGAGGTGGCTGTTGAGCACCGACAGGCCGTAGCTGTAGTGCAGCGGCAGGCTGGTGGGCGCGATCTCGCCGGGGCCGATCGACAGGGCCGTGGCGATGGCCTGCGCGTTGGCCAGCACGGCCTGGCGCGACAGGCGCACGAGCCTGGGGTTGCCGGTCGAGCCCGAGGTCGCCAGCAGCAGGCCGAGGTCGGGATGCGGGTCGGGCACGTCGGCGCGGGACGGCGGCGGGTCCTCCAGCGGGTTGGTGAACCCGAGCAGCGCCGCCGGCCTGAACCGCTCCGCCAGCTCGGCCAGCGTGGCGGCCGGCAGGTCGGGGTCGAGCAGCGCGATCGGCCGCCCGGCGTGCCAGGCGCCGAGGTAGCAGAACACGGAGGCCAGGGTGTTGCGCATGGCGCAGAACAGCGGCCCGGGCCGCAGCCCGTCGAGATTCTCCGCCGCGCGCTTGACGTAGTGGGCCAGCTTGTCGCCGCCGATGCCCTCCTCCGCGCCGGAGGGGATGAGCTGGGCCTGCGGGTGCGGGAACATCACATCACCAGCCCGCCGTCGACGCCGAGCACCTGCCCGGTCACGAACCCCGCCTGCGGCGACAGCAGGAACGCCACGGCCGCCGCCACGTCGCCCGGCTCGCCGAGCCGGCCGAGCGGGGTCGCCGCGACCACGCCGGCGCGGGCGCCGTCGTCGAGGGTGGCCAGCAGGTCGGTGCGGATGTAACCGGGGGCCACGGCGTTGACCCTGACCCCGGACGGCCCGAGCTCCTTGGCCGCGGCCGAGGTGAGACCGAGCACCGCCGCCTTCGTCGCGGAGTACACCGCCTGCCCCGGCCCGCCCGCGCGCCCCATGATCGAGGCCATCAGCACCACGGCCGGTGACGTGCCCCGCCGCAGCAGCCGGAGCGCCGCCTGCAGGGTGTGCGTCGCGCCGACGGCGTTGACCTGGAAGAGGCGCTCGATGGCGGCCTGCCCCGTCATGCCGAGCAGGCCCGCCTCGTGCACGCCCGCGTTGACCACGAGCCCGTCGAGCCGCCCGTGCCGCTCGTAGATGCGCCGCATCGTGGCGGACACCTGCGCCAGATCTCCCACGTCGCCGGCGACGGAGTCGGCCACGCCGCCGGTCTCGGCCGCGATCTCGGCCGCCGCCTTGGCGGCCCGCTCCTCGTCGCGCCCGTGCACCACGACCGTGTGACCGCAGGCCGCCAGCGTGGCGGCCACGGCCCGGCCGATGCCCCTCGTCGAGCCCGTGACCAGCGCGACCCTGGGCCAGGGGGCAGCGGAGCGGGTGTCGTCAGAGGGCGGCCGCGCCGATGCCATGCTTCTCCAGCAGCTCGGCCGCCTTGGCGAACGAGCTCATGTCGATCATTTCGTCGGTGTCGATCATGACGGAGAACTCGTCCTCCATCGCCGCGATCAGCGCCATGTGCGCAAGGGAGTCCCACTGCGGGATGGCGCGGTATTCGAGGCCGTCGACGTCGGTGTCGGGCGGAAGGTTGAGCGCCATGCGGAAGACGGCCCGCAGGCGATCGAGATGACTCATGATCACTCACTCTCTGTCCTCAAGCCATGACGAAGTGTAGCGGCATTCGCCCGCCAAGGAAAAACCAAGCCCCCGTCCTGAGTAATGGAACCGTATAACGAGGCGTGACCCCCGAGGAGGGCTGGGAATGTCGGATGGGACCACGGCAACCGTACGGGGGGAATGATGGACGAATCCAATCACTGGTACGGGCACTCCCGCATACTCGGCGCGTACTGTGGCCTGACGGACGAGGCGCCGAAACGCATCCAGGGCTTCCTTCAGCACGGATGGAACTATCTGCACGGATTTCCCCCGAACGACCACTGGTGCAGCCCCGGATACCCCCGCTTCGTCTGGTCGGACGTGTTGCGGCGCAGGGGCTGGTCGATGGGCCGCAGGGGCCACTACCTGATCGGCGCCCCCTGGATCTATCTCCTTCACCTGGAGCCGGCGCTCGGCGTGCTGCCTGAACGCAAGGGTACGATCTGGTATCCCTTTCATGGATGGGAAAAACATTCCGTCAGCGGCGACCACGCCCGACTTGCCGATGAAATCCGAGATGTCGAGATTGGCCCTGTAACGGTCTGTCTTTATTGGCTTGAATATGCAAATCCGGACATTCGACGTTCGTATGAATCGAGGGGTTTCCGGGTCATCTGCCATGGCGAGCGTGGATCCCGCTGGGAGGGAAAGGGCCGCGACTTCCTGCGCAAGCAGCTCGTCGAGTTGCGGCGCCACCGCAGGGTGGCCTCCAACCGGCTCGGCAGCGCGCTGTTCTACGGCGCCTCGGTGGGCTGCGAGGTGGCCGTGTACGGCGATCCGATGCAGTTCGAGGACGAACGCCCCGAGTACGGCGGCACGGCCCGCCGCAGACGGCTCTGGCCGGAGCTGCACGGCACGCACGTCGATCCCGGGGTGGCGGCGGAGGTGGCGCGGCGCGAGCTGGGATTCGAGTATCAGGCGACACCGGAGGAGCTACGGCAGATGTTCGGATGGAAGCGGGTGCGCACCGCATGAAGGCCCCGACGAGCGACGAGGCGCCCGAGAACGTCCGGTTGATCGGCGGGGAGATGCTGCTGTGGTCGGACATGGCCGCGATGGGCGGCGTCACCGAGTGGCGGGGCGCGGCGCTGGAGCTGATCAGGCGGACGGTCCCGGAGAGCGGGCGGGTGCTGCTGGTCGGCCCGCATCCGCGCACGCTGGTGGACGACGTGGTCGCGCGCGCCCCGTCGGCCGCCGCGCTGCTGCGCTCCTACCCTGACGCCTGCGCGCTGGGGGCCCGGCACCCCGAGCTGGAGGTGTTCTGCGGCCGGCTGGAGCTGCTGGACGCGGAGGAGCCGTACGACCTGGTGCTGGCGATGGACGGGCTGCTGCGCACCCACTCGGCCGAGGCGCCGGCCGCGGCCTGGAGCGAGTCGCTGGGCGCCCTGGCCGACCTCGTCGCACCCGGCGGCAGGCTGGTCCTCGGCGTACGCAACGACCTGGGCGTGGACCGCTTCATCGAGGCCAGGCCGGCCGACCGTGAGTGCGCCGACGACCAGTGGGCGCCGCACGGCTTCGACCCGAGCTACCCCAGCGGCCCCGAGGCGCTCGACCTGGGCCTCGAATCGGCGGGGCTGAGCCTGCAACGCTGTTACGCGGCCTACCCCGACCGGCGGGCCCCGCGGTCGCTGCTGTCCAGGGAGGCGCTGGCGTTCGAGCTGCCCGAGGCGCTGACGTTCCCGCTGAGCGCCAGGGACGGCGACCGGATGCTGGTGGCCGACCCGCTGCGGCTGTCCCGGCTGGTGTTCAGGCACCGCCTGGGGGAGGAGCTGGCCCCGCTGTGGCTGGTCGTGGCCACCAGGACGCCCCGCCCCGACGGTCAGCCGCGGGCGGTGGAGCTGCCGCTGGGCCTCATCGAGGAGGGCCCGGCCCTGTACGAGCTCACCGCCGCCGGCACCAGGCGCCTGCCCGGCGGCCAGGAGCGGCCGATCCCGGCGGGCCGGGTGGTCGAGGAGATCCTCGTCGAGGCGTGCGCCCGCGAGGACGTCAGGACCGTGCGCGAGGTGCTCGCCGGGCTGGCAGGCTGGCTGGAGTCGGGCGGCGACGTGTCGGCGGCGACCGACAGCCTGGTCTACGACGGCGAGCGGTTCGCCGCGGTCAACCCGCCCGTGGGGCCGGCCGTGCCGCCGGGGCCGCGGGTCGTGCTGTGCCGGATCCTGTGGCGGTTCGCGGTCAGGCTGCTGGCGGCGGGGCACCACCATCCCTGGCCGTGGCCGCTGGAGGCCGAGCAGCTCACGCTGACGCTGTGCGGCATGGCCGGGCGGCCCTGCGACGCGGGCGACCTCGACCGGGCCCGCAAGCTGGACGCCGAGCTGGGCCAGCCCGCCGAGCTGGCCGAGCACGCCCCGACGTACCGCGACCTGCTGGGCGCCCGCGACCGCCTGGCCGACCAGCTCACCGCCGCCCTGGCGAGGATCTCCCGCCTGGAGACCAAGCTCTCCTACCGCGAGCGCGAGCTGGTGCGGGCCAAGGCCAAGCTGCGCAGGACCCAGCGCAAGGCCACCGCCTACCGCCGGACGCTCGGCTACCGCCTCTCCCGCCGCCTGGCCCGCCCCCGCAAGGTCGCCCGCCGCGTCATCCGCCTGCTGTCGGGCTGAGGAAACGAGCTGAGGAAACGATGAGGAGTGCATGTGCCGGTTCTTTCGGTGATCGTCCCGTTCCACAACGTCGAGAAGTACATCGGACCCTGCCTTGACTCCATAGCGGCCCAGACGCTGGAGGAGCTGGAGGTGATCTGCGTGGACGACGGCAGCGCCGACCAGGGTGCGGCCGTCGTCGAGTCCGCGATCGAGGACGACCCGCGCATCACCCTCATCAGGCAGGACAACCATGGGGTGGGTCACGCCCGCAACGTCGGGGTGCGCCACGCGAGCGGCGAGTACCTCGCGTTCGTGGACGGAGACGACACCGTCCCGCGCGACGCGTTCAAGCGCCTGGTGTCGTCGCTGGAGGACTCCGGCTCCGACCTGGCCTGCGGCAACGTCATGCGCCTCTACCGCAACCTGCTCGTCCCGTCGTGGGCGCACCGGGAGGCGTTCGCCAGGCCCGCCAGGCGCACCCACATCACCCGCCACCCGCTGCTGATCCGTGACCGCATGTTGTGGAACAAGGTCTACCGCCGCTCCTTCTGGGACGCCCTGGGCCTGAGCTTCCCCGAGCGCATGTACGAGGACCAGCCCGTGGCCATGGCCGCCCACATCGGCGCCCGCTCGGTGGACGTGCTGGCCAGGGTCGTCTACCACTGGCGCCACCGCGACGAGCCGGACGCCTCCATCACCCAGCGCCGCCTGGAGCCGGGAAACCTGCGCGACCGGCTGCTGTCGGTGCTGCAGACCGCCGGCCTGCTGGCCGCCGGCGCGCCGAAGCTCAAGCCCGACTTCGACCGCGACACGCTGGACATCGACATGGCCGTCGCCGTGGAGGCGCTGGCCGCGATGGGCGGCTCGGCCGACCCCGACCTGGTGGACCTGGCGGTGCGCTACCTCGACGGCGTGTCGCGCGAGGCCTGGCAGAGCCTGCCGTTCGAGCAGCGGCTCCTGGTGCACCTGCTGCACGAGCGCCGCCTCGGCGAGCTGGCGGGCATCCACGCGCAGGCGGAGGACGGGCGGCTGCGGCCCAGGATCGGCTCGGTCGGGCTGCTGCGCAAGCGCTGGTACGGCCGCCACCCGGCGATGCCGGAGCAGCTCTCCGAGGTCTCCGGGGAGCTGGCGTTGCAGACCAGGCTGGTGAGCGTCGACTGGAGCGACGGCGTGCTGCACGGCTCGGGACGGGTGGCCGTGGGCCGGTTCGACGTGGGGGAGCTGCGCCGGGTGCGGGTGCGCACGTGGATGCAGGAGCGGGGGACCGGCGACGTGGTGCCGCTGTCCGACGAGGAGAGCGTGCCCGTCTGGGAGAGCGTCGAGCAGGAGGACGGGGGGCGGCTGCCGGAGCACGCGTTCCCCTTCAGGTTCGCCTTCGACCCCGGCGCCCTGTCGCGCGGTCAGCTCGCCCGGCACGGCCACTGGGACCTGAAGGTGCAGCTCAGAGGGCACGGCCTGCGGCTGGACGGGCGGGTGGCGGGGCCGCGCTGGCTGCCGCCGCTGATCCCGGTGCCGCGGCGGAAGTCCGGGGTGTGGCTGGTGCCGGCGCGCAACGCGAAGGGCGCCTGGGGCGTGCGGCTGCGCACGGCCAACGCGGTCATCGGCGAGTACCGCGTGGACGACGGCGAGCTGATCTTCTCGGGGGAGATGACCGACGTGGGGGACGGCGAGCCGGTGCTGCGGCTGCAGCGCAGGAGCGACGGCGAGGAGATGTACTTCCCCGTGGCGCTGGCCGGGCAGGACTTCCACGCGCGGGTGCCGCTGGCCGACATCGACGAGCGCGTGGGGCACGAGTCGTGGTGGGAGGTGGTGATCGACCAGGGCACCGCCATCCGGCCCCTCGTGCGTACGAGGCAGCGGGCGGTCGCGACGGTGGACGAGCGGCGCTTCCTGATCGACCGCGGCGAGGACGGCTGCCTGCTGCTGGCCGAGCGCTAGCTACCGCAGGATGCCGGCCAGCGTCTCCACGACGTGCTCCTGCTGGGCGTCGGTCAGGCCGGGGAACAGCGGCAGCGACAGCTCCTGCGCGTAGTACGCCTCGGCGTGGGGGCACAGGCCGCGCCGGTAGCCGAGGTCCTCGAACACCGGGTGCCAGTAGGCCGGCACGTAGTTGACCTGCACCCCTATACCGGCGGCCCGCATGCGCTCGTACACCTCGCGCCGCCGCCCGTCACCGACCCTGACCGGGTAGAGGTGCCAGCTCGGCCGCACGTACGCGCGCTGGGCCGGCAGCGTCAGCCCGGGCACGTGGCGCAGCATCGCGTCGTACCGCTCGACGAGCTCGGCCCGCCGCTCGCGGAAGCGCTCCAGCCTGCGCAACTGGCTGACGCCGAGCGCGCACAGCACGTCGGGCAGCCGGTAGTTGAGCCCGAACGCGTGCACCTCCTGGTGCCAGCCGCCCTCGCCGGGGTGGCGCTGCTCGGCGGGCTCCCTGACCAGGCCGTGGTTCCGGAACCGGGCGGCCCGCCGCAGCAACTCGGGGTCGGCCGCCGCCACGGCGCCGCCCTCCGCCGTCGTCACGGTCTTGGTCGGGAAGAACGAGAACGTGGTCAGGTCGGCCAGCGAGCCCACCTGCCGGTCCTTGTACGCCGACCCGATCGAGTGGGCGGCGTCGGCCACGAGCACGGCTCCGGCCTCGGAGGCGACCTGCCGCAGCTCGTCGTAGTCGGCGGGATGGCCGGCGTAGTCGACCGCCGTGACGGCCCGGGTCCTGGAGGTGACCAGCGCGGCGGCGGCGTCGGGGTCGAGGTTGCCGGTGTCGGGCCGCACGTCGGCGAAGCGCACCCGGGCGCCGAGGAGGGCGGCCGTGGCGGCCGTGGCCACGAACGTCAGCGGCGAGGTGACCACCTCGTCGCCCGCTCCGACCCCGGCCGCCACGTAGGCGACGTGCAGCGCCGCGGTGCCCGACGTGACCGACACGCACGGCACGCCGCCCGTCCAGCGGGCCAGCTCGGCCTCGAACCGGCCGACCGCGGGCCCGGTCGTCAGCCAGTCGCCGCGCAGCACCTCGGCGACGGCCTCGACGTCGGACTCCGCGATCGACTGCCGGCCGTAGGGCAGCATCAGCCGGCCACCATGTCGCGCAGGTCGTCGACCGACAGCCACTGCTCGTTGGTGTCGGAGCGGTAGGAGAAGCCCTCCGGCAGCAGCTCGCCGGTGTGCGGTGGCGCGTAACCCCAGGTCGCGATCGTGGGCTGGACGACGAAGCGGTCTTCCAGGCGCAGCGTCCTGCGGCCGTCGTCGGGGCCGATCATCTCCTCGTGCAGCTTCTCGCCGGGCCGGACGCCGATCTCGTAGATCGAGCTGCTGGGGGCCAGCGCCTCGGCCAGGTCGGTGATGCGCATGCTGGGGATGCGCGGCACGTACAGCTCGCCGCCCTGCATGAGGTCGAAGGAGTCGACCACGAACCTGACCGCCTGCTCCAGCGTGATCCAGAACCTGGTCATGCGCTTGTCGGTGATCGGCAGGCTGCTGCCCTGCTGCGCGAGCCGCTGGAACAGGGGGATCACCGAGCCCCTGCTGCCGACGACGTTGCCGTAGCGGACCACGGAGAAGCGGGTCTCGTGGGCGGCGGCGTAGTGGTTGGCCGAGACGAAGAGCTTGTCGGCGACCAGCTTCGTGGCGCCGTAGAGGTTGATCGGGCTGGACGCCTTGTCGGTGGAGAGCGCGACGACCTTGCGCACGCCGCAGTCGATGGCGGCCTCCACGACGTTCTGCGAGCCGGCCACGTTGGTGCGGACGTACTCGAACGGGTTGTACTCGGCGGTGTCGACCTGCTTGAGCGCGGCGGCGTGCACGACGTGGTCGACGCCGTGCATGGCGCGGGTGAGCCGGTCGCGGTCGCGGATGTCGCCGATGAACCAGCGCAGCCGCTCGTCGTCGCCGAAGAGCTGCCTGGCCTCGTACTGCTTGAGCTCGTCGCGGGAGAAGACCACCAGGCGCCGGACCGCGAGTGAGTCGAGCGCGTGGCGGATGAACGCCTTGCCGAAGGACCCCGTTCCTCCGGTGATCAGAATCGACGATCCACTGAGAATGCTCACGTGGCCCCCTGGATTCGCGCTTTACGCGCTGTAGTCGTCGTGGCAGGCGGTAGCATAGCGCGATCGGATAATCACGCGCTGTCACACGGGGGAATGGGGCTTCGGTGCGTATTGTCGGAATTGTTCAGGCCCGTATGGGCTCAACCCGTCTACCCGGAAAGGTGCTGCGAGAGCTGGGCGGCCGCTCTGTGCTGGGCTGGGTGGTCCGCGCCGCGCGTGAAGCGGGAGCGCTGGACGACCTCGTCGTGGCCACCACCACCGAGCCGGCCGACGACGCGGTCGTGGCCGAGTGCCACCGGCTGGGCGTCGCCTGCCACCGGGGGCCCGTCGACGACGTGCTGACCCGGTTCGCGCAGGCGCTGGCGGGGCGGCGGTGGGACGCCGTCATGCGGTTCACCGCCGACTGCCCGCTGCTGGACCCGGAGGTGATCAGGGAGGCGGCGCTGGTCTTCCGCGCCGTGCCCGGGCTCGACTACCTGAGCACCAGTTTGGCGCGTACGCTGCCGCGCGGTGTCGACGTGGAGCTAGCGAGCCGCGCAGCCTTCGCCCGCGCCGACGCCGAGGCCACCGGCTACCACCGCACGCACGTCACCTCCTACCTCTACGAGCAGCCGGGCGAGGCGCGGCTGCTCGGGCTCGCCTACCGGCCCGCCGCCGACGACCTGCGGGTCACGCTCGACACCGAGGACGACTGGCGGCTCATCTCGGCGGTGGTGGCCGAGCTGGGCGACCGGTGCGTGCCGGTCAGGACCCTGGTGGGCTGGCTGCGCGAGCGGCCCGAGGTGTGCGGGCTCAACGCGCACGTGCGGCAGAAGGCCCTGCAGGACGCGTGACCGGCCCGGCACGCCCCGCGCGGGTGGGCCTGCGCTGCGATGCCGGGGTGAGGAGCGGGGTCGGGCATCTGGTGCGCTGCGTGGCACTGGCCGAGGAGCTGTGCGCGCGGGGCGCCGGGGTGGTCTTCCTCGGCGAGATCTGCGGCTCGGCGTGGGCGCGGGCGCAGCTCCGCGAGCGCGGCTTCCCGCTGGTGCCGGCGCCGCGCGAGCCCGACAGGCTGGCCGCGCTGGCCTGCGAGCTGCGCCTGGACGCCGTGGTGCTCGACTCCTACGACCTGCCCGCGCGGACCGGGGCGGTGCTGCGCGAGGCCCGGTTCGCGGTGCTGGCCCTGATCGACGGCGATCCGCTCGGCCAGGAGGCCGACCTCTACCTCGACCAGAACCTCGGCGCCGAGCGGCGGCCCTTCCCGCTGCCCGCCAGGCGGCTGGCCGGAGCCCGGTACGCGCTGCTGCGCGACAGCGTGCGCCGGCGCACCAGGGCGGCCCCGGGCGGGAGCACGGTGCCCAGGGTGCTGTGCTTCTTCGGCGGCACGGACAGCGGCGGCGTCGCCCCGGCGTGGGCGCGGGCGCTCAACGCCACCGGGCGGCCCTTCCTCGGCACGGTCGTCAGCCCGGCCCCGTTCGAGGCGGGCGGGCCGATCACCGTCATCCCGCCGACGGACCGGCTGCCCGAGCTGATGGCCGCGGCCGACCTGGTCGTCACGGCGGCCGGATCGGCCGTCTGGGAGCTGCTCTACCTGGGCGTCCCGACGGCGCTGACCTGGGTCGCCGACAACCAGCTCATCGGCTACGAGGAGCTGGTGGGCAGGGGCGCGGCGGCCGGGCTCGGGCGCGCGGCGGACCCGGCGGCGACCGGCCTGCTGGCCCGCCTGCTCGCCGACCCCGCCGCCCGCGAGGAGCACGGCCGTCGGGGGAGCGGCCTGGTGGACGGCAGGGGCCGCGAACGCGTCGCCGACGCCCTGCTCGGGATCTGCTAGATCAGATCCCAGGTCAGCGGCGTGCCGAAGGGGACGTCGCGGGTGAACCGCCGCCCCATGACCGTCGCGGCGGAGTCGGGAGGCAGGCCGCCGGCGGGCCGGATCGAGCGGACGTTCTCCGGCGTCACGGGCTCGCCCGCGCTCACGTCGCGCACCACGTACAGAGAGCGGCGGAAGCGCAGCCCCTCCCGCTCGGACGGCCGCGGCCCGATCGCCACCTCGCCCAGCGACTCCCAGGCCCGCTCGCTCTCCACCACCAGTGCCGCCAGCTCGGCCGGCTCCAGCGAGAAGGCCGAGTCCACCCCGCCGTCGGCCCGTGACAGGGTGACGTGCTTCTCGATCACACAGGCTCCCAGCGCCACCGCCGCCAGCGCGGCGCCGAGCCCGGGCGTGTGGTCGGACAGCCCCACGACCTCGCCCGTGATCGCGGCCAGCAGCGGCAGCGCGCGCAGGTTGCTCTCCGACGGGCTGGCGGGGTAGGACGCCGTGCACGACAGCACGGCGAGCTGCGTGCACCCGGCCCCCCGGGCCGCCGACACCGCCGCCTCGATCTCGGAGACGGTGGCCATCCCGGTGGAGATGATCAGCGGCTTGCCCGTGCCGGCCGCCAGCCGGATCAGCGGCAGGTCCACGATCTCCGAAGAGGCGATCTTGTACGCCGGCACGCCCAGCTTCTCCAGCAGCTCGACCGCCGTCGGGTCGAACGGCGCCGAGAACGCCGCCAGCCCCCGCTCCCGCGCCCGCGCGAAGATCGGCTCGTGCCACGCCCACGGCGTGTGCGCCCGCTCGAAGAGCCGGTAGAGGCTCTCCCCGCCCCACAGCTCGTGCTCCTCGCCCAGCCGGAACGGCGGGGCGTCGCAGTCGATGGTCAGCGTGTCGGGCGTGTACGTCTGCAGCTTCAGCGCGTGCGCCCCCGCGTCGGCCACCGCGTCCACGATGGCCAGCGCCCGCTCCAGGTCGCCGTTGTGGTTGCCGGACAGCTCGGCCACGACGAACGGCGGATGTCCCGGCCCGATCGCCCGTCCTCCGATGGAGATCATCCTTCTTCCTTCCTGATCTCGAAGGTCACGGCGTCGCGCGTCACCCCGTCCACGACCTGCTTGCGCCGGCCCACCTCGACGAACCCGAACCGCCTGTGCAGCCGCATGACCGGCTCGTTGCCGTCGAGCACCTCGCCGCGCAGCCTGCGCAGCCCGAGCGGGCCGAAGGCGTGCCCCACAGCCGCCCGCTCCAGCCCGATCCAGGCCCGCAGCAGGCTGCCCTGCCGCTCCAGCGTGGCCAGGTCGAGGTAGTAACCCCAGGTGGCGCTCTCGGGCGTGAGGTCGGAGTAGGTCACCACCCCCGTGGCGACGCCGTGGTGGTCGTAGATCAGGACCCGCCTGCCGGGGTCGGTGCGGACGGCCGCCCACCAGCGCAGATGCTCGTCCTCCGTGATCTCGTGCGTGGTGAAGCTGGCGGCGCGCACGCGCGGATGGTTGCGCCAACGGCGCATGTCCGCCAGGTCATCGCCCTGGACCTCCCTCAACACCGTCGGCCCCCTTACTCTTTGTCATTGATCTCTTGCACAACGTAGCGGATTACGCGTCCGGTAAAGAGCTCATCAGGGACAGTCATCGGACACGGAATCCGGTCGGCCACCGAGGCATGCTGCCCTCGAACCGGTACCGAGCCAAGGAGCGAATCCGGCATGATCCCCCTGCTCAGCGTCATCGTCCCGATCTACAACGTGGAGCCGTACCTCGCCGAGTGCCTGAAGTCACTGGCCGCCCAGACCCTGGAGGACCTGGAGGTGGTGCTGGTGGACGACGGCTCCGTGGACGGCAGCCGGCGCATCGCCGAGGACTTCGTGGCCAGGGACGACCGCTTCGTGCTGATCGGCCAGCGCAACCTGGGGCCGGGGCCGGCCCGCAACCAGGGGATCAGGCAGGCGCGGGGCTCGTACCTGGCCTTCGCCGACGGTGACGACGTGGTGCCGCCCGAGGCGTACGAGCTGCTCGTCGGCAGGCTCTCCGAGACCGGCTCCGACCTGGCGTGCGGCGCGGTGCGGCGGCTGCTGGACGGCGAGCTGGAGGAGTCGATCCTGCACGAGAAGGTGTTCAGGCGCCCGCAGCTGTGCACGCACATCACCGACAAGCAGGTGCTGGTCAGGGACCGCACGGTGTGGAACAAGGTCTACCGGCGCGACTTCTGGGAGCGCGCCGGCCTGGCGTTCCCCTCGGGCATCTACGAGGACGTGCCGGTCGCCATGCAGGCCCACGTGCTCGCGACCAGCGTGGACATGGTGGGCGAGGTCGTCTACCACTGGCGCAAGCGCGAGGAGGGGGAGACCTCGATCACCCAGCGCCGCTCCGAGCTGCCCAACCTGGGCGAGCGGCTGGCGGCCATCCGCTCGGTGCGCGCCTTCCTGGACGACCGGGCGCCCGAGCTGCTCGACGGCTTCGACGCGCTCGTGCTGGAGAAGGACACCGTCTTCCTGTTCCAGGCGCTGGAGCACTGCGAGGGGGATCCGGGGCCGCTGCTGGAGCTGGCGCACGAGTGGCTGGCCGCGCTGGGGCCGCACGTGCTGGGCTCCGCGCCGTCGCTGCGCCGCCTGGAGCTGCACCTGCTCAGGCGCGGCCTGCTCGCGGAGCTGCGCACGGTGCGCGAGTTCCGGCGCGGGCGCGAGGACGTCACGCGCGTGGTGCCGCGCGGGATGCGCACCACCAACTGGTACGGCGACTACCCCTTCTTCCGCGACCGCCGCCTGCGCATCCCCGACGAGGTGTTCGACGCCCGCGAGGAGCTCAAGCTGATCGCCAGGGTCGAGTCGTGCGAGTGGACCGGCGCCGAGTACCGCCTGCGCGCGTACGTGGGCATCCACCGCGTCGATCGCAAGGTCCCCAAGGTCGGCCTGTGGCTCAGCGACGGCCGTCGCCGGGTCCCCCTGGAGACGCGGCGTCGCGGCCGCTACGGCGTCGTGGCCGCCGTCGATCCGCACCGGCTGGAGGGCGGCGGCCCCTGGAAGCTCCAGGTGCGGGCCGAGATGCGCGGGCTCGTCCTCAAGAACTGGTGCAGGGACGCCACGGGCGGCGCCGTGTGGCGGTTCTCCGTGCCGGGTTGGTCAAGAAGCGGCATGGACATCCCCCAGTAGTTCCAGACAGTAATCGTTCCGGCGCGTCGCGTGGTCATGCTGGGAGGCATGAGGACCTATTCGCTGGATGACGTCTACGAGACACGCAAGCGGAGAGACTCCTGGTGGACCGTGTATTTCGTGGACCCGGTCGCCTGCCGGGTCGCACTTCCCGTCGCCAACCGCACCCGGATGACACCCAACGGACTAACGGTGCTCTCACTGGTCCTCGGCATGGTGTCGGCCGCCTGTTTCGCGGCGAACCACCTCATAGCAGGCGCAGGCTTCTTCTATCTGAGCTTCATGATCGACTGCGTGGACGGCAAAATCGCCCGGCTCAAGGGCACCGGGACGCCGTTCGGTCTCTGGCTCGACTACGTGGGCGATCGCATCAGGGTGGTGCTGTGCGCGGGGGGCCTGGCCTACGGGCAGTACGCGCTGACCGGCGATGTGAGCTACGTCGTGCTCGGCGCGGCGGTGGCGGTCCTGGACCTGTTCAGGTACGTCAACGCGCCGCAGATGAAGCGCGTGCGCGAGGCGGTCAGGGAGGAGCGTCAGGAGCCGGATCTCCTGGCGGATGCGGATCCTCTCCTGGGCCCGGATCCTCTCCTGGGCCCGGATCCCCTTCTCGGCCCGGATCCCCTGCTTCACCCGGACCCTCTCACCGGGCCGGATCCCCTTCCCGGTCAGGAGTCCGAGCGGGCGGGGCTGGGGCGGACCTCCCGGCCGCGCGCCTTCTTCCGGCTCTTCAGGCGGCTCAACAGGTTCCTGGCCCGGCACCGCGTGCGATCGCACCTGGTGAGCGGCATCGAGTTCCACGCGGCGGTGTTCGTGATCGCGCCCATAGCGGGGGCATGGGCGCTGATCCCGCTCGCCGCGCTGTCGGGGCTCCTGCTGCTCGCCAACGAGGTCTTCCTTGTCTACCGGATGTGGCTCTTCACGCGCAGGCACGGCGCGGGCTCGCCTCAGGAGAGCCGAGAGCACGTTCTCGTCTAGATTTTCGGGGGTTAGTACGACATGTCCGACCGACCAGTCTTCGTCATCGGATGTCCGCGGTCCGGCACCACGATGCTCCAGCTCATGCTCCACTCGCACCCCCGTCTGGCGGTGCCTCCGGAGACGCGCTTCCTCGTTCCCGCTTATTACCGCCGCCGCACGTGGGGCGACCTCCGGGTCGCCCAGCGGCGCCGCGCCCTGGCGGAGTGGATCGCGACCGACCGCAGCACCAAGTTCCGCGAGCTCAAGATCGACAAGAACGAGTTCGTCCGGCAGTCCATCGAGGGCCCCGGCTCGCTCGGCTCGGTCATCGGCACCGCCTTCCGCATGTACGCCGACCGCTTCGACAAGGCCCGCTGGGGCGACAAGCGGCCCAGCTACGTCAAGCAGGTGGACCTCCTCCTGCGGCTCTTCCCCGACGCCCAGTTCATCCACCTCATCAGGGACGGCCGCGACTGCGTGGCCTCGCTGAAGGAGATGCCCTGGTACACCCTGGACTCCTTCCACGCCGTCTCCACCTGGGCGGAGGCCATCGACGCGGGCGGCAGGCTGAAGCGCACGCTGGCCTCGGACACCTACTACGAGCTGCGCTACGAGGACCTCACGGACGACCCGATGACCGAGCTGAAGAAGCTCTGCCACTTCCTGGAGGAGGACTTCTCGCCGGCCATGATCTCGCCGCGCGAGGCGGCCAGCGTGGCGGTGCCGCAGCACAAGGTCTGGCACAGCAACACGCACCGCGAGGTCACCCGCAGCCGTGTCGGGAGCTGGGCGAACCGGCTCGACGACTGGGAGATCGCGCTGTGCGAGCACATGCTGGGGGATCGGCTGGAGTCCATGGGCTACGAGCTGAGCGGGGTGCCCAAGCCGTCCAAGGAGCACGTGGTGGCGTGCCAGAAGACGATGCAGAAGCGCAAGGCGTCGCGCATGCGCAAGAGCATGCGTGACCGCTTCAACCGGCTCCGCGAGCCGAGCCCGGTCGCCGCGCTGCTCACCACCCGCCAGCGGTCGCTGGCCGGTGTCCCGCAGCAGCGCAGGGAGCTCACCGAACCCGTCTGACGGGCGGCGCTGGGAGTCGGCGCTCGACGTGCGCGAACAGCGGTCAGCGCTCGATGGCGCGAACAGCGGTCAGCGCTCGATGTGCGCGAACAGCGACTCCCAGCGGTCCAGCACGTGCCCCAGGCGGAAGGCCTCGACGCGGGCGCGGGCGTCGGCGCCCAGCCGGCGCCGCTCCTCCTCGTCGTCCACCAGCCGCCCCAGCTCCACCGCGAACGCGTCCACGTCCCCCGGCGGGACCAGCACGGGCCCCGCCGACCGCACGCCCCCCGACACGTCGAAGGCCACGGCGGGCACCCCGTGCGCCGCCGACTCCAGCAGCACCACGGGCAACCCCTCGTACTCGCTGGTCAGCCCCAGCACGGAGGCGCGGAGGTACTCGGCGGGCAGGTCGGCGGCCGGCACCCGCCCCCGGAACACCACCCGATCCGCCACCCCCTGCGAGCGGGCGTGCGCGCGCAGCCGTTCGAGCTCGCCGCCGTCCCCGATGAGGTGCAGCTCCCACGGCTCGGGCGCGCCCGACCGGGCGAACGCGGTGATCAGCCGGTCGAAGCGCTTGACGGCCTCCAGCCGCCCCACCCCCAGCACCCGGGGCGACTCCAGCACGGACATCTCCGCGGGCCAGGCGGCCAGCGGGTTCGGCAGCGCGCTGGCGTTGGGCAGCAGCGCGTGCTCCGAGAACAGCCGGGCGTCGTCCTCGCTCAGGAAGACCGCCTGGTCGAGGCCCGGGTAGTGGCGCCTGATCGAGGCCAGGTGCCAGCAGTCGCGAGCGTGGTCGTAGGACCCGTGGTACTGCCCGATCGGCCGCAGGGAGCCGGGCAGCAGCCGCGCGGCCCTGGCCACCACGGACGGCGAGGTCATGACCGCGTAGCCGGGCCCGATCTCCCCGAGCAGCGCCCTGAGCCGCCGGTCGGCCCGCCTGCGCGCCAGAGCGCCCGCCGCCGGCCGGCCGCCGACGACGTGGTGGTGGTAGAGCGGCCGGTCCACGTACCGGAACGGCGCGGCGGCCCGCTGCAGCCCGATCACGTGCACCTCGTGGCCGCGCCGCGCCAGCCCCTGGGCGAGGGTGTGGGTGACCTGCTGGACGCCGCCGAGCGTGTCGGCGTCCAGGCAGGTGAACACGACGGTCATCGCACGGCCTCCTCGAAGAAGTCGGAGACGATCCTGGCCGCCGCGTCCCCGTGCTCGTCGGCGCACCACAGGCGGTGGAAGGCCGCGTAGCGCTCGGCGTACGCCTCGTGCACGGCGGGCAGCGCGCGCAGCACCGCCACCAGGTCCTCGCTCGTGGTCAGGCACGGGCCCGGCGCGATGGCGGGCAGGTCGTGATAGACGCCGCGTTCGGAGAGCCGGTAGTCGTCCCAGTCGTCGATGAAGAAGATCATCGGCTTGCCCGTCAGGGCGTAGTCGCACATGACGGAGGAGTAGTCGGTCAGCAGCGCGTCCGAGGCCAGCATCAGCTCGTTGATGTCGGGGTAGGACCCGGCGTCGCGGACGAAGTGCCGCAGATGCTCGGGCGGGCTGTACCGCTCGACCGGATGCGTGCGCAGGACGACCACCCAGTCGTCGGCCAGCTCCTCGGCCAGCAGCTCCAGGTCCACCCGCACGGACCTGCCGCTGTGCTTCGCGCGGTCCCGGTAGGTGGGCGCGTAGAGCAGGACCTGGCGCCCGGGGGGCACCTCCAGCCGCCGCCGCACGTCGTCGGACGGCCGGGCCTGGACGAGCGCGTCGCACCGCGGCGTCCCGCACCGGTACACCTTGCCCGAGTACCCGTTCGACGGCAGGAACACCCGCGAGAACTCCTCGCTCGGCGACACCAGCGCGTCCCATCGCGCCACGGCGGCCCGCCATCGCGCGCGCGGCCCGTCGAAGTCGCCGCGCAGGTCCGGCGCGTCGAACCCGATCGACTTGATCCCCTGCCCGTGCCAGGTCTGCAGGTAGCGGGTGCCGCGCGGCTTGGGGTAGTCCAGCGGGAAGCCGTGGCTGTCGACCCAGATCCCGGCCCTGGCCATGGTGTAGACGTAGCGCCAGCTTCCCCGGCGCACGAGCCGGGCGTCGGCGGGGAAGTTCCCGCGCCCCCTGGCCACCGACCAGACGGCCTCGATGGGCAGGCCGCGCCGCCGGATCTCCTCGTAGATGGCGCGGGGGCTGCCGCTGTACCCCTTGCCCACGTCCGACTCGAACAGCGCCAGGTTCCGGCGCCTCGGCAGCACCCTGATCAGCACCTTGTACGCGCGCAGCTTGTTCGCCGGCGTGCTGACCCGCTTCATCAGCCGCCGCCTGACCCGCCGCCACAACACCCGGGGAGCGGGGTCGGGCCGCACGCACAGGTACGCGGCGTACCCCTCGGCCCTGAGCGTGCACCCGGGCAGCTCGATCGGCTCGGTGCGCGGGTCGGCGATGATCCGGTCGGTGGTGGTGTGCCCGTCGGAGGTCCTGGTGAAGCCGATGCGCGGCTCGCACCTGCCGCTGGGCGTGAACGTGACGTGGGTGACGTACCCGCCCTCGCCCGACGGCTCGGGCCTGATCGGCACGCGTTCCCTGCCGAGCAGCAGGAACGCCGTCCAGTCCACCGGCAGCGCGCCGAACGGGTCGTACGTGCGCACGGTCATCCGCACCCGCTCGCCGTCCGAGGACAGGGCGGCGACCTCGTGCCGCAGCCTGGAGGCGCTGAAGGGCAGCTCGGCCAGCCGCAGCGCGGTGATGTCCAGGCGGGGGGAGACCGCCGTGCCCCAGTACGTGCGCCCGTCGAGCTGCACCGCCGCCCGGGGCGCGGCCCGCGGCCCGGTCAGCGAGGCGGCCGCGACCCGCAGGTCCTCGGTCCGGTCGTCCAGGATGAGCTGGCAGCAGACCCGGTCCAGCGGGTCGACCCGCTCGAACACCTCGTCCGGGATCTCCTCCAGGTACGGCCGCACGATCGCGGCGAACTCCTTGACCCACACCGCGTCCCGCAGCGGCAGCGGGTTGAGGTAGACCCGCAGGTCCTGGCGGAGGAACCGGTACTGCCGGTGCGGCACCAGGTCCGCGGCCCCGTGCTCGCGCAGCAGGTCGTCGCTCAGGCGGGCCGCGATCATCCGCTGCCGCACGTTCGCCAGGTCGTCGATGCTCAGCGAGATGGAGTCGTTCGTGGGGGCCCGGTGCCAGTGGTAGACCGTCCACGGCACGATCGCGAACCTGCGCGCCACCGCGTACAGCTCGGCGGCGAAGACGTGGTCCTCGTAGTGGATGTCCTCGGGGAAGCGCAGCACGTGCTCGCGCAGGAAGTCCACGCTGTAGAGCTTGTTGGTGCTGAAGCAGTCGAGGAACAGCTCCGGCTCCTGCCTGATGCCCTCGACCACCCGCCGCCGCTCGAACAGCGACGGGTAGTACGGCCGCAGCCGCCCGCTCGGCTCGAACAGCCGGGAGATCTGCCCCGACACGAAGTCGGCCCCGGTCCGCTCGATCTCCGTGAGCAGGCTCTTGCACGCGTGCCTGGGCAGCTCGTCGTCGCTGTCCAGGAACATCACGTACGGCGAGGCGGCCGCGTCGATCCCGTCGTTGCGCGGCGCCCCGCAGCCGCCGCTGTTGACCGGCCTGCGCAGGTACCGCACGCGCGGATCGGCCCGCGCGAGCCGCCGTGCCACCTCCGGCGTGCCGTCCGTGCTGGCGTCGTCGGAGATGATCACCTCCAGGTCGCGCAGCGACTGCCGGAGCACGGAACGCACGGCCCTGGGCAGGCGGTCCGCGTCGTTGTAGGTGATGACGACAACGGTGCAGTCCGGCATCCGCAAGTCCTCCCCCTAGTTCCCCAGCGGGAGTGACACTTCCCCCAGAGCAGCGGAAGCGTCCGGACTTTAGGGAGTATTTGCTGAAAATCAGCGCATAAGCCGACGTATGACCCAAATAACGACAAATAGCAGCGCGAGGCCGCCCACGACGGGCGCCAGCCGCTTCAGCAGCGGCTGTCCGGCGATCTCCAGCAGGTCGAGCGCCTCCTCGTCGGGCGAGCGTGACGTGCGCAGCGTGCCCGCCGGCCTGGCGTCCTCCTGCTCCGGCACCGCGCTGAGATGCCGCTCCTCCTGCTCGTCCTGGGCGGGCGCCACCGGCTCGACCGTGGGCTCCGAGAGCAGGTCGGCCAGGTTCGCCGCGAACTTCTCGATGAGCCTGCCGCCGACCTCGGCCATCACGCCCCGGCCGAACTGGGCGGGCCTGCCGGTCACGTTGAACGACGTCTCCACCGTCACCAGCGTGGCGTCCTCGCGCGCCTCCATGCGCGCCCTGACCGTGGCGGAGGCCGTGCCGGAGCCCCGGGCCTCCTTGCCCGACGCCTGGATGGTGAGCGAGTAGGAGTCCTTGTCCACGTCCTCGAATCTGGCCGTGCCGCGATAGGTGACCGTGATCGGGCCGACCTTGACCTTCATCCTGCCGGTGAACTCGTCACCCTCGAAGATGTCCAGCGTCGCGCCGGGCAGGCACGGCGCGACCCGCTCGACGTCGAGCAACACGGCCCAGGCCTGCTCGATCGGTACGGGAACAGTGAACTCGTGCTCGAACCGCATCGCCATCGATCCGCTCCTTCTCCGATGCCAGTGACCCTACGACGGCACGGGGGCGCCCCGGAAGAGGCGCCCCCGACACAGATCAGGGCGATCCGGCCGCCGCCCGTACCGCGCGGTCGGTCAGCACCCTGGCCAGGTGCCGCCGGTAGTCGGGCTGGGCGTGCAGATCGGCCGGCGGCGAGGTGTCCGCCGCCGCCTCCGCGCACGCCCTGCGCACCTGGTCGCCCAGCTCCACACCCTCCAGAGCCGACTCGGTGGCACGCGCGCGCAGCGGCGTCGGGCCCATGTTCGTCAGCCCGATCCTGGCCTCGGAGATCGAGCCGTTCGAGCGCCTGACCGCCGCCGCCACGCCGACGATCGCCCACGCCTGCGCGGTCCGGTGGAACTTCTCGTAGTGGAAGCCCCAGCCCTCGCCCAGCTTCGGAATGCGCACCCCGGCCAGGATCTCGCCCTGCCGCAGCGACGACTCCAGGTAGTCGACGAAGAACTCCGCCGCCGGGATCTCCCGCTCGCCGTCCGCCGAGGCCGCCACGAACACCGCGTCCAGCGCCAGCACCACGGCCGGCAGGTCACC
Source organism: Nonomuraea thailandensis (assembly GCF_024172165.1). GTDB lineage: Bacteria > Actinomycetota > Actinomycetes > Streptosporangiales > Streptosporangiaceae > Nonomuraea > Nonomuraea thailandensis. The sequence continues at coordinate 9,043,949 of NZ_JAMZEB010000002.1, read as the reverse complement.
GGCCGGGTCCGCGTGCGCCAGCGAGCCGCCGAACGTGCCGCGGTGCCGGATCGCCGGATCGGCCACGTGCGCCGCCGCCAGCGCCACCAGCGGGCAGCCCGCCGTCACCACGGGCGAGCGCATGACCTCGTCGTGCGTGGTCATCGCGCCGATGTAGACGTGGTCGCCGCGGTCGTGCACGCCCTTCAGGTCGGCCAGCCGGCCGATGTCCACCAGCTTCGACGGGTAGGCCAGCCGCAGCCGCAGGAACGGCAGCAGCGACTGCCCGCCCGCCAGGACCTTGGCGTCCTCGTCGGAGCCGAGCTCCCGGCACGCCTCGGCCAGCGAGCCGGGCCGCACGTACTCGAACTGCGCGGGAATCATCGCCTGACTCCTTCCAGGGCACGCCAGACGCGCTCGGGCGTGCAGGGCATCCGGACGTCGGCCACGCCGCGCGGGCGCAGGGCGTCCACGATCGCGTTCACCACGGCGGGGGTCGAGGCGATCGTGCCCGCCTCGCCCACGCCCTTGACGCCCAGCGGGTTGCTGGTCGCCGGGGACTCGGTCCTGTCGAGGGCGAAGTCCGGCAGGTCGGCGGCCGAGGGGAGCAGGTAGTCGGCCATCGTGGCGGTCAGCAGGTTGCCGTCGGCGTCGTACACGGCCTCCTCGAACAACGCCTGCGCGATGCCCTGGGCGATGCCGCCGTGCAGCTGGCCGTCCACGATCAGCGGGTTGACGACCTTGCCGACGTCGTCCACCGCCACGTACGAGCGGATCTTCACCATGCCCGTCTCGGTGTCCACCTCCACGGCGCACAGGTGGGTGCCGTGCGGGAAGGAGAAGTTCTCCGGGTCGAACGTGACGTCGGAGTCCAGCCTAGCCTCCACCCCGTCGGGCAGGTCGTGCGCCGCGAACGCGGCCAGTGCCAGCTCCTGGATGGTCTTCTGCGAGCCGGTGCCCCGCACCGTGAACGCGCCCGCCTCGAACTCCAGGTCGTCCGGCGAGCATTCGAGCACGTGCGCGGCCAGCTTGCGGGCCTTGTCCGTGACCTTGTCGCACGCCTTGAGCACCGCGATGCCGCCGATCGTCAGCGAGCGCGAGCCGTAGGTGTCCAGGCCCTTGGGCGAGATCGCCGTGTCGCCGTGCAGCACCGTGACGTCCTCGAACGGCACGCCGAGCGCGTCGGCCACGATCTGGCTCCACGCCGTCACGTGGCCCTGCCCGTGCGGCGAGCTGCCGGTGACGACCTCCACCTTGCCGGTGGGCAGCACCCGCACCGAGCCGTGCTCCCAGCCGCCCGCTCCCGCGTTGTTCTCGCCGAACCACCGGGACGGGCCCAGCCCGCACATCTCCGTGTACGTGCTGACACCGATCCCGAGCTGGACGGGGTCGCCCCTGTCACGCCGGTCGTTCTGTTCCGCGCGCAGCTTGTCGTAGCCGAACAGGGCCGTCGCCCGGTCCGTCGCCGCCTCGTAGTTGCCCGAGTCGTAGGTCAGGCCCGAGATCGTCGTGTAGGGGAACTCCTCGTGCTTGATCCAGTTGCGCCGCCGCACCTCCAGCGGGTCCATCCGCAGCTCGGCGGCCAGCTCGTCCATCATGCGCTCGATGCCGAACGTGGCCTCGGGGCGTCCCGCGCCGCGGTAGGCGTCCGTCGGCATCTTCGTGGTGAACACGCCCGTGCAGGCGAACTCGTAGGCGTCCATCTTGTAGATGGCGTTGAACATCTGCGCCCCGAGCAGCGGGACCGCCGGCGTCAGCAGCACCAGGTAGGCGCCCATGTCGGCCAGCAGCTCCACCTGGAGGCCGCGGATGCGCCCGTCGGCGTCGGCCGCCAGCCGCAGATGCTGGATCTGGTCACGGCCGTGGTGCACCGTCAGGTTGCCCTCGGAGCGCGACTCCGTCCACTTCACCGGCCTGCCCAGCTTGCGCGCCAGCAGCAGGCACAGCACCTCCTCTGCGGTGACCTGCAGCTTCGAGCCGAAACCGCCGCCCACGTCGGGCGCCACCACGCGGAGCTTGTGCTCGGCCACGCCGGTCACCAGCGCCAGCATGGTGCGCAGGATGTGGGGGATCTGGGTGGACGTCCACATCGTGAACGAGTCGCCGTCGGTGTCGCACAACACCGCCCGCGGCTCCATCGCGCTCGGGATCAGCCGTTGCTGCACGAACGTGCGGTCGATCACCACGGGGGCGTCCCTGAACGCGGCCTCCAGGTCACCCGAGGTCTCCCTGAAGGTGAAGGCCTGGTTGCCCGTCTCGTGCACCTTGGCGGCGGAGTCGCCGAGCGCCTCGTTCATGTCGAGGACCGCGGGAAGCTGCTCGTAGTCGACCTCGATCGCCTCCAGGGCGTCCGCGGCGCGGTACCGGTCGGTGGCCACCACGCAGGCCACCGCCTCGCCGACGTAACGCACCTGCGAGACCGCCATCGGCGGGTGGTCGGGGACGACCGTGTCGCCGCTGCGCGGCCACGCGCACGGCAGGCTGCCCTGCTCGGCCTCGAAGTCCTGGCCGCTGAAGGCCGCCACGACCCCCGGCAGGCCGCGTGCCCCCGACACGTCGACCCTGGTGATCCTCGCGTGCGCCATCGGGCTGCGCAGGAACATCACGTGCAGCGTGCCCGGCCGCGAGAGGTTGTCCGTCCACTGCGTGCGCCCCGTCAGCAGCCTGGCGTCCTCTTTCCGCTTGCGCGGCCGTCCTACCTCCTGCGTGGTCATGGCGTGCGCACCGCCTGACCCATCTCCTGCGCGCCCCTGCGTACCGCGCGCACGATGTTGCAGTATCCGGTGCAGCGGCAGAGGTTGCCCTCCAGCCCCTGCCTGATCGTCTCCTCGGACGGATCCGGATCTTCCCTGAGCAGGTCTATCGCTGCCATGACCATGCCGGGCGTGCAGTAGCCGCACTGCAGCGCGTGCTCTTCGTGGAAGGCCTGCTGCATCGGATGCAGGGCGCCGTTGGCGCCCAGGCCCTCGATGGTGACGACGTCGCAGCCGTCGGCCTGGACGGCGAGCACCGAGCAGCTCTTGACGCTCTTGCCGTCGAGCATGACCGTGCAGGCGCCGCAGTTGCTGGTGTCGCAGCCCACGGGGGTGCCGGTCTTGCCCAGGCGTTCTCGTAGCAGGTGAACGAGCAGGAGCCGCGGCTCGACGTCCTCCTCGTAGTGGATACCGTCGACAGTGACGGAGATTCGGGGCATACGTCCTCCCTCAGGAGCAGGGGGAAAGGCGGACACTCCGAACCTACGCCGGTGTTTTTCCCGGTCAAGGGTTACTTACCGCGGACCACCCGCGCGACGATCGCCACCAGCCCTGCGAAGGCCAGTCCCAGCACCATCACCCCGACCAGGACCAGCGGATCCCTGATCGCGCGTGTCACCACCAGAATGCCCAGAACGACGAAGAGCACGCCGCTCAGCAGGGCCATCCAGTCCGTCCGGTGCAGGCGACGGGGCCGCTCGACGTCACGCGGCACGCCGCACCTCCATGTCGCCGAGGCCGCCCCTGAGGTTGAGCACGATGGTGGCGGCCTTGCCCTTCGGCTTCACCTCCGGCTCCAGAACCTTGTCCGTACGCACGTCCACGCCGCCCCGCAGGGACTGGTCGATCACGATGTCGCCGATCTTGTTGCTCGCGTGCACCTCGACCCTCGCCGTCGGCGGCACGATCACCACCAGCTCGCCGGCCGAGATCGCGGCGTTGACCGTCACGTTCGCGCCCGGTGGCAGCTCCAGCTCCGACAAATCCAGCGTGCCGTCGCCCACTCCCACGTCGAAGACCCGGCTCACCTCCGCGAGGCTGGTCGGGGTCCATTCCGCCGTGCCGATGTTCCTCGGCACGCCGCCGAGCATCAAGCCCATGCCCACGATCAGCGTCACCGCCGTGCCCGCGGCCACCAGCCCCGCGCCGCGGCCCCACCAGGCGGCCACCAGCAGGCCGGCGCCGATCGTGATGAGCATGGCGCCGCCGACGATGGTCGGGCTCACTCCCGCCGCAGACCTTGCTTGGACGGCCACGACGATCCCTCCGGTGATCAATGTCAGCAGGATGGTGATGAGGCCGATGAACGACCTCGGCCGCCGCCGCTTCCGGACGGGACGGACGTACATGCTCGGGTCGTACGGCGAGTAGCCGCCCGGCCTCCTGGCCGGGTCGAGCGGCCGGTAGGGGCCGTTCGGGGCGAACGGCTCGCCGTAGCTGCCGTAGTCGACGGTGGTGGGAGGGGCGGGGCGGTAGGTCGAGGCGGAGGGCACCTGGTGTTCCGCGGTGATCGCGTACGGGGAGACCGGCTCCTCGTCCCGCCGCTCCCGCCCTGCCGCTTCGGCGGCCGGCGGTGAGGTCGGCGCGTCCTGATCCGGTACGCCCTGGGCCGGTACGTCCTGGTCCGGCGCGTCCTGGGCCGGTGTGCCCTGCTCGGCCGGTACCTCCTGCTGGTCGGGGCGCCTCGCCTCGCCTACCGGCGTCACCGGCTCCCCGGCCGCGACCGCGTCAGGCACCGGCGCGGCGTGCGCGGCTTCTGCGGCCTGCGCGGCTTCTGCGGCCTGCGCGGCTTCTGCGGCCTGCGCTGCCTGGCCGGCAGGTGCGGCCTGCGCGGGCGACGGCGCCTCGGCCCTGGGCACGAAGGCGGTCGGCGGCGACTCGGGTGCGGCCGGCGCCCGCGGCGGCTCGGGCGGCGCCTGTGGAGGCTCGGGGGGTGCCTGCGGCGGCTCGGGTGCGGCCGGTGCCTCGGGCTGCTTGGGGGCGCGTACGGGCGGGGCGGCGCTCTCGTACGAGGCCGCGGGCCGCTCCGCGCCCGGCCGCCGGCTCAGCCGCTCGGGCATCGACCGGGCCAGCCCCCGCAGGTCCACCCCGCTGGAGTGCGCGGCCAGCAGCGACACGGCCAGGAACACCCCCACCACCAGCGTGCCCGTGTCCAGCCACACCGTCGCCAGGTTGATCGCCAGCCCGAACCCCAGCACCGCCGTCAGCAGCGCCATCACGGTCTCGGCGTCGAAGTCGCGCCGTGTCCACTGCTCGATGATCCCCGGCCGCCCGTTCGGCTCCTTCATCAGCAGGAACGCCGCGATGTAGAGGAACAGACCGATGCCGGAGCCGAGCAGGAGCACCGTGAAGCCCGCGCGGAACACCACGGGGTCGATGCCGGTGTGCCGCCCGAGGCCCGCGCACACTCCCATGAGGAAGCGCCCCTCGCTGCTGCGTCGCAGCTCCCGGGGAGGAGAGGCCGGCTGCCTGGGCGGAGCTTCTGTCATGCCTACCATCGTGGACCTACGCGTACGGTGCTCGCATCCGGGACACCCCTGAGCCGACCCGGGGGTTGTTCCCTGATGCCCGTATGGCCCCCGACATGTGACTATGGCCATGTTATGGCTGACCAGAAGACACTCGCCGAGCAGAGCGGCGACAAGCCCTACCGCCGGATGATGCGCCCCATGGAGGGGCGCCTGCTCGGCGGCGTCGCCCAGGGGCTGGCGGCGCAGCTCAAGCTTGATCCGGTGGTGATCAGGCTCATGTTCGTGCTGCTCACCGTCGTCCAGGGGGCCGGGGCGGTGGCGTACGCGGTGTTGTGGATGGTGACGCCGCGCCAGCCGTACCAGGGGCAGGCACCGCAGCGCGACTGGAGCCAGCTCGCCGCGTTCAGCGCGATCGGGGCGGCGCTGTTCTCGTTCGGCTGGCTGACCGGGGCCAACCAGGGCGGCATCGGCATGCTGCCGTTCGCGGTGGGCGGGATCGGCGCGCTGATCCTGTGGCAGCAGGCCGATCCGGAGCGCCGCAGCAGCTGGGTGAGCGGCGCCTCGCGCAGCATCAGCAAGAATCGCGTGCGCACGCTGCTCGGCATCATCCTGGTCGTGGTCGGCGCGACCGGCTTCCTGGCCGCGGAGGGCGAGCTGCCTCAGGTCAGGGACAGCCTGCTGTTCACGGTCGTGGTGGTCGGCGGCCTGCTGGTCATCGCCGCGCCCTGGCTGGCCGGCCTGTGGAAAGAGCTGCAACTGGAGCGGCGCGAGCGCATCAGGCAGGAGGAGCGGGCCGAGGTGGCCGCCATGGTGCACGACTCGGTGCTGCACACGCTCACCCTGATCCAGCGCGTCGCGCACGACCCGCGCGAGGTCTCCCGCCTGGCCCGCTCCCAGGAACGCGAGCTGCGCAACTGGCTCTACCAGCCGAAGCAGGACGCCGACGCCACGGTGGCGGCCGCCGTGCGCAGGATCGCGGCCGAGGAGGAGGATGCGCACGGGGTGCCCATCGAGGTCGTCTGCGTCGGCGACATCGCGCTCGACCCGTCCGGCAAGCTGGCGGCGATGCTGAAGGCGTCCCGGCAGGCGATGGTCAACGCCGCCAAATACTCTGAGAGCCCGTCCATTTCCGTCTACGCGGAAGTAGAGGGTGAAGAGGTCACGATTTTCGTGAAGGATCGGGGCAAGGGGTTCGACCTCGAGGCGGTGCCGCTCGACAGGATGGGGATCAGGGAGTCCATCATCGGGAGAATGGAACGTCACGGAGGTTCGGCCCGGGTGCGTACCGAGCCCGGCGAGGGCACGGAAGTGATGTTGACGATGAAGGTGGAGAAGGCATGACGCGCGTACTGATCGTCGATGACCACCGGTTGTTCCGATCGGGCGTGCGCGCCGAGCTGGGCGACTCGATCGAGGTCGTCGGCGAGGCCGAGGACGTGGAGACGGCCGTCCAGGCGATCGCCGCGCACCAGCCCGACGTGGTCCTGCTCGACGTGCACATGCCCGGTGGCGGCGGCCAGGAGGTGCTGCGCCGGGTGCTGGGCTCCGGCTCGCAGGTGCGGTTCCTGGCGCTGTCGGTCTCCGACGCGGCCGAGGACGTCATCGGCGTGATCAGGGGCGGGGCCCGCGGCTACGTGACCAAGAACATCAGCGGCAAGGAGCTGACCGACGCCATCAACCGGGTGGCCGAGGGCGACGCGGTGTTCTCGCCGCGGCTGGCGGGCTTCGTGCTGGACGCGTTCGCCTCGTCGGAGGCGCCGTCGATCGACCCCGAGCTCGACTCGCTGACGCAGCGGGAGCGCGAGGTGCTGCGGCTGATCGCGCGGGGGTACGCGTACAAGGAGATCGCCAAGGAGCTGTTCATCTCCGTCAAGACGGTGGAGACGCACGTCTCGTCGGTGCTGCGCAAGCTGCAGCTCTCCAACCGCCACGAGCTGTCCCGCTGGGCCACCGCGCGCCGGCTCGTCTGACCCTTACGTGCTTGATCTTCTACGCGCTGCCGTGGCTCGCCGCCCGCCGCACTCCGGCTGACGGCCCTCCAGGGAAACGGCCTCTGACCCTTCAGCGGTGACCCGCCGTTACGCGAGCCCAAGTTGGCCGATTACGCGGCTTTGGACCGTTACAGGATAGTTATCCCTATTACGCGCACGAATCAGTGCTCACAGTTGTCACACAAGGAGGTAGTCGAAGCACAAGTCCAGGAGTAACCCCTTTGAAGCGCGTCACCCGGATGCTTCCGGCACTGGTCGCACTGGTCGCCGCGACAGCGTGCGCGGCGGAGAGCGCCCCCGTCCCGCGGCCCCACGCGAGCATCGTCCAGGCCGCCGCAGTGGCCCCCACGCCGTCCCCCACTCCGACCTCGACTTCCTCCGGGAAGAAGATCAAGGTCGGCATCGCGGACATCACCCCGATGGGGGAGAAGACCGAGAAGGTGGGCGTCGGGTTTCCGATCATCGTCACGTTCGACCGGGACGTGAAGGACAAGGCGGCCGTCGAGGCGGTGCTGAGCGTCGAGTCCGAGGAGGCGCACGAGGGCGCGTGGCGCTGGGTGTCCGCCCGCAAGGTGATCTACCGGACGAAGACGTACTGGAAGCCGTACCAGAAGGTGCTCTTCACCGCGCGGCTGTCGGAGCTGCCCGGCAACACCGGCGCCAAGAACGTCTCCCGCAGGTTCGCCGTCGGCTCGAAGAACATCTCCGTGGTCGACACCCGCAAGCACACGATGAAGGTGTACAGGAACGGGAAGCTGGCCAAGAAGATCCCGATCAGCGCCGGCAAGGGCGGTCTCATCAGGAACGGCGTGGACGTCTACCTGACCACCAGCGGCGTGCACCTGACCATGGGCAAGAAGGCCGTGGAGACCATGACCTCCTCCTGGATGGGCGTGACGGATCCGAAGGACCCGCGCTACTACAAGGAGGAGATCCCGTGGGCGGTGCGCATCTCCGACAGCGGTGAGTACGTCCACCAGAGCGCCGGCTACTACCAGTACCTCGGCCGCTCCAACCAGAGCCACGGCTGTGTCCGCGCCACCCCCGCCGGGGCCAAGTGGTTCTACACGATCGCCCAGCGCGGCGACGTCGTGAAGATCACCGGCACCAAGCGCAAGCTCCAGTGGAACAACGGCTGGAGCTACTGGCAGCTCAGCTACAGCCAGTGGAAGAGGGGCAGCGCGCTGAAGGGCTGACGAAGCAGGCGACGATCGGGGGCCGCTCACCCGCGTGAGCGGCCCTCGGGCTGTCTCAGAGCTTCTCCAGCGGCGCGTACGCCAGCAGCAGCGTCTTCTCCCCGCCACTGCCGAAGTCGATCTTGACCTTGGTCTTCTCCGCGACCCCGTCCACGGACACCACCGTGCCCAGCCCGAACGCGTCGTGCGAGACCCGGTCGCCGGGCGACAGCGAGGGCACCTTGCGCCCGCCGCCCGAGGAGCTCTTGGCCGGAGCGGCGGGACGGGCGGGCTCGCGCCGCGTGGCCGCGTTCCAGGCCGACTTCTCCGGGTCGGTGCGCCAGTCCATGAGCTGGCCGGGCACCTCGTTCACGAACCGGGAGGCCGGGTTGAACGACGGCGCGCCCCAGGAACTGCGCACGGCGGCCCGCGTGAGGTAGAGCCGCTGCTGCGCCCTGGTGATGCCGACGTAGGCCAGCCGCCGCTCCTCCTCCAGCTCCTTCGGCTCGCCCAGCGAGCGGACGTGCGGGAACACGCCGTCCTCCATGGCCGTCAGGAACACGACCGGGAACTCCAGCCCCTTGGCGGTGTGCAGGGTCATCAGCGTGACGACCCCCTGCCCGCCGTCGGCGTCGGGGATCTGGTCGGCGTCGGCCACCAGCGACACCTGCTCCAGGAACTCCACCAGCGTGCCCTCCGGATTGGCCTCCTCGAACTCGGAGGCCACGGAGACGAGCTCGTTGAGGTTCTCCAGGCGGGACTCGTCCTGCGGATCCTCCGACGCCTCCAGCTCGGCGCGGTAGCCGGTGGCCACCAGCACCTCCTCCGCCAGCGCCGACGGCGGCACGCCCGCGCCCTTGGCGATCAGCTCCTCGATCAGCGCGACGAACTCCTTGACCGCGTTGAGCGAGCGCGTGGCCATGCCGTACGCCTCGTCGGCCCGGCGCAGCGCGTCCCAGAACGTGATGCCCTCGCGCGAGGACAGCGCCTCGATCATGGCCTCGGCGCGGTCGCCGATGCCGCGCTTGGGCACGTTCAGGATGCGCCGCAGCGACACCACGTCGGCGGGGTTGGCCAGCACCCGCAGGTAGGCCAGCAGGTCCTTGACCTCCTTGCGCTCGTAGAAGCGCACGCCCCCGACCACCTTGTACGGCAGCCCGGTGCGGATGAAGATCTCCTCGAACACGCGGGAGGCGGCGTTGGTGCGGTAGAAGACCGCGACGTCGCCCGGCTTGACGCCCTCCTCGTCGCTGAGCCGGTCGACCTCCTGGGCCACGAACATGGCCTCGTCGTGCTCGTTGTCGGCGACATACCCCACGATCTTGGGGCCGTCGCCCTGGTCGGACCAGAGGTTCTTCGGCTTGCGCGACTCGTTGCGCGCGATCACGGCGTTGGCGGCGGCCAGGATGTTCTGAGTGGAGCGGTAGTTCTGCTCCAGCAGGATCGTGCGGGCGTCGGGGTAGTCGCGCTCGAACTCCAGGATGTTGCGGATCGTCGCGCCGCGGAAGGCGTAGATGGACTGGTCGGCGTCGCCCACCACGCACAACTCCGACATGTCGGCACCCGAGCGCACCAGCTCGCCGTCGTTCGTGCGCAGCTCGGGATGCCCGACCAGCTCCCTGATCAGGATGTACTGGGCGTGGTTGGTGTCCTGGTACTCGTCGACCAGCACGTGCCTGAACCGCATCCGGTAGTGCTCGGCCACGTCGGGGAAGAGCTGGAACAACGTCACCGTGTTCATGATGATGTCGTCGAAGTCCATCGCGCCGGCCTCGGTCAGCTTGAGCTGGTAGGCCTTGTACGCCTGCGCGAGCGTCTTCTCCAGGTGCGAGCCGGCCCGATCGATCGCCGTCTCGTAGTCGATCAGCTCGTTCTTGAAGTTGCTGACCTGCGCCGAGAACGAGCGCGGCGGGTAACGCTTCGGGTCGAGCTCCATCTCCCGGCAGACCATGGCCATCAGCCGCTGCGAGTCGGCCTGGTCGTAGATCGAGAAGCTGGACGGGAAGCCCAGCCGCTTGGCCTCGCGCCGCAGGATGCGCATGCAGGCGCTGTGGAACGTCATCACCCACATCGCCTTGGAGCGCGGCCCGACGAGCTTGTCGATGCGCTCCTTCATCTCCCTGGCGGCCTTGTTGGTGAAGGTGATCGCCAGGATCTCGCCCGGATGCGCCTCGCGCTCGGCCAGCAGGTAGGCGATGCGGTGCGTGAGCACCCGCGTCTTGCCCGACCCTGCTCCGGCCACGATGAGCAGCGGACTGCCATGATGGATCACGGCCTCGCGCTGCTGCGGGTTGAGGCCATCGAGCAAGGGGTGGTCAACAGAGACTTGGGTCGGCACCCACCTAGGTTAAGACGCTCCACCGACAATCGGCGCCCGGAATGCCGTCGGCGGGGTTCCGGTTGTCCTCCACGTAAGATCCGAAAGGGGAGTCATGCTGCCGGAGAGCGAGATCAACCGCGTACTCGTCGTGACCGCCCACCCCGACGACGCCGACTTCGGCGCCGCGGGAAGCGTGGCACTGTTCGCCGACAGGGGCGTGGAGGTCACCTACCTGCTGGTCACCGACGGTGACGCGGGCGGCAACGAGCGCACCTTGGACAACTCCGGCATGGCGGAGCTGCGCAGGACCGAGCAACTGGCCGCCGCCAAGGCGGTCGGCGTGACGGACGTGCGCTTCCTCGGCTACTCCGACGGCCAGGTGGTGCCCTCGCTGGAGCTCAGGCGGGCCATCGCCAGAGTGATCCGCCAGGTCAGGCCTGACCTGGTCATCACCCACCACCCCGACCGCAACTACCAGTTCATCGCCCCCAGTCACCCTGACCACCGCGCCGTGGGCGGCGCCACCCTGGACGCGGTCTATCCGGACGCGCGCAATCCGTACGCGTTCCCGGAGCTGATCAAGGAGGAGGGGCTGGAGGCGTGGACCGTACGTGAGGTGTGGCTGAACGGCGGCTCCACGCCCAACCACTGGGTCGACATCACCGAGTCCATGGACCGCAAGCTCGCGGCCTTGCAGTCGCACGTGAGCCAGGTCGCGCACGTGGAAGGCTTCACCGACTTCGTCCGGAGCCGCTTCGCCGCCTGGGCCGAGCAGGCCGGGCTCGGCGAGGGCCGCTACGCGGAGGGCTTCCAGGTGGTCCCGACGGCCTGAGCTCCCGAGGCCCGCGGGGGCTAGGGCACGGAGCCGGGCGGCACCACCCACAGTGAGGGCTGCCCCGTCACCTCCGAGATGATGTCGAAGGAGTGCCCGTAGTGCAGGATCGTCGCCCCGTGCACCTCGGCGCAGGCGGCGATCAGCAGCTCGTTCGGGCCGATGCCACGGTGCTGGGAGATCTCCACGAGCTGCCGCTGCACGGCCATGGCGCGCGCCTGCACCTCCTGGTCCACGGGGAGCAGGACGCACTGGCGCTGGGCGTGCAGGATGCGCAGGTAGTGGGCGTAGTCGCGGGCGCTGTAGAGCACCTCCAGGTCGATGACGCTGCAGGTCGCCACCGACCGCGCGGCGAAGAGCGGCTGCAGCGCCTTGGAGATCACCTCACTGACGCGGATGCGAGCCAGGGCGCTCCTGTCGAGGAGGTACATCAGTCCTGTCGTCGCCACGCATGCTTCGTGATCTCCGGATCCAGCAGATCCGGGCTCCCCTCCGTGCGCCAGAACTCGAACGCTCTGATCGCACACGCTCTTTCCGCGTCCCGGTCCACGACCGCCCGCAGTGCGGCGTGGACCGTTTCTCTCATGGTCGGCGTACCCAGCGCTTGCTGAGCCGCTTCCAGGAGCTCCTTGTCGATGTCGATTACCGTACGCATGCAGCACCACCTCCGTACCTCCGGCTTGACGAGAACTGCGCTATATGAGGGCAGGCGCGCATCCCAAGGGGCGCGGCCTTGAAATGAGGCGCCTCGGAGACGGTAAGGCCTGCGGCGCAGCAGGCCACGGCCCGATGCGGGGGCGGGGGGAGAAAACGATGCCGCGGGGCGAAAACCTTCATCCCGCGCCGGTCGAATGATCCACCGGATCGTTACGTTTCGTGTTCGCAATCCCGGGCCGGGCGGGATGGACCGCTCATTTCGGGTGCGAAATCTTCTCGGCCCCGGGGTCCGGCAGCTTGGCCGCGAGCCGCGCGAAGGCGTAGCCGAGCGAGTTGGTGGCCAGATGCAGCATGACCGGGGTCACCAAGCCGCGGCGGCGGCGCAGCTCGCAGAACAGCACCCCGGCCGCCGCCGTGGAAACCACGCTCCCCGCCACCACCCGCGCGGTGTCCAGCCGCCCGGGGGACTCGCCGGCGGTCAGGGCGCCCAGGGCGGGGTTGGCGCGGGCCATGTCGATCGCGGGCAGGATGTGCCAGAGGCCGAACAGGGTGGAGGAGACCGCCGTGGCCGCGGCCGTGCCGTGCCGCCGGCGCAGCATCCCGTACAGCGCGCCGCGGAAACCCACCTCCTCCAGCAGGACCGTGCCGAGCGGAACCTGGATCAGCGCCTCCTCCAGGACACGGGCGCGGGAGAGCGACAGGGCGCGGTCGTCGTGGAAGAGCGGCCTGGTGCGGGGCATGGCGACGCCGGCCGCGTAGACCCCGGCCACCGCCGCCGCCAACACGCCACCGGCGACGGCGCCGCGCCGGCCGTGCTCGAAACCGAGCTCCTTCCAGGACACGCCGGACCTGCGCGCCATCGCGACCAGCGCGGCCGTGGCGACGGTGGAGGTCAGGGGCCCCAGCCGGGGGGCGATCTTGTTGTTCAGGATGTTCGCGGCGGTGAGGACGGCGATCGAGCGCAGCAGCACCCTTGCAAGGCTACGTCCCGCTCGCCACTCGATCGAGCCGGACGTCGGGGAACGAGCCGTCGCCGAACAGCACCCGCGCCGCCAGGGCCCGGCCGGCACGGCCGCGCAGCACGGTGATCGCGGCCTCGGCCGCGGCGGGGGAGCGGATGCCGGTGAACGCGCGGCGCAGCAGCAGCCGGCCGCGGAAGCGGGCTCTCAACGCGTTCCCGTCGTAGTGGCCCAGCACGCTCCGGTCGCCCGTACGCAGGTAGTCGGCCGTGACCGCCGCGGCCAGGTCGGACATGCGCAGGCACGGGTCCAGCCCGCCGGCCGTCAGCGGCGACACCGCGCCCGCGGCGTCTCCGACGAGCAGCCCGGCCGGGCACGCCAGCCGCCGCAGCACGCCGCCCACCGGGATGGGGCCGCCGCGACGCTCGACCGGACCGGCCGGCGGCGCGTGACCGGGGGCGTCCGCGGCGAAGGCGTCCAGCAGGCGGCGGACGCCGCCGCGCATCGCGGCCGGATAACCCGCGACGCCGACGTGCGCGTGCCGGCCGTCGTCCACGGCCCACCCCAGGTAACCGGGAGCGATCCGGGGGTCCAGCACGCAGTGGAAGGCCGGGGCGGTCGTGCCCGGCGCGATCGGGTGGACGAGCTCGGCGCCGACGATGAAGCGCCGGTTGAGGTCGAGGCCGAGATCGCGCGCCACCCGGGAACGGGCGCCGTCCGCGCCGACGACGAACCGCGCCGTCACCGGCTCCGCGCCTGCCAGCCGCACCAGGCCCGCCGAGGCCCCGGCGTACCGTACGCCCAGCAGGACCCGCGCCCCCGCCGACTCCGCCTCGTGGCGCGCGTGCCGGTAGACGGCCGCCATGTCCGCCACGCGGAACTCGTCACGGTCGCTGGTGAGCCGGATCGGCGCCCGCCTCGACGGCGGATACAGCAGCACGTCGCGGATGCCGGGGCCGAGCAGGTGATCCGGCAGGTCGAAGTCGTCGAGGGTGCGCCGCACGAAGATCCCCGTGGTGCGGATGCCCGCCGACAGCGACCTGCGACGGTCGACCACCAGCACGTCGAGCCCGCGGCGGGCGAGCAGGCACGCCGTACGCAGACCGGCCAGGCCCGCACCCACGACCAGTACGTCCACTCCTTGCATACCTGGCGACGCTAGGCGGGACTCCGTCACCTGCGCGATGCTTTGCACGGTACCTCCACACAGCTGCACTGAAAGGCAGGCGTTTCACCACCGCCGCACCCCGGACGGCGCGTTCTCCCTCGCCCTCGCGGGCACGTGGCCTTCGCGGGGCACGTAGCGCTCACGGGCACGCCGTCTTCGCGCCGCCGTCGCCGGGCGGGTCTCAGCTGACCGCCCGCTTGACCAGCTCGCTGATCCGCGCCTCCACCGCGGGCGTCACCTCGGTCAGGGCGAAGGCGGCCGGCCACATCGTGTCGTCGTCCAGGCGCGCCTGGTCGCTGAACCCGAGGGTCGCGTAACGCGTCTTGAACTTCGTCGCCGGCTGGAAATGGCAGACGATCTTGCCGTCGAGCGCGTACGCGGGCATCCCGTACCAGAGCCTCGGCGCCAGCGCCGGGGCGCTCTCCAGGACGACGGCGTGGACGCGCTCGGCCATGACCCGGTCGGAGTCTCCCATCTCCGCGATCTTCGCCAGGACGTCCGCGGCGGCCTCCGCCGCCTTGTCCGCCTGGGACGCGCGGCGCGCCGCCTTCTTCTGGTCCTGGGCGTGCTCCTTCATCGCGGCCCGCTCCTCGGCCGAGAATCCCTGGTACGTGTCGCTCATGGCAGTTTTCTCCCTCTTGCGGATGTGCTCGGGTGTTCGAAGTCGTGGATGATGCCTGGCTCAGGCGGACGCGCTCTCCCAGACGAACCCGTCCAGGTCGGTGAAGGCGCCGGTGCCGCCGCCGAGGACGATCCGGTGCGAGCCGGTGCCCTCCTGGGTGACGCCGGTGTCCTTGGCCAGGGCCCGGCGCGGGTAGAGCGCCAGCTTGACGTCCGTGGACGGGGCGTCGAACTCGACGTACTTGCCGCCGAAGCTCTTCGCCACGGCCAGGCCCTGCTCGACGTAGAAGCGCTTGCTCGCCTTGACGTCCGCCACGCCCAGCAGGAGCGCGACCTGGTCGATGCGCCGGGTGGCGGGGCCCGAGTCCTTCTTGCTGGAGGTGGCGACCTTGCAGATCGTCCCGTCCGGGGCACGGACGACGCCGCCGTAGCCCCAGAAGCTCTTCGTGGCCGGCTTCAGCGTGGTGGCGCCGGCGTCGACGGCGGCGGCGATGAGGGCGTCGACGTCGCCCGGCTGGGACGCCACGAGCGACAGGGCGAAGCCGCGGAAGCCGGTCGTCGGCGCGTCCGAGGCGCGTACGCGGACGTAGGGGTCCAGGCCGAAGGCCTGGTAGAAGGCCTGGGCGGCGGTGGCGTCGGGAACTTCCAGGGTGACGGACGCGAAGGAGGTCATGGCGGATCCTTGGGGAGAGCGAAGGGAGTCGGTCGGTCGTTCGGCGGGGCTCAGCGGTCCTGCAGGAGGCCGAGGACGTTGCCGTCGGGGTCGAGGACGGTGGCCACCACGCGGCCGGCGCCGACCTCGTGCACGGCCTCCTTGACGGTGCCGCCCGCGGCGATCACCTCGGCCAGCGTCGCCTCGATGTCGTGCACGTGCCAGTACGTCACGGGCGAGGTCATGCCCTGCGGGCCACCGTCCGGCACCAGCCCGATGTGCTGGCCCTCGGCCTCGAAGCCGACGTAGTAGGCGGTGTCGACCTGCGGCGCGAGGCCGAGCAGGGCCGCGTACACCGCCTTGGCCTTGCCCAGGTCGGACACGGGGTGCAGGACGGTCTTGATGCCCCGCGTGGAAGAGCCGGTCACGGTCGCTCCTGTCGGTCGTGGGTCTCGTCGACCCGCCGGGTAGGTGCTCACAGCTTCGCGTCCGGGCCCTGCGGACCACATCCGTGGCGGCCACGGATTCGCTCCACGGATCGGCACCACGGACCACGTACGGTGGCCGTCACGGATGGGCACTACGCAGGGGATAGGGCAAACTGGGACAGTGTTGGCAGCAGTGGACATCTCGCCCCGCGAGGCCGAGGTACTGGAACTGGTCGGCGCCCATCTGAGCAACGCCGAGATCGCCGCCCGGCTGTGCATCTCGGTGCGGACCGTGGAGAGCCACGTCTCCTCCCTCCTGCGCAAACTGGACGTACCGGACCGGCGGGCGCTCGCCCAGCGGGCGCCCGAGCCAGCCGGCGGCGCCGCCTCGCCCCACCCGGCGCCGGTGCTGCCGTCCCTGCTGACCTCGTTCATCGGCAGGGCGAGCGAGCGGGCCGAGCTGGCCGAGCTGATGAGGGCCCACCGCCAGGTGACCGCGGCCGGTCCCGGCGGCGTCGGCAAGACCCGGCTCGCGCTGGCCGTGGCCGCGCAGGCGGCCGGCGACCACTCCGACGGGGTGTGGTTCGTCGACCTCGTCCCGGTCACCGACCCCGGCATGGTCGCGACCGCGGTCGCGGGGGCGCTCGGCCTGGGCGAGCAGCCCGGCCGCGACATGACCGAGTCCGTGGTCGCCGCGCTGGCCGACCGCCACGCGCTGCTGGTGCTGGACAACTGCGAGCAGGTCGCGGACGGGGTCGCCCTGTTCCTGGAGCGGCTGCTGGCGGCGTGCCCCCGGGTGACCGTGCTCGCGACCAGCCGGGCCCGGCTGATGGTGCCGTTCGAGCGGGTGTATCCCGTGCCGCCGCTGTCACTGCCCGCCGAGGGCGGGTCGGACGCGGTCACGCTGTTCATGGAACGGGCGGCGGCGGTCGGCTGGCCGCTGGACCCCGCGCTGCGCGACCAGGTCGCCGCGATCTGCGAGCGGCTGGACGGCATGGCGCTGGCGATCGAGCTGGCCGCCGCCCGGTATCCCACGCTGGGCCTGGACGGCATCACCGCCGCCCTGTCCCACCCCCTGCGCATGCTCACCGGCGGCTCCCGGGCCGATCAGCGGCACCGTTCGGTGCGGGCGGCGCTCGACTGGAGCCACGCCCTGCTGGAGCCGGACGACCGGGCGCTGCTGCGCCGGGTGTCGGTGTTCGCGGCGCCGTTCACCGCCGCCGCGGCGGCGGAGGTGACCGGGGACGACGAAGGCCTGGTCATCGACGGCCTGGCCCGGCTCGCCGAACAGAGCCTGCTGGTGGTGTCGGCGTCCCCGGGCGGCACGGAGTACCGGGCGCTGGAGACCATCCGCCAGTACGGGAGGGAACGGCTGACCGAGGCCGGTGAGCTGGCCGACATCCGATCCCGGCACCTTCGCTGGTGCCTGGCCAAGGCCGCCGGGCTGGCGGTCGTCCGCGAGGACTGGCGGGCCGCCTTCGACCTGGTGGCCAACGACCTCCGCGCGGCCCTGGCCTGGGCGGCCGACCAGGCGGAGCATCGCGCGGAGGCGTACGAGCTGGCCCGGCACCTGGCCGGGCTGACCTTCACCCGCAACCTGGTCGGCGAGTCCCAGCGGCGCCACGAACAGGCCGCCGCGCTCGCCGAGGACCCGGGCTCGGCCGCCCCGGCGCTCCGGCACGCCGCCGTCGTGGCCGGCTGCCGGATGCGCGGCGACGACATGTTCCGCCTCCGCCGCGCGGCCGCGGACGCCGCCCGCCGGTCCGGCGACACCGCCGGCGCCGCCGCCGACCTCGCGGTCGCCGCCATCGCCACGTTCCGGTTCTCGACCATCTTCGTGCGCCTGCCGGAGCCTGAGGAGGTGCTCGGGCTGATCGATGAGGCGCGGGAGCTGGCGGGGGACGACCCGGCCGCCCGGGCCGCGGTGGCCACGGCCGAGGCCGGATGGACGCTCAACGCCGCGGTCACCGCCGGCGGCCAGGAGCCGGGTGAGGCGGGGGATGGCGGACGGGGGCGCGACGACGGTGCGGACGGCGGAGGGACACGCGGCGACGCCGTAGGCGGCGGGCCGGTGCGTGGCGGCGCGGGCCCTGCCGGACAGTCGCTCGGTGAGGCCGCCGTGGACGCCGGGCCGGTGCCCGGCGGTGAGGCCGCTGCCGGACAGATGCCGGGTGGCGGGTCGGTGCCCGGTGGTGAGGCCGTTGCCGGGCAGATGCCGGGTGGCGGGTCGGTGCCCGGCGACCCCGGCGTCGGGGGCGGTCAAGGCGGGCCTGACGGCTCCGTGCCGGAGACGATCGCGCGTGCGGAACGGGCCGTCGAGCTGACCCACCGTACGGGCGACCCCCTCGCCGAATCCACCGCACTCGACGTGCTGACCGGAGCCCTGAGCTGGGCGGGTGACACGTACGCCGCCGCCGCCACGACCCAGCGCCGGATCACGCTGCTGACGTCCGCCCCCGCGACGCCGGCCGCCACCCACGAGCTGATCGAGGCCCTCGGCGAGGCCGCCGAGGCCGGCCTCGGCACCGGCGACCTGCCCGCGGCCCGCCGGTGGGCACGACAGCTCACCGAACATCCGCTCCTGGCCGAGGTCGGTCACCGCGCCACGAACTGGCTGCTGGTCGCCGACGCCCTGGCGGGCAACGTGGACCAGGTGCTCGCCGGCAGCGTCCGCTTCCTCGACTCGTGGCACCGGGCAGGCAGCCCCGCCCAGTCGTACCTCGGCCGGGCGATGGCCGCCGTGGCGATGGTCCACGGCCTGCGCGACGACCATGACGCCCAGCGCGCATGGCAGGAGGCCCTGAACCAGCTCGGCCCCCTCCCCGCGCACGCCTACGGCTACGGCGCGATCTTCGACGCGATGCTCCTGCTGCACCGTGGCCAGGCCACGCAGGCGCTGGAACGGATGGCACCGGAGCCCGGCCAGGTGTGGAAGTGGGTCACCTGGATCTGGCACCACTGGTATGTCGCACTGCGCACCGAAGCCGCCGTACTCGCCGGAAGCCCGGACGCTCGCGACCACGTGACGCAGACCCGGGCCATCGTGGCCGGCAACCCGGTCGCCGGCGCCATCGTGGAGCGGGCCGCCGCCCTGCTCGACGGCGACGGTCAGGCGCTGCTCGCCACGGCGGACGCGTTCGAGGCCGCCGGCTGCCGCTACCAGTCGGCCCGCACCCTGGTCCTCGTCGGCGGCGACCACGCCGAGCGCGGCGCGACCATCCTCGCCGACCTCGGCCTCGCCCCCATGTCCCCTCACCGCTGACGTTCATCGTGATCGGGCCGGGATGCAGCCAGGACAGGCATGTCATCGCCCAAGCCCCGGGGTCCGAGCTCCGAGCCCGAGCGCGTGAGGCCTCAGGGCCTGAGGGCCTGAGGGCCTGAGGGCCTGAGGGTTTGAGGCACGGGGCCGAGGCCTGCGGGCTTGGGCGGCTTGGCGCGCGCCGGATCGGCGGGCGCGCGCCCGGCCGGGCAGCGGTGCTCACGGCATGGCCTTCCTCGGGCACGGCGAGCCACATGAGCCGCTGCGCCTGCGGGCCGATGAGCCGTGTGCCCTTGAGTCGTCGGCCCGTGAGCCCGCCCACCGTGAGCCTATGAGCCGTGAGCCTGCCCACGGTGCGCCTATGAGCCATGAGCCCGTTCGGCCTTCCGAGCTTCGGAGCCTTCCGGCGGCGCGGGGTGTCAGGAGGCGGCTGGGCGGCGCCAGCCTTCGGGGAAGCGGGTGCGGCGGCGTTCCTCAGGGGTGAGGCCGCCCCAGATGCCCTCCGCCTCCCCTGCGCGTAAGGCGTAGGAGCGGCACTCCTGCGCCACCTGGCAGGCCGCGCAGACCGCCTTGGCGCGGGCCTCCTGCAAGGGGGTGGGGGCGAGAGGGAAGAAGAGGTCGGGGTCGCTGGATCTGCATGCGCCCCTGCGCAGCCAGCTGATCTCCTCCGGTGCCATGGGTCAAAGGTAGAGCCAGGTCATGATCGGTGACATCATCCTGTGGGTTGACCTGTCGATACAACCGCAGGTTCGATCGGACCGAGGCTCGTACGCCCTCAGCAGGCCCCCACCCCGCCCCGGTACCCTCGCACGAACGCCGTCTGCCGTTGTTCCGCCGTCCCGTGGGCCGCCGGGTCGAGCCAGTCGTCCGTCGGGTCGCCCGCCGCCGCAAGGCTCGCGAACAGCTCGTACTCGTCCCCCTCGTCCGTCGTCAGCGCGCCCGAGGCGACCAGCGCCGACAGGGCGCCGCCCGCGTAGCAGTCGGCCTGGAGCTCCATCTGGACGTTGAGCGAGAAGTCGGTACGGAGCTGCGCCTGCACAGCATGCCCGAACTCATGCGGGATGATGACATAGACCGACCCGTCGCCCATCTCGTTCCACAGCGCCTCCATCCAGTTCTGGTCGAAGGCGATGAAGTGGCCGAGCGGGCAGTAGAAGGCGTTGTTCGGGACGGCGGGCTGCCCGCCGCAGCTCGGACCGGCCTCGCCCGAGTACGGGATGAAGTCGCTGATGGGGCGGTACGTGCGGCCGAGCTGCTGGAACTGCCGGCTCCAGAACTCCTCCGTGAGCGTGCGCGCCGTGACGATGTCGTCCTCGAACGAGTCGGCCCCCCGCTGGTCCATGGACGGCGAGCGGACGACACCGCAGGCGGCGACCAGGGCGATGGCGGCCAGACCGGCGAACAGCCTGGTGAGCGGGGGCAGGGCACGGGTCACGGCTTCACGCATCCGAAGAGGTCACGGGGCTTCAAACGTCCCAGGTGTGTACGGGTTCGTTGGTGTGCATGCGCTCGATGTACTCCAGTGTCATGCCCCGCAGAGCCTCGTGCCGGTCATCGCCGGAGGCGGTCTGCGCCCGTACCCGGTCGACCTGCCAGCTCGCCCCCGTGCGGCCGGATAGGCAGCGGCCCTCGATGACGGACAGCAGCCGGTCGGCGACCAGGCCGTGCACACCCCACTTGGCCAGCCCCTCCCGGGCCATGGGCAGCAGCCGCCGCAGGATCAGCTCGGCCGCCGGCACCTCGCCCGTCCCCGGCCAGTACAGCCGCGCGTCCAGCCCGTGCCGCGCCGCCGCCGCGAGGTTGTCCTCGGCGGCCCTGAACGACATCTGGCTCCAGATCGGACGCTCGTCGTACGGCAGCACCCGCATCAACCCGTAGTAGAACGCGGCGTTGGCCGCGATGTCGGCGACGGAGGGCCCGGCGGGCAGCACGCGGTTCTCCACCCGCAGGTGCGGCACTCCGTTCACCACCGCGTACACGGGACGGTTCCACCGGTAGACGGTGCCGTTGTGCAGGGTCAGCTCGTGGAGCTGGGGGACGCTGCCGCGTTCGAGCTCGGCGCGCGGGTCCTCCTCGTCGCAGAGGGGCAGCAGGGCGGGGTAGTAGCTGACGTTCTCCTCGAACAGGTCGAAGACGCTGGTGATCCACCGCTCCCCGAACCACACCCTGGGCCGTACGCCCTGCGCCTTCAACTCCGCCGGCCGCGTGTCCGTGGCCTGCTCGAACAGCGCGATCCTGGTCTCCCTGTGCAGCTCCCTGCCGAACAGGTACGGCGAGTTGGCCGCCACCGCCACCTGCGCGCCCGCGATGGCCTGGGCCGCGTTCCAGTGGGCGGCGAACGTCTCCGGGCTGACCTGGAGATGGAGCTGCACGCTGGTGCAGGCCGCCTCGGGGGCGACGCTGTCGGCGTGGGTGTCGAGGCGTTCGACGCCCTCGATGGCCAGGTGCAGGTCCTCGCCCCTGGCCGCGAAGATCTGCTCGTTGAGCAGGCGGTAGCGCGGGTTCGCGGAGAGCGTGCCCTCGCCGATGTCCTGCTCGCGCAGGGTGGGCAGGATGCCGATCAGGACCAGGTGGCCGCCCTCGGAACGGGCGCGTTCCTCGGCGTGGTTGAGCCGGGCCCGGACGTCGTTCTCCAGGCGCAGCGCGCCGTCTCCCGCCAGGCCCTGGGGCTCGATGTTGATCTCGACGTTGAACTGGCCCAGCTCCGTCGCCCAGTCCGGCTGCGCGATCGCGGCGAGCACCTGGGCGTTGCGCATGGCCGCCTCGCCGCGCGAGTCCACGATGTTGAGCTCGATCTCCAGGCCCGCCAGGGGCTGCTCGAACTCGAAACGTGATTCGCGCAGCATCTGGGCGAAGACGTCGAGGCATCGGTGCACTTTTTCGCGATATTTCCGGCGGTCTTCCCTGCTGAACACGACTACTGGAACGTCCCTGCCCATAGCTCGAAATGTCGCATGCAAATGCCGACTAGGCCATAGTGCGAGCGCCACAGGATCCGACTCGGGAGGCGCGGGGCGCTGGACCTGGCCGGGCCGGGACCCCACGGACGGCGAGGCCGAGGGCGTGGGCTGCGGGGAACGGCGTGGTGCGGGATCCGGACCACCGCGGAGGGGCGATCGGAGGACGGGACCCCTGGCGCGGCGCTGCCGTCGCCGACGTTGTCCACAGGCTGCTCACACCGATGGCCGCGGCTGGCTAGGGTTCAGGAATGCGCGTTTTGATTACCGGCGGAGCTGGTTATATCGGCAGCACGATCGCGTCGGCGTGCCTGGACGCCGGGATCGATCCCGTGATTCTCGACAGCCTCGTGACGGGGCGGCGGGAGTTCGCCGACGGGCGGGTGTTCTATGAGGGCGATATCAGCGACGGCCCACTGATTGACAAGGTATTCGCTGAAAATCCGGATATCGAGGCCGTCATCCACTGCGCGGCTCTCATCGTGGTGCCCGACTCGGTGGCCGACCCCATCGGCTACTACCGCGCGAACGTCACCAAGAGCCTCGAGTTCGTCGACCACCTGCTCCGCAACGGCTGCACCCGGATGATCTTCAGCTCCTCCGCGTCGATCTACCGCGCCGGCGCCGACCACACGGTGGACGAGGAGTCCCCGCTCGACCCCCAGAGCCCGTACGCGCGGACGAAGGCGGTCTGCGAGGGCATGTTCGCCGACATCGCCACCGGCCGCCCCATCAGGATCCTGTCCCTGCGCTACTTCAACCCGATCGGCGCCGACCCGGAGATGCGCACGGGCCTGCAGCTCCGCCGTCCCAGCCACGCCCTGGGCAAGATGATCGAGGCGTACGAGGACGGCGTCCCGTTCCAGATCACCGGCACCGGATGGCCCACCGGCGACGGCACCGGCATCCGCGACTACATCCACGTGTGGGACCTGGCCACCGCCCACGTGGCGGCGCTGCGGCGCTTCGACGAGCTGGAGGCCGACGTGATCAACCTGGGCACCGGCGCGGGCACCACGGTCCGCGAGCTGGTGGACGCGTTCAACCGCGTCGTCGAGCGCCCCATCGACGTAGCCGAGGCCCCGGCCCGCCCTGGCGACGTGGCCGGCGCCTACACCCGCAGCGACCGTGCCCACCGCCTGCTGGGGTGGCGGGCCCGCTACTCGATCGAGGAGGGGATCAGGCACTCGCTGGAGTGGGCGGGCATCCGCGACTCCCGGCTGGGCTGAACGACGGCACCCCGGGCCCTGCCCGGCTCCGGGGTGCGGCATCGTGGGGAGCTACCGGCGGGCGGAGGCCACCGCGTCGTCGGCGATCTCCAGATACTCCTCAAGCTCCCACTCGAGGGAGGAGGCGAGCTCGTCGAGGCCGACGACTTCGTGGTCGGGCGGATCGGTGATCGTGACGCTGTGCCCCCAGGCGCTGTACCTGGTGTCGACGTGCTCCAAAGGCCCGGAGTCGAAGTCCTGGGTGGTGGTGTGCAGGCGGGTGGGCAGACCGGTGGAGTCGGTGCTGAGCCGGAAGTCGAAGGTACCCGTGACCCGGCCCTCGCTGATCCGGTACCCCTGCTTGCCGGTGACCGTGCCCCGGCGAACCCCGTTCCGCACGGACTCGGCGTAGGAGAGCAGACCCTTGAGCTGAGGGGGCCGGAAAAGGTCCACAGGCTGGCTGGAGGGCGTTCGCAGGCTCTCGTCGTCCTCCATGCGCACCCAGGTCTTCCCTTCGGGAAGGTGGTCCTGTATGGCGTCGCTCCGCATGTAGGCACGCTTTCCCACCATGAGGAGGCGCATGGACGTCGGCTTGTCGCTGATGAGCGTGGTCCGGAGGGTGAGGTCCGCGGCGACGACGCCGGACGTGCCGAACCCGAAGGTGCCCGCCGTCTGGAAGTACACGTCCTTCTTGCCCTTGACCTGCGCCGAGACGGTCTCGGAGATCTTCACCCCGTGGCCCACCACCAGTTGCCTCTTCACCGCCCGTACCGGATCGGGAGCGGCCGCCTGCGCGGGGGCGGCGCCGAGCAGGGTCGCGGCGGCCACCGCCGCCGCCAGTGTCCTCTTCATTCGATGTCCTCAGCGAAGAAAAAGCCCTCCCCCGCCGGGCGGCAGGGGAGGACTCGATCGATCAGGTCAGCCGGCGATGCTGCCGAGCGGCAGGTCGAGGGTCTCGGAGATGTCGTCCTCGCCGTCCTTGAACTTGGAGGTGACCTCCTCCGCGGGCGGCGCCTTGATCGACACGGCGGAGCCCCAGCCGGTGTAGCTGGTGTCCACGCTCACGGTGCCCTTGCCGCCGGCCCCGAGCGCGGCCATCGGGAACGTCGTCACGAGCCGGGTGGGCAGGCCCGCCTTGTTCACGGTGATCCGCCAGCTGATGGCGGTCTTCTGTGCCTTGGCGGAGGGCTTGTCCAGCCAGGTGGCGCGCAGCCAGGGGGACGTCTTCCACAGGTCACCGAGGAGCGTCTTGCCCGTGTAGCCGCTGCCGGTGGTCTTGGCGCCCTTGAGCAGCGTCTTCAGGGTGGCAGGCTCGGCGAGGTTCAGTGGCTGGCCGAACGTGCCGAGGAACCCGCCGGTCGGGCCCTTCGGCGCCTTGAACCAGGTCTTGCCCTCGGGCATCTGGAGCGCCCAGATGTTGCCGGAGAGGTACGACGTGGTGCCGATCCTGATCGTGCGCTCGGGCTGGGCCATGGCCTTCAGCATCGAGGCGAGCTCGGCGTTCTCGCCGCTCTCGTCGAGGCCCTGGAGGTCGCTGGCCGAGATGTTCAGCTTGCCGGTGATGTCGGACGCGGCGATCCCCGACTTGCCGAACTGGAGGGTGCCCGAGCGGCGCAGGAACACCTCGCGCATGCTGCCGTCGTCCACGGTCGTGCGCTCGGTGAACTTCACGCCCTTGCCGGCGACGAGCTGCTTCTTGACGGCCACCACCGGGTCCTTGGGCGCTGCGGCCAGCGCCGGAGTGGCGGTCACCAACGCGGCGGTCGTGACTAACGCCACGCCCGTCAGGATTCGCTTCATGCGGATTTCCTTGAATGTTGAGGGGGAGTTGAGGTGTCGCCGGGGCCGGGGAGCCGGTCCCGGCGAACGGCTCAGCGGGCCGAGGGGGCCTCGACCTTGCCGAGCGAGTTCAGCGAGCCGTTCGGGATCTCCTGCGGGACATCCGTCTCGGTCCCGAGGTCGCTGTAGTCGACCACCTGGTCGGATGGCGGGGCCTTGACCGTGATCTTGGCGCCCCAGCCCGTGAACCGGGTGTTCACGGTGGCGGTCGTGCTCCCGAGAATGCCGAAGTCCATCGTGTACTCACTGCGGACCGAGGTGATCAGGCCCTTGGAGTTGAGGCCGAGGGCATAGTTGATCTTGATCTTGCCCAGCCTCTTGTCGATCTTCTCGCCGTAGAGCTTGCTGACGTCGGCGAACGTCAGCGTGCCCCGGTACGTTCCACCCTTGGAGCTCTTGGCCTTGGAGACGAGCGCCTTGAGCACCTTGGAGTCGAAGACGTCGAGCGGCTGGCTGGTGTAGATCACCGAGGGGTCCGCGTACCGGACCCACTTCTTGCCCTCGGGCAAATCCTGCGTGTATATCCCGCCCTGGACATACGTGTGCTTACCCACGGTGATACTCCGCGACGGCGAGAGGCCGGCCGCCCCGCCCTTCTCCCTGAAACGAAGATCGGCGGCGACGACTCCCGACTTACCGAATCCCAGGGCGCCGGTGGTCGTCCGCACCGTTCCGGTCTTCCCGTTCATGGTCGTTCGGGCCGTCTCCGAGACCCGCACTCCATGCCCGGCCACGTACTGCTTCTTCAGGGCCTTCACCGGGTTCACGGGCGCGGCCTGCGCCGGCGTGGCGGCCATGAGCGCGGCGCACGACGCCAGCGTCAGACCCGCGAGAATTCGCTTCATTCGGGTTTCCTTCAGCATTACCAAGAGGAGCGGGGGGCAAGCCTGCCATTGGAAGATCACGACCATATATCGAGCGCCGGGTCATATGGCGACTAATTCATGCAATTTCCGTGCAGATGCCATGCTGAGGAAGTGAGATCACCGTCACATAGCGGAAGAACCGCGACCCGGTGACCTGGGCAGGTCAAGCTTCGGGCTAGGCTTCACTGGCGGAAACGCCCGGCACGCACGGGTTGCCCGGGGCGTCGAACATCAGTCGGATAAGCAAGGACGGACCCTCGTGGACCTGTTCGAACATCAGGCGAAGGAGCTCTTCGCTGACTACGGCATCCCTGTGCCGCGCGGCATCGTCGCCCACACTGTGGAGGAGGTCCGGTCGGCCGCCGAGGAGCTGACCGGGCGCGTTGTCGTCAAGGCCCAGGTCAAGACCGGTGGCCGCGGTAAGGCCGGCGGCGTGAAGGTGGCCGACGACGCCGCCGACGCCGTGACCAAGGCCGAGGTCATCCTCGGCATGGACATCAAGGGCCACACGGTCCACAAGGTCCTCATCGAGGAGGCCAGCGCGATCGCGGAGGAGTACTACTTCTCCTTCCTGCTCGACCGCGCCAACCGCACGTTCCTCGCGATCTGCTCCGCCGCCGGCGGCATGGACATCGAAGAGGTCGCCCACACCTCCCCGGACAAGGTCGCCAAGGTCCCGGTCTCCGCCCTGGCGGGCATCGACCGCGCCAAGGCCCGCGAGATCGCGGTGGCCGGCGGCCTGCCGGAGAAGGCGCTCGACGGCGCCGCCGAACTCATCGAGAAGCTCTGGTGCTGCTTCGTCGACGAGGACGCCACGCTCGTCGAGGTCAACCCCATGATCCTGTCGGCCGACGGCCAGGTGAAGGCCCTCGACGGCAAGGTCACCCTCGACGACAACGCCGGCTTCCGCCAGGCCGACCACGAGGCGCTGGCCGACAAGGCCGCCGAGGACCCGCTCGAGGCCAAGGCCAAGGAGAAGGACCTCAACTACGTCAAGCTCGACGGCAACGTCGGCATCATCGGCAACGGCGCGGGCCTGGTCATGTCCACCCTCGACGTGGTCGCCTACGCCGGCGAGGCGTTCCCCGGCAAGCCGTCCCCCGCCAACTTCCTCGACATCGGCGGCGGCGCCTCGGCCGAGGTGATGGCCGCGGGCCTGGAGATCATCCTCTCCGACCCGAGCGTCAAGTCGATCTTCGTGAACGTCTTCGGCGGCATCACCGCCTGCGACGCCGTCGCCAATGGCATCGTCTCGGCGTTCAAGCTGCTGGAGAGCCGCGGCGAGGCCGTGACCCACCCGCTGGTGGTCCGCCTCGACGGCAACAACGCCCTGCTCGGGCGGCAGATCCTGGCCGACGCCGCGCTTCCGCGCGTCGAGCTGGTAGACACGATGGACGAAGCGGCCAAGCGCGCCGCCGAGCTCGCTGCGGTAGGTGCGTGACCCATGGCCATCTGGTTGACTGAGAACAGCAAGATCATCGTTCAGGGCATGACCGGTGGCGAGGGCACCAAGCACACCCGCCGCATGCTCGCCTCCGGCGCCAAGGTCGTCGGCGGCGTGAACGCCCGCAAGGCCGGCACCACGCACGAGGGCCTGCCCGTGTTCGGCACGGTCGCGGAGGCCATGGAGGCCACCGGCGCCGACGTGTCGGTCGTGTTCGTGCCGCCGAAGTTCACCAAGGACGCGGTCAAGGAGGCCATCGACGCCGAGATCCCGCTCTGCGTCGTGATCACCGAGGGCGTGCCCGTTCACGACTCCACCGAGTTCTGGGCGTACGCGGTCGAGAAGGGCAACAAGACCCGCATCATCGGCCCCAACTGCCCCGGCATCGCCTCGCCCGGCGCCTCCAACGCCGGCATCATCCCCGCCGACATCACCACCGCCGGCCGCATCGGCCTGGTCTCCAAGTCGGGCACGCTCACCTACCAGCTCATGTACGAGCTGCGTGACTTCGGCTTCTCCACGGCCGTGGGCATCGGCGGCGACCCCGTGATCGGCACCACGCACATCGACGCCCTCCAGGCCTTCCAGGAGGACCCAGGCACCGACGCGATCGTCATGATCGGCGAGATCGGCGGCGACGCCGAGGAGCGGGCCGCGGCCTACATCGAGCAGCACGTCACCAAGCCGGTCGTGGCCTACGTGGCGGGCTTCACGGCCCCCGAGGGCAAGACGATGGGCCACGCGGGCGCCATCGTGTCCGGCTCCGCCGGCACCGCCCAGGCCAAGAAGGAGGCCCTGGAGAAGGTCGGCGTCCGCGTCGGCAAGACCCCCTCCGAGACGGCCCGCCTCATGCGCGAGATCATGCAGGCCCGCTGACGGCCTTTCTCTCCGCGAAGCCCCGCCCGGCCTGGCCGAGCGGGGCTTTCGCGTGCGTGGGGGTGGCGGACCGGCCGATGCGGGTGGGGCGTCGCCTGGAAGTCCTCGCGGGCGGTTCGGGGGTTTCGTGCGCCCATGGCTCAGAGGTCGCCACGGCACCGGCCCACTGCGCGTCGTGACGGCGGCGCGCCACTGAACGGGTCAGAGGCGTCTCCCTGGACAGGGGCGAGCCCGCGACGGCGTGTGGGGTGAGCCCGCGAAGCCGTAACGGATGGAAGCGGGCGCGCCGTGACAGATGGAAACAGGCGCGCCGTAACAGATGGAGGGCCCATCCCGGCGCGTCAACCAAGCTTTGGTTGGGAAAGATTGAGAAAATCGCCGTGTGACGGCGATCCTCGACCAGCTTCGTACAGGCCCCCGGTCGATGCTTGGCAAGCTCGCGGGCGACGACGACGAGACCAGGCGGCCGCTGCCGGTCTCAGGCATGCTGGCCGCCGTCTTCACGCTGGGCGTCGGCCTGGCCGCGCTCACCACGCTCACCCTGGTCGGGTGGATCGCCGCGCCGCGCGGCACGCTGGGCGCCGGGCTGCCGGGAGTGTTCCGTACGGCGGCGCAGCTGTGGCTGGCCGCGCACCACGCCGGGTTCGCCATCCCCGGGGGGCGGGTCGGGCTGCTGCCTCTCGGGCTGATGATCCTGCCCGCCGTGCTGCTCTACCGCGCGGGCCGCTGGATGGCCCGTGACGCCGACCTGCGGCTGCGTCTGCCCGCCCGGCTGCCGAAGAACAGCCCCAAGGAGCAGGCGGGGGCTCGCCGCCGCGCCCAGCTCGTGCTGGTGGTGCAGGCCGGGGTGTCGCTGGCGGCCCCGTACGCGCTGCTCGCGGGCCTGATCGCGCTCGTGACGAGCAACGAGATCACCCAGCCGTTCATCGGGGAGGCGCTGCTCAGCCACTTCGTGCTGGCGTTCCTGGCGGGCTCGCTGGCCACGGCGCGCATGATCGGGCCGTGGCGGGTGATGTTGCGGCTGCTGCCCGAGCGCGTGCGCGCCCTGACGGTCGGCACGGCGGTCGCCACGGCGCTGCTGCTCGTGGCCGGGTTCGTGCTGGTGCTGATCGCCTTCGTGCTCAACTTCGACCAGGTCGAGGAGCTGTCGGGCGTGCTGTCGCCCGGATTCGTGGGCGGCGTGCTGCTGGCGCTGCTCCAGCTGCTCTACCTGCTGAACGCCGTCGTCTGGGCCTTCTCCTACATCGCCGGGCCCGGGTTCGCCATCGGCGCCGACACCCTGGTCGCGCCCACCGGCGTGCAGCTCGGCACCGTGCCCAGCCTGCCCCTGCTCGGGGCGCTGCCGGAGAGCGGCCCCGTGCCGGCGTGGATGATGGCGGTGGTCGCGGTGCCGTTCGCGGCCGGGGCCGTGGCGGGGGTGATGGTCGCCAGGATCTCGCCGTCGCCGTCGTACGAGGCGGCCCCGCTGTGGGGGTTCCTCACCGGGGTCACGACGGGGCTCGTCGCCGGGCTGCTGGCGGCGCTGTCCGGCGGGCCCATCGGCGGCGGGCGGCTGGCGACGGTCGGGCCCTCGCCGTGGGAGGTGGCCCTGTCGGTGGCGCTGGAGGCAGGCGTCGCCGCGGGCATCTCGGCGGGCGTGACGAACCTGCTGCTGCTCAACAAGAAGGCCAGGGCGCCGCTCGACAAGGCCGCCGCTCCCGTACGCAAGGCGGGCGCAGCGCTGGCGAAGGCGGCCAGCAGGGTGGGCCTGGCCGAGTCGGACCCGCGCCCGCTGCCCGGCCACTGGATGGACGCCACGGAGGCCGACACCCAGGAGATCCCGGTCATCAGGGACGACTGGCAGGACGAGCACGCGTCGGCCGAGGCGGAGACGCAGGCCCAGGCCCGTCCGCGCCCGCCGGAGCCGGCACCGGCCGCCCGGCCGCCGCGCAAGGACATCGTGGACGAGTCGGACGACCGCGGGGGACACGTGATCTACGTCGATCCGTATGCGTGGGACCGCGACTGATCTACGTCGATCCGTATGCGTGGGACCGCGACTGATCTACGTCGATCCGTGCGCGTGGGACCGCGACTGATCTACGTCGGCCCGTGCGCCTGGGCCGCGACTGGTCGCCCGTTGCGGGCTGATCGGACGTCGCGGCCTCAGGCTGATCACGGCTGCATGGCTCCGAGGACTTCGAGCACGTCCGCCGGCAGCTTGCGCTGCGCGGCGTCCCTGAACTGGGTGAAGCACTCGCCCTGAGCGGACACCGTGCCGGCGCCCTTCATGCACTCCTGGTAGGCGGAGTATTCGTCCATGAGGTAGAGCTGCATCCCCGTGGCCCCGGCCGACAGGGCCAGCGCGAGCGCAGAGACGGTGATGCCGCCCACCGCCACGCCCGTGGGCCGGCCCGCGCCCTTCAGCAGGGGCAGCGCCCGGACCCCGGCCACCAGCGCGAACGCCGCCATGACCAGGCCGGCCAGCGGCAACATGAACGTCATGGCCAGCGCTGCGATGGACAACCAGATCGCTCGGCGGCCCGCTGACTCCGCGGGCTGCTGGCCTGCCGGTGCCTTCACCGGTGTCGACACCTGACCTCCTCTGCGTCGCCGGGCGATGAACAGATACCCTGTGACCCCCACCCTGTTTCCTCATTGGAGTGTGTGTGTCTAAGGCTGGGCGGCTCGTCGTCCTCGTCTCCGGCTCTGGAACCAACCTACAGGCCCTGCTGGACGCTTCCGCCGACCCGTCGTACGGGGCTCGTGTGGTCGCGATCGGTGCCGACAGGGATGGGATCGAGGGGCTGGCAAGGGCTACCAGGGCAAATGTCCCGACTTTTGTCGAAAAAGTGGGCGATTATGCGACGCGGGTGGAGTGGGATGCGGCCATCGCGGCCAAGATCGCATCGTACGAGCCCGACCTGGTCGTGTCCGCGGGCTTCATGAAAATTTTGGGTACGCCGACACTCGACGCGTTCCCCGTGCTGAACACGCACCCGGCCCTGCTGCCGTCGTTCCCCGGCGCCCACGGCGTGCGGGACGCGCTGGCCCACGGGGTCAAGGTGACCGGCTGCACCGTGATGCTGGCCGACGAGGGGATCGACACGGGGCCGATCGTGGCGCAGGAGGCGGTGCCCGTGCTACCAGACGACGACGAGGCGGTCCTGCACGAGCGCATCAAGACGGTCGAGCGCCGGCTGCTCGTCGAGACCGTCGGCCGGATGGTCCGCGAGGGCTGGACGGTCAGCGGACGTACCGTCCGAATCGGCAACCACACAGGAGGGGAATCCACGTGACTCGCATCGCCATCCGGCGCGCGCTGATCGCTGTTTACGACAAGTCCGGGCTCGAGGAGCTGGCCAGAGCCCTCGACGGCGCCGGAGTGGAGATCGTCTCGACCGGGGGCACGGCCGCCGCGATCTCCTCCTACGGCATTCCGGTGACGAAGGTGGAGCAGCTCACCGGGTTCCCCGAGTGCCTGGACGGGCGGGTCAAGACGCTGCACCCGCGCGTGCACGCCGGGCTGCTCGCCGACGTCACCAAGCCGCACCACGTGGCGCAGCTCGAAGAGCTGGAGATCGACCCGTTCCAGCTCGTCGTGGTGAACCTGTATCCGTTCCAGGAGACGGTGGCCTCCGGGGCGTCCGACGAGGAGTGCGTCGAGCAGATCGACATCGGCGGCCCCGCCATGATCCGCGGCGCCGCCAAGAACCACAACACCTGCGCGGTCGTGGTCAACCCGAGCTTCTACGGCGACGTGCGCGACGCCCTGTCCGAGGGCGGCTTCACGCTGACCGAGCGGCGGCGGCTGGCGGGCATCGCCTACGCGCACACGGCGTCGTACGACGTGGCCGTGGCCAACTGGTTCGCGGGCACGTACGTGGGTGACGGCGAGGAGTTCCCCGAGTTCGCCGGGACGGCGTACGAGCGCAAGGCTACCCTGCGCTACGGCGAGAACCCGCACCAGCGCGCGGCGCTCTACGCGGGCGGCACGGCCGGGACCGGCGGGCTGGCGGGCGCCGAGCAGCTGCACGGCAAGGAGATGTCGTACAACAACTACCTCGACGCCGACGCCGCCTGGCGGGCCGCGTGGGACTTCGCCGAGCCCGCCGTGGCCATCATCAAGCACCAGAACCCGTGCGGCATCGCCATCGGGGCCGACGTCGCCGACGCGCACCGCAAGGCGCACGCCTGTGACCCCGTCTCGGCGTACGGCGGCGTGATCGCCGTGAACCGGGCCGTCACGGCGGAGCTGGCCCGGCAGATCGCCGACGTGTTCACCGAGGTCGTCATCGCCCCCTCCTACGACGAGGAGGCGCTGGAGGTCTTGCGCGCCAAGAAGAGCCTGCGCCTGCTGGCCTGCCCTGAGGGCCCCTCGTCGCCGACCGAGTTCCGCAGGATCGACGGCGGCCTGCTCGTGCAGACCGTGGACCGCGTGGACGCGAGCGGCGACTCGGCCGCGCAGTGGGAGCTCAAGGCCGGCGAGCCGGTCTCGCCGGAGGTGCTGGCGGACCTGGAGTTCGCCTGGCGCGCCTGCCGCTCGGTGAAGTCGAACGCCATCCTCCTGGCCAGTGGCGGCGCCACCGTGGGCGTCGGCATGGGCCAGGTGAACCGGGTCGACTCCTGCCGCCTGGCCGTCACCCGGGCGGGCGAGCGCGTGGCCGGGTCGGTGGCGGCCTCCGACGCGTTCTTCCCGTTCCCTGACGGGCTGGAGGTGCTGCTGGAGGCCGGCGTGCGCGCCATCGTGGAGCCCGGCGGGTCCATCAGGGACGAGCTGGTGATCGAGGCGGCGAAGAAGGCCGGCGCGAGCCTGTACTTCACCGGCACCCGCCACTTCTTCCACTGATCGCTACCAGGTCTGGCGATAAGGGGTGACATGATCAATATGTCACCCCTTATCCGTTTTTGCGGCGAGCACACCTGAGCTCGGGCTACTCTGAACTCCTTCCCCGGTCCTCGTCCCCCGGAGTTCACCTATGGCGCTCGACGCGATCCTGCAGGCCTTCGTCACCCTGAACGGCATGGCCACCAGCCCCATCGTGCTCGTGGTCCTCGCCTTCATCGGCGCCTACCTCGGCAGCCGCGTCGTAGAGGTCATTCCCTACACCCGCCGCATCATCGAGCGCCGCGAGGCCCAGGCGGCCGCCGAGCGCGAGTAGCCGTCCGGCTCCTCCCTTCGCCCATCACCCGGGCCGCGTTCCTCGCAGGCTGAACCACCGCCTGCGGCCGAGCGCGACCATCCCGGACAGCCCCGCACGCCGCTCCCGAAGCGACCCGCGATGCACAGCCCGCTCACGAGCCCACTTCCGGAGCGGCCCGCGGTCGTACGGCCGACTCACGAGCCCGCTTCCGGAGCCGCCCGCGCCGTGGGGCCGGCTCCGGATTGGTCGGCTGCCGTGGTGGCCGTTCTCAGGGTGCGATGGTCGACGGGTGTGGTCGCCACGCCAGTTGCGCCGCACCCGCCAGACTGGCCCGCACGCCCAGCGAGCTCTGCCTGACCTCCACCGCCCGTACGAAGGGCAGCCCGGTCACGTCGTCCAGCGCGTTCCGCAGCGGCTCGAAGAGCACCTCGCCGGCGGCCGACACGCCACCACCGATGACCACCGCCGTGAGCTCGACGGCCGCCGCGGTGGAGGCGATCATGCCCGCGAGGGCCCTGGCGCTCCGCTGGAAGGCCGCCACCGCGATGGGGTCGCCCGCGGCGGCGTCCTGGGCCAGCGTCCGTGCATCCGCTTGAGCCTCTTCCGGGTGTCGTGCCGGACTGCCGTGGTGGCGCTCCGCGTGGCCTGCCGGACTGTCGCCGTGGTGCGCCGGGTGTTCCATCGGGCCGTCGTGGTGGTGCTCCGAGTGGGTTGCGGGGCCGTCGTGGTGGTCCAGCAGTGCGGGTTCCGTACGGGGGGAACCGTCGGCGCGGGCGGAGGCGCCCGGGGACCAGCCGTTCTCCAGTGCCCAGCGGGCCATGTTGGGGCCGCTGGAGTAGCGTTCGACGCAGCCGCGGCCGCCGCATTCGCAACGCTCGCCGTAGGGGTCGATGCTCATGTGGCCGACATGTCCGGCGTTTCCGGTCGGGCCGAGGAGGGGGACTCCGTCGATCACCAGGCCGCCGCCGATGCCGGTCGACACGACGACGCCCAGCAACGACGTGCAGCCGCGGCCGGCTCCCAGCCAGTGCTCCCCGAGGGCGAAGCACTGCGCGTCGCCGGCCAGCACCGTGGGGAGCGCGGTCAGCTTCTGCACCTCCTCGCGCAGCGGGAAGCCGCGCCAGCTCGGCATGTTCACCGGGCTGACGGTGCCCGAGGCGAGGTCCACGGGGCCGGCGCAGCCGATGCCGACGGCCCGGGGCGGCGGGCCGCCGGCCATGACCTCCGTGATGAGGGCCGCCAGGGCGGACATGACCTCCTCCCGAGGCGTCGGACGGGTGGCGGAACGCAGGATCGAACCGGCCTCGTCCACCAGTGCGGCGGCGAGCTTGGTTCCTCCGATGTCGATGGCGAGTACGCAGGTCATCAGTGTTTGTGGTGGTTGTCGGGCTGGCGGGGGTCGCCAGGGTGCTCCAGTCCGGGCATGAGTCTTACTTTCTTGGCGCGCAGGTCGTCGAGCCACCGCGCGAAGGCTTTGCGCTGGGCGGCCCGTAGGAGGTCGTGTTCCTGACCGCTCGGCTTCCGGTCCGGCGGCGTGGGCTCGGGGACGGCGATGGCGACGTGCCAGCCGAGGGCGTCCTCGACGGGGCCGGCGGGCGTGCCGTCAGGACGGTGCCGGAGGGCGTCGGCGATCGCTGCCGGCAGGGACGCGAGCGTGACCGCGCCGAGGGGCTCCAGGTCGGCCGGGCCTGCCTCCTGGGCCTGGGCGAGGTCGGTGAACAGGCGGTGCCGTACGAGGTGGCGCGGTTCGGGCTCCGGCACCGGCCGGGGCCGCCACTCCGGAGGGATCGTGACCGCGGCCGTGACGTGCTCGAACACCGCCCGCACCCAGGGGTTGCCGTTGTAGGCGGCGGCGTTGATCGAGCCCAGCTCCACGGCGGACACAGGGTCCAGGAAGGGGTTTTCCGGGATGGCGGCTCCGAGTGCGGGGGCGGGTCGAGGTCGCGGAGGCAGGGTTTCGCTTCCGGGGGGTCGCAGGCCGAGGTCGGCGGCGGCCCGTTCGCACAGGCACTCCGTGAGGATGACCTGGGTCAGCCAGCGGGTGAGCTGGCGGTCCTCGGAGGTGCCCGGCTTCGGCAGGGTGGAGCTGAGCGGGCCGTTGCGCAGGTCGGCCAGGCGCTGGTCGAGACGCTCGCGCGGAACCGGCCGGTCGGCGACCCAGCCGATCGCCTCGGTGGGCGGCTGCTCGGGGGCGGCCCGCCGGCCGGTGGCTGAGCCGATCGTCCCGGACGGCGGAGGCGCGGTGGGGGTGGCGCTGTTCGCGACCGGCCGCTCGATCCGCTCGCCGGTCCGGGTGGGTGTCTCGGTCAACGGGTGACCTCCAGGCGGATCGCCGGTGAGTACTGGCAGCGGCCGAACCACATGACCTTGGCCAGCGCCCACGCATGGCCCGATGGCTGGTCGGCGGGGACCTCCACCGGGAACGTCACGTCGATCGCTTCTCCCGCCGAGACCGTGAAGCCCTGGATGACCTCGGGGAGCATCGCCCACGTGCCCCAGGGGGAGGCCAGCTGGGACTCGCCGCGGATCTCGTCAGAAGTGGTGTTGGTGAGCCGCAGCGTCAGCGAGGCGTGCTCTCCCGGGCGGAGGGAGAGGGCGCCGGTGCGGGGTTCCAGGGACAGGCCGGTGGCGCGGGAGCCGGTCGACCGGGTGCCGCGGACGGCCGTGCCCGGCTTGGGAGGCAGGCCCGTGACGGGGAGCTCGGGGAGGTCGCCGATGGCCACGGTGGTGATGTCCTCGATGAGCTGGCCGCCCGCTGAGGTGCGGGCCGAGACGAACGACAGGCCCGGGGTGGGAGCGGGAGTGATCGTTACCGGGAAGCGGAGGTGGCCGCTGGGAGGCAGGCGGTAGGGGCGCCGGGATGGGGTGGCGGCCCAGCCGTCGGGGAGGCGGATGTCGACGACGCCCTCGTGCGGGTCGTTCGTGAGGTGGGAGGCGAGGACGACCTCCACCTCGAACGGGCCCTGCGGCGAGGTGACGAGGCCCGGGGTGAGGGCGATGGAGATCGGCAGGAAGCCCAGCGGGGCCGGGCCCTTGTTGTGGAGCCAGTAGCGGCTGTAGACGGGCTGGGCTCGTTCCGTGGTGCGGGCGGATTCCGGGTGGGGTGGTGGGAGTGGGGCGGTGGCCAGGTAGGTGGCGATCTCGAAGCCGGTGAGGGTGAGGTCGTGCCCGGTCGCGGCTGTGGCGCCCGGGCGTTCCAGGAGGTCGGAAGGGGTGAGCGCGTCGAGCTGGAGGACGGGGGAGGCGAGCTCGGCCCGGGAGCCCAGACCGGTGGATTCGGCCAGGCGGATGGTCACGCCGTGCTGCGGGGCTGCCGGTGTGGTGGCGTGCGCTGGAGCCGCGGAGGTGGCGGCCTGAGTGGGGGCTGCGGGGGCGGAGGCGGGTCTTGGAGGTGTGGGGGTGAGGCCGTGGGCGAGGGGGTTGCCGGTGGCTTTGAGGGTGCTCAGGAGGACGTCTCGGGGTGGGGTGATGGTGAGCAGGGAGTGGGTCGCGGGGAGGGGGCCTTGCTGGGCGGAGGGGAGGAGGCGGGGGAGCAGCGGGGTGATGTGTTCCTGGGCCGCCGCCGGGAGCCGGAGGGCGCGCCAGTCTCCCGCTCCGGACACCAGGGAGTAGGAGAACTCGTGCGTCCAGTGCTGGAGCTGGAAGCCGGAGCCGTCGGGGGCGGTGCGGCGGGGCGGGTCGAGCCAGATGCCCGACGGCCAGCCGGTGCAGGAGCGCATGAGGGACAGGTGGAGCGCGCCCGACGGGTCCACCGCGAAGCCCGGCAGGCCGTACGTGAGCAGGGCGACAGTGCGGTTCTCCAGGCGTTCGGAGCCGAGGGGGCAGTGTGCCCGGATCGTGGCGTCGGCCAGGTCGGAGACCAGGTCGGCGATGGGGCCGGTGACGATCAGGGCCGGGAGGGCGCGGAGGTCGCGCAGGTCGGCGCTGGGCTGCCAGACCTCCTGGAGCGGGCGTTCCGCCGGGATCCAGACGCGGGTGGCGCCCGACCGCAGGGCCTTGGCGTAGGACTCGTCGGCTCGGGCGAGCAGGTCGGCTGCCAGCGGATTGGTGTCGGGGCCGCCCAGCACGATGCGTACGTCAGGGAGGTTGGAGTCGACGTCGAGCCAGCCGTACCGGGTGCCGTGCGCGGAGGAGGTGGTGGCCGTCACGCCGGCTCTGGCCAGCGCCACCACCAGGTCGCGGGCCTGAGGGGCGTCGTCCAGGGTGGGGACCACGACCTCCGCGACGCCCAGCGCCCGCGCGCCCGCCTCGCCGAGATCGACCTTGGCCGTGGCCGACAGCCCGAACCAGGTGTTGGCCGGGTTGTCGAGTGTCCACGGGTGCTCGGCCGTGTCCACGTCGGGCAGCGCGAAGCCGCGCCCGACCACGGCGCCCGCGACGTCGGAGACCGGGAGAGCGCCTTCGACCCGGGCCGGGAAGCGGACGCGGAGGAGGCGGTCGGCGCCGGAGTGGTCGAGGACGCGGGTGGTGAAGTCGATGCGGTCGGAGCCGGTCAGGAGGGTGACGGTCTGCTCGTAGGCGATCTCGCCGACCCGGCCGGTGACGGTCAGCCGCTCGCCCAGTGGACTGGACTCGGCGGTGGCGGAGGTCGCGTGCGCCTCGGCGGAGCCGATGACGTGGCCGGTGGGGATGAGGTGCCACGGGCCCTCGCCCATGTCGGGGTGCTGGGGATATTCGTCGTAGAGGCGTAGCTCGTTGCCGGGGCCGGTGAGGAGTTCCTGGCCGGTGCGGCGGTCGAGGATCGAGGCCAGCACACCGCCCCGGGCGGGATCGGCGGTGATCAGCCACCGGTCGTTGTGGATGGTGACGGGCGCGGGGACGGCGGTGACTTCGGTGTTCGGGGCGGCGGTGGCTCCGCTGGTCGCGGTGTCTCCGGTGGTGGCGGGGCCATGGGGGGCGGGGTGGTGGAGCGGGGCCGCGGCGGGGTGCCAGGGGCGCGGGGTGCCGGGGACGACGTCGTACGTGCGCCAGCCCATGGACGGCACGTCACGGGCGAGGAAGGTGAGAACACCGTTCTCCGTGACGGCGGGGACCTCGGCGCCCGACGGGGACGCGACGGCGTGGCCGGCGGGAAGCGTGACCCGGACGAGGCCGTCGCGGGCGAAGGGCAGCGTGTTGGTGACCACGACGCTCCGGCCGTCCACCGCGATCTGGCCGGTCAGGGCCGCGAGGGCGGTGTCGCGGGCCTGCGTGGCCAGGTCGTGGGCCTCGCGCCAGCCGGTGAGCAGGTCGATGTAGACCTGGTCGGACTCCGAGCCGGTGATCGCGTCGTGGTGCGCGCCGTAGGCGAGCTGGCGCCACACCTTGTCGAGCGCCGTGTGCGGATAGCCGCCCAGGCCCAGCAGGGACGCGAACGTGGACAGGCGCTCGGCGTCCAGGGCCGCCACCTCGGCGGCGCGCTGGGCCTGCTTCGTGTCGATGTAGGAGACGTCCTTGCCGGTGTAGA
This sequence comes from Nonomuraea thailandensis, assembly GCF_024172165.1. GTDB lineage: Bacteria > Actinomycetota > Actinomycetes > Streptosporangiales > Streptosporangiaceae > Nonomuraea > Nonomuraea thailandensis. The sequence continues at coordinate 9,004,925 of NZ_JAMZEB010000002.1, read as the reverse complement.
CGGGGTTCATGTCGCGCGTCTGGGGGCTGAAGGACGGGCGGCCGGCGCGGACGGCGTCGAGGAAGTCGCGCGGGGTGGCGCAGACGAACCTGGGCCAGACGTAGCGGGAGGCCCACTCCCGGTGGATGTCGGTGACCCACTTGTTGGGCGGGGTGTAGTCGGTGCCGACCGGGAGCAGGATGTTCCTCGTCGCGGCCACGGGCTTGAGCGAGCGGTAGAGGTCGTATACCGCCTGGCAGGCCTCGTCGAGGGACGGCGTGGAGTCCATCCACCAGCCCGCCGAGTAGTGGCCCGGCATGTAGTGGGTCAGCACCCCCTGCCCCGAGGGCGCGATCCACTCGAACTCGCTGGGGAACTGCATCAGCGCCGCGTCGTTCTTGGCCTGCCTGAAGTTCTTGCTGATGGGCCCCCACTGGTGGAACGGCCCGCGCGCCCACGCGCTGCCCGTCAGCCCCGCCGCCGCCAGATAGCCGGGGAACTGCGGGTCGTGGCCGAACACGTCGAGCTGCCACGCCGTGCGCGGATCGCCGCCCAGGATGTCGCGCTGGTAGCCGATGCCGTGGACGAGGTTGCGGATGGTGGTCTCGGCGCCGGTCAGGTTGGTGTTGGGCTCGTTGTACGTGCCGCCGATCAGCTCGGCCCGGCCCTCGGCCAGCAGGGCGCGCAGGTCGGCCCGGCGCTCGGGGTGGGTGTCGAAGAACGGCTTGAGATAGTCGACCTCCGCCAGCACGAAGCGGTAGTCGGGGTCGCGCATGGCCAGCTCCAGGTGCGCCTCCACCAGGGCGAACGCGTTGCGCTCCCACAGCGGCCTGGTCGTGGCGTCGGTGGACAGGAGCTCCCACGGGCTGGTGTAGGCGGCCTGGGTGTTCCACCACACCGGGTCGTAGTGGAAGTGGGACACCATGAACATCGTCCAGCCCGGCTCCTCGGCCGTGACCGGGACCTCCAGCGTCTCCTCTCCCAGGGTGAGCAGGCACGGCACGGTGGTGCCCGGGGGCGCCGACACGATCAGCGGGATCTCAAGGGTCGCGGCGGCGGGCGGAACGGTGATCTCGGCGGCCAGGCGGACGCCCGCGCCGCGCAGCTCCAGCGACGATGCGTGATCTCCCTGGGCGACGGCGACGCGCAGCACCTGGTGCGGCTCGTCGGGCGGGCCCACGAACAGGTCGGTCGACTCTGCGGACAACAGGCGGAAAGGCAAGGCAACCTCCGTGCACGTGTTGCTGGCGCCCGTAACACTAAGCCCTTCCAAGATCAATGACAACGATGTCAGTACACGGCTGTGGATAACTCGGATCGACTGCCTGGGGCCTGTGGATAACCAGGTGCGGTGCGGTGTGGCGAGTGTGGGCGTGGTCGGTGCGGAGGAGCGGGGCGGGCATGGAAGGATTGCGGCATGAGCGCAGTGAAACTCGATGGCAAGGCGACCGCCGCAAAGATCAAGGCAGACCTCACGAACCGGGTGGCAGCGCTCAAGGAACGCGGTGTCACCCCCGGCCTGGGCACCGTGCTCGTGGGCGACGACCCCGGCAGCCAGATCTACGTCGCGGGCAAGCACCGCGACTGCGCCGAGGTGGGCATCGCCTCCATCCGCGTCGACCTGCCGGCGACCGCCTCCCAGGCCGACGTCGAGGCGGCCATCGACGAGCTCAACGCCTCCCCGGCGTGCACCGGTTACATCGTCCAGCTCCCCCTGCCCAAGCACCTCGACACGATGGCGTTGCTGGAGCGCATCGACCCGGCCAAGGACGCCGACGGCCTGCACCCGGTCAACCTCGGGCGGCTCGTGCACATGGTCGACGCCCCGCTGCCCTGCACCCCGCACGGCATCGTGCTGCTGCTGCAGGAGTACGGCGTGCCGATCAAGGGGGCCGAGGTCGCCGTGGTGGGCCGCGGCATCACGGTGGGGCGCTCGCTCGGCCTGCTGCTGACCCGCCGCAGCGAGAACGCCACCGTGACCCTGTGCCACACCGGCACCCAGGACCTGGCCGCCCACGTGCGCCGGGCCGACATCGTGGTGGCGGCGGCCGGGGTGCCGGAGCTGATCACCAAGGACATGGTCAAGCCGGGCGCGGCCGTGCTCGACGTCGGGGTCTCCCGGGTGAACGGCAAGATCGCCGGGGACGTGGCGCTGGACGTGGAGGACGTCGCCGGCTACCTCACGCCCAACCCGGGCGGGGTCGGGCCGATGACGCGGGCGCTGCTGCTGTCCAACGTCGTGGAGGCCGCCGAGCGCCGCCTCGGGTGACGTCCGGGGCCGCCGCCTCCGTCATTTGACGGAGGTCCGGGCGGTCTCGTCGCTCCAGGATGGGTCCTCAAGGGCTCTGCCAGCGCGAACGCCGGCGGGGCAGCCCTCTTGAGGAGGTGTCCATGGAGCTGGACGGGCTGGTCGCCGTCGTCACCGGCGGTGCCTCCGGGCTCGGCGCCGCCATCGTGGACGGCCTGGCGTCCCGAGGCGCGGACGTCGTCTACGGCGACCTCCGCGATCGCGCCGAGGAGGATCTCCGCGATCGCGCCGAACATGGCGTGCGCGACGGCGCGGGTGGCGGCGGGTACAACCCCCGGGACCGTGCGGATGGCCGCGGGCCCGGCAGCGCGGGTGGTGGCGGTTACGAGCCACAGGAGCGTGCAGGTGGCGGTGGGCGTGACCCCGAAGGCCTCCGGGAGCGTGAGGGCGGGCAGGCCTCGGGCCGCACCCGTTTCCACCCCCTGGACGTCCGCGACCCCCGCTCCTGGCAGGCCCTGGCCGCCGAGGTCCGCGCCACGTACGGCCGCCTCGACCTCCTCGTCAACAACGCCGGAGTCAGCACCCGCGCCGACCTCCTCACCACCACGGACGACGACTGGGACCGCATCCTCCGCACCAATCTGTGGGCCCCCTGGGCAGGCATCCGCACGTTCGTCGAAGAACTGACCGCCAGCCCCCGGGCCAGTGTCGTCAACATCGGCTCCGTCTACGGCCACATCCCGCCCCCGCCACCCCCCGCACCCCCGTCCTCGATCGCCTACCAGGTCAGCAAGGCGGGCCTGCACATGCTGACCAGAACGGCCGCGGTGGAGCTCGCCCCCAGGGGCATCCGCGTCAACAGCGTCCTGCCGGGCGTCTTCATCACCCCGCTCCTCCAGGACCTGCCGGCGGAGCACCTCCGCCCCCGCGTCGAGCGTGCCCCGATGGCCCGCCCCGGCGATCCGGCCGACGTGGCGGCGGCCGTCTGCTACCTGGCCTCTCCCCAGGCGTCGTTCGTGACGGGCGTCCTGCTGCCCGTGGACGGCGGATACACCGCGTCCTGACAAATCCCCCCATGAAGTGAGAGGTCGCGATGACCAGCGACAACACCACGACAACCCCGGCACCCACCTCCACCTCCACCTCGAACCTGCGCGCCGTCGTCGCGGGCAGCTTCGGCAACGTCATGGAGAACTACGACAACCTGGTGTACGCCTACACGGCCGCCACCCTGGGCAAGCTGTTCTTCCCCGCGTCGGACGGCCTGGCCGGCACCCTCTACACCTTCGCCGTCTTCGCCGTCGGCTTCCTCATGCGCCCGCTCGGCGCGATCACGTTCGGGCACATCGGCGACAAGTTCGGCCGCCGGATCGCGCTGGTCGTCAGCGTGCTCATGATGGGCGCGGCCACGACCCTGATCGGCCTGCTGCCGACGTACGAGAGCATCGGCGTGCTGGCCCCGCTGCTGCTGGTGGTCCTGCGCATGGTGCAGGGCTTCTCGGTGGCGGGCGAGTGGGCGGGGTCGGCGGCGTTCCTGGTCGAGTACGCCCCGCAGCGCAGGCGCGGCTTCTTCGGCAGCTTCAACCAGGTCTCGACGGCGGCCGGGTTCCTGCTGGCGTCCGGCGTCGTGGCGCTGAACAGCACGGTCTTCACCGAGCAGCAGGTCACCGAGTGGGCCTGGCGGCTGCCGTTCCTGCTGTCGGCGCTGACGGCGGTGGCGGCGCTCTGGCTCAGGTACGGCCTGGCGGAGACGCCGGCGTTCACCGAGGAGCAGGCCAAGGGCGAGACCGCGACCAGCCCGCTGCGCGAGGGCCTGCGCACGCAGTTCGCCGGCATCGCCCGCGGCTTCGGCTTCACGATGTTGTGGACCGTCGCGTACTTCTTCTTCCTCACCTACCTGCCCACCTGGCTCACCGACGTGGCGGGCGTGGACGCGGGCGTGGCCCGCGTCTCGAACCTCGTCGGCCTGGTGACGCTGACCCTGTGCATCGCGGCGTTCGGCGCGCTGTCGGACCGGATCGGCCGCAAGCCGCTGCTGATCGCCGCCGCGGCGGGCTTCCTGGTGCTGAGCTGGCCCGTCATGGCGCTCATCCAGAACGGGGGAGTGTTCGGCGTGTACGCGGGCCAGATCGTGATCGCGGTGATCCTGGCGATGTTCTCCGGCCCGGGCCCGGCGGCGCTGTCGGAGCTCTTCCCGACGAAGCTGCGGTATTCGACGATGTCCATCGGATACAACTTCGCGGTCATGGCCTTCGGCGGCACGGCGCCGTTCGTGGCGACCGGGCTGGTCCAGCTCACCGGCTCGGGCATGGCGACGGCCCTGCTGCCGATCGTGTCGGCGGCGGTCACGCTCGCGGTGGTGGCCGGCATGAAGGAGAGCGCCCACCGGCGCCTCCACTGAGGAGATCATCATGACGAAGCTGATCGCGGTCGAGGGCACGTACGAGGAGATGGGGGCCGAGCTGGGCCGCCGCACGAGCGAGCTGGTCGAGCGGAGCGTGCAGACCTACCTGCGGCGCTTTCGCGACGACGCGGGCCTGTCCGCGGCGGACGTGTCGCGCTGGGGCGCCGTCTACCTCGACGTGGCCAGGCGGTACGACGCCCGCGTCGCCGCCATGCTGGAGGGCCTGGCGGCCGGCGCCGGCCAGCCCATCGAGCACATCACCGCCCTGAACGCCCGCACCGAGATGTTGTACGGCACCGGCTACCGCGACGAGGGCTGCACCTCGGTGGCCGTGCTCCCCAAGCACACCAGGCAGGGCCACACCCTGCTCGCCCAGAACTGGGACTGGCACCCCGAGCAGGGCCCTGTCACGTTCCTGCTGGCGACCAGGGACACCGCGGGCTTCACGGTGCTCACGCTGGCCGAGGCCGGCATGCTCGCCAAGTCGGGGCTCAACTCGGCGGGCCTGGGCGTCTGCGCGAACCTCCTGGTCTCCGACCGCGACACCGGCGGCGCCGGGGTGCCGTACCACTACCTGCTGCGCGGCGTCCTGCAGTCGCGGACGATGAGCCAGGCGCACCGCAAGGCACTCGACGTGGTGCGCATCTCCTCCGGCAACCTGCTCATCGCCGACGCCGGCGGCGAGGCGATCGACCTGGAGGTGGCGCCGGGCGTCTTCGGCACGCTGCTCCCGCAGGACGGCCTGATCACGCACTCCAACCACTTCCAGGCCCCGCTGCCGCTGGTGGACAGGAAGGCCGCCACCTCGGCGCTGACCCTGCTGCGGCCCGCCAGGGCCAGGCACCTGCTGGAGGACGCCGCCGCGGCCAGGACCCTGGAGCTGAAGGACGTCGTCGCGGCCCTGCGCGACCACTACTCCTACCCCGACGGCATCTGCCGCCACGTGGACCCCGACGTCGGCAAGGGCGAGGAGATCGCGTCCGTCTACTCCGTGGTGATGGACCTGGACGCCCGCGAGCTGTACATCGCCGAGCACCCGCCCTGCGAGCGCCCGTACGAGAGGTGGCGGCTGGACGACCTGTTCACCCCCGGCGCCGGACCCGAGATCTGCTTCCCCATCGAGGAGGACCATGCCTGACCGTTCGACGATCTGCCTCACCTTCGACTTCGACGCGATCTCGCTCTGGCTCGCGCGGGGCATGACCTCGCCGGGGCCGGTGTCGCGGGGCGAGTTCGGGGCGCACGCGGTGCCGCGGATCCTGAAGATGTTGCGGGAGCGCGGCATCACCGCCACGTTCTTCATCCCGGGGCACACCGTGGACACCTATCCCGCCGAGTGCGCCGCGATCGCGGAGGCGGGGCACGAGATCGCGCTGCACGGGTACGCGCACGAGCCGGTCTCCAAGCTCGACCGGGCCGGCGAGCTGGCGGCGGCCGTGCGGGCGCGCGAGTCGATCGTCAAGGTCACCGGGTACGAGCCCGCCGGCAACCGCACGCCGAGCTGGGACTTCACCCCCTCGACCGTGGACGTGCTGCTGGAGGTCGGCTGCGAGTACGACTCCAGCCTCATGGGCACCGACTACACCCCCTACTACGCCAGGCGCGGCGACGTGGCCGACCCCGACGGGCCCTACCGGTTCGGCGAGCCGACCACGCTGGTCGAGCTGCCGGTTTCGTGGACGCTGGACGACTATCCGCAGTTCGAGTATCTCCGGCTCGACAGCGCCGTCCTGCCGGGCCTGCGGGAGCCGGCGGCGGTGTTCCGCAACTTCCTCGACGACGTCGACTACATGGTGCGGGACGTGCCGGGCGGGGTGTGCGTGCTGACCTTCCACCCGCAGGTCATCGGGCGCGGGCACCGCATGCTGGGGCTCGAACGTTTCCTCGACGCCTGCCTGCAGCGGCCGCTGGACTTCCGCACCTGCGTGGACGTGGCGCGGGCGTTCCGGGCGGCCTGATGCGGGCGCTGGTCATGGGCGCGAGCGGCGGGATCGGCTCGGCCGCCTGTGCCGCGCTGTCAGCGGCGGGCCACGAGGTCGTGACCGTGGACTCGCCGCGTGCCCAGGCGGAGGCGGGCGAGGCGGGGACGGCTGCACGCGCGGACGCGGCGGGGACGGCGGGCTCGCCGCGATCCCGTGTGCGGGTGGACGTGGTGGCGGACCTGGCGGAGCCGGGCGCGGCGCGGGCCGCGGTGACGCGGGCGTGGGAGTCGTTCGGGCCGCTGGACGCGCTCCTGCACGTGGCCGGCCTGTTCCCGGCGCGCCGCGTGCTGGAGACGACCGAGGAGCTGTTCGACACGGTGATGGCGGTCAACACGCGCTCGGCGCTGATGGCCGCGACGGCGCTGGCCGAGCTGTGCGTACGGCACCGCCGCCCCGCCACCGTCGTGTTCACCAGCACGGGCGGCGCCCTGCGCCCACGCCCCGGCACCACCGTCTACGCGGCCTCGAAGGCGGCACTGGAGGCGGTGACCAGGGGGCTGGCGCTGGAGCTCGGCCCGCTGGGCGTGCGCGTCAACGCGGTCGCGCCCGGCTTCGTGGACGTCGGCTCGCCGCTGAACCCCGTCCCCGCCGCGTACGTCGAGGCCGTGCGGGCGGCGAGCCCCGCGGGCAGGGCGGCCACACCCGGCGACATCGTGCCCAGCCTGCTGTGGCTCTGCTCGCCCGACTCCGCCTGGGTCAACGGCCACGTGCTGGCGGCCGACGGCGGCGCCGGGCTCGGCTCACCCGCCATGCCCTCCTGGCTGGGCGAACAGCGGCCGGAAGCGGTGCCGAGCCAGCTCGACGGGTGAGATGACCCGGCTCGTGCCGTCCTGCACCTGGTGGACGAGGTGTGCGTGGGCGAGCGAGGCGTCGAACGTGTCGTCGGGGTAGGCGAGCGCCCGCTGCCCGCGCCCGCCGAAGTAGTACGGCCCGGCGGCGCCCCGGTGCACGGTCTCCCGCAGCGAGCGCACCGTCGCGCCGAAGTCCCACGGCCGTCCCACCGAGGCCCAGGCCCCGGCCAGCAGGTGGATCATGTCGTAGTGGATGGCCGCGCTGCCGCTGCCGGGCTCGTCACCGAACGCCCGCCGGTAGCGCTGCATGAACCTGGCGCTCACCGGGTCGCCGTACGTCCCGATGACGGTGGCCCACAGCAGGCCCTCCGCCAGGCCGTCCATGCGCTCCTCGAAGCGGGGGATCGTGGGCGTCCAGACCGTGTAGACGAGCGAGCGGGAGCCGGTGGCGCGCAGCTCGCGCAGGAACAGCCGCAGCTCGTCCTCGACGTACGTGCAGACCAGCACGGCGGCGGGGTCGCCCGCTGTGAGGGCCGCCACGACCGAGGCCCAGGGCACGCCCGTGTCGGGGACCGGCACCACGCCGGTCAGCTCCCAGCCGCGGGCGCAGGCCAGCTCGTCGAGGCCGTGCGCCTGCCCGGTGTCGTACCCGTCGGCCCGCACCACCGCCATCACGCGCCGGTTGCCGGGGCGCCACTGGCCGGACGTCGCCAGCAGATCCAACGTCCTGATAAATCCGGACATGTAGGCGGTCTCTGTCGCGCACACCTGGAACGTCTGCCCGAGCACGCCCGGATTGTCGTGAACGTGTTCGGCGATCGACGGCGTGACCATGGAGTGCATGAGCGGCGCCCGGTACTCGGCGGCCCGCATGATCGCGTCGAGGTGGTGGCGCGGGCTGACGTTGCCCAGCGTGATGGCGTCCACGTCGTGCGAGCGCAGGTAGTCCACGGCCGCCAGCAGCTCGGCGTCGGTGTCGCCGGACACCTCGATGGCCAGGTGGTCCACGCGCCGTCCGGCCACGCCGCCCCTGGCGTTCAGCTCCTCCACCGCGATGGCCGCTCCGCGCCGCATGGCCAGCGCGTCGAACCGGCGCGGCCCGTCCAGCGGGTAGATCGCCCCCAGCCGGATCGGCCGCCGCCGCGCCGCCCCCTGCGGGGCGACCGCGCGCCGGGCGGAAGCCTCCGGACCCCGGCCGCCGGGCTCGGCGAACGGGGCGAGCAGCGCCTCCTCGGCCATGGCCAGCGCCGCGGCCGCCGCCCGCGTCGGCGCGCCCAGCTTGGCCAGCACGTTCTCCACGTGCGTGGCCACGGTACGGGCCCCGCAGCCCACCCGCGCGGCCGTCTCCGGGTTCGTCATGCCGACGGCCACGCACGTCAGCACCTCGTGCTCGCGCTGCGTCAGCCCCCACGGCGCCTCGCACCGCTGCGCCTCCAGCCCGGTCACCGGCCCGCGTTCGGTGTCGTGGCCCTCGACGGTCACCCGGTAGAGGTGGCGGTCGGCGCCCCGCCAGTAGTAGCGCAGCGTGCCCGCGCCGCCGGCCCGCCGGGCGTGGTCCACGAGGGCCTGGTTGCTCGCGAAGAACGCGCCGGCGCCGGTGAGCACGCGCCGGCCGCCGTCCACCGTGAGCCTGGCCCTGAACGGAGGCTCGGCTTCCAGACGTTTCCCCATTCAGCGACGATACCGGGTGTGCTCAGAACGGGTACCGGGCGATGTCCCCCTGCATGGTGACCCACTGCGTCTCGGTGAAGGCGCCGGCGTTGGCCCCGGTCCCGCCGAACCGCGCCCCCGTCCCCGACGCGCCCATCCCGCCGAACGGGGCCACGGCCTCGTCGTCCACGGTCTGGTCGTTGATGTGCACGATGCCCGTCGGCACCAGGTCCGCCAGGGCCAGGCCCTTCATCACGTCCCGCGTGAGTACGCCCAGCGACAGCCCGTAGGGCGAGTCGGCGGCCAGCGCCGCGGCCTCCTCCAGCGTGGAGAACGTCGTCACGGGCGCCACGGGCCCGAACACCTCCTCCGCGTACGCCGGCGCGCCGACCGGCACCTCCGCCAGCACCGTGGGCCGGTAGAACAGCCCCTCGTACGTCCCTCCGCACGCCAGCCTGGCCCCGGCCGACACGCTCTCCGTGACCAGCCGGTGCACCCGGTCCCGCTGCCCCGCGTCGATGAGCGGCCCGAGCGCGACCTGCCCGGTGGCCGGGTCGCCGACCGGCAGGGCGTTGGCCCTGGCGGCCAGGCGCGAGACGTACTCCTCGGCCACGGCCGCGTGCACGAGGTGCCGGCCCGAGGTCATGCAGATCTGCCCCTGGTGGAAGAACGAGGCCCAGGCGCCCGCCGACGCGGCGGGGTCGAGGTCGGCGTCGTCGAGGACGACCAGCGCCGAGTTGCCTCCCAGCTCCAGGTGCACCCGCTTGAGCGAGCGCGCGGCCAGCTCTCCGACCTTGCGCCCCGCGGCCGACGAGCCGGTGAAGGAGATCACGGGGATGTTCGGGTCGGCCACCAGCGCCTGGCCGGCTTCGGGGCCGCCGGGCAGCACGTGCAGCAGGCCGCCGGGCAGCCCGGCCTCCTCGAAGACGCGGGCGATGGCGTAGCCGCCGCAGACGGCGGTGCGCTGGTCCGGCTTGAACACCACCGCGTTGCCCAGCGCCAGCGCCGGGGCGACGGACCTGATGCCGAGGATGAGCGGGAAGTTGAACGGCGCGATCACGCCCACCACGCCGACCGGCACCCGCCGGGCGAAGCTGAGCCGCTTGCGCGCCGTCGGCAGCACCTCGCCGAGCGGCTGCGAGGCCAGCGCCGCAGCCTCGTAGCACTCCTGCGCCGCCACGTGCGTCTCGAACCCGGCCTTCCCCGGCACGCCGCCCGACTCGCGCACGATCCAGTCCTGGATCTCCTGCGCGTGCTCCTCGAACAGCCGCCCGGCCCGCCGCAGCAGCGCGGCCCGCTCCTCGTACGGGGTCGCGGCCCAGGCCGGCTGCTCCCGCCGGGCGCGGACGGCGGCGGCGGCCACGTCGGCCGCGCCGGCGGTGCCCGCGCGGCCGAGCTCGCCGCCCGTGGCGGGCTCGACGACGGGGGCGTCACCGGCCCGCGAGGCCGTCCAGCCGCCGTCGAAGAGCGATCCGGTCCAGATCTTGGGGTCCAGGAACGTCATGGTCAGCCTCCTCAGGAACCTACGGAGCCACGCTCACGACCACGTCGAGCAGCAGGGGAGTCTCGCGCGCGGCGAGCGTGGGCAGCACCTCGTCAAGGGCACCGGTCAGGTCGGCGTACGTCTCGATCCGTTGCGCGGGGCAGCCGAGCGACCTGGCCAGGGCGCCCATGTCCACCTCGTCGAACGGCGGCCACGGGCCCTTGCCGCCGCCGTGCCTGTCGGCCAGCCCGTCCATGACCGCGTACCGGCCGTTGGCGAGCACCACGAACAGCGCGCCCACCCGGTAGTGGGCCGCGCTCCAGAGGGCCTGCACGCCGTACAGCGCCGAGCCGTCGCCCACGACGGCGACGACGGGCCGGCCGGGCAGCGCCATCCGCAGGCCCACCGCGGCGGGCAGGCCGAACCCGAGCCCGCCGTTGGCCGCCGAGATGAAGCCGAACGAGGTCCTGGCCGGCACCATCGCGTGCAGGTCGGGACGCGCGGAAGGCGCCTCCTCGATGAGCGCGACGTCGTGCGGGAGCCGCGCGGCCAGCTCCCGCAGCACGTCCGTGTGCAGCAGCGGCCCGCCCGCGTACGGCTCGTGGCCGGACACGCGCGACCACGCTCCGCCGCGCCCGGGAGCGGGCAGGAGCGCGGCCAGGCGCGCGCAGACGGCCTCGGGGGAGGCGAGGTAGGCCAGGTCGGCCGGGCTGCGATGCGCCACCGCGGGGTCGTCCGTCACCAGCGCGATCGTCGTGCCGGGCTCGACCAGCGCACCCGGCTCGTAGGAGTACTGCCGGAACACCGGCGCCCCCACCGCCAGCACCACGTCGTGGGGCCGCAGCCGCTCCCGCAGCCCGCTCCGCCCGCCGGGCAGCACCCCGCCGTACTGCGGATGGTCCTGCGGGAACCCGGCCCGCCCGCCGAACGACTCCTGGTACACCGGGCACCCCAGCCGCTCGGCCAGCGCCACGAGCGCGAACCACCCCGGCCCCACGCCCGCGCCCGACACGATCGCCGGCCTGCGCGCCCCGGCCAGCAGCTCCACGAGCGGCGCGAGATCGGAGTCCGCCACGGCGGCCGGGCGCAGCAGCCGCGCCGGAGCCGCCACGGTCTCGCCGTCGAAGGGCGCCTGCCAGTCGTCCATCGGCACCACGACCAGCGCGGGCCCCCTGGACGTGGTCGCCTCGTGGACGGCCCTGGCCACGGCGCCCGGCACGTCCTGCGGCCGCACCGGCTGGTCGGCGCGCACCGGGTAGTCGCCGGCCAGCCCGGCCAGCCGCCCGGCCAGGAACGGCTCCAGCGCCAGGTGCCGCCGGTCCTGCTGGCCGACGAGGATCACCAGCGGCACCCGGTTCTCCCTGGCGGTGGCGATGGCGCTGACGGCGTTGCCCAGCCCGGCCACGCTGTGCAGGAGGGCCAGCGCGGGAGCCTCGCGCCCGATCGCCCAGCCGGTCGCCATGCCGACCACCGAGCCCTCGTGCAGGGCTAGCACGAACCGCAGGTCGTCGGGCAGCCCGGCGAGCAGCGGCACCTCGGTCGAGCCGGGGTTGGCGAAGATCGTGGTCAGCTCGTGGCGCCGCAGGATGTCGAAGACGGCGTCCCTAACGGTCCTCACTGTGCCCCCTCGCTCGCTGGATCTGCCGGTAGACGTGTCCGCGCAGCTCCCCGAAGCGGGGCAGCGACCGCGTCGTGAGCTGGTCGCGCTCGGCGGGCAGGTCGATCTTGAGGTCCTCCATGACCGTGGTCGGCGAGGAGGACAGCACCACGACCCGCCGGCCGAGGTAGACGGCCTCGTCGATGTCGTGGGTGACGAAGAGCGTGGTGATCTCGAAGCTCCGCCACAGCCGCAGGATCAGGTCCTCCAGGTCCGCCCTGGTCTGGGCGTCCACGGCGGCGAACGGCTCGTCCATCAGCAGTACCTGCGGCTCGTACGCCACCGCGCGGGCGATCGCGACCCGCTGTTGCATGCCGCCGGAGAGCTGCCAGGGGTGCGCGTCGGCGGCGTCGGAGAGCCCGACCGCGCGCAGGGAGCCGGCCACCAGGTCCCGCCGCCGGTCGGCGGGCAGCCGCTTCTCCTTCAGCGGCAGCTCCACGTTCTGGCGCACGGTCATCCAGGGGAACAGGCTGCGGCCGTACTCCTGGAACACCACGGCCATGGACGGCGGCGGGCCGGTCACGCGCCTGCCGTCCACCCGGACCTCGCCGCCGCTGACCGGCAGCAGCCCGGCCACGCAGCGCAGCAGCGTGGTCTTGCCGCACCCCGACGGGCCGACGACGCAGACCAGCTCGCCGGCGCCGACGCTCAGCGTGATCGAGCCGATGGCCTCGACCCGGCGGCCCGGGCTCTCATACACCTTGCGCAGGTCGTGGATCTCAAGCACGGGCGGCTCCACTGCCGTAGTACCAGGCCAGCACCCACCGCTCCACGCGGCGGAAGAGCAGCGACAGCCCGAGCCCGAGCAGGCCGAGCAGCAGGATCCCGCTCCACATCTCGGCGATCTGGAACTGCCGCTGGAACAGCACGATCGTGAACCCCAGCCCGCTGGAGCTGGCGAACATCTCGCTGATGACCATGAGGATGATCCCGATGGACAGCGCCTGCCGCAGCCCGGTCATGATCTGCGGGCTCGCGCCGCGCAGCACGAACCGCCGCACCCGGGACGCGCCCCTGACGCCGTACATGCGGCAGGTGTCGGCGAGCACCTCGTCCAGCGCCCGAACGCCCTCGACGGTGTTGAGCAGGATCGGCCACAGGCAGCCCGAGACGATGACCAGCACCTTCATCGGGGTGTCGATGCCGGCCAGCAGCATGATCAGCGGGACCAGCACGGGCGGCGGGACGGCCCTGAAGAACTCCAGGACCGGCTCCAGCGTCGCGCGCAGCCGCCGCGACAGCCCGATCGGCACGCCCAGCCCCACGCCGAGCAGCCCGGCCAGCGCGTAACCCGCCAGCAACCGGCCGGTGCTGGGCAGCACGTCGTCCACGAGCCGCTCGGAGAACCAGGTCTCGGCGAACGCCCGCCCCACGGCCGCCGGGCTCGGCAGGTAGAACGAGCTCCCGCTGACCGCCCACCAGAGCAGCACCAGCAGCGCGGGCAGGGCCAGCAGCCTGATCGCCTTCACGCCGCCACCTCCGAGCGCACGGCCGGATGCCAGGCCAGCACCCTGCGCTCCAGCAGCCGCACGGCGGCGTTCACCGCGATGCCGACCAGCCCGGCCAGCACGATCAGCGCGTACACGGAGGGCACCGCGCCGCTGCTCTGCGCCACCTGGATCTCCGCGCCCAGCCCGGGGCTGCCGATGACCAGCTCCGCCGTCACCGCCAGGATGAACGCGACCGCCGCCGCCAGCCGCAGCCCGGTCATCACGTACGGCAGCGCCGTCGGCCACACCAGGTGCCTGACCCGCGACCAGGCCGACAGCCGGTACGACCTGGCTGTGTCGAAGGCCACGGAGTCGACGGCCGCCACGCCGTACAGGACCTGGATGAGCACCTGCCAGAACGACGCGTAGACGACCAGCAACAGCGTCGAGCCCAGCGACGGCCCGAACAGCAGCGTGGCCAGCGGCACCAGCGCCACCGACGGGATGGGCCGCAGGAACTCGACGGTCGAGCTCGTCAGCGCGCGCAGCCCCGGCACGATCCCGATGACCACCCCGGCCACGACCGCGGCGCAGAACGCCAGGGCCAGGCCGATCGCCCAGCCGCGCAGGGTCTCACCCAGCGCGATCCACAGCTCCGCCGTGCCGAGCTGCGCGGCCAGCGTGGCGAGGATCTCGGAGGCGGGCGGCAGGAACCGCTCGTCCACCAGGCCGAGCCGGGGCACGGCCTCCATCAGGAGCAGCAGGCCGCCGAGCCCGGCGGCGCCGTACCCCAGCCGGGGGAGCAGCCCGTCGCGTCGGATCACGGCACCAGCGCCGACACGTCGACCTTCTCCTTGAGCACCCCGTCCGCCACCGCCAGGTCGGCGATGGTCTGCACGGACGCCTTGTTCACCTCGGCCGGCCACTTCGGCAGGTAGATCTTGGCGATCACCTCGGGTGCGATCTTCGTGTACGTCTTCAGCACCTCGCGCACCTCGTCCGGATGCGCGTCGGCGTACTCCAGCGACTTGCGGATCGCCGCCGTGAACCGCCGGGTCAGGTCGGCGTCGGTCCTGCCGGTGGTGAAGTACATGGCCACGGTCAGGTCGGGGGCGGCGTCGGCGAAGTTCCAGGCCACGGGGCGGGCGCCCTGGCTGATGGCCTGGCTGACGAACGGCTCGACCACCCAGATGGCGTCCACCCGGCCGCTCTGCAGCGCGGCGGGCGCGTCGGGGAAGGGCAGCTCGACGAACTCGATGCCGGACGGATCGCCGCCGGCGTTGCGGACGGAGGCGCGCACGGTCGTGTCGCCGATGTTCTTGAGCTGGTTGACGGAGATCTTCCTGCCCGCCAGGTCCTTGGCCGCCTTGATCGGGCTGTCGGGCTTGACCAGCACCGCGCTGAAGTCCTTGCCCTGCTCGCCGGTCGAGGAGACGCCGTTGGCGACCACCTTCACGTCCAGCCCCTGCTGCTTGGCGGTCAGCAGCGAGGTGGTGTTGGCGAAGGCGAACTGGAACTGGCCGCTCACCGCGCCGGAGACGGCCGCCGCGCCGCCCTGCACCGGGGTGATGGTCAGGTCGATCCGCTGCTCGGTGAAGAAGCCCTTGGCCTTGCCGAGGTGGATCGGCGCGGTGTCGACGATGGCGATCACCCCGGCGTTGACCTTGGTCGGGCCCGAGCCCTGGCCGGGCGTGGCGGGCTGGGCGCCGCCGCAGGCGGTCACGAGAAGAGCGGCGAGGATCACGAGAGCGCGACGCACGGCTGGCTCCTAGTTGTTCGCTATGCGCACATGTATTCTCAGATCGAACAACCCCGTATCGCGGAAGCTACGCCTTTGTCGGCTCCTGTCAAGGGGATCACCATGGTGGATCATGTGCAGTCGCTGGCCCGCGGGCTCGCGGTGATCCGGGCGTTCAGCGCCGCCGAGCCCGAGCAGACGCTCAGCCAGGTGGCCCGCGCCACCGGGCTCAGCAGGGCGGCGGCCAGGCGCTTCCTCATCACGCTCACCGAGCTCGGGTACGTGCGCAACGACGGGCGGCTGTTCGCGCTCACGCCCAGGGTGCTGGAGCTGGGGTACGCCTACCTGTCGGCCCTGTCGCTGCCCGAGGTGGCCGATCCGCACCTCGAACGGCTGGCCGCCGAGGTGCGCGAGTCGGCCTCGGTGGCGGTGCTGGACGGGGAGGACGTGGTGTACGTGGCACGGGTGGCCACGGCGCGGATCATGCGGGTGAGCATCAGCATCGGCACCCGGTTCCCGGCGTACTGCACGTCGATGGGGCGGGTGCTGCTGGCGGCGCTGCCGCCGGAGGCGCTGGAGGCCTACCTGGCGGGGGCCTGCCTGCGGCGGCTCACCTCCCGCACGATCGTGCTGCCGGCCGCGTTGCGGGCCGAGCTGGACGAGGTGCGGGCGCGCGGGTGGGCGATGGTGGACCAGGAGCTGGAGGAGGGGCTGCGCTCGATCGCCGCGCCGATCCGCGACCGGACGGGGCGGACGGTGGCGGCGGTCAACGTCTCGACGCACGCCACCCGTACGAGCCTGCAGGCCGCCGAGCGCGACCTGCTTCCGCCGCTGCTGGCCACGGCCACCAGGATCGAGGCCGACCTCGCCTCCCTGTCACCCGCCCGCGCCTGAGCCACCCGGGAGGTCACCGGTTGCGATAGCGGTCCGTGGCCAGGCGTGTGGCGCGGATGGCCGCGTCCGCCGTGTCGTAGCGTCGCTGTGCCAGCCCCACGAAGATGCAGTCCACGATCAGCAACTGGCTGATCCGGCTGGCCAGCGCGCCCGGCCGGAAGGCGGTCTCGCGTCCCGCCGACACCAGCGTGTGATCCGCCAGCTCGGCCAGCGACGACCGCGGGTTGTTCGTGATCCCCACGACCACCGCCCCCGCCTCCGCCGCCGTACGCGCCGGCACCAGCACGTCGGGCGTCTCCCCGGTGCAGCTGATCGCCACCGCCACGTCCCCGGCCTTCAGCAGCGCCGCGCTGGTCAGCGCCAGGTGGGCGTCGCTGAACGGATGGCTCGACAGCCCGATCCGCAGCAGCTTCTGCGACATGTCGGCCGCCACCAGCCCCGACGCGGCGACCCCGTACACGTCCACCCGCCGCGCCGCCGAGATCGCGGACACGACGTCCCCGAGCTGGTCGGGGTCGAGCTGCGCGGCCGTGTCGGCCAGCGCCTCCGACTCGGCCCGCGCCACCTTGGCGATCACGTCCGTCAGCGGGTCGTCGGGCCCTAGGTCGCCGGGCACCAGCCGCTCGGGCTCCTTGGCCACGGCCGCCGCGAGCGCGAAGCGGAGCTGCGAGTACCCGGAGAACCCGAGCGCCCGCGCCGTGCGCACGACCGTCGCCTCGCTCGTCTTCGACACCGCGCTGAACTCGGTGATCGTGCTGCGCACGACCAGCCCGGGATCGTCCAGGATGAGCCGCGCGATGGACTGCGCCGCCGGAGTCAGCGAGGGCAGCACGGCGCGTACGGCCGCGACCGGGTTCGCGGGCTCGGCGCTCACGCGAGCAGCCATTCCGCCGCGGCCAGCGCGGACACGCGGGAGATGCCGTGGGTGGCGACGTGGGTGGCGCCCGGGGGCGGGGCCGGCACGCCGGTGTCCACGATGATCGCGTCGGGCCGGACCGCGAGGGCCTTGGCCACGGTGTCGCGCACCCAGGGGTGCCGGGCGGCGTCGTGCACCACCAGCACGACGGGCCGGTCGCCGAATTCGGGCAGCTCCCCGTCGGGGCCGAGCCGCACGCTGTCGGTGTTCGGCAGCAGGGAGGTCAGCGCGGCCGTGACGCCGGTCCGGGTGGCGGGGTCCACGGCCTGGTTGAGCCGCGTGTTGATCTCGACGACCAGCGGCCCGCGGTCGAGCCCGGCGGTCCCGGACGTGGTGAGCGCCCTGCGGGCGGCCCGCAGGCCGACGCCCTCGTCGAGGTCGTCGTGCGCCAGCGCCCTCGCCTCTGCCTGGCCGGCGTACCAGCCTGACAGCGCGCGCACCCGGCCTGCCGCCTCCGCCAGCCGCTCCTCGGGCAGCCGGCCGTCGCGGACGGCTGCCACGATCGCGTCGCGCAGCTCGCGCAGCCCGTCCTCGGTGGTCAGGCCGACGCAGATGGCGTCCACGCCGGCGGCGAGCGCGTGCACCGCGATCTCGCCGGGGCCGAACATGGCGGCCACCGCCCGCATCTCGATCGCGTCGGTGACGAGCATCCCGTCGAACCCGAGCTCGCCCCTGAGGAGTTCGGTCAGGACGGTACGGCTGAGCGTCGCCGGCATCGACGGATCGAGCGCGGGCACGAGCAGGTGGCCGGACATGATCGAGCGCACCCCGGCGCCGATCGCGGCCCGGAACGGCGGCAGGTCGCGCTCGGCCAGCACCTCGCGCGAGGCGTGCACGGTGGGCAGCGCCAGGTGGGAGTCGGTGACCGTGTCGCCGTGGCCGGGGAAGTGCTTGGCGCAGGCCGCCACGCCCGCGCCCTGCACCCCGCGCACGTACGCGACGGTGTGGCGGGCGACCAGCTCCGGCTCGGGGCCGAACGAGCGCACGCCGATGACGGGGTTGGCGGGGTTGGCGTTCACGTCGGCGGAGGGCGCGTAGTCGAGTGTGATGTCGAGATCCGCGAGCATCCTGCCGATCTGGCGGCCCACCTGCTCGGTGAGCGCCACGTCGTCCACCACGCCCAGCGCCCGGTTGCCGGGGAAGGAGCTGCCGGCCATGACCTCCAGCCGGGTGACCGTGCCGCCCTCCTCGTCGATGGCGATCACGGTGCCGGGGTGCTCGGCGCGCAGTTGCCGGACGAGCCGCGCGTTGACGACGTTGCGGGCGAACAGCACCACACCGCCGAGACCCTCTCCCAGCGCGCGGCGCAGCCAGTCGGGGGCGGAGGTCCCCTCGAACCCCGGATGCAGCACCGTCATCGCCAGTCTGTACAGGTCACCGCTCATCGGCATTTTCCTTCACAGTTGTTGATCTGAAGGTAATTTTCTGTCATCGTCGGCCTCGACACAACCACTTCCGAGAGGCCACCCCCCATGCCCAGCAGAAGGACTCTCCTGAAGGGTCTCGCCCTCGCCGCCGCCGCTTCCGCCGTCCCGCTGCCGGCCTTCGCCGAGGCCGGCTACGTCCCGCCGTTACGGCAGATGCGGGGCATGTGGATCGCGTCCGTGGTCAACATCAACTGGCCGTCCAAGCCCGGGCTGAGCGCCGAGGAGCAGAAGGCCGAGTACCTGGCGTGGCTGGACGTGGCCGTCCAGAGGAAGCTGAACTCGGTGTTCGTGCAGATCAGGCCGACGGCCGACGCGTTCTGGCCGTCGCCGTACGAGCCGTGGTCGCAGTACCTGACCGGCACCCAGGGGCAGGACCCCGGCTACGACCCGCTCGGGTTCGCCGTGGAGGAGACGCACAAGCGCGGCCTGGCCTTCCACGCCTGGTTCAACCCGTACCGCGTCTCGATGCAGGCCGACCCGGCCAAGCTGCACCCCGACCACCCCGGCCGCAAGAACCCCGACTGGATCCTGCCGTTCGGCGGCAAGCTCTACTACAACCCGGGCATGCCGGAGGTCCGCAAGTTCTGCCAGGACGCGATGATGGACGCGGTCACCCGCTACGACATCGACGGCCTGCACTTCGACGACTACTTCTACCCGACCAACACCACGGCCTTCGACGATGCCGAGGAGTTCGCCAAGTACGGCGCCGGCTTCCCCGACCTGGCCTCCTGGCGGCGCAACAACGTCGACCTCATGGTGCAGGAGATGCAGCAGCGGGTGCTCGCCGAGAAGCCGGAGATCGCCTGGGGCATCAGCCCGTCGGGCATCTGGCGCAACAAGGGCACCGACCCGCTCGGCTCCGAGACCAACGGCGGCCAGTCCTACGACAATCTGCACGCCGACACCCGCGGCTGGGTCAAGAAGGGCTGGCTCGACTACATCGCGCCGCAGCTCTACTGGTACATCGGGCAGCCGCCGGCCGACTACTCCAAGCTCGTGCCGTGGTGGTCGGACGTGGCGAGCGGCACGAACACGCTGCTGTGGATCGGGCAGGCCGCGTACAAGGCGGGCGACCCCGCGCAGGCGCCCGAGTGGCAGGTGCCGGGCGAGCTGTCCAGGCATCTGACGCTCAACCGCGAGCACCCCGAGATCGGCGGCGACATCTGGTACAACGCCAACGACGTCAAGGTGGACCGGATCGGCTCCGTCTCCACCGCGGTCAACGACCACTACCAGCGGCCCGCGCTCGCGCCCGTGCTGCCCAGGCTGGCGGGCGGCGAGCCGCCGCGGCGGCCGGTGCTGGCCTACGCCAAGCGGGTCCGCTCGGGCGGGGTCGAGGTGCGGGCGGTGGCCACCGGCAGGGACGAGCCGTTCCTGTTCGCCGTCTTCCGCCTCGACCGGCACGCGGGCTCGGGTGACTTCGCAGACGCGCGCAACCTCGTCGCGGTCGTGCCCGGCGACAGGCAGGTCCACTGGACCGACCCCGACGGCGAGCGCGGCGACCACTACTACGTGATGGCGGTGGACCGGGCCAACCGGACGAGCAGGCCGAGCAACGGGTTCCGGGCGATCTGAGGGGTGCTGCCCGGGTGATCTGAGATGGGCTGAGGGCGTGCTACGCCTGCGCGCGTCGCCGGCCGGTTTCCTGACCGGCGACGAGCCCGGCGCACGCCCTCCTCGGACGCATCACCGCTGCTCGAATCCGTGCCGCGATCGGCATGGTGGGGGCTCAGGGCCCGACGCTGCCGGAACCCCTCGCCGTAGCCCCGGTCGCGATCTCAGAAGCCCTGTTAAGACGCCCTGCGCCCAGCCGCCGAAGGCTGCTCGGCCGCCGAGGCCCCCGACGCGCGCTGTGGCGGGACCACGGGGGTCGGGCGCACGAGTCCGAGCGCCACCACCTCGTTGGCCAGCCGGGTGCGCCGGTTGGTGCCTTCGGGGATCCTGAACTTCTGGTAGAGCCGCAGCAGGTGCTGCTTGACCGCGGCCTCGGTCACGACCAGGTCGTCGGCGATCTCGCGTGCGGTCGCCGGGGCGACGAACGCCTCGTCCGACAGCGCCGGCCGGCAGAGCGAGGTCAGCACGTCGACCTCGCGTCTGGTCAGCTCGGGCGCGGCCGCCCTGCGCAGCTCGACCTCAGGGGTGAAGTCCTCTCGGGGGACTCCACCGATGCGACCCCGCGCCGCGCCGAACGAGACGACGTCGCCGTCGTCAAGAACCCTCCGGGCGATCGGCCTGCCGTTCACCCGTGTGCCGTTCCTGGACAGGCCCAGGTCCACGACGTACAGGTAGGGTCCTCGTCTGACGAACTCGGCATGGAGTCGAGACACGCTGGGGTCGGTGAGCCGGATGTCTACACCCCGGCCCCTTCCGACCGTCGTGATCTCGGGGCGCAACGGGACCACCTCGCCAGTGTCCTCGATGCGTATGAACGGCCCCTCCACGGCAGTTCCTCCCCAGGTAGCCCGCCGTAACTATTACTACAGCTCCGGCTTACCCAACCGAGGGGATGCGGAATCTCCTTTGCCGAAAGGAGAATCCGACGTGAAATTGGTCTGGACCTTTGCGGTCGGTTTTGCCTGCTCACGGGTAGACTTCGGACGACGATAAGCGGAGGAAACACTCATGGCGGACAAGCCCACGAAAGGTCTGGCCGATGTCGTCGCGGCGTCCACAGCGCTGAGTGACATCGACGGAAAGGCCGGTCGCCTCTTCTACCGTGGATACGACATCCACGACCTGGCCGGCCGCGCGACGTTCGAGGAGACCGCACACCTGCTCCAGCGTGGCAAGCTGCCCACCCGCTCCGACCTCGACGCCTACGGCGCCGAGCTGGCGCGCGGCCGGGAGCTGGGCGCCCTGGTGTCCGCGAACGTCGCCGAGATCGCCGAGAAACAGAAACCCATGGAGGCACTGCGCTCGCTGGTCTCCCTGTCGGGCGCCGACGACCCCGACAAGGACTCCATCGCGCCCGACGCCAACCTGCGCAAGGCGGCCAGGCTGGTCGCCCAGCAGCCGCTGCTCGTCGCCCGCTACCACGCCGCCCGCACCGGCTCCGAGGCCCCCGAGCCGGACCCGTCGCTGAGCATCGCCGCGAACTTCCTGCTCCAGGTCACCGGCCGCACGCCCGCCCCGCGCGAGGTCGAGATCTTCGACGAGTGCCTGGTCCTGCACGCCGACCACACCATGAACGCCTCCACCTTCGCCGCCCGCGTCTGCGCCGCGACCCTGTCGGACATGCACTCCGCCATCGTCGCCGCCATCGGCACCCTCAAGGGCCCGCTGCACGGCGGGGCGAACGAGCAGGTCATGAAGACCCTGGAGTCGCTGTCGCCGGGAGGCGTGGCCCAGGCCGTACGCGACAAGCTCGCCGCCGGCGAGAAGATCATGGGCTTCGGTCACCGCGTCTACAAGACGGAGGACCCCCGCGCCACGCACCTGCGTAGGATGTCGGCCGAGCTGGGCGAGTCCAGCGGCGACGACACGTACTACCGGATGTCCAAGGAAATGGAGGAAGTCGTCTTCGAGACCAAGGGTCTCTACCCCAACGTCGACTTCTACGCCGCCTCGGTCTACCACTACCTGGGCATCCCCACCGACCTGTTCACGCCGGTCTTCTCCATCAGCCGCATGTCCGGCTGGACCGCTCACGTGATCGAGCAGCACGCCGACAACCGGCTGATCCGCCCCGACAGTGAGTACATCGGTGAGACCGACCAGAAGTGGAAGCCGATAGAAGAGCGTTGAGCAACCAACCTGGGACCGGACAACGCGAGAGCTGGGGGCCGTACCCGCTGATCCTGGCGGGTGCGGCCGTCGGCGTGCTCGTGGTCTTCGTCGCGAACCCGCGCTGGGGCGGGTTCGTGCTGGGCGCGGCCATCATGGTCGCCGCCGCGCTGCGCTTCGCCGGGTACGGCGGGCAGCTCGCGCTGAGGAGCAAGAGGATCGACGTCATCACGCTGTCCGTTTTCGGGTTCGTGCTGGTCCTGACCTCGCTCCTGCTTTACAACAACGAGCTGAAGGCGCTCATCCTGTCCCTTTTCGCACCGTGACCTGGCGGTCCGATAGCCTCAACGCATCCATTCATTGAAGGGGAACCATTCGCATGCCCAAGATCAAGGTGGAGGGCCCCGTCGTCGAGCTTGACGGCGACGAGATGACCCGGATCATCTGGCAGTTCATCAAGGACCAGCTGATCCTTCCCTACCTCGACGTCGACCTGAAGTACTACGACCTCGGCATCGAGCACCGAGACGCCACGGACGACCAGGTCACCATCGACGCCGCGAACGCCATCAAGAAGTACGGCGTCGGTGTGAAGTGCGCCACCATCACCCCGGACGAGGCGCGCGTCGAGGAGTTCGGCCTCAAGAAGATGTGGAAGTCCCCCAACGGGACCATCCGCAACATCCTCGGCGGCGTGATCTTCCGCGAGCCGATCATCATGTCGAACGTCCCGCGGCTCGTCCCCGGCTGGACCAAGCCGATCGTCGTCGGCCGTCACGCCTTCGGCGACCAGTACCGCGCCACCGACCTGAAGATCCCCGGCGAGGGCACGCTGACCCTGACGTACACGCCGAAGGACGGCTCCGAGCCGATCGAGCTCGACGTGTACGACTTCCCCGGCAGCGGCATCGCGATGGCGATGTACAACCTGGACGAGTCGATCCGCGACTTCGCCCGCGCGTCGATGCGGTACGGCCTCAACCGTGGCTACCCGGTCTACCTCTCCACGAAGAACACGATCCTCAAGGCCTACGACGGCCGCTTCAAGGACATCTTCGCCGAGGTCTTCGAGACCGAGTTCAAGGACGAGTTCGACAAGGCCGGCCTGACCTACGAGCACCGCCTCATCGACGACATGGTCGCCGCGGCGCTGAAGTGGGAGGGCGGCTACGTCTGGGCCGCCAAGAACTACGACGGCGACGTCCAGTCCGACACGGTCGCCCAGGGCTTCGGCTCGCTCGGCCTGATGACCTCGGTCCTGATGACCCCCGACGGCCAGACCGTCGAGGCCGAGGCCGCGCACGGCACCGTGACCCGTCACTACCGCCAGCACCAGCAGGGCAACCCCACCTCCACCAACCCGATCGCCTCGATCTTCGCGTGGACGCGTGGCCTGGCCCACCGCGGCAAGCTCGACAACACCCCCGCGGTGACCGAGTTCGCCAACACGCTGGAGCAGGTCTGCGTGGAGACCGTCGAGGGCGGTCAGATGACCAAGGACCTCGCGCTCCTCGTCGGCGGCGACGCCAAGTGGCTGACCACCCAGGACTTCCTGGCGGCTCTCGACGAGAACCTCAAGAAGAAGATGTCGGCTTAACTGCCGCCAAAGACGGCCTCTACCTGCGGTTGTGCCGCGTGGTAGGGGTCGTTCGGCTGTCTGCCGCCGTCTCGGGCGCGGTCGGCTTTTTGGGGGTTTCCCACAAAACGAGCCGCGTAGCGTGCGCTGTCTACGACATGGGCGTCACCGGCCGGCAGACGGGAGAGTTGATACTGCACGGGGCTGTCGTGCCGCAGGGCGCACATCGTTGGTCTACAGGAGGGCTCGGTCGGGTGTTCAGTCGTGTCGCCATCGTCAATCGTGGTGAGGCCGCCATGCGCCTCATCCACGCCGTACGGGACCTCGCCGCGGAGACCGGGACACGGATGGAGACGGTCGCTCTCTACACCGACGTCGACCGTACGGCCACCTTCGTCCGCGAGGCGGACCTGTCCTACGATCTCGGTCCCGCCTCGGCGCGCCCCTACCTCGACCTGAAGGTGCTGGAGCGCGCGCTGGTGGAGTCGGGGGCCGACGCCGCGTGGGTCGGGTGGGGCTTCGTCGCCGAGGATCCCGCGTTCGCGGAGCTGTGCGACAGGATCGGGGTCACCTTCGTCGGGCCGGGCCCGGACGCCATGCGCAAGCTCGGCGACAAGATCGGCGCCAAGCTGATCGCCGAGGAGGTCGGCGTGCCGGTCGCGCCGTGGAGCCGCGGCGCGGTCGAGAGCCTCGACGCCGCGCGGGCGGCCGCGGCCGGGATCGGTTACCCGCTGATGCTGAAGGCCACCGCGGGCGGCGGCGGGCGCGGCATCCGCGTGATCACCAGCGAGGCCGAGCTGGACGACGCCTACGAGCGCACCAGCCAGGAGGCCGAGCGGGCCTTCGGCAGCGGCGTCGTGTTCCTGGAGCGGCTGGTCACCGGCGCCCGGCACGTCGAGGTGCAGGTGATCGCCGACGGCCAGGGCACAGCGTGGGCGCTCGGCGTCCG
Organism: Nonomuraea thailandensis; assembly: GCF_024172165.1. GTDB lineage: Bacteria > Actinomycetota > Actinomycetes > Streptosporangiales > Streptosporangiaceae > Nonomuraea > Nonomuraea thailandensis. The sequence continues at coordinate 8,980,075 of NZ_JAMZEB010000002.1, read as the reverse complement.
CGACTGCTCGGTGCAGCGGCGCAACCAGAAGGTCATCGAGGAGTCGGCCTCGCCGGTGCTCGGCCCCGAGCAGACGGCCGAGCTCAAGGCGTCGGCCGAGCGGCTGGCCGTGGCGGTCGGCTACCGGGGCGCGGCCACCGTCGAGTTCCTCTACCACCCCGGCGAGCGGCTGTTCGCGTTCCTGGAGGTCAACACCCGGCTGCAGGTCGAGCATCCGATCACCGAGATCACCACCGGGTTCGACCTGGTCAAGGCGCAGCTTCACGTGGCGTCGGGAGGCCGGCTCGAAGGGCAGCCGCCGGCGGAGCGCGGCCACGCCATCGAGGCCCGGCTGAACGCCGAGGACCCCGACCGCGACTTCGCGCCGTCCCCGGGCCGCGTCGCCCGGCTGGACCTGCCCGCCGGGCCGGGCATCCGGGTCGACACCGGCGTCAGCGAGGGCGACACCATCCCCGCCGACTTCGACTCCATGATCGCCAAGATCATCGCCTACGGCCGCGACCGCGAGGAGGCGCTCGGCAGGCTGCGCCGGGCGATGGCCCGCACCTCGGTGATCATCGAGGGCGGCGCCACGAACAAGAGCTTCGTGCTCGACCTGCTCGACCAGCCCGAGGTGATCGACGCCAGCGCCGACACCGGCTGGATCGACCGCGTCCGCGGCGAGGGCAGGCTCGTCTCGCACCGGCACTCCGGCGTCGCGCTGGCGGCCGCCGCCATCGAGGCGTACGAGGAGGAGGAGCGCGTCGAGCGGCAGCGCCTGCTCGCGACCGCGTTCGGCGGGCGTCCGCAGGTGCAGCACAAGAGCAGCCGGCCGCTTGACCTCAAGCTGCGCGGCGCCGGCTACCGCGTGCGCGTCGCACGGGTCGGCGCGCACCGCTTCCGCGTCGCCGTCGAGGCGGGCGGCGAGGTCCGCACCGCCGACGTCGAGCTCGACCGCTTCGACCGGTACACCGGGCAGATCGTCGTCGACGGCAGCCGCTACCGGCTGCTCACCGGCACGCACGGGGCCACCCACCTGATCGAGGTGGACGGCGTGGCGCACCGCGTCAGCCGCGACGAGGGCGGCGTCGTCCGCTCGCCCGCGCCCGCCCTGGTCGTCGCCACGCCGCTGGCGGTCGGCGCCGAGGTCGAGGCGGGCGCGCCGGTCCTGGTGCTGGAGTCCATGAAGATGGAGACGGTGCTGCGGGCGCCGTTCAAGGCGCGGCTGAAGGAGATCTCCGTCTCCGTGGGCAGCCAGGTGGAGACGGGCGCGCCGCTGCTGCGGCTGGAGCCGCTGGCCGACGACTCCGCCGCCGCGCTCGACGAGGCGGTCGGCGCCGTCGAGCTGGACCTGCCCCCGGCGCCCGGCGAGCTGCCGGCGCGCGAGCGCGCCAGGCGCGGCCAGGAGGGCCTGCGCAGCCTGCTGCTGGGCTACGACCTCGACCCGCACGACGAGCGCCGGGTGCTCGACGACTACCTCGCCGCGCGCCGTCCGGTCATCGAGGCCGGCCACCGGCCGCTGGCCGAGGAGCTGGAGCTCTTCGAGGTGTTCGCCGACCTGGCCGAGCTGAGCCGCAACCGGCCCGCCGGGGAGGACGGCGGCGAGGAGCACGTCCACAGCCCGCGCGAGTACTTCCACACCTACCTGCAGAGCCTCGACGTCGAGCGGGCCGGGCTGCCGGGCACCTTCCAGACCAAGCTCGCCAAGGCGCTGCGGCACTACGGCGTCACCGACCTGGAGCGGACGGGCGAGCTCGAAGGCGCGGTGTTTCGCATCTTCCTGGCCCAGCAGCGCGCCTCCGCCGACGCCGCGGTCCTGGCGACCCTGCTGCGCTCCTGGCTGCGCGAGCCGCCGCCGGACGAGGCGCTGCGCGAGCCCGCCGGCCTCGTGCTGGAGCGGCTGCTCGCCGCGACGCAGGTCCGCTTCCCGGTGATCTCCGACCTCGCGCGCGGCGTCGTGTTCGCCTGGTTCGGCCAGCCGCTGCTGCGCCGCAACCGCGCCCGCGTCTACGCCGGCGTGCGCAAGCACCTGCGCCACCTCGACGCGCACCCCGCCTCGCCCGACCGCGCCGAGCGCATCGCCGAGATGGTCCGCAGCACCGAGCCGCTGGTGCGCCTGCTCGGCCAGCGCCTGGTCCGCGAGAACCTGGACAACGCGGTCATGCTGGAGGTGCTGACCCGGCGCTACTACGGCAACAAGCAGCTCATCACCGTCGGCACCCGCGAGGTCGCGGGCTGCACGTTCGTGATCGCCGAGCGCGCGGGCTCGTGCGTGGTCTCCGCCGCCGTGAGCTTCGAGGCGCTGGGCGGCGCCCTGCGCGGGCTGGCCGAGCTGGCAGGCGCCGGTGAGGACGTCGTGGACGCCGACATCTACCTCGTCTGGGAAGGCCAGCCGGAGGACTCCGACGCCGCGGCGGCCGCGCTGCACGAGGCCGTCGCCGCGCACCCGCTGCCCGGGCAGGTCCGCAGGATCACCGCCACCGTCGCCGGGCGCGGCGGGGCGGTCATGCACCACCACTTCACCTTCCGCCCGACGGCCGAGGGGATGGCGGAGGAGCGGCTGATCCGCGGCCTGCACCCGTACATCGCCGAGCGCATGCAGCTGGAGCGGCTGAACAAGTTCGACCTCACCCGGCTCCCGTCGTCGGACGAGGAGGTCTACCTCTTCCAGTGCGTGGCGCGGGAGAACCCGTCCGACGACAGGCTCATCGCCTTCGCGCAGGTCCGCGACCTGACCGAGCTGCGCGAGCACGACGGCAGGCTCGTCGCGCTGCCGACGGCCGAGGACGTCATCGCCGCCTGCGTCGACTCCATCCGCCGCGCCCAGGCCCGGCGGCCGTCGAAGAAGCGGCTCAACACCAACCGGATCGTGATCTACGTCTGGCCGCCCAGCAACCTCACCCGCGCCGAGATCGAGATGCTCGCCCGGCGCGTGCTGCCGACGACCGCCGGGGCCGGGCTGGAGGAGACGCTGTTCATCGCGCGGCAGCGTGACCCGGAGACCGGCGCGCTGACCAAGGTCGCCGTGCGCATCTCCCTCGACGCCACCGGCGCCCCCAAGCTGACCATCGGCCAGCCGTCGGACGCGCCGATCGAGCCGCTGGACGACTACCGGCAGAAGGTGCTGCGCGCGAGCAGCCGCAACACCGTCTACCCGTACGAGCTGACCGGCATGCTCGGCGACTTCGTCGAGCACGACCTCGACGCGGAGCACGCGCTCGTGCCGGTCGATCGGCCGAAGGGCCGCAACAGCGCGGCGCTCGTCGCGGGCGTGGTCACCACGCGCACCAGGCGGCACCCCGAGGGCATCACCAGGGTCGTGCTGCTCGGCGACCCGACGAAGTCGCTCGGCGCGCTGTCGGAGCCCGAGTGCCGCCGCGTGATCGCCGCGCTGGACCTGGCCGAGCGGATGCGGGTGCCGCTGGAGTGGTACGCGCTGTCGGCCGGCGCCCGCATCTCCATGGAGTCGGGCACCGAGAACATGGACTGGGTGGCCGCGGCACTCAAGCGCATCGTGGAGTTCACCCAGGACGGCGGCGAGATCAACATCGTGGTCGCGGGCATCAACGTCGGCGCGCAGCCGTACTGGAACGCCGAGGCGACGATGCTCATGCACACCAAGGGCATCCTGGTGATGACGCCGGACTCGGCGATGGTGCTCACCGGCAAGCAGTCGCTCGACTTCTCCGGTGGCGTCTCGGCGGAGGACAACTTCGGCATCGGCGGCTACGACCGGGTGATGGGCCCCAACGGGCAGGCCCAGTACTGGGCGCCGAACCTGTCCGCCGCCCGCGACGTGCTGATGTCGCACTACGACCACACCTACGTCGCCCCGGGCGAGCAGGGGCCGCGGCGGGCGCGTACCAACGACCCCGTCGACCGCGACATCTCCGACTTCCCGCACGTGGTGGAGGGCAGCGACTTCGCCACGGTCGGCGAGATCTTCTCCAGCGCGGCCAACCCCGACCGCAAGAAGCCGTTCGACATCCGCACCGTGATGCGGGCGCTGTCCGACCAGGACCACCCGGTGCTGGAGCGCTGGGCGGGCATGGCCGACGCGGAGACCGCGGTGGTGCAGGACGTGCATCTCGGCGGCATGCCGGTGTGCCTGCTCGGCATCGAGTCGCGGTCGGTGCCGCGGCGCGGCTTCCCGCCCACCGACGGCCCCGACACCTACACCGCGGGCACGCTGTTCCCGCGGTCGTCGAAGAAGGCCGCGCGGGCCATCAACGCGGCCAGCGGCAACCGGCCGCTGGTGGTGCTGGCGAACCTGTCCGGCTTCGACGGCTCGCCGGAGTCGATGCGGAAGCTGCAGCTGGAGTACGGCGCCGAGATCGGCCGCGCGATCGTGAACTTCCGCGGGCCCATCGTGTTCTGCGTGATCTCGCGGTACCACGGTGGCGCGTTCGTGGTGTTCTCCAAGGCACTGAACCCGAACATGACCGTGCTGGCGCTGGAGGGCTCGTTCGCCTCGGTGCTGGGTGGCGCGCCGGCCGCCGCGGTCGTCTTCGCCGGCGAGGTCAACGCCAGGACGGCGGCCGACGCGCGCGTGCAGGACCTCGAGGCCCGCGTCGCCGCGGCGGCCGGGGCCGATCGCGCGGCGCTGACCGCCGAGCTGGACGAGCTGCGGGCGTCGGTGCGGGCGGAGAAGCTCGGCGAGGTGGCCGCGGAGTTCGACCGGGTGCACAACATCCGGCGCGCGGTCGAGGTCGGCTCCGTCGACGCCGTCATCCGCGCCGCGGAGCTGCGCCCGCGGGTGATCGAGGCCATCGAGGCCCGCCTGGCCTAGGAGCCGCGCCGAAAAGGGCCGTCCCCTCGGGGGCGGCCCTTTCCCATGTCTTGACGCTCAGGGCGGCGTGGCGGTGTTGATCACGTGGGTATGAGGCAGCTCAGAACAGTCGTAAGCGTTTCGGGGGGTTCGGATGCGACTGAGAATTTTGAGTGGGCTGGGGGCGCTCACCGCCGCCGCGATCCTGACCGGCTGCGACTCTCAGCCGGACACCACCAAGCTGGCCGACACCAAGGTCGACGCCGCCGCGAAGCTCAAGGCGACCAAGGCCGCCAAGGTCAAGAACGCCGCCGCGGTGAAGGCGAACGAGCTGGGCCAGATCCCGGTGCTGATGTTCCACCGGATCGTGCCGAAGCCGCAGACGACGGACGACAGGTCGCCGCAGCAGTTCAGGTCGGACCTGGAGCGGCTGGTGAAGGAGGGCTACGTGCCGATCACGGCCGCCGAGATGGTGGCCGGCAAGATCGACATCCCGGCCGGCAAGCACCCCGTGGTGCTGACGTTCGACGACTCCTCGCCCTCGCAGCTCACGCTGAACCAGATGGGCGAGCCGCAGAAGGACACCGCGGTCGCGATCATGAAGGAGGTCGCCGCCGCGCACCCGGGCTGGAAGCCCAAGGCCACCTTCTACGTGACGCGCGACATGTTCGGCAAGACCGCGCGCGAGGAGCAGGCGCAGATGCTGCTCTGGCTCAAGGACAACGGCTTCGAGATCGGCAACCACACCAGCGACCACCTCAACCTGCGTGGCCGCTCGCACAAGGAGGTCGAGGAGCAGATCGGCAAGATCGCCGCGCAGATCAACTCCTTGTCCTACACCAAGCCCACCACGATCGCCCTGCCGTACGGCAACCAGCCGAACAAGAAGGACTGGGCGCTGCGCGGCAAGCTCTACAACCACCAGGGCGCCTTCCTGGCCGGGTACACGCCCGCGCCGGCCCCCTTCAGCAAGTCCTACGACGCGGCCGGGATCCCGCGGATCAAGGCCATGGACAAGAAGGGCGACTGCGCGCAGTTCTGCTCGCACGCCTGGCTCGACTGGCTCAAGAAGAACCCGGACATGCGCTACACCTCGGACGGGGACGTGAGCACGGTCGCCTATCCCAAGTACAAGGCGCCGTACCTGCGCAAGTCCTTCGCCAACTGGAGCCTGCCCTACTGAACGAGGACCCTGAAGGTGATCCCCGCGCGGTGCAGGCGGTCGATGAGGGGCTGCCCCATGGCCGAGGCCGTGGTGAGCTGGCCCGCGCGGTCGGGGACGTCGTCGAAGGCCAGGCAGAGGGCCGACTCGGCGAGCATCTTGGCGGTCTCGTCGTAGCCGGGGTCGCCTCCCGAGACCTCCGTGACCACGCGCACGCCGCCGCCCTCGCCGAGGAACGTGACCTTGAACCAGCTCCTGGCCCGCCGCGCGGGTGACGGCCCCTCGCCGGGGCGCACCCGGCCCTGCAGCCAGCGGCGCGCCGGCGGGACCTGGGCCAGCGCCGCGAGCGCGCCCGCACCCGCCACCGTGGCCAGCGCCCGGGGCAGGGTGCGGACCGCGTAGTGCTGGCGGTAGGTGAAGTCGGGGCCGTAGCGGTCGAGCAGCCGGGCGGAGTAGCCGACGATGTGCGGGTCGACGCTGGGCATGGGCAGCGCCCAGCCGCCCACGTAACGCACCCCGCCCGGCAGCGAGCTGATCGTGCGGCCCTTGGGCCGGGGCTCGGCGGAACGGCGCTGTGCGCCCTGCTGGACGGCCTGGCGGGCGCGGCCCATGACGGTCAGCGCGCTGGCCGCCGTGCCGCCCGACGGGCGGCCGTTGCCCCTCAGGAAGCCGCTGATCCTGAGCGGGACGCCCTCGGGCAACCGGGTGACCGTGTGCAGGACGCCGAGGTCGTACGGGACGGAGTCGAAGCCGCAGGCGTGCACCAGCTTGGCGCCGCTCCTGGCCGCCCGGTCGTGGTAGTGCACGTACACCCGGTCCACGAACTCCTGCTCGCCCGTGAGGTCGAGGTAGTGGGTGCCGGCGTCGGCGCAGGCGGCGACGAGGGGCTCGCCGCGCAGGACGTACGGGCCGACCGTGGTGGCCAGCACCCGGGTCTGGCGGACGAGCGCCGCCAGCGAGGCCGCGTCGGTGGCGTCGGCGGTGAGGACCGGCACGTCGAGCCCGAGGCGCTCCAGCTTGGCCCGGTCGCGTCCGGCCAGCGCCCAGCGGGTGCCGGGGCCGGCGGCCCTGGCGAGGTAGGCGGCCGTCAGCGCGCCGGTGAACCCGCTCGCGCCGAACAGCACGATGTCATAGGGGCGATCCATGATCCTGAGGCTTCCCCGAACGGGGTGCGAACGCAAGACGCGCGATGCCCGATTCACGAAAGACACGAAGCCGTGACGTAGCCAGACCTTAACCGATCCCTGAGAAGTTGCTGAGCGTCGTAAAGTTTGCGTCGATGGGGTTCAGCACACGTGGGGATGACGAATGCCGCAAATTTCGCCGCTGGTCGCCGGCGATCCCACCGAGCTTGGCTCCTTCCGGCTGTCCGGACGGGTCGGCGAAGGTGGCCAGGGCATCGTCTACCTGGGCGTCAACGACAAGGGTGAGCGTGCCGCGATCAAGCTGCTGCACGTCAAGTTCAGCGGCGACACCATTGCCAGGTCGCGTTTCGCCAGGGAGCTGAAGGCGGCGCAGCGGGTCGCGTCGTTCTGCACCGCCCGCGTGATGGAGGCCGATCTCGACGGCGACACGCCGTACATCGCCAGCGAGTACATCGACGGCCGGCCGTTGCGGGAGGTCGTCGAGACCGACGGGCCGCTGACCGGCACGGTGCTCGACCGGCTGGCCATCGGCACCGCCACCGCGCTCACCGCGATCCACCACGCCTCGATCGTGCACCGCGACTTCAAGCCCGACAACGTGCTGATCGCCGCCGACGGGCCGCGCGTGGTCGACTTCGGCATCGCCCGGATCATCGACTCCACCGGCACGATCACCAGCCGCGCCATCGGCACGCCCGCCTACATGGCGCCCGAGCAGATCGCCGGTGACGACATCGGGCCCTTCACGGACGTCTTCTCGTGGGGGGCGACGATCGCCTTCGCCGCGACGGGGAAGGTGGCCTTCGAGGGCAAGTCCATCGCGACGGTGCTCAACCGCATCCTCAACCACGAGGTGGACGTCGGCATGCTGCACGAGCCGCTGCGCGGTGTCGTGCGCGAGGCGCTGGCCAAGTCGCCGGCCGAGCGGCCGTCGGCCGACCAGATCCTGCTGCGGCTGCTGGGGCAGTCGTCCGCGGCGGGGGCGTCCACGGCGGTGCTCAGCCGGGGCGTTCAGGTGGCCAGCGAGGACACCACGCCGTTCATCAGGGTGTCGGCCCGGTCGATCACCGAGCAGCCGGGGCACAAGGGCTCCGTGGTGCCGTCGTCGCAGACCGGGGCTTCTCCCGTGCCGTCCCCGCAGACCGGGGCCTCTGCGGTGCCGTCCGCTCAGACAGGCGCCTCCGCGGCGCCGCAGGGCCGGACCGCCGCCACCGGGGCGGCGCCGCAGGACCTGCAGAACACAGCCGGGCCGCACACAGGCGGGCAGCACACGAGCGGGTCGCACCCAGGGGGGCAGCACACCGGCGGGCGCGCCATGACAGCGCCGTCGGGGCCTCATGGGCCCACGGCGCCGCCGGAAGGGGGCGGGGCGCCGTACCCGATGCCCGAGCCCGTCCCGCCGGCGCGGCGCCGGCGGGCGAAGGTGTGGGTGGCGCTGGCCACCGCGATCGTGCTGATCGCCGCCGCGGCCGTCGCGCTGGTGCTGAACGGCAGCCTGGCCAACCTGACGTTCCTGCGGGGCTCGGGCCCGGCCGAGGAGACGCCCGAGCCCACCCCCACCTTCTCCACGGTGGCCGATAAGGTGGCGCAGACCGGGAAGATCGTGATCGGCGTCAAGGGCGACCTGCCGGGCGTCGCGCTGAAGAACGGCGACGACTTCCAGGGCTTCGACATCGAGATCGCCCAGCGGATCGCGACGGAGCTGGGAGCCAGGGACACCACGCTCGTCCAGGTCGGCCGGTTCGACCGCGCGGACGCCCTGTCCGAGGGCCGGGTGGACCTGGTCGTGGCGACGTACTCGATCGACCGGAGCGAGACGCAGTTCGCCGGGCCGTACTACCTGGCTCACCAGGACCTCCTGGTGCGGGCGGGCGACGGCATCGACGAGATCGGCGACCTGAAGGGCAAGCGGATCTGCGCCCCCAACAGCCCGTCGGTCGGCGCCGTGCAGGACCGGGTGAAGGTCGTGCCGGTCACGGCCAGCGACTACGCCGCCTGCATGAACATGCTCAGGAGCGGCAAGGTGGACGCGGTGCCCGGCGACGACCTGATCCTGGCCGGCTTCGCTGCCAGGGAGAACATGCGCTACAAGATCCTCGGCGCCAAGCTCACCAACGAGCGTTACGGCGTCGGCATCAGGCGGGGTGACGTGCGCACCTGTCAGGCGGTGGAGGCGGTGATCGCCGACTTCTACGCCAGGGGCTACATCCAGCAGCTCCTGACCAGGTACTTCGAGAAGGTGGACTTCGACGCGGAGTTGAAGGTGCCCGCGATGGAAACCTGCTGATGACGAGCGGGTAACATCCCAGGCGTCAACGATTCTTGCTGGGAGTTAGGGGAAGGCCATGGCGTCGTCAGCCACTGTGCCCGTAAAGGTGACCGTCACCGGAGCCGCCGGCCAGATCGGCTACGCGTTGCTGTTCCGCATCGCGTCGGGGCACCTGCTCGGCGCCGACGTGCCGGTCAAGCTCAGCCTGCTGGAGATCCCGCAGGCGGTGAAGGCGGCCGAGGGCACGGCGATGGAGCTGGACGACTGCGCGTTCCCGCTGCTGTCCGGCATCGAGATCACCGACGACCCCGACGTCGCCTTCGCCGGGGCCAACGTCGCCCTGCTGGTCGGCGCCATGCCGCGTAAGGCCGGCATGGAGCGCGGCGACCTGCTCGGCGCCAACGGCGGCATCTTCGGCCCGCAGGGCAAGGCCATCAACGACCACGCCGCCGACGACATCAAGGTCCTGGTCGTGGGCAACCCGGCCAACACCAACGCGCTCATCGCCCAGCGCAACGCGCCCGACGTGCCGGCCGACCGCTTCACCGCGATGACCAGGCTCGACCACAACCGCGCGCTGTCCCAGCTCGCCGCCAAGCTCCAGGTCCCGGTCACCGAGATCAAGAAGATGACCATCTGGGGCAACCACTCCGCCACGCAGTACCCCGACCTGTTCCACGCCGAGGTGGGCGGCAAGGTCGCGGCCGAGCAGGTCGACAACGAGTGGCTGCGTGACACGTTCATCCCGACGGTGGCCAAGCGCGGCGCCGCCATCATCGACGCCCGTGGCGCGTCCTCGGCGGCCTCGGCCGCCAACGCCGCGATCGACCACGTCCACGACTGGGTCAACGGCACCGAGTGGACCTCCGCGGCCGTGGTCTCCGACGGCTCCTACGGCGTGCCCGAGGGCCTCATCTCGTCGTTCCCGGTGCGGGCGGCGGGTGGCAGGTTCGAGATCATCCAGGGTCTCGAGATCGACGCCTTCTCCCGCGAGCGCATCGACGCCAGCGTCCGTGAGCTGGAGGAGGAGCGCCAGGCCGTCCAGGAGCTGGGCCTCATCTGAGCCGCCTCGCCGAACGCGCGCCCTCCAGGCCGGGGGCGCGCGTTTCGCTTCTCGCGGGTGCCTACGGGGGAACCTCTGCGGGGCAGGAGGCCGGCTGGACGGCCGGAGCGGGCTGCGGGGTGGCGAAGATCACGCCCGCCGCGGCCAGCGCGCTGCACACCACGATGAGGGCACCGAAGATCAGCTTCGTGACCCTTGGTGAAAAGCTCCTCACATTTCGGTATCACAGCACACATTGACGCTCCGTATGGTCATTTCGCAGAAAGCGCTCCCCAGGCGTCGGAGACGATGTCGCGCAGCGCCGCCCGCTCGGGCTTCCAGCCCAGCTCGCGCTGGATCCTGGCGGACGAGGCGACCAGCACGGCCGGATCGCCGGGCCGCCGGTCGCCGACGACGGCGGGGATCTCGTGCCCGGTGACCTCGCGGCAGACCGAGATGACCTCCTGCACGGAGAAGCCGGTGCCGCTGCCCAGGTTGTAGACGCGGTGCTCGCCGGGCGTGGCCGCGTCCAGCGCCAGCAGGTGGGCCCTGGCCAGGTCGGCGACGTGGATGTAGTCGCGCACGCAGGTGCCGTCGGCGGTGGGGTAGTCGGTGCCGAACACGCTGACCGACTCACGCTCGCCGGTCGCCACCTTCAGCACGTTCGGGATGAGGTGGGTCTCGATCGCGTGCCGCTCGCGGAAGCGCCCGTAGGCGCCGGCCACGTTGAAGTAGCGCAGGCTCACCGCGCCCAGCCCGCGCTGCCGCGCGTACGCGCTCAGGGCGGTGTCCACGGCCAGCTTCGAGGCGCCGTACGGGTTGGTCGGCCGGGTCGGGTCGTCCTCCTCGATCGGCGAGCGCTCCGGCTCCCCGTACGTGGCCGCCGTCGAGGAGAACACGATCCGCCCCACGCCCTTGTCGCGCATCGCGTCCAGCAGGCCCAGCGTGCCACCCAGGTTGTTGGCCCAGTAGAGCCCCGGCTTCTGCACCGACTCGCCCACCAGTGACTTGGCCGCGAAGTGCAGCACCGCCTCGACGCCGTCGAGCGCCTGCCCGGCCTCGGTGATGTCCGCACGGACGAAACGCGCGCCCTCCGGCACCGCGTCCTCATGCCCGGTCGACAGGTCGTCGAGTACGGTCACCTCGTGCCCCGCCTCGATGAGCTGCGCCGCGACCACGCTTCCGACGTACCCGGCGCCTCCGGTGACCAGTAGCCTCATGTGTACTCCTGTTTGCATATGTTTGATTTTGTCAGGCTTGCCGTTCAGCATACGCGGGAAAGCCGACGAGTACGCTGCCAACCACCATGTTTGACACCGTCGCGGCCAACATCGCCCTGGTCCTGTTGTTCATCCTGATCGGGGGCTTCTTCGCCGCCGCAGAAATCGCCATGGTCTCCCTGCGCGACAGCCAGGTCCGCAAACTCTCGCAACGGGGACGTCGTGGTGAGCGCGTGGCCAAGCTGGCCCGCGACCCCAACAGATTCCTGTCCGCCGTCCAGATCGGCGTGACCGTGGCCACCATGCTGTCGGCCGCGTTCGGCGCCGACCGCCTCGCGGCGCAGCTCGTGCCCGTGCTGGAGGGCTGGGGGGTGCCCGTGGCCGTGGCGCCCGTGCTGGCCCTGGTGCTGGTCACGCTGGCCATCTCGTACGTCTCGCTGGTGCTCGGGGAGCTGGCGCCCAAGCGGCTGGCGCTGCAGCGGGCCGAGGGGCTGTCGCTGTACGTGGCGCCGTTCCTGGACCGCATCGCCTCCTTGTCGCGCCCGATCATCTGGATGTTGTCCAAGTCCACCGACGGCGTGGTGCGGCTGCTCGGCGGCAACCCGCAGGCCGACAGGGAGGAGGTCACCACCGAGGAGCTGCGCGACATGGTGGTGGGCCACACCGACCTGACCGCCGACGAGCGCAAGCTCATCGGCGAGGTGTTCGCCGCGGGCAAGCGGCAGCTCAGGGAGGTGATGCTGCCGCGCACCGAGGTCGAGTTCATGGAGGCCGACACGCCGCTGACCCAGGCCGCCCGGCTGGCCGCCACGCTCCCGCACTCGCGCTTCCCCGTCTACCGCGACACCTACGACGAGGTGATCGGGTTCGTGCACGTCCGCGACCTGCTGGACCCCGAGCTGACCGGCCGCACCGAGCCGATCAGCGCCGTCGTGCCGATCAGGGCCGCCAAGTTCGTGCCCGCCTCCAAGCGCCTGCTCACCACGCTGAACGAGATGCGCGACGAGGGCCAGCACCTGGCCATCGTGGTGGACGAGTACGGCGGCACGGCCGGCATCGTCACCATGGAGGACCTGGTCGAGGAGCTGATCGGCGACATCAGGGACGAGTACGACGTCGAGGAGGACGTCGTGATCCTGCCCGCCGGCGAGATCGAGATCGACGGCCTGACGAACCTCAACGACTTCGCCACCGAGACCGGCATCCGGCTGCCCGACGGCCCGTACGAGACGCTGGCGGGCTTCGTCATGGCGATGCTGGGGCACGTGCCGGCCGTGGGGGAGCGGGTGGAGTTCTCCGGCTTCGAGCTGGCCGTCACCGAGCTGGACGGCCGCCGTATCGCCAGGGTGAGGGTGAAACGCCGACCGGCCGCCGAGTCGCCGCCGGAGCAGGATTCCTGACACAATTGCGGGCTATGGCCAGACCTCGTGTACTCTCCGGCATCCAGCCCACCGCGGACTCCTTCCATCTGGGCAACTACCTGGGTGCGGTCCGCCAGTGGGTCACCATGCAGGAGACCCACGACGCGTTCTACTGCGTGGTCGATCTTCACGCGATCACCGTGCCGACCGAGCCCGACGCGCTGCGCCGCCGCAGCCGCGTGGCCGCGGCGCAGCTCTTCGCCGCCGGGCTCGACCCGGAGCGTTCCACCGTCTTCGTGCAGTCGCACGTGCGCGAGCACACCGAGCTGGCGTGGGTGCTGATCTGCCTCACCGGCATGGGCGAGGCGGGGCGGATGACGCAGTTCAAGGACAAGTCGGCCAAGTTCGGGGAGAGCGCGGCCAGCGTGGGCCTGTTCACCTACCCGATCCTCCAGGCCGCCGACATCCTGCTCTACCAGGCCAACCTGGTGCCGGTCGGGGCCGACCAGAAGCAGCACCTGGAGCTCACCCGCGACCTGGGCCAGCGCTTCAACCACCGCTTCGGCGACACCTTCACGCTGCCGGACCCGTACATCCTCAAGGAGGTCGAGAAGATCACCGACCTCCAGGACCCGACGGCGAAGATGTCGAAGTCCTCATCCAGCCCCGCGGGCATCCTCGACGTGCTGGAGCAGCCGGGGCCGCTGCGCAAGAAGGTCATGCGGGCGGTGACCGACACGGGCTCCGAGGTCCTGTTCGACGAGGCCGGCAAGCCGGGCATCTCCAACCTGCTGCGCATCCAGTCGGCGCTGACCGGCACGCCCATCCCCGAGCTGGTCGCCCGCTACGAGGGGCAGGGTTACGGCACCTTCAAGAAGGACGTGGCCGAGGCCGTCGAGCAGACGTTCGCGCCGATCAGGGAGCGCACGGAGAAGCTGCTGGCCGACGAGAAGGAGCTCGACCGCATGCTGGCGATCGGCGCCGAGCGCGCGTCGGCGGTGGCGAAGGAGACGATGGCGCAGGTGCGCGACAGGGTGGGCTTCCTGCCCAAGCTGTAGGGATCCGTTCGGAGGGCCGGGCTGTGCAGCCCGGCCCTTTTTCGTGCCCTCGTACGTACGCCGTTCGCGGAGTTGCGCACGCTTGGCAGTCGTGCGTACAGTGTTCGCATCTGCGAAACGATGTGCGCGAGAAGGTGAAGGTCATGTCTCATCCGCGACGGTGGTTGATCCTGGTCGTGCTCTGCCTGAGCACGGCGGTGCTGGTGATCGACAACATGGTGCTCAACGTGGCGATCCCGCCACTGGCCGGCGAGCTGGGCGCGAGCGCCCAGGACATCCAGTGGATCACGGAGTCGTACATGCTGGTGTTCGCCGGCCTGCTGCTCACCGCGGGCAGCCTGTCGGACCGGTACGGGCGCCGCAGGGTCCTGATCATCGGGCTGGCGCTGTTCGGGCTCGCCTCGCTGGCGGCCACCGTCGCGGGCGACCCGGGGCAGCTCATCGCGGCCCGCGCGGTGATGGGCGTCGGCGGCGCGCTGATCATGCCGAGCACCCTGTCGATCCTGATCACCGTGTTCGACGAGGAGGAGCGGCGCAAGGCCATGGCCGCCTGGAGCGCGGTCGCGATGACCGGCATGACCGCGCTGGTCTGCACGATCATCGAGCTGCCGGAGCACGGCCCGTTCCAGGCGAGCGCGCTGCCGGCGGTGGCGGCGCTGGCCGCCTTCGTGATCTGGGAGCTGCGCACGCCGCACCCGATGGTCCCGCTGGGCCTGTTCAGGAACCCCGACTTCAGCGGCGGCAGCCTCTCGCTCACCCTGGTCCAGATCGGCAACGGCGGCCTGCTCATCGTCCTGACGCAGTACCTGCAGTTCGTGCTCGGCTACACGCCCACGCAGGCCGGGCTAGCCTTCATCCCCATGGCCGTGGCCTCGCTGGCCTGCAACGCCCTCGGCGCGACGCTCGGCGCCCGGGTGGGCAACCGGGCGCTGGCCTCCGGCGGGATGGTCGTCGTCGCCGGGGCGTTCGCGCTGCTGGCCACCGTCTCGGCCGGTGACGGGTTCTGGGTGACCGGCGCCGCGCTGTTCCTGCTCGGGGCAGGCGGGGGCCTGGCCGCGCCGGCCGCGATCACCGCGCTCATGGGCGCCGTGCCGCAGGAGCAGGCCGGGGTCGGCTCCGCGCTCAACGACACGATTCAGCAGATGGGCGCCGCGCTCGGCGTGGCCGTCCTGGGCAGCGTGGTCGCCGCCGGCTTCACCGGCGCCATGTCCACCGGCTTCCTCATCAGCGCCGCCGGGGTGCTGATCGCCGCCGCGCTCGCGTACGCGGTCATGCGGTCCCGTACCGAGCAGCCCGTCCCCGTCCTCACCACGCGCTAAAGGGAGATCATCATGACGAACGTGAACCACGACGAGCAGGGCGGCCGGGATGCGGCCGGCTCCCGGGGGCGCAGGCTGGACCTGGCCCGCTGGCAGGCCCGCCTGGACGAGCTGCGTGACAGGCACCACGTGCCAGGCGCCCAGCTCGCCATCCTGACCGGCGGCACCGTGCACGAGCTGGCCGCGGGCGTCCTGCACCGCGGCACGGGCCAGGAGGTGACGACCGGCTCGGTCTTCCTGAGCGGCTCGATCGCCAAGGTCTACACCGCCGCCCTGGTGCTGAGCCTGGTGGACGAGGGCCTGCTGGAGCTGGACACGAAGGTCGCGGACGTGCTGCCCGAGTTCGGCACCCCCGACCCCGAGGCCACCGCGACGATCACCGTCAGGCAGCTCCTGTCCCACACCGGCGGCGTGACCAACGACTTCAACCACGACACCGGTCGCGGCGACGACTGCCTGGCCAGGTACGTCGAGGCCGCCAGGACCGTGGCCCTGGACTGCCGACCCGGCACCGCGGTCTCGTACGGCGGCCTCGGCTACGTCGTCCTGGGCCGGCTCGTCGAGGTGCTGACCGGCCTGACCTGGGACCAGGCGCTGAAGGAGCGCGTCTTCACCCCGCTCGGCCTGGACCACTCGATGACGCTGCCGGAGGAGGCGCTGCGCTTCGGGGTGGCGATGAGCCACCTGGGCGAGCCCGGCGCCTACCCCGACCCCGCGCCGGTCTGGGACATGATGCCGCGCTCCGCCGGGCCGGCCGGCCGCATCATCAGCTCGGCGGGCGACATGGCGCGCTTCGCCCGGATGCACCTCGACGGCGGCCTCGCCCCCGACGGCACCCGCGTCCTGTCCGCCGGGTCCGTCGCGGCCATGCAGCACAGGGAGACGGACGTCCCGGACAAGTGGACCGTCAGCGCCGACGGCTGGGGCCTCGGCTGGACCCTGTACGACTGGGACGGCGTCACCGGCTACGGCCACGACGGCGCCGCCATCGGCCAGTACGGCTACCTGCGCGTTGTCCCCTCGGCCGGCGTGGCCCTGGTCCTGCTCACCAACGGCGGCGCCGCCCGCCGCCTGTACGCCGACCTGTTCGCGGAGCTGCTCGGCGAGCTGGCCGGGATCCGCATGCCCGAGCCGTTCGCCCCGGCCGCCGAGCCGCCCGCGATCGACTGGGCGCCGCTGACCGGCGTCTACCGGCGCGAGGGCGTGGTGATCACCGTGGCCGAGGGCCGCATGCGCTACGAGTTCGTGGACGGCATGAAGGACCTCTCGCCGCCCCTGGACATGGAGCTGGCTCCCGTCACGGAGACGGTGTTCGCCGCCTCGGGCGCCGGCCCGTCCTTCAGCGAGGACCACATGCCCGTCGTCTTCTCCACCCTCGCCGACGGCACCCGGTGCGTCTACGTCGGCATGCGGGCCACGCCCGAAGGCACGCCCGAAGTCACGGCCTAGGCGGGCCCCGGGTACCGCCCGCGGTTCCTCCCCGCGCCCGACGACCGCGGCCGCCGCCCCCAGCAGGCTGGAAGGAGATCGCGGAACCGGGGAGGGATGACGTTGGTGTGGCTGGCCTGGCGGACGTTGCGCCGGCATCCGGGGAGCGCGCTCGGCGCGCTGGTGACCCTGGTCGCCGCCGCCGCCATGGTGGGGGCGTTCTGGTTCGTCATCGACTCGGCGCAGCGGGCGCGGCCCCACGTCGAGCGGTTCGCGGGAGTCCCCCTGGTCGTCGGGACCGGCGGCGTCGCGGGGGCGATCCCGCCCGAGCTGGTCGCGGCCGTGCGGGAGCTGCCGGAGGTGGGCGCGGCGGTCCCCGAGATCACGTTCCCCGTCGGGCCGGGAGCCGGGGGGCACGGCTGGTCCAGCGCCCGGCTGACACCGTTCCGGCTGGTCGCGGGCCGGCCGCCCAGGGCCGCGGGCGAGGTGGTCGTGGACGCCGCCAGGGCGGGGACCGGCGTGGGGGACCGCCTCACGGTCGAGTCGGCCGGCGTCGTACGGGCTCACCGGGTCGTGGGCGTGGCCGCGGCGGCCGGGCCGTGGCGGCACCAGACGGCGCTGTTCTTCACCGACGAGCACGCCGCCGCGCTGGCGGGGCGCGGCACGGGGGTGGACGCGCTCGGGGTGTACCCGCGGCCGGGCGTCGGGACGGCGGCGCTGGAGGCGGCGGTCGGGCGGGCCGTGGCGCCGTACGAAGGGGGCGGGGTGCGGGTCGCCACCGGTGCGGCGCGCGGCCTGGAGGAGGGCAACGGTATGGCCTCCGGCTCGCTGAACGCCCCCTGGTTCCTGCTGGGCACCACGGTGCTGGTCGCGACCGGCATGGTGGCGGCGGCCATGGGCCTGTCGGTGCGGCGGCGGGGCAGGGAGCTGGCGGTCCTGCGGGCCGTCGGCGCCTACCCCCGGCAGCTCAGGCGGATGCTGCTCGCCGAGGGGCTGATCCTCGCGGCCGTCGCCACGGCGGCGGGCATCCCGCTCGGCATGCCGGTCGCGGCGGTGCTCGCGGACCGGCTGCGCGGCTTCGGCACGCTCGGCACGGCGTTCGAGCTGACCTACCGGCCGCAGCCGATGGTGTGGACGCTGGCCTTCACCGTGGCCGCGGCGCTGGCGGCGAGCCTCATGGCCGTGGCCCGGGCCCTGCGGATCCGGCCGGGCGACGCGCTCGGCGAGGCGCCCCAGGAGGGCCGGCGCATCGGCAGGGGCCGGCTGCTGACCGGGCTGGCGCTGGCCGCCGTGGCCACCGTGCTCTCCGCCCTCCAGCTCTGGCAGCTCACGGACTTCGGCGGCGAGACGGGGACGCTGCTCGCGCAGTTCCTCATGTTCGCCCTGGTCGTGGCCGCCGCCGGGCTGGTGGCGCCCTGGGTCGTCCTGGTCGCGGGCCGGCTCGTACGCGGCGCCGCGGGCCGCTGGTCGCGGGTGGGCGGCTTCCTCGCCACGGCGAACGTGATCTTCAACCATCGCAGGTTCGCCGGGGCGGTCGGGGCGATCACGCTCGGCGTGACGCTGGTCGGCGTGGTCACCGGCACCCAGTTCTTCTACGACTGGCGCGCGGCGGCCCGGGCGGCGGAGGAGGTCTCCGCCGGCCACGTGCTGCTGTCGGAGACCGGGCTGTCGCAAGAGCTCCTCCGGGGCGGCGCCGTCGGGTTGCGCGCCATGCCGGTCACGATGGACGGCCGCACCACGGACGCCACCGTGGTCACGGGGGACCTCACCCGCGTGCTCGACCTGCCCGTACGCGGCCGGCCGCTGAACGACCTGCGCGGGGGCGAGGTCGCGCTCCGGGAGTCGCTGGCGGCCCGGAACGGCGCCGTGCCCGGCACCCGGGTGCGGATCCGCTTCCCCGGCTCCCGCGAGCCCGCCGCGTACACGGTGGCGGCCGTCTACCCGGACACGCCCGAGCTCGCGTCCCTGCTGCTCCCCGGCCTCGACGGCACCGCCGCGCACCTGGCTAGCGGGCCGTACCTGCGGATCTACACCTACGGCGAGGTCACGCACCCGGCGGCGCTGACCCGGCAGGAGTACGTCTGGCACAAGGCGCAGGAGAACGCCGGGCGCAACCGCGTGCTGCCCTACGTCTCCGTGCTGATCGCGCTGTTCAGCCTGGTGGCGGCCGTCAACAGCCTCTGCCTGGGGCTGCTCGACCGCGGGCGCGAGTTCGTCGGCATGCGGCGGCTCGGCATGGGTCGCGGCCAGGTCACGCGGACGGTCTGCTGGGAGAGCGTGCTCACCGTCGTCCCCGTGCTCGTCCTGGCCCTGGCCGCCACCGTCTGGACCGTGCTGGTGTGCGCGGCGAGCGAGCCCGGCGGCCTGGCCGCCCTGACGTCCTTCATCCCCTTCGGCTGGCTGGCGCCGCTGGGCGCCGGCGCGATGCTGGCCGCGCTGGCAGGCTCGGGCCTCGCCGTACGCGCGGCCATGCGCGACGAGAGGCAGGCACTCACATGAACGCGGTACGTCTCGATCACGTCACCAAGGTCTACGGCACGGGCGGGTCCGCCGTGACCGCGCTGGAGGACGTCAGCCACGGCTTCGCCCGCGGCTCGTTCACCGCGGTGACGGGGCAGTCGGGGTCGGGCAAGACGACGCTGCTGCAGTGCGCAGCCGGGCTGGTCCGGCCCACCTCCGGCGCGGTCAGCGTGGGCGGCGACGACCTCGGGGTGCTCGGGGAGCACGAGCTGACGACCCTGCGCAGGGAGCGGATCGGATTCGTCTTCCAGACCTACAACCTGCTGCCCGCGCTCACCGCCAGGGAGAACATCGAGCTGCCGCCCCGGCTCGCGGGCCGCGCGGCCGAGCCCGGCTGGGTGGCGGAGCTGATCGGCAGGACCGGCATCGCCGCCCACGTGGACCGGCGCCCGCACGAGCTTTCAGGGGGCCAGCAGCAGCGGGTGGCGATCTGCCGCGCCCTGGTCGCCCGGCCCGACGTGGTCTTCGCCGACGAGCCGACGGGCAACCTCGACAGCAGGTCGGGGCGGGAGATCCTGGCCCTGCTCCGCCTCGTCGTGGACACGCTGGGGCAGACCGTCATCATGGTCACGCACGACGCGCACGCCGCCTCGCACGCCGACCGCGTGCTCGTGCTCGCCGACGGACGGGTGGCGGAGACGACCGAGGGCGCCGGCCCGCGTCCGGGCTCACCAGGCGTGACCAGCCGGGACGCGGGAGACGCCGGCCCGCGTCAGGGCTGGCCGGGTGTGACCAGCCCGGCCTCGTAGGCGGCGATCACCGCCTGGGCCCGGTCACGAACCCCGAGCTTGCCGAACAGCTCGCTCACCCGGTTCTTCACCGTCGAGACCGACAGCCCCAGCTCGCCGGCGATCTGCGTGTTGGACAGCCCGCGCGCGACCAGCTCCAGCACCTGCCGATCCCGCCCGGTGAGCTCGGGCAGCGGCCCGGGCTTGACGGCCCTGGGCCTGGCGGGGCGGACGAACGTCTCGATCAGGCCGACCAGCAGCCGCGGCGCCACCGCCGCCTCACCTCTGTGCACCACCCTGATGCCCTCGATCAGCTCCTCCGGCGAGGAGTCCTTGGGCAGGAACCCCGACGCTCCCGCCCGCAGCGCCGCCACCACGTGCTCCTCCAGGTCGAACGTGCTCAACGCGAGCACCCTGACCTCCGGCAGCTCCGCGGTGATCCGCTCGGTCGCGGCCACGCCGTCCACCCGGGGCAGGTACAGGTCCATCAGCACCACGTCGGGGCGCAGGTCGTGGGCCCGGCGCACCGCCTCGGCGCCGTCGCCCGCCTCGCCCACCGTGGCCAGCCCGGGCGCGGTCTCCAGCAGCAGCCGCAGCCCGGTGCGGACGACGGCGTGGTCGTCCACGATCAGCACCTTGATCACGTCCTGAGGGATCACGTCTTCTTCTCCATCAGTGGGATACGAGCGTGCACGACGAACCCGCCCCGCGGTGACGGCCCCGCGCGCAGCTCGCCCCCGCACAGCGACACCCGCTCGGCCATCCCCGCCAGCCCCAGCCCCACCCCGACGTCGCCGGGCCGGGGCTGCCCGTCGTCGCCGACCTCCACCTCGACCAGCCCCGGCCGGTACGCCAGCCGCACCCGCGACCGGGCGCCCGCCGCGTGCTTGCGGGTGTTGGTGAGGGCCTCCTGGACGATGCGGTACACCGCGTGGTCCACGGTCGTCGGCAGCTCGACGGCCTCGCCGGCGACCTCCAGCGTGGCGTTCCCCGACGCCTCGACCAGCGCGGGCAGCCGCGCGACGCCGACGTCCGCCTGGTCGTCCACCGGCTCCCCGTCGGTGCGCAGCACGTCGAGCAGGTGCCGCATCTCGGCCATCGCCTGGCGGGCGGTGTCCTCGCCGGTGCGCAGGGTCTCCTGGGCGCGCTCGGCGTCGAGGGGGATCGTGCGCCTGGCCACGCCCATGTAGAGGGACATCACGCTGACGTGGTGGGCGATCACGTCGTGCAGCTCGCGGGCGATGCGGCGGCGCTCCTCGCGTACCGCGAGCTCGGCCGCCTGCTGCTGCCGCCTGTGCAGGAGCTCGGCGCGCAGCCGGACGATGTGCCCGCCCGCGATCGGCGCCGCGGGAGTCAGCACGACGGTCAGGAACGCGGCCAGCGACGCGTCGGTCATGAGCCCGGAGGACACCGCGCCGACGGGCAGGGCCAGCGCTCCCACCCCGATCGCCACCCGGCCGGAGGCGTGGCGGCCCACGCTGTACAGGGCGATCATCACGGCGCTGACGGGGGCGTCGTACTGGGGCGGCTGGGCTCCGATCAGGTAGAGCACCCCCGCCGCCACGGCCACCCAGGCGGGGTGCCGGCGCCGCAGCAGCATGAGGCCCGCGCCGGCCACGGTGAGCAGCACGACCCTGACGCCGAGCCCGTAGTGCGCCAGCCCCAGCTCCGCGGCCAGCACCACCGCGGCGGCCCCGGCGTCGCTCGCCCAGGAGGGTAAGCGCCACCGCCCGCGTACGGCCCCGGCGATCACATCCCCAACCTAACCCGCTGTTGCCAGCCCTCCTTAGCGGCGCTAAATTGCCCTTGGCGACGCTAAGGAGCGGGCTTATGATCATCACAGCGAAGGCCGCCGACGGGACGGAGGCGCGAGCCGTCGACGAGGGCGCCGGCCCCGCCATCCTGATCCTGCACCCGGGCCTGGACGACGGGTCCTCCTGGGCGGCGGTGGCCGCGCGGCTGGCCCCGCGCCACCGGGCGGTCCGCCTCCACCGCCGCCGTTACCGGCTGGACCTCGACCAGGGCGCCCCGTGCACGGTCGCCCAGGAGGTCGGGCACGTCCTCGCGGTGGTGGAGGCCGCCGGCGGCGGGCCGGTGCTGCTCGCGGGCCACTCGTCGGGCGCGGTGATCGCGCTGGAGGCCATGGTGGCGGCGCCGTCCGCCTTCGCGGGCGCGGTCCTCTACGAGCCCCCGGTCGTCATCGGCCCGCCCCTGGGAGGACCGGACGGCGAGGTCCACCGCCGCACCCGCGCCGCCATCGCCGCGGGCCGCCCCGGTCGCGCCATGCGGGTCTTCGTGCGCGACACGGTGGGGTTGCCCGGCTGGGCCGCGCTGTTGGTGGGCTGCTTCGTGGCGGTGACGCCGAGGATGCGCGCCCTGGCCCCGCGCCAGATCGAGGACAACGTCGCCATGGACTCGCTCGGGGTCCGCCTGGACGCGTACGCGGGCATCCAGGCTCCGGTGGTCCTGCTGGGCGGCGACCGCAGCCCTGCACACCTGGGGGAGCGCCTGGACGCGCTGGAGGGCGCCCTTCCGCACGCGCGGCGCGTGCTGCTGCCCGGCCAGGGTCACTCGGCCCACGCCAAGGCCCCGGACCGCGTCGCCGCCGTCGTGGCCGCCCTCGCCGCCGAGGTGCTCGCCTAAGCCGGGCCCGGCCTCGGGGAGGCCGGGCGGAAGGGGAGGCGGGTGTCAGCCCTTGTGGAGGAGGCCGGACTGGCGGGCCAGGGTGGAGGCGAGCGTGATGGCGTCGGGGCACCCGACGCGTTCCCGCACCCCGTGTGCCGACAACCGCGCGGTCATGGGCCGCAGCAGGACGGCCGTCCAGCGGGCAGCGCTGGGCGCGTCGACGCGGAAGTGGATCTCCCACGCCGGGTACGTGCTGCGCAGGGCGTCGAGCTGCCGCCCCGCCAGCGGCCACTCGGCCTCGAACGGCGCCGCCGTCATCTTCTCCGTGCCGCCCGGTGCACGCGCAGCAGGGCACGCAGGGCGGCCAGGCTGGGCCTGGTGAGGCGGATCTCGTCGTGGACGGCGGTCCATCCGGAGTGATCTCGTTCGAACGACCACCCGGGGAACTCTCGCGTGGCCTCCTGGAGCAGTCGTTCCATGACGAAATCGGCACTCGGCGCTGTGGTCATGGACGCAGAGTCGCACCGGCGCGCCACTGCGTGACGAACTCTGGCGAAAGATCTCCCCGTTCGTATCGCGCGAACTCAGAGTTCGGCGCGCTCAGATGGGGATGTCGTGCCGTTCGGCGAGGTAGCGCACCTCCGGCGCCCACGACGGCCTGGCCCGCCGCGCCAGCGACCGGACCATCTCGCGCAGCAGCAGCTTGTGGTCGAGCTCCTCGGGGCATTCGCGCTCGATGCGCAGCAGGTGGAGCAGGCTGGCGGCGTCGTCGCCGGTGTCCTCGCAGGCGCGGGCGACGTGGCCGAGGTGGGTGGTGCGGCGCTCGATGGACGGCGTGCGGCGCAGGTCGATGTCGTCGGCCAGGTGCAGCACCGCCTCGGGGCGGCCGGTGTCGTTCTCGATGCTGGCCATGTGGATGGCGACGTTGGTGGGGCCGAAGAAGGCCAGGTCGTAGGCGCCCGAGGAGTCCTGGACGCGCTCGGCGAGCCGCGCCGCCGGGCCGCGTACCCGCTCCCTGGCCTCGTCGTCGGCCCCCATGCGGGCCTCGCCGATGGCGGCGAGCAGGTGCAGCGCGCCCAGCGCCTTGATGTGGCGCTCGTCGCCGTCGCCGACGTGCGGTTCGAGCTGCTCGATGCCGCGCCGCGCCACGTCGTAGGCGATCTGGTGCATGTCGTCCGACAACATCGACTGCCCCAGGTTCCAGTACGCCCACGCGATCATCAGCGGATCGGCGGACTCCTCGGCGAAGCGCATCGCCCGGTCGGCGGCCAGATGCGCGAGGTCCACCCGCCGCAGGTGCTTGAGCACCCCTCTGGCCAGCAGGTACGCGTCCGTCGCCACGCTGTACGAGCGGTGCGTGCGCTCCAGCGCGAGGCTCTCGGCGTCGGTGACGAGCGACGGCAGCGCCGCCATGAGGATCGAGTAGCGCCGCTGCGAGGTGAACCAGGCGTTGCGGGCCGCCGCCACCCGCTCGGAGAGCTGCTCGGCGTCGGGCGGCTCGATGTCGGGCCCCAGCGACCGGCTGGTGAACAGGGCTCGCTCGATGTCGCTGATCTGCGGCCTGCTGGGCTCGTGGGAGTCGCGCGGGGTCTCTCCCAGGAGCACCGCGGTGCGCACGCCCAGGACCTTGGCGATCTCCCGCAGCAGGGGGAGCGAGGGTGTTCTCTTGCCGTGCTCGATCAGCTCGATGTGCCTGGGGGTGCAGCCGGACTGGGTGGCCAGCGCGGTGGTGCTCATGCCTCGGCGCTCGCGCTGGAGCCTGACCATCTGCCCGGTGCTGATTTCGGCCATGGGCGTGACGCCTCCTGGATCGGTCCCAACTGCACTCAGGCTAGGGCTCCCGATGTGTGGCTGCCATGGTTTCCGCGCTGCTCAGCGCCGCGAATGATGGGCCAGCAGGCGGGCGAGCAGAGCGGAGAACTGTTCACGTTCCGGTCCGGTCAGGGGCGCGAGCAGGTCGTCCTGAAGGCTCTCGATCAGCTTGTCGAGCCGCTCCAGGTGGCGGCGGCCGGAGGCGGTCATGCTGATGACGTTGCGGCGGCGGTCGGCGGGGTCGGGGGCGCGCTCGACGTGACCGCGCTCTTCGAGCTCGTTGACGACGGCGACCATGTCGCTGCGGTAGATGCCGGTGCGCCTGCTCAGCTCGGCCTGGCTCACGGGGCCGGCCTCGCGCAGCGCGGCGAGCGCGGCGTAGTGCCACCTGCGGGCGTCCACCGCGCCGAGGCCCTCGTTGAAGAGCCGGTCGGAGTACATCGCGACCAGGGACAACGTCCGGCTGGGCAGGGCGCGGAGCGCCTCAGGGGTGGCCTGCTCGTCCATCTCGTGCGTCACGTGCCGAATCCTATCCGCTTGCGTTAGTGGCACTAACGATGTAACTTCGTTAGTGCCACTAACGGTTTGGAAAGGACCGATCATGCCTGAGATCAAGGTGCTCGACTCCGAGATGCACTACGAGGAGTCCGGGCAGGGTGTCCCCTTCGTCTTCCTGCACGGCAACCCCGCCTCCTCCCACATGTGGCGCGAGGTGCTGCCGGGCGTGGCCGGGCCCGGCCGCCGCCTGCTCGCCCCCGACCTGATCGGCATGGGCAGGTCGGGCAAGCCCGACCTGGCCTACCGCTTCGCCGACCACGCCCGTTACCTCGATGCCTGGTTCGACGCGCTGGGGCTCGACGAGGTGGTGCTCGTGGGGCACGACTGGGGCGGCGCGCTGGCGTTCGACTGGGCGGCCCGCCACCCGGGGCGGACGCGCGGCGTGGCGTTCCTGGAGACCTTCGTGCGGCCCCTGAGCCTGGCCGAGCTGGGTGAGGGGCCGCGGGCCAGGTCGAAGATGATCAGGAGCGCCGAGGGCGAGACGCTGGTGCTCGACCAGAACCTCCTGCTGGAGACCGCCTTCACCGGAGGCGTGCTGCACCCGCTGAGCGAGCAGGAGCGGCGGCCGTACCTGGAGCCGTACCCGACGCGGGAGAGCCGCCGGCCGCTGCTGCAGTGGGCGCGCTCGCAGCCGATCGACGGCGAGCCCGTCGACGTGGTCGAGCGGATCGAGGCCTACAGCAGGTGGCTGGCGGGCAGCGGCGAGGTGCCCAAGCTGCTGCTCACCTTCGACTCCTCGCCGACGCTGCTCGTCACCGAGCCGATGGCCGCCTGGTGCGCGGAGAACATCGCCGCCCTGGAGATCGAGCACTGCGGCCCGGCGGGCCACCACGCGCCGGAGGACAGCCCGCACGCCATCGCCGCCGCCGTCACCGCCTGGGCGGCCCGGCAGGGTCTGTGAGGCCGGCGGTGGCGACCGCGACCCGCAGGGTCTGTGGGGTCAGCGGTAGCGGCGGCGGCCCAGGTGGGTCAGGACCTCGCGCAGGTCGTCCGCCGCCTGCCGGACGACCTCCTCGGGGACGCCGGCGCTGACGTCGTGATAGGCGCCGGCGGTGGTCTCCAGCGCGGCCGCCGCCATGCGCCGCCCCTCGCCGGTGAGCCGTACCCAGCGGCTGCGCGCGTCTCCCTCGTCCGCCTCGCGCTCCACGTAGCCGGCCGTGCTCAGCCGCTGCAGCACGTTGCTGATGCCGCCGGAGGTGAGGAAGAGCGACTTGGCCAGCTCGCTGGGCCGCATCCGGCGGGAGGGCGCGCGCAGCAGCGCCGCCAGCACGTCGAACTCGGCGTACGTCAGCCCCAGCTCCGCCAGATCGTTCTTGATCGCCTGCTCGAACAGCATGTTGAGCCGCGAGATGCGCTTGCCCAGCTCCAGGGTGGCGATGAGCGACGACGACAGGCCCGCCTCACGCCAGCGGGGCACCATCGCGTCGATCTCGTCCGGTTTCACGAGATCGAGGATACCCATCAGCGGATTGCTTTTTGAAAAGCTTCTTCTTAAGCTTTCCGCTATGACATCCACCATCCTGATCAAGAACGGGGTCGTCATCGACACCGAGCCCGAGCCGGTGGTGCTGGGCCGGGCGGACGTACGCGTCGACGGCGACACCATCACCGCGGTCGGCCCCGACCTGCCCGCCGAGCCGGGCGCCGAGGTGATCGACGCGACCGGGCGGCTCGTGCTGCCCGGATTCGTCGACACGCACCGCCACACCTGGCAGGCCGGCATCAGGGCGGTCGCGCCCGACATCGACTTCGGCGGCTACATGCGCCGGATCATGACCGAGCTCGCCCCGCGCCACCGCCCGCGCGACCTCCACGCGGGCAACCTGGCCGGCGCCCTGGAGTGCCTCGACGCCGGCGTCACCACGCTGCTCGACTGGTCCCACGCCCAGTACAGCCCCGAGCACACCGAAGCCGCCGTACGAGCGCTGCGCGAGTCCGGCATCAGGGCCGTCTTCGGCTACTGCCACGCCGGCCGGCACGGCGTCCTGGCCGAGGAGACCCGGCGCGTCCACGACACGCACTTCGGCACGCCCGGCCTGGTCACGATGGCGGTCGCGGCCCTGGGGCCGGAGATCACGAGCGAGGAGCACGCGCTGGCCGAGTGGCGCGTGGCCGCCGAGCTGGGTCTGCCGGTCACCGCGCACCTGGGCGGGCGCGGCAGGCAGAGCGCCGTCAAGGGGCTGGCGTTCCTGGAGGACCACGGGCTGCTGGCCACCCCGACCACGTTCGTGCACGCGCTGTACTACACCGACGAGGAGCTCAAGCGCCTGGCCGCCGCCGGCGCCACCGCCTCGATCGCCCCCGTGGACGAGATGAACCTCGGCATCGGCTACCCCACCACCGGCGACCTCAGGGCGGCGGGCATCCCGACCGGGCTCGGCGCTGACACGGTGGTGTGCTCGCCCGGCGACATGTTCAGCCAGATGCGCACCGCCCACCTCCTCGAACGCGGCCGTCCCGGCGGCGCGGGCCTCGGCTTCACCACCCGCGACGCGCTGCGCATGGCCACCATCGAGGGCGCCCAGGTGCTCGGGCTCGGCGACGTCGTCGGCTCGCTGCGGCCGGGCAAGCAGGCCGACCTGCAGCTCCTGCGTACGGACACGCTCGGCATGGCCGCCGCGCACGACCCCATCGGCGCGATCGTGCTGAACGCCGACACCGGTTGCGTGGACACGGTCATGGTCGCGGGGCGTGTGCTGAAGAGTCGTGGGCAGATTCTCCATCACGACCTGGCGGCGGTCCTGGCGAGCCTGGCGGAGAGCGCCGGGGCGGTGGTCGCGGTGTGACCGCCGCCGCGGGAAGAGGAGTGTGATGGCGAGTCTGACCGAGCGCGTCGAATCGGTGAAGGCCTGGGGCCGCGCCAAGCTGGACTACTGGAGGGTGCGCAGGCTGTCGCTCGACCATCTCATCCGGGCGGCGCAGCGCTACCAGCTCCAGTCCGGCGACCGGCTGGCGGGCGCGGTCACCTACTTCACGTTCCTGTCCTTCTTCCCGCTGCTGGTGCTGGGGTACTCCCTGCTCGGCTTCGTGGTGGCCACCAGCGACGCCACCCGCAAGGCGATGAACCAGGCGATCGCCGAGCGGCTGCCGGGCATCATGGACAAGCTCGACTTCAACCTGGAGCAGATCGCCGAGGCCAAGATGACCGCGGGGATCATCGGCCTGCTCGGCCTGCTCTACGCCGGGCTCGGCGCGCTCGACGCGCTGCGCGGGGCCCTGCGCGAGATGTCGATGACCACCACGCCGCCGCTCGACTTCTTCCTCGGCAAGCTGCGCGACCTGGCCTCGCTGATCCTGCTGGGCGTCACGGCGATCTCGTCCGTGCTGGTCGCGGGGTTCGCCACGACCGCCACCGACCACTTCATGAAGTTCGTGTTCGGCGGGGACTCGCTGGCGGGCTCGCTGACGTTCCGGGCCGCCGGGGTGGTGGCGAGCGTGGGGGCCGACTGGCTGCTGTTCGTGATCCTGCTCGGCTGGGTGGCCCGGCCCACCCAGCCGTTCCGGGTGATCGCCAAGGGGGCCCTGCTGGGCGCGATCCTGTTCGGGGTGCTCAAGCAGATCGCGACGCTGCTGCTGGCGACCACGATGGGCAACGTGGTGTACGGCGCGTTCGCCGCCATCGTCGGCCTGCTCGTCTGGATGAACTTCTCGGCCAGGCTCATCCTCTTCGTCGCGGCCTGGACGGCGACCGCGGGGCTCTGCCCGCCGCCGTCCCCTTCGCCGATCCCGTCCACGGAGGTGGGCAGCCCGCCCGGTGACGGCCCGGCGCCCCTGCCGGAGCGGCCGTCGAGGGCGGGCGAGCGCTCGGAGGCGTGATCTCCCCGCCCCCGGTCGCGGCCTGAGCTCATCGCAGGCGTGAGGTCTGCGCCCGTGGCAGGCGTGAGGTCTGCGCCCGTCAGAGGCGGGGTCGGCCGCGCTTGCGGCGGATGCCGTACCCGAGCCAGATCAGCCCGAACAGCAGCCCTCCGCCGATCACCAGCGAGCCGACCGTCCTGGTGGAGTCGGTCTGCTTGGAGGCGGCGGTGTCCAGCAGCGGCGGCTGGGCGGCCGGCGTGACGGAGACGCCGGGAGAGGCCGACGCGTTCGGCGCGCCCGGCGCGGCGGACTGCTGCTGGGGCGCGGCGAGCGCCGAGGCGGGCAGCGGGTCCACGAGCCGGCCGACCGGGGCCGTCCTGCCCCGCACCGAGAAGCCCCAGTCGAGGAGCTGGGTGACCTCGTCCCAGAAGCCGCCCTCGTGCCGCATGATGCTCACCACGATCGTGTGGCCGCCGCGGGTGGCCGCGCCGACGAAGCTGGCCTGCGCCTTGGAGGTCCAGCCGTTCTTCACGCCGACCATGCCGTCGTAGCGCCAGAGCAGCTTGTTGTGGTTGCTGATCTCGTAGTAGCCCTTGGGCGCCGGGAACCGGGCGGTCTTCGTGCTGATGTACTGCCGGAAGTCGGGGTTGGCCAGCCCCGCGCGGGCGATCAGCGCCAGGTCGTACGCCGAGCTGCTCTGCCCCGGCTTGTCCAGCCCGCTGGGCGTCTTGGCCACGGTGTCGTTCGCCTGCAGCCGCTTGGCCTCGGCGTTCATGTCGCTCATGGTCTTGGCCAGGCTGCCGTTCGTCTCGGCGAGCGCCATGGCGGCGTCGTTGCCCGACGACATCATCAGCGCCCTGAACAGGTCCTCGACCTTGTACGTGGCCTTCGGCGACAGGCCGACCGCGCTGCCCTCCTGGTTGCACGCGTTGTGGCTGGGCCGGACCTTGCGGTTCTTGTCCAGCTTGGGGATCAGGGTGACCGCGGTCAGCGTCTTGAGCGTGCTGGCCGGCAGGTATCGCCCGTGAGGATCCTTGGCGGCGAGCACCTCACCCGTGTCGGCGTCCGCGACGACGTAGGCAGTAGCCTTGCTCTTGGGCGGCTTCCTGACGCCCGTGGGGGCGACCAGGCCGCGGCTGCCCAGCGCCTCGCCGCCGATCGGGGTCGTCGGTTCGGCGTGCGCGGTCCCGCCGGTGAGCGCGACCGAGGCGATGAGTGCCGTGACCGGCACGAGTTTCGTCCACATGGCGGTCTCAGCGTAGCTCCGTGTTAATGCGCATGTGGCGACACATCCCCCGAAGATCGACGTTCGATGCTAGAGAGGTACATGTGTCACGAAAGATCGCCGTTTTCCTCATCGTCCTCGGCGCGTTCATGATCTTCGAGTGGGTGAACCTGGGGTTTAACTTGGCCGATGGGCACCCGACCGGCTTCTACGTGGTGCACGGCGTGCTGATCGTGGTGAACGTCATCCTCGGCGCCGTGCTGGCGGTGATCGGCTGGCGCGGGCTGCGCCAGGTCAGGGACCGCACAGGAGCCGCCGGGTGAGCGCGTGCAGCTCGTCGGCCTCCTCCCGGGAGTCACCGATGGAGGTGAAGCCCAGCTTGCCGTGCTCGGGGATGGCGCCGAGCAGGTGGAAGACGTTCCCGGTGCGTCGCCCGGCGTCGAAGCCGATGCCGAGCCGATCGGCGGTCCGCATCACCTCA
Source organism: Nonomuraea thailandensis (assembly GCF_024172165.1). Classification (GTDB taxonomy): domain Bacteria; phylum Actinomycetota; class Actinomycetes; order Streptosporangiales; family Streptosporangiaceae; genus Nonomuraea; species Nonomuraea thailandensis. The sequence continues at coordinate 8,949,580 of NZ_JAMZEB010000002.1, read as the reverse complement.
CCGGGCGTGCGCCCGCGAAGGCAGCCGGAGGCGCAGTTGTCGGTCGCGGTGTAGAACTTCGGCTGGTCACCGCACATGAGGTGGCCGGTGGCCGGATCGTAGGTGGCCCCGGTCGTCAGCACGGCGGCGCCGAAGGGATGCGTGGTGCCGCCGATCCGCAGGTTGATCTCGCACAGCAGCGCCGCGTACCCGGCGTCGGCCTTGAGCGCGAAGAAGTCCATCCCGAACAGCCCGACCACGCCGCGCCCGGCCAGGACCCGCGCGATCCGCGCGGCCGACTCGCCCACCTCGGCGCGGTACTCGGGCGCCGCGGGGAACGTGCAGCCCTGGTAGACGTGCCCGTTCGGGCCGCCGAGCACCTGGTCGTGCGTGGCGAGCACCTGGGCATGTCCGCCCGGCGTGATTTGAGCCAGCGCGCTGGGGTAGTAGAGCGGCCTATGTTCGATGAACTCCTCCACCACCGCCCCCCGGTCCCGGATCTTGCGCAGATAGTTGTCCCAGCTCTCGCCCGCGGCGGAGAAGCTGGTCAGCGATCTGTCGGCCTTGGTGACGACGGCGTTGCCGAGGCCCGAGTAGGCGTCGTTCAGCTTGACGATCACCCGTTCGCCCGGCAGGGCCTCCAGTGCCTCCTCGATCTGGAGCTCGGAACGCACGTCGCCGAAGCCGCGCGCCATCGGCACGCCCGCCTCATGTCCCACCTCCCGGGCCCCGCTCTTGGAGCCGTAATAGGAAAGGGACGTGGCGGGTCCGTAGAGGGGAACGTTGAGTAGCGATGCGAGCTCCTCCTCCAGCTCGCTCAGCACGAACGGGACGAGCCAAGCGTCGCCGTCGATCGCCGCGCGCAGCTGCTCGATGACGTCGGGCCGGTCGAGCAGGGTCCTGGTCAACGGCTGGGACCAGGGGTCGTCGAGGCTGATCAGCGTCAGACGCTTGGCCGCGTCATCCGGGTCGGGCAGGAAGGCGAAGTAGTAGTCGATGATGTCGGGATCGACGGGCGCGGATGACAGGTAGACCACCTTGACCCCGGGCTCGCGGAGCGTGAGCAGGAGGAACAGCAGACGTTCCTCGTACGACCTGGCTCCCGTGATCCGGCGGAGCTCATCCTGCGGGAGGGAGAGCGAGGGCACGACCACCAGGGTCCCCTCACTCGGCTCGAAGATGCTCAACCCAGCACTCTTCTCCCCGAACGGGATATTAGTGATCATATAGCGAGTGAAACACGCATTCTTCTCAAATGCAGCCATCGCTGAAGTGTGATGACCATGACAGAAGGTGACAGGATTCGGAATCGCTGACCACGTTTGAACTGACAGCATCGGGTCACGATCTACTGATCCCTTGTGACTATTTCCGGATCAGCCGTATGCCTACGGAACGTGACCCACCTGCGGTTACGGGCCTGCCGTCAGGCAACTTTTGGTGTATCTGCCGTCGCGAAGCGGCACGGGAGCGATAAAGTCGAAGCATCGCCATCGGGCTCACGGCCGACCGCTGTGCTCCCGGGCTGCAGCGGCACTCGCGACAGTTCACTGCGAAGCCCGTGCTGACGATCTCGCGCACCGAAACCACCGGGTGTGTCTTTTGATTCGCCGAGCGGCCGCTCAACCCGGGTGGCCACCGCGGGATGGAGAGTTTTTCTTGGAGCGCACGAGCCGCGATGGCCAGTACGTGTGGGGCGCGCGGCATGGGACGGGACGGTGACATATGCGGGGACGTGAGCTTCGGGGGGAACTCGACGCGTTCCTGGCGGAGACGGAGCAGGAGCTGGTGGCGTTCCGCCGCGACCTGCACATGCATCCCGAGCTGGCCTTCGCCGAATATCGCACGACACAGCGGATCGCCGAGCGGCTCACCGCCGCCGGGCTGACGCCCTCGGTGCTGCCCAGGGGCACGGGGCTCATCTGCGACGTGGGCAGCGGCGACGGGCCGACCGTCGCGCTGCGCGCCGACATCGACGCGCTGCCCCTGCAGGACGAGAAGGACGTGTCCTACCGCTCGACCGTGGCCGGCGCCTGCCACGCGTGCGGGCACGACGTGCACACCACGATCCTGCTCGGCACCTCGCTCTTCCTGGCCCAGCAGGCCGCCGCGGGGCTGCTGCCCGGCCGGGTGCGCCTGATCTTCCAGCCCGCCGAGGAGCTGCCCGGCGGCGCGCTCGAGGTCATGGCCCAGGGCGGCATCAGCGGCGTCGACCGCATCTTCGGCCTCCACTGCGACCCGCGCGTGGACGTGGGCCAGGTCGGCCTCAGGAGCGGCCCGATCACCTCCGCCTGCGACAAGATCGTCATCCGCGTCTCCGGGCCCGGCGGCCACACCGCCCGCCCGCACCTGACCGCCGACCTCGTCTTCGCGCTGGCCAAGATCCTCACCGAGCTGCCCGCCGCGCTGTCGCGCCGCGTCGACCCGCGCTCGTCGCTCAGCCTCGTCTGGGGCCGCGTCGAGGCCGGCTCCGCCGCCAACGCGATCCCCGACGACGGGGTGGCCGAGGGCACGGTGCGCTGCCTCGACGAGAACGCCTGGCACGCCGCGCCCGACCTGATCAAGTCGCTGCTGGAGTCGGTGGCCGGCGCCTACGGCATCGAGGCCACGATGGACTACACGCGCGGGGTGCCGCCGGTGGTCAACGACGAGGTCAGCGTGGAGATGCTGGCCGAGGCGGCCGAGCGGGCCCTCGGCGCCGGAGCCGTCGTCCCCACCCAGCAGTCGCTGGGCGGGGAGGACTTCGCGTGGTACCTCGAGTCGATCCCCGGCGCGTTCGCCCGGCTGGGGACCCGCTCGCCCGACGGGCTCACCTACGACATCCACCAGGGCACGTTCGACGTGGACGAGCAGGCGATCTCGATGGGCGTGCGGGTGATGGCCGCCACGGCGCTGACGGCGCTGTGGGAGGTCGGCCCGCTCGACTCGATCACCTCCGCGATGGCCTGACACCCCCGGGCGACCCCCGCCGGATTCCGGCGGGGGTCCGTCGTTCTCCGGCTACGGCAGCCTGCCGAACACCACCGGGAGCCGCAGGGCCGACTTGCCCGGCGACACGGTGACCTTGGTGCCCGGCGGGTAGCGCAGGGTGTAGTCGTAGTCGGTCGAGATGATCACCAGGCCCAGCCGGTGCCCCTTCTTGAACAGGTAGTCCGTCGGCTGGAAGTCCCAGGTGAAGGTGTACTCCTTGCCCGGGCGCACCGGCTCCGTCCGGTCCGCGCGATGGCGGTTGCGCACGTCGAGCCAGCCCCGGGTGACGATCTTGTACGGGGTGGTGGCGGTGCCGAGCGTCCTGAGCGTGGTGCAGCCCGTGTCACCGGGCACCCCCTGCCCGTAGCAGTAGCTCTGCCCGGTGGAGACCAGGGTCCCGTTCGGGCGCACGTCCGTGCCGTAGTCCACCAGCAGCGCCGTCAGGTACGGCGAGGCCCCGTCCTTGAGCGACGCCCGCACCGAGACCGTCGGCGTCCCCGAGATCCGCACGTCGGCGGGCAGCGCCCCGGTGGTGTACGCCAGCCGGTTCGGATCGGCCCCCGTCGCCTCCACGAGCTGCTCGGCCGTCCTGACCTTCTGGTCCACGAACGTCTCCGGCGCCGACCGGGGACGCGGGATCAGGCCGAGCGAGGAGCCGGCGCCCGGGAAGAGCGGGACGGTCGCCGCGCCGGGCAGCGGCCACGAGGCGTGCTGGGCCCACTGGCCGGGCCCGATCTCCACGTCCGCCTGCGGCTCGCGCATGATGCCCGAGTCGATCCCGTACAGCCAGTGGTCGAACCAGCCGTGCAGCTGGCGCAGCCACTCGGTGGTGCGCAGGCTGAAGGGGTTCATGTGGGTGCCCTGGTGCAGCCAGATCTTGCGCGGCACGTGCCGCTTGGACAGCGCGTACCACCACTGCGCGAACTGCTTGGTCTTGACGTTCCAGTCGTTGAGCCCGTGCACGACGAAGACGCTGGCCTTCACCTTGCGCACGTCGTTGAGGTAGTTGCGCTCGTCCCAGAGCCGGCTGTAGTCGCCGGTGATCCGGTCCTGGGTGGCGGTCAGGTCGTCCATCACCGCGCCGCACGCCTCCTGGCCGTTCTGCCTGGTCAGCACGTACTTGGCGAGCACGTCCAGGTCCTCGCCCTGGAAGCCGCCCGGCGCGAGGACGCCGCCGTTGGCGCGGTAGTAGTCGTACCAGCTGGAGATCGCGGCGATCGGCACGATCGTCTCCAGGCCCTCGACGCCGGTCGCGGCGACGGCGTTGGGCAGCGTGCCGTTGTACGAGACGCCGATCATGCCGACCTTGCCCGTGGACCAGGTCGCCTCGACGGGGTTGCCGGCGGTGTCGAAGCCCTTGGCGCGGCCGTTCAGCCAGTCGATCGCGGCCTTCGGGCCAGCGGTCTCGTTGAGGCCGCCCGAGGTGGGGCAGCCGGTGGCGCGGGCGCTGCCCAGGTTCTCCACCAGCGCGATGGCGTAGCCGCGGGGCAGGAAGTAGTTGTCGTAGTAGCCGTCGAACGGGCCCGCGGCGTCGAGCTTGGCCGACAGCGCGGTCAGGGCGGGCAGGGGGACGCCGTTCTCGTCCACGTCCACGGGGTGGTTGGCGACGTCGTTGCCGGGGGCGTAGTAGGGGCTCGCCTCCATGATCACAGGAACCTTGAGCCCCTGGTCGGTCTCCTTGGGGCGCAGGATGTCCACGGCGACCCGGTCGTCGGCGCCGTCGTTGTCGCTGTCGGTTCCGGCGACCTCGACGAACACGGTCTGCAGGATGGCGTCAGCCCTGGAGAAGGTCGGCTGGGTGGCGTTGTTCTCGATCTTCACAGCCGGGGTGTCGGCTGTGGCGGGTGTGGTGCCGGTCAGGGTCGCCACGAGTAAGGCGACCAGCGGCACGGAGAGGGCTTCCCACGGGTGCATGCGGGGCTCCGATACGAAGTTTTCCACCGTCTGTGGGAATCTCCGTCACGAGGGGGGCCGAGGGCAAGAGGTGATCGACCACCAAAGTTGGGCAAAACTTTCCGAAGGTGTCCGAAGTGCCTGTATCGCCATTCAGGTCACGGACGCGAGTGATGTCGGTAACGGAGCGGTTGCGACCCTGTGTCCCAGTTTGGTTGTCCCTGGTCAAGCAACTATCTTCCGTGCAGGTGCCGTACGTTCTGTCGCGCCTGCGACCAAATCGGCGGCGGGGAAATGGAAGGGAGTCGCCTTGCTCGGCAAGCGATTCAACAGTGTGGCGCTCGGTTCGGTCGCCGGTGTCCTGCTCATGGCGGCGGCCGCGTGCGGCGGTGGCGGTGGGGGGACCACGGCCAGCCAGGAGCCGACCGGCGCGGCGAGCAGCGAGGCGTCCAAGGGCGCACTCAAGGTGGGTCTCGCGTTCGACATCGGCGGGCGCGGTGACAAGTCCTTCAACGACTCGGCCTACGCCGGCCTGGAGAAGGCCAAGACGGAGCTCGGCGCGGAGATCAAGGAGCTGAGCCCGGCCTCCGACGGCTCCAACCGCGGCGACCTGCTGCGCCAGCTCGCGGACGCGGGCTACAACCCGATCATCGGTGTCGGCTTCGCCTACGCCGAGGACGTCAAGAAGGCGGCCGAGGAGTACCCGGACATTCAGTTCGCGGTCGTCGACTCGGCCTCCAACGCCCCCAACGTGACCGGCCTGCTGTTCGCCGAGGAGCAGGGCTCCTACCTGGCGGGCGTCGCCGCGGCGACCAAGTCCGAGGGCGGCCACGTCGGCTTCGTCGGCGGCGTCGAGAGCGACCTGATCAAGAAGTTCGAGGCGGGCTTCGTGGCGGGCGTGAAGTCGGTCAAGGCGGACGCCAAGATCGACGTCAAGTACCTCACCCCCGACGGTGACTTCTCCGGCTTCAAGGCCCCCGACAAGGGCAAGGTCGCGGCCGAGAAGATGTACCAGGACGGCGCGGACATCATCTACCACGCCTCCGGCGACTCCGGTCTCGGCGTGTTCCAGGCGGCGGCCGCGGCGAAGAAGAAGGCCATCGGCGTCGACTCCGACCAGCGCCAGACCGTCAAGGAGACCGACCTGCAGTCGGTGATCATGACCTCGATGCTCAAGCGCGTGGACGTCGGCGTGTTCGAGTTCATCAAGGCCTTCCAGGGCGGCGCCAAGGGCGGCACGAACACCACGTACGACCTGAAGGTCGACGGCGTGGGCCTGTCCACCACCGGTGGCGAGATCGACGACCTCAAGGACAAGCTCGACGCTGCCAAGAAGGACATCGTCGACGGCAAGATCACGGTTCCTGCCAAGCCGTAAAACGGGGTAGGAGAGACAGCTGAGGGCCCGGAGTCCGAACTTCGGGCCTTCTGTCTATGCCGCCCCCTGTAGGAGAGGCGAAATGAGTGCTGACACCCTGGCCACGGTGAAACCCGCCGTAGAGCTGGAGGGCATCACCAAGCGTTTCCCCGGCGTCGTCGCGAACCACGACATCCGCATCACCGTCCAGCCCGGCACGGTGCACGCCATCGTCGGGGAGAACGGCGCGGGCAAATCCACCCTGATGAAGATCCTCTACGGCATGCAGAAGCCGGACGAGGGGACGATCAAGGTCAACGGCACGGAGGTCAGCTTCCGCACGCCGAGCGACGCCATCGCGGTCGGGATCGGCATGGTGCACCAGCACTTCATGCTCGCCGACAACTTCACGGTCCTGGAGAACATCGTCCTCGGGGCCGAGCCGAAGCGGCTCGGCACGCTCGACACCGCCGCCGCCCGCAGGCGCATCGTCCAGCTGGCCGAGACCCACGGCCTGCGCGTGGACCCCGACAGGCTCGTGGAGGACCTCGGCGTGGGCGACCGCCAGCGCGTGGAGATCCTCAAGGTGCTCTACCGCGGGGCCCGCATCCTCATCCTGGACGAGCCGACGGCCGTGCTGGTGCCGCAGGAGGTCGAGGAGCTCTTCCAGAACCTGCGCGAGCTGAAGGCCGAGGGTTTGACGGTCATCTTCATCTCGCACAAGCTCGACGAGGTGCTCGACATCGCCGACGCGATCACCGTGATCCGGCGCGGCACCACGGTCGCCAGCGTGAACCCGTCCGACGTCACCGCGCGGCAGCTCGCGGAGCTGATGGTGGGCAGCGAGCTGCCCACGCCCGAGACCCGCGAGTCCACCGTGACCGACACCGTCACGCTGAAGGTCTCCCAGCTCACCATGCCCGGCGAGGGTGAGCGCCTGGTCCTCGACGACGTGTCGTTCGAGATCCGCAAGGGCGAGATCCTCGGCATCGCCGGCGTCGAGGGCAACGGCCAGTCCGAGCTCATCGAGGCCATCATGGGCATCCGGTCAGCCCAGGGCCGGATCGAGCTCGCCGGCCAGGACATCACCGCCTGGTCCACGCTCAAGCGCCGCGAATCCGGCATCGGCTACATCCCCGAGGACCGCCACCGCCAGGGCCTGCTCCTGGAGGCGTCGCTGTGGGAGAACCGGGTGCTCGGCCACCAGACCAGGAAGCCCGCCCGCAGCGGCATCTGGGTCGACCGGCGGGCCTCCAAGGCCGACACCGAGCGCATCGTCAAGGACTACGACGTCCGCACGCCCAGCGTGGACACCCTGGCCCTGGCCCTGTCGGGCGGCAACCAGCAGAAGCTGATCGTCGGCCGCGAGATGAGCGGCGACCCCTCCTTCCTGATCGCGGCCCACCCCACCCGGGGCGTGGACGTCGGCGCCCAGGCCGCCATCTGGGACCACCTGCGCGACGCCCGCGCCGCCGGGCTCGCCGTGCTGCTCATCTCGGCCGACCTCGACGAGCTGATCGGGCTGTCCGACACCATCCAGGTGATCTACCGGGGGCGGCTCGTGGCCGCGCTCGACCCTTCCGACATCACGCCCGAACGGCTGGGCGGTTACATGACCGGCGCCATCGCCGGCACTGAGGAGACGTGATGCCCGCCGGGCTCAACCGGGCGCTGCTCACCGTCGCCGGCGCAGTCGTCGCCGTCATCCTGGCGATCGCGATCTGCAGCGTGGCCATCGTGGCCGCGGGCGGCAGCCCGCTGGACGCGCTGACCGCCTTCTTCAACTTCGGAGAGACCCCGCGTGCGGTGGCCAACTCCTTCGCCACCTGGCTCAACCGGGCGGTGCCGCTGTTCATCGCCGGTCTGGCGGTGGCCATCGGCTTCCGCATGAACCTCTTCAACATCGGCGTCGAGGGCCAGTACCGCATCGCGGCCATCTGCGCGGCGTATGTGGGCTCGACGTTCACCGCGCCGGGGCCGATCCAGATCGCCGTGATCATCCTGGTCGCGGCGCTGGCGGGCGGCCTGTACGCGCTCATCCCCGCTGTCATGAAGGTGACCAGGGGGGTGAACGAGGTCATCGCCACGATCATGCTGAACTACATCGCGATCAACCTGGCGTCCTACCTCGTTCGTGGCCCCTTCGCCGGCCAGCGCGCCGAGGGGGACCTCTCCACGACCACGCCGAAGCTGCCCGAGTCGGCCATGTTCCCTGACCTCAACTTCGTCTTCGGCTGGTTCGGGATGACGCCGCCCAGCCGCGAGGGTGGCCTGTGGGGCTTCCTCATCGTGGCCGTTCTGCTCGGTGTGGTGGTCTGGGTCGTGCTGGAGCGCACCCGGTTCGGCTTCAACGTCAAGGCCAGCGGCCTCAACGCTCCCGCGGCGCTCGCGTCAGGCGTCAACCCGAAGACGATGGTGATCGCGGCCATGGTGATGTCCGGTGCGGTCGCCGGGCTCATCGGCCTGCCGGAGATCCTCGGTTACCGTGGCGCCTTCAACTCCAACTTCACCGCCGGCCTGGGCTTCCTCGGCATCGCGGTGGCCCTGCTCGGCCGGAACAAGCCCGGCGGCATCGCCGTGGCGGCGCTCCTGTTCGCCTTCTTGGACCGAGGGCAGGGCGCGCTGCAGTTCGCCGACATCCCCGCCTCCGTCGTCACGATCATCCAGGGCGCGATCGTCCTGCTCGTCGTCGTGGCCAACGAGGTGACCAACCGGTTCGCGCTCCGACTCGAAGAACGACGGGCCGCCCAGCAGCTCGGCAGGAACACTCCGGTTGAGGTGACAGCATGACCCGGGTCGGCAAGTACCATGTGGCGCTCATCGGTGTCGCCGTGCTCATCCTGCTGATGGCGCTGGTGCGGATCATCTCCGGCCAGGACGACCTCACCTCCTCCGGCTTGATCGCCTCCGCCCTGACGCTCGCGGTGCCGATCGGGCTGGCGGGACTCGGCGGCCTGTGGGCCGAGCGTGCGGGTGTGGTCAACATCGGGCTCGAAGGCATGATGGTGCTCGGCACCTGGTTCGCCGGCTGGGCCGGCTATCAGTGGGGGCCTGTGGCCGCGCTGGTGGCCGGGCTGCTCGGCGGCGCGCTCGGCGGGCTCCTGCACGCCATCGCGACCGTGACGTTCGGCGTGGACCACATCATCAGCGGCGTCGCCATCAACCTGCTCGGCCCCGGCATCACCCGCTTCCTGTCGGAGGTCCTGTACAAGGAGGGCACCCCGGCCGCCGACGCGGGCGCGGGCATCACGACCTCGGCCGCCGTCACCGGGTCCACGTGGGAGGTCAGCCTGCCGGTCCTGTCCGACGGCCCGGACCTGCTCGGCAAGCTGGAGAGCACCCACTGGTTCCTGCTCGCCGACGTGGCGGGCATCCTGCGTGGACTCACCCACAACGTCAACATTCTGGTGATCCTGGCAGTGCTGCTGCTGCCGCTGACGTTCTTCGTGCTCTGGCGCACGGCCTTCGGTCTGCGGCTCCGATCGGCGGGCGAGAACCCGTGGGCGGCCGAGTCGCTGGGCGTGAACGTCTATCTGATCAAGTACATCGCCGTCGTCATCTCCGGTGCCTTCGCCGGTCTCGGCGGGGTGTTCCTGGTCTTCGGCGCCGACAAGTACGTCGAAGGTCAGACGCAGGGGCGGGGCTTCATCGGCCTGGCCGCCATGATCTTCGGCAACTGGCGGCCCGGCGGTCTGGCGGCCGGCGCCTCCCTGTTCGGCTACACCGAAGCTCTGCGGCTGCGCACCTCCACAGCGGTCATCTCGTTGTTCCTGTTCGGGGCGTTGCTGCTGCTGATCTACCTCGGGATGCAGATCCGCCGCCTGACCTCCGCCGAGTTGGAGGCCAGAGGCGTCAAGCAGTACACCTTGATGGCCGCATCCGCCCTGGGCATGGTCATCCTGTTCTGGCTCTGGCTGACCGTCGACCAGTTGCCGGGCGAATTCGTCTTCATCACACCACATGTGGTCACGCTGCTCGTGCTCCTGGTCGCCTCCCAGCGCCTGCGGATGCCCAAGGCCGACGGCGTCGTCTATCGCCGGGGGGAACAACATTGAACATCGACTGGAACGGCCTGCGGGACGAGGCGACCGAGGCCATGCGGCACGCGTACGCGCCGTACTCCAAGTTCCCCGTCGGCGCGGCGGCGCTGGTGGACGACGGCCGCATCGTCACCGGCTGCAACGTCGAGAACGCCTCCTACGGCCTGGGCCTGTGCGCCGAGTGCGGCCTGGTCTCGGCGCTGCAGCGCTCGGGCGGCGGCAGGCTGGTGGCCTTCACCTGCGTGGACGGCCACGGCGAGCTGCTGATGCCGTGCGGGCGCTGCCGCCAGCTCCTGTACGAGTTCGGCGGTGAGGACCTGCTGGTCGAGACCGAGGACGGGCCGAAGCGCATGGCCGAGATCCTGCCGTACGCGTTCGGGCCGCAGGACCTCAGCAGGAGCGCCTGATGGACGCCATCGAGGTCATCCGCGCCAAGCGCGACCGGGGCGAGCTGACCACTGCCCAGATCGACTGGGTGATCGACGCGTACACGCGCGGCGACGTGGCCGACGAGCAGATGTCGGCGCTGGCCATGGCGATCCTGCTGAACGGCATGGACCGGCGGGAGATCGCCGACTGGACCCAGGCCATGATCCGCTCCGGCGAGCGCATGGACTGGTCCGCCCTCGACCGGCCGACGGCCGACAAGCACTCGACGGGCGGCGTCGGCGACAAGATCACGCTGCCGCTGGCGCCGCTCGTGGCGGCGTGCGGCGCGTACGTGCCGCAACTGTCCGGGCGCGGTCTCGGGCACACGGGCGGCACCCTGGACAAGCTGGAGTCGATCCCCGGCTGGCGGGCCTCGCTGTCCAACGCCGAGATGCTGGACGTGCTGCGCTCGGCCGGGGCCGTGGTGTGCGCGGCCGGGTCGGGCCTGGCGCCCGCCGACAAGAAGCTGTACGCGCTGCGGGACGTCACCGGCACCGTCGAGTCGATCCCGCTCATCGCCTCGTCCATCATGTCGAAGAAGATCGCCGAGGGCACCGGGTCGCTGGTCCTGGACGTGAAGGTGGGCTCCGGGGCGTTCATGAAGACCGTCCCGGCGGCTCGCGAGCTGGCCGAGACCATGGTCGCGCTCGGCACCGACGCGGGGGTGCGCACCGTAGCGCTGCTGACCGCCATGGACCGGCCGCTGGGCCGGGCCGTGGGCAACGCGCTGGAGGTCGCCGAGTCGGTCGAGGTGCTGGCCGGCGGCGGGCCCGCGGACGTGGTGGAGCTGACCGTGCGGCTGGCGCGGGAGATGCTGGAGGCCGCCGGGATCTCCTCGGGCAAGGACCCGGAGAAGGCGCTGGAGGACGGCTCGGCGATGGACGCGTGGCGGCGCATGATCTCCGCCCAGGGCGGGGATCCGGACGCGCTGCTGCCCGGGGCCGCCGAGACGATGACCGTGGAGGCGCCGGAGTCCGGCGTGCTGGCCCGGCTGGACGCGTACGCCGTGGGGCTGGCCGCCTGGCGGCTCGGAGCCGGGCGGGCCCGCAAGGAGGACCCCGTCTCGTTCGGGGCCGGGATCGTGCTGCACGCCAAGCCCGGCGACCTGGTGCGGGCCGGGCAGCCGCTGATGACGCTGCACGCCGACGAGACGTCCCGCTTCGAGCGGGCGCTGGAGGCCCTGGACGGCGGCTACGCCGTGGGCGGGTCGGCCGCGGAGGAGCTTCCCCTGGTCATCGACCGCATCACGGCACGGTAGCTCAGGGGACCGGGACCGGGGCGTCGGCGAAGACCTCGGTCAGCACCGCCCGCTGCGTCGGCAGAGCTTCGGCGTGGCGGGCGCGGCCCTCGTCCGTGATGCACACGAACACCCCGCGCCGATCGCTGTCGCACACCCCGCGCGTGACGAGCGCGGCCTTCTCCAGCCGGGCCACCACCCGCGACAGCGCGCTCTGGCTCAGATGGACTTCCTCGCACAGCTCCTGGATGCGGAGCTTCCTGTCGTGGTGCACGATCCGATCCAGCACCTCGAACTCGCTGGGGCCCAGCCCGTGCCGGTCGCCCAGCTCGCGCTCCAGCTGGCACATGGCCTTGGCGTGTTTCGCCAGGACGTAGTGCCAGGTGTCCACCACGAACCGCTCGTCCATGTCGCGGAGGTTACCACTTCGGGAAAACTCATGCAACGGAATTAAATGCGCTTGCATTAGATGTGTGTGCATGTATTGTTCTGACCCATGTCCTCTTCCTCATCCCGTTGGGGCGCGCTCGCCGTGCTCTGCGCTGTGATCTTTCTTGATGCCCTGGACGTCTCGATGGTCGGAGTCGCCCTCCCGGCCATCCAGCACGACCTGGGCCTGACGACGTCCTCCTTGCAATGGGTGGTCAGCGGCTACGTGCTCGGCTATGGCGGTCTTCTGTTGCTCGGGGGCAGGACCGCCGACCTGCTGGGGCGGCGCAGGGTGTTCCTGGTCGCGCTCGGTGTCTTCGCCGTCGCCTCGTTGCTCGGTGGTGTGGTGGACGACGGCGCGCTGCTGATCGCGGCCCGGTTCGTCAAGGGTGTGGCCGCCGCGTTCACCGCGCCCGCCGCTTTGTCGATCATCACGACGACCTTTCCCGAAGGCCCGGAGCGCAACAGGGCGTTGAGCATCTTCACCGCCTGCGGCGCGAGCGGCTACTCGCTCGGCCTGGTGCTGTCCGGCCTGCTGACCGAGATCGGCTGGCGGTGGACGCTCCTCATGCCGGTGCCCGTCGCGGTGATCGCGCTGGTGGCCGCGTTGAAGGTGCTGCCGAAGGGCCGGGAGGAGCGGGCCGAGGGCGGCCACGACCTGATCGGCGCCGTGACGATCACCGCGTCGATGTTGCTGCTGGTGTTCACGGTCGTGCAGGCGCCCGAGGCCGGCTGGGCCTCGTTCCAGACGATCGGCTCGCTCGTGGGCGTCGCCGCGCTGCTCGGCCTGTTCGTCCTCGCCGAGCTGCGGACGCGCCACCCGCTGGTGCGGCTGGGCATCCTGAGGTCCGGGCACATCGTGCGGGCCAACCTCGGGCTGCTCATCCTCATGGGCTCCTACGTCTCCTTCCAGTTCGTGGCCATGCAGTACTTCCAGAACCTGCTCGGCTGGTCGGCCCTGGGCACCGCCCTGGCGTTCCTGCCCGCGGGCCTGCTCGTCGCCGTCACCTCGACGAAGATGGGCGACTTCGCCGACCGGTTCGGCACCGGCAAGCTGATCGTGATCGGCGCCGCCGCGCTGGCCGGCGGGTACGCCGTCTTCCTCGGCATCGACCGCACGCCCAGCCTGGGCGGCATGGTGATCCCCGGCATGATCCTGCTGGGCATCGCGTTCGCGCTGTCGTTCCCCTCGCTCAACATCCAGGCCACCAACGGCGTGGACGACGACGAGCAGGGCCTGGCCTCCGGCCTGCTGAACACCTCGGGCCAGGTCGGCGGCGCGATCGTGCTGGCCGTGGTGACCGCCGTGCTCACCTCCGGCGGCGGCCAGACGCTCTCCATCGGCTCGCTGCGCGCGGCGATCGTGGTGTCGCTGGTGCTGGCCCTGGTCGGGCTGGTGATCTCGGCCACGGGGCTGCGCTCCCGCAGGAGCGTGCCGGCCGTGACGGAGAACGTGAAGGCGTACGAGACCGTCTGAGCCGCCCCCGACAGGGCCCCGCCGGCACCGGTGGGGCCCTGTTCCGCGGGGAATGTCCGGAACGGCCTGCGAGGCTTGGCGCCGATCCGCCGTGACGCCGCTTGCAGGCCCGCACGCTGGGCATCTACCGGGCATGCGCTCGTCAACCCCGCCCCGCGGCCGGCCGTCGCGCGCGGCCGTTCCGCTCGCCTGCCGCGCCACCCTGCTCGCCACCCTGCTCGCCGCCCTGTTCGCCACCCTGCTCGCCGCGTGCGGCACCGCCCAGCAGACCGCCACGCTGCCGCGCCAGACCCCCACCGGGTCCGCCGCGCCGACCAGCACCGCCGAGGTGGACGTCGACCGGTCCGGGATCGAGCCCGCCGAGGTGACGGGCGTGCGGCACGCCGCGCACGGCGCGTACGACCGGCTCGTCGTGGACCTCAAGGGCGACATTCCCGGATACAGCGTGAAATGGGTGGACGAGCTCGTCCAGGACGGCTCAGGAAAGCCCATCGACGTGCCCGGCGGCGCGTACCTCCAGCTCACGCTCTTCCCCGCGAACGCCCACGACGAGGAGGGCACACCCACCTGGACCGGCGGGCCCGTCTACCCGGCCCGCCTCGGCAACCTCAAGGACGTCGTCAGGACCGGCGACTTCGAGGCACGCGTCGGCATCGCGCTGGTGCTGGGCAAGCGGGCGCCGTTCCGGGTCACCGAGCAGGGCTCGCCGAGCCGGCTGATCCTCGACGTGGCACACTGACGTGCGTGGTGAGAAAGATCGAGGGCCCGGCCCGCATCCCCGTACCCGGCGGCAAGCTCATCGACGAGCACATCGGCCGCGTCAGCAGCGGCGACGAGGCGGTCTCCATCGCCCACATGACCGCTCCTCCCGGGTGGGAGGAGCCGGCGCAGACGCCGTCGTTCACCGAGTACACCGTGGTCCTGCGCGGGACGGTGATCGTGGAGCACGCCGAGGGCACGACCCGCGTCGAGGCCGGGCAGTCGCTGGTGACCTCGCCGGGGGAGAAGGTGCGCTACAGCGTGGGGCCCGGCGGGGCCGAGTACGTCGCGGTGTGCCTGCCCGCGTTCTCGCCGGAGTCGGCGGGCCGCGACGACTGACCACGCGGGGGGACGGCCGGGCCTGGGCGCGCGGGCGGGCGGTGCTCATATCATGGCCAGATGAGCCCCACGCATGACGAGATCCGGCGCGCTCCCAAGGTCCTGCTGCACGATCACCTCGACGGCGGGCTCCGCGCCGAGACGATCGTCGAGCTGGCCAGGGAGAGCGACTACACCCGGCTGCCCACCACCGACCCCGCCAACCTGCGCCAGTGGTTCGAGGAGGCGTCGGACTCGGGGTCGCTCGAACGTTACCTGGAGACGTTCGACCACACGGTCGCCGTCATGCAGACCCGCGAGTCGCTCGTCCGCGTGGCCGCCGAGTGCGCCCAGGACCTCGCCGACGACGGGGTCGTCTACGCCGAGGTGCGGTTCGCGCCCGAGCAGCACACCACCAGGGGCCTGAGCCTGGACCAGGTGGTGGAGGCGGTGCTGGAGGGGTTCGAGCAGGGCTCGCGAGGCCGCCGCGTCCGGGTGGGCACGCTGCTGACCGCCATGCGGCACCAGGCGCGCTCCCGGGAGATCGCCGAGCTGGCCGTGCGATACCGCGACGGCGGCGTGGTGGGGTTCGACATCGCGGGCGCCGAGGCCGGCTACCCGCCCACCCGGCATCTCGACGCGTTCGAGTACCTCCAGCGGGAGAACGCCCACTTCACGATCCACGCCGGCGAGGCGTTCGGCCTGCCGTCGATCTGGCAGGCCATCCAGTGGTGCGGCGCCGACCGGCTCGGGCACGGCGTGCGCATCATCGACGACATCTCCGTGTCCGAGGACGGCTCCGCGAAGCTGGGGCGGCTGGCCGCCTACGTGCGCGACAAGCGCATCCCGCTGGAGATGTGCCCCACGTCCAACCTGCAGACCGGGGCCGCCGCCTCGATCGCCGACCACCCGATCGGGCTGCTGCGGCGGCTGAACTTCCGGGTCACGGTCAACACCGACAACCGGCTGATGAGCTCCACCAGCGTGTCGCTGGAGTTCCACAAGCTGGTGCAGGCGTTCGGCTACGGCTGGGACGACCTGCAGTGGTTCTCGGTGAACGCGATGAAGTCGGCGTTCATCCCGTTCGACGAGCGGCTGGCGCTGATCAACGGCGTGATCAAGCCCGGGTTCCAGCAGATCAAGTGGCAGCCGTGAAGCAGACCTACCGTTCCAGGACCGCGTTCGTGCTGGCGTGGGTGTGGCTGGCGTTCGTCGCGTTCAACGTCTGGGACCTGATCGTCCGGTTCAACGGCAAGCCGTCGCTCGTCGCGCTGGCCGTGCTCGGGGCGCTGACGGCGCTCGTCTACGCCGTCGCGCTGCGCCCCGCCACGGTGTTCACGGAGGAGGGGCTGGTGGGGCGCAACCCGTTCCGCACCACGTTCCTGCCGTGGGCCGCGATCGAGGACGTCACGGTGTCGCACGCCATCACCGTGCAGTACGGCGACGAGCGGGTGCTGCGGCTGTGGACGCCGATGAGCAGCGCCCGCGAGCGCGCCAAGGCGCAGCGCCGCGGCACCGCCACCGAGCAGCGGGGGCGGTTCAAGACCGAGCCCACGCTGCCCAGGGCCGAGCAGGCGGCGGTGGAGGCGTTCGCCGGCAAGACGCACGCCGACTGGGTGGGCGACCAGATCCGCGAGCGTGCCGAGTCGGCCAGGCGCCGTGGCGAGGAGGCGGCGCCGGCCCGGCTGAGCTGGTCCTACGACGCGATCGGGGTGCTGGTCGCCGCGGTCGCGCTGGTGGTCGCCGCCCTCGTCATCCCCTGACGCCGCTCCTGCTCCTGTTGACGAACGCGGTCATGCCGGCCTGGGCGATGCCCGACGCCTCCACCTGCCCGGCCGCCTCCGTCTCCGCCCGGAAGGCCCGCTCCACCTCCGCGGCCGACGGCCGCAGCAGGGCCAGGTGCACGGCGGTGGCGGCGCCGGGGGCGCTCCAGTGGCGCACCCGGGCGATCGCCGCCTCCACCAGCGTCCCGGCGGGCACGAGCTCGTCGAGCAGGCCCGCGGCCAGGGCGTCGGCCGCGCTCATCCGCGTCGAGTCGAGCACCAGCCGCAACGCCCTGCCGCCGACGAGCCGGGGGAGCAGGTAACTGGCGGCGTTGGAGACCGACAGGCCGATGTGGTTCTCCGGGAAGAAGTACTCGGCCGCGGGGGTGCCGAGGCGGGCGTCGAAGCAGAGGGTCCACTCGGCGGCCCCGCCCACGGCCAGGCCGTTGACCGCCGCCACCACCGGGACCCGCGTCTCCAGCACGGCCCTGGTCATGTCGTGGAACAGCTCCACCTCCTCGACCAGTGACCGGCCGACGGCCTGGTTGATGTCCTCGCCGGCCGAGAACGCCCGGCCGGCGCCGGTGACCACGATGCCCCTGACGCCCCTGGTGCCCGTGCCGTGCTCGCGCACGGCCGCCGCCAGGTCCGCGCGCATGGCGGCGGTGAGGGCGTTGAGCTTGTCCGGGCGGGCGAGCGTGATCAGGGCCACCTCGTCGCGTACGGTCACGTCGATCATCGCTGCTCCTTGTCGGGCTGGGGAACCTGGATGGCGGGGGCGGCGCGCTGGTCGCGCCCGGGGCTGAGCAGGTGGCGCTTCTCGATGCGGGCCGACGGGGTCAGCGCGAACTCCTCGACGAACTCCACGTACGCCGGGATCTTGAAGCGGGCCAGGCGCTCCCGGGCGTGCCCGATCACGCTCATGGCGGTGTCCCGGGTGCCCGCGTGGCCGGGACGGAGCTGGATGAACGCCTTCGGGACCTCACCCCACAGGTCGTCGGCGACGGGGACGAGGGCCGCGGACAGGACCGCGGGGTGCTGGGCGAGCACGTGCTCCACCTCGGCGCAGGAGATGTTCTCGCCGCCCCTGCGGACCATGTCCTTGATCCGCCCGGCGTGGCGCAGGCGGCCGTGCTCGTCGCGGACGCCCAGGTCGCCCGTGTGGTACCAGCCGCCTCTGAAGGCGTGGGCGGTGGCCTCGGGATGGTTCCAGTAGCCCTTCATCATGGGGACGCCCCTGACCAGGATCTCGCCGGTCTCCTCGTCCAGCGTGACCTCCTTGCCCGGCGGCGCGACGCCCAGCGCGCCGGTGCCGACCGTGTCGGTGGCGCCGAGGGGCGAGATCAGGTCGGGGCCGCTCTCCGTGGAGCCGTACAGCTCGCGCCACGGCGCTCCCCAGCGCTCCTCGAACGTGGCGTGCAGGCCGGGCTGGATGCCCGAGCAGAGCACCACGCGCATGCGGTTGTCGCGGTCGTGCGGGTGGGGCGGCTGCTTGTGCAGCAGGAGGGGCATGGTGCCCAGCACGTACGTGAGCGTCGCGCCGTGCTCCCTGGCCGAGGCCCAGAACCCGGAGGCGGAGAAGCGGGGGAGCACCACCAGGGGGATGCCGCCCATCAGGCAGAGGAGGGTGACCCACTGGGGGTCCATGTACGAGTACGCCTGCGCGATCATCATGACGTCGTCGTCGCGGAGCTCGACCTGGCCGGCGGCGATGCGGGCGGTCCTGAGCCAGTAGTCGTGGGTGAGCATGCAGGCCTTGGGAAAGCCCGTAGTGCCCGACGTGTACTGAAAATTTGCGACATCGTCGGGGTCGGCCTGCCGGGGAGGGCGAGGCGTGCCGTCCCGTAACGCGTCGAGGAGGTGCACGGCGCCGGGGACGTGCGGGGCGTGCTCGCCGGTGGTGATCGTGGCCACGGCGCCCGAGTCGCGCAGGACGTGCTCCAGGTCGGCGGCCCGGTAGCGGACGTTCACCGGCACGGTGACCGCGCCCGCCTTGAGCACGGCCAGCCAGCTCAGCGGCCAGCCGGGCACGTTGTCCATCATGATCGCCACGCGGTCGCCGGGGCGCACGCCCTGGTCGATCAGGGCGCCGGCCATCCGGCCGGAGCGCTCGTCGGCCTCGGCGAAGCTGAGGGAGGTGTCGGGGAAGCGGAGGAACTCGCGCGCGCCGTACGTGCTAGCGGCGTGCCTCATCAGGTCGGGGATCGTCGTCTCGGTCATCCAGCGGCTCCCACGGATAGTCGGGCAGCAGGGAGAGGTCGGCGGTCGCGAGGGACGCGACGGCGGGGGCGCGGACGGCGGCCAGGCCGATCGCGACGAACTCGGCGCACACCTGCTCCAGCGAGGAGCGCCCGTCGGGGCGGTACCACTCGCTGGTGCCGGTGCACATGGACATCAGGGCGAGCCTGGTCAGCCGCTCGTCGGCGACGCGGAAGGCGCCCTCGGCCACGCCGTCGGCCAGCGCGTCCTTCCAGTGGGCCTCGTAGGCGTCGCGCAGGCCGATGATCTCGTCGCGGGCGGCCGAGCCCGGGGTGAGCGAGCGCAGCTCGCCGTCCATCACGCGGGTGGTCATGGGGCTGCGGGCGTGGACGGCGGTGAGCGAGCCGATGAGCAGGGACAGGCGGTCGGCGGGCCGCCGGTACGGGGCGAGCATGCGCTCGGTGGCGTCGATGAGGCCGCGCTGGGCGACCCGCATGAGGTCGGCCAGCAGGGCTTCCTTGCTGGTGACGTGGTGGTAGATGCCGGCGTTGGTCATGTTGACCGCCTTGCCGAGGTCTCTGATGCTGGTGGCCGCGTAACCCTGCCGTGCGAACAGCAGCACCGCCGCCGTCCTGATCCGCACGCCGGCGTCGGTGTCGCGGTCCGTGAGGTCCTGGATCATGTCCCTACCGAACGTTCGGTCGCCCGCTTTGTCCAGAACGCTACCCCAGCGCGTGGGAATTGGCCATAGTTGACTCTGACACCGTGTCAGCCCCTACACCTGGAGAGGACATGTTCAGCATCGGAGAGTTCGCCAGGCTGGGGCTGGTGTCCGTACGCATGCTCCGCCACTACGACGCCATCGGCCTGCTGCGGCCCGCGCACGTGGACCCCGTCTCCGGTTACCGGTCCTACCAGGCCGGCCAGCTCGCCAGGCTCAACAGGATCGTCGCGATCAAGGATCTCGGCTTCACGCTGGAGCAGGTCAGGGCCATCCTCGACGAGAAGGTCGGCGTGGAGGAGCTGCACGGCATGGTGCGCCTGCGCCGTGCCGAGCTGGAGGCCAGGATCAGCGCCGACCTGGCCAGGCTGCGCAACGTCGAGGCACGGCTGCGGACGATCGAGACCGAGGGGCAGATGCGCCCGGCGGAGGTCCTGCTCAAGAGCGTGCCCCGCACGCGGGTCGCCCGGCTCGCCGCCAGGGCGGCCGGCTACGAGCCGGAGCACATCGGGCCGGTCATCACGCCGCTGTTCGACGAGCTGTGCCGGCGGCTGGAGAGCGCCTGCGTCCGGACCGCCGGTCCCGGCATCGCCCACTACGCGCAGGAGGACGACGGCTCGGTCATGGTGCACGCCTGCCTGCCGGTGAACGTGCCGCCCGGCCCGTACGGCTTCGACGTGGTGGACCTGCCGGCCATCGGGACGGCCGCCACGATCATCCACCACGGGGCGATGGAGGCGGCGTGGTCGACGTTCCAGACGCTGGCGCACTGGATCGAGGAGAACGGCTACCGCTCCCGTGACCTGGCGAGGGAGATCAGCCTGCACGTACCCTGCGACAGGGACGAGTGGGTGACAGAGCTGCAGATCGAGGTGATTCCGTGCTGAGCCCGGACCTGGACCATCAGGACCCGGAACCCGCGGACCTGGAGCGCCGGGACGCGGGACTCGCGGGCCTGCAGCCGGACCTGGAGCGCCGGGACGCGGGGCTCGCGGGTCTGGAGCAGGACCTGGAGCGGCACCGCGCCGAGCTGGCCGGCTACTGCTACCGCATGCTCGGCTCCGGCTTCGAGGCCGAGGACGCCGTGCAGGAGGCGTTCGTCCGGGCGTGGCGGACCTACGACCCCGCGCGCGGCCCGCTGCGCTCCTGGCTGTTCCACCTGGCCACGAACGTCTGCCTCGACATGCTCAGAGGCCCGCAGCGCCGCGCCCGCGCCATGGACCTGGGCCCCGCCGCCACCCCCGGGGCCGCCCTGGGCGAGCCGCTGCCGGAGAGCCGCTGGGTCCAGCCCGTCCCCGACGCCCGCGTCCTCGACCCCGCCGACCTGGCCGTCACGCGCGAGACGGTGCGGCTGGCGTTCGTGGCGGCCCTGCAGCACCTGCCGCCCCGCCAGCGGGCGGTGCTCATCCTGCGCGACGTGCTCAAGTGGAGCGCCGCCGAGACGGCCGCCCTGCTGGCCACCACGGTCACCTCCGTCAACAGCGCACTCCAGCGCGCCAAGGCCAGGCTCCCCGCCGTGGCGCCGCTCGACGCCGACGTGGACGAGGAACTGCTGGCCCGGTACGTGACGGCGTTCGAGCGCTACGACGTGGACACGCTCGTCTCGCTGCTGCACGAGGACGCGACGACGTCCATGCCGCCGTTCACCTGGTGGCTGCGGGGCCGGGAGGCCGTCCGCGCGATCCTGCTCGCCTCCGGCGCGCCGTGCGAGGGCTCCCGCCTGATCCCGGCGCGGGCCAACGGCTGCCCCGCCTTCGGCCAGTACGACGCGAACGGGGCGGCGTTCGCCCTGGTCGTGCTGGAGGTCTCCGGCGGGCTGATCGCGGGCGAGACCACGTACCTCGACCCCGGGCTGTTCCCGCTCTTCGGGCTGCCGATGAGTTTCGAGGCCGCGCACCGTACTGAGGGGTGAAGGAGGAAACATGCCACAGATCATCGAGTTCCCCGAGCGCCCGTACATCGGGGTGCGCCGCACCATCACCATGACCACCTTCGGGCTGGTCGCGGACCGCATCGGGGAGATCATCGGCTGGCTGGCCGAACGCGGCGCGCACCCGGCGGGGGCGCCGTTCCTGCGCTACGAGAGCATCGACATGGCGGCCGACCGGCTGGTGGTGCAGGCGGGGGTGCCGGTGTCCGCGCCGCTGGAGAGCGAGGGCGACCTGTTCGCCGCCGTCCTGCCCGCCGGGCGTTATGCCACAGTCACCCACCACGGCCATCCCGACCAGCTCTTCGGCGTCATCGAGTCGCTGCTGAAGTGGGGCGAGGAGCAGGGGCTGACGTGGGACATGGCGGAGAAGGACGGGGCTGAGCACTGGGGGTGCCGCCTGGAGCTGTTCCAGACGGACCCGCGGGTGGAGCCCGACCCGCACAACTGGGACACCGACCTGCAGTTCCGCCTGGCGTGACCGTCCTCTGGCGCTGGGCGGAGGCTCAGCGCCAGAGGGTCAGCGCCAGAGGGTCAGCAGGTGCTCCGGGGCGAGGTGCCGGTCGCCACGGTCACGCTCACAGACCCAGCCGGAGGGCGAGGTCCGACCTCAGGGCGTCGAGCCGCTGCTCGGCCACCGCCCTGGCCTGCGCCGGGGTGCCCGCGACGGGGACGACGACCTCCAGGTAGCACTTCAGCTTGGGCTCTGTCCCCGACGGGCGGACCACCACGCGGGCGTCGTCCGAGAGGCGGTAGCGCAGGCCGTCGGTGGGCGGCAGGCCGCCGTCGCCGCGCGCCAGGTCGTCCACCCGCTCCACCGCCAGGCCGCCCAGCGCCGGCGTGCGGTCGGCGCGCAGGCGGGTCATGGCGGCGGCGATCAGCGAGAGGTCGGCCACGCGGAACGAGAGCTGCGCCGTCGCGTGCAGGCCGTAGCGGCGGGCCTGGTCGTCGAGGAGGTCGAGCAGCGTGCGGCCGTCGCGCTTGGCCGCCGCCGCGATGGCCGCCACCGTCAGGGCCGCGCCGATGCCGTCCTTGTCCCTGACCGGCAGCCCGTCGTCGGAGCCGATGCTGTAACCGAGGGCCTCCTCGTAGCCGAAGACCAGGCCGGGGCCCGCCTTGATGATCCACTTGAAGCCGGTGAGCGTCTCGCCGTAGCGCACCCCGTGCTCGCGGGCGAGCTTGCCCAGCAGCGAGGAGGAGACGATGGTGGTGGCCACCATGCGGTCGCCGGTGGTGTGCGTGATGACGTGCTCGGCCAGCAGCCCGCCGACCTCGTCGCCGCTCAGCATCCGTACGCCGCCCCCGGGCAGCGGCACGCCCACCGCGCACCTGTCGGCGTCGGGGTCGTTGGCCAGCACCAGGTCGGCGTCCAGCTTGGCGGCCAGGGCGACGGCCAGGTCCATCGCGCCCGGCTCCTCCGGGTTGGGGAAGGCCACCGTCGGGAAGTCGGGGTCGGGGTTGCGCTGCTCCTCGACCGCCATCGGGCTCTCGAAGCCGGCGCGCAGGAAGGCGTCGGTGAGGGTGGCCGCGCCGACCCCGTGCAACGGCGTGTACGCCACGCGCAGGCCCCGGGCCTCGCCGAGCGGCAGGGCGGTCACGGCGGAGAGGTAGTCGTCGACGATGCCCTCGCCCAGCTCGGTCAGCGTGCCGGGGCCGTTCAGCGGCAGCTCGTCCACGCGGCCGACGGCGTCGATGGCGGCCGAGATCTCGCCGTCGACCGGCGGCGTGATCTGGGAGCCGTCGCCCCAGTAGACCTTGTAGCCGTTGTCGCGCGGCGGGTTGTGGCTGGCGGTGACCGTCACGCCCGCGTCGGCGCCGAGGTGGCGGACGGCGAAGGCCAGCACGGGCGTGGGCAGCGGGCACGGCAGCAGCGAGGCGTGCAGGCCGGCGCCCGTCAGCACGGCCGCGGTGTCGCGGGCGAACACGTCGGACTTGTGCCGCGCGTCGTAGCCGATGACCACGTGCTTGCCCGGCCCGAGCACCGCGGCCAGGCCGGCGGCGGCGCGCATGACGGTGACGCGGTTCATCCGGTTGGGGCCGGCGCCCAGCTCGCCGCGCAGGCCCGCGGTGCCGAACTCCAGCTTGGCGCCGAAGCGCTCCTCCAGGGCGGGCAGGTCTCCGGCGTCGACCAGGGCGGACAGCTCGGCCCGGGTGTCGGGGTCGGGGTCCTGCGCCAGCCAGGCGCGGGCCGTCTCCAGGAGGGTCACAGCCGGTCCACCACCTTGGACAGCAGCACGCCCATGCGCGCGGCCGTGGCGCGGCCCACCTCCAGGACCTCCTCGTGGTCGAGCGGCTCGCCGGACAGGCCCGCCCCGGGGTTGGTGACCAGCGAGATGCCGAGCACCTCCAGGCCGGCCTCGCGGGCGGCGATGGCCTCCAGGACGGTGGACATGCCGACCATGTCGCCGCCCAGCGTGCGCAGCATGCGGATCTCGGCGGGCGTCTCGTACGTGGGGCCGCGGAAGGCGACGTAGACGCCCTCGGCCAGGGTCGGGTCGATCTCGCGGACCAGCGCGCGCAGGCGGCGCGAGTAGACCTCGGTGAGGTCGATGAACGTGGTGCCGGTGATCGGGTTGGCCCCGGTCAGGTTGATGTGGTCGCTGATCAGGACGGGGTCGCCGACGTTCTGCGTCTCGGGCCGCAGGCCGCCGGCGGCGTTGGTGAGCACGAGCGTGCGTACGCCTGCCGCCGCCGCCGTGCGTACGCCGTGCGCCACCGCGTCCACGCCGAGCCCCTCGTACAGATGGGTGCGGCCGAGGAAGATCAGCGCGTGCCGCCCTGACGGGGTGCGGACGACGCGGATCTTCCCGCCGTGGCCCGCCACGGCGGGCGCCCGGAAGCCGGGCAGGTCCGTGAACGGGATCTCGCGTACCGTCTCACCGATCGCGTCGGCGGCGGGCACCCACCCCGACCCCATGACGAGGGCAGTGTCAAAGCCGGCGTCGGAGGTGTCGAGGCCGGCGGCGCTGCGCAGCGCCGCCGCGGCCTCGCTGGCCAGGGTGTATGCGTCTTTGGTCACACCTCAGTAGTTTAGGAGCAGCCTGTCCAGAACCCGCACCCCGAACTGCAGCGCGTCCACCGGCACCCGCTCGTCCACGCCGTGGAACATCGCCGCGAAGTCCATGTCGGCCGGCAGCCGCAGCGGCACGAACCCGAACCCGCGCACTCCGAGGTCGGCGAAGAACGTCTTGTTGTCGGTGCCGCCCGACATGCAGTACGGGATCGCCCGCGCGGCCGGGTCCTCCTCCTTCAGCGCCGCGATCATCGACTCCACCAGCGCCCCGTCGAACGTGGTCTCCAGCGCGATGTCGTGGTGGATGAACTCGCGCCGCACCTTCGGCCCGAGCAGCCCGTCCACCGTCTTGAAGAACTCCTCCTCGAACCCCGGCAGGAACCGCCCGTCCACCACGGCCGTGGCCTGGCCGGGGATGACGTTCGACTTGTAGCCGGCGCCGAGCTGGGTCGGGTTGGTGGTGTGGCGCAGCGTCGCGCCCACGAAGCGCACCAGCGGCCCGATCCTGTCCAGGATCGGCTGCGGGTTCTCCTCGTCGAACGGGATCCCGAACGCGTCCGCGACCTCGGTGAGGAAGCGGCGGACCGTCGGCGTGTAGGTGAGCGGCCAATCGTGGCCGCCGATCCTGGCCACGGCCTTGGCGACCTCGGTGACGGCGTTGTCGTCGTTCAGCATCGAGCCGTGGCCCGCCGTGCCGTCGGCGATCAGCTTCATCCAGGCCAGGCCCTTCTGGGCCGTCTCGATGAGGTAGAGCCGCAGCGACGGGTCCACCTCCAGGGAGTAGCCGCCGACCTCGCTGATCGCCTCGGTCACGCCCTCGAACAGCTCGGGGTGGTGGGCGGTGAGGTACTTGGCGCCGTACACGCCGCCGGCCTCCTCGTCGGCCACCCAGGCGAAGACGAGGTCACGGCGCGGCCTGCGGCCCTCGCGCTTGATCTGGCGCAGCACGGCCAGCATCATCGCGTCCATGTCCTTCATGTCCACGGCGCCGCGGCCCCAGATGTAGCCGTCGCGCACCTCGCCCGCGAAGGGGTCGACCGACCAGTCGGCGGCGTTGGCCGGCACGACGTCCAGGTGGCCGTGGACGAGCAGGGCGGGCAGCGACGGGTCGGTGCCCTCGATCCGGGTGATCACGTTGCCGCGGCCCGGCTCGCTCTCGACGTAGGTGGCCTCGATCCCGACCTCGGCCAGCCTGGACATGACGACCTCGGCGGCGGCGCGCTCGCCGGGGCCGCTGCCGTCGCCGTAGTTGCTGCTGTCGACGCGGATCAGCTCCACGCACAGGTCGGCGACTTCCTTCTCAGCAGGGGTCATGGTGTTCTCTCCAGTGTGAGCAGTCCGGACTTGTGGAGGTGGCCGCGCTTGTAGGCGCGGGTGATGAGCGTGAGGTCGACGTCGGTGATCTCGTCGTACCGGCCGACGACGCCGGTCATGAAACGGTAGAGCGCCGCCTCGTGCGCCGCCACGACCTGCACGATGAGGGAATGCGTGCCCGTGGTGGCGGCGCAGTAACGGACGCTGGGGTGCGCGGCCAGTTCCTGGCCGACCAGGTCGAGCCCGTGGGGGCGGACCTTCAGCCAGAGCATGGCCTCCACCTCCAGGCCGAGCAGCGCCGGCTCCACCTCGGCCCTGGGCAGCAGCAACCGCCGCTCGATCAGCGAGGTGACCCGCCTGCGCGCGGTCGGCACGGAGATGTCGAGCCGCTCGGCGACGGCGGTGAACGCGATGCGGCCGTCGGCGGTGAGCAGGTCGGCTATCTCCTGCTCCAGGGGCGACAGCCCCTCCTCGTCGGGCAGGGACTCGGCGGGCGGGCCCGGCCGCAGCTCGGCCACCTCCGGCTCGGTCAGGTAGGGGGCGTGCCACTCGGCGACGGTCCTGAACGTGTGCAGCACGACCTGGGTCTGCGTCTGCAGCACGCCGTCGATGTCGGAGACCTGCGAGGACAGGATGCGGTGCAGGTCCTCCCTGGACGGCGAGACCAGCTCGCAGCCGAGGTCGGCGGCCCCGGTCAGCGAGTAGACCGAGCGCGTGTCGGGCCGGTCGGCCAGCGCCTTGGCCACCTGCGCCGCCGTGCCCGGCCGCACCTGGACGTGCAGGTGCACCGGCCGCCCGTGCCCGGTGCGCAGGTCGTCGTAGATGGCCGTGACCCGGACCACGCCGTCGGTGATCAGCCGCTGCAGCCGCCGGGCGACCGTGCGCTCGTGCTCGCCCACGGCGCGCCCGATCTCACCCCACGACGCGCGGGGGCTGACTTGCAGCGCGGCCACGAGCCGCCGGTCGAGAACGTCCACCTGCACCCGTTTCATTGTCGGGAAGTTAAATATTTCAAGGAATATTTGACTGTTTCGGTCGCCCGAATGCACAGTAGGCCATTACCGCACTTGTCAGCAAAGGAGCCCACGTGGCGACCTCCCCCCTCGCGCCATCACCACTCGGCATCCCCAAGAGCCGCGTCCGCCAGCTCATGGCGGCCAGCATCGGCAACGTCGTCGAGTGGTACGACTGGTACGCCTACACCTTCCTGGCTGTCTACTTCTCCGAACAGGTCTTCCCGAAGGGCTCGGCCAACAGCCTCGTGCCGCTGCTGAGCTCGTTCGCCGTCTTCGCCGTGGGCTTCTTCATGCGCCCGCTCGGCGGCCTGCTCGTCGGCGCCTTCGCCGACAGGTACGGCCGCAAGAACGCCATGACGTTCACCATCGTGCTGATGGGCGCCGGCTCGCTGCTCGTCGGCCTGACCCCCACGTACGCGACCGTCGGGCTGCTCGCGCCGATCATCCTCACCCTGGCCAGGCTCATCCAGGGCCTGTCGGTGGGCGGCGAGTTCGCCGCCGCCACCACGTTCCTCGTGGAGTCGGCCCCGCACGGCCGCCGCGGCCTGTTCTCCAGCTTCCAGTACGTCAGCACCACCATCGGCCAGCTCATCGCCTCCGGCCTGGCGGCGCTGCTGGCCACCAGCCTCGTCGAGGCCGACATGAACTCCTGGGGCTGGCGCGTCCCGTTCTTCGTGGGCGCCGTGCTGAGCCTGGTCGGCCTGTGGATCCGCAAGGGCGCCGACGAGACCTCGGCCGTGGCGGAGGAGATCCGGCGGGGCGAGGCCGAGCGGCCCAAGCTGTTCGACTTCCTCAAGCACCACCCGCGCTCGGCGGCCACCATCGTGGGCATCACCATCGCCGGCACCGTCGCGTACTACACGTGGACCAGTTTCCTGCCCACGTACGCGCAGATCACCGTGGGCTTCGACAAGGCGGACTCGCTGCAGATCGGCACGATCTCGCTGGTCTTCTTCATGATCCTGCAGCCGCTGCTCGGCATGCTGTCGGACCGGGTGGGGCGCAGGCCGATGCTGATCACGTTCGGCCTCGGGTTCCTCATCCTGCCCGTGCCGCTGCTCGGCCTGCTCACCGACTCCTACGGGAGCCTGCTGGTCGTGCAGCTCGTCGGCATGGTCTTCCTCGGCTGCTTCACCTCGATCTCGGCCGCGGTGAACTCCGAGCTCTTCCCGACCCGGGTGCGGGCGGCGGGGGCCGGGTTCCCGTACTCGCTGACCGTGGCTCTCTTCGGCGGCACCGCGCCGCTGATCGGCACGGCGCTGCAGGAGGCGAAGAACCCGGGGCTCTTCCCGTGGTACATGTCGGCACTGGCGCTGATCTCGACGCTGGTCTACCTCTTCGTCCTGAAGGAGACCAAGGACCAGCCGCTGCGCTAACCCCCGAACGAGGTGCAGGGGCGCTCCCGCAACTCCTTGACGTAGTCGTCGGGGGCGCCCGCGCGCTCGGCCGCCTCGGCCAGGCTGCCCAGGTAGCGGGCCGAGGGCAGGCCGCCCTCGTAGCCGTCGAGCACGTAGAACCAGGCCACCACCTCGCCGTCGAGGGTCTGCACCCGGAGACGCACCTTGTGGTACGCGCCGCGCACGGCGCCCTCCCACTGGTCGAGCGAGGTCTCCTCCCAGTCGGGCACGTCGTAGAGCACCACGAACACGTGCTCGTCAGGGTCCTCGACGATCGTGGCGATCGCGCCCTCCCAGGCGAGGTCCATGCCGCCGAACGTCAGGCGCCAGCCGGGCAGCCATCCCACACCCCAGACCGGTGAGTGGGGGGCACGCATCGCCATCTGCTCGGGATCCATGTTGGTGCCGTACGCGCCGTACAGTCTGAGATCACTCGGCTTGCCCGAACGGTCCGAAGGCCATGCCACGATCCACCCCTCCCGCCGGGTGCCACTCGTCATCCCGCTACCCGCGCCATCCTGCCACGCTTGGGAGCCGCGCCGGTCCATCGCATCGGGCGGCGGGAGGTCGTGTCAGTTCTCGTCGCTCAGTCCCAGAAGTACACGTGCGGGATCGAAGGCGGGGCGTCGGCCGTGTGTGCTGGTGGGGCGCCTTGGTCGGAGGGCGTGCCGCACCTGTCCATCCCTCGTCCATCCAGATGGATGCGCTGTGATCACGGCCCCGTTGTCGCTTCGTCTGGCTGGTGCGGGAGAATGGATACGTGACGAGGATCGTGATCATCGGTGGCGGACCAGGCGGCTACGAGGCGGCGCTGGTGGCCGCTCAGCTAGGCGCGCAAGTCACGATGGTCGAGCAGGACGGCCCGGGTGGCGCGTGCGTGCTGACCGACTGCGTGCCGTCCAAGACGCTGATCGCGACCTCCGTGCGCAAGCAGGCGCTGCTCGACGCGCCCTCCCTGGGCGTGTCGTTCTCCGGCGGGCCCGACGGCGACGCCGGCGTGGTGGGGGTCGATCTGCCGCTGGTCAACAAGCGGGTCAAGGAGCTGGCGCAGGCGCAGTCGGCCGACATCGCGACGCGGGTCGAGGCCGAGGGCGTGGAGATCATCAAGGCGCGCGGGCGGCTGGTGGATCCGCAGGTGGTCAAGGCCGGCGACCGGACGATCAGGGCCGACGTGGTGCTGGTGGCGACCGGGGCGACGCCGCGGGTGCTGCCGGGGGCCGAGCCCGACGGGGAGCGCATCCTCACCTGGCGGCAGCTCTACGACCTGGAGGAGCTGCCCGAGCACCTGATCGTGGTCGGCTCGGGGGTGACGGGGGCGGAGTTCGCGGGCGCCTACCGGTCGCTCGGGGCCGAGGTCACGCTGGTGTCCAGCCGGGACCGGATGATGCCCAACGAGGACGCCGACGGCGCCGAGGTGCTGGAGGAGGTCTACCGGCGGCGCGGGATGAACGTCATGGGCCGCTCGCGGGCCTCGTCCGTCAAGCGCACGCCCGACGGGGTGGTCGTGACGCTGGAGGACGGGCGCACGGCCGAGGGCTCGCACGCGCTGATGACGGTCGGCATGATCCCCAACACCTCCGGCATCGGGCTGGAGGAGGCCGGGGTGCAGCTCGACCGGGGCGGGTTCGTCAAGGTCGACAAGGTGTCGCGCACGTCGGCACCCGGCGTGTACGCGGCCGGCGACTGCACGGGCGTGCTGATGCTGGCCTCGGTCGCCGCCATGCAGGGCCGGATCGCGGTGTGGCACGCGATGGGCGAGGCCGTGCAGCCGCTGCGGCTGGCCACGGTGTCCTCCAACATCTTCACCGACCCCGAGATCGCGGCCGTCGGCGTCGCCCAGCGGGCCATCGAGGCCGGCGAGATCGAGGCGAACGTGGTCAAGCTGCCGCTGGCCACCAACGCGCGGGCCAAGATGCAGGGGTTCAACGACGGCTTCGTGAAGCTGTTCTGCCGCCCGCACACCGGGATCGTGCTGGGTGGCGTGGTGGTGGCGCCGCGCGCCTCCGAGCTCATCCTCGCCGTGTCGGTGGCGGTGCAGCAGCGGCTGACCGTCGATCAGCTCGCGCACACGTTCGCGGTCTACCCGTCGCTGTCGGGGTCGATCACGGAGGCGGCGCGGCGGCTCATGCAGCCCGGGGTGTCCATCTAGGCCTTCCATCCGGGGTCTCGCCCGATGAAGGCGAGCAGCCTGTCCTGGGGTGAGGCGTCCGCGCCGACCTTCACCTCGGGGCCGAACACCTCCACGCCGGGTGCGAACGCGCCCGGCGTCCTGAACTTCTCCAGCAGGCCGGGCGGCAGCGCGCCCATGGCCGCCCAGCCGCGCTCGACGTCCTCGGGATGGATCGTGTCGTCCTGGGAGGTGGCGCGGGCCAGGTCCCAGCCGTGCAGCGGCAGGTCGTCGCTGATCACCTGATCGATGTTCCGCTCCGCCGTGACGCGTCCGGCGGGGGTGTCGCACTGCTGTCCCGCGCGGGCGGGGTCGTCGAGGATCGCCTGGACGTCCGCGCGGGCGGCGCGGAAGGCGGCGAGCGGGTCGTCGTCCACCGACGGGGCCGGGCTGAGGGCCAGGCCCAGCGGGCGCAGCATCACGTCGTGCATGTCGACGATGTGCCTGACGACGTCACGGGCGGTCCACCTCGCGCACGGCGACGGGTCCGCCCACTGCTCGGGCCGCACGGCGGCGATCTTGTCCTCGAACGCGGCGGCGCGCCTGCGGTAGCGCTCGGCGATCTCGTTCATTCGGGCCGTCCTCCCTTACGCGGGTCGTCAGAGCATGGTAACCCCGTTGACGTTTGTTGGTATGGACAGCAAACTAATTCACGAGTTGGCGCAGCCGTTCCGAAGGAGCCTCCATGCCCTATCGCCCGCCGCTGGTCGCGCACGAGTACTTCGTCGCCGACCCGCCCGAGTTGCCGGTCCGTGAGCGGGGCGAGGGCGGCCTGTCAGCGCTCACCTCCGCCGAGCTGGTCGCGGCCGACGGCGCCGAGGTGCTGCTGAAGGCGGTCACCGCGGCGGAGGAGACGCTGGTCGTGCAGGTGGGCGTGGCGGGCGAGGGAGTCATCAGGGTCCGGCTGTCGGAGGACGCGACCGCCAGGCCGCGCTCCGAGCGGGCCATCGGCCTGGTGTCGCCCGGCACGTACTCAGGGGCACGTGTCGAGGCGGCACCGGGCGCGCCGATCGTGATCGACGCCGGCGCGCTGCGCGCCGAGATCAGCCTGCACCCCTGGCATCTGCGTTTCACCGACGCGGCGGGGCGGACGCTGGTCGAGCAGGATCGCGGCCACATCGACATCAGCGGCCGGCTGCGTACGCTGCCGTTCGGGCGCTCCAGCTCCGCCGGTACGCCCGTGGCCTATCACGAGAGCTTCGCCGCCGCGCCCGACGAGGCGTTCTCCGGGTTCGGCGAGTCGTTCACCCGGCTGGACAAGCGCGGCCAGCGCCCGGTCATGTGGAACTTCGACGCCTTCGGGGCCGAGTCGCAGCGGGCGTACAAGAACGTGCCGCTCTACCTGTCGAGCAGGGGTTACGGCGTGCTCGTGGACAGCGGCGCGCCCACCGAGTTCGACGTGTGCCAGTCCACGCACAGCGTGGTGCAGATCGTGGTGCCCGACGACGTGCTCGACTACTACGTGCTGGCCGGGCCGACGCCGCCCGAGATCCTGGACCGTTACGACCTGCTGACCTGCCGGCCCTCGCTGCCGCCGAAGTGGGCGTTCGGCACGTGGATCTCCTCCGGGTTCTGCGTGGACAGCCAGGAGCGGGTGCTGGCCAGGGCGCGCACGATCAGGGAGCGCGGCATCCCGTGCGACGTGCTGCACCTGGACACGTACTGGCAGGCCGACGGGCACTGGTCGGAGCTGAAGTGGGACGCGGTGAACTTCCCCGACCCGGACGGCATGCTGGCCGAGCTGGACGGGATGGGGTTCAAGGTCTGTCTGTGGATGAACCCCTACGTCTCCCACCTCAGCCCGGCGTTCCACGAGGCCGCCGAGGCCGGATATTTCCTGAAGGACCAGGCGGGTCAGGCGTACGTCGCCGACTGCTGGCACGGCTCGTTCCCCGCCTGCGGGATCGTCGACTTCACCAACCCGGCCGCCGTCGAGTGGTTCCAGGGCCTGCTGCGCCCGCTGCTGCGCCAGGGCGTGGCCGTCTTCAAGACCGACTTCGCCGAGGGCGTGCCGAGCGACGCCGTGGCCTTCAACGGGATGACCGGCGCCGACCTGCACAACGTCTACACGCTGCTGTTCAACGACGTGGTCGCCGCCGTCACCCGCGAGGTCAACGGGCACGACCTGGTGTGGGCGCGCTCGTCGTACCTGGGCGGGCAGCGCCACAGCGCCCAGTGGGGCGGCGACACCTACACCAGCTACGCCGCCATGGGCAGCACGATCAGGGGCGGGCTCGCGCACGGCCTGTCCGGCGTGCCGTTCTGGAGCCACGACGCCGGCGGCTTCACCGGGCGGCCCACGGACGACCTGTACGTGCGCTGGAGCCAGTTCGGCGCGCTGTCCCCGCTGCTGAGGCTGCACGGCACCACGACCAGGGAGCCGTGGGAGTTCCCCGAGGTCGAGGCCGAGGCCGTGGCCGCGCTCAGGCTGCGCTACCGGCTGATGCCCTACCTCTACTCGGCCGCCGTCGAGGCCGCCCGCACCGGCGCGCCGATGATGCGGGCGCTGTGCGTCGACTTCCCGGACGACCCGGTGGCCTGGCAGGCCGACCTGCAGTACCTGCTCGGCCACGACCTGCTCGTCGCCCCCATGACCGCGCCGGAGGGCACCCGCCGGGTGTACCTGCCGCGCGGCCTTTGGGTGGACTACTGGACGAACGAGGTGCTGGAGGGCGCCCGTTACGTCACGGTCGGCAAGCCGCTCGACCAGATCCCCCTCTTCGTCCGGCACGGCGCGCTCATCCCCGTCCAGGAGCAGCAGGACACGGTGGACGTGCCGGCCGAGATCGCCCTCGTCGCCTTCGGGGGCGGCGACGGGACAACCGAAATACACGACGCGGACGGCGTGACGGTCGCCGTCGCCACCAGGGACGGCGAGGAGCTGCGTGTCGCCGTCACCGGCCCGAAGCGCGTCACCGGGGTCGAGATCGCCCCGGTGGCCGGAGCTCCCGTCCGGGCCGTCATCTCGTAACACCCCCTGGAGGGATCATGGTCAGATTGAGAGGCGCCGCGGTGCTCGCCGCCGCCGCGCTCGCCCTGTCGGCGTGCGGCTCGGGAGGAGACTCGGGCACTCCCAGCCCGGCGGGCACCGAGCCGCGCGTGCTGAAACTGTGGCACTACGAGACCGCCGACAGCGCCATGGGCAAGGCGTGGGCCGAGGCGATCAAGAAATTCGAGGCGTCGCACCCGAACGTGACCGTCAAGTTCGAGGAGAAGGGCTTCGAACAGATCCAGAAGACGGCCAGCATGGTGCTGAACTCCGACGAGGCGCCCGACATCATGGAGTACAACAAGGGCAACGCCACGGCCGGGCTGCTGTCCAAGCAGGGCCTGCTCGCCGACCTGAGCGAGGAGGCGGCCAAGCGCGGCTGGGACAAGCTGCTGCCCGGCGGCCTGCAGACCACCGCCAAGTACGACGACCGCGGCGTGATGGGCACGGGCAAGTGGTTCGGCGTGCCGAACTACGGCGAGTTCGTGATGGTCTACTACAACAAGGAGCTCTTCGACAAGCACAAGGTCGCCGTGCCGGCCACGTTCGAGGAGTTCACGGCCGCGCTCGACACGTTCGTCAAGGCCGGCGTGACGCCCATCGCCAACGCCGGCGCCGAGTACCCGGCGCAGCAGATCTTCTACCAGCTCGCGCTGACCAAGGCGCAGAAGCCGTGGCTGGATGCGTTCCAGTCCTACAAGGGCAAGGTGGACTTCCGCGGCCCCGAGTTCACCTACGGGGCCGACACGTTCGCCGACTGGGTGAAGAAGGGCTACATCGCCAAGAACTCGGCCGGGATCAAGGCCGAGGACATGGGCGTGGCGTTCATGAACGGCAAGTTCCCCATCGTGATCAGCGGAAGCTGGTGGTACGGCCGCTTCGCCTCCGAGATCAAGGACTTCGAGTGGGGCCACTTCCTGTTCCCCGGCGCCACGATGTCGCCCGGATCGAGCGGCAACCTCTGGGTCGTGCCCGAGAAGTCGGAGAACAAGGACCTGGCCTACGACTTCATCGACATCACGATGAGCAAGGACATCCAGAACCTGCTCGGCAACTCCGGCGGTGTCCCCGTGGCCGCAGACCCGGCCGCGATCACCGACGCCAAGAGCAAGGAGCTCATCGAGAGCTTCAACAAGCTCACCGCCGCCGACGGCCTGGCCTTCTACCCCGACTGGCCCGCGCCCGGCTACTACGACGTGATGGTCGCCGGGGTGCAGGAGCTCATCAACGGCAGCAAGACCTCGGCCCAGGTGCTGGACGAGCTCGCCAAGCCGTACGAGGACAACCTCGCCGACCTTGGTAACTAGATGAGGGATCGTACGAGGGGATACTGGCTCTACCTGATCCCCAGCCTGCTGCTGTTCCTGGCCGTCATCGTCGTGCCGTTCCTGATGAACGTCGGCGCCAGCTTCACCCGCTGGTCGGGGGTGGGCACGCCGAGGTGGATCGGGTTCGACAACTACACCAGGCTGCTGGCGGACGAGCGGTTCTGGGAGTCGTTCCAGCACAACGTGGGGCTGATCGTGGCCATGGCCGTCGTGCCGACCATGATCGGCCTCGTGCTGGCTGCCGCGCTGTTCGACTACATCGGCAAGCGCTTCGGCACGCGCACGGCCTCGGCGCTGCGCGCGATGTACTACCTGCCGCAGGTGCTGCCGGTGGCGGTGGCCGGCGTGGTGTGGGGGTGGATGCTGCACCCGTCGTACGGCGCCGTCAACCAGATCTTCGGGCTGGACCTCGACTGGCTCGGCGATCCCGACCTGGCGCTGGCCACCGTCATGGGCGTCATGGTCTGGTTCCAGCTCGGCTACCCGGTCGTGATCTTCATGGCCGGGTTGCAGCGAGTGGACCCGTCCTACTACGAGGCCGCCGAGATCGACGGCGCCTCGTGGTGGCGCAAGTTCTGGCACATCACGATCCCGCAGATCCGGCCGGAGATCTTCGTGGTGCTGCTGACGTGCACGATCGCCGCGTTGAAGGTGTTCGGGCCGATCTTCGTGCTGACCCGCGGAGGGCCCGGCAACGCGACGATGGTGCCGTCGTACTTCTCGTACCTGAGCTTCTTCCAGAAGAGCAACGTCGGGTACGGGTCCGCGATCGCCACGGTGCTGGCGTTGATCATCATCGTGGTGACGTTCCTGTTCCTGCGCGTGCAGGAGCGTGAGTCATGAGGGGCCCGGGACGCTGGGCGGTGCTGTTCGCGCTGGTCGTGCTGGCCGTCGTGATGATCTTCCCGTTCCTGATCGTGGCGATGAACGCGGTCAAGTCGCCGGCGGAGTACAGCTCGCAGGGGCCGCTGAGCCTGCCCGACGGGCTCTACCTGCAGGGGATCGTCGACTTCTGGAACCGGGTGGAGTTCGGCACCAAGCTCTGGAACAGCCTCGTCATCAGCGCGTCCGTGTCGGTGCTGGCGGTCGTGCTGTCGGTGCTCAACGCGTACGCGCTGGGCATCGGCAGGGTGAAGGGGCGGCTGTGGATCCTCGTGCTGTTCCTGGTGGCCAACACGCTGCCGCAGGAGGCCCTGGCCTATCCGCTGTACTACCTGGCCAAGGCCGTCGATCTGTACGACACCCAGCTCGCGGTGATCATCGTGATGACCGCGATCCAGGCGGCGTTCGGCACGTACCTGCTGAGCGCGGTGCTGGGCCAGTTCCCGAGGGAGATCCTGGAGGCGGCGGCGATCGACGGGGCCGGGCGGCTGCGCTCGTTGTGGCGGATCGTGGTGCCGATCAGCCGGCCCACGATCAACGTACTGCTGATCTTCTTCTTCATCTGGACCTGGAACGAGTTCTTCCTTCCGCTGATCTTCCTGATCTCGAACGACACGCAGACGGTGCCCGTCGCGCTCGGCGTGCTGCAGGGCCAGAGGTACATGGACGCCACCATGTCCAGCGCCTCGGCCCTGCTCGGCATCGTCCCGGCGGTCGCCTTCTTCCTGATCTTCCAGCGCACGCTGACCCGTGGTGTGACGGTCGGCGCCATCAAGTGATGGAGAACCTCTTAATGCGAAAAATCCCGCTATTAGCGGCTTTAGCCCTCACTGCTTCCCTGCTCGCCGTGCCCCCCGCGCACGCTGAGGCGTACCCGTTCCAGAACCCGGCCCTGCCGCTGGAGCAGCGGGTGAGCGACCTGCTCGGCCGGCTCACGCTGGACGAGAAGCTGAGCCTGCTGCACCAGTCGCAGCCCGCGATCCCGCGCCTGGGCATCGCCTACCACAAGAACGGCACCGAGGCCCTGCACGGCGTCGCCTGGTCCAACCACCTCAACGACAACTGGAACCAGAAGTTCGCCACCGGCACCGTCTTCCCGCAGGCCGTGGGGCTGGCCAGCACGTGGGACACCGAGCTGATCAAGAAGGTCGGCTCGGCCGTGGGTGACGAGACCCGCGGCTACAACGCCGCCGACCCCGTGCTGTGGGGCCTGCAGGTGTGGGCGCCGGTGGTGGACCTGCTGCGTGACCCGCGGGCGGGCCGCAACGAGGAGGGCTACTCCGAGGACCCGCTGCTGACCGGGGCCATCTCGACCGCGTACGGCAAGGGCCTGCAGGGCGACGACCCCTTCTACCTCAAGACCGCGCCCGTGCTGAAGCACTACCTGGCCTACAACAACGAGACCAACCGCAGCCTGACCTCCTCCAACCTGACGCCCAAGCTGAAGCACGAGTACTACGAGCCGGCGTTCAAGGCGGCGATCTCGGCCGACGCCGCGACCGGCGTGATGGCCTCGTACAACCTGGTCAACGGGCGGCCCAACCACGTCAACCCCGACCTGAACGACGTGGTGCGGTCGTGGACCGACAAGACGCTCTACAACCCCAGCGACGCCTGGGGGCCGCACGCGCTGACCGACCTGGAGAAGTACTACGACAACAAGCCCGAGGCGTTCGCCGCGGTGCTGAAGGCCGGGCTCGACAGCTTCACCATCGACAACAGCGACATCAGCGTGATGGTCACGAACCTCAAGGCCGCGCTCGACCAGGGCCGCCTCACCGTGGCGGACGTGGACAAGTCGGTGCGCAGCGTGTTGTCGATCCGTACGCGGCTGGGGCACTTCGACCCGGACGGCGGGCCGTACAAGAAGATCACCGCTGATGTGATCAACAGTGCGGCGCACCAGCAGCTCAACCGCGAGACGGCCGGGAAGGCGGCGGTGCTGCTGAAGAACTCCGGCGTGCTGCCGCTGGCGCGGCCGAAGTCCGCGGCCGTGGTCGGCCCTCTCGCGGACAGGCTCTACCGTGACTGGTACTCGGGGCAGCTGCCGTACCAGGTGACACCGCTGGACGGGATCAAGGAGCGGGTCTCCGACGTCGCCACCGGCGAGGGGCTGGAGCGCGTCGCGCTCAAGCACCTCGACTCCGGCAGGTACGTCACCGCCACCGGCACGGGCCCGAACGACAACGCCACGCTCACCGACACCGCGCCCACCGCGGCCTCGCAGTGGGACCTCACCGACTGGACCGGTGGCGTGTCCACGCTGCGCAACGCGGGCAACGGCCGGCTGCTCGGCGGCGACTGGCGCTCGCTCGACACCGACGACGCCGAGCCCGACGGCTGGTACGTCTCCCAGCAGTTCGCGCTGGAGAAGCAGCCGGACGGCAGCCACCTCATCCGCTATGCCGGGTTCGAGACCGTCGAGAGCTGGTTCGCCCTGCCCGACGCGTACGTCGGGATCACCGCCGAAGGCACGCTCGGCCTGGTGCCCAAGGCGCAGGCGGCGAAGTTCGCCAAGGAGGTCGTCTCCGACGGCGTCGCCGCGGCCGCCGCGCAGGCGGCCGAGGCCGAGGTGGCGGTCGTGGTGGTGGGCAGCCACCCGTTCGTGGCCGGGCGCGAGTTCCACGACCGCGACAACCTGCAGCTCGGCGAGGGCCAGCGGCGGCTGATCGAGGCCGTGCGCAAGGCCAACCCCCGCACGGTCGTCGTCCTGGAGACCAGCTATCCCGTCATCGTGGACGCGCCGACGCTGCTGTGGACCACGCACGCGGGCGCGGAGACTGGGCACGCCGTCGCCGACGTGCTCTTCGGCGACGTCAACCCGGCCGGCCGGCTCACCCAGACCTGGCCGGCGACCGACGAGCTGCCGAGCCTCCTGGACTACGACCTGACCAAGACCGGGATGACGTACCTGTACGGCGACGACAAGCCGCTCTACGCCTTCGGTCACGGCCTGAGCTACACCACCTTCTCCTACCAGGGCCTGCGCGTGCAGGGCGACCGCGTCAGCGTGAAGGTCACCAACACCGGCCAGGCGAAGGGCGACGAGGTCGTCCAGCTCTACACCCACCAGCGCGACTCCCGCTTCGAGCAGCCCGTCAAGCAGCTGCGCGGCTTCCAGCGGGTCTCGCTGAACCCGGGCCAGTCCCGTACGGTCACCTTCCCCCTGAAGAAGTCGGACCTGGCCGTCTGGGACCACACCAGGAACAAGTGGACCGTCGAGAACGCCACCCACGACATCCTCGTCGGCTCCGCCTCCGACCGGATCCGCCAGTCCACGACGCTGCGCGTGTCCGGCGAGACCGTTCCCGTGCGCGACCTGGCCAGGACGACCCGGGCGATGGACTTCGACGACTACTCGGGCGTCGCCTTCGCCGACGAGAGCAAGGCGGGCGGCGAGGTCGTCGAGGGCTCGGCGGGCGACTGGGTCTCCTTCACCGGCGCTTCCTGGGGCTCGCGGCTGACCGCCTCGGTGGCCTCGGCGAGCGGCGGCTCGTTCGAGGTGCGGCGCGGCTCGCCGACCGGCACGCTGCTCGCGACCGTGCAGGTGCCCGCCACCGGCGGGATCTACCAGTACGGGACGGTGAACGCCGCGGTGAAGGCGGGCGCCGGGAGCGTGTACCTGGTGTTCAAGGGCAACCTGCGGATCAAGGGCTTCGCCTTCGCCAGGTGACGGCCTTGCCTTCGTTGGATAGCTGTGTTATCTAATAACTAGGCAGTACAGCTATCCAACGGAGGCTCTCCATGACTGTGATCGTTCTGCTGGTCGCCACGGTGGTGTTCCGGCTGCTCGGGGCGCTCGGCGTGCGCCGGTTCCGTACGTGGCGCATCAGCGCCGCCCACGGCCTCGCGGTCATGCTCGTCATGACCGCGAGCGCCCACTTCGTCCCCGGCGACGTGACGTTCATGCCGAACTACGACGACATGGTGGCCATGGTGCCGTCATTCGTGCCGTTCCCGGGCCTCATGGTGTACCTGAGCGGCGTGCTGGAGCTGGCCGGAGCCGTCGGGCTGGTGCTGGAGCCCACCCGCAAGGCCGCCGGGATCTGCCTGGCCCTGCTGTTCGTCGCGCTGCTGCCGGCCAACGTCAACGCGGCCGAGCTCGGGCTGGAGGACGTCGGGTCGCCGCTGTGGCAGCGGGTCCCCGAGCAGGTCCTCTACATCGGCATCGCGCTCTGGGGCGCGGGGCTCTTCACGCGATCGGCCGGCCGCCCTTCGGCGGGGCTCGTCTCAGCGGACCGTCCAGCCGCCGTCGATCACCAGCGTGTGCCCAGTGACCAGCGCGGCGGCCGGTGAGGCCAGGAAGAGCACGGCGCCCGCGACGTCCATCGGCTCGCCGATGCGGTGCAGCGCCGCGATCCGCTCGATCACGTCGGCCTCGAACGCCGGGTCCGAGAGGGCCGGTTCGGTGCCCGGGGTGCGGATGAAGGTGGGGGCCACGTTGTTCACGGTGATGCCGTGCGGCCCCCACTCGACGGCCAGGCAGCGGGTGAGATGGGCGATGGCCGCCTTGGTCATGCAGTAGACCGACTCGCCGGGCAGCGCCACCTCGCCCGCCTGTGAGCCGACGTTCACGATCCGGCCGTGGCCCTGCCCGATCATCGCCCGGCCCGCCGCCTGGCTGGCCAGGAAGGTGCCCTTCAGGTTCACCTGGAGGGTCCGGTCGAAGTCCTCCTCCGTGACGTCCTCGGCCGGGTTGCCGGGCGCGATGCCCGCGTTGTTGACCAGGATGTCGATCCGGCCGAACCGGTCCAGCGTCCGCTGGACCGCCGCGGAGATCTGGCCGGGGACGGTCATGTCCATCTGCAGCGGCAGCGCGGCGCGCCCCAGCCGCTCGATCTCCTCCGACAGCCCGCCGTCCGCCGCCGCGTCCCGCAGGCCCAGCGCGACGTCGGCTCCGGCGTCGGCCAGCGCCAGCGAGATCGCCCGGCCGAGGCCCCGCGCCGCGCCCGTGACCAGCGCGATCCTCCCGTCCACCCGGTACTCGGGAAAGCCCGTCATGATGCCCCTTAATTGGTTGCCTGTCCAAACTATTGACCAGTATTGCGCGTGTGTGTGAGCCTGCTGTGTGAAAGCTCATGCGCGAAGGCGCGGCGACGGTCAGGGTCGGTGCACTCTGCTCGTGCATGGCGGTCATCTGACGCCTTTGGGGCGCCTCTCGGCGTGCCTGGAAAGGAAGAGCCGCGCATGCGAAAGAGATTATTCGTCATGCTCGCGACCGCCGCCGTCCTGCTCGTGGCGGCCGTGGTGCGGATGTCGCCGGTCTCGGCGGTCGCCGCGGACCCGTACGCGTACAAGAACGTGCGCATCGACGGCGGCGGGTTCGTGCCCGGGATCATCTTCAACCCGACGGAACGCAACCTCGTCTACGCCCGCACCGACATCGGCGGCGCGTACCGGTGGAACCAGTCCACCAAGTCCTGGACCCCGCTCCTCGACTGGGTCGGCTGGGACAGATGGGGCTACAACGGCGTGATCAGCATGGCCACCGACCCCGTCCAGACGAACCGGGTGTACGCCGCCGTCGGCATGTACACCAACTCCTGGGACCCGAACAACGGCGCCATCCTGCGCTCGACCGACAAGGGCGACACCTGGCAGGTCACGGCGCTGCCGTTCAAGCTGGGCGGCAACATGCCGGGCCGCGGCATGGGCGAGGCCCTCTCGGTGGACCCCAACGACAACCGCGTCCTCTACTTCGGCGCGCCCAACGGCAACGGCCTGTGGCGCAGCGCCGACTACGGCGCCACCTGGTCGAAGGTGACGAGCTTCCCCAACGCCGGCAACTACGCCCAGGACCCCGGCGACCCCAACGGCTACCTCAGCCACCGGCCCGGCGTCGTCTGGGTGACCTACGACAAGCGCTCGTCCACCGCGGGCAGCGCCACCAGGACGATCTACGTCGGCGTCGCCGACAAGGAGAACACCGTCTACCGCACCACCGACGGCGGCGCCACCTGGTCCCGGCTGGCCGGGCAGCCCACCGGCTACATCGCGCACAAGGGCGTGCTGGACACCGTCAACGGCTACCTCTACCTCGCCACCAGCGACACCGGCGGGCCGTACGACGGGGCCAAGGGCGACGTGTGGCGCTACGCCACCGCCACCGGCGCCTGGACCCAGATCAGCCCCGTCCCGTCCTCCAGCGCCGACGACTACTTCGGCTACAGCGGCCTGACCATCGACCGGCAGGACCCGGCCACGATCATGGTGGCGACGCAGATCTCCTGGTGGCCGGACGTCATCTTCTTCCGCTCCACCGACTCCGGCGCGACGTGGACCCGCGTGTGGGACTGGACCTCCTACCCCAACCGCTCCTTCCGCTACAAGATGGACGTCTCCGCCAACCCGTGGCTGACCTTCGGCACCAACCCGCAACCGCCCGAGGTCACCCCCAAGCTCGGCTGGATGACCGAGTCGCTGGAGATCGACCCGTTCGACTCCAACCGGATGATGTACGGCACCGGCGCCACCATCTACGGCACCGAGGACCTGGGGCTGTGGGACTCCGGCGGCCAGTTCACCATCAGGCCCATGGCCAAGGGGCTGGAGGAGACCGCCGTGCTCGACCTGATCAGCCCGCCCAGCGGCGCGCCCCTGGTCAGCGGCCTCGGCGACATCGCCGGCTTCCGCCACACGAGCCTGGACGCCGTGCCGCCCATGATGTTCACCCAGCCGAACTTCACCTCCACCACCAGCCTCGACTACGCCGAGAAGTCGCCCTCGATCATGGTCAGGGCCGGCAACTTCACCGACGCCGACCGCCCGAACGACAGCCACGTGGCCTTCTCCACCGACGGCGGCGCGAACTGGTTCCAGGGCAGCGAGCCCGGCGGCGTCAACGAGGGCGGCACGGTCGCCGCGGCGGCCGACGGCTCCCGCTTCGTCTGGGCGCCCAAGGGCGTCACCCCCGTCTACTCCGTCGGGTACGGCAACTCCTGGCAGACCGCCTCCGGCCTGCCCACCGGGGCCACCGTGGAGTCGGACCGGGTCAACCCGATGAAGTTCTACGGCCTCAGCGGCGGGCGCCTCTACGTCAGCACCAACGGCGGCGCCACCTTCACCGCCACCGCCGCCACGGGCCTGCCCGCGACGGCCACCAAGTTCAAGGCCGTGCCCGGGATCGAGGGCGACCTGTGGCTGGCCGGCGAGGGCGGCCTGTGGCACTCGACCAGCAGCGGCGCCTCCTTCACCAAGGTGTCCGGCGTCACGAACTCCGTGAACGTCGGCTTCGGCAAGGCGGCGCCCGGCGGGACGTACCTGGCGATCTACGCGGTCGCCACGATCGACGGCACCACCGGCCTGTACCGCTCCGACGACGGCGGGTCCGCCTGGGTGCGCATCAACGACGACAAGCACCAGTGGGGCAACATGGGCGAGGCCCTGACCGGGGACCCGCGCGTGTACGGCCGCGTCTACCTGGGCACCAACGGCCGCGGCATCATCTACGGCGACCGCACCGGCCCGCCCGTCACCGTCACCCCCACCGTCACGCCGACCGTCACGCCGACCGTCACCCCCACGGTCACCCCCACCGTCACCCCCACCGTGACCCCGACCGTCACGCCCACCGTCACCCCGACCGGCTGCACGGCCACCTACAAGCCGGGCAACTCCTGGCCGGGCGGCTTCCAGGCCGAGGTCTCCGTCCAGAACACCGGCACGTCCGCCATCACCGGCTGGAAGGTGACCTGGACCTGGACCGGTGACCAGAAGATCACCACGATCTGGAGCGCCGGCCAGACACAGTCGGGCGCGAACGTCACCGCCGTGAACGCCGGCTACAACGGCAACCTGGCGGCCGGCGCCACGACGTCGTTCGGCTTCAACGGCACCTACACCGGCACCAACACCCCGCCCACCACCCTCACCTGCACCCCGGCGTAAGGATCGGGCGCCGCTCGCAGCATCGCGAGCGGCGCCCTGCCGCGACGCCCGGAGCCGCGTCAGGGCGGACCTGCCCGCCGGAGGTGCGCGCAGAGATGGAGGCGCTGATCCGATCGGCCGACTTCCTGCTCGGCGCGGAGAACGCGCGCCTGCCGCGCCTGTCGCTGCGGCTCTCCACGTGAGGCTCTCCTCAGGCGGCGTCGAGGGCTTCGGTGATCTTGCGGGCCATTTCGGTGGTGGTGGGGCTGGTCTGGCCCTGCTGGGCGGCTTGGACGGTGGTGAGGACGGTGCGGCGGAAGTTGCCGGCCTCGTCGGGGGCCTGCTGCTTGAGCAGGTCGATGGACTGGGTCAGGGCGGGCAGGACCTGGTCGGCGAGGGTGGCGACGGTCTTGCCGTGCTTGATGCCCTTGGGGGCTTTGGCCAGGACGTGTCCGGTGAGGCCGGTGGCGGAGGTGAGGGCGATGGAGCCGTCGCTGCGCTGACACGAGCCCGCGTCGTGTTCCTCCCGGCTCCGCGGGTAGCAGCCCCCCATGCACACAGTCGTCAAAAGCCTGATAGCGGGTGCGGCAGGCACCAGCGCGCTCAACATCGCCACCTATCTCGACATGGCGATCCGGGCCCGCGGCGCCAGCAGCACCCCGCAGCAAGCCGTGGCGAAGCTGACCGACCTGACGGACGTCAGCCTCGGGGACGGCGAGCAGGCCGAGAACCGCAAGGAGGCCCTCGGCTCACTCCTCGGCTACGCCACGGGCGCGGGCGCGGCCCTCTGCTACGGCCTGCTCACCCCGTCGGGCCGCAGCCTCCCGTGGCCGGTGGGGGTGTCGGCGCTGACGGCTCTCGCCATGACGGGCTCGAACGCTCCGCTGACGGCACTCGGCACCACGAACCCGCGCGAGTGGCCGGCCTCGGCCTGGATCTCGGACGCCGTCCCGCACCTGGCGTACGGGATCACCGCGTACGTGGCCTACGAGCTGCTGCGCTCCTGACAGGCGGGCCGCAGGGCGCCGCCGCGGTCTTGACAGGGGCGACGGGCGGGCGAAGCGTGACGCTCACACGCCCAACCCGAGGGGCCCGCCATGGCCGTACACGAGATCCGCATCGACCCCGCCCTCCCGCTCCGCGACGAACCGGACACCGGCCACAACCGCTGGCACCCGGACATCCCGCCCGTCGTCCGCTGCGCCCCCGGCGACGAGGTCGTCATGGAGACCAGGGACGCCT
The DNA here is from genome assembly GCF_024172165.1 of Nonomuraea thailandensis. Classification (GTDB taxonomy): domain Bacteria; phylum Actinomycetota; class Actinomycetes; order Streptosporangiales; family Streptosporangiaceae; genus Nonomuraea; species Nonomuraea thailandensis. The sequence goes on along the minus strand of NZ_JAMZEB010000002.1, from coordinate 8,904,868 downwards.
TCGACGGCCAGATGGGCCCCGAGGCCACGCTGAAGACGGTCGAAGCCCCCGACCTCGACGTCGTCCACCCGCTCACCGGCCCCGTCCACGTGGAGGGCGCGCAGCCGGGCGACCTCCTGGAGATCGAGATCCTGGAGATCGTCCCGGACGCCTACGGCTACACGGTGCAGGTGCCCGGTTTCGGCTTCCTGCGTGATGTGTTCCCCGAGCCGTTCATCGTGCGCTGGCGCCTCGCGGACGGCTGGGCGACCTCGGACGACCTGCCGGGCGTGCGGATCCCGGCGGCGCCCTTCATGGGCACGATCGGCCTCTCGCCCGGCCACGCCTCCCTGTCCAGGATCGCCGCCCGCGAGCAGGCGGCCCTGGAACGCGGCGGCTTCGTCCTGCCGCCGTCCCCCGACGGCGCCGTCCCCGCCGCCGTCGGCGAGACGGGCCTGCGCACGATCCCGCCCAGGGAGCAGGCGGGCAACGTGGACATCAAACAACTCGGCGCCGGGACCCGCCTGTACATCCCGGTGGACACGCCCGGCGCGCTCTTCTCCGCCGGTGACGCCCACTTCGCCCAGGGCGACTCGGAGGCCTGCGGCACGGCCGTCGAGATGCGCGCCACGCTACGCGTCCGGTTCGCCCTGCACCCCGGCGAGGCGGCGGCCAAGGGCATCAGGAGCCCCCGCTTCACGCGCTCGGACTACTGGGTCGCACCCGCGTACGCGGCCCCGCGGCGCTTCTACGCGACCACCGGGATGTCGGTGAGCCGCGACGGCGAGGTGGCGGCCGAGGACGCGACGCTGGCCGCCCGTAACGCGCTGCTGGAGATGATCTCGCATCTGGGGGAGCGGGGGTGGAGCGCGCAGCAGGCGTACGCGATCTGCAGCGTCGCGGTGGACCTCAAGGTGAGTCAGCTCGTGGACGTGCCCAGTTTCCTGGTGTCGGCGTTCCTGCCGGAGGACATCTTCACGGATTAGCCCGACGCCGGCCTGAGATGGTTCAGAGCCGTACCAGTGCTTTGACGGCGCGGCGCGCGCCCATCTCCCGGTAGCCGGCCGCCCGGGCGGGTGAGGGACAGGGCGAGGTCGAGCGCCGATCGCGTCCCGGCGCATCCGGCGACCGATCCGAAGCCACCGCCTGTCTGGTCGAGCAGCGCGGCGACGGCGTCCGCGGCAAGGCCGTCCGCGGGCGGCGCCCGCCCGGCGGGCGGCCAGCACCGCGCACAGCCCCACGGTCGAGACGCCGCGGCTGCGATCAGGAGGTGTCTCGGGATGTCAGCCGCCGAATCGTCGATGGGCGCCGTTGACCTGCGGATCGTCCGCGAGCTGACCGGTGACGCGCGGATCGGCCACGCCGAGCTCGGCCGCCGGGTCAGCCTCAGCAGGCCGGCCGTCGCCGAGCGGGTGCGGCGGCTGGAGGAGCTCGGCGTGATCACCGGGTACGGCGCGCACGTGGACCTCGGCCGGCTCGCGCTCGGGTTGCAGGCCCGCGTCTCCCCGCGCCCCCGCCAGCGCACGGCCAAAGGCGCCGGACGGCTCAGGGAACGGTTGCTCGCCATGGGCCACGTGCTGTCCTGCGTGCACGTCACCGGGGAGAACTGCTACGAGCTGGCGATCGCCGTCCGCGACGCCGCGCATCTGGAGCAGGTCATCGAGCAGTTGAGCGAGCTGGGCGACGCGACGACGGCGGTGGTGCTCTCCGAGACCGTCACCTCCCGGGACGTGGACGTCACCGCCTGGACGTCCTCCCCTCGCGCGTAGCCGCCGGATCGGCATCGTCGCACAGCCGGCCGCCACGACCGCCCCGCGGCGAGGAGCGTTAGCGAGCCGGTTCATGGACGAGGCCGGCCGGGCGCCGGGCCACCGCGGCGGCGCCCGTGCCGGCCAGGACGAAGAGAACGGCCAGGCAGGCCCAGCCCACGGTGCCGTGTTCGACGACGGTGGTGGCGAGGATCGGGGAGAACATGGCGGCGATCGCGTAGCCGGTCTGGCTGAGCCCCTGATAGGCGCCGGCGCTGCGCTGGTCGGCCAGTTCGAACGCCATGCCCCAGCCTCCCGCCTCGCCCAGGATCTCCCCCATGGTGTGGGCGAACGCGGCCAGGACGAACAGCGCGCAGGCGACGATCACGTTCCCGTAGCCGGCCAGGGCGTACAGCCCGCAGGCGATCGCGAGCAGCCACGACGCGCGCCTGACCGTGAGCCCGGCCGTGCGCACGTCGTCGGTGCCGCGCGAGACCCGTACCTGGAGCGCGGCCACGACCGCGGTGTTGAGGACGAGCAGCACGGAGACGATCGCGGTGGGCGCGCCGGTGGTGGCGACCCAGAGCGGCACGCCGACGGTCATCAGGCCGAACTGCACGGCCATCACGGTGTTGCAGGCGACGCTCGCGAGGTACGTACGGTCCCTGAGCGGCGAGGGGCCGGTGGACGCGGCGCGCTGCCTGACGGCGGTCATCCTGGCGGCGAGCTCCGGCACCCGACGCCCGAGCCCGGCCAGCGGCACGGTGGCCGCCAGCAGCAGGACGCCGGCGGCGGACACCGCCACCCGGTACGCCGCCGCGGTGCCGATCAGGAGCGCCGCCGCGGCGGCCACCGTGCCCAGGCCGATGAAGACGTTCGTGACCACACGCATCCGGGCCCGGACCTCGACCCGCTCGGGGCCGGTGTACCAGCGCGCCAGCATCGCCTGCTTCGACGAGGAGCCGGCCGAACGCATGATCACGGCCAGGCAGGCGATCAGGGTGAACATGACGGCGTCCGAGACGAACGTGTAGGCGAGCAGCGCGACCCCGTTGAGCCCCGTCGCCACCGTCTGGACGTGGTGCGCGCCGACCCGGTCGGCCAGCCATCCTCCCGCGTACGCGGCCAGCACCCCGGTGCCGCCCGCGATGCCCAGCCCCAGACCCACCGTCGTCGCGCCGAGCCCGATGACGAGCGTGAAGTACAGCGTGCTGACGGTGTAGAAGACGCCGCTGGAGAGCGCGAACGCCATCGTGCTGAGGGTCAGCGAGCGGGCGACGCGGTCCTGGGGAAAGAAGGTCTGGAGCACGCGGACCTTTATCCCGTAATACGGCCTTTGTCACCAATTGATGTAGCGTATAGCTTCATGGCCGGGCTGGTGGAGTACGAACTCGCGGGGATGGACGTGGCCGACGTCCGCTTCGCCATCTCGCCGCTCAACGAGCTCACGCTGTCGTTGCGCACGTTCCGCGAGCCCGGGCGCTATCCCGCGCACCTGCCCTGGCTGAGCCGCACGGAGCGGGCCCGATCCACGCTGGACCTGCCCTTGCTGCGGGCGCTCACCAACGACGACATGTGGACACCGGACTACCTGTCACCCCGCCCGCACGCCCCGCTCACCCGCATCGACGACGAGCTGGAAGCCGTCGCCCGGGTACCGGCGGACCGGGTGCTCGGCGATCTGCGCGCCCTCCATCCCCGGCTCCCCGAGCCGCTGCGGGGCGACCCGTCGGCTCGCATCCTGGACGCGCTCCGGGTCTACTGGCGCACCTGCTTCGCGCCCTGGTGGCCCAGGATGCGCGCGGTCCTGCAGGCCGACGTGGTGTACCGGGGCCAGGTCATCTCGGCACATGGCCTGGCCGCGATGTTCGCCGACCTCAGCGAGCGCGTGCAGCTGAAGGACGGCGTCGTACGCATGCGGCTGGTCAGCGACGCCCGCTACCGGCGCTCCACCAGCGGAGAGGGCCTCACCCTGGTCCCGACCCTCTTCACCCGGGCCGCCACCGTCCCCATCTCCCCGTCCGAGCCCCCATTGATCATGTACGGCACCCGCGGCGTCGGCACGCTCTGGCAACCGGAGCCCCGTCATTCCCCAGGGGTGCTCACCGACCTGCTGGGCGCCACCCGGGCAGGGCTGCTCGCCATGCTCGAAACCCCCGCCTCCTCGACCGAGCTGTCCGGCCGTCTGGGCGTCACCACCTCCGCCGTCAACCAGCATCTGCGCACCCTGCGCGCCGCCGGTCTCCTGGCCAGCGCCCGCCACGGCCGCTCGGTCCTGTACCTGCGCTCGGAACTCGGGGACGCCCTGGTCGCCGGATCAGGGCTCAGGGCCGATGGCGCCGATGACCACGGAGCGGAGGGCATCGGGTCCGAGTAGGCGAGGCCTATCCGGTCTGCCAGCGGCGGTTCGCGCGGGAGAGCGAGCGCGCGTCCGAGTAGCCGAGACGCCGCGCGAGGCTGTTGAGGGCGGCGGGCCGCATGCGGTGGTACTCCGCTCGCCGTACGCGATCGAGCTCTGCCCGCCAGGTGGTGCCGTGGGCGGCGAGCCGCCGTTGCAGGGTGCGCGGGCTGGTCGCCAGACGCGCCGCGACGGCGTCGATGGTGGGGCCCGTCACCAGCGAGTCCCGTAGGAGCCGGCGGAACTCGTCCAGCCAGGTGGTCCTCACCGGCAGGGGCGGAAGGTGCTCGGCCTGGTGGCGCAGGATCGACGCCAGGAGCGAATCGGCCCCGAGGAGGGGCAGCTGCAGGTCGGACTTGCGCATCGTGACGGTGTCGGCCGCGGCGCCGAAGTCCACCCGGTCGGTCTGGAAGAACGCGTGGAACGCGTCGTGGCGCCGCGGCGCGGGCTGCCGGAAGGCGACCCGCACCGGGTTGACGGGACGACCGGTGGCCGTGCGGGCGCGGGCGAAGGCGCCGGCGATCCCGAACTGCATGGCCAGGTCGGCGCCGCGCCCCGCGCCGGTGTTGAGATGGACGGTGAAGGAGATGTCCTGCTCGGTCTCCTCGGCGGGCTCGAACCGCCAGTTCGTGCTGATGGTGTTCATGTAGGTGCCGGTGGCGGCCATGCCGTCCCAGAGGGTGGGCGCGGTGATGAACAGGTAGTCGTAGAGGCCGAGCGCGCCGACCACGTAGCCGTCGGCGATCAACAGGGCGATGTCGCGACGTTCCGCGCCGTGCTCGACGAGCTCCCATGCTCGCAGATAGCAGTCGCCGGTGATCCTTGCGTGATCGGTGCCCAGCGCCCACACGGGAATGCCGGCCTGCCGTGCTATCGGCTCGGGGTCGAGGCCGGACCCGCTGATGATGAGTCTGGGAAGAAGTGCGAGATCTAACCCGTCCACAGGGCAAGCGTGGCAGCACCGTGGCGCGGTTTACCACCCAGTTGGCGTGATTTGTCCTATCCAGCTCCGGGTGCCGTCCTTGATCCTCTTCTTAATCGCGACACGGGGGAGTGAGAGGAGCCTGATGTCCACCGCCAACACCGCCCCAGCCGCCACCGTCACTTCGCGAACCGCCCTCTGGGGCCGGCTCGCGCTGGGTACGGCAGCCGGCGCCGTTCTGTTCACCGTTGCCTGGATCGTGCTCAGCTTCGTCAGCGACGGGTACACCATCGGCGGCGACCGCATCGCGCCCTATTCCAACCTCACCCAGCCCATCAGCGGGCTGGGCATGGGCGAGACCGCCCCGTACATGAACACCGCGTTCGTCCTCAGCGGGCTGCTGCTCGGGGCCGGCTTCCTCGGCTTCTTCCGGGCCTTCGGGGCAGGACACGCGATCGTACGGGTGCCGGCCGCGATCGGCCTCGGCCTCGTACCGATCGGCCTGGCGCTCATCGGACTGTTCGATCTCGAAGCGCCCGGGCCGCACTTCGCCGGCGTGGCGCTGGCCTTCCAGCTACCGGTCCTGACCTTCGTGGCCGTCGGCCTGTTCCTGCGCGACGTCTCCGCCCGGCGCCTGGCGAATCTGCTGCTCTACGTGGCCACGCCGATCACGCTGATCCTCATGGCGGTCTTCTTCGGCACCTTCGACGAGGCGACCACGGCCGACGGTGAAGGCGTCGCCGGCCTGACCCAGCGCCTGTGGCTCACCTGGGTCCTGGCCTGGTACGCCGTCCTCGGATGGGCCGCTCACCGCAGAACCGGCGGGTGAGAGCCCGTGCCGTGCCGAGCCGGCGAGGGCGGCGCTCACGGGCGTCGCCGGGAACCTCCTCGACCTCCTTCGCGTCCTACAAGTCATGTTGAAGATCGCTACTGTGGCCATCGCCGGGTCCGGCATCCTCATCTGTTCGTCCGCCTGTAGCGCCACAGCCGCCGTTTCCCAGGAAACCTGCACCTTCACCTGGTCCGATGTTCAGGACCGTGACATGCTCACCGCGGTCTCCGAGGCGAAGACGTTGGCGAAGGGCGAGAAGTGGGTCCCGGCCATGCGGGTGGTGAAGTCGGGCGTCGCGCAGGTCACCGGGGTGAAGCTGGACAAGCCGCATGCGGCGATCGCGTCGTTGCGCACGCGGGTCGGCCACGCGTTGGTGCCGATCGGCCGGACGTACCCGTCCGAGGTCTCTCGTGGTGAGACCTCCTTCGGCGGCGCGGGACGGTTCGTCCTCTATCAGGTGACGCCTCGCCTGGTGGACGCCGACTTCGTCGTGGAGTGCGATGGGAAGCGGCTCGGCTCGGGGCATGCCACTTCCTGGCAGGACGACGACATCAGGGGAACGGCGCAGTGCGGCGTCGAGACGCTGGACGACAGCCGCGTCGCCGACGAGGCGCTCCGGATGGCTTGCTAGACCCCCACGGGGCGGGCTGGAAGGCCCTCCCGCCCCGGGCTCGTGGCGGCGCCGCGGGCCCGGGGCTGGGATCAGCCCTTGATGGCGCCCACGATGACGCCCTTGGTGAAGTGGCGCTGGACCAGCGGGTACATGATGAGCGCGGGGATGACGGCGATCACCACGATGGCCATCTTGATCGCCAGGGTGGGGGGTGCGTCTCCGGTGACGCCGGCCGTGGCCGCCGGCAGGGGGTTGGAGTCCACCACGTACTGGCGGAGGATGAGGGCCAGGGGCCATTTGCGGGTGTCGTCCATGTACAGCATCGCGTTGAACCAGGCGTTCCAGTACCCGACCGCGTAGAACATCGCCACCACGGCCGTGACCGCCTTCGACATCGGCAGCACGATGCGGAACAGGATGCGGAACTCCCCGGCCCCGTCGATCCGGGCGCTGTCCAGGATCTCCTGCGGGATGTTCATGAAGAACGACCGCAGCACCACCACGTTGAACGCCGACACGGCCGTCGGCAGGATCAGCGACCAGTAGCTGTCCTTCAGCCCCAGCCCGCTGACCATCAGGTACACGGGGATGATCCCGGGGAAGAAGACGAACATCAGCAGCACGCTGAACAGCAGCGGCCGGTGCAGGAACGAGCCGGGCCGCGACAGCGAGTACGCCCCCAGGATGCTCACCCCGGCGCTGATCAGCGTGCCGACCACGGTGACGCCGGTGCTGACCATCACCGCCCGGCTGACCACCGTGTCGGAGAAGATCTGCCGGTACGCCTCGAACGTGATCCCGTCGGGCACCAGCACGAGCCCGCCGGCGCGGGTGACGGTGGCGGAGGAGCTCAGGCTGGTCAGCACGATCGTGTAGAGGGGCCCGAGCACGGCGACGAGGATCACGGCGAGCAGGGTGCCCTTGCCGAGCTGCCCGGCCGGTGAAGGACGCTCCTCCCACGGCGCCAGCCGCGAGGGTTTCCGCGAGGTCAGCGTGGTCATGATCTCGAATACACCCCTCGTTCGCCGAACGCGTGCGCCACCCGGTTGGCCGCGATGATGAGCAGCAGCCCCACGACGCCCTTGAACAGCCCGGCCGCCGCCCCGTACCCGAGGTCCCCGGTGCGGATGCCCGACCAGTACACGAACGTGTCGAAGACCTCGGACGCCTCGCTCCCGACGGCGCTGCGTTGCAGCATGAACTGTTCGAAGCCGACGTTCAGGGCGTCGCCGAGGCGCAGGATCAGCAGCAGCACGATCACGGGGCGCAGCCCGGGCAGCGTGATGTGCCACATGCGCCGCCACCTGCGGGCGCCGTCCACGGCGGCGGCCTCGTACAGGTTGGGGTCGATGGTGCTGAGGGCGGCCAGGAAGATGATCGCGCCCCAGCCGGCGTCCTTCCAGATGGTCTGGGAGGTGAGCAGCAGGATGAACGTGTCGGAGTTCGTCATCAGGTCGACGCCCTCGTAGCCGTTCTGCCGCAGGGTCTGCGCCAGCAGGCCGGCGCCGCCGAACATCTGCTGGAAGACGGCGATGACCAGCACCCAGGAGAAGAAGAACGGCATGTAGACCACGCCCTGCACGAACGCCCTCAGCCTGGCCGAGACGATGCTGTTGAGCAGCAGCGCCAGCATGATCGGCACGGGGAAGTAGAAGACGAGCTGGAAGGCGGTGATCGACAGGGTGTTGGTGATGGCGCGGATGAACTGCGGGTCCTGGAAGAGCAGCGCGAAGTTGGTGAAGCCGATGATCGGGCTGCCGAGGATGCCGTCGGTGTACGGGTTGTAGTCCTGGAAGGCGATGACGTTGCCGAGCGCCGGGACCCACCAGAAGGCCACGACGATCAGCAACATCGGCAGGTTCATCACCAGCAGGGGCCAGTCCCTGCGGAGCTTGGCCCGCCAGGTCAGGTCGGGGGGCTTGGTGCCGGTCGACGGGGGTGCGGTGCGTCCGGGGGAGCGCCGCCGGGTCGTCACGACGCCCACGGGAGGCCCCTCATCACGTTCATGAAGAGCTCCTCAAAGCCTGCCGTTCTCGCGCGCGACTTTCATGTAGAACTCGCGCGCCTCGTTGCCGCCCTGCTCCTGCCACTCCTTGAGGATCTTGGGCCACTCGGAGACCGGGCGCTTGCCGCGGAAGATCTCCTGCATCTTGTCCTCGGTGGGGGTGGTCAGGCTGGCCATCTTGGACGGCGTCTCCACGCGGATGCCCACGAACGGGTCGTTCTCCAGGATCTTGGACGCCTTGGTCTGCCAGTCCCACGAGGCCTGGACGAGACCTTCGTACTGGCTCATCGAGTTGGCGTTGGGCCGGCCCGACAGGAACAGGTAGGTGGGCGCGACCTCCTTACGGCCGAGCGCGGTCTGCTTGACCTTGCCGTCCTCGACCGTGTAGTGCTTGCCCTCGACGCCGTTGTAGCACAGCTCGTACTCCTGGGTGCCGAAGGGCGCGGAGGCCCAGTTCGACAGCGCGAGCAGCTCGCGGGTGCGGGCGTCGCCGAGGCCCTTCTTGATGAAGACGAACATGCTGGCGGGCTCGTTGCGCCACATGATGGGCGTGCCGCCGGCGTGCGCCGGGTACGGGTCGACGATCTGCATGTCGAACTTCGGGTTGTCGGCCTGGAAGCGGCCGAGGGCCTCGTGCCAGGCGCCGAGGCCGTCGCGGTAGACGACCATCTCGCCGCTGCCGAAGATGGCCTTGTTGTCGGCGTCCTTGTTGGCCACGATGTCCGGGTGCACGTAGCCGGCCTCGAAGAGCTTGGTGAGGAACTCGATGTGGGCGGCCCACTCCTCGGTCTCGTACTTGTAGACGAGCGTGCCGTCGCCCTTCTTGCGCCACTCGCGCGGCGCGCCGAAGGCCCGCTGGAGCTCCTGCTCCATGCCGCCGCCGAACGCCCAGCGCTTCTTCTTCTCGTCGGTGATGGCCTTGCCGAGCGCGACCAGGTCGTCGGCGCTCTTGGGGTGCTCCAGGCCGAGCTCCGTCATGATGTCCTGGCGGACGAAGGTCGCGAACGGGTACGGGTCGTTCTGCCAGGGGATGCCCTGGAGGATGCCGCCGAAGACGCCGTACTGCCAGGCGGCGGTGTCGTAGTTGGCCAGCAGCGGGAACTCCTTGGCCTTGTCCCCGGCCAGGTAGGGGGACAGGTCGGCGAAGAGCTTGTTGGCGGCCTCGGTGAAGTGGCCGATCTTGATCAGCTCCCACTGCGGAACCATGACCATCTCGGGCACGTCGCCGCTGGCCAGGACGGTGCTGAGCTTCTGCCCGTAGGTGTTGCCGTCGGAGATGTTGAAGCGGACGACGCCCCCGAGGCGCTTGTTGACCTCCTCGTAGTAGGAGTTGTCGCCGAGGCCGGGCGGCACCGTGCCCCACAGCGGCGTCATCGCGGTCACCTCCTTGCCGCTGGTGAGCGGCGGGGTGGTGACGGCCTGCACCATCTGCGCGGGGCGGGTCAGGAAGCCGGGCTGGACGAACTCGCTGCCGGCCAGGTCGGGCTTGAGCCCGGAGATCTCGAACGGGATCCTGTTGGGGACCAGGCTCTTGAGCTTGTCGGCCGCCACGGCCGTGCCCTTGGACACCTGTCTCTTCTCGGCGCAGCCCGCCACCAGAACGCTCGCACCGACCAGGCCGAGGAACCCGCGGCGAGTCGTGGACATGGGCATGGCTCGCTCCCTTCTCCGAGTGGGGATGGCCTACAGAAATTAGTTGGTATTCCGGCCAAACAAATTAGTAGACTGTGACGGCACCCACAAGTGAGCTCGGTGGTCACAGGTTGGTGAAGGGAGCCAGCGATGCGGCATGCTGGGGTCATCTCTTGGCGGGAACGGGGCTGATATTGATCACTTCTACGACCGGCCCTCAGCCGGCCGACTTCGCCGACGTACGGGCCACCAATCTCGCGGTCGTGCTGCGGTTCGTACGCGAGCACGCGCCCTGCTCGCGCGCCGACATCGCGGCCTCCACCGGGCTGAACAAGGCGACGGTCTCCAGCCTGGTCGCCGACCTCATCGACCGCCGGCTGGTCCGCGAGACCGGGCTCACGGAGAACCGCGTCGGCAGGCCGGCCACGATGCTCGTGCTCGACGGCTCCCCGTACGCCGCCATCGGCGTCGAGATCAACGTCGACACCGTGTCGGCGGTGGCCACCGACCTGGCGGGGGAGCGGCTGCTGACGTGGCGGCGCTCGTTCTCGGGGGGCGAGTCGGTCAGCCAGGGCGTGGCGGGCGTCGGCGCGATCATCAGGCGCGTGGTGAGCCGCATGGCCAAGGAGGAGCGCCAGGTGCTCGGCCTGGCCGTGGCCGTGCCGGGGCTGATCGACGTGCAGGGCACCGTGCGCATCGCGCCCAACCTCGGCTGGCGCGACGCCGACCTCGGCGGCGATCTGGCCAAGGCGCTGCGCGACCCGGGCTTCCCCATCCAGGTCGACAACGACGCCAACCTCGGCGCCCTGGCCGAGCAGCGCTTCGGCGCGCACGCGGGCGCGTCCGACCTGGTGTATCTCACCGGTGAGCTGGGCGTGGGGGCCGGCGTCATCCTCGACGGGCGGCTGCGGCGCGGCGGGCGCGGCTACAGCGGCGAGATCGGCCACGTCCAGCTCGACCCCGAGGGCCCCGTCTGCCGCTGCGGCCGGCGCGGCTGCCTGGAGGCCATGGCGGGCATCGGCGCCGTGCTGCGCAGGGACCCGTCGCCGGCGGAGATCCAGATCGAGATCGAGGAGGTCGTGCGCCTGGCGCGGGCCGGTGACGCCGGCACCCTCGGCACGCTCGCCGAGGTGGGCCGGAGCCTGGGCAGGGGCGTGTCGATCCTGGCGAACCTGCTCAACCCCGAGGTGGTGATCCTCGGCGGTTACTACGTGCCGCTGGCGCCGTGGCTGCTGCCGGGCGTGCACGAGGAGGTCGGCTCCCGCGTGATCGCCGCCGAGGCCGGAGGGCTGCAGGTCGTGGCCTCGACGCTGGGGTACGACGCCGCCGCGCTCGGGGGTGCGGCCAGGGTTCTCGACTCCGTCGATTCGGGAAAGTTGCCGGGGGGATTGTCGCGAATCCCTTGACCTTGGTCACGGGGACGTGCACCCTTCAGTCAACCCACCGAAATGTCCGCGTAACTTCCCCAGGCCGGTCGTCGAAGCGCTTCGACACTCTCAGAGGGATGATCATGCAACAACCCCCCTTCCGCGACCCATCGGCCCCGCTTCGAGACCGGATCGACGACCTGATGAGCAGGCTCACGCTCGAGGAGAAGGTGGGCCTGCTGCACCAGTACCAGGCGCCGGTCGAGCGGCTGGGGCTCGGCGCGTTCCGCACGGGCACCGAGGCGCTGCACGGCCTGGCCTGGCTCGGCCCGGCCACCGTCTTCCCGCAGGCCGTCGGGCTGGCCTCGACCTGGGACCGCGACCTGGTCCGCAGGGTCGGCGAGGCGACGGGCGACGAGGTGCTGGCCTTCCACCACAAGGACCCCGCCGGGGCGGGGCTCAACGTGTGGGCGCCCGTGGTGAACCCGCTGCGCGACCCGCGGTGGGGGCGCAACGAGGAGGGGTACTCCGAGGATCCGTGGCTGACCTCGGTCATGGCCACCGCCTACGCCTCTGGGCTTCGTGGGAGCGCTCCCGAAATCCTCAAGACGGCCCCGACCCTCAAGCACTTCCTGGCCTACAACAACGAGACCGACCGCTGCACCACCTCCAGCAACCTGCCGCCCAGGGTGCTGCACGAGTACGAGCTGCCGGCCTTCCGCGGGCCCATCGAGTCGGGCGCGGCGGTGGCCGTGATGCCGTCGTACAACCTGGTCAACGGCCGCCCCGCGCACCTCAGCCCGCTGATCGGGCGGGCGTTGCGCGCCTGGGCGCCGGACGACCTGCTGGTGGTCAGCGACGCCTACGCGCCCGGCAACCTCACCGCGCTGCAGGGCTACCACGACTCGCTGCCCGAGGCGTACGCGCACGCCGTCAGGGCGGGGCTCGACAGCTTCACCCAGGACGACGACCGCTCGCAGACCACGCTCGGGCACCTGCGGGACGCACTCGCCCAGGGCCTGCTGGCCGAGGAGGACGTCGACGCGGCCGTGCGGCACACGTTGTCGATCCGGTTCCGGCTGGGCGAGTTCGACCCGGCGACGCCGTACGACGACATCAACGACAACGTGGTCAACTGCCCCGAGCACCAGGCACTGGCCAGGGAGGCGGCGCGGCGCTCGTTCGTGCTGCTGGAGAACGACGGCCTGCTGCCGCTCGCGGACGTGACGCGGATCGCGGTGATCGGGCAGCTCGGCGACACGCTCATGGAGGACTGGTACAGCGGCACCCTCCCGTACGCCGTCACCGCCCGCGCGGGCCTGGAGGAGAGGTGCGCGACCACGTTCTGCGAGGCCGTGGACCGGGTGACGCTGACCGCCGACGCGGGGCCCGTCACGGCCGACCCCGCCGGCGGGCCGCTGCGCGCGGGCGCCGCGGAGCCGGGGCTGTTCGACCTGTTCGACTGGGGCGGCGGCGCGTACGCGCTGCGGGCCGTGACCACCGGCCGGTTCGTGTCGGCGGACGGGACGACGCTGGTCAACGACCAGCCGGGGCCGAACGGGTGGGAGGTGCGCCAGACGTTCCGCATGGAGGAGCGCCCGCGCGGCACGCTCGCGCTGCGCCACATCTCGACCGGCTGCTACGTCGGCGTGGCGGAGGACGGCGTGCTGCGCCTGGTGGACGACGCCGACCAGGCCGCCTGGCTGGCCATGGACGTGGTCAGGAGCGGCACCGACGAGGCCGCCCGCCTGGCCGCCGAGGCCGACGTGGCGGTCGTGGTGGTCGGCGACCACCCCCTCGTCAACGGCCGCGAGACCGAGGACCGCATGACGCTGGCCCTGGCCTCCGCCCAGGACGCCGTGGTGCGCGCCGTGCGCAAGGCGAACCCGCGCACCGTCATGGTCATCACCAGTGGCTACCCGCTCACCTGGACCGAGGGCGAGCTGCCCGCCGTGCTCTGGTCGGCGCACGGCGGCCAGGAGTACGGCCACGCCCTGGCGGAGGTGCTGTTCGGCGACGCCGACCCCGAGGGCCGCCTCACCCAGACGTGGTACCGCTCCGAGCAGGAGCTGCCCGACCTGCTCGACTACGACATCATCGCCTCCGACGCCACCTACCAGTACTTCCGCGGCGTGCCCCTGCACCCCTTCGGCCACGGCCTCAGCTACACCACGTTCGACTACGCCGGCCTGCGCGTCCGCCTGGCGGGCGACGTGCTGGAGGCCGACGTCACGGTGACGAACACGGGCTCGCGGCCCGGCGTCGAGGTCGTCCAGTTCTACACCCACCAGCAGCGCTCGCGGGTCAAGCAGCCGCTGCGCCGCCTGCGCGGGTTCGAGAAGGTGCGCCTGGAACCGGGCGAGAGCCGGGCCGTCGAGCTCCGCCTGCCGGTCGCGGACCTGGCGTTCTGGGACGTCACCAGGGGCCGGTTCGTCGTGGAGCGCGCGCCGCACCGGCTCATGGTCGGCCGCAGCGCCACCGACCTGCGGCTGAGCGCCTGCTTCGAGGTCGAGGGCGAGGTCGTCCCGCCGCAGTCGGGGCTGCTGCGCGCGGCCGACCACGACGAGTACGACGCGATCACGTTCGTGGACGAGACCAGGCAGGACGGCGACGCGGTGCGCTCCGACGCCGAGGGCGCCTGGATCCTGTTCCGCCAGGTGGACCTGACCGGCACGACGACGTGCGTGGCCACGGCGGGCAGCACCGAGGGCGGCATGATCACCATCCGGCTCGGCGACCCTCTCTACGGCAGGCCGGTGGCCGCGTTCCCGGTGCCGAGGACCGAGAGGTACGACTATCACGCCGTCACGGCATCGCTCTCGGGCGTGGACGGGGTGCACGATCTCTTCGTGGTCTTCGAGAACGAGGGTGTGACCCTGACGGCCGCCGACTTCGGAGCCGGGGCTTGAGCGGGCGCACGGTCACGATCGCCCAGGTCGCCAAGCACGCGGGCGTGGCCGTGAGCACGGTCTCGTACGTGCTCAGCGGCAAGCGGACGATCTCCGCCGACACCAGGCGGCGCGTGCTCGACAGCATCAGCGCGCTCGGCTACCACCCCAACGCCGGCGCCCGCGCCCTGGCCAGCAAGCGCTCGAACGTGATCGCGCTGGTGCTGCCGCTGCGCGCGGGCATGCACGTGCCGGTGCTGATGCGCTTCGCCAGCGCGGTCGTCACGGCCGCCCGCCGCTTCGACCACGACGTGCTGCTGCTGACCGCGGACGAGGGCACCGAGGGCATCCGCCGGGTGGCCGCGAGCGCGCTGGTGGACGCGCTGGTGCTGATGGACGTGGAGCTGGACGACCGCCGGGTGCCCCTGCTGCGCGAGCTGCCCGAGCCCAGCGTGCTCATCGGCTTCCCCGCCGAGCCGGCCGGGCTGACCTGCGTGGACCTCGACTTCGCCGCCGCCGGCGCGCGCTGCGTGGCGCACCTGGCCGAACGGGGGCACGAGGAGATCGCGCTGCTCGGGGCCCCCTCGGTGGTGTACGACCGGGGCACCGGCTTCGCCACCCGCACCCGGGAGGGTTTCGTGGAGTCGCTGGACGACCACGGGCTCAAGGGGGTCGCGCTGCCCTGCGAGGAGACGTTCGACGAGGTGTACGAGACCGTGCGCGACCTGCTGCTCGACCGTCCGGGGCTGTCCGGTCTGGTGGTGCACAACGAGGCCGCGGTGAGCCACGTGCTGGCCGCGCTGCGCCAGCTCGGCCGCCGGGTGCCGGACGACGTGGCCGTGGTGGCGATCTGCCCCGACGACGTGGCCGAGCGGGCCGGCCCGCCGCTCACGTCCGTGCTGATCCCGGCCGAGGAGGTGGGCAGGGAGGCGGTCCGGCTGGTGATGGAGAAGCTGGAGGGCCGTACGGTGCCCGACTCCACCCTCCTGACGCCTCTTCTGGCCGTCCGCGCCAGCACCTGAGCCAAACTCCCCGGCGCCTCAAGATTGCGGCTCGTGATCGACCGGTGCCTCTATGTATGTCAAATCTGTCGGATTTTTAGCTCTATGTGGTTCCCTGTCCTTTTTTCACGGGCACGCTCGCTGAGGTAAGGGGGGAACCACATGACATCTGTGCAGCCGGCGGCAGCAGCCGGGCAAATGGGCGGGCGAGGCGGCCCCACGGGTCTGGCCGACGTGATCGACTCGATCCTGGACAAGGGCCTCGTGATCGACGCCTACGTCCGGGTGTCGCTCGTCGGGATCGAGATCCTGACCATCGACGCCCGCGTCGTCGTGGCCAGCGTCGACACCTACCTGCGTTTCGCCGAGGCCGCCAACAGGCTCGACATGTCCAAGAGCGAGAAGGGCCTGCCCGACGTCATCAAGGACGCGAAGGGCGTCCCCAGCCAGGACGCCACCAAAGAGGTCATCCAGGGCGTGGTGGAGACCGCGGGCGACACGCTGCAGGAGCTCACGCAGAAGCAGCGTGACCCCGCGGCCGAGGCGGAGAGCGCCGCGGAGGAGCCGGAGATGACCGTGGAGCGCGAGTCAGGGCCGCCCAAGCGGAAGATCCGGCCGAAGCGAGAGGAAGGGTGAGCATGGGACGCTCGACGAAGGTCTCCGGAGCCTCCGTGCCCAAGCAGGGCACGCGCAAGACCCAGAACCTGGGCTGCTACGTCTACGGCATCGTGCCCGCCGACACCCGGCTGGACTCCGGCCAGCGGGGGCTGGGCGACCCGGCGGGCAAGGTCAAGCTCGTCGAGCACGGCGAGATCGCGGCCGTCGTGAGCGACGTCAACGTGGAGGAGCCCCTGGGCCGGCCCGGTGACTTCCTGGCCCACGAAGGCGTGCTCGACACCGTGGTGGCGAGGGGGCCGGTGCTCCCGTTCCGGTTCGGCGCGGTGCTCACCAACGCGGACGCCGTGGTGCAGGAGCTGCTGGAGCCGCACCACGACGACTTCCTCTCCGCCCTCGGCGAGCTCAGGGGCATGGCCGAGTACGTCGTCAAGGGCCGCTACGCCGAGCAGGCCGTGCTCACCGAGATCCTCGCCGAGAGCCCGGAGGCGCAGAGCCTGCGCGAGGCACTCAGGGGCCGGTCGGAGGACGCCACGAGGAACGAGCGCATCAGGCTCGGCGAGATCATCACGGCCTCGGTCGAGGCCAAGCGCGACATGGACACCCGCATGCTGCTCGACGGCCTGTCCGGGCACTACGCCCAGGCGTCGCTGCGGGAGCCGACCCACGAGTGGGACGCCGTGCACGTGGCCCTGCTCGCCAAGGTGGATGACCAGAAGGGCCTGGAACGGGCGTTGCAGGAGTTCGGCGAGCGCTGGACGGGCCGCGTGGACCTGCGGTTGCTCGGCCCGATGGCGCCGTACGACTTCGTCATCGCCCAGGCGTAGGAGGTGAACAGCCATGGGCCTGGTGAGCAGCATCTTCACCTGGCCGCTGGCGCCGGTGCGCACTCTGATGCGGCTGGGCGAGCTGATCCAGGAGCAGATCGACCGAGAGCTGCGAAACCCCGCCGCCGTACGGAGGCGGCTGGAGGAGATCGAGGCGGCCAGGCAGGCCGGGACGATCTCCGAAGAGGAAGAACGCGAAGCGGTCGAAAGCATTCTGCGTCAGGCGACAGGGAGGTGAGCATGGCCACCAGGGAAGAGACCGTCACGGAGGAGCTGAACGCCGTGACGGCCGGCGGGGTCGGTCTGCGGCACATCGCCGACCTCACCGCGAAAGAGGTCGAGGGCATCACGTCGGTGCAACCGGCCGAAGAAGGCTGGCTGGTCAACGTCGAGATCGTCGAGGACCGGCGCATCCCCTCATCCGGCGACATCCTCGCCATTTACCAGGCTCAGATCGATGAGGAGGGAAGATTGCTGTCCTATAGGAGGCTACGGCGATACAAGCGGGCGAACGCCGATTCGGGCGAGGCGTTGTGAGATGGACAGAATCTCACCGTCCGGACCGGTGGTCCGGCCCTCGTACGGCGCGGGGCCCGCGAACCGGGAGCCCGCCAACCTCGGCGACATCCTGGAGCGCGTGCTCGACCGCGGCGTGGTGATCGCCGGAGACATCCGGGTGAACCTGCTGGACATCGAGCTGCTCACGATCAAGCTACGGCTCCTGATCGCCTCCGTCGACACAGCCAGGGAACTGGGCATCGACTGGTGGGAGCACGACCCCTACCTGTCGGGGCGGGACCGGGAGCTGGTGGCGGAGAACCGCCGCCTGCGCCGCCGCCTGGCCGCCGTCGAGGGCAGGGACGACGCCGATGTCTGAGCTGACCTACCTGTACGCGGTCGCGCGCGAGCCGCTGCCCTGCCCTCCCGGCGTGGCCGGCGCCGCCGTGCGGACCGTCGCCGGCGCCGGGTTGGTGGCGTACGTGAGCTCGGTGCCGCTGGAGCAGTTCGGCGAGGAGCCGCTGCGGCGTTCGCTGGAGGATCTGGACTGGCTGGCGGAGACGGCCCGCGCGCACCACCGCGTCGTGGACTCCGTGGCGGCGGCCACGACGACGGCGCCGGTCAGGCTCGTCACGGTGTACGGCGACGACGACCAGGTGGTGGAGCTGCTGGAGCGGCGCTCGGCCGCCTTCACCGAGGTGCTCGCGCACGTCACGGGTCGGCGCGAGTGGGGCGTCAAGGCGTACGCGAGCCCGCGCGAGGAGCCGGTGAACGCGGAGGAGACGCGCGGCGGCGGCCGGGCGTGCGAGGGCGACCGGCAGGCCGGGCGGCCGGGGACCGCGTACCTGCAGCGCCGCAGGGCCACCCTGCGCGGGCGGGAGCAGGCCCGCAGGCAGGCGCTGCAGCGTGCCGACCACATTCACCGGGAGCTGGCCGCGCTCGCCGCCGCCGGGCACCGGCACCGCGCCCAGGACCCGCGCCTGTCGGGCCGCGACGACGTGATGTTGCTGAACGGCGCGTACCTGGTGGACGAGGGCCGGGCCGAGGAGTTCGCCGTGCGGGCGGGGGAGCTCGGCGGCGACGGGGTGGAGATCAGGGTGACCGGCCCCTGGGCGCCGTACTCGTTCACGGTCATGGAGCCGGCATGAGACGCGACGTGGTGGCCTGCGAGGAGCTGCCGCCCGAGCGCGTGGCCCTCGTGGACCTCCTGGACCGGCTGCTGGCAGGCGGCGTCGTGGTGACCGGCGACCTGGTGTTGTCGATCGCCGACATCGACCTGGTGCACATCTCGCTGCGCACGCTGCTCGTGTCGGCCGACGAGCTCGAAGGGAGCCTGTAGATGGACACGCCGCGCTGGCGCGTCGCCGCCGATCCCGACACGGTCGAGCGTGACCTGAGCCGTCTCGTGCTCACGCTCGTCGAGCTGGTGCGTCAGCTCGTGGAGCGCCAGTGCGTACGCCGGATGGAGCAGGGCAACCTGACGGACGAGCAGATCGAGGTGCTCGGCGTCACCCTGATGCGGCTGGAGGGGGCGATGGCCGACCTGTGCGAGCGCTTCGACGTCGCCCCCGAGGATCTCAACCTCGACCTCGGCCCGCTGGGGACGCTGCTGCCCACGCAGTGACGCCCACGGGCACGCCCGCGTCCACGGCGTCGATGACGGGCGCGGCCGACTCCGGGCCCGGCGTGCCGTACAGCTCGATGAGCTGCAGCCCGCCGGCCAGCTTGCCGGCCACCTCGGCCGCCGACGCCTCGTCGGGCACCGCCACGAGCGTCGTGCTACCCGCGTCCCTGTCGCGCACGACCCGGTCCACCTCCGGATCGGCCCCTTCGTGCACGATGAGGAACGCCTCCGACAGCGTCTCCCCGGCCTCGAAGCGCTGCTTGTACGACGCCACGCCCGGCAGCGACTCGAACCCGTAGTAGATCGCGCCGACCGCCGCCTGCCCGCCCGCGGCCTGCCTCGCCCGCGCGTGCCACACCGCGCCGAACCCGCCGCACAGCTCGATGCGATCGACCCCTTCGCCGACCAGCTCCGTCACCAGGCGCACCATCTGGGCCGGCTCGGCCACGGCACGCACCCGGGTGCGCCCGTGGTGGTTCGCCACTGCCAGGACGTCGGCCAGGGGATCCGCCCCGGCCTCCTCGTAAATGATCACTCTGTTCTTCGTCATGCCACCAGACTGCTACCTCGACCTTACTTGAGGTCAAGGGTGCGGCGAGAACTCGAAATCCACGTCCGGGTGAAAGAGGGTGAAGGACAGAAGAACGGAGCTCTGTGCAGGCCGGCCGGATGCCGGACGCGGTGGGCCGGCAGGGTGTCGGCATCGCCTGCTACGCCTCCGCCGGGCCGGCCTCGGGGGTCGTGGACCGGCCCGGCGTCACTCCCTGAGGGCGCGTTCCGGCGTCACGCGCCGGTCATCTCGGCGGTGATGGCCCAGCGCTCGTGGTCCCGCCAGGCGCCGTCGATGAACTGGAAGTTCGGCGAGTACCCTTCGCGCAGGAAGCCGACGCGCTTGATCAGGCTGAGCGAGGGGGTGTTGTCGGGCTGGATGTTGGCCTCCAGGCGGTGCAGCCCCATCTCGCCGAACGCGTGCTCGACCAGCAGCCCCAGGCCCTCCGTCATGTAGCCGCGGCCGGTGGTGGAGGCGTAGGCGGAGTAGCCGATCATCGCGCTCTGGTGGGTGCCCCGGATGATGTTGTTGACGTTGACCCGGCCCACGATCGCGCCGGTGTCGCGCAGGCAGATGAGGAAGCCTTCGTTCAGCGGGCCGTCGAACCTGGACATGTACCGCTCGAAGTCCGCGTACGTGACGATGGGCCCGCCGGGCATCCACCGGGCGAGCAGTTGCGCGCTCTCCTCGTGCAGAGCCGCGAGCTCCTCGAAGTCGCGCAGGCTGATGTAACGGATGGCCACCCGGGGCCCCTCGGCGAGATGGATCACACCGCACATTCTGCTGGCCCGGCGTGGCAGGCGCGCTTCTCATTGACTAGAAGAGCCTCTAATGAAAGAGTCTAATTACATCCAATATTGCCGCAGAGAAGAGGAAGCTCCGTGACGCTCCCCGCCTTACTGACGACGCTGGCGCTGCTCAGCCCCCAGGCCGCCGTGACCGAGCCCGAGTTCGCGGGCACCTGTACGGTCGTCGGCCAGGAACTCCGTTACACCGCCGAGCCCGGCGTGGCCAACGAACTCACCCTCACCAGGGCCAAGTACAACCTCCACCTCCATGACGGCGCCGGCCCGATCAAGGGGTGCACCCCGGACGCCGAGCCGGGCGACGTCATGTCGTTCGCCGTGCTCAAGCGCGTCAAGATCTCCGTCGGCGACGGGGACGACCGCGTCGACATGAAGGCCCCCGACCTGGTCGTCATCCAGGGCGGCGACGGCGACGACGTGCTGCGCGCCGGCACCAACGAGGACCTGCTGATCGGCGGCGACGGCGACGACGACCTGCGCGGCGGCGACGGCAAGGACGAGCTCAACGGCGGCAAGGGCGACGACGAGCTCAACGGGGGCAAGGGGAACGACGAGCTCAACGGCGGCAAGGGCGAGGACGGCCTCGAAGGCGGCCCGGACACCGACACCTGTGACGGCGGCCCCGGCCCCGACACCCTGGAGAACTGCGAGTAGAGGCGGATCAGCGGACGGCGCGCGGCCTCGGGGGATGGCGTGCAGCACGAGCCTTGGGCCCGCAGCCACCGCGCAGACCCCGACGTCGCACGACGCGCGCGCGGCCTGCTTCCGGCAGCATGAGAGGCATGCTCATCGTCATCGGCGGTCTTCCCGGCACGGGCAAGACGACGCTGTCCCGCCTCCTGGCCAGGCGCCTGGCCGGCGCGGTCCACGTCCGCATCGACACCATCGAACAGGCGATCGTCCGTTCCGGCCTGGCCCGCCAGCCCCTCGGCCCGGCCGGATACGCCGTCGGCTACGCCCTCACCGAGGACCACCTCCGCCAGGGCCTCACGGTGATCGCGGAGTCCGTGAACCCGCTGTCGATCACCCGCGACGCCTGGCGCGAGGTGGGAGTCCGGGCCGGGGTGCCGGTCGCCGAGGTGGAGGTGATCTGCTCCGCCCCTGACGAGCACCGGCGCCGCGTGACCACCCGCAGCACCGACATTCCGGGCCATCGGCTGCCGGAGTGGGAGGAGGTGGTGGAGCGCGAGTACGAGCCGTGGGAGCGCGACCACATCACCGTGGACACCGCGGGTCAGGCGCCGGAGGAGTCGCTCGCGACGCTGGTGGCGCAGTTGGAGTAGCCCGCCGGGCAGGGGCGGCTCGGCTCACGGGTAGGTCTTGAAGATCACCTGGTAGGGATCGACGCAGGTCCGGTCCGGGACGGCGTTCAGGTCCGTCCAGCAGACCTTGGCTTCGAGCTTGGAGACGTCCTCGTGCTGGAAGGTGAATTTCACCCGCTGTCGCGGCACGCAGCTGCGGTAGCGCTTGCCCGTCTCCTTGGGCGTGGCCTGCTCGTAGTCGTAGTAGGTGATGCGGAAGACCACCCAGGTGCAGCGGTCGTCACGATCTCCGACGTCGATGATGCCCCCGAGCAGGGAGAGCGTGCCGGTGGGCCGGATGCGGTCGGGGTCCAGGCCCGTGAGGCTGTAGGCGCCGTAAGCGGGGAAATATCTCTTGCCACCCGCGATCGGCTTGTCGACGATCCACTTCTCGTTCACCACGTCGGCGTGCGCCGGCGATGCGGTGAGCAGGGTGAGTGCGGCCAGCAGGGCGCCGGTGAGGGTTTTTCTCATGTGGTCTCCGTCTCGGGTTCATGGGTCGGCGTTCAGTTGCGGTCGAGGGTCTGGACGGTGATCAGGCAGGCGAACGCCGCGAGCGCGAGCACCGTCCGGACGAGGTGCAGGCTCAGCCACCGCCGTCGGGTCTCGTGCCAGTCGGCGGGCAGGAGGTCGGGATCCCAGGTGTCCACCACCCGGTTGAGGGGCTCCATGCCCGCCAGGGTGAGGACCACGGTGAGAATCACCAGGAGCAGGGCGGCGGCGCTGACGCCGAGGACGAACCAGCCGCGCCGCCACGACAGGGCGGTCACGACGATCAGCGCCGCGATGCCGGCCAGCAGCAGCGGCGGCATGGCCCGGCCGTAGTCGGCGTTGAGCGCCTGCCAGTACCGGACGTACGCGGGCCCCGGCAGGCGGGTCACGGACGGGGCGAGCACCACGAAGGCGACGCCGCCCGCGTACAGGCCGACCAGCAGTAGCGCGAGCATTCTGGACGCGGCAAGCACCGAAGTCACCGCACCTTCCTTCCACGAGAAGGATCTACTAGAAGCGAACTCTTTCATTAGATACGCTTCTAGTCAATCCAGGTCTGGAATCATGGTGCGCGATGACTGAGCAGAAGAAGCGCCGTTCCTACTCCAGCGCCCTGCGGCAGGAGCAGGCCGAGGCCACGCGGCAGAAGATCGCGGCCGCGGCGCGCGAGCTGATGATCAGGAAGGGCTACGCCGACACGACCATGGCCGAGGTCGCCCGCGAGGCGGGCGTGGCGCTCCAGACGCTGTACACGTCCTCGCCCGGCGGCAAGCCCGCCCTCGCCAAGCTCGTCTACGACATCACGCTGGCCGGCGACGCCCGGCCCCTGCCGCAGGCCGGCCGCCCCGAGGTCCAGGCGATCATCGACGAGCCCGATCCCGCGCGCAAGCTGGCCCGGTACGCCGCCATGGCCACCGGGATCCTCCGGCGCGTCCAGCCCGTGCACCGCGTCCTGCGCGCGGCCGCCGCCGCCTCCCCGGCCGACGCGGGGCTCCAGGAGGTCCTGGCGGACATCGAACGCGAGAGGCTGAAGGGCGGCCACGGGCCCGCCCATCACCTGCACGCGCTCGGCGTCCTGCGGCCTGGCCTCACGCCGGCCAGGGCGGCCGAGGAGATCTACGTCCTCACCTCGACGGAGAACTTCGAGAAGCTGATCGAGGTCTGCGAGTGGAGCGAGGCCGAGTACGAGGAATGGCTCGCCGGGATCCTGGCGGCCACCCTCCTCCAGAGGTGACGTCGCACGCCTATCATCACGGTGTGCGTACTCTTCATCACACCCTGCCACGACTCCGGGTGGCCGTGGCCGCCGTCTTCGTCGCCGGTGCCGTCGTCGTGGCCGCCGGCTCCCCGGCCGCGGCCAACTGTGTCCCCAGGTCCGACTACGAGGAGCACCCCGCGTCGGGGCAGGGCGGAGGGGGTCTCCATCCCGAGGGGTACGTCGATCACGCCGGGTACAAGTGCGTCGACGGTGCGTGGGTGCATGAAGCCACGGCCGAGGTCGACAAGGACCTGGGAGGAAGCTTCCAGGGCTGAGCGGGAGCGCCCCAAGGCCCCATCGGACGGCCGCGGGCCGGGTTACGCAGCTCGGCCGTGCGCCCCGGCCTTGCCTTCGAACAGCAAGAAGCCTCAGATCACGAATCGGATCTGAGGCTTCTGCCTGGCCTATCGCGTGGCTGTTACCAGTCGCCGCCGCCGAAGTCTCCGCCGCCGAAGTCGCCGCCGCCGCCGAAGTCTCCCCAGCCGCCGCCGCTGTCTCCGCCGCCGAAGTCGCCGCCCATGCCGCCGCCCGCGTCGGAGTAGCCCTCGGCGTAGCCGGCGCCGTAGCCGCCGTAGCCGAAGCCGCCGCTGAGCATGCTGCCCATCATGGTGCCGATGAACATGCCGGTCATGATGTCGCCGAAGCCGCCGTAGTAGCCGTACGCGTACGGCTGGTAGGCGGGGCCCGCGTCGTAGTACGGCCTGCGCTGGCCGTCGACCATGACCTCGCGCATCTGCGGGTCGAAGCCGCGCTCCACGGCCTCCGCGTCCATCCGGCAGGCGGGCACGTCGCGCACCGCGCCGCCGGGCGGGGCCCAGCGCACGTCGCGCACGGACGGGCCGTGCTGCGGGTTGAAGAAGCAGGGGGCCCGGCGGTCGGGCACCGGCTCGTTGTTGACCTTGGCCTTCACCACGGCCAGCGCGTAGCGGCCGTCCTCCAGGGTCTGGGTGACCTCGCGGACCTGGTCGGGCCGCTGGACGGTGTCGAGCTGGGTCTTGGCCTTCTCGTAGGAGTCGAGCGCCGTCTGCCACTCGTCGATGTGCCCGCCGCCCTGGCCGGCCAGCGTGACGTCGGTGTCGAGGGCGGTGATCTCCTCGCCGAGCTTGGTGACGTCCTCCTCGACGGTCTGCTTGACCGCGGCGAGGTCCTTGGCCTCCTGGATGGCCCGCTTCTTCTTCTTGTTGCTGGAGTAGAGGAAGTAGCCGCCACCGCCGACCAGGAGCAGCGCGCCCAGGCCGACCAGGGCGGCGGTGCCGCCGGCACCCGGGTTGGCCTGGCTGCCGGAGGACAGGGCCGAACGGTCGCCCTTGGCGGCCATGTCCACACGGTTGGCGAAGTCCTTCATGCCGGCCACGACGTCACCCGAGTTGGCGTTGACCGAGAGGTCGGACAGCTGGGCTGCCAGACCCTGCCGCTTCAGGGCGCTCGAGGCGGCGAACATCGTCTGGCCGTCGAGCACGACGATCGTCGCGCTGGGGCGGCCGGCGGCGCTCAGCGCCGTGTTCAGCTGGGACAGGTAGGGCCCAACGGTGGTGCCGTCCACAGTGCCGTCAGGCAGCGCAACGGCGTAGATCTTGGTGGTGGCGCCCTTGAGCGCGTCATTGATCTCGCTCTGCTGGCCGGACGACAACGAGGAGCCGGACGCCGCGTAGAGCGGGTCCTTCTTCCAGTTGGACACCACGGAGTTCGCGTCCGGAGGGGCCGCCGCGTTGGCGGCAGGGGACAGCGCAAGAACGACGATCAGACCGGCGATCAGAGCCGCGAACGCGGCCCCTGCTCGGCGCAGCGAATGGGTCATTGGCAGCAAGCCTCCTTCGCCCTTGAGGACGAATGGGCGGTCGGCAAAGTTCCTCACTGGGCACGCTACCCGTCCGGGGACATGCAGGCGCACATCGTGGCCGAAGAGCTGGGCACCGGTTGTGCGCGGGCCGGGAGATTCACAGTCAAGGGGCCGTCACGCCGGGCGCACGCCCCCTGGCGTGCCGTCACCCAGGCGTGCACGCCCCCTCGCCCGCCGCCCCTTGCGCAGCGCACCCCCCCCTCGCCCGCCGTCCCTTGCGCAGCACGCGCCCTCACGCCCCGTCGCCGGGCGCGTACCCCTCAGGTGTTCTTGATCTCGCAGATCGTGGCGCCGGCCGTGACCGTCTGGCCGATCGCCGCCGCCAGGCCCGTGACGGTGCCCGACTTGTGCGCCGCCAGCGGCTGCTCCATCTTCATGGCCTCCAGTACGACGACCGTGTCCCCTTCGTTCACCACGTCGCCGTCGGACGCCACGATCTTCACGATCGTCCCCTGCATCGGGCTGACCAGCGCGTCGCCGCCCGCGGCCGACCCCTTCCTGGCCTTGCTCCCCGCCCGCCGCGGAGTCTTGGCGACGGTGGCGGGCGCGGACGAGGCGCCCAGGCCGGCGGGCAGGACGACCTCCAGCCGCTTGCCGCCGACCTCGACCGTCACCGTCTCCCGCCCGGCGTCCCCGCCGGAGGAGGCCACCTCGCCGTCGTACGGCGCCACGGGGTTGTCCCACTCCGTCTCGATCCACCGCGTGTGGACCGAGAACGGCGCCGACGTGAACGCCGGATCGGCGACGACCGCCCGGTGGAACGGCAGCACGGTCGGCATCCCGGTGATCTCGAACTCGGCCAGCGCCCGCCGCGCCCGCTCCAGCGCCTCCTGCCTGGTCCGCCCGGTCACGATCAGCTTGGCCACCAGCGAGTCGAACGTCCCGGGCACCGTCATGCCGGCCTCGTAGCCGGAGTCGAGGCGCACCCCGGGCCCGGAGGGCGCGCGCATGGTGGTCAGCGTGCCGGGGGCGGGCAGGAAGTTGCGGCCGGCGTCCTCGGCGTTGATCCGGAACTCGATCGAGTGGCCGCGCAGGGCCGGGTCGTCGTAGCCGAGCAGCTCGCCGTCGGCGATCCTGAACATCTCGCGCACCAGGTCGATGCCCGACACCTCCTCGGTGACGGGGTGCTCGACCTGCAGCCGGGTGTTGACCTCCAGGAAGGAGATGGTGCCGTCCTGCCCGACGAGGAACTCGCAGGTGCCGGCCCCGGTGTAGCCGGCCTCCTTGAGGATGGCCTTGGAGCTGGAGTAGAGGATCTCCACCTGCTCGGGGGTCAGGAACGGCGCCGGCGCCTCCTCCACCAGCTTCTGGTGGCGGCGCTGGAGGGAGCAGTCGCGGGAGCTGACCACGACGACGTTGCCCGCCCGGTCGGCCAGGCACTGGGTCTCGACGTGGCGGGGCCGGTCGAGGTAGCGCTCGACGAAGCACTCGCCGCGCCCGAAGGAGACGACCGCCTCGCGTACGGCCGACTCGTACAGCTCGGCGACCTCCTCGATGCGGCGCGCCACCTTGATGCCGCGCCCGCCGCCGCCGTACGCGGCCTTGATCGCGATCGGCAGCCCGTGCTCCTCGGCGAACGCCACCACCTCCGACACGTCGGCCACCGGGTCCTTGGTGCCCGCGACCAGCGGCGCGCCGACCTTCTGGGCGATGTGCCTGGCCTGCACCTTGTCGCCGAGCGCGGCGATGGCGGCGGGCGGCGGGCCGATCCAGGTCAGGCCGGCGTCGATGACGGCCTGGGCGAACTCGGCGTTCTCGGCCAGGAAGCCGTAGCCGGGGTGCACGGCGTCCGCGCCGGAGCGGCGCGCGACGTCGAGCAGCTTGCCGATGTCGAGGTAGGTCTCGGCCGGGCTCTGGCCGCCCAGCGCGTACGCCTCGTCGGCGACCTTGACGTGCAGGGCGTCGAGGTCCTGGTCGGCGTAGACCGCGACGCTGCCGATCCCGGAGTCCGCACAAGCCCGGGCCACACGTACGGCGATCTCGCCGCGGTTGGCGATCAGAACCTTCCGCACCTGCGTTGTCCTTCCTCCTAGGGTCAGCGGCCCAGGTACGCGCCGCCGTTCACGTGAAGCACCTGCCCCGTGACGTGCCGGGCACCGGGGGAGGCCAAGAAGAGCACGGTATCGGCCACGTCGGCGGGGCTGCCAGGACGGCCGTTGCGGGTGTTCTCCACCCGCGCCCTGATGCCTTCGTCGGTCAGCCGGCCCCTGAAGAACTCGGTGTCGAGGACGAGGCCGGGGGAGACGACGTTCGCGGTGATGCCGCGAGGGCCGAGCTCGGCGG
The DNA here is from genome assembly GCF_024172165.1 of Nonomuraea thailandensis. Lineage (GTDB taxonomy): Bacteria > Actinomycetota > Actinomycetes > Streptosporangiales > Streptosporangiaceae > Nonomuraea > Nonomuraea thailandensis. The sequence goes on along the minus strand of NZ_JAMZEB010000002.1, from coordinate 8,877,389 downwards.
CCAGGTCGGCGGTCCAGGACTCCATGGCGGCCTTGGCGGCGCCGTACGAGCCGGAGCCGGTGCCCCTGGCGGCGATCGAGCCGATCGAGACGATCCGGCCGCCTTCGGCCATGCGCGGCGCGAGCGCGGTCGTGACGAGCACGGCGGACATGAGGTTGGCGTTGAGGTTGGCCCACCAGGCCTCGGCCACGTCGGTCAGCTCGTGCGGCTGCCTGCGGCCCAGGTTGGTGTTGCCGCCGGCGTTGTTGACCAGGATGTCCACCCGCTCGGGCAGGTGGGCCAGCGCGGCCTGCACCTCGGCGGGGCTGGAGGCGTCGAACGGCAGGAACCGCGCCCCGATGTCGCCGGCGGCCTTGCCGAGCACGTCCTCGCGGCGGCCGGTGATGGTGACCTGGTCGCCGAGCGAGGCGAAGGCGGCGGCGACGGCGTACCCGATGCCGGTGCCGCCCCCGGTGACCACGACCTCGCGCATGAGCCCCCCACGCGATCCGAACATTCCTCGGGTAGACCATAGCCGCTCGGCATAACGGCGGCGATGTCCGGGAGTGCTTCCTTAGGGTGATGGCGCTTTGACAGGCGCCAGGAGGTATGCATGAGCCACAGCATGGTCGGCGGAAATCTGCAGGAAATGCAGCAGATGTCCAACCAGTTCACCCAGCAGGCCGAGGCGGTACGCGCCACGATGACCGCTCTCGACCGCGAGGCCGCCAAGGTCGGCACCGCGTGGACGGGGCAGGGCGCGCAGCGCTTCCAGCAGTCGTGGCAGAACTACCGGACGGCGTTCCAGCGGATGGCCGAGGAGCTGGGTGAGGCTTCGCGGGTCATCACGACGTACCGCCAGAACATCGACACCGCCACGCAGTGAGCAACGGGAGAGGCCCTGGCGGGAAGGCTGCTGGGGCTTCTTCCCGTTGAGGGGTCCGCTCGATCCCTCACGCGGGCGGGATACGCTCTTTCGTCATGATTGGTCGCGTTCTCCTGGCCAGTGCGCTCGCCCTGCAGTTCGCAACCGCACCCGCGCAGGCGGCGCCCGAGCGGTGCGAGCCCGAGCGGGCCAGCCCGTCCGTGGCGGAGAGCTGGGCCCAGAAGCGGCTGGACGTCAAGCGCGTCTGGCCCCTGACGATGGGCCAGGGCGTGACGGTCGCCGTCATCGACAGCGGCGTGGACGAGACGCACCCCCAGATCCGCCTGGCGGGCAAGGCCGACCTGACCAACACCAGCTTGCGCGACTGCGTCGGCCACGGCACCGCGGTGGCCGGCATCATCGCCGGTCAGCCCCGCGCCGACCTGCCCTTCTACGGCGTCGCCCCGGCCGTCAGGCTGCTGTCGATCAAGCAGACGACCACCTCGCTGGGTGACGTCTCGCTGCTCGCGAAGGCCATCAGGACGGCCGCGGACGAGAACGCCGACGTGATCAACGTCTCCATCGAGGCGCACGACCAGCCGGAGCTCAAGTCCGCCGTCGAGTACGCCCTGGGCCGCGACATCGTGATCGTGGCCGCGGCGGGCAACGTGAAGAACGACGACGGCTCCAGCGGCCCTGCCTACCCGGCGGCCTACGACGGTGTGCTGTCGGTGGGCTCGGCGACCCCGAACGGTGGGCGCTCGACGTTCTCCAACCCGAACGCCGTCGCGGTGCTCGGCCCCGGCGAGAGCCTCAGCTCCACGTGGACGGGCAGGGGCTACCGGGCCAAGCTGGAGGGCACGAGCTACGCGGCGCCGTACGTGGCGGGCGTGGCCGCGCTCGTCCGTTCCCGCCACCCCCAGCTCGACCAGCTCCGGGTACGCCGGCGCATCGCGCTGACCGCGGACGGCGCCTCCGGCGCGGGCACGGGCGCGGGCATGGTCAACCCGCTGCTGGCGGTCACCGCGGTCCTGCCGTCGGAGCAGGTGGCGGTGGCCCCGCCGGTGCCGGAGCCGCTGCCCGCCTCGGCGGTGCACAAGGTGACGCCGCCCGACCAGCGCTCCGTCGAGGTGGCCACCGCGGTCGCCGCGGGAGGGCTGTCGCTGGCCGGAGTGGCGATCGTGGCGTGGATCTTCCTGCCGATGGGACGGCGGCGCGGCTGGCGGGCGGGCTCGCCGGGCGGCTCCAGTGCCAATTGACGGTTAACAGTCAGAGCGCGTAACCGAAACCCCTGATGCGTATGGGGCTTATTTGATTAAATGTCCTCCGATCATGACGTAATGCCGGAAGGACGGTCATGGCGGAGAAGGACTCCCCGAAGCCTGAACGGATCGGCGGCCACGAGATCGTCGGCCTCCTCGGCGAGGGGCCGCGCGGTGCCGTCCACCTGGGCCGGGAATCCGAGGACGCGCCCCAGGTCGTGGTCAAGACGCTGAGCGCCGACCCGGCGGCCGACCCCGGCTTCGCCGGGCGGCTGCGGGACGTCACCCGCGTGTCCAGCTCCTACGTGGCCCGCACGCTCGCCGCCGGCGTCGAGGACGGCCGGCCGTACGTGATCAGGGAGCACGTCGAGGGCCGCTCGCTGGCCGAGGCCGTCGCGGCGGACGGGCCGCTGAGCGGCGACGCGCTGGACCGGGTCGCGGTGGGCATGCTGACCGCGCTGACCGCCGTGCACGTGGCCGGGTTCGCGCACCGGGCGCTCACGCCGTCGAACGTGATCCTCACCGCCGACGGCCCGCGCGTCACCGACATGGAGGTGGGCGAGCCCGCCGGCGAGCTCGGCTACCGGGCTCCCGAGCAGCTCAGCGGGCTGCAGTACGGCCCCTACGCCGACGTCTTCTCCTGGGCCGCGACCGTGGTGTTCGCCGCCACCGGCGCCGCGCCGTTCGAGCACGACAAGGAGAGCGTGCTGAGCGGGGAGCCCGAGATCGGGGAGCTGCCTGAGCCGCTGCGTCAGGTGGTGGTGGCCGCGCTGGCCAAGGAGGTGACGGGGCGGCCCACGGCGTACGTGGCGCTGCTGCGGCTCCTCGGCGACGCGAACGCGCCCATGCCCGCGCCGCCGATCCAGGGCGTTCCCGTGCCGCCGCCGGGGGCCGGTGATCTCGCGCCGACGCTGCTCGACGGCGTTCCCGTGCCGCCCCAGGGCGGGCAGCCGGGCGTCGGGCCCGTGCCGCCGGCGCCGCTGATCCTGCCGATCCAGCTCGCCATCGAGGGCGCCCAGGTCCCGCAGATGCCGGACGGCCCCATGCCCCCGCAGGGTCCGATCCATGCGCAGGGCCCGATCCATCCGCAGGGCCCGATGCCGCCGCAGGGCCCGATGGCCGGTCCCGGCCCCGGCCCGATGGCGCAGGGACCCATGGGCGGCCCCGGCCCGATGGGCGATGGGCCGATGCCTCCCGCCCCGATGGGTGAAGGGCCGATGGGTGAGGGGCCGATGCCTCCCGGGGGTCCCACGTGGGGACCGCCGCCGATGGGCGAGGGCCCCGCGCCGCACGGCGTGCCGCCGGCCCCCATGGGCCCCGGCGCGCCGATCCCCGCCCCGATGGGCCCGGACGGCGTGCCGCTCCAGCACGGCGCCATCGTGCCGCCACAGCAGGGCGTCGTCGTGCCGTCCCCGATGGGGCCCGCCCATCACGAGCCCCCGATGTGGGGCCCGCCGCCCATGGCCGACCAGCAGCACCCGCCCCAGCAGCCGCCCCACCTCCTGCACCGGCAGGGTGAGAGCCGGCCCCGCAAGCCGTTCCCCATCGGCCTGGTGGCCGGGGTGACGGCCGTGGTGCTGCTGTCGGGCCTCGGCCTGTGGGGCGCGAGCCAGTACTCGGACAGGGTCACGTTCGCGCCGGTGGCCGCGGGCTCCAGCAGCCCGACCCCGGAGAACGTCGCCGCTCAGGGCCAGGGCACGGCCCCCGCCACGCAGCCGCAGACCGAGGTGACCGCTCCGTGGGCGACGACCACGCCGAGCCCGGACGACAGCGGCGTCGGCCCCATGGTGCTGCCGTCGCAGGGCCCGACCAGCTCGGCGGAGATCCCCGTGCTGACGACGGTGCCGACCCCGCCGCCGGCGGTCACGCAGCAGCCGGTGCCGGTCCCCACCGTCACCGTGACGCCCACCAAGACCAGGACCCCGAAGGCCACGCCCACGGCCAAGCCGTCGAAGACGGCCAAGGCCAAGCCGACGGCCACGGTCACGAAGACGGTCGAACCCACCAAGAAGGCCACGCCGACCCCCACGAAGACGACCAAGGAGCCGGAACCGGAGCCGGAGCAGCCGCAGCCGACCCCGACGAAGACCACCCAGAAGCCCCAGCCCACCAAGACCACCTCGCCGCCGAAGACGAACCCGTACAGCGCGGCCCAGGTGTGCGGGAGCGGGTTCGTGGTGCAGCGGTCGAGCTCGTTCAGCGGGGGCACCACGTACCAGCTCTGGAACAACGGCACCGGGCAGAACTGCGTGGTCACTCTCAAGTCGGGGGCGAACGTCGGCAAGGCGACGCCCGTCTCCGCCACCCTTGAGGTGCAGGGCGGCGGGAGCCAGACCGACTCGGGCAGCTACGAGTACTACGCGGGCCCGGTCAAGCTGTCGGCCAAGGGCAAGTGCGTGCGGTACTCCGGCAGCGCCGGATCGGGCAGCACGAGCGCCGGGTGGGCCAACTGCGGCTAGAGCGGCCGTCCCGCGCCGTGGCGTCACGGCGCGGGACGGGTCAGTAGCCGCTGTAGCCGGCCCCGGTCTTCATGCCCACGACTCCGGGCACGGCGGAGATGCTGCCGTAGCGTTCGATCGCGTAGCGCACGCCGGCCACGATGTTGGACACCGGGTCGTAGATGCTCCCGCCGAGTGAGTAGGCGTCGAACGTCGGGTCGATGGTCTGCATCAGCCCCTTGGAGGGGTGCCCTGCGGCGGCGTTGGAGTCCCACAGGTTGATCGCGTTCGGGTTGCCGCCGGACTCGTGCTGGATGACCATCCAGATGTCGCTGGGGTTCATCTTGTCGGCCGGGTAGCCGTGCTCCCGCAGGATGGCGATGGCCTGCTCGATCCACTCCTTGACCTGTCCCGTCGGGGCGGGGCCGCCGCCGGCCGGCGGCAGGCCGCTGGGGCCGTACCCGCCGGGCCCGCCGCCGATGACGGGACTGCCGCCAGGGCCGCCCGCGGCGGTCTGCGCGGTGTAGCTCTCCGTGCGCCGCCAGTCGAAGCGGTGCCCGGAGTCCGGGGTGAACTTCTCCTCCCCGGCCGGCCCGATCTGCCGGAACGTGGTGTCCCGCTCGCTCATCAGGGTGCCGAGCGCATCCTTGGCGTCGTTGACGGCGTCCCTGGCCTCCTGGACCGTCGGGCGCGCGACGGTGATCTCGGCGTTGACCCACCGGCCGATCTGCTCGTCGAGCTCCTCCTGCTCGGCGTCCGGGTTGTTCTGCTTGTACGTGCCCACCCGGGTGAGCAGCCGGTCGCAGATGCCGTCCACGACGCGGCGGGACGACTCCAGGGTGTCGGCGGCCTGCTCCAGCTTCTCCGCACAGGCGACCAGCGCGTCGTGCAGGTCCTGCCCGGCCTTGCCGTACTTCGACATGTAGCCGACGAAGGCGTCGGCCGACTCGCCCTCCCACGCCAGGTCCACGGTCGAGACGGCGCCGCCCAGCGTGCCCGTGCCGGTGCTCACCCGGGTCGCGGCGGCGCGCCAGCGGGCGGCGATGTCGCGGATCGACGACGGGCTGCCGCTGACCTCGTCGGCCAGGTCGGCGAGCGTCGGGCCGTCGGGCAGCTCGCGGATGCCTTCACGGGCGCTCATGACGGGTCGTTCGCCCTCCGTACGTTGCTCTGCACCAGGTCGAGCGCCCGTTCGACGCTCTCCAGCAGGCTCTTGACCTTGCCGAACTCGCTGTCGCAGGTGGTCTCCACGTCGCGTACGGCATCGGCCAGCGCCGACGCGCCGCCCACCCGGCCGAAGATCGTCGAGTCGGGCCGGGCCGCCGGGTAGTCGTCGGCCAGGCCGCCGAACTGGCCCATCAGCGTCCTGGCCGCGGTGCGGCAGTCGTCGAGCGCGTCGTAGTGGATGTCGAGACCTGCCATGATCCTTTCATTCCTCCGATGGCGGCCAGAGCGCCGTCTGGGTCAGCCGCGCGCCGATCTTCCTGTCCACCAGGAATCCGCGGCCCGGCGGCAGCGGCTGGGCGCGGACGTTGCCGAACAGGAAACCTTCGTCCTTGGTCCCGGACAGGATGACGGCCGGGCTGGCCATGTCCTTGAGCCGCTGGATCAGCGGCTCGAACATGGCCCGCCCCGAGCCGCCCATCGCCCGCGACAGGACCAGGTGCAGGCCGATGTCGCGGGCCTGGGGCAGCAGGTCGGCCAGGGCCATCAGCGGGTTGTTCGAGCCGGAGACCAGGTCGTAGTCGTCGACCACGATGTAGAGGTCGGAGCCCTGCCACCAGTCGCGGGCGCGTAGCTGCTCGGGGGTGAGGTCGGCCGGAGGCAGGCGCTTGAGCAGCGCGTTGCGGGCATCCTGGATCAGGTCGAGCGCCGCCTTGGCGGAGGCGGCGTAGCCGATGCGGTTGTCGCCCACGGCCGTGTCCAGCAGGGAGCGCCGGTAGTCGATGAAGATCATCATCGCCTCGCGCGGCTCGTACCTGGCCGCGACGTTCTCCGCGATCACCTTGAGCAGGTTGGATTTGCCGCTCTCGTTGTCGCCCAGCACGACGAAGTGCGGGTCGGTGTCGAAGTCGAGGAACACGGGGGAGAGCGTGGCCTCGTCCACGCCGATCGCGATCCTGCTCCGGCTGCCGCTCTCCTCGGGCCCCGGCAGAGACGCGGCCGGCAGCACCGAGGGCAGCAGGCGCACGCTCTTGGCCGGAGGGCCCTGCCAGGAGTCCCGCACGGCCGTGACGAGCCCCTGGACACCGGTCGTCAGGTCCTCGGCGTCCTGGACGCCATCGATGCGCGGCAGCGCGCTGAGGAAGTGCAGGCCGTCCCTGGTCAGGCCGCGCCCGGGCACGCCCTCCGGCACGGCGAGCGACTTCTTCCTGTTGATCTCTGACTCGTACGCGTCGCCCAGCTTGAGCTCGACCCTGGTGCCGAACAGGTCCCTGATGCCGGGCCGGAACTCCGACCACTTGTTCGTGGCCGCCACCACGTGGATGCCGTAGCCGAGCCCGCGCGCCGCCAGGTCGGTGATGACCGGCTCCAGCGCGTCGAACTCCTGCCTGATCGTCAGCCAGCCGTCCACCACGAGGAAGATGTCGCCCCAGCCGTCGCCCTTGAGCGAGCCGTCGGCGATCCGCCTGCGGTAGGTCGCCGCGGAGTCCACGCCCTGCTCGGTGAACAGCCGCTCGCGCTGCTGCAGCACGCCGGCGATCTCGGCGACCGTACGGCGGACTCGGTCGGCGTCCAGCCTGCTGGCCACGCCGCCGACGTGCGGCAGCCCCTCGATCCCCGACAGGGCGCCGCCGCCGAAGTCCAGGCAGTAGAACTGCACCTCGGCCGGCGTGTGCGTGAGCGCCATGCTGGCGATCAGCGTGCGCAGCACCGTGCTCTTGCCGCTCTGCGGCCCGCCGGCCACGCCGACGTGCCCCGCCGCGCCCGACAGGTCCAGCCAGTACGGGTCCCGCCGCTGCTCGAACGGCCGGTCGATGATCCCGACGACGGCCTGCATCCGCCCGCGCCCCGGCCAGCCGGGCGTCGACAGCCCCAGCTCGGGCGTGATCGACAGCGGTGGCAGCAACTGCGCCAGCGTCGGCGGCTCGGCCAGCGGCGGCAGCCAGATGCGGTGCGCGGGCGGCCCCTTGTCGACCAGCCGGCCCACGACGACGTCGAGCAGGCTCTGCTGCGACCTGCTCTCCTCCTGGGGAGCGGCCTCCACCGGCTCCTCGACGAGCGGCACGGGCACGAAGTCGGGGCCGTACGGGACGACCTCCCTGATCGGCACCGTGCCGTCGGCGGTGGCCACGTGCCCGGAGACGGGCGTGAACGGGCCCGAGACGTACGCGGCCTTGAACCGGGTCATCCCGGTCGTGTCGAACTTCAGGTAGCCGTTGCCGGGCGCGGACGGCAGCTCGTACGCGTCGGCCACGCCCAGCACGACCCGGCTCTCCATGGCCGAGAACGTCCGCAGGCCGATCCGGTACGACAGGTGCGTGTCGAGCCCGCGCAGCCGGCCCTCCTCCAGCCGCTGGGAGGCGAGCAGCAGGTGCACGCCCAGCGACCGGCCGAGCCGCCCGATCATCACGAACAGGTCGATGAACTCGGGCTTGGCCGACAGCAGCTCGCTGAACTCGTCGAGGACCACGAACAGCGTGGGCATCGGCTGCAGCGCGGCCCCCTGCTCGCGGGCGCGCTCGTAGTCGCGCAGCGAGGCGTAGTTGCCGGCCGCGCGCAGCAGCTCCTGCCTGCGCACCATCTCGCCGTGCAGCGCGTCGTGCATGCGGTCGACCAGCGGCAGCTCGTCCTCCAGGTTGGTGATGACCGCGGAGACGTGCGAGAGGCCGTCCAGGCCGAGGAACGTGGCGCCGCCCTTGAAGTCGACGAGCACGAAGTTGAGGATCTCGGAGGAGTGCGTGACGGCCAGGCCGAGCACGAGCGTGCGCAGCAGCTCCGACTTGCCGGAGCCGGTGGCCCCGATGACCAGGCCGTGCGGGCCCATGCCGCCCTGCGCGGACTCCTTGATGTCCAGCTCGACGAGCCGCCCGTCGCTGCCGAGGCCGATCGGGACGCGCAGCCGGTTGCGGCCGGCCCTGGGCCGCCACGTCTGGCCGGGGTCCAGCCGGGTGGGGTCGCCGACGCCGAGCAGGTCGGTCAGCGTGGTGTTGGTGGCCAGCACGTCCTGGGACTCGCCGCCCTTGGCGGTGGAGGCGCGCAGCGGCGCGAGCTGGCGGGCCAGCCCCTCGGCCCTGATGTAGTCGAGCGCGTCGGGGTCGCCGAGCCGGTTCGTGCTCTCCTTGCCCGCGTGGTCGATCTTGACCATGTGGAAGCCGGTCTGGTTGATGCGCAGGCGCAGCGTGCTGCGCTCCTCGACCGTGCCGGAGGAGTTCGACAGGTCGATCACGGTGACGCCGTCGATGGCGTCCGCGCCGAGCTGCGAGTCCTGCGGCACGTGCCCGTGGTCCAGGATGAGCACGTGGTACGGCAGCGCGTCCGGCGAGGCCCCCGGCCTGAACCGGGCCCGCTCCTTCAGCTCGCCGCCCACCAGCCGGTCGAGCTGGGCCAGGTTCTCGGCCATGAGCCTGACCTGGCCGGCGCCGTCGTTCTCCTCCGGGTGCAGGGCGTGCGGCAGCCACTTGACCCACTCCCAGTGGCCCATCCGCTCCCGGCCGGCGCAGACCATGATCCGCATGTCGTCCGGCGAGTGGAACGTCACCATCTGCGCCACCATCGCCCGCACCAGGTCGCGGACCATGGCCGGGTCGCCGTCCAGCTTGATCCGGGCGAAGGAGTGCAGCGCCACGGCCACCGGGAGCTGGGAGACCGTGGAGTGCGTGCGGATGAACCTGCGCAGCGCGCCCGCGGTCAGGGCGTCCAGGTCCTCGACGGGCTTGGAGTCCGGCGGGATGAGCTGGATGGCCAGCTTCTGGGTGCCGGTGCCCAGGCGTACGGTGCTGAAGTCCTCGTCGCGGGGGCGGCGCTCCCACAGGCGCGGGCCCATCGCGGTCCACCACAGCGTGTCGGGGGCCGGGCCGCTCCACTCCAGCGCCTCGCGCTGCTGGACGGCGGCCTTGCGGACGCGCTTGCGGATCTGGGCCAGGTAGCGGAAGTAGTCGCGGCGGGCGCCGTTGAGCCGCTGCTTGCGCTCGCCCGCCTGGCGGCCGATCTGGCCGAGCGTCATGCCGACCATGGAGAAGGCGAACAGGCCGCTGGCCACGTACATGATGGGGTTGGCGTTGGTGCCGTTGGCGGTGAACATCAGGCCCATGGCCGCCGCTCCGGCCACCATCGGCAGCCACGTGAGGGCCGCCATCATGCCCTGTGACTGGACCTCGGGGATCTCCGGGGGCGACTCCAGGAGGATCTCGCCACGCGGCGGCTTCGGGCTGGGACGGCGCTCGGGACGCCGTACGACGACGATGCTCACCCTTGGAAAGGCCCCTTCTGATGCTCGGAAGAACCTTCTTACCAGATGTGCCTTACGTCCGAGTTGGGGTATGAGTTAACTCTTCCTCGCTATGTTGGCCATGTGACTTCGCTGGCCGAGATCCCGCCTTCGCCGCACGGACTGCACCAGATGCCCGCGCCGCTCCCGCCGCTCTGCCATGTCACGGTGGTGGGGCCGCGCAGGAAGGCCGACCTGGCGCTGCCCGCCGACATCCCGCTGCCGCACGTGCTGCCCGGCCTGCTGCGGGCCATGGGCGAGCTGGGTGGCGAGACGGCCGCGGCCCCCGGCTGGACGTTGCAGCGGATCGGCGGGCCGCCGTTCGACCTCGGGCAGAGCCTGTCCCAGCTCGGCGTGCTCGACGGCGAGATCCTCTACCTGAGGCCGCGCCAGGTGGCGCTGCCGCCCGCCAGGTTCGACGACGTGGCCGACGTGGTCGCCACCGGCGTGCGCGAGGGCAGGGGGAGCTGGGAGGCCAGGCACACGCGCGCGATGGGCGGCGGGGCCGCCTGCGGGCTGCTGCTGGCCGGGGTGGTGGCGCTGGCGCTCGGCGGGCTGACGCCGCTGGTCACCGCGATCGTGGCGGGCGCGCTGGCGCTGGTGCTCGTCGGGGTCGGCGTGGCGCTGTCCAGGGCGGTCGGCCACGCGGGCGCGGGCGCGGTGATCGGCCACGCGGCGCTGCCGTACGCGTTCCTGGCCGGGCTGCTGGCTCCGGCCGCGGGGGGCGGCCTGGGGGCCCTGGGATCGCCGCAGGTGCTCGGCGCGCTGGCCTGCACCGCCCTGGTGGCGACCCTCGGCGGCACCGCGATCGCCGGCGGCGTGCCCGGCTTCCTCGGCACGGCCATCGCCTCCATGGTGGGCGCGGTGTGCGCGGCCGTGGTGATGGTGACGGGAGCGTCCCCCGGCGGGGTGGCGGCGGTCGCCGCGGCCGTCGTGATGGCGTTCGGGCCGCTGGTCCCCGTGCTGTCGTTCCGCCTGGCCAGGGTGCCGCTGCCGACCATGCCCACCAACGCGGAGGAGCTGCGCGGCGACAACCAGAACCTCGACAGCGCCTCCGTGCTCCAGCGCACGGGCGCGGCGCAGCGGTACGCGACCGGCCTGATCGTCGCGATCTGCCTGGTCGGGCTCGGGGCGCACGCCCTGCTCCTGGCCGAGGGCACGTGGATCGCCGCCATCATGTCCGTGGTGCTCGCGCTGGCGCAGCTCATGCGGGCGCGGGTGTTCCAGGGCGTCGGGCAGCGGATGTGGCTGATGCTCGTCGGGTTCGGCGGGCTGGCCGCGGTGGGCGTGGAGATCGGCGTCGTGGTGGGCGGGCTGGCCGCCGTCGGGGTCCTGCTGGGGCTGCTGTGGACCGCGATGATCGTGGTCGGCATGGGGGTCTGGCTGCCCGACGGGCGGCTCTCGCCGTTCTGGGGCCGGGCGGCCGACATCGTGGAGTGGCTGCTGATCGTGGCGCTGGTGCCGCTGGCGCTGGGCGTGCTGGACGTGTACGCCTGGGTGCGCGGGCTCGGCGGCTGACCCGGGTTCTCAGTCGTCGGCGAGCGAGCGGCGGCGGATGGCCTCCAGATCGGCCATCCGCTCGTGCATGTCCCGGGTGAAGGAGTCCTGGATCTCGTCGAACCGGTGCTGGATCTCCTCCAGCGAGACGTTGCCGAGCTGCGGGGAGACGGGGATGAGCGCCATGGTCCTGCGGGTCTGGTCGTCCTGGGCGGCGCGTACGGCCTGGACGATCTCCTCGGTCAGCTCGTCCAGCTCCATGCGGCTCGCCCTGGGGGCCAGCTTGAGCTGGTCGAGCCGGCCGTTGGCGTCCACGGTCGCGGTGACCGCGCCGCTGCGGCTCTCTCCCGCGCCGGAGATGCTCTGCAGCTCGCCGATCATGCTCGTCAGCTCGCGCAGCGAGCGCTCGCTGTCACGCAGGAGGCCGTCGAGGTCGTCGGGGTTGAAGTCGCGGGAGCTCATGCGAGCACGCCACCCGGTCCGGGTTAACAGTTGGGGAGTACCGCGTAACCAGCCGCTGAAGTGATCAGAAAAATCCCGCAATGAGTGATGAAACGGGTGCAAACCACCGCAAGAATTCAGCTCTGTGGGAACCACACGCGAGATCCACATCACCTCGAGCACCATCCGCAAGACGCGCGGGCGCATCGACCGGGAGCTGAAGGACGACATGGTCGGCTTCGTCCGCGGCATGATCCCGGCCGCCGACGTGCAGGGCAACGGCTTCGGGACGTTCGGCGACCAGATCATCGGCGGCACCTACAAGGACGTCCAGGTCCGGTGCGACCAGATCATGGGCGAGGCCATGGAGACCCTGGAGAGCTGGGTGACGGCCATGACTCACTGCGAGCGCAACTGGACCGCCGCCGAGAACGCGAACATGGTCGGATACCGCGCATGAGCGACCCGTACCTGAACGCCCTCTCCCCGGTGTCGCGGGGGTCGTCGCCACTGATCCCCCTCAACCCGGAGAGCGGGAAGCTCGGCTCCCTCTCGGCCGCCGGCGCCGAGAGCTCCGCCTCCAGAGGGCTGGCCTCACTGCGGGCCGCCGGCCGGATCTCCGCCTGGGTCGTCCCCGCCGTCATGGTCGCCGCCACCGTCAACGCGGACGAGGGGGAGATCGCGCGGGCCGGCACGATCTGGAGCGTCGGCATGAGCGCCCGGCTCGACGACGGGGTCAAGAACCTCATGCCGCAGATCCTCAAGACCTCCGAGACCGGCTGGATCGCGGGCGACCAGCAGGAGTACGCGCGCGTGCACGCGCGCTTCCACGGCGAGATCGGCGCCCTGCGCAAGATGTTCGACGACATCGGCAAGGTGCTCGACGAGATCGCCGCCGCGTTCCGCGCGTACTGGGTGGCGATCTCGGTGCTGGGCGCGGCGGCCGTCGCCGCGCTCGTCAGGGCCCTGTGGCTGAAGCTGTTCCCCACCCCGCAGACGCGGGCTCTCGGGATGCTCCTGGAGCAGCTCACCGGCGCCAAGGTCCTCACGGCGGTGACGATCGGCACCGGCGTGATGGGGGCGCTGCTCTCCAAGGGCGGCGACACGCTGACGACCATGGCCAAGAAGGAGCGCCAGTTCGGCTACGTGGCGCCGACGGGCGTGGCCGCCATCGACTTCCAGCGGGCCCGCCTCGACGTGAGCAACTACCCCTCCTTCAAGGAGCCGCCCGCCCCTGGACGGCTTCCGGCCGGTTCGCAGAATTTCGACTGGATCGCGCCGGATGTGAGCACAACCACGCCGTGAACGTGGCTCTTGGGGCAAGATGTGACTCGTGACGGATTTCGGGGACTTCGCCAACATCGACGTCGAACGTCTGTTGCGCGGCGTCGACGAGCAGCTCGCCAAGTCCGAGGAACTGCAGAAGCGGATGCCGCTGCTGGTCGGCAAGGGTGAGGACGCCGACGGCATGGTCGTCGTCGAGTACGCCCAGGAGGGCATCCGCACCCTGGACATCCACCCCAAGGCCATGCGCCTGGCGGCCGTGGAGCTGTCGGAGAAGATCAGGGAAGCCGTGAACGCGGCGACGACGGATCTGCAGCGCGCGACCGAGGACCTCATGGCCGAGATGTTCGGGGCGGCCGCCACGCCGTCGCGCCTCATGAACGATCCGGAGGCCCTGCTCAAGCCGATCAGGCAGGCGGAGGCCAACTACGACCGGGCGTTCGAGAACGTCATGGGCGAGCTGGACCGCATCCGCCGAGACCTGGACCTCTGATTTACCAGCGGGTTTGCTCCCCTGTCGAGATCCTGTTACATCTTCGCCATAGGGACGCCTGTTACTCAAGAGGCAAATGGTGCTTATATGGATAAGCGACCGAAATTGCACACCACGGAGGTAGCAAGTGAGCTATTTTGGGGCGTCAAGCTCCCAGATCAACCTGGCGGCGGGACACGTCACTGACACCGCCCAGTTCATCGAGGGTCTGCGCGTCGCGACGGAAACCACCTCCAACGGTCTGCTCAACGCCGACTGGCTCGGCCCGGCGGCCAACCGGTTCCGCACGATCATGGAGAGCTGGGACAACCAGATGCGGGCCGTCCGGCAGGACCTTGAGGGCATCGCGGAGAAGATGGGCGCCAACGCGATCACCTACAGCATGACCGACGACGACGTGCAGGCCGGTGTCGGCAAGGTCGAGTCGCTCATCAACGCTCAGGTCAAGTAGGGGGGATCGACATGCCGGACATGGATTTCACCAAGGTCAACTTCAAGAACATGGACTTGGCCGCCAAGGACTACGAGGACATCGTCAAGGCCTTCGACCAGGCCCTCGACGACCTGGTGGCCAAGCTGCTGCAGCAGCTCCAGGAGAACTGGGACGGCGACGTCGAGGGCGCCAAGGCCGAGTTCATGCGGTACAAGGACAAGTGGGACAAGACCGCCGCCACCATGAGCACGAACCTCGTCGAGCTGCGCGGCGCCGTCCAGATCGCCAACCAGAACTACCAGGCCGCGGAGGCCCGCAACAAGGCGATGTGGTACGACGGCTGAGCCGTCACTCCGCCGTCGTTCTTTCTTCGGCCACCGCCCGCGGTGGCCGAACGCGTGAGGAGAGAGGATCATGGGGGAGCTCGACCCCGCACCGTGGCGAGGGCTGGACGACACCGACGCCGACCTGTTCTACAAGGTCGACAAGATGCGCGCCGTCGCCGACGAGCTGGAGATCGCCCTGGTGCCCACGCAGGGCCCCGGGGGCACGAAGGACGGTGGCACGGGCGCGGTGGAGGCCCTCACCAGATACTTCGACCTGACCCAGCAGCACATCGGGAGCTGGCCCGCCGCCGCCGCGCTCGCGCACAGCGTGGGCACCACCGGGGCCGACCCGGGCGGCCAGGTGTCCCTGGAAGGCCGCGGGCAGCGCCTGGCGACCCTGTACCAGGAGTACGTCGAGTGCTGCCAGCGCGTCGTGCGGGCGATCAGGGACAGCGCCGCGGTCTACGAGCGCACCAACCCCGTCAGGGGCGAAGGCTGAAGGTGAGAGTCAGTGGCTGAGCGGACCGTCGACATCCGCGACCCCTCCAGGCGGCCGAACGCCGGCGCGGTCACCGCCTCCCGCGAGGAGATCCAGCGGTGGCTGGACGGCACCTCCCCGCTGGAGGTGCACGACCGCGGCATGACCTACGGCCGGGTGGCCGGGGCCATCAAGGCGGTGGCCGACGCGCTGCCCGACATCGGCGTCGCGCTCAACGACGCCTGGCGCTCGGAGGCGGCCGCGAAGACGCAGCGCGCGCTGCAGATGCTGCACGCCAGCGGCACCGAGCTGGCCGACGCGATGACCAAGATGTCCGAGGCGCTCACCCTGTACGGGCGCGACTACCTGCCGACGGCCATCCAGGAGGTGCGGGCGGCCTCGGGCCAGCGGTCCGACGCCGAGCCCGCACCCTCGCCCGGTCCTTCGCCGACGCCCTCCGCCGGTGCCGAGCCCACCACGTCGCCGACGATCGACTCGCAGAGCACGTACCAGCCCACGCCCGGGCCCACCCCGCAGGCGTCCGAGGTGGACGACGAGGCCGCCAGGCGGGCGATGGAGAAGCTCGACCGGCACATCGTCGACCTGTACGACTTCAAGCTGCCCGGCAGCGTGACCATCGACCTGCCGACGGTCACGCCGGTCACGGACGACGGCGGCCGGGACCTGCCGGTGATCGACCAGGGCACGCCCTACGACTTCGCCGACTCCCAGAGCCGCGGCGGGTCATCCGGCGGATCCTCCGGCTGGGGCGGCTCCAGCGGCTCCACCGGCTCGTCGGGCTCCACGGGCTCCAGCGGGTCGAACGGCTCCAGCGGGTCGGACGGATCGTCCGGCTCCGGTTCGAGCCCCGGCACGGGCTCGGGCACGACCCCCGGAGACCGGCCGGGCGCCGAGACACCGGGCGGCGACGGCCTGGGCTCCTCCGACACCCCGGGCTCCTCCGGCAACCCCGGCACGCCCGGGGACCAGGGCTCCCCGGCGCCGGGCAACCAGAGCGACGGCACCGACGGCACCACGCCGTCCGTGCTCGACAGCAACACCACGGACCCGGAACGCACCACGCAGGCCGGGCCCGAGACCCAGGACCCCCGGGCCACCGAGACGGCGGGCACGCAGCCGTCGCCCACCACGCCGACGGCGACGCACACCCCGGTCGTCACGACGCCGCAGACCGGCTACGTCACGCCCACGGGCAGCGCCGCCCCCGCCGTGATCGGCGGACCCGGCTCGTACACCCAGCCGGGCGCCCCCGGCGCCGCGGCGGCGGCCAGGGCGGGCGGAGGCGGCATGGGCTACCCCTTCATGCCGATGGGCGGCGGCGGCGCGCCCGCCGGCGAGCAGGAGCAGCAGGAGAACCGGACGAACCTGGCGGGCGAACGCGACGACTGGCACTCGGCGACGGAGAGCACCATCTCGCCGGTGATCCGCAACTGAAGGAGGCGGCATGGCCATCCAGCTCGACCCGAACTGGCCGGGCGCGTCGGACGACGACGAGGGCGAGGACCCGTTCACCAACCGCCCCGAGGTGCGGCGCGTCGCAGGTGAGCTGCACGAGCTGCTCAAGAAGCTCACCACCTCCTCCGGCATCCCGGTGACGGAGTACGCCGTCGCGCCCGGCGACCCGGTGCCGGGGCCGCAGCTCCCGCCGGGGGCCGGCTCCCTGCCGGACCTCCAGGCGTACTGCGCGCTCAACCAGGAGCAGATGGGCCAGTGGCCGGCCGCCATGCAGTACGCGACGGCCGCCTTCAGCGCCTACTCGATGCTGATCGGCGAGCCCGGCACCACCGGCGGCCTCTACACCGGCCTGAACAAGCAGGCGGAGGAGTCCTTCGACGCCGTGCTGGAGATCGCACGGACCTCGGAGACCGCCGAGCAGGCGACCGAGGAAGCCACCTCGCGTCAGGCCTGAGACGAAAGAAGAGCGCCATGGCTGACCAGCCCGAGACACAGAGCTTCACTCTCCGCTACGGCGACCAGCCGATCGACACGTCGGTGCACGAGGCCGGGTTCATGGAGAGCATGTTCCGGGACACGATCGGTGAGATCCGGGACATGATCGACGCGACGGACCCGGCCGCGGTCCAGCTCGCGGGGTTGTACTACCAGGCCGCCGAGCCGCTGCTGAACGAGTTCGCCGCGGACCTCAAGACGAAGGCCGCCGAGCTGGCCGAGCACTACAAGGGCCCGGCGGCGTACCAGACGCAGCTCCAGCTCCGCAGCCTGCACGCCAGCGTGGTCGAGCTGGCGGGCAAGCTCGGCGCGATGGGCAGGTCGCTGAAGCCGTACGGCGACACGCTGCAGTGGGCGCAGGCGAACGTGGTCGAGGGCAGGGGCCGTGACTCCCGCTCCGACAACGACATCGACTGGGCCGACCAGATCCCGTTCTACGGCATCAAGCGCAGCAGCGACCGGGCCACCCAGCACCTGCGGGAGGTCAACGAGCGGATCGCGCAGCACTACGCCGACATGCCGGTGGAGGTGCAGCAGGCGCTGCCGATCGTCGTCGATCCGGAGATGCCGGACTTCAACAACTCGGGGCTGCGCGGGCCGCAGGTCGGCCCGATGAGCACGGGCGACGTCCCTCCGTACCAGAACGCCTCGTTCAACCCCGGCTCCGTCCCCGGCGGCCCGTCCGTGGACGGCTCCTCCTACCCTCCCGGGCAGTACCCCGGCAGCTACGGCAACAACGGGCTGAACCCCGGCGCGGACACGAACGGCGCCGCAGGCCCCGGCGATCTGGGCGACCGCGACGCCTACGGCGGCGGCGACCCGAACGCGCTCGCCGGCAGCACCCTCGGCACCACGCCGAACGCGCCGTCCGCTCCTTCCGCGCCCGCCACGCCCACGGCCGGCTCACCCCGCGACTACAGCTCCACGAACCTGGCGAATTTCGACCCCTCGCAGGTGGGGACGCCCAACGGCCCCAGCACCGCCACCACCTACACGGGCAACGGCCCGGGGATGTCCAGCACCGGCAACCCGAGCAACACGGCGATGAGCAACCCCGCGGCGAACGCGGCGGCCAACGCCTCCGCGGCCGGCCGGATGGGGCTCGGCGGCATGGGCATGCCGATGATGCACGCCCCTCTCTCCTCCCGCGGCAAGGAGGAGGACCCGGCGGGAGAGAACACCTCGAACCTCTACGAGGACGACGACGTATGGGGTGGGCCCGAAGGCACCACCCCATCGACGCTGGTCTGAGCTCAGTCGCAGTGCTCGAGCGGGCTGTCGTACTTGGCGGAGCCGATGGCTCCGCCCCACTTCACGCAGGTCTTGCGCGCGGTGTCCTTCACCGGGCCCGCGTAGTACTGGTAGCTGCCGGAGTCGGCCTTGCGGGCCTTGCCCTGGACCTGAAGGTACGCCTGCACGGCCGCCTTGCCCGAGCCGCTGTTGCGCAGCGTCGTGACGCAGTTCTGGCCGGTGGCGGCCGAGTAGAGCAGCACCACCTTGCCCGCGGAGCCGAGGTTCTGCGAGTCGATCTGCTTGAAGCCGGAGCCGCAGACCTGCGCGGCCGAGTACGGGTTGCCGCCGCCGCCGTTGTTGCCGCTGTTGCCGGTCTGCGTCTGCGTGCCGCCTGCGCCGCAGTTGCGCGAGGTCAGCGTCTGGTTCGGGTAGCGGTAGGTGGTGCCGTTGAACTTGGCGGGCACGATGCTGCCGGACGACGTGCGCTGCTCGTAGTGCAGGTGGGCGATCAGCTTGTACTTGGCGGACGACTTGCCCACCGTGCCGATCTTCTGGCCCTGGCGGACGCTGGCGCCCTTGGAGACCGAGCGGGCGTTCAGGTGGGCGTACAGGGTCACGGTGCCGTCCGAGTGCCGGATCTTGATGACGTTGCCGAAGCCGTCCGTCCGCCGGTACTCCGACATGATCACCGTGCCGGCGCCCGCTGCCACGACCGTCCTGCCGAGGTCGGCGTTGCCGTCGTCAGCTCTGCCGTTGAAGTCGATCTCGTAGCCCGAGGTGTGCTTGGAGCTCCCGCCGCCGCCCACCCAGGTCTCGCCACACGGGAACGGCAGTTGCAGCGGGGAGGCGGCCGTTGCGGCATCCGCCGTGCCCACGCCGGTGAGAGGCAGTACGGCCAGGCCGCACGCGCCTGCTATCAGGGTCTTGATCCGCATGCGGAAAGGCTGCCATCCGGATCATGCAGGCGTCTAGATCATTGGCTGATTGTTCACGCAAGAAGTTGATTTCTGTCGATATCGTAGCCAGGTCCGGACATAACACGATTTATGGGCTGGGAGGGTGTGCATGGCCACCGACACCGGAGGCGCCCCGTACGCTGGCGGCTCGCTCGCGGGCGCCACGATCCAGTTCGAGGACGGCCGCATCAAGCAGACCGGCCAGGACCTGGGCGAGCAGGCCCCCAACATGAACGCCATCGCCCAGAACGTCGGCGGCATCCGCGTCGAGCCGCCCGCCTTCGGCGTCATCGGCATGGGCCTCAACCACGCCCACGACCAGCTCAAGGACAACGCCCACAACACGCTCAAGACGGCCAGGGACGTCCTGTCGGACTACCGGACGGCGCTGGCCAAGCTCGAGGAGAACTACCAGAAGGCCGACAAGGACAACGACGGCATCATCAAGACCGACCCCTACGCGGGCCCCGGCACCGGGCCCGGCACCGGCCCGGGCATCGACCCGGCCTCGCTCGGCACCGGCATGCCGAAGACCGGCGACCTGCCGTCCTCCAAGTTCCCCGGCTCCGAGCTGCCCGACTCGAAGCTGCCCGACTCGAAGCTGCCCGACTCGAAGCTCCCGGACTCCAAGCTGCCGGACACCGACCTGCCGGACCCGAACGCGCCGAACCCGAACCTGCCGGACCCCAACGCACCGGACCCGAACCTGCCGAACACCGACCTGCCGGACCCGAACACCACGCTGCCCACCACCCCGTCCATCGAGGACCAGCTCAACCACAACGTCCCCAGCGTCCCCACCGTCCCGAACACCTCCCTGCCGACCGACCCCACCAAGACCGACCTGGCCAATTTCGACCCCTCGAAACTGGGCACGATCCCCACCCCCTCCGTCCCCGGCAACACCACCACGGTCGGTCCCGGACTCTCCCCCGGCAGTCCCACGGGCGTCTCGCCCGGCACCGTGCAGCAGCCCGCCGCGGCCGGCCCCGCCTCGGCTCGCGGCATGAACGGCATGGGCATGGCGGGCATGCCCTTCATGCCTCCCATGGGCGGCGCCGGCGGCGACCAGAACAACGAGCGTGACAAGCCCGACTACGTGCGCGGCGACGAGGCGGACTGGGTGGACGACATCGACATCGCCCCGCCCGTGATCGGCGAGGTCTGAGAGACAGGAATCACATGTTCGGCACAGGTAGCGATCGCGGGCAGTTCATCTACGCGGCCACGACGGCGACCGCCGCGGCCGCGATGTTGTACGAGTACCCGATGGCCAGGAACATCGCGCTCATGATCGGCACGATGGTGTCCAACCCGCACAGCATGGCGCTGGCCGCCGAGCGGTGGAGCAATCCCGAGGGCGACGGCGACATGAACATCGCGCTCGTCAAGGAGGCGGTCCGCGCCCTGCGCGACGAGTGCCTCGAACAGGAGTGGTGGAAGGGGCCCGCCTGCGACGCGTTCATCGCCTCGCTGGACATCCTGATCGAGCAGCTGGACAAGGCGGGGCAGTATCACCAGGGCGTCGGCCAGGGCGTGGGAAGCCTCGCCAACGCCTATCACTGGGCCGCGGAGGTGTCGACGATCGCGGCCAGCTTCATGCTGCTGCTCGGCGGCTGGAAGAAGCTCATGCCCGTCTTCTCCCCCTGGCCCGGGGTCCAGGCGGCGATGGCTCTCGCGATCTTCGTGGCGCTGACCCGCGTGGGCATGGTGGTGAGGGGCCTGATGGGCAAGCAGCTGAAGTCCGTGGCGATGCTCACCGTCCTCGTGGGCGCCATCAACTTCATGTGCATGTCGCTGGGCCAGTTCATCGAGCAGAGCCGCCCCCGCCCGGACTTCGCGCCGGCCGCCCTGGAGTACGTCGGCAACGACGCCACCGGCGTGGGCACCCTGCAGCCCAAGAACGGCGGCCTGCCGAGCATGCCCACCACCGGCACGGGCGGCATGAGCGCCTTCATCTAGACCTGGCCGTCACCCGGTGGGGCCGCCCGGCCCCTGCACGGTCTCCGGGCGACCCCTGTACGGTCTCTGGGCGACCCCTGGGCGGTCTCTGGGCGGTCACTGGGCGGTGACCTGCAGCGGCGAACGCGCGACCTGCGGGTCCAGCGCCGGCCCCTCCGGCAGCAGGTGGACGAGGTTGCCGGGGATCGGCGCCACGTCCTCCGCGCCGTACCCCAGCTTGTTGATCTGCTCGCCCGACTGAAGCTGGTACCGCCTGCCCTGGTCGCTGATCAGGAAGTAGGTCTGGACCGACGCCTTCTGGCCGTCGCCCGGCAGCAGCCCGCCCAGCACCGCCGAGCCCGCCGGCATCAGCACCTGGTCGAAGTGCTCCTGGTCGCCCCGCACGCTGGGCGCCGGGATGACCAGGGTGCCGCCGACCGTCACCCTCGCCTTGGCCGAGCCGTTCTGCGTGTCGGCGTACACCGAGCACAGCGGCGACGACGAGGCGGCGACCGGCCGGGGCAGGCTGGTGGGCATGCCGCCCACGGTGAGGGTGCGGCCGCTGCTCGCGGAGTTGGCCGTGGCCGCGTCGAGCTCCAGGGGCATGGCCGCCTTCCCGCCGTACGCCCGCTTGAGCCCGGGCTCCTCCAGCAGCAGCGTGGCCTGCGTGACGTTGACGGTGGCCAGGCCGTCGGCGAGCAGCACGTACCAGCGGTCGGGCGCGCCGCCGACGCCCTTCACGGTGTAGACGCGCCCGATGGCGGCGGTGCGGCCGTCGGGGCCGCGCGTCTTCTTGCCGATGCCGGGGATCCCGGGCGCCTTGAAGTCGGGGCCGACCGGAACGGCGTTGATCCAGGTGGAGGGCACCCGCTTCGGGCGCGCGTTGAGCACCCGCACGCCGGCGTCGCCGGTCTTCATCCGCTGGTCGTTCCAGACCACCCAGTTCTCCTGGCCGTTCGTGACGACCAGCGCGCCGGTGCCGATCGGCGTGCCGCCGACCGCGTCGCCGCCCACGAGTGTCACGTACGGGACCGCCGTGCCGGTCGCGTCGGGCGCCTCGGTCACGCAGACCGACCACGGGCCCTTGATCAGCTTCTCCCTGGGCGGCAGGGAGTCAGGGGCGCCGGCGATGCCCACGAGCGGCCCGCGCGGGTACTTGGCGAGCGAGGCCGCGGTGACGTTCCTGACCTCGAAGTTGGTGGAGTCGAGCAGCAGCAGCGCGGAGACGTAGTTGGCGACCGGCAGCAGGCGCTTCTGTTCCTGGCTGTAGACGTACTTGGCGCCGGTCTCCTCCTCCACGAGGAGCTGCCCTGCCGCCTCCAGGTTCGTCGCCGCGCCGGGCTTGATCAGCCCCCAGATCCCGAACGCCGCCGTGACCAGCAGCGCGACGATGATGCCGCAGAACATGGCCACGTTGTGCCGTCGCATCGGGGACTCGGGCACGTCCGGCTCCGCCTGCAGCAGCGCCATCCCCAGGCGCTGCTGCATCAGCTTGTGCGCCTGGTAGAGGTCCTTCCGGGTCTGCATCTCTCTCCCCACGTGTCGCCGGCATCAGCATAGAACGCGCACATAGGGGAGTTTCGGTCATCCGCCTTAATGTCAGCCGTTGTCCGGCAGGGCCGCCTGAACCTGGGTGATGGTGCCGGTCGTCACGAGCAGGCCGCGCCCTGACGGCCCGCCGCCCGCTCCACGCGGCAGGCGGATCGAGAACAGGTCGCCGTCGGTCTGCCCCTGCACGGCGAGCAGCACCCCGGTACGGGACTTGCGGGCCTCCGCCACGAATCCGCGGTAGGCCACGGCCAGATCGCCCGTCGCGCCCGCGATCAGCAACCCGTGGTCACCGTCGCGGCCCGTCCGGATCACCTCCTCCAGCGCCGTGCCCAGCGGGCTGTCCGGGTTCACCAGCTCGGCGTCGTCGACCAGCACCACGTAGTGGTCGTGCTCGGCCACCAGCTCCAGCAGGTTCGTGGCGTCACCGTTCAGCACGGCCAGCGCGCCCTCCAGCTCGCGCAGCGGGCTGCGCCTGGGCGCGACGGCCACGACCGGCGTGCCCCGGGCGATCAGCGAGCGGGCGGCCGTCATCAGCGTCGACGAGCGGCCCGAGCGGGACGGCCCGGCGATCACCGCGCCCGGGCCCTGGGCCTGCAGATCGATGCCGAGCGGCGCGAGCGCGTCCCCGCCCGCGCCGACCAGCGCCCACAGCGGCGACGGCGGCGCGAACTCCGGATCGAGGTCCAGCGTCTGGGCGGCGGTGATCCGCATCGGGAGCGCGTCCACCCGCAACGGCGGCGCCCCGCCCCAGCGCCAGGACCCCCTGCTCGCTCCGAGGGCATGCGAGCGACCGGGCCGCTTGGCCGCGCTGCCCTCCGAGGCGTGGCCGGCGCCGCCCTCCGCCCCAAGGGCTCCGGACGTGCGGTCGCCGGCGCTCTTCACCCCAAGGGCTCCGGACGTACGGTCGGCGGCGCTCTCCGCCCCGAAGGCGGTGTCGCCGAATCCCGACGCGCGGGCCAGGGACTGCAGTGCCGCCACCTGCGCCGGGCCCGCCGGGTCGGCGGCCAGCAGCGCGATGTGGTGCTCCACGATCCCGTGCTCGCCCATGGACAGCGCCCGCCCGGGCGGCATGGTGGCGGGCAGCCCCTTGAGCGGGAACCCCGCCAGACCGTAGTCCGCGCTGTCGGACAGCCGCAGCAGCAACCGGTCGTCGAAGACCGTCGAGACCTGCCCGAGCAACCCGGACCGGTCACTGCTGACGACGGCCCTGAGCCCCACCGCGGGCCCTTCCCGCAGGAGCTGCAGCACCGCCTCGATCAGCCGCCCGTAGTCGTAGTTCTCGAACGCCGCGACGAAGCCCTCCCAGCGGTCCAGCATGAACACCAGCCACGGCACCCGATGCCCCGCCTGCCGGTACTCGGCCAGCGACGCGTGCCCGGCCTCGGCCAGGAGCTGCTGCCGCCGGCCGACCTCCTCGCGCAGCCGGGTGAGCAGCCGCTCCACCCGGTCGAGCTGGTCGCGGGTCACCACCGCGCCGCAGTGCGGCATGGCCACCAGCGGCAGCAGCGCGCCCGAGCCGCAGTCCACCGCGTGCAGGTGCACGTCCTCGGGGGAGGCGTGCGCGGCGATCGAGCCCGCGATGGTGCGCAGGGCCGTCGATCTCCCGCTGCGGGCCGCGCCGGCGATGAGCAGGTGACCGCCGTGGGCCACGTCGAGCGCCAGCGGGCTCCGGTCCTGCGCCCAGGGCCGGTCGGTGATCCCGAACGGCAGCGCCTCCACCTCGCCGCCCGCCTCCGGAGCCTCCTCTGGAGCCTCGCAGGGGAGGTCGAGAACGAGGTGAGTGGGCAGGGGGTCCAGCCACGGGCTCGGCTGGGCGGGCACGCCGGCCAGCCTGGCGGCCTCGATGAGGGCGTCGGCGACGAGCGTGAGGTCCGTGGTCGTGGAGCCCTCCTCGTCAGGACGCGGAGGCGGCGGCAGCGCCCTGCCCAGCGCCCGCCACCCCACGTCGAGCACCCGCAGACTCCCGCCCCCCGACTCGCCACCGCCCGTCAGGCCGCCTCCCGGGGGGCCGCTGCTCGGCGGGCCGTTGCCGTTCGAGCCGGCGCCGCCGCGTGGCGCGATCGGCCCGCCCGCGCCATGCCCGCCCGGCGCGGAAGGGGCCGGGCTGCGGCCGCCGACCCTGGCCGTCTGCACGGCCACGGCCGCCCCCACCCCCGACCGCACGTAGCACCGTCCGGGCGTGGACTTGGAGATGTGCGCCGCATCCGGCAGATCGATGACGTCGGCCGACTCGGCGGGCTCGGTCACCCGCAACGCGATCCGCAACGACGTGTTCGCCTGGATGTCGGCCGTCACCACCCCGGCGGGCCGCTGCGTGGCCAGGATCAGGTGGATCCCCAGCGACCGCCCTCGCCGCGCGATGTCCACGAGCCCCGCCACGAAGTCGGGCAGCTCGGCCACCAGCGCCGCGAACTCGTCGATGATCAGCACCAGCCGCGGCATCCCCGGCCCGGTGTAGTCCTCGATGTCCTTGGCCCCGGCGGCCGCCAGCAGCCGCTCCCGCCGCCGGATCTCGGCCGCCAGCGAGTCGAGGGCCCGCTGCGTCAGGTGGCCGTCGAGGTCGCTGACCATGCCCACGGTGTGCGGCAGCCGTACGCACTCCTTGAAGGCCGCCCCGCCCTTGTAGTCGATCAGCACGAACGTGAGCTGGTCGGGCCGGTTGGCCACGGCGAGCGAGCAGATCATCGTCTGCAGCAGCTCCGACTTGCCGGCGCCGGTGGTGCCGGCGATCAGCCCGTGCGGGCCGTCGAGCCGCAGGTCCACCGTGAACGGCCCGTCGGGCCCCACCCCGATCAGCGCCTCGGTGCTGCCTCGCTCGCCCCACCGCGCGGCCAGCTCCGCCCCGGACGGCACGGTCAGGCCCATCAGGTCGAGCAGGCGGGCCGCGTCGGGGAGGTTTCCGCCCGGATCGTCCCTGCTCACGTCGCGGATCGGGGCCAGCGCCCTGGCCAGGCGGTCGCACCAGGCGGGGGAGACGAGGTCGCCCAGCAGGGGGCCGATGACGTCGAGGCCGCCCCCGCGCAGGCGTACGAGGCCGTCGGCGCCGCACTCGGCCACGGTCTGGCACTCCTCGGGCAGCAGCCGCTGGTCCTCGTCGACGGCCAGCGTGAACACGCCGCAGCGCGGCCCCTGGCGCAGCACCTGCGGCATGTTCGGCAGGCCGCGCAGCACCTGGGCGCCGTCGAGGATCACCAGCACGTCGTAGGGCCGCACGTCGTAGGAGGAGAACGAGGGCTTCTCCGGCCCGCCGAGGTCGTCCCAGCCGGTGGGGACCTTGCCGAGCTCGGGGATGGCGGTGTTCTGGCGCTCGTCGATGAGGGCGGCCAGCTCCGCGACCCGGCGGGCGGCGGAGTCGGGGTCGGCGCCCACCAGCGCCACGCACTCCTCCCCGGCGCGCGGCGCGCAGTGCGGCAGCCAGCGCATCCAGCCCCACTGCCGTTCGGCGTCGGGGTGCGCGGAGACGATCACGATGGCCAGGTCGCGCGGGCTGTGCAGGGTGGCGGCCTGCGCGACCAGCCAGCTCGTCAGGCCGGCCGCGGCCGTACGGTGCCCCGTCACGCCCGCCACCCCCAGCCGCCGCATGGGCAGCGCGACCGGCACGGAGCGGCAGATCGGCGGTTCGATGCGCCCGCCCTGCTCCTCCGACAGCTCCAGGCCGGCGGGCAGGTCGGCCAGCCCGACCCGCAGCCGCAGCGAGTCGGCGTCGTGGATCCGGCGCTCCCACAGCCTCCTGCGCGGCCCGGTGGCGGTCAGCAGCACCCGGGCGGGGTCGGGCGCGTCGTCCCTGCGCGCCGCCTCGTCGGCGACGCGGGCGCGCTCCACGTCCTCGTCGTAGGCGCGCAGCTTCTCCTGGTGCTCCTTGAGCGCCTTCTTGTGCTGCTTCTTGCCGTGGCGGCGGTCGCTCCACCACTGGCCGATCATGATGACCGGCGTCATGAGGGCGACGAGCAGGTAGAACGGCTGCTTGAGGGCGATCGCCAGGGTGAGGCCGAGCACGGCGGGCAGCAGGGCGGCCAGTAACTGCAGGCGCAGCCCCTCGTTCCTGGTCGGCTCCTTCGGCCGGACGAACGCGCGCCGCGGCTCGGGCCGCCGCAGCCTGGGCGGGCGGTTGTAGGCGACCCCGCCCTCCCCGCGCGGCGCCAGGTGGGCGTCCCTCGGCTCGATCGAGGTCAGCACGAACACCGAGGACCCGCAGGTCAGCACGGCCTGGTCGGGCCACTCGACCGGATCGGTGAGCGGCTGCCCGTCGAGCTCGGGCACCTCGCCGTAGCCGGCCGCGAGCTCGGCGCGCTCCCGCTCCGCCGTACGCGCCGTGAGCTCGGCGACCTCCTCGGCCCAGCGCCCCTTGAGCTTCAGCCTGGGCGCGTCGGCGGGCGGTCGCCAGGCGCGCTCCACGGTGATCGCCTCCGGCGTCACGCGTACGGTCACCGCCTCGGGTGCCAGCGCCGGGTCGCGGACCGTCACCGCGCACATGGGGTCGGAGCCGATGACGTGCACGCCCAGCCCGAGCCGGTGCACCGCCCCGGCGGCGGGACCGCCCACCACCCGAACCTCGGCGACCCCGCCGGGCTCCTCGACGACGGTGGCGCGGGCCAGGTGCGCGTCGAGCGTGACCTTGTCGCCGTCGCGCAGCACGGCGGTGACGGGGGCGAGCGGGTCGAGCGGGCGGCCGTCGCGCCACAGCGCGGGCGGCCCCATGTCGGACCGTTCGGGCCTGCGCGGGCGCGGCACGCGGGGGCCGTCGCCGGTCGCCGCCATGCCGTACGGCGCCCTGGCCTTGGGCAGCCGGACGACCTCCGCCAGCGGGCCCTGGTCGCTGAGCTCCTCGCTGAGCCTCGCCACCGTGGCGCCGTCGTCGCCGTCGATCACGACGTCACGGTCGCCCTGCCCGCCGATCACGGTGAGCATGATCCGCATGGTGCCGTCTCTCCTCGGTCGGCTTCGGGCGCCAAAGGTAGCGCCAGGAGCGGTGCGGGGAGCGCCGGTTGACGTCAATGGCATGGCCGGGGGGTGGATGTGACAGGAGTTATTGAAGAGGCGACTAAACGGATAAATCAGTATCCGTCAACTCGGTAGAAACAATAGGCATTGATTATTTCCGCTTGACATCATGTCACCTGCGAAACAAGCATGGGTCCGCGAATTCCGCCTCCGCCACTCGGATGATCCCCACATAATGGCGTGAATTCCGCAATTCACCTTCGGGAGCCCCCCACCCATGAGGACCAGTGAAAAGCAGCCTGCCGCCAACGCGGCGGCGGGGTTGTCCGGGCCGGCCTCGCGCAAGCTCCCCGTCCCACCCAGGGAACGCAAGCCGGCGCTGGCCGCGCTGGCCGTCCTGCTCATCCTGGGCGGCGCGCTGGCCACGACCCTGCTCGTGCTGAGCAGCGGTGACCGCGTCTCCGCCAT
The DNA here is from genome assembly GCF_024172165.1 of Nonomuraea thailandensis. Classification (GTDB taxonomy): domain Bacteria; phylum Actinomycetota; class Actinomycetes; order Streptosporangiales; family Streptosporangiaceae; genus Nonomuraea; species Nonomuraea thailandensis. The sequence continues at coordinate 8,849,401 of NZ_JAMZEB010000002.1, read as the reverse complement.
CCGCGTCATCCAGCAGGTCGGCGCGGGGCAGCAGTTCACCAAGGAGGCGATCGAGGAAGTGAAGATCGCCAACGACGGCGTCGACTACGTCTCCTGGTCGCAGCGAAACAAGGTGCTCAACAGCTTCGCGACCGTCACGATCCTGCCCGGCACGCTGTTCATCAGCGAGATGGGGGCGGAGACGACCTCCGAGCTGGGGCAGGGAAAGGCCACGGTCGGGCTGGCGCTCAAACCCGGCCAAATGCCCGCCGGTGTGCAGGAGGGCGACCGCGTCCAGGTGATATTCGTGCCGAGCAGGGCGAGCGAGGGAGAAAGCCGGGTGCTCGCCGCGAACGCGCTCGTCTTCTCCGCCGGAGACAGATCGAGAACGGGAAATTCCGGCCAGATCACCGTGGTCGTCGAGGCCCCGGCGGCGCCGGAGATCGTGGCCGCCGCCTCCAGCGGGCAGGTCGCGGTGGCCGAGCTCCCGGGGGCACGCTGACGTGGCGCTGATCGTACTGGCCGCCGACAAGGGCGCGCCCGGCGTGACCACCGCCGCCACCGCGCTCGCGGCCGTCTGGCCCCGCCCCGTGCTGCTGGCCGAATGCGACCCCGCGGGCGGCGACCTCGCCTACCGGCTGCCCGCCGCGGGCGGCGGCGTGCTCAACCCCGGCAAGGGGCTGCTCACGCTGGGCGCCACCGCGCGGCGCGGGCTGGAGGCGGCGCAGATCCACCAGCACACCCAGAAGATCGTCGGCGGGCTCGACGTGCTGGCCGGGCTCACGCACGGCGAGCAGGCCGCCGGCCTCACCTGGCTGTGGGGCCCGCTCGGCAGGTCGCTGGCCGCCATCCCGAACGCCGACGTGATCGCCGACTGCGGCCGTCTGGGCGCGCACCCGCAGCTCGCCGACCTGATCGCCGAGGCCGAGCAGGTCGTGCTGCTGACCAGGGCCACCCTCGACCACGTGGCCCACCTGCGCGAGCGCCTGCAGATCACCAAGGCCCACGGCGTCGTCGTCATCGCCGACCCGCGCAACTACCGCGGCTCCATCGAGGACGTGCGCAGGATCGTCGGCCCGAGCGTGCAGTTCGTGCACGGCCTGGCCTACGACCCCAAGGGCGCCGAGCTGCTGCGCGGCCAGTGGGGCGGCCGGCTCGACCGCTCGCTGCTCGTCCGTACGGCCAGGGACCTGGCGGCGAGGCTGGTGAGCCACCGATGATCGACCACTCGCTCGTCAAGCGCTTCCGCCAGGAGGTCGGCGACCGCCTGGCCCACCAGCGCCGGCTCGACCAGGCCAACGGCCTGCCCCCGATGACAGGGGAGGACGAGCGCCAGTTCGCCAGGGCACTGATCTCCCAGGTGCTGGAGGAGCACGCGCGCAGCGAGATCGGCCTCGGCCGCACGCCGCCCACCGTGGAGGAGGAAGAGGCGCTCGCGGCCGGCATCCACGCGGCGCTGTTCGGGGTGGGCCGGCTGCAGCCGCTGCTCGACGACGGCGAGGTCGAGAACATCGACATCAACGGCTGCGACAGGGTGTTCGTCAGCTACGCCGACGGCCAGGAGCTGATGCACGACCCGGTGGCCGACTCCGACGACGAGCTGATCGAGCTGATCCAGATCCTGGCGGCGTACTCTGGGCTGTCGAGCAGGCCGTTCGACACCGCCAACCCGCAGCTCGACCTGCGCCTGCCCGACGGCTCCCGGCTGAGCGCGGTCATGGACGTCACGGTCAGGCCGGCCGTGTCGATCCGCCGCGCCCGCCTGGGCAAGGTCTTCATGTCCGATCTCGTGGGCAATGGCACGATAAGTCAGGACGTCGGGCGGTTTCTCAGAGCGGCCGTCGGCGCCCGCAAGAACCTCATGATCGCCGGGTCCACCAACGCGGGGAAGACCACCCTGCTGCGCGCCCTGGCCAACGAGATCCCGCCCAGCGAGCGCCTCATCACCGTCGAACGCGCCCTGGAGCTCGGCCTCGACCAGTTCCCCGAGCTCCACCCCAACGTCGTCGCCTTCGAGCAGCGCCTGCCCAACTCCGAGGGCCAGGGCGAGATCTCCATGGCCGAGCTCGTCCGCCGCTCCCTGCGCATGAACCCCAGCCGCGTCATCGTCGGCGAGGTGCTCGGCGACGAGATCGTCACCATGCTCAACGCGATGACCCAGGGCAACGACGGCTCCCTGTCGACCATCCACGCCAACTCCAGCATGGAGGTCTTCAACCGCATCTCCACCTACGCCCTCCAGGCCGGCGAGCGCCTGCCCATCGACGCCACCCACATGCTCATCGCCGGCGCCATCGACTTCGTGGTCTTCATCGAGAAGCGCAACGACTACCACGTGGGCGGCCGGCTGCGCCGCTACGTCTCCAGCATCCGCGAGGTCAACGGCTGCGACGGCCGCGTGCTGTCCAGCGAGGTGTTCGTGCCGGGCCCCGACGGCGGTGCCGTCCCGCACGCCCCGATCTCCTGCCTGGAGGAGCTCGCCGCCCACGGCTACACCCCCGGAGGCTGGTGAGAGGCATGCCGTTCTCCATGGACCCACTGGCGCTGCTGGCCGGCGCGATCGCAGGCGGTGGCCTGTTCCTGTTCGTCCTGTCCCTGTACGGCCTGCGCCCCCGCCCCACCCGGCCCAAGAGCGACCTGATCAAGCTGGTGACCACCCGCGGCGCCGTCGCGGCGGTCGCCGCCACCATGGTCCTGATCATCACCGGCTGGCCGGTCGTCGCCGTCGGCACGGTGCTGCTGGTCTTCGCCTGGCGCGGCCTGGCGGGCGGCGCGGCCGAGGAACGTGCCGCCATGCGCCGCCTGGAGGGCCTGGCCGCCTGGACGGAGTCGCTGCGCGACACGATCGCCGGCGCCGCCGGGCTCGAACAGGCCATCCCGTCCTCCATCAGGGCCGCCGCGCCCATGCTCAGGCCGCACCTGCGCGCCCTCATCGACCGGCTGCACACCAGGATGGCGCTGCCCGACGCGCTGGCCCGCTTCGCCGACGAGCTCGACGACCCCTCGGCCGACCTGGTGGTCGCCGCGCTCATCCTCAACTCCAAGCTGCGCGGCCCCGGCCTGCGCGACGTGCTCGGCGCGCTGGCCGTCTCGGCCCGCGAGGAGCTCGACATGCGCCGCCGCGTCGAGGCCGAGCGCCGCTCGACCAGGCGCAGCGTGCAGATCGTGGTGATCACCGCGCTGGTCTTCGCCGGGATCCTCGTGCTGTTCAACCCCGAGTACGTCAAGGAGTACGAGGGCTACCTCGGCCAGGCCGTGCTGGTCGTCGTGGCCGGGCTGTTCGGCGCCGGGTTCGCCTGGATGCGGCGGCTGGCCAGGTTCGACAAGCCCACGCGGCTGCTCATGGGAGGGGGCGGCGGCGATGGCTGACGCCCCGGAGGGAGGTGGCCGCGATGGTTGAGAGCGCGCTGGCGGGCGCGGCCCTCGGGCTCGGGCTGTTCGTGCTGCTACGGGCGCTGTTCCCGGCGCGTCCGGGGCTGGTGGCGCGGCTGCTCGCGCTCGACGCCGTGCGCGAGGACACGGGCGCGCCCCGCATCCAGCTCGTGCTGCCCGACGAGGAGGTCAGCGCCTTCCGGCGCGGCCTCGGCGCCCGCATGGCCCGCCTGTACGGCGCGCGCGGCTGGGAGGCCCGCTCGGCCAAGTCCGACCTGGCCCTGCTCGGCCGCTCGTTCGAGGCGTTCCTGGCGACCAAGGTGCTGCTGGCGGCCAGCGGCCTGCTGGCCTTCCCGCTGCTGCTGGCCTGGCTGGTGCTCATGGAGTGGGGCGCCTCCCTGGCCATCCCGTTCTGGACCGCCGTGCTCGTCGCCGTCGTCTTCTTTTTCCTGCCCGACCTCCAGGTCAGGCGGGACGCGGCGGCCAAGCGACGCGACTTCCGCCACGTCGTCGGCGCGTTCCTCGACCTCGTCTCCATGAACCTGGCCGGCGGCCGCGGCGTCCCCGAGGCCCTGATGATGGCCGTCTCGGTCAGCGGTGAGCAGCCCAACTGGGCGATGGGCCGCATCCGCGACGCACTGAGCGGCGCCAGGATCGTCGGCATCACGCCGTGGCAGGCGCTCGGCCAGCTCGGCGAGGAGATCAACGTCGACGAGCTGCGCGACCTGTCCGCCGCGCTCGGCCTGGTGGCCGACGACGGCGCCAAAGTACGTGCCTCGCTCACGGCCAGGGCCGCCACGCTGCGCCGCCGCGAGCTGGCCGAGATCGAGGGCAGGGCGGGCGAGCGCTCCCAGTCGATGCTGGTGGCCCAGCTCCTGCTCTGTGCCGGTTTCGTGATCTTTCTCAGCTACCCCGCCGCGATGAAGATGTTGGGAGTCTCATGAACCACCCGTGGATCGTCTACCTGAACGCGTACCTGGGCGAGCGGGTCCGCCGCGCCCGCACCGCGCCGACCAGGGGCGCCTCCGCCGTCGAATGGGTGATCATCACCGCGATCATCGCCGGCGTCGCGCTCGGCCTGGCCACCCTGATCAGGACCCTGGTGGAGCAGCAGCAGGGCAACCTCGAACAGACCTTCGGCGGCGGCGGTGGCGACGGCGGCGACGGCGGTGGCGGCACTCCGTGAGAGCCCGGCCGCCTCGGGACGAGCGCGGCGTGACGGTGATCGAGCTGGCCCTGCTCATGCCGGTCATCCTCGCGACCGTGCTGCTCATCGTGCAGGTCGCCCTGTGGTTCCACGCCCGTGAGGTGGCCGAGGCGGCGGCCAGGGAGGGAGCGCGCGTGGCCAGGGCCGCGCCGTTCGACTCGGGCGCCTGGCAGGGCGAGGCCACCGGCAAGGCCACGGAGATCATCCAGGCCGTCGGGCCCCGCCTGCTGCGGGGCGCCACCGCCACGACCTCCGAGAAGGAGCCCGACGAGCGCTTCGTCACGGTGACGGGCAGTGCCGTACAGGTCATCCCGCTGCTGCCCGACCTCGCGTTCACGATCACCGCCACCGCTGGCGGGCCCGTCGAGTGCTTCCGCCCCGACAACGGCGGCGAGGACTGCGAATGAGCGAGCGGGGTTCGATGGCCGTGGAGACCGTCATGCTGGCCCCGGTCTTCCTGCTGTTCCTCATGTTCCTGGCCGGCGCCGGGGTGCTGGTGGAGTCGCAGGGGCGGGTGAACGGGGCCGCGCGCGACGCCGCCCGCGCCGCGTCCGTGCAGCGCTCGCTCGACGACGCGGAGGCCGCCGCCGAGGCGATCACCACGAACGTGCTGGAGGGCCGCTGCCAGTCGGCCGCGGTCTCCCTGGACGGCTCGGAGTGGGAGCAGGGCGGCCAGGTGCGGGCCGAGGTGTCGTGCGAGCTGGACCTCGCCTTCCTCGGCTTCGGCGGCACCAAGCGGCTCACGGGGACGGCGGTCGTGCCGATCGAGCAGTTCAGGAGGATCGAATGAGGGCCGGCGAGCGGGGCTCCATGTCGGTGTTCACCGTGCTGTTCTCCGTGGTCGTGTTCCTGCTGGCCGGGCTGCTGGTGGACGGCGGGTCGGCGATCAACGCCCGGCTGCGCGCCGCGGACGTGGCCGAGCAGGCCGCGCGCGCCGGCGCCGACGAGCTGGACGTCGACCACCTGCGCGCGACGGGCGAGGCACGGCTGCTCGGCGAGGCGCAGGTGTGCGCCAGGGCCGACGAGATCGTGGCGGCCCAGGGCGGCGACGACGTGAGCTCGGGGGAGTGCGCGGTCGGCCAGGGGCAGGCGCAGGTGACGGTGTCCGTGTCGGTGCGGTGGGAGGCGTTCTTCCTCAGCGCGATCGGGTTCCCCGGCTCCGAGATGACCGGTGAGGCCACCGCGGCCCCCGAAGCGAGATAGACCGAATTCCGCCACTCGATGGATGCGGGACACCCGAGGCACGACGCTGGACCGGGGAAAGGAGAGGCGATGCCGACGCGAGAGCCCGCGCGTCCACCCGGACGTCACGTTCCCGTACGCGTGCGGGCCAGGCGCAGCTTCGGCGACGTGCTCGCCGGGATCGGGGCGCTGGTCGTGCTGGTGGCGCTGGTGGGCGGCGTGCCGTACGCGCTGCTCACGTACGCCGGCCCGCCGATCAGGCCCGAGCTGCTCGACCCCGACGTGTGGACCGGCAAGGTGGGCCACGGCACGATCATGGCCGTGCTGGTGCTGATGGTGTGGGGCGCCTGGCTCCAGCTCTTCGTGTGCGTGCTGGTCGAGGTGTACGCCGGGGTCCGCCGGGTCGGCATGCCCGCCCGCGTGCCGCTCTCCGGCGGGATGCAGTTCCTCGCCAACAAGCTCGTGTCGGCGGTGCTGCTGCTGTTCACGGCGGGGGCGATGGTGGTGCCGCTGATGAAGCCGGCGCTGACGCCCGCCGCCCCGCCGGTGACGGCGGTCGCGTACTCGGCGCCGATCGTCGAGCAGACGCTGGAGACGCCCAAGACGAAGAAGGTGTACGTGGTGCAGCCGCCGCACGGCCGGCACCACGAGAGCCTGTGGGAGATCGCGGAGAAGTGCCTCGGAGACGGCCGCCGATATCCCGAAATCTACCGACTTAACCAGGCGAAGGAGCAGCCGGACGGCACCCGCCTGCGCATGGCCGACCTGATCAGGCCCGGCTGGGTGCTCGACATGCCGGACGACGCCAGGAACGTGCACATCGTCCCCGCGGGCCAGCCCCGCGAGCAGACGCTGCGCGAGCACCCGGGCAGGGCGCACGTGGAGCGGCCGGAGCCCCGCGAGCGGGGCGAGGCCAAGCACCGCCAGCCCGAGCAGCAGGAGCGCAAGCGCACGGACCAGCAGGAGCGCGGGGGCACCGACGAGCAGGAGGGCAAGCACGCCGAGCGGCAGGAGGGCAAGCGCGCGGAGGCGGAGGACGAGACCCCGACGGACCGGCAGCCCGTCGTCATCACCGAGCCCCAGGGCGGCGACCTGACGCAGTACCTCGCCGCCGCCTCGCTGGCCGCCGCCGGGCTGCTGCTCGTGCTGGCCAGGCGGCGCAGGGAGCAGCTCTGGCGGCGGCTGTTCGGCCGCAGGATCGTCCGGCCGCGCGACGACGCCGCCCAGGCCGAGCTCGCGCTGCGGCTCGGGAGCGACGCGCCGGGCGCCCGCATCCTGGACGTCGGGCTGCGGACGCTGGGCGCGGAGCTGGCCGCCCAGCGCCGCACCCCGCCCGTCGTGTACGGGGCGCACCTGTCGGCCCGCTCGCTCGACCTGTGGATCCACCCGGCGGACGACGACCCGCCCGCGCCGTGGACGGCGGCGGACGGCGGCCAGATCTGGCGCCTCCCGGCCCACGAGGGCCGCCTCCTGCCGGACCCGAGAACCACCCGGCCTGGCGGAGCGCCGTACGAGGAACCCCGGCTCGCCCAGCCGGGCGGAGGGCCGCATGCGGATCCCGGGGGCCGGGCGGGCGGAGGGCCGCACGCGGACTCCGGGCCGCAGCTCGGCAGGGCGCCGTATCCGGAGGGCCGGGCGCAGGCGGGCCGGGCCCCGTACCCCGACAGCCGGGCGCGGCAGGGCGGCGGGGCGGCCCAGGCCGATGCCGGCGTGCCGCCGGGCGGGGCGCCGTACCCGGGGCTGGTCTCCATCGGGACGGACGCCGCCGGGCGGGTCCTCATCGACCTGGAGGCCGCGCAGGGCCTGATCAACGTGCGCGGCCCGCAGACCACCGCCGCGCTGGCCGCCCTGGCGGTCGAGCTGGCCACGAACCTGTGGTCCGACCGCATGCGCATCACGCTCGTCGGCTTCGGCGGCGAGCTGACCGCCATCGCGCCGGGCCGCGTCAGGGCGGTCGGCAGCCTGGCCGAGGTGCTCCCCGAGCTGGAGGCCGGCGCCGCCCCGCGCAGGGAGGTGCTGACCGGCCGCATCACCGGCAGCCCGCGCAGCGCCCACTACCTGCTGTCCGCCGTGGCGCCCACGCACGACGAGGCCCGCCGCCTGGCGCTGCTGGCCCGCCGGGACACCGCCGGCTACGTGGTGGCGGGAGAGGTTCCGCACGCCACCTGGACGCTGGAGATCGGCGACGACGGCAGGGCCAGGATCGCCGAGCTGGGCTTCGAGGTGGACGCCCAGCTCCTGCCGCGCCGCCACTACCAGGCGCTGATCGACCTGTTCCGCACCGCCGGCCGTCTGGAGGGTGAGGCGATCCCCGACGCCGAGCCGCTGGCCGGGCTGCACCCGCCCGCCGTGGAGATCAGGATCCTCGGCCCCGTCGAGCTCGCCGGCCTGCCCCCGCTGGAGGAGGGCCGGATGGAGCTGGCGACGGAGCTGCTGGTGTACCTGGCCACGCACGTGGGCGGCGTGCACCCGGTGGTGCTCGGCGGCGTGTTGTGGCCGCGCGGCGTGCAGGACATGGTCCGGGACGCCACGATCTCCAGGGTCGCCGAGTGGCTGGGGCCCGAGCACCTGCTCACCGACGAGGCGGGCCGGCTGCGGCTGGGGCCCGACGTGCGTACGGACTGGGCGCTGTTCCGCGAGCTCGTCCGGCGCTCGCAGAACGACCCGACGGCCAGGGCCGTCCTGCTGGAGAAGGCGCTCGGCCTGGTCAGAGGCCCGCTGCTGGCCGCGCGCGGCCCCGGCAGGTACGCCTGGCTGACCGACGACGACCTGGAGTACGACGTGACCGCGGCCGTGGCCGACGCCGCGCACCAGCTCTGCGAGCTGCGGCTGGCGCACGGCCAGCCGGACGCCGCGGTGGCCGCCGTGCGCGCCGCGCTGCTGCTGGCGCCCGACGACGAGAGCCTCTGGCGCGACCTGCTGCGGGCCACGCACGCGACGGAGGACACCGTACGCCTGCGCGCCGTCGTCGAGGGCCTGACCCGGCGGGCGGCCTCGCACCCGTACGGAGGAGGCGCGATGGCCCCCGAGACCGAGGCGTTGATCGAGGAGCTGCTGCCCACGTGGCGCATTCATGTGGTGAGGGAGTCGTCGGCATGAGATCTGCGGCGATGGTGCTGTGCCTGCTGCTCGCGGCGGGCTGCGCGGCGCCGGAGCGGCCGTACCGGCCGAGGGAGGGCGCTCCGGCCGGGGTGGCGAGCGCCACCCCGGCCGCGCCCGAGGAGCGGTCGTCGTCCGGGCCCGAGACGATCGAGGTCGCCGACGGCCTGAAGGCCCGCGTCGAATGGCCCGCGAACCCCGACCCGCTGCTGAAGGTCATGGTCGACCAGTACGTCGGCACCCGCAAGGCCGTGGCGGAGCGGCGGCGCACGTACAAGGACGGCCTCGAACTCGACGCCGCGGTGCAGGCCAGCGAGTGGGTGGAGTCGTTCGCCGCCGAGGGGTGGTCGATGCGCGGGGTCGGGCGGCTCTACGACCTGCGAGTCAGCGCGCGGGTGGGCAAGGGCGCCCAGATCGACGCCTGTGTGGACGAATCGGGGGTCCGGATGGTCTCCACCCGTACCGGGAAGGCCGTCAGCCCCCAGCCCGAGTGGTTGCGCACCCCCTACGGCCAGAGCGTGGCCGCCCGTCGCGGTGACGACGGGGTGTGGCGCATCAGGACCTATGTCCCCTCCAGAGAGAGATGCACCCGATGAAAGCCTGGCTAGCGGCCCTGCTGATGGCACCGCTGCTCCTCGACCCCGTCCCGGGCCCCGGCGGGAACACCACCCAGGAGAAGGAGCAGAGCGGCAACACGGTGGGGTGGAGGGGGAAACACACCAGTATCAGGGTCAGCGGTGACGTCGGCGGCAGCGGTGACGGCTACCGCATCCCGCAACCGTGCTGGTACGAGCCCGGGCCCACCCCCGAGGAGATGCTCCGTCAGCGCGGCGAGGGCCGCGACGCGGCGAACCGGGCGCGCATCGACGAGGAGGGCCACCAGGCCTTCATCCAGCAGTTCAAGGACAAGCTCGGGCAGGACGGGCGCTGGTGGCTGCCCGCGCTGAACGAGGCCGACCCCAACGGCGTGGCCTGCTGGACCGACCTGGAGCAGTTCATCTTCGTGCCCACCGGCACCGCGCCGCCCTCCGGCCTCACGATCGAGCAGCTCGCCCAGATCGCCCGTGCCGCGCTGACCGTTCCGGAGCCCGCCGTCAAGCTGAATCCCGACGCCAAGAGCTACGTCAATCTGCCCACCTGGGTCTGGCTCGAAGACGTGGACGAGCGACGCCGCACCGTCACGGCCGAGCTGCCGGGCGTCATGAGCGTGACCCTGGTCGCGACCCTCGACGACATCCGGATCGACCCGGGGACGACGCCGGAGCGGGCGGAGGTGACCGAGAGCGGTTGCGGGGCCGCGGGCAGGCCGTACGCGAAGGGCGCGGCGTTCTCCTGCGGCGTGCGGTACCTGCGCTCGTCGATCGACCAGCCGCGCGAGACGTACACGCTCACCGTGACCACCGTGTGGCCGGTGGACATCCAGGCCCAGGGCGGCGTGGTGCCGTTCCAGTTCGACCCCGTGGAGCTGGAGACCACGCGCGACGTGCCGGTCGGCGAGATCCAGAGCAACGTCACGCCACCCGCCGGCTGAGTCAGGAGAGAACGGCGGCCAGCGGGGCCAGCTCCGGCTCCTGTGCCGCCTCGTCCAGCACCTCCTTCAGCACGGTGTCGTGCGTCGGCCGCGCCCGCTCCAGCAGCTCGCGCCCGGCCGGCGTGACCTCGGAGTAGATGCCGCGGCGGTCGTCCTCGCACAGGTAGCGGTGCAGCAGCCCGCGGTTCTCCAGCCGGGTCACCAGGCGCGTGGTCGCGCTCTGGCTGAGCACCACGGCCCTGGCGAGCTGCTGCATGCGCATGTGCCAGCCGTCCTGCCTGGCCAGCGCGTCGAGCACGGTGTACTCGCTCACGCTGAGCTCGTGCTCCTTCTGCAGGCACTTCTCCAGCCGGTCCTCGATCTTGGCGTGCAGCGCCGCGAGGGTGCGCCAGCCCTGGGCACGTGCCTCGACGGCGTCATCGGCGATGGGCATGTGACAGCCTCCTCCGGCATGGTTGTATGGTCAGTTAGTCGGCGTGTGCAAATAATGTCCACGCTCACTAACGTCGTCTGAGGAGAATTCTATGCCTCTCGCCCTGTTCGCCCTCGCGATCAGCGCCTTCGGCATCGGAACCACGGAGTTCATCATCAACGGGCTGCTGCCCGAGCTGGCCGCGGACTTCGGCGTGACGATCCCGGCCGCGGGCCTGCTCGTCTCCGGGTACGCCCTCGGCGTGGCCGTCGGCGGGCCGCCGCTGACCATGCTCGGCGGGCGGCTGTCGCGCAAGACCATGCTGCTGGCCCTGATGGTGCTCTTCATCGTGGGCAACCTGCTGTCGGCGCTGGCCCCCTCGTACGGCGTGCTCATGACCGGCCGCTTCCTGGCCGCCTTCGCCCACGGCGCCTACTTCGGGGTCGGCTCCGTCGTGGCCGCCGACCTGGTGGCGCCGCAGAAGCGGGCCAGCGCGATCGCCCTGATGTTCACCGGCCTGACACTGGCCAACGTGCTCGGCGTGCCGCTGGGGACGTGGATCGGGCAGGCGTTCGGCTGGCGGGCCACGTTCTGGGTCGTGGTCGCCATCGGCGTGGCCGGTCTCATCGGCGTCCTGGCCCTCGTGCCGCGCCAGCCGCGGCCCTCCGGCGGCGGCCTGCTGCGCGAGCTCGCGACGTTCCGCAAGGCCGGCGTCTGGCTGGCGCTCGCCATGACCGTCTTCGGCTTCGCGCCCGTCTTCGCCGTCATCACCTTCATCGCGCCGATCATGACCGGCGTCGGCGGCTTCTCGCCGGGGGCGGTGCCGGTGGTGATGGCCCTGTTCGGCGTCGGCCTCGTGGCCGGCAACCTCATCGGCGGCAAGCTCGCCGACCGGGCCGTCATGCCGTCCATCTACGGCTCGGTGGGCCTGCTCACCATCCTGGCCGTCGTGGTGGCCCTCGTCTCGTCCAGCCAGATCGCCTTCGTCGTGGCCATCACCCTCTTCGGCGTGGCCGCCTTCGCCACCGTCCCGCCCCTCCAGACCCGCGTCCTGGACACCGCCGCAGGCGCCCCCACGCTGGCCTCGGCCGCCAACATCGGCGCCTTCAACCTGGGCAACGCCATCGGCTCGTTCGCCGCGGGCCTCACCATCGACGCAGGCCTCGGCTACACGGCCCCCGCCTGGACGGCCGCCTTGCTGGGCCTGGTGGGGCTGGTCGTCGCGGGGGCGGCGGGTATGCAGGCCCGGCGGCTGGTGCCTGCCTGAACGCGATCAGGGTCGGCACGGCGGGGGTGCCGTGCCGGCCCCGCGGGTCGATCAGTCGAACAGTTCGTCGACGCTGGTGGCTGTGACGGCTCTGCCGATCCATGTCGTCAGGGTTGCCTGGTCGGTGCAGGCCAGGATGCGTTCCTGTGTTTCGTGCGGAACGGGAACGCCCCGCTTGTCGAGGATGACGAGGATGGCCTTGGCCTCGCCCTTGGCCTCGCCCTTGGCCTCGCCCTGTTCGACCCATTGGCGGACGAAGGGGTAGTCCATCAGGTGTTCGATGTCTACGCTCATCTCGAGCTCCTTGCAGATGATCTTGCCGATGGGCCGGGGCACCGAGCTGAGTACAAGCTCAATATAGCTTGGCCGGTCCCTCGGGCCTTGCACGATGGCCTGGACATATGCGTGCAAGATCTTGTGAAGACGTTCAGTCCCGTCGTTGCAGTGGGTGATCACCGAGAGGGTGGCCAGTTCGGCGTTGGCGGAGGCTTGTGTGGCGTCGATGATCTCGGGCACGTCCTTCGAGCTCACGACGATGGGTCTGAGTACCCATCCTGGATGTCCCATGTCGATGGCTTCCGAGCAGGCCCTGGCTGTCGCGGCGTCCTGGCAGAAGACCAGGAGCACCACCGGGCACTTCGTACGTGCCCGGAGCGTGCTCAGATAGACCGGCCAGGACCATTGTTTGCGCTTGTCGGGCGCTCTTTGGATCTCCAGCACCACGGCGTGCACCGTCTCTCCGCCTTGGGTCATGACGACCACCGAGTCGGCGCGATACTCCGTAGGTCTGCAGTCGGTGAAGTCGGTGTTTCCCAGCGTCAGCTCATCGAAGGCCGGAACGGCGACGCCCATCTCCGCCAGCAGGAAAGTGACCAGAGATGGGCGGTTGCGGACGAGCTCGATTAGGTACTCATGTTCTAATGTCGGCGACATGGCGAACACATTACCGAATGTTGTCGCTCCATCACATGGAGTTAGCAATTCCTCCGTTTTCGTGAGCGATCAGCCACTCCTTCACCGGTACGCCGTAGTAGTACCCCCCATATCCCCCCGAGCTGGGCAACACCCGATGGCAAGGTACGAACGGCGCGATCAGGTTCTGCGCACACGCGGACCCAGCCGCCCGAGCCGCCGTCTTGGGCATCCCCGCCCGCTCCGCCAGCTCCGCGTACGAAACGGTCGTCCCCGCCTTGACCTCCCGCAACGCCGCATGCAGCCGCTTACGCGTGGCTGAGCCGGGCTGCGAGACCGGGACGGCGTCCAGCGCGTCCAGGTCCCCGGCGAAGTAGGCGCGGGTGGCCTCGGCGGCCAGGCCGAGATCGTCCACGACCTCCAGGCCCTCGGCCTGGAGCGCGGGCGTGAGCCGGACGAACATCTCCGTCGGGTCGGCGGTGAAGCCGGCCGCGACGAGCACTCCCTCGCGGGCAAGCAGGGCCAGCGGGCCCACCGGCGTCGGGACGAGCTGAGCAGCGATCATGAGGAGCTCCAGAGGTGCAGGGCGGCGTACGCCCGCCACGGGCGCCACCGCTCGATGTGGTCCTGGGGGATGCCCAGGGCGGCCATGCGCTTGTTCAGGACGAGGTCGCCCGTGGGCCACGCGTCCGGGTCGCGCAGCGCGCGCAGGGCGATGTAGCTGGCTGTCCACGGGCCGATGCCGCGGACAGCCAGGAGTTCGGTGACCGCCTCCGCCGGGTCCTGCCCGCCGTCGAGGTCGAGGTGGCCCTCTTCGAGGCGGGCGGCGAGGTCCTTGAGGGTGTCGATCCGGCGGTTGGTCAGGCCGAGGCCGGTCAGGTCGGTGTCCAGGAGCCGGGCGGGGGTGGGGAAGAGACCGTCCGGCGCGGCGGCCCTGGCGACGATGCGGCCGAGCAGCGTGCGGGCGCCGGCCACCGAGATCTGCTGGCCCACGACCGCGCGCACGGCCAGCTCGAACCCGTCGAACGCCCCCGGCACCCGCAACCCCGGCCGAGCCGTGACGAGCGGGCCGAGCGAGGTGTGGCCGAGGGTCTCCGAGATGGCCTCGGGGTCGGCGTCCAGGTCGAGGAGGCGGCGGCAGCGGGCCACGACGCGGGCGAGCTGGCGGGTGTCGTCCACGGCCACGTCCAGCGCGATGTGCCCGCGCTGCGGGGTGAGCGTGATCGTCCCGCCCGGCACGGCTCTGGCGTAGGAGGCGTGGTCGGCGACCTCCAGCCCGGGGATCGCCCGGGAGGCGAGGAAGGCGAACACCCCCTCCACGTCGTACGGTTCCCGCCGGTGCAGCCGCAGCCGCAGCGTCGCCGCCCCGGTGCCCTCGACCGCCCGGGGCCCGGCCGTGGCGCGCAGCTCGCTCGGCGTGAACCCGTACGTCTCCCGCATCGTGGCGTTGAACTGCCGCACGCTGCCGAACCCCGCCGCGAACGCCACCTCCGTCACCGGCAGCCCCGTCTCGGTCAGCAGCTGCTTGGCCAGCAGCAGCCGTTTGGTGCGCGCCACCGCCAGCGGCCCGACCCCCAGCTCGGTCACGAACAGCCGGTGCAGGTGCCGCTCGGTGATGTGCAGCCGCTGGGCGAGCCCGGCGACGCCCTGCTCGTCGGCGGCCCCGTCGTCGATCAGCCGCAGCGCCCGCCCGACGAGGTCGCCGCGCAGGTCCCAGCCGGGGTCGCCGGGCGACAGCTCGGGCCGGCAGCGCTTGCAGGGGCGGAACCCGGCGGCCTCCGCCGACGCCGCGTGCCGGTAGAAGCGCACGTTGCGGGCCGAGGGCGTACGGGCCGGGCAGATCGGGCGGCAGTAGATGCGCGTCGTCGTCACCGCCGTGTAGAAACGGCCGTCGAACCGGGAGTCCCTGGCGGAGACGGCCCGGTAACAGGAGTCGAAATCGAGCTCGAGTGGTGACATGTCTCCGACAGTATGCGCTCCCCAAGGAGACTGACTGGCGGAAATCAGACACCACCGTTCATGGCTCGTGGCGCAGCGGCGAGCGTACGTACGGCAGCCAGCTCAGGGCCATGACGGCCGCGCCCAGCGCCAGCGCGGGGCCGGTGCCCCACAGCTCGCCGACGGCGGCGGCGAGCAGCCCGCCCGCTCCGAGCGCGCCCGTCAGGAGCAGCCGCATCGTCGCCGTCATCCTGCCCAGCATGGCGTCGGGCGTGACCCGCTGCCGCAGGCTGACGAGCAGCACGTTGTTGAGCCCGGTACGGAACGTCAGCACGAACCACGCCACCGCGCTCGCCCACACCCACGGCCCGCCCGCGCTCAGGAACGGCACGACGATCGCGGCGGGCGTGGTGACGAGGCTGGTGAGCCAGGCGGCGCGCCCGGTGCCGAGCCGGCGGCCGATGGCGTGCGCCGACGACGATCCCGCCAGCACGCCGAGCCCGCCCACGGCCAGGTACGCCCCGAGCACCCACTCGGGCTGGCCGAGCTGCCGCACGATGACGACCGGGAGCAGGACGGAGCAGAGCGGGAACGCCAGGTTGGCCATGGTGCCCTGGAGCAGGGCCGTGACGAGGATCGGGTTGCCGAAGAGGAACCGGACGCCTTCGGCGATCCGCCTTCCCATCGGGTCGGGCTCCCGCGCCGTCGTCCGGGGTTCGGCGACGCCGCGCAGCCAGGCCGCGGACCACAGGTAGCTCAGCGCGTCCAGCAGGATCGCCACCGGCGCGCCCGCCACCTGCACGAGCACCCCGGCGGCGCTGCGCCCCGCCACGTCCATCCCGGCCCCGGTCCCGACCAGCAGCGTGTTCGCGGCCGTCAGCCGCTCCCGCCCCACCAAGGCCGGCACGATGCTGTACGAGGCCACGTCGAACAGCAGTGTCCCGGCCCCGACGAGCACCGCGACCAGGTACAGCTGCCCCATCGACAACCATCCGCCCCACCACGCCACCGGGATCGACAGCAGCGCCCCGGCCCGCAGCAGGTCGGTGGCGATCATCACGGGACGCCGCCTCACCCGGTCCACCCAGGCTCCGGCGGGCAGCCCGAGCAGCAGCACGGTGAGCGTCCCGAGCGCCGCGAGGAGCCCGACCTCGCCCGCGCCCGCCCCGAGCGCGGTCACGGCGAGCAGGGGCAGCGCGACGTAGCTGATCTGGGATCCGAGCTGGCTCACCGCGCCGGCCAGGAACAGGTTGCGAAAGCCGCGGACGCTCAACAGCGGCTCATCCATCGCTGGCGTTGACATGTCCGCCACGATGGTGAAATGTCGGCAATGGTGCCATCGATTAAGTGAGCCGCGAATCCAATGGCCCTCGACCTCGTCTTCACCGCCCACGACATCGCGAACACCCGCTTCGCGATCTCCCCGCTGGGCGAGGTCGTGGCCAGCGTGCGCGTGCTGAAGGACCCGTCCGCGCACCCGCTCCTGCGCCCCTGGGCCGAGCAGGTGCGCCGCCGCCTGGCGGACGTGCAGTGGCGGTTGCTGGCCGACCTCGTCCCGGTGCCGACGATCACGATCGCGGGCTTCACCTGCACCCCGCCGTCCACGTCCATGCCGGACCTGGAGCTCGAACTCGCCACCATGCGCGGCGCGGCCGCCCGGGTGCGCCCGGATCTGGACGAGGTGCCCGGTCCGCGCACGAAACGGGTGCAGGCGCTCCACGACGACCCGGAGAAGGGGCTGGAACGGCTGGCCGCCGAGGTCACGGACTACTGGCAGGCGGCGCTGGCTCCGTACTGGCCGCGCATCAGGGCCCTGCTGGAGGGCGAGATCCTGTACCGGGCCAGGCTGCTGGCCGAGGGCGGCGCGCAGCGCATGCTGGCCGACCTGGACGAGGCCGTCACCTGGCACGACGGGAGGCTGAGCATCCGGCACCGCCACGTCTCCGGCGAGCGCCCGCTGCGCGGCCTCGGGCTGCTGCTGGTGCCGAGCGTGTTCGTCTGGCCGAAGGTGTTCTCGGTGACGGTGCCGCCGTACCAGCCGACCGTGCGGTACGCGCCGCGCGGCGTGGCGACGCTCTGGGAGCGCCGCGAGCTGGAGCCGCCGCAGGCGCTGGCCGTCGTGCTGGGCAGGACCCGCGCGCGGCTGCTGGCCGAGCTCGACCAGCCGGCCTCCACCCGCGAGCTGGCCCGGCGCGCCGGGCTGTCGGAGCCGGGCGCGAACCAGCACCTCACCGCGCTGCGCAGGGCCGGCCTGTGCACGGCACACCGGACGGGGCGATACGTCCTGTACGCCCGCACGGCGATAGCCGAGGCCCTCCTGGACCCCGGCCCCCGCGCCTACTTGGACGAGACGCCCACCCCCAGATCGAACTCCCGGTAGACCCGCGCCCAGAACCCGTCACGCAGCCACACCCGCGCCTCCGGGTAGGGCCGCAGCGAGTGCCCGAGCTCCTTCTCCGCCTCGATCAGCAGCTCGGTGTCGATCACGGTGGGCAGGATGGGGCCGGGAAGCAGATCGCGGATGTTGTCACGCCCGCGGGTCAGTATCCACTTCTGGGCGACGTGCTCGCCCACGTCCTCCACACGCGGTCTGCTCGGCCCCAGCTTGGCGACCTGGCCGGGTTTCGCGTGCGGCTTGACGGGGGCGCGCCCGGCGAAGACCTGCGCGGGCGAGGGAGCGGCGGCCGGCGGAGTGACGGGAACGGGCTGGGGAGCACGGCTGAAAAACGGTCTTAGGAAATCGGCGCTGATCACTTCCACGGTGTCGGACTCCCACACCAGGCGCTCGGCCTGGTTGGTGCCGTAAGGCGGCTCGACGCCCCACAGGTGGATGCGCACGCCGTACGCCTGCGCGGCCTCCACCGCCGGGACCATGTCCTCATCACCCGCCAGCAGGATCGTGTCAGTGACCGCGTGATGCCTGGCCAGTGCCTCCAGATCGCTCCGGATCTGCGCGTCCACACCCTTCTGCTGGCCGCGGGCGTTCAGGTTGCCGAGCCGCACCTTGACCCACGGGAGCTGAGCTATGACACGCTGGTCGACGGTGGGCACGCGATCACGGGCTGCGTCATACCAATAGATCCGCAGAAGCTCGCCCGAAATGCGTTCCTCTGCATGTTTCTGTAGACTCTGGATGAGCTCATCGGCGGCCACCCGATATTCCTTGCGCTCCTTCGCGCCCAGCAGCACTTCACCTGCCGCCGCGTACAGATAACCGACATCCACTAGGACGGCGTACTTGGCTGCCACAGGATGCGGCATGAGGTCTGGGATGGCCATGTCGTCCTCCAGGCCGCGGTGTTAGTTGATCGGCCGACTATATACGCCTACTTTCTCTAGATAGTCCCAACTCCCGGGGAACTTGACACCCGATTCCCAGGATCTATCTAGGGTAGTGCGCTCATCCGCCATGCCGACTTCCCTGGTGCGACAGGCTTACGCATGGCTCTAGCCGGGTTTCGCCATGTTTGTCTTCTCGGCGTACGGCTCGGCTCCGGTTCGGCGCGGCGGGAGGCCAGGACGGCCGCGAGCGCCGCGATCTCCTCCGGCGTGGCGTCCCCTCGGACTATGCGCAGGTGCGGCGTCATAGCGGAATGTTCCCATGCTTCTTCGGGGGCAGCGTCATCCGCTTGTTCCGCAGGGCGCGCAGCGCCCGGATGACCTGGGGCCGGGTTTCGGACGGCCGGATCACCGCGTCCACGTAGCCGCGCTCGGCCGCGATGTACGGGTTGGCCAACGTGTCCTCGTACTCGGTGACCAGAGCGGCCCGCTCGGCCTCGGGATCCGCGGCTCCGGCCAGCCTGCGACGGTGGAGGATGTTGACCGCGCCCTGCGCGCCCATGACCGCGATCTGCGCGGTGGGCCAGGCCAGGTTCACGTCCGCGCCCAGGTGCTTGGAGCCCATGACGTCGTACGCGCCGCCGTACGCCTTGCGGGTGATGACCGTGATCAGCGGCACGGTGGCCTCGGCGTAGGCGTACAGGAGCTTGGCGCCGCGCCGGATGATTCCGTTCCATTCCTGATCGGTGCCGGGAAGGAAACCCGGTACATCTACAAAAGTCAGGATTGGAATATTAAAGGCATCACATGTTCGAATAAATCTTGCGGCCTTCTCGGATGCGTTGATATCCAGACATCCAGCGAAATGCATGGGCTGGTTGGCCACCACGCCCACCGGCTGGCCGTCCAGCCGGCCGTACCCGACCACCACGTTCGGCGCGAACAGCGCGTGGACCTCCAGGAACTCCCCGTCGTCCAGCACGTGCTCGATCACGTGGTGCATGTCGTACGGCTGGTTCGGCGAGTCGGGGATCACCTCGTCGAGCTCCGGGTCGGGATCGAGCTCCGCCGCGGGCTCGTACGCCGGGGCCTCGTCCAGGTTGTTCGACGGCAGGTACGACAGCAGCGCCTTGACGTACTCCAGCGCGTCCCGCTCGTCGGAGGCCTCGTAGTGGGCCACCCCCGACCTGGTGTTGTGCGTGTGGGCCCCGCCGAGCTCCTCGAACGTGACCTCCTCGCCCGTCACCGTCTTGATCACGTCGGGCCCGGTGATGAACATCTGCGACGTCTGGTCCACCATCACCACGAAGTCGGTCAGCGCGGGGGAGTAGACGTGGCCGCCGGCCGCGGCGCCCATGATGAGCGAGATCTGCGGGATCACGCCGGAGGCGTGCACGTTGCGCTTGAAGATCTCGGCGTACAGGCCGAGCGCGACCACGCCCTCCTGGATGCGCGCGCCGCCGCCCTCGTTGATGCCGATGATCGGGCAGCCCGTCTTGACCGCCAGGTCCAGCACCTTGACGATCTTCTCGCCGTACACCTCGCCGAGCGAGCCGCCGAACACCGTCACGTCCTGGGAGAACACGCACACCTGCCGGCCGTCGACCGTGCCGTGCCCGGTGATGACGCCGTCGCCGTACGGCCTGCGCTCGTCCATCCCGAACATGGTGGACCGGTGCCTGGCGAACTCGTCGAACTCCACGAACGAGCCCTCGTCCAGCAGGGCGAGCACCCGCTCCCTGGCCGTCATCTTGCCCTTGGCGTGCTGCTTGTCGACCGCCGCCGACGAGCCCGCGTGCACGGCCTCGTCGAGTCGCCGCTCCAGGTCGGCGATCTTCCCAGCGGTGGTGTGAACATCCGGCCGTTCCGGCATCTCCTCCGCAGTGCTCATGCGCGCAAGGCTAGCCCCTCCTCCTAGAGTGGAGCCATGTCGGACGCGGTTCGCACGCACGCCCTGTTCAAACGCTACGGGCAGCAGATCGCCGTCGCGGGGGTGGACCTCGTGGTCCCCGCCGGGAGCTTCGCGGGCCTGGTCGGGCCCAACGGGGCGGGCAAGACGACCACCCTCAGCATGATCACCGGGCTGCTCCGTCCCGACGGCGGCTCCGCCGAGGTGGACGGGTTTCACGTCTGGCGCGACCCCGTCGAGGTCAAGGCGCGCATCGGGGTGCTGCCCGAGGGGTTACGGCTGTTCGAGCGGCTGTCGGGGCGCGAGCTGCTCCTCTACAACGGCAGGCTGCGCGGCATCCCCAAGGCCGAGGTCGAGCAGCGCGCGGGCGAGCTGCTGGCCGTGATGGACCTGGCCGACGCCGCCGACAAGCTCGTCGTCGACTACTCCACCGGCATGCGCAAGAAGATCGGCCTGGCCGCCGCGCTGCTGCACAACCCGTCGGTGCTCTTCCTCGACGAGCCGTTCGAAGGCGTCGACCCGGTCAGCGCCAACACGCTGACCGAGGTGCTGCGGCGCTTCACCGCCTCCGGCTCCACCGTCATCTTCTCCAGCCACGTGATGGATCTGGTCGAGCGGCTGTGCGACTGGGTGTCGGTGATGAGCGCGGGGCACATCGTCGCGCAGGGCACGCTGGCGGACGTGCGCGGCGACCGTCCCTCGCTCAACCAGGCCTTCCTTGAGCTCGTCGGCCGTTCCCCGCACAGCGGCGGCGAGTCGGGCCTGACCTGGCTCGGCGCCAGGCCGCCCGAGGCCGGCTCGTGAGCACCGTCGCGCTCTTCGCGCGGCTCAAGCTGCGGCTGATGGCCGGCAACCTGCGCGGTGACCTCCAGCGCAAGCTCGGCTTCATCTTCACCCTCGTCGCCGCCGCCGGGCTGGCCGTGCTCGGCTTCTTCCTGATGAGCCTGCTGCGGCTGGCGCCCCCGGACATCTCCTCCTCGCTCGTGATCGTGGCCTTCGCCTCCTTCCTGTTCGGCTGGATGGTCGTGCCGCTGATGGCGTTCGGCCTGGACGACACGCTCGACCCGGCCAAGCTGTCGCTGTTCCCGCTGAGGACGCGCCGGCTGGCGGTCGGCCTGTTCACCGCGTCCGTGACCGGCGTCTGGCCGGCGGCGATGCTGATCGTGACGTTCGGCGCCCTGGTCGGGCTGGCCTCCGGCGCGGGCGGCTGGCTGCTCGGGGTGCCGGCCGTGCTGGTGCAGTTCGCGCTGTGCGTGGTGGCGTCCCGGCTGATCACCACGGCGCTGTCCAGCGCGCTGCGCACCCGTCGCGGGCGCGACGTGCTGGCCGTGGCCGCGCTGCTCGTCGTGCTGCTCGCCCAGCTGCCCAACCTGCTGATGAACGGCGGCTTCGGCGACCCGGCGGCCATGCTGCACGCGATGGCGGCCGTGCTGCGCTGGACCCCGCCCGGCATGCTGGCCCACGCCATCGCCGACGGCGGCCTGGCCGGGCTGGCCGAGGTGGTCCTCGTGGCGCTGCTCACCGTGGCGCTGGCCTGGCTGTGGATCAAGGCGCTCGCCCGCGCCCTGGTCACGCCCGACGTCTCCACCCAGGCCGCCTCCGTACGCAGGGAGAGCGGCCTGATCGACCGGTTCCTGCCGGACGGGCCGCTGGCGGCGGTGGTGACCAAGGAGCTGAAGTACATCAGGCGCGACCCCCGCTACCGGGTGGGCTGGTTCAGCGCGGTCCTCGTGACGATCGTGCTGTCGTTCTCCCTGACCAGGACGGCCGAGGCCGGCGCCGCCATGCCGATCACCCTGTCCGGCGCGGGCGCGCTGATGATCGCGTTGCAGTCGATCAACGCGTTCGGCATCGACGGCCGCTCGCTCTGGATGAACGCCGTCGCCTTCGGCTCCGAGCGCGGCCTGATCACCGACCTGGCCGGCCGGCACCTGGCCAACGCGCTGGTCGCCGTGCCGCTGATCGCCGCCATCGCCGTCGCGACAGGCCTGCTCGCCGGGCAGCCGGGCGCGATCCTGCCCGGCATGCTGACCGGCTGGGGCGCGCTCGGGATCGGGCTCGGCGTCGGCTCCGTGACCAGCGTGGTGCTGCCGTACACCGCGCCCGAGCGGATGAACGCCTTCAGCGGCGCCGCCCCAGGCCAGGGCGGGCTGGCGTTCGCCTCCGCGATGGGGGCCACGGTCGGGATCGGACTGCTCGCGCTGCCGATCGTGGTGCCGCTCCTGTTCGGGCTCCTCTGGGTGTCCGTCCTGGCGCCGTTCTACGGCCTGCTGGCCGAGATGCTCGGCCGGCGGCTGGCCGCCAGGATCGGCTTCGCCCGTACGCCGGAGCTGCTCGCGGCCGTCTCGAAGCCCACGTGACCAGTGGTCTAGTCCAATAACTGAGACCGGTCTACGTCGGCCGGAACCGACTCGATACCCTTCGAAACATGATTGACCAGGGGCTCGAGCGTCGCAGTGCCGCCGTAACCGAGATGCCGGACGAGCTACGCCACGATGTGCGTCTGCTGGGCAAACTGCTCGGCCAGGTGCTCGCCGAACAGGGTGGCGAGGACCTGCTGGCCGATGTCGAACGGTTGCGCAAGGCCGTCATCGCGGCGCGCAAGGGTGAGATCTCGGCCGACGTGATCACCGAAATGGTCGCCGGATGGGAGATCGAGCGGGCCGTGGCCGTGGCCCGCGCGTTCACCTGCTACTTCCACCTGGCCAACCTGGCCGAGGAGCACTACCGCATCCGCACGCTGCGGGAGCGGGACGCCGAGGGCAGGGTGCAGCGCGAGTCGCTGGCACAGGCCGTGCACGAGCTCGGGCACGAGCGCGTCACCGAACTGCTGGAGGGCCTGGAGCTGCATCCGGTGCTCACCGCGCACCCGACGGAGGCGCGCAGGCGCGCCGTCGTCACCGCGATCCAGCGCATCAGCGGCCAGCTGACCGAGTACAACGCGCCCGGACGCGGCGCCTCCGAACGCGCCGAGAGCAAGCGCCGCATGCTGGAGGAGATCGACCTCCTGTGGCGTACGGCCCAGCTCCGCTCCACCAAGCTGGACCCGCTCGACGAGGTGCGCACCGCCATGGCCGCCTTCGACGAGACGCTGTTCCGCATGGTGCCGCAGGTCTACCGCTCCCTCGACGCCGCGCTCGACGAGCGCACCGGCACCCGCCCGCCGCTGGCCAGGCCGTTCATCCGGTACGGAAGCTGGATCGGCGGCGACCGCGACGGCAACCCCAACGTGACCTCCAAGGTCACCCGCGAGACCATCCAGATCCAGTCCGAGCACGTGCTGACGGCACTCGAGACCGCCTGCACGCGCATCGCCCGCACGCTGACCGCCTCCGCCCAGTTCGCGCCCTGCTCGGCCGAGCTGCGGACGGCCCTGGCGGCGGCCGTGGACGGCCACCCCGACGTGGTGTCCGAGCTGGCCACCCGCTCGCCGCGGGAGCCGCACCGGCAGTGGCTGCTGTTCGTCGGCACGCGCATCGCCGCCACCCGCCGCCGTGACCTCGACCTGGCCTACCGCTCGCCCGCCGAGCTGCTGGCCGACCTGCGGCTGGCCCAGGAGTCGCTGGCAGCCTCGGCGCCGCGGCAGGCGTACGGGGAGTTGCAGCACCTCATGTGGCAGGTGGAGACGTTCGGCTTCCACCTGGCCGAGCTGGAGGTGCGCCAGCACTCCCAGGTGCACGCGGCGGCCCTGTCCGAGCTGCGGGCCGGTGGCGAGCTGTCGGAGCGTACGGAGGAGGTCCTGGCCACGATCCGGGTGATCGGCTGGATCCAGGAGCGCTTCGGCGTCACCGCCTGCTCCCGCTACGTCGTCTCCTTCACCCGCTCCGCCGAGGACGTCGCGGCGGTGTACGAGCTGGCCAGGCACGCGCTGGGCGACCGGGCGCCGGTGCTCGACGTCGTCCCGCTGTTCGAGTCGGGCCAGGACCTGGCCAACTCGCCGCACGTGCTCACCGGCATGCTCGACATCCCGGAGGTGCAGCGGCGGCTGGCCGGCACCGGGCGGCGCATGGAGATCATGCTGGGCTACTCCGACTCGGCCAAGGAGCTCGGCCCCGCCGCCGCCACCCTCCGCCTCTACGAGGCGCAGGAGGAGCTGACGGCCTGGGCCGCCGAGCACGACGTGCAGCTGCGCATGTTCCACGGCCGCGGCGGCGCGCTGGGCCGCGGCGGCGGCCCGGCCAACCGCGCGGTGCTGGCCCAGGCGCCCGGCTCGGTCGCGGGCCGCTTCAAGGTCACCGAGCAGGGTGAGGTCATCTTCGCCCGCTACGGCCACATCGCGATCGCCCGCCGCCACCTGGAGCAGGTGGCCAACGCCGTCCTGCTGGCCTCCTCGCCCACGGTCGGCGCCCGTACCGCCACCGCCGCCGAACGTTTCCGCGGCCTGGCGGAGCAGGTGGCGACGGCCTCGGAGCAGGCCTACCGGGCGCTCACTGAGGCCCCCGGCTTCCCCGAGTGGTTCGGCCTGGTCAGCCCTCTGGAGGAGATCGGCACCCTGCGTCTCGGCTCCCGCCCGGCCCGCCGCGGCCTCGGCGCCCCGCGCTCCCTCGACGACCTGCGCGCCATCCCCTGGGTCTTCGCCTGGGCCCAGACCCGCGTCAACCTCCCCGGCTGGTACGGCCTGGGCACCGGCCTGGCCGCCGTCGACTCCCTCGACGAGCTGCGGGCGGCCTACGCGGAGTGGCCGCTGTTCAACGTCATGCTGGACAACGCGGAGATGTCGCTGGCCAAGACCGACCGCTCCATCGCCAAGCGCTACCTGGCGCTGGGCGGCAGGGAGGACTTCGCCCAGCGGGTGATGGAGGAGTACGACCGGACCCGCGAGCTGGTGCTGCGGGTCACGGGGCACACGCGGCTGCTGGAGAACCGCAAGGTGCTCTCGCGCGCCGTCCAGCTCCGCGACCCGTACGTGGACGCCCTGTCGCACCTCCAGCTCCGCGCGCTGCGCGCGCTGCGCACGGAGAACCCGTCGGACCAGGAGCGCGACCGGCTCTCCACGCTGCTGCTGCTGTCGGTGAACGGGGTGGCGGCGGGCCTGCAGAACACCGGCTGACGCCACGAGAAGGCGCCCCCCCCGAGCGAGGGGGGCGCCTTTTTTCGTGCCTAGCCGATGCTGCGGAAGAAGGCGATCACGTCCGAGGTGAGGGCCTCCGTGGCGGTGTGCGCCGTGTAGTGGCCGCGGGCCGGGGCCGGGAGGGTCTTCCAGGAGACGATGCCGGCGTGGTCGCGCTCGGCGAAGCGGCGGATGGACTTGAAGTCGCCCTCGCCCATGGCCAGCGCCGTCGGCACGGTCGTCGGCTCCTTGGGCTGCTCGGCGCGGGAGTTCTCCCAGTAGAGGCGCAGCGCCG
This sequence comes from Nonomuraea thailandensis, assembly GCF_024172165.1. Taxonomy (GTDB): domain Bacteria; phylum Actinomycetota; class Actinomycetes; order Streptosporangiales; family Streptosporangiaceae; genus Nonomuraea; species Nonomuraea thailandensis. Next base: position 8,823,969 of record NZ_JAMZEB010000002.1, on the reverse strand, counting down.
AGCCGGCGGTGCCGGTGAGCCAGTGGATGGCCGCGTTGGTCACCACGAAGTCGTCGTCCAGGTCCTCGTCGAAGAGCTGGGCCAGCCAGCCGACGAGGCCGGCGGGCGAGTCGACGATGGCGTGCGCGAGCGTCTGCGGCTGCTGCGACTGCAGCACGTTGAACGCGCCCTTCTCCTTCCAGAACCAGTCGAGCACCGCCAGCCCCGCCTGGTCCTCCTCGCTCAGCTCGGCGAACTCGGCCGGGTCGCCCGACGGGAAGGAGAAGATCTGCGTGACGTGCACGCCCACCACGTGCTCCGGGTCGATCCTGCCGATCTCGGGGGAGATCATCGAGCCGCCGTCGTTGCCGACCGCGCCGTAGCGCTCGTAGCCGAGCCGCGCCATCAGCTCGGCCCAGGCCCTGGCGATGCGCTGGTTGTTCCAGCCCAGCTCGCGCGTCGGGCCCGAGAAGCCGTAGCCGGGCAGCGACGGGATGACCAGGTGGAAGTGGCGCGACAGGGGCTCGACGGCGCGCAGGTACTCGGCGATGGAGCCGGGCCAGCCGTGGGTGAGGATCAGGGCGAGCGCGTCGGGGTTGTCGGAGCGGACGTGCAGGAAGTGGATGTTCTGGCCGTCGATCTCGGTGGTGAACTGCGGGTGGGCGTTGAGCCGGGCCTCCACGGCCCGCCAGTCGAAGCCGTCGCGCCAGTGCGTGACCAGCCGCTTGACCCGCTCGACGCTGACGCCCTGGTCGGCGCCGGGGATCTCGTCGGCGAAGCGGGTCAGGGCGAGACGGGCCTGGAGGTCGTCGAGGTCGGTCTGGGGGATCTCGACGCGGAAGGGGGTGATGCTGCTCATGATCTGACCTCCAGAAGGAACGGAATGTTTCGTTCTGTTCTAAGAGTAACAGAACGGAATGCTTCATTCCACAGTTAGGCGATGATTCTTTCCGCGCCCGCGTACACGTTGCAGCGCTCCCCGCGCAGGAACCCCACCAGCGTCAGCCCGAACTCCCTGGCCAGCTCCACCGCCAGCGACGACGGCGCCGACACCGCGCACACCACCGGGACGCCCGCCGCCAGCGCCTTCTGCATGATCTCGTAGCTGGCCCGCCCGCTGACCATGAGCACGTGCTCGGCCAGCGGCAACCGCCCGGCCATGGACGCCCAGCCGACCAGCTTGTCCACCGCGTTGTGGCGGCCCACGTCCTCGCGGGCCGCGGCCAGGGCGCCGTCGCGCGCGAACAGCCCGGCGGCGTGCAGGCCGCCCGTCTTGCCGAACCCGCCCTGGGCCGCGCGCAACGCGTCCGGCAGCCCGTACAGCACCTCGGGAGCCAGCGCGAGCGAGCCGCGGGGGACGGAGGCGCAGCGGTCGCGCAGCGCGTCGAGGCTCGCCGAGCCGCAGACGCCGCAGGCGCTGGAGGTGAGGAAGTGGCGGTCGAGCGCGGGCAGGTCGGGCACCGGGCCGCGCAGGCGCACCGTGACGGTGTTGTAGCGGGCCTCGGGCGGCAGGTCCTCGTCGGTGCAGTACGCGATCGACGCGACGTCGCCGTGGCGCACCAGGCCCTCGCCGTGCAGGAAGCCGGCGGCCAGCTCGAAGTCGTGCCCCGGCGTGCGCATGGTGATCGCCACCGTCCTGCGCGTGCCGTCGGGGGCGGTGAGGCGGAGCTCCAGCGGCTCCTCCGTGGCCAGGTCGTCGCGCCGCTGACGGGCGGCCGGGCCGGACAGCTCCGTGATCCTGATCCGGGTGGTCGGCCCGGGGCGCTCGCTCACCCCACCATCTTGCCTCTTCGGCCTCGCCGCGCCCGTCATCAGCCAAGATGGGGAGATGGCCGACTCACGCTACTCCGACCTCGACCGCCCGCCGCTGTCCGAGGCGTCGCTCAACCGGGCCCTGGTCCGCCCGGGCTCGATGTGGACCGGTGTCACCGTCGTCGACAGCACCGGCTCCACCAACGCCGACCTGGCCGAGGCGGCCAGGGGCGGCGCGCCCGAAGGCACGGTGCTGGTCGCGGAGGCGCAGCAGGCCGGCCGCGGGCGGCTGGGCCGCACCTGGTCGGCGCCGCCCCGTTCAGGGCTGACGTTCTCGATCCTGCTCAGGCCCGGCGTGCCGCCGCTGGCGCAGGGCTGGCTGTCGCTCCTGTACGGCGTGGCCGCCGCCTCCGCCGTACGCCGCCTGGCGGAGGTCGAGGTGGGCCTCAAGTGGCCCAACGACCTGCTGATCGGCGAGCGCAAGCTGGCCGGGGTGCTGGCCGAGCGGGTGGACGACGCGGTCGTCATCGGCATGGGCCTGAACGTCACCCTCCGCCCCGACGAGCTGCCCACCGAGACGGCCACCTCGCTGAGCATCGCGGAGGGGGCCTGCCTCGACCGTGACCCGCTGCTGCGCGCCGTGCTCAGGGAGGTCGAGGCCCACTACCGGGAGTGGACGGAGGCCAAGGGCGACGCCGACGCGTCGGGGCTGCGCGCGGCCTACCTCGCCGTCAGCGCCACGGTGGGCCGCCAGGTCAGGGTGGAGCTGCCGGGCGGGCAGACGCTGACCGGGCTCGCGACCGGCGTGGACGGCTCGGGCCACCTGCAGCTGGAGTCCGGCGGCGAGCGGTACACCCTGAGCGCGGGCGACGTGGTGCACGTGCGGGCCGTGGGCTGAGCTGCCCGTTGCGTCATGGGCATGGCCCCGGCACCCCGATGGTGGCACGATGCTGCCCATGACCCTTCCCGACCACCATCTGACGCAGGGTGAGCGGCGCGTCCGATCCTTCCACCCCCACTGGAAGCGGCTCATCGTCCCCTTCATCGCGCTGGTCCTCATCGCCGCGGCCACGGGCGCCGCGCTGTACTTCATCCCGGACTTCGAGTACGTGTCCTACGCCAGGATCGCGGTCGTCGTCATCGGGCTCATCCTGCTCACGATCTGGTCGTTCGTGCCGTACCTGCAGTGGAAGAACACCGGCTACGTGCTCACCACGCACCGCTTCACGATCAGCACGGGCGTGCTCAACAAGTCGACCGACGAGATCCCGATCACCAAGGTCAACACGGTGAGCTCGGACCAGACCTTTCCGGAGCGGCTGCTCGGCTGCGGCACGCTGACGGTCGAGTCGGCCGGTGACCGCGGGGAGATCGTGCTGAAGGACATCCCGAGGATCCAGGACGTGCGCACCGACCTGTTCAGGCTCGTCGAGGACGCCTCGGACGGCGAGGTCGACGGGCGCTGAAACAGCCGCCTCCGGCGGCGAGGTCACACGGGCGCCGAAGCAGCCGCCTCCGGCGGCGAAGGCGAGGGGCCGTCAAGTAGCCTCCTCGGGTGAGCGAAGCCCGTCCCGGCCGCCCGAGCGCCGAGGAGATCGAGCGACTGCTGGTCGGCCTGCCGCCCCGGTACACGCGGGCGGAGGTCTCCGCCAGGAGCGGGGTGCCGCGGGAGCTGGCCGAGCGCATCTGGCGCGCGCTCGGCTTCGCGCAGCGGGCGGACGACGCCGTGGCGTTCACCGAGGCCGACGTCGACGCGCTGCGCCGGGTGCGCAGCATGCTCGACGGCGGCCTGCTCGACGAGCAGACCGTGATCCGCATGGCCCGCGCGCTCGGCCAGACCACGGCCAGGCTGGCGCAGTGGCAGGCCGAGATCATGATCGGCACGATGCTCCCGTCCGAGCCGTCCGAGGGCGACCTGGCGGCGGTGCTCGGCGCGGCGCAGGTGCTGATGCCCGACTTCGAGCACGTGCTCACCCACGTCTGGCGGGCCCAGCTCGCCGCCGCCGGCACGAGACTGCTGGCCATCGCCGACGTCAACGACGAGCTGGTGCCGACCAGGGTGGCGATGGCGGTGGGGTTCGCGGACCTGGTGTCGTTCACCCGGCGCAGCCGCGAGCTCGACGAGAAGGAGCTGGCCGGGCTGGTGGAGGGGTTCGAGTCGCGGGCCTCCGACGTGGTGGCCGGCCACGGCGCCCGGCTGGTCAAGACGCTGGGCGATGAGGTGCTGTTCACCGCGCAGGGCCCCGAGCAGGCCGCGGCCGTCGCCCTCGACCTGGTGGAGACGGACGAGCTGCGCATCGGGATGGCGTACGGCCCGGTGCTGCCCATGATGGGCGACGTCTTCGGCACCACCGTCAACCTCGCCGCCCGGCTCACCGCCATCGCCCGGCCCGGCACGATCCTCGTCGACGAGTCGCTGGCCGGCGGGCTCGGCGGCGAGCCGTACGAGTTGCACAAGATCAGACGCCGTCCGGCGAGGGGTCTCGGCGTGGTGCAGCCCTATGTCTTGCGGAGATCATCCTCCTGACCCAAGATGACTGGCATGCCGTACGAAGTGCAGGGCGTGGTAGCCCGGGGCAAGGGTCAGGAAGTTTCTCTCGAGACGGTGCTCGTGCCGGATCCGGGTCCGGGCGAGGCGGTGGTGAACGTGCAGGCCTGCGGCGTGTGCCACACCGACCTGCACTATCGCGAGGGCGGGATCAGCGACGACTACCCGTTCCTGCTGGGACACGAGGCGGCGGGCACGGTGGAGGCGGTCGGCGAGGGGGTCACCGGCCTGGAGCCGGGCGACTTCGTGATCCTCAACTGGCGCGCGGTGTGCGGCCAGTGCCGTGCCTGCCTGCGCGGTCGCCCGTGGTACTGCTTCGCCACGCACAACGCCACGCAGAAGATGACGCTCAAGGACGGCACCGAGCTGTCGCCCGCGCTGGGCATCGGCGCGTTCCTGGAGAAGACGCTGGTCGCGGCCGGCCAGTGCACGAAGGTCTCGGCCGAGGCCCCGGCGCAGGTCGCGGGCCTGCTCGGGTGCGGCGTGATGGCCGGCATCGGCGCGGCCGTCAACACCGGCGGGGTCACCCGGGGCGACAGCGTGGCGGTGATCGGCTGCGGCGGCGTCGGCGACGCGGCGATCCTCGGCGCCTCGCTGGCGGGCGCCGCGAAGGTCATCGCGGTGGACGTGGACGACAGGAAGCTGGAGTGGGCGCGCGGGTTCGGCGCCACGCACACGGTCAACTCCCGCTCCGCGGACCCGGTCGAGGCGATCCGCGACCTCACCGGCGGCAACGGCGCCGACGTGGTCATCGAGGCGGTCGGCCGGCCCGAGACGTACGAGCAGGCGTTCTACGCCCGCGACCTGGCCGGCACGGTCGTGCTGGTCGGCGTGCCCACTCCCGACATGCGCATCGACCTGCCGCTGCTGGACGTGTTCGGCCGCGGCGGCGCGCTGAAGTCCTCCTGGTACGGCGACTGCCTGCCGAGCCGCGACTTCCCCATGCTGATCGACCTGTTCCTGCAGAACAGGCTGCCGCTCGACAAGTTCGTCTCCGAGACGATCGGGCTCGATCAGGTCGAGGAGGCGTTCGGCAAGATGCACCGGGGCGAGGTGCTGCGTTCGGTGGTGGTGCTCTGATGATCGACCGGATCATCACCTCGGGTACGTTCTCGCTGGACGGCGGCACCTGGGACGTCGACAACAACGTCTGGCTGGTCGGCGACGCGCGCGAGGTCGTGGTCATCGACGCGGCCCACGACGCGGCGGCGATCGCCGAGCGGGTGGGCGGGCGCACGGTCGCCGCCATCGTCTGCACGCACGCGCACAACGACCACATCAACGCCGCCCGCGACCTGGCCGCGCTGACCGGGGCGCCGATCCGGCTGCACCCGGCGGACCAGGTGTTGTGGGAGCAGGTGTACGGGCCGGAGGTGACGTACGAGCCGCTGGCCGACGGGGAGAAGCTGCTGACCGGCGGCGTCGCCCTGCAGATCCTGCACACGCCGGGGCACTCGCCGGGCGCGGTCTGCGCGTACGCGCCCGAGCTGGGGGCCGTCTTCAGCGGTGACACCCTGTTCAAGGGCGGGCCGGGGGCGACGGGCCGCTCGTACAGCTCGTTCGAGACGATCATCGAGTCGATCAGGGAGCGGCTGCTGACGCTCCCGCCGGAGACGGTCGTGCACACGGGTCACGGCGACTCGACCGCGATCGGCGCGGAGGCTCCGCACCTGGAGGAGTGGATCTCGCGAGGGCACTGACAGCGGGGGATAGGCGTTTGTGACCCACCCAACGTAGGCAAGCCTTACCAAAGTGGGTTACCTTAGGTGTGCCTAACCTTATGGCGCCCATCCCTTCGCGAGAGGTTTGTCCCTGGATGTACGTGTGCATTTGTCGTGCTGTGACCGAGAATGAGGTCCACGACTGCATCGCTGCCGGGGCAAAGAGCGCGAAGCAGATCCGCGACACCACCGGTGCTGGTGGGGACTGTGCCCGTTGTGTGCGGAAGATCTGTGCGATCCTGAAACGGTCTGACGAACTGACGACCGCATAGCCGGATAGCGATGAGGGGCCCGTCATGCAGGGCGACAAGCAGATCATCGAATTGCTCAACGAACAGCTGACCGCGGAGCTCACCGCGATCAACCAGTACTTCCTGCACGCCAAGATGCAGGAGAACTGGGGGTACACGAAGCTCGCCGAGCACACCCGCTACGAGTCGATCGACGAGATGCGCCACGCCGAGCGCCTCACCGATCGCATCCTCTTCCTGGAGGGCCTGCCCAACTACCAGCGCCTCGGGACCTTGCACATCGGCCAGACCGTCGAGGAGCAGCTGAGGGCCGACCTCGAGGTGGAGCTGTCGGTGGTGCAGCGGTTGCGGCCGGGGATCGCGCTCATGCGCGAGAAGGGCGACATCACCTCGGCGAACATCTTCGAGGACATCCTGAAGGACGAGGAAGAGCACATCGACTACCTGGAGACCGAGCTGGGGCTGATCAACAGCCTCGGGATCCAGCTCTACCTCGCCCGGTACGCCGAGCCGCCGTCCGCCGACGACTGAGCCGCCGACTGAGCCGGCGAGGACGCAAGGGGGGGTCAGGTGGGCCAGGGGCTCACCTTTCTCCATGTATGGGGCCTGACAACAAGCTGACCCGCCGGTGCGGCCCGCCCATCCCGGCGGACGACACGATCTCGGAATCGTGCACCCATGCATGATCGTCCGATGAATCGAAGGCCGAAAACGGCGGTGTTTTAATCACGACCTACCGTATTTTAGCTGTGTTTGCCCAGGTCAATGGATAGGTCAACGACAAGTCAAACCGCGCGCTGTGCCCGGGAAACGATCGCTTAAGGTCCTACGATCGCTTCATGACCTGCGTACTTCTCGCCGAGGATGACACCTCGATCTCAGAGCCACTCGCGCGTGCGCTGCGCCGCGAGGGCTATCAGGTCGAAGTGAGCCCCGACGGCCCGCAGGCCCTGGAGAGGGCCCTGTCGGGCGGCATCGACCTGATCGTTCTTGACCTTGGCCTGCCGGAGATGGACGGCCTCGAGGTCGCCCGCCGGATCCGGGCCGAGGGCCACGGCACCCCGGTGCTCATACTGACCGCCCGCGTCGACGAGGTGGACACCGTCGTCGGCCTCGACGCCGGCGCGGACGACTACGTGACCAAGCCGTTCCGGCTGGCAGAGCTGCTGGCCAGGGTGCGGGCGCTGCTGCGCCGCGGCACCTCCGAGACCCCGGTCGTCCAGGGCGTGCGCATCGACGCCGACTCGCGGCGCGCCTGGATGGGGGAGAAGGAGCTGCATCTGACCACCAAGGAGTTCGACCTGCTGCGCGTCCTGGTCCGCGACGCGGGCAAGGTCGTCACCCGCGAGCAGATCATGCGCGAGGTGTGGGACACCAACTGGTGGGGCTCCACCAAGACGCTCGACATGCACATCTCCTGGCTGCGCCGCAAGCTCGGCGACGACGCGGCCAAGCCGCGCTACATCACCACCGTCCGGGGAGTCGGCTTCCGGTTCGAGCGCGAGTAGGAGATGCGCCGCCGACTGCTCTCCTCCACCCTGGTCGTCGCGGTAATCGCGGTCCTGCTGCTGGGGGTCCCCCTGGGCGTCGTCGTCAGCCGTCTGATCGTCGATGAGGCGGCTCAGGAGCTCGGGGCGGAAGCCAAGCGTCTCGTGGGAGAGGTGGAGTACGCCCGCGTCCAGGAGACGCCGCTCGACCCCCAGCAACTGGAGCAAAAGTACCCGGGCAGGTTCATCCAGATCTGGGAGCGCGGAACCCCCCTGAGGGTGACCGTCGTCGGCGACCCCCCGCCGTCGGGTCACCTGATGACAGAGGACGCCCAGACCAACACCGGTGTCTACGTGCGGATCAGCCGCGACCGCGATCAGGTCGAGCAGGACGTACGGGCCCGCCTGCTGCTCATCGTGGCCCTGGCCGGCGCCGCCCTGGCGGTGGCCGTGAGCCTCGCCGTCGTGCAGTCACGCCGCCTGACGCTGCCCCTGCAGGACCTGGCGAAGATCGCCGAACGACTGGGCTCAGGCGACGCGCGCCCGAGCAAACACCGCTACGGCATCCCCGAGCTCGACCGCGTGGCCCAGGTGCTCGACCGCAGCGCCACCCGCATTTCCGACCTGCTCACCCGCGAACGAGAGTTCGCCACCGACGCCTCCCACCAGCTTCGCACCCCCTTGACCGGCCTGACCATGCGCCTGGAGGAGATCGTGGCCTCCGCGGGCGAGCCCGAGGTCGTGCGCGAGGAGGGCGAGGCGGCGATCGTGCAGGCCGAGCGGCTCACCGCCGTGATCGACGAGCTGCTGGCCGCAGCCCGCCGCCAGCGGCACGCCCAGGCCGAGCCGGTCGCGATCGACGAGGTGCTGGGCCAGCAGATCACCGAGTGGGAGCCGGTCTTCCGCGACGCGGGCCGCACGCTGCAGCTCGAAGGCTCCCGCGGGCTGAAGGCGATGGCCACCACCGGAGGCTTCGGCCAGGTGATCGCCTCGCTGCTGGAGAACTCGCTGCGGCACGGCGGTGGCGCCGTCTCCGTCACCACCTCGTTCGGCGGCAACTACGTGGTGACCGAGGTCGCGGACGAGGGCCCCGGCATCGCCGACGAGATCGCCCCCAAGATCTTCGAGAGGAACGTCAGCGGCGGCGGAGGCACCGGGCTCGGGCTGACGCTCGCCCGCGCGCTGGCCGCGGCCGACGGCGGCCGGCTGGAGCTCGTACGGCGGCGCCCCGCGACGTTCGCCGTCTTCCTGCGCCCGGCGGAGGACGACGGGCGGAACCGGGTGGTCAGCGGCCCGGCTTGACCCCGCCCTCGGGCAGCTCGACCGGGATCGGGTCGGTGGCCTCCAGGAACACCCACTTCTTGTACGACCAGTAGCGGAACAGCGTGCCGAGGCCCACGCCCACGATGTTGGCGATGTTGAAGCTGAGGGGGTCGTGCAGGTTGAGGGTGTAGGTGGTGAAGCCGATCGTCAGTATGCCGAACAGCAGTGCGATGCCGTTGAGCAGGAAGAACAGGAAGTATTCCCGGCGCAGGCCGCTCTGCTCGCGGTGGCGGAAGGTCCAGAAGCGGTTGCCGACGTACGCGAAGGTGGTGGAGATGATCGTGGCGAAGAGCTTGGACGTGAGCGGGCCGAGAAAGAGGTTGAACAGGTTGAGCAGGCTCGTGTCGATGACGAACGCCACGGCGCCGATGCTGCCGAACTTGGCCAGCTCGTGCACGAGGGACGAGAACCGGTGGTAGAGGCGTCTGGTGAAGTCCACGTCTCTGCTCGGTCCCTTCCCTAGTCGGCCTTGCGCCCCCAGCGTACCGGCCACGATGGAGCCCGGGTGTCAGAGGGATGAACAAAGGTCAGAAAATGGGTCTTCAGAAACTTCGTCCGATATCCGGCATACCCGTTTCGCAAGGTTTACCCTGCTGAACAGTTCGAGGGCACGCGAACGCTGGGCGGTCGTGCCCGCCGGGCGGTTCCGTCCGCCGGGCGACCCGGAACGGCCGTCCAGCCCTCGCCCGCGCGACCGGCTGCCGGGAGGCGACGCGCCTGGCTGGTCAGGGGCGCAGTCGGCGCAGTCGTTCCGTCCCGGTAAGCTCACCTGGCGTGAGTTCCTACAGCCCCATCGGACCGGTCGTCGGCATCGTCGGCGCGGGCCAGCTGGCCAGGATGTCGCAGCCGCCCGCCATCGCGCTCGGCGTCGAGCTGCGGGTGCTGGCCAACAACCCCGAGGAGAGCGCCGCCCGGGTCATCGTCGACACGCGCATCGGTGACTACCGCGATCTCGGAGACCTCCGCGAGTTCGCCAAGGGCTGCGACGTGATCACGTTCGACCACGAGCACGTGCCCACCGAGCACATCAGGGCCCTGACCGCCAACGGCTACGTCGTGCACCCCGGCGCCGACGCCCTCGTGCACGCCCAGGACAAGGCCGTCATGCGCGAGCGCCTGACCAGGATCGGCGCGCCCTGCCCCGCCTGGGCGCGGGTGTCGTCCGCCGACGACGTGGCGGGCTTCGCCGCCGAGCACGGCTGGCCCGTGGTGCTGAAGGCGGTGCGCGGCGGCTACGACGGGCGCGGCGTGTGGGTGTGCCGCACGCCCGAGGAGGTCGCCGAGGCGTTCGCGACCGGCGTGGAGCTCATGGCGGAGGCGTTCGTGCCGTTCGAGCGGGAGCTGGCCGTGCTGGTCGCCCGCTCGCCGCACGGGCAGGGCGTGAGCTACCCGGTCGTGGAGACCGTGCAGGAGAACGGCATCTGCGTCGAGGTCATCGCCCCGGCGCCCGGGCTCGACCAGGAGCAGTCCGCCCAGGCCCAGCGCATCGCCCTGACGATCGCCAACGAGCTCGGCGTGACCGGGCTGCTGGCCGTGGAGCTGTTCCAGTCGGAGAGGGGGCTGGTCGTCAACGAGCTGGCCATGCGCCCGCACAACAGCGGCCACTGGACCATCGAAGGCTCCACCACCTCCCAGTTCGAGCAGCACCTGCGGGCCGTGCTCGACCTGCCGCTCGGCGCGCCCAGGATGACCGCCCAGCACGTCGTCATGGCCAACCTGCTCGGCGGTGACGACCCCGACCTGTTCAAGCGGTACGAGCACGTCATGGCCCACGACCCGGGCATCAAGCTGCACTTCTACGGCAAGGAGGTGCGGCCGGGCCGCAAGATCGGCCACGTGACCGCCCTCGGCTCCAACCTCGACGAGGTCCGCGCCCGCGCCCGCCACGCCGCCGTCTACCTCATGACCGGGGAGTACACGTGAGAGAGCGCAGCATCCTGATCTTCTCGGTGGCTCCGAAGGAGGCGCCGTGAAGATCGGCATCGTGATGGGGAGCGACTCCGACTGGCCGGTCATGAAGGCCGCCGCGGAGGCCGTCGCCGAGTTCGGGGTGCCGTTCGAGGCCGACGTGGTGTCGGCGCACCGCATGCCCACCGAGATGATCGACTACGGCCGCCAGGCCGCCTCCCGCGGCATCCAGGTGATCATCGCCGGCGCCGGCGGGGCCGCCCACCTGCCCGGCATGCTGGCCTCGGTCACCCCGCTGCCGGTCATCGGCGTGCCGGTGCCGCTGAAGTACCTCGACGGGATGGACTCCCTGCTGTCGATCGTGCAGATGCCGGCCGGGGTGCCGGTCGCCACGGTCGCGGTCGGCGGGGCGCGTAACGCCGGGCTGCTGGCCGTACGGATCCTGGCCGCCTCCGACGCGGGGCTGCGGGAGAAGATGATGCAGTTCCAGGAGCGGTTGAAGGAGCAGGCGTACGCCAAGGGCGAGAAGCTGCGCGCTGAGGCCGCCGAGCTGTAGGAGCCTCGGTCACAGAGCCATAAGCGGCCGGTAAACCGCCTTTTTCCCGGGGGTCGTGGCGGCTAGGGTGCGGCCATGGACGACCCGACCAAGGGGCACGCGGCCCGCGTGTACGCCGCCGACCCCCTCCTTGCCGGACAGGACGAGCTGATCGCCAAGCGCGGCGAGGAGCTGCTGGAGGTGCCGGACGCCGTCGGCCTGGCCGCCGTGGACCGGCTCCACCCCGACACCCTGCCCGCGTGCTGGTCCCCGCTGGTCGTCCACCGCCTGCGCGCCCGCGCCGCGGGACCCGACCCGGAGGCCGCGCTCGGCGCGCTGCTCGACCGGTGGCTGGCCATGCCCCGCGGCGGCGAGCCCGGGCAGGCGCTCAGCGTGTTGTGGCCCAGCCACGACACCGCCCCCGTCCGGGCGCTGGCCGTCCGCGGCTTCGCCCCCATCACCTCACTGGCCGTCCGCGGCGTCCGCCCCGGCGGCCCGGGCGCGAGCGACCTGGCCGTCCGCCCGGCCCGGCCGGACGACGTCGAGGCGATGACGGGGATGTACGAGCGGCTGGTGGCGTACGACGCGCAGTGGGGGTGGGTGACGGTGCGCGCGTCCACCAGGGAGCGGCTCAGGGAGTCGGTGGAGGCCGAGGTGCTGCCGCTGAACTGGTGCTGGCTGGCCGAGGTGGACGGCCGTGCCGCAGGGTGCGTCATCGTGGAGCCGCCGGGTCGGTCCGGGTGGATCTCCCATGCCGTGAACGTCGCGCCCGCGGCGTACCTGGGGGTCATGTACGTCGAGCCGTGGGCGCGGGGCCGCGGCGTGGGCGCGGCGCTCACCGGCGTGGCGCACGAGGAGGCGGCGAGGAGGGGGGTGTCGGTCATGCTGCTGCACCACGCTCTGCCGAACCCGCTGTCGACGCCGTTCTGGGCACGGCGAGGCTACCGGCCGCTCATGACGCAGTGGGTGCGTCACCTGCGGTAGGAACGCGGCACACGGCTGGGACTATGGGCGGCCGAGGGCGCGGTAGTGCCATCCGGCGGAGCGCCACATCTCGGAGTTGAGCGCGTTGCGGCCGTCCACGATGCGCCGGGTCGCCACCACGGCCCCCAGCTCCACCGGGTCGAGCTGCAGGAACTCCTGCCACTCCGTGAGCAGCAGCACCACGTGCGCCCCGCGAACCGCTTCGACGGCCGACGTGCCGTAGTTCAGCTCGGGGTGGGCCTTGCGGGCGTTGTCGAGGGCGATCGGGTCGTACACGGTGACCTGTCCGCCCTGGTGGCCGATGGTGACGGCGACGTCGAGGGCGGGGGAGTCGCGGATGTCGTCGGAGTTCGGCTTGAAGGCCGCTCCGAGCACGCCCACGGTGCAGCCGTGGAAGGAGCCGCCGGCCAGCTCCCTGGCCAGGTCGACCATGCGGGCGCGGCGGCGCATGTTGATCGCGTCCACCTCGCGCAGGAACGTCAGCGCCTGGTCCGCCCCCAGCTCGCCGGCCCGTGCCATGAACGCCCTGATGTCCTTGGGCAGGCACCCGCCGCCGAACCCGAGCCCGGCGTTGAGGTAGCGGCCGCCGATGCGGTCGTCGTACGACAGGGCCTCGGACAGCAGCTGCACGTCGGCGTGCGCGGCCTCGCAGACCTCGGCCATGGCGTTGATGAAGGAGATCTTGGTGGCCAGGAACGCGTTGGCGGCCGTCTTGACCAGCTCGGCCGTGGCGAAGTCGGTCACCACGATCGGCACCTCGCCCAGCGGCTCGTACACCTCGCGCAGCATCTTCTCCGCCCGCTCGCTGCGCACGCCGAGCACGATGCGGTTGGGGCGCAGGGTGTCCTCGACGGCGAAGCCCTCGCGCAGGAACTCGGGGTTCCAGGCCAGCTCGGCCTCGGCGCCGGCCGGGGCGAGCCTGGCCAGCTTGTCGACCAGCCGCTCGGCCGTGCCGACGGGCACGGTGGACTTGCCGACGACCAGGCACTCGCGATCGAGGAGCGGGGCGAGGGACTCGATGGCCGCGTCCATGTACGTCACGTCGGCGGCGTACTCGCCACGCTTCTGCGGGGTGCCGACGCAGACGAAGTGCACGTCGCCGAAGGCGGCGACCTCCTCGTAGGAGGTGGTGAAGCGCAGCCGGCCGGAGTCGAGGCCGCGGCGGAGCACGGGCTCGAGGCCGGGTTCGTGGATGGGGAGCTCGCCCGCGTTGAGTCGGTTGATCTTGTCGGCGTCGATGTCGAGGCCCAGGACGTCGAACCCGAGATCAGCCATGCAGGCCGCATGGGTGATGCCCAGATATCCGGTCCCGATCACCGTGAGGCGATATGGCACGAGGGAGCTCCTTTCGATCGCGCAGGCATGCTACCGGCCCCCGCTACTCCTACGTGCCACCTGCATCTCTTCGCAAACCGTACCGGCTGGTAACAAGATGGTCGGACGTCCTAGTATCTGATGCATGAGCTTCCCTCTCTATGCGCCCGCCGAAGAGCACGACATGCTCAGGGAGACGGTCCGCGCCCTGGCCGACGAGAAGATCGCACCGCACGCCGCCGAGATCGACGAGACCGAGGAGTTCTCCTGGGACGTCTACAAGGCGCTCGTGGCGGCCGACCTGCACGCCGTACACGTGCCCGAGCAGTACGGCGGCGCCGGGGCCGACGCGCTGGCCACGGTCATCGTCATCGAGGAGGTGGCCCGCGCCTGCGCGTCCTCCTCCCTCATTCCCGCCGTCAACAAGCTCGGCACGGTCCCGCTCCTGCTCTCGGCTTCGGAGGAGCTCAAGTCCCGCTACCTGGCGCCGGTCGCCAGGGGCGAGGCGATGTTCTCGTACGCGCTGTCGGAGCCCGAGGCCGGCTCGGACGCGGCGGCCATGAAGACCCGCGCGGTGGCGGACGGGGACTCGTACGTGCTCAACGGCGTCAAGATGTGGATCACCAACGCCGGCGTCTCCGAGTACTACACCCTGATGGCGGTCACGGACCCCGCGGCCGGCGCCCGCGGCATCTCCGCCTTCCTCGTGGAGAAGTCGGACGAAGGCGTCTCGTTCGGCCCCAAGGAGAAGAAGCTCGGCATCAAGGGCTCGCCCACCCGCCAGGTCATCCTGGACAACGTCCGCATCCCCGCCGACCGCATGATCGGCGCCCCCGGCACCGGCTTCAAGACGGCCCTCGCCACCCTCGACCACACCCGCATCACCATCGCCGCCCAGGCCCTCGGCATCGCCCAGGGCGCCCTCGACTTCGCCATCGGCTACGTCAAGGAACGCAAGCAGTTCGGCCGGCCGGTGGCCGACTTCCAGGGCCTCCAGTTCATGATCGCCGACATGTCGATGAAGCTGGAGGCGGCGCGGCAGCTCACCTACCACGCGGCGGCCAAGTCGGAACGCGCGATGCACGGGGAGCCGCAGAAGGACCTGACGTTCCTGTCGAGTGCGGCGAAGTGCGCGGCTTCGGACGCGGCCATGGAGATCACGACGGATGCGGTGCAGTTGCTGGGTGGGTACGGCTACACGAAGGACTTTCCGGTGGAGCGCATGATGCGTGACGCCAAGATCACCCAGATCTACGAGGGCACCAACCAGATCCAGAGAATGGTCATGGCCCGCCAGCTTCTCAAGTAGGCGTTGACGTGCGGGAACCCGGCGCTTCCTGTGGGGTGGGCCGGGTCCGCCGAAGCGCTGACTGATCCTCGGTTCCGTCCCTGTTCCGTGATCTTTACACGACGGCCCCGGGGTGCGAGCATCACGCGGCATGGATGTCGATGAGTTCTGGGACCTGATCGAGCGTTCCGGACGTGAGACCGATACGAGGGAAGCGCGTGTCGCGTGGTTGGTGGACGAGCTCTCTCAGCGCCCGGTCGAAGAAATCATCGACTATGACATCTGGTGGACGACCACTCGGGACCGTGGTTGCACCATCGACCTCTATGCGGCGTACTGGTTCGTGTTCCAGAAGGGCTCGCTGAACGGCTTCGAGTACTTCGTGAACTGGCTCGTCGGCCTGGGGCGCGACACGTTCGAGGCTGTGGCCGACTGCCCTGATCGATTGATCGAGCTGCCGCAGGTGCTCCACCTGCTGAAGCCGAAGGACTTGTATGCCAAGCGCCGGCCTCGGAATCCGGAGCGGATGAGTGAAGATCGTCCTGAGTTCGAGTCGCTGGCCTACGTGGCGTCCGACGCCTATGAACAGGTGACCGGTAAGGACCCGACCGGACTCAGCGAAGCCGTGCACGCTCGGCGCGCTTCAGGCGGGTTCCCCCTGATCCCGGCGCTCGGCAGTGTCCCCCATGGAGAGCAGTGGGATTTCGACGATGAGCAAGAGCTGGCTCGCAGACTTCCACGGATAGCCCGTTATCGGGATCAGCGGTAACCCTCTACGCTGCCGTAGCGGCCCCTTACGGACGGAAGAAGCGCTCGTCAATCGCTCTGCGAGCGCGATCGTGGGAGCCCGGCATCATGTGGGCGTAGACGCGGAGGGTGAAGCCTGGGTCGGCGTGGCCTAGATACTCGGCGAGTTCCTTGACCGAAACGCCGCCAGTCAGCATGACGCTCGCGTAGTAGTGGCGGAGTTGGTGCAGCCCCTCTTTGCGCGAGGTGGTGTAGCGCCGGCGCTGGCGGGAGTCCTTGTCCGGCGCCGGGATCACGCCCGCAGCCACAAGAGCGGGCTTCCAGACGGCCTCGCTGTAGCTTCTGGCCTTGATGAAGTGGTCGTCTGTCCAGCGGAACAGCAGGTTGTGCGTACGAAGCTTGCCGTTCACCCTCTCCCAAGGCAGAGAGCAGGGCAACGGGGGATAGGCCGAGACGTGCCGCCTGATGGCCTCGGCCGCCCAGTCAGGCAGCGGTACGACTCGCTCACGGTCGTTCTTCGGCAGTGCGAAGACGTGGTCGGCTCCAAGCTTCTTGATCTGCCGCCGCACGCGGAGAACACGGTCCTCGGAGTCGATGTCTTCGAGGGCCAGGCCGAAGAGCTCGCCTTGCCGCAGCCCGCAGGCGGCCCCAAGCATGGGCAAGAGGCGGAAGAGTGCGGGGTGCGCGTCGATCAGGGCATGGACCCGTTCGTCTGACCACGCTGTGATCTCTTCGGCAGTGCGCTTCGGCGCCTGGACGATCGGCGACTTGGCGGGACTGCGCTTGATCGCCTCGTCGGCGACGGCAAGATCGAGAATGCCCTGAAGGACCAGGAAGGCCGTCTGTACGGTCGAGGTCTCGAAACGGCTGCTCAGGTGACTGATCCACGCCTGGATCTGGGACGGCTTGATGCTCTTCACCTGGCGCTTCGCGAACGTTGGCGCGACATGGAGCCGGTGGATGTACTCGTATCGAATCTTGGTCGATGGATCCACGATCCGCGAGGCGAGCCACCGTTCGGCGAGGTCGCCGAAGATGACTTTGCCTGCGTTTGGGTCGATGTAGTCGCCGCGGGCGATGTCAGCGCCCATGGTGGCGATCTTGCGCTCGGCGTCGGCCTTGCGGTCGTAGGCGGTCGAGCGTTCCTTGCCGTCGGGGTCCACCCAGACGGCGAGCCAGCGCTTGCCCTTGCCGTGGCGCGCGGTCTTGGCCTTCTGCGACTTGCCGTCGGGGGTTCGGACTGTCTTGGTCCAGAGGTCCTTGACGAAGGCCATGGGCTACTCCTGGTCCTGGACCCAGGACATGACGTCCTCAGGCACGTAGCGCAGGTGTCGGCCGATTCTGTGGCCTCTGGGGCCGGTGCGGTGGTGTCGCCACTGATAGAGGGTGGCGATCGGGACGCCGAGGAAGGTGGCTACGTCCTCCACGGTCCAGAGCTTGGCGAGGGTGCTCATATGCACCCTCCGGTGATGGCGGCGGCGAGGAGTTGATCGCCGAGGGAGTGGCCCTTGCCTGCGTACTCCCATGCGCTGATGACGAGGACGGTGTCTTCGTCGAAGAGCGGCAGGCGGCCGGTGGTGATGTCGGTGTCGCGGGCGTGGTGTTCTCTGGCTGCTCGGAGTTCGCCAAGGGTGGTGGAGTAGTGGCGGGAGCGGGTGGAGAAGTGGCCGCGGAAGCCGAGCATGTGGGCCCAGTCGGCGAGGCGGAGTTCGGCCAGGTCGGGCTCAGTGCCGAGCCGCAGACAGGTGGTGATGAGGCGGCGGGCGTGGTCGCGCAGGTTGTAGGCATCGAGGTTGTCGAGTGGGTTGATTCGGCGGTCAAGGGTGCCGACGCATTCGGCGGCTTTGGTGGCGTACTTGGCGATGTAGCCAGCGACGGCTTGGTCGGTGAGGTCGCCGTCCAGGGTGATGGGGCGAATGTCGAGCTGGTCGCCCCAGCGCAGGGGCCGTTCGGGCTGGTCGGCGTAGGCGGGAGCCTTGGCGGACACGGCCTTGGTGGCGTGCTGGACGGCCTGGGTCAGTACGTCGGCGGTGGCCCAGGGTGGTGGGGGTGCTTCGGGGCCGTCGGGGCCGTCGAGGCGGATGACGGCGTGGAAGTGGATGACGCCGCGGCGCTGGTATTCGGCGACCTTGGCGAAGGAGAGGGTGAGGTGGTGGCGAAGTTTCTTGAGGAGGAGGCCGCCTTGCTTGGCGAGGTGGCGGCGTACGGAGTCGGCGAAGCGCTTCCACAGCAGCGGGGCCAGGGCGTTGAACAGGACGGAGCCGGTGTAGTCGTAGCAGTCGGGGCACAGCGGTTCACCGAGGCGCGGGTCGTCCTTGCTGTGCCGTTCGGTGCAGGACATGACGTGGCCGTGTGGGCAGGTTGCGGCGTCGCGGCGGGCATGGCAGGGCTGGACCTTGCCGTTCCTCTCGCGTCGATTGTGGACCGTTCCAAAACTTGGCGCAGTGAAGGTGACGAACAGGGTCGGGTGGCTGGTGACGGTCTCGGGAACGCCCTTGCCGCCGACGAGGCCGGCGCGGATGAGGTGGTAGGTGTCGGCGCGGTAGATCTCAGCGCAGGCCGGGCAGCGGGTGGCGCGGCGGGTCTTGCACGGGACGCGCAGGATGCCGTCGGGTTCGGCGCGGGTGGTGTAGCGGTGTAGGAGTTGGCCGGTGGCTTGGTCGTAGTGGTCAACTCTGCCGCGTAGGTGGATGGGCTGGCGGCAGCCGCCGGTCTGCTTGATCTGGTTGGCCCAGCGGTCGTAGTCGGGGTGGTTGAGTCGGGCAATCATGCCCGCTTTGGCGTGCGCGGTGGCGTGGGTTGTGGGCAAGATGGTGTTCTCCTTTCGCTCGTTGGGGTGAAGGGATGGCCCTCGACCTGGCGTGTGTCTTGGCGGATGTGCGGCCAGGCCGGGGGCGCTGCGCGTTAGGCGCCGTGGTTGTCGATGCCGGTGCCGTCGCAGTCGCGGCAGCGGGCGTTCTCGGGATCGAGGCCGGTGCCGTTGCAGGTGCAGCAGCAGTAATGGATCACCTCGTTCATCTCGGTCACTTCTGCCTGTTGCGAGCGGTGGTGAGGTAGATGCGCCAGTGGTGAGGGCGGGTGCGGTCCAGGTAGGCGCGTGAGACGCCGATGACGGTGAAGTGCAGGCGCAGGCGGAACAGGGCGTCGATGATTTCGGCTCGGGTGCCGTCGATGCGGATGCGCATGGTCGGGTCCTCTCCTGATCAGGTGGCGGGTGCGGGGTCGGATTGGATGCAGCCGCGGTAGCTGGCTTCGGCGTCGTGGCGGGCGCGGGCGGCGGCCAGGATGGCGACGGCGCGGTATTCCACCGGGCCGAACAGGCGCGAGGTGGCGTAGTGGCTGTAGGGGGAGTCCTCGTAGTCGATCTGTGAGCCGACGAGGGTGGCGATCTGGTCGATCTCGGCGCGCTGGTCGGCGTCGCTGGTCTGGTCGGGGAAGTGGTGGACGGTGACGCTGGAGGAGACGGGTACGTCGGGATGGGTTTCGAGGAAGGCGGCCAGGTCGAGCAGGCCGTTGATGAGGGCGGTGCGGTGGTCGTACGTCATGAGTTGGGTTCTCCCTTCAGGCGGTGCGCAGGGTGCGCAGCAGGGCGGTGGCGAGCTGGCTGGAGACGCCCAGGCGGGTACGCAGGGCGTCACCGGTGATGGGCTTGCCATGCCGGGCGTGGTGTTCGTCGGCGATCCGTTGGGCGTAGTCGACGAGTGCGGGCGCGAGAGCGTCAGCCTGCTCGTCCTGGGTGTCGTTCTCGTCCTGTGCTTGGTTCGGGATGAGTTCCGGGACTGGAGGCGAGGTCAGGAGCGGCGCGGGCTCACGCGCGAACGGTTCGAGGCGTGTGGCGCGGCGTTCGAGCATCGAGACGGCGATGAGGAAGGCGCCGGCCGGGGTGGCGGCGGTGATCCAGCCCCAGACGGTCGGGTCGGCTTGGGCGAGGTTGGCGGCCAGAGACAGGATGATGCCGCCGGTCAGAACAAGGACGGGCCAGGAGAGCGGGCCGCGCTGGGTGCGGCCGGTCTTCTTGTCACGCTGGCGTTCGCGGGCGGCCATAACGCAGGTCAGGTCGATGCAGACGGCGATGGCCCAGGACATCCAGCCGGTCTGGCCGTGCTGGCTGGCAGTGTCGCGGATGTGGGTGAACGATCCGGCACCCGCGATGACGGCCAGGACGAGGACCGGGCCGGTGTCGAGCATCCAGCAGGCGAAGCGTCGCATCGTTCCTCCCTTCGTGGTTCAGGCGTCGAGCAGGTGGGACGGGTCGTAGTCGGGCAGGTGGGCGGTGATCTCGTCCCAGGCGGGTGTGAGGTGGGCATGGGTGCGGGCGGCGTGTTCGGCGGCTTGCTCGGTGACGTAGAAGGAGCGGGCGCGGTACCACTGGCCGTCCTGACCGGCGACGATGGCCACGCCGGGCGTTTCGGCGGCGATGGCGCGAGCGGAGACCAGCGCGGCCGGGTCCAGATCGCCGAGGGTCATCGTGGCGGTCTCGGGATCATTGACGCGGTGGCAGATCCGTCCGGAGCACTGGGCTCGGAGCGCGGTGACGCCGGGGCCGAGGTCGGAGCCGATCCTTTGGCCGCAGCAGAACAGGTAGATGCCGAACGCCCGCCCAAGCTGGGCGACCCGCAGCAGCGCGGTGGACGTCTTGGCGATCTCGTCCTTCTCGGACTTGTCGGCCATCAGGTAGAGCTCGGCCAGCTCATCCACCAGGACCACGACCGGGACCGGCCGGACGCCGGGCGGGAGCTGCCAGATGTTGCGGGCACCGGCCTGTCGGCATAGCCCCATCCGGTCGATCATCAGGGCGACCAGGTCATCCAGCAGGCCGACGGACTCGGCGCGGCAGGTGGCCAGCGCCGACAGCCGAGGCGCGTACGGGGTGAACTCCACGCCGCCCTTGAGGTCGAAGCCGACGAGGGCGACGGGTTGCCGGGCGAGGCCGACGATAAGTGCGTTGGCCAGGTTGGATTTGCCGGACTGGGTGGCTCCCGCGTTGATCCAGTGCGGCACGGTGCGGAAGTCGATGAGCCAGGGTTTGCCGGTCTCCAGCCGCCCCACGGTCACCTTGAGCAGCTCAGGCGAAGGCGGGAGCTCATCGACCTTGACCAGCGGGTCACGCATGGTGGCCATCAGGACGACCCGGCCGGGCCTGGGGGAGGACACACGGATGGCGTGTACGCCCCAGGAGTGGGCGAGGCGTTCGGCGGCGTCGGCGTAGTCGCCGGGCGTCTGGCCCTCCAGGGTGTGCAGGGTAACGCGCCAGCCGTGCCGGGTCGGCAGTGGCAGCCACATGAACGGTTTGGTGTCCACGGCGATGCGCTGCCATTTGCGCCGGACCCGGACGACGCCGGTGGAGGCGACCAGGCCGGGGACGGTGGTGAACCAGAAGCGCTGCCGCTTCTTGGTCAGATTGCAGCCGAGGGCGACCCGCCGCCACGAGGCGCGTACTGACAGGGCGACGAGCGGGAAGCCGAGCGCGAGCCAGAAGGACGGGTAGTGGCAGCGGCGCCAGGCCCACAGCCCGGCCGCAAGGGCGGCCAGGACTGCGAGCACCAGCAGCGCGTCACGCATCGGCCGTCTCCTTGATCGAGAGCAGGGCGTTGGCGCGGTAGGCGATGCCCCATCGGCCGGCGATCTCCCAGACGTAGCCGAGCAGGCCGACGGCGTTGACCTGATCGCCGACGCTGATGGGCGGTTCGCCGGTGATGCCGATCTTGACGAGTTCGATCCGGCCGAACTCGTCTTCGACGGAGACGGTGACCTCGTAGACGGTGTTGCCGTTCTTGTCGGTCTTGATCTCGCCGGTGTCCTTGTTGAGCACCCGCGGACGCGGGCCCTTGACGCAGGTGATGGCGAGCTTGCTGACATCGACAGGGATCGGGACGGAACGCATGAGCTGTGACCTCCTCTTTCGTCGTTCACCAACATAGTTAACCTAGTTGGCTTGGTTGTCAATGTGTTCTCGGTTGGCTTGGTCGGCGTTTCGTGATGTGATGGGATGGCGATGGTTCAGAACACCGGCCGCCCCGGCTACCTCCAGATCGCCGACGATCTCCGCACGCAGATCCGCGGCGGCTCTCTCGCGCCCGGAACCCCACTGCCCTCCACCGCCCAACTCGCCGAGCGGTACGACGCCTCGCTGAGCGTGGTGAAGATGGCCGTCGGCATCCTGCGCAACGAAGGCCTGGTGATCGGCCAGCAGGGCAAGGGCGTCTTCGTCCGTGACACCGAGGAACGCCCCGCCGGCGACGAGCAGGCCGGCCTGGCCGAGCTGCGCGCCACCGTGCGGGACCTGTCGGTACGGCTGGCGAAGGTCGAGGAGCAGTTGGCTACGTCCACGTCACGCCGTCCCGGACGTAGCAGCCGGTAACCTTCCGGGCCAGCGACGCCGAAGCCCCGCCGGGGTGCCTGCGCAGGCTCAGGGCCTTGTCCTGCCGGCGGATGCCGACCAGGACCATGACGTAGCCAACCAGCAGAGTGAAGCTGAGCAGGACGGCGACGATCAGCGGAAGCCAGCTCACGTCCAGCTCACCCCCATCGCGGCAGCGGCGCGGGGACCGCGCGGGGGACGCCGGGTCTCCGAACGCCGGTTGCGCCGGTTCCTGGCCCGCTCCTTACGCGCCCACCGGTCGCGCGCCAGGCACTTGGTGCAACGCGTCTGTCCCTCGGTCAGGGCGTTGCCGCACTCGCAGGCGGGCGTCTCGCTCAGGATGGTGATCTCGATGTTCATGAGTGCATCTCCTCCTTCGGTTGCTGCCGTTGTGGCCTTGTGCAATCGAGGATGCGACGCAGAGTCAGGACGAGATCACTACACGACGGGACATGTTCAAGACGTCCGGCCTACGATGGCCAGGTCCCCGGACGTCCTTGGGAGCAGGTGAAATGGCGAACGAACGGCTACGCGCGGCGCTGTTGCAGAAGGGTGCGAGCATCGCGGACCTGGCCGAGGCGATCGAGGTCGATCCCAAGACCGTCGAGCGGTGGATCACCAAGGGCCGCGAGCCGTACAGAAAGCACCGCTTTGCCACGGCTTCCTACCTGGGCGTGGACGAGACGTACCTGTGGCCGCAAGCCCTCTCCCGGGAGCAGGTGGTCGCCGCGTCCGAGAGCGAAGTCCTGGCGATCTATCCACACCGGTGGGCCGTACCCCGGGACACGTGGGGACGTCTGTTCACCGCCGCGTCCGAGGAGATCGGCGTCCTGGTCTACAGCGGGTTGTTTCTCGCCGACGACGCCGCCATGGTGCGACTGCTCGGCGAGAAGGCGCGGGCGGGCGTGCGGGTGCGAATCCTGCTCGGAGATCCTGATTGTGCCGAGGTCGCCCAGCGCGGTCAGGACGAGGGCGTGGGGGATGGCATGGCCTCGCAGATCCGTACCGCTCTGGTGCTCTACCGGCCGCTGTTCGGCCTGGACAACTTCGAGCTGCGGTTGCATCAGACGATCCTGTACAACTCGATCTACCGGGCCGATGACGACCTCCTGATCAACATGCACGTGTACGGCATGCGTGCCGGGAACGCGCCCGTGCTGCATCTGCGCAGGGTGGCCGGCGGGGAGATGGTCACCACCTACGCTGACAGCTTCGAGAAGGTCTGGGCCGGGGCCGTCCCGGTGGAGTCCTGACCGTGGCCAAGCGCATCGACTTCTACGACGACCCCGACGCGCCCGAGCCCGACAGCTTGGTCCCGTCCGTGAACGTCATCGTCACCAACCCGGTCGGGGACGTCTTGATGATCCGCCGCAGCGACAACGACAACTGGGCTGTACCTGGGGGTGCCGTCGACCTGGGCGAGTCCATCCCGGAGGCGGCCATCCGGGAGACGGCCGAGGAGACTGGGATCACGTGTGAGATCACCGGCCTGGTCGGCACCTACAGCGACCCCCGGCACGTGATCCTCTACACCAGCGACGGCGAGGCCCGCCAAGAGTTCTCCATCGTCCTGACCGGCCGCGCCATCCAGGGCGAGCCGACCCCGAGCGAGGAGTCCCGAGAGGTCCGCTGGGTGCCTCGGGATGAGGTCATGGCGCTGCCGATGGACCGGTCGATGCGGATGCGGATCGAGCACTACCTAACCGGCCCCGGCCTGCCGTACATCGGATAGCGCCGCCTCCACCGACCGCACCGACGACACGATGCACGGCGTGGCATCCGTGATCGACCGGCTCACCACATGCTCAGGCCCATACCGGGAATGGATCTCGGCCAGCCGGTCGAGAACGTCCACGTGCCGGCCGTCCGGGCCGGTGGTCATGTCGCAGTAGGTGAGCGCTCTGGCCAGGTCCGGTCGTTCCTGGTCGAACTCCTTGGCCAGGACGTCGAGCAGGTCCCGCTGCCGGGCCTCGTTGTCGGCACACGAGTGGTAGGCCACCAGGCGGCACAGCCGCTCGTCCGCCTGGGCCACGTCGCGTAGGTAGCGGGCGCCGTCGAGTTGGTGCATGCCAGTGTTGACGAGGTCGGGGGCGTAGCCGATGTCATGCAGCAGGCAGGCGGCGATCAGCGTGTCGGTGTCCTCGCCGAGCACCGCAGCCAGGGACTCGGCCCGGTCGGCGACCCCCTGAGTGTGCGCCCACCGCCGGGGCAACGTCGTCGCCAGCAGGTCCTTGGCCAGGCCATATGCCCATTCGGTATGTCCCACGTGCCTCACGATAGGCATGAAATTGGGAGGAAAACGCCGTGGGACGGTCAGACGTCCTGGGACGTCCTTCCTGACGGCGGGTCATGCCGGACGAACCGCCCCCGTCCCTGCTCCGTCACGATCAGCCCTTCCCGCTCCAGCACGGCCATCGCCTGCCGCACGGTGTTGCGCGAGATCGTGAGCTCCCGCCGCAGCCTGGCCTCGCTGGGCAGCGTCGCGCCTGGAGGGAAGTCACCCCGCTTGATCTGTTCGCGCAGCCATGCGGCGACCGCCTGGTAGCGGTAGGGGGCGTCTGTGCTCTTCCCGGCGGTCACACGCCCCTTGGACGGCACCGTGACCAGCAATCCCTCCTCCTCCAGGATCGCCAGCCCGCGACGCACCGTGTTCCGCGCCACCCCGAACTCCCGGCACAGCTCCGCCTCAGAAGGCAGCGCCTGACCAGGGGCGAACTCACCCGATCGGATCCGTTCCCGCATCCGATCGGCGATCTGGAGGTAGACCTGCCCGCCGGTCAGCCATCGCCCCGTAGCCACAGGCTCAGCCGCGGTAGGCATCGAGCAGCTTGTTCAGATCGACGCTGAGATCCCCCTGCTCACCGTCCGCCCACCCCTCCTGCGCGGCCTCCTCGATCCGGTCCACCGCGACGGCCATCTGCAGGAACGACACCCGCTCATCCTGCTGATCACCCCAGTAGAACCAGCAGAACGGCAGATGCACGAACACCCGCCGCACCCGCCCTCGGCTGTCGGTCACGTCCAGCGTCGTCCGACCGTCCGGGGTGACGACCAGCACATGCGTGACGCGTCGTGCTTGGAGTTCCTCGCTCAGGGCGAGCAGTAGCCGCTCCGCGTACGCCCGCTGCTGGTCCTTGATGCTCTGACTTATGTGCACCCTCGTCCTCCTGACGTCCGTGCGGTTGCTGTGCGTCGAGCTTCACCCGTCGCCAGGGGCGGGAACACCGCAACTTAGGGACGTCTAGGGACGTCTGATGCTAACGTCGCAGCACAGGGTCGTTCTGCGAGAGGAGCAGCCCGGACATGAACAACAACCTCCGCTACGCACTGGCCGTCGCCCGGCTCAACCCCACCGACGTCGCCGCCGCCCTGGCCGTCGACCCCAAAACCGTCGCCCGATGGCTCCAAGGCCGCATCCCGTACCCCCGCCACCGCTGGGCCGTCGCCGACCTCCTCCAGGTCGACGAGGCCGACCTGTGGCCCGACGTCGCGTCACGACACCAGGCCCTCACCGATGGCATCGCCGCGATCTATCCGCATCGCTGGGCCGTCCCCCAGGCGGTCTGGCGCAACCACTTCAGCCGCGCAAGGCGGGAGATCGGCATCTTGGCCTACAGCGCGTTGTTCCTCGCGGAGGATCGGGCAGTTCTCGACATCCTCACCGCCCGTGCCGAGGCAGGTGTGAAGGTCCGCGTCCTCCTCGGAGATCCGGACGGGAAGGAAGTGGCCGCGCGTGGAGCCGATGAGGGCATCGGCGCGGAGGTGATGGCGGCCAGGGTCAAGAACGCGCTCACGCTGTACCGGCCCCTGCTCCAAGTCCAGGGCGTAGAGATCCGCCTTCACCGCACAGTGCTCTACAACTCCATCTACCAGGCCGACAACGAACTGCTCGTCAACACCCACGCCTACGGCACACCAGCAGCCAACGCCCCAGTCATGCATCTGCCTGGGGCCCACAACCAAGGGCCGGCAGCTACCTACCTCACCAGCATGGCGTGCGTCTGGACCATCGCTCTCCGTGTCAGGAATAGCTCAGACACCATCTGACACAGCTACGGGCAGCCTGTCAGGTCTCAGGACCCGTGCGACAGATCCGGCTCGGGAGGTGGGTGACACTCCGGCTAGATGATCTTCGGTATGTCCTGTGGATGACAGTACCGCGGGTTGGTGCGAGCAGGGATGTTAAGGGTCTGTGCCTCAGCAGAGCTAGACGGTTAGGGCAGGTCGTATACGGTGACCGCGATACCGCGCTCGGTCAGCTGTTTGAGGATTATCGGTTCGATCTGGTCCCAAGAGCCGCCCGCGAGACCAGCGCCGATTCGCGGCATGTGGACACTCGCGTGGAGGCTCAGAGCTTCGTCACCCAGAGTGGACAGGCAACGGGCCAGGGCGTCGTAGCGGATAGGCGGGCCGTCCTTGGTGGGCCGGATGCCGTGCTGGCCAATCATGTTCGCGACCCATAGCTCGGGCTCGACCTGCACCAACCGGATGGCACCCAGCTGGAAGTCGTTACCAGAGCGGCGCCAGGCTCGGTAGTCGGCTTCCGGCTGTGGCCAGCGCCGGGAGAGGGCAAGGACGAAGCCCCTGCCCCAGCCGCCGATGTCGTTGCACACGTGGCAGATGACCTTTGGTCCCTGGCCGTGGGGATGGGTCGCGTCGCCGGTCACATAAGAGATCACGGTGTGGAAGGTACGCCAGCGCCCTGACATTCGTGTCCCGCGCGATCATCAGTAGAAGACTTTCTGCGGTTGCCGAGCAGCGGAAGCTGCGGCCTTCGAACTTTGAACCGGGCGATCGGCTTGGTGGTGGTGCGGGCGACCTCGGCGATGACCTGGCCGGCAGGCGTGGTGATGCGGAAGGTCCCGTCGGTGTCCTCGACGGTCACGGTCATTCCGGCGTGGCCGATGCCGACGCGGATGCGCTGCCCGGCGATGGACAGCTGGCCGCGGCTGCTGACGCGCCGCTGCACGCAGACCGGCTCGTCGGTAAGGCGGGGTTCGGGCCCTGCGGGGCGGGCGTCCCGGAGGCGGGCTATCTCGTCGCTGGTGAGCGGGTTGGGCAGGCTGCGCAGCAACGTGTGCCCATCGGTCAGGTGGAGCACGGCGCCGTCGATGCGGACGGTCAGCCGACGTCCGGCGAACTGGTAGCCGACCGAGTACTGCCGGCCGCCCAGGGCGACCAGGCCGCTGGCGTTGATGGTCCGGTCCACCTCGATCACCTCACCAGTGCCTGCGCGGGCCGGCTTGGCCGCAGGCTGGATGGGGGTGCCGCCGTCTGCGATCAGCTGCCGCAGGTGCCGAGGCGTGAGCCGGGACGGGACTTTCTTGATCCTGACCCGGCCGGCCAGCAGTTCGACGGTGCCGGCATCGGCCCGCAGCGTGATCGTGGCTCCGGCCCGGTGGGTGCCGAGCCAGAACTGCTGTCCGCAGACGGCCAGGT
Source organism: Nonomuraea thailandensis (assembly GCF_024172165.1). Classification (GTDB taxonomy): domain Bacteria; phylum Actinomycetota; class Actinomycetes; order Streptosporangiales; family Streptosporangiaceae; genus Nonomuraea; species Nonomuraea thailandensis. The sequence goes on along the minus strand of NZ_JAMZEB010000002.1, from coordinate 8,796,332 downwards.
TGCCCGAGGCGGGGACGACCCGGGTGAACTCGACGGCCAGGTCGACCACGTCAGTCCCGTCAGCCGGCATCGCCAGCTGTGCTGTCTCGGCCTGCGCCGGCGGCATCACCACTGGCTCAGTCTGAGGTTCGGGCTCAGGATCGGATGGCGGATCGGGGAGGGCGTGCAGGGCCGATGGCAGCCGCAGCGGTAACTGGTCATCATGGCGAGGCTGGAACCGGTCGGCGGGGCGGTCCATGTCCAACGCCTGGTGGGGCCGGCGGGTGTTGTAGTCGTCGACGAAGGCGTCCAGGATCTGCTGGGCATGCTCGATGCTGGTGAACGGGCCATGGTCGTCCAGCAGTTCCCGCCGAAGCGTCTGGTGGAAGCGCTCCACCTTGCCGGTGGTGGTGGGTGAGTGCGGGCGGGTCAGCCGGTGCGTGATGCCGTTCTCGCGGCAGATCCGATCGAACAGCACCTCCCCGCCGCGACCGAACCGGGCGGTGAACTGCTTGCCATTGTCCGTGAGCAGCTCATCCGGGATTCCATATCGGCTCAGCGCCGCGGCGAGGGCCAGGCACACGGCCCGGCCGGTCGGGCGGGCCACCACAGTGGCGGCGACGCAGTAGCGGGAATGGTCGTCGACTCCAGTGACGACCTTGCACTCAGTGCCATCGGCCAGCATGATCCCGCCGACGATGTCCATCTGCCATAACTGCATCGACTCGGAGCGTTGCCAGCGCTTGTAGTCCTCCCGCCGCCGGCCCCTGGGGGTAATCTGCACCAGGCCGTGCCGCGCCAGCACCCGGTGCACCGTCGCCCGCGACGGCACCGGCCCGGGGCAGCCCCGGCGAGTCAGCTCCCACACCAGCCGGCGAGCACCCCAACGAGGGTGATTACGCCGCAGCTCGCAGATCAGCGCCTCCACTTCGGCCGGTGTCCGCCTCGGTGACGTGCGCGGGCGAGATGAACGATCCGACAGCCCGGCCAGGCCCTGATCGCGGTATCGGCTCAGCCATCGATGCACCGCCTGACGGGAGACCCCGAACCGGCGGGCGACCTCGGTGACACTCGCCCCGGACAGCACCTGCAGCACCGCTTGATACCGCTGCTCGACCACGCTCAACTCCACCAGCACTCGGCGAAGTGTTACGCACGTCCTGAGCACGATGTGTCACGCGAGTCATGAGACCCGACACAGCTACGGGCAGCCTGTCTGGTCTCACTTGATGCTTGACGCTTTGGCATCGGATGATGCTTGACACTCCTAGCCGATCTTTCGCTTCTTAGTATGCGCTTGGGACTTGATCCGGGTGATCTCCTGGGTGGTGGTTCGGGGCACGACGCGGATGGGTTCGCCGTTGTCGCGCACGGTGATGTGGGTGTCGTCCACGGTCACGTCCAGGATCTTGCGGGCGTGAACCCGGCCGACCTGGACCTTCTGCCCGACCACCTGGAAGTGCCCGCGGCTGCAGACCACCCGCTGGACGGTGACGGGCTCGGTCGGAGCGCCGGGTGGTGGTCCGGCGGGGCGGGCGTTGCGCAGGGTGACACACTCGGCGAGCGGGAGTGGGCAGGGTACGGCGCGCAGCAGCAGGCGTTCCTCGTCCATGACGCGGGCCGTGATGCCGTCCAAGCGCACGATGACGCGGCGGCCGGCCAGGTGGGCGCCGATGCACAGGGCCCGCCCGGCCAGGCTGATGGTGCCGATCGAGCTGACCTGCCGATCCACCTCGACGGCGCTCGCCGCAATCGCGGGCTCGGCGACGGGCTCGTCCGGTGCTGGGCGGGCTTGTCCCGAAGCGAGCAGCGCGGCCAGGTCCTTGACGGTCAGCCGGGAGGCCACGCTCTTGAGCCGGCCACCGCTGCCGGTGAACACGTGCAGCCGCTGAGTGCTGATCCACACGGTGATCGGCATGCCCGCCCGATCGGGGCCGAGCCAGAGCTGCTGGCCACCGATCGACAGGTTGCCTGAGGCAGGAACGACCCGATCGACCTCGATCGCCTGGCGCGATAGCGGATCGACCGTGCTCATCAGGACGGGCTCGGGCCGTTCGGGTTGATCGAAGTGATGGATGGCCGGGGCCGGGAGATCCGGCGGTGCGGTCGCGGGAGGGGCCGCGGGAGCAACGCCGGCAGCGGGGGCGGGCACCGTGGTCAGGCCGGCGGGCAGGTGCAGTGGCAGTTCCCGCTCGGCCCGGCGTTGTCCGTCGCTGCGCTCGATGAAGAACCGGTCGGCGGGGAAGGCCATGTCCAGCGCCTGGTGAGGGCGGGCGGTGTTGTAATGCTCGGCGAAGGCGTCCAGTTCGGCCTGGGCGGTCTCGATCGAGGCGAACGGCAGCGCCTCGGTCAGCAGCTCGCGGCGCACGCTCTGATGGAAGCGCTCGATCTTGCCAGTGGTGGTCGGGGTGCGTGGTGCGGTGTGACGCAGTTTGATGCCGTTCTCCCGGCAGACACGCTCGAACAGCACCTCGCCTGCCTTCGGCCCGCCGAACCGGCCGGTGAACTGCTTGCCGTTGTCGGTCAGCACCTCCAGCGGCACCCCATAGGCGCGCATCGCCGCGGCGAACGCCGCGCACACCAGCCGCCCGGTCGGCCGGGTCACCACCGAGGCGATCACGCAGAACCGGGAATGATCGTCCACGCCAGTGATCAGCTGGGCCTCGCTGCCGTCGGCCAGCAGCAGCCCGCCCATGATGTCCATCTGCCACAACTGCATCGGCCCCGGACGCTCCCAGCGGCGGTAATCCTCGCGCCTGCGCCGGCGGGTGACCGGCTCGACCAGCCCGTTACGCACCAACACCCGGTAGATGCTCGCCCGCGACGGCAACGGCTCCACCCCGCGCCGGCCCAGCTCCCACAACAGGGTACGCGGCCCCCACCGCGGATGGGCCCGCCGCAGCTCACAGATCAGCGCCTCGATCGCAGCCGACGTCTGCATCGGATGCGCCTTCGGTGCATGCGACCGATCGGCCAGCCCCGCCAGGCCACCGTCCTGATACCGCCGCACCCAGGCATGCACCGACTGCCGCGACACCCCATACCGTCCGGCCACATCGGTGACCTTCGCGCCCGACAACACCTCGATCACCGCGTGATAGCGCTGCTCCACGACACTCAACTCCACCAATGCCACCCGAGCCTCCCCCGAAGCGCCGATAACGCCACGAGCAGGCACAGATAACGATCAAGGTGTCAAGCATCAAGCGAGGCCAGAGTGTCAACCATCAAGCGAGACAGGACACAGCTACGGGCAGCCCAGAAAGCAACTTATCTGCACGTCATCAAGGGCAGCCCGCCTGTGGCGGCCTGCCGCGCGTCGGGCGGTCGCTGGCCGCGCTGCGGCTCTCCGGCCGGTCGCGACCAGCACCACCCACGCGTCTATCGACGCCACATCGGTTACATGGAACTTCAAGGAATTTGTAGCTCCACGAGGGCGATAGAGCCATGCCAGATGAACCCAGCGTTATGGCCGAGGACGTCAGGCCCACCACACGAATGCGGCCCTTACGATCGCCACGGCATGGCGAGTCACCGTACGTGGCCGGGGGCGCTCGGTGGGCCAGGGCTTCGTTCCTCAGCCCTGGCCCACCGAGGATCACGGCTGATCACCGAAAGTGCAAGCTAAACTGGGTGGTTCATCGGTTCTCCAGATAGAGGCGCGCACGACCCTAAGCGGACACGTTGATGCCTGCGATCTATTGATTATCTCTGTTCATGGGGCGTCGAATCGAGATGGTGGCATCTATGTCAAGATAGTCATGCAACAGGCTGATCAGCTCGGGTCCGTCGATCAACGTGAGCGGCTTCCCCTCGACGAATTTCCTCGTGGCGCTTCCAAACCAGCTAGTTGTTACCATGATGCCGGCTTGTGCTTTCACGTGCGTCATGACCCCATACAGCGCATGGACGGCGTCGAGGGAGACAGCCCTGCTGTAGCGCTTCACCTGGGCCACAGTCCTAATGACCCCAAGATTAGCGTCCGACTTTGTGGCGTCAATATCGAAACCGGCATCATGCGCTGGCTCTGTAACGTATGCAGTGAACCCCATGGCTTCGAGTAGTTGCCGTATCAAATGCTCAAACTCGGCGGGAGACAGTGCCATAAGATCGGGCTTATGGTCGTCCTTTAGAGATGACAGTACATCGAGAACCCCTGCCGCTTGTGCCGTTCTTTCAGATTCGCGGACTTCACTAACCGTGTCAGGTGAAACTCGGCCAGGAAACTGTTCGACGGCAGCTTCCAGGAAGTCAGATAGCATCATCTGTACCATCGACGACTTGCTGTGATCAAAAAGCTCTTGTCTTAGTTCCGGGCGTCCCTGCTGGGCTTTCCCGTTCTTGTCGAGCTCCCACCAGTCCTCCTTTGCATCGCTGGTGACCATGACAAGCATGCGTCCTCGGGCTTCCGTCTGTGCATAATCCATAATCTGACGCCAAAGGATGTAATCGCCAGCTGCCCTGTATGGGGTAGGCTTCCTTTCGGCGTCTCTATATCCCGGCGGGATTAAATTCGGGTATCTGTAAGATGTCGCTTCTTCTACAAGGTGTCTCAGTTCGGCATGAAGATATGGTGGTCCAATACGGCCTCTTGTCACCTCGTCAAGGCGTGCAAGTACCGGATCGCCGGACTGGAGATCGTTCGGTGCGAGGTCGTGTTCGGCTTCCAACGTCACGAGTTCTGCCAGAGCGGAATCCATCACTCCATCGAGTCTAGAGAGAATTGATTCCTCATTCAGGCCATTTGCGCCGGGGTCCCAGACTCGGTCGGTCATGTTCATTTGGCGTAGGTGAGTGAAGCGCAATACAGCTTTTCGTAGCTCGCCAGCCGCCTTATTGGTTGCATCTTTTAGGACGCGCCGAACCTCGCGGAATTGAGACAACCTATTTAACACCACATCGACCCGATTGCGGTGGAATTCTAGTGCCGCTTGATGTGGGATCCAGAGCCGATCTCGCACCTCCAGCAGAGTTGCCAAAATCTGTTCGCGAGCGGTGGGGGTGACGCGGTACAGGTGCAGCAGCACATTCGCGTCCAAGACGATGAGCCCCTCACGAATATAAGGCCCTGGGTCTGGGACCTCCGCCCACCACGCCTGAAAGCCGCTGCCCAGACCAACCGGATCTTGCGGGTCATTTTGGTACTGCGCGTTCATTTTGAACAGCCTATCGGAGTAATCGACTTAAGGCCTAGATCAGTTCTATCTTGAGCGCATGGTCGTGCAGCCTGGATGATCATCACCGGGACATCCGTCTCTCTCGTACTCGAGGGCAGGGGACCTCTAGAACCTGGCTTGTCTGCCTGAGAGGACGCCTCCCGAGAGACTTCTATGTCTGCTTGCTACCTCTGTCCAGTTTAAGGCACTCGTCATCTACGGTTGAGGTGACCGATGCCGATGGATCTTCTTCGTTGTACTATTCGCGACCATTGTTCGGGCTGTTAGGCCTATTCCCAGTCCTAAAGAAAGTACGCCCGGCAACAAGCATCGCATGAAGCTCTCGTGGATCCACCCCTACTGTACGATCACCACGCCTGCGGACGATCGAAAACATTTTTCCTTCTACCTTCCCATCAAGAATTCCACCGAAGACCATGAAAGGCTTTCGTTCATCACGCTGTGGTGGAATCAAGACGTACAATATTTCTTTATGGCCGAGTGGTATTACGTCAAGGCGAAGGTCATCAATTGGCGGATGAATACGAGCATTGATGACGTCGCGATACTGGCCCAGTCGCTTTGGGTTTGGGCTCAATGGGGTTAGTTTATGTAGAGTATCTCTGCCGTCGATCTCCCGGGATTCAATTCCAATGAGCAATAGCCCGCCAAGCTCCGCGTTGGCAAAACTAGATACATCTTGGGCGAGTTCGACCTTCCATCGGTCGCCCTGATACTTCGACATGTAGTCGATGCTCTTGACCTCAAGAGTGTCGGATTCGGGAGTTCCAATCAGCTGCGAAGCACCACCAGCCTCAAGAATATCTATAATTACATTAGGATGCATCAGGGAGTTCTCGGAGAAGAATGCCCTGTAGCTCAGCTCGCGGCGCAAGGAGAATAGATCGCCGAGCGTTAGGTTCTGAGTTGGTCCGGTGCATTTCATAAACCATGAACGTGCCCCGTCATCAAAGGTGGATGCTAGTCCCTCCGAAGCCTCACTTGTTTCAATCAAACGCAATCCGAATCTCCTGATGATGGGGTTAGTGACTTGCTCCATCTCCCCAGGGAAACTAGGAATTAGCGAAATAAAATAGATAGTTATGGTAAATTCGTCTTCTTTGGTTAGGTCAAGATAGTATGAAGCGAATTCATCCCATGGAAACACGACGAAATCTTCGATGACAATTGAGGCGTAGGCGTCACCCTTGTCGGGAGAGTCGTTCCATAGCCTTCGGCTGCGTTCCAGTAGTGTCGTGGAGAAATTAGCTACGCTGATCCCTGCGATGGCATCGGAGTGATCGCTTGCGATCTCATAATCGACATTATTGATCGTCCCGCACACTAATTCCTGGCCAGAAATATCTAGTGAGAATGACGGATAGCGCATATGCATATCATTGCACATCGCTGGCGTAGAATCGAGATGGCGCTAAGTAAGACACTCAAGGTCATTTAAGGCAATCCGACTGGAGTGTAGAGCCGGGCTGAGTGAGGAGTTTGGTGGCACCAGCGCTGACAGCAACGTCCCCGCACGAGGGCTCACCCCGACCACCGTCCTCTGACCGCGGGTTTCCGCTGCCGGCCAGGATGATTGGCCCGCCTGGAAAGCGGAAGGTCAGGCAGCCGCGGGGCTTCCGTTCCTCGGGCCTGGCGGCCCTGCGGTACGGGTCCCCTTGCCACCGGATAGGTGGGCCGGCCGTCTGCCGGGTTGCTGTATAGCAGGGAGGTACAGCAACACCGACGCATGCGAGCGCCGCCCACCAGACGGCATCTACCGCTTGACCAGGAGAAAGACCCCTCGACGGTGTGCCGGCTCCCGTTTGCAAGCAGGCGCTCACCAAGGAGCGGCGCAGACCGCTCCCGTGCTCTGTCCTTGTTCCGTCGCTGTTCCGTGGGAGTGCCGTAACCAGCGAAAAGAGATGCGAAGTGTCCACAGGCGTAGCCGGTGCTCAGCCGTATGGTCGAGCTGCCTTCGCAGGTGATCGAATCGGGTGTCGGAGATCACCCAGATCTACGAGGGCACCAACCAGATCCAGCGCATGGTGATGGCGCGGCAGCTCCTCAAGTAGAGGCTCTCTGGGAAACGCATGGTCTTCGCAAGGAAGGCGCTGCGCGCAAGGAAGCTCAGGCGGTGACATTGGGGGGCACAGCCCCCCAAACCCCCAGTTCAAACCCCGCTTCGCCGATGTGTTGGCCGACTACCCGACCTGGCGGCGAGGCCGTTGTCGCCCCGGCCGGCACTATCCGACAGCAAGCGCGAGGAAGGCGCAGACCAGAAGGAAAAGGGCCAGGACCAGGCCGCGCCCCCGCCATGACAGGTCCGGCGCGCTCACCAGGGCGGCCAGGGGGTAGGCGAACGATCCGGCGACCACGCTGACCGGAACGTCGGTGAGCTCCCAGATCGGCACCAGGAAGAAGGGCGCCAGCACGGCGACCGGCCATGCGGGGCGCACCCCGAGGAGGTGCAGCAGCGGCCAGGCGAGCGCGACCGCTGCCCAGTTCCCGATCGTCCACGCGTCGGCCGGCAGGCCGACACAGCCGAAGTGGCCGCAGCGGGAGTCGTCGGACAGGGCGGCTACGAGCACGAGCCAGCCGAACTGGACGAAGGGCAGGATGATGCCGGCCAGCCCGGCGACGACCAGTCGCTCGGCGAGCCGGCCTCCGGTGGCGGGTGAGACACTCGCGTTGCGTCCATCCATCACCGCAAGCATCGGATCCGGCTGTCTCGCGATGCACACGCATGGATCACGATTCATGTCTCCGCCGCCAGATCAGTGGCCTTCGGATGCTGGTGGATGAGCGGGTACGGTCACGTAAGCGATCGAGCCGTGTGCGTCGTCCGCCGAGCAGGTGCGTGGCGACCCGCGTCGCCCTGCCGCGGCGGGCAGGTCCAGGTCGCTGATGTAGCCGGTCAGTCTCGCATCGCATCGATGTCGGTCCGCGCCGCTACGGTTCCGGCCATGGCTGACATTCATGAGCTCATGGTCGCGATGGACCTGCGCGGCGATCTGCCCGAGGCCGAGCTCGCCGAGCTGCGCTGGCACCTGGGGCTCGGCTCGCGGCCCGGGCACGTCGCCGAGAGGACGATCGTGGTCAATGAGGTTCTCGATCTGCTGCCTGACGAGCAGGAGCCCATGCGGGACGAGAACGGCGACTGGGTGATCAAGGAGTTTCCGCGACCGGCGTGGGGTGACGGCGGGTCACCGTACGCGGCCTCGAAGATTCCCGGGGCCGGCTTCTCGATCCTGGTGCGCGGCGACGAACGGTGGGCGCTGACCTGCCGCTGGGAGGTTCACCCCGACGGGCATGCGGAGGTGGCTGAGCTGATGGGCCGGCTGGCCGTCCGGCTGCACGAGAACGGGTCCTTCTTCGGTTACCAGCGCTGGTATGAGGATGATGAGCCGGAGGTGCTCGGCGTACGCGACGGGAAGGTCGTGACGTGTCGCGACGGCGGGTTCGTCCCACCGTTCTGGGAGGAATCCGATGCGGACCGCTGAGCCCGAGGACTGATCAGACGAAGCCTTCGGCGACGAGCCGGGCGCCGTGTTCGTCGACGACGTGCCGCTGACCCGATCCCCCGACGACGCGAAACCAGCTTTCCACGATCAGCTGGGCCTGCTCCAGCCGGTAGCTGAAACCGCCGTACATGCCGGGGACGGTGAACCAGGAGGCCGGGTTGCGCTGCTCGGTGAGCGTCTCCAGCTCGGGAAGGCGCAACCGCTGGTCGGTGATCAGGTCGCCGGCCCGCTCGTGAATCAGCGCGTGGAAGTGGCGTTGCATCGACCTCATGGTCTCGGCCGGCAGGGGGTGGCGGATCACCGGCGTGAGCGGTGCCAGGAGATGGTGATGTCCCCTGCGTTCAGCGATGTCGACCGCCCGCTCTCCCTGAGCCGTGCGCAGCGTGCGCCAGGCGCCGCGGGCGACCAGCCGGTGAGCGAGGCCGGCCTCGGCGCCGTGCCAGGCGGCCTGGTGAAGAGGGGCGTATCCGCTGCCGCCGCCGACTCTGCCGCTGTTGATCCAGCCGGGGTGTTCGTCGAGCAGGGCGAAGACCGCGGACCAGTCGCCGTCGCGCGCCGCCTGGGCCAGGCTGTCGCGTCCCTCGATCACCCGGCGCTTGTAGCCGGACCGCTGAGTGACGCCGTCCCACGTCGAGACCTCGTCTTGCTCCATGTGGTGCCCGTCTGCTCCGGCTGCCCTCTGGGGCATGATGTCGGCGACGCTGTACAAGATCAAGCGAAGCGTGACACGGTGGTCTTCTGGCGACGATGGCTTGATCAACGGCGCGCCGTGAGCCATGTCGCCACAGACCATACCGACCCGAGGGGGAGTGAAGGGCTGTGACGCGTTGGTTGTGGTTACCCATAGTCCTCGCCCTGGCCGGCTGCTCGGCATCGGCCCCTCCGGTGCCGATGCCGGGTGGTGGGCCGGCGGCCGACGGTGAGGTGGCCGTCTCGTCGGAGAAGGCCGGTGCGGAGCAGAGCGTGGTGCGTCTCTCGGCGATCGCGCCGTCGTGCAACAAGGAGATCGAGGGGACGGGGTTCGTGTACGCCCCGCAGCGGGTGGTGACCGCCGCCCATGTGGTGGCCGGCGCCGTCCCGGTGTCTCCGGTCATCACCACTGCCGATGGCGAGCAGTACGAGGGCCAGGTCGTGGCCTTCGATCCCGATGCCGACGTCGCGGTCCTGTACGTACCGAAGCTGCCCGCCCCTGCGCTGCGCATCACCGCGGCGCCCAAGCCGCTGCTGCGGATCCCCGGGTTGTCGCTCGCCGATGCCCGGATGCTGGGGTATCCGAAGGGCGCCGAGCAACTGGTGACGCAGCCGGTCGAGATCGAGCAGCGGATCGAGGCCGAAGGCCCGAATCTCTACAAGGAACGCAACGTCACCAGAGTGGTCCTCGGGTTCTCCGCCGATACGGACGCCGGCCTGAGCGGCGCCCCGCTGATCCTCGAAGGCGGAGAGGTCGCCGGGATGGTCTTCGCTTCGGCGATCGAGCATCCGGAGGAGGGATATGCGCTGGCCGGAGAGGAGATCCTCGCCGTCACCGACGGTGCGGCCAAGGCCACGAAGCACGTCTCGACCCAGCGGTGCGACGAGGACGGCTGACCAGGGCCGAAAGGGAGGCCGCACCGCAGGGGGAACCGCTGGTCGTCACCGTGGTCGAGCCGTTTCCCGAGGGTGACCGCGCGACCGGCGCGAAGCAGTGATCGGCCGTACTACGATCAAGCCTCATTGTGCACTTATCCCGATCAGCGGCCTCCGCCTCGCTGGCCGTCACCTTCGCCTCGATCGCCCTCAGCCTGGTGCTCGGCACCGCGACCCCCGCATGGCTCGCCACCATGTGGTACGCGCCCGGCGAGAGCCTCAAGACCTCCCCCCTGCTCCCGGTCCTGGGTGGCTTGCTGCTGGTCGGGCTGGTGAACTCGTGGATGTTGTGGCAGCTCTTCCGGGGGCCCGCGCCCCTGGTCGGGCCGGTGCGCCGGGCGGCGACGTGGCTGCGGCTCATCCTGTACGCCAACGTGGCATGGCTGCTGATCCCCTCGTTCCTCCCGAGTCCGGTCGAGCTGGTGATCGGGCTGGTGCTCTGGGCGTCCGCGCTCGTGCTGATCACAATGGTGCTCACCGGGCCGGGCCGGGCCTTCCGGTCGGCTCTGCTCCTGGTCGGGGCGGTGGAAACAGCCGGATCGTTCGCGATCGGCCTGGTGGACGATCCGGTGTCCCGGTTCTTCCCGGGTACGGCCTACCGGGCGACCGTCCTGGTCGTGGAGGTGGCGGTCTTCGCCGGCATGGTGATGCTGCTGCTCGCCCAGCGGCGCGACGGGCGCTGGAGCCGGGCGACGATCCTCGTCGGCTGGGGCACGTTCGCGAGCGGGTTTCTGGTGGAGCTCGTGGACGGCCTGACGAGCGGGAGCACGATCGAGTCGATCGCCGAGGCGATGGACGTGCTCTTCCTCGTCTGGCTGGCGCGCACGGCCCACGAGCTGAACCGCGAGCCGAGGCGGCCGGCGCCGCTGCGGGTGCCCGCGGCGGTCATGGCCGCGGCCTCGGTCTCCCTGCTGATGATGATCGTCGGGCCCGAGAACCGGCCACGTCTCTCCTACACCTGGCAGGGCGAGCAGCTACCGCCTTCGGACTGCTGGACGTGGAGGGACCCGCCGCGTGTCGCGGACACCCCGGCTCACGAGCGTGATCGCGCCTATCTGTGCAGCGTGAACAAGCCTGACCGTGACATCTCGGACCAGGCGCTCTTCAGCAGGGGCAGGGCCGCGTGCGTCAGGTTCGCGCGCGGGGAGCCGGTCAAGGCCCGGCCCGCGCTGCTCGCGCTGCTCTGCCCTGAGGTGATCGGACGGAGCCACCCGGATCTGTTGCTGTCGTCCGCCCAGCTGGCGCAGCGGCAGAAGGAGAAGGACGACCTCGCACGCGAACAGATGCGGCGCGAGGCGCGCAGGGAGGACGCCCTGTGCCGTGACCCATGGCCCGCGTTGCGGACGCGGTTCCAGGCGACGGCGTCCTACTACGACTGGGACGCCCAGCCGTACGCCATTCATGACAAGGAAGCGGACACGTCCGAGGACTCCGACGCGATCTGGGACGAGGAGACGCTCGACCCGCTCGAGACCCGCGGTGCGCTGGCCCTGTTCTTCACTCCCAGCCAGGACTGGGCGACCTGCGTCACGGCGAAGGCGCTGGGCTCGGCCCCGCCACCCCTCCGGCGCAGGGGCTGGGATGAGGTGGTCGAGGCGGACATCGTCAGCGAATCGGGCCGTCTGGTGATGCAGACGCTGTCGGCGAGCAAGGTGCGCTTCCCCGACCTCGCGCGCAACGGCCCTGGCCGCTACCGGCTGCGCCTGTACACGCGTCCTGAGCAGGATCTGATTCTCGTCTATCCGGCTGGAAGAGGGGAGCGGCGCGGCCAGGGCCCTTGAGCAGCGGGCGCGCGTCCACCGCCGCCCGTAGCCGCCCCGGCGCTCAGTCGATCTTCGTCAGGTCGATGACGTAGAGGTCGTCACCGATCTGGTACGCGAGCAGCCGATCGTCGCCACGGGCGACGCCCGGCACCTGGATGCTCCCCTTCTCGTCCCGCTCGCCGAGATCGGCCGCCCTGCCCGTGGTGACGTCGTAAAGGATCGCGATGTGCCCCGCACCCTCGGCCATGACCGGCGCGACCAGGAAGCGCTCGCGGGCGAGCCCGTCCATCATGAGGCCCTTCACCGGCAGCTCCTTCTCCTGCGAGCCGTCCCGCAGCCGGTAGAAGCTCCTCCCGCCGTCCTGCGCCTCCTGTGCCCCGGCGCAGACCCGCGTCCCGCAGATCAGGCCGTCCTCGCCGGGACGGGTGACGGCCACGCTCGTCTCCCCGGTCTCCACGTTGGTGATGCTGGTGAACCGCGACCCGTTCCCCTCGGAGAGCGCGCCGGGCGAGCCGATCCACGGCCACTTCAGCAGATGCATCCCCGCGCCGCCGTTCACCTCCCGCACCTCGCCTCCCGCTGCGGGAACGGTGAACACCCCTCCGCTGAACAGGGAGAAGACGATCTGGCCGGCTTCGACGGCGAGGCCGCTGAGCCCGGCGCCGCCGCCGCCCTCCACGTCGGCGATGCCGGTGGCCTCGCCGCCGCTCACCGGGGCGGTCCAGACGTGCACGCGCCGGTCCTCGGTGGCGGTCCACCAGGCCACCCGGCCGCCGCCGGCCGTGAAGTCCGAGGCGAACACGACGGTTCCCGCCGGTGTCGGCACGTCGGTGATCTTCCGCAGGTCGCGGGTGCGCAGGTCGTACGCGTACAGGGCGTCGGTCTGCTCGAAGCCGCCCCACGTGGTCACGAGCATGGTGTGCTCGTCGATGAACGCCTGCGGACGCAGCGCCGTCCCGCCGGGCCCGCGCGCGGGCACCTTGCGCACCGCCGCGGGATACATCTTCTCCACGGGCTCGGGGAGCGGCCACGTCCGCGGCGTGGCGGCGGAGGGCGGCGGGTCCGTGGACGGGGACGTGCTCGGCAGCGCGGCCGTCACGTCGCCGTGGCGCAGCACGGCCGCCGTCCCGCCGGCCACGGCCACCACGGTCGCCGCGGCCAGCACCGCCTGGGCCAGGTTGCGCCGGCGGCGCCGCCGGTAGCCGTCCTCCAGCCGGGCGGGCAGGCCGGCGGGCATCCGGGGCGCGTGCTGCGACGCGCTGCCGAGCGTCCTGCGCAGGGCCTCCTCAACGTCGGTCATCGTAGGTTCCCTCCAGCCGCGCCCCGTCGAGAGGCGAACGTGGTCGTACCTGTGCGGATCGTCCGTCCTCGGCCGGTACGGCCGCGCGGAGCTTGTCGAGCGCGCGGGAGGCCTGGCTGCGCACGGTTCCCCGGGAGATGCCGAGCACCACGGCGATCTCCGCGTCCGTGAGCTGTTCGTAGTAACGCAGCACGAGCACCGCGCGCTGCTTGCGCGGCAGGCCGGCCAGCGCCAGCCACAGGGTCCGCTCGTCCCCGCGCGGCAGCGTGTCCTGGTGGACGCCGTCAGGCAGGTCCCAGGTCGACAGCTCGCGCCGGCGCAGCCGCCACGTCGACAGGTGCAGCCTGGCCATCGTCGTGCGCACGTAACTCTCGGGGCTCTCCTTGGCCCGTAACCTCGGCCAGGCGGCGCGCAGCCTCAGCAGCGCCTCCTGCACGAGGTCGGCCGCGTCGTGCTGGTTGCCGGCCAGCACGTAGCCGTAACGCAGCAGCGCGTCACCCCGTTCGGCGACGAAGTCCGCGTAGCGGGGATCACCGTCCAACTGCCTCGACCCTTCGTTGTCTCCGACAACCCCAAGAGGAGGCATCGCCGGATTCTGTTGCACGACCTAGGTCCAAAGGCGGAGAACCATTCGATCGGGGGACCGACGTGCGGGACCGCCGCCGAGGGTTAGCGTCCCTGTCATGAGCGACAGCGGGACATTGGAAGAAGCGTACGAGCGGCTGCACAGGACGGGCCCCGAGTTCGACGGGTGGCTGTCCAACCACGGCCCGATGGCGGTCGAGGCGATGGTCAGGCACGGGTACGACCGTGACGTGCACCGCTGGCTCGACGGTTACGTCGCCCGGCTGGACGAGCTGCCGCGCGGCGCCTCACCGGTCGGCGGCGGGGAGTGGCGGGAAGCGCTGGGCGATGCGCGCCGGCTCGGTGACTGGCTGGCGTTCTTCGACGGGGAGCTGCGGGAGCGGCCGTGGCGGGACGTGCTGGAGACCTGGTGGCCCCGCCTGCTGCCCGGCATCGCGGCCGGAGCCACGCACGGGGTGATCCGCACCGGGCACGCGGTCCACGCGCTGCTCGGATTCGAGGACGAGACGCGGCTCGCCGAGCTGGGCCAGGCGCTCGGGTACTGGGCGGCGCGCTGGCAGCCCGTCGCTGCCGCGGGCCCGCCGTCCGGTACGGCCGATCCCGGGCGGGCCCTCGACGGAGTCCCGCGGGTGCCGGACCAGAGCAAGGGCATCAACCATCGGCTCGACCAGCTCGCCGAGGTCGCCGGGTGGGGGCCGGCCGTGGCCGCGCTCAGACCGGCCGCCGACGCCGAGCAGGCCCGCGCGCGCCTCGCCGAGCTGGCGGACGCGGCCACCCTGCGCTACCTCACCCACGCCCACGGCAATCCCGTCATGCTGGTCCACGCCGCGACCGCTCCGACGGCGGTGTTGCGTACCCTGCCGGCGTTGCCTCAGGACCTCTGGGCCGGCAGCCTCGACGCCGCGTGGGCGGCGGGCGCCGCGGTGACCGCCGCCTACGCCCCCGCGGAGCCGGTGGCCCGGCAGGACCTGCCCGCCGGGGCCGGGCCGGCGGAGGAGGTGTTCGAGCTCGCGGTCCGGCACGGGGACGAGCATGTGATCAAGCTCGCCGACACGGCGCTGGACGTGCACCGCCGCACCGGTGATCCCGACGCCCTCGCGGCGGTGGCCCGCGCGGCCACGCTGATCAGCCCGTTCGCCTCCTGAGCGGCTTCGTCGTGCATCAGCCCTTGCGCCGCGAGGGCCGGTAGGTGAGGCGGCGCAGCAGGATCTCGGCCGGCCCCCGATGGCCGACGACGCGCATGCACTCGGCCAGCACGATCGACGACGCCCACACCGCGACCGCGATCCCGAGCGTCGCCGCGTACCCCATGTCGTCGTGCAGCCCGAGCGCGAACGGATAGAACAGCACCACCCACACCAGCGCCTGGAACAGGTAGAACGTCAGCGACCGGCGGCCCAGCGCGGCGAGGGCGGTGGTGAGGCGCCCGCCTCGGGCCCCGACGGCGACGAGCCCGATGGCGGCGGCCAGGCCGATGCCGCCCGCGTACCCGGTCAGGTCGTGCGCGACGGCGACCGCCCAGCGGACGGGAACCGACTCCGGGGACCACAGTCCCGCGGCCAGCAGCGCGGACGGAGTGCGCCCGGCCAGGGCCAGACCGAGTCCCAGGACGGTGATGCGGCGCAGCAGTGTCAGGTGCCGCTCCGGCTCGTCGAGGAGGCGGCGGCGCGCGGCCAGGATGCCCATCGCCATGGCGGGCACGACCATGAGGGTGGAGACGACGGTGTTGGCGGGCCAGGCGGGGAGGTTCGCGACGAGGTGGGCCGCGAAGGCCGGCTCCATGATCTCGGCGATGGTCGCCGGGTCCGTCTGGGCGGCCACGCTCTGCCAGGCCAGGAGCAGGGTGGCGGGGACGAGCGTCAGGCCGCCGGTCCACCACAGAACGGACTCCCCGGCCCGCACGATCGGCGCGAGCACCAGCAGGGTGAGCCCGTAGACGGCGACGATGTCGATCGGCACGAACACCACGGCGTTGAGGAAGCCGATGACGATCAGCCACCGTCCCCGGCGGCGCAGCAGACTCTTGATGGACGGCCAGCCCTCGCCCCGCGCCTGCTGGGCGGCGAGCAGCTGCACCAGGCCGTAGCCGAACAGGAACACGAACATGTTCCTGGCCTGGTTGTCGGCGACCAGGGACTTCACGAACTTCGCGGCGGCGTCCAGCCACGGCGGGCCCGTGTGCCAGTCGTCGACGAAGGAGGGGGCGTGGGAGAGGGCGATCAGCAGCAGCATGACCCCGCGGGCGAGGTCGGGCGCGAGCGACCTGGAGGGCCGTGCGCCGACGGAGGAAGAACGAGATATTACGTCTTCAGTCATGCCCGAAAGCTACTTTGCATTCAGTGTTCAGTCAACAAGAAAGAGTGTATTTTCGCAGGTTATTGCAATGGTCTGTGCGCGAATGCAAAACCCTGAGTTGCAATGGCATGTCGCCAAAGGCAATACTGGTCATCGGGCACCAGATCAGGAGGCGGACGACACATGCCGGGCGGCAGGCTCACTCACGACGAACGCCAGGTCATCGCGCAGGGCCTGGCGGACGGGCACACGTACACCGAGATCGCCAGGCGCCTCCAGCGCCCGGTCTCCACCGTCACCCGCGAGGTGATCCGCAACGGCGGGGCGGGCGACTACCGGGCCGACCGGGCCCACGACGCGACCGCCACCCGAGCCCGCCGCGGCAAGACCCTCCAGCCGCGCCCGGCGCCCGCCGCCGACGAACACGGGCGCGATCCGGAGACCATGAAGGCGCTGGAGGAACGCTTCACGGCCATGATGGTGGACACCGGCCTGACCCACACGCCCGCCCGGGTCCTCGCCTGCCTCTACATCACCGACAGCGGCAGCCTCACCGCGGCCGAGCTCGTCCAGCGCCTCCAGGTCAGCCCGGCCTCCATCTCCAAGGCCGTCGGCCAGCTCGAACAGCAGCGCCTCATCAGGCGCGAGCGCGACCCCCGGCGCCGCCGCGACCGGTACGTGATCGACGGCGACATCTGGCACCAGTCGTGGCTGGCCAGCGCCTACCAGAACGCCCGGCTCGCCGACCTCGCCCACGGCGGCGCCGACGCCCTCGGCCCGGCCACCCCCGCAGGGGTGCGGCTGGAGGGCCTGGGCCGGCTCCTGCGGCAGCTCAGCGACGACATGGTCCGCGCGGCCGAGCGGTGGCGCGACGCCTCGGGCGATCTGTCATGATCGCGGCTCATGGACATCGACGCCTTCTGGGACGTGGTCGAGCGCTCCGCCACCGCTCGGCCGGGAGGACTTCGAAAAGGTCGTCGGCTGTCCTGACCGCCTTGTGGAACTGCCGGCCATGCGACTGCTCGACGAGCTGTCACGCAACTACCGCCACGAGCGGACGAGCGCGTCGAGGGACGGCCGGATCCGGCTCGAACGGGTCACGCTCACCCGGTCCCGGCGCTGGCCGGACGAGGTCTATCCGGAATTCGAGCTGCCGGCCTACGTGGCCGCGAAGGCGTACGAACGGGTGACCGGCCCGGAGGCGATCGCCTGGGGGCTTCGGCGGACACGGTCGAGTTCACCCGCCGCCTCCCGCGACTCGCCCGCCATCACGGCGTCAACGACGAGCAGGACAAGAACGCCTCCACCTGGTGGCGGCGATATCTGGACCGGGAAGGAGAAGAAACCCGCGTCTGGACGTTCTCCCGCTGGAACACTACGGGCCCGGCTCGTACCCGCCCTGGGCGACGACGACTGTCGCCTCTCGCGCTACGGGGAGTGCTACCGCGACCGGTGCCTCGACGAGATGTGATCGTCATGAGGCCCTCGTGCAAGAAAGCAGAACTGCACTTCTGAGAGGTATGGTTCTGTATCAGATGTCGTCGCGGGAGCGGAGGAGACTTGATCGCCAAACCGGAGCGCCTCTTCGATCGCGTGCGAGAATGGCAGGGACTCACGGACTTCGTGGCGCCCCGTCAGAGCGCATCCGCCTTGACAGGTGCCGGCCTGGGCGTGGTCAGCGGACGGCGCAGGCAGGGAAAGAGTTTCCTCCTGCAGGCTCTGGCGGAAGCCGCCGGCGGAATGTACTTCGCCGCCACCGAAGCGACGGAGGCCGAGTCCTTGCGGCTGTTCGCGGAGGCCATCACCCGGTTCACCCGTGAAGTGGTGGAGATACCCTTCCGCGACTGGAACGACGCCATCCCCTACGTGTTGAGGGCCTTCCGTGACCGCCCAGTGCCGTTGATCATCGATGAGTTCCCCTTCCTCATCAGGGCATCTCCCGCACTGCCTTCGATCATCCAGCGGGAGCTCGGCCCCGGAGGCAGCGGCCGCGAGAGCGCGGCACGGTTGATCCTCTGCGGATCCGCCATGTCCGTGATGGGAGGGCTGCTCTCCGGGCAGGCGCCGCTACGCGGACGGGCCGGGCTCGAACTCGTGGTCCAGCCCTTCCGATACCGGCAAGCCGCCGAGTTCTGGGGAATCACGGACCCCCGCCTCGCCGTCATGGTGAACGCCATCGCCGGAGGCACTCCCGCCTATCGGTACGAGTTCACGCAGGGTGACGCGCCGTCGGAGCTCGCCGACTTCGACTCGTGGGTGGTACGCACGGTGCTGAACCCACAGAAACCGCTGTTCCGCGAGGCGCGTTACCTCCTCGCGGAGGAACGGGACATCCGGGACCCGGCGCTCTACCACTCGGTCCTGGCGGCGATCGCCAGCGGCAATTCGACCAACGGCGGCATCGCCGGCTATGTCGGACGCAAGTCGGACCAGATCACTCACCCGCTCAACGTCCTCGAGGACTGCGCGCTCATCACCCGCGAGCCCGACCTCTTCCGGTCCGGACGCGCCCGTTATCGCATCGTGGAACCCCTCATCACCTTCTACGAGGCGATCATGCGCAAGCGCTGGGCGGAATTGGAGATCCACCGGGCGGAGACCGTGTGGCGTTCGGTCAGGCAGACGTTCCTCGCCCAGGTCGTGGGCCCGCACTTCGAGGGCTTGTGCCGCGATTTCGCCCTGGACGGCGAGGACGGGCTCTTCGGCGAGTTCCCCGCCGAGCTCGGCTCCGGTGTGGTCGCCGATCCGGCCAACAGGACGCAGATCGAGGTGGACGTGGTGGCGTTGGCGGCACAGGAGCCGGGGCGGCCACGGCGGATCCTGTCACTCGGTGAGGCCAAGTGGGGAGACGTGATGGGGCGCCATCATCTCGAACGGCTTGCCAGGGCCCGCACACTGCTGGAACAGAAGGGCTACGACACCCGCGGCACCGTTCTGGCCTGTTACGGCGGGGCCGGATTCAGCCCGGAGTTGCGGGCGGCCGCCGGCGACGACGATCATGTTCGTCTCGTCGGAATCGACCGGCTCTACGGGGTCTCATGAGGAGCTCCAGTGATGCCGCTCCACCGCTCCCCGGAAAAGTGACTGGCGCCGAGGGGCCCGCTGCGGCATCATGGCGTCCATGATCTTCTACGGGAAGGGCGGCCACCGCCCCGGCCGGTGAACCCCGGCACGAGGAAGCTGAGCACCGGAGACGACGAGCTCACCTTCCTGGCACACACGATCTCCATGTCCTCCCTGCACGGCCCCGGCCCCTGGCCGCCGCATGCCATGGACCTGCCCGACGAGCCTCCTCGCCAGGACGACGGCAGGCCGTACATGCCCTCCGTCGTCATGGACGGCGTCCGCACCCACCACTTCGGCTTCGCCCCCGACCTCGGTGCCGTCCAGGAGGTCGCCGATCTCCTTCAGTGGCGGGCCCCGTACCAGAGGCTGCACGAGCGCCTCGCGGAGGCCTGCGCGCTGGAGCTCTGCGACGAGCTGGTGTCCGAGCTGGCGGGCAGGGAGCTGAGCAGGCGGCAGGTGTACGAGGCGGGCCGGTGGCTGGCCGAGCACGGCACGCGCCGCGAGGCCGTCAAGATCGGCATCGTGCTCGTCGGCGCGTCCGGCGACGAGCGGGACCGGGAGCTGCTGCTCCTGCTCGGCACGCTGGAGGAGTTCACCCTGTACGCGGCCGTCGCCCTGCTGCGCACCCAGCCGGCCGGGGAACGGGAGCGGGCGGTGTTCGAGCTGGCCGGCCGGGTGACCGCCTGGGGCCGCATCCACGCCGTCGAACGCCTCGAAGGCAGCGACGACCCCGAGGTCAAGGCGTGGCTGCTGCGCGAGGGCTTCCGCAACGGCGTCATGGACGAGTACCTGGCGCCGCTCGCCGCCACGACCGGCGACCTGTACTCCGCGCTCCTCGACCCCGAGCCGGACGAGGCGCTGGTGGACGGCGCGGGTGGCATCCTGTCCGCGCTGGTCCGCGGCGAGGGCGGCCCCACCACGGGCATCAGCGCGTACGGCGAGGCGGTGCCGGCCCTGGCCCGCTACGCCGACCTGGCCGCGGCCGGGGAAGCCACCCTGCGGCGCCTCGACCACCTCCTGACCATCCGCCGCCACCTGAGCGAGCCTCCCGAGCACTGGCTCCCCGCCGACGTGCAGGCTCTGCGCCGGCGCTACGCGGACGTGCTCGCGCAGCCGCGCTGGGCCGAACTGGCGCTGGCGGGGGTGGCGGACCCCAGGAGTGACGGCTTCGCGCTCGCCCAGTACTGCGCGCAGGGGCTGGCCCTGCCGATCCTGCCGCAGCTCGTGGCCCGGCTCCGGGTGGACCCGTGCGACGGCTTCACCTGGCAGCACGTGCTCGGCCTGGCCGATCCCGGCACGCTGGTGGCGCTGGCCGAGGAGCTGCTGCCGCTGGACGACCTGGCGAACGGCCCGGGAGACCGGCTCATCGGCGACGGTCATGAGCAGGCGCTGGAGACGATCGTCACGGAGCTGGAGCGGCATCCGGGTCTCGGCCTGCCGCTCGTCAGGGCGGCGCTGCGCAACCGGGGCATCCGGGTCCGGCGGTGCGCGGTCCGGGCGTTGCGGGCCTGGCCGGAGCCGCCGGAAGAGGCCGCCGCGTGGGTGCGGGCGGCGCACGCGGTGGAGCCGGACGGGGCGCTCCGCGACGAGATGGACGCCTACCTGGGGCAAGGGTGATGCGCATGCGATCTCAGGAACTGCTCGACGAGGTGGAGCCGCTGTCCCACGGGCAGCGCTGCCGTCACCTGGCACTGCGCGCCCGCGAGCTGTCCGGCCGCGCCGAGGGGCGAGGTGAGGGCGGTCCCGACGGCCGCGCCGAGCTGGCCGCCCTGCTGGAGGAGCTGGCCGCGGGCGGCTCGTACGAGCGTCTGCTGGCCGTGCGGATGGCGGCGGCGGCGAGGGACCTCCCGCGCCTCATCCGCGCTCTGGCCGACCCGGACCCTGACATATCCGGATTCGCGATCGCCCAGGCCGTCAAGCTCGGCGCCCCCGACGACACCATCCTCGCCCTGGCCCGCACCGCTCCCCTCCGCCACCGCCTGACCGCATACCGCGCCATCAGGCGCAACCGCCGCGCCGACCTGGCCGAGCGCCTGATCGACGAGGTGCACGAGCGGTGGGGCGACCGCGAGGCCGCGGGCCTGCTCGTGGCCTGCCGGCCCGAGGTGGTCGCCGCCAGGCTGGCCGGCCTCGCCCACGCGGTGCCCAACTGGGCGGCGCTGGCCGGGAAGCACCCGCTCCTGGTGCTCGACCACGTCGAGCAGACGCTGGACGGCCTGCCCCAGGACCTGCGGAACACCTGGTGGCCGACCGTGGTCCCCGGCGTGGAGGCCGCCGCCAGGCACGCCCCCGAGCGGGTGATCGCGCTGCTGGAGCGCCACTGGACGCCCAGGTCGTGGCGCTGCGCGGGCCGGCTCCTGGACGCCGACCCGGCCCGTACGCTGGCCGTCTACCTGACCCCCGGCCGGCAGCGCCCGCTCGCCGGCCTGCTCAGGCGGGCGGGCGTGCGGCGGCGGCTGGCCGCGCTCACCGACGAGCGGCTGGCCGAGCTGGGCAGGGCGGTGCGCGAGCAGCCCGGCGCGGTAGCCGATCTGCTGCGGTCGCTGCCGCCCTCCCGCAGGGACGCGATGTTCACGGCGACGACGCGAGGCGCCGACCCCTCCCAGCAGGTCTCCTCCGAGGACCTGCTGAACCCCGACCTCTCCCAGCAGGTCCACTCCGAGGACCTGCTGAACCTCCTCCCGCTGAGCCGCCGCGTCGCCGTGGCCCGCCGCATGCTCGGGCTGCGCGCCGTCGCCGAGGACGAGCTGCGCACGCTGGAGATCACCGCCTTCCTCCCCTACGACGAGGCCGAGCCGGTGCTGCGCGCCGCCACCCGCCGCTCCGACGCACAGGACCGCGCCAACGGCTACGTCAACCTGATCGCCTGCGCGGGCCGCAGCCGCGACCCCGAGGCCCTCACCCGGCTGACGGACGCCCTGACCCGCCTGCGCAACGAGCAGGACCCGGTGCGCGCCGCGGCCCTCACGGCCTTGGCCGGGATCCCCGGCGGGCTCATCCAGCCCGCGCACGTGCCCTTCCTCGACGGGCTCGCCGAGGACGCGCTGGCGGCCCGCGACTGCTCGCTCCGCACGCGGCACGCCGTCAGCAGCCTGGCCGCCTGGGTCTTCGAGCAGGGGGCCACGCGGGAGGACGCGGCCCTGCTGGAGTTCGGCATGCGGACGTTCGAGCGGGTGATCGAGCACGTGGGCACGGCCACGCTCAGCCATCTGACGGAGGTGTTGCGGCGCGGCCGGGAGGTCGAGCTGGTCCGCAGGCTGGCGCCGTACCTGGAGGCGGCGGCCGGCCACGACAGGCACCGGCTCGCCTTCGTGATCGCCACGGCACTCGGCCGCCGCGGGCACGAGCTGCCCGAGCTGCAGCGGGCGCTGGAGCGCGCGCTGGACGCGGTCGACGGGGCGGAGGCGATCGAGGCCGTCGAGTACTGGCTGGAGCCGCCGCGGACGAGGGGTGAGCGGGTGGCGGGGCTGCTGGCGGCGGATCCGTCCGTGGTGCAGCTGGACAGGGTGTTCGAGGTGCTGGCGTGGCAGCGTACGGACCTGCTGGAGGCCGCGCTCGGCCCGGAGGATCCGGAGGGGCGCTTCGCCAGGAGCGGCGCGCGCCGGGTGCACCACGTGCCGCGCGCGGCCGTGCTGCGCTGGACGGCCCGGCAGCGCGAGGCGTACCTGGGGCTGCTGGAACGGGTCGCGCGGGACACCACGCTGCCCGTGTGGGAGCGGGCGCGGGCCGTGCGGAGGACGGGCGAGGTGCCCGGGGTGCCGGCCGCGCGGTTGCGGGCGTACGTGACGCCGGGGGAGACCGCGGTGCGGCGGGCCGCGCTGACCGCGCTGCCGTGGACGGTGTCGCCGCAGGACGTGCTGGGCGACCTGCTCGCGCACGCGGGCGGGGACGACGCGCACGTGGCGGTGTACGGGGCGGCGCGGGCGGCCAGGTTCGTGCGGCCCGCGGAGCTGGCGGCGGAGCTGGGGCCGGTGCTGGCCGGTGGGAAGGTCGCCGCGCGCAAGGAGGCCATCCGGCTGCTGGCCCGGCACCGCGCGCCCGGCGCGATGGGCGTGCTGCGTGGGCTGTGGGAGGCGCAGGGACAGCACAAGGACGTCCGGGCGGCGATCGTGTCGGCGGCGGCGGACCTGCTCTCCGAGCCGGAGGCCTGGGAGCTGCTCAGGGAGGCGGTCGCGGCGGCGGAGGACGTGGCCGCCCCGGTGCTGGGGCCGCAGCCGCTGAACCTGCCGGAGCGGTGGCGGCCCGCGTACGGGGAGCTGATCGCCGCCGCGACCCGTTCGGGTGACCTGGGGACCCGGCTGGTGGCCGTCCGTGCGCTGCCTCGCTGGGGCTCCTACGTGCGCGGCGCCCCGGAGCGGCTGGCCGAGATCGTCCGCGAGCTCGGCCGGACCGCCGAGTGGCGGGCCGCGGCCCACGGGCTGGTGGGGGTGGCCTGCTCGGGGAGCGGGGTGGAGGAGCTGCGGCGGACCGTGCGCGCGCTCGCCGCCGCGCCCGACGGCCCGGACGCAGGAGCCGAACGCGACCGCCCGGCCGCCCAGCGGCTCGCAACCATCGTGCTGGACCTGCGCCTGAACCTCCATCCCGGCCAGGGCCGGCACCCCCGCCTGAACCTCCATCCCGGCCAGGGCCGGCGCCCGCGCCACGCCGTGGACCCGGAGCCGGTACGGCAGGCCGCGCGGGCGATCGTGGACGATCTGCCCGCCGACCTGGCGGCCGAGCTGCTGGCCGCCACCGTGGACTGGGAACACGACCCGCGGCACGACCTGGCCCGGCTGCTCGGGACGATCCCCGGGGTGCTGGCCGCCGCCGAGGCCGGCAAGCTGCTCGCGGCGTCGGCGCGGGACGTGCCGGCGGAGCTGCTGCTGCCGCACGCGCGGTGGCTGGCGGAGCGCGGCGAGGCGGGCGCGTTGCTGGCCGTCGCGCTGGCCGAGTCGTGCGCCATCAGGGCGGGCTGGGGCGAGGCCTGGCGTGAGCTGCTGCGGCGGGTCAGGGCGAGCGGCCTGCGCGAGGCGGGGTACCGGGCACGCCGGGTCACGACGGCCATGGAGTGAACGGGGAGGGTTCGGCACCACTTCACTGACAGTTCAGGAAATTGTCAGACATCTGCATGGGTGCGGTATAACGTCGATTTTTGATCATCGAACGTCGAAGACGGGGTTACCGCACCATGCGCAAGGTCCTGACACTCACCCTCGCCGCCACCTCCGCCCTCTCCTTCCTCGCCGCCACCCCGGCAGGCGCCGCCGACCGTCCCCGCGACCTCCCGACGGAGATCTACGGCGGCGCCTGGACGGCCGGCCACGTCCAGGGCATGGCCATCGACCAGCGCAAGGGGTACATGTACTTCTCCTTCACCAACCTCCTCGTCAAGACCGACCTTCAGGGCAGGCTCGTCGGCTCCGTGACCGGCTTCACCGGCCACCTGGGCGACCTCGACTTCAACTCCCAGGACGGCCGCGTGTACGGCTCGCTGGAGTACAAGGAGCAGGAGTCGTTCTACATCGCGATCTTCGACGTGGACCGCATCACCGCGCCCGACATGGACGCCCAGACCGCCGACGTGGTCAAGACCGTGTACCTGAAGGAGGTCGTCGCCGACTACGTGGCCGACATGAACGGGGACGGCAGGTTCGACGGCAACGTCGGCAACACCCCCGACCACCGCTACGGCTGCAGCGGCATCGACGGCGTCTCGTTCGGCCCCGAGTTCGGCAGGAAGCACGGCAGGCAGAAGCTGACCGTCGCCTACGGCATCTACGCCAACACCACCCGGCAGGACAACGACTACCAGGTCCTGCTCCAGTACGACATCCAGCAGTGGAAGAAGTACGAGCGCCCGCTCACCGAGAGCGCCCCGCACAAGAGCGGCCCCGAGCAGGTGGACGGCAAGTACTTCGCCTACACCGGCAACACCACCTACGGCGTGCAGAACCTCGAGTACGACGAGCACACCGGCAACTGGATGATGGCCGTCTACAAGGGCACCAAGCCGCAGTTCCCGAACTACACCTTCTTCATGGTGGACGGCGCCGCCCGCCCCAGGACGGGCGAGCTCGCCGGCCAGCCGCAGGCCGAGCGCGGCCAGCTCCTCACGCTGGCGCCCGGCGGGCTGGAGGACGCGGCGACCGGGGTCAGGGGCTGGCAGTTCACCGGTGAGTACGGGCTGATCTCGCTCGGCGGCGGCCACTACTACGTGGCCAAGGCCGGCAAGGTCACCGAGGACGGCGTCTCCAAGCACACCGGCCACGCCCAGCTCTACCGCTGGACCGGCCAGTCGCCGACGCCCTTCGAGCGCGTCGGCTGACGCCGCCTCCATGACAGGCCGCCTGCGGCCGGTCAGCGCGGACTGTTAGGGTCGTGCCCCTTGAACGAGTAAAGCATCCTGCATGGGAGGGTCATGCGGACCACGGGGAAGATCGCGATCGTCACGTCCGTGCTGGCCATGGCCGCCGCCGTTCCGGCGGCGGCCATGGCGCAGGCGGCGCCGGCCTGGGTCGCCTACCACGACCTGAGCGCGAGCCAGAGCGTCGCCCGGGTGAAGCAGCTCAAGGACCAGGGCTACCGGCCGATCACGGTCAACGTCTCCGACGGGGAGCGGTACGCCGCCGTCTGGGTCAAGGGCGGCTCCGGTGAGTGGGGCATCTGGCAGGGCATGTCGGCCGACGGGTTCCAGAAGCGGTTCGACGCCGGGCTGGAGGAGGGGGCGCAGCCGACCTCCGTCTCGGCCACCGGGCCGGCCGGCTCGGAGGTGTTCACCGCAGTCTTCGAGAAGAAGCCCGGCGCGTTCCTGGCCAGGGCCGGCCTCACCCCGGCCGCCTTCGCCGCCGCCAACAAGGAGGCCGCCGCCAAGAAGCTCGCGCTGACCTCGGTCGACGCGTACGGCACGCCGGGCGACATCCGCTACGTCGCCGTGTGGAGCGCCGGCGGCGGCGCCTGGCAGTACACCTACGGCAAGTCGCTCAAGCAGCACGAGGCCGAGTTCTACGCCAAGAAGAAGAAGGGTTTCCGGCCGGTCAGGATCGCCGTGGCGCCCGACGGGACGTACGCGGCCGTGTGGCGCAAGGACCGGGTCAGGTCCTGGGCCCACTACGTGGACATGAGCGCTTCCGGCTACCAGAAGCGCTTCGACGACCTCAAGGCCAAGGGGCTCGCCCCGGTGCAGGTCAACGCGGAGAACGGCAAGTACGCCGCCATCTGGCAGTAGCCGGCTCGGGTGCGGTGGACGACGCCACCGCACCCCGCCGTCACTTCGCCAGGATCCGGACGTGGCCGCTCCCGCTGCCGGCCGCGATCCTCCGTTCGCTCTCCCGGTCGTTCTTCACCTCCGAGCGCGTGCTCCCGTCCGTGCTCGTGGCCGTCACCGCGTACGTGCCCGAGGGAACCCGCGCCGTCACCCCGCCGTCCTGCGAGCGCAGGTCGAGGGTGGTGGGGGGATCGGTGAACGCCACGTCGATCGGCCCGTCCGAGGTGCGGCAGCGCACGTACGGGGACGTGAGGCCCGCGCCGGTGATCGAGCCGTCGCTCCGCAGCCGCAGCCGGCCCGAGGCGCCCGTGACCTGGATGCGATCCCGGCTGCTGGCGGCCACGTCCTGCGTGAGACCGTCCAGGATCAGACCGTCCGTCACGTCGATCGAGAGCCGGACGCCGGGCGGGACCTTGACGTGGTAGCGGGCGCCGCAGTCGCCGAAGACCATGTCGCAGGCGGCGCTCAGGCGCAGGGTGCCGTCGCGCAGCGACCAGGCGGGGGCGTCGGCGGCCTTGCCGCGCACCCACCGCTCCACCTGGACGGCGCCGCCGGCGCCCTGGAGGACGCGGACGCCGCCCAGGGAGGCGTCGATCTTCAGGTCGGCCCCGGTGAAGGGGAACGACCGGGCGGCGTGGACCTCGTCGGCCTTCAGGTCCACGCCGCAACCGGTGGCCGCCAGGAGCGCCACGCATGCCGCGATTGCCGCAATCTGCCTCATGGCCCCGATCGTGGCCGAGCGGGCCGCCCCGGCCATCGACCGTCCGGCCGAATCGGCATCGGCCGTTCGGCCGGTGTCGGGGCCGCTACAGCGCCGACAGCAGCGCGTGCACCTGCCCCAGCGGGTCGGCCCCGATCGGGCGTACCGCCACCGACGTGGCCCCGGCCGCCCACAGGCTCTTGACCTGCGCCGCGGCCTCCTCGGCGGTGCCGGACGCCATCGCCACGTCCTCCGGCGGGACACCCAGGAACCCGGCCTGCCCGGCCACCGCCTCCCGCACCGCCTCCGCGCTGCCCGACCCGACGCGCAGGAAGGTGAACACGACCAGCTCGTGCTCCCGCCCGGCCCCGATCGTCTCGATGATCCCGGGCACCTGGTCGGGGCCCACGCCCTCGGGCACGATCGTGCCCTGGGCCACGCGCCCCGACAGCGCCAGCGAGCGCGGCCGCTTCACCCCGGCCAGCACGGGCGGCGGCTCGGCCGGCGGGTGCACCAGCGACACGCCGTCCAGGTGGACCTCCTTGCCGTGCAGGGTGACGGTCTCGCCGCGCAGCAGCGCGGTCACCGCGGTGATCGTCTCCTCCAGCAGGGCGAGCGGCGAGGCCGGGGCGGCGCCCACCTGGCGCATCCAGTCGAGTACGCCGTGCCCGATCCCGGCCGCCAGCCGCCCCGGGTGCATCCGTGCCAGGTTTCCCAGCTCCATCGCCAGCAGCGCCGGGTTGCGCAGCGGCGCGGGGGCGATGCCCAGGCCGACGCGCAGCCGGGAGGTGACGGCGAGCGCCGTGGCGGCCGAGGTGAGGCCGCCCGTCCAGCCCAGGTCCTCCACCACCCACAGGTCGTCGACGGACGTCTCGTCGAGCGCTCTGGCGAACGGGACGAGCTGCTCGGGCGGCAGCCCCCGGTCGAACATGACGCCGAGTCTCACGATGCCCTCCAGTAATAGCGGAACAACCGGCCGGTCTCCGAGTATCCAGCACGCAGGAAGGCGTCGGCGGTGGGGACGTTGGCGACGTCGGTGGCGGCCACGATGCGTTGCAGGCCGGCCTCGGCGAGCGTGCGGGTGCCGTGGGCCAGCAGGTCGTCGACGTAGCCGTGGCCGCGGTGCTCGGGCACCACGCCGATGTAGGCGATCGAGTGGTCGTCGGGCGCCACCAGCCCGACGGGGGAGTCACCGAGGTAGCCGATGACGAACCAGCCGGGCTTGGCCTTGCGGCTCATCAGGTCGTCGTACATCCACCGGGCCTCCTTCTCCGCGCCCGACGTGGCCACCTCCACCTGCGTGTCGTGGTCGAGCGAGCCCTCGGAGACGCGTACGAGGATGTCGATCACCTCGGCGGGGTCCATGCGGCGGGCGGGGCGGTAGGCCAGCCTGCCCGGATCGGCGGGCACGTCGCTCCCGGCCGCCCACTCCAGCATCAGCCGCTCCACCTCCATGGAGAACCCGGCCTCGATGAGCGCCTCGTGCTCGACCGCGCGATCGACGACGGGATCGAGCCCCGGCTGGAGCGAGATGTCGTGGATCACCTTGGTCAGGCCCATCGCGCCGAGGCTGCCGCGCAGCAGGCCGGCGGCGGCCACGGGGTCGGGGCCCGGCTCGAACTGCCAGACGATCGCCGGCTCCGAGCCGGGGAAGGGCGCCCAGTAGGCCAGGCGGGCCTGCCCTTGCGCGAAGCACCACTCAGGCCGTGTCCTGCCCTCGTCGAAGGCGGCGCGGAGCTGGGAGCGCGCAGGCTCGGGGAACTGGTCGAACAACGTGAAAGCCTCCGCACCTCAAGGGGGCTCTCCCGCGACTCGGAGAAGGGTCGTGGAGAGGCGTGCCCAACATGACCCGACCATGTTCTCGCACACCTCTTACCGGATGACCCGCTACCGCTCAGGCGGCGTTCTCCAGCGCGGCCCGCGCCTCGGTGAGGGAAGGGCTCGTCTCGAAATGCCGGTCGAGATTGGTGATCGTCAGCAAGTGGCGGATCATTCCGGGAGCGAGGACCAGGATCATGCGCCCGTGCAGATCCTGGATGTGGTTGAGCGTGGCCACCAGCACGCCGAGCCCGACGGAGTCGCAGAACGGCACCTCGGTGAGGTCCACGACCACGTTGAGGGGATCGGCGGCCGCGAGGGCCTGCTCCAGCTCCGCCCGCAACCGGGGCGCGCCTGCAACGTCGAGATCGCCTACGACGTGCAGAACCGTACAGGGCTCCTCCCGCCAGTGCCTGACCACCATGGGCCTCACCTGCCCGACACCTCGATAATTATGCCTATTTCTTACATATGTTCTGCATTGCCGTTTTGGTGGTTGGTGTAACACTCGGCTTCGCAGTCGGGGTGCCAGTGGACTTCTGTTGCTGGACTTTCGGCTGGTCGCTGCCCAGGATCAGCTCGATGCCGTCGAGCTCCACCTTGCGCAGCTCCGCTCCGGGAATGGCGGCGGCCACGACTTTCGCCTGCGCCTCGAAAGCCTCGCCGTAACGGATGAAGGTCTGCTTGTAGTCCTTCTTCGAGGTGTTCCCCGGCTTGCCCGGCACCTTGAAGCCGTAGGCGACCAGCGCGTCCTTCGTCCGCGCCCCCAGGCCCGTGATCAGCGTGCCGTTCTTGACCTCCAGCGTGATCTCGCCGGGCGTGAGCGCCGGAGGCTTGGGGGAGGCCGAGGTGGAGGCCGGGGCGGACGGCGTGGGCCTGGCAGGATCCTGGTCCGCGTCGATCTTGGCGAACAGGTCCCGGGCCGCCTGCTTGTCCCACAGCACCGCCGACTCGCCCGTGGGGGTCTTGAAGTCGACGTCGGCCAGCGGCACCTCGGCGAACGTCACGTCCGACAGCGAGACGTCCCGCATCTGCGTGGCCAGCCCGAGCAGCCCGTCGTCGGGATCGACCTTCACCGTGCTCAGCGTCGAGTTGACGAACGAGGCCAGCTTGGCCGGGTTGGCCAGCGTGTCGGCGCTCAGCGCCCGGTTGAGCAGCGCCGAGATGACCTGCTGCTGCCGGTCGATGCGGTCGAGGTCGGAACGGGCGGTGGCGCGGGTGCGGGCGTAGCCGAGCGCCTGCACGCCGTCGAGCTGGTGGGTGCCGGCCGGCAGGTTGAGCGCGATCTTGGTGTCGTCGATGGGCACGGGCGTGCAGACGGTGACCCCGCCGAGGGAGTCGACGACGTCGATGAAGCCCAGGATGTTGACCTCGATGTAGCGGTTGATCTCAAGCCCGGTGGCCGCCTCGACGGTCTGCTTGGCCAGCTTGGGCCCGCCGAACTGGTAAGCGGAATTGATCTTGTGGTCGCCCTTGCCCGGGATCGTCGTCCAGGTGTCGCGCGGCAGGCTCACCACGGTGACCTTGCTGTGGTCCTCCGACAGGTGGACGACCATCATCGTGTCGGTGCGCTGGCCGGCCTCCCGGCCCAGCTTGAGCCGGTTCTGCTGCTGGCGGGTGAGGTCGTCGCGCTTGTCCACGCCGACCAGCAGGATGTTCTCGGCGCCCTGGGACGCGGGCGCGGTCACCCCCGCGTCGACCGTGCCGATCTGGCGCGGGGTCGCCCACACCACGCCCGTGGTGATCAGCACGCCGGTGGACAGGAGGCCGGCGGCCAGCACGTTGCGGCGGCGGGCCCTGGCACTTCTGCGCGGCGGCCGCCGAGTGCGGACGGGTGTCGTCAGCTTGACGTCGCCGTAGGCGTCTCCGCCCACGAGCACACCGCCGTCCTCCTCGTCCGGGTCGCGCATACCGTCCCCCTCTTGTCACCCCGGAGGATCGGCCTTTCGATTGCCCTCCTCCCACGGTCGTACAGTAGCGTGAGCCCCGCCATGAAGCAGTTCCCCGACTCGCCGCACGCGCCCGCGCAGACGCGCGGCTGGCCCCCCATCTCCGTCGTCATGCCGGTCCTCAACGAGGAGCGGCACCTCCGCGAGGCCGTCGAGATGGTCCTCGCCCAGAGCTACCCAGGTGAGATCGAGGTCGTTCTCGCCGTGGGTCCGTCCCAGGACCGCACCCAGGAGGTCGCCGACGCCATCGCGGCGGCCGACCGGCGGGTGACGGTGGTGCCCAACCCGACGGGCCGCACCCCCAACGCGCTCAACGCGGCCATCGCCGCCTCCCGCAACGACATCGTCGCCAGGGTCGACGGGCACGCCATGCTGCCCGACGACTACCTGCGCGTGGCCGTCGAGACGCTGGCCGAGACCGGCGCCGACAACGTGGGCGGCATCATGGCGGCCGAAGGGATCACCCCCTTCGAGCAGGCCGTCGCGTGCGCCATGACCTCCAAGATCGGCGTGGGCGCCGCCGCGTTCCACGTGGGCGGCACGGCCGGGCCGGCCGACACCGTCTACCTCGGAGTCTTCCGCCGGTCGGCGCTCGCCCGCGTGGGCGGCTACGACGAGCACTTCCAGCGGGCCCAGGACTGGGAGATGAACCACCGCATCCGCCAGACGGGCGGGCTCGTGTGGTTCCAGCCGCGCATGCGGGTCTCCTACCGGCCCAGGCCCAACGTGAAGGCGCTGGCCAAGCAGTACTTCCACTACGGCCGCTGGCGGCGGGTGGTCGCGCGCACCCACGAGGGCACGATCAACCTCCGCTATCTCGCGCCCCCGGCCGCCGTGCTCGCCATGCTGCTCGGGCTGGTCGTCTCGCCGTTCTTCCCGCTCGCGCTGATCGTGCCCGGCGGTTACCTCGCGGCCATCGCCGCGGGCTCCGCGCTGACCGGCGGCGGGCTGCCGACGAGCGCCAAGCTGCGGCTGCCGCTGGTGTACGCCACCATGCACTGCTCGTGGGGCTGGGGCTTCCTCACCAGCCCGAAGAAGCTGGCCCGGCCGCTGCGCTGACCCCGTCCTCCGTCCCCCCGCACCCCGCCGCACCCGCGGCGGGGTGCCGAGCTCATCCTCCGGAGAAGACGCGCTCCACTGCCGCGTCGAACCGCGCCATCGCGTCCGGGTACTCCGGCCCGAACAGGTAGCTCCTCAGCTTCACCCGCGCCCTGGCCAGCGTGTCCTCCCCGTCCAGGAACTCCGCCAGCCCCGACAGGTCCCCGCCCAGCAGCACCCCCGCCTCCGTGCTCGGATAACGCTCGTGGAAGGCGCGCTCGGGCAGCCCCGCCACGTTCGTCACCGCGTACGGCTTCTCGCTGGCCAGGAAGTCGGCCACCACGCTGGAGATGTCGCTGATCAGCAGGTCGCACTCGTTGAAGCAGTCGTACAGGTGCGGCACGGGCCCGGCGACGACCAGGTGCCTGATGTGCGGCGCCGCCCCGGCCGGCCTGGAGGGGTGGCGGGCCTTGGACTTGGCCAGCTCCGCCGCCTCGATCATGGCGACGATCTTCCTGTGGGCCCGGGTGGCGCTCTTGTCGCGGTGCCCGGTGAGCGGGTGCGGCTTGTAGATCACGCGCAGCGGGGGCTGGTGGTCGAGCAGGGCGCGCACGATGCGCGGGCCCATGGTGATCAGCGAGGTGTGGAACAGGTCGTCGTTCCAGCCCTCCCAGGTGGGCGCGTACAGGACCGTCCGGTACGGCAGCCCCGGCCCCTCCGTCGAGATGCCCTGGAGCTGCGGCCGGCCGACCTCGTGGATGTTCTCGTCCCTGACGCCCACCTTGGCCCGGCGGTAGCGGTCGCGGCCGGCGGGCCCCGCCACCCACACCTCGTCGTAGACCCGCGAGAACGGGTTGAACGAGGCCTCCTTGTCGCTGTCGCCGTGGTTGAGGAACGCGCTGCGCAGGGTCGGGATGCGCAGCATGTGCACGTTCCTGCCGACGTTGGCGACGTACAGGCAGAGCTTGGCCCCGGCCAGCGCGCGGAAGCTCATCAGGTCGGCCGACGACGGGATGCACACCATCGGCAGGCCGGTGCACTCCAGGTGCCTGGCCATGCCGCGCTCGCGCAGCACGACGATGGCGCGCCTGCGCATGCGTTCGAGGGTGGGCAGCCACATCCTGGCCTGGTAGGCGGCGGCCGTGGCGCCGGAGAAGTACAGGATCACCTCGGGGCCGTACTTCTCGACCTGCTCGCCCACCACGTCCAGCACCCTGGCCCGGTCGGTGAGCGGCCTGGCGCGGCGCACGTACGGGATGAGGGCGAGCGCCCCGGCCAGGCCGGCCGTGAGCGCCACCGCCGCGCCCAGCGTGGCCGGGACGGCCCCCAGGACGGCTCCGAGCACCGGCAGCGCGTCCAGATAGAGGAACGGCACGCTGCCGGCGTCGCGCAGCGGCCCCGGCGGCATCCTGGGGATGCGCAGCGCGGAGACGTCGAGGTTGCGGGTGGTCACCGGCATCCTGCTGAGCATCTGGCGCAGCCGCAGCGCCAGGCCCGTGTGCAGGGCCCGCACCGCGTGGATCGCCAGCATCCCGGCGGCCAGCGCCGCGAACCACGGCAGCTCGGCCCCCGTCGTGCGCGCGACCAGGAGCAGCGCCATGGTCTCCCTGGCCGCGAAGCGCAGCGTGACTCCCAGGTGCACCTTGGCGAGCAGCTCGGGCAGCGGGCGGGCGGCGCGCGGGGCCGCGTACTCGACGAGGTACGAGGCCGCGGCCACCGCTCCGAACAGCACCGGTGCCGGCCACAGCGCCGCCACCAGCAGCGCGGGGTAGCAGGCGAGCAGCGCCGCGATCACGATGAGTCTCCTCATGCGATCGCACGGTACTAAGCCCCAGGTCAAGCGCCGTCCACGCGGGCGTCTATGACTTGCCCTGATAGGTCGGAGATGAGGATGTCCAGCGAGGTCTGCGCGACCACGAGCGGAGAGGCTCCGGTATTCAGGCAGTTGACCCGGATGCCGTCGGCGGCCCATTCGCGGGCCAGTGCCCGGGTAAGCCCGGCGACGGCCGCCGCGCCCGACTCGTGCAGGGCGCCGGAGCCGGGCGGGACCTGCAGCAGCAGGCTGCCGCGCAGGTGCGGCCGGGCGGCCCGGGCGAGGTTGAGCGCGCCCAGGTGGCCGGCGCCGACCACGTCGGCGACGGTCTCGCCGCTCGCCCGCACCAGGTCGCCGGCGTGGCCCGCGCCCGCCACCAGCACCACGTGGTCGGCTCCGCCCACGTCGCCGAGCGCCTTGGCCACCGAGTCGAAGTCCTCCACGCGCACGCCGTCGGCGCGGGTCAGGACGCGTACCGCGGCGCCGTGCCGGGCGGCCTCCCGCGCGAGCTCGCCGTCGCCCAGCAGGACGACCACCTGCCCGGCCAGCGCCGCCCTGTCGCCCGCCGGGACGGGCCTGGGCAGCCGGAAGAGCAGGTCCGCGATGTGCAGGTCGGCCGGGTGGGTCACCTTGATGTTGCGCTCGCTGCCCTGGACCAGGTGGATCGGCACCTCGGGCAGGTACCTCAGCACCACCCCGCAGTCGTCGGTGGCGGGCAGCCCGGCGAAGCCGGGATCGGCCATCGCCCGCTCGTACGCCCGCCTGATCACCGAGAGCCGGAAGCACTGCGGGGTCTGGCTGCGCCGCAGCCGCGACCGGTCGAGCACCTCGCCGATCGCCCCCTCGGGCGTCGCCACCAGGACCGTGTCGGAGCTCGGGATCGCCACGTTGACGGCCTCGTGGGTCTCCAGCGCCCTGACACACTCCGTGATGATCCGGGGCTCCAGGAGGGGGCGTACAGCGTCGTGCAACAGCACGTTGCACTCCTCCGCCCCGAGCGCCGCCAGCGCCCGCCACGTGCTCTCCGTACGGCTGGAGCCGCCTTCGACCACCTTGCTGACCTTGCGGTATCCGCCCCGGGCCACGATCTCGCGCACCCGGTCGGCGTACCCGGGCGTCATCAGCACCACGATCTCGTCGATCTCGGGCGCGGCCTCGAACACCGCCAGCGAATGCTCGATGATCGTCCTGCCCGCGACCTCGATGAGCTGCTTGGGCGTGCCGAGCCCGACCCGCTGTCCCACCCCGCCCGCGAGGAGCACTCCGACCGACCGTAGCCGTGAATCCATACCGGCAGCGTAACGGTGCTGTTCCGTGATATCGCGTTGACCTGTCGCTACGCTGTGTCTACGCACCCCCGAGACCGTGTGCTCCACCCCGACCGGGAGGAGACCTGAGCTTTGCCCGACTCATTGACCCGCGAAGGCACGACCACGTCGGTCCTGCTGCTCGCCACGACACCCGCGTGCAGGCTGCACAGCGGCGACGGCACGCTGCTCGACCGCCTCGGCGACCAGCTCGCCACGCTGCCCGTGCGCGAGGTCCAGGTGCTGAGCGCCGCCGGCGGCCTGGCCGCCGACCTGCGCGGCGTCGCCAAGATCGCGCGCACGGCGACCGGCGCCGTGGCCGTGCTGCCCGGCGACCTGGTGCTGCACACCGAGGCGCTGGCCGTGCTGCTGGAGCACCCGGCGCGCAGCACCGCCGCGCTGATCTCGCACGACGCCACCGCCGGGCCGCTGCGCCCGTCCGTACGCGTGGAGGGCGGCCGGGTCGTCGCGTCGGGCAGCTCCTTCCACCTCGTCCCCGAGGCGAACGCCACGTTCAGGGGCGTGCTCCAGACGGGTGAGTCCGACCTGGCCTCGCTCGCCGACATCGCCGAGGAGCTGGCGGAGCTGGCCGACGCCGGCAAGCTCGGCCCCGTCACACCCGTCGAGGCGGTGGACCTGCTGCTGGTCGGGCTGGTCAGGTCGGGCGTGACCGTGCGCGCGTCGGGCATCGGGCAACTCCACGCCGATCGGGTGACCGGCCAGAACGCCGCCGACGCCGCCCTGGCGAGGCTGGCCGAGGTGGACGAGGCCAAGGTCAGGCTCGACGCCTCCGTGAAGGAGGACGACGGCTTCTTCGCCACGTTCTTCGTCTCCTCCTGGACCCGCCACCTGATCAAGCCCTGCGTGCGGCTCAAGCTCACCCCCAACACGGTGACCGGCATCTCGGCCGGGCTGGCCCTGCTGGCGGCCGTCTGGTTCTCGGCGGGCACCCAGGGCGGGCGGCTGGCCGGGGCGGTGCTGCTGTTGCTGTCGTTCGCGCTCGACTGCCTCGACGGGCAGCTGGCCCGCTACACGCGCACCTTCTCCCCGCTGGGGGCCTGGGCCGACGGCATGTCCGACCGGCTCAAGGAGTACGCCGTCTACGTGGGCCTCGCCTTCGGCGCCGCCGCCGGAGACCTCTGGCACCTGGCCGTGGCCGCGATGGTGCTGCAGGTCGTCAGGCACGCCATCGACTACACCTACGCGGGCGCCGTCGCCGACGCCGCCCGCGTCGGCGCCATGTGGGGCAGGCCCGCGCGCTCGCTGCTGGAGTCGCAGGACGTCCGCCGCGCGCCCGGCGGCGTGCTCAGGCTCGCCCAGCGCCTCGAACGCGACACGATCGCCCGCTACCTGAAGAAGATGATCGTGCTGCCCATCGGGGAGCGCATGGCGCTGATCGCCGTCACCGCCGCGCTCTGGGACGCCCGGGTCACGTTCCTGGCGCTGCTCGGCTGGGGCGGCGTGGCGGCGCTCTACCAGCTCGCCGGACGGATCGCGAGGTCGGCAAGGTGATTTCGGTCCACATGACACCCGTTCCCAGCAGCACGGTCGTGGCCTACCGCGACGACGGGCCCCTCTCGCGCGCCATGGGGCTGCTCGTGGCCGGGCAGCTCCCGCCGCTGCCGCCGGTGATCGCCGGCACGTTCGTCACCGGCGTGCTGCTGCTGCTCGGCGTGGCGGGGACCGACGGGCTGGCCGTGTTCGCGCCCGCCGTCACGCTGCTGCTGGCGGGGCCGGGAAGCACGCATCCCCACGACGGCAGGTTCGACTGGCTCGTGCCGCCGATCCTGCGGCTCATCGAGTACACCTTCGTCGCCGCCGTCGGGTTCGCCCACGAGGTGCACCCCCTGGTGATCTTCGCGCTGCTCGCCGCGCTGGCGTTTCACCATTACGATCTGGTCTACCGGTTGCGCCAGCGCGTCTACCCGCCGCCGTGGCTGGCCACCCTGGGGCTCGGCTGGGACGGGCGGATGATGGTGGTCTCGCTGGTCGCGCTGTCGGGCTGGCTGACCGGGGGTTACGCGCTTCTCGCGATTTACCTGTGGGGGCTGTTCGGCTGGGAGAGCCTGACGTGCTGGCTCGCCGCGCCCCGATCCGGGGTGGAAGCGACCGATATGGGAACGCAAGACTAACGCCGGATTACCCGCACGGGGCCCAAAGACGAATACTCTTTGGGCCATCGGAGTCATGCTCGACTGAGGAGTGCACGTTGCTGGGAATGGTTCTGGCCGCTGGGGCCGGACGACGCCTGCGGCCGTACACCGACACGCTGCCCAAGGCGCTCGTGCCGGTCGACGGCGAGACCACGATCATGGACATCTCGCTGCGGAATCTCGCCGAGGTGGGCCTGAGGGACGTCGTGGTCGTCGTCGGTTACGCGGCGCAGGCCGTACACGAGCGCAAGGACGCCCTTGAGGAGCGCCACGGCGTCAAGCTCACCCTCGTGCACAACGACAAGGCCGAGGAGTGGAACAACGCCTACTCCCTGTGGTGCGCGCGCGACTACTTCGCCCAGGGCGCGCTCCTGGTCAACGGCGACACCGTGCACCCGGTCTCGATCGAGAAGACGCTGCTGGCCGCGCCCGCGACCAGCGACATCCTGCTCGCCGTCGACAACGTCAAGACGCTGGCCGACGAGGAGATGAAGGTCACGCTCTCGCCGGAGGGCGCGCTGCGCCGCATCACCAAGCTGATGGACCCGGCGCAGGCGTACGGCGAGTACATCGGCGCCACGCTCATCAGGCCGGCCGCGGCCGACCGGCTGGCCGACGCGCTCAAGACCACGTTCGAGCGCGACCCGCAGCTCTACTACGAGGACGGTTACCAGGAGATGGTCGACCGCGGCGAGCTGATCCACGCCGCGCCCATCGGAGAGGTCGACTGGGTCGAGGTGGACAACCACGACGACCTGGCCAAGGCCCGCGCCATAGCCGTTCACTACTGAGGGGGCGCGGATGCCGCTTCTAGCGAGGATGTTGCCGGCGCCGCTGACCATGGACGTCAGGCGCGGCGCGGTCGCCCAGCTCGGCGCCCTGCTGGCCGACAGCCGCGTGGCGACCTCCGGCAGGATCGCGGTGGCCGTCGGCATGGGCCAGGGCGACCACATCGAGAGCCTCATCGCGCCCACGCTGGGTGACGCCGAGGTGTTCAGGGTGGCCGACGGGTCGGTCGACGCGGCCGTCTCGCTCGGCGCCGACCTGCGCAAGGCCGCCTACGAGGTGGTCGTCGGCGTGGGCGGCGGCAAGACGATCGACGTGACCAAGTACGCCGCCTCGCTGGCCGGCATCCCCATGGTCGCGGTGGCCACCAACCTCTCCCACGACGGCATCTGCTCGCCCACCGCCTCCCTCGTCTACGAGGGGGGCAAGGGCTCGTTCGGCGTGCCGATGCCGCTGGCCATCCTGGTCGACCTCGACTTCGTGCACAACGCGCCGGAGTCGCTGGTGCGGGCGGGCGTGGGCGACGTGGTGAGCAACCTGTCGGCCATCGAGGACTGGCAGCTCGGCAACGTCGAGCGCGGCGAGCCGATCGACGGGCTGGCCTGCTCGATGTCCCGCACCGCCGCCGAGGCGCTCGTGGGGCGCACCGACTCCATCGAGTCCGACGCGTTCCTGACCGTGCTGGCCGAGTCGCTGATCCTGTCCGGCATGTCGATGGTCGTCGCGGGCTCTTCCCGGCCCGCGAGCGGTGGAGATCATGAGATCCTTCATGCCGTGGATCAGCTCTTTCCCGGCACCTCCAACCACGGCGAGCTCGCCGGCATCGGCGCCGCCTTCTGCTTCTTCCTCAGGCAGGACGACGCCCGCGTCAAACAGGTCGTCGACTGCCTGCGCCGGCACGAGCTGCCCGTCGTCCCGGGCGACATCGGGCTGAGCGCCGAGCAGTTCGCCGAGGTCGTCGCGCTGGCCCCGGCCACCCGCCCCGGCCGTTACACGATCCTGGAGCACCTGCGCATGCAGGACTCGGAGATCCGCGATCGGGTGGGGGACTATGTCCGGGCCTTCGGTAGCTGAGCTGCGCCAGGTGGCCCAGCCGCCCGGCCACCTGGAGCGCAGGAACGGCGAGCACTGGGCGGGCGTGCTCTACATGCGCCGCCTGTCCATCTACGTCACCTGGATGTTCGCCAAGACCTCCGTCACGCCCAACCAGCTCACCTGGGTGATGACCGTGGCGGGGGTCGCGGCCGGCTTCGTGCTGGCCCTGCCGGGGCTCTGGGCGGCGGTGCTGGCCGCCCTGCTGATCCAGGTCTACCTGCTGCTCGACTGCTCCGACGGCGAGCTGGCCCGCTGGACGGGCAAGACGTCGCCGGCCGGCGTCTACCTCGACCGGGTGGGCGCGTACTTCGCCGAGGCCGCGGTGCTGGCCGGGCTGGGCTGGCGGGCCTCGGCCGTGCTGCCCGACTGGTACACCGTGTTCGGCTTCGCCGCCGCGCTCGGGGCCATCCTCATCAAGGCCGAGAGCGACCTGGTGGAGGTGGCCAGGGCCAAGGGCGGGCTCGCGGCCGCGAGCGAGGCGGCGGCCGTGCAGTTCCGCTCCGGGCTGCTGGGGCTGGGGCGGCGGGTGCTGGCGGCGACGAAGTTCCACCGGATCGTGCAGCCGATCGAGCTGTCCATGCTCGCGGTGGTGACCGCGGTGATCGACCTGATCATCGGCGATCTGACGGCGACGCGGGTGCTGGTCGTGGCCTGTCTGGCCGCCGCTGCGCTGCAGACCGTGCTGCACCTGATCAGCATCATGGCGTCGAGGCGACTCGCTTGATGTCGAGCCTGGAACCGAGGGGGCTTCCCGTCCGTCGTATTGATCGGACGTCCGCCGTTCGGTGGGGGTTCATCGTCGGTTCCGATACGCTTAGCTTCACCATTCCCAGACCATGCAGACCAGCAGACTCGGTGATCATGAAAGAATGCTCCGCCCGTGCTCTCAACGCGTCAGGACAGTGATTCGTTGAAGATCTCGTGCGTCATCCTCACCATGGGCAACCGGGTCGCGGAGCTGAACCGGGCGGTCGAGTCCGCGCTGAACCAGGTCGACGGCGACGTCGAGGTGGTGATCGTAGGCAACGGTGCCGACGTGCCCCAGGTGTCGGCGACGCCACCCGAGGGTTCGGCCGCGATCGTGAAAGCGATCCGGCTCGAACAGAACACGGGCATCCCCGCCGGCCGTAACCGGGGCGTCGAGGAGTGCTCGGGAGACGTCGTGCTGTTCCTCGACGACGACGGCTGGTACGCCAACCCGAAGGTCGTCTCGCACGTACGCGA
Organism: Nonomuraea thailandensis; assembly: GCF_024172165.1. Lineage (GTDB taxonomy): Bacteria > Actinomycetota > Actinomycetes > Streptosporangiales > Streptosporangiaceae > Nonomuraea > Nonomuraea thailandensis. The sequence continues at coordinate 8,755,915 of NZ_JAMZEB010000002.1, read as the reverse complement.
CCGCTTCGCCACCGAGCCCGACCTGGCCGTGATCTCCTTCCGGATCATGGACCCTGACGGGAGCGGCAGCCAGCGCCGCCACGTCCCGCGCCTGCGCGCGGGCGACCCGCAGCGCTCCAGCCCGGTCACCACGTTCCTGGGCGGCGCCTCGGCGATCAGGCGCTCGGCCTTCCTCCAGGTGGGCGGCCTGCCCGAGCGCTTCTTCTACGCGCACGAGGAGACCGACCTGGCCTGGCGGCTGCTCGGCGAGGGCTACCGGATCGAGTACGACGCCGAGACGGTGATGTACCACCCGCAGGTGCCGCCGACCAGGCACGCCCAGTTCCACCGGCTCAACGCCCGCAACCGGGTCTGGCTGGCGCGGCGCAACCTGCCGTGGCCGCTGGCGGTGCTCTACCTGACCAACTGGGTGGTGCTCACCGTGATCCGCGAGCGCGGCGCCTCGGGGGCGCTCAAGGCGTGGTTCTCCGGCTTCTTCGAGGGGCTGCGCAGCCCGGCGGGCGAGCGCCGTCCCATGGCCTGGCGCACGGCGTGGCGGATGGTCAAGCTCGGCCGGCCCCCGATCGTCTAGACCTGCTGGGCCTCGCCGAAGCTCATCTCCGCGTGGGAGATCGTGGTGGCGAAGATCGCCCGCTTGGGCAGCCCCAGCTCGCTCAGCTCCTTGGCGATGGGATGGTTGCCCAGGCGGATCAGCGCGCCGCCGGGCCGGACCCTGGCGCCCTTGGCGCGTACGGACCAGGCGACGCGCCGCGTCACCCCGTCACGGTGTGTGTAGGCGTCGAGCGGGGCCATCGCGCCCGCGCCCGGCACGGGCAGGCCGGGTTTGATCAGCATGTCGAGCACGAGCCGCCCGTCCTTGCGCAGGATGCACCTCTTGTACGGCGACGCCAGGCGCAGCTCGATGTCGGCCAGCTCCTTCGGAAAGCCCCACAGGGTGCGCCCGGCCTCCAGCGTGAACTCCTGGTCCACGGGTAGCCAGTGCACGAACACGCCGGCCTGCCGCAGCTCCGCGGGCCCCATGGCCCCGGACGAGCCGGGCGGGCGCACGAGGAAGGCCATGCCGAACTCGTGGTAGGTGTCGAGGTCGCCGTCGCGGTAGTCGACGAACACGAGCATGCAGACGGCCTTGCCGGGCAGCACCTCGGCGACGTCCAGCCCTGAGTACGCGATCACCGCCCTGGCGGCGTCGGCACGCACCGGGTAGAGGGCACTGCACACCTCCGCGTCCCTCACCCGCACGGGCATGCCCACCGTCCGGCCCTGGATCAGATGCGATGCCATAGGTCCCAGTACATCAACCCGGAAGCCGTGTGACCATTCCCGCCCCGGTGGCGTCTAGGTGTGATGTGACCATCGAAAGAGCACGGGGGGCGTCATCATCGAGGACTTGTACCGCGAGCACTGGCCGCTCGTGTGCGGGTTCCTCCTGCGCAGGACGCGTGACCCCCACCTCGCGGAGGACCTGGCGCAGGAGACGTTCGTCAAGGCGACCAGGGCCCTGCTGGGCTGGCGCGGCGAGAACCCGGCCGCCTGGCTGCTCACGATCGCGCGCAACGTCCTCATCGACCACGTCCGCCGCGCCCGCCGCGAGCTGCCCCTGCCCGAGCCGGACGAGCTGGGCGCGCCCGGGTTCCACGTGGACTCCCTGGAGGTGCGCGACGCCCTGGGGCGGCTGCCCGAGCAGCACCGCAGGCTGCTCACGCTGGTCTACTTCGAGGGCTTCTCGCTGGTGGAGGTGGCCGCGATGACCGGCAGGAAGCACGCCACGATCAAGACCGCCCTCTGGCGGGCCAGGAACGCCTTCGCTGATCTTTACGGAGCTCCCCATGACTGATGACTTTCCGGAAATGCCGGACTTTGACCCGAAGCTCACCCGGAAGGCCGTCCGCCGGGGGCTGGTCAGGACGACGACGAACGTGCTGGCGGTCCTGCTGGCACTCGCGCTGGTGGCCACGATCGGCTCGTCCCTCGTCCAGCAGCGCGGTGACCGGGAGCGGCGCATGACCGACGTGCTGGGCACCGCCTTCAAGCTCTACAACCCGGCCTACAGCGTGGCCGTGAGCGACTGCTGCGAGACCACGCCGCTGTCGATGTCGTTCCAGGTGACCGCCTCCCCGCTGCGGCCCGTAGGAGGCTCCTGGCCGGCGGCGGGCGAGACCTACACCATCAGCCAGGACTTCTTCGGGCGCGTGGGCCGCCTGCCCCTGGGCAGCACCGCCGGCACCAGGCTGTCCGTCTCGCTCTTCAACGTCGGCGGCGCGCTGGCGCCCAAGGAGGAGGTGCGCAAGGTGCTGGCGAGGCTGCCGGACGGGCTCAACGCGCTGTCGGTGGTGGAGTTCGCCGCGCCGCTCAAGGACGCCGAGCTCAAGGCTTTCCTCGAGCAGAACAAGACGTGCGCCGACAAGGTGGTCTACGAGCGCAGGACGAGCTCGCTGCCCATCACCTGGGGCGAGATCACGTGGGATGGCGGCGAGTTCTCCGAGGGCAAGCACGGATGCGGGGTCGGGCTGGACAACTTCCGCACCTGGGTCGGCCTGCTGCGCGAGCACGACGACGCGAACCTGCGCAGCTTCGACCTCACCCTTGACCGGCTGCGCAAGGCGGCACGCGACGGCCTCGCCTACGCCTACGTGGACGAGCTGTCCAGTGTCGAGAGGCTGCGCGAGCTGATCGAGGACCCGCGCGTGCGCACGATCCGCCTGGCGGACGCCACCTTCGACCTCGACCGCCCCTAGACGGCCAGCGCGTGCCTGGCCACCCCGGCCCACGACTCGGCGCGGCGCACGAACGCCTCACAGTGGTCCGGCCAGTGGTGGCGCAGCCGCGCCTCCGCGTGCCCCTGCGTGCCGAGCTTGACCCGCCGCGCCGGGTTCTCCTTCAGATCCAGTACGGCGTTCAGCACCGCGTCCACCTCCAGCGGCACCACCAGCCCGCACCCGGCGCCCTCGACCAGCGAGGCGCCCTGCGGGGTGGTGATCACCGGCAGCCCGCGGCCCATGTAGTCCATGATCTTGGTGGGCGGCGTGGCGACCGTGTCGTCGGCCAGCGACAGGCCTGCGAGCGCCCCCTCGGCCATGCGCAGGGCGTGCCGGTTCGGGACGTACCCGAACCAGTCGAGCAGGCCCACCCGCTGCGCGTCCCGCAGCAGCGGCCGGACCTCGCGGGCGGCGGCGCCGATGAGGTCCAGCCGGACGCCGTGCGGGACCAGGCGCTCGGCCAGCCCGATCAGCTCCGTCACGCCGCGCTCGGCCGACAGCCGGCCGATGTGCACGACCCTGGTGTCGCCAGGAGGGGGAGGACTGGGCGACACCAGGGTCGCCTCGGGGACCACGGAGGGCGTGATCACCCGGTGGCGCCTTCCGGCGCGGGCGAGTTGCCTGGGGGTGACCTGCTCGCGCACGTCCCAGACGACCGGAGGGCGCCTGTAGGGCAGCGCCCGCAGCAGCCGGTGGTCGTGCACGATCAGCAGGTCCGCGTCCCGCACGCCGCGTCTGAGCGCGGTGCGCGCCCGGCCGGGGGAGGCCTGGCGGGCCACGTCGATCGCGGTCAGGCCCATGGCGGGGGTCACGTTGAAGTAGGTGAAAGGCGCGACGTAGGTCACCTCGTGGCCCGCGTCGAGCAGCGCCCGGATCTGCCGGTGCATGATTCGGGCGTCCTCGGGATGATGGACGGTTGTGGCGACACATGCGCGCATGTGTCGATGCTGAGCGCTAACCAGGTCAAAGGCGTTAATGCGGGTAGAACGGCTGCTTAACTTCGAGAGGGGCGACGATAGAGCCAGGTCAGGCGGGGCTCCAGGACCCACTTGAAGACCGTGCGGGTCTCCGGCAGGCACAGGATGATGGCCAGCGCGAAGCAGCTCGCGCTGATCGCCAGCACGCCCAGCGGCCCGTACAGCCACGGCGCCGACAGCCAGCCCATCTCCTTGGCGATCAGCACGGGGATGCCGTGGAGCAGGTAGCAGTAGAGCGTGCGGGTGCCGAGGTCGGTGTACCAGGTCTCCTTCCTGGGCACCAGCGCCAGCACGGCCAGGCACATGGCCAGCGCGCACACGAGCAGCCCGATGCGCAGGCCGAGGCCCATGTACCACGACAGGTCGAGGTCCTGGTAGCTGTTCTTGTAGTAGAACGGGCCCAGCTTGGCCATGGGGGCGATGAAGATGGCCACCCCCGCCGCGCCGACCAGGATGAACCCCGAGACGATCTTGATCCAGCGCCGGTTGAGCATCTCGAAGTGCTCCGGCTGCAGCACCAGGCCGATCACGAAGAACGGCAGCAGGCCGAAGAAGCGGTCCATGCTGAAGTCGCCCGAGATCTGCGAGAACCCGGCGAACAGGTAGATCGCGATGGCCACCGGCACCGGGTACTTCATCCGCTTCCACACGGGTGTGGACAACCGCCAGAACAGCAGCGCCAGCAGGTACCAGTTGAGCCACGCCGGATCGATGATCGTCAGGCTCCACTTCGACCCGAGGGCGGTGCGGAGCGCGGCGTAACCCACCTCGACGATCACGTACGGGACCAGGAACGTGTCGACCAGCTTGTTGGTCTTGGCGTTGGAGTTCCAGAAGTTCCTGGACAGGTAGCCGCTGATCACCACGAACAGCGGCATGTGGAAGACGTAGATGAAGATGTAGGCCGCGCGCGCGGAGTCGGCGGCCAGCGTGGGCACCAGCGAGTGGCCGATCGGCACCAGCGCGATCAGGATGAACTTGACGTTGTCGAGGAACGGGTCGCGCCTGCGCTTGGAGGCCTCCGCCGCCGGCTGCGGCTGCTCCTGGCGCCCCTCGCCCGACTCCGGCCCCTCGGTGATCACCGCCTGGGGCGCGGTGCGCTCACCTGACGCGGCCCCGTGCGGGTCCGTGGACTCGCTCCAGAACGCCTCCTCCGGCAACGGCCAGCGGGCTCCCGTGTTGGCGGGCCCTTGCTCCTCTGGGCTGCGCTTGGGCGTGGCCGATGGGGAGAATCTGGTGTCAGACACGGAAGAGTCGCTCAGCTTCGCTCGGGGCCGGGGAACCGCGACGACTACAGGAGCGGGAAACCCGTACGGGTTGGTGTCGCGCTGCGTCGCCAACCCGCAACAGACTATCCCGCCCTCGCGGGTCCTGTCTCTCGCAGTGGAGCCAAATGCCCGGTTCCACAGGGAACTTGGAGCCTCAGGTGCACACGTTCTTCTGCTCCGAGGCGGTGATGGTGCTGTTGTTGACGCTGTCGGGCAGCTTGGTCACCTTGACCGACTCGAAGTCCTCGCCGACCACGAGCTGGATGATCGGGGTGCCCTTCGTGGCGGCTCCCGCCGTGGCGGCGGTCGCCGACGTGTACGGCTGCGGGTTGGTCGCCGGCACCTTGCCCGAGGCGGCCTGTGGCTTGGGCAGCACGGAACCGCCCAGCGCGACGGCGTGGTCGGCCGCGGTCTCGATCGTCTTGGCGTAGTGGATCTCGCTCTTGGCCAGGCTCGCCCCGCCGGGCGCCTCGTAGTTGCCCACCCCGACGACGTTGAAGCCCTGCTTGGCCAGCTCGTCGGCCACCTCGCGAGCCCTGCCCACGGTCTTGGTGCCGTTGAGCACCTGCACGCGCACCTGCTCGGGCTTGACCTTCTCCTTGGGCTTGGTGCTCGCGCTCGTGCTCGGCTCCGGCGTCGTGACCTCGGTGTCGGTCTTGATCGAGGTGAACAGCTCGGTGGCGTCCGGCTCCTTCCAGACCACGCGGTTCGGGTCCTGCGGGTCGGCGCCCCAGGGCACCGTGGTGAACTTGACGCCGTTGGCCGTCATCGCCCTGGCGCTCATCGCGATCTGGATGAGCTGCTCGGTGTCGTTGGCCAGCTCGGGGTCCATGGTGACCGAGCCCGCCGCGGCGGCGACGAAGTCGCGCAGCCGGCCGACGTCGGTGAGCAGCTCGCTGCTGGTGGCCTTGGACACGACCTTGCTCAGGAAGATCTGCTGGCGCTTGATGCGCTGGATGTCGCTGCCGTCGCCGTACTTGCGCAGGCGCACGTAACCCAGCGCCTTCTCGCCGTTGAGCAGGCTCTTGCCGGCCGGCAGCACCAGCTTGGAGGCCTTGTCGTTGACGGCCGTGCGCAGGCAGATCTCGATGCCGCCCAAGGCGTCGACGATGCTCTTGAACCCGCTGAAGTCCACCTCGACGTAGTGGTTCACGCGGATGCCGGTGAGGGTCTCGATCGTGGAGATCGTGCAGGCGATGCCGCCCGCGTTGTACGCCGAGTTGATCATGTCCCGGCGCGGGGCCATCTCCTGCTTGGTGGTCTCGTTCTTGCACCGGGGGATCTGCACCATCGAGTCCCGCGGGAAGCTCACCAGGCGGGCCTTGTCGCGGTTGGGCGAGATGTGCATGAGGATGATCGTGTCGGTGCGCTTGCCGCCCGCGTCGGCCTGCCGGGCGAGCTCCTGGCCGTACCTCGCGTTGCCCTGGCCTGCGCGCGTGTCGGAGCCGACGAGCAGCACGTTGAGTGCGCCGGTCTCGGGGGGCCGCGGGTTGATGATGTCTTCCTTGACGCTCTTCTGGTTGATGTTGCCGAAGGCGTCGCGGTAGGTCGTGTACGCGGTCAGCGCGCCCGCGACCATGACCGTGGTCAGGCCGATGCTGACCCAGGCCAGCACGCGCATCTTGGTCTGGCCGCCGGAGCCGCCGTCGGAGCGGTGGCTGCGCGGGGGCCGGTCGTCGGGCGGCGGAGGCGGCGCGGCGGCCGCCTGCCGGCGGGCCATCCGGCTGCCGGGTTGCGTGACGGCGTTACGGCGGTCCTGCACGGAATCGACTACCGGCACGATCCTGTAGTCACTCATACGCCCCCTAGCCCCACTCCTTGCGCCGCCGGATTGGTCGCTCCGCGCCACGAGACTAGGTCACGTACGGCGTGCCCCGAGCCATGATCGCGGGGAACGGCCGTGACCCGGACGTGATGTTTCCGCGGCAAAGCATACTCAGAGCTGGACATTGGGTGGAATATCATCGCCAAACTCTTTCGCCCTCGGATCGCCACCGGACTGTCGGAGCAGGCCAGGCCCGAGGCTCTGGGCCGCCGCCAAACAGGCCAGGGGCACGGCCGGCAACACGTACCGGTAGTCGAACTCGGCGGCCGCGGCCGGTGTGATCAGCAGCACAACGGCCACCGACCAGGGCACCAGCCAGGCCGGACCCGCCGCGAGGCGGCTTGCGTGCCGCCTGCGGGCGAGCGCCGCGACCGGTGGCACGAGCAAGATCCCCAGGAGCACCGGGCCGGGCAGGCGGACCATGCTCTGGTAGGCCCGCATCCAGCCGGCGAAGGGCTCCACGATCTCCGTGCCGATCGCACCCTGCTCGTAGAGCTTGGCATACTCGGCGCCGACCTGTGCGGGATAGCGCCCAGGAGGCCCCGGCGGGGCCGCCGGGAACTGGTAGTAGCCGTAGATCTCGGCGTCGGGGTAGATCGGCCGGCCCCAGGTGAACGAGCGGCCCAGCTCCTCCAGCACGGAGGCGGCGTAGTCGAGGGGCTGCGTGGTGATCGCCAGCATCGCGAACCTGGCAGCCAGGTCGTCGTTCTCCTTCGAGAACGTGATCCCCGGCCGCAGCACCAGTGGGGCGTCCTTGGCCCAGATGTACTCCTGCGAGGGCGGCCGCCGCTCCGGCGGGCGCGGGTCGCACAGGACCTTCAGGTCAGGGGGCGGGTCCATCCTGGCGCAGTCGGCGAAGGACATGGTGCGGGCGTAGAGGAAGACGCCGTTCGCACCGACCAGGCCGACGCGCTGGTAGGTGACGTAGAACCAGGCGCCGTACGCGACGATCGGCACCAGCGCGGCGGCCAGCAGCACGGCCGCCGGCCCGAACCGCACGACCGGCACTCTCCGCCCGCCCGGCCGTCCTCGCCCGCCTGACCTTCTTCGCCCGACCGGCTCTTCTCGCCCGACCGGCGTTCTTCGTCCGACCGTCGGCCTGAACGATCCGCCCGCCGGTCCGATCGGTTCGTCCGCCGGGCTCAGCCGGTGGCGCAGCGCGAACCAGGCCGCAAGGAGCACGATCAGCGGCTGGCCGACCGTCCTGGTGAGCGTGGCGGCGGCCAGCAGCAGGCCGATGGCGGCGATGGTCGCCGTCCGGCGCGTGGCGCACAGCGCCACGGCGGCGACCACCAGGAACGTGAAGAGCGTGTCCGAGACGAGCAGGTGCTCCAGCTCGATCTGGTACGCGTCCAGCAGCACCGGCACCGTGGCCAGCGTCGCCGCCCACCTGGGGGCCCGGCGGGCGGCCCGGTAGATCAGGATGGCGGTGGCCAGGCCGAGCAGGTGCTGGGCCGCCGTGACCGCGCCGAACGCGTGCAGCGGCTCCAGCAGCTTGAGGAACATCGAGTAGCCGGCCGGGCGGACGAGGTCGGGGCGGGGTTTGAAGACGGTGACGATGTAGGTGTAGGAGTCGGGGAACCACAGGGCGGGGCGGTAGCCGAGCATGGCCAGGGTCCGCAGGACGGTGCCGACTGCCAGAACGGCCAGGAACCAGCGGTGCCGCCGCACCCACTGCCTCCGAAGTGCGGTGCTGTGCGGTGCGGTGCTGCCTGGCGTGGTGCTGCCTGGCGTGGTGCTGTCCGGTGTGTGGCGTGTCGCGGGTTTCAGGACGCGCGCCCGGATGGTCTTCAGGACGTGCGCCAGGTCGGCGAGGCGCTCCACCCGGCTCAGGAGCCGTGCTGGCAGGCGATGCGGGTCGCGGGGCAGGCGCCGCCGGCCGCGGCCGGTCCTCGTGGGCTCCCCGTCGCGAGCCTCCGGCCTCACCGCATGTCCTCCCGCTTCTCCGGCACGTCCGTACGCTACCGGCGATCGCGAGCACGCCGCGCCCCGCGCCGCTCGCCCGCGCCGCGTGCCCCGCGCCGCTCGTCCGCGCCCCGCGCCGCCGCGCCGCGTGCCCCGCGGCCCGCCCCGCGTCCATGCCCCGTGCCTCGCGGCCCCGCAGTCCGTGGCGCGCGGGTGGACGGTGGGTGCGTCAGGGTTGGATACGCTCAGCCTCCGATGGAACTCGATCGACCCGGCCGGGTGCTCGCCACGCTGTCCGTGCTGCCCGCGCTGGCAGTGGCGGGCTGGTTGCTGGCGGGTCTGCCGCTGCTGCTGCTCGGCTGGTTCGCGCCGTTGCCCGCCACGCTGCTCGGTGTCCCGCTCGCGGCGCTGCTGTGCTGGCTGGGCGCGCGCGGGCTGGGCGAGAGCCCCACCCACGGCGGCACGACACGCGGCGGCGCGGCGAGTGGCGGGACGACACGCGGCGACACGACACGCGATGGCGTGGCGAGCGGTGGTGCGGCGAGCGGCGGAACGGCCAGCGGTGGTGCGGCGGGCGGTGGCGCGGCCGGTGGTGTCGCGCGGGCGGTGGTGTCGCGTGCGGCCGGGGGCGTCCTCGGGCGGGTCAGGGCCGCCACGTGGCAGGTGGCGGGCGTCGTGGGGGTGGCCGCCGCCTCGGGTGCGTTCAACGCGATCATGCACAGCGAGCAGATCGCCGTCAGGCGCGACCCGGCCACCTACACGCAGTACGCCGCCTGGATCGCCGCCCACGGCGGCCTGCCCGTCCCCGCCCAGGCCGAGGCGTTCGGCGGGGCGGATCCCGCGCTGGTGTTCAAGAGCGTCGGGTTCTACGACGTGGACGGGGCGGTGGTGCCGCAGTTCATGCCGGGCTCGCCGATGCTGTTCGCGATCGGCCACTGGCTGGGCGCCCCGTACGTGGTGCCGGCCGTGCTGGGTGCGCTGGCCGTGCTGGCGGTGGCCGGGGTGGTGGCGAGGCTGGCGGGGCCGAGGTGGGCGACGGTGGGGGCGGTGGCCTTCGCCGTGAGCCTGCCGATCCTCTACACCTCGCGCACCACGTTCAGCGAGATCCCGTCGCTGATCCTGCTGTTCGGCGGCCTGGCCCTGGCCTACGACGCCCTCGCGCGGCGGGAGCGGGGCAGGGCGCTGCTGGCCGGGCTGGTGTTCGGGCTGGCCGTGCTGGTCAGGGTGGACGGGTTGCGGGACGTGCTGCCGGTGCTGGCGTTCGCGGGGCTGCTGATCGCGATGCGGCGCTTCCGCAGGCCGGAGGGGGTGGTGGGGCCGCCGCTGCTGATGGGACTGGTGGCCGGGGCCGGGATGGGGATGCTGGCGGCGTATCTGGTGGCCCGTCCTTACCTTTCCTATCTGTCCGGTTCGGTGAGGCCGCTGCTGTTCGTCTGCGCGGGCGTCCTCGTGCTCACCGCCGCCGGTACGGCGCTCGCCCCGGCCCTCGCCCGGATCCGCCTGCCGGAGTGGGCGCCGAGGACGGGGGCGGTGCTGGTCGTGCTGCTGATGGCGGCCCTGTACGCGCGCCCGTGGGTGCAGACCGTCACCCGGATCCCCGTCAGCGACGACGACCGCCGCACCGCCGAGATGATCATGCAGATCCAGCGGGCGAACGGCCTGCCCGTCGACGGCACCCGGCTCTACTTCGAGGACTCCCTGCGCTGGGTGGTCTGGTACGTCGGCGCCCCCGCCGTCCTGCTGGCCACGATCGCCGCCGCCCTGCTCGTCCGCAGGCTGCTGCGCGACGGGTCGTCGTTCGAGTGGCTGCTGCCGCTCGCGCTCGTGGGCTGGACGACCGTCACCACGCTGCTGCGGCCCGAGATCACCCCCGACCACCCGTGGGCCGCCCGCCGCCTGGTGCCCGTCGTGATCCCCGGGATGATCCTGCTCGCCTCGTACGGGCTGGCCAGGCTGCGCCGCCTCACGGACCGGCACGGGCCGCGGGTGCTGAAGTGGGGCATGGCGGCAGCGGTGGTGCTCGTCCTCGTGCCCCCGGCCGTGACCTCGATCGGGACGGCGTTCACGCCGGTCGAGCGGGGAGAGGCGGCGGCGGTGCAGGCGATGTGCGCGAGGATCCCGGCCGACGCCTCGGTGCTGACCGTCGAAAGGGTGACGGGTGACCGGTTCGTCCAGGTCGTCCGCGGCATGTGCGGCAGACCGGCCGCGCAGGTGGCCCGCCCGGACGGTGCCGACCTGGCCACCGAGGCCGAGGTGCGGCGGCTGGCCGAGCGGGTGCGCGCGGCGGGCCGGGTGCCGGTCGTGCTGGGGGCCGAGCAGGGGCAGGTCTCGCCGTACGGGGCGGCGTCGCAGGTCCTGGGGCTGGTCACGCGCCAGGACGAGCGATCGCTCACCGAGGCGCCGGACGGCACGTGGTCCCTGCGGATGAACGTGTGGATGGCGGTCGCCTGAGCGGCCCGCGATGAGCCAGACTGGGAAGAAGATCCGGGAATCGGGAGTTCCCGCTGGCCCGATGTGGACTCGCCTCCCGGCTGGGCAGAGTACCCTCGACCCCCGTGAGCACGCTTGAGACCCCCAAGAGTGGAACCGCCGTGGAAGAAGCGCCGTACGTCACGATCGTCCTGCCCTGCTACAACGAGCAGGACCACGTCCTCGACGAGGTGGAGCGCATCACCAGGGCGATGGACTCGAGCGGCTACACCTACGAGCTGGTCGCCGTCGACGACTGCTCGACCGACGCCACCCTGGCCAAGCTGAAGGAGGCCGCGCCCGACTATCCCCACCTGCGCATCCGGGCCTTCCACCGCAACGGCGGGGCCGGCACCGTGCGGCGCATCGGCTCGCAGGAGGCCAGGGGCGAGATCGTCGTCTGGACCGACGCCGACATGTCCTACGCCAACGAGCGCATCCCCGAGCTGGTGCAGATCCTGGAGAAGGACGCGACCATCGACATGGTGGTCGGAGCCCGCACCAGCGAGGAGGGCTCGCACAAGCTCCTGCGCGTGCCGGCCAAGTTCGTGATCCGCAAGGTGGCGGAGATGCTGGCCGGGCAGAAGATCCCCGACCTCAACTCGGGGCTGCGGGCCTTCCGCAAGGCGGTGGCCAAGCCCTACCTGCGGCTGCTCCCCCCCGGCTTCTCCTGCGTCACGACGATCACGCTGTCGTTCCTGTCGAACCAGCACGACGTCTACTACCTGCCGACGGAGTACGCCAAGCGGGCCGGCAAGTCGAAGTTCAGCTTCGTCTCCGACGCCTACCGCTACATCCTGCAGGTGCTGCGGATGATCATGTACTTCAACCCGCTCAAGGTGCTCATGCCGCCGGCGTTGTGGCTGGTGGCCATCGGGTTCGTGAAGGGCGTGTGGGACATGATCCAGCACCCGTTCTACTTCCCTGCCAACACCGTCATGATCTTCCTGTCCGGGCTGCTGATCGGGTCCGTGGCGTTGCTCGCCGACCTGATCGTGCGCTCGCGGGGAGAGTGACGTTGCGGATCGCGATCGTCGGCCCCACCCATCCGTACAAGGGGGGCGGGGCGCAGCACACCACCGAGCTGGCGCACCGCCTGGCGGCGCTCGGCCACGACGTGGTGATCGAGTCGTGGCGCGCGCAGTATCCGTCCTTCCTCTACCCGGGGCAGCAGACGATCGACGCGCCCGAGGGCACGCCCTACCCGAAGACCGTGCGGCGGCTCGACTGGCGGCGGCCGGACGGGTGGGTGGCGGCCGGGCGGCGGCTGCGGTCGGCGGACCTGGTGGTGCTGGCGGTGCTGAGCCCGGTGCAGGTCCCCGCCTACCTGGGCATCCTCCACGGGATCGGGCGGAGGACCCGTACCGTCGCCCTGTGTCACAACGTGCTGCCGCACGAGCGCAAGCCGTACGACGAGCCGCTGATGAAGGCCCTGCTCAAGCGGGTGGACGGCGTGCTGGCCCACTCCGAGCCGCAGGCCGCGCTGGCCAGGGGGCTCACGGCGAAGCCGGTCAGCGTGGCGGGGCTGCCGCCGCACCTGCCCTCGACCTCCGGTGACCAGCCCGCCGGGGCGGTGCACCGCCGGCTGCTGTTCTTCGGCATCGTGCGGCCGTACAAGGGGCTGGACCTGCTGCTGCGCGCGCTGCCCGAGGGGATCTCGCTGACCGTCGCGGGCGAGTTCTGGGGCGGGCTGGAGGAGACGAAGGCGCTGATCGGCGAGCTGGGCCTCGGCGAGCGGGTGGAGCTGCGGCCCGGGTACGTCGCGGCCGAGGACGTGCCGAGGTTGTTCGCCGCGGCCGACGCGCTGGTGCTGCCCTACCGCAACGCCACGGCCAGCCAGAACGTCTGGCTCGCGCACGAGCACGGCGTGCCCGTGATCGCCACCCGCGTCGGCGCGCTGGCCGACCACGTCACCGACGGCGTGGACGGGCTGCTGGTCGAGCCGGGCGACGCCGGGGCGCTGCGCGCGGCGATCGAGCGGTTCTACGCCTCCGGAGAGCCGGAGAGGTTGCGGTCGGGGGTCAAGGCGGTCGATCCCGAGCCGTTCTGGTCGGCGTACGCGACGGCGCTGCTGGGCGCCTGACGGCCGAGCGCGAACGCGATGCCCGCGGCGGCCGCGTCGGCCAGCGTGAACGCCAGCCGCGACACGATCGCCACGGCGAGCGCGATGGGCGTGCCGACGATCGGCCCGAGCACGAGCACGAGCGCGCCCTCCCTGACGCCGACCCCGGCCGGCACGACCACGGTCAGGATCCCGGTCGCCCAGGCGAAGGCGTAGGCGCCCGTCGCCACCACGTACAGGTCGGGACGGCCGGCGATGAGCCCGATGTGCAGGCCGTAGACGAGCCAGCCCAGCGCCGTCCACGCCACCGCGACCACCACCGTGCGGCCGGACAGCACGCTCTCCAGCGGCTCCTTGCGCGCGATGCGCAGCGCCAGGTTGAGACCCCAGGTGAGCACCCGGGGATGCAGGCAGACGATGATCACCGGCACGAGCAGCACGAAGTACCAGGCCCGCCGCACCGCCTCCAGCGTGCCCAGCGTCGGGGTGGCGATCGAGATCGCCACCCCGAGGTTGATCACCAGCCCCAGCGAGATCGTCGCGAACGTGCGCCGCGGCGGGCTCCCGTGATCGCGCCCGAGGTCGATCATCGCCGCGTACGCCCACACCGCGCCCGGGATGTACTTCCCGAGCTGCCCCACGAACATGATCCGCCCGGCGATCCGCACCGGCACCCGCGTGCCCAGCCCCGCCAGGATCTCCCGCCAGGCCAGCAACATGCAGAACTGGCCGACCAGCACCGCCACGAACGACCCGAGCACCGCCCATGGCGACATCGCGGCCAGCGCGGTCGTGGTCTCGTCCCAGTTGGTGGCCAGGCCGTAGCCCAGGAAACCGATCGCGACCAGGGCGAGGAGGACGCGCAGCAGGCGGCGGAGCATTGGCTCAGGTTACGCGCGGTTCTCCGCCCAAATCCAGCAGGCGGGAGCACACGATTGGCGTGCGCGTCCGCACGAGGTCGGTACGGTGGGGAACCGTGGTGAAGCAACGGGTCGCGCAGCTCGAATACTCGGAGTTCCAGTCCGCCATGCTCGACGAGGCGAAGCGCCGGCGGAAGGCCGCGAAGATCATCGCGGTGCTGGAGCACTTCAACGGGCCGCTCGGCGGGCTGACCGTCGGCGACGTGGGCTGCTCGGCCGGGTTCATCGCCGACGAGCTGGCGCAGGCCGGCGCGAAGCACACGCTGGGCATCGACATCGACGTGCCGGGGCTGCGCAAGGCGGCCGACCGGTTCGGCGAGCGGGTGGCGTTCGTCTGCGGCGACGGCACGGCGCTGCCGTTCCCCGACGGCTCGATCGACGTGCTGGTGTTCAACCACATCTACGAGCACGTGGTCGACCCCGACGCGGTGGTGGCGGAGATGCGCCGGGTGCTGTCCGACAACGGGGTGCTCTACCTCGGGCTCGGCAACCGGCTCGGGGTCATGGAGCCGCACTACAAGCTGCCGTTCCTGTCGTACCTGCCGCCGGCGCTGGCCGACCGCTACGTGCGGGCGTTCGGGCGGGCCGACCACTACTACGAGCGGTTCAGGACGCGGCGCGGGCTGCGCCGGATGTTGCGCGCCTTCCACGTGTGGGACTACACCCTGCCCGTGCTGGCCACGCCGACCCGGTTCGCGGGGGGCGAGCTGTTCCCCGGGGTGCTGGGGAAGGTGGTCAGGACGGTGCTGTCGCGGATGCCGCGCGAGGTGCTCAGGCTGCTGCTGCCGGTCGTGCCGACGTACCTGTGGGTGGCCACCAAGACCCCGCGCCGGCCGGCGGGGGCGCGGCTGCCGCAACCGCCCGAGCGGGTGCGCCCGCTGTGAGCACCGACCCCGCCGCTGACCCCGCCGCCGACCCAGCAGCCGACTCAGCAGCCGACCGCGCCGCCGAGTCCGCCGCCGATCCCGCCGAGGCTCCTGGCACCGTCGCCGAGGGGGTGCCGCGGCGGCGCTCGGTGGGTCGCCGGCTGGTCAGGTACGGCTTTCTGGCGGTCGCGCTCGGCTTCGGCGGTTACGCGGTCGCCAGGCAGTGGGACGCGGTGGTGGCCGGGTTCGCCAGGCTCTCGTGGGCGGCCCTGGCCGGCTCCCTGGTCGCGGTGGTCGCGGCGCTGCTCGGAGCCATGCTGACCTGGCGCACCCTGCTGGCCGACCTGGGCTCACCGCTGCCCGCGCGCCCGGCGGCCAAGGTGTTCTTCGTGGGCCAGCTCGGCAAGTACATCCCCGGCGCCGTCTGGCCCGTGCTCGCCCAGATGGAGATGGGCCGCGACCTCGGCGTGCCGCGCCCGCGCAGCGCGGCGGCGTTCTTCCTGATGATGCCCGTCCAGCTCGCCACGGGCCTGCTGGTCACGCTCGTCACGCTGGGCTGGAACCAGTACGGCTGGCTGCTGCTCTTCGTCCCCCTGCTGCTCGTCCTGCTCGAACCCAAGGTGATCAACGCGGTCATCGGGTACGCCCTGCGCCGCCTCCGGCGCGAGCCCCTCGAACGCCCCCTCACCAGGCGCGGCATGCTGACCGCGCTCGGCTGGGCGCTGACCGGCTGGCTCGCCTACGGCGTGCACCTGTACTTCGTCGCCCCCCAGGGAGGCCTGCTCTTCGCCGTCGGGGCCTTCGCGCTGTCGTGGTGCCTGGGCATCCTGACCTTCGTGATCCCGGCGGGCGCGGGAGTCAGAGAGCTTGCCATGGTTGCGGTGCTCGCGCCCCATCTTGACTCCGGTGCCGCAATTGCGGTGGCCCTTTCCTCCCGCATTGTCATCATCATGGGGGATCTGATCTGCGCGGGCCTGGCGGGAATTGCGGCGCGTCGCGACTCGGTGTGATTTGGCCCACGATTTAGGGGAGGCTGGTCATAAGCTGAATTTCAGAGGGGGACGCCCGGTCCCACGTTGATCTTGAGGGGAGAAGATCTTCGTAATGCCTCGAGTGCTCGTCGATGCGGCGGCGGTCCCCGCGGACCGCGGCGCGTTGATCAGATACGTTGACGGGCTCGTGGCCGCGCTCGATCGGGCCGGTGCGGATCTGTCAGTGGTCTGCCAGCGTGCCGAAGCGGAGCGATACCGCCGCCTCGCGCCCACGGCCCAGGTGCTTCCCGGGCCTGTCGCGATCACCAACAGAGCCGCCAGGCTGGCCTGGGAGCAGACAGGGCTCCCGTTACTGGCCCGCCAGGCCGGCGCCGACGTCATCCACGCCCCGTACTACTCCATCCCGCTCAGCTCGGGCCTGCCGACCGTCGTGACGGTGCACGACGCCACCTGGTTCACCGAGCCCGACAACCACAGCCCGCGTGCCGCGTTCTTCCGCTCGGCCACGCGCACCGCCGTGCGCCACGCCAAGCGCGTCATCGTGCCGTCCAAGGCGACGCGCGACGAGCTGGTGCGCGTGCTGGCCGCCGACCCCACCCGCATCGACGTGGCCTACCACGGCGTGGACCTTGCGCAGTTCCACCCGCCGAGCGAGGAGGAGATCCGCAGGGCCGGCCTGAGGTGCGGGCTGCACGGCCGGCCGTACGTGGCCTTCCTCGGCGCCCTCGACCCCCGCAAGAACGTTCCGAACCTCATCCGCGGCTTCGCCGCCGCCGTGAAGCGGCTGGAGGAGCCGCCGGCGCTGGTGCTCGGCGGCGGCGTGCACGAGGACGACGTGGACGCCGCCTGCCGCGAGGTCGAGGCCACGGTGAAGGTCATCAGGCCCGGCTACCTGCGCGCGCCCGACCTGCCCGGGTTCCTGGGCGGGGCGCTGGTGGTGGCCTTCCCCTCGCGCGGCGAGGGGTTCGGGCTGCCGGTGCTGGAGGCCATGGCCTGCGGCGCCGCGGTGCTCACCACCCACCGCACCTCGCTGCCCGAGGTGGGCGGGGACGCCGTGGCCTACACAGAGCCGGACGCCGGCAGCATCGCCACGGCGCTGGGTCACCTGCTCGCCTCCCCCGAGCGCAGGAAGCAGCTACAGGAGGCAGGGCTGGCCAGAGCTCGCGAATTCCCCTGGGACGCCTCGGCCGAGGCGCATCTCAGCTCCTATCAACGCGCGATCGAATAGTTCGGTAACCTCACGGAGTGATGGAGAGCTCTTTGCCAGACCTCGAGGCGATCCTCCTGGTCGGGGGGCAGGGCACGCGCCTGCGTCCGCTGACACTGGGCACGCCCAAGCCGCTGCTGCAGACCGCCGGGGTGCCGTTCCTGGCCCACCAACTGGCGCGCGCCCGCTCGTTCGGCGTGCGCCGGATCGTGTTCGCCACCTCCTACAAGGCGTCCATGTTCGAGCCTGCCTTCGGTGACGGGGCGGCGTTCGGGCTCTCGCTCGTCTACATGACGGAGGAGACACCGCTGGGCACCGGCGGCGCGATCCGCAACGCCGCCGAGGCGCTCACGGCCGGCCCCGACGACCCGGTGCTGATCCTCAACGGGGACATCCTCTCCGGTCACGACATCGGCGAGCAGGTGCGCGTGCACCGTGCGAAGCAGGCCGCTGTAACGCTCCATCTGACAGAAGTGGATGATCCATCCCGTTTCGGTTGCGTGCCGACCGACGAGGCGGGGCGCGTGACGGCGTTCCTGGAGAAGACCCCCAATCCGGTGACGAACCGGATCAACGCCGGGTGCTACGTCTTCACCCGGTCGGTGATCGACTCCATCCCGCGCGACGAGGTGGTCTCGGTCGAGCGCGAGACGTTCCCCGGGCTGATCGAGTCCGGTGAGCTCGTGCTGGGCTACGCCGACCGCACCTACTGGCTCGACGTCGGCACCCCGAGCGCCTACGTGCAGGGCTCGCGCGACCTGGTGCTCGGCAAGCTGGCCTCGCCCGCGCTGCCCGGGCCCACGGGCGAGTGCCTCCAGCTCGACGGGGCCCGCGTCTCGCCCGAGGCGAAGGTGCAGGGCGGCACGGCCGTCGGCGCGCGCGCCGTCGTCGAGGCGGGGGCCACGGTGGTGGGCTCGGTGCTGAGCGACGACAGCGTCGTCGAGGCCGGGGCCACGGTGACCGACTCCGTGGTGGGCCAGGGCGCGCGGGTCTGCGCCGGCACGGTGGTGCGCGACGCGGTGATCGGCGACGGCGCCATCGTCGGGCCGGGCAACGAGCTGCAGAACGGCGTGCGCATCTGGCCGGGCATCGAGCTGCCCGAGCGCGCGCTGCGTTACTCCAGCGACGTCTGACCCACCCCGCCGGGCGGGGCAGACTGGACAGGTGATGGAGCGCAGGTGGGAGCCCGACGGGCCGCTCGACGTGGGGCTGGCGTTGCAGCCGCACAAGCGCGGCGGCGGCGATCCCACCTGGCGCCGCACTCCCGACGGCGCCGTGTGGCGCACGTCCAGGACCCCCGACGGCCCCTGCACGCTCCGGGTGAGCGTCAAGGCGGACGGCGTGCACGGGCAGGCGTGGGGGCCGGGGGCCGGCTGGGCGCTGGAGACGATGCCGGCGCTGCTGGGGGCCGATGACGACCCGTCCGGGTTCAGCGTCAGGCACGAGGCGCTGGCGGAGGCCGCCAGGAGGCATCCGGGCCTGCGCATCGGGCGTACGGGGCGGGTGATGGAGGCCCTCGTGCCCGCCGTGCTGGAGCAGAAGGTGGTCGGGCAGGAGGCGTGGCGGGCCTGGCGTTGGCTGCTCGGCCGCTACGGCGAGCCGGCTCCCGGCCCTGCCCCCGAAGGCATGCGGGTGGTGCCGGAGCCGGGGGTGTGGCGGCAGATCCCGTCGTGGCACTGGCACCGGGCGGGCGCCGAGGCCGTGCGCGCCCGTACGATCGCCACCGCCGCCTGGCACGCGGGCAAGCTGGAGGCCGCCGCGACCACGCAGGAGCTCGACCGGCTGCTGCGGGCGCTGCCCGGGGTCGGCGTGTGGACGTCGGCGGAGGTGCGCCAGCGGGCGTTCGGCGACCCCGACGCGGTCAGCGTGGGCGACTTCCACCTGGCCAAGCTGGTCGGTTACGCCCTGACGGGGGAGAAGACCGACGACCCCGGCATGATGCGGCTGCTGGAGCCGTACACCGGGCATCGGCACCGCGCCACGGTGCTGGTCTGGCTCAGCGGCCTGCGCCCGCCGGCCAGGGGGCCGAGGATGGCCGCGCGCGACTACCGGTCGTTCTGAGCACGCCCTGGGTGCGTACGGTGAACTCAGCCCGTCGTACTGTGCCTGTATGAGTTCTGACTCCGCGCTCCGCCGTGCCCTCGCCCGTGCCAGGGACGGCAAGACGCTCGACGTGACCGAGGCGACCGTGCTCCTGCACGCCAGGGACGGCCATCTGGACACGCTTCTCGAACACGCCTCCCGGGTGCGCGACGCCGGTCTGCGGGCCGCCGGTCGCGAGGGGATCATCACGTACAGCAGGAAGGTGTTCATCCCGTTGACCCGGCTGTGCCGGGACCGCTGTGGTTATTGCACGTTCGCGACGGCGCCGCACAAGCTGCCCGCGCCGTTCCTGAGCCCCGACGAGGTGCTGGAGATCGCCCGGCAGGGGGCGGCGATGGGGTGCAAGGAGGCGCTGTTCACGCTGGGGGACCGGCCGGAGGACCGCTGGCACCAGGCCAGGGAGTGGCTGGACGCGCACGGCTATGACGACACGTTGTCCTACGTGCGGGCGATGGCGATCAGGGTGCTTGAGGAGACCGGGTTGTTGCCGCACCTCAACCCTGGGGTGCTGAGCTGGCGGGACTTCCAGCGGCTCAAGCCGGTCGCGCCGTCGATGGGGATGATGCTGGAGACGACGTCGCGGCGGTTGTTCGAGGAGAAGGGGCAGCCGCACTACGGCTCGCCGGACAAGGACCCGGCCGTGCGGCTGCGCGTGCTGGAGGACGCGGGCCGCACGAACGTGCCGTTCACGACGGGCATCCTGATCGGCATCGGCGAGACCGTCGAGGACCGCGCCGAGTCGATCTTCGCGATCCGCAGGGTCGCCAGGGAGTACGGCGGCATCCAGGAAGTGATCGTGCAGAACTTCCGCGCCAAGCCCGACACCGCCATGCGCGGCCTGCCCGACGCCGACCTGCAGGAGCTGGCCGCCACGATCGCGGTGGCCCGCCTGGTGCTCGGCCCCCGGGTGCGCCTCCAGGCGCCGCCCAACCTGGTGGACTCCGAGTACGAGCTGATGATCAGGGCCGGGATCGACGACTGGGGGGGCGTGTCGCCGCTCACTCCCGACCACGTCAACCCGGAGCGGCCGTGGCCGCAGATCGAGGACCTCGCCGCGCGCACCGGCGAGTCCGGCTTCCAGCTCAGGGAACGCCTGACGATCTACCCGGAGTACGTGCAGGCAGGGGAGCCGTGGCTCGACCCCCGGCTGATCGCCCACGTCTCCGCCCTGGCCGACCCGGCCACCGGCCTGGCCCGCGAGGACGCCGTGCTGGAGGGCCGCCCCTGGCAGGAGCCCGACGGCGGGTTCGCCGCGTCCGGCCGGGTGGACCTGCACGTCGAGGTGGACACCACGGGCCGCACGAACGACCGGCGCGACGACTTCGACCACGTCTACGGCGACTGGGACGCCCTGCGCGAGCGCCTGGGCACGGCGGCCGCCGCCACCTCCAGCGACGTGCGCCAGGCGCTGAGGCGGGCCGAGGCCGATCCGGCGGGCCTGACGGACGCCGAGGCCGTGGCGCTGCTCGGCGCCGAGGGTGAGGCGCTGGACGAGCTGGCCGCCATCGCCGACGCGCTGCGCAAGGAGGCGGTGGGCGACGAGGTCACCTACGTCGTCAACCGGAACATCAACTTCACCAACGTCTGCTACACCGGCTGCCGCTTCTGCGCCTTCGCCCAGCGCAGGACCGACGCCGACGCGTACACGCTGAGCGTCGAGCAGGTCGCCGACCGGGCCGAGGAGGCGTGGGCGGCCGGCGCGACCGAGGTGTGCATGCAGGGCGGCATCCACCCGGACCTGCCGGGCAGCGCGTACTTCGACATCGCCAGGGCCGTGAAGGCCAGGACGCCGGGCATGCACGTGCACGCGTTCTCCCCGATGGAGGTCATCAACGGCGCCTCGCGGATGAACCTGTCGATCCGCGACTGGCTGGAGGCCGCCAGGGAGGCGGGCGTGGACTCGCTGCCCGGCACGGCGGCCGAGATCCTCGACGACGACGTGCGCTGGGTGCTGACCAAGGGCAAGCTGCCGGCCAAGGAGTGGATCGAGGTCATCACCACGGCCCACCAGGTGGGCATCCCCACCACCTCGACCATGATGTACGGGCACGTGGACAACCACCTGCACTGGGTCAGGCACATCAAGCTGATCAGGAAGCTGCAGGAGGAGACGGGCGGCTTCTCGGAGTTCGTGCTGCTGCCGTTCGTGCACACCAGCGCCCCGATCTACCTGGCGGGCGTGGCCAGGCCGGGGCCGACCGCGCAGGAGAACAGGGCCGTGCACGCGCTGGCCAGGATCCTCCTGCACGGCGCGATCAGGAACATCCAGTGCTCGTGGGTCAAGCTGCAGGACGACCTGTGCCGCCAGGTGCTCCAGGGCGGGGTGAACGACCTCGGCGGCACGCTGATGGAGGAGACCATCAGCCGGATGGCCGGGTCGGAGAACGGCTCGTACAAGACGATCAGCGAGCTGCGCGAGATGGTCGAGGTCAGCGGCCGGCCGGTCAGGCAGCGCACCACCGAGTACGGCGTGCCGAGCGAGGAGCGGCTGGCTGCCTCGGCGGCCAGCGACGGCGTCTGCCAGAGCGTCAGGAGGGTCCTGCCGATGGCCTAGTTGTAACATGTTCTAACAAGCACTTGCGCCCGCCCAGTGAGGCGCTGGGAGAATCGTGCCTCCCCGTGGAGAGAGGTTCACCGTGCGGTTGGGTCGGCACCGCGCCGCGTTAGCCCCCGAGCAGCGGCGCAGGAAGGCGCTCCAGCGCGGCATGCTGGCAGGGCTGACGGCCGTGGCCATCGTCGCGGCCGGCCTCGTCGTGATCTTCGGCGGCGGCGGAGTGCTGTGCAGCACACGAGAGCCTGTTCTGGTCAACGTGGCCGCCGCGGTGGACGTGGCCCCGGCGGTCATGGAGGCGGCGGGCCGGTTCAACGAGTCGAAGACGGCCGTGGGCGGCCGGTGCGTGCTGGTCCAGGTGACCGAGCAGCCGCCGGCCACCGTCCTGCGCACGCTGATCGGCGACCGGGCGGGCGTGCTGGCCGAGCGGCCCGACGGCTGGATCGCCGACTCCTCGGCCTGGATCAGGCTGGCCCGCCAGCAGGGCGCGAGCTCGCTGCCGGCGGGGGAGAGCGTGGTGGCGACCTCGCCGCTCGTCTTCGCCACCCGATCGTCGCTGGCCCAGCGCTTCTCGGTGGGCCGGACGGAGATGAACTGGCGGATGGTCTTCCCCTCGACCGTACGCGGGCGGCTGACGCCCAACGCGGACGAGCCGGACGTCGTACGGGTGCCCGACCCCTCCCTGGCCGGGGCGGGCATCGCCACCGTGGCCGCGGCCAGAGACGTCGTCGGCACCGGGCCCGACGCCGACAAGGCGCTGACCGCGTTCGTCCGGTGGGCGCAGGCCGGGTCCGCGCCCGACTACCGCAGCATGCTGGCCGCCGTGGACGACCACACGTTCTGGCAGCGGCCGGTCGTCATCGTGCCCGAGCAGTCCGTGTGGAACCACAACCTGCGGCCCTCCTCGGACCCGGTGGTGGCCCTGCACCCGCGCGAGGGCACGATCAACCTGGACTACCCGTACGTCGTCACCGCCGCCGACCCCGACGTCGCCGAGGCCTCCACCGTCTTCGCCGGCTGGCTGAAGGGGGCGCAGGCGCAGGAGATCGTGCGCCGGGCCGGCTTCCGGTCGGGCGACGGCACGCAGGGGCCGATCTCGCCCGGCCCGCAGATCCCCTCCGCCGCCCCGAGGACCAGGTCCTCGGTGTCGCCGCAGGACATCGACGAGGCCCTGCGCGCCTGGAGCAGGCTCGCCCCGCCGACCAACATCCTCGTGCTGGCCGACACCTCCAAGCACATGGCCGAGCCGCTGAACGGCCGGACCCGGGTGAGCGTGGCGCTCGACGCGGCCAAGATCGGCCTCCAGCTCTTCCCCGATTCCACCCACATGGGGCTGTGGGAGTTCGCCGACAAGGTGGGCGGGATCAGGAGCCATCGCCAGCACGTCGGCCTCGGGCCCATCACCGAGCCCGAGACGGGGCAGGTCATCCGGCGGAGCCGGCTGGACCAGCTGACCAGCACGATCACCGCGCATCCGAAGCGCGACAGCTCCCTGTACGACTCGATGCTCAGCGGGTTCCGCCGGGTGAGCGGCGACTACCGGGAGGAGATGAACAACGTCCTCCTGGTGATCACGGCCGGGCGCGACGACGGCAAGGGCACGGATCTGGCGCACCTGCTCGACCGGCTGAAGCGGGAGTGGAACCCGGACCGGCCGGTGCAGATCATCGTGATCGCGTTCGGCAAGGGCGTCGATCGGGCCGGACTGTCCCAGATCACGGCCGTCACGAACGGATCCCTGCACGAGGCCGAGGAGCCGGGAGAGATCATCGACGTCTTCCTGGCGGCCCTGGCCCGCCGGCTGTGCCACCCGACCTGCAAGCCGACGGCCTAGGAGCGCCGCTCAGCGGTTGCGGCGGGCGATGGAGGCGTTGAGCGCGGTGGCGAAGACCGTCCACGCCGCGTAGGGCAGCAGGAGCGCGCCCGCCGTACGGTCGGCGCGCAGGGCCCGCCGGATCAGCACCGCGTTGGAGGCGTTGAGCAGCAGGAGCTCGGCCAGGGCCAGGCGCGGGGCTCTGGCGCGGAAGAACAGGGCCGGCCAGGCGGCGTTCAGCGCCAGGTTGCCGGCCAGGGCGCGGGCCAGGGCGTCACGCTCAGGGCCGTCGCCGTGGGTCAGGGCGCGGGCTCCGCCGTACGCGATGAGCCCGTACAAGGGGGTCCACACCAGGGGGAAGGCCCGGGGCGAGGGTTGCCAGGCGGGCTTGCGCAGCCGCTTGTACCAGGCCGTGCCGGGGGCGGTGGCCAGCGAGCCCGCGAGGGCGGCGGCGCCGGTGGCGAGCGCGGTGGCGAGCAGGGTCCTGTTCATGGCACGTGCCCCTGCCCGCCCCGCGTCGGTTCAAAAGGTTGTCACACGCGTGCCCAGAGGGCGGGCACGTTCGGCGGCTCCCAGCCCGCGAGGGCGGTGTGCGCCTGGAGGCACCGGTAGGTGCCGCCGTTGTAGGTGACGGTGTTGCCGGCGGCATAGGCCGTGCCGGCCCGCCAGGTGCCGGAAGGCGTGGTCGTCGTCGGGGTCGGGGTGGGGGTGGGGGTCGGCGTGACGGTCGGGGTGGGGGTCGGGGTCGGGTTGCCGCCACCGCCGCCGATGTTCAGGTCGATGCAGGAGTAGAAGGCGTTGGCCGTGTCGGAGATGTTCCAGATGGCCAGGACCTTCTGCCGGCCCGAGTAGCCGGAGAAGTTGACCGTGTGCGAGATCGTCTGCGGCGGCTGCTGGCCGTTGCCGTTGAAGACGGCCACGCGCGTGTTGCCGATGTAGTACTCGTAGTTCGACGTCGCGTGCCTGGCGGTGAACGTCCAGGTGAAGGTCACCGAGCTGCCCACCGAGGCGACGGGCCAGGCCTTGCTCTCGTCGCTGAGCTGGGCGAACTGCCCGAGGTTGGCGTGGCAGCTGCGCAGGCCCTTCGGGCCTTCCACGCTCTGGGGCTCGTAGATGATGTTGCCGCAGCCGGAGACCTTGCCCTGGGCGCAGTTCGCCTGGCGGGAGGGCGGCGTGAGCACGTAGCCGTGCGCGAACGCCGGGGTGGTGTTGAACACCGTGGTGGCGACCGCGATCACCACCACGGCGACTAACGTGAGGGTCCTTCTCATGAAGTGCTCCTTCACATGGGGGGTTGGCCCCAATGTAAAGGAAAGTTTCCTAACGGTAAACGCCCGGCTTACCGCCTGTCAGCGCGTGACGATGAAGTCGGCGGGGTCGCGCGGCGCCCGGTCGCGCGGCGGCGCGGCGGCATGGCCGACGGCCACGCAGCCCATCGGATCCCACGATTCGGGCAGGTCGAGCACCTCGCGGACGACCGGGCGGCAGAACATCGTGGACGACACCCACGCCGAGCCGAGCCCCTCCACGGCGAGCTGGATCAGGAAGTTCTCCACCCCGGCGCCCGTCGCCACGATGAACATCTCCCGCTCCGAGGCGTTGCGCCGATCGTCCCTGTAGGTGTGCGAGCCCTCCATCACCAGGCACGGCACCACCAGGTAGGGAGCGTTGCGCAGCACGTCACCCCGCTTGATCCGCTTGGCGATCGACTGCTCGGAGAACCCGTCGCCGCGCAGGTCGGCGATCCACGCCTCGCGCATGGCGTCGAGCAGCTTCGTCCTGGTCTGCGGCGACTCCAGGAGCACGAACCGCCACGGCGTCGTGTGGTGCGGCGCGGGCGCCGCGATGCCGGCCGCGACCGCCCTGCGCACCGCCTCCGGATCGACGGGCCGCTCGGAGAACTCCCTGATCGTACGGCGGGCGAACACGACGTCCCGCGACCCGTAACGGAACAGGTCGTCGTCGGCCCCCCGCACCAGCGGCCGGACCCCGGGCCCGTCGTCCTCGGTCACCAGGTGCGCCAGCCCGCGCACGATCGCCACCGGAACCCCGGCGAGCTTGCCCTTGACCAGCTCCGCCGCGCTCGCGATCTCGTCGGCCAGGGCCGTGACCGTGGCGCTGAGCTGGTTGCCGTAGGAGTCGGACGTGCCGCGGTAGTCGTCGAGCGGCAGCACGCCGGCTGCGCCGATGGCCACGTCGGTGAGCCCGTTGCGCCACGGCCGCCCGAACGTGTCGGACACGATCACACCGACGCGCCCGCCCAGCCCCGCCCTGATGCGCCTGGCCGAGGCGTCGGAATCCTCCGGGAGGAGCAGCACGGTGCCCTGCTCGGTGTTGGAGGCGTCGACCCCGGCGGCGGCCATGACGAAGCCGTGCCTGGTCTGGGAGATCACGGTGTCGCCGCGCCTGGCGACCACGCGCTCGGTCTCGTCCAGGATGGCCTGGGTGCGATCCGGCGCCTGCCGCACCCGGCCCTCGGCCTTACTCACGATCTTGGAGGTGACCACGACGATGTCGCCGTCGAGCAGGCCGGCGCCGGCGAGCAGGGACGCGACGTCGTCGCCCGGCCGCACCTCGCCGATGCCGGTCACGGGGATCACTTCGATGCGGGTCGCCTCGCTCACCTGGACAGCTCCTGGGCCAGGTCGAGGGCGCTGCGCGCGATGTCGGCCGCGGCCTCGGCGTCGTGCATGAGGATCGGGCGGGCGAGCACGCGCACGCCGTCGAGCGCCACCCCGGCGTCCTCCTCGGCCACCAGCCAGCCGTCGATCAGCTCCGGGCCGTACAGCTCCAGCACGGCCTGCGCGGTCGTCTCCACCCCGATCGCCGTCAGGCAGGCGTCGGCCATGCCCCGCACCGGCGCGCCGCCGATGATCGGGGAGACGCCCACCACGGTCTTGGGCAGCAGGGCCTCGCGGATGCCCGGGACCTGAAGGATCGTGCCGATGCTGACGACCGGGTTGGACGGCGGCAGGATCACCACGTCGGCCTGCTCGACGGCCTCCAGCACGCCGGGGGCCGGCTTGGCGGTGTCGGCCCCGACCAGCGCGAACGACTGGGCGGGCACCGAGGCGCGCAGGCGTACCCACCACTCCTGGAAGTGGATCGCGCGCTTGCCGCGCTCGTCCTTGATCACGACGTGCGTCTCGCAGCGGTCGTCGCTCATCGGCAGCAGCCGCACGCCGGGCTGCCAGCGGGCGCAGAGCGCCTGCGTGATCTGCGAGAGCGGGTAGCCCGCCTCCAGCATCTGCGAGCGCACGATGTGGGTGGCGAAGTCGCGGTCGCCCAGGCCGAACCACTGCGGCTCGACGCCGTACGCGGCCAGCTCCTCCTTGACGACGTGGCTCTCCTTGGCCCGGCCCCAGCCCTGCTCCTCGTCGATGCCGTTGCCCAGGGTGTACATCACGGTGTCGAGGTCGGGGCAGACCCGCAGGCCGTACAGGGTGATGTCGTCGCCCGTGTTGCCGATGACGGTGATCGAGGCGTCGGGTGCGGTCGCGCGCAGCCCCCTGAGGAAGCGGGCGCCGCCGATGCCGCCGGCTAGTGACACGATGTGCATGCGGCCCAGTCTTCCATCGGGCTCTGACAGCGCCCGCTTGGGACCGGTTTTCAGCTTATTGTCATCGGTGTACTGCCAGGTATTGGACGATTTGATATGGAAGAGGTTCCTGGGACTCCCGGCAGGTGAGTCAGTGATGTGGCAAACTCCCTTCGGGCTAAAGGGTCCGATGGGGGTACTTGTGAGCAAATTTGACGTTGCCCGGCTCAAGGAGCCGGCCGCCTGGGTCATGCTCGTCGCCGGGTTGCTGAACGTGGTGCTGGCGATCGGGCACATCCTGATCGGCTCGTCCGGCTCGTCGTCCTTCACCGAACGCGCGGTCTCGAACTTCTCGGGCGTGACGAGCCCGATCGTGACGGCGTTGCTGCTCGGTGCCGTGTTGCTGGTCACCAAGGTGGGCGAGCCGTCGGCCAAGGCGAAGCCGATCACGTACGGCGCCGCGGCCGGGCTGCTGCTCGCCGCCGTGTTCGGCATGCTCGCGCTGTTCGCCGGGCTGTTCGCCGGAGGCGGGGCCCGCGCCACGATCGAGTACGTGCTCCTCGGCGTGCCCACCCTCGCGCTGACCGCCATCGCCCTGGTCTACCTGCTGCCCCAGGTGCTGCCGGAGCGGCCCGCCGCGCAGGTGTACCACGGCCAGTTCGGCCCGCAGCCCGGGTTCTTCGACCAGCAGCAGTACAACCCCCAGGGCCAGCCCCAGGCGGGCCCCGGCTACGGCCAGCCCGGCTTCGGCCAGCAGCCCGCGCCGGGCCAGCCCGGGTTCGGCGGTCCCCAGGACCAGCAGCCCGCCTACGGCCAGCAGCCTCCCTCGGGACAGCAGCCCGGCTTCGGCCACCAGGACCCGCAGGCCGCCGCCGCGTACGGCCAGCAGCCTCCGTCCGGCCAGCAGCCCTCGCCCCAGCAGCCCATGCCCGGCCAGCAGGACCACCCGTTCGGCCAGCAGGACCCGCAGGCGGCGCCCGCGTACGGGCAGCAGCCGATGTCGGGCCAGCAGCCGATGCCCGGCCCGCAGCCCGGCTACGGCCAGCAGCCCCCCTCGGCCCCCGCCTACGGTCAGGCCGCCCCCGGCTACGGCCAGCAGCCTCCCTCCACTCCCGGCTACGGCCAGCAGCCCCCCTCCACCCCCGGCTACGGACAGCAGCCGCCCAGCTTCGGCGGCCGGCCGGAGCAGCCCGAGCCCCAGGCCGCGGCCTACACCCCGCAGCCGGCGCCGCAGATCAGGGGCGCGCTGCCCCCCGCCTCCTCCGACCAGCCGCAGCCCGAGCCCTACGCCCCCGAGGGCTTCGGCCAGTACACTCCGGCCGACACGGCCCCCTCGGCCCCTGCGCCCGCCCCGGACTACACCACCCCGCCCGCCGGCGAGTACACCCCGGCCCCGTACGTCCCGGCCGACAGCCAGCCGAACCTGTACGGCCAGGCCAGCCCGAACCCGTACGCGCCCGCCGCGAACGACCCCTTCCCCACGCCCGCGGAGCAGCAGGCCGGCTCGTACGCGCCTCCGGCCGACAACCCGTACGCGCCCGCCGCCGACAACCCGTACGCGCCCGCCGCCGACAACCCGTACGCGCCCGCCGCCGAGCAGCCCAGCCCGTACGCGCCCCCGGCCGAGCAGCCCAACCTGTACGCGGCCTCGGCCGAGCCGGCCTACCCGTCCGGCGACACGACGCCGAACGTGCAGTACCCGCCGCAGGCCGAGCAGCCCCAGCAGCCCCAGCAGTTCGGCCAGCAGCAGCCGTACTTCGGGCAGAGCGCGTTCGACCAGCAGGGCGGGTTCGACCAGCAGGGCGGGTTCGACCAGCAGCAGGGCGGCCAGCAGCAGGGCGGCCAGCCGTTCACGGGCTACTCGGGTCACGAGTTCGCCACCCCGCCCGCCTACCAGGAGCCCGATCCGCCGGTCGACCCGCGCTCGCAGCAGCTCATGGACGCCTACCAGCAGGCGGAGACGTACCAGTCGAACGTCGGCACCCAGCCCGAACTGCGCGTCCCCGAGTACGGCGGCCAGCAGAACAGGCCGTACGACGACCCGTTCGGGCACCCCCAGCAGCAGCCCCCGGCCCAGCCCCAGCACGGCGGGTACGAGCCGCAGCAGGGCCAGTACCAGCCCACCCACCAGGCCCCGCAGCAGCCACAGCAGGCGCAGCAGCAGGGCGGCTGGCCGGCGGACGCGCAGGGCGGCGAGTCGACGATGCGGATCGATCCCGCGTCGCTGGGCGGCGGCTACGGCGGCGACCACCGCCGTCCCGGAGACGACCCGATCGACCCGACAGCCATATACACCCCCAACGAGCCCCGCAGGTAACGGACCGGCAATGAACGGCTAGAGAGAAGGTGGGCCACGGGCGGGTGTCTTTCCCGCCCTGGTACGGTTCCGACCGCTGAGAGCGTTGAACGAGCCAGGCCGATGCCATGCCCGTCAGGCGTCGGCCCGGTGCGAACATCACATGACGAGCACACCGGGGCGAGATCTGGTCTTTCCCCGGATAGCTGCATGCCGCTTGACGGCACGTGCAGCACACGCGTGTAATTACAACCATGTTGTTACGCCTTCCCGTGGGTGGGTACTAAGGAAGGCGTCCATGGGGGGCTCCATTGCGGGCGGGCGGCAGGGAGGTGTGCAGTGACCGATCCGGTCATCGCACAGGATCAGCTTGACGCTGAAGAACTCGGCTGGCAGGAGCGTGCGTTGTGCGCTCAGACGGATCCGGAGGCGTTCTTCCCTGAGAAGGGCGGCTCCACCCGAGAGGCCAAGAAGGTCTGCCGATCGTGCGAGGTCCGTGCCGAGTGCCTGGAATACGCACTCGAGCACGATGAGCGGTTCGGCATCTGGGGTGGGCTGTCCGAGAGGGAGCGTAGACGGATCAAGCGCCAGGCGGTGTAGTTGATAAGGGGGGAAGGGGTCACGCGGGAAGCCGTGTGACCCTTTTCGCATCTCCTGAACCGCTTGCACCTGTATGGTGGGGCCGCCTGATCTTCCCCTCTGGAGTCACCCACCCATGTCCCGTCCCTACGTCACCGCGATCGTCGTCTCCCATGACGGCGCGCGCTGGCTCGGGGAGACCCTGCGCGCGCTGATCAACCAGAGCCGCAGGCCGGACCGCGTGGCGGGCGTCGACAACGGCAGCAGGGACGGCTCGGCCGGCCTGCTGGGCCAGACGCTCGGCCCCGGTAACCTGATCTCCCTGCCCCGCTCCACCGGTTTCGGAGAGTCGGTTGCCAAGGCGCTCGACCGGCTGCCGTCCGCCGGGCGCGACGAGTGGATCTGGCTGCTCCACGACGACTGCGCCCCCGACAGGCGCGCGCTGGAGATGCTGCTGGTCGCGGCCGAGCAGGATCCCAAGGCCGCCGTGCTCGGCCCCAAGCTGCTCGACTGGATCGACCGCAGGCGGCTGCTGGAGCTCGGCGTCACCGTGGGCCGCACCGGGCGCAGGGACACGGGGCTGGAGCCGCGCGAGTTCGACCAGGGGCAGCACGACGGGACGCGGGAGGTCCTGTCGGTGTCCACGGCCGGGATGCTGATCCGGCGGGACGTGTGGGAGAAGGCGGGCGGGCTCGATCCGTTCCTCCCGCTGTTCAGGGACGACCTCGACCTGTGCTGGCGGGTGCGCAACGCCGGCCACAAGGTGCTGAACGTGACCTCCGCCGTGGCCTGGCACGCCGAGGCGGCGGCCCGCAGGCGGCGGCGCATCACGGTGAGCGGCGACCATCCGCGCCGCCTCGACCGGCGCAACGCGATCTTCGTGGTGATGGCGAACCTGCCGTTCATGGCGATGATGTGGGCGCTGCTGCGCAACGTGCTCGGCTCCTTCTTCCGCACGCTGCTGTTCATCGTCAGCAAGCAGCCCGCGAACGCCCTGGACGAGGTCGTGGCCATGGCCTCGGTCCTGGTGCACCCGTTCAGGCTGCTGCGGGCGCGGCGGGCCCGCAGCCACGGCCGCAAGAAGGGATATATCCGCATAAAGCGGCTTATGACCCCTCGGGGTGCGGCCTACCGGCGCCTCACCGACATGGTGCAGAGCTTCCTCGCCGGCGAGGCGCCGGTCGACGCCGCCGGCCAGCACCACCACGCGGCCCACGGCGAGGAGCAGGACGCCGTCCCGCCCTCCGACAGCGGCGCCTTCCAGCGCTTCATCGGCCGGCCCGGGGTCATCCTCATGTTCGCGCTGACCGTCGTCTCGCTCCTGGCCGAGCGGTCGCTGCTGGGCGGCGAACGGCTCGGCGGGGGCGCGCTGGTGCCGGTGACGGGCGGCGCCGCCGAGCTGTGGGCGTTCTACCTGGAGGGCTTCCACGACGTGGGGCTCGGCTCCACCGCGCCCGCGCCGCCGTACGTGGCCGTGCTCGCCGCCCTCTCGACGCTCGCCTTCGGCAAGACCTGGCTGGCCGTCTCCATGCTGCTGCTCGGCTCGGTGCCGCTGGCCGGCGCGACCGCGTACCTGGCCACGCGGCACCTCATCCCGTCCGTGCCCGCCCGGGCGTGGGCGGCGGGGACGTACGCGCTGCTGCCGGTCGCCACGGGGGCCATCTCGGGCGGGCGGCTGGGGACGGCCGTGGTGTTCGTGCTGCTTCCCGTGTACGCCTGGCTGCTCGGGATCATCCTGCTGGCTCCCGACCGGAGGCGGGCCCGGCGGGCCGCCTGGGCGCTGGGGTTGTGGCTGACGGTCGGGATGGCGTTCGTGCCGCTGGTGTATCCGCTGTTCGCGGTGCTGGGGGTGCTGGGAGCGGTCGGGCTCGGGCGGCTGGCGGGCGGTGGCCGCGGCCAGGCCACGGCCGACGCCGACGCCTCGGACACTGCCACGCCATCGGGCACCTTCGCCACCGGCTCCGGCTCCGGCTTCGCCCCCGCCACCGGCCCGGGCTCCGGCTTCGCCCCCGCGCACGGCCCGGGCTCCGGCTTCACGCCCGCCACTGGCCCTGACCCTGGTTCCGGCTTCGTGCCCGGCCCTGGCCCTGGCTTCGGCGCCGGCGCCGCCGGCAGCCCCGCCGGCAGCCCCGCCGGCGCTGATGGCGGCCGTCGTGGGCGGGCCGGCGGGCGGCGAGGCCGAGCCCGGGGCGGGGTCCTGAGCAGGAGAGGCGGGGGAGCGGGCGGCCGGGTGAGCCGTGAGGCGCTGGTGTCCATGGCGATCGTCCTCGCCGTGCCACCGGTGCTGCTCCTGCCCTGGACGGCCGGCCTGGTGACGGATCCCGGCAGGATCCTCCTGGAGGCCGGCCTGCACAACCCGGCCCTGGTGAACCCGTCCCTCCCCCCGGAAGCCCTGCTCGCACTCAGCCCAGGCGGCCCGGGACTGCCGCCGTTCTGGGTCACGGCGGGCCTGGTGGCGGCGGCGCTGGCCGCACTCCTCATGCGCCGACAGCGCCTGATCGTCGCCATCGGCTGGGGCGTCGCCCTGTACGGGGTGCTGGCGGGCGTCCTGGTCAGCCGCATCACGGTCGACGGGGCGAAGGTGTGGCCGGGCGTGCCGCTCGCCATCGCCGGGACAGGGCTGGTGGTCCTCGTGGGCCTGACCGCCCACCGGCTCGCCGAGCTGCGCGCCGGAGGCGGGCTGCGGCGGCTGGGGGCGACGGCGATGGTGGTGGTGGCGTTCAGCACGCCGCTGCTGGCGGCCGGCTACTGGGTGGTCGGCGGGGTGCGCGGGCCTCTGGTGGGCGACGCCAGGGACGTGCTGCCCGCGCTCGCCGCCGCCCGTACGGCGCAGGGAGAACGCACTCTGGTGATCAAGGGGACGGGGTTCGCGGTGCTGCACGGGCGTACACCCCTGATCGGCGAGGCCGAGCTGCCCGCCGAGACCCAGGCCCGCGACCGGGTGGGCGCCGCCGTACAGGGTCTCGTCGGCGGTCGTGGCGGCGACGCCGCCACGCTGGCCGCGCAGGGCATCGCGATGGTCGCCGTGGCGCCCCCGGTCTCGCCCGAACTGGCCAGGACCCTCGACTCCCAGCCCTCCCTGGAACGCATGAGCCTGTCGGAGACGGGCGGCGGCCTGTGGCGCCTGGCCGAGCCGGTCACCCGCGTCCCCGTCGAGCCGGTGAGCGTCCTGCACACGGTGTGGCTGTGGGCGCAGGGGGCGTTGCTGCTGGTGGCCGCCCTCCTGGCATCACCTGGCCGCAGCCGGCCCGAACCCGCCGACACCCCGCCCGCCGTGGCACTGGCGGGTGCGTGATGCGGGCGGCGGGAACCCGGCTCCCGGACGTGGCGGGTGCGCGATGAAGAGGTTCGTGGACAACAGGTTCGGCCTGCTGGTGCTGGTCGTCGTGTCCCTGGCGGCCATGTACGGCATCGCGTACGTCACCAGGCCCGCCGTCACCCCGCCCGCCCCCGCTCAGCCGCGCAAGGTCGCCGTGGAGTCGGTCACCGCGGTGTGCCCGGGGACGAAGGGGGAGCAGGTCAACGTGTACCTGCCGGGCACGCTCAACGGCGAGACCATGGAGAACGGCAAGCCGTACGTGACCAAGGGCCCCGGCGGCCTGGAGGCCGGCTACCTGACCCGCGCCACCGCGGGCGCCGCGCGTGGCCTGGCCGGAGTCCGCTGCACGGAGCCCGCCCCCGAGACCTGGCTGCTGGGCCCCGGCCCGGCGAACGCCGACGTACGCCTGCACCTCACGAACGCCGACAAGGCGCCCGCGCTGGCGGACGTGCAGGTGTACGCGGCGGAGGGCCGGATCTCCAGCGAAGCCGGCCTCGGCCTGGAGATCGCGCCGGGCGAGCACAGGGAGATCGACCTGAAGACCCTGGCGCCGTCGGCCGACGTGATGGCCGTGAGCGTCACCACCACGTTCGGCCGCGTCGCCGTCGCGGCCAGGGCGACGCCGGAGACGGGCGGCGTGGACTGGCTCCCCGCGGCGGCCCCGCCGTCCACCCGCGTGGTCGTACCGGGCGTCCCCGGAGGCGGCGGCCTGCGCAGGCTCCTCGTCGCGGCCCCCGGCGAGACCGACGCCGTCGTGGAGATCAAGGCGGTGACCGCGGACGCGCAGTTCGCGATGAAGGGCCGGGAGACGCTGGACGTCCCGGCGAACAGCGTGACCGCCCTGGACGTCACCACAGGCGTGGCCGGCTCCGCCGCCGCCCTGGTCCTCACCTCCCCGACCCCGATCGTCGCCGGCCTGATCGCCACCGGCACGGGAGAACGCTCGGACGTCGCCTTCACCGCCGGCACCCCGTCCCTGGCCCTGGGCAGCGCCGTCGCCCGCAACGCCACGGGCTCACAACTGCTGCTGACGGCGCTCGGCGCCCAGCCCGGCAAGGTGCGGGTGCAGGTGGTGCCGGGGAAGGGGACGGCGCAGGCCCCGTTCGACGTGGAGGTGCCGGCCGGGCGGACGCGGGCGGTGAAACTGACGGCGAAGGGGGACTTCGCGGTGGTGGTCACGCCGGTGGCGGGGGAGGTGTACGGCGGCAGGCTGGTGGAGGAACGCCGGCGAACCGGCGTCCTCCTGACCACCCAGCCCCTGGCCCCGGCCCGGATGTTCACGATGCTCCCACCCCTGGCGCACACGTACGACGTGGTCGCCCCCTGAACCGGGCGCGGTCCACCACCTCCGGCGGCTCGCCCTGTAGGGGACCTCTGCTCGCCGCCGCGCCGCAGCCGGACCCCGTGACGGAGCATGTCCGCAGCATCGCGGACCGTGGCGATCCCGGCCGCCGCTTCACTCCCGGACGCGGTTCAGGCCCGCGCACCCCCGACGCCGTCCAGCACGACGCCCACCAGGTCGTCGACGAACTCGACGGTCACCTCCTGAGAGTCGGAGGAGCCGTACAGCAGCCCCGTGAGAACCGTCTCGTGACACACCCCGACGATCATCGCCACGGCCGCGTCGACCCTCGCGTCCGCCGCGAGCCGCCCCAGCTCGACCTCGCCCTGCAGATATCCACGGAGCCGATCACGCCAGTCCTCCCCGGGCACACCGCCGGCGGCGAACGCGTCGAGGACCTTCGGCCGGTCGATCAGCCCGGCGAAGGCCGGCAGCACCGCCTTGTGGAAGGCGATGCCGTACAGGACGTGGGCCCGCAGGTTCTCCCGGACGGAACCGTGGCCGGGGCTGGGCAGCGCGCCCATGCCCCGCCCCACCGTGCGGACGTGGGCGCGCACGGCGAGCGCCAGCAGTTCCTCCTTGTCGGCGAAGTGGTTGTAGAGCACCCCGTCGGCCACGCCGGCCTCGCGGGCGATGGCGCGGACGGTCAGACCGGTGGTGCCGCGTTCGGCGATCAGGCGTTCGGCCGTGGCGACCAGGTGTTCCCGCAGGCTGAGGTCGGTTCCGTGGAGTGCCGGCGCTTTTCTCGGTGACACCAGGACACCGTACCGAGGTAGGGCGCGACGCCGTACGCCTGCTCAGAGCCCGGCCCGTACCAGCCAGGCGGTGGTGCGGACGCGGACGGCGTCCCCGTCCTCGAAGTCACGGAACGCGGCCTCCAGGGCCGCGCGGACCGGGGCCGGGCCGGCGCCGGCGAGGTGGTGCCGGACGGGGCCCCAGCCGCTGAGGAACTCGGCCGCGTCCGAGGCGTTCCTGCCCATCTCGGCCATGGCTTCCACGGGTGTCACCGTGATGTCGCCGAAGCCCGCCCCCGTGAGCACCTCACGGATCCGGTCGGGGTCGGCGAGGGAGAGCGGGCCCGACCGATCCGGCGTGGAGGCCGGCCGCCGGCCGGGCAGGAGCCCGCCGATGGCGGCCAGGACCGCGCCCAGGTCGGTGCCGCCCGGGTCCTTCAACGTCACGAAGGCCAGTCGGCCGCCAGGCCGCAGCGCCCTCGCGACGTTGCCGAACGCGGCGACCGGATCGCCGAAGAACATCACGGCGAACCGGCTGACCGCCACGTCGAACGAGCCCGGCTCGAACGGGTGGACCTGGACATCGCCCCACTCGAAGGTGACGTTCGGGACGCCCTCGGCGGTGGCCACCGTGCGGGCCCGCTCCAGCATCGGCTTCGACAGGTCGACCCCGACGGCGTGCTGGGCGCCGCGGGCGGCGAGCCTGGTGATCTGCCCGTTGCCGCAGCCGAGGTCGAGCACCCGGTCGTGCTCCCCGATCCGGGCCGCCTCCAGCAGGGCCTCGTTGAAGCCGCTGTTCGTGGCGTCGTACCGGTCGTGGTTGTCGGCCCAGTGCCGGCCCTCGTACCCGTTCCACGCCTGCGCCTGCTCGGCGTTGACGATCGTGCCCATCGCGCTCCCTCCTCTATGAACCTATGTTCATGAACCTATGTTCATGGTGAGACGCCCACGGGCCCGCGTCAACCGTCATCCGAGGGGCCGAAAGTGGCCGGTGTGGCCAGAGATGCAGGTCGGCGAAGATAACTCATCGTAACTATCCGCTACCTTGTGTCACGGTGACGTGGTGGCAGAGGGTGATAGTCCGAAAGCCACTTCGAGGAGGTTCTCGTGCAGACATCCCCCCGTAGGATCGCCGTCGCCGGGGTGATCGCCGCTGCCGCCGGGCTGGTCCTGCCCGCCACGGCCGCACACGCCGTGGTCGATCCCGCCAAGGTCGCGGTCCTGGAGTCGGTCCAGAAGATGGATCCGGTGCTGATGGCCAACTGCGCCACCGGCACGGCCGCCGACCCCGCCGGTGCCGTGGTCGTTCCGCCGGAAGTCCCGCTCGTGGGCTGTCTCGCGCTCTGATCCGACGATCAGGCGACAGGGCCCCTCCGCGGGCGGCGGGCTCGCGCCGCCCGCGGAGGGGCCCCTCGTCATGCCGCGGGGCGGCGGCTCACCGCGCGGGACGTGCCGCGTCGGGCTCCAGGTCGTTCGCCTCGTCGCCCGGCTGCTCGCCCATCGCGTACGAGAGCGCGGAGCGCCCCTACTCCACGACCTCCAGCCCGTTCCCGTCCGGGTCGCGCAGGCCGAACATGGGCGGCACGCCCGGCCAGCGCAGCAACTCGCCCACCTCCACGCCGTGCTCCACCAGCTTCTCGTGCAGCGCCGCCGCGTCCGCCACCGTGAGCCTGATCCCCGTCTCGACACCCGGCTTCGCGTCCGGGCCCGCGGGGACGAGTGCGATCGTGGTCGCGGCCCCCGCAGGCGCCACCTCGATCCACCGCCCGCCGAGCTGCTCGACCGGGGCGTCGAAGCGTTTGTCCAGGCCCAGGACGTCCACGTAGAACGCGACGGCACGGTCCTGATCGGTGACGGGGACGCCGACGGTCCTGATGCCGGTGATCGCGGTGCTGGCTTGCTCGCCCATGTTGAGTCTCCTGTCGTCTGCTCGCTGAGGTGGACTCGTGGTTCGTCCAGAACTCATCGCTGCGGACCGGAGAGGATCGGGGCTAGCGGCGGTCGTCGTAGCCGGGATCGACGGTTTCCGGGGTCAGGCCCAGCAGGGTGGCCACCTGCTCCACCACCGTGTCGTGCACCATCGCGCCCAGGGTGTCCCGGTCGCGGGCGCGGGCCTCCAGCGGCCGGCGGTACACCACGATGGAGGCGGGGGACTGGCCGGTGGCGGCGTCCGCGCGGCCGAAGGGGATCGGCTCGGAGTTGAGCCGGGGGCCGTCGCCCAGCTCGCTCAGCGGCGGGACGTCCTCCACCGCGAACTCCACCGCCGACAGCTGTCTCTCCCAGCGGGGCCTGAGGCGGTCCACCGCGTCGAGCACCAGGTCGTCGAAGCGTTCGCTGCGGGACTTGGCCATGGGGACGTGGGAGGGAGCGAGCGGGCCGCGGAGACCGCGACCGTGGCGATCGCGCCGTCGGGGACCGCGCTTGGGTATCACGTGTGCAAGTGTACGGGGCCGCTTCCCCGATGCCCTGGAGCGCCGCCCTGGGGAGATCGCGGCGATGGCACGGGCCTGCCTCCCGGATCCGCGGGAGCGGTGCGGGCAAGATCGAGGTGGTGCGGAGGATTGGGCAGGTCGCGAGGTGGGGAAGCCGGGGAGGGCGGTGCCGGGGGAAGGGGAGGAGGGTTCGGGGCATGTGGGTGGAAACGCTGCGACAGGTGTCCGAATTGTGGCGACACGCTCGTTAAGAGCGCTCAGGTAGTGGCGCCTCGCACTCTTACCAGATACGGTCCCTCCGTGAGCCCCGTCCGCCGCTGTTCCCGCACCGCCTGCAGCCAGCCTGCCGTCTTCACGCTCACGTACGTATACGCCGACTCGACCGCTGTTCTCGGCCCTCTGGCGACGTACGCGGAGCCACACTGTTATGACCTGTGCGCCGAACACGCCGAGCGGCTGACCGCCCCCCGCGGCTGGGAGGTGGTGCGGCTGCCGACGGACGGCGCCTCGCCCAGCTCCGACGATCTCGAAGCGCTGGCCAACGCGGTCAGGGAGGCGGCGCGGCCCACGTCCTCCGGTGGCGGCGAGCCGGTCGGCCAGGGCGTCGAGGTGAGCCGCCGCGGGCACCTGCGTGTTCTGAGATCGGCCCAGCAGCACCGCGACCGGTAGGCTCGTCCTGTAGGGCGGAAACGACCGAGGGGCGGAGCTGGAGAGTGGGCGACCTCGCCAAGATCTTCAAAGCGTACGACGTTCGCGGGGTGGTGCCCGACGAGCTGGACGAGCCGACCGCCGAGGCCGTGGGGGCGGCGTTCGTCGAGGTGACAGGGGCCCGGTCGGTGGTGGTCGCGCATGACATGCGCGAGTCGTCCCCGCTGCTGGCGGAGGCTTTCATCAGGGGCGCCCGCTCGCGCCGTGCCGACGTGGTGCACGCCGGGCTGGGCTCGACCGACCTGCTCTACTACGCCAGCGGCAGCCTGGGGCTGCCCGGGGTGATGTTCACCGCCAGCCACAACCCCGCCCGCTACAACGGCATGAAGATGTGCCGGTCGGGCGCGGTGCCGATCGGCGGCGACACGGGGCTGACGGAGATCCGCGACAGGGCGGCGGAGCTGGTCGGGACGACGGCCGCGCCCGGCGGCTCCGTGATCGAGAAGGACCTGCTCCAGGGCTATGCCGACCACCTGCGCGGGCTGGTCGACCTGAGCGCCATCAGGCCGCTGAAGGTCGTCGTGGACGCGGGCAACGGCATGGGCGGCCACACGGTCCCCGCCGTGTTCGAGGGCCTGCCGATCGAGCTGACCTCCCTCTACTTCGAGCTCGACGGCGCCTTCCCCAACCACGACGCCAACCCGCTGGAGCCCCAGAACCTCGTCGATCTGCAGCGGGCGGTCGTCGACAGCGGCGCCGACCTCGGGCTCGCCTTCGACGGCGACGCCGACCGGTGCTGGGTGATCGACGAGCGGGGCGAGTCGGTCTCGCCGTCGGCGATCACGGCCCTGGTCGCGGTGCGCGAGCTGGCCAAGTACCCCGGCTCCACGATCATCCACAACCTGATCACCTCGCTCGGCGTGCCGGAGATCGTGCGCGAGCACGGTGGCGTGCCGGTGCGCACACGGGTGGGCCACTCGTTCATCAAGGCCGAGATGGCCAGGTCGGGCGCGGTGTTCGGCGGCGAGCACTCGGCCCACTACTACTTCAGGGACTTCTGGTTCGCCGACTCCGGGATGCTGGCCGCCCTGCACGTGCTGGCCGCGCTGGGGGAGCAGGAGCGGCCGCTGTCGCAGGTCGTGGCGGCCTACTCGCGTTACCACGCCTCCGGCGAGGTCAACAGCGCGGTCTCCGACCAGGCGGAGGCGCTGCGGCGGGTGCGGGAGGCGTTCGCCGGGCGCGGGGAGTTCGACGAGCTCGACGGGCTGACCGTGAGCGGGCCCGACTGGTGGTTCAACCTGCGGGCGTCCAACACCGAGCCGCTGCTCAGGCTGAACGCCGAGGCGGCCGACGAGAGCAAGATGACGGCGATCAGGGACGAGGTCCTCGCCATTGTGGGAAAGGTGTCAGATTGAAGATCGACGACTGGCTGCTGGAGATCCTCGCCTGCCCGGCGTGCAAGGCGCCGCTGCGGGCCGAGAACGAGGCGGAGGAGCTCGCCTGCACCGGCTGCGGCCTGATCTACCCGGTCCGGGATGACATTCCCGTCCTGCTCGTCGACGAGGCCAGGAAGCCGTGACCTGGGAGCCGGAGCGGCTTGACGACCAGCGTCACCTCGGTGAGGGCGACCCTGGCGGCATGCTCCCGGCCGTCGCGGCCTCCGCGGCGCACGTACGCACCGGCTACCGCACCGCCGTCGAGGCGCGGCTCGATCGCCTGGCCGACCACGGGCGCCCGCGTGCCATCGTGGTCGCGGGCATGGGCGGCTCCGCCATCGCCGGCGACATCCTGGCGGCGGTCGTGGGCAACGGCGCGCCGCTGCCGATCGTGACGCTGCGCTCCTACCAGCTCCCCGGCTGGGTGGGGGCCACCGACCTGGTCATCGCCGTCTCCGGCTCGGGCACCACCGAGGAGACGCTGTCGGTCGCCACCCAGGCGGTGCGGCGCGGCTGCACGCTGCTCGGCGTCGGCGCTCCCGGCACCCCGCTGGAGGCCATCGCCACCCAGGCGTCGGCCGTCTACGTGCCGGTGCCGGTCACCGGCCAGTCCAGGGCCAACCTGTGGCTGCTGAGCATTCCCCCGATCGTGGCGGCGGCGGCGCTGCGGCTGGTGTCCGTGGAGGCCGGCCTGTTCGAGCGGGTGGCCAGGTCGCTGGAGGACCTGGCGAACCGGTGCCGCCCGTCGAGCGAGTCGTTCGTCAACCCGGGCAAGTCGCTGGCGATGGACCTGGCCGAGAGCGTGCCGATGATCTGGGGGTCGTCTCCGGCGGCGTCCGTGGCGGCGTACCGGCTGGTCTGCCAGCTCGGTGCGAACGCGAAATATCCCGCCATCCACGGCGAGCTGCCCGAGGCCGACCACCACCAGGTGGCGACCCTCGACGGGCCCATGGCCGAGCGTGACATCTTCGCCGACACGGCGGGCCGCACTCTCAGGCTCGTCGTCCTGCGCGATGTGGAGGAGCACCCTCAGGTGACGCGGCGACGCGAGGCGTCGCTGCGGCTGGCCCGCGAGCGCGACGTGCCGGTCACCGAGCTGACGGCCGACGGGGTGCATCCGCTGGAGCGAATGGCGAGCCTCATCGGGCTCGGCGACTATGCGAGCACCTATCTGGCGCTGGGTTATGACATCGACCCGACCCCTGTGTCAGCGATCACTGAGGTAAAGGCAAGGATTTCCCAATAGGATCCCCTATCGGGCCTTTGTAGGTGATCTTTATGACTGGAGTAGACCGGTGAGCGCGAGCGGCGGAACTAAAGCGATCATTGCGGCATTGGCCGCGAACCTGTCCATTGCCGTGGCCAAATTCGTGGCAGCGTTCTTCACCGGGTCCTCCTCGATGCTCGCGGAGGGCATCCACTCGGTCGCCGACTCCGGCAACCAGGTGCTGCTGCTGGTCGGCGGCAAGCGGGCGGCCAGGGCCAGGACGAAGGAACACCCGTTCGGCTACGGGCGCGAGCGTTACTTCTACGCCTTCGTGGTGGCCGTGGTGCTGTTCACGATCGGCGCGGCCTTCTCCCTCTACGAGGGCGTGCACAAGATCTCCGACCCGCACAAGGTGGAGGCGCCCATCTGGGCGTTCGCGGTGCTGATCTTCGCGATCATCGCCGAGACGTTCTCGTTCCGTACGGCGATCATCGAGTCGAACGCCGTCCGCGGCAAGCAGTCGTGGGTGTCGTTCATCCGCCGTTCCAAGTCCCCCGAGCTGCCGGTCATCCTGCTGGAGGACCTGGGCGCGCTGCTCGGCCTGATCTTCGCGCTGTTCGGCGTGACGATGGCGGTCATCACCGGCGACGGCGTCTGGGACGGCATCGGCACCCTGATGATCGGCGTGCTGCTGGCCGTGATCGCGGTCGTGCTCGCCATCGAGACCAAGTCGCTGCTCGTCGGTGAGGGCGCCTCGCCCGACGTGGAGAACCAGATCAGGGTCGCGCTCGAAGGCGCGCCCGAGGTCTCGCGCGTCATCCACATGCGCACGCTGCACCTGGGCCCGGAGGAACTGCTGGTGGCCGCGAAGATCGCGGTCGAGCACAACGACACGGCGGCCGAGGTCGCGCACGGCATCGACGAGGCCGAGCGGCGGATCAGGCAGGCCGTGCCGATCGCCCGGGTGATCTACCTGGAGCCGGATCTGGACCGCCTCAAGAGCACCTCCGCCACCGGCTGACCCGGCCGGACGGGCGGCGGCCCGCCGCCCGTCCGGCGGGCGTCGTCCGGCGGGCGTCGTCCGGCGGGCGTCGTCCGGTGGGCGTTCAGCGGACGCCGTTCGGCGGGCGGAGCAGGCGCAGGGCCTTCTCCTTCTCGAAGTCCAGGGCGCGGCGAGGCACCTGGATGCGCCCGATGCGGATCCCGAGGTCGCGTACGGCGGCCGCCACCGCCGGCTCGCTCAGCACCCGCAGCGCGAACGCCAGCTCCGCCGGCGACACGTCGAACTGTTTCTCCAGCTCCACGCCCTGAGCCACGGCGGCCAGCTCGTCGGGCCCGAAGCGCCGGTGCGCCCCTTGCTCGCGCACCGGTGGGAGCAGGCCGAGTGCCTCCCGGTATCGGAGCATTCGTGGGGACATGCCGAGCCGCTTGGCTGCTTCCGTGATGCGCATTCTTACATTCTTACGTCAGGTTAGCCCTCCATGAGGTGCATCCCCGTAGGAGCGCCGCCTAGACTCGTCGGCGACAACCATCCGTGACGCGAGGGGAAACCCGATGGACTTCAAGGTCGCAGACCTTTCACTTGCCGACTTCGGCCGTAAGGAAATCCGGCTCGCCGAGCACGAGATGCCCGGCCTCATGTCGGTCCGCAAGGAGTACGCGGCCTCCCAGCCCCTTCGCGGCGCGAAGATCATGGGCTCCCTGCACATGACGATCCAGACGGCCGTCCTCATCGAGACCCTCGTGGCCCTCGGCGCCGAGGTGCGCTGGGTGAGCTGCAACATCTTCTCCACCCAGGACCACGCCGCCGCCGCGGTCGTCGTCGGCCCCAACGGCACGGTGGACGACCCGCAGGGCGTCCCGGTGTTCGCCTGGAAGGGCGAGACGCTGGAGGAGTACTGGTGGTGCACGGAGCAGGCGCTCACCTGGCCTGACGGCGACGCCCCCAACATGATCCTCGACGACGGCGGCGACGCCACCCTCCTGGTGCACAAGGGCGCCGAGTACGAGAAGGCCGGCGCCGTGCCCCCCGCCACGGCCGAGGACCCGGAGGAGTGGCACGTCATCATCGACCTGCTCACCCGCACGGTCGGCGCCGACAAGAAGTGGACCCGGATCGCCGAGAGCATCAAGGGCGTCACCGAGGAGACCACGACCGGCGTGC
Source organism: Nonomuraea thailandensis (assembly GCF_024172165.1). Classification (GTDB taxonomy): domain Bacteria; phylum Actinomycetota; class Actinomycetes; order Streptosporangiales; family Streptosporangiaceae; genus Nonomuraea; species Nonomuraea thailandensis. The sequence goes on along the minus strand of NZ_JAMZEB010000002.1, from coordinate 8,712,506 downwards.
ACCGCCTCTACGAGATGCACAAGAACGGCCAGCTCCTCTTCCCGGCCATCAACGTCAACGACTCGGTCACCAAGTCGAAGTTCGACAACAAGTACGGCTGCCGCCACTCCGTCATCGACGGCCTCAACCGCGCCACCGACGTGCTGATCGGCGGCAAGGTGGCCGTGGTCTGCGGCTACGGCGACGTCGGCAAGGGCTGCGCCGACGCGCTGCGCGGCCAGGGCGCCCGCGTCATCGTCACCGAGATCGACCCGATCTGCGCGCTCCAGGCGGCCATGGACGGCTTCCAGGTCACCACGCTGGAGGAGGTCGTCGGCATCGCCGACATCTTCGTCACCTGCACCGGCAACTTCAACATCATCACCGCCGAGCACATGGCGAAGATGAAGCACCAGGCGATCGTCTCCAACATCGGCCACTTCGACAACGAGATCGACATGGCCGGCCTGAGCCGCACCGAGGGCATCGTCAGGAACACCATCAAGCCGCAGGTCGACGAGTGGGTCTTCGCCGACGGGCACTCGATCATCGTCCTCGCCGAGGGCCGCCTGATGAACCTGGGCTGCGCGACCGGCCACCCCAGCTTCGTCATGTCCAACTCGTTCACCAACCAGGTGATCGCGCAGATCGAGCTCTTCGCCAAGACCTCCGAGTACCCGATCGGCGTGTACACGCTGCCCAAGCACCTGGACGAGAAGGTCGCCCGCCTGCACCTCGACGCCCTGGGCGTGAAGCTCACCGAGCTGTCCAAGGAGCAGGCCGCCTACATCGGCGTCCACGTCGAGGGCCCGTACAAGTCGGACCACTACCGGTACTAGATCTCTGCCGCGAACAGCTCCGAGAGGTTGCTACTCGCCTCTCGGGGCTTTTCCATCTGTTACGGCGGGCCAGGTCACCCGCACGCGCCGACGCCACCCCGGTCTGTCATGGCCGGTCGTGAAGGATCACGGACCGGGCGCCGTGACGAGCGTGACCCTGGCCGTCCTCTTCGGTTTAAGGTTGGCCATGGACCTCAGTGAAAGCGGTGAGCGGCAGATCTCCTGGGCCGCCCGCTCGATGCCGGTGCTCACGGCGATCGGTGAGCGGTTCGCGCTCGAACGGCCGCTCGACGGGCTGAGGATCGCGGCCTGCCTGCACGTCACGGCGGAGACCGCGGTGCTGCTGGGGGCGCTGAAGGCGGGCGGGGCCGAGATCGCGCTGGCCGCCTCCAATCCCCTCTCCACGCAGGACGACGTCGCCGAGGCGCTCAGAAGCTACGGGATCGCGGTGCACGCCCGCGCCGGGGTCGATCGGGCGACCTACTACCGGCACATCCACCAGGCGCTCGACCTGGCCCCGGAGCTCGTGCTGGACGACGGCTGCGATCTGGTGAACATCCTGCACACCGAGCGGACGGACCTGCTCGACGGGGTCACCGGCGGCTGCGAGGAGACCACGACCGGGATCATCCGGCTGCGGCAGATGGCGGCCGAGGAGGCGCTGCGGTTCCCCGTCGTGGCCGTGAACGACACCCGTACCAAGCGCATGTTCGACAACCGGTACGGGACCGGCCAGTCCACGCTCGACGGGATCATGCGGGCCACCAACACCATGCTCGCCGGGCGGACCGTGGTCGTGGCCGGGTTCGGCTTCTGCGGGCGCGGGGTGGCCGAGCGGGCCAAGGGGTTCGGGGCGCGGGTGATCGTGACCGAGATCGACGCCGTCAAGGCGCTGGACGCGACCCTCCAGGGATACGAGGTGCGGCCGATGGCGCAGGCGGCGCTGCTCGGCGACCTGTTCGTCACGGTGACGGGCAACCGCGACGTGATCAGGGCCGAGCACCTGTCGGTGATGAAGGACGGCGCCATCCTGGCCAACGCGGGGCACTTCGACGTGGAGATCGACGTGCGGGGCCTGGACGAGATGGCCCACGAGGTGCACAGGGGCGTGCGGCCCAACACCGACGAGTACGTGATGCCCGACGGACGGCGGCTGCTGCTGCTGGCCGAGGGCCGGCTGGTCAACCTCACCGCCGCCGAGGGGCATCCGGCGGCCGTCATGGACATGTCGTTCTCGGCGCAGGCGCTCGCGGTGGCGTGGCTCGTCGGCGAGCGGGCGAACCTCGCGCCCGGCGTGTACGACGTGCCGGAGGAGATCGATCACGAGGTGGCCAGGCTCAAGCTCGCCGCCACCGGCATTGGCATCGATCTGCTGACGGCCGAGCAGGAGGAGTACCTGCACTCCTGGCGGATGGGCTCCTGAGGGCTCACGCAGGAGCCGGGCGGGCCGCGTCGGCGAGGCGGGCGCCGAGGCCGGCGATGTGCCGGACGAGCTCGGGCGGCTCGTGCACCTCGAACGGCACCCCGAGCTGCGCGACCCACATGGCCAGCTCGTCCAGGGAGTTCGACCCGGTGCTGAGGACGCACGCGTCGTCACCGGCTGGCTCCACCACCGCCATCGTCGGCGGCATCCGGGCGGCGACCACGCCGGCGGGAGCGTGCACGGTGAACCGGCCGCGATAGCGGTAGGGGTCGACGGAGATCCGCTCGGAGACGTAGCGGACGAGATCGTCACCGGGCGGCCGGCGGGGCGTGAAGCGGGGCCCGTTGGGGGTGTGCAGGCGCAGCCGGTCGACGCGGAACGTGCGCCAGCCGGCCCGGCCGGTGTCCCACGCCACCAGGTACCAGCGGCGGCCCGAGCTGACCAGCCGGTACGGCTCGGCGGTGCGGACGTCCTCGGCGCCGTCGTGGGAGCGGTAGCCGAAGCGCAGGCTCTCCCGGTCGCGCACGGCCGCGGCGATCGCGGTGAGCACGGCCGGGTCCACCTCCGCGGCCGTGGACCCGGCCAGCGGGACCGTGACCGACCGCAGGTTGCCGACGCGGTGCCGCAGCCGGGACGGGAGAACCTGTTCGAGCTTGGTGAGGGCGCGCAGCGAGGTCTCCTCGATGCCCGCCACGCCCGAGACGGCGGCGGTGCCGAGGCCGATGGCGACCGCGACGGCCTCGTCGTCGTCGAGCAGCAGCGGCGGGAGCCCGGCGCCGGCGCCGAGCCGGTAGCCGGGCGCGCCCGCGGTGGCGTGCACGGTGTAGCCGAGCTCGCGCAGCCGGTCGATGTCACGGCGCACCGTGCGGGGCGAGACGCCGAGCCGTTCGGCCAGCTCGGCGCCCGGCCAGTCGCGAGGGGTCTGCAACAGAGAGAGCAGCCGCAGCAGCCGCGCCGAGGTCTCCAACATGACGTCCATCCTAGGACCGAAGTTGTCCTAGGTCGTTCCTAGCATGGTCGACATGAACAACGACGCGCGCATTCGTCCCTTCCGCATCGACATCCCGCAGGCGCAGCTTGACGACCTGCACGCCCGGCTGGCGGCGACCCGCTGGCCGGACGAGCTGCCCGGGGTGGGCTGGTCCTACGGGGTCCCCACCAGCTACGCGAGGACGCTGGCCGAGTACTGGCGCACCGGCTTCGACTGGCGGGCCGCCGAGGCCAGGCTGAACGCCTTCCCGCAGTTCACGACCCCGATCGACGGCCAGAACATCCACTTCCTGCACGTCCGCTCGCCCGAGCCCGACGCGCTGCCGCTGATCATCACGCACGGCTGGCCCGGCTCGATCGCCGAGTTCATGAACGTCATCGGCCCGCTCACCGATCCGGCGGCACACGGCGGCGACCGCTCCGACGCCTTCCACGTCGTCGCCCCGTCGATCCCCGGCTTCGGCTTCTCGGGGCCCACCACCGAGACCGGCTGGGACCTGGAGCGGGTCGCGCGGGCGTGGGCGCGGCTCATGGACCGGCTCGGCTACCGGCGCTACGGCGCCCAGGGCGGCGACAGCGGCTCGGTCATCTCGCCGATGCTCGGCCGCGCCGCCCCGGAGAACGTGGTCGGCGTGCACGTCAACGGCGCGCTCGGGTTCCCCACCGGCGACCCCGCCGAGCTGGCCGAGCTCACGCCCGCCGAGCTGGCCCGCCTCGACCAGTACCAGGACCAGGACAGGGCCGGTTACGCGATCATCCAGGCCACCCGGCCGCAGACCCTCGCGTTCGGGCTGCACGACTCACCCGCGGGCCAGCTCGCGTGGATCGTGGAGAAGTTCAAGGAATGGACCGATCCGGCCCGCGACCTGCCCGAGGACGCGGTGGACCGCGACGAGCTGCTCACCGACGTGAGCATCTACTGGTTCACCGGCACCGCGGCCTCGGCCGCCCGGCTCTACAAGGAGGGGCAGAAGGGCTGGGGCGCGGTGGCCGAGTACTCGGCGCTGCCGCACGGCGTGGCCGTCTTCCCCGGGGACGGCGGGGTGCGCCGGATCGCCGAGCGCGAGCACCACGTCGTGCACTGGTCGGAGTTCGACCGGGGCGGCCACTTCGCCGCGATGGAGGCGCCCGAGCTGCTCGTCGAGGACATCCGGGCCTTCTTCCGCCCGCTGCGATGACCCTGCGGGGCGCCTCAGGGCGTCTGCCGCTCCGCGAGCAGGCGCTTGCGCTCGGGGGTGTAGTGCCACCACGGGAGTGCAGGCCCGCCCTCGGCCTGGCGTACGGCGGACATGATGGTGTCGAGCAGGCACGGGTCCTCCCGCTTGCCGCCGGCGGCCGAGATCCGCTCGTACAGGTCGAGCGGGTCCCGGCCGTGGAGCTGGTCGACGCGGGTGATGCCGATGCGTTCGAAGCGGGCGGCCACGGCGCGGCCGACGTTGAGCAGGTCGGTGAGGTTCGAGGTCACGGGGCCCCTCCTTCGTGCGATGGCGGGATGTTGAAGTTGATCCGGAACAGGTTGCGCGGGTCGTAGCGGGCCTTGAGCGCGGTGAGGCGGGCGTGGTCGGCGGGGGTGTAGGCGGCTGCCACGCGGGCGGGGGCGGAGTCCTCGACGCCGGCGAAGTTGAGGTTCGTGCCGCCGGTGCTCCACGGGCGCAGGCGGGTCAGCAGCTCGTCGCGGCGGCGCAGCGCCCCGGCCTCCGGCACGACGCCGGTGAACAACGAGTACGCCGCGTCGCGCCCTCCGACGCAGTTGGCCACCCGTGGCGCCCGCGCGTACGCGCCGCCGAACTGGCGCAGCTCGGTGACGAAGGGCGACCCGGGCCCGGCCAGGGCGGCGACGGTCTCGACGGCTTCCGGCGTCAGCTCGCGCAGCAGCACGTTCCGGTCAAGGGCGACGTACGGCTCGCCGGCCGGATCGTGATGGATCGACCCCACCTGTGCGTAGGGCAGCTTCCGTACCGTGTCCAGCAGCGTGGGCCGCAGGTCGCGCAGGGGCCGGACGAGGAACTCGCCCTCCGCCACGTCGCCGCTGTAGGCGATGCGGACATGGACGAAGAACCGGCCGCGCAGCGGCTCGGGCAGGCCCGGCACGTCGGGGGCGCCGATCAGGAGCACCGAGGAGGCCATCTCCTCGGGCATCCGGCGGCTCCACGCGGCGTAGGCGTGCAGCACCTCGGCGGTGGCCTCGCCGGGGAAGTACAACCCGCCCCCGTACAGCTCCGAGATCGGGAACAGGTCGATCTCCATGTCCACGACCAGGCCGAAGTTGTCCTTGGCGCCGCGGACCGCCCAGAACAGGTCGGGCTCCGACCCGGCCGTCACCTCGCGCGGCCGGCCGTCTGCGGTGACGAGCCGCAGGCGGCGTACGTGGTCGGCGGCGAAGCCGTAGCGGCGGCCGAGGAGGCCCGCGCCGCCGCCCGTCGTGTAGCCGACGGCTCCGACATGCGGGCTCGATCCGTTGAGCGGGGCCAGCCCGTGCGGGGTCGTGCGCTCCAGCACCTGCTCCCATCGGGCGCCCGCCTGGACCCACGCGGTCCCGGCAGCCGGGTCCACCGTCACGGCGTCCATCCGGCGCGTGCTGACCAGCACGGCGCCGTCGGCGGCCACCGCCGGGCCGTGCCCGGTGGCCATGACGCCCACCGGCCGCCCCCGCTCGGCGGCCAGCCGCACCGCGGCGACCACGTCCCGCTCGCCCGCGGCGGCGACCACGCAGGCGGGGCGGGAGTCGCCCGCCGCCCGGTTCAGCCCCAGCCGGTTCTCGTCGTAGCCGGGCTCTCCTGGATGGAGGTTCGTGCTCATGCCCGCGACACTATGCCGGGTGCTCCGGCCGCGGCTTGCAGGAATCGGACGTCGGGCGGCTCAGCGGGTGGGGCGGATCAGGGGATGGGGCGGATCAGGGGGTGGCCTGCATCTCCTGCATCCGGCGGATCTCGGCCGCCTGCTCCACGCTGACGTCGGTGGCCAGCTCCTCGATCTTGATGTGCGCCCCGCCGGTCAGCACCTGCTTCGACATCTCGATCGCGCCCAGATGGTGGTTGATCATGAGCTGCAGGAACATCCGGTCGAACTCCTTGCCCTGGGCCGCCCTCAGCGCCTCGATCTGCTCGGGCGTGGCCATCCCCGGCATGCTCTGGTGGCGGCCGTGGTGGTCGGGCACGGTCTGCTCCTGCTCCCGCAGCCAGGTGGTCATGTACTGGATCTCGGGGCCCTGCACGTCCTGGATCCGGTCGGCCAGGCCCTTGAGCCTGGCGGATTCGGCGCGGTTCGGGGCGAGCAGCGCCATGTCCACGGCCTGCCGGTGGTGGAGGATCATGTCCTGGACGTACTTCACGTCCGCGGCGTTGGCGGTGGCCGAGGGGACGGCGGTGGCTGCCTCCCCGGGGGAGAGGGTCCTGGCCTGCTCGCCCGGGCGTCCGGGCGCGATCACCGGCGCCGACGAGCCGGCCCGCGGGGCCTGCGGGGTCGTGTCGGAGCTGCAACCCGAGAGGGCGGCGGCAAGGGTCACGACGACGACGAGCGCAGCGCGCACTCAGCCTCCTGACTGAACGGGGTACAGCATGCGCACTCTAGGTGAAAACCGTACTAAATGAAAGAGGTCGAATCGCAACAAAATTTGACATGTTGGACGCTGGTCGTTGGGGCCGGGAGGGGGTGAGGATTGCGTAGATTTATGCCCCCTTTATTGGAGGTCTGGTGTTAGCCCCCCGCAAAGCCCTCATCCTGGTAGCGGCGTTCGTCGCGTGCGTTGGTGTCACGGCACCCGTCCAGGCTGCGGACATCCCGGCTCCCGGCGAGATCGTCATGAGCCCCAACATCAAGCACGTCACGAACGTGCCCAAGCCTGAAGCCCTGTCCGACATCAACACGGACATGGCCTTCCAGGGCGACTACGCCTACGTGGGCAACTACTTCGGCTTCTCGATCTACGACATCAGGAACCCGAAGAGAACGTCGCTGGTCAGCTCCGTCGTCTGCCCCGGCGGCCAGATGGACGTCAGCGTGTACGGCGACCTGCTGTTCGGCTCCGTCGACTCCTCCCGCAACAACGACTCGTGCAGCAGCACCGGCCAGAGCGCCACGATCAAGGAATCGTGGGAGGGCATCCGGATCTTCGACGTCTCGAACAAGTCCGCCCCGACGTACATCAAGTCGGTCGAGACGAACTGCGGCTCGCACACGCACACGCTCGTGCCCGACCGCAGGCGGCAGAACGTCTACATCTACATCTCCTCCTACGGCCCGAGCGACACGTACCCGGACTGCAAGACGCCGCACGACCTGATCTCCATCATCAAGGTGCCGCTGCGGAACCCGGAGGCGGCCTCGGTCATCGCCACGCCGAACCTGTTCCCCGACGGCGGGTACCCGGGCGTCCCGCTGCCCTACCCGGACGGCAAGACGGCCACGGCGGGCTGCCATGACATCACCGCCTACCCGGAGAAGGGCATCGCCGCGGGCGCGTGCATGGGTGAGGGCATCCTGCTCGACATCCGCAACCCCGAGCAGCCCAAGGTGACCGCGACGGTCAGGGACGAGACGAACTTCGCCTTCTGGCACTCGGCCACCTTCAACAACGAGGGCACGAAGGTGATCTTCACCGACGAGCTCGGCGGCGGCACCAGGGCGACCTGCAACGAGGCCATCGGGCCGAACCGGGGCGCCAACGCCTACTACGACATCGTCGGCGGGCAGCTCCAGTTCAGGAGCTACTTCAAGATCGCGCGGCACCAGGCCGACACGGAGAACTGCGTGGCCCACAACGGCTCGCTGATCCCGGTCAAGGGCCGCGACATCATGGTGCAGGCCTGGTACCAGGGCGGCGTCTCGGTGGTGGACTTCACCGACTCCGCGAACCCGAAGGAGATCGCCTACTTCGAGCGCGGTCCCGACAACACCGCCGGTCCGCTGTACGGCGGCTTCTGGTCGGCCTACTACTACAACGGCTACATCTACGGCTCCGACTTCCACCAGGGCCTGGACGTGCTGAAGATCAACGACTGGCGTACGAACAAGGCCAACGGCGTCAAGATGCGCTCCCTGAACGCGCAGACACAGGCGTCGTACCCCGAGCGCGGGCACGGCCGCGACGACTGGTAGATCGTGCGGCGGGGGCTCCGACCGGAGCTCCCGCCCTTTTTCGTTTCCCGCATCCGACGTGCACGTTCACACTCCGAGCGTGATCAAGGAGGCTCCCGAGTGACATCGAAGCGCCGTTCCCTCGTCATGGCGGCGATGGCCGCCGTCTTAGCGCTGGCCGTAGCACCCGCGCAGGCCGCCGACATCCCCCCGCCCGACGCCGTGGTCCACAGCCCCAACGTGACCCACGTGCTGAACATCCCCAAGCCCGACGCGATCGCCGCCACGATCAACACCGACCTCGCCTTCCAGGGCGACTACGCCTACGTGGGCAACTACGGCGGCTTCTCGATCTACGACATCAGCAACCCCCGCAAGGCCAAGCCGGTCAGCTCGGTCGTCTGCCCCGGCGCCCAGATGGACGTCAGCGTGTACGGCGACCTGCTGTTCGCGGCCGTGGACTCCTCGCGCAACAACGACTCGTGCAGCAGCACCGGGCAGAGCGCCACGATCAAGGAGTCGTGGGAGGGCGTCCGCATCTTCGACATCTCCGACAAGACCAACCCGCGCTACGTCAAGTCGGTCGAGACCAACTGCGGCTCCCACACCCTGACCCTGGTGCCGGGCAAGGGCCGTGACCAGCACAGGAACGTCTACGTCTACGTGTCGTCGTACCAGCCGGCCGACACCTTCCCCGACTGCGCGCCGCCGCACGACAAGATCTCGATCATCAAGGTGCCGCTCCGCGACCCGGAGGCCGCCGCGGTCGCCGCGACTCCCGTCGTCTTCCCCGACGGCGGCAACGAGACCCAGCCCGGCCTGCTCCTGCCGACCAGCGGCTGCCACGACATCACCGTCTACGCGGAGAAGGACATCGCCGCGGGCGCGTGCATGGGCGACGGCGTGCTGTTCGACATCCGCGACCGGCTGAACCCCAAGATCACGGCCAGGACGACCGACCCGAACTTCGCGTTCTGGCACTCGGCCACGTTCAGCAACGACGCCAGGAAGGTCGTCTTCACCGACGAGCTCGGCGGCGGAGGCGGAGCGACCTGCAACGAGGCCACCGGCCCGAACCGCGGGGCGGACGCGATCTACGAGATCGTGCGGGGGCAGCTCGTCTTCAAGAGCTACTTCAAGATCTCGCGCCACCAGGCCGACAGCGAGAACTGCGTGGCGCACAACGGCTCGCTGATCCCGGTCAAGGGCCGCGACATCATGGTCCAGGCCTGGTACATGGGCGGCGTGTCGATCTGGGACTTCACCGACTCCGCCAACCCGAGGGAGATCGGCTACTTCGAGCGCGGTCCCCGCTCGGCGGGCGGCGGCGGTGGCGTCTGGTCCGCCTACTACTACAACGGCTACATCTACGCGGCCGACTTCCACGAGGGTCTCGACGTCATCAAGATCAGCGACCCGCGTACCGACAGTGCCAGGTACGTGCGTACCGACCGGCTGAACACGCAGACGCAGGAGTCGTACCACGGCCGCAGGCACGGCTGAGGTGACGGCTCGCGCGCCCCGTGACCGCGCTCACTGAGGCGGCGCGAACCCGCCCGGAGTCGCCCTCGGCGGCTCCGGCGCGGGTGCGGGCGGAGCCGGCGGCTGCTGGTACACGACCGGGCCGGGCGGCGGCGCGTACGGGTGTTGCGGCGCCTGCGGGTGCTGCGGTGCGTGCGGGTGCTGCGGTGCGTGCGGGTGTTGCGGCACGTGCGGGCCCCGCTGCGGCGGCTGCCCGTTCCCCAGGCGCTGCGCGAACCGCGCCTGCTCCCGCCGCCGCCGCTCCGCCAGGACGGCGCTCAGGTACGCGTGCGCCGGCACCCCGCCAGGAGCCGCCGGCGAGACGAAGGCCGCCACCTGGGTCGCGATGCGTATCCCCATCTCGTACTGCACCTGCGGCGTGAGGTCGTGCCAGCGCGTCAGGTACTGCCGGGCCGCCTGCGCCACCTCGTCGGGCAACTGGGACAGCTCCAGCGTGGCCGCCCAGCCCACGAGCTGCGGCGGCATGACGATGACCTGCCCCGACTCGCGCGGCGCCCGCTCGGAGATCACGATGGTGCCCGCGAACACGTCGCCGAGCCGCTTGCCCCGCTGCGAGACCAGCGACGCGATCAGCGCCGGCGCCCCCGAGAGCATCCAGAACTCCAGGACCCCGGCCAGCCCGCGGAACAGCGCCTGCCTGAAGCGCTCGGGGCTGCCGTCGTCGCCGACCACCCGGAGCCCGAGCGCCAGCTTGCCGAGGCTGCGGCCCCTGCTGAGGGTCTCGAAGATCACCGGATAGCCGACCAGCACCAGCACCACCAGGACGATCATCACGGCCCCGAACATGGCGGAGTCCGTGATGGCCGCGAACGCTCCTAACAGCGCGTAGGCGGCGACCAGAACGGTGAACTGCACGGCCATGTCGATGACGATCGCCAGGGCCCGGGAGGGCATCTGCGCCACCCGCACTTCGACGACGACGGCGTCGCCGGTCACAACCTCCGACATATGTGGAGCCTAACGGCAATGTCCGGGTGAACGAGCGGCCAGAATGTTCGGGTGGACATCGATGCGTTCGTCACAGCACACCGCCCCGTGTGGGACCGGCTCGATCACCTGGTCAAGCACCGCTCCTCGCTGACCGGCGCCGAGGTGGACGAGCTGGTGGAGCTGTACCAGCGGGTGGCCACGCACCTGTCGATGGTCCGCTCGTCGTCCAAGGACCCGATGCTGGTCGGGCGGCTGTCCGCGCTGGTGGCCAGGGCCAGGTCCGCCGTCACCGGCGCGCACACGCCGGCCTGGCGCGAGGTGACGCGCTTCTTCACCGTGTCGTTCCCCGTGGTGGCCTACCGGGCCCGATGGTGGTGGCTGGCGGTCACGGTGGCTTTCCTGGCGGTGGGGTGGGTGATGGGCGCGTGGGTGGCGGCCAACCCCGACGTGCAGGCGTCGATCGCCAGCCCCGACGAGATCACCCGGCTCGTCGAGGAGGACTTCGCCGACTACTACTCCGAGCACCCGGCCGCCTCCTTCGCCAGCCGCGTGTGGACCAACAACGCGTGGGTCGCGGCGCAGATGATCATGTACGCGGCGGTGCTGGGCCTGCCGATCCCGTACGCGCTCTACGCCAACGCCGAGAACGTCGCCGTCTCCGGCGGCCTGATGGCCTCCAGGGACAAGCTGGACATCTTCTTCGGCCTGATCCTGCCGCACGGCCTGCTGGAGCTGACCGCCATCTTCCTGGCGGCGGCCGTGGGCATGCGCCTGGGCTGGACGGTCGTCGACCCGGGGCCGCGCAGGCGGATCGAGGCGCTGGCCGAGCAGGGCCGGGCGGTGATGAGCGTGGCCATGGGGCTGGTCGTGGTGCTGTTCGTGTCGGGGCTGATCGAGGCGTTCGTCACCCCGTCGGGGCTGCCCACGTGGGCGCGCATCAGCATCGGGGTGCTCGCCGAGGCGGTCTTCCTCGCGTACGTGATCATCTTCGGCCGCAGGGCGCTGCGCGACAACGAGACCGGCGACATCGAGCGGGCGCCCGACGTCGCCCCGACCGCCTGACCGCGGCGTCACCGGACCGGAGCGCGGCGGGCTCGGCGCGTCAGAGCCGTCCCGCCGCCTTGAGAGCCAGGTACGCGTCGGCGAGGGCCGGCGCGATGTCCTCCGGAGGCGCGTCGACGACCTCGACACCGTGCCGCCGCAGCCTGGCCGTGATGCGCCTGCGTCCGAGCTGGGCCTGCTCGGCCGCCGCCGCGTCGTACACCTCCTCGACCGACCCGCGGCGGCCCGCCATGGCCGCGACGGACGGGTCGGACACCCCCGCCACCAGCACCAGGTGCCGCGCGGAGAGCTGCGGCAGGACCGGCATCAGGCCCTCGTCCATGGCGGCCGGGTTCAGGTCAGTGAGCAGCACCACCAGGCAGCGCCGCTTGGCCCGCGACAGGATGGCGGCCACCATGCCCTGCGCGTCGGCCTCGACCAGCTCCGCCTCGATCGGCGCCATCACGTTGACCAGCGACGACAGCAGCTCGGTACGCGACGCCCCGCTCACCCAGGCGCGTACGGCCCGGTCGTGGGCCAGGAAGTCGACCTGGTCGCCGGCCCTGGCGGCCAGCGCGGCCAGCAGCAGGGCGGCGTCCATCGACCAGTCGAGGCGCGGCCAGCCGGGCGCGGGCCTGGGGTCGGGCCGCAGGAACAGCCCGGCGCCGCTCGCGTCGGCCCCCGCCAGGTAGATCGGCGCGGCGCCGACCCGCCCCGCCGAGGTGCGGCCGGTGTCGAGCACGATCAGCACGCGACGGTCGCGCTCGGGCCGCCAGGTGCGGACGACGACGTCGTGGCGGCGCGCGGTGGCCCGCCAGTCGATGGAGCGCACGTCGTCGCCGACGACGTACTCGCGCAGCGAGTCGAACTCGGTGCCCTGCCCGCGCACCAGCGCCGGGTGCTGCCCGTCGAGCTCGCGCAGCCGGGCCAGCCGGGAGGGCAGGTGCTTGCGCGACAGGAACGGCGGCAGCACCCGCACCGTCCACGGCGCCTGGTGGTTGCCCTGCCGGGCGGCCAGGCCCAGCGGGCCGAGCGAGCGCACGGTGATCGCCACGGAGGAGCGGTCGCCGCGCCTGGTCGGGCTGAGCGAGATGACGATCTTGCGGCGTTCCCCGGCCGGCACGTCCAGCGGGGCCACCCGCGGGTGCACCTCCGCGGAGGGCGGCCAGGCGTCCCTGAGCAGGCCGCGTACGCGCCTGCCGCCCGGGTTCTCGACCACCAGCTCCACCGTGGCCTGCTGGCCGAGCCGGACCAGCGTGTCGCCGGACCGGTGGAAGCGCAGCGGCCGCACGGCGCCCGCGAACACCAGGTCCACGACGATCCCCGCGGCCAGCAGCAGGCAGACCCCGGCCAGCGCGGCCCCGGGCTGCGGCGCGAACAGCACCACCACGATCCCGACCGCCGCGACCAGCCCGGCACGTCCCGTCAGAGCCATTCCCGCACCACGCTTCCCGTAGCGGCCGTCAACGCGGGACCGGGACCGAGGCCAGGATGCCGTCGAGCAGGCCGTCGGCGGTGGCGCCCTCCAGCTCGGCCTCGGGCCGGAGCTGCACGCGGTGCCGCAGCGCGGGCCTGGCCAGCGCCTTGACGTCGTCGGGGGTGACGTACGGGCGCCCGGACAGCCACGCCCACGCCCGGGAGGCCGCCAGCAGCGCCGTGGCGCCACGCGGCGAGACGCCGAGCTGCAGCGACGGGGAGTTCCTGGTGGCCCGGGCCACGTCCACGATGTAGCCGAGCACCTCGGGCGCCACGTGCACCTTCGAGGCCGCCTCCCGGCCCGTCGCCAGGTCCTCGGCCGAGGCCACGGGCTTGATGCCGGACAGGTCACGCGGGTCGAAGCCGCGGGCGTGCCGGTCGAGCACGGAGATCTCCTGCTCGCGCGGCGGCAGCGGCACGGTCAGCTTGAGCAGGAACCGGTCGAGCTGGGCCTCGGGGAGCTGGTAGGTGCCCTCGTACTCGACGGGGTTCTGCGTGGCGCACACCACGAACGGGTCGGGCAGCTCGCGGGCCGAGCCCTCCACGCTGACCTGCCGCTCCTCCATCGCCTCCAGCAGCGCCGCCTGCGTCTTCGGCGGCGTGCGGTTGATCTCGTCGGCGAGCAGCAGGTTCGTGAACACGGGCCCCTCGCGGAACTCGAACTCCGCGGTCTTCGTGTCATAGATCAACGACCCGGTCACGTCGCCGGGCATCAGGTCGGGCGTGAACTGCACCCGCTTGAAGTCCAGCGACAGCGCCGCCGACAGGGTGCGCACCATCAGCGTCTTGGCCACGCCCGGCACGCCTTCGAGCAACACGTGCCCCCGGCACAACAACGCGATGACCAGCCCCGTCACGACCGCGTCCTGGCCGACCACGGCCTTGGACACCTCGGCGCGCAGCGCGCCGAGCGCCTCCCTGGCCGAGTCGCCGTTGCCGATCGGCCCGCCGGCCGGCACGCGGTATGTCTCATCAGAGTTCACTGATCTGCCTCTCCATGAAGTCCAGATATGCGGCCAGCCCGACGAGCCCCGCGTCGTCCGCCGGCGGCGGGCCGTAGAGCGCCGCGGCGACCTGCTGCGCGTCGTGCCCCGTGCGGGCGGCGATCGCCGAGACGATCTCCGGCCGGCCCGCGCCGGACGCCAGCCCCAGCCTCGGAGTGAGCCGGTCGATCGTGCCCGCGCGCAGCGCGTCGGCCGCGCGTTCCCTGGCGCGCCTGGCCCGGTAGAGCCGGCCGCGCCCCTCGACGGTCTCGGCGGCCCTGACGACGACCGGCAGCTTCTCCGTCACCACGGGCCCCAGCCGGCGGCCGCGCCAGAACGCGGCCACGGCCACGGCGATGATCGACATGTAGACGGCCCACCGGATGCCGGCCGGCATCAGGTCGTACATCGACTGGCCGCGCTCGCCGGGCAGGTCGAGCGCGGGCGGCGTCTCGGGCGGCACCAGCCAGGTGACGGGCCTGCCGGTGCCGATGAGGTTGAGCGCCAGCGCCGCGTTGCCGTCCTCGGCCAGGCGCCGGTTGGTCATGAAGCCGCCGTCGCCGACGACCGTGATGACCCCGCTCGCGTACGGGAAGCTGACCAGGGTGTGCCCGTCGCCCGCCGGGTAGCAGGCGGTGGCGCCCGACGGGCCGCGCAGCACGGCGCCGCCCAGGTAGGCGCTGCCCGCGGCGGTGGCGGCGGGCAGGCCGCACTCGGGCTCGCGGGAGCGGGGCCTGGCTCCGGCCGCCTCCACGCGCACGCCGGGGGCCAGGGCGGGCAGGCCGAAGAGGTCGCCGACGATCAGGCGGTCGCCGGGGACCCTCGCCAGGCTGAACTCCTCGACGTACATGGTGTCGGTGATCAGCAGCAGCCGGTCGCCCGTGGCGGCCTTGGCGGCGGCGGCCTCGACGGAGTCGACCCGGTCGACGGTGACGCCCCGGTCGCGCAGCAGCTCGGCCAGCGCCCTGGAGCCGGACAGCGAGGTGTCGTCGGGGTCGAGGTAGCGGGCCGGGGCGCGCTCGGGGCCGAGCAGGACGCCGAGGACCGCGATGAGCACGACGAGGCCGCCCAGCAGCGCGATCATCCGGCCGGCCCGCCAGGTGGAGCGGGCGGTGGGGGAGGTCGGGTAGGACTGCCCGGGAGGGGCCTGGGGGGTGACGACGCTCATGCCCCGCCCTCACCGGCCGCGGCCGCGAGCGGCACCGGGCGCGCCTGGCGCAGGCGCTCGTCGAGGCCGGTCATCGTCTCGTACGCCTCCCGTGTGCCCATCACCCCGCCGTACGTCACGTCGTCGAACGAGCGGGCGGCCGCCGCGAGTTCCTGCGCGAACGAGGGCAGCGACACCGCCGCCTCGGCGGCCAGCTCGTCGGCCGTCCGCCCCGGCATGCCGTCGACCAGCGCGCGTTCCTCCAGGTCGCGAGCGATGGCCCGGAGCCGTTCCTGGATGGCCTGGGTCCAGCGGCCCTCCTGGGCCAGGCGCTCGGCGGCCTGCCGGTGCTCGGCCGCGGTCAGCGCCCGCGTGCCGAACAGCGCGCCGGGCGCGAGCGCGTTCCTGCGCGCCGTCTTGCGCAGCCGCCACGCGATCAGCGCGATCAGCCCGAGCAGGATCAGCGTGATCACCACGGCGGCGATGATGCCGCCCGCCGAGCCGCCACCGGTGGCCGCGTCGAGAAGGTCGCCGAGGAACTGCGTGACGTACCGGTAGAGCCGGTCGAACAGGGCTTCCTTCTCGTACTCCGGCTTGAGGAGCTCCTCCGCGGCCTTGCGCGCGGCCTCCTCCCGGTCGATCGGGCTCACGACCTGGCGGAGTTGGACGGGTGCCACAGCTCGTCGGCCGAGGCGTGCACCCAGCCCTGGCGCTGCTGCTCGATGGCGGCGGTCTGCAGCACGAGGTCGAACGCCTCGCTGCGCATGCGCCGGTCGGCGTACAGCAGGCCGGAGACGCCGGCCTCGAACGGGTAGGTGAGCATCGCGCCGAGCGTGCCGCCGATCGCGATCAGCACGGCCGACACGATGGTGTTGGTCACCGAGCTCGTGCCCAGCATCCCGAGCATGGTGCCGATCAGCGTGAACGGGAACGTCAGCAGGCTCGCGACGAGGCCGACCAGCAGCGACGTGAGCAGCAGGATGCCGAACACCCGCCAGAAGTCGCCGGTCACCAGGTGCCACGAGCGGCGCATCGCGTCGACCGGGCCGCGGCCTTCCAGGACCACCGCCGGCGAGGCGAACGCGAAGCGGGTCCTGAAGAACAGGTAGTAGGCGACGTAGAGGATGAGGAACAGGACCGTCAGCCCGAGGATCCAGCCGATGGCTGAGGCGTCGGTGGCGTTCATCACGATCGCGACCAGGAGCAGCACGAAGACGATCAGCGGCACCACCATGATGGCGGCCATCATGGCCACCACGCCGAACAGCGCGGGGATCCGGCCCTTGACGAGCTGCCAGGCCTCGCCCGCGCTGATGTTGCCGCCGAAGACGGCCCGGCCCAGGATGCGGGTCAGCACGCCGGTCAGCAGCGTGACGACGACGAACGAGATCGCGGAGGAGATGAGCGTGCCGCCGTACTGGCCGACGATGCCGGAGATGCTGTTGAGCTGGCTCTCGGCGCCGGCGATGCTCTCGGGGTCGTCGAGCGGGCTGGGCATGGCGTCGATGAGGAACGCCTGGCCGACGGCCATCGGCACGGCGGCGAGCAGCGCGGCCACGGCCGACAGGCCGAGCACGGCCTTGGGGTTCGACCGGATCAGCTTGATCGTGCCGTCCAGGATGTCGCCCAGACCCAGCGGGCGCAGCGGGATGATGCCCGGGCGGAGCGCCGGCGGCGGCATGTAGCCGTATCCGGGCTGCTGTTGCGGATAAGGCGGATATGGTGTTTGCGGCGCTTGCCCGTAAGGCATCTGTTGCGGCAAATGCGGGGGTTGCTGCGCGGGCGGGCCGTACGGCTGCCCGGTGGGCGCCGGCTGTTGCGCACCGGGGGCGGTCCACGGGGAGGCCGGCGGGGCGCTGTAGGGCGGGGGCTGTTCGGCCGACCAGCCTGATGGCGTCTCGGGCGTGGGACCGTGACCGTCTGACATATCCCAATCCTGGCACGCTGTGCGGGGCATTGGTGTCACGGGAAGGATTCGCGGCCTCATCTTGCCCGCATTCACGGAGGAATCCGGGCAAGGTTCGCGTCCAGGGATGGCCGAAAGTCGCTCTGTTACCGCAGACTGAGATTGCGGTCGCGGGGGCGGACCTAAAATTCGCCTTTTGTAGGGCTCAGGTCACACTCATGGGTCAACCAAGGGTAACCTTCAGCGATCGTGCGGGTATGTCCCACAATGCGTAGAACGAATGAGGGGCCATGAAAGGTCGCGTGCTGGTCGTCGACGACGACGCCGCTCTCGCCGAGATGCTGGGGATCGTGCTGCGAGGGGAAGGCTTCGAGCCGTCCTTTGTCTCCGATGGCGACAAGGCCCTCGACGCGTTCCGGGATACACGCCCGGACCTGGTGCTGCTCGACCTGATGCTGCCGGGGGCCGACGGCATCGACGTCGCGCGCAGGATCAGGGCGGAGTCGGGGGTGCCCATCGTCATGCTCACGGCCAAGAGCGACACGATCGACGTCGTGCTCGGTCTGGAGTCGGGCGCCGACGACTACATCGTCAAGCCGTTCAAGCCGAAGGAACTGGTGGCCAGGGTGCGGGCGCGGCTGCGCCGTACCGACGAGCCCACCCCCGAGATCCTCCAGATTGGCGACATCACCATCGACGTGGCCGGCCACTCGGTCAAGCGCGGCGAGGAGACGATCAACCTCACGCCGCTGGAGTTCGACCTGCTCGTGGCGCTGGCCCGCAAGCCGCGCCAGGTGTTCACCCGCGAGGTCCTGCTTGAGCAGGTGTGGGGTTACCGGCACGCGGCCGACACGCGGCTGGTCAACGTGCACGTGCAGCGGCTCCGGGCCAAGATCGAGAAGGACCCCGAGCACCCCGAGATCGTCGTGACCGTCCGCGGCGTGGGCTACAAAGCCGGTCCCGCCTAACCCTCGCCCCTCCCCGCCGTGCCCCCGACGAAGAAGAAACGAACGCGCAGACGGACGCTCCGCCAGATTCTCGGCGGCGTCCGCCGGCGGGTTCGCCGTGCGGCGGGCAGGACACGCAGCATCTGGCGGCGCTCACTCCAGCTCCAGGTGGTCACCAGCACGCTGGTGATCTCCGTGATCGTGGTGGTGGTGCTCGGCACATTCCTGTTCGGCCAGATCAACAAGTCGGTCGTGGACAGCAGCCAGCGCACCGCCGCCAGCGAGGCCTTCGCCGACCGGCTGCAGATCGCCGACGCGCTGACGCCCGAGACCGACGACCCCGCCAAGCAGGCCGCCGGCGCGGAGCCGGCCGCGGGCAACCTGCTCGACGAGGTCATGGACACCATCACCGGCTCGGGGGAGAACGGCTCCGAGAAGCGCTACGAGGTGCTGATACTCAACCTGACGTCCCCGGGCCAGTCGCGGGCGTCGGGCAGCGTCGTGCCCGCCGACGTGCCGCTCACCCTCAAGCTCGCCCTGCAGCGCAACATCCGCGCCTACAAGTGGGAGGACGCGACCGGGTCGATCCAGACCATCAGGTTTCGCGGTGAGAGCCAGCCAAGGCTGACGTACGTGGTCGGCGGCATCGTGCACCTGACCACCAACGGGCGCACCTACGAGGTCTACCACTTCTTCCCGTTCGACGAGGAAGAGGAGCTGCTGTCCAACGTCCGGCTGGCCATCGTCGTGGTCGGGCTCGGGCTCGTGCTGCTGCTGGCCGCCATCGCCTACCTCGTCGCCCGCCAGGTCGTCACCCCCGTCCGCCTGGCCCGCCAGGCCGCCGAGCGCCTGGCCTCCGGCAGGCTGGACGAGCGGCTCAAGGTGCGCGGCGAGGACGACCTGGCCCGGCTGGCGAACTCGTTCAACGAGATGGCCGCCAACCTGGCGCTCAAGATCCACCAGCTGGAGGAGCTCTCCCAGGTGCAGCGGCAGTTCGTCTCGGACGTCTCCCACGAGCTGCGCACCCCGCTGACGACCGTCCGCATGGCCGCCGACCTGCTGTACGACGCCCGCGAGGACTTCGAGCCGATGGCCGCCCGCTCGGCCGAGCTCATGCAGGCCCAGCTCGAACGGTTCGAGTCGATGCTGGCCGACCTGCTGGAGATCAGCCGCTACGACGCCGGCGCCGCCACGCTCGACCTGGAGCCCGTGGACATCCGCGACGTGGTGCTGCGCGCGATCGGCGACTCCGAGGCGCTGGCCGAGCGGCACGGCACCCGCTTCGAGCTCAGGCTGCCCAACGAGCCCTGCGTGGCCGAGATCGACAACAGGCGGGTCGAGCGGATCCTGCGCAACCTGCTGTTCAACGCCATCGAGCACGGGGAGGGCCGCGACATCGTGGTCACCGTCGGCGCCGACCGCGACGCCGTGGCCGTCGCCGTTCGCGACCACGGCATCGGGCTCAAGGCCGGCGAGGACACCATGGTCTTCGACCGCTTCTGGCGGGCCGACCCGTCGCGCGCCAGGACCATCGGCGGCACCGGGCTCGGCCTGGCCATCTCCCGCGAGGACGCCGGCCTGCACGGCGGCTGGCTGCAGGCGTGGGGGCAGCCCGGCGAGGGCTCCCAGTTCAGGCTCACGCTGCCGAGGAGCGCGGGCGTGGACCTGAAGGGCTCCCCGCTGTCGCTCGTGCCGCCGGAGATCGAGATGCGCCGCACCTGGCGGACGTCGATGACGCCCGTGCTGCTGCCCGCATCGGGGGACGGGGACGGCCATGACGAGGATTAGCCGGCTGGGCACGGCGCTCGGCATCGTGGCCGCGATGGTCCTGGGCGGCTCGGGGTGCACCGTCATCCCCCCGAACGGCCCGTACACCGTCAACAACGACGAAGGGGCCGGCGACCCGCTCAGCAAGCCGTTCCAGCGCATGATCGCCATCCCGCCGCAGCCCGGCTGGGGCGCCGAGGACACGATCAGGGGCCTGCAGGCCGCCATGGCCGCCCACGCGGACGACCCGTCGGTCCTGGCCGACTACCTGACGCCCGAGGCGCGGGCCAAGTGGACGGCGGCCGGGCCCGTGACGGTGATCCAGGACGAGTACGAGGTCGTGGTCCCGCCGCCGCGCGAGTCCGAGACGTCGATGAAGATCACGCTCAAGGCGCACGTGGCGGCCCTCATCAACGAGGACGACTCGTACAAGCCGACGGGCGGGTCGTGGGAGCGGACCTTCGAGCTGGTCAAGCTGCCGGAGGGGTACCGCGTCAGCAGCCTGCCCGCCGGGCTGCTGCTCACCCAGTCCGACGTGGCGCGCGCGTACCGGCCGACGAACCTCTACTACGTCAACCGCAGCACGCAGGACCGGCTCGTCGTCGACCGCGTGCGCCTGCGGCTCGACACGATGGAGACGTTCGCGCAGACCGTGCTCGAGCGCCTGCTCGAACCGCCGACCGAGGCCCTGCGCGGAGCGGTCACCTCCAGCTTCCCCGCCGACACGAAGATCGAGTCGATCAGGTCGGGCGAGGATCGCGTGATCATCAACCTCTCGGGGCAGCTCGACACCCTCGACCTCAGCACCGAGGAGACCCTCAGAGGGCAGATCAGGAACAGCCTCAACAGGAACGAGATCGCCAAGGGCCGCGTCATCGAGATCCTGGTGGACGGCGAGCCCTACACCGTCGACCGGCCCGACTCCGTCGACCAGTGGCTGGACGACGACGTCCGCGACAGCGCCTACTACGTCGACAAGGGGGCCGTCCACTACCTGACCAAGGACGGCGCCGGGGGCGCCGTGGCGGGCGCGGCAGGAGAGCAGCGCGAGGGCTACAGCCACTTCGCCGTCTCCGCCGGCCCCAACCCGCTCATCGCTGCCAGGACCTCGACCGGCATCTCGGTGGCGGGGCTCGCGCCCGAGGGGGTGTGGCAGGAGGTCGTCCAGGGAGACGATCTGACGCCGCCCACGTGGCACAGGGACGGCTCCCTGTGGACCTACGACGGCAAGAACGGGACCTTGCTGAAGTACGACCCCGTCAGGCAGCGGACGGATCCCGTGCGGGTGCCGGAGGAGCTGGACCGGCTGGACATCAACCAGTTCAGGATCGCCAGGGACGGGGTGCGGGTCGCGGTGACCACCGGGGACGAAACCGTTCAGATCGGGGCGCTGACCGGTGAGGGGACGGGGATGAAGCTGGAGAACCTGCAGCTTCTGACCAACACCGAGACCGGGAACGAGATCAAGGACATCGCCTGGCGGGACGACGAGCACCTGCTCGTGCTGGTGCAGGCGACGGCGGGGCAGACGCTCAACGAGATCAACGTGGGGGATGGGGAGACCACCGGCGTGCCGTTGAAGGATCGGCTGCAGTCGGTGGCGGCGTTCCAGGACCAGGTGCTGGCGGACGTTACCACCAAGGGCGGGAGCAAGTTGATGGCGCTCAGCCAGGATCAGCAGACCTGGACCGCCAAGATCGACACCGATGGTGGCGCGCCTCTGTTCCCGCTGGGCTGACCCGCCTCGCCGACGCGTCGGCTTGGACCGCGTCGGCCTGCCCTTGCATCCGCTGTCACCCGTCCTGCCCCGTCCTGCCCCGTCCCGTCCCGCCCCGTCCCGTCGTGTCCTGCCCCGCGCCGCCGCCCCCCGCCGCCTCGCGCCGTCTGAATGCGTTGTGTCAGTGAGCCGGAACTGTCGGTGGCGACCGGCATGCTGATCCCGTGCTGAACGCCGTACTGGACCTGGTCCTTCCCCCGGCCTGTGCGGGCTGTGGCGCCAAGGGGGCGTCGTGCTGCCCGCGATGCTTCGAGGCGCTGACCGCAGAGCCCGCCAGGCGAGCCCCCGTCCCGCGCCCGTCCGGCCTGCCCGACTGCTGGTCCGCGGCGCCGTACGAGGGCGTGGTGCGCAGGATGATCGTGGCCTACAAGGAACGAGGGGCGGTGGCGCTGGCCGGGGTGCTGGCCGAGGCGGTGGCGCGGACGCTGCTGGTCGCCATGGGACAGACAGGGGAGTGGGCGGGTACCGGGCCGTTCGCCGTCGTGCCGGTGCCGAGCGCCCGAAGGAGCGTGCGCGGCCGGGGTCATGATCCCGTAGGGAGGCTGGCCGTGCTGGTGGCCGCCCGGTTGCGGGCGCTCGGGATGGGCGCCGAGGCATGGGCGGGGCTGAGACAGGCCGGCCGGGTGGCCGACCAGGCGGGCCTGAGTCGCGCTCAGAGAGCCGCCAACCTCGCAGGGTCACTTCGGGTCGTCCGCGCGGGAAAAGGGCCTCCAGCGCCCCGTGCGCTGCTCCTGGACGACATCGTGACGACCGGCGCGACCCTCGCCGAGGCCGCCAGGGCGCTGCAAGCTGCGGGGATCGAGGTGCCGCTGGCCGTCACCGTGGGCGCGACACGCCGAAGATCTTGAAATTCGTCATGGTCACGTTCGGTAAAGAAAGATCCAAATCGGTTTCCTGGCCTGGAGGTCACATGTCACTTCCCCTAGACCGGCACTGCGGCTGTTCGGTGGACGGGAGGCCCGTGCGCATAAGGGTTGCCGATCGGTTAAATGGGGCATTGGAAGGCGCTTTCCGAGGGGTGCGATATCACGGACCGTGATCATCCGGTTGAGGCTCAGGCTGACATTCGTGCTGGATGCGGATAGCGTTCCTACATGGCACCCGTTCGGGTCCGTGGTTGCGCAGGGTCGGGGTCCCCGGCTCTGCTAGCCGATGCCAGCCGCAGGCAAAACGGTCCACGTAAGGCGACTCTTTGTCGACCGATCACGGTGCGGCTTAGGGGTAAGTCCTGCCTTCCCGGGGGTCCAGATGTCCCCCGTCAGAAGAGAAGGGCAGTAGTGGCAACAGAGCCGCGAGACCCTCAGCAGGCGGATGTGGGGTCGAAGACCAGGTCGGCCGGGCGGGTGCCTTCCGAGTTCCCGGTGACGCAGCGTCGGAAGAGGGTGACCGTGACAGGGAGGCAGCCAGACCACCCCGTCCGACATGCACGTAGTCGGGCGCTCTTGCTCAGTCGTTAGACCGAAGGGGGGCTGTTGCATGGACATCATCGTCAAGGGCCGGCACACAGGAGTTAGTGATCGGTTCCGAGACCACGTGACGACCAAGCTGGCCAGGATCGAACGTCTGGACAACAAACTCATCCGAGTCGATGTGGAGGTGTCCAAGGAGCGTAATCCGCGCCTCGCCGATCAGCGGGAGCGCGTCGAGCTCACCATTCACTCCCGAGGGCCGGCCATCCGCGCCGAAGCCTCGGCCGACGACCGACTCGCAGCCTTCGATCTAGCCCTCGACAAGCTGGAAGGCCGTCTCAGGCGGCTGGCCGACCGGCGTAAGGTCCACCACGGCAACCACTGCCCGCCCTCGGTGGCGGAGATCACCGCGACGCTCCCTGACGCCGCCGATCTGAAGCCCCGCACGCAGTCAGGCGCCCCGAAACAGGCCGAGCCTGACGAGGACGAGCTGCAGCAGAAGAGCGACCAACTCTACGACGACATCGTCCCGATCGAGATGGACGGCGACGGGCCGCTCATCGTCCGGGAGAAGTTCCACCGAGCCGAGCCCATGACCATCGATCAGGCCCTGCTCGAGATGGAGCTGGTCGGACATGATTTCTACCTGTTCCGTGACAAGGAGAGCGGCCAGCCGTGCGTCGTCTACAACAGACGCGGCTACAACTACGGCGTGTTGCGGCTCATAGAGCCCTGATCGCGCGCTAAAAGATCTTCTCGACCACCCGAGAACCGCGGGTACATGCCATCATGGCGGTTCAACGGCTCTGGCCCCCCGACGAGGAGGAGACGTGAGCGAGCTCAGTCAGGTAGGGATGAGCGAGCGAAGCGAGGCAATGGCAGGCGCGAGGCTGATCGTCACGAGGCTGATCGTCACGAGGCTGGTCGTCACGAGGCTCACCAAGGAGGCTTCGTGACCGAGTCTGACGAGGCCCGCGCGCAGGCGAGCGAGCCGATCCGCGTGCTGATCGTCGACGATCACGAGCTGATCCGGCGGAGCCTGGCGCTGGCGCTGGCCGCCGAGCCTGACATCGAGGTGGTCGGTGAGGCGAGCGACGGGCAGGAGGCGGTCGAACTGGCCGATCGCCTCATGCCTGACGTCGCGCTCATGGACGTGCGCATGCCGCGGCAGGACGGGATCGAGGCGACGAAGGGCATCAAGGCCTCCGTCCCGAGCACCCGCATCATCATGCTGACGGTGAGCGACGAGGAAGAGGATCTCTTCGAGGCCATCAAGGCGGGAGCCACCGGCTACCTGCTCAAGGACGTCCAGATCAACGACGTCCCGGCCGCGGTGCGCGGCGTGCACGAAGGCCAGTCGTTAATCAACCCGGCGATGGCGGCCAAGCTCATCAGCGAGTTCGCCAACATGAGCCGCAAGGAGGCCGAGCGGCCGCCTCAGCTTCCCGTTCCCCGGCTGACCGACCGGGAGATGGAGGTGCTGCGGCTCGTCGCCAAGGGCATGAACAACCGGGAGATCGCCAAGCAGCTGTTCATCTCCGAGAACACCGTGAAGAACCACGTGCGCAACATCCTCGACAAGCTGCAGCTGCACTCGCGGATGGAAGCCGTGGTGTACGCGGTGCGGGAGCGCATGCTCGAGATCACCTGAGCCACGGACGCTGCTTGAGCTGCTGCCGTGGCTCGAGGTGCGAGATGTGGCTCGAGTTGCGGACACGGCTGTACTGAGAACGTGGCTTTGGGTTGCGCAACGTGACTGGGGTTGTGACGTGGCTTGAGTAGCGGGACCCGTCCGAGCCGCCCGTCCGAGCCGCCCGGGCCGTTGTGGTGGGGCCCGGACGTGTGCGTGGATGTGTGTGTGGCGTGCTCAGCTCGCGTTGGGCTGGGGCGGGGGTGCGGGGGTTGCGTTGAGCATGGGGAGCAGCTCAGGTGGGTCGGAGCGTTCGACGCGTACGGCGTCGCAGCCCACCCACTCGGCGGCCGACCAGAGAGCCTCGCTCAGGGCGTCGGCCCACTTGGCGGGTGAGAGGCCGGGCTCCAGGTGGACCTGCCTGGCCACCAGCGTGGAGCCCTCGCGGGCCGGGTCGACGCGCCCGATCAGCCGCCCTCCGGACAGCACCGGCATCGTGAAGTAGCCGTGCACGCGCTTGGGCTTGGGGACGTAGAGCTCCAGCGTGTAGGTGAAGCCGAACACCCGCTTCGTGCGCTCGCGGTGCCAGATGAGGGAGTCGAACGGCGACACCAGCGTGGTGCGGTGGCGGCCGCGCGGCTCGGACTCCAGGCCCTCGGGCGCCGCCCACGCGTTGGCCAGGCCCTTCTTGCCCGGCCAGCCGGCGACGGTCACGGGCACCAGGCCCGCCGCGCCGCTGAGCAGGACCTCGTCGAGGATCGCCGCGTAACGGCCCTTGAGGCGGAGGAAGTCGATGAGGTCGGTGCGGTTGGCCACGCCGAGGGAACGCCCGGCCACGCCCGCCAGACGTACGATGCACTCCTCGTCGGACAGGTCGTCGGCCAGGAGGTCGGCGGGGACCACCCGCTCGGCCAGGTCGTAGACGCGGCGCCAGCCGACGCGGCGGCTGCACACCAGCTCGCCGATGTCGAGCAGCCACTCCAGGCCGATCTTGGAGTCGGACCAGTCCCACCACGGGCCGCCGTTCTTGGCGCCGCCCACGTCGGACGTCGTCAGCGGGCCCGACTCCCTGACCTGGTCGAGCAGCTTCTCCACGTTGTCGGGCACCTCGTGCCACCGGTAACGCCGCTCGCGGTAGGCCCGGCGGCGGAAGGAGTAGAGCGGCCAGTGCTCGATGGGCAGGATGCAGGCGGCGTGGCACCAGTATTCGAAGCTCTGGGCGGGATTGTGCCAGTAGGCGCGCTCGATCTTGGAGCGGCCCACCGCGCCGAGGCGGGCGTAGGCGACCAGCTCGTGCGAGCGGGCCAGGACCGAGATCGTGTCGAGCTGGACGGCGCCCAGTTTGCGCAGCATGGTGTGCACGCCGCCCTTGCGCGCGTCGGCGCCGATGAAACCCTGCGCGCGCAGGATGATCCGGCGGGCCTCTTCGGCGGTCAGATCGGTCACACCGGTCATGCCCGCGCCTCCATATGGCGATGCATGCGAGCAATCTAGCCATGGGCACCGACAGAAATGACCGCTGCCCGTCTCGGAGATCGCACCTGGGGCCTCGCATCGCATCTGTGGCGGGCCTCGCATCTCGCATCTGCGGTGGGCGCACGTCTCCGACTGCAGGGCGGCTCGGGGTGCAGGGCGGGCCGGGGTGCAGGGCGGGCTGGGAAGGCAGCTGGTGGTGAAACGCTCAGGTCGGGGGGTGCGAGGTGCTCGGCTGGAGGTGCGGGGCGCGCCCGGAGGTGGGGGTACGGGCCCGGAGACGCGCCCGGGCGTCACGTGTCGCGTGATCGTGTCCCGGCATGCGGACGGCGGGCGGCCCAGGGTAGGGCGCCCGCCGTCGATGCGTGAGTCAGCGGTGATCCTCAGCGCGCATGCCCACCCGCGGAGCGTCGATCACGACGTCGGTGAAGATATCGAAGACGAGGGCGAGGACGCCGCCGACGACGAACAGCCCGGCGCCGATCCAGATGAGCGTCCAGTTCGCGGCCGTCATACCGAAGCCGGCCACGACGGTGCCCACCAGCATCACCGTCACCGCGAGCCACGAGGACGCGCGCCCGCCGTGGCTGCCGAGATTCTCGGTATGCTCCGACTTCTTCCCCTCAACCATGACAAATCCTTCCTTTGCCGGATATCCCGCTATTGGTGCGAGCCGGCTCTCCACCGGCATACCCTCTGCCTTGTCCCCATTCTCCCAGACTGGTTCTGCGCCCTCGTCGTCACGGTGGCTGTGTCTGGTTGCGGAACCGCCTACGATGGCTAACGGGGAAGTTTGTCTCGGCCTCTCCTCCTGGCGGCGCCGCCGGGGTAGACCTGCGAGGAGCTTTACATAAAGTGGCAGCCATTCTCGACAAGATCCTACGTGCCGGCGAAGGCAAGATCCTGCGCAAGCTCAAGCGGATCGCAGACCAGGTCAACTCCATCGAGGACGACTTCACGAGCCTGTCCGACGCGGAGTTGCGTGCGCTGACGGACGAGTTCAAGCAGCGCCATGCCGACGGCGAAAGCCTCGACGATCTGCTTCCCGAGGCGTTCGCGACCGTGCGCGAGGCGGCCCGCCGCGTGCTCGGCCAGCGGCCCTACGACGTGCAGATCATGGGCGGCGCCAACCTTCACCTGGGCAACATCTCCGAGATGAAGACCGGTGAGGGCAAGACGCTGACCTGTACGTTGCCGTCCTATCTCAACGCGATCGCCGGCAAGGGCGTGCACGTCATCACGGTCAACGACTACCTGGCCAAGCGTGACGCCGAGACCATGGGGCGCATCCACCGCTTCCTCGGCCTGGAGGTCGGCTGCATCGTCTCCGGCCAGGCCCCGGAGGAGCGCCGCAAGCAGTACGAGGCCGACATCACGTACGGCACGAACAACGAGTTCGGCTTCGACTACCTGCGCGACAACATGGCGTGGTCGCTCGACGAGTGCGTGCAGCGCGGTCACTTCTTCGCGATCGTCGACGAGGTCGACTCGATCCTGATCGACGAGGCCCGCACGCCGCTGATCATCTCCGGTCCCGGCGAGCAGTCGGGCAAGTGGTACCAGGAGTTCGCCAAGATCGTCCCCCGCCTGCGCAGGGGCGTCGAGGCGAAGAACCCGGGCGAGGAGAGCACGGGCGACTACATCGTCGACGAGAAGAAGCGCACGGTCGGCATCCTTGAGGCCGGCGTCGAGAAGGTCGAGGACTGGCTCGGCATCGACAACCTGTACAAGCCGGAGCACACCCACCTCGTCGGCTTCCTGAACAACGCGCTCAAGGCCAAGGAGCTGTTCAAGAAGGACAAGGACTACATCGTCGCCGACGGCGAGGTCCTGATCGTCGACGAGTTCACCGGCCGCATCCTGCACGGCCGCCGCTACAACGAGGGCATGCACCAGGCCATCGAGGCCAAGGAGAGCGTGAAGATCAAGGACGAGAACCAGACTCTCGCCACGGTCACCCTCCAGAACTACTTCCGCCTCTACGGGAAGCTGGCCGGCATGACCGGTACGGCCGCCACCGAGGCCAACGAGTTCCACCAGACGTACAAGCTGGGCGTCGTCCCGATCCCCACCAACCGCCCCATGGTCCGCAAGGACCAGCCGGACGTCGTCTACAAGACCGAGGACGCCAAGTTCGACGCGGTGGTGCAGGACATCAAGGAGCGCTACGAGGCCGGCCAGCCGGTGCTCGTCGGCACCACCTCGGTGGAGAAGTCCGAGCGGCTGTCGAAGGCGCTCAAGCGGCGCGGCGTGCAGCACGAGGTGCTCAACGCCAAGAACCACGCGCGTGAGGCGTCGATCATCGCCGAGGCGGGCCGCAAGGGCGCCGTCACCGTCGCCACCAACATGGCCGGTCGAGGCACCGACATCATGCTCGGCGGAAACTCCGAGTTCCGCGCCGACCTGGAGCTGCGCCAGCGCGGGCTCGACCCGGTCGAGACGCCGGAGGAGTACGAGAAGGCCTACCCCGAGGCGCTGGAGAAGGCCAGGGCGGCGGTCAAGGCCGAGCACGACGAGGTCACCGAGCTGGGCGGCCTGTACGTCCTGGGCACCGAGCGGCACGAGTCGCGCCGCATCGACAACCAGCTTCGCGGCCGTTCCGGCCGTCAGGGCGACCCCGGCGAGTCGCGCTTCTACCTGTCGCTCGGCGACGACCTGATGCGCCTGTTCAACTCGGCCAGGGTCGAGATGATCATGACCAGGCTGCAGATCCCCGACGACCAGCCGATCGAGTCCGGCATCGTCTCCAAGGCCATCGCCTCCGCCCAGCACCAGGTCGAGCAGCAGAACTTCGAGATCCGCAAGGAAGTTCTGAAGTACGACGAGGTCATGGACCGCCAGCGCAAGGTCATCTACGCCGAGCGCCACCGCGTGCTGGAGGGCGCCGACCTGCACGAGCAGGTGCGCGGCTTCATCGGCGAGGTGATCGACGGCTACGTCCAGGGCGCCACGGCGGAGGGCTTCGCCGAGGAGTGGGACCTCGACAAGCTGTGGAAGGCGTTCGGTGAGCTGTACCCGGTCTCGGTCCGGATCGAGGACGTCGTCGAGGAGGCCGGCGGCCGCGAGGACCTGACCGCCGAGCTCATCAGCGACAAGATCAAGGCCGACGCGCTGGCCGCCTACGACCGGCGCGAGGAGGAGTTCGGCCCGGAGACCATGCGCGACCTGGAGCGCCGCGTGATCCTCTCCGTGCTCGACCGCAAGTGGCGCGAGCACCTCTACGAGATGGACTACCTGCGCGAGGGCATCGGCATGCGGGCCTACGCGCAGAAGGACCCGAAGATCGAGTACGCCCGCGAGGGCTTCGAGATGTTCGCCGCGATGCTGGAGGGCATCAAGGAGGACTCCGTCGGCTTCCTGTTCAACCTCGAGGTCGAGGTGCAGGAGAACCCGATCGTCGAGGAGGAGGACGCGGCCATCGCGGAGACCCGCTCGATCATCGCGCGCGGGCTGCGCGGCCCCGAGCGGCCGGCCGAGCTGGAGTACTCCGCTCCCGGCGAGCAGGGCGACGTCGAGCACGTCCGGGTCCGCACGACTCAGGCCGAGCGGGCGGCGTACGGCAACGTGGAGCGTAACGCGCCCTGCCCGTGCGGGTCGGGCAAGAAGTACAAGCGCTGCCACGGAGACCCGAAGAACGCCGCCTGATCCGTCATTCCTGGGCCCCCACCTCCTGCGGAGGTGGGGGTTCGCCTTTTCGGCGGGCCGCCACGCCTAGGCCGTTTCGAATTCGGTGCACAGCCACTGGTTGCCATGTCGTTCCAGGCGCAGGGCCAGGACGTGGTTGCGGTTGCCGCAATGGACGAGCGCGCACATTTCCACGGCGCCGTCGCGGGGTTGCTTCATGTGGACGCTTCCGGTGAAGGGCGGCCGGTCGGCATGGATCATCTGGCCCGCCCGTACCAGCTCGCGGTAGGCGCGCTCGGTCAGCCGGTCGGCCAGGGCCTGTGGCGGGCGGCGGCCGGCCAGCACCTCCGCCAGGGCCTGGGTCAGGTGGCGCAGCCTGCGCTCGTCCGGTTGGGCGCCCGGCGGGCCCCAGACCAGGGGGGTCGTCAGGGCCAGCGCGCCGTCGATGTCGTGAGGCATGGGCTGCTCCGATTCTCTGCATGGAAGAAAGAGTCGGTATAAACGAGTTTTCGGCCCGGCTCAGGAATACAGAAAGCGCCAGCTTGTGCGCGTGCGGCGGAAGCTCGTCCGGTTATGCGGGGAAAGTTTCGGGGGAAGCTGGAGTGGTCCGGCCCTCTTTGGGATGGGGGAGTCAAGGGTTTAGGGCTCGCGTCCCGGGGTGGGCAGGTCGAGCCAGCGGATCAGCAGGGTGAACAGGGCGTAGTAGATCAGCAGGTACGCCACGCCGAACCCGATGATCAGGCCGAGGCCGTGCGTGTTGGACTTGCTGGCGTTCAACAGCAGGTCGATGGCGCCGCCGGAGAAGGTGAAGCCCAGGCGGGCGCCGAGCTCGGCCATCAGGGCCATGGACAGGCCGGTCAGGAGGGCGTGGGCGGCGAACAGCACGGGGGCGACGAAGATGAAGGCGAACTCCAGGGGCTCCGTGATGCCCGTGATGAAGGCCGTCAGGCCGGCCGACAGCAGGATGCCCCCGACCGCCTTCCTGCGCTCGGGCGGGGCGGCCCGCCACATCGCCAGCGCGGCCCCGAGCAGGCCGAACATCATCACGGGGAAGAAGCCGGTCATGAAGATGCCCGCGCCCTGCTCGCCGGCGAAGTAGCAGTTCAGGTCGCCCGCCGCGTCGCGGGTGGCGCCGTTCACGCCCGCGTGGCACTCGGGGACCGTGAACCAGACGATGGTGTTGAGCACGTGGTGCAGGCCGATGGGGATGAGCAGGCGGTTGGCCACGCCGTAGAGGCCGGTCCCCACCGTGCCGTGGGCGGACAGCCAGTCGCCCGCCTGTGCCAGCCAGTCGCCGATCGGGCGCCACAGGAAGCCGAACAGCACGCCCAGCAGCAGGGCGGCCACGGCGGTGATGATGGGCACCGAGCGGCGCCCGCCGAAGAAGGCCAGCCAGGAGGGCAGCTTGACGCGGTGGAAGCGTTGCCAGAGGAGGGCGGCCGTGAGGCCGATGAGGATGCCGCCGAGGACGCCGGTGGGGTTCGGGGCGCCCAGGTCGAGCGCGGGCACGCCGTTCTGGAGGGTCACCGAGACCTTGTCGTGCACGGCGCCGTGCCCGGCGTCGAAGAAGAGGGTCTTGCTCACGTGGTCGAAGACGAGGTAGCCGACCAGGGCCGCCAGCGCGGTGGAGCCGTCGGACTTGCGGGCGAAGCCGATCGCCACCCCCACGGCGAACAGCAGCGCGAGGTTGTCGAACAGGGCGGCGCCGGCCGCCGCCATGACGCCGGCCACCGGGAGCAGCCAGGGGAGCGCGCCGCCCAGGCCGTGCGCGCCGAGCAGGTCGTCCTGGCCGAAGCGGTAGAGCAGCCCGGCGGCGGGGAGGACCGCGATGGGCATCATGAGGGAGCGGCCGACGCGCTGCAGCACGGAGAAGGCCGACGACAGCCGGGACTGCGGCGGAGCCGGGTCCTGCATGGTCGTGGTCACCCCCACGTGAGCGTCGACGCGGGGGTCAGGTCGGTTACTACCCCGGTGCTGATCTCCCCGAACCGGGCTCGGTCTCGCCCGAGTCGAGGTCGGGCTCGGGTTCGCGGCCGGGTGTCATGATGTTCAGCCTGCGGATCAGGAACGTGAACACGGCGTAGTAGACCAGGCCGTAGACCAGGCCCAGGACCAGGATGCCGGGCAGGTTCTCGGTGTTCGACTTGCTGGCGTTCAGCAGCAGGTCGAGCAGGCCGGCGGAGAAGCCGAAGCCGAGCTGGCCGCCGATCAGCGTGGTCAGCGCCATCGCCAGGCCGGTCAGGATCGCGTGGACGACCAGCAGCAGCGGCGCGACGAAGATGAAGGCGAACTCGATCGGCTCCGTGATGCCCGTGACGAACGACGCCAGCGCTGCCGAGAGCATGATGCCGCCCACGGTGGCCCGCCGGTGCACGGGGGCGGCCCGCCACATGGCCAGGGCGGCGGCGGGCAGCGCGAACATCATGACGGGGAAGAAGCCGGCCATGAACTGGCCGGAGTACGGGGCGCCGCCGAAGTAGCAGTTCCAGTCCCCGCCCAGCACCTGGCCGCCCACCTCGCACTGCGGCACGACGTACCAGACCACGGAGTTGACGAAGTGGTGCAGGCCGAGGGGGATGAGCAGGCGGTTGATCAGGCCGTAGATGCCGGTGCCGATGGGGCCGATGGCGGCCAGGGCCTCGCCGGCGTGCCGGATCCACTCGCCGATCACCGGCCACAGCCAGCCGAACGCCACGCCCATGAGCAGGGCCACGATGGAGGTGATGATGGGCACGAAGCGCCGGCCGCCGAAGAAGGCCAGCCAGGACGGCAGCTTGATGCGGTGGAAGCGCTGCCACAGGACGGCGGCGACCAGGCCGATGACGATGCCGCCGAGCACGCTGGTGGGGTTCTGGATGCCGTTGTCGACGATCTCCTTGATGCCCTGGGGCTCGACCACCTTGACGGCGACGGTGTCCCTGATGTCCGACTCGAAGAACATGGCCTTGGTCACGCGGTCGAAGACGAGGTAGCCGACCACGGCGGCCAGCGCGGTGGAGCCGTCGGACTTGCGGGCGAAGCCGATCGCCACCCCCACGGCGAACAGCAGCGGCAGGTTGTCGAACAATGCCGCCCCGGCGGCGGCCAGCACGTGGGCGACCTCGTTCATCCAGGCCATCCCGGACACGTCGGCCAGGCCGCCCGGCGCGGCGCCGTTGGAGCCGAGCATGTCGGGCTGGCCGAAGCGCTGCAGCAGGGCGGCCGCGGGCAGGGCGGCGATGGGCAGCATGAGGGAGCGGCCCAGCCGCTGGAGCACGGTCATCACGCGAGCGAACGGCGAGGGCCGGGCGGCGGCGGAGGTTTCGTTCACGTCTCGTTCACCGGCGTTCCTCCAAGGCGTGGTCATGCCAGGAGTCATGAGGCGCCGGACACGGCGGCTCGTCGGCCGAGTCTGGCGGAGTTCGGGACGCGGCTCAAGAGCCGCGCCTGGCGGGGATCGGGACGCGGCTCAAGAGCCGCGCCTGGCGGGGATAGGGACGCGGGCTCAAGAGCCGCGCCGGGGATCGGGACACGGCTCAAGAGCCGCGCCTGGTGGGCGTCAGCGGGTGTCGGGGCGTGGCTCAGCCACGCCGGGCGGGCATTTCGAGGAGGGTGCGGAGCTGGTAGCGGTCGGCGCGGTAGGTGGACACGCCCAGCTCGGCGCAGACCCCGCCGGAGAACGACCGGCGCTGCAGCAGCAGCACGGCCCCGCCGCGCGGCAGCTTCAGCAGGTCGGCGTCGCTCGGGTCGGCGATGCCGCCGTCGATGGTGAGCTCTCCGGCGTCCATGACGAGCCCGTAGCGCCGCTCCAGCAGCTCATAGAGCGATTTTTCGGACAAGTCGTGGTCGGCGAGGTCGGGGGCGAGCTTGACCGGGATGTGGGCCCGCTCGATGGACAGCGGCTCGCCGTCGGCCGTACGCAGCCGCTCGATGAAGTGCACCTCCTCGCCCGGCTGGATCCCCAGCTCCTTGGCCAGGTGGGCGCTGGCCCGCACGATGCGGCGGTCCAGGTCGCGCGAGCCGGGGATCATGCCCCGCGCCCGCATGTCGTCGGTGAACGACGTGAGCTGCAGCGCCAGCTCGATCTTCGGCCGCGCGACGAACGTGCCCTTGCCGGGCACGCGGTGCAGTCGGCCCTCGGACACGAGGTGGTCCACAGCCTGCCGTACGGTCATCCTGGACAGGCCGAAGCGCTGGCAGAGCTCGCGCTCGGACGGGATGGCCGCCCCGATGCCGAACTCGTCGCTGTCGATGAGGTCCAGCAGGATCTCGCGAAGCTGGAAGTACTTGGGCACCGGGCTGTCCGGATCGATGTGCGCCACGGATCCTCCCCTCGTCTCTACCTGGGCAATGGGCTATGGTTCGTACTGGTCTAGTCCGGACTAGACCACATGTCGCGAAAGACGGTCAAGTCTGAACCGCAATGACCCGAGGGATGAGCCGAAGATGACCACCAAGATGCGCAGCGAGATCGCCGAGCAGCCGACCGCGCTGCGGGCCACACTCGACTCCCTGCTCCCCAAGATCGACGAGATCAGGGCCATGGGCGAGCAGACCCGCCAGCTGCTGTTCATCGCGCGCGGCACCTCCGACAACGCAGCAGTGTACGGGCGCTACCTGGTCGAGGCGCACGCCGGACGCCTGTCCGCGCTGGCCGCCCCGTCGATCGCGACCACGTACAGGCGCAAGCTCGATCTCGACGGCGTGCTGGCCGTGGCCATCTCGCAGTCCGGGCGCACCGAGGAGATCGTCGAGACCCTGGCCTGGGCGAAGGACTGCGGGGCGCGCACCGTCGGCGTCACGAACGGCGGCGAGGACAGCCCGCTCGCGCAGGCCGCCGACATCGCCCTGTGCACGGTGGCCGGCGAGGAGAAGGCCGTGCCCGCGACCAAGACGTACACGACGCAGCTCGCCGCCCTGGCCGTGCTCGCGATCGGGCTGGGCGCGGACGTGGACGCCGGCGAGCTGCGGCGGGTGCCCGAGGCCGTGGAGAAGCTGATCGCGGAGCCCGGGGACATCGAGGCCGTGGTCGAGGGGCTGGCCGACAAGCAGGGCGTGGTCGTGTCCGGGCGCGGGCTGGCGTTCTCGACGGCGCTGGAGACCGCGCTGAAGCTCAAGGAGGCCTGCTACCTGCACGCCATGGGCCTGTCGTACGCCGACCTGCTGCACGGCCCCATCGCCGTGGTGGACGCCGACACGCCGGCGCTGCTGGTGGCCGCCGAGCACAGCCCGACCCTCCAGGGCACGATCGCGCTGGCCGAGCGGGTGGTGGCCGCGGGCGCGGCGGCGTACACGATCGGCGGGGGCGGCGCGCTCGCCCAGGCGGGCACGGCCGCGCTGAACGGCCCCGATCTGCCCGAGTGGCTGGCCCCCATGGGCCTGATCGTCCCCGGCCAGCTCCTCACCGAGGCGCTGGCCCGCAGGCTCGGCATCGACCCCGACGCGCCGCGGGGCCTGAACAAGGTCACCCAGACCGACTGATCTAGCCTGGTCAGAGTGCTAATCCTAGGGAGGACCGGATGGCGGCGGACGTGAACGCGATCATCGCCGCGCTGGGCGGCGCCGACAACATCATCGACATCGAGCCCTGCATCACCCGCCTGCGTACGGAGGTGCGCGACGCCTCGAAGGTCGACCAGCCGGCGCTCAGGGCGGCGGGCGCGCACGGCGTGATGGCCGCGGGCAACGTGGTGCAGGTCGTCGTCGGGCCGGAGGCGGACACGATCGCCAGCGACATCGAGGATGTCATCGGCTGAGGGCGAGACCATGACGACTGTTCTCGCCCCGATGGAGGGGACGGCTGTGGGGCTGGCGGCCGTGCCCGATCCGGTGTTCTCCGCGGGCATGGTGGGGCCGGGAACGGCGATCGACCCGCTGCGGGGGCCAGGCAAGGCCGTGGCCCCCATAGCGGGAAAAATCATGAAGCTGCACCCGCACGCGTACGTCATCGTGGGGGACGACGGCAAGGGCGTGCTGGTGCACCTGGGGATCGACACGGTCCAGCTCAAGGGGGCGGGGTTCCAGCTCCTGGCGGCGGAGGGCGACAGGGTCAGCGCCGGCCAGCCGGTGGTCGCCTGGGACCCGTCGGCCATCGAGGCGGGCGGCCGCTCGCCGGTCTGCCCGGTCGTCGCGCTCGACGCGCTTTCCGACGAGCTCACCGGGGTAGCGGAGGGGTCGGTGCACGTCGGGGACGAGCTCTTCAGATGGGGATAGCGGCCGTTCGCCGGAGGTCGGCCTCACCCGGCACAATGAACGGGTTGTCCGTGTTTACCGCGATGACGGAGATGGCCGGCCGGTCTGGACCGGCACGAGAAGGAGGAGCAGCAAGATGGGTGAGCGCAAGGTCACCGTGGCGGCGGAGGTAGGGCTGCACGCCCGTCCCGCGGCGACGTTCGTCCAGCGGGCCAAGCTGGCCCCGATGGACATCACGGTGGCGAAGTCCCACGGCGGTGGGCCGGTCAACGGCAAGAGCATCCTTGCGATCATGGCGCTGGACGTCCGCCAGGGCGAGTCCGTCGTGATCAGCGCGGAGGGCGAGGGCGCCGACGAGGTGCTCGACGAGCTGGCGAAGATAGCCAGTACGCCATGAACCTCCGGGGGGTGGGGGTCAGCCCGGGCATCGGGCACGGCCCCTCGTACGTACTGACCGTCTCTGTGCCCGAACCCCCCGAGGGCGCCACCTACACCGGTGAGGCGGAGCAGGAGAAGGAGCGCGCGATGGCCGCGCTCACGCAGGTCGCGGGCGAGCTGGAGGCCCGCGGCAACCAGGCGGGCGGCGAGGCCGGAGAGATTCTCAAGGCGCAGGCGCTGATGGCCGAGGATCCCGGTCTGGTCGTGAAGGTGAGATCACTGATCGACCGCGGTCTGGCCGCCCCCAGGGCGGTCTTCGAGGCCTTCACGAAGTACCGGACCGTGCTGCAGGGGTCCGGCGGATACCTGGGCGAGCGGGCCGCCGACCTCGGTGACATCAGGGACCGCGTGATCGCGTCGCTCACCGGGCAGGCCATGCCGGGGCTGCCGATGGCGCCCGCGGAGCCGTACGTGCTGGTCGCCAGGGATCTCGCCCCCGCCGACACCGCGCTGCTGTCCAGGGACGACGTGGTCGCGTTCGTCACCGAGGAGGGCGGCCCGACCAGCCATACCGCGATCATGGCCAGGTCGATGGGCGTGCCCGCCGTCGTGGCCTGTCCCGGCGCCACCCGCATCCCGGACGGGGTGCGGGTGATGGTGGACGGCACCTCCGGCGACGTGCGCGTGGAGCCCGCCGCCTCCGACGTGGCCGACGCGGTCGGCGCCGCCACGGCGCGCCAGGCGGTGCTCGCGTCGTGGACGGGGCCGGGCGTGACGGCCGACGGGCACCCCGTGCCGCTGCTGGCCAACGTGGGCGGCCCGGCCGAGCTCGACGCCGCCGTGGCCGCGGGCGCCGAGGGCATCGGCCTGTACCGGACCGAGTTCCTCTTCCTCGACAGGCCGGAGCCCCCCTCCGCCGAGGAGCAGGAGCGCGCCTACCGGGCGGCGCTGGAGGCGTTCCCCGGCGGCAAGGTGGTGGTGCGCACGCTCGACGGCGGCGCGGACAAGCCGCTGGCGTTCCTGCCCGCGGCCACCGAGCCGAACCCGGCGCTGGGAGAGCGGGGCCTGCGCAGGTTCGCGCGTTTCCCCGAGGTGATGGACGTCCAGCTCCGCGCGGTGGCCGCGGCCGGCGGGGCCGCCGTGATGGCGCCGATGGTGGCCACGGCCGAGGAGGCCGCCTGGTTCGCCAGGGAGTGCCACGACAAGGGGCTGGACGACGTCGGCGTGATGATCGAGATCCCGTCCGCCGCGCTGCGGGCCGCCGACCTGCTGGCCATGGTCGACTTCGTCTCCATCGGCACCAACGACCTGAGCCAGTACACCTTCGCCGCCGACCGCCAGCTCGGCGCCGTCAGCGCGATGCACGACCCCTGGCAGCCCGCCCTGCTCGACCTGGTCGCCGCCACGGCCGTCGCGGCGGCGCGGGCCGGCAAGCCGTGCGGGATCTGCGGCGAGGCCGCCGCCGATCCGGCCCTGGCCTGCGTGCTGGCCGGGCTCGGGGTCTCGTCGTTGTCGATGGCGCCCTCCGCGCTGGCCGCCGTGCGCGCCGGGCTCGCGGCGCACACGATGGAGCAGTGCGAGGCGGCGGCCGAGGCGGCCCGCACCGGGTCTTCGGCGGCCGATGCGAAGGCCGAGGCCCGCCTCCACCTGCCAGGTCTCGACAGGTTGGGGCTGTAGCCGGCCCGGGCGGGTCGTCATCTGGATACCTTTGGAGTCATGTTTGGACGGATCGGTACGACAGGGCTCCTGGTGATCGCGCTCACCGCGTGCGGCGGTGGCGACGGCTCGGCGGAGGTGGGGCCGACCGGAGGCAAGGCGGCCCCACCCGCCACCACGTCGGCCGGCACGTCGGCGACCACGTCCTCCGCTCCGGCGACCACGGCCCCGCAGCAGAGCCCGGTGCAGCGGGTGCTGGGGAGGATGAGCGTGGAGGAGAAGGTCGGCCAGCTCTTCATGCCCGTCCTGTACGGCACCGCCGCCGACACGGTCTCCGGCGAGAACCAGGCCAGGTACGCCGCCCGGACCCCGGCCAAGGTGATCGCGAAATACCACCTCGGCGGCGTGATCCTGTTCCCGCACAACGTCAAGAGCACCGCCCAGGTCGTCGGCCTCAACAACGGCATGCAGCGGGCCTCGAAGGAGGTCCCGCTGCTGATCGGCACCGACCAGGAGAACGGCCTGGTCTCCAGGATGTCCGCGCTCATGACCGACTTCCCCGGCGCGTCGGAGATCGGCGCGACCAAGGACACGGACCTGTCGCGGCAGGTGGCCAGGGCGACAGGTGAGGAGCTGGGCGCGCTCGGCGTCAACCTCGACTTCGCGCCGGTCGCCGACGTGAACGTCAACCCGCGCAACCCCGTCATCGGCCGCCGCGCCTTCGGCGACGACCCGCAGAAGGTGGCCAGGATGGTGGCCGCGGCGGTCAAGGGGTTCGGCGAGGCGAAGATCGCCGCCACCGCCAAGCATTTCCCGGGGCACGGTGACACGTCCGTCGACAGCCACACGGGGCTGCCGGTGATCAAGCACACCAGGGCGGAGTGGGAGCGCATCGACGCGCCGCCGTTCAAGGCCGCGATCGACGCCGGGGTGGACGCGGTGATGAGCGCCCACATCGTCTTCCCCAAGCTGGACCCGTCGGGCGACCCGGCGACGCTGTCCAAGCCCATCCTGACCGGGCTGCTCAGGGAGAAGCTCGGGTTCAAGGGCGTGATCTCGACCGACGCGCTGAACATGGGCGGGGTGCGCAAGAAGTACGACGACGGGGAGATCGCGGTGCGGGCCGTGCTGGCCGGGGCCGACCTGCTGCTCATGCCGAACGACCTGCCCAAGGCGTACGACGCGGTGCTGGCGGCGGTGAAGTCGGGCCGCATCTCCAAGGAGCGCCTCGACCAGTCGGTCACCCGGCTGCTGACGCTCAAGCAGAAGCGGGGCCTGCTGACCGGGGCGCCCGTGGCCTCGGCGGAGCGGGCGGCCGAGGTGCTGCGCTCGCCTGAGCACCGCAAGCTGGCCGCCCGCGCCTAGGGGGTCAGTGCGAGCCGTGCAGCCCGCTGGCGATGTACATCGCGGCGAGCATGGCGAACAGGAACGCCTGAAGGAACATGATGAACATCTCGAACGCGGTGATCACGATCGTCATGGCCACGCCGAGCACGCCGAGGCCCGCGCCGAGCGGTGTGAGCTGCTCGAACAGGAACCAGAAGCCCACCGAGCTGAAGAAGGCCACGAGGAGGTGGCCCGCGAACATGTTCGCGAACAGGCGGATGAAGTGGGTGAACAGCGAGGTGAGGAAGACCTCGGCGAGGATGAGCGGAGCGTAGATGCCGTACGCCCAGCCGGGCAGGCCCTCCAGGTACACCACACCTCGCAGGTAGCCGCGCACGCCGTGGTGGCGCACGCCGAGGTAGACCTTCAGGACGTACACCGAGATCGCCAGCACTGCCGCGAAGTTGACGTGCGCGGCGACGGGGAACTGGATGAACGGGACGACGCCCATCAGGTTCCAGATGAGCACGGTGAGGAAGATCGTCAGGAGCAGTCCCATCCAGCGGTCGGCGTCCTTGCCGAGGTGGGGCCGGGCGATCTGGTCGCGTACGAAGTCGTAGGCGTACTCGCCCATGCTCTGCCAGCCCCGTGGCACGATCTTGGGCTTGGCGAATGCCGCCCAGCACAGCGCGATGGCGATGACCGCGCTGAACAGGACGATGAGGATCGGTTTGGTGAACCATTCCGGTCCACCGGGGATGATGGGGGGAAATTGGAAGAGTTCGGAGCCCGGAGCGGTCCACTCTTCAGGGGAGGTGATCAGGATCGTCGTCCGCACGGCGGTCCCTTCTGGGTAGCGACTTACGCTGGAAAAACACCTTAACTGGATATTTCGGTCACCCTTTTTCTAGGGTTTTATCCGTTTATTAAGGGGCGAGCTCCGGTAAAAGTCGCAACCGTGACGCCCTACCCTAGAACGATGGTTACGGGTGTGCTCATCGACTGGGGTGGCGTGCTCACGAGCAGCCTCTCCGACTCCATCGCGCGATGGATCGCGGCCGACAGGATCGACGCCGACCGCTACTACACCGTGATGCGCGAAATGATCGACCACGCCTACCGGGGCGGCGACAGCGAGAGCGTCGTGCACGCGCTCGAAAGGGGCGAGATCGACGGGGCCGCCTTCGAGCGCGACCTCGCCGCCCGGCTGCTGACCCTGGACGGCGTGCCGCCGGTGGCCGAGGGGCTGCTGGAGCGCATGTTCGCGGGCTTCGAACGGGTCGAGGCCATGTACGACATGCTGCGTGACGTCCGCGGCAGCGGCGTGAAGACCTGCCTGCTGTCCAACTCCTGGTCCAACACCTACCCCCGGGACGACTGGGACGAGGTCTTCGACGCGGTCGTGATCTCCGGCGAGGTCGGCATGCGCAAGCCCGAGCCGCGCATCTTCCAGCACGCGCTCGGCCTGATCGGCCTCGCGGGCGCCGAATGCGTGTTCATCGACGACATCGAGGCCAACATCGACGCCGCCCGCGCCCTCGGCATCGCCGGGATCCACCACCGCGACGCGGCCACGACCATCGCCGAGCTGGAGACCGTGCTGCGGCTCACGTTGCGCAAGTAGCCTGCCGATGCGGTCGTGACCAGGCACCATGAGTAGGGTGGCGGAGGCCTGGTGAGGCAGGCTCTTCCCACAGCAGAGGTGTTGGAAAGGTTCGTCATGCGCGTCTATCTGCCGTGCACTCTTCCGGCCCTGGCCACGGCGGTCGAGGCCGGGGAGCTGGGCCCGGCTCCGCTGACCGGTTACGCGGTCACGCCCGCGCTGATCGAGTGGTACGCCTCGGGCGACACCGAGGAGCTCGAGTACGTCGCGCTGACCGAGGCGGCCCGCGCCTCG
Source organism: Nonomuraea thailandensis (assembly GCF_024172165.1). Lineage (GTDB taxonomy): Bacteria > Actinomycetota > Actinomycetes > Streptosporangiales > Streptosporangiaceae > Nonomuraea > Nonomuraea thailandensis. The sequence continues at coordinate 8,671,119 of NZ_JAMZEB010000002.1, read as the reverse complement.
CTGCGCATGCTGGCCGCCGACCGCGCCGACGGCGTGCCGGCCGCGCCCCGCCGCGTGGTGGTCGCCGCCGAGGTGCCGGAGCGCGCCGCCACGGTCGGAGTCGACCTGGAGGAACGCGCCAGGGTACGCCTCGCGGAGCCGATCCCGCTGGCCAAGGTGGCCGCCGTGCACATCGACGACGAGTACGCGGTGCCCGACATCGAGGCCGCCGTCGCCGCGCTGCCGGCCGCCGACGAGGGCGACGACGACGCCCGGTTCACGGTGGACGGCGCCGAGGCGCACGAGCTCATGTGGTACGCGACCCAGGAGATTCCCGAACTCCTGCGCCCATAACGGTGCGATCACAGACGCGCGTGGTTCCCTGCCGGGCGAAGTCGATCTCGCTAGGGTCGCCACCCAGCAAGAGTCGTCTGACAGAAGGAGTCGGTTCCACGTGATGCGTCGAGTCGCAGCGATCGCTGTAGGTGCGGTGACTCTCCTGGCCGGTTCGCCAGCGCAGGCCCAGGCCGCGCTCAAGCCGTACGACCACCAGGACCCCTACCGGTCGGGCTGTGGCAACTCGGCCAGGGTCGTGAAGACCGCCAAGATCAAGAGCCGGGTCCACGGAGAGCTCGGCACCATCAAGCTCATGTGGTCGGGCCGGTGCCAGACCAACTGGACCGAGATCAAGACCGCCTCCTCCGCGCGCGGCACCATCAACGTCTACACCGCGGACGGCCGGCACAACCGGTTCAGCTTCAGGGCCGGCAACGGCGGCCGTCACTGGGGCGACATGCTCGCGGCCAAGAACATGTGCGCCTGGGGCAGCGTCAGCATCCAGTGGAACGGCGGCAACGGCGGCCAGAACGCCCAGGGCACCACGGGCAAGGCCTGCGACTAGCCGCGGGAAGGGCTGCGGCCGCGCGGTCGCAGCCCCCGGTTCATCCGGATGTCACACCGGCCATCTAGGCTAGGCGTGACATGACGAAGCACATCATCTGGGATTGGAACGGCACGCTCTTCCACGATTCCGACGCCGTGGTCCAAGCCACCAACGAGATCTTCAAGCCCTACGAGCTACCCGAGCTGACCCTCGACGGCTTCCGCGCCGTCTTCACCCGCCCCATCTGGGTGGCCTACGAGCGCCTGCTCGGCCGCCCGCTCGCCGAGGGCGAGTGGCAGCAGCTCGACGCCGGGTTCCACGAGCACTACTTCAGGTTCTGCGACGTGTGCCAGCTCGCCTCCGGCGCGGAGGTCATCCTCTCGACCTGGACGGGCACGCAGTCGCTCTGCTCGATGGCCCCGCACGACCACCTGGTGCCCAAGGTCGAGTCGTTCGGCATCACGCGGCACTTCACCAGGATCGACGGCCTCACCGGTGCGCTCGGCGGCGAGAAGGCCGTCCACATGACCGCGCACATCGAGGCCATCGGCGTCGATCCCGGCGAGATCCTGGTGATCGGCGACAGCGTGGACGACGGGCTGGCCGCCAAGCACGTGGGAGCCAGGGCGGTGCTCTACACCGGCGGCATGACCACCAAGGCCGAGCTGCAGGAGACCGGGCTGCCGGTGGTCGACCGGCTGTCCGACGCGCTCGACTACGTCTGATCATGCCGTAATCGCTCGGGCGGGAGCCCTGACGGCGGCGACGGCCGTACCCTTGCAGGGACCCCTCAGGAGGCTGCCATCAACCGCCTTGTGCTGTGGAACGTCGATCTGACGCTCGTCGACGTCGCCATCGTGACCAGAGACGCCTACGCCGAGGCGTTCCGCGTCGTGACCGGGCGACCGCTGGTCAAGCTCGTGCCCCCGCTCGGGCGCCCCGACTCCGAGATCGTCTTCGAGACGCTCGCCGTCAACGGCATCGTGGCCGAGGACGACCACCTGCCCCGGTTCCTGTCGGCGCTCGCCACGGCCTTCGCCGACCGGCGCGGGCGGCTCGGGCAGGACGGGCGGATGATGCCCGGGGCCAAGACGGCGCTGAAGGCCGTCTCGCGGCTCGACGGGGTGGTGCAGACGGTGCTGACCGGCACCATCCGGGCCAACGCCGTGCACAAGCTGAAGGCGTTCGGGCTCGACAGGCACGTCGACTTCGAGCTCGGGGGGTACGGTGAGGAGGTCTACCCCAAGGCGACCCTGCTGCAGGTGGCGCAGTCGCGCGCCAAGCAGCGGCTCGGGACGCCGTTCACGGCCGCCAACACGGTCGTGATCGGTGACTCCACGCGGGACGTGCAGGCGGCCAGGATCGGCGGGGCCGGGATGATCGCGGTCGCCTCCGGGCGGTCCATGGCCTCCGAGCTGCGCGAGGCCGGGGCCGACATCGTGCTGCCCGACCTGTCCAACGCCTCCGAGGTGGTGGCGGCGGTCGCGGCCCTGACGGCCCCGCTGGACCGCGCGGCCCGCTGACACCGGAGGTGCCGGCCACCGCCGGGCGCCACGCCGGACGCCACGCCGGACGAGCGTGGCGCGGGGCGGCGCCGGGTCAGGGGAGGGCGCGCAGGAAGCGGGCCGCGATCGGGGCCGCGACGGCGGAGCCCGCGCCGCCGCCCTCGACGATGACCGAGAACGCCACGTCGTCCTGGTAGCCGATGAACCACGAGTGCGCGGGCGGCTCCTTGCCCGAGCCGTACTCCGCCGTGCCGGTCTTGCCCGCCGTGCCCGCCGGGAAGCTGACGCCGTGGGCGGTGCCGTCCGTGACGACGGCGGGCATGAGCCGGCGCAGGGCCTTGACCACGCCGCCCTCCAGCGGGCGCGGCTCGGCCCGCTGCTGCCCGGGGACGGGCTCGCCGGTGACCAGCCGGGGCGGGATGTAGGAGCCGGAGGCGATGGCGGCGGCGACCGAGGCCATGTTGAGCGGGCTCGCCAGCACCCTGCCCTGCCCGATCGAGGCGGAGGCGAGGTCCGTGTCGTCCTTGGGGTCGGGGAACTCGGCGCGCACGGCCGGCACCCCCGGCGTGATCGCGGTGCCGAAGCCGAAGCTCCTGGCGACCTCGCCGAGCCGGCCCCCGTTCAGCTCGGCCACGCTCATCTCGCCGAACGTGGTGTTGCACGAGTGCGCGAACGCGTCGCGGAACGACAGCGTGCCGTAGTCCTTGAAGCCCGCGTTGTGGAACGGGAAGCCGCCGATGTTCTTCTCGGCCGGGCACGTCACCTGCTGCCCCGGCTCGACCCCGTCGGCGACCAGCGCGGAGGCCGTCACGACCTTGAACGTCGAGCCCGGCGGGTACTTGCCGAGCAGCGCCCGGTTGAACCCGCCAGGCGCGTTGACCGCGGCCAGGATCTCCCCGGTGGAGGCCCGCAGCGCGACCAGGGAGGCGGGCTTGTCCGTGCCCTCCAGTGCCTCGGCCCCCGCTCGATGCACCTTCAGGTCGATGCTGGTCCGGATCGGCTCCTTCCCCGCCTGCTGCTCGGCGACGGTCCTGACGCGTTCGCCGCCCTTGTAGAGGTCGATCCTGGTGCGGGACAGCTCCTCGAAACGGTCGGGGAAGGTCTGCTTCATGCCCTCGACGAGCTGCTGCACCGAGCCGGGCGCGCCGGCGTTGTTGAGGTCGGCGCCGTCGGCGGCCAGGACGCGCACGGGGTCGCCCTTCTGCGCGACCACCTTCAGTGACAGGCCCTTCTTCAGCAGCGGGTGGAGGGTGGCGGGCGTCCAGGCCACCTTCCAGGCACGGTCCCGCTCGACGACCCGGAGCCTGCCGTCGTACTCCCAGTTCCGCGCGCCGGTGACGGCGGCCTTGAAGGCGACGTCGCCGCCCGACACCTCGCCCGGGCGGAAGGCGGCCCGGGTGGCCTTGAGGTCGGTGAGGAAGCGCCGGTGCAGGCGCTCGAAGTCGGCGGGCGGGTCGGCGACCAGCGCCCGCATCGCCGCGTAGTCCTGGGCGGACCAGGCCGCCAGGTACCGATCGGCCGTCTCCTCGGGCGAGCCCTCGACCCGCAGCGCCCAGATGACGCCGCTCGCCACGAGGGCCGGGATCAGGAGTGCCGCCACGATCCACGGCCACCGCCTGCGGCGTCTTTTGCCATAGATTCGCCCCGTTTGTGGTGCCATGCCGCAGAGAACACCAGAGCCTGCGGCGCGGTGTCCAATACTGATATGAGCGCTTCTCAGATATAAATCTGGATATAGTGGCTGGTCATGGACCTGGTCCGACATCTCCGCTACTTCATCGTGGTGGCGGAGGAACTGCACTTCGGCAACGCCGCCATCCGGCTCGGCATGGCCCAGCCGCCCCTCAGCCAGCGCATCAAGCGGCTGGAGGAGGAGCTCGGCGTGCGGCTGTTCGACCGCTCCGCCCGCCAGGTCCGGCTCACCGAGCCCGGCCGGCTGCTGCTCGGCGAGGCCCGCGAGATCGTCGGCCGGGTGGACCGGCTGCACGAGCTGGCCAGGCAGGGCGGCCGGGGCACGGTGCTGAAGGTGGGGGTGCCGCCCGACCTGGCCGCGACCGTGCTGGCCGCCCTGGTCGCGGCCTTCCGCGAGAGCAGCCCCGAGGTACGCCTCGCGCCCGCCGAGGTCTGGACCGCCGACCAGGTGACGGCGCTGACCGAGGGCACGATCGACGTCGGCCTCGTCCGCCATCCCGTGACCGCGCCCGGGCTGACGTTCGGCCAGGTGCTGGTGCAGGCGCAGGGCGTGCTGCTGGCCGAGGGCGACCCGCTGGCGAGCGTCGGCGAGGTGCACCTGGCCGACCTGGCGGGCCGCGAGCTGGTGATGCCGCCCAAGGAGGGCGAGCCGGGCTGGCGCGCCGAGGTGCTCGCCGAGTGCCGCCGCCAGGGCTTCGTGCCCGCGCAGGTGCACGAAGGCGCCGGGCTCGGGCTGGTGCTGGCGGGGGCGGCGGTGGCGTTCGGGCCGAGGATGGAGCTGCCGGGGCTGGCCTGGCGGCCGCTGCTAGGCTCGCCGATCACGAGCCGGGTCTCCACCGCCTGGCGCGCGGCCACGCCTGCGGTCGGCGACTTCTCGGCCGCGGCCGTACGTACGTTGAAGGAGAGCGCCGGGATGACCCACGAAGGCGCCGCGCCCGCGCGGCGGGTCAGCCGCAGGCCGGGGATGCTGGCATGAGCGCGCCGGCCTTCGACCGGTTGTTCCGGGCCGCCGGGGTCACCGGCTGGCTGTACGCGGCCGACGTCGACACCGGGCACGACCTCGGGCACGGCGCCGACGAGCCGATGCCCACGGCCTCGATGTTCAAGGTGCCGCTGCTGGTGGCGCTGTGCCGGCAGGCCGACGCCGGGCTGCTCGACCTGGCCGAGCGGGTCACCGTGACGGCGGCCGACCGGGTGTCCGGGCCGACCGGGATCTCCTCGATGCTCGACGACGTGACGATCTCGCTGCGCGACCTGGCGTACCTGATGATCGCGCTGAGCGACAACACCGCGGCCGACAAGCTGCTCGGCAGGGTGGGGTTCGACGTGATCAACACCATGCTGGAGACGTTCGGGCTGAAGCGGACCCGGGTGGTGCAGGGCTCGGGAGAGATGCTCGGCAGCATGGACGTGGACACCGGGCACGCGTGGCCGTTCGTGGATCCCGACGACATCGCCCGGCTCAGCGTGCTCGACCCCGCGCGCACCAACCACAGCACCGCGCGGGAGATGGCGCGGCTGTTCGGGATGATCTGGCGCGACGAGGCCGCCTCCGCGCCGTCGTGCGCCTGGATGCGCGGCGTGCTCAACATGCAGGTGTGGCCGCACCGCATGGCCTCGGGTTTCCCGTACGACGACGTGGCCGTCAGCGGCAAGACGGGCACGATGCCGACGCTGCGCTGCGAGACGGGCGTCGTGGAGTACCCCGACGGCGGCCGGTACGCGGTGTCGGTCTTCACCCGCTCCTTCGGCACCGCGCTCATCCAGCCGCGCGCCGACGCCGTGATCGGCACCGCCGCGCGTATGGCGGTGGACCACCTACGGAGGTAGCAAGTTATGGGGGAGGCCGGGTATGACTTTCCTCCGTACGGGCGACAGGATGAGGCATATGGTTGCTGAGGGCGAGCTTCTCTGGGAGCCGAGCGAAGAGATCGTCGAGTCCGCCAGGCTGACCCACTACCTGCGATGGCTGGGGCGGCCCGTCGACTACGAGGACGCGTGGCGGTGGTCCGTCGATCGGCCCGCGGAGTTCTGGACGTCGGTCTGGGACTACTTCGAGGTGGTCGGCGACCGGGGTGACGGCCCCGTGCTGTCGGGGACGATGCCGGGCGCCACGTGGTTCGCCGGCAGCTCGCTCAACTACGCCGAGAACGCGCTGCGGCGTTCCGACGGGGGCACCGCCCTCGTCTTCGTCTCCGAGGACGGCGGCCGGCAGGAGCTGACCTGGGCCGAGCTGCGCGAGGAGGTCGCCAGGGTGCGCACCGGGCTGCTGCGCCTCGGTGTCGGCCGCGGCGACCGGGTGGCCGCCTACCTGCCCAACATTCCGCAGGCCCTGATCGCCTGCCTGGCCACCGCCTCCCTGGGCGCGATCTGGTCGGCCGGCTCGCCCGACTTCGGCGTGCCGAGCATCGTCGACCGGTTCAGGCAGATCGAGCCCAAGGTGCTCATCGCCGTCGACGGCTACCACTACAACGGCAGGAGCTACGACCGCTCCGCCGCGGTCAACGCGATCGCCGCCGAGCTGCCCACGCTGCGGGCGACCGTGTGGATCCCGTACCTGGCGGCGGCCGAGGAGGGCCGCGCGCCGCAGCAGGCCGAGCCCGCTCCCGGGCACGCCGGTCAGGTGCCGCACGGCGAGGTGATCGGCTGGGAGGGGCTGCGGGCCGAGGAGGGGCCGCTGGAGTTCGAGCGGGTGCCGTTCGACCACCCGCTGTGGATCCTCTACTCCAGCGGCACGACCGGGCTGCCCAAGCCGATCGTGCACGGGCACGGCGGCGTGGTGCTCGAACACCTCAAGTCGCTCGCCTTCCACCAGGACCTGGGCGAGGGCGATGTGTTCTTCTGGTACACCACCACAGGCTGGATGATGTGGAACTACCTCATCGGCGCCCTGCTGGTGGGGGCCACGCCCGTGCTGTACGACGGGTCGGCCACGCACCCGTCGCCCGCCGCGCTGTGGCGGATCGCCGACACGGAGGGCGTGACGTACTTCGGGGTCGGGGCGCCGTACATCATGGCCTCGCTGAAGGCCGGCATCCACCCGGAGGGGCTGGAGCGGCTGCGCGGGATCGGCTCCACCGGGTCGCCGCTGCCGCCGGAGGGGTTCGCCTGGGTGGCCGCCGAGCTGCCCGGGGTGCCGATCGGGTCGTTCTCCGGGGGGACCGACGTGTGCACGGGGTTCGTCGGGGCCACCATGCTGCACCCGATCAGGGCGGGGATCATCCCGTGCCGGTCGCTGGGGGCGAAGGTGGAGTCGTACGACCCCGTGGGCAAGCCGGTCGCCGGCGAGGTGGGCGAGCTGGTGCTGACCCTGCCGATGCCGTCGATGCCGGTCATGTTCTGGAACGACCCCGGAGGCGAGCGGTACACCGAGAGCTACTTCGACGTTTACCCCGGGGTGTGGCGGCACGGCGACTGGATCAAGATCGACGAGGACGGGAGCTGCGTGATCTACGGGCGCTCCGACTCGACGCTCAACCGCGGCGGCGTGCGGATGGGCACCAGCGAGTTCTACCGGGTCGTCGAGCGGTTCGGGGAGATCGCGGACAGCCTGGTGATCGACACGGGCCAGCTCGGGCAGGAGGGGCGGCTGCTGCTCTACGTGACGCTCGCCGAGGGCGCCGAGCTGACCGACTCCCTGGAGCGGGCGCTGTGCGACGCGCTGCGCAAGGAGCTGTCGCCCAGGCACGTGCCGAACGAGATCCGCGTCGTCCCCGGCATCCCGCGGACGTTGTCCGGCAAGAAGCTGGAGGTGCCGGTACGCAAGATCCTGCTCGGCACGCCCGTCGAGGACGCGGCCAACCCCGACGCCATGGCCAACCCCGAGGTGTTGCGGCACTTCACCCCATGAGGACGGTGATCTTGCCGCGGAGGTCGCCCGCCTCGGCCCTGCGGTGCAGCCGGGCGAGCTCCGTCAGCGGGTGCGACTCCGCGATCTCGACCGTGAGCCGGCCTTCGTCGATCAGGGCGGCGAGGGCGGCCAGCTCGTCCGGGTCGTAGCGCATCACGAAGTGGCCGTCGCCCCCGGCGATCGAGACGGTCGTGCGGGACTGCCCGGCCGGTCCGCCCGGGACCAGGTTCAGAAGCACGTCCACGTCGGCGGGCAGCGGTGCCGTGGTGTAGTCGATCACCTCGTCGGCGCCGAGCCGCCGCACCGCGGCGGCGCTGCGCGGGCTCGCGGTGGCGATCACGTGCGCGCCCGCCAGCTTGGCGAGCTGTACGGCGAACAGCCCCACCCCGCCGCCCGCGCCGTTGACCAGCACCCGCGCGCCCGGCGTGATGCGGGCGTGCTCGCGGACCGCCTGCCAGGCGGTGAGGCCGGCCACGGGGACGGCGGCGGCGTCGGCGAGCGGGATGCCGGCCGGGGCCTTGGCGAGAACGTCCGCCGGGGCCACGACGTACTGCGCCGCCGCTCCGTCCACCATGCCGAACACCCGGTCACCCGGCGCCAGGTCGCCGGCGCCCGGCCCCGCCTCGACGACCGTGCCGGAGACGTCCCAGCCGAGGGTGTGCGGCAGGCTCGCCCGGAACACCTCGGGCAGCAGCCCGGACCGCAGCCCGATCTCGGACGGGTTGAACGAGGTGGCGGCCACCTCGACGAGCACCTCTCCGGGGCCGGGGCGCGGGACGTCCACCTCGTCGACGCGGATCACCGAGGCGTCACCGAACTCGTGGATCCGCGCCGCCCGCATCGCGGCCGCCGCGCCGGGCCTGCGGCGGGTGGTGTGCCGAGTCACCTGGCGGAACGCGCCGGCGTGTTCCGCGGCCCACTCCCGGAACGAGGTCGCCGGAGCCTTGGTGACCTCCTCGACCGCCCTCGTGACCGGCGCCGGCCGCCTCACGAGCTCCGCCTGGGCCCGCAGCACCTCCTCCACCGCGCCGGACGGCCAGCCGCCGGCTGAAAGGGCGGCGCGGGCCTGCTCGGGCGTCAGTTCCTCCCACCGCGCCGCGAGCCCGGTGACCTCGGAGAGGATCCGCACCTGGTCGGCCTGCGAGATCGTCTCGGGCCCCGTCAGGGCGTAGGCCGCGCCGTGGTGCCCCGCGTCCAGCAGCGCCCGTACGGCCACGGCCGCGACGTCCCTCTCGTGCACCACCGGCATGCCCGCCGCCCCGTACGCCCCCCGCACCACGCCCGCGCGCACCTGCCGGGCCCAGCGCAGCGCGTTGGCCGCGAAGGCGTGCGGGCGCAGGAAGGCCCACTCGCCGGCCGCCTCCTCGACCAGCCGCTCGACCTCGCGCTCGGACGTGCGCCGCGCGGCCGAGGACAGGTAGACCACGCGCCGCCCCGCCAGCGCCCGCACCACGTCCTTCGCGCCGTCGGCGGTGGCGAACGGCCACACCAGCAGCGCCGACGTCACCCCGTCCAGCGGCGGCAGCGTCCGAGGGTCCCGCAGGTCGCCGTCAGCGCCGCTCAGGGCCACCACCTCGGCCCCGGCCTCCCGTAGCAGCGCCACCGCGTGCCGCCCCACCGTGCCGGTCGCCCCGGTCACCAGAATCCGTGCCATCGTCGCTCTCCTCTCGTCGCACGAACACCGTAGGAAGAGATGAAGAGATGGCCAATGCGTTCAGGTCTTCCATTCATACGTCAGCGTCTTCCGGGTTAGAGTTCGCGGTATGGACGTGCTCAGCGACGTGGTCGCCGTCATGCGGACCGGCCGGCCCCGTTCCGCCCGGATCGAGTGGCGCGCGCCCTGGGGGCAGCGCTTCCCGGCGGCGCCCGGTTCGGCCGGGTTCCAGGTGGTCCTGCGCGGGGCCACGTGGCTGCTGCCGCCCGGCGGGCCGCCGGTCGCGTTGTCCGCGGGAGACGTCGTGTTCTTCCCGCGCGGGCACGGCTACGCCATGGCCGACAGCCCGGCCACCCCGGTGGCCGAGCCGTCCTGCGACCCGTACACCGACGAGGACGGCCTGTTCTCCTCGGCCTCGATGGAGGGGCAGGGCGCGGCCACGGTGCTGCTGTGCGGCGGTTACCGCCTCGATCCCAGCCGGGCGCACCCGCTCCTGCGCGACCTGCCCGACCTCGTCCACCTGCCGGCGCAGCCCGGCCTGCACTCCGAGGTGCGCGCCGCCGTCGAGCTGCTGGGCGCCGAGATCCACCGGCCGGGGCTGGGCGCGGACACCGTCGTGTCGTCCCTGCTCGACATGCTGCTGCTGTACATCCTGCGGGCCTGGTTCGCGGCCGAGCACGGGCACTGCGAGGTCACCGGCTGGGCCGCCGCGCTGGCCGACCCGGCCGTCAGCGCGGCGCTCGACGCCATGCACCGCGACCCGGCCCGCCAGTGGACGGTGGCCGAGCTGGGCACGCGGGCGGGGCTGTCGCGGGCGGCGTTCGCGCGCCGGTTCGCCGCGCTGGTGGGGCAGCCGCCGCTGGCGTACCTGACGTGGTGGCGCCTGTCGAGCGCCGGCCGGCTGCTGCGGGAGGGCGACGCGCCGCTGAGCGAGATCGCCGCCAGGGTGGGGTACGGCTCGGAGTTCGCCTTCGCCAACGCCTTCAAGCGGGAGTACGGCATGGCTCCTGGCAGGTACCGCCGCACGGCCTGCCCGGCCCAGCCGCGGGAGGCCGCCCTGACCCGCTGAGCCGGGGCCCGCTCAGCCGCGTTCGCCGGGGACGACCAGGCCCGACTCGTACGCGGTGACGACGGCCTGGGTCCTGTCACGCAGGCCCAGCTTGTTCAGCACGCGGCTCACGTGGGTCTTGACCGTCTCCTCCGTGACCACCAGGCGGTCGGCGATCTCGACGTTCGACAGGCCCTCGGCCACCAGCCGCAGGACCTGCGTCTCGCGCGGGGTGAGCGCCGACAGGCCCGCGTCGGGGCGGCCCCGCGCGGGCGTCAGGCGGGCGAACTCGCTGATCAGGCGTCGGGTGACGGCCGGGGCCAGCAGCGCTTCACCGGCGGCGATCACGCGGACCGCCTCGAAGAGGCGCTCGGCCGTGACGTCCTTGAGCAGGAAGCCGCTGGCGCCCGCGCGCAGGGCGTCGTAGACGTACTCGTCGAGGTCGAACGTGGTCAGGATGAGCACCCGCGGCCCCTCGGGGCCCGCCACCAGCCGGGTGGCCTCGATGCCGCTCATACCCGGCATGCGCACGTCCATGAGCACGACGTCGGGGGACAGCTCGCGGCACATCCGCACCGCCTCGGCGCCGTCGGGGGCGGTGCCGACGACCTCGAGGTCCGGCTGGGTGTCGAGCAGCTCGGCGAACCCCGTGCGGACCACCAGGTGATCGTCGGCGATGACGACCCGGATCACGAGGCGTCCCTGCCGGGGAGGCGCGCCTCCACCAGGAAACCGCCGCCGGGCGCGGGCCCCGTCCGCAGCTCGCCGCCGACCGCCACCGCCCGCTCCCGCATCCCGGCCAGCCCGTGCCCGTCCGCCGCCTCTCCGGCTGTCGTCCCGGGGCCGGGGCCGGGGCCGTTGTCGCGGACGCGCAGGCGCAGCGTGTCGCCGGTGTAGTCGAGCTCCACGTCCACCGCCGCCCCGGGCGCGTGGCGGCGGGCGTTGGTGAGCGCCTCCTGGACGATCCGGTACGCGGCCAGCTCCACGCCGGGATCGAGCTCCACCGGCGCGCCCCGCAGGATCAGCCGGGTGTTGTTCCCGGACGCCTCGCGGGACCCGTCGAGCAGCTCGTTCAGCTCGTCCAGGCGCAGGCCGGGCTGCGGGCGCCAGGTCGTCTCCGCCTCCGCGTCCTCGCGCAGGACGCCGAGCAGCCGGCGCATCTCCGTCAGCGCCGCCCTGGCGGTGTCGCCGATCGCCAGCAGCCGCTCCGCGCCCGCCGCGGGCATGCCGGGGACGGCCAGCCGGGCGGTCTCGGCCTGCACGGCGACCATGGAGATGTGATGGGCGACCACGTCGTGCAGCTCCCTCGCGATGCGGGCGCGCTCGCCGCGGGCCGTGTGCTCCAGCAGGCTGTCGGCGATGACCTGCCGGGCGGCCGTGTCGGCCCTGGCCTGGTGGCGGGCGCGGCGGGCGATCCCGGCCAGCGCCGCGGCCGGGGCCAGGCAGCCGAGCAGCAGCGAGAGCAGGCGTACCGGGCCCTCGGACCGGCCGGTCGCCTCCGCCGCCACCGCCAGCAGGGGGAACGGCACGGTGAGCGCCACGGCACGCCACAGCGGCCCGCCGAACCGGTAGGCCGCGACGAGCTGGGCGACCAGCCCGGCGGGGGTGAAGGTGTGGAAGGCCGTGATCGACAGCAGGCTCGCGCCCGTGACCAGGAGCCCGGCGGTGGCGGGCCGGTTCCACAGGAGGGCCGGCGGCAGCGTGGTGCCCAGGGCGAGCAGCGGGAAGAGCACGGCCTGCGGGACCGGTTCCGGGCGCCCGCCCGCCGGAAGCCGCGTGCCGGCCCCGCCCCCGGCATCGCCCGCCGCGTCACCCGCCGCGTCACCGGCCGACGGGAACGGGCCGCCTGCCGTCTCGCCGGCCGACGGGAACGGCCCGCCCGTCGAGTCACCGGCCGATGGGAGCGAGCCGTCCGCCGGGACGGCTTGGGTGTCCGAGAGGATCAGGCCGGGCCCGTGCTCCGCCTGCGCGACCGCCTGGGCCACGCCCACCAGCGCCAGCAGCGCGACGAGCACGACCGGCGCGTACCGGGCCGCGGCGAACCGCCGGACCGGCCCCGCCCACGCCCCGAACCGGCCGTGCGGCACCGGCCCGGCCGCCCGCCGGTCATACGCTCGCTCCACGGACCTCATTGTTTCCCCGCCGCCCCCGCATGGCATCCCTCCCAGGAGGGACGGTAGCTCGCGGACGAGAGTGATCCCGACAATCGCTCTCAGGCGTGACGACCGCCCGGCCACCCGCTGCCTAGTGTGCCTGGACATGGAAGCAACCATCGAAGTCACCGGGCTGCGCAAGCGGTTCGGCCAGACGACGGCGCTGGACGGGATGACGTTCACGGTGCTGCCCGGCCAGGTGACCGGGTTCGTCGGGCCGAACGGCGCGGGCAAGTCCACGACGATGCGCGTGGTGCTCGGCCTGGACGCGCCTGACGAGGGACACGCGCTGGTGGGCGGCAGGACGTACCGGAGCCTGCGCCGCCCGCTGAGCCACGTCGGCGCGCTGCTCGACGCGGGCGCGCTGCAGCCGGGCCGCACGGCACGCAACCACCTGCTGTGGCTGGCCCACTCGCAGGGGCTGGGGGCGCGGCGCGTGGACGAGACATTGGAGCTGGTGGGGCTGACGGCGGCGGGGAGGCGCAGGGCCGGCGGGTTCTCGCTGGGCATGCGGCAGCGGCTGGGCATCGCCGCCGCCCTGCTGGGCGACCCGCCGGTGCTCATGCTGGACGAGCCGTTCAACGGGCTGGACCCGGAGGGCATCGTGTGGATCCGCGGGTTCCTGCGGTCGCTGGCCGCCGAGGGGCGCGCGGTGCTGGTCTCCAGCCACCTGATGAGCGAGCTGGAGGACACCGCCGGCCACCTCGTGGTGGTGGGGCGCGGCCGGGTGGTCGCGGACGTCGCGGTGTCCGAGCTGATCGCCGCGGCCTCCCAGGACCGGGTGACGCTGCGCACCACGGCCCGGTCCGCGGCCATGTCGGCGCTGGCCGGGGCCGGGGCGACGGTGACGGTCAGCGAGCGGGACACGGTGGTCGTCTCCGGGATGCCAGCCGGGGAGGTGGTGCGGCTGCTCGGCGCGCGGCAGGTGCCGTTCTCGGAGGTGAGCGCGCACCGGGCGACGCTGGAGGAGGCGTACCTGGAGCTGACGAGGGACGCCGTGGAGTTCAGGGGGGCGGCGCGATGAGCTTGCGTCACGTGCTGCACGCGGAGTGGACCAAGCTCAGGACGGTACGCGGCTGGGTGGCCGGGCTGGTGGCCGCCTGCCTCGCCGTCGTCGGGCTGGGCGTGCTCTTCGCCACCGGCAGCTACTCGTCGTGCAGCAAGGGCCCGGTCGAGGTGCCCTGCCCGGCGCCGACGCTGGGCCCCGACGGCACGGCGGTCGTCGACCGCTTCTACTTCGTCAGCATGCCGCTGGACGGCAACGGCGCCATCACCGCCAGGGTGAGCTCCATGAGCGGCCAGATCCGCCTGCCCGACGCGACGCCCGGCGTGCGGAACGTGGTCCCCGGCGTCGTGCCGTGGGCGAAGGCGGGCCTCATGGTCAAGGAGAGCACCGAGCAGGGGGCCGCGTACGCCGCCGTCATGGTCACCGGCGCCCACGGCGTGCGCATGCAGCACGACTTCACCGAAGACGTGGCGGGCGGCCCGCGGGGCGTGTCGCCCGGATCGCCGCGCTGGCTGCGCCTGAGCCGCACCAGGGACACGATCATCGGCGAGGAGTCGGCCGACGGGAGGCAGTGGTCCACGGTCGGCACGGCCCGGCTGGAGGGGCTGCCCGCGAAGGTGCGCATCGGCCTGTTCGCCGCCTCGCCGCCGGACGTGCGGGTGGAGAGCAACCCGCTCGGCGGCACGGCCACGGCCGGCCGCTTCAGCGAGGTCACCGCGCTCGTGGACCAGGTCAGCGTCGGCGGCACGACGTCCCGCACGTGGCAGCAGGACGACATCGGCGTGGACTACGACGTGGACGGCACCCCGCACCACCCCGGCGGCCTCGCCAGGAACGGCGGCACGTTCGCCATCACCGGGACGGGCGACATCGCCCCCAACACGACCGAGGGCACCGTCGAGCGGACGCTGACCGGCGCGCTGATCGCGCTCGTCGTGGTGATCGTGGTGGCGGTGCTGTTCGTCACGACGGAGTACCGGCGCGGCCTGATCCGCACGACGCTGCTGGCCGGCCCGCGGCGTGGCCGGACGCTGGTGGCCAAGGCCGTGGTGGTGGGCGCGGCCACGTTCGCCGCCGGGCTGGTGGGAGCGGCCGTCACGGTGCCGCTCGGGGTGCGACTGCTGCGCGGCAACGGCATCTTCACGCTGCCGGTGAGCACGCTCACGGAGGTGCGGGTGATCGTGGGCGCCGCGGGCGTCCTCGCTGTGTCCGCCGTGCTGGCCCTCGCGCTGGGCGCCCTGTTCCGGCGCAGCGCGCCCGCGGTCATCGCGGCGATCGTGGTGCTCGTGGTCCCGTACGTGCTGGGGACCGCGTCCATCCTGCCCGACGAGGTGTCGCGCTGGCTGCTGCGGCTCACCCCGGCCGCCGGCTTCGCGATCCAGCAGAGCGTGCCGGCGTACGAGCAGGTGATCTCGCACTACGTGCCCGCGATGGGGTACTTCCCGCTGCCGCCGTGGGCCGGGTTCGCGGTGTTGTGCGCGTACGCGGCCCTCGCGCTCGGCCTGGCCGTGCGCCGCCTGAACGGGAGGGACGCGTGAGGCGGGAACTGCACGCCGAGTGGACCAAGCTGCGCACGGTGCCGGGGCCCGTCCGGCTGCTGATCGGGATCGTCGCGCTGACCGTGGCGGGCAGCGCGGCCGCGGCCGGCGCGATGGAGTGCCCGTCGGCGGGCTGCGGTCAGGACGCCGCCCGCGTCGGCCTGTTCGGGGTGCAGCTCGGACAGGGGCTGGTGGCGCTGCTGGCGGTGGTGGCGGTCTGCGGGGAGTACAGCACGGGGATGGTCCGCACCAGCCTGACGGCGATGCCGCGCCGGATGACCGCGCTGGCCGCCAGGACCGCCCTGCTCGCCGGGCTGACGTCGGCCGCGGGGGCGCTCGGCGTGCTCGGCTCCCTGCTGGTGGCGCGGCTGCTGCTGCCCGGCAACGGCTTCACTCCCGAGCACGGCTACCCGCCGCTGTCGCTCGCCGACGGGCCCACGTTGCGGGCGGCGGCCGGGTCGGTGCTCTATCTGGTGCTGATCGCGGTGCTGAGCGCGGGCGTGGCGACGGCCGTGCGGGACTCGGCGGTCTCGGCGGGGGCCGTGCTGGGGCTGATCTATCTCTTCCCGATGGTCGTCCTGATGATCAGGAACGAGGACGTGCAGCGCCTGCTCTGGAGGTTGTCGCCGATGAACGCGGGGCTGGCCGTCCAGGCCACCACGACCCTGCCCGCCATGCCCATCGGCGCGTGGGCGGGGCTGGGCGTGGCCGCGGCCTGGGCCGGGGCGGCGCTGGTGTGCGGCGGGCTGCTGCTCCGCGCACGTGACGCCTAAATACGAAATAACCGATTTAGCCGGGATCCGGTTATTAGCCGGGGCTTTGCTTGATAAAAGCCATGAATTCTCTGCGGTGCGGGTAGGCGTTGATTTATGAGGATAAAGCTTCAAAGAATAGCCGCTCTTGGCGTCGCCGCCGCCGCCGTCTGTGCGATTCCGGCTCCCGCTGCGGCCGACCACACGGACCAGGCCGGTCAGGTGTCCGGGGTCGTGCTGAAGCCGGGAGACCGGGGAATGGCCGTCAAGGTGCTGCAGGAGAAGCTGCACCGGGGCCGCTACTACTTCGGGAAGATCAACGGCGTCTACGACGAGCAGACCAAGATGGCCGTGTGGGCGCTGCAGAAGCACCGCAGGATCATGCCGCAGGGCGAGGTCGGCTCGCGGGTGTGGGCGGCGCTGGAGCGGTCGGCGCACCGCCGCCCGCTGGTGCCGAACGGCGGCGCCGACCGGGTGGAGATCAGCCTGCGCGACCAGCTCCTGACCGTCTACCGCGACCGCAAGCCCGCGCTGATCACGCACATCTCGTCCGGCGCCGAGGTGCGTTACTGCGAGGACGGCCGCTGCGGCAACGCCATCACGCCGGTCGGCGACTTCCGCGTCTCCCGGCGGGCGCCGGGCTGGACGACGGGGCGGCTCGGATCGATGTACAACTCGCTGTACTTCGTGGGGGGCATCGCCATGCACGGCTCGACGAAGGTGCCGCTGCGCCCGGCCTCCCACGGCTGCGTGCGCGTGCCGTTGACGACGTCCAAGCGGTTGTTCGAGATGGTGAAGATCGGTGAGCCCGTTTATGTGCGCGGCAAGATCATGTGACGTTGAACAGCGCCGACATTATTCATATCGGCGCTATTCCGAAATAACGCTTTTCTGGGTCACGCCCCTCACGATCAGGCGCGCGCGATGCCGACGCGGGTGAGCCGCGGCACGCTCTCTCCTGCCTTCTTCATCACTCCGTCCTTGACCAGCCGCAGCGGCCTGCCCGCGGGCTTGGGCCCGCCGCCGTGGTCCCCGCCGTTGGTCTGGGCCAGCCGCAGAGCCAGCGCCGGGCACATGTCGACCGCCCGCCGCGCCTCCTTGGCCATGAAGCCCGGGATCTGGCGGAACGACGGGAACCCGTAGTCGTCCAGGTCCACGAACTCGGGCAGCAGGTGCGCGCACAGCCCGTGCCCCTGGCAGCGGGACCAGTCGACCTCCAGCCGGTACTCGGGCTCGGCCTCGCGCTCCGGCATCGGCAGCACCCCGCGCACGGGGCGGCCGCAGGAGCCCTGCTCCAGATGTTGCGCGATCTCGACCTCGAACGCGTCCAGGGCCGACAGCACGAACTTGGCCGTGCCGTCCGGGTGGAAGCACGCCCCGCGCCGCTCGACGCCGCGCACGCAGCGCCGTACCGCGTCGATGGAGCCGGTGCCCTCGACCAGCGCGTACATGGCCTTGGCGATGTCGGGCAGGCCGAGCCGGCACGGACCGCACTGGCCCGCGGACTCCGCCGCGAGGAAGGCGGCGACCCGGGCGGCCTCGCCCAGGGCGCAGGTGGACTCGCCGAGCGGGACGATGATCCCGGCCCCGAGCGTGGCCCCGGCCTGCTTCATGCCCTCGCGGGAGATCACGGCCGTCTCGACGACGCCGGCCGACAGCCACGCGCCGTGGTAGCCGCCGATGAGCACGCCGTCGCCGATCTCCGCCTCGCACAGGCCCAGCACGTCCGACAGGTACGTCCCCGTGGGCGCCTCGATGACCGCGCCGTGGGCCGCGCCGCCGCTGACCGTGAGCAGGATCGTGCCGGGCTCCTTGGCGGTGCCCACCTCGGCGTACTTCTCCGGCCCGTACTCGGCGAGCAGCGCGAACTGCGCGTACGTCTCCGTGTTGGACAGCAGCGTCGGCAGCCCGTCCACGCCGCTCGTCGCGGCCCGCTTCTTCCTGCCCGGCGGGATGCCCTCCTCTCCGTTCACGGCCTTGACCAGCGCGCCGCCCTCGCCGGAGATGAACCGCTCCTTGATCCCGACCACTCTGATCGGGACCCGGCTCTCGGCTCCGCCGGACACGTTGGCCGCGCGGCGCTCGTTCACGGCGGCGGTGACGGACGCCTCGGCGACCTCGCCGCCGGCCGTGGCGACGACCACCTCGCGGGCGCCCAGCGCCTCGGCCGCCAGCACCGCGCCGTCCAGCACGAGGTGCGGGTTGCGGGTGAGCAGCATGGCGTCCTTGGAGCTGGCCGGCTCGCCCTCGGCGCCGTTGACCAGCACGACGCACTCGCCGCCCGAGCGGGCCGCGTCGGCCACGGCGCGCAGCTTGCGGGCGAACGGGAAGGCCGCGCCGCCCCGGCCGCGCATGTCCACCTCGTTGGCGTACGAGATGAGCTCGCCCAGCTCCCTGGGCTCCATGACGCCGTGGAGGGTGCGGTGGGCGGGCAGGTCCAGGCGACGGCAGTGGTCCAGCCCGGCGGTGAGCCGGGCCGGACCCATGCGTAACACCCGTGGCACTCTGGCCGGAATCACAGTCGCTCCTTGGGGGCTGCGAGCAGGATCATCCTGCCTCCCGGTATCTGCGGCGGGCCTCGGCGAGGCTGACGGGTGCCTTGACGGCTGTCGCCGTCGCTCCGGCCGGGACCGGAGTCTTCTGCTTGGCCTGCTGGGGCCGCTCCGACGGCACGCCCAGGGCGGCGGGAGCGGTCACGGCGGGCATGTTGACCTTCTCGGGTACGACCGGCGGCCTGCGCACCGTCGCCAGCACGCGGACGATCAGCGCGCCGCCGACCGCCGCCATGCTGGCCACGTACGACCAGGCCACCCAGCCGGCCGGCGGGCGGCCGGCCGTCAGTCCGTGCATGATCCCGACGGGCCAGGCCAGGTACGCGGCGGAGTGGAGGATCCGCCACAGCCACGGCCTGGTCCGCGTAGCGAACCGCCCCCTGAGCATTCCCGTCACCACGGCCAGGACCATCAGGTCGAAGGCCAGGGTGCCGAGCCCCACGTAGATCCCGGCGACCGGCACGACCGCCGCCCCCGGCGGCACGTGCCCGAGGCTGATCATGAGTGTGATGTGCGTGACCAGGTACGCCAGCCCGATGAGCGCGGTGGCCCGGTGGGCGAGCTGGGCCCTGACCCGGTTGGCCGGTGACAGGAAGACGCGTTCCGTGGTGAGCAGGCCGAGCGCGACGGTCGCGGTCAGCAGCACCAGGGCGAACACGCCCGCGTAGAACTCGAGGAAGCCGACCCCTCGGCCGAGCAGCGCGATCCCGCGTTCCGTCCTGGTCAGCGCGAACACTGACAGCACGAGGGCCGCGATGGAGGCGCTCGCCCCCAGCCGGACGTTCCTGGTGTCCAGCAGAGTGGGGGCGTGCCTGGGGTGTCGTCTGTGGAGCATGTATTTCCCTCCAAGGTCGGGTGAGGGTGCGACTCGGAGAGCTGCGTTGCCCGTGAGGGCGACGACGATCAGATCAGCAACGGCGGCCACGGTTGATGCATGAGACGACGAACTGCATCAGCCGGTCGGGCATCACGTTGGCGAAGTCACCGTGGTCGGTGACGGGGTTGTGCTTCTGCTCAGGGAAGGCGTCCACGGCGTACGAAGGACCTTGCGGCACGTTGTACGCGAGCGTCATGCGTAGCTGCGGAATCGCTCTGGTGCCCTGGGGGCAGGCACCACCCTGGCCGGGGAAGACCACGTGTGTGCGGTGGTTGGCGCTGTCGGTGTTCTGACCGTCCCAGCAGCTGGGGAAGTCCAGAATACGGAGGACCTGGCCGCCGCGCGGGCAAAGCGTGTATTTGTCGGGACTTATGCGATTTTGGAATCCCGAGCAGCTCCAGCCGGCCTTGGCGTTGGCCCCGCCGTTCGTGGCCGCCTTGGCGTCACCCGTGATGATCCGGATGAACCTCGGCATCTCGACCACCCGGGCGGCGGCGTTCCCGCGGAACTGGAGCGTCACGGAGCGCGGACGCAGGACCTGGCCGACGTTGCCGTCGGGGTCGGTGGCGTTCGCGTCGGACCTGCGGTCCCTGAGTACCGGCCAGAAGTAGGTGGACCGGTCGTTCAGCCGGCAGGTCGTCCCGGCCGCGGCCAGGCTCTCGTCGGTGGAGAAGGCGTCCGTCGACAGGTTGCCCACGTAGTCGTGCAGGTGGTGCGCACCGTTGCTCACGCCGGGGGCCACGATGAAGTTGTCGGGGTTGTTGTGGCCGTTGCGGTTGGTGCCGCACTGCGAGACGAACGTGCCACGCGAGCCGTTGCGGCCGGTGCGGGCCTGGTCGTTCACCGGCGCGACCTGGCGGATGTCCACGAAGTCCTCGGGGAACGGGCCCAGGTCGGCGCACTGCTCCTCGGCGCCGCCCGTCCCGGTGGGCGAGGGCGAGGCCGAGCCGGTCGGCGAGGCGCTCGGCGAGGCGGTGGACCCGCCGTCGTCGGGGTTCTGGGTCTGGCTGGGGCTCGGGGTGGGCGTGCGGGTGGGCTGGTTGCCGCCGCGGCGGCGGCCGAAGGTCTCGGCGCTCTGCTCGGGCTCGGCCTCGGGGTTGCCGGCCTCCGGAGCGTCCGGGGCGTCGGTCTCCGGCGGCTGCGCCGGGTCGAGCAGCGCGATGCCGCCGCCCTGGGGGGCCTGCTGCTCGTCGTCGGTCTGGCCGGTGCCCTGCTGGTCGGTCTGCTGGTCCTGTTGCTGTCCCTGCTGGTTCTGATCCTGTTGCTGACCCTGGTCCTGTTGCTGTCCCTGGTCCTGGTTCTGGTCCTGCTGCTGGCCCTGGTCCTGGTTCTGATCCGGCTGCTGGGTCTGGCTCGCCTGAGGTGACTGGGTGGCCTCCGCCGGATCGCAGTGGTCGGCCAGAACCGGGCCGACGCCGATGACGGCCGCGGACACCAGGCCGCTCGCCACCACCGCGAGGGTGGTCACGGCCGCGGCCATGCGTCTGGATCTCATGATGTGTGTCTCCTCTTTTCAACCGCCAGTGCGACGGGTGGAGCGGGTGAGGGCGTCGGGGGTTCGGGCAACTGGTTGTGGTCGACCAGGCGGGTGGACTCCAGATAGCCCATGTGGCGCATCACGTAGTTGATGCCTTCCTGGGCGAACTTCCTGATCTCGGAGTTGCGCGTCCCGGACCGTACGCCCGCCACGACGGTGAAGACCTTGCCGTGCGCGGCACGCAGCAGGTTCGCGAAGTCCTTGTCGAAGGCCGGCCCGCTTTCGGCCGCGAGCTGGGCCATCCAGCTCTGCTGGTCGGCGTTGGGCTCGTCGGGCAGCGCCACGCCGAGCTTCTTCGCAACCTGGCGCGTGATCAGGTCGAGCTCCATGTGCTCTTCCATGATCAATTTGCCGACTTCCTTCACACGCTGGGACTCGGCGCGGGTCTGGGCGTACTCACCGACGGGCATCTCCCAGAGGCCCGCCTGGCGTACCTTGACCAGCAGATCGCGGTCGGCGGCCGTGAGAGGCCCCGATGAGGTCTGCGTCCACTGGGCGGCCGCGGGATCGATCGCCGGCGGCATGACCAGCGCGATCGTCACGGCGGCGGCTACGACGAAGCCGCCGAGCATGAACATCTCGCCGCGCAAAAGCCTGTGCATGGTCGGAGGTACGCGGGCGTCTCGGTCCAGGTTCACGCATGGCCGGGAATAGTTAGAAATGACTGGAGTTATCGGAGTGGCTACCGCTTGGATAACGAAGGTGTAAAGATGTGCCCCGTGCTAGGTCACCTCGACGGCAGGTTCGAGAGTGCGGATGCCGAGGCGGAGCACCGCATCGCGGTGCTTTACCAGGAGTTCGGCGGCCCTCTGCTGCGCCACGTACGCAAATCAACAGGTAACGACCTTCAGTGGGCTGAAGACGTCGTGCAGGAGACGATCGTCAGGGCCTGGCGGAACTCGGCAAGACTGCAATGGGAACCGAGCCTCATATGGGCGTGGCTGCTGACAGTGGCCCGTCGCATAGTCATTGACGGTCGTCGGCGGAAGAGCGTCCGGCCCCAAGAGGTCGAGCCGCCTGAAGTCGACATGATGTCGGTGCCCGATGGATCGGAGCGCGCCTTATCGGCGATGGTCGTCGCGGACGCGCTGCGGTCCCTGTCCGAAGAACACCGCGAAGTCATTGAGCAGACCTACCTCCGAGACCGTACGATAAGTGAAGCGGCGGAGATTCTGGGGATCCCGCCGGGCACGGTGAAGTCCCGGCTCTACTACGGGATCCGGGCTCTCCGTGAGCTACTGCGGGACAAGGGGGTAGCCGGCTGATGCATGACGGGGTGGCCGCCTACGTCCTCGGCGTCCTCGATGATGAGGAGCACGAGGCCTTCGAACGCCACCTCGACACGTGTGAGCAGTGCCAGGCGGAGCTGATTGAGCTCGCCGAGCTGCCGGAGCAGCTCGATGAGCTCAAGAACGATCCCTCCTCGACTTCCGGTGACGATCCGCCCATGACGATGTCACGTTGACGTCTGTCCCCTTTTCGGGTGGTATCGGTAGGCAAGGCGTTACGCCCGGCCCCGCGCGGCCGGGCGGTCAGGGGGAGGTGTTCGGTGGGCATCGACGGTGATGCTTCCGGTCCCCCGCGCCGTCAGTTCGGCGAGGAAGGCGGTCGGCTGTCGTACGGCGGCTACCTTCGCCTGCCCGAGCTCCTCGCCCAGCAGCAGCCGCAGTCGCAGGCTCCCGACGAGCTGCTCTTCATCACCATCCACCAGGTCTACGAGCTGTGGTTCAAGCTGCTGCTCCACGAGCTGGAAGGCGCCCGCGAGGCCATGTTCGCGGGAGAGCTGTGGAAGGCCAGGCAGCTGTTCAAGCGCGTGCACGCGGTCGAGCGGGTGCTGATCGAGCAGGTCGAGGTCCTGGAGACGATGACGCCCCAGGACTTCATGGAGTTCCGCGCCAAGCTGGCGCCCGCCAGCGGGTTCCAGTCGGTGCAGTTCCGCGAGCTGGAGTTCCTGTCCGGGCTGCGCGACGAGCGCTATCTCGGCTCGTTCCGGCACGTCTCCGACGAGGAGCTGGCCCGGCTGCGCCGCAGGCTCGCCGAGCCCACGCTGTGGGATGCTTACCTGACAGCCCTCTCCCAGCGTGGCCTGCCGGTCTCGGACGACGAGATCATGACTTCGCTGCTGGCCGTGGCGAGAAACCGCGGGTCCTACGACGACCTGTGGCAACTGGCCGAAGACCTCCTGACGCACGACGAGACCGCCGCGTTGTGGCGGATGCGCCATGTCCAGATGGTCGAACGCCAGATCGGCACCAAGTCGGGCACAGGCGGCTCGACCGGTGCCCCCTACCTGCGCGGTAGGGCACGCCTGCACTACTTCCCACTGCTGTGGGAACTTAGGGCCTGGCTATGAACACGTTGGCAAACCCTCACAAAGGAGTGAGAGCGATATGCCGCTCGACGAGGCCAAGGATGAGCTGCTCCAGCGAGCCGCCGAGAGTTGCGCGGTGGGCAGTGACCATGTGAGCCCCGAGGAGGCACTGTCCTTCCTGCGGTTCTACTATCGGCATGTCGCCCCGGAGGACCTGCTCGACCGCAACCCCGTTGACGTGTACGGTCCCGCGATGTCCCAGAGACGGCTCGCCGAGCTCCGCCCCCAGGGCAGGGCCGTGGTCAGGGCCTACACCCCCACGCTGGACGAGCACGGCTGGGACCCCGGCCACTCGGTGGTCGAGGTGGTCACCGACGACATGCCGTTCCTGGTCGACTCGGTCACCATGGAGCTCGACCGGCACGACTTCGGCGTGCACCTGGTGGTCCACCCGCAGATGCGGGTGCGCCGTGACATGACGGGCCGGATGCTCGGCCGCGGCCAGGAGGACGTGACCGGCCAGATGCTGGTCGAGTCGTGGATCCACATCGAGATCGACCGCCAGTCCGACGACGAGGCGCTCAAGGCCATCGAGGCCGACCTGCAGCGCGTGCTCACCGACGTGCGCCACTCGGTCGAGGACTTCAGGAAGATGCGGGCGCTGGCCGTCCAGACCGCCGAAGACCTGAGCATGAACCCGCCGCCGCTGGAGCCCGCCGAGGTCGAGGACAGTATCGACCTGCTGCGCTGGCTCGCCGACGGGCACTTCACCTTCCTCGGCTACCGCGAGTACCGCCTGGAGGACACCGACGAGGGCGAGACGCTGCGCGCGCTGCCCGGGGCCGCGCTGGGCATCCTGCGCGACGACAAGGTGGGCTCGGGGAGCTTCGCGTCGCTGCCCGCCGAGGTGCGGGCCAAGGCGCGCGAGAAGCAGCTCATGATCATCACGAAGGCCAACTCCAGGGCCACCGTGCACCGGGCCACCTACCTCGACTACATCGGCGTCAAGCTGTTCTCTCCGGAGGGCGAGGTGGTCGGGGAGCGGCGCTTCCTCGGCCTGTTCACCCACGTGGCCTACAACGAGTCGATCTCCCGCATCCCGGTGCTGCGGCGCAAGCTGGCCGGCGTGCTGAACGAGGCCGGGCTGGCCCCCGACAGCCACGACGGCAAGGACCTCATCGAGATCCTGGAGACGTTCCCGCGCGACGAGCTGTTCCAGACCTCGGTCGAGCAGCTCCTGCCGATCGCGATGGGCGTGCTGCGGCTGCGCGAGCGCAAGCAGGTCAAGCTGTTCCTGCGGCGCGACGACTACGGCCGCTACATCTCCTGCCTGATCTATCTCCCGCGCGACCGCTACACCACGAAGGTGCGGCTGAAGATGCAGGAGG
Source organism: Nonomuraea thailandensis (assembly GCF_024172165.1). GTDB lineage: Bacteria > Actinomycetota > Actinomycetes > Streptosporangiales > Streptosporangiaceae > Nonomuraea > Nonomuraea thailandensis. Next base: position 8,646,394 of record NZ_JAMZEB010000002.1, on the reverse strand, counting down.
TGCTGCTCAAGGCGCTCGGCGGCCGGTCGCTCGACTACAGCGCGATGATCGGCGAGTCGGTGCTGGCCCGCCTGCACGTGGTCGTCAGGGGCGAGCGCGGCCGGCAGCTCCCGCCGCCCAGCGTGGACGTGGAGGAGCTGGAGGCGCGCCTGGCCGCCCTCACCCGCTCCTGGGAGGACGACCTGGCCACCGCGCTGACCGAGATGACCTCCGAGGAGGAGGCCCCCACGCTCATCAGGCGCTACGCCTCCGCCTTCCCCGAGGGGTACAAGGCCGACTTCCCGCCCAAGGTGGCCGTGGTCGACCTGCGGCGGCTGGAGCAGATCGTCGAGGCGGGCGACGGCGAGCAGGTCGGGATCAACCTCTACGAGCCGTACGACGCCGCGGAGGGGGAGCGGCGGCTGAAGATCTACAAGGTCGGCTCGCCCATCTCGCTGTCCCAGGCGCTGCCGCTGATCCAGCGGCTCGGCGTGGAGGTCGTGGACGAGCGCCCGTACGAGATCGACCGCGACAACGACCCCAGCACCAAGAACGCCTGGATCTACGACTTCGGCCTGCGCTACACGCCGTCGGACGAGGTCGACAGGAACGACTTCAAGCGGCTCTTCCAGGACGGCCTGGCCGCCCTGTGGAAGGGCCGGGTGCAGGACGACGACTTCAACGCGCTGATCCTGCGGGCCGGGCTGACCTGGGAGCAGGTGGAGATCCTGCGGGTCTACGCCAAGTACCTGCGGCAGGCGGGCAGCACCTTCTCGCAGCTCTACATGGAGCGGGTGCTGCGCGACAACGTGCGGGTGGCGCGGCTGCTCGTCCGGCTGTTCGAGGCCAAGCTCGATCCGCGGCGGGGCGAGGACGTGCGGGTGGACCTCGTGGAGGCGCTCAACGAGGAGATCCTGCGGTCGCTGGACGAGGTGGCCTCGCTGGACGAGGACCGCATTCTCCGGGCGTACCTGGAGATGATTCAGGCGACATTGCGCACCAACTACTTCCAAACAGTGGATGGAGAGCGCAAACCGTACATATCTCTCAAATTCGACCCGCAGGCCATCAGCGTGTTGCCGTTGCCGCGGCCGAAGTACGAGATATTCGTGTATTCGCCGCGGGTCGAGGGCGTGCATCTGCGCTTCGGGAAAGTCGCGCGCGGCGGGTTGCGGTGGTCGGACCGGATGGAGGACTTCCGCACGGAGATTCTCGGCCTCGTCAAGGCGCAGATGGTGAAAAATACCGTTATTGTGCCGACTGGGTCCAAGGGCGGATTTGTCGTTAAGCGTCCGCCTAAGTCTGGTTTGCGGGAGGATCTGCTCGCCGAAGGCGTGGCCTGCTACCGGATGTTCATCTCCGGGCTGCTCGACATCACCGACAACCTCGTGGACGGCAAGGTCGTGCCCCCGCCCGACGTGGTCAGGCACGACGGCGACGACACCTACCTCGTCGTCGCCGCCGACAAGGGGACCGCCACCTTCTCCGACATCGCCAACAGCGTGGCCAAGGAGTACGGCTTCTGGCTCGGCGACGCCTTCGCCTCCGGCGGCTCCATCGGCTACGACCACAAGGCCATGGGCATCACCGCCCGCGGCGCCTGGGAGTCGGTCAAGTACCACTTCCGCACCATGGGCGTGGACGTCCAGACCACCGACTTCACCGTGGCCGGCATCGGCGACATGTCGGGCGACGTGTTCGGCAACGGCATGCTGCTGTCGCAGCACATCCGGCTGATCGCCGCGTTCGACCACCGCCACGTCTTCGTGGACCCCTCGCCCGACGCGGCCCGCTCCTTCGCCGAGCGGCGGCGGCTGTTCGAGCTGCCGCGCAGCTCGTGGGAGGACTACGACGCCAAGCTGATCTCCGCGGGCGGCGGCGTCTTCCCGCGCACGGCCAAGTCCATCCAGATCACGCCCCAGATGCGCGAGGCGCTCGGTATCCCGTCCGGCGTCGCCTCCATGGCGCCGAACGACCTCATCAGCGCCATCCTGCGGGCCCCGGTGGACCTGCTCTGGAACGGCGGCATCGGCACCTACGTCAAGGCGAGCGCCGAGTCCCACACCGACGTGGGCGACAAGGCCAACGACGGGCTCCGGGTGAACGCCGCCGACCTGCGCTGCAAGGTCATCGGCGAGGGCGGCAACCTGGGCTTCACGCAGCTCGCCCGGATCGAGTTCGCCCTCAACGGCGGCCTGGTCAACACCGACTTCATCGACAACTCGGCCGGCGTGGACACCTCCGACCACGAGGTGAACATCAAGATCCTGCTCGACCAGGTCGTCCGCGACGGCGAGCTGACCGACAAGCAGCGCAACCAGGTCTTCACCTCGATGACCGACGAGGTGGCCGACCTCGTGCTGCGCGACAACCACGCCCAGAACGTGGTCCTCGACGCCGCCCGCACGCAGGCGGTCGAGATGCTCCACATCCACGCCCGCTACCTGCGCAAGCTGGAGCGGGAGGGGCTGGTCAACCGGGAGCTGGAGTTCCTGCCGTCGGACAAGACGCTGGCCGAGCGGCGCCAGGCCAGGCTGGGGCTGACCGCGCCCGAGTTCTCCGTGCTGCTCGCCTACACCAAGCTGGTGGCCGACGCCGAGCTGCTCGGGTCCGACCTGCCCGACGACCCGTACCTGGCCTCGTGGCTGGTCTCCTACTTCCCGTCGGCGCTGCGCGAGCGGTTCCGCACGTACATGGACGAGCACCCGCTGCGGCGCGAGATCATCACCACCTGCGTGGTGAACGAGCTGATCAACTCGGCGGGCACCACCTTCATGTTCCGCTTCGGCGAGGAGACCGGCGCCTCGACGCCCGACATCGTGCGGGCGTACCTGGTCGCGCGGGAGGTCTTCGACCTGCCCAGCTTCTACCGGGCCGTGGAGGCGCTGAACAACCAGGTCGACACCGGCACGCAGATCGCCATGCTGCTGGAGGCCCGCAAGCTGGTCGAGCGCGGCGCCCGGTGGCTGCTGGTCAACCGCCGGCCGCCGCTGGACCTGGCCGGGTCCGTGAGCTTCTTCGTCAAGGGGGTCAACGGGCTGCTCGCCCACATCCCGAAGCTGCTCACCGGGCCCGACCTGGCGGCCTACGAGGAGCGGCGCGACTCGTTCGCGGCCCGCGGCGTGCCGCTGGAGCTGGCCGAGCGGGTGGCCGGGATGGTGCCGGCGTACTCGACGCTGGACCTGGTGGAGATCTCGTCGCTGACGGGGCGGCCGGTCAACGAGGTCGCCGAGGTCTACTTCGACCTGGCCGACCGGCTGCAGCTCGCCCGGCTGCGGGAGCGGGTCATCGCGCTGCCCAGGGACAACCGGTGGAACTCCATCGCCCGCTCCGCGCTGCGCGACGACCTGTACGCCGCGCACGCCTCGCTCACCCGTGACGTGCTGGCCCACAGCAAGCCGGGGCTGCCTCCGGAGGAGCGGCTGGCGCGGTGGTCGGAGGCGAACTCCGCGGCGGTCTCCCGGGCCCGCCAGACGCTGTCGGAGATCTGGGAGAGCGACAACTTCGACCTCGCCACGCTCTCCGTCGCGCTGCGCGCGATCCGCACGCTCGTCGCCGCCAGCAACCTCCCCCACACGGAGGCCTGACCTCACGAGCCGCCGGGGCCGGCCGACGGCCCGCCCCGGCGGGCCCGCGCCGTAGGGCGGCTACTGCCCGGAGGCCCGCGTCAGCACGCCGTCGTGGGCGATCACGGACGCGGCGGACGGGTTGGTGAGGGGCGGGACGGCGGTGGCGTACTGGTGGGTCTCGGTCAGCTTGAGCGTGCGGCGCAACACCGGCGCGCTGATCGCCCACCGGGCCTGCTCCGGCACCGGGATGTAGTCGTCCTCGGCCGTCTTCGTCGTCGTGGACGTGGTGCGGGACAGGGAGTACTGGATCAGCGCCCCGCCGTCCTTGGTGCGCAGGGCGTAGACGGGGAAGTTGTCGGCGCTGAAGATCGAGTCGTAGCTGAAGCCCTCGTTCTTGGCCTGCTCCCGGCTGGCGGCGATCTGCTCGGCGACGTCCGTGGTGAGCGGGCCGGCCCCGAGCAGGCCCGCCGTGACCCCGGCCGTGCCCGTCTCGGCCACGCTGGCGTGCACCGGGCCGATGAACTGCGGGCTGATCGTGACCGACTTGTCATCGGCGGCCACCACGGAGGCGTAGCCCTCGGCGTCGAGCGCGATCTCCGGGAGCTCCTGCCCCGGCAGGAGCTCGGCCGCGGAGCTGAGGCGCCAGTGGTCGGACTTGGTGAAGGTCAGCAGCGTCTGCCGGCCGTCGCGCGTCACCAGCGCGCTGAACCAGGGCGCCCGCTCACTGCGGGGGAACCTGGGCACGTACAGCGTCGGCGCGCCCCACTGGCGGCGCGGCGGCCTGGAGCCGGTGGACACGTAGGCGGCCTGGGTGATCTGCCACTGCCCGCCCGTCGTGATGTCGCTCGCCATCGTCAGCCTGCCCTCGAAGGTGCTCTCCCAGGTCGAGCCGCGCAGCGAGTCGTCGGTGAGGGTGAAGGCGGTGAACTCCTCGGCCGCCTGCGCCGGTGTCACCGCGGGCTCCTCGGCGGCGGGCGACGGGGTCGTGGTGACCGCGGCCGCGGGCGTGGTGGCAGGCCGCGGGGCATCGCCCGTGCAGGCGGTCACCCCGGCGAGCAGGCCGGCGGCGAGCGCCAGCATTCCACGCCGACCGTATGCACGCACCTCGCCATGTTATTCGGGCCCGCGAGGGTCGCGTACCCTTGGGAGACGTGGCAGGCATCGATCCGGCAGAAGAGATCAACGAGCTCCGGGGCACGCTCCGCAGCATCCAGGACGTGCTCGACCTCGACGCGATGCGCAAGCAGATCGCGGAGCTGGAGCAGCAGGTTGCCGCGCCCGACCTCTGGGACGACCCTGAGCAGGCCCAGAAGGTCACCAGCAAGCTCTCCCACCTCCAGGGCGAGCTCAACCGCGTGGAGGGCGTCGCGCGCCGTCTGGAGGACCTCACGGTCCTGTACGAGCTGGCGGCCGAGGAAGGCGACGACGACACGCGCGCCGAGGCCGACAAGGAGCTGGAGGGGCTGAAGGCCGACATCGGCGCCCTGGAGGTCCGCACGCTCCTGTCGGGCGAGTACGACGCCCGCGAGGCGCTCGTCACCATCAACTCGCAGGCCGGCGGCGTCGACGCGGCCGACTGGGCCGAGATGCTGCTGCGCATGTACCTGCGCTACGCCGAGCGCAAGGGCTACGCCACCGAGGTCTACGACACCTCCTACGCGGAGGAGGCCGGCATCAAGTCGGCCACGTTCACGATCAAGGCCCCCTACGCCTACGGCACGCTGCGCGGCGAGCACGGCACCCACCGGCTGGTCCGCATCAGCCCGTTCGACAACCAGGGGCGGCGGCAGACCTCGTTCGCCGGCGTCGACATCGTGCCGGTCGTCGAGCAGACCGACCACATCGACATCAACGAGGACGAGATCCGCGTCGACGTCTACCGCTCCAGCGGCCCCGGCGGCCAGGGCGTCAACACCACCGACTCGGCCGTGCGCATCACGCACCTGCCGTCCGGCATCGTGGTCTCCTGCCAGAACGAGCGCTCCCAGCTCCAGAACCGCGCGACGGCCATGAACGTCCTTCAGGCCAAGCTCCTGGAGCGCAAGCGGCAGGAGGAGGCGGAGAAGATGTCGGAGCTGCGCGGCGCCACGACCACGTCGTGGGGCACGCAGATCCGCAACTACGTGCTGCACCCGTACCAGATCGTGAAGGACCTGCGCACGGGCACGGAGGCGGGCAACCCGTCAGCGGTGCTCGACGGCGACCTCGACGAGTTCATCGAGTCGGAGATCCGCTGGATGCGGCGCCAGGAGTCGGGCGCCGAGTAGGTGCCGAGCAGGTCAGGTGCCGAGCAGGTGCTGGGCCGCGAGGCTCAGCAGCAGCAGGGCGACGAGGAGCAGGGCGACGAGGGCGGGTGACAACCCGGCGAAGCCGTGGTTGTGCATCCGCTCCCTGTTGGCGCGGCAGACGGGGCAGCGCCCCTCGACCACGGGGTGAGCGCACTGGGCGCATACGAGGTGTTCACAACTCATGACAGCCCCAAGTCTAGCCGCACAATCGTTTTGTTTCCGTTATGGACGTTCCATGCCAGTCTTCCCCCTAGACTGTCGTCTGGCCAATCGGAACGTCGATCATCAGTAAAGTCAACGCCCCCGATCGGCCGGTGGCGGGAAGTGGGCATGTGCCACCCTCGCTTCCGTCCTGACCCCTAGACTGGCATGCCGTGATGCTCTCGTGATCCATTTCGATAATGTCACCAAGGTCTACGCGAACCAGAACCGGCCCGCCCTCGACCACGTATCCGTTGACGTGGACAAGGGTGAGTTCGTGTTCCTCGTCGGTCCCTCGGGATCAGGCAAGTCGACGTTCCTGCGTCTGATCCTGAAGGAGGAGCGGCCCAACTCCGGCGCGATCCACGTCGCCGGCAAGGACCTGGCCCGCCTCTCCAACTTCAAGGTGCCGCACCTGCGCCGCCGCATCGGCTGCGTCTTCCAGGACTTCAGGCTGCTCCCGAACAAGAACGTCTACGAGAACGTGGCGTTCGCCCTCGAGGTCATCGGTAAGCCCCGGCGGTTCATCCGCAAGGTGGTGCCCGAGGTCGTCGAGCTGGTCGGCCTGGAGGGCAAGGCCCACCGCATGCCCGACGAGCTGTCCGGCGGCGAGCAGCAACGCGTCGCCATGGCCCGCGCGTTCGTCAACAGGCCGATGATCCTGCTGGCCGACGAGCCCACGGGCAACATCGACCCCGCGACGAGCATCGGCATCATGAAGGTGCTCGACCGCATCAACAGGACTGGCACCACGGTCGTCATGGCCACGCACGACGCGGCCATCGTCGACTCCATGCGCAAGCGTGTCGTGGAGCTGGAGGACGGCAAGATCGTCCGTGACCAGTCGCGTGGCGTGTACGGCCAGGCGTACTGACAGGGAGCTGCAGACAAGACATGCGGGCGAATTTCATCTTCTCCGAGGTCTGGATCGGCCTCCGTCGCAACCTGACCATGACGATCGCCGTGGTGATCACCGTGGCGGTCAGCATGGCGCTGCTCGGCGTCGGCCTGATGATCAACAGTCAGGTCGGGCTGATGAAGGGCTACTGGGACGACAAGGTCGAAATCTCGGTCTTCCTCTGTAAGAAGGGGACGGCCATGCCGGCCTGCAACGGCAAGGCGATCTCGCCCGCGCAGACCAAGGCGCTCCAGGAGCACATCAACAACACCCCCGGCGTCAAGGGAGTGGTGTTCGAGGACGAGGCCGCCGCGTACGAGAACTTCAAGCAGTCGTTCTCGTCCAACAAGGCCCTCGTCGACGCGACCAAGGTCGAGGACCTGCCCCAGTCGTTCAGGATCAGCCTGGAGAACCCCGACAACTACCAGCCCGTCATCGACGCCATGAAGGGCCAGCCCGGCGTGGCGCAGGTGATGGACCAGAAACAGCTCATCGCCCCGTTCTTCAACCTGCTCAACACGCTGGCGTTCGCCGCTCTGTCGGTGGCCGTCGTCCTGGTGCTGGCGGCCGCCCTGCTGATCGGCAACACGGTGCGGCTGTCGGCGTTCAACCGGCGCAGGGAGACGGGCATCATGCGGCTGGTCGGCGCCTCCAACCTCTACATCCAGCTTCCGTTCGTCATGGAGGGCGTCATCGCCGGCCTGGTCGGCGGGGTGTTCGCCGCGGTCATCCTGATCCTGGCGAAGGTGTTCCTGTTCGACGAGGTCGTCAACTTCTTCGGCACCGGGCTCGGCTGGAACGACCTGGCTCAGACGATCACGCTCACCATGGTCATCGGTGTCGTGATCTGTATCCTGGCCTCGTTCGTGACGCTGCGCCGCTACCTCAGGGTGTAGCGAGTGCGCTTGGGTCGTGACCGCCCCGGTCGCCGGTAAAGTCGAAGCATGCCACGTGAGACCGGGCGGAAGGTCATCGCCCAGAACAAACGTGCTCGGCACGACTACCACGTCGAGGACACTTTCGAGGCGGGTCTCGTGCTGCAGGGCACCGAGGTGAAGTCGCTACGCGAGGGCCGCGCCTCGCTCGTCGACGGCTACGCCAGCATCGACGGCAACGAAGCGTGGCTGCTCAACGTCCACATTCCCGAATACTCGCAGGGCACGTGGACCAACCACGCGGCGCGCCGCAAGCGCAAGCTGCTGCTGCACCGCAAGGAGATCGAGAAGCTCGCCGCCAAGACGAAGGAGGGCGGGCTCACGATCGTGCCGCTGACGCTCTACTTCAAGGACGGCAGGGCCAAGGTCGAGATCGCCGTGGCCCGGGGCAAGAAAGACTGGGACAAGCGGCAGGCGCTGGCGGAGCAGCAGGCCAAGCGGGAGATGGCCCGGGCACTGCGGCAGCGCAACCGATGAGAGTGTGACACCGCAACCGATGAGACGCGCCCGCCGCACCCTGGCCGCGACCGTCACCCTGGCGGTCGCGAGCACGACGCTGACCGGCTGCTTCGAGGAGCCGTCACCGCACGACGCGGTGCGTGACTTCCTCGTGGGCTGGCAGACGGAGGACTACGAGCTGGCCGCCGGCCGCACCGACGGTGACGTGGCGACGGTGCGCAAGGCTCTGGCCGACGCCAAGCTGGAGCTCGACGCGGCCTCGTTCCGCTTCAAGATCAAGAGCATCAGCATGACCGGCGACGAATCCAAGGCCGACTTCCACGCCGAGGTCGACCTGGGGGAGAACAACCCCCTGTGGGGCTACGAAGGCGTGCTGCCGCTGCACCTGGTCGACGGCTCCTGGAAGGTGCGCTGGTCACCCTCGGTGCTGCATCCGGAGCTCAAGGAGGGGCAGCGCTTCGCGGTCGACACCCAGCCCAGGCCGCGTCAGCCGATCGTCGACAGGGCGGGTGACCCGCTCCAGAGCGACACCCTGCTCTACGTCGCGGGCGTCTACCCCAACCAGCTCGGCGGCCGGGCGGAAGAGGTGGTCACCAAGCTGGCGGAGGTCACCGGCTACGCCCAGGACCGGCTGCTGAGCCGGGTCAGGTCCTCTCCTCCGGAGAAGTTCGTCCAGCTCGTGACGTTCGGGCGCTCGCGTTACCAGTCGTTGCAGTCGAAGCTGGAGGCCATCGACGGGATCAAGGTCGAGCCGCAGAAGCAGCCCGTCGATCCCGACGCGCCCCGCCAGCTCGTGGGCAATGTCAGCGCGCTCACGCCCGAGACGGAGCAGAAGCTCGGCGGCCCGCAGCGGGCCGGTGACTCGGTGGGCAGGAACGGCCTGCAGCAGGCCTACCAGAACTACCTGACGGGCTCCACCGAGACCAAGGTGATCACCCTCGACCTCAAGACCGGCCGCCAGGTCGCCGAGCTCGAAGGGTGGCCGGGCCGGCAGAACGTCTCGGTCAAGACCACGATCGACCGGGCCACGCAGGCCGCGGCCGAGCAGGCGGTGGCCGACACCGGGACGAGCGCGCTGGTGGCGGTGCAGCGCGACACCGGCGAGATCCTCGCCGTCAGCACCAAGGGCCTGCACCAGGAGCGCGACGCGCTGGCCGGCAAGTTCCCGGCCGGCACGGCGTTCTCGATCGTGGCGGCCGACGCGTTGCTGAAGAAGGGCGTGAGCACCAAGCAGAAGCTGGCCTGCCCGCAGGAGCGCACCGTGGGCGGGGCCAAGTTCGTGCACGCCGGGCAGGCCGCGGGCGTCACGACGTCGGCCACCTTCCAGGAGAACTTCGCCAAGGGCTGCGTGACCGCGCTGGCCTCGCTGGCCCGCCGCGTCACGGCCGACGACCTGCAGCGCAGCGCGAAGGCGTTCGGCGTGGGGCAGCCGTGGCGGCTGCCGCTCAAGTCGTTCAGCGGGACGCTGCCGGAGCTGTCCAGCGACGCCGACAAGGCCAAGGCCATCGCGGGCCAGAACGTCGAGATGAGCCCGCTCAGCATGGCCCTGGTGGCCGCGGCGGTGGGCTCGGGCACGTGGCGGCCGCCGGTGCTGGTCACCGACCCGAAGTCGCCCGACCCGTCGGCCGAGGCGAAGCCGGTCGTCCAGCCTGCCCCGGTGCCGATGGACGCCAAGGTCCGCACCGCGCTGATGACCATGATGCGGGCCGGCGCGGCCGGCACGCCCGCCCAGGCGGGCAAGGGCCGCGTCTACGGCGTCCGGGCGTCGGCGGCCGACCAGCAGGGCTGGTTCGTCGGCTGGCAGGGCGACGTGGCCATCGCGGTGCTGACCAAGAACTACGACGCGGCGGCCGTGGCGGGCAGCTTCTTCGCGGGCCTGCGCAACCCGTCGTGAAATTGTCGCGACGCTGAGCAACCATCCGGGCACCCGATTGCGTCTTACTCAATGACTGGGCCCGCTCGGGGGGTTGCGGTTCCAGTCGCCGTGATGAGATCAGGACTTCATCTCGGGGGAAGTCCTGCCGTCCGGACCGGCTCGACCCTGCCGGTCGGCCCCCGGGAGCGCGCGCCGTTGTGCCACGCTCCCGGGGGTTTCGGCATGTGCGGCTGCACCTGGAATTAAGTTGGCGTTGAGGGTGTTGTCCCCTGTAGATTCATCAATGCGCGGGCCTCGTCCCGACGGGGCGCGTGTTGAAAACTGCACAGGGGGTGACTGGCTTCGACTTTGACCTTGCAAGCCAGGTGAAGCGGGCCGAGGACTGCGGACATAACCTCGTTAATCCTGTGACCGCAAACAACAAGTGCCAATTCCAAGAGCACTGTGGCTGCCAGGTCTGACCTGGCGCTCGCTGCCTAAGTAGCGAAACCACTGTCAGCCCGGGAGTGCCTTCGGCCCGGTGTCTGGCATCGTCAGAAGGCTCAACCGATCAACCCGGCCACGGGGGCGATCGGGAAACCAAACAGTGGCTGAGCCCGTCGGCGACTCGCCTGCGTGATCGCCGGGGCTGAGAAAAACACAGCAGGCTGCGCCCGGAGAAGCCCTGACTTGGGGTTGAAGGACGCGGGTTCGATTCCCGCCACCTCCACCACTTCAGACCGCCTCTTACCTGCGGAAACACCGCAGGTAGGGGCGGTTTTGGCGTTCCCGGGCCCTTGTCGGCGGGGAACCTCCGGTGAACCGTGGGCGAACTCTCAAGATCGACACCGGGGTGGCGCCACGCCTTCTGCTTGGATCTCCTTGGCCGAAATTTGCCATCGAGCATGACCGAAAGTGGAGGGGCCCATGGCGACCTCGGACGAGGCCGACTTCCTGGACCGGTTCGCCGAGCTGCGGGAGGTCGAGGCGGCGGCCAACGGCCTGGTCAAGGTGACGGTCGACGGCACCAGCGATCTGGTGGAGCTGGTGATCGACCCCAGGGCGATGCGGCTGCCGTCCGAAGAGCTGGCCGCCGCGATCAAGGAGGCGTTCGGGCGGGCCCGCACCGCCGCCCAGGACCGCGCGATGCAGGCCGTCCCCGACGTCCTGCGGCAGGAGACGCCGGAGCTGACCGCCCTGCTGAAGGACATCGAGGCCGACGCCCGCGGCAACATGAACGAGATCCTGCTGGCCGCCGGCGAGCTGACCGCGCGGCTGGACCGGCTGATGCGGCAGGGCACGCAGCGATGAACGAGAACGGCGACGGGATCCAGGTCGTCTACGGCAGCCGGGCCGTGTCCGCAGGCAGGCTCAGGGAGCAGGCGGACGAGCTGGAGCAGGCGCTGGGCGGCGCCCTGGGCCGGGCCGATCACGCGGGCGGCGCCGGAGCGGCGCCCGAGCGGCCGGGGGCGCAGTTCGACGTCGAGTTCGCCGGGCTGACCGAGCTGGTGCGCAACGCGTTCGGGGCCACGGCGGAGACGCTGCGCGGCCACGCCGCGAAGGCCGAGCTGTCGGAGCGGAACTACACCCATGCCGAGCAGGCCGGCGTCGAGCCGGCCGAGCGCGTACGGACCGGGCTGGAGGACCGGTGAGCTGGGAGATGCCGCCCGGGCTGCGGGTGGTGCACGGTCTGGTCGCGTCCGACGCCCCGTGGCCGCGCGCCGACGAGACGCAGCGCCTCGACGGGGCCGGCTCGTGGATGGACCTCGCCTCCGCCTCGCAGGGCGGCCGGGCGGAGTCGGCCTCGGCTGTCTCCCAGGTGAGGGCGTCCGGCAACTACGGCGGCGACGTCTCCGTCTTCGAGAGCTCCTGGAGCGGCACGGACGAGCGGATGGGCGACGGGGCCCTGGCCAACGCCCTGGTCGGCACCGGGACGACCGCGGTCGTGGTGCTTCGCACCGTGTGGAAGTACGTCGTCGTGATCGCCCTCCTCGCCCTGCTGGTGGCCGTCATCCGGTCCTTCGCCCTGGGCCCGGCGCTGGGCGCGCTCTTCACCAGGATCCGGACCATGGGCACGCGCAAGGCGCTCCAGGCCACCCTCGCCCAGATCGAGCGGAACATCGGCGGGAACGCGGTCGCCGCCCTGCGGCTCGCGAAGGGCATCTTCGGCCGCCTCATGATCGTGCCCGGCCTCCAGACGGCCCTGGTGGCGGCCAACACGCTCTCCCTCGACCCCTTCGACGACAACGCGCAGGCCCGCGAGGCGGCCGAGCACGTGCTGAACCAGACGCCCGCGGGACGGGAGGCGCTCGCGTACGCCAGGGAACACGGCATCACGACCCTGTACCAGAACGGGCCGAACGAGTACGGGTCGGGCTACAACCGGAACCTGAAAGTCATCCACATCGGCGGCGCCGGCTGGTCCACCCCCGAGGCCATGGCGGGGGAGTTCGTCCGGCAGGTCGAGATCGCCAAGAGCCGCTGGACCCCGAGCCCCCTCGGGACGGACCTGGGCGAGTACGCCGAGGCGCGCGGCCGGGAGGAGGAGGCGGCCAACCGGGCGGCGTACCGCATGGGCAGCCAGCTCGGCCACGAGGAGGACGCCCGCCAGACCTACGGCGAGGACGGCTTCAAGAGCCACGGCGCCGACTACGGGGACCTGGCCCAGGAGCACGACGAAGGGCTGGAGCAGGCCATACTCAACGGCCCGTTCAAGCTGTTCAACTGACACCCCGGCCCCCGCCGGGGTGCGCGGGGTCACGAGCCGGAGGCGTGGGTGGCGGAGAAGGCGCTGTCTCTCGGACGCCGACGCCGGGATAGACGACCTGCCACTCACCGGGGAGCCCGTGTTCGGGCCGGCGACCGAGTTGTAGTCGTGACCGTTGAGCGATCGGTTGCCCGCTCTGAGTTACAAATCTGCCACTCTGTCACCAATCATTGCTCTACGTGTGCTTAGGTGTTGCTTTGACAATTCCTGTGTTCTAGGTGGGGTTCAAGCGTGTCAAGGTACGACTGGCGCCATTCGGCGTTCGCGCCACTGGTGGGGTTGCTGGTGTCCGGGGTGCTGCTGGTGGCGGGCGCGGTGGGGGCGCTGTTGCGGCTCGTGGGCGCGACGACGGCCCCGGCGGCGGCCGAGCTAGTGGTCACTCTCGTCATCGCGGTGTTCCTGACCACCGTGCTGAGGATCGTCAGGGCGGTGCCCGACATCCGGCGCGAGAGCGCCGCGACGGCGCGGGCGGTGGCGAGCATCGGTTCGGTGAAGCTGGGCGAGGAGACGCTGGTGGCGCGGCGGCTCAAGCTGTTCAAGGAGGCGGCCGAGGCCGGCAGCGACTGCGAGGCCGTGCTCAGCGCCCGCTCCGCGCTGGACGAGAGCGAGATGGCCAACCGGCATCACCTCGACCACGCGCTCATCTGGGCGCTGCCGGTCTTCGGGTTCATCGGCACCGCGCTGACCATGGCGGCGATGGTGAGCTCGTTCGGCAACGCGCTGGACGGGCGGGGCGACCCCGGCGTGCTGATCGCCGCGCTCAAGCAGTTCGTGCTGCCCGAGCTGGCCTCCGCGTTCGGCGTCACGATGATCGCGCTGTTCCTCAGCGTGCTCGCGTTCGGCGCGATGGCCCTGGTCGAGCGGGCCGAGCGGGCCAACGTCGGAGCGGCGGACGAGGTGTTCCTGATCTACCTCGCCCGCCTGCCCGGCAAGGAGGCGGGGCCCGGCCTGGCGGGGCTCACCCGCGAGCTGGCCCAGGTGCAGGGGCTGACCAGGGAGCTTTCCCACATGCAGGGCCTCACGCAGGAGCTGGCCCACTCGCGGGGCAGGACCGAGGAGCTGGTGAAGGGCCTGGACGCGCTGCGCACCGCGGTGGACCGGCTGGCCGCCGCCGAGAGCCGGCCGCAGAAGTACACGCTGGTGAGGGAGCAGTGAGGAAGCGGGCTCCGAGGTCGTTCGCGCCGCCGCTCGACCTGCGCTTCATCGACCTGTTCATGGCCATCGTGCTGGCGCTGTCGTTCGTGGCGATCATGCTGACCGTGGTGACGCGGATGTTGCCGACGCAGGACTCCGCGCCGCCCGCCCGGCAGCAGCAGAGCGTGGCCCAGCTCGAACGCCGGCTCGCCGCCGCCGAGCAGGCCAGGCGGGAGGCCGAGGCGGAGCTGCGCACGACGCGGGACCAGATCTCCGAGCAGACCGCCTTCGCCCTGCCGTGGTGGCTGATCGGCCTCTGCGCGCTGCTGGGCGTGCTGGCCGTGTTCATGAACTGGCGGGTGCGGCTGTGGAACAAGGGCAGCCTGCCGCCGCTGTGGAGCTGGGGGCTGGTCACGCTCGTGGTGGCCGTGGTCACGGTGGTGATCAGGTCGCTGAGCGACGGCCAGGGATACCTGCTGCTGGCCGAGATCCCGTGGTGGGCCGCCGACGTCCTCTGCCTGGGGCTGTTGCTGGTCGCGCACGTGCTGATCTCGGACATCCGGGATCGGCAGGCCACGCTGGGGCGGATCAAGGCACAGAGCCGATAATTCAGGCGAACGTCACTCCTGTCACACTTTTCCCGCATACCGTGACACGCGTCTCGATCATCCCTCGATAGGAGATGCGATGTTGCGTCGAACCCTGGGCGTGCTGGCCGCCGCCGGCGCGCTGCTGCTGACGGCCGTCCCTGCCTCGGCGACGGCCGTCCAGCCCCTGCCCCGCGCCCACGCGCACAACGACTACGAGCACGAGCGCCCCCTCCTGGACGCCCTCGACCACGGGTTCACCAGCGTCGAGGCCGACATCTACCTGGTGGACGGCGAGCTGCGCGTCGGGCACGACCCCGAGGACCTGCGGCCAGGACGCACGCTGCAGTCGCTCTACCTGGACCCGCTGGCCGAGCGCGTCCGCCACGGCAGCGTCTACCCGCGCAGCCGCCAGCAGCTCCAGCTCCTGGTGGACATCAAGAACAACGGCGCCGCCACCTACACCGAGCTGGACAGGGTGCTCAAGAGCTACCGCAAGATGCTCACCGGCTACCACAAGGGCAGGGTCAAGCCCGGCGCGGTCACCGTGGTGATCAGCGGCGACCGGCCGCGCGACCTCATGGCCGCCCAGGAGCGGCGCTACGCCTTCTACGACGGCCGCATGGCCGACCTCGGCCAGGGCGACCCGGCCCTGATCCCGCTGATCAGCGACAACTGGACGAACCACTTCACCTGGACCGGCGTGGGCGAGATGCCCGCCGCCGAGCGGGACAAGCTGCGCCAGATCGTGGCCACCGCCCACCGCGACGGGCAGCGGGTGCGCTTCTGGGCCACGCCCGACACGGCGGGGCCGGCCAGGGACGCGCTCTGGCGGGAGCTGGTCGCCGCGGACGTCGACCACATCAACACCGACGACCTGGCCGGGCTGGAGGCGTTCCTGCGCGCCGACGACGGCCGGCGCGAAGCGGCTTAGATCCCTTCGCGCCCGCCGCGAACCCCCGGTAGGGTCCGGAACCAGACTGGCCGCGGGACTCCGGTACGACTTCCGGAATCCGCCTGTACAGCGATACTTTCGCAGCTCGTGCCTCCATTCCCCGGCCAGTCGACGACCTCCGGGGGAGCCGATGGAGACCTACGCCGACCTGATCGAGTGCGAGGACGTGCTGCTCTTCGCGAACGCGGCGATCACCTCGACCGGCCAGCGCGAGTTCCACAGCGCGGCCGGCGAGCAGCGGCTCTCCCTCGCCTTCCTGCACAGCTACATCCACGGCAACTATCCCGGCCTGTACGCCGCCACGCTCGCGCTCGACATCAACGACCACAACGCCGCCCTGATCATCGCCAACCTGCTGCGGCGCAAGGGCGGCCACGAGGGCGACGCGCGGCTGATCGCGTGGCGGCTGGGCCGGATGAGCCCGCCCCGCGTCTACCGGCTCTTCCAGGAGCTGCGCCGCGCGGGCGTGAACAACCGGCGCACCCGCGCGCTCGTCCGCGACTGGCTCGCCGCCCGGCCCGACCTGGCCTTCGACGCGGTCAAGTACCGCTCGGCGGTGAAGTCGGCCGTGCGGCACGCGCACCTGCGGCCTGAGGGCGAGCTGGGCGACTTCCTGTTCGCGCCGTTCAGCCGCGCCCGGTACGACACGCCCATCCTGGAGACGTGGCGGCGGGCGCACTACGACAAGAACGCCCTGTACGACCTGCCGTACACGGTCGCCGAGGGCTTCGCCGCCCGCCACGGCATCGCCCGCGCCGTCTTCCTGGAGCGGGTCGCGCCCCGGCTGACCAGGCTGGAGCGGCTGCGGCTGAGCGGGGCGGCCGAGCGCGACGGCGTGCGCACCGAGGCGGATCTGGCCGCGATGCCGCTGGTCAGGCTGGCCTCGTACGTGCTGTCGCCGGCCGCAGACGTGCGGACGCGGCGGCGTGCCGAGCTGGTCGCGGCGCTGCGCGCCTCGGCGGCGCGGGCGGCGGGCGCGCGGGCCGGCACGTGGGGCAGCGTGGCGGCGGTGCTGGACGACAGCTTCTCCTCCTTCGGCTCGCCGGTGAAGCGCCGCCGGCCACTGGCGGTCGCGCTGGCCTGCCACTACCTGCTGGAGGCGCTGGCGGGCTCGTACCGCGCGCTGTGGCTCTCGCGCCGCTCCGACCCGCTCCAGGTGCGCCCGTCCGGGCCCACGCCGCTGGGGCGGCGGATCATCGACGCCCTCGAAGGTCGGCCCCGCCTGCTCGTCATCGTCTCCGACGGCTGGGACAACGCGCCGCCGGGGCTGGCGAGCGAGGTGCTGCGCGTCTGGCGGCGCAAGCTCGACCCGGCGGGCGAGGTGGGGATCGTGCACCTGAACCCGGTCTTCGACGCCGAGCGGTTCGAGGTGCGCCGGCTGGCTCCGGTCGTGCCGACGGCCGGCGTCCGCGACGCCGAGGACCTGCCGGCGCTGGTGGAGCTGGCCAGGTTCGCGGAAGGACGGACGGGGCTCGCGGAGCTGCGGGCGTACCTGGAGGATCGGGCGGCGCGACGATGATCGACCTGGACGGCCTGGAGACGCGGCCCGCGCAGACCTGGGGCGCCATGCGGCTGGTGCCGCTCGTGCGCCGCGAGCCCATCGAGGACCTGCGGCTGCACGCCAAGGTGTACGGCGACGAGGCGAGCGTGGTGTTCCTGCCGGACCGCACGCTCTACACCGCGTACGTGCCGCACGCCTTCGTCGCGTCCTGGACCGATGACGGCACCCCGGCGGCGGCGTACGGCACGCAGCTCGGGCAGCCGCTGCGGCACGTGTGCGTCCGGGCGCGGCGCAGGATGGCCCGCCGGGTGGACGCCGGCCGGCTCCGGTTCCTGCCGTTGCACCTGGCCATGGAGGGCTTCCTCGCGCTGCACTTCGGCGGCCCCGAGATCGCGTGGGAGGAGTGGTCGCGCCAGGCGCTCGCGCACGGCCTGTCACCGCGGGCCGAGGACGCCTACACGGGGGCGGAGGTGCGCGGGCTGGACGACGCGCTCAAGGTCTTCGAGATCTACCCGGGGCAGTGCGGGCTGCTGCTGTACGCGGGGGACACGCTGGCCAGCGCGTTCGTGGTGCCGCATCCGGAGGACCACCGGGCGCTGCACCCGACCCTCATCCGCGACCTGTACGGCGAGCTGATCTACGAGTACGCCCTCTTCTTCCCTGCCAGGGACTTCCGCGCGGCGATCGACGAGAGCGCGGTCACCGGCCTGGCCGGCCTGCGGGCCGAGGCCGAGCGGGTCGAGCGCGAATGGGCGGGCTTCCACGACTCGGTCATGGCGGCCGGGCTGCTGGGCGCCCCCGCGCGGGTGGAGGAGGTCCACCGGATGGGCCGGTACACGCTGAGCCGCTTCCTGCCCTCGTTCGAGCGCAAGAGCGAGAACCACATCGGCGAGACGATCACCGATGAGGACGGGCGGCCGGCCTACCTGAAGACGTTCAGGCTGTCGGAGGCGCAGTGCCGGCGCGGCCACCTGCTGAGCGAGCTGGCCGCGCACGGCTGGAACCTGGCCGGCACCGCCGCCGCGCTCGGGATCAGCGTGCCCGCGCTGGGAGCGCGGCTGGAGCGGTCGGGGTTCGGGCACCTGCTGCGGCAGGACGTCATGGACGCCTTCCGCAAGCAGCTCAATGAGCGCACCCGGCGTACTCGTCGAGGCGGCGCAGCATCGCCACCAGCATGAGCGGGAACATCACCACGTGCGAGACCAGCATCAGCCCGCCGGCGTCCATGACCCCAGTCCACAGCAGGGGGAAGAGCGGGACGGCGGGCGCGAACATGATCGCGCACATCTCCAGCGTCGGCGCCCAGCCGTGGCCGCGGAACCGCATCCACGCCGCCATGCCGATCGACATGTTCAGCGCCATCGACAGGTACCACAGCTCCGGCTGCTCGGCGTGGGAGACGCCGAGGCCGACGGCTGACTGCAGCATGCCGAGCGCGAACATCCCGACGAACATCGCGATGATCATTTCGACGTAGTGGAGGGCGAACCTGCCCCAGCGGCGCCCGGTCTTGGGAGGTGTCGTCGTCGTCATGCCCCGACTGTCGCCGGTACGGGCCGCGGCGGCCAAGGGCGACGGCCGGGAAGGTCCGGAAACTTGGGTTCTGCGTCCTTCGGACCTACAGTCGGGGCCATGGACCGAAGACGGGTCGTGATCGTGGCCTACGAGGCTTCGGAGCTGCTCGAGATCGCGAGCATCACCTCGACGCTGGAGAGCGCCAACTGGCACGGCGCGCAGCCGTACTACGAGTATCGCGTCGCCACCCCCGGCGGTCACCCCATCACCACGGCCACGGCGCTGACCCTGAGCGCCCAGCTCGTCCTGGAGCGGGTCACGGGGCCGCTCGACACCGTCGTGGTCGCGGGCGGGATCGGCCACGAGGACGCCGCCGGCAACCCGCTCATCGTCAGCCACGTCCGCCGGCTCGCCAAGGAGAGCCGCCGCGTCGCCTCCGTCTGCACCGGCTCCTACATCCTGGCCGCCGCCGGCCTGCTCGACGGCCGGCGCGCCACCACGCACTGGCACCAGGCCGAGCGGATGGCCGAGCTCTACCCCGACGTCGTCGTGGACCCCGACCCGATCTTCATCAGGGACGGCAACGTCGCCACCTCCGCGGGCATCACCGCCGCCCTGGACCTCATGCTGGCCTTCGTGGAGGAGGACAACGGCACCGAGCTGGCCAGGACCGTCGCCAGGAACCTCGTCACCTACCTGCAACGACCCGGCGACCAGGCGCAGATGAGCATGTTCGTCAGCGCCCCCTCGCCCGCCAACAGCCTGGTCAAGCGCACCCTCGAACACATCTCGGCCCACCTGCGCGACGACCTGAGCACGGCCACGCTGGCGATCGAGGCGGGCGTCAGCGAGCGGCACCTGACCAGGCTCTTCCTCAAGCACCTCGGGCAGACGCCCGGCCGCTACGTCAGGCAGGCCCGCACCGAGGCCGCCGCCCACCTGCTCGCCTCCACCTCGCTGCCGATGGCGGCGGTGGCGGTGCGCTGCGGGTTCGGCACCGCCGAGACGCTGCGGCAGGCCTTCATCGACCGGTACGGCATCCCCCCCTCCCGCTACCGCCTGACGCAAGCGGTCGGCTGATCCCGGCTCTGGCTAGGGTGTCTGCGATGAACGGTGACCGGGTCGTGGGCGGCTACACGCTGCGGCGCCTGCTCGGCCGGGGCGGCATGGGCGAGGTGCACCTCGCCGCCACGCCCACGGGCGGCCTGGCCGCGGTCAAGCTCATCCATCCCCACCTGGCCGGGGATCCGGTGTTCCGGCGGCGGTTCGAGCGGGAGGCGGCGGCGGCCCGGCGGGTGGCCAGGTTCTGCACCGCGCCCGTGCTGGACGCCGGGATCGACGGGAACGTGGCCTACCTCGTCACCGAGTACGTCAAGGGGCCCGACCTGGCGCAGGCCGTGCACGAGCAGGGGCCGCTGTCAGGCGCGAACCTGGAGGCGCTGGCGGTGGGCGTCGCCACCGCGCTGAGCGCCATCCACGGGGCCGGGGTGATCCACCGCGACCTCAAGCCCTCCAACGTGCTGCTGTCGCCGCTGGGACCGCGCGTGATCGACTTCGGCGTCGCGCAGCTCGTCAACGACTCCATGGCCAGCCAGGCGATACTCGGGACGCCCGCGTTCATGGCGCCCGAGCAGGCGCGCGGGGAGCCGCTGACGCCCGCCGCCGACGTGTTCGCGTGGGGCGGGGTGATCGCGTTCGCCGGGACGGGCCGGCCGCCCTTCGGGAGCCCGCACTCCGAGGCGCTCTACCGGCTCCTGCATCGGGAGCCGTGGCTGGACGGGCTGGACGAAGGCATCCGGGGGGTGGTGGAGCGGGCGCTGGCCAAGGACGCGCGGCTGCGGCCCACGGCTCAGGAGCTGCTGGCCGAGTTGGTGGGCGGGACGCGCCTGGCCACGGCCACCCAGGTGGTCGAACGTACGTGGACGGGGGGCGTCCAGCGGCCCGTGGGCGCGGTGGCGGCCTCCGCCGAGCAGTCTGCAGCCGGGCCTGTCGGCAGGCGGCCCGAGGTCGTGGCGGCTTCCGGTGGGCGGCCCGAGGTCGTGGCGGCTTCCGGCGGGCGGCGGAGGAGGCGGTGGCCGTGGGTGGCGGCGGCCGGGAGCGCGGCTGCGCTGGTCGTCGCCGTCGCCGCCGTGACCCTGCCCGGCCTGGCCTCCCGGACCTGGCCGTACGAGGCCGGGTTCACGGACGGATGGGCCGTCGGCGCGTCCGACGCCGGCGACGCCCGCCTGGACGGCGCCGCCTACGAGCTGACCGTCGAGCCCGGCTGGCGGCTGTGGAAGTCGGCCCCCGTCCAGGAGCCGGAGAACGGGGTGATCGTCAGCGCCAAGGCCACCCTGGAGGAGGGCGAGGGGGAGTACGGTGTGTGGTGCCACGGCTCGGCGAGCTCCGGAGACCGTTACGAGTTCGGAGTGAGCGGCGCGGGCAAGGTGTCGATCGTCAAGCGCCGCACGGGCACCGGGGGCAGGATCCTGTACGGCCCGGCGGACGTGCCGAGGACGGCCGCCGACCGCGTCGTCGCGGAATGCGGCCAGAGCGGGAGCAAGGTGACCCTGCGGATGTGGCTGAACGAGAGCCTGGTCGCCGAGGTGTCCGACGCCGAGGAGCCGTACGGGCCCGGCGAGGCGGGCGTGCACGCGGCATCGAGCGCCACCGGGCAGGCCCGCGTGAGCTTCGAGACCTTCGCCGTCAGACCGGCGGCCGTCGCCGCCGGGCCGGCGTCCTCCGCGGTCGGACCGGCGACCGTGGCCGTCGGTCCGGCGACCGGCGCGTGAGGCCGAGGCGCCGGTGAACGTGCGCTTCGGCGTGCTCGGTCCGCTGCGCGTCGACGGCGGCCAGGCACCGGGACCGGCCAAGCACCGGACGTTACTGGCCGCGCTGCTGCTGTCGGCGCGCGAGCAGGTGCCGGTCGAGCGGCTCCTGTCCGCGGTCTGGGACGACCGGCCGCCCGCGTCCGCCGAGTCCGTGCTCCGCGTGTACGTCAGCGGGCTGCGCAAGGTCGTCGGCGGCATCCGTACCGTGCCCGGGGGTTACCTGCTCGACGTGGAGCGCGACGACGTGGACTGCCATCGCTTCGAACGGCTGGTCGCCGCGGCCAGGCAGGCCAGGCGGGCCGGGCGGGTGGCGGAGGCGGCCGACGGGCTCAGGGCGGCGCTGGGGCTGTGGCGGGGGCCGGTCGCGCTGGCGGACGTCGAGTCGTCGGCGCTGCGGCGGGCGCACGGCGTGCCGCTGGAGGAGCTGCGGCTGACCGCGCTGGAGGAGCGGGTGGAGCTCGACCTGCGGCTGGGGCGGGGCGCCGAGGTGGTGGGCGAGCTGCGGGCGCTGGTCGGGGCCCATCCGTTGCGCGAACGTGCCTGGGTCCGCCTGATCGAGGCGTTGCACCAGGCGGGGCGCAGGTCGGAGGCGCTGAACGCGTACCAGGACGTGCGGCGGACGCTGGTGGAGGAGCTCGGCCTGGAGCCCGGAGCGGAGCTGGTGGCCGCCCACCAGCACGTCCTGGACGACACCGCCACGGACCCGCCGGCCAGCGGCCGCAGTGCTGGACCGGGAGGTGCCCTGGATGAGCCGGTCAACGAGCTGCCGCCCGACATCTCGGACTTCGCCGGGCGGCGGGCGGTGCTCGACTGGGTCGCGCGGATGGCCGCCGAGCGCGCCCCGGCCCCCGTGCACCTGGTCCTGCACGGGCCGCCCGGCTGCGGCAAGTCGGCCGCCGCCGTGCGCGCCGCCACCGCCCTCGACCTCCCGGACGGCCGCCTGTACGCCGCTCTCGGCGCCCGCCCGCCCGGCGCCGTGCTGGAGGACCTGTTGCGGTCCCTCGGCTGCCCGGACGGCGCGGTGCCACCCGCGCTGGACGATCGGGTGCGGCTGTACCGCAGCATGACGGCCCGCAGGCGGCTGCTGGTCCTGCTGGACGACGCCGCCGACGAGGCCCAGGTACGCCCGCTGCTCCCCACGGGGCCCGGCAGCCTCACCCTGGTGACGAGCCGGTCGCCGCTGGCCGGGCTGGAGGCGGCGCGGGCGTACGAGCTGGGCCTGCTCGACGAGGACGAGGCCGTGGCGCTGCTCGGCGGCGTGGCCGGGCCCGAACGGGTACGCGCGGAGCCCGAGGCCGCGCTGCGCATCGTCCGGCTCTGCGGACACCTGCCCCTGGCCCTGCGCATCGCCGGGTCCCGGCTGGCCAGGAAGCCGGGCTGGACGCTCGCCCACCTGGCGGGGCGGCTCGGCGACGAGCGGCGCCGGCTCGACGAGCTCAGCGCCGGCGATCTCGCCGTACGCGGCAGCCTCGCCCTGGGTTACCGCGGCCTGCCGGACCCGGAGCGGCGGCTGCTGCGCCGGCTCGGCGCGCTGTCCGCGCCCGACTTCGCGCCCTGGGCGCTGGGCGCGGACCTGGAGCCGCTGGTCGAGGCGGGGCTGCTGCAGTCGCGCGGGCTGGACGAGGCGGGTCAGGAACGGTACGGGTGGCACGACCTGACCCGGCTGTACGCGGCCGAACGCCTGGCCGAGGAGGACGGCGGACAGGGCCGGGTGCTGGCGGCCCTGGCGGGCGAGATCCTGGAACGGACCCGCCACGCCCGCGAAGCCCTCCTCCCGGCGGAGCCCGGCACCGGCCGCACCGAGATCCACCTCCCCGGGCCCTCCGACGCCCCGCTGCCCGGAGCGGACGGCCCGGCCTGGGACCCGGGGCCTCCTGGAGGCGGCGGAGCGGCCGCGGGCGGGCATCCCTTCGCCGGCCGCGCGGGATGGTCGCGGCGGGGCGGTGACGGGCTGGAGACGGGGTGGTTGCGGCAGGAGGCGCGCTGGCTGAGCGCCGAGCGCCGGTTCCTGGTGGCGACGGTCGAGGACTTCTTCAAGGCCGCCCTGTACGAGGCCGCGTGGCGGCTGGCCTTCTACCTGACCCCGCTGTTCGAGCTGGGCGCGCACCACGACGACTGGCACGCGGCGACGGCGACCGGGCTGGACGCGGCCAGGGCGGCGGGCCACCGGCAGGGCGAGGCCCTCCTGCTGCGCGGCCTGGCCGACCTGCACCGGGCGGAGGGCCGCATGGACGCGGCGGCCGCGGCGCTGAGGGCGGCCCAGCCCCTCGTGGACGGGCTGGAGCTGGCGCGGATCACCCTCCGCCTGGGTCTGATCCAGGCCGCGGTGGACCGTCACCGGCCGGAGCCCGAGGCGGAGGGTGGCGCGGGTGGGCGGTGGACGGCGCGGGGGCAGGGCGGCGCGGGTGGGCGGCGGTCGGCGCGGGAGCTGGAGGCGGAGCGGGCGTTCGGGCGCGCGTTGCGGGTGTTCGAGGAGGCCGGCGACCGGCGGGGGCGGGCCGAGGCGTTGCGGGCGCTCGGCTCCCTGCACGGGGACGAGAGCACGCTGAACGAGGGCCTGGCCGCGTACCAGGAGCTGGGTGACCTGCGTGGGGAGGCGGAGGCGCTGCTCGACCTGGCCAGGCTGCATCTCACCGCGCGCCGCCACCACCAGGCCCGCGACTGCGTGGAGCGGCGGCTGGGGATCAACCGCCGCCTCGGCGACCGGCTCCCCGAGGCGGCGGCGCTGCTCGTGCTGGCCGAGGTCGAGGAGGCGGAGGGCGTCCCGGCAGCCGCGGTGGACGCGGCGCGGGCGGCGCTGGAGACGTTCACCGCGTACGGGGACCGCAGGAATGCCGAACGGGCCCGTCAGGCACTGGCACGGGCCGGGCGGTTGAGGCCCTGATGGGAGGTATGGAAGAGTTTGACGGCCTCGGTGCTGAGCGGATCAAGGCCGAGGGCGGCAGGCTCGCGCGGGAGGCCGGCAGGCGGCGTGGTCGGTGGATACAGCCGACTATGCGGATCCTGAAGGTCGCCTCCGTAGGGTGAGGGCCACATCCCCGACATACGAAGGTGACCAGGTAATGCGAAAGACGTTCGCGCTGGCTGTCACGGCGATCGTGCTGGCAGGGTGCGGCATGTTGCCGGGCCGGCAGGGCGGAGGCGGTGAGGAGCGGCAGTCGCAGGCCGCGGCGGAGGGGCAGCCGGCGTCCACGTCCGCGTCCGCGGCTCCCACGGGGCAGGCGCCCGAGCGCAGCGCGCCGCCGCAGGACACCGCGGTGATCGCCGGCCGCGAGGTCAAGGTCGGCGCGGGCGACATGTACGGCAAGGCGCGGGTCGACATCACCGCGCTCAGGCGCCAGGGCCGCACCCTGAGCCTCAACTGGACGGTCACCGCCACCGAGGGCAAGGTCAACCTGCACAACGGCCTGGGTGGAGGCCCGCTGGACTTCACGGTCTCGGCCGTCTCCCTGATCGACCCGGTCAACGCCAAGCGCTACCGGGTGGCCCGCAACGGCACCGGCCAGGGCGCGGAGTGCGTCTGCTCCGGCACGCAGGGGCAGTTCCTGGAGCCGGAGGAGGCCTCCACGTTGTACGCGGTGTTCGCGGCCCCGCCGGCGGACGTCACGAAGATCAACATCGAGATGCCGATGTTCGGCGTGTTCACCGATGTTCCGATCTCTTAGCGTCGCGCTGACCCTCGTCCTGTCGCCCACCCCCGTCCCCAGCCCGCCCGCGGACGCCACCGGCGCCGTCGAGGACCTCGTCCTGCCCGTCGAGGACATCGTGGGCGAGGTCGAGTCCATGGACGGCACCGAGAGCGAGAGCAAGGTGGGGCGGGAGGTGACGGTGGCGGTGACCAGCGACGTGCTGTTCGCGCTGGACAAGTGGCGGCTCACCGCCAAGGCCAGGCAACGGCTGGCCAAGGTCGCCGAGAAGGTCGAGGCCGAAGGGGCCGGCGGGGTGGTCAGGATCGAGGGGCACACCGACGACCAGGGCAGCGACTCCTACAACGTGACGCTGTCGCAGCGGCGCGCGCAGGCCGTCGAGAGCGCGATGCGGAAGCTGCTGGCGGCGGCGGGCGTGACGCTGGAGGCGCGCGGCTACGGCGAGAGCCGGCCCAAGGTGCCCAATGTGATCGACGGCAAGCCCGTGGAGCCGAACCGGGCCAGGAACCGGCGCGTCGAGATCGTCTTCACCGCCAAGCAGTGACCCCGGTGCCCGCCTGCGGTCGGCGCGCCCGCGAAGGGACGCGGGCGGCGCAGGACCGGTCGCCGGGTCGCCGGTGCGGGACCGGGGCCGTCACTCGCCCGCGAGTTGCCCCAGCGTCACGGTGACCGTCTGGGTCTGGCCGTTCGAGCGGGTCACCCCCACTCGGGCGCGGTCGCCCGGCTTGAGCGTGGTGATGGTCTCGGCCAGGACGGCCATCGTCGGCGTGTCCGTGTCGTTGATCGAGGTGATCACGTCGCCCGCGCGGATGCCCGCCTTCTCGGCGCCCCCGCCCCGCTCGACGCTGGCCACCCCGACCCCGGTCGGCTGGCCGTCGGAGCCGATGACCGTGCTGCCCCGGATGCCCAGGGCGGCGCGGTGGCTGTTGGTGACCTTGCCGTGCTCGACGATCTGCCGGGCGATGTCCGTGGCCGTGTTGCTCGGGATCGCGAAGCCGATGCCCGGCGCGGCGCCTCCGCCCAGAGCGGGGTCGGTGGCCGCGAGCGTCGGGATGCCGATCACGTGACCTGACAGGTCCACGAGCGCGCCGCCGCTGTTGCCCGGGTTGATCGCGGCGGAGGTCTGGATCGCGCCGGCGATGGTGGCGCCGGGCGAGTCGGGGTTCTGCGGCTCGGTGACCGTACGGCCGAGCGCGGAGACGATGCCGTTCGTGACGCTGCCGGACAATCCCAGCGGGTTGCCCATGGCCAGCACGATCTGCCCCACCCGCAGCTTCGAGGAGTCGCCGAAGCGGGCCGGTCTGAGCCCGTCGGGCCGGTCCACCTTGATCACGGCCAGGTCCCCTGCGGCGAACGACCTGACCAGCTTGGCCGATCGCGGCGGCCCGCCGGTGGCGATGGTGACGTTCATCTGCGTGGCCTGCCCGACCACGTGCGCGTTGGTGACGATGTGGCCCTTGGTGTCGAACACGATGCCGGACCCCAGCCCGACCTTCGTGTTGATCTGCACGATGGACGGCAGGACGTCCGAGATGACCTTCTCGTACGCCGACTCCAGCGCCTGCGGCGACATGGTGGGCGAGGCCGTGGACGTGCGCGGTGTCGTGGGCGAGGCCGTGGGGGAGGACGGCGCGGACGGGCTGACGGTGCCTGTGGTGGTAGGGGGAGGCCCGCAGCCGGCGACCAGTACGGCTGCGGCGGCCAGTCCCGCGACGATCTCCCTCATGGGGAGATCCTGCCCAGCTCAGCTCGAAAGATACGCTTCCCGGACGTTTCGCCTGCTCAGCTTGCCCGTCGGCGTCCGGGGCAGGGACTCCCGGTACTCGATGAGCCGGGGGTGTTTGAGCCTGGCCAGCCGGGGCGCGCAGTGCCGCAGCAGCTCGGCCGTGAGCTCCTCGCCGCCGGTGACCCCGGCCACCGGCTGGACGAGCGCCACCACCTTCTGCCCCCACTCGGGATCGGGCACCCCGATCACCGCCACGTCGGATACGGAGGGGTGCTCCAGCAGCGCCGCCTCGATCTCGGCCGGGTAGATGTTGACGCCGCCGGAGATGATCAGGTCGGTCCGGCGGTCCAGCAGGAACAGGTAGCCGTCCTCGTCGAGGTAGCCGATGTCGCCCGGCGTGTAGTCGCGCCCGCGCATGGCCGCGGCTGTCTTGTCCGGGTCGCCGTGGTACTCGAAGCGGTTGATGCCGCCGATGTAGACGAGCCCGGGCGAGCCCGGCGGCACCTCGTCGCCGTCCTCGTCCACGATCGTGAACGTCATCCCGTCCAGCGCCCTGCCGACCGTGCCGGGCCTGGCCAGCCACTCCTGGGAGGAGACCATGGTCGCCACGGCGGCCTCGGTGGAGCCGTAGTACTCCCAGACCACCGGCCCGAGCCAGTCGATCATCGCCTGCTTGGTGGCCGGCGGGCACGGGGCGGCCCCGTGGTAGAGATGGGTGAGGGACGACAGGTCGTACGACTCCCGGTCGGGCACCGCCAGCAGCCGGTGGAACATCGTGGGCACCATGAACGCGTTCGTCACCCGGTACCGCTGGATCAGCTCCAGCGCGGCGGCGGCCTCGAACCGCTCGGGCGCCACGATCGAGTGCCCGAACTGCAGCGCCATCATGGCCTGCCCGTACGGCGCCGAGTGGTAGAGCTGCGAGCACACCAGGTGCACCCCGCCCATGGGCAGCCCGAAGTGCCGCCAGCTCTTGCGCAACAGGATCGGGTACAGCTCCTCCGGCGTCAGGTCCAGCAGCCGCCGGCGCACGCCCTTGGGCCGTCCGGTGGTGCCCGAGGTGTAGAGCATCATCGATCCGGCCCGCCGGTGGCCGGGCGTGGTGGCGGGCCGGCCCGCGACGAGCTCGTCCACCGTGAGGGCGTCCGGCGCGATCACCACCTTGGCGCCGCAGTCGCCCACGATGTAGTCGATCTCCTCGGCGGTGAAGTGCCAGTTGACAGGGACGAGATAGGCCCCGATCTGGTACGTCGCCAGCATCATGGTCAGCGCGTCGGCCCCGTTCTTCAGCACGGTGACCACGCAGTCGCCCGGCGCGACTCCGCGCGAGGTCAGGCCGTTGGAGGCGCGGTTGACGCGGTCGAGCAGGCGTCCGTAGGTGATGCCCTCGTCGCCGAGGAGGGCGGGGCGTTCAGGGTCGTTGGCGGCGATCTCGTAGAAACCCCTCATGTTGGCAGACCTTACAGAATTAGATTCTGCTGGGGGAATAGAGGAATTATCCCGCTCTCTCGTGACGTAACCTCAAGGCCATGGCGGACGACGGCGAGCGCAGGCGCACCTATGATTCACCCACCACCCCGTTCCGCAAGGTCGTCCTGCCCGCGGAGGAGACGATCAGGATCTCGCGGCCGCCCGCGCCGGGGCCGTCCAGCCCGGTGAAGTCGCCGGAGCAGGCCGAGGAGCAGCCCGCCGACGAGCCGCCCGCTCAGAACGGCGGCCAGTCCGCCGCCAAGAGCGGCCGGTCGACCGATCAGAAGGGCGGCCGTCCGGCCGACCAGCCCGCCGACCAGCCCGCCGATCAGCCCAACGGTCAGCCGACCGATCAGCCCAACGGCAAGCCGACCGGTCAGGCTTCCGCCAAGGCGCCGGCGAAGACGCCGGCCCCGGCTCCCGGCCAGTCGCCCGGCCAGTCGCCCGGCAAGATGGTGGCCCCCGCGCCGAGCCGGACCCCGAAACGGCAACCGCCGAGCGGACCGTCCGCGCAGCCGCCGAGCGGGCCCTCGGCCCAGCCGCCGAGCGGGCCTTCCGCCCAGCCCCCGGGCCAGGCGCCGACAGGCGCGCCGGCTCCCGGCCAGGGACCAGGCCAGAGCCGGCATCCGGGTCAGGCGCAGGGCCCGGCCCCAGGTCAGGGCGTGAGTCACGGTCAGGGCCCGGGTTCCGGTCAGGGCATGGGCCACGGTCAGGGCCCGGGGCCTGGTCAGGGCGCGGGGCCCGGTCACGGCCCGGGGCCGATGCAGAACCCGGGGCCGATGCAGGGCCAGGGTGCGGGGCTGCGGCTGGGCCAGCCGCCTCAGCAGCAGTACCTGCAGCCCCCGCCGCCCGTCCCCCCGCTCCCTCCGGAGCCCAGGGCCCGCCGTTTCGGCGACATCCCGATGAAGGCGGTCTACCTGGTCGGCGCCATCCTCGGCACGGTCGTGGCCGTGCTGCTGGTGTTCGTCGTGTTCCGCGGCGACGTCCCCGCCAACCAGGAGCCGTCCGAGCAGGTCGTCCGGGTCGCGCCGGTGCCGTCCGTCACGGCGACGCCGACGGTGTCGACCAGCCCGACCCCCACCGAGACGCCGATCGTGCTGCCTCCGGTGCCCGACTCCAAGAAGTACGCCACGCTGTCCGGCACGGCCTCCACGGTGTCCGGCACGATCACCGACAAGAACAGCGGCATCTCCTACCCGAGGCTGGCCTCGCCGTGGAAGGCGAAGTCGTTCCCGCCGTTCTCGATCGCGCAGCGCATCGGCAAGGTCGCCGTCCCGCACACGGTGATCGCCTCCGCCATGTACCCGGGCGAGTCGCCGGAGGAGAAGCCCACCTCGAACGCCGACTACCGCGAGATCGCCACCCAGGCGGCCCGCTGGACGATCCGCACCCAGTACCCCGCGGGCGCCAAGCTCGACGAGTGGACCGCCTCGCAGAAGATCCCGGTCGGCAAGGGCTGGACGCTGGGTTACAAGGTCACCTACACCGTCGGCGGCAAGGAGCAGGAGGCTCAGGCGATGGTGACGGTCATCGAGGTGGGCAAGACGAAGCCGGCGATGCTCATGGCCTCGATCCCCGAGACGAACAAGACCCGCTGGCGCGACCTGAACACGCTGGTCCAGCAGGTGCGTCCGCTGTAGGAAGCCCAGGAAAGGCAGCGCGGGAGAGCGGTATGCCAGAAGCATCCTCTAGAATATGATTCTGGGCATGACTCGGACCTGGCTGGAGGATGGACAATGGCGATCGGGTTGAGCGAGGAGCACGAGGCGCTCCGCGAGTCGGTGAGCGGCTGGGCTGAGCGGAACATCCCCTCGGAGCTGCTGCGCGCCGGGACCGAAGGGCGTCCCGCGTTCTGGTCCGGCCTGGCCGAGCAGGGGCTGCTCGGCCTGCACGTGCCCGAGGAGTACGGCGGCTCCGGCTACGGGCTCCTGGAAGCGGCCGTGGCCGTCGAGGCGCTGGCCGAGCGCATGGCGCCGGGGCCGTTCGTGCCGACCGTGCTGGCCAGCGCGGTGATCAACGCCTCCAAGCGCCGCGAGCACCTGGAGTCGTTCGTGGACGGCACGCTGACCGCCGCCGTCGCGCTGACCGGCACGCTGACCGGCACCCGCCGCGAGGACGGCTCCCTGGTCGTCTCCGGCACGGCCGAGCCCGTGCTCGGCGGCTCGCTGGCCGACTCGCTGGTGCTGCCGGTCAGCACGCCCGAGGGTGAGGAGTGGGTGCTCGTCGACGCCTCCTCCGCCACCGTCACCGAGATCAAGTCGCTCGACCTGACCAGGCCGGTCGCCAAGGTGGAGCTGTCGGAGGCGGTCGTCCCCGCCGAGGGCGTCCTGGACGGCGTCGAGACCTCCGACGTGCGCGACCTGGCCGCGATCCTGCTCGGCGCCGAGGCGGCGGGCGTGGCCTCCTGGTGCGTGACGGCCGCCGCCGAGTACGCCAAGGTACGCGTCCAGTTCGGCCGCCCGATCGGCCAGTTCCAGGGCATCAAGCACAAGCTGTCGCGCATGCTGGTCGCGCTGGAGCAGGCCCGCGCCACCGTGTGGGACGCCACCCGCGCCGAGGGCCAGGAGCTGCGGTTCGCCGCCGCCGTGGCCGGGGTCATGGCCCCTGACGCCGCCGTGCGGTGCGCCAAGGACGCCATCCAGACCTTCGGCGGCATCGGCTACACCTTCGAGCACGACGTGCACCTCTACTACCGCCGCGCGCTCACCCTGCGCGCCCTGCTCGGCTCGTCGGCCGAGTGGGCGGCGACCGTGACCGAGCTGTCCCTGCAGGGCGTCTCCCGCGAGATGGAGATCGACCTGCCCGAGGGCGCCGAGGCGCTGCGCGAGTCGATCCGCGCCGAGATCGCGGAGATCGCCAAGCTGGAGGGCAAGGAGCAGAAGCGGGCCCTGGCCGATCAGGGGTTCGTCATGTCGCACCTGCCCAAGCCGTGGGGCCGCGACGCCAAGCCGCTGGAGCAGGTGCTGATCGCGCAGGAGCTCAAGGCCGCCAGGG
The DNA here is from genome assembly GCF_024172165.1 of Nonomuraea thailandensis. Taxonomy (GTDB): domain Bacteria; phylum Actinomycetota; class Actinomycetes; order Streptosporangiales; family Streptosporangiaceae; genus Nonomuraea; species Nonomuraea thailandensis. The sequence continues at coordinate 8,615,104 of NZ_JAMZEB010000002.1, read as the reverse complement.
TGCGCCTGCCCGCCATGATCATCGGCGCCTGGGTGGTGCCGTCGATCGCCGCGTACGGCACCGTCGAGCAGCAGCAGCGCTTCCTGCCCAAGACGCTCAGCGGCGAGCTGATCTGGTGCCAGCTCTTCTCCGAGCCCGGCGCCGGCTCCGACCTGGCCTCGCTGCAGATGAAGGCGGAGAAGGTCGAGGGCGGCTGGAAGCTCAACGGCCAGAAGATCTGGACGTCCGTCGCCCACGTGGCGGAGTGGGGCATCTGCATCGCCCGTAACTCCAGCGAGGGCTCCAAGCACGAGGGCATCACGTACTTCCTGGTCGACATGAAGGCTCCGGGCGTCACGGTCAGGCCGCTGACCGAGATGACCGGCGAGAACCTGTTCAACGAGGTCTTCCTCGACGACGTGTTCGTGCCGGACGACCTGGTCGTGGGCGAGGTCGGCGAGGGCTGGAAGGTGGCCCGCAACACGCTGTCCAACGAGCGCGTCTCGCTGTCGTCCGGCTCGGGCGGCACCGGCGCGTCCGTGCCCGACCTGCTGGGCCTGGTCGGGCGGCTGGGCCGGGAGCTGACGCCGGTCGAGGCGCAGACGGTGGCCGAGGTGGTCTGCGAGGGGCACTCGATCAACGCGCTGTCGTTGCGGGTGACGCTCAAGCAGCTCGCCGGGGCCGAGCCGGGCGCGGACGCCTCCGTACGGAAGCTGCTGTCCACCTCGCACGCCCAGCACGTCTCCGAGACCGCGGTGGAGCTGGTCGGCGCCGCTGCCGTGACCGCCGCGGACATGAAGCTCGGCGACGCCGGCTACTGGAACCGGGCCGTGCTGGCCACCCGGGCGATGACCATCTACGGCGGCACCACGGAGGTGCAGCTCAACATCATCGGCGAGCGCATGCTGGGCCTGCCGAGGGACCCGGAGCCGGGCAAGTAGGCCCGGTCGATCACTCCGCGGACCGCGGAGGAACGGCCGCCCCGTCCTCGTCGGGGACGGGGTGGCCGATCCTGATCTCCCCGACGCAGGCGTCAGGGCCGCCGTCCGTGCGGAGGGCGAGCTCGGCGCCCTCGCCGGGGATCCGGGCGAACGTCCTGCCCAGGTCCTTGCCGGCGCGCACCTGCGTGACCCCGAGCCCGAGCCGTACCGACAGGGTGGTCTCCGCGCTGTTCAGGTAGGTGATCTGCGCGGTGTACGCGCCGCCGGGCAGCCGCCCCGGCAGGCGGAAGCGGACCTCGTCCGGGCCGACCGGCACGCAGTTCCCGCGCTGCGGGACGCGCAGGCCCCGGATGGCGACCGGGCGCAGGCGGCCTCGCGCGTCGAACGTCATCGGCTGCTGCACGGGGCCGGAGAGCTCGCGCTGCCACGTCACCGGCCACGGGTCCGGCACGCCGAGGAGCTTGGAGTGCAGGGCGTAGTCGTGGAAGAAGGCGGCGGCGGCGACCCCTGGCGGCACGTGCGTGTCGAGCACGACCGTGCCCTCCGGCACGCGGGAGAGCGCCTGCCTGGCGGTGGCGACGTAGCCGCGGACGGTGGCGCCGAGCGGGCGGTCGGCGTACGCGGCCACCGACCAGACCGACCCGGCCGTGACGGCGGCGGCCAGCGGCGCCCAGGCCCACCTGAGGCGGGTGCGCGGGCGCAGCCAGGGCCGTTCCTCGCCCTCCAGCGGGATGAACGCCAGCCCGAGCACGACGGCGACGACCGTGGCGGTGGCGGCCAGGTACCGCAGCTCGTACCCGAGGATGCCGGGCCCGAGCAGCTCGATCCGGCCCAGCAGCACCGGCACCACGTCGGCGAGCAGGAAGTAGCCGAGCAGCACCAGCCACGCCAGCCAGGCCCGGCGCCGCCACCGCACCGACACGGCCACCACGGCCGCCACGACCGCCAGCCCGATCCAGACCAGCGGCTCCGGCGGGGCGGCCATCGCGTAGTCGTCCCCGATCGGCCGCCACTGCCACGGCCCGCCCAGCGCCGACGGGATCAGGCCGCGCGAGCCCAGCATCCAGAAGAACTCGCCCGCCACGCCGGCGTCCGGCAGGCCGGGGGTCTGCGTCGCGTTGTTGATCTGCACGGAGCTGTAGAGCCCGGTGAAGAAGACGTACGAGTACGCGGCCAGCAGCCCCGCGTACGGCACCCAGGCCCGCCACAGCCGCATCCAGCCCGGCGTCAGCCAGCCGGCGGTGATCACCAGCATCAGCACCGGGACGAACGCGGCCTTGACGAAGAAGACCAGCCCGAACAGCGTCCACGCGCAGGCCGCCACCACGTGCCGGACCCGGCCGTCACGCACGTACAGCAGGTGCGAGGACAGCGCCATCGGCAGCGCCAGCTGCAGCGGCAGCGTCTCCAGCACCGCCGCCCACCACGACAGCGACGGGATCGTCATGGGCGTCAGCAGGTAGAACCCGAGCGGCACCAGGATCGCCGGCCGTGCCCCGAACAGCAGCCACAGCAGTCGCAGCAGCGCCAGGCTCGCCCCGGCCTGCAGCGTGATCGTCATCGAGTGGGCCAGCAGCTCGTTGTAGCCGCCGAGGCGGGCCATCGCCCACGAGATGCCGAACCCGCCAGGCAGCAGGTGGCCCACGTCCACCCACATGAGGTAGTCCCAGGTGAAGCCGCTCTCCTGGCCCCTGATGATGTAGTGGAAGTCGTCCTGGCGGAAGAACGTCCGCCTGACCAGCTCGAACTTCCACACGAGCTGCACCGCCACCATCACGAGCCCGGTCGCGAGCACGGCGTCGCCGCCGCGTGATCGCATCCCCTGCACGGTCATGGCCCCCAGCCTCCCGTCACCGGCGAGGGTAACCACGCGGCGGTGATCAAGGGAATGGCCGTGGCTCTGTTGTGATGTCATTGCGGGATGCCGTACACCGCCCGAGCCGGGCTCGCCGCCGCCCTCCTCGGGCTGGCGCTCGGCTGCCTGGCGCTCGGGCCGGCCCTGGGGTGGGGGTTCACGCTGCTCCAGGACATGGTGTTCGTGCCGGACCCGGCGTTCTCCCGGTTCACGTTCGGGCTGGCGGGCGGCGCGGCGCGAGTGGTGCCGAGCGACGCCGTCGTGACCGCCCTGGCGCAGGTGCTGCCCGCCGAGCTGGTGCAGAAGGCGATCCTGCTGGGGATCTTCGTGCTGGGCTGCTCGGGCGCGGCGCTGCTGCTGCCGTCGCAGTCGCTGGGGCCGAGGCTGGTGGCGGGCGCCTTCTACGTGTGGAACCCGTACGTGGCCGAGCGGCTGCTGATCGGGCAGTGGGCGCTGCTGCTCGGGTACGCCGGGCTGCCCTGGGTGGTGCGGGCCGTCCGGTCGGGGCGCAGGATCGTGCCCGCCGTGCTGCCGGCGGCGGTGGGCGGGTTCGCGGCGATGACGGTCACGGCTCTCACGGCGCTTCCCGTGGCACGGGGGAAGGCCCTGGTGCGGGTGGTGGCGGTGCTGGCGGTGTTCAGCCTGCCGTGGCTGATCCCGACGGCGCTGCGGCCCCAGGGCATCGAAGGCGACGCCGCCGGCGTGGAGGCCTTCGCGGCCAGGGCCGACACGCCGTTCGGCGCCGTGGGGAGCCTGCTGTCGCTGGGCGGGATCTGGAACGCGCACGCGGTGCCGCCCGGCTACGAGACCGTGGTGGGGGCGGTGGCCAGGCTGGCGCTCACCCTCGTCGGGGTCGTCGCGTTCCTGCGGGCGGACGTGCCGTACAAGCGGGGGCTGGCCGCGGCGGCGGCGATCGGGCTGGGCGTGGCGTGCGTCGGGGTGAGCGAGCCGGGCCGGGCGGCGTTCGCGTGGGTCGTGGTGGAGGTGTGGGGCGGGTTCGCGGTGTTCAGGGACGCCCAGCAGTACGTGGCACCGCTGGCGCTGGTGGCGGCGCTGGGGCTGGGGCTGCTGGCCGAGCGGGTGGCGCGGCACCGGGTGTGGGTGGGCGCGCTGGCGCTGGTGCCGGTGGCCGTGCTGCCGACCATGGCGTGGGGCTCGCTGGGGCGGCTCGGGGCCGTGCCGTACCCGGAGAGCTGGACGGTCGCGCGGGAGGTCATCCGGCGCGATCGGGAGCCGGGGGACGTGCTGGTGCTGCCGTTCGAGTCGTACCGGCAGTTCCCGTGGAACGGCGGGCGGGCGGTGCTGGATCCGGCGCAGCGCTTCTTCGCGACGCCGGGCCGGCGGGTGGTCTCCAACGACGCCGTACGGGTGGGCGATCTGGTCGTCAGGAGCGAGGACCCGCGCGTCCAGGGGCTAGAACACGTACTAGAAGGAGCCTCACCCGACCTGCCGGGGGCGGGGTTTCGCTACGTGATAGTCGACGCGGGGACAGGTGAAGAGCGACAGCGCTTCGGTATGTGGCTACGGAGCGCGAGGGTCCTGGTCGATACCCGTGACCTGCGGTTGTACCGATTCGACGGTCCCGTGTCGCGGGTTCCGTCCGAATAGGTACGCTGATCAGCGACTTTGTTAAGATTTCGTCTAGCTACTTCCGAGTAGCAAGAATTGGTTCTAGGTTTAGGGACGCCCGCACCAATGTCCGCTCGAGGAGGAACCCCGTGATCAAGATCCTCTTAGCAGCGATGATCGGCGTCGCCGTTGCGGCACTCGTGGCGACGGTCACCACCGTCACCTTCACCGGCGCCACCGCCACGCCGGTCAACCAGCCGCTCTACAACTACGGCGACCGGTAATCAGAGCCGAACATGCCACCCTCTCCACCAGGGGACGAGAGGGCGAGCCGGCCACCACTGCTTGAGATCGTCGTTCCCGCCTACAACGAGGAACGACGACTTCCCGGGGGGCTCCTGCAGCTGTGCGCGAAGCTTGCCCGAATGCCGTTCCCCACCTCTGTCATCGTCGTGGACAACAACAGCACCGACCGCACGGCCGAGATCGTTCTGAACTGGCCGCGCAGCCCCGTGCCCGTCCGCCTCGTCCAGTGCGCGATCCCCGGAAAGGGGGCCGCGGTACGCGCCGGGCTGCTCGGCACCAGCGCGCCGTTCGTCGGCTTCTGTGACGCCGACATGGCCACCGACCTCGACGCCATCGACGTGGCGCTCGGGCTGCTGCTGTCCGGCGAGCGCGTCGTGATCGGCTCCAGGGCGCACCTGGGCTCGCACGTCGAGAACCGGCACAGCAAGGTGCGGGAGCTCGGCGCGTTCGGCTTCCGCACGCTGGCCGGCGCGCTCGTGCACGGCGTGAGCGACACCCAGTGCGGCTTCAAGTTCTTCGACGGCGTGCTCGCCCGCGAGAGCGCCGCGAGGCTGCGCACCCCGGGCTTCGCGTTCGACGTCGAGCTGCTCGCGCGCTGCGTCGAGCGCGGCTCGACGGTGCGGGAGATCCCCGTGCGCTGGCGCGACATGCCAGGCTCGCGTTTCTCCCCGGCCAGGCACACCTTCGGCATCGTGCTGGAGCTGGGGCGGATCTGGCTGCGGCTGCACACCCGGCCCCGGCCCGCCGCCGCGCACCCGGCCTGGGAGCCGCCGCTCGACCCCGTCGGATATCCGTGAAGATCGCTGTCGTCAACTGGCGTGACCCCTGGCATCCCCAGGCCGGCGGCGCCGAGACGTTCGCCTGGGAGCTGGCCCGCCGCTTCGCGCGCGCCGGTCACCAGGTGTGCTTCGTCACGGCGCGGGCGCCGGGGCAGCGCCGGCGCGACAGCGCCGAAGGAGTGCGCTTCGTGCGGATGGGCGGGGTCTTCTCCGTCTATCCGCTGGTGCTGGGCTGGCTGCTGCCGCGCGGGGGCCGCTTCGACGCGGTGCTCGACTGCCAGAACGGCATCCCGTTCTTCACCCCCTGGGTGGTGCGGCAGCGCACCCGCGTGCTGTGCGTCGTGCACCACGTGCACGACCGGCAGTTCGGGGTGCACCTGCCGGGGTGGCTGGCGGCGTTCGGGCGGTTCCTGGAGGGGCCCGTGTCGCGATGGAGCTACCGGCGGCACGCGAGCGTGGCGGTGTCGCCGTCCACGGTGCGGGCCATGCGGGAGCGGCTCGGCTGGCGCGGCCCGGTGCACATCGTGCCGAACGGGGTGAGCATCGCGCAGCCGGGAACCATCGCGAGAAGCCCGGTTCCCCGGCTCGTCTGCCTCGGCCGGCTCGTCGCGCACAAGCGGGTGCACCTGCTGCTCGACGCCGTCGCCGAGCTGCGCGAGCGCTGGCCGGACCTGGTGGTGGACATCGTCGGCCGGGGCCCGGAGGAGGCGGCGCTGCGCGCCCGGCTGCCCGAGGGCGTGATCCTGCACGGCTACCTGCCGGAGGAGGACAAGGCGCGCCTCGTGGCGCAGGCGTGGCTGCACGTCAGCGCCTCGCAGGGCGAGGGGTGGGGGCTGAGCGTGCTGGAGGCCGCCGCGCTCGGCGTGCCGACGGTGGCGTTCGACGTGGACGGGCTGCGCGACGCCGTACGGCCCGGCGAGACGGGCTGGCTGCTGCCCGAGGGCACTGACCTGGCCAAGGGCCTTGCTTCGGCACTCGACGAGCTGGACCACACTTATAGCGTGAAATGTCGGGAATGGGCCGGGCGGTTCTCCTGGGACCGCGGTGCCGAACGCCTCACCGCGCTGATGCACGGCTCCGACCCCGGTCCCGGCTGGGAGGAACGGTGAGCAAGGAGCAGGCCAGGACCCTGCTGCCGACCGACAAGCTGGTGGCCGGGCGGCGCACGGGCGGTGGCCGGCCGGTGGCCGGGCCCGCCAGGCGCCGGCTCTGGCTGCTGCTGTGCTGCCTCGGCTTCGCCCTGCTGGCGTTCACCACCAAGCCGGGCCGGCTCATCTCCGACACCAAGATGGACCTGGCGCTCAACCCGGTCGGCTGGCTGGAGCGCGCTGCCCACCTGTGGGACCTGCAGCACTTCGGCCAGCTCCAGAACCAGGTGGCGGGCTACATCTTCCCGATGGGGCCGTTCTTCGCCCTCGGCGACCTGGCGGGCGTCGCGCCGTGGGTGACGCAGCGGCTCTGGCTGACGCTGCTGATGTGCGTGGCCTTCCTCGGCGTGGAGCGGCTGGGCCGGCAGCTCGGCATCGGCACGCCGGGCACCAGGATCGTCGCCGCGCTGGCGTACGCGCTGGCTCCGCGCACGCTGTCGATCCTCGGCGAGATCTCGATCGAGTGGCTGCCCGCCGCGATGTTGCCGTGGATCCTCATCCCGCTGCTCACCGCCTCGGAGACCGGCCAGCGGGCCCGCGGCGCCATCAGGTCGGCGCTGGCCGTGGCGCTGTGCGGCGGCGTGAACGCGGTCGCCGTGCTGGCCGTGCTGGTCGCGCCCGTCCTGTACATCGTGACCCGGCCGCGCCCCGTGCCGCGCTGGCGGCTGCTCGGCTGGTGGTCGGGGGCGGTCGCGGTGGCCACCCTGTTCTGGTCGCTGCCGCTGCTGCTCGTGGGCCGCTACGCCTTCAACTTCCTGCCGTACACCGAGACCGCCGACACCACCACCGCCGTCACCTCGCTCACGAACGTGCTGCGCGGCGCCTCCGACTGGGTGCGCTACCTGCCGCTCAGCGGCGTCTTCGAGCAGCCGCCCGGCTTCACGATCGCCACCTCGGCCACCATGGTCGTGGTCACCGGCCTGATCGCCGCGCTCGGCCTGGCCGGGCTGTCGCGCCGCGACCTGCCCGCCAAGGGGTTCGTGGTGGCGATGTTCCTGGTCGGCGTGGTCGCGCTGGTCGCGGGGCACGCCGGCGCGCTGGAGCCGATCACGGCCGAGCCGGTGCGCTGGCTGCTCGACGGGCCGCTCGCGCCGCTGCGGAACCTGCGCAAGTTCGACCCGCTCGTGCGGCTCGCCCTCGCCTTCGGCCTGGCCCACCTGCTGGTCAGGGCCAGGATCCCGCTGCGCACGACCGCCGTGGCGGCGTTCGTCGCGCTCGTGGCGCCCGTCTTCAACCAGGGCCTGGCCGCGCCGGGCGACTTCCAGCAGGTGTCGTCCCACTGGCGGGAGGCGGCCGCCTGGCTCGACGGCAACGCCGGTGACGACGGCGTGCTCGTCGTGCCGGGCGCCAAGTTCGGCGAGTACGTCTGGGGCCGCCCCATGGACGAGCCCCTGCAGGCCCTGTCCACCGCCCGCTGGACCACCAGGCAGATCACGCCGCCCGGCTCCGTGGGCCTGACCAGGCTGCTCGACGCCGTGGACCAGCGGCTCACCGCCGGCCACGGCTCGGCCGGGGTGACGGCGGTGCTGCGCCGGCTGGGCGTGCGCTACCTGCTCGTCAGGAACGACCTGAACAGGGCGAACCTCCAGGGCGCCTGGCCGTCCAGGATGTACGAGGCGCTGCGCGAGTCCCCGGGCATCAGGAAGGTGCGCTCGTTCGGCGACGTGGTCGGCGACCGGGAGACCGACGACGCGGTGAACCAGGTGGACGCGCCGTTCCCCGCGCTCGACCTGTACGAGGTGTCCGGCAGCGCGGACCTGGTCTCCGTGCAGCCCGCGGCCGACGCGCTGACGGTGCGCGGCGGGCCCGACTCGCTGCTCGCCATGGGCGACCTCGGCCTGCTGGACGACGGCCCCGTCCTCGTCGGCGGCGACGCCGGCAAGCGGGAGGCGCCGACCGTGGTCAGCGACGCGCTGCGGCTGCGCGAGCGCTCGTTCGGCGAGATCAGGTCCAACTGGTCGCCCACGCTGACGGCCGACCACAAGGCCGACTTCGGCGGCGTCAGGGAGCTGGACCTGCTGGAGGACGGCTGGCTGGACGAGACCGCGGTGGCCGAGTACGACGGCATCGCCGGCATCAGCGCCTCCTCCTCGGTCGCCGACCCGTACGCGATCGCCGGGATCAGCAGCCCCGGCAACGGCCCGTGGGCCGCCATGGACGGCAACGTCGACACCGGCTGGCAGAACGACGGCGCCACGGCCCCGCAGGGCGAATGGCTGCGCGTGGACCTGGCCGGGCGCATGCGGCCGCCGTACGTGGACGTCATGTTCGCCCCCGACCTGATGCTCGGCCAGTCGATCAGGCGGATCGCCGTGGAGACCGAGGCCGGCAGCCTGGTGCAGGACGTCACCGCCAGCACGGACCCGCAGCGGCTGCGCGTGCCCGACGGGCCGACCACCTGGGTGCGGCTCAAGGTCGCCGGCACCTCCTCCGCCACGTGGAGCTACGGCCAGCGGGTCGGCATCGTGGAGCTGTCCATCCCCGGCGTCTCGGCCGGCCGCACGATCCGGCTGCCGGGGCAGGGCGACGTGTACGTCATGGACCGGGGCCTCGACGAGCGGCCCGCCTGCGTGCGCAACCCGTACCGGTGGGTCTGCAACGAGGTGACGCTGGCCAGGAAGGGCGAGGAGACCGGGTTCGACCGGACCTTCAGCGCGGGGTCCGACGCGGCGGTGAACGTGCGCGGGACCGCCGTGCTGAGGGATCCCGAGCTGGTCGACCGCTTCACCCGGGTCGGTACGGACCTGACCACCGTGACCGGCTCCTCCCAGCTCAGCGACGACGCCGTGGTCTCGGCCAGGTCGGCGTTCGACGCGGACGGCAGCACCACCTGGATCCCCGACTCCGACGACACCGAGCCCACGCTGAGCATCGCCTGGAAGGGCAAGCGGAAGATCTCCCGCATCCAGATCGGCCGCCCGAGCGACGACATGCAGCCGCTGGACGTGGTCGTCAGCGGCGACGGCGGCCAGGTGCGCGGCGGGCGGGTGGACGAGCAGGGCGTGCTCACCTTCAAGGCCATGTCCACCTCCCGGCTGAAGCTGCGCTTCGACCCCTTCTCCAAGCGGCTGCAGGTGACCGAGCTGGTGGTGCCCGGGGTCGACCCGGTGGGCCGGCCCGCCGACATCCCGCTCAGGCTGGCGTGCGGGCTCGGGCCCCGGATCGAGGTGAACGGCGAGGTCGTCGCGACCAAGGTCGCCGGCACCCACGCCGACCTGCTCGAACAGCGGCCGGTGCAGATCCTGGGCTGCTCCAGGGCGGAGCTGGCGCAGGGGGACAACCGGGTGCGGGTGGCGGGCTGGGACCCGTACACGATCGACTCCCTCGTGCTGGGCACGCTGCCGCGCCGGCCGGACGGCGTGGAGGGCTCGGCGGTGCGCGGCACCTGGAGCACGTCCGCGCGTGAGGTCACGGTGAGCGCGCCGAAGGACTCCTTCCTGGTCGTCAACGAGAACTACAACGCCGGCTGGCGGGCCCAGATCGGCGGGGAGACGCTCAAACCGGTACGGATCGACGGCTGGAAGCAGGGCTGGGAGCTGCCCGCGGGCACCCAGGGGACCGCCAGGCTCGAATACCTGCCCGACCGCCCCTACCGGCTCGCGCTGCTGCTCGGGCTGGCCGGGATCGCGCTGCTGGCGCTGCTCGCGCTGGCGCTGCGCGGGCCGCGGCCCGAGCACGTGCGCGAGACGTCCGCCGCCTCGGCCGCCCGGCTGTCCCGGCCGCGGGCGCCGGTCGTGATCGTGCTCGCGCTGGCGTTCGGCGGCTGGGTGGCGAGCTGGCAGGGCATGGTCGCGGTGCTCGCCGCCGTGCTCGTGACCCTGCTGCTGCGGGCCCGCGGGCTGCCCGCGCACTGGGCGGCGGCCACGAGCTTCGGCGCGGCCACGGCGTCGCTGGCGGCGGCCATGGCGCTGCGGAACTACGGGGTGGACGTGGGGCCGCTCATGGACCAGGCTCCGCAGCTCGCCGCGGTGGCGGCCGTCGGCGTGCTGTTCGGGCAGCTCGTCACGGAGCCGGCGCGGCCGGCAGCGGAGCCGGAGCTCCCGGCGGAAGAGCAGGTGCTGACCGGTGTCCGCTGAGCTTGAGCGCGCTCGCCTCGATCAGGTGGTAGCTGCCGACGCTGAGCAGCATCGTGACGACGAACGACACCACCGCGACGCTGGCGAAGTCGCCCTGGAACGGCTGCGCGCCGGTGAGCTTCATCTGCAGCGTGATCACCGGCGCGTGCCAGAGGAAGAAGCTGTAGGAGATGCGGCCCAGGTAGGCGATGACGGGGTTGCCGAGCACCTGGTTCCTGAGGGAGCCCGGCCGGGAGGCCAGCGCGAACGGCGCCACCAGGAGCACCGCCACCGCCGCCTCCAGGCTGACCCGCAGCAGCGACTGCGACAGGGTGGGCAGCGCGAGCGTGCGCGGGCCGGCCAGGCCGGTGCTGAGGACCACGTACAGCAGGCCCGCGAGCACCAGGAGCTGCGGTGCCAGCGAGTCGATCACGCGGCTGTGCCCGATCCACACCGACAGCACCGCCATCGCCATGCCGCAGGCGAAGAAGATCAGGTGGTACGGCAGCAGCAGCGCGAGCTGCGGCTGCTCGAACAGCCGGGCGGCGGCCACGACGGCCAGGGAGATCACCGGCAGCACCGCGATGCCGCCCAGCAGCCGCACCGGCCGGTTCCCGCCGCGCGCGAAACGGTGCAGCAGCCAGGCCAGGATCGGCAGCACCACGTAGAACGACATCTCGATGGGCAGCGTCCACATCTGGTAGAGCCCGTCGGGCGTGGGGTCGCCGGGGAAGAAGTTCTGCGTCAGCGACATCCACTTCAGCCAGCCGGTCCAGTCGAAGGGGCTCCACGCCCACAACGCCAGCGCGGTCACCAGCCAGTAGACCGGCATCACCCGCAGGACGCGGCGCCACAGGTAACGCAGCGGCTGCGGCCGTGGCGTATCCTCGATCACCGCGCGCGCCCACGGGCGGTACAACAGCAGGCCCGACAGGAGGAAGAAGATGGGTACGGCGATGCCCAGGCGGCTCATCATCCAGGGGAGCATGCCCTCGCGGTACATGACGCCCGTGTTGCTCCCGACGTGCAGCAGCCAGACGCCGAGCGCGGCGATCGCGCGGATGCCGTCGAGTGCGGCGTCCCTGCCCCTCATCGCTGCTCCCACTTTCTCGCTTTCCTGACCGTACGGCGCTTCACCGGCCGCCGAAACCACGATAGAACTTGTTTCTATCGATTTGGTTGCGGTGATCGGGCCGCCGGTGACGGACATCACTCACTGTCATACTTTGTTGCTCGACGATCGCAGACAAACGACAACATGTTCTACAAAATGCGGAGGCCTCGATGGGTCGTATCTCCACGCTCGTCCTCATCGGGTTCGGGGCTTTCTTCATCGCGCTGGCGCCCCTGCTGAAATTCTGGGCGGCCGATCAGATCATCTCGGCGCCGGCGAACCAGTTCGGCATCTCGCGACTGGAGGCCAAGGGCGCCCAGTACTTCTCCATGCAGGACCTCAAGGTGCTGACCGGTGACCTCGACATCATCGTCACCACCCGCGGGGACGTGAAGGAGGCCAAGGACGACCACGTGGTCTGGGACGAGGCCACGGTCGTCAACGACGTGACCAACAGTCGCCCGCAGATCGACATCTCCGAGCGCCGCAGCGCCTTCAACAAGTACACGGGGCTGGCGGTGAACTGCTGCAGCAACAACGTGGAGAAGGCGCCGGTGACGCTGGAGGGGCAGATCTACAAGTTCCCCTTCGACGTGGAGAAGAAGACGTACAAGGTGTTCAACTCCACGGCGCAGAAGGCGTACGACGCGGTCTTCGTCCGTGAGGACAACGTCAACGGGCTGCCCGTCTACGTCTTCGAGCAGACCGTGCCGCCGATCAAGACCGAGACCCGCACCGCCCCCGCCAACGTGCTCGGCATCACCGGCGAGACCGGGGACGTGCAGGTGGACCGCTGGTACGACGGCAAGACGACGTACTGGATCGAGCCGGTCACGGGCTCGCCCGTCCGGCAGGAGCAGCAGCGGCACGAGGTGCTCAAGACGCAGGACGGGGTCGAGCGCACGGCGGCCTTCATCGCCACCGCGAAGATGACCGACGCGACCGTGAACGACCTGGTCAAGAACGCGCAGAGCGGCAAGAACACCATCAACCTGCTGCGCAACGTCATCCCGCTCGTCCTGCTCGTCGTGGGCGTCGTGCTCGTGGTGGCCGGGGTGCTGCTCGGCCGGCGCCGCGCGGAGCGGACCGAGTAAATAGCCGCGCAATTCCGGGGCCCGTGAAAACGGGCCCTTTTTCATTGACAGCGACCTCTGACTAGAACGAGTTATAGTCGAAGGTTACTCACCGGTACCAGACGAAAGGTTCTAGTCTAGAACGCGTTGCAGTTCGGTCGATCGCGGACGTATTGTCGGGCCATGCGGACACGTGTCACGGACATGTTCGGAATCGAGCTCCCGATCTTCGCGTTCAGCCACTGCAGGGACGTGGTCGCCGCCGTCAGCAAGGCCGGCGGCATGGGGGTGCTGGGAGCGCTCTACTTCACGCCCGAGGAGCTCGAGACGGAGCTCAAGTGGATCGACGACCACGTGGACGGCAAGCCGTACGGGGTGGACGTCGTCATGCCGGCCTCGTACGAGGGCGCCGACTTCGCACCGGAGGAGCTGGTCGGCCGCCTCCAGTCCATGATCCCGGAAGGCCACCGGGCGTTCGTCGAGGGCCTGCTGGCCAAGCACGGCGTCCCGGCGCTGTCGGCCGACGCGGAGGCCGGCCGCGTCCTGCTCGGCTGGACGGACGCCACCGCCCGCCCCCAGGTCGAGGTCGCCCTGCGCCACCCCATCGCCCTCCTGGCCAACGCCCTCGGCCCGCCGCCCGCCGACGTGGTGGAGCTCGCGCACTCCCACGGCGTCAAGGTCGCCGCCCTCGCCTCGACCCCGCGCCACGCGCTCAAGCAGGTGGAGGTGGGCGTGGACGTGGTCGTCGCCCAGGGCACCGAGGCCGGCGGCCACACGGGCGAGATCTCCACCATGGTGCTCATCCCACAGGTGGTGGACGCCGTGGACGTGCCCGTGCTGGCCGCGGGCGGCATCGGCAACGGCCGCCAGATGGCCGCGGGCATGGCGCTGGGGGCCGAGGGCGTGTGGACGGGCTCGATCTGGCTCGCGGTCGAGGAGGCCGACACGCCGGAGATGGCCAAGCGCCGCATCCTGGAGGCCACCTCCCGCGACACCGTCCGCTCCCGGAGCTGGACGGGCAAGCCCGCCCGGCTCCTCAGGAACGAGTGGACCGAGGCGTGGGAGTCGGAGGAGTCGCCGGGGACGCTGCCGATGCCGCTGCAGTTCATGCTGGTCTCGGACGCGTTGCGGCGCATCGGCCGCTCGGACGCCTCGGAGCTGGCCACGTTCCCGGCCGGGCAGATCATCGGGGTGATGAACCAGGTGCGGCCGGCCAAGGACGTGGTGTTCGGGCTCGTGGAGGAGTACGGGGAGGCGCTGGAGCGGCTGGAGCGCCTCACCGGCGACTGAAGGCTCTCGGTGACGGAGGCCGTGACGGGCGTGCCTCCGTCATCCGGCCACGGCGATCAGTGGCCCTGGTAGTTCGCGGAACGCTTCTCGCGGAAGGCCCGCGTGCCCTCCTTGGCGTCCTCGGAGCCGATCACCGGCCACCCCAGCTCGTCCGACACCTTCAACGCCTCCACCTCGGCCATCCCCAGCGTGTCCCGATACGTCCGCAGGATGGCCTGCACCGCCAGCGGCCCCGACGCCGCCACGTCCTCGGCCAGCTCGCGAGCCGCCGCGAGCGCCTGGCCGTCCGGGACCACGCGGTTGACCAGGCCCATCGACAGCGCCTCCGCCGCCGTGACGGCGCGGCCGGTGAGCAGGAGGTCCATGGCGTGGCAGTACGGGATCTGCCGGGGGAGCCGGACGGCGCTGCCGCCCATCGGGAACAGGGCGCGCTTGGCCTCGAACAGGCCCAGCGTGGCCGACTCCGCCACCACCCGCAGGTCCGTGCCCACCAGCAGCTCCGTGCCGCCGGCCACCGCGTGGCCCTCGACCGCGCAGATGATCGGCTTGGTCGGCAGGTCCTCGCGCAGCAGGCCCTTCCAGTGGAAGTTGGGGATCTGGGCCGCGCGGGCCTGCACGTCGGGGTCGGCCGACGGCTGGCCCATGGCCTTGAGGTCGGCGCCGGCGCAGAACGTGCCCTCGGCGCCGGTCAGGATCGCGACCCGGATCCCGGGCTCCTGGGACGCGTACGCCCACGCCGAGGCGAGGCCGATCAGCATGTCCGAGGACAGCGCGTTGCGGGCCTCGGGCCGGTTCATGGTGACGGTCAGGACGTGGCCGTCACGTTCGATCCGGCAGTGGGGGGTGCTGATCGACAGGAGCTCCACGGACGCCTCCGGAGTGACTAGATCAAGCGCTTGCTACGAAGATGGGCCCAGGATACGCTCCGACCAGCAAACGAGAACAGGTTCCTGTTTTGCTCACTCCCGCGCTGAGGAGATCAGATGGGCACACTCGGCTTCTGGAGGCTCGCGCAGGCGGATCCCGAGTGGATCGCGGCCGTGGACCCCGATGGCACCCAGCACCGCGCGGGCGATCTGCTGGCCCGCTCCAACCGGCTCGTGCACGGCCTTCGCGAACTGGGCCTGCGGCCCGGCGACGGCATCTGCGGTCTGGTCCCGAACGGCGCCGACGGGCTCGTCCTCTACCTGGCCGCCCTTCAGGCCGGCTGGTACTACACGCCGATCAACTGGCACCTGACCGGGCCCGAGATCGCCTACATCGTCACCGACAGCGAGGCCAAGGCGTTCTTCGTGCATCCCCGCTTCGCCGCGGAGGGCGCCAGGGGCGCGGAGGCCATCGCGCCCGAGCGCCGCTTCCTGCTGGGGGAGGGCGACGGGTTCAGGGCGGCGAGCGAGCTGACCGGCGGGCAGCCGGACACCGCGCCCGCCGACCGCACCGCCGGCGCCACCATGCACTACACCTCGGGCACCACCGGCAAGCCCAAGGGCGTCAGAAGACCGCTCAGCGGCCTGGATCCGGACGACTCCGCCGAGCTCATGACGTTCCTGCTCGGGCTGTTCGGCATCACCCCCGGTCGCCCGAACGCCCACCTGGTCACCTCCCCGAGCTACCACACGGCGGTCACCCAGTTCGGCGGGACGGCCCTGCACCTGGGCCACACGCTCGTCTACATGGACAGGTGGGACGCCGAGGAGATGCTGGCGCTCTGCGAACGCCACCGGGTCACGAACTCCCACATGGTCCCGACCCACTTCAAGCGGCTGCTCGCGCTGCCGGAGCAGGTCAGGAAAAAGTACGACCTGTCGTCGCTGCGGTGGATGATCCACGCCGCCGCCCCCTGTCCCGTCCCGGTCAAATGGGCGATGCTCGAATGGTGGGGCGACTGCGTGTACGAGTACTACGCGGCCACCGAGGGCGGCGGCACCCTCGCCACGCCCGAGGACTGGAAGGCCCATCCCGGCACCGTCGGCAAGGCCTGGCCGATCAGCGAGCTGCTCATCACCGACGAGCAGGGCGAGCCCGTGCCGACCGGCACCCCCGGCACCATCTACATGAAGATGATGGGCGTCCAGTTCGAGTACAAGGGCGACCCCGCCAAGACGGCCGCGAACCGCCTCAAGGACCACTTCACCGTCGGCGACATCGGTTACCTGGACGAGGACGGCTTCCTCTTCCTCTGCGACCGCAAGGCCGACATGATCATCTCGGGCGGGACGAACATCTACCCCGCGGAGATCGAGAACGAGCTCATGGTCCACCCGAAGGTGGCCGACGTGGCCGTGTTCGGCATCCCGGACGAGGAGTGGGGCGAGCAGGTCAAGGCCGTCGTCGAGCCCGCCCCCGGCATCGAGCCGGGCCCGGAGCTGGCCGCCGAGCTGCTGGCCTCCCTGGAGGGCCGGCTGGCCAGGATGAAGTGGCCCAAGAGCATCGACTTCATCGCCGAGATGCCCCGCGAGCCGAACGGCAAGCTGCTCAAACGCAAGCTCCGCGCCCCGTACTGGGAGGGACACGACCGTGCCATCTGATCCGCTGGTAGCTCAGCACGTCCTGGAGTTCCCCGGCGGCTACACGCGTACGACCGGGCCGGTCATCGGCCGGTTCCTCAGCGAGCTGCGCGCCCGCCGCCTCGTCGGGGTGCGGACGGCGGAGGGGCGGGTGCTCGTCCCCCCGCTGGAGTACGACCCCGCGACCGGCGAGCCGGTGACCGGTGAGTACGTCGAGGTCGGCCCCGCCGGCACGATCACCACCTGGGCCTGGGTGGACGAGCCGCTCGACGCCCACCCCCTGGACCGCCCCTTCGCCTGGGCCCTGATCCGCCTCGACGGCGCGGACAGCGACCTCCTGCACGCCGTGGCCGCCGACAACGCCAAGGCCCTGGAGACGGGCGCCCGGGTCTGGCCGGTCTGGCGGGACCAGCCCACCGGCCACATCACCGACATCTCCCACTTCGCCCCCGAGGTCACGAAGATCGTGTCCAGCGTGCGCGCCGAGTACCGCCTCCAGGCCGGCGGCGCGCTGCGCGTCTTCCTGGAGGGCGTCGAGCGCGGCGTCCTGCTCGGCAGCCGCTGCGAGCAGTGCGAGAAGGTGTACGTCCCGCTCCGGCTGGCCTGCCCCGAATGCGGCAACACCCTCCCCGACACGCTCGAACTCCCCGACACCGGCACGATCACCACCTTCGCCATCAACAACCTGCCCGCCCCCCGGGCTCCCCAGGTGCCGTTCGTGTCGGCGTACATCCTGCTCGACGGCGCGGACATCCCCATGATCGCGCTCATCGGGGACGTGCCCGCGCACGAGGTGCGCCAGGGCATGCGGGTCCGGGCCGTCTGGGTCCCCGAGAGCGAGCGCACGGCGTCCATGGCGAACATCCGCTGGTTCGCCCCCACCGGCGAGCCCGATGTGGAGCTGGCATGAGAGACGTGGCGATCGTCGCGTTCGCGCAGACGCGGCACACCGATCACGACACCGGCCTGAGCGAGCACGAGCTGATCCACCCCGTGATCAGCGAGGTCAAGGAGCTGACCGGGCTCAAGCGCTTCGGCTTCACCTGCTCGGGGAGCTGCGACTACCTGGCGGGCGCGCCGTTCTCGTTCGTGTCGGCGCTCGACGCGCTGGCCGCCTGGCCGCCGATCTCCGAGAGTCACGTCGAGATGGACGGCGCCTGGGCCCTGTACGAGGCGTGGGTGCGGCTCCAGCACGGCGACATCGACTCCGCCCTGGTCTACGGCTTCGGCAAGTCGTCGCTCGGCGACCTGCGGACGATCATGACGCTCCAGCTCGACCCGTACTACCTGGCCCCGCTCGGCCTCGACCAGCTCTCCTACGCCGCGCTCCAGGCCGCCGCGGTGGGCGCCGAACGGCAGGAACTGGACGAGATCGTACGGCGCAGCCGGGCCGACGGGCGGAGCAACCCGTACGCGCTCGACCTGCCCGACCCCGCTCCTTCTGAGGACTACGCCGTACAGCCGCTCAGGAAGGCGGACGTGCCGCCCATCACGGACGGCGCGGCGGCGATCGTGCTCGCGACCGGCGACCTCGCCGCCCGGCTGCACCCGAACCCCGCCTACATCAGGGGCATCGCGCACCGCACCGAGCCGCACTACCTCGGCATGCGCGACCTGGCCCGATCGGCGTCCGCGGCCGACGCCGCCCGCGCCGCCGGCGTCGGCAAGGGGCCCGTCGAGGTGGCCGAGCTGCACGCGCAGTTCCCGCACGAGGAGGTCATCCTGCGCCAGGCCCTGGAGCTGGGCGGCGACACCGTGATCAACCCGTCGGGCGGCCCGCTGGCCGCCAACCCCGTCATGGCCGCCGGCCTCATCCGCATCGGCGAGGCCGCGCGCCGCATCCACGACGGGACGGCGAGCCGCACGGTCGGGCACGCCGCCGGCGGCCCCTGCCTGCAGCAGAACCTCGTGACCGTCCTGGAGGCATGACCATGGGTAACCGGTGTGCGGTCATCGGCGTCGGCCAGACGCACTACACGACCAAGCGCAGGGACGTCTCGATCGCCGGCCTGGTGCGTGAGGCGGCGCTGCGCGCGCTGGAGGACGCCGGGCTGACGTTCAAGGACATCGACGCCGTGGTGATCGGCAAGGCGCCCGACCTGTTCGAGGGCGTGATGATGCCGGAGGCGTACCTGGCGGACGCGCTCGGCGCGGCGGGCAAGCCGATGATGCGCGTGCACACGGCGGGCAGCGTCGGCGGCTCCACGGCGCTCGTGGGCGCCTCCCTCATCCAGGGCGGCGTGCACGAGCGGGTGCTGGTCGTCGCGTTCGAGAAGCAGTCGGAGTCCAACGCCACCTGGGCGCTGTCCACCCACCTGCCGTTCAGCGCGTCGCTGGTCGTGGGCGCCGGCGGCTACTTCGCGCCGCACATCCGCGAGTACATGCGCAGGTCCGGCGCCCCCGGCCACATCGGCACCCTGGTGGCGGTCAAGGACCGGCTGAACGCGCTGAAGAACCCGTACGCGCACCTCAAGATCCCCGGCATCGACCAGAAGATGGTCGAGTCCACGCCCATGCTCTGGGAGCCTATCCGCTACCTGGAGACCTGCCCGTCCAGCGACGGCGCCTGCGCGATGGTGCTGTCGTCGGAGTCGGCCGTCACCGGCACGCCCGCCTGGGTGCACGGGACCGCCATGCGCTCCGAGCCGATCTTCCGGGCCGGCCGCGACACGGTCAGCCCGCAGGCGGGCAAGGACTGCGCCGCCGACGTCTACCGTCAGGCCGGCATCGCCGACCCGCGGCGGCAGATCGACGTGGCCGAGGTGTACGTGCCGTTCTCCTGGTACGAGCCGATGTGGCTGGAGAACCTGGGGTTCGCGGCGGAAGGTGAGGGTTGGAAGCTCACAGAATCGGGCGCCACCGCGCTCGACGGCGACACCCCGTGGAACGCCTCCGGCGGGGTGTTGTCCAGCAACCCGATCGGGGCGTCGGGGCTGATCAGGTTCGCCGAGGCCGCGCTGCAGGTGCGCGGCATGGCGGGCGAGCACCAGGTGGACGGCGCCCGTACGGCGCTCGGCCACGCCTACGGCGGGGGAGCCCAGTTCTTCGCGATGTGGATCGTCGGACGGGAGAGACCCTGATGGAGTTCAACCACGCTGACCTGTTCGAAGGGCTCGCGGACACGATCGGGGAACGGACGGCCGTCGTCTGCGGCCAGGAACGCCGCACCTACGCCGAGCTGGAGGCCGAGTCGAACCGGCTCGCCCACTACCTGCTCGGCCTCGGGATCCAGCCCGGCCAGCACGTCGGCCTGCACCTCTACAACGGCATCGAGTACGTCGCCGGCATGCTCGCCGCGCTCAAGATCCGGGCCGTCCCGATCAACGTGAACTACCGGTACGTCGAGGCCGAGCTGCTCTACCTCTACCGGGACTCCGACATCCGGGCGCTGATCTACGACGTGGAGTTCGAGCCCAGGGTGAGCGCCGTGCTGGACCAGGCGCCGCTGCTGGAGCACCTCATCGTCGCGGGCGGCGCGCCGGCGATCGGGTCGGCGGTGCCGTACGGGGCGGCGCTGGAGCGCGGCAAGCCGGAGCGGGGCTTCGAGCCGCGCTCAGGTCAGGACGTGTACATCATCTACACCGGCGGCACCACCGGCATGCCCAAGGGCGCGATGTGGCACGTCGAGGACCTGTTCATGGGCTTCGGCGGCGGCAACCCGTACGGCGCCCCGCGCGCCACCCCGCAGGAGGTCATCGACGAGGCCGTCAAGGCGAACCCCATGGTGATGCTGGCCGCCTCGCCGCTCATGCACGGGGCCGCGCAGATGGCCATGTTCCTGACCTGGTGGATGGGCTCGACCATCGTGTTCGTGCGCAAGTTCGACGCCGGCGCGGTGTGGCGGGCGGTCGGCCGGGAGCGCGTGAACACCATCAGCATCACCGGCGACGCCATGGCCAGGCCGCTGGCCGAGGCCCTGGAGGGCGGCGAGCACGACGTCTCCTCGCTGTTCGCGATCAGCTCCACCGGGGCGATCCTGAGCGGCGCCGTCCGCGACCGCCTCCAGGAGCTGCTGCCGAACGCCATGATCATCGACAGCTTCGGCTCCACCGAGTCCGGCTACACCGCCTCCGGCCTGGCCGGCTCCTCACCCGAGAAGGGCCTGCGCTACCAGCCGAACTCCGTCGTCAAGCTGGCCGTGCTGGACGAGAAGGGCCGGCCCGTCGAGCCCGGCTCCGGGCAGCTCGGCACGGTCGCCAGGTCGGGGCGGGTGGCGTTCGGCTACTACAACGACCCGGCCAAGACCTCCCGCACGTTCGTCACGGACGAGGACGGCAACCGGTGGCTGCTCACCGGTGACCTCGCCACCGTGGACCCCGACGGCACCGTGAACGTCTTCGGGCGTGGCTCGCAGTGCATCAACACCGGCGGGGAGAAGGTGTTCCCCGAGGAGGTCGAGGCGGTGCTCAAGGGGCATCCGTCGGTGTTCGACGCGGTGGTGACCGGGGTGCCGGACGAGCGCTGGGGGAGCAGGGTGGCGGCCGTGATCGAGCCGCGGCCCGGGGTCGAGCTCACCTCCGCCGAGCTGGACGCGCACTGCAGGAAGCTGCTGTCCGGGTACAAGGTGCCGCGGACGTACGCGTTCGTGGCCGAGATGGTGCGCTCGCCGGCCGGGAAGGCCGACTACCGGTGGGCCAGGGAGACGGCGGAGCAGGCGGAGGGCTGACCTGGTTGATCGACATCCGCCCGGGTAGGGGCGGGCGGATGTTCGACGACTTCCAGACCGGCATGATCGACGTGGGCGAGACGGAGCTGTTCGTCCGGCACGGCGGCTCCGGCAGCCCGCTCCTGCTCCTGCACGGTCACCCCCGCACGCACGCGACCTGGCATCGCGTGGCCCCGCTCCTCGCCCCGTACCACACGGTGGTCTGTCCGGACCTGCGCGGATACGGGCGTTCCGGCAAGCCGCGCACCACCCCCGACCACGCTCCCTACTCCAAGCGCGCCATGGCCCGTGACCTGGTGGCCCTCATGCGGGCACTCGGGCACGACCGCTTCGCCGTGGCGGGCCACGACCGCGGCTGCTACGTCGCCCACCGCCTCGCCGCCGACCACCCCGCCGCGGTCACCCGCCTGGTGGTGATGGACGGCATCCCCATCGGCGAGGCGCTGGCCCGCGCCGACGCGCGGTTCGCCGCGGCCTGGTGGCACTGGTTCTTCCTCGGGCAGACCGCCAAACCCGCCGAGCGGGTCATCAACGCCGATCCCGACGCGTGGTATGGGGGGACGGTCGGGCAGATGGGGCCCGAAGCCCACGAGGACTACCTGCGGGCCATCCGCGACCCGGCCACCGTTCACGCCATGTGCGAGGACTACCGCGCCGGCCTGACCGTGGACCGGGCCGCCGACGACGCCGACCGCGCCGCGGGCCGGCGCCTCGCGTGCCCGGCCCTGTTCCTCTGGTCGGCCAAGGACGACATGGAGGAGCTCTACGGCGATCCGCTGGCGATCTGGCGGACGTGGGCCGAGGACGTGACCGGGCAGGTGATCGACAGCGGGCACCACATGGCCGAGGAGGCGCCGGACGAGGTCGCATCCGCCCTGCTGGCCTTCCTCCGTTCGTGAACCCGGGACCGGCAGCCTTCATCCGGCCCTTCCGCTGACATCTCTCCTTCAGCTCAGGCGGCGCAGCTCCGCCTCGATGGCCTTCGCGTCGTGCGTCCGCCCCGTCTTCTCCAGCAGCCTCAGCCGGCCGAGCAGCACGTCACGCAGCAGGTCCGGCTCGGCCACCGGCAGCTCGCGCAGCAGGTCGGCGGAGACGCGCAGGGCGGCGTCCGCGGCGTCGTCCCTGCCCAGCTCCTGCTGGCAGAAGCCGAGCCGGGCGTGCGCCACCGCCCTGGTCAGCTCGTCGCGCGTCACCTGCGTGCTGCGGTGGAAGACCAGCCCGGCCTCCAGCGCCCGCCCCGCCTCCATCAGCGCGTCGCCCAGCATGAGCATCGCCCGCGACAGCAGCCCGCCCTGCATCGGGTTCCCCGGAGAGAACCGCTCCAGCGCCGCCACCGCCTCCCGCAACGGCTGGATCGCCTCGGCCGCCAGATCCCGCATCCGCAACGCCGACGCCAGCGTGAGGCAGGCGCCCGCGCGGCTGGTGTGCAGGGCCTGCGCGTTCATGCCCGTGGTCAGCAGCTCGTCGTAGATCGCGATGGCCTCGCGCGCCCGCGCCTCCGCCTCCGCGCCGCCGTCCAGCCGCAGCAACGGCATCAGCTCCGAGCTCTGCGCCAGGGAGTCGGCCAGGATCGCGCGGTACGTCAGGTCGTCCGGCTCGCGCCTGGCCAGCGGGATCAGGGCCTCGACCAGCTCGTTCGCTGCGGCCAGCTCGCCCAGCATCATGTGGCACCTGGCCAGGCGCTGGGTGGCCAGGGCGTGCTTCACGGTGCCCGGCTCGTGGCCGGTCGTGGCGGTCCGTGCGTACTCGGCGGCCTCCTGCGGGCGCCCGGCGGCCAGGAGGTCGTCGGCGATCAGCGCGGCGGTCTCGGCCGCGGGCAGCGGCTCGCCCAGCTCGGTGAACAGGCGCAGGGCCTCCACCAGGTGCGCCGTCGCCTCCTGGGCCCGCCCGAACGTCCGCAGCACCCGTCCTCTGACCTGGATCGCCTGCGCCCGCACCCGCCGCGGATCGGTCCCGAACGACAGCTCGTGCCACGCTCCCGCGCCGCGCTCCCGTTGCCCTGGCTCCACGCGCCCCGGGTCGGCGCGTTCCAACTCCGCGCGCTCGAATCCCGCGCGCTCGAATCCCGCGCGGCCCGGTTCGGCGTGCTCCAGCTCGGCGCGGCCCGGTTCGGCGTGCTCCAGCTCGGTACGGTCCAGCTCGGCACGGTCCAGCTCGGCCAGTGACCAGGCGATGGCCTCCAGAGCCGCCTGCGGGCGGTCCAGGGCGGCCAGGGTGGAGCCGACCTGCGCGTAGGTGACGGCGGCGACGGCCGGGTCCTCCAGCTCGTCACAGAGGTCGGCGGCCCGCTCGCAGTGGGCCAGCGCCTCGACGGCACGGCCCCGTTCGAGCAGCTCGGCCGCGTAGCGGTTCAGGGCTCCGGCGAGCAACCGGCCCAGGCGCTCCTCGTCCAGGCCGGTCGCGTGGTCCTGGCGTTCGTCGACCGGGACGCTCGTGCGGTCCTGGTGCTGGGTGAGCAGGTCGATGGCCTGTTCCAGCACGGCGAGCCCCGCGGGGCCGGCAGTGTCCCGGGCGCCGTCGCGGGCGCCGGGCAGGGCGGCGAGCGTGGCGAGGGCCGAGGCGAGCGGCTCGCGGTAGGCGGGCGAGACGGGCGCGAGACCGCGGTAGACGCGCACGGCCAGCTCGGCGATCGGGACGGCGCTCGCGGTGTCACCCACCCGCGCCGCAGCGGCGCCGAGCCGCGCCAGGCACCGGCCGAACCGATCGTACGTCTCGGGCGCACCGCTCAGCGGCACCTCCCGCTCCATCCCCTCCACGAACGTCGTGAGCGGCCCCACCAGCCCTGCCACACCTCCGGCGGGCTCCTCCGCCAACCGGCCACCCTCCCCCGCGAACCGGCCGCTGCCCGCGAACCGGCCACCCTCGCCCGCGAACCTGGCCAGCTCCTCCACGACGGCATCGAGCACCGGCGGCCCCGGCAGCGGCCGGATCCCGAGGATCTGGGCGTACAGGGCGGCGCCCGCCACCGGCCCCTCCTCCTCCACCCGCATCCTGGCCAGCCGCACCAGCGCCAGCAGATGCACCCCCACCAGATCGGGCGGAACGCTCCCGAGCCGCGCCATCGCCGCCGTCCCCGCCGCCAGCCGGTCGCGGGCGGCGTCGCTTTCGTGCAGGTCCGCCAGGCACAGCCCGGCCAGCTCCAGGCAGGTCGCGACGAGCAGCCGCTCCTGCCGCGTGGACGGGGACGGGACGAGGTCGAGCGCGCGGATGACCGACCGGAGCGCGCCGTCCGGCCGCTGCCCGGCGAAGCGGATCCCGCCCTGGAGCCGGAGCGCGCCGGCCAGGGCCACGGGCTGCTCGACGCGCTCGGCCACCAGCCGCTCGTACAGCTCGACCACCCGGTCCGCGGCCGCCTCCGCGTCGGAGAGGCAGGCGGCGCGCGACAGGGCGACGGTCTCCAGCACCATCAGCCGGGCCAGCTCCGTACGGAACTCCGCGCTCGCCTCGGCGTGCGGCTCGTACGACTCGATGGCCGTGAGCAGGTGCGGGATGGCCTCCTTGGGCCGTGCGAGCCCGACGAGCGAGCACCCGAGCGCCGCGGCCACCATGCCGACGGCGATCGCGTGCGGCCCGTCCGGCGCGGCGTGCCGCTGGAGCAGCTCGGCCGCCCGCATCGCCAGCGCGAACCCGTCCCCCGCCCGCCCCGCGTCCGCCCAGGCCCGGGCAAGCGTGGCCTGCGCGGACAGGTACGCATGAATCTGCTCGATCCCCGGCGTACCGGCGCTCTCAACGGCCTCCCTGCACTCGGCAAGCCGCCGCTCCGCCCGACCCACCGTCTCCTCGGCGACCGTCTCCCGGTCCACGGCCTCCTCCGGCCGGGCCGTCGACGGCGACCAGGGCAACCACGGCTCTTCGGCGGGGCGGCCGGGCTGACGGGCGGACTCCAGCCGGACGCGTGCCTCATCCCGGTGAGCGGGGTAGGAGGAGCCGTCTTCAAGACACAGCACGTCGTACAGCTCGGCGGCGATCTCCAGGTGCGCCAGGCCGTCCACGGTCCTGCCCAGCTCGTCCAGGCAGAGGCCGAGCAGCCGCCTGCCCCTCGCCGCGGTGGCCGTGCGCCGCTCGGCCACCACGGCCGCCGCCTCCTGCAGCGGGGCCAGCGCCTCCTCGGGGCGGTCGTCCATCAGCAGCAGCTCGCCGAGGTCGAGGAGCTGGTCGGCGAGGGCGGGGCGGTGCTCGTCCGGTTCGAGCGTGACGAGGGCGCGCAGGTTCCGTACGGCCTCGGCGGCGGAACGCGCGGCGGCGTCCAGGTCCTCCATGCGGGCGTGCAGCCTGGACAGCAGGCCGGCGGCCGACACCAGCATGGCGCGCAGCCCCGGCTCCTCGGCGGCCAGGGTCCGCAGCCGCGTCACGGCCTCGGCCGCCGGGGCGCGCGCCTCGGCCGGCCGATCGTGCGTCTCCAGCCAGGCGGCGGCCAGGTGCAGGTGGTGAGCCACGTTCCTGCTGGTGGGGGCGGTGTTCTTGACGGCGGACACGGTGGCGGCGGCCAGGCAGGCGGCCAGGTCGGGCAGCACGGCGGCGACGCCGATCCCCTCGAACGAGGTCAGCGGCACCGGCCGCGACACGTCGCCCGTGACGCCGGCCGTGCGGGGCAGCACGGACAGCACCCCTCTCACCTGGGATGCGAACCCGGCGCTCCCGCCCGCCGCCTCGAACGCCTCCACCGCCTCGTCCAGCCGTCCGAGCTCCAGCAACGCGCAGGCGAGGTTGTAATGCGCCCTGGCGGCGTGCTCCGCGTGGCGGGGATCCTCCTCGGCCAGGATCCGGTACCGGGCCGCCGCCTCCTGCGCCGGCTTGAACGCCCCGCCCGCCTCACCGCCGGCCAGCAGGCAGGCACCCAGCCCGAACAGCGCCTCCGCCCGCCCGGCCGGCTCCTCGTACGGGGGAGCGCCCGCGTACGTCTCCACGGCCTCGGCCGCCGCGACGACCGCCTCCCCGGTCTTGCCCACGGCCGCCAGCCCGGCCGACAACCACGTCAGCGCCCTGGCCAGCGCCAGCCGCCCGCCGCTGCCCCGCCGATGCCGTACGGTCAGCTCCGCCAGCGTCACCTTGAGCGCCCGGCACCCCAGCCCGTCCTCCCACCCCACCGGCTCAGCGGGCAGCCCGGTTTCCGGGCCCTCCGGCCGGGCGGGCAGTCCCACCTCGCGCCCCTCCGGCCAGGCAGGCAGTCCCACCTCGCGCCCCTCCGGCCAGGCAGGCAGTCCGGCCGCGGTCTCGGCGAGCTGCCGGTCGCCGGCGAACAGCACGAGCGCGGCGTTGAGCGCGTCGCCGAGCCCGCCGGCGGGATTGGCCGCGGCCTCCGCGACCAGCTTGCCCAGCCGGCTGGCGACCAGCGACCACAACGCCTGCCTGACAGGCTTCCTGCTGCTCGACAGCCGCAGGACCTCCAGCATGCGCACGAGGTGGTGGACCGTGCGGCCCTCGTGGTCGTGCAGGGCCAGGACGAGCGCGTCCAGGTCCTCGGTCTCGGCCAGGAACTGCTCGGCCACCAGATCGGGCCCGAGCGGGGCGACCCGCCCACCAGGAGAGCCGGGAGAGCTCGGAAAGAGGCGGCCCAGCCAGCGGGCCGCGACGAGGGCGCCGGGCTGGGGAGGCCTCGTGTCGCTCGGGCTGCCCTCAGGGGAAGGCGGCAGGTCGCTCGGGGCGTGGAACCAGTCCGCCGGGTGCCCGGCGCCGCCCGCCGGGCCCGGGGCGCGGGCGCGGAGTCCCGGGACGGACGTCAGGAGGACGGGCAGCTCGGCGGGGGCCGGTGCGGTGAGCGTGAGAACCGCCACCGCCTGCCGCGCGGTCGCCTCGCTGAGCCGTTCCTCTCCGTCCGGCCAGACGCGCGCCCACCGGCCACGCTCACGCGCCAGGAACCGCCCGATCAGCCCGCCACCACTCTCACCACCCGGCGAACGGCCCGCAGTCCTGCTCGGCTGCCGGCCCGCGATCTCGCCAGGAAGCCGGTCCGTTGTCCGGGCTGTCGCCTCGTCAGGGAGCCGGTCCGTTGTCCGGGCTGTCGCCTCGTCAGGGAGCCGGTCCGTTGTCCGTGCTGTCGCCTCGTCAGGTGGCCGGTCCGCCGCCTCGCCTGCCGCCCCGGCCGGCTCCCCGCCGTTCTCCTCCTCCCCGTCGCACAACCGCAGCAGCGCGGCCAGGTGGACGTGCAGCGGAAGGCCGTGCTCCGGGTCGTCGAGACGCGGCGGGGAGGGCAGCGCGGCCCGGCTCGGCGCGAACGCCTTCATGGCCGCCACCGCATGCTCGTTCCGCTCGGCGAGCGTCAGCGGATGGGCGTTGAGCTGCACGGTCGTGGTGTTGAGCCGCCTGAGCCAGCCGCCCGCCGCCGTGTCCAGCCGCCGCCACCACTCCGCCTCGCCCGGCTCGCGAGCCACCAGCAGCAGCCGCACCCGGGCGTTGTGACCGTGCTTGGCCAGCCGCCGCACCAGCTCGCCCACCACCGGTGAAGACGGCTCGGGCCGTTCCACCACGACCAGGGTCGGCCGCAACGCCTCGAACGCCGCACGTTCCCCGGACAAGAGGCCGGTCACCGCGTCCAGAGGCAGGAACCCGGCGTCCCACCCCGCCTCCGCCAGCTCCACGCACAGCTCGCCCGCCAGGCGCGTCTTCCCCGTACCGCCGCGCCCGCTCAGCACCGCGATCGACAGCGGGCCGGGCTCGGCCGCCCAGGCCCGCAGCGTGCCCAGCTCCTCGCTCCGCCCCAGGAACGGCACCACCGCGTGCCGCGCCATCAGCAGCACCCAGTCGGGGCAGTCCTCCGGCAGCCGCTCGCGGGCCGGCCTGAGCAGCGCGGGCAGGGCCACCGAGCGGTCGTGTTCGGAGACGGTCTCCAGCGGCCCCGGCGGCACGCCCGCCAGCTCGCGGAAGCGCGCGTCGCTCAGCAGCGCGGTCACGGGCACGGCGTCCAGCCGGCGGCGCTCGTACCCGCCAGGGCCTGGGACGGCCACGCCGATGAGCTGGCCCGCGGGTTCGGCGAGCAGCGCGGCCCCTGACATGCCGTGCCAGAGCGGGGTCGGCGCCGCGTCGAGCTCGGGCGAGAGCACGCTCACCGCCAGCGCCTTCGACACCGCGCCGGTCGGCGGGCTGACCAGGCCGGACAGCGTCTCCGCATCCCGCAGCCCGCCCCGCTTCCCACCAAGCGGCCCGCCCGGCTCTCCACCAGGCAGCCCGCCCAGCGCCCCGATGCCCGGCTCTCCACCAGGCAGCCCGCCCGGCTCTCCGATGCCCGGCTCTCCATCAGGCAGCCCGCCCGGCCGGCCGAGTTGCGCGAAACCCCGGGCCACGCAGCGCACGCGATAGGAGCCGCTGCTCGCCACCCTGGCCCACCGGTTGTGCTCGATCCCGGCCACGTCGGCCCAGGCAGCCTCGGACACCCGCAGCAGCACCGCGTCCGCGCCGCCGCGCCCGCGCCACACCGGCTCGGCCGCGAGCCACCGGCCGGACCACGGGGGCCGTACGTGACAGGGCGCGCCGGGCTCCACCACCTGCCCGGAGGTCAGCACCAGGTCGGCACCGATCGCGTACCCGGAGCCGGTCACGCCGACGAGGTCGTCATGACCGGAAAAGACCTCGACGACCCGTTCGAGCCCGAGGCGGTGTGGTGGCGTGTCCATGGGTCCGCTACCTGTCAGCTACGTACGGAAGAAAAGCCCCCGATCAGCCTGATCTCCTTCTCACTATCGCATCAAGGACGCGAAATTTCCCGGCTTGTCAGGCCTTCTCAGTCGTGAGCCAGGCGGCCAGCCCGAGGTACACGACCCCGCTCCCGACGTCCAGCCGCCGTCGCGCGCGGGCCGAGCTCCGCACGCGACCGGCCAGGGCGGAGGCGAGCATCGCGTACGTGCCGTCCGACGCCATCCCGAGCAGCAGCCACACGAGCCCGAACACCAGGATCTGTGGCCCGACCGGCCCTGCCGCCGGGTCGGTGAACTGGGGCAGGAACGCCAGGAAGAAGATCGCGGTCTTGGGGTTGAGCACGTTCACCACGAACCCCTCCCAGAACAACCGCCGCTTCGACTGCACCTTCAGCTCGACGAGCTCCTCGCCGCCGCCCTTCCGCATCAGCCTGCGGACGCCGAGCCAGACCAGGTACGCCACACCCACGTACTTGACGATCGTGAACGCCGTGGCCGAGGCCGCGAGCAGCGCGCTGATGCCCAGCGCCGCGGCGGCGACGTGGACGATCGAGCCGGTGTGGATGCCGAGTACGGAGATCAGGCCGGCCGTGCGGCCCTGGGAGACGCTTCTGGTGACGATGTAGAGCACGGCGGGGCCGGGCACGAGCAGCAGTCCGAGGGTGGCCGCGCAGAAGATGGCGAGTGACGAGATATCCGGCATGGGGCAATCGTAGGACCGGCGTCAACGCCATTACCGGGCCTCGGGCAGCGGGCACCTTCCCCGAGAGCACCGGGCAGCGGGCGCCTTCCACCGAGAGCCCCGGGCAGCGGGCGCCTTCCCGGAGGGGTCGGGAAGCAGGCGTCAGAGGCCGTCCTGGAGGGCTGTGAGCAGGGCCTCGGTGGCGGGCGGGTAGGGCGGCTCGCCGTAGACGGCCGCGTACACGTGTCTCGTCGAGCCCGGCACCACCGCCACCTCCACGTCCGGATGCCGGTGCGCCGCCAGCGCCAGCCCGGGCAGCATGGTCAGCCCCAGCCCGGCCGCGACCAGCGCCTGCACGGCCACGATGTCGTCGCTGGTGAACGCGATCCGCGGCTCGAACCCCGCCTTGTCGCAGACGTCCAGCAGGTGGCTGCGGCACCGGTCGCACCCGGCGATCCAGGCGGAGTCGGCGTGGTCGCCGACCTCGCCGGGCGCCGTGCCCGACACGAGGTAGCTGGGGTCGTCGAGGAGGTGGATCATGTGGATGCCGCTGTCCTCGGGCGCGGTGTCGTCGTACCGGAACATGACCGCCACGTCCACCCGCCCGGCCCGCAACAGCCGCAGCGCCTCGGGCGGCTCGGTCTCGGTGAGCTGCAGGCGCAGCCCGGGATGCGCGCCGGCCAGCAGGCCGGCCGCCTTCGGGATGAACGTCCCCAGCGCGGAGGGGAAGGCGGCCAGCCGCACCCGCCCGGAGCGCAGCCCCACGTGCGCGGCCAGCTCCTCGGCGGTGGCGTCGAGCCGGCCGATGATGTCGGCGGCCCGCTCGGCCAGCAGCCGGCCCGCCTCCGTGAGCCGGATGCCGCGCCCGGCGCGCTGGATGAGCTTGGCCCCGGTCTCAGCCTCCAGCCGGGCCAGATGGTGGCTGACGGAGGGCTGCGAGTAGTGCAGCTCCTTGGCCGCGGCGGTCAGCGAACCCTTGCGGGCGACGGCCACGAGCACCCGCAGGCGTGCGACATCCAGCATTCATCAATCTTATCTATTGATCGACCAGAAGACTTCTGTTGGACCTATCGGTCGAAATGCAGGAGCGTAGAAGGGGAAGGCAGATTACTGATTATTCCTAGGGGAATCCCATGGATATGGCCGCCGCCACCACAGTCACCAGGCCGGGCCTCGAGCCGATCGTCTCGGGAGTGTCGCGCATCGTCGACCGCCGGCTCGACGGTCACGCGACCGCGCTGGCCGTCGCCGCCCTGCTCCGGGAGCGCCTTCCGGGCCTCGACATCCTCACGCCGCAGGAGCGGGCGGGCTCGCCCGAGCGGTACGTCTCCCACATCCTCCACGCCGAGGAGCGCTTCTCGGTCGTCGGCGTCGTCTGGCGCCCCGGCCAGGACACGGTGATCCACGACCACGTGTCGTGGTGCACGTTCGGCATCCTCAGCGGCATCGAGGACGAGACGCTCTACCGCGACCTGGGCGACCACCTGGTGCGCATCGGGCACGCCGAGAACCGGCCGGGCGAGGTCAGCGGGTTCGCCCCGCCCGGCGACATCCACAAGGTGCGCAACACCAGCTCGGAGACGGGAGTCTCGCTGCACGTGTACGGCGCCGACGTGAGCAGGCTCGGCAGCAGCGTGCGCCGGACCTACGACCTGCCGGTCCGATGAGTTCCGCGCGCCCCGCGGGTCTGTCCCTTCGACAGCCGATGCAAGGGAGCGACGATGGAACCCACGACGGAGCTGGACGCCCGCTTCAGCGCCGAGAACGCCGCCGCCACCTCCTGGGCCGAGGCCCGCGAGCAGCTGACGAACGCTGAGACGTACTGGCTGAGCACCGTGCGCGCCGACGGCCGCCCGCACGTCACCACGCTGCTGGCCGTCTGGCAGGACGACGCGCTGCACTTCTGCACGGGGGCCGAGGAGCAGAAGGCCAGAAACCTGGAGACCAACCGCAACTGCGTGCTCACCACGGGCGCCAGCGCCCTGCGCGAGGGCCTGGACCTGATGGTGGAGGGGGTGGCCGAGCGCGTCACGGACCAGGGCACGCTCAAGCGGCTGGCCGACGCGTGGGAGGCCAAGTACACCAGCGAGTGGCACTTCGACGTCAGCGACGGGGTGTTCGTCAACGTCGCCGGGGGAGAGGCTCTGGTGTTCGCGGTGGCTCCGGCCAAGGTGCTGGGCTTCCGCAAGGGCGACTACGCCCAGACCCGGTGGCGCTTCCGCTGACTTGCCCCTGCCTGTGCCGGAGCCGTTTCGGCCTGGCGGGCACGGGTACGCACGGCGTAGTTGTCACAGCTCATCGCGGGGGTGTTCACGATGGCTCCTCCGGCATGCGCAGGCGAGGCCGCGGGCGGTCCGCGATGAGAGCGACGGCACAGGGGGTCGTCTGGGTCGGCGTGTTCCTGGGGGTCTGCGTGGCGCCGCTGGCGTTCGCGCTGATGGGCGTGAGCCGCCCGGGCCAGGGATTCTGGACCGACTTCTCGGTCGCCCTCGGGTTCGTCGGCCTGGCCTTGATGGGCATCGAGTTCGCCCTCGTCGCCCGGGTCCGTGTCGTGGCGGAGCCGTTCGGCACCGATGCGGTGATCCAGTTCCACCGGGAGATCGGTTACGTCGGCCTGGCGTTCGTCCTGACGCACACGGCGCTGTCGGGCCCGGGCGTGATCGCCGCCTTCTCCCTGACCGAGCTGCCGTGGAGGGCTCGGTTCGCCGTGCTCGCGGTGCTGGCCCTGCTGGTGCTGATGGTGACCTCGGTGTGGCGGCGGCGGCTGCGCCTGTCGTACGAGGTGTGGCAGGTCCTGCACACGGTGATGGCGACACTCGCGGTCACGGCGGCTCTGGTGCACGTGCTGCTGGTCAACCACTACGTCGACAGCCTGTGGAAACAGGTGCTGTGGGCGATCATGACGGCGGCGTTCGTGGGGCTGCTTCTCTGGATCCGGATCGTGCGGCCACTGCGGTTGTGGCGGCGTCCGTGGGTGGTCGAACAGGTGCTCCCCGAGCGCGGCCGGATCACCGTGCTCGTGCTGCGCCCGCGGGGGCACGAGGGGCTGCGCTTCCAGCCCGGGCAGTTCGCCTGGATCACTGTCGGCAGGTCGCCGTTCTCGGTGACCTCGCACCCGTTCTCGTTCTCCTCCAGCGCCGAGACGGACGGCACGGTCGCCGTCGCGATCAAGGCGCTCGGTGACTTCACCTCCAGCGTCAGCGCCGTACGACCGGGCGCCACCGTCTACGTCGACGGCCCGCACGGGGTGTTCTCCATCGACCAGTACGAGGGCGCCGGGTTCTGCCTGATCGCCGGCGGCGTCGGCCTCGTCCCCGCCCTGAGCATGCTCCGCACCCTCGCCGACCGCGGCGACGTGCGGCCGGTCGTCCTGTTCTCCGCACACCGCGATCACGACAGCATCCCGTTCCGCGAGGAGATCGACGAACTCACCGGCCGCCTGAACCTCCAGGTCGTCCACGTACTCGAACAACCGCCGCCCGGCTGGACGGGCGAGAGCGGCCGCATCGACGCCGGCACGCTCCGCCGGTACCTGCCGTCCGCCGGCCCGCGTTTCCAGTTCTTCGTCTGCGGCCCGAACCCGATGCTCGACGCCATGGAGGCCGCCATCCCGGAGATCGGCATTCCCGCCGATCGGGTCCACACCGAGCGCTTCGCCTGGGTCTGAGCCGCCCGTACCGGAGGAAACCGTGCGCCACGCCTACATGACCCGGCTGACGATCGTCGCCGGCCTGATCCTGGTGCTCGCCTGCCTGGCCTTCGCGGCCGTCCAGAACTGATCGAACGGATCCCGCGGACGTACGCACGAAGATCCGATCGTCCGGTGATCGGAAAGAAAAGTTGTGCAACTAATATTGCGCAACTTTTCTTTCGCTTCTATGGTGGTGGTATGTCCTCCCCGGAGCAGTCCCACCGCGTCAAGGACCTCGACACGCTCAAGGCCCTGGGTCATCCGCTGCGCATCAAGCTCTACCGCGCGCTCTACGTCGCGGGCACGGCGACGGCCTCGCAACTGGCCGACCAGGTGGACGAGGCCGTGTCGCTGGTGAGCTACCACCTGCGCAAGCTGGCCAAGCACGGCATCATCGAGGAGGTCGAGGGCGGCAGCGGCGATGCCAGGCAGCGGTGGTGGCGGCCGGTGATGACCAGCATCTCGACCACCGACGAGGACTTCCGCGACGCCCCCGAGCGCAACGCCGTCCACACCGCCGTCTCGCGGGTGTACGCCCGGCAGCGCGGCGAGCTGTACGAGGGCTACCTCGACATGAAGGCCGCGTGGAGCGACGACTGGCGCAACTCGGCGTTCTCCTCGGAGTCCCTGATGCCGCTCAAGGCGGAGGAGCTGCGCTCGCTGCGTGACGAGATCATCGAGCTGGTCCAGGGCTACCGGCTGCGGGCAGAGGCGGCGCGGGACGCCGGCGACACGGAAGGCCGCGAGAACGTCGCCGTGCAGACGTACGGCTTTCCGTTCCGTACCTAGCAGTTCAGAGCCGAGCGAGGGACACTCATGCTGCATCCCGACCTGTATCTGTACGCCGAGCGGGCCCGAGCCCGTGAGCTGGAGGCGGAGGCGGGCCGCCATCGCCTGGCGAGCCACTACCTGGCGCATCACCGCCTGACCGGCCGCCGCCTGGCCGGCCACCGTTTGACCGATCACCGCCTTACCGATCACCGCCTGACAGGCCGCCGGTCCCTGGGCCTTCGGCCTCGCGCTGAGGTCCGTACGTGGGAGCGGCGCCTCGGCTGGCTCCTGATCGAGCTGGGCCTGCGCCTGGTCGCGCGTTACTGACCGAGTTGGTGGCGCATGGCGACCGCGTCGCTGATGGCCCAGTGCTCGACGATCCTGCCGTCCCGGACGCGGACCATGTCCATGCCCCGCACCTCGTACGTCCGGCCTGTCGCCGTGTGGGTGCCGCGGCTGAGATACACGTTGGACGACAGCTCGCCGTCCGACACGTTTCGTTCTATCTCGACCGACACGTCGTGGAAGCCGGTCTCGCCCAATATTGCCCGCTCCCACTTCTCCCGCCATGCCTCCAGGCCGTGGTGGTCGCCCTCCGTGCCGCCCCTGTGGTCGATCACGCCGGGGTCGACGAGGGCCAGGGCCTCGTCCATCCGACCGGTCGCGAGCACCTGTGGGTACAGCTCCACGACCCTCCGATGCACCTCTCCAGCAATCATCGTTGCGCCTCCTCCGGCTAAGTGGGGAGCTCCCCGTTTCTCAGGTTCGGTTACTCTAAACGGGGAGCTCCCCACTTAGCAAGGCCTGCGCTGGCAAGCCCGCGCTTTGTCAGGGCTTCGGTGGGTACGGCCTTGCGCTGTCAGGGCTTCGGCGGCCAAGGTCTTGCTCTGGCAGGGCTTCCGCGGGCTCTGGCAGGGCTTCCGCGGGCTCTGGCAGGGCTTCGGCGGGTAAGGCCTTGTGCTGGCAGGGGCTTCGGCGGGCAAGATCTTGCTCCGGCAGGGTTTCGGTGGGCAAGGTCTTTGGTGGCCAAGCCTCAGTCGGCAAGGAGAGAGATGCGAGCGGACGCACAGCGGAACCGTGACCTGCTCGTGGCCGCGGCGGCTCAGGTGTTCGCGGAGCGCGGCGCCGACGCGCCGCTCGATGACGTCGCCCGCCGGGCCGGGATCGGGAACGCCACTCTGTACCGGCATTTCCCCACCCGCTCCGACCTGCTGCTCGCCGTCTACGCCGACGAGGTGAGCCAGCTCTGCTCAAGCGCCGAGACGCTGCGCGAGGAGGCGGGCTCGCCGCGGGAGGCGCTGCACGAGTGGCTGCGCCTGTTCATGGACCACGTCGAGGGCAAGCGCGACCTGGCCCTGGCCGACACCGCGCAGGTCGCCGACTGGCACCGCGCGATGCTCGCCGCCGCCTCGTCCCTGCTGGCGGATGCCGTACGGGTCGAAGCCGTACGGGCCGACCTGGACGTACGGGACCTGCTCACCCTGGTCAAAGGCATCACCGTGGCCGCGGAGGACCGCCGCCAGGCCGAACGCCTGCTGTCACTCGTGAACTGGGGCCCATAGGCAGGGGACGTCCCGTCCGCTGGTGGAGCGTGATCAGGGCATGTCGCCCGCCTTGTCCACGATCCCGGCCCCCAGCACCGACAACCCCACGGCCCCGCCATCACCGTCCACCACCTTCACGCCCATGTAGTGGTAGTCGTCCGGGTCGAGGATGTAGTACGCCCTGACGCCGTCACCGGCGTCGAGCACCACGCCCACCCCCGCGCGGCCGGCCGCGTCCGTGGCGCCCTGCTCGATCGACACGTGCGGGAGCTTGGCCAGCGCCCGGTACATCCCCGCCACCGTGTCCGGCGGGATCACGGGCCCGTACTTCATGTACCACCCGATCGCCCCGAACACCTTGACGTCGTCCGCCACCTCCGGCCGGCAGGAGGGCTGGCAGATCGACAGGGGATGAAGCTCCCGGTCGAGACCACGGAAGTGCGCGAGCAGCGCGTCCGGGTCCGAGGGCAGCGCCTCCACCTCCTGCTGCGTACGGCCGACGTGCGTCGGACCCTTCTCCCTGCCCAGCTTGAGCTCGCCGCCCTCCTCCTTGATCGCCGACCTCTGCCCGTCCATCCGGCCCCAGGACTCGAACGTCGGCAGGTCGCCGCCCATGTGCTGCGATTCCTTGAGGTAGAACCACTGGTCCGGGCGGATCCGCCGCGCGGGGCCGCGAGCGGCGACCAGCGCCGCCTGCTCCAGCACCGTCACCGCGCCACTTGGCCGAGCCCCGCCGCCGGCCTCCGTGGCGCCGCCGGTCTGCGGGCCAGTGCCGGTCTGCGGGCCAGTGCCGGTCTGCGGGGGGCCGCCGGTCCGCGTCGCACCGCTGGGCTGAGCCGCACCGCTGGGCTGAGCCGTACCGCTGGGCTGGGCCGCCACGGCCGGGTGCGGCCGTACCGCCGCCTCCTGCTGGGGCCGCAGGACGGCCACGGCCGCGACGGCCAGCAGGCACGCGCCCGCCGCGCTCAACCCCAGCCGCA
The DNA here is from genome assembly GCF_024172165.1 of Nonomuraea thailandensis. GTDB lineage: Bacteria > Actinomycetota > Actinomycetes > Streptosporangiales > Streptosporangiaceae > Nonomuraea > Nonomuraea thailandensis. Next base: position 8,578,523 of record NZ_JAMZEB010000002.1, on the reverse strand, counting down.
ACCGCGGCCGGCGGCGCGGCCGGCCGTGCGGCGCGTTCCCGGCCGTTCGCTCGGCCAGCCTGCGCTCCACCTCCGCCACGCTCAGCCCCTCCGGGACCTCGCTGCGCATCTCCCTGAGGAGCTCGATCTCGTTCACCATCAATCATCCCTCGTCCGCGACGGTTGGATCGATTCCGGCCAGCATCCGGCGCAGGCTGCTCCGCGCCCGGTTCACGCGCGACCGCACGGTGCCCACGGGCACGCCCAGCGCCACCGCGGCCTCCTCGTACGTCAGCTCCGCCCACGTCACCAGCAGCAACGTGTCCCGGTGCTTGCGCGACAGCCCGGCCAGCGCCTTCGCCAGCCGCCTGCGCGCCCCGTCCGCCACCACCCGCTGCTCCACCTCGTCCGTGAACGGCTCGATCACCGCGTCGGCCCCCGTACGGCTCAGCGCCTTGTACAGGCCGATCTCGCGGCGGCGGTGCCGGCCGATGAGGTTGGTGGCGATGCCGTACAACCAGGCGCGCTCGTCACCGCGCCGCCCGTCGTACGACTCCAGCCGCTGCAGGGCCACGGCGAACGTCTCGGCCACGATGTCGTCGGCCGGCTCCAGGCCCAGGCGGCGCACCACGTACCGCTTGAGCTCGGGGGCGTGATCGACGAACAGCCCGGCGAACCGCTCGGGGCCCGGTCGCGGTGGCGGATCGTCGCTGGTGCCCACGCCGGGCCGGGGCGAGAGGTCCGCCCGGCTCTCGTGTCGCATGTGTTGCCTCTCGGATGCTTGCCGTCATGACATGAGTAATTGCCGCGGGCGGGGACGGCGGTTCCATGAATTTTCGCCGAGGCCGGTGGCCTCTCGCTGAGCCGATCAGGGCGGCGGGCGATCATGCGGCCCCGTAGGGTGTGGGAGCCACCGTGCCCGGACAAGGAGAGCGTTGTGATCGAAGGAGCCTGGTCGCTGCCGTCACCCTGGCGGGAGGCGCGCGTCGCGGTCGTGGTGCCGACGTACAACGAGGCAGGCAACCTCGGCGAGCTGACGGAGCGGATCCTCGCGCTCGGCCTGCCCAACCTGCGGCTGGTCATCGCCGACGACGACTCGCCCGACGGCACCGGCGCGCTCGCCGACGACCTCGCCAAGCAGGCGAACGAGGAACGCCCCGACCGCATGGTGGTGCTGCACCGCAAGGTCAAGGAGGGCATCGGGCGCGCCCACATCGCCGGGATGCAGGAGGCCCTGGGGCGCGGCGACGAGTACGTGGTGCAGATGGACGGCGACCTGAGTCACCGCCCCGAGTACATCCCGCACCTGCTCGGCACGATCCTCGCCACGCGGGCCGGGGTGGTGATCGGCAGCCGGTACGTCGTGGGCGGCTCCCTGTCCACACAGTGGGGCTGGCACCGGCGGCTGCTGAGCCGGTTCGCCGGCCTGTACGTCAACACGATCCTCCACCTGTCCGTGCGCGACCCCACGGGCGGCTTCAAGATCTGGCACCGGGACGTGCTCGAAGGCATCGACCTGAACGCGATCCGCAGCGACGGCTACAGCTTCCAGGTCGAGATGAACTACCGCTGCAAGCGGCTGGGCCGGGCGATCGTCGAGATGCCGATCCACTTCGAGGAGCGCAACGCCGGCTCCAGCAAGATCAGCTTCTCGGTGCAGGTGGAGTCGATGCTGACCCCGTTCGCCCTCCGGTTCGGCAGGCAGCGGCGTCGGTGACAGCGTGCCGGGGCGCGGGAGAAATAGGGTCGCGGGCCGGCACAACACGTTCCTAGGGTGGCGGCATGCCGTCCTACCTTCACCCCCCTGGCCTTCCTCCTGGGCCTGGAAGGAGTCGCGCTGCTGCGCACGCAGGCGGGCGACCTGGGCGACGCCGCCTACGTCGAGCGGCGTATCGCCGAGATCCGCAGCCTGGTCACCGACCCCGGCCTGACGCGCAGCGCGGGCGCCACAGCCGGCCACGCCACCACCGAGGAGGGGTACGCGCAGTGGGCCGGGCACTACGACTCCGACGACAACCCGCTGATCGCGGCCGAGGAGCCGCTGGTGCGCCGCATCCTGTCCGCGCTCCCGCCGGGGAGCCGGGCCCTGGACGCCGCCTGCGGCACGGGGCGCCACGCCGCGTTCCTGGCGGGTCTCGGGCACGAGGTCGTCGGCGTGGACACGTCCCCCGAGATGCTCGCCCGGGCCAAGGCCAAGATCCCCGGCGGCGAGTTCCACCAGGCCGATCTGCACGACCTCCCGGCCGGGCCCGGCAGCTTCGACGTCGTGGTCTGCGCGCTGGCGCTCACCCACCAGCCCGCTCTGGGGCCGGCGCTGGCGGAGTTCGCCAGGGTCGTACGGCCGGGCGGCCACGTGGTGCTGTCGGACATCCACCCGCTCCTGCTCTACCTGGGAGGGGTGCCGACGGTGGCGGGCAGCGACGGCGTACGTGCCATGCCGGCCAGCCGCTTCCTGGCCGGCGACTACATCAACGCCGCCCATGAGGCGGGCCTGGAGATCGTGAGCTGCCACGAGCCCCGCTGCGGCAGGGTGCCCGGCGGTCACGGCGGCCCGCTCGCCCAGCAGCGCTGCCCGTAGGCGGCGGCCGCCGCCTACGAGGACACCCCGGCCCTGATCATCTGGCATCTCCGTCGGCCACCGGCCCGAGCCGCCGCAGCTCAGGAACCGCCCAGGTGACGGCCGCCACGGTCACGGCGGTGAGCAGGCCGCCGGCGCAGATGACCACCCGGTGGTCGAGGACCGAGGTGGCGGCCCCGTGCAGCAGGTTCGCCAGGTGCGGCCCGCCGAACAGGACGACGGTGAGCGATCCCTGGATCCGGCCGCGTAGCGCGTCGGGAGTGTGCGCCTGGGTGATGGCGTTGCGGAACGTGCTGAGCACGAAGTTCACCGCGCCGCCGAGGACGAGCGCCACCAGGGCGAGCCAGAGCTGCGCGGCCAGCCCGAGCAGCACGACGGTCAGCCCCCACGCCGCGGCGGCCCCCGCCATGAGGGTGCCGTGGCGGCGGGCGCGGGTGAACGTGCCTGACAGCAGCCCGGCCGCGACGACCCCGGCCGGGTAGGCGGCGTACAGCAGCCCCAGCTCGGGGCCGCCACCCGCGGGCCCGCCGAAGGTGTACCGGGCGAGCTCGGGGAACAGGGCGACCGGCATGCCGAACACCATCGCCGCCAGGTCCACCAGGAGCACCGCCACCAGCAGCCGGCTGGCCGCCAGGTACCGGAGGCCGGCCAGGCGTTCGCGGGGGCCTCGCTGCGGTGGCAGCGACGGCAGCCTGACGACCGCCCACACGACGGCCAGGAGGGCGACGGCGTCGAAGAGGTACAGCGTGCCGAGCCCGACCACCGGGATCAGGACGCCGGCCAGCACCGGCCCGACGATCGAGCCGGCGTAACGGGTCAGCGAGCCGAGGCTGTTCGCCGCCGGCAGGAGCTCGGGCGGCACCAGCCGCGGCACCGCGGCGCCCATCGTCGTCATGATCGCCCCCAGGGACAGGCCCTGGCAGGCGACCAGCACCATCAGGAGAGGGACGGAGCCCACGCCCAGGACCGCCTGCCCCCACAGGGCCGCGTACGTCGCCGCGAGGCCGCAGTGCGCGGTCAGCAGCACCACTCGCCGGTCCCGCACGTCGGCCAGCGCGCCGCTCCACAACGACGCCACGACCAGCGCCACGAACGACACCGCCCCCGCAGCCCCCACGACCACCGATGACCCGCTCACGGCGAACAGCTGCGCCGGGACGGCCACCACGCCGAACGAACCCCCCACCGCACCCACGGCCGAGGCCGCCCACAGCCGCCGGAAGGCCGGGACGGCCAGCGGGCGGCGATCGACGGTGTACGCCCCGAGCGAGGCGATCACTCCCCGGCCCCCGAGGGCGGCGTCTCCAGGCTCTCGACGTCGGCGACCACGCAGGCGACGTTGTCGGGCGCTCCGGCGGCGTACGCCCGCTCGACCAGTTCGTCGAGCACCTCCTGGGGAGCGCCGTCCCCGGTCAGCACCTCGCGCAGCGCCCCCGCGGGCACGACGGCGGACAGCCCGTCGGAGCAGAGCAGGTACCGGTCACCGGCCACCGCGTCGTGCAGCGCCAGTTGCGGCCGGACGCCGCCCGTGCCGGTCAGCGCCCGCGCGAGCAGCGCACGCCGCGGGTGCGAGGCCGCCTCCTCCGCCGTCAGCCGTCCCTCGTCGACCAGCCCCTGCACGTACGTGTGATCGTGGGTGATCTGGAACAGCTCCCCGTCACGCACGAGATACGCCCGGGTGTCACCGATGTGCACCAGCGCCAGCCGGGAGCCCGACCACAGCAGCGCCGTCAGCGTGGTGACGGCCTCACCCGACGGCGCCGACGCGGCGATCTCCCCGATGGCCCGATCGGCGTCCCCGACGGCGTCGGCCAGCGCGCCGAGCAGGTCCTCGGCCGGGACGGTCATGGTCTCCAGCGGCTTGAGCGCCTCGACGGCCGCCGCGCTGGCCAGGTCGCCGCTCGACCCCCGCACCCCGTCGGCCACCGCCAGCAGGCGCGGGCCGGCGTACGCGGTGTCCTCGTTGCTCGTGCGCCCCAGCCCCGACTCCGACCGGGCGGCGTAGCGGATCCCCAGCAGGGTCGCCGTCTCCTCCACGGTGCTGCCCCTTCCCGACAGATAGTCGACGAGGAAGGTGGCCAGCTCCCCGCGGGCGGCGGTCTCCGCCAGCACCTGCTCCCAGTAGGCGGCGATCTCGCCGGCCGCCGCGCCCGCCGGCAGGTCGCACACCCGCCGGATCCGCGCCAGTGGCATGCCCAGCCGCCGCAGCCAGGCGATCAGCCGGGCCCGCTCCAGTTGCGCCGGATCGTAGAACCGGTACCCGGACTCCCCGTCCACCGCGGCGGGCCGCAGCAACCCCAGCTCGTCATAGAGCCGCAACGCCTTCGGCGACAACCGCGCCGCCCGGGCGAACGCCCCGATCGTCAGCAGCCGCACCACTCCTCCTCGCCCCGGCCACCACGACCGGTACGGACGATGGTGCGGCTTCACCCAGGGGCAAGGTCAACGCCGGCCCCGGAAGCAGACCGCCCGCTCAGCGGCTGACCGGCGTCTCCCGCTGCACCCGCGCCAGCTTCTCGGGGTTGCGCACGAAGTAGAGCCCGGTGACCAGCCCGTCGTCGATCCGCACCGCCAGCACGTTGTCGATCTCCCCGTCGATCCGGACGATCAGCGCGGGGCACCCGTTGACCTGCACCGGCGCGAGCGACACCTGACCCCCGAGCCTGGGCAGGCCGGCCTCCATCACCCGAGCCACCTTGTCGGCCCCCACGACGGGGTGCGGCAGGGCCTGCACGACCCCGCCACCGTCGCTCAGCAGGACGACGTCCGGCGCGAGGATGTCGAACAGCCCCTGCAGATCACCCGTCTCGACCGCCCGCTGGAACGCCGCCAGCGCGTCACGCGACTCGGCGGGCGAGGTGACACCGCGTGGCCGCCGCGCCGCCACATGCGCCCGAGCCCGGTGCGCGATCTGCCGGACCGCGACCGTGCTCTTGTCCACGGCCTCGGCGATCTCGTCGTAGTCCAGGCCGAACACCTCGCGCAGGACGAACACCGCCCGCTCGGTCGGCGTGAGCGTCTCCAGCACCAGCAGCATCGCCATCGACACGCTCTCGGCCAGCTCCACGTCCTCGGCCACGTCCGGCGCGGTCAGCAGCGGCTCCGGCAGCCAGGGGCCCACGTAGGACTCCTTGCGCCGCCCGAGCGTCCGCAGCCTGGTCAGCGCCTGCCGGGTGGTGATCCGCACCAGGTACGCCCGCTGGTCCCGCACCTCCCCGAGCTCGACCCCCACCCACCGCATCCAGGTCTCCTGCAGCACGTCCTCGGCGTCGGCGGCCGAGCCGAGCATCTCGTAGGCGACGGTGAACAGCAGGCTGCGGTGCGCCACGAACGCCTCGGTGGCGGGGTCCAGGCGCCCGTCGTGATCGTGGCCGCCGTCCATGCGCCCGCCATCCATGCGGGCTTCACCGGCGGACGGCTCGGCCGCGCCTCGTGCCTGCTCGGTGGGCTCACCCATGGCCATCTCCTGCCTGATCCGATTCGACGTCCCGCACACGAGACGCCGGTTCTCGCCGCTTCGTGACACCCGCTCACGGTGGCATACCTCACAGAACCGCCCTGTCACAGGGGCCGGCCGGCCGGCATCTCCATGTCGTCAGGACGCCGCGCGGAACGCCCCGCACGGCACGCAGGCCGACCAGTGAGGACGATCCCATGGAACCCCGCTTCAACCTGTTCGCCAACGAGATCGGCGCCAAGATCCTCAAGCGGATCTACAACGTCAGCACCGCCATCGAGGAGTCGTCGCTGCCCAAGCCCACGCAACACCTGGTGATGATCCGCGCCAGCCAGATCAACGGCTGCGGCTTCTGCCTCGACGCCCACACCAAGGACGCCGCGGCGGACGGCGAGAGCGCCGTCCGCCTCAACCTGGTCGCCGTCTGGCGCGAGACCACCGTGTTCACGGAGGCCGAACGGGCCGCGCTGGCACTCACCGAGGAGGGCACGCGCCTCGCCGACGCCCACCTCGGCGTGTCGGACGAGACCTGGGAGCAGGTCCGCAAGCACTACGACGACGACCAGATCTCCGGGCTGATCGCCCTGATCGCGATGATCAACGCGGCCAACCGGCTCAATGTGATCACGCGTAACCAGGGGGGTTCCTACGAGCCGGGGATGTTCAGCCGCGTGACGAGCTGAATCGGCGGGCGTGATCCGGCCTAGGATTATCCCGATCCAGGGCCGGGCCGCACCCTGGAGAATGAGGAATTCGGTCTGTGTCTACGGCGAAGATGCAAACAAAGGCGGTTCTTCGCCTATCTTCGACGGATCGAGGCCTATGATTGCCGCCTGAGTGCTGGAAGGTGATGCCGTGCTGATCCGGTTCGAGGTGGCGAACTTCCGCTCGATGCTCGATGCGGTCGAGCTGTCGATGGTGGCTGTCGATCGGGACCGGACCGAGGCGCGGCCGGCGCCCAACCTCGGCGAGAGCCTGCTGCCGATCGCGGCGATCTTCGGACCGAACGCCTCCGGCAAGTCCAACGTCATCGCCGCCATCACCTGGCTACGCATGGCCGTACGCGAGTCCCTGCGCATGTGGGACGACGAGATCCCGGTTGAGCCGTTCGCGTTCGCCGACGGACCGGGGCGCCTGTCGGAGTTCACCGTCGAGTGCGTCATCTCCGGTGTGCGGTTCGAGTACATGGTGGAGCTCGATCGCCAGGCGGTGCGTTATGAGGCCCTGTTCCATTACCCGGAGAAGAAGCGGCGGCGGATCTTCGAACGGGAAGGAAGCCAGTTCAAGCTCCAGCGCGGCCTGGGCAACCTGTCCGGCACGCGTGAGTTGCTGACCCCTCGCACACTGGCGCTGTCGATCGCGCGACGATTCGACCAGCCTGTTGTCTCCGGTTTTGCGGACTACCTGCTCGCCGCCCAGACTCTCGGCCTGTCCGCGCGCCGCCCGCGAGGCCCGCAATATCGCACGACACGCTCGACCATGCGCTGGTTCGAAGAAGGACCAGCTGGCGACCAGTTGTCACTGCCGGGCATGGAGGATGTCAGCAGGCCCTTCCAAGCAGATCGTGCCCAGGCGCTGGCTCTGCTCCGGGCGGCGGATCTGGGTATCGACGACGTGCTGATCGATCAGTACGAGGTCGCCCATCCGGAAGGGGCGCGAACACAGCGCAGGATCCGCCTCGTGCATCGCACGGCCCAGGGGACGGCGCCGCTCGACTTCGACGCGGAGTCGGAGGGGACTCGCACGTGGTTCCACCTCATCGGCCCCGTGCTGGCGGCGCTCAAGGCCGGCTCGCTGCTGCTGTTCGACGAACTGGACGCAAGCCTGCACCCGACGCTCTCCGCGCAACTGCTCAGATTGTTCCACGACCCGGTCACCAATCCGAAGGGCGCGCAGTTGGTCTTCACCTCCCACGACACCAGCCTGCTCAATCACCTCAACCGGGATGAGGTCTGGCTGACAGAGAAGGCCGAGGACGGAGTGACCCGGCTCGGCGCGCTGGCGGAGTTCGCCGGTGAGCGGGTGCGGAAGTCGCAGAACCTGGAGAAGGCATATCTGCATGGACGGTTCGGCGCGCTGCCCGATGTCGATCGAACAGAGCTGCTGCGGGCTCTCGGGCTGATCGGCTGATCGGGATGGCACCACGGAGGACCAAGGCGAAAGACCTCCGCCGCAGGACGGCGAGTCGCCCAGAGCGCACGACCATCGTCGTGTTCTGTGAGGGCGAGGCATCCGAGCCCGACTACATCAACGCCTTGAAGCGTCTGCCGGAGATCCGCGCCAACACCGCGATCAACGTCGAGATCGACTCCGGGCAGGGAGTGCCGCTGACCCTGGTGAAGCGCGCGGTCGAGCGGAACCGCGATGACGAGGTCGACCAGTGCTGGTGCGTGTTCGACGTCGAGTGGCCCAAGAACCACCCGAACCTGAAGCAGGCAATCCGGTTGGCGCAGGAGCACGGGATTCGCCTCGCCATCTCCAACCCGTGCTTCGAGCTGTGGCTGATCCTGCACTTCGAGGACCAGACGGCCTTCATAGGCACCAAGGAGGCCGAGAGCAGGAGCCGCAAGCTCGACGGGCGCGTGGGGAAGCGCATCGATCCCGAGCAGTACATGTCGCGACGGCATGAGGCGGTCCGGCGGGCGTTTCTGCTGGCCGAACGGCACGGCCGGCACGAGAGCGCGTGTCCCGACGACAATCCGTCGTCCGCCATGGGCGATCTGCTGGCGGCGATTCAGCCTTTTTGACGGGGTGGTTCGTCGAGGCTCCCGGCGAAGCCCCTTCGGGGCGGGCTCCCACGGCCCACCCCGTGACCGGGTAACGGGTGGGCGGGCTAGACGCCGAGGGCTGAGGGGAGGCTGAGCTCCTGGAGGAAGAGGGCCTCCGTGGTGGCGACCCGCCGGAGCTCCTCCAGGTCTACACGCTCGTTCGGCGCGTGGATCGCCGCCTCCTCGTCCTCCGCCCCGAACAGCAGGATCTCGGCCGCGGGGAACTGCCGGAGCAGCGTGTTGACCAGCGGGATCGAGCCGCCGGCGCCGACGTCGCGCGGCGGGCGGCCGAAGGCGCGCTCCATGGCGCGGTTGAGGGCGGCGCGGGCCTTGCCGCCCGAGTCGGCCTGGTAGCCGGAGCCGACCGTGAAGTCGCCGAACGCCACCTGCACGCCCCACGGCGCCACCTGGCGTAGGAACTCCACGACCGCGTTGACCGTCGTCTTGGGGTCGCCGGCCGGGGGGACGCGGACGGTGACGCGGGCGCGGGCCGTGGGCTGGACCGCGTTGACCGCGCCCGACACCGTGGGCACGTCCAGGCCCGTGACGGTGATGGCGAAGGAGGACCACAGCCGGTCGGCGAGGGAGCCGGAGCCGACCAGCGACACCCCGTCGAGCACGCCGGCCGTCCGCCTGAACTCCTCCTCCGACGGGCCCTGGCCGAGGAACGAGCCGCGGGGCAGGCCGGGGACGCGGATGTCGCCGTTGTCGTCGTGCAGCGAGGTCAGCATGCGCATGAGCGCGGCCAGCGCGTCGGGGGCGGCGCCGCCGAAGGAGCCGCTGTGCAGGGCCTCCTTCAGGGTGCGCACCTCGATGGTGAAGGCGGCCATGCCGCGCAGCGACGTGGTGACGGACGGGTCGCCGACGCGCGGGTTGCCCGTGTCGGCCACGACGATGGCGTCGGCGCGCAGCAGGTCGGGGTTGCGCTCGACGAACGCCTCCAGCCGGTCGCCGGCGTACTCCTCCTGGCCCTCGATGATGACCTTGATGCCCACGGGGAACCGGCCCTGGAAGGTGCGCAGGGCGGTGACGTGGGAGATGATGCCGGACTTGTCGTCGGCGGTGCCGCGCCCGTAGAGGCGGCCGTCGATGAGCGTCGGCTCGAACGGCGGCGTCCGCCACGTGGCCGGGTCCCCCGCCGGCTGCACGTCGTAGTGCGCGTACAGGAGCACCGTGGGCATGCCGGGAGGCGCTGGGGCCTCGCCGAAGACGGCCGGGAAGCTGCCCTCGACGGCCACCTGCTGCACGCGCGGCAGGCCGGTGGAGCGCAGCAGCTCCTCGGTCATGGCGGCGGCGGCGAACACGGGCTCTTCCGGGTGCCCGGGGAAGGCCACGGAGGGGATGGCGGCGAGCCGCTTCAGCTCCTCGACGGCCTGTGGCATCGCGGCAGCGACGGCGCTCTCGATCTGGTCTGGAGTCACGGAGGGTCCCCCGGGGTCGTTCTTCACCTATTCACAGCGATTCGTCCATTGGATCACAACCGGCCCTGTGCTGCGGAAACGAGATGATGGGGCGGCCTTGACCCGCGCGCTAATCTACCTGCGGATTTCGTTGTTGTTACATACCGCTTCTGCGGATCCCGATTTTCTTGCATAGTGCTGCGACCGATTCGCTTGGCAAACCCGCAGGTGAAGCGTCAGACTGTGGCTAGTTCAGACACGAGGGAAGATAACCATGACGCAGCCGGAACACGACGTCCTCAAGGCCGCGCAGGACAACCTGTGGTTGCACTTCACCAGGCACAGCGCGTACCAGCAGTCCGAGATCCCGACCATCGTGCGCGGTGAGGGGTCCTACGTCTACGACATCCACGGCAAGCGCTACCTCGACGGTCTGGCCGGCCTGTTCGTGGTCCAGGTGGGCCACGGGCGGCACGAGCTGGCCGAGGCCGCCGCCAAGCAGGCGCAGGAGCTGGCGTTCTTCCCGCTGTGGTCCTACGCCCACCCGAAGGCGGCCGAGCTGGCCCAGCGCCTGGCCGCCCACACTCCCGGCGAGCTGAACCGCGTCTTCTTCACCACGGGCGGCGGTGAGGCGGTCGAGACCGCCTGGAAGCTGGCCAAGCAGTACTACAAGCTCGTCGGCAAGCCGCTCAAGCACAAGGTCATCAGCCGCCAGATCGCCTACCACGGCACCCCGCAGGGCGCCCTGTCGATCACCGGCATCCCGGCGTTCAAGCAGATGTTCGAGCCGCTGGTGCCGGGCTCGGTCCGGGTGCCCAACACCAACCACTACCGCGCCGACGAGATCACCGGCGTGAGCGGCATGACGCCCGAGGAGTACGGCTTCTGGGCCGCCGAGCGGGTGGCCCGCGCCATCGAGATGGAGGGCCCCGACACGGTGGCCGCCGTCTTCGCCGAGCCGGTCCAGAACGCGGGCGGCTGCTTCCCGCCGCCCCCCGGCTACTTCCAGCGGCTGCGCGAGATCTGCGACGAGTACGACGTCCTGCTCGTCTCCGACGAGGTCATCTGCGCCTTCGGCCGGCTGGGCACCATGTTCGGCGGCCAGAAGTTCGACTACGTGCCGGACATCATCACCTGCGCCAAGGGTATGACCAGCGGTTACTCGCCGATCGGAGCGATGATCGCGCACGAGCGGCTGTTCGAGCCGTTCAAGGGGGGCGACACGATGTTCGCCCACGGTTACACGTTCGGCGGCCACCCCGTCTCCGCCGCCGTGGCGCTGGCCAACCTCGACATCTTCGAGCGCGAGGACCTGCTCGGCCACGTGACGGCGAACGAGCCGCGCTTCAGGCAGACCCTCGACGACCTGCGCGACCTGCCGATCGTCGGCGACGTGCGGGGCTCCGGCTACTTCTGGGGCATCGAACTGGTCAAGGACAAGGCCACCAAGGAGACGTTCTCAGCCGACGAGTCCGAGCGGCTGCTGCGCGGCTTCCTGTCGAAGGCGCTGTTCGACGCCGGCCTCTACTGCCGCGCGGACGACCGCGGCGACCCCGTCATCCAGCTCGCCCCACCGCTGATCGCCGGGCAGAAGGAGTTCGACGAGATCGGAGAGATCCTCCGCGGCGTGCTCACCGAAGCCTGGGCTCAGCTCTGACACCCCTCAATCCGGTACGACGGAGTGCCGGTTCCCGAAAGGATCCACCGCCATGAAGATCGGCGTTCCAGCCGAGGTCAAGAACCACGAGTATCGCGTCGCCGTCACCCCGGCAGGCGTGCACGAGCTGGTGCGCAACGGGCACGACGTCACCGTACAGCGGGGCGCGGGCCTGGGCTCGCAGATCACGGACGAGGAGTACCTCGCGGCCGGCGCCAAGATCATCGACAGTGCCGACGCCGTCTGGGCCGAGGCCGACATGGTGCTCAAGGTGAAGGAGCCGATCGCCGAGGAGTACCACCGGCTGCGCGAGGGGCTGGTGCTGTTCACGTACCTGCACCTGGCCGCCTCCCGGCCCTGCACCGACGCGCTGCTCGGCGCCAGGACCACCGCCATCGCGTACGAGACCGTGCAGGTGGGCCACGCGCTGCCGCTGCTCGCCCCGATGTCCGAGGTGGCCGGCCGCCTGGCGCCGCAGGTGGGCGCCTACAACCTGATGCGCTTCAACGGCGGCCGGGGCGTCCTGCCCGGCGGCGTGCCTGGCGTGGCCCCGGCGAAGGTGGTCGTGATCGGCGGCGGCGTCTCCGGGCTGAACGCGGCGCAGATCGCCGTCGGCATGGGCGCCGACGTCACCGTCCTCGACACCAACATCGACCGCCTGCGCTCCATCGACGCCGTCTACCAGGGGCGGCTCAAGACGCTGGTGTCCACCGCGTACGCGATCGAGCAGGAGGTCCTGAGGGCCGACCTGGTGATCGGCGCGGTGCTGATCCCCGGCGCCAAGGCTCCGACGCTGGTCTCCAACGACCTGGTCGCGCGCATGAAGCCGGGCTCCGTGCTCGTCGACATCGCCATCGACCAGGGCGGCTGCTTCGAGGACTCGCGCCCGACCACGCACGCCGAGCCGACGTACAAGGTGCACGAGTCGGTCTTCTACTGCGTGGCGAACATGCCGGGCTCCGTGGCCAACACCTCCACCTACGCCCTGACCAACGCGACCCTCCCGTACGCGGTGAAGCTGGCCAACCTGGGCTGGCGGGACGCGGTCAAGTCCGACGCCGGCCTGGCGGGCGGGCTCAACACGCACGGCGGCAAGCTCACGAACGAGCCGGTCGCCGAGGCGCTCGGCCTGCCGTACACGCCGGTGACCGAGGTGGTGTGATGGGGTGAGGGGGCGCGGCCCGGTCGTGCCCCCATGACCCGAGGAGGAGCGATGACGCTCGGCATCAGCCAGGTCACCGTCTACGTCGAGGACCAGCAGCGCGCGGTGGACTTCTGGAGCCGCAAGATGGGCTTCGAGATCGTGCGCGACATGCCGTACGGCGAGCACCGCTGGATCGAGGTGCAGCCGCCCGCCGGGGGCACCCGCCTGGTCGTCGCCAAGGCCGGCCCCGACTGGCCGGCGCTGGTCAAGGACATGCCGAACTACGTCATGTTCCACGCCGACGACATCGTCAAGACGCACCAGGAGCTGGCCGCCCGCGGCGTCGAGTTCACGCAGCCGCCCAGCCGGCAGCCGTGGGGGTGGTCGGCCGTCTTCACCGACGACGACGGTCACCTGTTCCACCTGGGGCAGCGCTAGTCAGCGGATGCCGAGCCGCCAGCGCAGGTCGCGGGCCGTCACCAGCACGTGCTGGAGCTCGCCGGGGCTCGGCCAGGGCGCGCTGCCAGGCCGCACCAGCGCCCCGCGTACCGACGCCAGGTGCTCGACCGCGCTGGCGTGCGCCCCGCTCCGCTCCACCAGCCACGCCAGCACGTCCGAATGGTCGTGCAGCGGCCTGGTCATCAGGTCCCACGTGGACAGCACCTCGGCCAGGTCCGCCACCTCCAGCTCGGCCCCGTCCCTGCGCCGGGTGGCCGCCGCGGCCAGCTCGGCGCGGGCGGTCAGCTCCGGCTCGGCGGGGCGGGCCCAGGAGGAGGGCGGCGGCGGGTCGGCCAGCCACTCCTGCGCCTCCCCGTGCTCCCCTGCCACCGACAGCAGCCCGCCCAGCTCGACGGCGGCCCGGTGGTGCCCGGCCCGCGCCGCCTGCCTGAACCAGTGCCGGCCACCCGCCAGGTCGCCGAACTCGGCGATGAGCAGCAGCCCGTAGTTGAAGGCCGACTCGGCGTCGCCGCCGGCCGCCGCCCGCCCGAACCAGTGGCTGGCCGCCGCGGTGTCGTCCAGCTCCACGCAGACGAACCCGGCCATCCGCTGGTCGTAGGCCCGGCCGGCGTTCGCGGCCTGCTCGAACCAGGCCCGCGCGGCCCGCAGGTCGCCCCTGGACAGCGCCACGCCGCCGAGCCGCGAGGCGGCGCCGGGATGCTCGCTCCTGGCCGCCAGCCGGTAGTACGCCTCGGCGCCCTCCGGGTCGCGGCCGGCGTGCAGGTAGAGGCCCAGGCAGTACGCGGAGTCGGCGTGCCCGCCCCTGGCCGCGCACTCCCACCAGTGCACGGCCTCGGCGCCCTGGCCCGCGCAGTACGCCAGGAACCCCAGGTCGTGCGCGGAGGCCGCGTCACCGCCCTCGGCCGCCCTGCGATGCCACTCGCGGGCCACGCCCAGCTCGCCCGCGTCCTCGCACATCAGCGCCAGCCGGCGGGCGGCCGTCCTGGACCCGGCCGTGGCCGCGCTCTCGAACCACACCCTGGCCGCCCCGACGTCGCCGCGCTGCTCCAGCAGCAGCAGGGCCAGGTTCGTGGCGGCCTCGGCGTCGCCGGTGCTGGCGGCGGCCTCGTACCAGGTGACGGCGTCCTCCAGGCTGCCGTGTTTCTCGTGCCAGATGCCCAGGTTGTAGGCGCTGTCCACGCTGCCGCCCGCGGCGGCGCGCTCCCACCAGTGGCGGGCGGCCGCGCGGTCGCCGTGCTGGGCGAAGAGCTTGCCGAGCCGGTGCGCGGCCTGGGCGTCGCCCGCCAGCGCCGCGGCCATCAGCTCGGGCTCGTCTCCCACTCGCGGCGCCGGTACGGACGGCAGCCCCACCTCTCCTTGCCAGGACATGGCGACAGACTGGCACGTGATCGCCCGATCGCGAACAGTAATCGCCGAAGCCTCTACGAGAAGTGGATGAGACCTGAGTACATGCCCATGCCGCAGACGTAGCGCAGCGAGCCCGCCGGCTGCGGCGGCAGCCGTACGGTGGCGGGGAGCGCGACGTCGCGCCCGCCGATCGAGACGGTGTCGGTGCACCCCCGGTCCACCAGCTCGAAGACCACCTCGACGGGCACTCCGGCCCTGGCCGTCACGATGGCGGGCCGGTAGCCGTCGCGGGTGGCCCACACGGTGACCGTCGCCGCTCCCGGCCCCGACGCGGCGGGCGCCTCGGCCTGGGCGAGCCAGCCGCCGAGGCTGACGCCGGCCCCGGCGGTCCAGAGCCCGGCACCCACGGCCACGATCGCGGCCCACCGGGCCAGCCGGGTCCGGGAGACGCGCCGCAGCACGTACCCGAGCAGCGCGAACGCGGGCGCGGTGCCGAGCACGAACCCCGCCATGGCGGCCGCGCCCGCCAGCGGCGAGCCGCTGGAGACGGCGACCATCTCGACGCCGAGCGTCACGCCGCAGGGCACCAGGATGGTGGCCGCGCCCAGCAGCGGCGCCCTGAACCGGGACGGGGCCGGCGGTCCGGGCGCCGAGCAGCCCGGACGGCGCATGAGCCGGAGAGCGAAGCCGACGACCGTGACCCCGGCCACGACCAGCAGCACCGCCCTGGCCTGCGGCGGCAGGCTGACGGCCGAGCCGAGCAGCCCGAGCAGCGCCCCAGCCGCGGTGTAGGAGGCCAGCCGGCCCGCCAGGAACCAGCCGACCAGCGCCGGATCGCGCCGCCCGCGGCCGTCGGCCCTGTTGCCGGCCCTGTTGTCGGCAAGGCCGATCAGCAGCCCGCCCTGCGCCGCCGTGCACGTGGCGGTCCCCGCGAGCAGCCCGGCGGCCACCCCGCCGGCCAGCAGGGTGAGGGTCTGCACGGTCAGCGGGCGAGCGCCAGGTCGTCGAGCGTGCCGCTCTTGGCGGCCTCGACGATGGAGCCGAGCTGGTCGAGGCTCATCTCGACGCGCTGCCCGAAGTCGTCCACGATGACGACCTGGCGCTCGGCGGGAGCCGTCTCGTCGACGAACAGCTCGGGGCATCCGCAACTGCACTGGCCGCAGAACTTGGCGATGGACCGCATCCTCGTCCTCACTCTCACTCGGGCCGGTTACTCGCAAGGTAACGCGACCCCTTGGGTGCGGCCAGTGACAGTTGTCGCACTGATAGTGACGTTTAGGACGAGCCGCCCCTGAGCACAGACAACCTTTCGAAGTACTCGTCATCGGTCATCTCGCCGCGAGCGTAGCGCTCGGCGAGGATCTGCTCGGCGGACGCGGTCGGCGAGGCGGGCGCGGTCGGCGAGGCGGGCGCGGCGGCGGACGCGGCGTGCGCCCGGCGCGGCCCCCACCAGCCCCTCCGCCAGCTCACCACGGCCAGTGCGATGAAGCCGGCCCAGAGCAGGGCCCAGGCGATCGGGAAGATCGGGGATATGCCGCCGGCGGCGCCCCAGTGCGGGCCCGCCATGATCAGAGTGTTCATGTCTCCTCCTTGACGTGTGCCTCCAGGGTCGCCGGAGGAGCCGCGCGGCGAATCGGACGGCGGGCCCTGCTCGCGCTGCGCCCGGGGGAGTGCTTCGGGCGGGCCCGCCGTACGACGGCGGGGGTAGGGCGCCGGCGCGTCGCCGTCAGGCCAGGCAGAACTCGTTGCCCTCCGGGTCGATCAGCACGACCCAGTCGTCGTGCGTCTCCAGCAGCTCGGCCCCCAGGTCCACCAGCCGGTCGATCTCCGAGTCGAGGTCGTCGGCCCGGAGGTCGAGATGCAGCCGGTTCTTGACGATCTTGCGTTCCGGCACCCGCTGGAACCACAGCCGCACGGGGCCGCCCTCGACGAGCACGGTCGGGTCGTCCTCCGGGCCCTCGACGCCCAGCTCGCGCAGGCGGGCCAGCTCGCCCTCGTCGTACGGCGCCACGGCGTACCCGTCGAGCGCCGCCGCCCAGAACCGGGCCAGCGAGGCCGGGTGCCGGCAGTCGACCACCACGTCACGCAGCCGGGCCATCGGGCTTCCTCGCCTCGATCAGGAACCGGGCGGAGTGCGCCACGAACGGCCCCTCCGTCTCGATCCGCTCGTGCAGCGAGCGCAGCTCGTCAGGGAAACGCTCGACCGAGAACCCGGGCACGATCCAGATCACCTTCCGCAGGAAGTAGATCACCGCGCCGATGTCGCGGAACTCCATCCGCAACCGCGCGGACCGCAGATCCACGACCTCCAGCCCGGCCGCCTCGGCCTCGGCCCTGGCGCGCGCGGGGTCGCGGTGACCGCCCTCGTGCGGCCCGAGGAAGTACTCCGACAGCTCGTACCCGCTCCACGGGCCGACCTGCTGCGAGAAGTAGGAGCCGCCGGGCCGCAGCACGCGGGCGATCTCCGCCCACCACGTCCGCACGGGATGGCGGCTGCTCACCAGGTCGAAGGCCGCGCCGGCGAACGGCAGGCGCGGCTCCTCGTCGTCGTGCACCACCCGGGCGCCGCGCGGGCGCAGCCGGGAGGCGGCCAGCCGCAGGTTGGGCGGCCACGACTCGGTGGCCACGGTCACCGGCGGCAGCGTGGGCAGGCCGGCGAGGAGCTCGCCGCCGCCGGTCTGGATGTCGAGGGCGGCCCGCGCCCGGGCCATGCGCTCGCCCAGGAGCCGGGAGTAACCCCAGGACGGCCGCTCCTCGCCGGCCCGGCCGTCGAGCCAGGAGAAGTCCCAGCCGGCGACGGAAACGGTGGCGGCCTCGCGGACCAGGTCGTCGTAGGTGCGCCGCATCCTCCGACCTTGTCAGCGGCCGGGCCCGCAGATCAACCACATTCGGTCAGGCGATGCGGTGGCGCACGGCCGCGCGGTCGATGCCGAGCTGGTCGATGAGCTGCGCGACGGGGTCGGGCCGCTTCTGCGCCAGCAGGTTGAGCACCAGGTGCCGGGGCGCCTCCGCGTCACGCGTCTTCATCTTCGTGGCCTTGACGGCGTCGTTGAGCACGGCCCTGGCGCTGGAGGTCAGCGCGGTGCCGGGCACTGCCGGATGCTTGCGCGGCGTGCCGGGCAGCTCGCCCACCTCCAGCCCGAGCATGCGCAGCGCGGCCCGGTCGAGCTCCTCCAACGCCGCGCGGGCCGCGGCCAGGTCGACGCCGAGCGCCCGTGCCGACTCGCCGTGGTGCAGGAGGCCGAGCAGCATGTGCTCGGTGCCCAGCCGCCGGTCGCCGCGCAGCCTGGCCTCCTCGAAGGCGGCCTTGATGATCACCGCCACCGGGCTCTTCTGCCTGCCGAACATCGTCAGCCCTCATTTCCCGTATTTGGCGTGCACCGACTGCCGTGACATGCCGAGCGCGTCGCCGATCTGCTCCCAGGTCCAGCCCTGCTCCCTGGCCAGCGCCACGGACACCGCCTCGACCTGCTCGGCGAGCCGGTGCAGCGCCCCGACCGCGCGCAGCCCCATCGCGGGGTCGCCGGCGCGGATCCTCTCGGTGAGCTCTGAAACGTCCACGTTGTCAGGCTAGCTTGACAGCTCGATTTTTGTCAATCTAGCCTGACAGGCATGGAAGATGTGCTGATCGTGGGGGCGGGCCCCGTCGGGCTGATGCTCGCGTGCGAGCTGAGCCTGGCCGGCGTGCGCCCCGTCGTGCTGGAGAAGAGGGCCGAGCCGGGCGAGCTGCCCAAGGCCAACGGACTGGGCGGGCAGATCGTGGACCTGCTCGACCACCGGGGGCTGCTGGAGCGCTTCAGCGAGGGCAGCCCGTTCTCGGGCCGGGCCGCGGGCTTCCCGTTCGCCGGGGTGCCGCTGAGCTTCGAGGGCATCGACGACATGCCGCTGCGGCTGCTGCTCATCCAGCAGCCCCGGCTGGAGCGGCTGCTGGCCGAGCGGGCCCGCGAGCTCGGCGTCGAGATCAGGCGCGGCTGCGAGGTCACCTCGCTGGCGCAGGACGAGGAAGGGGTGACGCTCGTCGCCGGGGACGCCCGGGTGCGCGCCCGGTACGCCGTCGGCTGCGACGGCGCGCGCAGCCGCGTACGCGAGTGGGCCGGGATCGGCTTCCCCGGCACCACGGACGAGGAGGGGCTGGTGATCGGCCACTTCAGGGCCGACATCAAGGTCTTCGACAGCCTGGAGTCGGACGGCCTCCAGCCGGGCTGGAACCGCACGCCGCACGGCCGCGTGCTGCTCACCTCGCTGCAGGACGGCGTGCTCGTCGCCGGCGTGCGCGAGCCGGCCGCGCTGCCGGACGGCCCCGTCACCCTGGACGACTTCCGCGCCGCCGTGCGCCGCGTGCTGGGCAGGGACGTCCCGCTCGGCGAGCCGATCTGGCTGTCGAGCACGGTCGCCCAGGCCCGGCTGGCCGAGCGGTACCGGGCCGGGCGGGTGTTCGTGGCGGGGGACGCCGCTCACCTGTTCCCGGCGGGCGGCTCGGCGCTCAACGTGGGCATGACGGACGCGGTCAACCTCGCCTGGAAGCTGGCCGCCGTCCTTCAGGGGCGCGTGCCGGAGGGGCTGCTCGGCACGTACGAGGCCGAGCGCCGCCCGATCGGGGCCCGCACGCTCATGCAGACGCGCGCGCAGGCCGCGATCGACCGGGTGGAGGGCGAGGACGGGCGGGCGCTGCGCGAGCTGCTCGGCGAGGTGTTCGCCTTCCGGGAGCCGGCGCGGCACCTGGCCGGGCTGCTGCAGGACGCCGGCCTCGCGTACGGGCCGCCCGCGCGCCCCTTGACCGGCGCGGAGGGGTCGCCCGAGAGCCCGGTGACCGGCGCGGGCGGGTCGCCGGAGCACCCGCTGGTCGGCCGGTTCGTGCCCGATCTGGAGCTGGCCGGCGGCGTCCGGGTGGCCGGGCTGATGCGCGCGGCCAGGCCCGTGCTGCTCGACCTCGGCGGCGGCGCGCGGGTCGCCGGCGACTGGATCGACGTGGTGCGCGCCCGCTGCGACGACCCGCCCGCCGACGCGCTGCTGATCCGCCCCGACGGCTACGTGGCCTGGGCGGGCGCCGACGGGCTGGCCGAGGCCGCCGAGGAGTGGTTCGGCGCGGGCCTCACAACCAGCCGGGCTTGACCAGGCCCGACTCGTAGGCGATGACGACGAGCTGGGCGCGGTCGCGGGCGTGCAGCTTCATCATGGCCCGGCTCACGTGCGTCTTCGCCGTCGCCGGGGACATGAACAGCTTGGCCGCGATCTCGTCGTTCGTCATCCCGGTGCCGACCAGGGCGAGCACCTCGCGCTCGCGCTCGGTGAGCTGGTCTAGGCCGTCGGCGGCGACCGGCTCCTTGGCGCGGGAGGCGTACTCGGCGATCAGCCGGCGGGTCACGCTGGGCGACAGCAGCGCCTCACCGGCCGCCACCACCCGCACCGCCTGGATCAGCTCGGCCGGTTCGGTGTCCTTGACCAGGAAGCCGCTGGCGCCGCCGCGCAGCGCCTCGAAGACGTACTCGTCCAGCTCGAACGTCGTCAGGATGATGATGTGCGGCCCCGGCGGCATCTGGCGGGTGGCGGTGAGGCCGTCGGTGCCCGGCATGCGGATGTCCATGAGGACGACGTCCGGCTGGTGCTCGCCCGCCAGCCGGACGGCCTGCGCGCCGTCGGACGCCTCGGCCACCACGGTCATGTCCGGCTGGGCGTCGAGCAGCGCCTTGAAGCCCGCGCGGACCAGCGCCTGGTCGTCCGCCAGCAGAACCTTGATCATGACGTCTCCTCGGGTAGGGGCAGCCGGGCCTCGACCTCGAAGCCGGTGCCGGAAGGCCCGGCGACCAGCGTGCCGCCAAGCGCGGAAGCCCGCTCGCGCATGCCGGGGATGCCGTTGCCGCTGCCCGACTCGGACAGCGCGCCGGGGGTGCCGGCTCCGGAGTCGCTGATCCGCAGGGTCAGCTCCCGCTCGCCGTACTCCAGGCGCACGCTCACCGCCGCCCCGGGCGCGTGCCTGGCGGCGTTCGTGAGCGACTCCTGGACGATCCGGTACGCCGCCCGCTCCACCTGCGGGGGCAGCGGCCGGGAGCCGGCGCGTCTGAGCGTGACGTCCACCCCGCAGCGCTCGATCAGCTCGTCGAGCCGGTCGAGCCCGGCCGTGGGGGAGCGGGGCGCACCCTCGCGCAGCACGTTCAGCACCGAGCGCATCTCGCCGAGCACCTCCTTGGAGGCCGTCTTGATCGTGGCCAGGGCGGTCCTGGCCTGCTCGGGATTGGCGTCGATGAGGTGCAGCGCGGTCGAGGCCTGCACGTGGATGAGCGAGATGTTGTGCGCCAGCACGTCGTGCAGCTCCTGCGCCATCGTCAGCCGCTCCTCGCTGGCCTGCCGCCTGGCCTCCTCCTCGGCGGTGCGCTCCCGCTCGGCCCTGCGCTCCCTGACGGTCCTGACCAGCTCGGCCACGACCATGAGCAACATGATGGAGGTCAGGATCCACACGCTGTGGAACAGGTCGCGGTTGCCCACCATCCACGCGTAGGTGAGGAACGACAGCAGCGTCATCCCGGCCATCACCCACGCCATCAGCCTCCTGCCGCGCAGCACCAGGAGCACCAGCAGGACGCCGGGGCTGATGAAGGTGGGGCCGTAGGCGTACCCGCCGATCAGGAACAGGTCGCAGGCGGCCAGCGCGGCGGCGGTCGTGAGCAGCGGGAAGCGGCGGTGCAGCAGCACCGCGAGCGGGCCGACCAGCAGCAGCGTGTACGCGTAGGGGTCGAGCGGCTCCCGATCCAGCCGCTGCCCCCAGGAGGCGCCCTTGGCGATCACCATCTGGGCGACCGCCACGATCAGGGCGAGATAGGGGTCGAACCCGTACTTCCTGCGCACGTCACCCACGCTAGATCACCCCTCCTGACCAGCGCATCATCCCTATGTGTGAGGAGGCCCTACCACGCGGGGCGTACCTGGGTCATGGTGGGACCATGCGCCGTGCGATCATTCCCGCAGCAGCAGTTCTCGTCCTGCTCGTGCCCGCGCCCGCCGCGCTCGCACAGCAGGCTCATACACAGCAGGCTCATCGACAGAAGGTCCCCGTCGCCGAAGGGTACGGTGGCGCGGTCGCCACCGTCGACCTCGACGCCAGCAAGGCCGCCATCTCCGTGCTGAAGAGGGGCGGCAACGCCATGGACGCCGCCGTCGCGGCGGGCGCGGTGCTGGGCGTCACGGAGCCGTACTCCGCCGGCCTGGCCGGCGGCGGCTTCATGGTCTACTACGACGCCAGGCAGCGCAAGGTGTTCACGATCGACGGCCGCGAGACCGCCCCGCGCGCCATGACCTCCACGTCGCTGGAGGGCGTGCCGTTCGAGGAGGGCGTCACCAGCGGCCTGTCGGCGGGCGTGCCGGGCACGGTCGCGAACTGGGACCTGGCCCTGCGCAGGTTCGGCACGATCTCCCTCAGGCAGGCGCTCCAGCCGGCGATCGAGGTGGCGTCCAAGGGCTTCGTCGTGGACCAGACGTTCTACGACCAGACCGCCGCCAACGCCGGCCGCTTCAAGGACATCGCCTCCACCGCCGAGCTCTACCTCCCCAACGGCGCCCCGCCGCCCGTCGGCTCGGTCTTCAGGAACCCCGAGCTCGCCGACACCTACCGCGAGCTGGGCAGACGTGGCCCTGGCTGGCTGTACGGCGGCCGCCTCGGCCAGGAGATCGTGAGCACGGTCAAGAACCCGCCGGTCACCCCCGGCAGCACCCGCAACGTCCGGCCGGGCCTGATGGAGCTGTCGGACCTGCGGGATTACCGCGCCATCCTGCGCGAGCCCACCAAGGTCTCCTACAAGGGCATGGACGTGTACGGCATGGCCCCGCCCTCCTCCGGCGGCTCCACGGTCGGCGAGGCGCTGAACATCCTGGAGGCGCTGCCGCAGGCCGGCCTGCACGAGTACCTGGAGGCGTCCAGGCTGGCCTTCGCCGACCGCGGCAGGTACGTCGGCGACATCCCCGGCGTGCCGCTGCGCGAGCTGCTGTCCGACGGGTTCGCCAAGGAGCGGGCCTGCCTGGTCGGCGGCACCGCCATGCCCCATCCGGCCGCGCCGGGCGAGCCCGACGGCCAGTACGAGGGCTGCGCCCCGCCCACCGGCGCCGCCACCCCGGTCGCCCAGGAGGGCCCCGAGACCACGCACCTGGTGGTGGCCGACCGCTGGGGCAACGTGATCGCCTACAACCTGACCATCGAGTCCACCGGCGGCAACGGCATCGTGGTGCCGGGCCGCGGCGTGCTGCTCAACAACGAGCTGACCGACTTCACCTTCGGCCCCGCCCCCGGCGACCCGAACCTGCCGGGCCCCGGCAAGCGGCCGCGCTCGTCGATGGCGCCGACGCTGGTGTTCGACCACGGCAGGCCGGTGCTGGCGGCCGGCTCGCCCGGCGGCTCCACGATCATCACGACCGTGCTGCAGATCCTGCTCAACCGGTACGAGTTCGGCATGAGCCTGCCCGACGCGCTCGCCGCGCCGCGCGCCACCCAGCGCAACACCGCGCAGACGCAGGCCGAGCAGGCGTTCCTGGACCGGCACCGCGCCGAGCTGGAGGCCAGGGGGCACAGCTTCGCGCTGAACCCGGAGATCGGGGCCGCCACGGCGCTGGAGTTCCTGAGCCGGAACCGGATCCAGGCCGTGGCCGAGCCGTCCCGGCGCGGCGGCGGCAGCGCGATGGTGGTCTCGCCTAGTAGATGAGCTCGTAGGCGCCGGGCTTCACCTTCCGGGTACGCGCCCAGTACTCGAAGGTGAAGCCCGGCCAGATCGTCCGGTTCACGCCGTGCTCGTCCAGGTACCAGGAGCTGCAGCCGCCCGCGTTCCAGACGAGGGGGTCGAGCCGGGCCCGCAGCCGGTCGTTGAACGCCCGCTGCGCCTGCGGCCGCACGTCCACGGCCCTGGCCTGGGTGCGGGAGAGCAGGCGCAGGCACTCGACGACGTAGCGCGCCTGCGACTCGATCATGAAGACGACCGAGTTGTGGCCGAGCCCGGTGTTGGGGCCGAGAAGGAAGAACAGGTTGGGGAAGCCGGAGGTGGCGATGCCGAGGTAGGCCTCGATGCCGTCGCGCCAGGCCTCCTGGAGCTTCAGGCCGTCCCTGCCGACGATGTGCTGCTCGGTGAGCGCGTCGGTCACCTTGAAGCCGGTGCCGTAGACGATCGCGTCGGCCTCGTGCTCGGTGCCTGCCACGAGGGAGCGCTCGCGGATCTCGGTGATCCGGTCGGTGACGAGTGAGACGTTCTCCCTGGTGAGGGCCGGGTAGTAGTCGCTGGAGATGAGGATGCGCTTGCAGCCGATGAGGTAGTCGGGGGTGAGCGCGCGGCGCAGCTCCGGGTCGGCCACCTGGGCGCGCAGGTGCCGCAGCGCGAGCTGCTCGTGGGCCTTCATCAGGCGGGGGTCCACGGCGAAGCCGAGTGCCCTGGTCTCCAGGGCCCAGTAGACGCCGGCGCGCAGGGTCCTGGCCGCGCCGGGCAGGCGCAGGAGCCGCCGGGCGGCGGGGGGAAAGGCGAAGTCCGGTTTGGGGTGCAGCCAGGGGGCCGTGCGCTGGAAGACGGTGACGTGGCGGGCGGTGCGGGCGAGCTGGGGGACGAACTGGACGGCGGAGGCGCCGGTGCCGACGACGGCCACGCGCTTGCCGGTCAGGTCCACCGAATGGTCCCAGTCGGCGGAGTGGAAGGCAGGGCCGGCGAACGACTCGCGCCCCGCTATCTCCGGAAATTTCGGGATGTGGAGGGCGCCGATGGCGGAGACCACCGCCTTGGGGCGGAGGGTGTCGCCGTCCTCCGTGGTGACCGTCCAGGACCTGGCGGCGTCGTCGTACTCCATCGAGACGACGTGCTTGCCGTACCGGAGGTGGGGGGTGACGCCGTACCCGGCGGCGCAGGCCCGCAGGTACGCCTGGATCTCCTCCTGCGGCGAGAACATCCGCGACCAGTCCGGGTTCAGCTCGAACGAGTACGAGTACATGTGGGACGGCACGTCGCACGCGCAGCCGGGATAGGTGTTGTCACGCCAGGTGCCGCCCAGCTCCCCGGCCTTCTCCAGGATGACGAAGTCGTGGTAGCCGGCCTGTTTGAGCTTGACGGCCATGCAGATCCCGGCGAATCCGGACCCGACGATCACGATCCCTGGCTCACCCACGAGCTCCTCCCAGGCTTATTGGACGATTAGTCCAATGTAGCTCCTCCCGGGAACGACGAAAACCCGCCACGGCCTCCGCGGCGGGTGAAGCAGCCGGCTGTCTTACCGGAGCAGCAGGAAGGCGGCGACGCCGATGATCACGATGGCGGCCACGACCGCGATGATGGGCACGAGGGGCGACTTCTTCGGCTTGGCCGAGGCCTCCTGCTCGCGCGCGTTGGCGAACGCGCGGAAGGCCTGGGTGTTGCCCGCCGGGTCGATGTGCTGGTCAGACATGGGCAGCAGCCTAGCGTGCGCGCCTGCGACGTTTGCGTCTTTTGGTGGGATCCATAGTCATGGGCTGATTAGGGGACCACTCCACCTGCCGGATAGCTTTGAGTCATGCTCAGGACCCTGTTCTCGCCGCGCCTCATGGGGCTGCACCTGCTCACGATCGGGGTCCTCGTGGCGTTCATCCTGCTCGGCCGCTGGCAGCTCGGCGTCTTCCAGGATTCGGGCAAGCCGCGTGTCTCCACCGACCCCGAGCCCGTCGCGGTCGCCACGCTCGCCAGGCCGGGCGCCCAGCTGAGCGGCGAGTTCGTGGGCCGCAGGGTCACGGCCGAGGGCGTCTACGAGGCCGATCGCCAGCTCCTGGTCGCCGACCGGCGGGCCGACGTCGACGCCCCCGGCGGCAACGTCTCGCGCGACCACGGCTACTGGGTGCTCACGCCGATCAGGCTCGACGACGGCACGCTCATCCCGGTCGTGCGCGGCTGGGCGGCCGAGGCCGGCGACCCTGGCGTCGCGGCCGTGCCGCAGGGCCGGGTCACGGTGTCCGGGCGGCTGCGGCCGCAGCAGGGCACCGACAGCGTGCAGCGGCGCGCGGAGGGCCTGCCCGCCGGGCAGGTGCAGACGGTGTCCACGGGCGAGCTGGTCAACCTGTGGACCGGGCAGCAGGTCCGCACCGGCTACCTCGTCGCGCAGCCGGCCTCGGGCTCGTTGACGCAGGTCAAGGTGCCCGCGCCGGTGGTCGGGGGCACGCTGACGTGGCGTAACCTGGCATACGCCGCCAACTGGTGGATCTTCGCTGGATTCGCCGTCTTCATGTGGTTCCACTTCGTGCGCGACGCCGTGCGAAGCGACCGGGACCGCGGCAAGTCGTCCCCTGAGATGGTTCTGGAAGGTTAACGGTGGAATCGGCTCTCAAGCCCTTCCGGGCGCTCGCGTACGTGGTCGGGGTCATGCTGCTCGTGCTCTGCGTGGGCATGGTGCTGAGGTACGGCTTCGGTGAGCCGTCCCTGTCGCAGACGATCGCCCCCATCCACGGCGGGCTCTACATGATCTATCTGATCGCGGTCATGAACCTGGGCATGAAGGCACGCTGGTCGTGGCCGTACATGGCGGGCATCATGCTGGGCGGCACGGTGCCGTTCCTGTCCTTCTACGTGGAGAGAAGGGTGACCCAGCGCGTGCAGGCCGCGCTGGCCGCGGCGGAGGCCTGAGGCCCCCGCCGCGAAGCGGCAGGGCCCGGTGGCCGGCTCAGTGGCCGATGCCGCGCCTGCGGGCCCGCTTGAGCCGCTCACGCTGCGACGGGTCGAGCATCAGGTAACCGACCACCGGAGCGGCGATCACGCCGAGGACGACCAGCAGGGTGACCCAACCGGGAAAGATGATCCACGAGAGCAGGACCGCGACGCCTGCGCCAATCGCGTACTTCTGTATTGGCGACATCCTCAACATCCTCCGAACGCGGAGCGCGCGCCCCGCCTCTCCCACATTGTGCGTCGCCTGTCCAACGTGTGAACCCGCCACGAGGTTCCAGGTCGCGATGTATCGCAATTGTTGTGCGGGCCGTCAAGCCCTCCCGGTGGCGACCGCGAGCAGCTCCCGGCGCAGCTCGTCCATGGTGGGGCGGTGCGCGGGATCGCCCGACAGCAGCCTGAAGAGCACGGGGGCCAGCGCTCCCGCCCTGGTCAGCGGCGCGCCCGGCGCGGGCGGGGAGCCCTCCACGGCGGTGAAGAGCGTGGCGCCGAGCGACCACAGATCCGCGGCCCGCGTCGCGGCGCCCTCCGGGGCCGTGTAGGCCGGGAGCGTTCCCGACCTCAGCAGCGGCGTCAGCCGGGCCCTCCCGGAATCGTCGACGAGCACGTTCCCCGGCTGCACCCCGCCGTGGAAGGCGCCGCACGCCACCAGCCGGTCGAGCACGGCCAGCCCGATCGCGGCCACCCGCGCGGGCGGCAGCGGGCCCGACGCCTCGACCACCGCGTCCAGCGGCCGGTCCACGGCCAGCCGGTCGAGCGTCTCGCGCACCACCTCCACCGGCGGCGGCCCCGCCGGATGCAGCATCGCCCTGATCAGCGACCTGAACGGGTCGGCCCCCGCCGCCGGCACCTGACCCGGCGGCCGGCCTTCGACGGCGAAGTGCATCGTGGCGGCCAGCGACCACAGGTCGGCCGAGGGCAGCATGCTGAGACTCGGGGCGCCGAATCCGGCCAGCACCGCCCGCCCGGTCGCGGTGAGCAGCACGTTCCCCGGATCGACCCGGCCGTGCACGATGCCCGCCCCGTGCGCGGCGGTCAGCGCCGACAGGACGCAGACGCCGGCCCTGGCCGCCTGCGCGACCGGCAGCGGGCGGCGCGAGCGCACGGCCTGCTCCAGCGACACCCCCGAGACGAACTCCATGACCAGCCACGGCACGCCGCCCTCGATCAGCACGTCGAGCACGCGCACGACCGACGGGTGCCGCAGCCCCGTGGCCCTGCGCGCCTCGAACAGCGCGGACTCGCGCAGCTCCGGCGGCACCCGCAGCTCCCTGACCGCGACGTCACGGTGCTCCGCCTCGTCGAAGGCCAGGCGCACGGACCCGGCGCCCAGCGGGTTCAGCAGCCGGTAGCGGCCGCTCAGCTTCCTGCTCTCACCCATGGGACACGCACGCCGACATCATGCCGAGCCGCCCGCCAGCCAGCTCTCGTGCGCCTCGTGCACCTTGCGCCAGAGCTTGTCCTTCTCACCGTCGCTCACGTCGTCGAGCGGCAGCAGGAAGACGTCCGCCAGCGCCGCGTAGTAGTCGCGCGCCGTGCCCAGCGTGACCGAGTGCGCGCCCCTGCCCAGGCGCGTCAGGGCCAGCCCGCGCAGGCTGTCCACGCCGTACGCGTCGCGCCGCTGCACCGTCGCCACCCGCACGAACCCCGACGTGGGGGACGTGGTCAGCTCCACATGCTTGTCGGCGAACGACGACATCCCCACCGGTTCCAGGCCGAAGTCCATGCCTTCGAACGATCCACTCGGATCATGGTCGAACCGCCACCCGCCGGGCGCGACCTCCGACGGCCGCAGCGCGTACACGAAGGGGCCCTGCCGGTACGTGCCCGCGACCAGCGGCAGCGGCTCGTGCAGCGCGTCGCCGAGCCCCAGGTCCACCAGCCACTCGCCGCCCGGGTTGGCGTCCGAGGGCAGGCCGCGCACGGTGAGCACCAGGTGGTTGCCCGAGACGCCGGGCTCCGCGCCACGGGGCTGCACGCCGCCGCGGTGCCGGGTCACGTCGTAGCCGAGGGCCAGGGCGAGCGCGGAGAAGGCGCCGTTCAGGTGGTAGCAGTAGCCGCCGCGGCCCCCGATGATGCGCTCGGCGGACTCGAGGGGATCGACGGTCGTGGCGCGGCCGAGCCAGATCTCCAGCGCCTCGTACGAGACCCTCTCGACGTGCGCGGCGTGCAGCGCACGCAACGTCTCGGCGCTGATGGGGGCGGTGAGCAGGCCGGGCAGGCCGAGCCGGCGGAGGTATGCGGCGGTGTTCACGGGCCAAGTCTGCACGGTATGTGCACGAATTTGGGAGTGTCGTCTGCACGGCGCGCTTCTAGGCTTCGTACGTGGCAGAGCAGCGACGCATCCTCGTGGTCGAGGACGACGTGACGATCGCGCTGGCCGTGCGCAACCGCCTGGCGGCCGAAGGCTTCGACGTCAGGGTGGCGGGCGACGGGCAGGACGCGCTCGTCCAGTACGGCAACGCGGAACCGGACCTGGTGATCCTCGACCGACTGTTGCCCGGGCTCGACGGCCTGGAGGTGTGCCGCAGGATGCAGGCCGCCAGGCCGGTGCCCGTGCTCATGCTGACCGCGCTCGGCGACGAGACGGACGTGCTCGTCGGGCTCGGCGTCGGGGCCGACGACTACCTCGCCAAGCCGTTCAGCATGCGCGAGCTGGTCGCCAGGATTCACGCGCTGCTGCGGCGGGTGGAGCGGGCGGCCCAGCTCGCCGCCGAGGACACCGTGATCAGGGTCGGCGAGGTCGAGATCGACACCGCCGCCCGCCGCGTGTTCGTGCGGGGGGCCGAGGCGCAGCTCACCAGGACCGAGTTCGACCTGCTGCGCCGCCTGGCCGAGCGGCCCGGGCAGGTCTTCGAGCGCGACCGCCTGCTGTCCGACGTCTGGGGCTTCTCCGAGGCGGCGGCCACCAGGACCGTGGACAGCCACGTCCGGGCACTGCGCCGCAAGCTGGGCTCCGACGTCGTACGCACCGTGCACGGCGTCGGCTACGCCCTCGTACGGCGATAGGGGCGCGACGATGAACCCGCTGGACTTCCTCGGCCGGATCAAGGTCAAGCTCGGCATCGTGATCGTGCTGGCCGTGGGCACCGCGTTCGTGGTGAACGAGGTAGGCCTCAACTCCGGCTTCTCCCGCGAGGTGCGGATCGCGGTCGCCGTGATCCTGGCGCTGATCATGGTGCAGGTGCTGGCCATGGGCATGACCAAGCCGCTGCGCCAGATGGCCAGCGCCGCCCAGACCATCGCCAAGGGCAGCTACACGCTGCGCGTCAGCGCCACCTCGCGGGACGAGGTGGGCGAGCTGGCCAGGGCGTTCAACGCGATGGCGGCCGACCTCGGCGAGGTGGACCGGCAGCGGCGCGAGCTCGTCGCGAACGTCAGCCACGAGCTGCGCACCCCCATCACCGGCCTGCGCGCCGTCCTGGAGAACGTCGTGGACGGCGTCTCCGCGCCCGACCCCGTCACCATGCGCACCGCGCTCGCCCAGACCGAGCGGCTCGGCCGCCTCGTCGCCCAGCTCCTCGACCTGTCGCGGCTCGACTCCGGCGCGCGCCTCATCGAGGCCGAGGCCGTCGAGCTGGCGCCGCTCATCGAGCAGGCGGTGCGCGAGGCGTCGCTGGCGCGCGAGGACGTGCTGATCCGGCCGTCGGTCCCCGGCGACCTGGTGGTCCTCGCCGACCCCGACCTGCTGGCCCAGGTCCTGGCGAACCTGCTGGACAACGCCGTACGCCACAGCCCCGCCGGCGGGGTGGTGACCGTCGGTGGCGCGGCCGAGGGGGCCGGGGTGCGGATCGTCGTCTCCGACCAGGGGGCGGGCATCCCGTCCTCGGCCAGGGGGCGGGTCTTCGAACGCTTCTCGCGGCTGGATTCGGGGCGCGCGGCGGACTCGGGGGGTGCGGGGCTGGGGCTGGCCATCGTGAAGGAGATCGTCGAGTTGCACGGGGGATCCATTCGGATCGACGACTGTTCCGGCTGCCGGATGGTCGTCGACTTACCAGGGAGGACGACGATGGCGGACGTGTCGCTGGAGGCCGGTCACGGGCACGGGACGGGGGATGACGGGCGGGCGGAGCGCGGTGGCGTGGACGACGCCCGCGGCGCGGGCACCTCCGCGGACGCCGCCCCCGGGCTCGTGGCGGGGGTCGCGCCCGGGCTTGCGGCGGGGGGCGTCCCCGCACTCGGTGCCGTCGCCGCGCCGGACACGGGCCCGGCGGAGGGTGCCGGCCCGGCGAGCGGCGCTTCCGCCGGGACCCCGGCGTCGCAGACGGCGCCCGGTGACGCCCCTGTGGTTGCCCCGGCGCCGGGCGTGGCGGGGCAGCCCACCGGCGAGGGCGTCCCAGCCGGCCAGGGCATCGGGGCCGGCCAGGGCGTTCCCGTCGGCGCGGCGGCGATGTCCGGTGACATCGCCCTATCGGCTGCCGACAAGAGTGGCGCGGCGCACCTGACGCCTGGCGAAGGCGTCCCGGCCGCCGCCACCGCAGCGAGCGGCCCCCCGATCACCGGCGTCGCGCCGAGTGGCGTTGCGGCGAGTGGCGCGTTGGCAGGTGCGAGTGGCGGGGCCGTCGTCCCTGCCGGGGCGAGTGGTGTCGGACCGGGTGGGGCCGGGTTCGGCGGGCCGGGGGCGGGGGCGGGGCCGGGGATGTACGGGCCGCCGCCCCAGCCGCCCAGCCCGGCCAACAGCCTGGCCAGGATGTTGGGGGGCGGCGTCATCGGGCTGCTGGTCGGGTTCATGGTGGGCATGTTCGCCGCCGTGCTCGTCAGCGTGACCCTGGGCGACGGGATGGCCCTGCTGACGTTCGTCGGCTGCACCGCGGTCCTGGGAGCCGTGGGCGCGGCCATGGGCGCCGGTTCGGGACGCAGGGCGGCGGCCGCGGCGTACCAGGCGACGGTGCCGTACCGGAGCCAGTCGGGGCCGGTCCCGCCGTACGTGCCGCCCCCGCTGTTCCCCAGGCCCGAGCTGCCCGACCCCCCCAGATGGCTGCTGCCGGCCGCGGCGGGGGCCGGGGTGTTCGCGGCGGTGGCGCTGCCCGAGGCGCAGGTGGGGCTCGGGATCGTGCTGGTCGCGATGGTGCTGGGCGCGGCGGCGCTGCCGGCCGTGCTGCGGCGGATGACGCCGTGGACGGTGGCGTTCGGCGTGACGGCGTACTGGCTGATCTCGATGGCGGCGGTGCGCGACGCGGACTGGCTGGTCGGGATCCTGCTCGTGGCGGGGGCCGGGCTGGGCGCGCTGGCCGTCTCCGGCGCGGGCGCCGGCTGGCTGGGCGTGATCAGGGGCGGCGTGTCCGTGCTGCTGGCGCTCGGGCCCGTGCCGTGGTTCCTGGCGCAGCCGCTCAAGCGGCTGACGGCCAGGCGGCGGGTGTTGCCGATGATGGTCGCGCTGGGCATCACGGCGGTGCTGCTGCTGGTGTTCGGGCTGCTGTTCGCCTCGGCGGACGCGGTGTTCGCCTCGTACGTGGAGCGGCTGACCACCACCCCCGACTGGGCCGAGTCGGCGCCGGCGCGGATCTTCCTGTTCGCGCTGTTCGCGGTGCTGCTGGCCGCGGTCGTGCTGGTGGCGCTGCGGCCCGTGGTGGATCCCGTGGGGCCGGAGATGAAGCTCCGGGTGAGCACCAGCATCTGGGCGCTGCCCCTGTCGGCGGTGAACCTGCTGTTCGCCGCGTTCGTGGCGGTGCAGATCACGGCGCTGTTCGGCGGGAACACGCTGGTGCTGAAGACGGCCGGGCTGACCTACGCCGAGTACGCCAGGCAGGGCTTCTTCCAGCTCGTGGTGGTCAGCGTGTTCGTGCTGGCCATCGTGGCGGTGGCCGCCGGGCTGCTCAAGGTGGAGCGGCGCGAGCGCTGGCTGCTGGCCGTGCTGCTCGGCGTGCTCTGCGGGCTGACCATGGTGGTGCTGGCCTCGGCGCTGCACCGCATGAACCTCTACACCGACGCCTACGGCCTGTCCCGCCTGCGGCTGTCGGTGCAGGCCACGGTGTGGTGGCTGGGCGCGCTGTTCGCGCTGGTGCTGCTGGCGGGCGCGGCGCGGCTGACGGGCCGCGGCTCCGGCTGGCTGCCCCGTACGATCGTGCTGGTCACCGCGCTCAGCCTGGGCGCGTTCGCGCTCGTCAACCCCGATCTGCGCGTCGCGCAGACGCAGCTTGAGGTGCGCGGCCCCGCGAAGATGGACTCCGACTACCTCGGCGACCTGGGGGCGGAGGCGGTGCCCGCCCTCGACCGGCTGCCGGAGCCGCAGCGGAGCTGCGTGCTGTCGGCCGTGGTGGAGGCCAACGGGCTGGACCGCCCCGACCCGTGGAACGGCTGGAACCTGGCCCGCTCGCAGGCCCGCGACGTGCTGGCCGAGCGGCCCGTGCGCGATACGTCCGCCTGCGGTCCCAGGGCGGTCGTTCCCGTCCCTGATTAAATCCAGGAGTGACCTTCGACATAGTGATCAGCGGTGGGCGGGTGCTCGACGGCACGGGCGCCCCGCCGTACCGGGCGGACGTGGGGATCTCGGGCGACCGGGTGGCGGCCGTCGGCAGGCTCGGCGGCGCGCGGGCGGGCACGGTGATCGACGCGGCGGGCCGGCTCGTGGCGCCGGGCTTCGTGGACTGCCACGCGCACGGCGACGCGGCCGTGTTCGACGCCGGAGTGCAGCGGGCGGCGCTGCGGCAGGGGGTCACGACGTTCGTGCTGGGGCAGGACGGGCTGTCGTTCGCGCCCGGCTCCGCCGAGACCGTGGCCTACGCCTCGCGGTACTTCGCGGCGGTCAACGGCGCCCCCTGGGCGGCCCTGGCGGACGGGCCGCTGACGGTCGCCGGCCTGCTGGCCGGCTACGACAGGGCGGTGGCGGTGAACACCGCGTACCTGCTGCCGCACGGCACGATCCGCTACGACGTCATGGGCCCCTCGCCCGATCGGGCCGGGCCTGACGACGTGGCGGGCATGCTGCGCCGCGTGGAGCGCGGGCTGTCCGAGGGCGCGGTCGGGCTGTCGACCGGGCTGGAGTACCTGCCGGGCCGCTATGCCGACGCCGAGGAGCTGGCCGCCCTGTGCGAGCCACTCGGCGGCCTGCCGTACGTCACCCACATGCGCTCCTACGGCGAGCGGGCCGGCGTGGGGATGGCCGAGGTGGTGGAGATCGCCGAGCGCTCGGGCGCGGCCGTGCACGTCTCGCACCTGCACGGGCCGGCGGGCGTGCTGCTGCCGCTGGTCGAGGACGCCCTGGGCAAGGGCGTGGACCTCACCTTCGACACCTACCCCTACCTGCGCGGCAACACGATCCTGGCGATGGTCGCGCTGCCGCCGTCGGTGCCGGGCGCCGACACGGACGCCGCGCTGGAGATGATCGCCTCCGACGCGCTGGACGCGTGGTGGCCGACCCAGGCCGCGCTCTGGCCGAGGCTGACGATCTCGCACGCGCCCGGCGCGGAGTGGGCCGAGGGGCTGACGATGGTGGCCGCGGCCGAGCGGGCGGGGGCCGGGCCGGCCGCGTTCTGCCGACGCCTCCTGGCGCAGACGCGGCTGGAGGCCGGGGTCGTCATCGCCCGTCCCGACGAGGGGCCGCAGGGCGAGGAGTCCGTACGCCGGATGTTGCGCCACCCCTCCCAGACCGGCGGCTCCGACGGCATCTACGTGGGCGGCCACCCGCACCCGCGCGGCTTCGGCGCGTTCGCCAGATTCCTGGGCAGGCACGTCAGGGAGCTGGGCGACTGGACGTGGGAGCAGGCCGCGGTGCACCTGGCCGCGCATCCCGCCAGGCGCTTCGGGCTGGCGGACCGGGGGCTGCTGCGGCGCGGGTTCGCCGCCGACGTGGTGGTGTTCGACCCGGCCACGGTGGGTGACCTGGCCACCTATCCGGCGCCGCGCACGCTCGCCGAAGGGGTCGACGACGTGCTCGTGTCCGGCGTGCGCGTGCTGGCCGGCGGCGAGCTCACGGGTGCCACGCCGGGGCGCGCGCTGCGGCCCTCGTGAGCGATAAGGTCGGAGCCGGAATCAGAGGGGGTGTTGTGCCGGCGATCCTCGGCCAGTCGGTCTTCGACGGCGGGCTCGAATTTCCCGCCATGGTGGTGCACCGGGACGCGCTGGAGCACAACGTCTCGACGATGGCGGGCTTCGTCCGCGACCACGGCATGGAGCTGGCGCCCCATGCCAAGACGCACATGTCCGCCGAGATCGCCGCGAGGCAGCTCGCGGCCGGCGCGTGGGGGCTCACGGTCGCCACGCCCCGCCAGGCGGAGGCGGTCAGGGCGTTCGGGGTCGGTCGCGTCCTGGTGGCCAACCAGGTCGTCGATCCCGCCGGGCTCACCTGGGCCGCGCACGAGCTGGAGCGGGATCCGGGCTTCGAGTTCCTCAGCTTCGCCGACTCCACGACGGGGATCGACATCCTCGCCGCGCACGCCGGCTCCCGGCCGTTCCGGGTGCTGGTGGAGCTGGGGCACGAGGGCGGGCGGGCCGGCTGCAGGACGCTCGGCGCGCTGCTGGAGGTGGCCTCGTACGCGCAGGCCACGCCCGGCGTCGAGCTGGCCGGGGTGGCCGGTTACGAGGGCGGGCTGCGCACGGCCGACGAGGTGCGCAAGTACCTGGCCGCGTTGCAGGAGGCCGTCGAGCACGTCCGCGTCAAGAACCCCTACCTCACCGTGGGCGGCAGCCAGTGGTTCGACGTGATCGGCCGCGAGCTGGTCGCCACGCAGGCCAGGATCCTGCTGCGCAGCGGCGCCTACGTCACCCACGACGACGGTTACTACCGCGAGCGCACGCCGTTCAACCGCATCGACGGGGAGCTGCGCCCGGCCCTGGAGGTGTGGGCGCACGTGCTGTCGGTGCCCGAGCCGGGGTTGGCCATCGTGGGCATGGGCAAGCGTGACGCGCCGTACGACGAGGGGCTGCCGATCCCGCGCCGCGGCGGCGTCACGATCGTGAAGATGCAGGATCAGCACACCGTGGTCCGTGCCACCGGGCTCAAGCCCGGTGACCTGCTGGCGTTCGGCATCTCCCATCCCTGCACGGCGTTCGACAAGTGGCGCGTGCTGCCGCTGGTGGACCGGGACTACCGTGTCGTTGGCACGATAAGCACGAATTTCTAGGGAGATTCAGTGAAAAAGGAGCTCCGGACCACGGAGGGCGCCGCCCCCATCGGCGCCTACTCGCAGGGAATCGTCGTGGGCGACTTCGTCTACACCTCCGGCGCCGGCCCGCTCGACCCGCAGACCGGCGAGCTCGTCGGCGACGACGTGGCCGCCCAGACGCACCGCACCATGCAGAACCTCGGCGCCATCCTGGCCGCCCACGGCCTCGGCTTCGACGACGTGGTCAAGGCCACGGTGCACCTGCAGCACCTCAAGCGCGACTTCGCCGCGTTCAACGAGGTGTACAAGTCGTACTTCAACCAGCCCTACCCCGTGCGCACCACGGTGGGGTCCGACCTGATGGACATCCTGGTGGAGATCGACTTCGTCGCGTACAAGAGCGCTTAAGGTCTGCGTGTGGACAGTTCGGTGTACGTCTTCGTCGAGGACCTGCGCGGCGAGGGCGTCGAGCGGGTGCTCGACAGGGTCAGCGGTTACGGCGTGTCCGGCATCACCGTCGGCGCGGTGCACCACGCCTCCCGCGACGTCACCCCGCACGGGCTGTCCCGGCTGACGATCCGCCACGACGGGGCGCACTTCACCCCGCCGCCCGAGCTGTTCGACGGGCTCCGGCTGGCTCCCGTGCCCGGCTACGCGGACGCCTTCGACGGGCTCCGCGAGGCGTGCGCGAAACGGTCCATGAAGCTGCACGGCTGGACCGTCTTCCTGCGCAACGCCACGCTCGGCACCGAACATCCCGACGTGACCGTGCGCGACTGCTTCGGCGACCGCGGCTCGCTCACCGACCTGTGCCCCGCCCACCCCGACGTGCGTGACTACGCCGTCGCGCTGGCCAGGGCGGTGGCCAGGCTCGGGGTCGACAGCGTGGTGGCCGAGTCGCTGCACTTCAGGCCGCTCAAGCCGCAGCGCTCGTTCGTGCCGCTCGGGCCGATGGACGCCTACCTGTTCGCGCTGTGCTTCTGCGACTACTGCATGCGCCGGGCCACCGACCTGGGCGTCAACGCGGAGGTGGCGCGCGAGGAGTGCGCGCGGATCGTGGGCGGCGTCTTCGACGGCGACCCGCCGGCGCAGGGCGAGGTCACCAGGGCGGCGCTGACCGCCTACGCGGGGCCGGACGTCGTCGCCTACGCCCGCGCCCGCTCCGAGACGGTGACGACGCTGGTGTCGGAGGTGGCCTCGGCGGTCGCCGACGAGGGCTCGAAGCTGGTGTTCATCGACTCGACGGGGGCGGTCAAGGGCTACACCGACGGGCTGCCCACGCCCGGGCTGGCCGCGCACGACGCCTGGCAGCTCGGGGTGGACCTGGTGGCGCTGGGGGACCTCGTGCCCGCGTTCGGGGTGCTGGCCTACGCGCGTGACGCGGCGCGGGTGGCCGACGACGTGGGGGCCTACCTGCGCTCGGTGGGCAAGGACCGCGAGGTGCGGGCCGTGCTGCGGCCCGGCCATCCCGACAGCGACTCCGTCGACCGGCTGGTGGCCAAGGCGCGGGGGGCCAAGGCGGCCGGGGCGCTGGCGGTGGACTTCTACGCGTACGGGCTGGTGCCGCACCCCGTCCTCGACCGCATCCCGGCCGCGCTGTCGCTCTAGCCGCTCAGGAGAGGTTCTTCTGCCTGACCTGCCAGGGGCCCGAGCAGAGCCCGCAGTCCGGGCCCACGAACGCGGCCCTGGCCGCGGCGTCGCCCTTGAGCTGCCACTTCAGCCAGAGCGCCCCGACCCGGCCGAACTCGCCGCCGTTGGGCTGGGAGTAGGTGCCGAAGTGCCCGACGTCCAGGTTGCCCATGAACGCGGGCAGCCCGGCGGGCAGGCGGTTCCAGTCGTCGAGTGCGTTCTGGTAGGCGATGTCGCTGGGGCCGCCGATGAAGTAGCCGATGGGCGCGTGCAGGCGGGAGAGCTGGGCCTTGTCCAGCGCGCTCATGATGCCGCTGTTCCAGATACCAGTTGTCGTGACGCGCGGATCATCCGACACCTCGTATGCCTCCAGCCCGCCGCAGGACTGGCCCATCACCGCGATCTTCGTGGTGTCGATCCGGCCCCGGAGCCTGCTGGCGAGCCGGCTGTTCTCGGCGACGGCCCAGTCGATCGCGTCGATGAGCATGTCGGCGTCGGTGGAGCCGGTGCCCCCGGGGCGTCCGTTGGCGATGACCAGGAAGCCGTGGGAGGCCAGCTCCTTCAGGAAGAGCTCGAACCAGGTGCCGTCGGCGCGGCAGGCCCCGTTGCCCCAGGCCACGATGGGCAGGAGCACTCCCGTGGGCAGGGTGGCCGGGCGGTAGATCGTGTGGCGGGGCAGGCGCAGGGTGGTCTCGTAGTCGGCCGGATAGGGGCCTGAGCCGCCGGGGGCCGCGTGCGCGGGAGCGGCCGGCACGGTCAGGATCGCGCCGGCCATCACGATCCCGGCCCCGGCCGCGGTGACGCGTCGGATGAGCTGCCCGAGCTTCATGAATCCTCCTGGGGGTCGCTCGACTCGGTGCCGCGACCTTCGCACAGGGGATAACCGGGATCAATGGATCACGAGCATGACTGGTGATATTACCGATGCCGACCGTCATAGAAACGGTCCGCTATTAGATGCCGTCGAGAAGAGCCGAGACCGCCTCGGTGGCGAAGTCGTCGTCCACCCGCAACCCGCGGAAGACCGACCGCATCCACACGGCGCCCGCCAGCAGGTCCACGATCAGCATCGGGTCCGCCGACGCCTTCAGCTCGCCCCTGCCCACCGCGCGCTCGAAGATCTCCCGCTCCCTGGCGAACCGGTCGGCGAAGAAGCGCCGCGCGTCCAGCTCGGGATGGCGTACGGCGGCGCCGAGCGCGGCCACCGCGATGTCGCTGCCCGGAGGCTCGGTGAGCAGCCGCCTGACCCCCTCGACCAGCGCCACCAGGTCGCCGCGCAGGCTCCCCGTGTCGGGGCTGTCGAAGCCGAGCACGTCGGACTCGACCAGCGCCGCCCCCAGCAGCGCCGCCTTCGACGGCCACCACCGGTAGATCGTCGTCTTGTTGACGCCCGAGCGCTCGGCGACCCCCTCCACGGTCAGCCCGTCGTAGCCCCTCTCGGCGACCAGCCGCAACGTCGCATCGAAGATCTCCTGCTGCTTCCTCGGCGCCATGCGGCTCATTGTCTCCCGGTGAACGCCGTGAACACGCCGAGCCCGAGATAGACGACGCCGCTCACGTACCGGAGGCTCCTGGCCGCGCGGTCGAGGCGGCGGCCCAGGGCGCCGGCGGTGAGCGCGTACACGATGTCGGAGATCAGCCCCAGGAGCAGCAGCGTGCAGCCGAACACCACCACCTGGAGCGCCGGCGAGCCCGACTCCGGGCGCACGAACTGCGGCAGGAGCGCCAGGAAGAACAGCAGGGTCTTGGGGTTGAACACGTTGACCAGCACGCCTTCGAGGAACACCTTGCGCAGCGGCTGCGGCTCCGGCCGCCCCGCCGCGCCCTGCCTGCCGGTGAACGCGCGGATCCCCAGGTACACGAGGTAGGCGACGCCGGCCCACTTGATCACCGTGTAGAGCGTGGCGGACCGGGCGATCACGTACGACAGGCCCGCGGCGGCGGCCGCGATGTGCACCAGCGTCCCGATCTCGACGCCGAGCGCGCTGACGAGGCCCGCCACCCTGCCCTGGGAGAGCCCTCTGGCGGTGATGTAGAGGTGGTTCGGCCCCGGGATGACGACGAGCAAGGCCGAGGTTGTGAGGAAGAGCGCGAACGTGGCGGGAGATATCACGAAAGAGCAGCGTAGGATGGTCTTGGTATGTCGAAGAGGGCCAATTCCCCGCCGGTTTCCCGGACCAATGGGTTGTCGGTCCGCTCTGGCATAGTTTCAGGCGTGAACGGTCTTCTTGTCGGGCGATCCGCGGAGCTGGCAGGGCTGGTGCGAGTGCTGGCCGCCGCCGGCGACGGCATGGCGGGGGTTGCGCTCGTCGGCGGTGACGCCGGGATCGGCAAGACCCGGCTGATCACCGAGCTGGCCGCCGAGGCCCGCGAGCGCGGGTTCAACGTGCTGGTCGGGCAGTGTGCCGAGCTCGGTGACGCGCTGCCGTACCTGCCGCTGGCCGACGCCCTGCGCGGCGCGGAGCCGGCCGTGCGCGAGGCGGCCGCCGGCCATCCCATGCTGGGCCAGCTCCTGCCGGGCACGGAGAGCGCGCCCTCGGCCGGGCTCACCCAGCAGCGGCTGTTCGGCTCGCTGCTCGGCCTGCTCGCCGACGTGCAGCCGGTGCTGTTCGTGATCGAGGATCTGCACTGGGCCGACCGCTCCACCCGCGACCTGCTGGTCTTCCTCAGCCGCATGGTGCAGAGCGAGCGTGTCTGCGTCGTCGGCACCTACCGCACCGACGACCTGCACCGCCGCCACCCGCTGCGGTCCGTGCTGGCCGAGCTGAAGCGCCTGCCCACCGTGATGAGCGTGGAGCTGGGGCCGCTGCACCCGGGCGAGATGTCCGACTACGTCGCCACCCTGGGCGAGGTGGACGCCCAGGGGCTCGGCCTCATCGTCTCCCGCGCCGACGGCAACCCCTTCTACGCCGAGGAGCTGTACGCGGCCATGGCCGAGGGCGACAGCCTGCCCGACGGGCTGGCCAGCCTGCTCATGTCGAGGGTCGAGGTGCTGTCGGAGGCCGGGCAGCGGGTGCTGCGGGCCGCCGCCGTGGCCGGTCGCCGCGTCGAGGACGAGTTGTTGCGCGAGGTGGCCGGGCTGCCGCTGGCCGAGTTCGAGGAGGCGGTCAGGGAGATCGTCTCGCGCGGGCTGCTCAAGGTGCGGGGGCACGGCTACGCCTTCCGCCACGCGCTGCTCCAGGAGGCCGTCTACACCGACCTGCTGCCCGGCGAGCGCACCAGGCTGCACGCCGCCTTCGCCCGCCTGCTCACCTCGCCCGCGGAGCTGGCCCACCACCACCTCGCCGGTCACGACCTGGCCGGGGCGCTGGCGGCCTCCGCCGAGGCGGGCAGGCAGGCCGAGCGGGTCGGCGCGCCCGCCGAGGCCCACAGCCACTACGACCGCGCGCTCGGCCTGTGGGACCGGGTGGACGACGCCGAGCGGCTGGCCGGGGAGAGCCGCGTGGAGCTGGCCTTCCGCAGCGCCGTCATGGCCGCCGACAGCGGCGACAAGCACCGCGCCGTGGTGCAGCTCCGCGTGCTGCCGCAGACGTCCGAGGTGAGCGAGCGGCTCGCCTACTACCTGTACGAGTCGGACGACGCGGAGGGCGCGGTCGCGGCGGCCGAGCGCGCGGTGGAGAGCGCCGGCGACCAGGTGACGCTCGCCCGCGCCATGGCCACCCACGCCCGCACGCTGCTGTGGGGCCGGCGGCACCGCGAGGTCGAGGCCCGGGCCACCAAGGCGCTGGAGACCGCCCGCGCGGCCGGGGTCAGAGACGCCGAGGTGGGCGCCATGCTCACGCTGGCCACGCTGGTCGAGCTGCGCGGCGACCTGCACCAGGCCCACGAGCTGGTCGACGCGGCCATGGCCGGGCCCACCGGCGACCTGGCCATGGACCTGCGGGCTCGCTTCCACCACGCCCGCATCCACTACGAGCAGGGGCTGCTCGCGCACGCCGCGGAGGTGGCCGACGACGGCGTCCGCCTGGCGTTCGAGACCGGGCTCAAGTGGAGCACCTACGGCACCGACCTGCGGTTCCTGCGCTTCCTGATCCACTACGTGGCCGGGGAGTGGGATCAGGCGGAGGCGGTGGCGAGCGGCTTCGGCGCCAGGGTCGGCACGGTGCCGGAGGCCATCCTGTCGTCGTTCGCGCTGTTCATCGAGGTGGCGCGCGGCCTGCCGGCGGTCGAGTCGCGGCTGAGCTGGCTGCGGCCCTTCTGGTCCGATCCGCTGGCCTCGTACATGTCGAGAGGGCTGGCGGCCGAGCACGCGCTGTGGCACGGCGATCCCGCCACCGCGCTCGACCACGTACGCGCGGTCCTCGCGGGGCAGATGGACGGCGAGTCCGGCAACGTCCGGATGGCCGCCATCGGGCTGTGGGCGCTGGCCGAGCTCGGCACCACCGAGGGCGCCGACGAGCTGCGCGCCCAGTCCCGCCAGGCCGTCGAGGCCGGGCCCACGGGCGACGGCGGTCACCTCGGGCCCGAGGGGAAGGCGTGGGCGCTGCGCGTGGAGGCCGAGTGGCACCGCGTGCACGGGCGGCTCGACGTGGCGTCGTGGCGCAGGGTGGTGGAGGCGTTCGAGTTCGGGTTCGTGTACGAGGCCGCGCGGGCCCGGTGGCGCCTGGCCGAGGCGCTCCTGGCCGCGGGCGAGCGGGACGCGGCCCAGACGGAGTGGGAGCTGGCCAGGGAGGCGGCGGGCAAGCTGCGCGCCGCGCCCCTGGAGAACGCGCTGCTCGACTTCGGCCGCCGGGCCCGCTTCGGCGGTGCCGCCGGCCCCGGCGGTCAGGGCGACGGCGGGCTGACGGCGCGGGAGGTCGAGGTGCTGCGGCTGGTGGCGGAGGGGCTGACCAACCGGGAGATCGCGGAGCGGCTGTTCATCGCGCAGAAGACGGTGAGCGTGCACGTGTCCAACATCCTCGGCAAGCTCGACGTCTCCACCCGCACCCAGGCGGCGGCCGCCGCCCGCCGGCTGGGGCTGCTGGGGTAGCCGCCGGCGGGCGGGCCGGGCCGGTCTGCTGGGCCCGCTTCCGGCGGCGGGCGGAGGTCAGCCGGAGGCGCCTCCGGCGAGGATCGTGCTCACGTCGAACTTCTGCTTCAGGTAGCCGAACTCGAGCATGAGGTCCGCCACCCGCTGCACCCGCGCCGGATCCACGGCCGTGGAGAAGCCGCCGAGCTTCATCGTCGAGGCCGTCTCCTGGTCGATCTTGGTGTACTTCTGCAGCGCGGCGGTGACCTCGGCCAGGTCCGAGCGGGCCAGCTCGGTCGCCTTGCGCAGGGCCCGCTGGAACGCGGCGACGGCCTTGGGGTTCTGCTGGGCGAAGCTCTCCGTGACGAGGTAGCCGGCGATCGGGAAGTCGGCCAGCGTGCCGGTGAACAGGTCGCTGAGGGTGATCGCGCCGAGCGTCTTCGCCGCCGCCTGGTGGAACGGCTCGGGCAGGAGCGCGACGTCCACCTGGCCGCTCTCCAGCGCGCCGGCCATCTCCGGGAACGGCCGCTCGACGAACTTGACGTCCTCCGGCCGCAGCCCGGCGGGCTTGAGCAGGGCGCTCACGGAGAGGGTGGAGATGTTGTTGAGGGTGTTCACGCCGATCGTCCTGCCCCTGAGGTCGGCGATCTCGGTGATCGGCGAGTCCTTCTTCGTCATGAGCAGGAAGTTGCCGGGCTGGGCGGCGTACGCGTCGCCGACGACCTTGATCTTGACGGTGCCGCTGGCCGAGGCGAGCAGGGCGGAGACGTAGTTGCTGTGCAGGACGTCGATCTTGCCGGAGACCAGGTCGGGCATCGCCGCCGCGCCGCCCGAGATCAGCTCCGTCTGTACCTTGAGCCCTTCGGCGGCGAAATAGCCCTTGTCGATGGCGAGCTGAATGGGAGCAACCTCCGGGAGCGGCAACATCCCGATCCTGATTTCGGTCTTTTCCGGGCCATTGGATTGAGGGGCCGAATCGCCTCCTCCGCCGCAAGCGGTGACGAGCAAGGCCGCGATACAGAGGGCGGGCAGGTGCCGGAAACCTAACATGAACGCTCCTCATGGAGTAAATGCGTCCGACAAGGCCGATCTGTGAGCCTAACTCCAATCGCGTTTCAGATTCGCTACATTTTTGCGTCATGCCAGGTGAGCGCTCTTTTCTCTAGGAGCAGAAAGCCCTGGTTCAGCAAATAGCCGAGGATTCCGAGCAGCACGATCGCTCCCCACACGCCCGGCAGGTCGAACGCCCGCTGCGCGGCCCGGAGCTGGAACCCGATGCCCTCGGTGCTGAAGAACTCGGCGATGACCATGAGGATCAGCGCCAGCGACAGGCTGAGCCGCAGCCCCGCGAAGATCTTGGGCGCCGCCGACGGCAGGACGACCCGCAGCAGCCGCTGCCCGCGCGTGAGCCCGAACACCCGCGCCGTCTCCAGATGCAGCGGCTCGACGCCGCGCGCCCCGTCGGCCGCGTTGAACAGCACCGGCCACACGATCCCGAACGTGATCGTGGCGATCTGCATGCGCGTGCCCGTCGAGAACAGCGCCAGGAACATCGGCAGCAGCGCCGGCGCGGGCAGCGCCCGGCCGAACTGGATGATCGGATCGAGGAAGCGGTAGAGCAGCGGGGAGCGCCCGATCGCCACGCCGATCGCCACCCCGCCCACCCCGGCCAGCACCCAGCCCGCCAGCAGCCGCCCGAGGCTCTGCGGGAAGTTGGCCAGGGCGGTGTCGTTCAGCCAGAGCCGGGCGGGAGAGCCGGTGAACCACAGCTCGCGCATGTGCCCGACGATGACCGACGGGGGCGGGAAGAACGGGTGCTCCATGGCCCGCGTGGCCAGCTCCCACACCAGGAGCACGAGCGGCACCACCCACAGCCTCGCCAGCCGGGCGAGCACGCGCCGGATCGCGGTCATGCGGCCGTTCCCGGGTGCCAGTGGAACAGGCGCCGCTCCGCCCAGACGAACGCGCCGTTCGTGGCGATGCCGAGCAGCCCCGCCCAGACGGTGGCGGCCACGGTCAGGGTGAGCCCGTCAGGGCTGCTGCCGGCCAGGACGATGAACGCGCCGATCCCGTCGGAGCCGCCCGCGAGCAACTCCGTGCTGATGGCCAGGATGAGCGCGATCGTGGCGGCGAGCCGCACCCCGGTCGCGATGAACGGGGCCGTGCTCGGCAGCGAGACCCGCAGCAGCACCGCCAGCCGGCCGAACCCGAACGTCCGCAGGGTCTCCTTGGCCAGGGGATCGACCTCTCTCAGGCCGTACATGGTGTTGATCAGGATCGGCCACGTGGAGGCGTACATGATCATCGCGATCTTCATGTCCAG
This sequence comes from Nonomuraea thailandensis, assembly GCF_024172165.1. GTDB lineage: Bacteria > Actinomycetota > Actinomycetes > Streptosporangiales > Streptosporangiaceae > Nonomuraea > Nonomuraea thailandensis. Next base: position 8,534,145 of record NZ_JAMZEB010000002.1, on the reverse strand, counting down.
CCGCTCGGTGAACACGAACGCCGCGAGCGGGATGAGCGCCACGGACGGGATCGGCCGCAGGAACTCGATCACCGGCCGCAGCGCCCGCTCCACCGCCGGCACGCTGCCGAGCAGCAGCCCGGCCGGCACGGCGAACGCCACGGTCAGCGACAATCCCAGCGCCCACGCCGCGAAGGTGGCGCCGACGTCCAGCAGGAATTCCTGATCGGCCGCCAGCCCGGCCGCGGCGACCAGCACGGTGGAGGCGAGCGGGAATTGCACGGTGGAAACGAACCCGAGCCGGCCCGCCGCCTCGGCGAGCAGGAGCAGACCGGCCACGCCGAGGAAACCGCAGAATAACGCGCTGTCGAAGGGGCGGGACAAAAGCCGGGGGATCAAAAGATCGCCCCGGTGAGGAGAAACGCCATGAAGCTCTCCATATTCCTCCGAGACGGCGAATATGGAGCCAGCGTAAACGATCAATTGCGCGGATCGGCGAGGGAGGCTTCCAGCAGCAGGTCCGGGTCGCCGAAGTTGCCGGACTTCAGCAGCAGCGCCGGCCCGGAGGAGGGGAGGATCCAGGGGACGCCGCGCGCCGCCTCGGCCCCGATCACGCCACCGGGCACGCCGAGCGCGCTCACGACCGCGCCGGACGTCTCGCCGCCCGCCGTGACCAGCCGGGTGACGCCCCGCTCCACCAGCCCCCTGGCGATGCGGCCGATGGCCGCCTCCAGGATCGAGGCCGACCGCTCGACCCCCAGCGCCTCCTGGACGCGGCGTAGCTTCGCCGGCTCCAGCGACGAGTAGATCAAGGGGGCGCCGGTGCCCTGGCGCAGGGTGTCGTACCAGGCCAGAGCGCCCCTGGCGAGCGAGTCGGCGTTCTGGTCGGCCAGCGCGTCCAGCCGGTAGGCCGGCCTGCCCGCCTCGATCATGTGGTGGACCTGCTCAAGCGTGCGGGCCGAGCAACTGCCCGCCAGCACGGCGGCCGGCCCGGACGGCTCGGGCGCCGGCGCCCCGCCGTGCCCTGCACCGGCACGCGTCCGCGCATGAGCCGCCGCCAGCCCGCCCGCGAGCCCGGCCGCCCCCGCGACCAGCGGCGCGCCGGCCAGCGCGCGGCCGGCCTCCATCAGGTCGTCGTCCTCCAGCGCGTCCACGAACGCGTACCGCACCCCCTGCCCGCGCAGCTCGGCCAGCCGCCGCTCGACCCCCCGCCCGCGTACGTGCGGCAGCGTCACGACCCCCGACCGGTACGCGCTCTGCGCCTCCAGCAGGCGCGGCAGGTACGAGTCGGTCATCGGGGTGAGCGGGTGGTGCCGCATGGGGGACTCGCCGAGCAGCACGTCCCCGACGAAGAGATAGCCGTTGTACTGGGTGCGGCCGTGCTCGGGCGAGCTCGGCGTCATGGGGACGATGGGCACGTCCATGGCGTCGGCCAGCGCGTCCAGCACCGGGCCGATGTTGCCGTCGGGAGTGGAGTCGAAGGTGGAGCAGTACTTGAAGTAGACCTGCTCGGCGGCGCCGTGGGCGCGCAGCCAGCGCAGCGCGCGCAGGGAGCGGGCCACCGCGTCGGCCTTGTGGACCGTGCGGGTCTTGAGAGCGATCACGACGGCGTCGTGCTCGGGGGCCTCGGCGCGCTGGGGAGGGAGCCCGAAGTAGAGCAGGGTGCGGATGCCCCGGCGGCGCAGCGCCACGGCCACGTCGGTCGCGCCGGTGAAGTCGTCCGCGATGGCGCCGATCATCGGTGCCCCGCTGAGCCGGTCTCGATGCTGTCGTGGTGCGAGTCGAACATGATGCCGACGGTATCGGCGTCAGGTCACGGGCGATTCGCGCCCCTTGGGATGGGTTCAGCTGGTGATGGTCTGGTCGCGCAGTTCGAAGTAGCCGGTGTGGTCGGTCTGGAGGTAGGCATGGAAGTTCGGGGCCTTGGTGCCGGCGGACTTGTCGGCGGTGACGATGGTGACGACCACGTAGTTCTTGGACGCTCCCGAGAGGATCTTGCCGTAGGTGTAGCGGGTGAGCGCCTTGTCCTGGCGCCACTTGACGGCGTTCGACGACAGCTTCGCCAGCCGGTCGGCCGTGGTCTTGGCGGCCCGGTCGGTGGGGAAGGACATCATGACCTGCACGGCCTTGAGGTGGCCGCTGTAGGCGGAGTAGGCGAGCTGCACGGCCCGCTGGCACTTGTTCCTGGCCAGCACGCCCTGGCCGTCCACCGGGGTGCACGAGCTGTAGGTCCAGCCACCGACCTTGTCGGCCTTGAACTTGATGCCGCCCAGGGCGAAGTTCCAGTCGTCGAACTCCTGGTGGGTGATCGGCGAGCCGGGCTGGGCCTGCTTGGAGGTCGCCGGGGTCTCATCGGGGGTCTCGTCCGGTGTCGTGCCGGGTGCGGGCTCGTCCGACTCGGCCGGGGTGGCCGACGGGGCGGGGGCGGTGGTGGTCGGGGCGCTGCTGGGCATGGCGATCGTGGGGGCCGGGCCGGGTGAGCTCAGGTACGCGTACGCGGCCCAGCCGCCGCCGCCCAGGAGCAGCACGGACAGGCCGGCCACGACGCCGATGATCAGCGCGTTGTTGCTCTTGGCCGGGGGTCTGGGGGCCTGACCCGGTGCGCCGTGGCTCTGCGGGGCCCCAAAGGGCGGCTGGTTCCCGTACGGGGGCTGGTTCCCGTAAGGCGGTGGGCCTCCGTGGGGCGGCTGGTTGCCGTGCGGCGCCGCGCCGGGCCCAGGGCCATGCGGCGGCCGGCCGGGGCCTGGCTGCTGCGGGGCATGCTGCGGCCCGTAACCCTGGGCGGGGCCGTGACCCTGGGCAGGCCCGTGACCCTGCGCAGGCCCGTAACCGTGGGCGGGGCCGTGGGTCGGGGGAGGGCCGTAGCCTCCTTGCGGCGCTCCCGGGCCCTGCCCGGCACCCCACGGTCCAGGATGGTGGGGCTGCGGTTGCGGCGGCTGAGGAGGGTATGCCATGCCCCCATTGTGGTGCAGCCCCTTACCTTCTGCCCCAATTACCCCACCAATCGCCACACCGGACGCCTGGCAGCCCCGCGATCCTTTGGACGCGCGGAGCCAGACCAAGGTCGGATGCCCGCCCGGGCCCGCCGTCCGTAGCTTCGGCGTCATGACAGAAGTGCGCACGCCGCCCGCCACCCGGGTCCACGAGATCGACGTGGTGCGCGGGTTCGCGCTCGCGGGCATCCTGGTGGCCAACATCGGCTACTTCGCCGACCCCGGCTACGCCGTCAACGGCACCATGCCCATCCCCGACGGCCCGGTGGCCTCGCTCGTCACCGCGCTCGTGCTGACCAAGTTCTACATCATCTTCTCGTTCCTGTTCGGCTACTCGTTCACGCTCCAGATGCGCTCGGCGGAGCGGGCGGGAGCGAGCGTGCGGGCCAGGACGCTGCGCCGGTGCCTGGGGCTGTTCGTGATCGGCCTGGCCCACGGGATCCTGCTGTGGATCGGCGACATCCTCACCCTGTACGCCGCGCTCGGCCTGCTCCTGCTCGCGATGCGCGGCATGCGGCCGAGGACCGCCGTGGTGACCGGGTCGGTCGTCGTGGGCGTGCTGACCCTGCTGTGGGCGGGGCTCGCGGCGCTGTCCACCCTCGACCCGGCGGCCGGGCAGGCCCCGCCGGCCGACCCGGCGGCGGCGGCCCGCACCATGGCCCTGGCCACGGGCGGCCCGCTCGACGTGCTCACCCTGCAACTGGAGCTCTACCCGGCGCTCGCCGCGATGGTCTGGGCGTTCCAGGGGCCGATGGCGCTGGCGATGTTCCTGTTCGGGCTGGCGGCGGGCAAGACCAGGGTGCTGGAGGAGACCGGGCGGTGGTGGCGCCTGGCGACGCGGATCCAGTGGATCGGGTTCGGCCTCGGGCTGCCGGGCGGGGTCCTGCTCGCGGTGACGGCCGGCCGGCCCGGCGCGTGGGAGCTGGTCGGCACGGCGGCGACCACGGTCACCTCGGTGCCGCTGGCCGCCGCGTACATGGTGACCCTGCTGCGCGTGACCCGCCGCTTCCCCGCGGTCGGGCGCGCGCTGGCACCCGCGGGGCGGATGGCGGCCTCCAACTACCTCGGGCAGTCGGTGCTCTGCTGCCTGGTCTTCACGGGATACGGCCTGGCGCTGGCGGGCAGGTTGTCGCCGCTCGCCGTGATGGGCGTGGCCCTGGTGATCTACACGATCCTGCTGGGGCTGAGCGCCTGGTGGTTGCGCACCCACCGGTACGGCCCCGTCGAGCACGTCCTGCGCCGCGTCACCAACGGCGGCTAGGCCGCGGTGGCGCAGCGGCGGTACCGGCCGGGCGCCACGCCGTACTCCCGCTTGAAGGCGTTGCCGAAGGCGAACTCCGAGGTGTACCCCACCCGCTCGGCCACCTCGGAGACCGGCGCGTCCGACTCGCGCAGCATGCGGGCCGCGCTGGCCAGCCGCCACCAGGTCAGGTACGCCAGCGGCGACTGCCCGACCAGCGCCGTGAAGCGGCGCGCGAAGCCGGCGCGCGACAGCCCCGCGTGGGCGCCCAGCGACTCGACCGTCCAGCGGCGGCCGGGCTCGCTGTGGATGGCGTTGAGGGCGCGGCCGATGGCGGGGTCGGCCAGCGCGCCCGCCCAGCCGGACAGCGTGCAGGGCTCGTCGCCGTTGTCGAACCAGGCCCGGAGGATGTACAGCTGCAACGCGTCGAGCAGGGACGACACGACGGTGTCCGCACCGAGGCGCGGGTTGTCGAGCTCGCCGGCCAGCAGCTCGACGGCGGCCCTCAGCTCCGGGTTGCAGCCGAGCCTCGCGGGCAGGTGGATGACGGCGGGCAGCGAGCCCAGGATGGGGTGGACGCGCTCGGGATCGGTGCGGTAGCCGCAGGACAGGATGACCGTCTCGGCGCCGGTGCCGTCGAAGCCGGCCGAGGCGAACAGCTCGGAGTGCAGCGCGCAGTCCGACTCGGCCAGCGGCCGCGCCGGATCGTCGGCCAGCCCGAACGCGTCACCGTGCGGCAGGAAGACCACGTCGCCCACGCTGAGCAGGACGGGCTCGCCGTCCGCGGGCATGAGCCAGCAGGACCCGCGCAGCACCACGTGGAAACCCACCGAACCGGGCAGCGCGGGGAACGCCCGCCCCCACGGGGCGCGCCAGGAGATACGGGTGGAGGCCGGACGGCCCGTCCGCATGAACGCGACCACGTCGCTCAGCACATCCATGAGCGCTGAGTCTAAGGCCTGAGACGATGACGTATAAATCTGGGACAGCAACGCATTCAGTATCTCAGCCTTCCCTCCTACGGTGTTTCGAGTAACCGAATTCTGAGAGGAAGCACCGACATGCTGAAGGTGGGCATCATCCTGGGCAGCACCCGTCCCGGGCGCGCCGGCGAAGTGGTGGCGAGCTGGGTCCGCGACCTGGCGGTCAAGCGGGGCGACGCCGAGTACGAGATCATCGACTTGAAGGACTACGACCTGGGCGTCCTGGACGAGCCCGAGCACCCCGCCACGGGCATCTACCAGCACGAGCACACCAGGCGCTGGTCGGCCAAGATCGCGTCCCTGGACGCGTTCGTGATCGTGACCCCCGAGTACAACAACTCCTACCCGGGCGCGCTCAAGAACGCCCTCGACTTCCTCTACACGGAGTGGAACAACAAGGCGGCCGGGTTCGTCGGCTACGGCGTGGACGGCGCGCCCCGGGCGATCTCGCACCTGCGCCACGTCCTCGGCCTGCTCAGCGTGGCCACCGTGTCGAACCAGGTCGGCCTGTCGATCCAGACCGACTTCACCGACGGCTTCAACCCCGCCGAGCACCACCAGGACCGGCTCAACGTCGTGCTCGACCAGCTCAACGCCTGGGGTTCGGCCCTGCGCCCGCTGAGGGCCTGAGCCGAGTACGTATTTCTCCCTGTACGTCGCCCCTCCAGGAGAGCACGATCCTGGGAGAAGGGGGGTGAGCGGCCATGCCGGTCGCCTGGGGCAGCGTACGAGGACGGGTCGTCTTCGACAGCACTCACCACCACCTGCTCGTGGAGCGCCAGTCGTCCGGGTTCTCCTGGACGGGCACCCGCTCGCTGCTGCTGACCGACCACCCCGCCGTGTACGTGCACGACACCGGCGGGCTCGGCAACCCGGTCGTCACCACGCTGGACCCCGCCGCCGATCCGGACGCCACGATCGAGCTGGTCGACGGCAGCACCAGACTGCTCGCCGACCTGCGGCTGCCGGACGGCAGGAGCATCGAGCTCACGACCGGCGAGCTCCCGCCGCAGGCGCTGGCAGCGCTGACCGGCCTGCGTGGCAGGCTCATGCCGGACGCCGCCGCCACGGACTTCGTCAGCCCGTGCGCGATCTCGATCACACCCCGCTACGAGGCCGGGACCGGGGACGACGACGCCCCGGCCGAGCTGGCCGCGTACGTGGTCATCACGGGCGGTCGCCTGCAGTTGCGCAGCCGCGGCCGGATCCCGCTGGAGTGGCCCGTGAACCGGGTCACCGCGACCCCCGTCGGGCCGAGCGCGGTCGAGCTGCGGGGCGGCGCCCTGCTCGGCGGGCACTTCCTCACCGGTGCGACCCTGCATCTCGTGACCCCGCAGGTGCGGACGGCCTTCCTCACCGTCATCGGGGCGGCCGGGCCGGGGACGCGCACGGTGGGCACCTCCGCGCCGGTGTCGCTGCGCGGCCTGGGCGGCACGGACGCGGTGCGGGCCGACTGCGTGCTGAGCGAGGCCGCGCTGGAGTTCCAGGCACCGGACGACCAGCGGGTGCTCGCCCGCTTCGACCTCGGTGACCGGCAGTTGCGCATCGCCGGGACGGCCGAGCGGTTCGTGGTGTTCAGCCCGGCGTACGGGGCGGTGACCGTGGAGTGCGCGTCCGAGGTGTTCGGGCGGCGGCTGCACAGCAACGCCGGGCTGCGCGCCGCCGCCGAGCGCACGCTGGGATCGGGGGTGCTGCCCGCCGAGCTGGCCGACGGGCGGCCCGTCGCGTGCGCGTTCGCGCCCGACGGCATGCGGGTCAAGGGCGACGGGGTGAACGTGCGGATCCCGTACGAGCGGATCACGGCCGTCGAGGGCAGGCCCGGGCCGTCCCGGGCCGAGCTGCGGCTCACCACCGAACGCACGGACCTGCGGGTCGTCGCCCAGCCCGAGCTCGTCCAGGCGCTGCACACCGAGGTGCGGGCGTGGAGCAACGCGTGCGCGGGCGCCGCGCAGGTGCCCGCCATGCTGCGCGCCGCCGTCGGGCTGGAGGAGGACTACCTGCTCTACACCGTGTTCGGCCCCTTCTACGAGCTGCACGCGGCGCTGCTCGGCGACATCGGCGCCGACGGTCTGTCCCGGCCCGTCGAGCTGCCGGAGGCCGGCGACGAGCGTGCCAGGGTCGCCGCCGTGCTCCAGGTCGGGCTGCACGAGCTGCAGGCCCACCTCGACCAGGTCGCCACCGTGCTGCCGGCCTTCCTGCGGCACCGCGACGCGCTGCTCGTGGCCGCGATCACGGGCGGCGTGGAGCCGGACTGGCTGAAGGCGGGGGAGCCGAGGCTGCGGGCCGCGCTCGCCCCCGCGCAGCGGGCCGCCGCCGAGACCGGGGCGCTGGCCGCGCAGCTCTCCCGCGTGATGGACCTCGACCCCGACGCGCTGCCCAAGGTCGGCTACGCCGGGGCGGCGCTGTCGCTGGGGGCGGCGGCGCTGCTGAACCCGGTGTTCGCGGTGTCGGGGATCTCCCAGGCGTACTCGTCGCACGCCCAGGGCGAGCAGCGCAAGGCGCAGGTCACCGCCCAGTCGGAGCGGGGCTGGGCCGTCGTGCTGGATCGGTGGAACGCGCTGGTCGGGGCGACGTTGCCGGTGCTGGCGTACGTGGTGACGGAGAACGTGTTCGCGCCGCGCTGGGAGAGCGCTCGGCGCATCGGGCAGGAGATCGCCGCCGCGCCGCCGCCCGCCCGCCTGCCCGCGCTGCGGGCCGTGGCCCGGCGGCTGGCCGTGCTGGACGTGATGCGGCGGTATCCGGGCGGGGCCGGGGTGCGGCTGCGGCGCGGTGAGATCGCCGATCACCTGCGTGCCGCCCGCGAGTCCGTGCGGACGCCGCGGTTCCTGGACTTCTGAGGAGAGGTGCCGTCATGACCCTGTTCACCAGCCGGTTCGACCGGGCACGCGAGGAGTCGCTGGCCTACGCGGGTGAGGCGGGGGAGACCCGGTTCTGGATCCCGGCCGCCGTCGCGGCGGGCGGGGTGGCCACCGCCGCGGTCTGGGCGAGCGAGGAGTGGGCGGCGGGCTGGGGTGACGGGTGGGATCAGGGGTGGGACGCGGGACCGGCGGCCTCGCCCGGGGATCCGCCGGTCGGGGACGACGGCGGTGAGGCGTGGTCGCATCACGGGGAGTACACGGACGCCTCGGTCGGCGGGGACGGTGACTTCTTCTACTTCATCGACGGCGACAGCAGCCTGACCATCGGCTGAGCCCGCGCGACCCCGGGCCCCGCTCAAGCGTCCTGCGCGCGCGTCCTGCGCACACGTCCTGCGCACACGTCCTGCGCACCCGCTCTGCACGCGCCCTGCTCAGGTGGTTTCCGCGACGATGTCGCCGATCGCCCGGGCGGTGGCGAAGTCGGCGGCGAGCCGGTTCTTGGCGAGCGCGAACGCCACGCCGGTGGCCGTGTCGGCGCAGGCGTAGCTGCCGCCGCTGCCCGCCCAGCCGAACACGGTCGGCGTGTCCCCGGGATCGGTGCCCAGACGGCCGACGGCGTACCCGTTCGACAGCACCGCGCGGTTGCCGAACACCCGGTCCACGTCGTCCACGACCGGGGTGCTCAGCTCGCCCAGCCGCTCCGCGGAGATCAGCCGGACGCCGTCCACCGGGCCGAGCAGGGCGGCGTACATGCGGGCCGCCGCCCGGGCGGTGAACTGGCCCGCCGCCGGGATCGCCGCTGACAGCACGTCCGGCCGGTTGCCGAACGCGGCCGTCGGCCGCACCCCGCGCGGAGCCACCGCGAGGGAGGGCGAGCCGTCGGGCGCCTCGGCGTAGCCGGGAACGTCTTCCAGCCGGGCGAGCCGGCCCAGCTCGGCCGGCGGCACGCCGAGGAACAGCTCACCCGCCACCTTCAGCGGCCCCGCCACCTCCTGCGCGAACGCAGTGGAGACGGGCACGCCGGTGACTCGCCGCACGACCTCGCCGACGACGTAGCCGAAGGTGTAGGAGTGGTAGCCGGTCCCGGTGCCCGGCTCCCACCACGGCCGGGCGCCGGCGACCAGCGCGCACATCCGGTCCCAGTCGCACAGGTCCTCCGGGGTGACGTCGGCCGGCAGCCCCGGCACGCCCGTCGCGTGCGTCAGCGCGTCCCGCACCGTGGCCGCCCCCTTGCCGTGGGCCGCGAACTCCGGCCAGACCTCGGCGATCGGCGTGCCGTAGCCGAGCGCGCCGCGTTCGGCGAGCACGTGCACGAGGGCCGCCGTCAGGCCCTTGCCCGCCGAGAAGACGTGGAACGGCGTGCCGGGCGTCACCGGCCGCCCGGTGCGCGGGTCGGCAGCCCCGGCCACGACGTCGGCGACCTGCTCGCCGTGCCGGTAGACGGCGATCTGCAACCCGCGCTCGGCCCCGGAGCGGACGAGCTCGTCGGCGGCGTCCTGGAGCCGCCGCTGCAGGACGTTCACGAGGGCCTCCTCGGCGGGGTCAGCAGCCGGTCTCGGTGCGGTGGACGAGATCGGCGATGCGGGCGGCGAGCTGCGGCCACAACGCCCTGGGCAGGTGGTGCCCCATGCCGTCGATGACGACCAGCTCGGCCCCGGGGATCGCCTCCGCCGTGGCCCTGCCCCCGCTGACGTCGCACATCAGGTCGGCGGCCCCGTGGATCACCAGCGCCGGCACGCGTACGGAACGCAGCCCCGCCGTCCGGTCCCCCGAGGCGAGGACCGCGACGCTCTGCCGCGTCACCCCCGCCGGGTCGTAGGCCCGGTCGTAGGCGAGCGCGGCGCGCTCGCGCAGCTCGTCCTCGCCGGACGGGTAGCCGGGCGACCCGACGAGCAGGAACGCCCTGACCCACTGCTCGATCACGTCCTCCCGCACGGCCGGCGGCGGCCCCGTCATCCGGGACAGCGCCTCGCGATCGGGCCCGCCGACACCCGGCGCCCCCGTCGTGCTCATCATCGACGTCAGGGACCGGACCCGGGCGGGATGCTCGATCGCGACCTGCTGGGCGATCATGCCGCCCATCGAGACGCCGACGAGGTGCGCGCTGTCCAGCCCGAGCGCGTCGAGCAGCCCGACGGTGTCGGCCGCCATGTCGGACAGGGTGTAGGAGGCCGAGGACGCGTCACCGGCCAGCGCGGCCGGCAGGTCGGGCTCCGGCGCGTCGTGGAAGTGGGTCGACAGGCCGGCGTCGCGGTTGTCGAACCTGATCACCTGGCAGCCCCGGGCGGCCAGCTCGGCGCAGAACCCCTCGGGCCAGTGGATGAGCTGCGCGCCTGCGCCCATCACCAGCAGCACGGGCGGCGCCTGCGGGTCGCCGGACCGCTCGTACGTCACCTCGATCCCGGCAGGGCCGACGTCGAACGCCTTCTCCTCGCTCACCACGGCACGACCTCCTCGTCCCGTCATCGTAAGTCGAGGAGGCGGCCGCATGCGGCCCGTGCGCCTCAGAACTGCCGGCGGCGGACCAGCCACAGGCACAGCCCCATGAGCCCGAGCGTGAGAGCGGCGTAGATGCCGGTCTCGAACCACTGCAGCGGCCAGAACCGGCTGGAGGGGAGGTAGGTGACGTCCTGCCGGTAACCCAGCCGGTTGATCTCGTCGAGGCAGGTGTCCCTGCTCCGCTCCGGAGGCCCTTCCGGCTCGGCCCGGAGACTGCAGGGACCCGAGGCCGTGGCCACCGGGATGAGGGTGCCGTCCTCCGGCGCCAGGCCGGGGACGGCGAGGGTGCTGACGCCCGGCGGGCCGACGATCCGGCTGGACAGCGTCCAGGCGCCCGGGTCGCCGGGCACCCGCGTGTCCACGGCCACGGCCAGCGCGCCGTCGCGGCCTCTGGCCAGCTGGTCCACGTTCTCGGGGGAGAGCTCGAAGGTGGCGCGGGCCGGAGGGAGCAGGTGGGGTCTGACCAGGAGCGGCATGGCGATCTGGACGGCGGTGAAGAGCACCAGGGTGAGGACCATCGCGGGCTGGAGGCGGCGCACGAGCATCCCCACGGTCACCCCGAGGGCGAACGCGAAGGCCGCGTACCCGATGGGCGCGACCCCGCGCCCGCCGAACACCAGCGGCCCCATCAGCGGGAACTCCACGGCGGCCCGGTCGAGCGCGGCGGCCCACCAGCTCACCGCGAGGCCGCACAGCCCGCCGGCCACCGCGGCGGCCACGCCGATGAGCGCGAGCTTGACGGCCAGCCAGCGCGTACGGGTGATGCTCTGGCTCCACACCAGCAGGTGCGTGCCCGACTCCAGCTCGCGCGTGATCAGCGGCGCCCCCCAGAAGAGCCCGACCAGGGCGGGCAGGGCCAGGGAGGCGGCGGTGACGCCGAGGAACGGGTTCTGGTGCTCGTCGAAGAACCGGTCGAGGAAGCGCTCGCAGTCGCCGCCCCGCGCGCACAGGTCGATGCCCTGCGCGTACTGGTCGATCAGCGCGGTGCGGGACACGGCCAGGACCGCGACGAGCACGCCGAGCGCGGCGGCCGTCATCGCGGCGGCGGCGCGGAACTGCCGCCAGGCCAGCCAGATCACCGCACCACCGCCAGCGCGGGCCGCCGGCGGGCAGCGGGGACGGCGGGGGCGGCCTGCTCCATGTACGCCAGGACGAGGTCCTCCATCGTGAGGCGGCCGACCGTCCAGGCGGGGTCGAGGATCGGCCCGCCGGCGCGGACGAGGAACGTGCTCTGCCGGTCGGTGTGCCGGGCGGAGACGACGTGCTGGTCGGCGGGGAGGCGGCCGGGGTCGCGGCGCGGGCCGGTGAGCCGGTGGTGGGTGGCCAGCAGCTCGTCGACCTCGCCCGCCAGGCGGACCCTGGAGTCGACGAGCACGATCAGGTAGTCACAGGTGCGTTCCAGGTCGGAGACCAGGTGCGAGGAGAGCAGCACGCTCAGCTCGTGCTCGGCGGTGGCCTCCATCAGGCCCCGCAGGAACTCGCGGCGGGCCAGCGGGTCGAGCGCGGCCACCGGCTCGTCCAGGACCAGCAGCTCGGGCCGCTTGGCCAGGCCCAGGGTGAGGGCGAGCTGGGCCCGCTCGCCGCCCGACAGCCGGCCCGCGCGGCGGCCCGGGTCGAGGCCGAGCCGGTCGATCCGCTCCCGCGCCAGCGCGGCGTCCCAGCCGGGGTTGAGCCTGGCGCCCAGCCGCAGGTGCTCGTCCACGGTCAGGCCGGTGTAGGTGGGGGTGTCCTGGGCGACGAAGCCGACCCTGGCCAGTTGCGCCTGGCCGGTGGGCGGGCCGCCGAGCACGCTGATCCGGCCCGACGTCGGGGCGAGCTGGCCGCAGGCGAGCTTCAGCAGCGTGGTCTTGCCCGCGCCGTTGGGCCCGACCAGGCCGACGACGTGCCCGGCGGGGATGTCGATCGTGCAGTCACGTAACGCCCAGCGGCGGCCGTACTTCTTGCCCAGGTCCTGGGCCTGCAGGACAGCGGTCACGCGATGTCCTCCTGCGCCGTGTTCCGGAAGGTGGTCATGAACAGGGCCTCGATGCTCTCGTCGTCGAGGCCGGCCCCGCGGGCCTTGGCCAGCCACCGCCGCAGCTCCTGCCGCAGCGGGCCGTGCGCGGCGAGCGTGGCGTCGGTCAGCGTCGCCGTCACGAACGTCCCGACGCCGGGCCGGGCGGCGACGAGCTTCTCGTGTTCGAGCTCCCGGTACGCCTTCAGCACGGTGTTGGGGTTGATCGCGAGCTGCGCCACCACCTCCTTGACCGTCGGCAACCGGTCACCCTCGCGCAGCAGGCCCAGCCGCAGCGCGTGCCGTACCTGCCGGACGAGCTGCTGGTACGGCGAGACACCCGACCCGCTGTCCAGATGGAACTCGATCACCGGTTTCTCCATTTATCTAGTGTCCTAGGTCTTTCTAGGCATGTCACCATACGGCGGGAGTAAAGAACGCTCGTCACCGGTGGGGTGCGGCCATCCAGGCGGCGATCTGCGCCCGTGAGTTGACGCCGAGCCTGTTCATGATCGCGCGCACGTGGCTGTCCACCGTGTGCTCCGAGATGAACAGCCGCTCGCCGATCTGCCTGTTGCTGAGCCCCTCGGCGACCAGCCGGGCGACCTGCGCCTGCCGCCTGCCGAGCGGGGTCTCCTCCTGCGGCGGCTCGGCGGGTGGCGCGGGCTCGCCGAGCGCCCGGCCGATCGCCTCGTCCCTGCTCAGGCGCCGTCCTGCCGCGTACGCCTCCTCGAAGGCCGCCGTGCCCAGCTCCGCCCTGGCCGTCTCCTCGGCCCTGGCCAGCAGCGGCGCCAGGAAGGGCAGCGCGCTCGCCCCGGCCTCCGTACGGACGGTCTCGGCCGCCCCCATCAGCAACGCCGCATGCCACGCCCGCTCGGTGCCCGTCCGCTCGGTGCCCGTCCGCTCTGTCCCCGCCCGCTCTGTTTCCGCGTGCCCTGTCATCGCCTGCTCTGTCCCCGCCCGCTCGGGGCCCGCTGCGACGCAGCCCAGCGCGTCAAGCAGGACGTACTGTCCCACCCGGTCGTCGATCCGGTACGCCACGCGCAGCGCCTCCGCCAGCAGCGGCCCCGCCTCGTCGAACGCGCCCGCGATCAGGCGGGCGCAGCCCAGGTTCAGCAGCATCATGTCCAGGCTGTAGAGGTCGCTCGTCTCCCGGCCGAGACGCACACCCTCCTCCGCCGCCTCCCGGGCCGCGTCCAGGTCGCCCTCGAAGAGCCCGTTCAGCGCCCGCGACTGCAGGTACATGAGCACGGCCACGTCGTCGTCCGCCTGCGCCACGGCGGCCCTGGCCCGCTCGCCCAGCCGCCGGGCCGCCGCGCGGTCCCCGGACATGCTCGCCGCCATCGACGCCAGCGACAGCGACTGCGCCAGCACGGACGCCAGCCCCGCCTCCCCGGCCCTGGCCACCGCCTCGTCCAGCGCGGGCCTCGCACTCGCCGCGTCCGACTGCAGCACCGCCAGGAAACCGCGCATGAACAGGGCCCTGGCCCGCTCGGGAGGGCCGCCGCCCCGCTGGGCCAGCAGTTCCTCCGTCCACCGGACGCCCTCGCCGAGCGCGCGCGTCATCCAGTAGTAGCCGACGGCGTAGACCAGGTTCATGCCGCGCCCCGCGCCGTCAGGGGTCAGGCAGCCCCGCAGGACCGCGCGGAGGTTGTCGATCTCCAGGTCCATCCAGTCGAGCCACTCGGCCAGCCGCCGCCGTACGTGCGGCGCGGCCCGCAGGCAGAGCGCGGTGTAGTGACCGGTGAACCGCCTGCCGGTCGCCTCCTCCTCGCCGGCCTCGCGCAGTTTGAGCGCCGCGTACTCGCGCATCGTCTCGTGCAGCCGGTAACAGGCGAGGTCACCGGCGTCCTCCTTGATCACCAGCGACTTGTCCACCAGCGACGACAGCCGGTCCAGGACCTGCTGCCCGAGCCCGCCCTCCTGCCCGCGGACCGCCCCCTCGTCCTCCTGCCCGTGGACCGCCCCCTCGTCCTCCTGTACGCGGACCGCCTCCTCGCGCTCCTGCGCGCAGACCGCCTCCACGTCCTCCAGCGTGAACCGTCCCGCGAACACGCACAGCCGCCGCAGCAACGCCTGCTCCGCCGGGCCCAGCAGGTCGTGGCTCCAGTCGATGGTGGTACGCAGCGTCTGGTGCCGCGGCAGCGCCCGCGCACCGCCGGTGAGCAGCCCGAACCGGTCGTCGAGCCGGCCGAGGATCTGCTCGGGCGACAACACCCGCGTCCGCACGGCCGCCAGCTCGATGGCCAGCGGCACGCCGTCGAGCCGTCGGCACAGCCCGGCCACCGCCGCCTGGTTCGCCGCGGTCAGCTCGAACGTGCCCGACGCCGCCGCGGCCCGCTCCGCGAACAACCTGACCGCCTCGTTCCGCCGCACCTCCGCCGGCCGCCCGCCCTCCGCCGGCCGCCCGCCCTCCGCCGGCCGCCCGTCCGTTTCGGGCCGGTCAGGGGGTGGTGCGGGCAGGTCGAGTGGTGGGACGGGCACCACGTGCTCGCCCGGCGCCGACAGCGGCTCCCGGCTGGTCGCGATCACCCGCACGCCCGGCGCCGCCCGCATCACCTCCGTGACCAGCCGGGCGGCCCCCGCGAGCAGGTGCTCGCAGTTGTCCACCACCAGCAGCAGCCTCCGGTCCCGCAGGTACGCCGCCAGCACCGCCGGCGGCTCGGCCGTCTGGGGCCTCAGGTCCAGGGCCGCCATGACGGCATCGCCCACCAGGGCGGGATCACGCACGTCGGCCAGCTCCACCAGCCACGCGCCTCCGGGAAAGCCCCGCCCGAGCTCGCCTGCGGCCCGCAGCGCCAGGCGCGTCTTCCCGACCCCGCCGGGCCCGACGAGGGTGACCAGGCGGGCCTCGGCCAGCGTCCTCCTGACCGCGGCGAGCTCGCGACGGCGGCCGATGAAGCTGGTCGCCTCGGCGGGCAGGTTGCCCGGGCGGCGCGGGGGTCTGGCCATGGTGGCTCGGACACTACTCGCCGAATCACGAATTCACGTGATTTCCTGCCGCCGCTGCCCGATCGCACGCTGGGGATCGTGAAAGCCATCCGCTACCACGCCTACGGCCCGCCCGACGTGCTCCGACTGGAGGACACGGACCTGCCCGCCGTCGGCCCCGGCGACGTGCTGATCCGCGTACGAGCCGCCTCCGTCAACCCCCTGGACTGGCACACCATGCGCGGCGAGCCGTACGTCGCCCGCCCGATGAGCGGCCTGACCCGCCCCAAGCACACCGCCCTGGGCGCCGACCTGGCCGGCGTCGTCGAGTCGGTGGGGCCCGGCGTCACCGCGCTCGCCCCGGGGGACGAGGTGTACGGCGGCTGCGGCCTGGACCTCGTGCCGGGCACGACCGGCCTGGCCGAGTACGCCTGCCTGAAGCAGGACGGGATGGTGCGCAGGATGCCGGCCGGGCTCACGTTCGAGCAGGCCGCGGCCGTCCCGGTGGCGGCGCTCACCGCGTTGCAGGGGCTGCGGGACAAGGGGCGGCTGCGGCGCGGGCACCGGGTGCTGGTCAACGGGGCGGCGGGCGGCGTGGGGACGTTCGCCGTGCAGATCGCCAAGGCGCTGGGGGCCGCCGAGGTCACCGGGGTGTGCGGCACCGGCAACGTGGAGCTGGTCCGGTCGATCGGCGCCGACCACGTCGTCGACTACACCAAGGAGGAGTACACGCGTTCCGGGCAGCGCTACGACGTGGTGCTCGACCTGGTCGCCAACCACGGCCCGGGCGCGAACCGGCGCGTGCTCGCGCCCACAGGCGTCCTCGTGGCGGGCGCGCCGGCGAAGGGGCTGTGGATCGGGCCGGTGATCGGGATGGTCAAGATCATGGTGATGCCCCGGATGACGTTCTTCCTGAGCCGCAACAGCAGCGCGGACCTCGACACCATCACCGGCCTCATCGAATCGGGCAAGGTCACCCCCGTCATCGACCGGACCTACCCGCTCGCCGAGGCCGCCGAGGCCATCCGCTACCTCGAACGCGGCCACGCGAGAGGCAAGGTCGTGGTCGTCCCGTGAACCTCTGGATGATGCCCGGGGCTCAGGCGGGGACGGCCGCGGACAGGCCGCCGTCCACGGGCAGGTTCACGCCGGTGATGTAGCCGGCGGCCGGGGAGGCCAGGAAGGCGACGGTGCGGGCGACGTCCTCGCCGGCGCCGAGGCGGCCCAGCGGCACGCGGGCGGCCAGGTCCTCGAGGAAGCCGTCGCGGGCGCCGAGCTTGGTCAGGGCGGGGGTGTCGATGGGGCCGGGGCTGACGGCGTTGACGCGGATGCCGCGCGGGGCCAGCTCGACGGCCAGGGCGCGGACCAGGGAGATCAGGGCTCCCTTGGTGGCGCTGTAGACCGACCAGTGGGGCTGGCCCCTGGCCGCGCCCAGGGCGCTGTTGAAGATCACGGAGCCGCCGTCGGCGATCAGGGGGAGCACGCGCTGGAGCGTGAAGAGCTGGCCCTTGACGTTGACGTCGAAGTGCTCGTCGTAGAAGGGCTCGTCGACGGCCTCCAGCGGGGCGAACCGGCCGACGCCCGCGTTGAGGAACACCAGGTCGAGGTGGCCGAACCGGTCGCGGACCTGCTGGGCGACGGTGTCGGCGTCGCCCGGCGCGGCCGAGTCGGCGCGCACGACCGTGACGTCCGGGGGGAGGGTCTGCCTGGCCCGGGCCAGGGTGGCGGGGTCGCGGCCGGTGACGAGGACCGCGTATCCCTCGGCGTGCAGCGTGCGGGCGGTGGCCAGGCCGATCCCGGTGGTGCCGCCGGTGATCAGTGCGGCGGGTGCGCTCACGTCATGCTCCTCACGAGTGGACGGATCGGTCCAATGACTGTAGGCACAACTGGACCGATCCGTCCAGAGGGATTAGGCTGCGGGTCATGGCGCACCAGCCGACCACCGACCGCGGCCGGCGCAGCCGCGACCGGATCGTGGCGGCGGCCTCCGAGCTGATGGAGATCCACGGGGTCGCGGGCACGGGCATCGAGCGCGTCCTGGCGCGGGCCGGCGCGAGCAAGAGCCAGCTCTACCACTTCTTCGACGACAAGGACGACCTGGTCCGCGCCGTGATCCAGGCCCGCATGGACGGCGTGCTCGACGTGCAGGGCCCCCTGCTCGCCGAGCTGGACGACTGGGCCGGCATCCGCCGCTGGCTCGACATGCTGATCAGCGAGAACGAGGCGCACGGCCTGCCCGGCTGCCCGATCGGCAGCCTCGCCGCCGAGCTCTGCGGCCGCGACGAGGCGGCCAGGGCCGACCTGGCGCGCTGCTTCGACGTCCTGGAGCGCCGCCTCGCGGACGGCCTGGCCGCCATGCGGGCACGCGGCCTGCTCGTCCCCGCCGCGGACCCGGAGAAGCTGGCCGTGGTGGTGTTCGCGGCGTTCCAGGGCGGGCTGCTGCTGGCCAGGACCAGGCAGGACGTCGAGCCGCTGCGCGTGGCGCTCGACGCCGCCTACCGGCACCTGCGGTCGTTCGGCGGGTAGCGGCTCACTCGGACTTGGTCAGATGGTCGAGGAGTGCCTGGCTGATCTCGCCGAGCTGCCGGAACTGCTCGGGGGTGAGCGCGTCGATCAGGTGCGCCCGTACGCTCTCGACGTGGCGCGGAGCGGCGACCTGTAGCGCGGCCAGGCCCTCGTCCGTGAGCACGGCGAGCCAGCCGCGCCGGTCTCCCTCGAAGTGCTCCCTGCGCACCCAGCCGCTCTGTTCGAGCTTGTTGACCGCGTGGGAGATGCGGCTGGGCTTGGAACGCGTCCAGCGCGCCAGCTCGCTCATGCGCAGCGTGCGCTGGGGCGCCTCGGAGAGCAGGACCAGCAGCTCGTAGTAGGTCGGCGGCATGCCGGCCTCGTTCTGCAGGTCGCGGTCGAGCCGGTCGTTCACCAGCCGGCTGGCCTGAGCGAAGGCTCGCCAGCTGCGTTGTTCGTCGTCGTTCAGCCACCTCGTCACGCGAAGCATCCTACTCAACTGTTGCGCGCTGAAATAAATCTGGATACTGTCGTGCTGAATGTTTCAGTGCTGAACTAAAACTGAAGGAGCAGGCATGTACCCCAGTGAGCTCGGCGGCGCCTACACCATCGACCCGGCGCACAGCCGCTTCGGTTTCGTGGCCCGCCATGCCATGGTCACCAAGGTGCGCGGCAGCCTTCCCATCGTGGAGGCCACCGCCACGCTGGACGCCGCGAACCCGGCCGCTTCCAGCGTCCGCGTGGTCCTGGACGCGGCCGGGGTCGACACCGGCAACGCCCAGCGTGACGAGCACCTGCGCACCGGTGACTTCCTCGACGTCGCCACGCACCCGCACATCACGTTCACCAGCACCGCGATCAAGCACGCGGGCGGCGACGGCTTCGAGGTGACCGGCGACCTGACCATCCGCGGCGTCACCCGCGAGATCACCATCCCGCTCGAGTACACCGGGTCCGCCACCGACGTCATGGGGCTCAAGCGGGTCGGCTTCGAGGGCGGCACCGTGATCAACCGCAAGGACTTCGGGGTCAGCTTCAACGCCGTCCTGGAGACCGGCGGGGTGATGGTGTCGGAGAAGATCACGCTCGAGTTCGACCTGTCCGCAGTCAAGTCCGGCTGAAGGAACGCGCCGGACGCGGGTCAGGAGCGTCTCGTCCGGCACCGACCGGGTGGCTGCCGACCGCTCGTCGTGCAGCGCCGACACCAGCAGCGCCCGCACCAGCTCGACGGTGGCGTTCGCCACCGCGGGCGCGCCCGGGTCGGCGGCCATCCGCTCCGGGTCGCGCCACAGGCCGCGCAGGTGCTGTAGGACGAGGTCGTACAGCGGGCTGGCCCGCAGCTGGAGCGAGGCCCGCACCACCGGCTCCACCGGCACGCCGAGCCGGTCCATGTCGATGACCATGGCCTGGGAGGAGCCCACTCCGGACCAGCCGTAGACGCGCGGCGACAGCTCGTGGAAGACGGTGAGGTCGTCAGGGCCGTACGTCAGCCGGCGCCCGGCCACCTCGGCCCGGCCCACCCCCGCTGAGCTGCAACGAGACGGAGACCACGGGCCGGCTGCGCTGCCTGCGCACGTGCCGGTCGGTGCGGTGCAACGTGAATCCGGTGCTGTGCATGGTCAGGAGGGGCAGCCCGCCGATCCGGCACACCGCCATCCTGGCGCGCAGGCCCGACGGGGGCTGCTCGTGGCGGACCTCGTTGGGCACCGAGTCGTCGGTCAGGCCGTGGTGGAACGCCTCCACCCGGTCGGAGGGAGGCAGGGTGTCCGTGTCGAGTACCAGCACAAGCGTCTCCATCGTCTCCGCCACCTGACACCCGGAGATCAGCGGCGCAGACTCACGCGGGGCAGGGCGGGTACAGCGGCCGGGTACCGGTCGGGTAGGCCGACGGGTCGGTGAACCGGCAGCCGTAGGCGGGGCCGGCCACCGTGGCGGGGCGGCTCACGTCGTCGCCGTGGGGCCGCTTGCCGGTGCGCTGCCAGCGTACGAGGTCGTCCCAGGCCGCGCCCGCCTCGGCGTCGCTGAACTCGCAGTGCCCCGCCGCGCGGATCGCGCGCTGCACCAGCAGCGCGGAGCGGCCGTGCCGGGCCACGTCGGCTCGGTAGTGCTGCTCCATCGAGAACGGCACGAAGTTGTCGCCCAGGTTGTGCAGCGACAACACCGGCACGCCGATCCTGCCGGAGACGCCGGGCACCTCCGTCAGCCGCCCCGTACGGCGCGCCACCGGATCGGCGGGATCGACCCGCTGCACGCTCGCGTTGACGTTCACCGGCGCCGCCGGCCGGTAGAGGGTGCCGCGGTTGGTCGCCACCCTGCCGGGCTCCTGCGCCAGCGTGCCGCCCTCGTCCTGACCCGCCAGCCCGAACAGGAAGTCCTGCCAGTACGCGAACGCCGCCGACGCGCCGGGCCGCTCCCCGCCGCCGAGGTTCACCACGATGGAGCGGAACTGCCTGCCCAGCTCGTTGCCGGGCTCCGCCCCGCCCGTCAGGCCGAGCCGTTCCTTGATCCTCGGCACGACCGAGGTCGCGTAGTCCGCCGGGATCGGGTACGCGGGCACGTCGGCCAGGTCCTGCGCGACGAGCTGGTAGTCCAGGAAGAAGTCGAACAGCTCGTGGTCGCCGAGCACCCCGCACATGGGCAGCGCGGCGTCGTACACGCCGGGGTACTGCTCGATCGAGCGGACGGTGACGTGACCGCCCATGGACACGCCGGCCAGGAACGTCCGGTGCGGCCGCCCCACCTCCCGGGTGAAGCGCGAGACGAGGTCGCGGGTGCTGAGCACGCCCGCCCGCACGTCGTAGCCGTTGGCGTAGTAGGAGGAGGCGGCCCAGGCGTACCCCTGCTCCAGCAGCCGCTGCCGCAGGCCGTAGGCGGGCGGCTCCACGGTGAGGACCGTCGTGTCGCCGCGGTAGCCGTGCGCCCACATCACCAGCTCGCCGTTCCAGCGCGGCGGCACCTCGATGTCGAAGGCCGCGTGCTCGTGCACCCCTTGCAGGACCCGGCTCGGCCTGCCGTGCACGGTGGCCGGGGGGAGGGGCGGGTTGTCGACGGTGTAGCCCGGTAAGGGCTGGTCTCCGGGGACGTCGGGAGTGGTTCCCGCGGCGGGCGTGGCCGGTGACGCGCACAGCACGGCGGCGAGAACGACCGGGAGGAGGGGGCGCATCGGTCGTCACCTTTCTTCCAGGCTGGGGGACCTCATTCCATGAGACAACAGTTGCCGATCAGGCTCCAGCGGTGTGAACCCAGTCATCGTCTGAGATCTGTGGGCTTTGACGGGTTGTTTGGGTTTAAGGAGGTAACTGAGAGTATCTGCATGGGTACGTCTGCTTCCGTCTAGGCGCTCGCCCAGCCGGGGGACGCCGGGATTCTGGCCGATCTATCCAGAACGGAAACGAGCACGTGAACACTCAAATTCGGCAATCGCGGGCCCCGCGCCAAGGGCGGCTCGCGGCACTGGTTCTGACCGGCGCGGTCGCCGGTGTCATGTTCCTCCCTCTCGGCATGGGGGTGGCCAGCGCGAGCGCCGGCTTCCCCGCGGTCGAGGCCGGAGGCCCGCCTTCCGAGCCGGTACGGCACGTCACCAAGACGAGGTACGTGCCGCGGGAGAAGCCCATCCTGCACAACCCGCGCTACCGCATGCCGCGGATCGACGTGATCGTCGACAACGACAACTACTCGCGTAACGAGCGGCACCACGAGCACAGGCACGTGCCGATCAAGCGCAAGCCGGTGAAGGTGGAGCCGCCGGTCAAGGAAGAGCCCGTGAAGGAAGAGCCGGTCAAGGAAGAGCCGGTCAAGGACGACTGGTGGTGGCCGAACCTGGACTGATCCCAGTCCAGGCGCGTTCACCCGCCGCGGGTGTGGTGACCCTGGGGCCGCTTCCTGTCGGGGAAGGAGGAGGCGGTCCCTCACCCGCGACGATGTACGTTTCATCGACCCCGCCGGGCTGCTCCCGCAATCTACGAGGTCAGAGCCGGGAGCGGCCCTGTCATGTCTCCGGGGACGGTGGCGTGGTTGGCGATGATCGCGGGCGAGCGGATAACGTCCGAGCTCGACGAAGCCTCGCCGCTGGAGCCCTGACATGCCAGGAAGACGCTGGGCCATCCCCATGCTGCTCGCCCTGTCCCTGCCACTGCTAGCCCCCGTGAGCGCCTCCCCGGCGACCGCCGCCGCCGTGCCCCCGCTGGAGGAGATCAACGCCACCACCACCCAGGTGGCCTTCGGCTTACGCCGCCCCACCGCCATCGCCGCCCCCGACGACGGGACGGACCGGCTGCTCATCACCGAGAAGCGCGGCACCGTACGCGTCTACCACCCCGACACCGGCCTCGCCCAGAGCCCGATCATCGACATCACCGCCTCCGTGGACGAGTCGGGCAACGAGCGAGGGCTGCTCGGCATCGCCGTCGCCCCCGACTTCGCCCGGAGCCAGGACGTCTACCTCGCCTACACCGCGCTGCCGGACGGAGCCGTGACCCTGGGCAGGTACCGGCTGGACGAGGCGCGCCTGGAGCCCCTGCTCTCCCAGGAGCACGCCGAGTACAGCAACCACAACGGCGGCCAGATCACCTTCGGCACCGACGGCAACCTCTACATGAGCATCGGCGACGGCGGCGCCGCGGGCGACCCCTTCGACACCGGGCAGCGCCTGGACACGCTGCTGGGCAAGATCCTCCGCGTGGACGTGCGCAGGACCTGCGGCGCCCTGGCCTACTGCATCCCGGCCGACAACCCGTTCGTCGGGGTCGCGGGGGCGAGGGGCGAGGTGTGGATGTACGGCGGCCGCAACCCCTGGCGCTTCTCCGTCGACCGGGCGGACGGCTCCCTGTGGATCGGCGACGTCGGCCAGGGCAGGTGGGAGGAGATCAACCACGTCAAGCCCGGGCGGCAGGCCGGCGCGAACCTGGGCTGGTCCTGCTACGAGGGGCTGGAGGTGTTCGACCAGACCCAGTGCGGCTCCGGCGCCACCTACACCAAGCCCGTCTTCACCTACTCCCCGCACACGGGCGGCTGCGCGGTCATCGGCGGGCAGGTCTACCGGGGCCAGCAGTTCGCCGACCTGGTCGGCGGCACCTACATCGCCGCCGACTACTGCTACATGACCGTGTGGGCGCTGCGCGAGAACGGCTCCGGCGGCTACGCCGCCGCAGAGCTCGGCCAGATGCCGACGCAGGTCACCGCGTTCGGCGCCACGCCGGAGGGCGAGCTCTACGTCGTCAACGACCTGCCCGGCGGCCTGCACCGCGTCTCCTTCGAACACGCCGAGCCGACCTGCCGGATCGCCTACACCACGCGGGCCTGGGGCACCGGCATGACCGTCGACCTCACGATCACCAACACCGGCACGGCCCCGATCAGCGGCTGGACGCTGCGCTTCCCGCTCGCCAGGGGACAGAGCGTCGTCTCGGACTGGAACACCGACCTCACCCAGAGCGGTGACATGGTCAGCGCCGTCAACGCCGCCCACAACGGCTCCGTCGCGCCCGGCCAGAGCGTCACGATGGGCTACCTCGTCAGCCACACGGGCGACGCGTCCCCGCCGAGCCGGTTCACGCTCAACAGGGACACCTGCGCCGTCACGCGGTGAGGGGCGCGCCGCCGGGCGTCAGCCCTCGTCCGCGGGGAGGGTGAAGAGGCGGATGTACACCGGGCGGGCGTCCGGCGGCGCCTCGTCGGCGGGGCGGCTGTAGCGCAGCAGCAGAGCGATGTACTCCTCGTAGAACGCGTCCAGGTCCTGCCGGGTCACCCGGGCCAGCCCGCGCGAGCCCCTGGCCCAGCCGGGGTCGGCCCGGTAGGCGGCGGGGAAGCGTTCGAACAGGGCGCGGTCCTCCTCGTAGCCGATCCGGTGGAACTCCTCCAGCACCGGCCGGTCCTCGGGCGCGACCTGCTCGGGGGTCGGCAGGCGCATGTCCCGCGGGACCTCCGCGCGGCGCCACCAGCGTTCGCGGCCCGTCGAGCGCTCGGGGATCTCCTCGATGAAGCCGTACTTCTCGAGCTGGCGCAGGTGGTAGCTGGTCGTGCCGGTCTTGGCGCCGAGCAGCTCGCCGAGGGTGGTGGAGGTGGCCGGGCCGTGCACGTTCAGGTGGGTCAGCATGCGGCGGCGCATGGGATGCGCCAGCGCCTTGAGCCGGTCGGGGTCATCGAGCACGTACGGCTCGTCATCCTTCATGAGGACAAGGCTAGTACTCCAGAACGATATCTGCAGACATTCCTTTGCCGAGAACTCTCTGCAAACTAGTCTCCGCAGTATGAGGAGAATCCTTGCGGCGATCGCCGCCGTGTTATTCGTGCTCGCCACACCCGCCCACGCCACCGCGCCGCCGGGGCCGCCGGAGCCGCAGGGGCTGCCGGGCGACCTGACGTCCACCGAGGTGAGCTTCCGCGGCGACGGGAACCTGGAGCTGCGCGGCAGCGTGATCAGCGCGGCCGGCGCCCCGGACGGGCGCCCGGGGGTCGTGCTGGTGCACGGCGCGGGCACCGGCACGCGCCGGGAGAAGCTGCTGGCCGAGGCCGTGGCCTTCGCCCGGCAGGGCCTGTCCGTGCTCGTCTACGACAAGCGCTCGGTGGGGTACTCGCTGTTCGAACGGTCGTACCCGCAACTCGCCGAGGACGCCCTGGCCGCCGTCGGGACGCTGCGGCGGCAGCCCGGCGTCGACCCGGCCAAGGTCGGCATCTGGGGGCTCAGCGAGGGAGGGTGGGTGGCGCCGATCGCCGCCGCCCGCTCCTCCGACATCGCCTTCGTCATCCTCGTCGGCGCCAACGCGCTCGAACCGCTGCGGCAGCAGGCCTGGGCGGTGGCGGCGGGGCTGCGCAAGGCGGGCGTGGGCGGGTCGCTGGTGGACCGGGCCGAGCCCAACCTGTACCGGGTGATCGCGGACGGCGGGCTGTTCCCCGAGCCGTACCACGATCCGGCGCCCGTCCTGGCGAAGGTGCGGCAGCCCGTGCTCGGCATCTGGGGCGTGCACGACCTGCTCACCCCTCCCAGGGAGACGCCGCCGATCCTCGCCGAGGCCCTGGAGGACGGCGGCAACCGCCGCTACGCGTTCCGGTTCTTCGCCGGGGCCGACCACGCCGCCCACCTGACGCCCGACGGCGGGGTCACCCGGCAGCCCGAGCTGGCGCCCGGCTACGCCGAACTGGTCGGAACGTGGGTAGGCGAGGCGACCTCAGGCCGCGCACCCGAGGCCCAGGTCACAGGGCCGGCCCCGGTACAGGCGAGTGACACCTTCGGGGTGCCGCCCACCGCGTGGTGGGAGTCGGCCCCGGTGCAGGCCGTGGCGCTGGTGCTGCTCCTGGTGGCGTTCGGCGGGTATCCCGTGGCGGCCCTGGTCAGGAAGGTCAGGCGGCGGCCGGCCGTCACGCCGGTCAGGGCGGCCCGGCTGGTGAGCGCGGGCGGGCTGCTGGCGGCGCTGGGCGGGTTCGCGTACCTGTTCTACGTGATCATGACGGGCGGGAAGCTGTCCGTGCCCGGGCCCATGGCAGGCGACAGGCCGATCATCTGGCTCGCGCTCCAGGCGGTCGCGGCCGTGACCGTCGCCGCCACCGCGGTCACGGCGGCACGGTGGCGGCGGGCCGCCACGCGGGGCGAGCGGGTGCGGCTGGGCCTGCTGGTCGCGGGCGGCGTGGTGTTCGCGCCCTGGGCGCTGTACTGGGGCCTGCTGCTGCCCTAAGCGCTGTGACCTGCGAGATGCCCGAAACGGGAGCGCGAGCGGAAGGTACGGCGGTAGGCGTCCGGGGGCACGCCTACCGTGCGGTTGAAGTTCCGGCGCAGGGTCGTGGCGGTGCCCATGCCGGTGGCCGAGGCGATGGTGTCGACGCTCTCGTCGGTGGTCTCCAGCAACTGCTGGGCGTGGCGGATCCGCTGGGTCAGCAGCCACTGCAGCGGGGTGGTGCCGGTCACCGACCTGAAGTGGCGGCCCAGGTTGCGCGAGCTCATCCGCGCCTGGCGGGCCAGGTCCTCCACGGTGAGCGGATGGTCCAGCCGCTCCATCACCCAGGGGAACAGCTCGGCCAGCGGATGGTTGTCGGGGGCGGGCACCGGGGTGGTGACGAACTGCGACTGGCCGCCGTCCCGGTGCGGCGGCACGACCAGGCGGCGGGCGACCGCGTTGGTGACCGAGGAGCCGTGGTCGAGGCGGACCAGGTGCAGGCACAGGTCCATGGCGGCGGCCTTGCCCGCGGAGGTGAGCACGCTGCCGTTGTCCACGTACAGGACGTCCGGGTCCACCTCCACCAGGGGATGCCGGATGGCCAGCTCCCGGGTGTGCGCCCAGTGGGTGGTCGCGCGCCTGCCGTCCAGCAGGCCGGCGGCGGCCAGGATGAACGCGCCCGTGCACAGGGAGGCCACGCGCGCGCCCGCCTCGTGAGCCGCGCGCACCGCGTCGACCAGCTCGGCGGGCGGCTCCACGTCGATGTCGGCCCACCCCGGGACGATCACCGTGTCGGCCCGCGCGAGGTGGTCGAGGCCGTGGTCGGGCTCCAGCCAGAACCGACCGGCCCGTACGGCGCCCGGCCCGCAGGCCACGAAGTCGTACCAGGGGTCGGCCAGGTGGCGCAGGTCGGACCCGAAGACCTCGTACGCCAGGGACAGCTCGAAGTGCAGCATGCCGTCGGTGACGGCCAGCGCCATGGTATGCATGTCCGGAATTGTATGGCTATTGGCGTTCCGGACACTCGTGCGGGCGCGTCGCCGTTGCCAAAATGGTCACATCAGATCAACCGAGAACGGGGGAGAACCCAATGGGAGCAGGGCAGATGGTCACGGTGTTCGGCGCGTACGGGCACACCGGGCGGTTCGTGGTGACGGAGCTGCGCGAGCGCGGGTTCGTCCCGATCCTGGCCGGGCGTGACGCCGACAAGCTCAAGGCGCTGGCGTACGAGACCGGGCTGGAGGCCCGCCCCGCGTCGGTCGACGACCCGGGCTCCCTCGACCGAGCGCTCGCCGGAGCCGCGGCCGTGATCAACACCGCCGGGCCCTTCGCCACGACCGGCGGCCCCGTGATCGAGGCGGCGCTGCGCGCCGGGATCCCGTACCTGGACGTGGCGGCCGAGATCGAGGCCAACGCCGACACGTTCGCGCACTTCGGCGAGCGTGCCCGCGCCGCCGGAGCGGTGATCGTCCCCGCGATGGCCTTCTACGGCGGCCTCGGCGACCTGCT
This sequence comes from Nonomuraea thailandensis, assembly GCF_024172165.1. Taxonomy (GTDB): domain Bacteria; phylum Actinomycetota; class Actinomycetes; order Streptosporangiales; family Streptosporangiaceae; genus Nonomuraea; species Nonomuraea thailandensis. Next base: position 8,507,006 of record NZ_JAMZEB010000002.1, on the reverse strand, counting down.
CGCCACCGCCGCGATGGGCGAGTGGACGTCGGCCGACGAGGCGCACGTCGCGTACGCCCTGAGCAGCTGGCACCCCACCGCCGGGACGCGGGCCTCGGGCGTGATCTCGCGGGAGCGGCGGGACGGCCGGCGCGTGCGGTTCGCCAACGGCCGGCTGGAGTACCGCGACGACCCGTCCCCGACGCTGGAGTGGTCCTTCCCCGAGCCGGTCGGGCCCCGGGACGTCATCGGGGAGTTCACGATGGCGGACGTCGTCACCGTGCCCAGCCACCTGTCCATCCCCGAGGTGCGCACGTACATGACGGTCGAGGCGGCCAAGGACGTGGTCTCCGCCGACGCGCCGGCGCCGGCGCCGGCCGACGAGTCGGGGCGCTCGGCGCAGACGTTCCTCGTGGACGTCGTCGTGCGCTCGGGCTCCGACGAGCGGCGTGCCGTGGCCACGGGGCAGGACATCTACGCGATCACCGCGCCGCTGGTGGTGGAGGCGGTCGAGCGCGTCCTCTCCGGGCGGACCAAGGCGGTCGGCGTCGTCTCCGCCGGTGAGATCTTCGACGCCCCCGACTTCCTCCGCGCCCTGTCCGCGCACCTCACGGTCGACCTGCGCAAGTAGCCGCGCCGAGCGGCACGGACCTGCGCCTCCGCGCCGAGCGGCACGGACCTGCGCCTCCGCGCCGAGCGGCACGGACCGGCGCTCGCCGCGCCGAGCGGTGCGGACCTGCGCCCCCGCTGCGCGGCACGGGCCTGCGCCCCCGGGTTCAGGGACGCGGACCTGCGGCCGGCGCCGCGTTCATGGGCGCCCGCCCGCCTCCGTCCCGCCGGAGCCCGGCACGAACCCGCCCGCCTCCAGCTTCGCCACGAAGCGCGACATCTCCGGATCGAACCGATCCGGCGCCCAGCGCGCGCCGCCCCCGAGGGCGAACCAGCGCACCTCGGCGAACTCGGCGAGGTCGGGCGTGATCGGCGCCTGCTGATCCCCCTCCAGCACGAACCAGAGCGACACATCGGTGTGCGCATCCGCCCCGCGCGTCCGCGTCACGGTGAGGAAGAACGGAGCGGAGCCGAGCACCGGATGGAAGCGCCCGGCGATGCCCAGCTCCTCCTCCACCTCACGCAGCACCGTCCGGCGCGGATCCTCACCGGGATCCACGTGCCCGCCGGGCGGCAGCCACGCCCTGGCCTTCAGGTGGTCCACGAGCATCACCGAGGCGCGGCCCCGGTCCACCAGGGCGGCGTACGCGACGAGATGGCACGGCGGCGTCGCCGGCTTGGCCACCCGGAACAGCGGCGCGCCGGAGTCGACCCAGTCGAGCGTCCACTTGAGGTCCGCGGCCTCCCGGCCGTCGTGCGGAGTCATCTCCTCGACCAGGGCGCGGACCAGCTCCCGGGACTCGTCGGCGATGGGCGGCATCGATCAGTCCCGGCCGGGCTTGTACGCCAGGAAGAAGCCCTGCGGGCCCGACCGCGGCCGCTCGCTCGCGTCGGGCTCGCGGATCAGCCGGGCGTCCACGACCAGCCCCGCCTTGCCCATCAGCTCGGCGATCTGCTCAGGGGGATTCCAGTAGACGTCGAGCGACAACTCGTGCCCGTAACCCCTGCTCAGGTGGCGGCGCTGGTCACCCACCTTGAACGCGATCAGCAGATGACCACCCGGGGCCAGCACCCGATGGGCCTCCTCGAACACCTTCCCCAGCAGCTCCGGCGGCGTGTGCACGGTCGAGTACCAAAGGAGCGCGCCGCCGACGGCCTCGTCCGCCAGGTCCAGCGCGGTCATCGACCCCACCTCGAAGCGCAGCCCCGGGTGGCTCCGGCGGGCGACCGCGATCATCTCCGGCGACAGGTCCACGCCGAAGGCGTCGACCCCCAGAGCCCGCAGGTGGGCCGTGACGCGGCCGGGGCCGCAGCCGAGGTCGGCGACCTCGCCGGCCTCCCGCACGAGCTCGGCGAACGCCCCCAGCATGGCGCGGTCCAGCGGCTTGGCGTCCAGCTCGTCACGGAGCAACTCGGCGTAGTCGGCGGCAACGGTATCGTAGGCCACCCGGGTCTCATGGAGGTAGGAAGATTCGGTCACGGCCAAGGACCTTAGCCCCATCGACTGACAGACGCGGCTAGCTCGTGACGACTCGCTCGTCCTGGCGGCCCAGGAAGAAGTAGACGCCGCGGTCGGTCTGCATGGCGGTGTGGAACTTCCTGGCCTTGGGCTTGGCCGACTCGTTGGTGGTGACGACCGTGACGACCACGTAGTTCAGGTACGCGCCCGAGTAGATCGCGCCGTAGGCGTACCTGCTGTGGGCGCTGGCCCGGCGCCAGGCGACCTTGTCGTCGGCGCTGTTCTTGAGCTGGTTCGCGGTCTTCTTGGCGTCGCTTGTCCCGGGGAACCGCAGGACGATCTGCACCGCCCTGAGATTCCCGCCGTAGGCGGTGTAGGCGAGCTGGATGGCGCTCTCGCAGTTGTTGTCGGCCATGACGCCCTCGGCGTCCAGCGGGTCGCACGAGTCGTACGTCCAGCCGCCGACCTTGCGCGCCGCGTACTTCTCGCCCTTCAGCGAGTAGTTCCAGTTGCCGAACTCGGTGTGGTCGAGCGGCCCTCCCGAGCTGTCACTGGGCGTGCTGGACGGCTCGGGGGTCTCCTCGGCCGGGGTGGGAGACGGCGCCGGGGACGACGGTGGCGCGGACGTCGGCGGGGTGCTCGGCTGGGCGACGGGGGTGGGGGTGGGGGCGGGATCGGAGGAGCCGAGGTAGGCGTACGCGCCGAAGGCGCCGCCCCCGAGCAGGAGGATCGCCGACAGGGCGACGATCACGCCGATGAGCACGGGGTTGTTGCGGTTGCCCGGCGGAGGGCCGAAGGGCGGCGGCGGTCCGCCCTGGTTGCCGTACTGGCCGGGGGGCGGCGGCCCTTGACCGGGCTGGTTCTGGGGCGGGCCGTAACCAGGCTGGCCATGGGGCTGCCCGTAGCCGGGTTGTGCTTGAGACGGCCCGTAGCCGGGTTGTCCCTGAGACGGCCCGTAGCCGGGTTGGCCTTGGGGCGGCCCGTAGCCGGGTCCGCCCTGTCCGGGGGCCTGAGGGGGGCCGTAGCCGGGGGTGCCCTGGCCTGGTGGCGGCCCGTACCCATGGGGCCCCTGAGGCCCCCAGGGCCCTTGGGGTCGGGGCTGCTGAGGGTGTGCCATTACCCCATTGTGGGACACACCACCCCCACATACCCCATCTACCCCACAACTATGACCTCATACACACCGCCAGATGGCCGCGGCCGGCAGCCCGTTCGCGCCGCGCGTCGTGCCGCCGACGGTGTCGTCGTCCCCGATCGTCGTGACGGAGGCGGCACCGTTGAGCTGGCCCAACAGCGTTCCGAAGCGCCAGACCTGGAACGGCGTGGACGTCAGTGAGGTGACGATGAGCCCGTTCCTGTTGATCTGCGCGGCCAGGGCGCTCTGGGGCAGCACGTGCGGCTGCCCGTTCCGGTCCCAGTACGCCGGCCGGTTCGGCGCCGAGCCCAGCCGGAGCGACCCGCCCACCAGCCCGTCGGCGACGACCCGGGCGTAGCCGTCCTGCATGTCCGGCGGCTCCGACAGGCGGGTGAGCCGGCCGTCGCGCCACAGGTGCGGCCACGGATAGGTCGCGTCCGCCCCCATCAGCAGGGTGCCGTCGTGGTCCACGTCGACCACCCGCATGCCCGCGGGCAGGCCGGGCACCGGCTCGACGACGCCGGGCCGGTCCTGCGGCCAGCGCACCACCACGCCGACGGTGACGTTGCCCTGCCAGACCACGGCGCTGCCGTAGACGTCGCCGCTGTCGGTGATCCCGAAGGCCCTGGTGTTCGTCTCCGCGCCGGGCAGCGGGGTCAGGATCTCCCGCCGGCCGTCGCGGATGCGGAAGGAGATCGCGGACGCTCCCCACAGGCCGGTCACGGACGTTCCGGCGATGGTCCCGCTGCTGTTCTGGGCCACGACGCGGTCGGTGCCATGGCCGGTCGACCCGTAGTCGACGACCCGGCCGTCCTTCCAGTAGATGATCCGCCGGCCGGTGTCGGGGAAGTAGGCACTGCCGGAGTAGCCGCCGTTGTGGTCGGTGGCGTCGACCTGGTGCTGCGTCGAGCCGGTGGGCGCCTGGAGCGCCTGCATCTGCCAGGTGCACGCCGATCGCGCCGCCGCTGCCTGGGGCGCGCCGGCGAACGCGGCGACGACCAGCATCGCCGCCATCACGATTCTGCCTGTCATGACTCCAGTCGATCGTGACCGGCCGGGGCGGGCATCTCCCTGGATGCTCAGGAGCCGAACGCGCGCCGGTAGCCGGTGGGGCTCACGCCGGTCGTCCTCTTGAAGCGGTCGCGGAAGGCGGTGGGGGAGCCGAAGCCGACCTGGGCGCCGATGCGCTCGACCGGGTACCGGGTGGTCTCGAGGAGGTGCTGGGCCTGCCGGATGCGGGCGCGGTGCAGCCACTGCAGCGGGGTGCTGCCGGTCTGCTCGCGGAAGCGGCGGATCAGCGTGCGCGTGCTCATGCCGGCGTGCGCCGAGATGGCGTCGAGGGTCAGGGCGCCGCCGAGGTTGTCCTGCAGCCAGAGGAGCAGCGGCTCCAGCTCCGAGCCGCGCGGGACGGCCGGGTGGTCGTGGACGATGAACTGGGCCTGCCCGCCCTCCCGCTCCAGCGGCATGACCGACAGGCGGGCGGCGTCGGCGGCGACGGCCGAGCCGTGGTCGCGGCGGATCAGGTGCAGGCACAGGTCGAGCCCGGCCGCGGCCCCGGCCGAGGTGAGGAACTGGCCGTTGTCCACGTACAGGACGTCGGGGGCGACCTGCAGCCGCGGATAGGCGGCGGCCAGCCGCTCGGCCAGGATCCAGTGGGTGGTCACCCGCTGACCGTCGAGCAGACCGGTGGCGGCCAGCGGGAAGGCGCCCGAGCAGATCGAGGCGATACGGGTGCCGCTCGCGGCCGCCGCGCGCAGGGCGTCGCGGACGGCGCCGGGCAGCGGCGCGAACGGGTCGGCGGTGCCCGGCACGATGATCGTGTCCGCGCCCTCCAGCGCGTCCAGCCCCCAGGGCACGCGCACCGCGAACGCGCCGGCGCTGACCTCCGGCTGCGCGCCGCACACCCGGGTCCGGTAGCCGGGACGCCCGCCGGGCAGCCGCGTGCGGGTGAAGGCCTCGATCGGGACGGACAGGTCGAACGGGATCACCTGGTCGAGCGCGAGGACGGCGACGGTGTGCATGGCCGCAACCTATCCGGCCGCGCGGGCGCCCTCTCCGCCGCGGGATCCGGTCGGCGCCGACCCCGCCCCGGCCCGCACACCGCCGGTGCGCGGGCCGGGAGCCGGTCACCCCATGATGACCGTGAGCTCGAACGTGCCCTGGTGCGGGATGCGCAGGGCGTGGAAGCGGCGGGAGCCGTCGCGGAAGTAGGCGGCGGGCAGGGATCCGTTGGAGTCGGGGACCTGGCCGGGGAAGACGGTGGACCAGCAGGTGTGTCTCCGGCACACCGTTGACAGGGTTAGCAACCAAGCGCATGCTTGGGCGCATGGCCGGATCAGCGAGATCGACCAGCAGTCACACCCCCGAGGGCCCCAGCCGCCGTACGCTGCTGCGCGGCGCCGCCGTCGCCGGAGGCGCGCTGGTGACGGGCGCCGCCCTGGGCGGCGCGCCCGCACGTGCCGCGGCCGAGTACGACGTCGTGGTGGTCGGCGCGGGCGCCGCCGGGATGACGGCGGCCCTGGCGGCGGCCCGGCGCGGGCTGCGTACCGTCGTGATCGAGAAGGCTCCGACGTTCGGCGGGTCGGCCGCCCGCTCCGGCGCCGGCATCTGGATCCCGAACAACGAGGTCATCCTCGCCGCCGGGGTGCAGGACACCCCGGCCAAGGCCGCCGCCTACCTCACCCGCGTCGTCGGCGACACCGTGCCGATCGAGCGGCAGCAGGCGTTCCTGGCCGCGGGGCCGGCCATGATCTCGTTCGTGACGCGGAACAGCCCGCTGCGCTTCCGGTTCATGGAGGGCTACTCCGACTACTATCCGGAGCTGCCCGGCGGCATGCCCGGCGGCCGCTCCATCGAGCCGGCGCAGCTCGACGGCAACCTCCTCGGGGCCGAGCTGGCCCGCCTGAACGGCCCGTACATCCCCACCCCCGCCGGCATGGTGGTCCACAGCGCCGACTACAAGTGGCTCACGCTCGCCGCCGTCAACCCCAAGGGGCTGGAGGTGAGCGCCGCGTGCCTGCTGCGCGGCACCGAGGCCGCGCTGCGCGGCGAGAAGCCGCTGACCATGGGCCAGTCGCTGGCCGCCGGGCTGCGCGCCGGGCTGATCGCCGCCGGCGTGCCGGTGCTGCTGAACACCCCGCTGCTCGACCTGAGCCGCGAAGCCGGCCGGGTCACGGGCGTCATCACCCCGTCCGGCCCGATCACGGCCCGGCGCGGCGTGATCATCGGGTCAGGCGGGTTCGAGCACAGCGCGGCCATGCGCGCGGAGTTCCAGCGCCAGCCCATCGGCACGAGCTGGACCGTCGGGGCCGGCGCGAACACCGGCGACGGCATCGAGGCCGGCGAGCGGGCCGGCGCCGCGCTCGACCTGATGGACGACGCCTGGTGGGGCCCGGCCATCCCGCTGCCCGACGAGCCGTACTTCTGCCTGGCCGAGCGCACGCTGCCCGGCAGCGTCCTGGTCAACGGCCTCGGCGTGCGCTTCGTCAACGAGGGCGCCCCCTACAGCGACGTCGTCCACGTCATGTACGACCGCAACACCGCCGCCGCCCCGCACATCCCGGCCTGGCTGATCGTCGACCAGCACTACCGCAACAAGTACCTGTTCCGGGACGTCGCGCCACTGCTGCCGCTGCCCGGCGCCTGGTTCGACAGCGGCGCCGTGTACAAGGCGTGGAGCATCGAGCAGCTCGCCCGGCAGATCGGCGTCCCCGAGGCCGCGCTGCGCGGCACGATCAACCGGTTCAACGGGTTCGCGACCTCCGGCAGGGACCTCGACTTCCATCGCGGCGACAGCGCCTACGACCGCTACTACGCCGACCCCCTGGTCAAGCCGAATCCGTGCCTGGCCCCGCTCTGGCTGCCGCCCTTCTACGCGTTCAAGATCATCCCAGGGGACCTGGGAACGAAGGGCGGGATGCGCACGGACGCCCGGGCGCGCGTGCTGCGCGCCGACGGTTCGGTCATCCCCGGCCTGTACGCCGCGGGCAACGCCAGCGCGGCCGTCATGGGCCACAGCTACGCCGGCTCGGGCTCGACCATCGGCCCCGCCATGACCTTCGGCTACATCGCCGCCAACGACCTGGCCCCCTGAGCCGCCACGACCTGGCCCCCTGAGCCGCCACGACCTGCCCCCTGAGCCGCCGACGACCTGGCCCGCTGAGCCGCCCGGCCCCCGGGCGCTTCAGGTCCAGGTCGCCGTGTCCGGATCGACGCCGTGAGCGCGGGCGTTGGCGTCGATGACGTCGCGGAGCCAGACCGCCAGGCCCGGCTCGATCGCGTCGTGGTAGGCCGCGAAGCCGGGATCGGCGGCGTGCTTCCTGCCCAGGCAGACCTGCATCGCGTGAGTGCAGTCGAAGTACACGCCGATGGAGGCCCTGTGCCGCTCGGCCAGGGCGTTCGCCTCGGCGCTGCCCGGCCTGACGCCGGCGCGCACGGCCGCCGCCAGGTCGTTCTCCAGCGCGGTGACGTCGTCGGCGACCCGCTGCCAGTCCTCGGGGGTCATGCCCGCGGCGCGCTCGGCGTACTGCACCCATTGAGGCGTGTCGCCCCACCGCTCACGCGCCCCCGCGACCGACGACGGCTCCCAGCGCTGCCCGAAGATGGCGACCTGCTCCTCGGCGGAGAGCAGGATGCCGGAGCTCGCGGCGTCGATCATGCGATCGACGGCGTCGACCATCGCCTGCAACCGCGAGATGCGCCGGACGAGCTCGGCGCGCTGCTGTCTCAGCGGCCCGGTCATGTCGACCGCGGGTGCGTCGAGCAGCTCACCGATGTCGTCGAGGGGCAGCCCCAGCTCGCGGTAGATGAGCACCCGGTGGACGCGCGCGACGTCGGCCGGCGAGTAGAGCCGGTAACCGCCGGAGGTCCGCCCGGAAGGGCGGACGAGGCCGATCGCGTCCCAATGATGCAGGGTGCGGACGGTGACCCCCACGTGCGCCGCCGCGGCCCCGACGGTCAGCCCGCCGGCGCCCGCGGCATCGTCCATCGCGGCGTCGGTCACGCGGTCGAGTCTGGCATGCGCGTACGCGGCGCCGGCCCCGGGGAGGCTGGTCAGGCCCGCCGGGTCATGGTCGATTCGTATCCGCCTCCGCCGGGGTAGACCCAGGCGCCGGTGACGGTGGCGCCGTCGGCGCTGAACGTGCCCTCGTAGTAGGCGGGGCTGCCCTTCGCGCCGCCCCAGATGACGAGCTTGTCGCCGGTCAGCTCGTACACGTAGTCGAGCGTGTTGCCGGTCGAGTCGTAGAAGCGGGACACCACGTCCGTGCCGGCCGGCTCGCCGAACGGGCGCAGGTTGCCGATCACTTCCATGCCCGTGACGGCCTGGCCGAACTGGGTGAGCTCGACGTGCTGGAGCAGGAAGAAGCCGCCGGGCATCCACTCGTACCGTACGGTTCCCTCGGCGCCGCCGCTGACCGTCCAGGTGCCGGTCAGCCGGTCCAGGGCCGTCAGCTCGGGGCTCGGCTGGTAGGTCTCGGACATCTCGTTCTCCTCATGGGTTCCGTGCTGAGTTGCTTGCCGGTACCTCGGAGGCCCGCGCCGGGTCTCGACACCGGCTTGATGTGATTCAGATCACAGAACGGCCGTGTCGAGAGCCGCGTCCCTGATCCGAGGTACCGGCAGGGACCCGTCGGGGACCCTGCGTACGCTTGCCCGGACGTCCGTCGAAAGAGGATCACCATGAAGTACCTGCTGCTCGGCTACACCCCGGCCGCCGCCTGGGACGCCGCGACCGCCGGCACCGCGTCCGAGGAGGCGCTGGCGGCCTTCGCCGCGTACCAGGAGTTCGAGCGGGACCTGTTCGCCAGTGGCGAGTTCGTCGGCAGCGAGGGCCTCGGGCATCCGGCGGTCAGCACCACGGTCCGCAGGACCGCCGAGGGCGTGGTGGCGACGGACGGGCCGTTCGCCGAGCTGAAGGAGGTCCTGGCCAGCTTCGCCGTGATCGACGTGGCGAGCCAGGAACGAGCCGTGGAGATCGCCTCGCGGATCGTCGAGGTGCTGGGCGAGCCGATCGAGATCCGGCCGATCATGGGCGAGGACTTCACCGCCTGATGGACCGCCTGGAGCCGGAGGGCAGCGTGAGCGGAACACCCGGCACGGCCGCGGACGCCGGCCCCCTGCCGCGCGTGGACGCGGACGCCCGGACCCGGCTGCGCGCGGAACCGGGGTCTCGGCTGTGCACGGACGCGGACGCCCGGACCCGGCTGCGCGCGGAACCCGGGTCTCGGCTGTGCACGGACGCGGACGTCGAGCGACTGCTGCGCGTCGAGGCGCCGCAGGTGCTCGGTGCGCTGGTGCGGCGCTTCGGCCGCTTCGAGATCGCCGAGGACGCCGTGCAGGAGGCACTGCTGGCCGCGAGCCGTTCCTGGCCGGCCGATGGCGTGCCGGACAACCCGCGCAGCTGGCTGATCCGCATCGGCTACCGGCGCATGGTCGATCTGCTGCGCGCCGACCAGGCCAGGCGCCGGCGCGAGCGGGAGGCCGGCGTCGCCGCCCTGGCCATGCAGGAGCCGGCCCGCCATCCGGGCCCCGCGCAGGAGACCGACGACAGTCTCGCCCTGCTGCTGCTCTGCTGCCACCCCGCGCTGAGCGCCACCTCCCAGGTGGCGCTCACGCTGCGCGCCGTGGGCGGCCTGACGACCGCCGAGATCGCGCACGCGTACGGGACCGCAGAGAACACCATGGGCACCCGGATCAGCCGCGCCAAACAACAACTGGCCCGTGCCGGCGCCCGCTTCACCCCGCCCACCGACGCCGACCGTGACAGCCGGATGGCCGCCGTGACGCAGGTCCTCTACCTGATCTTCAACGAGGGCTACACGGCCTCCACCGGCGACCGCCTCGCCCGCGTCGACCTGACCGGCGAGGCCATCCGGCTGACCCGCATGCTCCACGCTTCCCAGCCGGCCGACTCCGAGGTCGCCGGCCTGCTGGCGCTGATGCTGCTCACCGAGGCGCGCCGCCCCGCCCGCACCGGCGGCCACGACGAGCTGGTGCCCCTGGACGAGCAGGACCGTACGCGCTGGAACGCCGCCCTCATCCGAGAGGGCACCGAGCTGATCGACAGCGTCTGGAGCCGCCGCGAGGCCGGCCCCTACCAGCTGCAGGCGGCCATCGCGGCCGTGCACGCCGCGGCCGCCGCGCCCGAGCAGACCGACTGGCCGCAGATCGCGGCGCTCTACCTGTGGCTCGAACGGCTCAACCCCACCCCGCCGGTACGGCTGAGCCGGGTGGTGGCGGTGGCCAAGGCGTACGGGCCGCCTCGGGGGCTGGCCCTGCTCGACGACCTCAACCGCCGCTTCCGGCTCGACCAGGACCCGCTGATCCGGCAACGCGAACGCGCCGTACGCGCGCACCTGCTGCGGATGACCGGCGACGCGGCGGGCGCCGCGAGACTGTACCGCGAGGCGGCCGCCCTGACCGGCAACCTGGTCGAGCAGCGCTACCTGCTCGACCAGGCCGACCTCCTCGGCTGAGGACGCGGCCCGTCCCCGGTGTCAGACCCGGGCGGCGTCGAGCTCGTCGAGCATGGCGTCGAGTACGTGCATCGCCCGCCACGCCTTGGTCATGCCGAACTGCGCGGAGAACCGTACGACGGCGCGGGCCTCCTCCGGCGTGGCGCCGGCGGCGAGGGCGCGGGTGAGGTGGGCACGGAAGCTCTCCTGAAGGGTCTGGAAGAGTACGTCGACGGTCATCGTGACGAAAGCGCGCTCACGCACTGACAGCAGCCGCATGCCGGCGCGCATCCGGGACTGCAGATCCATGTAGCCGCCGAACGGCGCGTCGAGCGCGGTCACGGCCTGCCGCATCGACTCGGGGAGCGGGCTGCCCGTGCCGCCGGCGTTCACCTCGTGCCCCTGGCCGGTGGGGGCGGGCAGGGCCTGCTCCCGTTCCAGGTCGGTCAGGCGGGCGAGCGCCGTCAGGGCGGCCGGGTAGCCGCTGTCGTAGGCGACGAAGCGGAGCAGCTCGCGCAGATCGTCGGCCGACAAGCCGCAGTCCGCCGCCATCGCCACGTGTCGCTGGAAGGACAGCCCGAGGGTCTGCTGGCAGACGTCGGCGGTGAGGCACAGCAGGGCCTTCTCGCGCCTGGTGAGCTCCGGAACCTCTTCCCAGAGCAGACGATCTGTGGCGGCGCTCATCTCGGCGAACACCGAGTCCAGCGCCTCTACCTGGCTCTTCACAGGAACTCCTCTATGTGAACGACTGTAGCGCTACGACTGTAGTGCAACGCGCGCCCGCCTACAATGGGCGGCCATGGACGACACCACCCCCGCCCGGCCCGAACCTCGCGCTGACCGGCGGGGCCGCAACCCGCGCGGCCAGGGAGAGCGGCTGCGCGCGGACATCGTGGCCGCCGCTCTGCGGATGCTGGACGAGCTCGGCGACGACCAGGCCCTGTCCATGCGCGCGGTGGCCCGGGAGGTCGGCGTCGCGGCGACCTCGGTGTACATCCACTTCGCCGACCGGGACGCGCTCGTCCTGGCCGCGCTGGAGAGATTCCACGGCGAGCTCGTGGAGGCCGTCGACCAGGCCGAGGCCCGCGCGGCCGGCCCGGCGGCAGGGCTGCGCGCCCGTGTCCTGCTCCTGGGCCGCTGGGTGCAGGAGCACCCTGGCCTTTACAAGGTGCTGCACGAGAGCACGCTCAATCAGCGGGTGGCCATGTCGTTCAAGCAGGAGCTGGCCGAGCGCACCACCGCCGCGGTGCGGCGGTGCATCGACGCCGGGCTGGCCCCCGCCGACGACGCGGCGGCGGTCTCACTGGACCTGCGGGCCGCGGTTCACGGAGCGGTGTCGATGCGGGTCAACCAGCCCGACCTGCCATGGCCGCCTCTGGAGGAGCAGGTCGATCGTTTCCTGGCCAAGCTCGTCGGCCTCACGCCCGAAGCAGGCAGCCGCTGATCCTCCTCACGGGCGAGGTCGGCCTGGGTGCGCAGGTGCCGGCGGCTGTCCGAGGTTGCGCAGGAGGGCGTTCTCCAGGTGCACGGAGATGTCGGCCAGCCGCCAGCCCTCCCGTGCGGCCCGGCGGGCCAGTTCCTCGTGCAGCTCGGCGCTCACCGGGATGACCTGGTGCCATGAGTCGAGGATGGGCTGGTACTTGCGGCGGATCTCGTGGTCGTGGCGGATGACGGGGTTCCTGTCGGGCCTCGGCCAGAAGCTCGCCGAGCGGTGGCTGGCCGTGCTCGTCCTGCCCGGCGCGCTGTTCGAGGGCGTGCTCTGGCTCGCCGCCAACACGCTCGCGGGGCCGGTCGTACGCTGCTGGTTCATGCGGGGCCCGACGTGGCCGGCCCGGCCTCTGGTCGAGCGGCGCAGGAAGCGCTGGGACAGGGCGCACCGCGACTACGAGACGGCGACGGCGGGCAAGACCGAGAGCGCCGCGGACTTCCAGCGCCGCCGGGGAGAGCCGGCCGCGCGGCGCAACGCCATCGCCCTGGCCCGTCCGTTCCGGCCGACCTGGATGGGCGACCAGATGGACGCCGTCCTCACCCGCGTCCACCATCGCGGTCGGCCACCGCAGGGGAAGGGCGGCGACGGGGACCCTGGCACAGGTGTGCGAGGCCACCGCGGACCTCTACGGGGTGGAGCTGGCCAAGGCGCTCAACGTCCCGCTCGCCGACGGCCAGGTCACCCCGCCCGCCGGCTTCACCATCACCGAGCTTCTCCGCAAGGGCACCTGAGACGCGCGGGGGCCGCCTGGCGTCAGTCGCTCCACTTGGGCCGGCGCTTGCTCAGGAACGCGGACATCCCCTCCCGAGCCGCGGCCGACTGCGACGACTCCGCCATGACCTGGGTGGCGAGCTGGTACGCCTCCGCCTCAGGCAGGGAGAGCTGCTGGTACAGCGTGCGCTTGCCGAGCGCCTTGGAGGCCCGGCTGCCGCGAGTGGCGCGGCCCAGCAGGTCGGCGACGGCGGCGTCGAGGTCCGCGGCGGGCACCACCCGGTTGACCAGCCCCCATTCGAGGGCCTGCGCGGCGGTGATGGTGTCACCGGTGTAGGCCAGCTCGGCTGCGCGCTTGCGGCCGATGTTGCGGGCGATGGCGACCATGGGGGTGTGGCAGAACCAGCCGCCCTTGCCGCCGGGCGCGGCGAAGCCGGCGGAGTCGGCGGCGACGGCGAGGTCGCAGGTGGCGACGAGCTGGCAGCCTGCCGCCGTGGCCAGGCCGTGGACCCGGGCGATGACCGGTTGCGGCACCGATTCGATCAGCTCCATGAGGTGGAGGCAGGTGTCCAGGAGGGCGCGCACGGCGTCCTCGTCCGCCTCGGCGACGTCGGCGAAGTCATGGCCGGCGCTGAAGACGGGGCCCGCCCCGGCGAGGATGATTCCCGCGGCGTCGCTGTCGCCGGCGGCGGTGAAGGCGTTGATCAGATCGCGCAGATGGGCCAGCGACAGGGCGTTGCGCCGCTGCGGCCGGTTCATCGTGATCGTCACGAAGTCGACGTCGCGGTCGACCAGTACATGATCGAGGTTCATGGCGGGCTCCTGTTGATTGCGCGGGCCGCGTGACCGGCTACGTGGACATTGTTCCCACCCTTGAGAGGTGGCAGCCCTTCACCACAGGGCCGAGCTAGCCGCACGCACCGCTGCGGTACGGGACGTACGGGATGTAGCGCCGCCATTCGGCCTCGCTCAGTGAGCGCCCCGCTCTCGCGCAGACGGCCTTCGCGACCCGGGCGGGATCGGTCGGATAGGTCAGCAGGTCACGCTCGCCGCCGGCCGCGTGCAGCGTGCCGTCCGGGCCGAAGGCCAGCGATCGGGCACCCGCGGGCCCGGGGAACGGCGGCCCGACCTGCTGCCCGGTGGCGGTGTCCCACAACCGGATCTCACCGGACGTGGCCGAGGCCAGCAGGTCTCCAGCGGGAGAGAACCCGATCGCGGAGGCGTCACCGCTCGCGAGGCCGGCGGGAGCCCCGGCGCGTACGTCACGCACAAGCGCGCGGCGCGCCCCCGTCGCGGTGTCCCAGATGCCGATCTGCCCCTCTTCGCCGACGGCGACGAGCCGGCGGTCGGCGCTGAGGGCGACGACGTCGCCGGCGAACGGGCCGGTCCCGGCCAAGGGTGTCCGCCTGCCCGAGGCCAGGTCGACGATCTCGGCGCCCGACGTGAGCACGCGGTCGTCGGCGACGAACGTGAGCACCCGCCTGTCCTCGATCGGGAAGGCCCCCGTCATGCTGCGTCTCGTGAGGTCCCAGGCTCTGGTGTGCTCGGTGCCGTCCTGGTCCACGGCGACCGCCAGCGTCCTGCCGTCCGGGCTGAAGGCCTGGACGTGGCCGATGAGGTGGCTCGGATCGTGCAGATCGGGCAGGCGGCGCCGGGAGGCCACGTCCCACAGGCTCGTCCGGGGCCCGGCGCTGATCGCGATCGTGCGCCCGTCGGGGCTGAACCGCATCCAGGCGCCCGTGACGGCGGCGGGCTCGCCCAGGCCGTCGAGCTGTCCCAGAAGGCGGCGTTCGCGCACGTCCCAGAGTTGTACGGCCGCCGTGTCGCGGTCGAGCAGGGCGGCGACGCGGCCGTCCGGGCTCAGGGCGTGCCCCGCGATCGACGTCCGCGCCGGCACGGCCGCCTCGCCCAGGGACGGGGGCCGGGTGTAGGCGGAGACGTCGAGGGAGGTGACCGTCATGGGGGTGTCCGTGCTCAGATAGCGGAGCGTCCGGCCGTCCCGGTCGAAGCTCAGGGTGTGCAGGTCCTGGCGCCCCAGGGGGAAGGTGGTCAGGGGGGCCTGGTCGCCGATCCTCCAGAGCGTGATTCCGTCCGGATCGAGCACGGCCAGGCAGCGGCCGTCGGGGCTGTACGCTACCAGGCCGGGCCCGTAGGAGGTCCGCCACAGCGCGCCCGGCCTCGTCAGCGGCGGGCCGGCGGCCTTGCCCGACGTCACGTCCCACAGCAGCACCTCCGTCGGCCGGACGATCGCCAGGGTGCGGCCGTCCGGCGAGAAGCGCGCGGCCATGACGTCCTGGCCCTCCCGCGCGGCGGGCGCGCGAAGCCGCTCACCGCGCGAGAGGTCCCAGATCTCGCCAGGTCCCTCCTGCCGGAACAGGGCCGCGAAGCGGTCGTCCGGGCTGATCGCCACCGACTCGAACGAGCCGCGCTCCAGGACGGGCTCGCGACCGCCTGCCCGCCACAGCTCGGTACGGTCGCCCGCGGTGGTCGCGGCGTAGACCCGGTTCCCGTCGCCGAAGCC
This sequence comes from Nonomuraea thailandensis, assembly GCF_024172165.1. GTDB lineage: Bacteria > Actinomycetota > Actinomycetes > Streptosporangiales > Streptosporangiaceae > Nonomuraea > Nonomuraea thailandensis. The sequence continues at coordinate 8,491,649 of NZ_JAMZEB010000002.1, read as the reverse complement.
GGCGCCCGTGAGGCGGGTGTCGAGGGCGCCGGCAGGCCGTCCGGAGACCAGGTCCCACAGCAGGACCCCGTCGCCTTCGACGTCGCCGGCCAGCGCCGCCAGCCGGCCGTCCCGGCTCAGGGACATCTCGCCGTCCGCGCCGGGCATCGGGACGGGGGCCGTGCGGAGCTTCCGGCGGGTGGCCAGGTCCCACACGTGCACCTGCCGGTCGTCCCACGTGTGAAAGGTGCGCCCGTCGGAGCCGAAGTGGCCGTAGCCGGGCGCTAAGACGTCCAGGGCGGGCTGGGCCAGCGAGCCGTACAGGGCCGTGCGCGCCTCGGGGGCCGGGGCGATGTCCCAGGCGGCGGCGCTCAGCAGCATCGCCGCCGCCGGATCCTCGCCGCGCAGGGTCTCGGCGCGGGCGGCGACGGCCCGGGCCGCGGCCTCGTCCCGCTGCCGGGCGAGGTCCAGGCTCTGCCGGACGGCGATCGCCCCCGCGCCGAGCGCCAGCACGAGGAGGACGGCCAGACTGGACGTCACCAGGCGGCGGACCCGGCCGCGCCGGCGGGCGACCGCCGTGCCCGCGTCCAGGAACGAGCGTTCCTGGGTGTTCAGGGTCAGGTGCCGGCGGCCCGTGGCGGCCCATCGCAGCGCCGACTCCAGCGTCCTGCCCTGGAAGGGATCGCCCTGCCCCTCCCGCCAGCGCCGGGCCGCGACCGCGAGCTCGCGGTGGACGGCCAGGCCGGGACGCTCGGCCTCCACCCAGTCGCGCAGGCGTGGCCACGCCCGCAGCAGCGCCGGCCGGGAGATCACCACGTCCTGGCCGCCGGAGGTCACCATCGCGGCCTCCGCGAAGGCCGCCAGCACGTCGCCGGCGCCGGGCGGGAGCTCGGCACGCGCCACTCGCCGCACGGTGTCCTCGCTGTCGGGGCCGGCGGCGACCATCCGCAGGAAGATCTCGGGCACCAGCTCCTGGGCGGCGGGCGTCAGGTCCGCGTACACCTGCTCGGCGCGCGCTCCCAGCGAGGGATCGCCCGAGCCCGCGCGCACCTCCGACGCCTTCTCCACCCCGGCGGCCAGCGGATCCCGCACGGCCCCCAGCAGCCTCATCAGCAGCTCCCGGGCGGCCGGCCGGTCGCCGGGCTCCTTGCCGAGGGCGGCGGCCACCAGCGAACGCAGCGGATCGTCCAGGTCGCCCAGGTCCGGCTGGGCCGTGAGCACGCTGTACATCACCGCGCCCAGGTTCTCCGCGTGGAAGGGGTCGCGGCCGGTGGCCGCGAACAGGACGATCGCTCCCCAGGCGAACACGTCGGCCGGCGTCCCCGCCCGCCGCCCGGTCAGGATCTCGGGCGCCATGTACGTGGGCGTGCCGGCCACGACCCCCGTGGAGGTCAGCGACATCTCGGCGGTCCTGGCGATGCCGAAGTCGATCACCCGCGGGCCGTCCGGGCCGAGCAGCACGTTGTCCGGCTTCAGATCGCGGTGGATGACCTCGGCCTCGTGGATCGCGGTGAGCGCGGTGGCGACGCCGACCGCGAGCCGGTGCAGGTCGGCGCCGCCGAGCGGGCCACGTTCCGCGACGAACCTGCGCAGGCTCGGGCCTTCGACGTACTCACTGACGATGTACGGCCTGGCCGCCCTCAGATCGTGCCCGAGCACCCGGGCGGTGCAGAACGGGGTGACCCGCTCGGCGGCGGCCAGCTCCCGGGTGAGCCCGTGCCGCAGCTCGACCCCGTACAGGATCTTGATGGCGACCCGCCGGCCGGAGCCGTCGTACGCCTCGTAGACGACTCCCTGCCCGCCCGACCCCAGCCGCCCCGCCAGCCAGTAGTCGCCCAGGCGCGCCGGATCGCCTGGAAGTAGCTCCGCCGAACCGCCCATGTCCCCGTCCCCCCGTCTCTTCCGACCCCCATGCCGTTAGTCGAGACGGGGGCCGGGTTTGTTCGGCGTTCCCGGATCACGTGGGCACCGTCGGCTCCGTGGACGAGGGTCAGGAGAGCTTGCGGCCGAGGAAGTCGCGGATGAGACCGGCGATCTCACGTCCGTGGGTCTCCAGGGCGAAGTGCCCGGCGTCGAGGAGGTGGATCTCGGCGTCGGGCAGGTCGCGGGCGTACGCCTCGGCGCCGGCGGCCCCGAAGATCTCGTCGTTGGCGCCCCACGTCACGAGCAGGGGCGGCTGGTGAACGCGGAAGTACTCCTGGAAGCCCGGGTAGCCGTCGAGGTTGAACTGGTAGTCCCAGAAGAGCTGGAGCTGGATCTCCTTGTTGCCCGGCCGGTCCAGGTACGCCTGGTCGAGCACCCACGTGTCCGGGTTGACCCGATCCAGCAGGCCGGCGGGCACGCCGTGGGTGTACTGCCAGCGGGTGGCCTCGGCGGTCAGCAGCTCGCGTACCGCGGGCTCGTGGGCGGCGCGGTCCTTGGCGTGGGCGAACAGCACCTCCCAGAACGGGGTGAAGCCCTCCAGGTACGCGTTGCCGCTCTGCGTGATGATCGCGGTCACCCGCTCGGGGTGACGGCTGGCGATGCGCAGCCCGATGGGGGCGCCGTAGTCGTGGATGTAGAGGGCGAAGCGGTCGATGCCCAGAGTGTCGAGCAGGGCGAGGGTGATCTCGGTGAGCTTGTCGAAGCTGTAGGGGAACTCCGCCACCGAGGGCGCGGCCGACTGGCCGAAGCCGATGTGGTCGGGGGCGATCAGGTGGTAGGAGCCGGCCAGGTCGGCGATCAGGTCGCGGAACATGGCGGAGCTGCTGGGGAAGCCGTGCAGGAGGACCAGGGTCGGGTTCGCCGGGTCTCCCGCCTCCCGGTAGAAGACGGGCAGGCCCTGGATCTGAACCGTGGTGTGGCGCGTCATGTTCGGGTGCTCCTGATCGGTTGGTGGCGGAGTCGCGGGGGCGGCGGCTGTGCGGGCACTCACGGCCGCCGCCAGCTTCTAACGGTCATATTTGCCTGTAACCGTTAGAAGCTGGCGGGTCATTCCCGATCGGACGAAGAAAATGTCACGACGGCGGGATCACGGCGCCTGGGTTGGCGACGCGTGCCTTACCGTTGCCGAAACCGACATGACCATGTGAGACGGCTGGAGCCATGACGAACGTACTTCCGGTCACCCTCGACGACGTCCGTGACGCCGCCGCCCGGCTGAAGGGTGTCGCGCATCGTACGCCCGTTCTGCGCTCGCGCACCCTGGACGGCCTGGCCGGCGCCGAGGTCTTCCTCAAGTGTGAGAACCTGCAGCGGGTCGGCGCCTTCAAGTTCCGGGGGGCCTACAACGCCGTCTCCCGGCTCGCCCCGGAGCGACTGGCCAAGGGCGTTGCCGCGTACTCCTCCGGCAACCACGCCCAGGCCGTGGCGCTGGCCGCCCGTGAGCTGGGTAGCAGCGCGGTGATCGTGATGCCCGAGGACACCCCGCGTTCCAAGCGGGAGGCCACCGCCGGGTACGGCGCGGAGGTCGTCACCTACGACCGTTACACCGGTGACCGGGTCGCCATCGGCGAGGCGCTGGCGGCCGAGCGTGGTCTGGCGCTGATCCCGCCGTACGAGCACCCCCACGTCATCGCCGGTCAGGGGACCGCCGCTCTGGAGCTGATCGAGGAGGCCGGTGAGCTGGACGGGCTGCTGGTTCCCGTCGGTGGTGGCGGGCTGATCGCGGGCAGTGCCACGGCGGCCAAGGGGCTGCTGCCGGGGGCCCGGGTGATCGGTGTGGAGCCGGAAGCGGGTGATGACACCAGGCGGTCGCTGGCGGCGGGGGAGCGGGTGTCGATTCCCGTCCCGCGCACGATCGCCGACGGCCAGGCCGCCGACATCCCGGGCGAGCTGACGTTCTCCATCAACCAGCACCTGGTGGACGACGTCGCCCTCGTCTCCGACGACGACATTCGCGCGGCCATGCGCTTCGCCTTCGAACGCCTGAAGATCGTCATCGAGCCGAGCGGCGCCACCCCGCTGGCCGCTCTCCTGTCCGGGCGGCTGGAGCGCGTGCCGCCGCGCCTCGGGCTGATCATCTCCGGCGGCAACATCGACACCCGGCGTTTCGCCGAGCTGTGCGCGCAGGCGCCCCCGGCCTAGGCAGTCAGAAGCCCGGCACCGTCGCGAGCTCGGCAAGGATCCCGGCCACCGGGCCGAGGCTGATCAGGCCGCTCGCCGCCCCCGCCAGCTCGTCCGAGGCCGGGAGCAGCGCCGCGTGCGCCCGCCGCAGCACCGGCAGGTCCTCCAGGCGCAGGGCGCCGAGGGCGAGGAGGGCCCACAGCCCCTCGGCGAGGAGGTCGTGAGGGGGCTCGGGCGCGTCCCGCAGGGCGTCGGACGCCTCCTCCCGGCGCCCCGCGGCCAGCAGCAGGAGCGGGAGCACCCATGGCTGGTAGGGGCCGAAGCGGCCGGGGTCCTCCCACTCGGGAGCACGGCCGTGGCGCAGCCGCAGGGCGAGCAGGGCGAGCGGCGCCAGGCCCTCGCTCAGGCCGGGCATGCCGGCCGAGCCGAGGAGCGCGATGGCGGCGCGGTAGGCGCTCTCCTTGTCGGCGTAGGACGCGGCCGGACTCTCGGCGAGCCGAAGCGCGCGATACCAGGTGGTGAACACGGCCACCAGGGGCCGGTCGTGGCGCTCGGCCAGCCGGTCGAGGCGGGCGGCGTGCTCGTCACCGGCGGCGAAGTCGGCGACCGCCCCGGCGGACTGCAGCCGGATGAGGCGGCCCAGCACCTCATGGGTGGGCGACGCGTGCCGTTCGCCCAGGCCGGCGATCTCCGAGCCGATGGCGTCGCGCCGCCCGGACAGGCCCGTGCGCTCGAACGACTGCATGTACACCCCGTTGAGGGCGAAGGCCAGCAGCGCCGGATCGTCCAGGTCGCGGGCGAGCCGCTCGGCCTCCTCGGCCGCGGCCCGCGCCCGCGGCGACGCCGTGCCGCGCGACTCCAGGGCGACGGTCGCCAGCACCAGGGCCCGCACGGCGGGGGCGGTGTCCGCAGGCAGCCGGGCCAGCGTGCGTTCGGCCGTCGCGACCACGCGCGCGGCCTGCGCGGGATCGTCGGAGCGGGTCCAGTTCGCCGGGACGTCGTAGGCGCCGATCACCCGCGCGGTCAGCTCGGCGTCACCCAGCTCCTCGGCCGCCTCGACGGCGGCGGCGCGGTGCTCGCGGGCCGCGAGGAGACCGCTTCCGCCGGTGACCGCCAGGCCCCGCATGAGCCCGGCGGTGGCCTCCAGGCGCAGGCGGGCGTCGGGTGCGGCGCGGTCGAGCGCGGCCGTGGCGCCGGCCCACACCCGGGCCGCCGCGTCGGCGGGGGCGTCCAGCCGGCCGGCCTGCCGCAGGATGTCGGCCTCCAGCTCCCGCAGCCCGCGGCCCGGGTCGAGGCCGAGGTTGTCGGCCAGCTCCGTACGGGCTCCGCGCAGGACCGCCAGGGCGTCGGCCTGCCGCCCCGCCCGGTAGAGGGCCAGGGCCAGCAGCCGCCAGGCCTCCTCCCGCCAGGGATGGGCGCGGGCGTGCGCGTCCAGGTCGGGAACGGCCTCGGCGGAGCGGCCGAGGTCGAGCAGCGCCTGGGCGCGCCGCTCCACCGCGCGCAGCCGCAGCTCCGCCAGGCGTGCCTGCTCGGGCCGGGCCCAGGGCGCCTCGGCGAACTCGGCGTAGGCGGGCCCCCGCCACAGCGACAGGGCCGCGTCCAGCGCAGGGAGCAGCCGCGCGGGCGGGGCGGCGGCCTCGACGGCCTCGGCGAACCGCCACGCGTCGACCTCTTGCGTGGCGGCCCGCAGCGCATAGCCCGGCCCGGCGGTGACGATCAGCCGGGGCGGTGTCCGGGGCGGACGGCCGGGCTCCAGCGCGCGGCGCAGCGCCCCGACGAAGGTGCGGATCGAGCCGACGGCACCCGCGGGCGGGTCCTCCCAGAGGTCGGCCGCGAGGAGATCGACGGGCACCACCCGGCCGCGGGCGGCCACGAGCCGGGCCAGCACCTCGCGATGCCGAGGGCCGTGCAGGGAGATCTCCTCTCCTGCTTCGCCCCAGGCCGTGACGGGCCCGAGAACACCGATGCGCATGGCCGTCGCCCCCTGTTCCCCCTGGGTCTCAGGCTAGTGCTGATTCGTTGCTGATCGGGGCGCGCCAAGGTGGGGACATCAGGTCGTCATCGAGATCATGAGGAGTGAAACGACCATGTCACCGGTCATCCCGGGCTTCGCCTACCATCGGGTGCCCGTCGCCGACGGCGTCACGCTGAACGCCGCCGTCGGGGGCTCCGGCCCGGCCGTCGTGCTGCTGCACGGCTTTCCCCAGACCCATCTGATGTGGCGGCACGTCGCCGCCGATCTGGCCGCGGATCACACGGTCATCTGCCCGGACCTGCGGGGTTACGGCGCCAGCGACAAGCCGGCCGAGGACGGGCCCGGCACCTACGCCAAGCGCACCATGGCGGCCGACGTCGTGGCGCTCGCCCGCCAGCTGGGTCATGAGCGGTTCGCGCTGGCCGGGCATGATCGCGGTGCGCTGGTCGCCTTCCGCGCCGGTCTCGACCATCCCGAGGCGATCACCCATCTCGCCTGCCTGGATGTGCTGCCGACGCTCGACATGTGGGATGTCATGCACGGGGTGTCGGCCGCCGTCGGCTGGCACCTGTATCTCATGGCGCAGCCGGCCGGGGTGCCCGAGCCGATGATCGCGGCCGTTCCCGACGCGTTCTTCGGCTCGTTCCTGGACCAGTGGGTGAAGGATCCGGAGGCGATCCCCGCGGACGTCCGTGCGGCCTACCTCGCCGCCTGCCGGGAGGCGATCCCGTCGATCGTCGCGGACTACCGCGCCTCGGCCGGTGTGGACGTGGCCCACGACGCCGCCGACCGTGACGGCGGCGCTCGCCTGCGCATGCCCGTCACCGTCGTCCAGCAGGACTGGGGCGCGGCCCTCGGCTACGACGCCACCGCCCTGTGGCAGGCCTGGGCCGACGACCTGCGTCACCACACCACGACCGCGGGCCACTTCATGGCCGAGGAGGCCCCGGCCGAGATCGTCAAGCGGCTGCGCGAGCTGCTCAGCCGCTGATCGAATGCGCCGGCCGGCGGGGGAATAGCCTACTCTTCTCATACCCTATAGGGGTATGACGAGTGGAGGAGATCGTATGCGACGCCTTGCCGCACCGGAGCCCGCCGAAGCGCCCGGAAAGTCCCGCGAGCTGCTGGAGGACATCGTCGCCAGGAGAGGGGGAGTGGGTGACATGGTCGCCACCATGGCCCACTCCCCGGCCCTGCTGCAGGGCTACCTGGAGCTGTCCCGTGCCATGAAGCGCACCAAGCTGCCCCGCGCGCTGAGCGAGAAGGTCTCGCTGGCCGTACAGGAGTGGATCGGCTGCGCCTCCTGCCTTCAGGCGCACACGGAGGCGGCGCGTGCCGCGGGGCTGAGCGAGACCGACGTCGCGCTCGCCCGCCAGGGCACCTCCACCGACGCCCGCGAGGCCGCGCTCATCGCGATGGCCGTCCGCATCCTGGCCGAGCCGTCCGCCATCGGCGACGACGACGTGGCCGAGCTGCGCGCCCACGGCTGGAGTGACCGGATCATCGCCGAGCTTCCTGGGCTGGTCGCCCTGAACCAGCTCACCGGCACGTTCAACCTGCTGGCAGGGCTTGAGCCGGTTGTCGCGGAGGCTTGATCGGGGCTCTCGCCGGGCATCGCCTCGCCGCCGTCCGGGAGGCCGGGGAGCTCGCCGCTGGCCCTTCATACCCGATGGGGGTATCGTCGTCGAAAGAAGTCGACGTGCGGGAGGCGTGCGGTATGAGTGACGCATCCGAGATGTCCGGCGAGGCGCAGGTCGAAGGGTTCGCCGCGGACGGCTACGACAAGGTGCGCGAGGTCTTCCAGAAGCTGGTCCATGACGGCCGGGAGACAGGGGCGGGAGTGTCGGTCTGGCGCGATGGGCGTGAGGTCGTCAGGCTGAGCGGGGGATGGGCCGACGCCTCACGGCGCCGCCCCTGGCAGGCCGGCACCCTCGTCCAGCCGTACTCGCTGTCGAAGTCCTTCGTGACGCTCGCGGCTCTGGTGGCGGTGCGCGACGGTGTGCTGGCACTCGACGAGCCGGTGGCCGGGCACTGGCCCGGGTACGGAGTCGCAGGCAAGGACCGGACGACGTTGCGCCACGTCCTCACGCACCGGGCGGGACAGCCGCGGTTCCCTCCGGAGGCGGCCGGTCTGGACCTGCTGGACGACGCCGGGCTGCGCGAGAGCCTGGCGAAGGCGGCGCCGGAGTACGTTCCAGGCACGTCGCTCGGGGAGCACGCGTTGACCTACGGGCATCTGGTGGACGGCGTTCTGCGCGCGGGCGCCGGCACCACGCTGGGGGAGACGTTCAACGAGGTCGTGCGGCCCGCGCTGGGGCTGGACGCGTGGTTCGGGGTGCCGGACGACCTGCTGGAGCGGGTCGCCGACCTGGAGTACGCCGACCCCGACTGGCCACGCCGGTTGCACGCCGCGCCGTGGCTGCGCATTCCGGACGGGACCTTGGACGTCGAGCGGGCGAACTCCCGAGCGTGGCGGCAGACGGTCTTCGGCGCGGTCAACCTCCACACGACCGCCACGGCCATGGCCCGGTTCTTCTCCGAGCTGACCGCCGAGGACGGCCCCGTGGGCGCCCTGCTCGGGCCGGAACTGCACGCCGAACTGCTCGCTGCGCAGGTCACGGACTTCGACGAGGTCTTCGGGACCAGGATCACCTGGACTCTGGGCTTCGTCCGGGACCATGGCAAGATCGCCAAGGGCGGCATCGGCGGCTCGGCCGCCTGGTGGTCGCGCAGGCATCACCACGGCTGTGCTTACCTGACCCGCCGGCTGGACGATCACTCCAGGGCCGCGGAGATCGCCGCCGCCCTGGGAGACGACCTGACGGTCGTGGGCGAGGACTGACCTGGAGCGGTGGGCGAGATCCTTCGCGGGCGCCCGGCCGCACGGCCGGCGCTGCGACGGATAACACGTTCGTCACCATGGGCCCGCTCGTCCGGTTCCGGCAGCACTCTTGAGGCATGTCGACAGCGGACGACACCCCCGGCAGCTCCTCCCGCGAAGAGGAAACGCGGCGTGCCCCACTGCGGGCACAGGCCTCCGGCCAGGGCCGGGTGTACCAGTCCGCCAGGGACCAGACCATCCACCACCACTACCCGCCCGCGCCGGACCCCGGCCAGATCGTCGAGGGCGACATCCCGCAACGCCCGCCCGGCTTCCAGCCGCGGGAGCTGCTGCTGGGGCAGCTCGCCGAGCTGCTCGGCGGCCCGGCTCCGGATCACGGCGTGCGGGACGCAGGTGGCGGGGCCGCGGTGATCTGCGCGGTGGCCGGTACGCCCGGGGTGGGCAAGAGCATGCTGGCCGCCTCCTACGCCTGGGCCTGCCAGGCCGCGCGCTGGCCGGTGGTGGCCTGGATCGCCGCCGAGACCACCGACCAGATCCAGACCGGCCTGGCAGCTCTGGCCGAGCGGCTGGGCGAACGCCGCTCCGACGAGGACGCCGCCGCGGCCGCCCGCCGCGCCAGGGCGTGGCTGGCCGCCACCGCCCAGCCGGTGCTGCTGGTCTTCGACAACGCCACCGACGTGGCGGCCGTTCGCCGCTGGTGCCCCGCCACCGGAGCGGCCCGGGTGGTCATCACCACCCGCAACCGAGCCTTCGCCCGCGCGTACGCGCCGCTGGAGGTGGAGGTGTTCACCCCCGGGCAGGCCGAGGCCTTCCTGCGGCGGCGCACCGGCCTGATCGACCCCGAGGGCGCCGCTGAGCTCGCTCACGAGCTGGGATGTCTGCCGCTGGCGCTGGCCCAGGCCGCCGCGGTGATCGTCCGCCTGCGGTTGAGCTACGCGGGCTACCTGGAGCTGCTGCGCGGCCTGCCCGCCGGCGACCAGCTGACCGCGCAGCATGGGGACGCCTACCCGGCCGGCACCGCCGAGGCCATCATGCTGTCGGTCACCCAGGCCGAGTCGGCCCTGCCCTTCGCCCAGCAGTTGCTGTCGGTCCTGGCCGTGCTGTCGCCCTCCGGCGTCCCGCTGCGGGTCCTGTCCGCGCTGAGCGATGCGGGCAGCGCGGAGAGCGTCGAGCCGGTACGCCTGCGAGAGATGCTCGCCGACCTGGCCGACACCTCGTTGATCACCTTCAGCGAGGACGGGACCACGGTCCTGATGCACCGCCTCGTCCAGCGCGTACTGTGCGACCGGGCCGCCCGCCACGGCGACTTCGACGCCGTCCTTGACCAGGCCGTCGCCCTGCTCCAGGACTACGCCGACACGCTGCCGGACGGCGCCGGGACCTGGGCGGCCCGCGCCGCGGTCGAGATGCTCATCGACCAGTGCGACGCCCTCTACCGGCGAGTCCCCGCCGGCGAGCTCCCCGATGATCTCCTGGCACTGCGGATCTGGTGCGGCAGAGCCCTGTACGACCTGGCCGAGCTCGCCCGCGCCGGGCAACTGCTCGATGCCACCCTCGCCGACTGCGTGCGGGTGCTCGGCCCCGACCACCTCCATGCCCTGGCCTGCCGCACCTACCTCGCCTTCACCTACCGGGAGGCGGGGGACCTGGGCAGGGCCATCCCCTTGTACGAGGCGACGCTGGCCGACTGCGAGCGGATGCTGGGCGCCGACCACCCCGACACCCTGATGAGCCGCAACAACCTGTCCGGCGCCTACCACGCGGCGGGGGACTGGCGGCGGGCCATCGCGCTGCTCGAGGCCACCCTCGCCGACCTGGAGCGGGTGCTCGGCCCTGACCATCCCGAGACGCTGTCCTCCCGCCACAACCTCGCCATCGGCCACCAGGAGGCGGGGGACCTCGACCTGGCCATCCGGCTGCTCAAGGCCGCCCTCGCCGGCCGCGAACACGTGCTCGGCCCTGATCACCCCTCGACCCTGGCCTCGCGCACCGGCCTGGCCGGCGCCTATCAGGCGGCGGGGAACCTGAAGCGGGCCATCCGGCTGTTCGAGGCCACCGTCGGTGACTACGAGCGGGTGCTGGGCGCCGACCATCCCGACACCCTGACCTGCCGCACCGGCCTGGCCGGCGCCTACCAGGCGGCGGGGGACCTGGATCGGGCCGTCCCGCTGTTCGAACGGACGCTGGCCGAGCGCGAGCACGTGCTCGGCCCTGATCACCCCTCGACCCTGGCCTCCCGCACCTACCTCGCCGGCGCCCACCAGGCGGCGGGGGACCCGGATCGGGCCGTCCCGCTGCTCGAAGCCACCCTCAGCGGCTATGAGCGGGTGTTGCGCGCCGACCATCCCGACACCCTGACCTGCCGCACCTACCTCGCCACCGCCTACCAGGCGGCGGGTGATCCGAAGCGGGCCATCGTGCTGCTCAAGGCCGGCGTCGGGGACCACGAGCGGGTGCTGGGCGCCGACCATCCCTCGACCATGTCCTGCCGCAGCAACCTGGCCGACGCCTACCAGGCGGCAGGGAACCTGGGCCGGGCCGTCCCGCTGCACGAGGCCGTCCTCGCCGACCGCGAACGCGTACTCGGCCCCGACCACCCCGACACCCTGACCTCCCGCAACAACCTCGCCGGCGCCTACCGGGCGGCGGGGAGCCTGGGGCCGGCCCTCGCGCTGTACCGGACCATCGTCACCGATTGTGAACGAGTGCTGGGGAGCGATCACCCCGCGACCCGCGTCGTCAGGGAGAACCTGGTGATCGTCGCCACCGAGATCGCTCGGCGAAGGGCTCACGGGCGGCGGTAGCCGGTCCATGCGGTGGGGACGGGCGGCGCGCAGGTACGCGGTCAGCTACCGCCGTGCTCGCTACCGCCGTGCTCGGCGAGGAGGCGGGCCAGCTCGGTGCGCGAGCGCGCATCCAGCTTGCGCATGGCCACGCCGAGGTGCTTGTCGACGGTCTTCGGTGACAGGAACATCTGCCTGGCGATCTCCTGGTTCGTCAGCCCGGCCGCGGCCAGCCGGGCGACCTGGACCTGCCTGGCCGACAGTCCCGGCACGGACTGCGGGCCGCTCCCGGCGGGACGTACCCGGGTGACGGGACGCAGGCCCCAGCGGCGGCCCAGCCGGGTGGCGCGGTCGAGGTCCCAGCGAGCGTCCAGCCGGGTGTACGCGCTCATCGCCTGCTGCAGCGCGCCCTCGGCCGCGGGGTCGCCGAGCTCGAACCGGCACGCCGCGATGTGCTCTCGCGCCTGGGCCGCCTCATAGGCGGCCGGCAGCAGGGCATAGGCGTCGGCGGCGCCGGCGAGCCGTTCGGCCGCCCGGTCCCACCGCGCCGCGGCCATGTCGAGCAGTCCGCGGGTGTGCGCCAGCGCCGGCGCGGCCAGCGGCGCGTCGAGACCGCGCAGCCGGGCCTCGTAACGGTCGGCCAGTTCGGCCGCCGCGTCCGGCCGGCCCGCCGACACCATCGCCTCGGCCAGGGCGGGCACGGCCCGCACCCCGACCGGCCAGAAGTCTCTGCCTTCCCACCTCGTGACCGCCTCGGCCGTCTCGGCGAGGGCGGGTTCCGCCGCGCCGCGCGCGGTGGCCAGCCTCAGCAGCATGCTCACCGGAAGGGGGAGCACGTCGCTGTCCCCGCGCGCGTGCGCCTCGCGGATCACTTCGAGCAGCTGGGAGTACGCGGCGTCGAGGTGGCCGGGAGCGACGGCGAGGCAGGCCGCGACGGAGTTGAGCTGGATGCGCTCGGCCGGGCGGTGGCCGTGGTCGTCGCGCAGCGCCTCGATCTCCGGACGCAGGACGTCCCAGGAACCGCTGAGGTAGTTCACCATCGCGATGTCCAGCCTGAGCCGGAACTCCTCCAGCGGTGAGGCGGGCCCGCTGTCGAGGGCCGCCCGCAGCAGCCGCAGCGCGGCCCGGTGGTGGCCGGTCACCATGGCGGTGCCGCCGACGGAATTGTAGGCGACGCCCTCCTGCTTGGTGACGGGACGGCCGCCCGTCTCCGCCAGCAGGCGGTCGGTCGCCTCCGTCCAGCGGGGATCCCCGTACAGGACGAACAGCATCGCGATCTTGCCGAGCACCAGGAGACGAGTGCCCCGGTCGCCGTCGGCGGGCAGCGTGGCCAGGGCCCGTTCGAGCCACGCCATGCGCTCGTCCAGCGGCCGGTCCGTGATGCCAGGATGGGCCAGCCCCACCATGGCCCAGGCCGCGTACGCAGGCAGCTCCTCCAGGTCGCCGACCGCGTCCTCGAACGACTGCCGGAGCCGCGACTGGTCGACCCGGGTCACGTCGATGTTCAGGGCCAGCAGGAGGCGCAGCTCACCGCGTACCCGGCGGGGCAGATCCCGCTGGATCGCCTCGGCGAGCAGCTCGGTGATCGCGGGAACGCGCAGCACGTTGATGGCCACCCAGCCGAGGCGGATGGTCAGCGCCGCCCGCCGCAGCGGCTCCAGGTCGGCCTGCCGCAGGACGTTCTCCAGCAGGCGCGCGGCTTCGGCGTCGTTGCCGAGCGTGGTCGCGTGCTCGGCGGCCGTGACGGCGGCCTCCACCCACTCCTCCGGCTTGCCCGCGTGCCGCAGGTGGTGCGCCACCTGCCCGAGCGGCACCGGATGCAGGGCGCGCACCGCCTGCGCCGCCAAGGCGTGCAACGACCGGCGCCGGCCCAGCGGGATGCCCTCGTAGACGGCCTGCGCGGCCAGCACGTGACGGAAGCCCACCATCCCGTCCTGCTCGGTGAGCAGCCCGGAGTCGAGCGACGCGTCCAGCGCCTCGACGTCGGGCATGCCGGCGACCTGGACGAGCACCGCGGCCGGCACCTCGATCTGCAGCACCGCCGCCGCATGGAGCACCGCTCGTGCCCCCTCCGGCAGGGCGGCGACGCGTTCCCGCACCGAGGTCAGCACGCCGGCCGGAACGTCCAGCTCGTCCAGCGCCCGGCGGGCCCAGCCGCCCTCCCACCTGATGAGCGCCCCGCGCGAGCGTAACAGCGCCAGCAGTTCCTGGATCGCAAGCGGCAGCCCGGAGGAACGCGTGCACAGATGCTCGGCGAACTCGGCCGAGACCTCCTCGGCCCCGAGGATGGCGGCGGCAAGCGCCCGGGTGGCCGTCACGTCGAGGGGGCCGAGCACGAGATGCTCGTGCCCGACCGTGTCGGGCGGGCGCCCGGTCACCGCCCGCAACGCCGCGTCGGCCTCCTCTCCGCGATAGGTGAGCACCACGCTCAAGGTCTCCGGCAGCGCGCGCACCAGGTAACCGAGGAACTCGATCGTCTGCTCGTCGCCCCAGTGCAGGTCCTCCACGACGAGGAGGGACGGCCCCAGCGCGGCCAGCACGTCGGTCAGCCCGCGGAACAACCGGTGCCGCTCGGCCGCCCGGTCCTCCAGCGGCGGGAGCGGCTCGGGCAGGACGCCGCCCAGCTCGGGCAGCAGCGCCCGCAGCGAGCCCGCCACCGGGGACAGCGGCACACCTTCCAGGTCGGCGGCGCGCCCGCGCAGCGCCTCCACCAGAGGCCCCAGCGGGAACGGCTCCCGCACCTGGCCGCAGCCCCCCGTCAGCAGCCGACGGCCGGCCAGCTCCGGGCGGGCCGACAACTCGGCGACGAGGCGGGACTTGCCGATCCCCGCCTCACCCTCGACGACGGACACGGACGGGGCGGCCACGACCGTTGCGGTCAGCTGCTCCAGCTCGGCTTCACGTGCAATCAGGACGGGAGAGACCACCCGGCCGGCCGCGCGCTTCATCCACCGCTCCTGCCTACTTCTTGATCACCGCACATCTAACTGCAAGAAGGCGGCGATGTCACGGCATCCGCGGCTGGGGCGGCCCGTACAGGTGAGAACGTGCGGGAGGTGCGGTGGCCGAGGGGACGTCCGGGCAGCGGTTGCGTGCGCTGCGGCAGGCGAGAGCCGAGGCATCTCCTTTTTCCCGGGAGCAGGATGCGCCTGCCCGGCCGCACCGAGTACCACGGCCCCGCGAGGGCGGCGGCTCGGTGCCGAGGCTGTTCGCCGGGGCAGGCGGCGTCACGTGTTCCGAAGATGTTCTGTGCGTATACCGCCCTACGGCACTGTGGCACACGGTCACTCAGCCGACCGTGCTGGGCTCCACTGGTTGCTCCGACACCGGAGATGGGAAGGTTCATGCGCAAAGGACAACGGCTCGCGTGGTTCATGGCGTCGGTGATGCTCGCTTCGGGGACAGTGGTCCTCGGCAGCGGGATGTCGACCGCCGGTGCCGACACGATCAGGCCCTACCTCTACTGGTCGCAGACCAGGGGTCAGTGTGGTGGGGTGTGGAAGAACTACCTCGGGACGCGGACCTACGACCCGAACACGCACAGCGTCAAGCGGCTGAAGCGGACCGAGACGACGTCGAGCAGCATGACGAAGATCTACAACCAGAACGGTGTCCGTCAGGCCAAGGTGTACGACGTCTGCACGCACGGACGCATCATCCGCAAGTTCAATCCGACGATCTATCGGCACCGGAGCATCAAGGTGAGCTACGTCTGTTACGCCGGTCGCTGCCGAGTCACCAGCACCCTCTACGGCCGCTGGCTGAGCGGGACCGGCACTCCGATGTAGCGAGTCATCCGCCCTCCCGCCGGCCCAGGTCTGCGGACGGTGCCGGGGCGGATGGCGTTGGCAGCGTACGGTCCAGGCCAGGGTGATCGTGGCGCAGGTCACGTCCGAGGGGCCCGGATGGCGTGTCCCGGCTGTGGGACAGCCAAAGGTCCGCGCCGGGACCCAGCGATCACCCTCAGGCCGAACGCCGCAAGGTCTCGTACTACGCCTGCGAGCCGGCCATGCGCCACCACAAGGACCGCCGCGACTGGTCGCCGACCACCCCGAGAGCCTGTGGATCCGCGAAGACGATCTCGCCGATGTCGTGCACGACTTCTTCGCCGCCCGAGTCTGCAGCCCGCGGCGATTCAGCGTTCTGCGGACCCAGTTGCGCCGTCAGGAGCCGCCGAAGGAAGACGTCCAGGCAGAGCGGTTGAAGGAGACCTGTTCAACCTCGAACTCCGTCACCGAGTCGGCACCCACGAAGTTCTCATCCGCATCAGCGGCAAGAAGGACGACTCGCCACCGATCAAGGCCCTGACAAACACAATCGCCGACCCTCCTGAAGGAGGACCGGCGACCGAAGATGGTTCCCTTGACCTGTGTGCCCCCTGCAGGATTCGAACCTGCGCACCCGGCTCCGGAGGCCGGTGCTCTATCCCCTGAGCTAAGGGGGCTCAACGAGTGTTAAGGCTACCAGCATCTGACCACCACTCGGCACCGGATAAAGCCTCGCGAACACTTCCGGCGAAACCGCTCGTGACCGGCCCGCTACCCGTTAGCTTTGCGCGCGTGGGTGACGTTCTTGGGAAAGTACTGGTCGTAGACGATGACGAGGTCATCCGGCAGCTCATCGCGGTCAACCTGAACCTGGAGGGGTTCGAGGTCGTGACCGCCACCGATGGGCAGGATTGTCTGGAGCGGGTGCTCGACGTCATGCCCGACGTCATCACGCTCGACGTGATGATGCCGTTCCTGGACGGGTGGACGACGGCGCAGCGGTTGCGGGCGGAGGAGGCCACCAGTCACATCAAGGTCGTGCTGATCACGGCGCGGGCGCAGGATGACGACAAGGTGAGGGGGCGGGGGATCGGGGTGGACGCGTATCTCACCAAGCCGTTCGATCCTGCCGAGTTGATTCAGGTCGTGCGGGATCTGGCGGCCGGGTCCCAGGGCTGAGGTCCTCCCGGAGGGGGATCGGGTTTCTGGCGGGGGTAGCGGCGAACCTGGTTGGATTGGCTCATATCGCTCTCGGCGAGGGCGGCGCGACGATGCTGTGAGCAGGACTCCCCGTCCTGTGCCACCGGACCAGCGCGTACGCCGATCGGCCGGCAGTCGTCGGCACGAAGCAGCCGGCCCCGAGAGTCACAGCCAGGAAAGGGTTGAAACGTGCGTAGCTCCATTTTCGGAAATCTGAACCCCCAGCAGCTGCCCCCGGGGTTCGCGCTGGAGAACGGCAAGATGTTGCGGGTCCAGCTCCCCCACGAGGTGCTGGCCAAGCAGGGTTCCATGGTCGCCTTCCAGGGTCAGATGGACTTCGACTACGAGGGCTCGGGCGGCCTCGGGAAGATGTTCAAGAAGGCCATGACGGGCGAGGGCGCCTCGCTGATGCGGGTGCGCGGTGAGGGCCTGCTCTACCTGGCCGACAACGCCGACGACATCCACCTGTTCTACCTGGAGAACGAGGGGATCACGGTCAACGGGCGCAACCTGCTGGCCTTCCAGCCGCAGCTCACCTGGGACATCCAGCGCGTGCAGGGGGCGGGGGTGGCGGCCGGCGGGCTGTTCAACACCACGGTGACGGGCACGGGGTGGGTGGCGGTGACCACGCACGGCACGCCGGTGCTGCTGGACGTGGCGCGGATGCCGACGTTCGCGGACGGGCAGTCCGCGGTGTGCTGGAGCGCGGGGCTGCAGGTGGGGGTCAACCGGACGATGAAGGTGGGGGCCTTGATCGGGCGGGGGAGCGGGGAGGCCATGCAGCTCGCGTTCAGGGGGCAGGGGTTCGTGCTGGTGCAGGCCAGTGAAGGGGTGCCGGTGGTGCAGGCGTCCAGGTAGACGGGTGAGCCGTACGCCGCCTACGAGCGCCTGATCGTGATGGTGAAGGTCGGCAAGAAGCGGACCTGGCAGGCTCGACCGCTCCGTGGCGCTGGCCACCGCCGACTACGTACGGCTGGCGGCGCCCCGCCTGGCGCCCATCACGAGCAACTAGGGGCCGGCGCGGTGTTGGCGCCGTTCCACGACCCCAGGAAGCCGAACGTCGTGGAGGCCCCGGGTGCTAGCAGGCCGTTCCACGAGGCGTTGCGCACGGTCACCGCGGACCCGCTCGCGCTCAGCGTGCCGCCCCAGAGCTGGGTGATCTGCTGACCGCCGGTGAACGTCCACGCCACGGTCCACGCGGGCCTCGACGTGGTCGCGGTGTTCGTGACGGTGACCTCGCCCTGGAAGCCGCCCTGCCACTGCCCGGTGATCTTGTACGCGGCCGCGCACCCGCCGGGCGGCGGGGGCGTGGTGGTGGTGACGGTGGGTGTGGCGGTGCCGCCGCCGGCCAGCGCGTCCACCAGCGCGGGATACCACTTGTCGGACATCTTCTGATCACCCGAGGCGTTCGGGTGCACCCCGTCGTAGGTGTCGCTGCCCGTGCTGAAGCCCGTCCACTGGTCCACCACGGTGATCGGCGACTGCGGGGTGGTGGTCGCGGCGGCCCAGGCGGGGATGGCGTTGTTGAAGTTCACGGTGCGCTGGGCGCACTCGGCGCAGGTGGACGGGTTCATCGGGATGATCTTGGCGACGAGGATCTTCATGTTGGGGTTGCTGGACCGCATCTGGTTCACCAGCGTGGTGAAGGCGCCGAGGATCGTCGCCGGCGCGATGTTGCTCCACACGTCGTTGGTGCCGAAGTGCATCAGCACGATGTCGGGCCGGGTGGCGGAGAGCCAGCCGGGCAACAGGTTCTGGCTCGCCACGTTGGTGGCCAGGTAGCCGCCGTGCCCCTCGTTGTCGCCGTCGTGGGCCACCCCGCAGCCCTGCGGCGGGAGGGTGCCGACGAAGTCGATGTTCGTGTGGCCGGCGTTCTGGAGGCGGTTCCAGAGCAGGGCCCGCCAGCAGCCGGGGGATCCGGTGATGGAGTCGCCCAGGGGCATGATCCTGATGGGGGCGGCGCTGGCCGTGGCCGTGGCGGTGGCGAATAACACCGCCGCGGCCAGGGCCGCGAGCGCGGCCAGCACGGAGCCGGTCTTGCTGCGCATCGTGTGCTCTCCCGTCGTAAGCCTGCGCAGATCGTAGGAGCGGCGGCTCGGCGCCGGGAAGCACGACGATCATGGCGCGGTGCTGACCTGGGAGTACGGATGTAACTTTCAGCCGCGTATCACCGCCAGCGGGCACGGCGCGTGGTGCAGGAGGGCCTGGCTGATCGAGCCGATGAGCATCCCCGCGAGCTGCCCGTGCCCCCGGGACCCCACCACCAGCAGGTCGGCGCGGGCGGAGGTCTCCTTCAGCACCTCCACCGGATGACCGTGCACGACCTCCGCGATGACGTGCACCCCCGGATGCCGCTCGCGGTGCCCGGTCAGCGACTCCTTCAGGTTGCGCAGCGTGTCCTGCTCGCTCTCGCGGGAGGCCGGCTCGAAGCCGCCGGGATGGGGCCAGGCCCAGGCCCGTACGGCACGCAGCCGCGCGCCGCGCAGCTCGGCCTCGGCGAAGGCGAACTCGAGCGCCCGCGCGGCGCACGGTGAGCCGTCGGTCCCGGCCACGATCTCCCCGCGCGGGGACGCGGGCGGCTCATGGATCAGGACGACGTCCGTACGGGCGTGCGCCGCCACCCCGTACGCGACCGACCCGATCAGCAGGCCCCGCACCCCGCCGACCCCGCGGCTCCCCACGACCAGCAGCTGGGCGTCCTCGGACGCCTTGACCAGCGCCGTGCGGGGGTCCCCCGGAAGCAACACGCGCTCCATGCGCACCTGCGGCCACACGCGGTGCGCGCGGTCGCAGGCGGCGGTGAGGACGGTCTCGGCGCCGTCACGCATCCACTGGGCCACCTCGGCGTAGCGGACGGCGCCCTCGCACACCCACTTCGGCACGGCGTGCGCCACGGTCAGCGGCTGCTGCCGCAGCTCGGCCTCGGCGGCGGCCCAGCCGGCGGCCTCCAGCCCCGTACGGGAGCCGTCCACTCCTACGATGATCATGACAGCGCGTAACATTCCACCTCGGCCCGGCGGAACGCCACCCCCTGTGCCTCGGAGTCGCGGGCGCACCTGCGCTCGGCCTTGCTGAGCTTGAGCGTGCCGCAGACGGTCACGCCGGAGTACGTCCGGCAGTCGAGCGTCGGGTCGGTGCTGCCGACGCGGTACATGCGCTTGACCGCCGCACGGCACTTCGCCTTCCCCGTGTCGGAGTAGCGGCACTGGGCGATCAGAGTGTCGTACTGTTCCTGGCTGACTTCGTGCTGATCCATGCCGTCCCCGGCGGCTGCGGTGGCGCCGGACGCGGCCATCACGACGAGTAGTCCTGCGACAGCGGCGAATCTCTTCATGTTTCCCCTGATGGGGACCGTACCGCTCACGGCGATCGCCAAACCTCCGCGGCGAGGTTTCGGGCGGGGCAGGGCGTGGGTACGATCTTCGCCGTCCAACGCGGGAGCCCGGTGTGGACCGGGCTGAGAGGACGGCTGACAGCCGCCGACCGCCAGAACCTGCTCCGGATAATGCCGGCGAAGGGAGTTTGCGCGATGAGTGGTGCGCGCTTTTCCAAGGTCTACAGCGGTGAGCTGCGGGTGCCGATGCGCCAGGTGCACCTGTCGAACGGCTCGTCGGTGACCCTGTACGACACCTCGGGCCCGTACACCGACCCCGCCTACGAGGCGGACCTGCGGCGGGGCCTGCCGCGCCTGCGCGAGCGGTGGATCCGCGAGCGCGCGGCAGCCGGGCAGCCGGTCACGCAGGTCGGGTGCGCCCGGCGCGGGCTGGTGACCAGGGAGATGGAGTTCGTGGCCGTGCGCGAGGGCGTCACCCCCGAGTTCGTCCGCGACGAGGTCGCCGCGGGCCGGGCCATCATCCCCGCGAACGTCAACCATCCCGAGACCGAGCCGATGATCATCGGCCGCAACTTCCTCGTGAAGATCAACGCCAACATCGGCAACTCCGCCGTCACCTCCTCCATCGAGGAGGAGGTCGAGAAGATGACCTGGGCCACGCGCTGGGGCGCCGACACGATCATGGACCTGTCCACCGGCGCCGACATCCACGAGACCCGCGAGTGGATCCTGCGCAACTCGCCCGTCCCGGTCGGCACCGTGCCCGTCTACCAGGCGCTGGAGAAGGTCAAGGGCCGGCCCGAGCTGCTGTCGTGGGAGGTCTACCGCGACACCCTGATCGAGCAGTGCGAGCAGGGCGTCGACTACGTGACCGTGCACGCGGGGGTGCGGCTGGCGCACGTGCCGCTGACCGCCCGGCGCAAGACCGGCATCGTCTCGCGCGGCGGCTCCATCATGGCCGCCTGGTGCCTGGCGCATCACCGGGAGAGCTTCCTGTACGAGAACTTCGCCGAGATGTGCGAGATCCTGGCCCGCTACGACGTGTCGTACTCGCTGGGCGACGGCCTGCGCCCCGGCTCGATCGCCGACGCCAACGACGAGGCCCAGTTCGCCGAGCTGCGCACGCTGGGCGAGCTGACGGGGATCGCCCGCGAGCACGACGTCCAGGTGATGATCGAGGGGCCGGGCCACGTGCCCATGCACAAGATCAAGGAGAACGTCGACCTGCAGCGCGAGCTCTGCGACGACGCCCCGTTCTACACGCTCGGCCCGCTCGTGACGGACATCGCGCCCGGCTACGACCACATCACCTCGGGCATCGGAGCGGCCATGATCGGCTGGTTCGGCACGGCCATGCTCTGCTACGTCACCCCCAAGGAGCACCTCGGCCTGCCCGACAGGGACGACGTCAAGACGGGCGTGATCACGTACAAGATCGCCGCTCACGCCGCCGACCTGGCCAAGGGCCACCCGCAGGCCCAGGCGTGGGACGACGCGCTGTCGGACGCGCGGTTCGAGTTCCGCTGGGAGGACCAGTTCGACCTGTCGCTGGACCCTGAGACGGCGCGCTCGTTCCACGACGAGACGCTGCCGGCCGCGCCCGCCAAGACCGCGCACTTCTGCTCGATGTGCGGCCCCAAGTTCTGCTCGATGCGGATCAGTCACGAGATCAGGGACGCGGGGTACGCGGAGAAGGCGGCCGAGTTCCGGCGGCTCGGAGGCACCCTCTACGTGGAGTGACGCATTGTCCAATGTCCGAAGCCGCAGGCCTGGACAAAGATGACGTGGTTTCCGGCTCTTCCGGTGGCAGCGTGACAGGTGGCCCGGCGCGGCAGTGGCGCCGGGACGCCTCCCACGACCACCAGCAGAGAGGATCTCTCGTGTTGATCAGCACTCGTGCGGCGGCCGTCGTCGTCATAGGGCTCGCCGCCACCCCGGCCGCCGCGGACGTCCACCGGGGGGTGCCACGGCCACCGTCGGCGGTGACGGCAAGGGCCACAAGAAGTTCCGGACCGCCTCGATCGTGTCCATCAAGGACGCGGGCCGGGCCTAACCCGGCAGCGTCTCGCCGCCGATCGGGGCGAGCACCTCGCCCGTGTAGTACGACGACAGCCGGTTCGAGGCGAAGAACACGTACGAAGGGGCGATCTCGTCCGGATCGGCCGGCCGCCCCATCGGCACGTGCTCGCCGAACTTCTCCACCTTCTCCTCGGGCATGGTCGCCGGGATCAGCGGCGTCCACACCGGTCCCGGGGCGACGGCGTTGATCCGGATGCCGCGCTCGACCAGGTTCTGGGCCATGGAGTAGGTGAAGGCGTTGATGGCGCCCTTGGTGGCGGCGTAGTCGATGAGCGACTTGTTGCCGCGCAGGCCGTTGATCGAGGAGGTGTTCACGATGGCCGAGCCCTCGCGCAGATGCGGGAGCGCGGCCTTCGTGACGCGGTAGTAGCTGTGGATGTTGACCGCGAACGTGTGCTGCCACTGCTCGTCGTCCAGCTCCTCCAGGCCGCTCACGGGCTCCTGGTAGGCCACGTTGTTCACCAGCACGTCCAGGCCGCCCAGCTCGGACACCGCCTGCTCCACCACCGAGGCGCAGTGGGCGCGGTCGCCCAGGTCGCCGGGCAGCAGCACGCAGCGCCGCCCGGCCTCCTCGACCAGCTTGCGGGTGTGCGCGGCGTCCTCGTGCTCGCTCAGGTAGGCGATCGCGACGTCCGCGCCCTCCTTGGCGAACGCCACCGCGACGGCCCGGCCGATGCCCGAGTCGCCGCCGGTGATCAGCGCCTTCTTGCCGCTGAGCAGGTCACGGCCCACGTAGTCGCGCATCTCGTCGCGCGGCTCGGGGGCCATCTCGCCGGTGTGGCCCGGATAGGGCTGGTTCTGGGGTGGTGGTGTTTGCGACATGTCCAGCGGCCTGCCCCTGGCCGGGTATGCCTAACGTCAGCTATTTCACGAAACCCTGTGACCGGAGCCAGTCGCGGGCCACCAGCACGGGCACGTCGCCGTCCACGTCCACCTGGGCGTTGAGGGCGCGGATCACGTCGTCGGTCAGCTTCGCGCTGATCGGCGCGAAGATCCTGGCGATCTCCGGATGCGCGTCGGCGACAGGGCGGCGCAGGGTCACCGCCGCGTTGTAGAGCGGGAAGAAGTGCCTGTCGTCCTCCAGCAGGACCAGGTCGAGGGCCTTGATCCGGCCGTCGGTCGTGGTGACCATGCCGAGCGCGCACTGGCCGCTGGCGACCGAGTTGTACAGGACGCCGACCGACACCCTGCGCACGTTCCCCCGCGGGACGTCCTTGCCGTAGGTCAGCCCGTAGCCCCTGAGCATGCCGAGGAAGCCGTCGTCACGGCCGAAGGTCTCGTGGTCGACGCAGAACGTGCGCTGCGCCACGGGGATCTTCGTCAGGTCCGAGATCTTCCTCAGCCCGTACCTCTCGGCCGTGGCCCGCGTGACGCCGATCGTGTAGCTGTTGTTCAGCGGGGCCGGAGGCAGCCAGACGATGCCGTTCTCGCGCAGGTCCAGGTCGCGTACGGCCTCGTACTGCCGTGCGGGATCCGGGATCGGCCTGGCCTGGCCGAGGTAGGTGATCCAGCCGGTGCCGGTGTACTCCCACATCAGGTCGGCGTCGCCCCTGGTCAGCGAGGCGCGGGCGTTCACGCTGCCCTGCACGTTCGTCTGGTCGGCCACGTCCGCGCCGGCGGCGGTGAGGGCCAGCACGGCGATCTTGCCCAGGACGAGCTGCTCCGTGAACTCCTTCGACGTCACCCGGATCCGCGCGCCTTCGAGGCCGGGCACCGGCCGGATGCTGCCCGGCTCGACCGGCGGCACGAACGACGACGCCGGCCGCAGCCCGCACGCCGTGACCGCGACGAGCAGCAGCGCCGCCATGAGCACCCTCACGAGAGCCCCTTCGGCGACAGGTACCGCTGCGCGAGGCCGCCCAGCCAGTCGATGAGCAGCGCCAGCACCGCGATCAGCACGCATCCCGTGATCAGGACGAGGTTGCGCTGCGTGCTCACCCCCGCGGTGATCAGGTCGCCGAGCCCGCCGGAGCCGATGAACGCCGCGATGCCCGCCGTGCCCACGTTCAGCACCAGCGTGGTCCGCACTCCCGACAGGATCACCGGCACCGCCATCGGCAGCTCCACCTTGAACAGCACCCCGGCCGCCGACATGCCGATGCCCCGTCCGGCGTCCACCAGCCGCGGGTCCACCTGCTCGATGCCCACCATCGTGTTGCGCAGCGTGGGCAGCAGGCTGTAGGCGAACAGCGCGACCACCGCCGTCCAGAACCCGATGCTGAACAGCACCGCCAGCAGCACCACCAGGCCCACCGCCGGAGTGGCCTGGCCCAGGTTCACCAGGGACAGCACGACGGGCGTCGCCCTGCGCAGCGCCCGCCGGGTCAGCAGCACGCCCAGCGGCAGCGCCACCACCAGCACCAGCACCGTCGAGAAGAACACGAGCTGGATGTGCTCCCACGTGCGCCTGAGCAGGAACGTCAGGTTCAGCGAGCCCCGCTCGATGCTGTCGAGCGGCGCCACCTGCGTGTAGACGACCATCGCCACGCCGATGAGCAGGTAGCACAGCGGCGGCAGGAACACGTGCCACGACCGCCCGATCCGCGGCTCGGGAGTGGTGGCCTCCCTGGCCGCCGCGCTCTCGACCGTCACTGCGGCTCGCCCCTGCGCAGGCGGCGCTCCCGCTCGCGGGCCTTGATGCTCTGGATCGCGTTCTGCACCGTGGCCAGCGACAGCGCGCCGGCGTACGCCCTGCGCCTGCCGAGCACCGGCAGGAAGTCGGTGTCGGCGTTGAGCAGGGTCTCCAGGGCGTCCTGCAGCGTCATGCGGTGGCCGATCGAGCCGGCGATGGGCTCGCCCGCCGTGCCGACCGGGCCGATGATGCCTTCCAGGTCGCTCTGGGCGACCCACCTGAGCGGGCGGCGCATGCCGTCGAGGACCAGCGCGTAGCCGCGGCCGTCGAGCTCGACCTCGCGCACCAGGTCGCGCGCGTCCATGTCCTCCGTCGCGTACGGCACCTGGTCCAGCTCGATGTCGCCCACCTGGGTCAGGCGCAGCAGCCGCATGGAGGAGCCGCCGCCGAGGAACTGCTCGACGTACTCGCTGGCCGGGTTCGTGAGGATCTCGGCCGGTCTGGCGTACTGCACGACGTGGCCGGGCCGCTGCATGATCGCGATGTGGTCGCCGATCTTGAGCGCCTCGTCCACGTCGTGGGTGACGAACACGATGGTCTTGGCCAGCTCTTCCTGCAGGCGCAGCAGCTCGTCCTGGATGCGCTCGCGGCTGATGGGGTCGAGCGCGCCGAACGGCTCGTCCATCAGCAGCACGGGCGGGTCGGCGGCCAGGGCTCTGGCCACGCCGACGCGCTGCTGCTGGCCGCCGGACAGCCGGCGCGGGTAGTTGTCGCGGAACCGGCCGGGCTCCAGGCCCACCAGCGTGAGCAGCTCGTCCACGCGCTCGGCGATGCGCCTGCGGTCCCAGCCGAGCATCTTCGGGACCTGGGCGATGTTGGCGGCCACCGTCATGTGCGGGAACAGGCCGGCCTGCTGGATCACGTAGCCGATGTGCCTGCGCAGGCGGTCGGGGTCGATGTCGCGGGAGCTCTGGCCGCCGATGAGGATGTCGCCCGAGGTCGGCTCGATCAGGCGGTTGATCATGCGCATGGTGGTCGTCTTGCCGCAGCCCGAAGGCCCGAGCAGGACCACGATCTCGCCTGCCGGGATGTTCAGGTCCAGCTCCTGTACGGCCGGCTCGCCGCCGCCGGGGAACGCCTTGGTGACCTTCCGCAGCTCGATCGGCACGCCGCCGGTGGCCTGGTCAGGCACGGGCGACCCCCCTCCCCGGCGTGGTGAACCGGCCGAGCAGGACGAAGAAGCCGTCGAAGAGGAGCGCCAGGATCGCCACGCCGATCGTGCCGGTCAGGGTGGAGTTGACCGCGTTCGCGCCGCCCAGCCTGGCCAGGCCCGAGAAGATCTGCTCGCCGAGGCCGGGGCCGGAGACGTACGCGGCCACGGCGCCGATGCCCATCGCGAGCTGCGTGGCGACCCGGATGCCGGTCAGGATCACCGGCCAGGCCAGCGGGAGCTCCACCCTGGTGAGCGACCTGCGGCGGCTCATGCCGATGCCGCGGGCGGCGTCGACCAGCATCGGATCCACGCCGCGCAGGCCGACGACGGTGTTGCGGATGATCGGCAGCAGCGCGTACAGCACGATCGCCGTCACGCTGGGCGCCACGCCGAGGCCGAGTGGGGGGATCAGCAGGCCGAGCATGGCCAGCGACGGGATCGTGAACACCACGCCGGCGGCCGACGTGGCGAACGCCGAGGGCCTGGGGCGGCGGTAGGTGGCCACGCCGATGAGCACGCCGAGGACGGCCGCGACCAGCACGCACTGCGCGACCATGCTGGCGTGCTGCACGGTCTCGAAGGCGATGAGGTCCCATCGATCCTCGACGTACTCCCACAGGTTCATCCCCGAAAACCTAACCGTGGGCTGTCAACCTCAAACGCCTCAGCAGCAACAGCCGTGCCTGGTCACGGGGTCAGGGCTGCAGGGAGGCGACGAACTGGGACATGCCGGCCAGCCAGCGATCCGGGTCCTCGGCCTTGCGGCGGGCGTACTCGGCGACCTCCGGGTGCGGGAGGATGTGGAAACGCTCGGCGGCCAGGCCGTCGATGACCGTCGTGGCCACGTCGGCGGGGTCCAGCACGGCGCCCGAGGCGCGTACCGCCCTGGCCGTCAGGTGGCCGGTGTCGATGCCGTGCTCCAGCATCGCGGTCTGGACACCTTGCGGGCACAGGACACTGACCTTGACGCCGTGGTGGGCGTAGTGGATGGCGACCCACTCGGCGAAGGCGACCGCCGCCGCCTTCGTCACCGCGTACGGGGCGTCGCCCGGGCAGCTGATCAGGCCCGCGGCCGAGCACGTGTTGAGCAGGTAGCCGCCGCCCCTGGCCACCATGGAGGGCACGACGGCGCGGGCGGCGTACACGTGGGCCAGCACGTTGACCGCGTACAGGCGGCTCCACTCCTCGCCGGGGGCGTCGAGGCCGTGGCCGCCGATGACGCCGGCGTTCGAGCAGAACAGGTCCACGGGGCCGAACGGGGTGTCGGCGAGCGCGGCCACCTCCTGCTCCGAGGAGACGTCCACGCGTACGGGGACGGCCCGCGAGCCGATCTCCTTGGCCACCGCGGCGGCGCCCGCCTCGTCGAGGTCCGCCACGACGACACCGGAGGCGCCCTCGGCGGCGAACCTGAGCGCGAGCGCGCGGCCGATGCCGCTCGCGGCTCCCGTGACGACGACGACCTTGTCCCGTACCAGCATGAATGCTCTCCCTCCGGCCACCACCGAACCCGCACCCCGGTATAGAACAAGATTCTACTGCGGGAGTGGGCCGAGGCCCAGATGAGAGGTTTCTCATCTCGGCCTCAGCGTGGTCTCCTCGAAAGGCGTCATGGTCGGACGCATGAAACATCGGGGAACGGTGATCCTCCTCGCCCTGCTCGTGGCGGCGGCCGGGGTCATGTCGGTGAGGCTGGTGCGGGCGGCCGACGAGGAGCTCGACCTGGGCGGGCCCGTCGTGGTCTCGCCGACGTCCTCGCCCAGCAGCGGGAGCGCGTCCAGGCCCGTACGCACCGGGGACGAGGGCGGCGTGCCCGACCCCGCGCGGACAGGGCAGGCGGGCACGTCCGAGCCCGCACGGACGGGAGAGGCGTCACCCGGGGCGAGCCCGGGGGCCGTCAAGAGCGGGGAGCCGGTCCGCAGCGAGCGGCCGACGCCGCGCAAGACGAAGGCCGAGCCGGTCAAGCCGCCCTCCCCGAGACCTGGTGGCGGCGATGATGGTGACGACGACGATGATGGTGGCGACGATGACGGCGACGACTGATGGGGAGGTCACATGCGGCTGAGCGCCCGTGCCCGGATCGTGGGCTGGATGCTCGTCGTCGTCGGTATCGCCCTGGCCGTCGCCGTCTCCGTGACCTGGTCCACCCTGCTCACCCGCCTCGACCATCGGATGGATCTCGAGCTGGGCAACGAGGTCGAGAAGCTGCGGCGGTACGCCGCGACCGCGTACGACGCCCAGTCGGGGCAGCCCCTGGCCGACGTCGAGCAGCTGATGATCGGATACCTCCAGCTCAACGCGCCCGACCGGTGGGAGACCTTCTTCAGCATCCTCGACGGCAGGGCCCACAAGATCACCGCGATCCCGCCGCCCGTACGCCTCGACACCGACGAGAAGCTCCTCGCGCGGATGGCCACGGCGACCCGGGTCGAGCGCCACGAGATGGAGACCAGCAAGGGAACGGTCCACTACGCGGTGATCCCGGTGAGCGTGGCCGGAGACTCCCGGCGCGGGCACTTCGTCGTGGCGCACTTCTACGACCTCAACCGCGACGACATCGTCGACGCGGTGGGCGCGCTCGGGCTCTCCGCGCTGGCCGCGATGGGGCTGGCGGGGGCGGCCGGATGGTTCGTGGCCGGGCAGGTGCTGGCGCCGGTGCGGCTCGTCCGCCAGACGGCCGAGCAGATCAGCGACTCCAGCGACCTGACCCGCCGCCTGGACGTGCCGGGCGACGACGACGTGGCGGCGCTCGCCTCGACGTTCAACCACATGCTCGACCGGCTCGAACACGCCTTCGTCGTGCAGCGCCACTTCATGGACGACGCCGGGCACGAGCTGCGTACGCCGATCACGGTCATCCGCGGCCACCTGGAGCTGATGAGCGACGACCCCGATGACCGCGCCGAGACCCTCGCCCTGGTCACCGACGAGCTCGACCGGATGAACCGCATCGTCGACGACCTGCTCACCCTGGCCAAGGCGGAGCAGCCGGGGTTCCTGGCACTCGACAACGTCGAGCTGGCCGATCTCACGGTCAGCGTGGTCGCCAAGGCCCGGGCGCTGGGCGATCGGCAGTGGCGGGTCGACGAGGTGGCCGAGGCGCGGCTGCCCGCCGACCGGCACCGCCTCACTCAGGCGCTCATGCAGCTCGTCGCGAACGCCGTGCGCCACACCGCCGACGGCGACCTGATCGCCGTCGGCTCCGCCGTGCGTGACGGGCGGGTCGAGCTGTGGGTGCGCGACAGCGGCCCGGGAGTCGCGCCGGCCGAACGGGAGCGCATCTTCGGGCGGTTCGTCCGCGGTGCCGGGCGCACCGGGGCGCACGACGGGGCCGGCCTCGGCCTGGCCATCGTCAGATCCATCGCCCAGGCTCATGGAGGCACGGTGAAGGTGACGGAGGCCCCCGGCGGCGGGGCCTGTTTTGTGATGTCTCTTCCGCTATGGGAGCTGTGGAGGCTGGGTTGAACCGGATTCTGATCGCTGAGGACGAGGCGAGGATCGCCTCATTCGTGGAGAAGGGGTTGCGGGCCAACGGCTTCGTGACCGCTGTGGTGGGAGACGGGGTGGCGGCGTACGACCTGGCCAGCGCGGGCGGGTTCGACCTGCTCATCCTGGACATCGGGCTGCCGTTGAGCGACGGGTTCACCGTGTTGCGGCGGTTGCGCGAAGCCATGGTGACCATCCCTGTGATCATCTTGACCGCGCGTGACAGTGTGAGCGACACCGTGGCGGGGCTGGAGGGGGGCGCCGACGACTACATCGCCAAACCCTTCGCCTTCGAGGAGTTGCTGGCCAGGGTGCGGCTGCGGCTGCGGGCCGAGCGCACGCCCGAGGTGACCGTGCTGCGGGTTTCCGACCTGTCGCTGGACCTGCGTACCAGGCGGGTCTACGTCGGGGATCGGGCGGTGGACCTGTCGACCAGGGAGTTCGCCCTGGCGGAGATCTTCTGCCGGCATCCCGACCAGGTGCTGACGCGCGAGCAACTGCTCAGCCACGTGTGGGGGTTCGACTTCGACCCCGGGTCGAACGTGGTGGACGTCTACGTCCGCTACCTGCGCCGGAAGATCGGCGCCGACCGCATCGAGACCGTCCGAGGCACGGGTTATCGCATGAGAGTCGCCTAATCGTCAGCTCACCACCGCTTCACCCCCCACCACCAAGCTGTTCATCAGGAACACTGCGGAAGGAGCGGTTGTGATAACCGGACTGACGATGGATCTCGTGGCGATCGTGCTGCTGGCCTACGGCCTCTACTACCGGCGCCACCATCGGCGCGACCTGCTGTTCGCCTACATCGCACTGAACGTGGGCATCTTCGCGGTCGTGTCGCTGCTGCTGGTCCAGCGGGTCGACATCGCCGTCGGGTTCGGGCTGTTCGGCGTGTTGTCCATCATCCGGCTGCGATCGAGCGAGATCACCCAGCAGGAGATCGCCTACTACTTCGTCGCGATCGTGCTGGGCCTGGTCAACGGCATCGCCGGCGCGTGGCCGCTGACGGCGCTCCTGCTGAACGGGGTGCTGCTGGCGGTCATGTACGTCGCCGACCACCCCGGCCTCCTGGGGCGGACCCGCCACCAGGTCGTGACGCTGGACGTGGTGCACGCCGACCCGGAGGCGTTGCGGGTGGATCTGGAGAGCCGGTTGCGGGCCCGGGTGTTGCAGTGCGAGGTCACGCAGGTCGACTACGTACGGGACGTGACGGTGGTGGACGTGCGGTACGTGGCGCCCAACGCCAGGGCCGGTGTGCGGTGACGGCGGCCGGACGGACGGGGGAGGTGCGCATGGCTGAGCCGTACGCGGACGTGCTGCTCGCAGGGGTCGCCGCCACGATGCCGGCGGTCGGGCTGGAGGACGTGCCGGAGCTGATGAGCCGGGTCGACTGCAAGTACATCGTCACCGCCTCCACCATGGCGAGGCTCGCGGCGGAGCTGGGCGACCGCTTCGTCGTGCTGGGGATCGAGGGGCGGCGGCAGTTCCGCTACACCTCCACCTACTTCGACACTCCCGGCCTGCTCACCTACCACCAGCATCGGCAGGATCGGCGGCGCAGGTTCAAGCTGCGCACGCGGACCTACCTCGACGGGGGCGGCCAGTGGCTGGAGCTGAAGCTCAGCGGCGCGCGGGGCAGCACCGACAAGCACCGCATCCCCTACGACGGGGTGCCGAGCCACACGCTCACGAGTCAGGCGCTGGAGTTCGTCCACGACACGCTGCTCAGCGAGCTGCGCCTCGTCGCGCCCGAGACGCTGGAGCCGGTGCTGGCCACGGACTACAAGCGGGTGACGCTCATCGACCGCTCCGGCGCGGCGCGGCTGACCTGCGACACCGGGCTGGTGTGCCGCGACGGGCAGCGCAGCAGCCCGGCGCGGGGGGATCTGGTGCTGCTGGAGTCCAAGTCGGCGGACGGGAAGGCGCTGATCGACAAGGTGTTGCGGGGGCTGGGGGTGCGGCCGGTGAGTGTGAGCAAGTACTGCCTCGCGGTCGCCGCGCTCAGGGAGCTGCCCGCCAATCGGTGGCATCCGGTGTTGCAGCGGTATCTGGCGCACCGGCCTGGCCCGCGCCGTCCGGTCGCACGGGGGCGCTCGTTCGGGCACCCGTCCAGGTCGCCGTCCGGGGCGTCGGCGGGCTCCTGGCCGGGGCCGTCGCCAGCGTCCTGATCCGGGCCTTCGCCAGGGTTCTGATCCGGGCCTTCGCCGGGGGCCTGATGCGGGCCGTCGGCGGCGCCTCGGCCGGGTTTCACCGGCCTGCTCGGAGCGGCGGCGAAGCGCCGGGAGGGCTGGCATAGTGATCGGCCATGGATGTCGCCAGGTGGCTGCTGATCGACGAGTCCGTTCGCGACGAGATCGCGGAAGAGGCCCATACGGCGGTGGCCGCCGGGCGTCATGACTTCGAGCAGGTGGTCCGGGGCGTGACCGAGACCTGGGCGGACGAGGTCGAGGACAAGGACCTGCTGGACGAGGCCGTCAGGGACGTCGTGGCCGAGGAGTTCGCCGGTCAGCTCGCCGCCCAGGCCGGATGGCCCGCTGTCACGGACAACGACCGGCTGAGCCTGGCCATGGGGGAGCTGGCGATGGCGGGGATCGTGGCCAGGGAGCACTACACCTGCTGCATGAGCTGCGGGATCGCCGAGATCGGGAGGGAGATCAGCGGGCTTTCCGGGGTGCGGGGTTACGTCTTCTACCACGGGCAGGACGTCGAGAGGGCTGTGGCGGGCGGGGATGTCCATCTCGCCTTCGGGCCCAGCGAGCTCGGGGGAGAGGGCGAGCGTGGTCTCGGCGCTGGTCTCGGCGGTGGTCTCGGCGGTGGTCTCAGCGGTGGTCTCAGCGGTGGTCTCAGCGGTGGGATCGGGGGTGAGATCGTCGAGGTGCTGCGGCGGCGCGGGCTGCGGGTCGAGTGGAGCGGGGACGACGGGCAGCGCATCCAGGTGCGGGTGGATTGGCGGCGGCGGCGCTTCGGGTGGCTGGCAAAGCATCCGGGGATGGGCGGCGAGCCGGGGCCGGGGTTGCTGGCCACCTTCTGCGACCACTCCTGGGCCTCCGTGGACGAGCCGGTCGTCATGTCGGCGCAGGAGAGCCGGGATCTGCTGCTCTGGCTGACCCCGCGTGACGGCAACTTCGCCTGTTTCGAGGGGGAGCCGGGGAGCGTGCTGCAGTTCGCGTGGGAGGGCGGGACCCGGCTCTGGGCGGAGACGCCGGATGCGGCGGCAGGCTGCTCCTTCGGGCGGCATGTGACCCTCGACGAGGGGTTGGCGATGATCGCTTTGCTGGCGGAGGAGGGGCGGATCGGGCTGCGGGATCTGGGGGAGTTGGAGATGGTCTCTTGGGCTCAGGGCCTGCGTGTATGGAGGGGCGATTGACACCTTCTATGGCTAACCGCTATCTATGGGCTAACCGTTAGGGGAGGGTGTAGCGCAGTGCTGGCGATGCTCGCCGAGAAACCGACGCAGGCGTGGCAACGGGTGACCGCCCTGTGAGTGACAGCAGCTTCGGGCCGGAGCCGAGCGGCCGTGGCCGGAGCGCCGAGGGGCGAGCCGGGGCGCAGGGGCGTCCGGGCCGGCGTCGTCGCACGGCTCGGGAGGGCGCGTCAGGCCGCGGCCCGTCCCGCGGCGCTGCGGGCGCCGCGTCCGCCAGGCCGGCGAACGGCGCCGAGACGTCAGGGAGCGCCCGTGTGAACGGTTCCGGCGGTGAACGCGGACGGCCGGACGGGATTGGCGGTGAACGCGGACGGCCGGACGCGGACGGTGGCAGGAGCGGACCGCCGGACGCGGACGGTGGCAGGAGCGGACCGCCGGACGCGGACGGTGGCAGGAGCGGACGACCGGACGCGGACGGTGGTGAGAACGGGTGGACTGACGCGGACGGTGGTGGGCGGGGGCGATCTCGTCGTACCGGGTGGAAGCGTTATGTCCCGAGCTGGAAGATGGTGCTGGTGGGGTGCACGGTCCTGGTGGCCGGTCTCTTCGGCATGATCATGGTGGCGTACGCCAACACCCCGTTACCCACGCAGCCCCAGCAGCAGGCCATCGAGCAGGGCAGCATCATCTACTACCGGGACGGCAAGACCGAGATCGCCCGGCTCGGCACCAAGCGTGAGATCGTGCCGATCTCGAAGATCCCGCGGCACGTCCAGGACGCCTTCATCGCCGTCGAGAACCGCACGTTCCGCACCGACCCGGGCATCTCGGTGTCCGGCACCCTGCGCGCGGTGTGGAGCACCGTGAGCGGCCAGCAGGTCCAGGGCGGCTCGACGATCACGCAGGAGATGGCGCGCGGCTACTACGACGGCCTCAGCCAGGAGCGGACGCTCAAGCGGAAGATCATGGAGATCTTCGTGTCCATCCGCGCCGGCAAGGAGATGTCCAAGGACGAGATCATGGCCATCTACCTCAACACGATCTACTTCGGCCGCGGCGCGAACGGCATCCAGGCCGCCGCGCAGGCGTACTTCGACAGGGACGTGGACGAGCTGACCGTCGCCCAGGGCGCGTACCTGGCGGGCCGGATCCAGAGCCCGGACGCCTTCGACAAGGCGGAGGCGGGGAGGAACTGGGCGCCGACCAGGGAGCGGTTCGACTACGCGGTCCGCGGCATGGCGATCGTCGACCCGGCGAAGTACGGGCAGCTGGCCACGACGGCGAAGTTCCCCAAGCTCGCCCCGCTGGACAAGAAGGAGACCCTCAAGGGCGTCAACGGCTACATGGTCGACATCGTCCAGCGGGAGCTGGAGAAGCGGGGGATCAGCAGGGAACGCCTGCGCAAGGAGGGGTACCGCGTCACGACGACGTTCGACAGGAAGCTGATGGCGGCGGCGAAGAAGACGGTGGAGAGCAATCTGGCCGCCGTGGGCGACAGGAACATCCACGCGAACCTGGCCGCCGTGGACCCGCGCAACGGCCAGGTGCTCGCGTTCTACAGCGGCCACGACTACCTGAAGAGCTTCACCAACAACGCCTTCGACGCCGGCAAGCAGGCGGCGTCGGCCTTCAAGCCGTACGTGCTGGCCGCCTGGCTGGAGAAGGGGTACAGCCTCAGGAGCTACGTGTCGGGCGACGGGCCGGTCACGCTGCCGGGCACCAAGCCGATCGGCAACTCGCACGACGTGGGCGCGGCCGTGCAGATCGACCGGGCCACCGCGGAGTCGGTGAACACGGCGTTCGCCACGATGGCGCAGGAGGTCGGCCTGGAGGAGGTCGCGAGGATCGCCGAGGCGGCCGGGATCGACGAGGACGATCTGGAGCAGGCCATCGAGCAGCACGCGTACGGCATGTCCATCGGCGCCGGCCTTGTGACCCCGGTCGAGCAGGCCACCGGGTACGGCATCTTCGCCAACGGCGGCGTCCACCACGACGCGCACGTGGTGCTGGCGGTCAAGGCGTACACGGGCAGGACCGTCATGAAGGAGGCCGGCAAGTCGGCGACGGTCATCAGCCCGGACACCGCCGCCGACGCCACCTACGCGATGCAGCAGGTGGTCAGGTACGGCACCGCCAGGGGCACCACGCTGCCCGGCGGCCGCCCGATCGCCGGCAAGACCGGCACCAACAACGAGAACAAGGAGGCCTGGTTCGTCGGCTACACCCCGCAGCTCTCGTCGGCCGTCGGGATGTACAAGGAGGTCCCGCGGATCGACCCGAAGACGAGGAAGGTCATCAAGGACGCCAACGGCCACACCCTGCGCAGGGAGGTCTCGCTCGGCGACATCCAGGGCGCCGGCACGCCCACGAAGATCTGGCGTGACTTCATGACGATCGCGATGGCGAACAAGCCGGTCGAGCCGTTCCCCGCCCCCGCGTTCGGCGGCGAGACGCACGACCTGGTCCGCAAGCCGACGCCCAAGCCGACCGGGGAGCCGTCCGAGGGCCCGTCCGAGGAAGAGGCCGGCGCGGATCCGGCCTGCGCCGGCGATCCCGCCTGCGCGGGCCCGGACGAATCCGGCGACGACCCGCTCGGGGACGCCGGCGACGAGACGGCGGACGACGGTGGCGATCCCGGTGACAGCACCACCATCGACGAGGGCACCCAGCCCTTCGGGGGAGGCTAGGCGGCGTCCCTGCGCGACATCATGCGGTCGAGCAGGACGGGCACCGTCGTCAGCGCCGCCAGCCCCGCACCGACCCACGGAATGGCACCGAGCCCGCCCGCACCGATCGCGGAGGGGGCGAGCACGAGGGCGGCGAAGGCGGGGACGAGGCTGATGCCGAGCTGGAAGGCGGAGACGGTGGTGGCGCCGGCCAGCGTGGGCGCCTGTCCCGCGATGGCGAACACCCGCCCGTAGATCGCCGGATTCAGCACGAATCCGGCGACCCCCAGCAGCAACACCAGGGG
Source organism: Nonomuraea thailandensis (assembly GCF_024172165.1). Classification (GTDB taxonomy): domain Bacteria; phylum Actinomycetota; class Actinomycetes; order Streptosporangiales; family Streptosporangiaceae; genus Nonomuraea; species Nonomuraea thailandensis. The sequence continues at coordinate 8,456,040 of NZ_JAMZEB010000002.1, read as the reverse complement.
AACGACGGCCACCGCGTGCCGGGCGAAGACCCCGAGCAGCACGGAGCCGGCCAGGATCCCCAGGGCGCCGGCCAGGAGCGCGTGGGTGGGCAGCCGGTCGGCGACCCTGCCTCCGATGGACAGCCCGATGAAGGCGCCGGCGCCGAACAGCGTCAGGACCGCGGGGATCCAGACCCCCGGCAGGCGGGTGACGCCGGTGAGGAGCGCGGCCAGGTAGTTGAAGGTGATCATGTACGCGGCGGTGCTGAGGAGGGTGGCGGCGTACACGACCCACAACTGGGGGTGTCGCATGGCGCGCAGCTCGTCCCGGATGCCGGCCTCGCCGCGCTCGCGGGTGGCGGGCAGCGCCACGAACGTCAGGAGCGCGCCGGCGACGGTGAGGGCGGCCACCGCCCAGAAGCCGCCACGCCACCCGGTGAAGTAGCTGATCAGCGTGCCGGCCGGGCCGCCGGCCACCATCGCGAGGCTGAGCCCGCTGACGACGACCCCCGAGGCGCGCGCCGCGCGGTCGGGCGGGACCAGGCCGATCGCGGTGACCGCGGCGACCGCCCAGAACCCCGCGTACGCGAGGCCGGACAGGAAGCGGGTCACCAGCAGCACCGCGTAGCTGTCGGTCAGGACGCCGGCCACCACGCACGCGGCGAAGGCCGCCTGCGTGGCCACCAGCGTCGCCCGCCGCGGCCAGCGCAGGGTCGCGATGGCCAGGGGCGGGCCGCCGACGACCACCGCGGCGGCGAACGCCGAGATCAGCGCCCCGGCGGACGACAGCGTGATCCGCAGGTCGCCGGCGATGGCGGGCAGCACGCCGGCGAGCAGGAACTCCGCGCTGCCCATCGCGAACAGGCTCAGCGACAGCAGGTAGACCCCCGCGGGCAGCCTGTCCCGCCGCACGGCCCGCATCGGGCCGGCGCTCACCGGCTCTCACCGCCCAGGGCGTGACGCTCAGCGGAACGCCGCACGTCCTCCTCCACCAGGTCGCCGTTGACGGCGATGGCGGCGGCCGACCCCATCCCCGCCGCGGTGACGACCTGGGCGCGCGGGTCGACGACGTTGCCGGCGGCCCAGACGCCGGGCACGCTGGTACGGCCGGTGCGGTCGGTGACGGCCCAGCCGCCCTCGTCCCTGGCACAGCCCAGGCCGGTCAGCAGTTCGTCGTGCGGCACCATGCGCGGGAAGACGAAGACGGCGGCGCGGGGGATGGCGCGGCCGTCGGCGAGCTCGACGCCGCGCAGGCGGTCGTCCTCGACGGCGAGCCGGGCGATCGTGCCCTCGACGACGCGTACGCCGTGGCACTCCAGGCGTTCGCGATCCTCCGGCGCCAGGTCCAGCGCGTGCCGCAGGAACAGCACGTCGTCGCTCCACTGGCGCAGCAGCAGGGCCTGGTGCACGGCTCCCGGGTGCGTGCCGAGCACGGCGAGGGGCCGGTCGCGCACCTCGTAGCCGTGGCAGTAGGGGCAGTGCAGCACGTCCCGGCCCCACCGCTCGCGGATCCCGGGGATGGCGGGCAGCTCGTCGCGCAGGCCGGTCGCCACCAGGATGCGGCGGGCGTCGAGCACCTGGCCGTCCGCGAGCCGGACGGTGAAACCGTGGTCGATCCGCTCGACCCGGCTCCGGACGAGCCGCACGCCGTACCGGGCGATCTCGGCACGGCCGAGCTCCAGCAGCTCGGCCGGGGGCAGGCCGTCGCGGGACAGGAAGCCGTGCATGTGCTCCGCCGGGGCGTTGCGGGGCTCCCCGGCGTCGATCACGGCGACCTTGCGCCGCGCGCGGCCCAGGAGCAGGGCCGCGTTCAGCCCGGCTGCCCCGGCGCCCACGATCACCACATCGTGCCTGTTCATCGCCTTGTTCACAGCGATCACCTCCGGCGCCGATGGTGCGCCGGCCGGTGCTTTAATGACAACTACCGTTGCCAATTCCGCAACAGCAGAGAGGACGTGAGGGTGATGGGCACCACGCTGGAGGAGACGCTGGCCCAGGTCGGCCCGCGGCTCAGGCGCATCCGTACGCAGCGTGAGGTGAGCCTGTCGGCGCTGTCCGAGGCCACCGGCATCTCCAAGAGCACGCTCTCGCGGCTGGAGTCGGGCCAGCGCCGCCCCAGCCTGGAGCTCCTCCTGCCGATCGCGCTGGCGCACCAGGTGCCGCTCGACGAGCTGGTCGGCGCGCCGGACGTCGGCGACCCGCGCATCCGCTGCAAGCCCCTGGTCCGCAACGGCCGGACCGTGATCCCCCTGACCACCCAGCCGGGGCCGCTGCAGGCGTGGAAGTCGATCATTCCCGCCGAGCAGAACCAGCCGCGGCCGGTCACGCACGAGGGCTACGAGTGGATGTACGTGCTCTCGGGCCGCGTGCGGCTCGTCGTGGCCGACCACGATCTGGTTCTGGGGCCGGGGGAGGCCGCGGAGTTCGACACCCGGCTGCCGCACTGGTTCGGCCCCGCCGGGGACGTTCCGGTGGAGGTGCTCAATCTCTTCGGCCGGCAGGGTGAGCGCGTGCACGTACGGGCCAAGCCTCGCCCGCGTGCGGGGAAATGATCGGATTGGTACAGACTCGCCCGGGCTGACCTGGGGAAACTCGACTCAAGGGCTTCCTGGTGATAGGCAGGGATTGTGCTTGAACGCATTCATGAGATACCGGGCGTCATGCTGAGTGCGGATGAGTATCTCGACGACTTCTGGCCGAATTTCCATCAGCTCGACGACGTGTTCTGGAAGCTCGAACGGCGGCAGAGCTTCCGGGGCCGGCCGAGCTGGGTCGCGATGGTGGAGGGCGACTGGGACCGATCGCTCAAGCTGGTCGACGACGGGGCCCGGCCGGTCAGGGAGCGCGAGCGTCCGGCCAGACGGCTCAGGCGGCGGCGGATCAGGATCGTGGAGCAGCCGGTCACGCCGTACCTGCAGTGGGAGATGCACCTGCTGGCGCTGCGGGAGGCCACCGTCGAGCAGGTGCGGGTGCTCGACGCGGGCGAGGTGGCCGAGATCGAGATCGGCCGGCGGTTGCCGGAGCTGGTCGTGCTGGGGACTGTGGCGATGTACGAGGTGACGTACGACGAGTCGGGGACGCACAGCGGGGCGCGGCGGATCGACGACCGGGAAGTGATCACGGCCTGCCAGGGGGAGCTGGACAAGCTGTTCGAGCGGGGGGAAGAGTTCCGGCCCTACTACGAGCGCGAGATCGTGCCGCTGCCCGCGCCCCGGGTGTCCGTCTGAAGAGGGGCATCCTTTGACTCGCCCGGCAGGAAAGTGAAGTGTTGGCTTTCCTGGTCCGCCAGAGCGGCTTCCCGCTGGGGCACACCGTGGCCGGCGTGATCTTCGCTGCCTGCATCGTCGTCGGCGAGCCGCTGTACCGGGCGGTGGCACGACGGGCGGCGGCATGACGGTCCCGGCGGGCTTCGACGAGCTGATCCATCCGCCGACCCGGCTGGGGCTGGTGGCGCTGCTCGCGGCGGCGCAGTGGGCCGAGTTCGGCTTCCTCAAGGAGAGCCTCGAGCTCACCGACTCGGCGCTGTCCAAGCAGGTCTCGACCCTCGCCGAGGCCGGATACGCCGAGGTGCGCAAGGAGGGGGCGGGGCGCCGGCGCCGCACCCTGGTGATGCTGACCCCGCAGGGCCGGGCGGCCTTCGACGGTCATGTCGCGGCCCTGCGGCAGCTCGTCGAGCGCGCGTCCACGCCGAGCGGTGGAGGAACGGCCGGCGCGCAGGCGTAGGGGCTCGGCGGGGTGGCGGGCTCCCGCAGGTCCGCGCCTACGGCAGGGCACCCGGCCCCGCGGCGCGAGCGTCCGCGGCGCGAGCTCCCGCAGCGCGAGCTCCCGCAGCGCGAGCTCCCGCAGCGCGAGCGTCCGCACTTCCCCGGGGCGGGCGGGCGCCCCCGGGAGGGACGGGAGCCGGCGGTCAGATGGGCAGGCCGCCGGTGGCGGAGCTGGTGGAGCCGGTGGCCTGGTAGGCGGCGATGGTGCGCTCGGCGATGCGCATCTGGTGGATCTCGTCGGCGCCGTCCGCGAAGCGGGCCCAGCGGGCGTGCTGGAACATGTTGGCCAGCGGCGTGTCCGTCGAGTAACCGAGCGCCCCGTGCACCTGGATCGCCCGGTCGATGATCCGGTTGAGGCTGTTGGCCACGAAGTGCTTGGCCATCGACACCTCCGTACGGAAGTCCTCACCCTTGTCGATCTTGCTGGCGGCGTGCAGGACCATCAGCTTGCACTGGTACAGCTCCATCGCCGAGTCGGCGATCAGCCACTGGATGCCCTGCTTCTCGGCCAGCAGGGAGCCGTGGCTGTACCGCTTGAGCGCGCGGTCGACCATCATGTCCAGGGCCGTCTCCGCCTGCGAGATCCACCGCATGCAGTGCGCCAGGCGGGCCGGGCCGAGGCGGTACTGGCCCAGGCGGTGACCGTTGCCCCGGCCGCCGAGGATCGCGCTGCCGGGCACGCGCAGGTCCTTGATGACGATCTCACTGTGGCCGGTGGAGCCGTGCATGGTCTCCACCTCGCGCACGTCGTTCCAGCCCGGGTTGGGCAGGTCCACCAGGAAGGCGGTGTTGGCGCCGCGCGAGCCCTCCGGCACGTCCTGCTCGGTCCTGGCGATGAGGATGGCGAAGCTGGCCCGGCGGGCGTTGGAGATGAACCACTTGTGGCCGTTGATGACCCACTCGTCGCCGTCCTGGACGGCGTGCGTGCGGATCAGCGTGGGGTCCGACCCGGCCACCTCCGGCTCCGTCATGGCGAAGCAGGACATCTTCACGCCGTCGAGCAGCGGGCGCAGGTACTTCTCCTTCTGCTCGTCGGTGGCCCAGTGCAGGAGGGTGTGCATGTTGCCCTCGTCCGGGGCCTGGCAGTTGAGCACCCACGGCCCGAGGCGGGTCTTGGCCGACTCCGACTGCACCATCGCCAGCTCCACATGGCCCAGGCCCATGCCGCCCCACTCCTTCGGCATGTGGGGCAGCCACAGGCCCTCCGCCTTGGCCAGGGAGCGGAGGTGGAAGATCGTGCGGAGGTACTCGTCGCGGTCGCCCTCCTTCAAGTCCTCCACGGCGGGCATGACCGTGCCCTGGATGAAGGCGCGGACCCGCTTGCGGATCTCCTCGTGCTCAGGGGCAAGGGTGAAATCGATGGCCATGTCGGGCTTTACTCCTTAACGGGTAGGGCGGGGTAGTGGCAGGCGAGCCAGTGGTCCTGGCCGATCTGCCGGATCTGCGGCTCCTCCTCCGCGCATCTCGCCGCCGCGCGCGGGCACCGCGTACGGAAGCGGCACCCGGAGGGCGGGTCGACGGGCGACGGGGGTTCGCCGCTGATCAACGTGTCGGCGGGCGGCAGGTCGAGGCCGCCGCCCGGGATGGAGGCGATCAGGGCCCGCGTGTACGGGTGCGCGGGGCGGCCGATCAGATCGGCGCTCGGCGCCAGCTCGCACACCTTGCCCAGGTACATCACCATGATGCGGTCGCTGACGTTCTTCACCACGGCCAGGTCGTGGGCGATGAAGACGAGGGTGAGCCGGTAGCGGGCCTTGAGGTCCTCCAGCAGGCCGAGGATCTGGGCCTGCACCGAGACGTCCAGCGCCGACACCGGCTCGTCGCAGATCACCACCTCCGGGTCGAGGATCAGGGCCCTGGCGATGGAGATGCGCTGGCACTGCCCGCCGGAGAACTCGTGCGGCCTGCGCTCGGCCGCCGTCGCCGGGTCGAGGCCGACCGCCTCCAGGACCTCGTCCACGCGGTCGCCCGGCAGGTGCCACACGCGCGGGCCCTCGCCGACGATGTCGCGGACGCGGCGGCGCGGGTTGAGCGAGGAGATGGGATCCTGGAAGATCATCTGGAGGCGCTGGCGGGTCATCCGCAGGGCCTCGCCGCGCAGGGCCGTCAGCTCCAGGCCGTCCAGCCGGACCGAGCCCGAGCGGGGCGGCGGGAGCTGGACGAGCGCGCGGGCGGCGCTCGACTTGCCGCAGCCCGACTCGCCGACGATGCCGAGCGTCTCGCCGCGCGCCAGGTCGAAGCTCACTCCGGAGACCGCACGAACGGTGCGGCCCCGCCCTGCGGGGAACTCCACGACCAGATCCTCCACCCGCAGCAGCACTTCGTCACGGGGGCGCAGGTGCGCGTTTCCGCTACCGGCCACGGCTCTCAACTCCTGACTCGACGTCCGCAGGCTCGCCGCCGTGCGTCTCGCGCGGGTACCAGCAGGCGTACCGGTGGTGGTCCGGGCCGTCCTCGAACAGGGGCGGCGCCTCCAGCTCGCACCGCTCCTGCGCGTACGGGCACCGCGCCCGGAACGCGCACCCCTCGGGCAGGTGCGCCAGGTCCGGCGGCCGGCCGGGGATGACCCGGAGCCGGTGGTGCACGGGGTCGGTGAGCCGGGGCGCGGCCTGCAGCAGCGACTCGGTGTACGGCATCCGCGGCCGCGCGAACACCTCCTGGGCCGGCCCCCGCTCCACCACCTTCCCGGCGTACATGACGATCACCTCGTCCGCCCACTGGGCGACCACCGACAGGTCGTGGCTGACCAGCACCACGGCCATGTCGCGCTCCTCGCGCAGCCGGTGCAGCAGCCGCAGCACCTGGTCCTGGATGGTCACGTCGAGCGCGGTGGTGGGCTCGTCGGCGAACAGCACGTCCGGCCGGCACGACAGGGCCATCGCGATCGTCACCCGCTGCCGCATCCCGCCGGAGAGCTGGTGCGGGTAGCGGCGCAGCGTGCGGGCGGGGTCGGGGATGCCGACGGACGCGAGCAGAGCGGCGGCCTCGGCGCGGGCCTGCCTGCGGCCCATGCGCAGGTGCACCCGGAGCGGCTCCATCACCTGGGTGCCGATCGTGCGGACGGGGTTCAGCGCGGTCATCGGGTCCTGGAACACGGTGCCGAGCCGTCGGCCGAGCACGGCGCGCATCTCGGCGGGGCCGTAGGTGGTCAGGTCGTCGCCCGACAGGTACACGTGGCCGCCCCGGACCGAGGTGCCGGGCAGCAGGCCCAGGATGGATCGGATCAGCATGGACTTGCCCGACCCCGACTCGCCGACGATGGCCAGGGTGCGGCCGCGGTCGAGGGTGAAGGAGACGCCGTCCACGGCCTTGACGACGCCGCGCGGCGTGACGAAGTGCGTGCGCAACTCCTCGGCCTGGAGGAGGGTGTCGCGGACGGGGTGGGTGGCGGTGGGCATCGTGGCGGCGCTCTTCTGGCCTACCGGCTCCAGGCCGATCTCGCGCACGTCGGTCAGCGCCCGCAGCCGGTCGCCCACCAGGTTGAACGACAGCACGGTCAGGAACATGACGATCGAGGGGGCCAGCACGACGTGCGGCGCGTTCTCCATGAGCGTGCGGCCCTCGTTGATCAGGCCGCCCCAGGTGGGGGTGGGCGCCTGGACGGACAGGCCGAGGAAGGCCAGGCTGCCCTCGGCGACCACGACCACGGCCATCCCGATGAAGGCGTACGAGGCGGCGGGGACCGCCACGTTCGGCATGATCTCCCGCCACAGGATGCGCCGGTCGCGGGTGCCGAGCACGCGCGCGGCCAGCACGAACTCGCGCTCGGCGAAGGTGAGGGTGGCGCCCCTGATGAGGCGGACCCAGGAGGGCACGCCGAGCACGCCGAGGACGATCAGCACGTTGCGCAGGCTCGCCCCGGCGAAGGCCACCACGGCCAGCGCGAAGACCAGCGCGGGGAACGCCTGCGCCACGTCATTGACCGCCATGATGACCGCGTCGGCGGCCCGCCGCCGGTAGCCGGCCAGGATGCCGAGGGGCGCGCCGATGCCCAGGCCGAGGAGCACGGCGCCGATGCCGACGCCGAGCGAGACGCGGGCGCCGTACACGACCCGGCTGAGCACGTCGCGGCCGAGCCCGTCGGTGCCGAAGGGGTGCGCGGCGCTGGGCCCCGACTGCGGCGGCCCGGCCAGCGTCTCGTCGTAGCGGGCGAACGGCAGGAAGTCGGCCAGGAGGGCGGCGAGCAGCACCAGCCCGATCCAGCCGGCGGCCAGCCAGATCCCCAGACCCAGCCGCCTACGCACGACGGATCCTGGGGTCGACGGCGGCGTACACCAGGTCCACCGCGAAGTTGACGACCACGTAGCCGACCGAGATCAGCACGACGCCTCCCTGCACCGTCAGGTAGTCGCGGGAAAAGATGGAGTCGACGATGAGCCGCCCGACGCCGGGCAGGCCGAACAGGGTCTCGATGATCACGGTGCCGCCGATGAGCGCGCCCAGGTTCAGGCCGATGGCGGTGATCAGGGTGATCGCGGAGGGGCGCAGCGCGTGACGCCACAGGATGCGGCGCGGTGACAGGCCGCGGGCGCGCGCCAGGGTGATGTAGTCCTCCTGGAGGGTGGCGATCAGGTCGGTACGCAGCAGCCGCGCGTACACGGCGAACTGCCCGCAGCCCAGCGTGACCGCGGGCAGCACCACGGAGGTGAGGTTCCAGCCCAGGTCGACCGAGATCGAGGTCCAGCCGGTCGCGGGCAGCACCCGCCAGGTGACCGCGAACAGCAGGATCAGCAGCACCCCGAGCACGAACACGGGCGTGGACAGCAGCGCGAAGCTGAGCGCGGTGAGCACCTGGTCGAGGGCGCGCCCGGCGCGGCGGGCCGCGGCCACGCCCACCGGGATCGCCATGCCGAGCGCCACGATCTGCGCGGCGACCAGCAGCTCCAGCGTGACGGGCAGCCGCTCGGCCAGCTCGGCGCCGACGGGCATCCGCGTGATGTAGGAGGTGCCGAAGTCGCCGGTGGCCAGGCCGCCGAGCCAGTCGAGGTAGCGCACCAGCAGCGGCTGGTCGAGCCCGAGCTCCTGGCGGAGCTGCGCGCGGGACTCCTCCGTCGCCGACAGGCCCAGGATCTGCGTGACCGGGTCACCGGGCAGCAGGTTGAGCAGCACGAACGACAGGAAGGTCACCACGATCAGCACCACCAGGAGCCGGACGAGCCGGTGGAGGATGATCACTGGCCGCTGACCCAGAGCTGGCCGAACGGGTGGTACGGGATGGGCGAGCCGGTCAGCGGCAGGCCCTTCTCGCCGCTGGGCAGCTTGTGCTCGCCGATGCCGCGCACCTTGCTCCTGGCGATGATGGCGCCGGTGTTGAGGTGGTCGATGAACACGTACGGGACCTGGTCGCGCAGCCGCTGCTGCACGGTGGCGTACGCCTGTTTGCGCGTGGCCTCGTCCGGGCTCATCCGGCCCGCGTCCAGGGCGGCGCTCAGCTTGTCGTCCTTGAGCCTGGTCATGTTGAGCGAGATGGCGCCGACGGGCTTGGCGTAGGCCTGGTGCATCCAGACGTACTCGCCGTCGGGGTCCTGGGCGGAGAACTGGGTCCACACGGTGGCCGAGAAGTTGCCGGTGATGGCCCGGTTGATCAGATCGGCCTGGTCGGCCTGCTTGATCGACACCTCGATGCCGGCCTTGCGCCACATGTCCTGGGCCAGCTCGACGCCCTGCATGGTGTTGGGGTCGGGGGTGGAGATCAGCTCGAAGCTGATCGGGCCCTTCTCCGCCTCGACCTCCTTGACCAGGGCGGTGGCCTTGGCCAGGTCGTAGGAGGGGTAGCCGCCGGGGGCGTACCACGGGGAGTCCTTGGACCAGGGGCCGTCGGCGGGCTCGGTCATGCCGCCGCGCAGGGTCTTGATGACCGTCTCGCGGTCCATGGCATGGGCCATGGCCCGGCGCACCCGTACGTCGTCGAGCGGGGCCGCGGCGGTGTTGAGCAGGAACATGTACTCGGCCACGGCCATGCCCTGCGCCCGGTGCACGGTGTAGGCGTCCTTCATGGCGCCGAACTTGGTCAGGTCCTCGTCGCGGGAGGTGCCGATGGCGTCCACGCCGCCCGCTTCGAGGGTCTGGGCGCGGGTCTGGGTGTCGGGCAGGATCCGGAACTCGATCTCGTCCAGGTACGGCAGGCCCTTCTGCCAGTAGCGCGGGTTGCGGGTGACGACCATGCGGTTGTCCGGGACGTACTCCTTGAAGATGAACGGCCCGGTGCCGACCGGCTTGAGGCTGGCCGTCTTGAGGTCGGTGAGCGAGGCCGGCGGGACGATCATGCCGGTCTGCACGGCCAGCAGGTAGGGGAAGGCCACCCACGGCTGGTTCAGGACGACCTTGACGGTCATCGGGTCGGTCAGCTCGAACGACTTGATCGGCATCATGGCCGCGGCGGTCAGCGGGGACCGCTTCTGAGCTTCGAGGTTGGCCTTGACGATGTCACCGGTCAGGGAGATGCCGTCGGAGAAGGAGATGCCCGACCTGACCTTGATGGTCCATTCGTCGTACTTCTTGTTGGGGGTGAGCGACTCGGCCAGGTACGGCTTCCAGTTGCCGTCCGCGTCCACGCTCACCAGGGTCTCGATGATGGTGCCCGTCATGCTGTAGCTCTGCGCCGCGAATTGGTCGGTGACCGGGTTGAACCCGTTGGCGTCCGCGCTGAGCGCGTACACCAGGCGCCCGCCCTGCGCGGGGCCTGTCGCGGCCGGCGCACTGGACTGGGACTGCGGTTCAACCGGTCGCTGGCCGCTGCACGCCAGCATCACCATCGCGGCCAGCAACAGCGTGGCCGGCATCCTCCAGCGTTTCATTCACGCCTCCTCCCGGCAGATCCCCCGAGAGCAATTTCACCGATAGTACTATCGGTGAAATTCCGCACAAGTAGCGCGAGAGAATCGTTACGGGAGGGGAGGGACTCATGACGGGCACGCCGCTCACGAGGAGTGAGGCGAAGGATCTGACCAGGCGCAGGCTCATCCGCGCCGCCCTGTCGATCCTCGACGAGGAGGGCGAGGCGGGGCTGAGCACGGTCAAGGTCGCCAAGGCCGCGGGCATCGCGCAGTCCAGCTTCTACGTGCACTTCAAGGACATGCAGGAGCTGCTGCGGGTGCTCGCCGAGGAGGGCGGCGAGCGGCTGCGCGGCTCGATGCGCGAGGCGCGGCGCAGGGCCCGCGAGCACCCCGGCGACCTCGACCTGCACCGCGAGACGTTCCGCATCCCGCTGGAGTCGATCTGCCGGCACCCCGAGCTGCTGCGCATCCAGATCAGGGCGCGGCACGACCCCTCGTCCTCGCTGCGCGACTTCGCCGTGGAGACGGCGGCGGCCTACCGCGAGCACCACGCCGCCGACCTGGCCGCCCTCGGCTACACGGCCGACAACGAGCGCGACAGGCGGCGGCTGGAGATGATCGCCGACGGCATCAACGCGGCCACCAACGCGCTGGCCATGGGGCACCTGGAGGGGCGCTACCCCGACCTGGACGAGGCCGCCGACATCCTGACGGCCCTGTCGCGCGGCGCGTTGCGGCTGCTGCGGGCGACCTCGAACAAGCCGGTCAGCGAGCCTCCCGGGCAGCCCTGACCCGAGCTCTCAGCGGAGCAGGTCCGCGGCGACGGCCGCCGCGCCCGCCGCGTCCAGCCGGCCGTCGAGCACCGCCGTGACGACCCGCCTGGTCAGCGTGGTCTCCACGACCAGCGGCGTGTCCCAGGCGAGCGCCTGACCCACGCCCGGATACTCCGCCACCCGCACGAACCACGGGTCGCCGTCCGCCTGGGCGAAGACCAGCGTCCAGTCCCGGCCCTCCGGTGTCGTGCCTGACATGGCCACCCACGGGCCGGTGCTGCCGTGCACGGTCCCTTCGTCCCCCGGCAGGGTGGTCCGCGCCACGGAGGTGCCGGGGGCGCGCCAGAAGAAGCCGCCGTAGCCCGCGCCCGCGCGGCCCTTGGTGGCGGAGCTGTTGATCTCCAGCGGCGCGCCGGTCAGGTTGGTGAGCGTGAACGCGAAGTCCAGCGCCCAGAACTCGCCCACCGGCCTGGCCGTCACCGTGCGCTCCTCGCGGGCCATCAGGCCGCCGGGGCCGGCCCACTCCAGGTGCTCGGTGAAACCGCCGTCGTCCAGCCGGGTGAACGCCACGTGCCGCTGGGCGCCGTGATCGTCCAGCCAGGTCGGCCCCTGGTCCTTCACGTACGTGCGGCCGCCCCAGAAGTTCGCCCCGCCGAGGTCGGAGATGGCCACGCCGACACCCAGATGGTGCACGTGGTCCTCCGGGCGGACCTCGGTCACCTCGACGCCGCCGAGGGTCCGCACCGCGTGCAGGTAGGGGCGGGGGGAGTCGGTGGCGGGCAGGTCGGGGCGCAGCTCGTAGGCGGCCACCGGCCGCTGCGACACCAGCAGCTCCACCCGCGTCCACGGCACGCCGAGCTCGGAGTAGAGGGCCAGCTCCGCCGCGCTGCGCCGGACCAGGTCGGTCACGCCGGGCAGCACCCGGCCGGCGACCTCGCCCTCGGCGTCCCGCTCCACGAGCTGGTGCCGCTCGGGGATGGGCGTCGGCTCGGGAGCCAGCCGGATCGCGTCCAGCACCTGCGTGAACCGCTCGGTGGCGGCGAGCGGCACCAGCAGCTCCGCGCCGGTGCGGACGTGGTCGACGAGGTTCTCCAGCAGCCCTGCCCGGTCGTGCACGGTCGTCGTGACCGACCCGTCGGGCAGCTCCACCTTGAGCCGGTCGTGCGTGTACGTCAGCGTGGCCCGGCCGGCGTCGCCCTGCACCACGAGGTGCGCCTCGCCGCGCAGCGCCTTACCGGGCGGCGGCTCCACGTAGGGCGCGCACAGGGTCGCCGCCATCGTGATCGTGAACCCGTCCGCCAGCCGCACGCGCACGCAGGAGGTGTCGTCCGACTCGATCGGATGGGCGTGGAACAGCTCGGTCTCGATCTCCGCGATCGGGCTGTCGTGCAGGGCCAGCGCGGTGGCGATGGCGTGCGCGAACGGGTTCGTCAGCGCGCCGTCCATGACGTCCACGCCGTTCAGGCGGCGCCGGCCCGCCCAGGGGGCGCGGGTGAAGTAGGCCGACGGGCGGTGCCAGGCGCCCCAGCCGCCGATGCCGCGCACCCGGCCGAGCCGCCCGCTCGCGATCAGCGCGCGCAGCGCGGGGACGGCCGCGGAGCCGAGCGCCTGGAACCCGACCTGGCAGGCCAGCCCGGTCTCGGCCACCACGTCGGCGATCCTGCGCTGCTCCGCGGGGCTGGGCGCGGGCGGCTTCTCCAGCAGCACGTGCGAGCCCGCCCGCAGCGCGGCGATGGCCAGGTCGGCGTGCGTGTTGATCGGCGTGCAGACGATGGTGATCTCCGCGCCGGTCTTGCCGATCAGCTCGCCCAGGTCGGACGACTGCAGCGGCGCGCCGAAGTCCACCTCGACCGGACGCAGGTCGCAGATCCCCACCAGCTCGACCACGCCCCGCCCGGCCAGCTCGCGCAGGATGCCCAGGTGGTGCCGGCCGTGCCCCTGCGCTCCCGCCAGGACGACCTTCACCGGCGCCATCACGACCACCTCAGCCCGAGCCCGGCGTGCCCGCCCGCGCGCAGCACGCCACCCGCGATCTCCACCGGGTACGGCTCCGCCAGCAGCCCCAGCCGGGCGAAGGAGGCGTCCTCCACGTCCTCGGCCATGACGGGCAGCGGCAGGGCCAGCGCGAGCTGCCCGGACACCTCGCCCAGCAGGTGCGGGTAGACCGGCACGTCGTACGTCCTGGCCAGCTCCACGATGCGCAGGAACGGGGTGATGCCGCCGACCCGCACCACGTTCGGCTGGACCACGTCGCAGGCCCCCGCCGCCAGCAGGTCGCGGAAGCCGTAGGCGGTGTAGACGTTCTCGCCGACCGCGACCGGCACGTCGATGGAGCGGCGCAGCTCCACGTGCGCGGCCACGTCGTCGGCGGGCAGCGGCTCCTCGATCCAGTGCAGGTCGAACTCGCGCAGAGCGGCCAGCGCCCGCCGGGCCCTGTGCAGGTCCCAGCGCTGGTTGGCGTCGATCATCAGCAGCCGGTCGGGGCCGATCACCTCGCGGACCGCGGCCACCCGGGCCACGTCCTCGGCCAGGTCGGGCCGGCCGACCTTGATCTTGACGCCCCGGTATCCGGCCGCCACCCAGCGCCTGGCCTGCGCGACCAGCTCGTCGAGGGGGTAGTGCAGGTTGACGCCGCTGCCGTAGACCGGCACCTCGTCGCGCCGCCTGCCCAGCACGTCGGGCAGCGCGTCGCCGCCGCAGCGCAGGTCCCACAGGGCCAGGTCGATCCCGGCCAGCGCGACCGTGGTGATCCCGCCGGGGCCGGCCTCGCGCAGGTGCCGCCACAGCCGGTCCCACACGACCTCGGGGTGCGCGGGCAGCCCGATCAGCGCCTCGCGCAGGTCGTGGTCGAGCAGCGCCTTGACGGCGTGCGCGCCGATCTGCGGCGTCCACGAGAAGCCGGTGCCGGTGCGCCCGTCCTTCAGCGTGACGTGGGTGACGATGACGTGGTTGTACGGCACGTCCTCGCCCCACGGGCGCGGCAGCGACGCCGTGCGCAGCTCCGTGCGAAGGTCGGCGATGGTCATGACGTGGCCCGTTCGAGACCGGTCTTGATCAGCGCCTCCAGCTCGGCCAGGTGCTCGTCGCTCACCTCGACCAGCGGCGGGCGGACGGCGCCGACGTCCAGGCCGCGCAGCCGCACGCCGGCCTTGACCAGGGCGACCGGGTAGCCGGGCACCTTGCCGCGCAGGCGGACGAGCGGCGCGTAGAACTCGGTGAGCAGCCGCTCGTCACCGTTGAGGTAGGCCAGCGCGATCTCGGGCGCGAACGCGAACACGGCGCTGGAGTAGAGCTCCACGCCGATGCCGCGGTAGGCGGGCATGGTCAGCTCGGCCGTCGGCAGCCCGTTGAAGAACAGGAAGTCCGGGTGCTTCTCGCGCACCGCCAGCACGGTGCGCTGCATGCGGTCGATGTCGCCCAGGCCGTCCTTGAGCCCGATCACGCCGGGGACGCCGGCCAGCTCCACCACGGCGTCCGGCTCCAGCACGACCGAGCCGCGCTGGTAGACGATCACCGGCAGCACCTCGGCGACCGCCCGCACGTACGCCGTGAAGCCGTGCCCGGGCCCCTGGGCCAGGTACGGCGGCATGAGCAGCAGCCCGTCGGCGCCCGCCTCGCGCGCCGCCCGTGCCTGGTTCAGCGCAGCGCCGAGCGGCCCGCCCGCGCCCGCGAACACCGGCACCCGGCCGGCCACGACCTCCGCCGCGATCCGCGTGGCCCGCGCGTGCTCGGACTCCGACAGCGCCGAGAACTCGCCGGTGCCGCAGGCCACGAAGACGCCGCCCGGCCCGTGCTCCATGCCCTGCCGGACGTGCTCGGCCAGCACCTGCTCGGCGAGCGTGCCGTCGGCGTCGAAGGGGGTCACGGGAAAGAACAGCACACCGCTGAGGTTCATTCGGCTTCTTCCTTGAGTTCGGTACGCCAGCTGCGCTTGGGCTGCCAGCCGAGCAGGCGCTCTGCCTTGGCGGTCGAGAAGGCGGGGGTGGTGCCGGTGAGGCCGGAGGCGTACGCCTCGGTGCCGGGCACGACCTGCGGGAGCAGGTCGGCCAGCGGCTTCCTGGCCAGTGCGTCGGCCGCGCCGGCGAAGAAGACCTCGCCGTTCGGCAGGTCGGGCAGCGCCTCGGCGAGCACGGTGATCATCTCGGCGGCGTCGCGGGAGTCGATGTAGTTGAACAGCGACACCCCGCCCAGCTCCGGCCGGTCGAGCCGCTCGCGAACCGTGTGGCCGGACTGCGTGGGCGCGCCGGCCCACTCCTCCGGCGGGATCACGAAGCACGGCCGGACGGCGGCCAGCTTCGTGCCGCCCGCCCTGGCGTACGCCTTCATCGTCTCCTCGGCCGTCACCTTGGACAGGTTGTAGGCGTTCCACGGGCGCACCGGGTGCTCCTCGTCGATCGGCAGGTACTGCGGCGTCCAGCCGCCGGGCGCGCCGTATCCCATGACGGTGGGGCTGCTGGCCACCACCACGCCCGGCACGCCCAGGGCCACCGACGCCGAGCACACGTTGTACGCGAGCTGCGTGTTGACCGTGAAGATCACCGATTCCGGGACGCTGAACGGGGTGGCGATGGCGGCCAGGTGGATCACCGACTCGGGCCTGAACCTGGCCAGGACCTCGAACGTCTCACCGGTGTCGGTGAGGTCGGCCGGCAAGGTGACGGCTGCCTCCGGCGGGGTGCCTGGGGCGCGGTCGACGCCGATGACCTCGTGCCCGGCCGCCGCGAGCGTGCTGACCACGCTGCGGCCGAGGCGTCCTGCGCTTCCGGTGACGAGGACTCTGCTCACCGTGTGGGGCTCCTTCAAGACTGCAAACAGTTGCACTAAACCTTCATGTCCGGAAGGGTGAGGCGTCAAGAGGTGATTTCGTCACCGCCCGTCTAGCTGGGGGTTCCTAGGGGCTTCCGTTTCATGGACGTGCGGCAAGCGCTTTCATCGTACTCATGGGTTCTGCAAGCGGTTGCGTTAGGGTGTGCGACTGTGACAGTGACGATTCGTGATGTGGCCAGGGCCTCCGGCGTGCATGTGTCGACGGTGTCCCGGACGTTCTCCGCGCCGCACATGGTGAACGCCGCCACCCGCACCAGGGTGCTCACCGTGGCCGAGGAGCTCGGCTACCGGCCGAACCGGGCGGCCAGGGCGCTCACGACCGGGCGTACCCACAATCTGGGCCTCATTGTGGCCGACATCGCCAACCCGTTCTTCCCGCCGCTGATCAAGGCGGCGCACTCGGCGGCCCGCCAGCGCGACTACCACCTGTTCGTGGCCGACACGGACGAGGAGCCGGCGGCCGAGGAGGAGCTGATCCAGGCCTTCTCCAAACAGGTGGACGGCGTGGTGCTGTGCAGCCCGCGCTCGTCGAACAAGGCGCTGGAACGGCTGGCCGAGCGGGTGCCGTTCGTGGTGATCAACCGGCGGCTGCGCGGCGCGGCCACGGTCCTGATGGACGTCGGGCACGGGGCGAGGCTGGCCGTCGAGCATCTGGCCGGGCTGGGGCACCGGCGGGTCGCGCTGGTGTCGGGGCCCGCCGGGTCGTGGACGAGCGCGGAGATCCGTACGGCGGCCGAGCAGGTGCCGGGCGTGGAGCTCGTCGTCATCGGCCCGAACGCGCCCACCGAGCGCGGCGGGTTCGCCGCGGCGGGCCGGGTGCGCGACTCCGGGGTGACGGGCGTGCTGGCCTACAACGACCTGGTGGCCATCGGGCTCATCGAGGGGCTCGGCGACCTCGGGATGAGCGTGCCCGAGGACATGAGCGTGGTCGGGATAGACGACATCGTGCCCGGCCGGCTGAACCGTCCGAAGCTCACCACCGTGGCCATGCCGACGGCCGCGGCGGGGCGGCTCGCGGTGGATCTGCTCATCCAGGAGGTGAGCGCCACCACCTCGCTGGAGACGCGCCTCGTGATCAGGGACTCCACCGCAGCTCCGCGGTAGTTCCGTGATAGCTCTGCGTCTGCAAACGGTTGTACTAAACCGGATCGTAATTCATCAGACTTATTGGGCGGGCACGCGTGCTAGCTGGGCAAACGCCGTGGCGATATATCGGTAACGGCTATGTAACGCCTGCAAAGGGTTGACGTAACTTTCCCGCCAGCTATAGGAAAGCGCTATCCATTCACTTCTCGCCGGAAGGTCCGTGATGACTGAAGTTTCGGTGGCGGTGAAACCCAAGCGTGCGGTGCAGCCACCCGCCCGCGGCGGTCATCGCTCCACGAAACGGTCCCGCCGGGAGGCACGGGCCGCCTACCTCTTCCTGGCCCCATGGTTCGTCGGGCTGCTCGTCATCACGATCGGTCCGATCTTCGCCTCCCTCTACCTGTCGTTCACCGACTACAGCCTCCTGGAGGAGGCCCAGTGGGTCGGGTTCGACAACTACGTCAAGATGTTCACCGAGGACCCGAGGTTCCTGAACTCGCTGAAGGTGACCACGATCTACGTGGTCGTCTCGGTCCCGATGCAGCTCGCCTTCGCCCTCGCCCTCGCCCTGGTGCTCGACCGGGGGCTGCGCGGCCTGTCGTTCTACCGCTCGATCTTCTACCTGCCCTCGCTGCTGGGCGGCAGCGTCGCGATCGCGATCCTGTGGCGCAAGGTCTTCGGCGCCGACGGCCTGGTGAACGCGGTGCTGGGGATCTTCGGCATCGAGGGGCAGGGCTGGGTGGGCCACCCCGACTACGCGCTGGGCACGCTGATCCTCCTGCACGTGTGGACGTTCGGCGCACCGATGATCATCTTCCTGGCCGGCCTCCGGCAGATCCCCGCCAGCTACTACGAGGCGGCCTCCGTGGACGGCGCCGGCGTGTGGCGGCAGTTCCGGTCGATCACGCTGCCGCTGCTGACGCCGATCATCTTCTTCAACCTCGTGCTGGAGCTCATCAAGTCGTTCCAGTCGTTCACGCAGGCGTTCATCGTCAGCGGTGGAAAGGGCGGCCCCGCCGACTCCACGCTGTTCTACACGCTCTACCTCTACCTAGAGGGCTTCAAGAACTACGACATGGGCTACGCCGCCGCGATGGCGTGGGTCCTGCTGATCATCATCGCCGCCCTCACCGGGGTGAACTTCCTCGCTTCCAAGTATTGGGTCTTCTATGGCGACACCAAGTAGGCCGGTTCCGGTCCTGTTCCGCCCGTTCAGGGGCGGGCGGGTGGCCAAGCACATCCTGCTGATCGGCTTCGGCCTGGTCATGCTCTATCCCCTGCTGTGGATGATCTCCAGCTCCCTCAAGCCGGAGGAGCTCATCTTCCGCGAGCCGGGCCTGTGGCCCAGCCAGGTGACGCTGGAGAACTACACCGACGGCTGGTACGCGCTCAAGCACCCCTTTGGCTACTACCTGTGGAACTCCGCGGTCGTCACCGGCATCTCGGTGGTGGCGAACCTGGTGGCCTGCTCGCTGGCCGCCTACGCCTTCGCCCGGCTGAGCTTCCCGCTCAAGTCGTTCTGGTTCGCGATCATGCTGGGCACGATCATGCTGCCGCACCACGTGACGATCGTGCCGCAGTACATCATGTTCTCCGAGCTCGACCTGATCAACACGATCTGGCCGCTGGTCATGCCGAAGATCCTGGCCACCGACGCGTTCTTCATCTTCCTCATGGTGCAGTTCATCCGCACCCTGCCCCGGGAGCTGGACGAGGCGGCGGAGATCGACGGCGCCGGCTACTGGCGGATCTTCATCAGGGTCGTCATGCCGCTGTGCATGCCGGCGCTGGCCACGACCGCGATCTTCACGTTCATCTGGACGTGGAACGACTTCCTCAGCCAGCTCCTGTACCTCAACAATCCCGACAACTTCACCGTACCGGTAGCGTTGCGCACGTTCCTGGACGCCAGCAGCGATTCGTCGTGGGGCCCGATGTTCGCCATGTCGATCATCGCGCTCGGCCCCATCTTCGGGTTCTTCCTGGCCGGCCAGAAATACCTGATCCGTGGTGTCGCCACCACGGGCCTGAAGTAGATCCTCCACCCCCCAACAGTGAACACCCATAGGAGGTAGAGCCGTGAGCTCTGGCAAGAAGATGTGGTCGGCGGCCCTGCTCGCCACCGCTGTGCTGGCGGTGACCGCGGCCTGCGGCAGTGGCGGCGACGGCGGCGGACAGACCGCCGACGGCAAGATCAAGCTGCGCTTCTCCTACTGGGGCAGCGACGCTCGGCAGAAGATGACCGAAGAGGCCATGAAGAAGTTCGAGGCCAAGAACCCGAACATCGACGTGGAAGGCGAGTTCTCCGACTTCGCGAGCTACTACGAGACGCTCTCCACGAAGGTCGCGGGCAGCGACGCGCCGGACGTCATCAGCCTGGAGATCCGCGGCCTGCGCGAGTACGCCGACCGCGGCACCCTCGCCGACCTGACCGGCAAGGTCAACACCGCCGACGTCGACGCCAAGGTCCTGGCCACCGGCGCCATCGACAGCAAGCAGTACGCCATCCCCACCGGCGTCAACGCCTTCTCCCTGATCGTCAACAAGGGCCTGGTCGAGCAGGCCAAGGCCACGCTCCCCGACGACAAGACGTGGACGTGGGAGGAGTACGTCGAGCTGTCCAACAAGATCACCGCCGGCGGCGGCGGCAAGATCACCGGTACGCAGCTCAGCTGGAACCCCGCCTACCTGCAGATCTACGCCGCGCAGAAGGGCGAGCCGTTCTACAACGGCAACAAGCTCGGCGTGTCGCCCCAGACCATCACCGAGTGGTGGGGGATCATGCAGAACCTGATCAAGGGCAAGGGCGCCCCCGAGGCCGCCAAGAGCGCCGAGATCGGCGCCACCAGCATCGACCAGTCGCTGATCGGCACCAACACCGGCGCCATGGGCATGTGGTGGAGCAACCAGCTCGGCGCGGCCAGCAAGGCGTCGGGCCAGCAGCTGGACCTGCTGCGGATGCCGAAGATCAAGGGCGCCACCACGGGCGGCATGTTCACCCAGCCGGCCATGTTCTACAGCGCCTCCTCCAAGAGCGAGCACGCCGCCGAGGCCGCGAAGTTCATCGACTTCATGATCAACGACCCGGAGGCGGGCGCGATCATCCTGAGCGACCGCGGCCTGCCGGCCAGCTCCAAGGTGCTCGCGGCGGTCCGGGACAAGCTTCCCGAGGCCGACCAGAAGACGCTGGCCTTCCTGGAGGAGGCCAAGGGTGAGCTGACCGACCCGCCGGCCGCCCCGCCGAAGGGCGCCAGCGCCATGGAGGAGATCCTCACGCGTTACTCGGAGGAGGTCATGTTCGGCCGCCAGACCCCGGAGGACGCCGCGCAGAAGTTCATCACGGAGGCCAACGCCTCCATCGCGGGCTGAGGAGAGGCATGAAGTACGCGTTCGTCGGGCTCGGGCACCGCGCGCAGATGTACGTCGACGCGCTGCTCGGGGAGTGGCGCGACACCGGCACCATCGTCGCCCTGTGCGACACCAACCGGACCCGCATGGACTACTACGTCGAGCGGATCGGCCGGCCGGTGCCGTGCTTCGCCCCCGATGAGTTCGGCAAGGTGCTCGAGCTCGCCGACGCGGTCATCGTCACCACCGTCGACGCCGCGCACGCGGGATACGTGTGCGCGGCGCTCGACGCGGGCCTCGACGTCATCGTGGAGAAACCGCTCACGACCGACGCCGACGGCTGCGCGGCCATCGCGGCCGCCGCGGAGCGCGGCACCGGCAAGCTGATCGTCACCTTCAACTACCGGTACTCGCCCCGCAACTCCGCCGTGCGCCGCATCCTCCAGGAGGGCGCCATCGGCGAGGTCACCTCCGTGCACTTCGAGTGGATGCTCGACACCATCCACGGCGCCGACTACTTCCGCCGCTGGCACCGCGAGCGGGCCCGCTCCGGCGGGCTGCTCGTGCACAAGTCCACCCACCACTTCGACCTGGTCAACTGGTGGCTGGGCGCGGCGCCCGAGCTCGTCTTCGCCCAGACCGACCTGCGCTTCTACGGCGCCGAGAACGCCACGAAGCGGGGCCTGACCGGCCGCCCCGAGCGCGCCCACGGCGCGCCGGGGCTCGGCACGGACCCGTTCCTGCTGGACATCTCCAGGGACGAGCGGCTCAAGCGGCTCTACCTGGACGCCGAGCACGAGGACGGCTACGTCCGCGACCAGGACGTCTTCGGCGAGGGCATCGACATCGACGACAACATGTCGGTCATGGTGCGCTATGCCAACCGCGCGGTCCTGACGTACTCGCTGCACGCCCACGCCCCCTGGGAGGGGTACCGGGTGGCCTTCAACGGCACGGCGGGGCGGCTGGAGCTGGACGTGGTGGAGCGGGAGTGGACGCCCCCGCACGCCGCCGTCGATCCCAGCGCGGCCTCCAAGGAGCACGCGACCGGCTCGTCGGAGCGGCTGCTGCTGCGCCGGCACTGGAGCGAGCCGGAGGAGGTGCCCATCGAGTCGGGGGCCGGTGGGCACGGCGGCGGCGACCGCCTGCTGCTGAACGACGTCTTCCGCGGCCCGGGCGACGACCCGCTGGCCCGCCAGGCCGGCTACCGCGACGGCATCCGCAGCGTGCTGACCGGCCACGCGGCCACCGTGTCCGCGCGCAGCGGGGCGCCCGTGCGCCTGGCCGACGACGGCACGCGTGTTCTCTGAGCTGGCCGGGATCGCCGCCGCGCAACGCGGGCTCTACCCGGTGCTGCCCGGGCCCGAGCTGCGCGTGGCGGCCCGGGAGGCCATCGGGGTCATCGACCTGGAAGCCGCCGGCGTGCGCGTCGAGCGGACCTGGACCGACGGCGACCTGCACGGCGAGGAGCTGTCGTGGTCGGTGGGGTTCGGGCCGCGCACGCGGGCGTACCTGCTCAAGCCGCGCGACGCGGACGGGCCGCTGCCCGGGGTGGTGGCGCTGCACTGCCACGCCGGGATGAAGTGGGCGGGCAAGGAGAAGATCGCCGACGGCCCGGAGGGGCCGTCGCCAGAGGTGCGGCGGCTGCGCGACGCCATCTACGGCGGCCGGGCCTTCGCCAACGCGCTGGCCCGGAGGGGCTTCGTGGTGCTGGCGCACGACGTGTTCGTGTGGGGCAGCCGCCGCTTCCCGCTGGAGACCGCTGAGGGGTCGTCCGGGGTGGACGACCGTGGGGACGCCCCGGACGCACCCCTCAGCGAGGCCGACCGGTACGACCGGGCGGCCAAGGCGCACGAGCACGTCGTGGCCAAGCACTGCGCGGCGCTCGGCACCTCCTTCACGGGCGTCGTCGCCGGCGAGGACCTGGCGGCGGCGGCCTACCTGCGCTCGCGCCCCGACGTCGGCCCGGTCGGCTGCGCCGGCCTGTCGGGCGGCGGGCTGCGGGCGGCGCTGCTCGGCGCGTTCGACCCGCGGATGCGGGCGGTCGTCGTCGCCGCGATGGCCTCCTCCTACCGGGACATGCTGGACGGGCACGTCGAGCGGCACACCTGGATGCTCTGGCCGCCGGGCCTGCCGCGGCTGGGCGACTATCCGGACCTCATGGCCGCCCGCGCCCCCGAACCGCTCATGGTCCAGTACGCGATGCGCGACGAGCTGTTCCCCGAGGCGGGCATGCTGCGCGCCCACGCCATCATCGGCGAGCGCTACCGCGACGCCCCCGAGAGCTACGCGGCCGTCTTCGCCGAGGTGCCGCACAGCTTCGACGTGCCCATGCAGGAGCGGGCCTTCGACTGGCTGGCGGCCGGCCTCAGGGTCCAGCCGCCGCCCGTCTAGCCGGCCGCCGCCCGTCTCCTGCCACGGGCGGCGGCATCCGATCGCCGGGGCGGTCAGTCGCCCTGCTTCCAGGTGGCGATCAGCTTGTCGTAGTCGAGCGTCTCCGGCTTGCCGCGCTCGTCGGCCAGCTTCGGCGCCGGGGCGCCCGGCTGGTCGTACCAGTACTGGGCGTCACGCTCCTGGTTCAGCTTGGGCGCGCACTGGCCGCCGTACCCCTCCCGCTGCTGCGAGAGCCGCTCCAGCCGGGACAGGATCTCGTCCTGCTGCCTGGCCAGGTTGTCCATCGACTGCTGCGGCGTGGTCTCGCCGGTCACCGCGGTGGCCACGTTCTGCCACCAGAGCTGGGCCAGCTTCGGGTAGTCGGGCACGTTCGTGCCGGTCGGCGTCCACTGCTTGCGGGCGGGCGAGTTGTAGAACTCGATCAGGCCGCCGTACTTCTCGGCGTTGTCGGCGAAGTACCGGCTCTTGACGTCGGAGTCGCGGATGAACGTCAGCCCGACGATCGACTTCTTCAGCGACACCGTCTTCGAGGTGACGAACTGCGCGTACAGCCAGGCCGCCGCCCTGCGATCCTGCGGCGTGCTCTTGAGCAGCGTCCACGAGCCGGCGTCCTGGTAACCCAGCTTGTTGCCGGTCTTCCAGTACGAGCCGTGCGGGCTCGGCGCGATGCGCCACTTGGGCGTGCCGTCGCTGTTGACGACCGGCAGGCCCTCCTTCGTCATGTCGGCCGTGAACGAGGTGTACCAGAAGATCTGCTGGGCGATGTTGCCCTGCGCGGGCACGGGGCCGGCCTCGCTGAAGTTCATGCCCGCCGCCTCGCGGGGCGCGTACTTCTTCAGCCAGTCCACGTACTTGGTCAGCGCGTAGACCGCGGCGGGG
Organism: Nonomuraea thailandensis; assembly: GCF_024172165.1. Taxonomy (GTDB): domain Bacteria; phylum Actinomycetota; class Actinomycetes; order Streptosporangiales; family Streptosporangiaceae; genus Nonomuraea; species Nonomuraea thailandensis. Next base: position 8,432,214 of record NZ_JAMZEB010000002.1, on the reverse strand, counting down.
CCGTTGGTGTCGCCGCCTCGGGTGACCGAGGAGCCGACCGGGCGGCAGTTCTCCACCCTGATGCCCCAGTCGTCCACCGGCAGGCCGTTGGGGATGCCGGGGTCGCCGTTGCCGGCCATCGACAGCCAGGCGTCGGTGAAGCGCCAGCCGAGCGACGGGTCCTTGCGGCCGTAGTCCATGTGGCCGTAGACCTTCTTGCCGTCGATGGTGCCGTTGCCGTTGACCTTGCTGGTGAAGAAGTCGGCGATGTCCTCGTAGGCCGCCCAGTTGACCGGGACGCCGAGGTCGTAGCCGTACGCGTCCTTGAACTGCTTCTTGATCTCCGGGTCGGTGAACCAGTCGTAGCGGAACCAGTAGAGGTTGGCGAACTGCTGGTCGGGGAGCTGGTAGACCTTCTTGTCCGGGCCGGTGGTGAAGCTGATGCCGATGAAGTCGTTCAGGTCGAGGGTGGGCGAGGTGACGTTCCTGCCCTCGCCGGCCATGTAGTCCGACAGCGGCACCACGTAGTCGCCGCGCGAGTGGGTGCCGATGAGGTCGGAGTCGTTGACGTAGGCGTCGTAGATGTTCTGGTTGCCCTGGATCTGCGTCTGGAGCTTCTCGACGACGTCGCCCTCCTGGATCAGGTCGTGCTTGATCCTGACCCCGGTGATCTCGGTGAACGCCTTGGCGAGCTGCTGCGACTCGTACTCGTGCGTGGTGATCGTCTCGGAGACCACGTTGATCTGCATGCCCCGGTACGGCGCCGCGGCCTTGATGAACCAGTCCATCTCGGCGAGCTGCTGCTCCTTGCTCAGCGTGCTCGGGGTGAACTCCTGCGACACCCACCTCTGGGCCGCGGCCTTGCCGTCGGCCTCCTTGAAGTCGCTCGCCGGCTTCTGCGCGCCCTGCGTGCATCCGGCCGCTATGAGGGCGACCGCGGCCAGACCGGCGGCCACGGATCTGCGTGTCCGATGCCTCATCGCCTGCTCCTCTTCTGTTAACCCCATATGCCGATCACGACCGCCACGAGCAGCGCGCAGCCGAGCGCGAGCCACATGGACAGGTCGGTGATCGCGATCCAGCCGGCCAGCACGACGGCGGCGCTGATCAGGCCGATGTAGAGCCGGTCGCCGCGATCGGTCTCGATGCGCAGGAACCCGCGCCTGGCCACGGGCGGGGAGATGCGCGCCCAGACCGCCATGACGACCAGCAGGAGGGCCAGCCCGGCGAACACCAGGGCCGTGGGGACGGTCCAGACCATCCAGTCGAGCATCGCTAGACCCTCCCCAGCGCGAAGCCCTTGGCGATGTAGTTGCGCACGAACCAGATGACGACGGCGCCGGGCACGATGGTGAGCACGCCCGCCGTGGCCAGCAGGCCCCAGTCCACCCCCGCCGCGCTCACGGTCCGCGTCATCGTGGCGGCGATCGGCTTGGCGTCCACCGAGGTGATCGTCCTGGCGATCAGCAGCTCGACCCAGCTGAACATGAAGCAGAAGAACAGCGTCACGCCGATCGCCGAGCGGATCATCGGCAGGAAGATCCGGATGAAGAACCGCGGCAGCGAATAGCCGTCGATCGCCGCGGTCTCGTCTATTTCCCGCGGAATTCCGGACATGAATCCTTCGAGGATCCACACCGCGAGCGGGACGTTGAACAGCATGTGCGCGATGGCCACGCCGAGATGCGTGTCGAACAGGCCGACGCTCTGGTAAATCTGGAAGAACGGCAGCAGGAAAACCGCCGGCGGGGCCATGCGATTGGTCAGCAGCCAGAAGAAGAGGTGCTTGTCGCCGGCGAATCGGAACCGCGAGAACGCGTATGCCGCGGGCAGTGCCACGATCAGCGACATCACGGCGTTCAGCGAGGTGTAGACGATGGAGTTCAGATAGCTCGAATACCACGCCGAGTCGCTGAAGAATGTGGCGTAGTTGTCGAACGTCACGCGCTGCGGCACCAGCGAGAAAGTGCCGAGGATGTCCTCGTTCGGCCGGATCGACATGCCGAACATCCACAGCAGCGGCAGCATGAGCGTGGCCACGTACAGCCAGAAGACCGTGCGCGCCCAGGGCAGCCTCTTGGTCACCTCGCTCACCTCCCCGACCTGGTGAGCACGGTGAAGAAGACGTAGCAGAAGACCTGCACGATGAGGAAGTAGAGCAGCGAGAACGCCGCCGCCGGCCCCACGTCGAACTGGCCGACCGCGATCTTCGACAGCAGGATGCTGAGGAACGAGGTCGCGTTGCCGGGCCCGCCGCCCGTCACCACGAACGGCTCGGTGTAGATCATGAAGCTGTCCATGAACCTGAGCAGGATCGCGATCGTCAGCACCCCGCGCAGCCGGGGGAGCTGGATGTGCCGGAAGGTGGCCCACGCCGAGGCGGCGTCGATCTGCGCGGCCTGGAAGTACGGCTCGGGGATCGAGCGCAGCCCCGCGTACGCCAGCAGCGCCACCAGCGGCGTCCAGTGCCACACGTCCATGACCAGGACCGTGATCCAGGCGTCCGTCGAGTCCAGCGTGTAGTTGAAGTTGATGCCGAGCACGTTGTTGACCGTCCAGCCGCCCAGGCCGATGTCGCCGCGGGCGAAGATCTGCCAGATCGTGCCGACCACGTTCCACGGGATGAGCAGCGGCAGCGCGACCAGCACCAGCGCCACCGACACCCACACACCCCTGCGCGGCATCACCACGGCCAGCGCCACGCCCAGCGGGATCTCCAGCAGCAGCACCTGCGCGGAGAACAGCAGCGTGCGCACCAGCGCCGCGCGCACCTCGGGGTCGCGGGAGATCGTCTGGAACCACTCCAGGCCGACGAAGACCCGGTCGACGGGGCTGAAGACGTCCTGCACGGAGAAGTTGACCACGGTCATCAGCGGGATCACCGCGGTGAACGCCACCGACACCACGACCGGCAGCACCAGCCACCAGGCCCGGTTGTTCCTGCGCTTGAGCGGGGCGCGCGGCTGCTCCTCCTCCGCGGGCGTCTCCTTGGTGACGAGCTCGCCGCTCACCTGGCTGCCTGCGACGCTCACGCCTGCCCCCTTCCGTTCAGCGGCGCGAGCGAGCCGCACCTGACCTGGTCGCGGAACAGGAACGTGCGGTCGGCGGGGAAGTGCAGGAACTCGACCGCGTCCGGCCGGTAGGAGCAGCCCGCCTCGGTCTTGGCGATCAGCCGGTGCTCGCTGGCGGTGGCGTGGACCAGGTCGTACGCGCCCATGCGGTCGATCCCGGTCACCCGGGCGGTCACGCCGGGGGAGGCGCCCGCCGGGGTGATGCGCACGAACTCGGGCCGCACCCCGATGCGTACGGGGCCCGGCGGCAGCGGCTCCCTGACCGTGCCCACCTCCTCCCGCCCGACGCGGACGACGTCGCCGGCGATCTCGGCGGGCAGCATGTTCATCCCGGGCGAGCCGATGAAGTGGCCGACGAACTCGTGCGACGGCGACAGGAACAGCTCCGACGGCTCGCCGGCCTGCACGATCGCCCCTTCGTTGAGCACCACCACCTCGTCGGCGAACGTCAGCGCCTCCGTCTGGTCGTGGGTGACGTAGACCAGCGTGTGGCCGGTGTCGCGGTGGATCTCCTTGAGCTTGCTGCGCAGCGTCCACTTCAGCGCCGGGTCCACCACGGTCAGCGGCTCGTCGAGCAGGACGGCGGCGACCTGGGAGCGGACCAGGCCGCGGCCCAGGCTGACGATCTGCTGGCGGCCCGCGTCCAGCCGGCGGGACCTGCGGCCCAGCACCTGGTCGAGGCCGAGCAGCCGGGAGACCTCGCGGACCCGCCGGTCCACCTCCTGCTTGGGCACCTTCCTGTTCCTGAGGGGGAAGGCGAGGTTGTCGTAGACCGACATCTCCTCGTACAGGACGGGGAACTGGAAGACCTGCGCGATGTTGCGGCCCGCGGTGGGCACGCCCGTGACGTCGCGGTCGTCGAAGAAGACGCGGCCCTCGGTGGGCGTGATCAGGCCGGAGATGATGTTCAGCAGCGTCGTCTTGCCGCAGCCGCTGGGGCCCAGCAGCGCGTACGCCCGCGAGCCGCGCCACGTCCACGTCGTCGGCTTGACCGCCCACGTCCGGCCGCCGTCGTAGCTGTGGCCCACGCCCTCCAGCCGGATGTCAGCCATGCAGGTCCACCTCCGCGGCGCTGGTGGCGAGCAGCCGGCCCCCTGACCCGCCCGCCTCGTCGAAGACGAACACGTGCGCGGGGTCCACGTAGGCGACCGCGCGCTCGCCGGGCGTGAAGAGCTGGGTGCCCGGCAGGTGGGCGACCAGGTGGCGGCCGCCCTCCAGGAGCAGGTGCAGGAACGTGGCGCTGCCCGTCACCTCCGCGAGCCTGATCTCGGCGGGCAGCTCCAGCGCGCCGGGGCCGTCGCGCTCGATCGTCACCTGGTGGGGGCGGATGCCGAGCATGACCGTGTGGCCGGCGGAGTGGGCGCGGGGGGCCGGGAAGGACGTGCCGAGCAGCTCGATCCGGCCGTCGCGGACGACGCCGGGCAGCAGGTTGAGCGGCGGGTCGCTGAGCGTGGCGGCCACGGCGAGGGTGGGCGGGTGCGCGTACATGGCGGCGACGTCGCCGACCTGCTGCACCCGGCCCTCGCCCAGCACCACGGTCGGCGCGGCGAACGTCAGCGCCTCGTTCGGGTCGGCGGTGGAGTAGAGCACCACGCCCGGTGAGCCGGCGAACATCGTCTTGAGGTCGGCGCGCAACTGCTCGCGCAGCTTGAAGTCCAGGTTGGCCAGGGGCTCGTCGAGCAGCAGCACGTCCACGGGGCGGGCCAGGGCGCGGGCGATGGCGGTGCGCTGCTGCTGCCCGCCCGACAGCTCGGCCGGCCGGCGGTCCAGCAGGCCGGCGATGCCCATGAGCTCGGCCACCTCGCGCACGCGCCGGTCCAGGCCGTCGCGGCGGAAACGGGGGTCGAGGCGGAGCGGGGAGGCGATGTTCTCGTAGACGGTCAGCGAGGGATAATTGATGAATTGCTGATAGACGAAAGCGACCGAACGTTTTCGCACCGAGATTTTCGTGACGTCTTCCCCGCCGACCAGCACGCGCCCTGAATCGGGCGTCAGCAATCCGGCGACGACGCGCATCAACGTCGTCTTTCCCGCCGACATCGGGCCGATGAGGGTGGTCAATCCGTCGGATAATTCGAGGTTTATGGCGTCGAGCCAGGTCTCTCCGCGCTGCCGTACGGAGATGCCGTCGAGAATCACCGTCACTGTGCCCGGTCCTCTCTGCTTCCCTCCCTTCTAACATGATCTGTATGGGCCTGCAAAGAGGGCTTGTGAGGCATTTGTTGACTATGGTGCGTTTGTTGTCAACGCATTTCCGTAGCCCCTGGTCAGGGGAGGATCGAGTCGACGTACCCGCCGTCCACCCGCACCGCCGCGCCCGTCGTCGCGGAGGCCAGGGGAGAGCTCAGGTAGACCACCAGGTTCGCGATCTCCTCGGGCTCGATCAGGCGCTGGAGCAGCGACTGCGGGCGGTGCAGCCGCATGAACTCCCGCTGCGCCTCCTCCCACGGCAGCTCGCTGTCCACGAGCTGGTGGACGAACTCCTCCACGCCCCCGGTGTGCGTCGGCCCCGCGATCACGGAGTTGACCGTGACGCCGCTGCCCGCGGCCTCCTTGGCGAACCCTCGCGAGACCGCCAGCAACGCGGTCTTCGTCATGCCGTAGTGGATCATCTCGTGCGGGATGACGACGGCGGAGTCGCTGGCGATGTACTGGATCCGGCCCCAGCCGCGCTCGCGCATCCCCGGCAGGTACGCCCGCGTCAGCCGGACCGCGGCCAGCACGTTGACCTCGAAGTACCGCCGCCACTCGTCGTCGTCGATCTCCAGCGCGGGCCTGGCGCCGAAGATGCCCAGGTTGTTCACCAGGATGTCCACGTGCGGGAGCATCTGCCCGACCCGCCGGCAGCCCTCCTCCGTCGAGACGTCGCCCGGCGCGGCGACCAGGTCGTAGTGCAGCCGCTCGCCCGAGGTCCGCTCGGCCTCGATGCGCTCGTCGTCCATCCGCTCGATGGCCGCGGCCACCGAGCCCTCGCCGCGGCCGTTGACGCCCACGCGGGCCCCCGCCCGCGCCAGCCCGGTGGCGATGGCCGCCCCGATTCCCTGGGTCGAGCCCGTGACCAGCGCGGTCCTGCCGCTGAGATCGATACGCATGATGTCATTCTCCGCGACCGGATCGTGACGGTCCGCGCCGGGGTCGCCGCGTAGTCTGGAGGCCGGGCGTGGAAGGGGTGTGGGTGCACCGGGTTCTGTGGCTGATCGTGGCGGTCGCCTTCGTGGTGGGCATGGTCATTCCCGACGATCCCGAGCCGGAGGAGTGCCCGGCGCGTGACACCAGGGTCGTGGCCCCCTACGCGGTCACCGGCTACTGGGTGATCCCGCGCGCCGACCGGTGCGTCACCCAGCGCATGGTCGAGGCCGTCCACGCGATCGGCGGCGACACGCTGATCACCTTCGGGCCCCGGTTCAACGCGCGCCGGGACCCCGACTTCCCCGACTGCCTCGCGGACGGCAGGCCCTGCGCCGAGGTGCCCGGCGTGCGCGTCCGCCAGGTCTACACGTACATGACCAGCGAGGAGTTCGGGCAGGGCATGCTGCGCTGCCCCGGCATCGACCGGCGGATCGGCGGCGAGCGCACCTTCTACCGGCTGACGCTGGCCGAGTCGTGCGCCGCCGCCGAGCACGACCTCGTGCTCGTCGCCACCGACGGCGACGGGCTGGGCAACCTCATGCGGGAGGCGAGCGCGTACGGCATGACCGTCTTCCCCGGCCTGCCCGCCGCCTCGCAGCGCGAGGACAAGCCGTGGGAGCCCGACGCCGCCCACACCGCCGCGCTCAACGCGTTCACGGCCCGGGTGCTGGCCGACTACCGGGCGCGCTTCGCGGGGCTGTCCGCGTTCGGCGGGGTGTACCAGTCGTTCGAGCTGGCCATGCGGGCGCGGGCGGAGCGGGATCCGATCATCTCCCTGTACGCCGCCCAGCACGCCGTGGTCGCCGCCGCGCTGCCCGGCAAGAAGATCGTGGTCAGCCCGTACATCGACGCGCGGCGGGGCCGCGGGTTCCCGCCGTCGCAGGTCGAGGAGGGGCTGGCCGACATCGCGGGCACGCGGGCCGGCCTGCCCATCGCGGTCGCCGTGCAGGACGGGCGCGGCACCGGCAAGGTGCCGGTGCACGGGCCACAGGAGGGCGGGGCCAGGGTGGCGCCGCGGCTGGTGCCCGTCGTGGGCGAGGTGACCAACGCGCAGGCGTACTACGGGCCCACCAGCGCGTACGTCGAGGCCGCCGCCCGGCGGGTGCCCGACGGGGCCGAGCTGTGGGTGAACGTCGAGGGCTTCGAGCCCACCCCGGCCGAGGGCGAGTGCGGCAGGGCCGACCCGCTGCCGCCGCGCGGGCGCACCACGAAGGCCCGGCTCGACCAGCAGGTGATGGCGTCGGGGCCGCACCCCGTGAAGATCATCTCCTACGGGTGGGACCCCTTCTTCACCTGCCAGGCCCGCTACGACACGCCGTCGCTGGCCGACGACATCGCGGCCGGGTGGCAGCAGCCGATCATCGTCGGCGCGCGGGCGGAGGAGCGGGGCGGGCGGCCCGGCGTGCTCGTCGAGGGCTACCACCTGCGGGGCGGCACCCTGCGGTTCGAGCCCGGCGGGGCCGTGGTCGCGCAGGAGTCGTACACCCGGGGGCGCCTGGAGTCCGCCTGGGTCCCGTACGCCTGGCCGTGGACCTCCGTCACGGCCACGAACGCGGCCGGTCACTCCAGCACGAGCGGCTACGCGATCCGCGCGGAGCGCTGAAACGGCGGCAGGCCCGTTTCTGTCGGTGCCCGCCGCTAGTTTTCCGGTCATCCCCCCGATCGATGGAGGTTGGTCGATGTACCGACAGGGCGACATCCTGATCGTGCCCGTCCCCGAGGAGTCCGTTCCCGGCGGGCTGCGGTCCGAGCCGCGTGACGCCCGCGGCCGGCTCGTGCTGGCGCACGGCGAGGCCACCGGGCACTGCCACGCCGTCCCCGGCCCCGGCACGCTGTCGCGCGGCTTCCTGCACCTGCCCGAGGGCGGCAGGCTCGTGCACGAGGAGCACGACGCGATCTCGCTGCCGAAGGGCTGGTACCGCGTGGTCAGGCAGCGCGAGTACGTGCCGGGCTCCTACCGGGTGGTGGCCGACTGATGACGACCGCGACGTGGGAGCGGGTCACCGTCGCCACCGGGCCCGGCGAGGGCGCCGAGGCGGCCGTGCGGCAGGCGTACCGGGAGGCGGGGCTGGCCGAGCCCGAGCGGGTGCTGAAGCTGTCGTCGCCGCTGGCCGGAGCGGTCGTGGCGGCCTGGCTGACCGGCGGCCTGGAGATGCGCGTGGGGCTGGAGCGGGCGGGGCTCGGCACCGACGAGCTCGTCCCTGACGGGCTCGGGCTGGAGAGCGCCGATCCCGGGCGGCCGGTGCGCGACGCCGTCCGCACCGCGCCGTGGGAGCGGGCCAGGGCGGCCGCGTACGCCGAGCTGGGGCACGCGGGCTGGGCGCAGCTCTGGGCCGAGACCGGCGGGCGGCTGTGGCCGCAGGCCGAACGGCTGGTCGGCGACCTGCGCCGCGCCATCGCCGAGCGGGGCGCCGCCCTCGGCACGGGCCTCGACACCGGCCTCGACACGGGCCTCGACACGGACACCGACCTGGAGGCCGAGCGGTTCGGCGAGAGCCTGCGGCGGGTGACGCTCGACGCCGTGCTCGGGCAGCACGACGCGCCCTGGCTGTCGGCGTTCGACGGGCTCGACGGGCTCAAGCGGGTGGCGGAGCGGGCGGGCTGGTGGTGGCCGTACGAGCGGCTCGCCATCGTCACCGAGCGGCCCGTCGAGCTGCACCTCGACGACCTCGGCCGGCTGCACCGCGCCGACGGCCCCGCCCTGTCGTACGCCGACGGGTTCGCCCTGCACGCCTGGCACGGCATGCCCGTCCCGCCCGAGTTCGGGGCCACGATGACCGCGCTCACCCCCGAGCGCATCCGCTCGGAGCCCAACGCCGAGCTGCGCCGCGCCATGCTGGAGCACTTCGGCCTCGACCGCTACCTGGCCGAGTCGGGCGCGCAGCCGGTCCAGTCCGACGAGACCGGCGTGTTGTGGCGGATCGAGCTGCCCGGCGACGAGCCGCTGTCCATGGTGGAGGTGGTCAACTCCACGCCCGAGCCCGACGGCACCCGCCGTACCTACTTCCTGCGGGTGCCGCCGTGGGTGCGGCGGGCACGCGAGGGCGTGGCGTGGACCTTCGGGCTCGCCGAGGACGACTACCGGCCGCAGCGCGAGACCTGACCTCACACCGCCCCGGGCAGGACGATCTCGAAGAAGTCCTGCGCCGTGTACGTGGTGAGCTTCCTGGCCCGGCCGGTCCCGACGTTCACGGCGTAGGCGGTCAGCGTCCGGTAAGGCGGGTCGAGCTGCTCGGCCTCCTCGTCGGGCCCCTCGTGGTAGGCCCCCACGTTGCACGGGACGGACTCGGCCAGCGCCGTCACCTCCTGAGGCCCGAGCCACGTGCGCAGCGAGAGGCTGGTGACGCCCGCGTCCAGGCCCTGCACGATGACGGACCCGAGCTTCACGCCGGTGCGGGCGTCCAGCACGACCAGGTTGCCCAGCCGGGGGCAGGGGAAGCCGCGGGCGAAGTACCTCTCGACGGCGGCGATGCCGCGCCCGTCGGGGGCCAGCGGGCTGAACTCGTAGTTCTGCGCCAGCGTGATCGAGGTGCCGTTGCCCGAGGTCGTCCACAACCTCGGGATGGTGCGCAGCATCGACCTGGGCGAGTACTGGGAGAGCGTGAGGGTGCCGCCGTCCGCTGACAGGCCGGCGGGGACCCAGCCGTTGGGCAGCTCGCGCACGGCCCCCGCCCGCAGGTCGAAGATCAGCCCGGGGTCCTTGAACTGCGGGTTCTTCATGAAGATGACGTAGCGGCCGTCGGCGGAGAGCATCAGGCGGGTCCTGCTGTACAGCCACTCCCTCGGCACCTTCGCGGGAGCGGCGGTGCGCCTGCCCGAGGCCAGGTCGCGGACCACGAACGTCTCCTCCGCGGCGCCGTAGTAGGCGATCTTGCCGCCGTCGCGGCTGATCGCCAGCGGGCTGTCACTCAGGCCGGTCCGGCCGGGCACGAGGCTGGGCAGCGCGTCCGGCACGCGATACGTCCTGCCGTCCCGCGCGAACAGCCGCCACTCCCCGTCCCGGCAGTCCTCGGGCGCACGGCCGCTCTCCGGCCGGCAGTACGTCCTGACCGCGTGACTCAACGGCCCCACCCCCTTCGCCGGCAGGTCGCTCACCGAGGCGGCGTCGTCGGGCCCGGGCGGCAGCAGCCGCGCGGCCACCGTCGCGCCCAGCGCCGTGACCACCACCATGGCCGCCGCGACCAGCGAGATCGCCGTCCGCCGCCGCCTGTCCCTGATCATGATCGTGCGCTCGGCCAGATCCACCTGGGGAGAGTCCTCGGCCAGGTCGACGAGCACGTCCCGTAGCCAGGTCATCGCTGTCCCTCCCGGACGTCGGTCTCCAACTCGGCGAGCCGCGGCGCCAGCTCGGGCGCCAGCTCGCGTAACCGGGCCAGCGCGTAGTGGGCCTGGCTCTTCACCGTCCCGACCGAGCAGCTCAGCAGCTCGGCGGTCTCACGTTCCGTGCGGTCCTCGTAGTAACGCAGCACGATCACCGCCCGCTGCCGGGGCGGCAGCCGCATCAACGCCTGCCGCATGACGACCCGGACGATCGTGGCGTCCTCGCTCGAGTACGGCCGCTCGGGCGGCGCGGCGCTGGACAGCTCGGCCCCCGTCCTGCGCAGCCGCCGCCACGAGATGTACTGGTTCACCAGCGCCTTGCGCGCGTACGCCTCGGGGTGCTCCACGCACGACAGCCTGGACCAGCGCCGCAGCACCTTCAGCAGCGCGCTCTGCAGCAGGTCCTCGGCCTGGTGCGCATCGCCCGTGAGCAGGTGCGCGGTGCGCATCAGCGCCTGCTGATGGCCCGCGACGAACTCGCGGAAGCTGTCATTGCGATCCAACGCGACTCCTCTCGCCCGTACCGACGCCGGTGACGGCTCGAAAGGTTCGGTCCGATCGTGATTCAGCCGAGGATCACGGCAGGTGGGGGACCCGCTCCAGGACGCCGCCGGTGAAGACGTCGTAGAGGCCCAGTGGCTCCAGGTGCACGTAGCCGATGTGGCAGTCGCAGGAGGCCGCCGGACAGGGGCGGGGGCGCAGGGCCGGGCGGTAGGAGCCGTCGTACAGGTTGCCCAGCACCTCGGGGATGAAGTGGCAGCGGCGGACCGTGCCGTCCCCGTTCACCGAGATCACGCTGTCGCCGGTGCGGCAGGGCAGGCCCGCGCTGGCGTGCGGGAAGCGGCTGTAGGAGAAGAGGGGGTCGATGGCGGCCCACTCGGCGGCCTCGGCGTCGGTGTAGAGGCGGCCCTCCTCGGCGTTGATCCACACGTACGTCTCCGGCGGCAGGTCGGCCCGCAGCCGCCGCGCGTGCGGCAGGTGGGCGGGGTCGCCGACGACGCCGACGCTGTGCCGGACCGGGAGCGAGCGGACCTTGTCCAGGAACCGCTCGTACGGGACCTGCGTCGGGTGGTAGGTCACCCACAGCGCCGCCCGCTCCGACGCCTCGGACAGCCAGTCCGTACGGCAGCTCAGGTTCGTCTGGATCGCCACCTTCGCCACGTGCGGCAGCCGGGAGAGCTCCACGAGAGCCCGGCGGTACCACGATCTGACCAGCCCCTCGCCCCACGGCGTGAACAGGATCGAGACCTCGAAGTCCCGCCCCGCCGCCCAGGCCGTGAACCGCTCCAGCGCGGCCCGGTCGGCGCGGAGCTGTTCGGGCGTGTCGCGGCGCTTGGCGAACGGGCAGTAGGCGCAGTCGTAGTCGCAGCTCGCCAGGGGGCCGCGGTAGAGGATGGTCAGCATGCCTCGTATCCGTCCATGAGCGCCCGGACCCGCGGCGAGAACAGGGCGGGGCCGATCGCGTCCGAGTACGCCAGCCCCTCCGGGGTCAGCGCCACGGTCGAGTCCGTGATCGTCAGCCGGTCCGCGAAGGAGCCCAGGGGGAAGTCGTCCAGGACGTCGCTGCCGAACCTCTCGGCGTACAGGCCGCGTGACATGCCCTCGGCCTGCAGCAGCGACTGGAGCAGGTGCCGCCGCCTGCTCTCGTCGGGGGAGAGGACGAACCCCACGTTCGCGGTGCCGAAGTCCGTCTCGGCCACGTACTCGTCGATGATCGAGCGCACGTGCCGGGCGCCGACGGCGTAGTCGAAGGAGTAGTGCAGGGCGCCGGTGTACGACCGCGCGCCGCAGCCCAGCCCGACCATGCCGTCGCTCTGGCAGCAGTAATCGGTGGAGCCGGACGTGCCGGGCAGGCGGAACATGCGCATCGACACCTGCTCGTACCCGGCCGCCAGCAGATGGTCGCGCCCCGTCCTGTAGAGCTCCAGCCGCTGGTCGTCCCACGCCCGGCCCTGCTTGCCGAGCCCGGTCAGCGGCCGGACGTACAGCGGGTAGAGGTAGAGCTCCTCGGGCCGCCAGCCGAGCGCCGTGTCCAGCGAGTACAGCCACGACCGCGGCGTCTGGCCGTCGATGCCGTAGATCAGGTCGATGTTCAGCACGGGCACGCCCGACGCCCTGATCGTGTCCAGCGCCGCGTCCACCTCGGCGCGCTTCTGCGGGCGGACGGCCGAACGGGCCTCCTCGGGCACGAAGCTCTGCACGCCGATCGAGACCCGCGACGTGCCCCGCTCGGCCAGCACCGACAGGCGGTCGGGCGTGGCGGTGGCGGGGGAGGTCTCCACCGACAGCGGGATCCGCGCCAGGTCCACGCCCATCGTGCGCTCGGTCAGGTCGAACAGGCGGGTCAGCTCCCGGGCGCCGAGGTACGTCGGCGTGCCCCCGCCGAACGCCGCCGTGGCGAAGCCGGTCTCCTGCAGCGCCTCGCGTACCTGCTCGGCCTGCCGTTCGAGGGCGTCGAGGTAGGCCGTGACCAGCTCCTCGGGCGCGCCGGTGCGGGTGAACAGGTTGCAGAAGCCGCAGCGCATCTCGCAGAACGGGATGTGCACGTACAGGGCGCCGGGCCGTTCGCCCGACCAGACCTCCTTCAGTCGCGGGCGCGGGTCGAGCGGCCGGTACGCGGTCTTGTGCGGGTAGGCGTAGACGTAACTCTCATACGGCCGCATGGCTCTCCAGGACGAAATGGGTGTAGGGGACCGTCCAGACCACCTCGTGGCCGATCCGGTGGCCGACGTGCCCGTCCTCGCCGTACGCGGTGCCGTGGTCGGAGCAGACGATGGCCAGGCAGGGACGGCGGCGGCGCATGAGCGCGTAGAGCCGCCCGATGTGCCGGTCCACGTAGCGCAGGGCGGCGGCGTGGCTGTCCAGGGAGTCGCCGGTGGCCCCCGGCAGGTAGAAGTGGTTCGGCTGGTGCAGGGCCGAGACGTTGACGAAGAGGAAGACCGGGCCGGGCACGCGTGCCAGCACCTCGGCTGCGCGGTCGATCTGGTGCTCCAGCGAGGCGGGGTCCGTCACGCCGAACTCCGGCTCCCAGTGGCTCTCGGCGAACAGGCCGGGCAGCGCCGACCCGAGCGGGGTGCGCTTGTTGAAGAACCCGACGCCGCCGATGCACACCGTGTGGTAGCCCGCCCGCGCCAGCCCCGCCGGCAGGTCCGGCGCGTCGAACACCCACGTGCCCGGCGCCGTCGTCTCGCTGCCGGGGAACGTGGCCGCGAACAGCCGGGGGTGCGGGCCCGGGGTGACGGGCGTGGGCAGGAAGCCGGCGAAGACGGCGGCGTGGGCGGCGTAGGTGAAGCTGCCGGGGCTGTGCCGCCGCTCCCAGCGGGCGCCCGGTGGCAGCAGGCCGGTCAGCAACCCCGCCTCGGCCTGCGCGGCGGCCACGTCGTAGCGCAGCGTGTCGAGCGTGACGAGGAGGAGGTCGTGGGTGCCCACGATGGCGTTCATGTCCACGAGGTCAGCACCGCCTCGACCTGTTCGGCGTACGTGTCCCGCCCATGTCCTGAAAAATCCCCCAAGTTCGGCAGCAGGTCCCCGAACGCGTTGACCTCCGCCACCGCCACCGACCGCCAGTCCGACCCGACCATCACGTCCACCCCCGTGCTCAGGCTGCGCGGGAAGCACCCGGCCGCCCCCGCGGCCGCCTCCAGCACCCGCTCCCACAGCCCGGGCCGCCCCCGGACCGTCTCCAGATCGCCGCGCGACCCGCCGAGATGCAGGTTCGTCATGGGGCCGCGGCTGGTGCGCACGACGGCGTGCGTGGGCCGCCCCGCCACGGTCACCACCCGGAGGTCGAACGCCCGCCCGCCGCTCGCCGCCTTGGGGAACCACTGCTCGACGTGCAGCCCGTCGGGCGCCAGGAAGTCCACCAGCCGCCGCGCCTCCGCCTCGTCGGTCACGGCCCTGACCCGCAGCGAGTTGCACCACCTGCCGCCCATCCAGGTGGCCGAGGTGACGGCGTGGACGCGGCCCGCGTGGGCCTGGAAGGCGATCACACCGGAGGCCGAGGAGCCGTGGGCCGGCTTGACGAACACGCGGGCCCACCGGCGGGCCGCCATCCCGTCGCGCAGCTCCTCGTACGAGCCCGCGGGGAACCCCTCGGGCACCGGCACCCCGGCCGCCGAGAGCACCGCATGACAGCGCCGCTTGTCGAACATCACCCCGATCTCGCCAACGTCCCCCAGCAACCGCACCCCGGGGATGGCCGCGACCCGCTCCAGCCCGGCGGTGAACGCCCGGTACCAGGCGGCGCCCCCGCCGACCCGCGCCGGGTCGCCCGGCCCGCGCAGCAGCGCGTCGGCCTGCGCGTCCTCGCCGGGCGAGTCGATCCGCAGCAGCGCCCCCTCGGGCGCGCCGAGCTCCCGCCCGGCCAGCACGTCCCGCCAGGCGACCACGTACGGCTCCGCGAGGCCGCGGGCGACCACGGCGTCGCGGAACAGCGTGACCCGCCGGTCTCCCGGCGTCCCCACGACGGCGAAGCGCACCGTCACTCGCTCACCGCCACGTACATCCAGCCGTCGTCCTCGGGGCTGTCCTGCTCCTCCAGATCGACCGTCACCCGGGGCAGCGCGTCCCGCACGCGGGCCATCATGGCGTCGGTGAGGAAGTGGTGGCGCAGGTCGAGCACGCGCAAGTGGGACAGCGGCTGGCCGCTGAGCAGCGCCTCCGCGCCGCGGTCCGTGAGCGTCCCCATGCCGAGGCTGAGCTCCTCCAGCCGGCTCACCACCGGAGCGGCGGCCACGGCCGCGGCCACCTCGTCCTGCTGCTCGCTGTCGCACAGGCCGAGCCGCCTGAGCGCGGGCAGCCCGGTGCCCGACAGGATGCCGTCGAGGTCGCCGCGCGTCGAGTCGCCGCCGTAGTTCTCCTCGCCCAGCCACAGCTCCAGGTGCTCCAGCGCGGGGAACGTGCTCGCGCCGACCGCCCGCACCACCGTGCCGGGCAGCCCGCCGGACTCGAAGCGCAGCACCTTCAGGCGCTCGTGGGTGACGGGCCGCAGCTCCAGGCCCGCCGACCCGCGCACCTCCAGCCGCTCCAGCTCCGGGTACGCCTCCAGCAGCGGCGTGATGTCGCCGTGCCGGATCCAGGAGATCTCCCAATCCTCGGAGTCGACCAGCCCGAGGAACACCGCCCGCAGCGCGGTCAGCCGCCCGGCGTGCTCGGCCAGCAGCCGCGGCGCGTTGCCGGCTCCATGGCCCGTCACCGCCAGGGCCGTCACCCGGGCGGGGTCCACTTCGCGTAGCAGCTGGTCGAGCTCGTCCGGGAAGGCGGTGTCGCGCACGTCCTCGGCGGTGCCGAAGCCGGTCTCGTCGTGCAGCAGCCAGGCGACCCGCTCGGGCGGTTCCTCCGTGAGCTCGCCGGCCTGGAGGACCGGCAGGCCCGCGAAGTACATTCGATGGTGGAAGCCGGAGCCGGCGAGGAGGAACGTGCCTCCCGGCTCGCGGTGACCGGCCGGCGTCTCCGTGTGGAAATCATTCATGTCACTCCGCCACCGCGATGTAGGGCCCGTCATCGTCGCCGGGCCTGGTCAGTTCGAGGGTGACGCCGGGCAGCGCCTCCCGCACGCGGGCCTCCATCGCCCCGCTCAGGTAGTGGTGGTGCAGGTCGAGCACGCGCAGGTGGGTCAGCGGCTGGCCGCTGAGCAGCGCCTCCATGCCCCCGTCCATGAGCACGCCCCGGCCCAGGCTCAGCTCTTCGAGCCCGGCCACGACCGGCGCGGCGGCCAGGGCGGCGGCCACCTCGTTCTGCTGCTCGCTGTTGCGCAGGCCGAGCCGCCTGAGCGCGGGCAGGCCGGCGCCCGACAGGATGCCGTCCAGGTCCGCGATCGTGTGGTCGCCGTGGTAGGCCTCGGTGCCGAGCCACAGCTCCAGGTGCTCCAGCGCGGGGAGCGTGCTCGCGCCGACCGCCCGCACCACCGTGCCGGGCAGCCCGCCGGACTCGAAGCGCAGCACCTTCAGGCACTCGTGGGTGACGGGCCTCATGGTCAGCTCGCCCGACCCGCGCACCTCCAGCCGCTCCAGCTCGGGGTACGCCTCCAGCACCGGCGTGATGTCGCCGTGCCCGATCCACGACATCTCCCAGTGCTCGATGGGCACGAACCCCAGGAAGACCGAGCGCAGCGCGGGCAGCCGCCCGGCGTACCCGGCGAGCACCTCGGGCGCGCTCGCCACGCTGCGGCCGGTGACGGCCAGGGCCTGGACTCGGGCCGGGCCCACGCTCGCCAGCAGCTCGTCCAGGCTGCCGGGCAGGCTCGTGCTTCCGGGCCGGGTGTCGTCGTCCACCAGCCAGGCGAGCCGATCGAACGGCTCCTCGACGGCCGGGTGGCAGGAGGTGACCGTCCGGCCGGCGAAGCGCTCCCCGCTGTAGATGTCGGGGTCGGCGAGGAACGTCAGCCCGGGGTCGTCGTCGATCCGCTCCACGTCACTCGCTCACCGTGACGTAACGCCAGTCGTCCTCGCGGCTGCGCCGGTCGTCGAGCCGCACCTCGACCCCGGGCAGCGCCGCCGTCAGGCGCTGCGCCATCGCCTCGCTCAGGTAGTTGTGGTGCAGGTCGAGCCGGCGCAGGTGGGTCAGCGGCTGGCCGCTGAGCAGCGCCTCGGCGCCCTCGTCACCGATCGAGCCCATCGACAGGCTCAGCGCCTCCAGCCGGGCCACGACGGGCGCGGCGGCGACGGCGGCGGCCAGCTCGTCGGCGAACGGGCTGTTCTGCAGGCCCAGGTAACGCAGGCCGGGCAGCCGCTGCCCGCTCAGGATGCCGGCGCAGTCGTTCACCGTCGAGTCGCCGCCGTAGTCCTCGACGCCGAACCACAGCTCCAGGTGCTCCAGCGCGGGCAGGTCGCTGGTCCCGAGCCCGCGCACGACCTGCCCGGGCAGGCCGCCGGTCTCGAACCTGAGCACCCGCAGGCTCTCGTGCCGCGTCGGCGAGAAGGCCAGCCCCGAGCCGCCCCGCACCTCCAGCCGCTCCAGCTTCGGGAAGGCCTCCAGCAGCGGGGTGACGTCGGTCTGCTGGATCCAGGAGATCTCCGACTGCTCCCAGGTCATCGCGCCGAGGAACACCGAGCGCAGCTCGGGCAGCCGGTCGGCGTTCCCGGCCAGGCGGGCGAGGATGGGCGCGCTGTCGGTGTCGTAGCAGTCCTCCCACTCGCCGATCACGATGGCCTTGACCTTCTCCGTGTCGACATTGTCGAAGAACCAGTCGAAACTTTCGGAGATCTCCTCGAACTCGTCCCCCTCGCAGGCGCTCAGGCGCCAGGCGACCGCGCCGGCGTCCGGGTGGGGCTCCTCCTCGTCGAGGGGCGGGACCGCCACCGGCAGCCCGGTGTAGGTCTCGTGATAGTCCTCGCTGTTCGTCGGCTGTATGTCGAAGATCACGGATGGTCCTAGGGTCGGGGGGTTCGGCGGCTCCTGTCCTACCAGATCCACCCGACATTTCCCGATCTATCCCATGAAAAGTGGGCGCCCCCAGTGGCCGGCCGGAGCGACACCGGGCAGGCGCCCCCCAGTCACCCCTTGAGGTTGTCGGCCAGCAGGTCGAGCAGGGGCTCGCGGCGTACGCACCGCTCCAGCAGGAACGAGTCGGCCAGCACGAGCAGCTCGTCGTCACCGAGCCCGCGGAACAGCCCGGCGTACTCCGGCAGCAGCGCCTGCGCCAGCAGGATGTGCCTGATCAGATCGTCGGTCTGGTAGCGCGCGCCCCACGGATAGGGGCGCCACTCGGGGAACTCCGTCTCGACCAGCGCGTGCAGCGGGGCCAGCGCCTCGGCCGACTCCTCCATCGTCGAGCCCCAGCGGTCCGCGCCGAGCCGCCGCTTCTTGGCGATGAAGCCGCCGAACCGCTCCAGGTACGGCTCCGAGACGTGGACCAGCCCCTGCAACCCCACGTCCTTGTACGTCCAGAGCGACCAGCCCGCCCCCTGCTCGTCGTAGATCGCGAGCTGGTCGCGCAGGATCTGGTACCGCTGCCGGTCCACGGCCGGGTCCCCGGTGTAGACGGGCCCGAACTCGCCCACCCACAGCGGCGTGCCCGTCTCGCGCTGGAAGCGGGAACGCTTGGCGAACGTGCGCTCCAGCTCGGCCCGGTCGCACCACTCGCCGCGGGTGTACCCCGGGTAGGGGCCGCCGTGGGCGAACCCGGCCAGCGCGTAGTCGTGCATGACGAAGACGGTGTTCTCATACACCTCACGAAATATCGAGAAATCGGTGGAGTAGGTGTTGCCGTCCAGGAACAGGACGTGCCGCGGGTCGGCGGCCCTGATCGCCTTGACCAGCCGGTCGTAGAACGGGCCGATCGCCTTGCCCGACACGTCGCCCGGCTCGTTGACCGGGTTGTAGCCGGCCACCCAGGGATGGTCGCGGTAGTGGTCGGCGATGACCTCCCACAGGCGTACCGCCCGGTCCTGGAAATGCCGGTGCTGCCAGAACGCGGCCACGTGGGTGGGGTTGTCGGAGTGCCAGTGCTGGTTCTGGGCGCCGGGCAGCGCGTGCAGGTCGATCACGCTGTAGACGCCGTGCTCGCCCAGCAGGCCGATCACCCGGTCCAGGTGACGGAATCCGCGCTCGTCGATCTCCATGGGGCGCTCGTCGCACTCCCAGTGGCGGTAGTTGACCGGGATGCGCACGCAGTTCATGCCCAGCCCGGCCAGCAGCGCGGCGTCCTGCTCGGTGAAGAACGAGGTCAGCAGCCGGTCGAAGAACAGCTCGGCCCGGTCGTCGCCGAGCACGGAGCGCACCGCCTCCCGCATGGAGCTCTCGTTGGCCGGGAAGCCGGTGATGAAGTTCTCCATGTTCATCCAGCCCCCGAGACCCACCCCCCGCAGCCGTACCGGCGTGTCGTCGTCCGTCACGAGATGGGTTCCGGACACGTGCAGCATGGAGTCACCCCTTCGTCGCACCCGCGGTGAGCCCACCGACCAGGTGACGTTCCGCTATGGCGTAGAACCCGAGCGCGGGCACCATGGCCAGGATGAGATAGGCCAGGATGCGGGCGGTGTCGGAGGCGTACTGGCCCTGGAACTGCTGGATGCCCAGCGGCAGCGTCCAGCTCGCCTCCTCGCTGAACACCACCAGCGGGAGCATGAAGTTGTTCCAGCTCCCCACGATGGCCAGCACCGAGACGGTGGCGATGGCGGGCCTGGCCATCGGCAGCAGGATCCGCCAGAAGAAGCCGAACGGCGAGCACCCGTCGATCGTGGCCGCCTCCTCGATCTCGCCCGGGATGCTGCGGAAGAAGCCGCGCAGGATGATGATCGTCAGCGGCAGGCCGAAGGCGGCCTGCGTGAGGATCACCCCGAGCGGGTTGTCCAGCAGCCCGAACGTGCGCAGCAGCACGAAGATGGGCAGGATCGCCACCGCGAACGGGAACATCAGCCCCGCGGTGAACAGCGTGAAGTACAACTCCCTGCCGCGGAAGGCGAACCGGGCGAACACGAACGCCGCCAGCGCCGACAGCGCGACCGTCACCACGGTCGTGACGACGGCGATGAACGTGCTGTTCCACACCTGCCGCCAGAACGAGCCGGAGGCCAGCACGTCGGTGTAGTTCGCGGTGATCCACTCGCTCGGCAGGCCGAACGGGTTCCCGGACAGCTCGCTGTTGTCCTTGAAGCCGCCGAGCAGCGCGTAGAAGACCGGGATGACCATGAACACGCCGACGATGATCGCGATCACGTGCAGGGGCAGCGTGTTGCGCCGCCGCTTGAGCGGCTTCTTGTGGCTCACGGCCGGCCTCCTTGGGAGGTCACTGCGCCCTCCAGGTCGCGGCGCATCACGAACCGCTGGTAGACGAGGGCGAAGACGAGGCTGAGCGCGAACATCACGACGCTGATCGCGCTGGCGTAGCCGACCTGGGAGCGCTTGAAGCCCCAGTCCATCATGGTGACGGCCATCGTCTCCGAGGAGTGCGAGGGCCCGCCGCCGGTCAGGATCCAGACCAGGTCGAAGAGCTGGATGGTGTAGATGACGGACAGGAAGATGCTGATCCGGATCGTCGGGCCGAGCAGCGGCAGCGTGACGTGCCTGAACGTCTTCCAGCCCGTCGCGCCGTCGATCTGGGCGGCCTCGACGAGCTCGTTCGGGATGTTCTGCCGGCCCGCGAGATAGATCATCATGTGGAAGCCGAAGTACTTCCAGGTCATGACCAGGAAGAGCGACGGCATCACGGTGTCGGGGTCGGCCAGCCACTCCGACTCCCAGCCGATCACCGACAGCAGCTGGTTCGCCATGCCCGAGTCGGGCGAGAGGATCAGCGAGAACAGCACGCCCGTGATGACCTCGGACAACACGTACGGCGCGAAGAACAGCACGCGGTAGAGCGCCCGGCCGCGCATGCGCTGGTTCAGCAGCATGGCGATGGCCAGCGAGAACGGCAGCTGCACGCAGATCGACAGCAGCACCAGCACCAGCAGGTGCCACAGGTCCTGGGCGAAGATCTCGCTGCTGAACAGCCGGGTGAAGTTGTCCACCCCGATGAAGTTGGTGGGCAGGCCGCCGAAGCCGTTCCAGCGGAACACGCTCGCGTACAGGGCCACCAGCATCGGGGCCACGACCAGCATGGCGAAGAGCACCAGTGCGGGCAGCAGGAACAGGGCGATCGTCACCCAGCGGCCACGGCGTCGGGCGGCAGGCGCGGGGGCCGGAAGCTGGAGAGCCTCCGGCCCTTTCGTGAGCGTCGTCATCCGGCTTCGCTCTTGGCCACTTCGCTGATGTCCGCCCCGACCTCTTCGGGCGTCTTCGTACCGGCGATCAGCTCGGCCACGCTGTCGTTGACCTGCTGGCCGACGGCCGGCGGGTAGGCCTGGTCCAGGTAGAGCTGGTAGCCGCTGGCGCCGGCCAGCAGCGTCGCCACCTGCTTGAGGTTCGGGTCCTTGACCGCGCTCTCCTCGCCCTTGAGCACCGGCAGCACGCCGCCGGACTCCACGGCCTTGGAGTGGTTGCCCATCTCGGTCATGAACTTGACGAAGTCCACGGCCTCCTTGGGCGCGTCCGCGCCGACGGTCAGGCCGCCGCCACCGCCGAACGCGTCACCGATCGAGCCCTTGCCGCCCTCGACCGCGGGGAACGGGAAGAAGCCGAGGTCGTCACCGAGACCCTTGCCCGCGTCGTTCTGCACGCTCGGCGCCCACTGGCCCATCAGCTCCATGGCCGCCTTGCCGTTGCTCACCGTGGCGGACTGGCCGTCCGGGGTGGAGTACGCGGCGCCCAGGAAGCCCTTCTGGAACGGCTGCAGGTCCGCCAGCGCCTTGACCTGCTGGCCGGCGGTCACGAAGTCGGGCTTGGTGAAGTCGTGGTCGACGGCCGCCTGCTTGAGCGCGTCCAGGCCGGCGATGCGCAGGGCGAGGTAGGCCCAGTAGTAGTGGCCGGGCCACTTCTCCTTACCGGCCAGGGCGATCGGGGTGATGCCCGCGGCCTTGAGCTTCTTGACGTCCTCCAGGAACGCCGACCAGGTGGCGGGCGGCTCCGTGATGCCTGCCTTCTCGAAAAGTTTCTTGTTGTACCAGAAACCCACCAGCCCGATGTCGGTCGGCAGGCCGTACGTCTTGCCGTCCAGCTGGTACGCGCTCAGCGCCGCGGGCGTGAAGCTCGGCAGCACGTCGGCGACGTCGGTGGAGATGTCCTTGACCACGCCGGCGTCGATCTGCTGCTTGAGCACGCCGCCGCCCCACGAGGCGAAGACGTCGGGGGCGTTGCCCGACTGCGTGATCGTGGTGAGCTTGGCCTTGTACGCCTCGTTCTCCAGGACGGTGGCCTTGATCGTGACGTTCGGGTTCTTGGCCTCGAACTCCTTGGCGCGCTGCGCCCAGAGCGACTTGAGCGGTTCGGCGGTCGAGAGGTGCCACCACTCCAGCGTCACCTTGGCGGGCGCGCCGCCCGCGCTCTGCTGAGGTGCTGCCTCTCCGCCTCCGCCACCGCAGCCGGCCAGGAGCACCGCCGCCGCGACCAACACGAGAGTGCGTTTCATGGGGTCCCTTCCTCAGCGATAGTCGAAAGTTTCGTGAACCCCCCGATAATTTCTTTGGCGCGATCGTAGGTAAACGCCATGTAAAGCGTCAACACCTCGACCGGGAGCGATCCCAAACCGAAACTTTCGGATACACTCCCGATTTGTGTCAGCGAAGAGGCGGGTGACGATCGCACTGATCGCGGAGGAGGCCGGGGTCTCCATACCGACGGTCTCGAAGGTCATCAACGGGCGTCCGGAGGTCGCTCCGGCGACCCGCCACAGGGTCGAACGGCTGCTGCAGGAGCATGGCTACCAGCGGCGCATCAGCCAGGACGACACCCCGGCCGGCCTGGTGGACCTGGTCTTCGCGGAGATCGAGTCGCCCTGGGCCATGGAAATCGTCCGAGGGGCGGAGAGCGCCGCCCACGACGCCGGCGCGAGCGTCGTCATCTCGGTCCTGCACACGCACGCGGGGCCGGGCCGTGACTGGCTCGAACGCCTGGCGGCCCGGCGCACGGACGGCGTGGTGATAGTCGCCTCGCGACTCTCGACCGGCATCCAGGCCCAGCTCAGCGCGCGATCCCTGCCGTTCGCCGTGGTGGACCCGGAAGGCGAGCCCGCACCCGGCGTCATCTCGGTCGGCGCCACCAACTGGAACGGCGGCCTGGCGGCCACCCGGCACCTGCTGGAGCTCGGGCACCGCCGCATCGGCATGATCAGCGGCCCCGCCGACATGTTGTGCAGCCAGGCACGCATAGACGGTTACCGGGCGGCCCTGGAAACAGCCGGCCTCCCGGTCGTCCCCGAGCTGATCAGGCGTGGCACGTTCCTCGTGGAGTCCGGCCACGACCAGGGCCACGCTCTCCTCTCCCTCCCCGAGCCCCCCACGGCGATCTTCGCGGGAAGCGACCTGATGGCGTTCGGCGTCTTCGAGGCGGCCAGGCAGCGCGGCCTGCGCGTGCCCGAGGACCTGAGCGTGGTCGGCTTCGACGACCTGCCCCTGGCCAAGTCGGCCTGGCCACCGCTGACGACCGTCCGCCAGCCGCTGCAGGAGATGGCGGCCCTGGCTACGCGGACGGTGCTGGCGATGGGGCATGGGGAGGTGCCGGAGACGAAGCGGGTGGAACTGGCCACGGAGCTCATCGTCCGGGACAGCACGGCTCGGTACGAGTAGCCCCCTTCGCCCCCACCCGTTGCCCGTTGACGGGGCCGGCCGTTGTCGCCCGCCCCGAAAGGGCTTCGCGTGGGGGCGCTTCGCGCCGTGAGGCTCAGACGTTCCTGATTTCGGGCGCCTGCGGCGCACCCCGAGACGGCCAGGTCCTAGCGGCCGAGCTTGTCCAGCTCGCCGAGATCCTCATCGGACAGCGACAACCCCGCCCCGGCGACGTTCTCCCGCAGATGCGTCACCGAAGAGGTGCCAGGAATGAGCAGAATGTTCGGCGACCGACGCAGCAACCAGGCCAGCGCCACGGACATCGGCGTCGCCTGCAACCGAGCAGCCACCGCCGACAGCGCCGAGGACTGGAGCGGGCTGAAGCCGCCGAGCGGAAAGAAGGGCACGTACGCGACCCCCTGCTCGGCGAGCCCGTCGATCAGCTCGTCATCCTGACGGTAGGCGAGGTTGTACATGTTCTGCACGCACACGATCGGCGCGATCGCCTGCGCCTGCGCGACCTGTTCCGCCGTCGCGTTGCTCACTCCGAGGTGCCGGATCAGCCCCTGCTGCTGAAGCTCGACGAGCGCCTCGAACGGCTCGGCGAGCGAGCCCGGCCGAGGTCCCTGGGCGTCGCCGAGCCGGAGATTGACCAGGTCGAGCACGTCGAGCCCGAGGGATTCGAGGTTCTCGTGAACGGAGCGGCGAACGTCTTCGGGCCGCCGGGCAGGAGGCCAGCCGCCCTGCTGGTCGCGGTTCGCGCCGACCTTGGTCACGATGTGCAGCGCGCCGGGGTACGGGTGCAGCGCCTCCCGGATCAGCCGGTTGGTGACGCGCGGCCCGTAGGCGTCGCTGGTGTCGATATGGGTGATGCCGAGGCCGACGGCCTCCCGGAGGACGGCGAGTGCGCCGTCGTGGTCGGCCGGCGGGCCCATCACGCCGGGGCCGGCGAGCTGCATGGCGCCGTAGCCGAACCGGGTGACGGTCAGGCCGCCCAGCGCCCAGGTGCCGCCGGGAAGCTCAGGGGGATAAGTGCTCATCCTCTGCCTTCAGGTGAGAGTGGTGCCTATCGGTTCGTTGCTTCAGTATGGAGAGGTAACTTCCTGACAGGAAGTACGCACTTCGGAGTGCGTAAGACACCGGCGGGTGAGAGGAGCGGTCGATGGCGACGACGACGGCGGCCCAGAAGAGGGCACAGGGCAAGGCGGAATATGACGCCTTCATGGCGGCATGCCCGAGCCGCAAGCTGCTCGACCGCATCTCCAACAAGTGGGTCACGCTGATCCTGGCCGCGCTCGGCAGCGACGGCTCGCCTCAGCAGGACGCCGGCTGCGCGGGAGGCCCCCGGCCGATGCGTTACTCGGAGCTGTCCCGCCTGCTGGCCGGCGTCAGCCAGAAGATGCTCACGCAGACGCTGCGCTCCCTGGAACGCGACGGCCTCATCACGCGCACCGTGACGCCGACCGTGCCCGTCACGGTCTCCTACGAGCTGACCGGCCTCGGCCTCTCCCTGCACCACATGATGCGCGGCATCAAGGGCTGGGCCGAGACGAACATGGACGACGTGCTCGCCAACCGTGAGGCGTACGACTCCCGCGTCACCTGAACAGGTCAGTGGAAGTAGGACTTGCGCGAATCCACCCCGGTCCGGCTGGCGATGCAGCGGTAGAACCGCACCCCGTCCTCGAACTGGGACTGCGACGGCGGCATCACGTCCGCCTTCCACTGCGCGGCCGCGAGGTCGCGGGCCGTGCCGGTCCTGGTGGACAGCAGGACCGTGCGGCTGCAGACCTTCTTCACGGTCGGGTGCCTGGCGAGGTCCTGCTGGACGTACGTCTCGGCGTCCTTCGGGATGGGGGCGACCGCGAACGTCTCCCACGAGTGGGACTCCTCGCAGCCCAGCCGCCTGGCCTTGGTGTCGCCCACGATGATGACGAGGCCGCCCCAGCACTCCGCCTCCCGCACGCACGCCGCACCGGCGCCCTTGATCTTCGCGGCGGGGCAGTTCTCGGTGTACGTGTCCAGGCCCGTGAAGACGCCGGGCTCCTCCTTCTGCGGAGTCGTGGCGGCGGTGGTGGGGCCGGCGGCCTCCTGCTCGTCCTTGGCAGGGGGCTGCTGGATGACCTGGGTGTAGACGAACACGCCCGCGCCGGCCACGATCACCAGCGACAGGGCGGCGATGATCGCGACCAGGACCTTGTTGACGCCGTGCGGCGCCGCCGGCGGCCTGGTGACCGGCTCGTGCGGGGGGTTGGTGGGCTGCGATGGCGCCAGGTGAGCCGGGGGTTGCGAAGGCGCCAGGGGAGCCGGGGTGAAGGGCGCCGAGTGGCGTCCCGGCGACGGGGCGGGGGGCGAGGGGTGGCCTGATGGCGAGGGGTGGCCCGAGAGCACGGGTGGCGGGGTGGAGGCGTGGGCGTGGCGGCCTGAGGGGGCGGACGGGGGGAGAGGGACGGCGGACAGCTCGTCGCGCAGGGCCGCCGCGCTCGGGGTGCGTTGCCACGGGTCACTGGCCAGGGCGCGGCGGAGGACGGCGGTCAGCTCCGGCGGCACGCCGGGGATGTCGGGGACGGGCAGGCGGTGCAGGGCGAGGATCATCGCCAGGTTGGGGACGCCGCTCTCCGGGAAGCGGGGCGGGCGGCCGGACAGCAGCGCGTAGACGGTGGCCGCCAGCGCGTACACGTCGCCCGCGGGTGACGGCTCGGCCAGCTCGAACGCCTCGGGCGGGGCGTAGGAGGGGGTCAGCGACTCGCGGGTGACCGAGGCGTCGGGGCCGGACGCGGGCATGGTGGCCAGGCCGAAGTCCGACAGGGCCACCTGGCCGTACCGGTTGAGCAGGATGTTGGCCGGTTTGACGTCGCGGTGCAGCACGCCCTGCGCGTGTGCGGCGGCGAGCGCGTCGGCGATGCGTGCGCCGACGTCCCTGGCGTCGGCGGGGGAGAGCGTGCGGCCGGCCAGCGAGCCGCCGGGGCACAGCTCCAGCACCATGTACGGCCGCCCGTCCGGCAGCAGCCCCGCGTCGTAGACGGGCACCACGTGCGGATGGCCGGACAGCGCGCCGGCCGCTGTCACCTCTCGCAGGAAGCGGCGCCTGTCGCGTTCGGACAGCAGCACCCGGTTGTCGACCTTGAGCGCCACCTCACGGCCGACGGCCGATTGCAGGGCGAGGTAGACCACGCCGAAGCCGCCCTGGCCGAGTACGCCCTTGATCTCGTAGCCCGGGACCGATAATTCCGACACGCGATGGAAGCGTACACGTGTGCGGTCAGGGGGCAGGCGGGAGTTCGCGGAGTAGCTCGCGCAGGCGGGCGGCGTACGCGCGGGGGTGGGTGAGGTTGCCGTTGTGGCCGCCGGGCAGCAGGGCGACCTCGGTGCGCAGGAGCGCGGCCAGCTCGTCCGCGCAGCGGCGGTCGAAGACGGCGGCAGGGGTGGTGAGACCGGCGGCGGGCAGGACGCGGGTGCGGCAGCCGGTCAGGTCGAGGTCGTCCTCGATGACGGCGTGGAAGTCGTGGCGGATGAAGAAGTCGAAGTTCGCCCGCCGCCGGGCGGTCATGGGCTGCGGGGTGAGGCCGGGCTCGGCGCCGCCGCCCGCGCCGGGCGGGGTGAGGCCGGGCCCGGCGCCGCCGCCGGCACCGGGCGGGGTGATGCCGAGCACCCGGGCCACCTCCTTGAGCGCGGCGGGGAGGCCGGACTCGAGGTAGAGGGCGCGGATCTCGGCCAGCTCCGTCCGGTGCCGGTCGCGTTCGGCGGCGGGCAGCAGCCAGGGTGAGACGGGCTCGTGCGCGATGAGCAGGCTGAGCTGCTCCGGGTGGCGCATGGCCAGGTGGAGGCCGATGGAGGCGCCCAGGCTCTGGCCGAGCATGATGACGGGCCGGTCGGTGAGGTGGGCCAGCAGCCGGTGCACGTCGTCGGCGTGCTGCCGGACGCTCGCCGCCGTCCCGGTGCTGCGGCTGAGGCCGCGGCGGTCGTAGGTGATCACGGTGTGGTCGCCGGTGAGGTGATCGACCAGGTCGACGCTCCGGTCGGCGTCGCCCTCGCCGCTCTGGGCGATCAGCAGGAACGGCCCGGCGCCGCGGACCTGGTAGTGGAGGTCGGCATCGTGGACGCGCAACATCGTCATGCCGCGACCCTAATGCATCAGAAATGATGCATCAAATTTGATGGATTACTTCCGGAGCTGAGGGATGAGCCGGTCGGCCAGTTCCTCCAGCGCGGCCACGGTCTCGCGGACCCGCTGCGGGTCGTCCGTGCCCAGCGCCGCGGCGAGCGCGTCGTCGATGGGGGTGTCGCGCACCCGCGTCACCCGCTCCGACACCTCGGGCGCCTCGCGGATGATCGTGCGGCGGCGGTCCCGGGGATCGGTCTCCGCGATCACGGCGCCCGCGGTGCGCAACCGCCCGATGGCCGCGGACACGGCGCTCTGCGGCAGCCCCGTACGGGTGGCGATCTCGCCCACCGTCGTCTCGGGGTGGGCACGCAGGTCGCTCACGACGATCAGGACGGTGCGGGCACTCGTGGCCTGGTCGCCGATCCCCTCGGACGGCATCGCCTCTTCGCCGATCTTCATCAGCGCCCGGCCCAGCAGGAACAGTTCGACCCCATTCACGCTACGCAACATACCCGCAGGGCTCGATAGGGTCGGGTGACGTGACGACGGAGTTGGAGTGCCTTGCCGGGCGGCTGCGCGAGTTCGCGCGGGTCAGGGAGTGGGAGCGGTTCCACACGCCGAAGAACCTGGCGATGGCGCTGGCGGGCGAGGTCGGGGAGCTGGTGGCGGAGTTCCAGTGGCTCACGGCGGAGGAGTCGCGCGACCCCGATCCCGAGACGCTCGCCAGGATGCGCACCGAGCTGGGCGACGTCACCCTCTACCTGGTCCGGCTGGCGGACGTCCTGGGCGTGGACCTGCTGGAGGCGGCGCGGGCCAAGCTCGACGACAACGAGCGCCGCTACGACGCCGAGCTGTATCGCGGGTCCGCCAGGAAGGCCCCGCCGTCCTGACGATCGCGGGCACCGCGGGAGTCTGCCGTGACGAGCTGTAGATCTTGGGCTGCCGTGATCGGCGCATGAGACGCATGGGCGTCGCGCTGGTGGTGGCCGGGCTGCTGAGCGTCACGATTCCCGGCGGTGCCGTGCACGCGGCTCCCGAGGCCGGGTCCCCCGGCCGAGACGGTTCCACGCCATCATGAGGTTCACCTCGAAGGGCGGCGGTGAGGCCGACACCATGACGATGAACATCATCTATCGGGACTGGGGAAAACCGGTCGGGATCACGGCCCCGCCCGAGCGTCTCCTCACCGACGAGCTGTGACCGCCGACCCCGTCGCCGTCCTGCCGTTTGTCGGACGCTTCTCGTAGGGTGACGTGCATGCGATTTGGGGTGCTTGGCCCGCTGGCCGTCTGGACCGACGCCGGGGAGACCGTCACGATTCCCGGTCTCAAGGTCCGGGCGCTCCTCGTGGACCTGCTCGTCCACGAGGGTCACCCGGTGTCGGTCGACCGGCTGGTCGACGACCTGTGGGGCGCCGAGCCGCCGGCCAACCCGGCGGGCGCGCTGCAGGTGCGCGTCTCGCAGCTGCGCAAGGCGTTCGAGGACGCCGAGCCCGGCGGCAAGAACCTCGTGGTCTCCCGCGCCCCCGGCTACCTGCTGCGCGCCGACGAGGGCGCCGTGGACGCCGTGCGCTTCGCCGGCCTGCTGGCCAGGGCCGAGGCCACCGACAGCCCGCGGACCAAGGCCGGGCTGCTGGCCGACGCGCTGGCGTTGTGGCGGGGGCCCGCGTACGCGGACTTCGCCGACGAGGAGCACACCAGGTCGGCCATCCACCGCCTGGAGGAGCAGCGGCTGTCGGCGCTGGAGCAGCACGCCGAGGCGCGGCTGGAGCTGGGCGAGCACGGGCTGCTCGTGGGCGAGCTGGGCGACCTGGTCGACCGGCACCCGCTCAGGGAGCGGCTGCGCGCCGTGCACATGCGGGCCCTGTACCGCGCGGGGCGGCAGAGCGAGGCGCTGGCCAGCTTCGGCGAGCTGCGCGAGCGGCTGGCCGACGAGCTCGGCCTCGACCCCGGGCCCGAGCTGGTCGCGCTGCACCAGGCGATCCTCGGGCAGGATCCGGCGCTGAGCGTGCCCGCCGACCGCCCCGTGACGAACCTGCCCGCCCCCGTCAGCAAGCTGATCGGCCGCGACGAGGCGCTGACCGAGGTGTGCGGGCTGGTCGAGGAGGAGCGCCTGGTCACGCTCACCGGCAGCGGCGGCGTCGGCAAGACCCGGCTCGCGCTGGAGGCGGCGAACCGCCTGCTCGACACGTTCGCCGACGGCGCCTGGCTGGTCGCGCTCGACCAGGGCCCCCGCACGCCGGCGGAGGCCGTCATGGCGGCTCTGGACATCAGGGAGGAGGCGGGCGGCGCCGTTCCCGGAGAGACCGGTCCGGCGGGGCGGCTGGTGGCCGTGCTCAGGCCGCGGCGGGCGCTGCTCGTGCTGGACAACTGCGAGCACGTCGTCGAGCAGGTCGCCGAGCTGGCCGAGGTGCTGCTGCGCAGCTGCCCCGACCTGCGCATCCTCGCGACGAGCCGGGAGCCGCTGGCCGTGGCGGGCGAGGTGTTGTGGAGCGTGCCGCCGCTCGACGTGCCCGCCGGCGCCGACCTGGCCGTCATGGCCCGCTCCGACGCCGTACGGCTCTTCGTGACCAGGGCGGCCGCCTCGGCCCGCGGCTTCCGGCTGGAGGCCGGCAACGCGCAGGCCGTCGCGCAGCTCTGCCGGCGGCTCGACGGCATCCCGCTGGCGCTGGAGCTGGCCGCGACGAGGGTGCGCGCGCTCGGCGTGCAGGGGGTGGTGGCCCGGCTGGACGACAGGTTCCGGCTGCTCGCCTCGGGGCAGCGGGGAGCGCCGGCCCGCCAGCAGACGCTCACCGCGGTGATCGACTGGAGCTGGGACCTGCTGCAGGAGGAGGAGCGCGTCGTCCTGCGCCGCCTGGCCGTGCACGTCGACGGCTGCACGCTGGAGGCCGCCGAGTCCGTCTGCGACGGCGCGGACCACCTCGACGTGCTGGACCTGCTGGCCCGGCTCGTGGACCGTTCGCTGGTGGTGGTCGTGGACGCGCCCACCGGCGTCCGCTACCGCCTGCTGGAGTCGGTGTCGGAGTACTGCCGGGCCAGGATGTCCGACGCGGGCGAGCTCGACGCCGTCCACCAGGCGCACCTGCGCCACTACCTCGACCTCGCCGTACGTGCGGAGCCGGCCCTGCACGGGCCGGAGCAGCGTGACTGGCTGCTGCGCCTGGACGCGGAGGCCGCCAACATGCGGGCGGCCCTCGACACGGCGGCGGCCCGCGGCGACGCGTACGGCGCGGCCCGGCTGGTGAACGCGCTGGCCTGGTACTGGTTCCTGCGCGGCCGGCTGGCGGAGGGCAGGCGGGCCATGGCGCAGGCACTGGCCGTTCCCGGGCAGGACGCCGGGCCGGTGCGGGCCAGGGCGGCGGCCTGGGAGGCCGGGTTCGCCCTCTGCCTAGGCGAGCAGCCCGACTGGCGGCCCGTCCTCGACGCGGTCGAGGACCCGGGGGAGCGCGCCAGGGCCAGGCTCTTCGTCGGGCTGCACGTGGACGACATGCCGGCCGGGCAGGAGCAGACGGAGCTGGCGCTGGCCACGTTCAGGGAGATCGGCGACCGGTGGGGCATCGCCGCCGCGCTCACCCGGCAGGCCATGGACGCGTTCACGGTGCGCGACCATGAGGCGATCGAGCGGATCGCGGGGGAGAGCGCCCGCCTGTTCACCGAGCTGGGCGACCGGTGGGGGCTGCTGCGCGCCACCGAGTGGCTGGCCTCGCTGGCCGAGATGCGGCGCGACACCGAGCAGGCGAACCGGCTGTTCGGCGAGGGGCTGCGGATGGCCGAGGAGCTGGGGCTGTGGTCCGAGGTCGCCACGCACACCGCCTGGCTGGGCTGGGTGGCGCTGGAGAGCGCCCAGTACGATCGCGCCATCGAGCTGTGCGGCAGCGCGCTGAAGCAGGCCAACGCCCAGGGCTACAGCAAGGGCGAGACCATGGCCGAGATGGGCCTGGCCTACGCCGCGCGCAGGGCGGGCCGGCTGGAGCTGGCGGAGCGGCACCTGCACCACCTGCTCGAAGGGCTGTCCCGCGACCCCGACGGCGATCCCGCGCTGCACCTGCCCGACACCCTCATCGAGCTGGGCTGGCTCACCGAGCTGCGCGGCGACCTGGCCGGGGCCATGGCGCTGCACGCGGAGGCCGTGGCGTTCGCCTGGAAGATCGGCGACCCCCGGACGACGGTCGGCGCCGTGGAGGGCGCGGCCGGCGCCGCGGGGCCCACCGAGAAGTCGGCCCTGCTGCTGGGCCTGGCGGCGGCCGCCAGGGAGGGTTACCAGCTCCCGCCGGGCAAGGCGGAGGTGGAGGACATCGAGCGCGTCACCGTGCGGGCGCGGGAGGCGCTCGGCGAGCAGGCGTTCGCGGCCGCGTTCGCGCAGGGCGGCGCCTACAAGCTGGACGACGCCCAGGGCCTGCTCTGATCCCGCACGTGGGCGGCCAGGCGGTCGAAGAACTCGATCCAGCCCGCCTTGGCACCCTCTGCGTGCTCCTGGTCGGTGTTGACCCCGTACTGGTGGAAGCGCATCTCGGTCCCGCCGCCGGCGTCGGTGAGCGTGACCGTCACGACGGACGCCGGCCCGTCACCCGGGTCGTCGGGGTCGCCGGTGGTGAAGACCAGCCGCTCCGGCGCCACCACCTCCCGGTACGTCCCGTCCAGCGTCACCTCGAACCCCTCCTCGCCCACCAGCGTGGCCCGCCAGACCCCGCCCGGCCAGGTGTCCAGCGTGATCCGGCCCACCGGCGTGGCCAGCGTCGCCGGCCCGAACCAGCGGGAGAACCGCTCGGGCTCGGTCCACGCCGCCCACACCTGCTCGCGGGGCACGTCGAAGAGACGGGTCAGTTCGTACTCGGCGGTCTGGGTCATCGTGCTGCCCTCCTTGGTGTTCATGACTCCACGGTGACCGGCCGGGCTTACGATCCCCTTCTCGCGGCCTTTAGGCGGTGGCAGTCTGGGACGCATGAGGATCATTCGCGCCGCCAGAGTGCTCACCGGCCGGCCAGGAGAAGTGATCGCGGACGGCGAGGTTCTCATCGACGGGGAGAAGATCGTCTCCGTGGGGCCGCGCGGCAGCGCGGGGGAGGCGCGGGAGGTGCTCGACCTGCCGGGTCACACGGTGCTGCCCGGCATGGTGGACGCGCACGTGCACCTGGGGTTCGACGGCAGGGTCGATCCGGTGACCAGGCGCAGCCCCGAGAGCGATCACCACCTGCTGCTGCGGATGGCCGAGAACGCCCGCAAGCTCGTCTCCGCCGGCGTCACCACCGCCCGCGACCTGGGCGGGCGCGGCTTCCTCGACGTGGTGCTGCGCGACGCCATCGAGGAGGGGCTGGCCGTCGGCCCGCACCTCGTGGTCGCCACCCGCCCGATCACCATCACCGGCGGCCACTGCTGGTACATGGGCGGCGAGGCCGACGACGAGCCCGCCATCCGCCGCGTGGCCAGGGAGAACCTGCGCGCGGGGGCCGACTGCCTCAAGGTGATGGCCTCCGGTGGCCTGATGACGCCGGGCGCGCCGCCGAGCTGGGTGCCGCAGTACAACACGGACCAGCTCCGCGTGGTCGTCCAGGAGGCCGCCACGCGCGGCAAGCACGTCGCGGCGCACGCCCACGCGCACGCCTCCATCCGGAGCTGCGTCGAGGCCGGCGTCACCACCATCGAGCACTGCACGTTCTTCACCCCGTCGGGCCACCGCTACGACTCCCGGCTCGCCGACTTCGTCGCGGCCAGCGGCACGTACGTGTGCCCGACCGTGCACGGCGTGCACGAGCGGATCGCCAAGGTGCACGGGCAGGCGATGGTCGACGCCTGGCTGGCCGGCGTGGCCGCGATGCGGGACGCGGGCATGCGGGTGATCGCGGGCACCGACGCCGGGTTCGCTGTGGGTGACATCCCCAACCGCATGGACGGGTATGTCGGGGGTCTGGAGACGTTCGCGTCGGTGGGCTACGGCAACGCGGAGGTCATCGAGCTGGCCACCGTGCTGGCCGCCGACGCCTGCGGGGTGGGCGAGGTCGCCGGCAGCCTGGATCCCGGCAAGCGCGCCGACCTCGTCGCGGTCGCGGGCGACCCGCTCGAACGCATCTCCGACCTGCGCAACCTCGCGCTCGTGCTGGTGTCGGGCCGCTCGGTCGGGCAGGCGGGCGTGGACACCGTGACCTCGTCCGTGGGCTGAACGTCTCTGGAAGGAGATCTCATGCTGCCCTGGTCCGCCGAGCCGGCCGGCCGCCTCGACCACCACGTGGTCGAGAGCGACCTGCTGCGTGGCAACCCGCTGGGGGATCCGCACGAACGGCCGCTGGTGGTGTACGTGCCGCCCGGGTACGACGACTCGCCCGGCCGCCGCTCTTCCTCCGTGTACGTGCTGCTCGGCTACACCGGGCACGTCGGCATGTGGTTCAACCGGATGCCGTTCCGCCAGCCGTACCCGGAGCTGGCCGACGCCATGTTCGCCGCAGGCGACGCGCCGCCCGCCATCGTCGTGTACGTGGACGCGTGGACCGCGCTCGGCGGCAGCCAGTACCTCGACTCGCCCGCCACCGGCCGGTACCACTCGTACCTGCGTGACGAGATCGTCCCCTTCGTGGACGGCCGCTACCGCACTCTCGCCGACCGCGACCACCGGGCCGTCACCGGCAAGTCGAGCGGCGGCTACGGGGCCATGGTGACCGCCATGCTGGCGCCCGACGTGTTCGGCGCGCTGGCCACGCACGCGGGGGACGCGCTGTTCGAGGTCTCCCACCGGCCCCGGTTCCCGGCGCTGGCGCGCCGGCTGCGCGACATGTACGACGGCTCGTACGACAAGTTCCTCGCGGACTTCCGCGGCCGCCTGGCGGGCACCAAGGAGGGGGATCTCGAACTGCTCGAGATGTACGCCTACGCGGCCGCCTACTCCGACGACGGCATCGTCCGCCTGCCGTTCGACGACGTCGGCGCGGTCGTGCCGGAGGTGTGGGAGCGGTGGCTAGCCCTCGACCCGGTCGTGATGGCCGGGGAGCCGCGCCACGCGGAGGCGCTGCGCTCGATGCGGGCGATCTGGGTGGACGCGGGCAGCCGCGACGAGTACCACCTCGACTTCGCCGCCGTGGCCTTCCGCCGGGCGCTGGAGGCGGCGGGCGTGCCGGGGGAGCGGGTGCACTTCGAGCTGTTCGAGGCCGGCCACGGGGGCATCGAATACCGCTACCCGCTCGCCCTCGCCTGGCTCTCCCACCGCCTCGCGTAGCTCCCGAGGGGTCGTGAGCAGGCCGTAGCCGCTGGTCGCGCATACCTCCGGCATACCGCCGCGCCCAAGAATGGCGGGCACGACCAACGGGAGGAACACTGTGAAGACCCTGCGCAACCTGGCCGTCGTCGCCGCCCTGGGCATGGTCGCGTCGATCGCCGCGACCCCCGCCACGGCGTCCGCCGAGGGGTACCTCGTCACCCGCTGCGCCGGCGGCGGCTACGGCATCGAGCTCAAGGTCCGGTACCTGACGAGCGCGACGAACCACGCGTTCACCCAGGTGTCCTGGCGGCTCAGCGGCGCCGTCGGCGGCGACAACACCGTCCGCGTCCACTTCGTGCAGGACGCCCAGCCGGACGTGACGTTCAAGGTGTTCAACTACACGGGCGGAAGGACGGGCATGCGGAACATCTCGGTGGTCCGGCCCAAGCCGCACCAGGTGTTCGTGAAGCTCGGCGCCCGCTTCGACACGAGCGCCTCCTCCGACCCGGGCTGCACGTCCCGGACCCGCGGCGTCTAGCTCCTGAACGCCGGCACATCCGGCCTGTTCAGCCGCCATGCCGGGTGCTGAAGAAGGGCGGCGGGCGCGGTTCGGCATACCACCGCCATACCGCCGCTCCTTACGTTCGGTTCCGCGGAGAGACCGCGTGCGACGAACTCCGATGAAGCCGCGCAAACGCGCCGACGCATGGCGCCGTCATCCCGGCTCGGAACCGGATCGCGTGAGAAGTGCAGGAGGATTCGTGTTGTTACGATCTGCCATCACCACGGCGCTCGTCGCCGCCTTCAGCGTCGCCGGCACGGCGACCGGCCACGCGGCGACGGCCGCCCCCGACCTCCAGCTCCCCTTCCCCTGCGGCCAGCAGTGGCGCCTGGACACCTGGGCGCACGCTCCCGCACTCGACATGGTGAAGGAGCCGGACCAGCACGGCACCGAGGGCGCCACCCTGATCGCCCCCGCCGCGGGCAGGGTGAACAAGTCCTACGCCCACGGCAACGCCGGCAACATGATCCAGATCGATCACGGCGGCGGCTACTTCACCACCTACATCCACCTGAAGTCCCGCGCGGTGTCGGTCGGCGACAGGGTGCAGCGGGGAACGGTGATCGGCCAGGTCGGCAAGGACGGCGAGACCGCCAACGGCCACCCGCACCTGCACTTCGAGCTCGGCTACGACGCCAACGGCGACGGGTCGGCCTCCTGGGGGTTCGAGGGCTCCGAGCGGGTCAGACCCACCTTCGACGGCGTCACCTACGGCCAGTCGGACAACCGGACCTGGCGCAACGTCACCAGCCGCAACTGCGCCACCGCCACCCCGGAGGGCCTCGTCTCGGTGTACGGGGTGCTGCCGGACGGGCGGCTGACGTACACGGCGATCGAC
The DNA here is from genome assembly GCF_024172165.1 of Nonomuraea thailandensis. Lineage (GTDB taxonomy): Bacteria > Actinomycetota > Actinomycetes > Streptosporangiales > Streptosporangiaceae > Nonomuraea > Nonomuraea thailandensis. The sequence goes on along the minus strand of NZ_JAMZEB010000002.1, from coordinate 8,395,943 downwards.
GCGGCGACGGGGAAGCGCACGCATGGTGCGGTGCTCTCGACGGCGACGCTGGGGTTCACGCCCAAGGCGATGGCGACGTTGAACTTCAACACGCTGCTGGTGACCGGTGATGGGCCGGACGGCAGGTTGTATCGGGTCGACATCCGTACCAACCGTGACGAGCTGATCTTCGAGCCGCCGGTCCATCTGGGCAACGGCTACACCCATGACCTGCTGGCCCATGACGGCAGGAGTCATCTGTTCGGCATCGCCGACGGTGTGCTGCGCCGTTACACGATCACCGCGGCCAAGCCCGCTCTGGCCGACATCACGGGCAACACGCTGATCGGCAGCGGGTTCACGCTGAAGACTCTGACCGCGACCGGGCCGGACTGGCTGCTGGGCACCACCGCCGGTGGTCAGCTCATCTCCTACCGCGTCTCCGGCGCCGGCGTCTGGCAGCGTCACCAGCTTCGCGACGCCACCTGGCAGGGCTTCGGCCATCTGCTCTCCCCGGGTGGCGGCGTCTACCTGGGCCACCACCCCAACGGCTCCCTGCACCGCTACTTCGACGCCGACCCCTACGACGGCAAGGGCGACGACCTCTCCGGCCAGGGCACCGTCGACGCCACCGGCTGGGCGCAGACCCTCCTGTCCGCCCAGCCCGGCTCCGTCACCTGACAGACCCGTGTTCCCGGCCCCGGCGCGGGCCGGGGCCCGAAGCGCGCCGTGGCTCGCCGGCGGCCCGGTCATCACGGTGACCCTGCCACATCGTGCCTGCCCAGGACACTAGGCTGCCGCTATGGATCTGAAAGAGCAGGTACGCGAGCTGCGCCTGCAGGGCAAGTCGCCCAAGGAGATCGCCCGCGCGCTCAAGGTCTCGCCGTCGGTCGTGGCGCCGCTCGTCCGCGCCATCGCCACCGAGACGGCCGAGTCCGCCGAGTCCGCGGGCCCGGTCGAGGCCGAGGTGGCCGGGTGCTGGATCAACGTGGGCTGGAGCGAAGGGCTCGGCCTCGACCCGGCGCGCGGCTGGGTGGACGAGGCCCCCGCCTCCGGCGTAGGTGGCATGGTGTGCGTGCTCGTCGCCCGCCGGCACACCTGGGACCGGCTGTCCGTCTGCGGGTACCTGGCCGACGTCTACTGCACGGGCGTCAAGAGCGTCATCGGCCCCGACGTGCTCGACGACCGCGACCTGGTGCGGTTCCGCGAATACTTCTTCGGCGAGTACCCGGCCTGGCAGGAGGCCCCGATCGAGCTGGCCAGGCAGTTGGTGTTCGGGTCCGTCGACTACGCGCGCACGCTCGGGTTCGAGCCGCACGAGCTGTTCACGCTCGGCTCCGACCTGCTCGGCAAGTGGGAGGGCGAGTCGGTGGTCACGTTCGGCCGCGACGGCAAGCCGTTCTACGTGGAGGGGCCGGACGACGACTCCGCCAAGGTGCTGCGCACCCTGCGGCGCACGCTGTCGGACGACGAGTTCGGGTTCGTCACGACAGGCCGGTGACCCGCAGCGTGAGGTTGAGACGGCCGGAGGCCAGCCCGGTGGCGGGATCGCCGGTGCCCGGGTAGACCTTCGGCACGCCGTGGTAGGCGAAGCGGGACGGCCCGCCGAACACGAACAGGTCGCCCGAGGCGAGCTGCACGTCGGTGTACGGCCGCCCGCGCGTCTCGGTGTTGCCGAAGCGGAACAGGCAGGTGTCGCCGATGCTCAGGGACACCACCGGGGCGTCGGACCGCTCGTCCTTGTCCTGGTGCATGCCCATCCTGGCCTGGCCGTCGTAGAAGTTGATCAGCGCGGTGTCGGGTTCGTACGCCATGCTGCGCCCGTAGGCGTCCGCCAGGGCCCGGCGGCCCAGGTCGGCCAGCCACCCGGGCAGCTCCGCCACCTGACGGCCGTTCACGTCGTGCGCGACGCGCGTGTACCTGTACGGCTGCCAGTGCCATCCCAGGCACACCGTCCGCACCGACATGACGCCGCCGCGCGGCAGCACGGTGTGCCGGATCGGCACCGGGCCCCGCGCCCACTCGCGGCACTCCCCGACGAGACGGCGCTGCTCGTCGAGCGTCAGCCAGCCGGGCACGTGGACGGCGCCGGGCGCGATCTCCCTCATCGGCAGCGGGATCACGACGGCTCCCGAGACTGTGTGATGGTCATGACTCCTCCCGAGGCGGCAGAGCCCCGATCCGCCACGCCCGCCCATCGCGGCCGGCCCCGCGCATCCCCTCCAGGGTGCCAGGCGGCGCGAGCGCCACGGCCCCGGCCGTCTCCGCGAACCCGAACGTACGCCCGGGCTCCCACTCCGTGCTGCGCCGCAGCCGCTCGCTCATCCCGGCCCACCCCGGCGCGCCGCCCGCCACCACCCAGGCATCGGGCTCCTCCGCCGTGAACCGCCTGGCCTGCCGCAACCAGGAGGCCGCCACCTCGGGCCACCCGACCACCGCCAGCACGTCCCCGCCCCACGCCCGCGCGAACGCCTCGGCCACGGGCGCGGCCTGCCGCCCGTGCCCGATCACGACGGTACGGGCCCGCTGCGCCCGTACGAGCTCGACGACCTTGGCCAGCTCGGCGGCGGTAGGCCCGGGATGCCCGCCATCGGCGCTGATCAGCGTCATTTCGCGTCGTGGAGGACGAGGCCGAGCGTGTGCCGCAGCCCGGACCGCACAGTGCTCACCCCGTGCCGCACGGGGGAGGCCGACCAGCCGCGCGACGACCGCACGGGACGGTCGCGGGTGGTGAAGATCAGCCCGTGCCCCTGCGGCAGCAGCGTCACCGTCCCCCGCGACTGAGCCCGGGGCCGCTGCTCCACCAGCAGGAACTCGCCGCCGGTGTAATCTTCGCCCGGCCTGTCGAGCCCGATCACCACCTGCAGCGGGAACACCAGGTCCCCGTACAGGTCGCGGTGGAGGGCGTTCCAGTCGTTGTCCCGGTAGCGCAGCAGGATGGGCGTCGGCCGGGTCTGTCCGGCCCGGTGACACAGGTCGAGCCACTCGCCGAAGTCGTCCGGCCAGGGCGCGGGCTGCCCGAGCCGGGCCGCCCAGTCCCTGGCGATCGGCAGCAGCCGGGGGTAGAACGCCGCCCGCAGCCGCTGCACCAGGGGCGGGAGCGGGTGGTCGAAGTAGCGGTACTGCCCGGCCCCGAACCGGTGGCGCTCCATGTCGACGGTGGAGCGGAAGAACCCGGCCTCGTCGTACAGGCCGGAGATCTCCGCGCACTCCTCGGGCGTGAGGAGCCGCGGCGTCAGCGCGCAACCGTACGCGTCCAGCTCGGCCGCCAGCCTCTCCCAGTCGGCCGCCGCCACCTTCGTCTCACCCGCCCCTTCGACAGCCCTTGCGCCGGCGCCTTCGTCGGCCCGTCCGCTGGTCCCTTCGCCGGACCCCTGCCCGGCCCTGTCGCCGGCCCGCTCCCCGGCGCTCACAGCGTGCTCCAGAGCTGGGGCTGCAGGACGCCTTCGAGCGTGAGCAGCGCACGCTTGCGTTCGAGGCCGCCCGCGTACCCCGTCAGGGCGCCGTCGGCGGCGACGACGCGGTGGCAGGGCAGCAGGACGAGCAGCGGGTTCGCGCCGACGGCCGCGCCCACGGCGCGGATCCGGTCCGCGGGCGCGCCGACTCGGGCGGCCAGCGCGCCGTAGCTGATCGTGGTTCCGTACGGGAGCCCGGCCAGCTCCGCCCACACCCGCTCCTGGAACGCGGTGCCGCGCGCCCCGAGCGGCAGGTCGAAGGAGGTGCGCTCACCCGCGAAGTACTCGCCGAGCTGCCGCTCCACTTCGGCGAACGCGCCCGGCTCACGCCCTGGCCTCGTCCCGGCCCCTGAGGCGGCCCCGTCGAACGACACGCGGGTCAGTGCCGTGCCGTCCCCCGCGAGCAGGATCTCACCCAGTGGGCTGTCGATCGTGGTGTAGATGTCCATACCCTCTTCAACACCGGAGAGCGCCGGAAGGTCGACGGTTTTCGGACGTCGCGGCCGTCGCCTTCCGTGGCGTACGCTCACCTCACTTTCGAGCTAGGAGTGAGCATGGCGGAAGCACGCGAGCGCACCTTCACCGGCACGAGGGGCCGAAACACGGCCCGCGAATGGCCCCACGAGCGGCCGCGATACCTCGCGCTCCTCGTCCACGGGTACGGCGAGCACATCGGCCGCTACGAGTACGTGGCCGACCGGCTCGTCCGCCACGGCGCCGCCGTCTACGGGCTCGACCACATGGGGCACGGCAAGTCCGAAGGTGACAGGGTGCTCGTCGAGGACTTCGAGGACGTGGTCACCGACGTGCACTCCGTGGAGGAGCACGCCAGGGCCGAGCACCCCGGCGTGCCCGTCGTGCTGATCGGCCACTCGATGGGCGGCATGATCGCGGCCCGCTACGCCCAGCGGTACGCCTCGGGTCTGACCGCGCTCGTCCTGTCAGGGCCGGTGATCGGGGAATGGGCGGTCGTGCCGGGGCTGCTGGCGTTCGAGGAGCCGCCGGACGTGCCGATCGACCCGGGCACGCTCTCCCGCGACCTCTCCGTGGGCGCCGCGTACGCGGCCGATCCGCTGGTGTGGCACGGGCCGTTCAAGCGCGTGACGCTGGAGGCGTTCGCGACGACGCTGGACGCCATCGCCAAGGGCGGCACGTTCGGCGCGCTGCCCACGCTGTGGGTGCACGGGGACGACGACCAGCTCGTGCCGCTGCCCGGCAGCCGTGCCGGCATCGCGGCGGTCAGCGGCAGCGACCTGACGGAGAAGATCTATCCCGGGGCCCGGCACGAGGTGTTCAACGAGACCAACAAGGACGAGGTTCTCGACGACGTCACGTCCTTCATCGACCGCACCCTGCCCGCACCGTGACCCGCCGCCCCCTGCGTCGCTGACGTGCCGCCTCCTGCGTTGCTGACGTGTCGCCCCCTGCGTCGCTGACGTGCCGTCCCCGGCGGTGGCGGCACGTCAGCGGACGGGCAGCCACACGTGGCCCGACCCCCGGCTACGGGACAGCTCGATCTTCCAGCAGCCCGGCTTCGGGAACACGAACCCGGTGCCCCACTCCTGCCCGGGCCGCCGCCAGCTCGATCCCCCATGCTCCTCAGGCCCCCAGACCCGCTCGGCGGCCGTCCCGTCGGGATGGACGGCCCTGATCCGCAGCGGCCCTTCTCCGGTCATCCGCCATACGATCTTGACCTCGTCGCCCGCGCTGAGAGGCGTCGCCCGGACGAACAGCAGCCCCCAGAGCTCCGCGTCCCGAGCCGTCCCCCGCACCTCGGGAAACCCGTCCCCCTCGAACACCGCCGTGCCGTTGCACCCAGCGCCGGTGGCAGCAGGACGCGGGCTCGCCTCCTCACCGGCACCCGGGCTCGCCTCCTGACCGTTACCCGGGCTCGTACGCACGCCCCCGGCCGGGCCGGACGCACCGCCATCGTCGGGCGCGGACGTACCACCGCCGGCCGGGCCGGACGCACGGCCGCCGGTGGGCACCGGCGCGCCGCCGCCGGCGGGAGCTCCGCCCGCACACCCGCCGCCCACCATCACCACGACCACCGATGCCGCCACCCCGGCCCACACCCTCATCAACCGCATCGAACCTCCTCGCCCTCATTACCCGAGCCACGAGCGGAAGGTTCCAGGCCGCCCTACCGGCCCTCGAAGACGGGCAACATGAGCGCCGACGGCCGCACGGCGTCGTGGAAGATCTCGAACCGCGTCGGCCGCGTCCGCACCGCCTCACCCACCGGCTCGCCGGTCCCGTGATTGCGGGCGAACCGCGGGAAGGCCCCACCCGCCACCTGCACCCGCAGCCGATGCCCGCGCAGGAACCGGTACCCCGTCGGATGCAACTCCACCTCGGCCTCGATCACACCCTCGCTCCCGGCGGGCAGCCGCAGGATGCCGTCGGTGACGTTGCGCGAGACCCCGGCCGGGTCCACGTCGCACAACCGGACGAACACGTCGGCGTGCCCCGTGTCGGTCCGCACGTGCACGGTGGCCGAGACGGGGCCGATCAGGTCGAGAGGGCGGGGGAGCGGCGCGCCCGTGTAGACGAGCACGTCGGGACGGGCCTCGATGGCGCGGTTGTCGCGCTGCCTGGACTCGCGCATGTCGAGCAGCGGCCCGCCCACCGAGCGGGTGGGGCGCGCGGGATCGTAGGTGAAGACGTCCGGGGCGCTCTCGCCGGGCGCGCTCCAGCCGAGCCTGCCGTACGGCAGCAGGTGCAGCGGGGTCGGCGCCGACTGCGGCGGCGGCCACTGCTCGAAGTCCAGCCAGCGGCCGGCCCGCTGCAGGTAGAGGCGCACGGGGGAGCGCTGGAGCTGGGCGGTGTCGCCGAGCAGGTGCGCCGACAGCCACGACACCTCCTCCGACAGCAGCGCCCGCAACGCGCCGAGGTCGTGCGCCCACGGGCCGATCAGGATGCGGCTGCGCCGCCCGGCCTCGCGCAGCGCGGCGTAGTCGCGTAGCTGCGCGGGCAGCAGCAGGTCCCACCAGCCGGTGACCATGCTGGTCGGCGTCGTCATCTTGACCGCGGCGGCGCTGTTGTCGACGTCCGCCCAGAAGGTGTCGCCCGCCCCGGCGTGCGCGGCGGCCTCCCGCAGGAACGGCACCCGCTTCCCGATCGCGGCCACGTCCGACCTGCCGATGGGCACGTGCGCCATGGCCCGCCGCAACCGGCTCTCCCTGCGCGGATCGGGCAGCAGCCCGCCCAGCGGCGCCTCCTCCTGCGTGCCGATGAGCGCCGCCCAGGTCAGCAGGTTGTGCAGGGCGAACACGCCGCCCGGATAGAACGTCGTCCTGAACTCGCTGGACGTCACCCCCAGGCACATCGCCTCCAGCGGCGGATCGAGGTACGGCCCGACCGCCCACTGCGTGAACCCGAGATAGCTGGCCCCGGCCATCGCCAGCCGCCCGTCGCACCACGGCTGCTCCCGCAGCCAGGCGGCCGTGGCCAGGCCGTCCTCCTTCTCCTGGTGGAAGGCGGAGAACCGGCCTTCCGAGCCGAACGTGCCCCTGGCGTCCTGCACCACGACCTGCATGCCGCGCCGCGCCAGCACCCGGGCCGTCCCTCTGGCGTCGAGCTTGTGCTTTCCGTACGGCGTGCGGATCAGCACCACCGGCAGCGGCTCCGACCCGCGCGGCCGGTAACGGTCGGCGCGCAACACGACCCCGTCGGGCATCGGAACGCGCAGGTCGCGGGCGATCTCGAGGTCGGGAGTGGTGGCCTCGGGCAGGCCGAGGAGCCGGTCGAACAATCTGCTGAGCATCCCCATGACAGATCCTTCCGCTCCGCCCCAGAGTACGGCGCACCCTCCGGACGAACAGGGCCCTCCCGCGTCCCGTCCGGCTCCGGGCGCTCGCGCGAGGCGATGACTTTTCACCTTCCCCGGGGTCTCCATTCACGAGGAGGCGACATGAGCGATCAGAAACGTGCACTGACGGCAGGCGTGGCGCTGCTGGAGCGAGCGATCGACTACGCGCTCGGCAGCCTGCGCATCGTGACCCCCGCGGCGCTCTGCCGCCCCACACCCTGCGCGGACTGGAACCTCCAGCAACTGCTCCACCACCTGGGCGACTCCCTCCAGACCCTGCACGAGGCCGCCGCCGGCCACATCCGAACCGGCCCCGACCCCCTGACCCCCACCCCGCCCACCCGCCCCACGCCCACCCGCCCCACGCCCACCCGCACCAGGGCCCCCGCCCCGCCCCCCAGGCCGGGGACTGCCACCCCGCCCGCCGGCACCGCGGCCCCCGTCCCGCCCGCCGGGCCTGGGACTGCCACCCCGCCCGCCCGCACCGCGGCACCCGTCCCGCCCGCCGGGCCTGGGACTTCCGCCGCGGCCGCTTCGCTCGCATGCGATCGCGCAGCCGGTCTGCCTGCCGGGCGTGGGACGAATGCCGCCGCCGCTGCGGGCTGGCTGACGCCGGCGCCGGAGCTGTGGACGCGCAACCCCGCCCTCGTCCTCAGGGACAGTGCCACGGAGGTCCTCGGCCAGTGGATCGCCGCGACCACCGCCGACCTCGTCACCATCCACGACCGCCACCTGACCAGCCCGATGGTGGCCGCGGCCGGCGCCATCGAGATCACCGCGCACGCCTGGGACGTGGCCAGGGCCTGCGGCGAGCACCACCCGATCCCGCCACTCCTGGCGGAGGAGCTGCTGGACCTGGCCCACCTGTTCGTCACCCGCGCCGACCGCCCCGAAAGGTTCGCCCGTGCGGTGAGCGTGCCCATGTCCGCGCCCATCCAGGATCACCTCCTCGCCCACCTCGGCCGTAATCCCGGCTGGCCCGTGCAGAACTGAGCGACCGCCCGCACTCACATCCGCCGCTCCCAAGCCGTACGATCACCCTGTACGGCAATGTCAGACCTGAGATCGCGGCACCACACTTGGCGGAACCCGCGACGTCATGCCCGATACGGTGAGAAGATCGGTAATGGCCGGCCGGTCACGCGGACCACGCCGTGCCAGGGGACGAAAGCTTCCGGCCGATCCGCGAGGCGGCGCACCTGCGATCGCCGCGGACAGGCCGATCAACGTGGTGGCGACGACCGTTCTTCGTGCGGCCGTCGCCACCACCACCGGCACCGTGACCGGCACGATCGACGGTGGCCTCCGCAGTCGTCGACGGTCCCCCGAAGTCGTCGGTGACGGCGAAGTTGCCGGTAGCCTCCCGAAGCCGCCGGTGATCTGCCGAAGTCGGCGGCGGCCTGCCGTGGCGTTCGGGGGAGACCGTCAGGCGAGGGTCCGCAGGGCGTCAGAGGAGGGTCTGCTCGCCCGTCTCCGGCTGCTCCGGCGGCGCGTCGCCCCCGTGAAGCGTGTGCAGCACCTGCTCCCCGTACTTGGCCAGCTTGTTCTCGCCGACGCCGTTCACCCTGCTCAGCTCCGCCAGCGACGTGGGCGCCTGGGTGGCGATCTCGCGCAGGGTCGCGTCGTGGAAGATGACGTAGGCGGGCACGCCCTGCTCCTTGGCCGTGGCGCCGCGCCAGGAGCGCAGGCGCTCGAAGACCGCAGCGGCCTCGGCGGGCAGCTCCACCGCGGGCTGGGCGGACTTGGCGCCGGTGGAGGCCCTGGCGCGGGCGGGGCGGTGGGCGTCGCGGCGCAGGCGCACCTCGCGCTGGCCGCGCAGCACCGCCGCGCTGTCGTCCGTCAGCACCAGCGCGCCGTGGTCGGAGTCGACCGCGAGCAGGCCCTGGGCCAGGAGCTGCCGCACCACCCCGTGCCACTCCGCGTTGCCCAGGTCGGCGCCCACCCCGAACACCTTCAGGCTCTCGTGCCCGTGCTGGAGCACCTTGGCGGTCTTCTTGCCGACCAGGATGTCGACCACCTGCCCCACGCCGAACTGCTGCCGCCGCTCCTTGAGCAGCCGCAGCACCGTGGACAGCACCTTCTGCGCCGCGATCGTGCCGTCCCAGGACTCGGGAGGCGTCTGGCAGGTGTCGCAGTTGCCGCACGGCTGCGACCCCTTCTGCCCGAAGTAGTCGAGCAGCATCATGCGGCGGCAGCTCACGGTCTCGCACAGCGCCAGCATCGCGTCGAGGTGGAGCACCTGGCGGCGGCGGTGGGCGTCGTCGCCCTCCATCGCCATGCGGCGGTGCTGCACGACGTCCTGCAGCCCGTACGCCATCCACGCGGTCGCGGGCAGCCCGTCGCGCCCCGCGCGCCCGGTCTCCTGGTAGTAACCCTCCACGGACTTGGGCAGGTCGAGGTGGGCCACGAAGCGCACGTCGGGCTTGTCGATGCCCATGCCGAAGGCGATCGTGGCGACCACGATCAGCCCGTCCTCGCGCAGGAAGCGGGCCTGGTGCAGGGCGCGGGTGCGGGCGTCGAGCCCCGCGTGGTACGGCACCGCCGCGATGCCGTTGTCGGCCAGGAACTCGGCGATCTTCTCCACCGAGGAGCGCGACAGGCAGTAGACGATGCCGGACTCGTCGGGATGCTCGGTGCGCAGGAACTCCAGGAGCTGCCGCTTGGGCTCGCTCTTGGACGTGATGCGGTAGTGGATGTTGGGCCGGTCGAAGCTGGCCACGAAGTGGCGGGCCTGCTCCAGGCCGAGCCGGGAGGAGATCTCGGAATGCGTGGACGGCGTGGCGGTGGCCGTCAGCGCGATGCGCGGCACCTCCGGCCACAGCTCGCGCAGCTTGGACAGCTCCAGGTAGTCGGGGCGGAAGTCGTGACCCCACTGGGCCACGCAGTGGGCCTCGTCGATGGCGAACACCGAGATGTCGCCCTTGGCCAGCAGCCGTTGCGTGGCGTCCACGCGCAGCCGCTCGGGGGCGAGGTAGAGCAGGTCGAGCTCACCGGACAGGAACTCCGCCTCCACGAGCTGCCGCTCGTCGAAGCCCTGCGTCGAGTTGAGGAACCCCGCCCGCACGCCGAGCGCCCGCAGCGCGTCGACCTGGTCCTGCATCAGGGCGATCAGAGGTGAGATGACGACCCCCACGCCTTTGCGCACCAGGGCGGGGATCTGGTAGCAGAGCGATTTGCCGCCGCCGGTGGGCATCAGGACGAGCGCGTCACCGCCGGCCACGACGTGGTCGATGATCTCTTGCTGACCCGCCCGGAACGAGTCGTAGCCGAACACGCGGTTCAGAACCTCGGTGGGGGTATCCATGCGGCTACCTTACGTGTTCGGGGGTGTGCGGATCGTCAGTTCCGCCGATGGCGGAGAGAGGCAGCACCGGCGCTCGCCCGCGTGCCTCTGGCGATCGTAGCCGCCCTCACCGACAGCCCGCCCCCGTCCGAAGACGGCCCCAGCCCACCGCCGTCCCGACCGAGGCCCGGCGACCGCAGTCCGGCCGACCGCAGTCCGGCCGACCGCAGTCCGGCGGGAAGTGGTCGGGCCGACCGTAGTCCGGCGGGCCGTGGTCGGGCCGACCGCAGTCCGGCCGTAGTCCCGCCGCCTCCGGGCGTGCGGTGGCTCTCCCCGGCGGGCTCTCACTGTCCCTGGGCCGCCGCCGCGCGCGACCTGTCGTACACCACCAGCGACAACGCCCCCAGCGCACACGCCGCCGCCACCACCCCCATCACCGCCGGATACCCCGCCACCTGCGCGATCCCGGCCGCCACCAGCGGCGCCACGGCCTTGGCCACCAAGATCGGCATAGCGAGCGCCCCGCTCAGCGACGCGTACGCCGCCGTCCCGTAGCGGTCGGCGAGCAGCGCGGGCCGCGCGATCGTGCCCACCCCGAACCCCAGCCCGAACAGCACCACGGCCACCACCGCCCCGACGGCCCCGCGCCCGACCATCGGCAGCAGCACGGCCGCCAGCCCCTGCAGCCCGAACATGACGGCCGTGATCAGCGCCACCGGCCACCGCGCCTGCAACCCGGTGGTCACCAGCCGCCCGGTCACCGACAGCACCCCGAGCAGCCCGGCCACCCCGGCCGCGAACACGGGCGGATGCCCGAGCGCGATCAGGTACGTGACCAGCAGCACCCCCATCACCGCCACGGCGCCTGTCTGCGTCAGGAAGGCCGCCGCCAGCAGCCAGAACGGCCGCTCGCGCAGCGCCGATCCCACGATCTCCCGCCGGTCCACGTGGGCGGGCGCGGCCCGGCCGCGCACGGCCAGGGCGTGCAGGGGGACGGCGGTCAGCGCGTACCCCACGGCCAGGATGACCAGCGCCTGCCGCCACCCGTACAGCTCCACCAGCAGCCCTGTCAGCGGCAGGAAGATGCTGGAGGCGAACCCGGCCACCACCGTCACCGCCAGCAGCGCCCGCGCCCGCCGGGTCGCGTCGAACCAGGCCACGATCACCGCGAACGCCGCCTCGTACAGCACCATGGCCGACGCCACGCCCAGCACCCCGCACACGAGGTACAGCTGCACCACCGAGCGCACCTGCGACCAGGCCAGCACCGCCAGCGCGCCCAGCACGGACCCGGCCGTCATCAGCCCCCGCCCGCCGCGCCGGTCGAGCCAGCGTCCGATGAGCGGAGCGACGAGTCCCGACACGAGCACGGAGAGCGTGATCGCGCCGGTGAGCTGCGCGACCCCGGCCTGGAGCTCGCGCGACATGGGTGGGATGAACACGGAGAACGCGTAATAGAGAATGCCGTATCCGGCGGTCTGGGTGATCGCGAGTGCGCCGATCATTCGCGCCGGAGCTTTCGGTCCTGCGGTGGCGATCACGCCTTGATTTGTTCCCGTTCACTTGCCGTAAATACGGTGATAAAGGTCACTTCGCCACCGAATAATTCCCACGATTTCCCTTCTCGTCGTCATAACGTCGGATCATGACTCTTTCGTATGTGGTGACCGGAGGCGGGCGCGGCATCGGCAGGGCCGTGGTGGAACGGCTCCTCGGGGACCGGAACGTCGTGGTGGCCGTCGAGCGCGACAAGGACGCTCTCGACCGGGCCGGCCCCCGCGTCGTCCCGGTGATCGGCGACGCGGCGGACGAGGAGGTCGCCGCCTGGGCCGCCGACCTGGCCCAGGAGTCGGGCACCCTGGCCGGCTGGGTCAACAACGCCGCCGTCTTCCGGGACGCCTCCGTGCACTCGTCCCCGATCTCCGAGGTCAGGGCGCTGATCGCGGCCAACCTCGACCTGGCCGTGGTGGGCTGTGCCACCGCCGTGCGCCACTTCCTGGAGGCCGGCACCCCGGGCGCCATCGTGAACGTCACCTCGCACCAGGCCACGAGGGCCGTGCCCGGCAGCCTGCCCTACTCCACGGCGAAGGCCGCGACGGAGGGCCTGACCAGGGCGCTCGCGGTCGAGTACGGCAGGCACGGCATCCGCGTCAACGCCGTGGCCCCCGGCTCGGTGGCCACGGGGCGCTACGAGGAGCAGCGCACGCCGGAGATGGAGGCGGAGCTGGCCAGGCTGCATCCGCTGGGCCGGGTCGCCACCCCGGCCGAGGTGGCCTCCGTGGTGGCCCACCTGCTCTCTCCTGACGCCGCCTTCGTCAACGGCGCGACGATCCCGGTGGACGGCGGCCGTACCGTGCTCGGACTCGACCCGGAAGCGAGGGAATGAAAACCGTTGTCGCTCGGTTGCAGGGACCATGAAGAAGAACCTGCACCCCCAGTACCGCCCGATCGTCTTCCGTGACCCGAGCGTCGGCTTCGCCTTCCTCACCCGCTCGACCCTGACCAGCGACAGGACGATCGAGTGGGAGGACGGCAGGACGTACCCGGTCGTCGACGTGGACGTCTCGTCCGCCAGCCACCCCTTCTACACGGGCCGTGGCCGCGTCCTCGACACCGCGGGCCGCGTCGAGCGCTTCAACCAGCGCTACGGAAAGACCCGCTGACCGGATCTTGCTGCGGCAAGATGTGACACATGTTCGACACGCCCCTGTCCGCCCGGCTCGCGAGCTCCCGCCGGATCCTCGTCGCCGGCGCGGGCGGGGGCTCCGACGTGTACGCCGGGCTGCCCCTCGCCCTCTCCTTGCAGGAGGCGGGCAAGGAGGTGCACCTGGCGAACCTGTCGTTCAGCCACCTCGACGCCCTCGACCTCGACGTCTGGCTGTGCGAGGACGTCGCGGAGATCCGCCCGGACACCGAGGCCCGCGACTGGTACTTCCCCGAGGGGTGCCTGTCCCGCTGGCTGGCCGCGCACGGCCTGCCCTCCACCGTCTACGCCTTCCCCAAGGTCGGCGTCCGGCCGCTGCGCGCCGCGTACGCCAGGCTCGCCGAGCACCTCGGCCTGGACGCGGTCGTCCTGGTGGACGGCGGCACCGACATCCTCATGCGCGGCGACGAGGCCGGCCTCGGCACCCCGGCCGACGACATGACGAGCCTGGCCGCCGCGCACGCCCTCGACGTGCCCGAGAAGATCGTGGCCTGCCTGGGCTTCGGCGTGGACGCCTATCACGGCGTCAACCACGTGCAGGTGCTGGAGAACCTGGCGGCGCTCGAACGCGACGGCGCCTACCTCGGCGCGTTCTCCGTCTCCCGGTCCACGAAGGCGGGCGCGCTCTACCTCGACGCCGTCGCCCACGCCCAGGCGGAGCTGCCCGCCTACCCGAGCATCGTGAACGGCTCGATCGCGGCGGCGGTGCGCGGCGAGTTCGGGGACGTGCGTTTCACCGACAGGACCAGGGGCAGCGAGCTGTTCGTCAACCCGCTGATGGCCATCTACTTCGCCGTGGACCTGGACGCGCTGGCCAGGCGTTCGCTGTACCTGGACCGCCTCCAGGACACCGTGCTCATGCGTCAGGTCCACTCCGTCATCGAGCGGTTCCGCGACGAGGTCACGCCCCGGCCGCCGAAAGCGTTCCCGCACTAGAGGGCGCTAGAGGCCCATGGTGTCGGCCAGCGCGTCGATCTCGGCCGCCAGCAGCGCCGCCCCGATCCCGGCGAACGGGCCCCGCAGCTCCACGCTCAGCACCCCCTGCAACCTGGTCCACACCAGCACGGCCCCGGTCAGCGCCGCCGCCGGGTCGCCGCCGGGCACGTGCGCCCAGCCGGGCAGCCCGTCCACCGCGCGCGCCGGCCGCCCCTGCGCGAAGACCGGCAGGAACGGCCTGAGCACCTCCTCGGCGCCGGCCGGGGTGGGCGCCGAGGACACGAGCAGGAACAGGCCGGGGTGCGCCACGGCCCAGTCGTAGAACGCCCGCGCCAGCGTGTGCAGCCGCTCCCGCGGCCCGCCCTGCGGCGCGGCTGCGGCGCGCACCGCCGCCGCGAGCTCGCCCAGCCCGTCCCGGACCAGCTCGGCGAGCAGCTCGTCGCGGCTCGCGAAGTACTTGTAGAGGGCGGGCCCCGTCATGCCCAGGCGCCTGGCCACCGCCGTCAGGCTCAGCGGCTCGCCCTCGCCGATCCGGGCCAGCGCGGCCTGCTTGATCTCCCTCCTGACCTGCTCCCGGTAACGCTGCCGCGGTGTGGACATGCCCTCATCATCCAGAGTTCCGATCCCACCACAGTGCGTGATCACCAAGCCCGGGTCAACACCCCGGTATGCGGGGCCTACCGGTGGGTAAGAGAAGGTCACCGGCGTGAGAGCAGTGGTGGTGCGATGAGTCTCTCCGGAAGGGAGCGCCGTATTCTCGCCGAGATCGAGCGAGCCCTCGAGCGGGACGACCCCGAGCTGGCCAGGCGCGTCGCGGCCATCAACCAGATCGAGGCAGGCAGCGAGCCGCCGCCCGGTCAGCCGTCCGGCGACCGGTGGCGGATGTGGGCGCTGGCCCACGTCCGGGTGCTCTTCTGGGCGGCCGCGGTGGTGATCGTTCTACTGCTGCTGGCCGTTCTGACGACCTGAGCGGTGGTGCCGCAGCACCACCAGGCTGGTGGCGGCGCACAGCGCCACCAGGGCGGCGATGGCGGCCTCCCAGCGCCACACCTCCTCCCCCGTCCGCATGGCCATGACGGTGCAGATCACCGCCGCCACGATCCCGAACACCAGGGCGACGATCGACAGGACGCGCCGGGCGCCCAGCGGGCTGCGGGCCGTCACCGGCTCGGTCCCCTCGCGGTTACGCAGCCACATGACCTCCTCCTCAGGCCAGGCACCTCAGTGCCGAGGCGATGCGCGGGTCGAGGTCGTGCGAGGCGGGCACCCGGCCCACCGTGGCCTCGACGAACTCCGGGTACGACAGGTTGGCGGTGACCCCGTCCACGGCGGCGAAGATCTCGTCGGCCGTCTGCTCGACCTGCACCTTGGCGTCCTGCTCCGCCAGCACGAACCGGCCGACCGCCACCCGCCACAGGGTCCGGTCGTCGGCCTCGTCCTCGGCGACGGGCGCGCCCACGTCGTCGGCGTGGGTGGCGTACTCGGAGTCGTAGTGGAAGGCCTGCTGCCCGACGGGGTAGGGCCCGGCCATCGTGTCGAGCATGGCGTGGCGGC
Source organism: Nonomuraea thailandensis (assembly GCF_024172165.1). Taxonomy (GTDB): domain Bacteria; phylum Actinomycetota; class Actinomycetes; order Streptosporangiales; family Streptosporangiaceae; genus Nonomuraea; species Nonomuraea thailandensis. The sequence goes on along the minus strand of NZ_JAMZEB010000002.1, from coordinate 8,380,221 downwards.
CCAGCGCCCGCATGCGCTCGCGCGTCTCGCCGTTCTTCGTGCGCCACTCCGCCAGGACCTCGTCCACGGGCAGGGCCGCGCGCTCGCGCACGCACCACTCGTTGAAGTCGTTGTAGCCGCCGATGCCCGCGTCGGACAGCCGGTCCATCAGCTCCTCCACGGTCCCGTCGAGGCAGGCGTGGTTGTACAGCTCCTCGCCCGCCAGGTGCGCCAGCACGTCGCGGACCGACCAGCCGTCGCACCGGGACGGCCGCCGCCAGCCGGCGTCGTCCAGGCCGGAGAAGTACCGGTCGAGCCGGGCGGCCTCGGTGTCGAGGATGTCGAACGGGTCGAGGTCTTTGAGCAGGTCGTGGGCCATACCCGGACCGCTACCCCTCAGGTCTTGACTCTATCGCCGATGGCGGAGCGGACCCTGCTGTACTCGTCTGCGCAGGACGGCGCGCGCCCGGCCGGCACCCAGCCACCCTTGGCGATCCTGCCGTACCTGCCCGGGTCGGCGCCGTAGAGCAGGCAGGCGAACGTGGCCGACTCCGCCATGCCCGACAGGTGGCCGAGGCCGGCGTGCCCGGCGAGCAGGTGCCGGGCCTCGGCGGCGGCCACCACCCGGCCGGGTGTGTCGGCCGTGAGCGTCAGCGCGGCGAACCGGTCGGCCTGCGCCTCGCCGTCGGTCATGCCGTTGAGCGTGGTCAGGGCGTGGCCGAGCTGGTGGTGGAAGAGCACGGACAGGGCGCCGCGCACGCGCGCCCCGGCGGCCTTCTCGCCGGTCTCCTCGGTCTGGGAGATGCCCTTGATCGTGCGGTTCACCCGGTCCACCAGGGAGTAGCAGATCGTGATCCGGCGCTTGCCGTGGTCCCAGCCGGCCTTCGGCGCGTCGCAGTCGCGGGCGACGACCGTGATCGGCTCGGGGAGCCGGACGCGGGTCTTCAGCGCGTCGCTGTCCTTGAGCAGCCGCTGGGCCCGCTCGGCGCGGGGTGAGTCGGGGCGCTCGTACCGTACGGTCAGCTCCGGCGAGGGGGCCGCTCCCATCGTGCTCGTCATGCTCAGGACGAGGGCGATCACGGGATGCGGCATGCGTGGGCTCCTTCGGGGGTTCGATCAACGCAATGGGACTTCCCATGCGGCGAATGCGTGATCGCTAAACCTGCGAAGGCGAAAAAGCCGGAGGCCCAGCCCCGAAGGGCTGGGCCTCAGCGTGGTGATTCAGTAGCTGGTGAGACTACCGGCGCCAGGAGTAGACGCGCACGTAGTCCGAGCGGCTCTTGGCGCCCTCGAGCTCGTCGTCACCGCTGTAGACGGCACGGAAGGTGCCGCTCTTGTAGGCCTTCGTCTTGGCGTAGAACTTGCCGCCGCGACTGGTCCAGTCGGAGGCGACCCACTTCCAGCCACTGCGGTAGTTGGCCTTGTAGTAGATGTTCACCTTCTCGCCGCGGACGCCCTCCCAGCCGTCGTCGTCAACCAGGAGACGGCCGGAGAAGTAGATCGACTTGCCCTTGCGGACCTTGGAGGGGTCGGCGCTGAAGCGGGCGATCGTGGTGTCGAGCTTGCCCTTCTCGACCTCGACCGAGAAGAACGCGTCGTCCTTGGCGATCTCCTTGCCGTCCTTGTCGAAGGCCACGGCGGTGGCCTTCCACTTGCCGGCGTAGTCGTTCTCGTTGAACCCGATGGCCCAGCGCCAGCCCTCGAGGTCCTTGATGTCCTTGCCCCGCATCGTGCGGAAGTTGCTCTCCGCGGGAGCGACGCTGAGCTCGACCTTCTGGACGTCGGAGCTGGCGCCGACGTCGAAGTACGCCGTCGTCTCGGAGCCCTTCTTGACCACGACCGGGTTCGGGCTGATGTCGCGGATGACGAGCTGGGTGTCCGCCTTGGTGGCGGCGGAGGCGATTCCCGCGCCCGACACCAGCATGGCACCGCCGATGGTGGCGGAAAGGATACCTACTGCGATCTTCTTCATGAGGGTGCTGATTCCTCTCCCCGTATTGACTTCGGAGCCGGCTTCGGGGGGGCCGGCTCCCTCTACTACTTTGAGGCACGATCAAGGGAAAAGGTTGGCTAAAGTTACAGAAAATATTTGATCACGGTCTTAACCAGCAGTTATGCGGAAAAATCGGTTTTGGGTTGACTTGACCGGATACAGTCGGCCCCATGACGGACGTCTACACGTTGGGCGAGCCGCTGGGGGTGGTCTCCAGCGGCCGGGTCCGCCACGAGAACGAGGCCAGACTGGACGTCTGCGGGCCCGAGTTCACGCTGGCCATCGCCCTGGCACGGCTCGGGCACCGCTGCGCGTACCTGGGCAGGGTGGCCGGCGACGAGCTGGGCGCCAGAGCCCTGACCGTCCTGCGGGGCGAGGGCGTGGACGTCGAGGACGTGCGCGTGACCGAGAGCACGCGCACGGGGCTGCTCCTGCGGGAGTCGCGGGTGGGCCGCGAGCTCGCCGTGACGCACTACCGCACCGGCTCCGCAGGCGCGCTGCTCGCGCCGGGCAACGTGCCCATCGACCGGATCGCGGCCTCCCGGATGCTGCACGTCACCGGCCTCACCGCGGCCCTGGGCAGGGACGCGCTGGACGCCGTGCGCACCGCCGTCACCGCGGCCAGGAACGCCGAGGTGGCGATCTCCTTCTCCGTCGAGTACGTCCCGGAGCTGTGGCCCTCGGTGCGCGAGGCCGAGGAGGTGCTCAGCGAGCTGGCCTGCGAGGCGCACCTGCTCTTCCTCCGCCAGGACGAGCTCGACCTGGTCAAACCCGCCCTCACCCCCGAGCGGGAGGTCGTGGTGGACCGCGGGGCGAAGGGCGCCAGCGTGCGGGCCGACCGCATGCGCTACGACGTGCAGGGCTGGCAGGTCCCCGTGGTGGACACCGCGGGGGCGGGGGAGGCGTTCGCGGCCGGATACATCAGCGCCGCGCTCGACGGCCTCATCCCCCAGGAACGCCTGCACCGCGGGGCGCTGCTGAGCGCCGCCGCGGTGACCAGCGTGAGCGACTGGCAGGGGTTGCCCACCAGGGCCGAGCTCTAGTCGACGTTCAGGGTGAACGTCGAGGTCGTGTTCCTGATGTTCGTGTGGTTGTTGCTGAACCGCAGGCCGTTGAAGGTGGCCGAGCCGATGGCCGGGCCCTGGCCGGGCTCGGGCAGCTCGTTCACCCAGATGCCGAACCCTGACTTGGCGTCGAAGGCGTCACCGCTCTTCTGCGCTCCGCTGATCGACACGTTGGTGAAGACCGTGTCCCTGATCGGGTTGAGCGGCGTCGAGGGGTTCGAGTAGCCGGTCTGGAACATGATGCCGCTGTACGTCGGGTCCACGATGTCCAGGTTGCTGACCCGGATGCCCTGGAACACCTTGGAGGAGGAGAACAGCCACATCGCCGGGAACGTCTGCTGCCCCCAGAAGTGCCCTCCGGCCCGGACCAGCGAGATGTTGTCGAACGTCGTGGGCGGGCTGGCGCCGAAGCCGTGCATCGGGATCCCGAAGTCCAGCGAGCTGATCGTGACGCCCGAGTACACCAGCGTGTCGGCCACGTGGATGTTCCTGAAGGTGTTGTTGTAGCCGCCGTACACGGCCAGGCCCGCGGCCCGCCAGGTCAGCAGCGAGGTCAGGTTCTCGTAGACGTTGCCGAACTGCTCGCCGGAGTTGTTGTCGATGGCCGAGAACAGCGCGAAGCTGTCGTCACCCGTGGACCTGGTCTCGATGTTGGTGACGCGGTTGCCGGTGCTGCCGTTGGTCATGTTCAGGCCGTCGGCGAACACGTTGCGGATCCGCGAGTTCCTGATCGTCATGTTGTCGATGTTCGAGCCCCACAACATGCAGATCTGGTGCTCGATCCAGACGTCCTCGATCGTCATGTTCGCCACGTTGTTGAAGTCGAACACCTTGCCGGGGCCGTCGATGCGCTCGACGTAGTTGCCGAAGTAGGCGAAGCCTCCGAACGTCGAGCCGTTGGCCGTGGCCTCGGCGCGGAAGCCGATGTCGGTGTTCGACTGGCCGGACGGCGCGTGGAACCTGGTGAACCAGGGGCCCGCCCCGACGACCTTGATCGTCTTGCCGTACACCTGGAACTTGCCGTTGGTCTGGTAGTCGCCCGGCGGCAGGTAGACGCCGGTCAGACTGGCGTCCATGCGGGCTCTGTCGAGGGCGTTCTGCACGTCCTGGTGGGCGAATCCGGCCGGTACGGCGTACTTCGCCGGGTCCGGGTTGGCGACCTGCGTGGCCAGCTCGAAGTCCACGAAGTCGATCGCGTAGTTGAGCGTGTTGGCCGCGTCCTTCTGCAACCTGATCCTGCTGCCCTTCGGGACGGTGGTGCCGAGCAGCACGTTCGCCTCGTCGTAGATGTGCCTGGGCGGGCCGGAGCCGGGGTTGTTGTTCGGGCTCGCCTCGGGGCCGTACAGCCAGGCGTAGCGCGAGGTGAGGTTGACGGCCTTGAGGAAGGAGCCGTTGACGTAGACGTTCAGCGTGGAGTTGAGCCCGCCGCCGCCCGGCGCGTCCGGCATCGAGAACCGGGTGACCAGGGTGTTGGTGTCGGCTCTGGTGGTGAACTCGACGTACGCGCCGGTCTGGTTGAGCGTGACCGCGCGCCGCCCCGACGCCTCGCCGGCGATCGTGCCGATCTCCCTGCTGGGGCCGACCCGGGCCGCGCCGCCGCCGATGGCGGCGTCCTCGGCCTCGTAGGTGTCGTACGGCATGCTCGCGCCGCGGCCCACGAACAGCGGCAGCGTGCTGGTGTTGTTGGCCCGCTTGACCGGCAGCTCGTTGGCGTCGTCGGCGAGCACCGTCCTGACCGTGTACCTGCCGTTGGCGGCCGTCCACGTGCCCAGGGTCACCGGGCTCGTGGTGGCTCCGGCGGCGATCGCGCCGCTGGTGGAGCCGGTCAGTGTCCTGACGACGGCGCCGGAGCCGTCGATGACGGTCAGCGTGATGCCGTGCGCGCCGCCGCTGGAGGCCACGGTGCCCTGGTTCCTGATCGCGACGGAGAACGTCACCGGGGCGCCCGCGGCGGGGTTGCCCGGCGTCCAGGCGACGGGGGAGGCGACCAGGTCGGCCGTGTCGACGGGCCTGACGGTGAGCGTGCCGGTCGTGGCGTTGTTGGCCTCGTTCTGCTCGGCGACCTGGCCGTCCTCGTCCACCTTGGCCGAGAGCTGGTACGTGCCCGCGTCCCTGGCCCCGATGTTCGCCGACACGGTGGCGGACGCCCCTGCGGCCAGCGCGCCCACGCCGGCGCTGCCCACCCTGGTCGTGCCCGCGTAGAAGTTGACCGAGGTGGCGGCGGAGGCGGCGGTGCCGGCGTTCCTGACCGTGGCCGACAGCGTCACCGCGTCGGTCTCCACCGGGGCCGCCGGGGAGGAGGTCAGGCCCGACACGGTCAGGTCGGGGTTGGGGGCGGGGGTGCCGAAGATCTGGAACTCGGCGACCTGGCCGCTGGGGGCGCCGGAGTTGGCGGTGAACTGCAGCCGCACGTCGGCGGCCCTGCCGGTGACCGGGATGGTCACGGTGTTGCCCGTGGCCGGGTCGAAGGTGTAAGTCGCCTGGGCGGCCAGCGTGGTGAAGGAGCCGGCGGACTGCTCACGGCCGAGCACCTGGAGGGTCTGGGTACGGCGGCCCCAGACGCTGTCGGGGTTGAGCCTGAGCACGACGGAGGTCAGCTCGGCGTTGGCGCCGAGCTGGGCGGTCAGCGTGGCGGGGTAGGCCGCGCCCTCCCAGTACGTCTGCAGGTTGTCGTCGTTGGCGTTGGCCGCGGCGTAGGTGTGGGTGTGGCCGGACTCGGTCAGCGTCTTGCCGAGCGCCAGGTTGGCGCCGCCGGGGCCGGGGCCGGGGTCGGTCTGCGTGGTGCCCCAGACTTCCAGCTCGGAGAGCTGGCCGGCGGGCCAGCCGGAGTTGGCGGTGATCTGCACGCGGACGTGCCGGGCGGTGCTGTCGGCCGGCAGGGTGATGGTGGCGGCCGGGCTGATGGTGTGGGTGGCCGAGGCGGCCAGGGTGGTGAAGGCGGAGCCGTTGGTGCTGCCCTGGACGCTCAGCGTCTCGGTGCGGGCCGGCCAGCCGGCGGGCAGTTTGAGCACCACCCTGCTCACGCCGGCGGTGGCGCCGAGGTCGACCTGGATCCACTGGGGGAAGGCGTTGCCGGCCGACTCCCAGTAGGTGGCCTGGTTGCCGTCGGTGACGTTGGCGGCTCGGTAGACGTCGGTGAAGCTGCTGGCGGTCGCGGCCTTGCCGGCGGCGAGGTTGGTGTCGGCCGCGGCGTGCGCGGCCGGTGCGGCGAGGGATCCGATGAGTAACGCAAGGGCGGCTAACAGTGCTCTCATGGGGGTGGCCCTTCGGGTAAGGCGGATGGCCGAACCATAGGATGTCGAGCAGATAGCCGCAATATTTCGACTTCATTTCGCAAACAGTTGACTGACTCTGAAGGTGCTCCACCGTCTTCTGTTGCTGGTCAGAGAGCGGCAAGCGGCAGGAAGCCCGGTGTGGGCGCGGTGCAAGGCGCGACGTTCGATCCACGTAAGCCGTTGCAAGCGCTTGCGTGGAAGGCCGTATAGTTTGCGCATGACGCGACGACTCGCAGAGGTGGCCAAGAAGGTCGGGGTGAGCGAGGCGACCGTGAGCCGCGTGCTCAACGGCAAGCCGGGGGTGTCCGACGCGACCCGCGAGGCCGTGCTGACGGCGCTCGACGTGCTCGGCTACGAACGTCCCACCCAGCTCCGCGGCGACCGTGCCCGGCTGGTCGGCCTGGTGCTCCCCGAGCTGCAGAACCCGATCTTCCCCGCCTTCGCGGAGGTGGTCGGCGGCGCGCTGGCCCAGCAGGGCTTCACCTCCGTGCTGTGCACCCGCACGGTCGGCGGCGTCTCCGAGGCCGACTACGTCGACCTCCTGCTCCAGCAGCAGGTCAGCGGCGTGGTCTTCGCCGGCGGCCTGTACGCCCAGGCCGACGCCTCCCATGGCCACTACGAGCTGCTGCACGAGCGCAAACTCCCCACCGTCCTGGTCAACGCCGCCGTCCAGCACCTCGACTTCCCGCAGGTGTCGTGCGACGACGTGGTGGCCGCCGAGATGGCCATCGCCCACCTGCGCGCGCTGGGCCATGAGCGGATCGGCATGGTGCTCGGGCCCAAGGACCACATGCCGTCGCGGCGCAAGCTCAGCACCTTCCAGGCTTCCGGCGGGGATGCCGAGCTGGTCGAGCACACGATGTTCTCCCTGGAGGGCGGGCACGCGGCCGCCGCCCGCCTGGTCAGGCGGGGCGTCACGGGCGTCATCTGCGCCAGCGACCTGCTCGCCCTGGGCACCGTGCGCGCCGCGCGCCGCGCCGGGCTCGCCGTGCCCGCCGACATCTCGGTCATCGGCTACGACGACTCGGCCCTGATGAACTGCACGGAGCCGCCGCTCACCACGGTCCGCCAGCCCATCGACGCGATGGGCCGGGCGGCGGTGGACCTGCTGGTCGCCCAGATCGACAAGGCGGTCGTGCCGGCGGACGAGCTGCTCTTCGAGCCCGAGCTCGTCGTCCGCGCCTCCACCACCCGAGCCCGGGCCTGACCCCGGCCCCACGCGACCGCGCCACGGGCGCGGTGATCGATGAGGCCAGGCCGCCGGCGTGCGGCGTGGTGCGGACACCGGCGTGCGGTACGCGTCCGCGCAGTGTGCGGGCGCGTGCGGTCGTGCTGTGCGCGCCGTGCGGTCGTGCCGTGCGCGCCGGGCGGCCGGCGCGCGCCGGTCCGCGTGTCCGCGCACCCCGGCAGGCGTAACATAGTCGTTATCTTGCAATACGAAGTCGAAATCTTGCGGACCAACGTCGCGGATCCTATGGTGTGGGCACCTCGCATCAGAAGGGTCAGACCATGCAGAGATCCACGGGACTCTTGCTCGTATCCGCGCTAGCCCTGTCCACCGCCGCCTGCGGCTCAGGCAGCGAGCCCGCCACCCCCAGCGCCGGCGGCGCCAAGGCCGTGTCGATCACGGTGGCCTGCCAGCCCGCCAAGTCCGCGCCGAAGGAGCGGCAGGCCTGGGACGACGACGTGGCGGCGTTCATGAAGGCGAACCCCGGCGTGACGGTCAAGAGCACGGACCAGCAGCCGTGCTTCGACCCCAAGACGTTCGGCCCCAAGCTGGCGGGCGGCCAGATGGAGACGGCGTTCGTGGTGCCCGTGACGAACTACAACGACGTGATCTCCAAGGGTCAGGCCCTCGACATCACCTCGCACACCGGCGCGATCAAGAACTGGAACGACCTGCGCTCCGACCACAAGGAGCTGGTCACCAGGGACGGCAAGGTCTACGGCGTCCCGAACGTGCACTACAGCGTCGGCCTGGTCTACAACCGCGCCCTGTTCACCAAGGCCGGCCTGAACCCGGACGCCCCGCCCACGACGTGGGCCGAGGTCCGCGAGGCGGCCAAGAAGATCGCCGGGCTCGGCGCCGGCTACGTCGGGTACGGCGAGTACTCCGGCGGCAACACCGGCGGCTGGCACTTCACCCAGGCCATCTACGGCCGCGGCGGCGACATCCTGACCCCCGACAACAAGAAGGCCGCGTTCAACTCGCCCGAGGGCAAGGCCGTGCTGCAGACCCTGCACGACATGCGCTGGGTGGACAACAGCATGGGCACCAAGCTCCTGGTCGGCTGGGAGTCGCTCATGGTCGCCATGGGCAGCGGCAAGGTCGGCATGATGCTCGGCGCGCCCGACGTGGTCACCGACGTGGTCAACAAGTTCAAGGGCAACGTCGCCGACTACGGCATCACCGGCTTCCCCGAGGCGAAGGCGTCGCTGAGCGGCGGCGAGGCGTTCATGATCAACCCGAAGGCCACGCCCGAGGAGGCCAAGGCCGCGCTGGCGTGGATCGACTTCCGCTTCAACACCGTCGGCAAGGGCCGCTTCGACTTCGCCCGTGGCAAGACGCTCGGCAACCCCGTCGGCGTCCCCGACAACGCCGTCTACGGCGACTCGCCCACCGGCCAGGCCATCCAGGCCGACCGCGTGAAGAACGCCTCGCTGCCGGTCACGAACTACGAGACCTACGTCCAGGCAGCCGGCACGATCCCGCCCAAGGCCGAGCCGCTGCACGCCCAGGAGCTGTACGCCATCCTCGACGTGGCCATGTCGGGCGTGCTGAGCCGCAAGGACGCCAGCATCGACGAACTGCTCGCCGACGCGGAGACGAAGGCCAACTCGGTGCTGGCGGCCAAGGGCTGACCCTATGCAGATCTTGAGGCGCAATCTGACGGCCTACGGGTTCTTGTGCGCGGCGCTGGCGTGTTTCACGGTGTTCGCCTGGTATCCGATGGTCAGGGAGTTCATTCTGAGCTTCCAGAAGACCGACCTGATCAACGAGCCGATCTGGGTGGGCCTGGACAACTTCGTGACGGCGTTCCAGGACCCGGCCTTCGGCGAGGCGTGGCTCAACACGCTGGAGTTCACCTTCCTCGCACTGGTGTGCGGCTATGCCGTGCCGTTCGTCGTCGCGCTCGTGCTGAACGAGCTGCGCCACGCCCGGGCCTACCTGCGGTTCGTGGTCTACCTGCCGGTCATGCTGCCGCCGATCGTGGCGGTGCTGCTGTTCAGGTGGTTCTACGATCCGGGGCCCGGGCTGTTCAACCAGGTGCTCGACGTGTTCGGCCTGCCGCCGCTGGCCTGGCTGGACAGCTCCTCGACCGCGCTGATCTCGCTGGTCATCGTCTCGACCTGGATGAACATGGGCAGCGCGACGCTGATCTACCTCGCCGCGCTGCAGAACATCCCGCCGGAGCTGTACGAGGCCGCGGAGCTGGACGGGGCCGGCATCTGGAAGCGCATCAGGCACGTCACGATCCCGCAGACGCGGCTGATCCTGCTGCTCATGCTGATGTTGCAGATCGTGGCCACCATGCAGGTGTTCATCGAGCCGTACATGCTGACCGGCGGCGGCCCGGAGAACGCCACGGTGACGGTCGCGTACCTGATGTTCCAGAACGCGTTCACACTCCAGGACTACGGCTCCGCGGGCGCGCTCGGCATGATGCTGATGATCGTGCTGCTCGTGTTCGCCGCCTTCCAGCTCCGCCTGACGAGGGAGGACAAGGCGTGATCTCCGTCGGAGCCCGGGCGGCTACCCGGGGCAGGCGGGGCAGGAAGCGCTCGCCGAGGCCGATCGAGGTGCAGTTCCGTACGATCGTCTCGCCGCACCAGCTCAACAGCAGGTGGGGCCGGCGCATCTACTGGCTCGTGCTGGCAGCGGTGCTCGTGCTGTTCACGACGGCGTTCGTCTTCCCGCTCTACTGGATGGTCACCGGCGCGCTGAAGACGCCGGAGGAGCTGGCGCAGATGCCGCCCACGTTCTTCCCGGCCGATCCGACGCCGGACGCCTTCTTCGAGGCGTGGGACCTGTTCGACATCGGCACGCTGCTGCTGAACACCGGCTACTACTCGCTGGGCGGCTGGATCGTGTGCATGGCCGTGGACGTGTCGGCGGCGTACGCGCTGTCGAAGCTGCGGCCGATGTTCGGCAACGTCATCCTCGGCATGATGCTGGCCACGCTGATGATCCCGGCGATGGTCGTGCTCATCCCGCTGTACGTGACGGTCGTGGACCTGGGCCTGCTCAACAACCCGTGGGCGCTGTGGCTGCCCGCGGCGGCCAACGGCTTCAACATCTTCCTGCTCAAGCGCTTCTTCGACTCGATTCCCCGCGAACTGATCGAGGCCGCGCAGATCGACGGGGCGGGCGCGGTGCGGATCCTGCGTTCGGTGGTCCTGCCCGTCTCCCGGCCCATCCTGGGCGTGGTGTCGATCTTCACGATCGTCACCTCGTTCAAGGACTTCGTCTGGCCGCTGCTCGTCATGACCGACAGCGACAAGATGACGATCAGCGTGGGCCTGTCACAGACGGCCGGGGCCGTCACCCAGAACCAGGTCATGGGCGGCCTGCTGATCACCAGCATCCCCATGATCATCGTTTTCTTCATCTTCCAACGGCACATCATGGCGGGACTCACCGCCGGAAGCATCAAGGGATAAGCGCATGTCGCAAACGTGGTGGCGGGGGGCCGCGATCTACCAGGTCTACCTGCGTAGTTTCGCCGACGGGAACGGCGACGGCGCCGGCGATCTCGCCGGCCTGCGCTTCCGCCTGCCGTACCTGAAGGATCTGGGGATCGACGCCATCTGGCTCAACCCGTGGTACCCGTCGCCGATGGCCGACGGCGGCTACGACGTGGCGGACTACCGCGACATCGAGCCGGTCTTCGGGACGCTGGGCGAGGCCGAGCGCTTCATCGAGGAGGCGCACGAGCTCGGCATCAAGGTCATCATCGACGTCGTGCCGAACCACAGCTCCACCGAGAGCGCCTGGTTCAAGGAGGCGCTGGCGAACCCGGCGGCCCGCGACCGGTTCTGGTTCGCCGACGAGCCGCTCAACGACTGGCAGTCCATCTTCGGCGGCTCGGCCTGGACGCAGGTGCCCGACGGGCAGTGGTACCTGCACCTGTTCGACCCCGGGCAGCCGGACCTCAACTGGAACAACCCGGAGGTCCACCAGGAGTTCGAGGACGTGCTGCGCTTCTGGTTCGACCGGGGCGTGGACGGCGTGCGCATCGACTCCGCCGCGCTGCTGATCAAGTCCGACACCGCCTACGAAGACCTCGACGAGGTCCACGACGTCTACCGTCGGTGGCGCGAGGTGGCCGACGAGTACGACGAGCGCATCCTGATCGGGGAGGTCTGGCTCCCCGACCAGGAGCGTTTCGCCCGGTACCTGCGCCCCGACGAGCTGCACACGGCCTTCAACTTCGACTTCCTGTCCTGCGCCTGGGACCCCGCCGACCTGCGCAGGTCCATCGAGCTGACGCTGACCACGCACACCCCCATCGGCGCCCCGCCGACGTGGGTGCTGTCCAACCACGACGTGACCAGACCCGTCACCCGGTACGGCCGCGCCGACACCTCCTTCGCCCACGGCGGCGCCCTGCACGGCAGCCCGACGGACCTGGAGCTCGGCTACCGCCGGGCCAGGGCCGCGGCGCTGCTGGCCATGGCGCTGCCCGGCTCCGTCTACGTCTACCAGGGCGAGGAGCTGGGCCTGCCGGAGGTGGAGGACCTGCCGGACGAGGTGCGCCAGGACCCGATGCACGCCCGCTCCGGCGGCACGAACCCGGGCCGCGACGGCTGCCGCATCCCGCTGCCGTGGTCGGGCGAGGAGCCGCCGTTCGGCTTCGGCACGGGCACGCCGTGGCTGCCGCAGCCGGAGGGCTGGCGCAAGCTGACGGCCGAGGCGCAGCGTACGGACCTGGGGTCGATGCTGAACCTCTACCGTACGGGGCTGGGCATCCGGCGTGAGCTGCTCGGGGACGGCACGCTGACCTGGCTGCCGCTGGGCGAGCAGGTGCTGGCCTTCACCCGTGACTCGGGCCTGACCTGCGTCACGAACCTGGGCGCCAACCCCGTGCCGCTGCCGGCGGGCAGGCTTCTGCTGGCCAGCGGCCCGGTCGTGGACGGCCTGCTGCCGTCCGACACCACGGCCTGGCTTTCCCCGGAGAGCTGACGATCCGGCACGCTAGCCTTGAGGCAGTCAGCCTGGGCGGGTGTGCCGATGATCGATCGGTTGCTGGTGGACATCGCGGACGGCGGGCTGCTGTCGTTGTCCATGTGGCAGGCCGGCGAGCTGCCGCAGCGCGTCGGCGAGCCGGCCCCGCTGGTGCTGCCGCTCGACCAGGGCTCGCTCGAAGACCTCCGCTGGTATCTGGAGGAGTACCTCAACCACCCCTACGCCGTGTACGCCGGCCGCGGCTCCGGCATCGCGGCCCGGCTGGCGGCGTGGGGGGAGGGCCTGTTCCACGCGGTCTTCGGCACGCCCGAGGCGCGGGCCGCCTACGCGGTGGCGCGGGCCGGGGGCGGCCAGGTCGAGGTGGTGATCCGGTCCGCCTCCGCGCGGTGGCTGGAGCTGCCGTGGGAGCTGATGCGCGATCCCGGCAGGCAGCGGCCGATCGTGCTCGACGGCGTCGCGGTGACGCGCAGCCTGCCCGTACAGGACCTGAGCGGGTCGTTCCCCGCCGCCGAGGGGCGGCTGCGGGTGCTGATAGTGATCTCCCGCCCGGAAGGGCGGGACGACGTGGGCTACCGGATGATCGCCCGCCCGCTCCTCGGCATGCTCGACGCGGTACGCGGCAACGTCGACCTGGTCGTGCTGCGCCCGCCCACTCTCGACCGGCTCCGCCGGACGCTGCGGGAAGAGCCCTTCCAGGTGGTGCACTTCGACGGTCACGGCGCCTCGGACGGGGCGGTCGTGTTCGAGCAGGAGAGCGGAGGACCGGACCGGGTGCCCGCGGAGAAGGTGGCGCAGGTCCTGTCGGAGGGACGCGTGCCGGTGGTGGTGCTCAACGCCTGCCGGTCCGCGCAGGTCGCGACCCACCTGGCGCAGGGCGGGGCCGCGTCCGTGGTGGCGATGGCCTACAGCGTGTACGCGGTCGCGGCGGCCGAGTTCATGGCCGCCTTCTACGAGCGCCTGTTCGCCGGCGACCGGATCGCCGACGCCGTGACGGCCGGCCGTGCCCGTCTGGCGCTGCGCGACGGACGTCCCAGCCCCAAGGGGAGGCTGCCGCTGGAGGACTGGCTGGTGCCCGTCCACTACCTGCGGCGCGACGTGAGCTTCCCCGATCTCCGCACCGAACGCACGGGCGCGTCCCTGCACGACCTGCTCGACCAGCCGCACGAGGAGCCGTCCTCGGACGACGACCTGGCCCCGGTCGGCGCGTTCGTGGGCCGCGACGACCTGTTCCACACGCTCGAATCGGCCGCCCGCCTGCAGCGGGTGGTGATCCTGCACGGCCCGGGCGGCGCCGGGAAGACGGAGCTGGCCAAGGCGTTCGGGCGCTGGTGGCGGGACACGGGCGGGGTCGATCGGCCGGACTGGGTGATCTGGCACTCCTTCGAGCCGGGAGTCGCCTCGTTCGGGCTGAGCGGCGTGGTCGACGAGGTCGGCCTGCGGGTCTTCGGGACGGACTTCGCGCGCAGGGACGCCGGGCAGCGCCTCGCGGCGGTGCGCCGGCTGCTGCGCGAGCGGCGGTTGCTGCTGATCTGGGACAACTTCGAGTCCGTGCACACGATGCCCGACCCGCTCACGCCACCGCTGTCCACCACCGAGTTGGACGGGCTCAGGCACTTCCTGCACGAGGCCGGCCCGGTCCTGATCACCAGCCGCAACCCCGAGGAGTGGCTCGGCGACCTGCGGCGCGTCGAGGTGGACGGGCTGAGCGCCGACGAGGCCGTCCTGTACGCCGACCACCTCCTCGAACCGTTCCCGGAGGCCGGGAGGCGGCGCGAGAGCCCCGCGTTCGCCGAGCTGATGGAGTGGCTGGACGGCCACCCGCTCAGCATGCGTCTCGTCCTGCCCCACCTGGCCACCACCGGCCCGGCCGCCCTGCTCGCCGGGTTGCGCGGCGCCGTGCCGCTGCCGGGGCCGGCCGGCGGGGATCGCCTGGCCTCGCTCGCGGCCAGCATCGGCTACTCCTTCGAGCGCCTGCCCGAGGCCGACCAGCGGGCCCTGGTCGTGGTCGCGCTCTTCCACGGCGTGGTGGACGCGAACCTGCTGGAGTGGCTGTCGGGGATCCCCGACGTGCTGGAACGGGTACGCGGGCTGACGTCCGGCGACTGGACGCGGATCCTGGACGGCGCCGCCGCCGTCGGGCTGCTCACCCGGTTCGGCAGGGGGATGTACCGGATCCATCCAGCTCTGCCCGCATTTCTCCTCCAGCGTTGGCGGGCCGAGGGCTCCTTCGCGGAGCAGCACGCCGCCGCTCTCGACGCGATGTTGCAGACCTGCTCCGCGCTGGCCGACTACCTGCTGCCGGAGCTGTCGGGCGGCAGCGCCAGGGCGGGCGTCCTGCTCACGCAGGTGCACGCGCGCAACCTCGGCAGCATGCTCGCCCACGCCATCGAGCAGGAGATCTGGGACCGCGCCCAGTGCATCGCCCAGACGCTGGACAGGTACTGGGAGATTCGCGGGTCCAGCGAGGAGGCGCAGGGCTGGGCCGACCGCATGCGGCTGGCGCTGGAAGGCGCTGACGGGAGCCCGCCCGATCTGGGCAGCGCCGCCGGTCGATGCTGGGCCTTCGTGGTGAGCGCCGAGGCGGCCAGATCGGTGCTCGCCCAGCGGATCGGCCAGGCCCACGAGACGTACACGGCGCTCCTCGATCACCTTGAGCGGCAACCGCCGAGCCCCGACCGGCAACGGGTGTTATCGGGCCTGTACCACCAGCTCGGTGTGGTGGCGGGGGAGCGGGCGCTCTGGGACGAGGCCGAGCGGTGGTACCGCACGTCCATGGCCATCGACGAGGAGCGCGGCGAGCGGGCGGGCCTGGGCAGGTGTTACCACCAGCTCGGCCGGTGCGCGCAGGAGCGGGGGCGCTGGAAGGAGGCCGCGCGCTGGTTCCGCAAGGCGCTGGCCATCGGCGAGGAGCTCGGCGACCGGGCCGGCACGGCCGCCTGCTTCCACCAGCTCGGCGTGCTCGCGCAGGAGCGCGAGCGGTGGGACGAGGCCGAGCGGTGGTATCGCCGGTCCCTGGCCGTCCACGAGGACACCGGCGACCGGCCGCATGCCGCCGTCACCTACCACCAGCTCGGCCTGCTGGCGCAGGAGCGACGACGCTGGGCCGAGGCGGAGCGGTGGTATCTCGCGGCGCTGACCGTCAACGAGGAGCTCGATCGCGGCGGCCACCTCGTCGCCAACTACCACCAGCTCGGGGTCATGGCGGTGCAGCTCGGCCGGCCGCAGGAGGCGGAGCAGTGGTTCACCCGGGCGCTCGACCTCGCGCGGTCGCTGGACATGCGCGCGGACATCGACCGCGAGCACAGATCGCTGGACACCCTGAGAAGGAGCTGACGTGCCCGACCCAGTGCCCGACCCAGTGCCCGACCCGGTGGCCGAGGGTGCCAGAGCCGTCGCCCGCAGCCTCGGCCTCACCGCCGACGTGGAGACCGCCCTGCGAGCCCGCCGCCCCGACCAGTACGTGGACCCGGTCGCCCTGGCCTCCCTGATCGTCAGCGCCGCCGCCCTGGCCTGGACCGTCTACCGCGACCTCAGGAAGAAGACGGACACCCCGTCGGCGGACGTCGTCACCCGCACGGTCCGCACCGAGCTGCGCCGCTCCCGCACGCTCACCACCCGCGACGACGAGATCATCACCCTCACCGTCCAGGAGACGCTCACGGCGATGCACAGCACCCAGGAGGGCTCCGGCGACGCGAAGACGTGATCAGCCGGTCAGGGTGTCAGCGTCACCACATAGCGCCGCAACCCTCCCTCCACCCCCTCGAACACCGCGCCCAGCCGCTCGGCCAGCCGCTGGGAGGTCACGTTCCCGTCGTCGGTCTCGATGAGGATCTCCTTCAGCCGGGCCCGCCGCCCTGCCGCGAGCACCGCCTGGGCCGCCTCGGCGGCCAGCCCGGCGCCCCGGTACCCGGGATCCAGGCTGTAGAGGATCTCCACCCGCTCCTCGCCGTGCCGCCGCAGCCCGCACACCCCGATGAGCACGCCCTCCAGGAAGACCTGCCACAGCCCGTACCCGCGCCGCGCGAAGTCGGCCTCGCTGTCGCGCAGCAGCCTTCCGGCCAGCCGGGGATCGACCTCCCTGTCGTCGAACAGGTAGCGCCTGACCTGCGGGTCGTTCCAGTGCCGCACGAGCGCGCCGAGATCGCGCAGCCCGGCGGGACGCAGCTCCAGCCGTTTCGTGGACATCACCGTCATGCCTCCACAGAACACCTCGCCGGGGGCGCCGAGAAGGGCCGGTTACGATCGCGGGATGGCACGCCTGCGCAGGACCCCACCGGAGGAGCTGGACCCGGAGGCCCGGGCGCTCCACGACAAGATCACCTCAGGCCCGCGCGGCCGGTTCATGGTCGACGGGGAGGGCGGCCTCACCGGGCCGTTCAACGCGATGCTGCTCAGCCCGCCCCTCGGCGACCCGCTCCAGGAGCTCGGGGCCGCCATCCGCTACCGCTCCACGCTCACCGGCCGGGCGCGGGAGCTGGCGATCCTGGTCGTGGCCGGGCACCAGGACAGCGCGTTCGAGCGGGCCGCGCACGAGCCGATCGCCCGCGAGCTGGGATTCACCGAGGAGCAGCTCCAGGCGCTGCGCGACGGCTCGCCCCTGACCCTCGCCGACCCGGCCGAGGCGGCGGTGCTGCGCGTGGCCCGCGCTCTGGTGGCCGAGGGGGATCTGGACGAGGAGGAGTACGCGGTGCTGGGGGAGCGGGAGCTGTTCGAGCTGACCACGCTGGTCGGCTACTACTCCACGCTCGCTCTCCAGCTCCGCGTCTTCCGCGTGTGAGACGAGTGTGAGACGAGTGTGAGACGCGTGTGAGACGCGGGTGAGATCGGGTGCGATGCGGGTGAGCCGCGGATGAGCCGAGCTCAGCGGGTGGCTCCGCTGGGGTCGTCCAGCCAGGTCCGCAGCACCGCACGGGCCCGGTCGGCCTGGTCGGGGAAGCGCAGCGCCCTGGCCAGCACCCACAGCGTGCCCTGCAGCCCGCGCGCCGCCAGGAACGCCCGCAACCCGGGCCCGTCGGGATCGGCCCCGTACGCCCGCACGGCAGCCCGCCCGTCGAGCCGCGTCGTGCGCAGCAGGCACGCCAGATCCCACTCCACGGGCGCGGCCATGCACTCCTCGAAGTCGTTCCAGAGCAGCCCGCCGGGCGTGGCGAGCAGGTTGCCGGGATGCGCGTCCCCGTGCACCGCCCGCACCGGCCCGCCGAGCCGCTGCGCCAGCGTGGCGTGCGCCTCCCGCAGCCGGGCCAGCTCGCCGTCCCCGACCAGCCGGGAGCCCGGCCGCGCCAGCAGGTCGAGCAGCCGCGCGGGCTCGTCCAGCACCGGCCCCAGCCGGGGCAGCTCGCAGGGGAAGCCGCGCAACGCCTCGTGCAGCTCCGCCAGCATCCGCCCGGCCACCTCGGGCGGCACCGCCTGACCGGGGTCGTGCCGGACGTGCGCCCAGAAGGACATCGCGACCCCGTCCCGCCGGTGGGGGCCGGGGGGCAGCAGCTCGCTGGGCGGCACGACCGGCGCGCCCGCCCCGTGCAGGTACGACACGACCGCCACCTCCCGCCCCAGCGCCTCGGCCGGGTCGGGCCGGCCGAGGGCCGTGGTGGTGGGCACCCGCGCCACGACGGGCGCGGGCCGCAGCAGGATCCGGAGGTTGAAGGAGTCGTTCAGCACCACCGGCTCCAGCACCCGCACCCCGTGCTCCCGCGCGACGGCGACGGCGGCGGACACGGCGGCGCTGCGGGAGATCATGTCCCCTATTGTCTACAGGCGCTGCGCAGCCCGTAGAACCAGGACAGGTACCGGTCGTGGACGGCCCGGCCGGAGATCCGCACGAACGCGTCGTCCGCGTTCTCCATGTACGTGAAGTTCGCGCTGCCCGTGTAGACCCGCGGAGTGATGTCGTCGTCGTAGAACCCGTCGATCATCATGAGCTTGTTGTGCGTGACCACGTCCCGCGTGCCCACCCTGAACCGGCACGGCGTGACCTGGATGGCCCGCCCGTTCACGGTCCTGGCCAGCGCCTGCCGGATCGTGTCGTCCACGTTCTTGGTGGTGGCGCCCGCCGCGTTCTCGTAGTACACGATGTCCACCCAGCAGTTCTCGCCGCGCAGCCGGACCAGCTCGTTCGCGATGGCCAGCCGGTTCTTGTTGAACGCGGTGAGCGCCATGCGGATGTCGGTCTGCCGCGTCACCCCCGCCTCGTCCTGGTAGCTGCACTCGATGAGCCTGAGGACGGACACGATGGGGTCGGGGTCGGAGACCGGGCGGGGGAAGAAGGTGGCCCGGTGGGTGGTGCCGGTCGGCGAGGTCCAGTAGTAGCCGGGGTTCACCGCCTTGCGCCGTCCCGCCTGAAGGTCGGCGAAGTAGGTGCGGTAGGCGTTGTAGACGGTGGCGTCGGTGAAGGTGTAGGCGTCGTTGTAGGAGTTGTACAGGTACCAGTCGGACAGGTTCGAGGAGGTCTGGAAGACCACGTTGGGATGGCTGACGCCGCCGGCCACCACGCTGGAGAACAGCGCGAACTTGCTGTGCAGGTAGTTGCGGCCGATGCAGCCGCGATCGACGGCCGACTCGTCGGGATACTCGCAGCGGATCACCCAGGAGCCCGCGGACTCGGAGGTGCCGAGCGCGGCGGCGAGGGTGGCGGTGACGGCGTCGTTGGCGCCGTTCTCCATGCTGTCGAGGATGACCTTGACCTGCACGCCGCGCTGGTGCGCGGCGACGAGCTGGTCGGCGACCTCGCTCGACCGCTGGCCGGGGGAGAACTGGTGGTTGACGAAGCGGATCTCCGCGCCCTGCGGCGTGGCCTTGATCAGCCGGATGAGCTGGTCCATGACGGCCGACTGCGCGGCGCTGGGGACGCCGGCCACGCCCGAGTCGGCGGTGGGGTCGTTGAACACCGGCGCGTTCAGCACGGGCGGCCCCGTGACGTCCGCCCGCGCGGGGCTCGTGATCGCGAGCAGGCTGGTGACGACGCATAACGCCAGGAGGACTCGTCTCATGTGCGGTTCCCTTCGATGGGGGGCAGCACCATGATTATTTGCCAGATCGGCTAGGCCGACTCCCTGATCACCAACTCCGTGGGCAGGATGATCGGCTCGCTCGGCCCGCCCTCGAACAGGTTGAGCAGCAGCCTGACCATGGCCGCCGCCTGCTCGACGACCGGATGCCGGAGCGTCGTCAGCGGCGGCTCGGTGTATTTGGCCGCCTCGATGTCGTCGAAGCCCACCACCGCCACGTCGTCGGGCACCCGCCGCCCGGCCTGCCGCAGCGACTGCAACGCCCCGACCGCCATCAGGTCGTTGGCCACGAACACGGCGTCCAGCGCCGGATCGTCGCCGAGGAGCTGGCGCATCGCGACCGCGCCCGACTCGCGGGTGAAGTCGCCCACCGCCACGATCGAGCGGCGGTCGGAGTCGCGCAGCACGTTGCGGTAGCCGGACAGCCGGTCCTGGCCGGCGATCATGTCCTGTGGCCCGGCGATGGTGGCGATCCTGCGCCGCCCCGTCTCCACCAGGCGCCGCACCCCGGCCTCGGCCCCGCCGACGTTGTCGTTGTCGACGAACGGGATGTCCACCGGCACGGCCGGCCGCCCGTACGAGACGACCGGCACGCGCAGCCGCGACAGCGCGGCCGGCAGCGGGTCGGCGCCGTGCATCGACAGCAGCATCACGCCGTCGACGTGGCCGCCGGAGATGTAACGCTCCACCCTGGCGTGACTCTTGGGCGAGGACGCGAGCATCAGCACGACCTGCTTGTTGATCGCCTCCAGCTCCACCGAGGCGGACCTGATCGCCGTGGAGAACAGCGGGTCCTCGGAGAAGACCCGGGTGCCCGGCTCGCTGACGACCAGGGCCACGGAGTCGGTGCGCTGGGTGACCAGGCTGCGCGCGGCGGAGTTGGGAACGTAGCCCAGCTCGTCGATCGCGCGCAGCACGGCGTCGCGGATGTGCGGCGCCACCGTCGTCTGACCGTTGACCACCCGGGAGGCGGTGGCGCGCGAAACGCCCGCGCGGGCGGCGACCGCCTCAAGGGTCGGGCGTCTCATGTCTGCACCAGGAGGGAGAGCACGTCCAAGAATCTACAGGCCGTTCCTGCCGATCACGTCCCGGTACCACAGCGCGCTGTCCTTGGGCACCCGCTCCTGCGTCGCGTAGTCCACGTGCACGATGCCAAAGCGCCGCCGGTAACCCTCGGCCCACTCGAAGTTGTCGAGCAGCGACCACACCAGGTAGCCCCGCAGGTCCGCGCCCGCCTCGATGGCCCGGTGCACCTCGCGCAGATGCCCGTCCAGGTACGCCACCCGCTCGTCGTCGTGCACCCGGCCGTCCTGCACGACGTCGTCGAAGGCCGCGCCGTTCTCGGTCACCATGAGGCCGACCTGGGGATAGTCCTGGGAGAGCCGGACGAGCAGCCTCGACAGCCCGTCCGGCACGATCGGCCAGCCCATCGCCGTCGTGGGCGCGTCCGCCGTGGCGAACCGCACGTTCTCCGAGCCCGGCCACGCGGCGTCGGCCGGCAGCCCGGGGCCCGACTCGACCACGCACGGGTTGTAGTAGTTGACGCCGACGAGGTCGATGGGGGCGTTGATCAGCTCCAGGTCGCCGTCCTGGATGTGATCGGTCCCGCCGTTGCGGGCCGCCGCGTCCAGCACCTCCTCGGGGTACGTCCCGTACACGGCCGGGTCGAGGAACTGCCTGGTCAGCAGCGTGTGGATGCGGTGCGCCGAGGCCGCGTCCGCCTCGCTGGGCACCGCCGACGGGTCGTTGACCTGGGCGGGGGTGAGCACCGGGGAGGAGTTGACGACCAGCATGATGCTGCGCGCGCCAGCCTCGCGCAGCCGCCTGGCCGCCAGCCCGTGGCCGAGCAGCAGGTGGTGGGCCGAGCGCATGGCGTCGGCCGGGCGGCGGCGGCCCGGCGCGTGCACGCCGTTGCCGTAGCCGAGGAAGGCGGCCACCCACGGCTCGTTCAGCGTGGCCCAGTCGGATACGCGGTCGCCCAGCTTGGCGTGGACGGCCTCGGCGTAGTCGGCGAAGCGGTAGGCGGTGTCGCGGTTCGTCCAGCCGCCGCGGTCTTCGAGGGCTTGAGGGAGGTCCCAGTGATAAAGCGTGACATAAGGCGAAATTTCGGCGGCTAGTAGTTCATCTACGAGCTTGTCGTAGAACGCCAGGCCGCGGGGGTTGACCGAGCCCTCACCGTCCGACTGGATGCGCGGCCAGGCCACCGAGAACCGGTAGGCACCCAGCCGCAGCTCGCGCATCAGCCCGATGTCGTCACGGAAGCGGTGATAGTGATCGCAGGCCACGTCGCCGGTGTCGCCGTCGGCCACGTTCCCGGGGGTGTGGGAGAAGGTGTCCCAGATCGACTGGCCCCGCCCGTCCTCCTTGACCGCCCCCTCGATCTGGTAGGAGGCCGTGGCGGCACCCCAGACGAAGTCCTCGGGAAAGATCATCCCTTAACAGCTCCTTGCATGATTCCACCGATGATTTGCTTGCCGAACAGGGCGAAGACGGCCACGAGCGGCAGGGTCCCGATCGCCGTTCCCGCCAGGCCGAGCACGTAGTCGTTGACGTACCCGCTGGCCAGGGTCGACAGCGCCACCTGGACGGTCGGATTGTCCGGGCTGAGCACGACCAGCGGCCAGAAGTAGTCGTTCCAGGCCGACATGAACGTCAGCATGCCCAGCACCGCCGCCGCCGGCCGCGCGGCGGGCAGCACGACGTGCCAGAACAACCCCCACGTGGTGCAGCCGTCCACCCGCCCGGCCTCCAGCAGCTCGGTGGGCAGGGCGCGCGAGAGGTACTGCGTCATGAAGAACACGCCGAACGCGTTGACCAGCGCGGGCACGATCAGCGCGTAGTTGGTGCCGGTCCACTCCAGCTTCACCATGAGCATGTAGAGCGGGATGATGCCGAGCTGGGCGGGGACCATCATGGTCGCGACCGTGATCACCAGCATGATGTTCCTGCCCCTGAACTTCAGCTTGGCGAAGGCGAACCCGGCCAGCGTCGAGAAGAACATCACCGCGATCGAGATCGACCCCGCCACGATGAACGAGTTGGCCAGCGCCAGCCCGAACGGCACGGTGTCGAAGACCCGGGAGACGTTGGCGAAGAAGTTCCCGCCCGGGATCAGCGGCGGCGGCACCTCGGCCAGCGCGGAGTTGTGCCTGGAGGCCACCACGACGCTGTAGTAGAGCGGGAACGCCGAGAAGAAGCCCACCGCGGTCAGGGTGAGGTATCGCAGTCTCACACCAGACCTCCCTTCACCTTGCGGGTGATCAGGAAGTTGATCCCGGCGACGACCACCACGGCCACGAACATCAGCCACGACGCCGCCGAGGCGTAGCCGAAGTCGAACGTCGAGTTCGCGAAGCCCTGCTCGTAGACGAACAGCGCCAGCGTCTGGAACTGGCGGTCGGGGCCGCCCGTGGCGATGCCGCCACCGCCGCCGCTGCTCTGCCCGAACAGCATGGGCTCGGCGATGATCTGCATGGCGCCGATCGTGGAGACGATGACCACGAAGATGATCGTCGGGCGGATCATCGGGATCGTGATCCGGCGGAGCTGGGTGAAGTTGCTCGCGCCGTCCAGGGTCGCGGCCTCGTACAGCTCGCGCGGCACCGCCTGCATGGCGGCCAGGAAGATCAGCGCGTTGTAGCCGGTCCAGCGCCACATGATCATCACTGAGAGGGCGACGTGTGAGCTGGCCGTGCCGGCCGCCCAGTCGATCTGGCCGACCCCGAACCAGGACAGCATCCAGTTGATCAGCCCGAAGTCCCGGCCGAAGAGTTGACTGAAGATCACCACGACCGCCACCACGCTCGTGACGTTCGGCAGCAGCAGGGAGATCCGGAACAGCGTCTGGAACCGCAGCCGCCGGTTGAGCAGGTGCGCCAGCCAGATGGCCAGCGCGAGCTGCGGCACGGTCGACAACACGCCGATGGACAGGGTGTTGAAGGTGGCGTTCCAGAAGTAGGCGTCGGCGAGCAGCGTCGAGTAGTTGCCGAGCCCGACGAACTCCTGCGTCTCGGACAGCAGCGTCCACTCGTGCAGGCTCACCCAGGCCGTGTAGACCAGCGGGAACAGGCCGAAGGCGCAGAACAGCAGGAAGAACGGGGCCACGTAGGCGTACGGCGACACCCTCACGTCGAGGGTGTGCCGCACGCTGCGCCTACGCCGTCGCGTGACCGCGAGGGGAAGGGTGCTCATTTGATCTTCTTGACGTCCTCGAGCACCTGGGCCCACGCCTCGTCCGGCGTCTGCTTGCCCTGCTCCACGCGGCCGAGGCCGTTGCCGATGGCCGTGCGCACGTCGGCCTCCTTGGGCCCGAGGTGCTGCGGCTTGAGCGCCTTGGCGGCGTCGGAGTAGATCTTGCCGATGGGGGCGTCGCCGAAGAACGGCTTGGTGAAGTTCTGGATCGACGGGTCGTCGTACAGGGCCGGGATGGACGGGAACGTGCCCTCCTCCTTGAAGACCTTGGCCTGGTTCTCCTTGGAGGTGAGGAAGTCGATCAGCTCGGCCGCCTCCTTGGGGTGCTTGCTCTGCTTGGGCACCATCAGGTGTGAGCCGCCGCTGTTGCCGGAGCCGCCGGGCACGTTGGCGATGTCCCACTTGCCGGCCGAGTCCTTGGCCTGCTCCTGGATGAAGCCGGTCATCCAGGCCGGGCAGATGATCGTGGCGAACGAGCCCTTGGCGAAGCCGGTGTTCCACGGTGGCGAGAAGGCGGCCAGCTTGGCGGTCAGGCCGTCGGCGGTGAGCCGGTTCGACAGGTCCCAGGCCTTCTTCACGTCGGGGTTGGAGTCGACGATGATGTTGTCCTGGGCGTCGTACAGGCCGACGGGCGCCTGGTTGACCATGGCGCGGAAGATCTCACCGGGGGAGTCCACGAACTTGGCGCCGGCCACGTTCGCCCCGGCGAACTTCTTGCCCGTCTCGATGTACTGCTCCCAGGTCGGCCAGAGCGCCGACACCTCCTCGCGGTCCTCGGGCAGCCCCGCCTTCTTGAACAGGTCCTTGCGGTAGCACATGGCCAGCCCGCCCACGTCGGTGCCGAGGCCGAGGACCTGCGCGCCGTCCTTGCTCAGGCCCTGCTGCCACTTCCAGTCGAGGTAGTCGGCCTGGCGCTTGTCGAGCCCGTACTGCTTGAGGTCGGTGAACTTGCCCGGCTGCGCGGTGAACGTGCTGATGTAGCCCACCTCGACCGCCGCGACGTCCCCCGCGCCGGCGTTCGTGGCCAGCCGCTTGACCAGGTTGCTGTGGTGGTCGTTGAACTGCGTGACGTTCTCGACGATCTCGATGTTCGGGTGGGTCTTCTTGTATTCCTCGTAGAGCGGCTTGAAGCCGAAGTCACCGAACAGGTCGACCGTCAGCTTGATCTTCTCTCCGGGCTTGGCGCTCGACTCGGTGGCGGTGTCGCCTCCGCCGCCGCCTCCTCCGCCGCACGCCGTCGCCAGGGCGAGAACGGACGCGGTGAGCAACGGCAGGCCGAGCCGCCGAATGCGAGGGGCCATGGGAAACCCTCCTGGGTCAGGCTTGCAGGATCTGGTGAGAGAGCGCTCTCTCATGAGAGTCCCGGTGCTCACATGCTGCTGTCAACGGAGGTTAAATAACGATCCGGGTTACCCGAGAGAGCGCGTTCAGCGGCGGGCGCACCCCTCGGCGGACTCACCTAAGGGTTAGGTTAGGCTGCCCTAATTGAAATTAGGCATACCTAACTTGGAGTTGATGTGGCATCCCTCATCCGCGCCGGCCTCGCGGCGCTCCTGGCGGCGGTCAGCCTCACCGCGTGCGGGTCCGGCGGCGAGGAGGCCGCCGGGGCCTCGGCGCAGAGCGGCCCGACACGTACGGTGCAGCACGAGGCCGGCACGACCGAGGTGCCCGCCACACCGAAGCGCATCGTGTCCACCAGCGTCACGATGACCGGCCAGCTGCTCGCGATCGGCGCCCCCGTCGTGTCCTCCCAGGCGACCCCGCCCGGCCCCATCACCGACGCCAACGGCTTCTTCAAGCAGTGGTCCGACGCGGCCGCCAAGGCCGGCGTGACCGTGCTGTACCAGGGTTACGAGGCCGACATCGAGAAGGTCATCGCGGCCAAGCCCGACCTCATCGTCGGCAGCGCCTCCGGCGCCGACAGCACCGCCAAGGTCTACGACCAGCTCAAGGCCGTCGCGCCGACCATCCTGTTCCGGCACGACAACGTGACCTGGCAGGAGCTGAGCACCAAGCTCGGCCAGGCGCTCGGCCTCGAGGCCAACGCCGCCAAGGTCGTCGCCGACTACGACGAGCGCGTCGCCGAGGTCAAGACCAAGATCAAGCTTCCCGCCGAGGACGCCGTCATCCTGCGCGACAACAACACCGACATCCCGGTCTTCACCGAGGCCTCCGCCCAGGGCGGCCTGCTCACCGCGCTCGGCTTCAAGCTGCACCCGGTGGACGTGGCCCTGGCCGCCGAGTCCAGCAAGGAGGGCGGCGGCCGCAAGGACATCGTGAACATCTCCCAGGAGAACGTCATCAAGGCCTTCGGCGACAGCTCGCTCTTCTTCGCCGGTCACAGCGCCGAGCAGATCGCCGCCACCGAGGCCAAGGCCCTGTGGAAGGACCTGCCCGCGGTCACCGGCGAGCGGGTCTACGACCTGGGAGCCGACGCCTTCCGCATCGACTACTACAGCGCCTCCAACATCCTCGGCCGGATCGAGCAGCAGTTCTCCTGATGCGCGATCTCCCGCCGCGGGTCCCCAGGCCCGCACCTCCGCAGACCCTGCCCGCTCCCACGCTCGACCTGGACGTCTCGCCTCTGGTGACCGAGGTGGACGCCGGCCACCGGGCCGTGACGTTCTCGTGGCGCGGGCAGGCGGCGGAGGTGCGGGTGCTGGCCAACAAGCTGACCCATGACACCGACGCCGCGCTGATGGAGCGCACCGGCGACCTGTGGCACCGCACGTACCTGGTGCCGGCCGGCTGGCGTGCCTCGTACCGGCTGTCCGTGGACGGCGCCCCGCTCACCGACCCGCTCAACCCGCGGGTCTGGCAGGGCTTCTCGATCGCGGAGACCGCCCCGCCGTCGCCCTGGCTCGCCCCGGGCGGCGAGCCGCGGCACGAGCTCACCCGCCACCCCGTCGGGTGGCGCTACGACCCGCTACGCCCGCCGCGCGCCACGCTCGTCGTGCTGGACGGCGAGCACTGGGCGGACGACCTGCCGGTCATGCTCGACAACCTCATCGAGGCGGGGGCGCTGCCCCCGGTCACGGCCTGGCTGGTGGAGTCGGGGCCCGATCGGGCGCGGCGGCTCACCTGCGACCCCGAGTTCGTGGACGCGCTGCCGTACGAAGGGGCGACCGTGATCGCCGGGCAGAGCTTCGGCGGGCTGGCGGCCGTCTACGCCGCCCACCGCCGGCCCGACCGGTTCGTGGCGGCGGTGTCGCAGTCGGGCTCGTTCTGGTGGCCCAACGGCCCTTCACCGGAGTGGCTCACGAGCGAGCTGTCCGGCACCGCGCCACCCACCGTGCACCTTCAGGTCGGCACCGACGAATGGGCCCTGACGGGGCCGACGGAGCGGCTGCGGGAGCGGCTGGGGGAGGCGAGCACGTTCCGCACGTACGCGGGCGGGCACGACCGCTACTGCTGGCGCAACGAGCTCGCCGACGCCCTCATCACCGCCTTCGCCGCCCTGCCCCGCTAACGGCGCCACTCCCGGTACAGCAGCCAGGCCAGGTACAGCCCGCCGAGCCCCCCGGTCAGCACTCCCACGGGAAGCTGGCCGGGCGTGGGCAGCCGCTGGGCCACCAGGTCGGCGGCCGCCAGCAACAGGGCCCCCATGGCGGCCGACGAGCCGATCCCGGGACCGGGCGCCCGGGTGACGCGCCTGGCGAGCTGCGGGGCCGCCAGCGCCACGAACCCGACGGGCCCCGCGCTGGACACCGCCACCCCGGACAGCCCGACCGCGACCAGCAGCAGCACCAGCCGCAGCCGCTCCACCCGCAGGCCCAGCGCGCCCGCCGCGGCGTCCCCCATCTCCATCAGCGCGGCGGACCGGCTCAGCCCCAGCGCGACCGGCAGCCCTGCCGCGACGGCCAGCGCCACGGGCCAGACCCGGTCCCAGTTCGCCCCCGCGAGGCTTCCGATCAGCCACACCTTGGCGCCCTGCGACTCGTACAGGTCGGCCCGGGTCAGCAGGTACGCGATCAGCGAGTGCAGCATCGCCGTCACCCCCACCCCGACCAGCACCAGCCGCGTCCCCTTGACGCCCCGCCTGAAGGACAGCGCGTACACCAGCAGCCCCGCCGCCAGCCCGCACGCCAGCGCCCCCAGCGAGACGCCCTGCCCGGTCTCGGACCCGAGGACGAGGATCATCAGGACGGCTCCGGCGGCGGCTCCCGCGTTCACGCCGATGATGTCCGGGCTGCCCAGCGGGTTGCGCGACAGGCTCTGCACCACCGCCCCGCCGGCGCCCAGCGCCGCCCCGACGAGCAGGGCCAGCAGCACCCGGGGCGCCCGCAACGTGTAGACGACCAGCTCGGTGGCGGCGTCGCCGTACCCGAAGAGCGTCCGCAGCGCGTCGCCCGTGGACAGGGCCGAGCCGGTGCTCAGCGCCACCAGGGCGAGCGCGGCGCTCGCCGCGAGCAGGCAGCCGATCACCACGCAGGCCCGCACGTGGACGCGCAGCGCCAGCCCCGGGATCCGCAACGTCCTCACGCCGCCACCGCCTTGCGCCGCCGCAGCAGATAGATGAAGATCGGCCCGCCCACGAACGCGGTCACGATGCCGCTCTCCAGCTCCCCCGGCCGCACGACCACCCGCCCCAGCACGTCGGCGGCCAGCAGCAGCGCGGGGGCGAGCAGGGCCGAGTACGCCAGCACCCAGCGGTGGTCGGGCCCGGTGAAGGCGCGTACGGCGTGCGGCGCCATCAGCCCGATGAACCCGATCGGCCCGGCCGCCGCCGTCGCCGCCCCGCACAGCAGCGTGATCGCCACTCCGGCCAGCAGCCGGGTACGCCCCAGCCGCACGCCCAGCGCCTGCCCGGTCTGCTCGCCCAGCGCGATCACGTTCAGCCCGCGCCCGAGCCCCAGCGCCAGCAGCGCCCCCACGAGCACGAACGGCGCCACCTGCGCCACCACGTCCAGCGAGCGCCCGGCCAGCGCGCCGACGTCCCAGAACCGCCACTGGTCGAACACGCCGGAGTCCAGCGCCAGCACCCCGTTGATCGCGGCCACCAGCGAGGCGCTGATCGCGGACCCGGCCAGCACGAGGCGGGTGGGGTGGTGGGCGCCGAGCGCGTACACGGCCACGGCCGCCACCAGCGCGCCTCCCATCGAGAACCACACCCAGGTGGTCATGTCGTGCGCCCCGAAGAACAGGATCGAGCAGACGACGGCCAGCGAGGCGCCCGAGTTCACGCCGAGCAGCCCCGGGTCGGCCAGCGGGTTGCGGGTCAGGCCCTGCATGAGCGCGCCCGCCAGGCCCAGCGCCAGGCCGACGCAGAGGCCGAGCAGCGTGCGGGGCAGGCGCAGGTCGTGGATCACGGCGGCCGTCTCGCCGCCGTCGGGGTGCCAGAACTGCTGCCACACCTCACCGATGGGTATCGCCTGCGCGCCGACCGCCAGGCTCAACGCCGCCGTGACCACCAGCACCGCCAGGGACAGCCCGAGTCCCGTCCACCGCATTCGATCTCTCCTTGTTAGGCAAGGCTTACCTTAGCGGTGGCTCGCGGTGGGGAGGTCAGGTGGTCAGGACGCGTCCGGCCATCCGGGCGTACATGCGGCCCGGGCTCGGCGCCTCGGCCAGGAACCCGGGCAACATCGGCAGGTCCACGGCGAAGGGGTCGAGGCGCTCGTACAGCTCCTCGGCGTCGGCGGGCCGGTCGTCCGGCTGCTTCTCCAGCAGTTGCGCCAGCAACGCGCTCAGCGGCTCCGGCAGGCCCGGGATCCGCGGCGGCCGCTCCTTGACCTGCTTCTCGAAGACCACGTAGTCGGTCGGGCCGGTGAAGAGCTGCCGCCCGCTCAGCATCTCGTGCAGCACGCACCCGAGCGAGTACAGGTCGCTGCGCGGCTCGGCGACGCCGTGCTGGATCTGCTCGGGAGCCATGTACGCCGGAGTCCCCAGGATCTGCCCGATCCTGGTGAACGTCGTGACGTCCGACTCCCGCAACATGGCCAGCCCGAAGTCCAGCACCTTCACGCTGCCGTCGGGGCAGAGCATGAGATTGGTCGGCTTGAGGTCGCGATGGCAGATCGCCAGGGCGTGCGCCGCCGACAGCACCGCGCACGCCTGCGCCGCGATCGCCGCCGCCCACGGCACCGGCAGCGGGCCGTGCTCGTGCACCACGTCGGCCACCGTGACGCCCTCGATGAACTGCATCACCTGGTAGAGCCGCTGCTCGTGAGTGCCGAAGTCGTACAGGACGGGAGCTCCCGGATGCTCCAGCCTGGCCAGGATGCGCGCCTCGCGGATGAACCTGCGCTCCAGCTCGTGATCGGGCCCGCTGGGCAGCCGCAGCAGCTTCACCGCGACCCGCCGGTCCAGGTGGCGGTCGTGGCCGGCGTAGACGGCGCCCATGCCACCTTGCCCAAGGGGGAGGTCGTCGAGCTCATAGCGGTCACCGATGACCATCAACGCCCCTCCCGCAGCCTTTCGGGGAAAAACTACACCGTCAGGACTGCGGGTGCAGGTGCCCGTCCGCGAGGCCGTCGAGGCCCAGCCGGATCAGCGTCTGCCCCAGCGTCGAGGTCTCACGGATGGCGTCCTCCAGCACGGCCAGTTGCCTGAACGCCTCGCCGTACGCCTTCTGCTCCTTCAGCGACAGCCGCGGCAGGCGGGTGCGCCGCACGTCGAACCTGCTGGAGCCGGTCGTCACCCGCCCGCCGGCGGCCCGCAGGAAGCCGGCCAGGAAGTCGGGGTCGAGCCGGCGCGCGTCCACCCGGTACAGCGTCAGGTGCGGCCCCAGCACGGCGCCGCCGCCGTCCTCCACCACCCGCACGGCCGAGTAGGAGGCCACCACGTCGCCCGGCTGGAGCGGCACGAGGCCCTGCTGCACGGCGGCCAGGCCGGACGGGGCGCCGCCGGTGAGCACGTCGTCGGCGGTCAGGACCGGCACGTCGCCGCCGTCGGCGGACATCTTGGGCGGGGCCTGCGACGTGGTCACCAGCCCCTCCTTGATCAGGTCGCCCAGCGTGGTCGCGGGCTGGTCGAGCGGCTGCTCCAGCACCTTCAGGTCCGGCGGCACGGCCGCCGCCGCGAGGAAGCGGTCGCGGGCCTCGGTGAACGCCCGGCCCACGTCGTCGTGCCGCTGGTGCCGGGCCGGGGTCATGTCGACCTCGTCGGCCAGCAGGTCGATGATGCGTACGGTCTGGTCGGAACGGTCCTCCAGGTACGCCTGCCAGGCCGGCTCGACCACCGACAGGTCGGCCGTGGCGTCCAGGATGAGCACCTCGGACGGCGGCCGCTCACCGGCCGCCGGGCGGCGCAGCAGCCAGAGGTCGGAGCCGGGCAGCGCGACGACCGCCCGTAGCGCGCCCGCGCGCAGCAGGTTGGCCCGGATGCGACGGCCCGCCTTGCGGCTGGCGGCGGCCGGCGGCATGAGGATGGCGACCAGGCCGCGCGGCTTGACGTGGGTGAGGCAGTGCTGCACCCAGGCCAGCTCGGGCTCGCCGCGCGGCGGCAGCCCGTACTCCCAGCGCGGGTCGCCGGTCAGCTCCTCGTAGCCCCAGGCCCGCTCGTTGAACGGCGGGTCGCACACCACGGCGTCGGCCCGCTCGCCCGCGAAGCCGTCGTGCCGCATGGTGTCGCCGGCCACGATCGTGGCCTCGACGCCGCGCAGCAGCAGCCTGGAGGCGGTGATGGCGGCCGAGGTCTCGCTGAGCTCCTGCCCGAGCACCCGCACCGGGGCGCCCGGGGCGAGCAGCAGGGTGCCGACGCCGCAGGCCGGGTCGAGCACGGTCGCGCCGCCGGCGCCCACGAGGCGCACCATCAGCGCGGCGACGTCCTCCCGGGTGACCGAGAGCTGCCGGGAGTGGGCTTCGAGGTAACGCTCGCAGAGGAACTCGTACGCGGCCGACGCGCCGTGCCGCTCGCCCAGCTCGCGGACGAGCTCGGCCAGCTCGCTGTCGAGCCCGCCGTCGGTGTCCGCCCTGGTCAGCAGCGATCCGGCCTGGGCGACCAGCTCACCCAGCCGCAAATCGCCCGCGGCTTTCAGGCGTTGCCAGACCCGATCTCCCAGCGATACCTGGTAGGACTTCCCATAGCGCCGCAGCCAGGACTCGACCTGCCGCAGCGAGAACAGCGGCTGGTTGGCGGTTCCGCCGACGGGCTGGGGGAAGTCGTCGTGGCGACGGCG
This sequence comes from Nonomuraea thailandensis, assembly GCF_024172165.1. Lineage (GTDB taxonomy): Bacteria > Actinomycetota > Actinomycetes > Streptosporangiales > Streptosporangiaceae > Nonomuraea > Nonomuraea thailandensis. Next base: position 8,348,406 of record NZ_JAMZEB010000002.1, on the reverse strand, counting down.
CCAGTTGCTCACCGCGGCACGCCCGACACCTGCGAGCCGGGCGATGTCCCCGGCGTTCACGGTCGGGTCGTGGCTCATGGAGCCCACAGTAGTTCACAAGAGTCTTCAGCGCATCTGCTTGTGAAGTCTTTCAACCAATGATTTACTGCAGGGTATGAAGCACAACATCCGCTATGCCGCCGGATCAGACGTGGGCCGTCGCAGGGAGCAGAACGAGGATTCTGGCTACGCGAGCGGCCGGTTGCTCGTGGTGGCTGACGGGATGGGTGGACACGCGGCCGGCGAGCTGGCGAGCTCGGCGGCGATCGCCGTCATGCGCGAGCTGGATGCCACGCTTCCCGAGACCGGCTCGGATCTGGAGGCGGCCCTGGAGGGCGCCGTGCACGAGGCGGCTCGCAGGCTGGTCGAGCTGGCCGAGATCGACCCCGCGCGCAGGGGCATGGGGACCACGGTGACCGCCATGCTGTGGGATGGCTACCACTTCGCCCTGGCTCATCTCGGTGACTCCCGCGGATACTTGCTTCGCGATGGCGCGCTCTACCAGATGACCAAGGATCACACACTTGTGCAGTCGATGGTGGACGAAGGCCGGATAACGGAGGATCAAGCCGCGGTGCACCCCCGCCGTTCGATGGTGCTGCGGGTGCTGGGCAGCGAGGGCAGGGCCGAGCCCGACATGGCGCTGCGCGAAGCCGAGCCTGATGATCGCTACCTCCTCTGCTCCGACGGGCTCACGACCGTGCTCGGGCCCGAGATGCTGCACGAAGTGCTGACCACGGTGACAGACCCGGCGGCATGCGTCCAGCGGCTCATCGACCTGGCGAACGAGGGTGGCTCGCCGGACAACGTGACCGTGATCGTGGCCGACGTGGTCGCTCCCGGGATGGGCGACGAGGGCGTCTACCGGGTGGGCGCCGGCTCCTAACAGCAGTAGTAGCCGGTCCCCTCGGCCACAGGAGCCACATAGCCACAATTTAGGCTCACAACCAGACACTTTCCGGGTGATACGCGCAATTCCGCGGTGGCGCTACTACAGTCCATCGTGATTTGTCGGTTTTCTGGGAGGAGTCACCCTGGACCCGATCGCGGATGAGCTGCTGAAGACGGTGCGGCAGGAACTCGGCTACAAGGAGAAGAGCGGCCAGTTCACCAAGTTCGGCCAGTGGTACGCGGATCGCGTCCAAGACACCCAGTACCGCGACGCGCCATGGTGCGACATGTTCCTCGCCTGGGCCGCGAACAAGTCCGGCCTCTCCGACTACGTCGGCGAGTTCGCCTGGACGCCTTCCCACGCGGCCTGGTTCATCCAGCAGAACGCCTGGAGCCGGCAGCCCGAGCCGGGAGCGCTGGTCTTCTTCGACTGGCGTGGCGGCAAGAGCTACAAGGGCATCGACCACGTCGGGGTCGTGGAGCGCGTCGAGGGCAAGAAGATCCACACCATCGAGGCGAACGTCGATCGGGTCTGGCTCAAGCGCAAGACCAGGGAGACGGACAAGGTCGTCGGATACGGCATCCCGCGCATGGTCAAGGGGAACCTGGAGCGGCTGGACGAGATCCGCTCGACCGAGCGGCCCTTCGTCGCGCCGCCCCGCTCCGAGACCGGGCACGGGTCGCCGCTGGACGTGCTGGGCACGCCGCCCGCGTTATTGGCCGCGATGGTGCTCATGACCATCGTGCTCTCGCTGCGCGTCACCGGCCGCCGCCGCGGCTCCCACCGCCGCCTGCCGTGGCTGCCCTGGCGTGGCGGCCCGGCCGGGCCTCCGGCGGGGCCGAGGGTCCCCTCGCCCAGGAACCCGTTCACGGGGGCAGGCGAGGACAAGGCTCTCCTGGTGAAGACGGCCGGGGACTCCGGGCGGGCGCAGGAGCATGGTGACGCGGCGCTCGCGGAGCAGGCGCAGGCGCAGGCCAAGGCCCGTCCGGCCGCGGCCGGCGCGCAGGGCGGGCGCCCCTCGAAGGCGCGGGTCCCGGCGGGCGCCGGCCGCCCGGGCCCGAAGCGGCGCAAGCCCTACGACCCGAGCTGAGCACCACGGGCGGTGCCGCTAGGACGTCAGGTCGATGACGGCCTTGACGTCGTTCTCGTCCGGCTGGAAGGCCTCCAGGGCGCGCGACAGCGGGATCCGGCGCGTGATCAGCCGCTCCAGCCACCCCCGATCCGCCGCCGCCAGCGCGGCCGCCGCGTCGCGGTAGTGGCGGAGGTTGGCGTTGACGGTGCCGAAGATGACGTCGTTCTCCAGGACGATGTCCCGGTTGATCACCCCCGCGTCCACCCGGTGCGTACGCCCTCCCGGAGCCAGCCCGCACAGGCACACGATCCCCGCCGCCGCAGTGGTGATCATGGAGTCGATGACGAGCTGCCCCGCCCCGGTGCACTCGATGATGACGTCCGGCTTGGCCTTGGCGAAGGGCTCCAGCGTAGAGGCCGAGTGGTAGGTCCCGCCGAGCGCCTCCACCAGGTCCGACTTGTGCCCGCGCGGCGCCCGGTCGAGCACGTGCACCTCCATGCCGCGCTGGCGTCCGAACAGCGCGGCCAGCAGCCCGATCGGCCCCGCGCCCGTGACGAGCAGCGTGTGCGGGTCGAACCAGGTGCGCGAGCCGATCCGCTCGATCTGCTCCCACGCCTTGGCCACCACCGACGCGGGCTCGACCAGCACGCCGACGTCCGCCAGCGAGGGGTCGAGACGCACCGCGTAGGCGGCCTCCACGGTCCACTTCTGGCTGCCGTACCCGTCGATCTCCTTGATGCCGCGTTCGGTGTAGCGGCCGTTGCGGCACATGTCGAACTCGCCGTGCGCGCACGCCCCGCACGGCTCCGGGTCGGGCCGGCGGACCACGCCCACCACCAGGTCCCCCGGCGAAAACGCGGAGCCGTCCGGAGACTCCAGCACGCGCCCGAGCGACTCGTGGCCGATGACCATGCGCTCTCTGCCCGGCGGGGGCCAGCCGTACTCGGCCTGCTCCAGCTCCCTGTCCGTCCCGCAGATGCCCAGGGCCAGCCCCTGGACCAGCAGCTCACCCCGCCCCGGCTCCGGGTCCGGCACCTCCTCCACGTCGAGCGTGCCCTTCTGACCTGGCACGAACGTCAGCGCGCGCATCGGCGTCACCCCCTCGTCAGGCCCTCTACCCCGGACGCCCTTGGGAAATAGTAGGACGTCCTAGTATCTTCGGAAGAAGAGGCCCCACTAAGGAGTGATCAGGCGTGCACGTCCCGGCTCACCCAGTACGCTTCGTGACCGCCGCTGCCCTGTTCGACGGGCACGACGCGGCGATCAACATCATGCGGCGCATCCTCCAGTCCCAGGGGGCCGAGGTCATCCACCTCGGGCACAACCGATCGGTGGACGAGATCGTCACCGCGGCGATCCAGGAGGACGTCCAGGGTGTGGCGATCAGCTCGTACCAGGGCGGCCACGTGGAGTTCTTCTCCTACCTGGTGGAGCTGCTGCGCGAGCGCGGCGCCGGGCACGTCAAGGTGTACGGCGGCGGCGGAGGCGTGATCGTCCCGGAGGAGATCGAGCTGCTGCACTCGCGCGGCGTCACCCGCATCTTCTCGCCCGAGGACGGCCAGCGGTACGGCCTGCCCGGCATGATCAACAAGCTGATCGAGGACTGTGACGTCGAGCTGGGCGACCCGCCGCCGGTGGAGGCCGTGGTCTCCGGCGACCAGGCGGCGCTGGCCCGCGCGATCACCCTCATCGAGTCGGGCCGCGCCCCCGAGGGCCTGGCCGAGGGGCTGCGCGCGGCGGGCAGGCAGGCCCCCGTGCTCGGCATCACCGGTACGGGCGGCTCCGGCAAGTCCTCGCTCACCGACGAGCTGGTCCGCAGGTTCCGCGTCGACAACGACGACAAGCTGCGCATCGCGATCATCGCCATCGACCCCACCCGCAGGCGGGGCGGCGGCGCGCTGCTCGGCGACCGCATCAGGATGAACAGCCTGAGCCCCCAGACCTACTTCCGCTCCCTGGCCACCAGGGGCGCGGCCAACGAGGTGCCCGCCTGCCTCGACGACGTGATCGCCGCCTGCCGGGCCGCCGGCTACGACCTGGTGATCGTGGAGACGCCGGGCATCGGCCAGGGCGACGCGGGCATCGTGCCGCACGTGGACGTGCCGATCTACGTGATGACGCCGGAGTTCGGCGCGGCCTCACAGCTGGAGAAGATCGACATGCTCGACTTCGCCGAGGCCGTCGTGATCAACAAGTACGAGCGGCGCGGCGCCGAGGACGCCCTGCGCGACGTGCGCCGCCAGCTCGTGCGCAACCGCGAGGCCTTCGGCGTGTCACCCGACGACATGCCGGTCTTCGGCACCATCGCCGCCCGCTACAACGACGCCGGCGTGACGGCCCTCTACCACCACCTCAAGCCGCTGCTCCCGACCGGTGACGGCGGCCCCGGGCTGCTCGCCCCGGTGGCCGGCCGCACGTCGCAGGCGTCGGCCGCGATCGTCCCGCCCGCCAGGTCCCGCTACCTGGCCGACATCGCCGAGACCGTGCGCGCCTACCACGCCGAGACGCTCGCGCAGGCCGAGGTGGCGCGCCGCCGCCAGCAGCTCGCCGCCGTCCGCGACCTGCTGAGCGAGGACGGCGCGCGGGAGAGCGAGCGGGTGGAGCGGGAGCTGTCCGAGGAGAGCCGCGCGCTGCTCGACGGCTGGCCCGCCGTCAGGGAGCGGTACTCCGCCGACGAGCTGGTCGTGAAGGTGCGCGACCGCGAGATCCACACCCCGCTCTGGCGGGAGACGCTGTCCGGCAACCGCATCCCGCGGGTGGCGCTGCCCCGCTACCACGACCACGGCGACCTGCTGCGCTTCCTCAGGAGCGAGAACCTGCCGGGCATGTTCCCGTTCACCGCCGGCGTGTTCCCGTTCAAGCGCGACGACGAGGACCCGACCCGGATGTTCGCCGGTGAGGGCGACCCGTTCCGCACCAACAGGCGGTTCAAGCTGCTGTCGGAGGGGCAGCCCGCGACCCGGCTGTCCACGGCGTTCGACTCGGTCACGCTGTACGGCAACGACCCCGACGTCCGGCCCGACATTTACGGAAAAGTCGGCACTTCGGGGGTGTCCATCGCGACCCTCGACGACATGAAGGCGCTCTACGACGGCTTCGACCTGGCGGCGCCCAACACGTCCGTGTCGATGACCATCAACGGCCCGGCCCCGACCATCCTGGCGTTCTACCTCAACGCCGCCATCGACCAGGCCAGGGACCGCTTCCGCGCCGAACACGGCCGCGACCCCGGCGAGGCCGAGGACCGCGACCTGCGCGCCCGCACGCTCGCCACCGTCAGGGGCACGGTCCAGGCCGACATCCTCAAGGAGGACCAGGGGCAGAACACCTGCATCTTCTCCACCGAGTTCTCCCTGCGGATGATGGCCGACATCCAGGAGTGGTTCATCGCGAACGGCGTCAGGAACTTCTACTCGGTCTCGATCAGCGGCTACCACATCGCCGAGGCCGGGGCGAACCCGATCAGCCAGCTCGCGTTCACGCTGGCCAACGGCTTCACGTACGTGGAGGCGTACCTGGCCAGGGGCATGAAGATCGACGACTTCGCGCCGAACCTGTCGTTCTTCTTCTCCAACGGCATGGACCCCGAGTACAGCGTGCTCGGCCGGGTGGCCCGCCGCATCTGGGCGGTGGCCATGCGCGAGCGCTACGGCGCCGGCGAGCGCTCGCAGAAGCTGAAGTACCACATCCAGACCTCGGGCCGCTCCCTGCACGCCCAGGAGATGAACTTCAACGACATCCGCACCACCCTCCAGGCCCTGATCGCCGTCTACGACAACTGCAACAGCCTGCACACCAACGCCTTCGACGAGGCCGTGACCACCCCGTCGGCCGACTCGGTGCGCCGCGCCATGGCCATCCAGCTCATCATCAACCGCGAGTGGGGCCTGGCCAGGAACGAGAACCCGCTGCAGGGCGCGTTCATCGTCGAGGAGCTGACGGACCTGGTCGAGGAGGCGGTGCTGGGCGAGTTCGAGCGGCTGTCGGACCGGGGCGGCGTGCTCGGCGCGATGGAGACCGGCTACCAGCGCGGCAAGATCCAGGACGAGTCCATGCTGTACGAGATGCGCAAGCACGACGGCTCCCTGCCCATCGTCGGGGTGAACACGTTCACCAAGGACACCGACGAGCCGGCGCCGCACAAGCTGGAGCTCGCCAGGGGCACCGAGGAGGAGAAGCAGTCGCAGTTGCGGCGGCTGCGCGACTTCCACGAGCGCAACCGCTCCGAGGCGGCTGCCCAGCTCTCCCGGCTGCGGGAGGCGGCGATGTCCGACGGCAACGCGTTCGCCGTGCTCATGGAGGCGGCCCGCCACTGCTCGCTGGGCCAGATCACCGACGCCCTGTTCGAAGCGGGAGGCCAGTACCGCCGCAACGTGTGAGGCTTGATGGCGGGGTTGTGTCACGGCGGGTTTTCGCCAGCCGGATGACCTTCCCCGCCGATCACCCGAACCGGTGGAATCCGGTTCATGCCCCTCACTTCCAGAAGCCTGACCGGCGTCCTGGCGGCGGCGCTGGCGGCGACCGGCCTGTCCGCGCCCTCAGCGGCGCACGCGGACACCCGGCCGGCCGCGCAGAGCCCGCACGAGACCGAGATCACCCTCATCACCGGCCACCGGGTGCACTACGTGGACGGCCCCGGCGACCAGGACACCGTCACCGTCGACCGCCCGGCGGACGCCCAGGGCGGCGTCCAGGTCCAGCAGGCCGGCGGCGACGTGTACGTGGTGCCCGACGAGGCCGTGCCGCTGATCGCCGCCGACCGGCTGGACCGGCGGCTGTTCAACGTCACCGCGCTGGCCGAGATGGGATACCACGGCAGCCCGCCGGTGATCGTCTCCTACGACGGCCCGGCGCCGCGCTCGGCGACCGGCGCCCAGGTCGTGCGCGCCCTGCCCAGCGTCAAGGGCGCGGCGCTCCAGCTCGGCGCGGACCCCCGCCCGTTCTGGAAGGCGCTCGGCACGGCCAGGTCGGGCCCGGCCAAGGTGTGGCTGGACGGCAAGGCCAGGGTCGCGCTGAAGGAGAGCGTGCCGCAGGTCGGCGCGCCGCAGGCGTGGGCGGCCGGCCTCGACGGCACCGGCGTCAAGGTCGCCGTGCTCGACACCGGCGTGGACGACACCCACCCCGACCTCAAGGACCGCATCGCCGAGTCCACCAGCTTCGTGCCGGGCGAGGAGGTCAAGGACGTCAACGGCCACGGCACCCACGTGGCCTCCACGGTCGCCGGCACCGGCGCCGCGTCGGGCGGCGGCAACAAGGGCGTCGCCCCCGGCGCCGAGCTGCTGATCGGCAAGGTGCTCGGCGACGACGGCTACGGCCAGGACTCGTGGATCATCGCGGGCATGGAGTGGGCGGCGGCCAGGGCCGAGATCGTCAGCATGAGCCTGGGCAGCAGCCTGCCGGACGGCGGCGCCGACCCCATGGCCCAGGCCGTGGACAACCTGTCGGCGCAGCACGGGACGCTGTTCGTGATCGCCGCGGGCAACAGCTACGGCGAGGGCACGATCGGCGCGCCCGGCTCCGCGGCCTCGGCGCTGACCGTGGGCGCGGTGGACAAGGCCGACGAGCGGGCGGCGTTCTCCAGCATGGGGCCGCTCGACCGGACGTACGGCCTCAAGCCCGACATCTCCGCGCCCGGGGTCGGGATCGACGCGGCGCACTCGTCGCACAACACCGAGGCGGACGGGCCGTACTGGAAGCTGGACGGCACCTCCATGGCCACCCCGCACGTCGCGGGCGCGGCGGCCATCCTGCTCCAGCGGCACCCCGAGTGGACCGGGCAGCGGCTCAAGGACGCGCTGATGAGCTCGGCGAAGCAGCTCGCGTACACGCCGTTCGAGCAGGGCACGGGCCGGCTCGACGTGGCGGCGGCGGTGAGGGCCACGGTGACCGCGACGGGCTCGGTGCCCACCGCGTTCTACGACTGGCCGCACGCCGCCGGCGACCCCAGGACGGATCGCACGATCACCTACCGCAACGACGGCGACGCCGAGGTCACGCTCGACCTGGCGGTCAGCGGCTCGACGGCGGCCACGTTGTCCGCGCCGCGGCTCACCGTCCCGGCCCGCGGCTCCGCCGAGGTCACGCTGAGCATCGACCCCGCCGCCCTGGAGCCGGGCGCGAGGACGTCCGGGCTGGTCACGGCCACGTCGGGGGAGACGTCCGTGCGCACCGCGTTCGGCGCGGTCAAGGAGCGCGAGCTGTACGACCTGACGCTGAAGCTGCGCGACCGTGATGGCGAGCCCGCCGCCGGGCGGGTGGTGCTGGCCTCGTTCGGCGGCGACATGGTGCCGTACGACGTGGACGGCGAGCGGGTGCTGCGCCTGCCGCCGGACACGTACATGGCGTTCTCGCTGCTGGAGGTGGAGGGCGAGCGCGCCGACGCGCGCGGCATGGCCCTGCTGGTCGACCCCGAGACCGTGCTCGACGGGAACAAGGAGGTCGTCCTCGACGCGAGCGAGGCCAGGCCGGTCGGGGTCAGCGCGCCGAAGCTCGCCGAGCGGCGGCAGACGCAGCTCGACTTCGCCAGGACCGTTCCGGGCCAGGACGACCCGATCAGGCTCGGCTACGTCCTGCCCATCTGGTACGACAGCGTGTACGTCTCGCCCACCGAGAAGGTCACCAAGGGCACGTTCGACTACCTGACCCGCTGGCGCCTCGGCGAGCCGAACCTCACGCTCGACGTGCCGGGCCGCCCCCCGCTGGTCACCACCGTGCAGGGCGGCGGCACGCTCGCCGACGGCCGCTCGCTGCTGCGCACGGTCAGCGCGGGCAAGGGCGCGGCGCAGGACTACGCGGGCGTGGACGTCCGGGGCAAGGCCGTGATCGTCACCCGCAGCGCCGAGGTCCCGGCCGAGGAGCGGGCCGGGCAGGCCGTCGCGGCCGGCGCCAAGCTGCTGGTGGTCGTCAACGACGAGCCGGGACGCCTGTACGAGAGCTATGGCGAGGGCCTGCCGATCCCGGTCGTGCTGGTCACCCGCGACGAGGGCGCCGCACTGGCGGGCAAGCTCGCCGTGGTCGAGCAGAAGACCTACGCCTCCTACCTGTACGACCTGGTGGACCTGCACAAGGGCGCCGTGCCCGACCGCGACCTGACCTACCGCGCCCGCGGCCTGGCCGAGGTCCGCGGCGTCTACCGGGGCGCCACCACCGGCCAGGAGGGCGGCGGCTTCCGCTACAACCTGGCGGACGGCTGGGGGCCGGCGATCGGGTTCCAGGAGCGCGAGTACTTCCCGGCCGAGCGCACCGAGTGGGTCACGACCGGGTCCGGCTACCGCTGGTACGAGAACCACTTCATCGGCGGCGCGGACGACTGGGAGATGCGGCAGAAGCCGAAGACGTACCGGGCGGGCCAGCGGGTCACGCACGAGTGGTTCGCGCCGATCGTCCGGCCGCGGCTGAGCACCGAGTACTGGGGGCCGTTCCGCGACCAGGGCAACGGCATGCAGTTCAACATCCCGCCGCTGGCCGACGGCACGCCGGGGCACTCCGGCGGTGGCGGCGACGAGTACGCGACCATGTCGATCGCGCTCCACCAGGGCGACAGGCTGATCAGGAAGTCCGCGGGGCGCGCCATGGCCGTCTGGGACGGCCTGCCCGAGGAGGCGGCGCCGTACCGGCTCACGCTCGACGTGAACAGGAACGCCGACCGCTGGCGCACCTCCGTCCGGACCCGCACCGAGTGGGGCTTCACCTCGGCCCCGGTCGATCCGGAGGGTCCGTACCAGGTGGACATCCCGATGTTGCAGCTCGACTACGACGTCAAGGTCGTCGGCCCGATCGTGAAGATCGGCCTGTCGGCGACCACGCAGGAGTGGCTGGACGCCCCGAGCAGGGCGAACAGGGCCACGCTTTCGGTCTCCTACGACGACGGCAGGTCGTGGCAGCCCGCCGTGCTCGTGCCGACCGGCAGGGGCGAGTGGGCCACCGCCGTCCGCGCCGGCTCCCTGTCGCTCAAGGCCACCGCGTCCGACGCGAAGGGGAACACGGTGAGCCAGGAGATCATCCGGGCTCTCGTGAGCTGAATAACCGTGCAGTCACGATTCGGGGCCGAAGACGACTATGTCGCCTTTGGCCCCATTTTCTCTCCCATACTGGTCGGCGTTCCGGGCGATCAGAGGGAGACGGGCACCGTGCTGGAGGCGCTGGGTCTCACGGCGGGGGAGGAGGCCGTCTACCGCTTCCTGATCGCCACGCCCGGCACCACCGCCGACCTCGTCACCGCCCTCGACCGGCCGGCGTTCCAGGTCGAGGCGGACCTCGCCGCCCTGTCCGGGCGCGGGCTGGTCTCCCGCCACCGGGACCGGTACGCCGCCGCCCCGCCGTCCGTGGCGCTCGGCGGCCTGCTCACCGCCCGCCGGGAGGAGCTGCGCACCGCGGAGCTGGCCATCGTGGCGCTGGCCGAGCAGCACCGGATGGCCGCCGCCGACCGCGCCGTCGGCGACCTGATCGAGGTCGTCACAGGAGTGGAGGCGGTACGCCAGCGCTTCCTGCAGATCCAGTGGGCCGCGCGCGAACGGGTCCGCTCGTTCTCCACGGCGCCGTTCGTGGCCGTGCCGCCCAGCGACAACACCGCCGAGGACCGGGGCGTGGACCGCGGCGTCGAGTACATGGTGGTGGTCGAGCGCGAGGTCCTGGCCGCGCCCGGCGCGGTCGCCGGCACCGTCGACTCCATCCGCAGGGGCGTGCGGGTCAGGGTGGCCGACAAGCTGCCGATCAAGCTGATGATGGCCGACTCGGAGCTGGCGCTGGTCCCGCTGACCACCCAGCCGGGCGGCGAGCCCGCCGCCGTGCTGCTGCACCGCAGCGGGCTGCTGGCCGGGGTGGAGGCGCTGTTCGAGGCGGTGTGGCAGCGCTCCTACCCGCTGCGCGCCGACGCCCTGGACACGCTGGAGGAGCAGCGCGAGCCCGAGCTCGGCGAGCTGGACAGGAAGATCCTCGGGCTGCTGCTGTCGGGCCTGACGGACGAGGCCGTGGCCGGCCAGCTCGACCTGTCGCTGCGCACGCTCCAGCGTCGGCTGCGGGCGCTGATGGATCTGGCGGGCGTGCGGACGCGGGTCCAGCTCGGCTGGCACGCGGCCCGCCACGACTGGGCCTGACAGGGGACGCCGATAGGATCACGATGCTGGGAGAACATCGTTATCAGGAGGCTTTCCATGTCCGTCACCTTCAAGGGCAACCCCATCACCGTGGCCGGCACCTTCCCGAAGCCCGGCGACAGCGCTCCCGCGTTCCGCCTCGTGGGCGCCGACCTGGCCGAGCGCACGCTGGCGGACTTCGGGCAGCAGACCAAGGTCCTCAACATCTTCCCGAGCGTCGACACCGGCGTGTGCGCGGCCTCCGTGCGCCGCTTCAACGAGGTCGCCGCCGAGCACCCCGACGTGGCGGTGCTGTGCATCTCGGCCGACCTGCCCTTCGCCCAGAAGCGCTTCTGCGGCGCCGAGGGCCTGGAGAACGTGACCACGCTGTCGCTCATGCGGGGCCGCGAGTTCCTCGACGACTACGGCGTCTCCCAGGAGTCGGGGCCGCTGGCCGGGCTGGCCGCGCGCGCGGTGGTCGTGCTCGACGGCGACAACAAGGTGATCTACTCCGAGCTCGTGCCGGAGATCACGCAGGAGCCCGACTACGACGGCGCGCTGGCCGCCATCAAGTAGGCCCGTAGCGCGCCGCCTGCTCGGCCTGGAAGGCGACCGCCAGGTCGAGCAGGTGCTCATCGCTCGTCGCGGTGTGCTGCAGGTCCAGGATGACCTCGTGCGCCCCGGCCTCGGCCGCGCTCGCGAGGTACGCGGCGATCCCGGCGACGGTGCCGCTCCTCGGCGGCGTGCCGTCGTCGGTGACCAGCGGGTTGCAACGCAGGATCATGCGCAGGCCGGCGGGGTCGCGGCCGGCCTGCTCCGCGGCGCGGCACACGGTCTGCCACATCGACGTGAGCACGGGGATCGGCAGCGCGGCCGTCAGCCAGCCGTCGCCCCTGCGTCCGATGCGGCGCAGCGCCGCCTCCGAGAAGCCCGCCAGGTAGAGCGGCGGGCGCCGGGCCGGCTTGGGCTCGATGTGGCTGGGCGCGATCGTCCACAGCTCGTGCTCGTACGACACCGGGTCGGTGGTCCAGATCGCCTCCAGCGCGTCGAGCGTGGCCTCGTAGCGCCGGGCCCGGCCCTGCCACGGCACGCCGGCGGCGGCGTACTCGTCGGAGGACCAGCCCAGGCCGAGGCCGGCGTCGAGCCGCCCGCCGCTGAGACGGTCGATCGTGGTGAGCGATCGCGCCAGCACGACCGGGGCGTACCAGCAGGCGTTGAGCGCGCTGGTGCCCAGCCGCACGGCGGAGGTCGCCGACGCGGCCACCGACAGCACCGCGAACGGGTCGAGGAACACCCGGTGCGCCTCCGGGATGCGCCCGTCGCCTCCCGGGTAGCGGTCCTTCGGCGCCAGCGGCGTGAGCAGCCGGTCGCCGGCCCACAGGCTGTGCAGGCCCATCGACTCGGCCGCGCGCGCCACCCGCAGCACGCTGGACAGCCGCGCGAACCTGCCGTACTGCGGCACCGCCAGCCCGATCTTCATGGCCTCAGCCCTTCCTGCCCACGCCGCCCAGGGCCAGCGACGACTGCGGCCCGTCGCCGAAGTCGATCAGATCGGCCTGCTCGGGACGCCACTCGGGCAGCCAGACCAGACCCGGCTCCACCAGCTCGAAGCCCCGGAACAGCCCGGCGATCCGCTCCCGCCCGCGCAGCGTGAGCGGCGTGTCGGCGCTCCGGTAGACCTCGGTGGCCCGCTCGACGACCGCCGCCCTGGCCTCGCTGGTGCCGTGCGACAGGACCAGGTAGCTGCCGGGGGCCAGCGCGTCGCGGAGGGTCGCGACGATCTCCTCGGGCTCGTCGGTGTCCTGGACGTAGTGCATGACCGCCGTCAGCAGCACGCCCACGGGCCGGTCGAAGTCGAGCGCGGCCAGCACCTCGGGATCCTTCAGCAGCGCCTCGGGCTCGCGCAGGTCGCCCGCGACCACGGTCGTGTCGCCCTGGCCGGCCAGCAGCGCCCTGGCGTGCACAAGCACCACCGGGTCGCGATCGACGTAGACGACCCGCGCCGCGGGGGCCACCTCGTGCACGTTGCCGGGCGCGGGCAGGCCGGGGCCGATGTCGAGGAACTGCTCGACGCCCGACTCGGACAGGAGCCGCACCGCCCGGCCGAGGAACGCGCGGTTGGCCCGCGCCGCCGCGCGCAGCTCGGGAGCCACCTCCAGGATCCGCTCCGCCGCCGCGCGATCGGCGGGGAAGTGGTCCTTGCCGCCGAGCAGGTAGTCGTAGAGCCTGGCCACGCTGGGCGTTTTCGGATCGAAGCCGAGCGACTCCCGCTGCAACCGCGTCCCCCGATCACGAGTTGACGATCTTCGGCCCGAAGTCTACGGCCCCGGGCCGACAAACGATCATCATAGGCTTACCGGCGTGGACGACACCGATATCCCCGTGAAGATCCCCGGCACCGTGCGGCGGATCGTCTCCCTGGTGCCCTCGCTGACCGAGTCGGTGGCGGCGACCCTGCCCGGCGCGCTGGTCGGGGCGACCGACTGGTGCTCGCACCCGGCGGACCTCGACGTGGTCAGGGTCAGGGGCACCAAGAACCCCGACCTCGACGCGATCAGGCGGCTGCGCCCCGACGTGGTGCTGTGCAACGCCGAGGAGAACCGGCCCGCCGACATCGAGGCCCTGCGGGAGTCGGGCCTCGCGGTGTGGGTGACCAGGATCGAGACGGTGTCGGAGGCCTTCGCCTCCCTGGAGCGCATGTTCGCCGTCGCGTGCCGTACGGAGCCGCCCTCGTGGCTGGCACGGGCGCGGGAGGCGTGGCAGGCGCCCTTCGACGGGCCGAGGCGGACGGCGATCGTGCCGATCTGGCGCCGGCCGTGGATGGTGGTGGGACGCGACACGTTCACCGGCGACGTCCTCAGGCTCCTCGGCGTGGACAACCTGTACGCCGGCCACCCCGAGCGCTACCCGAAGATCCCCCTCGCCGAGCTGAACGAGCGGCGCCCCGGCCTCGTGGTCCTGCCCGACGAGCCCTACGCCTTCAGCGACACGGACGGCCCCGAGTCCTTCCCCGGCCTGAGGTGCGTGCCGGTCAGCGGACGCCTGCTCACCTGGTACGGCCCCTCGCTCGTGGAGGCGCCCGCCCTGCTGCGCGGCGCCCTCAGTTGACCAGGTTCGCCTTCTCCGCCAGGGCGGCGTCCACGGAGGCGGGGGAGAGCACGTGCTCCATGACGATCACCGCCATCCCGACGATCCCCGCCCGGTCGCCCAGCGAGCTCGTGACGATCTCCAGGTTGCGCGTCGTGTACGGCAGGCTGCGCCGGTAGACGATCTCCCTGATGCCCGTCAGGTAGTGCTCCCTGGTCTCCGCCATGTCGCCGGCCAGCACCAGCACGCCCGGGTTGAGCAGGCTGACCGCCGTGGCCAGCACCACGCCCAGCGTGCGCCCGGCCTCCTGGACGCAGGCGATGGCCCCGGGGTCGCCGGCCTGCACGAGCCGGACCACGTCGCGGCTGGAGGCCACCTCCAGGTCGGTGGCCACGGCGTGGCCGCTGGCCAGCGAGGCCACGCAGCCGCGCGAGCCGCAGGTGCAGACCCGGTCGTCGGTCTCGCGCAGCCGCACGTGCCCGATGTTGCCGGCGGCCTCCTCGACGCCGCGATAGATCTGCCCGTCGAGGATGATGCCGGTCCCGATCCCGGTGGACACCTTGATGAGCACCAGCGAGTCGGTGTCGCGCCACGACGACCACCACTCGCCCAGCGCCATCGCGTTGGCGTCGTTCTCCACGAGGATCGGCACGTCGAAGGTGGACCGGATCGCCTCGCGCACCGGATGGTCGTCCCATCCGGGCATCAGGAACGACCTGATCACCCGCCCGGAGGCGTGGTCGACCGAGCCGGGCAGGTCGAGGCCGATCCCGCACACCTCCGCGGCCGGCCGCCCCACCCTGTCCAGCATGCGCTGGAACGCCTCGCGCACCCACGACAGCACGGCGTCGGGGCCGAGCTCGATGCGCATCTCGGTGTGCTCCTCGGCCAGGGGCCGGGCGGCCAGGTCGGTGAGCGCCACCCTGGCGTGGGTGGCGCCCAGGTCGGCCACCAGCATCAGGCGCCTGGTGGCGTCCACGTCGAGCACCGAGGGCGGCCGCCCGCCCCCGGAGGTGCCGACGCCGGACTCGTGGATGTAGCCGGCGTCGATGAGCCGGTCGACCCGGTCGGTGATCGTCGAGCGGGACAGGCCGGTGAACTCGATCAGTTCCTTGCGCGTCCGGCAGGAGCCATCGCGGATGAGCTGGAGGATCTGCCCTGCCGTCAGCATGGTCTATCCCTTCTCCGCTCCTGCGGTGAGGCCCTCCGTCAGCAGGCGCTCGCTGGCGAAGAACACGATCACGATGGGCAGCGTGAGCACCACCGATCCTGCCATCAGGACCGTCGTCGGGATCTCGATGCTCCCCGCGAGCTGGGAGAGCCCCAGGGAAACCGTCCAGCTCTCCCTTCTCTCCACCAGGAAGAGCAGGGCGAACAGGAACTCGTTCCAGGCGATCATGAAGGCGTAGAGGCCGGTGGCCATCAGCGCGGGCTTGGACAGCGGCAGCACCACGCGCCAGATGGTCGACAACCTCGTGCACCCGTCGATCGCCGCCGCTTCCTCCACGCTTTGCGGCACGGTCTCGAAGTAGTTGCGGAGCATGTATACCGTGACAGGCACCGTTTGCGCGATATACACGAGGATCAGGCCGATCAGCGACCCTCGCAGCCCGATCATCGTGAAGAGCACGAACAGCGGGATGGCCAGCACGATCGCCGGGAACAGGTACACCGCCAGGAAGAGGAAGTGCACCTGCCGCCGGCCGAAGAAACGCAGCCGCGCGACCGCGTACGCGCCGGGGATCGAGATCAGCAGCGTGACCGCCACCGAGGAGACGGCGATGATCGCGCTGTTGCCGAGGAAGGTCAGGAAGCCCTGCCTGGTCAGCACGTTCACGTACGTGTCCAGGGTGAAGCTGCGCGGCCACAGCGAGCCCGGCTCCAGGATGAGCTCCTGGATGTCGCGCACCGACAGCATCACCATGTAGAAGAACGGGAACGCGGTGATCAGGAAGAGGAACGCGATCACCAGCGGCCTGAGCACCCTGAGCAGGCCCCGCTCGAACCTATCTCTGGTCATCGCGCTCACCTCCCGCGAAGAACCTCAGGTAGACGACCAGGAAGACCACCAGGAAGACGGCCAGCACGATGGCCTGCGCCGCAGAGGCGCCGATGTCGTCGCGCGAGGTCAGGAAGTTGTAGACGCGCACGCTGACGACCTCGGTGCCGGCCCCGCCGCCGGTCAGCAGGTAGACGTCGTCGAACTTGGTGAAGGTGAACACGAACCGCAGCACCGACAGCAGCGCGATGATCCGCCAGAGCTGCGGCATGATCACGTACCGGAAGCGCTGGGTGGGCGTGGCTCCGTCGACCACGGCGGCCTCGTCCAGCTCGGCGGGCAGCGCCTGCAGGCGGGCCAGGATGAACAGGAAGGCGAACGGGAAGTACCGCCACGCCTCGAACGCGATCACCGTGAGCAGCGCCACGGGCACCTGGAGGCCCAGGAACTCGCCCCTGGCCTGGGTGAGGAACGCGATCGGCTCGCTCAGCCAGGTGTTGACGATGCCGTACTGCGGGTTGAGCATCGTCTCCCACAGGAACGCCACGGCCACCACCGGAGCCACGTACGGGATCAGGATCGAGGCCCGCACCAGGGTCCGCCCCCTGAACCTGTCACGCAGCGCCAGCGCCGTCACCAGCCCGATCACGATCGACAACACCGTCCCCGCGACGGTGTAGACGAGCGTGTTGACCAGTGACGACCAGAAGCCCGGCTCGGACATGACGTAGGTGAAGTTCTCCAGCGTGTAGTGCCCGAAGACGCCCACGCGCCGGATGTTGATCAGCCGCGCGTCCTGGAACGCCAGCATGATCGCCCACAGGAGCGGCAGCACCACCACGACCAGCGTGATGATCAGGGTGGGCGAGATGAGCGCCAGCCCGGCCCGCCCCTCCTGCTCGCGCAGCGTCCGCCCGCGCCGGGCGGGCTTGCGGTGTTGCGGCGCCTGCGGCTTGCTGGCGGTCGCCGTCACTGCCGGATCCCGCGCTTGATCGACTCCACGTCGGCCTTGGCCTGGGCCGCGGCGGCCTGCGGGGTCAGCGAGCCGTCGGCGACCGAGCTCAGCGCCTTGGGCACGGGCAGCTCGCCCATCGTGGCGCCGACCAGCTTGCCCTGGCCCTGCGGGATGCCCCACCGGGCGAAGGTGTCAGGGCTCTTGCGCAGCGCCTCCAGCACGTCGGCCGGGTAGACGTCGGCCAGCGGCTTCTTGGAGTCGACGCCGGCGGGCAGCTTGTTCCACTTGTCCTCGAAGCCCCGGCGAGTGGGGAACTTGCCCTCGGGCGCCATCCCGATCCAGCGCTCGTACCCCTCGTTCATCATGTAGGAGACGAACTTGCTCGCCGGGTCCGTGGCGGCGTCTCGGGTGATCGCCCAGGAGACGATCTCGCCGTACTGCGCGGGCGCGCTCCCGTCGGGCCCCTTCAGCGCCGTGACCACGCCGGTGTTCCTGGCCAGCCACTCGGGGTCCTCGCGGCACTCCTGGCAGCTCGGCAGCGCGTCCTTGCGCAGCCCGGCCATCTCGTCGAGGATGAACGACGACCAGATCATCATGGCCGCCTTGCCCGAGAAGTACGTGGCCCTGGTCGAGTCGACGTCCTGCTTGCCCTTGACCGAGTAGTTCCTGGCCAGGTTCGCGTAGAACTCGAAGGCCCGGGCGCACTGCGGCGAGTCGAGGGCGACGTTCCCCGCGTTGTCGACGAGCTGGCACCCGTTCGCCTGGGCGATGTGCTCGAAGCTCTGCGCGGTGAACGAGTCCTTCGGCGCGATCGCCAGCGTGATGCCCGCGGTCCCGCCCGTGTTCAGCTTGGCCGCGGCCGCCTGCAGCGCCTCGTAGGTGTCAGGCGGCTGCAACCCCGCCTTCTCGAACAGGTCCTTGCGGTAGAGGATGAGCTGCGCCCATCCGTCGCTCGGCACCGCGAGCAGCTTCCCGCCGGAGGTGTCGAGCTCCAGCGCGCGCGGTGAGAACGTGTCGCGGCCGAGCTGATCGACGATCCTGCCCGGCGTCTCGGTGTCGAGCAGCTCGTTGGCCTCCATCTCCCGGATGGAGGCCAGCGGCAGCGCCCCGATGACGTCGGGCAGGTCGTCCGCGGCGGCGGCGGCGGTGAGGGTCTGGCTGAACTGGTCCTCGGCGACGCCGACCAGCTTCACCTTGATCCCGGTCTTCTGGGTGAACTCGGCGACGATGGTGTTCTGTACGGCCATCCGGTCCTCGAGGTTCTCCTCGGTCCAGACGGTGATCTCGTTGCTCGTTGACGACTGCTCGTCACCGCCGCTCCCGCAGGCCGACAGGGAGGCGGCGGCCAGCAGGGCGACAGAGAGGACGGCGGTTACCTTCGTCGGCATGGCACGCTCCTCTGGTTGGGGATATGCCGCCCTTACCCGTGGACAAGAGGCCGCAACGTGCGGTAGGCGATACCGAGACCGGTCTGTACCCTCTCCGTGCTGCCGCTCCACACGGCGTCCTCGTGCTCGACGGAGACCACTCCGTCGTATCCGCCCTCGTAGAGCGCGTCGATCACCCGGGTCCAGTCGACCTGCCCGAGCCCCGGTACGCGGAAGCGGTACCACCCCTTTTCTCCGCTTATCGGGCCGTAGAAGCCGTAGCGGTCGAGCTTGCCGGGAAGGAACTGCGTGTCCTTGGCCTGGACGTGCGCGATGTTGTCCACGTACGGGGTCAGCGCCGTTACCGGATCGATGCCGAGCGCCACGAGGTGGGAAGGGTCGTAGTTGAGCTTGAGGCCCAATGAGAACATCCATTCCCATAGTTCGGGCGAATAGGCCAAATTGCCCGGATACCCATCCGGGTGCCAGCTTTTCATCACGCAGTTCTCGATGACGATCTCGACGCCGTGCTGCCGGGCGTACTCGACGAGCGGGCCGAAGACGTCGGTCGCCCGTGCCAGGTTCTCCTTGACGGGCAGCCCGGGATCGCGGCCCACGAACGTGCCGACCGTCGGGCAGCCGAGCGCGGCGGCGGCCTCGATACACCGTCTGACGTGCGCGTTCACTTCCTTCCCTACCGTAGGGTGGAGATTGTTCTCGTAGTAGGCGATCGAGGAAAGCGTCAGTCCGGTCTCCGCGAAGATTCTCCGGACTCGCTCGCGTTCGGCGTCGTCGAAACGATCCACTCTGATGTGATTTCGGTCATCCGGTCCTGGCCAGCCGGCCACTTCCAGAGCCTCGAAGCCCTGGGTAGCGGCCCAGCGAGCAATGTCGGTAAGGTCGCTTTCCGGAAGACACGCTGTCAGAAACCCCAATTTCATCTGTCACCTCCGGCAGAAGTCGTAGACTTACGAGTGTTACGAACGCAACTATCGCTTGCCAAGTAGCGCTAAATCTTCGACTTTTGTTTGATCAAAAAGCGTAAGTGTGGGGAATGCGCGTCATCACCTTCGAAGAGCCAGGCCAAGTCCGCGTCAGCCTGGAGTCGCCCGCCGAGCTAGAGCCGGGCACAGTGCGAGTTCGCACTCTCTATTCAGGAGTCTCAGCGGGCACCGAACTGACCGCCTACCGCGGCACCAACCCGTATCTCACTCGCAAGTGGGACCTCGAGCGCCGGCTCTTCGTCGAGGGCCAGACGCATGCCTACCCACTCAGTGGCTGGGGCTACCAGGAAGTCGGCGAGGTGGTGGAGGCCGCGCCCGATGTGGCCGACCCGCCGGTCGGCAGCCTGGTGTGGGGCATCTGGGGCCACCGCGCCGAAGCCGTCGTCCCGGCGGACAAGCTCGTCGGCCACGTCCTGCCGCCCGGCGCCGACCCTCTGACCGGCGTCTTCGCCCGGGTGGGCGCCATCGCGCTCAACGCCGTGCACGCCGCCGACGTGCACCTGGGCGACCAGATCGCGATCTTCGGCCAGGGCGTCATCGGGCTGCTCGCCACCCGGCTGGCCGTGCTCAGCGGGGCCCGCGTGGTCGCCGCCGACGCCATCCCCGACCGGCTGGAGCTGGCCAGGAAGTTCGGCGCGGCCGAGACGTTCGACGTGGCGTCAGGGTCGGTCGCCGAGTTCATGCGCAAGCGCGTCGTGGGCGCCGACACCGTCATCGAGCTCAGCGGCAGCCACCTCGGCCTGCACGAGGCGATCCGCACCGTCCGCAAGGGCGGCCGGGTCGTGGCCGCCGGCTTCTACCAGGGCGACGGCATCGGGCTGCGGCTCGGCGAGGAGTTCCACCACAACCAGGTCCAGCTCGTCTCCTCGCAGATCGGCGGCGTCGCCTCGTGGCTGGCGCACCGGTGGGACGTCGAGCGGCTGCAGCGCACGTTCATGGAGCTCGTGCACCGCGGGGAGGTCGACGCCCGCGAGCTCGTGAGCCACGTCATGCCCGTCGACGAGGCCGCCGAGGCCTTCGACCTGCTCGACAAGCACCAGTCAGAGGTGCTCCAGCTCGTCTTCCAATTTGAGGAGTAAACAGTGAAGCTCGCCGTACAGGAGCAGCTTCTGCCCGGTCGCTCGCTGCAGGAGAAGTTCGCGTTCGCCCTCGACGCCGGCTTCGACGCCATCGAGCTGCGCGGCAAGGGCGACTTCCACTTCGCGGGCCGCCTGACGGAGCTCAAGCGGGCGCTGGCCGACGGCGTGGAGATGCCGACGGTGTGCGTGGACATGCCGCACTTCATCGGCGACTTCGACCCCGCCAAGCGCAAGGACGCCATCCAGCAGCTCCGCTCCCAGCTCACGGTCATCGGCGAGCTGGGCGGCATCGGCGTCATGACGCCCGCCTCCTGGGGGCAGTTCTCCCGCCGCCTGCCGCCGTTCGAGCCGCCGCGCAGCCCCGAGGAGGACCGCGAGGTGCTGGCCGAGGCGCTGGGCATCCTCGGCGAGCACGCGCACCGCAACGGCGTGCTGATCATGCTGGAGCCCCTCAACCGGTACGAGAACCACATGGTCAACACGCTGGCCGAGGCCGTCTCCTACTGCGCGATGGACTCCATCAGGATCGTCGGCGACACCTACCACATGAACATCGAGGAGGACGACCCCTGTCGCGCGCTGATCGACGCGGCCCCGTACATCGCGCACATGCAGATCAGCGAGTCGAACAGGAACCAGCCGGGCACCGGGCACCTCGACTGGGGCGCGCAGCTCGCCACGCTCGACGCCGTCGGCTTCGACGGATACCTCGCCCTTGAGTGCCGGCTCCGCGGCGAGCCCGAGATCGTTCTTCCCCAGACCGCAGCATTCGTGAGGAAGTATCTATGATCCTGCGCGACGCCGTGCGCGTCCTGGTCAGCAACTGGGACGGCAGTTACACGGTTCCCTCCCGTCGCCTCTACCCGCACCAGTGGAGCTGGGACTCCGCGTTCATCGCGATCGGCAACGCCCGCTGGTCGCCCCGCCGGGCCCGCACCGAGCTGCTGAGCCTGTTCGGGGCCCAGTGGCTCGACGGCCGGGTGCCGCACATCGTCTTCAACCCGCGGGTGCCGGAGGACGCCTACTTCCCCAGTGCCGAGTTCTGGCGGGCGGCCGCGCCCTCCGGGGCGAGGACCTCCGGCATCGTCCAGCCCCCGGTGCACGCGCTGGCCGCCTGGAAGACGCACCAGGCCGAGCCGGACCCGGCGTTCCTGCGCCGGATCTATCCCCGGCTGGTGGCGCAGCAGGAGTTCCTGCGTGCCCAGCGCCGCTCCGCCGAGGGGCTGATCTCGATCGTGCACCCCTGGGAGTCGGGCATGGACAACAGCCCGGCCTGGGACCTGCCGCTGGCCGCCGTGCAGGCGAGCGCGACCGGGTTCGTCCGCAGGGACCTGCAGACGGTCAGCGCCGACGAGCGGCCCACCGACCGCGACTACGTCCAGTACGTCGAGCTCGCCCAGGCCTACCGCGAGTCCGGCTACCGCGAGCCTGGCGCGTTCCACGTCGAGGATCCCCTGTTCAACACCGCGTACGGCGTCGCCGAGTCGACCCTGGCCGCGATCGCCGAGGTGCTCGGCCTGGACCCGGAGCCGCACCGGCGCGAGGCCGAGGCGATCACCGGGGCCATGGTGCGGCACCTGTTCGACGGCAAGCTCTTCCAGCCGCGCGACGTGCACAGCGGCGCCCTCATCGACTCCGGCAGCGTGGCGGGGCTGACGCCGCTCATGCTGCCCGGCCTGCCGGCCGAGGTCGCGGACGCCCTGATCGGGACGGCGATCTCCCGGTTCGGGCTGAACGACATGCCGCTGCCCAGCTACGCCCTGGACGCGCCCGAGTTCGACCCGGCCCGCTACTGGCGCGGCCCGAGCTGGGTCAACGTGAGCTGGCTGGTCTGGCAGGGCCTGCGGGAGCGCCGCCCCGACCTGGCCAGGACGCTCGCGGACGCGATGATGCGCTCGGTGAGCCAGTCGGGCTTCCGCGAGTACTTCAACCCGCTCACGCTGCGCGGTCACGGCTGCCGGGACTTCAGCTGGTCAGCCGCCCTCATCCTGGACATCGTCGCGGAGCACAGCCTGAACGGTCTGAAGCCGTCGCGCCGCGAGTCCGGTCAGGAATCGTGGCGCGTCAGAAAAGCCGACGACATCAGTGATCACGTGCTCGCGTAGCGGGCCGCCGTGCTCCCGGAGCAGGGCGATGGTCTCGAACGAGAGCCGCTCCCTGTCCCAGGCGTGGGCCAGGCCGCGCGGCACCCGGCCGATCTGGGCGCAGCGCAGGGTCAGCCCGTTGTGGTGGAACTCCTCGCCGAGCCGCACCTCGTCGGCGCCGTCGGTGTAGAAGGCCAGGTCCACCAGCGTTCCCTGGGGGCGCAGGAGCCGTAGCCCGAGCGCCAGCGCCCTGGGCCGGCCGCGGCACTGGAAGACCACGTCCGCGCCGCGGTCGTTCGGGGCGTGCCGCCAGCGGCGCTTGAGCACGACGGCCGGGTCGTCGCCGGCCGCCAGCACGTCCACGCCGAGCGCCGCGGCGACCTCCAGCCTGGCCGGGGTCTCGTCCACGACCACGACCTCGGCCGCGCCGCCGGACACGGCGAACAGGGCCGTCAGCAGCCCGACCACGCCCGCGCCCACCACCACGACGCGCCGCCCGCGCACGCCGTCGCCGAGGTCGCGCACGGCCGGGCCGTGCAGGTCGTGCGCCGCGTGCAGCAGGCCGTTGGCGCAGATGGGGCCCATGTGGGCGACGTAGATGCCGAGCATGGGGTCGAGGTCGCCCGGCAGCTCCACGAACCGGTCCGTCATCGGGTCGGCGACGTACGCCGTGCGGTGCCCGTAGCACATCGCGACCAGCGCGCCCTCGCGCACGGCCCGCGTCCGCGTCTCGGCCACCCTGCCGACCTGCATGTAACCGATGCCGCGCACCGGGTACGACACCGACGGCGAGCCCTCCAGGAACAGTCCGAGCGCCGGGTCCCACGTCGAGGTGAGGTAGGGGTTGGTGCCCTTGACGAAGGTCAGCTCGGTGCCGGCGGAGACCCCGCTGTAGACGGTCTCCACCAGGAACCCGCCCTCGGGCACGTCGGGCAGCTTCTCCTCGGCCAGGCAGACCTCGCCCGGCTCGTCGATGCTGAGAACGTTACTGGTCATCATCGAGCGTCACCGGCCTCCGTTCGACGGCGGACTTGGCGAGTGCCAGCGCCAGGCGGTGGGTACGCAGCGCCTCCCCGTACGGTACGCGGACCTCGGCCTGCTTACCCTGTACGGCGTTGATGAACTCGCGGTCCACCCGCACCTTGGCCTGGCCGTCGTCCTCGATCGAGCGCTCGCCGTCCACGAGCAGCCTGGTCTCGCTGAGCTCCAGCGCGATCCCGTCGGCGCACACCTCCAGCCCCACGCGGTGCTTGTGGGTGAGCAGGCAGGAGGTGGCCAGCAGCCCGGCCGCCCCGCCGGAGAAGCGCAGCACCGCGGCCGAGGCCCGGTCCACCTCGCCGTCCACGGGGTTCTCGGCGGGCACCACGTGCACCATGGACACCTCGCCCACCAGCAGCCGGGCCAGGTCCAGCACGTGGACCGCCTGCTCCAGGATCTGGCCGCCGGACATGGTCGGGTTCAGCCACCACGCCACCGGCGGCACCTTGTCCAGCCAGTGGCCGAGCGCGAGCCGTACGGGACGGCCGGAGAGCAGGTCGCGGGCCTGCTGGACGATGTCCAGATAGCGCCAGTGATGGCCGACCGCCGAGGGCAGAGATCTCCGCTCGATTTCGGACGCGATGGATTCTGCGGTTTTGAGATCTAGCGAAAGGGGTTTTTCCACGAAAATCGGGAGATTGCACGACAAAGCATCAAGCTCCGGGTTACCGTGCGCGAAAGGAGGCACACAGACGTAGACAGCGTCAAGACCGCCGGCACTGAGCAGGTCGGCATGGCCGCCAAAGGCGGGGGAGCCGTGCTTCGAGGCCAGCGCCTCGGCCCTGCGGGGATCTGTGTCGGCGATTCCAGCGATCGCGACATCGGGGAACGCGGACAGGACGTCAGCGTGACGAGCGGCGACATTTCCGGCACCTACGATGCCGACACGGGTCATAGGGGACACAACCCGGCATATGCCACGTCTAGGCCGAATCAAACAAACATGTTCAAGTGCCTATAGACCGGGCAGAAGCCGTGACCTCATGAGATCGGGGCTGATGCATGGAGACAGATATGCGAGCCTTGGCCAGGGTCCAGGAATGGTACGGCCCGCACTCGAGCACCGCAGCAGAGTGGCCGGTGGACGCCTTAATGATGGCCAAGGGAGACACCACGGTCAGCGTGGTCCTTCCCGCACGTGACGAGGAGAGCACGGTCGGCGACATCGTCGCCGCGATCCGCCGCGACCTCGTCGAGCGCACACCGCTCGTCGAC
Source organism: Nonomuraea thailandensis (assembly GCF_024172165.1). Classification (GTDB taxonomy): domain Bacteria; phylum Actinomycetota; class Actinomycetes; order Streptosporangiales; family Streptosporangiaceae; genus Nonomuraea; species Nonomuraea thailandensis. Next base: position 8,323,501 of record NZ_JAMZEB010000002.1, on the reverse strand, counting down.
GAAGTCCTGGTCGTCGACTCCAATTCGATCGACGCCACCGCCCAGCGGGCCCGCGAGGCGGGCGCCCGCGTGGTGGCGCAGGGAGAGGTCCTCTCCCACCTCCCACCCCTCACAGGCAAGGGCGAGGCTCTGTGGAAAGGGCTTGCCGCCTCCAAGGGGGACATCGTCGTCTACATCGACAGCGACCTGCGCAGCTTCGGCGCGCACTACGTGTCGGGCCTGGTCGGCCCCCTGCTGGTCGACGCCGACACCCACTTCGTCAAGGCAACCTACGAACGGCCCTACATCGGCTCGGACGGCGTCGCCCAGCAGGGCGGCGGCGGGCGCGTGACCGAGCTGGTGGCAAGGCCGCTGCTCAATATGTTCTGGCCGGAGCTGGCCGGCTTCGCCCAGCCGCTCGGCGGCGAGTACGCCGCCCGGCGCGAGGTGCTCGAACGGGTGCCCTTCGTCACCGAGTACGGCGTGGAGTTCGGCCTCCTCGTCGACCTGCTCCAGCTCGTCGGGCTGGACGCCATGGCCCAGGTCGACCTGGGGCACCGCACGCACACGCACCAGCCGATCCCCGCGCTCGGCCGCATGGCCGGGCAGATCATGCTCACCGCCTGGTCCCGCCTGGAACGGCAGGGCCGCGTGCTCGCGTCGGAGCCTCCGGCGCACACGCTCCTGCAGTTCGGGCTCGACGGGCAGGCCGACCTGGCGGACGTGGCCGTGGCGGAGCGACCTCCGCTCGCCTCCCTCGTACTGGAGGAGGACCTGGCATGAAGATCCTGGTGAACGCGGGGCCGTGGCTCACGGTCCCGCCCGCCGGCTACGGCGGGATCGAGAACGTGGTGGCCACCCTGGTGCCGGCGCTGCGCTCGCGCGGCGTGCAGGTGGTGCTGGCCTCCGTCGGCTCCAGCACGCTGGAGGTGGACGAGCTGATCAGCGTGTACGACACCGAGCAGTTCGCCGAGCTGCAGAAGCCGTACAACCAGGTCATGGGCATCACCCACGCCCACCTGGCCCGGGTGGCGTCGGAGCTGAGCCGGCGCGACGACATCGACCTCGTGCACGACCACGTCGAGGTGGTCGGCCCCGCGGTGCTCTCGGCGCTCGGCGGCCCGCCCGTCCTGCACACCCTGCACTGGGACCTGCACAAGCATCCCGCCTTCTACGGCGCGTTCCCGTCGTCGATCGCGGTCAACGGCGTCTCGGAGTCGCAGATCGCCCGCGCCCCCGATGCCCTGCGCGCCGCCTCGCTCGGCGCCATCCATCTCGCCACCCCCCTCGCCGACCACGCCCCCCGCGCCGACCAGGGCGAGCACCTGGTGGTCATGGGCCGTATCTGCGGGCTCAAGGGGCAGCACGTGGCGGCCAGGATCTGCCAGAAGCTCGGGCTGCCGCTGGTCCTGGCCGGCCCGGTGAGCGGCCGCAACACACCCGCCGAGCTGGACGACGTCGCCCAGAACCCCTACCACCCGCTGCACAGCCACCCGGACGTGCGCTACCACCTCGACCAGGTGTCCCGCTATCTCGACGGCGACCTGGTCCGGTGGGTCGGCGCGGTCGGCGGCTCCGCCAGGGACGAGCTGTACGCCTCGGCCCGCGCCGCCCTCTTCCCCATCCAGTGGGACGAGCCGGGCGGCACGGCCGTCGTGGAGGCCCTGGCGCTCGGCGTCCCGCCGGTCGGCCTGCGGCGCGGCTGCCTGCCGGAGATCATCGACCACGGCCGCACCGGCTTCCTGGCCGACACCGAGGAGGAGCTGGCGGAGTGGGTGCTCCGGGTGGGCGAGATCGACCCGGAGGAGTGCCGCCAGGAGGCCCGCCGCCGCTTCTCGCCGTCGGTGATGGCCGATCAGTACCTGGAGCTGTACGACAAGGTGCTCTCAGGCCGATGACACCGCCTCCGCCGGGCGGGTCCTGAGGGCCAGGCGGGCGGGGAGCGACGTGGACAGCAGCGCCAGTGCGGTCGCGGCGGCGATCACCAGCGCGTACGCCACCGGCGGCACGTACGGCACCGCCGAGCCCGTCATCCCCGCCCCGAACGCCGCCAGCGTCGCCAGCGCCACCGCCGTGCCCGTCACCACGGAGGCCAGCACGGCGCTGAGCGTCTCCAGGCGCAGCATGCGCAGGACCTGACGCCGGGTGGTGCCCGCCAGGCGGAGCACGGCCAGCTCCCTGGCCCGGCCCGAGGTGGCCATGGCCAGGGTGTTGACCACGGCGATGGCGGTGAAGGCGATGATCAGGCCGAGCGCCACGAAGGTGACCTGCGGATCGGCGGAGCCGGTCGAGGCCGCCTCGGGCGCCGTTCCCGGCAGGGTGACGCCGGGGGCCGAGACCAGCAGGGTGCCCGACGGGTCGTCCACGTGGCCGCGGACCAGCTCGTACGGCAGCGTCACGTCGCCGAAGCCGAGCCCGCGGGAGTAGACGGCGGCCACCTTCAGCGTGGCCGGGGTGCCGTCGCCGAGCGTGAGCCTCGCCCGGTCGCCCGGCGAGAGGGCGAGGCGGCCGGCGGCGGTGCTGCTCAGGGCCACCGAGCCGGGGCCGAAGCCGTCCATCGTGCCGGCGACGATCCCGAGGTCCATCGTGCGCGGGTCGTAGGTGACGGCCTGGGCCGGGTACTTGTCCAGGCCGAACCGGACGGACGTGCGCAGCACCCGCGTGACGGCCTGGACGCCGGGGACCTGCCTGATCTCCTCGGCGGAGGCACCGGGCAGCACGTGGTCCGCTCGGGTGCCGGCCGCGGCCTGCTCCTCGGCGGCGGCCCCCATCGTGGTCTGCGCGAACAGGATCGTGCAGGTCATCGCCACCATCAGGGTGAGCGGCGACAGCACGGAGGCCAGCCCCTTGGGCGCGGCCCGCAGGTTCCTGGCGGCCAGGAAGCCGCTCGCCCCGGCCCAGGGCAGCGGGAGCAGCCGGACGGCCCTGGCCAGCAGCGGCCCGAGCACGGACACGGCGACCGTCCAGAGCAGCGCGGTCAGCATGGTCACCGGGGTGGCCGCGGCCTCCGTGTCCAGCCCCGACAGCACCAGGGTGAGCGCCACGGCCCCGGCCACCAGCACCGGGCCCGCCACCAGCCGCCACCGGGGCAGCCGCCCGTCGTCGAGCGCGGCCTCGCCGAGCGCCTCCACCGGGCGGATCCTGGCCAGGCGGCGGGCGGAGACGCGGGCCGCGGCCCAGGCGGCGGCGACGGTGGCGATCAGCGCGGCCAGCGGCGGGAACGGGCTGACGACCAGAGCCAGGTTCGCCGGGGTGGCGCCGAGCGCCACGAAGACCGAGTGCAGCCACAGGCCCAGCCCGACGCCCGCCGCCGCTCCGGGCACGCCCGCCAGCGCGCCCACCACCAGCGCCTGGCCGCCCACCAGCCGGCGGACCTGACGCGGCGTGGCGGCCACGGCCCGCAGCAGCGCGAGCTCGCGCTGGCGCTGCTGGATCGACAGCGCGAACGTGCCCACCACGACCAGGATCGCCACGATCAGCGACGTCCCGGCCAGCGCGCCGCCCATGCTGATGAGCTTGACCCTGGCCTGCTCCGCGTCCAGGAACTCCAGCCGGCCGCGCTCGTCCCCGGCGTACAGCACGGCTCCCCGCGGCGCCCGCTCGACGGCGGGGAAGACGCCGACGGCGCTGACCATGCCGGGGTGCCCGGCCAGGCGGCGGGCCTGCTCGGTGCTGAAGAACACGGTGTCCTGGCTCGGCAGGGCCTGCGCGGTGACGCCCACGACGCGGTACCCGCGCAGCAGCGCACCCACCTCCAGCCCGGCGCGGGCGTCCACCACGATCTCGCCGGCGGCCCGCGGCTCGCGCCCCCGCTCGACGGTGAACGGGGTGAGCGCGGCCGACTCCCAGCCGTGCCCCGTGTACGGGCCGAACGGGAACGTCACCTCGGCCACCACCTTCGACACGCCGGGCGTGCGCCGCAGCGTCCCGACGACCGACTCGGGCAGCCAGGCGCGCTCGGCCAGCGGCTTGGCCTTGGTCTTGGTCTCGCCGCCGCCCTTGTCGACGCTCTCCCGCACGAACTGGTCGGCGGCCACGATCACGGGCGCGCCCGCGTACCGCTCGGGGGAGACCGAGCCGCGCAGCCCCGTCTCCAGCAGCATCAGGCACGCGCACACCAGCGCGGCCGCGCAGAGCAAGGCCACGAACGCCCCCGCGAACGCGCCCTTGCGGTCCCGCAGCGTCCTCCACGCCAAGCCGATCACTTCCACGCCCCCAGCCTGGTCATCCGCTCGGCCACCTTCTCGGCGGACGGGCCGTTCATCGAGTCCACGATCCGGCCGTCGGCCAGGAACAGCACGGTGTCGGCGTACGAGGCGGCCAGCGGGTCGTGCGTCACCATCACCACGGTCTGGCCCATGCCGTCCACCACCTCGCGCAGCAGCCGCAGCACGTCCCTGGCCGTCATCGTGTCGAGCGCCCCCGTCGGCTCGTCGCCGAACACCACCTCGGGGCCGGTGATCAGCGCCCTGGCGATGGCCACCCGCTGCTGCTGGCCGCCCGAGAGCTGCGCGGGACGGTGCCCGGCGCGGCCCTCCAGGCCCACCCTGCGCAGGATCTCCTCCAGCAGGCCGCGCGGCGCCCGGGTGCCGGACAGGCGCAGCGGGAGGGTGACGTTCTCGACCACGTCGAGCGCCGCGACCAGGTTGAAGGCCTGGAACACGAAGCCCACCCGCTGCCTGCGCAGCTCCGTCAGCTCCGTCTCGCCCATCCCGGCCAGCTCGGTGCCGCCGAGCCGCACCGAGCCGGACGACGGCACGTCCAGCCCCGCCGCGCAGTGCAGGAACGTGCTCTTGCCCGACCCCGACGGCCCCATCACGGCCGTGAACGAGCCGCGCGGGATGCCCACCGACACCTCCCGCAGGGCCGCCACCGCGCCCTGACCCTTCCCGTACACCTTGCTGACGGCGTCCAGCCGCACTGCCTCTGTCATGTCCTCCAGCGTGCCGACCTGCGAGCACGCGCCCCAGAGAGCCCGTCACCGATCGCCCATGACGTCATCATGATCCGGACACTGGTGGACAATATCTGCGTGATTCGCATACTTCTGGCCGAAGACCAGGCGGTCATCAGGGGCGCGCTCACGGCGCTGCTCGGACTGGAACCGGACCTGGAGGTGGTCGCCGCCGTCGAGTCCGGCGCCGCCGCCGTCGCCTCGGCCGCCGTGGAGCTGCCCGACGTGGCCGTCCTGGACATCGACATGCCGGGCGAGTTCGACGGTCTGGAGGCCGCCGCGCGGATCAGTGCCCGCGTGCCGTCGTGCCGCACGCTCATGCTCACCGCGCACGGCAAGCCCGCGCACCTCAAGCGGGCGCTGGCGGCGCAGGTGGGCGGGTTCATGCTGAAGACGGCGCCGCCCGAGGAGCTGGCCGGCGCGATCCGCGAGGTCGCGGCGGGCAGGCGGGTGCTGGACCCGTCGCTGGCCATCACGGCGTGGGACCTGGCCGACAACCCGCTCACGCCGCGCGAGGCCGACGTGCTGCGGCTGGTCGCCGGTGGCCTGGACGCTCCCGAAATCGCGGCGCGGCTGCACCTGACGGCCGGGACCGTGCGTAACTACCTGACGGCCATCGTGGCCAAGCTGAACGCGCGCAACCGCACCGACGCGGTCCGGCTGGCCACCGAGGCGGGCTGGATCTAACGTCCCGTGGCGGAGACCGGCGGCGTCGCGGCGGAGACCGGCGGCTGGATCCGGCGTCCTGTGGCGGAGACCGGCGGCTGGATTCAGCGTCCTGTGGCGGACAGCAGCGGTGTCGCGGCGGATGCCAGCGGGGCCGTCGCGTCGAGCTGGAACCAGCCGTCCTCGACGCCGGTCGTGAGGCGGCCGTCCAGCGCCGCCAGGCGGGTGGTCAGGTTGCCCAGGCCCGACGAGCCGTGCCGGGCCTCGGCGGCGCGGGCGCCGTCGTTGCGCACGGTCAGGCGCACCCGGCCGCCCTCGGCCGCCGTGCCGATCACGCAGTGGCGGGCGGAGCTGTGGCGCAGGACGTTCGTGACGGCCTCGCGCAGCACGGTGCTGAGCACGGTCTCGACCTCGGCCGGCAGCTCCGGGTGCGCCAGGTCGGCGCTCACCTCCACCCGCGCCGCCCGCAGCACGGACGCGGCCGACTCCGCCTCGGCGGCGAGCGAGAGGTCGAGCTGCTCGCCCGAGACCGAGCGCAGATCGTGCTCGGCGCGCTCGGCCATCTCCAGCACGTCCGCCAGCTCCGCCCGCGCCCGCTCCGGCGGGAGGCGGCGGGCCAGCTCGCACTTGAGCAGGATCGCGGCCAGGTTGTGGCCGAGCAGGTCGTGCAGGTCGCGGGCGGCGCGCAGGCGCTCCTCGACGACGGCCGAGCGGGCCAGGCCCTCCCTGGCCGCCTGGAGCTCCTTCGCCAGCCCGGCCAGGCGCAGCAGGCTGTAGACGACCAGGCCGGTGACGAGGTTGCTCACGGTGACGTTCGCGGCGGCCGGCAGGGGCAGGCCGTACGACGCGGCCACGGCGGCCGTCGCGGCGATGATCGCGGCGACCAGCGGCCAGGCCGTACGCGGGCGGAAGGCCAGCAGCACCGGGCCCGCCAGGAAGCCGCCCGTGCCCAGCCAGATCGGGCCGAACAGCGGGATCGGCGCGAACGCCAGCACCGCCATCACGCTCAGCGCCGTCATGTGCCGGCCGGTGACGGACCTGAGCTGCATGACCACGATGACGGCCAGGAGCGCGACGGCGGGCAGGAGCAGCTGCGCGGGGATCTGGAGCAGCGCCTTGAGGCTGAAGCCGACCAGCACGGCGGCCAGGAGGAGCACGGACAGGTCGGCGCGCCCGCGCTCCTCGGGCGCCCGCTGCGGGGCGGGCAGGGTGGCCTCGACCGTGTGGCGGCCCTGGTCGGACAGGCCGCCGGCCAGCCTGCCGCCGGCCTCTGCGACCCGGGCGGCGAGGTCGCTCAGCGCGTCGTCCTCGGCGGTGCGGCGGCCGTCGTCGGTGACGCGCAGGGTCACCGTGCCGGACCGCTCCATGGTCTCGATCACGCAGAGGCGGGCCGTGCCGCGGCGTACGACGTCGGTGACGGCCTCGCGCAGCACGGTCGCGAGCAGCGCCCCCGCCGGGCCCAGCGGCTCGGCGTGCCCGGCGCGCACCTCCACGTCCACCCCCGCCGCCGCCAGCATGGCCCTGGCCGTGGTCAGCTCGGGGGTCAGCGACATCGCGCGGTATCCGGCCGCCGCGGCCCGCGCGTCCGCCAGCGACCGCCGCGCCGCGCTCACCACCTCACCCAGCTCCCCGGTCCCGGAGCCCGGCACGTCGGTCGCGGAGGCTCGCAGGTCGGTCGCCGTGCCCGGCAGGTCGGTCGCGGAGGCTCGCAGGTCGGCTGCGGAGGCCCGCATGCCGGTCCCGGAGTCCCGCATGGCCCGGCGCACCCCGGCGATGATGGTCGCGAGCCCGCGTCCGAGGCCGTCGCTCAGCTCGGCCGCGATGCGCAGCCGTTCCTCGCCCACCGCCGCCGCGGCCAGCGCCCGGCGGGTGGCGTGCAGCTCGTCCACCCGCTCGACCAGCCGGATGAGCCCGGGCACGATCAACGTCATCAGCACCGTGGTGATCGCCAGGTCGAGCGTCGTGACGACGTCGCCGCCCCGGGCGTACGCGATCACGACCGCGCTGAACACCACCCCGGGCGCCACCGCCCACAGCCGCGTCACCAGCAGCGACCCCGCCAGGAAGCCCAGCACGACCACGGACGAGCCGGTCCCCAGCGTCACCCAGTAGACGAGCACCGCCTGCGCGGCCAGCAGCCACCACTTCCCGGCCCAGAGCGTGTACAGGCACTGCACCGCGAACACGAGCACCGCCCCGCCCGCGCCCGCCAGCACGTACACGCTGGACAACGCGGCCAGCACCGCCACCACGATCACCCGCGCCAACAACACACCCGCAAGCCTAGGAGAAGCCCCTCGGCAGCACGGCGACCGGGCAGGCGGAGGCACGCAGCACCTTCATGGCCAGCTCGCCGAGGAAGACCCGGTGCGGCTGGGCGTCCTCGCTCGCCGCGCACACCAGCAGCTCGCCCGGCAGCCACTCGACGTCCGCCAGCGCGGCCGTCACGTCGTGGCCCTCGGCCACCTCCGACTCCGCCTCGATCCCGGTCCGCTCCCACGCCAGCCGGACGGCCAGCGCCAGGTCGTCCCTGAGCTTGCCCTGGTCCTCGGTGCGCAGGTCGAGGGTGATCAGCCGCAGCGGCACGCCCAGCCGCAGCGCCGCCTGCGCCACCTGGCCGACGGCCGCGTCGCACTGGGGCCGGTGCACGTACGCCAGCGTGAGGCGGCCGGGCTCGACCGGCGGCACGTACTGGGCGGGCGCCAGCATGACGGCCTCGGACGACAGGTGCAGCAGGTGGTCGGCGGTGGTGCCGATCGCGATGCGGCCGTGCTGCCCGCCCGCCGCCGAGCCCACCACGATCAGGTCGGCCCTGATCCTGCTCGCCAGCACTGACAGGCCGCGCCCCGTGCCCCTGCTCTCGTACGTGATGTACTCGGCGGGCACCGGCCCCAGCTCCTCGGCCGCGTGCGCCAGGTTGGCCTGCGCCTCGACCGCCAGCCCCGGGCTGCCCGGCGGGTAGATCGTGGCGATCGTGAGCTCCCCGCCGGTGACACGGGTGATCGCGGAACCGAGGGCGAGAGCGTCTCTCCCGCCCGCGTCGTTCGAGTATCCGACGATCACGTGCGCTCCGATCACGATGGCCCTCTTACCCGCTCTGAACTGGGAATACGCGGCCTTCCTCCGAACGTTGGAAACCTATGGAGGCGCAAAACAAGTGAAGATCACCCTTGATACCCGGTTCAACGGGTCCCTCGGTCCCGTCACCCTTCGTGAAGCGGTTCAGCAGCTCAGGGAGCGGGATCTGGCGTGCACGGTGGCCTCGGACACCGTGGAGCGGAAGGTGTCCGTCTTCTCCGACTGCGTGGAGCGCGGGTTCACGCCGCTGCGCAGCGAGATCATGGCCGCCTTCTACGTCGCCGAGCGCGACGCCACGACCGAGGCGTTCGACCGCGGGCTGATCACCCGCGGCGAGCTGGAGACCAGGCAGGCCGCGCTGGCCCGCCGGCTCCTTACTTAAGTCAGGGCGCCTTTCGGCCGATTGGTCGAGGCATGTCACGTCTGCAGTCCGTAAGGTCATGTCATTGATCGTTCACGGATTGGACAGGCGTGTACCAGGACATCGTCGGCTTCTCCCTCACCACCCCCGCATGGCTGCACACCTTCGCCGAGGTCGGCACCGATGCCGGGTTATTCCTCTTCGCGGCGCTGTTCGTGGTGGCCGCCGTGCGGGCGTGGCGAGGGCCGGCGCGTGACCTGGCGCTCGTGATCGCCGGGCCCGCGGGGATCGTGGGCGCGTACGTGGTGAGCGAGGTCGTCAAGCTGGTCGTCCGGGAGGACCGGCCGTGCCGGGGCGGGGTGGCGACCATCGCCGCCTGCCCGCCCACGGGCGACTGGTCCTTCCCCAGCAACCACTCGGTCATCGCGGCCGGCGCCGCGGCCACCCTGGTGCTGGTCTGGCGCGGCCTGGCCTGGCTGGTGTTCCCGCTGGCCGCCGTCATGGCGTTCTCGCGGGTGTTCGTCGGGGTGCACTACCCGCACGACGTGGCGGCGGGTTTCCTGCTGGGCGTCGTGCTCGCGCCGCTGTTCACGTTGCTGCTGGTGGGGGCGGTCACCCCCGCGGTACGGCTCATGCGCGCCCGCCTGGCGGGCGAGGGCACCGCCCACCTGCCCTCAGCCCAGCCCTTCACCCGGCCCTTCACCCAGCCCGCCGCCCAGCCCTCTGCCCGGCCCTCCACCCGGCCCTCAGCCCAGCCCCCTGCCCGGCCCGTCGCGGAGTCTCCCGGCCGGCCCGACGGGCACGTGCCCAGCCCGTACTTCGGCCAGGCGGCCGGTCCCGCCCACGGCGGGGAGCCGGGCCCGGGCTTCGGTCAGGAGCCGAACCGGTCCGTCGCCTCGATGAGCCGGTCCAGGATGCCCGGCTCGGAGTAGGCGTGCCCGGCGTCGTGCACCACGTGGAACTCGGCCTCGGGCCACGCCTTGTGCAGGTCCCAGGCCGTGGCCATGGGCGTGCAGGAGTCGTAGCGGCCCTGCACGATCACCGCCGGGATGTGCCGGATGACGTCGACACCCCTGATGAGCTGGTCGGCCGGCTCGAACCAGCCGCCGTGACGGAAGTAGTGGTTCTCGATCCTGGCGAAGCAGACGGCGTGCTTGTCCTCGCCGAACTCCTCCACCAGCGCCGGATCGGGCAGCAGCGTGACCGTGCCGCCCTCCCACTGCGACCACGCCCTGGCCGCCGCCAGCCTGGCCTGGTCGTCCGCCCCCTCCAGCCTCCTGCCGAACGCGGCGATCAGATCGCCCCGCTCCTCCTCGGGGATCGGAGCCACGTACCGCTCCCACAGGTCGGGGAACAGGTAGGAGGCGCCCTCCTGGTAGAACCAGCGCAGCTCCTGCGGCCGCAGCAGGAAGATCCCGCGCAGCACGAGCTCGCTCGTCCTGTCAGGGTGCGTCTGCGCGTACGACAGGGCCAGCGCGCTGCCCCACGACCCCCCGAACACCTGCCACCGCTCGATGCCGAGGTGCTCGCGCAGCCTCTCCATGTCGGCCACCAGGTGCCACGTGGTGTTGGCGGTGAGATCGGTCGCCGGGTCGCTGGCGTGCGGCACGCTCCGCCCGCAGTTGCGCTGGTCGAACAGGACGATGCGGTAGAGCTCCGGGTTCCACTGGCGGCGGTGCTTGGCGCTGCACCCGCCTCCGGGGCCGCCGTGGATCATGACGGCGGGCTTGCCGTCCGGGTTGCCGCAGACCTCGTAGTAGATCTGGTTGCCGTCGCCCACGTCGAGCAGGCCCGACTCGTACGGCTCGATGGGCGGGTACAGGGTTCTCATACGCCCTGATCCTGCCGCATCCCGCCAGGCGCCTACCCCTGGGACCACTCGTGCCGGGCGAGAAACGCCCGGTCGCCCGTCGCGTACTCGTTGAACGCCTGCCGCACCTCCTCCAGCTCGGGCACCGTCGCCCGGACCATCGCCCCCTCCTTGTACTCCAGCTCGAACCCGGGCGAGACCTGCAGGAAGTGCTGCCCGAAGTTCACCAGCGCCACGAACGGATTCTGCGCCGACATCGTCCCCAGCACGTCATGGACCAGCCCGAGATCCGGGTCGTTGACCACCATCCCGTCGCCGGTGTGCAGCTGCATCCCCTCGTAGACCCCCAGCGGCGCCACGTTGTGCACCAGGTCCCGCTGGGGGTCGTAACACACCAGCCCGTGCGCCCGCGCGACCGTGAACACCTGCGCCGACAGCTCGTCCATCGTGTCCAGGTCCATGCTCACCAGCACGTGCCCCGGATAGAGCGTGATCTCCCCGGGCAGCTCCTTGGCCACGTCGAGCTCGGCGTCGGCGCCGGGCGGGGTCCGCTTGACCGCCAGGTACGTCGCGCGTGCCTGGTCCCTGCTGATCGGCACCGGCTCGTCCCAGACCATCAACTCAACGCTCATCGGTCCATCTTGACGGACCGGTGCCGCCATCGCGCGTCATGGCCTGGGTTTTTCCGAATCCGGCACCAGCTCCGCCGTGCAGTGCGCGCATCGTCGGGCCTCCGTCGGGATGTCGGACAGGCACTCGGGGCACTGCTTGGTCGCGGCCGACTTGTTGCGGTCGAGGAGGCTGATCAGCCGGGTCATCGGGGCCACGACCAGCCAGTAGACGATGGCCGAGATGATCAGGAAGGTGATCAGGTGGTTGAGGAAGTCGCCGTACTTGAACTCGCTGCCGTTGACGGTGAAGGAGTACTCGGCGAAGTTCGGCTGCCGGCCGCCCGTGACCGCGCCGATCAGCGGGGTGACCAGATCGCGTACGAAGGCCTGGACGAGGCCGCTGAACGTGGCGCCGACGATCACGGCGACGGCGAGCTCGACGATGTTGCCACGGAGTAAGAACTGCTTGAAACCGCCCATGGAGTCGGCACATTGCCGCAGAAGGCGCGCTGAAACCGGCCCGCCCGCTTGACGCCCGGGGGATGCTGGGTGCGTGGGCCGCCTCCGATACCGCGCCGTCGGGGCGGTCCACCCCATTTGACCTCGTATGAAGCCGGCCGGAGTAATGACGCCGTGAGCGTGGGAAGGAACAGGGTGATCTAGTGGCACCCGGGGTTGTCCGGTAGAGCGGGGGAACGGAACATGGGGAGAGACCGCAAGGGAGCCTCGATGATCGAGATCTGGCCGGGAGACCCCTATCCCCTCGGGGCGACCTACGACGGTGCCGGCACCAATTTCTCGCTCTACACCGAGGCCGCCGACCAGGTCGAGCTGTGCCTGTTCGACGAGGACAACGTCGAGTCGCGGGTGCAGCTGAGCGAGGTGGACGGGTTCATCTGGCACGGCTACCTGCCGGGCATCGGGCCCGGGCAGCGGTACGGCTACCGCGTCCACGGGCCGTACGAACCGGCGCGCGGCATGCGCTCCAACCCCAGCAAGCTGCTGCTCGACCCGTACGCCATGGCGATCGAGGGCGGCGTCAACTGGAACGAGGCGGTCTACGGCTACCGCTTCGGCTCCCCGGACGTCAGGAACGATCGCGACTCGGCCCCGTACGTGCCGCGCTCGGTGGTGATCAACCCGTTCTTCGGCTGGGGGCACGACCGGCCGCCCGCGACCCCGTACCACGACACCGTGATCTACGAGGCGCACGTGCGCGGGCTCACGATCAGCCACCCCAAGATCCCCAAGCACCTGCGCGGCACGTACGCCGCCCTCGGCCACCCCGAGATCCTCGACCACCTCACCAAGCTCGGCGTGACGGCGCTGGAGCTGATGCCGGTCCACCAGTTCGTCACCGACCACATCCTTGAGCAGCGCGGCCTGTCGAACTACTGGGGCTACAACTCGATCGGCTTCTTCGCGCCGCACAACCGCTACTCCAGCCAGGGGCAGCGCGGCGGGCAGGTGCTGGAGTTCAAGGCGATGGTGCGCTCGCTGCACGAGGCGGGCATCGAGGTCATCCTCGACGTCGTCTACAACCACACCGCCGAGGGCAACCACCTGGGGCCGACACTGGGGTTCCGGGGCATCGACAACCTCAACTACTACCGGCTGGTCGAGAACGACAAGCGGTACTACGTGGACACCACGGGCACCGGCAACAGCCTGCTCATGCGCTCGCCGCACGTCCTGCAAATGATCATGGACTCGCTCCGTTACTGGGTCATCGAGATGCACGTGGACGGGTTCCGGTTCGACCTGGCCTCGACGCTGGCCCGGGAGCTGCACGAGGTCGACCGGCTGAGCGCCTTCTTCGACCTGGTGCAGCAGGACCCGGTGTTGTCGCAGGTCAAGCTCATCGCCGAGCCGTGGGACGTGGGCCCGGGCGGATACCAGGTGGGCAACTTCCCGTCCCGGTGGACGGAGTGGAACGGGCGGTACCGCGACACCATCCGCGACCTGTGGCGCGGGCAGGCGGCCACGCTGCCGGAGTTCGGCTCCCGGTTCACCGGGTCGAGCGACCTGTACAAGGACGACAGCCGCCGCCCCGCCGCCTCGATCAACTTCGTGACCTGCCACGACGGCTTCACCCTCCAGGACCTCGTCTCGTACAACAACAAGCACAACGAGGCGAACAAGGAGGGCAACCGCGACGGCACCGACGACAACAGGTCGTGGAACTGCGGCGAGGAAGGCCCCGCGGGCATCGCCGTCGAATCGCTGCGCGAGCAGCAGAAACGCAACTTCCTCACCACGCTGTTCCTGTCACAGGGCGTGCCGATGCTCTCGCACGGCGACGAGCTCGGCCGCACCCAGCGCGGCAACAACAACGGCTACTGCCAGGACAACGAGCTGACCTGGGTGGACTGGTCGGACGTCAGGGAGAACTGGCTGCTGCTCGAATTCACCCAGAGCCTGGCCGAGCTGCGCAAGAAGCACCCGGTGTTCCGGCGCCGCCGGTTCTTCTACGGCAAGCCGGTACGCGGGCTGCGCGACATCGCCTGGCTCACCCCGGCAGGGGAGGAGATGACCGACGGCGACTGGCATGTCGGATACGCGAAGTCCCTGGCCGTCTTCCTGAACGGCGACGCCATCACCGAGCCCGACCGGCGCGGCCGGCCGATCAGGGACGACTCCTTCCTGCTGCTGTTCAACGCCCACCACGACACGATCAAGTTCACGATCCCCAAGGACTATGGCGAGATGTGGCATACGGAGATCGACACGGCCATGCCGATCAGGCTGGACGCCCGGATGGTGAAGGCGGGCGACGCGATCGCGGTGCCGGGCCGCAGCGTGCGGGTGCTCCGCCGTGTCTAGCCCCCCGAACCCGCCCAGGCCCGTTTCCACCTACCGGGTGCAGCTCACCCCCGACTTCGGCTTCGCCCAGGTGGCCCAGATCGCCGGCTACCTGCGCGACCTCGGCGTGAGCCACGTCTACCTCTCGCCGATCCTGCAGTCCACGCCCGAGTCGCAGCACGGGTACGACGTCACCGACCACTCCCGGATCAGGGAGGAGTTCGGCGGCGCCACCGGGTTCAGGGAGATGGCGCAGCAACTCGCCGCGCAGGACCTCGGCATCGTGGTGGACATCGTGCCGAACCACATGAACACCGTGAACGCCCAGTTCTGGTCCGTGCTGAAGGACGGGCCCGCCTCGCCTTACGCCTCCTGGTTCGACATCGACTGGGTGGACGGCAAGGTCGCGCTGCCCGTGCTGGGTGACGACACCCCGCCGGTCGTGGACGGCGACGTGCTGCGCTACCACGAGCACGCCTTCCCGCACCCCGGCCACTACCGGCTCGTCGACTGGCGCGAAGGGCCCGGCTACCGGCGCTTCTTCGACGTGTCGTCGCTGATCGGGCTGCGCGTCGAGGACCCGTCCGTGCTGTTCGCCACGCACGAGGTGATCTTCTGGCTGCTCGACGAAGGGCTGGTGGACGGGCTGCGCGTCGACCACCCCGACGGCCTGGCCGACCCGCGAGGCTACCTCGAACGCCTGCGCGCCCGCGCCGGCAGCGCCTGGACCGTCGTCGAGAAGATCCTCATCGGCCCCGAGCGGCTGCCCGGCGACTGGGCCTGCGACGGCACCACCGGCTACGACGTGCTCAACCGCGTCAACGGCCTCTTCGTCGACCCCGCCGGCAAGCAGCCGCTCATCCGGCTGTTCACCGAGCTGACCGGGCAGCCCGCCGAGTACCGCCCGGTGATGGCGCAGGCCAAGCAGGAGGTGCTCGACCTGTTCTTCGGCGCCGAGGTGGACCGCCTGGCCAAGAGCACCTCCTGCGACCCCGCCGCCGTACGCGAGTTGCTCGCCGCCATGCCGGTCTACCGCGCGTACGTGGTGCCCGGCGAGCCCCCGCCGCCCTCGTCGGTCGAGACCGTCGAACTGGCCGCCGCCTCCTGCTCACCCGCCGTCCGCCCCCTCGTCCAGGAGGTCCTGTACGGCTCCGCCGACGCGATCGTGCGCTTCCAGCAGTCGTGCGGGCCCGTCATGGCCAAGGGCGTGGAGGACACGGCGCTCTACCGGTGGTTCCCGCTGGCCTGCCTGAACGAGGTCGGCGGGGAGCCGGACGTGTTCGGCGTGCCGGTGGAGGAGTTCCACGAGTTCTGCGCGCAGATGCCTCCGTACACGATGACCACGCTGTCCACCCACGACACCAAACGCTCCGAGGACGTGCGGGCCCGGCTGTCGGTGCTGTCGGAGATGCCCGGCGAGTGGGCGGCGGCCGTGGCCGAGTGGTCGGCGCAGGTCAGCTTCGACCCGCACCTCGACTACCTGGCCTGGCAGAACGTCATGGCCGCCTGGCCCATCTCCGCCGAACGCCTCACCGACTACCTCCTCAAGGCCGCCCGCGAAGCCAAGACCGCCATCTCCTGGGTGAACCCCGACCCCGGCTACGAGCGCCGCCTGCGCGCCTTCGCCGAGGCCGCCGTCCGCCTCCCGATCGGCGGCTTCACCGAGCGCGTCGACCCGTACGCCATGTGCAACTCCCTCGGGGCCAAGCTGGTGCAGCTCATGATGCCGGGGGTGCCGGATGTGTACCAGGGGAACGAGACGACCGACTTCTCCCTGGTCGACCCGGACAACCGGCGGCCGGTGACGTACCCCCGCAAGCCCGAGACCTCGTGGGACTCGGCCAAGCTCCTGGTCACCACCCAGGCCCTGCGCCTGCGCCGGCGGCTGGGGGGTGCGGCCGCGTACCTGCCGCTGTACGCGGAGGGCGAGCGCGCGGACCACGTGATCGCTTTCGCCCGCGCCGCCACCGACATCCCCTTGCCCGAGACCGCCGAAGCCTGGGCCGGGACGGCTCCCGAAGGTGACGTCTGGGGACGGGGCGAGGCGGACGGCGGCCTCGGAGCTCGTGGTGCTTCGGAAGGCGATGGACAGGTGCGGGGGGAGGTGAATGATGGCTTCGGAGCTCGTGCTGCCGGAGGCGATGGACGGGCATGGGGCGAGGCGGATGACGGCCTGGGCGTCCGCGCTGCCGCGGGAGGTGACGGGCGGGCACGAGGCGAGGTGGACGGCCGGTCCGGCGCTCGTGCCGCTGTGGGAGGCGATGGGCACATGCGGGCCGATGCAAGCGCTGACTCCAGGGCCCGCACCCACGCCGAGGCAGGCACCGACGCCGGAATCCGCGCCACCGCCGCCCTGGACGCCGCAGATCAGGACGCCGCCGCCCTGGACAGCGCCGCCCTGAACGCCGCCGACCGGGACACTGCCGACCGGGACACTGCCCCCGAGGCCGGTGCTCCTGCGGACACCGATGCGGAGCACCCGTCCCAGGCCGCCGACGGGCACCCGCCCCAGGCCACTGACGAGCACCCCGCCCAGGCCACTGACGAGCATCCCGCCCAGGCGGCCGGCGGGCACCGGCCCCGAGCTGCCGACGAGCGTCGAACCCACGACACCGGCGAGGACTCATCCCAGGCCGGAGAGAAGCCCTGGCCCCAGGTCGCCGGCGAGCACCAGGTCCCGGCTGTTGAGGACGAGCGCGTGCGGGCTGTGGCGGAGGCTGGGGTGCGGCCGCGGGCGGTCGTGGTCGCCACCCGGCTGCCCGTGCGCCTGGCCGCCGAGGGCGGCTGGGGTGCCACGACGTTGACGTTGCCCGCGGGCACCTGGCGGGACCTGCTCACCGGCGCCTTGTTCACCGGACGCATCCCGCTCGCCCACCTGCTCGGTCAGTATCCGGTCTCACTCCTGGAGAGACATGATCTTTGAGGTCTGGGCACCGAAGGCCACGGCGGTCGAAGTGGACGTCCTGGGCGGGCGGCGGGCGATGTCGCCCGGGGAAGGGGGCTGGTGGTCGGCGGAGGTGGAGGGGGCCGAGCACGGCACCCGGTACGCCTTCATGGTGGACGGCGACGGACCGTACCCCGACCCCCGCACCCGGCGGCAGCCGGAGGGCATCTTCGGGCAGAGCGCGGTGTACGAGCACGCCCGCTTCACCTGGTCCGACCACGACTGGAAGGGCCGCGACCTGCGCGGAGCCGTGATCTACGAGCTGCACATCGGGACGTTCACCCCGGAGGGGACGTTCGCCTCGGCCATCGAGAAGCTGCCGCACCTGGTGGAGCTCTGCGTCGACTTCGTGGAGGTCATGCCGGTCGCGCCGGTGCCGGGCGGGCGGAACTGGGGCTACGACGGCGTGGACCTCTACGCGGTGACCGAGACGTACGGCGGACCCGACGGGCTCAAGTCGTTCGTGGACGCCTGCCACCGGGCCGGGATCGGGGTCATCCTGGACGTGGTCTACAACCATCTCGGCCCTTCGGGGAACTTCCTGCGGCCGTTCGGGCCGTACTTCTCCGGCTTCGACGGCAGCTACTGGGGTGAAGCGGTCAATCTGGACGGGCCGGAGTCCGATGAGGTGCGGCGCTACTTCATCGGCAACGCGCTGCAGTGGCTGCGCGACTTCCACATCGACGGGCTGCGGCTGGACGCCGTGCACGCGCTGCACGACAAGCGCGCCACGCACCTGCTGGCCGAGCTGTCGGAGGAGGTGGACGCGCTGGCCTGCTCCGTCGGCCGGCCGCTGTCGCTGATCGCCGAGTCCGACCTCAACGACCCGCGCATGGTGCGCGCGCTCGACGCCGGCGGGCTCGGCATGACCGCGCAGTGGGACGACGACGTGCACCACGCCCTGCACTGCGCCGTCAGCGGCGAGAGCCACGGCTACTACGAGGACTTCGCCCACCTTTCCGCCCTGGCCAAGGTGCTCACGCACGGGGTCGTGCACGACGGGACGCACTCCAGCTTCCGGGCCCGCGCGCACGGCAGCTCGTACGCGGGCGTGCCTGGGCACCGGCTGGTGGCCTGCCTGCAGAACCACGACCAGATCGGCAACAGGCCCGCAGGTGACCGCCTGCCGATCCCGGCGCTCAAGCTCGGCGCGGGACTGCTCCTGACCTCGCCGTTCACGCCCATGCTGTTCATGGGGGAGGAGTGGGGGGCGCGTACGCCGTTCTTCTTCTTCTCCGATCATGTCGAGCCTGAGCTGCGGGACAGCGAGGGGGTGCGCAGGGAGCGGGAGTTCGACGGGTTCGGGTACGTGTGGGAGGCGCCGAACCCTTCGGACGAGGAGACGTTCCTGCGCTCGAAGCTGGACTGGGGCGAGGTGAAGGAGGAGGCGCACTGGTCGCTGCTGTGCTGGTATCGCGACCTGATCGCGCTGCGCAAGGCGCTGCCCGAGCTGTCGGACCCGCGGCTGGACCGGGTGCGGGCGGAGCTGGATCCGCAGGGGAAGTGGCTGCTGGTGTGGCGGGGCAAGCTGGCGGTGGCGGTCAACTTCTCGCAGGAGTCGGTGACCTTGCCGCTGTCGCCCGGGACGGTGCTGCTGGCCTCGGACGAGCCGGTGACGGCGGATGGGGAGGGGCTGCGGCTGCCCGCGCAGTCCATGGCCATCTGTCGCCCTTCTTCTCGGTGAGCGTGCTCGCCGCTCCTGGCCCGGGTGGGTGTGGCGCCTCGGCGGACGCAAGCGGTTCGTCCTGACGAGCGGACGCAACGCGCTCAGCGCCTGACGGCGGTGTGTCTCGGTGGGGAGGTGGGCCGCTGGTGCGGGGCGGCCCGGGTCATGCTGCCAGGACTCGTGCCGGCTCGGGGGTGCCGAGGTCGATCGGGGTCAGGGCGGCGTGCTGGGCGGCCTGGGTGGCGCAGAGCCAGTCGTTCAGTGAGCCGGTGAAGCCTGAGGGCGGGCCGACCTTGAGGCAGGTGATCTGGCCGGTGCCGGGGGCCGGGCCGACCTTCAGGCGGCGGATGCTGCCGGTGCGGCCCAGCTCTCCTGTGTCCGCGTCGTACGGGGTCAGGCGGACGCCGAAGGGGAGGCCGCCGTCGGGCTGGTCGGTGGGCTGGATGTGGAGGAAATCGTCGATCTTGCGGTCGGTGGCCTCCGGGTGCGTGGTCAGGTAGGAGAGGTGGTCGGTCAGCAGGCGGTTGGCGACCGTGCGCAGGAGGTTGGTGGCGCACAGGTTGTGGGCGCAGGCGGCGCCGTCGAGGGTGATCTCCGGAAGGGCGAAGCGGCGCAGGCCCCGGGACGTGACGCGCAGGCAGTCGCACGCTCCCATGTCGGACGGGTCCCAGGGCGGGCAGGTGGCGGCGTCGTGGACCTGGACGTCCCAGGACAGCCAGTCGTCACCGAGGCTGAAGTGGGTGGGCTCGCCCGCGCATCTGCCGCACGTGAGGATGGTCGAGTCGGTCAGCGGGTCGATCAGGAGGCCGTCGCTCTCCCTGGCCAGGGCCCTGGCTGAGGCGCGGGCCACCTGCACGGCGGTGGGGAGTCTGTGCGGGGGTGCGGTGGTGGACACGATGACGTGTTGTTTCGTACGGCGCAGGCGGCGTCTCTCGTCGTCCGTGAAGGTGGTGGCCGTCGGTTTCCACGGGGTCGGGTGGAGGGTCACCTGGAGTGTGCGTTGGGCTGCCGCGGTGATGGCGGCGCGCTTGAAGGGGCCGCCGACGCGCCAGGGGACGAACGACTCGACGTCGAAGGGGGCTTGTTCCATGGCGACGACGAAGTGGGTGGTCATGGTGCGGGGGAGAGGAATTGTGATCTTCATGACGGAACCTCCGGGTGGGTGGGGCCGAGGTGGGGCTGGACTCGGGTCCGGACCTCGGTAAGAGGGGTTCGGAGGCCCTCAGGATCTGGGATGAGGGATGGCGGGGGAGGGCTGGAACGGCGTTCTGTGGATGAGCATGCGAGCGGTGGCTGGAGCCTGTGGAAAACGCTGGCGGTGCGGGGGACGGGCAGGGCCATGTGGAGGGCCGGTGGTGGTGGCCGGTGCGGGGAGTGCGAAGGCTTTGGGGTGGCGGAGGGCGGCGGTGAGCGTCAGAGGAGAGCGCGGGCTGCGTCGGTGGCTTCGGTGATGGCGGCGGGGATGTCCAGGACCGGGAAGACGACGTGGCGGATGGTCCGGGAGCGGTCGATCACCAGGATCAGGCGCTTGAGCTTCAGGTCCTGGCCGGCGCGGAACGTCGGCAGTCGCAGAGCCGCTGCCAGGTGCAGGTCCATGTCGGAGAGCAGGGGGAACGGGATCGACTCCGCGGCGGCGAAGGCGGCCTGCTCGTCCGGTCGTTGCGTGCTGACGCCGTGGACCGCGACCCCGGCGCCGGCGAGCTCGCGATACCGGTTACGGAACAGGCGGTTCTCCAGCGTGCACCCGACGGCTCCAGGCACCTGGTTCCAGTCCGGGGGCAGGGAGGCGGCTGGGCCGGTCGAGGGATAGGTGAACAGGATCGTGGCATCCGCGTCGGCGATCACGTCGAGCTGGGTGGGCGGGGGCGGGTCGGCGATCACGTCGAGGGCGGGTGGGTGCGGGTCGGTGGTGGGGTCGGGCTGTGCAGGCCGGGGTGCGCCGACCGGCAGGAGGAAGGGAGCGGGCACCTTCGTGCCGAGGAGAGCGCGTACGCGTGAGGTCTCCGTGCCTCCGGGCCGGGGAAGCCCCGTCGCGGATCCGTCCCCCAGCAACCACCGATCGGCCCAGTCCTGCATGCTGATCAGCGTCGGCGCCAGCGCCCAGCCCGTCTCCGTCAGCACGTACTCGTGCCGCACCGGCCCCCTCTGATACGGCTCCCGGGTCAGCACCCCGTGCTCCACCAGGTGCTTCAGCCGTTCGGTCAGCACCTTCCGTGAGATGCCGAGCTCGCGCAGCAGGTCGTCGAAGCGCCGGTGCCCGCGCGTCACCTCGCGCACGATCAGCAGGCTCCACCAGTCGCCGATGACGGACGCCGCCTGGGCGATGGAGCATGGGATGTCCTGCTCGCGTAGTTCTCTGAGCATGGAGGCACCTTATCGCGAAGTCGGTCTCCAAAAGAGACTCATCACGTAAGAGACGCCTGAGGCCGTTCTGTCCTGGTTTGAGGGGAAAAGTCCATGGTCGTCATGAACCGAATGGTGACGTGTGCCCGTCAAAGGGACGTGATCCCGTTTGAGATGATCGACGAAGATCTGCACACGGCACGCCGGCGGGCGCGCCGCTGGGACGAGCTGAACGAGAGCCGCACGGCGATCAGCGGTCTGATGCGCGACGCCAGGCGAGAGCTCGACGCCTCTGCCGGGGCCAGGCTGGGGGCGTACACGATGGTGCTGGCGACGGTGGAGCGGGAGCTGGCCGAGGTGGGGCCGGCCCGGGAGCTCTACGAGGAGCTGCTGGTACGCCAGGAGCGCCGGATGACGGGATCGGCCGATCCGCGAGGCGCTGAGCTGCTGGAGATCGGGCGGATGCTGACCGAGCTGGACGTCGAGCTGCCCGCGAGGGAGCGGGCCAGGGCCGCCGGGCTCGCGGTGCTCGACGGCGAGGGCGGGCGGGAGGAGACGGTGGCCGCGTTCGTCAGGGACGTCGGGGCGGTGGGCATGAGCGTTGCGCCGGACGTGGCCGACGGTGAGGTGGAAGGGGTGGTGGCTCGGCTGGGGGAGCGGTGCGTGGAGCTGGGACGGCTGCGCGACACGCTCAACGCCCGGCGCGAGGAGCTCCTGCTGGCCGGCTGAGGAGCCTTGCGGGGCCGGTCAGCGGCTGAGGATCTGCCGGAGGACCCGCTCCAGCGTGCCCGCCGGATCCGCGACCGCCTCCGCCGACCGCCAGGCCACGTACCCGTCCGGCCGCACCAGCACGGCGCCGCCCCCGCGAACGCCGTACCGCTGCTCGAAACACCCCTCCACATCCAGCAGCTCGTCATCCACAGGCAGCCGCGTCAGCCGCACCCCGAGCCGCTCCTTGACCACCCGCCCCGCCTCCATCCACGCCTGCCGGCCCTGCTTGGCGGCCATGAGCACGAAGTCGCCCCCGAACAGGTCGATGGTGGAGATGCGCTGCCCGTCCCAGTCGAGCACGACGTGCGGCGCCCGGCTGCCGGGCCGCCCGCCGGCCTGGCGCGGGTCCTCCAGGATGGAGCCGTCGTCGCCGGGCTCGTCGAGGATGGCCGTGGAATGGTAGCGGTGCCCGAGCAGGGTGTGCGGGAGATCCGCCTGCCGCTCCGGGTAGCCGATGCGGGCCGCGGGCGGCATGCGCGCGCCGAGCTCGGCGAGCTGCGCGTCGGCGGTCAGTGCCCCGATCGGGCGGCGCTCGGCGTCGTAGGAGTCCAGGAACGCGGGCCCGGCCTGCCCCGTGAGCACCAGCCACAGCCGCCAGGCCAGGTCGGCCCCGTCCTGCAGCGCCGTGCTGCCGCCCTGGCCTCCGGTGGGCGGCATGGTGTGGGCGGCGTCGCCGGCGAGGAAGACCCGCCCCACCCGGTAGGCGCCGGCCAGCTCGTGCGCGATGCCGAACGTGGCCCGGTCGAGGATCCGCACGTCCAGATCGGGCCGGCCGGTCGCCAGGCGTACCAGCTCGGCGCAGCGCTCCACGGCGAGGGGGCCCTCGTCCTGCGCCTGGTGCACGCCGAGCACGTGCGCCCCGGCTCCCGCGCCGGTCAGCAGCACGCCGGTGAAGGTGTCCCGGCGCAGGTACCAGAGTGTGACCTCGCGCTCGCGCACCAGGTCCGACAGGTCGGCGTCGAACATGATCGAGCACATCCGGCCCAGCGTGCCCCTGCCGGTGGTGGGCACGCCCAGCGCCCGGCGCAGCGGGCTGTGGTGGCCGTCGGCGGCGATCACGTAGTCGGCCCGTACGAGGCTGTCGCCGCCCTTGCCGCGGATCAGCGCCGTCACGCCGTCGCCGTCCTGCTCCAGCGAGACCAGCTCGGTGGAGAAGCGCAGGTCGGCGCCGAGTTCCTCGGCCTTGACCCGCAGCACGCGCTCGACGTCGGCCTGCGTCGCCCCCACCGGCGCGGCGGGCGTGAGATCGGCCAGACAGGCGTGCCCGCCGTCGGTGATCAGGTGGGGCTCAGGGTCGGTGAGGTCGCGGGCGATCACGATGCGCAGGCCGCCGCCGATGCCCGCCCGGATGCCGGCGAGCTCCTCCTCGATCCCGGGCACGGGGCGCAGCAGCTCCATCGCGCGCGGCCCGAGCCCGAACGCCTTGGGCTGGACGGAGGTGCCCGCCCGCCGCTCGACCAGCGTCACGGGCACCTCGCGCCAGGCCAGCAGCGTCGCGGCGCTCAGGCCCGCGTACCCGCCGCCGACCACCAGAACGGGCACTCGTTCCATTGAATCCACCTCCGAGCACGCGTACTATCGCGTCTGTGTCGGGCAACACGATATGACGCGTTCACGGAAGGGTCAAGATATATCGCGAGATGTCAGGAGAGGTGGCGCTCCAGGGACTCGAGCTTGGACGTCATGCCGTCCGTGATCCCCTCGCGCAGGTCGGCCTTGAGCACCAGGCTCACCCGCGGAGCGACCTCGGCCACGGCGTCCACGGCGCGCTTGACGACGTCCATGACCTCGTCCCACTCGCCCTCGATCGTGGTGAACATGGCGTCGGTGCGGTTGGGCAGCCCGCTGTCGCGCACGACCTTGACGGCCCGGGCGACGGGCTCGGCGACCCCTTCGCCGACGCCCAGCGGGGTGATGGAGAAAGCGACGATCATCAAGGCTCCTCAGGAAGGGCAGCGAAAAGCCACGACGCCCGCAGAACGCCGTGGCTGCCGCCGTACGTCACGCGTGGTCGTGCTCTTCGTCCTCTTCCTCGCTCGGCCCCTCGGACGGCTCCACGCCGAGCACGGCCTCGCGGGGCTCGATCTCGCTGATGTGGTCGACGAGCTGCAACACGTGGTCGGGCTCGATCAGCCACTGCAGCGCCGAGGCGCCGGAGTCGTCGGAGCCGACCATCTCGGCCTGCTCGGTGCGCTCCTCTTCGGTGAGATCGGCGTCGGGATGCCTGATCTCGGCCAGCGCCGCGGCCTGCAGCGCGTCCATGTCGAGCACCTCCACGGTCAGCTCGACCGTCAGGCGCAGGAATTTCGGTTCATCACTCATGGCGACGATGCTAGGGCAGCTTCCACTCCACAGGGGCCGCGCCTTGCTTGACGAGCAGCTCATTCGCGCGGCTGAACGGCCGCGAGCCGAAGAAACCGCTGCGCGCCGAGAGGGGGGAGGGGTGCGCGGACTCGATCCGCGGCACCTGGCCGAGCATGGGCGCCAGGTTGCGGGCGTCGCGGCCCCACAGGATCGCCACCATCGGCTTGTCGCGCTCCACGAGGGCGCGGATGGCCTGCTCGGTGACCTGCTCCCAGCCCTTGCCCCGGTGCGAGGCGGGCTTGCCGGGCATCACGGTGAGCACCCTGTTGAGCAGCAGGACACCCTGCTCGGCCCACGGCGTCAGGTCACCGTTGGCGGGGCGCGGGAGCCCCAGGTCGGTCTCCATCTCCTTGTAGATGTTGACCAGGCTGCCGGGCAGCGGCCGCACGTCGGGCGCCACCGAGAACGACAGACCCACGGGGTGACCGGGCGTGGGGTACGGGTCCTGGCCCACGATCAGCACCTTGACCTCGTCGAAGGGCTGGCTGAAAGCACGCAGGACGTTGGCGCCGGCGGGCAGGTACTGCCTGCCTTCGGCGATCTCCTTGCGCAGGAACTCTCCCATCAGGGAGATCTGCTCGGACACGGGCTCCAGCGCGCGTGCCCATCCTGCTTCGACGACTTCGTTCAACGGACGACCGGCCATGGCCGTTGAGCTTAGCCAGGTCTGGTACGGCTTGCGGCCCGAACCCGGGGACAAGCCGTACCAGAATGATCACAACGACGGCTTGCCCGGCTTGAACAGCCACGCGTCGAACAGGCCCCCGAGGTCCTTGCCCGACACGCGCTCCGACAGGGCGACGAAGGCGGCGGTGTCGGCGTTGCCGTACCTGTACCGGCCCGCCCAGGCCCGCAGGATCGCGAAGAACGTGTCGTCGCCGACCGCGCGCCGCAGCACGTGCAGGGTCATCGCGCCGCGGTCGTAGACGGGGGCGTGGAAGAGGTTCTCCGGGCCGCCGGGGTCGGCGGTCGGCGTCTGCCAGAACTCGTCCTCGGCCGGCCGCGCGTACGCCTCGTCGAAGGCCGCCTGTACGGTCTGCGTGCCGAGCTTGTCCGACCAGAGCCACTCGGAGTAGGTGGCGAAGCCCTCGTTCAGCCAGATGTCGCGCCACAGCGTGGGCGTCACCGAGTTGCCGAACCACTGGTGCGCCAGCTCGTGCGCGAGCAGCGACTCGCCGGGCACGCGCGGGTAGATGGGCCGGGTCTGCGTCTCCAGCGCGTAGCCGACCTCGGGCGCGTGGTCCACGATCCCGCCCGTCGAGGAGTACGGGTAGCGTCCGAAGAGCTCGCTGAAGAAGTCGAGCGCCGGCGGGTGCCGCTCGGCGAAGCCCGTGGCGTCACCGGTCGCCTGGGGGTCCACCGCGGTGGTCACCCGGTAGCCGCCGATGCGGCGGTCGGTGAGCCCGAACGTGCCGATCGACACCGTGGCCAGGTAGCTGGCCATGGGCTCGCGGGAGTTCCACACGTACGTGGTCCGCCCGCCCTTCGTCGCCTGGCGCACCAGGTCCCCGTTGGCGACCGCCACCCGGGAGCTGGGCACGGTCACCGTGTACCGGTACGTCGCCTTGTCCGTCATGTGGTGGTTGCCGGGGTACCAGGTGATCGCGCCCTGGGGCTCGTTGGCGTTGAACACGCCGTCGTTCGTCTTGATCCACCCGTCCTTGGAGCCGTCGGGGTCGATGACGTGGGAGGGGTTGCCGTCGTACCGGACCACGACGGAGAAGCCGCGCCGGTCGCGCAGCGTCCTGGCCGGCGTGACCACCAGCTCGGAGCCGCTCTGCGTGTACGTGGCGGGCCTGCCGTCCACGGTCACGGACCGTACGGACAGGGTGTCGACGAGGTCGAGGTTGAACCGGCTCAGCGCCTGGGTGGCCCGTGCCGAGATGGCTGCGCGGCCGGACAGGCGTCCCGAGGACGGGTCGTAGTCGAGCGTGAGGTCGTAGTGGAGGGCGTCGTAGCCGCCGTTGCCCTGGTCGGGGAAGTACGGGTCGCCCGCGCCCGGTGCGCCGGGCGTGCCCGCCGGGGAGGCGGCGGCGGGGGTGAGGGGAAGCGTGAGGAAGGCTGCAGCGGTAAGAGCGAGAAGACGCTTCATGAAAAAGCATCGAAAACGCCCGAATGGGCGTTACGGCGGGCGCCCGCCCCCGAGAGCGGGCGCCCGTCGCGTCACTTGACCGAGCCGGCCATCATGCCCTGCACGAAGTACCGCTGGAACGCGAAGAACAGGACCAGCGGGATGATCAGCGACATGAACGCCCCGGACGAGAGGATGTCGGTGTTCGACCCGAACTGCCGCATCTGAGACTGCAGGTACTTGGTCATCGGCTGGTTCCCGGTGTCGGCGAAGACCAGCGCGATGAGCATGTCGTTCCACACCCACAGGAACTGGAAGATGCCCAGCGACGCGATGGCGGGCTTGCCCAGCGGGAAGACCACCGAGACGAAGATCTTCCACTCGGGAGCGCCGTCCATGCGCGCGGCCTCCAGCAGCGAGGCCGGGATGCCGACGAAGAAGTTGCGCAGCAGGAAGATCGCGAACGGCAGGCCGAACGCCACGTGGAACAGCACCACGCCGGCGATGCTGCCGAAGATCCCGGTGCCGCCGTAGAACGTGGCGATGGGGATCAGCGCGATCTGGATGGGCACGATCAGCAGCCCGACGACCACGAGGAACGCCAGGTCACGGCCGGGGAAGTCCATCCACGCGAACGCGTACGCCGCCATGGCCGCGATGCCGATCACCAGCACCGTGGTGGGCACCGTGATCAGCACCGTGTTCCAGAAGGACGTGGTGAACCCGCTGCCCAGCAGGTTGGCGTAGTTCTGGATGGTCAGCTCGGCCGGCTTGGTGAAGATCGTCCACCAGCCCTCGGCGCTGTTGACCTGGTTCGTGCGCAGCGAGACGACCAGCAGGCCGAGCGTCGGCACCAGCCAGAACAGGCCCAGCAGGATCATGACCACCTGGACGGCGCCGCTGCCCATCCGATCGACGATCCTGCCGACCACGCCCCTGCGCGGCGTTCCCGACTCCAGCCCGGACGGCTCCGCGGACGCTGTCGCGGCTGTCGCGGTCGTCATGACTCTCCCCTCCTGAACCGCCGGATGTTCATGACCATGAAGGGAAGGACCAGTACGAGCAGGAAGATCGCCAGCGCGCTGCCCAGCCCCTGGTTGTTCCCGCCGCCGAACGACACGCGCCACATCTCCAGCGCGACCACGTTCGCCTGCGGCTGCACCGACGCGGGCGCGATGATGAACACCAGGTCGAACACCTTGAGCGTATTGATGATCATCGTCACGAAGACGACGAGCAGGACCGGCGACAGCAGCGGCACGGTGATCTTGCGGAACACCTGCCACTCCGTGGCGCCGTCGATGCGGGCCGCCTCCAGGGCGTCACGGGGGATCGCCGCCAGCCCGGCCGCGAGCAGCACCATGGCGAAGCCGGCCCACACCCAGACGAACGCGCCGATGATCGCGGGCGTGATGAGCGTCGGGCCCAGCCACTGCAGGCCGCCGTACGAGGCCTCGAAGTTCGACTGCGGCAGCCGTACGGTGTAGGCCCCGGGCGCCAGGCCCTCGAAGCGGAACGTGCCGTCCTCGGCCGTCGTGGCGGTGGCCGCGACCTGGCCGTTCTGGACCGCCTCGACGGTCATGCCCGGCAGGCCCTTCTCGGTGCCGTCCACGACGCCGCTCTGGCCGCCGCCGCCCTGCGTGAAGTCGAACCAGACGGTCCCCGCCAGGCCGTCGCCGGCGGGCGCGGACTTGGCTGTCTGGGCGTTGGACGGCATGACGTCGGGCTTGACGCCGACGATCGGGATCAGCACCGGCTGCCCGGCCTGGGCCGGCTGCTTGGTGACGACCGCGCCGTTCTCGGCGGCGACGGCCGACTGGTCGCCCTCGCGCGGCCGGGCGTCCGGATAGCCCTGGGAGGAGGAGAACGTGTCGGCCACCGTGCTGAGCACGGCGTTGGCCAGGCCCTTGTCCGGGCTCTGCTCGTAGACGAGGCGGAAGATGACGCCCGCCGCCATGAGCGAGACCGCCATCGGCATGAAGACGATCAGCTTGAACGCCGTCGCCCACCTGATGCGCTCGGTCAGCACCGCGAAGATCAGGCCCAGCGTGGTGACGATGATCGGCGCGACGATCACCCAGATCAGGTTGTTGCGGATCGTGGTCAGCATGCCCTGATCGGTGAAGATCGAGACGTAGTTGCCGAGCCCCACGAACTCTTCGAACCCGTTGGCGCCGAACAGACTCCGGACGACGGAGTAGACGATCGGATAGACCACCCAGATCCCCAGCAGCACCGCTGCCGGGAGGAGGAAGGCGATGGCGACCGCCGGCGAGGGGCCGAGGCGTCGTTGCTTACGGGGGGTATCAGCCGGTCCGGTGGAGGGGCCGCCCGCGGCCTGCGCCGCGGGCGGGTCCTGCCGGCCGTCCAACCGTTCGGTCACGGCCTTACCTCTTTACTTCCAGGCCTTCTTGGCCTCTGCTTCGAGCGCCTCCTGGGTGCCCTTGACGTCGCTCGGGTTGCGCAGGAAGTCCTGCAGCACCTTCCACTCGCCCTTGCCGTCGGTGGCACCGAAGGCGCTCGGCGCCAGGTCCGACATGTCGTAGCGGACGGCGTCGCCGGCCGAGACGATCGTCTGGCCGAGCTGCTTGGTCAGCTCGTCCGGGTAGTTGTCGGGGGAGACGTTCTTGTTGGGCGACAGGTAGCCGGGGAGCTTGGCCCAGACCTCGCCACCCTCCTTGGAGGCCAGGAACTGCACCAGCGCCATCGCGCCGGGGGAGTCCTTCATGGCCACGGCCACGTCGCCGCCCAGCACGACCGGAGTGGTGTCACCGGCCTTGGGGAACGGGAAGTACTTGGCCTCCTCGCCGACCTTGGCGCCCGCGTTCACGGCCTCGACGGCCACGAAGTCGGCCTCGATGACCATGGCGGCCTTGTCGGTGCCGTAGACCTTGGTCACGCAGGTGGGGAAGTCGGTCTGCATGGTGCCGGAGGTGCCGTCGACCAGGTAGTCGGCCTTGGAGGTGATCTGCGCGATCTTCTCCAGGGCCGCGCCCACCGTCGGGTCGGTCCACGGGATCTCGTGCTTGGAGAGCTTGTCGTAGTTCTCCGGGCCCGCGGTGGACAGGTACACGTTCTCGAAGAGGTCGGTCAGCGTCCAGCCGGAGGCGCCGCAGAACGAGAACGGCGGCGTGCCGGAGTCGGCGACGGTCTGCGCGGCCTTGACCAGCTCGTCCCAGTTGGTCGGCGGCTGCACGCCCGCGTCCTCGAACGCCTGCGACCGGTACCACACCAGCGACTTGTGGGCCGCCTTGACCAGCACGCCGTACGCCTTGCCGTCGACGGAGCCGAGCTCCTTCCAGTACGGCGTGTAGTTGGTGTCGATCTCCTTGATGACCTCGGGGGTCAGCGGCTTGAGCGCGTTCTGCTCGACGTACTGCTGCACCAGGCCCGGCTGCGGCAGGATCGCGACGTCCGGCGGGTTGTTGCCCTGGATGCGCGGGCCGAGGTAGGCGCCGGTGTCCTCGCCGGTGGAGGCGTAGGTGACCTCGGCGCCGGTCTTGTCGGTGAAGGCCTTGAGCACCTGCTCGAAGTTCTTCTGCTCGGCGCCGGTCCACTTGGCGGCGACCTCGAGCTTGACGCCCTGGAGCGGCTTGGCGCCGCCATCGGTCGCCGATGCCGATCCGGCGGCCGTGGGCTCGGTCGTCGTCGGCGCGTTGCCGCAGGCGGCGACGGCTACCGCGAGCCCGGCCAGGATCGCTGCTGCTCTGCCTTTTCGCATGGCTGCCTCACTGGGTTCTGATGATCTCTTCGAGTTCGGACTTCATGGAGGCCGCGACGTCGTCAGCGGTCTCGGGGGAGGGGTTGCCGAGCGCCTTGGCGACCGAACTGGCGATCACCAGGCTCAGCTGGTTGTAGTTCGCGCTCACCGGCCGAGGACGGGCGGCGAGGATGCTCTCCTTGAGCACGGGCAGGTAGGGGAAGCGCTCGATGAGCTCCGGGTCGTCGTAGAGCTCGGTCCACACGGGCGGGAACGAGCCCTCGGTGAGGACCCGGCGCTCGTTCTCCAGGCTCGTGAAGTAGCGGATGAACTCCTGCGCGGTGTGCTGGTGCTTGGAGTAGGCGCTGATGGCCAGGTTGGCGCCGCCCAGCGTGCTGGAGCCGGGGCCGTCGAGGCCGGGCAGCCGGGTCACGCCCAGCTTGTCGCCCAGCTCGGCCTTGGCCGGTCCGTACGCGTGCGGCCAGTTACGGGCGAAGGCCAGCCTGCCCTCCTGGAAGGCCAGGCGCGACTCCTCCTCCTTGTAACTCAGCGACTCCTTCGGGATCCAGCCCTCGCGCAGACCCTGGAGCAGGAAGTCGAGTGCGGTCCCGCCCTTGGCGGGGTCGAGGGTCACCTCGGTGCCGTCGCGGCTGACGAGCTCCCCGCCGGCCGACTGCACGGCCTCGGAGAAGTTG
Source organism: Nonomuraea thailandensis (assembly GCF_024172165.1). GTDB lineage: Bacteria > Actinomycetota > Actinomycetes > Streptosporangiales > Streptosporangiaceae > Nonomuraea > Nonomuraea thailandensis. The sequence continues at coordinate 8,292,686 of NZ_JAMZEB010000002.1, read as the reverse complement.
ACCGTGAGCCCCTCGTAGGCCAGGAACTGCCCGGCGTAGCCTCCTATGTTGTGCTTTTTCGTTATTGCGCGTGATTGGTCGCGAAGCTCGGCCCAGGTCCGGGGCGGCTTCCTGACCAGGTCTTTCCGGTAGTACAGCAGCCCGGCGTTGCTCGTGTACGGAACGGCCCAGAGCTTGTCCTTGTAGACGGCCGTCTCCACGACGGGCGGCAGGAACCTGTCGAGCGGGAACAACCCGCGCTCCAGGGGGATGATCCAGCCGTTCTCCGCGAATTCGGCAGTCCACACCACGTCGAGCCCCAGCACGTCGTACCGGCTGCTCTGGGCCTGAAGGTTGGCCGCGATCTGAGCGCGTTGCTCGTCGGCGGCCTCGGGCAGCTCCAGCAGCGTCACCTTCTCGGCCGGGTGGGCCTGGTTCCAGCGATCCAGCAGGGGTTGCAGGTACGCCGTGGTGTCGCGTCCGGTGGCGAAGGTGATCGGGCCTGTTCCGCCCGTCCCCGTCTCGCCGCCGCCCTGTTCGCCCGCCGCCGTACATCCGGCCGCCAGGGTCACGGCCAGGAGCACGGGCAGGAGGCGGAACACCCTGTTTCCTCCACGTTCAAGTTGAATTACATACGTGTTAGGTAGATGCATTCATGTTATGCACAGCGGTAATCTGTAGGTCAACGGATTGCTCTGTAACGCTCACGTAACAGAGCGGGGAGGAGAGCGGTGCGGCCTCATCTGCTGGCGCTCCTGGCGAAAGAGCCTGCCCACGGCTACGAACTCAAACAAGCGCTTGAGCAGACCTTCGGCAGCGCCTATCCCTCTCCCAACATCGGGCAGATCTACGTCACGCTCGGCAGGCTGGAGAAGGACGGTCTCATCAGGGCTGTCGACGTGGAGCAGTCCAACCGGCCCAACAAGAAGGTCTACTATCTGACCGCGAAGGGCCGTGAGTCGCTCGAAGCCTGGGTGGACGAGCCGACCGAGGGCCCCAGGGTGCGCGACGAGTTCTTCATGAAGCTCGTGCTCGCCCCGCTCACCGGCATCGCGGACCGGATGGCGCTGATCAGCCGTCAGCGCCGTCACTACCTGTCGCTGATGAGCGATCTGAACGACCTGCTGTCCCGCACCGCACCGACCGATCGGGTGGCGATGCTGCTCATCGAAGGGGCCATGTTGCATCTTCAGGCGGATCTTGACTGGCTCGAACGCTGCCAGGAGGATCTGGCATGAGCGCGGTTGTGAAAACGGTCAATCTGGTCAAAATCTACCAGGATGGCGCGGTGCCCGTTCCGGCCGTACGCGGGGTGGACCTGCAGGTCGAGCCGGGAGAGTTCGTCGCGATCATGGGCCCGTCGGGGTCCGGCAAGTCCACGCTCGTGCACATGCTGGGCGGCCTCGACGCGCGCACCAGCGGCGAGATCTGGCTCGACGACAAGCGCGTGGACACGCTCTCCGAGAGCGCGTGGGCGCTGCTGCGGCGCAAGAAGATCGGCTTCGTCTTCCAGTTCTTCAACCTGGTCGCCAACATGACGGTGGGCGACAACGTCGAGCTGCCCGCGCTGCTGTCCGGAGCCTCGCCCAAGGTGGCCCGCGAGCGCCGCGAGAGCCTGCTGGCCGCGCTCAACCTGACCGACCGCGCCGACGCCGCGCCCGCCCAGCTCTCCGGCGGCGAGCAGCAGCGGGTCGCGCTGGCCAGGGCGCTGGCCAACGAGCCCAGCCTGCTGCTGGCCGACGAGCCCACCGGCAACCTCGACAGCCGCAACACGCGCGACGTGCTGCGCCTGCTGAGCGAGGTGCACAAGGAGGGCCAGACCATCGTCATGGTCACCCATGACGCCCGCGTCGCCAGCCTGGCCGACCGGCTCGTGTCCCTCTTCGACGGCGAGATCGTGGACGACGGCCGCATCCCGCGCCGCCGCACGCGCACGGCCGGCGAGGTGATCGACCTCCGATGAGTACGGTGCTGGCCGGTGGCCGGTGGATCAGGGCCGACCTGCGGGCCAGGACGGGGCAGGCGGTGCTGACCGTGCTCGCCGTGGCCGGCATCGTGGCCGCGCTGATCACCGCGGCGACCCTGCTCGAAGACGGCACCAACCCGTGGCGCAGCCTGTCGGCCCAGACCGACGGCGCCCACGTCTGGATCTACACCAAGGACAGCCCCCAGGTCTCGCTGGGCGCCATCGACGGCGTGACGCAGACCGCGGGGCCGTACCGCTCAGCGCCCGTCACGGTGGCGCAGGACGGCAAGAAGGAGCCGGCCTCGCTGCGCGCGATGCCCGCCACCCCGCCGGCGGTGGCGCACCCCGTGGTGGCGGAGGGCCGCTGGCTGGACCCGTCGCAGCCTGACGGGGTGGTGGTGGAGCGCTCGTTCGCCGGCTCGCTGGGGCTGCGCATCGGCGCGCCGTTCACGATCATCACGATCAACGGCGGCCGCCACACGCTCTACGTGCGCGGCATAGCCGACTCCGCCGACCAGGGCTTCTACCCCGAGTGGACGCCGGGCCTGGCCTACGTGCTGCCCTACATGCTCGACCGCATCGAGCCCATGCTGGGCCGCAGCGAGTGGGTCACCGGGCTGCGCCTGGCCGACCCCGAGGCTTCCCAGGTCGTCTCGCAGCGCGTGGTCGTGCTGCTGGAGGACCGGCTGCAGCGCGTCTACACCTGGCGCGAGGTCAGGGCCGCCATGGAGCTGGACAACCGGCTGCTGGGCACGCTGCTCGCGCTGTTCGGCGTGGTGGGGCTGGTGGCGGCCGCGCTCGCGCTGGCCAACGCCGCCGGCGGCCGGGTGCTGGGCCAGCTCCGCGACCTGGCCACGCTCAAGTCCATGGGCTTCACCAGGGGCCAGGTCGCGCTGCTGCTCCTGGTCGAGCACGGCGCGCTCGGCCTGCTCGGCGTGGCGATCGGCACGCTGGCGGGCTGGGGCGTGATGGCGGCGATGCTCGGCGCGGGCTCGGTGGCGCCCATCCCGGTGCTGGCCATCGTCGCGGGCACGGCCCTGGTGGTGCTGGCGGCCGTCGGCGTGCCCGCCTGGCGGGGCGGGCGCACGCCGCCGATCCCCGACGTGCCCGCCGCGCCGCCGCGGGGCCACCTGTCCAGGCTGGCCCGCCTGGCCCTGCTCGTACGCCTCCCGCCCGCCCTCGTCCTGGGCACCAGAGACGCCTTCACCCGGCGGGTGCCGGCGTTCCTGACGGCGTTCGGCCTGGCCGTGCCGATGATGATGACCACGATCGGGCTCGGCGTCTGGGCCACGCTGGACAACTTCTCCGCCCACCCCGAGCAGGTGGGCCAGCACGCCGCCCTGTACGTCAGGCCGGGCAAGGAGGATCCGGCGGTCGCCGAGCGGCTCGCCGCCCAGGACAAGGACGTGGCGGAGGTCTACCCGGGCACCGACGTGAACGCGCTGGCCCCAGGCGAGGCCCGGTCGGTCCGGGTGCGGGCGATCGGCAGCTCGACGACCCCGTACCCGTTCCCGGTGGTCGAGGGCCGCATGTACGGCCGCCAGGGCGAGGCGGTCGCCGGCCAGGGGCTGCTCGACCTGCTCGGGCTGAAGATCGGCGACCGGGTGCGGCTCACCGTGGGCGGCACCCCGCTGATCGTCCGGATCGTCGGCAGGACCGTCGAGCCCGAGCAGGACGGCGAGGTGCTCTCGGTGGGGCTCGACAGCCTGGCGGCCAAGGACGCGGTGCCGCCGGAGTACTACGCGCTGGCGCTGAAGCCGGGCGCCGACCCGCAGGAGGTGCGCGGCCGGCTGCTGGCCGTCTCGAAGGAGGGCCTGGACGTGCAGGCCGCGATCAACCCGGCCGACCGGCTGGCGATCATCCGGGTGGTGATCGTGGCGCTGATCGCCGTGCTGACCCTGATCGGCCTGGCCAACCTGCTCACCGCCAGCGCGCTCGGCCTGCGCGACCACGCCTTCGACCTGGCCGTCCTCAAGGCCATGGGGCTGACCCCGCGCCAGGTCATGGCCACGCTGGTGACCGGCACGGGGCTGCTGGTGGTGCTGGGCGTGGGCGTGGGCGCCGCGGCGGGGATCTCCGTCGTCACCGGGCTGATCGACTGGCAGGGCCACACCAGCGGCGTAGGCGCGGGCATCGGCCGCGCGCCGTCGCCCCTGACGCTGGCGGTGGCGGTGCTGGTCGCCGTGGGCACGGCCCTGGCGGTGGCGCTCATCCCGGCGCGCCGCGCGGCCCGTGCCCAGGTGCCGGTCACCTCTCGCTGAGGTCGGCCTCGGCCTTCTTCAGCGCGAACCAGTAGAAGCCGTGCCCCGGCAGGGTGAGCAGGTAGGGCAGCTCCCCGATCGGCGGGAACGGCACGCCGCCCCTGGCCTCCACCGGCGTCATGCCCTCGAAGCGCCGCAGGTCGAGCTCGACGGGCTGCGGGAACTTCGACAGGTTGTTGACGCACAGCATCACGTCGTCGCCCTCCTCGCGCACGTACGTGAGCACGCACGGGTTGGAGGACCACATCTCGGTGTAGGCGCCCACGCCGAACACCGGGTGCCTGCGGCGGATCTCCAGCATCTTGCGGGTGAAGTGCAGCAGCGACCCCTCGTGCCGCTGCTGGGCCTCCACGTTGACCGCCTGGAAGCCGTAGATCGGGTCCATGACCGCGGGCAGGTAGAGCCGGCCCGGGTCGGCCGAGGAGAACCCGGCGTTGCGGTCGGGGCTCCACTGCATCGGCGTGCGGACCGAGTCGCGGTCCTCCAGCCAGATGTTGTCGCCCATGCCGATCTCGTCACCGTAGTAGATGACCGGCGAGCCGGGCAGCGACAGCAGCAGGGCGGTGAACAGCTCGATCCGGTCCCTGTCGTTGTCGAGCAGCGGGGCCAGGCGGCGGCGGATGCCCAGGTAGGCCCGCATGCGCGGGTCCTTGGCGTACTCCTTGTGCATGTAGTCGCGCTCTTCCTCGGTCACCGTCTCGAGCGTGAGCTCGTCGTGGTTTCGCAGGAAGATGCCCCACTGCGCCTTCTCCGGCAGCTTGGGCGTGCGGGACATGATCTCGGAGATGGGCTCCCTGGTCTCCTTCTTGACCGCCATGTAGATGCGCGGCATGAGCGGGAAGTGGAAGGCCATGTGGCACTCGTCGCCGCCCGTGGTGGGGTCGCCGAAGTACTCCACCACGTCCTCGGGCCAGCCGTTGGCCTCGGCCAGCAGCACCCGGTCGGGATAGAGGCGGTCGACCTCCGCGCGGATCTTCTTCAGGTACGCGTGCGTCTCCGGGAGCCCGGAGCACGCGGTGCCCTCACGCTCGAACAGGTACGGCACCGCGTCCAGCCGGAACCCGTCGATGCCCAGGTCCAGCCAGAAGCGCAGCACCTCCAGCATGGCCTCCTGCACCGCCGGGTTGTCATAGTTCAGGTCCGGCTGGTGGTGGAAGAAGCGGTGCCAGTAGTACTGCTTGCGCACCGGGTCGTAGGTCCAGTTGGACTCCTCGGCGCCGATGAAGATGATCGGCGCGTCGGGGTAGCCGCCGGGATGGTCGGACCACACGTAGAAGTCGCCGTACGGCCCCTCGGGGTCGTGCCGGGACGCCTGGAACCAGGGGTGCCGGTCACTGGTGTGGTTCATCACGAGGTCGGTGATGATCCGAAGGCCCTTCTCATGGGCCTTCTCGATCAGCGCGACGAAGTCCCCCAGGTCCCCGAAGTCCGGGAGGATCTTCATATAGTCCGAAATGTCGTAACCGCCGTCACGCAGCGGAGACTCGTACAGCGGCAGCAACCACAGGCAGTCCACGCCGAGCCACTCGAGATAGCCGAGCTTCTCGATGAGGCCGCGCAGATCGCCGGTGCCGTCGCCGTTGGAGTCCTTGAACCCTCGGACGAGAACCTCGTAGAACACCGCCCGCTTGTACCAGGCTGGGTCCTCCGAGACGAAGGCCTCGGAGATCGGCTCCGGCGATGGGGATGCGTTGATCATGATGTCGCTCACAGGAAGAGATGTGGGCAGGACGAAGTCACCGGTTGCCCCGGCGTTGTTATCTGGTGACCGCGCCGCGTGGAGTCGTCATCCCTGCGAACTCCACTGCCCTCGAACGAGACCGGATTTGTGATCTGGTGCCCGTTTGTGCGGCGCTTACGGGCCGAACACTACCAGCCCGTTGGCTTTCCGGAACCCGCTTCTGCTGTGCGAGGTGTAATACCCGCGAGATCAGAACGTAATCGCCCTGTTACCCACAGTTCACTAAAAAGGTGTGGCCAGGTCGGAGAGGTCGTTCTCGAAGTCGCTCAGCCAGAGCCCGAACAGCACGAGTCCGCGCACCCAGAACCGGTCGTTCCAGCCGTTGAACCTGGTCAGCGCGTCGGGCCCGCCTGCCACCACCTCGTGCAGCTCGTCCGACAGCAGGTTCGGCACGCGGGTGGCCAGAACCTCCAGCATGCGGTGCGAATAGTTTCGGGCAGGAGCGGCCGTGGAGCGCAGCGGCACGCGCTGGAGCGGCTGCTTGATCACGTTCGTCGAGGGCAGGGCAGCCACGCGCGGATTGGCCGCGTAGAGCACCTCGCGGTAGAAGCGGCCCTTGTCCTTGCGCGCCACGCCGACCGACAGCGCGGCGTCGAAGAACTCCGGATGGATGAACGGCGCCGCGAACGACGCCTCGGGGCCCACCAGGTTCACCGCGGAGCGCGCGATGCCCCGCACCGTCCTGGTGTGCAGCACCGACAGCGGCAGCTCGGCCCGGTGCCCGTGGAGCATCGAGGTGGCGGCCTGGAACTGCTCGCGCACCGTCTCGTCCATCCACTGCGCCGCGGCCTTCGACAGGAACGGCTGCGTCGGCTGCCCGAGCGAGAGCGAGGCCAGCACGGCCGCCGACCGCTCGGCCTGCGTCGTGGCCTCCAGCGCGGCCCCGCTGACCATGAAGTTCTTCAGCAGCGGCCCGCCGGCCAGCCCGTCGACCAGGATCCGGCCCGCGCCGTGCACCTCCTTGGCGAAGGGCGCGTACCAGGCGTGGTGCGGCGTCAGGTACTCCAGCCTGCGCGCCACCTCCATCGCGTCGGCCGGGTAATCGGCGGCGTCCTGGGTGATCACCCGGTGCGGGATGCCCAGCTCCCTGGTGATCGACCTGGCGAAGGCGATGTCGGTGTCGGTGCCGTCGTCGGGGCTGGTCGTCCACGACTCCACGTCGAACCCGCGCGCCCTGGCCACGCTGGCCAGCAGCCGCGAGTCGTAGCCGCCGCTGACCGGCACCAGCAGCCTGCGCCCGTCGTACTCCTCGTACACGCCGTCCAGCAGCTCGACGATCTCCCGCGGGCTGATCCACTTCTCGTACGGCTCCGTGCGCAGCCAGCGCGGCAGCCGCCGCTCGGTCGCCAGGCGGCCGTGCTCGAACACCAGCGCGCTCGCCCCGGGCAGCCGCCTGACCTCGGTGTACGGGGTCGCCTCGCCCAGCGGGAACGTCACCTGCAGGATCGAGGCCCACGCCGACCAGTCGATCTGGACGGGCACGAGGCTGAGCAGGGGCTGGATCAGCGAGGAGAAGTAGACCGCCTCGCCCAGCCGCACGTAGTAGACGTCCACCAGGCCCAGCGCGCCCGTGTGCAGCGTCACCTTCCGGCCGTCGCCGATCAGCCCGGGCGTCTCGTACGTCTCCGCGACCGTGATCCACTCGTCCTCGGCGGCCTTCGGCCCGCGCTCGCCCCAGGCGAAGGCGTAGGAGTCGCCGGCACGGTGGTAGGGCGGCAACGGCGAGGAGCTGAACAGCGCCGCGTCGGCCGACTGCAGCGCGGGCCAGACCTTGGGCCCCGCCGCCATCAGCTTGCCGAGCACCGAGGTGTCGATCCGGCCGAGAGCGCCGCAGACATAGGGCCGCACGTTGAACTGCACCGGATCTCAATCCCTTCAAGACGCTTCTCGGCAAAGAGTATCCTTTGGCGGGCTACGAGAGCGGAGGTCCGGGTTTGTCTATCGAGCTAGAGAGCACGCGGCGGGCGTTGCGCGATGCGATCGCGCAGGCCGGGCGGGCTGCCGAGCTGGCCAGGCTGCTGGACGCCGCCCAGGCCGAGCTGGCCGCGGCGCAGGAGCACGCCGAGGAGGCCCGGGCGCTGTCCGAGCAGCTCAGCGACATCGAGGAGCGGCTGGCCGCCGAGCAGGTCACCTCCGACAGACTGCGCAGGGAGCTGGCCGAGCAGCGCTTCCAGGCCGAGGTGGCGCAGTGGAAGCTGTCCTCGATGAAGGTCGCCCGCTGGAGCCGGCTCGGCGACGCCATCAAGAGCGGCAAGAGCAACCCGGTACGCCTGGCCAAGGGTCTGAGGGGCGCCGCCAAGCCGGTCAAGCGCCCCATCGCGCCCAAGCGCAAGCCGGTGGCCGGCGCCGCCAAGCCCAGGGACGAGCGCCCGGGAGCCGCCTTCCAGGCCACCACCACGACCAGGACGCTCAACGGCGCCTCCTTCAAGCTCAAGCCGTACCGCGTGCCCACCGGCCCCAACACGCGCCCGCACCTGACGGCCGCGGTGATCGCCGACCCGCACGCCGAGGCGCTGCTGCGCTACGAGTGGCGGCAGACCACCGGCTTCACGCCCCGCGACTTCGCCAGGGTGCTCCCCCTGGAGGTGCCGCACCTGCTGGTCGTCGAGTCCGTCACGCAGGGCCCGTGGGCCGAGGAGATCACCGGCGAGCCGGGTGAGGGCCTCAAGGCGCTGCTGGCCTGGTGCGCGGAGCGCGGCATCCGCACCGTGTTCTGGCACACCAAGGGCGAGGTGTCGGCGTACGCCGCCGCGGCCGACCTGTTCGAGCACCGCTTCACCGCCGACCTGACCGTGGCCTGGCCGCGCCTGCAGTACGGCGTGCAGCCCCGGGTGCACAACCCGCTGCCGCTGGCCGGGGGCCGCATCGACCGGGTGCTCACGCTCGACCAGCTCCTGCCCGAGCACCTGTCCTACCCCGACGTCCTGACCTCCTACCGCTGGCCCGCCGCCGCCGACTGCCCGCCGGGCACGCCGCAGTGGCGGCTGGCCGAGATCGCCGCCTGCGGCACGCCGATCGGCCCCGAGGCGGACGGCCGGCGGGCGCACGTGGCGCTGCGGCGGGCGTACTCGATGGGGACCATGAGCGAGCGCGTCGACGAGCTGCTCGACGCCATCGGCCTGCCCAGCGCCCGGCCCACGCTCAACACCTCCGTCCTGCTGCCCGTGCTCGACCCGTACCTGCTGGAGCACGCCCTGGCCCAGGTCGCCAAGCAGTCCGGGGTGGACCAGCTCATCGTCATCGGCCCGCCCGAGGCCGAGCTGCGGGCCCGCGACGTGCTGCCGGACGTGGAGGTCATCCACCGCCGCCCGCAGGCGGCGATGACCGAGGGCGCCATGCTCAACGCCGGCATCGACCTGTGCGAGGCCGACCTCGTCGCGGTCATGGACCCGCGCGACGTCTACGGCCCCTACTACCTGTCGGACCTGCGGCGCGCCTTCCTGTTCAGCACGGCCGACATCGTCGGCAAGGCCGCCTTCTACGCCCACCTGCGCAAGCCCCAGGCCACGCTGCTCAAGCAGCCGGAGGCCGAGTACGGCTACCTGCCCGAGATCGCCGGCGGCACCCTGCTGGCCCGCCGCAACGCGCTGCGCGAGCTGGGCTTCGCCGACCTCACGGACGGCTGGGACGAGGTGCTGATGCGGCAGTGCCGCACGGACGGGATCAAGGTCTTCTCGGCGGACCGGTTCGGCTACGTACGGGTGCGCGACGAGGACCGCTGGCTCCTGGGAGCCGCCCACCTGGTCGAGTACGGCTCGGCGGAGCCGCACGCGCTCATCTAGGCTCGTCCCCATGACACCTGGGGAGCTGGCCGGGGTGCTGGGGGAGCACCCCGAGCCCGAGGGCACCTGGGAGCGTGAGTGCGCGTACGTGTCGGCGGCGGCCCTGCGGCGGCGGCTCCCCGCCGAGGAGCTGGCCCGCCGCCTGCGCGGCCTGAGCGGGGTGGCCTCGGCCGAGGTCAGGGGAAGGGGCTTCCTGCGGATCGTCCTGACCGAGCCGCCCATGGACCTGGAGGCCGTGGCCGTCCCCTTCGAGCCGGCCTGGCCGGACTTCCCACGCACCTGGGACAACCCCGGGTTCGTGGTGCGGTACGGGCACGCGCGGGCGTGCGCCGTGCTGAGATGGGCGGGGCAGCTCGGGGTGCCGGCCGGGGGGCGGCCTGGGGCGCCGCCCGACCCGCACCACCGGCGGGTGCTGCGGGTGCTGGCCGAGCTGCCGGGGCGGCTGGTCAGCAGGGAGCCGGGCTGGGAGGCTTATCTCCTGCGGCTCGCGCTCGCCTACCACGACGCGCACGAGCGGGCGCCCGCCGTTCCGGTGGGGGACGAGGAGCCGGGGCCGGTGCACGCGGCGCGGGTGCGGGTGGCGGAGCTGGTCGGCAAGGTGCTGCCGGGACCCGATCGGTTGTAACTTGTCACAAAATATCCGGCTAAACGGCGAAAAATCGTAAAAATATCCCTTCTGGGGCTTGATCGCGTCTCGATACGTGGGCACAGGGTCATGGCGTACTTGCGCTTCCGATAGCCTCGATCGGGTGAGTCGATTCGCCCATCCCGCCGGGGACCGGCACGCCGAGATGCTGCCCCAGGAGCGCCCGCCGCTGGCGCCCGCCGACCTCAACCGGATCAACCCCGCGATCTGGCCCCGAACGTCGAGCCGGAACGATGGCGCGCTCACGGTCGGCGGCGTGGACGTCCGCGACCTGGCCCGCGACCACGGCACGCCGCTCTACGTCCTCGACGAGGACGACGTGCGCTCGCGCATGCGCGACTACGCCACCGCGTTCGCCGGCTCCGAGGTCCACTACGCCGGCAAGGCGTTCCTGTGCAAGGAGATGGTGCGCTGGCTGGAGGCCGAGGGCCTCGGGCTCGACGTCGCCAGCGCCGGCGAGCTGGCGGTCGCGCTGAGCGTCGGCTTCCCCGCCGAGCGCATCACCATGCACGGCAACAACAAGTCCGTCGCCGAGCTCACCAGGGCGCTGGAGGCCGGGGTCGGGCACATCGTGGTCGACTCCTTCGACGAGATCGCCAGGCTCGGCTACCTCGCCGAGCAGCACGGCAAGCGGCCCAAGGTGATGATCAGGGTCACCACCGGCGTCGAGGCCCACACCCACGAGTTCATCGCGACGGCGCACGACGACCAGAAGTTCGGCCTGTCGCTGAACACCGGGGCGGCGGCCGAGGCCGTACGCCGGATCCTGGCCCTGCCCCAGCTGGAGCTCGTCGGGCTGCACTCGCACATCGGCTCCCAGATCGTCGACACGGCCGGGTTCGAGGTGGCCGCGCGGCGGCTCACCACGCTGCTCGTGCAGATCAAGGACGAGCACGGCGTCGTGCTGCCCGAGCTCGACCTCGGCGGCGGCTACGGCATCGCCTACGTGGAGGGCGACGAGGCCCCCGACATCAAGGAGCTGGCCGACGGCCTGCGCGAGATCGTCTCCAAGGTCTGCAAGGACGCCGGCCTGCCCGTGCCCCGCCTGACCGTCGAGCCGGGCCGCACCATCGTCGGCCCCGGCGGCATCACGCTCTACGAGGTCGGCACGATCAAGGACGTCGAGGGGCTGCGCACGTACGTGAGCGTCGACGGCGGCATGAGCGACAACGTGCGCACGGCGCTCTACGGCGCCGAGTACACCGCCGCGCTCGCCAGCCGGGCCAGCCAGGCCGAGCCCATGCTCAGCCGCCTGGTCGGCAAGCACTGCGAGAGCGGCGACATCATCGTGCGCGACTTCTACCTGCCCGCCGACCTCGCTCCCGGCGACCTGCTCGCCGTGGCCGCGACCGGCGCCTACTGCCGCTCGCTGGCCAGCAACTACAACTACCTGCCCAGGCCCGCCGTGGTCGCCGTCTCCGGCGGCGTCTCGCGGGTGATCGTGCAGGGCGAGACCGAGGACGATCTGTTGAGGGGGCAGCTGTGAAACCGCTGAAGGTGGCTCTTCTGGGCTGCGGAGTCGTCGGCTCGCAGGTCATCAGGCTCATGCACGAGCAGGCCGACGACCTGGCCGCCCGTGTCGGCGCGCCGCTGGAGCTGGCCGGGGTCGCCGTGCGCCGCCTGGGCCGCAAGCGCGACATCGACGTCGATCCCGAGCTGCTGACCACCGACGCCGAGTCGCTGGTCACCCGCGACGACGTGGACATCGTGATCGAGGTCATCGGCGGCATCGAGCCGGCCCGCTCGCTGATCGTCGCGGCCCTGTCCAGGGGCAAGTCCGTGGTCACCGCCAACAAGGCGCTGCTGGCCGAGGACGGCGCCGCCCTGCACGAGGCCGCCAGGACGGGCAAGGGCGACCTGTACTTCGAGGCCAGCGTGGCCGGCGCCATCCCGCTGCTGCGCCCGCTGCGCGAGTCGCTGGCAGGTGACCACGTCAAGCGGGTGCTCGGCATCGTCAACGGCACCACCAACTACATCCTCGACAAGATGGACTCCACGGGCGCCTCCTTCACCGACGCCCTGGAGGAGGCCCAGACGCTCGGCTACGCCGAGGCCGACCCGACGGCCGACGTCGAGGGCTTCGACGCCGCCGCCAAGGCCGCCATCCTGGCCGGGCTCGCCTTCCACAGCCGCGTGCGCGCCGACGAGGTGCACCGCGAGGGCATCACCGAGATCACCGCCACCGACGTGGCCTCCGCCAAGGCCATGGGGTACGTCATCAAGCTGCTGGCCATCTGCGCCCGCTCCGACGACGGCCGCTCCTTCGGCGTGCGGGTGCACCCGGCCATGATCCCGCGCTCCCACCCGCTGGCGGGGGTGCGCGAGGCGTACAACGCGGTCTTCGTGGAGGCGGAGTCGGCCGGTCAGCTCATGTTCTACGGCAAGGGCGCCGGCGGCGCCCCCACCGCCTCGGCCGTCCTCGGCGACCTGGTGGCCGTCGGCCGCAACCGCCTGGCGGGCACCCGCGGCCCCGAGGAGTCCACGTACGCCGACCTGGCCGTGCACCCGATGGGCGAGACCGTCACCCGCTGCCACGTGGCCCTGGACGTCGCCGACAAGCCGGGCGTGCTGGCGCAGGTCGCGGAGCTGTTCGCCAAGCACGACGTGTCGATCCAGACCGTCCGCCAGGAGGGCCGCGGCGACGACGCCCAGCTCGTCATCGTCACCCACCGCGCCACGGACGCCGCGCTGTCGGCGACGATGGCGGGGCTGCGGGAGCTGGACATCGTACGAGCCGTGGCGAGCGTGATGCGGGTGGAGGGCGACGAGTAGGCTCAGTCGCCCGGGAAGGCCAGGTTGCGGACCCGGCGCACCGCGCGCTTGAGCATCGTCCGGTTCCGCTCCCTGGCCAGCCGCACCGCCTCGCGGCGCCAGGCCTCGGCCTTCTCGCGCCACCGCGCCGCGTCCCGCCCGTTCTTGCCCGCGTCCCTGCGCGCCTGCGCGAGCTCGGCGCGCAGGGCGGCGACGCGCTTGCGGTAGCGGGCGAGCTCCTGCTCGTGCCGGGCCGTGAGGACCGACAGCTCCGACGGCGGCCGCCTGCGCGGCGGGTAGACGGCGGGCCTGCGCTTGAAGCCCCACGTCTCCCCGTCCACCCACTCCAGCCCGAACAGCGCGTCGACGAGGTCGTCCAGGCTCTCGCCCGGCCCGGCCACCAGGGCGGCGCGGGAGAGGGCCGCCGTGCGGTCCAGGCGGGCGGTCGTGACGCCGGCCTCGGTCTCCTCCAGGGCGACGCAGAGCGTGCCCGAGTCGTGCTCCTCCAGGTACGCCACCAGGCGTTCCACGGTGTCCTGCGCCACGACCCACCCCGGCGGGACCGACAGCCGGAACGGCGCCGTGCCGGTGCGGGGCGGGCTGAAGTGCACGCGGGGGTCGTGCTCGAAGGCGGCGTGGACGAGCCGGAGGTCGAGGCCGGGGTCGGCCAGGGGGGAGCGCCGGCCGGGGGTGAGCAGGTCCCAGGGGCCGGTGAGGGTGACCCTGACGTCGGGGAGCGAGCCGGCCAGGAGGGCGTCCACCGTGGCCCGTACGTCCTCGTAGGAGGAGCCTTCCGGCACCGTCACGTCCACGTACGGCACCAGCCACTGCCGCCCCGCGTCCGTCCGCAGGTAACGCCGGTACGGCACCCGGTCGGCGACGTACGGGTCGTTGTACCGCTTCAGCGCACCGTGGTCGCGCATCGCCGTGGGCAGCCCGACGTGCCACGCCCTCGACTCGGGGTCGGGCACGAACACGGCGCCCGCCTGCGTGAGCCGGTACCCCAGCTCCGTGTCCTCGGCCAGCACCAGGGAGGTGTCCATGCCGCCGGCCGCGCGCAGCAACGCCGCCGGGTACGACACCGTGGCCCCCACGTGGATCCTGGTGGCCAGGGAGCTGGGCGCGGCGCGCAGGCCGTCGTGGTCGTGGATGATCTGCTCGGCCCAGTCGTGGCGGTGCGGCGACAGCGGGAAGAGCCGCTCCTCGGCGCCCTCCGCCAGCGCGGCGACGACCTGCTCGGAGTCGGGCAGGGCGCCGGGGCCGGTGAAGTCGATCCAGCCCAGCGCCACCACGTACGGGGCCAGGTGGTGCCAGCGGAGCTGGGCCTCCACGTGCCGGCGGTGCGGCACCATGTCGGCGTCCAGCACGAACACGACCTCGCCCGTCGCCGCGTCGAGCCCCGCCTGCACCGCCCAGGCGCGGCCCCAGCCGCCCGGCGGGCTGGAGAGGAGCTTGGTCCTGGCGGGGGCGATCTCGGGCAGGAACAGCGGCGTGGCGCTGCCGTCGTCCACGACGATGACGTCCAGCAGGTGCTCGGGGTAGCTCTGCGCGGACAGGGCGGCGAGCGTGAGGTTCAGCGTGTCCTGGCGGTCGTGGGCCGGGATGACGACGGTGACCGTGAGCGTGGGCTCCCACTCGCCCAGCGCGGGCGGGCTCAGCACGCCGAAGTCGTTGTGCGGGATGCGCGGGATCACGGGAGCGGGCTCCCGTCGAGAGCCATCAGCGCGTTCGGCCGGAAGCCGCGCCACTGCCGCCTGTTGCGCTGCAGGAACGTCCCGAGCGGCTCCTGCCAGGTGTGGTTGGCCGCGGGGCCCCTGCGCAGGATGTACCCGAGCCCGTGCGTACGGTAGATCTGCCCGCCCGCCGCCTGCAGCGCCTCCTGGAACTGCGTGTCCACCGAGCGCGGCAGCGGCCGGAACCCGCCCACGGCCTGGAACGCCGACCGCTCGACGAGGATCGTCCCGCCCGCCACGAAGCTGGTGATCTGCTCGGTGATCTGGTGGCGGTGCACGGTGACGTCGATGGAGGACAGGTAGACGAACTCCGGCACGGTGCCGACCACCTGCGCCCCCGAGTACGCGTGCGCCAGCAGCAGATCGGCCAGGAAGTCCGGCCCGTACCAGTCGTCGTCGTCCATCTTGAGCAGGAACGACCCGGAGGCCCTGGCGGCGGCGTGGTTCAGCACCTCGCCGAACACGGCCCGCCGGTCGGCCTCGAACACGGTCAGCGGCCCGTCGAACGTGGCGATGGCCGCCGCCACGTCCGGATGCCCCTGCGGCACGCCGTGCAGCGCGAGGACGACCTCCAGCCCGGCGCCGCGCTGGCGGGCGATCTGGCCGAGCGCGAAGGACACCATGTCGGTGCGGCGGGTGGCCAGCAGGACGGACGTGAGCGGGGGAGCGGGCGCGGGCGCGCCGAGCTGCTCCCACCGCGCGGCCACGCCGTGGGTGCGCAGCGCGGCCCGGCGCAGGCGGATGCTGTGCTCCTCCCGCCGCAGGTCGTCCGACAGGTCCGGTTCACGGGTGAGCAGCTCGACGAGCTCGTCGCCGAGCGCGCCCGCCCAGCGCGGCACCGCGTCCGCGACCAGCGGCACCCCGGCGGCGCTCAGCCCGGCCAGCACCCGCACGGCCGTCAGCGGGCCGCTGTGCGCGTGCCGCCAGTCCACCTCGACGCCCCTGATCTGGCGCAGCCTGGCCACGTCGGCGTCGGTGACGCCGCCCGACTCGGCGAACGACGTCACGACCTTCCCGTCCAGCACCACCGACCAGCGCCCGTCGCGCTCGGCCAGCGACGCCATGCCGCGCGACGGGGTGGTGACGAAGCCCTGCGGGTTCACCAGCCGCTCGTCCACGGGCGGGATCATGGACGGCTCGGCGAGCACGTCGGGGTCGGCCAGCGGCGAGTCCGTCATGCCGGGGCGGCCCAGCCGCTCCCAGCTCACGGCCTCCAGCGCGGGCCGTTCGATGGGCGTCTCCCCTCCGGCCCACCCGGTCCGCGCGGGACCGGGGTCGGGATCGGCCCCCATGGCGTCCGCCGTCAGCGTGCGCAGCACCACGTCGCCGCCGGGAGCGCCCACCCGCTCGGGCACGGGCCCGCTCACCTCGGCGGGCGTCGCGTTCGGGTCTCCTGGCCGCCAGTCGGCCGCGCCGACGCCCGCGATGGCCGCCGCGGGCGCCGCGATCACGT
The DNA here is from genome assembly GCF_024172165.1 of Nonomuraea thailandensis. Classification (GTDB taxonomy): domain Bacteria; phylum Actinomycetota; class Actinomycetes; order Streptosporangiales; family Streptosporangiaceae; genus Nonomuraea; species Nonomuraea thailandensis. The sequence goes on along the minus strand of NZ_JAMZEB010000002.1, from coordinate 8,276,374 downwards.
CGAGGCGGTGCCCGGCGAACGCCCGCGCCGTGGCCGTCACCGTACGGCCGGCGGGCGTGGCGGCGGAGAAGCGCGCGTCCACCACCCAGACCCGGTTCTTCGGCTGGTACACCCGCAGGTCCGTGAGCGCCCGCCAGCGGTGCGCCGGGGTGGGCGTGGGCACGGGCGCGGGGTGCGCGGGCGGCGTGTCGAGCACGGCGACGACCACCCGCTCGGCCTGCGGCAGCAGCTTGTGCAGGGTGGCGACCCTGCGCAGGTCGGCCGGGGTCCTGGCGAGCACGAGCACCTCCGGGCAGCGCTCCGGCTCCGCGTGCGGCTCCAGCAGGTCGTGGTCCAAGTCCACGGCGCCGTCCCGGCCGCGCAGGGGCTCCGCGTCGTCGATCCCGGCGAAGAAGACCCGCGCCTCGCGCAGCTCCGCCAGCAACCGCTCGATCATCCGGCGCTCCGGAGATGGCGCATGATCGAGTTCAGCGGCCCGCGCGGCTCCTGCTCGTCCGGCGTCTCGGCGAGCCGCTCGACCTCGGCGGACAGCCGTTCCACCCGGGCCTTCAGCTCCTTGATCTCGGCCAGCCGCTGCCCGGCCAGTGCCCGCCACTTGGCGGGCTCCCCGGACAGGGGCTCGGCCTCGTCCGCGGGGACGAGCCCGTACTCGGCGCCGCTGACCCACTCCGACCCGAACATCTCGTCCACCAGGTCGTCGGCCTCGCCGGGGAACAGCGCGGCGCGCGCGAAGGCGGCCGTGCGCTCCAGCCGGGCGGCCACGACCCCGCCGGGGGTCTCCGCGAGCGCCACGCAGACCAGGCCGAGCAGGTCGCGGTCGGCGTGCTTGACGAGCCGGGCGAGCGTGTCGGCACCCAGCACCCAGCCGGCGGGCAGCGTGACCAGGAAGGCGGCGGGCGCCGCCGAGACCGGTGCGCCCTCCGCGAACTCGACCCGCGGCTCGTGCGCGTACAGGTTGTGCAGCAGGCGCAGCTCCAGCATGGGGTCGTCGAGGTTCGAGCGCCGCTCGCCGGTCAGCTTGCTCCAGGGGCCGACGAGGGTGACCGCCGCGTCGGTGAGCGTGCCCGCGAGGGCCGAGTCCACGGTGGCGCGCGTCTCCTCGTACGTCGTGGCGGTCACCGCGACCCGCACGTACGGCACGAGCCAGTGCCGGCGCGGATGCGCGCGCAACCAGCGCAGATCCGGGATCAGGTCGCCCAGGTAGGACCAGTTGTGCCGGTGCACCTCCCGCTCCCGCAGCATCACGGTGGAGGGCCCGACGTGCCACGCCCTGGCCTCGGCGTCGGGGACGAACACCGCGCCCGCCTGGGCCAGCCGGTAGCCGAGCTCGGTGTCCTCGGCCATGTTCAGCCCGGCGTCCACGCCGCCGGCGGCGCGCAGCAGGTCCGCGCGCACGGAGGAGGAGGCGCCGGTGTGCAGCAGGTACGGATTCGCCCCGGCGTCCTTGAGCCTCCTGGTGGACTCCAGGATCTTCCTCGTGTACCCGGTCTGGACGCCCTCCTCGCCCGGCGCGTCCACGAACCGCGTGTCACCGATCACCACCGCGTAGTCGATCAGGTGGTGCCAGCGCATGTGCGCCTCGAGGTGGTCGTCGGCGAGGATCATGTCGGAGTCCAGCCAGTGGATCACGTCGCCGGTGGCCGCGAGCTGCCCGGCCTGCCTGGCCGCGCCGCGTCCCCAGCCGTCAGCGACCCGTACGGCCCGCGCCCCCGGCACCCGCAGCGGCGGCTCGCTGCCGTCGTCCGCGACGATCACCTCGACCAGTTCGGCCGGGTACGTCTGCCGCGCCAGCGCGGGCACCGTGCGCTCCAGCGCCTCCTGGCAGTCGTAGGCCGGGATGACCACCGAGACCTTCAGCGTGGGCCGCCACGTGCCCGGCTCCGGCGGACGCAGCACGCCGTAGTCGTTGTGCCTGATCCGGGTCATACGCGGTCCTTGGCCAGGCCTCTGACCTCCTCGCGCAGCTCCGCCACCTCGCGCGCCCGCGCCATGGCGTTGACCCGGTCCTCGCCGAGCGAGGCCAGGATCGCGCCGAGGTCGTCGGCCCGCCGAGCGGCGGAGTCCTCGACGGCCTGCACCAGCACGTCCAGCCTGGTCTCGATGCTCCTGAGCGCGGCGGTGGTCCTGGCCAGCTCGGTCTCGTGCTTCTTGATGCGCAGGTCGATGCGGTGCGCCTTGCCGTCCAGGCGGCGCACGGTGACGACGAGCAGGGCGAGCGCGGCCAGCGAGATCATGAACGCCACGGCGGCCGCCGCGGCGCCGAGGGTGATCAGGTCGGCGAGCACGAGGAGCGCGAGCACGCCGAGGGCCAGTGCTGCGAGGGGTGCGGCGGTCGCTGCCAGGCGGCGGGGCGAGAGCATCCGCGCATACCTTTCGTCGTTCACGGCTTGCAGGACATCGGAGGCTTCACGGACATCAGGGGAGTATTGACACCTTATTCAACATTCGCAACCACCGCGCCATAAGTTCTCCAAGGTTCCCAGCGAATCATCAGGCTCAGAACCTGTGCTGGCCGCACGGAACGGGCTGTCCTGCCGAATCTGGCATGCACGTCTACTCGTCAGTAAAACGGGCGTAAGGTAGGCGCCGATCACCTCTCAAGCGGTCAAGGAGCACACGACCCATGTCCGTCACCCCCTGCGGCTTCACGCGTACGCCGGAGAAGGGGCTGGCCCGCCTGCACTGGGGCGGCACCGGCTGGGCGGTTGAGGGCGAGCCCCTCGACGTGCCGGCGCCGCGCCCGCTGCGCGGCCTGGAGATCGAGTGGCCGGACGCGCGGGTGCCGCTCGACGGCCTGCTGGACCTGGCCGCGGCAGGGGTGCCGCTGACGGCCGCACACGCGCCGCCGTGGGTGCCGGAGGACCTCGCCGCGCTGCTCACCGACCGCGACTGGCTCGGCCACGCCGCCGACGGCACCGTGCGCTCGCTGGCCGACCTGCGCCGCGAGGAGCACAGCGTACGCCTGCGCCGCCTGGCCCATCCCCTCACCGTCGTTCCGCAGGTCAGCATCGTCATGGCGACCAAGCGGCCCGCCCTGGTCGGCCAGGCGCTGGCCCAGATGGAACGCCAGCGGGACGTGCGCGCGGAGGTGCTGCTGGGGCTGCACGGGGTGCGTCACGAGCAGGTACGCGAGGCGGTCGCGGCCTGCTCGCTGCCCGTGCGGTGGATCGAGGCGGACGTGTCCGTGCCGTTCGGCGAGGTGCTGAACCGGGCCGCGGCGCTCGCGGGCGGCGACCAGCTGGCGAAGTGGGACGACGACGACTGGTACGGCCCGCGGCACCTGGCCGACCTGCTGATGGCGGCGTCCCGCACCGGGGCCGACGTGGTGGGCACCACGGCCGAGTTCTTCTACCTGGAGCCGCTGAAGGCGACGGTCAGGCGGACGACGTTCGCGAGCGGGGCGAGTTATCCGAGCGAGGTCTGGGCCGATCATGTGGCCGGTGGCACGATCATGGTGCCTCGGGCGAAATTCCATGAAATTGGCGGATTTCCGGGATTGCCGCGAGCGGTGGATCTCGAATTCCTGAAGGCGGCGCAAAAGGCGGAAGCCCGCATCTACCGGAGCCACGGGCTCGGTTACGTCCTGCGCCGCGGCCTCAGCGCCGACCACACCTGGCAGCTCCCGCTGGCCCACTTCCTCAAGGTGGCCGCGAACCAGTGGCGCGGCTTCCGCCCCAGCCTGCTCATGGAAACCTCCGGCCTGCCGATGGAACCCGCATGACCTCACGCGGCAGAGTGCGCGGGAACGACTACCGGGTGCTCGCCCCCGACGAGCACTTCACGCCCCGCCTGACGGTCAGCGTCGTCATCCCGGCCTACGGCGGGCAGGACAAGCTCGACCTGGTGCTCGCGGCCCTGGCCAGACAGACGTACCCGGCCGGGCTCACCGAGATCATCGTCGTCGACAACGGCAGCTCGCCGCCCCTGCGCCTGCCCGCCGGCACGTCCGCCCGGCTGGTCGTCTGCGACCGCCCTGGCCGGGCCAGCGCCCGCAACGCCGGCCTGGCGCGGGCCACGGGCGACGTCATCCACTGGCTCGACTCCGACGTGGTCCTCACACCCGGCGCCGTCGAGGCCCACATGCGCTGGCACCACGCCGCCCCGTACCTCGTGGTGACCGGCTACATCCGCTTCACCGGTGCGGAAGTCCCCGCCGAGCTGCCCGGCGACCTCGAAGAGCACTTCGAGCCGGCCGAACCGCACGCCTGGATCGTCGACCTCGTCGAGCGCACCGACGGCCTCACCGACAACCCGCAGCGCCCCTTCAGCCTGCACGTCGGAGGCGCCACGTCCGTCAACGCCCGGCTCATCGAGGCCGCCGGGCCCATGGACGAGGAGCTGATACTCGGCCAGGACACCGAGATGGGCTACCGGCTGGGACAGGCGGGCGCCGTGTTCGTCCCCGAGCCCGCCGCCCGCGCCTACCACCTCGGCCCGACCATGCGCATGCGTGACAAGCAGCCCGTCGACCGGGTCAGCCACGCGTTCGTCGCCGACCGCATCCCGGCCTACCGCTGGCTCAGGGGGCATCCCGGGAGGCAGTGGAAGGTCCCGTACGTCACGGTCGTCGTGGACGGCACGCGCGGCTACGACGCCGTACGCGCGACGGTCGACGCCGTGCTCGCCGGCACCGTCCCGGACGTGTCGGTGCTGCTCGTCGGCCCCTGGGCCACGCTCGACCGCGACCGCCGCGCCCCCCTCCGGGACCCGGACCTGGAGCTGGTGCTGGTCCACGGCCACTACCTGCACGAGGGCCGGGTACGCCTGGCCGAGACGCCCGACGTGGACCTGGCCGTGCCCTTCGTCCTCCGCCTGCCCACCGGTTGGGCCCCCGGCGAGGACACCCTCGGCCGCCTGCTCGACCTGGCCCGCGACGACGCCCTGGGCCTGGTCAACGTGCTCCTCCACGAAACCTCCGCCGACGGCGTCGTGGCGGCCCGCCTGGAGCGCACCTCCGCCTTCGCCAGGGCCCGCATCGTCGCGGCGGCCGATGAGGACCTGGACGACGTGGTGGACGAGGTGTCCGGGGTCTCCTGGGTCGAGGGCGAGACGTACGGCTTCACCACCTCACCAGGGGTTCCGCAGGGACGGCGCGGGGCCTACCGGGCCCGCACGGAGGCCGAGGCGGAGGCCGCCCGGCTCGCCAAGGAGGCCGAACGGCTGCGTGCGCAGGTGGCCAAGTGGCGCGAGGAGGCCGGCCGGTGGCGCAAGTCCACCGTGGAGCTGCGCCGCGAGGTCGGCGCCCTGCGCCGCCAGCTCGCCGCCGCCAGCCGGGCCCAGCAGGGGTTGCGCACCCTGGTCTCCACCACCATGAAACGCGCCCTGCGCAAACGCCTCCGCGGCTGACCCGCCCCCACCCGGCGAGCGCCCCCAGGGGCCCTGCACGTGAGAGCGTCTACGGCGCACAGGCGCGCCCCGCGTACGAACGCGCCCGCCGCGCAAGCCCGCTCACGCGAAACGACCACATCGCACCACGAGCCCCGCGCAGGCGAGCACACCCCCCGCACGCACAATCGCCCGCCCCACAAGCCCCCTCCCTCCAGGAGAGGGAGCTCTCAGTCGGGACGCAGCGCCGACTTCAGCCGGCGGAACAATGAGTTCTCCGGCGTCTCCACGGACACCGCGACAGGCGGAGCAGCGGCAGGCGGAGCCGGGATGGTGACCGGTTCGGGCTGACCGGGAGCGGGCCAGAAACGATCGGGCGGCTCGTGCCGCACACCGTGCGTAGCGGAGATGACCTCGTCCACGTCATCCCCAGGCGAGGTGAGCAGGCAGGCCCGCCCCAGGGCCGACGTACGTTCGAGCCGCGCCGTCCGCCCATCCGGCAGATCGACCACCAGCACCCCGGCCAGATCCTTCTGGACCGACTCGATCATGCGCTCCAGCGTCGCCCGATGCAGCGGCACGTCCACCGGCCCCCGGTAGCGGAACGGCGTGGGCGCCGGCGTCGGGGCGGCCTCGTCGATGAGGCGGATGCGTTCGTCACCGGTGAACAGGTCACGCATGAGCCGCAGCTCGAAGCACGGGTCCGACAGGCCGAACCGCTCCCCGGACGAGAGCCGCGACCACGGCCCCACCAGCGTCACCACGATGTCCTGCAGCTTGCCGTCCAGGGCCGCCGCCACCGCCCGCCGCACCACCGACTCGCTGGTGTCGGTGACGTCGAGCACGACCTCCACGTACGGCACCAGCCACCGCCGCCCCCGGTCCTTGCGCAGGTCCCTGCGCAGCGGGATCCGGTGCGCCAGGTACGGCTCCACGGCCCGCACGGCCCGCTCCCGGTCGCGGTGCTGCGAGGGCAGCCCCAGGTGCACGGCCTGCGCGTCCAGGTCGGGCACGAAGACGACCCCGTACATGGCCAGCCGGTAGGAGAACTCGGTGTCCTCGCCCCGGATCACGGTCGGGTCGAGCCCGCCCACGGCGTGGAAGACCTCCCGGGGAAGGGCGAAGGTCGGGCCCGTGCACACGTGGTACGGGTTGCGGCTCCTGCGCAGCCCGTCGGTCTTGGCGATGGTCGCCTCGGTCGAGCTGGGCACGGCGGTGTCGAGGTCGAACAGCTCTTCCAGGCGGCCCGCCCGGAAGACCTGGCCGGGAGTGACGTGCGGCGGCTCGACGAACTTCTTCATCCCGATCGTGACCAGGTAGTCGGTCACGTGGTGCCATCGGGCCAGGGCCTCGATGTGCTCGCGGCAGGCCACCATGTCGGAGTCGAGCCGCTGGATGATCTCGCCGTCGGCGGCCTTCGCGCCGGTGTTGACGGCGTTGGAGATGCCCCAGCCGTCCTCGACCCGCACGAGGCGGGTGTTGACGGGGCGGATCTCCGGCAGCCGGATCGGTGGCCGGCTGCCGTCGTCGACGACCAGGACCTCCATGAGGTGCGCCGGATACGTCTGCGCGGCCAGCGCCGCCAGCGTCAGGTCGAGCTTGTCCTGCCCGCCGTGCGCGGGTACCACCACGCTCACGGAAAGGGCGGGTGACCAGGCGCCGAGCTGCGGTGCCGCCACTGGTGAAAAGTCGTTCTGCCTCAGAGCAGGACGCGCGTTCATGGTCGTGACCCCCTGCCGAGACCTTATCCGGAGATGCTGAGTATTTCCTGAATAGTGCTCCTGTCTAATCATCAAGTCCGACTCGTGGACACGGCTCCGCGCCACGTGGCCGCACCCCGTACACTCGGTGGCCAACACCGCAGGTAGGGAGTCATCATGAGCAGGTCGTGGCGTGGCCTCATCGAGGAGTACCGCGAGCGTCTTCCGGTCACCGCGAAGACGCCGGTCATCACGCTGCTCGAAGGCGGTACACCGCTGGTGCCCGCGCACCGCGTCTCGGCCCTCACGGGGTGTGACGTCTACCTGAAGGTCGAGGGGGCCAACCCGACGGGCAGCTTCAAGGACCGCGGGATGACGATGGCCATCAGCAAGGCCGTCGAGGAGGGGGCCAAGGCGGTCATCTGCGCCTCCACCGGCAACACCTCGGCGTCCGCCGCCGCCTACGCCGTGCGGGCGGGGCTGACCTGCGCCGTGCTGGTGCCGCGAGGGAAGATCGCCATGGGCAAGCTGGCCCAGGCGCTCGTCCACGGGGCCACGCTGCTGCAGGTCGAGGGGTCGTTCGACGACTGCCTGGAGATGACCCGCAAGCTGTCGTCCAGCTACCCGATCGCGCTGGTCAACTCCGTCAACCCGTTCAGGCTGCAGGGGCAGAAGACGGCGGCGTTCGAGATCGTCGACGCGCTCGGCGACGCGCCTGACATCCACTGCATCCCCGTGGGCAACGCCGGCAACATCTCGGCGTACTGGATGGGTTACCAGGAGTACGCGGCCGACGGCGTGTCGACCAAGCGTCCGCGCATGTTCGGCTTCCAGGCCAGCGGGGCGGCGCCGATCGTCGACGGCGCGCCGGTCGCGCACCCGCACACGATCGCCACCGCGATCCGCATCGGCAACCCCGCCTCCTGGTCGCTGGCCACCTCGGCCCGCGACGAGTCGGGCGGGCTCATCCAGGCGGTGACCGACCGGCAGATCGCGGCCGCGTACAAGCTGCTCGCGCAGGAAGAGGGCGTGTTCGTGGAGCTGGCGTCGGCCGCCAGCGTCGCCGGCTTGCTGCAGGCGCACGCGCAGGGCATGGTTGAGGCGGGACAGCGGATCGTGTGCACGGTCACGGGCAACGGGCTGAAGGACCCTGACTGGGCCATTTCGGGGGCTCCGGCGCCGGTGGTCATCCCCATCGACGTCCACGCCGCCGCGGCGGCGCTCAACCTCGCCTGACGGGGAGTGACGAGGAAAAGTGAACGAATGAGGACCGTTGACATTCGCGTGCCCGCGACGTCGGCGAACCTGGGGCCGGGTTTCGACGCGCTCGGGCTCGCGCTGAGCCTCCACGACGACGTACGCGCCACGCTCACCGCTGAGCGCGGCGTCCACGTCACCGTGGAGGGTGAGGGCGCGGGGGAGGTGGATTCCGGCGAGGGGCACCTGGTCGTCCAGGCCATGCGGATGACGTTCGACCGCATGGGCGTGCCCCAGCCGGAGGGCATACACCTGCACTGCCGCAACCGGATCCCGCACGCACGGGGGCTGGGATCGTCGTCGGCGGCCGTGTGCGCGGGCATTCTCGCCGCGCGCGCTTTGGCTGATAGCGAACGCGCCGGCAAGTTCTCCGACGACGACGTGTACGCGCTGGCCACCGAGATGGAAGGGCATCCCGACAACGTCGCCCCCTGCCTGGCCGGTGGGCTGACCATCTCGTGGTCCGACCACGGCGGGCTGCCGCGTATGGTGAAACTGGCTCTCGACCAGCGCATCCGTCCGGTCGCCGTCGTTCCGTCGACGCGGCTGTCCACGGAGGCCGCGCGAGGGCTGCTGCCGAAGGACGTGCCCCACAAGGACGCCTCCTTCAACGCCGGCAGGGCCGCGTTGCTGATCGCCGCGCTGACCCGCGAGCCCGAGCGAGAGCTGCTGCTCGCCGCCACGGAAGACCGCCTCCACCAGCATTACCGCGCGCCTGCGATGAGGGCGAGCGCGGATCTGGTAGAACGTCTCCGTGCAGTGGGCGTGCCCGCGGTCGTTTCGGGAGCGGGTCCCACGGTTCTTGCGTTTTCGACATCGGATACGCAGGATTTGATCGCGCCAGAAGTGGGTAATGACTGGCACATCCAGCTAATGGACGTCGACCCGGTTGGTGCGAACGTTCAGTTCCCCGAGACACGCTGATGCCTCTTTAGACCTTCAGGGAATAGCCGTGTGCGCTGGTGATGTTAGGCTGATAGCCGCACCAGATGCCCCCTTGGTGGGTGCGTGCTTGTCAGCCACACATCGCTGCATCATGCTTCACGTCGCGAGGCGGAAGCAGCGCGGCTGTCTCCCCGGAATCCGTTGCCTCCGGTTGGCCCACACCCGGTTGGCTCGACGTGAGGTGGCGACGACGGGGATCTGCGCGTCGAATCACATCGACATCTGGTTGGCGACAGCAATCTGGGGGGTGTCAGCCACGCGCCAAGGGCCATCGGCGGCGTGGAAGAACCCCTCCCCAAGAGTGGCGGCCGTCTCCATCGACAGCCGAAGATCGCAAAGTGCACCCCGACCCGGTCTGTCCCGCCGGATCGCAAGCACCTCCGGGACGCTCGGAAGAACAAATCCGGCGCCCGACCCCTGGGAAGGACCTTTTAGTTGAGCGACACCACCGAACTCCTCTCCGACGCATCAGGCGCTGAGCCCGCGTCCGGCGACACCCCCACCCGCGCCGCGGCCAAGCCGCGTGCGCGTCGCTCCGGCACCGGCCTGTCCGCCAAGGTGCTGCCCGAGCTGCAGAAGATGGCAGCGGAGCTGGGCATCAGCGGGACCGGGCGCATGCGGAAGAGCCAGCTCATCGCGGCCATCCAGGAGAAGCAGGGTGGCGGTTCCGGAGACGGCGCACCGACGGCCGCGGCTGTGGCCGAGCCCCCCGCCCCGGCGGCGGAGGCGGCGCCCGCGGCAGAGCGGCCCACCCGTACGCGCAGGGAACGTTCCCGCACCAAGACCGCCGACAAGCCCGCTGAGGACACCGCTCCGCAGCCCGTCGCCGCGCAGGCCGCCGAGGTGGCTGCCGCGCCCGTGACCGCGCCGGAGCCGGTCGCCGCCGCCCCGGTGGAGACCGTCGTGGAGCAGCAGGCCCAGCCGGCCGAGACGCAGCATGGCGAGTCGCGCTCCGAGCGCGGCGAGAGCCGGCGCGAGCGCCGCAGCCGTGGCGAGCGCCGCGAGCGTGGCGACCGCGGCAGCGACCGCGGTGAGGGCGGCCGCGCAGAGAGCAGCCGTGACGGAGCGCGCGACGGCGCCCGCGACGGCCGTGACGGCGGTCGTGACAGTCGCGACGGCCGTGACGGCGGTCGCGACGGCGGTCGTGACGGTGGCCGTGACGCCGGCCGTGGCGAGCAGCGCGACCGCGTCGCCGCCGACACCGGCAGCCGTGGCGACCAGCGCGGCGACCAGCGCGGCGACCAGCGCGGCGGCGGGGACGACGACGACCGCGGGCGCGGCCGCAGGGGCCGTTTCCGCGAGCGCAACCGCGGCCGTGGCCGTGAGCGCTTCGAGACGGGCGAGCCCGTCATCGGCGACGACGACGTGCTCATCCCGATCGCCGGCATCCTCGACATCCTCGACAACTACGCGTTCGTCAGGACCAGCGGCTACCTGCCGGGCAGCAACGACGTCTACGTCTCGCTGGCCCAGATCCGCCGCAACGGCCTGCGCAAGGGCGACGTCATCACCGGCGCCGTCAGGCAGCCGCGCGACGGCGAGCGCCGCGAGAAGTTCAACGCCCTGGTCCGCCTCGACACCGTCAACGGCATGGACCCGGAGCAGGCCCGCAACCGGCCCGACTTCAACAAGCTGACGCCGCTCTACCCGCAGGAGCGCCTGCGCCTGGAGACCGAGCCGAACATCCTCACCACGAGGATCATCGACCTCGTCTCGCCGATCGGCAAGGGCCAGCGCGGCCTCATCGTCTCCCCGCCCAAGGCCGGTAAGACGATGGTGCTGCAGGCCATCGCCAACGCGCTCACCCGCAACAACCCCGAGTGCCACCTCATGGTCGTGCTCGTGGACGAGCGGCCGGAAGAGGTCACCGACATGCAGCGGTCGGTCAAGGGCGAGGTCATCCACTCGACCTTCGACCGTCCCGCCGAGGATCACACCACGGTCGCCGAGCTCGCCATCGAGCGCGCCAAGCGCCTGGTGGAGCTGGGCCACGACGTGGTCGTCCTGCTCGACTCGATCACCCGTCTCGGCCGCGCCTACAACCTGGCCGCGCCGGCGTCCGGGCGCATCCTGTCGGGTGGTGTCGACTCCACGGCGCTCTACCCGCCGAAGCGGTTCTTCGGCGCCGCCCGCAACATCGAGAACGGCGGCTCGCTGACGATCCTCGCCACGGCCCTGGTCGAGACCGGGTCCAAGATGGACGAGGTCATCTTCGAGGAGTTCAAGGGCACCGGCAACATGGAGCTCAAGCTCAACCGCTCCCTGGCCGACAAGCGCATCTTCCCCGCGGTGGACGTCGACGCGTCCAGCACCCGTAAGGAAGAGATCCTCATGGCCAAGGAGGAGCTGCAGATCGTCTGGAAGCTGCGGCGCGTCCTGCACGCGCTCGACATGCAGCAGGCGCTGGAGCTGCTCCTGGAGAAGATGAAGGAGACGAAGTCCAACGCGGAGTTCCTCCTGCAGGTCCAGAAGACCACGGTGAGCAACGACCGCGACTAGCGGCCTCGCGTGCGTGAGGGGGGTGGCAGGCTCGCCTGCCGCCCCCCTTTCGCGTCCCCGGGGAAGAGGGGGGTGGGGCTAGCCCCACCCCGCAACGGTTGCTTCCCGTATTCCGGCCTTCGCGCCGCCGGTGCACGCTTGTGGGCATGCGAACGGTGGCGATGAAGAACCGCGTGCCGTTGGGGCCCCTGGGCCCGCTCGGCGTGCTGGTGGATCCGATGACGTGGCGTGCCGCCCCCTACCTGCTGGTCAGCGGGGCGCTCGGGCTGCTGGGCTACTTCGTGCTGGCCTTCACGATCTCCGTCTCGCTCGTCCTGACGGTCGTCTGGGTCGGGGTTCCGCTGGCGATCGCCACCGTGCTGCTGTGGCGTGGCAGGGCCAGGCTGGAGCGGTGGCTGCTGCGGCTGGCGTTCGGGGTCGAGATCGCCGACCCGTACAGGCCGCGTCCCGAGCGGGGGCTGGGCGCGCACGTGCAGTGGCTGCTGAAGGACCCGGCGACCTGGCGCGATCTGGGCTACCTGCTCATGCTGCTGCCGCTGGGGGCGATCGAGGCCGTGGTGTCGTTCGGCATGTGGATGGTGACGGGCGGGCTGCTGCTGGCGCCCATCCTGTATCCGCTGGAGCGGGGGGCGGGCGGCAGCGGCTACTTCGTCGAGGACTGGACGGAGGCCTGGATCGCCGGCTTCTTCGGCGTGCTGCTGTTGGTGCTCAGCGCGTACCTGGCCAGGGGGATGGCCTGGCTGCACGGGACGCTGGCGACGGTGCTGCTCGGCGGCGGCGAGGAGGAGCGGCTACGGGCCAGCAGGGCCCGCGGCATCGACGCGGCGGAGGCCGAGCGGCGCAGGATCGAGCGCGACCTGCACGACGGGGCGCAGCAGCGGCTGCTGTCGGTGGCGGTGGACCTGGGGCGGGCCCAGTCGAAGTTCGACAGCGACCCCGAGACCGTCAGGGAGCTCATCGCGCAGGCCCACGCGGGCACCAAGGCGGCCATCGCCGAGCTGCGCAACCTCGCCAGGGGCATCCATCCGGCCATCCTGAGCGACCGCGGGCTCGACGCGGCCCTGTCGGGGCTGGCGGCGCGGGCGCCGATCAGGGTGGACGTGTCGGTCGAGCTGGACGAGCGGCCGCCGCCCGCGGTGGAGAGCATCGCGTACTTCATCGTGGCCGAGTCGCTGGCCAACATGGCCAAGCACTCCGGCGCCACCGAGGCGTCGGTGACCGTGATCAGGGACCGCCGCGGCGTGGTCGTGGACGTGTGGGACGACGGCATCGGCGGCGCCGCCGTCGTCCCCGGAGGCGGCCTGTCAGGGCTGGCCGACCGCGCGGCCACCATCGACGGCGTGCTGGTCGTGCACAGCCCCATGGGCGGGCCCACGATCGTCCGCGCGGAACTGCCGTGCGAGTGGTAGGCGCGCGGGCGCGCGGCCTGCCGTTGACCGCCGGACGCCGCCGACGGTAAGCCTGGCTCATGCGCGTGGTCATCGCGGAGGACTCGGTACTGCTGCGTGAAGGGCTGGCGCGGCTGCTGGCCGACGGGGGCATCGAGACGGTGGCGGCCGTCTCCGACGGGCCGGCGCTGGTGGCAGCCGTGGCCGAGCACGAGCCCGACCTGGCCGTCGTCGACGTGCGCATGCCGCCCACCCACACCGACGAGGGCCTGCGCGCGGCCCTGCAGGTGCGGGCGGCGCGGCCCGACTTCCCGATCCTGGTGCTGTCGCAGTACGTCGAGGAGCGCTACGCCGGCGACCTCATCGGCAGGGCCGTCGGATACCTGCTCAAGGAGCGGGTGGCCGACGTGGCGGAGTTCCTCGGCGCGGTGCGGCAGGTGGCGGCGGGCGGCACGGTCATCGACCCCGAGGTGGTCGTGCAGCTGCTCAGCCGCCAGCGCCGCGGCGCGCCGCTGGACTCGCTGTCGCCCCGAGAGCGCGAGGTGCTCGCCCTGATGGCCGAGGGCCGCTCCAACACCGCCATCGCCGCCCGGCTGGTCGTCACGGAAGGCGCCGTGGAGAAGCACATCTCCGGTATATTCGCCAAGCTGGCGCTGGGGCCCGCGCCGGAGGACCACCGGCGGGTCCTGGCCGTCCTGACGTATCTCGGGCGCTGATCGAGGGGAATGACCGATGGCCTGGGATGGTTACACGATCTGGCACACTGGTAGCTGACCATTTCGCGGTTCCGGTTCACGCCATGCGTGAAGGCGACCCGGCGGCCGCGCCCCGAAAGGACAGCAATGAAGCGCGACATCCACCCTGACTACCACGTGACGCAGGTCTCCTGCTCCTGTGGTAACACCTTCACCACCCGCAGCACCGCCAAGAACGGCGTCATCCACGCCGACGTGTGCTCGGCCTGCCACCCGTTCTACACGGGCAAGCAGAAGATCCTCGACACCGGCGGCCGGGTGGCCCGCTTCGAGAAGCGCTTCGGCAAGAAGGCCACGGGCAAGTAGCTCCACCCACGCCGGCCCGGACGCACCCCGGTGCGCCGGGTCGGCGTTGTTGGTGAAACGGCCACACTTTTACGAAAAAAGGACCCACGGTGAACCTCGACGAGTTGCTCAAGGAGTATTCCGAGCTGGAGCTGCAGCTCGCCGATCCCGCCGTGCACGCAGACCAGAACAAGGCCCGCACGCTCGGCCGTCGCTACTCGCAGCTCACGCCGATCGTCGGCACCTACCGCGAGCTCGAGTCCACCCGCGACGACCTGACTGCCGCCAAGGAGCTGGCCGGCGAGGACGAGGCGTTCGCGGCCGAGGCCGCCGAGCTGGAGGAGCGCGTCCCCAAGCTGGAGGAGAAGCTCCGGCACCTGCTCATCCCGCGCGATCCCAACGATGACAAGGACATCATCATGGAGATCAAGGCGGGCGAGGGCGGTGAGGAGTCCGCGCTGTTCGCGGGTGACCTGCTGCGCATGTACCTGCGCTACGCCGAGCGGCTCGGCTGGAAGACCGAGATCATCGACAGCCAGCCCTCCGATCTCGGCGGCTACAAGGACGTCACGGTCGGCATCCGGGCCAAGGGCGACGAGGGCGTCTGGTCGCGGCTGAAGTACGAGGGCGGCGTGCACCGCGTGCAGCGGGTGCCCGTCACCGAGTCCCAGGGCCGCATCCACACCAGCGCCGCGGGCGTGCTCATCTACCCGGAGGCGGAGGAGGTCGACGTCCAGATCGACCCCAACGACCTGCGCATCGACGTCTACCGCTCCAGCGGCCCCGGCGGCCAGAGCGTCAACACCACCGACTCCGCGGTGCGCATCACCCACCTGCCCACCGGCGTCGTCGTCTCCTGCCAGAACGAGAAGAGCCAGCTCCAGAACAAGGAGTCGGCGCTGCGCATCCTGCGCGCCCGGCTGCTGGCCATCGCGCAGGAGGAGGCCGAGGCCGCGGCCCAGGCCGAGCGCAAGTCGCAGGTCCGCACCGTCGACCGCTCCGAGCGGGTCCGCACCTACAACTTCCCGGAAAACCGGATCTCCGACCACCGCGTCGGCTTCAAGGCGTATAACCTCGACCAGGTTCTCGACGGCGAGCTGACCGCCGTCACCCAGGCCCTCATCGACGCCGAAATGGCGGAGAAGCTCGCACAACACTCATGACATTTCTGCTGGACGAGATCGCGCTCGCCACCGCCCGGCTAGCCGAGGCAGGCGTTCCTTCGCCGCGCACGGACGCGGAGGAGATCGCGGCGTTCGTCCACGGCGTGCGCAGGAGCGAGCTCCACACGGTCAAGGACTCCGAGTTCGACGCGCTGTTCTGGGAGGGCGTCGCCCGGCGCGAGGCCCGCGAGCCGCTGCAGCACATCACCGGTCACGCCTACTTCCGTTACCTTGAGCTGGCCGTGGGGCCCGGCGTGTTCGTGCCGCGCCCCGAGACCGAGGTGATGGCCGGCTGGGCCATCGAGACCCTGCGCGAGATGGACGTCAACGCCCCCCTCGTCGTCGACCTCGGCACCGGCTCGGGCGCGATCGCGCTGTCCATCGCGCAGGAGGTGGCGCTGGCCGAGGTGCACGCCGTGGAGGTCGATCCGGCCGCGTACACCTGGGCCAAGCGCAACATCTCCGAGCACGGCCAGGGCCGCACCCACCTGCACCCCGAAGACCTCGCCGAGGCGCTGCCCGAGCTCAACGGCAAGGTGGACCTGGTCATCTCCAACCCGCCCTACATCCCGCCCGGCGCGATCCCGCGCGACCCCGAGGTGCGCGACTACGACCCCTCCAGGGCCCTGTACGGCTCCGGCGACGACGGGCTCGGCGAGGTGCGCGCGGTGGAGCGCACGGCCCGCCGCCTGCTGCGCCCGGGCGGCTGGGTGGCCGTGGAGCACGCCGACGAGCAGGGCAGGGCCGTCTACCTGACCTTCCCCGAGGACAACGGCTGGCGCGACGTACGCCTGCGCCAGGACCTCACCAGAAGAGACCGCTTCGTCACGGCCCGGCTGGGCCAGGACTAGGATGCACGCCGTGGGACGACGTTTTGACTGCTCCGACCCCGACCAGCGGGCCATCGCGCTGATGGAGGCGGCCGCGGCCGTGCGCCGCGGCGACCTCGTGGTGCTGCCGACCGACACGGTCTACGGCATCGGCGCCGACGCCTTCACCGCGACGGCCGTCAAGTCGCTGCTCGACGCCAAGGGCCGGGGCCGCGACATGCCCCCGCCCGTGCTCGTGGGCACCGTCAGAGCCGCCACAGCGCTCGTGGAGGATCTGGGGGCGTACGGGCAGGACCTGATAGACGCCTTCTGGCCCGGGCCGCTCACGCTCGTCTGCAAGGCCAACAGGGCCCTTTCGTGGGACCTGGGCGACACCAAGGGCACGGTGGCCATCCGCATGCCGCTCCACCCGGTGGCGCTCGACCTGCTCAAGGAGACCGGCCCGATGGCCGTCTCCAGCGCCAACCGCTCGGGCTCGCCCGCCGCGACCACCGCGCAGGAGGCCGAGGAGCAGCTCGGCGACTCCGTCGAGGTCTACCTCGACGGCGGCAGGACCACCGACAACACCCCCTCCACCATCCTCGACCTCACCACGGCCGTGCCCCGGCTGCTGCGGCGCGGGGCCATCCCGGTGGAGAAGCTGCGCGGCATCATCGGGTACGTCGCCACCGACGACTGACGTATACCCGCTGCTTATTCCGGCTGCTATCGCGCTCGGGCCGTGATTACGGTGAGGCCCGGAGCGGCGATACGTCCGGGAGCGGCCCATGGGCAAGTACGACGGCATGGATCCCCGATTGGTCCGTGACCTGCTGACCGAGGTGAAACACGCGGCCACGGAGATGCGCGGGATCGAGGACCGGGTCAGGGCCACCATGCAGCGCGCCGGCGTGCCCACGGAGGCGACCCACCGGCCCGCGCAGGTCGCGGACGCGGTGGGCGAGATGGTCAAGGACGTCAACGGGCGGCTCGCCGCGCTGGAGAAACGGGAGGATCCGCCCGGGGGGCGGGGCGGGTCCACGGACGAGCCCAAGGACGTGCGGGGGGATCGGGACCAGTACGAGAATCCGCGTACAGGGGAATCCGACGGGGAGAAGAAGACCGGCTCCGACAAGACGACGGACGCCGATGGGAAGACGGGTTCGGACGGGAAGACCGGCTCGGACGGGAAGACCGGGTCAGACGGTAGGACCGGATCGGACGGGACCGCCGGCTCCGAGGGGAAGACCGGCGCGGAAGGGAAGACCTGCGACGACGCCGAGGGCGCGGGGACGGGGCGGGACGGCGGGGCCGGCTCCGAGGGGAAGACCGGGGACCAGCCCGTGGAGACGCCCAAGGACGACGATCTGGGCAGCAGGCGCGATCAGGGGACCGAGTCGGATCGCGGCGTGACCGACCCGCCCGCCAAGGACACCGAACCGCCCGCCAAGGACACGGACCCGCCCTCCAAGGGCACCGAGCCGCCCTCCAAGGACACGGATGCCTCCGGCAGGGACACGGACCCGCCTGGACAGGACACGGACACTCCTTCCCGCGACACGGACACGCCCGCTCGGGACACGGACAGTCCCGCCGCGGACGGACAGGACGGGCAGGACGCCACCAAGCCGAGGGTCGTGGTGGTCGATGGCGTCAAGGTCCTCCAGGTGCCGCTCGACGCGCCCCAGGCGGCGGTGATCGAGGACATGCTCGAGAACCCGGACAAGGTGCAACCGGCCGAGATGCCGAAACTTCCCGCCGACGGAACGGGCCAGGCGAACGCCACGAACGTCAACGACAACGCCACGAACGTGGACGACTACGCCAACGACGGCAGCGACGTGGTCTCCGCCGAGGCGAACCCGCCGGACCTGGACGCTCTCAAGACCGTCATCGAGGACCACCGGCAGATCGCGCCCCAGGACATGCCAGGAGTGCAGGTTCCGGAGGGCGAGTACGGCAAGGGCGAATGGGCCGAGCGCGACATCCGCCCGGACGGGCCCGCGGGCTCGATCGACGCGGGCAGCCCGAATACGGGCGGGAGCACGCCCGCGACCCCGCCTCCGGTGGACTCGGCCACTACCGGCGGCACGGCGACGGTGAGCGGCTCCACGGCGGATGCCATGCCCGCGGGCGGCACGACCCCGGACGGCGGCTCGGTGACGGGGCCGGACGGCGGTTCGGCTTCGGACGCGTCGGGCACCGGCACCACGCCGGGCGACGAGGCCTGCGACTCGGGCAAGGACACGGACGCCCCGGCACGCGATGACGGCACGGGCGGGGATACGCGCACCCCGCCGCGCGATGACGGCACGGGCGGGGACGCGCGCACCCCGCCGCGCGATGACGGCACGGGCGGGGATACGCGCACCCCGCCACCAGGTGACGGCGCAGGTGGAGGTGCGGACAACCCGCCGCGTGATGGTGGCAGGGACGGGGACGCGTACAGCCCGCCGAGGGGCGATGGCACGGGCGTTCCGCCGACGGATCAGGACCCGGAGCCGGACCAGCCGGCGGGCGACAGGCCCACGGGAGATCAGCCGGCGGGTGACCGTCCCGCGGACGACCAGCCGGAGCAGGGCGGAGGCGGCCCAGGAGAGCCTGTGGCCATCCCCCCGACCAACCCCGCCGAGACACCCACCGGCAACGCCGACACGCCGCCCACAGCCCCGGAGACAGGGCAGCACGGCGACGCCGGGCAGCCTGCGCAGGGCCGGGCGGCGGAGACCGGCTACGGCGCCGACCCGCCATCGCAACCACCGGTCGCCGCCGGCACTGCGGTGGTGGGCGTCGGCGTGGAGTCGGGCGGCGGTGCTGCGGCGGTGGGCGGTGGCGTCGGCGTGGACGCGGGCGGCGGCGCCGGTCCCGCGTACGACATCCTGATCGCCTACGACGTGGACCAAGACCACGACGCGACGCCCGGCCCGGACGGGACCTCATGGGCGGACGACGGCAGCGACGTCGTCACCTCCGACACCACCCTGCCCACCCTGGACGCGCTCAGAACGGTCATCGACCACCACCGCGACATCCAGCCCCAGGACATGCCCTCCGTCCAGATCCCACCAGGCGAGTACGGCAAGGGCGAATGGGCCCCTGAGGACGTCGGCCCGGACGGCCCGCCGGGGGCGATCGACCCGGGCCGGCCGGAGAGGAGCGCGTGATGTACGCCGACCCACCGGCCCCCAGGCCCAAGGGCCGCGACGAGGCCCCGCCCGCGTCCCCGGGCGGCCCCGACGGCCTCCAGCACCCCTGGAGGTTCAACCCCGACTACCAGAAGCTCGTCGAGGCGTGGGACGAGGTCCTGCCCCAGCTGGAGACGCTCCGGACTGCGCTCGACAAGGCGTACTCGCTGGCCAGGAGCCCTCAGACGTGGGACGCCCCGGTGGGCGAGCGCTACGTGGAGGACATCCGTGAGTGGCGCCGCCGGCTCGCGCTCTACCGCCACTCCATCCTGACGTCGATCAGCGACGCGGCCGGGGACATGCCGCGATGGGTGCGGACGACGGACGTGCCGCAGCCCTTCTGGTGACGGGCACGCGGGTGGAACGGTGACGGCGATGGCGGCGGGGACGCGGGTGGAACGGTGACGGCGATGGCGGCGGGGACGCGGTCGGGACGGTGACGGTGCGGGGTGTCTGGGAGAAACGGACATTGGGGCGTACAGTGAAGAAATGGGTACGGAGCCCTACTACGGTCCGGACTTCGGGATGCTGCAGGACCAGGATCCCGAGATCGCGCAGATCCTGATCGACGAGCTCGACCGGGTGCGCGGCGGGATCCAGCTCATCGCGAGCGAGAACTTCACCTCGCCCGCCGTCATGGCCGCCCTGGGTTCCACCCTCACCAACAAGTACGCCGAGGGCTACCCGGGCAGGCGCTACTACGGCGGCTGCGAGGTGGTGGACCGGGCGGAGCGGCTGGCGGTCGAGCGGGCGCGCGAGCTGTTCGGGGCCGAGCACGCCAACGTCCAGCCCCATTCCGGCGCCTCGGCGAACCTGGCCGCGTACGCCGCCCTGCTGCAGCCCGGCGACACCATGCTGGCCATGGCGCTGCCGCACGGCGGCCATCTCACCCACGGCTCCAAGGTGAACTTCTCGGGAAGATGGTTCGACGTCGTCTCGTACGGGGTGCGTCGCGACACCGAACTCATCGACTACGACGAGGTCCGCGCCCTGGCGCTGCGGCATCAGCCGAAGCTCATCGTGTGCGGCGCCACGGCGTACCCGAGGCTGATCGACTACGCGGTGTTCCGCGGCATCGCGGACGAGGTGGGCGCGTGGCTGATGGCCGACGTGGCGCATCCGATCGGGCTGATGGCGGCCGGCGCGATCCCGTCGGCGGTGCCGTACGCGGACGTCGTGACGTTCACCACGCACAAGGCGCTGCGCGGGCCGCGCGGCGGCGCGATCCTGTGCACGGAGGAGCTGGCAGGAAAGATCGACCGCGCGGTGTTCCCGTTCGTGCAGGGCGGGCCGCTGATGCACGTGGTGGCGGCCAAGGCGGTGGCGTTCGGTGAGGCGATGCGGCCGGAGTTCGCCGGTTACGCCAGGCGGGTGATCGCCAACGCGCGGGCGCTGACGGAGGCGCTGGCGGTGGAGGGGATGCGGGCCGTCTCGGGGGGCACGGACACGCATCTGGCGCTGATCGACCTGCGCGAGGCGGGGGTGTCGGGGGCCGAGGCGGAGCGCAGGTGCGCGGCCGCAGGGATCACGCTGAACCGCAACGTGATCCCGTACGATCCCGAGCCGCCCGCGATCACCTCGGGCATCCGCGTGGGCACGCCGTGCGTGACCACTCAGGGGATGGGGCCCCAGGAGCTGAAAGAAGTCGGCACGCTCGTGACGCGGGCGGTGCGGCATCCGGGCAGCTCGGCGGAGATCAGGGAAAGAGTTGCGGCGCTTCTCGCCATCCACAGGCCATATCTCAGCGAATATTAAGCGGGTCTGTGTCGTTTTCCGGTCACAGCTGGCCGGAGCATCCGGGAAACTAGGTTCGTGCGCGAATACCTCTTCATGGCGCTCATCTCAGCGGCGGTCACGTATCTGCTGGTCCCGCTGGTGCGTCGCTTCGCCATCCGCATCGGCGCCATGCCCGAGGTCCGCGAGCGCGACGTGCACACCACGCCGACGCCCAGGCTGGGCGGTCTGGCGATGTACGGCGGCCTGGTCATCGGTCTGCTGACGGCCAGCCAGCTCACCCACACCGGCGAGGCGCTGGCCGGGTACGACGCCGACGTGGTCACGGGATTGATCGTGGCCGGGGGCCTCATCACGGTGACGGGGTTCCTCGACGACTGGTGGGGCATGGACGCCTTCATCAAGCTCGGCGGGCAGATCGCGGCGGCGGGCGTGCTGGTCTTCTTCAACCTGCGGCTGCTCTACATCCCGCTGCCCAAGGACTGGGGCGGCTCGATGAGCCTCGACTACACGCTCAGCACGGTGATCACCATCCTGGTCGTGGTCGTGACCATCAACGCGGTCAACTTCGTCGACGGGCTCGACGGGCTCGCGGCCGGCATCGTGTGCATCGCGGCCATGGCCACCTGGGCGTACTCCATCTTCCTCGCGCAGAGCATGAGCGCGGGCAACATCACCACGACGGCCGCCATCGCCGCCGTCCTCATCGGCACCTGCCTGGGGTTCCTGCCGCACAACTTCCATCCGGCGAAGATCTTCATGGGTGACACCGGGGCCATGCTGATCGGCCTGGTGCTCGCCTCCTCCATCGTGACGGTGACCCCGCTCGACCCGGCCGCCATCGACGACATGAACAAGGTCGGTGTGCTGGTCCCGCTGATGCTGCCGGCCGCGGTGCTGGTCCTGCCGCTGGTCGACCTGATCACGGCCGTGGTGCGGCGCACCTCGCAGGGCCTCTCGCCGTTCGCGCCGGACCGCGGCCACCTGCACCACCGGCTGCTCGACATCGGCCACTCGCAGCGGCGGTCCGTGCTGATCATGTACGCGTGGGCGTTCCTGTTCGCCTTCGGTGTCGTGCTGATGTCCCGCGAGGGTGTGCCGGTGCTGCTGTTCCCCGTCGTCATCGTGCTGGCGCTGGCCGTGCTCGTGCTGATGGCGGCCCCGCGCTGGCGCGGCAGGGGCGGCGCGCACTCGGCGCCGCGGCGCAAGCAGCCCGACAACGACGACGGCCCGCCCACGGGCCCGATGCCGCCCATTTTGCCGGATACGCAGGTCAGACCTCAGATGCCCCCGACCGATGGTCCGTCACGCGAACGCGCGACGGCCGAAGGGAATCCGGTCATTCCCGTCTTTCCGAGCCGTTCTTGATCGCGAACTAGAAACGGCAGGTAAAAGCGGTCTTCCGTGAGCTTGTGATATCTTTCACGAGCAGGGACTCCAGACTTACCGGTTCTGGAGGTAGCAAACGCTCGCTTGATAACTCGCTGATGGAGCACCGATGCAGGCCAACGACGTGCGCGTACTCAAGAGCGCCGCGATTCCGACCGCACTGGTTGGACTGGTCACCGTGGTCGTGGCTTTCCTCACCGCAGCGGGCAAGGGAGCGCTGGGCGCGGCCATCGGCACCTTGCTGGTCGGGGTTTTCTTCAGCATCAGCGTGGTAGCGGTGTCCTATGCCGCCCGCGTCTCACCGCAGATGATGGCGATCGCCGCGATGCTGAGCTACCTCGTCAAGGTTGTCGCCATCATGATCGTGCTGAGCGTTTTCGGTGACACGACCGCCTGGAACTCCAAGGCTTTCGCCTGGTCGGTCGTGGTCTGCACGCTGGTGTGGACGGCCTTCGAAGTGCGCGCCTTCATCAAGACCAAGATGCTTTACGTCGACCCCGAAGCCAAGGTCCCCGGTAAGGGCGACTCATGAGGCTGGTTCACGGACGGGGTCCGATATGACTAGTCCTCTACTCGCCTGCTATCGTCGGGGCCGCGATGAGCGCACAGGAACGCCGACCGGAAGAAGACGGTCGCGACTTCGCCGATGCCATGTGGTCGATTCCCAGTCATTTGCTCGCGGGGATGGCCATCTACGGTGGCATCGGCTGGTTGCTGGACCGCTGGCTCGACACGTCCGCGTTCTTCCCCATAGGCACCGTCCTGGGGCTGGTGCTTGCCGGCTATCTGGCCTACCGGAAGTTCTCTCGCTAGTCCGACGTAGCGAAAACTTCGCCGAGGAAACCCTTGTGATCCACTACGACGTTGAAGGGAACGCCGCGTGATTACGCTGACGGCCCCAGCCCACGGCGACGAGTTCACCGCGCCGACGCCGAACGAGCTCTTCGACCTGGCTCCGATCATTCCCGGGGTCGAATGGTTCACCAAGCCGGTCCTGCTGGCGGTCCTCAGCGCCATCATCGTGATCGGCTTGACCTGGGCCGCCTTCTCCAAGCCGAAGCTCGTGCCCAGAGGCATGCAGAACGTCGTCGAATACGGCTACATGTTCGTCCGCGACCAGGTCGCCCGGCCCTTCCTGGGCAAGGACGCCGACCGGTTCATGGGCCTGCTGGTGACGCTGTTCTTCCTGGTCCTCGTCTGGAACCTGATGGGTGTCGTCCCGATCGCCCAGTTCCCCGTGGCCTCGCACATCGCCTTCCCGGCGGTGCTCGCGATCTCCATCTACGTGCTGAAGATCTACCTCGGCGTCAAGCACCAGGGCGCCGGCGGCTACTTCAAGAACATGATGTTCCCGCCCGGGCTGCCGAAGCCGATCTACCTGCTGCTGTCGCCGATCGAGTTCCTCTCGAACATGATCATCGCGCCGTTCACGCACGCGGTCCGACTCTTCGCCAACATGTTCGCCGGGCACATGCTGCTCGCGTTCTTCAGCATGGTCGGCTTCTGGTTCCTGTTCGAGAAGCTCACTCCGCTGGGCGCCGGTGTCGGTGTGGTCGGCGTGGTCATGACGATCATCTTCACCGGGTTCGAGATCTTCATCCAGTTCCTGCAGGCGTTCCTCTTCGCGATGCTGGCATCGATGTACATCGGTGGCTCCTTGCACGCAGAACACTGAGAACCACATACCGGAATATCCATGACCGGTGAGACTCCGCTTCACCGGCCGTCCAGTAAAGGAATAACAGTAATGAGCGTTCTCGCTGAGGTCTCCGGCAACGTCACCGCCATCGGTTACGGTCTCGCCGCCATCGGCCCCGGCATCGGCGTCGGCATCATCTTCGGCCAGGGCGTGCAGGCCATCGCCCGTCAGCCGGAGGCTTACGGCCTGATCCGCCAGAACATGCTCCTCGGCTTCGTCCTCACCGAGGCCCTCGCCCTGATCGGTCTGGTCGCGCCGTTCCTCTTCGCGAACCTCTAAAGGCCAGAAGAATCCCTGACGAAAGGCTGCACCAATGAAACTGGCAGCTACGCTCCTCGCGGCGGAGGAGGGTGAGTTCAACCCGCTCCTCCCGCACACGTACGAGCTCGTCGTCGGTATCTTCGCGTTCCTCGTCGTCTTCTTCGTCGTCGGCAGGATGCTCGTCCCGCGTATCCAGAAGACGCTGGCCGAGCGGACCGACGCGATCGAGGGCGGCATCAAGAGGGCGGAGGAGGCTCAGGCGGAGGCTCAGGCCCTGCAGAAGCGCTACTCCGAGCAGCTCGAAGAGGCCCGTCGCGACGCGGCCAGGCTGCGCGAGGAGGCTCGCGAGCAGGCCGCGCAGATCAAGGCAGAGCTTCGTGAGGAGGCGCAGGCCGAGGCCCGCCGCCTCGTCGAGGCCGCGCACGCGCAGATCGAGGCCGACCGCCAGGCGGCCTTCGCCCAGCTCCGCACCGAGATCGGTCGCCTGTCGACCGACCTGGCAGGCCGCATCGTCGGCGAGTCCCTCGAGGACGAGGCCCGCCAGAGCCGGATCGTGGACAGGTTCCTCGACGAGCTGGAGAGCTCCAACGCGCAGGCGGTGCGCTGATGCGCGGTTTGAGCAGGACCTCGCTGGCCGACGTCGAAGAGCGCTTCAACGCGGTCGCCGGTAGTGCCGACCTCGGTGCGCTCTCCGACGAGCTGTTCGCGGTCGCGGATCTGCTCGACCGCGAGCACGGCCTGCGCCGCGCCCTGTCCGACCCGGCCAGACCGGCCGAGCAGAAGGCGGGCGTCCTGCGCTCGCTGCTCGACGGCAAGGTCGGCGCCGCGGCCCTGGCCACCGCCGAGGCCGCGGTCTCGGCGAAGTGGTCGCGGGCCGGCGACCTGGCCGACGTGCTCGAACGGCTCGGCGTCGTCGCCGCCGCGGCGGAGGCGGAGAGCCAGAGCCGGCTCGACGACGTGGAGGACGAGCTCTTCCGCTTCGGCCGCATCGTCGCCGCCAACCCCGCCCTGCGCCGCGCGCTCGCCGACGCGGCCGCTCCCGAGGAGGGCAAGCGCGAGTTGCTGCGCAGCCTGCTCGAGGGCAAGGTCGCCCCGTCCAGCCTGCGCCTCATCACGCAGCTGGTGGTGCACCCGCGTGGGCGTAGCCTGGAAGTCGGCCTGGAAGAGGTCGGTCAGCTCGTGGCCCAGCAGCGCCAGCGCCTCGTGGCGGTGGTGCGCAGCGCGGTCGAGCTGACCGAGGGGCAGAAGCAGCGCCTGGAGGCGTGGCTGCGCACCTCGTACGGCCGTGACGTGCACCTGAACGTCGAGGTGGACAAGCGAGTGCTCGGTGGGTTCTCGGTCCGCATCGGCGACGAGATCATCGACACCACCATTGTGGGACGAATCGAAGAAGTCCGCCGCC
This sequence comes from Nonomuraea thailandensis, assembly GCF_024172165.1. Lineage (GTDB taxonomy): Bacteria > Actinomycetota > Actinomycetes > Streptosporangiales > Streptosporangiaceae > Nonomuraea > Nonomuraea thailandensis. The sequence continues at coordinate 8,250,578 of NZ_JAMZEB010000002.1, read as the reverse complement.
GGTTGGCCGGCTAGGCGAAGAGGGAGACAGAGTAGAGATGGCGGAGCTTACGATCCGGCCGGACGAGATCCGGGACGCGCTTGAGCGCTTCGTCCAGGCGTACGAACCGGAAGGCGCCGCGCGCGAGGAGATCGGGACCGTCGTCGACGCCGGCGACGGCATCGCCCATGTCTCCGGCCTTCCCTCGGCGATGGCGAACGAGCTGCTCGAGTTCGAGAACGGTACGCGCGGCCTGGCACTGAACCTCGACACCCGCGAGATCGGTGTCGTCATCCTGGGCGAGTTCAGCGGCATCGAGGAGGGCCAGACGGTCCGCCGGACGGGCGAGGTCCTGTCCGTGCCCGTCGGCGACAACTTCCTCGGCCGCGTGGTCGACCCCCTGGGCAACCCGCTCGACGGCAAGGGCGCCATCGAGGCCGAGGGCGTGCGCGCCCTCGAGCTGCAGGCCCCCACGGTCGTCCAGCGCCAGCCCGTGAAGGAGTCGCTGGCCACGGGCATCAAGGCGATCGACGCCATGACGGCGATCGGCCGTGGCCAGCGCCAGCTCATCATCGGTGACCGCGGCACGGGCAAGACCGCGATCGCCGTCGACACCATCCTCAACCAGCGCGAGAACTGGGCCTCCGGCGACCCCGCCAAGCAGGTCCGCTGCGTCTACGTCGCGGTGGGCCAGAAGGGCTCGACCGTCGCGCAGGTGCGCGCTCGCCTGGAGGAGGCCGGCGCGATGGAGTACACCACCATCGTCGCCGCTCCCGCCTCCGAGGCCGCTGGTTTCAAGTACATCGCCCCCTACGCGGGTTCGGCGATCGGCCAGCACTGGATGTACCAGGGCAAGCACGTCCTGATCGTCTTCGACGACCTGACCAAGCAGGCGGACGCCTACCGCGCCGTCTCGCTGCTGCTGCGCCGTCCGCCGGGTCGTGAGGCCTTCCCCGGCGACGTCTTCTACCTCCACTCCCGGCTGCTGGAGCGCTGCGCCAAGCTCTCCGACGACCTGGGCGGCGGCTCGATGACGGGTCTTCCGGTCATCGAGACCAAGGGCAACGACGTCTCGGCGTTCATCCCGACCAACGTCATCTCCATCACCGACGGGCAGGTCTTCCTCGAGACCGACCTGTTCAACGCCGGTGTGCGCCCGGCCATCAACGTCGGTGTGTCGGTCTCCCGAGTCGGTGGTTCCGCTCAGGCCAAGGCCATGCGCAAGGTCGCGGGCACGCTGCGTCTGTCGCTGTCGCAGTACCGTGACCTCGAAGCCTTCGCCGCCTTCGCCTCCGACCTGGACGCCGCCTCCAAGGCCCAGCTCGAGCGTGGTCAGCGTCTGGTCGAGCTGCTCAAGCAGGCCCAGTACAGCCCGTTCTCGCTGGAGCGCGAGGTCGCCTCGATCTGGGCGGGCACGACGGGTGAGCTCGACGAGGTGCCGATCGAGGACGTGCGCCGCTTCGAGGGCGAGTTCCTCGACTACATCCAGTCGTCGCACAAGGGCATCTTCGACACCATTCGTGAGACCCGTGAGCTGGCCGACGACACGGTGACCGCTCTCAAGGACGCCATCACGGAGTTCAAGAAGGGCTTCACCACCTCCTCGGGTGAGCTGCTGGTCAAGGACGAGCCGGTGGCGCCGCTGGGAGCCGACGAAGTCGGCCAGGAGAAGATCAAGAAGGTCGTCCGTCCGGCGGCGGAGAAGTAGGACATGGGTGCCCAGCTAAGGCTGCTGCGGCGGCGGATCACCTCGGTCAAGTCGACCGCGAAGATCACGCGCGCCCAGGAGCTCATCGCCTCCTCACGGATCGTGAAGGCGCAGCAGCGGATGCAGGAGGCGCTGCCGTACGAGCGCGAGATCACTCGCGCCGTCACGGGCGTCGTCAGCAACGCTGCCAGCGTCGACCATCCGCTGACCGTGGCGAAGGAGAACCCCGCCAAGGCGGGCGTCCTCATCGTCACCAGCGACAGCGGGTTCTGCGGCGGCTTCAACGCCAACGTGCTGCGCGAGGCCGAGGCCCTGCGCGGGCTGCTGGAGGGCCGCGGGATGACCGTGGTGCCGTTCGTGACCGGGCGCAAGGGTGTCACCTGGCACACCTTCCGCAACCGCGACATGGGCGGCAGCTGGGTCGGGTTCTCGCGGAAGCCGGCCTACGCCGACGCCAAGGAGATCGCGAACACGCTGATCGACTCGTTCAAGGACGAGAACGGGATCGACGAGATCCACATCGTCTCGACCGAGTTCGTCTCGATGCTCACGCAGAACGTCGTGGTCAAGCGGGTCCTGCCGCTCGAGGTCGAGGAGACCGAGGCGACGGACTCGACGGTGATCCCGCCGTACTTCGAGTTCGAGCCGACCGCCGGCGACGTGCTGGAGTCGCTGCTGCCGAGGTACGTGGAGTCGCGCATCTTCACCGCGCTGCTCCAGTCGGCGGCCTCCGAGGAGGCCGCGCGGCGGCGCGCGATGAAGTCCGCGACCGACAACGCCAACGAGCTGATGCGGGTGCTCACCCAGCAGATGAACCAGGCTCGCCAGGCCGAGATCACCCAGGAAATCAGCGAGATCGTCGGTGGCGCCAACGCGCTCGCTGACGCCGCAGCGGGGAAAGAGTGAAATGACTGCAGAGGCTGTTGAAACTGTAGAAGCCCCCGCGGCCGGCACTGGCCGCGTGGCACGTGTCACCGGCGCCGTCGTCGACGTGGAGTTCCCCGTCGAGGCGATGCCCGACATCTATAACGCGCTCAAGGTCGAGGTGACCCTCGGCGGCGAGACCAAGACCCTGACGCTCGAGGTCGCCCAGCACCTGGGTGACAACCTCGTCCGCGCCATCTCCATGCAGCCCACCGACGGCCTGGTCCGCGGCCAGGCGGTCACCGACACCGGCGCGCCGATCTCGGTGCCGGTCGGCGACGTCGTCAAGGGCCACGTGTGGAACGCGCTCGGCGAGACGCTCGACGTCCCGACCGCGTCGCTGAAGATCGAGGAGCGGTGGGGCATCCACCGCCCGTCGCCGCCCTTCGACCAGCTCGAGTCCCGTACCGAGCTGCTCGTCACCGGTATCAAGGTCATCGACCTGCTCACCCCGTACGTGCAGGGTGGGAAGATCGGCCTGTTCGGCGGCGCCGGCGTGGGCAAGACGGTTCTCATCCAGGAGATGATCCGCCGAGTCGCCCGTAACTTCGGTGGTACGTCGTGCTTCGCCGGTGTGGGCGAGCGCACCCGTGAGGGCAACGACCTCTGGCTGGAGATGGAGGAGGCGGACGTCCTCAAGGACACCGCGCTCGTCTTCGGCCAGATGGACGAGCCGCCGGGCACGCGTCTGCGCGTGGCCCTGTCGGCCCTGACGATGGCGGAGTACTTCCGCGATGTGCAGAAGCAGGACGTGCTGCTGTTCATCGACAACATCTTCCGCTTCACGCAGGCCGGCTCCGAGGTCTCCACGCTGCTCGGCCGTATGCCGTCCGCCGTGGGTTACCAGCCCACGCTGGCCGACGAGATGGGTGTGCTCCAGGAGCGCATCACCTCGACGCGTGGCCACTCGATCACCTCCATGCAGGCGATCTACGTGCCCGCGGACGACATCACCGACCCGGCCCCGCACAACGCGTTCGCGCACCTCGACGCGCAGACCGTTCTGTCCCGGCCGATCTCGGAGAAGGGCATCTACCCCGCGGTGGACCCGCTCGACTCCTCCTCCCGGATCCTCGACCCGCAGATCGTGGGCGAGGAGCACTACCGGGTGGCCCAGGAGACCAAGCGGATCCTGCAGAAGTACCGCGAGCTCCAGGACATCATCGCGATCCTCGGTATCGACGAGCTCTCCGAGGAGGACAAGGTCACCGTCCAGCGCGCCCGCCGCATCGAGCGATTCCTGTCGCACCCGATGTACGCGGCCGAGGCCTTCACCGGCCAGCCCGGCGAGACCGTGCCGCTCGACGAGACCATCGCCTCCTTCAAGGGCCTGTGCGCCGGCGACTACGACCACCTGCCTGAGCAGGCGTTCTTCATGGTCGGCGGCATCGACCAGGCCATCGCGAAGGCCGAGGAACTCAAGCGTCGCTAATCGCCCCACGGTGGTGGTGCGGCGATGACCGCCGTACCACCACCTGATCGGAAAGGAACCTACACAAGTGGCGAAGCTACGCGTAGGGGTTGTCTCACCCGAGCGTGAGATCTGGTCGGGCGAGGCCGACATGGTGATTGCCAAGACCGTGGACGGCGAGATCGGTATTATGCCGCAACACGCACCTGTGCTCGGTGTCCTCGTCGAGGGCGGAGTGCTGCGCGTGAAGCGGGAGGGGGAGCCGGAGCTGGTGGCGGCGGTGCACGGGGGGTTCATCTCCGTGGCCGACGACGAGGTCTCCGTGCTCGCCGAGGTGGCCGAGCTCGGTTCCGAGGTCGACGTCGCGGCTGCCCGCGACGCTCTCGACCGGGCCCAGGCCTCGATCGAGGCCAACCAGGAAGACGCCGACGCGGCAATCGAGGCCAAGCGTGCCAGGGCTCGGCTGCGCGCGGCGGGCGAAGAGGTTTAATACATATCAAGCGGCGTTCAGGGGGGCGGCATGGTAGCGACGGTTGTGATTCTCGTAGTGCTGCTGGCCGCCCTCATCGTGCTGCGCGGGGTGACGCTCGCCAGATCGCGCGGCAGTGTGCCCTGTCGCCTGCGGGTGGGGGACCGCGGATGGCAGAGCGGGGTAGCCCGGTACGCCGACGGGGAGCTCCATTGGATCCCGCTGCTCGGCGTTCGACTCCGGCCGCGTCACGCAATCGCGAGACGCGGCCTTGTTGTATCCGCCCGGCGGGAGATCGAGGGCGGGCTCTACGCGGTGGACTGCACGGGGAGCACCCGCGGGATCTCGCTGGCGATGAGCGCCGATGCGATGACCGGGTTCCTGGCGTGGCTGGAGTCCGCGCCGCCCAGCGCCTATCTGGACGTCGCGTAGGCGGCCCTCGCGGTCAGCGGGTGCCGCCGGGCTTCCACAGCAGCTCGTTGCCGGCGTGAGCCACGCGGCAGGCGACGAACAGCAGGTCCGACAGCCGGTTGAGGTATCTGGCCGTCAGCGGGTTCATGTCGTCGTGGGCCTCCAGGGCGGCCCAGGCCGTGCGCTCGGCCCTGCGTACCGTGACCCGGGCCACGTGCAGCGCCGCCGTGGCGGGGTCGCCGCCCGGCAGGATGAAGCTGCGTAGCGGCTTGAGGCCGGCGTTGAAGCGGTCGATCTGCTCCTCCAGCCGGTCGATGTACGACTGCTCCACCCGCAGCGGCGGGAACTCCGGATCGGGGACGACAGGCGTGGCCAGATCGGCCCCGACGTCGAAGAGTTCGTTCTGCACCCGGACCAGGCACTGGGCCAGGTCGTCGGGGAACGTGCCGTGGGACAGCGCCAGACCCAGGTGGGCGTTGGCCTCCTCCACGTCGGCGTAGGCCGCCAGCCGGGAGTCGGTCTTGGCGGTGCGGCTCATGTCGACCAGCGCTGTCGTGCCGTCGTCGCCACCCCGGGTGTAGATATGTGAGAGAACGACAGGCTTGTCCTTGTCGGCGCGCGTCATGGTTTCAGCGTAGTGACAAATGTCATCCGAATCCTCCGCGGGATCCACATCGGGTCGGTGATTTCCACGACTACCTGGGCGAACCCGGACGAAGCCACTATTGACCCATGACGAAGGAGATGACCTGATGCTCGAGATCAGCGAGCTGCGCAAGCGTTTCGCGGGCGGCCCCGACGCCCCAGGGGGCAAGGTCGCCCTCGACGGGATCAGCTTCACGGTGCGGCCGGGTGAGATGTTCGGTTTCGTCGGTGCGAACGGCGCGGGCAAGACCACGACGATGCGCATCGTGATGGGCGTGCTCCAGGCGGACTCCGGCTCGGTGAGCTGGCAGGGCAGGCCCCTCGGCTACGACGACCGGCAGCGGTTCGGGTACATGCCCGAGGAGCGCGGCCTGTACCAGAAGATGCGGGTCGCCGATCAGATCGAGTATTTCGGCCGCCTGCACGGGCTGAGCGCGGCGGCGGCCAAGCGGGCCACCGACGACCTGCTGCAGCGGCTCGGGCTGACCGAGCGCAGGGGCGACATGGTGCAGGCGCTCTCGCTGGGCAACCAGCAGCGCGTGCAGCTCGCCGTGGCACTGGTGCACGACCCCGAGGTGCTGATCCTGGACGAGCCGTTCTCGGGCCTGGACCCGATCGCGGTGGACGCGCTGGCCACGGCGCTGCAGGAGCGGTGCAGGGGCGGCGTGCCGGTGATCTTCTCCAGCCACCAGCTCGAGCTCGTCGAGCGGCTGTGCGACTCCGTGGGCATCGTCTCCGCGGGCCGGATGGTGGCCTCCGGCACGGTGGCCGACCTGCGGGCCGCCGAGAGCGACACGCTGCGCGTGGTCGTCCGTGAGCCGGCCCCCGGCTGGGCCGACGGCCTGCCCGGCACGGTGACCGTACAGGGCGACAGGCAGATCCTGCTGACGACAGAAGGCGACGACCAGGAGATCCTGCGCCGCGCCATGAAGGCCGGCCACGTCGAGCACTTCGGCGTCCAGCAGCCTTCCCTCACCGAGATCTTCAAGGAGGCCGTGGCATGAACGGATTGTTGCTGGTCGCCCGGCGCGAGGTCAGCACGCAGGTCAGGACCAGGGCGTTCGTGATCGGCCTGCTGGTCACGGCGCTGCTGGTGGCGGCGGTGTCCTTCCTGCCCAGGATCATGGGCGGGGGCGACTCCTACACCCTCGGCCTGGTCAACTCCCAGCAGCTCCCGCTGCACACCGCCGCTCCCGACATCGAGTTCGAGTGGCGCAAGTTCGCCGACGAGGCGGCGGCCAAGCAGGCCGTGCTCGACGGCGACCTGGACGCGGCGCTGGTCGACGACGCCAGGGTGCTCACCGACGGGGAGATCGAGACCGAGCTCGGGGTGCTGCTGCAGAGCGTGAACCGGGAGTTCAAGCTGGGTGCCGCGGGCGTGGCCATCCCGCCGCTGGAGATGCAGTCCGTGGGCGCCGACACCCGGTACGAGGCCGCGCGCCAGGGCATCGCCACCGTGCTCGTGCTGCTGCTGTTCATGCTGCTCATGGGGCAGATCGTGATGGTGGCCATGGGCGTGGTCGAGGAGAAGGGCAGCCGGATCGTGGAGATCCTGCTCGCCTCGGTGCGGCCGTGGCAGCTCCTCGGCGGCAAGATCCTCGGGCTGGGCGTGCTCGGCCTGATCAACCTGGTCACGATCCTGGTGATCGGCCTGGCCGCCTCGTCGGTCTCCGGCCTGGCCGCCGACTTCCCGCCGGGCATGGTGGGGCTGGTGGTCGCGGTGCTGCTGTGGTTCGTGCTCGGGTACGCCTTCTTCGCCACGCTGTCGGCGGCGTTCGCCTCGCTGGTCTCCCGCCAGGAGGAGGTGAACAGCGTGCTGACCCCGCTCACCATGATGATCATGGCGACCTACTTCGTGTCGTTCTACGTCACCAACGAGCCCACGAGCACGCTGGCCACGGTGCTGTCGTACGTGCCGCCGTTCTCCTCGATGGTCATGCCGGTGCGGATGGCCGCGACCGAGGTGCCGATGTGGCAGGTGGGCGCCTCGATGGTGGCGATGTTGCTGGCCGTGCTGGTGGTGCTGAAGCTCGGCGCCACGGTGTACGAGCGGGCCGTCCTGCGGACGGGTGCGAGGCTGAAATTCGGCGAAGTGCTGCGCAGCCGGTAGATGAATGAGATCGAACGGGCACGGCGCTACACCTGGCACGTCCTGGTCTCGGGCATCGCCGCCACGTGGGTGGTCATCGCCATCAGCATCGGCGTCCGGCTCGAGGAGGGGCTGCTCGACTGGTGGCGCATCGGGCCGGCGCTGATCGCCGCGATCGGTTTCACCTCTCTGTGCCCGCGCATCATCCGTGCGGTCCTGGACCGCCGCTACCCCACCAGTCTGGTGGTGGTGGCGGCGGTCCTCGCGTTGGCGGCCGCCGTCCTGGGCGGGCCGGATCCCGCCGCGTGGGGCTTCGTCATCGTGGCCTGGCTGTCCATCGCCACCCTGCACATCACCCGCCGTGCCTCGCTGATGGTCGCGCTGGGCACGTGGCTGGCCTGCGTGGGGGCCTCGGCCGCGACCTGGCAGGACAACCTGTTCGCCCGCGGGCTGGAGCTGACGTTCCAGGAGGCGCTCTTCGTCAACACGCTGATCTACGGGGTCTTCTGCGTCGTGGTGCCACCGTCCAACCGGCTCTGGGTGTGGATCTGGATGCTGGCGGAGGAGGCCCACAAGGGCCGTGCGGCGCACACGAAGCTGGCCCTGGCCGAGGAGCGGCTGCGCTTCGCCAGGGACCTGCACGACCTCGTGGGGCACCAGCTCTCGGCCATCGCGGTCAAGACGGAGCTGGCCGTGCGGCTGTCGGACGTGGACGGGGACGCAGCCAAGGCCGAGATGGCCGAGGTGAACACGCTGACCAGGAAGGCGCTCAAGGAGCTGCGGCAGGCCGTGCGCGGCTACCGCGAGCTTGACTTGGCCGCTGAGGTGAATAGCGTGAAAGGTGTGCTCGAAGCGGCGGGGGTCCGCTGCGAGGTGCGCCTGCCCTACCGCGACCTGCCGCCCGGCGTCGCGCCGGTGTTCGCCTACGCGGTGCGCGAGGCGGTGACGAACGTGCTCAAGCACAGCACGGCGACGTTCTGCGAGATCACCATCCGCTTCACCGAGCAGGAGGCGGAGCTGGGCGTGCGCAACGACGGGGTGGCCCGCCGGCAGGCGGTGGATCTGGGGAGCGGCCTGGCGGGCATGGGCGAGCGGCTGGCCGCCGTGGGCGGCAAGCTGGCGGCGCATCCCACGGGCGACGGACAGTTCCTGCTCACCGCGGTCGTGTCATTGCCGCTGACGGGGTAGGGGAGTACTACGCACGTGCGTACGTGACTGAGGAGGTGGCATGCGCGTCCGGGGCAATCCGGGTGCCCAGGTGGTGCGGATCGGGGCCCGGCTCGACGCCGGCACGTCGGCCGGAGTGCGCGAGCGCCTGCACAAGGCGCTCGACTCCGGTGAGGGCGATCTGATCCTGGATCTCTCCAAGCTGGAGATGATCGACGCCACCGGCCTCGGCGTGCTCGTGGGCGCGCACAGGCGCGCGCTGAGCGTCGAGCGCCGACTCGTTCTTCGGGGGGTGCCACCGAGGATCATGCGGATACTCGCGGTGACCCGGCTGAATCGGGTGCTGCACGTGGAGGCTCCGGCAGCCGCGGTGGCCTGAGGTGCCATATCGGAGCGGGTGACGATCAGCCGTTACCCGCTCTTTCCATACTTAGACAAAATGTAGATTTCGGTTGGCCGAGTCCGCTAAACATCCGCTGAATGACAGGTGGATAACGCGTTCACCCGGTGCCGAGGCTGCGATTGAAGATGTGCACGGCCACCGCGACGAGTTCGTCGATGTCCGGCTGGTCCTCGGCCAGCAGCCATTCGATGAGCAACTCTTGTAACGCCCCAATTACTCCGAGTGCCACCAGGCGGCGATTCAGCCCGGTGCCGAGGGGGAAATCGGCGGACGCCTCCTCGACCAGCCGCGCGAACGCGGCCACCGCGCGCTGACGGGAGAGTGTCAGGACGTCTCCCGACCTGCGCACCTCGACGTGCATGATCCGGGCCCGCCGCCAGTCGGCCGTAGTGAACTCGATATAGGCGCGAATCCCGGCCTTGACTCTCCCGTCAAGCGTGTTCGGCGCCTCCTCCAGTGCCTTGGCGACGACCGACAGGCTTTCCTCCACGCAGCGCTCGTGCAGCGCCTGGAGGAGCTCCTCGCGCCCGCCGAAACATTCGTAGAAGGCGCGGTTGGAGATCCTGGCCTCCGAGCACAGCCTTTCGATGGTCGTCGCCGTGAATCCCGGCTTCGCGTATAGCGTGTACGCGGCCGTCATCAGCCGCTCGCGTCTGTCTGCCAGCCTTTGCTCAGCCGACATTCCCCGGTAAGACCGGTTCACATTCCACCCGTCCAACATGATCGTGGCCCCCAGAGCACACAATTATGGACGGATGATCCGCTTAGGAAAAGGGTAAGAAGATTATCTTTTACGTCGGCCGTGCAAGAACGTGACGAGTCTGACCAGTCGCTCAAGCTCCGCGGGCCCCCGATTGAACGATGTCAGGTTCATCCCGGGCATCGCGAAGCGCTGTCTGGCGATCGCCTTCGGCCGCGCGAACTCGCGCAGGCCGTCGGCTCCGTGGATCCTGCCGAACCCCGAGTCGCCGATTCCGCCGAAGGGCAGCGAGGGCACTCCGGCGAAGGAGATGACGGAGTTGATCGCGGTCATCCCGCTGCGCATGAGCCGCGCCAGCTCCGTCGCGCGGCGGGCGTTCCGGCTGAAGATGGTGCCGCCCAGCCCGTACGTCGAGGCGTTGGCCAGCGACAACGCCTCCTGCGCGTCGCGCGTGCGGCGCACCGTGATGGTGGGGCCGAACGTCTCCTCGCGTACGGCGGGGGAGTCCTCCGGCACGTCCTCGACGATCACCGGATCCACGAACGGCGCCCGCACCGAGTCGGGCCCGCCCGTGATCACCTTGCCCGCCTTCGTGGCGTCGTCGATGTGCCGCTTGATGATCTCCACCTGGCCCGGCATGGTGATCGGCCCGTACTGCTCGCCGGCCTTCACCTTCGTCACCCGCTCGGACAGCTCGCGCATGAAACTTTCATAGACGGCGTCCACGACGTAGACGCGCTCGACGCCGACACAGGTCTGGCCGGCGTTGGCCATCGCGCCCCACAGGCAGGCGTCGGCGGCGGCCCCCAGATCGGCGTCGGCGTCGACGATGAACGCGTCCTTGCCGCCGCACTCGGCCACGATCGGCGTGAGGTTCTCGGCGCAGGCGGCCATGACCCGCTTGGCCGTGGCGGTGGAGCCGGTGAAGGCGACCTTCTTCACCCGGGGGTCGGCCGCCAGCGCCGCGCCGGTCTCGCCCAGCCCCGTCACGGTCTGGAAGACGGGGTGCTCGGGCACCGACTCCGCGAAGAGCTCGGCCAGCCGGACGCCGACGCCCGGGGTCAGCTCGCTGGGCTTGAAGACGATCGCGTTGCCGGCCGCCAGCGCGTACGCGATGGAGCCCATGGGGGTGAAGACCGGATAGTTCCACGGGCCGATGACGGCGACGACGCCGAGGGGGAGGTATTCGAGGGTGGCGGCCAGGTTGAGGCCGATCATGCCGGTGGCCACCCGGCGGCGGCCGAGCACCTTCTGGGCGTTGCGCGCGGCCCAGTCGAGGTGCGTGAGCGTGAGGACGAGCTCCAGCGTGGCGTCACCCACCGGCTTGCCCGTCTCCTGGTGGATCAGCTCGGCCAGCTCCCTGAGGTGCTGGGTGAGGACCGCCTTGTAGTCGAGCAGCCGCCGCCGGCGCTCGGCCGGGCCGAGCGCGGCCCACCACGCGGCGGCCTCCTCGGCCCGGCCCACCGCCTGGTGGACGGCGTCGGGAGTCTGTTTGGGGTGACTGCCGACGATCTCGCCGGTCGCCGGATTGAGTGAGTCGAACGTCAGCGTCGTCATGGCGTCACGATAATCCGGTAAGGCGTCACTTACCAGAATCAGGGGGCAGGTCGCCACATTCCCCATACGGGCGGGCCGTCGGGCAGCGTGAAGCGCTCGGTGACCTGGAAGCCGTACCTCTCGTAGAACGGCACGTTCGACTCCTTGCTGCTCTCCAGGTATACCGGCCCGTCGCAGCGGGCCAGCCCCTCACGCATGAGGGCGCTGCCCACGCCCGTGCCCTGCAGCTCCGGCACCGTGCCGACCTGGGCCAGGTACCAGTGCGGCTGCTCGGGCCGGTGCCTGGCCATCGTCTCGTCGAGCGTGATCCCGTACGAGACCCGGTCACCCATCGCGGCGATCAGCCCCGGGACGGCGCTGTCCTCGTCGGGGCGGTGACCGGGCGGGTCCCAGACCGCGACGCCGGCGAGGTCGCCGGCCACGTCGGTGACGGCGTGGATGTGCCGGGCGAGCGCGACGAACATGGCCGCGGTGCCCTTCTCCTCGGGCAGCAGCCACCGGATCACCGGGTCGTCGTGGAACGCCCTGGCCAGCGCGTCGCCGATCGCCTCCGCCTCGTGCTCCCATCGAGCGGCTCTGATCTGCATCGTCCTCACTCCTCTCCCAGCCAGGACCCGTGGAAGCCGGCGGGCACGCGGCGCGGCAGCCGCACCGAGGCCACGTCGGACAGGTCGCGGGCGTCCAGCACCAGCAACCGCGAGGAGTCGCCCGCGGTGACCACGGACAGAAGCCAGCCCTCGTCCTCTGCGGACGCCCCCTCGGCGGGCACGAACACCGCCTCGCCCGTGTCGCCCCCGGTCTTCCTGACCTGCGAGCTTCCGTCGCGCTGGTCGTACTTGACCAGGCTGTCCTCGCCGACCGTGTAGAGGTAGCGGCTCTGCCGCCCGAGCAGGTCCTCGTTGAACGTCGGGAACTCCACGTTGCGGTCGTCCAGCGGCTCCTCCTTGGCCACGCCCGTCGCCGGGTCGAGCGTCCACCGGTGCAGCACGGCCGCTCCCGAGGCGGCGGCCGACGCCGCGGGGTCGGCCTCGCTGCCGATCTCATCCCACAACGGCGTGAAGCGGTCGCGGGTGTAGCGGGCCGCGTTGAGGACGATGCGCCCGTGAGCGTCCTCCCAGGCGTTCCCGACGTGGAAGACGTAGCAGGGGTCCACCTCGAACCAGCGCGTCGGCCCGCCCGCCCTGGGCGTCACGCCGATCCTGGCGCCGTAGTCGTCCTCCCACGCGTACGGCATGCCGCCGCGTTCCAGGCGGAAGACCACCGGCAGGTCGAGCCAGACGAGGTGGTGCTCGGTGACGGCGAAGTCGTGCATCATCGTCGGGCCCGGCACCTCGATCTGCCTGCTCTCCACCAGCTCGCCGCCCGCCGACAGCCGGTGGTAGGTGAGATACGGCGGGAAGAAGCCGTAGCCGAAGAAGTGCAGCTCTCCGGTGAGCGGGTCCTGCTTGGGGTGGGCGGTCATCGCCGTGGTGAGCCGCCCGCCGAAGTCCACCGGGCCGACGGTGTCCAGCTCGGGTGTCACCTCGTACGGGAAGCCGCTCTCGACCAGGGCCAGGATGCGGCCGGAGTGCCGGACGACGTGGGTGTTGGCGGAGACGGCCGCCAGGTCGACGCCGTTCTCGCCGACGAACGGGGCGTTCTCGGTGAACAGCTTCGTGCGCACCCACCGGTTGCGGTACCACTCGGCGCGGCCGTCGCGCAGCCGCACGCCGTGCAGCATGCCGTGGCCGGCGAACCAGTGGCCCGGGTCCTCGCCGGGGCGAGGGTTGGGGCCGTTGCGGAAGTAGCGGCCGGTCAGCTCCTCCGGCAGCGCGCCGTCGACGGTCAGGCCGTGGGCGTCGATCTCGTCGGGGACGGGTGCGAGGGTGCCGCTGAGGTACTTGGGGGTCATTGATCCTCCAACGTTGATAGGTCGAAGGTAAAACGTCCAGCCATGACCTGTCAACATTGGAACGTCTTGGCAGGGGTAGGGCCGTCCCGCCCTGGCGGGGGGACGGCTAGAAGAGCGTCGGGTTCTCCGGCTCGATGCCGCGCAGGGCGTCGTAGTCGAGAGTCACGCAGTCGATGCCCCGGTCGGTGGCCAGCACGCGGGCCTGGGGCTTGATCTCCTGAGCCGCGAAGACGCCGCGTACGGGCGAGAGCAGCGGGTCGCGATTGAGCAGCTCCAGGTAACGCGTGAGCTGCTCGACGCCGTCGATCTCACCGCGCCGCTTGATCTCCACCGCCACCGCCGCCCCCGTGGCGTCCCTGCACAGGATGTCCACGGGCCCGATCGCCGTCATGTACTCGCGCCGCACCAGCGAATATCCCTCGCCCAGCGTCGTGATGTGCTCGGCGAGCAACTCCTGGAGGTGCGCCTCCACGCCGTCCTTGATCAGCCCCGGGTCCACCCCGAGCTCGTGGCTGGAGTCGTGGAGGATCTCCGCCATGGTCAGGACCAGCTTCTCGCCGGTCTTGCCGTGGGTGACCGTCCAGGTCTCGCCGTCCTCCTTGAGCTTGCACGGCGGATTCATCCAGTTGAGCGGCTTGAAGGCGCGGTCGTCAGCGTGGATGCTCACGCTGCCGTCCGCCTTGATGAGGACGAGCCTCGGCGCCATCGGCAGATGTGCCGTGAGCCGTCCGATGTAATCCACGCTGCATCGCGCGATGACCAGCCGCATGACCGTCCACCTTAGTGCCTCTGGAAAACTGGACGCATGGCGTTCGAACGGGTGGGTGTGGTCGGTCCTGGCACGAGGGGCGCCGTGGGCGGGTTCCCCCGCCGATGAGCCCCCGCCGTGCCCGCCGCAGGGAGTCCTCCCGCCCCTTCGGCTTCCCGACCGGCCTGGACAAAGTGGAGGAATGGCCCGACGGGGAGTGGAAGGTGCGCATGCTCACCGGCGCCTCCTCGACCAAGAACTACCGGTGCCCCGGCTGCGACCAGGAGATCCGCAGCGGCCAGCCGCACCTCGTGGCCTGGCCCAACTGGCCGGGCGGCGACGAGGAGCGCCGCCACTGGCACCAGACCTGCTGGCGTAAGAGACTCGACCGCGGCCCCGGCCGCACCCGTTACTGAAGGGACCTATCGGTGGAGATTCGCGCGGCGACCGTGCTGCCCGCCCGGCGGGAGCCGATCGAGCTGCACACGGCCGACGGCCTGACCCTGGTCGGCGAGCTGGCCCAGCCCCTCGACCGGCCGCCGGTGGCGACGCTGGTCACCCTGCACCCGCTGCCCACCCACGGCGGGTTCATGGACAGCCACGTCTACAAGAAGGCCGCCAACCGGCTGCCCGCGCTCGCCGACCTGGCCGTGCTGCGCTTCAACACCCGCGGCACCTCCTCCGAGCGCGGCACCTCCCAGGGCGCGTTCGACGGCGGCGAGGGCGAGCGGTACGACGTGGCCGCGGCGCTGGAGTACGCCGAGTACCACGACCTGCCGCGCGTGTGGGTGGTCGGCTGGTCGTTCGGCACCGAGCTGACGCTGAAGTGGGCGCACGACCCGCTGGTGGAGGGCGCGATCCTGCTCTCGCCGCCGCTGCACAGGGCCACCGACGCCGACCTCGACGCCTGGGCGGCGTTCGGCCGGCCGCTGACGGCGCTGGTGCCGGAGTTCGACGACTACCTGAGGCCGGAGGAGGCCCGCGCCCGGTTCGCCAGGATCCCGCAGGCCGAGGTGATCGGGGTGGACGGGGCCAAGCACCTGTGGGTGGGGGAGCCGTACGTGCGGATCGTGCTGGACGAGATCGTCAGGCGGGTCAATCCGGCCGCCTCGCCGCTCCCGACGGAGGTCTGACGAAATCCTCGCGCCCATGGTGCGGTCATGAAGAAATATTTGAGCATAATGACCAGAACTATGGACCCCGCGGACGGGCCGGAGTGAGAATCCGATCGTCAACAGAAGATCGTGGAGACGCCGGGCGGCCTCTCGCCCCGGGCGTAATCCCTGCTCGGCATGGGCGAGGCACGTATGCGGGTAGTGCATGGACTGGTCGCGGCGGCGTTATCTATCACGGCATTGACGGCCCCCCAACCGGTGGCCGCGCAGGACGAACCCGAGCGGCCCGCGGCCGCTCGGCCAGCGCAGGAGCGGGCCGCGGTGGCCGCGGCGCGCACCGCGGGCAAGCCGGTCGAGGTGGAGTCGATGCGCAGCGAGACGCGCACGGTCTTCGCCCAGCCCGACGGCACGATGACCATGGAGCTGAACGTCCGGCCCGTCCGGGTGCGCAAGGAAGGCCGCTGGGTGCCTGTGGACACCACGCTGCGCCTGCGCCCCGACGGCACGGTCGAGCCGGTCGCCGCCGCGGTCGACCTGGCCTTCTCCGGCGGCGGCAGCGCCCCGCTGGCCCGCCTGTCGCGCGGCGCCAAGACGATGGAGCTGGGCTGGACCGGCGCGCTGCCCAAGCCCACGCTGAGCGGTGACACCGCCACGTATCCCGAGGTCATGCCGGGCGTGGACCTCCAGGTCACCGCCGACGTGGACGGCTTCTCACACCTGCTGGTGGTCAAGTCGCGGGCCGCCGCCGCGGGGCTGACCGAGCTGACCTACCCCCTCACCGCCGACGGCCTGACGCTGGCGGCCGACCGGGCGGGCAACCTGGAGGCCACCGACGAGAACGAGGGCACGATCTTCATCGCGCCTACCCCGAAGATGTGGGACTCCCGGGGGATCACCAGCCCGAAGGCGCTGAAGGAGGGCCGCTCGCCCGAGGCCCGCGAGGCCACGATGGGCGTGGAGCTGAAGGGCAGGAACCTGCGGCTCAAGCCCGACCTGCGGATGTTGTCCGACACGAAGACGAAGTTCCCCGTCTACCTGGACCCGTACTTCTCGGCCGCGCGCGGCTCGTGGACGGCCGTCTGGAGCAACTGGCCCAACTCCAACTACCTCAACTCCAGCGACGTCGCGCGGGTGGGCCACGTCGAGTCGCAGAAGAACCGCTCCTTCTTCAACATGGCCACGGGCTCGACCATCCACGGCAAGCAGATCATCAAGGCGACGCTGCGCACGTACGAGACGTGGGCGTACTCGTGCAGCGCCCGCAAGGTGGAGGCGTGGGGCACCGGGGCCGTCAGCAAGAGCACCACGTGGAACAACCAGCCGTCGTGGAGCAGGCTGCTCGCCACGGTGAACATCGCCAAGGGCTGGAGCTCGAGCTGCGCGCCCGGCGGCGTGGAGTTCGACGTCACCTCGTGGATCGCCGACGCCGCCGCCAAGAAGTGGACGCAGGCGACCATCGGCCTTCGGGCCACCAGCGAGACCGACGTCTACGCGTGGAAGAAGTTCAAGAACAACCCGAGCCTGGTCATCGAGTACAACTCGCTGCCGGCCGACCCGGTCGCCGCCGACGTGTGGTCGGACCCGGGCGGCCCCTGCGTCTCCGGTGACGGCCGCCCGGTCATCGCCACCGCCGCGCCCAAGCTGTGGGCCAAGCTCAAGGACTCCGACAACTCGGTCAAGGGCCGCTTCGAGTGGTACAACGCCGCCGGCGTGAAGACCGGCGAGTACGTCACCCCGCTCGGCTCCACCGGCACCGCGTTCTCCGCCACGATCCCGCAGACCCTGTACGCCGACGGCGCGCTGATCCGCTGGCGCGTCAGGGGCGAGGACGGCAAGGCCACCAGCGCGTGGAGCCCCTGGTGCGAGGCCACCGTGGACGCCACCGCCCCCGGCAGGGAGCCCGAGGTCTCCTCGCCCGAGTACGTCGAGAACGGCTGGAGCGACGGCGTCGGCCTGCCCGGCACGTTCTCCTTCGGCCCGAACGGCGTCGCCGACGTGGCCTCCTACGTCTGGGGCCTGGACTCCACGCCCACGACCGTGGTCGCCCCGGGCGCGGACGGCAGGGCCACGATCGCGGTGACCCCGCGCCACGACGGCCCGAACGTGCTGGCCGTGCGCAGCAAGGACCGCGCGGGCCAGCTCGGCCCCATCCGCACCTACGTCTTCAACGTCAACGCGGGCGGCGGCCCCAGCGGCCACTGGACGATGGACGACGGCCAGGGCGCCACGGCCGCCGACGCCACGGGAGCGCACCCGGCCACGCTCAGCGGGGCCACGTGGACCACGGGCAAGACCGGCA
The DNA here is from genome assembly GCF_024172165.1 of Nonomuraea thailandensis. GTDB lineage: Bacteria > Actinomycetota > Actinomycetes > Streptosporangiales > Streptosporangiaceae > Nonomuraea > Nonomuraea thailandensis. The sequence continues at coordinate 8,233,062 of NZ_JAMZEB010000002.1, read as the reverse complement.
CCGCGCTCAGGCTGGCCAACTCCTACGCCCAGACCGCGGCCCCCGTCATCGACACCGGCCGCAACTTCACCGTCACCGCCTGGGCCCGCCTGACCGGCAACGCGGCCTCCGCCACCGCCGTCACCCAGGAAGGCGGCAGGACGGGCGCGTTCGCCCTGCAGTACGCCAAGACCAACGACCGCTGGGCGCTGACCATGGCCGGCTCGGACACCGACGGCGCGCCCGCCGTGCGTGCCCTGTCGTCCGCCGCCCCGCGGCTGAACGAGTGGACCCACCTGGCCGGCGTCTACGACTCGGCGGCGCGCCAGATCTCGCTCTACGTCAACGGCCGGCTGGAGGGCACGGCCGCCGTCACCACCCCATGGAACGCCACGGGCCCCCTGACGATCGGCCGAGGGAAGGTCGGCGGGGCGGCTTCGGAGCACTGGCCCGGAGACGTCGACGAGGTGCGCGCCTACGGCCGCGCGATGTTCGCCGACGAGGTCGCCGATCTGGTCAACAGCGCTGCCACGCTGGTGGGCCACTGGACGCTGGACGAGGAGTCCGGCACGTCGGCGGCCGACTCCTCGGGCCGGGCGACCGCCGCGACGCTGTCCGGAGCCGCCTCGTGGACATCGGGCTGGCTGGACGGGGCGCTCGCGCTCGACGGCGTGAGCGGCTACGCCCAGACGAGCGCCCCCGCCGTCAACACCAGGACCGGCTTCACCGTGGCCGCCTGGACCCAGCTCGACTACCTGCCGGTCAAGGACACCGCGGCCGTGGCGCAGCCGGGGAGCCGGGCCGCCGGGTTCCAGCTCGGCTTCGACAAGGAGCAGGGGCGGTGGACGCTCGGCATGGCCGCCGCCGACACCGACACCGCGGCCCTCGTACGGACCCGCTCCGACGCCATCCCGAACCCGCTGGAGTGGACGCACGTCGCCGGCGTGTACGACCCGCTGGCCGGTGAGCTGCGCGTCTACGTCAACGGCCGCCTGTCCACCACCACCGTCACCGATCACCTGAGCACCTGGAACGCCACCGGCCCGCTGCAACTGGGCCGGACCAAGGCTGCGGGCGTCTTCACCGGCCACTGGCCGGGGACCGTCGACGACGTCCGCACCTACGACGGCGTCCTGAGCGCCGAGCAGATCGCCCAGCTCGCCGCCCAGTAGGTCGCACGGGCTTCGGCAGGAGTCACCGGCGCGGGACCTTCACGGTCTCGCGCCGGTGGCGCTTTGCGGGGAGATGTCCATAGAATCTTGTTCGGTTTTCCGGCATGGAGGAGGCGGCGTGGGCGCGTTCGATCTCGCGGGCAAGCAGGCCCTGATCACCGGGGCGTCGAAGGGGATCGGGCGGGCCATCGCGCTCGCGTACGCCGAGGCGGGGGCCGACGTGGCGCTCGTCTCGCGCTCCGCCGACACGCTGGCCGAGGTGGGCAAGGAGATCGAGGCGCTGGGGCGGCGCGCGGTCGTCGTCCCCGCCGACCTCACCGACCGCGGGGCCGCCGCCTCCGCCGTCGCCGCCGCGATCGACGGGCTGGGGCACCTCGACATCGTCGTCAACAACGCCGGTGGGTCGAACTTCCTGGTCGAGTTCAAGGACCTGCGGCTGTCCGGGTGGGACAAGCTGATGCGGCTCAACCTCGACTCCGCCGTGGCCGTCTGCCACGCCGCCGCCCCGCACCTGCTCGGCCGGGGCGACGGGGTCGTCATCAACGTGGCCTCCGTGGCCGCGCTCGGCGCGCCCCTGCTCGCCCCCTACGCCGCCGCCAAGGCCGGGCTGGTGGCGCTGACCAAGACGCTGGCCGTGGAGTGGGCGGGCTCCGGCGTGCGGGTCAACGCCCTGTGCCCCGGGTGGACGGCCACCGACCTCAACCGCAACCTGTGGGAGGACGAGGCGTCGAGCGCCGCTACGGTGGCGGGCGTGCCGATGCGGCGGTGGGGGACCGCGGAGGAGATGGCGCAGCCGGCCGTGTTCCTGGCCGGCGCGGCGTCGGCGTACATGACCGGGCAGGTGCTGTTCATCGACGGGGGCGCGACCGCTATCTGATCACTGCGGCAGCACGTTCTCCTCGAACTCGCCGTCCACGTTGCCCGCGGGCTCGAAGACGAAGACGATCACCGTCTCGTGATGGGCCCGGCCCTGACCGGCCACCCGGGCGGCGCCCATGGCCTTGCTGGCCTTCCAGACGAGCTGGCTGAAGTGGCAGGCGCGCGGATCGTTCCAGTCGTAGGCCATGCTCTGGGCGTACCAGCCGGCCACCGCTTCGGCGGCCTCGCACAGGTGCTCGCCCTCCCTCCGGTACGCGACCTCGCCGGTGCCCGCCCGCACCGGCCCGTAGCCGATGCGCCGGGACATCTCGGCCGCCCTGGTCTTGGCGTACTCGACCAGCAAGGGGTCCATGACGAGAGGCGGGACGTGGTGGCGCTCGCGGTGGGCGTTCGTCTCGCGCAGCGCCTGGAGGAGGAAGTCGGCGTTGGTGGCGTCGGGAAGTGCGGGACGGATGCCCGCCCTGCCTCTGGGACCTGTCATGCCTTGTCACCTCGGAATGCACGTCGCTGTGCCTGGATTGTGCGCGTGAATTATTCGTCGGGCAATGTCAGATTTATGGCGAACATTGGCTGAGTGTGGCTTTTGTCGGTGTAGTCGGGAGCGATCGGCATCGGCCATTGAGTGATTGTCGCCGTGAACCGGGCTACCGTGTGATCCGTGCAGCTCTACACGAGATCTGCCGGGACCGGGGTCCCGGTTGTGCTGCTTCACGCGTTCCCCCTGTCGTCGGCCATGTGGCTGGCCCAGCGGGAAGGGCTGGCCAGGGTCTGCCGGGTCATCACCCCTGACCTGCGCGGCTTCGGCGGGTCGCGGCTGGGCGAGGATGAGCCCTCGGTGGACCTGATGGCCGACGACGTCGCCAGGCTGCTCGACGAGGAGGGCATCGACAGGGCGGTCGTCGGCGGGCTGTCGATGGGCGGCTACGTGACCATGGCGTTCTGCCGCCGGCACCCCGACCGGGTGCTCGGGGTGATCCTGGCCGACACCAAGGCCGGTGCGGACCCGCCCGCGGCGCGCGACAACAGGGAGCGCATCGCGCAGGCCGTGGTGTCCGGCGGCAGCGAGGTGCTGGTCACCGAGGTGCTGCCGGCGCTCATCGGGCGGACCACCCGGGAGCGCCGGGCCATGGTGTTCGGCCGGGTCAAGGGGCTGGTGCAGTCGGCGCCGCCCGGCGCCGTGGCCTGGGCCCAGCGCGCCATGGCCGCCAGGCCCGACTCCTTCGAGACGCTGAGCGGGCTCAAGGTGCCGCTGCTGATCATCGTGGGGGAGGAGGACGAGCTGTCGCCGCCCTCCGACGCCGAGGCGATGGCGCAGGCCGTGCCCGAGGGCAAGGTGGAGATCATCCCGAAGGCGGGGCACCTCAGCGCGGTCGAGCAGCCGGAGGCGTTCAACACGGCCGTGATCCGGTTCCTCAAGGCGGAGCTCGGAGGGGCCGCGACCTGACGCCGGCGGGCCGCATCAGGTCGCGAGGATCACGCCTGGTCCTGGTGCGGCAGCACCAGCTCGCGGATGATCAGCGCGATCGCCGCGGCCACCGGGATGGCCAGCAGGGCGCCGACGATGCCGAGCAGCGCGCCGCCGAACAGCGCGGCGATCACCGTCACCGCCGGCGTCACGTTCACCGAGTGCTTCATCACCCTGGGGTAGATGAGGTAGTTCTCCACCTGCTGGTAGGCCACGAAGAAGATGGCGCACGCGATCCCGGCGGGCCAGGAGTCGAGCAGCGCGACCGCGGTGACCAGCACCGCGCCGATCGTCGCGCCCACCAGCGGGATCAGGTCCGTCAGCGCCACGACCAGGGCGAGCGCGAGCGCGTACTGCACGCCCGCGATCGACAGGAAGATCCAGGTCACCACGCCCGCGATGACCGAGATGAGCACGTTGCCCGCCACGTACCCGCCGATGCCGCGCAGGATCTCCTCCGTGATCGCGCGCGTCCGCGTCCTGCGCGAGGACGGCACCAGCTTGAGCAGGTAGTCCTTGATCGTGTGCAGCGAGCCGAGGAAGTACAGCATGAGCACCAGCAGCGTCACCGTGGTGAACACGCCGTTCAGCACCACCAGCCCCGCGCCCATGATGCCGGTGGCCAGCGACGGCCCCAGCGTGCCCGTCACGAACGTCCTGAGCTGCGGGAGGATCTGGTAGTCCTGGTCGAGCTGGCGCAGCGTGGGATGGTTGCTCAGTTCCGTGATGTAACCGGGCACCGCGTCGATGAACTCGGTGAGCTGCTTGCTGACCGGCGGCACGATCGCCAGCCCGAACAGCACGAACGCCACGATGACCCCGGCGAACACGATGGAGATCGCGCCCCGCCTGGCCAGGCCGCGCCGGTGGAGGGCCTCCACGGCCGGGTTCAGGCCGACGGCCAGGAACATCGCCACGACGATCAGGATGATCGTGCTCAACGAGGCCACGATCATCTGGGCCAGCGCGATCGCCGTCAGCACACCGAGGCCGCCGACCAGACCGAAGAGGAACGGGCCGCGGGAGAGCGGCTTGCCGGGCAGCCCGTACGACTCGGGGCCGGTCTCGTCCGGTGCCTTCGGCGCCTGGGGGCGGTCTTCTTCCTGCTTGGTCGCCGGCTCGACGTCTGCGGACAAGGGGGACACTCCAGGGGGATCGGCAACACAGCATGACGGACCCGTACCACTTCGTACACGCCCGACGGCAAAGAGAGAGCCTAGCGACCATTCGGCCGCCAGGCTCTCCCCAGCCGTCGTTCAGCCCCGTGTCGTGATCGCCGGCCTTACTCCTGCCACCACTCCGCGTCGTCGTCGGCCTTCTTGACCTCCACCTTGGGCGCGGGGGTCGTGGCCGGCGCCATCGGCTCGGCCGCGGGCGCGGCGAGCGCGGGCTTCGGCGGGGCCGCGGTGACCGCGGGCTCGGGCTCCATGCCCGGCAGCGCGGCGCCGCCGAGGAGCTGGCGGAGCTGGGCCAGGTGGCTGGTGATGCTGTCACGCTGGCGGGTGAGCTCGTCGACCTGGCGCTGCATCGCCGAACGGGTGCGCTCGGCGTCGTTCTTCGCCTCGGTGACGATCGTGTCGGCGCTGCTCTTGGCGTCGGCCACGATGGTCTCGGAGCTCTTGCGGGCGTTGGCGACGAGCTGCTTGGCGTGCAGGTCGGCCTCGCGGCGGGTCTGCTCGGCCTGCTGCGTGGCCTTCGTGGCCCGCGACTCGGCGGTGGCGGCGCGCTGCTCGGCCTCGGCGACCAGCTTCTGCGTGGCGGCCTGGGCGGTGGCGTGGCGCTCGGCCTCCTGGCGCTCGGCCTCCTCGCGGCGGGAGGCGAGCTGGATCTCGAACTCCGCCTCGTCCTGCGCCCGCTTGGCCTCCGACTCCTCCAGCACCCGCTGCGCCTGCGCGCGCATCTCGTCGGCCTGCCGCTTGGCGGTGGTCAGCACCTCGTCACGCTCGCGCTTGGTGGAGGCCCGCAGCTGGGCCACCTCGCGCTCGGTGGTGGTGCGCAGCTTGGCGATCTCCCGCTCGGCGTCGGCCCGCTTCTCCGCCACCTCGTGGTCGGCGGTGGCGCGCAGCTTGGCGGCCTCCCGCTCGGTGGTGTTGGTCAGCTCGTCGGCCTCGCGGCGCGCGGTCGAGCGGATGTCCTCGGCCTCCCGCTCGGCGGTCGTCCGCATCTCGTCGCTCTCGCGCGTGGCCTGGGCGCGCTTCTCGGCGGCCTCGGCCTCGGCGGCGGCGCGCACGTCGGCGGCCTCGACCTTGGCGGCGGCCTTGATCTCGTTGGCCTCGGACCTGGCGGCCTGGACGAGCTCGGTCGCCTGCTCCTCGGCCAGCCGGAGCAGCTGCTCGATGCGGGCGCCCAGGCCGGAGTAGGTGGGGCGCTCCTGCTCCTGGAGCTGGCGCTGGGAGTCGGACAGGTCGCGCTGGAGGCTGGCAACCTGCTCGCGGGCCTGGCGTAGCTCCCCGTCGAGCTGCTTGAGGTGATCGTGGACCTGGTGCCGGTCGTAACCCCGGAGCACCACGTCGAACTCGCGTGCGGGGGCGTCCTCGAAGAAGTTGTTGAGCTGGGCGTCGATGTCGGACTGCATGGAGGCTCGATCCTGGGTTGTCGAGACGGCTACACGGGCCGGACGGGGGGTTCGGGGCATCCGTACCAGGAGCCTGTGCCTCTCGGCAGGCCCCATGTCCGGTGGAAGGTCAAGCGTACTCCGCTGGTGCCACCTGCGAAGCCCCGTCCATCTTTATGCGTGACTAGTTACATATGAACGTTTTTTACGTTTTGTGGGGGTTTACTGTCGCTTGGCCGCTTGGACCAGCTCCGTCAGCATCCCGCCCACATCTTTCGGGTGCAGGAACGCGATCTGCGAGCCCATCGACCCGTGGCGGGGACGCTCGTCCAGCAGCCTCACACCCTTCTCGCCGATCGTGGCCATGGCCTCCTCGACGTCCGGAACCCCGAACGCCACGTGATGGACGCCTTCGCCCCGCTTAGCGAGGAATTTTCCCACAGGAGAGTCGTCGGAGAGAGGCTCCAGGAGCTGAATGTAGGAGCCCCCGCCTTCGCCGTCGGCGATGTGCAGCATCGCCTCCTTCACGCCCTGCTCCTCGTTGACCTCCCTGGCCACGACCGTGAGGTCGAACGTGCGGGAGAAGAGCTCGATCTTCTCCTCCAGGTCACGACAGGCGATCCCGATGTGGTCGATCCGCATGAACATGTGTGGCCTACCTCCATGGCGAGCGACGTCGTACTCGTGGGTATCGTGTCAAAAGACCGGACGCGCGAGCACAGGAGGCCGTTGTCATGTCCAGTTCCGTCATCGTCGCCGGAGCTCGCACCCCCATCGGAAAGCTCCTCGGCTCCCTCTCCGGCCTGCCGGCCGTCGAGCTCGGCGGCATCGCGATCAAGGCCGCCCTGCAGCGCGCCGGGGTCGCGCCCGAGGCCGTCGAGTACGTCATCATGGGCCAGGTGCTCCAGGCCGGCGCCGGGCAGATCCCCTCCCGCCAGGCCGCCGTCAAGGCCGGCATCCCCATGACCGTCCCCTCGATCACCATCAACAAGGTGTGCCTGTCGGGCCTCGACGCCATCGCCCTGGCCGACCAGCTCATCAGGGCCGGCGAGTTCGAGATCGTGGTGGCCGGCGGCATGGAGTCCATGACCAACGCCCCCCACCTGCTGCCCGGCCTGCGCAAGGGCGTCAAGTACGGCGGCTCGCAGGTCGTCGACTCGATGGCGCACGACGGCCTGTTCTGCGCCTTCGACCAGTGCGCGATGGGCGAGTCGACCGAGCGCTACAACAGCCGCCTCGGCATCGGCCGCGAGGAGCAGGACGCCGTGTCGGCCCGCTCCCACCAGCTCGCCGCCGCCGCCGTCAAGAACGGCGTCTTCGAGGACGAGATCGTCCCCGTGGAGATCCCGCAGCGCCGCGGCGAGCCGCTGATCGTCAAGGAGGACGAGGGGGTGCGCGGCGACACCACGGCCGAGACCCTCGCCAAGCTGCGCCCCGCCTTCGCCGCCGACGGCACCATCACGGCCGGCTCGGCCTCCCAGATCTCCGACGGCGCCTGCGCGGTGGTCGTCATGTCCAGGGCGAAGGCCGAGGAGCTGGGCCTGCCCTGGCTGGCGGAGATCGGCCGCCACGGCAACGTCGCCGGCCCCGACGCGTCCCTGCAGTCGCAGCCGGCCAACGCCATCAAGCACGCGATGTCCAAGCAGGGCGTCACGGCGGCCGACCTGGACCTGGTGGAGATCAACGAGGCGTTCGCCAGCGTGGTGCTGCAGTCGGCCAAGGAGCTGGGCGTGCCCCTGGACAAGGTCAACGTCAACGGAGGCGGCATCGCTCTGGGGCACCCGATCGGGGCGTCAGGGGCCAGGATCGTGCTGACGCTGGCGTACGAGCTGAAGCGGCGGGGCGGCGGGCTGGGCGCCGCGGGCCTGTGCGGAGGCGGCGGCCAGGGCGACGCCCTGCTCATCACCGTCCCCAAGTCCTGACGCGCGTCGCGCCGGCGCCTTCGATCAAGGCGCCGGCGCGGTACGCCCCTGGCCGGCGGCCAGGTCCATGCGGAGGAACTCGGTGATCCGCAGCACCTTCGGCGGCCGGGTCACCTCCTGCGGCAGAGCCCGGAAGGCCTCGTCCCTTCCGACGACCCGCGGAGAGGTCAGCTCCACCTCCTTCCCGTCGACGCTGAGCCGCGCGCTCTCCGCCGCGAGCACGTTGCGCACCCAGTCCGACCGCGACCCGTACACCAGCACGAACAGATAGCCGCCCGCGACGGGATGCGCGTCGAGAGGCGTGTGGTAGGTCGCGCCGGAGACGCGCCCGACATGGATCAGCACCGGCGACTTCCCGCGGGCGAGCGTGAGGGGGTTGAACACCCGCTTGTTCACGTGCCCCCACCACAACGGCATCGGCATCGCGATCTCCTTTTCTTACGCCCGTAAGGTGGCTTACGTCTGTAAGGCTGGCTTACGCTCGTAAGGCTGTCAACCCTTCGATGCCCGGAGCCGTCGTGTCGCCATCACCGCAGCCACTCAGCAGAGCTCTCGTGCTGGAGGCGGCGATCCGGGTCGCCGACCGTGGCGGAGCGGAGGCGATCACCATGCGCCGCGTGGCGACGGAGCTCGGCGTGGAGGCGATGTCGCTCTACCACCACGTGCCGAACAAGGACGCGATCCTCGACGGCGTGGTCGACATGGTGTTCGCGGCGATCGAGCTGCCCGGCGCCGATCACGCCGACTGGCGGGAGGCGATCCGGGCGCGTGCCTGCTCCGCGCGGGCGGTCCTGTCGCAGCACAGCTGGGCCCTCGGCCTCATGGACTCCCGCCGCAACCCGGGGCCCGCGACGCTGCGCCACCACGACGCCGTCCTCGGCGTCCTGCGCAGGGCCGGGTTCACGCTGGCGATGGCCGCGCACGCGGTCTCGATCATCGACAGCTACATCAACGGGTTCGTCATCCAGGAGGCGAACCTGCCGGTGATGACGCCGCACGACGTGGAGGAGGTGGCCGGCAACATCCTGGAGCACCTGCCGGCCGACGAGCTGCCGTACCTCGCCGAGATCATCGTCGACCACGCCATGCGGCCCGGCTACGACTACGCCGCCGAGTTCGGCTACGGCCTGGACCTGATCCTGGACGCGCTGGAAGCCCGGCGCGGCCTGTGAACGCCGTCTCTCGTTGCTCGTCTGGTCGCGACCGGCCTGGTAGACGCGCCCCTGGCCGGACGCCTCGGCGCGCATGCGTACGTCGGCCGCGCCGTCGCCGGTGGAGCTGACGCCGGACCGCCACCCCCGGCGGCCACGGGCCCGGGCTCGTCGTCCGCCGGGGCCGGACGGCTGCGACCGCCTTGTCGGCGCGGGCCCCCGAGACGAAGATCAGGGAGTGCCTCACATCGCAGCCATCCCCGCAGCGCTCACCCTCGCCGCATCCACCCTGCTGACCAGCGCGAACATCGACACGACCGCGGACGTCCCGTTACCCTCGGCGGTCTTCCGCGCCACCCACAACAGCTACTCCGGCAACCTCGGCGGCGCCCGCGACTCGATCGCCCACCAGCTCGACCACGGCATCCGCTTCATCGAGCTCGACATCCACGACAACGGCTACGCCACCTCCCGCGACTACGCCGTCGGCCACGACTCCCCGGGCAACCAGGTCGACCACGCAGGAAACCCCGCCTCGAACCTCCTGCGCGACTGGCTCGGCGTCATCGACACCTGGTCCGCGCAGCATCCGGCCGCCGCGCCGATCGTCGTCGCCCTCGACGTCAAGGACGACCTTACGGACAACACCTCGTACGCCGCCGGCAACCTGGCCGCGCTCAACCAGCAGCTCACCTCCGTCTTCGGCGCGCGGCTGTACCGGGCCGAGGAGTACCCGGCGAGCCCGCCGACGGTGGACGAGCTGCGCGGGCGCGTCCTCGCGGTGATCTCCGGCGACGGGGGGACGCGCAGCGCGTACCGGCGCGACCTCGGCCACAACCCGGCCGTCGCGATCAACGGCCGCGGCCAGGTGGTGGAGGTGCACGACTCCGGTTCAGGCGACCTGTGGTACTGGACCGGCGTGTACGGCGCCGACGGCCGCGTCACCTGGCTGCGCCACGGCAGGTACGACAGCGGCGTCACCCCCGCCGTCGCGCTGAACGACAACGGCGACCTGGTCGAGGTCCACCAGTCGCAGAGCGCGACCACGCTGTGGTACCGCGTCGGCCGGCTCGGCGCCGACGGCGAGATCACCTGGTCGGCCAGCCGCAAGTACGACGACGGCGTCCTGCCCACGATCAGGTTCACCGACCCGTCCGGCACGCGGCTGCGCGAGATCCACCGCAGCCAGGGCTCCAGCCAGAACTGGGAGTGGGCCGGCGTGCTCGACGCGGGCGCCATGTCGGTCGCGTGGGGCGGCAACGCCAGGACCTCCGACGCCCGCCACGACAAGGCCACCTCGGTCAGCGGCACGTCCCGCGTACGCGTGTGGACCGGCGCCGACGGCCCCACGCCCGCGCAGACGCTGCGCGTCGACACCGACAGGCGCACCGGCGACCGCGTCCGCTACCCGCAGATCGCCTTCGGCGAGTTCCAGCAGGGGGACGGCGCGGAGCTCCAGGAGGGGGCGCTGTTCCACGCGGCGCCGGCGGGCCAGTCCTCGTTCATCACGGCGGCTCTGAGGGCGGGCAAGCTCGCCCGTGGCTGGGGCTTCGACTCGGCGGGCGACGCCACCGACCCGCCGGCCACCTATCCGGCGACCGACCGGCCGTACGACGGCTGGTACCGGGATCTGCTGACGCGGGCCGGCGCCGTGGAGTAGTCACATCAATGATCCGTCACGGACAGTATTCATTGATTACTCTATGTGTTCATACTGGAGTCTCAACGACCAGACAAGCCACAACAGGAGCGCCGGTTCCATCAGCCTCGTCCCCCGGCAGAGGTCGTCCGTTCTCGTCGGGAGCACCAGCGGAGGATCGCCCCCATGCCCCCTGATGATCCGTTCGTCCTCCCCGCCCCGTACCAGCCCGATCCGGCCCGCCTGAGCCCGCACGCCGACGCCGCGCACACCCACTCCACGACCTGGGCCAGGACGATGGGCCTGCTCGACTTCGTGGACGGGCGAGGCGCGCGGGTCTGGGGCGAGGCGCGGTTCGCGTCCATGGCGATCCCGCTGCTGGCGGCGTACGGTCATCCGGACGCCGCCCCGGCGGAGCTGCGGCTGGCCTCCGACTGGTACGTCTGGGCGTGCTGGTTCGGCGACCACTTCACCCAGGTGTTCGCGCGGCCGGGGGCCCACCGGCAGGCGAAGGCGTACCTGCACCGGCTGCGCCGCTTCACCCCGCCGGGCTCCCCGCGCACGCCGCGGCCGGTGAACCCGGCCGAGAGCGGGCTCGCCGACCTGTGGCCCCGCACGTTCGCCGGGTCGTCGCCGGAGTGGCGGCGCAGGTTCGCCGACGGCACGCAGGCGCTCATGCGGGGCTGCCTGAGCGAGCTGGAGGACGCCGGGGACGCCCGCGTCCCCGGGCCCGTCGAACGCGTCGGCCTGCGCCGCACCTCGGGCGCCGCCCTGTGGGTGGCGGATCTCGTCGAGCGGGTCGCCGGTGCGGAGGTGCCCGGGAAGGTCGCGGGCACGCGGCCGATCGAGGTGTTGCGCGACACGTTCTCCGACGGGGTGCACCTGCTCAACGACCTGTATTCGGGCCGGCAGCAGAGCGGGCACGACAACGGGGTGGTGGTGCTGCGGCGGTCCCTGGGCTGCGGGGCGCAGGAGGCCGCCGACCGGGTGAACGACCTGCGGACGTCCCGGTTGCGGCAGTTCGAGAGCACGGTGCTGGCGGATCTGCCGCCGCTGGTGGAGGAGTGCGGGCTGGACGCGGAGGAACGGGGCAGGATCGCCCGGTACGTCCAGGGGCTGCGGGACTGGCAGGCCGGCGCGTGCGCCTGGCACCAGCGCTCCGGCCGCTACCATGGCCCCGTCTCCCGGGCGGTCCGGCAGGCGGAGGCGCCGGCGGGGCGCGCCAGCGCGGCGCCCGCGCCCAGCGACCAGGGCATGCAGCGGCAGCCGCTCTGATCCGCCCGCGCTCGTCGCCCGGACAGCGCGAAGCCCCGGTCCGACCAGGAACGGACCGGGGCCTCGTGGCGTCGTGCCACCGGCTCGACCAGGAATGCGGGCCGGGGCGCCGTAGCCCCCCTAAGGGGGCGTTTCAGCCCGGCCGCGAGGGAGGGTGCGGCCGGGCTGCTTGTGGGCGGTCACGAGACGAGGAACCGGGCGAAGACCGAGCGGTGACGGCGCTCGGCCGGCCGGCTCTTGCTCGCCTCGCGTACGCGCCGCTGCTCGGCGGCGGCCTGGCGCAGCTCGGCCGCGTGATGCTGCATCACGGTGTATTCGAGTTCGGCGTTCATCCGACGTGCTCCCTTGTCTTGTTCCCTGCACTCTCAAGGTTCGTCCTAAGGCCCCTGCCGGCGCATCGGGCGTATGCCTTATCTCTCGGCACGGGCGCAGACAGGGAGGTACTTAGGCGGGTGCAAGGGATGCCTAAGGCGCAGGTGAGGATGCTTAGGGCTCGTCGGTGAACTTGACCGTGACCTTGGTGAAGCCGAGCGATTTGAGCATGCCCGACAGCATGGCCTTGGTGTTGGCGTCGGCCCTGGCCCGCAGGTCACTGGCCACGGCGGCCTCCGTGATCTTCTTCTCGGCCAGGAGGTAGAGCTCCCGCTGGTCGGTGGGGGAGCCCGACAGGAAGTCGCTCACCCGGTCGAACAGGCCGCGCTGGTGGGCGAAGACGTAGGAGCGGCTGTTGTCCAGGTTCGGCTTCTCGAGCTGGGCGCGCGGCAGGCGCACGGTCGCCTGCGTGCGGTCCTGCGAGACGCTCACGCCGTTCGCCGCCAGGCCGGAGAAGTCCACGTACGCGTCCACCCCGCCCGCGCCCACGAACAGCGTGCGGGTGCCCTTGATCGCGTCGGGCAGGAAGTTGGCGTCCTTCTCCAGGTCCACCACCACCTGGAAGTTCCCCGTCGCCGCCTCGAACCGGCTCAGGTCCTTGATGGACTGCAGCAGCACCGGCTGGCTGCGGTCGATGCTCTGCTCGCCCATCGGGTCGAGCCAGGACCAGGCCAGCCGGCCGCCCACGACGAGCAGGACCGCCAGCACCAGGAAGCCCGCCAGATATCGCCACCGGCGGCGCCGCCCGGGGGTCACCGCGGGCGACGCCGTTTGGGAAGTCGTCATGCGAGCATGACTACCCGTCAGGCGATCATCAGTGCCAGCCCTTTGGTGACATCTTCGCTCCCCAGCCGTGGCCGTTTCCTTGCGGGCCGTGCCCCGGGTGCTCGGAGGAGGCGGGGAGCTGCTCGGACGTCCCCGTGGCGTCGGGGGCCTGGGCCTGCGCGGCGTCCTGAGGCTCCTCCTGCGCCGGCGCCTGCTCCGGCGGGGTCTCCCCGGCCTGTGCGGGGGTGACCTCCTGCGGCCCGGGATCGAGCACCGGCCAGCTCACCCCCGACGTGTCGGGAGTCCACCGCTCGGCCGGGGCCTGCCGGGTCTGTGCCGGCGTGGAGCCCGCCCCCGGCAGGGAGCTCGCCGACGTCGTGCCGGCGGGGCCCGGATACACCGGGTAGACGTGGCTCGACTCGGGGGTGGGCCGCACCTGCGGCGCCACCTGCGCCTGCGAGGGGCCGCCGCCGAAGTGCGTGCTCGACAGCCGGCAGCCCTGGAAGTCGCTGTAGAACATGCGCAGCCACTCCCTGCGCTGGTGCTCGCTCCACGAGGAGAACGACGTCGTCGCGTAGTGGTGCTCCGGCAGCGGCGTGCCGGGCAGCGGCTCGCCGCGCAGCCAGGCCACCACGATCTGCCGGTAACCCTCCGTGACCGCGCTCTGGCACCTGGGGGCCAGCGCCTCGATGTACTCGTGCGCCGCCTCCTCGGCGAACCCCGCCGACAGGTCGGGCACGTGCACGGGCGCCAGCCCGTTCGACGGCTTCAGCGGGTCGTCCAGCGGGCGCTGCTCCACCCGCGTGAACGCGGCGGGGGTCCCGGCGAGCCGCGAGGCGATCTGCGTGAACGCCGCACCCAGCTCGGTCAGCCCCGCCCGCATCCCCGGGTGCACGCACACGGTGATCGGCCACTCCTGGCAGGCGTAGGCGATGTCCACGGCCGCGGCCGGCTTCGGCTGGGCCAGCACCCGTGAGACGCCCATCCCCGCGGCCAGCACCGCCAGCAGCGCGCACGCCAGCACCAGGGCCTGCCTGGTGACCAGGGCCGCCCAGCCGAGCAGCAGCGCCGCCGTGATGCCCAGCAGCCAGATCGTCTGGTCGAAGAACGGCGCTCCGTTCAGCCCCTGGAACAGGTCGTACGGCTCGCCGGTCCCCGGCGCCAGCTTGTCGGCCCAGCCGCGGTCGTCGGCCAGCCACGAGAACAGCCCGTAGCAGGCCAGCCCGGCCAGCGGCGGGGTGAACGGCCGCGGCAGCACCCAGCCGGCCACCCACCCGATCACCGAGTACAGCGCCAGCCCCGCCATGCCCATCGCCAGCCCGGTCAGGCTCAGCCGGCCCGCCTGGTCGGTGAGCACCGTCTTGACCGCCAGCACCAGCACCGTGGCTCCGAACGAGCCCACCACCACCATCACGATCGCCAGCGGCGCCTTGAGCGCGCGCCAGGTCGTGAGCGAGCGCCCGCGCAGCGCCCGGCGCTTGCGCAGGGCCACCCAGGCGGCGAAGGCCGCCGCCACCGGCCCGGTCAGCCGGAGCGATCCGATGACCGCGGCCACGATGTTCTCCCACGCGTCCACGCCTGGAATCAGGACGTTCCACGCCGCGAACAGGCCGACAGCCAGCAGCACGGCAACCGTGACGGCCGCGCTGTGCTTCAGCTCCTCTCGTGAAACGCCCGCGTGCTCACGCACCCTTTTCCCCGTTGAAGTTCATCAAGCGCACCCCCCGTGCCCTCGGTGATGCGGAACACGCGCGGTCCCGGCCGTCCCCACGGCCGCTGGACTTGGCATCCGCGTCACCATACGTAGGAGAACCATAACTGAGCGTGATGATTGATGTCCGGATTCTTGGTCAAGCGAAGAAGCCTGTCGCAGAGAGTGACCAGACGAACCGGGACGAGAGGCGCGCTACCGTAGCGCTGTGTCGCAGCCGAAGCCGCTCAACCTGCCGTTCGACCCGATCGACCGCGCCGCGGAGAGCTGGCGCGCTCACTTCGGGCCCTCCGCCGCCATGGCGGCCGTTACCTCGATCATGAGAGCGCATCAGATCCTGCTGTCGCAACTTGACTCGCTCCTGAAGCCATACGACTTGACCTTCGCGAGGTACGAGGGATTGGTCCTGCTGACCTTCAGCAAGACCGGCGCGCTGCCACTGTCCAAGATCGGCGAACGTCTCATGGTTCATCCCACCAGCGTGACGAACACGGTGGACAGGCTGGAGAAGTCCGGGTTCGTCCGCCGGCTGCCCAATCCGCGCGACGGACGCGGGGTGCTGGCCGAGATCACCGAGGCGGGCCGCGACGTCGTACGGCGGGCCACCGCCGATCTGATGGGGGCCGAGTTCGGCCTGACGATGTACGCCGAGGACGAACTCCACCAGATGTTCGACCAGTTGCGCACCCTCAGGGTGGCGGCGGGTGACTTCCCGGCCTCGTCCATGCGGCAAGATGAAGGGCATGGCGGACTTCTCTAGACCCGGGTCCCTCTACGGAGCGGTGGACCTGGGCGCGCGCAAGCAGGCTCTGGAGGCGCAGGCCCGGCGGGAGGCGGCAGGTCCCCAGGCGGCCTCGTCGGCCTCCGTCGTCGACGTGACCGAGGAGACGTTCACGACCGATGTCATCGACCGGTCGATGACCGTGCCGGTGGTCCTCGACCTCTGGTCGCCCCGGGCGCCGGGCAGCGCCCAGCTCAGCCCGGTGCTGGAGAAGGTCGTCGGCGACCTCGGCGGCAGGGTCGTCCTGGCCAAGGTCAACGTCGACGCCAGCCCGCAGATCGCGCAGGCGCTGCGCGTGCAGGCGGTGCCGACCGTGCTGGCGATCTTCCAGGGGCAGGCCGTCACCGGCTTCCAGCAGGTGCTGCCCGAGCAGGAGGTGCGCCGCTGGCTCGACGAGCTGATGGGCGCGGTCGAGCAGTTCTACCAGGCCAACCCGGGCGCCCGGCCGCCCGATGACGAGCAGGACGGGCAGGAGGCGCCCGCGGGCCCGCCGGCCGACCCCGACCTGGTGGCGGCCGAGCAGGCCATCGACCAGGGCGACTTCGACGCGGCGATCGCGGCCTACCAGCGGTTGCTGGCCCGCGCCCCGGGCAACGAGGACGCCAAGATGGGCCTCGCGGGGGTCAACCTGATCAAGCGGACGGCCGAGGCCGACCCCGCCGACGTGCAGCGGCGCATGCAGGACCCGTCCGACATAGACGCGCAGCTGCTCGCCGCCGACCTGGAGATGCTCTCCGGCGCCGTGGACGAGGCGTTCGAGCGGGTCATCGCCGTGGTCAAGCGCACCTCGGGTGACGATCGCGACCGGGCCAGGCGGCATCTGCTCAGCCTGTTCGAGGCATTGCCCGCAGAAGACCCATCTTTGGCGAAAGCGCGCAGGGCGTTGGCCAGCGCTCTGTTCTAACCTGGAGATATGCGGGTCGTCACTATATCGGCGACATACGGCACGGCCGGCAGCCAGATTGGCCCGGCCGTCGCCGAGCGGCTCGGCGTGCCCTTCGTCGACCGGGCCATCCCCAGCGCCGTGGCGCAGGAGCTGGGCTGCACGCTGGAGGAGGCGCTGGCCCACGACGACCGCGCCGAGCACGGCCTGGCCCGGCTGTTCTCGGGCGCCGTGCGGCTGCCGACGGTCACGTTCGGCGGCGTGGACATGTACGTCCCCGGGGTGATGCCGCTCGCGCCCGAGGAGTTCGTCCGGCGCACGGAGCGCATGCTGACGGAGATGGCCCGCAACCAGGGCGGCGTCTTCCTGGGCAGGGCCGGCGCGGTGGTGCTGGCCGACCATCCGGGCGCGCTGCACGTCAGGCTCGACGCCCCGCTCCGGCGCCGCGTGCGGCAGACGGCCACGCTGGGCGAGCTCAGCGAGCGCGAGGCCCGCCGGATCATCGAGGACAACGACCGGGCCCGCAACGCCTACGTGCGGCACTTCTATCGTGCCGATCCCGGCGATCCCTGCCGATATCACCTGGTTCTCGACAGCACGACGATCCCGGTGCCGGCGTGCGTCGAGATGATCGTTCTGGCGGCCGAGGCGCTCGATTGACCGAGCGTCGAGTCAGGCCACAGTCAACAGCCCCTAACATGGATGCATTCTTGGTCAGTCCCGAAGGAGCGATTGACGTGGCGACCGTCCCGAGTGTGTCGTACTCCATCACCGTGCGTCTCGAGGTGCCGGCCGGCGGCAAGGCCGTCAGCCAGCTCACCCACGCCGTAGAGTCGGCCGGGGGCGTCGTGACCGCCCTCGACGTCACCAACGCGGGGCACGAGAAGCTCCGTATCGACGTCACCTGCGCGGCCCGGGACACCGACCACGCCCAGGCCATCGTCGACCAGCTCGAGGCCGTCGAGGGCGTCGTCATCCACAAGGTGTCCGACCGCACGTTCCTCATGCATCTCGGCGGCAAGATCGAGATGAAGTCCAAGGTGCCGCTGCGCAACCGCGACGAGCTGTCGATGGCGTACACGCCGGGCGTGGCGCGCGTGTCGATGGCGATCGCCCGCAACAAGGAGGACGCGCGGCGCCTGACCATCAAGCGCAACACCGTGGCCGTGGTCACCGACGGCTCGGCCGTCCTGGGGCTGGGCAACATCGGCCCCGAGGCGGCGCTGCCGGTCATGGAGGGCAAGGCGGCGCTGTTCAAACGCTTCGCCGGCATCGACGCGTGGCCGATCTGCCTCGACACGCAGGACGTCGACGAGATCGTCCGCACCGTGCAGGTGATCGCGCCCGGCTTCGGCGGCATCAACCTGGAGGACATCGGCGCCCCGCGCTGCTTCGAGGTGGAGCGGCGGCTGCGCGAGCTGCTCGACATCCCGGTCTTCCACGACGACCAGCACGGCACCGCCATCTGCGTGCTGGCCGCGCTCACCAACGCGCTGCGCGTGGTGAACAAGAACATCGAGACCGTCAAGATCACCATGGCGGGCGCGGGCGCGGCGGGCAACGCCGTGCTGCGGCTGCTGCTGGCCGCCGGCGCCCGCAACGTCGTCGTCTGCGACTACCTCGGCGCCGTGCACAAGGGCCGCGACGACCTCGACGAGTCGCTGCGCTGGATCGCCGACCACACCAACGCCGAGGGCTACTCCGGCGACCTGCGCGGCGCCGTCAAGGGCGCCGACGTGTTCGTGGGCGTCTCCGCGCCGGGCATCCTGACCAGCGACGACATCGCCGCGATGGCCACGGACGCGGTGGTGTTCGCGCTGGCCAACCCGGAGCCCGAGGTGTCGCCCGACGACGCCCGCGAGCACGCCGCCGTCGTCGCCACGGGCCGCTCCGACTACCCCAACCAGATCAACAACGTGCTGGCCTTCCCCGGCGTGTTCCGGGGGCTGCTCGACGCGCAGGCGAGCGGGGTGACGCAGGAGATGCTGCTGGCCGCCGCGAACGCCCTGGCGGCCGTGGTCACGCCCGAGGAGCTGGGCCCGAACTACATCATTCCCAGCGTGTTCCACCCGGATGTCGCCACCGCCGTCGCCGCGGCGGTGCGTGAGTCCGCGGGCGGCCGGGCGCGGGGCTTCACCGAGGCCTAATGGTGCGCCGGCGTGGTGATCGCGGGCATCAGGCGGTAGCTCTCCTGGAAGACCAGGTTGTGCGCGTCGCCGGCCGCGATCACCCGTAGCGTGTCGAGCTGGCCGGCCGCGTCCGACTCGTCGAAGACGTTCAGCGGCCAGTCGCCGACCGTGTTGCCGCGCAGGTGCGGGTGATGGAAGTCGCAGCCGAAGTGGGCCACCACGGCGATCGGCTGGACGCCGCACTCGCGCTGCTGCGGCCACGTCAGCGACCACATGGCGTTCAGGCCGCCCTCGCGTGAGCGGGTGACCCCGCTGGCCACCACCTCCCCGGTGCCGAGCAGCAGGTCGGCGTTGGCCTCGTCGAGCGCCCGGCGCGCCACGGGGTCGAGGAGCTCGACGGCCCTGGTGAACACGCGTTCTTTGTCCTCCCGCGTGACGGCGTGGCCGTGGTCGCCGTCGCGCAGGTCCGTGAAGTGCCTGAGCAGGGCTTCGTTGATGGGAGTGCGCATGCCCACCCCCTGCCCAGGCTGAGCGCCTGACCACCTCCTGGCGCGACTCAGGCCGGCAGGGCCGCGATCCTGGCGCGGGTCAGGCCAGCAGGGCCGCGATCCTGGTGCGCACGTCCTGCGTGTCGAGGCCGCGTACGGTGAGCGTGGTGCGGCGGCGTACGACGTCGTCCACCGTGGCCGCCCACTCGTGGTCGCGGGCGTAGACCGCCTGGGCCCAGATGTCCGGCCCGTCCGGGTGGATGCGCTCGCCGAGCGCCGGGTCCTCCCTGATGAGCCGGGCCAGCTCGAACGCGATCGACCCGTAGTGCGTGGCCAGGTGCCTGGCCACCAGGGGGTCCATGCGGGTGCCAGGGTCGCGGTCGGTCCACAGCCGCATGGCGACGGCGTCGGGGCTGGCCAGGCCGGGCAGCGGCACCGCCGGCAGGATGTCGGCCAGATCGTCGCCGAGGGGCCGCCCCGGCAGGTGGGCGAGGATGTCGAGCACGTGCTTGCCGATGTGCCGGTAGGTCGTCCACTTCCCGCCGGCCACCGACAACATGCCGCCCGAGCCGCGGGACAGCACCGTCTCGCGCTTGGCCGCCGTCACCTGCCCCGGGCCGCCGGGCAGCACGCGCAGGCCGGCGAAGGCGTAGGTGATGTCCCCGCGCCTGAGCTGCTCGTCGCGCACGGAGTGGCCCGCCTCGTCGAGGATCTGCGCGATGTCGGCGTCCGTCGGGCTCACGGCGCCGGGATCGCCCTCGTACGGCTCGTCCGTGGTGCCCAGCAGCAGGTGGTCCTCCCACGGGATCGCGAACGACACCCGGTACTTGTCGATCGGCGTGGTCAGCGCCGCCTTCCACGGCTCGTGCCGGCGCAGCACCAGGTGGGCGCCCTTGGACAGCCGGATGCTGGGCGCGGCGTCCGGGTCCTCCATGCGGCGCAGGTGGTCCACCCAGGGGCCGGTGGCGTTCAGCACGAGCCTGGCGGACACGCCGAACTCCGCGCCGTCGAGCCGGTCGCGCAGCTCGGCGCCCGTCACGCTGCCGGACGACTTGCGCAGCCCGACGACCTCGGCGTGGTTGAGCACCGTGGCGCCCGCGTCCACCGCGGCCCGCACGGTCATGACCGCGACGCGGCTGTCGTTCATCTGGTGGTCGCCGTAGACGGCGGCGGCCCGCAGGCCCTCCGTACGCAGCGCGGGCACCTTGGCCAGCGCCTGGTGCGGCGTGATCACCTTGCCCATGCCGTCGCCGAACACCGACAGCGCCGAGTACAGGAACACGCCCGCGCCCAGCTTGGCGGCCCCGTGCGGCCCGCCCTTGTAGATCGGGACCAGGAACGTCAGCGGCTTGACCAGGTGCGGCGCGATGTCGGCGGCCAGGGCCCGCCGCTCGCGATGGTTCTCCGCCACCAGCTTGACGTTGCCGGTCTGCAGGTAACGCAGGCCGCCGTGGACGAGCTTGGAGGAGGCGCTGGAGGTGGCTCCGGCGAAGTCGCCGGCGTCCACCATCGCCACCCGCAGGCCCGCCTGGGCGGCCATCCAGGTCACCGACGTGCCGAGGATGCCGCCCCCGATCACGAGCAGGTCGTAGGCGGTGGCGGACAGCTCCTGCCGGACCTCCGCCCGGTCGGTGCCGATCGCGGTCGTCATCGCTGTCATCCCTCCTGCTCGACCCAGCCCAGGGTGCGGGCCACGGCCTTCTTCCAGTTGCGGTACTCGCGTTCGCGAGCCGCCTCGTCGATCGCGGGCCGCCATTCGGCGGCCTTGTGCCAGTTGGCGCTCAGGGTGCCGAGGTCCGGCCAGTAGCCGGTGGCCAGGCCCGCCGCGTACGCGGCGCCGAGCGCGGTCGTCTCGGCCACCATCGGCCGCACCACCGGCACGGCCAGCACGTCGGCGAGCGTCTGCATGAGCAGGTTGTCGGCGGTCATGCCGCCGTCGGCCCGCAGCGTCGTCAGGTCGAGCCCCGAGTCGGCGTTCATGGCGTCCACGACCTCGCGGGTCTGCCACGCCGTGGCCTCCAGCACGGCCCGCGCGATGTGCCCCTTGTTGACGAACCCGGTCAGCCCCGTGATGACCCCGCGCGCGTCGGAGCGCCAGTGCGGCGCGAACAGCCCGGAGAAGGCCGGCACGAAGTAGCAGCCGCCGTTGTCGTCGACCGTCCTGGCCAGCGTCTCGATCTCGGCGGCGCTGGAGATCAGGCCCAGGTTGTCGCGCAGCCACTGCACCAGGGAGCCGGTGACCGCGATGGCGCCCTCCAGCGCGTACGTGGCGGGCCCGTCGCCGATCCGGTAGCCGACGGTGGTCAGCAGGCCGTGCTTGGAGACGACCGGCTCCTGGCCGGTGTTCATCAGCAGGAAGCTGCCCGAGCCGTAGGTGCTCTTGGTCTCGCCCGGCGCGAAGCAGGTCTGCCCGAACAGCGCCGCCTGCTGGTCGCCGAGCGCCGAGGCCACCGGGACGCCGGCCTCGGTGTGGCCGTAGACCTCGGCGGACGGGCGGATCTCGGGCAGCATCGCGCGCGGCACGCCCATCGCGTCGAGCAGCTCGTCGTCCCAGGCCAGGGTGCGGATGTTCATCAGCATCGTGCGGCTGGCGTTGGTCACGTCGGTGATGTGGCGGCCGGTGAGATTCCACAGCAGCCAGCTGTCCATCGTGCCGAACAGCACCTCGCCGCGCTCGGCCCGCTCGCGCAGCCCGTACGAGTCGAGCAGCCAGCGGATCTTGGGCCCGGCGAAGTAGGTGGCCAGGGGCAGCCCGGCCCGCTCCTTGAACAGGCCCTCGTGCTCGGCCAGCGCGCGCGTGAGCGCGTCGGTGCGGGTGTCCTGCCAGACGATCGTGGGGCAGACCGGGCGGCCGGTGGCGCGGTCCCACAGGACGGTGGTCTCGCGCTGGTTGGTGATGCCCAGGGCGGCGATCTGGCCGTTCTCGATCCCGGCCCCGCCGACCGCCTCGGCCAGGACGGTCCGCACGTTCAGCCAGATCTCGTCCGCGTCGTGCTCGACCCAGCCCGGCTTGGGGAAGATCTGGCGGTGCTCGCGCTGGGCGACGGAGATGATGTTGCCGGCCTCGTCGAACACGATGCACCGGCTGGACGTGGTGCCCTGGTCGATGGCTGCGATGTAGTGCGGTCGAGGCACTGGGTTCCTCGCAAGGCTTATGGTTCGACAATGCCGAACGAATGGTATGTGGTCCGTCGAAGCTTGTTCAAGTGTCATCGGGCGAGGTCGCGGGTTATGGCACGGGCGGCGTCGCGTACGTAGGAGACGAACTCCATGTTCAGCCGGCCGTCCGCGGCCAGCCGCTCGACCGCGCCGCGGATGCCGATGGCGCCCACCACGATGCCGCGCGGGTCCTTGATCGGGGCGGCGATGGCCACCTCGCCCTCCGTCAGCTCCTCCATCTCGGCCGCCCAGCCCCGCGCCCTGACCTGGTCGAGCTCGCTCTCCAGGGCTGCGGGGTCGACGATCGTGCGCCTGGTGCGGGCCTCCAGCGGCGGCGTGCCCTCCCCGTACGGGTCATGGGCCAGCAGGACCTTGCCCAGGGCGCTGGCGTGCGTCGGCAGGTATGTGCCCACCTGCAGCGTCTGCATGCTGTCGTCGGGCCGGAAGACGTGGTGGATGACCAGCACGTGCCCCTCGTGCAGGGTGCCGATCCAGGCGCTCTCCCTGCTGCGGCCCGCCAGCGCGTCGGCCCAGTTGATGGAGCGGGTGCGCAGCTCGTTGACGTCGAGGTAGCTGCTGCCCAGATGGAGCAGCGTGGGGCCGAGCCGGTACTTGCCGGTGGCCGCGTCCTGCTCGACGAAGCCCACGTGGACCAGGGTGCGCAGGATGCCGTGCAGTGTGCCCTTCGGCAGGCCCAGAGCCCGGGCCAGCTCGGCCACCCCGAGTTGCCGTGGACCGGAGGCGAGCAGCCGTAGGATCGCGGCGGCGCGCTCCACCGATTGAATCGTCTCTCCCACACCGGGAACCCTAGCGCAGTTCGACAATGCCGAACACTGGCTTAAACGGGAAAAGTGTGCCGATAATGTGTCTGTCGCGAGAAGGAGACTTGATGGACCAACTTTCCCGCTCGGCGGGAACCGTGCGGCCGGGGGGTCGCACAGCCCGGGTGCGCGCGGCCGTCCTGGAGGCCACCCAGGACGAGCTGGTCGAGCGCGGCTTCCACGGCCTGACCATGGACCAGGTCGCGGCCAGGGCAGGCGTCGGCAAGACCACCGTCTACCGGCGCTGGGGGAGCACCCCCCGGCTGGTGGCCGACCTCATGAACGAGCTGGCCAACCAGTCCTCCGACCATGCCGACACGGGAAGCGTCGAGGAGGATTTGCGCGCCAACGCGCTGGCCGTGCTCGACGCGCTCAACGACGATCGGCTCGGGGTGACGTTCCAGGCGGTCATCGCCGCCGCCACCTCCGACGAGCAGGCGGCCCAGGCGTTGCGCGCCTTCTATCTGCGGCGCATCGAGGAGTGGGCCAAGGTCGTGGAGCTGGCCGTGCGGCGGGGCGAGCTGCCCGAGGGCACCGACGGCGGTGAGGTGATCAGGGCCGTCTCGGCCCCGCTCTACTACCGGCTGGTGGTCACGAGGGAGCCGGTGACGCGGGTGGTCGCCGAGCAGTCCGTGGCCCGCGCGCTGGCCGCCGCCAGAGCCGGCGCGTTCGTCGTGCCGCCCCCGCCGGGCTGAGCCGGGGTCCGGGCGGCCGTGGCAGGGCCGCCCGGGCGAGTGGGCAGATGGGCGGGCCGGGCCGCCCGGCCGTGCGCGGGCTGCGCGGTCGGATCGGGCCCGTCTGTACGCGGGCCGCGCGGTCGGATCGGGCCCGGCCGTGCGCGGGCTTCGGTGTCGGTCACATGCTCGATCGCGGCCAGATGGAGCCGTACCACCACAGGATCCCGCCCACCACCACGAGGCCGCCCGCCGTGGCCAGCTTCCCCATCAGGTCGGCGGGCGGGCCCGTGTAGGGCAGGTGGCCGTGGCGGCGATGCCCCCAGGGGCAGTCGTTCTGCACGTGGCTGGAGTCGATCAACGTCTCCGGCTCGTGGTCGCTCACCGAGTACGCCTCGATCTCGGCGCCGCTGCCCTTGCCCACCGGCACGTGCCGGACGATGGTCTTGCGGGCCGGGATGGAGCCGCTCGCCACGCTGCTGCCGTCGGCCTTCAGGTCGAAGCGGGCGAGCTGGCGGGTCTGGTTGTGCAGCCGTACGGCCGCCTTGCCCGAGCGGCACCCCACGTCGTCCACGGTCATCGTGAACGGGTCGCCGCCGTCGTGCCGGGGCCAGGGCCAGTCGCGCGCCTGGGCGTCGGAGACGGACGGGAGCAGCGCGATCGCGCCCAGCGGCAGTGCGGCCAGGATGAGGCGGATTCCGGTACGCATATGATCCCCCAAGCGCGATATTCGCTACCTAAAGTTCCCAAGCGTGTACGAAAAGTAACATCGACACACTGGGGGAGCGCGCACCCCCGCAGGTACTTCATGATGGATGTATGGCGGAAGCGATCTACGTCGGCGGGTTGCTGGTGGCGACGCCACTTCTCGACGACCCCAACTTCCGGCGTAGCGTCGTGCTGATCCTCGAACACGACCACGACGGCGGCACCCTGGGCGTCGTGCTCAACCGGCCCAGTGACATCTCGGTGACGCAGGTGCTGCCTGTGTGGGACCCTCTGGTGACCGGCCCCTCCGTGCTCTTCGAGGGCGGGCCCGTACAGACTGACAGCGCGCTGGCGCTGGCGGCGGTGCCGAGCGGCGAGGAGCCGCTGGGGTGGCGCCGGCTGCACGCGGGCACCGACGCCGTGGCCCGGCTGGGCACGGTCGACCTGGACGCGCCACCGGAGATCCTTCAGGGTGAGATCGCGCAGATGCGCATCTTCGCGGGGTACGCGGGCTGGACGTCGGGCCAGCTGGAGAGCGAGATCGCCGAGGGCGCCTGGTACGTCGTGGACTCCGAGGCCGGCGACACCTTCCACGCCGACCCGACCTCGCTGTGGCGGCAGGTGCTCCGGCGCCAGCGCGGCGAGCTCGCCTTCGTGGCGACCTGCCCCGACGACCCCACGATGAACTAGCCCCCGGCCGCCTCGGCGGCGTCGAACGCGGCCACAGCTCCCGGCCCGGCCGCAGGGCGTCGGATCGGTTAGAGGTCCCAGCCCGGCCGCAGGGAGCGCTCGGCGAGGGCGACGCACTCCGCCATCCGCCGCCCGACCTCCGCCATCGTGCCGTCGTTGCGCGGGCACTCGAACCCGACCCGCATGGTGGACATCGCGAAGGCCACGATCAGGTGCGTGAGCTGGTCCTGGTCGGGGTCCACGCCCCGGCGCGCGGCGATCACCTCGGCCAGGTGCCGCTCGGTCCGGGCGCCCCTGGCGGCCGACAGGCCGACCAGGCGGGGATGCTCGTCGAGCAGCCGCCGCAGCTTCAGGAAGCGTTCCGCGTCCGCGGGCGTCGCGCCCTCGAGGTCGGCCAGGACGGCGCGCATCGCCTGGATCAGGCAGGCGAAGGGCGGCTCGTCCGGCGGCCGGTCCGCCAGGGCCTCCAGCATGAGGTCCTCGGCGTGGTCGTGGAACAGCAGCACCAGGTGGTCCTTGCCGGTGAAGTAGCGGAAGAAGGTGCGGGGGGAGATCTCGACGGCCCCCGCTATCTGCTCGACGGTGGTCGACTCGTATCCTTGTTCGAGGAACAAATCGAGCGCCGCGTCGAGGATCGCCAGGCGCGTCTTCTCCTTCTTGCGTTCCCGAAGACCCACTGTGGTCACTCCCTCGAAACCTTTCTGTCACAGTGTGCCATAAGTCATAAGGCGACTAATAAAAGTCGTTTGTCACACGTCACAGGCTGACAGTAGATTACCGGAGACTTACGAGATCTATGCCCCGACGAGGGGCAATACGGGCACTTAGGGGGATTCATGGCTGATACGAAGGCGGTCGCCGCACCGTCCTCGTCCGGCCCTGGCAAGCCGGGGACGGGGGGCAACCCGTGGCTGGTGCTGCTGGCGGTGAGCCTTGGCGTGATCATGGTGATGCTCGACGGCACGGTCGTCGGCATCGCCAACCCGGTCATCCAGGCCGACCTGAAGGCGACACTTTCCGACCTGCAGTGGGTGACCAGCGGTTACCTGCTCGCGCTCGCGGTCTTCCTGATCACCGCCGGCAAGCTCGGCGACCTGTTCGGGCACAAGCGGGTGTTCCTCATCGGTGTGGCGGGCTTCGCGCTCACTTCTGTGGGCATCGGGCTCAGCGCCGAACTGGCCGACATCATTCCCGGCGTCACCCCGATCGGCGCGCTGATCGGTCTGCGTGTGCTGCAGGGCCTGTTCGGCGCGCTGCTCCAGCCGGCCGCCCTGGCGCTGCTGCGTGGAGCGTTCCCGGGTGAGAAGCTGAACCAGGCCATGGGGGCCTGGGGCGCGATCATCGGCCTGTCCAGCGCCGCCGGCCCGATCGTCGGCGGCGTGCTGGTGGAGAAGGTGAGCTGGGAGTCGGTCTTCTTCATCAACGCGCCCGTCGGCGTCATCGCCCTGATCATGGGCTTCCTGCTGATCAAGGAGAACCGCGCGCAGACGTTCGCGCGCATCGACTGGCTCGGCGTGGTGCTGCTGTCCGGCGCGATGTTCTCGCTGGTCTGGACGATCATCAAGGCCCCCGAGTGGGGCTGGGGCGACAGCACGACGCTGACCTTCGTCGGGGCGTTCGTGGTGCTCATCGCCGCGTTCGTCTTCTGGCAGAGCAGGGCCAGGCAGCCGCTGGTGCCGCTGTCGTTGTTCGCGAACCCGTCCATCTCCATCGGCACCTTCCTGATGATGATGGTGGCCTTCGCGATGTTCGGCGCGATGTTCTTCCTGGGCTTCTTCTTCCAGGGGGTGCACGGGCTGTCCCCGCTGCAGGCCGGCCTCTACATGCTGCCGATGAGCGCGGGCATGATCGTCGCCTCGCCGCTGGCGGGCATGGCGCTCGGCAGGCTCGGGCCGAGGATCACGATGGCGTCCGGCCTGCTGATCACCGCGCTCGCCATGTTCCTCATGTCCCGGCTCGGCATCGACGCCTCCTTCATCGAGAGCGGCATCCCGTTCGTGCTGCTGGCCTTCGGCCTCTCGCCGGTCTTCGTGGGCGCCACGGAGATCATCGTGGGCAACGCGCCGGTCGGGCTGAGCGGGGTCGCGGGCGGCCTACAGCAGTCGGCCATGCAGGTCGGCGGCGCGCTCGGCACCGCCATCCTGGGCGCCGTGATGGCCGCCGAGATCTCCGGCACGCTGCCGGGCCACCTCGGCCCCGCGGCGGCGGGGATCCCGCCGGAGCAGCTGGCGCTCCTGGAGAAGGCCGCCGCCTTCGGCCAGGCGCCTCCCGGGCTGCCGGAGCAGATCGGCGACGCCGTCCATCTGTCGTTCATGGACGGCATGCACCTCGCCTTCCTGGTGAGCACCTGCATCGCGGTGCTGACCGCCGTGCTGACGCTCTTCGTCAGGGCCGGCCGGAAGACCGAGGGCGCGCCGGTCCACATGGGCTGACAGGCGTTCCCCGTACGGCCTCCGCTCATCCGGGCGGGGGCCGTACGGCGTTGCGGGGGGCGGTCGCGGGCGGGCATAAACTCGGTGGGGTGAGCACGAAGATCCTCCCAGAGCAGGAGACCACTCCGCGGACGTCGCACGGCGACGGCGATCACGAGCGGTTCGCCCACTACGCGGACAAGCACAAGATCACCGAGAGCATGGTGACCGGCACGCCCATCCGCGCTCTCTGCGGCAAAATCTGGGTGCCCAGCCGCGACCCGAAGAAGTACCCGGTCTGCCCGGAGTGCAAGGAGATCTACGAGGGCCTGCCCCCGGGTGGCGGCGAAGGCGACGGCGACAAGCAGTGAGTGTTGCTGTGCGGTAATCCTCCCGTATGGAGCTACGGTCTGTAGCCAGACCAGCTCGTATCGTCACGGGAGGACCGCATGGCTCGGCGCGCGACCGCCGTCTCATTGGCATGCCTGCTCGCGGCCGGGTTCACCCCGCCGCTCCGGCCCGCCGCCGCCCTGGCGGCCGGCTGCGAGGCGGTGACGCCGCACCCTGCCACCCCTCGGGCGGCCGCACACGCGCACGAGCACGAACCGGCGGCCGGCCACGCGATGGCGCCGGCCCACGCGCACGGGCCCACCCACCCGACGGCGGCGGCCCATGCGCACCGGCCCGCACACACGACGGCGGCAGCGCATGCCTACGGGCCCGCCCATGCGACGGCGGCTCGCACGCGGGGCCACGGCCCGTGGCGGGCGCCGGAGCGGCCGGGGCCGCGCTCGCCGAGCCCGCAGGACGTCGCCATGGTGATGGCCGAGCTGGGCAAGCGGCTGAGCGGAGTCACGCCACCGGCCGAGATCATCGTGCCCACGCGGGTCCACGTCATCTCCCCCGGCTCCGAGCGCCGGGTCTCCGACGAGGCGGTCCAGACCCAGATCGACACGCTCAACTCCGCGTACGGCGGCAAGTTCGGCGGCGTGGACACCGGTGTGCGCTTCCGCCTCGACGGCATCTCGGTCAAGGAGCAGGCCGCCTGGTTCCGTGACCCCGTAAGCCACGAGAGAGCCATGAAGAGCGCCCTGCACCTGGGCGGGGCCGACACGCTCAACCTCTACATCGCCCAGCTCAGCGAGTTCATGCTGGGCTTCGCCAGCTACCCCTACTGGTACGCGGACGCGCCGGAGCTCGACGGCGTGGTGATCGACTGGCGCAGCCTGCCCGGCGGCGCGATGAGCGACTACAACAAGGGCTTCACCGGCGTGCACGAGATCGGCCACTGGCTGGGCCTGTTCCACACGTTCGAGAACGGCTGCAAGGCGCCCGGCGACGGCATCGACGACACCTCGCCCGAGGCCAGCCCGACCGAGGCGTGCCCGCAGAGCAAGGACACCTGCCCCGGCCAGCCCGGCCAGGACCCGGCGCACAACTACATGGACTACGCCCCCGACCGGTGCATGTGGGAGTTCACGGTCGGGCAGGCGGACCGTATGCAGGAGATGTGGGCGGCCTACCGCAGCTCACCCGCTGTCTGACATGCCGGACCCGTCTACGATATGTAGGTGACAGCACCAAAAGCACTCGACGCTCCCCACAAGCCCGCGGGAATCCTCGGCCCCGAGTACCGCACGGCGACGTTAGGCATCCTGCTGGTCGTCACGCTGATCGCTTTCGAGGGCATGTCCGTCGGTGTCGTCATGCCCGACATCGCCAAGGAGCTCGACGCCCTCGACCTGTACGGGCTCAGCTTCTCAGCCTTCCTCATCGCGAGCCTGTTCATGAACGTGGTGGCCGGGCTCTGGTCGGACCGGCGCGGCTACGCGGTGCCGTTCCTGGCGGGCGTGGTGCTGTTCGCGGCCGGCATGGCGCTGGCCGGCGCGGCGGGCTCCGCCGAGATGTTCCTGCTGGCGCGCGCCGTGCAGGGGCTGGGCGGCGGGGCCTCCATCGTGGCGCTGTACGTGATGATCGCCCGGGTCTACGCCATGGAGGTGCGGCCGAAGGCGTTCGCCGCCGTCTCGGCCGCCTGGGTGGTGCCCGCGATGGTGGGGCCGTCGGTGGCCGGGTTCGTCGGGGAGCAGTGGGGCTGGCGGTACGTCTTCTACGGCATCGTGCCGCTGGTCGTGCCCGCTCTGGTGATGCTCGTGCCGGCGCTGCGGATGGGCTCGGCGGCCGACGCCCGGCCCGGTACCGGGCCGCGGTCCAGGCCGGTCGAGATGACGCTGGCCGCCACCGCGACGGCGGGCGGGGCGGGGCTGCTGCTGCACGGCGTGGACCGGCTGCACGTCAAGGGCGTGGAGGCCGGCGTGGAGACCGTGGTGGGGCTGGCCCTGCTGGTCTACGGCCTGTACAGGCTGCTGCCGCCGGGCGCGCTGCGCTTCCGGCGCGGGCTGGCCACGACCGTGCTCATGAGGGGCTTCTTCTCGGCCGCCTTCTTCGGGGTGAACGCCTACATCCCGCTGGCGTTGCAGGAGGTGAAGTCCTTCGACCTCAAGTCGGCCGGCATCGCGCTGACGACCGGGGCGCTCGGCTGGTCGGCGGGCTCGTTCCTGCAGAGCAGGCGGGACGGCGAGGCCTACAAGCGGATCCGGCTCGGCGCGGGCTGCGTCACCGTGGCGATCCTGGTCTGCATGCTCTCGGTCGTGCCCGGGATGACCGGATGGATCTCCGTGCCCGCGTGGATCGTGGCGGGCTTCGGGATGGGGTTCGGCCTCACCACCATCAGCATCACGGCCATGAGGCAGTCGCCGGTGAACGAGCAGGGCGCGAACTCGGCCGCGCTCTCCGTCACCGACCAGCTCGGCTCGGCGCTGTCGATCGGCATCGGCGGCGCGCTGGTGAACGTGATCGGGCACTCCTCCTCCCAGATCGCCACCGGGTTCCTGGTCATCTGCGCCCTCATGGCGGTCATCTCGCTGAGCGCGACCCTGCTCGCCGGCCGCGTCCGCTGAATTCCGTCCCTCCCGTCACAGCGATCACGGTTCTGCTGATCGCCGTGACGAGGAGTGATAGGACAGCGGGCAAGGAGGTGCCATGGAGGGTGATCACCGGGTCTGGCCCCCTCAACCGGGGCCCAGGCATCGCCGTACTCCTCCTTCCGAGGACACGGAGCCCGCGTGGGGCGCGCGCCGTGACGAGGAGCCGCGACAGGGGCGCGCGAGCCCTCCGGACGCGCGCCAGGACCCGCCGCCGGGCCCGGCCCGCTCTCCCGCACCGGACCCGCCGTGGGATCCGGCGCGATCCGCCGCACAGGACCCGCCGCCGGGGCCCGGCCGGGCCCGCCCTCCCGAACCGCCGCCGGCCTGGGGGCGCCGCGGCAGGCCGTACGCGGAGGAGCCGGGCTGGGGGCCGCCGGCGCCGCCCGGTCAGCTCCCACGGCGGCCGCATCCGCTGGACCTGGACCTGGAGCCGGAGCCGGGACCGGAGGACGAGGAACCCGGGTGGAACCCCCGGATCCGCAGGACCGTCCCCCGCGACCCAGTGCCCGCCAGAGGACACGAAGATCCGTGGGACGACGCCCTGCCCCCGTCCGCCCGCCTGCACGGCACTCCACGCGACCCCGGGGCACGCGAGGGACGCCCAGGCGGGGGACGGCTGTGGCGGCGCGCGGGGCTCGCGCTGGCGGCGCTGGCGGCGGGCGCGGGGCTGGTGGCCGGGACGACGGCGGTGGCGCTGCGGCTCACCGCGCCACCGGGGGACACGGGGAGGCTGAGCGACGCGCTGGCGGGGGTGGCGGCGACGCTGCCGCAGGGCTGGAGCGCGGGCGCGGTGCCGCCCGTCACGGGGTTCACCTCGGTCGTACGCGACGGTCGCGGGGGGCTCGTGATGGCCAGGCCGGTGCCGGGGCCGGTGAAGGACGCCGAGCAGGCCACGCAGGAGGCGGCGGACCTGTACTCCAGGCTCCTGCTCAGGGGCGACCGCGTGACGGTCGTCGAGGACCGGCGGCTGCCCGACGGGCACACCCGTGCGCTACGAGCGGAATACCAGGACGTGGCGAACCGCCCGGCGTACCTCAGAGTGATGCTGCTCACCCGGGAGAGCCGCCCCGTGCTGCTGGTGGGGCTGCTCCAACCTGAGGAAACCAGCCGCAGGCAGGCGCTCGACGCGGTGATGACGAGTCTCCGATAAGCCGCATAGCACGTGAGGAAGACCTTGGCCAGAATCCCCGGCTCACGGCACGTCTTGTCAGTGGGCCCGATTACTCTTGGGTCACTGTGAGAGAGCGAAGCACACGAACCCCAGAGGTGATGCGGTGAGCACCTTCGCCGCGTCCCACCTATCGCCTTCCTATCCCGACCGGGCCGCGTGGGGCACCGCGCCCAAGTTGCGCGCCTGGCAGCAGGAGGCGTTCGACCTCTACTTCCGGCGCGAGCCGCGTGACTTCCTCACCGTGGCGACGCCGGGCGCGGGCAAGACGACCTACGCCCTGCGCATCGCCAGCGAGCTGCTCGCCAACGGGGTGATCAGGGCCGTCACGGTCGTGACGCCCACCGAGCACCTCAAGCGCCAGTGGGCCGACGCGGCCGGGCGCGTGGGCATCGCCATCGACCCCGAGTTCAAGAACAGCCAGGGCGCCACCTCCCGCGACTACACCGGCGTGGCGGTGACGTACGCGCAGGTCGCCATGCACCCCGCGCTGCACAGGGCCCGCACGGAAAACCGCAAGACGCTCGTCATCTTCGACGAGATCCACCACGCGGGCGACGCCAAGTCGTGGGGCGACGGCGTGCGCGAGGCGTTCGAGCCCGCCACGCGCCGCCTGCAGCTCACCGGCACGCCGTTCAGGTCCGACGACAACCCGATCCCGTTCGTGGCCTACGAGGAGGACGCGGAGGGCTTCAAGCGCAGCGTCGCCGACTACTCCTACGGCTACGGCCCGGCGCTCGACGACAACGTCGTGCGGCCGGTCATCTTCCTGGCCTACTCCGGCGAGATGAAGTGGCGCACGCGGGCCGGCGACGAGATCGCCGCCACGCTCGGCACCCCGCTCACCAAGGACCAGCTCTCGCAGGCGTGGCGGGCCGCGCTCGACCCGAAGGGCGACTGGATCCGCCAGGTCATGCAGGCCGCCGACCGCCGGCTCACCGAGGTGCGCAGGGGCGTGCCCGACGCGGGCGGCCTGGTCATCGCCACCGACCACGAGACCGCCCGCGCCTACGCCCGCCACCTGCGCAGCATCACCGGCGAGGGCGCCACGGTGGTCCTGTCCGACGACCCCGGCGCGTCCAAGAAGATCAAGGCGTTCGCGGCGTCCGAGGACCGCTGGCTGGTGGCCGTGCGCATGGTGTCGGAAGGCGTCGACATCCCGCGCCTGTGCGTCGGGGTCTACGCCACCTCCACCTCGACCCCGCTCTTCTTCGCCCAGGCCGTGGGCCGTTTCGTGCGGGCCCGCAAGCGCGGCGAGACCGCCTCGGTCTTCCTCCCCTCGGTGCCCACCCTCATGGGCCTGGCCAACGAGATGGAGGTCGAGCGCGACCACGTGCTCAACAAGCGGCCTCCGGAGGACGGCCTCGACGACTCGCTGCTGGAGCAGGCCAACCGCAAGCAGGACAATCCAGACGTCCTGGGTGACGAGCTCCCGTTCGAGACGATGGAGACCTCGGCCACCTTCGACCGGGTGCTGTTCGACGGGGGCGAGTTCGGCACCGGCGCGGAGATCGGCTCCGCCGAGGAGGAGGACTTCATCGGCCTGCCCGGCCTGCTGGAGCCCGACCAGGTGGCCCAGCTGCTGCGCAAGCGGCAGTCCGACCAGCAGGCGGCCAGGCGCAAGCAGCAGGTGGAGGAGCCCAGGCAGGAGCTGGCGCCGCACGAGCAGATCGCGGAGCTGCGGCGCGAGCTCAACGGCCTGGTCGGCGCGTGGAACCATCGCACGGGCCAGCCGCACGGAGTGATCCACTCGGAGCTGCGCCGCGCTTGCGGCGGCCCGCCGATCGCGCAGGCGACGGTGGAGCAGATCCAGGAGCGCATCGCCACGATCCGCCGCTGGGCCACGCAGCGGCGCTGAGCGAGAAGGTGAGCACGCCCCCCGCCCCGGGGCGGGGGCATAATTCCCGTGCGGCGAACTTCGCCTGTGTTCGGTGAATGAGGGTAGAGAAGGGCTCATTCAACTTCATTCACCGGAAAAAGGTACGTGCTTGCTCGCTCGATCCCTCGATGAATCGAGCAAAGGGCGCGGCCGGCAGGAGGAAGAAATGCAGGCGCTGTCCCTCGCATTCGCGGCGGGGATCTTCACGGCCTTCGACTCCAGACAGGTGTCCCTCGTCATCCTGACCGTCCTGATCGGGCTGACGGTGGCCGGGATGCGCAAGATGTTCCGCCATACGCATGTTGTCATGGTGATCGGCGGCACGAGTGTCCTGCTCGGGGTCCTCGCGGTACTTACCCTCGCGTACCTGGTCACCTATCGGGCGGTATGACGGCGCAGGCCCGGTGACGCGCGTTTCCACAGGTCGGACCGCGTAAGACGGTCACCGGGCCGGTGATTACGGTGCGTGACTCTGCGTATTTGGACACAGAGCAGTGGCCTTCTGTTAGAAGCTCGACGGAAGCGGCAACAACCACTCTTGGCTGTCTTGCGGATATGCAGAAGGACTTTGCCCATGTCGTCTGAGGCCACCGGTAAGTCGACGCTCGCCGTCACTTCCGGCCTCTCTCGAAACGCCATCATCATCAGGCTCGAGGGCGAGCTCGACGTCAACGCGCTGCCGATCCTGCGGGAGCACCTGCAGCGCATCTGGGACCTGCCTCCCAAGCCCTTCCTGATCCTGGATCTCGGCGAAGTCTCCTTCTGCGACTCCATGGGGATGAACGAGCTCGTCGACATCATGCATCTGTGCGAGTCCAGGCAGACGAGGCTGCTGCTCGGCGGAGTTCAGGGGGTGATGGCCCGGGTGCTGTCGATCACCGGGTTGCGGCACGCCTTCGAGGTGTTCGCCCTGTTCGACGACGCGCTGCGGATGGCCGTCGCGCATCCCTGAACTCCTCTCGCGGCCTCCTAGACTGCCGGCTCCGGGATGGGGCGGCCGCTGCGGCCGTCCACGGGGACGTGCCGGGCCTTGCCGTGCAGCGGGACCTTCAGCGACGCCGTGCCGTCCTTGACGCGGACGGGCAGCGTGAGCACGCCCTGGCGGGTCTCGTGCTCCCCGGTGCGCCGGGTCGGGTGCAGCCAGATGAGCAGCTTCCCGTCCCGGGCGAGAAGCCTGACCTCGGCGCGGTCGCACTCGCGCGGCACCGCCGGCCAGCTCAGCAGCAGCTCACCGCCGGCCTTCACCTCGGCGGCGCGGGGAATCTCGGCCCGCTCGTCACAGGAGGCCGGGATCGGCGCGGGAGCACTGCCGGCGGGCGGGGCCGGCAGGGTGTGGGCGGCGGCGGACCGGACGGGGACGGCGGGGTGGAGGAGCGCGTTCATCGCGATCGTCCCGGCCTCCAGCAGGACTAACGTCACGATCGCGCCCGCTCGCTCGGTATTGCTGCCCCTGATCAGCAACCACAGGCAGAGGGGAGCGAGAAGGAGCCAGGCCATGCCGAGGGAGAGGGGCAGCATGAGGAACCTCCACTGGTGGGAAGAGTTGTCACTCTCCGTGTTACTCCGCCTTCGGAGTGGGTTCGCCCTCTTCGATATCACATGACCTGAGCGTTGCCCAGTGTGTACACTTCGTGATCGCCGGGCTCAGCCCAGCGCGGGCGCTCCCCGCAGGACGGCGCCCGCGTCACGCAGCTCCGCCATCGCCGCCTCCGTCGTCGTCGGGGCGACGCCGGCCGTCAGGTCCAGCAGCACCCGCACCGCCAGCCCGTGCTTGACCGCGTCGAGGGCCGTGGCGCGCACGCAGTGGTCGGTGGCGATGCCCACCACGTCGACCTCGCGCACCCCGCGCTCGCGCAGCCAGTCGGCCAGCGTCACACCGTCGCCGGAGGTGCCCTCGAAGCCGCTGTACGCCGCCTCGTACGCCCCCTTGCTGAAGACCTCCTCCACCGCCGACACGTCGAACGACGGGTGGAAGTCGGCTCCGGGCGTGCCGGCGACGCAGTGGGCGGGCCAGGTGGCGACGTAGTCGGGGGATCGCGCGAAGTGATCGCCGGGGGAGATGTGGTAGTCGCGGGTCGCCACGACGTGGTCGTAGCCGTGGTCGGCCACGTGGCGGGTGATCCCCGCGGCCACCTCCGAGCCCCCGGCGACGGCCAGGCTGCCACCCTCGCAGAAGTCGTTCTGCACATCGACGATGATCAACGCGGTGCCCATAGGTAGCACGATACGTCAGGAGAATTCCGTGGGGATCGCCGCATACCCGCGGCCGAGGTGGAGGGCTTCCTGGGGGAGGGTGGCGACGGCGGCGGCGTGGCGGTCGCGGGCGGCGGTCAGGGGCTCGCGGCCGACGACCTGGCCGTCGCGGACCAGCTCGTGCAGCAGGGGGATGCCGCCCTCGGGGACGAGGCCGCCGGTGGTGATCAGCTCGGTCTCGGCGTGGCCCTGCTCGTCGAGCAGCCGGTACGCCTCCTTGCGGCCCCCGCGCGACGGCTTGCCCACCGAGCGCTTGGCCACGGCCTCCAGCTTGCCCGTGGCCGTCTCCCGCGCCACCAGCTTGTACACCAGGGCCGCCGTCGGCACGCCCGAGCCGGTCACCAGGGAGGTGCCGACGCCGTAGCCGTCCACGGGGGCGGCGGCCAGCGCGGCGATGGCGTACTCGTCGAGGTCGGAGGTGACCAGGATGCGGGTGTCGAAGGCGCCGAGCGCGTCGAGCTGCTCCCGGACCTCCTGCGCGGCGGCGGCCAGGTCGCCGGAGTCGATGCGGACCGCGCCCAGCTTGTCGCCTGCCAGCTCCACGGCGATCCGTACGGCGGCGGCCACGTCGTAGGTGTCCACCAGCAGCGTGGTCTCCGGCCCCAGGGAGGCGATCTGGGCCTCGAACGCCGCCCGCTCCGAGTCGTGCAGCAGCGTGAACGCGTGCGCCGCCGTGCCGGCCGTGGGCACCCCGTACAGGCGCCCGGCCATCAGGTTGGAGGTGGAGGCGAACCCGGCGATGTACGCGGCCCTGGCGGCGGCCACCGCGGCGGCCTCGTGCGTGCGGCGCGAGCCCATCTCGATGAGCGGCCGTTTGCCGGCGGCGTTCGTCATGCGGGAGGCGGCGGAGGCGATCGCGCAGTCGTGGTTCAGTATGGACAGCGCGACGGTCTCCAGCAGCACGGCCTCGGCGAACGTGCCCTCCACCACCATGATCGGGGAGGCGGGGAAGTAGAGGTCGCCCTCGCGGTAGCCGAAGATGTTCCCGGAGAAGCGGTAATCGGCCAGAAACGCCAGGGTGGTCTCGTCCACGACCCCGTGCTCGCGCAGATAGGTGAGTTCATCGTCACCGAAACGGAAGCGTTCGAGCTCGTCCAGGACACGTCCGGTGCCGGCGACGACTCCGTAGCGGCGGCCCCCCGGCAGGTGGCGGGCGAACACCTCGAAGACCGCGCGCCGGTGGGCCGCGCCGCTCCGCAGGGCCGCCTGCAGCATCGTCAGCTCATAGTGATCTGTGAGCAACGCAGTGCTCATGGTCATTGTCACGACTCGAAGACTACGGCCCAGATAGGGCAGACTCGGGGATGTGGGTAGCACCGCTCCAATCACCGTCGAGCGTCCGTCATCGGACGTCCGGCCCGATTTGCCATGGGTGACCATCGTCTGGAATGACCCGGTCAACCTCATGTCCTACGTGACCTATGTCTTCCAAACGGTCTTCGGCTACACCCGCGAGAAGGCCGAGAAGCTGATGCTGGACGTGCACCAGAAGGGCAAGGCTGTCGTGTCCAGTGGCACGCGCGAGGAGATGGAAAGGGATGTGCAGATTCTCCACTCCTACGGCCTGTGGGCGACGCTCCAGCCGGATTCGGTCAAGTGATCCAGGTCAATCGCACGAGGTCAGTGAGGCGGCACCGGTGAGTTCGGGGTTCTCGCGGGGGAGAAACGGCAGCGTCGTGGCGGTGTTCGAGGCCGCCGAGGTCTCCCTGCTGCGCTCCCTCGTCTCCATGATGCTGGGCATCGTCCCGCCGGGGCAGACCAGCGACGACCCGCTGGAGCGGGCGCTGGGCATCGGTGACGGGGAGGCGCCGTCGGATCCGGTGCTGGCCAGGCTGTTCCCCTCGGCGTACGAGGACGAGAAGGAGTCGGTGGAGTTCCGCCGCTACACCGAGGCGACGCTGCGCGACGGCAAGCGGGCCGACGCGCGGACCGTGCACGAGACCGCGCGGTCGGGGCGGTTCGAGCTGTCGCCCGAGGAGGCCCAGGCGTGGCTGCGCTCGCTCAACGACCTGCGCCTGACGCTCGGCACCAAGCTCGACGTGACCGAAGAGGTGCACGACGAGATCGCGATGATGTCCGAGGACGACCCCCGTTACCCGGCCTACGTGACCTACGACTGGCTGACCTACCTCCAGGACAGCCTGGTCCGGGCGCTCTGGTAGCTTCCGGGCATGCTGTCGATCTCGCAGGAACTGGCTGACAAGATCGTCGCCCATGCCCGGGCCGATCACCCGGACGAGGCGTGCGGCGTCATCGCGGGGAAGAGCGGCGTGCCCGAGCGGTTCATCCCCATGGAGAACGCCGAGCGTTCCCCGACCTTCTACCGCTTCGACTCGATGGAGCAGTTCCGGGTGTGGCGGGAGATGGACGACCTGGACGAGGAGCCGGTCGTGATCTACCACTCCCACACCGCCACCGAGGCTTACCCGTCGCGCACCGACATCTCCTACGCCTCCGAGCCCGGCGCCCACTACGTCCTGGTCTCGACCAGGGACGAGAACGAGGTGGAGTTCCGCTCCTACCGCATCCTCGACGGTGTCGTCACGGAGGAAGAGGTAAGGTTTCTCCCATGATGGTCAGGCCGGTGCAGAGCTTCCTCTTCGCCCATACTCCTGCTGTCGTCGTCTACGACTGTCGCTGACTCGGAATCCGCATCCAGCCATCGGCGTTGCACGCCGATGGGACGACGACCTGATCTGAGGAGACTGACCGCGATGGCCATCGAGGTTCGCATTCCGACCATCCTGCGTAACTACACCGACGGCGCCAAGGCCGTGAGCGCCGAGGGCGCCACGCTCGA
Source organism: Nonomuraea thailandensis (assembly GCF_024172165.1). Classification (GTDB taxonomy): domain Bacteria; phylum Actinomycetota; class Actinomycetes; order Streptosporangiales; family Streptosporangiaceae; genus Nonomuraea; species Nonomuraea thailandensis. Next base: position 8,194,350 of record NZ_JAMZEB010000002.1, on the reverse strand, counting down.
AGAGCTGATCAGCAACCTCGAGGCCGCTCACCCCGGCATCAAGGAGCGCCTGGTCGACGACGGCAGCCTGCGCCGCTTCGTCAACGTCTACCTGAACGACGAGGACGTGCGCTTCCTCGGCGGCCTCGGCACGCCGGTGTCCGACGGCGACACGGTGACCGTGCTCCCCGCAGTCGCCGGCGGGTGACATGCGTTTCGACTCACTGATCGACTCGGTCGGCCGCACCCCTCTGGTGGGGCTGCCGAGGTTGTCACCCTCCGCCGACGTGCGGGTCTGGGCCAAGCTGGAGGACCGCAACCCGACCGGCTCGATCAAGGACCGGCCGGCCCTGTGGATGATCCAGGAGGCCGAGAAGGACGGGCTGCTCACCCCGGGCTGCACGATCCTTGAGCCGACCAGCGGCAACACCGGCATCTCGCTGGCCATGTCGGCCAAGCTCAAGGGCTACAGGCTGATCTGCGTGATGCCGGAGAACACCTCGGAGGAGCGCCGTCAGCTCCTGCGCATGTGGGGCGCCGAGATCATCTCCTCGCCCGCCGCGGGCGGCTCCAACGAGGCCGTCCGGGTGGCCAAGGGGCTGGCCGCCGAGCACCCCGACTGGGTCATGCTCTACCAGTACGGCAACCCGGCCAACTGGCGCTCCCACTACGAGACCACGGGCCCCGAGATCCTCGAGGACCTGCCCACGATCACCCACTTCGTGGCCGGGCTCGGCACGACCGGCACGCTGATGGGCGTCGGGCGGTTCCTGCGCGAGCGGGTGCCGGGCGTGCAGATCGTCGCCGCCGAGCCGCGTTACGGCGAGCTGGTGTACGGCCTGCGCAACGTGGACGAGGGGTTCATCCCGGAGCTCTACGACGAGTCGGTGCTGACCACCCGCTTCTCGGTGGGCTCGGCCGACGCGCTGCGCCGCACCCGCGAGCTGCTGGCCTCCGAGGGCATCTTCGCCGGCGTCTCGACCGGGGCCGCGCTGCACGCCGCGCTGGGCGTGGCCAGGAAGGCGGTCAAGGCGGGCGAGCGCGCCGACGTGGCGTTCGTGGTGGCCGACGGCGGCTGGAAGTACCTGTCCACGGGCGCCTACGAGGGCACCCTGGAAGAGGCGGAAGAGCGCCTGGAAGGCCAGCTCTGGGCCTAGCGGGACAAGAGGAAGGGCGGCCGGTCCCCGTCGACCGGCCGCCCTTTCGTTCCATCCGCCTCAGTTGAACAGCAGCCGCAGCGAGAACGTCGCCTCGGTGTCGGTCTGCGTGCCGCTCAGCCCGACGGCGCGCAGCACCTGGGCGTTGGCCTTGTCGTCGCCCTGCATGGAGGCCAGGTACAGCTTCTCGACCTTGTCGAGGTCCACGAAGAGCGCGTAGTTCACGTCGGCCGCGTTGGGGATCGCGGTCTGGAACGTCTCGGAGTCGCCGAGCGTGCCCTCCGCGGCCAGCTTCTTGGCGTACTCGTCGGTCGTCGCCGCGGTGAAGACGCCGTCACCGGTGACCTTGGCGATCTGCGGGGCGGTACCGCCGTTCTGCGTGAGCGCCGTCAGCACCTTGTCGAGGACCGCCTGCACCTTGGCCGGGTCGTCGGTCGTCACGCGCACGCCGCCCTTGACCTGGTCGCTGTCCAGGCCCTCGCTGTCGAGGGCGATCGTGAAGTTCTTGCCGAAGACCGTGGCCAGGTCGCCGGGCAGCTGCAGGCCGAACTGGGTCTTGGCCTGCTGCAGCAGCTGGCTGATCTGGGTGCCGCCGGCCGCCGTGGCCTGCTTCTCGATCTCGGCCCACTGCTTGGTGATGGCCTGGTCGACGCCGGAGATGGACAGCGCGCCGGCCGTGGAGGCGGGCAGGGTGCCGAGGCCGGCCTTGGGCAGGTCGCCCTGCGGGGTCAGGCCCTTGGCGCCGCGCACGATGCCGGCGAGCTCGACGTAGGCGCTGTCGAAGCGCAGCGCGCCGGCGAACCTGGCGTCCTTGGCCTGCTCGACGGCCGCCTGCTGCTCGGCCGGGATCTCCTTCTTGGCCAGCTCGATCAGGCCGCCCATGTCGGCCCAGAACGACAGCACGCCCTGCTCGCCGACCGCGCCCATGTCCTCGCTGAACTCGGCGTTGTCGGACAGGCTGCCCTCGCCCTGCGCGTACTTGTCGGCCAGGGCCTGGGTGGAGCTCAGCAGCGCGTAGTCCTCGCGGAAGGCCAGGCCGTACTTGTCGCCCTCCATGAGCTTGGCGATGCCGGCCTTGGCCAGTTCCTGGTCCTTGACCTGCACGGCCACCGCGAAGTCGGGCTCCTCCTTGCCGGAGGGGACGGCGGCGAAGCCGACGCGGCTGCCCAGCCACGGGTCGACGTCCTTGGCGAAGTCCAGCTTGCTGTCGGAGTCCTGGTCGTTGATCAGGTCGAACAGCGCCTTGCGCGGGTCCTCGCCGGAGAAGGAGTCCTTGGTGACCGTGAACTTCCTGGCGAGCTGGAACAGCGCGAGCTTCTGGTTCGCGGCCGGGTCCAGGTCGAGGCGGGCGTAGGCGATCGAGTCGGCGGGGAGCACGTCGTTCGGCTGGGTGCCGCCGCCGCCGAAGGCGCCCACGGCCCAGACCGCTCCGCCGCCGAGCAGGATCACGGCGAGTGCCGCCGCGATGGCGATCACCCAGCTCTTGCGGCCCTTCTTCGGCGGCTCCTGCCGGCCGAAGCCGTCGGGGCCCTGCTGCTGCCAGCCGCCCTGGGCGTACTGGCCCTGCTGTTGCTGCTGCCAGCCCTGGTCCTGCTGCCAGCCGACCTGCTCCTGCTGCCAGCCCTGCTGGGGTTGCTGCTGCTGCCAGCCGCCTTGGTCCTGCTGCCAGCCCTGCTGGGCCTGCTGGCCGCCGTACTGGGGCGCGCCGCCGTAGGAGGGCTGCTGCTGCCCGTACTGGGAGCCGTAGTCGGGCTGCTGGCCGTAGGACGCCTGCTGACCGTAGGCGGCCTGACCTTGGGCGTCGTACTGCGGCTGGCCGTACTGCTGCTGCTGGTACGGCTGCTGCGGCGGGTAGGGCGGGCCCGGATACTGAGCCGTCGGCTGCTGCTCCGGCTGCTGCCCCTGGTTCCAGTTGTACGCCGTGGTCCGGTCAGGATCCTGGCCATAGGGGGGATTGTTCGCAGACATCACTCAACTCACAATGTGGACTTTTGACCACAGAGAAAGTAGCTGATGTTGCTAGACGGGCGCTTGCAATGTGCTGAAGTTGGAATTAGACGCGGTTCAGCTCTTTTCTCAGGACATCGATGTGGACCTCCCCGTCTCCGTAGTCCGTGACGTGCTCCCACGGCACGAACGTGCACCCGGCGTAGACCGTCCGCGCCACTGCCCGCGAGAGCCAGGCCGATCGGCCCTGGCGATCACGGGTGAGGCCGAGCAGGAGCGGAGCACGGCGGCTGGAGACGATCAGGCCGTAGACCGTGTGGCTCTGCTGGAGCTCTCCCTTGTGCCTGACCACCCGGATGTCCACCACGAAACCGACCCACACCCCGTTGGAGTCCCAAACGGACTGACCGATGAGTTCGGTGACACTTGCCATGATCAAACGTTGTCAGCCGAATCATGTTTTCGCAGGTAGGCGCGCTGAGGGAAGAATGCTCTAGAGTGTCTAGAACATAGTTCCAGAAGTGAGGCAGGGCGGATGACCAAGTTCGACGAGGCCACGCAGGCGATCAGGGTGGACGAGAACACCTATGACGTGTGTCTCGACCCTGGATACGCGATCGGCGGCCCGCTCAACGGCGGCTACCTGATGGCCGTGATCCTGCGCGCGGCGGTGGACGCCTCGCCGTTCGAGCATCCCGTGAGCCAGACGGCGCAGTTCCTGAAGGCGCCGGTCGCCGGGCCTGCGCAGGTCAGGATCGAGCCGCTGAAGGCGGGCAGGACGGCCGCGTTCGCCAGGGCGACGCTGGTGCAGGACGGTGTGGCGCAGATCGAGGGCCTGATCACGACGGCCACGCTGCAGGACGTCGAGCCGGTCTACCGCGACGAGCCGGCCCATGAGCTGCCCCCGATCGGCGACTGCCTCAAGCTCCCCGAGCCCAAGCCCGAGTCGGGCATGACCCTGAACGCCCAGATGGACCTGCTCTTCGACCCGCCCACGATCGGGTGGCTGAAGGGCGAGCCCACCGGCAGGCCGGAGTCGCGGGCCTACTTCAGGATGGCCGAGCCGCAGGACCCCGACCCGTACGTGCTGGCGATGGCCGTGGACGCGCTGCCGCCCGTGGTGTTCTCCGCCGGAGGGCGCGGCTGGGCGCCGACCGTGGATCTCACCTGGCACCTGCGCGCCCTGCCCGCGCCCGGCTGGCTCACGCTGCTCGGCAGCGGCCGACTGGTCTCCGACGGCTGGTTCGACGAGGAGGTCGAGGTGCGCGACTCCACCGGTCGCCTCGTCGCCCAGTCGCGCCAGCTCGCCCGCGTCGGAAGAGGCTGAAATATCGCGTTAAATGCGCGCCTTCTGTGAGGAAGGCAACATCGTTTCCCGCCACACGTGTCGCAGTGTGAGCATTCTTACGCAGTGTTGATCGTGCAGGTCGCCTACCCTCTAGAGCGTGCCGGACGCGAGTATTGGGATCTTCGACAGCGGGGTCGGCGGCCTGACGGTCGCACGCGCGATCATCGATCAGCTGCCCCAGGAATCCATCACCTACGTGGCCGACACGGCCCATCAGCCCTACGGGCCCAAACGCCTCGCGGAGCTGCGCGCCTACGCCCTGGAGGTCATGGACCACCTGGTCGAGCAGGACGTCAAGATGCTCGTGATCGCGTGCAACAGCGCCAGCTCCGCCGTGCTGCGCGACGCCCGCGAGCGCTACGACGTCCCCGTCGTCGAAGTGATCATGCCGGCCACCAGGCGCGCGGTGCGCGCCACCCGCAACGGCAAGGTCGGCGTGATCGCCACCAGGGCCACCATCGAGTCCATGGCCTACCACGACGCCTTCACCGCGGCGCCCGACGTGCAGCTCACCGGCGTGGCCGCCCCACGCCTGGTGGAGTACGTCGAGCGCGGCGAGACGATGAGCGACGAGCTGATCAAGGTCGTGCGCGAGTACCTGGAGCCCATCAGGGCCGCCGGGTGCGACACGCTCATCCTCGGCTGCACGCACTACCCGCTGCTCACCGGCGCCATCTCCTACGTCGCCGGTGAAGGGGTCACGCTCATCTCCAGCGCCGACGAGACGGCCAAGGACGTCTACCGGATCCTGCACGACCGCGATCTGGCGGCGGGAGGCGAGGCCACCCCCCGGCACCGCTTCCGCGCCACCGGCGACTCCCTGCTCTTCGCCCGGCTCGGGCGACGATTCCTGGGCCCGGAGATCGATGTGGTCGAAGTCGCACCAGTGGGGGGTACTACCTATAACGGGAGGCCCACATGAAGGTGACCATCGTCGGATGCTCCGGGAGCTATCCCGGCCCCGACAGCCCCGCATCCTGCTACCTTCTCGAAGCCGACGGGTTCAGGCTGCTGCTCGACCTGGGCAGCGGATCGCTGGGTGCGCTGCAACGCCACATCGGCCTGTACGACGTGGACGCCATCTGCCTATCGCACCTGCACGCCGATCATTGTCTCGACATCTGCGGCTACCACGTGGCGCGGACCTACGGGCCCGCGGCGCCGTACCCCGTCGTGCCGGTCTACGCGCCCGCCGGCGCGCCCGCCCGGCTGGCGGCCGCGTACGGGATGCCCGAGGAGCCGGGGCTGGAGACGGCCTTCGAGTTCCTGCCGCTGACGGCCGGCTCGTACGAGATCGGGCCGTTCACGCTCACCGCCGGCCTGGTCAACCACCCGGTCGAGGCGTACGGGTTCCGGGTCGTCAACGGCGGCAGGAGCATCGCCTACTCGGGCGACACCGGAGAGTCGAACGAGCTGGTCAAGCTGGCCGCGGGCGCCGACCTGCTGTTGTGCGAGGCGTCGTTCGTGGAGGGCCCCGACCTGCCTCCCGACCTGCACCTGACCGGCCGCCAGGCGGCCGAGCACGCGGCCAAGGCCGACGTGGGCAGGCTCGTGCTCACCCACCTCGTCCCGTGGAACGACCAGGCCACCGTGCTGGAGGAGGCCTCGGGCGGCGGCTACGCGGGGCCGGTGGAGCTGGCCCGCAGCGGCGCGGTGTACGACCTGGCCTGACGCGGCATCAGGCGTTGGCCTGGAGGTCGGTGTAGTCGCGCACGCGCGGCAGCGGCGAGAACAGCAGCGGCACGAACGCCGCCATCCGGGCGATCATCAGCAGCCACAGCGCCTCCCGCACCCCGATCTGCTGCGCGACGAGCCCGCCGAGCAGCGCCCCCAGCGGCATCACGCCCCACGTGACGAAACGCACCGAGGCGTTGACCCGGCCGAGCAGATGGTCGGGGGTGACGGTCTGCCGGTAGGTGGTCTGGCCGACGTTCGACATGGTCGCGGCCCAGGAGATCATGATCGAGGTGACGACGAAGCACACCATCCGCCAGTCGGCCTGCGTCAACGGCAGGAGCAGGCCGGACGGGGCGCCGATGGCGACGGCCAGCAGGGTCGCCCTGGCGCTGCCGACCCGCCTCGACAGCCAGCCGCCGGTCAGCCCGCCCAGGATCCCGCCGATCCCGCCGGACATGAGCAGCGCGCCGACCGCGCCCGGCGACAGCTTGACGGTCTCGGCCAGGAACAGCACCGACAGGCCCAGCACGCCGCTCACGCACAGGTTGTTGATGCCGGACGAGGCCACGAACGCCCGTAACAGCCGGTCCCGCCACACGTACGCCAGGCCCTCGCGGATCTCCCGCAGCAGCGGCCCGCGCGTGACGTCGGCGGGCGGCTTGTCGGGCACCTTGATGGACAGCAGCAGGAAGACCGAGGCCAGCGCGCCGAACGCGGTGGCGACGACCGTGCGCGGCGCGCCGAGCAGTTGCACCAGCGCGCCCCCCACACCCGGGCCCGCCAGGAACGCTCCCGCCCGCACCACCTCCAGCTTGGCGTTGCCGTCGCTGAGCTGCGGCGTGCTGACCAGATGGGGCAGGTACGTCTGGTCGGCCACGTCGTTGAAGACCTGGGACACCCCCACCAGCAGCGCCACCGCGAACATCATCTCGATCGTCAGCACGTCGAACGCGGCCGCCGCCGGGATGCTCCCCAGCATCGCGAACTTGAGCACATCGGACGCCATCATCACCCGGCGCTTGCGCATCCGGTCGACCCACACCCCCGTGGGCAGGCCGATCAGCAGGAACGCCGCCGTCTGCAGCGACGACAGCACCCCCACTTCCGCGGGCCCCGCGTGCAGCACCAGCACAGCTACCAGCGGGAGGGCCACGCGCGAGATATTCGCCCCAAGTTCGTTCGCCACATGCGAACTGAGGAACCGGAGGAAGTCAGGGTTTCGCAACACCCCCGTTGTCATTGCGTAAGGATCCATGTGGCGGACACATTTGGTCAAGAGTGTTGTGGCGCGGAGATAGGGTGATCTGCATGTCCCGACAGGATGGCCGCAACCCTGACCAGCTACGTCCCATCACCATCACCCGGCGATGGCTGGCGCATGCGGAAGGGTCCGTGCTGGTCGAATTCGGCGGCACGCGCGTGTTGTGCGCCGCGTCGGTCCAGGACAGTGTGCCCCGCTGGCGCAGGGGCAGTGGCCAGGGATGGGTTACGGCCGAATACGCCATGCTGCCGAGAGCGACCAATACGCGTAACGATCGCGAATCGGTCCGCGGCAAAATCGGCGGGCGCACTCACGAGATTTCCCGGTTGATCGGGCGTTCGCTGCGCGCCTGCGTCGATTACAAGGCGTTGGGCGAAAACTCCATTCTGCTCGACTGCGACGTGCTGCAGGCCGACGGCGGCACCAGGACGGCCGCCATCACCGGCGCCTACGTCGCGCTGGCCGACGCGGTCGCCTGGATGCGCGAGCGCCGCATGTGCCCCGGCGACCCGCTCATCGGCTCGGTCGCGGCCGTCTCCGTCGGCGTGGTCGGCGCGGTGCCGATGCTCGACCTCTGCTACACCGAGGACGTCGCCGCCGAGACCGACATGAACGTCGTGATGACGGGCGACGGCAAGTTCGTCGAGGTGCAGGGCACGGCCGAGGGCGCGCCGTTCGACCGCGGGGCGCTCGACCAGCTTCTCGGCCTGGCCGTGGCCGGCTGCGAGGAGCTGACCCTGATCCAGCAGGAGGCCCTGGAGTCATGAAGATCGTGCTGGCCACCCGCAACGCGGGCAAGATCGCTGAGCTGCGCCGCATCCTCGCCGGGTTCGACATCGTCGGGCTGGAGGAGTTCCCCTCGATCGGCGAGATCGCCGAGACCGGGGTCACGTTCGAGGAGAACGCCCTGCTCAAGGCGCACGCGGTCGCGCAGGGCTCGGGGCTGCCCGCCGTGGCCGACGACTCGGGGCTCTGCGTCGACGTGCTCAACGGCATGCCCGGCGTCTTCTCGGCCCGCTGGGCGGGCCGGCACGGCGACGACACCGCCAACCTGGAGCTGCTGCTCGCCCAGGTCTCCGACGTGCCGGACGGCAAGCTCACCGCCCACTTCGCCTGCGCCGCCGCGCTGGCGCTGCCGTCCGGGCAGTTCCGGGTGGTGGAGGGCACGCTGCCGGGCAGCCTCGTCCGCACGCCCCGGGGGTCCGGAGGGTTCGGGTACGACCCGATCTTCGTGCCCGAGGGGGAGTCGCGTACGACGGCCGAGCTGGCCCCCGAGGAGAAGGACGCGATCAGCCACCGCGGGCGGGCCTTCCGCGCGCTGGCGCCCGTCGTGCGCGAGCTGCTCGGGTCGTAACCCCCGCGTAAGAATTGCGCTGCTCGGGGGGACGTAGCGTCGTTCTTGTGCAGAGGAACACGATGGTCCCCGCGTGGGCGGGGGCGCTGGCGGGATTGGTCTCCGGGGGCGTGGCCCTCGGGGTCGCACAGCTCGTCGCCGGGGTCGTCGGGCCCACGACGTTTCCCGTGGTGGCCGTCGGCGACGCGACCGTCGACCTGACGCCCGCCCCGGTCAAGGACTTCGCCATCAGGGCGTTCGGCGAGAACGACAAGGCCGTCCTGCTGGGCGGCGTGCTCGTGGTGCTGGCCGCCGTGGCCGCGCTCATCGGGCTGCTGTCGCGGCGCCGGCCCGCGGTCGGCCACCTCGGGTTCGTGCTGTTCGGGGTGATCGGCGTGCTGGCGGTGGTCACCCGGCCGGACGCCGGGGCCCTGGACGTGGTGCCGACCGTGGTGGGGGTGGCCGCCGGAGCCTGGGCGCTGGGCCTGCTGCTGCGCCGCGCGCAAGGCGCGCCCCACCCCGCAACGGCCCCTGCCATCGCTGCGCCCCGTCATGCCGCGCCTGGCGGCGCCGATCCGCGCGTGCCCGCCGCCGCTCCTGCCGGCGCCGGTGCCTCCGGCGTGCCGCGGCAGGACGGCGCTGCCGAAGGGCAGGAGGGCGGTGGAGGGCCGGAGGGCGAGGCCGGCGCCGGGGTGTCGCGGGGCGGCGGGGGCGCGGTGGAGCGGCCTGCGGTGATGCGTGCCGGCGGGCAGGTGCCGGCCTTCGACCGCAGGCGGCTGCTGACCGGCGTCGCCGGGGGTGTGGTGGTGGCCGGGGCGGGAGCGGTGCTGGGGCAGCAGCTCGGGGGGCGGCGGGCCGTGGACGCGGCGAGGGGCGGCGTGACGCTGCCCAGGGCGGCGACTCCGGCCAGGCCCGTCCCCGCAGGGGCGGACCTGCGGATCGGCGGGCTGTCGCCGTTCGTCACCCCGAACAAGGACTTCTACCGCGTGGACACTGCCCTCGTCGTCCCCCAGGTGGACCCGGCCGACTGGACGCTGCGCATCCACGGCATGGTCGACCGCCCCGTCGAGCTCACCTTCGCAGACCTGCTGAAGCTGCCGCTCACCGAGGCGGACGTCACGCTGACCTGCGTCTCCAACGAGGTCGGCGGCCCCTACGTGGGCAACGCCCGCTGGCTGGGCGCGCGGATGTCCGACGTGCTGCGCCGGGCCGGGCTGCGGGCCGACGCCGACATGCTGCTGTCCACCTCGGCCGACGGCTTCACCTGCGGCACCCCGGTGGACGTGGTGATGGACGGCCGCGACGCGCTGTTCGCGGTGGCGATGAACGGCGAGGTGCTCCCGGTCGACCACGGCTTCCCCGTGCGGCAGGTGGTGCCCGGCCTGTACGGATACGTCTCGGCCACCAAGTGGGTGGTGGACATCAAGGTGACCAGGTTCGACCGGGACCAGGCGTACTGGACCCCGCGTGGCTGGTCCGCCATGGGCCCGATCAAGACGCAGTCGCGCATCGACGTGCCGAAGCAGGGCGGCTCGCTGAAGGCGGGCCCTGCCACGATCGCCGGGGTGGCCTGGGCGCAGCACACCGGCGTGGACGCGGTGGAGGTGCGGGTGGACCGCGGGCAGTGGCGGGAGGCGAGGCTGGCCGAGGTGCCCGGGCCCGACACGTGGCGGCAGTGGGCGATCGACTGGGCCGCGACCCCCGGCGGGCACACGATCGAGGTGCGGGCGACCGACGCCTCCGGGCGTACCCAGACCGAGCAGCCCGCCCCGCCCGCGCCCGACGGCGCGAGCGGCTGGCACTCCGTCACCGTGCAGGTGGCCTGAGCCCTGGTTTGAGGCGTTTTCGCAGGTAACAGCCTTGGCGCGGACGGAGAATCTCCGCCGAGTTCGCCCCCTTGACACGGCGTCGCCTCTACGATCGTTCGTCGAGCATGACAGGAGGCAGGCCGTGTCCCACGAGCGCAAGCCGAGTGTCCGGTGGGCCCTTCAGGACGGGCACTACAACCCCGTGGTGGCCGAGGGCGTGCGGTGGCTCGACTACGAGCTGGCCGCCGACCCGGCGCGGGCCGGTGACATGCCCGACGCCGGCCGGGCGCTGGACGAGGGCCCGCGGCCCGGCGTGCCTGCCGCCGAGGAGGACTGGTTCGACGGGCCCCGGCGGCCGCCCAGGCTCGCCGACAGCCGCCCGTACGGGGTGCCCGGCGGGCTCGCCCAGCCGGACCCGCAGGTGGAGCGGGATCTCGCCGAGGCGCTGCGGCCCGGCTCCCGCTTCCCCGACCCGCGCGGCACCTGGGTGCGCCTGGTCAACGGCGGCGGCCCCGCCGACGACCCGTTCCGCTCGTCCAACGCCGCCGACTGCGCGCTGGCCGTGCTGTCCACCTGGCACGGCGAGCCCGCGACGGCCGCGCCGAGGCTGCCCGAGTACGACCGGATCGGCCGCCCTGTGCTGACCGGCGAGCAGGGGAGCGTGGCCAGGATCGAGCGGTGGGCGGGGCATCGCCTGCAGTACGCGGGTCAGGGCCGGCACGCCTACCCGCTGATCGCGCGGCGGCTGCTCGACGCCGGGCACGGCGCCGCGGCCGTCATCGTGGTGCGCTGGCCCGGCGGTGGCTCCCACGTCTGGAACGCGGTCAACTTCGACGGCGAGGTGATCTGGATCGACGCCCAGCGGGGGCACATGTCGGTCGAGCCGCCGTACCGGACCGTGACCGGGGTGTTCTGCGTGATACTCGATCGCCGGGGGCGGCCGCGATGAACCTGGAGGAGGCCAGGGCGCTGGCCGAGGAGTACTACAACGGGGTGCGGCCGGCCGCCGAGGCGCTGCCGGTGGGGGTGTTCGGGTTCGACGGCGGGTACGTGGCGTGGATCCGCGACCTGGAGCCCGACGATCCGGCCAGGTTGCCGGAGACGGCCGGGGGCGGCTGCGTCGTGATCGACCGGGCGACGGGCGAGGTGGTGGCCCGGCCCCTGCTCGACCCGGAGACCGTGGCCGAGCTGTGGCCCGGCCGCACACCGCGCTGACCGCTGGGGTTGCGGGCCCGGCCGCGCGCCCCGGGAGATCGTCGGAGCGGGGCCGGGCCGCGTGCTCCGCGGGCCGCCCGAGCGGGGTCTGGCCGAACGCCCCACCGGCGCGCCGCAGAGCAAGGCCGGGCGCCGCCCCCATAAGACGCCCGACCCACAGATACCCTCTATCCGGGTTTTTCGGATTTATTCGACTTCGGGGCGTCTGTCCGGAGTCACCCTGTGGCCAGGGAGCCCACGATCGAGGCCCGCGCGGCCCGGCGGGCGGGCAGCACCGCCGCCAGCACCCCCGCCAGCCCCGACAGCACCACGAACAGCGCGATCTGCGCCACCGGCGCCGAGAAGAGCGCCCCGCTCAGCATCGCCCGCATCGCGGCCCAGCCGAAGACGACCCCCAGCACCACCCCGACCAGCGCCCCGATCAGCCCGAGAACCAGCGCCTCGACCGACAACATGCGCCGGAGTTGCGGCCGGGTGAGGCCGAGCGCCCGCAACAGGGCGGACTCCCTGGTCCGTTCGTGGACGGAGAGCGAGAGCGTGTTCGCGATGCCCAGCAGCGAGATCAGGATCGCCAGCCCGAGCAGCCCGGTGATGATCATGAGCATCATGTCGAGGGTCTCGTCGAACTGCCCGCGCACCTCCGTCGAGCTGCTCACCTGCACGTTCGGGTACGGCTCCGCGGCGGCGTCCACGACCGCGCGGGCCCTGTCCGGGGACACGCCATCCGCGATGGTCACCATCACGCGCGAGTCGGGCACCGCCCCGAAGTAGGAGTCGAACGGCTGCTCCGCGACCGTGACGGGCGTCAGCGTCGACTCCGAGCTGTCGAGCAGCGCGACCACCTTCAGCGACACGGTGCCCGCGCGTTCGGTCCGCATCGAGACCGTGTCGCCGACCTCGGCGCCGAGCCGCTCGGCCGTGACGTCGTCCAGCGCCACCTGTCCCGGGCCGAAGTCGCGCATGGAGCCGGCGGAGACCTGCGGCTCCATGCCGCCGCTGAACGTGCCCGCGTCCACGCGCTTGCCGTCGACCGTCGTCCGGACCTCGCGGATCTGCGCCACCGAGGCCAGCTCCGGCCGGCCGCGCAGCTCCCCCGCCACGGACCTCGGGATGACGGAGTCGCGCTCCTGGCCGGCCAGCAGGTAGTCGACGGGGAACTGCTCGTCCAGCTTGGCCGTCATCGTCACCCTGGTGGACGCGGTGACCACCGTGATCAGCGTCATCAGCGTCACCCCGATCGTCAGCGCGACCGTGGTGGTGGCGGCCCGCTTCGGGTTGCGTCCCGAGTTGTCCACCGCCAGCCGGCCGGGCACCCCGAACAGCCGCCCCGGGACCCAGCCCACCAGCGCGCTCAGCGGCCTGACCAGCACCGGGCCCAGGATGAGCACCGCCAGGAAGGTCAGCGTGCCCCCGCCCATGACGGCGAAGAGCGCGGCCTCGCCGGGTTCGAGCGCGAACACGCCGAAGCCCGTCGTGCCCAGGCCCGCCACCAGGAACAGCGCCGCGAAGCCGGCGCGCACCAGGCCCGCGCGGAACGTCTGCTCCTCCGCCTGGCTGCGCAGCGCCGCGATCGGCGGCACTCGGGTGGCGGAGCGGGCGGGCAGCAGCGCCGCGCACACCGTGACGACCAGCCCCACGGCCAGGCCGATGGCGATCGTGGACGGGGTGAGCGAGACCGCCGCGTCCGTGGGCAGCGGGGCGTCGAGCGCGCCGAGGACGCTCAGCGTGAGCGCCGCCAGGCCGTACCCGATGAGCAGGCCCAGCGCGGAGGCCAGCGACCCCACGACGGCCGACTCCAGCACGATCGAGCCGAACACCTGCCCGCGCGTGGCCCCGATGCAGCGCAGCAGCGCCATCTCGCGCGTGCGCTGGGCGACGAGGATGTTGAAGGTGTTGTAGATGACCAGCGCCGCCACCATCATCGCCACGACGCCGAACAACAGCAGGCCCAGCGTGAACATCTGGGTCTCCACGCCGGCCGCGGCGGCCAGGTCGTCGGCCAGCTCGGCGCCGGTCTTGACGGTGTACGAGCCGCCGGCGGCCGCCGCGACGGCCTGCTTCGACACCGTGCCCGCCACGTCGATCTCGGCGTACCCCTTCGCGCCCGTCATGCGCTGGGCGACGGCGGGGGTGAAGCCGACCGCGCCGGTGTAGGTGAGCATCTGGTCAACGCCGGTGTCGATCAGGCCGACCAGCCTGAACCGGTGCGGTCGCCGCTCGTGGTCGAGCACCGTGATCGTGTCGCCGAGCCGGTAGCCCTGGGCCTTGGCGGTGTTCTCGTCCAGGACGGCGGCCCCGTCGTCGGTGCCGGGGCCGGTGCCTGAGACGACGTCGGTGCGGTCGAGCGGGCCGCGGACGATCGACAGGGCCGTGGTGGGGAGGTTGCCGGCGACCTTGCCCCGCTTGTCGAGGACGGGCGCGCTCGCCCTGATCAGCCCCTGCGCCTCGGTCACGCCGGGCAGCGCGCGCACGCGCTCCAGCACCTCCTCGGGGACCGTCTCGTCGTTCCCCGACGGCAGCACGGCCACGTCCACCTTGCCCGCGTCGGCCGTGACCCGCTGGGCGAAGCCGGCCTCGACGGTGTCGTTCAGCACGAACGTGCCCGCGATGAACCCCACCCCGAGCGTGATCGCCACCGCGGTGAGCAGCAGCCTGAGCCGGTGCGCGCGCAGCCCGGCCAGCGTGGTCCTGAGCACCTCACGCCTCCAGCCGGACGAGGGTGTCCAGCACGCTCTGCGGCGTCGGCGCGGCGAGCTCGGTGACCAGCTCGCCGTCACGCAGGAACACCACGCGGTCGGCGTACGAGGCCGCCACCGGGTCGTGCGTGACCATGACGATGGTCTGGCCCAGCTCGCGCACGGAGGTGCGCAGGAAGGACAGGACCTCGGCGCCGCTGCGGGAGTCGAGGTTACCCGTGGGCTCGTCGGCGAAGATCACCTGCGGCTTGCTGATGAGCGCCCTGGCCACGGCCACCCGCTGCTGCTGGCCGCCGGACAGCTCGGTCGGCCGGTGCGAGAGCCGGTCCCGCAGGCCGACCGTCTCGATCACCCGGTCGAAGAGCACCTGGTCGGCCTGGTTGCCGGCGATGTCGAGGGGCAGGCGGATGTTCTGCTCGGCGGTGAGCGTGGGCAGCAGGTTGAAGGCCTGGAAGATGAAGCCGATCCGCTCCCGGCGCAGCAGCGTGAGCTGCTTGTCGCTCAGCCCGGTCAGCTCCACGTCACCGATGTGCACCGTGCCAGACGTGGCGGCGTCGAGGCCGGCCAGGCAGTGCATGAGCGTGGACTTGCCGGAGCCCGACGGGCCCATGATGGCGGTGAACGCGCCGGTGGCGAAGGACACGTCCACCCCGCGCAGGGCGTGCACCAGGGTGTCGCCCTGGCCGTACACCTTGGTCAGATCGGTGGCCACCACGGCGGGCGGGGCCTGGCGCCGGGTCTCAGTGAGCGTCACTTTCACTCCTTGTCGTGATTTGCTGCCGCGACTCACGCTAGGAGTGGAAATCTCGAATCTTGTGGGCCTTGAGGAGGGACTTCGGCTGCGCCGGTGGATGACCCCTGTCAGCCTTTCGGCCGATGCGAGGGCACGACCAGCCCGGCCTCGTACGCGAAGACCACCACCTGAGCCCGGTCCCGCAGCCCCAGTTTGGCCAGCACCCGCCCCAGATGCGTCTTCACCGTCGCCTCCGCCACCTCCAGGCGCGCCGCGATCTCCATGTTCGACAGGCCGCGCGCCACCATGAGCAGCACCTCCCGCTCGCGGGGCGTCAGCTCGCCCGCCGCCGACGCCAGCGGGGCGTCGGTCGGGAGCTGCGCGGCGAAGCGGTCCAGCATCCGCCGCAGCGTGGTCGGCGAGACCACGGAGTCGCCCGCGTGCACCACCTTGATCGCGTTGACCAGGTCGGCCGGCGGCACGTCCTTCAGCAGGAACCCGGCCGCGCCCGCCTTGACCGCCGCGAAGGCGTACTCGTCGAGGTCGAACGTGGTCAGGATGAGCACCTTCGGGCCTTCGACGTGCCTGGTGGCCTCCACGCCGTCCATGCCGGGCATGCGGACGTCCATCAGCACCACGTCCACCTCGGTGGTCTTCAGGATCTCCAGCGCCGCGGCGCCGTCGCCCGCCTCGGCCACGACCTCGATGTCCGGCTGCGCGCCGAGCACCATCCGGAACCCGGCCCGCAACAGCTCCTGGTCGTCGACCAGCATCACCCGGATCATCTACGCCGCCTTCGCCATCGGCAACCTGGCCAGCACCTCGAAGCCGCCGCCCTGCCGGGGGCCCGCCGACACGGCGCCACCGTACATGCCGACGCGCTCGCGCATGCCGATCAGGCCGTGCCCGCCGGGGCTCGCCTGGGCCGCCGCGCCCCGGCCGTTGTCCGTCACGCGGACGACCAGCTCGGCGCCGAGGTAGTCGATCTCCACGGCGGCCTTCACCCCGGGGCCGCCGTGCTTGAGCGCGTTCGTCAGCGCCTCCTGCACGATGCGGTAGACCGTGAGCTGCTGGCCCTCGGGCAGCTCGGCCGGCGCGCCGCCGACCCGCAGGCTGGCCGGCACGGCGGAGCCGCTCACGAGCTCCTCGAGCTGGCCCAGGCCCGGCTGGGGCGTGTAGTCGGTGCTCGCGGCCTCGTTCTCGCGCAGGACGCCCACCAGCCTGCGCATCTCGGCGAGCGCGGCGCGGCCGGTCCTGGAGATGTTCCTGACGGCCAGGCGGGCCTGGTCGAGGTCGCTGTCCAGGGCGTAGCCGGCGCCGTCGGCCTGCACCACCATGACGCTGACGTTGTGGGCCACCACGTCGTGCAGCTCCCTGGCGATCCTGGCGCGCTCGGCCGCCGCCGCCATCCTGGCCTGCTGGTCGCGCTCGCGTTCGGCGCGCTCGGCGCGCTCCTCCAGGCCCTCCAGATAGCGCCGGCGCGTGTTGGCGTACAGGCCGGTCAGCCAGACCGTGACCACGAAGATCGAGCCGCTGAAGAACATCCCGAACGTCGCCAGCTCCCAGTTGAGCAGCGCCAGGAACACCCCCAGCTCCGCCGTCAGGCACGCGGCCAGCGCCCACCGGAACGAGCACTGGTAGGCCACCCCCCACAGCGCGACCAGCACCGCGATGTTGGCGGGCTGCAGATCGACCTGCGCCAGCCACTGCCCGAAACTGACCAGCGACACGAGGGCGAACGAGGTCAGCGGCCGGTCCCGCCACCACAGCGGCACGATCAACGCCGCCGCCAGCCCCAGGTAACCGGCCAGGTGCAGCGCGACGCTCGCGCCCGGCGGGGTCGCCGACGCGTACGGCGCCACCGTCAGGGCGCACAACAACGTCAGGGGGCCCACCCGGAGGACGCCCGCCAGCTTCGTGTGGCGCCTGGACCACGCCCGTACCCTGCCGAACACATCATCACGATATGTAGGCCCAGCGGGACATTGGTCCACCTGGAGGCGGAAGTAGGACTACGACCCAGGTCTTACATGGATTTGCTCTTACATGGGGCTTACGGTGGCTTTGGCATCCTCTATTACTGGGAGCGCCCCCTGTGGGGGCGAGTAAAGGGAGATCGTGATGGCGGATCATGATCGCGACGCCGGGTCGCGCGGCGAAGAGGAAGCGCCGCGCGACCCGACCCCGTCGTCGGAGCCGACCCAGGAGCTGCACGAGCCGGCCCCGCTCAAGTACGGCGAGCAGGCCGACCGGGCCTACACCTACATCCCGCCCACCCAGCCGGACCCCGCCTCATGGGAGCGCGAGCCGTCGCCCTTCGGCGACTTCCTGCGCCGCAGGCGGACCCAGGTCATGGGCGCCGGGATGGCTGGGCTCCTCGTCGGCGGCCTGCTCGGCGGCGTCACCGTGGCGGCCCTGAACGACGTCGCTCACGACCGGCACGAGATGTGGATGGAGGCTCCGGGCTGGGGGCACCATCGCGGCTGGGAGCCCAGGCTGCAGGGGCCGGGCTGTTACGCGGGTGAGGACCACGGCTACTGTGTGCTGCCGCCGCCTGCCGAGGTGCTGCCCGACGAGCCGGCGGAGCAGCTGGAACCGGAGCCTGCCTACCGGGGCTGACAGGTGTGCGGGCGGGGGGACTCGAACCCCCACAGTGTCTCCACCAACAGGACCTAAACCTGCCGCGTATGCCATTTCGCCACGCCCGCGCCTTTCCCGCCGCAGCGGGCCGGACACAAGTTTAGCGCTCCGCATGCGAGCCGGAAGCGTTTGCGCGCAGAGAAGACGATCGTCCGGGCCCTCCTGGGCGGAGGGCCCGAGCGGCGGTCAGGACAGGCCGAGCTTCTTCTTGAGCGAGGCCACGTGCCCGGTCGCCTTCACGTTGTAGAGCGCCTGCTCCACCTTCCCGTCGCCGTCGATGACGAACGTCGACCGGATCACCCCCACGACCTCCTTCCCGTACAGCTTCTTCGTGCCGTACGCCCCGTACGCCTGGTGCACCGCCAGGTCGGGGTCGGACAGCAGCGGGAAGGTCAGCGCGTCACGCTCGGCGAACTTGGCGAGCTTGGCCGGCTTGTCCTTCGACACGCCGAGGACGGCGAAACCCTCGGCCGTGAGCTGCGCGAGGTTGTCGCGGAAGTCGCAGGCCTGCTTGGTGCAGCCCGGAGTCATGGCGGCAGGGTAGAAATAGAGGATCACCCGCTTGCCGCGAAAGGTGTCGAGCGAGATGGTGCCGCCGTCGGCGGTGGGTAGCGTGAACTCCGGCGCGGCGTCGCCGGGCGTGAGTCTGGTCTCGGTCAATGGGCCCTCCTACGTTCTTCCCGCCAACCTACCGGCCCGGCCGTTGTGCCGTCCGACGCGCCGACCTGACAGACTGATCACGACCAGAACGGACGGAGCCCGCTCGGCACGCGGCGCGGGGCCCGCGTACGGTCGAAAGGAGAGCCATGGCTGACACCGATCCCGACGAGCTGGAGCGGCGGATCGCACGGACGCGCGCGGAGTTGGCGCACACGGTCGACGCCATTGCCGACCGGGTGAGCCCCAAGCGGGTCGCCGAGCGTACGGTGGCCGACGTCAAGAGCAGGGCCGGTCACTTCGTGGCGTCCGTGGGCGACGCGCTCGGGGTGACGCCGCGGCCGGTCGAGTTCGGCGACGACCCCGAGCGGGTCTGGGACGACGAGCGGCCGGAGCTGGGGCCGCTGCTGATCGGGGTCGGCGCGGTGCTGGTCGTGGGGGCGGCCGTCGTGCTGTGGCGCCGCCGGCGCAGGCGTCGCTAGAACGCCGGAGCCGCTGGAACGTCGGCGCTGCTGGAACGCCGGAGCCGCTAGAGGAACGTGCGGCCCTCGCCCCGGTAGGTCGGGACGGGCTCCACCACGGTGTCGCCGTCGACGAGGTGCAGCGCGTCGAAGTGCTCGCACAGCTCGCCCGCCTTGGCGTGCCTGAACCACACCCGGTCGCCGAGCCGCAGGTCCTCGGCCGCCTGGCCGAGCAGCGGCGTCTGCACCTCGCCCGCGCCCTCCTCGGGCGCGTAACGAAGCCCGGCCGGCAGGTACGGCTGGGGCGCGCGGGCCGGCCCCGGAGGCCCGGAGGCGAGGTAGCCGCCGCCGAGCACGGTCACCGTGCCCGGCCCTGGCCGCCGCACCACCGGCAGGGCGAACAGCGCGGCGGGGCGCCCGGTGAAGCGGCGGTAGAAGTCGAACAGCCGCGGGTGGAAGAAGCCCGAGCCGGCCGCCAGCTCCGTGACGGCCTTCTCGCGCGTGGTGAGCTCCACCGAGCCGGTGCCGCCGCCGTTGACGAACTCGAGGTCGGCGAACTGGCGCACGGCGTTCACGACTCGGCCGCGGCGCAGGATGAGCTCGCGGGCCGAGAGGGCCTGCATGAGCCGGATGAGGCGGGCGCGGGCGGCGTTCGAGGGCGGGGCGTCGCCGACGCCGGCGATCTGCGCCTCGTAGGCCAGCAGCCCCACCAGCCTGAACCCCGGCCGCTTGGCGATCTCGGCGGCCAGGTCGGCGGCCTCGTGCGGCTCGCGGACGGGGGAGCGCAGGGCGCCGGCCCTGCGGCCGAAGGCGACGTAGGCGGCGTCGAGGTCGAGGCAGAGCCGGAGCTCGGCACGCGGGCGGACATCGGCCACGGCCGCCTCGATGTAGTCGAGGTGGGCGGCCGAGTCGACGGTCACGGTGATGTGCCCGGCTGCGCGCGCGTCCCCCGCCAGGGCGGCCAGCGCGTGCCGGTCGGCCGTGGGGTAGGCCACGAGGATGTCGGTGATGCCGTTCGCGGCCAGCCAGAGCGCCTCGGGCAGCGTGTACGCCATGACGCCGCGGAAGCCGTCCATGGCCAGGACACGTTCGAGCAGGGCGCGGCTGCGGATGGACTTGCTGGCCACCCTGATGGGCTTGCCCGCGGCCCGGCGTACGAGGTCCGCCGCGTTGGCCCGCAGGGCGGCGAGGTCGACGACGGCGAACGGGGGTTCGAGGGCCGCTGTGGCGCGGTCGTAGCGCTGGCGGTCATCCATACCGGCAGCGTAACCGCATAACGGGCAAAATAACATGAGACTTGTTCGCGTTAGTCGCCGTCCCCGTAATGTTCGGGCAAATCGGCGGCGAGGACGCGGTTCAGGCCATGCGGGGTGCATGTACGTCTGTCGTTGTGATGACCACGCTTCAGCAGATTCTGCCCGGCGCCGTCGTCGCCCCGCGGGACACCGGGCTGCGCCGGGCGCGCAGGGTGCTCAGGCCGGCTCGCACCGTCCCTGGAGCCCTGGTCGCGCTCACGCTGGCCGCCGGGCTGGGGGCGACCGCGGCCGAGGTGGTGTCGGCGCTGCTCGGCGCGCCGCTCGGCTGGGTCCCGGTGAACGAGGTGGTCGAGCTCGCGGGCAGGACCACCTGGCCCGACACGGCCACCGCGGCCCTGGTCGCGGCGGGGGCCGGCACGCTCATGCTGCTGCTGGCGATCGTGCCGGGCCGCGCGGGGCTGGTGCCGGTGGAGACCTCCGACCCGCTGATCGTCATCGGCATCACCCGCTCGGGCCTGCGCCGCACGCTGTGCGCGGCGGCGCAGCAGGTGGCGGGCGTGGACCGGGCCCGCGTACGGCTGCGCCGGCGCACCATCGAGGTCACGGTCACGACCGGCGCGGAGAGCACCGGCCAGATGCTCAGGCAGGTCGGCACCGCCGTGGGCGACCGCCTGGCGGGCGTCGGCACGCTGGGCACGGGCGAGGTCGTGGTACGCCTGCGCAGGAGGGGCGCGTGAGCCCGCGCCGGCCGTCTTTCACCACGCCGGCCGGAAGGGGCCGCGCGAGTGCCACGCCGGCCGGAAGGGGCCGCGCGAGCACCACGCCGGCCGGGAGGGGGCTGTGTGATGCGTCAGTACGCGGGTAACCGCGCCGGCCTGGCCATCGTCGGGGCGACGCTGCTGGGGGCCGGAGGGTACGCGTGGCTACGCGGCCACGACCGCTTCTTCGACCTTCCGCCCACCGCCAAGGTCCTGCCCGGCCCGGCGCACCGCGCGCTGGCGCAGGACCCGTGGCCGCTGTGGTTCCTCGCGCTGGGCCTGCTGCTGCTGGCCCTGGTCGCGCTGCGCTGGCTGCTGGTCGGCCTGGGCTGGGGCCGCCGCGGCACCCACAACGGCACCGGCACGGCCATGCTGTTCGTCGGGCTCAAGGGCGTGGACGGGCTGAGCAGGACGGGGGTGCGGGTCGCCGAGGACGGCCTGCGCATCGGCCTGACCTGCCCGGCGGCGGCCGACGTGGGCGCGGTGGTGAGCAAGCTGGACCAGGACATCGTGGGCCGCGTCCGGCGTGAGGTCCGCGACGACGAGACCCCCACGGTGGTGCGGCTCCACGTGCGGCGCTAGCACTCGATGACGTTGACGGCGAGCCCGCCGCGCGAGGTCTCCTTGTACTTGTCGAGCATGTCCCGCCCGGTGTCCCGCATCGTCTTGATGGCCTTGTCCAGCGCCACGTAGTGCTTGCCGTCGCCGCGCAGCGCGATGCGGGCCGCCGTGATGGCCTTGTTGGAGGCCACGGCGTTGCGCTCGATGCACGGGATCTGGACGAGGCCGCCGATAGGGTCGCAGGTCAGGCCCAGGTTGTGCTCGATGCCGATCTCGGCGGCGTTCTCCACCTGCTCGGGCGTGCCCCCGAGCACCTCCGTGAGCGCGGCGGAGGCCATCGAGCAGGCCGAGCCCACCTCGCCCTGGCAGCCCACCTCGGCGCCCGAGATCGAGGCGTTCTCCTTGAACAGCACGCCGATCGCGCCGGCCGTCAGGAGGAAGCGGGCCACGCCGTCGTCGTCGGCGTGCGGGACGAAGCGGGTGTAGTAGGTCAGGACGGCCGGGATGATGCCGGCGGCGCCGTTGGTGGGGGCGGTGACGATGCGGCCGCCGGCGGCGTTCTCCTCGTTGACCGCCAGGGCGAACAGCGTGACCCAGTCCATGGCCTGCAACGGATCCTTCTCCGGCGGCTCGGACTGCAGGCGGCGGTGGAGCTGGTTGGCGCGGCGCTTGACCTTGAGCCCGCCCGGCAGCACGCCCTCCTTGGAGATGCCGCGGCGCACGCACTCGGACATGACCTGCCACAGGCGCAGCAGGCCCTGGCGGATCTCCTCCTCGGTGCGGCCGAACGCCTTCTCGTTCTCCAGCATCAGGGCGGAGATCGACAGGCCGGTGTTCGAGCAGTGCTTGAGCAGCTCCTCGCCGGTGGTGAAGGGGTAGGGCAGCACGGTGTCGTCGGGCTTGATGCGGTCGGCGCCGGTGGCCTTCTCGTCCACGACGAAGCCGCCGCCGACCGAGAAGTAGACCTTCTCCCTGAGCCGCTCGCCGGAGGCGTCGAAGGCGGTGAAGCGCATGCCGTTCGGGTGCTCGGGCAGGGAGATCTTGCGCTCGAAGACGAGGTGCTCGCCGACGACGAAGGGGATCTCGCGGGTGCCGTAGAGCTTGACGGTGCCCGACTCGCGCATCCCGGCGATGCGGGCGTCGACGGTGTCCACGTCCACCAGCTCGGGCTTCTCGCCGGACAGGCCGAGCAGGACCGCCTTGTCGCTGCCGTGGCCCTTGCCGGTCAGGCCGAGCGAGCCGTACAGGATGGCCTCCACGCGTGCCACGCGCTCCAGCAGGCCGTCCTCGTGCAGGCCGCGCACGAACTTGTGCGCCGCCGCCATCGGGCCGCCCGTGTGGGAGCTCGACGGGCCGATGCCGATCTTGAAGAGGTCGAAGACGCTGATCGCCATTGATGTGCGCCCTTCTCGAGAGGCCGGGGCCCGCGCGGGCCCCGGCGGTTACATCAGGACTCGCCCGAGGTGAGAGCGGTGTACTCCTCGGGCGACAGCAGGTCCTCGGGGTCGCCTGCCACGCGCACCTTGAACATCCAGCCCTCGCCGTACGGGTCGCTGTTGACCAGGCCCGGGTCGTCCACGACGGACTGGTTCACCTCGGTGACCTCGCCGCCCACCGGGGCGTAGATCTCGTTCACGGACTTGGTCGACTCCACCTCGCCGACGGAGTCGCCCTGCTCGACGGTCGTGCCGACCTCGGGAAGCTGCACGAAGACGACGTCACCAAGGGACTCGGCGGCGAAGGCCGTGACGCCGACCGTCACGGTGGCGCTGTCGTCCAGCCCGGCCACCCACTCGTGCTCCTTGGTGTAGCTCAGGTCGTCAGGGATGTTGCTCACTTGTTCCTCCTGTAAAAGGGCAGCTCAACCAGGTCCATAGGTTCATGGCTGCCCCGGATGTCCACGGCCAGGCCTGATTCGGCGCCGGTGTCCACGTAGGCCATCGCGATGGGCTTTCCCAGGGTCTGGGAGGGCGCACCGCTGGTGACCTCGCCGACGACGACGCCGTCCTTGGTGACCGGGTAACCGTGGCGCGGCACCCGGCGGGTCCGCGCCACCAGGCCGACGAGCCTGCGCCGCGGCGTGTCGTCCTTGACCGCCTCGAGCGCCGACCTGCCGACGAAGTCGCCCGGCTTGTCGAATTTCACCACCCTGCCCAGCCCCGCGTCGAACGGAGTGAGCTCGGCGCTCAGCTCGTTGCCGTACAGCGGCATGCCGGCCTCGAGCCGGAGCGTGTCGCGGCTGGACAGGCCCGCGGGCCTGAGCCCGTGCGGCTCGCCGGCCGCCGTGATCGCGTGCCAGAGCGGCACGGCGTCCTGGTTCGCCACGAACAGCTCGAACCCGTCCTCGCCGGTGTACCCGGTACGGGCGATCAGCGCCTGCCGGCCGTCCACCTGTCCGGGCAGGCCCGCGTAGTACTTGAGCCCGTCGAGGTCGGCGTCGGTGAGCGTGGCGAGGATCTCCTGGGCGCGCGGGCCCTGGACGGCGATCAGCGCGTACTGGTCCGAACGGTCATCCACCACCGCGTCGTACGACTTCGCGCGCTCCCGCAGCTCGCCGGCGACCTTCTGGTAGTTCGAGGCGTTGGCCACGACCATGAACTCCTCGTCACCGAGCCGGTAGACGATGAGGTCGTCGAGCACGCCGCCGCGCTCGTTCACGATCATGGTGTATCTGGCGCGGCCTGGCGTCAGCGCCGACAGGTGCCCGACCAGCGCGTAGTCCAGCGCCTGGCCCGCCTGCGGCCCGGTCAGGAAGATCTCGCCCATGTGCGAGAGGTCGAACAGCCCGGCCGCCTCGCGGACGGCCCGGTGCTCCGCGGACTCGCTGCCGTACCGGAGCGGCATGAGCCACCCGGCGAAGTCGGTGAGGGTGGCGCCGAGGCTCTCGTGAACGTCGCGTAGCGGTGTCGGTCGGGACATTTGTCGCACCTCGGGACAGGAGTGGATGCCAGCATCCTCCCCCTCTGTCATCGATGCCTGAGAGCTTCGCCCGACTTTTGCCGGACTTTCACCTTCGGCGAGGCCCACGGGCCTGCTTTCCAGAGGACACCTCGTCCGCGCGGTCCTTTTCCTTGAGAGGTTCGCGGGGAGGGCTTGCTCCTTCAGGGACCCTGACCGGCTGCCAGGGTGCTCTCCCGCGCGGTTTCGACGGTGATGTCCGTCAGCCTAGTGCCGTTACGGGGCTGTTGTCGCGTCCCGGGCCGTACGTGAACCACGGGGGGAGCGATCACGTCTTGAAGGTATGCGTCCGTTACTGGGGATCCTGGCTCTGATGACCGTGGCGTCCTGCGGTGCGCAGCCGTCCGCGCCGGCCCGCTACACGGCGAGCATGACCGTGCTCGAAGGCGGCGGGCACGGGCCGCAGCTCTGCAACGTCGTGATGGAGTCGAACCCGCCGCAGTGCGAGGGGCCCGACGTGGTGGGCCTGGACTGGGGCAAGGTGGCGCACGAGTCGCTGAACGGGGTGAAGTGGGGCCGGTACCGGCTGGTCGGCACCTGGGACGGCACGCGGCTGACCCTGACGGAGCCGCCGGGCGAGCCCGTCGAGGAGCCGGACAAGGGCGACCGCTTCGCCAGCCCCTGCCCGGAGCCCGAGGGCGGCTGGCGGCCCGCCGATCCGGCCAGGGCGACGGAGCAGACCATGAAGGACGCGCTCGCACGGGCCAGGTCGGCCCAGGACTACGCGGGCTCCTGGCTCGACCGGTTCACCCCGGAGCCGGAGCATCCCGAGGAACAGATGGAGATGGACGCGCACAACTACGTGCTCAACCTGCGCTTCACCGGCGACCTGGCGGCGCGGGAGAGCTGGATCCGCGAGGTGTGGGGCGGCGCGCTGTGCCTGAGCGGCGCCGAGCGTACGGAGGCCGAGCTACGGGCCGTCCAGCGGGATCTGGAGGACGAGCTGGGCAAGCAGGGCGCGGAGATCATCTCTGTCGGGGCCGACGAGCTCGCCAACCTGGTGCGGGTCTCGGCGTGGGTGGCCACCGACGAGCTGAGGCAGCGGCTGGAGGACGAGCACGGGGCCGACGTCATCTCCCTGGAGGGGGTGCTCAAGCCGGTCGGGTGACCCCCGACCGGCTTGGGCGTCGTGCTCAGCAGGCCTGGACGAGCGCCTCGAACAGCGCGTGGTCCTCGCCCGCCTCCGGATGCCACTGCACGGCCATGGTGAACGCCCCGGAGGACTCCACGGCCTCGATCGTGCCGTCCTCGGTGGTGGCGGTGACCGTCAGGCCGGGGGCGAGCCGGTCCACGGACTGGTGGTGGTAGTGCGGCACCGGCACCGGCTCCTCGCCCAGCACCTTGGCCAGGCCGGTGCCGGGGACCGGGGTGACGGGCAGGTGCCCGAAGACGCCGGGCCCCGGGCAGTGCTCCGTGTGGCCGACCACGTCGGGCAGGTGCTGGTGCAGGCTGCCGCCGAGGGCCACGTTGAGCACCTGGAGGCCGCGGCAGACGCCGAGGAAGGGCAGCCCGGCGTCGAGGGCCGCCCCGAGCAGGGCGAACTCCGCCTCGTCCCGGAACCTCCTGACGTAGCCGCTGCGTTCGTGCGGCCGCGCGCCGTACCGCGCCGGATCGATGTCGCCGCCCCCGGCCAGGACCAGCCCGTCCAGGCGGCGTACCAGCCCGGCCGGCTCGCCGGCCGGCGGCAGCAGGACCGGCTGGCCGCCCGCCCGCACGACCTGCTCCACGTACGTGTACGGCAGCAGCGCGGCGCGGGTGTCCTGCCAGACCGTGAACGAGGCGGTCTCGGCGTAACACGTGATGCCGATGACGGGACCCATGACCATCACCTACAGCGGCGTGACGTAGGCGCCGGAGATGCCGCCGTCCACCAGGAACTCGCTGGCCGTGATGAACGAGGCGTCGTCGCTGGCCAGGAACGCCACCGCGGCCGCGATCTCCGAAGCCTCGGCGAAGCGGCCCACGGGCACGTGCACCAGCCGCCGCTGCGCCCGCTCCGGATCCTTGGCGAACAGCTCCTGCAGCAGCGGCGTGTTCACGGGGCCGGGGCACAGCGCGTTGACCCGGATGCCCTCCCTGGCGAACTGCACGCCCAGCTCCCGCGACATCGCCAGCACCCCGCCCTTCGAGGCGGTGTAGGAGATCTGCGAGGTCGCCGACCCCATCACGGCCACGAACGACGCGGTGTTGATGATCGAGCCCTTGCCCTGGCGGCGCATGTACGGGATGACGTGCTTGCAGCACAGGTAGACGCTGGTCAGGTTCACCTCCTGGACGCGGCGCCAGGCGTCGAGGCCGGTCTCCAGGATCGAGTCGTCGTCGGGCGGCGAGATGCCGGCGTTGTTGAAGGCCACGTCCACGCTGCCGTAGGTGTCGAAGGCCGTCCGGAACATCCTGACGACGTCGTCCTCGCTGGTCACGTCGGCCTTGACGAACAGGCCGCCCACCTCGGCCGCGGCCTTGACGCCGGCCTCCTCGTCGACGTCCGCGCAGACCACCCTGGCGCCCTCGTCGGCCAGGCGGCGGGCCGTGGCCAGCCCGATGCCGCTGCCCGCGCCGGTGATGACCGCCACCCGATCCTGCAACCGCTGCATGTGTGCACTCACTCCGTTGAGATGAAGACGTTCTTGGTCTCGGTGAACGCCGCCAGCGCGTCAGGGCCGAGCTCCCTGCCGAGGCCGGACTGCTTGAAGCCGCCGAACGGGGTCCAGTAGCGGACCGAGGAGTGGGAGTTCACCGACAGGGCGCCCGACTCGACGGCCCTGGCCACGCGCAGCGCCCGCCCGACGTCGCGGGTCCAGATGGAGCCGCTCAGGCCGTAGGGGGTGTCGTTGGCGATCCGTACGGCCTGCGCCTCGTCCTCGAACCTGACCACCGACACCACGGGCCCGAAGATCTCCTCGGTGAACGCCCGGTCGGTGACCTCGGGGGTCAGGACGGTCGGCGGGAACCAGTAGCCCTTGCCCTGCGGGCAGGAGCCTTGCAGGTAGGGAGCGCCGTC
Organism: Nonomuraea thailandensis; assembly: GCF_024172165.1. Lineage (GTDB taxonomy): Bacteria > Actinomycetota > Actinomycetes > Streptosporangiales > Streptosporangiaceae > Nonomuraea > Nonomuraea thailandensis. The sequence continues at coordinate 8,166,904 of NZ_JAMZEB010000002.1, read as the reverse complement.
GACGAAGCCGCGGACGCGTTCGAGGTGCTCGGCGCTGATCAGGGGGCCCATCTCGGTGGCCTCGTCGAGGGGGTCGCCGACCACCACGCCGCGCACGGCCTCGCTCAGGCGCTCCATGAACGCGTCGTACACGCTCGCCTGGACCAGGATCCTGGATCGGGCGCAGCAGTCCTGCCCCGCGTTGTCGAACACGGCGTAGGGCGCTGTCCGCGCCGCCTTGTCCAGGTCGGCGTCGGCGAAGACGATGTTCGCGGACTTGCCACCCAGCTCCAGGGTGACCCGCTTGACCTGCGCCGCCGCCTTGGCGGCGATCTCCTTGCCCACCTCGGTCGAGCCGGTGAACACGATCTTGGCCACGCCGGGATGCTCCACCAGGCGGGCCCCCGCGACCTCCCCTGCTCCAGGCAGGACCTGGAGCACCCCCTCGGGGAGGCCCGCCGCCAGGGCCAGCTCTGCCAGCCTCAGCGCGGTCAGCGGAGTCCACTCGGCGGGCTTCACGATCACCGTGTTACCCGCCGCGAGAGCCGGGGCCACGCCCCACATCATGATCACCATGGGGAAGTTCCACGGCACGATGATCCCGACGACGCCCAGCGGCTCCTGGAAGGTGAGGTCCACGCCGCCCGGCACCGGGATCTGCTTGCCGTGGTTCCGCTCGGGCGCGCCGGCGTAGAAGTGCAGCACGTCGCGGACGTTGCCGGCCTCCCACCGGGCGTTGCCGATGGTGTGCCCGGCGTTCGTCAGCTCCAGCCGCGCCAGCTCCTCCCCGTGCTCGTCCACCAGGCCGGCGAACCTGCGCAGCAGCCGCGCCCGGTCGCCCGGCGCCACCTCGCGCCAGGCCGCCTGCGCCTTCCTGGCACGCTCCACGGCCCGGTCGACCTCGGCCGCGCCGGCGAGCTCGACGTCGGCGACGACTTCCTCCGTCGCCGGGTTGACGATCTTCATGCGCTCCCGTCACATCCGTTCGAAACCACGGAACAGCTCCCAATCCGTCACCGCCGCGTCGAACGCGGCCAGCTCCACCCGCGCGTTGTTCGCGTAGTGCTCCACCACGTCCTCGCCGAACGTCTCGCGTGCCAGCTTCGACCCCTCGAACAGCGCCAGCGCGTCGCGCAGCGTGTGCGGGACGGTCTCGGCGCCGGAGTCGTAGGCGTTGCCGTCGTACGGGTCCTCCAGCGGCAGCTCGGCGTCGATGCCGTGCAGCCCGGCCGCGACCAGCGCCGACACCGCCAGGTACGGGTTCACGTCGCCGCCCGGCACCCGGTTCTCCACCCTCAGCGAGCTCCCGTGGCCGACGAGCCGCAGCGAGCAGGTGCGGTTGTCCACGCCCCACTTGACGGCCGTGGGGGCGAAGCTGCCCGGCACGTACCGCTTGTAGGAGTTGATGTTGGGGGCGTACAGGAGGGTCAGCTCCCGCATGCAGGCGAGCTGGCCCGCGACAAAGCGGGCCCCTAGCGGCGAGAGCCCGTACGGCCCCTCGCCCGCCATCACCGGATCCCCGTCGACGCTCCGCAGGGAGACGTGGATGTGGCAGGAGTTGCCCTCGCGCTGGTTCGGCTTGGCCATGAACGTGATCGACCTGCCCTCCTGGGCGGCGATCTCCTTGGCGCCGGTCTTGTAGATCACGTGGTTGTCGCAGGTGCGCAGCGCCTCGTCGTAGCGGAAGGCGATCTCGTGCTGGCCCAGGTTGCACTCGCCCTTGGCGGACTCGACGTAGAGGCCGGCGCCCTCCATCCCGCGCCTGATGCGCCGCAGCAGCGGTTCGACGCGGGCGGTGCCCAGCAGGGAGTAGTCGACGTTGTAGAGGTTCGCGGGGGTCAGGTCGCGGTACGCGCGCCGCCAGGCGTCCTCGTAGCTGTCGTCGTAGACGACGAACTCCAGCTCCGTGCCGACGTACGCGGCCAGCCCCCGGTCGGCGAGCCGGGCGAGCTGCCTGCGCAGCACCTGGCGCGGGGAGGCGGTCACGTCGCCGCCCTCCTCCCAGGCCAGGTCGGCCATCACCATCGCGGTCCCCTCGTGCCACGGCACCCGGCGCAGCGTGCCGAGGTCCGGCTTCATCACGAAGTCGCCGTACCCGCGATCCCAGGACGACATCGCGTAACCCGGGACGGTGTTCATGTCGACGTCCACCGCCAGCAGGTAGTTGCAGCCCTCGGAGCCGTGGTGCAGCACCTCGTCGAGAAAGTAGCGCGCCGACAGCCTCTTGCCCTGCAACCTGCCCTGCATGTCGGCGATCGCCAGGAGCACGGTGTCGATGCGGCCCGCCGCCACCTCGTCGCGCAGCTCGGCGACGGAAAGGAACCCGGTGCTCGCTCGATCGTCCACGCTGCGCAGCTCCGATCTGGCCTGAAGCGCTTTCCCGTTAATTGGGCTAGTCTCAGACCATTGATCAGCATGGCGGGATCGCTTGTCAAGACCTGAGGACACGTTGGACGAGTCGGCGCGTTTGATGACGGTGTTGCGCCCTGTCAGGGCGGGCAACGCCTTCGAGGAGACCGTGGAACGGCTGCTCCAGGCGATCAAGCTGGGCGTGGTCCCGCCCGGTCACAAGCTGCCCCCCGAGCGCGAGCTGGCCGTCCAGCTCGGCATCAGCCGGGTGACGCTGCGCGAGGCCATCCGCGCGCTGTCCGACGCCGGCTACCTCGACGTACGGCGAGGGCGGTACGGAGGAGCGTTCGTCACGTACGTGCCGCCCAAGCCGGACGCCGGCGACCTGCGCCAGGCCGTCAACGAGATGGGCATGGCCGAGCTGTCGGACGCGCTGACCTTCCGGCTCGCCGTGGAGTGCGGCGCGGCCCAGGTGCTGGCCGCCTCCGAGCTCGCGGAGGACAGGCGGGCCGTGCTCACGCGCCGGCTCGCCGAGCTGAACGGGGCGGGGCTGGAGGACTACCGCCGCCTCGACACGGCCTTCCACCTGTCCATCGCGGAGCTCACCGGCTCCACCCTGCTCGCCACCACCTGCGCCGACGCCCGCTCGCGGGTCAGCGACCTGCTCAACGCCATCCCGATGCTGCAGGTCAACCTCGACCACGCCGCCGTGCAGCACCAGGCCATCGTGGACGCCATCCTCGCCGGGGACCCCGAGGCGGCCCGCCAGGCCGTGGCCGAGCACCTGGAGGGGACGGCCGCGCTGTTAAGGGCGTTCCTGTCCTGAGCCCGGGAACTTCCGCGGGCCTCGTACCATCAGAACCAGGGTCATATGGGCAACTGGTTTCAGCAAAGCATCGTCGCCACGGGACGGCTCCCGCTGTTCTGCTACTTCGTCATGCTCATCGCCGCCTTCATCGCCACCCGCATCAACGTGCGGCTGATCAGGGCGAAGATCGGCTGGTTCCGCAACGTCAACGTGGGCGAGATGCACATCCACCACGTGGTGTTCGGCGTGGTGCTGATGTTAGTGGGCGGGGTCACGCTCATCGTCTCGCCCGGCTCCCAGATCGGCACCGCCGTCGCGGCCTCCGTGTTCGGCGTCGGGTCGGCGCTGGTGCTGGACGAGTTCGCGCTCATCCTGCACCTGCACGACGTGTACTGGGAGGAGGAGGGGCGCACCTCGGTCGACGCGGTCTTCATCGCGGTCGCCGTGACCGGGCTGCTCCTCATCGGGCTGCGCCCGCTCACCTGGGACTACGGCACCCCGGTCAACCCCGCCGCGCTGATCGTGGCCAACCTGGCGCTGGCCGTCGTCACGCTGCTCAAGGGGAAGATCTGGACGGGGATGGCCGGGCTGTTCGTGCCGCCGATGTTGCTGGTGGGGGCGATCCGGCTGGCGCGGCCGGGGTCGCCGTGGGCCCACTGGTTCTTCGCCAGGCGGTCGCCCAGGAAGATGGCCCGGGCGATCCATCGGGAGGAGCGGTGGCGCAGGCCGGTGATCAGGGCGAAGATCGCGTTCCAGGAGTTCCTGTCCGGGCGTCATGATCTGCCTTCCACGCGGCGGGGTCGTCGGCATACTTGAGCCATGGCGCTCCCCTCGCGGTACGAAGGACTGGACGAGAAGATCCCTGGTTCCCTGGGCGACCTTCGTGGTCCGGCCGAGGGGGTGGTGCCCCTGCCACCGCACCTGGTGTGGTCGGGGATGACCGAGTTCGACCTCGCCGAACCCATGATCCGGATGTCGATGTACCGCATCGTGATCACGACAGGGTGCAGGACCGACTACGAGACCTACCTCAACGCGGGCCACCTCAGGGGTGACTGGGCACTGCTGCGCAGGGGGCTCGGGCCGGCCTACCGTCACGCCTGGGAGAAGAAGCTCCCGCTGTGGCGGGAGGCGGCCGTCTGATGCGCCTGCCGCCTTTCCAGGAGCGGCTGCTCGATGCCGTCGCGCCGATGTGCGAGCGTTTCGGGCTGGTGCTCGCGGGTGGTTACGCCATCAGAGCGCACGGGTTCACCGATCGGCCCAGCAGGGATCTCGACTTCGCGACCGGCGCGGAGATCCCTCTGCCCGACGTGGCCGAGGGCGTGGTGGGAGCCTTCCACGCGGCCGGGCTGCGCACCTCGGTCATCGAGATCACGCCGCGCATGGGCCGGCTGATGGTGGAGGACCCCGCGACGGGCGAGACCTGCGAGTTCGACCTCATGCGCGAGGCACTGCAGCAGCGGCCCGTCACCTGCGGGACGGTCGGGGTGCTCGGTCTGGACGACGCCGTCGGCCTGAAGATGCGTGCCCTGCACGAGCGCTGCCTCCCGCGCGATGTCATCGACGTCGCCGCCGTCTCCCATCTGTACACCTACCGGGCGCTCGAACGGCTCGCCGCCGTGCACCACGAGCACTTCTCGGTGCACGAGCTGCTCATGCGGCTGGAGTTCGTCGACCTGATGGGCGACGAGGGGTTCGAGGCCTACGGCCTGGACGAGGAACGGGTCAAGGAGATCCGGCGGTTCGCGCAGGGCTGGATAGACGACATCAAGCTGCGCCGGGCCGACGACGGTGACGTCGACTACGACTCCGACGACGTCCCGGAGCTCGACTAGAGGGACGCCACCGAGCGCAGGGCCAGGCCCGCCCCCAGCAGGACGACCATGGCGGCCGTGCCCAGCGGAGCCAGGCCCGAGACCCTGGCCGCCAGGCGCCGGCCGGCCGAGGCGCGGGCTTCCAGCCGGTCCACGAGCTTGACCAGCAGCAGGCCCGTGACGGTGAGGGTGGCGGCCATGCCGACGCCGTAGGCGGTCACCAGCGCCACGCCGAACCACGTCCGGCCGAGCGCGATGGCGCCGAGGAGCACGATGAGGGCCGAAGGGCTGGGGACGAGGCCGCCCGCGACCCCGAGCCCGATCAGGCCCGCCCGCTTGCTCTTGCCGGAGTCCGGCCCCTGCTCGTCACCCCCGTGCCCATGCCCGTGCCCATGCCCATGCCCGTGCCCATGCCCGTGCCCATGCCCATGCCCGTGCCCATGCCCATGCCCATGCCCGTGCCCGTGGCCGTGCCCGTGGCCGTGCCCGTGCCCGTGCGGGGAGGGACGGCGGGAGTTGAGGAGGAGGCGCAGGCCGATGGCGGCGATCAGCACGCCGCTGGCCACCCCCAGCCAGGCCAGCACCGACTCCCCGGCCAGCGCCGTGAACACCGTCAGCAGCAGCCCCACCACCAGCACCCCTGCCGTGTGCGTGGCCGTCACCGTCGCGCCCACCACCAGCGCGTCGCGCGGGCGGCCGCGGCGACCCGCCAGGTACGCCGCCATGATGGTCTTGCCGTGCCCGGGGATCAGCGCGTGCCCGGCCCCGAGCATCACGGCCAGCCCCACCGCCAGCAGCCCCAGCGGCACCGTCAGCGAGTCCGAGCCGATCAGCTCCGTGAACGTCCGGTCCAGGGCGGACAGCGCCTCGCCGAGCGGGCCGCCGATCTCGACGCCGAGCCCGCTCCCGCCGGACGGCGTGCCGCCGGTGGGGGCCTCGGGGCCGGCGGGCAGGCCCAGGGCGGGACCCGAGGCGGTGAACGTGGCCACGCGCTGGTCGAGCGGGGCCGACAGCAGGTCGTCGGGGTAGGCCCACAGCTCCTGGCTGATGCTGGTCCCGGGCACCGAGGAGCCGGTCAGGCGCACGCCGTCCCCGATCGCGGTGATCTCGCGCCAGCCGATCCTGTCCTGCTCGAACCCGTCGGTGAACCTCACGGCCCCCGAGGCGCGGACTTCCGCCACGAGCTCACAGGACAGGCGGCTGGTCTCCAGGCCCCCTTCTCCGGGGGCGTAGGCGAACGCGGAGCCGGTCACGCGCCACGGCACCGCCCGGCCGGCCACCTCCAGCCGCTGGGCGCTCGCCAGGGCGGCGCAGCGGCGGGTGGCGTAGGCGGCGTCGACCTCCGGCCTTGCCTGCCGGGTCGGCAGCTCGGCCAGGTCCACTACGGCGTGGTTGCGCACCTGGGAGGGCGAGACCCGCAGGCCGTTGTAGTGGTTGACGGTGAACCACCCGAGCGGGTGGAGGGCCGTCCCTGTCCGGGCCTGGGCCGTGCCCGTGAGCAGGACGGTCGCGGACAGCGTGAGGAGCAGGGCCGCCAGGGCGAGCCGGACCGCCCTCATGAGAACCTCGCCAGTGCGGACAGCGCCGGGTCGAAGCCGGGGTCCACCCGCGCGTCGCGGCCGAGTGCCTGCTCGATCTTGGCGCGGTGGTAGGTGATCAGCGGGTTCCGCCAGCCGGTGGCGGTGGCCTCCTTGGCGTAGCGGAGCGCCTCGGCAGATCTGCCCGCCTTGTGCAGCGCCCATGCCAGGGCGTCGGCGGCGACGAGGTTCGGGTTGCGGGCGTACTCGGCCCTGGCGTGCTCGACGGCCTGCTTCGGGTCGCCGTGGTCGGCCAGGAACTCGGCCCGCGTCAGGTCGTCGCGCACGCCCGCGGCCTCGAAGAGCTCGCGCTGGGCGTCGAGCAGCGTCCAGTCGGCCGGCAGGCCCGCCTTGATCCGGGTCTCGCCCTGCTCGATGAGGTACTGGGGCAGGGGCAGCCGCTGGACGACGCTCTCGTAGAGGTCGAGCGCCTCGGTCAGGCGGCCGCCGAGCGCCGCCGCCCTGGCCTGGCCGGCGAGGGCGGGGGTGTAGGCGGGGGAGGCCTGCAGGGCCCTGGCGTACCAGCCGGTCGCCGTCTCCAGGTCGCCCGCGTGCAGCGCCAGCTCACCCAGGTAGTAGCGGCTGTAGGCGAGGTCGGCCGGCGACCAGGCGTCGGCGTGGGCGTACTCGAGGTACCTGCGCGCCCCGTCGCGGTCGCCGCGCAGCTCCGCCGCGTACGAGGCGCGGGCGAAGGCGGCCACCCCCGGGCGCAGGCCCAGCATCTTGTCCACGGCCTGCTGCGCGCCCTTCAGGTCCCCGAGCTGGGTCCTGGCGTCGGCCAGCACGCCGTAGGCCCCGGCCCCGTACGGGTTGGCGCCGATGGCGCGCTCGGCCAGCCGTACGGCGTCGCGGAACTCGTGGCGGCCGGCGGCCAGCGCGGCCTGGCCGGTGAGGACCGCGTCGTCGCGGTCGTTCAGCTTGGCGGCGGTGGCGAGCGCGCCTTCCGCCTTGGTGTAGAACGCCGGGTCGCCGGTGACCCTGGCCTGGTCGACGTACTGGAGGCCGAGCTCGGCCCAGCCGCGGTGGTCGGCGGGCAGGCGCTTGAGCCGCTCCTGCAGCGTCTCGCGGCGCGGCTGGCCCGCCGCCGGTTCGGTGGCGGGGGAGGAGGAGAAGGAGACGATCGTGAAGATCAGCGCCCCGACGAGGGCGATGCCGGCGAATATCGCGAACGTGCGCATGTGCCACGGCTCCGAAGCTGGGTGTGGGGCCGGCCGGCCGTGACGGGGAGCACGGCCGGCCGGCCCTTTTCTGTGGCGGCAGACGATGGGAGACGGGAGGTCTGCCGCCTGGGGAGTGACCGGCCGGCTTGGAGAGGGAACCGGCAGGTCAGGTGGTCATCGCTGGTTCACTGCCACGTTGCTCGGCAGCGGGATGTACGGGAACGTCTTGTCGAAGGGCTTGTCGTTCGCGTCCACCTTGTCCGTCAGGCCGGGGATGAGCTTGCCGCTCTGGGCGGCGCCGGCCACGGCCTGCAGCTCGATGTCCACGACGTCGTCGGCGAGCCGGCGGCCGTTCGGGAAGCCCTGCAGGTCGCCGCCGAGGACGCCGAGCCTGTTCGGGTCCTTGGTGACGGGGATCGACATGTTCAGCCGGAGCTGCTCGGAGCCGCGCTGCTTGCCGGCGTCCTTGTTGAGCGACTGGGCGTTGAGGTCGGCCTTGATGGGGCCGTTGTTCTTGGCGATGCCGCTCAGGAAGATCTGGACCAGGTCGTTGCGCGGGGTCGCGGGCGCCTTGATGCCGTAGATGGACTCCAGGAGCCTGGCGACCTCGGGGTTGGTGACCCGGTCGACCAGCGCCTTGACGTCCGCGTCCTTGGACGGGTCGAGGGCGTTGTAGGCGTCCTTCATGCCGGAGGCGGCCACCAGCTCGTTCACCAGCGGGTTGCACAGGCGGGAGACCTGCACGAACGAGTTGCCGTTGAACTTGTCGGTGGTGGAGCAGACGCCGATCACCGGGTTGCGCTTGGGGTCGCCCTTGAGCGCCAGGTCGGCCTGGGGAACCTGGATGGCCACGGTGTTGACGTTGTACCCCTTGAGGGTGTCCTGGCCGACGAGCGACAGGTCGCCGCCGTAGAGCAGGTCGAACACGCGCAGGTCGAGGAAGAAGGCCTCGTCCGCCTGCCCGGAGTAGGTCTTGCCGCCGCCGGGGAGGTTCCTGATCGCCTGGTTGCGCAGGGTCGCGTAGTTGGGCATGGAGGCGGCGCCGACGTTGCTGGGGGCGACGATGCCGTCGCTGACCAGGGTCTTGGAGCCGCCGGGCGTGATCCGCTTGAGCGTGTAGCGCTGGCGGAAGAGCAGGTTCTCGTCGTTCAGCGAGGTGACGGGGCCGTTGTTGTACAGGAACGTGGTGTTGCCGCGCTTGTCCTCGTTGCGGAACGTCCACTCGTACACGATGTCGGACTTGCCGTCGCCGTCGTTGTCGATCTTTATGTTGTGCCGCGACCTGGTGGCGAACGGGTAGAAGTTCGGGCCGCCGTTGGGCTCCTCGAAGGGGATCCAGTTCGAGATCAGGGTCACGGAGTCGGGCTTGTCAGGGCTGACGAACGCGTACACGTCGGTGTTGTCGTGCTGCGGGTCGTTCGAGATCGCCGGGGCCTCGCGGTGTGAGGAAGCGGTGCCGGAGTCGGTGCGGAGCACGGCCATCGACGAGGCGGCGACCGCTACGGCGAGACCAAGTCCGACTAGAGCGCGCCGGTTGATCCGGAGCTCCATGTTCGGTCCTTTCGGGAAGGGCTGATCGTGACGTTCGAGGTTCCGGCCGGATTCCTCGACGCCCTATTCGTCCGCGGGCCGCTGCCGGATGTCGGTCTCCTCCTTGAGAATGAGTGTCAACCAAAGTTGACATACTTAGGTCGTCAATTTAGGTTGACTCTGTCTCGGGGGTGCAGAACGGGACGCTCTGTTCGTTGGAGAGAAGTCGAGAAATATCGTGAGAGGAGATGTGGTGGTCAAGGAGCTGCTGGCCTACGTCCGCCCGCACCGGAGAGTCCTCGTCCTGGGCGGGTTACTGAGCCTGATCGGCTCGGCGGCGGGCCTGTCGATGCCGTTGCTGGCCAAGTACGTGGTGGACGCGTTCGGCCAGGGTGGGTCGATGGCCGGGCCGCTGATCTGGCTGACCGTGGCGGTGCTGGTCGGCGCCGTCGTCTCGGCCGGGGGAAGCTACCTGATGGAGCGCACGGGCGAGGGCATCGTGCTCGGCGCCCGGCGCAGGCTCGTGGACCGGCTGCTGCGGCTCAAGGTCGCCGACGTGGACCGGCTCAAGCCCGGCGACCTGCTGTCGCGGGTGACCGGTGACACGACGTTGCTGCGCGCCGTGCTGACCAACGGCATCGTGGAGTCCGTCAGCGCGGCGTTCATGCTGGTCGGCGCGATCGTCTTGATGGCAGCGATGGACGGCGTGCTGCTGCTGGTCACGCTGCTGATCGTGGTGCTGATCGGCGGGCTGGTCGCGCTCATCATGCCGAAGATCCAGCGGGCGCAGTCGCACGCCCAGGAGGCCGTGGGCGAGATGGGCGCGGTGCTGGACCGGGCGCTGCAGGCGTACCGGACGGTCAAGGCCAGCGGCGCCGAGGAGCGGGAGATCGCCGTGGTCGGCGAGGCCGCCACGCGGGCCCGTGACCGCGGGCTGCAGGTCGCCGGCTGGACGTCGCTCGCGGGGGTGGCGACGTGGATGGCGGTGCAGATCGCGTTCCTGGCCGTGCTGGCGGTGGGCGGCGCGCGGGTCGCCTCCGGCACGCTGGAGGTGTCGTCGCTGATCGCGTTCCTGCTCTACCTGTTCTACCTGGTGCCGCCGATCGGGCAGCTCGTGCAGGGCGGGGTGCAGCTGCAGCAGGGGCTCGCCGCGATGAAGCGGATCAAGGAGATCGAGGAGCTGCCGGCGGAGCCGGTCAGCGTCGCGGCGGCGGAGGACGGCCGGCCGGCCGGGGTGCGCTTCCAGGACGTGGTCTTCAGGTACGGCGACGACCGGCCCGTGGTGCACGACGGCGTGAGCTTCGAGGTGCCGCCCGGCGGCATGACCGCGCTGGTCGGGCCCTCGGGGGCGGGCAAGTCCACGGTGTTCGCGCTGCTGGAGCGCTTCTACGAGCACCAGGACGGCACGATCCTCGTCGACGGCAGGGACATCCGCGACTGGCCGCTGGCCGAGCTGCGGGCCGCGCTCGGCTACGTCGAGCAGGACGCGCCCGTGCTGGCCGGCACGCTGAGGGAGAACCTGTTGTTCGCCGCCCAGGACGCCACGGAGGACGAGCTGCGCCGCGCGATCGCACGCACCCGGCTCGACGACCTGGTCGCCAGGCTGCCCGACGGGCTGGAGACACCGGTCGGGCACCGGGGCGTGCTGCTGTCGGGCGGCGAGCGGCAGCGCGTGGCGATCGCCAGGGCGCTGCTGCGCAAGCCCAGGCTGCTGTTGCTCGACGAGGCCACCTCGCAACTCGACGCGGTCAACGAGCTGCGCCTGCGCGAGGTCATCGCCGAGGTCGCGCAGGAGACGACGGTGCTGGTCATCGCGCATCGCCTGTCCACGGTGACCAACGCCGACCGGATCGTGGTCATGGAGGCGGGCGGCGTGCGGGCCGTGGGCACGCACGACGAGCTGGTGGGCGAGGACGAGCTCTACAGGGAGCTGGCGGCCACCCAGTTCCTGGTAGGTTGACGCCCCCGCCGAAGCCGAGTCCTGCGGCGGCAGGCTGGTCGACGGCATCGCCGCCAAGAAGGGCGGCCAGACCTACGGCCCGGTCTTCCACTGCGGCTGAAGCCGGGATTCGGGTTAGTCTCTTCGTGAATGGGTTCATTCACGAAGGGACCACCACCCATGAGCAGGACAGTCCGCGCCCCGCGAGGCACCACGATCACCGCGAAGGGCTGGCCTCAGGAGGCCGCGCTGCGCATGCTCCAGAACAACCTGGACCCCGAGGTGGCCGAGCATCCCGAGCAACTCGTCGTCTACGGCGGCTCGGGCCGGGCGGCGCGTGACTGGCCGTCGTTCGACGCGCTGGTCAGGACGCTGACCACGCTGGAGGGCGACGAGACGCTGCTGGTGCAGTCCGGGCGCCCCGTGGGCGTCTTCCGCACCCACGAGTGGGCGCCCCGGGTGCTCATCGCCAACTCCAACCTGGTGCCCGACTGGGCGAACTGGGAGGAGTTCCGGCGGCTGGAGGCGGCCGGGCTCACCATGTACGGGCAGATGACCGCGGGCTCGTGGATCTACATCGGCACCCAGGGCATCCTTCAGGGCACCTATGAGACGTTCGCCGCGGTGGCCGAGAAGCGCTTCGGCGGCACGCTGGCCGGCACCGTCACGCTCACCGCCGGGCTCGGCGGCATGGGCGGCGCCCAGCCCCTGGCGATCACCATGAACGGCGGCGTGGCCATCTGCGTCGACTGCGACCCGCGCTCGGTGTCGCGCCGCATCGAGCACCGCTACCTCGACGTCGAGGCGGCCTCACCGGAGGAGGCGCTGCGGCTGGCGTACGAGGCCCGCGACGCCCGCAGGCCGCTGTCGATCGGCGTCGTCGGCAACGCCGCCGAGATCGTGCCCGGCCTGCTGGCCCGCGGCGCGGAGATCGACATCGTCACCGACCAGACCTCCGCCCACGACCCGCTGATGTACCTGCCGCTCGGCGTGGCCTTCGAGGACATGGCCGCCGAGCGCGACAAGGACCCGGCCGGCTTCACCGAGCGGGCCCGCACCTCGATGGCCAGGCACGTCGAGGCCATGGTGGGCTTCAAGGACGCCGGGGCGGAGGTGTTCGACTACGGCAACTCGATCAGGGGCGAGGCCAGGCTGGCCGGCTACGCGCGCGCCTTCGACTTCCCCGGCTTCGTGCCCGCCTATATCAGGCCGCTGTTCTGCGCCGGCAAGGGCCCGTTCCGCTGGGCCGCGCTGAGCGGCGACCCGGCCGACATCGCCGCCACCGACCGGGCCGTCCTGGAGTTGTTCCCCGAGAACGAGGCGCTGGCCAGGTGGATCACCAAGGCGGGGGAGAAGGTGCACTTCCAGGGCCTGCCCGCGCGCATCTGCTGGCTCGGCTACGGCGAGCGCGACGTCGCAGGCGAGAGGTTCAACGACATGGTGGCCTCCGGCGAGCTCCAGGCCCCGATCGTGATCGGCCGTGACCACCTCGACAGCGGCTCCGTCGCCTCCCCCTACCGCGAGACGGAGTCCATGGCCGACGGCTCCGACGCGATCGCCGACTGGCCGCTGCTCAACGCCATGCTCAACACCGCCTCCGGCGCCGCCTGGGTGTCCATCCACCACGGCGGCGGTGTCGGCATCGGCCGCTCCATCCACGCCGGCCAGGTGACGGTGGCCGACGGCACCGCCCTGGCCCGCGAGAAGCTCAACCGGGTGCTCACCAACGACCCAGGCACCGGCGTGATGCGTCACGTGGACGCGGGTTACGAGGAGGCCGCCAGGGTGGCCGAGGACAAGGGTGTACGTATTCCGATGCGGGAGTCGTGACTCTGTAACGGGATGAGAATGTCGGGTCTGCGGCGTTGGAGGTGGCGTGGCGGACGGATATCACGGTGGGCTTGACGTGCTCCTGGATGGCCGGAGGCTGTCGCCCGTACAACGGAGGATCGCGCACTATCTCGGCGAGCACCTGGACGAGGCGATCTTCCTGTCCAGCGTGGAGCTGGCGGAGCGGGCCGGCGTCAGCCAGCCGTCCGTGACCAGGTTCGCCATGGTGCTGGGCTTCGCCGGCTACCCCGAGCTGCGGCAGGCCCTGCGGCCGCTGGTGCTCGGGGGCGGGGTCGAGGCGCCGCAGGAGAGCCTGCTGCGCGGCGCGATCGACTGCGAGATCCGCAACCTCGCCCTGGTCAGGGAGCGGCTGGCGGCGTTCCCGCTCAAGGAGCTGGGCGAGCACCTGGCCGCCGCCGAGCCGCTGCCCGTGCTCGGGCTGCGCGTCTCGTGCGGGCTGGCCACCACGTTCGCCTACTACGCCCGCCGCATCCACCCCGACGTGCGGCTGCTCACCCACGGCGGCTCCGAGCTGGTCGACGGGCTGCACGCGGCCCGCAGGGCCGGGGCCGAGTGGGTGGTGGCCGTGGTCCTGCCGCGTTACCCGGTGGAGGTGCTGCAGGGCCTGGAGTACGCGGAGAAGCTCGGGCTCCGCGTGGCCGCCATCACCGACAGGCCCGACTTCCCCGCCGAGATCGTGCTGGACGCGCCCGTGGGCGACCGGCTCGTGTTCGACTCGCACGCGGCGCCGCTGGCGCTGGCCATGGCCCTGGTGGAGGCCATGGCCGACGCGGCGCCGCTGCGCACCCAGGCCAGGCTCGACGAGTACGAGCGGATGACCGAGGAGACCGGCACCTTCCACCCCGGCGAGCTTCAATAAGCTGCCTCCCATGACTGATCGACCGAAGGCGCTGGTCACCGGCGCCTCCAGGGGTGTCGGCGCGGCCGTCGCCAGAGCCCTGGCCCCGACCCACGACGTCCTGCTCGGCGGACGCGACGAGGCGGCGCTGGCCGCCCTGGCCGCCGAGCTGCCCGGCTCCCGGCCGTGGCCGGTGGAGCTGACCCGGGTCACGGCGGCCGACGTCGAGGGCGTCGAACGGCTCGACGTCCTCGTGCACAGCGCCGGCGTCAGCGTGCTCGGCCGGATCGCCGACACGCCCGCCGAGGTGTGGCTGCGGACCATGGAGGTCAACGTCGTCGCGGTCGCCGAGCTGACCCGGCTGCTGCTGCCCGCGCTGCGCGCCGCCGGGGGGCACGTCGTGTGCGTCAATTCGGGCTCGGGCCAGCGGGCCAACCCCGACTGGGCCTCGTACGCGGCCAGCAAGTTCGCGCTCAAGGCGTTCGCCGACGCCTTGCGGCTGGAGGAGCCCGCGCTCCGGGTCACCACCGTCTACCCGGGCCGGACCGCCACCGACATGCAGCGCGGCGTGCGCGACTACGAGGGAGGGGAGTTCGAGCCGGAGAAGTACCTCAAGCCGGAGACCGTCGCCAGGGCCGTGCTGGCCACCGTCACGGCCGGGCCCGACGCCCACCTCACCGAGCTGACGCTGCGCCCCCGGGGAGGGCCGGTCAACTGAGGTGAATGGATCCATTCACTAGAGTTGGGTCCATGCTTGAGCAACTCGCGCACCTGGGACGAGATCCGGAGACCGGCGGTTATGTTCGCGACGCGTGGTCGGAGGCCGACCTGGAGCTGCGCGAGTGGTTCGCGGGCGAGGCGGGGCGGCGCCGGCTGACCTTGCGGGAGGACCGCAACGGCAACCTGTGGGCCTGGTGGGGCACCCCGTCGCCGGAGCGCCCCGGCGTCGTCACCGGCAGCCACCTCGACTCCGTACGGCAGGGCGGCGCGTACGACGGCCCGCTCGGCGTCGTGTCGGCCTTCGCCGCGCTCGACCTGCTCCGCGAGCGGCACGTGACACCGTCCGTCCCCCTGGGCGTGGCCTGCTTCACCGACGAGGAGGGCGCCAGGTTCGGCGTGCCGTGCGTGGGGTCGAGGCTGCTCACCGGGGTGCTCCCGCCCGAGCGGGCGCTCGCGCTCACCGACGACGACGGCGACACCCTGGCCGACGTGCTGAAGCGGGCCGGGCGCAGGCCCGGCGGGCTCGGGCGCGACGACGAGACGCTGGCCGCCGTCGGCACGTTCGTCGAGCTGCACGTGGAGCAGGGCCGCGGGCTCGTCACCGAGGGCCGTCCCGTGGGGGTGGCCAGTGCGATCTGGCCGCACGGGCGGTGGCGCTTCGACTTCCGCGGGCGGGCCGACCACGCGGGCACCACCAGGCTGGCCGACCGCGACGATCCGATGTTGCCGCTGGCCCGCATGGTGCTGGCCGCGCGCGAGGCGGCCGAGCGCCGCGGGGTGGTGGCCACGATCGGCAAGGTGCGCGTCTCTCCCGGCAACGCCAACGCCATCCCCGGCCTGGCCTCGGCCTGGCTGGACGCGCGCGGCGCCGACGAGGACGCCGTGCGCGCCCTGGTGGCCGAGCTCTCCGAGGGGGCGCAGGTGCGCGAGGAGTCGTGGACCCCGGTCGTCGCCTTCGACACCGCGCTGAGGGACCGGATCGCCCGGGCCGCCGGCGGCGACACGCCCGCGCCGATCCTGCCCACGGGCGCCGGTCACGACGCCGGGATCCTCGCCGCGGCAGGCGTACCGAGCGCGATGTTGTTCGTCAGGAACCCCACCGGCGTGTCCCATTCCCCCAGCGAGCACGCCGAACGGGCAGACTGCGAGGCGGGAGTCGTGGCACTCGCGGACGTGCTGGAGGAGCTGTGTCGCTGACCTACTGGTGCGAGCGGGCCTGGCTGCCCGACGGAGTCGCCGACGACGTGCTCGTCGAGATCGACGGCGCCAGGATCAGTCGCGTCGACCAGGGCCCGCCCGGGTCGGCCGAGCGCCTGCCGGGGCTGACGATCCCCGGCCTGGCCAACGCCCACTCCCATGCCTTCCACCGCGCGCTGCGCGGCGCCACCCAGCGCGGCCACGGCGACTTCTGGACCTGGCGCGAGCACATGTACGAGGTGGCCGGCCGCCTCGACCCCCACTCCTACCAGCGGCTGGCCACGGCGGTCTACGCCGAGATGGCGCTGGCGGGCATCACGTGCGTGGGCGAGTTCCACTACCTGCACCACGACCAGGGCGGGCGGCCGTACCAGGACGATCCCAACGCGATGGGCCACGCCCTCATCCGCGCGGCCCGCGCCGCCGGCCTGCGCATCGCGCTGCTCGACACCTGCTACCTCTCCGGGGGCATCGGCGTGCCCCTGTCCGACGTGCAGCTCCGCTTCAGCGACGGCGACTCCGAGCGCTGGGCGGCCCGGGCCGAGCTGCTGGCGGCGGCCTACGAAGGGCAGCCCGACGTGGAGATCGGCGCGGCCGTGCACTCCGTGCGGGCGGTGCCGCCCGAACAGATGCCGGTCGTCGCGGACTTCTCCCACCGGCACGCGGCCCCGCTGCACATGCACGTCTCCGAGCAGCGGGCGGAGAACACCGCCTGCGTGGAGCGATACGCCGCCACGCCCGTCCAGGTCCTGCACGAGCACGGGGCACTCGGGCCGCGCTCGACCGCCGTGCACGCCACCCACCTGACCGACGTGGACCTCGAACTCCTCGGGCAGTCGGGCACCTACATCTGCATGTGCCCCACCACCGAACGCGACCTCGCCGACGGCATCGGCCCCGCCAGGGCCGCCGCCGACAGGGGCGCGCGCATCACGCTGGGCTCCGACAGCCACGCCGTGATCGACCTGTTCGAGGAGGCGAGGGGCATGGAGCTGAACGAGCGGCTGGCCAGCAGGAAACGCGGCCACTGGCCCGCCGCCGACCTGCTCGCCGCGGCCACGGGCGCGGGCCACGCCTCGCTCGGCTTCCCCGACGCCGGCCTGCTCGTGCCCGGCGCCTGGGCCGACCTGGTGTCGGTGCGGCTCGACTCCGTACGCACGGCGGGCGCGTCCGGGCTGGAGGCCGTGGTGTTCGCGGCCACGGCGGCCGACGTGCACTCCGTGGTGTCCGGCGGCCGGCGGGTGGTCGCGCAGGGCAGGCATGTGCTGGGCGACGTCGCCGCCCTGCTGACCAAGGCGATCGAGGAGCTGCGATGAACACCACCACGCTGATCGACCGGATCGGGCTCCTCTATACGGGCGACCCCGAACAGGAGGAGATCGCCGACGCCGCGCTCGTTCTCGAGGACGGCCTGGTCGCCTGGTGCGGCCCGGCCGCCGAGGCTCCCGCCGCCGACGAGCGCGTGGACGCCGGAGGGCGGGCGGTGATCCCCGGGTTCGTGGACAGCCACGCCCACCTGATCTTCGCCGGTGACCGCACGGCCGAGTTCCAGGCCCGCATGTCCGGCGAGCCGTACACCGGTGGCGGCATCAGGACCACGGTCGCCGCCACCCGCGAGGCCGGCGAGGCCGAGCTGGCCACGCACGCCTACTCCCTGGTACGCGAGATGCGCGCACAGGGCACGACCACCGTGGAGATCAAGAGCGGTTACGGCCTGTCCGTCGAGCACGAGCGGCGCTCGCTGGAGATCGCCACCACGCTCACCGACGAGACCACCTTCCTGGGGGCGCACGTCGTGCCGGCGGACCAGGACGCCGACTCCTACGTGCGGCTCGTGGCCGGGGAGATGCTGGAGGTGTGCGCGCCGTACGCCAAGTGGGTGGACGTGTTCTGCGAGCGGGGCGCGTTCGACGGGGACCAGACGCGGGAGATCCTGTCGGCCGGGCTGAAGGCGGGGCTCGGCGCGCGCGTGCACGCCAACCAGCTCACCGAGGGGCCCGGCGTGCGCATCGCCTGCGAGCTGGGCGCCGCCTCCGCCGACCACTGCACCCATCTGACGGCGGCCGACGTGGACGCGCTCGCCTCCGCGGAGACGGTGGCGACGCTGCTGCCGGGCGCCGAGTTCTCCACCCGGTCGCCGTACCCGGACGCGCGGCGGCTGATCGACGCCGGGGCGACCGTGGCGCTGGCCACCGACTGCAATCCGGGCTCGTCGTTCACCTCGTCGATGGCGTTCTGCGTGGCGCTGGCCGTGCGCGAGATGCGCATGACGCCGCTGGAGGCGATCAGGGCGGCGACGTACGGAGGGGCGCGCGCGCTGCGCCGTACGGACGTAGGCTGGTTGCGGCGCGGAGCTCGCGCGGACCTCGTCATCCTCGACGCCCCCTCCTACGTGCATCTGGCCTACCGGCCCGGCGTTCCCCTCGTTCACCAGGTGTTCCACGGCGGTCTCCTCCTTTAGGAGGACATCCAGAACCATCCCGCAGGCGTAGTTGTTGAGGGAATCTTTGCTTCTGGCCGGACGTTGGCCGGGTATAGAACGCAGCTGCGGAACGAGGTGCCTGGGGATGGCAAGGCCTACGGGGAGTCGCACGCAGGAGCAGCACGTCGCTGATCGCGATCTGCTGGGGACATATCTGGCCGAGATCGGCCGGGTCCCGCTGCTCACGGCGGAGGAAGAGGTGGAGCTCGCCAAGCGGATCGAGGCGGGCCTCTTCGCCGAGCAGCTGCTCGACAGCGGGGGCTCGGAGCCGCGGATCGGGGACGCGGCCGACGAGGAGCTGGAGCGCCTGGCCATCTCGGGCCAGCGGGCCAAGGACGAGTTCATTCAGGCCAACCTGCGCCTCGTGGTGGCGGTGGCCAGGAAATATTCGGGGCGGGGGATGCCGCTGATCGACCTGGTCCAGGAGGGGAACCTGGGCCTGGTACGCGCGGTGGAGAAGTTCGACTACCGCCGGGGGTACAAGTTCTCCACCTACGCCACGTGGTGGATCAGGCAGTCGGTGGGGCGGGCCATTCACGAGCAGGCCCGGCCGGTGCGGCTGCCGACGCACGCCGGGGAGCAGATGACCCGGCTGATGCGGGTGCGGCGCGACATGCTGGCGGAGTTCGACGCCGAGCCCACCGATGACGATCTCGCCGGGATCCTCGACCTGCCGATCGAGCGGGTCCGCGAGCTGCGGCGCTGGGCCTCCGACCCGGTCTCGCTCCAACTCGGCGTGGGCGACGAGGACGAGACCGAGCTCGGCGACATGATCGCCGACGAGACGTGGGCCGATCCCGAGCAGCAGGCGATCGACATCCTGGAGCGGGAGCGGCTCGACCAGTGGCTCACCGGGCTGGAGGGGCCCACCAGCGAGATGCTGCGCTGGCGGTACGGGCTGGTCGACGGGCGCGAGCACACGTTGACCGAGGTGGGCGAGCGGTACGGCATCGGCCGCGACCGGGCCCGCCGCATCGAGCGGGACGCGCTGGCGCGGTTGCGCAAGATGGCCACCGCGGCCGCCTGACAGGCTTTTCCGGCGGGCTGTCGCCGACGCACCTGGGGAGGTGGCGCGTCGGCGGCGGCCCGTCCTTCGTTTCCCGGCCGGCCGCCATCGACGCCAAGGACATGATCGCCATCGAGCCGCAGCTCACCGTGCTGACCGTGCCGACGCTCCTGGTGTGGGGCACGGGCGACACGTTCTTCGACCTGAGCTGGGCGCGCTGGCTGCGCGACACGATCCCGGGCGTCAGGGAGATCGTGGAGATCGAGGGCGGGCGGTTGTTCTTCCCCGAGGAGCGGGCCGGCGAGCTGGTGCCTCACCTGCGGAGGTTCTGGGCCCAGGGATAGGCGGGCATAAGATCGGCGGCATGCGGGTCGAGACACTGCGCCGTTATCCGGTCAAATCCATGCTGGGGGAAGAGGTCGCCGAGGGCCGGGTGACCGAGCGCGGGCTCGCCGGGGACCGGGCGCGGGCCGTGCTCGACGTCGCGACCGGGAAGATCGCCAGTGCCAAGAACCCCCGGCTCTGGCGCGGCCTGCTGGCCGTCGAGGGCGCGCGGGCGCCCGGCGACGCGGAGCTGTCGGAGCTGCTCGGGCGCGAGGTCCGGCTGATCGACGTGCCGCCGGAGGGCGCCGCGCTGGAGCGGTCGGTGCCGGAGCGGGTGCTGGCCGAGGGCATCGAGGCCGAGGTGCCGCACACCATCACCACGCTCGGGACGGGCTCTCCCGAGGGCACGTTCTTCGACTTCGCGCCGATCCACCTGATCACGACCTCCACCGTCGAGCGGATCGGCGTCCTCGGCCCGCGCGGGCACGTCGAGGCCCTGCGCTACCGGCCGAACCTGGTGATCGCGACGGAGCCCGAGGGCTTCGTGGAGAACGACTGGGTGGGGCGGGAGCTGCACGTCGGCGAGGACGTGGTGCTGCACGTCATCGTGGCCAGCCCGCGCTGCGCGGTGCCGACGCTGGCGCACGGGGCGCTGGAGCGCGACACCGACGCGTTGCGGACGGTGGCCAGGCACAACCGGGTGCCGGTGTTCGACCTGGAGCCGCAGGCCTGCGCGGGGGTGTACGCGCGGGTCCTGCGGCCCGGGGTCGTCAGGAAGGGTGACCCTGTACGACTCGGCTGACCGCTGACGTCGTCAGTGCTCGGCCGACAGGCTTCGTCAGCACTCGCCCGCCGGGCGGCGTCGTTCGCACCCGGCCGGCCGGCGGTGTCGTTCGCACGCGTCGGCCGGCGTCGTCAGGGCGGGCGGCCCGGTGGCGCGGCTCAGGCGAGCGGCGTCAAGTGCTTGTCCAGGTCGTCGAGGATCTTGCCGGCCGCGGTGACGCCGATCCCGGTCATCCAGATCTCGTCGTCGACGTTGAAGGCGTGGCCGGCCTCGACCGCCTTGAGGTTCTTCCACAGCGGCCCGGCCGTGATCTCGGCCTGGGACTTGGCCGCCGCCTCGCCGTACGCGGTGTAGAAGATCGCGTCGGCGTCGCCCTTGGCGACGTTCTCCTGGCTGATCTTGCCGAAGCGCTTGTCCTCCTGGTCGGCGAGCTGCTGCGCCTCCGGCCGCGGGATGCCCGCGTCGCCCAGGACGATGCCGCTGAACGACTCGGGGCCGTACAGGCGGATTTCGGTCGGCATGAAACGCACGATGCCCACCTGGAGCTTCGAGAACCTGCCGCCCACCTCCTTGGCCCGCGTCTCGTACCCGGTCAGGAGCTGCTGCGCCTGGTCCTTCTTGCCCAGCGCCTCGGCGTCGAGCAGGAAGTTCTCCTTCCAGGTGATGCCGACCTTCTCGGTGAACACGGTCGGGGCGATCTTGGCGAGCTTGTCGTAGAACGCCGCCTGCCGGAACTTCGAGCCGAGGATGAGGTCCGGCTTGAGCGCCATGATGGCCTCGATGTTGAGCTGCTGGAGCGTGCCGACCGGCTTGGTGTCCGCCAGGGCGGAGCCGAGGTATTCGGGCCAGGTCTGGTTCTCCTGGGCCTGGGCCGCGCCGACGGGGGAGAGGCCGAGGGAGACCATCGTGTCGAGCTTGTCCGTGTCGAGCACGACGACGCGCTTCGGGGTCATGGGCACCTTGGTCTCGCCCATGGCGTGCTTGACGGTCCTGGTGGGACCGGCTTCCTGGCTGGTGGTGGAGGTCCCGCACGCGGTAAGCGCTAACACGGGGAGCATGGCGGCGATGGCCAGGCGGAGGCGCATGAGCTGTTCCTTGATCGCTTAGGTTAGGCAAGCCTAAGTATCGCATGCCCGGTTTGGCAAAGCCGAAATAGGCCCGGTGATGAGCCCGAAACGAACGTGAAACACCAGCGCGGCGAGATTCACGAATGTGAAACACGCCTGGTCGAGCCACGAAACCCCAGGAGAACACGCTGTGGCCACACGTCACATGTAAGAAGGAGGGTCGCTTCGATGATCGACAGCGGCACTACCGCCTGGATGCTGGTATGCACCGCCCTGGTGCTGCTGATGACTCCGGGCCTCGCGTTCTTCTACGGGGGTATGACCCGGGCCAAGAGCGTTCTCAACATGATGATGATGTCGTTCGTCGCCATCATCGTCGTGACGGTCGCCTGGGTCCTGTACGGCTACTCCCTCGCGTTCGATACTGCCGGCGAAGGCGGCGGTATCAACCAGATCATCGGAGGACTCGACTACGTCGGTCTGAGCGGGGTCTTCAACGCCGTCTATGAGGGCCTGATCGTCGAGGGCGGAAACGTGACGGCCGAGGCCGCCGCCGCCGACAACTTCCCGCTGATGGTGTTCTCCGCCTTCCAGCTCACGTTCGCCATCATCACCGTCGCGCTGATCAGCGGCGCCATCGCCGACCGGGCCAAGTTCGGCGCCTGGGTGCTGTTCTCCCTGGTGTGGGCCACGGTGGTCTACTTCCCCGTCGCCCACTGGGTCTGGGGCGGCGGCTGGCTGACGCAGCTCGGCATCGAGGACTTCGCCGGCGGCACGGTCGTGCACATCAACGCCGGCGCCGCGGCCCTCGCCCTCGCGCTCGTCCTGGGCAAGCGCACCGGCTGGCGCAAGGAGCCCATGCGGCCGCACAACCTGACCCTGGTGCTGCTCGGCACCGGTCTGCTGTGGTTCGGCTGGTTCGGCTTCAACGCCGGCTCCGAGCTGGCTCCCGACCAGACCGCCGGTCTGGCCTTCATGAACACCCAGGTCGCCACGGCCGTCGCCGCCGGCGCCTGGCTCGTGGTGGAGAAGCTGCGCGACGGTCACGCGACCACGCTCGGCGTCGCCTCCGGCGCGGTGGCCGGTCTGGTCGCCATCACGCCCGCCTGTGGTTTCGTCGACCCGTGGGCGGCCGTGGTCATCGGCCTGCTCGCCGGTGTGGGCTGCGCCTACGCCGTCGGCCTGAAGTACAAGCTCGGCTTCGACGACTCCCTCGACGTGGTCGGCGTGCACCTGGTCGGCGGTGTGATCGGCGCCGTCGCGCTGGGCTTCGTCGCGGCCTACCCGTTCCTGCCCGGCCAGAACAAGGGCATCCTGATCGAGGGCGGGCAGATCAGCCAGCTCGGCCTCCAGGTGCTCGGCCCGGTCGCCGTCGGCGGCTACTCCTTCGTGATGTCCTGGGTCATCGGTAAGATCATCGACAAGACCATGGGCTTCCGCATCCCGCAGGAGGCCGAGGTCACCGGCGTGGACGTCTCCACCCACGCCGAGACCGGCTACGACCTCGGCACCGTTTACGCCTCGGGCGTGAGCTCCCCCAACGGTCCCACCACCCCGGCTCCCAAGAAGGTGGACGCATGAGGCTCATCACGGCGATCATCAAGCCCTTCAAGCTCGATGACGTGAAGGCCGCACTCGAACAGTTCGGCATCAAGGGCATGACGGTCAGCGAGGCGAGCGGCTACGGCCGGCAGCGCGGCCACACCGAGGTCTACCGCGGTGCCGAGTACCAGGTGGACCTGGTGCCGAAGGTCCGCCTGGAAGTCCTCGCCGAAGAGGATGACAGCGAGGACGTGATCGACGTCATCGTCAAGGCGGCGCACACCGGCAAGATCGGTGACGGCAAGGTCTGGTCGGTGCCGGTCGACACCGTCATCCGGGTGCGCACTGGGGAGCGGGGTCCGGAGGCCCTGTGATGGATCCGCAGCGAAGCGAGGACATCCGTCACAGGGGGGTGTCCTCGCGGAGCGAGGCCATCAGGTACGGGATGGATCCGCAGCGAAGCGAGGACATCCGTCACAGGGGGGTGTCCTCGCGGAGCGAGGCCATCAGACGCGTGATGAGCTCGGCCGAGGGTGTCCGGGTGAACGGGTTTTCCATGGATCCGCGGCGAAGCCAGGACAACGGTGTCCTGGCGGAGCTCGGCAAGGGGGCACGACAGTGAGGGGAGAGGCCCGTTCGTACGCCGCGGCCCGCAAGGAGCGGACCGCGGACACCGATCGCTGGCTCAAGGATCTCTTCCGCACGGCGAGCGACGGCGACCACGTCTCACTGGTCGCCGTCGGGAGCCTCGGCAGGGGGGAGCCGGCGCCTGGCAGCGACCTCGACCTGGTGCTGCTGCACAACGGCCGGGCCGACGTGGCCAGGATCGCCGACCGGATCTGGTATCCGATCTGGGACTCGGCGGTCAGCCTCGACCACTCCGTACGCACGGTGGAAGAGGCGGTCTCCGTCGCCAGGCAGGACCTCAAGGCCGTGCTGGGCCTCATCCAGGCCAGGCACGTGGCCGGCGACCCCGACCTGACCAGGAAGGCCAGGGAGGCGGTGCTGGCCGAATGGCGGGCCGACTCCCGGCGCAGGCTCGGCGAGCTGCGCGAGGCCGCCGACAAGCGGGCCCAGGCCAGCGGTGAGCTGGCCTTTCTCCTGGAGCCCGATCTCAGGGACGGCCGCGGCGGGCTCCGCGACGTGCAGGCGATGCAGGCCGTGGCCGCCGCCTGGGTCGCCTCGGCGCCGGGGCCGCGGGCGCGGGAGGCGTACGAGTTCATCCTGGACGTGCGGCACGCGCTGCACGTCGTGACCGCCCGCGGCACCGACCGGCTGGTGCTGCAGGAGCAGGACGCGGTGGCCGGGCTGCTCGGCCTGCTGGACGCCGAGGCCCTGATGCGCAGGCTGGCCGAGGCCGGCCGGACCATC
Source organism: Nonomuraea thailandensis (assembly GCF_024172165.1). GTDB lineage: Bacteria > Actinomycetota > Actinomycetes > Streptosporangiales > Streptosporangiaceae > Nonomuraea > Nonomuraea thailandensis. The sequence goes on along the minus strand of NZ_JAMZEB010000002.1, from coordinate 8,142,566 downwards.
TCCCACGCTTTCGACGCCACGTGGCGAACCGTTGACAGGCTGGTGTCAGGGCCCGCTCCGCGAGGGCGCCGCCCGCTGGCCGACGGCGTGGTCGAGCACGGCGGCGAGGTGGTGCTCGCCCGTGGGGTCGACCCGCGCAAGGACCCGGTCCTGGTGCTGCGGGCCGCCGCCGCGGCGGCCGACTCCGGGCTGCCGCTCGCGCCCGCCACGGTGTCCGTCCTGGCCGCTCAGTCGCCTCCGATGCCGGTGCCGTGGCCGGAGGAGGCGCGTGACGCGCTGGTGTCGATCCTCGGCGCCGGGCGCGCCGCCGTGCCCGTGTGGGAGGAGCTCGACCAGGCGGGCATCCTTGTCAAGCTGCTCCCTGACTGGGAGCGGGTGCGCCACCGCCCGCAGCGCAACCCGATTCACCGCTTCACGGTCGACCGCCACCTGATCGAGGCCGCCGCGAACGCCGCCAGCCACACGCGCGAGGTCTCCCGTCCCGACCTCCTGCTCATCGGAGCTCTGCTGCACGACGTGGGCAAGGGCTGGCCGGGCGACCATTCGGCCACCGGCGAGGTCGTCGTGCGCGACATCGCCACCCGCATCGGCCTGCCGCCGCAGGACGTCGAGACGCTGGCCACGGTGGTACGCCATCACCTGCTGCTGCCCGAGACCGCCACGCGCAGGGACCTCGACGACCCCGTCACGATCGAGAAGGTCGCCGCGACCGTCGGCTCGCGGGAGGTGCTCGACCTGCTGGCCGCGCTGGCGGTCGCCGACGGCAACGCGACCGGCCCCGCGGCCTGGAACGGCTGGAAGGCCGGCCTGGTCGCCGACCTCGTGCGCCGGGTCAGGTCCGTGCTGGCGGGCTCGCCGCCGCCCAAGCCCCCGACGCTCTCGCCCGAGCAGGCCGGGCTGGCCCGCCACGGCGGTGGCGCCGTGCGCGTGAACGGGGGAGCGGTCACGGTCGTCGCGCCGGATCGTGTGGGCCTGCTGTGGAGCGCGGCCGGCGTGCTGTCGGCGCACCGGCTCGTCGTGCGCTCGGCCTCCTCCGCCTCCGCCGGATCGACGGCGGTGATCGAGTTCTCGGTCATCCCCGAGTACGGTTCCCCTCCGGACCCCGCGACGCTGGAGTCCGACCTGCGTCTCGTCCTTGCTGGACGTCTTGACATCGAACAACGGCTGGCCCGCCGCACCCGCTCGGTGCGCCCGCCCCGCGTACCAGTGGCTCCACCTCGGGTGACGCTGGTCGACGACGCCTCCGCGACCGCCACCGTGGTGGAAGTCAGGGCCCATGACAGGCCGGGACTTCTGTGGCGCATTGGACGGGCGTTCGGTGAGTGTGGTCTTGACGTGAGAGCCGCCCGCGTAGAGACTCTCGGCGCGGAGGCGGTGGACGTCTTCTATGTTGTGGACCGCGCTGGTCGCCCCCTCAGCGACGAAGCGCAGAGGGCTCAAGTCCGCGATCAAGTCCTTGCCGCGCTGCGATAACCAACAACACACAACTACCGGTCACGTTTGTAACGATTGTGTCCGATATGCCTGTTAAGTCAGATGCTGCGGATACCTTGTGGACGGCTTATGACCCGTTGCGAACGGGACGAATGAGGGGTAGCGGGAGCGGTGACTACGGGGAATTCGGGCGGTGGCCCAGCCTTGCGACAGGACCGCGGCAAGCGGTCGCTGTCGCGGCTCGGCCTGAGAAACTGGCGCGTGAGGTGGCGGCTCACAGCGCTCATCCTGGTGCCGACCATCGCCGCCGTCGTGCTCGGGGGAACACGAGTGGTGGAGTCGGTCCAGAGCATCGACGTCTACGACCGCACCGCCACCGCGGCGGAGCAGGCGGGCCGCATCCGCGACCTCGTACAGGCGATCGGCCTGGAGCGTGACACCGGAGGCTGGATCGGCGCCAACCGCGCGATGCGCAAGGAGCTCGCCGCCGACTACACGCAGCGCAAGGCCGCCGTCGACACGCTGGTCAAGACCGTACGCTCCGACCTCGACGCCATGGACGACTCCTACGGCCCGCGCGTGGTCAGGGCCGCCGCCCAGGCGAGGTACGACCTGAGCCGCCTGCCGAAGATCAGGACCGAGGGTCAGACCGACACCATCCGGTACAACTTCCTCACCGACACCCTGCTCAACCTGCACGACGAGCTGGCCCTGCTGTCGGACGACTCCCAGATCGTCGGCCAGTTCCGCGCCCTGAGCGCGCTGGCGTCGGCCAAGGAGGAGATGTCCCGCCAGCGCGTCCAGCTCATCCAGAACTCCTACAACCCGAACAACGCCGACGCCAAGGACGTCGAGCAGTTCATCGCGTCGAACGCCCGGCAGCAGGCGGACATCGCCTCCGTCGGCGCCGAGGCCGGCGTCGAGTTCGGCATGGAGCTGTCCAAGGCGCTGACCTCCAAGCAGGAGTACGTCAACGTCCAGCTCACCAAGGCGCGCGCCATCGCGCTGGTCAGCGGCAGGGCGCCCGGCGCCCGCATCACCGAGAACCTCATCTCCGCCAGGGCGGAGCGCCTGGACTGGTTCAAGGAGAACACGGCCGCCATCGACGTGCTGCACGGCATCGAGAAGGATCTGGCCGGCGGGGTGGGCCTGCGCAGCCAGGAGCTGCGCTCCGCCGAGACCCGCAACGCGATCCTCGCGGGCTCCCTGATCGTGGCGCTGCTGATCGTCGTCCTGCTCCTCACCGTCGCCATCGCCCGCTCGATGGTCGGCCCGCTGCGCCGGCTGCGTACCGAGGCGCTGGAGGTCGCCGGCTTCCGGCTGCCCGACGTGGTGCGCCAGCTGCGCGTCAGCGGCGACACGAGCGTGCGCGACGTGGCGCCCATCGAGGTCGAGGGCAACGACGAGATCGGCGAGGTGGCCCGGGCCTTCGACCAGGTGCACCGGCAGGCCGTACGCCTGGCGGGCGAGGAGGCCGAGCTGCGCAGCAACATCAGCTCGATGTTCGTCAACCTCTCGCGCCGCACGCAGACGCTGGTCGAGCGGCAGATCTCGCTGATCGACGGCCTGGAGAAGGGCGAGGAGGACGGCCGCAGGCTGTCCGACCTGTTCAAGCTCGACCACCTGGCCACCCGCATGCGCCGCAACTCCGAGAACCTCCTGGTCCTGGCCGGCCACGAGGCCACCCGCCGGCGCAGCCAGCCGGCCAAGCTGGTCGACGTCGTGCGCGCCGCGCTGTCGGAGGTCGAGGGGTACGAGCGCGTCCAGGTGAAGGTGCACCGCGCCACGTCCGTGCTCGGCAGCTGCGCCAACGACCTCGTCCACCTGGTCGCCGAGCTGGTCGAGAACGCCATCCAGTTCTCCCCGAGCAACTCCCAGGTCACGGTCACCAGCGCGCTCATCGAGGGCGGCGGCGCCCTGCTGTCGGTCAGCGACACCGGCATCAGCATGACCGAGGACGAGCTGGCCGAGGCCAACCGCCGCCTGGCCGAGCCGCCCGTGGTCGACGTGTCGGTCTCCCGGCGCATGGGCCTGTTCGTGGTCGGCCGCCTGGCGCTGCGCCACGGCATCCGGGTGCAGCTGCGCAAGGGCGAGGGCGCCGGCCTGATCGCCATGGTGCTGCTGCCGCCCGCGCTGATCGCCGACGGGACGCAGCAGCCGCTGCCGCAGCGGCCCGCGTTCGGCGGCGGCACCGTGCCCAGCCAGCCCGCGGCGCCGCTCGGGCCGCCCTCGCCGAACGGGTCGTTCCGCTCGTTCGCCAGCTTCGACTCCTTCGACGCGGGCCCGGCCAGGCAGGGACCGCCAGAGAACGGCAGGCCGCGGCACGCCGGGCCCCCTTCAGGGGGCTCCCTCGACACCGGCGCGCCCGCGCAGGGCACGGGAGCGTTCGGCGGCGGTGCGCCCGCGCAGGGCGCCGGCACGTTCAGTGGCGGCGGCGCGCCCGGCCAGGGCACCGGCGCGTTCCCCAGCGGGGCCTTCAACAGCGGCTCGTTCGACAGCGGCGCCGCCAGGCGCGGACCGCGCTCGTACGACAGCACGCCCGGGCCGGGTTCGTTCAACTCCGACCCCGGCAGGGCGGGCGTCAACGGCTTCACCGCGGACACCGACGGCGGCTCCTACCGCAGGCAGCCGGCCTCGCAGGACCCCGGGTCGTACCCTTCGTTCCCGAGCGCGCCCTCCTACCCGTCTGGTAATGGCGCGTTCCAGACGCCGCCTCCGGCGTACCCGACGAACGACGTACGGCAGCCGGATCCGGCGCCGTCGGTGGACGTGTCGCCCCTGGAGCAGGAGCAGGAGGAGTTCCTGCCGATCTTCGCCTCGGTGGAGTCGGCATGGTTCCGCAGGCCACAGGGTGAGGCCGGCCGACAGCCGGCGGCCGCGGAGGAGCCCGGTGGTGAGCCCGGCCCCGTACAAGCCGTACCCTCTGGGGAGGAAGCGTGGCGAACGGCCGCGGATGCCGGATGGCAGGCGGCGGCCAAAGCCAGCGAGCCCAGCCTCGGTGGCATCACCGCCGCCGGGCTCCCCAAGCGGACCCCGAAGGCCAACCTGGTGCCGGGCACGGCGAGCCAGCCCGCGCAGCCGCAGCCGCAGCAGCAGCCGCAGCGGCAGGCGCCGATGCCCCCGGTCTCAGCGGACCGGATGCGCAGCAGGATGGCCAGCTATCAGCAGGGTGTCCGACGGGGCCGCCAGGAAGTACGTGGACAGGAGGAACGAAGTGAGTAAGCGTCCCGCCGGGGAGGATGCGTGACAACCCTTAGCCATGAGGCGCACAGGTTCGACTGGCTGATCACCGACTTCGTACGCAACACGCCCGGAGTCGCGCATGCCGTCGTGGTCTCCGCGGACGGGCTCTGCCTGGCCGCCTCGGAGGGCTTCCCTCCGGACCGGGCCGACCAGCTCGCCGCGGTCTCCGCGGGTCTGCTGAGCCTGACCGTGGGTGCGTCCAGGGTGTTCGAGGGCGGTGCGGTGACGCAGACCGTCGTGGAGATGCAGCGCGGCCTGCTGCTGGTCATGGCGATCAGCGACGGCTCCGTGCTGACGGTTCTGGCGGGTCCGGATTGTGACATGGGTCTGGTGGCGTATCAGATGACGTTGCTGGTAGACAGGGCGGGACAGGCGCTCACGCCGGCCCTGCGCGCGGAGCTGCAGGCCGCCAGGACCCGGTGATGTGATGGAACTGATGGGAGAGGGCCGTGTACGGCGCTGACGGAACCGGGGACGAAGAGCCCCTGTTCCGTCCTTACGCGGTGACAGGCGGCAGATCGGAGCCGCGCTACCACCTCGCGATGGAGACGTTGATCTCGTCCATGTCGATCCCGGACGACGAGATGGCCATGCTCACCCCCGAGCAGGAGGCCATCATGCAGCTTTGCAGGTCGTTCCGGTCGGTCGCCGAGATCTCGGCCCTGCTCCGCGTCCCGCTGGGCGTGGCCAGGGTGCTTGTGGCGGACATGTCCGACGAAGGGCTCGTCCGCCTGCACCAGCCACGCCTCAGCCAGGGACAGCCAGACCTCAACATGCTCGAAAGGGTGCTCAGTGGACTACGCAGGCTCTAGCGCCGGGCTGACGTCGACGAAGATCGTCGTCGCCGGCGGCTTCGGCGTCGGGAAGACGACGTTCGTGGGGGCGGTGTCGGAGATTCTCCCGCTCACCACGGAAGCGGTCATGACCGACGCGTCCGCGGGCATCGACGACCTCGGTCTGACGCCGCACAAGCAGACCACGACCGTGGCGATGGACTTCGGCAGGCTGTCGCTCGACCGTGACCTGATCCTGTACCTGTTCGGCACGCCCGGTCAGCACCGGTTCTGGTTCATGTGGGACGACCTGGTGCGGGGGGCGATCGGCGCGGTGGTGCTGCTCGACACGCGCCGCCTGGCCGACAGCTTCCCGGCCATCGACTACTTCGAAGAGGCCAAGCTGCCGTTCGTCATCGGGGTGAACGGCTGGGACGGGCAGTTCCCGCACTCCGACGACGAGGTCAGGGAGGCGCTCGCGCTGTCGCCCGGGGTGCCGATCGTGCGTACGGACGCCCGTAACCGCGAGTCGGTCAAGTCGACGCTGATCTCGCTGGTCGAGCACGTCGTACGCCTGCGCGCCACCGCCGTCCACTAACTTTCCCAGGGCACCTCCTCCAGGGAGTCGAGCACCGGTACGAGTCGCTCCTCCTCGTAGGCGAAGTGAGCCTCCAGCTCCGCGGCGATCCGGTCGAGCGTCGCCGCGTCGGGGGCTCCGCGTAGCTCCTCGACCAGGCGGGCGATCGCGACGTGCTCGTCGCGCAGTCGGTCGAGGGGCTCTTTCAGCTCGGGGAACAGCCGCTCCAGGTGCGGGAACGCCACACGGTCCTCGCCCGAGTGGTGAAAGGTGAGCGCCTCGCAGAAGGCCGCGCAGTGCGCCCGCAGGTCCTCACCGGCGCCCGGCTCGCCGGCGCGCAGCCTGGCCAGCTCGCCCCGCAGGTAGGCGTGGATCCTGACCAGCTCGCCCCCGATCGCCCGCAGCCGCTCCCGCTCCGGGTGCAGCGCGACGACGGGGATGACGCGGGAGGTCCCGGCCTGGTACGCGGCGAAGGCCCGGTCGAGGGCGGCCTGCCGGGCGTACATGCGCTCGCGTTCCGCTCCTTCCAGCGGCACCGCCCTGGCCGTGAACGTCTCCTCCCCGAGCTCGACCGTGACCCTCGGCTGGGCGACGACGTTGTGGTACCAGGCGGGATGCGCGTCGGCGCCCGCGTTGGAGGCGAAGACCAGGATGCGCTCGCCGTCACGCAGGTAGACGGCGGGGTTGGTGCGCCTGCGGCCGGATCTCGCGCCCACGGTGGTCAGCAGCACCAGCGGGGCGCCCTCGAACATGCCGCCCACCTTGCCGCGGTTCGCCCGGAACTCCTCGATCACCTGCTGGTTGAAGTCCGTCAACTCACTGTCCTCTGGCTAAATTAAGTTTGCTTTGCAAGCAAATCTAATTTAGCCAGCAAGCTATCAGGGATGTCAACAGGGTTCAGCGGTCCAGGCGCTGGTAGAGCCGTACCGAGAGCACGAAGAACACGACCGTGATCACGGCCGGCCACGCGACGGCCATCAGCACCGCGTGCTGGGCCACCCACGAGTCACCGCCCCACCCCGGGTTCCCGAAGAGCTGCCTGGCCGCCGCCACCGTGGACGACAGCGGGTTCCACTCCGACAGCGCCCCCAGCCAGCCCGGCATGGTGGAGGGGGCGACGAAGGCGTTGGAGAGGAAGCCGATGGGGAACTCGAGGGTCTGGACGGCCACCACGCCGCCCCGGTCCCTGGTCAGCAGGCCCAGGTAGATCCCGGCCCACAGCAGGGAGAAGCGCAGGAGTAGCAGCAGGCCGACCGCGCCGAGCGCGCCGGAGAGCGTGGCCGGGCGCCAGCCGACCGCCAGGCCGCAGGCCAGCAGGCCGGCCAGGACGAGGATCGAGTTGAGCAGGTCGGCGATGGCGCGGCCGATCAGGACGGCCGAGGGGGCCATGGGCATGGAGCGGAAGCGGTCGGTGACGCCCTTGGAGGCGTCGGTGGTGACGGCGACCATGGTGGCGCTCAGGCCGAACAGCATCGTCATGCCGTACATGCCGGGCATGAGGAAGGCGAAGTAGCCCGCCCCTTCGGGCACCCGCACCGCGCCGCCGAACAGGTAGCCGAAGGCCAGGGTGATGATGACGGGGAAGACGATCCCGAACACCACCGTCATGGGCTGGTTGGCCCAGTGGATCAGGTCGCGGCGGGCGACCGTCCAGCCGTCTGCCAGCGCCCAGCGCAGCCGCGTGAGCGGGCTCTCCGTGAAGGTCACCGCGGTCATCGGGAGCCACCTCCGGCATCGGTCAGGTCGAGGAAGACCTCGTCGAGGGTCGGGCGGCGCACCGCCACGTCCTCGGCCTCGATCCCGGCCGCCGCCAGGGCGGTCAGGACCTCCGTGAGCGCCTGCACGCGCTCGCTCACCGGCGCGCTCACGTGCCGGGTGTCGCGATCGACCTCGGCGGGCCCCGACGCCACCCGGCCGATGAGCTCGGCGGCGGTCGCCAGCAGCTCGGGGTCGTGAACGACCACGTCGAGCCGGTCGCCGCCGAGCTTGGCCTTGAGCTCGTCAGGGGTGCCCTCGGCCACCACCCGGCCGGAGTCGATCACCGAGATGCGGTCGGCGAGCTGGTCGGCCTCCTCCAGGTACTGAGTGGTCAGCAGCACCGTGGTGCCGCCGGACACCAGCTCGCGCACCGCGCGCCAGATCTCCGCCCGGCTGCGCGGGTCGAGGCCCGTCGTCGGCTCGTCGAGGAAGAGCACGGGCGGCGCGAGGATCAGGCCGGCCGCCAGGTCGAGCCGTCGGCGCATGCCTCCCGAGTACTCCTTGGCCGGCCCCTTGTGCTCCAGGCCGAACTGCTCCAGCAGCTCGGCCGCCCGCCTGCGGGCCTCGGCCGCGCTCAGGTGGTAGAGGCGGCCGAACAGCTCCAGGTTCTGCCGCCCTGTCAGCAGCTCGTCCACCGCCGCGTGCTGACCGACCAGGCCGATGGTGCGGCGCACCTGGCGGGGCTGGGTGGTCACGTCGAACCCGCCCACCTCCGCGCGCCCGCCCGACGGCCGCAGCAGCGTGGTCAGGATGCGCACGGCCGTCGTCTTGCCCGCCCCGTTGGGGCCGAGCAGGCCGCAGACCGTGCCACGGCGCACGTCCAGCTCGATGCCGTCCAGCGCCGCCTTCTCGCCGTACGTCTTGCGCAGTCCCTGCGCGAGTACCGCTGTCATGGTGTCACCTCTCGAATCGTACGCTGTACCGTACAGAATACGGATGGCGATGGCAACCGTACGGTGTACCGTACGAGGGTGACAGTTGAGTACTCGGGGAAGGGCGACCCCGCCCGCAGCCTGGCGCTGCTCTGGCGCACCAGCGAGCGCGCCAGCCGCAAGGGCAAGCCGGAGCTGAGCGTGGACCGCATCGTGCGCGCCGCCATCGAGGTGGCCGACGCCGAAGGGCTGCAGGCGCTGTCCATGCGCCGCGTGGCCGAGCGGCTGGGCGTGGGGACGATGTCGCTCTACACGTACGTGCCGGGCAAGCCGGAGCTGTTCGACGTCATGCTCGACACGGTCTACGGCGAGACCGCCAGGCCGGACGACGTGCCGGGCGGCTGGCGGGGCAGGCTGGAGCAGATCGCCAGGGAGAACTGGGCGCTCTACCTGCGCCATCCGTGGCTGCTGCAGGTGGCGGCCAACCGGCCGGTGCTCGGGCCCAACGTCACGGCCAAGTACGACTACGAGCTGCGCGCGGTCGACGGCATCGGCCTGTCGGACCTGGAGATGGACTCGGTGATCACGCTGATCACCGGCTTCGTGCACGGCACCGCCAGGGGCGCGGTGGAGGCCGCGCAGGCGGAGCACGAGACGGGCATCAGCGACGAGCAGTGGTGGGCCGCGCACGCGCCCTTCCTCAGCCGGATCGCCGACGCGACCCGCTACCCCACGGCCTCCCGGGTCGGGCAGGCGGCGGGCGAGGCGCTCAACGCCGCCTACAGCCCGGAGCACGCCTTCGAGTTCGGGCTGCAGCGGGTGCTCGACGGCGTCGAGGTGCTGGTGAACCGGCGCGGCCCGGGCGGCTGACCCTCACTTGTGCCGGTGGAACTCCACCGGCTCGGGCGGCAGCGGAGTGTTGCCGAGGATGAGGTCGGCGGACTTCTCGGCCAGCATCATGACCGGCGCGTAGATGTTGCCGTTCGTCACGTACGGCATCGCCGAGGCGTCCACCACCCGCAGCCCGTCGAGGCCGTGCACCCGCATCGTGTCCGGATCCACCACGGCCATCTCGTCGGTGCCCATCTTGCTGGTGCACGACGGGTGGAGCGCGGTCTCGCCGTCCTTGGCGACCCAGGCCAGGATCTCCTCGTCCGTCCGGACCGACGGGCCGGGGGAGATCTCGCCCCCGTCCAGATCGGCCCAGGCCGGCTGCGACAGGATCCGCCTGGCGTGCCTGATCGCCTCCACCCACTCCCGGCGGTCCTGCTCGGTGGACAGGTAGTTGAAGCGGAGCGCGGGCTTTCGGCGCGGGTCGGCGGAGGTGATGCGGACCGAGCCGCGGGCGTCGGAGTACATCGGCCCGATGTGCACCTGGTAGCCGTGCCCGCCCGCCGGGGCGGAGCCGTCGTAGCGGACGGCGATGGGCAGGAAGTGGAACATCAGGTTCGGGTACGCCACGTCGTCGTTCGAGCGGATGAAGCCTCCGGCCTCGAAGTGGTTGGTGGCCCCGGGGCCGCGGCGCAGGAAGAGCCAGTTCGCGCCGATGAACGGGCGGCGCCACATCGCCAGGGAGGGCTGCTGGGAGACCGGCCGCGTGCAGGCGTGCTGGACGTAGACCTCCAGGTGGTCCTGGAGGTTCTCGCCGACGCCGGGCAGGTCGTGCACGACGTCGATGCCCAGGGGCTCCAGCAGCGCGCGCGGGCCCACGCCGGAGAGCTGGAGGAGCTGCGGGGTGTTGATGGCGCCGCCGCACAGGACGACCTCGCCCGCGTCGATGCGCCGGCCGTCGCAGACCACGCCGACCGCGCGGGTGCCGTCGAAGAGCACCTTCTCCACGAAGGCCCGGGTCCTGACCTTCAGGTTGGGGCGGCGGCGTACGGGGTGGAGGTAGGCGCGGGCGGCGCTGAGGCGGCGGCCGCGGTGGATGGTGCGGTCGAAGGCGGCGAAGCCCTCCTGGCGGTAGCCGTTGACGTCGTCGGTCAGCGGGTGTCCGGCCTGCTGGACCGCCTCGAAGAACGCCTCGAACAGCGGGCCGCGCGCGGGCCCGCGCTCCAGCTTGAGCGGCCCCTCGCCGCCGCGGAAGGCCGTGCCCGGGTCGGCCAGGCAGTTCTCCATGCGCTTGAAGTAGGGCAGGCAGTGCGCGTAGTCCCAGTGCTTCATGCCGGGATCGGCGCCCCAGCGCTCGTAGTCGAGCGGGTTGCCGCGCTGGAAGATCATGCCGTTGATGCTGCTGGAGCCGCCCAGGACCTTGCCCCGGGCGTGGTAGACGCGCCGGCCGTCCAGGTGCGGCTCGGGCTCCGACTCGTACTTCCAGTCGTAGAACCGGCTGCCGATCGGGAACATCAGCGCCGCCGGCATGTGGATGAACACGTCCCACAGGTAGTCGGGCCGCCCCGCCTCCAGCACCAGCACCGACGTCGAAGGGTCGGCGCTCAGCCGGCTGGCCAGGGCACAGCCGGCCGAGCCGCCGCCCACGATGACGTAGTCGAACCTCAACGGGGGATCCAGTCCTTCCACACGATCTTGTTCTCTTCCACCCACCGCTCGGCGGCGTCCTCGGCGCTCATCTTCTCGTTGATCATGTCGCTGGCCACGGCGTTCTGGTCGTCGTTGGTCCAGTTGAAGTTGCGCACCAGCTCGTACGCCTGCCCGCCCCGCTCCGCGAACCGCCGGCTGACGATCTTGTCGAGCAGGTACGGCGGGTAGTCGCAGGCCACCTCGGCCGGCTTGTCGTCGCAGCCCACGGCGTAGGCCGGGAGCGCGACCTTGACGAGCTTGACCTTCGTGAACAGCCATTGCGGCTCGTAGAAATACATGAGCAGCGGTGTCCGATTCTTCGTCGCCGCCTGGGCCGCCTTGATCAGTGCTGCCTCGCTGCCCGAGTAGACGACCTTGTAATTGAGCTTGAGGTTCTTCACGAGGGCCTCGTCATTCGTCACGAATGTCGGGTCCCCGTCCAGGACTTGTCCGGCATTTCCGGTTTTTTCGGTCCGGAAGAGAGGGGCGTACTTATTGAGGTTTCGGTAGTCCGTAATGTCGGGGTACTTTTTGGCCATCCACTCCGGCACGTACCACCCGATCACCCCTTTGTTGCCGGTGAGCCCGGCCGACAGCGCCACCTTCTTCTCTTCGATGTACTCCTTCTTCCAGTCGTTGTGACCCCAGCTTTCGACGATCACATCGACCTTGCCGGACTCGAAATCCCGCCAGGACTGGTCCTCTTTCACGGCCCGCTTGTTGACCTTGTAACCCAGCTCGTGCTCCAGCAGGTACGCCAGCACGGCGGCCTGGGCCTCGTACCCGACCCAGGCGTGGATGTCGATGTTGACCGTGCCCTTGGCCTGGGCCGTGGACTCCGGCTCGCCGCTGGAGCAGGCCGCCAGCAGCAGGCTCACGACGAGCATCCCCGGGAGCGTCTTGGCGCGCGGCCCCGCCGGGCGGGGCCGCGGTAGGCGGGGGGTCACTTCGGGATCCAGGCCTGCCACTTGGCGGTGTTGGCCTCCACCCACTTCTTGGCGGCCTCCTCGCCGGTCATGCCGTTGTTGGTCATGTCGTCGGCGACGGCGTTCTGGTCCTCGTTGGTCCAGCTGAAGTTCTTGACCAGCTCGTACGCCTTGCCCCCGCTCTGCGCGAACTTCGTGCTCACGATCTTGTCGAGGTCCATCTCCGGGTAGTCGCAGGCCACCTTCTTGGGGTCGGCGTCGCAGCCCTCGGTGTAGGCGGGCAGGTTGACCCGGACCAGGTCGGTCTTGCTGAAGAGCCAGTGCGGGTCCCAGAAGTAGAACAGCAGCGCCTTCTTCTGCTCCTGCGCCTGCTGGGCGCCCTTGATCAGGGCCGCCTCGCTGCCGCCGACGACGACCTTGTAGTTCAGCTTGAGGTTCTTGATCAGGGCTTCCTCGTTGCTGACGTACGACGGGTCGCCGAACAGGAGCTGGCCCTTGTCACCCGACTCGGAGGTCTTGAACAGCTCGGCGTACTTGTTGAGGTTCTTGTAGTCGGTGATGCCGGGGTGCTCGTCGGCCATCCACTTGGGGATGTACCAGCCGATGACGCCCTTGTTGCCGGTGGAGCCGGCCACCTGCGCGACCTTCTTCTCGTCGATGAACTGCTTCTTCAGGTCGGGGTGACCCCAGTTCTCGATGATGACGTCGACGTCGCCGGTCTCGAAGCCCTCCCAGGCGAGCTGCTCCTTGATCTCGGGCAGCTCGACGGTGTAGCCGAGCTCGTTCTCCAGCAGGTACGCGACGACGTTCGCGCTGGCCTCGTACCCCACCCAGGGGTTGATCGCGATCTTCACGGTGCCGGCGGAGCCCGACGCGGAGGCGGTGGACCCGGACGCGGGGGCGGAGGTGCCGGAGGTGCTGGTGTCCACCGTGGCCCCGCCGCAGCCCACGGCGGCGAGTCCAAGCGCTACGAGGCCTGCGAGCAGGCGAATCTTCATGTGAACTTCCTCTTTCGGGGGGAAGGACGCCTGTCGGCGCCCTGCGTGATGCGGTCGAGCATGACTCCGAGGAGCACGGTCGCGACGCCCGCGACGAAGCCCATGCCGAAGTCGGTGCGCTGGGAGAACCCCGTGACCACGTCGTAGCCGAGGGCCCCCGCCCCGACCAGGCCGCCGACGACCACCATGGCCAGCGTCATCACGATGCCCTGGTTGGCCGCCAGCAGGATGGCCCGCCGGGCCATCGGGAGTTGCACCTTCCACAGAAGTTGTCCCGGCGTGGAGCCGGCGGAGACGGCCGCCTCGACGACCGTGGCGGGCACGGCCCTGATGCCGTCCTCGACCAGGCGCACCACCGGCGGCACGGCGTAGATGACGGAGGCGAAGATCGCGGTGAACCTGGTCGTCTCGAACAGCGCCAGCGCGGGCAGCAGGTACACGAACGCGGGCATGGTCTGCGCGGCGTCGAGCAGGGGCCGCTGGACGGCCGAGTAACGCGGCGAGCGGGCCGCGGCCACGCCCAGCAGCAGGCCGATGACGAGCGTGACCAGCACCGCGACGGCGACCGTGGTCATCGTCTGCATGGTGTGCTCCCACACGCCGAGCAGCGCGATCGCCAGCAGGCAGGCCAGCGCGGTGAGCGCCGGACGCACGCCGCTGACCCGCCAGGCGACGGCCAGCACGGCCAGCGCGACCAGCCACCACGGCGCCGAGGTGAGCAGCGACTCCAGGGGGTTGAGCAGGAGGTGGGAGGTCGTGTCCTTGATCCACGTGGTCACCGTGAACCAGTTGTCCTCGGCCCACCGCACGGCGTCGTTGACCTCGGCGACCAGGTTGAGCGTCAGGCTCTCCGGCCACAGCCTGGGCAGGACGGGGATGAGCGCCAGCCCCGCGACGGCCAGCGCGCCGGCCGCGGCGAGGTCGGCCCGCCCGAGCCTGGCGTGCGGGTCGCGGCGCGCCACCGCCATCATCATCCGGTCGAGCATCACCGCCATGATCACGACGGCGATGCCGGCCGGCAGCATGATCCCGACCTGCGCCCTGGACAGGCCGCGGATGATGTCGCCGCCCAGCCCGGGCGCCGAGATGAGGTTGGCGATGACGACCATGGACAGCGCCATCATGATCGTCTGATTGATCGCCAGCGCCATCGTGGACCTGGCCAGCGGCAGGTAGACCTTGAACAGCGTCTGCCGCCGCGTGGCCCCCAGCGAGGCGGACGCCTCGACCGCCGTGGGGGAGACCTCCGAGATGGCCAGGGCCGTGATGCGGATGGCCGGCGGGATCGAGTAGATCATCGTCGCGATGGCCCCGGCGGGCGCCCCGATGTGGAAGAACAGGGCGAGCGGCGCCAGGTACGCGAACGTCGGCATGATCTGCATGACGTCCAGCACCGGGGTGACCGCGCGGCGCACGCGGGCGGACAGCCCGGCCCAGACGCCGACCGGGATGCCGATTGCCAGCGACAGCAGCACCGCCACCGCGACCAGGGCCAGCGTGTCCACGCTCGACTCCCACAGCCCCAGCACGCCGAACGCGCTCACCCCGCCGACCGCCAGCAGCGCGATCCGCCAGCCGCCCGCGAGCCAGGCCAGCGCGCCCATGACGCCGGTGATGCCGGGCCAGCCGAGCGCGTACAGGACGGTCTCGAACAGGGTGTAGAGCGAGCCCACGAAGAGCCGGATGTAGTTGAGGAAGTACAGGAAGAGCGGGTTGTCGTTGCGGTGGTCGTCGATCCACTCGCGCAGCTCCGTGACGGCCAGGAACTGCGGCGCCTCCTTGTCGTGCGGCAGCGTCCCCGTGCCCCGGAAAACCAGGTACGCCGCCACGAACAGCACCGCCACCCCCGCCGGCGCCGCCCACCTCGGCAACCCCCCGAGCCGGGAGGGAGACGGCACGGCCGTGCTGCTCATGCGGCGGCCTGTCCCGACAGGAAGGCGAGCAGGTCCACCCGGTCCACCACGCCCACCAGCTCGTCGCCGTCCACCACCCTGATCGGGCGGGACGAGGAGGAGGCCACGCCGATGGCGTCCTTGATCACGGTGGTGGCCGGTAAGGCGGGCCCGTCGAGCGGCTCGCCCGGCTCGGGGTCGCGGCTGATCCAGCGCAGGGTCAGCACGTGACTCCTGGGCACGTCGCGCACGAAGTCGGCCACGTAGTCGTCGGCCGGCGCGCCCACCAGCTCCTCGGCCGTGCCGAGCTGCACGATCGAGCCGGCCCGCATGATCGCGATGCGCTCGCCCAGCTTGAGCGCCTCGGACAGGTCGTGCGTGATGAACACCATCGTCTTGCCGACCTCGCGGTGCAGCCGGATGACCTCGGCCTGCATGTCGCGCCTGATCAGCGGGTCGAGCGCGCTGAACGGCTCGTCGAACAGCATCACCTCGGGCTCCACGGCCAGCGCCCTGGCCAGGCCCACCCGCTGCTGCATGCCGCCGGAGAGCTGGTCGGGGTAGGCGTCGGCGTAGCCGTCGAGGCCGACGAGCGTGAGGATCTCCGCCGCCCGCGCGTGCCTGGCCTGCCTGGCGGTGCCCTGGATCTCCAGCCCGTACGCGACGTTGTCGATGACCTTGCGGTGCGGCAGCAGGCCGAAGTGCTGGAAGACCATGCTGACCTGGTGGCGGCGGATCTCGCGGAGGCGGGCGGGGGAGGCGGCCCGGATGTCCTCGCCGCCGATCCTGATCTCACCGGCGCTGGGCTCGATGAGCCTGGTCAGGCAGCGGACGAGGGTGGACTTGCCGCTGCCGGACAGGCCCATGACGACGAAGACCTCGCCGGGGCGTACCTCGAAGCTGACGTCACGGACGGCGGCGGTGCAGCCGGTCTTCTCCCTCAGCGCGGCGGGATCGAGGTGTCTGTCCTCGCTGTCCAGCACTTTCTGTGGCTTGGAGCCGAAGATCTTCCACAGGCCCGCAACGGTGATTGCCGCGTTGTCGGGAGAAACTCCCACACTCGCCTCCTCGCTTGACGTCGCTCAACATATGTCGCCAATAGCGAGATTCTCAACGTCGTGACTGTCAAGAGATCAGGGAGCGTCAACCGTGTTACTCGATTGGAACGCGCTAAACGCCCATAAGTGGACATTTATTCTGTTAAAGGTTTATTTCGTGCCGGGGATGCTTCCGGCATGGAGCGCCAGGTTCTATCCTCAGGAGTCACGCGAACCATCTTTTGTCGCGTTATGTTCGCTTGGCCACGAGCCATAGCATGTGTTCAAATAACCGGCACTTGCTGATTTCCCCCAGGACACAGACCTCTCAAATACGCCGATTCGGGCGAGGTGCGTTCGGTGAGTACAGAGCTGGGCGTCAAGCAGGCCAGCGAAAGCCGCTGGCGGCTGCGCAATTGGCGTGTCCGGGCGCGGCTCGTCGCCCTCATCATGGTGCCGACCGCGGCGGCCGTGCTGCTCGGCGGGATCCAGGTGCTCGCCTCGACGTCCGCGGCCTCCGACTACGCCCGCACGAACCAGTTCGCGCGGCTCTCCGCCGAGCTGGGCGGCCTGACCCACCTGGTCTCCGGCGAGCGGGCCAGGACCTCCTGGTACATCGCCCGCAACCGGCCGGCCGACGGGCTGTCCGAGGTGCAGGCCCAGATGGACCAGGTGGACCTGGCGGCCAGGACGGTACGCGGCATCGCCGGGCAACTCATGACCGAGTCGAGCGGCCGCACCGCCGACCAGCTCGAGAACCTGCTCAACCGCCTCGACGACCTCACCTCCCTGCGCAAGCAGGCGCTGGAGGCCAATCTGCTGCCCGGCCCCGCCGTCGAGCTCTACACCACCGTGGTCAGCGACCTGCTCTCCGTCCACAACGAGCTGGTCAAGGGCAGCGTGGACGACGAGCTGTTCCGCCAGACGAGCATGCTCGACGGGCTCGCCCGCGCCAAGGAGAGCGTCTCCTACCAGCAGGCGCTGGTCACCGTCGTGCTCGTCGAGGGCGCCTTCGACCAGGACCAGCTCAAGCGCTTCCTCGGCGAGCAGTCCGTGGAGGCCACCGAGCGCAAGGGCTTCGCCGCCGAGGCCACCGCCGACGAGCGCCGCTTCTTCGACGAGACCGTCAACGGCAGATCCGCCGACCGCATGTTGTTCCTGCGCGAGCTGGTGCTGATCAGAGCCACCAAGGGGCTGCCGCTGCGCGGCCTCGACCAGGCCAGGAGGGACGACGCCACGGAGTGGTTCCAGGCGGCGAACGTGGTCGTCGACTCCATGCGCAAGGTCGAGGAGCGCCAGGCCCAGGGCATCGTGACCCGCAGCGAGGCGCTCAGCTCCGACGAGCGCGGCCGGGCGTTCCTGACCGCGGGCGCCGTGCTCGCGCTGCTCGTCGCCATCCTGCTGATCACCACCGGCGTGGCCAGGTCGCTCGTCCGGCCGCTGCGCCGCCTGCGCGGCGAGGCCCTGGAGATCGCGGGCCGCCGGCTGCCCGAGTTCGTGCAGCACCTGCGGGAGTCGCGTGACGGCGAGGTCACCGCGGAGGTGCCGCCCATCGGCATCTTCTCCAAGGACGAGGTGGGCGAGGTCGCCCGCGCCTTCGACGAGGTGCACCGCGAGGCCGTACGGCTGGCGGGCGACGAGGCCACGCTGCGCTCCAACGTCAACGCCATGTTCGTCAACCTGTCCAGGCGCAGCCAGACGCTGGTCGAGCGGCAGCTCACGCTGATCGAGAAGCTGGAGCAGGGCGAGCGCGACGACACCCGGCTCGGCGACCTGTTCAAGCTCGACCACCTGGCCACCCGCATGCGCCGCAACAGCGAGAACCTGCTCGTCCTGGCCGGCCAGGAGGCGGCGCGCAAGTGGAGCGAGCCGGTCGAGCTGATGGACATCGTGCGGGCCGCGCTCGGCGAGGTCGAGAGCTACGACCGGGTCAGCATCCAGGTGCAGTCCGACGTCGCCATCGCCGGGCAGGCCGTCACCGACGTGGTGCACCTGCTGGCCGAGCTGGTCGAGAACGCCGTGTCGTTCTCCTCCCGCGACACCAAGGTGATCATCTCCAGCAGCCGGATCGACGGCGGCAGCCTGATGTTGTCGGTCACCGACCACGGCATCGGCATGGCGCAGGAGGAGCTGGCCGAGGCCAACTGGCGGCTGGCCAACCCGCCCGTCGTGGACGTGTCGGTGTCGCGGCGGATGGGGCTGTTCGTGGTCGGGCGGCTCGCGCTGCGGCACAACATCCGGGTGCAGCTCAGGCGGCAGGACATCGGCGGGCTGACCGCCATGGTGCTGATCCCGCCGATGTTGCTGACCGCGGTGCCGGGGACGAACCAGCGGGTGCAGGTGCCGCGGCAGGGAGGCGGCGGCGCGTACGGGACGCAGGACGGGACACCGGACGGGCCGCTGGACGTGCCGCGCCCGGGCTCCGTGCTGCGGCCACCGCTGGGGACGCCATCCGTGCCGCTGCCGGGGCCGCCGTCGGGACCGCTGTCAGGGCCGCTGTCGGGGCCGCCGTCGGGGCCGCCGTCGGGGCCGCCGTCTTTCGAGCCCAGCGGATATCCGTCCTTCGCCACCGGCGGCGGGTCGTCCTCCGGTCACCCGTCGTTCGACACCGTGCCGCCGGCCCCCGAACCGTCGTCCTGGTTCGGCCCGTCCCGCATGTCCCTGACCGAGCAGCCGCCCGCGGGCGCGCCGCGGGATCCGGGGACGCCGTTCTCCGACCAGGCGACGCCCGGCACGTCGTTCCCCGCCCCTCCCGCCGGCGAGGAGTACCTGCCGATCTTCGCCTCGGTCGAGGAGAGCAGCTGGTTCAGCAAGCCCGCGCCCACCGCCGACCACCGCGACACCGCCTGGACCACCCCGTCCGACCAGGCCTGGCAGGCCGCCGACGCGACGGCGGAGCCCGCCAGGAACGGCACCACGAGCTCGGGCTTGCCCAAGCGCACTCCGCGAGCGAACCTGGTACCGGGGACCGCGAGCCCGCAGCCGCCGCCGCCCGTTCCCGGGCCTCCGGTGTCCCCCGACCGTCTCCGCAGCAGGCTGGCCAGCTACCAGCAGGGCGTGCGCAAGGGACGCGCCGAGCTCGAGGAGGACTCATGAAGGAGCTGAGCCAGGCCGCCAGGGACGTCAACTGGCTGGTCAGCGGCTTCGTCGAGGAGGTTCCCGGCGTGGCGCACGCCGTCGTCGTCTCCGCCGACGGCCTGCCCATGGCGTACTCCAGAGGCTTCCCCAAGGACCGCGCCGACCAGCTCGCCGCCATCGCGGCCGGCCTGGTGAGCCTGACCGGCGGCGCGGCACGGGTCTTCGAGGGCGGAGGGGTCACCCAGACCCTCATCGAGATGGAGCGCGGCCTGCTGCTGGTGATGTCGATCAGCGACGGGTCCTGCCTCGCGGTGCTGGCCGCGCCCGACTGCGACATGGGCCTGGTCGCGTACCAGATGACGATCCTGGTCGAGCGCGCGGGGCAGGTGCTCACACCTGCCGTACGGGCGGAGCTCTCCGCCACGCGCCCGTGGTGAGTGGGGAGTGAACCATGGCATCGTGGCACAACGGGGAACAGGAGCCCGAGCGAAGTTCGCTCGTCCGGATGTACGCCGTCACCGGCGGCCGCACCACCCCGCGTACGGACCTGGCCATGGAGGCCCTGGTGTCGTCGGCGACCTCGGCGCAGCTCGGCACCACGTACGCGCGCGAGTACCGGGCGATCAGCGAGCTGTGCCGGCAGGTGCGCTCGGTGGCGGAGATCTCCGCGCTGCTCAGCGTCCCGCTCGGCGTGGCGCGGGTGCTGGTCGCCGACATGGAGGCGGACGGGCTGGTCAAGGTGTACCAGCCGCAGCTCGAAGCGGGGCTGCCCGACAGGGGACTGCTCGAAAGGGTGCTGAGTGGACTTCGCAGGCTCTAGCCGGCTCACCTCCACGAAAATCGTCGTGGCGGGCGGATTCGGCGTGGGGAAGACCACGTTCGTGGGCTCGGTCTCCGAGATCATGCCGCTGACCACCGAGGCGGTGATGACCGACGCCTCGCACGGCATCGACGACCTCGGGCACACCCCCGGCAAGACCACCACCACCGTGGCCATGGACTTCGGCCGGCTCTCGCTCGACCAGGACCTGATCCTCTACCTGTTCGGCACGCCCGGGCAGCAGCGGTTCTGGTTCATGTGGGACGACATCGTGCGCGGGGCCATCGGGGCCGTGGTGCTGGTGGACTCGCGGCGGCTGGCCGACAGCTTCCCCGCCGTCGACTACTTCGAGGACTCCAAGATCCCGTTCGTGATCGGGCTGAACGGCTGGGACGGCGAGTTCCCGCACATCGAGAGCGAGGTGCGGGAGGCGCTCACGCTCTCACCGCACGTGCCGATCGTCCGCACGGACGCGCGTGCGCGGCAGGCCGTCAAGAACACCCTGATCACGCTGGTCGAGCACGCGCTGACCGTGCGGTCGTACTGAACTGTCGTAGCGCTACTGGCCCGCCCACCAGTAGGCGGCCACCAGCTCCGCCACCAGCGTCTCCGTGAGCAGGGCGACGTCCGGGTCGTCGTCGCCCGCGTACCGGATCGCGGCCGTGGCGTCCCGCACCTCGGCGCCGACGGTGATCACCGTCGAGCCGCGCTGCCGCACCCAGTCCATGGCCTGGTCGTCGTAGCGGGAGCCGGGGAAGAGCAGCGCGCGGTAGTCGAGCGTCTTGGTGAGATACACGTCCACGTGCGACCAGTCGCCGCTCTCGCAGGCGTCGGCCGGGCGGCGCGGGCCCTCGCGGAACATCAGCGCCGACTGCTCAGCCGACGACAGCCGCTCGGCGGGCGCGATCGTGTAGACGCCGTTCGGGCCGTCGAGCAGCTCCATCGCGAGGGGCAGCCACTCGTCTCGGCGGTCCAGCAGGTCGGCCGAGGCCTTGGCGGCCCGTTCGAGCAGGGCGGGCAGGTCGCCCGTGCGGCCCGTCAGCCTGGACTCGAGGGCCAGGAGCAGGGCCAGCGTGTGCTGGAACGTCCGGCACGCGACGCCGCCGCGCTCCTCGCCCGCCCGCATGTCGATCACCAGGTCGGCGGCCCCGGCGAGCGGGGAGCCCGGCTGGTTGGTGAGCGCCGCCAGGTACGCGGGGCCGCCCGCGTACCTGGCCGTGGCGTCGAGGGTCTCCCGGCTGGAGCCGGTGGCGGAGATCGGGACGACCAGGGTGCCTTCCCTGTTCGGGAGGCTCGCGGCGGCGGAGGCGTACTCGGCGTGCGCGTCGACTCCGGCGGTGCGCAGCCGCAGGGCCGCCACGCCGGCGGCGTAGCGGGAGCTGCCCATGCCGAGGAACAGGACCCGGTCGACGCGCTCCGGGAGCTCGCGGAACGGGTCCTCGGCGCGCAGCGCGTCGGCCAGGGCCGCGAGGCGCTCCGGCTTGGACTCCAGGTCGGAGAGGTAGAGCTCGGAATTCACGCGTTGTTCTCCTTGCGAGGTTCGTCTTCTCCGTACCAGGTGCGCAGCACGCCCATGGGGGCGTAGCGCCACCGGGGCAGGTGGCGGGCGGCGTAGATCAGCTCGCGGCACTCCTGCTCCACCTCGAACGGGCGGATCAGGGTCTCGTCCAGCAGGTCCGGTCTGTTCCCGGCTGCCAGGCGCGACCTGTACGCGGCCAGGAAGGCTTGACGGGCCATTGTCGCCCATTGGGCGGCGTGGGCCGGCGGGGTGCCCCTCCTCCTGATCGCCACCTGGGCGACGTGGTCGAGGCTGGTGGTGAGCTGGGCGACGTCACGGGCCGCCGGCTGGCGGAGGTCGGCGTCGGCGACCGTGGGGTTGCCGTCGAAGTCGATGACGGCGTAGCCGTGCCGCCACCGGAGGATCTGGCCCACGTGGAGGTCGCCGTGGATCCGGATCAGGGGAGTGGCGATGCCGTTCTCCAGGGGCGCCAGCTCCTGGCGCATGGTGTCCGCCCTGGCGGCCAGCCACTCGCCGTCGTCGCCGCCGGTCAGCGCCAGCGCCTCGGCCAGCGCCCCGTACGCCCGGGCCGCCGCACCGCCGGCCGCGCTCACGACGGGGCTCGCGGCGGGGCTCGCGGCGGGGCTCGCGGCGGGGCTCGCGGCGGGGCTCGCGGCGGGGCTTGCGGCGGGGCTTGCGACGGGGCTCACGGGAGGGCTCGCGGCAGGGAAGGTGGCCAGGGCGAGGTGAAGGTCGGCGGCGAGGCGGCCGAGCTCCGCCGCGAAGGAGGAGGAGCCGGCCACGGCCTCGTCCACGCACCACTCCCAGCCGTCCCTGGCCTCCGGCAGATAGCCCGTGATCAAGGCGAGGAGGTGCTCGCGGCCCTCCAACACGCCTGTCAGGGCCGCGTAAGGCGGCGCTGTGTCGTTGAATCCTGAATCAACGAGGTGCGCGAAGATCTCCGGGGTGGGATGGGGAAGCGGGACGGGCGGGGTGAGCCACTTGACCACGACGCTCTCGCCGACCACCACCGAGTAGTTCGTCTGGTCGACGTGCGATCCGAAATCCCGTTCACCTGGGGCCCCAGTGTGGAGATCTCCAGGGCCGTGCGAGAAGGTGGGCAGCGCGCGGAAGCGTCGTACGGCGAAGGGCGGCGGCACGTCGTCCGCCAACCGCGCCAGAAGCGCGGCTGTGAACCCTCGATCTCGTGCGGTGAGGGGCCTCTCACCGAGAGAGATCAAGCGACGACTTATTGAATCCCAATTCAACAGGTGGACCAAACTTCCAGGTAGCAATGTCATCAAAAGTCTTGCTCATGTTGATTTCTGCTGCAACACTCCTGGTCTGGTCCGCTGTGTCCGGTAAGGTCGCGCGACCCCTCAAACAGCCAAATTTCAGAAGGAGTAGCGGCCGTGTCCCGTACCCGGTTCACCCGTCGTCTCCCGGCCGCCGCCGCGGCGGCCGGACTCGCGCTTGCCGTCGCGGCGTGCGGGGGTGGGTCGTCAAGCACAGATGAGGCGGCGCCGGCGGCGGCCGACCAGCTCAAGCCCAACGCGGACCTGTCGCAGCAGACCTTGGACATCACCGTCTGGGACGGTTACACGCCCAAGGAGCTTCCCGAGAAGGCGAAGGCCGAGCTCAAGATCAAGGACGTGCAGATCCAGACGCACGACACCAACGAGACGGCGATGACCAAGCTCACCGCGCCCGGTGACAGCGGTATCGACGTGGCGTTCGTGTCGGGCCAGTACGCCCAGGCGCTCAACGAGCAGGGCCTGCTGGAGCCGATCCACCACGAGCTCATCCCCAACCTGGCCAACCTCTACCCCGAGGCCACCCAGCTGTCCTACGACAAGGGCAACAAGTACTCCGTGCCCTACACCTGGGGCACGACGGGCATCTGCTATCGCAGCGACCTGGTGAAGAACGAGCCCACCAGTTGGAACGATCTGCTGAAGCCGCCGGCCTGGGCCGACAAGAAGGTCACCATGCTCGCCACCGAGCGCTGGCTGGCCCTGCCCGCGCTCAAGTCGCTCGGCTACTCGATCAACACCGACAAGGACGAGGAGCTCGAGAAGGCCAAGGAGCTGCTCATGTCGCAGAAGCAGCACCTGCTGCGCTACGACGACACCACCTTCGGTGACCGGCTCATCTCCGGCGAGGCCGTGATGGCCGAGGCGTGGGACGGCTGGTGCCCGACCACCGACCCCAAGGGCAACATCAAGTTCGCGGTGCCGAAGGAGGGCAGCGACCTCTGGGTGGACACCATGGTGATCATGAAGTCCTCCAAGAACAAGGAGGCCGCGCACGCCCTGCTCAACTACATCCTCAGCCCCGAGATCCACTCCTGGGCCGCCGAGAACATCAACTACAAGGTGCCGAACAAGGCCGCCATGGAGAAGGTGACGATCGCCAAGGGCTCGCTGCTCGGCATCACGCCGGCCGAGCTGCTCAACGGCGAGGCGGCCATCGACCTGGGCCAGGCGTCGACGAAGTACAGCCGGCTCCAGCAGGACGTCACGGCCAGCTGAGCCTTTCGCAGTGAAGTCCGAAGTCAAGACCCAGCCAGTGTCCCGCTCGCGCGGGCGCTGGCTGGGCGCGTTCGTTTTCCTGTCGCCAGGGCTCGCGTACCTGGTCGTGCTCATGCTGGTGCCGCTGGCACTGGTGTTCAGCTACACCGTCTTCCAGCGCGGCCGCTTCGGCGGGGTGGTGTACGAGTTCACCACCGAGAACTTCGAGCGGCTGTTCGACCCGCTCTATCTCAGCGTGCTGGGCGACTCGCTGAAGATCGCGGCGCTCACGACGCTGATCGCGCTGCTCGTCGGCTACCCGACGGCCTACCTGATCGCGCAGCTGCCGAAGAAGTGGAAGACGCTGGCACTGGTGGCGGTCGTGCTGCCGTTCTGGACGAACTTCATCATCCGGGTCTACGCCTGGACGATCCTGCTCAGCGGGCCGGGGCTGGTGAACTCGGCGCTGGCCAAGATCGGGCTGGGGCCGTACGAGCTGCTCTACAACCAGGGCACGATCGTGGCCGGGCTGCTGTACTCGTACCTGCCGCTGATGGTGCTGCCGCTGTACGCGGCGATCGAGAAGCTCGACCCGCAGCTGCGTGAGGCGTCGGCCAACCTGGGGGCGTCGGGGTTCACCACGTTCCGCAAGGTCACGCTGCCGCTGACGGTGCCGGGCGTGCTGACCGGGAGCCTGTTCGTGTTCGTGCCGAGCTTCGGCAACTTCGTCATCCCCGAGATGCTGGGCGGCAACAAGTCGATCATGGTGGGCAACCTGATCAGGAACCAGTTCCTGTCGGCGCGCGACTGGCCCTTCGGGGCCACGCTGTCGCTGGCGCTCATCGCGGTGCTGGTCGTGCTGCTCATCGTGCAGGCCTGGGCGGCGCGCCGTGCGTAGACCGAAGCTGCTGTACGTGCCGTTCTGGCTCACGTACGTCTTCCTGTACCTGCCGATCGTCGTGCTCGTCGTCATGTCGTTCAACTCCGGCGAGTCGGCGTACAGCTTCGACGGCTTCAGCCTCAAGTGGTACGGCGTGCTGGCCGAGGACGAGCGGATCAGGGACGGCCTGGTCAACACGCTGATCGTGGCCACCGGCTCCACCGTGATCGCCACCGTGCTCGGCACGATGATGGCCGTCGGCCTGGCCCGGTACACCAAGTCCAAGGTCATGGACGCGCTGACGCTGATGCCGGCCGTGCTGCCCGACCTGGTGCTGGCCATCGGGCTGCTGGTCTTCTACGGGACCATCCAGCTCACGCTCGGCCTGTACTCTGTGGTGCTGGCCCACGGCTTGTTCGCGATGGCGTTCGTCGCGGCGGTGGTGCGCACCCGGCTGACCGGCGCCGACACCTCGCTGGAGGAGGCGTCGCGCGACCTGGGCGCGGGGCCGGTGACGACCTTCATGAAGGTCACGCTGCCGCAGCTGATGCCGGGCATCGTGGCCGGGGCGATGCTGGCGTTCACGCTGTCGCTGGACGAGTTCGTGATCGCGTTCTTCACGATCGGCAACAACGACCAGACGCTGCCGATCGTCATCTACTCAATGATCCGTTTCGGGGTCACCCCGAAGATCAATGCGCTGGCCGCGATCCTGCTCCTCGTGAGCTTCACGGCGGTGATCGCCGGGCAGCGCCTGACCAAGATCGGGGAGACGCGTGCTCAGAATTGACGGGATCTCCCGCAGGTTCGGGGACGTCACCGCGCTCGACGACGTCTCGCTGGAGATCGGCCAGGGCGAGTTCTTCGCCCTGCTCGGCCCCTCCGGCTGCGGCAAGACCACACTGCTGCGCATCATCGCCGGGTTCGAGACGCCGGACCAGGGCAAGGTCACGCTCGACGGCGAGGACCTGCTGTCCCGGCCGCCGAACCGGCGGCCGATCAGCCTCATGTTCCAGTCCTACGCCCTGTTCCCGCACATGACCGTGGCCAAGAACGTGGCCTACGGCCTGGAGCGCGAGCGGCTGCCCCGCCAGGAGATCAAGCAGCGCGTGGGCGAGGTGCTGGAGACGGTCGGGTTGTCCGCGCACGCCTCCCGCAGGCCCGCCCAGCTCTCGGGCGGCCAGCGGCAGCGGGTGGCGCTGGCGCGTTCCATCGTCAAGCGGCCCCGGCTGCTGCTGCTCGACGAGCCGCTGTCGGCCCTGGACAAGAAGGTCCGCGCCGACATGCAGCTCGAGCTCAAGCGGCTGCAGAACGAGGTGGGCATCACGTTCGTGGTCGTCACGCACGACCAGGAGGAGGCCATGTCGCTGGCCGACCGGATCGCGGTCTTCGACAGCGGCTCCGTACGCCAGGTGGACGAGCCGATCTCGTTGTACGAGCGGCCGCGCTCGCCGTTCGTGGCCGACTTCGTCGGGGCGAACAACCTCTTCCGCGGCGAGGCCAGCGGCCTCGACGGCATCAAGAGCGAGCAGTTCGGCATGCTGGCCGGCGCCCCGCTGGCGGAGCTGGAGGCCGGCGCCGGGGCGCTGCTCGCGGTGCGGCCCGAGAAGATCGAGCTGGCCGACGGGACCGCGACCAGGGGCCTGGCCGGCGAGGTTCTCGACGTGAGCTTCTACGGCGGCGTCTCGCACGTCTCCGTGGACGTGCCCGGCCACTCCAAGCCGGTGCTCGTGGCCGTGCAGGGGGCCGCCTCCGTGCGTCCCGGCGTCAAGGTGAAGGTGCGCTGGAACGCCGAGGACGCCGTCATCATGGCGGACGATCAGTGATTCAGGTCGTTGCCCGTGGCGGCGCGGGCGTAGGACAGGATGAGCTCGGCCGCCTCGTCCGGGCCGATCAGGGGGTGCCTGGCCGTGATGCGGTAGCCGTACGCGTCCTCCAGGGCCACCAGGTTGCGCGCGATCGTCAGCGAGCCGGCGCTCAGCCTGAACACCCCCAGCGCCGCCCCGGTGTCCAGGATCGCCTGGTACATCGAGACCTGCCGGTCGTAGAGCGAGGTGAGCAGCACGCCGTACACGCGGATGCGACCGGCGGCGCCGCCCAGCTCGTTGAGCAGGCGTACGTCGGGGTCGAGCGGCCCGGTCGGCAGGCCCGACCTGATCGTGACGACCAGCTTCTCGACGGGGTCGGTGAGCGTGGCGAGCTGGCGCAGCCGCTGCTCGTAGAAACGTTCCATGCCCGCGTGCTGCGCCTCGACGAGCAGCTCGCTCAGATCGGGGTAGTGGTAGAGCACGGCGCCCGAGGTCAGGCCAGCCTCCTCGGCGACGTGCGAGAGCTGTACACCGTCGATGCCATGGCGGATGATGGCCCTGCGTGCGGCCTCGATCAGGTCGAGCCGCCGGTCGCTGCGGCTTTTGCGCTGAGCCACCCTCACCACCTTCACTCGTTTGGCTGCTGTTCAGTTAGCCGTGACCATAGTGCCCTTAAGTTGACCTTCACGCTAGATCCCGTTTTGAATTCCTCTTCAAATTGACGAGTTCCCCCGGAGTCGCGATGTCTCTCACATTCCTGTTCATGCCGGAAAGCGCCTACGGCCCCACCAACAACTCGATCGGCATCGGCGACATCCTGCGCCGCCGCGGCCACCGTGTCGTCTTCGCCGCCGAGGCGTCGTGGAAGGGCAAGCTCGAAGCGCTCGGCTTCGAGGAGGACCTGGTCGACCTGGCCCCGCCCGCCGAGGAGGAGCAGGAGCAGGACCCCGGCCAGTTCTGGAAGGACTTCATCCGCGAGACCGCGCCGGAGTACCGCAAGTCCACGCTGGAGCAGCAGGAGACCGTCACCAAGCCGATCTGGGACAGCCTGATCGACGGCGCGAAGTACTGCGAGCCGCAGCTCAAGGCCATCATCGAGCGGGTGAACCCGGACGTGATCGTCGAGGACAACGTGATCACGTTCCCGGCGCTGCTCACCGCGGGCAAGAAGTTCGTCCGCATCGTCTCCTGCCAGCCGCTGGAGATGCGCGGCGAGAACGTCCCGCCGGTCTTCTCCGGCCTGCCCGCCGGCGACCGCTCCGAGTGGGACGCCTTCCGCGCCGAGTACGAGCGCACCCACCGCGAGGTGTGGGCCGCCTTCAACGAGTGGTGCGTCGAGCAGGGCACCGAGCCGCTGCCCGACCTCGACTTCATCCACGAGGGCGACCTGAACCTCTACGTCTACCCCGAGATCCTCGACTACACGGCCGAGCGCCCGCTGGGCCCGACGTGGCACCGCCTCGACTCCTCGGTGCGCGAGACGGAGGAGGACTTCACGCTGCCCTTCGAGCGCAACGACGGCGCGCTGGTCTACTTCTCGCTCGGCTCGCTGGGCTCCTCCGACGTGGAGCTGATGCAGCGGGTGATCGACGTGCTGGCCACGACCCCGCACCAGTACATCGTCTCCAAGGGCCCGCTGCACGAGGAGATCAAGCTCGCCGACAACATGTGGGGCGCGGAGTTCGTTCCGCAGACTAAGATCATCCCACTGTGTGACTTGGTCATCACCCATGGCGGCAACAACACGACCACCGAGGCGCTGCACTTCGGCAAGCCGATGATCCTGCTGCCGCTGTTCTGGGACCAGTACGACAACGCCCAGAGGGTCGATGAACTCGGCTATGGTGTCAGGCTCTCGACCTACACCTTCACCGACGAGGAACTCAAGGGGGCGGTCGCGAAGCTGCTCGGTGACACCGAGCTGCGCGCGCGACTCGCCGCCGCGGGCGAGGAGATCCGGCGCCGTGACGGCCTGCGCAAGGCCGCCGACCTGATCGAGCAGCTCGGCCAGTAGCCACTCAGTCAGTAGGCAAACAGTCAGTAGCACGACCCCCTGAAAGATGAAGTCTTCCTGATGCGCGAACTGATCAACCCCGCCACTGGCCTTCCCTGTGCCGAAATTCCGGATACGTCGGTGGAGGGCGTGGCGTCGGCCGTCCGGGCCGCCCGTGCGGCCTTCGAGGAGTGGTCGCAGACCACGCCCGCCGAGCGCCAGCGGCTGCTGCTGCGCGTGGCCGACCTGGTGGAGGCCGACGCCGAAGAGCTGACCAGGCTCGAAGTGGAGGAGACCGGCAAGCCGGCCGCGGTGTTCAGGGACGGCGAGCTGCCGTTCGCCGTGGACAACCTGCGCTTCTTCGCCGGGGCCGCCCGCTCGCTGGAGGGCACCGGCGCCGGTGTCTTCAGCCCCGGTTACACCTCGGTCATGCAGCGCCGTCCCGTCGGGGTGGTGGGGTCGATCGCGCCGTGGAACTTCCCGTTCGTCATGGCCGTCTGGAAGGTCGGCCCGGCCGTGGCCGCGGGCAACGCCGTGGTGATCAAGCCCGCGCCCCAGACGCCGCGTACGACGCTGCGGCTGGCCGAGCTGTTCGCCAAGGCGGGCGCCCCCGGCAACCTCGTGCAGGCGATCACCGGCGACGCCGAGGCGGGCCAGGCGCTGGTCACCGACCCCGGCGTGGACATGGTGAGCGTCACCGGCTCCACCGAGACCGGCCGCGCCGTGATGAGCGGCGCGGCGGCCACGCTCAAGCGGGTCCACCTCGAACTCGGCGGGAAGGCGCCGGCGCTGGTGTTCGAGGACGCCGACCTGGCGGAGATGGCCCACGGGGTGGCGATGGGGGCGACGTACAACACCGGACAGGACTGCACGGCGGCCACCCGCGTCTACGTCGCCCGCGAGATCTACGCGGAAGCCGTGGAGGCGCTTCGGGCAACTCTTGCCGAAATCTCGGTCGGCGACCCCTGGGACCCGGCCACGGACATCGGCCCGCTGATCTCCTCGGCCCACCGGGACCGGGTGCACGGGTTCGTCTCCCGGGCGGTCTCCGGGGCCGGCGGACGGGTGCTGCACGGCGGCTCCCCAATTGGGGGCCCCGGCTTTTTCTACCCGCCCACCCTTGTGACCGATGTCGCACAGACCAGCGAGATCGTGCAGGGAGAGCTGTTCGGACCGGTCCTGGTAGCGCTCCCATTCGATGGCGAGGACGAAGCGGTGCGGCTGGCCAACGACACTAGATATGGCCTGGCCTCCTCGGTGTGGTCGCGTGACGTGGGGCGGGCCATGCGCGTCTCGCATCGGCTCGACGTAGGTGTGACCTGGGTCAACGATCACCTGCCCATCGCCAGCGAGGCGCCGCACGGCGGGGTGAAGGGCAGCGGGTTCGGCAAGGACATGAGCCAGGAAGCGGTGCAGGAGTACTCAGTGACGCGGCACCTGATGATCAAGCACGCGGCGCCGGCTGAGCGGGATTCTTTCCGGCCGGCCTGAAAACACGTACGGCGATATGCACCCAAAGTCCATCTTTGGGCGCGTGTGATGGGATATGTTCGGTTGGCCGATCTGGTACGGGTTGTGTTCCAATTACCCAGCCGGACAGAATCCCATGCGCCCCACGCGTGTCTGATTTTCTTCGAGCACGTACCGGCGAGAGGTTGCGAGACTCAGTGAGGACGAAAGACCCCAGGCACACGAGGTCAGGGGAGTACACAGGCGGACGGTTCCGGCTGGCGAACTGGCGTGTGCGCTCCCGGCTGGTCGCGCTGATCCTCATCCCCACGGTCGTGGGTGTGCTGCTCGCCGGCATCCAGCTGGCCGACGCCATCGGCACCAGTGCCGAATACCGCCGGCTCACGCAGGTGGCGGAGCTGGTGCAGCGCATCGGCGCGCTCAACCACGAGCTCGCCAAGGAGCGCACGCTCACCGCCTGGTATGTCGCCGACCGCCGCCGGGGCGGGCGTTTCGTCCAGCTCAAGACCCAGCGGCAGGCCACCGACAAGACCAAGCAGGACGTGCTCACCGCGGCCAACGCCATCGACGCCGCGCACTCCGCCCGTGTGCGCGACGGCGTCGACAACACCCGCCGCTGGCTGGACGGCCTCGACAGCCTGCGCGACTCCATGGTCGACAACGTGCCGGCGCGAGCCTCGATCAGCACGTACACCACGATGATCGAGATCTTCTCGGGCATCCAGGCCGACCTGGGCGACGGCGTCAGCGACGACGGCCTCCAGGGTGACGTGGCCGCGCTCGGCTCGCTCCAGCGCATGAAGGAGGAGGTCTCGCGGCAGCAGATCATCCTCATCGTCACGCTCCTGCAGCCCAACCGCCGCGTCGACAGCGCCGACTGGTCCGAGTTCCTTGGCTCCTGGGACAAGCAGCAGGCCGAGCTCGCCTCCTTCGAGGCCGAGGCCGGCAAGACCGACCTCGACGCCTACCAGAAGGGCGTGCGCGGCCTCCAGGTCGACCTCGCCGACGCCATGCGCCAGCGCGCGCTGGCCCAGGTGCGCCAGAACAACAGGATCGACGACCTCGACGTCACCACGCCGACCCTGACCCGTGACCTGAACAACTGGTTCGAGAGCACGACGGTGACGGTCAACGCGATGCGCAAGGTCGAGGGCAACCTGGCCGGCAAGATCGTGACCACCACCACCGACCTGAGCAACACCGAGCAGCGCGACGCCATCATCTCCGGCGCGCTGATCCTCGTCCTGCTGCTCCTGGTCCTGATCATCACCACCCGCGTGGCCGGTTCGCTGGTCCGGCCGCTGCGCCGGCTGCGGGCCGAGGCGCTCCAGGTCGCCACGACCCGGCTGCCCGACACCGTCCGCGTGCTGCGCGAGTCCGGTGAAGGCGCCCAGGTGCCCGAGGTGCCGTCGATCGGCATCAACACCCGTGACGAGATCGGTGAAGTGGCCCGGGCCTTCGACGAGGTCCACCGCGAGGCGATCCGGCTGGCCGGTGACGAGGCCAAGCTGCGGGCCAACGTCAACTCGATGTTCGTCAACCTCTCCCGCCGCAGCCAGACGCTGGTCGAGCGGCAGCTCCAGCTCATCGAAGGCCTGGAGCAGGGTGAAGAGGACGAGCAGCGGCTCGCGAACCTCTTCCGCCTCGACCACCTGGCCACCCGCATGCGCCGCAACAGCGAGAACCTCCTGGTCCTCGCCGGCACCGAGGCCGCGCGCAAGTGGAGCGAGCCGGTGCCGCTGGTCGACATCGCCCGCGCCTCGCTGTCGGAGGTCGAGAACTACGAGCGGGTCCAGATCCAGATCCCGTCCGGCACCCTCATCGTCGGCCCCGCCGTCACCGACGCCGTCCACCTGCTCGCCGAGCTGATCGAGAACGCCATCTCCTTCTCCCCGCGCGAGAGCAAGGTCACCGTCACCAGCACCCCCGCCGAGGGCGGCGTCCTGGTGACGATCAACGACCTGGGCATCGGCATGAGCCAGGAGGAGCTGGCCGAGGCCAACTGGCGCCTGGCCAACCCCCCCGTCGTGGACGTGTCCGTCTCGCGGCGCATGGGCCTGTTCGTGGTCGGCCGCCTGGCCCTGCGCCACGGCGTGCGCGTCCAGCTCAGCATGCGCGAGACCGGCGGCCTGAGCGCCCTGGTGTTCATGCCCGACATGCTCATCAGCAACGGGCAGGGCCTGCCGCAGCAGGGCGGGCAGTACGAGGCGTTCACCTCGTTCGACCCGAGCATGTTCCAGCAGCAGCCGCCGTCCCGCAACGGCTCGCACCCCTCCTTCGACGACGTTCCCGGCCAGGTCGTCGACACCCAGTGGCCCGGCTCGCTGCCGGCGCCCGGCACGGGCAACTGGCCCTCGTTCGGCGAGCAGCCCGCCGCCGCCGAGCCGCAGCCGTCGTCCTTCGGCGACCAGCCGTCGGTGTTCGGCGACCAGCCCTCGCCCGGCTTCGGCGACCAGCCGTCGCCCGCCTTCGGCGACCCCTTCGGCGACCGGCAGCCGCAGGCCGACGAGCCCCGCTGGCCGTCGTTCGCCGAGGAGCCGCCCGCCGCCGCGCCGCAGCAGCCCGCCGCCTTCGGCGAGCCGCGCTGGCCGTCGTTCACGGAGGAGCCGCCCGCTCCGTCCGCCCCGGCCGCTCCCGCCGCCGAGCCGTCGCCGTTCGCCGACAACAGGTGGCCGTCCTTCGCCGAGCAGCCGCCGCCCATGCAGCAGGACGACGAGCCGCGCTGGCCGTCCTTCGCGACCGAGCCTCCCCCGCCGCAGCCGCAGCAGGAGGAGCCGCGCTGGTCGTCGTTCTCCGAGCCGCTGCCCCGCAGGTCTCTGTTCGAGGCAGAGGAGCGGCAGCAGCCGCAGTTCGGCGACTCCTACCGCTCTCCGTTCGCCGAGGAGCCCAAGCCCGCCGACCAGTTCGAGCAGAACGGTCACTCCGCCTACAACCCGTTCGGCCCCGGCGAGTACTCCTCGCAGGACATGACCGGGCCGCTCCCCGTCGTGCGCAGCTCGCCGCTCGACGAGCAGGGCGACGAGTTCCTGCCGATCTTCTCGTCGGTCGGGTCCGACTGGTTCCGCCGGCCGGACCCCGAGGTCCTGGAGCCGCGCTCCGAGCACGAGACCGCGCACGAGCCCGCGCACGAGCCCGCGCACGAGACCACCGCCGTGCACCCGGCCGTGCCCGCCGAGCCGCAGCCGCTCGCCCCGCCCTCCGGCGGCGTGGGCACTCCGGGCAGGTCGGCGCTCCCGCAGCGCAAGCCCGGGCAGTCGGGCGTCAGCGCCCCCTCCTGGTCCTCGCCCGCCGACCCCGGCTTCCAGGCCGCGCAGGCAGCCGCCCAGCCGCAGCAGGCCGGCACGACGCCGTCGGGCCTGCCCCGCCGCGTCCCCAAGGCGAACCTGGTGCCCGGCACGGCCAGCCTCGCGGAGCCGCAGCCCACGTCACCGGCGCCGCAGATCTCGCCCGAGCGGTTGCGCAGCCGGCTCTCCAGCTTCCAGCAGGGTGTCCGGCAAGGCCGGGCGTTCACCCGCGGAGAAGAGAATCAGCAGGAGGACAAATGAGAGAAATGAGCCAGGGAGCGCGCGGCATAAGCTGGTTGATCACGGACTTCGTGAACAACGTGCCGGGCGTCGCCCACACGGTCGTGGTGTCGTCCGACGGGTTGCCGCTGGCCTACTCTGAGGGCTTCCCCAAGGACCGGGCCGACCAGCTCGCGGCGGTCGCCTCCGGCGTGATCTCCTTGACCCAGGGCGCTGCGCGGGTCTTCGAGGGCGGTATGGTGACGCAGACCGTTATCGAAATGCAGCGTGGGCTCTTGATGATCATGTCGATCAGTGATGGATCCTGTTTGGCGGTCCTGGCTGCTCCCGACTGTGACATGGGTCTGGTCGCGTACCAGATGACCTTGCTGGTCGAGCGGGCGGGTCAGGTACTGACTCCGGCCGTACGCGCTGAGCTGCAAGCGGCCCGCCCCCGATAGCGGGGCGGTGAAGGAGAAGAATGGTGTCAGGTCAGCAGGGTTGGGCTGGTGATAGCACTCCGCCGCATCCGGCGGCTCCCCGTCCGCAGAAGCCGAGCTCCCTGGTACGGCCCTATGCCGTGACCGGGGGGCGCACCGCGCCGCGGATGAAGTTCGCCATGGAGGCACTCGTGTCCTCTGTGACGTCGGAATACCAAGACATTTCCCTACTAAGTCCGGAGTATCAGGCGATCATTAACCTGACCCGGAACGTCCGGTCGGTTGCCGAGATCTCCGCGCTCTTACGCCAGCCTCTGGGTGTGGTCCGGGTGCTGATCGCCGACATGGCGTCGGAGGGCCTGATCCGCGTGCACCAGCCTGCGCTGGACGCGGGAAAGCCGGACCTCAACTTGCTCGAAAGGGTTCTCAGTGGACTTCGCAGGCTCTAGCCCCGGCCTAACCTCGACGAAGATCGTCGTGGCCGGGGGCTTCGGCGTGGGCAAGACGACGTTCGTGGGAGCGGTCTCGGAGATCCTCCCGCTCACCACGGAAGCGGTCATGACGGACGCCTCCGCCCACGTCGACGACGTCTCGCTCACGCCGAACAAGACGACCACGACCGTGGCCATGGACTTCGGCCGGGTCTCCCTCGACCGTGACCTGATCCTGTACCTGTTCGGCACGCCCGGGCAGCACCGGTTCTGGTTCATGTGGGACGACCTCGTACGGGGCGCGATCGGCGCGGTCGTCCTCGTCGACACCCGCCGCCTGGCCGACAGCTTCCCGGCCATCGACTACTTCGAAGAGGCGAAACTCCCGTTCGTCATCGGCATCAACGGCTGGGACGGCCACTTCGCGCACGCGGAGGACGAGCTCAGGGAAGCCCTGTCGATCGGCGACCACATCCCGATCGTCCGCCTGGACGCCAGGCAGCGCGAGTCAGTCAAATCCACCCTGATCACCTTGGTGGAACACGCCCTGACCCGCCACATGCACACCCCGGTCTAACCACCACGGTACGGGTGCCGCCTCCTACCTCCTCTCCGGAGCAGGTGGCCAGGCGGCGCCCACCCGTGGCCCGTGAAGACGGCCGGCCCCTGGAGCCCGCCGCGATCGGCCCTCGCTCCACTCGGGCGCCTCCCCTTTGACGCTTCGCGACGCACCCTCCGCGCTTCGCGACGCACCCTCCGCGCTTCGCGACGCACCCTCCGCGCCTCGCGGCGCCCCGCCCCCGCGCCTCGCGGTGCCCCGCCCCCGCGCCTCGCGGTGCCCGGGAGAGCCTGTCGCTTGCCCCTCGCCGTTGTGATCCCCTGCACCCGGACGTCGGTCTTCCCCGCGACAGCGATGATCCCCGAGGGCCGCGAGCTCGGCCTTTGACCGCATCGGACTGCGGGCAGAGTAACCCCTGAGACCTGTGGATCGGGCCGTGAGGGAGGGGCGACAATGAACCAAGGCACCCGCGGCGAGCTCATCAGCCGGCTGGCCGAGGCGATCGACTCCGTCACGCCCACGCCCACGCACCCGCTGCGAGTCGCCATCGACGGCCCGCCCGCCGCCGGCAAGACCACCCTGGCCGACGAGCTCGCCGCCGTCCTCCGCACCCAGGACCGCGACGTCATCCGCGCGTCCATCGACGACTTCCTCGTCCCCCGCGCACAGCGTTACCGGCGCGGCCGGTACTCGGCCGAGGGCTGCTACTTCGACGCCCACGACCACGCCGCGCTGTGCCGGGTCCTGCTCGATCCGCTGGGCCCGGGCGGAGACCGCAGGTTCCGGCACGCGGTCTACGACAGCGACACCGACACCGCGTCGTCCCCGCCGGCCACGACCGCCCCCGCGGACGCCGTCCTGCTCTTCGACGGTGTCTTCCTCCTGCGCCCAGAGCTCGTCGCCCGGTGGGACCTGCGCATCTTCGTGTCCGTCCCCTTCGAGCAGACGATAGATCGCGCCCGGGACCGAAACGCGGCGCTGGCCGGATCCGCCGCCGGCACCGCCCAGATCGAACGGTCCTGGCGCAACCGCTACATCCCCTCCCAGCAGCTCTACTTCGCCACGGCCCGCCCGGCCGACCACGCCGACATCGTCGTGTACAACGATCGGCTCCAACGGCCGGCCTGGGAAGTCCGGCCGTCGACGCACCCGCGCTGACCAAGGCCCGGAGGCGGCCTCCGCACCCAGAAGGGCAGGGGCGAGGCGACTCGGCCCCGCGGTGATCAGGACCTGCCGTACCTCCGCAGGCGTCTCCTGGGCCGGCGAAAGGCTCAGCCGGGCTCAGGAACGTGCCGCTCTTGTCTTCAAGCCGACTTGAAGGTGTTGACTGCGGGCTCATGGACACACGACCAGCGAGCCCGCCATGGCACCAGTGAAACAACGCATGATCAAGACCCTCATCGGACAGTTCGGCCACCCCAGGGGCGTGGCGGGGCGCGTCGTCGGCTGGGTGATGGCGCACCGCTCCTCCAACCGCCGCCGCAACCTCTGGGTCGCTGATCGCCTCGGCGTGCGCCCCACCGACCGGATCCTCGAAGTCGGATTCGGCCCGGGCGTCGCGATCGCCGAGCTGGCCCGCCGGATCGGTGACGAGGGCCACGTCCACGGCGTCGACCACTCCGAGGTGATGCTCCGGCAGGCGAGCCGCCGCAACGCCGCCGCCATCAGGGCCGGCCGGGTCACGCTGACCCGCGCCGCCGTCGATGAGCTCCCGTCCGCCCTGAGCGGCCCCTTCGACGTGATCCTCGCCGTCAACTCCCTGGGCCACTGGCCCGCTCCCGCCGAGCGGCTGGGAGAGCTGGGCGGACGGCTCGTTCCCGGTGGCCGCCTCGCCATCGTCTCCCAGCCGCGCTGTCCCGGGGCCACGGCGAGGACCCCGGTCAAGGCGGCCCGCGAGATCCAGGACCTCCTCGAAGGCGCGGGCCTGATCCACGAGAGGACCGAGACCCTCGATCTCGATCCTCCCGTCGTGTGCGTCCTGGCCAGGCGGCCCGCCGCCGGGGTGGGCTGACCTGGTCAGGGCGCGCGGTCCGTCACTCCGTGGGCGGGGTGTCGCCGGTGGAGGCGGGCTTGTGGGCAGAGAACGTCAGGCCGTCGCCCACGCCGAGCGTGATGTCGACGTACCCGAGGGTCTGGAGCCGCACGAGAAAGGAGGCCGGCTCCACCGGGTTGTAGGTGTCGGCCTCGTGGAACCGGTGCAGCCCATCGCTGGGCAGGCTGTCGGCCCCGACGAGCACGCCGCCGGGGCGCAGGACGCGCAGGATCTCCGCCAGCAGGCGATTCTGCAGCGCCACCGTCGGCACGTGGTGCAACATCGTGAAGGCCGCCGCGGAGTCGAACGAGCCGTCGGGGAACTCCAGCGAGGCCCCGCTGCCCTGGCGGACCTCGACGTTGGTGCCGGCGTAGCGCTCGGCCAGCAGCGATGCCGCCTCCGCCTCGATCTCCACGGCCACCAGGCGCTCGACCCTGGTGCGCAGCCACTCGGTGGCCGCGCCCGGCCCGGGGCCGACCTCCAGCAGCTCCTTGCCGAGCTCGGCCTGGGCGATGGCCTTCGGCAGCACGTTGTCCTGAAGGTGGGCGGCCCACTGCGGGCTCGCGCACAACCGTGCGTGGTCGTCGTTCATGACCGTCACGTTAGGCACCGGCCAGGGACGTCCGGAAGGACGTAGGCTTCCACATCATGTCGCTGAACGGACATGGCATCGCGCTCGTGCTCATCGGCAGGTTCGCGATGCCGGCGCGGACGCGCTTCGCCCGGCACACGCACGAGGTGCACCAGCTCGCGTGGGCCTCCAGCGGCACGCTCACGGTCGCCGCGGACGCCAGGACGTGGGTGCTGCCGACCACGCGGGCGTTGTGGATCCCGGCCGGGGTGCCGCACGAGGTGATCGCGGCGAGCCACAGCACGATGACGTCCCTGTACGTGTCCGCTCCGCCGCCGGGCACCGCGGCGCGGCGATGGGCCGAGCCTCAGGCGGTGGAGGTCACGCGGCTGATCGCGGAGCTCGTCCTCTTCCTGGACGACCCCGGCCTCGACGCCGGGCGCCGGGCGCACGGCGAGACGTTGCTCCTCGACCTGCTGGAGCCGGTGCCGATGACCACCCTCGGGGCGCCGCTGCCGGCCGACCCGCGGGCCCGCGCGGTGGCGCAGGCGCTCGTCGAGGCGCCCGAGACCGCGCTGTCGCTCGACGAATGGGGCCGCCGGGTCGGCGCCTCGGGGCGCACGCTGGCCCGGCTGTTCCTGTCCGGCGCGGGCATGACGTTCGGCCGGTGGCGTACACTCGTCCGCCTCAACGCGGCCCTGCCCGCCCTGGCCGCCGGTGAGCCGTTGAGCCGGGTGTCGCGGGCCGTCGGGTACGAGACGGTCAGCGCGTTCGTGGCGGCGTTCCGGCGCGAGACGGGCGTCACGCCGGGGGCGTACTTCCGGACCCGCCGGCCGCCGGCGGGCCGAGAGGCTCCGTGACCCGGTTCGAGGCCCGGCGAGCGCGGACGCCGCCGGCCGGCGGCACGGCCGCGCAGCCGGGTGTGGTGGGCGTTCAGCCGGTGGGGAGAACCCGCACGAGATAGTCGGCCAGCTCGCCCGGCCGCGACAACATCACCATGTGGCTCCCCGCGATCTCATCCGGGGTGATGCCCAGCCGCTCCTCGACATGGCGGCGCGCGAACTCCGGAGTGAAGAACCGGTCGTCGCGGCAGAGCAGAAATCTCGTCGGGACGTCCGGCCAGGCGGCCAGCGGCCATGGCTGGTAGTAGGCGCGGTCCATGTCCATCTTCTCGGCCAGGGCGCGATCGTGGGCCAGCACCCGCTCGCCCAGCTCGCGCGGGACGTCGTGCAGGTAGAGCTCGTACTCGTCCTCGATGCCGGACGCGGCGTGGCCGGTGCGCCCCCACCAGTCCGCCGGGGTCTCGCCCGGGCTGGGGATCATGGCGGTGACCATGACGAGCGCGTCGGCCTTGGCACGCTCGGCGACGAGGGGGCCGACGAAGCCGCCCCACGAGTGGGCCACCACCACGAGGGGCCGGCGCGCGCCGGCCGCCTGGACGACGGCGTCGGCGTAGTCCCAGAGCCCTGCCTGGGGGTCGGACGTCGGCAGGTCCACCGCGACCGTGTCGTGCCCGCGGTCGCGGAGCTCCGCCTCGACCAGGTGCCAGTCGAAGGCGCTTCCGCCGCCGCCGTGAATGAGCGCGAAGGTTGTCATGAAGGTGATGACCGGCGACGGCGCCGAAACTCATCGGCACTGCCCGCCCGCGTTCGGGTGAAGGTGCTCACGCAGGTGCTCCCACCTTTCCGCAGGCGGCTTCGGCGACGGCGAACAGCTCCACGACCATCGGCTCCACCGAGCTCTGCACCTGGCCGGCCGGCTCGCCGGCGAGGAGGCGGCGGCGGACCTCCGCGTCCAGCACCCGGTCGACCGCCGAGGCGAAGGCGGCCATCAGAGCGGGGCGCAGCCCCTCGCTCAGCGGCGGCGCGTCCTCGGCCAGCGCGGCGGCCAGCAGGCTCTCGCGTTCCTGGCGCAGCTCCAGCTCCCTGCCGCGCAGGGCTGGGCTGGCGTCCAGGGTGCGCTGATAGTCGATGGACTGCAGGAGCAGGCCGGCGACGTGATAGTCGCCGAGCAGCCGCAGGTAGCCGCGGGCCAGGGCCTGCGCGACCGTTTCGCCCGTGCCCCGGCTCCTGACGGCCCTGCTCGGCAACGACACGTAACCGTCGCGCTCCTGGAAGAAGAGGTCCTCCTTCGAGGGGAAGTGGTTGAAGACCGTCTGGACGGCCACGTCGGCCTCGCGCGCGACGTCGGCGACCGTGACGGCGTCGAAGCCGCGCTGGAGGAAGAGCCGCATCGCCGCTTCACCGATGGCCTGCCGCGTCTGCTGCTTCTTGCGATCTCGTCGCGTCGGGGTCGTCGCCTGGCTCATGGGTCAAGCGTACGGCTCGCTACAGGTTTGTCATCACACCATCGCTGTATTGACTCTATCAATGTAGTCACTATAGTCATTGCGACTACACCGAACCGATGTGAGGTACGCATGACACGGCACTGGACCCTGCCCAGAGCTCTGGTCGCTCTGGCGGCGGCCGAGACCGCCCTCGGGGCCCTCCTGTTCGACCTGGTCCTGCACGACACCGCTCACGAGCACATGTTCAACCCGGCCTGGTCCCCGCACGCGAAGTTCCACGACGCGCAGTACATCGTCACGTCGCTGGCTCTCGGGCTGCTCGCCCTCGCCCTGCTGGCCGGGCGTCGCGGGGACACGCATGCCCGCCTGCTGTGGGCCGCGGGGATCGTGGCCGTGCCGTGGGCGAGCATGTTCCCCGCGTTGTTGTTCCCCGGCACCGCCACCTACGACCCGGAGTTCGGCGACGAGACGCAGTTCGTCCTGGGCCTGCACGGCCAGATGTTCATGGCGCTGGTCACGCTGGCGATGCTCGCCGTCGCGACGTTCCTCGCGACGGCTCGGCGCAGGCGGGGGGTGAGCGCGTGAGGCTGTTCGTCCTCGGCGGGAGCGGCGGCACCGGCGCCCACCTCGTCGCGCAGGCGCTCGACGCCGGTCATCGCGTCACCGCCCTGGCCCGCAGGCCCGAGTCGGTGCCGCGCCATGCCCGCCTGACGGTCGTGCGGGGCGACGTGCTGCGGCCGGGCGGCTGGCGGCACGAGGTCGCGGAGCACGATGCCGTGCTGTCCTGCCTCGGAGGCGCGGGCCGACGGCCGACGACCGTCTACTCGCAGGGCATGACCGGCATCATCGCGGCCATGCGGGAGTGCGGGGTGCGGCGGTTGTCCTGTCTCACCTCGGCCGCCCTGGAGCTGTCCCCGGCCGCGCCGCTGGGCCGGCGGTTGCTGATCGGCGGGATGGTGCGGCCGCTGTATCGGCACCTGTACGCCGACATGGCGGAGATGGAGCGCATCGTCGCCGCCGCGGGCGACCTGGACTGGACGATCGTCCGGCCGCCGAGGCTCACCGACGGGGCGCTGACCGGCGACTACGTGACGGCGGCGGATCGGCCGTTGCCGCGCTCCCGTTCGTTGTCGCGCGCCGACCTGGCGCACTACCTGCTCGGCCACCTCGACGATCCGCAGAGCAGGCGGGCCGTGATCGAGATCTCCCGCCGCTGAAGGACGAGGTGCGTGACAGGACCGGGTGACGCTCGTCGCCGGCCGGAGTGCTCGGCGGCGCCCTGCCGGGTTAGGGGCCACCGGCGACGGGAGGCCCCTTGCCCGGGGAGGCTAGACGGTGGCGTGGCCGCGGACGAGCCGCCCCACCTCGGCGCGCAGGTGCACGAAGTCGGGGTGCTCCCGCGTCGAGATCTGGTCGCGCGGCGCGGGCAGGTCCACCTTCAGGTCGCCCACCACGTGCGCGGGCGCCTTGGACAGCACGACCACGCGGTCGCCGACGTAGACGCTCTCGTCGATGTCGTGGGTGATGAGCACGATCGTCATCTGGTGGTGGCCGCGGACCTTGAGCACCAGGTCCTCCAGGTCCTCCCTGGTCTGCGCGTCCACCGAGCCGAACGGCTCGTCCATGAGCATCAGCGTCGGCCGGTACGCCAGCGCCCGCGCGATCGCGACGCGCTGCTGCATGCCGCCGGAGAGCTGGAACGGGTACTTGCGGCCCGCGTTCGCCAGGCCCACCGACTCCAGCGCCTCGGCGGCGGCGTCGCGGCGCTGCTTCTTGTCCATGTTCCTGCGGCGCAGCGGCAGCGCCACGTTGTCGGCGACCGACATCCACGGGAACAGGGAGCGGCTGTAGTCCTGGAAGACCACGGCGAGGTTGTCCGGCGTCTGGCGGACGAGCTCGCCCTCCACCCTGACCTGGCCGCCCGTCGGCTGGATCAGGCCGGCGATGGAGCGGAGCAGCGTCGACTTGCCGCAGCCCGAGGGCCCCACGATGCAGAGCAGCTCGCCGGCGGCGACGCTCAGGTTGAGACCTTCGATGGCGTGGTGTGCGTTGGGAGTACCGCCGCCGTACACATGGGAAAGGTTGTCTATCTCGAGCAATGGAATTCCTAGGGGGGCGAGACCGCGGTCAGCACGGCAACTCTTTCGGAGTCTGAATTGACTCTAGCGGAGCGGTAAATGCTGGACATGTCAGTCAGGTAAACCTAATCTGGCGCGATCTTACTCTCGCACGAACCGGCCTGTCATGGGAGTCACAGGCTCAAACACTCCACGACTCCCTTTCGTTCAGCGTCCGCACGTCGGCGTCGGAGATGGCGCGCTGGGCGGCCTCCATGGCGGCCAGTTCCTGCGCCGTGAGCACCTCGCCGACGTGGCCGAACCCGCCGGGCGCGCGCTCGGCGACCAGCGCGATCGTCTTCTCGATGGGCAGGGACCGGCTCGCGAGCACGAGCGCCGACGTCGGCGGGCGCCGCTCCGCCTCGTACGCCGCCAGCGCGACCGCCGGGTCGTCGTGCGTGGCCAGGCAGCGGGCCAGGAACCGGGCGTCGAGCACGGCCTGGGAGCCGCCGTTCGAGCCGATGGGGTATATGGGGTGGGCGGCGTCGCCGAGCAGGGTCACGCGGCCCTTGCTCCAGCGGGGGAGGGGGTCGCGGTCCACCATGGGGTATTCGAGTATCCGCTTCGTGGCGGCGAGTAATGCCGGGATGTCGACGAGCGGGTACTTCCATGACGCGAAATATCCGGACACGTCGGCGTGGGTGCCCTCGCGGGACCAATCGGCGTCCGGCACGATCCCGGGCTCGGCCACCTTTGCCTCGGCCACCCAATTGAGCAGCCGCGGATTGCGCGCCGAGATGTGATAAGTCACGAATTTCGCGGCGGAGTTCGAGCCGCCGGCCAGCACCGTGGCACCGTCGAGCACCCGGTCGCTCTCCGCCACCCCGCGCCACATCCTGATCCCGCCCCACCGCAGCGGATCGCCGGACGGCCACAGCCGCGCCCGTACGGAGGACTGCACCCCGTCGGCCCCGACCAGCACGTCCACCCGCTCCCGAGAGACCCGATCGCCTTGCCGCAGCGTGACGAGCACCCCGTCGCCGTCCTGCTCGAAGCCCTCGAAGGCGACCCCGGTGCGCACCGGCCCGATCCGCTCCTCGACCGCTGCCAGCAGCGCCATCTGCAGCTCGCCCCGGTGCACGCTGTACTGCGGCCAGCGGTAGCCGGCCGACCGGCCCCGGGGTAAGGCCATGATGATGTTGCCGTGCCGGTCGGCGACCGTCATGAAGCTCGTCTCCACGCCCATGTCCGCCAGCACGGGGCCGAGCCCGAGCTCGGTCAGCTCGCGTACGGCGTGCGGCTGCATGTTGATGCCCACCCCGAGCGGCCGCAACGTGCGCGCCGCCTCCACCACCACGCAGCCGAGCCCGGCCGCGTGCAGGCTCAGCGCCGTGCTGAGCCCCCCGATGCCCCCGCCAACGATCATCGTCCTCATGTGCGCCCCCAGACGCGACGACGTCCCCGTGGCACGGACTCTAATCGACGAGCTGCTGCGCGGCGTGGTGCCAGCCGAGCACGCGGCGCTCGACGACCAGGAACAGCTCGTTGAGCAGGTAACCCAGCACGCCGAGCAGCACGATCCCGGCCCACATGGCGGGCAGGTCGAAGGTCGAGTACGCGTCGGTGATCTGGAAGCCGATGCCGTTGGTGGTGCCCGGCAGCAGCTCGGAGAAGACCATGACGATCAGGGAGAGCGACAGGGC
Source organism: Nonomuraea thailandensis (assembly GCF_024172165.1). Classification (GTDB taxonomy): domain Bacteria; phylum Actinomycetota; class Actinomycetes; order Streptosporangiales; family Streptosporangiaceae; genus Nonomuraea; species Nonomuraea thailandensis. The sequence goes on along the minus strand of NZ_JAMZEB010000002.1, from coordinate 8,098,893 downwards.
CAGCCGCAGCCCGGCGAACATCTTGGGCAGCGCGGAGGGCAGGACCACGCGCAGGAGCCGCTCGCCGCGCGACAGCCGGAACGCCTGGCAGGTGTCCAGGTGCAGCGGCTCCACCGAGCGGGCCCCGTCGGCGGTGTTGAGCAGCACCGGCCACACGATGCTGAACATGATGAACGCGAGCTGCATCCGCAGCCCGAACCCGAACAGCACCAGGAAGACGGTCACCAGCGCGGGCGGCGGGATGGCGCGCAGGAACTGCAGCACCCCGTCGAGATAGTCGTAGACCCGCGCCGACAGCCCCACCGCCAGCCCGAGCACGACCCCGGCCAGCGCGCCCCCGGCGAACCCGAGCGCCATCCGGCCCAGGCTGGGCAGGATGTTGCCGATGGCCAGGTCGGTGAGGAACGCCCGCTCGACGGGGCCCGAGAACCACATTGCGTGCATCCGGCTCACGATCGTGCTGGGCGGTGGGAAGAACGGGCCGGCCGCCAGCCGGGTGGCGGCCTCCCAGAGCAGGACGAGCACGACCAGCACCAGCGTCCGGAACAAGGCGGTCCGCATCCCCCGCCTCCTCATGAGCGCTCTCCCAGCTGCGCGTGGTGCCAGCGGAACGCCCGCCGCTCGGCGGCCACCAGCAGCGCGTTCACCGCGACGCCGAACAGCCCCACCCAGAACACCCCGGCCAGGATGTCGGTCATGCGCGCGGGCACGGCGATGCCGGCGAAGAAGATGAACACGCCGATGCCCTCGCCGCGCCCGGCGACGATCTCCGTGCTGACGGTGAGGATGAGCGCCACGCCGGCGGCCAGCCGGACGCCGGTGGTGATGAAGGGCGCCGACGACGGCAGCGAGACCCGCAGCAGCACCGACAGGGGGCCGAAGCCGTAGGCGCGCAGCGACTCCTTGGCCAGGGGGTCGACGCCGCGCAGGCCGTACATCGTGTTGTAGAGGATGGGCCAGAGCGAGGCGTAGACGACCAGCGCGATCCGGTGCTGCAGCCCCGTGCCGATCACCAGGGCGACCAGCGGGATCAGCGCCACGGAGGGGATCGGCCGCAGGAACTCCACGACCGAGCGCATGGCCGCGTCGATGATCGGCACGCTGCCGAGCAGCAGGCCGAGCGGCACGGCCAGCAGGGCCGCCACGCACAAGCCGATCGCCCAGGCGAGCGCGCTGGTCAGGGCGTGCGCGCGGAAGGCCGGATCGAGCAGCAGCGCGCCGGCCCGCCCGACGATCTCGGAGGCGGGCGGCAGGAACTCGGGGTCGGCCAGCCCTGTCCTGCTGACCAGCTCGATCAGGGCGGCGAAGGCGAGAGCCCCGGCCGCCCGGCGGTACCAGCGGGACGCGGAGGACGCCGGACGGGCGCGGGGCAGGGTCTGAGTGCTCACCCGGACGTGGTGGGCGACATGAGCGACTTGACGTCGATCTCCTTCGTCAGCCACTTCGCTTCCCACATCCAGTCGGCCACCCGCTGCAGCCGGACCGGGTTGTCGTTGCTGGAGAAGTAGGGGAAGGTCACGGTGGCCGCGGTGGCGGCGTCGATCTGCGTGAAGTTCGGCAGCACCTTGGCCACCACCTCGCGGTTGTTCTCCATGAGCTTGGCCGCGTTGTGGATGGCCCGCTGGAAGGCGGCCGCCGTCTTCGGGTTCTTGTCGTACCACTCCTGCGTGCCGACGTAGCCGGAGATGGGGAACTCGGCGGCGGGGCCGGAGGCCGGGTCGAGGATCTTGCGGGCTCCCATGGTGGAGGTGGCGGCGGTGACCATGGGCTCGCCCAGGTAGGCGGCGTCGATCTGGCCGCCCTTCCACGAGGGCATGATGTTCTGGAACGTCACCTGGACGTACTTGATGGTGGCCGGATCGACGTTGTTGGCCTTCAGCACCTGCGTGAGCGCCAGCTCCTGGAAGTTGTGCAGGACGTTGACGTTGATCGTCTTGCCTTCCAGGTCCTTCGGCGTCTTGATGGGGGAGCCGGGCAGGGCCATGATGCTCAGCGAGTCGGGGGCCGCGCGAGAGCCCTCGGCCAGGATGCGCAGCTTGAGCGCCTGCTTGTCGTGTGCGGCGAACATCGACACGTAGTTGCCGAACATGGCGTCGATCTCACCCTTGACCATCATGGGGATGGCCTCGGGCGCGGCCTGGACCACCTCGGGGGTGACGTCCAGGCCCTCCTGCTCGAACAGTCCCTGGTCGATGGCGACGTAGATGGCGGCACTGTCGATGGCGGGCAGGGTTGCGATCTTGAGCTTCGTCTTCTCCAGGCCGGCTGCCGCGGCGGCGGAAGGCGGCGCGCTGGCGGTCGTTTCGGTGCCCGTGCTGCACGCCGCGGCGCCGAGTGTCAAAGCGAACCCGATGATGGCGGCTCTGGCGGAACGGCCAAGCCTCATGTCAGGGACTCCCTTCGGGTGGAGCCAGGGGGGGACCGGGTGGCTTCTGCTCCCGGGGGCTGTGTGCCTGACGCACAACAGGGATTGACCGTAGCACCAAATGGGTGGTCATTATCGCGAAGATATCACTTGTGGTTGCAATGTCCGATTGCCGCTATATCGTGAAAATTTGACGACCTGCAAGAAAGCTGATGTTTGTCCGGTTTGGGAAAGGGGGTGGCTCGCGGGGCATCGGTTGCTGGTGTGGCGTCCGCTCGGTCCTTTCCGTGAGTCAGGATGAGGCTCGCGGAATGATCAGTTGTTGCCATATTTCCCCTGGTAGAAGCCATCTTACCGATTCTGTCGGATTTTCTGGACATCTAGGGATAAACACCTCATCGGGGCACTAGTAGTGGTTGGCCCTGGTCGACCCGTGTGCTCAAATGGCGCTTATCTCGATGGACACAATTGCCCGACGTGAAACCCCGCATGTCACCGAGAATTCCCTCAAGGGCGAGAGGTTGCGAAGGCAAGTGAGAACGCAGAGCGCTGAAGCTTCCGCTGACCGCGAGCCGCACGGCCATCAGAAGCGACGGCCGCCCAATCCGCCTTCAAAGCGATTCGGATTGGGCAACTGGCACGTGCGATCGCGCCTCATCGCGCTGATCGTCGTTCCGACGGCCGTCGCCGTGGGCCTGGGCGGGCTGAACGTCGTCACCTCACTCAGTGACGCCAACACGTACCAGACCCTCAGAGAGGTCGCCGAGCTCAGCGAGCAGCTCGGGGCCGTCACGCACGAGCTGTCCTTCGAACGTGACGAGACCGCGCTCTTCATCGCCCAAGGGCGGCCGCAGGACCGCGAGGGGCAGCTCGGCACCACCCACAGCCAGGTGAACAACCTCATCGAGGACGCCGAGCAGCGCGCGCTCGCGCTCTCCGACACCCACGCCGAGGCCGTGCGGCCGGTGCTGCGCCGGCTGGAAGAGGTCCCGACGCTGAGAGAGACCGCCGTCAACGGCAAGATCCAGCCGCTGCCGATGATCCAGAAGTACTCCCAGATCATCGCGCGGCTGCTGCAGTTCCACGACCAGGTCGGCCAGGTGGCGGTGGACGACCAGGTGGCCGACAGCGCCAGCGCCATGGCCGCCATCTCGCGGGCCAAGGAGCAGGCCTCCAAGCAGCGCGGCATCCTGGCCAGCGCGCTGGACAAGAAGGGCTTCGACAGCGGCGAGCTCGACGCGCTCACCGACGCCAAGTCGCGGGAGGAGAGCGAGGAGACGCTGTTCGGCGTCCTGGCCGACCTCGACCAGCTCGAGCTCTACCGCAACACCGTCGTGGGCCGGGACGTCGACCAGACCGACCTGTTCCGGCTGCGGGCCATGGCCCAGTCGGCCGAGGGCAAGGAGCTGAGCATCGGCGTGCGGCCGGACCGGGACGTGGTCACCTGGTTCGAGGTCAGCACCGGCAAGATCGACGCGCTGCGTACCGTGGAGAAGGAGCTGTCCTCCTCCGTGATCCTGCGCGCCCGCGCCCTGGAGGAGGCCGCCAACCGCTCGGCGCTGATCTCCGGCGTGCTCATCCTGATCCTGCTGATCGTGGTGATCGCGATCATCTCGCTCATCGCCCGCTCGCTCATCAGGCCGCTGCGCCGGCTGCGCCGCGAGGCGCTCGACATCGCCGGGCAGCGCCTGCCGGAGACCGTGCAGCAGCTTCGCGAGAGCGGTGACGGCACCGTCGGCCCCGTGGTGCCGATAGGCGTGGACACTCACGACGAGATCGGCGAGGTGGCGCGGGCCTTCGACGAGGTGCACCGCGAGGCCGTGCGGCTGGCGGGCGAGGAGGCGCGGCTGCGCTCCAACGTCAACGCGATGTTCGTGAACCTGTCGCGGCGCAGCCAGACGCTGGTGGAGCGGCAGATCACCCTGATCGACGGGCTGGAGCAGGGTGAGCAGGACGAGCAGCGGCTGGGCAACCTGTTCAAGCTGGACCACCTGGCCACCCGCATGCGCCGCAACAGCGAGAACCTGCTGGTCCTGGCCGGGCAGGACCCGCCGCGCCGGTGGAGCCAGCCGGTCAAGCTGGTCGACGTGGCCCGCGCCTCGCTGTCGGAGGTCGAGAGCTACGAGCGGGTCGTGCTCCAGGTGCCCGACGGGGTGTCGGTGGCCGGGCAGGCCGTCAACGACGTCATCCACCTGCTCGCCGAGCTGGTGGAGAACGCGCTGTCGTTCTCGCCGCGCGAGACCAGGGTGACGGTGTCCGGCAGCCGGATCGACGGCGGCGGCGTGATGTTGTCCATCACCGACTCCGGCATCGGCATGACACAGGAAGAGCTGGTCCAGGCCAACGAGCGGCTGATGGAGGCGCCCAGCGTGGACGTGTCGGTGTCGCGGCGGATGGGCCTGTTCGTGGTCGCCAGGCTGGCGCACCGGCACGGCATCCGCGTGCAGCTCCGTCCGCACGCCTCCGGCGGGCTGACCGCGATGGTGCTGATCCCGGAGAGCATGCTGGGCTCCCAGGCTCCGAACTTCGCCGGGATGCCGTCGTTCTCGGGCAACCAGCCCCCGTCGTTCTCCGGCAACCAGCCGCCGTCCTTCGGCGACCAGCCGCCGTCCTTCGCCGGTGACCAGCCTCCGGCCTTCTCCGGCAACCCGACCTCGTCCTTCTCCGGTGACCAGCCGCCGGCCTTCGCGGGCGCGGCGGCGGGCGGGCCGGGCGGCGAGCCGTACTCGGGGCCGCATCCCGCCCCACCGGCCACCGACTGGCCGCAGTCCACGTTCCAGCTGGGCCCGGGACACCCGTCGTTCCCGTCCAACCCGGAGGCGGGCGGCAACTGGGGCAACCCCGACCCGCCGTGGCAGCCGGACCCGTCCGCCTGGCCGCCCGAGCCGCGCAGCGGCTTCCAGAGCGGCGACGTCTGGAGCCCGCCCCGCGGCCCGGCCTGGAACGGTGACCGCGGCCTGCCCAAACGACCCGTCCCCACGCCGCCCCCCGGCGGCTGGAGCCAGGACACCAACCCGCCGCAGCGACCCGGGTTCGACTTCCAGGACTCCGGGTCCGAGCCGGGCAACCCCATGCCGGCGGCACCGCCCGCGTCCGCCGGTGACGACTACCTGCCGATCTTCGCCGCCGTGGAGTCCGCCTGGTTCGGCCGCGACACGAACGGCGCGAGCTGGGGCTCCTCGAAGTCGGACGCGGGCTGGAGCGCGGCGGAGGCAGCGGTGGAACCGGTACGTGACGGCGCGACGGCGGCGGGCCTGCCCAAGCGGGTGCCCAAGGCCAACCTGGTGCCCGGCTCGGCCGACGCCTCCCCCTCCCCGCAAGGGGTGTCGCCGCTGCCGTCGGTCTCCCCCGACCGGGTGCGCAACCGGCTCTCCAGCTTCCAGCAGGGCTTCCGGGCGGCCCGCGACGACATCAGCGAGGGCAGGGCGCTCCCGCCTTCCGGTCCGAGACAGAGTGAGAGAGAGGAGGACATATGAACGACCTCAGCCACGCGGCACGCGGCGTCGACTGGCTGATCACGGACTTCGTCAGCACGGTCCCGGGCGTGGCGCACGCGGTGGTCGTCTCGTCCGACGGTTTGCCGCTGGCGGCGTCGGCGGGCTTTCCGGCCGATCGGGCCGATCAGCTGGCCGCCATCGCGTCGGGTCTGGTCTCGCTGACGCAGGGCGCGGCCAGGGTGTTCGAGGGCGGCGCGGTCAATCAGACGATCGTGGAGATGCAGCGCGGTCTGATGTTGATCATGTCGATCAGTGATGGTTCGTGCTTGGCGGTGCTGGCGGCGCCGGACTGTGACATGGGTCTGGTGGCGTATCAGATGACGCTGATGGTCGATCGCGCCGGTCAGGTGCTGACTCCGGCTGTGCGCGCCGAGCTGCGTGCCAGCCAGACCAGGTGATGTACGTGACAGACCCGAGATGGAACAGCGGCGGTTGGGCCCCTCCGCCTCAGCCCCAGTCCCAGTCGCAGCTGAATCCCGACCCCGCTTCGCCCGTCCGCCCGTACGCGGTGACAGGTGGACGGACGGCGCCGCGGGTCAAGCTGGCGATGGAGGCCCTGGTGTCCTCGGCGACCGCCGAGCAGCGGGAGTTCTCCCACATCACGCCGGAGTACCAGGCGATCAGCCAACTGTGCCGGCAGGTCCGGTCCGTGGCCGAGGTGTCGGCCCTGCTGCGGATCCCGCTCGGCGTGGTGCGCGTGCTGATCGCTGACATGGCCGCCGAAGGTCTGGTCCGCGTGCATCAGCCACAGCTGGACGCCGGTAGGCCGGACGTCAATCTGCTCGAAAGGGTGCTCAGTGGACTTCGCAGGCTCTAGCCCCGGACTCACCTCGACGAAAATCGTGGTGGCTGGAGGTTTCGGGGTGGGCAAGACGACGTTCGTGGGAGCGGTGTCGGAGATCATGCCGTTGACGACGGAGGCCGTCATGACGGACGCCTCCGCCGGGATCGACGACCTCGGCATGACACCGCTGAAGTCGACCACGACCGTCGCCATGGACTTCGGCCGGGTCTCCCTCGACCGTGACCTGATCCTGTACCTGTTCGGCACGCCCGGGCAGCACCGGTTCTGGTTCATGTGGGACGACCTGGTGCGCGGAGCCATCGGCGCGGTCGTGCTGGTCGACACCCGTCGTCTGGCCGACAGTTTTCCGGCGATCGACTACTTCGAGGAGGCGCAGCTGCCGTTCGTGGTGGGCATCAACGGCTGGGACGGGCAGTATCCCCACAGCGACTCCGAGGTGCGCGACGCCCTGACGCTGGCGCCGCACATCCCGATGGTCCGGCTCGACGCCCGCAAGAAGGACTCGGTCAAGAACGCGCTGATCCAGCTCGTCGAGCACGCGCTGACGGTACGGATGGCGGTCCCCGGCTGGGGCGGCTGACCCGTGGCGGGCCCCGGGTGCGTTGACGCGGGGCCGATCACATGATCACAATGGCTCCCGCCGAGCATCGCAGGAGCCCGCACCGCATGAACGTGAGGAACCCGATCACCGGGCAATCCGACAGACCGCTCGCTCCGATCCCGCCCGACCGGCTGGCCGCCGTCGCGGCCGGGCTGCGCGAGCGGGCCCCCGCGTGGCAGCACGCCGATCGCGGCGCGGTCCTGGCCCGCTTCGGGGCCGCGCTGGCCGACGACGACGCCCTGCTCTCCGCCCTGGTGGCCGACACCGGCCGGGTGGGGGAGTCGCTCCTGGAACGCCGGCTCGTGGCCGGGCTGATCGACCGGTGGGTACGCCAGGCGCCCGCGCTGCTCGCCCCGCCCGCCGAACGCCCCGCCTCCCTGCCCGGGGTGTCCGTGGCCGGTGACGTGGTGCCGTACGAGCTGGCCGGGATGATCACCCCGTGGAACCTCCCGCTCCTGCTGGGCCTCATCGACGCCGTCCCCGCGCTGGCCGCGGGCTGCACGGTGCTGGTCAAGCCGAGCGAGGTGACACCCCGTTTCATCGAGCCGCTGATGCGGCTCGTCCCCGGCGACCTGCCGCTGCGGGTGGTCGAGGGCGACGGGGCCACGGGCGCCGCGCTCGTGGACCTGGTGGACACCGTCGTGTTCACCGGCAGCGTCACGACGGGACGGCAGGTGGCGCAGGCGGCGGCCCGCGCGTTCGTGCCGGCGTTCCTGGAGCTGGGCGGCAAGGACCCGGCGATCGTGCTGGCCGGAGCCGACCTCGGCCGCGCCGCGTCGGCGATCCTGTGGGGCGGCACCGCGAACGCCGGGCAGTCCTGCCAGTCCATCGAGCGCGTCTACGTGGCCAGGGAGGTGCACGACGAGTTCCTCGACCGGCTGGTGGCCGAGGCCGGCCAGGTCGGCCTGACCTGCGAGGGCGGCCCGATCGGCCCCATCATCAAGCCGGGCCAGGAGGACCTGATCGCCGCCCACGTCGCCGACGCCGTGGCCAAGGGCGCGACCGTGCACACCGGCGGCCGGATCGAGCGGCACGGCGGCGGGCACTGGTGCCGCCCGACCGTGCTGTCCGGGGTCGATCACGGCATGCTGATCATGACGGAGGAGACGTTCGGGCCGGTGCTGCCGGTGATGGCGGTCTCCGGGCCCGACGAGGCGGTCGCTCTGGCCAACGACTCGGTGTACGGGCTGTCGGCCGCCGTCTTCGCGGCCGGCGAGGAGCAGGCCCGCGCCGTCGCGGCCCGTCTCCAGGCCGGCGCGGTGAGCATCAACGACGCCGGGCTGACCGCGCTCGTGCACGAGGGGGAGAAGAACTCCTTCCGCCTGTCGGGCCTGGGCGGCTCGCGCATGGGCCCCGCCTCCATCGGCCGGTTCCTGCGCCGCCGGGCCTTCCTGGTCAACCGATCCGACGCCGCCGACCCCTGGTGGCACAGCACGAAGGAGTAACCGGATGGGACTGCGCGCGGACATGCCGCTGCTGGCCCGGCACGAGGGCGAATGGGAGGGCGAGTACCGCCACGTCGGCCCCGGCGGCGAGCTGCTCGACCGGCACCGGGTGCGGATGACCTGCGAGATCCGCGACGACGCCGTCTACCACCAGACCAACCGCTACACCTGGGACGACGGCCGCACGGAGGTGCACGAGTTCCCCGGCGCCTACCTCGGCGGCGGCCGGTGCGGCTTCGACACCGAGCGGCTCAAGGGCGAGTTCTGGGAGCTGGACGCCAGCACGATCTACCTGAACTGGCAGTTCAAGGGGCAGGACCTGCGCCTGTTCGAGCTCATCGTGCTGAGCGAGGACGGGCGCTCCCGCAGCCGGGTGTGGCAGTGGCTGCGCGACGGCGTGTGCGTGAAGCGGACGCTGATCGACGAGCGGCGGGTCGCGTGACCGCGTACACCGCGCTGGCCCTGCAGGTCGAGACCCGTGCCGGAGCCGGGATCGGGGCCGCGATCGACCGGATCGCCGCCCAGGTGGGCGGCTCGAAGGCGTGGCTCGGGCCGGAGCTGCGCCTGGTCGTGCTGCCCGAATACGTGCTGACCGGCTTCCCCGTGCGGGAGAGCCCGGCGCAGTGGCGGGACCGCGCCGCGCTCGACCCCGGCGGCCCCGAGTACCGCGCGCTCGGCGCCGTCGCCGCCGACCACGACGTCTTCCTGTGCGTCAACGCCTACGAGCGCGATGAGCACTTCCCCGACCTGTTCTTCCAGGCCACGGTCATCCTCTCCCCGGCGGGCGAGGCCGTGCTGCGCTACCGCAGGCTGCACTCGCTGTTCTCGCCCACCCCCTACGACGTGTGGGAGCGCTACCTGGAGATCTACGGCATCGACGGCGTGCTCCCGGTGGCCCGCACCGAGCTGGGCAACCTCGCCGCGGTGGCCTCCGAGGAGATCCTCATGCCGGAGCTGGCCCGGGCGCTGGCGTTGCGCGGCGCCGAGGTGCTCTGCAACCCCACCTCGGAGGCGTCGTCCCCGGCGCTCACCCCCAAGGCCGTCGCCCGCCGCGCCCGTGCGGTGGAGAACCTGGCCTACGTGGTGTCGGCCAACAGCGGCGGCCTGACCGGCATCGCGATCCCCGGCGACTCCACCAACGGCGGCTCCGAGGTGATCGACCACCAGGGGCGGGTGCTCGCGCAGGCCGGGCCGGGGGAGACGCTGGTCGCCGCGGCCGAGCTGGACCTCGCCGCGCTGCGCCGGGCCCGGCTGCGGCCCGGCATGGCCAACCTGCTCAGCCGGGTCAAGACCGGGCTGTGGGCCGAGGAGTACGCCAGGCACGACGTCGAACGGCCCGCGAAAGGCGTGCCCGATCGGGCGGAGCTCCGGGCGAGGCAACTGGCGGCCATCGCCCGGCTGTACGGCTGACTCCGGCCTCACGCGTCGCCGGTGCGCGCGCTCGTGTGCCAGCCCAGCACCGCCCGCTCCACTGCCAGGAACGCCGCGTTGAGCCCGATGCCGAGCAGCCCCAGCAGCACGATCCCGGCCCACATGGCCGGGATGTCGAACTGGCTCTGCGCCTCCAGCATGCGGTGCCCGATCCCCTCGCTGCTGCCCACCAGCTCGGAGATGACCATCATGATCAACGCCAGCGACACGCTCAGCCGCAGCCCCGCGAAGATCTTCGGGGCGGCGGCGGGCAGGATGATCCTGGTGAGCCGCTGCCACGAGCTCAGCCGGTAGACCGCGCCCGTCTCGATGTACTGGCGGTCGACGTGGCGGGCGCCGTCCATGCTGTTGATCAGCACGGGCCAGACGACGCCGTACACGATCGAGGCCAGCTGCATCGGCGTGCCCACCTTGAACAGCACCAGGAACACCGGCAGCAGCGCGGCGGGCGGGACCGACCGGCCGAAGTGCACCAGCGGCTCCACCAGGCCGGACAGCCACGCCGAGCGGCCGAGCACCACCCCGAGCAGCACTCCCGCCGCGCACGCGATCGACCACCCGGCGAACAGCCTGGACAGGCTCGGCACCAGGTCCGCCACCGCCTCGTCGGTCAGGAAGACCCGCGACGGCGGCCCGGAGAACCACAGCTCGTGCAGCCGCGCCACGATCTGCGACGGTGGCGGGAAGTACGTCGCCTGCAGCGCCCGCGTCACGAGCTCCCAGGCCGCCACCGCCACGGGCAGCAGCCAGTACCACGCCACCCGCCGCACGACGCTCACGTGCCCTCCCCCGTCCGCGCGTGGTGCCACCGGAACAGCCGCCGCTCACCCGCCGTGAACAGCAGGTTCGCCGCCAGCCCGAGCACGCCGGCCCACACCGTGGCCGCCAGCACCCGGTCCAGCCGGTTGGCGCTGCCCGCCAGCGACTGGAACGCCCCGATCCCGCCGCCGCCGGGCGCCAGCAGCTCCACGCTCACGGCCACGATCAGGGTGACCGCCACCGCGATCCGCACCCCCGTCGCGATGAACGGCGCCGCGCTCGGCAGGCTCACCCGCAGCGCCACCGCCAGCGGGCCGAAGCCGAAGCTGCGCAGCGTCTCCTTGGCCAGCGGATCGACGTCGCTCAGGCCGTACATGGTGTTGATGAGCAGCGGCCACGAGCAGGTGTAGACGACCAGCGCGGTCTTGGCGTCGTGCCCCTCGGGGAACAGGAACACCGCCAGCGGGATCAGCGCCACCGACGGGATCGGCCGCAGGAACTCCACCAGCGGCCGCGCCGAGCGCTCCAGGAACGGCACCGTCCCGAACAGCAGTCCCGCGGGCACGGCGACCGCGATCGCGATCACCAGCCCCAGCAGGCACGGGCCGAGCGTGGCCAGCACGTCGGTCCTGAACTGCGCGTCCAGCGGCAGCGTGGCCGCCGTGGCGAGCACGTGCGACACGTACGGCAGGAAGTCCGGGATCAGTCCCGTCCGCCCGGCCACCTCGGCGGCGGCGAGAAACCCCATCACCCCCGCGAAGCCGAGCACCCCGCGCCCGGGCCCGGAGCCGAGCACCCCGCGCCCGGGCCGGGCGCCGAGCACCCCTCGCCGGGGCCCGGCGCCGATGACGCCGCGCCCGGTCCGAGGGGTCATCCGCCGACCGACGCGAAGAGCTGGCCCACGTCCACCTTGGTCTTCAGGTAGCCGTAGCCGTGCATGAGGTCGGCCAGCTTCTGCACGCTGGCCTTGTCGGGCTCCATGGTGAACGTCCCGAGCGTCATCGCCGCCGCCGTGTCCGCGGGGATCTGCGTGTACGTCGGCACGACCTCGTCGATGGCCCTGCGATCGGCGCCGGCGACCTCCTGCGCCTTGGCCAGCGCCCGGTGGAAGGCCGCGGCCGTCTTCGGGTACTTGGTCAGCCACTGCTCGGTGACGCCCCAGCCGTCGATCGGCACGCCCTCGGTGACGCCGCTCGTGGTGTCGATGATCTGGGTGGCGCCGCCCTTCTTGGCCGCGCTCAGGAACGGCTCCACCAGCCACGCCGCGTCCACCTTGCCCGTGGACAGCGCGCCGAGCTGGTCGGCGAACGGCACGGGGACGAACTTGACGTCCTCCGGCCTGACCCCGCCCTCCTGCAGGTGGGCGTTGGTCACCGTCTGCCCCAGGGCCTTCAGCACGTTGACCCCGACCGTCTTGCCCTTCAGGTCGGCGACCGCCTTGATCGGCGAGCCCTTGGCCACGACCACGCCGGAGACGTTCGGGGCCCCGCCCATGGTGTGCTGGAACAGCTTCAGCTTGGCCGCGCCCGAGTCGTTGATGGTCATGAGCACCACGTAACTCGTCATGAACGCGTCCATGCTGCCGTTAACGATCTTCGGCATGACCGCCGTCGGCGCCTGGATGATCTCGGTCTTGACCGTCAGGCCCTCCTCCTTGAAGAAGCCCCGTTTCTCGGCGATGAACAGCGACGCCGAGGACGGCACCGGCACCACGCCCACCAGGAGCTGGGTCTTCTCCAGCCCGCCGGAGGACGCGGCGCCGGTCGTGCCGGTCTGCCCCTCTCCTCCTCCGCCTCCGCACGCGCTGAGTGCCAGCGCCACTGCCATACCCGCGACTACGATCCTGGTCAGTTGCATCGCCACTGCCTTTCTGAGTCCGGTGGTCCGGCGGAGGCTGGGAAGGGGTCAGCGGCGCCTGGCCTCTATGAGGTTGGCGCCGGCTCCGAGCTCGATGACATCGCTGAGAACCAGCCCCGCCTGGTCGAGCACGGCGGCGTACTCGTCGCGGCTGCGCTCGGTGCCGCCATTGAAGATCGCCAGCATCCGCATGTCAATGTCCTTGCCGAGGTGCGGCTCCTCGCTGTCGGGAAGCACCACCTCGAGGATGAGGACGCGCCCTTCGTGGTTCATCGCCTCGCGGACGTTGCGCAGAATCCTGACCGCATCGTCATCGTCCCAGTTGTGCAGGACGCTGGCCAGCAAATAGACGTCACCGCCCGCCGGCACCCCGGCGAACATGTCGCCGGGGACCACCTGCGCCCGGTCGGCCAGCCCCTCGGCCGCCAGCGTCTGCCTGGCGTGCCCGGTCACGTACTCCAGGTCGAACAGCACGCCGCGCATCTGCGGGTTGGCGTGCAGGACGGTGGCCAGGATGTGGCCCTTGCCGCCGGCCACGTCCACCATCGTCGCGGTGGCGGGGAAGTCGTACCGCTTGGCCAGGCCCTCGGTGAGGGGGATGGCCCTGGCCGTCATGTAGTCGTCGAACATCCGGCTCACGTCCGGGTTCGCGGCCAGGTGGTCGTACAGGGGCCCGTAGCGCTCGATGAACGCCGAGCCGCCGGCGCGGACGGTGGCGGGCAGCATGCCCATGGCGTACCAGAAGCTCTCCTCGCCGAGCATGCGGATCGACGAGCGGACCGAGTCGGGCACGTCCGAGCGCAGCGGCGTGCCCTTCTCGGTCAGGTCGTACGTGTCGGGCCCGGCCACCCGCACCACGCCCATGCTCGCCAGCTCACGCAGGACCCTGCGCAGCGACGGGGCGTGCGCGCCACAGCGCCCGGCCAGCTCGGCGCCGGCCAGCGGCCCCTGTGCGAGGTGGTCGGCCAGGCCCAGCTCCGCCATGGTCAGCAGAGCCGCGAAACGGGAGATGTCTCCTATGGCTCCCCATAAGAGGTCATCGGAATGCGGCATGTGTCCTTCCAGGGGATCACGGGTTGCGGTTGGCCTGCCGGTGCCAGACGAGTACGCGCCGCTCGGCCAGCACGAACAGGGAGTTCACGACGTAGCCGAGGATGCCCAGCAGCGCGATCGCCGCCCACACCCCCGCGCCGTCGAAGCTGCGCTGGGCCTGCAGCAGCTGGTACCCGATGCCGTCGGAGCCGCCGAGCAGCTCGCTGATCACCATCATGATCAGGGCCAGCGACAGGCTCAGCCGCAGCCCGGCGAAGATCTTCGGCGAGGCGGCGGGCAGCAGCACCACGCGCAGGTACTGCAGCTTGGTCAGGTTGAAGACGGTCGCCGTCTCCGTGTACGTGCGGTCCACGGCCCTGACGCCGTCGATGGAGTTGAGCAGCACCGGCCAGATCACGCCGAACACGATCGTCGAGAGCTGGGTGATCAGGACACCGCTCACGAGCTCGGAGGACAGCCCGGCCGTGAGGACGAGGAACACCGGGATCAGCAGCGGCGGCGGGAGCGCGCGGCCGAACTCGATCAGCGGATCCACGTAGTCGGTGGCCGCGCGCGAGCGTCCGAGCAGGATGCCCGCGAGAATTCCGATCACGGAGGCCAGGATCCAGCCGCCGAACATGCGCCCGAGGCTCGGCAGGATGTTGGCGATCGCGTCCTCGGTGAGGAACACCTGGCCGACGGGGCCGGAGAACCACAGCTCGTACATGCGGGTGACGATCGTCGTGGGCGGCGGGAAATCGGTGTCCCCGATCGCGCGGGTGATCAGCTCCCACACGACGAGCACCAGCGGGACCGCCAGGAATCTGGTGAGGGTCTTCACGAGTCCGCCGCTCCCGTCCGCATCCGGTGCCAGTGGAAGAGCCGGCGCTCGCCGGCCAGCAGCAGCACGTTCGCGAGCACACCGATGACACCGGCCCAGAACGTGGCCGCCATCATGAGGTCCGTCCTGTTGCCGCTGCCTGCGACGGCCACGTAGACGCCGATCCCGTTGAAGCCTCCGGCCAGCAACTCGGCGCTGACGGCCAGGACGAGCGCGATGCCCGCGGCGATCCTGATGCCCGTCGCGACGAACGGGGCCGCGCTGGGCAGGCTCACCCTGGCCAGCACGGCCAGCCGGCCGAAGCCGAAGCTGCGCAGCGACTCCTTGGCGAGCGGGTCGACGTCGTGCATGCCGTACAGGGTGTTGATGAGGATCGGCCAGACCGAGGCGTACACGATGACCGAGATCTTCATCAGCTCGTCCACCGGGATCAGCAGGATCGCCAGCGGGATGATCGCCACGGAGGGGATCGGGCGCATGAACTCGAGCACCGGCCGGATGGCGCTCTCCAGCGGCGTCAGCGCGCCGAGCAGCACGCCCACCGGCACGGCGATGACGGTCGCCAGGAGCAGGCCGAGCACCCAGTTCGTGAGGGTCGTGCCGACGCCGGCCAGGAACTCGGGGTCGGCCAGCAGGCGCCCGGCCTCGATCAGGATGGTCGAGGGGGCGGGGAAGTCGAGCTGGTCGCCGATGCCGAAGCGGATGACCAGCTCCCCCAGAACGAGGAACCCCGCGGCGCCGATGGCGCCGCGGAGCAGGCGTGCACTGGTCATCCGTTTGAGGCGGGCGCCGCGATGACCGACTTCACGTCGATCGGGCTCTTCAGGTAGCCGTACTCGAGCATGAGGTCGGCGACCTTCTGCAGGCGGTTGGCGTTCAGCTCACTGGGGTACGCGCCCAGCGTGATCACGGAGGCCGTCTTGGCGTCGATCTGCGTGTACTTCGGCAGCATGGCCTCGATCTCCTTGCGGTCGGTCGAGGCGACCTGCTGCGCCTTGGCGATGGCGCGCTGGAAGGCGGCCAGCGTCTTCGGGTACTTCGAGGCCCACTCGTCGGTGGCCATCCAGCCGGCGATGGGCAGGTCGGCGGTCTGGCCGGTCATCGTGTCGACCAGCTTGCGGAAGCCGTGCTTGCTCTGGTTGGCCGTGATGAACGGCTCGGTGATCCAGCCCGCGTCGGCCTGGCCGCTCACGATCGTGTTGCCCATTTCGGGGAACGGCTTCTCGACGAACTTGACGTCGGTCTCCGCGAGGCCGGCCACCTTGAGCTGCGAGGTCACCGCGAGCTGGGCGATGTTCTTCAGGTTGTTGACCAGAACCGTCTTGCCCTTGAGGTCCGCCACGGTTTTGATCGGCGAGTCCTTCGGGACCATGATGTTGAAGGTGTTCGGGGCGGCCTGGTACATGTCCGCGACCAGCTTGATCTTCTTGCCCTGGCTGACGGCCATGAACGTCGAGACGTAGTTGGTCTGCGAGATGTCGAGAGAGCCGTTCTCGATCGCCGGAATGGCCGCGGCGCCACCGGTGATGATCTTCGGCGTGACGGTCAGGCCCTCTTCCTTGAAGAAGCCCTTGGCGTTGGCGATGTAGAGGGATACCGGGTCCGGAATGGGGAGCGCCCCGACCGTGATGGTGGTTTTCTCCAAGCCGTTGCTGTTGGCGGAGGTCTCCGGAGTGTCGGAGCCGCCGCAGCCGGCAAGGGTGAGAGCGACTGTGACGCCGAGAACAATGGCGTGACAGCGCAGTTTGCGTGTCATCGGGGGGTTCTCCTACCAGGGGGAAGTCTTCTGGAGATCGGCACGGGATGCCGGGCGTGAAGCGTACCGGAGGGGAGATCTCAACGGGAGCACTATGCCACGTTTATGCCGTTTATCTGCAAAATATGACTGTGCACCGCTATAGATGTAAATAGAGGTGTATATGGCGTTTAGTGACTGTATGTCCGGATTGGCGCGTTGGTTGCGCTCCGTGTCCAGGGGTTTGCCACGTGAACAATGTGTGAGTTGGAACGGTTGAAAACCGTCGAGACGTTGGCCTAAGTATGAGGTTTGTGCTCAAATTGGGCCTCGAACTTGCCTGCGATCACTCGTCCGTGTGACGAAGCCGCTGAGACCCCCCTAGAGCAGGCCATGGCGAGAGGTTGCCACCAGTGAGGACAACAACGACCGGCTCCGGTCGTGGTAGCGCTCCGGACGTTCCGGAAGAGTCTGCAGGCGGTGCGGCGCCGCCGCAGCCGCCCCGCTCGGGCAGCTCGTTCGCCCTGCGCAACTGGCGTGTGCGCACCCGCCTCATCGCTCTCATCGCCATCCCCACGATCGTGGCCGTGATCCTGGGCGCGCTGCGCGTCACCACCTCCATCAGCAGCGCGCAGCAGTACCAGCTCATCAGCGACTCGGGAAAGCTGGTCGCCCAGCTCGGCGAGCTCGCCCGCGACCTCGGCATGGAGCGTGACCTGGCCGGCCGCTTCGTCGCCGAAGGCCGGCGGGACGAGGAGAAGCTGAAGAGCCAGCAGGGCGTCGTGGACGCCAACGTCACCCGCACGCTGGCCTTCGCCAAGACCGTCGAATCGTCGCTGTCGGACCTGGGCCGCAGGACCTTCGACCGGATCGAGGTCCGGCTCAGCCAGCTTCCCTCACTGCGCCAGACGGTCGTCGGCTCGGAGCTCCCGCCGCTGCCGACCGTGGAGAAGTACTCCGAGACCATCGCCGACATGCTGCAGATCTATGACGAGCTCGGACAGGGCTCCACGGACGAGCAGCTCATCGCGACCGCCTCCGCGCTGCGGGCCATCGCCCGCGCGCAGGAACAGGCCTCCAAGCAGCGCGCGCTGCTGACGATCGCGCTGGTCCGGGGCGAGTTCGAGGAGCCGGAGTTCAACGCCTTCCTCGACGCTCGCTCCCGCCGCGAGAGCGAGCGGAGCGCGTTCATCACGGCCGCCACCTCCGCGCAGCGCCAGAACTTCGACAACACGGTCGCCAGCCGCAAGATCGGTCTCGCCGAGCTCTACATCAGCCGCGCCGTGCTGCTGAACAACAACGGCCAGTCCCTGCGCCGGCTCGACAACAAGACCGTGAACGACACCGACAGCTGGTTCGACGCCATCTCCGAGACCGTCGACCGGCACCACCAGGTGCAGAAGTCGCTGTCGGAGCAGGTGGCCACCCGAAGCGCCGACGTCGCCAGCGCCGACAGGCAGCTCGCCGCGATCAACATCGGCATCGTCATCGCGCTGCTGGTCCTGGTCCTCGCGATCACCGCCCTCATGGCCGGCTCGCTGGTACGCCCGCTGCGCCGCCTGCGCGGCGACGCCCTGAAGATCGCCGGGCACACGCTGCCCGACCTGGTCCGCCAGCTCCGCAACACCGACGTCGACCCCGACCAGCTACGGGTCCCGCCCATCGAGATCAACTCCAGGGACGAGATCGGTGAAGTCGCCCGGGCCTTCGACGAGGTCCACCGCGAAGCGGTCCGCCTGGCCGGCGAGGAGTCCAAGCTCCGCTCCAACGTCAACGCGATGTTCGTGAACCTGTCGCGGCGCAGCCAGACGCTGGTGGAGCGGCAGATCACCCTGATCGACGGGCTGGAGCAGGGTGAGCAGGACGAGCAGCGGCTGGGCAACCTGTTCAAGCTGGACCACCTGGCCACCCGCATGCGCCGCAACAGCGAGAACCTGCTGGTCCTGGCCGGGCAGGAGCCGCCGCGCCGGTGGAGCCAGCCGGTCAAGCTGGTCGACGTGGCCCGCGCCTCGCTGTCGGAGGTCGAGAACTACGAGCGGGTCGTGCTGGAGGTGCCGGAAGGCGTCTCCATCGCCGGCCAGGCCGTCAACGACGTCATCCACCTGCGCGCCGAGCTGATCGAGAACGCCCTGTCGTTCTCGCCCCGCGAGACCCGCGTCCCCGTCTCCGGCAGCCGGATCGACGGCGGCGGCATCATGCTCTCCATCAGCGACTCCGGCATCGGCATGACCGGCGAGGAGCTGGCCCAGGCCAACGAGCGGCTGACCGACGCGCCCACCGTGGACGTCTCCGTCTCACGCCGCATGGGCCTGTTCGTGGTCGCCAGGCTGGCGCACCGGCACGGCATCCGCGTGCAGCTGCGCCCGCACGGCTCCGGCGGCCTGACCGCCATGGTGCTCATCCCCGAGTCGTTGCTCGGCGCCCAGGCCCTCCAGGTCGGCACGCCCGCCGCGGCGGGCGGCGCCTCCAGGGAGGCCTTCCACACGCCGCAGCCCGCGGCCGCCAGCCCCTGGCCCGCCTCGTCGTTCCAGCTCGGCCCGGGACACCCGTCCTATCCGTCGTACCCGTCGGAGCCCGTCCCGCAGGGCGGCGGCAGCGGCTCCTGGGCGTCGGGCCCGGCCTTCCCCGCCGAGGCCGGCGGCTGGATGTCGGCCGACTCCTCCAACGACGTCTGGGTCAGCTCGCGCGGCCCCATGACCGGCGACAGCGGCCTGCCGCAGCGGGAGAGCAGCCTGCCCCAGCGCGGCGTGCTGCCCGACGAGACCCGCCCGTGGACGCGCGGTCCCGAGCAGCCGCTGCCCGCCAAGGGCAGCTTCAACAGCTTCCCCGAGACCGAGTCGGCCGCGACCGGCCCCATGCCCGCCGTCAAACCGGCCTCGGCAGGGGACGAGTACCTGCCGATCTTCGCCTCGGTGGAGTCGGCCTGGTTCGACCACAACGCGGCCGACGCCAACGGCACGTGGGGCTCGGCCAACGCCGACGCCGGCTGGAGCAGGGCGGAGGCCGTACGCGAGCCGGTGCGCGACGGCGCGACGGCGGCGGGCCTGCCCAAGCGGGTGCCCAAGGCCAACCTGGTGCCGGGCTCCGCCGACACGGTCTCGGCGCCCAAGGGCGTCGCGCCCATGCCGGCGGTCTCGCCCGATCGCGTGCGCAGCCGGCTGTCGAGCTTCCAGCAAGGCTTCAGGGCCGCGCGCGACGACATCAGCGAGGGCAGGACGTACGGGTCCGGGCCCAGGAATGACAGTAGGGATGAGGGCGCATGAGCGAGTGCACCGAGCGGCCAGTCAGACACAGCCGACTGTCGTTCATGCGATCGACGAAGGAGAGCGAATGAACGACCTGAGCCACGCGGCACGCGGGGTCGACTGGTTAATCACCGACTTCGTCAGCACCGTTCCGGGTGTCGCGCACGCGGTGGTCGTCTCGTCCGACGGTTTGCCGCTGGCGGCGTCGTCGGGTTTCCCGGCCGATCGGGCCGATCAGCTCGCGGCCATCGCGTCGGGTCTGGTCTCGCTGACGCAGGGCGCGGCCAGGGTGTTCGAGGGCGGCGCGGTCAATCAGACGATCGTGGAGATGCAGCGCGGTCTGATGTTGATCATGTCGATCAGTGACGGCTCCTGTTTGGCGGTGCTGGCGGCGCCGGACTGTGACATGGGTCTGGTGGCGTATCAGATGACGCTGATGGTCGATCGCGCCGGTCAGGTGCTGACTCCGGCTGTGCGCGCCGAGCTGCGTGCCAGCCAGACCAGGTGATGTAGGTGACGAATTCGTGGAACAGCGGCGGCTGGGAGCCCCCGCCCCCGCCCGCCAGCTCTGACCCCGCCTCCCCGGTGCGGCCGTACGCCGTGACGGGCGGGCGGACCGCGCCCAAGGTCAAGCTGGCGATGGAGGCCCTGGTGTCCTCGGCGACCGCCGAGCACCGGGAGTTCTCCCACATCACGCCCGAGTACAAGGCGATCAGCCAGCTCTGCCTGCAGGTCAGATCGGTGGCCGAGGTGTCGGCGCTGCTGCGGATCCCGCTCGGCGTGGTGCGTGTTCTGATCGCGGACATGGCGGCGGAAGGCCTGGTTCGGGTACACCAGCCGCAGCTCGAGGCAGGTAGGCCGGACGTCAACCTGCTGGAAAGGGTGCTCAGTGGACTACGCAGGCTCTAGCCCCGGCCTCACCTCGACGAAGATCGTCGTCGCCGGTGGGTTCGGGGTGGGCAAGACGACGTTCGTCGGCGCGGTGTCGGAGATCATGCCGTTGACGACGGAGGCCGTCATGACGGACGCCTCCGCCGGGATCGACGACCTCGGCATGACACCGCTGAAGTCGACCACGACCGTCGCCATGGACTTCGGCCGCGTGTCCCTGGACCGTGACCTGATCCTGTACCTGTTCGGCACGCCCGGGCAGCACCGGTTCTGGTTCATGTGGGACGACCTCGTACGGGGCGCGATCGGCGCGGTCGTCCTCGTGGACACCCGCCGCCTGGCCGACAGCTTCCCCGCCATCGACTACTTCGAAGAGGCGCAGCTGCCGTTCGTGGTGGGCATCAACGGCTGGGACGGCTCCTACCCGCACAGCGACACCGAGGTGCGCGACGCCCTCACCCTGTCGCCGCACATCCCGATGGTCCGGCTCGACGCCCGCAAGAAGGATTCGGTGAAAACCGTCCTGATCCAGCTGGTCGAGCATGCGCTGACGGTCAGGATGGCCGTGCCAGGCTGGAGCGGCTAGCGGAGCGGATAGGCTGGAGTCTTAGACGTACATTCGCTTCGAGGACTGGCCAACCACGTGTTCGAGACGCTATCCGACCGGCTGACATCGGTCTTCTCCTCCCTCCGTTCCAAGGGGCGGCTGTCCGATGCCGACATCGACGCCACCACCCGCGAGATCCGCATCGCCCTGCTAGAGGCCGATGTCGCGCTGCCGGTGGTCAAGGCGTTCGTCGCCCAGGTCAAGGAGCGTGCCCGCGGTTCCGAGGTCTCCCAGGCGCTGAACCCGGCGCAGCAGGTCGTCAAGATCGTCAATGACGAGCTGATCGGGATCCTCGGCGGCGAGACCCGCAGGCTCCGCTTCGCAAAGACGCCGCCGACCGTCATCATGCTGGCGGGCCTCCAGGGCGCGGGCAAGACGACGCTGGCGGGCAAGCTGGCCAGGTGGCTGCGGGAGCAGGGGCACGCGCCCATGCTCGTCGCCGCCGACCTGCAGCGGCCCAACGCCGTCCAGCAGCTCCAGGTCGTGGGCGAGCGCGCCCAGGTCGCCGTCTTCGCGCCCGAGCCGGGCAGCGGCGTGGGCGACCCGGTCGCGGTCGCGCGCAGGTCGCTCGACGAGGCCAGGCGCCTCAACCACGACATCGTCATCATCGACACCGCCGGCCGCCTGGGCATCGACCAGGAGATGATGCGGCAGGCCGCCGACATCCGCGACGCGGTCACGCCCGACGAGACCCTGTTCGTGGTCGACGCCATGATCGGCCAGGACGCCGTCACCACGGCGCAGGCGTTCATGGAGGGCGTCGGCTTCGACGGCGTGGTGCTGACCAAGCTCGACGGTGACGCCCGCGGTGGTGCGGCGCTCTCGGTGCGGCACATCACCGGCCGGCCGATCATGTTCGCGTCCACGGGTGAGAAGCTCGAGGACTTCGACGCCTTCCACCCCGACCGGATGGCCTCGCGCATCCTCGACATGGGTGACATCCTCACCCTGATCGAGCAGGCGCAGAAGACGTTCGACGAGGAGCAGGCGGCCAAGATGGCCGGCAAGCTCACCTCGGGCGAGAACTTCACGCTCGAGGACTTCCTCGAGCAGATGATGATGGTCCAGAAGATGGGCCCCATCAAGAACCTGCTCGGCATGATGCCCGGCATGGGGCAGATGCGCGACCAGATCAACTCCATCGACGATCGCGACCTCGACCGCATCGCGGCCATCATCCGCTCGATGACCCCGGCCGAGCGGCAGGACCCCAAGATCATCAATGGCTCGCGCCGCGCCCGCATCGCCGCCGGTTCCGGCGTGACGGTGAGCGCGGTGAGCAGCCTCGTCACCCGCTTCTTCGACGCCCAGAAGATGATGAAGCGGATGGCCGGCGGCATGGGCATTCCCGGCATGCCAGGCGGGAAGGGCAAGGCCGCCAAGGCGCAGAAGAAGGCCAAGAAGGGGCGGCGCGTCAGCGGCGACCCGCGCAAGGCCGCGCTGGGCAAGGCGTCGTCGGAGCCGGAGTCGGCTCCCTCGGCGCCCCAGCAGGGCGGCGTGCTGGGCAACCTCGGCGGGAAGCTGCCTCCGGGGATGGAGCTTCCGCCCGGCTTCGACCCGTCCAAGCTGCGCCTGCCCGGGCAGAAGTAGGACGTCGGCGGCGGGGTGGGCGTGTCCACCCCTTGCCGGACCTTTGCGGTGTGCTGTCGTGACAGGTCGTAGGCAGTGCCGTCGATCTGGCACAATGGCATGTTGGAACACCGTGGCCATGCGGGTGCCCTCTCACCTCCCGCCGGCTACGCCTGTCCCTGGAGCGTCATCCCGTCGTGCCCCACTCGGCGAGGTGCCGTTCACCCACGCTCGAATGCAGGAGAGACCACACCCGTGGCAGTCAAGATCAAGCTCAAGCGGCTCGGCATGATCCGCAACGCTCAGTACCGTATCGTCGTCGCCGACAGCCGCACCAAGCGTGACGGCCGGGCGATCGAGGAGATCGGCCTGTACCACCCGAAGGAGAACCCTTCGCGCATCGAGGTCAACGCCGAGCGTGCGGCTTACTGGCTGGGGGTCGGCGCGCAGCCGACCGAGCCGGTGCTCAAGCTGCTCAAGCTCACCGGTGACTGGCAGAAGTTCAAGGGCGAGCCCGCTCCGGCACCGCTGCTGGTGGCCGAGCCCGCGCCCGACCGCCACGCCGTCTACGAGGCCGCGGCCAAGGAGGCGCTGTCCGGTGGCGACACCGGCACGGCCGCCACCACGCCCAGGAAGGGCAAGAAGAAGGACGAGGCCGAGGCCGTCGCCGAGACCCCGTCCGAGGGCGAGGCCTGACGTGCTCGAGGAGGCTCTCGAGCACCTCGTTAAGGGCATCGTCGAACATCCCGACGATGTCCGGGTCCGCGCACGCCGCATTCGCAGCGGGCGCGTCCTGGAGGTCCGGGTGCACCCCGAGGACCTGGGCAAGGTCATCGGACGCGGCGGGCGCACCGCCAAGGCGCTGCGCACGGTCGTGAACGCCCTGGCCGACGGGAAGTACGTGCGGGTCGATCTGCTCGATCTGCACGAAGCGGTCCGTTAGCGTCAGGTTTGTGCGCCCTCATCGGTCTCGTTCCGATGGGGGCGCTCCGCGTTGAGAGAGAAGGCAGGTTCACGTGCAGCTGGTCGTCGGCCGGATAGGCCGCCCGCACGGGGTACGCGGTGACGTGACCGTGGAGGTGCGCACCGACGATCCCGAGCTGCGTTTCGCCGCCGGCAAGCCGATCGCGACCGACCCCGCCGACCGGGGGCCGCTCGTCGTCGCCGGGCGCCGGTGGCACAAGGGCGTGCTGCTGCTGGCGTTCGAGGGGGTCACCGACCGCGACGCCGCCGAGGAGCTGCGCGGCACCATGCTGGTCATCGACTCCTCCGAGGTGACGCCGTCCGACGACCCCGACGAGTTCCACGACCACCAGCTCATCGGGCTGAGCGTGCGGACCGTCGCCGGCGAGCCCGTCGGTGAGGTGGAGGACGTGCTCCACCACGGCCAGGACCTCCTCGTGGTGCGCCGCCAGGGTCAGGAGGACGCGCTCATCCCGTTCGTGCGGGAGCTGGTGCCCGAGGTCGACCTGGAGGCGGGCCGGCTGGTCGTCGATCCTCCGGAAGGGCTGCTGTGATGCGGCTCGACATCATCTCGATCTTCCCCGAGTACTTCGCGCCGCTCGACGTCTCGCTGATCGGCAAGGCCCGTGAGCGCGGCACCCTCGACGTACGGCTGCACCAGCTGCGCGAGTGGGCCCACGACGTGCACAAGACCGTGGACGACACCCCCTACGGCGGGGGCCCCGGCATGGTCATGAAGCCCGAGGTGTGGGGCGAGGCCATCGACACCGTCGCCGAGGGAGGCTCGCCGCGGCTGATCGTGCCGACACCGAGCGGGCGGCCGTTCGACCAGGAGCTGGCGCAGGAGCTGGCGCAGGAGCCGTGGCTGCTGTTCGCGTGCGGCCGTTACGAGGGCATCGACTCCAGGGTCATGGCCGAATACTCGTCGCGGATGCGCGTGGACGAGGTCAGCATCGGCGACTACGTGCTGGCCGGCGGCGAGGTGGCGGTGCTGGTCATGGTGGAGGCCGTCGGCAGGCTGCTGCCCGGAGTGCTGGGCAACGCCCAGTCGGCCGTGGACGACTCGTTCGCGCCCGGGTCGATGCAGAACCTGGTCGAGGGGCCCGTCTACACCAAGCCGCCCGTGTGGCGCGGGCACGAGGTGCCCGCGGTGCTGCTGTCCGGGCACCACGGGAAGGTCGCCCGCTGGCGGCGCGACGAGGCGATCAGGCGCACCGTGCGGAACCGGCCCGAGCTGGCGGCGGCGCTCGACCCCGAGACGCTCGACAAGCACGACAGGAAGCTGCTCGAAGAGCTCGCGTTTCGCCTCCAGCCGGAAGATGTGGCAAACTGAATCGCTGCCAACCTCCTGTGGGTTGGTCTGGCATGCCCGGGTAACGGTCCCGGGTTCATCACATCAGCAAGCGCGTCCGCCGCGAGCTCCGGCCGGGTGGACCTCCGCGTGCTCGCGAGGACTTGAGGACAGCTCTCATGCACACGAAGATCCAGGAGCTCGAGAAGGCGACCCTGCGCGGCGACGTGCCGGCGTTCCGCCCCGGTGACACGCTCGAGGTTCACGTCCGCGTCGTCGAAGGAAACCGCTCCCGCATCCAGGTCTTCAAGGGCTTCGTGCTGCGCCGCCAGGGCAGCGGTGCCCGCGAGACCTTCACGGTCCGCAAGGTCAGCTACGGTGTCGGCGTCGAGCGCACCTTCCCGGTGCACAGCCCGGTCATCGAGAAGATCGTGCTCGTGACCCGCGGTGACGTGCGTCGCGCCAAGCTCTACTACATGCGCGACCTGCGCGGCAAGGCCGCCCGCATCCGCGAGAAGCGCGAGACGGCGGCCGCCAAGTAACACAGGTGGACTTTCGAATGGCCCGCGCGTCGCGCGGGCCATTCGGCTTTACAGGGCCGTTTCCTTTATGTGGAGCGACTCGTGCACGGTGTAACGTCGGTCGAGGCTTGTCGGGCCGAAGCATCATCTAGGCTCGTCAGCGATGACTAGCGAAAGCCAGGAGCACGGCGCGGCGCGCCGCCCTGTCGAGGACGAGGTGGACGTGGTCGCCGAAGAGACTCAGAAGCCTGCCAAGGGCGAAAAACAGGAGAAGAAGGGGTCGTTCTGGAAAGAGCTTCCCGTCCTCATCGTCGTAGCCCTGGCGCTGGCCCTGCTGATCAAGACGTTCGTGGTCCAGGCGTTCTACATTCCGTCGGAATCGATGGAGAACACCCTGCTGACCAACGACAGGGTCCTGGTCAACAAGCTCGTCTACCACACCCGTGACATCGAGCGCGGCGACGTCGTGGTCTTCTCGGGCGTTGACTCCTGGGACGGCGAGTTCCAGATGGAGGAGCCGTCCAACGTGGTCGAGGGCTTCTTCCGGTGGGTCGGCACGGCGTTCGGCATCATCCCCGGCGAGAAGGACTACATCAAGCGGGTCATCGGCGTGGGCGGTGACCACGTCAAGTGCTGCGACTCCAAGGGGCGCATCACGGTCAACGGCACGCCCATCGACGAGGAGAGCTATCTCTACCCGGGTGACCGGCCCTCCGACGAGTTCTTCGACGTCACGGTGCCGCCGGAGCGGCTGTGGGTGATGGGCGACCACCGCTCGGTCTCGCTCGACTCCCGCTCGCACACCGGCGACCCGGGTGGCGGCTCCATCCCCGTAGGCCAGGTCATCGGGCGGGCCTTCGTGATCGTCTGGCCGTTCAACAGGTTCGACACGATCGACATCCCTGACACGTTCGCCCAGCCCGCCCTGCAGGCGCTGGGCGGATCGGTGCCGCTGGTCGCCGGGTTCGGCATGGCCGTACCCTTGGTGCTGGTCCGTCGCCGCCTCTGGAGGAGGCGCTGATGGCCGACACCGAAAAGGCGGAGGGCGTGGGGAAACAGAAGAAGAAGGGCGGTTTCCGCGAAACCGTGCTGCTGCTCGTCATGGGCGTCGGCATCGCGCTGCTGCTGCAGGCGTTCGTGGTCGGGTCGTTCTACATCCCGTCGGTGTCGATGGAGAACACTCTGCTCGTCAACGACCGGGTGTTCGTCAACAAGCTGGCGGGCAAGCCCGAGCGCGGCGACATCGTGGTCTTCAAGGGCTGGAACGGCGAGGACACGATCAAGCGGGTCATCGGCATCGGCGGCGACAAGGTGGTGTGCTGCGACAAGCAGAAGCGCATCACGGTCAACGGCACGCCGCTGGACGAGAAGTCCTACCTCTACCCGGACGATTTCGCTTCCGGCGATGAGTTCGACGTCACCGTGCCCGCCGGGAAGCTCTGGCTGATGGGCGACCACCGCAGCGCCTCGGCCGACTCCCGGGCCCACATGGAGGAGCCCGGAGGCGGTTTCATCTCGGAGGACGCGGTGGTGGGCAAGGCCGTGCTGCGCTATTGGCCGCTGTCGCGGGGCTATCTCTTCTCCCGTCCCGACATTTTCGACAAGGTCAAGTAGAGGCGTCTTCCAGTCGCGGTATGCGGCGAATGGGGCGTACGCTGCCTGTGTCATGACAGTTGCGTTCCGCCCTCGACCGAGCGTCGTCCGGCGCGATTCCGGACTCTACGCCTATGAGCGGGCGCTGGCCCGCCGCGGCCTCACCCCCATCGCGGGCGTCGACGAGGCCGGTCGCGGCGCGTGCGCCGGCCCCCTGGTGGTCGCGGCCGTCGTCCTGCGCAGGCAGATCGACGGCCTGGGCGACTCCAAGCTGCTGACCCCGCAGGTGCGCGAGCGCCTGTACGACCAGATCATGCGTCTGGCGCACGTGGGCATAGTGATCATCCCACCGGGGGAGATCGACGCCAAAGGTCTGCACAAGTGCAACGTCTCGGGAATGCGGCGAGCCGTCGCGCAGTTGCCCTGTGACCCGGAGTACATCCTGACGGACGGCTTCCCGGTCCCGGGGCTCCCGGCGCCGTCGCTGGCCGTGTGGAAGGGGGACCAGGTGGCCGCGTGCGTGGCGGCCGCGTCGATCGTGGCCAAGGTGACCAGGGACCGGTTGATGGTCGCGCTCGACGAGCGCTACCCGCAGTACGGCTTCGCCGAGCACAAGGGGTATGTCACACCAGGACACCGGCTGGCGCTGCAAGCGCACGGGCCGTGTCCTGATCACCGTTACTCCTTCGTCACGGTGGCGAGGGGGATGGGTGAAAATGAAATGGGGGCCGGGGTTGCCTGAGCAGGCGAACCGGGGGACCGGTACGACAGGAGGACCGCGATGAGCGCAGAGGATCTCGAAAAGTACGAAACCGAGATGGAGCTGCAGCTTTACCGCGAATACCGTGATGTCGTCGGTTTGTTCACGTACGTGGTGGAGACTGAGCGGCGGTTCTATCTGACCAACTCGGTCGATCTCGACGTCCGTACCGCCGAGAACGGCGACGTCTTCTTCGATGTGAAGATGCAGGACGCGTGGGTTTGGGACATGTATCGGCCGGCGCGGTTCGTCAAGAACGTGCGGGTGGTCACGTTCAAGGATGTGAACGTGGAGGAGCTGGCCAAGGCGGATCTGGAGATGCCCAAGGAAGGGTTCTCCGGGTAGGTGACGGTGGTGGGCCCGGGGGTGAGCGAGGGCGGGTTCTCGTGCCCCGGGGCCGTTGGAGCGTCCTTGGCGCGTTCACCTGTGCGTGGGCGTGCGGGGGGCCTGGGTGTGCGCGCCTGCGCATGTCCGGCGCTGGACCCTGGGTCAGTGCTCATCCTCGGCCTGGGCCGGTGCCGTGCTCGGCGTGAGCCTGAGCCTCATCCGTCTGAGCCTCATCCGTCTGAGCCTCATCCGCCTGAGCCATGCCGAGGCCCGAGCCGTCCCCAAGCCTGAGCCGTCCCTAAGCCTGAGCTTGGCCCAGTGCCAGACCTGCTCTGAGTCGGCGCGCTCAAGCCTCTCACCACGCGTGTGAGCCGCTGTCAGGCCCAGCGCCTCACCGGTGCCGTGCCACGGTGGTGCGTGCGTGATCCCGTCCGTGCCCGTGAGCCCTTCTCCTGCCACGGTCCTGGCGTTTGCCATGCGCGCCCACCCGCCCGTCGCCGGCCTCCGTGCCCCCTCAGCACTTCCAGACGGGTATCACCAACTCGTCGTTCAGGTGGCCACGGCAGCACATCTGTGCACTCAGGCCCGCCCAGCCACTGACACCCCGGGTTATCCACCACCCCGTCGGCCCCGGCACCTCTGTATCCACAGAACCCCGTTCGGCCCTTCACCACCACCCCACCTCCGCGAAGGTGATCCCCGGAACCGCACCGGACCGACACGACGGAGGTGGCACATGGCCAAGGAAAGCAGACTCGAGCTCGGCAAACGCGGCGAAGAGGCAGCCGTGACCTACCTTGAGGCCTCGGGCATGAGAGTGGTCGACCGCAACTGGCGCTGCCGCCACGGCGAGATCGACATCATCGCGGAGGACGGCCCCACCCTCGTCGTGGTCGAGGTCAAGACCCGTTCGGGCAGATCCCACGGCACGGCACTGGAGTCGGTCAGCCCCGCCAAGCTGGCCAGGCTGCGCATGCTCGCGGCCAAGTGGCTCTCCACGCAGCCCCGCACGTTCGAGTCCGTGCGCGTGGACGTGATCGCCCTGGAGCGCTTCGCCGGAGATCTCGCCCTCCGTCACGTACGGGGGGCGATCTAGATGGCCGTGGCCCGCACGCGCAGCGTGGCCCTGGTGGGGGTCGCGGGCCGCACGGTCGAGGTCGAGGCCGACGTGGGGAACGGCCTGGCCGGCATCCACCTCATCGGCCTGCCCGACACAGCGCTCAGCGAGGCCCGCGACCGCGTCAGATCGGCGATGGTCAACAGCAACTACCCCTGGCCCGACGCCCGCATCATCGTCAGCCTCTTCCCGGCCAGCCTGCCGAAGCGCGGCTCCCAGTTCGATCTGGCGATCGCCGTGGCGATCCTGGGCGCGGCGGGCGTGGTGCCGGCCGAGCGCATCGCGGAGCCGTTCTTCCTGGGGGAGCTCGGCCTCGACGGCCGCATCAGAGCCGTGCGCGGCGTGCTCCCCTCCGTCCTGGGCGCGGCCAAGCACGGTGACGTCACGGTCGTGGTCCCCTCGGCGAACTCCGCGGAGGCCGTCCTCGTGCCCGACGTGAAGGTGATCCCCGTGGCGGACCTGCGCCAGCTCGTGGAGTGGCTGCGCAAGGGCGACGACCCGCCCAGGCCCGAGTTCGAGGAGTACGCCGAGCCGCCCAAGACGACCGGCGCCCCCGACGTCGACCTGGCGGACGTCGTCGGCCAGCCGGTCGCCCGCCGAGCCCTCGCGGTGTGCGCGGCCGGCGGCCACAACCTGTGGATGCTCGGCCCGCCGGGCACGGGCAAGACCATGCTGGCCGAACGCCTCCCCACCCTCCTGCCGGACCTGGAGCTCGACCACGCGCTGGAGGTCACCGCCATCCACTCGGTCGCGGGCGTCCTGCCGGCCAACGCGCCGATGATGAGCCGCCCTCCGTTCGTCAGCCCGCATCACACGGCGACCGCCGCCGCGATCATCGGCGGCGGCAGTACGGTCGTCCGCCCCGGAGCCGTCTCCCTGGCCCATCGGGGTGTTCTGTTCATGGACGAGGCTCCGGAGTTCCCGCGGCATGTCCTGGACGCGCTGAGACAGCCTGTCGAGTCCGGCCGCGTGACGGTGTCGAGGTCGGCGGGCTCGGTGACGTTCCCGGCCAGGTTCATGCTCGTCCTGGCGGCGAACCCCTGTCCCTGCGCCCAGGCGGAGGACCAGACCGAGACCTGCAAGTGCTCTCCCACGATCAGACGCCGCTACCTGGGCCGCCTCTCCGGCCCGCTCCTCGACCGCATCGACATGAAGGTCACCGTCGCCCGCTCCTCGCGCCGCGAGCTCCTGGCCGACCGCCAGTTCGTGGAATCCAGCGAGACGGTGGCCGAACGCGTCCTGGCGGCCCGCGAACGAGCCGCCAAGCGCCTGGCGGGCACGCAGTGGCGCTCCAACGCCGAGATCCCCTCCTCCGTCCTCCACGCCGACTACCGCCCCTCCGACGAGGCCATGCGCCCCATGACGGCCTGCCTGGACACGGGCACCCTCACAGCCCGCGGCCTCGACCGAGTCGTACGAGTGGCCTGGACCCTCGCCGACCTGGCCGACAAGGACACCCCAGGACAGGACGAGACCAACGCGGCCCTCAGCTTCTGGCTCGGCGTGAGATGACCCGGCCCAGCCGCCGAACCCGGGCCTCGCAGCGCCGGGCCCCACTCCCAGCAGTCGTCCACGTCGTCGCAGCCCGAGCCTCGGGCACCGTCCTGGTCCACCGGGCGCAGGAAGAACACCCCCTCTCATCGCGTGCTTGATCACCGCCCTCGGTGGCGAACCGCCATCGCCCCACCCCATCGGGAGGAACTCCTTGACCACCACGCCTTCCGCATCCGCAGGAGCCGGCAGGCCCGTCATCGCCGCGATGACCTGCGCCGGCGAAACCTCAAGAGCTCTCATGCCCGATGCCTGGCCCATCGCGACCGCACTCCCCGCAGGGCCTGTGACCAGAGCGGGTCCCATGAACGGCCACCCTGATCAGGGTCTCCCGGCAACGAGAGGGCGACCGGAGACCAGTCCCCGAGCTGATGCTCACAAGGAGATCGAGGCGAGGGCCGCTCTCATGCGAGCCGCCGACGTCGGAGACGTCACGATGGGCAGTCTCGTGGCCGCGTACGGCGCCCCACAGGCGGTGGAAGCCATCCGCGCCCGCACCCTGCCCCCGGAGTTCGTAGCCGGCCAAGCCCGGCACGAACGCCCGCCCAACCTCACAGCCTGCCTGAACGCCTGGTACACCCGCATGGCGGCCGCCAATCCCGCAGCCGACATCGAAGCCGGCCAGAGATCCGGTGCCAGGCTGATCATCCCCGGCAGCCCGGAATGGCCGACCCAGCTCGACCAGCTGGGCCGCAGCCGTCCCCTCGGCCTGTGGGTGCACGGCAACGCGGACCTCCGCTTCTCCTGCCTCAGATCCGTCGCGGTGGTCGGAGCTCGGGCCGCCACCTCCTACGGCTCGCACACCGCGGCCGAGTTCGGCGTCGGTCTCAGCGAGTCAGGATGGACCGTCGTGTCGGGCGGCGCGTTCGGCGTGGACGGGGCAGCCCACAAGGGCGCCCTGGCCGCCGGCGCACCGACGGTCGTGGTCCTGGCCTGCGGGGTCGACGTCTGCTATCCGAGCGCCCACGAGCCCTTGTTCGCCGAGATCAAGGAGAAGGGCGTGCTCATCAGCGAGTGCCCGCCCGGCGTACACCCGACCAGGGCCCGCTTCCTCATCCGCAACCGTCTGATAGCCGCCCTCTCGCGAGGAACGGTGGTGGTGGAGGCCGCGCTCCGCAGCGGCGCCCTCAACACGGCCACCCACGCCCTGTCCCTCAACAGACACCTGGGAGCGGTCCCGGGCCCCATCACGTCCGCGATGTCAGCCGGATGCCACAGACTCCTCCGGGAACGCAAGGCCGTCTGCATCACCTCGCCGGAAGACATGATCGACCTCGTAGGCGTGCTCGGCGACGACCTCGCCCCGCAGATCCGCGCCCCGGCCGTCCCCCGGGACAGGCTCAACGAACCGACCAAGAGAGTGCTGGACGCGGTCCCGTCCAGAGGCGGCGCGGGCCCGGCCTCGATCGCGGTGGCAGCCGGGATGAGCCTGGACGCGACGCTGAGCGCGCTGGGCGGCCTGGCGGCCGCAGGCTACATCGAACGCATCCCGAAGGGCTGGCGCCTGCGCAAGCAGACGGCCTCCTACCGCAAGGCCCCCGACTCCACGGCCCTCGAACCCCCACCCGCCCCAGAGCCGGACCCCGCCGAAGTCCCACCACCCCCGGACGATTTCCCGGACCCGGAGGACGTTCCTCCCGCGTAGACGGCAGTCCGTCCCAGCTCAAGATCGCCGCAACGTGGACCCAGCACGAGGCCGGCACCTGACGCGCACGCGGCAGCCCGGATTCTCGACGCCCAGAAGAACAGGAGTGGAAGGACGCTCATGCGTGCACGGTGGTGGTTTGGTCGGCTCGACGCATATCGCGATCACAGCGCTCTGGAAGCGATCGGAGAAAGTAGGGGTCACCGGTGCACGATCCGCCTCACCGCCGACTGCCACCCCGCCAAACTGTGGTCTGCGGCCATCGTTCTGCTGTCCTCGGTTTCGATACAGGCCCTCCAAGGATCAAGCGATGGCCGTCACCATGCTCGGGAGTCGTGGCCTGCGGGCCAGGCCACGCCCCGCATCCCCCGCCCCCGCCCCCGCACCCTGTCCGGGCGCGGCGTCAGTGACCGGTTGCCTCGGGGACAGGAAGCCGGAGAGCGTCCGTGACACCTGTCTGGGAAGCGCCGGCGATGGGCGCGGCAACGTCCGCCCAGTTGAGCTGCCGAGCAGGCTGTAGTACTGCGACCTTGGATGCCGCCGTTCACCTTGCTCGGCTCCGCCGGCGAGGTGGGTGCCTGGGTGGCGATCTCGCGCAGGGTCGCGTCGTGGCGGCGGGCTGGCGGACACCGGGTGCAAGGACGAGACGTTGGTCAGTCGGTGTCGGTTGTTGCTTCCGTGCCGTCAGTGGAGGGCGACGGCGGCGCCTCGATCGGGAACAGGATCGGACTGAGCAGGTATTGAGTGCGGTCGGGGGCTGAGGGGTTGGCGAGTCGGGGTGCGATGGCGGCGCGTAGCTCGCTGATCAGCTCATGCAGCTCGTCGTGGCTGAGCCAGACGGCATGCTGCCGGTAGCCGACGAGGTCCGCTACCGGGTCGGCCTCGTCCCGGTCCAGGTAGGCGTTGAACTCGGC
This sequence comes from Nonomuraea thailandensis, assembly GCF_024172165.1. Classification (GTDB taxonomy): domain Bacteria; phylum Actinomycetota; class Actinomycetes; order Streptosporangiales; family Streptosporangiaceae; genus Nonomuraea; species Nonomuraea thailandensis. The sequence goes on along the minus strand of NZ_JAMZEB010000002.1, from coordinate 8,065,531 downwards.
GAGCAGGATGGCCATAGCCGTGGCGAAACCGCGCCGATGGTCGTCGCGCGACAGAGACTCGATCATGGCGGGGTCGATCACCGCCAGGTCCTGGCGTAGGCGGTATCGGCGCTCCACCGCCCCCCGTACTCTCCGCTCCTCGGCCACCTCAAGGACACCCTCGCTCGCCAGCAGATCGATGTGCCGGTAGAGCGTGGCTTTGGAGACGTCGGTGATCCGCGCGCACAACTGCGAGGTCGTCAGCATGCGACCACCGCGCATCGCATGAACGACGCGCAGCCGCACGGGGTGAGCCAGGAGCTCCAAGGTGTCCATGGGCTTATGATCTCATATCTGCTACCTTTCTCATGTATGAGAAAGGTGCGGAGGAAGAGCATGGGAACAGCAGGTGAGCCGGCCGCGGTCGCTGTCTCGGTCGTCGAGATGGCAGTTGAGGGGCGGTTCGGGGAGATCGAGGAGCTGTTCGCGCCCTCGTTGCGGGCGGTCGTGTCGGCGCGGCTGTTGCAGACTGCCTGGCTCGGCGAGATCGGTAAGCGAGGCGGAGTGTCCGTCGTCGGGCAGCCGGTGAGTGAGGCGGCCGGTGCGGGGCTGGTGCGGGTGAGCGTTCCGGTCGGGTGTCAGCAAGGCGGGATCGCCCTGGTCGTGGTGGTCGATGAGGTCGGCATGCTGCACGGGCTGCAACTGGCGCCCGCGACGACGGTCCCGTGGGAACCGCCGTCCTACGCCGAGCCCGAACGCTTCTCCGAGCAGGATGTCACCCTTGCGGCCGGCGCCGATGCGGTGCCGGGCACGCTGAGCCTGCCGCACGGTAGGGGGCCATGGCCCGGGGTCGTACTGCTCAGCGGAGGAGGGCCGTTCGACCGTGACGAGACGAGCGGGCCCAACAAACCGCTCAAGGATCTCGCCTGGGGGCTGGCCAGTCGTGGTGTGGCCGTGCTGCGGTTCGACAAGGTGACGTACGCGGATCACGAGAGGATGGCCTCGTCCGGGTTCACGATGACCGGTGAGTACGTTCCGTTCGCGGTGGCTGCTGTACGCCTGCTGCGAGGACGGCCCGAAGTGGACCCTGCACGGGTGTTCGTCGTGGGCCACAGCATGGGCGGGAAGGTCGCACCGCGCGTGGCCGTCGCCGAGGAGTCGGTGGCCGGGCTGGTGATCATGGCGGGTGACACACAGCCGATGCACCGCTCGGCTGTGCGGGTTGCACGCCATCTCGCGTCGGTGCATCCCGATGCAATCCCGGAGGGCGCGGTGGAGAGCTTCATCGAGCAGGCCTCGATGGTCGACAGCCCTGACCTCTCGCCCTCGACACCGGCCACGGCGCTGCCCTTCGGCCTTCCGGCTTCGTACTGGCTGGATCTGCGCGACTACGACCCGGTCGCGACCGCGGCGGCGCTGGGCAAGCCGATACTCATCCTCCAGGGAGGCAGGGACTATCAAGTCACCGTCGCGGACGACCTCTCTGGGTGGCGGGCGGGTCTCGCACACCGTCCCGACGTCACGATCCGGGTGTACGACGCCGACAACCACCTCTTCTTTCCTGGTGAGGGTGTCTCCACGCCTGAGGAGTACGAGGTTGCGCAACATGTCGATCCCGCTGTTGTCGAGGACATCGCGAAGTGGTTGGTCGCCGAGCGGGGCGCGTCGTCGTCGTTGGAGGGCGGCTGTTGAGATGGCTCGGATCAGAGCGCGGTGAACGGTCTAGGGGTGCACGGTGGGGGAGGTGAAGGGCGGACGGTGAGGTGGGAGGGGCAGACAGGGCTGGTCGAGGTGGAAGTTCGGGTGGAGAACTCTGGCGGAGGGGGCGGCCGTGAATAGGCGGAGGTTCGAGCTTGGCCTGGGCTGGGAAGCGGTGACAGTTCGAGGCTGACCTGGAAGCGGGGTGCGTGTGAACGGCCTGGCCGTGGTGCTGCGCGGTTACGACTCGATGGTGGGCGAAGTTCGCGGCGACGACGATGATGCTGATGGCGGAGGTCAGCCGGGTGGGCCGCGGTGGGGACGCGTTCGGGTGTTGGCCGGTTGCGGTGGAACGCATGCGGGCTGCGGTGGGCGTGGTGGGGAGGCATGCGAGCTGCGAGAGGCGTGACGGTGACGGGGTGACGGGCATGTGGTCGGGCTGCGGTGGGTCGGGTGCGCTGCGGTGGGGACGTGGTCGGGCCGGGGTGGGCTGCGGTGCGGACGTGGTCGCGTCGCGGTGAGGCGTGGTGCGCGGTCGGGCTGCGGTGGGTCGGGTGCGCTGCGGTGGGGACGTGGTCAGGTGGTGGTGCGATGTGGTGGGGATGTGGTTGGCCACGCCCGGGTCGCGGTGGGATGCGGTGGGATGCGGTCGGCCGGGTTGGACGCGATGGGACGCGGTCGGGGCGCGCTGGGATGCCGTTAGGTCCCGGTGGGGACGTAGGCGAGGTTGGGGTCTGGGGTGGAGTGGGAAGTCGTGAAAGTTTGGAAGTGGGTGGAGATGCGGAGGAGGTCCGGGCGTGGATAGGGAAGAGGTTGTGAGTGAGTTCGGGCGGTATCTGCGGCTTGAGCGGGATCTTTCGCCGCATACGGTTCGGGCGTACCTGACTGACGTCAATTCTCTGCTCGATCACACGGGTGGAAAAGTTGAGAGCCTGGATATCGGGGTGCTCAGGGAGTGGTTGGCGGGACAGCACGCGGCGGGGAAGGCACGGGCCACACTGGCGCGTCGGACGGCCTGCGCTCGGACCTTCACCGCTTACTGCCATCGCCGGGGTTGGCTGCAGGCAGATCCGGGGTTGCTGCTCGGCAGTGCCAAGTCGCCTCGCACATTGCCCTCCGTGCTTGATCAGCGGCAGGCCGAGGCCGTGCTGGCCGCACCTGCGACTGCGGAGCCCAAGGAGTTGCGGGATCAAGCGCTTCTTGAGTTGTTGTACGCGACCGGAGTGCGGGTGAGTGAGCTTTGCGCGCTTGATGTCGATGATGTGGACCGGGAGCGGAACGTCATCAGGGTGCTGGGTAAGGGGCGCAAGGAGCGGACGGTGCCGTTCGGGGGGCCTGCGTTGCGGGCGTTGGATCGGTGGTGCATTCATGGGCGGCCGCGATGGATGCGGGCCGGGACGGGAGCGGCGCTGTTCCTCGGGGTGCGGGGTGGGCGGATTGATGCGGGGACCGTGCGGCGGGTGGTGCATGCGCGGTTGGAGCAGGTGGAGGGGGCGCCGGATATGGGGCCGCATGGGTTGCGGCATAGTGCGGCCACGCATTTGCTAGAGGGTGGGGCAGATCTTCGCAGCGTTCAGGAGTTGCTCGGGCATGCGTCTTTGAACACCACGCAGATTTATACACACGTGTCGATTGAGCGGTTGCGGGCGGCTTATCGGCAGGCGCATCCGAGGGCTTGACTGAAGGTGGTTCTGGCCTTTCGTGGGTTGGGCGGTGCGATCCGGGGGCGCGGTTTGAGGGGCGCGGGCGGGTTGGTGATCGGGGTTGTGTTGGCCGGTCACCGCTCGGGTGCCCTGGTTGGTGGGTGCTGTTGTCGGGGGCGTAGGGGTGCGCGGAGGGGTTAGCGCAGCCTTGGTGAGGTTGGTGGGTGGTGTTTCTGGTTTCTGCTTCTGCGTCCTCGTTGCTTGCGGTGCTGGCCTCTCACGCGACTGTGCGGGTGGGTTGTGGCATGGCGTTTGCGGCGAGTGCGGCACAGGGCGGTGAACAGGAGGAGGGCTGTCATCAAGGCGCTGAGGCCGATGACGGTGACGGCGAGATGGGATGAGGCCGTTCTTCGGAGCGCCTGAACTGCTCCTGCCCAGCGGGGGAGGGCGACGGTGCATGACGAGGGTGGCGGTGGAGGCACGTTGCTTGAGCTGGAGATCGTACAGGTGCTGGAGCTCGTACGGGTGCTGGAGCTCGTACGGGTGCTGGGGATCGAATCGGGGCTTGGGGCGGTGGGTCGGGAGTTGGGACGGGGAGTGCGGTTCTGCCCGGTGCGCGGGCTGTAGGGGATGCGCGAGGTGGTGGGGAAGGCGTTGCCAGGGTTGATGGTGGCGGAGGTCGGGAGGGGTGTGGTGACGGCGGGGGGTGTGGCGGTTTTGTCAGTGGGGGTTCGGGCTGCGGTTCTCGCGGGGGTGCGTGGTGGTGAGGGCCAGAAGGGGAGGAGACGGGTGGGGGCCTGGCCGAGGAGTTGCAGCGGGTTCAGGTAGTGGGTGTCGCGGCGGAGGCCCCAGTGGAGGCATGACTCCGGGCAATGGTGGGTGGAGGGCTCGAGGGTGCCGAGCTGGGATCCCGATGTGATGGGTTGTCCGCGGCGTACCGAGGCTGTGACCGGGAGGTAGGTCGTGCGCAGGCCGCCTTCGTGATCGATGGTGATCACGCCCTTGCCGGCTACGGGGCCGGCGAAGCGGATCGTGCCTGGGCCTGCTGCCAGGACTGGGGTGTCCGCCGGGGCGGCGAGGTCGATGCCACGGTGGCCGGCGAGCCAGGGCTCGGGGGGTGGCGTGAAGGGGCGGAGGATCCTGGGGGTTCCGTCGAGTGGCCAGCGCCATGCCGGGGGAGAGGCTCTTGCCGGGGGAGCGGGGGCGGTGGACAGCATCAGGGTCGTGGAGATGAGCGGTGTGGAGATGGCCGAGGCGACTCTTCGCAGGGCTCGGGCCTTCGGGGATCGGTGCTGGGCTGGGGATGGGGGGTGGGTGCAGGAGGACTGGGCGTTCATGGTGGGAGCTTGTCCGGGGTGGGGAGGGCCGCGAGAGGGTGAACGCCGTTCTGTGGATAGTGGGGGAAGGGCTGTGGGTCACGGGATGGGGCGGCGCTTGTCGATCGCGGGATGGAGGCGGGGCTGCCGAGGCAGGGGGGAGGCCGGTCTGCGGAGGCCGGTCTGCGGAGGCGGGGCTGCTGAGGTGGGATGGGGGCGGTGGGTGTGGAGAAGGGGATTGAAGGTGATGTGGTGGCGAGGTGGGCGGGGGCGCGTTCGTGGAGGAGGGAGCGGACGTCAGCGCGGGGAATGGCGCTTGGTTTCGATCAGGTGGGTGGTGGACTGGGCGGGTGAGGGGACCGGGGTGTGGGGCGCGGGGGTGCGGCGGTGATGGGGGCGGAGCGGGGACGTCCAGATCCAGATGGTGCTGAGGGCTATGCCTGCCGCGCAGATGAGGATGACGGGGCGTAGGCCCAGCAGTTCGGCGAGGAAGCCGCCGGCGAGGCCGCCGAGGGCCAGGACGCCCTGGACCGCGAAGGTGGTCGTGGCGTTCACTCGGCCGCGGAGCTCCGGAGAGGTCTCCCGGAGGATGATCGCGCCCATGCAGGTGGCGAAGGCGACGACGATGCCGCCGGTCATCGTGCTGGTGAGGGCCAGGAGCGAGAGCTTCCACCACAGCGGGCCGTTCAGGAGACCCACCGCCAGGATCTCGATGGGGAAGAAGATCACTGAGACGAGCAGGACGCGGTTCTCGCCGTAGCGCTTCGACAAGCGGGTGGTCAGCCAGGCGCCGAGCAGGCCGCCGGCGCCGCTCAGGGCGATGAGTACGCCGATCAGGGCCTTGGGGATGCCGAGGGTGTTCAGCATGTAGAGCATGTAGACGGCTGTGTACGCCATGGCGAAGAAGTTGATCGTGACGCCGGCCCCGAGGAGTGCGCGCAGCACCGGATGGGTGACGCTGGTCTTCAGACCTTCCACGACGTCGCGCCACATGCTCTTGGAGGCCGCGGGAGTGTTGTTCTCGGGGGTTCTGATGGTGCGCAGCAAGAGGGCCGAGGTCAGGAACGCGAACGCCTCAGCCAGGACGGCCAGCGGAGCCGTGAGGAGTTGCACCAGGAGACCCGCCAGGCCGGGGCCGCTGACCGACGCCACCGAGTAGGAGGCGTGGAAGCCGGCCATGGCCTCCGTGCGCTGGGACGGGTCCACCACTGCTGCGAGGTGGGGGAAGTTGGCGGCCTTGAAGAGCACGCCGGCGGTGCCGATCACCAGGGCCACCGCGATCAGCCAGACGACGTTCAGCACGCCGAGCAGCCACGCGACGGGGATCGTGGCCGCGGCCGCGCAGGAGACGAGCTCGCAGGCGATCATCAGCGGGCGGTGGCGGGTGAGCCGGTCGGCGATGGCGCCCGACTGGAGGCCGAACAGGAGGACCGGGACCGAGGCGGCGGCGGTCAGGATGCCCATCTGGGCGGGGGAGGCGGTCAGCAGGGTGACCGCGGTCAGCGGGATGGCCAGCTTGGAGACCTCTGAGCCGGTGACGGAGATGGTGCGGGCCGTCCAGAGCAGGCGGTAGTCACGCTGTCTCCGGAGGGGAGGAGCGGTCGGGGCTGAGAGGGAGGGGGCGATGGCGTCGCCCGCAGGTGGGGTGGGTGGATCGGCGGCGAGGTTCGTGGGTGGTTGGGCCGCGGCGCCACCGGTGCCGGCGCTGGCTGCGGACGGATGGGGGGTGGATGACTGGGAGGTGGGCGCGGGTGTAGGGGAGTTTTCGCTGGTGGGGAAGGAGGTGGACGGTTCAGGGGAGTTGTGAAGGGAAGGCTTCATAAATATGAAGGTAACGCTTCATAGTTATGAAGGCAATACTTCACGTCTGGGGATGGGTACGTTTGGCGCATGACGCAGGACAGAGAGGGGCTGAGCGATCCCAAGGCGATGCGGGCGCTGGCTCATCCGGCGAGGTTGATGATCCTCAACAGGCTTCGGGTGGGGGGCAGCGCGACCGCCACCGAAGTGGCGGAGATCGCGGGGATCACGCCCAGCGCCGCCAGTTATCACCTGCGGATGCTGGCCAAGTACGGGTTCGTCGAGGACGCGCCGCCACGGGGGGACGGCAGGGAGCGGCTGTGGCGGGGGGTGGACCGGCCGCTGAGCGTCGGGATCCGGCCCGATGACCAGCCGGAGGTGCGGGCGGCCAAGTCGGTGCTGATCGCGGCGTTCCGGCGGGACGCCAACGACGAGGCGGATCGGGCTCTGGCCGGCTCCGATCTCGAGCCCGAGGAGTGGCAGGAGGTGACGATGTTCAACCGGCACCGCCTCCGGGTGGACGCCGAGGAGCTCGCGGAGCTGAACCGTCAGATCGAGAAGGTGCTCGAGCCGTACTTCGCCCGGGATCGGAATGAGCAGGCGGCGCCGGAGGGGGCGAGGCTCGTGGAAGCGCAGGTGAATCTGTTCCCGATCGCGGCGAGGGTGGTGCCCGGGCTGCCTACCGAGGACCACGATGCGCGCCTGGCCACTGAAGACTGAAATGTCGCTGGGACGGATGTGCCGGTGACGGGTGTTGTGGGTGGTGTTCGAGTGGGGTATGTCCGTTCGCGGGGATGGTCGCCGATTCGGCGTGGTCGTCCTGGCAGTAAGGCGTGATGGAGAGACTCGGGGGCGGGGGATGAGCGGGCGGTGGTGTCGGCGTAGGGGCGGATGTCCGTTTGACCGTGGACGGTCAGCCTGGGGTGGTGTGGGAGGTAGACTTTTCGATGGCCTGTGACACAGGCCGACTTCGCATGCCCCATTGCGGACCGCGCCATCGGTCCGGGCCACGTGCCCGGCGGGAGCGGGTTCGGGGCATCAGGGCGGCAGACAACGCGCTGCCGCGGCACAACCGAGAACCGCGCCCATCCGCAGGGCGCCCAGACCTGGAGGACCAGCACATGGCCCCCGTCGTCACCATGCGACAGCTGCTCGAGAGTGGCGTTCACTTCGGTCACCAGACTCGGCGCTGGAACCCGAAGATGAAGCGCTTCATCTTCACCGAGCGCAACGGCATCTACATCATCGACCTGCAGAAGTCGCTGTCGTACATCGACCGCGCCTATGACTTCGTGAAGGAGACCGTCGCCCACGGCGGCACGATCCTGTTCATCGGCACGAAGAAGCAGGCTCAGGAGGCCATCTCCGAGCAGGCCGCGCGGGTCGGCATGCCGTACGTCAACCAGCGCTGGCTGGGTGGCATGCTCACCAACTTCTCCACCGTGCACAAGAGGCTGCAGCGTCTGAAGGAGCTCGAGGAGCTCGACTTCGACAACGTCGCGGGCTCGGGGCTCACCAAGAAGGAGCTCCTCATGCGCCGCCGCGAGAAGGACAAGCTCGAGCGCACGCTCGGCGGTATCCGCGACATGGGCCGCGTGCCCAGCGCCGTGTGGGTCGTCGACACCAAGAAGGAGCACATCGCGATCAGCGAGGCCAAGAAGCTTGGCATCCCGGTCGTCGCGATCCTCGACACCAACTGCGACCCCGACGAGGTCGACTACCCGATCCCGGGCAACGACGACGCCATCCGCGCCGTCGGCCTGCTGACCCGGGTGGTCGCCGACGGTGTCGCCGCCGGTCTGATGGCGCGTTCCGGCGCCGCCCGCGGTGACGAGAAGCCGGCCGCCGCCGAGCCGCTGGCCGAGTGGGAGCGCGAGCTCATCGAGCAGGGCACCGGCGAGCGTGCGGCCGACGAGGCCGCCGCCGCCCCGGAGGCCGCTGCTGAGGCCCCTGCCGAGGCCGCTGCCGAGGCCCCTGCCGCTCCTGAGGCTGCCGCCGAGGAGAGCGCTGCCGCCGAGGCCGCTCCGGCCGAGGCTGCTGCTCCGGCCGAGGCCGAGACCGCTGGTGAGGGCGAGACCGAGCAGCAGGCCTGACGTCCGCGCGTACGGGGGCGCCCCGGGTCTTCCCGCTGAGGGTGGGTCCGAGGTCCCCCGGAGCGATGGCGAAGGTCGTCGCCGCCGGATCCGGCTGATCTGCCGGTCGGGCGAGCGAGCAGGCAAGGCGAGTCAGCGGTAAGGCCCGGCGACTCGGCGGGCGAGGTCCGGTGAGTCAGCGGGCAAGGCCTGGCGAGCGAGCGGGTAAGGCTCAGACTCGGCGGGCGGAACTCGGTGAGTCAGTGGGCAAGCTCAGGGACTCGGCGGGCGAGGCTCGGTGAGTCAGCGGGCAAGGCAACGTACAGCTGAATAAGGCAAACCACCGGGTGGCTGCAGAGCCCCGGATGGGCGGTCAGGCAAGGTGGGCGTCCCGGCTCGGCAAACGGCTGAGCCAGGACGGCACGCCGCGCGGGCCGCTCCCGGGCCTCGGACGGTAGGCCAGGGCGAGGTGGCGGCGAGGTCAGGATCCTGGCTCCGCGCGCCGAGCCCGGCCTCCTGGCCTCCGGCACGCTGGAAGGCGGGAGGCGCGGTCTCCTCGCCGCCAGGGTGCAGGCCTCTCGCCGCGGCGAAGCGGGCGCTGGGCCGGGCCGGGACGATGTCGCGGCGCGGCGCTGCGAGCGCTACACCGGGGCGGGGGCCGGACGGGCCGAAGGTGGTACGCCGAGGCGAGGCTGGGCAGTATGCCGAGCGAAGCAGCAGCGAAGCCGGGCCGGCCCGAGCCCCGAGCAAGACAAGGCTCCTGTACGGCGGGCGCCCGCCGTACGAACCCAGGGTGGGTGGCCGGATCCCGGCTCCCGCCCCGACCACGATGACGACGACGAAATCCCACAAGGAAAAAGAGCAATGGCTTCCGTGAACATGGCCGACGTCAAGCGGCTTCGCGAGATCACCGCTGCCGGCATGATGGACTGCAAGAAGGCGCTGGAGGAGTCCGAGGGCGACTTCGACCGCGCGATCGAGCTGCTGCGCCTCAAGGGTGCCAAGGACGTGGGCAAGCGCGAGGCCCGCACGGCCTCCAACGGCCTGGTCGCGCTCAAGCAGGACGGCGACTCCGCCGCCGCGCTGGTCGAGATCAACTGCGAGACCGACTTCGTGGCCAAGGGCGAGCGCTTCCAGGAGCTGGCCGGCCAGGTCGTCGCGCACGTGCTGGCGACCAAGCCCGCCGACGTGGCGACGCTGCTCGAGTCCTCCTTCGACGGCAAGACCGTCAAGGAGCACCTCGACATCGCCAACGCCGCGCTCGGCGAGAAGATCGAGATCCGGCGCTTCGCGGTGCTGGAGGGTGGCTACATCGGTGCGTACATGCACAAGACCGACCCGGCGCTGCCGCCGGCCGTCGGCGTGCTGGTGCAGCTCGACAAGCCGAACGCCGAGATCGCCAAGGACATCGCGCAGCACGCCGCCGCGATGGCGCCGCAGTACCTCAAGGCCGAGTCCGTTCCCGCCGAGGTCGTCGAGAAGGAGCGCAAGCTCTTCGAGGAGATGACCCGCGAGGAGGGCAAGCCCGAGGCCGCCATCGGCAAGATCGTCGAGGGTCGCGTGAACGGCTGGTACAAGGACTTCACGCTGCTGCAGCAGGCCTTCGTCAAGGACAACAAGAAGAGCGTCGGCAAGTACGCCGAGGAGAACGGCGTCGAGGTCCTCGGCTTTGTCCGCTTCAAGGTCGGTCAGGCTTAGGCTTAGGCAAGCCGCCAGCTCAACGATCCACCGAATGAAGGAGGCCGCCGCCGTGCAGGACCACCGGGAGTCAGCCCACGAATCCACACGGACGGCGGCTTCCTCATCTCAAGATCCACAAAACCCGCACAACCACCTCAGGTGGAAGCGGGTGATGCTGAAGCTTTCGGGAGAGGCGTTCGCCGGGAGCGAGCCACTGGGCATCGACCCGGTGGTCGTCGATCACCTGGCCGACTCGATCACTGAGGCGGTCAAGGAAGGCGTGCAGGTCGCGGTCGTGGTCGGCGGCGGCAACATGTTCCGCGGCGCGACCCTGTCGCAGGGGGGCATCGACCGGGCCAGGGCCGACTACATGGGCATGCTCGGCACGGTCATCAACTGCCTGGCGCTGCAGGACTTCCTGGAGCGGCGGGGCGTGGAGACGCGCGTGCAGACCGCCATCACGATGCAGCAGGTGGCGGAGCCGTTCCTGCCGCGCCGCGCGATCAGGCACCTCGAGAAGGGCCGCGTGGTGATCTTCGGGGCCGGGCTCGGCTCGCCGTTCTTCTCCACCGACACCGCGGCGTCCCAGCGGGCTCTGGAGATCGGCGCCGAGGCGCTGCTCAAGGGCACGCAGGTGGACGGGATCTACGACTCCGATCCACGCAAGAACCCGGACGCGGTCCGGTTCGACCACCTCGACTACGGCGAGGTGCTCCTGCGCGACCTCGCGGTCATGGACGCCACCGCGATCAGCCTGTGCAAGGACAACGATCTGCCGATCGTGGTCTTCGACCTGATGGGCGAGGGCAACATCCTGCGAGCGGTACGCGGTGAGAAAATCGGCACGCTGGTGAGTCCCGCAGGCAAATGACGGAGCGAGCCCGACGACGCCAGCTAGTAGACAGGGAGCCGCTGTGATCGACGAAACCCTCCTCGAAGCCGAGGAAAAGATGGACAAGGCCGTTTCGGTCGCGAAGGAGGACTTCGCGAGCATCCGTACGGGCCGCGTCACCCCCTCGATGTTCAACAAGATCAACGCCGAGTACTACGGCACGCCGACGCCGATCCAGCAGCTGGCGTCCTTCCACGTGCCCGAGGCGCGCATGGTCCTCATCCAGCCCTTCGACAAGAGCTCGATGGGCGCGATCGAGAAGGCCATCCGCGACTCCGACCTCGGCGTGAACCCCACCGACGACGGTCAGGTCATCCGCGTGACGTTCCCGGAGCTGTCCGAGGAGCGCCGCAAGGAGTACATCAAGGTCGCCAGGAACAAGGGTGAGCACGCCAAGGTGTCGGTGCGCAACATCCGCCGCTCCGCCAAGGAGACCCTCGACAAGATGAGCAAGGACGGCGAGGCGGGCGAGGACGAGGTCAGGCGGGCCGAGAAGGAGCTCGACGACCTCACGCAGAAGCACGTCGCGAAGATCGACGAGCTGCTCAAGCACAAGGAAGCCGAGCTGCTCGAGGTCTGAGCGGCGCGCCGCACGGCGGGTCGCTCCGAGCGCTCCGCCGCAGGTAGCGGGTCACCTACGGCCCTCGCCCCGACGGCGGGGGCCGTGGCTCTTGGAGAAGTCTGTGGAAGAACGTACGGCTGGCACCAGCTCGAGCGGCGGCAGCCGTACCGGAAGGAACCTGCCCGCCGCCATCGCGGTCGGCCTGGTCCTGGCCGGGCTGGTCATCGGCACCGTCTACACCATCAAGGAGCTGTTCCTCCTGGTCGTGACGGGCGCTGTCGGCGTCGGCGTGCTGGAGCTGGTCAAGGCCTTCGCCACCCGTGACATCAAGGTCCCCGCCGTGCCCGTGCTGGCGGGTCTGGTGGCGATGCAGGCAGGCGCGTACTGGGGCGGGCCGCGGTGGTTGCTGGCCACGTTCGCGATCTTCGCGTTCGTGCTGCTGATCTGGCGGATGTTCAGCGACGGGACGGCCGGATACGTGCGTGACGCCTCGGCGTCGGTGTTCACGCTGTTCTATCCCGCGATGCTGAGCGCGTTCGTGGCGCTGATGCTGTTCCCGGACGACGGCGACCACCGGGTGCTGATCTTCATCGCGGTGACCGTGGCGAGCGACATCGGGGGTTACGTCGCGGGCGTGCTGTTCGGCAGGCACCAGCTCACGGTGATCAGCCCGAAGAAGACCTGGGAGGGGCTGGCCGGGTCGGTCGTGGCGTGCACGGCGGTCGGGGCCTGGCTGGTGACGTGGCTGCTGGACGGGCAGCTCTGGCAGGGCGCGCTGATCGGGGCGCTGGCGGCGCTGCTGGCGACCGTGGGCGACCTGATCGAGTCGATGATCAAGCGGGATCTCGGCATCAAGGACATGGGGACGATCCTGCCGGGGCACGGCGGGCTGATGGACCGGCTGGACTCGCTGGTGACCACGCTGGTGCCCGTCTGGCTGCTGATGACGCTGTTCTTCTGACCTAGTGGGACTGCAGGGCCTGCGTGGTGACGGGCGAGAGCCAGAGCCACCGGACGATCTCGCCGCCAAACGCGAATCCTGACATGTCGGGCATATGGGCCGGGTTGGCCTGCATCAGGACACCCGAGTACTGCGGGCCCAGCGGGAACGTCGAAGGCTCGTGATACCACTTCGCCGTGTGCCCGTGACCGAGCCACGTCACCGAGTGCCACGGATACTGCGACAACCACACCAGCAGCAGCGCCGCGTCCTTGGGGTCGTCGCGGGTGGCCACGGCCAGCTCGATCCTGGCGTACGCGCCGGGCTTGTCGATCCACTGCTCCACCGTCGGCATGCGCTGGCAGCTCATCCCCACCGTGGACAGCACGGTGAAGCCGCGCTCGCCGTGCGGCGGGCGCTCGGTGATGCCGACCGTCGGCAGCCGCTCGCCGCTGGCGTCCCAGTAGCGGCCCGCCGGCCCCAGCACCTCGTCCAGATGGCCCATCACGAACTGCTGGAACGACGGCCACGAGCCCTCGCCGTGCCGCCAGCGCCAGTAGGACCTGGCGTTCGAGATGCGCGGGCGCAGCCCTTCCAGCGCCTCCGACAGGGCCCAGGCGAACGGCGACTCGCCCACCGCGTCGCGCGCGTAGCCCGGCATGCCCCTGCTCATGTCGGCCCAGCCGGGGATGACCGCGAGCAGCTCGTCGTCCTCGTACAGCGCCACGCCGTCGCCCTCCTCGAACCACAGCGGGCTGAGCTGCCCGAGCGGCCGCCGGCCGTCGGGGTGCAGCGTGCTGGCCCTCGGCATGAGCGGCGGCAGGCCGGCGTTGATGCGGGCCAGGTCGACGACGGCGGGGGCGGGGCGATGGTTGGCCAGCCAGACGGCTCCGTGGACCGTGCCGTCGGGCGAGCACAGGTAAGCTACCGAGGAGTCCTCGTCCCGCTCGACCACGAGCGTCCGGCTCCCGTACGGGTTGCCGGCGGCGAGCACGACCTCGGTGCCACCCTCGCCAGATGCCGACCGGAAAATCGCCATACGAGATGACTGTAGATCGGGCGGAGACCAAGACGCGAGCCGTAGCGAGACCAGGAATGTCACCTCCGATCCGAACGTTGATTACCCTGGTCGCAAACCCCTCAAGCTAGCAAAGGCAGCACAGTGTCCCAGCCTCCAGGTCAGCTCACCTTCGTCGCACCGCGGCGGGCCAAGCCCGCACGGCACCTGGCCGACCTGTCGATGGCCGAGCGGCGGGCCGCCGTGACGGAGCTGGGCGAGAAGGCCTTCCGCGCCGACCAGCTCTCCCGCCACTACTTCGAGCGGCACACCACCGACGTGCAGGCCATGACCGACCTGCCCGCGGCGGCCAGGGAGAAGCTGTCGGCCCTGCTGCCGGCGCTGCTCACGCCCGTCAGGGAGCAGACCACCGACCGCGGCACCACCCGCAAGACGTTGTGGAAGCTGTTCGACGGGGCGCTGGTGGAGTCGGTGCTCATGCGCTACACCGACCGCGTCACGATGTGCGTGTCGTCGCAGGCCGGATGCGGCATGAACTGCCCGTTCTGCGCCACCGGGCAGGCCGGCCTGACCCGGAACATGTCCACCGCCGAGATCGTCGAGCAGGTCGTGGCGGGAGCCCGCGCGCTGGCCGCCGGCGAGGTGCCCGGCGGGCCCGGGCGGGTCAGCAACGTCGTGTTCATGGGCATGGGCGAGCCGCTGGCCAACTACAAGCAGGTGATCGGGGCGGTGCGCCGCCTGGTGGAGCCGGCGCCGCACGGGCTCGGCATCTCCGCGCGCGGCGTCACGGTCTCCACCGTGGGGCTGGTGCCCGCCATCGGCAAGCTCGCCGACGAGGGCCTGCCGGTCACGCTGGCGCTGTCGCTGCACGCGCCGGACGACGAGCTGCGCGACACGCTGGTGCCGATCAACACGCGCTGGAAGGTCGGCGAGGTGCTCGACGCCGCCTGGGCGTACGCGGCGAGGACCAAGCGGCGGGTGTCGATCGAGTACGCGCTGATCAAGGACGTCAACGACCAGGAGTGGCGCGCCGACCTGCTCGGCAAGCTGGTCAAGAACAAGCTCGTGCACGTGAACCTGATCCCGCTCAACCCGACGCCCGGCTCCAAGTGGACGGCCTCGCGGCCGGAGGACGAGCGGGCGTTCGTGCGGCGGCTGGAGTTCCACGGCGTGCCGGTGACGGTGCGCGACACGCGCGGGCGCGAGATCGACGGCGCCTGCGGGCAGCTCGCCGCCGCCGAGTAACGGCGCCGCGTACGGCCGGCCCGGAGGTCACGCCCGGAGGTCACGCCCGGAAGTCACGACCGGAGGTCACGCCCGGCGGCGGAGCCAGCCGTACGCTGCCAGGCCGATCAGGCACCACGCCAGCGAGATCGCGGTCAGCTCCGGGAAGGAGCCGAGCAGCTCGCCGGAGTTGGCGGCCTTCATCCACGGGATGAGCGGCACCGTGAGCCAGTACAGCGACGTCGAGCTCAGCAGCAGCATCGCCAGGAAGCCGAGCAGCAGGCTCATGATCGAGATGGCCGGTGACGGCAGGACGGCGCGGCTGGTGAGGGCGCCGAGGGCGGTGCCTGCCAGGGCGGAGAGCACGTACAGGACGAGTGCGGCCAGAAGCAGGCCGGACGACGGCGACCCGGAGACCCCCGCCAGCAGCGCCCAGAACAGCCCGAGCGCCGCGAACACCGCGCACGCCGTGAACGCCGCCAGCAGCCCCGCCGCCACCTCCTTGCCCCGGCCGCCGACCTGGATCGCCGACATCTCGCGCTGCCGGTCGGGCTCGGTGTCGAGCAGGCTCCTGGCCGCCCACGCCAGGATGGGGACGAGCAGGATGGCGCCGTCCACGAGAACGGTGGCCTCGGCGCCCCTCGGCGCCCGGCTGCCGTGGACGATGGCCAGCAGGGCGAGGGTGAGCAGGAACGCCTGGTACACCCGGTGCGAGCGCACGTAGGCGGCCAGACGGAAGACGGCCAGGGCGATCAACGGGTCTCCTCGTTCTGCGCGGCCGCGGTCTCGACCTCGCGGGCCTGGAAGCCTTCCTCGCGCATCCTGGCCAGGAAGCCTCGCAGCTCGCGGGCGGGCAGCGTGACGGCCACGGTGGCGTGTGCGGCGGTCGCGGTGGCCTGGGCGGTGGCCTGGGTGGTGGCCTGGGCTGTGGCCGCGGGCAGGGGCGCCGCGGTGCCCTCCTTGAGGTGGCCGTCCACCATCGACCAGTGACGCAGCCCCGGCAGCCCTCGCATGCCGCCCTGGTGATCGCTGGCGATGACGACTCCGCCCCGCCCCGCCACCTCGGTCGCGATCGAGGGCAGCGCCTCCCGCGTGTCGGCGTCGAGGCCGGCGAACGGCTCGTCCAGGATCAGCAGCCCCGGCTCGGCCATCAGCGCCTGGGCCAGGCCGACCTTGTGCGCGCTGCCCTTCGACAGGTCGGCGAGCGGGGTGGCGAGCAGGTGCCCCATGTTCAGGCGCTCGATCCACGGCTCCCAGCGGCCGCCGCCGCGTACGCGGGACATGTGCCGCAGGTACGCCGTGACCGTGAACGGCTGGCTCGCGGGAAACCGGTCGGGCGCGAAGCCGACCACCGGCGGGCGATCGGCGATCGTGCCCGTGGTCGGCCGGGCCAGGCCGGCCAGGAGGCGGAGCAGGGTGGACTTGCCCGCTCCGTTCACGCCGGTCAGCTCGATCACGTCGCCGGGGGCGAGGCGGGCGTCGGCGTCTTCGATGACGAGAGGATCACGTCTTCGGTAACGGAAGGAGACCTTGGACAGACGCATGATCCTGTAACGGTATATGTCGGGTCGCAGGGTCGGCGTAAAGGTCCGACAATGGAGGGACCCCAGCACGAAGTACCCCAGAGGAGTGAGGGCTTGAACCGCTTTCCGCGCGTCATGGGTATGCGTTCAGGCTATGACCCCGTCGAAGTCGACGCCCTGATCGGGCGGATCGAATCGACCCTTGGCCGAGGCTCGCACCTGTTGGAGCCCGTCACCGCGGACGAGGTCCGCACGGCCACGTTCCGCGCGAAACGCGGCGGTTACCAGGAGACCGCGGTGGACTTCGCGCTGGAGGCGTTCGTGGTGGCGCTGGAGGCCCAGGCCAAGCGGCCCATCCGCCTGGCCATGGCCGAGCCCACCGGCGAGATGCTGCGCGAGCAGTGGTTCGAGACGCAGGCGGCGCGGGTCGAGCGGGTCGCGTTCCGGCCCGGCCGCATGGGCACCGGTTACAACGAGGACGAGATCGACGCCTTCCTCGACCGCATCGTGGCCACGCTGCGCGGCACGACCGACTACCCGGTGACGGCCAAGGAGGTGCGGGAGGCGAAGTTCTCGACCGTGATGTTCCGGGCCGGATACCTCATCGCGGACGTGGACTCGTTCCTCGCGGGCATCGCCGACGTCCTGGAGCAGCGGGCTCTCTAGGAGTCCAAGGCGGCCTCGGCCGCCGCGTGCAGCCCGCGCAGGTCGGGCTGCACGTGCGGGACGATCGACGGGTCGGCCGGTCGCGCGCCGTGACGGTTGATCCACACGCGGGGCAGGCCCAGCCGGTGGGCGGGCTCCATGTCGTGGAAGTAGCTCTGGGCCGCGTGCACCCACACCTCCGGCTCGAAGGAGCTCCTGAACAGCTCGAAGTGCGCGTGCGACGGCTTGTACGCGCCCGCGTCCTCGGAGGTGACCACCGCGTCGAACGGCACGGGCAGCCGCCGCCGCGTCCCGGCGATGAGGTCGCGGTCGCAGTTGGTCAGCAGCGCCAGCCGCCACCCCGCCTCGCGCAGCGCCGACAGCTCGGCGCCCACCTCGGGGAAGACCGGCCAGTACGGCAGCGTCCGCGCCAGCACCGTGGCGTCGTCCGCGCCGAGCTCGACCTTCTCCTCCTCGCACGCCCTGCGCAGCGACTCGGCCAGCACGCCGCGGTAGCGCATCGTCGGCGACTCGGCCTGGACGACGTGCTCGTGCCGGTTGTACGCCTCCAGCAGCCGCGCCCCCTGCCCGGGCACGATCAGCTCGGCGCTGGTGCGGATGCCGTGCCGCCAGTCGACCAGGGTCCCGAAACAGTCGAACGTGATCCATCGCATGGCTCTCATAATGACGGTCATGGACATTTCCGTGCGTGACATCGGTCCCGGCGACCTGCCGGTGGTCACCCGGGTCATCACCGAGAGCTGGGGCGGCACCACGCTGATGGTCCTGGGCGGCGGCAAGGAGGTGGACGTGGTGGAACTGCCCGGCTTCATCGCCGAGGCGGAGGGGGAGGTGGCGGGCATCCTCACGTACGTGGAGGAAGGCGGCGAGGTGGAGGTCGCCTCGCTGAACGCCGTGCTGCCCGGCCGGGGGGCCGGCAGGGCGCTGCTGGACGCGGTGCGCGCGGTCGCGGCCGGGCGGGGCATGACCCGGCTCTGGCTGGTCACCACGAACGACAACACGCATGCCCTGCGCTTCTACCAGCGCTACGGCTTCGATCTGGTCGCCCTGCACAGGAACGCCATGGACCGGGTGCGTGCCGTCAAACCCGACATCCCGGCCGAGTCCGACGGGATCCCGATCAGGCACGAGCTGGAGCTCGAACTACGCCTGTAGAGGAGTGGGGGTGGCGCAGCAGCGCGACGATGACCGAGGTCACCGGGGCGGCCAGGAAGGCGCCCGCGATCCCGGCGATCACGCTGCCCACCGTGATCGCCACCAGGATGACGGCGCCCGGCAGGTCGAGGGCCTTGCCGTAGATCTGCGGCGCCAGCACGTGCCCCTCGATCTGCTGCACCGCCAGGGTCACCGCCACCACGATCAGCGCCACCAGCCACCCCTTGGCCACGAGCGCCACCACGGCCGCCAGCAGCCCCGCGAAGAACGCCCCCACCACCGGCAGGAACGCCCCCACGAACGTCAGCACCGCCAGCGGCAGCGCCACCGGCACGCCGAGGATCCACAGCGCCATCCCGATGAAGAACGCGTCCACCAGCCCCACGATCGCGACCCCGTGGATGTAGCGGCCGATCACCGAGAAGATCAGGCCGCCGGTCTCGGTCACGCGCGCCCTGGCGGTGGCCGGCAGGAGCTCCACCAGCCACCGGAAGAGCCGGTCGCCGCCGTGCACGAAGTACACCGACAGGATGATCGCCAGGACCGCCCCGACCACGATCTCGCCGACCGTCCTGACCCCGGCCAGCGCCCCGGTGGTGATCTGGCGGCTCTGGCCCGACAGGTAGTCCCGGGCCTGGGTGAGGAGCTCCCGGTCGTCGAGCCCGAACCTGGCCGTCAGGTCGTGCAGGTCGTCGAGCACCTTGCCGACGCTGGCCCGCAGCTCCGACACGCTGGCCACGGTGGGCGGGACCACCAGCGCCATCACCGCGCCGGCCACCAGCAGCCCGCCGGCGAAGACGATCGTGGTGGCCGCCGCCCTGCCCAGCCCGCGTGACCTGAGCCAGCGGGCCGGGGGCAGCAGCAGCGCGGTCAGGAAGACGCCGATGATGATCGAGATGGCCACCGTGCGCACGTGGTAGAGGCAGAAGCAGGCCACCGCGATGACCGCGAACCACCCCAGCAGCCGCCACGGCCTCATCCCGATCCCCCCGATCATGCCTGGTCAGAGGCGTTCCCCGGGGTGATCGCGGGCAACCCTGCTCAGCCGGGCGGGGTCAGGTGGTGGCGCTGGGAGCGTTTGTTCGCCTCGTACGTCTCCCTCGCCGCGTACGTGGCGCTCGTCGTCGCCACCTGCGCCACGGGCACGTCCCACCACGCCTCGGAGGAGGGCGCCTCGTCGGCCAGCCTGTCGGTGCGCACGTAGATCACCGTGGTCTCGGCGGACGAGCGGGCCGTGTCGAGCGCCTTGCGCAGGTCGGCGACCGTCTCGGGGCGCAGCACGGTGGCGCCGAGGCTGGCGGCGTTGGCGGCCAGGTCCACCGGCAGCGGCCCGCCGTCGCGGCGCTGGTAGGCGGTGCCGAGCCGCTCGGCGCCGACGCTCTCCGACAGCCGCCCGATCGAGGCGAACCCGGAGTTGTCCACCAGCACCACGACCAGCTTGACGCCCTCGGAGACGGCCGTGACCAGCTCCTGGGCCATCATCAGGTACGAGCCGTCGCCCACCAGCACGAACACCTCGCGCTCCGGCGCCGCCAGCTTGACCCCCAGGCCGCCGGCGATCTCGTAGCCCATGCAGGAGTAGCCGTACTCGACGTGGTAGCTGCCGGGGCCGCTGGGCCGCCAGAGCTTGTGCAGGTCGCCGGGCATCGATCCGGCCGCGCAGACCACCACGCCGTCGTCGCCCGCCGCCGCGTTGACCGCCCCGATGACGGCGGCCTGCGGCAGCGGCGAGCCCTCCAGCGCGTACGCCGCGTCGACCGCCGTGTCCCAGGCCCGGGTCAGCTCGGCGGCGCGCTCACGATAGGCGGCGGGTGTGCTCCAGCCCGCGCACGCCTCGGCCAGGTCGCTCAGCCCCTCGCGGGCGTCGGCGACCAGTTGCAGGCCGGAGAGCTTGGCGGCGTCGAAGCCGGTGATGTTGAGGTTCAGGAACGCGGCGTCGGGGGCGAAGATCGTGCGGGAGGCGGTGGTGAAGTCGCTGTAGCGGGTGCCGACGCCGATGACCAGGTCGGCCTCGCGGGCCAGCGCGTTGGCGGCCGTGGTGCCCGTGGCGCCGATCGCGCCGAGCGCGAGCGGGTGACCGTAGGGGAGCGCGCCCTTGCCTGCCTGCGTCTCGGCCACCGGGATGCCGAACGTCTCGGCGAACGCCTGGAGCTGCGCGGTGGCCTCGCTGTAGATCGCGCCGCCGCCGGCCACGACGATCGGGCGGGCGGCCGACCTGATCAGGTCGGCGGCGCGGGCCAGCGCCGCGCGTTCGGGGCGCGGCCTGGGGATGTGCCAGACGCGGGGGGCGAACAGCTCGTCGGGCCAGTCGAACGCCTCCGCCTGCACGTCCTGCGGCAGCGCCAGCGTCACCGCGCCGGTCTCGGCCGGGTCGGTGAGCACCCG
The DNA here is from genome assembly GCF_024172165.1 of Nonomuraea thailandensis. GTDB lineage: Bacteria > Actinomycetota > Actinomycetes > Streptosporangiales > Streptosporangiaceae > Nonomuraea > Nonomuraea thailandensis. The sequence continues at coordinate 8,044,978 of NZ_JAMZEB010000002.1, read as the reverse complement.
CATGGCGGCCAGCAGCGCGCTCGGGAGCTGCTCGGGGCGGTTGATCCGGTCCCAGTAGCGGGAGACCGGCTTGAAGCAGTCGTTGACCGAGATGTCGTAGGAGCGCTGGTCCTCCAGCTCCTGGAGCACCGGGCTCGCGGCGCGGGTGGAGAAGATGTCGCCGGGCAGCAGCAGGACGGGCAGGCGGTTGATGGTCGCGCCGGCCGCGCCGGTGATCATGTTCGTGGCGCCGGGGCCGATCGAGGTGGTGCAGGCGAGCGTGGCCAGCCGGTTGCTGGCGCGGGCGTAGGCGGCGGCGGTGTGCACCATGGCCTGCTCGTTGCGGCTGAGGCGGTAGGGCAGGTCCTCGGCGGAGGTGGCCAGCGCCTGGCCGAGCCCGGCCACGTTGCCGTGGCCGAAGATGCCGACGCAACCGCCGAAGAAGCGGCGCTCCACTCCGTCGCGCTCGCTCCACTGGCGTGCCAGGAAGTGCACGACCGCCTGCGCGACGGTCAACCGGATCACGAAGTCCTCCCGAACGGCAGTCTGTTGTCGATGAACTGGGCGTCCCAGGAGGAGCGGATCCAGGCGTGGCGGGGGTCGTCGCAGAACGCCATCGAACGTTGCTCCGCCGGGCCCGCCAGCACGTTCAGGTAGTACAGGTCGTAGCCGGGGGCGGCCATGGAGGGGCCGTGGTAGCCGTAGGGGACGAGCACCACGTCGCCCGAGGAGACCTCGGCCAGGGTGTCGATGTGGCCGCGCTCGGAGGAGTAGACGCGCTGGTAGCCGATGCCCTGGTCGGCGACCTCGAAGTAGTAGATCTCCTCCAGGACCGCCTCGTTCTCGCCCGGGGTGTCGTGCTTGTGGGGCGGATAGGACGACCAGTTGCCCGAGGGGGTGAGCACCTCGACGGCCATGAGCTTGTCGCAAGCCTCGTAGGCGTCGGGGGAGCAGAAGTTGTTCACCTGGCGGGTGGCCTGGCCGGCGCCTCTGATCTCGACGGACACCTCCGCGGCGGCCACGTAGCGCGGGGGCATCGCGCGGGTGGCGCGGGCCGAGGGGAACGCGATGCGGCCCGCCCCCTCGATGGTCACATGCGTAGAAATCGGGATATAGGCGAAATCGGAGGGGCCGTCGAAGACCGAGGGCCGGCCTGCCAGCACGAACGTCTCGCCGGGGATCGTGACCGTGCAGGAGCCTGCGAGGGGGAGGACGAGCATCTCCTCCTCGCCCGTGTCGAAGGTCAGCGGGGCGTTCGTCAGGTCCGCGATGCGCAGACCCGAGTACGTCCAGCCGGCCACGGAAGGGGTGATCTCGACCGACCAGGGGCCGCTGGCGGTCTTGCCGTACGGCAGGTGAGTCATGCGCGGGCCTCTCGTACCAGTGCGGCGGCGCCGTCCACCGCGGTTGCCACGTCGTCGTCCGGAGGGTAGAGCAGGGCGCGGCCGACGACGAGGCCGCGCACGCCGGGCAGGCTCAGGGCGCGGTGCCAGTCGGCGTAGGCGGCGTCGATGTCGGGCGGGTCGCCCCCGAGGAGCAGGGCGGGCAGCGTGGTGGCGGCCATCACCCGCTCCATCTCCGCCACCGCCGGGATCTTCAGCCAGGTGTAGGCCGAGGTGACGCCGAGCGCCTGGGCGACGCTGATCGCGCGGATCACGGCGTCGGGCGACAGGTCGTTGCGCAGGGCGCCCGACTCCGAGCGCAGCGACCAGAACGGCTCCACCATGGCCAGCAGCCGCCTGCGCGCCAGCTCGGTGACCGCGCGGGCGCAGGACTCCAGCGTGGTCACGGTGGCGTGGTCGGACGGGTCGATGCGGCAGAGCATCTTGCCGCCGTCGAGCCGCATGGCGTCGATGGAGGCGGCGTCGAAGCCGGTGAAGCGGTCGTCCACCTCGAAGACCGAGCCCTGCAGGCCGCCGCGGTTCATCGAGCCGAAGGCGAGCTTGCCCTCCAGGGCGCCGAGCAGCAGCAGGTCCTCCAGGACGTCGGGGGAGGCCAGGATGCCGCCGACGCCGGGCCTGGACAGCGCCAGCCGCAGGCGGTCGAGCAGGTCGACGCGGCTGGCCATGGCCAGGGGGCGGCCGCGTACGCCGAGGGCGCCGCGGGCCGCGTGGTCGGCGGCGATGATCAGCAGCCGCTCGCCCTCGGCAGGCAGGCCACGACGCTGCCGGCGGGCCGCGGACGCGGCGATCTCCTCGGGCTGGGTGGCGCGGATGCGGGTGAGCCGCTCGTAGTCCGCCGAGCTGGACAGCGTGGTGTCGCTCAAGAGCGCGCCCCGTTCAGCAGCTCCTCCACCTCGGAGGTGGACGGCATCGCGTCGGCGCAGGCCAGGCGGGCGGCCACGAAGGCGCCCGCCGCGTTGGCGAAGCGCAGCGTGCGCTCCAGCGGCCAGCCGCGCAGCAGGCCGAGGCACAGGGCGCCGCCGAACGCGTCTCCCGCGCCGATCCCGTTGACCACCTTCACCTCCATGGGCTCCACCAGAGCGCTCTCCCCTGAGGTACGCGCGAAAACCCCTTCCGGGCCCATTTTCACGATCGCCAGCCGTACGCCGGCGTCGAGCAGGGCCTGGGCGGCGGCCTCCGGATCGCGTACGCCGACCGCGACCTCCACCTCCTCCAGGTTGCCCACGGCCACGTCGGCCAGTGGCAGGCTGCGGCGCGCCGCCTCGTGGGCGGCCTCGCGCGACTCCCACAACACGGCCCGGTAGTCGAGGTCGAACACGGTCGGCCCGGACGTGCGCGCCGTGAGCGCGGCGGCGTGGGCGGCCGCGCTCGGCTCCTGGCTCAGCCCGGTCAGCGAGAACCAGAACAGCCCCGCGCCGGCGATCGCGGGGAGGTCGAGCATGGACGGCGTGAGCTGCAGGTCGGGCGGGCGCTCGCCGCGGTAGAAGTAGATCGGGAAGTGGTCGGGAGGGAAGATCTCGCAGAACGTCACAGGCGTCGGCCGGCCCTCGACGGTGCGCACGAAGGCGTCGTCCACGCCGAAGCCGCGGATCGCCCGCCGCACGTAGTCACCGAACGGGTCGGCTCCCACGCCGGTGATCACGGCGGAGCGCAGCCCGTGGCGCGCCGCGGCCACGGCGACGTTGGTGGGGCTGCCGCCGAGGAACTTGCCGAAGGTCTCGACGTCGGCCAGGCCGACACCGGTCTGCAGCGGGTAGACGTCGACGCCGGAGCGGCCGATCGTGATCAGGTCGTACAACAGCACCTCCAGGGACGGAGCTCACCTCGTCACTATGGCATATTGTCATGACATTCGGATGTCCGCTATGTTGCGAATAGCGGCCCCGTCCGAAACCTGGTCGTTCACTACCCGGCATCCCGGGTAGTGAAGATCGCCCCGCGCGGGCAAAGGCGCAGCATGTGGGCACGTCCTCGAATAACGGCCAGGTCTTTACGTCATATGAATGTCATGACATATTGGCCCATGGCCTCCTCCCTTAAGGACACGTCGGAGGGTTTGCATGGCATTGCGGAAACGGTCGATAGGTGTCGTCGCGGTCATCACCGCCGCCGGTCTGGGGCTCGCCGCCTGCGGCCAGTCCTCCGGCGGGGGCGGTGAGACCATCGAGCTGACGATCGCCCAGAACGCCATCGCCGGCGGCAAGAACGCGGCCGCGGCGCAGTACATCGCCGACTGGGTGATCCCCAAGTTCGAGGCGGCGCAGAAGGCGAAGGGCAAGGACGTCACGGTCAAGTTCGTTCCCAGCGGCGTCGACGACGAGCAGTACAAGACCAAGCTCTCCCTCGACCTCAAGTCAGGCAAGGGCGCGGACGTGATCGACATCGACGGCATCTGGGCCGGCGAGTTCGCCGAGGCCGGCTACATCAAGCCGCTGTCGGAGCTGGTCGGGGCCGAGGCCGACAGCTGGGACGGCTGGGCCCAGATCCCCGAGGCCGTGCAGGCCATGGCCGAGTTCAACGGCAAGAAGTACGCCCTGCCCGTCGGCACCGACGGCCGCGTGCTCTACTTCAACAAGAACCTGTTCGCCAAGGCCGGGCTGCCGGCCGACTGGCAGCCCAAGAGCTGGCAGGAGATCCTCGACACCGGCGCCAAGCTCAAGTCCTCCGGCGTGCCCGTGCCCATCCAGATCAACGCCGGCACCGCGATGGGTGAGGCCACCTCCATGCAGGGCGTGCTGCCGCTGCTCGCGGGCGCGGGCGGCGAGGTGCAGAAGGACGGCAAGTGGACCGGTGCCTCCCAGCCGCTGAAGGACGCGCTCGGCCTCTACCAGAAGATCTACGGCGGCGGCCTCGGCGATCCCAAGCTCCAGCAGGAGGCCAAGGGCCGCGACAAGTCGTTCCAGCAGTTCGCCGAGGGCAAGATCGGCATCCTGATGGAGGGCGACTACTTCTGGCGTGGCGTGGTCAACCCCAAGACGGGCGTGGCCAAGATGGCCGACCGCGACCAGACCGTCGGGTACGCCATGATCCCCGCCATCGAGCCCGGCAAGGGCATCAAAGGCCAGGACTTCGTCAGCATGTCCGGCGGCGCCCTGCGCACGGTGAACCCCAACAGCAAGCACCCGAAGGAGGCGTTCGAGCTGCTGGCCTTCACGCTCTCCCCGGAGGCGCTGAAGGAGGAGACCAAGGACGGCAACGTCCGCATCACCCCGCGCACGGACGTCAACAAGGAGATCCTGGCGGGCGAGCCGCTGCTGACCTTCATCTCGGAGAAGGTGCTGCCGGTGACGGCCTACCGCCCGCCGGTCGCGCTCTACCCGCAGGTGTCGGTGGCGTTGCAGGAGGCCACCGCCGCGGTCGCCGGCGGCACGGCTCCGGACCAGGCCGCGGCCGACTACCAGAAGAAGCTTGAGGGAATCGTCGGTGGCGCAGGCAATATCGCCTCCTGAGGCTCCTGAGGCGGCCCCCGGCACGAGGGAGCCCTCCCGCTACAGCTCGGACGCGGCGGGCCTGGGCAAGGCGCGGGCAGGGGTCTTCATGGCCCCCGCCCTGCTGCTGATCGCCGCCTTCCTCGTCTTCCCCGCGCTCTGGGTGCTCTACCTTGGCCTGACGAACTACCGCCTGACGGGCATCGCCGCCGCCGAGCCGCAGTTCGTCGGCCTCGACAACCTCCTCGACGCGGTCGCGAACCCGACGTTCTGGAGCTCCACCTGGCTGACCGCGCAGTTCGTGCTGGGCTCGGCCGTCATCGGGCAGGTGGGGCTGGGCTTCACCATCGCGTGGCTGCTGCGTGACCGGCGCGGCCCGCTCAAGCGGATGGTCGAGGGCCTGGTCATCCTGGCCTGGATCCTGCCCAGCGCCATCGTGTCGTTCCTGTGGGTGGCGCTGCTCGACCGCGACGGCGGCACGCTCAACGCGCTGCTCGGCATCCCCGGCACCGCCTGGCTGCTGGACCATCCGATGTTGTCGATCATCGTGTTCAACACCTGGCGCGGCACCGCGTTCTCGATGATGTTGTACGGCGCCGCGCTCGCCAACGTGCCGCCCTCGCACCTGGAGAGCGCCCGCCTGGCCGGCGCCTCCGGCTGGCAGCAGCTCAGGGACGTCGTGTTCCCGCACATCAGAGGGCACATCCTGACGAACCTGCTGCTGATCAGCCTGTGGACGTTCAACGACTTCACCCCGTTCCTGCTCACCGCCGGCGGCCCCGACGGCAAGTCGGAGATCCTGGCCGTGCACGTGTACAAGGTGGCACTCCAGGGCGGCGAGCTGGGCTACGGCGCCGCCGTCTCGACGATCATCCTGCTGATCAACCTGGTCGTGGCGGTGTTCTACCTGCGGCTGTTGCGGAGCAAGAAATGACGCGATTCGTCCTGGGCCGGATCGGGTTCTACACGCTGATCGCCGTGCTGCTGGCGTTCTTCACGATCCCGCTGCTGTGGCTGGTGACCGCGCCCTTCACCTCCGACCCCACGTACGAGGTGTCGGTGCCCGACTTCACCTGGGACAACTTCCGGGCGGTCGTGGAGCACCCGTACGCGCTGCCGTCGTTGTGGAACTCGGTCGTGCTGTCGGTGGGCACCGCCGTGCTGGTCGTCCTGCTCTCCGCGCTGGCCGCCTACGCGCTCAGCCGGGTGCGGCTGCCCGGCCGCGACGCCCTGCTGTACACGCTGCTGCTGCTGTCGTCGATCATCACCGGCACGGCGGCCATGGTGCCGCTGTTCCAGCTCGCGGTGGAGCTGAACCTCATCGACTCGCAGCTCGGGCTGATCCTCATCCTGAGCGGCGGCCTGCTGCCCGCGGCGATCTTCATGCTGAAGGACTTCATGGACGCCACGCCCAAGTCGTACGAGGAGTCGGCGCGCGTCTTCGGCGCCACGCCGCTGCAGATCGTGCGGCACGTGGTGGTCCCCCTGGTGCGGCCGGGGCTGGCGACCATCGCGGTGTGGGCCGTGGCCAACGTGTGGGGGAACTTCCTGATGCCGTACCTGCTGCTGAGCGACGTGGAGAAACAACCGGCGGCGGTGATCACGTACACGCTGTACACCGAGGGCGGGCAGGCCAACCTCAGCATGTTGTCCACGTTCGGGTTGCTTTACTCCATCCCGGTGGTGCTCATGTACCTGTTCGTCAGCAAGAAGTACGGCTTCCGCTTCCACGGAGGGATCAAGCGTTAATGGCCGCCATCGAACTACGCGGGCTGACCAAGGTCTACCCCGGCGGGGTGAAAGCGCTCGACGCGCTCGACCTGGCCATCCCCGACGGTGAGTTCTTCGCCCTGCTCGGGCCCTCCGGCTGCGGCAAGACCACGCTGCTGCGCACGATCGCCGGGCTGGAGACCGCCAGCGGCGGCGCCGTGGTCATCGGCGGGCGCGACGTGACGGGCGTGCAGCCGGGCGGCCGGGACGTGGCCATGGTGTTCCAGGACTACGCGCTGTTCCCGCACATGGACGTCACGGACAACATCGCCTACCCGCTGCGCATCAAGAAGGTCGCCAAGGGCGCGCGCCGCGACAAGGCCGCCGAGGTGGGCGCCCGGCTCGGGCTCGACCACCTCATGGACCGGCGGCCCGGGCAGCTCTCCGGCGGGCAGCAGCAGCGGGTCGCGCTGGCCAGGGTGATGGCCACGCAGGCGCAGGCGTACCTGTTCGACGAGCCGCTGTCCAACCTGGACGCCCGGCTGCGGCTGGAGGCCCGCACGTTCCTCAAGAAGCTCCAGCGCGAGCTCGGGGTCACCACCGTCTTCGTCACCCACGACCAGGCCGAGGCGCTGGCGATGGCCGACCGGATGGCGGTCATGGAGGCCGGGCACATCCGGCAGATCGGCACGCCGGCCGAGGTCTTCCAGCGGCCCGCCAACACCTTCGTGGCCGGGTTCATCGGCTCCACGCCCATGAACCTGCTGGACGGCACCGTACGAGGTGACACGCTGGAGGTGGCAGGGTGCAAGATCGCGGTCCCCGCCTCCGCCGGGGGGCCGCTGTCCGACGGGGAGAAGATCGTGTACGGCGTACGGCCCGAATACCTGACCTACTCGGCCGGGCCTGCTGAGGGCGCGTTCGGCGGGCAGGTGGCCATCGTGGAGAACCTGGGCGCCTCCCACCTGGCGACCCTCGACGTCAACGACGTGAGCGTGCAGGTCGTGGTGCCCGAGGGCAGCGAGCCCGCGGTGGGCGACGACGGCTACGCGGTGCCCCGGCGCGACCGGGCGCTGGTCTACCGGAACGGAGAGCTCGTGTGAGAGGGCACTGGTCGCTGGACGACCGGCTGGAGCGGATCCTGCGGGAGGCGCCGTTCGAGGTGCCTCCGGGGACGGCCGCGGTGCACGTGAAGCTCTCCTACGACAGGTCGCAGGGGGTGATCGACCTCGGCTGCGGGGCCCCCGGCGGCTTCCGCGGCTGGTCGGGCGGCGCGCGCGACGAGTACACGATCACCCGCGACTGGGCCACCCCGGGCTACCTGCCGGGCGAGCCCGAGCCCGGCACCTGGAACGTGTGGCTGCGGCTGCACCGCGTCCCGCCGCAGGGCCTCGACTACACGCTGGACATCTCCTGCGAGCCGGTCGCCCCGCCCGAGCCGGTGGCCGAGGAGCCGCCGCACGGCGCACGGCCGCCGCGCCGTGACATCCCGGACGTGGACGGCCTGCGCTGGTACGCCGGCGACTTCCACGCCCACACCGTCCACAGCGACGGCAGCCTGACCATCGCCGAGCTGGCCGAGCTCGCCCACGGGCGCGGGCTCGACTTCCTGGCCGTCACCGACCACAACACGGTCAGCCACCACCCCTGGCTGAGCAAGATCGACCGCGGCGTCACGCTCGTCCCCGGCCAGGAGGTCACCACCGACCGGGGGCACGCGAACGTGTTCGGCGACGTCGGCTGGGTGGACTTCCGCGAGCCCGCCGACTCCTGGGTCGAGCACGCCGAGAGCGCGGGCGGGCTCATCTCGATCAACCACCCGCTCGGCGGCGACTGCGCCTGGCTGCTGCCCATCGACCGCCGGCCGCGCGTGGCCGAGGTGTGGAGCTCCGGCTGGTGGGACCGCCGCTGGGGCGCGCCGCTGGCCTGGGCCGACGCCTGGCGCGACGACGTGATCGCCATCGGCGGCAGCGACTTCCACCGGCCGGGCTCCGACGGGCTGCCCGGCGCGCCCACGACCTGGGTGCTGGCCGAGGACCCCGCCGCCGTCCTCGACGGCGTGCGCGCCGGGCGCACCGCCGTGTCCACCGGCCCTGACGGGCCGCTGCTGCTCAGGCTGGGCGACGAGCTGCTCGTGCTGGACGCCGACGGTCTGGTCCTGGTACGCCCCGGCGGCGCCCGGCAGGTGGTCCGCGGCGAGCGGGTGCTGCTGCCGGCCGCCGGCGGGCCCCACCGGCTGGAGACCTACGAGAACGAGGTGATCGCCCTATGCGCGTGAGGAAAGTCGCCAACGCCCCCGTGAGCTTCGGCGTGTTCGAGCTGAGCGACGGCCCGCCGCCGCTGACCCCCGACGAGATGGTCCGCGCGCTGGCCGAGGCCGGTTACGAGGGCATCGACTCCGGGCCGATCGGCTACCTGGGCACCGGCCCCGAGCTGGCCGAGCGGCTCGGCGGGGCCGGGCTGCTGCTCTGCGGCGGCTGGGTGGACCTGCCCTTCCACGACGCGGACGGGTACGACAAGGCGCTGCCCGCGCTGACGGAGGCGCTGGACGTGTTCGCCGCCGCGCCGCCAGGTGACCTCCCGCCGCGGCCCACGATCGCCTGCCCCGGCACGCCGGAACGGTTCGCCCGGCCCGGCGGGACCGCTCCAGGGCTGCCGGCCGCCGAGTGGCCCGCGTTCGCCGCCCGGATCCAGGACACGACCGAGCGGTGCCGCGCACGCGGCTTCGAGCCGGTCTTCCACCACCACCTCGGCACCCACGTCGAGACGCCCGAGGACGTCGAGCGGCTGCTGGAGCTGACCGACGTGCAGCTCTGCCTGGACACCGGGCACCTGCTGCTGGCCGGCGGCGACCCGGTCGCGGCGCTGCGCGCGTGGGCCGACCGTGTCGGGCACGTGCACATCAAGGACGGCGACACCGCGATCCTCGCCCAGGCGCTGGCCGACGGCGTGGACCTGCGCGAGCTCATGGGCCGCGGCGGGTTCGCCCCGCTCGGCGAGGGGGAGCTGGACCTGCCGGCCGTGGTGCGCACGCTGGACGAGATCGACTACGAGGGCTGGATCGTGATCGAGCAGGACACCCTGCCCGGGCGGCGCACGGTCGCCCAGAACATCGCCGACCAGGCGGCCAACCGCCGGAAACTGAAGGACTTGGGGCTTTGAGAATCGCGCTGGTGGGTTGCGGGGCCGTGACGCAGGCGGTCTACGTGCCGCTGCTGTCGCGGCGCCGGGACCTGTTCGAGGTGAGCGCCGTCTGCGACCTGTCGCGCACGCTCGCCGACGCCGTGGGCGAGCGGCTGGGGGCCGCGCGGCGGTACACGGCGGTGGCGGACATGCTGGCCGACGGCGATTTCGAGGCCGTCGTCGTCCTGGCGTCCGGCTCGCACGGGGAGACCGTGCGGCAGGCGCTGGCCGCCGGGTACGCCGTGCTCTGCGAGAAGCCGCTCGCGCTCACCAGGGCCGAGGTGGCGGCGCTGCCCGAGGGGCGGCTGATGGTCGCCTACATGAAGCAGTACGACCCCGCCGTGCGCCGGGCCGAGGAGGTGCTGGCCGAGCTGGGCGGGCCCGAGGTGATCAGGGCGGTCGAGGTGACCGTGCTGCATCCGAGCGGGGAGTCGCAGCTCGCGTTCGCGAACCTGACGCAGGCGGGCGACGTGGACGCCGGGCTGCTGGCCTCGTTGCGGGCGGCCGAGCGCGACCTGGTGTCGCGGGCGCTGGGGGAGGAGGCTCCGGAGCAGGTACGGAACCTGTACGGGGTGGCGCTCGGCTCCATCTGCCACGACCTGTCGCTCATGAGGCGCTTCACCGGCTCTCCTGCGGAGATCTCGCACGTTGAGATGTGGGGGCCCGGGCCCGGCTCCATCGAGATCTCCGGCGCCCTGCCGGTACGGGGCCGCTTCTCCATCCGGTGGCACTACCTGGAGGACTACCCCGCCTACCGCGAGACCGTGGCCATCCACCACGACAAGGGCTCGCTGGAGCTCGTCTTCCCCTCGCCCTACCTGATGAACGCCCCGACCACGCTCACCGTGGTGTCCGGAGGCGAGAGCCGTACGCACTGGCGCGAGGTGACCGAGGCGTTCGAGATACAACTGGCGGCCTTTCATGCTTACGTGAACGATGGCAAGCCACCGCTCACCGACGCGGGCGGCGGCCTTGAGGACATCGTCACGGCGCAGCGCATCGCGGCACGCTATGCCGTACAGCATGGTCTGCCCTTGGGAGGGGAGTCAGCGTGAGCACGGAGATCGTCGTCGTACCGCACACGCACTGGGACAGGGAGTGGTACGAGCCCTTCCAGCGCTTCAGGCTGCGCCTGGTGGCGCTGCTCGACGAGGTGCTCGACACGATGGAGCGCGAGCCGGCCTACCACTTCACCCTCGACGGGCAGCTCGCCTGCGTGGACGACTACCTCGAGGTGCGCCCGGAGAACCGCGACCGCGTGGCGGCGCTGGTGGAGTCGGGGCGGCTGGCGGTGGGGCCGTGGCAGATCCTGCTGGACGAGTTCCTCTGCTCCGGCGAGAACATCGTCCGCAACCTGGAGCTGGGCATGGCCCGGTCGGACAAGCTGGGCGGCGCCATGCCGGTCGGCTACCTGCCCGACATGTTCGGCCACACGGCGCAGATGCCGCAGATCCTGCGCAAGGCCGGGCTGCTGCACGCCTGCGTCTACCGCGGCGTGCCGGCCTCCGTCACCACCGACGCCTTCGCCTGGGTGGCGCCCGACGGCACGGCGCTGCGGACGCAGTACCTGCCGGCGGGCGGCTACGGGAACGGGGCGTACCTGTTCCAGGACGGGGAGGGGCTCAAGGAGCGGGCGGCGGGGTTCGTGCGCACCATGCGGGAGTGGCACGGGCCCGAGGGGTCGCTGCTGGCGATGTACGGCACCGACCACTCCGCGCCGGTGCGCGGGTTGCCGGAGATGGTGACCGAGATCGGCGCCCGCATGGACACCTTGTCTGGATATATCGGCGCTTATTCGGGTGAGGTGGAGGGCCTGCCGCAGGTGCACGGCGAGCTGCGCTCCCACGCCCGCGCCAACATCCTGCCCGGCGTCATCTCCGTCCGCGCGCACGTCAAGCAGGCCATGAGCCGCGCCGAGCGGATGGTCGAGCGGTACGCCGAGCCGCTGGCCGCGCTCTGGGGCGAGGAGTGGCCCGGCCGCTTCCTCGACATGGCGTGGTGGCGGCTGGTGGACGCCAGCGGCCACGACTCGGTGACCGGCTGCGGCGTCGACGACACCGCCCAGCAGGTCGCCGCCCGCATCGCCGAGGCCGAGCAGCTCGGGCAGGCCGTCCGCGACATGGTCACCGCCCGCCTGGCCCAGACGGTGCCGTCCGACGGCGTGCTGGTCGTCAACCCCACCCCCGGCGCCCGCCGCGGCGTCGTGGTCGTGGACGTGGCCGGCACCGACCCGCTGGTGGGCCCGTCGGGCGAGCCGGTGCCGGCGCAGCCGCTGGAGTACGCGGCCACGCTGCTGCTCGACGAGGAGATGGACCCGGCCACGGCGCTGAGCTTCGTGCACGGCACCGAGCTCTACGGGCAGCACATCACCGGCTGGACGGTCGAGGACACGACTCTCACGTTCACCGTGGCCAGGGAGACCGCCACGGTGACCGACATGGACGACCTGCGCGCCGCCATCGGCGGCGTGACCCGCGTCCGCATCCTCGCCGAGCCCCGCCGCACGGTGGCCGCCCTGGTGGAGGTCCCGCCCCTCGGCCACACGAGCCTGCGTCCCGCGCCGCGCGACCACGTCTACGGCGACGCGCGGCCCCTTCCCGGCACGCACCACCCGTCCTGCTGGCTCAGCTCCGACTCGGCTCCCCTGCCGGTCCGGGGCGACGAGGAGGTGCTGGACAACGGGCTGCTGCGGGTCACCATCGCGCCCGACGGCACCCTGACCCTGGCCGGCCAGGACGGCACCACCGTCACCGGCGCGGGCCGCGTCGTCGACGGCGGCGACGTGGGCGACACCTACAATCACGCGCCGCCGGCGGCCGACGTGACCGTCTCGGAGCCGGTGGACGTGGAGTCCGAGCTCATCTGCTCGGGGCCGCTGGTGGCGATGGTGGACGTGCGGCGTACGTACCTGTGGCCCGCCTCGGGCGAGGGCGTCGAGGGCGCTCCCGAGCTGCCCGCCCCGGCGCGCGCCGCCAGGATGGAGGAGATCGCCGTCACCACCCGGGTCGAGCTGCGGGCGGGCGAGCCGTTCGTGCGGCTGCGGGTCGAGTTCGACAACCGCTGCGCCGACCACCGGGTGCGCCTGCACGTCCCGCTGCCGGAGCGGGCCACGCAGTCGTACGCCGAGGGGCAGTTCGCGGTCGTCACCCGCGGGCTCACCGCGGAGGGCGGCTGCGGCGAGACCCCGCTGCCCACCTTCCCCGCCTCCTCCTGGGTGGCCGCCGGCGGCGTGGCGGCGCTGCTGGAGCACGTGACGGAGTACGAGCTGGCGGACGGGGAGCTGGCGCTCACGCTGCTGCGCTCGGTCGGTTACCTCTCCCGCAACCGCAACGCCCTGCGCCCGGAGCCGGCCGGCCCGCAACTGCCCACTCCCGCGGCCCAGTCGCGCGGGGTGCGCTCGGTGAGCCTGGCGCTGATGCCGTACCAGGGGTCGTGGGGCGAGGTGGTGCCGCAGGCGGAGGCCTTCCGGCATGACCTGCTGGTGGTGCCGGGGCTCGGCGAGCGGTTCCTGCCGCTGCCCGAGCCCGCGGCGGGGCTGTCGGTGAGCGGCGACGGGGTCGTGATGACCTCGCTGCGCGAGCGCGACGGGTGGCGGGAGCTGCGGGTCGTGGCGCTCACCGCCGAGGACACCGAGGCCGTGATCGGCGGCGGCTTCACCCGGGCGCGCCGCGCCGACCTGCGGGGACGTCCGGGGGAGCCGCTCGACGTGACGGACGGGACGCTCCGGCTGCCGCTGGGAGGCTGGGAGATCGCGACGGTACAACTGTCGGACTGACCCAGGAACGCGAGCGGGTCGAGGAGGAGGCGCGCCGGGGCCGGTCAGAGACCGAGGCGGCGGTGGGCCTCCTCCCTGGCGGCCCGGGCGCGGTCCTCCTCCGAGCGGGGCAGGCCGAGCGCCAGCGCCCGGTCCAGGTCCGCCAGCGCGCCGCGGAAGTCGCGCAGCGCGATGCGGACCCGGCCCCGCCCGTAGAGCGCGCGGGCGGCGTTGCGGTCGAGGTCGAGGGCGTCGTTGTAGGCCGCTTCCGCGTCCGCCGGCGAGCCCGCCCGCCACAGGGCGTAGGCCAGGAGCGTGCGGGCGCTCACGTCGCCGGGCATCCTGGCCACCGCCTGCCGGCCCAGCTCGACCGCCTCCTCGGCGTCGCTCATCGACAGCGACACCTCGGCCAGCGCGGTCAGCACCTGCACGGTGGACAGCGTGTCCTGCTGGCTCTCGAACTGCGAGCGGGCCTCGTTCAGCGTCTGCTTGGCCGCCTCCAGGTCGCCCTCGATCCTGGACACCTCGGCCTGGAACGCCAGCAGGTTCGCGAACTGCCGCTCGTCGCCCTGCTCCAGCGATCGCCTGGCCGCCACGGAGGCGAAGCGGTGGGCCGAGATGAAGTTGCCCTCCCCGAGCGCGGCCTCGGCGGCGGCGCGGAAGTCGGCGGGCGTGTGCTCCTGCGGCCTGCCGCGGGCGGGCACGACGTGGTGCGCGCGGTTCGCGGTGCGCACGGCCTCGACCAGCCGCTCCTGCCCGAGCTGGTACCAGAGGCTGCGCGCCCGCTGCTCCTCGGTCAGGACGTGCCGGGCCACCAGCGCGTCCACCACGGGGTTGGGCATGTCGGCGGTCTGCGTCAGGCCGCGGTAGGCGGTGCCGCGCGTGCCCCGCTCGGTGATGAACGTCGTCTCGATCCAGTCGCGCAGCTCCGGCTCCGGCACGCCGGTCTCCACGCTCACGTCGCGCACCGTCCGGTCGAAGTACCCCGCGAGGATCCCGGCGAGATCGCCGAGCCGGGCCAGCCGGTCGGGGGTGATCGCGTCGTCGCGATCGTCCTCGCCCTCGACCGCAACGCGGACGGCGACAAGGACGCCGCGGCGCGGTTGCGGGAGGAGGCGCTGGACCGCTACCGGCACTCGTTGCTGCCGGATCATCCGCACGCCCGGCTGGCCGCGCAGTTCGGGCGCATCAACATGGGCATCGAGCCGATGAACGACTGACCTCACGCCTTCCCGCCGTGGTTCCGGTGCGGAGCGTTTCCCGCCGTGGTCGCGGTGCCGAGTGTCAGACGGAGTGGCCGGGGTTGGCGGCCAGCCAGCGCGCCCGATGGGCGGCCCGCAGCTCGTCCGCGCGGCGCTCGGCCGCGGCGGGGAGGGGCTCGCGCAGCCACGGGGCGAGCCGCCGCAGCAGGCCGTCCACCAGGCGCGAGCCCGCCGTCGTCAGGCCGCCCGAATCCGCCGCCCGGCTGAGCGCCTCGAAGGTGGTGGCCCGGCGGTGGGCGAACTCGGTCTCCGCCCGGCCCGGCTCCCGCGGAGACGGCACGCCGCACTCGGTGCGCCAGAAGGCGGTGATCGCGAAGTTCGCGAAGCAGCCCTGCACCAGCGCGCCCAGCGGCCGGGGGTCGGAGCGCCACGGGGCGTACCAGCGGCGGTCGTCGCCGGGATCGACCAGCGAGGTCGTGTCCTCCACCGCGCCGAGCAGCAGGTGCCACACCTCGTGCACCAGGCTCTCGGCGAACGCGAGCGGATCGGGCGGGGGCGACAGGGCGATCGCGCCGTACGCCCAGCCGGAGGTGGCGCTGAACGGCCGGCTGCGCTCGCCGCTGTCCAGGGGCACCAGCGTGGTGAAGACCTCCGCCACCGTCCCCGCCGCCGCGTGATGCCGCTCGCACAGCACCTGCCAGGCCAGGCTCAGCTCGCGCTGCCACCACACCGGATCGGCGCCGCCCCGCCTGCCGTAGCCGGCGAGGTAGGGGTCGATCGCGTCGAGACGGACGGACAACCGGGCCGGGCCCGCCGCCACGTCGAGGACGGGTATCGGCACGAGGCCGGACTCGGTGATCGTGCCCATCCCGGGGACGAGCGGACCGGCGAACGGCGGCGGCCGCCGGCCGGCCCGCATGGCGGCGCCGGCCGCGAAGGCCGCCAGGTAGGTCAGGTCCGGCTCCTCGCCGCGGTCCAGCCGCCACAACGCGTCCACCGCCCAGCAGCCCACCTGGGGGAGCAGCAGCAGCTCCGCCATGAGCCGCGGCTCGTCGCTCTGCAGGCGCCCGAGCGCCCGGAAGGCGGCGTCGTGGCCGGGCACCCTGCGCTGCACCGCCGCCAGGAGCACCTGGTTCCTGGCCAGCTGGAGGCCCCTGAGGCGCTCCAGCAGCGCGGGTGTGGGGTCGCCGCCGGCCAGGTGGTCGCAGAGCTCGTACGTGCCGGCGGTCACGGAACGGCGCCGTGGCCGGACGCGCTGTCCTCCTGCCACAGCCGGTCCCACGGCCCTCGTCGCCCGACGATCCCGCGCACTGCCCGGTCGAGAGTCGCCTCGTCCACCTCGACGAGCTGGAGCAGCGTCAGGTCGGTCAGCTCCACGAGCCCGGTGCCGACCGCGCGAGCCGGTTGCGCCATAGAAAGTCCCTCCTCGCCCGCTGTGGCGATGATACGACGGGACTTTGGCCGAATGAAATGCCGGATAATCGGGCGTTGTTTTCGGATGCGGCCGAACTGGGGCGGTGACTATAGCGCCGGCTCAGTTGTGGAGGCCGAGTTGGCGGGCCGCGCGGATGGCCAGCCAGACCTCGGCGAAGGCCGCGCTGGAGTCGAGGTCCCGGCCGCTGAGCTCGCTGAATCGGCGCAGGCGGTAGGCCAGTGTATTGGGATGCACGTGCAGGGCCCTGGCGGCGTCGCGCATATGGCGGTTATGTTCCAGCCAGGTCCGTACGGAAGCCAGCAAATAGGAATTGTGCGCCTCGTCATAGGCGAGCACCTTGCCCAGCACGTATTCCACCAATGCGGCCAGCGTGGCCGGATCCTCGGGCAGCCACCGGCCGGTCGTGTCGTCGCCGTACAGGACGAGCGACCGGCTCGACTCGGCGGCGTGCGTGGCCGCCCAGGTGGCCTCCCGCTGGGCCACCCGCAGCGGCTCCCCGGGCGGGAAGGGGCGGCTCATCCCGGCCGCGACCCCTGGTACGGCGGCGACGGCGGGGCCGAGCGCCGGTGGGCCCAGGAGGTAGTGGTCGTCGCCGCGGCGCAGCATCAGGTGCGGCAGGTCGTCCATGGCGCGGCGCAGGGCGTCGTCGGGGACGCCGCGCACCACCAGCAGCACCGTGTCGGACTCCATGGACAGGCCGAGGCGGGCCAGGCGGCGGCGGGCGGCCGGCGGGTCGAGGAGGTCCTGCAGCAGCTCGGCCAGCGTCTCCGCACCCTCCCTGCGCAGGGTCTCGCGCTCGTGCCTGGCCATCGCGACCTGGAGCGCGGCCACCGTGGCGATGTGCTGGACCACGGCCAGGCCCGCGGGGCGGGCGCCCTCGCGTTCGAAGGCCACCAGGTAGCCGGCGGGGCCGCCCGGGGCCGAGACGGGCAGCACGAAGCCGCCGGGGATCGTGGGCGGGGCGTCGGGCGCGGCGGGCAGGACGGACGGCGGGGGGACGGGGACGCCGGGCAGCAGGGGGCGGCCCGAGCGGGTGGACAGGTAGACGTCGTAGCCGGACAGGCGTTCCAGGCGCTTGAAGAGCGTGGCCGTGTCCAGGTCCTCCGCGGCCAGCCAGCGCAGCGCGCCGAACACCTGGAGCTGGGCGCCGAGGCGGTGGCTGGCGTCCTCCTGGAGCGCCGCCGCGACCTCCTGCGCGATCGCGATGAACGGGACCGCCAGCGGCACCTCCAGCACCGGCATGCCGCGCTCCTCGGCGGCCTCGAAGAACGCCGGGTGCAGCGGCGGCACGTGGAGCTGGGCCGACAGGGCGAGCGCGCAGACCCCGGCGTCGTCGAGGCGCTCCAGGTAGGCCCGCTGCCTGGCGGCCGAGCGGGGCACGCCGATGCCGGTCGTCATGATGACCTCGGCGCCGAGCAGCCACGGCGTCGGGTCGTCCAGCTCGCTGACGTGCGCCCACGAGACCGAGCGGGACAGCCCGGCCTCGCCCGCCAGCACGCGGAGCTGGAGTGCGGGGGAGCGGAGGAGATCCTCCACGGTCAGTTTGTGCTCGGCCACAACACACACCGTAATACTTCGTGACGACCACAATTGCCGCAGGTCAGAAGCGTGACGAACACTGAGGCGCATGAACCTCGGCCCCGTCGACTCCAGCAAGGTCCCGCGCTTCGCGGGCCCCGCCACCTTCGCCCGCCTGCCCCGCCTCGACCAGGTGGAACGGGCGGACGTGGCGGTGGTGGGCGTGCCCTTCGACACCGGCGTCTCCTACCGGCCCGGCGCCCGGTTCGGCCCCGCCGCCGTACGGGAGGCGTCCCGGCTGCTGCGGCCCTACCACCCCGGCCTCGACGTGTCCCCGTTCGAGCGGGTGCAGGTCGCCGACGCCGGGGACATCGCGGTCAACCCGTTCGACATCGGCGCCGCCATCGAGACCATCGAGGGCGCGGCCGACGACCTGGACGCCAGGCTGGTCACCATCGGCGGCGACCACACGATCGCGCTCCCGCTGCTGCGCTCGGCGGCCAGGAAGCACGGCCCCGTGGCGCTGGTGCACTTCGACGCGCACCTCGACACGTGGGACACCTACTTCGGGGCCGAGTACACGCACGGCACCCCGTTCCGCCGGGCCGTCGAGGAGGGCGTCCTCGACACCGAGGCGCTCAGCCACGTCGGCATCAGGGGCTCCCTCTACGGCAAGAAGGACCTGGAGGAGGACCGGCGGCTCGGGTTCGGCATCGTGACCGCGGCCGACGTGCTGCGGCGCGGGCTGGACGAGGTGATCGACCTGCTGCGGCAGCGGGTCGGCGACCGCCCGCTGTACCTGTCCATCGACATCGACGTGCTCGACCCCGCGCACGCCCCCGGCACGGGCACCCCCGAGGCCGGCGGGCTCACCAGCCGCGAGCTGCTGGAGATCCTGCGCGGCCTGGCCGGGCTGAACCTGATCGGGGCCGACGTGGTCGAGGTGGCCCCGGCCTACGACCACGCGGAGATCACCTCGATCGCCGCCTCCCACGTGGCCTACGACCTCGTCAGCCTGCTGGCGCTCCAGGAGAAGACATGAGCAGCGGCTCCCTCACCGAGATCGAGACCTACGGCGTCGAGCGCATCCCCGACGCCGACCGCAACGCCCGCCCCGTCGACCTGTTCAGGGTCGCCTTCGGTGGCGCCAACACGTTCGCGACGTGCGTGCTGGGCGCCTTTCCCATCCTGTTCGGCCTGTCGTTCTGGCACGGCCTGGCCGCCACCGTGCTCGGGCTGGTGGCGGGGGCGCTGATCCTGGCGCCGCTGTCGCTGTTCGGGCCGCTCAACGGCACCAACAACGCCGTGTCCTCCTCCGCGCACCTGGGCGTGCACGGCCGGGTCGTGGGCTCGTTCCTGTCGCTGCTGACCGCGATCGCGTTCTTCTCGATCTCGGTGTGGTCCTCGGGCGACGCGCTCGTGGGCGGCGCCCACCGGCTGGTGGGGCTGCCGGACACCGACTTCTCGTACGGGGTCGCGTACGGCGTCTTCGCCGTCCTCGTGCTCGTGGTCTGCGTGTACGGCTTCCGGTTCATGCTGTTCGTGAACAAGATCGCGGTCGCGGCGGCGTCGCTGCTGTTCGTGCTGGGCGTGTTCGCCTTCGCCGGCGACTTCGACCCGTCGTACGCCGGCGCCGTGAAGCCGGGCGACGCCCTGTTCTGGCCCTCGTTCATCGGCGCGGCCCTGATCGTGCTGTCGAACCCGGTCTCGTTCGGCGCCTTCCTGGGCGACTGGTCCCGCTACATCCCGGCGAGCACCCCGCGCGGGCGGGTGATGGCGGCGGCGTTCCTGTCGCAGATCGCCACCATCCTGCCGTTCTTCTTCGGCCTGGCCACCGCCTCGATCATCGCCACCAAGGCCGCCCAGTACGTCGACCCCGCCGCCCCCAACTATGTCGGCGGCCTGCTGGCGGTCTCGCCCGGCTGGTACTTCGTGCCCGTCTGCCTCATCGCCCTGATCGGCGGCATGTCCACCGGCACGACCTCGTTGTACGGCACCGGCCTCGACTTCTCCAGCGTCTTCCCCCGCTTCTCGCGGGTCCAGGCCACGGTGTTCATCGGCACGCTGTCGATCGTGTTCATCTTCATCGGCCGTTTCGCGGCGAACCTCACGCAGAGCATCTCCACGTTCGCCACACTGATCATCACGTGTACGGCACCCTGGATGGTGATCATGATGCTCGGCTACGTGACGCGGCGTGGCTGGTACGACCCCGAGGCGCTGCAGGTGTTCAACCGGCGCCAGCGCGGTGGCCGCTACTGGTTCACGCACGGCTGGAACTGGCGCGGGCTCAGCGCCTGGCTGGTCTCCGCCGGGCTGGCGCTGATGTTCGTCAACCTGCCGGGGCAGTTCGTCGGGCCGCTGGGGAACCTGGCCAGCGGGATCGACATCTCGCTCCCGGTCGGGCTGGCCGTGGCCGGGCTGCTCTACCTGGTGCTGCTGGCGCTCTTCCCCGAGCCGCGCGAGGTGTACGGGCCCGAGGGGCCGCGCCTGGTCCGCTCGGCCGACACGCCGGTGCTGCCCATCGTGGAGCCGGTGGCGTGATGACGCTGCTCGACCTGTCGGCGCCGATCGAGACCGGGATGCCCGTCTACCCGGGCGACCCCGAGGTCTCGGTCGGCCCCGCGCTCACCGCGGCCCGCGACGGCGTGAACGTGCTGAGCCTGCACCTGGGCTCCCACTCGGGCACCCACGTGGACGCCCCCTTCCACCTCGACGACTCGCTGCCGACGCTGGACGAGCTGCCGCTGGAGCGCTTCCACGGGCCCGCCGTCGTGGTGGACGCCCGGGGGCTGGGGGCGGGCTCGGCCATCGGGCCGGAGCGGTTCGAGCACATCGACCCGGAGGTGATCGTGCTGGTGGCCACCGGATGGCCCTTCGGGGCTCGCGACCACCCCTTCCTCAGCGCGCAGGCCGCGGCGCTGCTGGCCGGGCGGGGCGTCCGTACGGTGGGGATCGACGCGCTCAGCGTGGATCCGACACCCGCGGACGCCTTCCCGGCGCACGAGGCGCTGCTGCGCGCGCACGCGGTCATCGCGGAGAACCTGTACGGCCTCGACCGGTTGATCGGGGAGCGGGAGATCGAGGTGTCGATGTTCCCGCTGCGGATCGCCGGAGGCGACGGCTCGCCCGTGCGGGCGGTCGCCAGGGTCGGCTAGCGGGTGCCCCAGGAGCTAGCGGGTGCCCCAGGAGTAGGTCTGCTTGCGCAGCTTGAGGTAGACGAACGACTCGGTGGCCCGTACGGCGGGGATGGCGCGGATCTTGCTGAGGATCTCCAGCAGGTGCCCGTCACCCTCGCAGACCACCTCGACGATCACGTCGAAGGAGCCGGCCGTGAGCACGACGTAGTCGATCTCCTCGATGTTCGCCAGCTCGTCTGCCACCTTCTCCAGGTCGCCCTCGCAGTTGACGCCGATCATGGCCTGGCGGGGGAACCCGAGCGTGAGCGGGTCGGTGACCGCGACGATCTGCATGACGCCGGCGTCCTGGAGCCGCTGGACGCGCTGGCGTACGGCGGCCTCGGACAGGCCCACCGCCTTCCCGATCGCCGCGTAGGGCTTGCGCCCGTCGGCCTGGAGCTGCTCGATGATCTGCTTGGACAGGTCGTCGAGCACTACCGGGCCACCGGAGCCTGCGCTGTTCCGGCGTACGCGGGGCGGCGTCGTCATTGAGCGGATCCTCCTAGCGGTCCGGCGTTACGGGGTCGTTCCCGCCGGGTTGCCGTCCTGGTGCGACATGTTGTCAGTTCTTCGCGGTCTGTCAAGCGAATTCGTAGCAATTTGATATCTTCACCACGAAATCCCTTGTCGTGATGCATCTGCTCTGTCAGAGTCGCGGCATCTCAGCCACCTCACGAGGAGGTCATCACCTTGACCACCCGTCTGCAGAACTACATCAACGGTGAGTTCGTGGACGCCAAGAGCGGCCGATTCTCCGACATCATCGATCCGTGCACGGGTGAGGCCTATGTCCAGGCTCCCGTCTCGGGTCAGGAGGATGTCGACGCCGCCTTCGCCGCCGCGGCCGCCGCGTTCGAGTCGTGGGGCAGGACCACCCCGGGCGAGCGGGCGAACCTGCTGCTCAAGGTCGCCGACGCGATCGACGCCCGGGCCGATGAGATCAACGAGGCCGAGTGCCTCAACACCGGCAAGCCCCGCGCCCGCATGGCCGAGGACGAGACGCCGGTCGCCGCCGACCACTTCCGCTTCTTCGCGGGCGCGGCGCGCACGCTGGAGGGCCCGACGGCCGGCGAGTTCCTGGCCGAGCACACCAGCGTCATCAGGCACGAGCCCATCGGCGTGATCGGCCAGGTCACGCCGTGGAACTACCCGATGATGATGGCGGTCTGGAAGATCGCCCCGGCGCTGGCCGCCGGCAACACGATCGTGCTCAAGCCGTCCGACACCACCCCGGTCTCCACGCTGAAGCTGGCCGAGATCCTCGGCGAGGTGCTGCCGGCCGGCGTCTTCAACGTCGTCACCGGCGACCGCGAGAGCGGCGCCATGGTGGTCAGCCACCCGACCGCGGCCATGGTGGCCATCACCGGCTCGGTCGGCGCGGGCATGTCGGTGGCCAGGAGCGCCGCCGACGACCTCAAGCGCGTGCACCTGGAGCTCGGCGGCAAGGCGCCGGTCGTGGTCTTCGAGGACGTCAAGGACCTGCGCAGGGCCGCCGGCGACATCGCCACCGCGGGCCTCTACAACGCCGGCCAGGACTGCACGGCCGCCTGCCGCGTGCTGGTGCACGAGAGCGTGCACGACGAGTTCGTGGCCGCGCTCACCGAGGCCGCCGCCGGCACCGTCACCGGCGACCTGGGCAACGAGGACGCCCTCTACGGCCCGCTCAACAACGAGAACCAGCTCACCAGGGTCCAGGGCTTCATCGACCGGGTCCCCGCGCACGCCAAGGTCCTCACGGGCGGTCACCGCGTCGGCGACAAGGGCTACTTCTTCGCCCCGACCATCGTCGACGGGCTGCGTCAGGACGACGAGATGGTGCAGAACGAGGTCTTCGGCCCCGTGATCACCGTCCAGACGTTCACCGACGAGGCCGACGCCCTGGCCAAGGCCAACGACGTGAGGTACGGCCTGAGCGGCTCGGTCTGGACCTCCGACCACGGCCGCGCCATGCGCATGTCGAACCGGCTCGACTTCGGCGTGGTCTGGGTCAACACGCACATCCCGTTCGTCTCGGAGATGCCGCACGGCGGCTTCAAGCACTCCGGATACGGCAAGGACCTCTCGGTGTTCGGTCTGCACGACTACACCCGGGTCAAGCACGTCATGCACTACATCGGCGAATAGCGGCAAGGAACGAACCTGGAAATGACCGGGCTGAGTGCGATCGAGCTTGCGGACGTCGTCAAGGAGTACCACTCGCATGGCGAGGTCGTCCAGGCAGTCAGAGGTGTGACGCTGGGCATCGAGGAGGGGGAGTTCTTCTCCCTCCTCGGGCCCTCCGGCTGTGGCAAGACCACGACCATGAGGATGATCGCGGGCTTCGAGGCGCCCACCAAGGGCCTGGTGAAGCTCTACGGCCAGGACGTCACGAACGTCCCCCCGAACAAGCGCGACGTCAACATGGTCTTCCAGTCCTACGCGCTCTTCCCGCACATGAGCGTCTGGGACAACGTGGCGTTCGGGCTCAAGCAGCGCAAGTCGCCGAAGGCGGAGATCGACCGGCGGGTCGGCGAGATGCTGGAGATCGTCGACCTCGCCGACCGGGGCAGGCGCATGCCGCGCCAGCTCTCCGGCGGCCAGCAGCAGCGCGTGGCCCTGGCCAGGGCGCTGGTCAACCGGCCGCGCGCGCTGCTGCTCGACGAGCCGCTCGGCGCGCTCGACCTCAAGCTGCGCCAGGCCATGCAGATCGAGCTCAAGCGCATCCAGCGCGAGGTCGGCATCACGTTCGTGTACGTCACGCACGACCAGAGCGAGGCGCTGACCATGAGCGACCGCATCGCCGTCATGAACGACGGCGTGGTCGAGCAGCTCGCCGGCCCGCGCGAGATCTACGAGCGGCCCGCCACGGCCTTCGTGGCCGGCTTCATCGGCACCTCCAACCTGCTCGCCGGCGCCGCGACCGGCGGCGAGCTGAAGGTCGGCGGCGGCCGGGTGCTGGTGCCCGGCCAGGACGGCGACGTGACGGTGACCGTGCGGCCCGAGAAGATCACCATCGGCACGGACGAGCCCGCGCAGGGGCTGAGCGCCGTGCGGGGCACCGTGGCCGAGGTGGTGTATCTCGGCACGTATAACAGCTATGCGGTGAGTCTCGCTGACGGGGCCGAGGTCACCGTGTTCCAGCAGAACGCGCATGACGCGACGGCCACGGCGGAGCGGGGCGACTCCGTCTGGCTGTCGTGGCAGGCGCAGCACTCGTACGTGATTGGAAGTTGATAGCACCCCATGAACCCCTTCATGCGTGGAATGACGCAGCCCCGCACCCGTCGTGACGTCTTCCGCCTGGCCGGCTTCTCGGCCGCCGGGCTCGCCCTGGCCGCCTGCGGCGTGCAGGGGCAGAAGGCGGCGCCCCCGAAGGCCGACGCCGTCGCCGACTACTGGGCCAAGCAGAAGAAGAACGGCAAGGTCGTCTTCGCCAACTGGCCCGAGTACATGCCCGAGGACAAGGGCCCGCTGGAGAAGTTCAAGCAGGACACCGGCATCGCGTACGAGTACAAGGAGGTCATCCAGGAGAACGCCGAGTTCTTCGGCAAGGCCGACCCCGTGCTGCGCGCCGGGCAGCCGCTGGGCTACGACATCGTCGTCATGACCAACGGCATCCAGCTCCAGCACATGATCGAGCTGGGTTACGCGGTGCCGCTCGACCACTCCAAGCTGCCGAACTTCCAGGCCAACGCCGGGCAGAAGTACAAGGAGCGCTCGTACGACCCGGGTAACAAGTACACGGTGCCGTACACCTCCGGGGTGACCGGCATCGCCTACAACACCAAGTACGTCAAGGACGAGATCACCAGCATCGAGTCGCTGTTCGACCCGAAGTACAAGGGGCGGGTCGGCATGATGGCCGACGCCCAGGAGATCGCCAACTTCGGCATGATCGCGCTGGGCATCGACCCGGAGAAGTCCACCGAGGCGGACTGGAACAAGGCCGGCGAGAAGCTGAAGGCGCAGCGCGACGCCGGAATTGTGCGGAAATATTATGATCAGTCGTATATCGACGCCGTGTCGAAGGGCGACGTCTGGCTGACCATGGCCTGGTCCGGCGACGTGTTCCAGCGGCAGCTCGCCGGCGAGCCGGTGAAGTTCGTCGTGCCGGCCGAGGGCGGCACGATCTGGACCGACAACATGCTCATCCCCAAGGGCGCGGCCAACCCGGTGGACGCCCTCATGCTGATGGACTACCTCTACCAGCCGGCCGTGGCCGCGGAGCTCGACGAGTACATCCAGTACGTCACCCCGGTCCCCGCCGTGCAGGACCTGCTGCGCGAGAAGGCCGCGACGGCCAAGGGCGAGGACAAGAAGGCGCTGGAGGACATGGTCGGCAGCGCCCTCATGTTCCCCTCCGAGTCCGACTACGCCAAGCTGCGCAACTACACCCGGCTCACCACCCAGCAGGAGCAGGTGTTCAACCCGATCTTCCAGTCCATCACCCAGGCGTAACCGATGCGGCGGCTCACCCCCTACCTGCTCGCGCTGCCGAGCTGGATGTGGCTGGCGATCTTCCTGGTCGTGCCCATGGTCGCGATGGCGTCGGTGTCGCTGCAGACCGGCAACGCCATCGACGGCTTCGCCATGACGTTCAGCTTCTCCAACTACACGGACGCGATCGGCCGCTACAGCACGCAGCTCGTCCGGTCGCTGGTCTACGGCGGGCTCGCCACCGTGGCCATGCTGGTCATCGGCTACCCGGTGGCGTACTTCATCGCCTTCAAGGCCGGCGCCCGCAAGTCGATGTACCTGTTCCTGCTCCTGCTGCCGTTCTTCGTCTCGTTCGTGCTGCGCACGATCTCGTGGAACTTCCTGCTGTCGGACAACGGCATCCTGTTCGGCACGCTCAAGGGCTGGGGGCTGCTGCCCGAGGACTTCCACGTGCTGGCCACGACGTTCGCGGTGGTGGGCGGGCTGACCTACAACTTCCTGCCGTTCATGATCCTGCCGATCTACGTGGCGCTGGAGCAGGTGGACCCGCGCGTGGTGGAGGCGGCCCAGGACCTGTACGCGACGCGGGCGGCGGCCTTCCGGCGGGTGGTGCTGCCGCTGTCGCTGCCGGGGGTGTTCGCCGGGGTGCTGATGACGTTCGTGCCCGCCACGGCCGACCCGATCAACGCCGCCATCCTCGGCGGCACCTCGAACACGATGATCGGCAACATCATCCAGACGGAGTACCTGACCAACCTCGACTACCCGACCGCCTCGGCGCTGTCGTTCACGCTGATGGCGGTGCTGCTGGTGGGCATCTTCATCTACGCGCGGGCGCTCGGGACCGAGAACGTGCTAGAGGCGGCGGCCCGATGAGGGGCGCGCGGGCCGGCGACCGGCTGCTGCACCTCTACACCTGGCTGATCATCGTCTGGCTGTCGTCGCCGATCGCCGTGATGATCCTGTTCGGCTTCAACGACAAGCAGAGCAAGTCCAACACCACCTGGCAGGGCTTCACCCTGCGCTGGTACGCCGAGCTGTTCGAGATCTCCGACCTCACCGTCGCGCTGCGCAACTCGCTGGTGATCGCCCTGATCAGCACGATCATCACGGTCGTGATCGGCACCATGCTGGGCCTGGCGCTCGGCAGGCACCGCTTCCGCGGCCAGGGAGCGACGAACTTCCTGGTCTTCGCCGCCATCTCCACGCCCGAG
This sequence comes from Nonomuraea thailandensis, assembly GCF_024172165.1. Lineage (GTDB taxonomy): Bacteria > Actinomycetota > Actinomycetes > Streptosporangiales > Streptosporangiaceae > Nonomuraea > Nonomuraea thailandensis. The sequence continues at coordinate 8,018,557 of NZ_JAMZEB010000002.1, read as the reverse complement.
CTGGTCATGGGGGCCTCGCTGCTGTCGTTGTTCGTCTCCGGCAACGTGCCGCGCGACGCCAACACGATCATCATCTCGCACGTGCTGTTCTCGCTGTCGTTCGTGGTGGTCACGGTGCGGGCGCGGGTCGTCACCCTGGACCCCTCCCTGGAGGAGGCGGCCAGAGACCTGGGCGCGACGGCCTGGGGCACGTTCCAGCAGGTCACGCTGCCGGCGATCCTGCCGGGCGTGCTGGCGGGCGGGATGCTGGCCTTCGCGCTGTCCATCGACGACTACGTGGTGACCAGCTTCGTCAACGGCTCGACCGTCACCTTCCCGCTGTGGATCGTCGGCGCGGTGAAGACCGGCATCCCGCCGCAGGTCAACGTCATGGGTACGCTGATCTTCTGCATCGGGGTGCTGATCGCCGTGGGCAACGCGGTCGCGGCGCGCCGCCGTAGCTGAGAACATTCTTCCGGATTCCCCTCCGCAGGTCGCGGAGGGGTTTCACCTTGGCCAAGAACAGGGAGGCGAGATCGGATTCCGGCGGGGGGAACCCGCGCGTGACACCTCATTGGTCCCGCAATTTTCAAAACTCAGACTTTCGTAAGGGAAGTGGGATTTGTGGATCCGCTGAAGGCGCTGGCTGACGCGGAGCGCAAGCCGTACTGGCTGGACAGCCCGGCCAGACCCGAGCCGCAACCGCGGCTCTTCGGACACACCACCGCCGACCTGGTCGTCGTCGGCGGCGGCTTCTCGGGGCTCTGGACGGCCCTGATGGCCAAGGAGCGCGACCCCTCGCTGGACGTCGTCCTGATCGAGGGCCGCAGGATCGGCTGGGCGGCCACCGGCCGCAACGGCGGGTTCTGCATGGCGACCCTCACCCACGGCCTGGCCAACGGGCTGGAGCGGTGGCCCGAGGAGATCGACCGGCTCGAACGCATGGGCGTCGAGAACCTCGACGAGATCGAGCGCACGCTGGAGCGCTACGGCGTCGACTGCTCCTTCGAACGCACCGGCGAGCTGCACGTGGCCACCGAGGAGTGGCAGCTCGACGGCCTCAACGAGCACCTCGACCTCATCTCCGACCTCGGCCTCGACTACCTGCCGCTGGACCGGGAGCAGGTGCGGGCCGAGGTGAACTCGCCGACCTACCTGGGCGGGCTCTGGGAGCGCAGCGGCTGCGCCATGCTCGACCCGGCGCGGCTGGTGTGGGGGCTGCGGGACGCGTGCCTGCGGCTCGGCGTACGCGTCCACGAGCGCACCCCGGTCCGCTCGATGGCCGACGACGGCACGACGATCACCCTGCGCACGCCCCACGGCACGGTGGGCGCGCGCCAGGTGGCGCTGGGCACCGGGGTGTTCCCGCCGCTGCTGCGGCGGCTGAAGCACTTCGTGGTCCCGGTGTACGACTACGTGCTGATGACCGAGCCCCTGACCGCGGCCCAGCTCGACTCCGTGGGCTGGCGCAACAGGCAGGGCGTCGGCGATTCGGGCAACCAGTTCCACTACTACCGGCTGACCGACGACAACCGGATCCTGTGGGGCGGCTACGACGCCGTCTACTACAACGGGGGCCTGGTCAAGCCCGAGTACGACCAGCGCGACGAGACGTTCGTCAAGCTCGCGCGGCACTTCTACGACACCTTCCCGCAGCTCGACGGGGTGCGGTTCACCCACAGGTGGGGCGGCGTGATCGACACGTGCAGCCGGTTCAGCGCCTTCTACGGGCAGGCGCACGGCGGCCGGCTCGTCTACGCCGCCGGCTACACCGGCATGGGCGTCGGCGCCACCCGGTTCGGCGCGAACGTCATGCTGGACCTGCTGTCGGGCAAGCCCACCGACCGCACCGAGCTGCGCATGGTGAAGGAGAAGCCGATGCCGTTCCCGCCCGAGCCGGTGCGGTCGGGGGTGATCCAGTTCACCCGCTGGTCGATCGCGCAGGCCGACCAGCACCAGGGCAGGCGCAACCTGTGGCTGCGCGCGCTCGATCGGATGGGGCTCGGGTTCGACTCGTAGCCTGGTGCGTATGAGAGTGGATTTCATGGTGGACGGTCTCACGCTGGCCGGCGATCTGCGGGTGCCGGACGGCGTGGGGCCGTGGCCGGGGCTGGTGTTCACCGGGCCGTTCACCGGAGTGCGTGACCAGGTCACGGGCCTGTACGCGGCCCGGCTGGCCGAGCGGGGGTATGCCACGCTGGCCTTCGACCACCGCAACTGGGGCGAGTCCGAGGGGCGGCCGCGCCGCCACGAGGACCCGCAGGGCAAGCTGCACGACCTGCGGGCGGCGGTGTCCTTCCTGCGCTCGCGGCCCGAGGTGGACCGCGGGCGGATCGGAGCGGTCGGGATCTGCCTCGGCGGTGGGTACGCGCTCAAGTTCGCCGCCTTCGACCCCCGGGTGAAGGTGTTCGCGGGCATCGCCGGGGCGTACAACAACCCCTACGCGATGCGCGGCGCGGACCTCGCGCCCTACCTGGACGTGCTGGAGCGGCAGGACCTGGGCGGGCCCGTCGAGTACCTGCCCGCGGTCGCCGGGCAGGGTGAGGCCGCGATGCCCGGCGACGAGCCGTACGCGTACTACGGCGGCGAGCGCGGCGCGTCCCCGCACTGGGCGAACGAGGTGACCAGGGCCAGCGTGCTGGAGCTGCTGACCATGGACAACATGACGGGCAGCGACTTCCTGTCGCCGAAGCCGGCGCTGATCGTGCACGGCGTGGTGGACCGGTTCTGCTCCCCCGAGGGGGCGGAGGAGGTGTTCAGGCGGCTCGACCGGCCGAAGGAGATCGTCTGGGTGGACGCCAAGCAGCACATCGACCTCTACGACCGCGAGCCGTACGTCACGCAGGCCGTGGACGCGACCGCGGCCTTCCTGGGCGAGCACCTCTGAGCCCGGCAAGGTAGTGCTGAAGGTCTCGCCAGGAAACCGCCTGGCGGGATGGGCAGGGCCGCCCGGCCGGGCATCATCCGTACGACCCCCGACGAGATCACGGGGGTTCGCGCGTGCGTGGGAAGTGGATGGCCTGGCTCGGATCGGCGGTCGCGGCGGGCTGCGCGGTCGGCTGCGCGGCCGGCTGCGGGGCGGGGAAGGCGCCGGTGGTGCCCGCCGCGGTGGAGGCGCCGGTCAAGGTCGCCCGCTGTGTCCTGAAATTTCGTGACATCCGGGCGGGTAATGCCGCCCGGGCACGGCTCGAACGCGACATCGCCCAGTACGTGCGCGGCCGGCCGGGCCGGATCGTCTACGGCGCGCTGGACCTGGTGACCGGGGTCCGGCTGGGCCACGGGGAGCACGAGCACGACATGATCACCGCCAGCGGCGCCAAGGTGGACATCCTCGCCGCGCTGCTGGCCGGCCGCGACTCCCGCCTCGACGAGGGCGAGCGGGACCTGGCCTCCCGCATGATCAGGGAGAGCGACAACCGCGCCGCCGACGTGTTGTGGTCGCGCGTCGGCGGCGGCGGGGCCATGAGCGACTTCTACCGCCGGATCGGGCTGAAGGAGACCACGCCGGGGCCGAGCAAGTACTGGGGCGGCACCAACACCAGCCCCGCCGACCGCATCCGCCTGCTGAAGGTGCTGGTCAAGGGCGGCAAGGGGCTGACGGCGGGCGACCGGGGGACGGTGCTCGGGCTGATGGAGCGGGTGCAGAAGGACCAGGCGTGGGGCGTCAGCGCCGCCGCCAGGCCGGGCGACAGGGTGGCGCTGAAGAACGGGTGGACGCCGCGGCCGTTCATCCACCACACGTGGGCGGTGACCAGTTACGGCCGCGTCGTGGGGCCGGAGCGGGACCTGCTGCTGTCGGTGCAGACCGACCGGCAGCCGGGCGAGGGGACGGGCATCCAGACCATCGAGGGCATCGCCCGGATGATCGGCCACCGCCTCGACGACCTGTCCCCGACGAGAACCCGCCCCTGCCCGACGAACCCCATCGCGTGAGCTAGTGCGCGCCGGACAGCACCTCCTCCGGGATGACCTTCGGCACGCCGCGCAGGCCCACCAGGGCGAGCACCGCCACCACGGCCAGCAGGCCCGCCGTGACGAGCGAGGTGAGGTGCACGGCCTCGACGAAGGCCGCCTGCGCCGCCCGTACGAGCTGGGCGGCCTGCTCGCCGGGGAGCGCGGCGGCCAGGTTCAGCGCTCCCGCGATCGACTCACCGGCGGCCTCGGCCGGGACCCCGGCGGGCACCTCCAGGCCGGCCCGGTAGGCGCTGGTCAGCACCGTGCCCAGGATCGCGATGCCGAGCGCGCCGCCCAGCTCGAACGCGGTCTCCGACACCGCGGCGGCGGCCCCCGCACGCTGCCGCGGCGCCGTGGCCAGCACGTTGTCGTTGTTGACGGTGAAGGCGAACCCGACGCCCATGCCGCCGATCACCATGACGGGCAGCAGGGTCAGGTAGTTCAGCTCGGTGCCGAGCGTGGCGTAGTAGAGGAACGAGCCCGCGTTCATGGCCAGGCCCAGCGCGACCACGCCGTTCCTGCCGAGGTGCCGGATGAGCCTGGCGGCCAGCACGCCGCCCACCGCGCCGCTCAGCCCGCCGGGGAGCTGCGCCAGCCCCGCCTGCAGCGGCGACCAGCCGAGCACCAGCTGCAGGTACCAGGCGAACATCAGCATCATGGCCGACATGGCGAAGATCGCCAGCAGGTTCGTCAGGATCGAGGCGGTGAACGCGCGCCGCGCGAAGAGCCGCACGTCGATGAGCGGCTCGGCGAGCGTGGTCTGCCGCCACACGAACAGCGCCAGCAGCACGGCCCCCGCCAGGCCCGCAGCCGCCACGTCCAGGTGCCCGACGCCCTTGTGCGCCGCCTCCTTGATCGCGTAGATGGCCGTCACGATGCCGGTGAACGACAGCGCCACACTGACGAGGTCGATCCGGCCCGCGTACGGGTTGCGCGACTCCGGCAGCACCAGGACGCCGCCCACCAGCACCAGCGCCATGATCGGCACGTTGATCAGGAAGACCGAGCCCCACCAGAAGTGGTCGAGCAGCACGCCCCCGACCACGGGGCCGACGGCGAAGCCCGCCGCGCTCATCCCGCTCCAGACGCCGATGGCCGCGGTGCGCTCGCCCGGCTCCGTGAACACGTTCCGGATGATCGACAAGGTCGAGGGCATGATCGTGGCGCCGGCCACGCCCAGCAGCGCCCTGGCCGCGATCAGCAGCTCGGGGGTGGGCGCGTACGCGGTGACCACGGAGGCGGCGCCGAACGCGACGGCGCCGATCAGGAGCAGGCGCTTGCGGCCGATGCGGTCGCCGAGGTTGCCCATGGTGACGAGCAGGCCGGCCAGCGCGAAGCCGTACATGTCGCCGATCCACAGCAGTTGCGTGGAGGTCGCGCCGAGGTCGGCCACCAGCCGGGGCAGGGCCAGGTGCAGGACCGTGAGATCCAGGGAGAGCAGCAGCGTGGCCAGGCAGGCGATGGCCAGACAGGCCCATTTGTTCTTCATGCCGCACACTCTGATGAGGGCGGCTGACGGCGGGCCTACCGTTCGCTGACCGAGTCGCTGATCTGCGCCAGCGCGGTGTCGATGCGGCAGCGGGTGTCCTCGGTGCTGTACCAGCCGCGGGGGCACACCTCGCGCGCCTGGACCAGCAGCGCACGGGCGGCGTCCGGGTCGCCGCGCTCCACCTCGACCAGCCCCAGCCCGAGCAGGGCCCAGGCCAGGGTCTCCATGGAGCCGTTGCGGCGCGACAGCTCGGCCGCCTCCGCGTAGTCCGCTCGCGCGCCCTCCACGTCGCCCAGGGGGCTTCGCGCGTCGGCGCGGCGGCACAGCCCCTCGGCGGTCTCCGTGGCCGAGCCCAGCTCGCGTGCCAGCGCGAGCGCCTCGTCGGCGAGCGCGTGCGCCGCCGCGTAGTCGCCCTCCCGCTGGCGCAGCGCCCCGAGCCCGGACAGCACCAGCACCATGCCCCACCGCTCCCCGATGGCCCTGAACCCCGCCAGGCTGAGCTCGAAATGGTTCAGCGCCTCGTCGATCCGGCCGAGGATCTGCAGGACGAACGCGTGGCCGCAGTTGGCCAGCGCCTTCTTCCACGGCGACAGGCCGCTGACCGCGGCCAGGTAGAACTCCTGCATCGCCCCGAAGTCGTCGGGCGGCCCCGTGAACATCGACAGCAGCATCATCATGAACTCGACCCGCACCGGCACGTAGTCGATCGGCAGCAGCCGCCGCACCTCGGCCAGCCGCTCGCGCAGCGGCTCGTCCATGCCTCCGGCCCAGGCCACGATGAGCACGCACATGCTGTACTCCTCCTTGAGGCCGGGCACGCGCGTATCGCCCAGCGCGGCCAGCAGCGCGGCGGCCAGGTTCGCGCTCGCGGTGCGGTGGCCGCGCATCCACCAGTAACAGGCGCTCTGGGCCAGCAGCCGCATGCCCAGCTCGAACTGCCCGGTCTCGGTCGCCCAGCGCACGGCCGCGTCGAGGTCGCCGCTCTCCTCGTCGAGCCTGGCCAGCCACTCCATCTGCGTGCCCGTACGCAGCATCGGGTCGGCCGTCAGCATCAGGTCGAGGTAGTAGTGGGCGTGCGCGTCGCGGATCGTGTCGCCTTCGCCCGACTCCATCAGCCGCTCCGCGCAGAACGCCCGGATCGTCTCCAGCATCCTGAAGCGCCCGTCCGCGAACTCCACCAGCGACTTCTCCGCCAGCGAGAACAGCACCTCCTCCGGCAGCCCGCACACCCGCTCGGCCGCCTCGGGCCGGGCCCCCGCCACGAACGTGCTCAGCCGCCTGGCCATCACCTGCTCGCTCTCGTCCAGCAGGTCCCAGCTCCACGCCACGACCGCGTGCAGCGTCTGGTGCCGGGGCAGCGCCGTGCGGCTGCCGCGGGTCAGCAGCCTGAACCGGTCGTCGAGCCGGGCCGCGACGTCGGCGATCGACAGCGTACGCAGCCGCGCCGCCGCCAGCTCGATGGCCAGCGGCAGCCCGTCGAGGGCCCGGCAGATGCGTACGACGTGCCCGGCGTTGCCCGCGTCCACCGCGAAGCCGGGCCGCACGGCGGCGGCGCGGTCGGCGAACAGCCGCACCGAGGGATAGCCGAGCGGCTCGTCGGTCTCGGCGGGCGGCAGCCGCAGCGGCGCCACGGGCAGGATCGACTCGCCCGTGATGCCCAGCGCCTCCCTGCCCGTCACCAGCACGCGCAGGTCGGGGCAGGCGGCCAGCAGGTGGTCGGCCAGCTCGGCGGTGGCCGTCACGAGGTGCTCGCAGTTGTCCAGCACCAGCAGCAGCTCGCGTTCGGCCAGCGCGGCGACGAGCCTGGCCTCGGGGTCCAGGGTGGGCCGGCCGTTGATGTTCAGCAGGGCGTCGCGCACGCCGAGGGCGGCCAGCACGGCCTGCGGCACGCCGTCGCCGTCGGAGACGGGGGCGAGCGGCACGAAGCACACGTCGCCCGGCTCCTGCGCGGCCGTCTCGATCGCCAGCCGCGTCTTGCCCGCGCCGCCCGGGCCGATCAGCGTGACGAGCCTGCTGTCCCGGAGCCTGGACCCGACCTGCGCCAGCTCCTCGGCGCGGCCCACGAAGCTGGTGAGCTGCGCCCGCAGCCCCCGCCTGGCCGGCTGCCCGGCCCCGCCCTGGCCGGCCGTCCCCGCCGGGGCTGCGGCCCCGGGCGTCGAGGGTTGCGGGGGCGTGGTGCCGGGCGGGAGCGCGGGGCCGAGCGCGGGGTCGGCTCTGAGGACGGCCAGGTGGGCCGCGGCCAGCTCGGCGCCGGGCTCGATGCCCAGCTCGTCGTCCAGCAGCTTCCTGGTCTCCTCGTAGACGGTCAGCGCCTCCGCCTGCCGGCCGCTGCCGTACAGGGCGCGCATGAGCTGGGCGCGCAGCCGCTCGCGCAGCGGGTGCGCGGTCGTGAGCTGGCTCAGCTCGGCCACCAGCTCCCGGTGCCTGCCGAGGTCGAGGTCCGCCTGCGCGCGGTCCTCCGTGGCGGCCAGCCGCAGCTCCTCCAGGGCCGCCGCGGCGGCCTCGGCGTGCGGGGCGTCGGCGAGCGGCGCGCCCCGCCACAGCTCCAGCGCCTCGCGCAGCAGAGCAGCCGCCCGCCCGGGGTCGCCGCCGGCCAGCGCCTGCCTGCCCTCGGCCGTCAGCAGCTCGAACCTGCGCGCGTCCACGTCCCGCGGGTCGGCGACCAGCCGGTACCCGGCCGGGTGGAACTCCACCAGGTCCCGCCCCAGCGCCCGGCGCAGCCGGGACACCTGCGACTGCAGCGCGTTGGCCACGCCCTCGGGAGGTCGGGGGCCGTACATGCCGTCCACGAGCTGCTCCGCGCCGACGATGCGGCCGGCGTGCAGGGCGAGCAGCGTCAGCAGGGCACGTACGCGGGGGCCGCCGAGCGTGACCGGCCGGCCGTCCTCGCCCAGCACGTTCGTGGGCCCGAGGATCTGGAAGCGCATGTCTCGATTATCACGGCAATCGAGCGGCGATCTCGTTATATGTCGGGATCCCCGGAGCCTGCTCGCCGCGGACGCCGAGCGCCGTGCCCAGCGCCGCCGCCAGCGCGGCCCGGTAGAGCAGCGACCCGGTGCTCACCCTGGCCACCCCGGCCTCGGCCAGCCGGGCCAGGCCGGGCCCGCCCTGCTGGTAGAGCACGTTGAGCGGCAGCGGCGTGCTCGCCGCCAGCTTCGCGATCTCGTCCAGGTCGTTCAGCCCCGGCACGAAGACGCCGTCGGCGTGCCCGTAGGCGTCCAGCCGCTCGCGGGTGCCTTCGCCGGAGCCCAGCCAGTACGTGTCCGTGCGCGCGTTGACGAACACCCCGTGCCCCTTGGCCGCCTCGATGATCCGCTGCTGCAACCCGATGGGGCGCAGCGTGCCGTCCGGGCGGCCGTCCTCCAGGTTGACGCCCGCCACGCCCAGCGCGGCCAGGCCCGCCACCAGCTCGCCCACCTCGGCGGGGTCGTCGCTGAACCCGCCCTCGATGTCCACCGTCACCAGGACGCCCAGGCCGCTGATCGCCTCCGCCAGCTCGATCGTCTCCGCCCTGGTGGCGCCGGCCCCGTCGGGCCTGCCATGCACGGCGGCCACGCCGAGGCTGGTCGTGCCGATCGCGGGGAAGCCGTGCGCGGCCAGGTGGGCCGCCGAGCCGTAGTCCCAGGCGTTGGGCAGCAGCAGCGGGTCGCCGGGGCGGTGCAGGTCGTGGAAGTTCACTTCAGCAGTCCCTCCAGGACGCCCGCGGCCAGCGCGAGCGCGTGAGCGGGGGCGGGGCAGGGGCGCACGCCGTGGCCGAACGTCAGGTGCGGGACGTGGCCGCGCGCGGGGTCGAACGCGTCGGGGTCGCGGTTGACGGCCACCAGGTCGATGGTCACCTCGTCGCCGGTGTGCGTGTCCAGCCTCCGGGTGGCCCGCAGCGGCGGATCCTGGCTGAGCGTCTCGCGCAGCAGCTCGTCGATGTCCTGGCCGGGGGCGGCGTGCCGGAGTGCGGTCTCGATGAGGCCCTCCGTGGCGGAGTGCGCCTGCAGCAGCAGCGTGATCACCGGGACGCCGGCCAGCTTCAGCAGCTCGGCCACGGCGGCGTCGGCCTGCGGGCTCTCCTCGCCCGACAGGTAGCCGGCCGCGGCGGCGGGCACCGCACCGGTGTCCTGGACGCCCAGCGCGGCCCCCAGCACGGCCGTCGGCACGCCTCGCCAGTCACCGCCCCGCTGCCTGGTCAGCGCCCCGGCGGCCGATCGCAGCCCGGCGGGGTCCAGCCCGGCCAGGAGCCCGGTCAGCTCGTGGCGCCGCCGCGCGTGCGTCTCGCCGGCGCTGAACCGGGACACGCGGGCGCGCAGCCAGGCCAGCGTTCCTTCCGCGCCGTCCTGGCGTACGGGTGGCGGCACGTACCTGGTGTCGGAGAGCACCGCCGCGGCTTCGGCATGACGTGTGATGAGCATGAGGTCACGCTAGGGCGAAGTCCTTTCGGCGGCGGTCGAAGTGTCGCGGGGCGATCAGGCGGCGAGCCGTTCCTCACGCTCGTGCCCGGTGGCCTCGGCCGGCTCGGCGGGGACGGGCTCGCTCTTCGCGACGGCCCGGCCGGAGAAGGCGGCCAGCGCCATGGCGATGAGCAGCGCCATCTCGGCCAGCACGACGCCGCGCTCCAGCGTCCCGTAGTAGCCGGCGCCGTTGATCAGCGACGAGGTGATGGTGGCAGGGTGGGCCGCCAGGTAGATCGCGAGCGTCGCCGCGGCGGCCACGCTCAGCGCGCGCACCGCGTTCCAGCGGGGCGCGGCCGCCCTGCCCTTGGCCAGGATCCAGCCGGCGACCGGCAGCGAGGTGAACACGACCGCCGCCGACCAGCGGTGGATCTCGCCGGAGACCGTGCCGATCTGCGAGGTACCCGGGTCGGTCGGGAAGATCGCGCTCATCATCAGGCCCGCCGCCCCGGCCACCAGCAGCACCCGGGTGGGCGCGGTGCGCGCCGGGTCGAGGGTGACCAGCCCGTACGCCAGGCACAGGCAGGCCGCCGCCAGCGCGAGCATCCCGATCAGCACGGGCACCAGCCCGCCGGAGACCAGCGCGTAGTCACTGAGCAGCACCTGGGTGGGCAGCGCCACGTCCGCGTACGCGAGCGCACCGGCCGACACCAGCGTGCCGATCATCGTGCCCCAGACGCTCTGCCTGGGCGTCATCGCATCACCTCGTCATAGATCCGCTCGAACCGGGCGAGCGACGCCTGGTCGTCATGGGTGAGTGCCAGCTCCCTGCTGGCCTTGCCGAGCCGGGCGCGCAGGCCGTCGTCGGCGAGGATCGCGGTCAGGTGCCGGGCCAGCGCGACCACGTCGCCCGGCTGGTAGAGGTAGCCGTTGTCGTCCACCAGGTGCGGCAGCGCCATCGCGTCGGCGGCCACCACGGGCAGCCCCGAGGCCATGGCCTCCAGCGTGGCGATGCTCTGCAGCTCGGCGACGCCCGGCATGGCGAACACGTCGGCGGCGGAGAAGGCCTGCGGCATGTTCTCGTCGGCCACGAAGCCGAGGAAGAACACCCGCTCGCTCACGCCGATGCGCCTGGCCAGCTGCGTCAGCTCCTCCCGCTGGTTGCCCTTGCCGACGAAGGCGACCTGCGCGTCGGTCTCGTTGAGCACCAGCGGCAGCGCGCGGATCACCTCGTCGAGGCGCTTCTCCTCGTCCAGGCGGCCGACGAACAGGATCGTGGGCCGGTCGGGCAGGTCGAACATCTTGCGCGCCCACGCCTTGGGCTCGGCGTGCGGGTGGAACCTGGTCAGGTCGATGCCGCAGGAGACCGGCTCGACGTCGCGCCCGAAGCCCTGGTCGGACAGCAGCTTGGCGGCCAGCGGGGTGGGCGTGGTGATGTGGTCGGCGCGGTTGAAGACGCGGCTGAAGTCGCGCCAGGCCAGCTTGCCCGCCTTCTCCCGCAGCCGCGCGGGGATGTGGGCGAACTGGAAGAGGTTGTCGGGCATGAAGTGGTTGGTGGCCACGATCGGCACGCCGGCCCGGCGGGCGGCGGCCATGGCGGCCCTGCCGACCACGAAGTGACCCTGGGTGTGCAGCACGTCGGGCTTGATGATGGAGACGAGCCGGTCGAGCCTGGTCGGCACGGTGAAGCGCATGGTCGGGTGGACCAGCAGCGGCGCCGAGCGCAGCCGGTGCACGATCACGCCGTCGGCCACGTCGGCGCTGGCCGGGCCCACGTCCGACTGGCAGATCACGTGCACCTCGTTGCCCCGGGCGGCCAGGCCGGTGGCCAGGCGATGGGTGAAGTAGGCGGCGCCGTTCACGTCGGGTGGGTAGGTGTCGGACGAGATGAGGATGCGGCGCGGGCGCTCCGGGGCGGGGGAGAGCGCGGCGAGGTCGGGGACGCTGTGCAGGGGCATGGCCATGTCGATGAACTCCGATGTCAGGGATGGCTTGGGGAGAGCCGTGAACGGGGCGATCTCATGCGGGGTCGTGGTGGGCCTCCAGCGGGCTGGTCCGCGCCAGGGCGACGGTGCCCGCGGCGGTCAGCAGGGCCGCCACGACCGGCAGGATCCCGGTCGGCAGCGGCTCGCCCAGCAGCAGCGCGCCGAACGCCACCGCGGTCAGCGGGTCGGCGATCTGCAGCGAGGCGAAGGAGACGCCGAAGTGCCCGACGGCGTAGGCGCGCTGGAGCATCATCAGCGCCAGCAGCGCGGGGACCGGCAGTGCCAGCAGGTACCACCAGTTCCAGTCGCCGTCCACCAGCACCCGCATGAGGGTGGCGGTGGCGCCGTACAGCACTCCTGAGCTGGTCGCCAGCAGCGCCGCCCGGCCGGCGGGCGAGACCACCCGCGAGGCGGCCCACAGCAGCACCGCCGCCACCCCCGCCACGCCCAGCAGCGTGAGCACGCCGTTCGGGCTGAGGTGGGTCGGGCCGTGCGACTCGGGGACCAGCAGCACCAGCCCGATCAGGCCGGCCGCGACCACGCCGGCGGACACCAGCTCGGCGCGTGAGGGCCTGCGGCCGTGCAGCGTCGCCGCGAGGGGCAGCGCGAACAGCAGACTGGCCACCCCCATCGGCTGCACGATCGTCAGCGGTCCGAGCCCGAGTGCGACGATGTGCAGGCCACCACCCGCCAGGATGGACACGCCGCCGAGCAGCCAGCGTGGCCTCCGGAGCAGCGCGAGCAGCCCCGGCTTGGCGGAGCCGACCGCCTCGAACTGCTGCAGCGCGGCTCCGAGCGCGAAGAACAGCGAACCGACCAGGGCGATCACCGCGGCCAGCACAGTCATGCGCACTCCTTTCAGACGGATGGTTGCCAGGCAGGGTCAAACGGACGTGTCCGCAGGAAGACGTTCCGGGGAAGCCTTGATGGCGCGCTGCTTCCTGACCCATCGCACGATCTCCACCACGGCGGTGATGGACAGCGCGATGCCCAGGCCGAGCAGCAGGCCCTTGATCGGGTCGTTCTCGAACGCCATCCCGCCGAAGTAGCCGATCAGCCCGGAGTACACCGCCCACGAGCTCGTCGCGATCAGGTCGAAGAAGGTGAACGAGCGCAGCGGATGCCGCACCGCGCCCATGGTCAGCGTGGTCGCGGTACGCCCACCGGGGATGTACCTGGCCACGACCAGGACGAGGCCGCCCCGCTCCGCCAGGGCCCCCCGCGCCCAGACGAACGCCTTCTTGCCGCGCAGCCTGCCTGCCGACCTGTTGCCGATCAGGTAGGAGATGTGGTCCCCGGCGAACGCGCCGAGCGCGGCCACCACGATGACCAGAGCCAGGTTCGGCCCGCCGGACGCGGCGGCGAACACCCCCGCGGTGATCACCGACGTCTCGGCGGGCACGACGGGGAAGAACCCGTCGAGCAGCGCCAGGGCGAACAGCGCGACATACAACCACGGCGACGACATCACCTGCTCGACGAGGTCGAGGATGGCGTGCGACATGAGCGTGTACTCCGATCGTTAGGGCACTCACACAGCCTGGCGGCGTGTGACGTCCGGGAACATCGGGGATGCCCCCGGTCGAACGCGGTCCTTTCCCCTATGCGGGTCAGGGCCGATACCCCTTGAAGGTAGAAACTCCGCAGGTCACGGCACATCGGACGATCGGCACGCACTACCCCCTACTTTCGTCGGGGGCAGCGCCTGCGACCTCCGGATGACACCTACGATCAAACAGGTTCGAGCCGGTGGAATCAGGAGTGGAGATAGGCGCATTCGTGGTGGGGCTAGCCCTACCTCGAAGGTGGACGGCACCCCACCCCGACTTTCGTCAGGGGAGCCACCTGACTTCGGACGGCATCCACCTGCCGGCGCTGCCGCTACCGTCGGTGCGGTGAAGCGTCTACGCCGGGACAACCGCCGCCAGGTGGTCTATGACGTGCTGCTCTTCGTCGTGCTCGGCGTGTTCGTCGCCGCCATGGGGCCCGACCCGTTCAGGGACCCCGCCGGGTTCGCCATGGTGACCGTGCCCCGCTGGGCGCTGGCCGCGGTGGCCGTGCTCGTGGGACGGCCGTACCCGCTGGCGGCCCTGGTGCTGCTGCTGCCGCTGGGGCCGTGGCGGTTCAGCGAGGGGTTCGCGACCGTGGACCTGAGCTGGCTGCTGCCCCGGCGCGACGTGAAGATCCTGCCGCTGCTGCCGACGTCGCCGTTCATCGCCTGGTACGCGTACCTGACCGGGCGGCGCATGGCCAGTTGGTGGCCGGCGCTGATCGCGTTCTGCCTGATCTCGCTGGTGGGCGTGGTGGTGGTGCTGGGCAGGGGCGGTGATCTGGCGCTGTGGGTGTCGATGATCACCGCGGTCGTCGGCACCTACGTGGTGCCGCACCTGTTCGGGGTGCTGCGCCGCAAGCTGCTGCAGCAGCGGCGGCAGGCCAGGACGTCGGCCGAGGCGCAGGCCAGGCTGCGGGAGCGGGCCAGGATCGCGCGGGAGATGCACGACTCGCTCGGCCACGACCTGGCCCTGATCGCGGTCAGGGCGGCGGGGCTGGAGCTGGCTCCCGGCCTGGCCCCCGCCCAGGTCAAGGCGGCGGGGGAGCTGCGGCTCGCGGCGGCCGACGCCACCGAGCGGCTGCGCCAGATCATCGGGCTGCTGCGCGAGGACTCCGACGCGGCGCCGCTGGCCCCCGTGGACGAGGACGTGGCGGAGCTGGTGCGCCGGGCCGCCGGCTCCGGCATGTCGATCTCCCTCGACCTCGCCCCCGGGCCGGTGCCCGGTCTGGCCGCCGCGGTGGTGCAGGAGGGGCTCACCAACGCCGCCAAGCACGCGCCCGGGGCGGCCGTGACGGTCTCGGTCGCGCCGCGCCTGGTCCGCGTACGCAACGGGCCGGCCCGTTCCCGGCCCACCGCCAGGACCGGCGGGCTGGGGCTGGCGGGCCTGCGCGAGCGCGTACGCCTGGCCGGCGGCACGCTCACCGCCGGCCCGGCGGGCGACGGCTTCGAGCTGACCGTGACCCTCCCCCGCGAGGGGGAGGAGGATCCCCGCTAGGCGGGAGGGCCCCGGCCCCGGGGCAGGCGAGGCTCGGAGCATGACGCAACCCGCACCGGGCACCGGCCACCGGCCCCGCCAGGCCGTGAGCACCACGGACCTCCCACCGGGCACCGGCCACCGGCCCCGCCACATCACGGGCGCCACGGACGTCGCGCCGGGCATCGGCCGCCGCACTGCCGCGATCGTGGCGGTGGCGGCCATGCTGCCCTACCTCACGCTCAAGGTCCTCTGGCTGACCGGCAGCTCCCTCGGCGTGAGCGACCCGAGCCTGATGAACGACCCGGCGATGGTCGGGCTGAACGCGATGACCTTCGGCATGGAGGCCGTGGGCCTGCTGCTGGCGCTGGCCTTCACCGCCCGGTGGGGCATGCGGCTGCCCGGCCTGCTGGTGCTGCTTCCCCTCTGGGTGGGCACCGGCCTGCTGTCCGTGATCGTCGTCACCGCGCCGATCCTCGTCGCGACCGCAGGCACGGCCGCCTTCAGCGGCGGCCCCATCGCGCCGTGGGTCTACATGATGGTCTACGGGGGTTTCCTGGGGCAGGGCGCCGGCCTCATGGCGGCCTTCGCCCTGTACGCCCGCGACCGCTGGCCGGCCGCCTTCACCACGGCCACCGGCCTGCCCTTCCCCAGCCCCACCAGGCCGCTGCAGGCGATCCTGGCCTGGGGCGCGCTGCCGGTGGCCGTGGTGGTGGGCGGAGCGCGGCTCGTGCAGGCCCTGGACGGCCCGGCCGCGGCGGCGGCGCAGAGCGGGCTCAAGGGGCTGCTCGCGATCGCCGGGGCCGTCGCGCTGGTCGTGATCGTGCGCGGGCGCGGAGGCGTCCCGTTCCGGCGTCCGCTGGCGATCGCCTGGCTGGGCTCGGGCTCCCTGTTCGCCTGGGGCCTCTACGTGATGATCGTCCGGTCCGTGGGCGGGCCGCTGGCCGGAGGAGGGGGCGGCCCAGCCGACCTGGTGGAGCTGTTCGGCATGCTGACCGGGCTCGTCATGGGGTTGTGCGGGGCGTTCCTGCTGGTGGAGCGGTCAGGTGTGCGCGACGTGCAGCCGGCGCAGGAGCCGCTTGAAGGCGATGACCGAGAAGGTGATCGCCGCGCCGCTGATCACGGCCACCGCTGACGTACGCATGATCATGAACGCGCCGAGCGAGCCGCCGATCGACTCGTAGACCGCGAGGAAGATGCTCAGCGTGGAGTTCATCAGCAGCACGAACGCCCACAGCAGCGTGATCCTGGCGAAGAACCGGCGCACCCGCTCGTGCTTGAGCACCGCCGACGGCAGGTGGATGTAGTCGAGCGTGAGCTTCTGCACGAGCGGCCTGTTCAGCCGCACCGAGGCGAGGAAGGCGATGCTGATGCAGATCGTGCCCATCTCGGGCTGGATGAAGAACCACATCCACGTCCCCGTCCAGAACGCCACGATCGCCCGGATGGTGATCGCGAACGCGGCCAGGTACATGGTGGCGGGCACCTTGACCCGCTTGACGAGGCGCCAGGCCACGCCCAGGTAGACCCAGGCGACGGTGAGGGCCAGCGCCCACTTGAAGCCGAGGACCACCATGGCGAGGTAGAAGACGGCGAGGGGGGCGACCACGCCTTCGAGCAGCCGGGGAGCCGCCTGCCGGGCGAGCGCGGTGAGGCGTGGGAGGGTGACCGGTGGATGGTTCAAGGCTGCTCCGCAGATAGGCCGACGATCAGCGTCTACCCGGGCTTCGGGGGACCAGGCATTCCGGATGGACCGCTCGACGTCACCGATGCGTCCATCACCCGCCGTCCCGGGAAGCACGCCGGTGGCTTACCGTACCCGAGGAGGAGGGATGGGACTGCCTCTTTTGACGCGTTCCATCTGTCTCCACGAAAACAGCGCAACCTTGAATACGGCTTTCATCCGAGTGACGCTGTGGCGAGCTTCGCGCCGAACCCCAGGAAGACGGCCCCGACGCCGGACGTGAGCCCGGCGCTGAGCCGGCGGCGGCTGCGGAACTGCGCGGCCAGGAAAGTGCCGCCGAAGATCAGGCCGGTCAGGTAGAGGAAGCTGAAGAGCTGGATCACCGCGCCCAGGATGACGAACGACAGCGCGGGGTTGGCGTAACCCGGGTCCACGAACTGCACGAAGAACGACAGGAAGAACAGGATGGCCTTCGGGTTCAGCAGGCTGATCGTCAGGGCCTTGCGGAACGGGCGCGTGCGGGCGTCCACCTGTGCGGCGGGCGCCTCCGTCATCCGCGCGGACCGCCACGACCTCCAGGCGCCACGGATCATCTGGAACCCGATCCAGGCCAGGTAGCCCGCGCCGGCGTACTTGACGATCGTGAACAGCAGCGGGTTGGCCCTCAGAAGCGAGGCGGCGCCGGCGGCGGTGAGGACCATCAGCACCGTGTCGCCGACGAAGACGCCCGCCGCTGCCCGGTATCCCTGCCGGACCCCGTGCTGGGCGGCGTAGGACAGGACGTACAGGGAGTTCGGGCCGGGCAGGAGGATGATCAGGAAGGCGCCGACGACGTAGGCCCAGAAATCCGTGATACCGAAGAACATGCCGCTGCTCCTGGGAAGAATGGTGACATATCACGGTATCCGGTGATCAGGCGTACCAGATGCCTCCGTGGGCCTGACGGTGGCCGAGCGCCCGGTAGGCCGCGTCCACCAGTGCCTGGCCGCGCGGGTTCACGCCCAGCCCGGCGCCCTGCTTGCTCATCGTGTAGCCGAACGCCAGCCGCGCCGCCGGATCGCAGAACCCGATCGAGCCGCCCATCCCCACGTGCCCGAACGCGGTCTCGGCCAGCAGCACGCCCTCGCTGTCGGGCTCCGGCAGGTGCCGGTTGTCCACCGGCTTGACGAAGCCCAGCGCGAAGTGGGTCGGCGCGAGCAGCACCGCGTCGGCGCCGGCCGAGGCGGTGAGCGACATGAGCGCCAGGTGCTCCCTGCTCACCAGGCCGCCGCCGCCCAGCGACAGCGGGCGGTACATGCCCGCCAGCCCCCGCGCGTTCGTGATCCCGCCGACGGCCCCGATCTCGGCGGCGTGCGCGGCCCTGCTGTCGGACTCGCCGGCGGCCATGTAGCCGCCCTCGTGGGCCAGCACCCCCGCCTGCACCGAGGCGGGGTCGCCGAACGCCCTGAGGTAGAACGAGGCCGGCGCCTGCGGCGGATCGGCGGGCACGGTCGGCGCGACCCGCCCCTCCTGCTCCTCGGGCAGCCCCAGCCAGAAGTCCAGCCCGAGCGGCTCGGCCACCTCCTCGCGGAAGAACGTGCCGAGCGAGCGCCCGCTCACCCGGCGCACCACCTCGCCCACCAGGTAACCGAAGGTGAGCGCGTGGTAGCCGTGCCTGGTGCCCGGCTCCCAGTACGGCTCCTGCTCCGCCAGCCGCCCGGCCATCAGCTTCCAGTCGTAGAAGGCGCCGGGCGGCAGCGGCTCGCGCAGCGCGGGCAGCCCGGCCTGGTGGGCGAGCAGGTGGCGGACGAGCGTGCCGCCCTTGCCGCGCGCGCCGTACTCGGGCCAGTAGCGGGTCACCGGCGCGTCCAGGTCGAGCTCGCCGCGCGAGGCCAGCATGTGGGCGCACAACGCCGTGGCGCCCTTCGTGCACGACCACACGTGCCCGATCGTGTCGCTCTCCCAGGGCCGGCCGGGTGACGCCTGCCCGCCCCACAGGTCGACGGCCACCTCGCCGCCGACGATCACGCACACCGACGCGCCCACCTCGCCGCGGTGTTCCAGATTCGCTTCGAACTCTTCGCGCACCTGGGAGAACATGGGGTCGCAAGTGCCATGCACGGTCATTTCCCGAATGCATCACGAATGCCGGCGCGTGTAAACCGATGACTTTCCACCCTTGCCCTGGTCAGAAGTGCAGACAAGGAAGGAGCACGAGATGGATCTCGGAATCGGACTTCCCGTGACGGGCCCGCAGGCGAGCCCGGAGGAGATCGTCCGCGTGGCCCAGGCGGCCGAGCGGGCGGGGCTCGGCGCGGTGTGGGCCTACGAGCGCCTGCTGCGGCCCGCCGAGCCCTGGATGCTGGGGCTGGAGCAGGTCATCCCGCTGCCCGAGGACAGCGCCTCCGTCTACGACCCGCTAGAGACCCTCGCCTACCTCGCGGCCAGGACCAGCACGATCCGCCTGGGCACCACGGTCGTCGACGCGCTGTTCCACCCTCCTGTCGTGCTGGCCAAGCGGCTGGCCACGCTCGACCGGCTCAGCGGCGGCCGCGTCTGGGCCGGGCTGGGGCAGGGCTGGATGAAGCAGGAGTTCGAGGCGGCGGGCGTGCCCGTGAGGCGGCGCGGGGCGGGCTTCGCGGAGCACGTGGAGGCCATGCGCGCCTGCTGGGGCCCCGACCCGGTGAGCTTCTCCGGCCGCTTCTACACGATCCCCGAGTCGGGCATCGGGCCCAAGCCGACGGGGCTGACCCTGCTCGGCGGCGCTGCGGCGCCCCCGGCGGTCGAGCGGGTGGCCGGGCTCGGCCTGGGGCTGACCACGGTGGTGTTCGACTGGGACCAGCTCGGGCACGGCGTCGAGGCGTACCGCAAGGCCGGCGGCGCCGGCCCGCTGGTGATCCAGGTGAACGGCACGGTCAGCGAGCGTCCGCTGGACGAGCGCGCGCCGCTCACCGGCTCGCCCGAGCAGGTGGCCGGGGACCTGGCGCGGGCCAGGGCGCTGGGCGCCGACCACGTGGTGTGGCAGCCGATCGGCTTCGAGACGGACGGGCTGGTCGAGCGCATCGCGCAGATCAATACCTATTGACCGTGTAGGGAATCGGTCTATATCTGGAGAGATGACCCTCTGGACTCCGGATCCCACGTTCTACCCGTCCCCCAGAGACGCCGCCGGCGCCCCCGCCGAGAAGCTGGCCTACGTCGCCGCCTTCGACCGGGCGGCGGCCCGGCCCGACGCCCTCGCCGTCATCGACACCGACCCGTCCTCGCCCGCCTACGGCACCGTCGCGGGCTGGACCGACCTGCCCGGCACGGGCGACGAGCTGCACCACTTCGGCTGGAACGCGTGCAGCAGCGCCCTGTACCCGAACGCGCCGCACCCGCACGTGGAGCGGCGCTACCTGGTCGTGCCGGGCCTGCGCTCCTCCCGCATTCACATCTACGACACCAAGGACCGGATCAGCCCCGAGCTGGTCAAGGTGATCGAAGCGGAGACGCTGGCCCGCCGCGCCGGCTACTCGCGCCCGCACACCGTCCACTGCGGCCCCGAGGGCCTGTACGTGTCCGCGCTCGGCGGCGCCGACGGCAGGGACGGCCCCGGCGGCATCGCGGTGCTCGACCACACCACGTTCGAGGTGGTCGGCCAGTGGGAGCTGGACCGGGGGCCGCAGTACCTGGCCTACGACTTCTGGTGGCACATCAACCAGGACGTGCTGGTCTCCTCCGAGTGGGGGACCCCGTCGATGATCGAGGACGGGCTGGTCGGGGAGCTGCTGCTCGGCCGCAAGTACGGCCACAAGCTGCACTTCTGGGACCTGCGCAAGCGCGCCCACGTGCAGGAGGTGGACCTGGGCGACGAGCACCAGATGCCTCTGGAGCTGCGCCCCGCCCACGACCCGACCCGCCTGTACGGCTTCGCCGGCGTGGTCGTCAGCGTCGAGGACCTGTCGGCGTCCGTCTGGACCTGGTTCCACGAGGACGGCCGCTGGCAGGCCCGCAAGGTCATCTCCATCCCCGCCGAACCGGCGGACGCCGACCGCCTGCCGCCGCTCCTGCGACCGTTCGGCGCGGTGCCGCCGCTGGTCAGCGACATCGCCCTGTCGGTGGACGACCAGCGCCTGTACGTCTCGTGCTGGGGGACGGGGGAGATCAAGCAGTTCGACGTCTCCGACCCGTTCAAGCCGGTCGAGCTGGCCTCGCTGCGGGTGGGCGGCATCGCGCGCAACGACCCGCACCCCGCCGACCCCTCGCTCCCGCTGCGCGGCGGGCCGCAGATGGTCGAGGTCAGCCGCGACGGCCGCCGCGTCTACCTGACCAACTCCCTGTACGGCGCCTGGGACGACCAGTTCTACCCGGAGGGGGTGGGCGCCTGGATGGCCAAGATCGACACCGACGCGTTCACCTTCGACCCCCGCTTCTTCCCCCACGGGGACGACTTCCGCGGCCTGCGCCCCCACCAGGTGCGCCTGCAGGGCGGCGACGCCTCCTCCGACTCCTACTGCTACCCGTGACCCTCACCGCCGTGCTCCTGCTGGGCGCCTTCCACGGCCTCAACCCGGCGATGGGCTGGCTCTTCGCCGTGGCCCGCGGCCTTCAGGAACGCAGCCTGGACCGGCTGCTCCAGTCGATCCCGATGATCGCCCTGGGCCACCTCGCCTCGGTGGCCCTGGTGGCCCTCGTCGTCGCCGCCACCGGCTCGCTGGTCACGGGCAGCGTGCTGTCCATCGGCGGCGGGGTGGTGCTGGTGGGCTTCGGCCTGTGGCGGCTGCTGTCCCGCAGGCACTTCCGGTGGGTGGGGATGCGGCTGTCGCTGTGGCAGCTGGCCGGCTGGTCGTTCCTGATGTCGTCCGCCCACGGGGCCGGGCTGATGTTGCTGCCGGTCTTCACCGGCCTGCACGCGCAGGGCCACGCGGGTCACGCCGCCTCCGGCGGGCTGGGCGTGGCGGCCCTGCACACGCTGGCCATGTTCGGGGTGGCCGGGACCATCGCCGTGGTCGTCTACCGGGTGGCCGGGCTGACCGTGTTGCGGCGGGCCTGGTTCAACGTGGACCGCATGTGGGCCCTGGCCCTGGTGGCGGCCGGGGTCATCACGCTCGCCCAGGTCTGACCTCCGGCCTGTCACGGGCCCGCCAGCGGCATCACGCGGTGCGGCACCACCGTGGACAGCGTGATGACGGTGGTGCTGCGCCGCACCCCGGGGATGGCCAGCATGCGGTCGATGACCTGCTGGAGGTGCTCGTGGTCGCGGCCCGCGATCCGGCACAGCACGTCGCCTGGACCGGTCACGATGTGGGCCTCCAGCAGCTCGGGGACGGCCTCCAGGATCGCCGAGATGTGCTCGCGGGCCGCCTGCTCGACCTCCAGCGTGGTGAACGCCTGCACCGGGTGGCCGAGCGCGGCGGGGGAGAGCTCGGGGCCGAAGCCGGTGATCACGCCGTCGGCGATCATGCGGTCCAGCCGGGCCTGTACGGTGCCGCGCGCCACCCCGAGCAGCCGGGCGATCTCCAGCAGGCCGCTGCGCGGGCGTTCGGCGACCAGGCGGAGGACGGCGCGGTCGAGATCGTCGAGACCGTGGCGGCGTGCTGGCATATTCGCCTCCGAAAAGGGGGTTTCGCTGTCAGATCGGCAGCATGGAACGAGTGCTGTTGTCAGATCCGGCAGCCGGGCCGAGACTTGCGATCTTATGGAGCACCGGCACCCGTTCGTTCCCTACAAGCCCGAGCGCTACGAGCCCGAGGAGATGGTCAGGCGAGGAGAGGAGTTCCACCGGCTGGTGGACCGGCGGCGCAGCGTGCGGCAGTTCAGCCCGGAGCCGGTGCCGTACCGGTGTGTCGAGCTGGCCGTGCGGGCCGCGAACACCGCGCCGTCGGGGGCGCACCAGCAGCCGTGGAAGTTCGTGGTGATCGGCGACCCGGAGACCAGGCGGCGCGTGCGCGAGGCGGCCGAGGCGGAGGAGCGGCAGAACTACGAGGGCGGCCGGTTGCCGCCCGAGTGGCGCGCGGCGCTGGAGCCGCTGGAGACCGGCTCGGACAAGGGGTATCTGGAGGTGGCGCCCTGGCTGGTGGTCTGCTTCGCCGAGAAGTACGGCCTGACCTCCGAGGGCGAGAAGGTCCGCCACTACTACGTCAACGAGAGCGTGGGGATCGCCTGCGGCCTGTTCATCACGGCGCTGCACGTCATGGGCCTGTCCACACTGACGCACACGCCCAACCCGATGGCCTTCCTCGGCGAGATCTGCCGCCGCCCGGCCAACGAGCGGCCCTACATCCTCTTCCCCGTCGGGTACGCGGCCGAGGGCGGGGAGGTGCCTGATCTGGCCAGGAAACCCCTTGAGGAAGCCCTCATCCCCATGTACGTAAATTTGGGCCTTTCCTAGCCCTTCCAACGTCATCACTCTCAGTTCAGGCGCGAGTCAGCATCCCATCCCGAGCGCCTGAGGAGGACGAGGTGAAACGCCGTTTAGTCATCCTGATGGCAGCCCTCAGCCTGATCTGCCTGACCGGCATGACGGGCGCGGGCGCCACCGCCGAACCGCCGCCCAACAAGCAGTACCGCGTGTCCGGCCCGGCCGACGCCCGCCAGCGCAGTGCCGTCGCGGCCACAGGAGCCGCCATCGAGGAGGTGGCCACGGACTCCGTCCTGGTCACGGCCACGGAAGCCGAGGTCTCCGCGATCAGGCGGCTCGGCTACCGGGTCGCGGAGGTGCCCCGCCCGACACCCCCGTCCGCCGACGCCTTTGACTTCCCGCCGGCGGACTCGCAGTACCACAACTACGCGGAGATGAACGCGGAGATCAACGCCCTGGTGGCGGCCCACCCGACGATCATGAGCCAGTCGAACTACGGCACGTCGTACGAGGGCAGGAACCTGCGCCTGATCAAGATCAGCGACAACGTGGGCACGGACGAGAACGAGACCGAGGTCCTGTTCACCGCCCACCAGCACGCCCGCGAGCACCTCACGGTCGAGATGGCGCTGTACATCATGCACCTGCTCACCGACAACTACGGCAGCGACACGAGGATCACCAACCTGGTGAACACCAGGGAGATCTGGATCATGCCGGACATGAACCCGGACGGCGGCGAGTACGACATCGCCACCGGCAGCTACCGCTCCTGGCGCAAGAACCGCCAGCCCAACTCCGGCTCGTCGGCCGTCGGCACCGACATGAACCGCAACTGGGCCTACAACTGGGGCTGCTGCGGCGGCTCGTCCGGCACGACGTCGAGCGAGACGTACCGGGGAGCGAGCGCTGAGTCGGCGCCCGAGGTCAGGGCGGCGGCCAACTGGGTGCGCAGCCGCGTGGTCGGCGGCGTCCAGCAGATCAAGTCGCACATCGACTGGCACACCTACAGCGAGCTGATCCTGTGGCCCTACGGCTACACCTTCAACGACACCGCCCCCGGCCTGACCCAGGACGACCGGGACGCCCACGCCACCCTCGGCCAGAACATGGCCTCCACCAACGGGTACACGCCCGAGCAGGCCAGCGACCTCTACATCACCGACGGCACCATCGACGACTGGATGTGGGGCGTCTACAAGATCTTCAGCTTCACCTTCGAGATGTACCCGACCGGCTCCAGCCCGGGCTTCTACCCGCCGGACGAGCAGATCGTCCCCCAGACCACCCGCAACAGGGAGGCGGTGCTGCGCTTCCTGGAGTACTCCGACTGCGTCTACCGCATCATCGGCAAGGAGGCCCAGTACTGCGGCACCGGCAACCCGCCGATCACCGTCTGGTCGGACACGTTCGAGACGGCCACGGGCTGGACGGTGAACCCGGCCGCCACCGACACCGCCACGCTCGGCCAGTGGGAGCGCGGTGACCCGGAGGCCACCACGTCCAGCGGCGCCAAGCAGCTCGGCACCACGGTCAGCGGCACGAACGACCTGGTCACGGGGCGGCTGGCGGGCTCCTCGGCGGGCGCGTACGACGTCGACGGCGGGGTCACCTCGATCCAGTCACCGCCGATCACGCTGCCGTCCACCGGCGCGCTGACCCTGTCGTTCTCGTGGTACCTGGCGCACGGCTCGAACGCCTCCAGCGCCGACTACCTGCGGGTCCGCGTGGTCGGCGGCACCACGTCCACGGTGTTCAACCAGGCGGGCGCGGCCTCCAACCGCAACGGCTCCTGGGCCACGGCCTCGGCGAGCCTGAACGCGTTCGCCGGCCAGACCGTCCGCATCCTCGTGGACGCCGCTGACGCCTCGGGGGCCTCCCTGGTCGAGGCCGGTGTGGACGACGTGCGCGTCACGCAGCAACCGTAACCCTCCACCACCACTCCGCCGCACGGGATTCCGGCCCCCGTGCGGCGGAGTCCACGGTCAGTCGCTTTCTCTGAGGGTCGGACCCGAGGCGCGGAACGCCAGCATGACGGCGTCGGCCGCCTCGTGCCGCCCCGACGCGCGCAACAGCTCCGCCAGCGCCGTCGCGGCGAACTCGTTCCCGTCATCGACCGCCTCGCGCAGTGCCAGCTCGGCCTCGTCCTGCCTGCCCGCCTCGATCAGCAGGTCGGCCAGCGCCATCGGGGCGAACTGATCGCCTGCCGCCGCCATCCTGCGCAGCAACGCCTCGCCCTTCTGATCCAGAGTCTCGCTGATGCCGGTCACCCTGGATGGATCGCTCGACGCCGCGCGGACCTTCCACCTGACGGCATCCTCAGTGCGGCCCGCGCGTTCGAGCACCCCGGTCAGCCGCCACATGGCATAGCGGTTGCCTGCCTCGGCCAGCGGCAGCCACATCTTGTGGGCTGCCTCCGGATCACCTTCGCGTTCGTGCAGGTCGGACAGGCTCGCCAGGGCGCGCAGGTCTCCCCGGTCCGCCAGGCGGCGCAGCCAGAGCTTGGCCTTGTGCCGTGCGCCGAGGCGTTCCTGCAGGTCCGCGAGCGACCGGATGCTCTCCGGATCGTCGGTCACGGCCGCGGCGAGCAGCCATCTCTCGGCCTCCTGCACCGCTCCCGCCTGCTCCTGGAGCCGGGCGAGCTCACGCATGGAGGGGATGCTTCCGGCGGTGGCGCTCGGCAGCCAGATCGCGCACGCTTCCTCGACACGGCCGGACTCCGAGAGGAGCTGGCTGAGCTGCCGCATGGCAGCACGGTTGCCGGTGCTCGCGATCCGGCGCAGCAGCTCGCAGGCCTCCTCCACATGGCCGAGCTGCACGAGCAGTCGCGCGTTCTCCTGGACGGCGCCGGTGTCGCCGTGATCCATGGCGGTCTGCCACAGGACATAGGCGTCATGCAGTCGTCCGTCCTGCTCCAGCCGCCTGGCCAGCCGCCGTGCCGCGGCCGTGTCGCCCCGCCGTGCCGACCTGGACAGCCACGACTCGGCCTCGTCCATGCGGCCCGCGCTCTCCAGCATGTCAGCCAGCACCCACATGGCCTCGGTGTCGCCCGACTCGGCGGCGGGACGCCAGAGGTCGATCGCCTCGGCGGTGCGCCCGGAGTGCTTGAGCTTCTCAGTGAGCGCCCACCTGGCGTAGACGTCGCCGTGGTCGCCGCCGGACCGCTCGGCGGGCTGCGCGACGAAGGATTCCCGCTGGGGCGTGCCCATCCAGCGTTCTGCCTCCTTGACGGACCCTCCCAAGGCCTTGATCAGCAAGCTCACCAGCCGCTGTTGTCTGGGGCCCGGTGCGCCTGACAGCACGCGGTGCACGGTTGTGTGGCTGTATCCGGTGCGTGTCGCGAGCTCCCGTACGGACGGGTTGCCGGCCTGCACCCTCAATCGCCGCAGGTAGTCGATCATGACGTCACCTTCGGAATGGACGTACCACCGGCGGCTCACTGTCCTGCGGAGCCGGGCGAGGCGGAGGTCCACGTCCGAGACGCTCGTCCCCAGGAAGTCGGCGATCTGCCGCGCGGTGTACCCGTCGCCGCGCAGGAGCGCCACCTGGGCCGTGTGGCGATCGACTCCGTTGAGCATCTCCCACGGGACCATGCGCTGCACCACCGTGTCGGCGACGTCGGGCACGGCGGTGTCGTCCGCCAGGGCGCTCATCCGCGTCAGCAACGCATCGGAACGGCTCTGCTGACGTCGCAACGAGATCGCGCAGCGACGGGCCCTGGCCTGGATCCAGGACCTGACGTTCTCGTCGGCACGCACGCCACTCCACTGTTCACACGTGATCGCCAGGCTTTCCTGGGCGGCGTCCTCGCGGTCGGCGGGGCTGAGGGCCTGCCGCTCCAGTTCCTGGTCCACCCAGGTGCGGCCCAGGGGGTAGAAGTCCTCGAAGTCGAAGGGGATGCGCACGCCTTGCTTGATGCCCTGCTCGGTGAGGTTGCGCCGGCATTTCCATTCGTGCTGGTCGCCCCCGCACGCTCGGACGACGGCCGCCAGCAGCGCGGGCGACGGGAGCGTCCGCCCGGAGAACGCTTCTGAGAGCGCACCGGGGCTGTAGTAGGTCGTCATGCCGAGTGCGCGCAGCGACGGCGATCCCGCTCTGATGCGCAGCGTCCTCAGATCCTCCGCGAACTCGCGGATGAGCTGTGCCGCCGTGACTGGGCCGCCACCGAGTCTGGGAAGCACCGGCGCGGGCTCGACCGGTGGTGCGGGACGCCGGCGCGAGATCGCCCTGCCCGCGGCGGCTTGACCGGTGTCCGTGACCCGGTAGTAGCGCCGTCGGGGCCCACGTGGCACGTGCTCTGACAGATCCCACCGGCCTTCGACCCAGCCGTGCTCCTCCAGACGGGACAGGATCGGGTAGACGGTGCCGGTCGGACGGCGAGTCGAGCGGGCGATCTCCAGCCCGTAGTGCTCCCGCTCCCTGTCGCCGCTCAGTACGGCGAGCACGTCGAGGGTGGCTTCTGTAAGCCGAATTTCTCCAGACATGGAAGTGAACCATCTACCTATGTAGAGATGGGGCCGAGTGTTCAGTGTCGCGAGGTGTAATAAGGAGGAGTGCGGAGGGAGGCGAAGGCCTGCTCCAGGTGCCGACCGTCACAGGTCTCCACCCCCCTCCTCGATGCACCGCCGCCCAGCTGGTTTCCCGGGTCCCTGGTTAGGACCCGGGCCAGCTGTCGCGGACGATTTCGAACAGGCGCATCGCCAGCATGGCGAGCGTGCTGTACTTCACCGTCCTGAGCGCGAGGCGACGGAGGCGGGCTCGAGCCCGTCGTTTCCTCGGGGCGTCGGATTCCTCATCGGGCTCCGACTTCTCACGCGGCTCCTGGCCGCCTGGTGAACCGGGCATCCGCCTGACCTCTTTCTGTTGGCGCGGCGGTCCCCGGGGACCCGCCATTACTGCGCCACGCCAGCAGGAACAGGCTGAGATCAGCCTAGCCCTTGCGCGCCTCGAATGAGGTCAAAGACATCAACAGCCTCACAGCTCACTGAAGTAACCGATTTCGGTCACCCCCAACCCCGATATTGGGGCTTTTGTCCCGATTCTCGGTGTGCCGGAATTGGGTCTTGTAAGCCTCCGTTGTCAAAGCTACGATCGCGACAACTCTTAGGAAACTTTCCTAAAAGTAATCATCAATCGGACAAAACCTAACAACCGCTGCAAGGTTACTCGCGCCGACACCCCCCAGGCCCGTGTCTTCACCTCCGCGGGCCGTGCCGTACGGCTTGCGCTCTCACCCCCCGGTGCAAGCCGTACGGCACGCACACCCCCCAAAGGAAGAACCGTGAGACTCCGCGCGATCCTCTTATCGCTGGCGACCCTCGCACTCGGCCTCCACGCCCTGCCCGCCCACGCCGCCACCGCCACCGCGACCTTCGTCAAGGTGGCCGACTGGGGCTCCGGCTTCGAAGGCAGGGTCACCGTCACCAACGGCACCACCGCCGCCCTGCCGAGCTGGAACGTGCAGTTCGACGTGCCCTCCGGCTTCACCATCCCCTCCGCCTGGGACGCGGTGATGACCAGGAGCGGGCAGCACTACACCTTCACCAACCCGAGCTGGGCCTCGCCGCTCGCCCCGGGGGCCGGCGCCAGCTTCGGCTTCAACGGCAGCCCCGGCAACTTCCCCGGCATCACCGGCTGCACGATCAACGGCTCCTCCTGCGGCGGCGGCACCCAGCCCGGCGTGCCCGGCGCGCCGGGAGCCGTCAACGCCACCACGACCGGCAGCTCGATCACCCTGAGCTGGGGCGCCTCCAGCGGCACGGTGACCGGCTACCGCGTCTACGAGGGCACGGCCGTCAAGGCCACCACCACCGCCACCACGGCCACGATCGGCGGGCTCGCCGCCTGCGAGACCCGCACCTACACGGTCAAGGCGTACAACGCGCAGGGCGAGTCGCCCGGCCGGGACGCCACCGCCACCACCACCGGCTGCACGGGCGGCGGGACGCTGCCCAGGCACTTCCTCACCGGCTACTGGCACAACTTCGTCAACCCCGCCGTCGAGCTCAAGCTCTCCGCCGTGCCGAACGAGTACGACCTCGTCGCCATCGCGTTCGGCGAGGCCACGGCCAACCCCGGCGAGGTCGTCTTCGGGGTCGATCCCGGGCTCGCCACGGCCGTCGGCGGCTACACCGACGCCCAGTTCAGGGCCGACGTCGCCGCCCTGCACCAGCGCGGCAAGAAGGTGATCCTGTCGGTCGGCGGCGAGGCAGGCCGGGTGCAGGTGGCCAGTGCCGCCGCGGCGACGCGGTTCGCCGACTCGGTGTACGCGCTCATGCAGAGCTACGGCTTCGACGGCGTGGACATCGACCTGGAGAACGGCCTGAACGCCACCTACATGGCCCAGGGGCTCAGATCGCTGCGCGCCAAGGCCGGCTCCGACCTGATCATCACGATGGCCCCGCAGACCATCGACATGCAGTCGACCGGGATGGAGTACTTCAAGCTCGCCCTGTCCATCAAGGACATCCTCACGGTCGTCCACACGCAGTTCTACAACTCCGGCTCCATGCTCGGGTGCGACCAGGCCCAGGCGTACGCGCAGGGATCGGTCAACTTCATGACCGCCCTGGCCTGCATCCAGCTTGAGAACGGCCTGCGCCCCGACCAGGTGGCGCTCGGCCTGCCGGCGGGGCCGGGCGCCGCGGGCGGCGGCGTCGTCGCGCCCTCCCTCGTCAACCAGGCACTCGACTGCCTGGCCAAGCGCACCAGTTGCGGAAGCTTCACGCCACCGCGCGCCTACCCGGACATCAGGGGCGCGATGACCTGGTCCATCAACTGGGACGCGAGCAACAACTGGCAGTTCTCCAAGACCGTCAAGCCGCACCTTCAGGGAATGCCATGAAATTTCGCAGCAGACTCATCGCATGGGTGGCCGGTCTGGCCCTCGCGCTGACCGGCGCCGGGCTGACCGCCGCCGCGCCCGCGGCGTACGGCGCGGCGCAGCAACTGGCCGCCGCCTGGGCGCCGTGGACCTCCTACGCCGCCGGCGCGGTCGTCACCCACAACGGCGTCGACTACGTGTGCCTGCAGTCGCACACCTCCCAGCCCGGCTGGGAGCCGCCGAACGTGCCCGCCCTGTGGAAGCAGGGATCGGGCGGCGGCGGCAACGACACCACGGCCCCGTCGGTGCCCGGCAACCTCCGCTCGACCGGCGTCACCTCCAGCAGCGTCTCCCTGGCCTGGAACGCCTCCACCGACAACGTGGGCGTCACCGGCTACAACGTCTACCGCGGCGGCACCCTGGTCACGACGGCGACGGGCACGTCCTTCACCGACACCGGCCGCGCCGCGAGCACCAGCTACACCTACACCGTCCGCGCCCGCGACGCGGCCGGCAACCTGTCCGGCGTCAGCAACTCCGTCACCGCCACCACCTCCACCGGCGGCGGCAACCCGAACCCCACCAGGATGCCCGGCGCCCCGTACCTCTACATGGGCTGGGGCAACCCGCCCAACCCCGGCACGGTGATGGACGCGACCGGCGTGAAGTCGTTCACGATGGCGTTCATCCTGTCCAGCGGCGGCTGCACCCCCGCCTGGGACGGCCAGCGCGCGCTGACGGGCGGCGCCGACGAGCAGGCGATCAACACGATCAAGTCCAAGGGCGGCAGCGTCCAGATCTCCTTCGGCGGCTGGTCGGGCAACAAGCTCGGCCCCAACTGCAGCACTCCGCAGGCCTACGCCAACGCGGTGCAGCAGGTCATCAACGCCGTCGGCCCGGCCGTCGTCGACTTCGACATCGAGAACACCGACGAGTTCGAGAACTACACCGTCCAGGACCGCATCCTGAACGGACTCAAGATCGTCAAGCAGAACAACCCGAACGTCAAGGTCGTCGTCACCTTCGGCACCACGAGGACCGGCCCGAACAGCCACGGCATCCGCCTCATCAACCAGGCCAGGGCGCTCGCCGTGCCGATCGACAACTTCACGATCATGCCGTTCGACTTCGGCAGCTCCAACATGTACCAGGACACCGTCAACGCCTCCGAGGGGCTGAAGAACGCGCTCAAGAGCGCGTACGGCTGGACCGACGCCCAGGCGTACGCGCACATGGGCATCTCCGGCATGAACGGCCTGTCCGACCAGCAGGAGCTGACCTCGCCCGCCACCTGGACCCAGATCCGCGACTGGGCCAACTCCAGGGGCCTGACCAGGCTCGCCTACTGGGCCGTCAACCGCGACCGCCCCTGCCCCGGCGGCGGCGTGGTCTCGAACTGCAGCGGCATCGCGCAGTCCGACTGGGAGTTCACCCGCATCACCGCGGGCTTCTGACCCGCTGAGCGGCCCGCCCCCGCGAACCCCGGGGGCGGGCCGCAGTGAGGAAACCCATGAAACTCCGAGCACCGGCGGTCCTGCTCGCCGCCGCACTCATAGCCCTCCACGCCACCCCCGCTTCCGCCGCCAATATCGCGATGAATCCGGGCTTCGAGGACGGCCTGACGGGCTGGACCTGTTCGGGGGCGCAGGCGGTGTCGTCCCCGGTGCACGGGGGCGCGCGGGCGTTGCAGGCGACGCCGCAGGGCAATGACCTGGCTCGTTGCCAGCAGTCCGTGACCGTGCAGCCGAACACGACCTATCAGCTCTCGGCCTGGGTCCAGGGTGATTACGTCTTCCTGGGCGCGACGGGGACGGGTGTCAACGCCAGCACGTGGGGCGCGCCCGGCGGTCAGTGGAGCCAGCTCAGGACGTCCTTCACCACGGGCGCCTCGGCCACGTCGGTGACGATTCATGTCAACGGCTGGTACGGGCAGGGCGCCTATCACGCCGATGACGTGGTGCTCGACGGCCCCGGTGGCGCTCCGGACACGCAGGCGCCGACCGTGCCGGGCAACGTGGCCGTGGGCGGCGCGACCGCCTCCAGTCTCGGCGTGAGCTGGTCGGCCTCGACGGACAACACAGGTGTGACCCGTTACGAGGTGTCCAGGGACAACGGCGCGCCCGCCGCGGTCTCCGGGACCAGCCACACGGCCACCGGCCTGAGCGCGCAGACGTCCTACTCCTTCCGGGTCAGGGCCTGCGACGCGGCCGGCAACTGCTCCGCCTACTCCGCCGCGGTCACCGGCACCACGACCACCGGCGGTGGCGGTCCCGGAGGCGACCTGCCGAAGCGGGTCCTGGTCGGCTACCTGCACGCCTCGTTCGCCAACGGATCCGGATACATCCGGATGGGCGACGTGCCGAACGAGTGGGACGTCATCAACCTCGCCTTCGGCGAGCCCACCTCCGTCACCTCCGGCGACATCAGGTTCCGCCAGTGCCCGGCCGCCGAGTGCCCGGACGTCGAGCCGGAGGCCGACTTCACCGCCGCCATCAGGGCCAAGCAGGCCCAGGGCAAGAAGGTGCTGATCTCGATCGGCGGCCAGAACGGCCAGGTCCAGCTCACCACGACGGCGGCCCGCGACAAGTTCGTCGAGTCGGTCTCCGCGATCATCGACAGGTACGGCCTCGACGGCCTGGACATCGACTTCGAGGGCCACTCCCTCTACCTCAACCCCGGCGACACGAACCTCGCCGCTCCCACCACCCCGGTCATCGTCAACCTCATCTCGGCGCTGAAGACGCTCAAGAGCCGCTACGGCGCGAAGTTCACGCTGACCATGGCTCCGGAGACGTTCTTCGTCCAGCTCGGCTACCAGTTCTACGGCCCGGGCCCGAACGGCGCGGCCGACAGCCGCAGCGCCTCCTACCTGCCCGTCATCCACGCCATGCGCGACGCCCTGACCCTGCTCCACGTGCAGGACTACAACTCGGGCCCGATCAAGGGCCTCGACGACCAGTACCACACGATGGGCGGGCACGACTTCCACGTGGCCATGACGGACATGCTGCTGGCCGGCTTCCCGATCATGGGCAACCCGGCCAACGTGTTCCCGCCGCTGCGCCAGGAGCAGGTGGCCATCGGGCTGCCCGCCTCGGTCAACGCGGGCAACGGCTTCACCAGCGTCGCGGAGGTGCAGAAGGCGTTCGACTGCCTGGCCAAGGGAAGCAACTGCGGGACGTACCGGCCACGCGGGGTCTACCCGGGCCTGCGCGGCCTGATGACCTGGTCGATCAACTGGGACCGGTACAACGGGCACGAGTTCTCCCGCAGCCATCGGGCGTACCTGGACAGGCTCACCTGACCAGTTGCGTCGGCTTGACCGGCAGGCCCAGGCCGGGCGGGCGGTAGGTGGGCAGCGCCTCGCCGTACTCGTGCATCCAGGCGTGATCCACCAGCAGCCGCATCCGCCCGGCCGCGGCCGGGCCGCCGGGCTCGGCCAGGGGCATGCCGCCGGCCAGCTTGGCCAGGGCCTCGGCGACCAGCTCGGGGTCGGGCGGCGACAGGTCGCAGTGCTCGTCCGGCCCGATCAGCAGGTCCACGCCCGGCGGCAGCGGGTAGATCGGCCGGGGCAGCGCCAGCACCCGGGGCGGCGGCGCCATCGGCCAGCCGTCCGCCACCGCCTCCAACAGCACCGAGCGCGCCGACCTGCGCGCGAACAGGCCCTCCGCCAGCGCCCAGCTCAGCGCGCCCACGTCGGAGCGGTCCTCGCCGCACGCGTGCAGGCACAGGTACGGCACCAGCGGGATGCCCTCCTGCCCGGCCTGCGCCCACCCGCCGCCGCACCCGGTCAGCACCAGCAACGCGAGCATCGCCCGGTAGGCGGTGTCGGCGTGCGGCGTCTCCAGCCGTCCCGGCACGATCACGCACCGGCCGCCGGTCTTCTCCGCCGTCACCCCCAGCTCCCGCGCCGTCTTCAGCGCCCGCGACGCGGCCACCCCCGTGTACGCCTCCTGCCAGGCGGGCGTGTACGGCTCCGCGCGATCCTCGTACCCGTCAGGCCACACGCCGGGCAGCCCGGGCCGCGCCACCCCGTAGGCGGCCAGCAGCAGGTCGAACACCGTCGTCACCAGCTCGCCGCCGTCCCGCAGCACGGGCACGCCGCGCCGCAGCACCCCGGGCCCGAAGTCGAAGCGCGGCAGCAGGACCTCCACGGCCTCCGCCCCGTAGAGGCTGAGCCGCCCGTACGCGCCGCCCGTCAGCCCGCCCGGCACGAATCCCGGCTCCCGCTCGCGCAGCCGCACCAGGAACGGCAGGTCCGTGCGCTCCATGGCGTGCGCGGCGAACGGTGTCCGGTCCAGGAAGAACTCCTTGAGCAGCACGTGCCCCATGGCCATGGCCAGTGCCCCGTCCGTGCCCGGCCGGACCACCAGCGTCTCGTCGGACAGCCGCGTCGGGTGCGTGCCGATCGCGACCACCTTCTGACCCTTGTACCGCCCGGCGATCACGGCCGGCGTGTCCGCCGTCCGGACGAGGCGGTTGTTCTCGCCCCACAGCAGCACGTGTGCCGCCCGCGCCCAGTCGTCGGCCCCCGGGCCCGCGAACCGGGGCCCCAGCACCTGCTCGGGCGCGCACGGATGCTCGGTCAGCACCGCGCCGCCGAGCCCGCCGACCACCCGCGCCAGCGGCGAGCTGGCCAGCGCCGCCACCTGCTCGGCCCCGTGACAGGCCGCCGTGTACGCCATCGCCGCCGCCGTCAGCTCCGCGGCCGTCATGTCGTCCAGCGGCACCCGCCGTTCACCACGGGCCCGCTGGTAGAGCTGTGAGTTCCCTGTGAGTTTCGCCCAGGCCGCGACCGGGTCGCGCAACCCATCTCTCACCTCGAAGTAGAGCCTGACCAGTGCCTGGTTGACCTGCGATCCCCCCATGGAAAAAGTTCAACACAGACGGTGATGTCGTATCGGGATACGTGTCGGCATGTCGGGGATAAGAATTGGAAGCCCTGGTGGCAGTAGTCCTCTGGTTACGGCAGGCTAGATGCCGCCATGGATTACGCAGTTCTCACGGGGGTCGTCCTCGTCGCCGGTGTCGTGCTCGCCCTGGTCGCTCAATGGCGTGATTGGCGTCCGCCTCTCGCTGTCGCGATCCTCGTGGGCGTCGCCGTACGCGTGCTCATCATGTACACGTCAGCGATCGACAGCTGGCAGCCCGTCGACTTCGTCGAGAGCTTCAAGCCCGCGGGCGAGGCCGTGCTGCGGGGTGAGGATCCCGTGCTCGCGAGCGAGGGCGGCTGGCACTTCCTGCCGACCATCCCGTACGTGTACGGCATCCTGCTGTGGCTGGGCATCCCGTGGGAGTATGCCGGCCGCCTGGTCACCGTGGTCGCCGACATCGTGCTCATCCCGCTGGTCGCCAAGCTGGCCGGCGGCCCCAAGGCGTCGCTGCGCGCCCTGCAGTACGCGCTCAACCCGCTCGCCGTGCTCATCGCCTCCGTCCATGGCCAGGTGGAGCCCGTCGCGCTGGTGTTCGGCGTGGCCGCTTTCGTGGTCGCGAGGGGTCCTGGCCACCCCGACAGGCCGGGCCTGGTCACCGACGTGGTCGGCAAGGTGCGGGCGGGCGTGGCCGCGTACGGCGTGCGCGCCTCCGTGCCACGGGTGATCGGCCGGGGCGGCATGCTGCACCGGGCCCTGCTGCCCGGCCCCGACGACCGCGCGCACCTCAGGCGCGGCCTGCTGGCCGGCGTGCTCATGGGCCTGGCACTGTGCGCGAAGAGCTGGCCGATCTGGCTGATCCCCGGCTTCCTGCTGCTCCTGCCGAACCTGCGCTCCCGGATCGCCGCCCTGTTCACCACCGGTGCGGTGCCGATCTTCTTCTTCGTGACGCTGCCGATCTTCGCTGGCACGTCGATCAACCAGCTCCCGGCGGTCATCGACACCATCCGCGACATCCGCCCCATCGTCGGTGAGTGGGGCTGGACCCCGTGGTTCACCGAGGGCAGCTGGGACCTGCGGCCCGAGCTGGCCTCGTTCGGCACCAACCTCATCTACGCCTGCGTCGTCCTGGCCATCCTCTGGTGGCGGCGGGCCGACCCGATCGACATGACCACGGCCATCCTGCTCATCTTCATGGTCGTGACGCCCCGGCTCGGCGCCCAGTACCTGCTGTGGTTCATGCCGTTCCTGGTCGCCCGGCCCACCCGGTTCGCCTGGCCGGCGATCATCGGCGTCTCGTTGTGGTCGGGTTACGGCTACCTCGTCATGACGCAGTTCGACGTCAACGGGTGGTGGCTGCAGCACACGTACTGGTCGCGGGCCTCGATCGTGCTGCTGCCGGTCCTCCTGCTGGCCATGCCGTGGGACCGCCGCATCGCGGCGGCCCCGGCGGCGCGGTCGTCGCTCCCGCGTCAGGTCACCGGCATAGGCGCCCCCACAACGTGACCCACTGGTCGGGGTGGACGTATCCCACGACGGCGTCGCGGGCCACCCCGGCCGCCTCCAGCGCGGCGTCCACGCCGTCGTAGCGGCTCTTCAGCGAGGCGCGCACCGAGCCGCCCACCCCGCCGAAGCCC
Organism: Nonomuraea thailandensis; assembly: GCF_024172165.1. Classification (GTDB taxonomy): domain Bacteria; phylum Actinomycetota; class Actinomycetes; order Streptosporangiales; family Streptosporangiaceae; genus Nonomuraea; species Nonomuraea thailandensis. Next base: position 7,982,408 of record NZ_JAMZEB010000002.1, on the reverse strand, counting down.
AGCTCCACCAGCTCCTGGTAGGAGCGGCGATCCTCCACCAGCGGCTCCGGCCTGCGCTCCAGGCGCAGGATCGCCGAGTCGACCGACGGCACGGGCCGGAAGCTCTCCCTGCCGACCGTGTCGCCCAGCCGCCAGTCGAACCACGGCCACGACTCGACCGTGACCAGGCTCCACCGGCCGTAGTCGCCGGTGCGCTTGCGGGCGTACTCCCGCTGTGTGAGCAGCGTCGCCGAGGTCAGGGCCGGCGCCCGCAGGCACCAGTCCACGATCCTGGAGGTGACGGAGTAGGGGATGTTCCCCACGACCGCGAACGGCTCGCGCGGCGCCCGCGCCGCGGTGAAGTCGCCCCTGATCACGTCGATCCTGGAGTCGCCGCGCGTACGCGAGGCCAGCCGTCCGGCCAGCCGCGGATCGAGCTCGTAGCCGATCACCCGCGCGCCCGCCTCCGCCAGCGCCAGGGTGAGCGCGCCCTCGCCGGGACCGGGCTCCAGCACCAGCCCCTCCGGCGCGGCCGCCTTGATCATCAGCTCGACGGCATGCCTGTCGGCCAGGAAGTTCTGCGACAGCTCGCGCCGCGCCCGATCAACGGGCGTGCGACCGCCACCGCCGCCTTGCCTGGCCTTCTTCTGGGTGTGTGAATAGTTTCCGTGCGCGAAATTCTGCGCCACAGCACTGCCCTTCCGGGTCCTCGAGATCGATGGGTCTCGAAGGGCCCTGGGCGCGCCTGCGGACGCTCAGCTCAGGAGTGAGGTCATCGCATCCGCTAGCGGGCCAGAGCCCGGCCGCGGCGGATGCGAATGAAAACCTGGCAGGTGAACATGCATGACATGCCCGCCACGGTAGGCGGCGGCTTCGCGGCCGGGCAACTCAATAAACGCTTTGAGCCCGCTTTGAAGTGGCTCGGGTAAACCTTGAAGCATGGACCGACCGGCCAGGGTGCTCGTCGTGGACGACGAGCCGAACATCCGCGCCCTGCTCTCCCAGACCCTGCGTCTGGTCTCGTTCGACGTCAGGACCGCCGAGACGGGCGCGGAGGCGGTGACGGCCGCCAGGGAGTTCAGGCCCGACATCGTGGTGCTCGACGTGATGCTGGAGGACTTCGACGGGTTCGAGGTCGCCCGGCGGCTCGGCGAGAGCGTCCCCGTGTTGTTCCTGACCGCCCGCGACCGCGTCGAGGACCGCGTGCAGGGGCTCACGCTGGGCGCCGACGACTACGTGGCCAAGCCGTTCAGCCTGGAGGAGGTCGTGCTGCGCATCCGCGCCATCCTGCGCCGCAGCCGCGCCGCCCCCGAGCCCGACGTGCTGCGCTACGCCGACCTGGAGCTGGACCCGCAGGCCCACGAGGTACGCAGGGCCGGCGTGCCGGTCGACCTGTCGCCCACCGAGTTCAACCTGCTCGAATACCTGCTCACCAACGCCGGCCGGGTGGTCAGCAAGGCCCAGATCCTCGACAGCGTCTGGCGCTACGACTTCGACGGCGACTCCAGCATCGTCGAGTCGTACGTCTACTACCTGCGCAAGAAGATCGACACGTTCGAGCCGCAGCTCATCCACACCGTGCGCGGCGTCGGCTACACGCTGAGGACCCCGCGGTGAAGGCCTGGAGCCTGCGGGCCCGCCTCGTCATGGCCGTGCTCGGGCTGGCCACGCTCGGCCTCGTCCTGTCCAACGTCGCCGGCATCGCGCTGCTGCGCGACAACCTGATGGACCGCGTGGACGGCCAGCTCCAGCAGCTCACCAAGGTAGCGAGCACCAAGGCCGTCCAGACGTTCACCAAGATGCCGATCACGCTCAACGACGTGATCGCCAAGCGGGTCGCCGCCGTCCAGCGCGTCATGGTCTTCAACCCCGACGGCTCCCTGCAGTCCAGCAGCTCCGCCGACGACGACCAGCCGCGCCCCGTCATCGGCGAGATCGAGATCGGCGTCAACCACACCGTGCCCGGCTCCAGCGGCCCCTCGTGGCGGATCCGCGCCGCGGAGCTGCCCGACGGCAACATCCTGGTGTTCGCCCACTCGCTCGCCGAGCTGGAGCAGACCCAGACCGCGGCCATCGCCATCGCCTTCGCCGTCAGCGCCGTCGTGCTGCTCCTGCTCGGGCTGGGCGCCAACTCCGTCGTACGCCTCGGCCTGCGGCCCCTGACCAGGATGGAGGCCACGGCCGGGCACATCGCCCGCGGCGACTTCGCCCGCCGCGTGCACGCCGCGGACCCGCACACCGAGCCCGGCCGCCTGGCCACCGCCATGAACGTCATGCTCGACCGCCTCCAGTCCGAGATCGCCGCCAGGACCGGCTCCGAGGCCCGCATGCGCAGCTTCCTCGCCGACGCCTCCCACGAGCTGCGCACCCCGCTCACCTCCGTACGCGGCTTCGCCGAGCTGCACCGCAGGGGCGGCGGCGACGCCGACGAGGCCATGCGCAGGATCGAGGAGGAGGCCGCCAGGATGAGCGTGCTGGTCAACGACCTGCTCACGCTCGCCCAGCTCGACGAGGAGCGCCCCCTCGACCGCCGCCCCGTGGACCTGCTGGAGGTGGCCGCCGACACCATCCGCGACGCCCGCGTACGCGTGCCGGAGCGCCAGGTCAGGCTGGCCGGGCTGGACGGCAGGCTCACCCCCGTCTCGGTCGTGGGCGACGAGGCCCGCCTGCGCCAGGTCGCCGCCAACCTCATCGGCAACGCGCTCTGCCACACCCCCGCCGAGGCGTCCATCACCGTCAGGGTCGGCAGCGCCGGGCACGTGGCCGTGCTGGAGGTCTCCGACACCGGGCCGGGCGTGCCGCCCGAGCACGTGCCCCGCCTGTTCGACCGCCTCTACCGGGTCGGCCAGGGCAGGTCCAGGGCCGACGGCGGCGCCGGGCTCGGCCTGGCCATCGTCTCCGCCATCGTGCGCGCCCACGGCGGTCGCGTCGAGCTCGACACCGCGCCCGGCAGCGGCGCCACCTTCCGCGTACTCCTACCTGGCTCCGAGGTGACTCCGAGCCCGCTCTGAACGGCGCCCGGCACATTCGGGAGCATGACAAGGACACTCCTCACCGCAGCCCTGCTCGCCGCCCTGGCCGCGGGCTGCGGCACCCAGCAGAGCGGCGCCGGCGTCGCCTCGGTGACCGCCACGAGCACGACGCCCACCGCCGCTCCCACCGCCACCACCAGCGCCGACCCGCAGGAACAGGGCAGGAAGTTCGCCCAGTGCATGCGCGAGCACGGCGTGCCCATGGAGGACCCGCAGCCCGACGGCAGCGGCGGGCTCGCCGTGCTGGCCCAGAAGGGCGCCGACGGCAGGACCAAGGAGGCCATCGAGGCCTGCCGCCACCTCTCCCCGTTCAAGGAGCGCAGGGAGGCCACCCCGGAGGACGTCGAGAAGCTGCGCGAGTTCGCCAAGTGCATGCGGGACAACGGCGTGGACATGCCCGACCCCAGCCCCGACGGCACCTTCGGCGGCGGCGCGGGCAAGATCAAGCGCGACGACCCCGCGTTCCAGAAGGCCTTCGAAACCTGCCGCGGCTCCTTCCCCAAGATGGGAGCGGGCAAGTGACGAAGGTCGAGCGGGCCGCACCCGCCCTGCGCGCCCTGCCGCCGCGACGGCGCGGCCCGCTGCGGGCCCTGGCCTGGACGGGCGGCGCCGCGCTGCTCGCCGCCGCCGTCGCGGCCGCCGCGGTGGGCTTCGGCGGCGGCAGCGCCGGCACGGCCGTCGCGGGCCGCACCCCTCCGGCCACCGCCCAGGTGACCCGCACCACGCTCACCGAGACCAAGACCGTGGACGGCACCCTCGGCTACGGCGACCCCTTCACGGTCGCCGCCAAGTCCCAGGGCACGATCACCTGGCTGCCCGCCGAGGGATCCACCATCACCAGGGGGCACGCCGTCTACAGCGTCGACGCCGACCGCCGCCCCCTCCTGTACGGCACCATGCCCCTGTACCGCGAGCTGCGCGACGGCGTCGAGGGCAAGGACGTCGAGCTGCTCGAACGCAACCTGGACAAGCTCGGCTACGACGGCTTCGACGTGGACGGCCAGTTCACCTGGGCCACCAGGGAGGCGGTCGAGGACTGGCAGGACGACCTCGGCCTCGACGTCACCGGCACCGTGCGGCCGGGCGACGTCGTCGTGGCCGACGGCCGCATCCGCGTCGCCGAGCTGCGCAAGGCACTCGGCGACACCGCGAGCGGGCCCGTGCTCGACGCCACCGGCACCACCCGCGAGGTGGACGTCGCCCTCGACGTCGCCGACGAGCACCTCGTCAAGAAGGGCATGCGGGCCACCGTCGAGCTGCCCGACGGCGCCACCGTGAAGGGCGAGGTCAGCGGCGTGGGCAAGGTCGCCACCGAGACCACCAGCGGCAACGACACCGTCGCCACCGTCGAGGTGAAGGTGTCGGTGAGCGGGCTGAGGAAGCCGTACGACGCCGCCCCCGTGGACGTCACCATCGTCTCCGAGCGGCGCGAGAACGTCCTGGCCGTCCCCGTCGGAGCGCTGCTCGCCCTGGCCGAGGGCGGCTACGGCGTCCAGGTCGTGGAGGGCGGGTCCACCCGCTACACCGCGGTCGAGGTGGGCATGTTCGCCGACGGCAAGGTCGAGGTCGAGGGCGTGCCCGAGGGCGCCACCGTGGCGGTGCCCACGTGATCGCCGAGCTGCGCGACGTCAGCAAGCACTACGGCGACGTGGCCGCGCTCCACGGGGTCTCGCTGGGCATCGACCACGGCGAGCTCGTCGGCATCGTCGGCCCGTCCGGCTCGGGCAAGTCGACGATGCTCAACATGCTCGGCACGCTCGACCGGCCCTCCGGCGGCACCGTCCGCATCGCCGGGCACGACGTGCTCACGCTCACCGACAGGCAGCTCTCCGCCCTGCGCGCGAACGTCATCGGCTTCGTCTTCCAGCAGTTCCACCTGGCCGCCGGGGTGCCCGCCCTGGACAACGTGGCCGACGGCCTGCTGTACGCCGGCCCGTCACCGCGCGAGCGGCGCTCGCGGGCGTACGAGGCGCTGGAACGCGTGGGTCTCGGGCACCGGGTCGGCCACCGGCCGCACGAGCTGTCCGGCGGCGAGCGGCAGCGCGTCGCCATCGCCCGCGCCGTCGCCGGCGGCCCGCGCCTGTTGCTGGCCGACGAGCCGACCGGCAACCTCGACTCCCGCTCCGGAGCCGGCGTGATGGCGCTGCTGCGCGAGCTGAACGCGGCCGGCACCACCGTGGTCGTCATCACCCACGACCGCGACATCGCCGCCTCCCTGCCCCGCCAGGTGGAGATGCTCGACGGCCGCGTCCTGGACGGAGCACGCGCGTGAGCCCGGACCGGACCGTCCTCGTGCCCGCGCGCCTGCGGCCCCGCGACGTCGTCAAGGTCGGCGGCGCGGGCCTGCGCGCCAGGCCGCTGCGCGTGTTCCTGTCGGCCCTCGGCATCGCCATCGGCATCGCCGCCATGCTCGGCGTCGTCGGCATCTCCGCCTCCAGCCAGGAGGACCTCAACCGCCAGCTCGCCGCGCTCGGCACGAACCTGCTCACCGTGTCGCCCGGCAACACCCTGTTCGGCGAGGCGTCGCACCTGCCGGCCGAGGCCGAGGGCATGATCGGCCAGATCGCCCCCGTCACCGCCGTCACCGCGACCGGCACCACCCCGGCCAAGGTCTACCGCAACGACCACGTCCCCGAGGCCGAGACCGGCAGCATCTCCGTCACCGCCGCCCGCCTCGACCTGATCGGGGACGTCGGCGCCACCGTCGCCGCCGGCGCCTGGCTGAACGAGGCCACCCACGGCTACCCGGCCACCGTGCTCGGAGCCAAGGCCGCCGACCGGCTCGGCGTCGTCCACGCCGGCCCCGACCAGCGGGTCTGGCTCGGCGGGCAGTGGTTCACCGTCGTCGGCGTGCTCGCCCCCGCCCCGCTGGCGCCCGAACTCGACTCGGCCGCCCTCGTCGGCTGGCCCGCCGCGGAGGAACGGCTCGGCTTCGACGGGTACGCGACCACCATCTACGCCAGGGCGCAGGAGGCGCACGTCGTCGAGGTGCGCGGCGTGCTCGCCGCCACCGCCAACCCCGAGCAGCCCAACGAGGTCGAGGTCTCCCGGCCCTCCGACGTGCTGGCCGCCAAACAGGCCACCGACGCCACCCTGAACGCCCTCCTGCTCGGCCTCGGCGGCGTCGCGCTGCTGGTCGGCGGCGTCGGCGTGGCCAACACGATGGTGATCTCGGTCCTGGAGCGCCGCGCGGAGATCGGGCTGCGCCGCTCCCTGGGCGCCACCCGCGGGCAGATCCGCGTCCAGTTCCTCGCCGAGTCGCTGCTGCTGTCGGCCATCGGCGGGGTCGGCGGGGTGCTGCTCGGCATCGGCGTCACCGCCGCGTACGCGGGCATCCAGGGATGGCCCGCGATCGTGCCGGTGTGGGCCATGGCGGGCGGTGTCGTGGCCACGCTCGTCATCGGGGGCGTCGCCGGCTTCTACCCGGCGGTGCGGGCGGCCCGGATGTCTCCCACGGAGGCCCTGGCGACGCCGTAGCTAGCCGCCGGTGACCACGATGACGCGGACGAGGTGCCCGTGCGACCTGTACATCCCCGGAGGGTCGCCGGGCATCACGCCCGTCACGCACTCGTACGCGTCGTCGCCGGCCTGCCGTACCAGGAAGGACGGCTCGGCGATCACCGACAGCAGCCTGATCACGGCCCGCAGCACGTCCACGCCCTCCAGCGCCTCCTCGGGCCGGGCCCGCACCTCGTAGAACCCGTCGTCGAGCAGCCGCTCACCCAGCAGCTCCCAGCCGGGCACGGCCCGCAGGTGCGGCAGGAGATGCGCCTCGGGCTCCTCCGTCACCCACCCGTCGGTGCGCATCATCTCCCCGAGCCGCTCCACGGCGGGCACCATCGCCGCCGCGTCGCCGACGCCGGTGAACCGCTCGTCGATGTCCCATCGCCGTTGCTCCACGTGTCCGATTGTTACAAGAGAACGGCCCCGGCAAGGGGATAGCTTCGCGGTCGACACCCCTAACGGAAGGACCGCCGCCATGGACATGCTCGACAGGGCGGAGCTGTACCTGCACCACCACGCGAGACTGATCGACAGGCTTCGCTTCGAGGCGCTGTTCAGGGGCGGCTCGCGCGCTCGCGTGCTCGACGTGCTGAGCTGCTACCAGAACGAGGACGGCGGCTTCGGCAACGCCCTCGAACCCGACCTGCGCGGCTCCGGCAGCCAGCCGCAGCCGGTCGAGGTGGCGTTCTGGATCCTCGACGAGCTGGACGCGTTCGACTCGCCGATGGTGCCCGCCGCCTGCAAGTACCTGTCCTCCATCACCACGGGGGACGGTGGCGTGCCGTTCGTGCTGCCCTCGGTGCGGGACACCCTGCGCGCGCCCTGGTGGGAGACCGGGGACGATCCGCCGGGCGACCTCAACCCCACCGCCCCCATCGCCGGCCTGCTGCACAAGCACGCCGTCACCCATCCCTGGCTGGACGCCGCCACCGACTTCTGCTGGTCGAAGCTCTACGCGCAGAAGGAGTTCGAGCCGTACGGGGCTCGCGCGGCGCTGACGTTCCTGAGCTGGGTGCCCGACAGGGCGCGCGCGGAGTCGGAGTTCGCGCGGCTGCGCGACGCCATCCTCGCCGCCGTCACCTTCGACCTGACCGCCTCCGGGCACGTGCACTTCCCGCTGGACTTCGCGCCGAGGCCGTCGCGGCTGCCGCTGTTCACGCAGGACGTCCTGGACGCCAACCTCGACGCGATGCTGGCCGGCCAGTCGGCCGACGGCGGCTGGAGCGGGAACTGGCCGATGTGGACGCCGCTGGTGGCGCACGAGTGGGGCGGCTACATCACCCTGCAGAACCTCAGCACCCTGCGCGCCTACGGGCGGCTTCCCGGGTGAGAGGCGTTCTGTCGGAGGCCTCGCGTACGTTGGGAGTATGTACGTGGAACGGCCGCCGAGCGCGGGCCTGGCCGGCCGCCTCGCCTGCGGGTGGCATCGCGTCAGCGAGGCCGCCTTCACGCAGCTCGTGGTGCCCGACGCGTGCGTCGACCTCATCTGGGGGGCCGAGGGCCTGTACGTCGCGGGCCCTGACACGGGGCCCATGCCGGCGGCGCTGGAGGCCGGGGAGACGCTGGCCGGGGTGCGGTTCAGGCCCGGCGCGGTGGGCGGCTTCTTCGGCGTGCCGCTCCAGGAGCTGCGCGACAGCCGCGTGCGGCTGAGCGACCTGCCCGTGGGGCCCGGTCTCCTGGCCGAGCTCACGAAGGCGGCGCAGACCTGGCCCGCCGAGGCGGCGCCACCGGGCCTGCGGGCGCAGGTGGAAGCCAGGGTCCGGCTCCTGCAGACGGCGGTGGGCCGGCGTCTGGCAGCCTCGGCCGGCTCGCCGTCCGTAGACCCCGCCGCCCCCGCGATCGCCACCGCCCTGGGCAGGGGCCGCTCGGTGGCGGAGGTGGCCTGGGACCTCGGCTACAGCGAACGCCAGCTCCAGCGCCGCAGCCTGCTCGCCTTCGGCTACGCGCCCAAGACCCTCCAGCGCATCGTCCGCTTCCAGCGGGCGCTGCGGCTGGCCCGCGCGGGCACCCCTCTGGCGGAGGTGGCGGTCACGGCCGGCTATGCCGACCAGGCCCACCTGGCCAACGACGTCAAGCGCCTCAGCGGCGTGCGGCTGAGCCGCCTGCTCTGAGCCGCCTGCCCTGAGCCGCCTGCCCTGAGCCGCCTGCTCTGAGCTCACCCGCTGGGCAGCCGCCCCGACACCAGGGCCTGCACCCATTTCGCGCTCGGATCGCTGTCGATCAGCAAGGCCCGCGTCAGCAGGCTCAGGGGAATGGCCAGAATCGCGCCCAGCGGCCCCAGCACAAAAGTCCACACGATGAGCGAGATGAACGTCATCGTCGTCGAGAGCCCGACCGCGTCGCCCAGGAATTTCGGCAGAATGAAAGACTGCGTCACGACATTGATGACGATATAGGCCGCGATCACCAGCAGCATCGTCTTCACACCGCCGTCCAGCAGGGCGAGCATGGCGGGCGGCAACAGGCCGATGACGAAACCGATGTTCGGGATGTAGTTGGCGATGAGTGCGAGCACGCCCCAGAGCAGCGGCAGCGGCACGTCCAGCAACGACAGGGCGACCATGTCCAGGATCGCGTTGATGAGCCCGAACACGGTGGAGACGATCAAATAACGCCGGGTCTTGTGGCCGAACATGGCGAGCGCGGTCACCAATTGCGGCCGGCTGCCTTCCCCCGTGGTCAGAATGCGCGCCGTCATCGGCGCGTCCAGGGACATCGCCAGCAACAACACCACGATGAGGAACAGCGCGGACAGAATGCCGATCAAACTGCCGAGCAGAGTTTGCGCCAGCCCCAGCACCCGTCCGGGGTCGAACGCCTGCAGCCCCTTGTTGAGCACGTCGTTGCTGAGCCCGTGCGTGGCCGCCCACCGCTCGGAGTCGGCGAGCAGTTGCTCGAACTGGTCGGTGTACGCGGGCAGCAGGGCGACGAGCTGGGTGACCGAGATGGTCAGGATGGCGACCATGCCGAGCAGCACGAGCACGACGATGAGGAACGGCACGGCGACCTGGATCCAGACCGGGGCGCTCCTGGCCTGAAGCCAGCCGCGCACCGGGGAGACGGCGATGACGAGCACCAGCGCGAGCACCACGGGGCCGGCGATCGGGGCGACCTCGCGGATGCCGAAGAGCACGACCACCGCGGCGGCGATGCCCACCAGGATGATGAGCGCCCTGGGCACGGATTGATCTCGCACGCACCCGTTCCTACCCGTGTGCGCGGGGCGAACCATCGATTTGACGGTTCCCGTAGGCGTACATAGAGTTCAGCAGTCCCACGGGGGCGGCGTGATCGCCGGCCCCACTCGGGGGCCACCTCCAGACTTCACCTCCACGGTGTGGCGTGCGCGTCCACTCGGATCGGCTGGTAAGTTAGAGGGGTTGTCTCCGAAAG